>CBDFMX010000002.1:685000-3620000 GCA_965249805.1 Stigonema sp.
TTAATTGAACCTCTACGGCTAAGCTTCGCTATAGCCGCAGATTCTTTAAGACAAGAGAATTACTAGTTGTTGTCTCAACATCCCAATCGCCGTTTTATGTTAAGCGATCTAGTAGGGTTCCCCGGCTCAGGACTCGATACTCCTGATAGCGAAGCGTTAGCGAGTCTTCGAGCGTCTGCTTCCTGACAAGCAGGCTCCTGTCGCGTAAGTTCCGGGCTGACCACCCGTACAAATTAATCATAGCATTCGTTCGGTGTGTAGATTTGGAAAAAACTCAACTGTCCCCTTCAACTCTTTCAACTGTGTCAAAAATTGTTAAAAAGGACGTTTCCTTTTTTCCTCGAAATGGAACTACGACCAAACTTCGTTATGGTCGCAGTACCCTTTCTTCTATTGCGATGGACATCTGGTGAAAATTAATTATGCGTTGTCTACAACCCTTGTAGAGACGCGACGCTAGTCGCCTACGGAGGGAGACCCTCCTGCAGCGCACAGCGAGAATTTCGCGTCTCTACATTGTTTTTCACCAGATGTCTAATGGACATCATATAATATCAAGTCCGTGTAGCGGTTATTATATGAACCCTCACTATACCCTCGCTCGCTCCCCTCACACACGCGCTTGGGAGAGGGGACGGGGGCGAGGGCTAGATATCGTAACTGTTTATACGGACATGATATAACTCATAACTAAATTACAAAGTCTTCTGTAAGAATCGGATGATTTAATGCCAAGATGACACTAAACTGTTCTCCCAGTTCACCCCTAAACTGTAATTGAATGTAGTTGTCTGCATCTCTAGCTTTAGCTTCTAGAAACACTGCTCCCGACTCATCTAGCACTGTCATTTGCAGTCCAGGTAACAAGTAAATTTCATTACCAGTGGGATGTAATTGGAGGCAAATGCTAGTTTGTTGGTTAGCTTCAGGTCTGACTTCAAGAATCAATATGACCGGTTGATTGGCAATTTGGATTCCCAAATCAATCAACTTTGCCCTTCTAATCAGTGCTTCTTTTTGGTGAGGGGGAGGGTTTCCCTCGCGTCGGTGCGATCGCTCCGGGTTACTGAGTCCGCGATCGTCACCCGCAGGGTCATTGGGTTTTTCTTCCACAGTACCACTACTGCGAAAGGCATAAGCTGCTCTAAATTTTGGCTCGTTCCATAAGGATTCAATGGTTTGCCAGTCAGGCTCAAAGATACCCGCAAACCAAGAGCGCAAATTCACTGAGGTTCTGACAGGAGTTTGTTTCAGTTGTCCCAGATGTTCGAGCAAATCTGACAGAGGTTGCAGTTGACTCAAAGGTAGTTCTTCCGTTGCAACACTGCGAACAAACCCCAGTAGCTTTGCGAATTGGAGCGATTCATCCACTTGGACAATAACATAGCCTACTCGTTCTGACCAGGTTTCTGGGGGAATGTAACACATCTGCTGGTGTTTTCGCACGGGGCGACACTCCAAACGACCCACTTTTGGCAACATCAAGTCAGCTACATCAGCGCAGAGACGTACAACTGGGTTCCAACTATCACTGACCCTCTTATCAGTAGGAATACTCATAAGCTCCAAGTAGTCATTCACAACCCAAACAGAAAGCGTATTCAGTAGGACTTGCTCGCCTTTTTCAGGAGTAGGCTGCTGATGGGCAAACTCTTGGGCAGTCCTACGGGCGGCTTGGGTAATAGGCAACGTTAAGGCAAAATTGTCTTGCTCAGAAGTTGTGGTAGGCGTCATAGGTTAATCCCCAGTGTTGAATTCTCTCACATAAATATCGCTTGCTGTTACTGAATTTACGCAACGAAATGCGCACAAGACATTGTTAAAATGATTTCCTTGCACTGCCTCGTTCCTGGGCTGCTGCCTTGTAACGAGGTTATTGCACAATTATTTTTTTCTGTCAATGCGTAATTCCTAGTACATAGGACTTACGCATTGACAGAAACGACAAACTATGAATTGCCTCTCGTTCCAGGGCTGCTGCCTTGTAATGCTCTTGTTAGAGGCTCTGACGGACGTCAAACCGGGAGGCAGCAGCCCACTTGAACTCATTCCCAGGCAGCAGCCCAAGAACGAGGACCTGCAAGAGTTTTAGGTTAATAAGCCTTTCTTTCACATGATGATCAATGTGTAAAGTGCGTAAGTCCTAGTACAGTCATTACACTTTATAAAACTTATTGTTTTGCATAAAAGTCTTACGAATGGCTATATTTGAGTGAACCTGTCAGCAAGTATCAAAAGTATCAATTGAACACCTCTTTCGAATGATTCAAGGCAATTATCCTTTTACTTCCAGTATGCAATCACAAAATCCTACCTCACTCACGCCTTCAGTACTGACCGCTTTAGAAGTTTGCAGTGATGAATGCGTGTATGCTCCCGGTCATATTCAGCCGCATGGAATGTTGCTGATGCTACAAGAGCCGCAGCTAACTATCTTGCAGATTAGTGAAAATGTCGAACAGTTTTTTGGTATTTCGGCAGAAGCATTGCTGGGTCAACCCTTACAACTGTTGTTTTCCCGCGCTCAAGTGCAGCGACTTGCTGGCTACCTGACTCAAGATAACCTGGAGCTTTGCAATCCGTTTAAGCTAAAAACGCGGCGGAGGGTCGCCCAGACTGATTGGCAACCGAAAAATCAGACATTCAGAGGTCTGATGCACCGGATGGTAGATGGGTTGACCCTGGAACTAGAACCTCAGCGATCAATCAACAGCACCCATTCAACCCAGTTATCTTACCGCCTGCGAGCCACAATCGCCAATCTTCGTAATGCCACTAGTCTGATGGATCTGGCTCAAACCCTTGCCAGAGAGGTGAAAGCAATGACCGGGTTCGATCGGGTTATGATCTATCGCTTTAACGCAGACAATAGTGGTGTGGTAATTGCGGAGGAGAAACAGAGGCATTTAAAAAGCTACAAAGGACTGCACTATATGGCGACAGATATTCCCACGCCAGCCCGCAAGTTGTTTTGCCGCAAGTGGGTGCGATTCATTCCCGATGTCAATTACACCCCTATCCCCCTGATTCCCACCAACCATCCTCTGACGAATACACCCGTTGATATAAGTAATTCTGAGTTACGAGGAGTGTCTCACTATCACATTGAATACTTACAGAATATGGAGGTTGGTGGGTCAATGTCGATTTCATTGCTCGACAACAAACGCCTCTGGGGATTAATTGCCTGTCACCACTCCAGCCCGAAACTACTGGATGATGAAACTCGCAAAGTCTGTGAATTTTTAGGACCGTTTGCCTCGATTGAACTGGTGCATCAGCAAGAACGAGAATTGCAGGTTTACCGAACGCAGATGAAAGGGATTCAGGATGAACTGCAGCAAACGTTATTGCAGGAGTTCAATTCTATGGAGCAGGCGTTGAGCCAAAATACGAATCAATTGCTGGATCTATTTCATGCTCAAGGAGCCGCGTTTTTGCTTGACGGTCAGATGAGATTAGTTGGTCAAACGCCATCGGATACCCAGGTGCAGGAGCTTGTGACGTGGTTAATGCAACACAAGAGGGAACAAGTGTTTGCTACCGATTCTATCTCACGTATATATCCAGAAGCGAAGGCATTCAAAAATCAAGCCAGCGGCATTCTGGCAATTTCAATTTCAGTTAACCGTCCCAAACAAAAGTCTTACCACATTCTCTGGTTTAGACCCGAGCAAATCCAAACGGTGAATTGGGTGGGCAACCCCGAAGATACGGTGACAATCAACGAAGTTGGAGAGATGGAATTGTGTCCCCGAAAGTCGTTTGAAATGTGGAAGGAAACCGTGCGGGAAACTTCCTTGCCTTGGGAGGTTGCGGAACTGGAAGGCGCTACTGAGATGCGAAATAAGCTGATGTTGGTAGTGCTGGAGTTTTCTCAACAAGCCCTAGAAGAAGCCGCAGAACAAGCCGCGATCGCCAACCGCGCCAAAAGCCAGTTCCTCGCTCACATGAGTCACGAACTGCGGACTCCCCTAAATGCCATTTTGGGATTTACTCACTTGATCAAACGCAGCGACAAAATTCCATCTGAGTTTGAAGCGGATTTAGACATCATCAGCAGCAGTGGAGAACAGTTGCTAACCTTGATTAACGATGTGCTAGAAATGTCCAAAATTGAAGCGGGTCAGTTAGAGCTAACGAAAAACAGCTTCGATTTGCGTACTCTAATCTCCTCCATCACAGATATGGTTGCCCTCCAAGCTTTAGAGAAAGGAATTGATCTGAAAACAGAAATGCATACCAGCGTTCCTCGCTATGTGTATGGTGGCGAATCAAAACTGCGCCAAATTCTGCTCAACCTATTAAGCAATGCGATCAAATTTACGACAGCAGGCGGTGTCACTCTGCGATTAAAAGCTTTACCCGGGAGGCAGTGCAGCATCAACTCACCTGATTCAAGAGAACGCAGTCCCTCTGTTTCTACCGATGATTCCAACCCAATTATCACCCTTCATGTGGAAGTTGAAGACACTGGATGTGGTATCGCTCAGTTCGATACGGAGGCTGTGTTTGAAGCCTTCAGGCAAATACAACAAGATCGCTATGCTCAAGGTACAGGCTTAGGCTTATCGATTAGCCGTCAGTTTGCCCGTTTAATGGGTGGTGATATTACAGTGCGAAGCACCCTAAATCAGGGGTCAACCTTCATTTGTGAGGTTTTACTGAGTCTGGCAAGCTCAGTCAATATCATGGCGACTGAAACGACTCGCACTGTTATCGGACTGGAACCGGGACAGCCCACTTATCGCATTCTGGTGGTGGAAGACTTGATAAAAAATAGTCAGTTGCTTGTCAGGCTATTGGAATCAGTTGGGTTCGAGGTCTGTGCAGCTGAGAACGGGAATGAGGCGATCGCTCTTTGGTCAGAATGGCATCCCCACCTGATTTTGATGGACATTCAAATGCCCGTGATGGATGGCTACGAAGCTACCCGGCAAATACGAAGGCGTTCGGCAGGTAAAGACGTGGTGATTATTGCGCTGACAGCCTATGCCTTTGAGAAAGACTACATCACCAGCATTCAGGCAGGCTGCGACGACCACATGACCAAACCATTTCTAGAAGCTACCCTATTTAATAAAATGGCGCAGTACTTGGGAGTTCGCTACCGCTACCGCGAAGAAGTTTTACCAGGGCTAGACGAGCAACCCTTACTTCACAAATCCCTAACTGCCAAAAATTTACAGCTAATGTCGTTAGAGTGGATTATTCAGGTCCATGAAGCAGCTCTGGATCTCAACGACGCCAAACTCTACAATCTCATCGATCAAATCCCCAAGCAGGAGCAATTTATCGCTGATGCTCTGAAATATCTGGTGGATAACTTCCAGTTTGAAGCGATCGCAGATCTAACTAAAACTCACGAACAAGACAATGCCTAATTTACTTAAATCCCCTTCGGAAACGAATATTCTCATCGTGGACGATGCCCCCAACAATCTACGGTTGTTAGCCAAAATACTAGAGTCGCAGGGTTATATCATCCGTAAGTCTCTCAACGGTAGAATGGCATTACAAAGTGCCGTTCGGCATCCGCCAGATCTGATTCTGCTTGACATCAATATCCCCGAAATGAATGGCTATGAGGTTTGTCAACACTTGAAAGCATCAAAAACAACCGCTCAAATTCCCATTATTTTTATTAGTGGTCTTGACAAAATCAATGATAAAGTTCAGGCATTTGAACTGGGTGGACAAGACTATATCACCAAGCCCTTTCAAGAAATTGAAGTGCTAATCAGAGTCAAAAACCAACTACTCATCAAACAGCAACAACAAGAACTTATTGAACAAAATCTATGCCTAGAGCGTGAAATTCAGGAACGCCTGAAGGCTGAAGAAGAAGTAAGGCAGCTATCCCTAACTGATGAGTTGACAGAACTATATAATCGACGTGGTTTTTTTTGGCTGGTAAATCAGCAAAAAAAAAATGCCCGACGCATGAAAATGTTCTGCAGTCTTTTGTTTGTTGATTTAGATAATTTAAAGCAGATTAATGACTCTCTAGGGCATGAAATAGGAGACAGAATGCTCATCGAAACAGCCAAATTACTCAAGCAAACTTTCCGTGATTCGGATATTATTGGCCGTATAGGAGGAGATGAGTTTGTCATATTTGTTTCTATGTACTCCAGTCATACAGATGAATTTTATTCTCGATTGGAAGCAAATATTGATCGCTTTAATCAAGAGCATAATTACTCATTTCAACTATCCATGAGTGTTGGTGTCGTACAATCCTCTTTAAATGAAAACTTTTCACTAGAACAATCGATAGAAAAGGCTGACGAGCTAATGTATGAGCATAAACGTGCTAAACGCCTAGCCATTAGTGCCGCTTTGCAGAATTCAAAATCCCAAATAGACCTCTCCTGATATCTTGCACCTATATGGAAAAACCACTAATATCATGTCCGTATAAACAGTTACGATATAGCGACCGATGCCCCCGTCCCCTCTCCCATGCTTGAGAGAGGGGAGCGAGCGAGGGTATAGTGAGGGTTAATATAATAACCGCTACACGGACATGATATAATACCAGAATGAGTGTGTAATAAATTAACATTCTGAGCGGAAATCACTTGTACGTATAAATAGTATCCAAGTAGACTTAAACTTTGTGCGATCGCCTGCTTTGCCTCAGTCCACGCACGCCCGTTGCTAAGGAAAAGAACTCAAAGCGTACTTTCTCAAAAGGGATTGGCGATGATGGAAAAGTATAAACCGTTTTCCTGCCATGTATTTTTTTCACCGGAAATTGAAATTAATGGAATGCCCCAGTCAAAGCGGGCGGTGAGGCGATCTTGGAGTTGCAAGCGCAAACCCAATCCTATAGATACTAAAGTATTGGGAGATTCGCGGTTGAAATTGGCAGTGGATCTGGCGGAAAGGTTCCAAGCGGTGCCAAAATCAACAAAGGGGGTTAGCTGCAGAAGACTATTGCTTTGAGAGAAGCGGACAATTGGAACTCGCACTTCGGCAGAGGCAAAAATACCGTTATCAGTCAGTAGGGCGTCTTGGCGGTAGCCCCGAACACTATCTATACCACCTAAGCTAAATTGTTCAAACGGGACGATTGGTCGGTCTGCCACCTGCACATCACCCCGGAGCAACAGAAGGGTATCGCGTGCCAAGAGGCGCACCCATTGCCCTTGACCTCTCCAAGCAAAAAAACGACTATCGGGAGCTTTTTCGTTGATGGTGGAATTAAGCGCATCAAGTCCGAAACTAAACTGAGAACGAAGGGCAAACACTTGTTGGCTATTGCGCTGTGTCCAGTCTTGAAAAAACCGCACCGCTGTTATCCGTGTTCTTCCTTTCTCATCTGCTCCCACCCCCCCCAGATCAGCACTAAAGGGAATCTCCCCATTCAGCAAGCTGGCTTGGCTTTCCCGGCGAGTTCCTGCGATCCCCAATGCTAATTCCTGAGTCGGTGTTTGTATTATAGGCTGGCGTAGCGTTAGTTCATAATAGCGGGAGTTGGACTGGATATCGAGGGCATTAAAGGGTTTTTCGATCACACTGCTATCTGAGTTGCCAAAGTTGAAGGCAAGAGTGCCATTACGAGGATTGATGGGTAGGGTATAATTGAAATCAAGGGTATTACTGCCATCGGTATTGGTGTAGATAGCACTAATGCCATCACCCCATCCCAGAAGATTGGCTTCGCTTACCTGGATTTGGCGACGAAAACTGCCGACAGCAGGCGTTCGCCCGTTATCTAGAACAACTTGTGGTCTAAAAGTTTTTGCCTCCCTCACCCGTACTTCCAGCAAACTTACTCCTGGACTCGATCCGGCAGAGAGTTCCGCTGACAGGTTTTGAATCAGGGGATTGAGTTGCAAAAGTTGCATGGCACGTAGCAGGCGATCGCGATTTAGGGGTTTACCTGTAGCGATCGCCAGCCGACTGCGTACATAGCCAGGATTGAGTCTGCGAGTACCACTAACTTTGATCCCTTCCAATTTTCCTTCCACCACCCGGATTTCCACCACTCCTGTTTGGAGCTTCTGTGGTGGGATATATGCTCCGCTTGTAATGTATCCTTTAGTAACATACAACTGAGTAATTTCCGCACGTAGCTGAAAGAGTTCCGCCAGAGTGATTAATCGTTTGGTATAGGGTTTAGTAATTTTGGCGAAATCGGACGGACTAAAGACGGTGCTGCCTGTCACTTCAAATTTATCAACGGTAATGCGACTCGGCGCTTCACCAGATGGGATCTGTGGCTGTGTGGGGGATGTGGTTGCAGGCGGCGGAAGTAACTCCTCTAGTGGCGGTAGACGATTTGGGGGTGCTGGTTCTGGTAATGGTTGGGTTGAAGGCGGCTGAGTATTCCGGCGAATAGGATTTTCAAGTGCTGGAGTTTGGGCGCGTTGCAGATTTTGTTCTGGCGTTGTATCAATGACTTGGGCTTGCAGTGGTTTGACGATAGTTGCAACGATGATTGCAACCAAGCTCAAGCAATGCCAATATTGGTAGATACCTGGTTTAAGGGAAAGTTTTTCGGCCATGGCAAGAGGGAGGTGACAATGGAAAGCCCTAAGGATTAACCGTAGGTGCTTGGGCAACGAGGATGACATCACCATTGGCAGCTACGATCCATATCAGCTTAACATTATGCTATAAAGCTGGCGAACACAAATTTCCCTAAGTAGTGCTTATGTATTGCATTACATAGGATGCAGTATAGTTAAGTGAAACCCATGCCGAATTTCAGCTTTTAGATACTGCTGTTGCACGGGTTGCCACTGCTGCCACAACTGGTAAAGATTCTCTGTTAAAAAGAGTGCAAGGGTAGGAAGCTGAGTGTGAATTTCTGACTTGAGAACATTCATCAGCCACTCAGCTAATACCGCACTATCTTGCATCGCTCCCAAAATTTCTTGGATATTTTTTACCTGCGCCATATAAGCCGTGTAAGACTCGCCGTATAAGTCAGAAAATAGCTCCATCTGGTAGCGTAGGCGTTTGGCTTGTTTGCGCAAACTATGGAGAATTTCTCCATTTTTTGTCAATTGATGCTCTACCTTCTCTGCTTCCCAGTCCTTGAGAATCACAATCTCCGATCCCTCAGATTGGGTTCCTACTAACCAACCAGGGTGCAGCAAGAATCTACTCACCTCTGGCAAAAGTAGATCTGGTAGCACTTGTTGAATCGGTAAAGATGCTAGTGATTGATAACTTGGTTCTGACAACCACTCCTTCAATTCCTGTTTTACAGACTTGTAACGCTCATCTTTTAATGTTGTTCGCACATCCACTAGTACACTGTCACGTTGTTTATCCAAAGCATTCAAAGCTGTTTGCAGAGATTCCTTTTCTTTGCGAGGTAAATGTTGTTGCTCAAGGTTTTCTAAAGTTTCTTTTAACACGTCAACATCTCGGAGATTACCCAGAGAACGCGCAATTTTACCGATATTTTTATCGCTGACAAACTTTGGCAGTTCCACGGCTATGTCAAACCTACTGACGGTAGTACGTAAGCGACGCAAGCCCACTCGCATTTGATGCAGTGCTTCTGGATCTTTATCTTTCTTCACTGCTGTTTCCCATTTTAAAGTTTTCTTAAAATGTTTTTCAATTGCCACGTAAGCGTAGTTTCCTAGAGTGTTCTCTCTTTGTTTGACTTCCGGGTTAGCAGGTAATTTCATAGTTGTTGATACACCTTAATAGTCATGTACGATTGAATGAGGTTATTGCATATTAGCACTAGTTAAAAATGAGTGAGTATCTTTTAGGATTTGTTTACGTTATCTTACTAGTGAAAAAGATTATATGGATTAATGCATGATTAATCGAAAGTCTCTCTTTTATTAAGATTAAAAAAATTTAGAGTAAAGACGCGAAATTTCGCGTCTCTACATTGCATCATACTGTGACTAAATTATCATTAAAATTGGCGAGCGATAACCGCAGACCTACGTAGATAAACAACAAAGAATTCTCTCTAATATCTGCAGTTGCAATTAAGGAGTGACGAGACATTCATCCTAAAGGTTTGTGGAGATTGCCTGCACAGGACAGGTGGGAATACACTGTTCACAGACGATACAGCGCGATCGCGTGAATGTCAGCTTATAGGTTTGCGGATCAAGATTTAAAGCTTCTGTAGGGCAAACTCCTGTACATAAGCCACAGTGAACGCACAAGTCTTCATCAATGGCGATCTCTCCTAAAGCTTGGGAAACGCTGATGTTTTGCGATCGCATCCACTCGATCGCCGCATCCAACTCATCTATATCCCCGGATAGTTCCACTACAAGTTTGCCAATTTGATTTGGGGCAACTTGAGCGCGGATAATATTTGCAGCTACGTTGAAGTCTCTTGCCAGTCGGTAGGTGACAGGCATCTGAATGACGCGTTTGGGGAAAGTGAGGGTGACTCTTTTCTTCACGTTTGGATTTAGGGGATATCTTTCTATTTTACAAGTTTTACGAACCGCCAAGACGCCAAGGACGCCAAGACAGAGAAGGAGGAAGTAAACTGAAGAGGATAGTGCTTAATAAGTTTTAATAATTCTGTTATGAGTACGGATTCACTTGTTAATTCTCAAGAACAGTCTCAATCGCGTGTTGGGGTGCGAGTGAGAAATTTTTTAATTGCAATTGTGGCGATCGCCCTCATCGTTGTTCTTGCCTTGGGACTACGGTCTGAGACAGGTTCTGTTTCCCTTACTAAGTTAGATGAACAGTCTACACCGCTAGAAGTGGCTTTGACCAATGGCAAGCCATCGTTCATGGAATTTTATGCTAACTGGTGTACTGTCTGCCAGAAAATGGCACCGGATATTGCTGAGTTGGAAAAGAAGTATGGTGAGAAAGTTAATTTTGTGATGCTGAATGTGGATAATACGAAGTGGTTGCCAGAGATGCTGCGGTATCGAGTGGATGGTATTCCCCATTTTGTGTTTTTGGGTAAGGATGGGGAAGCGATAGCGCAGGCGATCGGCGATCAACCCCGGACTGTGATGACAAGTAACATAGAAGCTTTGGTTGCTGGTTCGCCTCTGCCTTATGCTCAAGCTAGCGGACAAGTTTCTAAGTTCTCAGCACCTGTTGCACCAGTGAGTAATCAAGATGATCCGCGTAGTCATGGGAGTCAGGTAGTGGATTGAACCGCAGATGCAGAGTTGTAGAGACGTTACATGTAACGTCTCTACAGGTGCTACAGTTTTAAACTGAATCCTGATGCGACTCTAGAATACCACTGCGGATCATAAGTTGGGGCCAGATTAACAAGAAAAATCCCATCCATGTTAATACAGGCACAGAGACGAGAATAGTTAACCAGATGGTCTTAAATAGTAGCCAGCTACCAGACATTAGGGTAACACCTGTGAGCATTATAGACCAAGGCTGACACCACCAAGGTTTGTATTTCCAAGGACTGATCGGCGAGTGTTGAGACATTTGTTTATTGGGGAATTAGGAAATAATCGTTTTACAACCTTGATTGTAAAAGTGGCAACTGAATAGTGGTGAATAAAGCTAGAGATGTCTGACGATAAGCCCACTGTACGTCAACGTAGTCAACCCCGTAAATTTTGTTTTAGCGATGACAGGAGAATGATGATGAACATGGACACTCCAAAAGCACAGCCAAACGTACAAGAAGCCTTAATGAATATGAAGATGCCAAGTCAACAGGAAGTTATAAAAGAAGCTTTGGATATTTTAGAGAAGCACATGGAGCCATCGAAAATTGCTCTTTTAGTTTCTCTATTGCCAGTTGGTGAAGGCAACTACTTGGCTATTCGAGAAAAGCTGTTTGCTGGCGAGACTGTTGCTACGCTGGCTGATAAAATTCAAGCTTATGAAAAGAGTCGAGAGTAAAAGTAACATAGGACTTACGCATTGACAGAAATAGTCAAGTATGGGGCGGTAACGGTTGGGCGGCGGAGCAACCCCTACGGGGAATTCAAAAGTCAAAAGTCAAAAGTCAAAATTAAGAATTATTTAATTACTTTTGACTTTTGACTTGGAGCGTTCGCGCAGCGGCGAGGAATTGGGAGAAGCGACTTTCTCCGCCCTTACCATGTGGTCAATTCTACGAGATGAAACGACCGAATTCCGTTATACACATGATGCTCTATTTGTGAGCGTGCGTAAGTCTTATAACAGATGGACAGGGGTAATGCAGTGCGATCGCTACCTTTAACCGCAATTTGAATCGGGTCATGGTACCAGTTCCAGATCACCATAAGTTCCGCCAAATAAGCGATCGCGAATCATATCGCTCGCTAGAAAATCATGTGGAAATCCCGGTTCAATTTTGCTGACCTCATTCAAACGCTGTAGGTGTTCAGGCGTAATCTCAACCTTGAGACAATCGAGGTTATCCTGAAACTGAGACAGCTTTCTTGCACCGATAATTGGAATAATGGTTTCCGATTGTACCTTGAGCCACGCGAGGGCAAGCTGCGAGGGACTACACCCGATGTCTTTCGCGACCTGCACTACAGTATCGGCAATTTCCAGCTGATGTTGCGGAACTTGATCGCCGAGACGATTGCTGTCCCCAGTGTTCGTGGGCTGATTGTATTTTCCAGTTAAAACACCACCGCCCAACGGCGACCACGGTGTTATGGACATACCAAACGCTTTTGCCATTGGTAGTAAATCCCGCTCTGGTGTGCGCTGAATCAAATTGTATTCCACTTGCAGCGCGACAAATGGTGTCCAGCCATAACACCGCGCCAGTGTATTGGCTTCTGCCACAATCCAAGCGGGGGTGTCGGAGATGCCAACGTATAGGACTTTACCTTGACGGACAAGATCGTCAAGCGATCGCATCACTTCCTCAACTGGCGTAGTGAAATCCCAAGCGTGTAGCCAGAAGAGATCAATGTAATCGGTATTCAGTCGTTTTAGGCTACCTTCGAGCGATTGCACCATGTTTTTCCGGTGATTGCCCGATCCGTTAGGATTTCCATTAGGGCTATTCATCTGTAATGGAAATGAATACTTTGTGGCGACGACGAAGCGTTGGCGATCGCTGGCAATAAATTCCCCGACAATTTTTTCACTACTACCGTCGGTATAACCATTAGCAGTATCAATAAAGTTACCGCCAGCATTAACAAATGCATTAAAGATTTGACGGCTTTCATCTACAGATGCACCCCAACCCCAATCTTCACCGAAAGTCATCGTGCCCAGACATAATTCTGATACCCTAAGTCCACTTTTTCCTAAAAGTTTGTAGCGCATAAATCGATTTCCTTTGAAAGTAAGGTTAGAAATTGTTTTCGAGTTTGATCTGGCATCGTTATACAATCTGCTTCAATGATTGATTGGAAAGTGAAAATCTGCAACTGGATTGTAAATAATCTTTAACACTTTTAGCTAAATGGAATGCAAATAATGGTGGAACTGCATTACCTACTTGATTAAAACAACTTGTTTCTGTTCCCACAAACTCAAACCAGTCAGGAAAACTTTGTAATCTAGCAGCTTCTCTTAAAACTAAACGCCGCCGTCTGCCATCAGGAAGTTTAATTCGCTGCATATCTCCAGTCGCACCCGCCAGGTTTCTGCAAGTTAAAGTTCTTGCTGGTTTATCTAAATGAAGGTCGCGGGGGCGTTTGCAAAACGATAAGACGCTCACGATTTTGCGGAACACCAAAATCAACAGCATTTAATAATTTCCATTCTACTATATAGCCTAAATCCTGTAGTACTTGAACGATTTCATCTAAGTACCACTTGTTTTTATACAGAAGCCCACGAACATTTTCAAAAAACAAAATTTCAGGACAAAGCCTTTTGACAGCGCTAATAAAAATTGGAAACCCGTCCCGTGAGTCTTGTAAACCTTTTTGGTTTCCTCCCACACTAAGAGGTTGACAGGGTGGACCACCTATTAGCACTTTAGTAGCTGGTAATTCTGTATCAGGTGTGAGGACCATCTGAGTACAGTTTCCTCTTAAGTTTTTTCTATAAGTAGCACAGGAATCAACATCCATTTCAAAGCCGTGTGTTTCAAAACCCTGTGCTTCAAACCCAACAGATAAACCACCACAACCAGCAAATAAGTCTACCACTAGGGGAGTGCGGGAAAATGCATTCTTTAGTGTAGAATTTATCTTCTCTACGTAGTTCATCCTGAGTTAAGTTACTCTAATTTCTCATTCTTGTCTATCATATGCGTAGACTCGGTCATCGCCATTGCCCAAGTTTTTTCTGAGTTGTACGCTTCTGGGTGTTAGTGTCGGAAACGCATAAGGAATTAAATACTCTCCTTTAGGAATTTGAGGGTTGGTATTGTGGTTTCTGACTTCATAACCCATACTGCGTAAGGACTGGAGGTAAGAAAACACATTTTCTATCTTAACTCCCCACAGTGATGCCAGTTTTGGATCTGATAGTTGAGTTGCAACTCCTATCCCCCTCACCACACATTGAACAACACGCCAAAAAAGATTAACTTTTAATTCAGGGTGAAAATTCATTACCCCACTAATACGCACGTTGTACTGGTAATAGCCAGACAACTGAACCAAATCAGCCATACCAGTAATTTCGAGGAGTTTTTCCTCAAAAGCTTTCCAAAGTCCTGTAAACAAATGCTGGTCTAAATCGTTAGCACATAGCTTTACTTTACTGATGCCTAACACCCAATCTTCGTTACCTGAAGCAGGTAATACATCAATAACAAATTGATTTTCTTGTTCCCTGGAATCACCAGTAGTCTTTGCAGCGATCGTCCAGCAAGAATCATTCAGGTCATATTTTAGATTTATCTTGACGCTATGGGCAACTTCCTGTTCAGTCCAAGCAAAATCAGAGGACAAAAATCGCACGGCTTTTCCATCAGTTACATTGCTGTTTGATGTTGGTTGTTTAGTACTGCTCAGGAGTGAGATTGCAACATTTGCCTTTTGAGCGTATATTTCTGTTAGTTGGCGTTTGCGCTGTCTAAATCCGAGTTGCTTGCTTGCTGGTAAATAGTGCATGGGAAATGGTAGCGCCACACCTATAACTTGATCCAAAATACTTAAAGCTAAAATCCTACCCAACTGGGGTGGTACGGAATTGCCAATCTGTTCAATACAAACTTGGCAATTTCCCACAATTTCATAAGCATCAGGAATTGTTTGCAGTCGCTTCAACTCAGCAATTGTAAATTTGCGGTTTTCCCAGCTAAAAGGACCAGTGTATTGCCCGCCTTGTGCTTTAATGGTTCGCACTGGCATATCGGGATCGGCTTTGTAAAGAAAGTCAGAAAACTTGGATCTCCAGCTAAATACTGGATTTGGATACCCCATTTCTGCTGTGTAAAAGCTGTAATTTAGTCCTGGCGGTATATGTGTAAGCAGATGTCCGTAGCGTCCTCTAATACCTGAATCTACATCCGATGTGTCGGCTTCTCTAACTGCGTCTCCTGCTGAATAAAAAGGTTCTCCATCAAGGGAATCAGGACCATGAGTTGGATAGGGAAATAGATAATTTCCTTTCCTTAATCCAACAATAAATAAACGTTCTCGATGCTGCGATACCCCATAGTCAGCTGCATCAAGGATCCGAAAAAAAATTGTGTAACCTGCTTCCTTAAAGCATGCTTGAATTTCTTTCCACGCTTCCCCTTTTTGCGCTCCAGTGATTCCATAAACGTTTTCAAAAAGGAATCCTTTTGGCTGGAGTGTTTTAAGTAACCGGACATACTCCTGAAACAGAGTACCACGAGCATCACTAGTTCCAGCAACGCCCGATGCTCTACGTCCAGCCGCAGAAAAGGTTTGGCAAGGTGGACCACCAATAATAAAATCTACTTTGAGATCGGAACTCGGAAAAAATTTTCTAATATCAACGCAAATTGGTTGAGAACCCTGCAACCATTTTCCTGGTTGAGCGTTTTTCTCTAGCGTCTTTACATACTTGGCTTCCAGTTCAACCATCTGAACAATCTCAAAGCCAGCATCATCAAAAGCAATGTCGAGTCCGCCACCGCCAGAGAACAAACTTAGGGTTTTAATTGGAGAATGCCCTTGCCTGTCAAGCCAGTTGCGAAGAGATTTACCAAAATTATCATATAATGCTGGACTACGACAGACGCCGAGAGTACGCAACATTTCCTGAAACCAAGCGACTTTTTTAGGGTCGGTGCCAGATAGATTAGACATCGTGCAAAAGTACCCAACGACTGAAGTCGCGCGCCAGTTGCTTCAAGTCGGCAGAGCCGCCCAACGCACTGGCTTGGCTACACAAACAAAGCCTGCAGAGGCAGGCTTTCTGGTTATAACCCACATTCCGCACTTCATCGTATCATACACGTAGATTTCCAATTTCTAGCTTATGATGGTTATCAAAACATCATAAATTGTCAAAAAATCTCAATCTTAATACTTAAGATATGTTCCTTATTAGGAATTATTCTTGAATATTAACATGTTACATCTTGACGTGCGGAATGTGGGTTATAAGTCCGCGAAGGCGGACTTCGTTTGTGTAGCCCCAGACTTCCAGTCTTGCAGGCTTTTACCAGTTTTTGCAAGAAGTCTATTCAGCATAATTCGTAGTTCTTAATGCGTAATTCGTAATTAATAACCTACAGAAACTAATTTGTAATTATTAATTTATATTTATCAAATCAATTACAAATTACGAATTACGAATTACGAATTTTTACCCCCCCACCACCTCACGCACCAACTGCGCCAACTTTTCAGCACTATCAGGAACAGCGATCGCCTTCGCCCTCTCCGCCATCGAACACAAATCTGACTGTGACTGCAACAACCCCAACACCTTATCTTGCAACAAAACAGCACTCAACTCCGACTGTTGAAACATCAACGCCGCACCCACGGAGGTAAAGACTTCCGCATTGTAGGTTTGATGGTCTTCTGCAGCAAACGGGTAAGGAATCAAAATCGCTGGTGTTCCACACACACCCATCTCCGTTAAACTACCGGCGCCAGAACGACTAATCGCTAAATTAGCTCGTTGCAACAACGCAGCCATATTACTGTAAAATGGCAAACAAATATACTGCGGATGCTTCAAACTGTCAGCATCTGGGTCTTGATCGCCAGTCAAATGTACAACCCAAGCACCTGCATCAAACCAAGCTGTAGCAGCACTCCGCACCAATTTATTGACAGCAACCGCACCCTGACTACCACCAAATACAACAATCAAAGGGACACCCTCAGGAATAAGTAAATCCAACGTTGCTTCAATTCGATCATCCAGAAATTGAGAACGTACCGGAGTACCCGTGTAGACAGTTTTGGTGCGAGACAAATATTTTGCAGCTACTTCAAATCCAACCGCAACCGCACTACACCAAGGTCCAAAAAAGCGAGTTACTTTACCAGGTAAAGCGTTGGACTCATGGAGAATTACAGGTAAACCCAGGGAACGCGCTGCAATCACAGCAGGTCCAGCAATGTAACCCCCTGTCGTAAAAACTCCCTGAAATTTCCCTTGTTGCAGCAGTTTCCTGACTTGTTGAACCGAACTGATAAGTTTCCCCAAGATGCGTAGAGACGAGAGTCCGAACCCTTGCTGAAACCCCTCAACTGCAATAGTATTCAATGAATACTGCTTGGGGACAAGCTGAGTCTCTAGGCGATTGGGGACACCAAGCCATTCGATTTGATAATCTGGCAATTGTTCAGCCAGTGCGATCGCGGGAAACAAGTGTCCACCAGTACCACTGGCAGCTATTAGTAATCTTTTTGGAGCTTGCACCATCAAACCCTCTACCGTTTTAGCGCCTAGCTTAACTAAGATAAAACAATTTTCGTACCTTACAGTAATCAAATTGCCATTCAACCGCTCGCCAATGCCTAACCTTATTACTTTACTACTAAGACTGCTACCAAATTCCACCCAACGCCGCTGGCTGATTTTGTTTTTCCTCACCATTGGCTTAGCTGGTGGGTGGAAAGAAGCAAGTGCTAGTACCTCTCAAGATGCACCCCCTGAACTAAAAAACCTGTTGACACAAATTGATACAGCAGCAAGCCGGGGTGATGTCAAAGGGGTGATACAGTTCTACAGCCCCAATTTCACTCAAGGGGATGGATTAAACCGTCTAACTATGGAAAAAGCGTTGACTGGACTCTGGAAGCGCTATCCACAATTGAAATATAGTACCCAGCTGCAATCTTGGAAATCTGAAGATAATGCGATCGTCGCCGATACAGTGACTACCATAACTGGCTTACCCTCTGCTAACAGTGAGAATGTGGCGTTTAATTCCACAATTACATCGCGCCAGCGCATTGCAGGTACAAAAATCGTTCAACAAGACATTTTGTCTGAACGTACTCAACTTACCTCTGGTAGCAAGCCCCCCCGTGTGGAAATCAAGTTACCACAGCAAATAAAAGTTGGCGAAGAGTTTAATTTTGACGCGATCGTTCTTGAACCACTAGGTGAGGATTATCTCCTAGGAGGAGCACTGGAAGAACCAATCCAACCAAATAAATATCTCAACCCTACACCTGTAGACCTGGAATTACTGACATCTGGCGGACTTTTTAAAGTTGGACACGCATCATCTACCCCAGGTAGCCGATGGCTTTCTGCGGTAATCATGCGCGGAGATGGCATGACAATGATCACTCAGCGTGTGCAAGTTGTGAATAAGTAGTATTTGTTAGTTGTTGATTGTTGATTGTTGATTGTTCATTGTTTGGCTAACAACTAACAACTAACAACTAACAACTAACAACTAACAACTAACAACTAACAACTAACAACTAACAACTAACAACTAACAACTAACAACTAACAACTAACAACCAACAATTGTGATGATTTCAATTCAAAATCAAATTGTGCTGATTACTGGTGCAAGCAGTGGGATTGGTGCTGCTTGTGCGAGAGTGTTCGCGGGTGCGGGTGCAAAACTGATTTTAGCTGCACGACGGTTGGAACGTTTGCAGCAACTTGTAGAAACGTTGCATGGAACGTCAGCACAAATCCATTTGTTACAACTTGATGTGCGCGATCGCTCTGCCGTAGAATCTGCCATCTCTACTCTACCCCCGTCCTGGTCTAACATCGACATTCTCATTAACAATGCTGGTCTGAGTCGCGGGTTAAGCAAACTTCCTGAAGGTAATATTCAGGACTGGGAAGAAATGATTGATACCAACATCAAGGGTTTGCTCTACCTCACGCGCTATGTTACTCCCGGAATGATTAGTCGCGATCGCGGTCATGTGGTCAATCTCGGTTCCATCGCCGGACATCAAATTTATCCCGGTGGTAATGTCTATTGCGGTACCAAAGCTGCCGTGCAAGCCATTTCTGAAGGTTTGAAACAAGACCTGTTGGGAACGCCTGTGCGGGTAACTTCCGTTGATCCTGGTATGGTGGAAACGGAATTTAGCGAGGTACGCTTTCACGGCGACACAGAACGTGGTAAAAAAGTTTACCAAGGAGTAACTCCCCTCACACCAGATGATGTTGCCGATGTGATATTTTTCTGCGTCACCCGACCGCCCCACGTGAATATCAACGAAGTTGTGCTGATGCCAGTTGACCAAGCTAGCACAACCCTGGTTAATCGGCGAACATAGAATTAAAGATAAGAAGTAAATTTGGTCGAACTACATATGCAAAACACTGCCGACGCTGAAAAAACCGGGGTGAAAGCACTCACAGCAGTTAATATCGCAAAAGCACTCCCAATTGTTTGGTTGGTTGCTTTTGCCGTCTTCTTTGGCATCCATGACTGGCGACAGGTAATCTACATGTGCCTGCACATCAGCTATTGTATCTGGTGGCTAGTGGAACAGTGGTTTTACGTCCACCGGCGACAGATGTTTAATCAGCCGGTAGGGGTTGGTTTGTTCGTTTTCATACTATTGTCCGTTGGGGTTTTTTACGTTCTGCCGGGATATCTTGCTTTTACCAACCCTGTTCCCTTATCAATGACTACAGCCGCTTTGGCACTGTCGCTTTACATTTTCGGTAGTCTGATCAATGCCACTGCCGATATCCAGAAGCTTACTGCCAAGGAGTTCGGAGCAGGGTTAGTTCGTGACAACATCTGGCGCTTCTCCCGCAACGTTAACTACTTTGGGGATCTGCTACGATATCTGAGTTTTAGTGTCGTCGCTGGTTCGCCTTGGGCTTATTTGGTGCCTGGATATATCTTTGTTTTCTACCTCCAACTTATGTCCCGCAAAGAACAGGCAATGTCTGCCAAATATCCTGAGTATGGAGAGTATCAGCAATCTAGCGCTCGTTTGATTCCGTTTATTTGGTGAAGTAAAGGTTGAGCGTCAAACAACGAAATCTGTCGAAGTTGTGCTCGATGCATAACTAAGTGAATAAAGCTTTAAAAGTAAATCTACTAGAAAGTAGAAGGGTTCATACACTTTAAGGAAGCAGCATTCACATTCCCAAAAAGTGAGATGCACCTAACTAGGCATACTCTTTACTATGAGCTTGAACATATGTTTCTCACAACACTGCTCACTGAACCTATACTTTTTCTCAGATGCGATCGCACTATGCGTCTTTCAAAACACGCAGTAAGTCATCGACCAGAGGATAAGGATGATCGGAAACAGAGGTATTACAAAAAACCGATTTCGTTAACTTACGACCATGAAAATCAGGTAGATGCATCGCCCAAAGATTATAGCCAGGACCATCTCCACCGTGCCCGTACATTTCACCATACCTCGATTCAGGGTCTGCCATGATTCCCAAACCATAACAAGTTTTTTTATACCAAGGATGTCGTGTACCTGTGGGCACAAGGGTGAGCATTTCCTTTAACTGTTTGGCATCTAGCAACTTCCCTGAAAAGATGCCATCGTAAAATTTCACGACTTCTTCAGCAGTAGAAGCAATGAGTCCTGTCGCACACCAATCTGGATGATAGCGAGGAATGACATTCTCTATCTTTCCTTCGGAATTTAGGTATCGGCAATAACCCGGTGTCAGATCTCCTTCTGTGTCAACATGATCGGCGACATAGGTCTTTTGTAGATCCAGTACTGAAAAGACGTTGTTTTCTAATGCTTGAGCAAAATTGCCGCTAGCAGCTTCAATCACTTCATACAGCAACATATAACCTGTATTGGAATAACTCCATTTTTCTCCTGGTTCAAAATCGAGTTTTCCTGTACAGGTCAATTCAGCAACTTTCTCATGTGTCCACGGAACGGAAGCGTTCTCTCTTACAGCAGGTAAATAATCTTTAAGACTTGTATAGCTCGGTATTCCGCTGGTATGATTCAGCAAACTACGCAATGTGACAGAATCAGGAAATGGCATTTCAGGTAACCATTTCGTGAGTGGATCATCTAAATCTAACAACCCATCCTGAGCTAAACGCAATAAACAAACGGAAACAAAGGTTTTGGTAATGCTGTAAATGTAAAATGAGCAATTAACACCAAGAGCTTTGTTGGCATCAAGATCAGAATTACCACTGCTCCCTAACCAAACTCCATGTTTCTCATCATTGATGGCGATATTGACACCCATGCAGGCTGTGAAGTGTAGGGATTGGTTTAGTTGAGCTTGTAGAGTAGCTTCTAACTTAGAATCCATATTCTTTACATTGAGCTAGCGATTTCAACGAGAATCCCATCCAAATCGCGAACGTAAGCTACTGTTTGTCCCCAAGGCTTGATTTTTGGTTCTACAACAGCGACAGCACCAGCCTCTACTGCACGTGAAAAAGCTGCTGACACATCTTCTGCCACAAAACCAACTTCAATACCAGCAGGTAGATTCGACAAACTATTTTCTTGAAATCCGTGTGGAAGATTAGACTTTGCCAGTTCATTTGAGGCAAAGGCAAGTGTTGTTCCGCCAGTTTCCATCTCGGCATATTGCCCACTCTCGTGAATAAACCGCTGTTTCAAGTCAAATGCCTTCTCGTAAAAGGCAACCGACTGAGCAACATGCTTGACGTAGAGAATTGTGTAGGAAAATTTCATGGCGATCTCTTTCAAGTTTAAGCGGTCTAAACAATTTAGAACTTACGCATTGTACATATGTACTATACATAATTTCGGTTGTATGCGATCGCACCATACACTCACTCTCCCTCCTAAATAAAAAATTAAAAACTTGCAACTCATACTCATTCCGACTATGATTAATATATAGAGGTTAAATCACCGGACCCCAGTTATGTAAAGCCTTACTTTCGTTGCACTAACCAGTTTTAGTGCAAAACTTCTCACAGTGGTCGGCTCTTTAACGATTCTAATGCGAATAATTATTATTTAAAACAGGCAAGGAATCATACTGGGGTTTAGTGGGGGAGTGATGTTATATCATGTCCGGTTAATGACTTATTATATAAACCCTCACCCCGCCCTCTGGGCACCCCTCTCCCAAGTATGGG
This sequence comes from Stigonema sp., assembly GCA_965249805.1. Taxonomy (GTDB): domain Bacteria; phylum Cyanobacteriota; class Cyanobacteriia; order Cyanobacteriales; family Nostocaceae; genus Stigonema. The sequence goes on from CBDFMX010000002.1 coordinate 707,337, forward strand.
AGAGGGGACGGGGGCGAGGGCTGGATATCGTAACTGTTTATACGGACATGATATTAACGGTGAAAAAGTAAAAAAATACAAGCATTCCCTAGCTAAGCCAGGGAACGAGAAATAAAAAGGAACGAAAAATGAACTTTATTCGCTTTGAACACATCAACCTTTCTTGCAAAGATATTGACGCAACCAAGAAGTTTTATCAAACCCTGTTTCCTGATTGGTATGTGCGCGTGGAAGGCGTGTTCGACGGTAGTCGCTGGATGCATTTTGGCAATAACCAATTTTATCTTGCCCTGAATGATGAAACTGACCAAAAGCGTGTGCATCAGCCTTACGAAAGCATCGGTATAAACCATGTTGGCTTTGTGATTCCAGACGGCGAAGCCATGAAAAAACTGCTCGATGCTGAGGGTATTGAATATTACACAATGACAGCACCGGAAACCAAGCACAGAATTTATGTCAATGACCCAGATGGCAACGAAATTGAGTTAGTAGAATATAACCCAGAGTACGCATTGAAATGAATTTGATAGTAGTTAGTGGTTAGTGGTTAGTGGTTAGTGGTTAGTGGTTAGTAGTTAGTGGTTAGTGGAACAACCAACAACTAACAACTAACAACCAATAACCAACAACTAACAACTAACAACTAACAACCAACAACTAACAACCAACAACTAACCACTAACAATCAACAATTGATTGGTAAACAAGGAGTAGAAAATGAACAGATTACAAGGAAAGTATGCCCTAATTACAGGGACATCGCAAGGATGAGGACGGGGGCGATCGCCTGACAGTCGAACTCACATTTTCATAGGTTTAAAGCCCAACATTGAGCTAGTGACAAAGTTAAATTTTGGGCTGCTATACAAGGTATAATAACGTGTGCTGCAAAAAGTACCAAGGAGAGAGTACTAGCAATTGCCCAAGGGACACCAGCGAAGCCAAACGCTGGGATCGCATATCTGGGGATAATGGCGAGTTTTTCTGCGGTTAGTAATTTATGGAAATATGGGTAAATTTGGAGTTTGGTGACGGAAACTTTGAGTGCGGATTTGCTAAAATCAATCTGAAGGTGACGGTAGCAAATGCACAGAATAACATCACACAACTAGAAGCGCAATTACCTCCGAACAGGGAAATTTCAGTTTTCTATCAACGCTGGAAAGATCAATACTACTCGTTACTGAACCATTCAAGAGGTGGTTTTAAAAATAACCAAGTCACTCATATATCCAAAACAGATTGTGATAATTCTGCTCAGGGTTTATGCCGTCACCTTCAGCAGTGGCTTTACCCTATTCAATCAAAATTAGAACAAGCACTACCACAAGACTCTCAACCAGAAATTCATCTATTTGTTCACACTGAGAAAATTGCCTGCCCCGCGACCAAAGACATCTTACATCGACTACCTTGGCAGGAATGGGGTTTTTTCGCTCAAAAGTTTTTCTGTGAAGCGGCTGTTTGTTTTCACTCTTCTGTTGCAAGTACTACGACATCAAAAGAAACATCTACTCCCGGTAAAATTAGAAGAGCTAGGATTATCAGTATTTTTGGAGACAGTACAAATATTGATATCCGTGCAGATAAAGAATTACTCGAAAAGTTGAAGAAACAGGCGGCAGAACTCATCGTTCTTACAGAACCAAATCGGAACGATTTTAACACGCTCTGGGAAGAAGCCTGCGATATCCTGTTTTTTGCCGGTCATAGCGAAACAAAAGGTGATGGTCAAACAGGCGTAATAAATATTAATCCCAATGATAGTTTAAGTTTGGCAGAAATCAAAAGAACACTGAGGGCAGCAATTAGCAAAGGTTTAAAATTAGCAATTTTCAATTCCTGCGATGGTCTAGGTTTAGCAAAGCAATTAGCAGATTTAAATTTACCTTATATTATTGTCTGGCGCGAAGTTGTACCAGATAAATTAGCTCAAAAGTTTCTCCAATATTTTTTAAGTTCTTTTTCAAAAGGTGAATCTTTATTTAGTTCAGTCCGACAAGCGAGAGATAAGCTGAAAGAACTTGCAAACGACAAAGATATTGAGAAGCAGCTACCGGGGGTAAGCTGGTTGCCAATTATTTGCCAAAATACGACTAGTCCTACACCGAGTTGGGAAGATTTGGGAGGACTTTCTGGTGAACTTCCTGAGTGTCCCTATCAGGGTTTATTAGCATTTCGCCAGGAAAATGCAGATTTCTTTTTTGGTAGGGACAAGTTTATTGCTAAGTTAGTGGAAGCAGTAAACAGCAACCCGCTAGTAGCTGTGGTTGGTGCTTCTGGGACTGGGAAGTCGTCTGTGGTGTTTGCAGGATTAATTCCCCGTTTACAAGCTGCTGGGAATGTAGAAATAATCAGTTTTCGTCCGGGTAAAAATCCGTTTGATGCTTTGGCTGTAGCGTTGAGCAAATACTGCCAGTCTCTGGTACCTGGACAAACAAAAGCATCAGAAGAACGGAATAGCAGTTTGGCGGAACTAAAATTTGAGGTCAACTTGCGACATGATGAGACAGTATTACGCCATTTGATTGAAAATATTATTAACTTCTTAGGATATCGGCGTTTGGTGTTAGTGGCAGACCAGTTTGAAGAACTTTACACTCTTGCTGCCCAAGAAGAACGCCACAGTTTTTTAAAGTCACTGCTTATGTTGGTAAGAAAGGCTCGGGCGTTTACGCTGGTGTTGACGCTGCGAGCGGATTTTTTGGGAATTGTGCTTGACGATCAACCAATGGGAAAGGCTTTGCAACAATACACCCCATTGTTACTGACTGCGATGGACACAGAAGAATTACGAGATGTGATTGAAAAACCAGCGTTAAAAATGAAGGTGGAACTGGAGTCCGGGTTAACAAGTAGACTAATTAATGATGTAGGCGATCGCCCTGGTCGTTTACCTCTTTTGGAGTTTGCCTTAGCTCAACTGTGGTCCAAACAGAAAAATTGGTATTTAACTCACAAGGCTTATGAAGAAATTAGCGGTTTAGAAAAAGCTTTAGCAAAACATGCTTCGTTCGTATTAAAGTCGCTATCTGCTGTGGAAGAACAGCAAGCAGAAAGGGTATTTATTCAGTTAGTGTGTCCAGGGGAAGGAACAGAGGATACCAAGCGTGTGGCGACTCGCACTGAGGTGAGAGCAGAAAATTGGGGTCTAGTCAAACGCTTGGCTGATGAACGTTTAGTGGTGACTGGGTGGGATGAAATTGAGAAGATAGAAACAGTAGAAATCGTCCATGAAGCATTAATTCGGGAATGGGGAACCTTGGGAAAGTGGATAACAACTAACCGTGAGTTTCGCATTTGGCAAGAAAGGTTCAAGCAAGAACTGCGTGACTGGAAAAATAGTAATCAAAACCCAGAAGCTTTATTGCAAGGAACGCGCCTAGCCATAGCAGAAGATTGGTATAAACAACGGGGAGATGAACTAACACCACGAGAGCGAGATTTTATTACCGCTAGCATGACACGGCGGAAACAGGAGCAGCAAAAACAGAGGCAGAGACGACAGCTAACTATTTTCGGGCTTACTGGTGGTGTGCTGGTAGCCTTGATGCTCGCTGGGGCAGCTTGGTTGCAATGGCAGAATGCACAATTGAAAGAAATCAAAGCTATTAGTGTATCAAGTGAAGCTCTTTTAACTTCGGGTAAAGATTTTGATGCCCTCATACAAAGTTTGAAGGCATCCATAAAATTGAATGAAACATCTTTTTTTCCAGCATTTTCTAGACACCAAGAAAAAGCTGATATCCAAAACCAGGTTGATGTTTTCTTACAGGAGGCACTTTATAAAGTTACAGAGCGGAATCGATTAGAAAGGCATGAAGATGAGGTGACAGACGTTAGTTTCAGCCCTGATGGTAACATCATTGCCACTGCTAGTAGAGACAAAACCGTAAAAATCTGGAGTGTAGATGGGACTGAGATACAAACTCTCAAAGGACATCGAGATTGGGTACGTAGCGTCAAATTTAGCCCCACAGAAAAAATAATTGCCACAGCTAGTTGGGACGGAACCGTAAAACTTTGGACAACAAAAGGTAAATTAATCACTACCCTCACGGGGCATAATACAAAAGTTTATAGTGTGAGTTTTAGTCCTGATGGAAAGACAATTGCTAGCGCTGACGCCAAGGGATATGTGAAACTCTGGACAACAAAAGGTAAATTAATCACAACCTTCCAAGGACATGACCAGTCTGTTTTGAACCTGAGTTTCAGTCCTGATGGTAAAACTCTTGCCACTGCCAGTCAGGATAAAACAGTCAAACTCTGGAGCCGGGATGGAAAACTACTGCGGACTTTCGCTGGACATAAAGATTGGGTTTGGAGCTTGAGTTTCAGCCCTGATAGTCAAAAAATTGCTACCGCTAGTAGGGATGAAACTGTGAAGCTCTGGAACACTGAGGGAAAAGAGATCAGAACCCTAAACGATCATAAAAATTCGGTCACTAGCGTGAGCTTTAGTCCTGATGGAAAGCAGATTGCTACCGTCGATGCTGACCAAACTATTATCATCTGGAGTGAGTCTGGCGAGAAACTCCAAACCCTGATGAGCGGACATAAAGATTGGATATGGAGCGTCAGTTTCAGTCCAGACGGAAAAATGATAGCCACTGCTAGCAAGGATGGAACTGCTAAACTCTGGCAACTACACGGGAAGAAACATTACATTCAACAGGCGCATGATGTTGCGATTTATTGCGTAAATTTTAGCCCTGATGGAAAGGAATATGCCACCGCTAGTAAGGATGGAACTGTCAAACTTTGGCAGCGCTCAGGTGAATTAATTAAAACCCTTAAATTAGATGACAGTAGCCATAATACATGGTTTACTCACATCACTTTTAGCCCGAATGGACAAAGAATTGCTACCGCTACTAAAGATGGTACTGTGATACTTTGGAATCGTCAAGGAGAGAAAATAAAAACTTTCCAAGGGCACAATAAAAAATGGATCTGGCAAGTAAGTTTTAGCCCGAATGGCAACACCCTTGCCACTGCCGGTCATGATGGTACTGTCAAACTTTGGAGCTTGGATGGCAATTTGCTCCAAACCCTTAAGGCACATACAAAAGATAAAGATGAAGATGGGGAAGGAGCTAATAGCGTCAGCTTTAGCCCAGATGGCAAAACGATCGCCACCGCCGGTTGGGACAAAACTGTCAAACTTTGGACAAGTGAAGGTAAACTAATCAAAACCCTTAAAGGACATGTAGATGGAGTTCATAGTGTCAGTTTCAGTCCCGATGGCAAGATGATTGCTACTGCTAGTGAGGATAGAACTGTCAAACTTTGGACGGTTGAAGGTAAATTAATCACAACTTTCAAAGGGCATGAAGCTGGAGTCTTCCGTGTCAAATTTAGTCCAGATGGTACAACAATTGCTACTGCCAGTTTAGATAAGACGGTTAAACTCTGGAGTCTTGACGGTAAAGAATTGAAAACCTACAAAGGACATGGTGATTCTGTCATGAGCCTTAATTTCAGCCGCGATGGCAATCACCTGATCTCAGCCGACAAAGCCGGAAAAATAATTATCTGGAATTTGGGATTGGAGTCAAATCAACTACTGGTTGATGGTTGCAATTGGGTAGGCGATTATCTGAAAAACAATCCCAAGGTGAGTGAGAGCGATCGCCGTCTCTGTCAGTTCTGAGACAGAACTGTAGGATTTGCTGTCCAGGAGACATTTCTTCCACCCCCCAGTTAGATCACGTCCGGGTAAATAACCTTAATAAGTTTGTAGTGAGGACTTCAGTCCTCTTGCGCTGTTAAGCAAGGACTGAAGTCCTTACTACAAACAAGTTTTATTATGGGCGATTGACCGGACATGATATTAAATAGCAGCTTAATTTTTCCGCACTCTATATACCAGCGCCTTTTGTCACCATATTAGATTCCGAGTGAAAGCGTTTAGGGGGTACAATATTTGCGCGTGTATGGCAATTCCTTCACGTCTTGTTCCGTTACGTTGTAACCGCGAAACTCATCAATGTACTTGACAATAGTAGTGTTATTTTCATCCCTGTTGATTGTACCATTGAGCAGAAAATCTTTTACGCCCCAAGGGCCCACCAAGTGTGCCCCCGCTAGAAGGCCAGAAATAGTGATTGGCTGACTACCACTTATTGATTGTCCGATGTAGTTTGTTATGGACTTTCCTTGCTTGCTAAGCTCGTTGTTGATAATATCATAGTTCATGTGAAAAGCCTCACGAATCATATATTCTTGAACATGAACATTACCGGCATCACGGGAGTTCTTTAAATCTTCTAGGCTACGAATATTGCGCTTTCCTGTCCATGTGCCTCTCCATTCATTCCGAGTAGGACCTGGTTGACCTTTAACGTAGTAAGAACCGCATCTGGCTTGGTAGTAGCCAAGGTCAATCAGCAGCGCTTCTCCAAATTGGTACTTGCCAATAAAACGCAAACCTGTGTCCTCCTCCCGATCGTATCGTGGATTTTGTTGTCCTGTTTCCCTCCGTCCAAGTGCATTCAGCATATCTGTGTAACTTGTACTGCTTGCATCAGCTGGGATTGGATTGAACAGAGAAGGAATGACAAGTACCATTCCAAATTCGAGTACAGTAAGTGGAGCTAAGTATACTACTCCTGCTAAGACTGTTCTCCAGATTGTTTTACTTGCAAAGATACTTTTGGTCATTGGTTTTTTAGCGACAATTGGTTGATTTGAAGTAGCCATAAAGATGTAATTGCAACGGCACGTGGTGCCGGTTGTTGGTAGAACGGAATAAGGTATGGTTACAATTGGGTGCGCAATTATTTTCAAACTAATCTCGATGTTAATGAGAGCGATCGCACTCTGTGTAACAATATCGGAATTAAAAAGTGAATTATCTACAATGTAAATTCAGCTTCTTCACCATAACACTTGCACTTCATTGCTTCACCTCCATAATTTGCTAATAATTATCGTTCTCTCTTCAACAAGAAAAGCTAATACAAGCTATACAGTCAATGAAATCTAGGGTTGTTGATTGGAGACAGCTTTTTGAAAAGGTTCTTTTAGGTCTGAGGGGAGTTCGTCTGGTGTCAGCACCCGTTCTGTGACAATGGTTGTAGCAATCGTTTGCTGTTCTTTGATTGTTGAGCCAATTTTCTCTTTAGCGTTCTTGATTTGTGCGATCGCACTTCTAATGTCAGACTGCATCACCAAACGCTCATTGCCTTTTCTGCTAACTGCTTGGGAAGCAGCTAATTTCACTACATTCAAAATATCTCCCCCCGCCAGTCCTTTGGACTCTTGTGCTAGCCATTCTGAGTTAATATCCTCAGCACGCGGAACTTCTTCTGGTAATAGATACTGCCATAGTTTTACCAAACAAGTTTCATCTGGTAGTTCAAATTCAATATGAGCTAGAATTCGCCGCACAAAAGCTCCGTCGTAGTTGCTTGCGAGGTTCGTAGCAAAAATTACTACACCCTCAAACTTATCTAACTCTAGCAGCATCACTGAGCGGCTGACATTAACCCCGTGATCTGCACTTTGGGTAACATTTGTTAAGCGTTTGCCCAAAATGGAATCTGCTTCATCAAAGAACAGCACAGCATTGGTTTCGCTTGCCTTTTTAAAGGCAGCAGTGATATTTTTTGGTGTTTCGCCAACATATTTAGATTCAATCTCAGCGTAGTTCACTTTGATCATTTTTTGGTCGAGGTAGTGCGCGATCGCTTCTGCACAAAACGTTTTTCCTGTACCAGGGGGGCCATACATATTAATTGCTACCCGGCGACCTTGAGGGTCAATCTTTTTCAGATTCCATTCGTGATACAGCACGTCATGATACAGAATGCTATTTAGTGCAGTTTCAATTCGCTCACGGACAATTGTTGGCACAATCAGGTCGTCAATCTTGCGCTTCGGGGGTTCAGGAATGAACATTTCCAGTCGTTCCATCTCCGGCATTTCTGGCTTGGAACCGTTGACAGTAGAATTATTCTCAGTTTTCTTATCTTTTGATATTGTTGATTCTGATTTTTCTGATTCCATCTTCCATCCTGTAGGCATATACCACCTCATTAAATTTGATTAATGATATTTATTGGGGCATAATTTCTGCGTTGCAGTTCGTCGCATAAATTGGGATATTGGATTTACTCAAGTTCATAATTTTCAGATAGAAGGTCGGTCTATCTCACATTTCAATCGGGAAAGACCGACTCCCAAATTACCGCGATAACTCATCTACTTATCCCTGATAATGTCTGATAAGACGCTCATCAAGAAGCGAGAGTTGAGTTAATTGACCAAAGCCATTTCCTGTTTGCGAATCTCGGTAACATCTTGTGAAAAAGATGTCTGCTGTCGGCGCAGCAAAGCCTCGCGTACATCTTGAGGCAAATTATCGTAAGGAACTTCTGTTTCTGTGGTGATTTGTTTAACGACAGGCTCGTTGTTATAACCAGAGACATCTATCACCCAAGAAGTGACTTGTTGAACCCAGGTATTCGATGTCGTCTTGCGGTTCAGTTCTACAACCTGCTTCAGCAAGTACTGGCTCACCCTGTCCCAAGCTTCTTTAATAGCACGACGGACACTGGTTACAACTTTATCAACGCGAGAGAAAGCTTGACGCACATAGGGGGCAAGAGTCGGAAGGTGGCGCTCAAACCAGGGAAATACGCTTTCCTCACCCCATTTAAGAATTTGGTGCCAGAAAACTACAGTAGCTGCTAGTCCCAGACCAATTAGACCTATGAGTAAAAGTGTAATTGGGTCCATGAATTAAGCCTCCTGTTGATAGAGTTTGTAGGTAAGGGGATCTGTACCAGAAGTCAGACGTTTCTCGCGTACATCCGGAGGAAGGTAATCCCAAGGCACTTCCTCTTCTACTTTGACCGCCGTTGGTTTGTCGTTCTTGAGCCATAAGATTTCAATCAGGCGATTGTAAGAACGAGTTGGTAGAGGCTCGTACAACACTTTAATAGTTAGGATTGCTTCTTTTGCAGATGTCGCTAACTGCTTAGTCTCATCATCAAGCACGCCGTCTAGCAGTAACCGGGGGTCAGCTTCGTCGCAAAGAATGTGTGCGGCTCCCAAGCAAACAGGAAGTGGTTTTTTATAGTTGTCTCTTAGAAACTTGGCAATAATCAGATAGACTTGGCGTTTTTCTCGCAAATCTATGTCTGTTTCGCTGTCTGCAAAAAGTTCGGGCAAACTTTCCGCCAAATGCTTGAATTTTTCGGGTGCTTGTGAATATGTAGCCCGCATGACCGGCCAAGTCTCTTTTAATACTCGACTGTCGAGACTATTCTCTGTTTTGTTTTTCATGTTTTTTTCCTTTTTATGTTGGCGTCATGTACTGAACTGTTCAGAAGGTAATTACTGGTTTTACCTGCTTCTACTTTTAAATAAATTCAACTTTAATTGACTTATACACTTGCAGGGCAAAAATATTTTAATTAGCATGTTTTCATCGTTTTATTTTATGACAACTGTAAGCACTGGCGGTCTTCGTGCAGGCGCCTTCCGCATCGCCTATTTTAAGCTAAACACCGTTGAAAAAATTTACAACAAAAATTCCTCAGTAATCACAGCAGCCTGAAAGCTGACTTCAACCTTAAATTGTTTACCTATAGTTTCACTAAATTCTAACTGAATAATATTATCAGCTTTCCTCGTAGTGATTTCTTGACTTTCTGACTCAGAGGTATTGGGATTAAGAGTCACTTTCAGCTTCAAAGCAGGCGGTAGATATTCTTCATTGCCAGGTTTCTCATTGTAAGGAATAACCTGTACAAGCACATCGACTTCATTCTCTTCCAACCGTTTTACATTGATAACTAAAGCTAATTTTTGACTATTCAGCAATAGTCCAAAATCTAATTTTTTCGCCCCACAATGATAATCAAGTGACTGACTTCTTACAGAACCCCAAGCATAGTTATTATCTAGCGTATTCAAAATACTTTTTGTAGATTCCCAACCTTCTTCAAAAACTCCAAGCCACCAACTACTCAAGTTTACTAGCGCTTTATTAACGATGCTTGTAGTCTGGCTTATACTTTGTGTAACTGTATGATTCACCTCAGCTACTGATGGTAAAGGAATAGCATCTGGTGACAAAAAACACGAGTATAACAATAAGTTATTTACCTCTGGATCAAACCAAGAAAGTGGTAGCTGATAACAACTATCTGACTTAGCTTCCAAATTAATTGATTGGCAATATTTAACTAGTTGATCGGAACGTAAAAAACCGTGAATATATAATTTTTGTTCTTCTTCTAATACCTCAAGCAATACATAAAAATGAGCAATCATTTTTGGCAAATCGATGACTTCTTTTGGTACAGTTACAAAATCATCAATTAGGTTGTCAACACTAATTAAGCAAAGGTTAAATTCACCTAAACTGAGATTACTAACAACATCAATCACGTTAAGTAAGTCGGATTGAAATATCGAACAGTTATCTCGATTAATTTTAATATGTGGAATTCGTTCTCTTAGCCATTGTTCAAAACCAAGTAGCGCTAGTGCATTTAAATAAATTTTCCACTGGGATGTTTCGCTTAAGTTTCGGTCGCTAATTTCTTGAGCTGACTCAAAATGTTCCGGTTCCAGCCAAATAACTTTTGGTGACAATTCTTGTCTCCAGCAACTTGAATAAACAGAGGTATTCATCAGATCTTAGCTCATGTTTCTATGGTACACTGAGAGAAAATATTTTCTGGTAAATCATTTGCTCATGCTGCCTCTTTGATTGAATCATTAAGATAGCGGCGTATCATTTGAGCAAATAAGCTGTTTTTTTGCTGTTTTTTACCGCTGAGGATTTCTGCGTGTGCATTTGTGAATGTTTTAATCAAAGCATAATTTCTAATTTCATTAGCAACATTTTTTAGATAGTCTGGGTTAGTGCAAATTGTTGTTAATCGAGATTTTGTAGGTGATTTGGAAATTTTGTCAATAAATTTTGCTTCTGTTCGATACTGAACATTATCCAAAAAATTTTCTAACTTAAATATGCGCCTAGCTTTACACCAAGGTATCCCCCACACTTTAGCAATCTCTCCTAAAGACATATCCTCTTGGTAGTAAAGTTGCAAACCATCAGGGAATTGTTGAGCAAAACTTTTGTAACCTTTACTTTTTCGCAACTCTTCAATTTGTTGGGTAATAACTTCTGAGATCGCTTCATATAAAACATCTTCAAATAAAGCATTACAGTCCTCTTTTAATTGGTCTAATTCAATCTCCTCTAGTTCGGGATCAGTATAAGAACCTAATTCGACATTGGGAACATAATCATTAGTGGAGTTATCATACACTTCTATCGGTATTGTTTTGAGACTACCTGTCCTCCTATAAAGCGTATCCTGACGTAAAATTTCTGCGACTCTTTTGAAATGATAAATTAGTTGTCTAGGGGAAATTATGATATTTCGTTGCTGCAACAAATCACACATTTCCTGCAGTTGGTTTAGCGTAGGTTCAGAACAACGTCCTTTTTCATGTGAATTGCGTCTGTCTCGGCGATAGACTGTATGAAATGCCTCTACAATTTCGCGGTTTCCTTTTTCAAAGTGCGGTTCCAAGGAACGGGGAATGTGACCACATAATAACGCCCAATCACTGGGAGTCCCTACCCCCAACTCCCACAGAAATAATCTTAAATTGTGATTTTGTTGGGTTAGTCTCCAAGTCCAATTATCTAAGCTTTCACTGGAACTTAAGGTTGGATTAAATTTCCGCAAAATTTCAACGCTAAAAAACTCTCCTCCTTTAGCTATTGGTCCAGTTGTGTCATCATGATTCAAGATAAGTTGAGTTTGCTCTTCACTATCCAACATCACCAGTTCTCTACCATCGTCATTTAAAACGAATGGAAGCAAATCAATATAGCACAAAGGCTTCTCAACTTCGGATCTACAGGTGCGAGTAATTTTTTTACAACTGATGAGAATTATCTGAGATACATAGCATCTCAGACAAAGTCCAGCAAAAGCGCGATCGCGGATATTGGAAGCTGAGCGAAAAATTTTCCACACAACAGCTTGAATATGTCTGTTTTCTTCTGACGATAGTCTAGGTTGACTGGCTAACTTGGGAAATTGTACCCTGAAGAACTCCTGTGCTAGGTAGATTGTCCTGAGTTTGTAGGCGTCTTTTAGCTTACTGTCCACTCTAGGAGAATCAATTATGCAGATTATCCAGTATCTTGAAGGTGCTACCATAGGTCTTGAAATTACCTCGCTTCTTATCAAACATGACATCAACAGCGAACCTATTTCACCAGAGACCATTTTTTCTCAATGCTCTGGAGAGCTACATATATATATAGATTTTGGTTTTGTGAACTTATACAGATGCTGTCCGGGAGATTGCCGCAATACCGAGAAACAGGCTATGGCATCCCCCATGAACACGTTGCTGCGTGGCTGTCCAGCATTGGCACGGACAATGAGTTTCCATGTGTACAGGTCAGGGCAAACGCATCTAATGTTACCAGCGCTATGTGGTATTGGGGGGTGCGCCACATGAGTGCGATCGCTGTTTGCTTTGAATTGGTGAGAATGAAGCGGGCATGGTAGATGTGCGGGGGCAGATAAAAATCTGTCAACGCATGTAGAGACGTTGCACTTGCTAGTCTCTACATTATGGGGAATTAACCGGACATGATATCAGATCTGAAAAACAAAGGTAAGGACGGCAGCGTCGGTTCGACTGCTCTCCTCCTCAATCAATCAGTCCTTGGTATACTTATCAATTACCTTAGCTAAGTCTGGCACAGCTTCCTCCACGTGTTTCTTGGCTGAACCGCGAAGTTTTTCATATGTTCCGCGCACAATTTGGCGCTTCGAGAGCTTAATCCTCGCGTCGGTAACACTCAGTAGGGCGTCCGCCGTGCGATCGGGGCTGGAGACGAGGTGCTCAACAGGGTCACCCTTCTGCACACCCTCACTCCACAAGGGATCAAGCGCCTTGAAGCACTCCGGTAGAAGATTTTCTACGACCTCGGGAATGTACCCTGGCTTGACTCCCTTGAGGGCAGCGAAGGCGGTTTTCAGGGCTATGCCGCTTATGCCTGATTTGGAAGCAAGTTGCGCGTCTATCATCTTGCAGCAGTCATCCACAACTGTGGCTTTTTTGTTCGAGTCCAAAAGTCCGTCGCTAAGTTTCATTTTACTTTTCCTCAGTATCAAAGTGTCTGATTTATCTTCAACTAATTTTCCTCGCGAATGGTATCTTTAGCTCATTTTGATAGCGTAAAGATTTGACAAAGATTATTAAAATAATCTCCGTACCGCGACTGCTACGTCTCTACTTTCATACATGGAATCAGCAACGCCCAAAATATTAGTGAATTTTTCTTGCTGTCATTTCAAACAACTGCTGAGCATTCCTTCCCAGAAAACCATCAAAAAGCACTTCCTTCCCCGGTTCCACCTCCATTATGTAGCGCTGGGCAATTTCATAATAAGCGTATGTCCACGGAATCTGAATTTCTGCCCCACTGGTGTCATCTAGAACCGTTAGCATCTCAGTAACTGCTTGAGTTGCCGTTTGCCGCAAACCACAGGCAACATTACCTTCTATCTCCGCTTTCATCGGTACACCCAGGTTAATTAAACCACGGGCGGTGGTATCGATATCCGGGTATTTTGTAGTATTTTGGCGGTTGACGTAACCTGTAAAGTGGTTAACCGCGTAACCATGCAGTAGCACCCAAGCACCATACTGAGTGACCTTGTTAACGAATTCCACAATAAAACCTTGGGGAGGATGCCAAGGTCGGGTAAAGACTTTTTGGAAACCTAAATGACTTTCCCCCGGATCTATGAGGTCTGGGGGAGTAAAGTTCCCGAATCGGAAGGGTGAGGTCAGTTCGTACTTGAGCTTTGATACTGTTTTATAGATGAGTTGTGCTACTTCTTCTGGCAATTCATCCACAACTAACTCGCTGATAAACAGTTTGGGTAAATCTAATTCCTCTTGCTGAGGATGGCAATAGTGACGAGCGTAAAGATGGGTTTCAGGAAAAGTATATTCCCCCGCCACCTCGTAACCCAAAAATTTTGCAATTTGTTCAAGATAGTCAATCCCCAGATTAATCTGACCTTGTGGACTATCCACCGTCATACGTAAAGACCGAAAGGCGATATGGTCATTCTTCACAGTCCCACCTGCAGCCGCGATCATTTGCTGATAGGTACGGGCATGACTTACCCGGACGCTATATTGTTGCCAAAGTGATTCCCAAAGGTGTTGGGCAATTTCAGGGTTCATATTAGGAGTGGGGAGTGGGGAGTGGGGAATGGGGAGTGGGGAGTGGGGAGTGGGGAGTGGGGAGTGGGGGTTCCCCCCGTTGAAGCAAGTGGCGTTGGGGAGTGAGGATTTCTGTAAGAATATCTAGGGCAATTTGAATTTGATCGCTATCAATAACCAGAGGCGGACAGAAGCGAATTGCTGCTTTACCGCAACCAAGTAACAACAGACCCCGTAAGAAAGCTTCTTGGAGAATGCGATCGCGTAGCTGTGGATCTAAATTCCCGGACGAGTCCAACAAATCTACTGCTACCATCAAACCTTTACCTCTTGGCGACGAAACTTGGGGAAATTGCTGCTGCATACGACGCAAATGAGCTTGCAATAATTCTCCCATCTCCAAGGCGTTCACCATTAAACCACTTTCCAGCAGTCGCAAGGTGGCAATACCAGCAGCACACGCAACGGGATTGCCGCCGAAGGTAGTAGCATGGGAACCAGGCTGCCAAGTCATAATTTCCGGACGAGAAAGAATTGCTCCTAAAGGTAATCCACTAGCAATACCTTTGGCAGTAGTAATTATATCGGGCATCGTCGCCCAATGCTCAATCGCAAACAGGCGACCTGTACGTCCCATCCCAGATTGCACTTCATCAACTACCATGAGAATGCCATAGCGATCGCATATATTCCGGATGCGCTGCAAAAACCCATCCTCTGGCACAATATAACCGCCCTCACCTTGAATTGGTTCGACAAAAATTGCCGCCACCTCAGATGGTGGTACTACTGTATGAAATAGCTGATTTTCCAGGTAATCCAAGCTAGCGTGAGTACCATAGGGAATATGAGTTACCCCTGGTAATAAGGGACCGAAGTTTGCCCGTTGCACTGCTTTGGAACCGGTTAGGGACATCGCCCCGTAGGTACGTCCGTGGAATGCGCCCAAAAAGGCAACGATCAGCGATCGCCCTGTATAATACCTAGCAAGTTTGATTGCACCTTCGTTAGACTCCGCCCCAGAATTTGTAAAAAACACCTTTGCACTGTTGGGAAAAGGGGCGTGTTCAGCTAATTTCTCCGCCAGTTCCACCATTGGTTCATAGTAAAAATCAGTTCCCGACATGTGCAACAGCTTCCCAGCTTGCTCTTGAATAGCTTGCACAACTTCGGGGTGGGCGTGTCCCGTAGCAGTTACAGCAATTCCTGCGGTCATGTCCAAAAACACATTACCATCCACATCTTCTACCATACAGCCCTCACCGCGAGCTACAACCAGTGGGTAGTCGCGGGTATAAGAGGGGCTGGAAATGTGGCGATCGCGTTCTACAATGCTAAGAGCGCGAGGTCCAGGTAAGGAAGTTACCAAGCGGGGTGTACGGGGTAAAGAAATTTTAGATTTTAGGTCGTTCCCAGGTTCCTGCGTGGGAATGCAAATTTTGGATTGTGAAATGTCTAGCATTATAAATTCAAAAAAATGTGATAAAATATCAGGAGCAAGTATTTTATTTACTTGCCGTGTTGCAGTAAAATTTACAACTACTTAAAAAATAATTTTGTATTTTATCTAGCCGATTTTCAATTATTTAGACAAGTATTGCCTTTCTGATATCGGTAATGACGCACCAAAGAAGTATTTTATTTAACGAACCGCCAAGGACGCCAAGGAAGAACGCAAAGGAATTATCAGCTTTTGCTCTATCCTGATATTTTTTGGTAATATAGCAGTCCGTGGAGGAGATCCGAACACCTCTCCCTTGTCTCCCTTGTCCTCCTTGTCCCTCTTGTTCGGAAATCAAATAGGATTGCTATATGACCCCGAATTACATTTGTCTTAGGGCGATAGTATAATCCACTCAACCACGGTTATCTATTTGAGCGCGTTGTAAACTGCCGGAAAAGTCTACATACACAGTCTTCCATTCCGTAAACACATCCAAGACAGCAGTACCAGCTTCCCGATGTCCATTTCCAGTTCGTTTGACACCACCAAAAGGTAAATGTACCTCTGCACCGATAGTCGGACCGTTGATGTAAGTTATACCTGCTTCCAAATCGCGGATGGCAGTAAAAGCACGGTTGATATCGCGGGTGTAAATTGAAGAGGAAAGACCGTAGGGCGTATCGTTGAGGATAGCGATCGCCTCTTCAAAAGAGTTAACCGCAATCAATGCCACCACTGGTCCGAAAATTTCTTCACGCGCCACCCGCATTTGGGGGGTGACGTCGAGAATAGTGGGTTGAAAAAAGTAACCGTGTTGCAATTGTGGATCGGTGGCTATCTCTCCACCTATTAACACCTTTGCACCTTCAAAGTGAGCAATATCTAAATACTTACTGACACGCTGAAGTTGAGATGCATTCACTAGTGGTCCCACATCGGTGTTAGGATCGGTACCAGCACCTAGACGTAACTTGCTGGTACGCTCTTTAAGCATAGCGGTAAATTTCTCTTTAATGTCACGGTGCAGGATCAGACGACTAGTTGCGGTACACCGCTGACCAGAAGTACCGAATGCTCCCCAAACTGCGCCTTCAAGTGCCAGTTCCAAGTCTGCATCTTCCATGACAATCTGGGCATTTTTCCCGCCCATCTCTAGACAAACGCGCTTGTGAGTGCGTCCGCAAGTTGCGCCGACACTCGCACCTGTTTCCGAAGACCCGGTAAAAGACACCAAGTCAACATCAGGATGTTCAACTAAGGCTTTCCCCGCTTCTTCACCCAACCCATGCACCAAGTTGATCGTACCTTTGGGCAAACCTGCGGCTTGAAAAATCTCAATAAGTTTGGTTGCACAGGCGGGGGTATCTTCGGCGGGTTTGAGGATGACGGTATTACCACACACCAAAGCTGGCATAGCTTTCCAGCAAGGGATGGCGACTGGGAAATTCCACGGAGTAATTAAGGCGCAGACTCCGATGGGCATTCGTACTGTCATCGCAAATTTGTTGGGCATTTCCGAAGGTGTCGTTTGCCCGAATAATCGCCGCCCTTCGCCAGCACTATAAAAGGCGCAATCAATCCCTTCTTGCACATCTCCCCGCGCTTCTTTGAGGGGTTTACCCATTTCCCGACTCATCAACTGGGCAAGTTCTTCTTTGTGCTTGAGTAATAGTTCTCCAACTCGAAAGATGTATTCTGCTCTTGCTGGGGCGGGGACAAGTCGCCAAGTACGGTATGCAATCCGTGCAGCAGTTACTGCAGCATCGACATCAGCTGCTGCGGATCGGGGGAAAGTCGCAACAAGTTCACGGTAAAGAGCAGGATTGCGACTTTCTAAAGTGTCTGTCGATGCAGCACTCGACCATTCACCGTCAATGTAGTTTTGGCAAGTTAGCGGCTTGGTCATTACCAAAATCTCCAGCTTAAGAGGCACTTAAACATTTATTTTTAATTTTTAATTTTTAATTTTTAATTCAAAAAATGGTCAATTGCCAATACTATCGCGATTATGTGGTTCTTGAAGGTACGTCATATCAGGACCTCTAGGAATGATCCCACTTGGATTAAGGGGGAACAAATTACCATAATAATCCTGCTTTACACTTTCGATGTCGCAGGTGTCAGCAACACCTATTTGCTGATACAAGTCACGCAGGTAGGCTCCCAGGTTTTGATAGTCCTGAATTCTCCGGCGGTTGCACTTAAATAGCCCATAGTACACAGTATCAAAGCGGAATAATGTTGTAAATAGACGGACATCTGTCAGTGTGACAGTCTCGCCGCAAAGGTATCGACTTGCACCTAGTGCCGCCTCAATCTCATCTAGAGTTGCAAACAGTTGATCGCAGGCTTGATTGTACGCCTCTTGAGTTTGAGCAAAGCCACAACGATACACGCCGTTATTCACACTCGTGTAAATTTTATCATTCCACCAGTCAATCTTCTCTTTGAGTTCCTCTGGGTAGAGATTCAGGGTGGGATTTTTGGCGAACTCGTTAAACTGTGACAGCATCACGATAATTTCTGCACTCTCGTTGTTGACGATGGTCTTCGTCTGTTTGTCCCATAATACTGGAACTGTAGAGCGTCCACTGTAACCTGGTTCTGCCAACTCATACAGATCGGCAAGTGAACGGCAACCTTCTTGTTCCTGCTTGAACACCCAACCTCCTGCAATTGGATCGGGAGACACGACAGTCACCGATATTGCTTCTTCGAGTCCTTTCAGCGCCCGAACAACAAGAGTTCTGTGCGCCCAAGGGCAACCCAGCCCGACGACAAGATCGTAGCGCCCCAGTGCTGGTTGGTAAGGATTACTTTCCTCTGTCCCAACAAAATTCCGGAACTGACTGCTGGGACGAACGTATTCTCCCGACTGATTGCGGGGTGCAAGCTTCGACATCATCAGGTGCCACATAGTCGTCCAAACAAACTTACCCAGTTTGACGATCAGTTTTGGAGGGAGTGACTTGCCTTTCTTTTTCTTATCCGTCTTCAAATTTCTGAGATTTTCGTCTCCTGCTGGGGAAAATGTAGACTGTGACATATGCGGTTTTCCAAAAACTGAAAATATATAAATTAATTAACCACCTAACCGTTGCTGCATAATTTTCTGTGCGAGTTCGTAATCACGCCCAATTAGGTAAGAAAAATGGTAGTAGGATGCGATAAAAAAGTTACACTCGTGGTTTTGGTAGCGGTCAGCAACGGCTAGAAAACCGTAGCGGGCAGAATGTATATCGTCAAACCAACTGCTGTGGTACGTATCGAAGAGAAATAACGTCAACGAAGTTTCATCGGCATTTACATTCAACCGCAGTAAATGGAGATGGGGATGGTGCGCGTGCCCTATTGGTAGAAGTATTTCGTAACCATTAAAGTTGATAAATTCCGCAAGTTCTTCTTCCTCGTAATTCGCAGTACGCGGATTGGGGAGCAGGTACTCCCAGCGCATGAAGAACTCGTGTTTGGCGTCAAAACCAGGGTCAATATCAAGTCGCCAATATTCGCTCACTCCCAGTTCTTCGATTACCAATGCAGGTAAATCAGCTACTTTCATAAATTACATTGTGCCGCAGGCTCCAGTTTCGTTAAGTCTAAAGATAGTGAGCTTGGCATCTGGATTGGTATATTGATTGCAAACTTATTGTAGCAAACCTTCTATAGCGGTTCTCAATTGAATGTATCACACTTGTAATTTTATTGTGGGGTGGGCATGCTGCCCGCCCATTTTTAGGACGGGCGGGCAGGATGCCCACCCTACAAGATCTGTATTGAATGCAAGTGGGAACCGCTATAGTTTCGGGTTCAGAAGGTAGTTTTCGCTCTCCCCATGGATGGCGATCAACCAGTTGTCATGTTTAGCCCAATGTTCAAGGTACAAACCCCATGACCGCAGCAGGAGAACCAGAACCGTCTCGCAACCGCAGCACTCCAATCACTAAAGTAGTCCCCATCGGCGGCAACTGCTGCAAATTGGTTAAATTTTCCAGCACAATGCGTGGTTGTTCTAATACCAAACGGTTGGTGGCAAAAGTAGTGTCTTGCCCTGAGTCTACGCCGTGAGTATCAATTCCGACTCCAGTAATTTGACGTTCCTCAAGCAGGAATCTTGTAGCATCACTGCTAAACCCTGGAAAATGCATACCTCCTTGAGTGTCTTGATTCAGAAAACTAGTCTTATCCCACCACTTGTCTTGCCAGCCAGTATAAAGTAGTACTATCGTCCCTAGAGGAATCTCACCATATTGTTCCTCCCATGCTTCGATCTCAGCAAGAGTCAAGACATAATCTGGATTGAGTTGTGCTTGTTCGCGGACATTGATCGCTACCGCAGGTACAACCAGCGATTCAGCAGAGTATTGGTCAATTCCCACACCATCAAGGTGAAAGCTGTTAGGAGCGTTGATATGGGTGGCGCTATGTTCTCCCATAGAGAACCGCCGCAGATAATAGCCATCCTTGTGCAGTTCCGCCACAGTGTCAAATTCAACTGGAGGGTCGCCACACCATTGAGGAATACTCGGGTCAATTACATGACTTAAATGTATCACCCGTGAGTAAGTAATTCCCTCCTCTTTTTTTCTTCCTTCTCTGCGCTCTCGGCGCCTCTGCGGTTCATTATCAAAATTTGGTCGCGTCAATCTCTCCAACGTTGCTTCCATCACAGCACGGGTTTGACCAGTAACAGTAAATACCAGTACCTCTCGATATACCCGCTGCGCAGCATGATTGCTGTAATTTGCCGCACCACTGGAAACAGTGACCGCTGCATGAGCGATTCGCGCCGTTAGGTCAATAGCCCACCCCCTCAGTTGTAGGCGCAACAGCATTCCCAAACTGGAATGCTGTTGCGCCTCCCTAATAGCTGTGCGACAGTTGCTCAATTCCTGTTGAAGAGACTCAAAGGCATTAGTAATAAACGGCAGCGATTTTGTTTGCGCAGCCGACTCTAGAATATCTAGACCAGCAAGAGCGCATCCTGTTGTCAAAAAAGTTGGACGTAGGACGTTATTTTGGTCATTTTCATCAATCCAGCCAGCAGGTTTAACGGAAACTACACGATCTGTCGGTAAAAACCAGTTAGTCAGAGTGGCAGTTACAGTATTAGTTGAGGTCATTGCTGCCAGCTGGGCTGGGGTGGTAAATGTTATCCTACCTCCTGATTGATATGTTTCACTAAAAGGCACAATACCGAAGACAGCACGATTATCAGGTAGTGTAGCAGCTACAATAAACTCCTTAAAAAAGCCCCATCCTGTTACCCAAGGTACAACCCCATCTAGTTGATACCCCCCTGTCACAGGTACGGCAATAATTAGCGGCTCACCTTCACGTGATCTTGGAAAATGGAAGTTATCGGAATTTTCGCACTTCTTTCCCCTCTTCTCGCTCCCGTTGGATACGCCCATCAATAGCCTTGTAAACTTGTTACTACTATGCAAGATGGGTAGTCCAGACGGGAACGCATGGGCGAAACCACTAGCCCTTACGCGACTACCGTGCCAAGTGCCAAACTGGCTGCGTGGGTAGCCTGTAAACCCTGCGTTTCTGCTTTCAACCTGGGCTTTTGGTAATACCTAGCAAAAAATCGTAAGCCTATGTTGCGTGCGGAATTAAGGTCGGAATTACCTTTGTGGCTGACATCATGTAAACAAATGTAGTTTGGCGCTCCAATAGCATAATAAAGTTTTTCAGCGCTGTTCAATACCTTATCTAGTTGGATTCTGCGAAAAATTTCAGCTTTGCGGCGCTCAAACTGGCTTTGCAATCTGATGATGAAAGAATTTTCTTCTCTACGACCATTACACAACGCACAGTGCCTACTAGTATTTTTGGGCGATACTAAAGAGGTGATTATTCCATAAGATTGGAAGGCTTTGTACTTTGTTCTTTGAACTATCTTTGACTTCAACCAATAGGCTCGTTTTTGATTAGAGCGTCGGCTATATTTATCTTTACTTGGTTGAAGATTTTTTAGAGCTTCAAAGACAATTACTGTTGCACCGTGCTTATGGGCAAAATCAGCTAGCCTTCTAGATATCCTATGGGCTTCATAATCGTTCCGGTTCCTAACTTTTCTAAAACGATTAGCATTATCACCTTTCGTAGTGTCTCCAAAACCTCTATTAGTTTTGGATTTAGCAACTGCAATTAAACCCAACTCGCGCTTCCTACGATGTTGGATAGCATCATTACCCTTAACAAAGAGAGTGGCAGTCTCGGTAACGCTACCCGTAACGTCGGAGTGAAGGATAGTTGCAACTGCTATATCGCCATCAAGATTCAAATCTACGCTGCAAATTGTTAACCCATCAGGGTTGGCAGCCTGGTCTACAAGCTTCCCGTTAGATTTAACTTGCTTAATAACAGGAACATGAAGGTGAAGCTTATCTATTAACACTAAAGTTGGGCTTCCCCACTCGTAACCTGTGGGCAGTTCCCTACCTTCTAGGTAAATAGGCTGCTTCATGTACACCCATGCTTTTCCTGTCCACAGTTTTAATACTATTGAATTACCGTCAAAATCCTTATACATTCCACTGTAGAAAGTAGGATTTAGGCAACTAAAATCTTGTATGGGGACAGGAGGCGAGTCATTAAACTTTTTGGGATTATAACTCTTTCCCTTTGATTTAGCTAACTCCAGTTTTTTGGCTTGAATCGCCTCATGTTTTTCTTTACGGAGTTGCCACTTAATATAACTAGAATGCCAAGACTTCACCATTCCAAATGCTTTTTTAATACAAGCACGCCGCAGATCACACGGCATGTTGATGTGCAAAGGAATTTGAGGGGTTGGTCTGTGGTTTGAGATAACTGTCAAATGTTCTATAACGTGAAATAAGTCATCGGATTTAGTATTCAACAAGTCTAAGTTATCCAAAAAAACTTTGACAAAAAACTCAGTAGTATCTGCACAGATTTCCTTAGTGCTAGCTATGTACTTATACAGTTCATCTCTGTAAGGAACTTCTATTTTTGCTCTTAGGATTACTGTCTTTTGCGCTTGAATATGCCCTTTAACTTTTTTCACGCTGTATCACCTCCTTCTCACTGGTGCTGTGTATAGTATTTAGTATGTACGTTAATTCTAAAATATGCAAGCTAAAAAACAAAAAAGATTAAGAAATGTCCCAGTGCTGCACGACGAGGTAAAAAAACGCAGAACTTTAAACTTTACGCCAACAGCCTGGGATAAGCTTTTATATTTGGCAAAGAACGCAAATACCAGCGCTAGTGAGTACCTCGAACAAATTATTAGGGAGATTGAGTGCTGATATATGGCATAAAATCGGAATAATTGGTGTATTTCCGAATAATAGCGATAGTTCCGATTTCTTCCATGAATCCTTAGCCAGGAATTACGTCGTAGCTGGGAAAACCCGACGCCTACTAAAACTTGACCATTACCCATGTAAGGGAGGTATTCTTGTTGGAGAGAGGAGTTGCTACTTGCAACAAGCATACCAGCAGCGCCTTGGTGTTGGGTTTGCAGGAAGGCTAAAGCACCTGAATACCGAGCTACCAGTTCTTGAAAGCGAAGAAGTGTCTGTTGGCTGACTTCTTTTCCACCCCATCGACGCGGAACTTGTAGTGTTAGTAAGTCCAGTTTTCCCAGACCTCGAAGTGCATGAAGTAGAGCATCTGGGTTGCTGTCGATGTCGTTGGCTTTAGGCACAACTTCTTTAAGCAAGTGTAACTTGGCTGTATTTAGGAGAGAGTGATCCCAATCCATAGGTGAATGCTTGCAGCTTACACTCTTATTTTGACGCCTTTGTTTTCACAATGTAGATATATTACATGTAACATGAAAACCGGGACTACATTATTGACCACTTCTAAAACCAGAAAATTACGGAAATTCTATCGTGCGGCGATTCTTGGTTGAAGTTGGAGCACCTAGCCTAGTTTCTGTAGAATTGCTTGGTTCGTGTGATTGTGGGCGAAATTCGACGACATCACGTTTAATGGTGAGATCGTATTCGCCAAAAAAGTCATGACCTAAAAGACCGGTTTCTAAATCTGATCCGGCGATCGCTACCACAATTCGATTCACCCTCGCCCCACCAACTTCTATTGAATCAACATAGCCAATCGGAAATTCGACTGCTTTGGAACTGGCGGTATTAGCCTTTGCTTTACCCACTGGCATCACTCCCAATGAAGAAGCCATTTTCTGAGTAATAACTGTACCACTAGCACCTGTATCCAAGATCATCTCAAATTGCTGGTTGCCATTGAAGGTGACTTCGATAATTGGTGTTCCACCAACTCGCCGTTTAATTGGGGCTGCAAATACTTCTTGCTGTTGGTTGAGTAACTCTGGTGGAGGCAAGATAGTCATTGTTGGTGGCAGTTTTTGTTTTACCATTGGAGTCGGACACTCTTTGGAGTTCCGAACATAGGTATAATCGCTGCACATGCGTATTCGTGGCAACGTCCGAGTGATTTTTGGTGTAACAGATGGTTGGGGAACTAGGACTACTATCTTATGAGGTTTTGCCTCTACCTTCGGTTTGACAATGCGAGTGGCTTGGGTTTGAGCATATTTACGCGATCGCTGGAATTCTGTGATTTTTGTTTGGGCGTTAGCGAAGTAAGGACTATTGACAGGCACGAGTTCCATGAGTGCGATCGCGTCTTGGAACTGGCTGACTACCAAATTCCAATCTTCTGTAGACTGAGCAGATTGGCTGATACTAAAAGCACCGGCGGCTTTGTCTAGCCCTTGCTCAAAATAACTTGGTTCGAGATCGGACGGTAGATCTGAGCTTGATGTTGGACTAGCTAGTGGTGCTGCTGTGATCGCAGGAGTTCCTGCACTGTTGTCGAGCAGCGCATGCGGTTCTTGTGGGTCAGATCCAGTAATCTGTTTTTCTTCTCTACAGGCAACAGCCAGAGCCGCTAGTGTTGTTGATAGAAAAATCAGCGTTGCACGGGATAAAAAAGACTGAAGCATAATTATTAGTAATTGTATCTGTTTAGCAGCGCTCAAATCTACTGCCGCCGCTCAAACTTTATTAAAGATTTAGTATTTTTTATTTGGAATTTTTAATTAATTGCTCTGCCAACTCCAAAACAATTAATTCATGGCATAATTAATCTTTACATTATTAACTTAATTTGGAAATACATTAGTGGTTAACAAGTACTGACCAAAAAATAGTATTATTTATTACACCCAATAACTAACACCCAACAACTAACACCTAACAACTAACCACTAACAACCAACAACTAACAACCAGTAGCCTATGCCTCTTTCTGACGCAATACCTGCTATACTTGTCCTCGCAGATGGAACAACTTATTACGGTTGGTCTTTTGGTGCTATAGGAACCGCGATCGGGGAAGTGGTTTTTAACACTGGCATGACTGGATATCAAGAAGTGTTAACCGACCCTAGTTACTGCGGTCAAATAGTCATTTTTACTTATCCAGAATTGGGAAACACTGGCGTCAATCCAGAGGATGAGGAATCAGTGAAACCACAAGTGCAGGGTGCGATCGCACGGAATATTTGTACTCGACCAAGTAATTGGCGATCTACACAGTCCTTGCCTGACTATCTTAAACAGTACCAAATACCCGGTATTTACGGTATTGACACTCGCAACCTCACCCGCAAAATTCGCGCCTTGGGAGCGATGAACGGCGGCATCTCGACGTCAATTCTGGATGAGGCTGAGTTGCTGGATCTGGTACGCGCTGCTCCCAACATGAAGGGCTTAAATCTCGTCCACGAAGTAACCACCCCAACCGTTTATGAATGGTTAGATCCCACCAACTCAGTTTGGGAATTCAACCCAGAGCTTCTGGCAAATTCCTCAAAATCCTTTACTGTTGTTGCCCTTGACTTTGGCGTCAAACGTAATATCTTGCGCCGCTTGGCTGCTTACGGTTGCCGCATCATCGTTGTTCCCGCTGATACAACAGCAGCGGAAATTCTCAAATACAATCCGGATGGGATCTTTCTGTCTAATGGTCCTGGCGACCCATCTGCTGTCACGGAAGGCATTGAAACTACCAAGGCGTTGCTCTTAAGTCACAAACCGATGTTTGGCATTTGTATGGGACACCAAATTTTAGGTCATGCACTGGGGGCAGAAACCTTCAAACTTAAATTTGGTCATCGTGGTTTGAATCAGCCAGCAGGTTTACAACAACGAGTAGAGATTACTAGCCAAAACCACAGTTTTGCCATTGACGCGGATTCAATACCTGCCAATACTATGGAAATTAGCCATCTCAACTTAAACGATCTCACCGTTGCTGGCTTACGCCATAAGTCCTTACCTGTGTTCTCGGTACAATATCATCCAGAGGCAAGTCCTGGTCCTCACGATGCTGATTATTTGTTTGAGCAGTTTGTCCAAGCAATGCGAACAGCACGAGAATAAGATGAGGGAGATGAGGGAGATGAGGGAGATGGGGGAGATCAGGGAGATCGGGGAGATCAGGGAGATCGGGGAGATCGGGGAGATCGGGGAGACAAATTAACCTCCTCATCCTCCTCATCCTCCTCATCCTCCCCACTCCCCTCTTCCCCCACTCCCCATCCAGTAGACAACATGCACAAAAATTATCTATACTTGAGCGTTCATCATAATATGAGGAGGGAATTATTGCTGAACCACTTAATCTAACAGTCAGCCTGAGAGGCACTCGTGAAGTCCGGGATAACTGTCAGCTATTCCGCCTCACAGGTTTGTTAGACGCCTTTTCAGAGCCGACCTTTCGCAAGGTACTTGGTGGCAAGATTGATGAGGGACCAAAGCATATTATTCTGGATCTCTCGCAAATCGACTTTGTTGATAGCTCTGGCTTGGGTGCGCTGGTGCAGCTAGCCAAGCAGGCTCAAAATGCCGAGGGAACCTTGCAAATTGTCAGCAATGCTCGTGTGACTCAAACGGTCAAGCTTGTTCGCTTAGAGAAGTTTCTCTCCCTGCAACCAACAGTTGAAGCGGCTCTAGAAAACATCAAGCCCTCTTGATTGCTTGACCACAAATGAATTTAGCTATCCAGATTTAAATATCGGATAGCTTAATTTTTCTAAAATTTATAGGAGTCATTCGTCACGAGTCAAAAACCCCTATAATAAAAGACTTTGGACTCTTGACTTTGGATGGACTCTATGGGGTGAAGCGGAGTGGTTAGCTCCTTGTTCATAAAAAAAAGATAAAATAGGAAAGTAGCCTTTTTTAGCTTTGATTATGCTTGGTAGAGCTTCCTGCTAGCAGCAAAAATCTTAACAAAGTTGAGAAATGCCCACAAACTTTATAGGATGGCTATGTGATAAATAGCAACTATATGGGACAAGAATGGGAAAAGATGAATGCGAAAATGCTTCCGTTGCTGCAAGGCTTATCGGATGCCATGCCCAATCAATCCGGAGATGGGAGAAGGAAGGAAAAATCAAAGCATACAGAACGCCAGGGGGACAAAGAAGGTTCAAACGACTTGAAGTGGAAAGGGTTACAGGGATTGCAGATTACCCAAATCCCAATAGAACAATTTGCTACGGTAGAGTCTCAACCAGTAGTCAGCGAGATGACTTGGGCAGACAAATTGAATTTTTGCAAGCAAGATATCCAGAAGCAGAAATCATTTCAGAAGTTGGGTCCGGACTCAATTTTAGGAGGCGCAAGTTTATCGCCATACTCAAACGAATTGTGTCGGGAGATATTCAAAGCCTTGTTGTTGCCCACCCAGACAGGCTTTGTAGATTCGGCTTCGACCTCGTTGAATGGTTGTGTACAGAATTTAACTGCAAGCTCGTGGTTCTCGATAACCGCAAACTCAGCCCCGAACTTGAACTCATTAGCGATATGTTGTCCATCGTCGATTGTTTCAGTTCAAGGCTTTACGGATTGCGGAAATATAGAAAACAATTTGTTGAGGAATTACGGACGGAATCCAATCAAGAAATCGAAAAACATTCAGCCAAACTTGAGTGTGAAAATTCCTGTATTTCCTTGTAAAGAGTTACATTCAATCTGGAAACAATGGTTGGCAGCTTACAGATGGGTTTATAATCAGTGCGTTGCATTTTTGAATGGCGGACACAAGTTAGCTAACGATTTAAGCCTAGATCAACATATTCAAAATCTACAAAAAGAAGGAGGCAATGAATGGACGCAGTGTCTGGGCAAGACTCGTCAAGAAGCAGTCTTTGAGGCAGAGTCAGCTTTTAGACAAGCTAAAAAATCTATGTTGCGTCTGGCAAAGATTGAAAGAACAAAAGTGTTTATTAAATTTCGTTCTTGTCGCAACAATTCACAGGTTATTCAATTCAAGAATGATGCATTTAAGAATGGTACTTGGTTTCCTAGTAAGGTAAAAGGATTGTTATTCTGTACGGCTTTTGGTTACCAATTTCCTACTGAATGCGCTTATGGGACTGAGCTAGCCTATCAACGCACTCCTCACGGTTATCAATGGTTTGCTATATTCCCTGAATATCGGTCACCCAAAATATCTTCAGGAAATAAAGTTATTGCTTTTGACCCTGGGGTTCGTACTTTTTTAACTGGCTTTGATGGAGAAACAATTTTTGAGTTTGGTAAGAAAGATATAGGGCGGGTCGTTAGATTGTGCCTTCATCTTGACAAACTAATTGGGCGTAAAATCAAAGCTAGTGGCAAGAGTTGCAAGAAATTTAGGTATAAGTTAGGGCAAGCAATTAAACGCACAAGGATAAGGATTAAGAGCTTGATAAGTGATATGCATCACAAAACATCAAGTTTATTGGTTCAGAATTACAAAGTGATTTTTCTCCCGACCTATGAAACTTCACAGATGGTTTTAAAGGCAAAGAGAAAGATTAACCGTAAGTCCGTACGTTCTATGCTTACTTGGTCATTTGGTCAGTTTGCTGAACATTTATCTCAGTCTTGTAACCGTAATGGTGTAATGCTAGTCAGGACTAACGAAGCCTATACTTCTAAGACCTGCCCGAATTGCGGTAAGGTTCATACCAGTCTAGGAGGCAATAAAACATTTAGTTGTCCGCACTGTAGTTTTACTTTACCTCGTGACTGGGTTGGAGCAATTAATAACCTCATCAAACCACTAGCTAACTTAGCTTTTGAAATCCAGGATCACAAATTAGTTATATCCTGCGCTGGGTAACACCAGCTTTGTTGGCAGCAACCTTTATGGAAACGGGAAACTACTGTTTATAGTTAGTACCTTTCCCTCTAATGTTAGAGTTTAGCAATTCTGTGAAGAATGTTAAGTTTAAATGCTGCACCTGCACGGCAGTTTCAGGGCAGAATGAATCTACCGCCAAAAAGTCTCCCAATGTAGCCTGCGAGGAATGATGAACTTGTGAAATCAAAGTCGGAAAAGCTAATAGATGGACCAGATGAAGCTGCAAACCTTGCATTATCATGGTTTAAACTACAAAAGGCAACCACAGAGCAATTATCACAACAGATTTCCCAGGCACAACTGCAACAAATTTCTCCTACTGCTTTAGCTTATTTGGGAGATGCGGTTTATGAACTGTACGTCAGGAACTTTTATTTGCTACCACCGCAACGACCAGAAAGTTACCATCGTCTAGTAGTGGCACAGGTAAGAGCAGAAACGCAGGCACAGCACTTGCGATCGCTCAGTCCTCATCTGAGGAACACCGAGTTAGAAATTGTCCGCCGGGGTCGCAACGCTGCTACAGGACGCCCAAAGCGTGTTGCTCCCGAAACATACCAACAGGCAAGCAGTTTAGAAACTCTAATTGGCTACCTGTATCTCACCGATTCCCAACGCTTAACCGAACTGTTGCAAAAACTGCATTTAGAAAAATAGTGGGAAATTAACCTCACTATAGCAAAATCAGTAGAGCAAGTTCAGTAAATCGAGGTAAAAGGGATACCTACCCATACGCTCTACGCAAAACTTATATGCCGAATAAACCACAAAAAATCACGACAAATAGCGAAACGAATAGTAGGCAGCCCTTGAAAATTAAGGGCAAGCGTGTCGTTTCTAACCCCATACGCAATCTGAGAAATGGGGATGGCGAAGCAGTACTCCCACTTACTAAACGTCAAAATCAAAATGGGGAAGCAGTACTCCCAGTTACTACGCGTCGAAATCAAAATCGTTACATCCCCCATCCATCTGTATCTAGAAAACAAACAGAAGCAGAAGATATAGATCTCATTTACGGTCGCCATCCAGTCTTGAGTGCGCTAGAAAATCAGCGCCTTCTCAACCGCATCTGGATTACTCCTCGCCTGCGCTACGACCCGCGCTTTCACTCCCTAATTTCACAAGCCAAGGAAAATGGCTCGATTATTGATGAAGTTGAACCCAAGCGCTTAGACCAAATCACTCAGGGTGCAAATCATCAGGGTGTGGCGGCGCAAACTGCCCCATATGACTATATCGACTTGGGCGAGTTAATTGCACGGGCAAAATCTGTGAGCGATCCTGTGATTGTTGTTGCTGACGGGATCACCGATCCGCACAACTTGGGAGCGATTATTCGCACATCTGAGGCAATTGGCGCTCAGGGATTAGTGATCCCGCAACGTAGAGCATCTGGGATCACTTCCACAGTGATGAAAGTAGCAGCGGGTGCTTTAGAAAACTTTCCCGTAGCCAGAGTGGTGAATCTACAACGGGCTTTGGAAGAATTAAAAGCTACTGGCTTTTGGATTTACGGCACTGGTGCCACTGCCAGTGTTCCGGTACATACGGTGAATTTCACTGGTCCTATTGTTTTGGTAGTTGGCTCTGAGGGCGAAGGTCTAAGTATGTTGACACAACGCTCCTGCGATGTTTTGGTATCGATTCCCCTACAAGGCAGTATTCCCAGTCTGAATGCCTCAGTAGCAACAGGTATGGCGCTTTATGAAATTTATCGTCAACGCTGGCTGAATACGTTGCATTTAGATAAATTAACAAAAATTTCTTGGAAAAAAGAAGAATAAATAGAGTATAAAGAAATGTAAAATAACCAAAACTAGAAACATACCGTTTAAAACTCTGTACTAAATCTAGAAATCAGCGAAAACCATGAAACCTATTTGGTATAACTTCAAGGAATTGTTGATTAACGCATTCCACAACGTTGGTTTGGCTTGGTGGGTCGAGATTGCAACACAGAATCCACGTTGTACCTACTACTTCGGACCATTTCTAAGTTCTGCCGATGCCAAAGCGGCGCTCAAAGGCTATGTAGAAGATTTGGAACAGGAGGGAGCACAAGGCATTGCTGTGAATGTGAAGCGCTGTAAACCAGATGCGTTAACAGTTGCTGACGACTTGGGGGAAAGGATTGACCGTAAAGTAAGGCCTGCCTTTAGCGGTCAAATGTAATCACCTAGAGGCTAATTGTTAATTGTTAATTGTTAATTGCTAATTGCTAATTGTTCATTTACTATTAGCAATTAGCAATTAGCAATTAGCTAGTACAAATAAGAACGCGGATGCTCAAGAAGCCAGCGATCAATGTCGCTCAGTACTTGGTCAGGTATTTCCCACGGGAACAGATGGGCTGTATTGGGGTAGCAGTGCCACTGGCTTTCTCGGAGGTACTGAGATGTTTCCCAACTGGAGTCGGCTGTGATGTGGTAGTCTTGAGCACCACTAAGCACCAAGCTAGGACATTGAATTTGCTGTAGGTCTTTTCGTCGGTCGTACCTAGCTTCCAACGCGGCATTTAAGGCGCGAGTGGCAGCGCCGGAGGTTTGCAAATAGGCAGGCACAGCTTCTGTTGCAATGTAGCGGTAGGCGATGGGAGTGTGTTGTTGGATCAGGTAGCGCAAGAGCGATCGCTTGCCAAACGTCTCAATATTCCACTGCCAATTTGGTTTTATACAACTCAAAAGTGAAGCTACCCCAGTATAAAAATTATCCTGCCACGTGACAGGCGGGTGGTTGCCTCTAGGTCGGGCTGCTGTCGCGACTAAAATCAGCCCAGTAATGCGCTGTGGTAGTTTTAGTGCCAGTTCCATGGCAAGAATGCCACCTAGGGACCACCCTAATACCAGACATTTTTTGATCTGATAACGGTCTAGGAGCGCTGACAAGTCTGTCAAATGGTCATTCATGTCAAAATCGCCCTGAAAGCGACTTTTGCCGTATCCTCGCAAGTCTGGAGCGAAAGTTTGAAAACGTTTTGATAAGTGATTGGTGAAGACAGAAAGACTAGCACTGGAACCGGGATGACCATGTAAGCAAAGAATCGGGAAGCCTTCACCTTGAACGTGGACGTTAAGGTGTACAGCACTTGTAGCGGTATAACTGTGGCGAACCATGAAAAAGTGATTTTCCTCGATTAACTTAAGCAGATTTTTCTAGATATTTTCCAGCATAGTCAATGACACACATCTGTCTGTATGTGGAGTGAATCCCAAAAGCAACCCCAGCCACCTTAAAATCAGGGTTAAACATATTCTTTCTATGACCGCGATCGGGTACACCATCATCAATAATTAACTGCATGACGATATCCTGTGCTGTATTTGAGCCATAGCTAATGTTTTCCCCCGCAGTGGTTTTCCAAGTTCCATAGCGGTTGATGCGCTTAAAGGGATCGCTCTTGTCAGTGCCATAATGACCGGTAATACCTTTCGGTCCTTGATCCTTAACATGATCCCTAGCTGCTTTCGACATCCCAATGGAAGCACTCAAAGATCCCACTGGGCGAACTGAGTTGAGAAAAGCGATCGCCTCATCGACTGCTTTTACTCCTTCGGTCGTTTGCAAATAAAGATGACTAGAGATTCTGACTCGCTTGCCTTCAAAGCGCTGTTTATAGTTTTCTAGCACAGTAGCATAAGCTTTCGGATTCGTTCTAGCCTGATTCATTTCCACAATAACTTGTTGTTCCAGCGGCGAAAGAATCTTCCCGCGTGGCAACTTTTCAGGAGTTTTTGGAGAAATTTCCGGTACAGAGGAGTTAAATGGAATCACTTCATGACAGGATGTGACGATTAGGGCGATCGGGACAAGCACCCAAAACATTATCCGACGCATCAAACACCTCACAACTTGAGAGCGGCGAGTCAATCAGAAAACGGACTTTCTTATCGGGGGTGTAGGTGATTTATTGTCCCTGACACCCTTTCTTCCCAATACTTCTCGGATAAGGCACTCCCTTACCCCCCTAACCCCCCTTCCCTACAAGGGAATGGGGGAAAAATTCATACCGACCCTTGCAGGAGAGGGGTTGGGGAGCCAGCGCTGCAGGAGGAGCCAGCACGCTCCGGCGGGTTTCCCGCGCCCTGGTGACTGGCATTGGTTTCCCGACAGAGGCGACTGGTGAGTCCAGTCCTTGCAGCTTGTTTCCCGCCGTAGGGAACAGGTGTTGCAGCGCGAATGACGGCTTTCCCTCATCGCTTCTGCACCAAGCTTTATGGCGAACCCGAAGGGCGTGGAGAGGTTAACCGAGAAGTATTGCCTTTCTTCCGATCTATATATTAGCTGAAACCGGATTTCTGGTTAGTGAACAAAGGATTTTTGGCGTTGCACAATTATGTAATGATTTTATGATTAAATCTCACGTCAAGACTGGCAACGGTGAAAGTACGGGACGAGTACTCCCACGCTATGCTCGTCATCCCACAGTTAAATCATCCGTTACATCCGTTATATCATCCGTTGCTAACCTCGTTGAATGCGCAACGCCGGATTTTTAGTATAAACCGGGTTTGTTTGCTCCCGTCCTATTCATTTTTCCGTATACTCTCCAGCATAGGTAATCACGCACATGGTTTTATAGGTGACATGAGTTCCATAAGCAACTCCAGTCACTTTGAAAGCCTGGTTAAAGAAGTTGTTTCTATGACCGCGCGTGGGTACTCCATCATCAATCATTAACTGCATGACGATATCCTGAGCGGTAGTTAAACCATAGCTGATGTTTTCTCCGGCAGTTTTATGCCAGGAACCATAGCGATTGATCCGAGTAGAGGGAT
The DNA here is from genome assembly GCA_965249805.1 of Stigonema sp. GTDB lineage: Bacteria > Cyanobacteriota > Cyanobacteriia > Cyanobacteriales > Nostocaceae > Stigonema. Next base: position 740,952 of record CBDFMX010000002.1, read on the forward strand.
CGCTGCCATCGCTGCCATAGTGACCAAGAGTACCTTTTGGTCCAGTATCTTGGACATGATCTCTTGCACCTTGAGACATTCCTCGAGAAGCAGAGAGAGTTCCCGCAGGAGTTGCTGTTTCCAGAAAAGCGATCGCCTCATCAACCGCCTTTACTCCTTCCTGAGTCTGTAAAAAGAGATTATCAGAAATTCTGACGTGATTGCCTTGGAAGCGCTGTCTATAGTTTTCCAAAATAGGGATGTATGATTTGGGATTGGTACGCAACTTGTTCATCTCAGCAATTACCTGTTGTTCCAACTGTGAAAGGTAAGTTGCCTGTACCAACGCAGCATTAGGCGGAGTTTGTGCCACAGAGGGGCTGATTTTAAGTAAATTGAAATAGAAAATTGCTGCAAATGGTATAGTTAATAATACGGAAAGTTTTTTGTTAAACATTTTATTTTTTTAGTCTCTTACCTACGTGTTAAATTGGTTGGTATGATGCCTTAGAAATGTCTAAATAACCGCAAAAACGCTCTGTTATAGAAAAAGCACTAAGACCGTATTCATATTTTAGTTGTACCATTAATTACACAAAACGTAAATAAGAAAATAAAAAAATAGCGTAACATGCTACCCGTATAGTCGGCAGATGCAAATGGTAGAAAGCTAATAGTTTAGGACTTACGCGCCCCTACAAGTAGATTCGGTATTCTCGCTCATCCACAACCTGGAAGCGATCAGGTGAACGCTCTACATTAGAAGATATCTATAAAGAGAAAAATAACTGTTTACCCTTATTTCATCGACTAGTCACAAAGAATTATGAGTGCAAACGTTACTATTTCGGAAAATTCCTTACTTCAGGGCTACGGCTTGCCCAACTTTACAAACATCACACCAGAGCAAGTTGTGCCAGCATTCAAAGTGCTGCTAGCAGAACTAGATCGGGAACTTTCTACCTTAGAAGCTAACGTCAAGCCAACTTGGAGCAATTTAATAGAACCCCGAGATCGGCTAACAGAACGCCTGAACTGGAGTTGGGGCGTAGTAAATCATCTAATGGGTCTGAAAAATAGCCCTGAACTGCGCGAAGCTTATGAAACCGTACAGCCGGAAGTGGTGCAGTTCTTCAATAAGCTGGGTCAAAGTCAACCCATTTACAATGCTTTTAAGGCACTGCAAGCAAGTGATAGCTGGAAAACTTTAGACTCTGCCCAACAGCGCATTGTCGAAGCGGCGATCCGGGATGCGGAACTTTCTGGCGTTGGCTTACAAGGTGAGGCGCGGGAGCGTTTTAACGCCATTCAGATGGAGTTAGCAGACCTTTCTAACAAGTTCTCTAACCATGTCCTAGATGCAACCAAAGCCTTTAGCTTGACGCTCACTACCACTGAAGAAATCGATGGCTTACCCCCTAGCTTACTTAGTTTAGCGGCACAAGCTGCACGCGCAGATGGAGAAGAAAACGCTACACCAGAAAATGGTCCTTGGCGCATAACTTTGGACTTCCCTAGTTTTGGTCCTTTTATGCAGCACAGTACCCGACGTGACTTGCGCGAAAGACTTTACAAAGCTTTTATCACTCGTGCTTCCTCAGGCGAGTTGGATAATAACCCGTTAATTGAACGCATTTTAGAGTTGCGTCAAGAACTAGCCCAGTTACTAGGCTTTAAGACTTATGCTGAGTTGAGCTTAGCCAGTAAAATGGCTCAGAGTGTCCAAGCAGTAGAGTCTTTGTTAGAAGAACTGCGTCGTGCTAGTTATGATGCTGCTGTCAAGGAATTGGCAGACCTGAAAGCCTTTGCAGCGGAAGCCAACGATTTGCAGCACTGGGATATCAGCTTTTGGGCAGAACGCCAACGGGAAGAAAAATTTGCTTTCACTGCAGAAGAATTGCGTCCTTACTTCCCACTGACACAAGTGTTAGATAGCTTGTTTGCTTTGGTGAATTACCTATTTGGCGTGACTGTCACTCCTGCTGATGGTCAAGCGCCAGTCTGGCATGAGGATGTCCGTTATTTCCAAATTGCTGATGAAACGGGTAACCCAATTGCCTACTTCTACTTAGATCCCTACAGCCGCCCTGCAGAAAAGCGCGGCGGTGCATGGATGGATATCTGCATCAACCGTGGCAAAATCACTGAAAATGGAGTGACTTCCATCCGCTTACCTGTAGCATATTTGGTGTGTAATCAAACTCCCCCGGTAGATGGCAAGCCAAGCCTCATGACTTTCAATGAAGTAGAGACTTTGTTCCACGAGTTTGGTCACGGCTTACAGCATATGCTGACCAAAGTAGACTATCCAGAAGCAGCAGGCATCAATAATGTTGAATGGGACGCAGTGGAACTGCCCAGCCAGTTCATGGAAAACTGGTGCGTTTCAATCCCTAGTAGGGATTCGGAAAACGCGCCCCATTCCACTGATGAGACATCAAAACGCCTCCCCACTTTACTGGGAATGGCTAAACATTACGAAACTGGGGAACCGCTACCAGAGCATTATTACCAAAAGCTAGTGGCAGCAAAGAATTACATGAGTGGCAGTAGTATGCTGCGGCAAATCTACCTCAGCATCCTTGACTTGGAACTGCACTACCGCTATCGTCCGGGTGGTGGGGAAACTCCAAAGGATGTGCGCGATCGCATTGCTAAGACAACTACCGTATTGCCACCGCTGCCAGAAGATCGGTTTCTATGTGTTTTCGGACACATCTTTGGTGGGGGATATGCAGCTGGTTATTACAGCTATAAGTGGGCTGAAGTCCTGAGCGCTGATGCTTTTGCCGCTTTTGAAGAAGCTGGTCTAGAAGACGAACAAGCAATAAAAGCTACAGGTCGGCGTTACCGTGATACGGTCTTAGCTCTCGGTGGTAGCTTGCACCCAATGGAAGTGTTTAAGTCCTTCCGAGGTCGTGAACCTAGTACGGTTCCTTTGCTTAGACATAATGGTTTAGCTGCTGCTTAACTAGGGCTTCTCGTCTAGATGCAAGACATGGACACAATGCAACAGCTGATCTATCGCTGTGCCCAATTGCACCTAGAGCACATTGCCTGCAATGGTGACCCGTTTGAAAAGGGATCATCCCGTCCCCTGGATTTTGGTCACTGGGCGGCGCACAAACTCGAACATTTGACAGACTACAGCCTGCGTCATGGGGAAGCGGTGGCGATTGGGATTGCTTTGGATAGCACCTATTCGTACCTGCTAGGACTGCTTTCTCAGTTAGAGTGGCAGCAAATACTAAATACCCTCACGGCATTGGGCTTCACGTTGTACGTCCCGGAACTGGCGGAGGCTAACGATCAACCGGAACATCCCCGATGCCTGTTCCGGGGGCTGACCGAGTTCCGGGAACACTTGGGGGGAGAATTAACCTTAATGCTGCTGCCAAAAATTGGGCAGGGGATAGAGGTTCACGAGGTGGATTTGTCTTTGTACAGACAAGCAATTACTTTGTTGCGAGAGTTACTTAGGATGGTTTCTGCCACAAAACTACTATAATAGTGTGCTGTACGATCGTGACATTTTCTAGTTAAAGTGGTAGGAGGTGACAGTAGTCCGAGTGGCAAAAGCAATCTGCCAGCCGCCACCACCCAACAAGTCCATTAGTCGATAAAAGATGTTTTTTCACAGCCTATGAACCCTGCCCTGACTCAAATTGGCGATCAAATGTCCAACCTGACTGGCGTCAGAGCTATTATGAAGGACATTATTGAAACATTACGAGCTGGTGCGGGGCAGCAATTTATAAATTTGAGTGCTGGGAACCCGTTGATTTTGCCAGAGGTAGAGCAGTTATGGCGAGATTGTACGGCACAACTGCTGGCAAGCTCAGATTATGGTGAGGTAGTTTGTCGCTACGGGTCAAGTCAAGGCTATGCACCATTAATTGAAGCGATCGCCTCGGATTTTAATCGGCGGTATGGGTTAAATCTTACTGAACGCAACATCCTGATTACCCCTGGTAGTCAAATCCTCTACTTCTTCGCTGCTAATGCTTTCGGCGGCTACACCACCAACGGTGAACTCAGGAAAATTGTTTTGCCCCTGAGTCCAGATTATACAGGATATGGTGGTATAACTCTAGTACCAGAGGCGTTAGTTGCCTACAAGCCATTCTTAGATATTGATGCAACCGCTCACAGATTCAAATACCGTCCTGACTTTAGCCAGTTATCGATTACAGAAAATACTGGTTGCGTCATATTTTCTCGACCTTGTAACCCCACCGGCAATGTCCTCACCGATGATGAGGTGCAAAAAATTGCCAATTTAGCCGCTGCCCATAATGTACCAGTGTTGATTGATTCTGCCTACGCCCCGCCATTCCCAGCGCTTAACTTCTGTGATATGGATCTGATATTTGGCGAGAACATCATTCACTGTACAAGTTTATCCAAGGCAGGGCTACCAGGAGAACGCATTGGGATTGCGATTGGGGATGAACGGCTGATTGGCGTACTAGAGTGTTTTTTGACAAATGCCTGTCTGCATTCTTCTCGGTATGGACAGGCGATCGCCGCTTATGCCATCAATTCCGGTGCGCTAGCAGAAATTTCTCTCTCTGTGATCCGTCCTTTTTACCAGAATAAGTTTAGCGTTCTAGAAAGCACCTTAGATCAAGCAATGCCCAAAGATTTACCCTGGTTACTCCATCGCGGTGAGGGCGCAATCTTTGCTTGGTTGTGGTTGCAGGATCTGCCAATCACTGATTGGGAATTTTACCAGGAACTCAAGCAAGTAGGTGTAATTGTTGTCCCTGGTAGTAGCTTCTTTCCTGGCTTAGATGAAGAGTGGGAACACAAGCAGCAGTGCGTCCGCATTAGTCTCACAGGCAGCGATGAAGAAATTGTGACTGGAATGCAGCGTCTGGCAAAAGTAGTACAACAGGTTTATCAGCGTTCGGGGAATGGGGAATAGGGAATGGGGAATGGGGAATGGGGAATGGGGAATGGGGAATGGGGAATAGGGAATGGGGAGTGGGGAATGGGGAATGGGGAGTGGGGAATAGGGAGTGGGGAATGGGGAATGGGGAATGGGGAATGGGGAATGGGGAATAGGGAATGGGGAGTGGGGAATGGGGAATGGGGAATGGGGAATGGGGAATAGGGAATGGGGAATGGGTAAGGTCAGACTAGCAACCAACAACTAACAACTAACAACTAACAACTAACAATCAACAATTAACAATTAGCAATTAACAATTAGCAATTAGCAATTAGCAACCAACAAATGACTAATCCAAAATCCGATGAGTGGCTAGAAGTTGGTACGATTGTCGCACCTCAAGGATTAAATGGGGAGTTGCGGGTTTATCCTGACACGGATTTCCCCGAACGGTTTGAGGTGCCAGGACTCCGGTGGTTGTTGCATCCTGGAGAGACAGAACCGCAACCGATAAAATTACTAGCAGGACGTTATATTCAGGGGAAAAACTTGTATGTAATCAAGTTATCTGGTGTAGAAAATTGCAACCAGGCGGAGGCGTTGCGCGGTTGTAAGGTGATGGTGCCCCAAAGCGATCGCCCGAAATTAGGAGAAGATGAATATCACGTCTCGGATTTGATTGGCATGTTCGTGTTCATGCAGGAATCTGGCGAACTTGTAGGCACAGTAATAGATATCATCCCAGCGGGTAATGATTTATTAGAAGTGCAGCTGCATGACCTACAGGTCGATAAAGATCCAAAATCTCCAAAGACGGTTTTGATTCCTTTTGTGAAAGCGATCGCACCAGTAGTAGACTTGAAAGCTGGTCGCATTGAAATTACACCACCACTAGGATTAATCCACCCCCTTCCGGAAAGGTGATGTCTTCTTTTCTGGTCAGACTTTTGGCTGTGCTTTTTTTTACCGTATATTTGCTTTGTATTTACGTATTTTTCCTTACCGCACATAGCAGAATTTTATCAGAGCAAAAAATATTTTAAATTTACCTAAATATAATTCAATTTATTTTTTCAAAAAAACTAAATTGTTAGCTAAGATACGTAAAGTTATCAAAAACTGGAAAATAATTTCATTTTAACACTAGTTTTTTCGGATGAAGAGTGTATGAAGAGCGGAAAATGTTGTGTTAAAAGGTTGTACTATTGTAGGGCAATTAGTAAACTAAAAAAAATAAATTCTGTTTTAACTATCTCTCAATAAATTCCAACAAAAAATAGAGACATATTTTTCGTTACTACAATTGAATATTTCATTGAATATTCAGGATATAGGCTTCGATGGTCTTTTTGATCTCAGTCCTTCCAACCTAACCTTCCACTATGCTGGTTTCGTATATACTGATGCCGGAGGTCGAATTGCAGATAACGTGCGATCGTTATCTGCAGCGCTTAAAGTATTCCTCACTCGAAGTATTAGCTCCCACATGGAGTAAAGATTAAAGCCGGACACACGAAGCAGCAATCTGGGAAAGAATCTATCAAAGTTGAATTCCTTATCGAACCTACGCGCTTACTTATCCGATTTCTACGAAACAAGAAACTATATTTTGTGTAAAACTGACATTGCAACTTAAGTTGCTTCCATAACTGTGTTGAGAGTCGCCCTCAGAGGGGTAATAAAATATGCTAAAAGAACTCCAGGAAAAAATCGAGAATAAAAGTGCGAAAATTGGGATTATTGGACTGGGATATGTAGGATTACCAATATTAGTAACTTTTGCGACTAAGGGCTATGAAGTGCTGGGATTTGATATCGATCAACACAAGATTAATCAGATTCAACAGGGTCATTCATATATCAAACATATTGACTCAGAGAATTTAAAGAACGTCAGGATATCAGTCACAGCCGACCTAACCCGATTGAAGTTCGTGGATGTGATAATTATTTGCGTCCCAACTCCTCTTGACATCCACAGAGAGCCAGATTTAACATATGTGATCGACACGGCTGATGCAATTGCTACTTGCTTAAAAATCGGACAGCTTGTGGTATTAGAAAGCACGACTTATCCCGGAACCACCTCGGAGGTCATGCTACCAATTCTCGAAAGAACTGGTTTAATAGTAGGCTCAGAATTTTCCTTAGCATACTCACCAGAACGGGAAGATCCAGCGAATGAAAACTATTCTTTGGTGAACGTACCAAAAGTAGTTGGAGGCATCACGCCTACGTGTCTGTCACTGGTTCAAACACTCTACAACCAAATTATTAACACCATCGTCCCAGTTTCTTCAACTCAAACAGCAGAAGCCACAAAAATCTTAGAAAATATTTACCGCGCCGTCAATATTGCCCTGGTGAATGAATTAAAAATTCTCTTCCAAAAAATGGGCATAGATATCTGGGAAGTAATTGCAGCAGCGAAAACCAAACCATTTGGGTTTCAGGCATTTTATCCCGGACCTGGATGGGGGGGACATTGTATACCAATAGATCCATTTTATTTAACATGGAAAGCTCGCGAATATGATGTACCTTTGCGATTTATTGAGTTGGCAGGTGAAGTGAATGCTTTCATGCCTAACTATGTGATCGAAAAGTTGATTTTCGCACTGAACGAACACAGTAAGCCTTTAAAAAACTCGCGCATCCTCATATTAGGAGTAGCTTATAAAAAGAACGTGGACGATCAACGAGAAAGTCCTTCCCTAAGAATAATTCAAACTTTATCAAAACATGGAGTACATATTGAATATCACGATCCCTATGCACCAACATGTTCAAATCATCGTCATTATCCAGACATAAACTTGAAATCTTTGCCATTGACCAAAGAAAATCTCCAGTCATTTGATGCAGTAATCATTGTCACAGATCACGACAATGTAGACTATAAATTAGTCGCCGAATATTCCGCTCTAATTATAGATACCAGGAATGTGTTGGCTGATCGGGGATTAAAAACGGTAAACACTATTGCTGCTTAAGGACAAATTTATTCTGGAACTAAAATGCCTGAGTTTGATAAATATGTGGCAGTAGTTGGCTGTGGTTACTGGGGCAAGAATTTAGTGAGAAATTTTGCCTCGCTTGGTGTTCTGCGAGTAGTGTGTGATGCCAGTCTAGAAACACTCTCAAAATGCCAAAAAGAATATGGTGTAGAAGCCGTAACTGATTTCCAATCAGTATTGGACATGCCAGATGTCCAAGCCGTAGTCATTGCAACTCCAGCAGCAACTCATGCAAGTTTGGCGATCCAAACCCTGGCGGCGGGTAAAGATGTGTTTGTGGAGAAGCCGTTAGCTTTGACCCTCTCCGATGCACTCACAATCAGTGAAAAAGTTACCAATAGTGGTTGTATCCTGATGGTGGGACATTTGTTGGAGTATCACCCAGCTTTAGTCAAACTTCGCGCCATAGTAGCATCCGGAAAAATTGGTCAGCTACAATATCTTTATTCAAATCGCTTAAGTTTAGGTAAAGTCCGAACCGAAGAAAATGTGCTTTGGAGTTTTGCTCCTCATGATATCAGTTCGATTCTCGGGTTTGTGGGCAGACTGCCAACATCTGTACAAGCTGTAGGCAGTGCTTACTTGGGTAATAATTCCGACTTTTGCACTGTGAATCTCTGTTTTGAGCAAAATATCAATGCTCATATTTTTGTGAGTTGGCTACATCCTTTTAAAGAACATCGGCTGGTGGTAGTTGGGGAATCAGGAACGCTGGTTTTTGATGATGTGAGTGTGGATGCCAAACTGACATTGTACTCACACTCAGCATCAGAGGTGGATAATATGACTGTCCTGAAAAAAAATGCTATGACTGTGATTCCCATAGATGCTGGAGAACCTCTAAAGTTAGAATGCGAACATTTTCTCAGATGCGTTCAAACTAGACAAACGCCCCGAACCTCTCTAAAAAATGGTATTGATGTTTTGAGAGTTTTAGATAGTGCTCAAGTATCCCTTGAGAATCTTGGTCAGATTGTTTATTTAAAGGAGGCGCCAGTTGTCCATAACTAATTCTCAAGACCAAAAGTCCGAGTATTTTGTACATGAATCAGCTTATGTCGATCAGCCCTGTACCATTGGATTCGGAACTCAAATCTGGCACTTTAGCCATATTATGCCTGATGTCGTCATTGGGGAAAATTGTAAAATAGGACAGAATGTATTTGTGGCGGCTGGGGTAAAAATCGGGCGAAATGTAAAAATTCAAAATAACGTCTCTATCTATGCCGGGGTGGTGTTAGAAGATGATGTTTTTTGTGGTCCGTCCTGTGTATTCACAAATATTAAAACCCCGCGTTCGGCTTTTGCTCGCAATACAATAGATGATTATTTAGCTACTCTCGTATCTCAGGGAGCTACAATTGGGGCAAATGCCACAATTGTTTGTGGTCATACAATCGGGCGTTATGCATTTATCGGTGCGGGTGCGACGGTGACCAAAGATGTTCCTGATTACGCACTTTATTATGGTAATCCTGCCGACCACAAAGGTTGGATGTGTGAGTGTGGTGTTCAGTTAGAAAAATTTGACCGCAAAACTGTCTGTCAAGCGTGTTCGCGTCAGTATGAATATTGTAGCGACTCGAAAATTATTAGAATTGAATGAGTAGTGTGAACATTCCACCTTTTGATGCCACGATTCAATATCAAGCGATCGCATCTGAAATTGAAAAAAATGTCTGTGCTGTCATGGCTGGTGGACGCTATATTATGGGTCCTCAAGTTCAGGAATTTGAAGCACAGTTTGCGCAATATTTAGGTTGCAACCAAGTCATCAGTTGTAATTCCGGCACTGATGCATTACATTTAGCTTTGAGAGCTTTGAAAATCGGTCCAGGGGATGAGGTAATTACCACACCTTTCTCTTTTATTGCTACCACCGAAGCGATTGGCATGGTGGGTGCAACTCCTGTGTTCGTCGATGTGGATTTAAATACCTACAATCTAGATCCCAATTTAATTGCGGCTAAAATTACCTCCCGCACTAAGGCGATTATGCCAGTGCATTTGTACGGGCGTCCCACTGACATGACCGCAATTATGGCAATTGCGCGTGACAGGAATTTGAAAGTAATTGAAGATTGTGCGCAAGCAACCGGATCTATGTGGTGCGGACAAAAGATTGGCACAATTGGTTCGGTTGGATGTTTTAGCTTTTTCCCCACGAAAAATTTAGGTTGTTTTGGAGATGGCGGCGCAATTGCTACCAACGATCAAGATCTGGCAGAACGTGTCGAGTATTTACGCCGACATGGTGGTAAAATTAAGTATCAGCACTCTGAACTCGGACTTAACAGCCGCTTAGACACTTTGCAGGCAGCAGTTTTGTTAGTCAAACTGCGATATCTTGAACAGTGGAATGCTGCGCGCGCTGCGATCGCTGATTATTACATCCATCAACTGACTGATGTCGGTGGCATTGTTTTACCCACACAAGCACCACAAAGCAAGTCAGTCTGGAATCAGTTTACAATCCGGGTTTTAGACGGACAACGAGATCGGGTGCAAAAAATCCTGAAGTCCCTTGGGGTGGGCACGATGGTGTACTACCCAATTCCGCTGCACTTACAGCATGTACATGCTAACTTAGGTTATGCTCTGGGGTCACTACCAATCAGTGAAAAATTGAGCCAACAAGTTTTATCTTTACCGATGTTTCCCGAACTTACTTTATCAGCACAACAAGCCGTCACTGACTCTTTACGCCAAGCAGCACGCGAACAAAGACTTGAAGATGTTGCATTAATTTAAGATTAAGCAAGAGTCAGACTAGATCATTCATCAAAAAGTTTAAGTAGGGTGGGCACTGCCCACCAGAACCAGGATATGGTGGGCAGTGCCCACCCTACATATATTTCTTAAGGATTCTTATAGTCATACTATATATTTACTGATTTTTTATTTGAACTGATGAACTCTGAATCGTTAAGTCACCGACTGAAATTAATTTCATATACAGCTTTGTTTGTCAGTATCGGGTTTGGCATCGTTGGACAATTGTTGTTGAAACATACTATGAGTGGAACAGGTCAGGGATTGTTTACATGGTCATTTTTTCAACAATTATTCATCGCTCTGACTGTTTATAGTTTAGGAATAGTAAATTGGATATTTGCCCTGCGCTCTGTCAAACTAAGTATTGCCTATCCCCTCACCAGCTTAAATTATGTTGGGATACTTTTGGGATCGCACTACTTTTTTCATGAGTCGATCACCACGCTGAGAGTCGTTGGAGTTGTACTGATTTTTCTGGGAGTTCTTTTGGTGGCGCTACCACTGAAAAGTCGCAAACAAGTCTAAAATGCGATAGCATTCCGTGTTGAAGAGCGGGAAATTATTGTCTTCGCGTAGCGTGTCCCTTAGGACAAGACTGCTCATAGCTAATAGCTAATGGTAAAAAAGCAACTAACAACTAACAACTAACAACTAACAACTAACAACTATCAACTATCAACTATCAACTAACAACTATCAACTATCAACTATCAACTATCAACTAACAACTATCAACTATCAACTATCAACTAACAACTATCAACTATCAACTAACAACTAACAACTAACAACTAACAACTAACAACTAACAACTAACAACTATCAACTAACAACTAACAACTATCAACTATCAACTAACAAAGCAAATGACCATCATTTCTTGGCTAATTTTAATGCTTGTCGTTGTACTGGGTACACTCGGACAGCTATCGCTAAAATATGCATTTCAAGGTTCTACTCCTCTAGGTGATGCCAGTAAGTCACAGAGAAACATTCTCAGTTCTCCTTATTTTTGGATTTGGTTTTTCTCCTATGTAGTAGTGACTATATTATGGCTTTTCGTATTGCGGACAATTCCTCTGAGTCAGGCATTTCCAGCATTAGGATTAACATTTGCTCTTGTGCCGTTGGCTTCTTACTACTTTCTCAAAGAAAATGTTGTTTCTAGCCAGTGGTTAGGGATAGTGATTATTGTGGCTGGTGTCGTTCTTGTCGTCCAAAAATAACTGTATCTGCTGTATGGCACTCTCGTTCTCTCGTTCCCAGGTTCCACCTGGGAACGAGAGATTAAACAAAACATTGATTTAACTTGGAGTAATGAACATGGTTGAATTTCCGCATCGAATTTTGGTGACTGGGGTAGCTGGTTTCTTGGGTTCTCACTTACTAGACAAACTCTTGGCATCGGGTCATCAGGTGGTGGGAATTGACAATCTCAGCATGGGAAAATTATCAAATATTGCTGAGCATTTAACTAACAAACAATTTCAATTTTTCCAGAAAGATATCACCGAAAAAACCACTTTTGAGAATTTAGACTCGAACATTGATTGTATTGTTCACCTGGCGGCTTTCAAAATTCCTCGTTATGGAAAAGCTATTGATACTCTCAAAATTAATTATCAAGGCACAGAGAATGTTCTAGATCTAGCCCGTCGGCTGAATTGTAAATGTGTGCTGGCATCTACTTCTGATGTGTATGGTCGCAACCCAAAATTACCTTTTAACGAGGACGATAACTCAGTTATCGGCTCATCTAAAGTAGCACGGTGGAGCTATGCTGTCTCCAAACTTTTTGATGAACATTTAGCTTTTGCCTACCAAGACAGCTATGGCATCCCAGTTGTTTTGTTGCGATTTTTTGGTTCCTATGGACCGCGCCATCATTTATCGTGGTGGGGTGGACCTCAATCGGTTTTTATTGAACAAGTCTTGAATGAAGAGGAAATTTCTATTCATGGTGATGGCTTGCAGACTCGCAGTTTTACTTATGTCAGCGATACTGTTGCAGGTATTTACGCTGCTACTATCAATCCTGAAGCCAATGGAGAAATTTTTAATATTGGCAGCAATCATGAAATCACCATCCTTGACTTAGCTAAGACGATCAAACGACTTAGTAATACTCCAGGAGAACTCAAGGTGAAATTTGTTCCCTATGAATCTTTTACCGGTGGTAAATACGAAGATGTCCGCCGTCGTGTTCCTGATAGCACTAGATGCGAAAATATTCTCGGTGTCAAGGCACTTGTGGGATTAGATGAGGGTCTAGAACGCACTATTGCATGGCAACGCAGTCTGAATCTTTATAAATATTAAATAGATGAATATCGGTATTGTCGGTGGTGGAATGATGGGGCTGGTATTAGCTTATCGCCTGAGGATGCTTGGTCATATAGTCACTGTCATAGAGAGCAATCAGCAGCTGGGTGGACTTACCACTTATCATGATTACGGTCCATTTGTCTGGGACCGTTTTTATCATGTCATTTTACCGTCAGATATTCACTTAATCAATTTAATCCAGGAGATTGGTCTGGGAGAACAGCTGCGTTGGCGTCCCACTCTTACAGGGTGCTATATCGACCAGCAGTTGTATTCCATTAGTAACACTATGGAATTTCTGCGCTTTCCGCCCCTAACTATTATCGGAAAGTTCCGGTTGGCTCTTACCTTATTGTATGGTTCACGCATTTCTAACTGGCGGCGACTTGAGAAAATCACAGTTGAAGATTGGCTGTTAAAAATCTCTGGGGAGAATACATACGAAAAACTTTGGAAACCTTTGTTGTTGGCTAAATTGGGGGAGAATTACCACCGGGTTTCTGCTGTGTTCATTTGGTCATACATCAAACGATTGTTTTCGGCGCGGGATTCCAGTTTGCACAAAGAACAACTTGGTTATGTCGAAGGTGGTTATAAGACTGTTTTTGACAAATTAGAAAAATTAATTTGTCAGCATGGAAGTCAGATCCGCACTGGTGTTGCAGTTGAACACATTGCACCATCATCTGGGGGTGGAATATTGGTTGAACACAAAGGAACTCAGTCGCATTTTGACAAAGTCATTTTTACTGGACCTGTGAATATTTTGCAACAAGTTGTTGCCAACGACCTCGTGAAGGTTACAGGCGATCGCCCCACAGTGGAATATATGGGTGTGATCTGCATGGTACTAATTACCCGTCAAGCATTAGTGCCGTATTACGTTGTGAATCTTGCGGATCAACGTATACCCTTTACAGGTGTCATCGGGATGAGCAATCTGGTTTCCTTACAGGAAACGAACGGACTACACATCACCTACTTTCCAAAATATGTCATCTCTGATGACCCTCTACTGCAACAGACCGATGACGAATTACGTCTTTTATTTTTCCAGGGAATACGTTTGATGTTCCCAGAACTCAAATCCGATGACATTGTGGTAGCACAGATTAATCGCGCCCTGAAAATGCAACCACTACAGGTCTTAAACTACTCCTCACATGTGCCCACGATTGTTACTGAACATGATGATTTTTTCGTGCTCAACACCTCACAGTTTGTCAATAATACCCTGAATAACAATACCGTCGTACAGCACGTTGACGAATTCCTCAAAAATTCGCCCTTTCTCAATCATGCTTTCAGTAAAACTTAGGACAAGATTGCAGAAGTTCGTAGAGGTTTATACTTACACTTCCAATTAATACTGCGTAGGTTTTGCTCGAAAAATGAAATTGTGTAGGTTGGTTTGTCAGCGATCGCGGAGTCCTTTCAACAGCACCCGTACTGCCTAAGTTTCAGCTTCAGCCGAGTATTATGTATTTACGTAAACGATCGCATATGTGGACATTTACACATATTTTTCAAGGGTTTCCAAAGCTTACAAGTAGCGAATTCAAGATAACTTTATACATACTTTATGAAAAATTCATTATAAATCTTTTCAAAAATGTAATTTTTTTTATACACTTAACTTAGAAAAAAAGATTGGGTGTATTTTGGCCAGAGAATAAAAAACCGAAAAATAGCAGTAATCAGCTACTAAGTAAAGTCCGCTATTTTTCTGTTTATCCTTTGAATATAAAATATTCACACCTTTTTTTTGAGAAATGAAAAATCATCAAGCCTGCCAAGCAAAATATTACATAAACAGTGGTGCATGTAGGCTACTACACAGGTAAAGTTCCCGAAGACGGACAAATATTTAGCCTGAGTCGGCTTGTGGCTTTTTCTAATTAGCGGCTTCAGTTCTAGTGTTTAGGGCTAATTGCCGACATTCAAACTTTTATATAGAACTAAAATATCATAAAGTCATGGCTAATCCCACAACAACTAATCCAATTTATTTAGAAAACCAAAAATCTGGTACTACGAACTGGAAGATCACCAACCAGGATACCAACAATAAAATAGCTGGTTATGCTGCAGCAACAAGTGTAAATAAGGGCGAAAAGCTGGACATCAAAGTATCGTTGGCACTGGCAGGAAATTTCACAATTGATGTGTATCGCTTAGGTTACTATGGCGGCACAGGGGGGCGACTGATGGTTAGCAGCGGTTCGCTCAAAGGAAAATCTCAACCTCCATGTAGTTTGGATACAAAGACCTACTTAGTCGAATGTAATTGGTCAACTTCCTACACCCTACAGGTAGGCACTGACTGGACTAGTGGTCTTTATATTGCCAAACTGATTGACCAGAGTAGTGGTAAGCAGTCACAGGTGTGGTTCGTTGTTAGAGATGATAGCAGCAAGTCTGATATCTTGTTTCAGAGTAGCTTTAACACCTTCCTGGCTTATAGCAATTCTGGTGGTCACAGCTTGTACGGTTTTAATAGTATCAACGGTCAAAGGGCATTGAAGGTTTCCTACGACTTACCATTCTCAGAAACAACTACTGAGACGGGCGAGTACAACAATTTACTGCGTTGGGAGTACAACATGGTCAGGTGGCTGGAGTCCCAAGGCTATGATGTATCCTACGTCACCAACGTCGATGTCCACTCTAACCCGAATTTGCTTTCTCAGCACAAAGCATTCCTGTCGGTAGGTCACGACGAGTACTGGTCGCTTGAAGAGCGCAATAATGTTGAGCTTGCTCGCGATGCCAAAGTCAATTTAGCATTTTTCTGTGGCAATTCAGCTTACTGGCGAGTGCGCTTTGAAAACGCCACTAATAGTTCGACACCCAACCGAATTATGGTTTGTTACAAAGATGCCGCCACTGCTTTAGAACCCACAAACACATTCCGTAGTTCTCTGAATAAGCGACCGGAAAGCGCCTTGCTGGGAGTAATGTACATTGCGGATAAAGATGTTGTCTACGCAGGGTTCGACTTCGTGGTTAAGAACAGTAGTGACCCTTACTACGCCAACACTGGTCTGAAAGACGGTGATAAATTGAGTCAATTGGTGGGCTTTGAATGGGATGCACTCAACACCAACGCATCCCCCTCAGGTCTAGTTGTGCTTGGCGAGTCCCAATCTCCGTTGCCAGATATCGGACAAACCAAAGATAGTGCCACGGATTTAGAGGGCTTTCCTTCGGGAACCAATCCCAGGAACTCACATGCAGTTCGCTACACAGCGGCAAGCGGTGCTAAAGTTTTTGCCACCGGATCTATTCAATGGGTGTGGGGGTTGGACAGCGACGGTGTGACGAAGCCCCGCGAAGATATTCGCGCTAAACAAATTGCTGTCAACGTCTTGGCAAGCATGGGTGCTAAACCTCTGACCCCAAGCTCAGGCATCATTGTTCCCTAAAGTTTTTACCTTGATTTTACAATAGGATTGCATATATGAATTTCAGAATAAGACGTCGAAGATTTGGTCATATAGCTCTAGCTACTGCGGCCGCCACAGCTCTTGCCAACCTTGGAGGTAAGGCAATTGGACATCAGACACCGGTCATTTTAGGGTTGAGCCTCGGACCCAACAACACTGTTGGCTCTAACAGTCTTGTTGGCGATGCAGCCAGCGCTACCCCAGCACTAAGTCTGATCTTGGCAAACTTGCAGACTGGTCAGCAGCTATCAATACTGCAAATTCCGCCTAATAACGTTGAGAACCTACCACAATTCTCCCAAGACATTGCGGCGCTGTTTGCAAATCAAACAAATCAAGCTGTATCCATCGCTTCTCGTGAGCGGCTAACTGGTTTGACGACCTTAACCGATGGCACAGTGATTGCCATCTCTGTAATTAACTCGGACAAGGGTCCTGTCAGTCGCCTGGTCGTTACCGATACTAAGTCGAATCAAGCTCAAACAAGTCTGATAGTATCAGGACTGCCAAATAATAATAGTACAGTTGAAGATTTGGTGGCAACTAAAGACGGCATTCTCCTTGCTGTAGTTAGTCTCAATGGAGGCACTCCGCCTTTTCAGTTGGTAACTATTGACCGCACATCGGGCGCAGTCAATTCTGGCAATAATTCGGGTTTGCCAGATGTGCCACCGTTCCTGCGCATAAGTAATCTTGCCCAATCTACAGATGGAACAATTTACGCTACTACTCTCGGTCGTCAAGGCGTAACAACTCTGGTGCAGCTAGACTGTCACAAAGCAAACATTATCAACTTATCGCCATTAATGTTAAACAATAAACCTTTGCAGAATGACTTGCTCAGCCTAGCTATTTCTCCAGACAAGCAACTCTTTGCGCTGGCTGACCCCGAATCGCAAAAAAATAATGTTCTGCACAACGTGAACTTGAACACCGGAGAGTTAGAGGAAGTGAGACCATTTGCAGTTGATCAGATTGCAATTCCTCGCTCTTAGAGTTCTGAATCCGCCCGCGAACAAGGTATACCCTTTAACTATTCTTCGTTTTTAACTTTAGAAAAAATGACCTTCGTGCCTACAGTTAAGAAGCATGTTATCAAGGATTCGTTACACGTTAATCCCGCTCTTGTTGCTGTACTTGCCTGCTTTGCCCTGCTTGCTTGGGCGAGTTGGCGCAAGGTCGAATTTCCGATCATTGACGTTGGTCGCGAGGTTGAGATTTCTGCTCGAATTCTAGCAGGGCAAATACCGTACCGCGATGTAGAAACCTACTACGGTCCACTCGCCTACTACGCTAATGCACTAGCGCTGTTACTCTTTGGGCAGCGATTGGAAGTTTTTTTTGGAGTCGGGCTAAGCTTGGCATTAGCAGCAACATTACTGTTTTATCGCTTGGTCTTGCGTCTTACTGATGCCCGTTGGGCAGCATTGGGCACCGTATGTATGTTGATTTACTGCGCCTTAGGTCCGACGCTGTTTAATTTCATCCTACCTTACAGTTACGGTGCAGTCTACGGTCTAGTCCTCTGTCTGCTGGCGATCGCTGCCCTTGACTGCTATACCTGCACTGGTAAGACAAGATGGCTGATTGCAGCAGCGATCGCCTGTGGACTAGCTGGGGTTGCCAAACAGGAGTTCGGAGTATCCGCACTTGGAGCTATATTAGTCGGCGCTAATCTATATCCTCAAAACCTGCGGACTAGGGTAGTACGTAGCGGACTTATACTTGTGGTAGCAGGTGTATCCGTCATTATACCATTTGCCTTAGTGCTAGAGCAAGTCTCCTGGGAGAGGTTGCATTCGTCGCTGTTCCCAATCTCTCAGCTCGGCCTTATGAACAAAAGCACTCTTTTTCAGGTTTCACCTGCCAAAACTCTTTCCGTTTGGTGGGCTACCTTCAAGAGTTTCTTTGCTAGTTCTCTAGTAGTTTTGATGTCAAATTTCGCCGCGACTTGGCTCTTTAAATCTAGACGAGTCAACATTCCTCAATGGCTCTTGAGCTTATTTGAAGTCCTTGCAGGCTTTGCTTTTGCAAAGGTTGGTTTGATCTTGCTGATTAAGCTGAGTAAGTTAATTTTCCACTCCGGTGCCATTTACATAGACCATCCGCTTGGCAATCTGTCTTGGTGCTTACCAGTTTTAATCGGGTGGTTCGCTCTCAACCGACCGCAACTACCTCAGTATAAACATGCACCACTTCTGTGGACATTGCTGGTTTTCTCGCTGTTGCTCAACGCACGATGGCTATTTTATATCAATTTTTACGGAATCTATGCCGCGCCAGTAATACTACTATTTTTCGCACTGCTTTACCATTCCACTCAGCGTATTAGTGGAGTCGTGTGGCGTTACTTACTGGTTTGCCTGCTTATTGGCGGTAGTATGAGTATAACTACAATATCACATTATAAATACGCAGTCAACTCATCCCATGGAACTCTCTACACAACAAATGCAGCCCTCGCCCGCTCTTTAAACCAGACTATCAATGCTATCAAGACCTCTGGGGCTAATTCCGTACTCGTTTTGCCAGAAGGCAACATCCTCAATTTTCTGACAGGAACTCACTCACCAAGTCGAGAACTCACCTTTTTGCCAGTAACTCTTCCTACTTCTCAGGATGAGCAAAAGTTCTTGCAAAGCATGCATTCTCATCCACCCGAACTTATTGTCTATGTACCTCGTCCGTTCGGAGAGTGGGGTTATCGAACTTATGGCGAATTTAATCCCCTTGTTGACCAATGGATTACCAAGCAACATAAATTAATTCAGTCCTTCCCTATGGATGAGGGTGCGATTCGTCTCTATGTTCGCAACTGAATCAATGAATGAGTTTTACCTTGTCGATGCAGATGGGGAGCATCCCCTGAAGGTGAATAACCCTCAGACTGGAAGTCTGGAGCTACACAAACAAAGCCTGCCGCCGCAGGCTCTATAAAAGTCCGCGCAGGCGGACTTTGTTCGGGTAGCCGCGACTTTAGTCGTCAGGTATTTTTTCCTTTTTTGTTTAAACAAGTAGAAAAAAATACTAAAGTAATGCAACAAATTAACAAGAACCAAGTATTAATTGCTCAAGCTCAGCCAACCACCGAAACCATCTTTACAACTCAGACCCCCAGCAACCCAAATGGTACTGATGGCGTTCCCTACGAACTGGGTTTGAAGTTGCAGAGTACTAAAGCTGGTCTGATCACCGCGATTCGCTATTGGAAAGCACCTAGTGAGACGGGTACACATGTGGGCAGAATCTGGTCATCAACCGGTTCTGTCCTAGCAAGTGTAAGTTTTGCGGCGGAGACAGCTTCGGGTTGGCAACAGCAGGCTCTCTCCACACCATTGAACATCCAAGCCAACACTACCTATGTCGTTAGCGTCAGCGTCAATAGCTATTTCGCTGCTACCGACAACAATGCATTGGCAACCTCAGTTGTGAACGGGGATCTCAGCACGGTAGCTGATGGCAAAAATGGAGTATACGGTAGTCCAAATTCTTTGCCAACAAATTCCTACCAAAACAGCAACTATTTCCGTGACATAGTATTCGTTCCTAATCAGGTCACTACCACCGACGAAACCATCTTTACAACTCAAACCCCCAGCAACCCAAATGGTACTGATGGCGTTCCCTACGAGCTGGGTTTGAAGTTCCAGAGTACTAAAGCAGGTCTGATCACCGCGATTCGCTATTGGAAAGCACCTAGTGAGACGGGTACACACGTGGGCAGAATCTGGTCATCAACCGGTTCTGTCCTAGCAAGTGTAAGTTTTGCGGCGGAGACAGCTTCGGGTTGGCAACAGCAGGCTCTCTCCACACCATTGAACATCCAACCCAACACCACCTATGTGGTTAGCGTCAACGTCAATAGCTATTTCTCCAATACCCAGAATGCATTGGCAACCTCAGTTGTGAACGGAGATCTCAAAACGGTAGCTGATGGCAAAAATGGAGTATACGGTAGTCCAAATTCTTTGCCAACCAATTCCTACCAAAACAGCAACTATTTCCGTGACATAGTATTCGTTGCTAGCAGTAGCACTCCACCGCCCCCAACTCCCACTAATTCGATCGCTGTAGAAAACCAAAAACCCGGTACGACCAACTGGAGGATCGCGAACAAGGCTTCAACTGAGATTGCTGGCTATGCTGGAGCAACTAGTGTAAATTCGGGCGGGTCGCTGCCCATCTTCGTTTCCCTGGCACAGCCGGGAAATTTCACAATCGAAGTGTACCGTTTAGGTTACTACGGAGGCAACGGAGGCAGGCTAGTAACCACCAGCGGTCAGATCAAGGGAATCACTCAACCTGCATGTACAATCACCGATACCAATACCAGCCTCGTCGAGTGTAACTGGTCAACTTCCTACACCCTACAGGTAGGCACTGACTGGACTAGTGGTCTTTATATTGGCAAGCTGATTGACCAGAGTAGTGGTAAGCAGTCACAGGTGTGGTTTGTCGTTAGAGATGATAGCAGTAAGTCTGATATCTTATTCCAAAGCAGCTTTAACACCTTCAATGCTTATAGCAATACTGGTGGTTACAGCTTGTACGGTTTTAATAGTATCGGCGGTCAAAGGGCATTGAAGGTTTCCTACGACCGACCATTCTCAGAAACAACCACTGAGACAGGTGAGTTCAACAACTTACTGCGTTGGGAGTACAACATGGCGCGGTGGCTGGAGTCCCAAGGCTATGATGTATCCTATGTCACCAACGTCGATGTCCACACTAACCCGAATTTGCTTTCTCAGCACAAAGCATTCCTGTCGGTAGGTCATGACGAGTACTGGTCGCTTGAAGAGCGCAATAATGTTGAGCTTGCTCGCGATGCCAAAGTCAACTTAGCGTTTTTCTG
Organism: Stigonema sp.; assembly: GCA_965249805.1. Classification (GTDB taxonomy): domain Bacteria; phylum Cyanobacteriota; class Cyanobacteriia; order Cyanobacteriales; family Nostocaceae; genus Stigonema. Next base: position 762,243 of record CBDFMX010000002.1, read on the forward strand.
TGGCAATTCAGCTTACTGGCGAGTGCGCTTCGAGAACGCCACTAATAGTTCGACACCCAACCGAATTATGGTTTGTTACAAAGGCGCCGCAACTGCTGCCGAGCCAACAAACAACTTCCGCAGTTCTCTGAATAATCGACCAGAAAGCGCCTTGCTGGGAGTGATGTACATTGCGGATAAAGATGATGTCTACGCAGGGTTTGACTTCGTGGTCAAGAACAGTAGTGACCCTTACTACGCCAACACTGGTCTGAAAGACGGTGATAAATTGAGTAAGTTGGTGGGCTTTGAGTGGGATGCAGTCAACACCAACGCATCCCCCTCTGGTCTAGTTGTTCTTGCCGAGTCGCAATTTCCCACATCGCAAAACCAAGATGCCTCGGATCTAAATGGCTTTCCTTCTACAGCCAATCCCCGGAACTCAAATGCAGTTCGCTACACGGCGGCTAGTGGTGCTAAAGTCTTTGCCACCGGATCTATTCAATGGGTGTGGGGGTTGGACAGCGACGGTGTGACGAAGCCCCGCGAAGACATTCGCGCTAAACAAATTGCTGTCAACGTTTTGGCAAGCATGGGTGCTAAACCTCTGAACCCAAGCTCAGGCATCATTGTTCCCTAAAGTTCAATTAATGGCTAATGGCTAATGGAAGATTAGCAATTAGCCATTAGCAATTAGTTTTTTTCTGCCTTCGTCCTCCTAATGCGTTGAGATAAGATAGTATAAAATTTTACTAGACAAATGCTTCCACTTTCTCACAACCAAGTATTAATCGCGCAAAATCAGACGACCACGCAGACCATCTTTACGACTCAGACACCGGATAGTCCAAGTGATACCGATAACAACTCCTACGAATTAGGTCTGAAGTTTCAGAGTGCTAAGGCAGGTCAAATTACCACAATTCGTTATTGGAAAGCCACTAATGAAACTGGGGCACATATTGGCACAATTTGGTCATCAACGGGTGATGTGCTGGCAAGTGTTACGTTCTCAGATGAGACAGCCGACGGTTGGCAGCAGCAGGATCTTAGCACTCCACTAGACATTCAAGCCAACACGACCTATGTGCTGTCCGTCAACATCAATAGCTATTTCGCTGCTACCTACGATGCATTGACAAGCCCAGTTGTTAACGGAGATCTCAGCACCATCGCTGACGGGAACAATGGAGTCTTCGGTAGTCCGGGTTCTTTGCCAACAAATTCCTACCAAAACAGCAACTATTTCCGCGACATAGTATTCGTCGCCACAGCGACTGCGCCTACTCAGTCTAATGCCATTTCTGTGGAAAACCAAAAACCAGGCACGACAAACTGGAAGATCGCGAACATGGCTTCAACTGAGATTGCTGGCTATGCTGGAGCAACTAGTGTAAATAAGGGCGAAAAGCTGGACATCAAAGTATCCTTGGCACAGCCGGGAAATTTCACAATCGAAGTATACCGTTTAGGTTACTACGGAGGCGCTGGAGGCACACTAGTAACCAGCAGCGATTTACTCAATGGAATCACTCAACCTGCATGTATAATTACAGACTCTGCTACCAACCTTGTCGAGTGTAACTGGTCAACTTCCTACACCCTACAAATAGGCACTGACTGGACTAGTGGTCTGTACATTGGCAAGCTGATTGACCAGAGTAGTGGTAAGCAGTCACAAGTGTGGTTTGTCGTTAGAGATGATAGCAGTAAGTCTGATATCTTATTCCAAAGCAGCTTTAACACCTTCAATGCTTATAGCAATACTGGTGGTTACAGCTTGTACGGTTTTAATAGTATCGGCGGTCAAAGGGCATTGAAGGTTTCCTACGACCGACCATTCTCAGAAACAACCACTGAGACAGGTGAGTTCAACAACTTACTGCGTTGGGAGTACAACATGGCGCGGTGGCTGGAGTCCCAAGGCTATGATGTATCCTACGTCACCAACGTCGATGTCCACTCTAACCCGAATTTGCTTTCTCAGCACAAAGCATTCCTGTCGGTAGGTCATGACGAGTACTGGTCGCTTGAAGAGCGCAATAATGTTGAGCTTGCTCGCGATGCCAAAGTTAATTTAGCGTTTTTCTGTGGCAATTCAGCTTACTGGCGAGTGCGCTTCGAGAACGCCACTAATAGTTCGACACCCAACCGAATTATGGTCTGTTACAAAGACGCCGCAACTGCTTTAGAACCCACAAACACATTCCGCAGTTCTCTGAATAATCGACCGGAAAGCGCCTTGCTGGGAGTAATGTACATTGCGGATAAAGATGATGTCTACGCAGGGTTCGACTTCGTGGTCAAGAACAGTAGTGACCCTTACTACGCCAACACTGGTCTGAAAGACGGTGATACATTGAGTAAGTTGGTGGGCTTTGAATGGGATGCACTCAATACAAACGCATCCCCCTCAGGTCTAGTTGTGCTTGGCGAGTCCCAATCTCCGTTGCCAGATATCGGACAAACCAAAGATAGTGCTATGGATTTAGAGGGCTTTCCTTCGGGAACCAATCCCAGGAACTCAAATGCAGTTCGCTACACAGCGGCAAGCGGTGCTAAAGTTTTTGCCACCGGATCTATTCAATGGGTGTGGGGGTTGGACAGCGACGGTGTGACGAAGCCCCGCGAAGATATTCGCGCTAAACAAATTGCTGTCAACGTCTTGGCAAGCATGGGTGCTAAACCCCTAAATCCCGATCCCAGCGTCATTATACCAACATAATTGTGCCTTAATATGATGAAGCGGGTGGAAATCATACCCACCCGAAAGTCATAAAGGAGTACAAGTTATGAATCTGAGAATAAGACGCCGACGATTTGGTCAACTTGCTCTGGCCAGCGTTACCACAGCAGCGATCGCAAATTTTGCAACTAAGACCGTTGCACAGCAGCCTAAGCAGATCGTTGGGGTGCGCCTTTCCTCAAGCAGCAAAAAAGACCTTTCTTCACTTTTAACCCTGACATCAAGCAATGCAGGCAACAATACCCCAGAAATCACCCTGGTATCTTTAGACTTGGGAACTGGTGTAGAGAAATTGCTCTCAAACGTTGTGTCTCAAACCGTTGACAACGCTATTACATCGATTAGGTCTACAAATAACGCGGTATCTATCCGGAGAGATGAGCGGCTAACTGGTTTGACTAGCCTATCCGATGGCACAATCATTGTTGCCAGTGTTGGGAGCGTTTTCAGTCAACTCATCTTCACTGATATTAATTCTTCTCAAGCTAAAAGAGCTTTGAATGTATCAGGATTCCAAAATAATCTTAGTACGCTTGAAAGTCTGCTGGCAATTAAAGGCGACCAGATCCTGAGTTTAGTTAGTCTAAATCAAGGGACTCCGCCTTTTAGTTTGGCAATTATTAACTCCAATACAGGCGTAGTAACTTTTGGCGAGAAGTTGGGTCTACCAGACCTGCAAACGGGCGCACGGTTCAGTAATCTTACCCAACGCCAGGATGGAACAATTATCGCTAGCACTATCCGTCAGGAAGGTAGCACAAGTTTGGTGCAGCTAGACCTGAACAACAAACAAATTATCAACCTACCGGAATTGAGATTAGACAACAAGCCTTTAACAAATGACTTGTTAGGTTTAGCTTTCTCCCCATCAGATCAACTGTATGCGATTGCTAACCCCAAATACGAAGCAACTAATTCTCTGTACATTGTGAATGTGAACACCGGAGAGATGAGGCTGCTGAGCAAATTCAATGCGGCAAAGATTACCTTTACTCGTTTTTAAAGTCAACCCTTAGATACTTGCATTTTTCTTAAAACTACGCATATCGCGGAGCATCACCATCTTAGGTGGGTAATAACGAGGGTATCTCTAACTACATACGTTTCAGGGTAATTGCTGGGGCAATTAAATCTGGCAGAACAAACCGGTGAGAAGATCGCGCATGTTGTCGGATTTCCCGCGCAGTGGCTCTTGGTGAGACAGCCCGCCGATGAGGGTTTCACTCCCAATCGGATCTGCTTGACCGTTGGGCTTGACCGTTGGGGTTTCCGATCTGATGCCAAGCGGTAACCGTATTGATCTCTAACCAAATTTGGCTCACAGCTGTAGAAGAGCAGAGATCTCCTCCGAAGAATTACCAATCTTTGTGTTACAATAATCAAAATAAAAGGTTTGAGCTATGCTCGCCTAGACACCAGGAGTGCATTACCTTACAACTGGACTTCTCGCTGTCATCAAACAAATTTTCGATATCAATCGAACTGCCCTTTAGATTGCAAGTGATGGGAGTCTTGGGGAAAAAGATATCCGAGTTTTGGGTTGTTTGAAAGCCTGTAGGGGCTTCGTCAGACATCTCATGTTTCTTGGAACAAATTTCCCTTAGAAATCCTCACTTGAAACAAGAAGCCGACGCTATAACGGAGTACCGTTATAGCGATGGTTAATTAAAGTGGATGCGCGATTCCACAACTACTCACCCTGTAATAGATAGCTAAAAATATGCACTTACAAACCCTGGGTCTGGAAAAAACAGAGAATAGGCAAAATTCAGTCAGCATTATCGTTCCGTGCTTTAATGAGTCTCAAGGAATCGAATCCTTAAAGAAAAAACTGCTTCCAGTATTAGAGCAGCTGCGCTGCTTTCGGTCAGTCGAACTTATTTGCGTTGACGATGGCAGCACTGACGATACGTATTTGAAATTACAGCAAAGTTTTGGACAGTCAGCCCAAATAATCAGTCATCAGACGAACCTTGGACTCTCAGCAGCAATACAAACCGGGTTGAAGTACTCGACGGGCAAGATTATCTGTACTATAGATAGCGACTGCACTTACGATCCTCAGGAGCTGATTCCTGTTCTGAATTTAATGCGGGGAAATGTCGATATTGTCACAGCATCTCCATATCATCCACAAGGTACGGTGAGAAATATCCCTGGTTGGCGTCTATTTCTCAGTAAAGGGTTGTCACAGATTTATGGATTAGTATTGCCGCAAAAGCTTTATACCTATACAAGTATGTTCCGAGCATACCGTCGAGAAGTCCTAGAAACAGTACCAACCACGTATCCAGGATTTCTCGGTCTGGTAGAGGTTGTAGCAGAAGCAATGTTGCTTGGATATAAAGTGGTAGAGTATCCAACGGAATTAAGTAACCGGGTGTATGGGCAGTCTAAGCTGCGTGTAGTTAGAGTGATTCGGGGTCACTTAAAATATATTTATCGACTTATTATTAGGCGATCGCTTCAACCGATATCCGCCCCAGCATTAAGATATAAGTATACTAAAAATGACTTATGAAAATCGTTACTATATTGGGTGCAAGACCACAATTTATTAAAGCATCTGTAGTCAGTTGTGCTTTTAGCAATGCCGGAATTAATGAAATTATTATCCATACAGGGCAGCACTTTGATTCATTGATGTCCGATATCTTTTTCCAAGATTTAGACTTACAAGAACCCCAATATCACTTAAACATTCATAGCCTGAATCATGGGGCAATGACAGGTAGAATGATGGAGAAAATCGAGTCAATTATCCTCAAAGAACCTCCTGACTGGGTATGTGTTTATGGAGATACGAACTCAACATTAGCAGGTGCAATGGTTGCAGCTAAGCTGCACATTCCACTGGCTCATATAGAAGCAGGACTGCGAAGTTTTAATCGGGAAATGCCAGAAGAAGTTAATCGGGTTGTGACTGACCATCTTTCACAATTGCTCTTTGCTCCCACACAGTCGGCAGTTCAATGTCTTCAATCCGAGGGAATTTCTCAAGGAGTGCATTTAGTTGGCGATGTGATGAAGGATGCTATCTTGAGTTATCAGGCTAAAGCAAAGCAGACTTCTGATGTTTTAGCTTTGTATCAATTGAGTCCCGACAACTTTTACCTTGCGACTATCCATCGACCCAGTAATACAGATGATCATCACCGTTTAAGTTCTATACTCGAAAGTTTCACAAAATTAGATTTGCCGGTGGTTTTTCCGATTCATCCTCGGACTCTGGCTCAAATTCGGACTCAGGATCTAAGTCACTATCTTGAAACTGACTCAATTGTGGTGATTCCACCAGTTAGTTACCTTGATATGCTCACACTTTTAAGTGCTAGTCGGTCTATAATTACAGATTCCGGAGGGATACAGAAAGAAGCTTATATTTTGGGGCGACCTTGCTTTACTCTCCGCAACGAAACAGAATGGGTTGAGACTGTGTCCATGGGTTGGAATCAACTGGTACAACCCGAAACTTTAAGTGAATCGATAGCTAACTTTGCTCGCCCATCTGAATCGCCTACACTGTATGGAAACGGTGATGCGGCGACCAAAATTACTGATATATTGATTAATTGGTAATTGGGAAAAAGGGACTCAGATAATTGGTAATTGTTATTTAAGGAGAGGACGAACTACGTGCCCGACACTGTAATTAGGTTGGAAAACCTAGGTAAAAAGTATGTGCTAGGTCACCAGCATTCCGGGGAACAAAAGCAAAACTTTGCGGGATGCGATCCAATACTTCTCGGTTAACAAGAGCGAACATCCCCTCTCCTGCAAGGGTCGGTATGAATTTTTCCCCCATTCCCTTGTAGGGAAGGGGGGTTAGGGGGGTAAGGGAGTGCCTTATCCGAGAAGTATTGGGATGCGATCGCACAAGGGGCAAAATCATTGGGTAAAAAATTAGTCACATCTTCTGGTCAAAAAAAGTTAAATCAAACTCACGCTTTAAAATAATTCGGGCAGGGAATAAATAGTTTATAATTCGTAATTAATTAAGGGTAAAATTGTATCATATTTTTTCTATGAAACCATCTTTAAGTGTTATTATCTGCACTTATAATCCTCGGCGAGATTACCTCGATAAAGTCTTAATGGCATTAGAGGCTCAGACCTTGCCATCAGATAGGTGGGAACTCTTACTAATTGACAATGCTAGTGACAAACTTCTGTCTGAAGAAATTGACTTAAGCCGGCATCCTAACGCCCGCCATCTCCGGGAAGAGCAATTGGGTAAGACTCATGCACTTTTACTGGGTATTAAAGAAGCGGTGGGCGAAATTATCGTCATTGTTGATGATGATAATGTTCTAGACTCAGATTATTTAGAATTATCATTGCAGATCAGCAATGATTGGCCAATCCTTGGGTCTTGGGGTGGACAAATTCGACCTGATTTTGAGGAGACTCCCCCAGATTGGACTAAACCGTATTGGTGGATGCTAGCTATTCGAGAACTGACTCGGGATCAGTGGTCAAACCTAATATACTGTTATGAAGCAGCCCCGGTCGGTGCTGGAATGTGCGTTCGCAAAATTGTAGCTCAAAAATATGCCGAATCAATACGCAATAGTTCACAAAGGTTAAACCTTGATCCCAAGGGAAAACTACTAATGAGATCCGGAGATCACGATCTGTCATTTACATCCTGTGACATTGGTTTGGGTACAGGGGTGTTTGTGCGTCTAAAGTTAACTCATCTAATTCCAATTAGGCGATTGCAAGAGGAATACCTACTTCGGTTAGCTGAAGGAATGGGATACTCCAACGTGATACTGGAATCTGTGCGAGGTCATATTCCTACTGTGCCAAAGTTGTCATGGAAAAGAAAATTAGTTGAATATTATAAACTCAAGCGAATGGACTCAAGAACTCGGCGCTTTCATCAGGCATTTGGGAGAGGACGGGCTTTAGCTATTCAAGAAATTTTAAATACTTAACGAATCCGATGCTGTTGCTTGTTCCCGTAGTCACAACGATTCAGAATCCTCTGGTTTCAACCGGGGGAGAGTTCAATTAAGTTGATGAGCCTAACAATCTAATCATCGAATAACGTAGTATAGTGGAGTGAAAAGCTGCTAATCACTCCCATCCATGCACAACTACACCACAACAAGTTTACAAGCAGTTTGGATATCACCCCAAGTCATTGGCTGAATGGGCTGATCAAGGAAAGATCGAATGCGTCAAGTCTCCTGGCGGTCATAGACGGTATCCACTCTCTAGCTTAGAGAATCTGTCCAGCAGGAATCGCGATCGTGTTACGGTTCTATACGCCCGTGTTAGTACTCGTTCTCAGCTGGATGACCTTGACTCTCAAATTAAGTACTTAGGTCAATGCTACCCAGGCAACGAATTGGTTAAAGATGTTGCCAGTGGAATGAACTGGAAGCGGAAGAACTTTGTCAAGTTGATGGAGAGAGTCGCAAGCCTTGGAAGTCAAGACGATCGTCGTTGGACACAAAGATAGATTATGTAGATTTGGCTATTAGCTTGTGAATGGTTCTGTAACCTGAACAACTGTACTGTCGTGGTTCTGGACAATACCCAACTCTCACCCCGTGAAGAGTTGATGCAAGACTTTGTTAGCATTATGCACTGCATGAGTTCGAGCTTATATTTTCTCCGTGCATATCAAAATAAAGTCGAAAATGACTATAAAAAAGATCGTGAAAATAGTAGTCAAAAGTAGTTAAACGTTGTAATCTAGAAAAGTACACAGGGGTCGGTCGAACTCATGGCGAGAAAAAAAAAGCTAAAAGGTACAAAAACGGTAACTCGAATTGCTGTGATCGCGAAGATTCAACTCAACAAATGGAAAGCCGAAGAACTGGATGCTATTTCTTCTCGCTTAGGTTCATTGCGCTGTGACTTGTGGAACGAGTACGGCTCTCTTAAAGCTTGGGGTACAACTGAATATGACATAGATAAGGTACTACGCCCCAACAATAGTAAGTATGGGTTACCAGCTAAGTTGTGGGAGAGTACGCTTTATGATGTCATCGGAGATATTCATACCGTACAAGCATCTTGCATTGAGAAAGTCCTCCTCTGCCTTGGATTGCGTTATGAAAAATTCACTGATAAAAAGTCGGTAGCGCAACATGTCCTAGAGTCTCGTGATTGGATGAATCACCCGAAACTAAGAACACTTGTGAGAAAGTTCTGGTATAGAGGTCACACAAAAGTCGCCAATCAGATTGTTGTCAAGGTATACGATTGTCAGACTGACGAGGGCGGTGTGGTGTGGGTACAGTTCGGGGGATTGAAGAAAGGTAAGGTTTTAAGAATTCCTACCACACTAAAAAGTGAGATTACCGGACAGTTTAAGCTGATTAAGCGGCAAGGAAAATGGTATATCCATTATTCGCAGGACATTCAAATTGCGCCCAAAAGAGTTAAAGGTCTTAGTATTGGTGTAGATCGCGGTTACTCAGAGGTTTACGCCACTTCTAGCAATGATGGCGCTAAATTTATTGGGATTGAATTTGGTAAGCTACAAACCCAATCTGCCTCTTACCGCAATCAAAAAGGGACAAAGCGTAACAAGATTCGTTCTATTGCAAATAAAGCTTCAGAAAAAGGTAATCATGTAAAAGCTGAACGGATTACCAAAAATAATCTAGGACGAATTAAGTGGAATCAAAGAGAAAATTCCTTTAAAGGTAGGATTAAAACATTAGTATTTACTGCTACAGTTCAGTTAATGCACGATGCAATTAAGGCTGTGGCATTTGAGGACTTGACCGAACAGTTCGCTTCAAATAAAAAGCGGTCAAAGCGTACCAGACGAAACCTTAATACCTGGTGTAAGGGAATAGTTGCGGACGCCCTCAAGCAAGTTTCATCTCGTGTAGGTTGCACGATTATTGGTGTCTCGGCTGCGTATACGTCACAACTTGATTCTCGTCACGGCGTCCTTTTGGGCGAACGCGCGGGGGACAAGTTCACCTGTTTTGATGGGGTCGTTTTGCAATCAGATACCAATGCTGCCGACAACGTTCAAGCAAGAATTGGGGATGATGAAATTCCCAGATTTATGAAGCATACGGATGTTAAAAAAATATTGCTTGAAAGAACGCGGAAGTTTCAAGACTCGTTCCAGGTTACACGGGAAACGTGGAACGCTGTTTTTGAAGCGATATCGGGCTTGGATAAGCCCAAGACCCTAGAACCTAAAAGACAACGCACGAGTAAGGTCAATCAGGGAGCGAACCATAAGCAATTAACGCTGTTTGACCTAGTTTAACTCCGTTTATTGTGTATCCCGTCACTGTTTCCATTCGCACCGAAGAGTCCTTCCACAACCATGCTCCCGGCTCCACATCTAGCATCTCTCCAGGCGCTAAGTACTTTTCAAACACATTGCCGTAGCCGTGGATCAAAAGCAGCCCTCCATCCCGCTTGCCTTGGAAGCGATCGATGAATAACCCGCCACTGCGGCTAAAAAAGAGGTTCACCAATCCTCGCTGAAAAAAGAAGCTGTACTCAACATTACTGGTAGCTAATAAGAACTGATGTTCCCGTACATCCACTGTTTGCCCGCGCTCCAATGGCAGCGCTACAATCTGTCCTGGGGCGTCACGGGAGAAGGCAATGTTCCCCGGTCCATGCGCCTCACTAATGAAAATTTGCAGTCCGGCAAAGTAACGCTGCACTGCTCCTTTTAAGCCCTTCACACCTAGGCGAACATTCGGGTGCTTCCACAGCAAAATGTGATGCTCAAAGTAAATTGATTGCTGCTGCCCTAATTGCACATCGACGACCGGCACGACTTCTCCCTCTATTCTCAAGGTCAAGTCACCTGAACGAAGGAGTCCCTGAGGGTTTCTCAACTCAGGTATTGGAGTGCCTAGTTGCTGGTATTCTGGGGAATTGCCTCGCCTTGTTGCGGCGATCGCTCCTGATTTAATCGGATTACCACAAGCACTACAGAACTTGTCACTAGGGTTGAGCTGATGGTTGCAGTATGCACATTGATTTGTCATTGCTTTTACGCCAACTTACAAATATCTGTACTTTATTTTTAGCTACTCCCTTCCCCCTAAAGAATACCTAATTTAATGAACCGCTAAGCTTACTTTTCACGGGATTTGGAAAACCTCGCTTCCATTCCTCTCTCCTACAAGGAGAGAGGCTTTGAATTCTCACCCGAACCTCAAAGGGAAGGGGGCTGTTCGGTTAGGTTTTGCGTTGGTTTTTCCACATGACGTGACTCGTCAGACCGCCAAGACGCCAAGGACGCCAAGAAAGAAGTAAAGAAGATAGGTAATCTTACATCGGGTAGGGAGTAATATCAAGTCCGGTTAATCACTTATCATTTAAGTCTGACCTCTCCCCGCCTAAGACTAGCGTCAAAGTCTCCCCTCCCCTATTAGGGGAGGGGTTGGGGAGACCACAAGAATGACGGCTTTCCCTCCGTAGGCGACTGGTGAGTCCAGTCCTTGCAGCTTGTTTCCCGCCGTAGGGAACAGGTGTTGCAGCGCGAATGACGGCTTTCCCTCCGTAGGCGACTGCACCAAGCTTTATGGCGAACCCGTAAGGGCGTGGAGAGGTTCTTTATTATAAGTAATTAAGCGGACATGATATAATTCCAATTAAGTGCGTTTTAATGGCTTAGCTTATCGGTGGCAGTTTCTTGAATTGACTGGTATGATTACAATGATAAGTAACCGAACGATCATAACCAACGTTTGAACCTGCGCAGGAGTGCAGTGAGGATGGTTGCAAAATTTTTATGCTAAATAGGTCGAAAAAATAAATCATCATTGGTTAGTAGTTGCGCTTCAGCGGGCTGAAGCGCAACTACAAGCCTTTTGAATAATTTTACAAAAGTTTACATAACTGGTATTATTCTCGCCGACCTACTGATCGCTCTTACTTTCCAGAACCGAGTGAACAAGCCTCTTTGCTATCTTGGTGGAGGAGTAAATACAAAGTCAAAAGGTGCGTAGTTGCCTGTATACGCTACAGGCAAAGGTGCAAAGGGTGCTACTCGCTTTATAGCGTTGATCGCCGCTTCATCTTGATCGCTGAATCCAGAGGATTGTTTGATCTCGAAATTGCTCACCTGACCTGAGCGATTAACAATGAAATGAATCACTGTTGGCCGAGAAGACTGGATCAGTTCGGATGTCCACTGCGGCCTCACTCGTTGCTTCAGTTGCTCCCAGTAAGCGGATCTGTCATCTTGACGGGCATCAACGCCCTCTTCAGCTCGATTCAAGCGGTTGGAATTAGGCAGGCCACCCAGATCATTGCCCCCGAAATTACGACTAGATACACTCATCTGTGCGCCTAAACGGCTTGATGCAGCAGATTTTTGAGATGACTGAACTTGAGACAGTGTTCGCGGAGTCGCCTTAGTTTCCAACTGCTGATTCGTGGATTTTGTGGCAAGTCGGTTGTTGTTTTCCTGACGAGTCAAAGGTCCTGGCGGTGTAGTAGCAGGAGTAACCGCAATTTTCGGAGGTTTAGGTGCTAGGGGTGTAGTAGCAGGAGTAACCGCAGTTTTCGGAGGTTTGGGTGCTAGGGGTGTAGTAGCAGGTGCAACCGCAGTTTTCGGAAGTTTGGGTGCTAGGGGTGTAGTAGCAGGAGTAACCGCAGTTTTCGGAAGTTTGGGTGCTAGGGGTGTGGTATCAGGGGTAACCGCAGTTTTCGGAGGTTTAGTTTCTGGCGGTATGGTAGCTGGGGTAACTGCCTTTTGTTGGGGTTTCGGTGCTGGTCGTATTGTAGCTGGAGCTACCGCAATTTTCTGGGGTTTGGGTTGCGGTTTTTGAGGAGATACTGCTGTGGGCTGAGTCAGTTTTGGCAGAAATGCCTTTGCTGGTTCAGAAGCAGAGACTTTAGGTGCAACTGGTGCCGACTTGGCAGCAGAAACAGGGCTTTTAAGTTTTACGGACCCACCTGCAACAGAATCGTTGGCGGCCCGTCGTGAGGTTTCCGGTGGGGGTGTTTTTGTCTGATTAGGAGGAACTTCAACGTACTCAATTGGAATTGATTGTGAGAGATCTTGCTTTTGCTTAGGCGTAAAAGCTCGAAGCCAATAACTGCTCCCAAGAAAAAGAATAATGTGCAGGAGGATGGAAGTAACTAGACCAAAGAGCAGATCTTCAGAGCGATCGCTTCTGTGGCGCTGAAAATGCAGGAAATTATGAGACTTAACCATGTTATCGTGCCTTCTTGACAGCACCGCAACAGTCTCTTAATAGTTTACCGAAAAGCCACGAAAGTACTGCTTAAATTATGTGCGGATAAGAAATATGGGGAGTGGGGAGTAGGGAGTAGGGAGTAGGGAAGAGACGGGACAGCGGAACGTCTGTACGTTCGTGGGGGGAGTTTATGTGTTTGTTCCATTCGTAAAGGGTGGGGTGGTACGCCGCCCGTGGTAGGTGTAAGAAAATTGCGGCTATACTTGTGACCAAGATCCTGCACCAAGGAGCAGGTGGGTGCAGAATATATTCGCACTTTGTTGAGGAACTAGTCTCGTTAAATGCGGAGCAGAAGCCTCTGTTTCTATCCTTAACGGCTTTGTTCAAGCAATCTGCCTATATGAGGGTGTGGAGGTAGTTCATAAGGATAAGACAGCCCATGAAAACCAGCAGCAAACCAAACCTGGAAAATTTACCTCAAGAATCACGAGGACAACATAGCAAGACCATTCTACCCACTGCCCCATTGCCGGAACATGTTAGTCACAATATCGAGACTATCATAGAGTTGCATGCACGCCACGAACAGCAGGTGTCTCAACACCAGCGGACTGTGGAAGCCGTAACCGCTTTTTTCGGTCGTCCAAGATTCCTGTACAGCATCCTGCTTGCGATTACCCTGTGGGTGTTACCGAATTCTTTGCCACGGCGTTTCGGCGTACCGCGATTTGACCCCCCTCCGTTTGCTTGGCTGCAATTTTCACTTTCCATCGGCTCATTGCTGGTAACTACAGGGGTGCTGGTTACGCAAAATCGGCAAGAAAAACTGGCGGAGCAAAGGGCGCAGCTAACCCTGCAACTGAACCTGCTATCCGAGCAAAAAATTGCCAAACTCATCGCCTTGGTTGAGGAACTGCGCGGCGATCTTCCCAATGTGAAAAATCGGCAAGATCCCGAGGCTGAAATGATGAAGGAAGCTGCTGACCCGCACGCAGTAATGGCTGCGCTGGAAGAGACATTAACAGAAGAGTTAGCATCAAGACAACAGCAAGAAACATCCAACTAATGGGGAATTGCTAATTGTTCATTGTTGATTGTTCATTGCTAATTGCTAGTCAAAAAAACTCTTGAGTTGGAAATTTTGACTCTAGACTCTTGACTACCTTATGGAATTAGTGTCCAATTGAATTTGTTTTAGCCTAAAAGAGCGCTAATTGATGTATGAGGTAGTTAAGAACCATTGTTTAATTATTTTGATTTTCTCACTGGCAGTCGCTTTGATGACGGCAAAACCTCTCGCCATCCGTTTGATGGCTGGTCACTAGAGGAGCGAGATCCGAAAGTGATTCAATCTTTGATGCCACTAGGAGAATGGCTTTACCGCTACTACTTTCGAGTCACAACAGATGGCTGGCATCACCTACCCTCTAAGGGGGGTATGTTGATTGTGGGTTCCCATAATGGGGGCATGATCGCACCAGATACGTTAATGTTTATGTATGACTGGGTTCAACGCTTTGGTCCAGAGCGAGTGGTTTACGGACTGATGCATCCAAATGTTTGGATGGTTCCTTTCTACTCTAAGCTGACAGTGCAGCTTGGGGCAGTCAGGGCGCACCCCATAATGGCAAGTGCTGCTCTCCAAAGAGGTGCACCTGTACTAGTTTATCCAGGAGGACCTGAAGATTTGTGGCGACCTCACAATCTACGTCATCAAATTTACTTTGCAGGTCGTAAAGGATTTATTAAACTGGCACTGCGCGAAGGCGTACCGATTGTGCCAGCGATTTCCAATGGGGCACACGATACCCTGATCGTTCTGGCTGACTTCTACAAACAGCTACGGCAATTGCATGAGTTGGGTATGCCGTGGTTATTTGGCTTTGATCCGATGGTATTTCCCATTTACTTGGGACTACCTTGGGGGTTAGCAATTGGTCCTTGGCCGAACATTCCTATGCCTGTACAGATCCATACCCGGATTTGTGCACCGATTATGTTTGAGCGTTATGGTCGTGATGCTGCTAGCGATCGCGACTATGTAGATGCTTGTTATGAAAAAGTGTGTCACCAGATGCAATTGGAACTAGACCGTCTAGTTCTAGGTCTGAGTGGTACTGAATCCCCGCAATCCCCACAACCACAGCCCACTCAATTGAGTCTTAAGGAATAAATCAATTGCTAGATAGAATTCATCCTTACCAAGTATTAACTTGAATATATAGGAATCCTAAATCATTGATGAAAAATTTTAAGTAGTGTAGTCGGTGCACTGCCCACCAAAACCCAGATCTGGTGGGCAGTACACCGACTACGTGTATATCAAAAATCAAATATGATTCCTATAGCGCTCTTCTATGACTCAGGTTTGAGAATAACCTCATGAAACCCCGACGACTGAAAGTCGCGGCTACACAAACAAAGTCCCTTCGGGTGACGCTCGTTCCTCGCTAACGCCAGTCCCCTAGGACTTGCTCACCCTCCGGAGAGCGCTGGACTCACCGCCTGCGCGGACTAACGCTCTTCTATGACTCTGGAGATAAAATAATCTCATTAAACCCCGACGACTGGAAGTCGCGGCTACACAAACAAAGTCCGCCTGCGCGGACTAACCTAAATATAGGGTTTCAAATTTAATAGGAGCGAGAGTAAGAAAAGAGCGCTAATCTGAAAATAGGGTTTCAACTTTAATAGGAGCGAGAGTAATAAAAGAGCGATAGTCACCATATTTAATCTTAACTAAGAGGCAAAATGACTCAGGAACCACGTAAGCTAATTAATTTATCAGTTCATGAATCTTCTGATCCAAGTGTAATCAGCCCTAATTCGCAGAAAGAAGCTAACGGCGAGTTGAATGATTTGAATGATTCGACTCATGATGACAAGAACGTTGACGTTCCTAATCCAGATCTTTTTGATGCCACTAGCGATGAGAGCATTGCGAATAGTCAAATTAGCATTGCGAATTTAAGCGCTGGTTGAGGTGAAGAGAACCGCCATCACCGAGAGATCTCAGTTCAAGAGAACTAAGCTCATTCTTTTATCGCATGACCTGCATCTTCGTAATTAAGGTTTCTAGTCGGGTTTTGCCGCAAGGTTCAGCGCTTTGGCAATCGTTAACTCGCTCTTTTTGATAAGATAAGCGCACTTTCTTGTTTAAGTAGGTTTTTTCCTTTGCACAAATTTCAAACGACGCACCAAGATCTTGGTAAACTTTTCCTTTTGCATCTACTAATGTGACATAGCACATAATGTCGCCATTTGTCATTTTTGTGACTGTGGCGATTGTTGGTTTTGTGACTGATTCCCGTGCTTGGACAGCAGTGGGGCTAGTAAAAAAGCCAATAGCAGAGGCGCTTAAGAGCGAGACAGACAAACCCAAGGCTAAAGATATTTTTTTGCCTTTCATTACCTTCTGATGTTGATCTAGCATTTTGGAGATTCTCCTGATTTAATTGCAAATTACGAATTACCAATGTTTGTATTACTCAAATCTTGCACCTGGAAATATGAATGTCAAGTCCGTTACTACGTGCAAGAAGAATTATTTGTTCAATATCAAGTAAAACAAGAGACACTAGTAATTGCGGTCAGAAAAATTCGCTTGTCTGTTCGTGCATGCAACCACTTACGTAATTTCACAATTAGTTTGGTTATATGAATTGCTTTCTAGTACGGTAGCTAATACCAGCTATTTGTATAACTTTTTATACCGATATTTCATGTATTAGTGGTTTATCCTGTTAGGTGCAAGATCTGAGTATTATACTGCGAACGGTTCAAAACTTCACTTAATATGGACTGAGCTCCAAACCTCTCCCCGATGCGGGGAGAGGCTTAAGAACCGGATGCGCGAATGTTAAATAAGTATGGTTTTTAGCCGTTTTTAGTATAGATATCTACAGACTCAATTTTCAAGTAGAGTTCTACTTAAATCAGCCCCTCTTAAGTCTGCCTGTTCGAGATTTGCACCTCTCAAATCTGCTTCACTCAAATTAGCACCACTCAAGCAAGCGTGACTTAAATTTGCTCCTTTTAGGTCTGCCTTCGATAAATTTGCTCTAGTCAAATTAGCCCTAAATAACTGCGATTGACTCAAATTGGTGTCACTTAAGTTAGCTTCTTTCAGATCTACATTTGTTAAGTTGGCTCTAACTAATTTAGTCCCACTCAGGTTAGCCAAACTCAATTTAGCCCAACTCAGGTTAGCTTCACTCAAACACAGCAAAGAAAGCTCTGCACACCTCAAATTAGCATTGATGAAATTCCTTTCTCCTATTGCATAACGACGTAGCAGTTCATCAACTGTTAACCTATTTAAAACGGCAAGCGAAGCATTTTGATAACACCATGAAGCTTCTATTAGACTAGTGGCAGTGTTAACGGCTACCTCATCACATTTAGGCATCACCACACCATTGCACCCATCCCACTCACCGCTCAGCATAAAGGCAATTTCTTGAGCGGCAGCAATTGAGTCAAACAGCAGAACTGATTTTTGAGGACGCCGTAACCAGCTATTCAAATTAAGAAACATAATATTTTTTATTTCCATACTAGCCGATCAAAAAGCCGCAGAGTACTGCAACTTTGGCGCAACCAGATTGTAAAAGGATATGCGTATTAAAAACTCTTCAATAACAAAGTTATGTAAATATACGGTTGACATATAATATACAGTTAAGATTGCTGCCACAATTAACGATAAATCGAGAATTCTATCTCGTAACCCTAACTGTTTTAGGACTTACGCATTGACAGAAATAGTTAAGGTCTGCGTCCGGCAATTCGTAGACCACAATTTGACTGTAGGGGCGCGGTTTCCGCGCCCAGACGTTGGGGGCGCGCTACTCTAAATCTCGGCAAACTTAAGGATTCAAGCCCGTAAGGTCGAGGAAACCGATAGCGCAGGGGTTTGTAAACCGATATGAGGAGTCACTAAGACTTGCACAGTATCAACCCTACGAGAGGGCGGTGTTTGCCGTAGCTTGCTGTGCAACGGACAGTTAGTCCGTGCCTGTTTGATACCAGGGTTATAAAACTTATGGCGATTAAAACCGCCGCAAATATTTATAGCCTTAGCTACCTTCTTCCATGCTCCCGACTTCAACTTGTCCTCTGGCTTTTTGAAGTAAGAATCAAGGCGTTTAGGTAATCTTTCAATCCTACCTTGACCACGCCGAGCTATTACCAACGCTGCGGCACAACCAGAGTTAAGACCGTACACTGCCATATATTTTGTCACACCAATTACGCTGGTGTAGGCAGCATCAACTTTAATCAGTTCTATCCCAGACTTCAGGCATTTAGACTCTATCATCTGGATAAACTGACTATAAGCCATATTTGAAAGCATCCGTGCATACTTAGCACCAATTTCAGTCATTGATGCTTTCTTTCTGGCAAAATCTAAATCTTCAATTACTACTGGAACGCTGTACTCCAGAGCGATTCTAGTTATAGCTGAGACAGCTTTACCAATAATGTCTTTAGTCTGTGTACTCCACTTGGATTGAACATTGATTTTAATACTTCCGTGGCGCTTTAAATTCCCGTGACGGTCTATTAAAGACCAATCGATACTACTGGGATTAAAATCTATTCCTAGCGCCCCATTCTCGTCTGATGTCTGCACCACGGGGTCTAATGTCTCAATCGTTGCATTTACGTATAATGTGCCATCCTTCCTGACTATTTCATAAGTGACTGGTTGCTTGCTACCATTTCGGGAAGTTTCTTTTTTCTCCCCATTGTTCCCTTTCCGAGTAGATGTGTGTTTGACTGGTTCTATTGCTGCTAATAACCAATCTTGACCAGAAGTGAAACTAACACCATGTAGGACGACCGCATCACCATACTTAGCTCTCAATTTAGGGGTAACATTGATAGTCAATATACGCGATACTGGATCGTATCTAACTAACTGGTTCCCACCTTGATAATTTTTTGAGCCGACGAAGAAGCTTCGCCCTGAACGTGCTTCTCGCCAGTCGAGTAGCCATTCTTCTTTATTCTTGTATCCGTTTTCCTCTAATCGGTACTGCTTTTCAAATAACTTAGATGAGCCAAACACCACGGTAAACTTTCCAGATGCTTTTGACTCTTTAAGCTGGGATATTTTAGCTTCAAGCTTGTCTATTTTCTGAAGCTTAAAATGAATTTTTCTTTTGAATCTCGCAGCCGTCGTTTCTTGCTTAGAATCATCTGCCTTTTTTAGCTTGAATTCTAGCTTTTTGATTGTCCGCCGAATCTCCTTGATCCGGTCAAAGTTCTCCTCTATGTACAAGTCTACTAATTCAGCTTGACTTGCATAATTAGCAGACGCTTTCGTGTAAACGTTCCTAGCCTCAGAGTTAGACATTCTAAAGCGCTTTTCTAATTCTTTGCAAATAGTTTTTTCTAACTCTGACTCTTTAAGTTTCGTTTTCCCAATTCGATTGCGTAAAGAAAAAGCTGTGCGGGTAGCTTGCCCGAATATATCTCCATATTCCTCCAAGTAATTCAACGCTGGTTGATTCTGAACATTGTTGGTTGCTATGGTTTGAATAGTTATAACGGACAAGCTTGATCACCTCCTGGTTTTATCTGCTTAATTCCATTATACAGTATTTTTTAAGTCAATTCCGTAAGTTTCTGAATTTTTTTTGGCACTTTTATCTAATTCTTTGATCAAGGACTTATTTTGATGACTTCGTAATCCATACAATCTGGCAAAGCTCGCGCAAGAGCGAAGATTCTGTCCGGGCGGCACGTTTTCGGGGGTTGCTGACTCCGAAAAGTGACGGCAAGACTTTGCGCAGAAAACACGGTGATAACCTCTAAAACATCTTGGACTAGTTCTTGTTCAGGAGTGGCACTAACATCATGGTTGTTGATGATGACTACTTCAACACTCAATTGTTCGCATAAAGAAAAAATTAATTCCGCGCCGAACCTTAGTAATCGCGGCATTTTTCGGGGGTTGCTGACTCCGAAAAGATGCCTTGGTCTTTATTCGTAATAACTAACCGTTTTACCTCTCCACTAATCAGCAGCCGTATTAGTTTGGTTAATCCACGCTTGTTGTAATTAATTCCTGACCCTATATCACTAATTACGTCGTATGACCATCCTTGATTTTCACAGTAACCAGCCAATACTAAAGACTGACGCTGCAAGTCTTCTTTCTGTGGACGAGTACTCACACGGGCATAACAAATTGTCTTACCTGGTTTATCCGCTGTACCTAAAAGCTTACCAACATCATACCTTCTATGCCCTCCCGTGGTACGCTCTGCAACTATTTTGCCTTCTTCCTCCCAACGTCTTAATGTGTCTGGATGTACTCCTAATAAGTTGCTGGCTGCTTGTATTGAAATCTTCGGCATAACCTAGAAATGTTTAACTATGCCAAGATTAACATAGTTTTTATTTGTGCAGCGATTACCCGATCGCTCAGGGCTATTTCATTAGACATCTGGTGAAAAACAATGTAGAGACGCGACGCCCAACGGGAAAGCCATAAAGCTTGGTGCAGTCGCCTACGGAGGGCTTTCCCGTTGGGCGTTGGGCACTGCCCACCAACGTAAAAATAGGCCCGAATCGGTCAATGGTGGGCAATGCCCACCCTACAAAAATAGCGTTATTGCAACTGGTGCAAGATGTAAGCCTACCTACTTACAGCAGTTTTCAATTGAATTGACCAAATTGACCAGAAGCGGAAACCGCGCCCCTACGGTTATATTGTGGTCTACCCGACTAAGATTCGCTCTCATGTATTTTAACTGATTGACAAAACGTGCTTTATCTTAAATTCTCAGTGATGGCTTCTGACAAATGGTGCGTAAGTCCTGTTCATCCAAATCTTAAAAGATGCCAATCAAATTGACCTTAGCTAAGATCCACTGTCAGGATTGGGTCAAGGGAGTAGTTCCTTCGTTAGTAGTTAGTAGGTAGTAGTTAGTGGTTAGTAGGTAGTAGTTATTGATTATTTTTAACAACTAACAACTAACAACTAACAACCAACAACTAACAACTAACAACCAACACCCTATCCCTAATGTTGTGATGACTAAGCTGAAAGTTGGCATTAATGGATTTGGTCGGATCGGAAGACTAGTGTTTCGCGCTGGTATCAACAACCCCAAAATCGAGTTTGTGGGCATTAATGACCTAGTACCACCAGATAACCTCGCTTACTTATTAAAGTACGACTCAACCCACGGCACCTTTAAGGGCAAAGTTGAGGCAAAGGATGATGGCATTTTGATAGATGGACACTTCATCTCTTGCGTGTCAATTAAAAATCCAGCCGAATTGCCTTGGGGTAAATTGGGTGCAGATTATGTAGTTGAATCTACAGGACTGTTCACCAACTATGAAGGAGCAGCAAACCACCTCCAAGCAGGAGCAAAGCGAGTCGTTCTAACCGCACCTACCAAAGATCCAGATCAAGTTCCTACCTTGCTAGTGGGTGTCAACCATCAACTGTTTGACCCAGCGAAAGATACCATTGTCTCCAATGCTAGCTGTACCACAAACTGTTTGGCTCCCTTAGCCAAAGTCATTAACGACAACTTTGGGTTAACCGAAGGATTGATGACCACAGTTCACTCCCTGACTGCTACTCAGCCAACCGTAGACGGACCAAGCAAGAAGGACTGGCGGGGTGGTCGCGGTGCCACCCAGAATATTATTCCCTCCTCCACTGGGGCAGCAAAAGCTGTAGCATTGGTCTTGCCAGAGTTGAAAGGCAAACTAACTGGCATGGCATTCCGGGTTCCTACTCCTGATGTCTCAGTGGTTGACTTAACTTTTAAGACTGCCCTCGCCACTAGTTACAAAGAAATTTGCGCTGCGATGAAGGAGGCATCTGTTGGGGCATTGTTAGGTATTTTGGGCTACACTGAAGACGAGGTAGTTTCCACTGATTTTCTGGGCGATTCCCACTCCAGCATCTTCGACGCTGGTGCTGGCATTGAACTAAACTCAAACTTTTTCAAGGTTGTGGCATGGTACGACAACGAGTGGGGTTACTCGCATCGCGTGGTTGACCTTATGTTGGCAATGGCACACAAAGAAGGATTGGGTAATTGTTGATTGGGTAATTGTTGATTGTTGATTGCAATTAACAATCAACAATTAACTATTGACTATTAACTACTTCTAAACCTTTTATTGCTAAGGAGTTGACGTCACTATCCTGGTTATTTAGCAGCACGATTATAGTAGTATCTTTACTTGGTAAATATGCCATGAAAGTTACAAATCCGTAGGCTGTACCAGTATGCCCAAAGGAATTGCCGTAAGGGGTTGGGAAACGTTCTACACCCAGACCATAGCCATAGCTGACGCTATTGTTCTTAAACGTCAGCATTTCCTTCATGATCTTAGGAGACAATAAGGTTTTTTTGGCAAACAGAGCTTTGGCAAAATTGGCTAAATCCTCTGCGTTAGAAACCAATGACCCATCTCCTAAACCATTCCCATCGTTCACTTCCGCAAAACTAACCAGCTTGCCATTCTTATTGCGATCGCCATAACCTGTGGCTGGGTGTCCCACAGTAGGTTCGCGCAATTCGGTGAATGTGTGTTTCAACCCTAACGGTTCCAAGATGCGACTGCGAACAGCTTTGGCAAGAGTCCCCCCGGTTGTCTTCTCCACAATCAGTTCTAGGAGGATGTAGTTGGTATCGGTATAGAGAAATTTCTCTCCTGGCAATGCTTGGGGTTTAGCGTCGTAGATATACTTAATTGCCTCACTTGCTGTCCAAGGCTGTGAGATGCTTCTGCGTGCAGTAGCCTGTTTGAAGTCGTCAGTTACGTCGTACTCGGCAACACCACTCGTATGGTTCAGGAGTTGGCGAACTGTAATCTTGCTGCTATTGATAATATGAGGACTGATATTTGT
Organism: Stigonema sp.; assembly: GCA_965249805.1. Lineage (GTDB taxonomy): Bacteria > Cyanobacteriota > Cyanobacteriia > Cyanobacteriales > Nostocaceae > Stigonema. Next base: position 785,008 of record CBDFMX010000002.1, read on the forward strand.
TGGCAGGTAGGTTTTGATCGCTCGATTCAAGTCTAGTTTGCCCTCGGACACTAACTGTAGCACAACCACCGACACAAAAGTCTTGCTCATGCTAGCAATGGAAAATCCATCTGTAGGGTTCATGGGTGTTTTTTCTTCCAAGTTACTCACACCAGATGCTCGCAGCCACTTACCTTTAGGAGTAGAGATATATATGACTGCTCCGGGTATTTTCTTTTGTGCCACAGCCTCATCTAACAGTGTCTGTAGTTCAGAACTAATTTCTTTTGGAGAGTCTGATAACACAAGAGAGGCAATAGTTCTACCCATTGCTTTCTGAGTCACATTATTCGCTACCAGGTATCCTGCACTACCTAAAGATATAAGATAGGTTATAGCAACTAAAATTTTGACTGTGAGCAAAATTCTCTGGTTCATCTTTACTTTCCCGCTGAAAACCCACCCAATCATCTAGAGAAATCATTTTGCCATATTAACCTTTTAATCCTGAAACTGAACGTTAACATCAGGCAACGGCAAGCCATCGGCTTTACTTTTGTCAATGGAAATTGACGTAGAGTGAACCATTAACTCGATAGCTTGGCGGATGGCAGATCCATCGCCTCGGCAACAGCGCCGAAATAGTTGGTCCACATTCAAACCGCTGCCATTGCCACCAGCCTTGAGCATTGCGATCGCGTTGTTAAGAGCGGTTTCATTAGTGCGATCTATACAAGCAGCGTAGAGCAAAAACCCGCAGGCGGTGTACATATCAACAAAAGTATCAGGTTCGCCGTTGATCGTGCATGGTTTCGGCGGCTGGGCTAGCGGGTGATGGAATAGGTTAATGTCTAGGTCTGTCATGCTGAAATTATATAATTAGATAAGTAAATTTCATAAACACGTGACTAATATGAAAGACTTTCAACTCCAGGGAATAAACCATATTGCATTAGTATGTAAGGACATGGCAAGTACTGTGGAATTTTACACTAACACGCTTGACCTTAATTTGATTAAAACTATTGCACTACCTGATGGTGGACAACACTTCTTTTTTGATATTGGCAACGGGGATGCTTTAGCTTTTTTTTGGTTTCCCTCAGAACCTGAAGCCGCACCTGGGATTGCGTCTGTAAGACCTGATGCTTTCCAAACTGGTAATATAGCCACTGCTCATGCTTCATTAAACCATCTGGCTTTTAATGTCCCACTGGAAAAGCTGGAGGAATATAGAGAAAAATTGGTGGCAAAAGGTGTGCAAGTGACGCCTATGTTACACCACGCAGATGTTCCTGCTGGTTATGTTCCCCAACCCGAAGAAAGTACATTCCTTTCCTCATTTTATTTCTTCGACCCTAATGGAATTTTGCTAGAGTTTGCCGCGAATGTGCGCTCCTTGGGCGATCCTGTAAGGGATCTTCAATATCAATCAGCTACATAAGTGCAAATATGGTTTTCCAATGTACTGATGCACTCGTTACCATAGCAACCCTTAACATGGAAAAGCTGGTATTCTTCTATACCAATTTTTTTGCAAAAAAACCAGCTAACTCGATCCCAAATGTTTATGCTGAATTTCAAATTTCTCATATAAAGCTAGGTATTTTTCAACCCAAAAAAAACAAATTTTCAGAATTTGAAACTTCAACTAAAAGTCAAATGAGTTTATGTTTAGAAGTAAATGACTTAGAAAGTGCGATCGCCCACCTTACAGCTTTAGGCTATCCCCCACCAGGAGAGATCATCACCGCTGCTCACGGTAGGGAAATCTACGCCTACGATCCCGATAATAATCGGATAATATTGCATCAGAGATAGTGGCTAATAGCTAATGGCTAATGGCAACGAACAATTAGCAATGAACAATTAGCAATTAGCAACCAACAACTAACAACTAACAACTAACAACTAACAACCAAAAAAATGTCCATAACTGAAAACTACAAGTTAAACCTGATTCAATGGTATCCTGGTCATATTGCCAAAGCTGAAAAGTCATTACTTGAACAGCTCAAGCGGGTAGATGTGGTGCTGGAGGTCCGAGACTTTCGCATTCCCTTGACGACACGCCATCCTAAAATCGATGAGTGGGTTGGAAGTAAAATGCGGGTGTTGGTACTTAACCGGATAGATATGATTTCACCCCAAGTGCGATCGCTTTGGGTAGAGTGGTTCAAGCGCCATGGTGAAACGCCTTATTTTACCAATGCTCAACACGGACAAGGGATAACTGCAGTTGCCAAAGCGGCACAAACAGCTGGGGTGGAAATAAATAAAAGAAGAAGCGATCGCGGGATGTTACCCCGTCCAGTCCGTGCTGTAGTCATTGGCTTTCCCAATGTTGGTAAATCGGCTTTAATCAACCGTTTGTTGGGACGGCGAGTGGTGGAAAGTGCTGCGCGTCCTGGGGTAACTCGTCAACTGCGTTGGGTGCGAATTTCCGAGCAGTTGGAACTACTAGATGCGCCTGGTGTCATCCCTATTCGGTTGGATGACCAAGATGTAGGTTTGAAGTTAGCTATTTGTGATGATATCGGTGAAGCATCTTATGACAATCAGCGGGTAGCAGCAGCATTTATAGATTTGCTGAATTATCTGCAAACTACGGCTACTAATCTACTACCACATCAACCATTGCAGTCGCGATACGAACTTGACTCCACAAATATGACTGGAGAAGAATACTTGCACACCTTAGCAGAGCATCGCCACAAAGGTGATGTGGAGCGAACTGCACGGCAACTTTTGACAGATTTTCGTAAAGGGTTGTTGGGTGAGATTGCTTTGGAATTACCGCCTGATTGAATAATTCGTAATTCGTAATTCGTAATTCGTAATTAATGGTTACACAACCTCGGAATTAATTTATGGAAAACAAACAATAAGGAACATTAATGTTTATTTTGATATAGCAGTCGTGAATCATTTGTGAAATTCCCAAGCCTCAGAAACCCGGTTTCTTAAAGAAACCGGGTTTCTCGTTTTTCAAGAATGATTTAGAACTGCTATATTTATATTAATATTCAAATTTAGTGGAGATACTATAAAGATTTGATAAAGCTATCGTGAAGAAGTCAGTACATTTTTAAGTATATGAAATCATGATTTTAAGCATTCGCGCTTCATCCAGAATTTTTGTCTGTGATATGATTATTGAAACTAGTGAGCGGCTGTTAAGATTAAAGGTGGGATGATTTGCAGGGTAATGTTTAGATTGGGCTAACAATGTTTTCCCTGTGCAAGTGTCGCTCCTACCTCCTAAAGTCTCACTTTGACATTATTTATGTCGGAATTTTGGCAACAAATTAATATTTGATACAAAGTTGCCGTAATATTCTTGAGAGTCTGATAAAGAAAAGGTTAAGCTTTAGCGTATCCCTTGCTTTAGCAATGCAGGCACTTCCTGCTTTCAGGATGGATCTAACACAGTCATGACTGAACTGAAACTGCGTCTACAAGAGGGAAATATCGAAAGAACGGTGACGGTGCATCAAGATGTATTTATAATGGGTCGTTTACCGCAATGTGACTTGTACTTGCCTTCTGGAGGAGTTTCCCGTTGCCATGCCCGCCTTGTAAAAACCGCTGCTGGTGGATGGAATATAGAGGATATGGGCAGCAAAAACGGGACACAACTAAATGAGCGCCTTGTTACCTCTCCCCAAGAGTTGCATAACAATGACATTATTTGGCTAGGTGATGTCAGCCTAATAGTGCAGTTGACACATTCGTGGGAATCGCTTGGAGGAAAGCTTGAAGGAGGCGATCAAGGAAGAACAATCCTTCGTAACGTTAAACAATTGCAGCAGCAATGGATACAAGCGTCGAGTCAAGATGGTGATGGCAGCAACAAGGACAAAACCATTGCCCGCCTCAAAGACTTGGTAGATATAGCGAGGAATCTCTCTGCTGCTGCATCAATAGAAGCAATTTTCTCCCAAGTGCAGCAAGTCGTTTTTCGTTATCTCAAGAGTATTGACCGCTTGGCATTATTAATTGACGTGACTGATTGCGGCAAACTGGAGTTAATGAATGCAGCCACAAGAAATACGTCCCAACAGAAAGATCTCCTCGCTGATGGTAGTTGGATTAGCCGTAGTATTTGCCAAAAGGTATTTGAGGAAAAAGTTGCCATTCAAACAGCTGATGCCCAGAAAGACGATCGGTTTGCTGGGGAACACAGTATTTTGATCAAAGACATTCGTAGTGCGATGGCGGTGCCTTTGTGGGATGAAAATAAGGTTGTCGGCGTTCTCTACGCCGATGCCCATTTTTCTTCTTACCATTGGATACAAGAAGGCGAGGAAGAACTCAGCTTTTTTTCAGCTTTAGCAAACCTTGTGGCTTCTAGTGTGCAACGTTGGTTATTGGCAGAGAAACTTAAAAGTGAAGAGGTGATTCGCCACCGACTAGAACGCTACCATTCTCCAGCAGTTGTACAGCAGTTGATAGCTGTAGGAGTATTGCCAGGTGGTCGTTTACCTCCACAAGAAAGTGAAATCAGTATTTTATTTGCCGACCTTGTCGGTTTTACGGAGATTTCTGAAAGATTAACGCCAACTCAAATTGCCGAACTCCTCAATAATTTATTTGAAGAGATGTTGCAGGAAGTATTTGCTTGGGGCGGAACTTTGGATAAGTATATTGGCGATTGCATTATGGCATTTTTTGGTGCGCCTGAACCGCAAAGCGATCATGCCGATCGCGCTGTCGCCACTGCTATGGGAATGCTAACTCGTCTGGAAAATCTCAATGCCAAGAATTTTTGGACCGAACCGCTACAATTGCGGATTGCAATTAACAGCGGTAAGGCTGTAGTTGGAGATGTTGGCAGTTCCCAAAGGGTAGAGTATACAGCTCTTGGAGCAACTATTAATCTGGCTGCTCGCATGGAAGCCGTTTGTCCTCCTGGTGAATGTATCGTCAGTGAAGCCACTTATCACATGCTTTCACAACCCTCATGCTTCCAGCAAATGGGAGATTACCGCTTTAAAGGTATTAATCGATTGGTGAAGATTTATCAGACGAATATGCAAGTAATGGGCTTGGGGCATGGGGAATAGGGCATGGGGCTGTTGGTTGTTAGTTGTTAGTTGTTGGTTGTAAGTTGTTGGTTGTTGGTTGTTGGTAGTGACAACTAACCACTAACCACTAACCACTAACTACTAACTACTAACCACTAACCACTAACCATTAATTTTTATTTTGAATTTGGTGAGAGTGGCGCATTCTGGTATAATCGGGCAATGCAAATTTATTGTACACTAGTTTAGTAGAGTTTTACAGTAAAAGTACAGAGATAAAGTGTATATTTTAATTCTATAAAAGTTGCGAAATTTTAACATTTAGAAACCAAACACTCGCTAAGAGACTAGAATTTGGGTGGTAGTGTCCACAATACAGATTTGGTAAAATCAGGAGCTACCGCCAGCTATTTTGTAACGGGAGGTCAGGGAATGGCTATTGCCACTATTAATCCGGCAACCGGGGAGTTGCTCAAAAGTTTTGAGCCGCTCCCCGATGCAGAAATTGCCAATAAAATAGATTTGGCACAACAGGCTTTTGAGCAGTACAGTAAGACTAGTTTTGCTATGCGATCGCAATGGATGCAAAAAGCTGCTGACATCTTGGATCAAGACAAAGCTGAATTTGCCAAGTTGATGACCTTGGAAATGGGTAAGCCGTTCAAAGCTGCGATCGCTGAAGCCGAAAAATGTGCCCTTGTCTGTCGCTACTACGCCGAACACGCTGCTGATTTCCTTGCAGATGCGCCAGTGCAAACCGACGCCAGTCATAGTTTTGTCCGTTACCAGCCACTAGGAGTGATTCTCGCAGTGATGCCGTGGAATTTTCCCTTCTGGCAAGTGTTCCGCTTTGTCGCACCTGCACTGATGGCAGGAAATGTGGGATTGCTCAAACACGCTTCCAATGTGCCACAATGTGCTTTGGCAATTGAAGAAATTATCCAACGGGCAGGTTTCCCAACAGGCGTATTTCAAACTCTGTTGATTGGTGCTGCGAAAGTCGCCGATTTAATGGCTGATGACCGTGTGAAAGCTGCTACATTAACAGGAAGCGAACCTGCAGGTGCTTCTTTAGCAGCCGCCGCCGGGAAACAAATTAAAAAAACCGTCTTGGAATTGGGAGGAAGTGACCCGTTCATCGTGTTAGAAAGTGCAGACCTAGAGGCAGCAGTTGTCACGGCGACTAAAGCCCGAATGTTGAATAATGGGCAATCTTGTATTGCGGCGAAACGTTTCATCGTGGCTGAGGCGATCGCAGACAAGTTTGAAAAGCTTCTGCTAGAAAAATTTGCGGCGCTGAAAATTGGCGATCCTATGGCACCAGACACCGACTTAGGACCATTAGCAACCCCCGATCTTCTCAATGAATTGGACCATCAAGTGCAAAGTTCTGTCAAGAGCGGGGCAAAAGTCCTCACAGGTGGACATCCTTTATTAGATCGTCCTGGTAATTTCTATTCACCAACAATTATCACAGATATTCCCCCAGGTAGTCCAACGGAGCAAGAAGAATTTTTTGGTCCGGTAGCTTTGTTGTTCCGCGTTCCAGATATCGAGCGAGCGATCAAAGTCGCAAATGCTACACCGTTTGGCTTAGGTGCTAGTGCTTGGACGACGAATGACCAAGAACGCGATCGCTTGATTGAGGAAATCGAAGCAGGTGCGGTATTTATCAACGGTATGGTAAAGTCCGATCCCCGACTGCCCTTTGGTGGCATCAAGCGTTCTGGTTATGGAAGAGAATTAAGTATCCAAGGCATACAAGAGTTTGTAAATGTTAAAACTGTGTGGGTGAAATAATAATCTACCGAAATCTACCGAAAAGCCAAGGATGTAAAGAGGATAAACAGATCAAAATGAAAAACACGGCAGAACTACTAGTACAGTGTTTGGAAAATGAAGGGGTGCAATATGTTTTCGGACTCCCTGGCGAGGAAAACCTGCACGTTTTGGAAGCGTTGAAAAATTCTTCCATTCAATTTATTACCACCCGTCACGAACAGGGGGCGGCGTTTATGGCAGATGTCTACGGACGTCTGACAGGAAAAGCGGGGGTGTGTCTTTCTACACTTGGTCCTGGTGCAACAAATTTGATGACCGGGGTAGCAGATGCAAACTTGGATGGTGCGCCTTTGGTAGCGATTACCGGGCAAGTAGGAACAGATCGCATGCACATCGAATCCCATCAATATTTAGATTTGGTGGCGATGTTTGCACCTGTGACAAAGTGGAACAAGCAGATTGTCCGACCAAGTATTACACCGGAAGTTGTGCGCAAAGCCTTTAAGCTAGCGCAAACCGAAAAACCTGGCGCGGTTCACATCGATGTGCCGGAAAATATTGCTGCCATGCTTGTAGAAGGCAAACCCTTGTCTAAGGGTACTGTCGAAAAAACCTTTGCCTCTTTTCACAGTATTAGGGCAGCCGCAGCGGCAATTTCCCAAGCGGCTAATCCCCTAATCTTAGTCGGAAATGGTGCAATCCGCGCTCAAGCCAGCGATGCTGTAACGCAATTTGCCACCGAGATGAATATCCCCGTTGCCAATACTTTTATGGGCAAAGGAGTGATTCCCTATACGCATCCCTTAGCTTTATGGTCAGTGGGATTACAGCAGCGAGATTTCGTCAACTGCGGCTTTGACAACACAGATTTGGTGATTGCCATTGGCTATGACTTAATAGAGTTTTCCCCGAAAAAATGGAATCCTGTTGGCAGCATTCCAATTGTTCATATTGCCGCCAGCCCAGCAGAAATTGATAGTAGTTACATCCCTAAAGTTGAAGTCGTGGGGGATATTTCTGATTCCCTCTTTGAAATCTTAAAGTTGGCAGATCGCCACGGTAAATCCAGTCCCTATGCTATCAGTTTACGAGCAAATATTCGTGCCGATTACGAACAATACGCTCACGATGACGAATTTCCCATTAAGCCACAAAAGCTAATTTATGACTTGCGGCAGGTAATGGGACCAGATGATATTGTGATATCTGATGTCGGCGCACATAAAATGTGGATTGCCCGTCATTATCATTGCCATAGCCCGAATACTTGCTTGATTTCCAATGGCTTTGCGGCGATGGGTATTGCCATTCCTGGTGCTTTAGCAGCCAAGCTTGTTAATCCCGACCGCAAAGTCGTTGCGGCAACAGGCGATGGCGGCTTTATGATGAATTGCCAGGAATTAGAAACTGCTTTGCGTATCGGTACGCCCTTTGTCACCTTAATTTTTAATGATGGTGGCTATGGGTTGATTGAATGGAAGCAAGAAAATCACTTTGGCAAAGGCAGAGCATCTTTTGTGCATTTTGGCAACCCTGATTTTGTCAAATTTGCCGAAAGTATGGGTCTAAAAGGCTACCGCGTTGAATCTGCTACTGATTTGGTTCCCATGCTGAAAGAGGCTTTGGCACAGGATGTACCAGCAGTGATCGATTGTCGTGTAGACTACCGGGAGAATATCCGGTTTACGCAAAAAGCCGGTGATTTGAATTGCGCAGTGTAGGCAACGGTGAAAGTACGGGATGTAACGGATTCCTTCGTCTATGTGACGCAAATATAATTCATTCGTTAAATCTTGTACGTTCACCGTTTTGATATTTAGCGATGGAAAGTCGGGGGGAATTGTGGGCGATCAACCGGGCAACGGATGACTAACGGATGTAGCGGATAAGTTATCTTTGAGTTCCATAGATAACACAAGTGAAAATTCCCGGCAATGGTTTTTGGCAACGGATGACTAACGGATGTAGCGGATGAGTGATCTTTGAGTCTCACAGATCACACATCCGTTATATCCGCTACAACATCCTGTGAAAATTCCTGGCAATGGTTTTTGGTAACGGATGACTAACGGATGTAGCGGATAAGTGATCTTTGAGTCTCACAGATCACACATCCGTTATATCCGCTACAACATCCTGTGAAAATTCCTGGCAATGGTTTTTGGTAACGGATGACTAACGGATGTAGCGGATAAGTGATCTTTGAGTCTCACAGATCACACATCCGTTATATCCGCTACAACATCCTGTGAAAATTCCTGGCAATGGTTTTTGGCAACGGATGACTAACGGATGTAGCGGATGAGTTATCTTTGAGTCTCACAGATCACACATCCGTTATATCCGCTACAACATCCTGTGAAAATTCCTGGCAATGGTTTTTGGCAACGGATGACTAACGGATGTAGCGGATAAGTTATCTTTGAGTCTCACAGATTACACATCCGTTATATCCGCTACAACATCCTGTGAAAATTCCCGGCAATGGTTTTTGGCAACGGATGACTAACGGATGTAGCGGATGAGTTATCTTTGAGTCTCACAGATCACACATCCGTTATATCCGCTACAACATCCTGTGAAAATTCCTGGCAATGGTTTTTGGCAACGGATGACTAACGGATGTAGCGGATGAGTTATCTTTGAGTCCCACAGATCACACATCCGTTATATCCGCTACAACATCGTGTGAAAATTCCTGGCAATGGTTTTTGGCAACGGATGACTAACGGATGTAGCGGATAAGTGATCTTTGAGTCTCACAGATCACACATCCGTTATATCCGCTACAACATCCGTTGCCCCCTTGCAGCTTCATCAAGTCTGTTGTTGGCATCTTTGGCAAATTTCAGCAGTAACACACTGACACTGCTATAAATGCCGCCTTCAGATGCTGCAACTTTTCCTGCTGAAACTTTTCCTGAAAAGAGTAGCAAAATACTTGCAAAACCAATGATCCCACTCACAGTTAGGAATCTGTAGGCGAGGTTGAAAGCTGCACGGGCTTGGCGAAGTCGCTCTTGATAAATACTATGGCGTTCTTGGTAAATAATATTGGTAGATTGATTTTGGTTATTCATATTTTTTGCCCTTGCAATGAACTCTACAATTTCATTTAAATTGGGCATTGGCGGAGATGCTGGTTGAGAAATAGTTGACTTATAGCGGAATTAGCGCCAACTTTTAGTTGTGGTAGGGTGTGCTATTGCTTGCTGTAACGCACCCCTAACTGTTAGGCTGGTGCGTTACATCATCGCCTATAGGAATCCGTGCGCCTATAGTGTGAATATATACGTAGGCATTGCCCACCAAAACCCGGATCTGGTGGGCTTAAGTATGAATATGGATTTTTCAGGCAATTCGTAGACCACAATATAATCGTAAGGGCGGGGTTACCCCGCCCCTACAATATCGTCGATTCTGTTTGAATGCTGACGCCTAAGCTGTCTAAAACGAACGAATCTCGTCAAACACATGATGCTTAATTTGTATAGTGCGTAAGTCCGAGAATCCTATATGTACCCTATAATTAATTGGTGCGTTACGCGATCGCGCTTCGCACCTTATTTGGTAATGGCACTTAACTTTAGCCCTGAAATAAATGACTGGCTCAAAGCTGATGAAAAGTGATGCCGCGATCGCTTAAAGTTGCCTCAGAGTATATTCAAAAAGTTAAGTCAGCCCTTCAGCGTAATAGCTATCCTAGCCAGAAGGTCTTAGCTGAGAATGTAGAGGTATCTCTATCCACTGTTAAAAACTTTCTCAGTGGTAAAGCGATTGATTATTTTAATTTTGTCGAAATTTGTAATAAATTAGGTCTTGACTGGCAAGCGATCGCATATAAAGAACCTGAAATTCAACCGCCTCAGCCTCCAACAAATGGGGAGCGATCGCCATTTATCAAAGGACCTCCCATCACCCATTCTCGTGACTTTTTTGGGCGTGAGAGAGAACTAAAACGCCTTTTCAACCTACTCAAACGGCTTCCCCTGCAAAACGCTGCGATTATCGGTAAACGGCGTAGCGGCAAAACCTCTCTTCTGTACTACCTGAAAAACATCACCAGCACCCCACCAGAACAGTTACGTCTTGGTCAAAAGTATGATTGGTTACCGCATCCAGAAAATTATCGCTGGATTTTCGTAGACTTTCAAGATCCACGCATGGCAAGCAAGGAGAGGCTACTAAGCTATATCCTAGAATGCCTGAGTATGAAAGTGCCGACACCTTGTGACTTGGATCATTTTATGGACGTGGTTAGCAGCAATTTGCATAACCCTACAGTCATCTTACTAGATGAAATTGGCGTTGGGTTGCAACGCTGTCCAGAGTTGGATGATGGATTTTGGGAGAGTTTGCGTTCATTAGCAACTAACCAGACAGGGGGAAATCTAGCATTTGTCTTGGCAACTCATGAATCACCGATTGAACTTGCTCGCAACACGGGGCATAGTTCACCCTTTTTCAATATTTTCGGCTACACTGCGACTCTGGGAGCGCTAACTGAGACAGAAGCGCGGGAATTGATAGCCAGTTCGCCAATACCCTTTCCTGATGACGATGTAGAGTGGATTTTAACTCAAAGTCGCTGCTTGCCACTGTTGCTGCAAATTCTTTGTAGAGAAAGATTGTTTAGTCTGGAAGAGGGAGAGACTAATGAGAATTGGCGCGAAGAAGGGTTACGACAGATAAAAGAATTTGCTCATTTGTTGGAAACAGAAAGGGAGAGCTAAAAAAATGCCTTTTAGCAGTTACAAGAGTATTGGCGCTGTTGCCAAAGAATTTCAGATTAAGTATGTCCGTGATGATTTCATTATTGAAATAGAATTTGCGGTTAGTGATGTTTTTCGGCAGGAATTAGATTTAATTTTCAATGAAGGAGTTTTTGATAATTCCGAAATTGCTATTTGTGAGAATATAATTTATCCAGTTTTGAAAGAAGTTTGGAAAGCTTATCGGAATAATTTTCTACTATGGAGTCACCAGACGTTAAATTATAATGAAAATTTGTGCGGTGTTCCTGATTATATATTGGCAAAGCGTTCTCCCCTTGGCACTGTAGTTTTTGACAAGCCATATTTCGTGTTAGTTGAAGCCAAGAAAGAAAGCGACTTTACTGAAGGCTGGGGTCAGTGCTTTTCAGAAATGGTGGCGGTGCAGCGTCTGAATAATGAGCCAGAACAGACGATATTTGGGATTGTTTCTAATGGAGCTATCTGGCAGTTTGGTAAGCTAAATTTAGATGTTTTTACTCAAAACAAAATATTTTATACGATTCAGGATTTGGAACGGCTATTCGCTGCTGTTAACTATGTTTTCCAACAGTGTGAATTACAATTAGATAATCAAGGGTTAACAATCAATCCGTTTTAACTCTCGTTAGTTCCGCTATGTCAATTGCAGTTAGATAGTCAAACTACATGAGTAAAAAATATTATTTGTATATTATAACGAATACGTACAACACTGTGCTTTACACAGGAGTAACTAATGACTTGCAAAGGAGGGTTTATGAACACAAGTCAAAATTGATACATGGATTTACCAAAAAATACAACGTCACAAAATTAGTTTATTACGAAATATTTGACGATAGCTACGCAGCGATTAGTAGAGAAAAACAGATTAAAGCTGGGTCTAGGCAAAAGAAGATTGATTTAGTCAATAGTATCAATCTTGAATGGAAAGATTTATATAATGAATTGTAAATTGTTGTGGTGTCATTGCGAGCGTTGCGAAGCAATCGCCAGAAATGGGATTGCTTCACTACGCTGTCGCTGCGTTCGCAATGACATAGTTCCTCAGTATCAATCTTGAATGGAAAGATTTATATAATGAATTGTAAATTGTTGTGGTGTCATTGCGAGCGTTGCGAAGCAATCGCCAGAAATGGGATTGCTTCACTACGCTGTCGCTGCGTTCGCAATGACATAGTTCCTCAGTATCAATCTTGAATGGAAAGATTTATATAATGAATTGTAAATTGTTGTGGTGTCATTGCGAGCGTTGCGAAGCAATCGCCAGAAATGGGATTGCTTCACTACGCTGTCGCTGCGTTCGCAATGACATAGTTCCTCAGTATCAATCTTGAATGGAAAGATTTATATAATGAATTGTAAATTGTTGTGGTGTCATTGCGAGCGTTGCGAAGCAATCGCCAGAAATGGGATTGCTTCACTACGCTGTCGCTGCGTTCGCAATGACATAGTTCCTCAGTATCAATCTTGAATGGAAAGATTTATATAATGAATTGTAAATTGTTGTGGTGTCATTGCGAGCGTTGCGAAGCAATCGCCAGAAATGGGATTGCTTCACTACGCTGTCGCTGCGTTCGCAATGACATAGTTCCTCAATATCAATCTTGAATGGAAAGATTTATATGATGAATTGTAAATTGTTGTGGTGTCATTGCGAGCGTTGCGAAGCAATCGCCAGAAATGGGATTGCTTCACTACGCTGTCGCTGCGTTCGCAATGACATAGTTCCTCAGTATCAATCTTGAATGGAAAGATTTATATGATGAATTGTAAATTGTTATCGTGTCATTGCGAGCGTTGCGAAGCAATCGCCAGAAATGGGATTGCTTCACTACGCTGTCGCTGCGTTCGCAATGACATAGTTCCTCAGTATCAATCTTGAATGGAAAGATTTATATGATGAATTGTAAATTGTTATCGTGTCATTGCGAGCGTTGCGAAGCAATCGCCAGAAATGGGATTGCTTCACTACGCTGTCGCTGCGTTCGCAATGACATAGTTCCTCAGTATCAATCTTGAATGGAAAGATTTATATGATGAATTGTAAATTGTTGTGGTGTCATTGCGAGCGTTGCGAAGCAATCGCCAGAAATGGGATTGCTTCACTACGCTGTCGCTGCGTTCGCAATGACATAGTTCCTCAGTATCAATCTTGAATGGAAAGATTTATATGATGAATTGTAAATTGTTGTGGTGTCATTGCGAGCGTTGCGAAGCAATCGCCAGAAATGGGATTGCTTCACTACGCTGTCGCTGCGTTCGCAATGACATAGTTCCTCTATTACCCCGACGAGGCAAATGAAATGCCTAGCAGCTTACCCCGCAACGCCTACACCAATGCACCTGAGCAACACCCCAACTGGATACTGGGTAGCTTGCAACTGCTGTTCTGGCTTGTCTTCCGTCCCTCAGCTTGGGGAAATTACCTTAAACTCATTGACCCCGCCCTAGACCCTGACCGCCCTTCGGGAAGTCAAAAGTCAAAAGTCAAAAGTCAAAAGTACAAAAAAGGTACAAGCCCCTAAATTTATTTATGGAAAATGAAAAATATGTATTTCGAGACGCGTAGCGCAAGAAATACTACGTCCTTATTACAAGCCCCTAAATTTATTTATGGGGTTCTTACTTTTGACTTTTGACTTTTGACTTTTGACTCTTGAGAAGCGACTTGACTCCTCTCTGATTTTTTTGTTCAGACAAGGGCGATGGCGGAACCTTGCTCTGTGGCGAATGCTAATACAGGGATACTTGATCTTACCTATCCTGGCTAATTTAATGCTGGGCTTGGTACTGTTGACACTGGGTGAATCAATTGCAAATATAACTTTTCGCGTGGCGTTAGGCGTGGCGTTTGGCGTGGCGTTTGGCGTGGCGAGTGGCGTGGCGTTAGGCGTGGCGAGTGGCGTGGCGTTAGGCGTGGCGTTTGGCGTGGCGTTTGGCGTGGCGTTTGGCGTGGCGTTTGGCGTGGCGTTTGGCGTGGCGTTTGGCGTGGCGTTTGGCGTGGCGTTTGGCGTGGCGTTTGGCGTGGCGTTTGGCGTGGCGTTTGGCGTGGCGTTTGGCGTGGCGTTTGGCGTGGCGTTTGGCGTGGCGTTTGGCGTGGGAGTCACCATCAACTCTTGGCGACCTGTGGTGTCCTACCCATTCCAGCAATTATGGAATATGCTGCTTCATGAACTTGACGAAAGAGGCATAGGCAAGGAGCAAAGTTTGTTACGCTGGAATTCTGCTTTTTGGGATGAGTGGCAGTATCTACCACTACGTGACTTGGACAAGCACTTAGTCTTGGCAATGGAACACTACCCAGTTGAGGGACAAGCAGCTATTGATTACCTGAGTACCAGTCGCCAGCGCTGGGCAGTTCAAGCGGCACAAATTGAACTGGATGGACGCAGTTTAGAACGCTGTGTAGATGTGGAAGCTATCCGTAAGGTTCACCGCAGTCTGGTAATTGACGAACTAGAAAATGCCGCAAGCCCTGTGCTACGCATCTTCAGCCGCATCAGTGAGGATGTGGACGCTGCTCTAAATCAGAAAAGTTCTTACAACCAGCGTCTAGCACTCAGGGCTGTTGTAGACCGTTTAGATGCGCAGTTGCAGTACTTGAATCGTAGTAGCAATAAATACGCCTCCCGCTTCGACCCCATCGCTAAAAGTTGGCATCAGATCCTAGCCAAATATGTAGATGAACTGGCAAAATCTGTCGAACTCCGCCAAGAGATTGACTCTCCGTACATCATTGGCGTACCCCTTACAGAACAGCAAAAAATCTTCACCGGACGCACTGACATTGGCTTACGCATCGAGCAATTACTGCTAGACCGCCGCCGTCCACCCTTGCTACTCTATGGTCAACGACGCATGGGCAAAACTTCTTTGCTTAACAATCTGGGACGCCTGCTACCCAATAGCATTATCCCTATGTTTGTAGACTTACAAGGCGCACCCTCATCAGCAAGCGATCATGCAGGTTTTCTCTACAACCTTGCTAGAGGTATGGTGAACTCAGCCAAACGACAAGGAGGCTTAACCCTATCACCCCTGACACGCGAAGCGCTAACAACTGATCCGTTTACCTGCTTTGACGAATGGCTAGATAAAGTAGAACAGGCGCTAGAACAAAATACCGCCTTACTTGCATTAGACGAATTCGAGGTGCTGGATAGCGTCATAGCTAAAGGACGCTTTGATGAGCAAGACGTGCTGGGAATGTTGCGTAACCTTATACAACATCGTCCCCGCTTCAAAGTACTGCTGTCAGGTTCTCATACTATAGAGGAATATCAGCGCTGGGCTAGCTACTTAATCAATGTGCAAGTCGTGCATATCAGCTACTTGCAGGAAGCGGAAGCTCGTCAATTAATTGAACACCCTGTCAAAGATTTTACCCTACGCTATGAACCTGATGCCGTTGAGCGAGTGCTGCAACTCACCCGATGTCACCCTTTCCTAGTACAACTGCTGTGTGCGGAAATTGTCGCCCTTAAGAACGAGCAAGATCCATCTGTTCGCCGATTTGCAACTTTAACGGATGTGAAGGAGGCGATCGCACAGGCTTTAAGCACTGGTAGCTTTTTCTTCGCTGATATTCAAAACAACCAAGTAAACGCGGCTGGGCTAGCTATCCTGCGCTTCATTGCAGCCCAAGGAGAAGGGACTATAGTTAGCCGTCAAACCATCTCGCGACAGTTTCCCGATGAATGCGATCGCACTCTTAAATTACTATTACAACGCGAACTAATTGAAGAAGTAGGCGACGGCTATCGCTTCCAAGTTGAGTTAATTCGGCGATGGTTTGCCCAATAAACTTTTGGCAACGGATGAGTAACGGATGTAGCGGATAAGTTATCTTTGAGTCCCACAGATCACACATCCGTTACATCCGTTACAACATCCGTTGCCAAGTTTTAATACTGTAGACTTGATTCAGCGCTAATTTGCCCAATAAACTATTGGCAACGCATGACTAACTGATGTAGCGGATAAGTGATCTTTAAGTCCCACAGATCACACATCCGTTACATCCGTTACAACATCCGTTGCCAAGTTTTAATACTGTAGACTTGATTCGACGCTAATTTGCCCAATAAACTATTGGCAACGGATGAGTAACGGATGTAGCGGATAAGTTATCTTTGAGTCCCACAGATCAGACATCCGTTACATCCGTTACAAAATCCGTTGCCAAGTTTTAATACTGTAGACTTGATTCGGCGCTGGTTTGTCCAATAAACTTTTGGCAACGGATGACTAACGGATGTAGCGGATAAGTTATCTTTCAGTCCCACAGATCACACATCCGTTACATCCGTTACAACATCCGTTGCCAAGTTTTAATATTCCGGAACCAACGGATCTATTTCCTTACTCCAAGCGGTAATTCCCCCCTTCACATTCGTACCTTCAATTCCCGCTTCCTGGAGAATTCCAAGGGCTTTTGCAGAACGCCCACCCGCTTTACAATGAGCAATCAAACGATGTCCATTGAGCAGTTCCTTCACCTTGTCAACGCCTTTCCCTTGTTCAATATCTGGTAAAGGCACCAAGATTGCACCAGGAATCTTGGCAATTTCATACTCATGAGGATTGCGGACATCTAGCAGCACAAAATCATCTGCACCGCTATCCAGCAATTGCTTCAACTCTTGCACAGTCATTTCTGTAATTGCCATCTGCTGTTTCGCCTCCTCGGCTTTCGCTTGTGGGATACCGCAGAATTGTTCGTAATCAATCAACTTCTCAATCACCGGACGCACCGGGTTGGGACGCAACTTCAATTCGCGGAACGTCATTTCTAGGGCATTATACAGCAGCAGTCGCCCACTCAGGGTCCTACCCTGTCCAATAATAATTTTGACAGTTTCCGTTGCCTGTATCGTACCTATAATACCACACAAAACACCCAGTACACCACCTTCAGCACAGGAGGGAACCATTCCAGGTGGTGGTGGTTCGGGGTAAAGGTCACGATAATTTGGTCCACCTTCGTAGTTAAATACAGTAGCTTGCCCTTCAAAACGGAAGATGGAACCGTAGACGTTAGGCTTGTTCAGCAACACGCAGGCATCGTTTACTAGATAGCGTGTGGGGAAGTTATCAGTACCATCCACCACAATATCGTAAGGCTTAATGATGTCAAGGGCGTTTTCTGAACTGAACCGCGTTTCGTACAAGTCAACTTGACAAAGAGGATTAATTTCTAGAATGCGGGTTTTTGCAGATTCAATCTTAGGTTTACCTACCCAAGACGTACCGTGAATGACTTGGCGTTGCAGGTTGGAACTATCGACAACATCGAAATCAACAATCCCGATGCGTCCGACACCCGCCGCCGCCAGATACAAAAGGAGGGGCGAACCCAGTCCACCGGTACCGATACACAACACGCTAGCAGCTTTTAGGCGTTTTTGTCCTTCCAGTCCTACTTCCGGCAGAATCAGGTGGCGGGAGTAACGTTCGTATTCTTCTTTTGCGAGCTGGATTTCATCCAGATTGGGATTGAGCATGGCAGTTTGATGTGGAAGCGCAGAATTTTTATCCTACCGAAAAAAGTGAGGCAGTGGATAGTTGTTAGTTGTTAGTTGTTAGTTGTTAGTTGTCAAAAAGTACGACTAACCACTGTACGGGCGAACGGTGACACAGCCCTGAAGGAGGGTCTCCCTCCTGCAGGATCTGCTTTCCCGTTGGGCCGTTCGCCCCTACTAATCATCTTGAATTGCTTCTTGCTGGAATTGATGGTTATCATTCAAACTCCAGCTTTTGATGTCAGCAGCAATGCCGTTTTGTACGGAAACAATGATATAAGAGTATTCCTGCCAAGCGTACAGGCGGTCAAATTCTGAGGGGTTCGCTGGATAATCAGGATGGGAGTGATAAATTCCAATTATGTTGAGATGTCGAACGAGTGCTTTCTTTTGTGCTTGTAACATGACTTGAGGTGCGATCGCATACCTTCGCCTTTCATTATGTAGAGACGCGAAATTTCGCGTCTCCTCTACATCACCTGGGAAATCTGCCGCTTCTGTACTCCAGGCATTATCTGTTGGCATTACTTCTACTACAGTTTTGCCCAAAGCTGCCACATAACCCAATATTATACCACAGCACTCCAGAGGGTAAGTACTTTCGGCGTGTGTGCGGATTGTTTGCAAGTGTTCTGGCTGAAGTTTAATCATAAGTGTTGGTTGTTGATTGTTGATTGTTGATTGTTGATTGTTGATTGTTGATTGTTGATTGTTCTCCAACTAACAACTAACCACTAACCACTAACCACTAACAACCAACAACTAACCACTAACCACTAACCACTAACCACTAACCACTAACCACTAACAACCAACAACTCATTAAAAGTTAGGACTCAGCTTGTCAATGAAAGATTCGAGCAGTTGTTTCACGAACACTACATTGGTGACAAGACTGTCGTAGTCAGAGATTTCAAGCATATCCAACTCATAACAGAGTAACAGGTAATATTCCACCTCAATAGCTGCATCTCGCGCCGACTGAAGAAAATTAACTTGTTCTTTCCTATCCTCGCGAACGCATCCCTGAGCAATTTTAATCGGGATAGCAGCACAGGCTAAACGAATTTGTTGCGTTAACCCCAGTAATTCCTCTTCCGGAAAAGCTTTCGTAGTTTCATATATGGCAACTGTTAGCTCATGGGCGAGTTCCCACTCTTTAATTTCTCTGAATTCTGTCATTTTCACTGTCTATCCAGGACAATTTGTAGGGTGAGCGACACCCACCCTACTACTATGCCACTTATTTTTACAATGTCTCTAAGTAATTACATTTAGATGAAATAGAGTGCGTCTTATTTAATATCTAGTATTTTAAGTACCTGCATTGAACATTTGTTAAACAAGTGCTATTGACACCAAGTAACAATAGATACTATAGTCTGCTCGATATCGTAACTAGCGCCAACAATTTTTAGTCTCCCCATTCCCCATTCCCCATTAATGCGCCTTACCCGCGCCTAGATACAGTTCGCCTACCTTGGGATCATTCAATAATTCCAAACCAGGACCTGAGATAGCATCGCGTCCAGACTCCAGTACATAACCGCGATGAGCCATTTCCAAAGCTTTGCGGGCATTTTGCTCAACCAATACAATAGCCGTACCACCCTGGTTAATTTGTTTAATCTGCTCAAACACTTGTGTCACCAAGATGGGAGATAACGCTGCTGAAGGTTCATCTAAAAGCAATAAGTTGGGTTCTAACATTAAAGCTTTACCCATTGCTAGCATTTGGCGTTCACCACCGGAGAGGGTACCAGCGCGTTGATGACGGCGATCGGCAAGCCTAGAGAACATGGTAAATATTTTGTCTTTAAGCGGTTTTAGGGGAACATTGCGGACAAAAGCGCCCATTTCCAGGTTTTCTTCCACACTGAGGGAAGGGAAGACATTAGCAAGTTGCGGAATGTAGCACATCCCTCGTTGAACGATTTGATTCGACTTTAGCCCAACGATCTTCTCGCCTTTGAAGGTAATTGTGCCTGTGTGGGGGGTCAAAAGTCCAAAAATGGTTTTTGCCAAGGTGGATTTCCCCGCACCGTTGGGACCAATCACTGTTACTAATTCCCCCTGTTCCACCCGAAAATTTACACCCTGCAGGATATCCACATCCTTGATGTATCCAGCATGGACATTTTTAACTTCTAGTAAATAGTCATTAGTCATTGGTTAGTGGTTAGTTGTTAGTTGTTAGTTGTTAGTTGTTAGTTGTTAATCGCTAATAGTAAAAATTGACCCAAAGGGAGCGCAGATCCGATTGGGAGTGAAACCCGCATGCTTCGGGAAACCCTCATAGGCGCACGCAAAACGAGCAATTAGCAATTAGCAATCAACAATTAGCAACTAACCACTAACCACTAACAACTAACCACTAACAACTAACCACTAACAACTAACCACTAACAATTATGGCGTTTTTTGTAACTCCGGTCGTTCTTCTGGAACGATCGCCCCGGACACTGGACAAACTTGGATGCATATGCCACAGTCAATGCAGGTAGCAAAATCAATCCAGTACCAATCGGTTCCTTTGACGTTTTTGCCTGGACCTTCATGAATGCAAGCTACTGGACAGGCGTCTACGCAATCAGCGACACCTTCACAGATATTAGTCACAATCGTGTGCGCCATAGTTCCCCTCTATTTGGATCAAAAAGCTGTATTTAGCCAGATGTTTCTAGGCTAGCAACAATACTAAGTAATAAGTTATTGATACGTCCATAGTCCAAGAATTATTGACTAAAGAAGGGAGTGGGGAATGGGGAGTGGGGAGTAGGGAGTGGGGAATGGGGAGTGGGGAGTAGGGAGTGGGGAATGGGGAGTGGGGAGTAGGGAGTGGGGAGTGGGGGAGGATGAGGAGGATGAGGAGGACAAAGAAGCATTCCTCTCCCTTGTCTCCCTTGTCTCCCTTGTCTCCCTTGTCTCCCTCATCCCCCTCATCTCCCTCATCTCCCTCATCTCCCTCATCCCCCTCATCCCCCTCATCCCCCTCATCCCCCTCATCCCCCTCATCTCCCTCATCTCCCTCATCCCCCTCATCTTCCCCTACTCCCCACTCCCTACTCCCTACTCCCTCTTTAATATTGATTCAATTATTGGCGAACCATCAGCTTTGACCCAAGCAATTTGAGCAATGCTGCGATCGCGTGCATATTGCCTGATCTCATCCGCGTTCCGTCCACACAAATCCATTTCTACCCGTACTAGATGGGTAGAGTCTCGGAGTTTTGCGGCGTAGGCAAAGGCAGCGGCATAGGCATCTGATGTTTCTGGTACAACCAACCAATGACTAGCTGGGGTAGCTTGTGGTAATTGCTGAGTTGACAAAAGAACTTTGTATAAATCTTCTATGAAGAGTGCAAAACCAATTCCGGGGGTGTTTTCTCCTTGGGGATGATATAGTCCCAAAAGCTGGTCGTAGCGACCACCTCGCCCTAAAACCCGCGTTCCATCAGTATCATTCACTACCTCAAACACTATGCCAGTGTAGTAGTCAAAGGTTTGAATCAGACTCAAGTCAAGGATTAACGGGAAACTGCCCCTAGATTCAATCAATTCTACCAGAGATTTAAGATTTACCACCTCTTCTAGGGATTGATCTAGACCCAGACTGCTGACGAGTTGCAATACATCAGTTGGGTTTCCACGTAAATCCAGCATGATCAGAGCGCGTTCCCTGAGTTCATCACTCAGAGGTAAAGTGTCTATAGTGACGCGGTCAAGGCTCGATATCGCACTCCGGACTTTTCCTCGTAAGTGTTCGGGAAAAGCTTTCAGGAGCGATCGCGTGATTCCCGCCTCGCCTAAAATCAAATGCCAGGGACCCAAAGGGATTGCTTGCAAACAATCCGCCACCAACAGCAGCACTTCTGCATCGGCGAGCAATCCCCCACTGCCAAGCAACTCTACCCCAGCTTGGTAAAATTCCTGTTGGGAATTTTGCCTCAACCCTGGTGTACGTTGGAAGACATTGGCGTTGTAGTACAAGCGTTGCGGATAAGTAACACCAGCCATGCGCGTTACCGCCGCACGAGCAATAGAAGCTGTCAGTTCTGGACGCAGCCCTAATTCTTCATCTTCGGCATTTTGCAATTGAATCACCGCAGACCGCTGAATTGCTCCCCCCGCCATCAGCGTATCTATGCGTTCCAGCGTCGGGGTGATAATTCTGTGATATCCCCACCGGTGAAACACTTGCTCTAGCCTATCCTCAATCCAGCGTTTTTGAGCTACATCTAGAGGCAATAAATCCCTTGCACCTGCTGCTGGTTGATACACCATTATTTTTTCTTCCCACCAAACAAACCACCAAACAAACCGCCGCCCCCAGATTTATCTGGCTGCTTAGCCCCAGTATTTGACTTTGCTGTTGACGAAGCATCACTCTTGTGTTGCCCTGTAATCTGTTCAATTTTGCGTTTCCCTTCTAACGCTATTTGGTCATTGGGGTCTAATTGCAGGGTACGGTCAAAATGAACTTTTGCCATTGTTATTTGATTTTGCTTCAAATACACTACTCCAATCAAGCTATGACTTCGACTATTATTTGGCTCTAGCTTCAGAGCATCCTGCAATTCTACCCGAGCTGGTGCCAATTGATTTTTTGCCATCAACTCTTGAGCGCGACGCAAATACTGAACCACGATCGACTCTTCCTTCGGTGGTGCATCTGCTTGCTTGACTGTGGGGTTATTTTTAACTTGAGTGACCGTTGGCGGCGGGACTGCAAATGATTTGCCAACACTCCGCATTAAGTAAACCAAATTCAACTCGCTAAGCATTGCAATGACTTGCGTTGCTTGCTGCAAAGATTCATATTGAGTTTCAGCAATTTTGGCGATCTCAGTTTTATAAATATGTTCTACATTAGGTACACTTGCTAACTGCTTAGCTTTGTCGGTAGTGAGTTCTACTGAAGCAGATTCTTGCATTAAGCGCTTGCCCATGTGCGACATCACTAAAATATATTCAGCATGATTTTTCTCTACCGAGATTTTTTCATAAGCTGGGTTAACCAGCTTTGACAACAAGTCGCTTGCCAACTTTTTCTCAGCAGGGCTTGTAGTTCCATTGCTATCAGGGTGCAGACGGCGGGCGATCTTCAGATAGCGTTTGCGGATGTCCTTCACATCCGCATCAACTGGAACACACAAAACTGCATGATGATCTACGAAATCATATTTAAACAATCCACGGTCTATTTTAAAAGACATATTCGTGTGCACCAAAGGAGCAGTTAGATTCACTTTAGTGTACTTTGCTTCATTAGTCATTAGTAATTAGTTAGTTGTTAGTTGTTAGTTGTGAAGCAGTACTACTAACCACTTCTGTAGGGCGGGGGAAAGAGCGCCCCTACTTTCTCATTTCCAGGATGAAAGCGGCGGAACCTGCTGTAATTCTTGACTAAGGCTGTCGTGAATGTAACCATTAGTGGCGAGAATTCTACCTGACTCAATTTTTAAGGGAGTGCGATCGTATGCAGTGATTTTACCCCCAGCTTCAAGTAACAAAATTACGCCGGCGGCAATATCCCAAGGAGCGATACCTCGTTCCCAGTAGCCATCGACACGCCCACAGGCGACGTGAGCCAAATCCAGCGATGCCGAACCGCTGCGCCGTACTCCTTGGGTAAGATGGGTAAGGTGACAAAATTCTGCGTAGTTGTTGTCAGATGTTTCTCGGCGGTCGTAAGCAAATCCCGTAACGAGCAGACTTTTACTCAGTTGAGAAGTTTCCGAAACCTTGATTGGGATACGGTTGCGCGTTGCGCCCAAACCTTGAGCCGCACGGAATAACTCATTGTGAAAAGGGTCGTAAATCACACCAACTTGCGAGACTCCTTTAATGAACAGCCCAATGGAAACGGCAAAAAAGGGGTATTGGTGAGCGTAGTTAGTTGTGCCATCTAAAGGGTCAATTGCCCAAAGGTATTCATTTTCTTGATCGCCCAGTTTCCCTGATTCTTCAGCAAGGATAGAGTGTTGGGGAAAGTGGCGACGCAAAACCTCTAAAATCACTACTTCCGCAGCTTTATCAGCTGCTGTCACCAAATCACCAGGACGTCCTTTTTCGATAATTCCATCCTCTAACTTACCCAAGTAGCCTTGCAACACCGCACCAGCAGCCAACGCCGCTTCAGTCGCAATATCTAAAAATATTTGTAGTTTTGTCATTTGTTTGGTTGTTAGTTGTTAGTGGTTAGTGGTTAGTTGTTAGTGGTTAGTTGTTAGTGGTTAGTGGTTAGTGGTAGTTTTTGACAACTAACAATCAACAACTAACAATCAACAACCAACAACTCCTTGCTAACGATTCTGCCTGCGAAACTCAGCGGGAGTGAGACGCATGGGTCTTTCTGGGTTCCAAATTCCTTGCCCCATGAGTCTAGCCCATTGTTGGGCACGTTCCAAACGCTGGTCATATTTATGGTTGGGCGATCGCGCCACAAACAGCGCATACCCATTTTTCACTAACTGTTCATTCAACAACACCATGTCTTTCCACACATACGCCAGAGTTCGCCCGAATTTATCTTTCTCGGATATATCAAACTCCAAGCGGACAGGTTGTCCCTCCTCAATCAGCGCTTCTAATTGTTGTTTTGCCTCAATTCCCCAAGGACGCTGCTGCATATCTGGTGCATCAATCCCAATCAACCGCACTTGGGAAATCAAAGTGGGTTGGTTAGTCGTACCTACCACCTCTAAAGCTTGCCCACTCACGACTTGTGCTACTTTTAAGAACACTTGTTTGCTTTGTTCTTCGTTCTTTTGCGGTTGACAAGCTACAAGTAGTAATAGACAGAATAAAATGATAATTTTTGTCATTTGATGATTGTTAGTGGTTAGTGGTTAGTTGTTAGTTGTTGATTGTTGATTGTTGATTGTTAGTTGTTGATTGTCAATATAACTACTAACCACTGTACAGGCGAACGGCAAGAGCGCCCCTACTAACTACTAACCACTAACCACTAACCACTAACTACTAACCACTAACCACATTAATCTTCATCTAACGGCAGACCACTCCGAACTTTCCCCTTGGCAAAATAGCGCCCAAACTGGAGTTCATAGACTTCATCTTCGTCTTGTGTCTCCACCTCCAAATCAGAACGAGCATAACTGACACACAACAGGGCATAGCCTTTTTTTTGTAAGTGTGGTGAGAGTCCCACCGCTTCTGGTTGGTAAATTTCTCCGGCTTGCACCCTGACAGCACAAGTGGTGCAAGCCCCATTTCGGCAGGAAAAAGGTAGTTCTACCCCTTGTTTTTCTGCGGATTGTAGGATATAACGGTCATCGGGGACGTTTAGGGTGTATGTTATACCTTTGGCGCGATCGTGAACTTTAATGGTGTATGTAGGAGACATCTTGATTTGGGATTTTGGATTTAATCTGATTGCATTTTATGCAATACTAGTGTAAAGTTGTAGATCGTGATACCTGGAGAGGTGGCCGAGTGGTTGAAGGCGCGGCACTGGAAATGCCGTTATGCGGAAACGTATACGAGGGTTCGAATCCCTCCCTCTCCGCTTTCCATAGCTGGTAACGGTTTAAGTTAATCTATTAAATCTGGGCTGGTTGAAGTCTTGGTTGAATGGTAGAAAACCCTTATTGAATTGGTAGGGGTTAATTAATGAGTGATGTAAGTTGAGTTTTATTTCTTGATAATCTCAGGTAAGCTTATTCGTTCAATGTCAAGCTTGAGGTAATGTTCTTTGATGACTTTTTCGCTATTACCTACTAATTCTGCAAGTTTATGAATTGGATAATCGTTGTTGGCGTGATAACTAATCATGGTATGTCGTAATTGGTAGGGTACACGATAGCGAGTACCCATTGCTTCAAGCAAGTTTCTCCATACACCGTTTAAGGCTGGTTGTGAAATTGGTTTACCATTGATATTGGTAAACACATAATCAGTCCTGTAGGGGGTAGAATGAAGAAGTTCCATTAATTCTTCATTAATGGGGAAGTATCGAAAAGGAACTGTCTTGGTTCCCTTTTTTTTGATAATTCTCCCACTAGCACTGACTTGTGCTTCACAAAATTTAACTCTTTTTTTCACTAAATCAACATTTTCCCATTTCAGCGCTATTGCCTCTGAGGGTCGGCAACCAGTTAGCCAACAAAAGTAAACATATTTGAAGTATTGATAGTGTCTGCCATCAATCCGTGAGTGGGTTTCATTTTTAAGAGCATCTAGGATTTGGTAGACCTCCTTTACTGTAAAGATGTCGATGTCATCCTCTTCACAGCTAATGCTACTTTTATTTTCAGTTTTGATACTGATACTTTCTAGCAAGTCACGGTATTCTATCCCCCATTTTCTAGGAATGTTTCCTTGCTTAGAATTCCAATCAATAGCGGCGACTATTAGCTTTAGCCTATCTTTGTTGGTTTTTTGACTACGTTTTTCATCACTAAATAACCATTCTACTAATTCATTTTTTTGTTCTAAGCGTTGAAATGGACAACGCTTAATAAGATTTCCAACCGTTTGAATAGTCGTGAAGATATATGTTTGTTCCCAAGAATTAATTGAGGTATGGAAGCTAACATATTTGTCCCAAAGTATAGTTAAGTCATCTTTTTCAACTATTCTCAATCTTTCATATTTCTTAGTTTTGATGACATTTTGAGCATCTTTAACTAATGCCTTGAGGTAATCAATTTCAATTACTTGCTCACTGACGACGCATTTTTCTATTTCCTCATCTACCATTAAAGCTAGGTTTAACGCTTGTATCTTGTCACTGCCTAGACCTATCGTTTTACGTCCCAACTTACTTGATAGCCGTAACTGGTACATAGCGCCATAACTGGTATTCATGGTGACGATTGATAAGTACTTAAATTCATTGCTCTTGCTAGCTACCATATAAGACCTGTGGTTGAAGTTACAGCACTAATTATCACTTAAATGGTATAACAATTGGTTGAAGTAGGTTAAATATTGTTTAAAGATTGTGTTAAAATGCATCTACTGCAATTGTTGCACGTCCTTAAAAACAGCACTTCACATGCTGTTTGGGGGCAACTTCAACGAGGATTGGAATCCCTCCCTCTCCGTTAGAAAACCTACTAAATATATACTTTGACTGGTATTTGTACAAATATTCGGGCTGCTCGGATTCGCCGAGATTGCTGGAAATTTTGTCATAATTGGTGTAAAACTGGTGTAATCAAAGAAAGCACAGCACGATTACACTATGAAACAAGCAAAGGAAAGTCGTTAAATCGGAATAATTCGCATTCTACCAGGAAAAATTTTTCATTACCGATCGCAATATAAAACCAGGTATACATTCATCATAATTCGTAATTGCGCTCTTCGTAATTCGTAATTAAAAAAGGGTTTGATACCCCCACGTCTACACGTGGTCATTTTTCAGTCGGGGTTTAAATCCCCGGATGAAAAATAATTACGAATTACGAATTACGTAAGCGTTGCGTTAGCGACGAAGGAGCGTCACTACGAATTTTTAAGATGTGGCAAGATTGGTAAGTAATTCCCCAGAAGTGATTTACAAGTGTCTGAGTTTTAATTCCTAAGATCGCGCTGTGTTCATTGTGTGCGATCGCTTCGGGTAATGTATGGGAACGATCATCCACAATCAAGCTAAGTATTTATGCTATTGTAGAGATCTGCTAGAACATCCAGATGGAAAAAGTGGCAAAAGCACGAATTATGAGCCAACAGGATGAGGGTGAACCAATTAAAAAGAGGATTGACCTAGGTAAAGTAAAGATAGGAGCAGCACTACAACTAGAAGATGTCAATCATCTAGATTTGCAAGCCACTTATCTGCATAACTTTCTAGATCCTTATGAGTCTTTTATAAATAAACTAATTATTCGACTGAAAGATTCGGTTACATCTTTAGTAAACCCGAGTTCAACTACTAATTATGATATAGGAAATTGTCTCCTTGAGATAATTCGAGATTCATCGGAAGCAGATTTTGTTTTTGTGCTATGTAATGATAGCCAGGACAACTGTTTTGTTAAAGCCCAGAGTAATTTGGGTAATGATATAGAGTCAGATTCTTATAAAAACACTTTAAATTCAGTCATTTTCCCAATAATTTCTCTGGAATCTGTTTTTAACCCTGCTTATCATGGAACTTATAACATTTATGAAGATAAAAAAGGTAGCTTCAATGTATTTGTCATTGTACCCCTAAAATATCCACCAGAAGCTGAGGTGATGGTAGTTTGCGGTCTACCACAAGATTCCTACCTTTTGGGAGATGTGTACGGCAGAATTTTATCTAGCTTTTATCAAGCTAGCCAAAGATTATTGCTTCGTTCTGTATTAGTAGAAGCTGCTATTCTTGATGATTTGAAAAGAGATTATGGCTTCGTTTCAGCATCGCTTTATCACAGAAGGTTTCACTTATTCTGTGAACGTCTAAAAGAAATGGTTGTTTACTTTGAGCCTATTCTGCATCTAGAGCCAGAGTATTTATTCATCAGTGGTTGGGAAGCATTAGCTAGAAACCCAGATAGCTTAAGTGCTCCTTTCGACCTATTTCTAGCAGCAGAATTGTGGGGACCTCGATTCACTGTTGAACTCGATCAGTATTTTCTGAAAGTTGCAACTCTAAGTTATCATGAGGCGAGAAAAAAGTCAAAACAAAACAGACCTCAGGATATTCTGCCACTGTCGGTTAATGTGTATCCAGAGTCTTTGATGCGAACAGCATACTTTGAAACAGTGCGTCAGATTGTCAAAAAAGATAAAATTATTCCAGATAGAAATCTAATCTTAGAAATTTCGGAAAAATCTGAAATACCAAAAGTTCAGGATGGTAGTGGTTTAGAGTTACCTTTGATAGTCTTTAAAAAGAGACTACTAGAATACGTACAAAAACTCAGAATTAAATTTGCAATTGATGATTTTGGCGTTGGACATGCATCTGTTTCTCGTCTAGCAGGACTGCATCCATCCTATGTCAAAATTGATCGAGAGATTCTGCATCATCAACATAGTGATGTGATCATCCGTTTTGTTCATGAGTTAGTTGGTGCAAACAACCTCAATCCATCACATGTGATAGTAGAAGGTGTGGATGAGACGATTCCTATTAGCTTGTATCGGCTCAAAGAGATTGGTGTTAGTTATATTCAAGGATATCTAGTTGGTAAGCCTTCACCGGAAATTTATCGTTTAACTCAGGATAAAGCAGATTTATTGAAAAAGCTAATTTTGGAAAAGACGACAAAGTAATTCGTAATTCGTGATTATTACCCCATGCATAAATGCTCTTGCTTGAAAAGTAACGCCAACGCAATTATTGATTTTTTCATTAATAAATTGCCTAGCGCTGCGATCTCGAAGCGCGAGTTCGTCTAGGGGAACCTGTAGCTTAATTTATTAATCACGAATTACGAATTACGAATTACGAATTATTGTGAAGTCCTATATCTAACGCCAACCACGATAATGGTAGTATCGGTGACGGCGTTCTTCACGCCAGCGTCGGTAGTGTGCTTCATGCCAGCGATGGTAGCGGCGTCTTTGACGTTCATGGCGATCGTAACCTGACATACAAGATTCGCGATCGCACTAAAAGTTTAGGACTTACGCACTATACAAATTGAGCATTATGTGTATAACGGAATTTGGTCGTTTCAGAAAGTAGAATTGACTACGTGGTAAGTAAGGGCGCGGAAACAGCGCCCCTACGGTAAGGTGGTCTACCCAAATTAATATTGCGCTCCGCAGCCCAAAATTATAGCATATAAGACTATTTCTGTCAATGCGTAAGCTGATGTTAATCCTAGAGATTTAGCGATCGCGATCGCTGTCCCAATTAAACAAGAACGAATTTTTGTAGTCTCAAACCCTTATAGCTCAATACGGTTCAGTTAGGGCTGATCGGTGTGAATTTGCGGCTGTGTAGAGACGCGAAATTTCGCGTCTCTACATAGGTTGACGGTAGGCAAATTATCTTAACTGAACCGTATTGCCTTATAGCTACGTTTTGCTGTTAGTGTGCTGTGAGCAATTGAACAATATAATCGGTAAAGACCAGCAGCAAGACAAATAAACTTTGACGACATTTGAGTTCATAGTGGATGGTCCCCCAGTATCGCAACAGACTCGTAGGCGTGACAGGCTTAGAGCTTGGCAAGTTACAGTTAGACAAGAAGCAGAAAAATATTGGTCTTCAGGTCAGCCGCCAACTACTGGGCTAGTTATGCTTAAGGTGACGTACTTCTATAATTCCGTTGAAATGGATGTAGATAATATAGTTAAGCCGATTCAAGATGCAATCATTGGTTTGGCATATGTTGATGACAATCAAATAACTGATGTCCTGGTAAGAAAAAGAGATTTATCAGGCAACTTTAGAGTAGAAAATATAACTCCAATACTAGCGGAAGGCTTTGGTCGAGGTAATGAGTTCTTACACATTGTTGTAACAAACGCTCCCGATCAAGAGGTAATTGTCTGATGAATGCCCGAATTGAACAACTGGAAAGAGAACGATTACTCGAACTAGCGGAGGAATATCGTCAGAAAGGTTACGAGGTGCTACTTGCGCCCAAACCTGAAGAGTTGCCTGATTTCCTAAGCGGCTACCGCCCTAACATGATAGTACGCCGAGGAGAAGAAGCAGTTGTTATTGAGGTAAAGTCACGTTCTTCAATTGCTTCTGCACAATATCTACAGGGGTTAGCTGAGGCAGTACAAAAGCATCCCAGATGGAGAGTGGAATTGGTGATGACTAACCCAAAGGACGCACTATACTTTGCCAAAGTAGAAGGTTCTCTTCAAGAACATGAGATAAAGTCACAATTGCAAGTAGCTAGAGAGCTTACAATTCATCATGCAGAATCAGCTATCCTTTATGCTTGGTCTCTTGCAGAGGCAACTCTCAGACTTCTTGCCAATAAAGAAGGGCTTAGTTTGCAAAGACCAGACCCGCTTTATTTGTTGAAGCAGTTAGCAACTGAGGGAGTGATTTCTAAAAGTGAATACCAATTGCTAATGAATGCTTGGACATTGCGTAATGCGATCGCTCATGGTTTTAAAACCACCCAACTAACGCCAAGCTCTGTGCTTGATCTGATTGAAGTTACAGAGCAGTTATTGAACTCACTGAACACTACTGAGCCGTCGGTCTAACATATGCTAGCACCGGATGGGCACGTAATACCCCAGGCGATCGCTATTTGCATGCATTAGCCCTTTCAAGGTGGTGAAATTCGGAACGAAGATTTGTGTTTGAGAAGACATTTATATCTTCTCAAACAAAGTTTGAATAAATTAAGTACTAGAAGTAGCGGACAAGTGAATAGTAAATACAATTAATCCAAAAAAAATGGAGAGTGTAATTACTACTGGAGCTAAACCTAGAACTACTCCCTTCCCTGCACAATATTACCTATTTTTTTCTTGGCGTCTTGGCGCCTTGGCGGTTCGTTAATAGGTAATCTACCCGGATGCGATCGCTCAGAGGATGTTTGAAAAGTCTATAATTGCTATTTCCTAGAAGGAAGCTATTGATTTTACCTCACAAGATCAAAAGAAAAATAATTGTTAAGCGCGACTTTTAAGCGCTAGTCGATCAGTTTGGTAAAATGCATTTTTAACTTTTCCGACATCCTCTAACATGGTTTTGGGAGGGTAATCGCACACTTCTGATGTAGAGGCTGCTATTCCTCCACATCAACCCAGATACTTCCTTCTTCCACACGGAGCGGAAAAACTGGCAGTGCCTTTTCGCGTGAAATTAGACCTAGTGCTTTGCCCACACCAGGGGGCCATGAACTCCACTCCTTAACCTCACCAGTGCGGAGGTCAAAACCACTGCGATGCCAAGGGCAAACAATAGCTCCGTCTTCAGTAACTTTGCCGTTTTTCATTGGTAATTTCAGATGCGGACAGGCGTTATCCATCGCATAAAGCTGACCTTCATGATTCAAAAGCAGGATATTCCGATTGCCAACTTTCACCACTTGTCGTGAACCAGAGACAAGTGTGTCAACTGAAAGAACTTTAGTCCAACTCATGGAAACTCCTTTTTTAACTAATCCTGTCTTTAGTTTCCTGCAATTGTGACCAGTGCAATTACTTATGCCAAAGAATGTCAGAAAAGTTAAAAATGCGTCTCCACTTACAGCCAATTTCATCTATTTGAACCACAGACGCTCTTGTCGGGACACAACATTATTGTGTCCCGACAAGAGCGTCTATTTACCGTAATTTCTGTAATTTCTATTACAATACGGTTCAGTTAAGAGAATTTGCCAACCGTCAACCTGTGTAGAGACGCGACGCCATAAAGCTTGGTGCAGTCGCCTACGGCGGGAAACCCGCCTCATGCGCGCTGCAACACCTGTCGCCTACGGAGGGAGACACTCCCAAACGCGCACCGCGAGAATTTCGCGTCTCTACTAGGACTTACGCACTATACAAATTGAGCATCATGTCTATAACGGAATTTGGTCGTTTGAGATCGTAGAATTGACCACCACATTGACCAGAAGCGGAAACCGCGCCCCTACGGTAAGGGGGTCTACCCAAATCAATATTGCGCTCCGCAGCCCTACCGAAACCACTGCATACAAGACTATTTCTGTCAATGCGATCGTCCTAAAGACGCGAAATTTGAGCCAGCGCTGCAGGAGGGTCTCCCTCCGTAGGCGACTGGCGTCGCGTCGAGACAAGTCTGAAATTCCTACCATGAGCGCCCTAACTAAACCGTATTAATTTATATTAAGCGCGAATATCAGTTGGGTAGACCACAATATAACCGTAGGGGCGCGGTTTCCGCTTCTGGTCAATGTGGTCAATTCAATTGAAAACTGCTGTAATGTTGCAGTTTAAAAGAGAAGCCAAGAAAGGCAAAAAAAACCGATCTAGTGATTTGCCATGACCTCAATCATTTGCAAACAAGTACAAGCGATCGCATTTTGTGGGTCAAACTTGAGTGCTTGTTGCCAAGAGGCGATCGCCAAACGGAAGTTTCCTTGCAATGCCGATAATTTACCAGCCAAAGCGTGGAAGTCTGCATGACTGTCATCCAAAGCTAGGGCTTGATTGTTATTCGCTTCTGCCTCTGGATAATGCCCTTGTTGCAATAAACACAGCGCTTGTCTGTGATACCAAATGGCTTGGTCGTGAAGGCGTATTAAGTCAGACAAGTCTGCTTTGCAGCGCCTGCAAGTTAGGGAGTGGATTGCAGGTCGATAAACTGCTCCACAGACAGGACATTTCATAGTTTTTCACTCTTCCTCATTAGTGCTGGCGTAGTAAAGAAAATCTGACAGTTCTTCTTGCAACTGGGGTAGGTCTGCACTGTCGTCAGCGATCGCATCTTCAATTTGGTCTAACAACTCTTGCAATTCCTCTGCTTGCTCTTCATCTAGGGTTTCAAGTACTTGTTGAGCGCGGTCTAAAAGCGCTGCCAGTTCTGGAGCGATTTTTACGGCATCGGTTATCACCTCTGAGGAGATATCAATTGTTTCATCACTTTCAAACAATGCTTCTAATTTTGCCTTTGCCTGGTTCAACTCATGACTGGAAAGTCGCTGTATACCGCCATGACTCACTACTAGCGTTCCTTGTTGCCCTTTGCCTTTCTCGGTGGTCGTGACGGTGAGAATGCCATTGAGGTCAAAGTCAAAGTGAACCTCCACTTGAATACTTCCGGCTGGTTTAAGTGGTAAGTTTTCCACTTTAAAAGAACCCAAGGGGACATTTTCTTCAGCGATCGCATTTTCTCCCTGGAAAACTTCGATTTCCACCACTTCTTGATTGTCCAATAGAGTGGAATAAACTTCAGAGCGAGAGACGGGAACAACGCTATTGCGGGGAATAATTACACTAAAGTATCCTGGCATAATTCCCATTGGCGTATTCACGGCAGCAGCAATGCCCAGAGAATGGGGAATCACATCCACGAGAATGGCATCCACTGATTCACCCACCAGCACCCCAGCTTGCAAAGCTGCTCCTAATGCCACACAAAGGTCAGGTTGAATACCATCGCTAGGAGTTTGTCCTAAATGTTCCTCGATCATTTGTTGCACTAGAGGAATGCGTGTTGAACCACCAACGAGGATAATGCGGTCAATATCTTTGGGTTCGAGGTTGGCATCTGCCAGTGCGCGGTCAATTGCCTCTAGGGTTTCTTGTAAGAGTGGACGGATCAGCTTTTCAAAATCTGTTCGCGCTACTTCTGCCTCTAGATGCAATGCAGTCTTGCCCTTACTTCCCAAAAAGGCTTCTCGGACTGTGGCAAAGGCGTGGGAACTCATATCAATTTTCAACTGCTCCGCTGCTCGTAGCAGACGCGCCTGAGTTGCTGCATCATCTGGCACATCTACATTATGCTCTTTACGGAACATACTTGCTAGATGGAGTTGCAAAAGCCGATCAAAATCATCTCCACCCAAGCGGTTGTTGCCATGACTAGCTAGGACTTCCGTGACATCACCTGTAATTTCTACTACCGAAACATCAAAAGTACCGCCTCCCAAATCATAAACCAAAACCCGTTCTGTATCAACCGATCGCAGGTCATAAGCTAAAGCCGCCGCCGTTGGTTCGTTGATAATTTGCAGTACCTCCAAACCAGCGATCTCTCCTGCAGTTTTAGTTGCCTGCCGTTGAGCATCTGTAAAGTACGCTGGAACGGTAATCACTGCGGAAAGTACTGGTTCTCCCAAAGCTTTCTCAGCCCGTTGTTTAAGAGCGCGGAGAATAATCGCAGAAATTTCATGGGGTAAGTATTCGCGAGTCTCCGACCCAGTTGCCCCGTCTGTACCGAAAGTAGTTTTGTGGTCAGTTCCCATCCAGCGCTTAATTGACTTCACGGTGCGCTCAGGAGCAGCTGCATACTGACGGAGTGCTTCTCGCCCCACCAGAAGTTTACCCGTATCGCTAAACCCTACACAGGAAGGCAAAATCAGGTCACCATCTTCTCCTGGCAACACCCGTACCTGTCCATTTTCGACAATCGCTACTTCCGAATTAGTTGTCCCCAAGTCAATGCCAATTGCTTTCATAGTTGATAGTTGATAGTTGATGGTTGATGGTTGATAGTTGATGGTTGATAGTTGATAGTTGTTAGTTGATAGTTGATGGTTGTAGTTGATAGTTGTTAGTTGTTAGTTGTTAGTTGTTAGTTGTTAGTTGTTAGTTGTTAGTTGTTAGTTGTTAGTTGTTAGTTGTTAGTTGTTAGTTGTTAGTTGTTAGGCGTCATGATTCTCCTTCATCTCCCCCTACTCCCCCTACTTCCCCTACTCCCGATGAGGGGCTTGCTACAATCACTTGTGCTTCTCTAAGTACGCGATCGCCCCATAAATAACCCCGTACTACTTCCTGGATTACAGTATTATCCGTTACATTTGCGCTTTTTTGGCGTCCTACAGCATACATTGTCTGAGGGTTAAAGGGTTGTAAGAGAGCCTCAATGGGGACAACACGCCGATGTCGCAGTACATCTTTGAGCGATCGCCTGATTAACTCGACTCCCTGTTGATTGCTGGTTAAAATTTCACTTAAAGATGAAGATGTTTCAGGTGCTGGTTGAGCATTCTTGGTAGCAAACCACTGTCGTAGCTTTCCCCAAAAGCTTTTTTGCTCAAGTGATTTTAAGGTGGAGGTGGCAGATAATGCTTCTAGCTCCTCAAGCCAGTAAGCACAAGCGCGATCTAAAGCATCTTGGATCCCCAGCAAATCTCGTAGCAGTTTCTCCTGCTGTGGCTGATCCTGATCCAATGCCTGTTTTTGGCTCTCAAAGAGACGTGTTTGCAGTTGTTCTTCCTGTTTGCGAGTTACTTCCAATGCTTGCTGGAGAGCATCTTGGGCAGAACGCAATAATTTGCCCTGTTGCTTAATTTCATGGCGCAAGGCAATCCATTCTGCCACCATTTGATAGGGGTCAAAGGAATTAGCAATTTCAGGTGGTTCACCCAAATACTCAGGTGGTGTTTGTTCTGAGTGCAAATAATCTATAAATTTGGCAAATAAAGCTTCTTTGTCAATAGTCATTTTTTAAGAGTTAGTTGGTAGTTGTTAGTTGTTAGTTGTTAGTTGTTAGTTGTTAGTTGTTAGTTGGGAGTTGGGAGTTGGGAGTTGGGAGTTGGGAGTTGGTAGTTGGGAGTTGGTAGTTGGGAGTTGTTAGTTGTTAGTTGTTAGTTGTTAGTTGTTAGTTGGGAGTTGTTAGTGAGACAGCCCGCAAGGCGCGGGTTTCACTCATTCAGTATCTGAGATCCCGTTGGGTTGTTAGTTTTTCCTACTAACTACTAACTACTAACTACTAACTACTAACAATCAACAATTATCAATTAAAATGTGGCGCGAATTAAATCATCCAGACTAACTTCTAGTTGAGAAATCGCTTTTTCTCGCACCTGTTTCAACACATTTGGGTCAAGTTCTGCTTGCAGGGGACGCATTTTAAAGAAATCCTCCTGTTGAGTTGTTTCTCCTTTGCGAAGTGCCTCGTAAGCTGCGCGAATTGCCTTAAACTCCTCTGGATAATTATGGGCGGGAAATTCCCGTAGTTTGGCATGATACGCCGCTTTGATTTCGGCGGAAGTAGCGCTTGGAGAAATTCCTAAGCATTCGTAGTGGTTCGTCATAAATAATTAAAAATTAAAAATTAAAAATTAAAATAATTCCTGAAAGCCTCCTCTTGTTCTACCTTTTTGCTTTCTGGAAGGTGGTCGGAAGTTGCCAAATATAGAGTTTAAGTCTGGCTGATCTTCTTCCTCATCATCATCATCGAAGAAGAGATGTTCCGGCGGAACGTCTGTACCGAAGTTAGGCATATTGTTGAGCATCATCTGTTTGATTTCCGGAAGCATTCGCTCCAATTCAGCTTTGGGCATTTTGCTGCCAAAAAATTTCCGGATCATTCCTTCTAGTAAGTCGTCAATATCTGACAAGTTTAGATTATCGAATGTCTCAGGGTCTGGCATTATGCTCTGTTGTTCTTTCGCAGAGAGAAACGCTTGTTCTTCACGAAAGGCTTGTAATGCTTTGGCATCTTGCAGGCGACGGGCTAATTCAAATCCCTGTTGCTTCAGTTGCTCGTAGTTCGGGTGATTGACAGGATACGTAGTAGCTCTAGCTAATAGAAGTAGGGGGTTTTGGGGTTCCCGACGCAGTGCTTCATCAAGGGTAGGTATCAGGGTTCTAATCCAGCCAAAGCGGCGCACTTGCAACTGAATGTTTGCCAGAGCATTTCCTGGTTGGGGCATGGTATCGAGGTAGGTACGTAGAGGCACATCCAGTTTTTGGGGATTACTTTCTTTGACGGCTAAAACAACAAGATGAGCGACTCTAGCTTCTGGATGTTCTGCTGATAGCTGGAACAGCTTTTGAATATACTGATTTGTTAAAGCTGCGATGCCTTTTTCGCGTTTGGCAAATAGGTGGATAGAAATAGCGATCGCCTGCAATACAGGAATTTGCTCATTAAGAGATATTTCTTGGAGAAGAGTCTCCCATTCTTGGGCTGCTGCTACCTGATTTAATAACACTCGACCGCCAGAGTTGGGAGCACTCTGTACTGCATTGACAAAAATGCTACATGCACGCAGAGCCGGATCTTTTTTATCCCCTGTCTGAACCAAACGGCTAAATAAAGCATAACTTAGTGTAGAAAGAGCTTCCACCCAAGGTAACACTTTCACTTCAGTATCAACACTGATATCGTCAAAGTACTTACCAAAACGGCGACGCGCTTCATTGCGTGCTTGCTTGTCTTCTAGTTCGTCCCAACAATTCAGTAAAATACCGTAAACTTCTTCGTAACGACACCCACCTTCTAGTGCCTGAGTGAGCAGTGCTATTGCTTCTAGATAATTTTCCTGTACGGCAGCAATGAGTCCCTTGCGCCCAATGACCTCACAAGATGTGGGACAGATGCGTTCTGCCTGTTGCACAGATCCCAAAGCTGCGCGATCGCGATCCAGTCCCATGTAAGCATCTGCCATCCGGCAGTGCAGATGAGCTAGGGTTAATTTTAATCGTTCTGTTGGCCATTCTGGGGGATTTTGTTTGCCTTCGTGTTCTAACCACTTCAACAACCGGGTCAACAGACGTTGGCGTTCTTGTAAAGAATCATTAACTTCCAAGACTTCTAACAGGTTGACTGCTAGTTGCGGGTTAAAAGGCTGTTCTGTCAACAACGGCTGCCAAAATAGTTCCACACATTCTGTTTGTCCTTGGTTAAGTGCCTGTTGACCTGCGATCTTCAACAGCGGTACACGAAGACTTTCTATTTCTGGAAAGCGAGTGGAAAGTCGCTCCATTTGCAGCAGCACATGTGCAGCATCATGGTGATTGTCCTCGTCAATGTGTTGCAATACAGCCAGCGCCGTCATTGCCTCTTGGGTAACCTTATTTCTTGGTTGTAGATTTTCTTGTTCCTGAGGTAGAAGTTTTGTCTTTGCCTGCTGGAAAGAAGCTAATCGCTCTAAAATTGGATGTTCCAAGTACTTTGGTCTGCCATAGGTGGCTGTGGATAATTGCAACCCCAAAATACTAGCGGCAGCATCCCAATTACCGATCGCCTGCTGGGTGTAAACAATCCAGGCGATCGGTACATCTCCTGGCGTCATGGGACGCTTAATTTTCTGAAAAGATGCCAAAGACAAAGGCGATTGTCCATTTTTGAGGGAAAGAACTCCCTGCACCCAGTGGAGTTGGGCGGCGCTAAACCTTTTGGATTCAAAGTTGATTAACTGCTCAACTGTGGCAGTATCTCCTTTAAGTAACAGAAGTTTGAGATAACAGATGTTGTAGTCTTTGGTCAGGGTATCGGACTCAAAAGCATCACGAACCAAATTAACAGCTGCATCCAATTGATTCAATTCCAGCAGACACTTAGCTTGCCAGTAGTGCGCTTCTCCAACCAGACCCATTTCCAGAGACCGCCGGAAAGATTTTTCTGCCTGTTTGAAATCTTGTTTTTGGAATTCCTGCTGACCCCGTAATAACCAAATCTCCGATTCTTTGGGAGTGAATTCGATATCTGGTTGCGATCGCTGAATTTTTTTGATTTCTTCTAATGCTTGACGATACTTTTTCTGCTTCAGCAATTCTTGCAGTTGCATGTCAAAGGAGCGCAAATCTGTTGACTTTTTGCTGGAGACATGCTGTTGCGATCGCTGTTTGGACTGATTTTTAGCCACTGGGCTTCCCTCTTGATTGTTTTCCGGTTTCCCCTCTCATCGGAAAGGATAGCGTTAACAATTGACTTACTCTTAAATTTAATGTAGCAATTACATTAATTTTACAGTTTCAGTAGCAGAAAGCCCAATTCGCGTTTGAAAGTGGGGAGTGGGGAGTGGGGAGTGGGGAGTGGGGAGTGGGGAGTGGGGAGTAGGGGGAGTAGGGGGAGTAGGGGGAGTAGGGGGAGATGAGGGAGATCAGGGAGTGGGGGGAGAACAGGGAGATCAGGGAGTAATATCATCCTCCTTGTCCCCCTTGTCTTCCTTGTCCCCCTCATCCCCCTCATCCTCCTCATCCCCCTCATCCTCCTCATCCTCCTCATCCCTCCCACTCCCTACTCCCCACTCCCCACTCCCTCTTTAATCCTGACTCCTGTTTCTGTACACACAGCATGTAACTGTTTATCCCACGGTTCAATCGGTAGCGAGAGTACATAGGCAAATTCAAAGACGATGCCGATGGTAGGCTTTTTTGCCCATTCGGGGGAACTTAGCAGGCGATCGTAATATCCCCCACCGTAACCCAAGCGATATCCTTGATAGTCGCAAGCAACACTGGGAACAAGAATTAAATCTACTTG
Source organism: Stigonema sp. (assembly GCA_965249805.1). GTDB lineage: Bacteria > Cyanobacteriota > Cyanobacteriia > Cyanobacteriales > Nostocaceae > Stigonema. Next base: position 824,858 of record CBDFMX010000002.1, read on the forward strand.
CGCAGGAGTTATGGTTTGTGCGCGTGGTAATGGTTCTTTGATGCCATAAGCCCCGGTTTTTACCGCGTCGTTAGGTGTCCAGATATGCCAATGAAGGGATTTCTCAACGCAGCGAGGAAAACCCCATATTTTTGTTGTGGGATGGGCATCCTCGCCTTGAGTAGGAATATCTGTAAATAGGGGACTGATATCAGGTTCTTGGCGAAAGCTGAAATAAGCGAGTATTGTTTTTGCTTCTTTAAACAGGGGAGAGGTGGAAAGATTTGTGCAGATGCGATCGCTTAAGTCTCTCCACTGTGTTAATGTCAGTGATTGACGTTTTTTCAGAAAGCGATAGCGATCGGCTGTTTTTTGCATTTTTCTCTTGACAAGTAGGGCAGATGCCCTACCTACAATTATGCGGCGTTTTGACGCCACCACTCAATGGTATTCTTTAGCCCTTGCTTGAAGTCTACTTGAGCGGTGAAACCAAAAGCATGAATAGCCCGTTCCGTATCCAAACAACGACGAGGTTGACCATTGGGCTTGTCAGTTTCCCAAACGATTTCGCCCTTAAACTCCATCAGTTCGCAGATGAGATTAATCAAATCGCGGATGGAAATTTCCGAGCCCGTTCCCAAGTTCACGGGTTCAGGGTCGTTGTAAAATTGAGTAGCCATGACAATGCCGCGCGCTGCGTCTAGGGAATATAGAAACTCACGAGTCGGACTACCATCACCCCAAACTGGGAGTTTCTTTTCTCCTTTGCTTTGCGCTTCTTGAACTTTGCGAATCAAAGCTGGGATCACGTGGGAACTTTTGGTGTCAAAATTATCTTCAGGACCGTATAAATTTACTGGTAGCAGGTAAATGCCATTGAAGCCGTACTGTTGGCGATAAGCTTGCAATTGCACGAGAAGGGCTTTTTTTGCTATTCCATAGGGGGCGTTGGTTTCTTCTGGATAACCATTCCACAGGTCATCTTCTTTGAATGGAACTGGGGTAAACTTGGGATAAGCGCAGATAGTGCCAACACAAACGAATTTTTCTACTCCGGCTTGATGGGCTGAATGAATCAACTGGGTTCCCATCATCAAGTTGTCGTAAAATAATTCTGCAGGTTTTTCGCGGTTAAGACCAATACCGCCGACATGAGCTGCTAGATGGATAACAATGTCTTGCTGGTCAACTGCACGCTGGCAATTTTCTAAGACACGTAAATCTAGATCCCGCGATCGCGGCACTGTAATTTTCTCTTGTTCTGCACCTGCCTGACAGAGCTGGTCTATTACCTGACGTCCCAAAAAACCCGCTCCACCAGTTACGAGAATCCTTTTGTTCTTTAGTTCTAAGGTGTTCATATTTTCATCCTGGTGATTGTAACTTAGAAGTGGAGCATGCGCAGTTCTTGACGAATCATGGCATTATCTTTAATTACTTCTGCCAATGAAGCATTTGGTGAAGTCAAACCCTGCGCTTGCAGGTCTGCTTCTACCATTAGGGCTACCAGTTCCTTAAATGTTACCGATAGTTTCCACCCCAACTTTTGCCGTGCCTTAGTAGAGTCGCCAATTAACAAGTCTACCTCAGATGGACGGAGATAGCGCTCATCAAACTCTACATAATCTTGCCAATCGAGATTCACATAACTAAACGCCAGTTCTAAAAACTCCCGCACTGCATGGGTTTCACCAGTAGAAATCACATAATCGTCTGGCTCGTCTTGCTGTAGCATCAACCACATTGCCTTAACGTAATCTTTGGCGTAGCCCCAATCTCGCTTGGCATCTAAATTACCCATGTAAAGTTTTTTCTGTTTACCAGCCATAATGCGAGCGACTGCCATTGTAATTTTACGCGTCACAAAGGTTTCGCCTCGTCGCGGTGATTCATGGTTAAAAAGTATACCATTACACGCAAACAAATTGTAGGATTCGCGGTAATTCACCGTTTGCCAGTGAGCGTAAACCTTAGCGCATGCATAAGGACTGCGGGGATAGAACGGTGTTATCTCCTTTTGTGGCACCTCTTGTACCAAGCCATACATTTCCGAAGAACCTGCTTGGTAGAAGCGTACCTGAATTTTGGTGCGTTGCTGGTAGTCACGGATTGCTTCCAATAAACGCAGGGTTCCCATTCCTACTGAATCGACTGTGTATTCTGGAGAATCAAAACTTACCCGTACATGGGATTGAGCACCCAGATTGTAAATTTCTACTGGCTGGACTTCTTCTAAAATGCGACGCAGTGTAGTACCGTCTGTCAAGTCCCCATAGTGGAGAAACAACCGCACTCCTTCTTTGTGAGGATCTTCGTAAATGTGATCGATGCGGTCTGTGTTGAAGGTAGAAGTGCGACGAATAATGCCATGAACCTCATAACCTTGATCTAGCAAAAACTCACTTAGATATGAACCATCTTGACCGGTAATACCAGTAATTAACGCTCGCTTTTTTTGAGTCATGCTCAATTATCCCTTGTCGTTTTTGTTCATAAAGATACAGTTGACCAGGTACAACCTAGCAGATAATTTCTGTATTGCCCATTGGGAAACTGACCAATTCCGCTTGTCGCTCTGCCAATTGTCCTACATTAATCAGCCAGCGCGCATGAGGCATTTTCCTCCGCAGTGGCTCCTGGCACTTGCTGCATTGAAAGGATGTTGACGATCGGCCGCCCTACCATTGACTAAGGATTTATATTGCATACTATAATATTTTTTTAACTTTACTTAAACTTCATATATTTTTGTTTCTTGTTAAGGCTGAATCAAGCTGCTACGACTCATCATTAGTCATTGGGAGCCAGTGTTCTGGTGGAGGGCTGACTGAGCTACGGGCGACTGCCGAGCGTGCGCAGCCGACAGTCATGCAACTGGCGTTCATTAGTCATTAGTCATGAGTCATTGGAAAGTGGTCGGCGATCGCCGATCAAAAACACACAGATGACAAAGGACAAATGACTATTGACTATTCAGTAAGCTCCGTTATTTTTGGGTACAATGACAACACCAATCGTTTTCACAATTATCCATAAGTCTAGCCAAAAATTGTTGAATTTAACGTAATACAGGTCGATTTGAACTCGTCGGGGATATGGAATATCATTGCGTCCAGATACTTGCCACAATCCTGTAATTCCAGGTCGGATAGTTAAGATCTGCTCAATATGGCAACCATACTTTGGCAGTTCTTCCGCGACTAAAGGTCGTGGACCAACAACACTCATGTCCCCGAGTAAAACATTCCAAAACTGTGGAAATTCATCCAAGCTAGTAATTCGCAAAAACCAACCAATTTTTGTAATGCGCGGGTCTTTTTTTAGCTTAAAATTAGCCTCAAATTCTTGTCGCAGATGAGGTGATTTTGCCATGATTTGCATGAGAACTTCGTCAGCATTGCTGACCATTGTTCGGAATTTAATACAATTAAAGGGTTTGTAATTTTTACCGACCCGTTCCTGGACGTAAAAAATCGGACCTTCTGAGCTGAAAGCAATCAGCAAAGCCAAAATTAAATAGACCGGGGAAAACAAGACCAGTACCAACAGTGAAAACATAACGTCGAAAAGTCGCTTGGCAAACTCTCCGTTTAAATCCTGCAAAGACAAACCGGGGAGTTTAACTCTAGGCGTCTTTTTTTGTTGACCACGTTTTAAGAAAGTACGCGATCGCTTGCCGGAGAGGAGTGAACTCTGGGCAGTCATCATACTCCTTCACAATCCACACCACACATAGTCCCAATCTTAAAGCCTTTCGGAGGTGCTTCTGGGACAATTTCCCAAAAGCCTGCAAAACAAGCATCTCAATACTAGAGCATCAATTGTGAGAGGGTCTTTTTTTGGTTACACGTATTTAAAAATTCTAGATAACGTTGTGTAAAGATTTGCGCATTAAACTTGGCAGCATGCGATCGCGTATATTCGAGTGAAAACTTTCCTTGATTCGCTTCAAAAGTTTTTACCGCTTCTACCAAAGCTGTTTGAGTCTGTTCGTGAAAAAATATACCTGTCCCTGTATTCTCTGGTGATACGCGAATATCTCGTACCGTTTCCAAAGCACCGCCTGCACCATAGGCAATTACTGGAGTGCCGCAGGCTTGCGCCTCCACTAAGGCAATGCCAAAATCTTCTATAGCTGCATACACAAAACCTTTGGCATTAGCCATGTATTTTTTTACGACATCATCGGGTAGCCAACCCATGATCTTGATATTTGATTTGGCTATTTTGCGGATTTTATTCATTTCTGGTCCTGTGCCAATTACTACTAAAGGTCGTTGTAGTTCATTAAATGCCCTGACAATCAAAGATACTTGCTTGTAACTGACTAATCGGGAAACGGTCAAGTAAAAATCCTCTTTCTGAGAAAAAAAGGGAAAACCTTCGGTATTAACTGGTGGGTAAATGACAGTCGCTTCTCGTCGATAGCAGCGCCAAATACGACGAGCTGTATAATGTGAGTTGGCGATAAAATAATCAACACGATTTGCTGTCAATACATCCCAGGAACGTAAATTATGCAGTACATACCGCGCTACCCACCCAACCGCACCTCTTCCCGCCTGACTTTGCTGTAGGTAATCAAAAGTCAATTCCCAGATATACCGCATCGGGCTGTGACAGTAGCAAATATGTAACTGATCGGGAGTGGTAAGGACTCCTTTGGCAACGGCGTGAGATGAAGATAGAATCACGTCATACCGCCGTAAATCAAGTTGTTCAATTGCCAATGGCAACAAAGGTAAGTATTTTTGTATACCATTACGGGCATAAGGAAAGTGCTGGAGAAACGTCGTACCAATCTGACGCTTGTATAAATAACTTTGAGGATTGTGAGATTCAAAGTCGATGAGGGCATACAAGTCGGCATCAATGTGATTCAGTATTTCCCGAACAACGAGTTCTGAACCGCCGATAGCTTTGGGTGTAAACCACTCATGCACTAGAGCATATTTCAAGGGCACAGCTAACTTTAATTAATAGGTAAATAATGAAGCAAAACGCGCTCAAGTGAGATGCGCTCTTTTTCCTTCGTCTAGGTAAATGCATCATGGAAAGTGCAGTCCGTAAACCAAGAATCTTATATGCCTCTAAGCGTGGGAGTGTTAATAATAGATGAAAACGCCCCAGATTTGTAGACGTATTTGCCAGAATTTGGGTTCCAAAGGAATACCCCAACCTGATAACCTCAAAGTAGGGAGTAGGGAGTGGGGAGTAGGGAGTGGGGAGTGAGGGGAGATGAGGGAGATGAGGGAGATAAGGGAGATGAGGGAGATGAGGGAGTTAATTTGTCTTTCTCTACTCCCTCCACTCCCCCTACTCCCCCTACTCCCCCCACTCCCCCCACTCCCCACTCCCCACTCCCCACTCCCCACTCCCCACTCACTTTATAAGCAACAAATTCGGTAACTGGGAAACAAATGCGAATTTTAATCATGGGTGGCACCCGGTTCATTGGTGTCTATCTAACTCAACTGCTAGTAGCACAAGGACACGAGGTCGTGCTGTTCAATCGTGGTAATCGTCCGAAGCAAACGCAAGGGGTAGGACAAATTACAGGCGATCGCACTGATACAAAAGAGCTAAAGGAAAAATTATCGGTCTTAAATTTTGATGCTATTTTTGATAATAACGGGCGGGAACTTAGTGATACTCAACCACTGGCAGAAATTTTTCAAGACCGCGTGCAACATTTTGTGTATATGAGTTCTGCTGGAGTGTATCTCAAATCGGACCAAATGCCCCATATAGAAGGAGATGCTGTCGATCCAAAAAGTCGTCACTTAGGTAAGCATGAAACAGAAGCTTACTTGATGCAATCTCCCTTGCCCTTTACGTCAATTCGTCCAACATACATTTACGGTCCCCAAAACTATAACGATTTGGAAGCCTGGTTTTTTGACAGAATTGTGCGCGATCGCCCCATTCCTATCCCTGGTAACGGGTTGCATATCACCCAGCTAGGTCATGTAAAAGACCTAGCAAAGGCGATGTCTAAAGTTTTGGGAAATTCTCTAGCTCTCAGGCAAATTTACAACATTTCTGGCGATCGCTTTGTCACTTTTGATGGTATCGCCCTATCTTGTGCTATATCTGCTGGCAAATCACCAGAAAAACTGCGAATCGTCCACTACGATCCGAAAAAATTTGATTTCGGTAAACGTAAAGCTTTTCCCCTCCGGACGCAGCACTTCTTTACATCGGTGAATAAAGCAACGCTTGAATTAGGTTGGCAGCCAGAGTATGACCTGATTTCTGGCCTAAAAGACTCATTTGAAAATGATTATTTGCCATCAGGGCGAGATAAATTCGAGGTAGATTTTTCAGTTGATGACGAGATTTTGCAATCGATTGCTAATTGTTAATTGCTAATTGTTAATTGTTAATTGCTAATTGCTAATTGCTAATTGTTAATTGCCACCATTAGCAGTTAGCCGTTAGCCATTAGCCATTACCCATTACCAAATCTTTGGGAGAAAGTGGTGTTCGGCTACTAAACAAGCCATAGTATACGTAGTAGAACAATAACTTTCGTGTTTCGCTAGTTACCCAATTCCGAGATTTTTGGTGTTTCCACCAGCGAGGATCGGACATGACTTCATCAGCAGGAGTGGAGTACGTTGTGATTTCCACATTTGATCCGAGAATTTGACGAAAAGCCCACTGGGAACGGCGCAGGTGGTAGCGATCGGAAACAATTACGACCTGATGATAAGGAAAATTTGCCTCGTTCATTGTGCGACGAAATGCTAGAGCTTCATCAAAAGTATTCTTAGGATCTCCGCCCCAGTAGATTCTACTAGATGATAAACCACTTCTAGCAACTATTTCCTGCAGATGTTTTGGATCTATTGCATCTGCGTATAATGCCTTAACTTGCCCTGAGGCTACGAGACTTGCTGCCGTTTGTGTTCTTATTTCACCACCATCACCCAAAGATACTGCGATATCTCCGATTGGTTGAGGATTTGATGGTGAAAGCCACTGACCGTAGGAGATCAAAAGAGGCTCATGGAATAGAACAATACTTGTAGCAACTACCGATAAGCTTACCACTATCGAATTGCGGAAAAATTTTCCGGGTTTGACTAATTGAGACATTGTGGTTTTTCTTTGTTGACGATCGCCTGCTGAAATTATTTGATCCTTCTTCAATTTAATCGGGCTACCACATGCTAACCTCATTGATGAGTATCACCGCCTATTCGTCAGCAGCATCTTTAAATTCCGGGCGAGTGTTCGTCAATAAATTTAGGTCGCGTCTGTTGATTAAGATGCAACTTTTCCTCTAAAGCTACCCAATCTTCTTGGTCAATCAGGTTAATCAATTCGTCGAGGTTGTGGCGATACTGTTGGAGCGATCGCAACAAACAAGAGCGATTGTACCGCGCCATCATTACCCCCAACTCTGGATTGCCACCACCGACACGACTCGTATCTCGAAAGCCTGAACTAGCAAAGTTTTGGGCTAATTGCAAAACATGAGGGTCAGTTTCACTCAGACAAGCTGCAATCAACGAACCACTGACCATTACAGGCAAATGAGAAATCCAACTGACTGCCCGGTCATGCTCTTGTGGAGAACAATGGTAGACAGTAGCCCCAAGCTGGCGTACAATTTGCTCCACAACCGTAATTGCCACAGTTGGGGTTGTTGCAAGTGGCGTCAGTACATAAGGCTTCTGGAAAAATAAATTCGGCATAGCTGCTTCGATACCACTGTCGGTTTTTCCCGCCATGGGATGTCCGCCGATAAAATTGTCCCAAAGGGTCGAAATCTCCTTGACTATCGGTGCTTTAACCGAGCCGACATCAGTTACAACCGTAGTTGAAGGCAGATGAGCGATCAGGTGTTCAAATGTGGGAATAATAAGCGCTAGAGGTGTACAAATAAATACTACCTCAGCCACAGCCAGCAGGTTCATGTCAACTGATGCCTCATCTACACTGCCTAGAGCAAGTGCACTAGTACAGGTTGATTCGCGGCGACTGACTCCTAAGACGTAATGTCCCTGCGATCGCAAATCCAAACCCAAAGAACCGCCGATCAATCCCAGTCCCAAAATACCAATATTCATACGCGATGTTGTTCTACTTAGTTAATTTGTGCATATACCAACTATTTAAGTTGGCATACTAGGGGTAGTATTCATGACTGTAGAGGAATTGCTGGAACAATACGCAGCAGGAATTAGAGACTTTAACGGTGTTGAACTCTCTGAAGTTAACCTGAGTGGCGCAAAACTTAGCGGTGTGAATTTTAGTCATGCCAACTTGAGTGTAGTCAACCTGAGTGGCGCAAATCTTACGGTCGCTAACTTAAGCTATGCCTTGCTGAATGTAGCAAGACTAAGCGGTGCTAATCTTGAGGGCGCGAACCTAAATAACGCCTCCCTGAATGTGGCTAATTTGATTCGGGCGCATCTCAGTTGCGCTCAACTAAGGTTCGCCTCACTGATCCGTTCGGAGTTAATTCGCGCCGATTTTAGCAACGCCGATCTGTCGGGAGCAAATCTTCGGGGCGCGGATCTGCGAGAAGCTACACTTCGGAACGCCGTACTCCGGGATGCTAATTTAAGCGAGGCGACTTTGAGAGACGGTTTACTGATGGGAGCTAACTTAGAGCAGGCTAAATTAAACAGTACTGACCTAAGTCGCACTAATCTTTCCGGCGCAAATTTTCGAGATGCCGATCTTAAGCAGGCGAATCTCAACTGCGCCAACCTCAGTGGTGCTAACTTGAGCGGGGCAAATCTTCGGTGGGCAGAATTGAGTGGAGCGAATCTTGCTTGGGCAGATTTAAGTGGAGCAAAATTGAGTGGTGCCAACTTAATGGGGGCAGACTTGAGTAATGCCAATTTAACAAATGCAAGTTTAGTTCACGCTGATTTAACTCAGGCAAAATTGATTCAGGTGGAGTGGGTAGGGGCAGACTTAACGAAAGCGATTTTGACTGGAGCAAAACTTTATGGCACCTCTAGGTTTGGTTTAAAGACCGAGGGTATGATTTATGAATGGGTTGACCTCAGTCCCATAGGCGATCGCTCCATTATCCAGTATTTCAACTCTCTTGCAGATCGCGACTTTTTTAATGAAACTCCGCCGACAATCCAGATTATCGTAGACAAACCCTTAGATTACGAAGCAAATTTTGTCATCGCTAGAGCCTATTACCAAATTGCCCAGGAATACCTCGAACTAAAACAACCCCCCAGTATAGAAATCGGGCATCGCCGGACGGTTTTCACCTTCCAAGTAGATAGTGACGAAAGTTTATTGCCCACAGCTTATATAGCTATTCTTCCCTTTAAAGATGCCGCAACTACCCAAAAAAGTATTTGTACTATAGTAGAAATGATTATGAGTGAAGATACTGCTAAGCTGGATATAAAAGCACCATCTCACGTCAAGCAATTAACTAATCTTTTAGAGCAAGCAATAAAAAATGCCTTTGCCATCAATACAATGCAACAAAAATTAGAAATAGCAACCAAATTCAATTTTTTTCAAGCACCTACACAGACGATTTTAACAAATTCCAGCGCCCAAAATTTAGTTATACATAACCACCCCAACTTTGGTAAAAAAATTATTAATCATGATGCTACTTCTTCAGTCTCTGGTGAAATATCAACGGAGGCAGCAAAATTTATCATTCCCTCAAGGAGTATGGTTGTGAATTTTTTTCAAGGGTTTCATTATATTAATAGTTAGTGGTTAGTGGTTAGTGGTTAGTGGTTAGTAGTTTTATTTAACAACCAACACCCAACAACTAACAACTAACAACCAACACCCAACAACTAACAACTAACAACTAACAACTAACAATGAACAATCAACAACAAAAGGATAAAAAATGCGCGATAGCTTTAATAGAATGATCGGTCGGACTCGTTATGTTGTTTGTCGGATCATGCTACATTTAGCAGGGTCTGAAGTAGCACCAATTTTGGGAGTATTAAATCGTGCTGGAAGGGCAGCAATTGATGCTGATGGCGAGCTAGAAGTTTTGGGGGAACAATTGGTAGAAATCTGCCAAACTCTACTACAATACGATGAATACTGGCTCTCTGCTGCAAATGAAGGTGACGTATTTTGGAGTGAAGGTGAAGCAGGAGACTTTGTCAATGAATTATTTACCGACTCTGCTCAACGTTACCTAAGTGAACCAGATTTCAGTTCTGGGACTAGATCCAATGAACCTTTATCCCTACCTGTAACGCGCAACGTAATTGTGATGATTACAGTAGCATATGAAGGAGAAGTCCCAGAGTTGGAAACCGACCTTTCTAACATTCAGACGCTGAAGGAAGGCTTGAAAGCCTTAATTAACTTGCACTATAAACATAAGTTACAGGCAATTCAGGTGCATTTCTCTCCAGCGCGGTTAGGTGATGAGCTGACTAACGATCATCTGTTGCAATATTACCCAGAATTAATTCCTTTGTAACTTGTAGGGTTGTCCCTACTGATCAAAGTTCGACAAATTGTTAAGCTCGGAGATAGGAAAATAGTCAAATGGTCATGACAATCTTGCGTAAATTCACAGTTGTTGTTTTAGCGTTGACTTTGTGCTTGACAACTGTTGCCTGCGGCGGCGGAGCAAACCAAACTACGCCGCAAGCTAGGAACGTCAATCAATCCTCAGCTACTACTAAGCTGGCGGATGGTCAGTATCCGGTACAACAAGCTAGCTTCGACGATGCCAATGGAGAGTACACCCTGTTTTTACTTAACAGTACGCCCCCAACGTTTAAAAGCCAAAATTTGCAAATGGCGCGGCTGACTGATGAAGAAATCAAGCAGGGTAAGAAAACTTTGCTAAAGGTAGAAAACGGACAGCCCGCGTTATACCTCACAGAGGACTTTAAGATTGAGTACGTCCACAACGTTACCGAGAATAAAATCAATCCTCAAACAGGACAACAGGAAACGACCGTAGTTCGCCGGGAAAATGGCTTCTGGGCACCCTTTGCTGGTGCTGTAGCCGGTGGCGTGGCTGGTCAGGCGCTTGGTAGCCTTTTATTTAGACCCCAGCATTATGTGCCACCTGCCTATCAACCAGGAGGTGTGCTAACTGGTTACGGTGGCTATGGCAGAAGCTATAACGATGCGATCGCCAGTTATCAACAGCGCTACAATGCTCCACCAGCAGTAGTCAGAAACAGGACTGCTTTCCGCAGTACAGGAACAATTAGAAGATCATATCCTGGTGACACAAATATAGGCACTACACCGCGTGCCACTGCACCAAACCGCCCCACTGGTTCTGGATTTGGCAGCAGTACTCTCAGACCCTCTGGTAACTCCAGCTCTGTTAGACGCGATTCTGGTAGTAGGTTTGGTAGTGGAGGTGCTTCTAGAGTTCCCCGCTCATCTGGTTTCGGTAGTAGACGGCGCTAGGCAACGGATGATGTAGCGGATGTAACGGATGATTTATCTGGATAAAAAATGACATGTAAAGCATCCGCATTCGTCCGTGAGAGTTTCCCGGTGATCTGGTTTCGGTAGCAGACGGCGCTAGGCAACGGATGATGTAGCGGATGTAACGGATGATTTATCTGTGTAAACCATGACATATAAAGCTATGACTTACTTATGGTACAAATTGAGCATTATGTGAGTAGCAAGCTTGTGTTTAAATGATTTCCTTGCACTACCTCGTTCCCACGCTCTGCCTGGGAATGCATTCACAGTGGGCTGCTGCCTCCTAAGATCGTGAGAGGCAGAGCCGAACAAGAGAGCATTACAAGGCTCTGCCTTGTAACGAGAGACAATACACAATTGCTTTTTTCTGTCAATGCGTAAGTCTTAAAAGCATCCGTTACCGCCCTTCGGTTCGTCAAAAGTCAAAAGTCAAAAGTCAAAAGTACAAAAAAGGTACAAGCCCCTAGATTGCCGCGCTTCGCTCGCAACGCTGCGCGATTTATTTATGGAAAATGAAAAATATGTATTTCGAGACGCGTAGCGCAAGAAATACTACGTCCTTATTACAAGCCCAGACCACCACGCATAGCGAATGGCGCTTCGCGATTTATTTATGGGGTTCTTACTTTTGACTTTTGACTTTTGACTTTTGACTCTTGAGAAGCGACTTGACATCCGTTACAAAATCCGTTGCCACTCTGTTAAGCTATTGCAACAGCTTGCTGCCAGCGTCCGACTACGTTACCAATGACTGCTAGTTCTTGCATTAAGCGGTCGAAACGCTCTGGTGTGAGAGATTGGGGTCCATCAGATAAGGCTTTGGCTGGGTTGGGGTGAACTTCAATCATTAATGAGTCAGTTCCGGCGGCGATCGCTGCCATTGCCATTGAAGGTACGTATGCAGCCCAACCGGTGCCGTGGCTGGGATCAATCATAATCGGTAGGTGAGTCAGGGTTCGCAACACTGGCACTACCGATAGATCTAGGGTATTCCTGGTATACTGGTGGTCAAAGGTGCGAATTCCCCGCTCGCACAAAATCACATTCGGATTTCCAGCTGCCAAAATATACTCTGCAGCCATTAACCAATCTTCAATGGTTGCAGCCATTCCCCGCTTCAGTAAAACTGGTTTTGACTGCGCGCCAACTTTTTTCAGCAGGGAGAAATTCTGCATATTTCTTGCGCCCACCTGGATAACGTCTGCTACTTTTGCGATTGCTTCCAGGTCAGCAGCGTCCATCACTTCTGTGATAATGCCTAATCCAGATGCTTCCCGCGCCTGTGCTAACAATTCCAAAGCACTTTCGCCGTGTCCTTGGAAGGCGTAAGGTGAAGTCCGGGGTTTGTAGGCTCCTCCGCGCAAAAAGCTGGCTCCAGACGCTTTTACCCGCCGTGCCGTTTCCACGATCATTTCTTCATTTTCTACTGAGCAGGGACCAGCAACAACTACCACAGGATGGTGTTCACCAAAGAGAACTCGTCCGTTGGGAGTATTAACCACCACCTCAGAAGCTTCACCGTGGCGAAATTGGCGGCTAGCCCGTTTGTAAGGCTTTTCTACCCGCAACACTTGCTCAATCCAAGGGCTAAGTTCTTGAAGCTGTCGTGGGTCTAAATCAGCAGTTTCACCAACAAGACCAATCACCACTTTGTGCTTACCAACAATTTTTTCTGGTGTCAACCCCCTAGCGCTGAATTCCTCGCTGACACGCTTTATTTCCCCCTCAGGGGAACCAACTTTCATTACTACAATCATGATAAATTTCCGGAATAGTTGATTTTTAAGCTATTAGTTGTTAATTGTTAATTGTTAATTGTTAATTGTTAATTGTTAATTGTTAATTGTTAGTTGTTAGTTGTTAGTTGTTGGGTGTTGGGTGTTAATTATAACTACTAACCACTAACCACTAACCACTAACTACTAACTACTAACTACTAACTACTAACCACTAACCACTAACCACTAACCACTAACTACTAACCACTAACTAGTCTGATGATTATACGTTTTTTTGCTGAGTTTCGCGCCAAACTGCCACCATCCTTGCCCAATTGGTGGTGAACTCACTCCAGCCCAGCAGACTCCCGACTCTCTGTTCATCCCAAGAGGCGGAGAGAACACCATAAGTTATCCCCACAACCCCCAAACCAAAAAGTCCCATGTTTACCAGTAACACGGCAAAGTGAGGCAGGTTGATTTTGGCGTAGATTAACAGCAAATAACTGGCAATCAGGGTGCTAATCCCCAAAGCTGTTGGTATACCAGAAAAGCCAGCTACTCGTCGGATCATCCGCTGGCTGACTACTTGGGGGATAGCCATTTCTTGTTTGGTCAAAGGTGGCTTTTTCCGATCCTTTTCCTTTGAGTCGGGCTTGGCTACTGGTGTTTGACTTTTTGCTTTTGCTGGTTTTTGGCGCTTTTTGTTTGGTTCAAAAGGCAAGCGTTCTCGTTCAGATTCAGCAGACATAAGCGGTAGTCCCTATCCACGAATACCAAGACGACCAATCAAAGCTTGATAATGTTCTCGGCTTTCCTCTTGAATATAGGAGAGAAGACGCTTACGCTGACCGATCAGCTTCAACAATCCTCGTCGGGAAGAATGGTCTTTCTTATTGGCTTGGAGGTGTAGGCTGAGGCGGTTAATGCGCTCAGTCAGCATAGCAATTTGGACATCAGCGGAACCGGTATCGGTTTCGTGAACTTGGTAGTTTGTAATTATCTCTTGTTTGCGTAGTTGCGTGAGAGCCATGATCAAATTAATTTCTTCTAATTTAGGCAGCAGTCTCTCATGTTATCATAGCCATCATGCTGGCTGTATGTTAAGTCACGTTTGTTGGAACTCATGAGAGCAGTTCTTTCATAAATAACGAGCTAGCAATTCCCGCGCACCAAGTTTTATGTTTTTCTGCTCCGCTGCCAGAATGGCGGCGATGTCATCATCGGTATAGTCTCTAAAACGTGGTTTTCCTCAATGGACGTTAAGCTTGGCTTATGAGTTGACCGGGAAATCACTGAATCAGCTTGAGCTAAAAAGTATTTGGCTACATCAAAACAACTCAACAGGCGATCGCCCTCCTTTGCAAAAGCAGTGTTCCTGTCTAACTAACTGCTTGAGAAACAAATACTAAAGCTGAATATTGCGGCAAATCAATCACCAAACCATCATCAGCCGCTGCTACCTCAGTGTTGGTGAATAAATCTCGCCAGTTTTGTAAAGACGCGACATGTCGCGTCTCTACATTGTATCCGGAGAGATTTTGGTCTGAGAAATTTGCCACAACGATAACGCGATCGCCTTGGTCGTGCCAACGAACGTATGCTAGTACTTTAGCATCTGCGTTTTCGGGTAAAAACTCGATGTTGTCGCTTTGCAGGGCGGGATTTTGTTTGCGTAGGGCTATTAATTTCTTGTAATACTCAAATAAATCGTGATTTTGGTCTTGTTCCAGCAAGGACCAAGAAATTTTATTTGGCTGAGTCACAGTTTTACTTTTGCGCTTGTACTCGCCAAATTCTTCTCCCATCCATAGCATTGGTACGCCCATCGCTGTCATTAAGAGAACAACTCCTAACTTAGTTCGCGCAAATGCGGCTTCGTTAAAGATACCGCGATCGCCTAGCTCTCGTAAAGGACGTTCGCGATCGTGAGAAGCCAAATAATTGATCGCATTGATAGCTGTTGCATAACCTTGGCGTCTGGGGTCTAAAACCTCTTTGAGTTTTTCTGGTTCAAATGTCTCACCACAAATATGTGGAATCACAAAGTAGCGAAAACTTTCATGCCAACATGCATCCATCGGTCCTTCTGGTGCCGTAATTTTGCTTGTATCAGGAATGTGTTCAGCAATGTTGTAAAACGGTTTAGGTGCAGTATTCTTCTTTGATTGATGGGCTAGCCAGTCGAGAAATTCATCGTTCGCCAACTGGCGCACTGCATCAAAGCGAATTCCGTCAATGTGATACTCTTGAACCCAATACCGTACTACATCCCCAACATATTTCCATGCAGGCTTAACGTCTAACTTTTCGTCGTAGTTGTCGTAGTTAAACTCTGGACCCCAGTAATTCTCAGGGTCTTCAGGATAATGCTTGTTTTCGTAGTACCAGTAATTCCGGTCAATTAGCAACAACGGGCATTCTTCATCTGTATGGTTGTAAATTCCATCGATGAAAACACGAATACCTCTACTATGACACTCGTCAATAAACCGCTTTAAATCTTCTGTTGAACCATAGCTGGATTCTGTAGCGAAATAGTGGCGGACTGTGTAGCCCCAGCTATAATCTCCTGGATATTCATTTACTGGCATTAACTCAATTGCGTTGATTCCTAACTCGCGCAGGTAATCTAACTTTTCAATTGCATCTAAATATTTTCCTCGTTTGTGAGAATCAACTTCACCACCTGTAAAATCAGCAACGTGCATTTCATATATGACTAATTCATGATTCTCCGGCAACTGCGTGTCGTCGTGCTGCCAAACGTAATCATCAACAATGCGTTTGCCATCTTTAATCCGCACTATACCGACTGTTCGCGTTTCATCAACGTCTGTTGCGTAAGGGTCAATAACGTCCACCCATTGGTCTGGTTCAAAATTGGGACTTTTGGTTTGGACACGGAATTTGTATTGATAAACGTCGTCCTCTAATTCTACCTGAGTGCGAAAATAACCATCCTCACCTTTTTCCATTGGTATTTCTTGCCATTGAGAAAAAGAGCCAATTAAAGCGGCTTCTTTGTTACGAGGAGCAAACAAATCAAATTCAATTCCACTTGCCATTTGAACTGCTTAAAATGAATGGGGAGTAGGGGCGGGGTATCCCCGCCCTTAAAGGAGTGGGGAAAGACTATTTTCATTGCTTGGTGATAAAATTTTTTTCATCGCGACTCCCCACCAATTGCATCTGGTGTTGGTGGGCAGTGCTACTAAAAACAGCAAATTTTTGCCCACCAATATTACGCAATTGGTGGGCAGTGCCCACCCTACAAAAACTATTACTGACACCTAGAATGGGGCTGGTAATGGCTAATGGCTAATAGCAAGCAATCAACAATCAACAATTAGCAATTGCTGAAAATTAAGCGTTTATTTGCTCAACTGGCACAGAACCATTTGTTTGTGAGCGATTATCCAGAATAGGCTTGCGAGTTTTCAAGTCAAATTTGTATCCATTGGGCAAAATATGAAGCTTTGCGCCGCAAACTGCCAAAGGCTCATCCTTCAGGATTTCGTCAACGTTGCTGTGTACCATCTCTGATTCATCGACAATGGTGATACAGCCTTGCCCAACCACTTCAAACTGGTCATCGGTCACGACGATCGCCGTATTCTCGTCAATCCCGAATCCCAAGACAGCAGGCTGCTGTGACAAGGCTGCAATTAAGCGTCCTAAGCGTCCGCGCTGCGAGAAATGTTGGTCAATCACCACCCCAGGTAGAAAACCCATCCCAGGACCCATATCCACAATTTCAATCCGAGGGTTTGTCTCAGAGTCGCCTTCCACGATCATTACATCTGGCATTACAGCAGCCCCGGCGCTGGTACCTGCCACAACTATGCCTTCGGAGTAGCGTTTGTGAATAGTAGTATCAATTTCAGTGCCCTTGAGAATGCTGGTAATGCGAGCTTGGTCTCCTCCAGTAAAAAATATACCAGTAGCTTTGTTAATTGCTTCTAAAGCAGTAGATGAAGAAGCATCTTCACGAGTTTCGGTGTCAATTATCCGAACATCCTCGGCTCCCAGCCGCTGAAAAACTCTAATATAATTTTCTCCTACTTCTCTTGGTAGTTCTGTTGCCGCTGTCAGAATGACAACCCTTGCCTTAGTACTACCAGCGCGTCGAACGAACTCCCGCAGAATCTGGCAATCTCCCTCCTTATCTTCCGCACCACCAATAATTACCAGCTGCCGTTTGATTTCACTCTCCGCCATAGTGCCTCCTAATAAGTATAATCACTCTATTTCAATAAAACATGACAATTAAAACTTAAAAACACCCATTTGGTAGATTAAGATACAAAATCTATACACACTTGGTGGTGAAATTTTTTTCCCAAAGCGACTGATTTGTAAATAGGGAGTGGGGAGTGGGGAGTGGGGAGTGGGGAAATACTATTTTCATGCTTGGTGGTGAAATTTTTTTCCCAAAGCGACTGATTTGTAAATAGGGAGTGGGGAGTGGGGAGTGGGGAGTGGGGAAATACTATTTTCATGCTTGGTGGTGAAATTTTTTTCCCAAAGCGACTGCCTCCTTTAAGGGGAGGCAGAATGACTTGAATCCATTCCCACGTGCGTGGTCAGGAGAAAGGGTTGTGCGTAATTCGTAGTTCGTAGTTCGTAATTCGTAATTATTTTTCAGACAGGGATTTAAACCCCGACTGAAAAATGACCACGTGTCTTGTGCGAAAGTTCAAAACCCCTTTTAAATTACGAATTACGAATTAGTAATTACGAATTATGATGACGGCAGGAGCACCCCTACAGTTGACTGTAAATGCCGGAAAATACAAAAATCATAAGATATGATTTTTGTCAATCCCTAAATTCTAAAACTCATTCGAGTTTAGACCTGAAATCGGGAATATCTATTAGACCTCTCCGAAAAAGAATGTAGAGACGCGAAATTTCGCGTCTCTACAAGGATTTCACGGAACGCATAATTAATTTCCACTCCATATCTATTGCTCAACTTGACTGTCTAAAAGTAAATCGTGTAAAAAAGAATGTGCATCTTCTAGAAGGAAATGTCTGGGTTTGCCTTGGTAGACAATTTGATACTCATTGCTGTTTGGACCATCTCCATACCCAGAAATCAGCTTGCGGTGAAAAGCTTCATCAGCAAGATGTCGAACTTCACTTCTGAGAACAGCTTTTGTGCTATCCATACTTGGCTGTCTCCTTAATTTTTTTATAGTCACCCATAATAAAAGATATAAGTATCTGATTGTACCTTTCAAAGGTAGTATATTTAGTCATTGGTGGCGCTGGACTTTCGACTTTTAAGTCTACCTAGAGTTGAGTATGCCTTTAGATAGCTGAAAATGCTGAGCAATAATGTTAGAATTATCATGGATAGTAAGTATTATGTGATACAAAAAATCAAGAAAAATTGTACGTATAGCGTGGGTTTGAGCCATCGCTCCCCAAACGCAATTAAATGTCCAGATTTCAGGGTGTTTAGCTAAGGGTATAAAGTCAATGGTTCAAGAGAAAATTACCGATACAGTCCGCATCAATGCTAGAAAAACTGATGCATTCGATATTTTCAACTTCAAGCACTACAATGGACCGAATCCCTATTTGGATATAGGGGCGTTAGTATTTGACTTTGCTCGAACTGAGTATAGAGACGCTTTGCCGCTTGAGGATTACATCTCAATTATTGGCGATCGCTACCCACAACTACGGGACGAAAAATATGAATCCTATGCCCATCTGTTTGGTCGTACCGTGTCAGAAGTGGGAAAACTCGATATGGGTTTGCACCTCAACCGGTGGAATGTAAAATCCTATACCGATCGCGCGCAGATTAGCGTCCAATCGCTGCACGCGCGCACAACGCGATCGGTGGTTTACTTCGTTTGGGATTGGTTTGAAGCCATGACTCAAGACGAACATATTCTGTTTGAGGAGCCGATTTCGACGCTTCAGAAAAGATTCCGAGAATCTGTCTACGGCGGTCCCACGGTTTACACCTTATTGCGAACAGCCTACAACAAAAGTATTCCCACCTTTTATCTGTGGGATGAAGGATTGATGCAATATGGCTATGGAAAAAAACAAGTTCGGGGGATAGCAACGACATTTGACTGTGACAGCCATGTGGATTCCGACTTCACCACCCGCAAGGATGACTGCAAGGCATTTTTAAATACTTTGGGTTTTCCAGTGCCTAAGGGTGATATCGTTGTTTCATGTCGGGAAGCCATTGGGGTAGCAAGAGAGATCGGCTACCCAGTCGCAGTCAAACCTGTAGCTGGTCACAAAGGAATCGGGGTAACAGCTGAGGTGCGAGATGCAGAAGAACTAGAATCTGCTTTTAGTAGAGCAGTGGCGGCAATTCCAGACAACGAGCCCACACGAGTCATTGTGGAGAAAAGTATTTCGGGAGCAGACTTCCGCTTGCTGTGTGTCAACGGCAAATTTGTTGCTGCTACTGAACGCCGTCCGGCATGGATTGTAGGTGATGGGGATTCAACCATTGCTCAATTAATCCGAGAAGAAAACCGAAAACCTGGACGTTGGGACACACCAACCTCAGCAATGAGCAAGATTCAGTCCGACGACGCGATGGAACAGTATCTCGAACAACAACGCTTGTCATTGGATAGCGTTATTGAAAAAGACCGCACTGTTTATCTTCGCAAGGTCGCCAACCTCTCAGCTGGCGGTGTAAGCATTGATGCAACGCGTACCCTCCACCCAGACAATATTATCTTGGCGCAAGACATTGCCCAACACTTCCACCTCACTTGCCTAGGTATTGATGTTATTACCCCAAGTCTTTCCAAATCTTGGAAGTCTGGCGACTTTGCCATCATAGAAATTAATGCTGCACCAGGCATTTTGATGCATCTTAATCCTGCTATCGGTGAAAGTGTTGATGTGCCTTCCTCGATCTTGGAAACCTTCTTTAAGTCGAGTACAGATGCCAGGATACCAATTATCACATTCAACCAAATCTCAATTCAAGAACTGCAAGAAACGATTGACCATATTCTTTTACAACACCCTGATTGGACCATAGGCGCTGTTTGTCGTGACGCACTTTTCGTCAATCGCTCAGAAAAAATCCTGAATAAGGATTACAACAGTAACCTGCTAACTTTACTGCGCAATCCCAAACTAGATTTGCTGATTGCTGAGTACAAGGAAGACATATTGGAAACCGATGGGATGTTTTACTATGGAAGCAACGCGGTAATTTTAGATAATCCTACTGACACTGAGATGACGCTGACACGGGACGTTTTCGAGAACTCAACCGTTGTGATTAAAAAGGGGAACAACATTTCTATTAGACGCCAAGGTTTGATTGAAGAGTACACCTTGGGAGAAAATGAACCATTTACACGGGTTTACTTGAAAGAAATCGGCACGATTTTGTAAGTTATATCACGTCCGGTTGAACACTTATAGCAATCCTATCTCATTTGTGAGAAAATACTAAGCCTCAGAAACCCGGTATCTCCCAGATACCGGGTTTCTTTATCTCATGAATGATTTAGGAATGCTATATATAAAGTTGGTAGTTGCGCCTTGAACGCTCAAGGCGCAACTACGAGCCATTTAATTTACAAGCAACCTACTATAGCAAAATCACTTAGGTTATCATTGGTATTGATCCCACGTTCTCCCAAAGCCTGAGGCGTGGGGCTTTTGGTAAAAATATAAATTGCTTGGCTTATGGTTTTGCTATTGAGAACGGATTCACATCTGCCAAACCTGAGTATAGATGAAATCCAGCAATATTTATGTAGCGGTTTATTTCGGGGGATCGGCAAGCGAACCGCACAAATGCTCGTGAACCACTTTGGTAGTGACACTTTATTGGTGATAGACAGAAATCCCGAAAAACTGAATGAAATTCCCGGACTTAATAGATATCGAATCAATAACATTACGGACGCTTGGTCGCAAAGTAAAAGCAATCCTAGTTTTGCAGCGATCGCCCAACTTCTGGCAGTAGGAACACCTTTAGGGCTAACCCTCAGAATTTGCGATCACTACGGGCACAGAACTTTTGATGTGCTAGCAAGCGATCCTTATAAATTAGCAGATGAATTAGAGGGCATCGGTTTTAAAACTGCTGATAAGTTAGCACTATCCCTAGGCATGCCAGCAGAGAGCGAGACTAGATACCAAAAAGGGTTGGTGCAAGTCTTAAAGGATGCTTTAGGAGAAGGTCATTGCTTTATCCCAGAATCTCAATTGCTCCGAGGCGCGGCATCTTTGTTAGAGCATCTTGACCACACGCCTGACTATGAGTCTTTGCGTGCAGTTGTTAATCGCCTGACAGAAAAGCAAACTTTAGTCCGTGGAGAGTCAGCCAACAGTATTTATCTGAAAGCGGCTTTAAGAGCCGAAGTTTCTGTTGCAATCAGAATCAAAACTTTAATCAGTCGCCCGACGAAATCAACGCAGGATATCGAAAACTGGTTGGAATCAACAGAGTTTGTCTCACATCAGGAACTGTCGCGTTTGAGCGAGGAGCAAATTAGTGCCTTAATCATGGCACAAAAACATCCGATGAGCATTATAACTGGAGGTCCTGGAAGAGGAAAAACATATGTTTTGAAGACGTTAATAGATTGGCTGCGATTAAATAACGCTTCATTTGCTCAAGCAGCACCGACGGGAAAAGCAGCTAACCGGATGCAAAATGCAACTAATGCGGAAGCAACGACTCTTCATCGACTGCTTCAATGGCGTGGGAATGGTCAGTCCTTTCTTTTTAATGAAGATAATTTGCTAGATCTGGACTGGCTAATCATTGATGAATTTTCAATGGTAGATATATTTCTTTTCAATTCGGTTTTAAAAGCTTTATCTCCAAAAACTCAATTACTGCTAGTAGGTGATTTTGACCAATTGCCAAGCGTGGGGGCGGGAATGGTCTTGAGAGATTTACTAGCTTCGGAAATGGTGCCAACAACCAGATTGCAGACAATTTATCGCCAGCGGCACCAAAGCCCGATCATCTATGCTGCCAACGATGTGAATCAGGGAATAGTCCCGGCACTGCAAAAATTTACTCAAGTATCATCGTGGATGGATGTAGGGGACTGCGCCATGCTCGAAGCGGATAATCCGCACCTTGCTGCTGCAATTATCGTAGAGTTAGGCAAAGCAATTCAAGCCGAAGGAGTAGACTTAAATCAACAAGTGACGGTGTTAGCGCCTCAGAAAGAAGGAGCAGCCGGCGTACACAATCTTAACAAGCTACTTCAGCCGATCTTTAATCCGAAAAAAGACAACCAACCAGAAGTTGAAGCCGGGTCAGTCGTCTATCGAGTGGGAGATCGGGTGATTCAGTTGAAAAATCGATATGATACCCACCCAGCAGTGATGAATGGTGAAACGGGTAGGGTAATTTTTGTGGACTGCGAAAAAAAGCTGATAAAAATCTCATTTGAGGGCGGCGCAGTTGTTAATTACAATCCTGGCTATTATGAGCAAATTATGCACTCTTTCTGTGTTACATGTCACAAAAGCCAGGGCAGTGAGTTTCCGTATGTAATTTTTCCAATCCTCAAATCCAATTATCGCATGCTAACGAGGCAGCTGATCTATACAACTATGACTCGCGCTCAAGGCACGTTTATCGCGGTGGGTCAAAACTCAGCATTAGAACACGCTGTGGCGACCAACAAACCAGCAAAGCGATTTACTAGTTTAATCAACTACCTGATTTCACCACTAGATCAACTTGAAGCTATGATGAAGTCGTTAAGCGGCACTCCTACCACCACCGCCATAACACCACAGACTGTGACGATCGCCAGTCGCCTGCGGCAACTAGGATTAGAAGCTTCAAACGGACAAATGACAGCGATCGGTAGTCTGGCTTTGCAAATGTACGAGAGCAAATATGGATATCGCCCATCAAAGCGATTAGAGCAGGTGGGGGATTTTCGATTCAAGACTTATCATTATGAGGTGGCGGCGGTTGAGTTAATCGACTCTGCTATTAATTCGGTGCTTAGGTAGACTTGATCGAGCGGATTTGATATTACCTGCTAAAGTCCCCTTTTTCAGGGGGGATTTAGGAGGGATAAACTACTGCCAAACAAATACTTTGGCTTCATGTGGTCCTAAATCAATCATGATGCCATCATCACCAGCTTCGACATCATAATTGCCTGTCCACTCATGCCAAGTACCACGAGAGGGAAAGTTAGGAACTTGATAGCCAGCTAGGAAATTTTCGGAGAAATTTACCACGACAACAACACGAGAACCTTCATCATTCCAACGGCTGTAAGCTAAAACTTTTGCCTCTGGATTTTCGTGGATATAGTCGATATTTTCTGTGTAGAGGGCATGATTGTTTTTCCGCAGGTTAATTAAGCCTTTGTAATATTCAAACAAGCCGCGATTCAAGTCGTGACCTAGCAAAGTCCAATCAATTTTAGATTGCTCTTGAGTTTTGGGTTTGTACTCACCAAACTCTTGACCCATCCAAATCATTGGTACACCAACTGCTGTCATCAGTATAGCAGCACCTAACTTGAGACGCTTGAATGCTTCTTCGTCAAAGATGTTGCGATTACCCAACTCTACCATAATGCGATCGTGGTCATGGTTGGTGAGGTAATTCACCACATTGGTTGCACCCATGAAGCCTTGACGTTTGCAGTCGATGACATCTTTAAGCTGCTCTAAATCAAAAGTGTCACCGCAAATGTGTACAGTAATAACATGGCGGAAACTATCGTGCCAGCATGCATCCATCGGTCCATCTACATTGGTAATGCTGGTAGTTTCTGGAATATATTCCGCAATGTCGTAAAAAGGCTTCATGCTAGCAGTTTTTTTGGCTTCTTGGACAACCCAGTGCATGAAGTCGTAATTAGCAATTTGCCGCGCTGCATCGTAACGAATACCGTCAAGGTGATATTCACTAACCCAAAAACGAACTGTATCACCAATAAATTTACGCGCCGGGTAGGTGTCTAATTTTTCGTCGTGGAATTCGTAATTAAATTCCGGTCCCCAGTTATTATCTGGATCTCGGGGAGAGTGGTGATACCAATAATCGTGATCGATTTGGGTGAGTGGCGCTGAGGCTTCCGAGTGGTTATAAATACCGTCCATAATCACACGAATGCCTCTAGCATGGCACTCGTCAATGAGTTTTTTCAAATCCTCGGTAGGACCATAACTGGATTCTGTTGCAAAGAAATGACGGGGATTGTACCCCCAGCTATAATCGCCAGGATATTCTTTGACTGGCATCAACTCAATAGCGTTGATTCCCAATTCAGAAATATAATCTAATTTTTCAATAGTGTGCTTGTACTTTCCTCGTGCATCAGGATCATCTTCACCACCAGAAAAGTCAGCAATGTGCAATTCATAAATTACTAATTCGCGGTCTGCTGGTAGGGGTTTATCATCATGTTTCCAAACGTAGGTATCGACAATCCGTTCCCCATCTTTTACCCGCACCACCCCGTTATCTTTTCCGCTTAATTCATCAATATTAGTTGCGTAAGGATCTGTCACTTCAACCCATTGATCGGGTTCAAAAAACCAGGATCTCGATTGAACGCGGAATTTATATTGATAATCGCCGTCTTCTAGTTCAACTTTTGTACGAAAATAACCATCATCGCCTTTTTCCATTGGGACTGCTTCCCAATTTGAAAAAGAACCAATTAACTCAGCTGCTTTGTTGTAGGGCGCAAATAAATTAAATTCAATTGATGCCATAGAATGATTGCAAGACACAAACGATGTAAATTATAGATCTGTGTAACTAAAGATGACTATGTAACACTGCAAATTTCTAATATCTAATGAACAGTAGCGATTAGTAATTAGCAATTAGCAATAACAAAGTGATGTTTAATTACGCTTACCTATTATTTAGTATTCTCCTGTCAGAAACAAAATTAGCCAATATTTCTGTAGAAGTAGTTAAATAATTAATTCCTCTGCCTTAAGATATATTTTTTGTATAAACCCAGAGAATATTAAAGATAATTTGGCAAATATAAGAAATTTTAATATATCGTGATTAAAATTTTGATAAAAAATAATAACGATTATCCCGCTTTTTCCCACAAACTGTAGAGACTTTACATCTGAGATTGACTGCTATTTTGTTGCATATAACTTAACAACCAATTTGCGGCTGTTGCCCTACGAGTTTGCCGAGGTCCAAACTCCCCAATTTTGTAACCTTTGAAACCCAATTGTTCTTTAAGTAATTGTTTGTTCTCTGGAGGAATTGAACGAGTCAGTTTCACACTCGCAGGGCGACTGTCGATAAAATCTGGTGGGTGTGGGTACTCCGAACGCCATTCTGGTGGTACTCCTGTAGTATCCCACTGTCCTGTTAAAGAGTCGTTGCGGTAGCCCAAGTAGTACCATACTAACTGGTTAACTGTGGCATCATCTATTTCCTCGTTGAGAATTGCCCAAATGGTTTCTGTCTGAAGTGGTGGTTGGTTAATCATAAGTTATTCAAATAAGAGCAATAATAATTTGACCTCTCCCCTAACCCCTCCCCTACAAGGTCCGGGGAATGACCTCTCCGGACCTTGTAGAATCCGGAAATCTAGCTCCCCCTTCCCTTATAGGGAAGGGGGTTGGGGGGTTAGGTTTTTTGTAGTAAAAACAATTTATCATCATCTAGACAAACTGTTTTCATCTGGCAAGGGCGATCGCCACGACGTGAGATTCAGGTAGTTGGAATTAAGCACTCTCTAAGGGATAATAAACAGAGTAGGCTGGAAATCGTCAAAACTTAACCAGTTAATGCATAACCCCACACCGCAGTCAGAGCAAATCCGCGCCCGTGTCATCGTTTCTGGGAAAGTCCAAGGGGTAGGCTATCGCTACGCCACTGTGGATACAGCTAGCCAATTAGGATTAAGTGGTTGGGTGCGAAATCACCCTGATAGTCGCGTTGAAGCAGTGTTTGAAGGAAGCCGGGAGGTTGTGGAAGAGATGATTCGTTGGTGTTACCAAGGACCACCTGCTGCTATGGTTAAAGATGTCGTGGTGAAGTACGAAGAACCAGAGGGGTTGCGAGGATTTGAAGTTAGGCGGTTTGAGTAGTTGATTGTTGATTGTTGATTGTTGATTGTTGTTGGTTGGTAGTTGGTAGTTGGTAGTTGGTAGTTGGGAGTTGGGAGTATATTTAGTCGTCCATTTCGGTTAATGTAGCTAATGCTGAAGGAGACATTCGACTGAGATAGTTGAATATCCAGTATTTAAATATAGAGTTTAGAATCACAGGAAATGTAGCGATAAATGTAAATATAGCACTTCTATTTGCTGGAAGACCTAAATTTTCCGCAAATCCTTCAAGAATCACTTCCCACCCATCGGGTGAGTGGAATCCTACAAATATGTCTGTAAACATAATTATTAAAAAAGCCTTGGCACTATCGCTAATACCATAGACAATTTCATCCATAAATGACTTCAAAATGGCAATTTCTCTTTTGCTTGTTGCAACGATTACAGCAAAAGCAATGATTGAGATCAAATTAGCAAATACATTGCTAATAGCACGACTACTTTTATGGCGAAATTCCTTGGCTATCTCAATTGCTTTTTGCTTGACTTTTGCTTCTACTACCTCTGGTGAAAGGCTAGGAGTATAATGAAGTAAGCTTTGAAACTTTAGTTTTTCTTCAAAAGTCTTTAATTCGCGCAAAGCTTCCTCTTCCATTTGATAATTGAGGAAAATCTTAGATGTATTTTCACCTCTGATCCGGTCAACTAGAGGATTTACTAAGAATTGCTTAGATAAATTCTGAGTTAAGATTGGCAAAATAACTAACATTGCCAAAAAGCTCACAGCACTTCTTGTCTTATTTTTAGAAATTTGAAAATCTTCAATAAATTGCTCTTGTGCTTTGGGAGAGAAATCTGCTTTAATTTTATTAACTGTTCTCGCGATTGACCGTGGCAACACGCCTGTTTTCTTAGCTACAGGTTGAACTCCAGTAAGGTTTTTATCAGATGAATCTGGCTGTTTATTCACTTGCTCACGGTTCATTTGTACTAGTTTGGCAATTGGTACTACGCGATCGCGCATGTAGTTATACTGCGAACGGTTCAAAACTTCACTTAATATGGACTGAGCTCCAAACCTCTCCCCGATGCGGGGAGAGGCTTAAGAACCGGATGCGCGAATGTTAAATAAGTATGGTTTTTAGCCGTTTTTAGTATATACTAATTATAGGGTTAGGTACAAAAAACAGGCAATATTATATAAATTTAAATTGCTCAATGTAGCTATATGTGCTGTATAATTAATGACAATATCCCCTAACCACGCTCATAACGACAACGCGGAGGCAGATCAATTTATCAGTTTTATTACAAAATTCAATACTTGTTAAATTATATCTATATAATAATTTGTTATAACTCATAATTGCTTGACATATGAAACTGCGGTTACTTGTCAAAATATTGACGGGGGTTACGATCGCCTTTGGCACAACTATAACCCTCAATCAACCCGGTTATGCTAAAGGTGCAACCTTTTACTGCGGTAAAAGCAACGGTGTATCTACAACATTTGTTCGCACCCTAGACGGGAAGAATTTGCCGATTATTCACTGGGTTTCTAACTATTTCAGAGGTATGGGGTTGACACCTCAGGATCGCTGTCTGGAGGTATCTCGAAGATTTCAGAGCAACTATGACCAGGGTACGCTGAGATATATCAAGGCAGGTAAACTCAACGCACAACCCGTCGTCTGCGCCGCTGCTCAAAAAAACGCTGATTGTACACAAAGTACTTTGTTATTCACTCTCAAACCAGGCAGCGATGCCGACGCTACTGCACAGAAGTTATTCGATCGCCGTGCCTTAGCAGCTGGAAATGTAGTGAATCAAACAGGCGGCGACAGTAGCAACGATCCACTCAGTATCGATTTCGAGGCGTACCTATACTTTGCACCATCTCAACCAGATACTGAGTTCTCAAACATCTAAATTTGCTAATTGCTAATTGTTGATTGTTGATTGTTGATTGTTGATTGTTAAAATTATTCCTAACAACTAACAACTAACAACTAACAACTAACAACTAACAACTAACAACTAACAACCAACAACTAACAACTAACAACCAACAACTAACAACTAACAACCAACAACTAACAACTAACAACCAACAACCAACTAAAAAGTGAGGAAATTACCTTTAAAATCAGATGAATTGGCATAAATTGACACTGTTTGGCTGTGTTGGCAGTTTATTAATCATGCTGTCGGCAGGGGCAGTAAATGTCAGTGAGAACAAGCTTTCTCAACGGTCAAAACCTTCCACTCAACTATCTGTAAAACAGCTACAGTCCTCTGCGCAAGCGATCACTGTAAAGGTGATGTCGCGAAATGTCTTAGGTTCAGGGATTGTGCTTAAAAGGCAAGGAGCGATTTATACCGTGCTGACTAATGCTCATGTGTTGCTTGCAGGTGACGGACCGTATCGCATTCAGACAAACGATGGTCGCATTTGGGCGGCAGATGTGCCTAAGAATGTAGAGACGCGAAATTTCGCGTCAAGACAAGGCGTTGATTTGGCTGTATTGCAGTTTCACCCCACTAACACTGTCTATCCTGTGGCATACCTTGGTTCTTACCCAGCAGTGGGGGATGAGGTGTTTGCCGGTGGGTTTCCCTCTGTAGAAGAGGGATTTGGGAACAAAGGCTTTGTGTTCACTACTGGTAAGGTGTCGCTAGTGCTGCATAAAGCCTTGGAGGGAGGATATCAGGTTGGGTACACAAATGATATCCAAAAAGGCATGAGTGGGGGACCACTGCTAAATCGTCGCGGCTTTGTTGTCGGTGTGAATGGGATGCATGCCTATCCGCTTTGGGATGCGCCTTCTGTATTTGCTGATGGTTCCGAAGCTGATCCAGCTTTGCACCAAAGGATTATTCGCCTCAGTTGGGCTGTGCCTACACAAAAATTGATGCCAAACGCCAAATAAATTTTACTGCAAACTGAGATAATGAACCTTTATTATCGACTCGTACCAGCACTTATTGGGGTATCAATAGCCCAGCAGACACAAGTTGCTATAGCCCTATCTGCACCTGAGGTGTCGAAAATTGCTCAAGAAATCACAGTGCAGATCCAAAGTAAAAAGCCAAGGTACGGTTCCGGGGTGATTATCAAGCGATCGGGTAGCACTTACACCGTCCTGACAGCTGCTCATGTGATCGAGACACCAGATAAATATGAAATTGTCACTCCTGATGAAAAGCACTATCCGCTCAACTACAGCACTGTGAAACAGCTGCCAGGAGTAGACTTAGCTGTGGTGCAGTTTACCAGCAGTCAAAATTACACCGTTGCTAAAATAGGCAACTCTGACGCCAGCAAAGCAGGCACAACGGCTTATGTCGCTGGATACCCTCAACCGACATTTGCAATTAATGAGTCAATTTACACTTTCATTCCTGGGACGATTAATGCTAATGCCTCAAACGCCCTGCGTGATGGCTATGCCTTGGTTTACAGCAATGAAACCAAAAAAGGGATGAGTGGTGGTGCAGTGATGAATGAATTGGGTGAACTGGTAGGAGTTAACGGCAGAGAAGACAAAGATCCTAACTCTCAGAAAACAGGCTATTACTTGGGCATTCCCATCAATACCTTTTTGAGACTGTCGGCAAAAGTTGGGGTAGATATGGGAGTTTCTGCTCCTGTTGTGGTAGCCACCGAACCCAATGCTGATAACTTCTTGATTCAAGGTAAGGGTAAGTATGACAAACGAGACTTTAAAGGAGCTATTACTGACTATAGCGAAGCGATTCGCCTCAATCCCAACTATGCCAATGCGTACAACAACCGGGGTCTTGCCTTTGCTGATTTGGGAGACAAGCAGAAAGCAATTAGCGATTACAACGAAGCGATTCGCCTCAATCCTAATTTAGCTTTAGCCTACTACAACCGAGGAGCTGCCCGTGCTGATGTGGGAGACAAGCAGGGAGCAATTGGCGATTACGACCAAGCGCTGCGGATTAATCCCAACTTAGCCCTAGCTTACAACAACCGAGGTCTTGCCCGTGCTGAGTTGGGAGACAAGCAGAAGGCAATCGGCGATTACAACGAAGCGCTGCGGATTGACCCCAACTTAGCCCTAGCCTACTACAATCGAGGCGGTACTCGTCGTGATTTGGGAGACAAGCAGGGGGCAATTGATGATTACAACCAAGCGCTGCGGATTAATCCCAACTTAGCCCTAGCTTACAACAACCGGGGTATTGCCCGCGCAGAGTTGGGAGACAAGCAGAAGGCAATTGATGATTACAACCAAGCGCTACGGATCGATCCTAACTTAGCCGGAGCCTACAATAACCGGGGTATTGCCCATCGTGATTTAGGAGACAAGGTCTTAGCGATCGCAGATTTGCAGAAAGCATCTGACCTCTTTCGACAACAAGGAAGAACTGATGATTACCAAAAAGCTGTGGCGTTGATCAAAACGCTTCACAATTAAAAATTAAAAATTAAAAATTAAAAATTCAGGAAATAAATTTTAAGTGTAGGGTGTGTTAGCGAAGCGTAACACACCAATATCTTGTGGGATGGGCTTCCAGCCCGTCCATGGAAAGGGCGGGCAAGGATGCCCAACGCCAGTCGCCTACGGAGGAGCCAGTGCTGTTCGCGTAAGCATTGCGTTAGCGACGAAGGAGCGTCAGCGGTGAGGAATTGGGAGAAGACGGGTAACGCGATCGCAGGCAACTGGTGAAGCAGCGCTGCAGTCGGGTTTTCCTCCGTAGGCGACTGCACCAAGCCGAAGGGCGTCGGAAAGCCGTCATTCGCGCTGGCTCCCCCACAAGATATGTACCTTACCTATACGGAAACTGCTATATAATATATTCCATTTTTAATTTTTAATTTTTAATTTTTAAAAACTTTTACTGAATTTCAAATGATTTAATCATGCTATATGCTGTTTGGATAAATTCATCATAATTAGCTATTTCGGCTGTGTATGTAATTACATATGCTTTATCAGCTTTTAAAGTAAAAACTTGCAAATTTTTTAAACGATTTTCCCCATCTTTTCCCGTGAAAACTAGTTCAGCCCCTGGTTTATGTGCGAGAGTCGTTGAACTTGTATTCACAATTTTAGCGTCTGCCATATGATTTTTGATGTCCTTAATCGATGAATTGCTAAATTCATCTAATGTCCCTGGAAAATTTTCAACGCTGATAGTCAGTTTTTCGGGGAATTTGTCTGCGTCAGTTTGTTTTGGCGACAAGAATGCAACAACTTCGCCAGTAATCGGGTTGTTTATATTTTGTCTTTCCCAGTTTTGAGGATATTTTATCTTAATCCCATAACTAGGATTTTCATAGTTCAATAAATTTTCTTTTGGATTTATAAATTGGAATAACAGTACAATAATACTCGCAAGTACTGCTGCTATTGGCAGTGCAGTTAACAATTTCCTGAACGGCGAGGGATGGACGAGCGTAATTAAAGAGACTGGTGCAGGACTAGGGGTGACAATTATTTGATCTGGTGGTTTTATGGTGCTAGGGGATGGTAGCATTTTTAATGCTTGCAAAGCATCCGTTGCTGACTGGTAACGCTGACGAAAGTCATAGCGCACCATTATGTCTAAAATATCTGCTAGTTCTTGGCTTACCTGTGTTTGATCGCGCCAAATAATTTCACTTGTATGAACATCTTTTGGTAATTTAACTGGGGATATTCCTGTAAGGGCTTGGATACCAATGATTCCTACAGCATAGACATCACTACTAAAATGGGGGTTTCCATTGGCTTGTTCGCTTGGCATATAACCAGGAGTGCCAATAGCAATAGTAAAAGCTGTTTCACCCTGAGAATTAAGCACTTGGGTACTGATTTGTTTGACCGCGCCAAAGTCAATCAGCACAATTTTCCCATCTGAGTGACGTCGCCGGATATTGGAGGGTTTGATATCCCGGTGAATGACCCCGTGTCGATGGACCTCAGCTAAGACATCCAGAATTTCCTGTAAAAGTTTAATCGCCTCAGCTTCACTCAGATGTTTGCCTGTAAGCAATTCTGCACTCAGGTCGTGACCTTCAATAAATTCCTGAACCAAATAAAATTCCTGATTCTCCTCAAAATGAGCTAAAAGTCGCGGTATTTGCTCATGATTTCCTAAATTTTCCAGGATTTCTGCTTCCTTGTTAAAAAGACGTTGTGCTTCCCGTAATGTATTAGGATTGGTAACCATTGGTTTCAACTGCTTAACGAAGCACTTAGGATTCCCAGGTCGTTGCATATCTTTGGCTACGAAAGTAAAACCAAATCCCCCATTTCGCAATTGTTGGAAAATTTGGTATCGCCCACCTAGCGTTTGACCCAGCATTAAAGTCACCATAGGTCCTGGAAATTATCACTTTATTTAAAGTCAATTTTCGCACAGAATTTTAGTAGAGAATATTTCCCAGCCCGATCGCCAAAAACGAAGCAGCAGCAGTATTAAAATGTCTCAGTAAGTAGTGTTAAAAATGTTAGAGATGAAATGGTAGTATGAGGAGATATAAGTATATATGCTGATTGATTTCTCGAGAGGCTGCAATAGTAAGTGGGGGGAAAGAAAGAGTGAGCAACGGATGATATAACGGATGATATAACGGATGTAACGGATGATTTAACTGTAGGACTAGCAGTTAAATCATCCGCTACATCCGCGCTCATCATCCGTTGCCAGTTTTGGCGTGAGATTCAATTCCTGAAATGATCGCATCATGCAATGCCAGAAAGAGGGCGCAAGCACGTTGGACTGATGGTTGGCAACGGATGATATAACGGATGTAACGGATGATTTAACTGTGGGACTAGCAGTTAAATCATCCGCTACATCCGCGCTCATCATCCGTTGCCAGTTTTGGCTTGAGATTCAATTCCTGAAATCATCACATAATGCAATGCCAGAAAGAGGGTGATCGCACATTGGACAGATGGTTAGCAACGGATGATATAACGGATGTAACGGATGATTTAACTGTAGGACTAGCAGTTAAAAATTCGTAATTCGTAATTCATAATTCGTAATTATTTTTCAGACGGGGATTTAAACCCCGACTGAAAAATGACCACCTGTAGACGCTCCGTGCTTAAACCCATTTTTAATTACGAATTACGAATTAGTAATTACGAATTATGATAAAGCATCCGCTACAAAATCCGTTGCCAGTTTTGGCTATTGCGATCCAGAAAACACTGTAAATACTTTCACGACTGACTGCATAATCTAAAAGTGTTGGTATTAACCCAACCTCCGAAATAGACCACAATATAACCGTAGGGGCGGGGTATCCCCGCCCTTACAATGCGATCAATTCTGTTTAAGGGCGATGCCCCAAATTTGCTCTGCACCAACGCGATCGCTTTTCTGTCTAAAATCACCGAATTACCTAATACACATGATGCTAAATTTGTCAAGCGCGTAATTTCTGATATTTTCAACCTATATCAGAAATTAGTATCACTATTGTTCAGGAATTAAATGTAAATTATATGTATTCATAAATTGAATATCTAGCGTTGGTATGTAACTTATGAGACAGTGGGTATCTGGTCAAGTGTTAACAGGGGTTACGAAAGCCTTCACCATAGCTTCGCTTACCGCCTTTGCCACAACTGCAACCATCAATCAGCCGAGTTATGCAGTCAGCGCAACCTTCTACTGTGGTCAAAATCAGGACGGTGTACCCGTAACCTTTGCTCGCACTCAAGACGGGAAAAACGTGCCAATGATTCGCTGGCTTGACAAAAATTACTTCTCCCAAAAGTTGACTCCTCAGCAACGATGCCAAGAGGTATCCCAAAGATTTCAGAGAAATTTTGACAACGGTACGCTGAGATATATTAAGGCAGGTATGCTGAGTGGACAACCAGTCATCTGTGCTGCTGCTGAAAAAAACGCTCCTTGTACACATAGCACTTTGTTATTCACTCTCAAGCGTGGCAGCGATCCTAACGCTACTGCACGAAGACTATTTTATAGCAGTGATTCCGCAAATGCAAACGGCATAGAAGAAGTTGGCGGAGATAGAAGCAAAGACCCGGTAAATATTGATGTCGAAGCGTATTTATACTTCACACCATCACGTAAGTAGGGAATGGGGAGTGGGGAGTGGGGAGTGGGGAGTGGGGTACTCGCTCTTTCCCCCATCTCTCGTTCCCAGGCTCCTGCCTGGGAATGCAGTTCGAGAGGCTCTGCCTCTGGTAAACTTCAGGAGGCTGAGCCGACTGTGACTGCATTCCTACGCAGAGCGTAGTCACGAGGATATATTGTTTCACCCTACATTAATTAGCCAACAACATCATTTATTTATGGGATTCTTAATTTTGGGATTGCTTCGCTTTGCTCGCAACGCTTCCCCGAAGGGGTACGCGATTTTTAATTTTTAATTCCCCTCAGGGGTTGACTCTGAATTCTCACATTTCAACGCAACTGGGTATGAAAATCAGATGGATTGGCGTAAATTCACATTAGTTGCCTGTCTTGGCAGTTTATCTATCTCGTTCTCAACATGGGCAGCAAATGTCAGTTTTTCTCGTCCATGTACCAGTGTTGATTGCAACTTTTTGCAACCGGAAAAACCGCCCACTCAGCTATCTGTAGAACAGCTACACCACCAAGCTCAAGCTATCACTGTGCGCGTGATGTCACAAGATTTCTTGGGTTCAGGGATTCTACTACAAAAACAAGGCTCCATTTATACAGTCCTGACAAATGCTCATGTGTTGCTTGCAGGTAATCCCCCCTATCGCATTCAAACCCCCGATGGTCAGATATATACAGCCAAAAATGTAGAGACGCGAAATTTCGCGTCAAGACAAGGTAATGATTTGGCTTTATTGCAGTTTCGCAGCACTGTGAGTGTCTATACTGTCCCATCTCTGGGAGCAAAACCAAGGGTGGGAGATGAGGTGTTTGCAGCTGGGTTTCCTTCTACAGGAGAGCAATCTAAAGACAAAGGCTTTGCGTTCACGAATGGTAAAGTGTCGCTGGTGCTGCAACTCGCATTGAAAGGTGGCTATCAAGTTGGATACACCAATGACATCCAAAAGGGCATGAGTGGGGGACCACTGCTGAACAGTCGCGGTCAGGTTGTGGGTGTGAATGGGAAGCACGCCTATCCATTGTGGGATGCACCCTCGGTGCTTGCTGATGGTTCGGAAGCAGACCCAGCTTTGCATCAAAGGATTATTCGCCTCAGTTGGGCTGTGCCAATTGAGAGAGTAGGTCAAGTAAACATTTTGAACTACCGTTCCCAACCTCTTCGAGGTATGGAAACGGATTCTAAGAAGTCTCAGCTTTCGACTCCCTAGCATCCCTATCAAAGCTACTAAATAAATCCAACTGAGTGTACTGCTGCACCTGTATCCTACGTTTGGGAGAAGCGCGAGGCTTCTGAACGGGAACACTGGGTAACGTTAGTAATCTCAGTTGTCGATGTTTAGCTGTTGATTTAGCCGGGTTCTTAGGCTCCTCTCTCGGCACAGAGGATGCTTGCGGCGTTGCAGCCGCCTCCTTAAGCGTAACTTTCGGGCTGACCACCCGTAGAGAATCAGTTCTAAGCTTTTGTTTACCACGGTGCGCGAGGTTGACTGCGCCATTCGTGTCTGCATCGTCGGAGTGACCACACTCCTGACAAATAAACTTTTCTTTGTCTCGGTTACCAGAACTGGTGTGGTGGCATTCTGGACATTCTTGAGACGAATATTTAGGGTCAACTTCAATTACGAGGTTGCCCAACTTTGATGCTTGATGCTTGGTTTTTTGGCGTAGCGAATACCAAGCGGCATCCGATATAGCTTTATTCAATGCTGTTTTTGCTGCTTGTCCATTCTTGATGTACTTACCCGATATAGGATCTACCTTGGGTTTACATCGGGACTTCATCCCCTTAATATTTAGATCCTCAAACACTGTAATGTCAGCATTAGAAGCAATTTTTTTGGCTGCTTTCCACTGTTGGTCTTGGCGCTGACGACGGATTTTTTGATGAGTTCTTCCTAATCGCTTAGCCGCCTTTTTTCGATTGTTAGACCCTTTATGCTTGCGAGATACGCGGCGTTGTCTTATTTCTATTCTTCTCGATGATTTATTGAGAAACCTTGGGTTTTCAATCATCGTCCCATCACTAAGGGCAACCAGTTTCTTTACGCCTACATCTGCACCCTGAATTGTCTTGCAACAAGATGCTGTTTTGACTGGTTCATCTGGTACAGTCTCATCGCGTAACAGTACAGACACATACCATCCATCCACATCCCGACTGATTGTCGTCGTTCTTATCTCCCAACAGTCCGGTATTTCACGAGATTTGAAAAACCGACACGTTCCCAACGTGGGAAACGTAATGTAATTACCACTAATTTTGACCGTACATGGCTTAAATTCAAACCCAACACTCTTGTGTTCCTTGAAATTGGGAAACCCGGCGCTACTGGTAAAAAACTTGTTGAAAGCAGAATCAACGTGACGCAATGATTGCTGTAATACGTCGGCATTAACTGTCAAATACTCTGGATGAACTTTCTTAAAGTCTGTCAACCAACTTGAATGTAACTCAATAGCACTACGTCTAGGATTAAACGGTTTTATTTTACCATCCTTGTCGGGCTTAGCTCTACGCAACTTAGGATTGTCCGTTTTCCACGGATAACCCAGCGATGCTGATTTAATAACAGAGCAGTGCAGCGGACTAGTCAAGTCCTGTGTCTCTAAATCGCAATACAAGTATTCAGCACATATTTCCCGACGACTACGCAAATCGCAGTAATCACCCTGAACAAAAGTGTTGCTATAACTGGCAATTCTGTCGCCCAAAGAACGGTTCTGAACATACCCGACTTTGTGCTGCCAATCTTCTAGCAACTCCAATTGTTTTTTGTTGGGTTGTAGCTTAAACTTGTAAGCTGTCTGCAACTTGCTCACCTCCTTCCTGCCGTGTTATCCTGCTTGTAATTACAATAAGAATAGCAGGGTTTTTCTTCAAATGGCAAGAACTTGTCAAATAATTGTCAGATTAACTGAGAAAGAGAAACAAAAGCTTCAAGTGTACTCACAAGATATTGGAGTTTCTATGTCAGAAATTGTTCAGGATTGGATTAAGGCACTCCCGCCACCAGTTGTTGACAATTACTCAACTGTCCCCTAACCTCTACCGACTCCGGATAGAATTGGTTAGGGGACGTTTCGTAATTGTCCCTCAATTCCCCTACTACCGGACTGCGGTCAGGGAGCAGTACCCTTGAGGCAATTACCGATGGGTAAGTCCCATAATTTTTAATTTTGCGAAGCGGGACTAGGAGCAGAAATTTCAAATGATTTAATCATTTTCTCTGCTGTTTGCACGAACTCATCATAATTATCTATTGCTGCTGTATAGGTAATTACGTATGCCCGATCGCCTTTTAAAGTCCAAACCTGGAGATTTTTTAAACTCTTGCTCCCATTTTTCCCAGTATAAACTAATTGATTCGCTGCTTTATTTGCTAAAATCGTTGAACCTTTGTCAATAATCTTAGCCTCAGATAGACGATTGTTGATTTCGCTGATAAATAAATCAGTAGATTGGTCTAATGTGCCTGAATAGTTTTCTAAAACCTTGATAGTCAAATTTTCTTGTAATTTATTTCCCTGCTTTTGTTTAACTGGCAAGAATGTAACCACTTCGCCAGTTACAGGGTTTTCTAGGTTTTGTATAGACCAAGTTTCAGGATAGTTTATCTTTATCCCATAACTAAGATTTTTATAGTTTAATAAATTATCTTTTGGGTAAATTATAAAATAAGAAGAAATTAAAATGACAATGGTAACTGCTGCTATTCCAACTCCAATCAAAGCTTTCCAAGGTGGTGATTTCGGTGATAGCTTTTTGACAGCTTGCAAAGCTTCCGTTGCTGATTGGTAGCGCTGACGGAAGTCATAGAGTACCATTTTGTCTAAAATATCTGCTAACTTAGGGCTAACCTTGACGCGATCGCGCCAAATAATTTCTCCTGTCTGAGTGTGTGTCGGGAGTCCTCCACCGCATCGAGGATCGGGATTTATCCCGGTCATTGCTTGAATACAAATAATTCCCAATGCATAGACATCACTGCTTAATTTTGGGTGACCGCCCTTCGGTTCGTCAAAAGTCAAAAGTCAAAAGTCAAAAGTACAAAAAAGGTACAAGCCCCTAAATTTATTTATGGAAAATGAAAAATATGTATTTCGAGACGCGTAGCGCAAGAAATACTACGTCCTTATTACAAGCCCAGACCACCACGCATAGCGAATGGCGCTTCGCGATTTATTTATGGGGTTCTTACTTTTGACTTTTGACTTTTGACTTTTGACTCTTGAGAAGCGACTTGACCCTTTGCCTGTTCACTTGGCATATAACCGGGAGTACCAATGGCAATAGTAAAAGTTGTTTGTCCCTGAGGATTAACTTGCAAGCCTTTAACTTCTTTGACCGCCCCAAAGTCAATTAGCACAATTTTACTATCTTTTTGTCGTCGCCGGATATTAGAAGGCTTGATATCCCGATGGATAGCGTTGTGCTGATGGACAAATGCTAAAACTTCCAAAGTGTCATTTAACAGTTTAATGACAAAAGCCTCACTCAGCTGCTTACCGAAAGGCAGTTCTTGGGTTAAATCGTGACCTTCAATCAACTCCTGAACTAAATAAAACTCTTGATTTTCCTCAAAGTAAGCCAACAATTGCGGGATTTGGTCATGCGTTCCTAACGTTTCCAGCATCTCTGCTTCCTGAGCGAACAAACGTTTTGCTACCTGTAAAGTGTATGGATCGGTAGCCACAGGTTTAAGCTGCTTCACAACGCACTGACAATTCCGTGGTCGTTGTGTATCAACAGCCACGAAAGTCGTACCAAACCCACCTTGTGCCAACTGAGTGATAATTTGGTAACGTCCACCTAGCAGCATTCTATTTACCCTATTTCCGAGAATTACTCACCCAGTTACATTTTGCGTTTACTTTATCACATATTTGATTTTTGAAAATGTTTTTGGCAAGTTTTAGTACAAGATTTGCGATCGCCTAGTCCCTTATGGAGTAGACTCAAGCGCACACGCCAGCAGTTTGGGCTAAAACGGCGATCGTATAAAGGCTCCCGCTAAATCCTACAGCTTAATGGTTGTTAGTTTCATATCAAAATAGGGCGGGCAGGATGCCCACCCCACAATCTTAGTTGCTATTCTTGTGGGGTGGGCATCCTGCCCGCCCTATATTACAGCAAATATCAGTCGGCTAGACCAAAATCTAACCGTAGGGGCGGGGTACCCCCGCCCTTACAATGTGGTCAATTCAATTTAAAACTGCTGTAAGAACAAATATTTTAGAGTAAGGAAGCTGTCTCAAAGCATGGTAGTGCGATGATGCCTGTACGTCAAACCTTGTCGAAGCCTGATATCCAACTTTCTTATTTGGAGTGGAACCAAGGTCAAGAACCCTTACTACTGTTACACGGCTTAGCCGACCACGCCCTGGTTTGGTCTAGCTTAGGAGATAACCTAGCAGCAGATTATCATATAGTTGCGCCAGATATGCGCGGACATGGTGAAAGTAGCAAGCCTGATAGAGATTATACATTTGAGAGTGCGATCGCCGACTTAGAAGCACTCATGGATCACCTGGGATGGTCTGCTGCGCATGTTGTTGCCCACTCTTGGACAGGCAAATTAACCGCTATCTGGGCAAGGCTACATCCACAGCGCTTACAGAGTATGATTCTGGTCGATCCGATATTCATCTGGAAAATTCCCAGCTTTCTCAAGATCACATTTCCAATCTTGTACCGCGTCTTGCCTTTTCTCAAAGGTATGGGACCATTTGCCAGTTACGAACAAGCCGAACAGCAAGCGCGTCAGTTAAACCAATATCAGGGATGGAGTACTTTGCAGCAGCAAGTATTTCAGGCAGGTATTGAACAAAAACCCGATGGTCATTGGGGTAGCAAGTTTACTGTTTCAGCCCGCAACGGGATTTTTGAGGAAGTGATGCGGGTGCCCGGTTTAACAGTTCCAATTCATACCCCTGCCCTCTTTGTACAGCCAGAAAAAGGTGTAAACCGTAAACATTGGCAACTCCAACCCTACAAAACCTATCTGAAAAATTTACAAATCTGCCAACTTCCCGGCAATCATTGGTGCTTTTTGACGCAACCGGAGGCATTTAACCAAACGGTAAAAGCTTTCTTGCAGGAACATCAATGATAATTCGCCCAAAAACTGGCAGCAGTATTGAACCCGGA
Source organism: Stigonema sp. (assembly GCA_965249805.1). Lineage (GTDB taxonomy): Bacteria > Cyanobacteriota > Cyanobacteriia > Cyanobacteriales > Nostocaceae > Stigonema. The sequence goes on from CBDFMX010000002.1 coordinate 865,259, forward strand.
TCAATACTTCTCGGATAAGGCAAACCTAACCCCCCTAACCCCCCTTCCCTACAAGGGAATGGGGGAAAAATTCACACCGACCCTTGCAGGAGAGGGGTTGGGGAGACCACAAGAATGACGGCTTTCCCTCCGTAGGCGACTGGTGAGTCCAGTCCTTGCAGCTTGTTTCCCGCCGTAGGGAACAGGTGTTGCAGCGCGAATGACGGCTTTCCCTCCGTAGGCGACTGCTGAACCCGAAGGGCGTGGAGAGGTTAACCGAGAAGTATTGAACCCGGATGTAACAAATTCATCCATCTGTGCAACCCACACTTAACCCATCCGTTACATCCGTTATTTCATCCGTTGCCCATCTTCCTCTCGTTCCCAGGTTCCACCTGGGAATGCGATCCTCGAGGCTCCGCCTCTCATTTTACGCCCACTAGAGGCAGAGCCTCCTAGAGTATCATTCCCTGGCAGAGCCAGGGAACGAGAAAACCCAACCCACACTTAACCCATCCGTTACATCCGTTACTTCATCCGTTGCCAGTTGCCCCTAGACTAGAAGCCTAGGGCTATAAAAACCAAGCTTGCAAAGCAAAGGTAATCTTTCATCGGATAGATGATTTGAGATCGCCGAAATAGCTAATATCGCATAATTTAACGATACCAGTTTTATTAATTTAGCGTCAAAACTAAATATATCGGCAAGAATATTACTAAATATGTAAATTTTTGTAAAATGAATTTAAAGGCTTGTAGTTGCGCTTCCCGCAAGGGTAGCACAACTACGAACCCGTAATAATTTATTTGTGCCGATCAAATTAGATCGAGCCGGGAGCAGCCTCAGATTTATCTGAGACTGCTGAAAGTTTCTCAATAAATCAAGCCATGAGCCTGTGCATAAATACCAACTGCCCCAGACCAAACCACCCAGATAATAATGAAAATCGCTTTTGTCAAAGTTGTGGTTACCAGCTGGAGTTGCTGGGGCGCTATCGGGTAATGCGGCTTTTAAGTGATAAAACTGGCTTTGGCAAAGTCTATGAGGCTTATGAACAGGACAAGCCGAAAATCCTCAAGGTTCTTAAAGAAGATCTTAACAGCGACGCGAAAGCAGTACAACTATTCCAGCAAGAAGCAGCTGTGTTGGGGCAGATGAATCATCCTGGTATTCCCAAAGTAGATAGCTACTTCCAGCATCAGCTCAAAAATGGTTTAGTATTGCACTGCATTGTCATGGAAAAAATTGAGGGTCCCAACTTAGAACAGTGGTTAACGCAGCAGCAGTATAGACCCATTTCTCAAGAGCATGCTATAGACTGGTTGAGACAACTGACAGAAATTTTGCATCTAGTACATAGCAAGCATTACCTCCATCGAGATATTAAGCCATCTAACATCATGATCCGACCGGATGGGCAGTTGGTGTTGATTGACTTCGGCAGTGCTAAGGAAGTGACAACAACCTACCTAACCAAACTTCATGGCGGATCGGGCAGTGTTACGGGAATTATGTCATCTGGCTATAGTGCCCCAGAACAAATGAATGGTCAAGCCAGACCACAATCAGATTTCTTTGCCTTAGGACGCACCTTTGTGTTTTTGCTGACGGGACACCATCCCTTAGATATGTACGATGTCTATCAAAATGTATTGCACTGGTGGAACCGTGCTACTCACGTCTCAGCCTTACTGTTGAATTTTATCGATTGGCTGATGGCGCAGGAACTAGGTAAGCGTCCTGCTAATACTCAAGAAATTTTGCAACGCCTTGCAGAGATTGAAAGGCAATTAAGTGGAACCACTGCAATTGGCAATGTCCTTGGTCCGAAACCTAAACATTTGCCAGCCCCAACTACTATAACTTCATTAGTGCCAGAGAATCAGCCGGAAAAAGTCTCTCTACTTGCTCTGTGTGCAGTGTTCCTAATGATGTTGGGATTACTTGGTGTAGTAGCCTTAGTTACGCGACAACCAAAACTCCCAAGTACACAAGTATCAAAAAAAAAAGGTCCAGAAAGAAAAGGTAAAGTGGATTACTTCCCGTATCAGCCTGGTAAGGATCGTCAAGGTAGGACCGCTGAATTTAACATAGCTGTTCTTTCTGTGGAACATAAATGGCTTATGGACAGCGATTTTCAAGTCAAATCTAACAACCAAATTATTAATCTTGATGCCTTAAGGTTAAACCTAGAAGAAGAAGGTATAGAGACGATAATGGAAAACCCTAGTGAGATTATTTCTGTAGGAACAGCTTCTTGTGAGGGTGCTGTAAAACTTGAAGAACATCGGGCGTTTGAACGCTCAAAGCAAATCCAACTTTTAGCGAAAAAGCTATTTAGAAATACTCCTAGTGTAGAAGGTTATCGCTTATTAAATCTTGGACAATTTCGGCGGAGTGATTGTCAGTACAACAAGAATTTAACGGCATACCAAAGAAGTATTATAATTATTGGCATGAGGAAAAAATCGGCAGGTGTAATTCTGGATGAAGCTTTAAGGAATAGGTTGGATAAGACACCATTTGCTGATTTTAACTTAAAGGATTATTCCCTAGGTTCGCCGCAGAAGTTTAAAACTATACCCAGCAATTTATAAGGTCTGGCATCTTTTCAAAAAATGCCGCTACTCACCTGCGTAGGAATAATATCAAGTCTGGTTAATCACTTATCATTTAGGTGTGACCTCTCCCCGCCTTTGACTAGCGTCAAAGTCTCCCCTCCCCTACGAGGGGAGGGGAATTTGGCTCCCCCTCTCCTACGAGGGGAGGAGAATTTGGCTCCCCCTCTCCTACGAGGGGAGGGGAATTTGGCTCCCCCTTCCCTCGTAGGGAAGGGGGCTGGGGGGTTAGGTTTTTTTGAATTTAGTCCGTTTCAACGGACTTGAACTCTTAGCCTTGAACTAAAGTTCAAGGCGCTAGCAATGAGGGTGCGGTTAAAATACCTAAGCTCCCATTCCCGAATACCGCTTCAACCCCTGTCGCCACAACCAGCGATTCAAACCGAAAAACACCAAAAACCAACCCACCAGCGACACAAATCCCTGCGTCACATTTACAGGTAGCCCGACTATCAGACTCGCAGGGAAATCGATTAAATAGGGAAAAGGTGTCCAAACTACCATCGCCCGCACAGGTTCAGGAAAAACCTTCAAAGGTGCAATCAACCCAGACAGAAATAAGTAGAACAAAACCCAGACATTTTCTAAAGCGCTAGCCCGTTCTGTCCAAAAGGCTAACATCGCAATCGTGTACTGAATAATAAAGCGCAGAGCAAAAGCCATTACCAATGCTAACGCAAACAACAAAAACTGTCCCAAACTGGGCAACCAAAAAGCCTGGGGATAAAGTATGAAAAAAAACACTATTAACAGCAGCACAAATGGTGTTCGCGCACCTCTTTCAGCAACATGGGACGCAATATGATGCCATCCCGGATCAAGCGGTTGTAACAACCGCAGTGATAGCTTTCCTTCGAGTATTTCCCTCTCAAATTCATAAACCACCCAGGTAGCTGTGATTTGCCTGACGATGAAAACCGCGAGAAAGTAACGGGCAAAACCGACAGGTGTCAAACCGAACCGTCCACCTTGCGCCGCCTGTATCCAGACTCCCATCAAAATAATCGGCAAAGACCCAGACAAAACCCATAAAATTAACTCAGCCCGATACTCAACCATATAGGCGTAGTAAACGGAAAGTAATGTCAGGGCTTTTCGGAAGATGCGTTTCATTTGTTAGTTGTTAGTTGTTAGTTGTTAGTTGTTAGTTGTTAGTTGTTAGTTGTTAGTTGATAGTTGTTGGTTGTTAGTTGTTGGTTGTTGGTTGTTGGTTGTTAGTTGTTGGTTGTTCTATTAACTACTAACTACTAACTACTAACTACTAACTACTAACTACTAACCACTAACCACTAACTACTAACAACTAACAACTAACAACTCCTGCTTGAAAAACCTGCCCAATTACTTCTTCTACAGCCGGCTCAGTCACTGTTAAATCAATTACCTCCAAATCTGCCAAAATCCGTGAAACGGTGCGGGTGAGGGCTTCTCGCGACACCATAAAACACACTGCTCGCCCATCGACTCGTTGCACATCACCGTAAGACATTAGTTTCTCTTTTGATAAAGGTTGGGCTAACTCCAAATGAATTTCTCGGTGAGGCGCAAACTGTTCCAGCAATCCATCTAAACTCCCGTTGTAGATCAACTTTCCTTGGTGAATGAGTAGCACTCGTTCACACAAAGCCGTGATGTCAGCCATGTAATGGCTTGTTAACAGCACTGTCGCCTGATAGCGCTGATTGTACTCGCGCAAAAAATCGCGCACCGCTACTTGAGCATTAACGTCCAGTCCCAACGTTGGTTCATCTAGAAACAGCACCTGAGGATGGTGCAAAAGTGCTGCTAAAAGTTCCGCCTTCATCCGCTCACCCAAAGACAGCTTCCGCACTGGTTGGGTAAGTTTGCCGGACAGTGACAGCATTTCGGTTAATTCTCCCACGCGCTGACGGAATTGTTGATCGGAGATGTTGTAGACAGCGGCGTTAATCTTTAGAGAATCTAGGGCTGGTAAGTCCCAAAGCAGTTGCTGCTTTTGCCCCATTACTAAAGTCATCTTTTGCAAAAACGGTTCTTGGCGACGAAACGGAACGTGTCCAGCTACTCTGACTTGACCGCTAGAGGGATGAATCAGCCCTGTGAGCATTTTCAGTGTGGTAGTTTTGCCCGCGCCGTTTGGTCCCAAAAACCCTACCACCTCACCAGGTGCAATCTCAAAGGAAACATCCTGAACTGCTTTGATTTCTCGGTAGGTGCGGCGGAAAAAGTGGGTGATTGTCCCTTTTATGCCCGGTTCTTTAACCGCAACGGGATAAACTTTGCTCAGATTTTGAGCAACAATAATTGACATAAATCTTAATTTAAACGCGACCGGAGCGCAGAATACTCACAATTAACCACAGCCCTAACAGACTAGCAGTAGCAAATAACACATTGCTTAAAAAAGACAGCTCAGGCGTCTGCGCGTTGCTAGAGATAATCGCTGCGCCCATAATCAGCGAACCAACCAAGATGCTAAAAGAAAGCCTGTTGGCTGCATCATCTGTTGTGCGGCGCAAGCCATCTAAACCTCGTAGTGATATATTCCACTGTAAAGTTTCTGAGGTAACTCGGTCTAATAACAGTTCAATCTGCCGGGGAAATTGTAAAGACAGACTTTTGATATCTAGTGCTGTTCTGAGGAGCGATCGCAAAGGATTATCTCCGATCAACTGTCGGCGAAATAAGTCTGTCAGCAATGGCTGCATTTCATCTATAAAGTTAAGCCCTGGGTTGAATCCACGCGCCAATCCCTCTAAGTTAGCCAAGGTTTTGGCATACAAGCCCATGTTGCTAGGTAACCGAATTTTATTATTGCGAGCAACTTGCAAAATTTCATAAATGACTTGACTGAAATTAATTTCCGACAAATCCACGTTGAGATACTTTCGCAGCATCCGGTCATAATCATTTTCTAGGCGAGACAAAATCACTGGTTCAGTAGAATCTGCAAGCTGCAAAGTTAACTGAGCGCACCGTTGCGCATCTAGGTCAACAATTGCCAACAACATTTCTGTCAAGATCTGCTGGGTGCGGGGATCGAGTCGTCCCACCATGCCACAGTCTAAAAGAGCAATGCGACCATCTCTGAGATAAAATAAATTTCCCGGATGGGGATCGGCGTGAAAGAAGCCATCTATATATAGTTGTTGAAAGAAAACGCGAAATAGCAGTGTGGTAATCTCTTTGCGCTCTACCGCCGGGTCTTTACCGTTTTTGCCGTCAAACTTCGCCGACAGTATGGGTACTCCGTCCAGCCACTCCATCACTAGTAATTTTGGTGTGGTCAAATCCCAGTAAATTTCCGCAACGACTATTTCTGTGGGATCGTACCAACGACTAGTGGATAAGTTATGTCGCAACTGCTCTGTAAAACCTGCTTCCAGTGTAAAATCTAACTCGGCTTCTAGCGCCTTGGTAAATTCTTCGGCTGTCGATTTGATTTCGTAGGTTTGCCCAAATTCGGTACGAGCCACTAAATCGGCGATTCCTTGAATTAGGGCAATATCTTGGGCTACAGTGAGATCGATCCCCGGACGTTGCACCTTCAGCGCAGCTTCCCGACCATCTGCGAGTGTGGCTTTGTGTGTCTGGGCTATGGAACCTGCTGCAACTGCGACAGGATTGATTGTGGCGAAAGTTTCTTCCAGAGGACGTTTTAGTTGTTGGCGAATGAGTATTTCTATATCTGACCAGGGAACTGGCGGTACTTCATCTTGCAGCGTTGATAGTTCGTCAATATAAGCAGCGCTTAGCAGATCGGGACGGGTGGAAAGTAGCTGACCGAGTTTGACGTAGACTGGTCCCAAATCTACCAAGATGTTTTTCAAAACGGCAGGTGGAGGTAGCTGAGGTTCATCGGCTTTACCTCCAGTAAGTAACCTTCGCATGTAGTCCCAGCCGTTGCGAAGGAGTACTTCAATTATTTCTCGTTGACGGGGAACAGTTTGGGTGATGAACATTTTTAGTTGATAGTTGATAGTTGATAGTTGATAGTTGATAGTTGATAGTTGATAGTTGATAGTTGATAGTTGATAGTTGTTAGTTGATAGTTGTTAGTTGATAGTTGATAGTTGATAGTTGATAGTTGTTAGTTGTTAGTTGTTGGTTGTTGGTTGTTGGTTGTTAAAAAGTACCACTAACTACTAATCACTAACTACTAACTACTAACCACTAACTACTAACTACTAACCACTAACCACTAACCACTAACAACTAACTACTAACTACTAACTACTAACTACTAACTACTAACCACTCCCTTTGACGTTGAGGTTTTAGAGAAGATGAGTGAATCGGGGATCGTTTTGTAGGGTTTTGAGAACTTGCTTAATTTCCTGGGTACGGTCTTTTTTGGCAATGAGCGTGACGTTGCGATCGCGCACGATCACCACATCCTCTAACCCAATAGTAACAATGACATCTTCTGGATTGGTAGCGTAAACAATTGCCCCCTGTGTGTCTTGCCCTACGTGGGTAGCTAATTCTACATTGGGATGATCTGATTTTTTCAGTAACCGCTCGATCGCATTCCAATCTCCCAAATCATCCCAGCCAAATTCTACTGGTAAGACATATGCTAGACTCGTCTTTTCCATTAAGGCGTAGTCTATACTCTTTTTAGGTAGTTGGGGGTAAATGTCAGGACCGTGTTTTTCTATAGGTTCAATAATTTCCGGAGCATGGATGTGCAGTTCTTTGAGAACAACGCCAGCTCGAAAAAAGAACATACCGCTATTCCAGCTAAAGCGTCCCGTAGATAGAAAATTTTCTGCCGTTTGACGGTCAGGCTTTTCAGTAAAGCGGTTGACGTGATAAGCTGGCAAGTCATTAAAGCTACCAATTTCTTCACCCTGTTCAATGTAGCCATAGCCAGTTGATGGAAAGGTGGGCTTGATCCCCAGTGTGACAATCGCTGCTGTGTTTGCTGCAAGTTGTGAAGCAGCATTTAATGTGTGTGCAAATGCCTTCTCATCAGCAATCCAGTGGTCAGCTGGGAAAAAGCCTATAAGAGCGTCTTCTCCGTAACGCTTTTTTATTTCCAAGCTTGCCCAGGCAACGGCAGCAGCGGTATCCCTTCCCTGTGATTCGATAAGTAAGTTGTCAGATGGCAGTTCAGGCAGTTGTTCTCGAACGCCTTGCGCTATCTGACTAGAAGTTATCACCCACAGGTTTTCCCAACTGTCTGTAAGTGGGAGCAGTCGGTCAGCAGTTGCTTGCAAGAGACTTCTAGAACCACCATCAAGAGTTAAAAATTGCTTGGGTCGGTTTTGGCGGCTTAAGGGCCAAAAACGCTCACCTTTACCACCGGCAAGGATTACAGGGAACAAGGATTTAGTCATTGTGTCATAAAGACTTACTGAAGAACACTACAAGTGTACTGTGACCTTTGCCACTAGCAAGATTTGTAGGTTGGATTAACATACGGTTAGGGAGTGGTTGAGTGGGGACATAGTTGTGGTTAAACAAGTAGAACGCCCGGAAAATCAGGGAAGATCTCAACAAGTACAACACTTGCAAGCAGGAGTGACAGTAAAACAAAAAGCAAATAATTCCCATAGCATCATAGAGTCTGCAGGTTCCATTCCTAGCCAGCTTTACGACAGGCTGGGATTGACCATGCCTCGGTGGTTATTTTGGATACTGACGTTTTTTGTAGGAACCACTTTATCGGGATTGCTGGTATCAACCTTGGCGCTTTGGACTCCGCTTTGGAGTGATATAGATCGAAGCGAGGAAGATTTAGGCATGAATGGTAAAGATGTGCAAAAAACACCATTGGCAGGGGATTTATGGAGTAGTATTTCCCAATACCAGCTAACACGACCAATGAATATTTTAGTTTTGGGGATTAATCCAGTCCCCGGTAGTGTTGATGGTTCACCAGAAAGTTTTTCTGGCAAAAGTGACACCATGCTGCTGATACGACTCAACCCAAGCGAAAAAACGCTCCGAGTGCTTTCGATCCCCAAGGATACAATGACAGCAATTCCCGAGAAGGGATTAAATAAGGTATCTGATGCTAACCCTCAAGGTGGTCCAGTTTTAGCGGCGCGGGTGGTCAGCCGTACCTTAAACAATGCACCAATTGATCGCTACATCCGCATCTCTACCAGTGGTTTGCGCCAGTTAGTGGATGAGTTAGGAGGGGTAGAGGTCTATGTTGCCAAGCCAATAGTATATAAAGACAACTCCGGACGGCAGATTAATTTAGTCAAGGGCTGGCAAACCCTTAACGGTGAACAAGCAGAAATCTTTGCACGAGTACGCCAACCAGGGTTGGGGGATCTGTCAAGAGTCCAGCGACAGCAAGCACTCTTGGTCGGGTTGCGCAATCGCCTCAATAGTCCCACTGTCATACCCAAATTACCTCTATTAGCCCGCGCCATACGCAAGTACTTTGACACCAACCTGAAGGTAGAAGAAGCGATGGCGTTGGTCAACTTTGGCTTAAACTTAGAGCGAGATAATTTCCAAATGACCATTTTGCCTGGTACTTTTAGCCGTTTCAGCAAAGACCCCAATAGCTATTGGTTGAATTTAACTGGACAAACGAGCCTGTTAAATGATTATGCTGGGGTAAAAGCAGGTCCCAAGCCAGATGTGCGACCACTCTCTACCCTCAAAATTGCTATTCAAAATGCTTCTGGGCAACCTCAGAAAACTCAAAAACTTATCAATTATCTCAAACAGAAAGGCTTGACCAAGGTTTACACAATGCCGGATTCGACCGATCCCCAACGTGAGACTAAGATTATAGCCCAGAAAGGCAATCCCCAAGCAGGACAAGAACTACAACTCGTCTTAGGCTTGGGTCAAGTCCAAGTGTCAGGGATTGGCGATCTGGAATCAGACCTCACAATCCGAATTGGGAAAGATTGGAAATAGGTAGTTGGTAGTTGTTGATTGTTGATTGTTAGTTGTTAGTTGTTAGTTGTTAGTTGGGTAATTGTTAATAGCTAATGGCTAATTGTGAGTGAGCGTGCTGAAGGAGGGTTTCCGACGCCCAACGGGAGCGCCATAAAGCTTGGTGCAGTCGCCTACGGAGGGAAACCCGTCATTCGCGCTGCTTCACCAGTTGCTTACGGCGGGAAACCCCTCCGGGTGACGCTCGCGGACTCGCTAACGCAACGAAGATCGCCAGTTGCCTACGGAGGGAAACCCTCCTTCAGCACTGGTCTCACCGCCTGCAGCACGCTCACTCACCAGATGCCTGCGATCGCGTTACCCGTCTTCTCCCAATTCCTCGCCGAGTAGCGCTCCTTCGTCGTTCGCGAAGCGGTGAGGAATTGGGAGAAGATCGCAACCAGAGGCGCGAACAGCACTGGCTCCTCCGCAGGCAACTGGCTTTCCCGTTGGGTCAATTGTTCCCATTAGCTATTAGCCACTAACAACTAACCACTAACAATCAACAATCAACAATCAACAATCAACAATCAACAAAATTATGAAAAAAATATTGCTTCGCCTTTTTAGTTTGATTTTGATTTTGTGTCTTGCCTTTTTATGGATAATGCTCAATCCTAAGCCAGCTTTTGCACAAGTAAAAACTATTAATTATAGCAATACACATTTAGAGAATCGTGACTTTTCTAACACTGATTTGAGTGGTGCAACTTTTGTTGCTGCCCAAATGCGGGAGGCAAATTTTCAAGGAGCTAATTTAACCAATGCTATCCTCTCTCAAGGAGTTTTACTGAAAGCCAATTTGGCAGGGGCAAATTTGACAGGTGCTATGGTTGATCAAGTCACTTTCGATGGTGCAAACCTGAAGAATGCGATTTTTCAAGAAGCAATTTTGACACGTAGCCGCTTCTATGATGCGATAATTACTGGTGCTGATTTTACCGACGCTTTGATTGACCGCTATCAAGTGGCGCTCATGTGCGACAAAGCTGATGGAATCAATCCAGTTACAGGTGTTTCAACGCGAGATAGTTTGGGATGTCGTTAGAAATTTGTTAGTGGTTAGTAGTTAGTGGTTAGTAGTTAGTGGTTAGTGGTTAGTGGTTAGTTGTTAGTTGTTGGTGGTTAGTGGTTAGTTGTTAGTGGTTAGTGGCTAATGGCTAATGGCTAATGGAAGACTGCTAAAAATTGACAATTAGCAACTAACAACCAACAACTAACAACTAACCACTAACAACTACCAACTACCAACTACCAACCAACAACTAACCACTACCAACTACCAACTACCAACTAACAACTACCAACTAACATCAAAAATCTGTTGAGTATTCTTCGTGACACAAGAACAAAAAGCCTCTCGTTCTATTGCCAAAATTGCCGGAATTGTTGCCGCTGCAACTTTAATTAGTAAAGTCTTTGGATTAGTGCGGCAGCTAGTGATGGCTGCTGATTTTGGTTTGGGACCAGCAGCTGATGCCTTTAACTACGCCTACACCATACCCGGGTTTTTGCTGATATTGCTAGGCGGCATTAACGGACCATTTTACAGTGCGATTGTTAGCGTTTTAGCCAAGCGTAAGAAAGAAGAAGCAGCTCCCTTGGTAGAAACAATCACGACGCTTGTAGGTGGAATATTGCTAATCGTCACGATTTTTTTGGTATTTTCTGCCCCTTACCTGATTGATTTATTTGCACCAGGTTTAAATGTGCCGGAAAAACAGTTAGTTAGGGAGATTGCTATTCAACAACTCCAGATTATGGCACCAATGGCAGTTTTAGCAGGACTCATTGGCATTGGTTTTGGAGTTCTCAACGCAGCCAATCAATTCTGGTTACCCTCTGTCAGTCCCTTATTTTCCAGTATTACCGTTATTATTGGTCTAAGCATTCTCTATTTGCAAGTAGGTAGCAAGATTAGCACTCTTGACCATGCCAAGTTGGGCGGAATGGTTATCGCAGGAAGCACCCTAGCCGGGGCAGTTTTGCAATGGTTGGTGCAGCTAATTGCTCAATCACGGGCTGGTTTGGGTAGATTGCGGTTGCGATTTAATTTTAATCAGCCTGGGGTGAGCGATGTTGTTAAAATCATGCTGCCAGCCACCTTTTCCTCTGGAATGTATCAAATCAACCTCTACACAGATTTGTTCTTCGCTTCCTTGCTTCCCACTGCAGGAGTTGCTGCTGGCTTGGCTAATGCGTCGTTACTAGTGCAAACCCCTTTGGGAATTATTTCTAACGTGATTTTAGTTCCCCTACTACCGATGTTTTCCCGACTTGCGGCTCCAGAAAATTGGACTGAGTTAAAATTACGTATTCGCCAAGGTCTTCTGCTTTCTGCTTTCACCATGCTGCCACTTGGTGCTTTGATGGTGGCGCTGTCTGTGCCAATTGTGCGAGTCGTCTATGAACGCGGTGCTTTTAACAGAACCGACTCAGGGCTGGTGTCCTCTTTGCTAGTTGCTAACGGCATTGGGATGTTTGTTTATTTGGGGCGTGATGTCTTGGTGCGGGTGTTTTATGCCTTGGGCGATGGTCAAACACCTTTTCGCGTCAGCATGATTAATATTTTCCTCAACGCCTTGTTGGATTACTTTTTGATCAAACGGTTTGGTGCTCCCGGTTTGGTGTTAGCAACTGTGGGAGTTAATTGCTGTTCAGTGTTGATGCTGTTATGGTTGCTGAATCGGAGGCTGAATGGATTACCTTGGCAAGAGTGGAGTTTGCCAATTCTAGGTCTGACTGCGGGTAGTATGGTAGCTGGTGCAGCTAGCTTTGCGACTCTTGAGGTTTCTCAACACTTTTTAGGTAGAAATGGTTTGCTGATTCAGTTGTTGCAATTGTCTGTGGCAGGTTTTGTTGGCTTGTGCGTTTTTGGTGCGATCGCCGCTTGGATGAAATTACCAGAGGTAAATGATTTTATTTCTCGTCTGCGTCAGCGCTTTTTGAGAAGATAGCTAGCAGGGGAATTTTTTATCGATCGCAAGATAGATTTATAATTTGCAGACAGATCGGGATCTGCTTGGACACAACCAACAAAACCACTCTGCTTCATAATCTCTAGGGGTGTTTTACGGATTGGCTGAAGTTGATCGTGGTAAAGGTCAATTGCACGTTGAACGACTTCACGAACATCCTGGTTAGTTTGCTGCTGGATATCGGCAAGCTTTTCAGCATATTCTTCATCTAGCTGGATATCAAAATGCTTCATTACAACCACCTTTGACTGTCTACGTACAGTATATCGTCGCTTAGAATAAAAGCTATAAATCACCTCACCACCTTTGTAGACCTCAACTGCTGGTGCGATCGCCGCTTCTGTCAAGTTAAAGCTTTACTGTAACGATGCCAACAACGGTTGAAGCAATATGACGAAGTGACGAAAGAACAGACAAAATCGGATCTTCTGTGATGGAGGCTCTATTGATGGATGAAATTAAGCGTCAACGTTTAGAAGCGGCGGGATGGAGAGTTGGAACAGCAGAAGATTTTCTCGGTCTCTCACCACCAGAGGCTGAACTTGTAGAGATGAAACTGGCACTCAGTCAACACCTAAAGCGACTTCGGATAAGTCAGCAGCTTTCACAGTCTGCTCTTGCCAAGCGGATGAATTCTAGTCAATCTCGGGTTGCGAAGATGGAATCTGGCGATCCGTCTGTTTCCGTGGATCTCCTTGTTCGTGCTTTATTCTACACAGGTGCGACGCGTAAAGATGTTGCTGAAGCAATCCTCTCTTACCATTCGCATGAAAGTTCTGGTGAGTTGATCACCACTTAAGTTATCTGTGATTTCATTTGCAAGATCTTGACTTTTTTAGTGCGATCGCCGCTTGGATGAAATTACCAGAGGTAAATGATTTTATTTCTCGTCTGCGTCAGCGGGTTTTGAGAAGATAGCTCATACTTACTCCTATCACGCTAGAAAATTACCTATTAACGAACCGCCAAGGCGAGGCAGTGCTGCAGTCGGGTGAGCAAGTCCTAGGCGACTGCCGTGCCAAGAACGCCAATAAAAAGATAGGTAGTCTTGTAGCGGTTCGGGAGTAATCGGGCTATACCACAATTATTCGGCAAGTTTTATCTTTTTCATCAATATAGCTTCTACCTCGCTTTCAGGATTAGCAAGGTCAAAGGGATAAGGTTGATAGGTGGCATTCGGATCGCGACGACTGATTAGCACGAACAGTGCTGCCCGAAATTCTTCTTCATCATTTCTATGTTTTGAAATATACTGTTTAAGTTCAGTATTTGTCATCTCGTGTAGGTTCTGTGTCATAGAACAAAGTCCCAATTTCCATCCTCTTTTATTATCAGCCCAATTTCGTCAGTCACTCCAGCTTGAATGTAAAGCGTTTTTAACTTGTAATCATAGCGGAAAACCTGAATTGGTTGGTACAGATTGGAAAGTAACTGACAAAGGAATATTGCTGTGTTTGACTGTTTCTGTGTTGGCAAGTTGTAACTCTTGGAGATACGCCAAATGTAGCGTATCAGAAGTTGATGCTTCCACTTACTCAACCATAAGCGTACTGTGCCGAAGCTTGTGCATTTTTGGTGCGATCGCTGTAAGTTTGACCTTTATCTGTGATATTTGTTGGGAAGTAAGTCACTGATAGCAACAAGCGTCGGTCCAGATTCACCCGGAACTATCACTTTGGCATCCGGTGCGTAATCCGCTATCAACTCTCGACACATACCGCATGGTGATACAACTTGACCAACTCTATTAACTGCTACGATCGTCTCAATTTCTGTGTCTCCTGCAGTAGCAGCCATGCCAATTGCAACAGCCTCAGCGCACACGGCAATTCTGCCAACAGTCGCCTCTAAATGTACGGCAGAAAATATTTGACCGGATTTGGTTTTCAGCGCCGCCCCAATTTCGTGATAATCGGGCTTGAAGCGAGATGCAATCAGTTGGCTGGCTACGTTGATTAACTCGGTTTGTTTGCGATCTTTTTCTGGCATAAGTCGGCTAATCTCAAATCGCTCAGAATAAAAGCCATCGTCGTCAGCTGTGGGACTATCAGTCCGCGAACGCGGACTTAGTTCTGGTAGCCGCGACTTCAGTCGTCGCTTCCTTAAGCAATATTTCCATCTATTATACTTCAACCATTTAATCTTCATCTCCCCAAATCGGGTAAAACAATTTCACCCGTTTAGGTGACCCAAGTGTGTGAGGTTGTATTTTGTCAAAAAGGGGACTCTAGTACTAGAGAACATTGATTGAACTGAACTCTGGTGAGGAGAAATTTGATGAAACTGACAAAATTGGTAGCCTCTGCGATCGCTGTTGCAACTGTAGTCCTCTCTGCTGGAATTGCCAGTGCTCAAACAGCCACAACATCGACCATGACAACACGTGACACCAACGGTAACTATAGCACTCAAACAACCACAACACGTGACACCAACGGTAACGACAACGCTCAAACAACTACCACATCAACCACGACAGCCGCAACACGTGGCATGAACGGTAACTACATCGGTGCTGGTATTTCTGCTGGTGTAACTAATGGCGGCAGACAAAACGATGCGGCGCTATTTGGTGGCAACGTTCAAGGACGATACGCTATTGGGAATGCACCTGTTTCAATTCGCGGTGCAGCTTTGTTTGGTGGTGATTCCGCAGCACTTGTACCGACCCTAACTTACGATGTGCCGATCGCCAAAAACACTAACGTTTACGTTGGTGGTGGATACTCCTTTTTAACCGATCAAGGTCAAGCCAGCCAATTAGGAAATCAGAATGCACCTGTTGTGACTCTTGGTGCTGAATCACAAGTTGCCAAAAACACTATCGTTTATAGCGATGCTAAGTTAGGCATTGATGCCTACAAGGGTAGTGATTCTGATGCCCTCAGCTTACAAGCCGGGGTTGGATACCGCTTCTAATTGCTGATACCAACTTGTGGAGAATGGGAGACGGGTTCTAGAGGAGAAATTTCCTTCTCCTCATATTCCCCGAAGTAAGCAATTATCCTACGTGACAGTCCAGGGTGCGGAATGTGGGATCTATACTTCGCCCGATAGAATAAGGTATGACGAGCGTGAGGAAAGAGAAAATATCATGCAAATTCTAGCCATTTCCGGCAGCCTTCGCGTCGGTTCGACCAACTCTAACCTCCTTCGCACGGCGGCATCTTTGGCTCCCGAAAACGTGAAATTCACTTTCTACGATGGGTTAGCCGACCTCCCCCATTTCAGTCCTGAACTCGATAGCGACAATCCACCTGCATCCGTTACTCATCTACGCGAACTACTCCAAGTAGCCGACGGCGTCATCATCTGCACACCAGAGTACGCCTTTGGAGTGCCAGGGTCTCTAAAGAACGCGCTCGACTGGACCGTGTCTACGTGCGCCTTTTCCGATAAGCCAGTAGCGACCATCAGCGCCTCCTCCACCTACATGGGTGGAGAGAAGGCGCACGCATCCCTTCTGCTGACACTGACTGCATTAGGGGCAAATATTTTAGAGTCAGGAAAGCTGACTATTGCGGCCGTCCGCACAAAAATGAATACTGACGGTGAGGTAACAGACCCAGAGACACTACAAGCGCTCAAATCAGTCGTCGAAACCCTAGCGCAGGCTATGGTCGCGCATTGATACAAGTATTATAAGTGACGGGATGGAGACTACTAGGCTTTTGGCAATCACCCTTGCCAGAAGCTTAGTTATATTTATTACATTTAAATACGCAAGTGCCAGAAAGCGATCGCCATCTCTTGATGAAATGCAGCGAAAAATTCGTCATTCTTGCGGAGGCTAATTCCAACTTGATGCGGCGAAGCTAGAGAAAACTTGGCTCAAAGTAAGATTTATGAAAAAACTTATCAAAAGCGTTGCTGCTACTTGCTTAGTTGTATGGGCGATCGCATATTGTAAACCAGCATCCGCCGCCGATGACATTCCTTTGCCCAGTGGACAATGGCAGACAGTTATCCATGACTCCGACAACAATACAGTCTCAATTGACCAAGGGACTATCGCAAGGCAGGGAAATTTTGCTAGTTTTTGGACTCAAACTATCTCCCCCAAAGCCAAAGTTGCGATCTCCCGTGTATATGCTGTAGGTGATTGTTCTAGTGGTGCATTTCAAGCTTTGTGGGTAGCACAAGCTAACTGGCGGGGAAAGATTTTGGCGAATAATAAAGTCAATGACTCAGTAAGCATTATTCCACCTGATTCGTCTGGCAAACTTTTACTTGATGCTGTTTGTCAGAATCAGAACCCACCAGTGCCAAATCCAGCTTTCCAAGCAAAAATGCAAGCTCAGTTAGAGTCTTTGGCACACAGTCGCCAAACCACCGCTGATAAGTTAATTAATACTAGAATTTACGCATTTCCCATACCAAATTCAGAATATTAACGTTCTACTTTGCACGACCAGCATGACAAAATAATTTCTCATCTGCCGCTGCCGCGATCATCTTCGATGCTCACACAATGCTCCCTGATAATGTAAATTTTCTAATCCCATTTACAGCCACCAAATAGATAAAACAGGAAACTAATCAAAAAAAAATTTGACATGGGTGCTAGTTGATTTCCGATAGATATTCTTACCTGCAAACAAAAGCCCCAGGCATACACCTGGGGGTATTCAACCACGACTTCATAGCGGTTAGCTCACTTTAGCTTCGTGTAAAAAAGCTTCAGTAGCTAACCGAAAAGAGGAGGTTTTATTCTGGCGCTGAGTATCTTTCTGTGCAACAACTTATTAACATCTACGATACTCCTCACTTTATCGGCGTAGTTGCCAAATTGCCATTTAAATTTGTTGTTTGAGACATACCTGTTCCTGCTTGTGGGCTATGGCTTACCCAAACGACAGTACTGGCTAGAGCAGCGAGCGCTCCTACCGAAATCCCAGCTAGATATCTCACCTCAGATCGCAGACGCTTAATCTCTGCAAGGCTTGTATTTTCTGTTTGTAATAGAGAATCTAATTGAACTTCTGAAACGATGGCACAAGAAACTGGCTGTTTAAGTTGATCTTTTAAAGTTGTGAAAGTAACCTGCGAGTGCAACCACTCAGTAATCAGTTGCGGACAATTCTTTTTTATCCAACCTAGAGCAATGATTTTGAATACTGGTTTGGACATTCTGGCAATTCCCAACGCCACAAAGTTGAGGGAGCGACTCCGAAGCTTTTTGTTAATCAGGTTGACTGAACCGACATCATAGAGACAATCCAACACGAGCTTCACGGTAACTTCCTCACTTTCGATTAAATGAGTTACTAGGAGAAGAACATCACGCATACGCTCTTCTTCGATACGCTCTTGTGCCGATTGTTTCGGAACCTTCACTAACTTTCGCATAGCCACTGTTAAATTAATTAAGCTGCGATCCAGTTATCATAGCACTTTGTTGCCAAAATTGACCTCCATTTGGAGGCTATGAATCAAGGTTTATACAAACAAATACGAATGTTTCTACGGCTATCGCAGTCTGTTAAACCTACACACCCAGAGTGCCGATAATATTCTGGCGAAACCTTCAGTGTATGGAGTCGTCACGTTTTGGGTCATATTCACAGAGATCTTACACCCACAATCTCCTTGCCGCTAAATTTATGATAGCGTGATGTTGGTCGTAACTAGAAACACAGATAGACTTAACAAAATATATATCTTGTGGTAGATGTAAAAAGGTAGCACACCTAACTTGAGTTGCCAATAAAAACATTCTGAGCAGATCTCAGTTGACAGCTAGATTGTCTATTAGGGCTTATTTTCCTAAAACACAATCGCAGTTGTTGTCTGGGAAATTATGATTGCGAATGTTTGATTCTTTGTGGTTTAATGCCAAGGCTAATAGGTCGAATGCTTCCCGTTGCCTACCAAGCATATGTTCATATTCGTTGACTTTTGTAACAGGTGATTTCTCCAAACCATAAATCTTCGGTACAAAACTCAAAGATTAGGCAGTACTCAACTTAAAAATCTGTAGTCTAGCTGGTAAATGAGTGATTAAAATTAAACGCAACATGCTTAGTCTTTGGCAGCGATTCTGTTTTGAGATGACCTTTGTGCTCGGGTCCGACCCATGGAAACACACCAGCGCTTACCAGCAGACGAAGTATGAGCAGACGCTCAAGCTACTTCCATCCACCCCGATCGCGCGGGCGCTTGAGCTTGGCTGCGCAGAAGGTTATCTCACGGTAAAACTTGCTCCTCATGTTGGCAAGCTAATCGCTGCCGATATTTCCCAGATTGCGATCGCTCGGGCTACGGTTCACTGCACCGCCCATGAACTGGAGAACGTCGGCTTCGTGCGCCTTGATCTGACCAACGATCCGCTTCCGGGCAGCAACGATCTGATCGTCTGTAGCGAGGTACTCTACTACGTCAGCGGTCACACAGGGCTGCAAGCTGCCTGTTGCAAACTCGTCGATGCCCTTAAGCCTGGTGGCTACTTGCTCACGGCGCACTCTCTTCGCGTCGATAGCGAACCTGAACGAACCAAGTTTGACTGGATACTCCCGTTCGGCGCACAGCTCATTGGCGACACCCTCGCTTCTACCTATGATCTGCGGCTGGTGAAGGAACTCCGGATGCCCCGTTGCCGCATTCAACTTTTCCAGCGCGATTATCCCACAGGTATGCCCATTACTTCCAGTGCTCCCGATATCACTGAATTCACACAGTCTATATTGCCTCCACCTGAGTACGGTATCCTATCGTGGTTTTCCTTAGCGTTTCTCTACAACCAGCTTCAGAAGTTACGTAAATAATATCATCTCCGGTTAAATACTTATCAGAAAAAGGGAATTGCTAATTGGGAAAAAGCTAATTGCTAATTGCTAATTGCTAATTGTTGATTGGGGAATTGCTTGCCATTAGCCATTAGCCATTAGCCATTACCATTTTTGTTGATATACTACACAGCGTCTAGAAACTCGAGCTGGCAATCCATCTCTACCCCGTTATTCAGCTTTACCCTGACGCTGTCAAGTCTAGATGGGTATAAATCGACGATCAGCAGCAGTCCTAGGGTCTTATGGTGTACTGGCTTATTGGCGATGTAATACTTGGTGGCTGTTTCGATGGTCATGCAATTTACCTCTCTAACTACCTTTGTACTCTTCACTGACAGCAGTTTTCAATTGAATTGACCACATTGTAAGGGCGGGGATACCCCGCCCCTACGATCGTATTATGGTCTACCCAAATGAAATTTGCGCTAAATAGACAGACACAAATAACTCTCAAATATTTGTTCTAAAGACAGGGTTGGCTTTGGGTCCCACCCCACAATCTTAGTTACAATTCTAGTGGGGTGGGTGTCGCGCCCGCTCTAGTTTGAATTTATTTGTGCTGACCTACCGATCGCCTAGTTGACGTTGCAATTGTTTAATAGATTGATAGATCTCGGGCAGGCGGCGGAACACAGCTGACACCTTCAAGTAAGTTTTGTGAGGCATAGCTGGAGTTCCGGAGACAATTTCGCCTGGTGCAACATCACTCTGAACTCCAGCTTGAGCAGAGACGATCGCCCGATCTCCAATCTTCACTTGATTAGCAATTCCTACCTGTCCAGCCAAGATCACACCATTCCCTAGTTTCACGCCTCCCGCCATGGCAGCTTGACCTGCCACTGCACAGAAAGCACCTATTTTGCAACCGTGACCTATTTGCACCAAATTGTCAATTTTGGTACTGCGACCTACCCGTGTTTCTCCCACGGCAGGGCGATCGATGGCGCTGTTACAGCCAACTTCTACGCCATCTTCTAAAACGGTATAGCCGGATTGTTCAATTTTCACAAAACCAGTTGGGGTGGGAACAAAACCAAAACCTTCGGCACCAATGACAGCACCACTGTGGATGACACAATCTGCACCGATGCGGGTGCGTTCGTGGATAGTGCAGTTAGCATGTAAGATCGTGTCTTTGCCTATCTTGGCGTCTGGATAAATCACGACATGGGGATGAATGCATACTCCATTGCCAATTTCTACTCCTTGCTGAACTACAACCTGGGGACCAATGTAAACTTCATTGCCAATTTTAGCGGTCGGGTGAATAACGGCAGTAGAATGAATTTCTGGGAGAGGACGCCAAGGTTTGTAGAACAGTGCGATCGCTTTGGCAAATAAAAGTCGTGGTTCTGGTGTTGCTATCCAAACAATACCGCGCTCTTGTGCTTGCGTCTGTAATGCTTTATCTGAAGGCAAAATTAAAGCACTAGCGCTAGTCTTGCCTACAAAGGAGGCAAACTTTGCTCCTTCTATATAGCTCATTGTCCCGATTGTCGCTTCATCAACCGCTGCTACCCCTGTAATTTCCGGGTCGTGGTCTTTATAGTCCCAGAGACTATTGGATGCCGCAGCGTCGCCCAGTTTTTGTAAAATTTCGCTGAATTTCATTGTTGTTCACTGATAAATCTGCGATCAAAAGGAGTCAGGAGTCTCCTTATTCTTTCAGCAGTAAGTAATATAGTTCGCCATCGCCACCTGTAACACCAGCCCGGAGACCTGCTAGGGTGCCTGCTCCCATATAATAATCTACCCGACCCGGTCCTTTGATAGCGCTTCCTGTATCTTGGTCAAGCACAAAGCGGCTAACAGTACGATACTCCAGCTTTCCACTCTCTACAGGGTAGGGCAAGCTGGCATTGACTAGCGCTAGTGCTCCCGGAGGCATGATAGACTTATCTGTAGCAATTGAACGCTCTGGTGTCACTGGCACACGAATACTCCCCATAGCTGAACCACCTTTAGTTTCGCCGAAAAAGATAAACCGTTTCCAGCGTGGCAAATAATTATTCATCTGTGTCGGATTGTGTTGGAAATAGCCAACTATAGCTGGTAGGGTTAAACCTTGTGGGGGAACTTTGCGATCGTTGAGCAGTTCACGCCCGATACTAGTCCAAGGGTAGTCGGTTCCACCCGCATAGCTGACAGACGTTGTTGTGCCGTCAGTTAAGTTGAGTTGGGCAGAACCTTGGATTTGGATCAAGTAGGGTTCTAGGCGATCGCGGAACCAAAACAGTTCCAAACCGTGCAACCGACTTTTATTACCTAGTAAACCATCTTTCCCTTCTAAATCTATTCGTTTCGGGTGGGGTTTCGCCCATTGGTCAAAGTTCGGCGGCATCCGGTAAAGGGGATACTTATATACTGATGTGCGAACACGACTAGCGGTATAAACTGGCTCATAGTATGAGGTAAACTTAACCGTACCCCTGCCGTCGTTGCCAACTGATTTGTAAAAGACAAACTCCCGACTCACAGCAGCTTGTAGTTGTGCTGGTGAGTTAGACTCAATA
This sequence comes from Stigonema sp., assembly GCA_965249805.1. Lineage (GTDB taxonomy): Bacteria > Cyanobacteriota > Cyanobacteriia > Cyanobacteriales > Nostocaceae > Stigonema. The sequence continues at coordinate 887,021 of CBDFMX010000002.1, forward strand.
ACCAGTTGGCGAAAACGTTGCAAACTACGACGGACGTGTTCAACGGTAATCTCCGGTATTGGATAATTATGATACGCTGCTATCGCCTTATCAGTTGTCAAGTAACGCAGGCTGTTGTCAATTGACGCTAATAGCGCAAAGCGATCGCCCGAGTTCCCGTTTCCACCCCAAAGTTGCTCATCCCAACCTAAGCAATGGTATGCAGAGGTACACTCTGTGCCGATATTTAATGGTTTTAGCGGTAGCGGGATCTCAAATTGTCTCGGTACAAACTGTGGCAATACTTCAGGTTCACTTGGTAAAGGGAGTGGCGGTAAGCCAGGAACCTGAGCAAAAACTGACCAGACCGGGTTTACAAGGGTAATTCCTAGACTTAATGAAACCAAAGCCAGCGTTTTTCTCATTTATGCAAATCTTTCCACACTAGAACTAAAAATTGGTTCTACCCGGATTGCCACTATCCGAGATGGACGAACCACCATATACTCACCTTGAATATTCTTGATCGGTACGTTGATAAAGTCATCAGAAGCAGACTTTGGCGTCAGTTCGCCGCTGTACCACTTCTGAAAATCTTGAATTGTCGGAAAACGCACTTCTTCTCGGTGACCACTTTCCATCAGCAGATATACTGCGTATTCATTTGGAGTTCTGGGCATAACGTTGAATCATGTGAAACACATCCAACCCATTTTCAACCACATAACCCTCGAATGGGAAGGGGAGTGGGGGGAGATGGGGGAGATGAGGGAGTGCTGTGAGATTATGGAGTTAAAAAATCTAAATGGTCGCCGGGGAAGGAACGTAAATCCTCTACCTTGCCTTCCATTTTCAATTTTCCCTTGGACAAGAAAACAATCCAGTCGGCACGCTCAATCACCCTCGGACGGTGGCTGATGATAATTGTAGTTTTGCCTACTCTGGAAAATAAAAGTTTATCTAAAACTTCTGATTCACTGCTGGGGTCAAGTCCGGCTGTTGATTCATCTAAAATCAGTATAGGTGGATTATTAACGATAGCGCGTGCTAATGCTAGTCTTTGTCTTTGTCCACCAGAAAGATTAGCTCCAAATTCTCCTAAAACTGTTTGATATGTGTCTGGTAACTTACTAATAAATTCGTCAGCGAGGGTAATTTGGCAGGCGTTGACAATTTCTTGAAAACTGACATTTGGATAACCTAAGCGGAAGTTTTCAATAATTGAGCGACTCCAAAAATGAGCATCTTGCGGGACTAGAACTACTTGTCTTCGTAAAGATTCTAAGGATAAATCTTGCAAGTTATAAATGCCATAGCGGATATTTCCAGATTGAACTGTATGTAACCCGGCAATTAATTTTGCTAAGGTACTTTTGCCACAACCAGATTTTCCAATTAAGGCAGTAACTTTACCACCCGGAATTGTGACTGAAAAATCTTCTAATAAGTCTACACTACCAGTATAATAAAAGTTTAATTTGCTACAGCATATATCTATATCTTCAGGAATGTTTGCCCAAGGTTTCTGTGTATCTGGAGAAGATTCAGGAGTACTGTTGATAACTTCTTGGATGCGGGTATTAGCAGTTTGTACCTGGGCAAATTCATCTACAATACCTATAATAAAACTAAATAAGCCAGTTACATTACCAGTCAGGCTAGAAAATGCCAGTAATTGACCTATAGTTAATTCTTTACTAATAACAAGTTGACTACCAAATAATAATAAAAATGTACTACCAATATTAGCAACTAGTCCAGAAAATTTTTGGTTAATAATTTGAATTTGGATAGTTGTTAAAGATAATTTAGTCAATCGGCTAAACCGGCTTTGTAATTCTTCCCAAAACTGTGCCGCAGCCGTAGTAGTTTTTAGGGTTAATGCACCTTTAAAAATTTCTACTAACACCCCTTGATTTTCTGCATCCAAAACCATATATTTACGGACTTTTTGCTTGATAACAGGCAAAAATGCAATTGTAGTGATGTTCATTAAAGCCGCAATTAATAGAGAAAATAATGATAATTTCCAGCTGTAATAAAACATCAAACATAAGCAAACTATTGCCATAAACAATCTGGTAGGAAAACCAATTACTCCTTGGGCAATAAAACTATTGATTTTCTCAATATCTCTGAGTCGGCTGGCAATTTCTCCACTACGACGAGATTCATAGTATTTCAAAGGCAAAGATAATAGTTTTTGTCCAAATTCTAACATCAACTTTAACTGGAAGCGTTGAGCAAAATTAGCAATCAGCATATTTTGCACCAATTCTAAGCTGCTGTTGATGATGTGCATTACAATTACTGCTAATACTAGAGAGATCAGTAAATCGGTATCACGCCGCACTAAAACATCATCAGTGAGAATCTGCACCAGGAAAGGAGAGGCTAAAGACAGTAAGCCAATTAATTGGGAAATTACCAAGGCTTCTAGAATCAGACCTCGGTATGGCTTGATACCCTGAATAACTTTTTCAAAAGTGTTAAGTTTGTCATCGGGTTCTGCAAAAAAACGATTTGCATCTGGTTGGAGTAATAACACTACTCCATTTTGCCAACCCTCAAGTAGTTCTTCCTGAGAAAGATAACGAATACCTATTGCTGGATCGCCAATAATATATTTTTTACCACGCTGACCATACAAAACTACCCAATGATATCCTTTCCAATGGATAATTGCCGGTAGTGGCATTTTTGACAGTTTTTTAAGAAAATCACTGGATGCTTTGCCAGTTCGAGTATAAAGACCTAAGGCTTCTGTACCACGTCTTAAACCTAACAAAGTAGTTCCCAGTTGTCCGCTACCTATGGAATCACGGATACGGTTAAGTGTTAAATTACGCCCATAAAATTTGAAAATAGAAGCAACACAAGCCGCCCCACAGTCTTCTTCACTGTACTGTATTACAACTGGGTATTTCTTCATAGTTAAACAATACTTATTATGTAGCGATTGATTATCAAGATTAAAGTATTCTAGTTATATATATATATGATGTGTGAAAATACGCTATAAATAGTCGTTGCGAGATGAACAGAGTGAAGCCCAGCAATCACAAGGTCGGAAGCGATTGATTTTCTCCGGTCGCAATTACTTGGATTCAAGCGGACATGATATTAATTATCAAGCATCCGAAATGTGCGCCGATCAATGGATTATGAAAGCGACAGCGAATAGCTAATGGTATTAAAAAATAGCTAATGAATAATGAAAATCAGTAGCATCATCTTTATATTTATAACTTCAGCAAAATTACTCTAAATAAGCTGGTTGTAAAGAGTCTATATAAGATTAAGATATAGCTTTTACAACCAACTAATGGTATGGTAGGCAGAAGCCATCAAAACGCTAAGGCTAACAGAGTGCGGCTATCCCTATTAGCCGCGACTCTACCTAATTCCTGAGAAATTTAAAGCTTATGCAAACCATTAGACATCTCCGGAAATTAATTGTGCGTTGCTTACAACCCTTGTAGAGACGCGAAATTTCGCGTCTCTACATTCTTTTTCGGAGATGTGTATTGGTATTTAGCCGTACCAGCCATAACCTCCACCATGACCTCCACTTTGTGCGCCGCTGCTGTTGCTGTTGCTGCTGCTGCTGCTGCTGCTGCTGTTGGTGTTGGTGTTGGCAATGCTAGTATAGACAGTAACACTAGTCTTAGTAGACGCACCAGCAGAAGGCTGGCTAGAACCATAAGACGGCAGCCCACCGAAAAGACTACTTAAAAACCTACCATGATCTAAGAAAGTACCACCAGAAATGGTGGATTCATTTTCTGCCGACAAATCAGACAAACAGGTTTCGTCAATAGAATGTAGTTGGTTTGAAGATGCGATCGTCATGATAAATTTAGTCCTTTCTGAAGTTTTTACTTGTGTTGATGAACTTTTAAAGATACTTCACAGTACAAGCTGCCGCGTGGATGCAGTGTACAGAAAATATCATTAGTGTCCGCCAGTGGTGCTGCTGCTGCCGCTGTCGCTACTGCTGCCGTTGGTGTTGGTGTTGGTGTTGGTGATATAGTTATTGACAATAACAGTAGTCCCAGTAGACTTACCAGTATTCGGCTGACCATAACGGAAAAGCCCACCGAAAAACAGACCTAAAAGCCCAAAAGTACCACCAGAAATGGTGGATTCATTTTCTGCCGACAAATCAGACAGACAGGTTTCGTCAATAGAATGTAGTTGGTTTGAAGATGCGATCGTCATGATGAATTTAGTCCTTTCTGAAGCTTTTACTTGTGTTGATGAACTTTTAAAGATACTTCACAGTACAAGCTGCCGCGTGGATGCAGTGTACAGAAAATATCATTTCTTTGATAACCGCAACTCCAGAAGACAGAATAAATTTGCCGCTTCATTTATCTGGAGTTACTGTTATTTAACAAGCTCATGTATATAAACCTATAACATCTCCCAAAAAAAGTATAGTCTTTTTTTATTTTTTTTTGTAAATTTTAAAAGCTCTAGATGAATTCTTGAAACCCAATGTTTTCCGTATTAATCGCTGTAAAATATCAAGCTATGGCAGAAAGAATGTAATATTTTTTTGTGAAAGAAGGAAAATCTTAAAAAATATGCTATACTGTATTTTTAGATAAATCGAAAATAAAAAAAAATAAATTATTATGAAACGATACTTATGTCCGTAGCAGAAAATAAGTTTAGTAAAATTATTACTCAACAGCCAACATCCAATTCAGAACTAGTCAAGGTTGCAAACAATTTTGACTCTCAGGTGTCAGGAATAGTTCTCAAAGAAAATCCGCCTACTTTCCTGAAAGTAATTCATACAGAGGAACTGTTACCCAATACAACTCGTTGGGCAGAAGTAGGAGGGCTGTTTTTAATTGCAACTGTTGTTACAGGCGCGATCTTATCTGCTGTTATTGAATATAAGGTAGTTGTAAAAGCACCTGCGAATGTGCGTCCTGCTGGAGAAATCCGCTTAGTACAAGCAACACTAGAAGGAACGGTTAAAAGCATTCTTGTCAAACAGAATCAGGTGGTGAAGACACAAGATATTATTGCCACCATTGATGATAGCCAACTACAAATCAAAAAAAGTCAACTTCTAGACAATATCCAGCAGAATCAAATGCAACTGATGCAAATGGATGCCCAAATTAGTGCTATTGATCGACAAATAGGAGCAGAAACAGACCGTAACCAGAGGGCGATCGCATCTGCGACAGCAGACTTGCAACGCACGCAAAGAGAATATCAGCAAACAAAAGTTTCCGTTAACGGCCAACTACAAGAAGTCCAGGCAAATATTAAAATTGCCCAGAATGAATTACAAAAAGCAGAATTTGAGTTGAAATCAATGCAAGCGAATATAAAAGCGACGGAAGCAGCATTGAAAGCTGCTAAACTCAAGCGCGAACGCTATCTAGGTATTGCTACATCCGGCTCAATTTCTCAAACTCAAGTGGAAGAGGTTGAATTAGGGGTAGAACAGCAAGAACAATCTCTAGTTTCACAAAAAGCGACTTTAGAAGCTCAAAAGCAATTTGTAGAAAGGCAACAACAAGCTGTAGTAGTAGCTATGACCAAATACGAACCAGCAGCCGCAGCCATCAATCCTAGTAATGCTGTCTTAGCCGTGGTACAAGGAAAAATCGCCCAAGAACGTGCCGCAGGTGAAGGAAGTTTAGCACGATTGAAGCAAGAAGAAAATAGTTTGATGCAGCGTAAAATTGAAATTGAAAATATAATTAGTACTACAAAAAAAGACTTTATCCAAATAGAAAAACAACTGCAAACAACTGTGATTCGTTCTCCTGAAAAAGGTACTATTTTGAAGTTGGAACTGCGAAATCCTCAGCAGTTAGTTCACCCAGGAGAAGCCATCGCTCAAATAGCTCCTTCTGAGGCTCCTTTAGTAGTCAAAGCCAATGTCAGCGCTGAGGATATTAGCAAAGTAAAAGTCTGTAAATCTAAAAAAATTGCACTCTGCGAACAAGGTAAAGTGCAAATGCGAATTTCTGCTTATCCTTACCCAGATTATGGCATTTTGCTTGGCGCTGTCAGGAGCATTAGTGCTGATGTTATTACACCTGAAAATAATACTATTACTGCAACTGCGCCCTACTATGAGGTGACTATCGAACCAGAGAAACTTGATTTAGAAAAAGGCAATAAATTGTATCCCATCCAAGCAGGAATGGAAGTAAATGCAGAAATTATTTCCCAAAAAGAAAGTTTTTTGACTTTGATTCTGAGGAAAGCACGGCTGCTGACTAATTTATAGCTGATGACGATGAAACGGTGTGATTTTCATTCAGAACTGGAGTTTAGAGAAGCAGGAAGGAATCACGTTGCAAACTACGACGGACGTGTTCAACGGTAATCTCCGGTATTGGATAATTATGATCCGCTGCAAGCGTCATTACGAATTACGAATTATTCGGTCACGCCCCCTTCGCCCATTCATTAATAAATTAATTTGCTCTGTACCCTTAATTTATTAATTACGAATTACGAATTACGAATTACGAATTATTCGGTCAGTTATCTGTAATAAAAATTAATATCTTTTAAAGAAAGAATCTTCAATCGCCATGAACGATAGAAATGCATAATCATTTTCCTGATTTTATTTATGGCTCTTTTAAAAATAGATATTTGAGGATATTCTAGTTTTTGTTGGATTTCAAAATAAATAGAATTTTTCTTAACCTCAGCCTCGCCCTGTTTAATTTTTTGCAATTCCAACTTATCTTTGAAAAAAGAAATCTGCTCCATCGGGTCACTTCTAATTTGCAATCCAGCTTTCGCTGCCGCTAATCCTATTGTATGCCCTTCCCCTCGATAAAATTGATTTAGTTCACAATAAGCAGCAATCCGCTCCCACGTTTCGAGGAAATCAATTTCACGCCCTTCATCTCTTGTGACTACAAATAAACACTCGTGAACAAAACTAATATCTTCGAGATTCAAATTATATTTTTGAGCAACTTTTTTTAAAATCTCAATTTCTACTTGATTTTTATTATGTTTAACAATATTGTGCCAAACAATTTTGGCAGTTACTCCAGGCTGCCAGCGCAAATCATTAGGTATTGCCGCCAAGATTCGCATATCTGCATCAACAAAAATGCACGAAATAAAAAGTGATAATGCCTTGGCAATTGCAAAACGTTTATCGTGGTAACACCCAATACTTTGTTGTTGATGTTTAAAAGCTAAAATATTGGTCTGTTTGTAGAAGTGCTGGGGGTTATCTGTTAAAATAACCAAATAAGTGTTAGGCGAATATTCTTCTAAGTCTTTTGCTAATTCCAATGCGAGATTACAGTAATTTTCACCTAAGGCTAATGTACAGAAACAGAATCCGGCTGTATGTTGCATGATAAAATTGAAATAATGTCTTACCTTGTATACTAATCAACTTATAATCCCTGATAAGTCGATTTGTCAAAGCCCTGAAGGCTTACTTGTAGGGGAATAGGGGAGAGTTGAAAAAACAATATGTCAAGATCTCTTAGATAGATGACATACCCGGCTGAACCATGGAAGATTCTTGTAACAGCATCAGGAATGTGAATAAAAATCATGTATTTACCGCTTGACCCTTTACTTGCGGCTGAAGCAGTAGCCCAACAAGGTCTGATCAAGCCTCTTGGTCACCACGAATTGCTTTTGGTATTGGTGGAGTTAGCTGTGCTGCTTTTGGTCGCTAGAGGCTTAGGCGAGTTCATGCGTCGCATCCAATTGCCACCTGTAGTTGGTGAACTACTTGCAGGGGTGCTGCTAGGTCCATCGGTGTTCGGCTGGATTCTGCCTTCAATACAGGGTAAGATTTTTCCCCACAGTCAAGCACAGTCTGACCTGATATCGGTCGTCTCGTGGTTAGGAGTGCTATTTTTACTGATTGTAACTGGACTGGAGACAGACCTGAATCTCATTGTCCGCAAAGGCAAAACGGCACTGCTGATTTCGTTGGGGGGGATTCTCGTTCCCTTCACAACTGGATTGGGGTTGGGCTGGTTTCTGCCAGACAATTTTTTAGTGAATCCTGATGCACGTTTAATCTTCAGTCTGTTTATTGCCACTGCTATGAGTATCTCGGCAGTGCCGGTGATTGCCAAAGTGCTGATGGATTTAAACCTGATTCGGCGGGACATTGGTCAGATCACTTTAGCTGCTGGGATGACGGATGACACCATTGGCTGGATTCTGCTTTCAGTAGTCTCAGGGTTGGCAAGCAGTGGTAAATTTGATTTCCAGACAGTATTGCGGTCGGTTGGAGGCGCGGTACTGTTTTTAGGATTTGCTTTTACCCTAGGGCGATCGCTGATGGCTTGGACGTTGCGCTGGGTAGATGATTACATTGGTGGGGCGACAGCTAGTTTGTCAGCTTTGTTAGTGCTGGCGTTTGGTGCAGCTGCCTTTACCCACAACTTGGGGATTGAAGCTGCACTGGGAGCATTTGTTACGGGAATTCTGGCAGGACAGTCGCCGCGCTTTAGTCGGGAGGCAGGGCTGACTCTGGAGTTGATCACCTCTGCGTTTCTGGCTCCTATTTTCTTTGCCACAGCGGGGTTGAAGGTAGACTTACTCAAAATGCTGGCGCCGCAAACGCTGGGTATTGGTTTGATAGTACTGGCGATCGCCTGCTTCGGCAAATTCACCGGCGCCTACATTGGTTCTCGTGTGGGTGGCTTGAACCACTGGGAAGGCATCGCAATGGGTTCGGGGATGAATGCCCGTGGCGCGATGGAGATTATCGTTGCCACTATTGGGGTTTCCCTAGGAGTACTGAATCCGCAAATGTACTCGATTATTGTGATGGTGGCGATCGTCACCTCACTGATGGCTCCACCTTTGTTGCGCTGGTCATTGTCTCATGTGTCGATGAGTGAAGAAGAAGCGAACCGGTTGGAACAAGAAGAACAGGCAAGTCGCAGCTTTATCAAGCGCATCCACCGGATATTGATGCCTACTCAGGGAGAAGCGAATGTCAAGTTAGCTGCCCAGTTAGTTAGCCATTTGGCACACCAAAATCCCCTAGAAGTGACGGTTCTGTTTGCTAAGAGTGATAAAAAGCCTAAACAAAAATCAGTCAATGCTGTAGCCACTGCTGTGAAGGACAATACAGCAGAAGCCGCTATTGCTACTGTAACAGAGGAAATTTATCTCCCGGATGACGCACTGCTGCAAACCAAAGTGGAGTCAGGACGTAACAAGGCTGAGGTGATTCTCTTGGAAGCGTCCAAAGGCTATGACTTGATTGTCATGGGCGCAAAGGAAAGTCAGCGTCCTCAAGGTGCTTTATTCAATTTGCTGGTCGATCGGGTAGTTCAGCAAGCTCCCTGCGCCACAATGGTAGTAAAATCGAACTTATCCAAAGTTCAGGATCGGATTGGTGCGACTGGCTTTCACAAAATTGGTCATATTCTAGTCCCCACCAGCGGCACTGAATACAGCGAACATGCAGTTGAGGTTGCCAGTACAATTGCGGCTCAGACTGGGGCAACTGTCACAGTAGTTAATGTCGTAAATCGGACTCAGCAGCAATACATTCTGTTTGAGCAGCAGACAAGGCACTCGGTAACAGAGATTGCCGAAAACATTGTGCATCAGCAAGCTGAGATCGGGCAAGGACTGGGTGCGATTGTCAAAACTGCGGTTCTGACTGGAATTCCAGAAATGGAAATCCTCAAGTTTGCCCGCACTAACCAAGTAGATTTAATCGTTATGGGTAGTAGTGTTCGGACAATATCGGGTCGAGCGTTTTTTGGTCACCGCGCCGATGCCATCCTCAACAAAGCACCCTGTCCAGTCGCCGTGATTACGCTATCTGGTCAAAATAATTCGTAATTGATAATTCGTATTTGACTGCTAGGGGTTAACCGCATTGCAACTGGGGAACGTGTGTGACTCGGACAGCAGCGTATACTCAATGCGGTGAACCAACTCACAACGATTAATAAAAGGCAGAAAATAGGGACATAATTGTTTCAGTTTTATCATCAAAATTAGTAGTCTCATAGTCTTGACTTTTTGCAGACTATTACTATCAAAGTAATGGTAATTTATAAAAAAATACCTCTTAAATCAATACGGTTCAGTTAAGGATAAGTGGGAGCAAAGAAACCCGGTTTCTAATAAAAACCGGGTTTCCGATTTGGTTCTTAACTGAACCGTATTACCTCTTAAATAGCCTCATAAGTAGATATAGAAGCAGTTTCACCTTACTCACTATGTAGATATTGCTGTATTTTTTTGAGAAATGAAAGCTTTATAAAATAGGGACATAATTGTTTTAGTTATAGTTTATAAAGCAAGTTTCAACCACTTGACTAATTAAATTTACTACGTGAAATATAGTAATTAGTCATTGATTTTTTTATTAAACTCTTTGTGATTATAGTTTTTAGCTATTGCATGGCACTTCTTTGCGGCAGAGCTAATTTCTATAAGTACGCAGTGTCAATCAAGTACTTAGTTGAGTAAGAGTGAAACTTAATTAAATGCAAAACTTTACTTTTAAAAAGCTTGCTTACTCTAGACCAAATCTACGGTTTATCAGACGATTTGGCTATCTTTTGCTGTCATTGGCATGTATTTTACTCCTAAGCCTAATAGTTCCTCAAACCCAACCTCAGCTTGCGTCCCTGATGACATCAAAAGCTGTGGCTCAGGTAGTTACCGGTGGTCCTACAGGGATTATTGGAGGTGTTCCACCTAGCTTACGGGGTACAGTCCGCTATGCCCAACTCAGGCAGAACGATGGAGCAATAGTCACTATCCCTATTAACGGCATCGGTAACTATGTTCTTTATTACACACCTGTTGTGAACCAGTCCGTGAACCCAAATACTGACACATTTATCCCTTCTGGGACTTATGAGGTAGTATACCTGGATGGGTCGGGCAACGTCCTCACAGACCCAACAGGCTGTAGCCCCGCTTGTATAGTCACTTACAGTCCTACTACTGATTACACCCAGAGTGTGCAAGTACCAACTCAGCCCATCAATCCTCCGCCATCAGGTGTGACCGCAGGTCCTTTGGGCATCTATGGTGTAGTCACCAATGCGACGACCGGGCTACCTATCCCCAATGCGAGTGTCTTCTTGTTCACCGATAACGCTAACAATGAGGCAATCGACAGCCTCCAAACCAACGGCAACGGCTTTTTCTCGTTCTATTATACAGGTACGGGAATCAAGGGTTTTGTTCCGCCTGGGTTTTACTCAGTCTTTGTGGATGTAGACGGTTTTGTCGAGCAAAGCTTCAAGATCAATTACATCCCCCAACAAATAAGTTCCCCCGCATCGGATGGTTACTATGTCTCCAATGCCGCACTCGAACGGAACTTCTCCTTGACGCCGAATTCATAAGGGTTTTGCCTTGAGACACCCGATTCGACTGGGAACACTGGGGTTTTCTTGTACTGAGCGATCGCTCAGTAGTGAACAGCACTATGAAGGCTTTGATTACTTGTGTAAGTCACACATTCAGTAGACCGGAAAATGGGCTTTACTGAATGGAGGTATGAATCCGGATGTAGAGACGTAGCACTGCTACGTCTCTACAAAGATGTTGGTCCGCACGTAAAATCATTTTCATACATGGAATCAGCAATGCCGAAAAATGAATGATATCATGTCCGGCTAATCACTTACGATTAAGCACCAATTTGAATCCACCAATGAAAGCCTGTTAAACCTCGAATTAAATCTTGCTGTTGAAGTAAAGATTGGCAGCGATGAAATAAAACGGACTCCAAATCATCAAAGTCCACAATCTTTCTGCTGGTTGTAATTCCGGCGAATGAGAGGGTAAGAGTGTTAAATGTAACCCTTCAGGAATTTCTAAATCGTGGCTAATATGCCATCCAGCTCGGTCAACTGCGAGAATAATGTGTTTATTAGCACGTAATTCAAATTCATGAGCAAAGTCAGCTAAAACCCGATTAAACAGTTCGGTATTCACATAGGGAAGAATCCACCAATAGGTAACTCCTGTTTTAGGATGTACGAATGCGTACAACCATAACCACTTAAATCGCCAATTGACATTGGCGATTGGCGTTTCCCCCTCAGGTACGTACACTCGAAGGGAGAATAGGCTTAAGTCCCAAACGATAGCGTAAGCGTTGCGTTAGCCGGTACTCCGGCGTCAAGTCGCTTCTCAAGAGTCAAAAGTCAAAAGTCAAAAGTCAAAAGTAAGAACCCCATAAATAAATCGCGAAGCGCCATTCGCTATGCGTGGTGGTCTGGGCTTGTAATAAGGACGTAGTATAACTTGATTGCACTCCTCTCGAAATACATATTTTTCATTTTCCATAAATAAATTTAGGGGCTTGTACCTTTTTTGTACTTTTGACTTTTGAATGAGTGACTTTTGACGAACCGAAGGGCGGTCAGCGGTAGCGAGTCCCGTCTGCTCATCCTCACACCAAAGTTGAATTTCAGCTTCTGGGTAGGTGGTTTGAAGTTCTTCGATCTCTGTAGCTAGTTTTTTTTCCAGGCTTCTTGCTCAAATGGGTCACTGCTTGTATGAGATGGGCGAGGCACTCGTAGCCTAAAAGTCATCTGGCGTAATATCTCCCACCCCCTCTGTCGGCTAATATGAGTTCCTACGACTTCGCTCAACCAATCGGCAACTTTCCGACCATTCCACAATCCTCCATCTGGGGCTTTTTCTTGCAAAGCTTGCCATAACTGTGCTTGATGCATATCATCAACGAGCGGCTGTGAACCTTGGTTCGATTGCCTGCGATCGCCTAATCCTTCTACCCCAAATTCGTTGTATCTCTTAACTAATGCATAAATCCATGTTCGGCTGTAACCTGTTATCTCCTCAACTTCCTCTGTTTTCTTTCCTTGCGCTAACAACCATATAATCTGATACTGACGACTTTCAATTCCATCTCTTGCTTGACGGTAAAGCTGCTCTAATTCAGAGATATTTGAATGGACGACTATAGTAATCCGTTTTGGCATACGTCATATTTGCACTCCTTACTTTATATCGTAAGCGATTATGCGGACATGATATGAGATCGCTCTCAAAACAGTTTAAGTCCCACTAATAGCAAAAATGCCTATCCTCAAACTAATTCGTAATTACAATCAGTCCTCTTTAATTACGAATTACGAATTACGAATTACGAATTAATAATTATTCGGTCAAATCACAACCGACTCCATTTCCCGATTATGCCACCGCCGCTGATACCATTCAGCAACCAAGGGACGGATGATGAACTTGGGAGGGTCACCGCTTTTAACATCAATACGCAGACACGAGTAAGGTCGTCGCTTTTGCGAACCATAACCGTTGCGACCAACAAAAAGCTGCGATCGCGCCACTAATCGATTCTCTTGTTTACCTGCATCTCCAAAAGTCTCCATCAAATCTGGTCCCTCAGTTCGCTGGCGTCGTAAACTAAAGCCACTACCACCGCAAACAATCCAATGAATACCAGAATCAGCACTGAGAGTGTCCATTGTCTGCAAGTATTCTAAACAGTGAGCGTGACCGTTTAAAACTAAATCAACCAGAGGACGTCCTTGAGTTAGGTTCCCTAACTCCTTCGCTACTGCATTCAGCACACCACGCAGACGACCGCGAATTGCCAGCGTTTGCGCCTGTTGCCACTTCGTTGCTTCAGTGACGTAAGGAGGATGGTGAAAATAAATCACCCTGCCCCGAACATCTGCGGTATTCCAGGATGCAATTAATTTCAGTTTCAGCCATTCCAGTTGTTCGATGTCAGTTACTGTGATTTTGTCAGCAGTTAATTGCTTGTCAATATCAACAAGAATTTCCTCAATTTGTGATACCTTAGCATGCAAATCGTCCAGTTCCTCTGCTTCGCTGTGATTGTCTGGATTAAGCTTTGCAGAAGTTTCCATAATTTGTTGCTTCTGTTGCTCTAAGTCATCAAGGCGTTGCTCCAGTATAGAGCGTTCAGCTTCTCCTTCCTTGGTTTTGGGTAGGGGATCTGGATCGTTAAATGTGTTAGAATCTAGGGCAAAGAAGTCAATACCGCCGTAGCGGAAGGTGTAGTAGCGATTGGGAAGGCGGGTGAAGCACCCAGGCTCATAACGCAGACAGCGACCTGAGTCTGTTTTAGCCGTGTAGTGTTTGTCCAGGTGACTGGCTAAATCTCCTGGGAGCTTAAATGCTTTGAGATAGTCCAAAAACGCCCGTGCATAAGCTTCACCTTGTCCTGAACCATGCCAGCCTAAATCAAGGTAGAGCTTTGCTTGAAGTAGGCGGCGTAATGGTAGTGTAGTCAAGGAAACTAAGCTTAAAAAAAGCGGCAAGTCGTAGTAATCGTGATTTCCTGGTACGGGTAGGATTGGCAGGTTGAAAACCATCTTGTCGTAAGCAATGCGGTGGGGATGCTCTCCTCCTAAAAGAAACTCCCGGTAAGGCAGGATAAAGTTATCCTGATAGTATTCACTTGACCCTACTAGGTAAATAACATCACCTGTGTGCAGCATGAAACGGCATTCTTGGTGATGGGGTAGCATCATTTCCGCAATCTGTCGCTGCGGATTGTGTCCTCGGTGCGCTCCAGAACCGCTATCACCCACTACCAAAAACGAGAACTCAGGATCGTCCGAGCCTCCATCGTCCAGCATCAACCGCGTTTGGTCAATCCCTTGTTCAATAATTGCCGGGTCAAGCCACCGCACCCGCTGCTTCATCTTGCGAATTTTGTCGGCGATCGCCGGATCGGAAACAAGTTTCAATGCACCTTACTCCTGTGTACCTCTAAGCCTTACCTGCCTTGCCTACTGGTTTCCCTAGTCTAGCATTGATAGCCACGGTGATAGCCATCTGAGGAGGTAGCACCTTCCCGTATCTTACAGTTCAGACTTGAGGTCGGAGGTTTGAAAACTAAGCGGGGTAACTTCATCGCCTGTAATGGTCTGGCTATCACTGGGAAGGGGGTTGCAGTTGAGCTTTAATCTGCCTGGCGATGCGTGCAACTTCCCTACGAGTCCGATCGATGTCGATCGTGAGTACTTTGCCATTTTGCATCAGAACCCGTCCGTCTACAACCACAGTATCAACATCTTGGGAATTTATTGCATAGACAAGTTGCGAGATTACATTGTAGAGTGGAATCTCATTGGGTTCACCCAGACGGACTTGAATGAGATCTGCTTGGCGTCCCACCGTAATCGCACCAACTTGATTTGCCAGCCCAATTGCCTCTGCACCACCCAGTGTTGCCATCCGTAAAGCTGTTGTAGCAGGTACAGTAGTCGGGTCAAGGGTTGTCCCTTTGTGAAGAAGAGCGGCGAGGCGCATTTCCTGCCACATATTTAGATCGTTGTTTGATGCTGGTCCATCCGTGCCCAGACCAACCTTAACCCCTGCTTGCAGCATAGCTGGAATCGGCGAAATGCCTGATGCCAACTTCAAATTGGAGGTAGGATTATGAATGACACCAACGCCGTGCTGCACCAGCAAAGAAATCTCTTGTTGATTAGGCCACACCATATGTGCAGCGAACACACGTGGCTCCAGGAATCCGAGATTTTCCAGATGCTGTACCGGGGTTGCTCCAAAGCGGTTCTTAACATCGTTGACCTCGGTTTGTGTTTCTGCTACGTGAATAGTTAGGGGAACGTCTAATTGACGTGCAGCTTCAATTGCCTGTGTCAAATGTTCTGGCGAGACAGTGTAGGGAGCGTGCGGCGCAAGCGCTGCTATAATTCGCGGGTTGCGCCCCTTCCATTTTTGCACGAAATTCACTGCTGCCGCAAACGCATCATCCCACCCTGTGAAACCGGGACTAGGAAAGTCGATCACTGATGGTGCAATGATGGCACGCAATCCACATCTATCCACCACTTCAGCAGCGACATCCGGTTTGAAGTACATATCCACAAACGTTGTCGTGCCACCGCGAATCATTTCCCAGCAGGCAAGCTGTTCACCCACTTGGACAAACTCTTCGTTAACGAATTGTCCTTCTGCTGGGAAGATATATTTTGTTAGCCAGTCTTGCAATGCCAGATCATCTGCAAGACCACGGAACAGTGCCATTGCTGAGTGACCGTGACCATTCACTAGACCTGGCATCAGTATCATACCATCGCCTGGTAGTGTCTGAGCAGAGCGGTAAGACGACGCGATCTGATTTTGAGTGCCAACGGCAACAATTTTGCCATCTTTGATAGCGACTGCGCCATTTCTAATCACAGGTTGCTCCTGATTCATTGTAACGACGTAATCGCCACCCATAATAGTATCCACACTATTACTATTCAGAGCCTGGGATCTCAAACTAATATTGACGATGAAAAGTATCGTACATATTATCAGGATTCCCTGTTTAATAAGTGTTTGAACCCAACGTTGCATTATCCTCTCCTATTCTCTGACTTGTTTGGTAGATCGACTATATTTAGAGGGTGTGGGGGAGATGAGGGAGTAAGGGGAGATGAGGGAGTAATTTCTCCCCCCACTCCTCATTCCCCACTCCCGACTCCCCTTATTTATGCTCCACAATCAAGTTGGGAAGTCCAACTAGTTTTTCTGTAGGCTCAACTTCTTCTAAAAGCGGCACAAAGATTTTCAAACCTGCGGGAACACAGCGAATCTCAACGGGAGTTTTCCCCAAAATTTCACCGTCAACAACAACCTTTTGCGGTGGGTTGGTGGTGATTTTGAATTGTTTTGCTTTCAGGTAGCCGATATCATCTCGTTCCACGGGGTTACCCGCACTCGCCGTTTGAAACAGATGAAAGGTAGCGGCGATCGCTGCTGCTTTAGTAGCTGGAGCCACAATTGTTAAATCCAATAACCCATCATCTACAATAATCCCTCCCGGTCCCTGAGCGAAGACTGAAGTCGGAGGTGCAGCATTTGCCACTGTTACTGCGGCGGCAGAAGCTTTGATTATTTTGTCATCGGTTTCAATTTCTATGTCAAATGTTTTAAACTGTCGCAATTGTTGGAGTCCAGCCAGGAAGTACGCCAAGACGCCAAAGCGATTCTTCGCTTCCCGATCTGCTTTTTCTACAGTTTCCGCTTCAAAGCCAATGCCTGCCAGCAGTACCATCGGATGCTCGTTACAATAAGCTGCATCTATAGTCCGAGTCAATCCCTGCAAAATGGTTTGGCAGGCAGCTTCTATTGTATCTGGGATTCCTAAGGCTGCGGCAAAAGCGTTTGCCGTTCCTCGTGAAATAATGCCAAACGGAATATCAGTACCCACCACAGCTGCCGCCGCATCTGACAGAGTTCCATCTCCTCCCGAAGCAATAATGGCATCTACTCCCCGTTTAACTGCTTCACATGCCAATTCTCTTGCACAAATTTCCTCCGTTGTCAAGTATATATCTAAATCAATTTCCGGCTCTAAGATTGCCCGAATCTTTGCCAAATCTTGTTCGGAGTCACCTTGACCTGCAACGGGATTAAAGATCAGGCAGGCTGAACGATTCATAGGCTAGCTTTGATGAAATGAGTACGCTAATTATTACTTAACTTGTTCTTAAAGTTCAAACTTCTGTCTGGCGGTAGGTTTGGATAAAAGGAGTCAGTCGCTTCGCGTCTTCGTGGTTCAAAAATATTTTTTAACCACGAAGACACGAAGAACGCAAAGAATACCCACATCTTTGTACTTACACCTTGACAGGGCGCGAGATGTGCCCACCCTACGTATATTTCAAAAATCAAATAGGACTGCTATAGTTATTTCTTTTGACTATGGACTATTGACTAACTTCCTACTCCCCCTGTTCTCTGACTTCTGACTACGTAAAGATAAAGAAATAATAAGCTTAACTAGAATCAGGGAATTGCAAAGCTGATGGGTGTCGCACTGCGGTAGTCTAGATCAGAGTGAATCTCCAGGCTTGATATATCGCTTTATGACATCAGTTGTTTCCAGTCCGCCACGTACAATTCGCATTGGTACCCGTAAAAGCCAACTTGCTCTGGTTCAAACTTACTGGGTACAAGAGCAACTCAACAAACGCTTTCCTGATATCTGTTTTGAAGTTCATACCATGTCCACCCAAGGTGACAAAATCCTGGATGTGGCACTAGCTAAGATTGGTGATAAGGGGTTATTCACCAAAGAACTCGAAGTGGGAATGCTCAACAAAGAGATTGACTTTGCCGTTCACTCCCTCAAGGATCTGCCTACTCACTTGCCAGAGGGGTTAATGCTGGCAGCAATTACAGAACGGGAAAACCCAGCCGATGCCTTGGTAGTGCATGAAAAACACAAAGATCGGCAAATTGATACACTGCCAGAAGGTGCTGTGATCGGTACATCTTCTCTGCGACGACTAGCGCAATTGCGGCATCACTTTCCCCACCTCGCGTTTAAAGATGTGCGGGGAAACTTGAACACGCGCATGGCAAAGCTAGATGCGGGTGAATATGATGCGCTGATTTTGGCAGTCGCAGGGTTACAAAGATTGGGTATGGGTGCGCGCATTCATCAAATCTTACCAAAAGAAGTTTCTCTGCATGCTGTTGGGCAAGGAGCTTTGGGGATTGAATGCCGTGCTGACGATCCAGAAGTGATCTCTCTACTTAAAGGTATTGAACATCCACAAACACGCGATCGCTGTTTAGCCGAACGAGCTTTCTTACGCGATTTAGAAGGTGGTTGTCAAGTACCTATAGGTGTAAATACGGAAATATATGGTAACAATCTTACATTGACAGGTATAGTCGCCAGTGTAGATGGGACAAAGGTAGTACAAGATACAGTTGAAGGTACTGCTACTGATGCGGAACAGCTAGGGACTGAACTAGCAAATCGCATGCGAAAACAAGGAGCACAGGAAATTTTAGAGGAAATCTTTGCTGTGATCCAACGAGGTTCTTGAATTTTTCGCGAGCGAGCAGATGTGGTTAGATTAGTAGGGTGGGCACTGCCCACCGTTACATTACTGCTGGGCGTCCACCAGTCGGTATAATTTTAAACATATAAAGAATCGGAAAATAAAAAATACCATGCAGATTTTATTTGTTGCAGCAGAGGCAGCTCCCATTGCGAAAGTAGGAGGAATGGGAGATGTAGTCGGAGCACTGCCCAAAATATTGAGAAAAATGGGGCATGATGTGCGGATATTTATACCTTATTACGGCTTCCTACCAGACAAAATGGAAATTCCCACTGAACCTGTCTGGCGGGGGTCTGCCATGTTCCAAAACTTTGCAGTTTACGAAGCAGTTCTGCCTGGTACTGATGTTCCCTTGTACCTATTTTCACATCCGGTTTTTGCACCGAGGCGCATTTACTCTGGTGAGGATGAATTCTGGCGGTTTACGTTGTTTGCCAATGGTGCAGCTGAGTTTTGCTGGAATTATTGGAAGCCGGAAATTGTCCACTGTCATGATTGGCACACAGGTATGATTCCTGTATGGATGCACCAAACTCCTGATATCAGCAGCGTTTTTACTATTCATAACCTGGCTTATCAAGGACCGTGGCGTTGGTATTTAGAGAAAATTACTTGGTGTCCTTGGTATATGCAAGGACACAATACGATGGCAGCAGCTGTGCAGTTTGCTGACAGGGTGAATACAGTTTCCCCCACGTATGCTGAGCAAATTAAGACGCCTGCTTACGGCGAACAGCTAGAAGGTTTGCTATCTTTTATTAGCGGCAAATTATCCGGTATTATCAATGGCATCGATACCGAGGCTTACGATCCAGCCACCGATAAATACATCAACCAGAACTTCACCGCCGACACTTTAGAAAAACGCAAAGCTAACAAAATTGCTTTGCAGGAAGAATTGGGGTTAGAAGTTAACGGCAATACCTTTTTGATTGGGATGGTGACACGGTTGGTGGAACAAAAAGGCATCGATTTGGTGTTACAGATGCTGGATCGCTTTATGGCGTATACAGATTCACAGTTTGTGCTATTAGGGACAGGCGATCGCTATTACGAAAGCCAAATGTGGCAGATGGCTTCCCGCTATCCCGGACGCATAGCGACTTACTTACTCTATAACGATGCCCTCTCTCGCCGCATCTACGCCGGGTCTGATGCCTTCCTCATGCCCAGCCGTTTTGAACCCTGCGGTATCAGCCAAATGTTAGCTTTGCGTTACGGCTGTGTGCCAATTGTCCGTCGTACAGGGGGATTAGTTGACACTGTATCGCATCATGACCCGATGACACAGTCAGGTACTGGTTATTGCTTTGACCGCTATGAACCACTAGATTTGTTTACCTGTCTGGTTCGCGCTTCCGAAGGCTTCCACTACAAACCCCAATGGCAAGCACTACAGCAACGCGGTATGAGTCAAGACTTCAGTTGGGATCAATCTGCCAAGCAGTACGTGAAGTTGTATCGTTCGATTCATGGATTGCCCGATGAGGAGGAGCAACAACAGCCAGAGGTAGTGTTAAACCCAGTAGCTACTACTAAGTAATTGAGTAGGGTGCGTTAGGCGCCTCGCCGTAACGCACCAATTCATTTGTATTGGTGCATTACGGCTAACTCACAAGTTGAATATAGCACAATACGGTTCAGTAGTTGTTTACCTACCGATAGCCTATGTAGAGACGCGACGCCCAACGGGAAAGCCAGTTCCCTACGGAGGGAAACCCTCCTTCAGGACTGGACTCACCAGTCGCCTACGGCGGGAAACCCGCCTGCATGGCTCAAATTTCGCGTCTCTACACAACCTAAAATTCCTACCGATCAGCCTTAACTCAACCGTATTGGGATATAAAGGAATTCCGTATCGCCTCGCAATCGCAACCAAAATTCTATCGGCAGGGTCTTTGTGAAAACTATCCGGTAGCTGTGTACTGGCAATAGCATCTAGAGGAGACAAAGGCTCAATTACAATGCCTGAATGCGCTTGCGCCAAATTATACCATTCATCAATTGGTAAGGGTAATTTTAATTTTCCAATACTAGACTTAACTGCAATCTCCCATACCGAAATAGCTGACACCAGCAAGCCGTTTTGTGGTTCCTCTAAATCAACTAAGGCTTGCGCTTGGCTAGATAACTGGGTAGGATCGTGGAGTAACCAGAGCCAAACGTGGGTATCTAACAAAATCATTCGCCCAAACCATCCCAAAGTTCTGGCATGGGTTGGTCAAAATCTTCGGCGATCTCTATAGGCATTCCCCGTAGTGGATAGTTTTGAGTAGAGTGCGATTTTATGTCGCAAGGAACAATGCGAGCAACAGGGATACCATTCCGGATCATGACAATTTCAGTTTGAGTTGCGATCGCTTCATCAAGTAGCGTTGTCAGCATACTATCTGCTTGTTGAATGTCAAGGTGCTTCATCCTATCAATTAAGAGCGTTGCTTTCACACCTTTATTCTAAGCGATTCAAATTTGAAGAGAGCCGTGGCCCAGACGTTACATGTAACATCTCTACAGCTTTTTGTTGGCGATTCACCTGCAGGCAAATATAATTCTACCTATATTCTTTACCAGGGGCAAAGTCGCTTATGCGTAGTACGTTTCTATACTTATTATCTTAATGATACTGAATTAAGGTTGTAACAGCAAATAATCAGAAGCTTTCTGAACAATTTGATAGGCTTGGAACGAATGACAAAAGTCGCCTTTTCTCAATTCTGTACTTATGGCTTGATTGGGTTAGTTTCCTTCACTGCTGTAGTAGGTACACATACCTCCGCTTTGACTCAGACAGCAGACAAATCATTGAATGAGCAGGAGCCCAATCCTTCATCTAGCTTAATGTGGCCCAGTCAAGGGATTATTTCTAAAGGCTTTAATAAAAATCGTCATATAGGAATTGATATCGCCGGACCCCCAGGAACTCCAATTGCTGCCGCCGCATCTGGTCAAGTAGTTAAATCTGGTTGGGATGATTGGGGATTAGGTAATGTTATAAGAATACACCATCCTAATGGTAGTTTCACGGTTTACGGTCACAATCGCCGTCTTTTAGTAAAAAATGGTCAACAGATTAGTCAAGGTCAAGTGATTGCCGAGATGGGAACTACAGGTAACAGTTCCGGACCTCACTTACATTTTGAAGTTCATCCCCATGATATGGTATCTGTAGTTGACCCGATTCCTGTGTTACCACCTTTAGTTGCAGGCAAGATCCCATCACAGCGGATAGCAACTATTACCAAAAGTAGCTCAGTTTCGCAGCAAACGCGATCGCCAGCAATTCCCATACCTGTTGAACCTACTCATACAATATCACTACCAGTCACAACACTGCAAACCTCATCACAATCAATTCCCATACCTGTTGAATCTGCAATGGTTAATACTGGATGCAGTGGTGCAATAGTAATTGAAGGTGAGACGGCAACCTCTCATGTTAAAGTCTGCCAGGAAAACGGTCAGTTCTTTTATGTTGGGCAATTAAAGCAAAACCCCGACAAGCCTGTACGACTTCCTGCTAGGAAGATTAGTAATAATCGATATCGGGCAGATAACGGTAGCTTTTCTTACTTCGTTAGCCCCGATCAAGTCGAAGTTTGGCGAAATGGTAGTCCGATTCGTTCTGACAGTTTTTCCACTGCAAATTAATTTTTTTCAATGACGTAGGTTGGATAGAGTTTCAGTATTACCCAACTTAAAGCACCTTCGTCGTAGGGGCGCGGTCCCCGCGCCCTACAATGCGATCAGTTCAATTGAAAACTACTGTAAGTCTCTTTGAAGCGGGAGGATTTCATGATCGTAGGGTGGGCACTGCCCACCAGAACCAGGATATGGTGGCAATACTACGTAGGTTTTGGTTTTTTTGATGATAATTCTGGTTGTAGAGACGCGAGGAACATCGCGTCTCTACAGGGTTTCGCATGAGGTTAATTATTTCAGCCCTTGCAGTATTGGATATGGTGGGCAGTGCCACCCTACAAATCATCCCTTAAATCTGCAACGCCGGATATTTTTTATTTGCAAGTCCCTTACCCGGAAACTTGCGAACAAATTTAATCTTTCTTAATTAAGATGTAGCTAAAAATCCTTTACGATTATGCGTAGTCTAAAATATACTTAGACGAAGTTCACAGAGAAGCGAAGAAGTTCTCTGGAATTACCCAAAGTGTATGCATATCGGAGGTCATCGTGGAATATCTTGCTTACTTGCACATGGTTCTTGCCAATACAGAGGCAAATCCAGATACCGAATTTAGCCTCCCTGAGATTAAATTGAAATTCAGTTGGAAAAAACATTTTAAATCTGTGTGGTTGACTTTTGCTAATATTAGTGCATTGGCTGTAATTCTCGCCCAAACCCAAGTAGCTTCAGCAACATACTATGGTCCTGGTAGTAAGTACTTTGTCAGTACAAACGGCAGTCCTCTAGTTGTCCGTAGTGATGCTAGCCTCAGCGCACCCGTTGTTAACCAATACCGCAATGGTGCATCACTTCCACGGGTTGTAGGATACAGAAACGGTTTTGCAAAGCTGTCTAACGGTTATTATGTTGCTGCAAAATGGATTGGCAACACACCAGGTACTGGTAATATTTCCGGTCCTGGCGTTGGTGGTCAGGTTTCTCTAACTATTGGCGATCGCGGTCGGCTTGTTGCCCAGCTGCAAAGAAAGTTAGGTATTCGCGCTACCGGAAACTATGATTACACAACTGCCAATGCAGTCAGAAGATACCAGAGAAGCGTGGGCATATATCCAGCAGATGGAGTAGTTGGACCACGAACTGCTAGTTCACTGTTTAGCTAGGGAAGAATTCACCGAGAAGCTAAGTAGGTCGGCAATGTTCTTGCTCTTACAGCAGTTTTCAATTGCATTGACCACATTGTAAGGGCGGGGTTCCCCCGCCCCCACGGTTATATTGTGGTCTACCCGACTGATATTCGCACTTATAGCGGTTTTCATTTGAATGAGGTACACGGGTAGGGGCACAACATTGTTGTGCCCCTAATCCGCTAACCACAGTATCCGCTACAATCGCACACTAGCGCTGGTGTTCAGTACCCTCACTCTCAACCAATCCGCTAATGGTGGAGGCGTGTTCAATTTGATTCCAGGGTCTGCTGTAGTGCGGAACACAATTATCGCCTCTAACCTCCCATTGGCGGACGGTCTCAACCCCGACGTGGCAGGCAGCTTCACCAGTAATGGCTACAACCTAATTGGCGATCGCACGGGCAGTATCGGATTTACCGCCACAGGAGACATAGTTGGCACCAGCGATAACCCGATTGACCCCCGCTTGGGTTCCTTAGACGCCAATGGTGGTTCCACACAAACTTATGCCCTCCTCGAATCCAGTCCGGCGATTGATGCAGGCGACCCCACGGTGCTGGATACTGACCCCATCACCGACCAGCGTGGTTTACCGCGTATGAGCGGTGCTAGAGTCGATATTGGGGCGTTTGAATTATCCTAGGGCTTACATGCAGACCTCGCTTCCATTCCTCTCTCCTACGAGGAGAGAGGCTTTGATTTTCACGAACGACCCAGTAGGGAAGCAATACTGCAAGGGTTTTGGTTTTTGGTGAGAATTTCAGGCGTGTAGAGACGCCCCGCGTTCTACAGGGTTTGTCGGTTGATAAATCATGCGAAAACCTTTGCAGTATGGCGTAGGGAAGGGGCTGCCACCGTTAGGGCGATGTGTAAGCGACAAGTTGCTTTGCGCCTACGCATCATTCTGTTTGCACCTACATTGGGATACACCTTTTTATATGCTGTAATTGTCAGGTTAGGGTTAAACTCAAACACATAGAAACGAATGCATCTCATGGATCAGATTACAATTTTAGGATTAGCTGCCGGGACATTAACAACCATTGCCTTCATCCCACAGCTGATGAAAACCTGGCAAACAAAATCAGCTAAAGATGTTTCCTTCCTCATGCTGATTACTTTCAATATCGGTATTTTTTTATGGTTAGTATATGGCATTTATCTCCAAGCTTTGCCGATTATTCTTGCTAACGGCATAACATTGGTTTTTAACCTCATAATTCTATGGCTTAAAATTAAATATAGATAATTGCTAATTGCTAATTGTTGATTGTTGATTGCTAATTGGGGAAGTGCCAGTCTGACCTTACCGATTTCCCATTCCCCATGCCCCATGCCCCATTCCCCATTTCTAACAAAAACTTGTGACATCTCCATTTACTGCTGAACGCCTTCTATTTACGGACGCTACCCCTGACAACGACGCGATACCTACGATCTTTGCTTTTCCCAATGAGTACAGTGTGGGGATCACAAGCTTGGGCTATCAGGTGGTATGGGCAACTTTGGCAATGCGTTCTGATGTACAGGTCAGTCGCTTGTTTACCGATACTCATGAACAACTGCCGAGAAAACCGGAATTAGTCGGCTTTTCGATGTCGTGGGAACTGGATTATGTTAATATTTTAAACTTGCTGGAATTTCTGGAAGTTCCCATCCGGGCAAGTTGCCGCGATCGCCATCATCCCATAGTTTTTGGTGGCGGTCCCGTATTCACTGCTAACCCGGAACCTTTTGCAGATTTCTTTGATGTGATTTTGCTGGGCGAAGGCGAAAATCTGCTGGGTAATTTTATCGAAGCTTACCTCGAAGTCAGAAACGCCGACCGACCTACCCAACTGCAAGCACTAGCACAAGTTCCTGGTGTTTATGTCCCCAGCTTGTATGAAGTAGAATATCACCCATCAGGCGGTGCTGTCAAGTCAATTCAACCGATTAACGCCCAAATCCCTGCTGTGGTGCAAAAGCAAACTTACCGGGGAAATACCCTCTCGGCATCGACGGTGGTGACGGAACTGGCGGCATGGGAAAATATTTATATGGTCGAAGTGGTGAGAAGTTGCCCAGAAATGTGCCGCTTTTGTCTAGCAAGTTATCTCACTCTACCTTTTAGAACGGCGAGTCTTGAAGATTCGTTAATTCCTGCGATTGAAAAAGGTTTATCAGTCACAAATCGCATCGGATTATTAGGGGCTTCAGTAACTCAGCATCCAGAGTTTGAGACTTTGCTGGACTATATTAGTCAGCCAAAGTACGATGATGTTCGTCTTAGCATAGCCTCAGTGCGGACGAATACAGTGACGGTGCAATTGGCAACAACTTTAGCGAAACGAGATACGCGATCGCTCACCATAGCCATAGAAAGTGGTTCAGAAAAATTACGGCAAATTATCAACAAAAAGCTACACAACGATGAAATCATCCAAGCTGCGGTAAATGCCAAAGCTGGAGGATTAACTAGTTTGAAACTCTACGGGATGGTAGGAATTCCCGGTGAGTTACCAGAAGATTTATCACAAACCGTGGCGATCTTACGCAGTATCAAAAAAGCTGCTCCCGGTTTACGCTTAACATTAGGATGCAGTACCTTTGTTCCGAAAGCACACACGCCATTTCAGTGGTTTGGAGTGAATCCCCAAGCTGAGAAGCGGTTGCAGTTTTTACAAAAACAACTCAAGCCCCAAGGCATAGATTTTCGCCCAGAAAGTTACAATTGGTCAATAATTCAAGCTTTGTTATCAAGGGGCGATCGCCGACTATCCCAGCTTTTAGAACTTACCCGCAATTATGGCGACTCTTTGGGCAGTTATCGCCGTGCTTTCAAACAACTCAAAGGACAAATTCCTGACCTCGATTTCTACGTTCACGCTAACTGGTCAACAGATATTGTATTACCTTGGAATCATTTGCTTGGACCATTACCACAGTCTACACTACTAAAGCACCTGGCTGATGCTACGAGTTATTTTGACTCATCTCAAAAGGAACTTCAGGCGTTAAATGTATAATTTTTTTAGCCTGGGTGGAAACAGAGGGCGGGGGGAAGAGCGCCCCTACGGAGGAAAATACATTTAGATGCAAACAACAGCAGAGTATTACTGCGCCTATTGCGGCGAATCGAACTTAACTTTTATTGACGTGAGTGCGGGAGGACAGCAATCCTATGTAGAAGATTGCCAAGTTTGCTGTCGCCCTAATATTTTGTATGTGCGAATTAATGAAGACACCCTTGATATAGAGATAGATAGCGAATACGAAGAATGAATTTAGTCAGAGGAAATTAATGTTACAGCAATTAGGGTAAATATGCCACATCATCTGGGGCACGGCAGTGCCTTGCCCCTACGGCAATCTACTGGGTAATAAACAGAAAATAGCTGTAACTATAAAAAAATTAATATTTATCGGACGATCGCATTGACCAAAATAATTAAAAATTAAAAATTAAAAATTGAAGATTAAGAAATAAACAATTTTGAATTAATAAATTTAGGTTTCATGCACCATTATCATTTATGGAGAAAAAATTTGATTTTTTACGAGACACGTAGTGCGTTCGCGTTGGCGCAGCCTCTGGGCTACTGAGAAGCGTCGCCCCAAGGGCTGGGAAAAAGGCTAAGTAGGTCGGCGCAAATAAACGTAATTGGTGAGACAGCGCGATCAATGCATATATTTGCTTGATTTTATTAAGCCAATTTGTTAAATTATTATGTTGAATAAATTTTCTATCAGTTGTGCTTGTAACCACTCAATTTGTTAAAAATACCTGTGTTGAACGATTGACAAAGCTTTGGACAGAACGTTATAAACCAGACTTATCCCCAAGCTCCCTATTTCCAGATCCCTGGTCTTATAATGAATTCTTTGAACTCGCATCACCAAAAGGACGAGCTAGTACGATCGCCAAATTGCAACCGTCCTTAGTAGATCTCAATTGCCAGATGGCAGGAATACTGGCAAAAGACCTCTACGAATACATTCCAAATGTTGTGGACTTGAATGAAGCACGGCGGCTCAGTCAATACACCTATCAAGTTTATTTGAAAATACTAGAAGTTTACCAACACTCATCCGGTATCACTACCGAAAAGACATCTATGTTGTTAGCAATGGGGGCTGACTCAGAACTTTCAGCGTGGGGGATACCAGATATAGAAAAGTTAGCTAAAAAACTGGAACCAGTCTTACTGGAACTTCAGGAGCAACACGTAAGATCTAAGGACTGGCGCAGTCTTGGCTTTATGACTACGTTGTTCAACTTCAGTAATAAGTTGCTTTTGTATAAGTTGACACCGCTGGAGCAAGTACTTATCAGCCCCTACTTTAAGTTTGTCGAAGAGCAGGTTGCAATTCCCTGGGAGCGAGTTTGCGCTGCTGCTGCTCAACATCAGCTAGACTCAGCAGCCCTAACCTTAGTAGAGCAAATGTTACCTGAGTCTAATCAAATTGCACAGGCGGTTTACAAGCGTATGACTCAATTATCCCGCAACTATCGCAGCCCTAGAGGCGGGTTGACCTCTTCTGGTGTGGCACATTCTTGCATTCGCGACCTGAACATGTTCCAAGCTTACCTCTGGCTATGTGTATTAGAGGAGAGTATGAAACCCATAGAACAGGAATTAGTTGCCTTATGCGTGATGGTTCTGGAGAGAGTGGGAGTTTCATGGGAATTGATTGCACTATGGATTCCACTATTAACTGATGAAATTATCAGCCGTGTAACGCCAAAACAGCGTTCTTTTTTGCAACCTTACATCCAAGGAATGCAGCAGGCATTTTTTAAAAGGCGTCAACGTTTTGGTGTTACTGCACGTTGAGCCTAGGTCGCTCTAGCGGTTCCTGCAAATAACCCCAAATAGCTCTAAATTACGCACGAGATCGTTCGTTAGATCACCTGAAACTAGCACATTCACTCATAAAATCAACAAAAGTTCGCACTTTTGATGACAGATATTTGCGGCTAGTATAGACAGCATAAAGTGTCAGGGGTGGAAGTTGATAATCCGGCAACACCCGCTCTAAATATCCGGCAGCAAGATCTTCTTCAATTAAGCACGTCGGTAAAAAAGCCAGCCCCATCCCATCCATGACCGCATTATGGATGAGGTTTTCATTATTTGTCCGTAATACTGATGATAACTCGATTTTAATCGTTTCCTTGCCATTTTGCCCTTCAAAAGTTAGCCCACTCTCCGACATGAAGAAATAAGTAATCATCGCGTGCTGCAATAAATCTTGTGGCGTTGCAGGGTATCCAGATTTGCGAAGATATGCCGGAGAGCCGACGATCTGAAATTGGATCGATGCGATCGAGTGGGCAATTAATTTCTCAATCGGAAAATGAACCACTCTTAAGGCTAAATCAAAACCTTCTTCAACTAAATTAACCATGCGCCCACTCAATTCAATGTCTAGGGTGACGGCGGGAAACCGTACTCGATAATCGGCAAGTATCTGCGTAAATTTCCGATTGGCGAACCAGACGGGGGCACTAATTTTAAGCACGCCACTGGGGACGACAGATGTACGGCTAACCGTTGCCTCGACTTCCTCTAGGTCGTCCAGCATCTCGCAACATCGATCAAAATACACTTTCCCAATTTCCGTCAAACTGAGATGCCGACTGGTGCGATTGAGCAAACGACCGCCCAAATGCCGTTCTAAGTGCATCACATGTTTGCTCGCCATTGCGGGAGATATTTCCATGCGTGAGGCAGCAGCCACAAAGCTTTCTAGTTCTACTACTCTCCGAAACACTTGCATACTCAGTAGTGTATCCATCTTGGTTCACTATCATCAACTAAGAAGAAACAATCTATCAATATTTTGGTTATTGATGAACTAATAATATCCGGATATAGTGAATTATAGACACTTGATTGAATAACCACAGGACTTCTAGGAGGACACTATCATCGAACTCCTTGGCAAAAGCGAGTTCACACCCCCACAAATTTAACCTTAACGGTGGCAGTTGGTGCAGCGCAGGATGATGCCGCCGTTTGTGTCTATCACGAAGAAAACCTGATGGGCGGTATCGTTGCCTCTGGTTTTCGCTTTGGTAGCTCAGTAGCATAAGGCTGAAACCCTAACTATTAATACAATCAATCAGAGGAATCTCATGAATAAGGTATCGGTATTGACCTTGTCGAACGTCTCTAAAGGCCAGATCGTTCGGCGCACTCGGGGAAACCGCCATGGCCCCATTACGCGCCTCTTCAGCCCTTCCGACTTAGGCGAACTAATCAAGCCGTTTGTGTTCCTCGATTATTTTGAGGCTGAACCGAGTGTCGCATCTGGCTTTGGATGGCACCCCCATTCAGGCATTGCAACGATTACTTTTATGCTGTCGGGTGCAGCAAGCTATGAAGATAGCACGGGCAAGCAGGGCATTCTTC
The DNA here is from genome assembly GCA_965249805.1 of Stigonema sp. GTDB lineage: Bacteria > Cyanobacteriota > Cyanobacteriia > Cyanobacteriales > Nostocaceae > Stigonema. The sequence continues at coordinate 917,088 of CBDFMX010000002.1, forward strand.
CTGCGGGTGGCATTGAGTGGATGCGTGCAGGCGGCGGCGTTTGGCATACAGGCGGTGGCGTGGAAAGCAGCACTGCGCTCATGCAAGGCTTCCAGCTTTGGATTGCGCTACCCCCTGAGCAAGAGTTGGCTGCTGCGCAAAGCATGTATCTGCCTCCACAGGAAGTCGCGGAAGAAGGACCAGTGCGGGTGATTTTGGGACAGTATGGTGCTGCCAAAAGCTCTATTCCTGCACCCCCATCACTCAACTATCTTGCTGTACGCCTGAAGGATGGCGATCGCTGGCGCTTTGACAAGAGCCCAGATCACACCATTTGCTGGGTTGCCGTACAGTCAGGAGGGTTGCAGGTGGGCGAGCCGATAGCTACTGGCGAACTCGTGATTTTTGAGGAATCCACTGCTGCGATCGAGTTTGAGGCAAAAGGTGACACCATGTTTGTCCTTGGTTCTGCTATCAAGCATCCCCACGACTTGGTATTGGGTTACTACTCAGTTCACACCAGCCCTGATGCTTTGCAGAACGGTGAAACCGAGATTAAGCGGATCGCGAAACGGCTTCAGACTGAGGGTCGGCTACGGTAAGCGCGTTGATGATTGATTTCAGCAAACCTTAAATCTTGGCGCGATCGCACCCAAATCAGAGAATTGATCGGGACAAAGCTCTTCAGGGTTATTCAAAGCCCACACTCGCCTTGCGGCAGAGTGTGGGTAGTTTACTTGTCCTGATTTTTCAAAGTTTGCCGAGAAACCCACTGTACAAAACCAGGAAACAACCGATTAAGTGCTTGTGACATATTCGCCGAACCAACCAGGACCTCAGATTTCTGATTCTTGACTGCATCCCAGATGGCATTTGCCACATCCTCAGGCTTCTCGATTACAGGTGTTTTCACTACATTGTCGAGCTGATCGCGACGGTTTTGGGTATCCTGCTCATCCTTACCCCGAAAAATTGCCCGTTCCATCAAACTACTCTTGATCAAACTCGGATGAATGCCACAAACATGAATACCTTTGGGCTTTAATTCCGCATGCAGTGATTCCGTCAACCCAGTCACAGCAAACTTACTGGTACAGTATGGAACTAAGTAAGGGGTAGGCACTTTACCGCCGATAGAACTTAAATTAACGATAGTTCCAGATCTCCGTTGGAGGAAATGAGGCAAAAGGGCATTAATTGTATGGATATACCCCCATAAATTAGTGTCTATAACTTGATGCCAATCGCTGAGAGAGAACTCCTCCACAGGTCCTTCTGCAAAAATACCTGCATTGTTCACCAGCACGTCGATATAGCCATAATGCTCCAACGCTTTTTGCACTAGTGTGTTTACTTGTGATGGATCTGTGACATCACAAGCAACCGTCAGTGGTGCTGTACTCTTCCCAAGGCTTTGGATCTCCTGCGCTACGCCTTCTAAACGATCGTTTTGACGAGCTGCAAGTACAAGATCGTATCCTTTGCGAGCAAATAACATCGCTGTTGCTTTGCCAATGCCTTGGGACGCACCTGTAATAAGTACTGTAGGAGCCATACATTTAGTTAACGGAAAACTCTATTGATTGTTTATAAGTTTGAGCAATAGAATTCCCGAAACCTTCTGACTTACGTTAGATTTTTCCTACCCCAACTTACAGCTATTTTCTATTTATTACCCAGTAGATTGCCGTAGGGGCACGGCACTGCCGTGCCCCTACAATGTGGTCTATTTACTTGAAAATAGCTGTAAGAACTATATTGCTGCTTTAATTTAACCTGACATCTTGCAATAAGGAGTTGTCCGTCCCTACTCCCCATCCAAATCTTTACCGCCTACTCACAAAATCTCATCCTTACGACTAGCTGACACATTGCCACTACAGACAGATAGCACTAATTGGGTAAGTGAATACTATGATAGTGTCATGTGATTCTTTAGGAAACTTAACAATGACAAAATCAACCGGACCTTACCCTACTGATGCAACTGAGAAAGCATATAATGGTAGCGATCGCAATGCCGTTAAGTTTGGCTTTACTCCTCAGTCCGAACTGTGGCAAGGACGCTTAGCGATGATCGGTTTTCTCGCTTACCTACTTTGGGACCTCTACGGTTATAGCGTAGTGCGTGATGTCCTCAACCTCGTTTCCTACTCTCCTCGTTAACCGTCTTAACTGTCAAATTGGGGCTGTTTACGTGCTAGGCGAACTAAAAAAACCTACAAGCTTACCAGTCTGTCTATAGGTGGAATTCTCACTTGTCTCGCTATCACTACTAGGAAATAAACGATACTATTGGCAAATAAACATGTAGGGTGGGCACTGCCCACCTTGCTAAACAATTGGTGGGCAGTGTCCACCCTACTAGAAATAAATTTTCCTTCTGAAAGCTAAAACCTTTTCAAATAGGTTACATTTGTTTCCTAATAGGGATGACACTTAGTACAAACGCGAAAATCAGCATCTCTACACCGCCTAAAATTTATTCCCAGGCAAAGGTTGAAACCTTTGATTGTCAAGGGTTATAGCACTTAATAGTCAAGGTCAGGTTTCAGCTAACTTAAGCGATTGAGCCAGTTGTTGCCATGTAGTCAAATATGCAATCTTATTTAAAATAAATTAATATTTCTACATAATATCGTGTTAATGTTACTTAATGCACATTGCCGACCACTGATGGTGTTGTGATGTCTGGTGGTAGGTGCATTTTGTCGCGACCCTATTTTTGTGAATTTTCATCCCCAGACGGAGTAAAACCGTGATCCAATCAGAACAACAACCCAGTTATTCCATAGAACCCAAGAGTGCATCTGAAAAAGCAGAAATTTTAATCGTTATTGCCACGATCGGCATATGGGCAACCAGCTTATCTGTATTACTCTCAGTAGATATTGCCAAATTTAATTTTTTAACTTTATTGCCAGCCATACTTTGGCAAACATTTCTTTATACAGGATTATTCATTACTGCCCATGATGCCATGCATGGGATAGTATTTCCTAAAAACAGCAAAATTAATCATTTGATTGGGTCACTATGTTTAACACTTTATGGATGTTTATCCTATAAAAAATTATTAAAAAAGCACCACGTGCATCACCACCGTCCCGCTAGTGAGATAGACCCCGATTTCCACGACGGTAAACACAAAAATTTCTTTGCATGGTATTTTCATTTTATGAAAGGTTACTGGAGTTGGCGGCAAATCATTTCTTTAATGATTATTTATAACCTCGCTCAATATCTACTCCATATACCCAAAGATAATCTCACCTACTTTTGGGCAATTCCCCCAATTTTAAGTGCGTTGCAATTATTTTATTTTGGCACTTTCCAACCCCATCGAGAGCCAGAAGGCGGTTACACTACACCTCATCGCGCCCACACTATCTCACTGCCAGTTGTGTGGTCATTTATCACCTGTTATCATTTTGGCTACCATGAGGAACATCACGAATATCCTCATCTTGCTTGGTGGCAGCTACCAGAAATTTACAAAATGCGTAGAATGTATGGTAATGGGTAAGGATTGCTAATTGCTAATTGTGAGAGTGCTAATTGCGTGATGACTGAATAATTCGTAATTCGTAATTCGTAATTCGTAATTAATAAATTAAGGGTATTTGCGAATTAGTTTATTAATGAAAAAATAATAAATGCACGGCATTTTTCGGGCGGCATTTTACGGGTGTTTCTGACCCCGTAAAGATGCTTTACGAATTACGCACTAGGAATTACTCCTCTGGGAGATAGCGACTTGACGATTAGCAATTAGCTATTAGCTATTAGCAACCATTACCAACTAACCTCAGTACTAGTTTCCGGCAAAGGTGGACGTAGAGATAGATAAGCAAGTGGACCAATGAGTGGGACAAGTGCAACAGCCCAAAACACTTGGGAATTATTCCAACCACGACGCGCCATATCATCACCAAGTATGGTTGGGAATAAAAGGCAAAATAAGCAAAATGCTAAAGTCATACCATTGATAAAGCGATCGCCCCAAAACTGCTGCCCAAAATCTTCCCAATTACCTAAGATCAAAGCAAAAGATAGCAAGCTAATTGTGCTTAAACTTAGGACAACAGCGAAAAAGCGAGAATCTAGCAACTTTAAAAAAGCATCCTTCTGCCCAGAAAAGTCTTGATTTGGTTCACGAAAAGCTAAATAAGGCAACAAACCAAGCACACCCGATCCCACTGAAGCCAGAGCAAAAGGCCAAAAAGGAATCCATTGGGTCCTACCATCAATGAACAGAAGACCACTGTAAATGAGTAGCCAGATACCAACGAGAGAGAATAAGGAGAGGACAATTGGATTCATCTCTGCCCAATTAAGAGTAAAAATATTTTTCAGCAGGGTTAGTGTTTCTTCTAGGTGCAGGGGCGGTGCCACAAACAAAACATAAGCTATAAATCCAGCCCACAATAACCAAAGAATAATTTTTCTACTCATCATTTTAGTAAATAAATTTTAAGTGTAGGGTGCTTTAGCGAAGCGTAACCCACCATAAGATTTCGGTGCGTTACGGCTGCGCTATAGCGCACCCTACTTAAATAATACTGACTCCTGGCTCCTGGCTCCTGACTCCTTCTTCTCCCACTTCTGGTAACGGTGGACGCACACATAAATACACCAAGGGACCAATTAGGGGTATGAATGTTATCAGCCAGAACAACTGAGGATTTTTCATACCTCGCCGCGCCATGTCATCTCCTAACAGCGCCGGAAACAATAGACAAAGTAGACAAAAATCTAAACTCATCACATGGATAAAGCGGCTAGTTTGCCACTGTTGCACAAAATTTCCCCAATCTCCACTAGTGATGCCATAAGCAACTATCAGAACCGTGGCTATAGTTAAAGCAACACCAGTCAGGCGAAAATCGAGTATTTTCACGAAGGAGTTCTTTTTGCCGACAAACTGTATACTTGGTTCTCGTAGGGCTAAGTAAGGCAATAGAGAAAACGCCCCGACTGCAAAAGAAGCTGAGGCGAAGGGCCAAGCACGGATTTTTTGCCCTCTGCCATCAATAAAGATTAAGCAGCTGTAGATTGCAGGCCAGATGCCCATGATGTTGAATAGTGACACAACTAAAGGGTTAATTCCTTGCCATTGACCAAGGGAAAGATTTTTAATTAACTCGACTGTATCAGGCTGATCGGGAGGAGCGAAGAGAAAGGCGTAGGTAATAAATCCTAGCCATATTAACCCAAAAGCAATTTTTCTTACCATCATTTCAAGTAGTTACGATCAATCCTTGATTGTACTGCTACAAATCTTGTCAGTCTCTACTTAGTAGATAGATATAAATAAACATCAAATACAATTTGTATTTTGGGGCGGGCGGGATGCCCGCTCATTTTAAGTTTAATTACGAGGGATTGAAACAACTTAAAGCTTCCGTTAAGTAATCTGCAGCCGCAGTTACCACAGCGATCGCAGTTTCATAATCTAAGCGTGTTGGTCCTAAAACTCCCACACTGCCTACTGATATCGCACCTCGGCGATAGGTGGAAGAAATCAAGGAACAGGTGCGTATAGGTTCTAGAGGGTTTTCTGCGCCTATGCGAACCGTTACCCGTGGCTTACCTACCTCATCCGCCTCCGATTCCTCAAATATTAACCGCCACAGTTGCTCTTGTTCTTCCTCCAGCAGCTGGATGATTGTTTGCACTTGCTGTAGTTGAGAAAATTCCGGCTGGCGCAAAACTTCTGCTACACCGCGAATCATAATTTGTGTAGCAGATGGAGTGAAAGTGCGACGGGTTAATTCCGTAATTGATTTTTTCAAGAATTCCCCATAGTATTGGAAATCCCGATCTAATTGACTCCAGTCAAGGGCGTTTAACTCCACCAGACTTCGCCCCCGCAAATGGCTATTTAAAAAGTTAGAAACAATCTGCAATTCTCGGTCAATTACCTCTGCATCCGGTGGTGTTTCTTCTCCACGTCTTGGCAAATCCATCAAAGCCGAATGGGTTTCATAACCATCCGTAACCACAATTAGCATCACCCGTCCGGCTTCAATTTGCACCAGCTGCAAATGTCGCAACAACGAACTCCCGGTTTGCGGCATGGTAATCAAGCTAATGCAGCCACTCAAAGTTGCTAAGATCTGCGCTGCTCCTTGCAGTAGAGCTTCTAAACTCCCATCTTCCCACTTGCGGCGGTTTTGGAGTGCTACCTCTACCTCTCGTGCTAAAGTTTCAGATGGTGTAATTAGCCGATCTACATAAATGCGATAACCAGAGTCGGAAGGTATGCGTCCGGCAGAGGTATGGGGTTGGTATAGTAACCCAGATTTTTCTAACACGCCCATAACATTGCGAATTGTGGCTGAGCTAACACCTAGGTTATACTCCTCAATCAGAGCTTTGGAACCAACCGGCTCGGCTGTAGCAATATAGTGACGTACCGTTGCCCAAAGTATATGCTGTTGTCGATTAGTTAGCTGGACTTGCATAAGGATATTTTACTAAAGGCAAATTTTCATCAAACTTTGAAAAAATTTATGAAGATAATTTGAAAAATGATTAATAATAGTAAATCGTGATGACAAATTTTTTTCTGTGTTGAAAGAGTTAAAACGAAGTTTTTAGATGCACTCCCGATCAAAGTGCCTAGAAGTGTAGTTTGGACGTGAGCAAGAAAGCTTTTGGTTGAAAGCATATTTCTTACCACTTACCTACGTTATATCCCACAAGCTGATGAAAATGGCTGTATTTATAGTTACTAATTTTCTTGACCTCTGAAGATAAATTCCAGTAGACAAGATGCCGCAATAATTTCCTATCTCTTAAGAATAGCAAATGTCAAAGTCCTTTGGGCATCGCTAATTGTGATGCCAGTCTGACCTTAGCCAGTCTTCCATTCGGGTTCTGTGGTTAATACTGGGGTATCGTTGGGTCAACTAGTATGGAGTAGGCATCAATGCCGCCGACAACGTTCTTCACATTTGTAAATCCTTGAGCGATTAACCAATGACACATTTGGGCAGAGCGGATACCGTGGTGACAAAGTACAAGGGTTTCAGCATGAGGAGCAAAGCGGGTTGGGATTTGCTCTGCCCAAGTAGGAAATTCACTCAAAGGTAGATTGACAAAGCCTTCAATGTGAGCTAAAGCGACTTCTTGTCGTTCACGCACATCCACTAGCTGAATCTCAGGATCGCTTGAAGATAGCCGTTGTGCAAGTTCCTTGACGCTAATTTGGGTAATAGGTTGATCTGACATGAGGTTTTTTTAAATCAATATATTATTTATATTGGCAAAAAAATTCCATTTTAGCAGGCAATTAGCATAAAATGTGATTTAAATAACAATTTATTGGTCAATTCGACCACTTCCGGCGCGCACCCCCAAGAGAGCAGTTTTAGGATGAAACCGCCTTCTATGTTGCAGAAGGCGGTTTAAGATTATTTTGTGTAAACACCCAAGCGCGATTATGTAAAAAAATATGCGACAACGTTCATGTTTAAGTTTCCTAGCAGCTAGTGTCGTCTTGCTGCTACTAATTAATATTACGGGTTGTAACAGCTTATTCACTCAAAGTCCGTCGCTATTTAGCGGTGACGGGACTACACGAGAACCAAGTGCTGCTATGTTCGTGTCTAAACAAGCACCAGTTATGGTATCAATGCTGGTGAATCCAGATCGCTTATCTGTGTTGCTGCGTCACCGAGATCTGTCCAAGATAAAAACAAGCTTGCTGGCTAACACTGACATTGATTACCAAAAAGATATTCAACCGTGGTTGGGTAACGAAATTACACTGGCTGTTACCACTTTAGATATCGATCGCGACCGTGAGAACGGACAAGAGCTAGGGTATCTCATGGCACTTACGACCACTGAACCAGAACTTAGCCGCAAGTTTGTAGATTTGTTTTTTTCCCAGCGGGCGAACTCTGGCGTCAATTTGGCTGTTGAACAATACAAAGGCGTTAAGCTGATTTCGGAAAATCAACCAGAAATACCAATAGGAGTAGAGACGCGATATATCCCGCCTTTCCAGTCTGATACACGCGGATATTATACGCGTAGAGAACGAAAAAATAGAGGACTTGGTCAGAGTGCGGTTCAAAATAGTCTTGCAGGTGCAGTTGTAGGCGATCGCTTTGTGTTGTTTGCCAACGATTTAAAAGTGCTGCGAGAAGCAATAAACAACGTCCAAGCTTCCGACCTGAATTTGACGAGTTCCAGCCAATACCAACAAGCCACTAAACAACTGCCCGAAGCAGCCCTAGCTATGGCTTTCCTAAATCTTCCTAGAGTAGCACAATGGCAAGGGTTAGAACTACCAGCACAAATCTATAATAGCCAAATTCTTTCCCTTGTATTAAACCCTAAAGGATTGCTGACGGAAACCGCCTTCATGGCAAAACATGAAATGCCCCCTAAAGAGCAACTTACTAAACCTGTAGGAGCATTGCAGTATATTCCAGCAGCAGCAGGTTTGGCAATTTCCGGCTCTAATTTGAGCAATTTGGGTAAAAGTAATTTAGCCCAATTTTGGCAACAACTGACACCAGTAATATCTGTTTCTGGAGAAGATGTGATTTCCAAATTGGTACAACATGCAGCGGATGTTCAAAAACACACGGGCATAAACTGGTTTGAAGATATTTTCAACTGGGTGCAAGGAGAATACGCTATAGGATTGTTACCTCGTCCAGAGCAAGCAACTCCTGATTGGATTGTTGTCGTGGAAAAATCAGACGCAACACCAGCAGGAATTTCGCATTTGGATCGGATTGCTTCGTCACATGGACTTTCGCTCAGTTCCTTTAACTTAGGCACTCAACAAATCTCCGCTTGGACAGAGTTAACAACTGCTACTACTAAATCTGCTACTCCTTCAGGTCGAGAATCATTCACCATTCAGGCAAAAGTGCGCGGGGTGCATACAACTCAAGGTAATTACGAGATTATCACCAACTCTATAGAGGCAATGGATGAAGTCCTCAATCCCAAGGAAAATCCCTTAATTGACAATCGCAATTTCATTGACAGCATCGCCGCCATCCCCCAACCTAACCAAGGCTATTTGTATCTAGACTGGACAAAAAGCCACCAGATTTTAGAGCGTCAGCTACCAATTCTTAAGTTTGTGGAAGTAGTAGCATCGCCGTTTTTCCACAACCTGCGATCGCTCACAGTCAGTAGTTACAGTAGCGAGACAGGACTGCTTAAAGGCGGCGTGTTCTTCCAACTTGGTGGTTAGTTGATGGTTGATTGTTAATTGTTAATAGCAATCAACAATCAACAATCAACAACTAACAACTAACCACTAACACCCAACAAGAAGCTAAAATAAAGTGTGGCTTGTTTGCCAAAACGAGGATACAATCAGCGTGCTATCTATACTCCTTGCAGACTTTCGCATCATTTTTGAACGTGACCCAGCTGCTCGTAACTGGTTGGAAGTATTGTTTTGCTACCCCGGCTTACAAGCTCTGCTACTACATCGGCTGGCTCACTGGCTGTATGGCATTGGTATTCCCTTTATCCCCCGCCTAATTTCTCACTTGGCTCGGTTTTTGACTGGAATTGAAATCCACCCTGGCGCAGTCATCGGGCAGAGTGTTTTTATTGACCACGGAATGGGCGTGGTGATTGGCGAAACAGCGATTATAGGAGACTATACCCTGATTTATCAAGGTGTCACCCTCGGGGGTACAGGTAAAGAATGTGGTAAGCGCCATCCCACTTTGGGCGAAAATGTGGTAGTTGGAGCTGGAGCAAAAGTGCTGGGCAATATCCAAATAGGCAAAAATGTTCGCATCGGCGCTGGATCGGTTGTCCTGCGAGATGTGCCTGCTGACTGTACTGTTGTTGGCGTCCCTGGTAGAATTATTTATCGCTCCGGCGTTCGAGTCGAACCTTTAGAACACGGACTTTTGCCAGATGCTGAAGCCCGAGTGATACGTGCTTTGGTAGACAGAATAGAGCAACTCGAACAACAAGTTCAACAGATACAACAAGTGCATCCATCTGTTTCCTTTCCTGCTGTAGCCTCAGTGAGAGTACCATCAACTCCTAATTCCCAAGTTTTAACTCATGAGGCATCAGTGACGGATACTCGCAGTTGTCGCCTTGAAAATAAGGTGATAGAAGAGTTCTTGGATGGCGCTGGAATTTAACGAGAGTCGAAATTCTTTGTTCTAAAGACAGGACGCCAGTACCCAACCCACAAGAAAACTAGCTAAGATTGTGGGGTGGGCAGTACGCCTTATTTTTAGTTTATTTGTGCCTACCTAATTACCCATGTGTCCGCTCACAGGCTGCAGTATGGAGGTGTAGTCCCTGTACGGATCCACTGTCCAGTAGGTCCAACCCGACCAGACATCAGCATTGCGATCGAGGTAGCTCAGCATGTTGTCGCCGGCACTAATGCAGAAATCATTATTCGGGACGCTGAACTCGCCCAGGAAGGCTTGCTTACCATTTTTCCTGAGCCATGCCGTGACATCGACGAGCGAATCTGAGCCGATTGTCTTGCTAACACACTGGTCAGATGTGCCCGAAAAGTCGCTGTCCAAGTACTGGTGAATCTCAAAAGCATAGTTGTTGCCTGGGTCGGTAATATCAACCATTACCGTAGCGTTGGATGTGCCATACCACGACTGGTTCCAGCTATGCCCGCCACTCCAAGCGTTGCCTGGGACAACGATCAGGTTGGAGGCTCCAGTGTCGCGAATAGCTTGGATAGCGGCGTTGGCATCGTCACGCCAGAGTTCGGTCGCCATGCTATTTGGCTCATTCATTAAACCAAAGATAACTTGACTATTGCTCTGGTAAAGACTTGCCAGCTTGCTCCAAAAGTCAGCAAAAGCGGTCACTGGCACATCCTGACCGATGACGCCACCGTAGTAACGAGCGTAATTGTGTACATCCAGCCAGACCCTAGCTCCCTGGGTGGTGGCATAGTTCACAACATCGCTCAGACGTGCAACTTCATCTGCGTCCAAGTCAGCAAACTGTTGCTTTTGCAATCGCTCCCAGCGGAACGGCAAACGAATCAGGGTCATGCCCTTGCCAAGGAAATAATCGATCTGGGTATGGGTTGGGTACGTATAATTGCCATTATAAGTACCGGGCAGGTTGCCTGCGCCGTATTGCGGTGCGCCATATTCGCCTCCAGAAAGGTTGACGCCGATATCTGCAACGGATGCAGCGTTTGCCACACCGATGAGATTTTGAGGCTGTCGTGACAAAATTAGCAACAAGGCCACGGCAGCGCCAATCCACAGCCGCGAGCGAGAACGCTTAGACCAGATACCTGTGAATACCGCTCTAAGTTGCCGTTTTCCCACTCGCTGAAACCACGAAGTTATTTCTCTTATTGCCGTAAGCTTGCCTACGCTACTAAAGACAATTTGTGGAACTTGTACTTTGTCAGTAGAAGCTTTTCGCGCAGGATGAGCAACAAACGCTCTTCCCAATGCCAAACCTGCAACAATTGCTGCTTTAGCTAAGCGATTTAAATTCAGCATTAAACAAAAAGCTCCCTAGCTTAGTAACTAACAGCGGGTATTAATTTTCTTGCTGCCCACTAAATATACCATTTAATTACCGTACAGCAGCCAAGAATTCTTAAGATGCACCACAATTAATTTCTATTACTAGTCATAGAAGACGTCTCTGCTTGACCGCTACGAAAGTTGTGTCTTTCGGAATCGCCTAGGGGAGGCTTTACCATAGTACGATGCCAAAGTTGTCAATTATGGTGTCGTACTGTGGCAAAAGCGTACCCTACATAAAATTGATTGAAGTCTTGTGCCTACCTATTACTTACCAATGTGCTTGCTCACCGACTGCAGTATGGAGGTGTAGTCACTGTACGGATCCACTGTCCAGTAAGTCCAACCCGACCAGACATCAGCATTGCTATCGAGGTAGCTCAGCATGTTGTCGCCGGCACTAATGCAGAAACTATTATTCGGGACGCTAAACTCGCCAAGGAAGGCGCGCTTACGATTTTGCCTGAGCCATGCCGTGACATCGACGAGCGAATCCGAGCCGATTGTCTTGCTAACACACTGGTCAGATGTGCCCGAAAAGTCGCTGTCCAAGTACTGGTGAATCTCAAAAGCATAGTTGTTGCCTGGGTCGGTAATATCAACCATTACCGTAGCATTGGGTGTGCCATACCACGACTTATTCCAGCTATGCCCACCACTCCAAGCGTTGCCTGGGACAACGATCAGGTTGGAGGCTCCAGTGTCGCGAATAGCTTTGATGGCGGCGTTGGCATCGTCACGCCAGAGTTCGGTCGTCATGCTATTTGGCTCATTCATTAAACCAAAGATAACTCGACTATTGCTCTTGTAAAGGCTTGCCAACTTGCTCCAAAAGTCAGCAAAAGCGGTCACTGGCACATCCTGACCGATGACGCCACCGTAGTAACGAGCGTAATTGTGTACATCCAGCCAGACCTTAGCTCCCTTGCTGCTGGCATAGTTCACAACATCGCTCAGATGTGCAACTTCATCTGCATCAAAGTCAGCAAACTGTTGCTTTTGCAATCGCTCCCAGCGGAACGGCAAACGAATCAGGGTCATGCCCTTGCCAAGGAAATAATCGATCTGGGTATGGGTTGGGTACGTATAATTGCCATTATAAGTACCGGGCAGGTTGCCTGCGCCATATTGCGGTGCGCCATATTCGCCTCCAGAAAGGTTGACGCCGATGTATGCAACGGAGGATGCAGCGTTTGCCACACCGATGAGATTTTGAGGCTGTCTTGACAAAATTAGCAACAAGGCCACGGCAGCGCCAATCCACAGCCGCGAGCTCGCTCGCTTAAACCAGATACCTGTGAATACCGCTCTAAGTTGCCGTTTTCCTAGTCGCTGAAACCACGAAGTTATTTCTCTTATTGCCTTCAGTAAGCTCACATCACTAGAGATCATTCGTGGAACTTTTACTTGCTCACCAGAAGCTCTCTGCGCAGGCTGGGCAACAAACGTTTTTAGAAGTGCCAAACCTGCAGCAGTTGCGGCTTTAGCTAAGCGATTTAAATTCAGCATCAAACACAAAGCTCCTTAGCTTAGCAATCAAGTGCAACAGGTATTAATTTTCCTGCCGCTTGATCATGAATCTTAATGTAGGCTAAGCCTTCAACGTTAAATCCAGATTAAGGATAGGTTAAGAAAATATTATAAGACTTTATGTTTTGGTTAACAACTGTTCTTTTACCCGATCCTGGTAACAGCCCAATTGCTGCTGTTGTTAGGTTCTTGGAGATTAACCGGACTGTGGAAAACTTCTGAAAAATAGTTTCAAGAATCTAGGATTTACGCACACTCACAAATAGGACATCATGTGTATTAACAAAATTCGGTTGCATCAGACGATTAGAGGCGAGCGGTCGCTCGCCTCTACAAATGACTGTAAATGCCGAAAATATCTATAACATACCTGGTATGTTATGTCAAGGCAAATTATTCGGAGGAGTCGCTATCTCCCAGAGGAGTAATTCGTCTGTTAACCTGACCCTAAACAACTCCACATTCAGCCTTTAGCTTTAACTACTGTAGGACTTACGCACTATACAAATTGATCATCATGTGTATAACGGAATTCGGTCATTTCATCTCGTAGAATTGACCACATGGTAAGGGCGGGGATACCCCGCCCCTACGGTGAGTCCAGCCCTGTTCGCGAAGCGTCTCCCCTTGGGAGAAGGCGGGTTTCCCGCCTGCAGGATCTGGCGAACCCGAAGGGTCATATTATGGTCTACCCAAATAAATATTGCGCTCCGCCGCCCAAGCGTTACCACCCCATACTTGACTAATTCTGTCAATGCGTAAGTCCTATACTGGTTAAATGTGATTAGACATCTCCGAAAAAGAATGTAGAGACGCGACGCCCTTCGGGTTCGCCCTTCGGGTTCAGCAGTCGCCTACGGAGGGAAACCCTCCTGCAGCGCTGCTTCACCAGTTCCCTACGGAGGGAAACCCTCCTTCTCCCAAGGGGAGACGCTTCGCGAACAGGACTGGACTCACCAGTCGCCTACGGCGGGAAACCCGCCTGCAGCGCTGGCTCAACTTTCGCGTCTCTACAAGGATTTCAGGTTACGCATAATTAATTTTCGGAGAGGTCTAATTAATTTTTAGCTAAACCACAGTTATAGCCGTTTTAAACTGAGTGAAGTACAGGCAATTGTAGGGGCACAACATTGTTGTGCCCCTACCCGTGGACCTCATTCAAATGAAAATCGCTATAAATACGGCTATTTTCTAGTGCGGATTCGGCAACGGATGCGATCGCGGATGTATACTGAAAACGGTTGAAAACTATACTTATTTAACATTCGCGCATCCGGTTCTTAAGCCTCTCCCCGCATCGGGGAGAGGTTTGGAGAGGGGTTCCATATTAACTGAAGTTTTGAACCGTTCGCAGTATAACGGTTATTTAAGGATTAATCTCTATACTAGACCAAACCTGAGACTCGTCGCGCAGATACAACCAGCGGTTTTGGGGATCGCCTCGTAATTCTAAATGATCCACTTTCACTGGATCGAGTAACAATAAGCAAAAGTTTGGTAAGGGGCTAGCTGGATCGGGGGGAGGCGGAGAGAAAGCTTCTGAGTTAGCCCTGGTTTCACCAGGATGGGGCCAAGCAAATTGTAAACGAGCATTATCTGAAAGGTCTTTCCAGGTAGACTGACGAGCGAGTTGGAGTTCGGGATCGGGATAGTTGGCGTCGATCAAAGTCAGTTCTCCTGCAAGGCGAAATTGTTCGCGAGTTTCAGTGAAGTACCAGCAAGCTTCTGCCCAGGGTTGATGGAGTATCTGGTCAAGTTTCTGGCTACGAGTGTCTATGATGGTTTTGAGTTGGTTGGTATCACCAAGAAAGCCCCGAAAGACAACGGTACGGTTAGCAGGGCGACCATCAGGTTGGACAGTCGCTAGCTGAAAGTAGCGGGAGTAGATCTGGCTGCGGTTGCGTTCAAGTGCTTGGGCGAGAGGCTTGATCCAAGGGGTAATAGTCATGTTCAAGAATTAAAAATTAAAAATTAAAAATCGTGAATGCCAGTGCTGGTAAGTATCCTAGCAGTTGAGTCGGCATAAAAATAAATGTGTTAGAATATACAAGTTTACTGTAATTGTTGCAGCAGTTGACAAGCGTGTAAATCTGACAATTTTTCCATCTTTGACCCTCAGGAATTGTTAGCGTATAGTCTTAATCTGTCTATAAATGAGCAACAAGACTTGAGTTATGGTTCGCGAGCTTGAAAGAAAACATCAGAGTGCAAAGTTTCCAGAATCTGCCCCAGCTGCCAATCCTGTGTTTTTTAGAACATACAGTCGCAGAGGAGTCGCCCCAATCAGGGAAACATGGGACCAGGTGTGCGATCGCACCATCACTAGCTTAATCAACATCGGTTCATTACTTCCCCACGAGGCTGATATCCTAGAGCGGATGCAGCGAAACTTGAAAGCTCTACCCAGTGGACGCTGGTTATGGGTTGGTGGTACAGATTGGCAAGCTTGGCCAAAAAACTTTTCCGGGGCATATAATTGCACCTCTACCAACCTCCAAGACTGGAGTGCTTTTGGGTTGATGATGGATTTGGCAATGATGGGCTGTGGTACTGGAGCGGTTATAGAACCAAAATATACCACCGATTTACCCCCGATCCGCAATTGCTTAGTCGTACAAGTGCAGGGTGAGATTGGCATGACTCCTCGCCTTTCACGTCGTGAGGAGACTCAAGTCAACATCGAGGGCGATCGCGTCACCATTTACGTTGGAGATAGCCGTCAAGGTTGGGTGAAGTCATACCAAACTTTGTTGGAACTCTCCAGTGATGAACGATTTTCCGGAAAAGTTCAAGTTATTGTCGATATTAACGATGTCCGGAAAGCGGGAGAAACTCTTAAAGGCTTTGGCGGCGTTGCTAATCCTGTGAAATTGCCTGAACTTTATGAGCGTTGTGCGTCCATTCTTAATAAAGCTGTAGGACGACAATTAAATTCAGTTGAATGCTGTCTATTAATTGATCAAGCGGCTGTCACGATTGTTGCCGGGAATATTCGTCGATGTATTGCTTACGGGACCAGGGTTTCAACGATTGATGGTCTAAAATCCATCCAAGATATTCAGGTAGGAGATCTCGTTCTAACCTCATCTGGCGAGTACCGTCCAGTGGTGAATAAATTTATCCAAGGTACGCAGGATGTTGTAGAAATTCGTACCCCTGCTACCTCGATTCGCTGTACTGACAACCATCGCGTTGCTGTATACGACGGACTGCGCTCTTATCGGTGGAAGTATGCAGGCGAATTACAACCAGGCGATCGCTTGATCTCTGTTCCTCATCTGAAAGGACAGCCCTGTTCGACAACAGATTGGGCATGGTTAGTAGGATTCTTTGTCGGCGATGGTCATGCTGATTTACAATCAAGCATCATACGTAATGGTTGGGGTGGAATTGTGAGCTTTGCCTTGGACACTCAACGCTTACAGGGTGTACTGGGGCAGAAGGTTTTGAGAATTATTAGCAGTATGGGCTATAGTCCTGCTGTTAATATTCAAGGCTCCCACGAAAATATCAATATTTATCGGCAGGAACTTGCTGTTGAACTAGGACAGTATAAACAGCCTTGGCAATGCCCTGTCATCCCAGAATTTGTTTGGAAAGGTAATCGAGAAATTCGCGCTGCTTTCTTAGCTGGTTTAAGTGATGCTGACGGTACTCCATC
Source organism: Stigonema sp. (assembly GCA_965249805.1). Classification (GTDB taxonomy): domain Bacteria; phylum Cyanobacteriota; class Cyanobacteriia; order Cyanobacteriales; family Nostocaceae; genus Stigonema. The sequence continues at coordinate 933,783 of CBDFMX010000002.1, forward strand.
TCGTAATGTACTGGTCAACTCCAGTAAGTTGGAATTTTTACGAGAGATTCAGAAACTTGCTCTCTCTTTGGGCATTGCTACAACATTGCATGAGCGTAAACCCCAGAAGCTATATGAAGGATGTCACGGGATTCACATTCAAGGCTTGCAATCCCAAGCAGTAGCTGTAGCATTGGTTAATCAATTTGCAGTTCGGGATGGTTTTACTCTCAAGGTTGCCACAAAAAATGGGTTAACTTTGCCTGCTAAATTTGTCCAAGAGTTAGCTGTGACAGGTGGGAAACCCGAAACTGTAGGCACTAATGTACTTTGGGTAGATCCAAAAAACAGATCGGGGTATTTCACCGACGCAAACTTTGATACGCTTGTAGCTGAAGATTTGGTTAATGCCCATTGGTTGCCAATGGAAGTTCAGTTTGTAGCTCCCGCCGCTCAAGCTGAAACTTTTGATATTGAAGTTGAGGGAGACCATGAATTTATTGCTGATGGCTTGTTAGTTCATAACTCAGCAGGAATCCGCCAGTTCGATAGTGATGATGAATTAGGCGCTACTGCCAAAGATAATCTTTGGCAGCAGGATGAAAATGGCAATTGGCGCATTGATCCTGAGCGTGATGCTCTGAGGATGGCAAATCATAGCAGGGTTTTTCACCATAAACCAACCCTAGAAGAATGTATTGATGCGGTTCGCAAACAGTATTACAGTGGTGAAGGAGCTATTCAATGGGCTGGTGAAGCTATAGCTAGAGCCAACTGTGACCTATTGCAAAATTCTGAACTAAAAGTTGATTTTCTCAAAGCATATGCTCAGGGAAAAGCTAAAGATTGGCTGCAAAAGTATTATCCTCAAATTGGTGAAAGGGAGCTAGAGCATAGGTTGGCTCGCTACGGCTTAAATCCTTGTCATTCAGGCGATACATTAGTCTCAACTGACCAAGGATTAGTACCTATCAAAGAATTAGTTAGCAAGCATTTCCTCGCCTTAGTTGATTTACGATCTGTGGGACTAGGTGGTGTTAAGTTAAGTAACGCGATTGCTTTTTGTACTGGTGTACAGACAACATACCTTGTCACATTAGAAAATGGGCTTCAGATGAGATGTACTGCTGACCATCAACACTTTACTAATCAAGGATGGGTAGCTACTAAAGACTTGTCTGGTGTTCATGCTATCTATATCCAGAAAGGAGAAGGGAGCTTTGGTAAAGGTACGATCGCAGTTGAGCAAGCTCAAATGCTAGGTTGGTTGTATGGTGATGGTTCAATTGAACGATTTTACATCAATCAAAAAGATTACCCAACGGCGTTTCCTGTTCTAGCATCCGCAGTGGAATCTTTGACAGGGTACAGCCATAAGCCTAGTCTGGTGAAAGAAGTTGATACCTTTCATAGTGGCTCACCTTTGATTAACTCATTTCTTAAAAAGTTAAATGTTGAATCTAAGGAATGTTTACCAAATAGTTTTTTATCTCAATCAAAAGAGGTAATTATTGGCTTCTTACAGGGATTATTTTCTGCTGATGGTTGCGTAAGTGTAAAGTCAAGGCAGATCGTACTTTGTAACCGTTATCAAGAATTACTCAGACAAGTTCAGCTATTACTACTAAACCTGGGAATCAAAAGCAGTCTGAAATTTCAGCAAAAAGCTGGAGAGAAAGGTGTTCCAGAAAAAGTAAGTCAAAACCAGGGAAGTTGGCGACTGATAATTTACTCAGGAGAGGGAGCCAGAAACTTCTGGAAATTAATCGGGTTTCCACTTGTACCAGAAAAACAGCAACAGTTAGAACAACTAGCGACAAAGGAGATATCAAGGAATTATAGTGAGGCTGTTGTCAGCCAGCGGTTTACTTCAAAAGTTCAAAGTATAGAAGAATTTGGTGAAGAACCAGTTTACGATCTTCATGTTCCACTGACTCACTCTTTCATTGCTAACGGTTGCGTTACTCACAATTGTGGGGAAATTATTGGTAGTAATTTTCACTGTAATCTCAGTGAAATCCATCTGAATCAAATTGACCCGGACAACTACAAAGAACAGGAGGAAGCTTTCACCGCAGGTGCATTATCTGTAGCAGCACTTTTGCATCACAAATTTCTTGAACCCCGCTACCAATACAGCCGGGAATTAGACCCGATTGTTGGTGTTTCTTTTACAGGCTTATTTGATTTCTTTGTCCATGCTTTTGGGGTAGATTGGTTGCGCTGGTGGGCAGAAGGAAGACCCGCCACTGCACAAGGATTAACGTTTAAGCGCCAGGAGGAGGAATACCTAAGTTTCTGGAAAGATATTGTACATCGCGTTGTTTGGGAGTACTGCGATCGCCACAATCTCAAACGTCCAAATCGCTGCACCACAGTTCAACCCAGTGGCACCAAATCTTTGTTAACTGGTGCTAGTCCTGGATGGCACCCTCCAAAAGCACAAAGATTTATTCGGCGGATCACCTTCGGTAAAAATGACCCAGTAGCTTTAGCTTGTATTGACTACGGCTACAATGTGATTCCTTCCCAATCTGACAAAGATGAACAAGGCAATTTGTTAAACGATCCCTTCGACCCAAGAGTCAGCGAATGGCTGATCGAAATTCCCGTTGAAGTTTCTTGGGCTAACCTACCCGGTGCTTCGGAAATCGATATTTCTAAGTTTGACGCTTGTACCCAATTCGACTTTTATCACCAGGTATTCAAACACTTTGCTACTCACAACGTCTCAGCAACAATAGAAATGCGAGAAGCAGACATTGAACCACTAGGTCAGCGAATTCATCAAGCAATTAAAGATGACGAAGGCTACATTTCAGCAGCACTTTTAGGGAGGTTTGATGACCATCAATCTTTCCCACGTTTACCTTTTGAGCCTGTAAGTAAGGAGCAGTATTACCAGTTAGTTCAAGAAGTTTTAAAACGTCGCCGCACAAATGATTTTCAGGAAGTCCTGATGCGCTACGATTCTGGTGAACTGACTGAAGCCGGTCCAAGCGGTTGTGATTCTGATAAATGTATGTTCCCTGAACAGCAACCAATGTCTAACAGCTGAATGCTTTAATGACAATACTAATATCAAATCCGGTTGATTGCACATGGTATTTGTAGGGGCACAGCAGTGCTGTGCCCCTACCGCGCCATAAAAAAGGTGGGCATTGCCCACCCTACTTTAATTCATCCCTTCACACAAACAACTTGCTTCAGCGTCGCCACAACTTCAACCAAATCCGCCTGATTGTTCATGACCTCATCTATCGGTTTGTACGCACCTGGAATTTCATCTAAAACACCCGAATCTTTGCGACACTCTACACCTTTTGTTTGCTCAATCAAATCATCTAGAGTATAGACATTCTTTGCTTTAGCACGAGACATCAAACGTCCGGCACCGTGGGAACAGCTACAAAAACTTGCGTGATTGCCCTTACCCTTAACAATGAAAGACTTTGCCCCCATCGAACCAGGAATGATGCCGTAGTCTTCTTCGGTTGCGCGTACTGCGCCTTTGCGAGTTACATATACATCCTCGCCAAAATGCACTTCCTTTTCAGCGTAGTTGTGATGGCAATTCACCTCCAATAAAGTTTTAGTCGCCTTACCACCTGCCAGATGCTTCTCGACGATCCGCTTAAAACGCGCCATCATCACCTCACGGTTGGAACGTGCATAGTTCTGCGCCCACTGCAAATCGTGCCAGTATGCCCTAAATTCTGGCGTACCAGCCACAAAATGAGCTAAATCAGGATCGGGCAACTTATTACCTGCCATTTTTGCCAATTCTTTGGCTGTGTTAATATGGCACTGAGCAAGATTATTACCGATGTTACGTGAACCGGAATGCAACATCAGCCAAACTTGGTTCTCTGTATCGAGGCAAACTTCTAAAAAATGATTACCTCCGCCGAGAGAACCCATTTGTTTCATTGCTTTACCTTGCAGGTCTTGCACACCTCGATGCAAGTCTTTGAAATCGCCCCAGTTTTGCCAGTTAGTGACAGTTTTTTCAACGTCTTTGTTTTCGTTGAAACCAGTAGGAATTGCTGCTTCAAGATCCAAGCGGATTTTCTTCAGTTTGCCTTCTAGTTTGTCTCCAGTAAATGGTGTTTTAATGGCGCACATACCACAACCCACATCAACGCCTACAGCAGCGGGGATAATTGCTTCTTTTGTAGCAATTACTGAACCCACTAAGGCACCTTTTCCCAAGTGAACATCTGGCATCAATGCTACGTGTTTAAACACGAATGGCAGTGATGCTACATTCTTTGCCATCTTGGTTTCTTCTGAACCCAAGGGGTGATTTGCCCAAGACAAGACGGGCGATGGTGTTGACAGTTTTAACTCTTCGTAGGGCATAATTCTTTCTATTTTAGATTTTGGACTGGATGTGCAATTTTACGGTTTTACATACTTTTTTGCCGCTATTAAATTACCTCAAGTTCAATCATGGTGCCGTACTGCTGGGTCCTAACACACCCTACAAGATCGGTAATTTTCTAGTGGTACGTTGGTAGTGTACTGGAAGGATAGTTATTCTTGTATTACAATTGTAGTGTAATATTTCATGAACGTCAACCTGAGTGTAGAGGAGTCAGGGCATATTTTGGAGAAATGCCTTAAAATTTGTAAATAAAATAATACTAAACAAATCGGTAAAGTCTGACAAAATCTTATGGCAGTTGGTCAAGATACAATTTGGGAACGTTTTTTATCTCCTGTGGTGCGTCTTTTGATTGATGAAGACTCTTTGCGGCGTTATGCTGAGAGTGTTGATTGGGAAAAAGAGAGCGATCGCTTCCGACGCGCTGATGTTGTAACACCTGCATATTACAATAGTCAAAACTTTCATGGAATTAAGGATGGATATCTCAACTCCGGTGCGGCGGTTACCTACGATCCGATTACTCAATACGTTCTCCCACCTAGCGAAACCGTAGTCCGTCAGGCTTTAATTGCTGCTGTCAAGGTACAGCCGCGACGCATACTAGACTTAGGTTGTGGTACAGGTTCCACAACACTGATGTTAAAGCAGGCTTTCCCGTCCGCAGAAGTCATTGGGTTGGATTTATCGCCTTATATGTTGGTAAGGGCAGAACACAAAGCTCAAAGTGCTGGTTTAGATATCAACTGGCGACATGGAAATGCTGAACACACAGGGTTTCCTAGTAATTCTTTTGACTTGGTGACAGCTTCTTTGTTATTTCACGAAACACCCACCACTGTATCCCAGGCGATTGTGCTTGAAAGCTTCCGGTTACTGGTTGCTGGTGGACAAGTGTTAATTCTCGATGGCAATCAAAAGACTCTGCGTCAATTAGAATGGCTAAATGATATTTTCGAGGAGCCGTACATTCGTGAATATGCTGCTGGTAGTGTAGATGCTTGGATAGGCGCTGCAGGATTTGCAGCAGTACAAACTCAAGATGTGTGGTGGATAAATCAGGTGACTAGCGGCGTGAAACCTATTTTAGCTGAAGATCTGCGTAGTCAAAGAACTGTACGGCATTACGTCCCTACATCAACAGATAGCACAACAGATGATGATTTACAAGGTTTTCCATCTCCAGCTTTTGAAACAATGCCATGAGTTTAAAGGCAGTTCTATTTAATTTTCCTGGCGTTATCATCAACGATCAGCCAATCCACGAGCAACTAACTCCTCAGATTCTGATTGAGGAGAATCTTACCCTGAAACCAGGAGAGTATCGCAAAGTTTGTCTGGGACGTAGCGATCGCACTTGTCTAAAGGATTTGCTTGCTAGTCGCGGTCGTGTGGTTAGTGAAACATATTTAACTGAGTTGCTTAAGCGCAAAGCACTCTTGTATGCTTTGCAATTGGAGAAAATCGAAAACCTGCCTTTGTATCCTGGTTTAGATGATCTGATATTTCAGGTGCGATCGCGCAATCTCAAACTAGCAATAGTGAGTGGTGCTGTCCGCAAAGAAATCGAACTGGTACTTAGTCACAGCAAATTGGCTGACTACTTTCAAGTTATCGTCGCAGATGATGACATCACTACTAGTAAATCAAAACCCGATGGTTATTTGCTAGCAGTAGAACGTTTGAACCAAGAATATCCCGATCTGAATCTTCAACCACGAGAGTGTCTGGTCATTGAAAATACTTTAGCTGGTATACAAGCAGCGAAACGAACAGGTATGCAGGTCGTTGGGGTGGCGAATACTTACCCATTCCATATGCTTCAGCGCTGCAGCAACTGGACTGTGGATTATCTGACTGAATTAGAACTCGAACGGGTACTGTCAGTTTTTTCGCAAAAAGAGTTGCAACCTAGTTCAGGATAATGCTATTATGATTGTTTGTTTGCCTTATACGGGGAATTAGCTCAGTTGGTAGAGTGCTGCGATCGCACCGCAGAGGTCAGGGGTTCGAGTCTCCTATTCTCCATTTCCCTCAAATTCCTATATATCAACCGTTTCAGGGATTTTTAACCTAGATCTCTGTGTGCTTCTATTCCTGTTTCTATTGAGAATCAGGCAATCTAATTGAGAATTAAAACCCGATCTAACTTTGGAGCATCGCTCCCGTTGTGAAAGTATGGTAATTTTAAAAGTCATAATCACTCTGCTTGTAAATACTCCGCTCGGTGAAAACAGATAGCATATTTTATCGCCTATTTCAAGAATTCCCCAACATATTCTTTGAACTCATTGGCAATTCTTCCGAAACTGCCACAAAGTATCAATTCTCATCAGTTGAAGTCAAGCAAACAGCTTTCCGAATCGATGGTGTATTTCTCCCAGAAACGGAGGAACTACCAATTTACTTTGTAGAAGTCCAGTTTCAAACAGACTCAGAAATTTACTCACGCTTGTTTACAGAAATTCATTTATACCTACGTCAAAACCAACCAGAAAATGATTGGTTCGCTGTGGTTATTTACCCAACTCGCAGCATCGACAGCGCAAAAACCAAGCACTACCGCGAGTCTTTTGTTTCAGGGAGAGTCTCCCGTATTTATTTAGATGAGTTAGGAGAAAATGCATCCCTACCCATTGGCATTGCTACGATCAAATTAGTGATCGAAAATGAAGACAAGGCAATACAAGAAGCCAGGGAGTTAATTACTAGAACCAGTCAGGAAGTCAATTCAGTACAACAACAGCAAAAATTATTACAATTAATCGAGACGATTTTGGTTTATAAATTTCCCCGCATGGATATCGAGGAGATACAGGAAATGTTTGGACTAAGCGATTTGAAACAAACACGAGTATATCAGCAAGCTTTTGCAGAAGGTGAACAGAAAGGAGAACAAAAAGGAGAACAGACAGGTATAGAAAAAGGAGAACGTAGAGGGAAGTTACTTGCTGTACCACCAATGTTAGCTGCTGGATTGACAGTGGAACAGATCGCACAAGCTTTAGGTTTAACTGTGGACGAGGTAAGGCAAGCTGCACAACAACCTCCTCAGTAAGCGAGAAAATATCGGAAATTTTCGCGCTCTCACTGATAAAAATCGTAACTATTCACTCCCCCCCTGCAAAATAGTCGAAACCCTTGATTTATCGTTGAGAGGGAGGGGGATGTGAACGGTTACGGTATTTCTCTATACTTTAAATAGTAAAGTAACAATAACCCAAATTTCCCCCAACATTAAACCCAAAGAATCTCTATGTCCAGGTTTGTTCATCGGTTAAAATTGGAGAGAGATAATTAACAGGATTGAGTATGCAGCAACAAAACTGTGAAGCCGTGTTTGAAAATGGCGTTTTACGCCCTATCGGAAATCTCCAACTTGCTGAGGGTGAATCCGTCAAACTTATTGTAGAATCTCATTCTACCCCCAAAACAAAATGCTTTCCAAAAAAAGGACTTATTGCTCAATTAACAGATAATCCAATCAAAATTGAAGATTTTCAGCCTTTGACAAGAGTTGAAGCCAATGAACGTTGGTGAATCTCAACCCTGCTTTATTGACTCTAATATTTGGCTTTATCGCTTTATTCTCAACCCTCGTGACACTGATGCTATCCCCAAACAACAAATCGCTACAACTATCACAAATTACCAAAATATCTTAATCAGTACACAGGTGGTTAATGAGGTTTGTTCCAATTTAATCCGTAAAGCAGGGTTTAATAACGCCCAAATTCAGATATTACTGGAAGAATTAGTGCAAGGTTGTGAAATCTTACCAGTTTCTCTCGAAACGCTTCAGTCTGCTGTGAAATTACGCGATCAATACTTACTTTCATTTTGGGATAGCCTCATCGTTGCGAGTGCCGTTTTAGGGGATGCAAGTATTCTTTACTCAGAAGATATGCAAGATGGTTTAATACTTGAAAATACCTTGCAGATTGTCAATCCATTTAGAGTGAACCTCCCCCCTACCAAAAAGACCTAACTCTTGACAAAAGCGACTTTCAAGATTTTTTGAATCGCTTGTAAGCGGCATATAGCAGTCCTAAATCAGCTGTGAAAATCCCAAGCCTCAGAAACCCGGTTTCTTTAAGAAACCGGGTTTCTCTACTTTCACGAATCATTGAGGATAAGAACTTTCATTACTGATATTTTTGTATCAAATAGTCTGTATATTGATATCTTGCACCATTCTCAACAAGGTAAGAGAAACCGGGTTTCTAAACGATAAATTAAGGATTTCAGCTTTCATTATTCGCAAGAAACCCGGTTTCTGGGGGTGGTGCAAGATGTAAGGGGTTGGTGCAAGATCTGAGATATGGGACTACAAAAGTGTGATTGCGGAAAACATAGCGCTCAAAATCTTTCAACTCACCACCTAGCGGGAGGGTTATTGAAACTCACAGGCGATCGCTCTCATCAAAGTCGCCTGATTCCTTTCAACCCACCACATAGTGGGAGGATTAATGGATGTGTAACGGCAGCCCCATGTATGCATTACGTGCAGTTTTCACTTATTTAGACCACGTTTTTTAGGGTTGCACATTGACCGAACGATCGCCTCACGCAAAGGTTAGCAACGGATGACATAACAGATGTAACGGATGATTTAACTGTGGGACTTAGACCATAGCGCATCCGCTACATCCGTTACAAAATCCGTTGCCAAAAATTCTATTCATCCAGGAAATAATTAGAGACAAAGAAACAGCTAGAAATCAATGGCAAAAATGCAAAAGTTAGCAACGGATGACATAACAGATGTAACGGATGATTTAACTGTGGGACTTAGACCATAGCGCTTATCTACCAAGCACCCTAAAAGACAGTACCGCCTTCCCAGTGAGGCAGAATGGGAATATGCTTGTCGTGCTGGAACTACGACTCCATTTCACTTTGGCGAGACAATCACAACTGATTTAGCCAATTATCGAGGTACAGATAACGAAGAATATAAGTGGTCAGGATTTGGTCATTTAAGAAGGACGAGCCGCTCTTAAACAGAATTGACCACATTGACCAGAAGCGGAAACCGCGCCCCTACGGTCATATTGTGGTCTAAGAATTGCGGGGCATTGCTGAATTACGGGATGAATTAGCGACAAATTATTTACGAAAAAATGACCAGCCTACTACAGCTGGTCTATAAAAGTTTCTCTTTACGTTGTCTTCTCAATAAAGTTAAACCCAAGATGCGCGTTCCCAAAACGCACTGGGCAATTTATCTTTACACTTTATAGTATTGTAACAGGCTACACAGATTATTCAGGGAGATTTATAAAAAAAGATGATAAATCAGGGAATTAGCCTCTATCTTTAAGAAGAATTAAATAGGTGGGGAGTGGGGAGTAGGGAGTGGGGAGTAGGGGAAGATGAGGGAGATGAGGGAGTAGGGGGAGATGAGGGAGTAGGGGGAGATGAGGGAGATGAGGGAGTAAGGGGAAACCAATTACCAATGCCCCATTCCCCATTCCCCACTCCCCACTCCCCATTCCCCATGACTATTGACTCTTAACTAATTGCGGTTGTCCCCAGATGATACGCTCCTGTTTGTAAATAGCGATTCCTGGTTTGGCTCCTTTGGGTTTGTAGACGTGCTTGGGCTGAGTGTAAACTACTGGGACTTGGTCACTCTGACGACCGCGACTGTAGTATGCTGTCAAGTTAGCGGTATATTGCAAATCAGTTAGATCTGGAACAGCACCAGGTTCTAAACGTAGTAGCACATGGCTACCAGGGATCTCTTGCGCGTGGAACCATAAATCATAATCCCCAGCAACACGAAATGTTAGTTGGTCATTCTGGCGATTGTTGCGACCGATTAATACTTCAAAACCGCCGGGGGTGCGGAAACGAGAAAAGTTGGTAGTAGCGGCGGCAATGGCACTGCGGCTACGGTGTTCTGGATCTTCTAAATACTTTTGCTGAACGAGTTCGTCGCGGATTTCTTCTAAAGCTTGTAAATCTTCTGCTGATTGGTAGTTGTCTATTTGGGCGATCGCTGCTTCTACTTGTTCCAAATATTCAATTTCGGCATTGACTTCTGCTAGTAAGGGTTCTACAGCAGTGCGAGCACGTTTGAGTTTTTGATGCTGTTTATAAAGACCTTGAGCATTTTGCACAGCATTTTTATCTGGTTCCAGGGCGATCGCTACGGGTTTACCACTATCAAAGTCAGCAAGGGTAATTTCCTTCATTCCCAGTTGCCAGTCTTGCAGATACGCCATCAACAAATCAGCTTTTTGCCGATATTCATCTGCTTGCGCGGACTGTTGCAAGCGTTTTTCAAAAGTAGTAGCGCGACTCCGCAATTTTTCCAAAATATTATTCAGTTTCTGACTCAGCTGATGCCGCAGTTGGGAAAATGTCTGCTGATTCAGTTGATCTGTATAGTAGCGATTGACTAATTCTTGAACATTTTTAGCAGGCTTCAGCGCACCCCAACCAAGTACAGTATATCCTTCTGCGATCCAAGCAGGTTGAAACTTCTCTGTTTCTAAAGCTTGCAGCCATTCAAGCCAACTGTGAAATAGCCTTTGCCACTCTCCGGGATTGAGGCTGTCGGTTGTGCTTTCTGGATCTAAAGAAGCTGCCAGCAGCATCGACTGTACTAGTGTAGGAGAAACGCCCCGATAAGTTTTCAGTAACTGACGCTTGATCGGTCCTGGTACTAAGCTTACCCGTTCAAACCACCGTTCAAGCGATTCGCTCAAACTGGGAATGGCATTAGTGAGACTGGGTGGAGTTTCATAGGGTTGTCCAGTAAGTAGGGGACGGACGCTAGATTTTTGCTGGTTGACTTGGTGGGCGACGGTGATAATGATATTGCTAGCATCGGTGAGAATCACGTTGCTGTATTTGCCCATGAGTTCAACGTACAGGTGATATAGGGCGCTTTCTCCTGGACGATGGGCAAATTGTAGATCAACTGCACGTTCCCAAGGGGCGATCGCTTCAATATTCACCAATGCCAAACCATTCAACTGGTGCAGTAGTTGTTGACTAAAGGTAAAGGTATCTGGTGTTCTCGGTGGTGGATCGCCAATGCAAATTCGACAGACTTGGGGATGCCAAGAAATATCTAGCCAACTCCGCTGTTTCATGGTGCGTAGTGCTATGGCAATGGTATGGCGATCGCGCTGGTATACTTGTTCTAGACGAGATGGTAGCAGGAGAGCGCGGATTTCGCTACAAGCTGCTGTGAGGGTAGTAAAGTCAAATGTTTGCACACAAGTAGTCGTTGCCCTTCAAGCTTCGATAGTCAGTATACTTCCATCTTCTCTGATTCAGATAAAATAAAGCAAAAAAGGGGAATGGGGAATGGGGAGTGGGGAATGGGGAATGGGGAATAAGGAATTAAACTGGATCCTTTTTTCCCCAATTAGCAATTAGCAATTAGCAATTAGCAATTACCTGTTGTGAGAGGGTTATGAACTGAGTAACAGTGGTTCTTGGGCTTGAGAGTGCAATATTTGAGTGTAGAGAGCACTAAGCTGATGTGCTACGCCATCCCAACTAAACTTGGCTTCTACACGCTTTCTACCAGCCTGACCCAATTTGTCTCGCCACTCTGAATCGCTGAGAATTCGGTCAATCGCAGCAGCAAAGCCGGCGACATCTTGTGGAGGTGCCAATAAACCAGTTTCTTCGGGTACGACGGTAAATTGGAGTCCGCCGACATCACTGGCTACTACTGGCGTACCACTCGCCATCGCTTCAATCGCTACCAGTCCAAAGGGTTCATAGTGACTTGGAACCACAGAAACATCAGCAGCAGCGTAGTAATATGGCAGGATTTCCTGACTGAGACGACCGGGGAAAGTAGTATTGCTCATTCCCAATTCGGCGACAATTTTCTCAATGCGTTCGCGTTCTATACCGTCGCTTTCACCGGGACGACTACCACCACCAATAATTAGCTGAATGTTGTTAGCAGAATGCAACTTAGACTCTTTGACTGCACGCACCAAAGTTTCTATGCCTTTGCGCGGGTCAAAACGTCCTACGTATAATATCACTTTGGTTTCGGGGTCAATTCCCAAATGAGCCTTTGCAGCTTGTTGTTCAATGCCACCAAATCGCTGAATATCTGTACCGCAGGGAATAATGTCTATATTACCTTTGGTAGAGACGAGCGATCGCATATGTTCTTTTTCCTGGGGACTCGTGGCGACAATCCGTTCCGCTGTCTCCAGCACCTGTTTTTCTACAGCTAACCTCGTACTAGCAACCAAGGGAATCGTCTTAACCGTGTTATACTTGACTGCTCCTAAAGAGTGGTATGTATGAACCAGTTTACTACCTTGGATTTCCTTCATCTGCATCCCTACCCAGCTAGAGAGCCAGTAATTTGTATGAATTAAGGGATATGTAAAACCGTTTGATCGCTGGAACTCAAGCAAACTATCCACAAATTCTGGCAAATGGTCAAAACCATTGTCCCGTGGTACAAACTCCACAGGACCGGCTTTTAAACGAATTGTTCGACAATTCGCATCATGTTCCTCAATGGTTTGTTGCTCAGCACTTGTTCTGCGGCTAAACATATCTACTTGCCACCCTAACTGCCCTAGTGCTTCACCCACATGGCGCACGTAAACATTTTGTCCTCCAGCTTCTTCTTTCCCAATTTCAATCGCCGGATCTCCGTGGACTGAAATCAGGGCGATGCGTTGTTCCGTTCTAGAGTTCATAGTTTGTCGGTGTCGGATTTTTGTCAGGTTTCAGGTAGCTTGTAGTTTGTGGCAAGCCCCTCTACCTTAATAAAGAAAGGAAGTTTAAGTAATATTTATCTTATTTTGATTTGGCAAAATAATTTGCACATCGGCTACCAGAAGTATTTTTCAGCTACGTATTTATATTGAATTTATTTATAGATAGATTGCTATATTTATATCTAGTAACCTTGATTCATTAATTTTATTTTTTAGTCATAATTATGCGTATATAATTTTCTCTGGGCTAATAATTCAGACATTAACTACGGATTGAGCAAATCCAACAGTACACTTTCTATTCGTGTTTTTTATACTAGAAAAACAGTATTTGAAACTGCGCTTTTCTGTAAGAAAGCCAATGCTTACCAAAGAATAGTTATGTTAATTTCAATGTTGATGAAATTAACCCTAAGTATTTATACTTAGGCAATCTCGGCACAATTACTGTTTTATGTGTTATGGGTTTTATATACAAATATATACAATGTATCAGTAGGAGTAGTTTATGTTACTAAATATTAAGATAATTATTAAGAATAGTTAATAAAATTAATTTTTTTGTGACTCTAACTGGTAGTGTACACCTGAAGAATGCGAACTTATAGCATATATAAGCACAAATGGGCAACCATTGGAAGATTACCTTTTATTTCATCCCAAGAGCATTGCGGCGAAATAAATAGAGCAGATAAAGATGTAAAATCACATCGCTCCCAATATTTGACAACCTCTGACAGTAAAATGTGCCGATGAAATTAGAATTTGTTCCTGTTGAAGATTTTTACTTTGCCCTCACCCTGGCAGTTCGGACGTTGGAAGATGTGGACAAACCCGGTTTGGTTGAACAAGTGCGATCGCGACTACTAGTAGAATGCGGTCAACCTTCTACCGTCGCTCCTGGCAAGAATACTTTTAATTATGTATTCCGCGTCGAAGGCGTAGACAACAGTCCTGCATCTGATCTTTTAGTTTCAGTCTCAGACTGGCAAGACAAGCTGCGCCTAAGTAGCGATTATGGCTGGACGCTTGATTCTGAGCGCAAGCCAATTCGGACAGTACTTTTTAGCCAACGATCGCAGTTCACCCAACAGTTGCGATCGCACTTACAACAATGGCTACAACTACCCCAAGATCTAAGTAGCTAACAGATGATTGAACAACCCTACCTTAAGAAGGTAGGGATTCTATTTTAATGAGCGTGTTCAACGCGCTCCTATTGCCTTGGCAGCAAGCTGCTGTACTTTTACGTGGTATTTCTGTTCTTTAGACCGTTTCCATAAGTAGACACGATCCAATATTTGACAACAGTCTACGGTGATTGAGGACAAACTAATTCCAATGTTGACTGCAATTTTTCTCAAAATATTGCAAGCCCCATTAGCATCTGCCGAGATGTGAAAACCCTTTGCTGTAACGTACAAACCTCTTTTAGTTCTTTTCCCTGATGGCTTCCAACTTTCGGGTTTCTCACCAAATACGTGAAGGTCATCATTATCGAAAAATGAACTCCGGCTAGTGTAGCTCTCTTCGGTTTCATGGAAACGAATTCCATGACTTGAACATAATTGCTTAAGACGTTCTTTCAGTTTTCCCGTTGGAATAGTCGCAAAACTTTGATTATTTTTACGTCCCATCTCCATCCGCTGAGACTGTCCTTTATTCCAACCAAAAACAATGTTACCAATCTTCTGTGACAAGCAGTAATCAATAATGAATTTTGCAGCTTTGTTAGTGGCATCGTGCATTTGTCGATTACGTTTACCAGTCAGTCTATCTAGATGATTATTCCAAAATCCTTCGGGTTTGCCTGTCTTGGTTTTGGAAACTTCTTTATGGTAAAGTTGGTTGAAAGCTTTTAATTGTTTCCCATCGATAATGAATCCTTGTTTGCCAGTATTAGGGACACATGTGAGCCAGTTGTTTACCCCATGGTCGATTCCCAAAGCTAGGGTGTATAAGAGCGCTTGTGGAATAGTATCAGGCATCTTATATACAAAGATTGCATACAAATCCCCGTTCTGAGGTGATATCGTAACCTCAATAATGTTGTTAACGTTAATGTTAGTTGGGTATGGCATCCAGATGTAATCGATATCATGCATATCTTCGCCATATAGCTTTTTAATATCCCACCCTAACGGGAAACCCAGCATAGGATATCCACGTTCATCGTACTTCCTTTTTAAAGCTTGTGCCGGATAAGTAATCTCATGCAAGCCACCTTTCTTTCTGTAGTGGGGTAATTTAGGTTTGGCCGCATTATCGCCTTGAAAGAAAGCTCTTATTCCCTCTTGATAAGCGTTGAAATTCTCAGCTATTTTGTGCAGTACGCTTTGACCTGCTTGAGAATGTAGGATGGTGTAATGCACATTTTCTTTTAGTTCAGTCTGCAATTCATTTTTTACAACTGACAAGTGGAAGCTAGAACGACCAAACCAAATAACAGACTGCCTTAGAGCATAAATAGCACAATTAGCCAGTTTATTCGCTTGTGACAAGAGAAATAGTACCAAGTCCTTCTCCATAGAGGGTAAAGACAACCTAATTTTTTGAGCGCCATACTCATCAGACAACTGAGTTATCCCCTAAAACTCCATAGGCTTAGACTAACATGAATATATAAACATCGTTAGGAGATTTGCGAGAAAAATGAAAAATAAATTGCTGGGAATACGTATATCAGAAAGGAGGTTCAATAAGATACATGTGTACGCAGCACAGAAAGATAAAAGTATGACTCAGATTATTGAAGAGTTTATTGACTCGCTCAAACTCGAAAATGGTAAAAACTCGGACACCTCAGATCGATGATTAGCTATGCTAATCATCGATCTGAGATGCACTCGTTTTTACCGCACTATCCATCCCCGCTTTAAGAAAACGGGGAATTCCGTGCAATCTCGTTAAAAATTAAAAATTCAAGAATGAATTTTTAATTTTTAATTCATGACTGCTTGTAGATTAGTTCGTGGTTTGTGCAGCTAGCATTTGCTTGAGCTTTTCGAGCTCATTAGCCCACCGTGGGTCTGGACGAATAGCATCTGAGTCAGTCGGGATAGTACTTTCACGAGGAGAACTCCCGCGACGGGACTTCTTAGAGTTACTTTTTTCCCGACGGCTGCTTTCTTTTATTGGAGCAGCTTTGGCGAGAGTTGGGGCATTATTGACGGTTTGGGGAGCTTGCTCCTCATTCTCCTCACTCTTTGTACGAGGTAATGCTTTCTCTATTTTAATGGGAGAGTCTTTGAACATCAGACCATTGTATTTTTCAATAACTTGGTCTGCTTGTTCATCGCTGTTGACCGTGATAAAACCGAAGCCACGGCATTTGCCTGTTTTCCGGTCTTTAATCAGTTTAGTTGTAACGGCATCGCCTTCTGCTGCAAAGACTGCTTGCAGTTCTTGACGATCTATTTCTTCTTTCGGCAAATTACCTATATATAGGCGAACGGACATAAACTATACCTCCAAAGTTTAACGAACACGACCGGGCAAAAAACAGTAATTTGGCTTTAGCTCTTGATAAATCTTACTTACCAAAATTGCCACCAATCAATTTTTCAGACTCCAAACTTTCAACCTTTACAATACAGTTTTTTACCGGGATCAAGATTGTTTAATACAATAGCGTACACAACGCCAATAACACCTTGTATTCTAAGAATTTTGAATTCTATAACTAGCGTACTCACCACTGGAAAAATCTTTAATACCTTTTTTCCATAGAATTCAATACCATTTCTTACATTACCACGGTATTTTCTACGTAGCTAGTTCAGGGTAGACATTTCCAGAATTTATATGATTGCATCGTAGCATAAAACACATTTTTTCTAAAGTTTGGCGGAGGGGAAACAAAAACCAGCCATCGGCTGGTTGATTCACTGCTGTGCTGAGAGGAGCGAGGGGGATGACGAGGTGCAAGTGACCGATACTTTTAACTAAGCTTGCATACGGATTTATGACGAATGCAGCTGTTTATCTTAACTAAGTTAACAGATTATTTTGAGTTT
This sequence comes from Stigonema sp., assembly GCA_965249805.1. Lineage (GTDB taxonomy): Bacteria > Cyanobacteriota > Cyanobacteriia > Cyanobacteriales > Nostocaceae > Stigonema. The sequence continues at coordinate 950,882 of CBDFMX010000002.1, forward strand.
GGCAACTTTTATTTACATTTTGTTAGTAGTTAGTGGTTAGTGGTTAGTGGTTAGTGGTTAGTAGGACAACTAACCACTAACCACTACCCCTTAAGGAGAATCACAGCTCCCCAAGCCTCTGCAGCGACTGCCAAGACCGTAGACCAAATGGGATGAGGGCTGTTAATGGTTTTACCGCTTTGAGTTTGCAAAGTTTGGATGTCGATCCAAGGTGTTGCACCCCGTCGCAACCAACCTGTAACGATAATTTGCCGACCAACCCAGTCTTGGGGAAAGACAGGCTGTCCCAACATGGAAATATAATGTAATTTCACTAAACCTGTACTGGATTGCAAAATTAAGTCTTGTCCCAAAAAGTTGCTAGTGCCACGACGACCTAATAATTTGCCTACAAGACAGACGCTAACGCTGTCAATCGGGAGAACTGCTGGGTTGGCTAACAGGCTGCAAAGGTGGTCATTAGTTTCCACGGTAGCTGATTTGATTTCGGGAAAAAAAGAATTTATCCGGATCAAGATACCGATGCTAAAGCCAATCAATAGGCAACCTGTAGCGAAAGACCAATTGTCGTATATCCACTTTAGATTCAAAAACTTAAACAAGAATGCCATTTGCCAAACCAGCCAGATCGCCATTGCAAACACAACACCCAAGGGAATTCCCAAAAAAGGAGCCATTTGAAGAAAAAATGACTGATGCTTGACCGCGATCGGCTGTTGGGAATCTAGATACAATTCCGTATCTAGATGCCAGTTGCGGGCTACTGATGAGAGGCGTTGCAGGCGATCGCCCATTAAGGGATGGGTATTATTAATTACAAACCACCAACGGTAGGGATTGAGATAGTCCCACTTCAAAAATGATTCAAAGGTAGTATGAGGAACAATACTACCCAAACATATACTTTGTTGGTAACCTACTGGTGCCAGAATATTCAGACTTTCCAACTGCCAACTTATTTCTTGTTCTTTTTGAACACGATCGGCAATGCCAATGGCAATTTTGAGTAAGGCACGAACGAGACCATTGGGATTGCCGGTAATGCTGTTGCTGAGACGATCGCTATAGTAAAGCCGTAGTTGAGATAACCACGAAGCCGGAACCGTCAGCAAAAACCAAACTCCATAAGCGAGGCAAGCCATGATTCCCATCACAAAACGAAGGTGCTTTTGTGTTCTGTCTCCCCAATGGGAAAATTGCTGGTATAGCCTGTAAGCTGGAATCGTGAACAGCAGCACCAGAGACATCACCACAAAATCCCAGTGAATTATATGTCCTAGCTGTAATGCGTAAATTGTCGCAATTTCATCGTCCGCCAGTTGCTCTAACAGCCCCTGACTTACCACAATCCGGGCGGTGCGGGGTAAGTTACCATAAGTCAGCGCCACTGGTGCCGAGATTGGCAAAATAGCAAGTTTCGGTAACTGCCAGCTTTGCTGTTGACAGCAGCGTTGCAGCAACCGCACAGCTTCTCGACTGTGCTGATTCAGAGTGTCCAAAGACAGTTGCCGTTGCCCATAAAAGTTTGTCAGTAACCGATCCAACAACCAAGGGCAAAAGCAGATTGAGATGACTTGCACTAGCAGTACGAATGAGTCAGGATTACTATATAAAAGCTGTATTGGCTCTAAGAATGGTAATTTAACTAATATATAGTTGATCAATGTCATTGCCAACACTAGCAAGAACCGTATTACCCAAAACAGAGCGAAAAAGGTTCCTGCCGCCAGCAGCCGTAAAGGTATTAAATTAAGCTTGTGCAGAGGTTGCCATACCTTGGCTCGTCTTGCTTGCCGCCAATAAATTGTCAGCGGTTTAGCTATGGCGCTGCTCAAGTGTACAATAGAGCCGCTAGTGGGTGATGTTGGTTGTTGGTTGTTAGTTGTTAGTTGTTGATTGTTAGTTGTTGGTTGTTGATTGTTAGTTGTTGGTTGTTGATTGTTAGTTGTTAGTTGTTGGTTGTTAGTTGTTAGTTGTTGGTTGTTAGTTGTTAGTTGTTGGTTGTTAGTTGTTAGTTGTTGGTTGTTAGTTGTTAGTTGTTGGTTGTTAGATGAGGAGGTTGAGGGGGTGAAAGAAGAATTGCTCTCCCTGTCTCCCTGTCTCCTTGTCTCCCTTGTCTCCTTTGTCTCCCTTGTCTCCTTTGTCTGCTGCTGCTGGTTCAGAATTAAGAGTGAATTATCAAAGGGGACAAAACCAGTTACACGATCAGTTTCTGGTGTTTTTGCATTTTGATGGTGCAGTGTCAACTGCTGTAGCGATCGCATTGCCCACTCTTGAATTTGCCGATTCTGACTTTGAGTGAGAGTTTTACACAAAGCGATCGCATTCTGCACTTCACCAATACGTGCATAAGCCACCACTAACCCTACCTGGGCTTGTAACCCAGCTTTTGCGTCGCCTTGTGTAGTAGCAACGGCTTGGAGTATCGCTAACGCTTTTTGGTAATCTCCTTGCTTGAGGGCGGCTAAACCAGCATTCAAGGACGGTTCGGGATGTGAAGGCATAGAAATTCCGGTGTAGTCTTTGTTTAACATACCCAGATAGGAGTTAGTTGTTAGTTGTTAGTTGTTAGTTGGTAGTTGGTAGTTGTTAGTTGGTAGTTGGTAGTTGGTAGTGGTTAGTGGTTAATCGCTAATAGTAAAAATTGACCCGTCGGGTGACGGGAGTTCCTTGCTAACGCCAGAGTCAGCACGAGGGAAACCCTCATAGGCGCACACTCACAATTAGCAACTAACAACCAACAACCAACAACTAACCACTAACCACTAACCACTAACAACTAACAACCAACAACTAACAACCAACAACTAACCACTAACCATCAATAGAAACTACTGGTGGGGCGATCGCACTCAATTCCAACTCTGGATGGTCTGACTGTAATTGTTGGCAATTCCATTCATTGCGGAAGAGTAACACTGGGCGTCCCATGCTGTCTTTAACTGTGATGGTATTAAACAAACGTCCCACCTTGTTCAAAGCTGACCAACCGCCCTCCACCCAACGGGCAACACTGTAAGGCAATGCTTCTAAATGTGTTTCTACGCCGTATTCGCTTTGGAGACGGAATTGCACCACCTCGAATTGCAGTTGACCCACCGCTGCCAAAATTGGCTCACGCTTCGCTTCATCTACTGAGTACATAATTTGCACTGCTCCCTCTTCCCGCAACTCGGACACTCCCTTTTGGAATTGCTTAAATTTAGAGGGGTTGGGGTTTCTCAGAGTCGCAAATATCTCTGGTGAGAAATAGGGAATACCCTCGTATTCTATTTTTTGTCCAGTATAAATTGTATCACCAATAGCAAAAACACCAGGATTATTCAAACCAATGATATCGCCAGGATAAGCAACGTCAATCGATTCCCGTTCTTGGGCAAATAGTTTTTGTGGGCGAGATAGGCGGACACTTTTGCCAGTGCGGGCGTGATTCACTGCCATATCTTTTTCAAACTTGCCCGTACAGACGCGGACAAAAGCCACGCGATCTCGGTGCTTCGGGTCCATATTTGCCTGAAGTTTAAAGACAAATCCCGAAAAATCCGGATAAGTCGGGGGGACTTCGCCAACGCTACTATTGTGGGGACCGGGTTTGAGGGCGTAGTCCAAAAAGTACTTCAGGAATAACTCTACCCCAAAGTTAGTCATCGCACTGCCAAAGAAAACAGGCGTCATTTTGCCTTGATGCACCAACTCCAAATCTAGTTCTGGTCCCACCCCTTCTATGAGTTCTAGATCATTTTTCAGTTGGTAGTAGAGGTCTTGATCTAGGAGTTCTTCAATTGTGACATCGCCTAAATCAACTACTGTATCTACTGCTTCGCGGCTACCGTGAGCACTTCTTTCAAACAAGTGAATTTGTTGTTTTTCCCGGTCGAAGATACCTTTGAAGCGATCGCCCATACCAATGGGCCAGTTAACGGCGTAGGTTTGTAAGCCTAATTCTTTCTCAATTTGGTCCAACAGTTCCAATGGTTCCCTTCCCGGACGGTCCAGTTTATTGATAAAGGTAAAGATAGGAATACCCCGTAGCTTACACACTTCAAACAACTTTCGCGTCTGAGGTTCCAAACCTTTTGCCACGTCAATCAGCATCACTGCATTATCTGCTGCGGCTAAAGTGCGGTAAGTGTCTTCACTGAAATCTTGGTGTCCGGGGGTATCAAGCAAATTAATTTGACATTCCTGATATGCAAATTGTAGTACTGTTGAAGTAATGGAAATGCCCCGTTGTTGTTCCATTGCCATCCAGTCTGAGGTTGCCTTACGCTGTGCCCGTCTTGCTTTAACTGCTCCGGCTTCGTGAATGGCTCCTCCGTATAGCAGTAGCTTTTCTGTCAGCGTAGTTTTACCAGCATCAGGGTGAGAAATAATTGCAAAGTTGCGGCGGTGTTCAACTGCTTCGCACAGTTCCGACTCAAGTTCAGTGGACATAACTGTATTTACTTACTTGTAACTTAACTTAACTTAACTTTATGCAACTTTAGTTTCGCTTTTAATCTTAAGACAACAAGGCTTGTGCTAGTGTCTTAATGTATTCAACAACCTAACTAGATAGGAGAAAGAAATGTACGACACGGATAAGCGAAAACTTTTATCAGCCCTGTGTCATGGAGCCATTTTTTTCAGCACTACGATTGTATCTGTAGGTGTACCTATTGCCATACTATTCGTATCTGAAGATCCTCTTGTTAAAGATAATGCTAAAGAAGCTATCAATTTCCACTTTAATGTCTGGCTGTGGGGAGCCATTATTGGAGTGCTAATTTTTATCAGCTTTGGTTTGTTGTTTCCTTTGGCAGGTCTTGGGTATCTGCTGCACTGGGGATTAACAATTTGGGCACTTTTTCATGTTCTTGGCGACCCAGATAAACCCTTCCGTTATCCCTTCATTTTCCGCCTTATTTAGTCATTTGTCATTAGTAATTGGGCATGGGGCATGGGGCAATGGGGTACTGGTACAGTACGCTCACATGATGTCAATTGCTGATTTTTCCTTTAATGGGGCATGGCTTCAAGGGATGCGTAGTATTAGGAGTTGAGCAAAAAATTCCTAGCCCCAACATGCTCCATTCCCCATGACGCTGACCGCCCTTCGGTTCGTCAAAAGTCAAAAGTCAAAAGTCAAAAGTACAAAAAAGGTACAAGCCCCTAAATTTATTTATGGAAAATGAAAAATATGTATTTCGAGACGCGTAGCGCAAGAAATACTACGTCCTTATTACAAGCCCAGACCACCACGCATAGCGAATGGCGCTTCGCGATTTATTTATGGGGTTCTTACTTTTGACTTTTGACTTTTGACTTTTGACTCTTGAGAAGCGACTTGACGCCAGTCGCCTCTGTCGTGAAACACTCATCATGCACACTGGCTCCTCTATGCCCCATGCCTCATGCCCCATGCCCAATGATTAATTAAATTGGATACAATTTTTAATATTTTTATTTTAATATTTTTATTTTACAACATAACTGTAAAATACAAAATTACCCCATAGCGTTACACAGTAGAACACCAGAAGCCACTTTAGATGCTTGTAGTCTGTCCGGCTGGAGCAAGGTCTTGCTCTGTGTTTGTGACGCTTTGTTTTGTGTCCATTTAGGTTTTTTCTTTATAAAACTTTATGTTTCCAACTCATCGCCCCCGCCGTCTGCGTACCCATCCACAACTGCGCCAGATGGTACGTGAAACTGTATTAACAACAAGTGACTTAATTTACCCTCTTTTTGCTGTACCAGGAGAGGGAATTGCAAACGAAGTAAAATCAATGCCAGGAGTCTTCCAACTTTCGGTAGACAAAATTGTCGAAGAGGCAAAAGAAGTTTACGATTTGGGAATTCCTGCCATTATTTTATTTGGCATTCCTGCGGATAAGGATTTAGATGCCACTGGTGCATGGCATGATTGCGGCATGATCCAACTCGCTGCTACCGCTGTCAAAGAAGCCGTACCAGATTTGATGATTATTGCTGATACTTGTTTATGTGAGTACACCAGTCACGGTCACTGCGGTTATCTGCAAACGGGTGACTTGACCGGACGGGTTTTGAATGACCCCACCCTAGAATTACTCAAGAAAACAGCAGTTTCCCAAGCAAAAGCTGGTGCGGATATGATCGCGCCTTCCGGAATGATGGATGGCTTTGTACAGGCAATTCGTCAAGGTTTGGATGAAGCTGGATTCCAAGATACGCCGATATTGTCTTACGCTGCCAAGTATGCTTCGGCTTACTATGGTCCCTTTCGAGATGCAGCCGACTCAGCACCACAGTTTGGCGATCGCAGAACTTACCAAATGGACCCAGCTAACGCCAAAGAAGCGATTAAAGAAATTGAACTGGATATCTTAGAAGGCGCTGATATGCTCATGGTTAAGCCAGCGTTAGCTTACATGGACATTATCTGGCGCGTCAAACAAGCTACCAACTTACCTGTTGCGGCTTACAATGTTTCCGGTGAGTATTCCATGATTAAAGCTGCTGCTCTCAACGGTTGGATTGACGAACAGCGCATAGTCATGGAAACTTTAATCGGCTTCAAACGCGCCGGCGCCGACTTGATTTTGACTTACCATGCCAAAGATGCAGCGCGGTGGTTAAAGTAAGCGCTCACTAAATAGTCATGTTTTTTCCTAGCAGCGGATTTTGTAGCAGACGAGTGCGGATGCAAGATTTGTAAATCCCACCGATAAATCATCCGTTACATCAGTTACAACATCCGTTGCCGTGAGATGATTATTTTATGTAACTTTTCTTCATACGTCAGCGGGGGCTTGAAATATGTAGATAATTCAGAGAATTATCCGAAGTGTGATAAAAACAGGTGAGCACAAGTTTGCCAGATAGGTAGTTAATAGCTTATAACTAATATAGTTAATAAATGACCATCGGTTGGCGTTTTTACGTCAATTGATTTTATAAATAGTTACATTTTTTTAAAAGGGAGCATCAACATATGGATATGCAAGTCCTGAGAGAACGCGCGGGGCTTAGCCGTGCAGAAGTCGCCTTCAGGCTTGCAATCAGTGAGACTAGTGTCCGTAACTGGGAAGCTGGTCGTACTGAACCTACAATGACACCAAAAAAATATTTAGATGCTTTGCGGCTGTTTAAATGCACACCAGAAGAATTGGCAGCAGCGAGCGAGAAATCAATTAATCAGCGGCATAAACGCAAACCAGGAAGACCAAGAAGATTTCCAGATACTAATCAAGTGACTCAGGTGAGTTAAGTGACGAATGTGGGGAAGGGCGTTAATTGCTAATTGTTGATTGTTAATTGTTAATTGCCCTAAAACCTGACGGCTTTCACTGCGGCAAATTGTGCTTAAGGATGTACGAACTTTGAATCTTACTTGATTGTTGCTATTATTTGCGATCGCTCGAGAGTGCAAAACTCTATGGCGATCGCTTTTCGTTTGTATTAAAATACGTTCTGGTGTTGGCTACAGTGCGCTCTCAAGTTTATGCACGTTCTCCTGGATTGGCAACTGTTGACGTTATCGCCTTGGACAAGTTAGTGCGGACATTTGATGTGTTGATAGAAGATTTAATGAAATCGTGCAGGAGTAACCAGCTGGTTGATGAGTTGCTCAAAAAAAATGACTTCAGAATGGTCTGATGAAGAAATTCATCAACACGTAGCAAATATTATACGAGTATTTGGGCTGCTGAAATGTGCCGAATGTGCCGAAGCCGTTAAAAGTTGGCTGAAACAAAATGGAATTAATGGAACCCATTTGAAACTAACAATAATAGGACGAGGTAATTTTATACTGAGTGAAAGATGGGACGGTAGTAGGGAGTCAATTACCGAAAATGGGACACATTATGGAGTTGAAGTTCGCAGCAAAGTTTTCGATAATTTGTCAACAACAGGGCTATCAAGGCAAGATTGGATAAATGATTTCTCCTGTCCCAGTCGGAGATTCAATGTGGAAGAAATCGAAAAATTTTAACTGGCATCTTTCAGTTATAAATTCAGAGAGAGGACTAAATATGATAGAAATTTATGACCTGCTGCAAAAAGTTAAAGAAAAGCCGGGAATGTATATAGGACACCCTTCAGTAAGTAACCTATTTATGTTCTTGTGTGGTTATCAACATTGCTTACATGAATTGAGTATTCCGGAAAGTGAACAGGAACTGGAATTCCGAGAGTTTCAGCCTTGGCTGCAAGAAAAATTAAAACTTAGCACATCTGCCTCATGGGCAAAAATAATTCTTCTTTACTCCAGCGATGACAGAGATGGCTTTAATAAATTTTTTGAATTGCTGACAGAGTTTTTACATCGTCAGAAAAATTCAACTGACACAACTATAGATGAAAAACTAGCTTCTCCTGCATAGGAAAATGAGGAAGATGAGTCCGTCAATTTAACCTCCTCATCCTCCTCATCCTCCTCATCCTCCTCATCCTCCTCATCCTCCTCATCCTCCTCATCCTCCTCATCCTCTGCGGTTCGTCCAAAGTCCAAAGGAGTGTTCATGCTCACTGTATTTCCAGCACAGGCGCGATAAGATCCTAAAACAACAATCGCACTATATGTCTAATGGCAGAAACACTATTCTTCAACGCTTTGCGGGAAGCCATTGATGAAGAAATGGCGCGTGACTCAACTGTATTCGTTCTTGGTGAAGATGTAGGACACTACGGAGGCTCCTACAAAGTCACCAAAGACCTGTACAAAAAATACGGCGAACTCCGAGTTTTAGACACCCCCATTGCCGAAAACAGCTTTACAGGCATGGCAGTGGGAGCAGCAATGACCGGGTTGCGACCGATCATCGAAGGCATGAACATGGGCTTTTTGCTCCTTGCCTTCAACCAAATATCGAACAACGCTGGGATGCTGCGCTATACCTCCGGCGGTAACTTCAAAATTCCCATGGTCATACGTGGTCCAGGAGGTGTGGGACGACAGCTAGGGGCAGAACATTCCCAGCGATTGGAAGCTTACTTCCAAGCCGTTCCGGGATTGAAGATTGTCGCTTGCTCCACAGCTTACAACGCCAAAGGACTGCTGAAATCCGCCATCCGGGATAATAACCCAGTGTTGTTCTTTGAACACGTTCTGCTTTACAACTTGAAAGAAGACCTGCCAGAAGAAGAATACCTACTACCTCTGGATCGAGCAGAAGTTGTCCGTCAGGGAAAAGATGTGACAATTATCACCTACTCACGGATGAGGCATCATGTCATGCAAGCTGTTAAAACCTTGGAAAAAGAAGGTTACGATCCAGAAGTACTTGACCTGATCTCCCTCAAGCCTTTAGATTTTGATACCATTGGTGCATCAGTACGGAAAACCCATAAAGTGATTATTGTGGAAGAGTGCATGAAAACCGGCGGTATTGGGGCAGAATTAACCGCCTCAATTAATGACCGTTTGTTTGATGAATTGGATGCGCCAGTGCTGCGGCTTTCTTCCCAGGATATTCCCACACCTTACAACGGTGCTCTAGAACGGTTGACAATCGTCCAACCAGAGCAAATTGTCGAAGCTGTGGAAAAGATGGTAGCTTTACGAGTTTAAACAGTCAATAGACATGGAACAATGTAGAGACGCGAAATTCTCGCGGTGCGCTGCAGGAGGGTTTCCCTCCGTAGGCGACAGGTGTTGCAGCGCTGAATGAGTGTTTCCCGCCGTAGGCGACTGCTGAACCCGTAAGGGCGTCGCGTCTCTACAAAGGTTGTAGACAATGCATAATTAATTTTCGCGAACTGTCTAATAGTGAGGAGTAAAAATCTTAACTCCTCACTGCTCACTCCTCACTATCTCAAAAAGCGCTACTATAACATTTATCGCTTAGAGGGGTTGTATGTTTACTGAAGCTTTGACGTTTTGAAATTTGAGCGTCCCCGAGTACCATGGGGTTTAATCGAATCACAATTAAATGCGAGATATTCTCGCAAATAAAAATAGTATCGCAACTCGTCAAAGTTTTGAAGAACTAGTTACTATGCAAAGACAGCGATCGCTATTAGCCTTGATTGTAGTTTTGGTAATCGCCGCCATTGTCGCGATTACCACAATTTCTATACCCCTAGGATTGGACTTGCGGGGAGGTTCTCAGCTGACAATTCAGGTGAAAACAACACCGGAAATTAAGCAAATCACGGAACGTGAACTGGAAGCCGTTAAAAAAGTCGTTGAAGGTCGTGTTAACGGTCTAGGCGTTTCCGAACCAATAATCCAAACTGTCGGCACAGACAAAATTCTAGTACAACTGCCAGGAGTAAACGATCCACAGCAAGCAGAACGTGTGCTTGGGGGTACAGCGCAACTGGAGTTTCGCCAACAGAAGGCAAGTACGGAACCGCAATTGTTTGCTCTGCGAACAATTCAAGTTCAACTAAAAACCAAGCAGGAAGAACTGCAAAAAACAAAGGACACAGCAGCAATTACGAAAAATCAACAAGAGTTACAAAAGAATAATCAGGAAATTGCCGGATTATTTGAAAGCACAAACCCACCACTAACTGGGAAATACCTCCAAGACGCCATTGGCGAACCAGCTCAAGGCAACAACTGGAATGTTGCCATTAAATTCGATCAAAAGGGTGGTGACCTATTTGCCCAAATCACCAAAAACCTCGCCGGGACCGGACGCAGCATCGGCATTTTTCTGGATAATGAGCTGATCAGTTCTCCCGTCGTTGATGCACAATATGCTACCAATGGCATTACTGGTGGAGGCGCGGTAATTCAAGGTCGGTTTACCCCACAAACAGCCAACGACTTAGCCGTGCAGCTACGCGGTGGGTCATTGCCCGTACCAGTCGAGATTGGAGAAATTCGCACAGTCGGAGCAACCTTGGGTAAAGACAGCATCCAACGCAGTATTTATGCTGGGATCGGCGGTTTGGTTTTAGTACTAATCTTTATGGTGGTGTATTATCGACTACCTGGTGTGATTGCTGATATTGCCTTGATCATCTATGCCGTGCTAACGTATGCTACTTTTGCTTTGCTAGGTGTCACTTTAACTCTCCCTGGCATCGCTGGGTTCATCCTCAGTATCGGGATGGCAGTTGATGCTAACGTACTGATTTTTGAGCGTTCTCGTGAGGAATTACGATCTGGCAAAACTTTGTATCGTTCAGTAGAGGCTGGATTCCACCGAGCTTGGTCTAGTATTTTAGACAGTCACGTGACAACATTGATTTCCTGTGCAGCGCTTTTTTGGCTAGGAACAGGTTTAGTCAAAGGCTTTGCTCTTACATTAGCACTAGGTTTAGGGGTGAATTTGTTTACAGCCATCACTTGTAGTCGCTCGTTGCTGTTGCTGTCATTAGGATTTCCGGCTTTGCGGAAACCGCAACTATTTTGTCCTGATCTGCCAACGTCTATCAATCCTAAGGCGGAGGCGCGGTCATGAAAATCAGTGTAATCAAGCAGCGATCGCTGTGGTGGACGCTTTCCGGTGGTCTGATTCTCATCGGTATCATTTCGATGGTCATTTCTTGGCAAACCTTAGGTGCACCACTACGTCCCAGTTTAGATTTTGTCGGTGGGACGCGGTTGCAGTTGGAACGGGATTGTACACAGCCACAAAACTGCGCTCAACCCATACAACTTGACGCTGTTCGCCAAGTTGTAGATGCTCAGGGGCTAGGCACTAGCAGCATCCAAATTGTGGATCGGCAAGGAGTATCGATTCGGACAAAGGCATTGAATAGCGAGCAACGCACAAAGTTACAAACAGCTTTGAGCGAAAAACTAGGCGCCTTCGATGCCAAAAAGACTCAGATTGATACCGTGGGTCCAACTCTGGGTCGGGAGTTGTTTTCCAATGGGTTGTCGGCGCTCATTGTCTCGTTTATCGGCATTGTTATTTATCTGAGCTTCCGCTTCCAGTCAGACTACGCTGTGATCGCCATTATCGCCCTGTTTCACGATCTGTTGATCACGACTGGGATTTTCTCAATTTTGGGATTAGTGCTAGGTGTTGAAGCTGATAGCCTGTTTGTCGTTGCTATTTTGACGATTACTGGTTTTTCCGTCACAGATACGGTAGTGATTTACGATCGCATTCGGGAAATCCTCAACCAACATCCCAATGACCCGATCAACCAAATCGTAGATGATGCGGTAAACCAGACACTGACGCGATCGCTCAATACGACTTTTACCGTGTTGCTGACGTTGTTTTCCCTATTCATATTTGGCGGCGAAACTCTCAGATACTTCGCCCTTACCCTGATTATTGGCTTCACAATGGGGGCTTATTCCAGTATTTTCATCGCCAGTCCCTTACTCGCTTTCTGGCGACAGCGCAGTAGTAAACCCCAGCAAATAGAAAGCACCGAGTCAAACGTTAGTAGTTAGTAGTTAATAGCTAATGGCTAATGGTGAGACAGCCCTGAAGGAGGGTTTCCCTCCTGCAGGATCTGCGCTCCCGTTGGGCTAATGGCTAATGTAATATTGATAGCAATTAACAATTAGCAATTAGCAATTAGCAATTAACAATTAACAATTAACAATGAACAATTAACAAGCCTATGGATAAAACTGAGAACGCTGACCCATCTTTTATTCAACAAGTACAGCGGCTACACCTGCTTCAGGTATATGGTAGATGGTTTTTTGTCAGCTTCTTATGGCTGACTGTGGCACCTGTTTGCTTATGGAATTTAAGTGCAGAAATTGCACTGTGGCGGCAATACTTTACTTGGGTGGCGGTAAAATATGGGCTGTTCTATCATCCAATGGCTGCCTTAGGTCTAGCTTTTTGTATCGGTATGACCACTGCTGTTTTAGTTTGGCAAAGTCGTAATGTTCTACTGGGGCTACCACAGCAGGAAAAGCAACGCCTAGAAAAACAGGTTTTTCGCATCCGCCAGCAGGGACCGAGTCATCCCTTGTGGAAGTGGGTTTGTCATTAAATCGTCAACGACCCTCAGCTTTTGGATTGAATTAGGAAATTTTAAAGTAGTTGCGATATACACATAACGCAGTATACGGGCGTTCATATGAGTTATCAGTAGCTAATGATGCTGCCGAAATTAGGAAAAATTCATGAATTATTCTCAGATTCAATTTAGCGATCGCAAGTCGCAAATTGACCTTTACCAACTCCAACATTTGTTTAACCTTTCAGCTTTCTGGGCATCAGGTCGCAGCATTGATGATTTGGGCGTAGCAATTGCCAACAGTCAACCAGTGATTACTGTATGGGATGGAGAGCAACTCATTGGCTTTGCCAGGGCAACTTCCGATGGCATATACCGCGCCACTGTTTGGGATGTTGTCATTCACCCTGAGTATCGTGGTAATGGACTGGGAAACAAGTTGGTGGAAACCGTTTTAAGTCATCCCCAAATGAAGCGGGTTGAACGTGTCTACCTCATGACCACTCACCAGCAGTGCTTCTATGAAAGAATTGGTTTCCAGATTAATTCCACCACTACGATGGTGCTGTATAATCAACCTAACCTGAAATCCCGAACTACTCCGGAAATCCAGCTTCAGGAATCACTAGGGGGATAGAAACTTGCAGCCGTGAATGCTGTTCTGGTTCTTTGGCAATTGAGAGAAGTCTATCCGTCGATCGCTCTTGCCGATGATCAAGAGCAACGCTGACCAAATGGTCACAAGCAACGACTTCCAGCTTTCCCCCCATTGCTTCCAGTAGAGTTTGATTTAGTAGTAGCTTCATTCCTGGCAAAAGAGCAGCATTCTCTTTGTCAGTGAGTAAATCTATCGGCTCACTCCAGGAAATAGTATGAGTTGGTACATCCAGCCAAATGTGAACCTCATCGCTATGAAGCGATCGACCAGCAGAAATATAAATACTACCTTCATCCATTTGAGAAATCGCACCGTTTACCAAATTTACTAGTACTTGCCGTAGCCAGTAAGGATCTGCCAAAACATAAATTTCTGGGTCTGGTGCTAGCACCTGGAAGGTAAAATTGCGATTTTCCGCTAGCATATAAGTTAAGTTATGAACTTCCTGTAACATTTCGGCTAGCGGTTGGGGCTGAATAACTAATTTATTAGTACCATGCTCTATTCTGGCAACCTTGAGAATTTCATCGATCAGCTTCAGCAGCTTCAACGCCCGTTCGTGAGCTTCGGCGATAAATTCTCGCTCTTCATCTGGATTTTCACATAAATTCGACAAAATTAACTGATGCAACCCAATCAGGCCATTGAGGGGCGATCGCAATACATGGGTAGTCCGCGCTAAAAATCCCGTTTTAAACTGGCTCATTTCCCTTGCCATTTGGTATGCCAGCTGCGTTTGCTTCATTTGTTGCAGCAGTACTGACACATCTTTTTTATCCATTGGCGTTACATCCACTGAGTCAGTCTGTCCCTTAAGGCGCGTAAATAATTTGTGAAAACCTATTCCCAGTACTAGTCCTACTCCTAGATAAACCCAGTTGCTCCAATTCATAATATGTAAGTTTTTAATTTGATTAATTAACCACAAAGGCGCAAAAAAATGCTCCTGAGTTCCCACCTCACCAATCCTAGTACTTACGTGTTCAGTTACCTTGTTTGTACCGAAAATCCAGTGTTTGCAAATAGATACCTAGAAAGAAACCTGTGATTCCAGCACTGTAGGCAGAGAGAAGTTGCTTGGAGGAGCCAGTACGCCTATACGGTAAAAATTTTTCTATTTTTAACCTAGTTCAAGGTTGAAGAAAAATTTTATTGTCTTCTATTATACTATTATTATATAGCATTCGCAATTGGAAAACTGTACTGTAGGCATTATAAATTGAATACTTTACGCCTTTAACTGCAACTTAATATCAGCACTTTATACTCAATATTAATGTATTATTAATATTGAGTAATTATACTGAAAAAATCAGGAAAATGAGGCATGAGGCATTGGGATAGAACTTACGCACTATAAGCTCTTAAGGATCATGTGGATGACGTAATTCGGTCGTTTTAGACGGACGAGCGAGCAGATAAAGGTGTACAGCTAATTTGGGGCATCGCTCTCAAACAGAATTGACTAGATTGTCAGGGCGGGGAAAGTCGCTTTGCTCCAAGTCAAAAGTCAAAATTCAAAAGTCAAAAGTAATTAAATAATTCTTAATTTTGACTTTTGACTTTTGACTTTTGAATTCCCCGTAGGGGTATCCCCGCCCCTACGGTCAAATTGTGGTTTACGAATTGCCAGAAAAATCCGAACCCATACTTCAATACGGCACCTCGTTCTTTGGTACAAAAATACCATTCCCCATTTTCTATTCCCGATTCCCAATTCCCAACTTGACTGCACCTTGCCGCAAAATCTGCCAATTGTTAAGAGTCCATTTGGCAACGGTAGAAGGTGCACCTATCCCTTGTATTTCCTCTTTGGAATCCCTTGCCAGAGTCAAAACATCGGGGAACTGTGCCTCGATTTCTGCCATAGTCTGTAATGGTGGCTGACCAGATAAATTAGCGCTGGTGGTGGCAAGAGGACCTGTTTGCGTCAAAATAGTTTGGGCTAAAGCACAGTTAGGTACTCGTATCCCAATTGTCTTGCAGTCAGTATTATCCCGATCAAGGATGGAAACCATAGCTTTTGGCACACGATCTGTTGCAGGTAACACCAAAGTCAACGCTCCAGGCCAGTACTTTTTCATAACTTGCTGCCAAATTTCATACTCATCATCACTGCCTGTGACAAAGGGCCAGAGTTGGGCTGCACTGGCTGCCATTAATATCAGGGGTTTATCCTGACTGCGCTGCTTCGCTACAAAAATTAACGCTGCTTGTTCTGGTAAAGTAGCCAGTGCAGGAACAGTATCCGTAGGAAAGCTTACTAGTTTGCCAGCACGTACACCAGCTACAAGGTCGTCTAAAGAAACTTGCATCAACTTAGGGAGTGGTTAGTAGTTAGTAGTTAGTAGTTAGTAGTTAGTTGTTAGTTGTTAGTTGTTAGTTGTTAGTTGTTAGTGGATAGTGGATAGTTGTTAGTAGTTAGTTGTTAATAGTAGTTTTTAACAACTATCCACGAACAACTATCCACTATCCACTAACAACTATCCACTAACAACTATCCACTAACAACTAACAATCAACAACTAACCACTATCCACTAACTCCTCTTTTATACGCAAGTGCAAAGCGTTGAATACCAGCTAAATCAGCATGAATTTGAATGTTGCAATAGCTACCTTGATGAAGCAACATTTTTTGCACTGCATCTGCCTGTCCTGCCATCATCTCAATTAGCCACACGCCGCCTGGTCGCAAATAAGAGGGAGAGAATTCTATTAAATGGCGGATGCAATTTAAGCCGTCGGTACCACCATCCAAAGCTAGAGAGGGTTCATGGTTAACTACTTCTGGTTGCAAGGTTTGTAAAGTGCTGGTGGGGATATAAGGCGGGTTGGATACCATGCCACTGAACTGACCGATCAGGAACTCCAAAGGCTCCCACCAGGAACCTTGATAAAAGCGAATGCGCTCTGCAAAACCAGAATTACGGGCGTTTGCCGTAGCAATCAACAGCGCTTGGTGACTGCAATCAACAGCGTGAACTGTTGCCTTAGTAAAGACATCTGCCAGTCCCACGGCGATCGCGCCACTACCAGTTCCCAAGTCAGCCCAGTGTCCTTGCTGCAAGGGTAAGGATGCTGCACCGATCGCCAAATCAATCAAGCACTCTGTTTCAGGTCTGGGAATCAAAACAGCTGGAGAGACTGCGATTTGAAACTGTCGCCAGGGTGTAACTCCTGTAATGTACTGCACTGGCAAGCGGTCATTTAATCGCCTCTGCCATAGAGCCTCTAATTCTTTTAAAGGTAGCTGAAGCTGAATTTGATCCCAGTCTTTAAAAAACTCCAAACGCAGTGCCAAACGGTCTAACCCAGCGATCTCTTGTAGTAACCAATCTACTTCAGAAGGTGGGACATCAGTGGCGATCGCCGCGAGAATCGCCGCATTCCGCCACTGCCAAAGTTGTAAACCAGAAATTACTTCTGGCTGTTTATCCGCCATGGCTCAATTTCGGGAGAATGCTCTACTATTTTTTCGGAGTGGGAGTAGCAGAATTGGACGTATTATTTTTAGGCAGCTTAGTGATATATTCTCTAGCTGCTTTGTCGGGATATAAAATAACTTGGTTAAGCCAAGGGTCGTTTTTGTCCTTCAATGTCTTAATGACGCCGTCTACGTCTATTACCTGGATATCCGCTTTGGGAAATTTTGACTTCACCTGACCCAACAAACCCTGTGCATCGTCCTTACTTAAAAACAAAGGAATAATTTCTTGCTTTTCAGATGCCACTTTAATTGGTACATATCCTTTATCCGGCGCAAATCTGACGGCAAAAACAGGTACGCTCTTAAACTGCTGTACCTGTTGCCCACTAGCACGTAGCAATTCCATGGCTCCTTTAACCTCCTGATCCACAGGTTTAAAGGCAAATAACAGATGGTTTGGCTGGTTTTTAGTTTGTTGCAATTGTTGATAAATCACTCCTAAAGGTACGGCTGTCACTTGGAGGCTTTTCACTATTTCTGTCATTTTCGGGTCTTTGTCTTTCACATTCCGCAGATCGTTGATAAAAGCCTGAGCCTCCTGTTGACTCATATAAACACCTGTTACCGAACCGCCTTTTGGACCCGATTGATTCGTCGGTAGGGGACGACTGAGCGGTAAACCTTGAGGATTGGTGATTAAAAAAACAGGTACTGAATCCAGTTTCTCTTTAATTTGTTGGTCTGATAATGCTAGCACTGGAGCGTTTGGGCTAAATACCGTTGCCAGCAGAGTACTCCCTACTAAAGTTAATGTTGTACCCCTGCGAATTAATGATTTCATAACTTCTCCTAGCATCAATATTTCAATCAAGTCGAGACTTCAGTTGGATGTACACCAGAACCAACTTGTTTTAGTTATAGTATCCTCTTCGCCGATTGTATATTGCTCTGGTGGCGACGAAAAATTTCCGAGATTCGAGAAGCGCGTCAAAGCCATTTTATTGTCTTTTCATAAGCCTGTGGACGCCACTACATAGTAAATCGTTCCACCTACCGCCACTAAAATAATGTCTGAATATTTACACAAGTTGTGAAGTTCTCCGGACTTGCTGCCTGCCAATTTAATTGGGTTTCGGACTGCTGCACTTCTGCATGATAGCCGAACAGCTTTCATAGCAGTTATCCGGTAAAATATGCAATTTACATGTACCTTAAATTACAAATACAATTCTTAGAGAAACTCGGTTTCGCAGAAGTTACCGGGTTTCTGGGCTAGTGCTGATTTTAAAATTTTTATTTTAAAATTTTTTCGGAAAATTTTTTCAATTAACGACACAAAAAAACCCTAGAGCTTTTTATAGATCTAGGGTTGAATCATTCACAACATAGAGTCGGGATGACAGGATTCGAACCTGCGGCATCCTGCTCCCAAAGCAGGCGCGCTACCAAGCTGCGCTACATCCCGTTATCTCAGTTTGCCAGTTGTTGGGTCTTTATTTCATATACATTCCATTATATCATCTATTTGCGGCTTTTTACCAATCTTCTCATTAAATATTTTATGAATCAGACTAATCGTCGGTCGCCTGAAATAAAAACATCTTCGACTAGCAAACCTTGACAATTATAGCTTTCTTTTTAAAGGAAAGCTACTTTTTTTGGATTTGGGATTAGTGAGGATACCAGAACATCCCTTTGATGCCTTCTGGATCCGGCATGAAACCCAAGGTTCTATAAAAGTCTATAACTTGGGGATCTGCAAAAAGAGTGACATTACTTATTTCTTCACTCCTAAGTTTTTTGAGTACATATTTCATCAATGTCTTGCCCAGTCCTTGACCTTGAAAGTCTGGATGAACTACCACATCCCAAATAGTGGCATTAAAAGCATGATCTGAAGTAGCACGGGCAAAACCAATGAGCCGCCTTTTATTTCCTCGCACTTGCCACATAGAGGCTACGAGAAAACTATGCTCAATGGCTTTTTTCACTTTTCGTAAAGGACGACGGGACCAACCGACTGCATCACAGAGTTCTTCTAGTTCATACAGGTCAATATCTCGATCCGTGCTAAAGAGGATGCGTTCTGCGCCCGACGCAGTGCCAGAGGCATCGCTGCTAGGGCTGGAATTGCCCGTGGCTCCAGCGTTCATCTCTTCAAAGGGTGTCGTTTTAGTTGTCGCGACAGCTTCAGAAGTACTAAACCAAGTTTTCCAAAAACCCATGCCACCGTGGTTCGGGTAGTATAACTGAATTGGTTTCTACTGAAATAGTGTTCATTCACGTTTAACTGATCTAAACATCTTTTATCCCAAAGATACAGATGCCTGAATTTTCGGGATTTTCAATATAGCTTAGCCAGTAAGCGCTATTTTTACACCAATCATCTCCAACTTTAGCATTTTGTTGTAGAGCCAAGGAGAAATTAAATAAAACGGAGGAGTGGGGAGTGGGGAGTGGGGAGTGGGGAGTGAGGAGTGGGAGTGGTACTTTTTGACAAATAACAATCCTTATTCCCTACTCCCTATTCCCTATGCCCTATGCCCTATGCCCAATTCCTGATTATGGCAACTGGTTTAAAATCTTCAACACAGGAACTCCTAAAGCGCTTTAACCGAGCGTTTCCCCAGTTTTATGAGCAATTTGTCAGCAGTGAAATTCAACTGCAAAACTTGCGGCTTGCCTACCGCCTTTATAAAACCAGACGTGCCGTTATTGAGCTGAAACCGGAAGGTAGCAAAACTGCCCTGCATTTTGCTTACCGCAACCAGTCTTTTCTCCTCAGCGATATTTTTGGTGTGTTGGCGGCTTATGGGCTGACAATTCACGGTTTAAGTCTATACGGTCAGATCCGACCGCCGATGTTAGTTTTTATCAAATTACTGATCTCTCGTGGCAGCAAAGCCTTGACAGAGAAAACTGCAGAAAATGTTTCCCGTGCTATTCGTGAGGCTTTAGCAGGGCGATTTGAGGTAGAAGAAATGCTAGCGGTAGAATTTAAACTTGATGCTGGTTTAGAGCAAGTACAAACCGAGTTCTATGTCGATCCGGTCTTCCACCTTCCTGCTTTAGTGGTTGAAGTCGATAATCAACCGGGATTGTTTTACAAAGTCATGTACGCTATTTGGCAGGAAGACCTTTTAGTAGTAAATGCCAATTTGCTAGTTTGGCGCGGACGCACACGCCTTATTCTCTACTTGCTCGGACCGAATGAAAGCCTAATTCCTGAATATTTGGGTCATAAAATTGCTGAAGGGATGCGGCAGAGGTTGCTGGGTAAATGAGGGAGTGGGGAGTGGGGAGTAGGGGGAGTGGGGAGTAGGGGGAGTGGGGGGAGTGGGGGGAGTAGGGGGAGTAGGGGGAGCCACATCGTCCCCATTCCCAATTCCCAATTCCCAATTCCCCATTCCCAATTCCCAATTCCCCATTCCCCACTCCCCATTCCCCACTCCCCACTCCCCACTCCCTACTCCCCATTCCCCATTCAGGGTAGGATAGAAATATGGCTTCTATCGAAATCCTGGGCGTTCCACACGCGTATGAGCTAACGGCGCCTACTTCCTGCCCCCACACTTTAGTGTTTGTCCACGGTTGGCTCAATAGCCGTGGATACTGGCAACCTGTGATTTCCCGTTTGTCAGATGAATTCCAGTGCCTATCCTATGATTTAAGGGGTTTTGGTAAATCCCAGCCTCAGACAAAAACCGATTATAGTGGCGAACAACCTTTTTTTAGCCTAACTTCCACACGGCTTGAGCCAATAGGAGAAGAAGCGAGTCGCTCCTCACCTCTGTGGGGAAACCCTCAGTCAGCTGACGATCGACGAGGCACTGCTCACTACGGTGATGCAGTTGTTAATCCCTTCGATTCCCTTTATACACCCGAAGCTTATGCTCAGGATCTAGCAGCCCTCCTGCAACAACTGAATATTACTAGTGCTTGGTTGATTGGTCACTCCTTAGGAGGCACGATCGCCCTATGGGGAGCTACTCAGATGCCTGAGGGTGTCAAGGGAGTCATCTGTATCAACGCAGGTGGTGGTATTTATCTTAAAGAAGCCTACGAGCAGTCTCGCTTGGCGGGTCAGCGGTTTTTACAAATCCGCCCTCGATGGCTCACAAGTGTGCCTTTGATTGACTTGCTATTTACCAGAACGAGTGTGGCGCGTCCGTTAGACCGCTATTGGGCGCGTCAGCGGGTGATTGATTTCGTCGTTGCCGATCCAGAAGCTGCTTTAGGAACATTGTTAGACTCTACCACTGAGGAAGAAATCAACCGCTTACCCCAGTTGGTATCCCAAACGAAACAGCCGGTTTATTTCCTCGCTGGTGCGGAAGATAAGGATATGGAACCCAAGTATGTCCGTCATTTAGCCAGTTTTCACCCGCTGTTTCAATACTGTGGTGACAACGTGATCGAAATTCCTGATTGTGGACATCTCGCCATGTTAGAGCAGCCTGATGCAGTTGCTACTCATATTCGGTCGATAATTGTTGATTGTTAATTGTTGATTGTTAGTTGTTAGTTGTTGGTTGTTAGTTGTTAATTGTTGATTGTTAGTTGTTAGTTGTTGGTTGTTAGTTGTTAGTTGTTGATTGTTAGTTGTCAAAAACTACCACTAACCACTAACCACTAACCACTAACCACTAACCACTAACCACTAACTACTAACCACTAACCACTAACCACTAACCACTAACAAATTATTGATACAACTCCATAACTTGCTTTAGCCCTAGCCTAGATTGAACACCTAGGGTAAGTCTGGACGTATGACCACGATTCAGATGATCGGCGGCAGCGCAACCTATCATCGCAGCGTTATCGGTACATAATTTCATCTCCGGGAATAGCACTCTCCGGTTACTCGCTACTGCTGCGGCTTGTAAGTGTTTTCTTAAACCACTGTTAGCCGCTACGCCTCCACCAACGGCAATGGTGTCAAGACCATAGTCGAGGGCACAGGCGATCGCTCTTTTAGTAAGCGATCGCGCTACAGTTTCCTGAAAACTAGCCGCTACGTCTGCCACTCTTAAAGACTGTCCGTCTTTTTCTAACTGCTGCACGAGTCGCATTACAGCCGTCTTTAACCCACTGAAACTCGCATCATATGGATGATACCCCCCACTAGGGTGGGAAACTCTTCCTTCCGGTAGGGCAAAAGCTTGTGGATTTCCGGATTGTGCCAACCGATCAATCGCTGGTCCCCCAGGATATCCCAAATTCAACAGGCGTGCTACCTTGTCAAAGGCTTCACCTGCTGCATCATCACGAGTTTCGCCTACTGTTTCGTACACACCACAATCCTTAACGAGAATTAAGCTTGTGTGTCCACCAGAAACCAACAAACTTAAAAAAGGTGGCTGTAGCGTTGGTTCACTTAAATAAGTCGCGTAAATATGACCTTCGAGGTGATGAACTCCCAAAAATGGCTTTTGATGTACTACGCAAAGCGTTTTGGCAGCAGTTAATCCCACCAACAGCGCCCCTACTAGTCCGGGGGCACAGGTTGCCGCAATACCATCTATTTTCCCCCAGTCCAGTTCTGCTTGTTCCAGTGCCTGGGCGATCGCTTCATTTATCGTTTCTAGGTGCTGGCGAGACGCCACTTCTGGCACTACCCCCCCATACTGCTGATGCACTGGAATTTGGGAGTTAATAATACTACTACAAACTTGACGATTCTTAACAACTGCCACTGCTGTCTCATCACAACTCGTTTCTATTGCTAAAACTGTAGTCATCTGTCATTTGTCATTGGTCATTTGTTATTCTCCCCCACTCCCCACTCCCCACTCCCCACTCCCCACTACGCCAGTCGCCTACGGAGGGAGAGCCGTCATTCGCGCTGGCTCCCCCATGCTTAGTTTTACGAAACTTTAACTTTTATTGACTTAAACTTTCCTCGGTACACGGGCAAGAGTATTATTTCCATATGCTAAAAACACGCTCAAATCATCGGAAATATAGGTATATCTGTCAGATTGACATCTGGTAAAATCCTAGCTTAACCTGATTTTGTGTGTGTATTTAACCTTGATAAAGTCCAAGATTGTACAAGCCGCTTCGTTTTGTACAGAAAATTTTTGTTTCGTAATAAAAGGAAACAATTCCATGCAACGCTTGTTTGCTCTAATTTTAGCGATTTGTCTTTGGTTCAATTTTGCCCCGTCTGCTAAAGCGGTAGGCGCTGACCTTGTACCTTGCAGGGAATCTGCTGCATTTCAGGACAGGATAGATACTGCCCGTAATACTACATCCGACCCAGAGTCTGGGAGAAAACGGCTTGAGCGTTATTCTGATGCGCTGTGTGGTCCTGAAGGTCTACCTCATCTGATTGTGGATGGCGATCTTGCTCATGCTGGTGACTTCTTAATTCCCAGCATTATCTTCCTCTACATTGCAGGTTGGATTGGTTGGGTAGGTCGCGCCTATCTGCAAGCTGTTAAGAAAGAAGGCGGTGATGTGGAAATGAAGGAAATTATCATTGAAGTGCCGAAAGCGCTGTCACTCATGCTATCAGGCTTTACTTGGCCCCTAGCAGCCTTGAAAGAATTTCTCTCTGGCGAATTAACAGCCAAGGATGAAGAAATCCCCATTTCACCACGCTAATCACGATCTGTTAGTGGTTAGTAGTTAGTGGTTAGTCGGTATTTTTGACAACCAACAACCAACAACTAACAACCCAACGGGAGCACCAGTCGCCTCTGTCGGGAAACCCGACATAGAGCGCTGGTTCACCAACAACTAACAACCAACAACTAACAACCAACAACTACCTTATTTGGAGAATAATCTATGTCCCAGCAAAACAATTTTGTTAAATACCTTTCACTAGGACCAGTTTTGTTGTTTGCCAATTTGATTTTTACTGCCATTCTGTTGATTCTCATTAACTACTGGTTCCCCGACCTACTTTTCCACCCACTGCCATAAATATAAGATTGTTAGTGGCTAGTGGTTAGTGGTTAGTTGAATTTTCAACTAACCACTAACCAATAACCACTAACAAATCCCAACTTCTAACTTGACTTTTCAACTCGTAATGCTGTAAATAGTGTGCGAGTTTTGTTTTTTTTAGAACAGCTAAATTAATTTTTCTAAACTTAACTAGCAAAAATGATATTTAGCGTCAATTATTATTAATATGAAAAATGCCACCACTTTATTTAGAGGCAAACATAAAATATGGCGCAAGCTATAGATGCATCAAAAAATCGTCCTAGCGATCCGAGAAACCAAGAGGTTGTCTTTCCAGAATGGCGCGACTCGCAACGGGGAAACTTAGAAACGCCAATTAATGCTTCTCCCCTAGCCAAATGGTTCATTAATGGCTTACCAGCCTATCGCCCAGGAATAACTCCCTTCCGAAGAGGGTTAGAAATTGGCATGGCTCATGGTTACTGGATATTTGGTCCATTCGCCAGATTGGGTCCCCTACGTGATACAAATAATGCCAACTTAGCTGGGCTATTGGCAACTTTCGGCTTAGTTGTGATTTTGACTGGAACCTTATCCTTGTATGCCAATAGCAACCCTCCCCAACCAGTCGCTACTGTCACTGTACCCAACCCTCCTGATGCTTTTAAATCGCCAGAAGGTTGGAGCAATTTTGGCAGTGCTTTCTTAATCGGTGGTCTTGGGGGTGCTGTAGTCGCTTACTTTATAGCCAGCAATCTGCAACTAGTTCAAGGTCTGTTTGGTGGTTAATTAGGAGTTAGGAGTTAGGAGTTAGGAGGCGCGGAATTGTGATTTTTATTCCTCATTCCTCACTCCTGACTCCTAACGAGCGGATCGCGTCATCCAAACAAAGCTGTTTCTATAGAATTGAGAGCAGTTTCAAAATCGTCATTAACGATTTGAAGATCGAATTCATTGGCAGCATGAATTTCTTCTTGGGCGCGGCGCAAACGACGGGCGATCGCTTCTTCAGATTCCGAGGCGCGACCACGTATTCGGTTCTCCAATTCTTTGAAAGAAGGCGGCAGAATAAAAATGCTGAGGGTACTAGGAAATGTTGCACGAATTTGGCGTGCCCCTTCTAGTTCAATTTCCAGCACTACCGACTTTCCAGAGCGAATTTGTTTTTCCACTTCTTCACGGGGAGTGCCGTAATAGTTACCAGCAAATTCTGCCCACTCGAGGAATTCTCCCGCCGCTACCAATTGTTCAAACTTGCTGCGGCTGATAAAGTGATAATCTTTGCCATTGATTTCTCCCTCTCGGGGAGAACGGGTCGTCACGGATACAGAATAATATAGTTCTGGATGACGCTGTAGCAGCGATCGCATTAAAGAACCTTTGCCGACTCCACTAGGACCTGTGAAAATAATCAGCTTGCCAGGATATGGATATTGTTTGGTAGTAACACCACTTTCTCTTGATAAAACTCGCATCATCCACTCAATCTGTAAATTAATCAATAGACACTATTCGTTAGTCTGTGTGTTAGTAGACAGGATAACTACTGACTAAGAAATTTTGTAGCAGAGGTGACATAAAAATTGTCTAATTTACATATTACTACTGATACGATATAAATAAAAGTGGGGTTGTTGACTCACCCTCAATTAATTATCCACAACTTGATGATCGCGGGAAATTACAAAGCGATTCGCTACCGTTTCCGGCTGAATCGCTGAGAGAATGACGTGGCTTGAATCAGTAATAATTACAGCCCTAGTACGGCGACCATAAGTTGCGTCAATAAGTTGACCTCGATCCCGTGCATCCGTAATTATCCGCTTAATTGGGGCAGACTCTGGACTGACAATGGCAACCACTCGGTTGGCAGACACGATGTTGCCAAAACCGATGTTGATTAACTGAATGTCCATAAAAAACTGACGCCAAACGCGCTGTTGAAAGCTTGTAAGCAACTATTTCTCATGTTATCTTCAAAAAATTGGAGTTACAACGCTTAATTTAACGCCAGCCTTTATTTTTAAATATCAATTGCTTTTTTTAGCTGTTTCTGAGCCTAGTTTCCTGAAAATCTACCTAAAGGCATAGATAAAGAAGAAGAGAGGGGAGTGGGGAGTGGGGAGTAGGGAGTGGGGGGAAGAGGGGGAGTGGTGTTTGTTCCATTCGTAACGGGTAATGTGCCGCCTGTGGGGTACTCCTAACTCCTAATTCCTAACTTTTTTATTTGTTGCCATCTTTGTTGTAGTTGGCTCAAGTTAGGAGCATGACCACCATAACGCCAGCTAACATAAGCTTGGCAAATTTCATCTATTACCTCAGCAGTTACTGGTGAATAATGCTGATATGATACTCTGGCATACTCTGTGGGAGTTTGAGCCGGATGTTTGCTCAAACCTTTTTGGGCTACCCACTGAAGCATTTGTTGATAAAGGCTTTCCATTGGTGGCAATTTCCTCAGCGTAGAGTTCAAACGCCACTCTCGCCACCGTTCCCAACTCAGCCAACTCAAGAAAGCCAGTGCAGTTGCTAAGATTAACCCCGTTAACACGCCCAGCCAACCTTGAGAGAATAAAGAGAAAAACCAAGAAAACCCTCTGGCAAGCCAGTTGAATATTGCCCCAAACACATTGTTGAGCAAACCTGTCACAGGCGAGGGTAACCAACTAGCAATCCAATTCCAAAACTGATGTAGAACACTAAAAGTTTGAGTTTCTTCTATTGAGGGGGGAATCAGGGGATGATTGGGAATTGGGTCAAAAGCAAACCAGCCATATTTAGGGAAATACACCTCCGTCATGGCATAAGCGTCGGTGTTACGGACAACATACATGCCTGTGAACGGATTAAACTCTCCTGGACTAAATCCTGCGACTAATCGGGCGGGGATGCCAATGGAACGTAGCATCACCGTTAGAACTGTCGAGAAGTGGTCTGGATAGCCTCCTTTATGCTTGAACAAGAAAGCGAGTACCAAATCTTCGTTTTCACCCAAATAAGGCAGTGAAAGAGGATTTTCGGGAATACTGTAGTGTAGTTTCAGGTACTGAGCTAAATAGAGAGCTTTTTCGTAGGGGGAATTAAGGGTTTTTTCCGACTTTCCGACTCGCTCTCGATTGTAGTCGGTTAAAACCGACTCAGTGCGTTGCCGTACTTTATCGGCAATTTGGGGAGGGATTTGCAGATAGTGATTTTTAATATTCTGTGGATAATTAGTTGCGGCTTGTCCTAACAAAGTGCGATCGCGGTATGGTACGTCCGAAATCACCGTGTAAGTCAAACCTTCTGATAATTCCATAGGCGATCGCAACCCGCCTTCTCGATCAACAGCTACCATCTGTGTCGGAAAGTAAATTTCCTTAGGAGTAGCCAAAGCGGGAATGAGATTAGGCAATTCTGACACTACTGTGTAGGTTTGTACTACTTCTTTTGTGCCACCAGCTTGAGCTGTGACTGGCAGAAAAATTTGGTAAGACCAAGGCGATCGCTTGATGGTTTGAACTTGCTCTGGCCGAGAAATTTCCCATCCTTGACCTGTGTAGTCGTCAAATGCTAGCACCCGCCAGAAACTATCGCCTTGCGATCGCACCCGCATCACTACCTTGGGTGTCATTTCTCCTCGCAGGTTTTGGTTTATTTGACTATTAAAACCGTAATAAAAGTTATTATTTATTTTTCCAGGTTTGCCAGCTTGGCTCTCTAGGGTACTGCTACCACTGCCACCTCCCTTACCATTACCTTGGTGGACATACCCTGGATTAATGATGCCACGCCCTGTAAAATTGCCCTTAACCTCGATTGGAGAACTTACGGGAAACATTCGCAACTGGTAAGCTGGTAGCCTCGGCAAAACGGCAAAAATTGCCAGCCCTAACACCACAATCAGAAAGAAATTAAAAATTAAAAATTTCCAATTTAAAATTGAGTTTTTGTTTTTTAATTTTTCATTTTTAATTTTTAATTCTCTTAACCCAAGGCGTGAGCGGTAATCTAGTATTAAAGTCGGCAGGGAAATTGCTAAAAATAACAATAACATTGGTGCAAACGCTAAAGTTTGACTTAGCGTAGCCGCGATCCCCAGCAAAATCAGCCCAATGACAATTGAATACCCCAAGTCCTTGCGGCGGGGCATATCAAAGCTATGGAGTACCTGGAGTTGAATTAATAACTCTGCCAAACCCAGTCGTGTATCGTTCAACTCCCCAAACAACCGCCCAAAGAAAGCACCCAATGCCACTAACATTCCTATGGCGATGCAGAACTTTACTGGCACATTGAGATCGCGACGACGGTAGTAACTCCAGATTGCACCAACGACACTAAGCGGCACTGCCCAAAGACTGAATCCCGTCTGGGCTGCAATATCTGTCGCCACAACGCCCACAATTACCAATCCGCTGACAAGAACACGCGAGCGGATGGAATTTTCTACCAACATCGTAGGCGAGCGCAGCTTACTCTGCCGCCAGTCATTCCATCTAGGTAGATGCCAACGCCCACCGATCCTAGAAAAGTTAAACATTTTATTGTTAATTGTTAGTTGTTGATTGTTAGTTGTTAGTTGTTAGTTGTTGATTGTCAAAAACACCCACTAACGACTAACCACTAACGAATAACAAATTTTTTGTTAGTTGTCAAAAACACCCACTAACAACTAACCACTAACGAATAACAAATTTTTTGTTAGTTGTCAAAAACACCCACTAACAACTAACCACTAACCACTAACAACTAACAACTAACCACTAACAACTAACCACTAACAACTAACCACTAACAAATTTGTTGTTATGTACACTTGGAAACAATGCGAGTCAGGAAACCTAACTCGCATTTGTTCTCCTCCTTCCGGCTTTCCTTAGAGGTTCTAATGACTAATGTTTTAAAAAAAAAGGATAAGTTTCAAAACCAGGATAAACATCTCATAGTAACGGCGTTTACCGACGTGAATGGTAACGCGCTGACCTCGCTAGGTCGACGGAATAATGACAAACAACAATGGCTTAATGTCTATTTCTTTTAGCTCAACTTCCAGTGTATAAGTCTCGTTCAGTCTGGCGCAGCGTAATTCTACACTCAAGCATCCCGGACCTGTAGACTGTGCCATTGCTTGGGAGGTATCTCCTTGAAGCTTGATGATTCCTTTAGTGGGTAAATTACCTTGAACCCGCAGCTTTGTGACTTTACCCCGAAACTGGTATTCTACCTTGAGAGTAAGAACTCCGACGCTAGTCAACCATTGCCTTTCTTCTACTGGATTTGTCATAGAAAGTGGCAGAGTCAGATTTTCTAGCAGGCGTTTAGCCGCTAGCAAAGACAACGCCATCTGTTGACGCTGCTGCAAATCTGAGTAGCTGCTTTCCAGATTTGGCATAGTATCGAGGGTTTCCCCAGAGCGAAGATTACTCCTTAGCACTAATCCTGCTACGTCGTTTATTGCTTGGGAATTGTCAGGGAAAAAGCTTTCCACCGCCTGAACTAATTTCGCCCCTAACGGAAGTGTTGATCCAAGCAGTGCTTGACATTTATCAAGCAATTGCTGGAATACTCTTTCCGGTAAAGGAATCGGCAAATTCAGCTTAGACTGCTGTGCTGCCCAGCCCCAAGTAGGAACCATTGCTGGATCGCCTACATATTCGGGATAATCTACTAATTGTGTTTCCCATGGGAATAAAGGTGGGTTGTCTTGAATTTGGACTTGTAACCGACGTTTAATGACGGCTTGGAAACGTTGTTGCACAGTAGGAATTTCTCCTAGTTGAAAGGTTTGGGGTATTCCTCCCAACTCTAGATCGCCATCTATGATAACGGTGGCTTTTTCGTCGAGAGGATGTTTTCCCCCGTCAACATCCTTACACACACCAGACACATGCTCTCTATTTACGGCATTTTTTGTCATAAACCAAGCGAGTAACTGGTGGTATAAGGATTCTGAGTCACTATTCATGAGTAGATGCACTTGATCCGGACACTAAGGAGTTACGAATCTCCCAAGCTTGTTCCAGAATTTTAAACCACCTCTTCTGAAGTTGTGCCATTGACAAACCTAAAATTTTGGCAATATTTTCATCAGGTTGTCCTTGTTGCTTCAACTGTAGTAGTGACCGATGTTTCTCGTCAAGTTGAGCCGTATATGTTTCCCATTGCTGGGGAGTCAAGCCCAAATTCATCTGCAAATCTGCTTCCAACCACTCGTGAACCAACTCCCAACGATGCAACAACGCAAACCGAATTAAGTGATATTTAAAGCGTTGCTGTAAGTAATCTCGCTGTCGAGGGTTTAAACCCAAAATTGATTCAATTTCTTGTGCAGAAAGATCCTGGAGCCGCAAGGCAAAGTAATCAGCACAATCGGATTGTTGCCGTTCTTCTAAGTAATTTGTCAATTCAGTAATTACTACAGAGCGCAACGTGTCTTCTTGAGGCTCTGGCTCTGGTTGCATCGCCATTGCCGAGCGCAATTGCTGTACTGCTGGATCTTCCCAAGAACCATCAGCTTCGTTGCCACTACCTTCTGCCGCTTGTTCTATGTCTACGCAGGTTTCCGGAGGCTGCTGTTGGGAGAAAGTTTGCGCCCGCAAAATAATCAGTTGCTGCTGACGCCCAGGCAAGGGAATCCGTCGCTTACCATAGCGCTCGGTAAATGCCATGTATTCTGCCAATTCCAAAACGGTCCTGGGACTATAGCTAGCGCCCAGTTGGTTTTCCCTCCGGAAAGCATTCAATGCCTCCAGATAAAAACTCTGTAAGAAATCTTCAATGATGACCAGCCGACCTTGATAGCTTAATTGCCTCTGAGGAGGATTGATGTAGCGATAAATAATCGCACTTAAGGTACTGTGTAATTCTACCCTGCCCCGATTCGATCCCAATTCGTAGTACCTGAGACACTGTTGCAACCGATGTCGGGCTAGTGAGATTGCAGAGTTTTCTATAGTACCGGCAGCTTGGATACGTTTACTTTCATGACAAATCCGGAAGACTTCGGCGGCAATTCGCATTGCTACATCACGGCAATTCTGCTGTGAAGCTTTGGTTGAATGCTGAAGCTCCTTGAACAGGAGTTGAAAGATCACCTCCACGCCGCTAGCATTTACTCCCTGAAAAATAGTGGTTGCAGCTAAATTCATAGTCTCGTTTTTCAAAAGACCCTAACATACTGTACAACCTGTGTGACTTTAGGTATTAGATTTCAGGATGAACGCGTGTAAACTAAACGCATCTAAATCCTGCTTTGAGGACCAGGCTTATTTTATTATTCCCAATATGAGCTTGATTATTCACACCTCAAAAGAAGTTATAACTAATACCTAGGAGCCGTTAACAGGTAATTATGGATTTACAAGCACAAATTCAATTGCTGATTGACAATGCACCATTAGATGGTATTACACCACAACTTGTCACAGAAATCTCCCCTACTCTCAGCGCGATCGCTTCATCGTTACGCTATTCCCAGTACTATATTCTCCAAAATTTGGAAGAACGCTGGGTTTTGACTACATTAAGCAACCGTGCTAATCCCGGGTTGTCCAAGCGCGTGATTTATGCTTTTCCTACCATACAGGATGTTTCATTAAGTTTATCTGCTGGGCTTGACCCTCAAGTAATCGCAGCCCCTATTCTAGTTACTCACCTTTTGTTCCAATTAATGGCATTAGATCTCGTAGATAGTATAGTTTTTTTTGAAACTCCAGGCATGACTAACAACACAGTCGAAATTAAGCGAACTGATATACAAAGCTTAGTTCAGCAAGAGCTACAACAAAATAGAAAGCATAATCGAATACCTCCTGATATCGCGTAAGAGGGGAGTGGAGAATGGCTCCTCCCCACTCCCCTCTTTCTCTAATAGAGCCGACTTAGCACATACTCAGCCATGTCAATTAAGGCTTGGCGGGATTCAGAGGGTGGGAGGTCTGCAAGATTTTCAACAGCGACCTTAGCATGCCCAGCAGCTAATTCTCTTGCCCGTGGGATACCTTGACTATCTTGAATCAACGCCATAGCTTGCTGTAGGTCGCCTTCAAGTGCAAACTCTCGTTCAATCAGCGCTTCTAATTGGGGTTTCTCTTCCATAGCAAATAAAACTGGCGCAGTTAGATTGCCACTTTTAAGGTCTGAAAGAGCTGGCTTACCCAAGGTATCTGTGGAACTCGTGAAGTCTAAAATATCATCCACAATTTGGAAGGCTAAACCAAAATTACGCCCATAGCCATACAAATGATCGGCGGTTTGTTGAGAAACTTCGCTAAGTAAACCAGCTGCTTTAGAACTGTTGGCAATTAACGATGCAGTTTTGTAATAGCTTTTTTTCAGGTAGGTCTCAATCGAGATGCTCGTATCAAAGCTATTCAGTCCCTGCTGGATCTCCCCAGTCGCCAGATCCATAATCACTTCCGATAACAGTTTCACCACATCTAAATTGTTTAGGTTCGCCAAATACCAGGAAGATTGGGCAAAGAAAAAATCTCCTGCTAGTACAGCAAAGCGGTTACCGAACAAACTGTGAACTGTGGGAACGCCACGGCGCATATCTGATTCGTCCACCACATCGTCATGTACTAAGCTTGCCGTATGAATCATTTCTGTAATCTCGGCTAAGCGCCGATGACGCGGCGTAATGTCTTTTTCTAGCATTGTCGCTCGCGATACCAGTAAGACAATTGCTGGTCTAATGCGCTTTCCCCCAGCACCGAATAGGTGTTCTGCCGCCTCACGGAGGATGGGGTGATCGTTATTTGCAACTAGCTGTTTCAGGCTGTCTGCTAGTATTTGCAGGTCTGCTTCCACAGGGGCAAAAAGGTAGGTAGCTGGGGTCATGGACTGGCGGACTCTGGCTTAAGTTACGAAAATTTACATATCCTAATAATCATTTTAAGATAACCCTGTGCCAGCGCCAAGTTTTCCTTAAGGATTAGTGAATGGGGAATGAGTTTGTTATTTGTTGTTTGTTAGTGGTTGTTTGGTAAGACAACCACCAACAATTCCCCATTCCCTATTCTGAATGCCCCTATGCTTCTAGCCAAAAGAATATTACGCATTACTGACAAAAAATAAGCATTAAAAGATACTTGCAGTACTGCGAGTATCTTTTCTGAGTTTACTGATTTTTTTTATACTTATTATTTTAGGCAACAGCTAACTTTTCTAGGTCAGAAAAGCTCCCTCTTCAGAAAAAATGAGTTTTTTACAGTAAGCTATATTTAAGTAACGCTGAAAAGAAACACTAAAAATGTTTCTTCCTCCTTATCCATCATTTATTACACATTAATTACTTTTCAGCAAATAATAATCAGCGGATATTTTAAAAATTAACAACAGAGAATTTTTAATTTAGCAGAAAAGTTAGCTAAAAAATCAAGTTCCTTGTGTTACGCTAAAATCTAGGGACTTTAAATTTTTAAGTTATTCAGACCACCAAAAGTAAATCACCAATAAGTGTTTGTACTCATGGTGGTTTTATGAGTCAAAATAAGTGTACGTATGTAGAACCAAGAAAATTATTTCTTTGGTCATTGTTCACTGAGGAGATGAATAAATATCCAAAGTAGGAGCTATGAGTTACCTACATAGGAAGCAGCTGCACGTCTTTAGCGCACTTTGAGATCAAGGGTTGCTCCTACCATAACAGAAGTATTTGCATGCCGAATCTCAGATTACTGAGACGATTGCAGCAGATGATGATTGCTAGGAGCGCAAATCAACTGCTGTGACAGGTGTAGTCAGCAAAAAATTAATCACAAATGCCTTGACCGCAGAACTTGCGGTATCTACAAGAATGCATTTGTATAGCTCAAATTTTACTAGTTTTATTCGATTTTATATTCATTAGACGAAAGCGCAGAGAAAAAAAATGATTTACGGGAAGGTGCCCATGTTGATTTTTATTTTAGCCTCAGGGTATTTGCTAACAGTCTATTTATTATTGGCACTAGCAAAACGAACTGGAAAAAAAACTGCTCCTCCTCCTGTCTCTCTGACTAATCATGGAAAACACAAGCAGGAGATATCGGTGACAAAGGTAACTGAAGCAACTAGTATGCGATAAAAGGTGTTAGATGATAGTTGATAGTTGTTAGTTGATAGTTGATAGTTGATAGTTGTTAGTTGATAGTTGATAGTTGATAGTTGATAGTTGTTAGTTGATAGTTGATAGTTGATAGTTGATAGTTGTTAGTTGTTAATAAAACAATCAACAATTAGCAATCAACAATTAGCAATTAACAATTAACAATTAACAATTAACAATTAACAATTAACAATTAACAATTAACAATTAATCCTAACTCCTAACTCATTTAAGCGCACCAACTCAACTATTGGGGTACAGCCAAGCCATTGCACGGAAGAGGAAGCGAACTGTTGCGGACAACCGCTAACAGCGAAGCGAGTTGGCTGTGGTTGGTGGGTGTTTCTCAAGCCTTGTGTATCTAGTTCGTGGGCACAAACTGTCACCAGTTGAACAGCAGGGTCAACCAGCTTGACAGATGAGGGGAGGAGCGATCGCAATACTGGTGCAAGGTAAGGATAATGGGTACAGCCATATACTAAAGTGTCTATTTCCATCTCCAGTAAAGGCTTTAAATAGGAGCGTGCCACCTCAATGGTGTAGGGGTCATAAATGCGATTTTGTTCAATGAGTGGCACAAACTCCGGACAACTAACTTGCCAGACTTGTACATTAGGATCTATCTCTAGAATAGCACGTCGATAGGCATTGCTTTTGGCAGTTGCTGGGGTAGCAATCACTCCAATGCGCTTTCCACAGGAAACAGCTGCCCTTGCTCCGGGTAGAATGATTCCGAGAATTGGTAGAGAAAATTCCTGACGCACTGCATCTAGCGCCAAAGCAGAACTGGTGTTGCATGCCATGATCACCATTTTTACGTGCTGCTGTTGCATCCACTTGAGGATTTCGCGTACAAACTGTAAAATTTCTGCGGCAGAACGAATGCCATAAGGAAGTCGAGCTGTATCCCCAAAGTAAATAATTGATTCATTAGGAAGTTGCCGATAAAGTTGTCGCAGTACCGTTAAACCACCCACACCACTATCAAAAATGCCAATTGGGGCACGTTCAAATACAGAAGATGGAAACACTGTTAGTTGTTGGTTGTTAGTTGTTAGTTGTTGGTTGTTGATTGTTAATTGTTGTTTGCCATTAACAATTAACAATTAACAACTAGCCATTTCTTTATCTTTGCTTTAAGTACTGTAGTATACCATTAGCGATCGCCTCTGCCATGTGATTTTGGTATTCTGGTGTTGCCAGCCGAGGATTATCTTCTCGACCGGTCATATAGCCTGTTTCGACTAGAATTGAGGGCATAGAGCTTTTTCTGAGGACGTAAAATCTAGCTTTGCGGGTTCCCCGGTCTTTGATGGTACTGATACTTCGGAGAATACTTTTGCGAACGACTTCAGCCAGACCGTAACCACTGTCGTAATAATACACTTCCAACCCATTAACATCAGGGCGGTAATCGATAGAATTAGCGTGAACACTGACAAACAAGTCAGCATTAGAGTGATCTGCTATGTCTACTCGTCCCTGAAGTTCTACAAAAAAGTCAGCATCCCGCGTTAACACCGCATGTACGCCATTTTGTTCCAAAATCGCTGCTATTCTTCTGCTAATAGGCAAAACCACATCTTTTTCTAGAATCCCACCCAACCCAGGAGCACCGGAGTCTTTACCGCCATGTCCGGGGTCAACGACGACTACCGTTCGCCCTTTAGGAACCGGAGACCGTTGTTGTGGGTTGGTGGTAGTATCGGGATTAGCGACCATTGCTCCTGGGAAAGGTTGTGGGTTAGTACGTGGGAGGGGAGGTAAAGCCACAGCAGGTGTAAGCGGCGAACGAGTGCGTCGTAATTCTAGCGCCACAAACTGATCGCCGGGCTGGTTGAGTTGCCCAATTTGCACGGACGCCGCTAGTTGGACAAAGATCGCAACTGTACGAGGGTCTTGCTGTTGCAGGCGTACTCTTAGGACAGGGCTGTTGGCGTCAAAATTAGGACCTTTGACCGTTGGCACTAATCGTGCATTGGGGATAGTAATGCGGTACAGCCCTGACGACCTATCCCAGCCACCACTGGCAAATATATTGCGATCGCCTCTGACGATCAGTTGTGTGCCAGTTGCACTTAGTTCCACAGACTGAATCGTGGAGAGTGAATTGTTTGGCTCAAAGATGGGGCTTGGGCTAGTATCCGATCCTGGGCGTGAGTAAGAGACTCTAGGCAATTTGACAACACTTGGAGAAGGCAGAAGCACCAACCCATTAGTACCACTCGTGTTCACCTGCCAGTCGGGGCTATCTTTTTCCACCCGCAAAGTTATGCGGACAACAGGTGGTGTTGTTTGCAGTTGGGTGAATTGGATGCGGTTAACACCAAACCGATTAACAGGCACATCCTGCTGCTCTAGACTTGGTGATATAGTTGCCCCAGAAATGTCGGCGTAGATAATACTATTGTCACTGCTGCGATTTACCTTAATTTGAGGGTTACCTCCACTAGTGCGGATGAAAAACCCATCTCCTGTAACTTGGAGGTGTTGAATTTGCGTCGTCACTTCTACAGTATCAACAACTGTTTCCTTGTTAGCAGCTCTATTTAAGTCATTTGTCACTACACTGTAAACATTTCTTGTGGGAGAGTCTACTTTCAGAGCCTCTGGCTTTGTTAATTGCACTGTTGGCTTTGGTAATTGCACTATCCAGCGACTAGCTGTTGTCCCCACAAATTTCACCTGTTTGGGGTCTAGGGTATAACCCAGATTGAGTTCCACAACGATGCGAGTTGTTTGTTCGTCAAGTTGCCCAACGCGAATGGCGTGAATTGCACCGCCCAGTTGTTGTGTAAATTGTGGACGTCCAAATATGATTCCCGGCAAATCTATAACGAGACGAGTTGGGTCAAAGATTAGTTGTGCTTTGGGTTGAACATCGCCTTCGGTGTTAATTTCTAGTTGATTTTGATTGGCATCAAAATGCCAAGACTGTAGTCTCGCTGCATGAGCAGGTGAAGATAGCAAAAAGGTTAAAAAAGTACCGGGTAATAACCAGTGTAGTTTCACAGTGTTTTCTCCTGATTCGCATATCCTTGCACGTTCAATCTGTCCTCGTGTGGGCAAGTCCTCCCACTATCAGTGCCCAAACCGCATTCTTTCATGAAAAGCGAACACGTACTCTTCCGTTCTCAGTCGCCCATAAACCCCTGCAACAGGTGTCCGTTAGGTAGGGCGGCTTCTCTTTTGGGATTAGAATTTTCAATGCTGCATGCATAGTTATACGCTTTTATAAAGACACAGTTAATGTGGTAAAATTAGCGCCCCCTCTGAATTTTCAAAAGAGCTGAAAGAGCCGAAAAATTCACTTCTTAATTCTTTTTACACCAACCTAGAGGCGTTGCCGAATTAACTTCACCAGTCAATGCGAGTCAGTAACACTATGAGCAGCGATCGGGGTCAGCGTGTATAAGGTCTATTTCTGTAAGCTAGAACGATATGGTAGCTTGGCGTCACGAAAAATGTCATCTTCGCTTTAAGTACTGGAGAATACCGCGAGCTAGAGCCTCTGCCATTTGGTTTTGGTACTGTGAAGTTTTCAATTTAGCCATATCCTCCCTACCAGTCATATAACCTGTTTCTACTAAAATTGAGGGCATAGAACTTTTCCTCAGGACATAAAATCTTGCGTCCGCGTATTCCCCGGTCTTTGACATTGACATTTTTAAGAATGCTGTTGCTCTCAACGCGAGAAGCAGCCAAACCACTGTCGTAGTAATACACGGACAATCCATTCACATCAGGACGATCCTCACCCGCTGAATTAGCATCAACACTGACAAATACATCAGCACGATCTCGCTCTGCCATGTCTACTCTTCCCTGAAGGGTGACGAAATCACCACAATTCCGTGTTAGCATAACATTCACACCATTTTGCTGCAAAACCGTACCCACCATGGTTGCCTATAGGTAGGACAATATCCTTTTCTTGAACTACAGAACACCGTTCGGTAAAGCCAACGGTGGTGTTAGTGGACGATAGCGTGGTAATTCTAGCGCTACAAAGCGATCGCCACTCTGGTTGAGTTGCCTTATTTGGACTGACGGCGCAGGTTGGACAAATATCACAACTGTACGCGGGTCTTGCTGTTGCAAATAAATTTTCAATTTGAGTCGTCCCGAATGGGATACCAGCAACCTTTGAGATCTCAGGCTTAGTTGCATTTATGGTCCCTACACTATAAACATTTTTTGAGGCGGCGCTGACGAACGGACTAGGAACATTTCTTGATTTGTCTACTTTCTCAACCTCTGGCGTTGGTAATTGTACTGTCCAGCGACTGGCTGTTGTGACTACAAATTTCACTTGCTTGGGGTCTAGGGTATAACCGTCCGTGAGTTCTACAACAATGCGAGATGTTTTTTGGTCAACCTCCCCGGCGCGAATGGCGCGAATTGCTTCGCCTACTGGCTGCGTCAACTGCGGATGCCCAAATGTGGTTCCCGGCAAATCTATGACTAGAC
This sequence comes from Stigonema sp., assembly GCA_965249805.1. Taxonomy (GTDB): domain Bacteria; phylum Cyanobacteriota; class Cyanobacteriia; order Cyanobacteriales; family Nostocaceae; genus Stigonema. The sequence continues at coordinate 989,287 of CBDFMX010000002.1, forward strand.
GAGTCGGATTGAAGTAAAGTTGTGCCTGGGGTTGAACAGCGCCTTCTGTGTTAATTTCCAATTGGTTTTGATTAATATCAAAACGCCAAGACTGCAGTCTCGCTGCATAAGCAGGCGACCATAGTATGAAGAGAGTTACAAAAGTACCAGGTACTAACCAGTGTCGCTTCACAGTGTTTTCTCCTGATTCGCATCTCCTGAGGACCGTCAATCTGTCATATGTAGGGGAATAGCTAATTGTTAATTGTTAATTGCCAGTCTGACTTTAGCCATTAGCAATTAGCAATTGCCCCACACCCCAATTTCTGTCAGTGTTTTCCCCTCTTATCAAGGCATACTTAATGGTGTCAAATTCTAGCATGCCTCTCCTAATTTTTCCTGCCGTTATGGCATTTTAGTAAGGTAATGTAGATAGCTGATGGTTGATTGCGAACAATCAATCATCAGCTATCTACTACAATAGGAAAGTTAATTCCTATTAATACTAATTAAATCAGCAAGAGATTTGTTAATTTGTTTTTTTTTGGTAATTATTGAATTATGTAACTACTTTTAGTTACTGTTAACTTATGTTGCGCTTTGCTTATAAGTGCTATTTTTTACATTGTAAAAATCTACACTCTCGACATAAAGAGCGGGAAAACACTGAAAAAAAATAACATTTTGAATGTTGGTAGTCTTGATCGGAAAAAACTCCTAAAAATTTACAATTCCTTAGGACGAAAATTTAGAGATAGAAGTTTCCAGTGTAAGAATAAGTGAGGAGTGAGGAGTTTAATTTCTCACTCCTCAGTTTTATCATCAGGTAATTCTATTGCTAAAGGTATTTGTGAGGAACCATATAAAAACAGTTGTTCTTCTGCTGTCGCCACTGGTTTTGGTTCTGGAAATACAAATCTTAATAAAGGAGGAGCTAAAAAGGTTGTGATGATAACCATCATGATAATTGCGGCCTCTAATGGTTTCGAGAGAATTCCCATAGAATTGCCGATCCCAAGAAACACCAATCCAACTTCGCCCCGAGGAATCATCCCCACACCAATTGCCAAACGGTTGATTTGGGGACCATACACGCTCAAGCCTGTAACGACTTTTCCTAAAATGGCAACTACGATCAGGAAAGTTGCCATGACTAGACCTTCCCGATTACTGGGAACTGCAGGGTTTAACACTCCCAAATCGGTTTTAGCTCCAACAATGACAAAGAAAATCGGCACTAGCATATCGGCAATAGGAACGACTTGCTTTTGCAACTCTTTGCGCTTATCTGTCTCCTCGAGAACTAAGCCGGCAGCAAAAGCACCCAGAATTGCTTCTAACTGAATAACAGCAGCAAAATATGCCATAACAAAGGCGAAGATGAATGCTGGTATTACCAATTCGCCGCGTGTTTTAAGTTGCTCGACGATCGCTACAAAGGACTTATTGAAAATATTGCCCAGGGCGATCGCTCCCAATAAAAAACAAGTAGCGCTGATCATCAGATAAACAATTTTGCCTACATCTACTGAGCCATCTTTAGCAAGGCTTGCCACCACAGCTAAAACGATAATCCCCAGTACGTCGTCAATCACAGCAGCGCCTAAAATAATCTGTCCTTCTTTAGAGTTGAGACATCCTAGTTCTGAAAGCACCCTGGAAGTAATTCCAATACTTGTTGCAGTTAGAGACGCCCCTGCAAAAATTGCTGGTACAGCTGGAACCCCAAACAAAGTCATCAACCCTACCGTACCAGCAGCAAAAGGTATTACTACCCCCACTACTGCCACGATAGTTGCCTGGATACCGACTGCCATCAAGTCTTTGAGGTTTGACTCCAAACCAATTTCAAATAGCAGGATGATCACACCCAATTCTGCCAAAACTGAAATCACCTGCGACTGCGCCGTAAAGACAGCATCTGCAGTGTCAGGACTTATACCAGCAGTAGTTTGGAGGAAGGTCATGAGCAAAGAGCTAGAACTATCTGTAGAGGCTTGTGGAAACACCAACAGATGTAGCACAGATACACCCACTATTACACCACCTACAAGTTCGCCTAACACAGGCGGAAAACCCAAACGGTTTGAGAATTCACCACCAACTTTGCTGGCTAAGTAAATCACCACTAAACTCAACAGCACGGCTGCTACCACCAGTGAACTATCTGCTGTTGGGGTGGCGATCGCCAACACGGGTAATGAGAACGTTATTATATCTAACTGCATTAGTTCTGCGTCCATCCTTCTCTTTAATTTACCAACTTAACGAGATCTGCGGAAAGTGGCTCTTTGTTGGTTGTTAGTTGTTAGTTGTTAGTTGTTAGTTGTTAGTTGGTGGTTGGTGGTTGGTGGTTGGCGGTTGGCGGTTGGTGGTTGGCGTTTGGTGGTTGGTGGTTGGTTGTTCGTTGTCTTACCAATTCCCCAATCAACAACTAACCACTAACAACTAACCACTAACAACTAACCACTAACCACTAACCACTAACAACCTACTAACTATTGTTGTCACCTGCCAATTTGAGAAGGCGCTGCCAGTGTTCGTCTGATACTGGCACGACAGACAGCCTAGAAAGCCGCAGCAAGTCAAAGTCCTCAAAGTTACCATCCTGCTTGATTTGCTCCAGGGTGACGGGTTGAGCCACTTTTCGTACTGCCCGCATATCAACAACTACCCGTTTAGCATCATTCAACTTTGGAGATGAGTAAGGTTGACTGACTACCTCTGCCACACCCACAACTTGCCGCTCTTTACCCGAGTGGTAAATTAGCGCCAAGTCACCAATTAGCATGGTACGCATATGCTTAATGGCTAAGGTATTACTCACTCCATCCCAAACTGTGGTGCGATCCCGTTCTAAATCACTATAGGAATAATCTTCAGGTTCCGTTTTCAGTAGCCAATACGCCATCAAACAATCCCCAAAAATCTTAGTATCATTTTTTTAGTTTCCAAAAATGTAACCACTTCAGCTTTCAACTTTTGCAGTGCCAATGTAGAAATTGTTAGTTGTGGGTTGTTAGTTGTTGATTGTGCTAATAACTACTAATAACTAACCACTGTACGGGCGAACGGTGAAGCAGCGCTGCAGGAGGGTTAGCCCGCTCTCGCGGCGACTGCACCAAGCCGAAGGGTCGTTCACCCCTACTAACTGCTTTGAGAGGAGTAACAATTCTATGACTAAAGCTACTTTATCGGGTTTTGAGTTAAATGCTGAAAACTTTTGCAAAACTCTAACTGTAGTTTTACTTATATGTGTGAGTTTTACCCAGCCTGTTTTGGCGCAAGACAAAGAGAAAATGTTGCGAACTCTGACCGTCACCGGTCACAAAGTTGAAACAATTCCTACCACTTTGTCTCAAGTGAGTTTGGGGGTTGAGGTTCAAGGTAAAACAGCACAAGAGGTACAAAAAGAGGCAGCCCGTAGATCATCAGATGTAGTTGCCTTGCTGAAGAGCCATAATGTAGAAAAATTACAAACTACAGGCATCAGCCTCAACCCAGTTTATAGCTACAGCAACAATGTGCAACATATTACAGGGTACAATGCAACTAACACCGTAAGTTTTCGTATTGCTACCGATATCGCTGGTAGTTTATTGGATGAAGCCGTTAAAGAGAAATGCGACTCAGATTAACGGCATTAGTTTTTCAGCAAGTGATGAAGCCATTGCACAGGCTCAAAAACAAGCACTTAGAGAAGCTACCTTAGATGCTCAACAGCAAGCTAATACTGTTTTTACTACCTTGGGTATCAAACCCAAAGAAGTGGTGAGCATTCAAGTTAACGGCGCGAGTGCTACGACACCACCACGACCCTTGTTGCGGACTGCGGTTACCAATACGGGAACACAAGATGCTTCTACCTCCGTCATTAGTGGTGAGCAACTTGAAGATGCATCGGTAACACTGGAAATTAGTTATTAGTTAATTGTTAGTTGTTAGTTGTTGGTTGTTAGTTGTTGGTTGTTAGTTGTTGGTTGTTAGTTGTTGGTTGTTAGTTGTTGGTTGCTAGTTGTTGGTGAACCAGCGCGAATGACGGCTTTCCCTCCGTAGGCGACTGGTGTTAGCGAAGCGTTAGCGACGAAGGAGCGTCACCCGAAGGGTTGTTGGTTGTTAGTTGTTGGTTGTTAGTTGTCTTACTAACCACTAACCACTAACCACTAACTACTAACTACTAACCACTAACCACTAACCACTAACCACTAACCACTAACCACTAACTCACGAAAAATTTTCAGGGTTACTATCCATAATATCGGTTTCTGAATCTCGCTTAGAACCCAATAATTCCAGCCTATCCACTCGAATTACAGGTTTAGAGCGATTGGATCCACTATTGCGATCTTGCCAATGTTCAAACTTTAATGAACCCGTGACACCAATCAAACTACCCTTACGAACGTAATTCCCTGCTGTTTCAGCAGTTTTGCCCCATAATTCCAGATTAAACCAGTCTGGTTGGTCACTGTTACGACTTCTACGCTTCACAGCTAGAGGCATGTTACAAACAACGCTACCAGAATCTTGGAAATATTTTATTTCAGGATCGCTGCCTACACGACCAACCAGAATGACAAGATTGATACTCATGTGCTTTACCTTTCAGTACAGGTGTACTTATTCATTGTGATTTTCATAATAGCGAATTCCGAAGCTGTTGAAACGTGTTAAATAAATCACAATTACAATTACCGATAAACCTGAGAAAATCTACTGCTATGCAGATAAAGGTACAGAATATTAGTAAAACAATGTAAATCTAAGACCGGGTTAGAATTCCAAAAAGATCTATAAAAATATGATCTATTTTACTAGACTCAGGTCAAAAAACATAATAGAATCCAGCACGATTCTCTCTTACGGTCATAGTCAAAAGTATAGCAAATAGGGGGCATTGAGAAACGTGGGTATTTTTAGTAGATTTTCTTTATCGCGGGATATGGGTATCGACCTTGGGACCGCGAATACTCTTGTATATGTATCAGGTAAAGGTATTGTTCTTCAAGAACCTTCAGTGGTTGCAATTGATCAAAACGAAAAAGTAGCACTGGCAGTAGGAGAAGAAGCCAAAAAAATGCTCGGTCGGACACCAGGAAATGTGATTGCCCTGCGCCCTTTGCGTGATGGAGTCATTGCTGATTTCGATACAGCCGAGCTGATGCTAAAACACTTCATCCAACGAGTCAATGAAGGCAAGTCTCTAGTATTACCCAGAATTGTCATTGGCATTCCCAGTGGCGTCACAGGGGTAGAAAGACGAGCTGTGATGGACGCCGCTACTCAAGCCGGAGCAAGAGAAGTTTTCTTAATCGATGAGCCAATTGCTGCGGCAATTGGCGCGGGACTACCCGTTGCCGAACCAACGGGCAACATGATCATCGATATTGGTGGCGGTACAACAGAAGTGGCAGTACTGAGCCTTCAGGGTACAGTAATCAGCGAATCAGTACGCATAGCTGGGGATGAACTGACCGAAGCGATCATGCAGTACATGAGAAAAGTTCATAACATGGTGATTGGGGAACGTACTGCCGAGGACATTAAAATTCGTATTGGTTCTGCCTATCCCACGATGGATAATGATGATGCCATGATGGAAGTCCGAGGCTTGCACTTGCTTTCTGGTCTACCGCGAACTGTGACAATCAAAGGACCAGAAATTCGTGAAAGTATGGCGGAACCGCTGTCAGTCATTATAGAAGCAGTGAAGCGGACACTAGAACGCACACCTCCAGAACTAGCGGCAGACATTATTGACCGAGGTATTATGCTGGCTGGTGGTGGAGCTTTGCTCAAAGGGATAGACACCTTGATTAGTCATGAAACAGGAATTATCACACATATTGCTGCCGATCCTTTGAGTTGTGTTGTCCTCGGAACTGGTCGAGTATTGGAAAATTTCAAGCAGCTGGAACGAGTGTTCAGCGGACGTTCTCGGAATATGTAGCGATCGTAGACTTTCAAATATTGGGTTCTCTAGAATCCAATATTTATAGTGAAATTTACTGCTATACAAGGGTATATATGTTTACTGCACGTCGCTGGTGGGAGCGCAAAGGTTTACAAATGGGGCTGCTAGCCTTGGCAGTTGGTAGTGCTTTGATACTTCGACAGACTCAAGGTGCACTTGTGCTTGAGTTGTACCAAGGGATTACTCGTCCGTTGCAGATGTTCCAGACAGGAGCAACCCAACTTGAACGTCTCCGTGATGCACGGGCATTGGAACTACAAACGCGGATAGCGGAACTAGAAAGCCAAAATAACAAGCTAAAACAGTTATTGGGTTATGTCGAGAAACAGCCTCTCTCATCGCGCCCAATTCCGGCGCGGGTAGTGGGACGCAGTGCTGATAATTGGTGGCAACAAGTGACCTTGAATCGTGGCAGCCTTGCGGGGATTATGTCAGGTTTCATAGTCCAGGCTGAAGGTGGATTGGTTGGTTTGGTAGAAAGTGTAACTCCCAATACCAGCCGCGTCCTATTAATTAGTGACTTTAAGAGTCAAGTAGGTGTCACAATCACTCGCACTGGTGCCAAGGGCGTTTTGCGGGGAGCAACAGATGCAGAAGCAGTACTAGAGTTTTATGAAAAAGTCCCAAATGTGAAGCCTGGAGATTTGGTTGCTACATCTAGTTATAGTCAAAAGTTTCCGTCAGGCTTGGCGGTAGGACGAGTCAAGTCCCTAGATTTGAAGAAACTTCCAGCATCAGTAGCAAAAATTGAACTTTTCCCACCGCTACACTCGCTGGATTGGGTATCGGTATACCCTAAACCGGAAAACCAACATCCATGAAGGGAATTGTTCATTGCTAATTGCTAATTGCTAATTGTTAATTGCCAGTCTTCTATTAGCCATTAGCTATTAGCCATTAGCCATTAGCCATTAGCCAACAACTAGCGAGTGAATGCGAGGTTTGATAAAAAATGATGATTCCTGACTTTCGGAGTAGCAGGCAGAACTTGCCAAAATCGCGCTCTGGAAAATCAAAAATTCAACTTAGCTGCCGATGGCTTAGGGATAAGAACCTACGTCAACTGAGCGATTGGGCAGTGACGGTTGGGTCTGTGCTGTTATGCTTGCTAATGTTGCTAACCCGCTTTCCTGGTATGGAATTGTTGGGGATTGGACCAAATTGGCTGTTAATTTGGGTAGTGGCTTGGAGTGTGAAGCGCACAGCTTTTAGTGGTGCAATGTCCGGGATAGTTCTGGGGCTACTTCAAGATGCTATGACATCACCCGACCCGACTCATGCCCTAGGTCTAGGGATTGTAGGATTTATTACTGGTCTAATTCAAAAGCAGCGTTTTATACAAGAAGACTTTATTTCTATTGCTTTAATTGTGTTTGGGATGGCAGTTTTTGCAGAGACTATCTTCGGGTTGCAATTGGTTCTTATGGACAATCGCAACTTTGGAGAGTTCTGGGCATATTACCAGAAGGTTGCTCTTGCCTCTGCCATTCTCAGTAGTCTTTGGGCTCCTGTAGTTTATTATCCCCTGAATCGTTGGTGGCAGCAGATCAGACTGGCAGAGCAGTCTTAATTCGTAGTCAGGAAGAAACGTTCCGGCGTCTGTACAGGAGTCATAATGAATTGTATGCTGCTCGATGGAACTTACACATAGTTGTTCACTTTAGAGACTGGCTTCTAAAAACGGCGTTGCCAATTCCATGTATGAAAATGATTTTACGTGCGGACCAAAATCCTTGTAGAGACGATCCGGTGGAACGTTTTTACTCCTGTCTTCTCTTTGAATCCGAACTTAATTTTTCTGGAATTTGGGCAACAAGAGGCAAGATAGAGTTAAGTAGAGACTGCCTTAAGCTGATGTGGATATTGCTATTTAATTGTTGTCAGCTTGCTTGTCGTCAGCGCAAATATTCAAAGTATAGCCCAAAGTTATGGATAATTTCCCAGTGGTTGTAGAGGGGTCAGCATTTCAGGCGGGTTCACACCCATTAGAAACGATCGGAACAGATTTTGACCGGGCGATGATGCAACGGTGTTTGGAACTCGCTCGCCGTGCCTTAGGACGTACCTCCCCAAATCCTTTAGTAGGAGCAGTGATTGTTAAAGATGGCGAGATTGTCGGAGAAGGGTTTCATCCGCGTGCTGGTGAGCCGCACGCAGAAGTTTTTGCACTTCGCTCTGCTGGCGATCGCGCACATGCGGCAACTATCTATGTCAGCCTCGAACCTTGCAATCACTACGGACGCACTCCCCCTTGTACGTCGGCATTAATAGCAGCTGGGGTGGCAAAGGTGGTGGTGGGTATGGTGGATCCCAATCCCCTAGTAGCTGGCGGTGGGATTGCTCGATTACGTGCAGCTGGGATAGAAGTGTTGGTGGGAGTGGAACTTGAAGCTTGCTTGAAGCTAAATGAAGGCTTTGTTCATCGCATTCTCTATCATCGACCTTTTGGCATTTTGAAATATGCCATGACTTTAGATGGCAAAATTGCTACCACTACTGGTCACAGTGCCTGGGTAACAAACCAAATGTCCCGCAACGAAGTGCATCACCTGCGAGTAGCTTCTGATGCAGTTATTGTAGGTGCAAACACGGTTATATACGACAATCCTTATTTAACCAGCCATCAAGAGGGAGCGCATAATCCCCTACGAGTGGTGATGAGTCGTCGTCTGAATTTGCCACAATCCGCACATTTGTGGCAAACAAATGATGCTCCCACTTTGGTGTTGACAGAAAAAGAAGCGAACCCTGATTTTCGTCATATGTTACAAAAACAAGGGGTGGAAGTAGTGGAATTAACACCACTCACACCAGATAAGGTAATGGTGTACTTTTATGAGCGGGGTTTTTGTAACGTACTGTGGGAGTGCGGTGGAACTTTAGCTGCTAGTGCGATCGCTCAAGGAGCAGTGCAAAAAGTCCTTGCCTTTATTGCTCCTAAAATCATTGGTGGTAGTAATGCTTTTACACCTGTAGGTGAGTTAGGTTTTACCAGCATGACTCAAGCATTGTCCTTGGAACGTGTAGAACTGCGCGTTGTGGGTTCCGATTTTTTAGTAGAAGGTTATTTACCTATTAGTTATTGATACGTCTTGAGTCAATAGTGATTATTTTGCACTTTAGACTTTGGAGCTTCTTACTAGCAGCAAAAATATTAACAAAGTTGACAAATACCAACAAACCTTATAGGATAGCTGTATGGCGAACGGCAACTATATGGAACAAGAATGGAAAAAGATGAATGGCTCAATACTTCCGAAGCAGCAAGGCTTATCGGATGCCATGCCCAATCAATCCGGAGATGGGAGAAGGAAGGAAAAATCAAAGCATACAGAACACCAGGGGGACAAAGAAGGTTCAAACGATTTGAGGTGGAAAGGTTTACAGGGATTGCAACTGAACCTATTCCCATTAGAACAGTTTGCTACGGCAGAGTTTCAACCAGCAGTCAGCGAGATGACTTGGGTAGACAAATTGATTTCTTGCAAGCAAGATATCCAGAAGCAGAAATCATTTCAGAAGTTGGTTCCGGACTCAATTTTAGGAGGCGCAAGTTTATTGCCATACTCAAACGAATTGTGTCGGGAGATATTCAAAGCCTTGTTGTTGCCCACCCAGACAGGCTTTGTAGATTCGGCTTCGACCTTGTTGAATGGTTGTGTACAGAATTTAACTGCAAGCTCGTGGTTCTCGATAACCGTAAACTCAGCCCCGAACTTGAACTCATTAGCGATATGTTGTCCATCGTCCATTGTTTCAGTTCAAGGCTCTACGGATTGCGGAAATATAGAAAACAATTTGTTGAGGAATTACGGACGGAATCCAATCAAGAAATCGAAAAACATTCCGCCAAACTTGAGTGTGAAAATTCCTGTATTTCCTTGTAAAGAGTTACATTCAATCTGGAAACAATGGTTAGCAGCTTACAGATGGGTTTATAATCAGTGCGTTGCATTTTTAAATAGCGGACACAAGTTAGCTAACGATTTAAGCCTAGACCAACATATTCAAAATCTACAAAAAGAAGGAGGTAACGAATGGACACAGTGCCTAGGTAAGACCCGTCAAGAAGCAGTCTTTGAGGCAGATTCAGCTTTTAGACAAGCTAAAAAAGCTATGTTGCGGCGGGCAAAGATTGAAAGAACAAAAGTGTTTATTAAATTTCGTTCTTGTCGAAACAATTCACAGGTTATTCAATTCAAGAATGATGCATTTAAGAATGGTACTTGGTTTCCTAGTAAGGTAAAAGGATTATTATTCTGTACGGCTTTTGGTTACCAATTTCCTACGGAATGCGCTTATGGGACTGAGCTAGCCTATCAACGCACTCCTCACGGTTATCAATGGTTTGCTATATTCCCTGAATATCGGTCACCCAAAATATCTTCAGGAAATAAAGTTATTGCATTTGACCCTGGGGTTCGTACTTTTTTAACTGGTTTTGATGGAGAAACAATTTTTGAGTTTGGCTTGAAAGATATAGGGCGGGTCATTAGATTGTGCCTTCATCTTGACAAACTAATTGGGCGTAAAATCAAAGCTAGTGGCAAGAGTTGCAAGAAATTTAGGTATAAGTTAGGGCAAGCAATTAAACGCACAAGGATCAGGATTAAGAGCTTGATAAGTGATATGCATCACAAAACATCAAGTTTATTAGTTCAGAATTACAAAGTGATTTTTCTCCCGACCTATGAAACTTCACAGATGGTTTTAAAGGCAAAGAGAAAGATTAACCGTAAGTCTGTACGTTCTATGCTTACTTGGTCATTTGGTCGGTTTGCTGAACATTTGGAACAGTCTTGTAACCGTAATGGTGTAATGCTAGTCAGGACTAACGAAGCCTATACTTCTAAGACCTGCCCGAAGTGCGGTAAGGTTCATACCAGTCTAGGAGGCAATAAAACATTTAGTTGTCCGCACTGTAGTTTTACTTTACCTCGTGACTGGGTTGGAGCAATTAATAACCTAATCAAACCACTAGCTAACTTAGCTTTTGAAATCCAGGATAACAAATTAGTTATATCCTGCGCTGGGTAACACCAGCTTTGTTGGCAGCAACCTTTATGGAAACGGGAAACTACTGTTTATAGTTAGTACCTTTCCCTCTAATGTTAGAGTTTAGCAATTCTGTGAAGAATGTTAAGTTTAAATGCTGCACCTCGATTTTATCATGAGATTTAGCTGTTTTCAGGATACACAATTCCGGTAGGACGTCCGGCATCTACGTACAAGCTGACATAAGTGTTATTAAAAACTTAATCAATCGAGTTATTTCTTAATAGTGATTCAGAAACGGAGAGGAGAACTGAATCACTATTTTTTCGATGTGACTTTCCAGTTGGCTTAGAAAGTAAAAGTGGTTCTCACCGTACCAATCACAACACCATTGTTGTTGCTGTTATGATCTGGCGCTGTCAACCAAATCACCCCTGGTGTGATGGCGATATTGTCTGTTAGTTGATACTGATAGAACCCTTCAACGTGATAGGAAGTGTCTGGATCTTTGCCTATCGCACCCCTAAGAGCAGTACTCACACCAGTCACTTTCGGTTCCATACCGAAAATAAAACCTGCCACGCTGCCCTTTTTACCCAGATCTGGGAAGGCTAGTGTCACAGCATAGTTCCAGATGTCAAGATCGCCACGGGGAATTACTCCCCCAAGTGTAGAGAGGGTGCGCTCGTTGGTGTAGCCAACCCAACCACCGAGTACAACTCTCGGGCTGAGTTGAAAGGATGCCTCCAAACCGTAAGAATTGCTAGAAACTGGCAAACTCTGTCCCCTAACAGCTTCTAAAGTAGCTGTTGGCAGAGTTGTGTTACCACCAGGCTGGTTCGTACCCACATTGCCTTGACTCGGACCACCAGCAACAGATGGCAGAAAACCGGAATCGCTGAGCAAGGCAGAATGGATATTAGCACGATTACTACCAGCTGTCAAGTCGGCGTTGTAGGCATTAACGTAAGTCAAGCCAAACGTGAGGCGATCAATTGGCTTAATTGTCAACTGCCCGATCGCTCCATAGCCTCCGTTGAACAAACCATTTTTCTGTGATGGATCGTTAGGCGTATTGGCTAAATAGCCCAAAGTCAGTTCCAAATTTTTACTGAACTGATGCCTGAGCGCAGCTCCAGAACCAGCCACTGGGTAATAAATCGGATTGCGTGTGCCAAAGTTAGAAAGAGCGCCTGTATCACCATCACCATCCAGAAAAGGGTTGACGGTATTGGTAAAGTCATCCGCCGCCCCAGCATTTCCCTCCAGTATAACTTTTGTGTTTTTTCCCACAGAGAAACTATACAACAGTGCATCCAGAACAACTTTATTATTATTGCCATTGCTGTAAGTTGGACCACTGAATCGCAGATCGCCTTCTGGTGTGAAAGTAGAAGTGCCAGACAAAGCATCCAAGTTTGTTGCTTGGAGTCGAACTCTTAACTGGTCTTCACCTGTAAAGCTAGAGTCGAAGTTAAGACGTATCCTGTCGGCAAAGATCGGATTCCTGTCTATTTTCTGACCCCTAGCATTATCACCTGCAAAAACACTGACTGGTGCAAAGATCGCGACGCCATTGAGTTTTGCCGTAGTAGAAAATTGATTAGCTTCCAACTCAGCAGCTTTGGCTTCCACTGCATCCACACGACCGCGTAGTGCTGCCAGTTCTGTTGAGTATTCTTGTTGCAGTCTTTGTAATGTCGCTAAATCTTGTTTAGCTACCAAATCACCTGTGGCGGTGGCAATTAATTCGTTAACCCGGTTCAGACAAGCATTCAACCCAGCGGCAAACTCATATCGCGTCATCGCCCGATTACCCCGGTAAGTGCCATTCGGGTATCCAGCAATACAACCGTAGCGTTCTACCAGTGATTGCAACGCTTGGAATGCCCAGTCTGTGGGTTGCACGTCTGATAGCTGAGACACCGAGTTCACTTGCGCCATTCCATTGTCTTGACGGACATTGTCAGCTTTTTCTTCTATATTTGTTAGCTGCGGTGCAGTAATTTCCGAAGCGGCAGGTCTAGGTCCTGCAACTGCTGTAAAACTCACAACTAGCATTGTGCCAAAAACTGCTGAACCTGCCAGCAGAGATTTCCATAATTTTTTCATCTTCTCCTCACCCTAACTTTCCGTTCCATCCACAATATACTTTTGTAGCACTAAATTTTATTAAAAATAATTATCAATTAATTTATGAGTATTGAGCAAATTTTTTCACAATTGCAAACGCGATGTGGACGAAGCAAAAAGCCGTTGCCAGATCACCACTGCAACATAAGTCACGAAGGCTAACATGCTAATGAGAAAACTAACTGGGTAGGGAGCGTAAAAGCCGATGGTTAACCCCACCCACACGAAGGTCAGCGACAGCCCAGCCGAGAGCCAAAGCGCGACGAAAGGACGTGCCACCAGACGCTGGGCGATCGCCGCAGGTGTAACTAACAGCGCGGAGTTCAACAACGCTCCTACGGCTGGAACTGCTTCGGCGATGCTGAGCGCCACCAAAACCAAAAAGACGGCACTGATAACTCGCACTGGTACACCCCGCGTCGCTGCGACTTCAGGATCAACAGATGCAAACAGCAGGGGGCGTGCGATCAAAAGGAGTACGACAATTACCACCACGCCGATCGCCGCAACTAACTGTGCCTGTTGTGCCTGTAAGCCAAGGATCGAGCCGAAAAGATAGTTAACGCCGATGGTGCTGTTGGCTCCGCTAGATTGTGAAGTATAAATACTCAAGAACAGTGCTCCTAGTCCAAGCACCCAAGCCAATACGATGCCGACCTCTACGTCTTTCGCCCGCGCCCGCGTTCCCAGCAGACCTAGTGAGAGCGCGACCAGCATCGTCACACCAAACAGTCCCAGTTGCGGGTCGCTACCCAAAATGACTGCAAGCAGCGCCCCTGTAAAAGTAACGTGCGCCAGCGCCTCGGTTGCGAAAACCAGATTGCGCAACACGACAAAATAGCCCACCAGCCCGGAGACAATGGCTATTGGGGTTCCGGCTAGAAAAGCGTAGCGCATGAAATCCAAGCTCAGCATGTCGCGCACATGTTGGACTAGGTTCAGTGAGAATGGTGGAATGTCCAATATTAACATAATTCGTAATTCGTAATTAAGCAATTTGATGGCAGGTTTGGCTGCTTATACTTATCTCCCAAAAAAACCCTCTCTTGACATTTACCCAAAAGACTTGCTTGCTCTGCCTCCTGCGGTTTTTTAGTTCGTCGAACTCACGTTCACGTAATATTTAGGTAAGAGTTCTAATGAGAAAAATGACTACTTATACTGCTTGGTTAAAAATTTTAGTTGTCATAGTGCTGATGTTAGGCGTATTTTTTCGTTTATTCAATATTGATCGTAAAGTCTACTGGTTTGACGAAACTTTTACCTCGTTAAGAATTTCCGGATATACAGAGTCAGAAGTTGTTACAAAAGTATGCAACGGTCAAGTACTTGGCGTTGAAGATTTACAAAAATATCAGCAACTTGGTACTGGAAAAACCTTAATTGATACTATTCAATCTTTAGCATTAGAAGACCCTCAGCATCCGCCATTATATTTTTCAATTGCACATTTTTGGACATATTGGTTTGGTAATTCAATAGCAACAATCAGAAGTTTAAGCGCCATAATTAGCTTAATTGTTTTCCCTTGTCTGTATTGGCTATGCCTAGAATTATTTGATTCCCCAATAATTGGGTTAGTTACGCTCACACTTATAGCTGTTTCACCTATTCATGTACTATTTGCTCAAGAAGCACGCGAGTATTCTTTATGGACATTAACAACTCTATTATCTCATTTGTCACAAGTTAAGGCTATGAAGCAGTTGTCAAGGGGATTTTAGAAGAACCTTGGAAGAAAAATTGGTCAGTGCCTCGCTGTTTTTCGGGAAAGGGTGCAACTATTAATTTAACGTTTGGTTTCCTTTGCCGTTTAACAATACCTAAATCTTGATTTTCTGGAGAAGCAAAATATTTAACTGGGTCAGAAGCCTTACCTTTTTGACGAGCGACGTAAAAATGATAAAGACCACGATAGATCATCTCTAAAGAAATCTGGTCAAAGGGTAGAGAAAGCTCGTCAGCTAGAGCATCACCTAAATCAACTAATACAGCATAAAATAACCAAGTACCCCAAATCTGTAATTGAATTCCATTAAGAGAACCAGTCCATAAATAACTCAGACTTAAGAGCCGTTTTACTGTATTAAAAGCATCTTCAATACGCCAGCGTCTTCGATATAAATCGCTCACCACGTAGGGAGGTAAAATAGTTGGGTCAAGTACACTTGTCAGGTAGCAATGCCAGGTATTCTTTGAACGAACTTCAATTAAACGTAAAGTGATAAATGGAGTTGTTTTTGTTCCAGAACCGAGGCGTATCTTACGGTCTCGCAGAGCGTAGCTCTCACTAAATACTTGCTCAACTTTAATTGCAGCCCCCTTTTTCAATCGAGTAATGAAGTGAACATCTCGTTCAATTAATTTTAGCCAAAAGTTAAAATGATAAAATCCTCTATCTAGTAAAAGTAAAGTCTTTGCTGTGACCAAATCTAAAATATTTTCCTCAAGCTTTGTATCAGAAGCTTTTGGATTCTCTTGAAACCAAATTTCTATTGGGAGTCTAGTTATTAAATCTATGACTGTTCCCATTTTTCCTGCTAATTGTCCTTTTGGGACGTCTTCCAAGCTTTTCAGCTTACAAAATAATGCCTCTAACGTTGAGCTATCTATTATCCAAATTTGGGAAAATTTGCTGATTGTAAACTGAATACTTTCTGGCAGAGGTCGCTGATTTCTACTGTACCAAGCTACTCTCAAATTAGGTAATAAATCTTTAAAGACTTTCTCGAATAATTGAGCAGGAAACGTTAAAAACCGTTGGGATATTGCTTGTTGAGTAACATTCTTCGGACTACACCACAGAAAACCTTCCCTTGCCAACATCATATGTTTGTTCTGTAACTCCTGCTACATCTCGCCACAGTAAAGTTAGTACTGCCGCCACCATAAAAGGTAAATTGAGAATTCTATCTCTTAATCCTATTTGGCGATAGTAGTTTTCCTGCGCGGTGATAGCTGGAGTTACTAATGCTTCTAGTTGCTGCGCAATTACCTCATCTTCCACCATTGGTCTTTGAGTTTTTTTGGCGTGGTCCCGGTTAGTTTTTCGACTGGTGCTCACTGTTCTTCACGATCGCTCAATTACTTGTCTCCATCGAGTTTCACATGATTTTCCATCGCTAGAAATATTACCCCGCGATTTCTTCAAAATCACCAGTTTATTTCTATCTTTAGACGTATTGACAATTTTTGCGTAATTTTAACTTGTTACCAATGAGACTATGGTCTTTTGTATATTGCACTAGCGGATGGTGGTAGTGATGGCTTTCCTGTCAGCCATACAGACCCTTTAAACAATGCACAAGACCTGACCACACCCCTTGGAAAAATACTGCGTATAGACCCGTTCGGTAAAAATAGTGCTAATGGCAAGTATGGTATCCCCAAGGATAATCCCTTTGTTCACGATCGCAACCCAAAGACATTGAGGGAAATTTGGGCTTACGGACTGCGCAATCCTCATCGTTTTTCCTGGGATACAGGTGGCGAAGGCAAAATGTTAATTGCTGATATTGGTCAAGCTTTTATTGAAGAAGTTAATCTTGGCATCAAAGGTGCGAATTATGGATGGGGAAAGCGAGAAGGAACCTGGGTTGTAAACAAAAGTAATGAGAATGTTCTATACCCATTGCCTAAAGATGATGCCAAATACGGTTATACATACCCCGTTGCCCAATATGGGCACTACATACCACCTAGTAGGTCAGGATTCTATGGGATTGCGATCGCAGGTGGTTACGTTTACAGAGGTAAAGCAATTCCGGAATTGGTAGGTCAGTATATTTTTGCAGACTTTGCTAACGATGGACGTTTTTTTCACGTACCGATAGATGAACTTGTGAATGGGAAACAAGCAAAAATTAGAGAACTGAGATTCTTTGATGGCAAACAAGAGGCTTCTTTTCTAGAAATTATTGGCAGTGAACGTTCCGATCTCCGCTTTGGGGTTGATGAAGATGGAGAAATTTATCTAACAACTAAAAGTGACGGGAAAGTGAGAAAACTGGTTGCATCACCACAATCAGCTCATAGTCAAAAGCCAAATAGCATACAAGATATTATCGACAGTAACGCCAAGGTAGAAAAGTTGAGGAGTGAATTTCAGGCACAGCAACGCACTGCCTTGTCTTGGCAGTTCGTTAAAAAATAATTCTCACATCTTAAATAGGATTGCTATATATTGACTTGATAAAACAGTTGACAGTTAACACTCATTCGTAATTATCTCTACACAATTACGAATTCCGAATTATTAACAGCTTGAACAGACGTACCAAGGCATACGTCCCGAACGCCAAACTAGTGATGAAAAAGCCAACGGGATAGGGCGTAAAGTAGGCAACCGCCAAGCCAGTCCAAGTGAACAGCAGTGCTAAGAACACCGAGAGGCTGACCGCAAAAACTGGGTGTGCGGTTACCTCTTGGGCAATGGCTGCCGGCGTGACCAGCAGCGCAAAGATCAGCAGCACCCCTACGACCTGCACCGACTGAGCCACGGCAAACGCTAGTAAGATGAGAAAAGCATTGTCAAGCAGTAGCACAGGTACACCGCGAGCCTGAGCGACATCTGGATCGATGGAGGCGAAGAACAGGGGGCGGGCGATCGCCATCAATCCAGCTAAGGTCACGACTGTAGTCAGTGCGATGATGCTCACGTCGCGATCGCTAATCCCAAGTACAGCACCAAAGAGAATCGCGTAAATGCCAGCCGCATTAGAAGATGAGGAGAGATGGACGAACAGCAGCCCCAGCGAGAGTACTCCCGTCTGAATCGTACCGATGGCGACTCCCTGTCCCCACTGCGTCTGGGAGTTTCGTCCGCCCAGCATGCCGATCCCAACAGCCGCACCGATACAGAAGACAAGCAGTCCCACAATCGGTGACCAGCCTAGAAGTACGGCACCTGCTGCCCCTGCAAAGCCGACGTTTGCCAAAGTGTGTCCGGCAAAACTCTGTCCGCGCAGCACCATAAAGTAGCCCACAACTCCCGCAATCAGAGCAATCAGCGTCCCTGCCAAGAAGGCAGTTTGCATGAAATGGTAAGCGAAAAGCTGTCGGATATCCACTGCAAGATTCCACGAAAACTGCACATCCGCCGACATGCTAGCGAACACGATTGGTAAGGTTAGCATGATAAGTGACCGACTCCGGCTGACCGACGACGATAATTCGCCCATCTCGTGTATGCAGTACGTCAATTGGGGCGTCATAGAGCCGCGAAAGCGTCTCTGAGGTAATCACCTCTTCCGGCGTCCCAATCGCGGTCTGTCCTCTCCCAATGTAGAGTACCCGATCTAGGTAGGGCAGGATTGGATTAACATCATGGGCGACGAGCAGCACCGTCACCTGGTACTCCTGACTGATGCGGCGAATTAATGCCGACACAGACTGCTGATTGTAAAGATCCAGACTATCAAGGGGTTCGTCGAGAAGCAAGATCCGTGGTCTGGTGACCAATGCCTGTGCAATCAGCAAGCGCTGCTGCTCACCACCAGAGAGTTCACCAATGGGGCGATCTGCATAGGCACTCGCACCAACCAAATCGATGGCATTTTGTACTCGCCGCCGCGACTCACGAGCTTGCACATCACCTCCCCAAAGCCTCCTCACCAGCGGTAGCGGCACCCCCCACTTGGTGCCGTCCAGACCTAGACGCACGATATCGCGTCCTCGCACCCGCACATCCGCATCGAAGTTCCGCCTTTGGGGAAGATAGCTGATTGCCGGGTGACCGCGTCGCACGGGTGACCCCAAGACGGTAATCCGTCCCTCACTCAAAGGGAATAAGCCCAAGAGCGCCTTGAGCAGTGTCGATTTACCCGCGCCATTAGGTCCAAGGATGGCGATCAACTCACCAGGGCGTACACAGTAATGCATATCGCTCCAAAGCATGCGACCACCACGTTGAACGCCAGCGTGTTCAAATTGAATGACGTTCTGCAAAGGTTGCGGCGCTGGATCGACACCCTTCGAGTTACGGATCATGAAGTTTTTTCCTTCAGCTTATTTGCCAGTAGATTTAGCCAATGCTTGCTGTAGAGCTTTTAGTTGCCCTACCTGCCAGTCTTGGAAGCTAGCCGTCGCCGAAGTCAGCGTCTCGGTAATCGGGACGATGGGGATTCCTGCGGTTTGTGCCTTCTGCTTCAGTGCGTTTGTATCTGGCGTTGAGTTCTGGGAGTTAAAAACAAGGATTTTTATCTGCTTCTGTGTAATTTGTTTATCGAACGTAGCTTTGTCAGATGCCGTTGGCGCTTGACCTTCGGAGATTGCAGTCATGAATTTCGGCGGCGTGGTCAGGTTCAGACCCAAGGGTTGGGACTGGTAAACAAAGATACTCTCGGTTGATCCGACTGGGGTGCCCTGATACTTCTGCTTAATAGTGTTAATAGTGTCGTTATAGTCTTTAAGACCTACGGTCACAAACTGCTGGCGCTGCTGGTCGAAGTATGATGCGTCTGCTTGATCGAGGTTCTTCAGGTCGGCTGCGATCTGATCGACGACACGCATCACGTATTCAGGGCTATACCACAGGTGCGGGTTGTCCCCTTGTTTCTTGCCCACCAGATCGCCGACATTGAGTACCTTACGCCCATTCACAGGGTTGCCGTCAATCAGCTTTTGTCCCCAAGCATCGTACCCCGCGCCATTGAGGATAACGTAGCGGGCACTGGCAACAGTGCGGGCATCGGTTGGCTTGGGTTCGTAGTCGTGGGGATCGGTAGCTGGATTGGTAATGATGCTTGTGACCTGAACGCGAGATCCGCCCACTTGGGATGCGATACTGCCCCAGAAATTCTCAGCCGCCACGACTTGCACTTTTTCTGCACTTGTGCTGCTAGTTTGAGCGACTTTAGCAACAGGACTAGAGTTAGTTGTAGTACTACCGCCACCACAGCTAGTGAGAAGCGGGAGCAGAGCAAAAAATGCCAGAAAAAGTCTTGCAGTCACAAAATCGCGCCACCAAGGCAAGCAACCTTTGATGGCAGTATTCGCTGATGGGGAAATGCGTGTTCGCGCTACATGCAGCACTTGGAGTTCTACCACTACCCTCTTCCTTTTGAGAATGATAACGTGTCTCAAAAAATCTGATGAGGCATATTTTACTTAACTCCACAACAGTTGTCAATGAGACAGATTATCAATTTCAGGACAAACCTATACTTGAATCGAGATATTGTGCCGTCACTTCGCCTGAACCGCTCAGTTTTGAGGATATACGCGGAGCGCGATTCTTCTGGGTATTCTTTGCGCTGTTGTAGGTACGTACCCACTGTCAGCGCATGGGATTGCTGGGAGATGTGATTGATGCACGCGGTTTTACCAGGACCAGCGATCGCCTTAAGTGCTTTTATATCTGGAACTCTCAGCACCTTTGTCATTCCAGTTGGTGATGATACCGTTCTCAAGCAATTGTCGGGAAACCCCGATTCGAGAATACTTCAACAAATATGAAGATTTTTTCAACCAACATATGAATAACTATTCATATGTTAGGATGAGCCTATAACTGATCAGAGCAAACCTATGACTACTACCGTAAATCAAATGAAATGTGCCTGTGAATCCTGTCTGTGCGTTGTTTCGCTGTCTGATGCTGTCATGAAAGATGGTAAGGCTTACTGCGGTGAAGCCTGCGCCAATCATCACCCTAATGGAGAAGGCTGCGGACATACAGGCTGCACTTGCCACACCTAAGAGGATGTTTGGTACGATCTGACAAAGTCTTCATGAACAATCTTGAGGATGGGGAAGACCTGTGTTGTGAGCTTCCCCATGTTCAAAGAAGATCTCGCTTTTTTTTCTTTTTCATAATCCAAAGCTGGGGGCATGTACCCTTAATGAATTAATTATTAATTAATTTAGAAATTTTTAATTACGAATTACGAATTACGAATTACGAATTATTTAGTCAGCGTGGGACTGGAATCGCCATACGAGAATTGCGCCAACGTTTATCTAAATAATGCATTTAATTAAGCTGACGGTAATAGACAAACTTATGATCGGGTAATAATTCTGGATGAAAAATCTTAATCAAATCAGATAACACTAAATCCGGGTTGCTAATTCCACCTTCCCAGTAATCATTACCACCAGCTTCATTTACACGAGCATTATTATTGAAAACCTTACGGTTTTTCACAGCTTTGAAATCAGCATAGCGGTTATCTTCAGCAACTACCTGCTGCAAAGAAAGCCAATTCTGACTCAGATTAACCCAGTAATCAGCCGTTGCAGCGTGTTCAAAAACGGTTTCAAAGGAAAGAGGAAGATTACCAGATGATTTATAATTATTCCAGAGATACTTTGCTCCCGCATCAGCCAGATATTTAGCAACGTAGCTGTTACCTGTTGGCGTATACCAAGTGCCTTTAAAGTTAAAACCTGTGAACACAGTAGGATTATTTTTGACAGCCCTTGCTCTTGATGCTACTGCTTGATATTTTTTTTCAATATCCCCAAACACTTTTTCAGCTTTTGCCTCTTGGTTAAAAAACAAAGCTGTAAACTTTAGCCATTCTGCTCTTCCTAGAGGTGAAGTTTCCATATACTCAGCATTGATAGCTACCTTTAACCCAGCTTCTAACAATTTAGGATAACTATCTGTCTGTGAATTATCCGTGCCGAAAGTTGTTACTAAATCAGGATCTAATTCTAATATTCGCTCAACATTAACACTAGCACCATTTCCGACTTCGGCGACTTTACCAGCTTTTATTTTTTCAACAACACTGCTAGTATTTACTTGTTTGATATTGCTAACTGCGACAAGTTTATCTACCAATCCTAATTTATCTAAATGAGGTAAATGAGTAGTAGACAGAGATATAACTTTATTCACAGGCACTTGAATCACCTGGGTTTTCGGAAATCCTTCTGGGACAGGAGTGCCACATCGAACTAAAACATATTGGAATTTTGTCTTGGCAGAATGCCAAGGATTTTTTACCGTGACAATTTTGTAGTTTTGATGATATTCTACTACAAATCCCTGAGCGTGATTGATAGAAATTTTGTCAGAAAAATAGTCAGTTTGAGGATTATAGTTTTGAACGCAATCAACGGAGGATTTAGTGTTAGATAGAGAAATGCCAGGAGTCGATTGACTATCATTACTTGTGTTTTTTGTGCTATGACAGGCAACAGCCAAAACAGTAATTAAGATCATCTGGCACACAAATATAGCTATCCTATCTGATCGGTGAATATTAATTTTTTTTAACGAACCGCCAAGAACGCCAAGGGCGCCAAGGAAGGAAAGAGAGGATTTCATGAATTATTTAGGACTGCTATATAGCAATCCTATTTTATTTTCAAACAACAGGGACAAGGGAGACAAGGAGGACAAGGAGGAGGTGTAAGCATCTCACTTACAAGGAGGAGGTGTAAGCATCTCACTTAGGACTGCTATCTTAAGATTTTAGCAGCCTAATTCCCGGATATGGCGGTAACTTGATGGGTGTGCCGTGGGCGCGACTTCCTGCCCCTGCAAAGGTGTCTGCTTCAAAAAGCGAACCGCATAATTTTTTTTTCGGAAATGACTTGCCAAATGATTTGAGGTTTGCTATAGTTAATATTCGTTGGGCATAAACGACATCGCCGGGATAGCTCAGTTGGTAGAGCAATGGACTGAAAATCCATGTGTCACCAGTTCAAGTCTGGTTCCTGGCATTTAAGTAGAAATACATATAAACCACGAAATGCATCGTGGCTAGGGGATACAGGCTTTATCTCTACGAAAAACGCTATGTTTAAATATCAAGGCGCCTTTTTCCAATTCCAAGAGGTTATTTTATAAGATAAAGAAATTGGTTTTGGCATCAGGTGAAAATTATTTGCATTTTCAAGAGGTGTCGCTCGACCACTAGGCAGTATGACAAAATTTTGCGCGTTAATTGTTATCGTTACGTTGTTGGGAAAGCGACAATCAAAGGGAGCTGTGGCGGCGGAAATAGAGCTATAGCGTCCACCCAATTTCGTTCCCGTACATTGAATTTGCTCGGGGTTTTTTTTACTATAACGCAAAATACTAGACATTTGATTAGTCAACTTCTCTGACTGCGGAGACGTTTGAATTGATGACAACAATTGTTTTAAACTAAGACTACCGCTTGCAAGAGATCCTGATGAAAAGAACCATCCAAATGTTGTTAGAGACATTGCAAGAGCAGTAGCAAATTTACTAGATGTAATTATTTTATTCATTGTAAAAACTTCACTAACTGTTACTTATTTTATCTGCTCTTTGTTATACCTTCCTCGCCAACTCTTCAACTTGAATACTTTTTGTACCCGCAGCAATAGTTTTTGTAGTTACAGGATGTTGCCTTTTGAACTACCGCAATCCCAAAATGTAGAGACGCGATATAGAGACGCGATATATCGCGTCTCTACAATCTATATTTTCACGAATGATTTAGGATTACTGTATTTATCGCAAGTAATAAGCGCGAACATGATACTATATAATTACTATTTGATTTTTGAAATACAAGTAGGTAGGGCTATGCCGCACAGAGCCGGGTGAGGTGCGGCATAGCCCTAGTGATGAGCCTTTAAGTGCGAAACACTACAGGCGACTTGATCTCGCTCTAACAACAGCGGATTTGTCGTCACCCCATAAAATAGTCCTGTTGGCAACCAGTGTTGCCACTGTTGTGTATCCGCAGTGTCGAGAAATAAACAGATTCCTTTATAGTTTGGTTCTAGTAATCCAGGGCGCTGACTCTGAATCATAAAGGCATTTTGAGAAAAGTAGCGTGAATATTCACAAAGCTATTGTCAAGCTAGTCAGGATGGTAACACAAATACACCCTTGATATAATCGTGAGCTTGGTGTTCACAGGTATTGGCTTGGGACACGAATTCAAGAGAGTGATAACGGTAAAAGTCACAAGAAAGGAATTGACGATGACAGAAGCCAACAATGTACTAGGCGGACAACTTGAGGGTTGCTGCACGAATCCCATGACTGGGTATTATCGCGACGGGTTTTGTCGCACAGGTGGTCAAGATTTTGGGTCGCACGTTATTTGCGCCGAGATGACAGCAGAATTCTTAGAGTTTACCAAATTAAGGGGGAACGATCTGAGCACTCCACATCCAGAATTTCAATTTCCTGGTTTGAAAGCAGGCGATCGCTGGTGTTTGTGTGCTTCTCGCTGGCAAGAAGCTCTCGATGCTGGCGTCGCTCCACCAGTCATCTTATCCGCCACCCATCCCAGAGCGTTGGAAGTCGTTTCCCTAAACGATCTGAAAAAACACGCGGCTTAAAATTTTACATCAAATCTCTGTTGCTGGACGCTAGATTTAAAAGGGTTTTTTCAATCTAAAATATAAAATCCAAAATTCCTATGACCCAGCAACCCGCACCACAACCAATACGTCGAGGCAGAATATTCCCAGAACACACCATACCACAGGAAGAACTGGCAAGACGCAAAGCTGAACTAGAGGTGCGTTATCAGCGTTGTCGCGCTGTTTTTGAACGTGTTCGCAATGAGTTGATAGCAGACCACTACAACTGGTTTATGATTATTGAGCCAAATAGTGATGACTATTTCATTGATCCTGATGAAGATGTTGCTGAAGATGTTGCTGAGCAAAAAGCTCGTCAGCAGTACCCTTCTGGTTGGCTTGTGACTTTCCGGGTCAATGAGACTGGAGCTTGCGGCATGATATGATTGCGATTTTCTAGACACTCTTAGCTGCTGCTTTCGCCTACCATAAGAGCGCAAAGTTCAAGGATTCAGGATCAAAGTCAAATCGAGGACAAACCCAGGTAGCACGTCTTCGCCAGAAAGTGTCGGTGGTTGGTCAAAAGAGAAATTGATAGTTTCTACATCAGTAGTTGAAGGTCGGTAGATTTCAACTAAAGGCGTTTGGGGGTCAATCAGCCAACCTAAACGAGCGCCATTATCTCGATATTCTCGCATTTTTGAGCGCAATTTATCTAGAGAATCAGTTTCAGAGCGCAGTTCGATCGCAAAGTCTGGACACAGTGGAGGGAAGCGCTTACGAGCGTCACGAGATAAAGCTTCCCATCGTTGTAGTATCACCCAAGAAGCATCCGGGGAACGTTTGGAGCTATTGGGCAATCTGAAGACAGTGGAAGAGTCAAAGACTTTTCCTAGCTTGGCTTGTTCATTCCAATTGTAAAGTTTAGCCGTCAAACCAGAATTGCTGATCCCACTTTCTCCACCAGTTGGCGACATGATTATCAGTTCTCCAAGAGCAGTAAGTTCTAACCGCCATTCTTCATTAACTACACATAGCTGATAAAACTGCTCGTCAGAGAAACCTACAGCAGGAGGTATATTCAGGGTTAGAGTTTCCATATGGTGTTTCGCTCATAATCGCTTATTTTCATATTATGAGCGATCGCCTGACTCCAAAGTTTTATCTGGGGCGTGAGCGAGCGTGCCCAATACGGTTCGGTTAAGAATTATTGGAGAGGATTACATAAGTGTAGAGACGCGACGCCCTTACGGGTTCAGCAGTCGCCTACGGCGGGAAACCCGCCTGCAGCGCTGCAACACCTGTCGCCTACGGAGGGAAACCCTCCTGCAGCGCTGGCTCAAATGAGCGCGTCTCTACAGGAATTATCGGTATGTAGATTATCTTATCCGAACCGTATTGCGAGTGTGCCAATCAACAAGAGTGATCATTCCTTCAAATTAGGGTATTTTCTGTCGCCTTCGTTATATAACGGAGAATCAAATCAAAATATGAGCGAATTTCTGCAAGTTGTTTGACCCAAGTATTTGAAGCAGCGATCGCACTTTCTTCCTGCTGACGAGCAGTCGCAATTTGCTTTTCAATCTCGCCGTAAACCTGTGATTCAACTTCCCGTAGTTGTAATTCCATCTGATTTTCTAAGTCTTTAGCTATTGCTTGAAATTGGCTGGTAATATCGCGGCGAACATCAGCCATTTGTTTCTCTCGTTGCTTCTCCTGTATGCTTGCATGGATATCTACTCCAACTGCAATCAGCGCCACAGCAGGTCCAAGAAACTTGGCGGCGTTACCGATGTTTTTAGCAATACCAACTGCTTGCCAGGGTTTAAACTTAAAGCCGACAAATTTTCCTACAGCTAAAACACCCTGATGTAGACCGCTTCCTGCTACATCTATAGAGTGGAGAAAACCTTGTCCAGCCGTATGGGCAAAACTCCTAGTTGCAAAATGGCTCAACTGGACTCCTGCTGTCTCACCAATGTTTTTTAGCCAATTAACTTGACCTTTAATCCGCTCTACATCCATACTAGAATCTACATCCTGACCAGACACGTTTTGGCTTTTTTCTAGACAAGCTACAAAGGTCTGGACTAGATTTCCTGAAAGCACTTGTTCAACTTCTTCTCGGATCGACTCAACTGCTGTATCAACAGCTTCTTGTATTTTACTTTCGGCTTTTTCATAATGTTTCTGCACATTAAGTTCAGCTTGTTTATTAAGTATCTCGAAGTTTTGCTCACTTCCGACAACGATGGATAGGGTTGTGCCTTCCTTAGCAACTGCGGACGACATTTCTAAAGCTATATTCTTAACCTTGATTCGCAGGCGATCGCGCTCTTTCCTCACAGTTCTAGATAACCGTGTCAGCACTTCCAAAAAAGCCGAGTCTTCGCTAGAATTGCGAGTAAAACTCAACTGAGCCTCATCAACACAGCCTAGCGCAATTCTGATTGGTGTATCGAAACGAGCCATCGCTGCACGGCGATCTACAAAGTTATTAAGTGCATCAATAAAAGTTTGGAAACGACTGATTTCGATCAGAAAATCTTCGTCTGTATCTACTCCTTCACAATAATCTTTAGCATCGATGAAGCAGATGGGAAATTCATCGATACTGTAAGGTTTAAGTGCTTCAGCTAGACTTTTACGATAGTTAGCAATCTTTTGCGCCTCTTCTCCAGCTTCATCAGACATTTTATTAATGACAAGCATCATTTTCCAGCGATAACCTTTTTCAAAGGCTAACTTCTTGAAATTTTCTGCGGTCACTGAGTCAAAAAGCATATAAGTGAGGCTGAAAACTAACAAATCTGCTTTGTTAATAGCCTCATAAGTAATCTCATCATGATCCATACGGTCTGTAAACAGCCCTGGTGTATCTATCAGCTTGATGCTGTTCCAGTCATAACTAGCAGTTTTGTCGGTTGCAATATCAGAATCAATACGTATGTCACGTCTCCCTGTAAGAGCAGAAATAGTGGTAGATTTACCTGCGTTATATTGACCTACAAAAGCTACTGTAAGAATTCCCTGCTCCCGATACTCTTTCAATTCCTCCCGCAGTTTTTTACGGATAGCAGTTAGTTCTGGTTGGTTTCCTTGAGCTAGCACATCATCAAATTTTACCAAAGTCTTCTTGAACTTATCCCCAGCAGCAGCAGCGTTGAAGTTTTGTTTATTCTGAGTCATATGTGTTTACTCCTATTTGGAATATTTGATAGTTTTAATGCTCACATCTTGCACCTGACGACTGTAAGTCGCGGCTACACAGACAAAACCCGCCTTTGCGGGTTTCAAACCCTTGATTTTCTATGAGTCCGCGTAGGCGGTGAGTCCAGCCCTGAAGGAGGGTTTCCCTCCGTAGGGGACTGGCGTTAGCGAAGCGGTAGCGACGAAGGAGCGTCAAGTCGCTTCTCAAGAGTCAAAAGTCACTCATTCAAAAGTCAAAAGTAAGAACCCCATAAATAAATCGCGAAGCGCCATTCGCTATGCGTGGTGGTCTGGGCTTGTAATAAGGACGTAGTATAACTTGATTGCACTCCTCTCGAAATACATATTTTTCATTTTCCATAAATAAATTTAGGGGCTTGTACCTTTTTTGTACTTTTGACTTTTGAATGAGTGACTTTTGACGAACCGAAGGGCGGTCACCCGAAGGGACTTAGTTTGTATAGCCAAGCCAGCGCTGCAGGAGGGTTTCCCTCCGTAGGCGACTGGCGCGCGAATTCTATTCGTTAGGGATTGGTGCAAGATCTGAGAATGGAAACGTCCTCTTGCAGAACTCGGTTGATATCACTCTGTGATTTTTTGAGATGCAAGTCTAATTTTGTTTCAATAGTCATGCTGCGACCGAAATCACGTTTAACTTTGGTAATGTTTTTGTAAATAACCTCGTCAGTCAGGGGTTCGTATTTATCAAGACACCAATCAATGATTCGCTTGGCGTAAGCACGATTAAGATAATTAGCAGTTCCATCTAACTTATTTTTGGCTGTTTCAAGCTGTTCAGCAATAGCTTCTAGTCCTGTAATCAACTCCTCAAAGTAGGTGTTGACGTTCATAGCTACTGCATCACAATATTTGCCAAAGTCATCCTTAGCCTGCTGGCGAGTGGTTTGATGATGATTGTTGAGTTGACTAAATAATGTATTTGATATTTTTTGAACAGCTTCCCGACGCTTTTCAGCTTTAGATTTGAAAAGTCCGGTCATCAAGCCAACAACGGTAGCTGCAATCCCAATAGCAATGCCAATAGGAGGGGCAAAGATAGTTATAACAGCACCTGCTATTCCCAGAATATTTCCACCTATTCGCAGCAAATCTCGAATATTATTTGAATCCTGCTCAGTAAACGTGAAATTACCACCGTCTAGTTTAGCAATCAGTTGTAATTCATTCCCCACTTCCTCAAGCGCTTCCTGAACTTCTTTATTGAATTTTTTGCAAGTCTCCTCATAAGCATTTTTCAAGCGTTCATCAAAGTGAATAGCTTTAATTTTTTGCTCCCAACCAAGTTTCAAACCAATTTCGTTCGAGTCCCAAGAATCTTCTGCAAAGGATGGAATAGCATTTAGAGCATCTTGAAAAATTGCCTCAATCTGTTGCAGTAAAGATGCACTATTGTCCTTTGCTGCTTTTTGGATGTCTTTTTGGAGCGTCTGACGCTTGGTTTTTAGTGTATCTGTCAACTGCTGATAGAGTTGGGCTTGTTGATTCACCCATTTATCAGGGTTGTCAATTGCACCTACTGTAGAACCGAGCAAAGTTTGCGACCGCCTGATAGGTCCATGTTCAACCAGAGACACGCGGATTGAGTCAAGAAAATTCGGCATCCGGCTAGCCTTGAAAAGCTTATCTTTAAGCTCTTTGTGTTCTGGTTCGCGAGAAAGCTGCGCCGCGAGAAGCATTACAGGAATAATATCAAAGTAGTCGTTAGCATAATGCTGTTGAGCGTAGCGACGAATGCGCTCAATGTGTCCACCAAGACCACTTGTTCCTTCTATAGCAAAAAGTTTATCTGGGTCTTTTAAGAAATGCTCTAAACGTCGAGAGTCCCGCAGGTTATGCTTAACATTCAGCAGAATAATTAACGGCTTAGCTTTTTCCTTTAACAGTTGCAAAAATTTAAACTCGGTTTCTTGGATGCTGTCATTTGTTACCACATAACAAATCACATCAGATTCT
Organism: Stigonema sp.; assembly: GCA_965249805.1. Taxonomy (GTDB): domain Bacteria; phylum Cyanobacteriota; class Cyanobacteriia; order Cyanobacteriales; family Nostocaceae; genus Stigonema. Next base: position 1,018,793 of record CBDFMX010000002.1, read on the forward strand.
TCGATTACACTTTGGGCAATTTCCTCATCACTTTTACCTCCAGGCGCACCAATTCCCGGAGTATCAATAATCCGGATATTTTTCCACTCATACACTCGATTCAAACGAGTGGTACGCTGTTTACCTACACCGATCGCATCCCAGCCAACACCAGTAACAATGGCATGGAGAGTGCTTTTTCCAGCCTTAGTTTTACCCATGAAGGCGATGCTGAAATGATTGAGAGCGCGTTGCTTAGCAGAAAGCGATGCGCGTAAACTTTCAATTTCTTTAAGAATTTCTCCGGTGAGAGCAATTCTTGTCGTCTCAAGCTGCTTCGCTACCTCCGCTGCGGTTTTGGCTTCACCCTTACTAGTTGTTTTGCTCTGAATGGCTGTGAGTTGGTCTTGGATACCTTTTCCCAAATTGTTAAGTGCTAACCGAGTTCCTTTCAGAGCAATTTCTGCAAACTTGTAATCTTCAGTTGCGATCGCCGCACATTGTTGAATGGCATCATCATACTCTGGTCCAGCTAATAAAATTTCCCGTCGCAGTTGCTCAATTTGGCGTCCGACATTTTCAGGAACAATTTTTGCTAAATTGTCCACAAGTGCGCGTGAGAAAATAGAATCGGCTCCTTTTACAAGACGCGCACCAACAGACAGTTCTGGTTGGTTGTCGTCATCAACAGAGCTTTTACCAGTACCGAATTCTTCTGGTTGTTCAATAAGCCGCTCTATTTCCCCCTTAGACCAATTCCAAATCTCTCCTAAGATCTCCACCATCTCGCGCTCTAATGGTGAAAAAAAACCGTCAATATACGCCATTGCCAATATTTGCCGCATTACCTCACTTTGCTCACCAGGCGGGACTTTACGCGCTATATCTTCGACAGATAGTAACTGTTCATCTTGCGCGAGTATCTTCTCCATCTCTTCGATGCTGCGCTGTCCCATCTTGGTGTGCTGTGCTAATTCGTGTAAAGCTTTCGCCTCTTCGCTGTGAATCTGCCGATCGGCGCACACCATATGTGTGAGGAGTAAAAATCTATAGTCTAGTGGCTCGGCGGCTCCTAATGTTTGATCGGACATCTTTCCCTCAGCGTGAATCCTAAATCTAGAGTAAGCAATGACCGCTGAAAGCGTGTCCGAAAATATACTATATTTTCACGAAGAATCCGATTAGCGTTAATTTCATTTCAGAGGAAACTCAATTTCCACAGATAAAACGCTATATAGAAAAACTTAACTATCTGCGGTTGTTAATGATTGAGTATATAAGCTTATATCTGTAGCAGGGCTATTTCATTCTGCACTTGAGCCTTGAACTGAAGTCGTGGCTAAGAGCTTAAGTCCGTTGAAACGGACGCTCATTCTAGAAATTTATAGTCGGCTTGAGCCGACTTTAGTTATTAGCATAAAAATTTATTCCTATGCGCGTGGGTTATGCTTGAAGAATGAAATGGCCCTGTATCAGTAGCATTAGTTTGATCGCGTTTTAGTTAAAGGTAAAGGATGATTCAGACGAACACAAATTTAATTTTTATGTGAAAAGGAGACAGAAGTCATAATGTCAATGAAGGACTGACAGCATAATTCATAATTCGTAATTCGTAATTCGTAATTAAAAATTCCTAAATTAATTAATAATTAATTCATTAAGGGCTACTAGCAACTAGACGAACTCGCTTCGCGCTCGCAGCGCTGACGCCGGAGTACCGGAAGATCGCAACGCTTACGAAGATCGCGTTTTAATTATGAAAAAGGAAAAAATGCTCAGCATCTTTACTACAGGTTCCCCTGCATTTATGCAGGGGTTAATAATTACGAATTACGAATTACGAATTACGAATTATTTCGTTTCCATCCAATTTTCACCTGCACGCACATCTACTACCAACGGCACACTTAACGACACAGCACTTTCCATCACAGACTTAATTTGTGGCTGTAATTCTGACCACTCGTTTGGGGGAACTTCCAATACCAATTCATCGTGAACTTGCAACAACAGACGCGCCTGGTAACTTTGCAAAACCTCATGCAATCTTACCATCGCAATTTTAATAATGTCAGCGCTGGAACCTTGAATTGGTGCATTAGCAGCAGAACGTAGTAAACCCGCATCGTAAGCACCCAAATTCTTTAATTTACTGAGGTCAATATCTTCTGGATTGCTGCCTTTGAGATTTCTAATTGGGTTACTTGTAAAATCACAATATCGACGACGACCAAGAATAGTTTCGACATACCCTAAGGCGATCGCTTGCTTCTTCACGGACTCTAAATACTCAAAAACTTTAGCATAGCGTTGGTTAAATCGCTTGATAAACTCGTTAGCACTAGCTTTATCCACACCTGTTGAACGCGAAAACCTCAGAGAACCCATCCCATAAATCACACCAAAGTTGATAGTTTTCGCCAACCGCCGTTCATCTGATGTCACATCTTCTTTCTCAAATATCAGCCGCGCGGTTACATTGTGAATATCCTCATTTTTCTGGTAAGCTTCAACCAACACTGGCTCTTGACTCAAATGAGCCAAAATCCGCAACTCGATTTGTGAATAATCAGCAGCTACCATCAACCAACCAGATTCAGGCAAAAATGCCTTACGAATTTGGCGACTAAAAGCAGTCCGAATCGGAATATTTTGCAGGTTCGGATTAGAAGAAGACAATCTGCCTGTAGATGTCACCGTTTGGTTAAAGTCGGTATGCACTCGCTGAGTATCTGGACGCACCAATGCTGGCAATGCATCCACATAAGTAGACTTTAATTTAGATAAAGTACGATACTCCATAATAGCATCAATAATGCCCGTTGTATCAACTTCTTGCAGCCTTTCTAGCGTCGCCGCATCCGTAGAATAACCCGTTTGGATTTTCCGAGAATACTTGGTACTTAACCCCAATTTTTCAAAAAATATCTCGCTCAATTGTTTGGGAGAACCTAAGTTGAATTTTTCTCCAGCAATCTCGTAAACCTGCTGTTCAAACTTAGCTAACTCTGTTTCTAAATGCTGCGAAAGTTCTTGCAAATAAGCAGTATCTATGCGGACGCCTGTGTATTCCATCTGAGCTAAAACTGGTTCTAGCGGCTGTTCCACCTCTAGCAATAGCTTATATAAAGCCGGAATTTTCTGTAGTTCCTCACGTAATTTTGACACCAGTTGGAATGTGGTATAGACATCCATACCGCAATATTCTGCCACGGTAGGAATATCTAAGTCGCCGATGGTTTTGCCTTTAGGAACTAAATCAGTATAACTTTTTGCGGTAATTCCCAAGTAACGCTGAGCCAAGCTACTCAAATTATGGTTATTACCCTCTGGACTCAAGAGGTAACTTGCTAGCATTGGGTCAAATACAACGGACGCCAGCTTAACTCCTTGACAACGTAGAATTAAGCGGTCAAACTTGGCATTCTGTAACGTCTTAGGATACTCACTACTTTCTAGAATCGGGCGTAGTGCTTGTAGTGCAACCTCTAGATTCAAATTATCCCCGGCTTTATGTCCAAGGGGAATATAAGCGACTTCATTTGGTTCCGTTCCCCAGCAGCAGCCTATTCCCACCAAAGAAGCGTCTCGTGGTTCTAAATCGCTAGTTTCCGTGTCCCAAGCAACAGGTATCTCTGGGTTAGTGAATTTTTGCAGTTGGTTCACCAACTCAGTGAGTTTAGCTTCTGTGTCAATGATCTGTGGTTCAATTATCGAAGCGCTTTGCTGTTGAACTAATGCTGTATCAGCAGCACTAAAAAACCACAAATCATCATCTTCGGGAATGGGGAGTGGGGAGTGGGGAGTGGGGAGTGGGGAATGGGGAATGGGGAGTGGGGAGTGGGGAGTGGGGAGTGGGGAAGATGGTGTTTCCTCAACTGTGCCACCAAACCGTTGTTGAAGTTCGTAGATTTTGCCTAAAAAATAATTGAATTCTAACTTTTGTAAATTTGGTATAAGGGCGTTTGTGTCGAAGCCTGTTAATTTACAATCTTCTAAATCAACGAATATAGGCACATCAAGCACTAGACTTGCCAAGTAGCGAGATTTTTCGGCATCTTGTTTTCCCTCGACGAGTTTTTTCTGAGTTGCTGCTTTGATTTCACCCAACGCAGCATAAACTTTGTCAAGGGAACCGTAAGTGTTAAGCAGCTGCACTGCTGTTTTTTCGCCAATTCCCCTGACACCTGGAATATTATCTGATTTATCACCGCAAAGAGCTTTGTAATCCACAACTTGAGATGGGAAAACGCCCAGTTTTTCTTTAACTTGTTCTGGACCAAATTCGGTGATACTCGTTGTCGCACGCTTCAGCGCATCTGGGTTAAAGTACAGAACACTAATTTCTTTTTCTGTATCGACCAGTTGAAATAAATCGCGATCGCCTGTAAGAATTTTGACTTTATACCCAGCAGCCGCCGCGCGTTGTGCTAAAGTTGCTAAAATATCATCTGCCTCATAACCTGGTGCGGTTAAAACTTTCAAATTTAAGGCATCCAGCAACTCTCGCAGATTTTTCAAGTCAGGAACGAAGTCTTCTGGTGTCCCAGGACGGTCAGCTTTGTAGGTATCGTCAGCTTCGTGGCGGAAAGTTGGTAAGCCTAAATCAAAAGCGATCGCTATTGCTTGCGGTCCGTGAGTTGCTATCACTTCCAGCAGAAACTTGAGAAAGCCAAAACACACGCTGGTAGGAATTCCCGTTTTTGTCCGCAGTCCCCCATCTCGTCCTTTAGCAAAAGCGTAGTACGAACGAAAGGCGAGGGAATGTCCATCGATCAGGATGAACGTAGGATGTGTTGTGGTTAAGAAATCGGAAGTCAACTGGTTTAAAGGTGTTTTTTGGGATATAAACTTATTTTAACCAATTGCTAATTGCTAATTGCTAATGGCGATTCCCCAATCAACAATTAACAATTATACTAAAAACGGCTGAAAGCTATACTTATTTAACATTCGCGCATCCGGTTCAATAGCCTCTCCCCGCATCGGGGAGAGGTTTGGAGCTCAGTCCATATTAAGTGAAGTTTTGAACATACTAACTGCGCCTATACCTAATACAAGCAATTTATGCACAAAGCACCTACCACCCAATTGGGATCGCCTAGCATTGAGGACGTAACTGCTGATATTAAACTGCTGGTAGTAGATATCGATGGTACGATCGCCGGACAATCTAACACCCTCTCCGCCGCCGTAAAGCAGACAATTGTTGCGGCGCGAAACCAGGGTGTGAAGGTGGCGATCGCCACTGGTCGTATGTATCGCTCAGCTTTACGCTTCCATCAAGAAATTGGCTCTAGCCTGCCTCTAGTAGCTTATCAAGGAGCCTGGATTCAAGACCCCGCCACTGAAAAAATTCACAAACATTTGCCCGTTTCCAGAGAAATGGCACAACGATTATTGGACTATTTTGAACAACCAGAACTGCGCAAGCTGTTATCTGTCCACTTTTATATCAATGACCAGCTTTACGTCCGGGAATTAACGACAGAAACTGAAATTTACGCCCAACGGAGTGGCATTACCCCTATTCCCGTGGGTGATTTACGCTCCTGTTTAAGCAACGAACCGACAAAAGTTCTGGCTTTATGCGACGACACAGATGTTATTGACAGATTATTAGGCAGTTTGCGCCAACAATACACTCCAGCTGAACTATACCTTACCACATCTGTTGCTACCTTCTTTGAAGCAACTAACCCAAGTGCCAACAAGGGAGATGGAGTGCGTTACCTAGCCGAAGAACTGCTGGGATTGCAACCTATCAATGTCATGACTATTGGTGATAACTTCAATGATTTGGAAATGTTAGAGTACGCCAGCATCGGTGTCGCCATGGGCAATGCACCTGCAGCAGTTCAAGCGATCGCGACTTGGGTGGCGCCAAGCGTTGAGCAGGATGGAGCCGCAGTGGCAATTGAAAAGTTTTTACTTTCTTAGCTCGTGTTGTTTGTTAGTTGTTAGTGGTTAGTGGTTAGTAGTTAGTGGTGAAGGAATATCAACTAACAACTAACAACTAACTACTAACAACCAACAACTAACTAATAACTGATAGCAAAAATCAGAAAGGACACCGACGACTGGCCGTGTTTCGTCTCGGTGCCCTTGCTGGTTCGCTCCTCACACACCTGCTAATATATAATAAGAGACTTTACTAGTCAATAGTTGTGATAAAAGTTTTTATTAACAAGGGCAAGGGTGAGTTTTCCTTACCCTTACCCTTTTACAATTCCACAAGAGCAGAAATACCCAGTTTTTCTGACAGCAAAAACCTCAACACAGACTGAGTAGCCAGAACTAATCCAAGTCTGGCTTGTGCCAGTTCTGGTGATGTAGTTTTCACCTCACCAAAAATGCGGCAGTTGCTCCAGAAGGTTTCAAAAGCTTGGCTCAAATCTAGCGCTGCTTTTTCCCAGTTATAACGGTGTTCATCTGTTTCGACTACCGTTGGTATCTTATCTTGGATGGCGGGGGTAGATAAAGGTAAATCGCGATCGGGGATTGAAATAACTGAGCTACTGTACTCTAACTCGTCTACTACTTTAACTAACTCAGCCATTAGGCGTAAGGAAGCTGGGTGATTTAGGCGTAGTTTTGCATCACAGTCGAGCCAAGGAATTGATTTGAAGAAGGGTACACCAACATTAGCCGTATCTATATCTGGTTGCCTAAGTTTAATTAATCCGAATTGGTCCGCCAGCCGCAGCAGTGAGCAGCACCTTGCATGGGCGTATTGAGCGGTAAATAGGGGAGTGGGGAGTGGGGAGTGGGGAGTGGCGGGAGATGAGGGAGTGGCGGGAGATGAGGGAGTGGCGGGAGATGAGGGAGTGGCGGGAGATGAGGAATAAATTAATTTATCTCCCCCCACTCCCCACTCCCCATTCCCCACTCCCCACTCAACAAGGCTTTGCAACCAAGCAGCTAAGGTGGGGTGAGTCAATTCCAAATGAATCCAACCAGGGGAAACTATTTGGACCTTGAAATCTTCGCCACAGGTTGCCGATAAATGAGAGGCAATGGCACGGGCAACCTCCATAGCTGGAACTTTCTCATATTTTGAGAGCCTTAAGGCTATACCAGAGATATATAAAACTCGACTATTATCTCTACCTTTATATAGAGAAATATTTTCTTTTTTTATGATATTTAAATTCTTGCTATCAGTATATAGACTGAGTGACATCATCAATTGACAGTTTAGTAACTGCTTAATAGCTGTATAATCGCTAAATGGTATTTTTTTGCACACGTAATTATATTTATTTACCCTTGCACAAAAGAGACACTTTTTATAGCATCTGTCTGAAGATAGAAAATTTATTTACAAAGTAAATATGAGAATTGTGCAAATTTTTTTTGAAAGTGGGTAAATTTTACTACCATCATTGTACAGTAAGAAGTATAACAAAAGAGTAGTGGTTAACTTTCTACCCAATGGATGGTTAGCTTTCTACCCAATGGAATGGCTGGCACTGTTAGGTGTTAAGCCTGACCCGCCAACACAAAGACACTCCTTGCACCTTTTGATCACGTCTTTGTCTTCAGCCGAACGCTCTTTGTTACCTATGCAATCTCCATCCTCCTTTTCAGAGGCCTCACGTCCTTTTTTAACTTGGCAACGAATTCTTGATTGGGCTCAAGAACACTATCGCTGCCGCACCTTTAGCAAAGATGAGCGCATTCCAGCCAGACCTGGATTGCTATATTTGGTGCAAAGGGGTGCGATCCGCATGGTCGGAACTGCCCAGGTTAGTGCCACTGCTAGTCAGCTTACGTCTCGACGCATAAACAGAACCCCAGAAGAAGCTTTCTTAGGATTTGTTGGTGCAGGTCAGCCGTTTGAAATTGTTGCCCAGTCGCCATTCACACTCCAAGCTTACGCCCACGTTGACCAAACTGCGGTGTTGTGGATGTACTGGCACGACTTAGACAACTGGCCTCACTTCCGCCGCGAAGTTATGGATGCCTTTAGGTATCAGCACCAGCGCAAACTGCTGTGGCTGAGTGCCTTGGGACAACGACGCACAATTGACCGACTCTTAGGATTCCTCACTTTGTTGATTGAGGAATATGGAGAGCCGGCAATGAGCGAAACTGACCCAGATGTGATTCGCGGTTACTGTTTACCCTTTCCCCTCACCCATGCCCAAATTGGCAGTGCGATCGGTTCGACGCGAGTCACCGTCACCCGCTTAATGGGCAAGTTGCGTCAACGCGGCTTAATCCTGACTCAGGGGGATAATCTTATTTGCTTGCCAGCAGAATCAATTAATAGAGCCAGCTAAAACGTAGTTAGTGCTTGCTACTCAGTAGCAGGTGTCAGCGAATTTTGACAAACCCAGCTTGGGAAATCAGTTCCTGTCCCTGCTCTGTCAACAGTAAGTTGGCATAAGCGAACCCTGCTCGCTGCTCGTTTTGAGCATTCTGTTTGACCACCACAAACAGATTGCGCGTAATCGGGTACTTTCCTGATTGGAAAGCCTCAATGTTCAATTTGTTCCGTTTACCAGGACATAAATTCGGCAGGACAAATGGTTCTTGGTAGGGAGCAACGTACTGCCCTTGTGTTCGCCCCAAAGACAAGGGTTTTATTGAACATTGGGGAACAACCTCTGGGGCAGAAGCGTAATAGATGCTACCTGGACTACTAGCCAATTTTTGCAGCGCTTGGGTGGTAGTGGAAACATACTCCACGTTGGAACCAAAAGCTTGACCACCCAAGATGTCTTGGGCAAATAGCTCGACGGTACCACCATCAGTGATGCGCCGAGAATAAGCGAGGATCGGGACATTGGGACCACCCAACTGGTTCCAATTCCTTGTTTTACCAGTATAAATAGACCGTAGCTGGTCGATGGTCAGTCCTGGAATATTCAGGTTGGGGTTAACTGCGACTGCCAAACCATCAATTGCCACGGGAATCTCTTTGAGAGCGATTCCTCGTAGTTGGGCACGTTTTACTTCAGAGTCGAGAACAGGTCGTGAAGATTGGGCAAACGCGAGTTGTCCATCTATCAACGACTGTATGCCGGTACCAGAACCGGGATTGCCGCCACTGGGTTCGACATAACGCAGCCGAAACTCTTGTCGCACTGCTTGAATTGCTGGGTCAACTGTTAGTCGAATCGGTGCCCAAGAAGTACTGCCCCCGTAGTTGAATAATCCTGTGGGGACATTTTGTATAGAGGCGAAATTATTGCCACTAGCTTCTCCAGGCGTTGGTTGAGGCGAGTTGGAAGCACTTGAAATGGAATTATTGGGTTGGGGACTATTGATTTTATTCAGGTCAAGAGGAGATTTTCTGGTAAACCACCAAAAGCCGCCAGCTATCAGCCCAACTGTAATGAATAGGGATAAGATCAGGATTGGTGTTTCGTTTTTTTGCGACATACCTAATTGTTAGTTGTTAGTTGTTAGTTGTTAGTTGTTAGTTGTTAGTTGGTGGGTGTTGGTTGTTAGTTGGTGGTTGTTAGTTGTTAGTTGTTAGTTGTTAGTTGGTGGTTGTTAGTTGGTGGTTGTTAGTTGTTGGGTGTTGGTTGTTAGTTGGTGGTTGTTAGTTGTTGTCCTAGTAACCACTAACCACTAACCACTAACCACTAACCACTAACCACTAACCACTAACCACTAACTACTAACCACTAACTACTAACCACTAACCACTAACCACTAACCACTAACCACTAACCAATTACCGAATACTGACAAATCCAGCTTTAGAGATTAATTCCTGACCTTGAGCGGTCAGCAACAAGTTAGCATATGCTTCTCCCGCTTGCTGGTCGCTTTGATTATTTTGCATAACAATCACAAATAACCGCCTGGTAATGGGATAATCACCACTTTGAAAGGCGGCTGTATTCAATTGGTTAAGTTGTTGCGGACATTGGGATAAAGGGACGAAAGGTGGCTTGTAAGGTGGAACTAGTTGATCTGATCTCCGCCCCAGTGGTATGGACTTAACAGAACATTGTCCGACTACTTCAGTCGCTGAGGCGTAGTAAATCCCGCCCCTGTTGCTCCCCACTGCTCTCAAAGCTTGTGTTGTGGTAGGAATGAATTGGACAGTGCTACCAAACTTTCCCTTGTCTAAGATGTTCTCGACAAAAAATTCAACGGTACCTCCTTCTTCTGGGCGACGGGAATAAGGTACGATCGGCAAATTAGGACCACCTAAGAGTTGCCAGTTAGTAATCTTGCTAGTGTAGATGTCTTTGATCTGGGCGATAGTTAAACCAGGAATGCCGAGGTTAGGGTTAACGGCGATCGCAATGCCATCAATTGCCACAGGAATTTCTTTCAAGGTAAAGCCACTCTGTTGCGCCTGCTGGTATTCTTCAGGTGTCACTGAACGAGAAGACTGAGAAAAAGCTAGCTGGCGATTTAACAGCATCTTGATCCCACTACCAGAACCAGGAGAACCCGTGGTGGGATCGGTGTAGCGTAGTCGAAATTGAGGCAGGTCACTTTCAATCACTGGGTCAACTACTTTGCGGATCGGCGCCCAAGTGGTACTCCCACCATAGCTAAATAGCCCAGAGGGTACATTTGCCACAGAGGTAAAAGAGTCACCAGTTGACTGCCCGATCTGCTGAGATGGATTGTTGTTTAAAGCACCTATTCTAATACCACTTCCTCTAGTTAACCACCAAAATATACCCCCCACCAGCCCTAGTGTGATTACCAAGGCTAGAACCAAAACCGCTGTTTCGTTTTTTTGCGACATAGCCGTTTTTAATTTTTTATTCAGATGTCACCGGATTTGATCTGATAATAAGACCCGATCGTAAACTTACTTAATTCTGACAAATCCAGCCTTTTCAATCAGTTCCTGACTCTCTTGAGTTAGCAACCAATTTGCATAAGCGAACCCTGCTTGCTGGTCTGCTTGACCATTTTGTTTAACAATCACAAATAAATTGCGGGTAATTGGGTAACTCCCTGTACGCAACGCTTGGGCATTCAACTGGTTACGCTTACCGGGACATTCAGACGCAGGTACTCTTGGTTCTTGGTAGGGAGGCACAAATTGATCGTTGCGCCCCAGTGGCAAAGACTTAATCAAACACTGGGGTACAACCTCTGGCGCAGAAGCATAGTAAATTCCACCAGGACCGGAAGCCACTTTTCGGAGGGCTTCAGTAGTTGTGTCAACATAACTAACGTTGGTCCCAAAACTCGCCTTTTCTAGAACATTCTCGACAAAGAAGTCTACTGTACCTCCAGCTTCTTTGGTACGAGAGTAGGGTGTGATGGGTAAGTTTGGTCCACCCACCTCTTGCCAATTGGTAATCTTACCGAGGTAGATGGCTTTGAGTTGGGCGACAGTTAAACCAGGGATGTTCAGTGTCGGGTTGACGGCGATCGCAATCCCATCAATAGCTACTGGAATTTCTTTGAGACTAAATCCTTTTTGTTGAGCTGTGGCGTTTTCAAGAGCCTTGACCGAACGAGAAGATTGAGAAAAAGACAATTGATTGTCTAGCAACATCTGAATTCCAGTCCCCGACCCAGGCTTTCCAGCTACTGGTTGAATGTAGCGTAAAATAAACTGAGGGCAGATGTTTTCCAGTACAGGGTCTACGTCTTTACGGATGGTCGCCCATGTTGTGCTACCACCATAGTTGAACGTCCCCGTTGGGATGGAGGAGGCGTTACATTTGTTTTGATCGCCAATGCGATTACCTGGGTTCTCATTCAGCGACTGATTCGCTACAGGAACTCGGTTTGTGCCATTAATTTGAGCCCACCGTTCTAAAAGAAACCATAGACCGCCAAAGATTAAGCCAATCGTGACAAGAATGGCTAAGAAAAGCTTCAGCGTTTCATTTTTCTGATACATAAATGGCTGTTAGCACAGCTAATGTGCTTATAGCAGTAGAGATAACAATTTGTAAATAAGACGAAATAGCGATGTGAGCGCGATCGCCACCAACGCAGCTATAAAAGATAATATAACTATTTGCTGGATGTTAAGACCAGCTTGTAAAAATCGGACAAAAAATATAATTGCAAAACTAATAGCTGAAATAATTAATAAATCCCACTTTTCAATCCATCGTCTTGTTTGGGCAAAAATTAGTATTCCTAAAATCAGGGCTGAAGCAGCTAGGGTAATTATTGGGGATTTTAGTAAACTTGAAAGGGCGATCGCAATCAGTCCGCCTTCAAACCCACTAAATGCCGCCCCAATTAGCATTTCTAGTAGAGAAAATGGTTGTCTAGTCTGAGGAGAAAGTGACTGGTTTGGCGGTTGGGGTTGAGTTTGTATTGGTTGTGGCTGTGGTGGCGATCCAGGCTGACGGGGGTTGACTTGTGTTGGGGGTGTGGACGGTGAGTCCAGGGCGTCCAGAACATCTTGGGCTGATTGAAAGCGTAGATTTGCAGCAGCAATCAGCATTTTGTCTAAAATATCAGCAAGGTGAGGGCTAACGCTGACTTGCGATCGCCATTTCCATTGGTTGCTATAAACATCAAATAACTTAGTTATTTCTTCACCTGTCAGTAAAATGACAATAGTTACAGCCAAAGCGTATAAGTCTGTGGATGGGAAAACTTGACTCCCAGCCATTTGCTCTGGTGGTGCAAATCCCATAGAATAAATTCCAGTGGAAGTAGCAGCTCCAACTGGGGCGTTTGTTACCTGCTTGACTGCGCCAAAATCTAGCAGGAAGATTTTACCATCACGACGACGCATGATGTTAGAAGGTTTGATGTCTCTGTGAATAATGCTTCGGCTGTGGACAAACTTCAGGACTTTGAGAATTTCTCGTAGTACCTCTAGGACTTCAAGTTCCGAGAATTTGCCCTTATTCGCTAATTCTTCCTCTAGATTTTGTCCATCAATGTATTCCAGTACTAGATAAAAAAACTGGTCTTGCTGTCCTGGTTGCAAGCCAGGAACAAATAGGGGGAAGTAAGCATACAAGTCAGGAATTTGGCTGTTTTGATTGCCTATTTCCTCTAAAACTACTGCTTCTCGTTCAAACAGGTCTTGCGCCAGTTGCATTTGAGTGGGACTTAAATTTCCTGCCGGCAGAAATTGCTTCACTACGCAAAGGCGCATTCCTGGAGTATAGCGATCGCGTGACAAAAATGCTGCTCCAAATCCGCCCCGCCCTAGCACCTTAGTTGGTAGATAGCGTCCAACCAAAATCAGCGGCATGCCACAGGTAGTACAGAATTTTTGCTGCACCGTTTGCAGCGTCGCACGATCGTCTAAATCCGGAAAGTTGTTTTGCGGACGGGGGCAGCGTGGACGAGTGCAGTAAACTTCCATGATTCGCTATTAGTCATTGGTCATTAGTCATCGGTCATCAGTCATCAGTCATCAGTCATCAGTCATCAGTCATCGGTCATTGGTCATCCGTCATCCGTCATCCGTCATCCGTCATCCGTCATCCGTCAGAACACATTCATACAACTAACAACTAACAACTAACAACTAACAACTAACAACTAACAACCAACAACTAACAACTAACAACCAACAACTGACAACTAACCATTGACTATAATCTTAGTCTTCATCAGAGTCAGGCGTTCCTGCAATCAATGTATTTATTGCCAAGCTCCTATGTGATGACTTTAACACATCTTGATTCCATCCTGGGGCAGCAAACTGCGGCAAAATCTCCCGACTAAAAGCTTCTGCAGCCTTGGATCTGTACCGATTGGGATTGAAAATCAACCACAGCGTTCGCTTAACAACCACACCTTCGATAGAGGCACAATGCAGCGTCCCCCATTGTAACTCTTTAGCAATTGCCGAGGTGGAGACAAAAGCAGCTCCCAAACCGGATTGCACGGCATTTTTAATTGCTTCGATGGAATTCAATTCCATTTCAACTTTAAACCGCCGTGTATCTATGTCACAACGGATTAGCACTTGGTCAATTACCTTGCGGATAGTTGATTGGGAGTCAAGCGCAATGAATTGTAGTTTGTATAGATCTTCTCTTTGGATCGTTTCGAGTTTTGCAAAGGGATGGAATGCAGGGATAATCAGTGCTAGCTCATCCTCAGCGTAAGGAATAATTTCCAAAGATTCTGTCAGTTCACTAGGAATCTCGCCGCCGATGATTGCCAGATCTACCTGTCCATTAGCTACACTCCAAGCAGTCCGGCGGGTAGAGTGGACGTGCAATTGCACCGCTACATCGGCATATTTTTGTCGGAACATGCCGATCATTCTCGGCAAAAGATAGGTGCCGGTGGTTTGAGAAGCGCCTACAATCAAAGTACCGCCTTGGAGATTTTGTAAATCTTCAATAGCGCGGCAGGTTTCTTGACACAGACTGAGAATTTTTTCACCGTAGCTGAGGAGTAGATGTCCAGCTTCGGTTAATTGTGCACGGCGTCCTCCACGGTCAAATAACGGCACATCCAGTTGCCGTTCTAGGTTTTGCACTTGCAAACTCACAGCAGGTTGGGAGACGTAAAGGCTATCAGCGGCACGCTTGAAACTCCCTTCTGCGGCGATCGCTTTGAGAATACGTAACTGATCTAAAGTGAAAGGAAGGTCAGACATAAGGCTAAACCCACAAACATGAAAGGAGCAGCATTGGCAACAAATCAGCGATTCATGATTTGTTGCATCTTAAACTTGAAAGCTTACTAATTCGCGAAAAGGCAGTAACATAACAACTTGACTAAACTCCTGAGCGTGAATACTTTGTGGTATTTATTGTACTGAGTTAAGTTTTCTTTAAATTACTTTATTTGCGTATGATGCTGTCGGCTTGGTTGACTAAGAGTCATTTTGTCATGCTGGGACTACAATTAGCTTTCGTTTTTGCTCACAGTGGCGGTGCTGCCCTACGCCCTTGGGCAGAAAAACATATTTCCCCACGGCTTTATCGCATTCTCTTTGCAGTTACCAGCCTGCCGTTGGCTATAATATTAGTCATCTACTTTTTTAACCACCGCTACGATGGCTTGCAACTTTGGCAAGTACAAGGTGTACCAGGAGTGCAGGTATTAGTTTGGGTATTGTCAGCGATTTCGTTTTTGTTTTTGTATCCTGCTACATTCAATCTACTAGAAATTGCTGCTATCCAAAAGCCCCAAGTCCACCTATATGAAACTGGAATTATTCGTATTACTCGCCATCCGCAGATGGTGGGACAGGTAATTTGGTGTATTGCCCATACCCTGTGGATAGGTACGACTTTTACCCTGATAACCTCTATTGGGTTGGTGCTGCATCATGTCTTTGGAGTTTGGCATGGCGATCGCCGTTTGAGCTACCGCTACGGCGAAGCTTTTAGTGAGGTCAAACAGCGAACCTCCATTATTCCTTTTATGGCTATTCTCGACGGTCGTCAATCTATTAAATGGCAGGAATTTGTCCGCCCTGCCTATTTAGGTGTCACCGTCTTTGTGCTACTGCTTTGGTGGTCTCATCCCCTGTTGCTTCAAGCCACTAGTAGGATACAATTCTGAAATAAACTTAATCCTAATTGGCATCAAGCAGTTTATATTAAAAAAAGTTAGCAGTTTTGAGAAAGCATTTATGTGATAAGATGATGGTTAGCCAAAAAACAAGGCGTAAAACCATTTAAAACTTTTAGGTTGGAAAACCTCGAAAAGTCTTTGAAAGTCGCGCACCTGTAGCAAGGCTGGCAAAAAACCCATTGCCATTAAGGACGAAGAGGAAGTAGAAAGACTCAAAGATAGGGCGGGTTACTCCCAAATTTAGGCTTGTGGACACGAAGGTGCCGACACCTTTGGATAAAGCAGGAAGCAAACCTCCCAGTGAACAACTGTAGATAACTTTTGTGGAACAATAAATTGCAGCTATACTCAGATATTGCACCACTCTGTTGTTGCGAAAATAAAAGCCGAAAAAGCTTATGAATTCGTAGGGGAGCCACCCTCGTGTGCGGGTTCCCCGCGTTGAGAGGAGTGGCGTTGGGCAGTGCCCACCTACCCCTCCCTATCGAATGTGCAAGATGTCAGTATATCTAAATTAAGTGCCCAGTTGCGGCAAACAAAAGTTGAAAATCAAGGATTGCCACCGTGAAGATCGCGCTGGCATTTTTGTCAGCGCCAACATCAACGCTGATTTTTTTACATAATCATTTGTGATTTTTGCCCTAAGAGTGTTTATCAGCAATTGCTGACAACGCACACCATCCTGCTGATAGCTAGTTTGATTGAAAAACCCTATAATTCAAGAGACGCCATGGTGTTGTCGGTTAGTGAGCGGACATTTACTCAAGAAGTCTTAGAATCTCCAATTCCTGTTTTAGTTAATTTTGAAGCACCTTGGTGTGGTCTGTGTCGCATCATCCAGCCCTTATTACTGCAATTTCAAGCGCAATGCGGTGACGAAATTAAGTTAGTTGGGATTAATGCCGATCAAAATTTCAAACTATCTACCACTTATCGTCTGAAGTCGCTGCCAACTTTACTATTGATCGAAAATGGCATAGTCCGGCAGCGGATGTCAGATTTTCGCGGCAGAGAAGATTTGCTTTTAGCCTTAGAAGAAATTAAACTCAGCTATACCAACCGCCCTAAAACCTACAAGATTCCAGTCACAGCAGAGTTGGAGTGTCGATCTGCATAAAGAGGGAGTGGGGAGTAGGGAGTGGGGAGTCGGGGGAGATGAGGGAGACAAGGGGAGATGAGGGAGTAGGGGGAGATGAGGGAGTAGGGGGAGATAAGGAATAAATTAATTTATCTCCCCCTACTCCCCCTACTCCCCCTACTCCCCCCACTCCCCCCACTCCCCCCACTCCCCCCACTCCCCACTCCCCACTCCCCACTCCCCACTAACCACTCCCC
Organism: Stigonema sp.; assembly: GCA_965249805.1. GTDB lineage: Bacteria > Cyanobacteriota > Cyanobacteriia > Cyanobacteriales > Nostocaceae > Stigonema. The sequence goes on from CBDFMX010000002.1 coordinate 1,035,560, forward strand.
ACTCCCCAAATCTAAAACCATGCTTAATTACCCCACCTAATTCCCGTCAGGTGGGGTACTTTATGCTTGAGGGTGTGTGTCACAATTGTTAACAGTTTCGACAAGTTAGTTAAAAATTCTAAAAGTAGGCGTCAGTGATGGAAGTAATCTATCAGTATGTCTGGCTGATTCCGGTGTTACCTCTTTTTGGAGCAATGCTGGTCGGTCTAGGGTTAATCTCGTTCAATCAGGAGACAAACCGCCTGCGGCAGATGAATGCGGCATTCATTATCTCTTTGATGGGAACCGCCATGGGGCTGTCGTTTGCCTTGCTGTGGAGTCAAATTCAAGGACACGCTTCTTATACCCGCACCATAGAATGGGTAGCAGCAGGCAATTTTCACCTGAACATGGGCTACAGTATTGACCACCTGGCAGCAGTAATGCTGGTGATTGTGACGACGGTAGCCTTCCTTGTCATGGTTTATACCGATGGCTACATGGCTCATGACCCAGGCTATGTCCGCTTTTACGCCTATCTGAGCTTGTTTGGCTCCTCAATGTTGGGTCTGGTGATCAGCCCCAACATTGTGCAGATTTATATTTTCTGGGAACTGGTAGGAATGTGTTCGTACTTGCTGGTCGGCTTCTGGTACGATCGCAAGTCAGCAGCAGATGCAGCCCAAAAAGCATTTGTCACCAACCGTGTGGGCGACTTTGGTTTGCTGTTGGGCATTCTCGGACTTTTCTGGGCAACAGGCAGCTTTGAGTTTGATGCGATCGGTCATCGCCTCACAGAACTGGTGCAGACAGGTTCGGTAAGCAATGTTCTCGCCGTTGTGTTGGCGATTTTAGTATTTTTGGGTCCGGTTGCCAAATCAGCTCAATTTCCTCTGCAAGTCTGGTTACCAGATGCCATGGAAGGTCCCACCCCCATCTCAGCCCTGATTCACGCGGCGACGATGGTGGCAGCAGGTGTCTTCCTGATTGCCCGCATGTACCCAGTATTTGAACACATTCCAGCAGCAATGAACGTGATTGCCTTTACTGGGGCATTCACCGCCTTTTTGGGTGCAAGCATTGCCATTACTCAAAACGACATCAAAAAAGGCTTAGCTTACTCTACTATTTCCCAACTCGGTTACATGGTGATGGCAATGGGAGTAGGCGCTTACAGCGCCGGACTTTTCCACCTGATGACCCACGCCTACTTTAAGGCGATGCTGTTCCTCGGTTCCGGTTCGGTGATTCATGGTATGGAAGCAGTCGTCGGTCACGACCCCGCCTTGGCACAGGATATGCGCTTGATGGGGGGATTGCGAAAGTATATGCCATTTACAGCGATTACCTTTTTGATTGGTTGCTTGGCAATTTCTGGTATCCCACCTTTTGCTGGTTTCTGGTCAAAAGATGAAATTTTAGGCTTGACCTTTGAGGCTAACCCATTCTTATGGGTAGTCGGCTGGTTAACTGCTGGAATTACCGCTTTTTATATGTTTCGGATGTACTTCACCACCTTTGAAGGTAAATTCCGAGGCAATAAAACTGAAATGTGGTCGCGACTCAAGTCACCATCCGGGATGGCTATTGTAGCAGGTTTTGAACCAGCTCGCGCTTTTGGTCCTGGTGCGATGACAAAGGGAGAACTGGAAGCAACCGCAGAACACCACCATGACGACCACGGTCACACTCACAGTGAATATCCCCACGAGTCACCGTGGACAATGACTCTGCCATTGCTGGTTTTGGCAATTCCTTCCATGTTGATTGGTTTGCTGGGAACTCCCTACGCCAACTATTTTGAGGAGTTCATTTTCTCACCCAATGAAACTTTTGAGGAAGTGGTGGAGAAAGCTGCTCTTTTCAACCCGAACGAATTTTACATTATGGCGGGGGCTTCGGTGGGGATTTCCTTGATTGGCATTACCTTGGCTTCGCTAATGTATTTGTGGGGCAAGATTAACCCAGTCGCGATCGCCGCCAAAATCAAACCGCTTTACGAGTTATCCCTCAACAAGTGGTACTTTGATGACATTTACCATCGCGTCTTTGTCATCGGCTTGCGTCGTCTAGCAAGACAAGTCATGGAGGTTGATTTCCGCGTTGTCGATGGTGCTGTTAACCTCACAGGCTTTTTCACTCTGATCAGTGGCGAAGGTCTGAAATACATAGAAAACGGTCGCGCTCAATTTTACGCCTTGATTATATTTGGCGCGGTGTTGGGCTTAGTGATTGTCTTTGGTGTAACTTGAACTTGAACTTGTTAGTGGTTAGTGGTTAGTGGTTAGTGGTTAGTGGTTAGTAGTTAGTGGTTAGTGGTTAGTAGAACAACAACCAACAACCAACAACCAACAACTAACAACCAACAACCAACAACTAACAACCAACAACCAACAACTAACAACTAACAACTAACAACTAACAACTAACAACTAACAACCAACAACAAATATGGCTAATTTTCCCTGGCTAACGACGATTATTTTGTTACCCATAGCGGCGTCACTGCTGGTTCCCGTATTGCCAGATAAAGACGGCAAAACAGTGCGCTGGTACGCCCTAATTGTCGGGCTGATTGATTTTGCACTGATTGTTTGGGCTTTTTCTAGCCAGTACGACTTCTCCAATCCGAATTTGCAGATGGTGGAGAGTTACCCTTGGCTTCCACAGATTGATTTGAATTGGTCAGTAGGGGCAGATGGCTTGTCTATGCCCCTGATTATTTTGACTGGATTCATTACCACGCTGGCTATGTTAGCAGCTTGGCCTGTCACACTCAAGCCCAGGCTATTTTACTTTTTGATGCTGGCCATGTATGGCGGTCAGATTGCCGTGTTCGCAGTCCAAGATATGCTGCTGTTTTTCCTGGTGTGGGAACTGGAACTGGTGCCAGTATACTTTCTGCTTTCGATTTGGGGAGGCAAAAAGCGGCAATACGCAGCAACCAAGTTTATTTTGTACACTGCTATCGGTTCGCTGTTTATTTTGCTGGCTGGCTTGGCAATGGCGTTTTATGGCGATACAGTTACTTTTGATATGCGATCGCTCGCCCTTAAAGACTACGCCCTCAATCTCCAACTTTTGCTTTACGCTGGCTTCTTGATTGCTTACGCCGTCAAGTTACCGATCTTTCCACTGCATACCTGGCTACCAGATGCCCACGGTGAAGCAACAGCACCTGTACATATGTTGCTGGCAGGTATTCTCTTGAAAATGGGCGGTTACGCGCTGATTCGGATGAATGCCCAAATGCTTCCCGATGCCCACGCTTATTTTGCGCCGGTGTTGGTAATTTTGGGGGTAGTTAATATCATCTACGCTGCCCTCACATCCTTTGCCCAGCGCAGCCTGAAGCGGAAAATCGCTTACTCTTCAATTTCCCACATGGGCTTTGTGACGATTGGTATTGCTTCCTTCACCGATTTGGGCTTGAATGGGGCAATGGTGCAAATGGTTTCCCACGGTTTGATTGGGGCGAGTTTGTTCTTCCTTGTGGGAGCCACTTATGACCGGACACACACCTTAATGTTGGATGAAATGGGCGGTGTGGGCAAGAGAATGGGTAAGATGTTTGCTATGTGGACCACCTGTTCCATGGCGTCTTTGGCGTTACCAGGTATGAGTGGTTTCGTCGCAGAGTTGATGGTGTTTGTGGGCTTTGCTACTAGCGATGCCTATAACCCCACATTTAAACTTATTGTGGTGTTCTTGATGGCAGTTGGTGTGATTCTCACTCCAATTTATTTGCTGTCAATGTTGCGGGAAATTTTCTACGGTGAAGAAAACAAGGAATTACTTGCTCATCAAAAACTGATAGATGCAGAACCTCGTGAAATCTTTATCATCGCTTGTTTGTTAGTGCCAATTATTGGAATTGGTTTATATCCCAAGATGTTGACTCAGGTATTCGACGCTACAACTGTACAATTGACGGCACGGTTGCGTGATTCTGTGCCCACATTGGCACAGCAAAAAGCGCCTGTGGTGTCGTTGAGTGCGCCGGAAATTGGGAATTAGGTTGTTGATTTGAAATCAATATTGCTGTAGAGGCGGGTTTTGTACCTGCCTTTTTTAGCGATTTCAATCGTTAAACGGATAGAAGATGGCAGTACACCCAAATTCACGCTCAAAGAAGTGCGATCGCTGATCTTGTAGGGTGCGTGAACGAAGTGTAACGCACCCATCTCCCTGGGAACCCTCAAAATAAAGCCTAAATGCTGTAGGATGAGGAACAGATAAAATTTTGCTTGTATTGTGAGTGCAACTGTCTATATTGAAACCAGTATTTTCGGGCATTTGACCGCTCGACCAACCGACAATCTGATTGTTGCTGCTAATGTCAAGATTACCCAAGACTGGTGGGACGAACATAGTAGTTCATTTACGCTTTACGCATCAGAAATCGTTGAAGACGAGGCAGCCAAGGGAGATCCAGCTATTGCTGCTCAACGTTTGAATTTGTTACAATCCTTAATGCTTCTTGAGATTACGGAAGAAGCGTTTGAACTCTCTCAAGCGTTTCTGAGCCAAAGCAATCTACCCCCAAAAGCATCTAACGATGCTTTACACATGGCACTAGCAACCGTCTATAGCTTAGACTATCTGCTAACATGGAACTGCAAGCACATGGCAAACGCTCAAATTCAGCGCAAGCTGACTCAGATTAGTTCCGATCTCGGATATTTGTTACCACCTACTTAAAACCTGATAAAAACTGGTAATAACTTATAAAATCATTACCTTTATCAGTTACGGAACCACGGTGAATGTCCCTATATTCGTAACCTTCATCTCGCCTCGTTCAAGTGGGATTTGACCTTCAGTATGGTTTACCTTTCCCTTTCGCCTACCCCCAGATGGATCGCTACCTCCCGACTTTCGTCTTTTTTGGGTCTTTTTCTGAGACTCGGCTACTAAGGAATCTAATAAGAACCGAAGTACGGTATCGAGTTGAAACATACGGGGTCTACGGATAGAAAACTTTTTCAGCCAAGCTGAAATTTTTCTCCACCCTCCCCCAAAACCTACGTCTTTCCAATCCTCCGGCTGGAAAAATGCAGTGAGCGTTTTTAACCATTTCTGGGGGATATACTCTCTAAAACCCATAGCTCGACGTGCTATTACCATTGCGGCAGAGCTAGCACTATTTAATCCATATTTCTCCATATATTTCACCATGCCTATTACACTAGTCATGAATGGAGACTTAAATAAAATTTCTATTCCATATTTTTCAGCCCTGACGACAAGATAAGAACGAAATTTATCATAAATAAATCCTGACAACATTCGATTATATGCCTTACTGCCACTATGCCTTAATTGATTCTTCTTGGTGGAAAAATCAAGATTCTCACAAGCAATGGGGCATTGATAAATTTCGGCTAGTTTGACAATTTCACAAACAATATCTCTAAGTTTAGCCTCTTTCTGTCCAGTTGTTCCTATGGGAATAGGAAAGCTTATGGCATTACGACATCTTTCGGGATTCCCATCACGTTTAATATAAATTACATCAATGCTTTCGGCATTTAAATCAATTCCAATACAACCGTTATTTAAACTAGAAATAATTGGAACATCTTGAACATAAGTGGTTAAATGAATATACCATTGGTCAAGTCGCTTCTCAAGAGTCAAAAGTCAAAAGTCAAAAGTCAAAAGTAAGAACCCCATAAATAAATCGCGAAGCGCCATTCGCTATGCGTGGTGGTCTGGGCTTGTAATAAGGACGTAGTATAACTTGATTGCACTCCTCTCGAAATACATATTTTTCATTTTCCATAAATAAATTTAGGGGCTTGTACCTTTTTTGTACTTTTGACTTTTGAATGAGTGACTTTTGACGAACCGAAGGGCGGTCATCTTTATGTTCGCGTCGAAAACATTGAACTGTAACTGGTTTCCCGGACTCTAATGCATAAAGTAAATTATGCTTACGCTGTCCTGATACTTCAAACTCAATACTTACTGTATCCCCGTAGTCACCACGTAAAAATCTCGGAACAGTAAAGGTTACACTAAATATATCGGATTCTAGATAAAATATTTTGGCTACAGGATTATTACCTGAAACTGAGCCTTTTCCAACACTGTAGAAGTTTCCACCACGTTTTTTCTCCCAGTCTGCACGCCATTGCTCATGAGATGAGTATCCATTTTCTTCCAAATGGTATTGAGCATTGAATAACTTAGAGCTACCAAAGCATATATGTAATCTTTGAGTTTGCTCTAATTTTTCTTTCTCAGCTTGTTTACGTTCAAGTCTATTGACTTTTGATTTCAATCCCATCAATCTTGTAGCAAATCCTTTCATATTCTTACGTGTTGGATTTGCTAGCTGTTCTTCCATTAACTCAATTGTAGAGGCAACAGATGCCCACCCTGCTTTTATATCTTCATCTAAAGCTTTGATTCTAGTTGCGCGTGCTGTAATCAGCTGGTCAAATGTACCTTTCGCGTCGCTGGCAATTGAGTCAGCCCATGCCCAATCGATATCAAACTGGGACTGAAAAGTTTTTTCAATCTCTGAATCTGATTGTCCAAGTTGCAATGCATTTAAAGCTGTACGCATGATCGACTGGTATCTGTCACCCCAATCTGGCAGGAACGGGTGATACGGCAATTTAGCTTCTACTCCTATTCGTAATTGCGGAGTACGTGTGCCATCAGGATTTTTTGCTTTTGAATAAGAACGATGCGTTAATTCATTCAACAACGACTTTTTCATATTAAAACTGCTCGACCTACAGTTGTTTATACTATTTAAATTTTCGCATATAATTTTCAATACTCCCAGATTAATTCTTAATTTTAATATATTTTAATTATCAAAATTATTTGAATTAGAGAAAGTATTTAGGTTCGTAAAGAAAGCGAAGATAAAATAATAGTTGCTCTTTTTTTGGGGTTTTATTGTTATACTTCTTAACACATGCTTAGTAGAAACGCACCTTGCAAATATGTTCCAGGTTTTAAGAAGTATTAGCAGAAATTAATAGTTTATACTAGATTTTAGTAACATGAATACGAGCAGTCATTTGCACTCCCTATGAGCTTATTGGATATAACCTAGAGGTCTAAATTATGTACAAGAATGAAATTCTTGATGAGATTCATAAATATAGAGAAGAATATGCTCGATCATTTCAATATGATTTACGAGCGATTTTTAATGACTTGAGACAAAAGCAGGTAGCCCACAAATCTAGACTTGTAAGGCTTCCAATCAATCGCTGGTCTAATGTCGAATAACAAGATAAATGGGTTCTTGGAGGATCAGAAGATGTTCTAAGCGAGACTGCAATTCAACGGTAAATTTGAATATAAATACATCACCGAACTGGCTCATTTCAACTCCAGAGCGCATGAAAGATGAAGGTTGAACCATTACTTGAGTAATCATGCCGTTCTTCTCATACTTTTGGCAATAATTATTAATCTAGCAATTCCTGTACTTTATGGTAGTTGGTTGAGAAGGCGAGTACCTCATCATAAGTGGAAAGTGTTGACTATTTAATAGTTGGGTTATTTCCGCGCCTGCTGTACTAGGGTTGTGGGCTTTTTTTGTAGCTCCCGTGCCGTTGGCAATAACCTCGATCTACTGTAGTACCCTAAACTGACCTTTCTCAACCTTAACAAGGATGGGTTTACTCTGCCGTTGCCCATTAGTAAATTTAAGTTCATTTCCTGATGTTTCTTCAGGGGAAAGTTTTATACTCCGCAGTCCTTGCAAAATACTTTTTCTTGAAGGGTTGGATGACAAAGATTTAATAAAAGCTTGAGTGGCATCAAAGCTAGTGGCTGTACGCCAACTAATGCCTCCTCCCCAATATTTTTCTGCTGGAACAGCAAATTTTTGCGATTGTGGTGCTTCCCTAAACCAAGGCACAGCAAGAACTAAGCCTTCCACAGCAATCCCACCTTTTTGTAATGTTACCAAATCGTACAGAGTATCACCACCTAACAACTTTAGCCCTAACTTATTATTTGCATTGACTTTAGCAATTTCAAGCGCCGTCTCAATATTTTCTAGACCGGGGAACAACATAACTGCCTGCACCTGTTTAGATGCACTATCTTCAAGTTCTTGCTCGATATTCAGTTTTGGATCTGTCAAGTCTATATTACGAGAAATCTCACCAAAGTTTTTTTCAAATTCCTCCCTCAAACTATTGCTATAGGGGCTTTTAGAATTATAAACAATAGCAACTTTATTTAAAAAAAACTTTTTAGCATATTCCGCTAATATTTCACCAGATGCAGCATCCGAAGGAACTGTTCTAAAGAAAACTTTATCATTCAAAGAGTTGCTACCACTGGTAGGAGAAATTATAGCTATACCTGCTTGTTTATATACATCGAGAGCCGATTCTGTAGTTTCGTTAGTATTGTGCCCAATTACTCCGAGTAAAGATTTATCGCTAACTAGTTGTTGAGCTATTTGTTTTGCTTGGTTTGGGTTGTTACCATCGTTGGCAATGACAATTTCCAGCAATCGACCTTTTAAACCACCATGAACATTAAATTTATCTTGTGCTTGTGCGACTCCACGCAACATTTCTTGAGCTATGGCTTGTGCTTTGTCTGCGGGTACAACTACTGCTAAAGTTAAGGGATTACCCTTTTGACGAGCTTTGGCATTATTATAGTAAATTAGTACTTCTGGGTCTTTGCGCTTATCCGTTTTTAAAGCGGTTTCAAATAATTTAATGGCTTGGGGGTAATTACCTTTTTTAAATGCTTCTATACCTTGGTTGCGGGAAGTATTGGGAATATTTGAAAAGAGAGTGCGATCGCCACGACTAATTTTACTCTCAATATTACCCAAAGTTGGTGTGGGTGGTAGTGTATTTGTTGCAATTGAAGGACAACTACCATTAACTTTCTGTTGACCTCCAGAACAGTAAATTGAAAATAGAGAAATACCAATACTACCGCCCACAAGGGCAATAACTGCTACAATTGTACCCAATATAATAAATCGCTGGGGAAAAGGAGTTTTTGGAGCTTGTCCATGTAGAGTTTGTAACTGTTGTTTAGAGATTTCTGCTTTTCTGTTTAGTTGTTGCTGAGAAATTTCTGCTTCAATCTCTCGTAGTTTATATTTTGCTGATACTCTATCAGGTTCAATCTTTAAAACTTGTTCAAACTGAATTTTTGCTTTTGTAAATTCTTTTTGGTTTATCAAATTGTTCCCATAGCTTTCTCGCGCTAGTAAAAGCCCTTCTTGATTACGTGTAGAATCTAGTTTGTAGGCTCGCTGATATAGTTTTAAGGCTTTGTCAAAACTTCCAATCTCCAAGTATCTCTCAGCTAAAACAGGTAGAGTACTAAAGTGATTGGGATTAAGTTTCAAAATATCCTCATAACAGTTTATAGAATCCTGTCTTTTTCCATTTTGATACAGTTTTGTTGCTTCTTGGTCAATTCTATTAATTTCTTCTTTTCCAAGTTCTTCCAATCCCCATATTGTAACTTGTAATGGGCGACGTTCCACTAACCAACGGCGGATTAATTCAATTTTTACTCGATGCTCGGTGTCATCTAAAAACCCATTTAATGTTAGTTTTTTGACAGATGTAAGCATCTCGTCTGTCGGAATGACCCCAGATTTTTTTAGCAGCGTTAAAGGGTCTTCTGGAAACGATTTCTTTTGATCCTTAAATATTTTTTGAGCCTCTGCTACGGCTGAAAATACTACTTTCTCAGAAATAGACAGTCCATCCCAAAACCATGTTAATCCACCTGTAGCACTTTCAATGGTTTTGTTTACAATACCTTGGACATCAGAACGAGTTACCATCCAATTATCGTCAATTTTTGCTTGTAGAAAGAGATTAAAGCATATAGCTTGGGTAAAATAGGGATGCCCTGCTGAGAGTTCCAAAATTGCTTTGATTGCATCCTCCTCATATTCCAGCATACTTTGTGCTGGGTTAATAATTAGCCGCCTAGCACTTACCTCATCCAGTAAACCAACTTCTTGCAATGGCGCACCTTTGAATAAATCAAGCAGGTTTTGCAAATCATTCTTAAACCGCCCTACTAGCAGAATAATAAATAATTTATTATGCTTATTTATAAGCAATTGTAGATATTCAAAAAAACCAGTACCTTGATTTATTATTTGATTATTATTATTGCTACTGACGGTATCAAATTCATCTAGTAATAACACTAGATTTTTTTCACCTAATTCCCGCTCAACTTTTGGGATGAATTCATTATAAAATATATCTGGATTATTTTTTAATTCTTCATCAGTAGGAGGTGTGACAATATCTGAATTTAGCTCCAGTTGAGATGCGATCTCTTCTGCGAGGTTATATAATATATCGCTCAGAGAAGATTCGCTGTAACCTTGCAAATCAAAAAGAACGAAGGCAAATTTATCTTGAGCAACTTTATTGGGAATCTGCTGAAGTACGGACGACATACCAATACGTCTTTGAGCGTGCAACAGAATAACTTTTTTATCCTGACTCAAATTATCTTTAATAAACTGGAATAGACTTTCCCGTCCGAAAAACTTTTCCGGTTCATGGATTGGACGACCGATGATGTAAGGATTTTTTCGAGCAGTAGAATTATTCATATAAGAAGCTACCCGGCATCCACTAGGGAGAACATAGTTGCTGCAAGCACTTAAACTGACCTTTCTCAACCTTAACAAGGATGGGTTTACTCTGCCGTTCCCCATTAATAAATTTAAGTTCATTTCCTGATGTTTCTTCAGGCGGAAGTTTTATACTCCGCAGTCCTTGCAAAATACTTTCTCTTGAAGGGTTGGATGACAGAGATTTAATAAAAGCTTGAGTGGCATCAAAGCTAGTGGCTGTACGCCAACTAATGCCTCCTCCCCAATATTTTTCTGCTGGAACAGCAAATTTTTGGGCTTGTGGTGCTTCCCTAAACCAAGGCACAGCAAGAACTAAGCCTTTCACAGCAATCCCATCATTTTGTAATGTTATCAAATCGTACAGAGTATCACCACCTAACAACTTTAGCTCTAACTTATTATCTGCATTGACTTTAGCAATTTTAAGCGCCGCGTTAATATCATTTTCATTAGCAGGCAACAACATAACTGCCTGCACCTGTTGAGTTGCACTATCTTTAAGTTCTTGCGTGGTATTTAGTCTTGGATCTGTCAAGTCTATATTACGATCACTCTGACCAAAGTTTTTTTCAAATTCCTCCTTCAAACTATTGCTATAAGGGCTTTTAGGATTATAAGCAATAGTAACTTTATTTAAAGGAAAATTTTTAGCATATTCCGCTAATATTTTACCAGATGCAACATCTGAAGGAGCTGTTCTAAAGAAAACTTTATCACTCAAGGAGTTGGCAGTGCTGGTAGGAGAAATGATAGGTATACTTTCTAGTTTGTACACATCAAGAGCCGATTCGGTAGTTTTGCTAGAGTAGTGCCCAATTACTCCGAGTACAGATTCATCCCTAACCAGTTTTTGAGCTATTTGTTTGGCTTGGTCTGGTTTGTCATCATCGTTGGCAATGACAATTTCCAGCAATCGACCATTTAAACCATCATTAACATTAAATTTATTTTGTGCTTGTGCGACTCCACGCAACATTTCTGGAGCTATAGATTTGTCTTCGGGTACAACCACTGCTAAAGTTAAGGGATTACCCTTTTCACGAGCTTTGGCATTATTATAGTAAATTAGTACTTCTGGGTCTTTGCGCTTATCCGTTTTTAAAGCGGTTTCAAATAATTTAATGGCTTGGGGGTAATTACCTTTTTTAAATGCTTCTATACCTTGGTCGCGGAAAGTATTGGGGGTATCTGAAAAGAGAGTGCGATCGCCACGACTAATTTTACTCTCAATATTACCCAAAGTTGGTGTGGGTGTTGGTGTATTTGTTGCAATTGAAGGACAACTACCATTAAGTTTCTGTTGACCTCCAGAACAGGGAGTTAAAAATTGATAAATACCGATACCACCACCTACAACTGCAATAACTGTTGCAATTATACCCAATATAACTCGCTGGGGATTTGCGGTTATTAGATAGTTTCTACGACGTTGAACTGAGTGATCTTGTACTGTTACTGTGGTTAATTGCTGGTTTTCAAGTTTAGTCTCAATTCTTCTAAGTTCTTGTGTTGCTGATTCTCTATCACTCTCAATTTCTAAAACTCCCTCAAACTGAACTTTTGCCTTAATTAACTCTCCTTGTTCTATTAATTTTTTCCCATAAGTTTCTTGTGCAAGTAAAAGCCCTTCTTTATTAACTATAGGGTTAACCTTATAAGCTCGCGTGTGAAGTTCCAAGGCTTTATCAAAATTTTCAATCTCCAAGTACTTCTGAGCTAGATCAGGTAAAATAATAAAGTAATTGGGATTGAGTTTTAATATTTCTTCATAATGGTCTATTCCATCTTGGTTATTATCCTGCCCATCTGCTGTTTCTTTTATTTTATTAATTTCTTCTTTATTAATTTCCTGCAGTTTAAGTATCTCTTGATTCAATTTGTGATATTTTACTAACCATCGGCGAACTAATTCAATTTTTACTCTGTGCTCCGTATCATCCAAATAACCTTTGTTGGCTAGTTGTTTAGCAGCATGAGTTAATAATTGTGTCGGAATAACCCCATATTTTCTTAGCCGCGTTAACGGGTCTTCTGGAATCGATTTATTTTGCTCAATAGCTATTTTATGAGCTTCTGCTACGGCGGAAAATACTACTTGCTCAGAAATCGATAGTCCATCCCAGAACCATGATAGTCCACTTTCTGCACTCTCAATTGCCCTATCTACAATACTTTGGACATCAGAACCAGTAACTGTCCAATTATCTTCAATTTTTGCTTGTTCAAAGAGATTAAAGCAGATAGCTTGGGTAAAAAAGGGATGCCCTGCTGAGAGTTTTAAAATAGCTTGGATTGCATCTTCGTTATACTCCAATCTACCTTGTACTGGTCTAGTAATTAGTCGTCTAGCACTTAGGTCATTAAGTAAACCAATTTCTTGGTATGGTGGACTTTTGAATAACTGAAACAGGTTCTCAAAATCATCCTTAGCCCGTCCTACTACTGGAATAATAAATAGTTTACTTTGTTTTTTTAAAAGTGATTGTAAGTATCTAAAAAAACTTTCACCCTGACTTAATATGCTATTATCGCTACTGACAACATCAAATTCATCTAGCAATAGTACTAATTTTTTACCATCTAATTGCTGATAAACCTCTAGTAGAAAATTATCAAAAAATATATCTGGATTGGTGTTTAAATTTTCATCAGAAGGAAGTGCGATCATATCGGAATCTATTTTTAAATCTTCTGCGATTGTTTCAGCTAAATTGTATAATATGTCGCTCAGAGAAGAATCACTATGAATTTGCAAATCAAAAATAACAAAGACAAACTCTTTTTGATCTACTTTATGGGCAAGCTGTTTGAGTACAGAGGACTTACCAATGCGTCGTTGACCATGCAGTAAGAGAAATTTTGTATCAGCACTGAGACTATCTTCAATAAACAGGAACAACTCTTCACGTCCGAAAAAATTGTCCTCTTTAGGGATTGGTATACCAATGATGTAAGGATTTTTATTCGTCATCTTTTTTCTCTCCACAAGGTTACCGACTAACTTAAGATTAATCCACTGGGAAAAGCAGCTACTAACTTACCAAACCATTCGATAGTAGATAGCACTTCATCTTTATGCTGCCATATCGAGTTAATTTGACTAAGTTGTTTATGACTTATTAACTTAATAAATACTTTTTCCCGTTCTTGAATTAACGCATTGTCAGTATTCCAAACTTCTTGAATCACCCATCGCTGCATCATTAAGGAAGCAAAGGAATATACTGTTTTCTCTTCCTCTTCTTTGCGAATAATCACACCTTGTTCTTCCAGGTTGGTCAATTCCCGTCCTCTTTGAGTAAATATCAGCTCAATATTACCCAAGTCAAAGTTTTTCTTCTTATGCAGATGACCTTTTAAATCAAACAAAGCTAGTAACATCAAAAGAGCCTGTTCTATTTCACTACACCTATTCCAAGTAGTTTTGAAAATATGTCTGGTATCTGTTTCAAAGTTATTGATAAATTCTTGAATATTAGGGACTTTATTAGCTTCTTTATCAGTTTCTAGCTGTGTGTATAACAGAAAACCAGCTATCTGTAGCAGACGTGGGTCTCTACCAGCTATTTCTCTAATTGCTTCCCGTAATGCCAGTGTCATTGGCATCACACCAAGTAATTGTTCAATTTCCTTGTCATTTAATGGCTTGAGTTGCTGAAACAGATAGTGGTTGTACCACGGGGAAGCGTTAGGATTGAGTTTTGGACCGAGTTCACTTAAGCGCTTGAGTGAGGTCACAACCATTGAGAGATATTTACCCCCTGGAGAAGCAACAGCCAAACTACGGCACTCGCTCAAGAATTGTTGCATATTTGCTTCGGTGTATTCCTCGTTGTCCTGCAAGGGTACATCAAAGTCGTTGACTAGCAACACCAAGAATTTGTGTTTTTTACCAAGCTTCTGCAATATTTTATTGAGGCTATCTTTTGTTGTTTGCCCTTGTTCCAAGAGTTTTTCAATTTCAGTCTGCAATGCAGATTCACTCTCCAAGTTATCTTTCATAACACTCAATACCTCTCGCCAAAAACTTGAGGGAGTGAAGGGATTGATATTTTCGCAACTTAGAAGTGCAATTACAGCCTCTGATGGTTCTAATCCATGTTCTTCCCAAACTGCGGGTGAAGCCAATAACTCTAAAATAGAGGATTTGCCTATTCCTGGACCACCCCAAATAGCTAGGTGACCGCGCTGAGATATTTGAGCGAATGAAACTGCTATTTCATATTTCCGTCCCACAAAAAATTCTGGGGTAACTGGCTTTCCTACGACAAAGGGATTGTTTGACATAAGGATTCTCTAACCTTGTTACAGATATTTTTAAAGCTTGTTTCTGTTAGTTACGTTAAGTTTGAGTAATTTTCAAAATTAATCGAACGCTACATTCATGTTAATCCTAAAACTGCCCAAGTGCAGCAGAGTTTGTTCTATGATTTCAGTAAATATGGCACTTACAACCAATTGACTCATATCTTGCACCTACCGAATAAACTCGGAGAAAGCAAATAAAGAGTGCAAAAGCGTGACAGTAGACAAAGGGTAAAGCGTAAGTAAGATATGGTTTTAAATTTAACCAAAGAGCATCGTAATATAACAGAGTCGGTGTCAAGGAAGCATCTCTATGAGGAATGAGGCAAAGCATCATCCCCACAGTCCGATCGCTTGCAAGACGATCCGTGAGACTTGTTTACACTCTTGACTCAAAACATGAGAGAAAGGGCGTGAAAGGTAATTTTATAAATAAGTAAGAACAATGCTTACCCACGCCCAGGATTTAGTCTACAATTTATCGGAGTTAATGCCTACACAGTACCAAAAATATCACCTCTCGGCAATGCTGGGATTATTGTTGGAGGCACAAGGACATCCCTTACCTGAAAACTCTCAAACGAGATCACAAACGTACATTAAGCCGGTTTTTAAATATAAATCCTTGGTCAACAAGGGTTCAGGTTTCGCATTGTTCGCAACCACATACTTGAACAAGTTTTATCTGAGTTTCCACTCATAGCGTAGACCATTTCTACAGGTCATTGTTGACCTAACAACTTTAGAAAAATGTGGAAAATTATTTGAATTTGAGCATTTAATTTCCGTTTATAACGGTAAACGTGGATTGCATCTGGTGGTGCTCTATTTAGTTGTGGGACAGTGGCGAATACCTTGTCGTTGAGCGTGTTTGGAGAGGAAAAGGCACGACTTCCCCCGCACAGTTAGGACTGAAATTGGTTCAACGCTTACCCAAATCCTTAAAATCGAGTTTTCCGGTGATGATTTTAGCCGATACTGCTTATGTTCGTATAGAATTTCTCCACAGTATACGCCACCTCAAATATCATGCGATTACAGGTGTACCCATTGACCGTAAATTAGTTGATGGAAGAGTTTTAAGGCATCTGCATAAACAGGGACAACTTGTACGCTTGGTTGGTTTGAACTTTCCTGTTACCGTGTCTTGGTATTACCTCAAACGTGATCATGGCAAACGCCGAAATTCGTTTTGTGTTGTCCACTAAACCCCTGAAAGCTAGTACCATTAAATGGTGGGGTAAGCGTAGATGGCAGATTGAGGGGCGGTTTAAAACTGCAAAGCATCGTTTTGGTTTGCACCGTTTTGGTCAAAGCACTCTGCTTGGTGTGTATCGCTGGCTCATACTCTCCCTAGTTGCTTATCTTATAGCCCACTGGACTTATTTATCAACCCAGTTGCCCAATTTACCTGATTGGGGTGAGGCTGCACAAACAGACAAGCGAATGCTTCTTTCCTCAAATACTCGTGTCTCTTCTTTTACTTGATATTGAACGTTTAATTCTTCTCGCACTTAGTCAAGGATTTGACATTCAAATTACCAGGTGCAAGATATAAGCCTCTAACTAGCGGACTACGCCGCTAGTGATATATGGAAGAAACATATTTTAATGTTCCCTGTTCCCTGTGTTTCTTAGGAGTTAAGACTGCTAAGTAGGTCGGCGTGAATAATTAAAGGTTTGTAGTAAGTGCAAAGAGCGCTTACTACGAGCCAATGAGAGCTAAATTCACATTTCTTTACATAGTTTGGTTTATTATCGCCTACTTACTTATATGAATGAAGGTGTTCGGGAGGTGGAAAATCCAAAAATGAAGTCCTGGCTGCTAGAGCCAGGACTTCAACAGACCTAGTATTAACTAGAGGCTGTACAGATCTACTTATGTAAGGTGAGTGAAAACTGTCGCCCAGATACACCCTACCACTCCGATAGCAATAAGTAAGTTTGTGAAAAATTTACCCAATTCAGCGTTTAGTCCCAGTACTTTATCTTCCTTACCAGTGGTCAAAAGCAACGACCACGCTTGGTTTGCACTGATTTTCTCAAAGTTGTTGAAATCAGGTCTAAACACAACAGGTTCAAGCAGGTCTTTGTTAGGAAAGTCAAAGTCAGTTCTCATCTTAATTTCTCCAAAATTCTATATATATTGATTGGTAAATTTCTTAAAATTCAGCTTTGTGCTTACAGGCTAGTCAGCCATCCAACCAAACCGTGTCCTGTAAAGACTTCAATCGCTATAAGTGAGACAAAGCCAATCATTGCCCATCCTAGAATCAACGAAGGCAGCAGAACTTGCGATCGCTATCATGAGAGGGATATTGTCAAGAATAGGAAAAATGGCGAACTCCCTTCAGTTGCGGCGCAAATTGCAACAAGGATACCATTTGATGCTGCATTTAACCAGTTGATTTCATTGGGACTGTGATTCCTCTGGTGGATGCAGTCCAGCCATAAACAAGAGACGACGCAAATTAACCACTCCGGCTCGATTTAAACGGAGTGCTTTTACTGTTGCGCGACCACAGGGCGTTTTACCAATGACTTGACTGAAGTCACTACTCCAGCTAAAATTATCTTGCCAAAATTGCTGACGTGGGTTGAACAGAGGTTCTTGTTGTCCTGTGATCGGGTCTATGCCTTGAGTCTTAGTGTGTTTGTGACTGTTACAGCCAAAGCAACTCCAGGCTAAATTTTCTAAGGTGGTTTCGCCACCTGCTTGACGGGGTTTTATATGTTCAACTGTAAAACTCTCAGTTGCAAATTCACCTGAAGATCGGCAATACTCACAGTAATTTTGCGCTCGTGCCGATACAATTTGCCTCATTGCATCCGTAACTCGTTCAGATGGCATGAGGCATTCTATTAATTGGTAAAAATTCTTTTAGCAAAGTTTTTAGATCAACTTTGCGGATTCTAGCTAGTTGAATCAAAGCTTCTGCTCTTTCTGCATCTTGACACTCTACACGATCTACATAGGCTAGCAGATCCTGATACTCTGCCTCAGTTATCTCTCCCGTCTCGTTCTGCTGACGTAAATAAGCTAGTTGGGTTTGGTCTTCGGGTGACAATCGGCGTTGAATGATTTGCAGCAAAGCTTCTTCTTGTGGTTCAGCAGGAATAGATTCCCTTACCTCACTAGCTTCATGGCTCAAAGCTTCCAAGAACTCAACAGCTTTGGTGAGGCTTTCTCCTGGCAATTGCTCAACTAGCGCCATCGCCCTTTTACGAATTTCTGTTGGTGCAGTCATGGGACACTTGGATTAACTCACGCCTAAATCGATTGTATCTAAAGGGTGTGTTTGTCCGCTATTTCTGTAAGGGCGGGGGTACCCCGCCCCTACGAGTGAACGCGGCAGAACTTGCGATCGTTATCATGAGAGGGATATTGCCAAGAATAGGAAAAATGACTAACTCCCTTTAGTTGCGGCGCAAATTGCTGAAGTGCCTGCATTTGCAATTCTAGAGATGGACGATTATCTGTGGACTCTCCCCACTGACCTGCTATGGCTGGAACTATCTGAGTATCTGGTTTTGCCGTGTCCAGCACCTGCCGCACTTGTGCTACAATACAACTGACATTACCGCATTTTCCATAAGCCATGGGATTCCACTGTAACGAAGTTGGGAATCTATCCCAAGGTTGTAAGCGGGAATCATATCCTTGACCTACCGTTTGGTTGCCACCAGGAAAAAATACTACTCCGGCAGGAATTCCTAACTGCTGTGCTGGATAAACAGCTAAGGCTACAAAATCCAAGATACCTTGCATCGCGTGGGCGACTGCAAGTTGCCACAACTCAAATTGTAGTTGCGGTTGCCTGATAGCTGGAGGAAGAATTGACTTTTGCTGTGCTGGTAAAATTCGACCCTGCCACAGCGGTTCTCCTTCTTGAGGATACATTTGATCGACTTGAGCTATATCTCCTGCTGTCACGTATCCCTTAGTTAAAAAGCGCCGGATGAATTCCAGTCCTTTGTAATTTAGCGCCCGTCGAAATAAAGCTTGTTGGGTAGCTTCACTATACACCCATAAATCTGTAACTTTCGTGACTAGGGAATCACTGCCAGCCTGTCGCGGATAACGTATATAGTCAAATAATACTCCGTCCGGACGACGGCGCAAGACTTCCTGTAACATTTGGTAGTAATCACGTTTTGCTTGCAAGTTATAAGGGTCAATAAATAGTTGACTGCCGTTATCTACAACATATAAGCTTGTCTGACCCTTGCCATTGCGAGCGATCGCCGCTTCCCTGTCTGGACGCAGGGCGTAGGTGTAGCCAAAATTTGTGCTAAACAACCAGGCGTAGACCTTCAGACCGCGTTCCCGCCCTTTTTGAATTGCTGTCGCCAGCAGGTCAACATTTTCTGCACCGGGTGTGCGAATCACAGAAGGCCAAACCGTAGGGTTACTCTTCGCGGGCAACAGCACCTGCCCGTCCGAGAACGCTTCCAAATAAACTTGGTTGTAACCTCGGTTGACAATTCGATCCATAATTTGATCAATTATCCCAGGCTGTGCATCACAGGGATACAAGCGCAACCAGATTGCTTGTACTTGTGGCCAAGTATGATTGCGGCATTCCTGCACAGCTTGTGCGTGTTGTCGCTGCAATTGCTGGTAGCTGGCAACCGCTTCTTGATTGCCTCTGAGTGCTGACAAACGTAAGTTTTCCTTTTCTTGCGCCGCCGCAGGTGATACCTGGCAATACTCGCTTACTTGCGCCGCTGCTGGTTGACTCCTCAAGTAGGGAAGAAGCAGACTGGTGGTGAAAATGACAGACAACAAGCGTCGCCAAAAGAGCATTGGTTTTGCAACATTCAAGAGACAGTTTGACATACGTACAAGTAGAAGCATAAAACAATCATCTACCCCAACTCATACCACTTAGGGAGATGTGTATTAAATCCATAGTTGAGTAATAGGGGTTTACAGCCTACACTTAAAGACTCCCAAACCCCTCTTTCTGTTGCCGAATTTTGTTAAGAACTATCTCCGAGTGATATAAAGTTCCTTTAAGCAATTCAAAATTTAAAATTCAAAATCCCACCTTACCAAGTATTTCTACTGTCTAGTATATGTCATTTAAATGATCGTAGTGTACTTAATTCAGCAAGTCGTCAAGAGTCAAAACTTTTGACTCTTGACTTTAAAAAGCAGATAGTTAAGCGCCACGCTTTAGAGCTGCCTCTACCTGCTCGAATTCCTCCTGTAGACGAGTCTTGAGCTTTTGTGGCACAGGACGATTTGGGTAAGAACTATAGTGTCCAGCTAGGGAGTTGAGGGCTGTTCGCATAGTTGTGAAGGAATTTAGACCAGAAACAGCGCTATCCCGTTGGTAGCGTGCCGCAAAGTCATTAATTTTTTGACGTGCTTCTGATCGAGCTACACCTTTGTTTTGTGAATCTTCTGGTAGCTCTAGAGCAGTTTTCAAGGTATTGACTACACTTAAGGTGTCTTGTCGATAATCCCCTGTTAAACCATCTGGACTGTTAGAACAGCCGATCACTCCAATGACTAAAACTAAAACCAGGGCAAGTAGACGTGACCAATAACGCTTCATAAACATATAAGTGAAACGATACGTAAATCAACGTCTATCGTATCCTGTATTTGTATCGCAGGGATCACTGAAGTAGTTAGTGGTTAGTTGTTAGTGGGACAACTACCAACTACCAACTACCAACTACCAACTAACCACTACCAACTACCAACTAACAACTAACAACTTGATAAAGAGTATCCCTTTGTTGATAGGGTCTTCCTAAGTCAGTAATAGCAGCTTGCAAGGTTTCTACTTCCATGCATGTACCACCTAAAGCACCTGCCATTGTCGTGATGTGTTCCTCCATCAGTGTGCCGCCAATGTCGTTGCAGCCCCAAACTAAGGCTTCTTTTGCACCTAAAAGCCCTAGTTTTACCCAACTTGGCTGATGGTTAGGAATCCAATTTCCTAAGTAAATCCGCGCCACAGCAGTTAGTAGCAGTGCATCTGCTAAAACGGGCTGATCTCTTCCCACACGATGGCGTAACGGTTTGGGTGCTTCTTGACCAACGAAGGGTAATAAAATAAACTCAGTAATCCGACCAGGATATTCTCGATTGATGGCAGTTTGTTGAAGCGATCGCAATTTTTCCAAATGCTTGATCTGTTGTTCTGGCGTTTCAATATGTCCCGACAGCATTGTGCTGGTAGTGTGCAAACCTAATTTATGAGCTGTACTTACAATAGAAAGCCAAGTCGCCGTGTCAGTTTTCTCTGGACAAAGGATGCGTCGCACTTCATCGTCTAATACTTCAGCTGCTGTTCCTGGCATTGAACCTAAGCCAGCATTACACAAGGCATCAATAACATGACTCAACTCAAGTCCATCTTCTCTTGCGATAAACTGCACTTCTTGAGGAGAAAAAGCATGTAGATGCAGTTGGGGAAAATCTTGCTTGATAGTTTCTACTAGCTTCAGGTAATAAGGCAAAGATTTGCCGTTTATTTTTGCTTGTAGGTTCAATCCCCCTTGCATACAGATTTCCGTTGCACCCCGCTGCACGGCATCTTTTACCTTTGCCAAAATTTGCACCCAATCTAACCAGTAAGCACCTGTATCTCCTTCATCTCGGCGGAATGCACAGAAACTACAATGCTGCTCACAAATATTAGTAAAGTTAATATTACGATTAATTACGTAGGTAACAAAATCGCCCACTTGCTGTTGACGCAATGTGTCAGCTGTGGCGCGAATGGCAGCGATCGCGCTCTTGTCAGTCTGTTTTAATAATAACACTCCCTCTTGGGGAGACAAATCATACCCCAGTAAGGCACGGTCAAGAATAGCATCAACAGTTACAGTAGCCACAAGTATTATAGATAGTGGTTAGTGGTTAGTGGTTAGTGGTTAGTGGTTAGTTGTTAGTAGAACAATCCACAATTAACAACTATTATAGATAGGTATTGTAGGGTGCGTACTTGACGCAGCAGTCCGGCACCATTCTTAAGGTTTTGGTGGTGTACTCTCCCGCTAACACAATCTACGTATCTGTTCAAAAATCAAATAGTAGTCTTATAGTGGTTAGTAGATAGTAGAACAATCCACTATTAATAACTATATTATTAAGTAGGTCGTAAGAAAAAACCAAACTATGTCCGCCGCGAGCGAAACAACGTGGAGCGAAGCAATCGCAAAGATTTTTAATGTCTTTACATTCTGTTATATAGTTACATTTATTTATGCCGACCTACTTACACCATGCATCAATACTGGTAAACAAAGTAATACTTAAGTATTTGTTCTAACGACAGGATCGCGTTACCTCACATCTTGCACCTAACGACTGTAAGTCGCGGCTACACAGACAAAACCCGCCTTCGCGGGTTTCAAACCCTTGATTTTCTGTGAGTCCGCGTAGGCGGACTTAGTTTGTATAGCCAAGCCAGCGCTGAAGGAGGGTTTCCCTCCGTAGGCGACTGGCGCGCGAATTCCATTCGTTAGGGATTGGTGCAAGATCTGAGGTTACGCAAACTTTCTTACTTATTAGACATGATTTAACCAAGCCTGCAAATCAGCCAAACTGGTAAAATCTAACAGTGCTTCGCTCAAATCTTCGAGAACAGGCAATGGTAACCCAGAAATTCGCGCTACTATTTCATCAGAGAGTTTCTGTCCAATCCGCTTACTCATCAGTCGAATAACGAGGTTAGCCGCCTCTTCGTGTCGTCCTTCTTTTAGTCCTTCTTTTAGTCCTTCTTTTATTCCTTCTTCTTTAATTTCCCGGTACACTCGCGTTTGCTGCAATGTTATTCCTAGCATAGACTCTACCTCTGCTTGGCTCAATTGTTCAAATTTGTACACCATAATCGTCGTCAGCATCTCTATTATGGCGCGACTTGCGGTCGATGGTACTTCTTGACGGGTTCTGGTTAACAAATACCTTGCTTGTGCTGGTGCTTGGTCTTCATCTACTGTAGTTAATACCATCAGCGCTACCCATAAAGGTAAGTCGCGAATATCCCCCAACTCATCCAAATACACCCGATGTACTTGGTGACCGTTGAGTAGGGTTCGATGAGGATGAATATCGCTTTGTTCGATACTGCGCGTTGGGTAAATTATCACTACTTGCCAATCGCTAAATCTACCACGGTTGCGATAAAAATATAACGAAGATTCTGCAAATACCCTTTCATAAAGTTGTTCATCTTTTTGGAACTGCACCTCACAAAAATATACTACTCCTGCACCTTCGGTTTCCGGTGGGAGAAATACCCCGTCGATCTCAAATTTCGGTTCTTTGACAGCTACCGAATCAAATCGGTAAGCATCTGCATTTGTCGGCGGATTTGTTAAGAGTTCAAATAGCAGTGTGGGAGATTGTTGAAACAGTTTGTAAAATATTGAATCTCGACGCATGAAGCAATAAAGCTGAATTTATTTGTGAAATCAGACATGATTTAACCAAGCTTGCAAATCAGCCAAACTGGTAAAATCTAACAGTGCTTCGCTCAAATCTTCGAGAACAGGCAATGGTAAACCAGAAATTCGCGCTACTATTTCCTCAGAGAGTTTCTGTCCAATCCGCTTAGTCATCAGTCGAATAACGAGGTTAGCCGCCTCTTCGTGTCGTCCTTCTTTTAGTCCTTCTTTTATTCCTTCTTTTAGTCCTTCTTTTATTCCTTCTTCTTTAATTTCCCGGTACACTCGCGTTTGCTGCAACGTTATTCCTAGCATAGACTCTACCTCCCTTTGACTCAATTGTTCAAATTTGTACACCATAATCGTCGTTAGCATCTCTATTATGGCTTGACTTGAGGTCGATGGTACTTCTTGACGGGTTCTGGTTAACAAATACCTTGCTTCTGCTGGTGCTTGGTCTTCATCTACTGTAGTTAATACCATCAGCGCTACCCATAAAGGTAAGTCGCGAATATCCCCCAACTCATCCAAATACACCCGATGTACTTGGTGACCGTTGAGTAGGGTTCGATGAGGATGAATATCGCTTTGTTCGATACTGCGCGTTGGGTAAATTATCACTACTTGCCAATCGCTAAATCTACCACGGTTGCGATAAAAATATAACGAAGATTCTGCAAATACCCTTTCATAAAGTTGTTCATCTTTTTGGAACTGCACCTCACAAAAATATACCACTCCTGCACCTTCGGTTTCCGGTGGGAGAAATACCCCGTCGATCTCAAATTTCGGTTCTTTGACAGCTACCGAATCAAATCGGTAAGCATCTGCATTTGTCGGCGGATTTGTTAAGAGTTCAAATAGCAGTGTGGGAGATTGTTGAAACAGTTTGTAAAATATTGAATCTCGACGCATGAAGCAATAAAGCTGAATTTATTTGTGAAATCAGACATGATTTAACCAAGCTTGCAAATCAGCCAAACTGGTAAAATCTAACAGTGCTTCGCTCAAATCTTCGAGAACAGGCAATGGTAAAGCAGAAATTCGCGCTACTATTTCCTCAGAGAGTTTCTGCTTAATCCGCTTAGTTATCTGTCGAATAACGAGGTTAGCCGCCTCTTCGTGTCGTCCTTCTTTTATTCCTTCTTCTATTCCTTCTTTTATTCCTTCTTCTTTAATTTCCCGGTACACTCGCGTTTGCTGCAACGTTATTCCTAACATAGACTCTACCTCCCTTTGACTCAATTGTTCAAATTTGTACACCATGATCGTCGTCAGCATCTCTATTATGGCGCGACTTGAGGTAGATGGTACTTCTTGACGGGTTCTGGTTAACAAATACCTTGCTTGTGCTGGTGCTTGGTCTTCATCTACTGTAGTTAATACCATCAGCGCTACCCATAAAGGTAAGTCGCGAATATCCCCCAACTCATCCAAATATACAAGGGTGTACTTGGTGACCGTTGAGTAGGGTTCGATGAGGATGAATATCGCTTTGTTCGATACTGCGTGTTAGGTAAATTATCACTACTTGCCAATCGCTAAATCTCGCACGGTTGCGATAGAAATATAATGAGGATTCTGCAAATACCCTTTCGTAAAGTTGTTCATCTTTCTGGAACTGCACCTCACAAAAATATACCACTCCTGCACCTTCGTTTTCCGGTGGGAGAAATACCCCGTCGATTTCAAATTTCGGTTCTTTGACAGCTACGGAATCAAATCGGTAAGCATCCGCATTTGTCGGCGGATTTGTTAAGAGTTCAAATAGCAGTGTGGGGGATTGTTGAAACAGTTTGTAAAATATTGAGTCTCGACGCATGAAGCAATAAAGCTGAATTTATTTGTTAAATATGCAACTGTTTTAATCATACATTCCCCTATATATAGCGCAATACGGTTCGGTTAGGAGTTGTTGGTGAGAATTTCCGACTTGTCTTGACGCGACATTTTGTGGGGTGGGTATCCGCATGTCAATTGCATTGCTTATTTATGCCTAAATGATTGCATAAAAGTGCAAGACAAAATTTCCGATAACCAGAGAAGATATAGTTGTTTTATACCATTTTGGATACGCGTGGTTGTGCAAGAGATGACACAAAGACACTGGTTGAGTTGGTGTTGGCAGTTGGGATGGTTCGGGTGTTATGTATGGATAAGTGCTTACGCCTACGTTAGCCCCACTCTTGCCCAGAGTAAAATTGTGCCAGATCACACACTGGGCGCAGAGACTTCTATTGTTACACCCAATGCGCAAGGATTGCCAACAGAAGAAATTACAGGTGGGGCGGTACGCGGGGCTAACAATTTCCACAGTTTTCAAGAATTCAATGTCAGCGCTGGACGATCCGCCTATTTCAAGAGTCCATTACCTAGTATCCAAAATATTCTGGCACGGGTCACAGGTAATAACCTCTCAGAAATTTTCGGAACTCTGGGTACAATTGGTGATGCCACCAACTTGTTTTTGATTAATCCGAACGGGATTATTTTTGGTCCGAATGCGGTATTGAATGTCACCGGTTCATTTGTAGGCACAACAGCCCATGCAGTTGAATTTGGGAACTTCGGTAATTTCAGTGCTGACGCCCCAGTTGCACCCTCACCAATACTTACAATCAATCCTGACGCGTTGCTGTTCAATCAAATCTCAGCCGCCGCTATTACAAATAGGTCAATTGCACCCGCCGGACTTAATCCAATTGGCGATCTTGTGACAGGTTTGAGAGTGCCAGATGGTCGGAGTTTACTGTTAGTAGGTGGCAATGTCAACTTAGATGGTGGTAGCCTCAGAGCTTATGAAGGTCGCATCGAATTGGCAGGATTAGCTTCTACGGTTCGTGTTCCCCTAAATGTGGCGGGTAATACTCTTCGATTAAATGTTCCCGATCAAGTGCAAAAAGCAGATGTATCTCTCACCAATGGGGCAGAGGTAAATGTCCGTGGAGCCAATGGCGGTAGTATTGCCATTAATGCTCAAAACGTGAATTTGGCCGGAGAAAGTAAACTACGTGCTGGGATAGAATCAGGATTGGGTACGCCAGATAGCAGAGCGGGAGATATTGAAATCAATGCCACAGGGTCAACCACTCTCAGTGATGGTAGCTTTATTTCTAACGTAGTGCAACCGGAAGCTTTCGGGAAAGGTGGCAACATCAATATCACTACAGGTTCGCTCACACTACGCAATAATGCTGTTTTGAATGCCAGCACCTATGGGCAAGGGGATAGTGGCAGGGTATTTGTGCAGGCATCTTCAGCAATATCTGTTGCCAATAGCGGCATCTTCAGCGATTTGGAAGCGAACGCAGTCGGCAATAGTGGCGGGATTTTTATTACAGCAGATTCGCTTTCCCTTACTGGCGCTCAACTGGAATCTAGTACTTTTGGACAAGGGGATAGCGTTCGTGTATTTGTGCAGGCATCAAGAGCAGTGTCTGTTGATAATAGCAAGATCTTCAGCAATTTGGGAGCGAGCGCAGTCGGCAATAGTGGGGGTATTTTTATTACAGCCGAGTCGCTTTCCCTGACTAATGGCGCGCAACTGCAATCTGGTACTTTTGGCGCAAACGCTTCAGAACCCGGTGGTCGTGGCAATGCGGGAGGTGTGAATATTAATGTAGCCGATCGCGTCACTTTGGGAGGAGCAAATCAAAACGGATTTCCAAGTGGCATTTTCAATAATACAGAAGCAGGATCGGTGGGCAATGGTGGCGATATTAACATCAAGGCTAAATCTTTGTCTTTAACTGATGGCGCGGTCTTGAATGCCAGCACCTCTGGGCTTGGAAATGGGGGAAATATTATCATCAATGCTAGCGATCGCGTTAACTTTGATGGTAAAGGGGATAACTTTAGGAGTGCAAATACTAGTGTACAACCAGGGGCAGTAGGCAAAGCCGGAGACATTCGGGTAACAACAGGCACTTTTTCATTAACGAATGGAGCCTTTCTCACTAGCAGCACCTTAGGGAAAGGGGACGCAGGTAATATCACAATTGATGCTCGTAATCAAGTTAGCTTTGATGGTGGTAGTTCTGCTCAAAGCTATGTGTTTGCTAGCGGTGTGGGCAAAGGGGGAGACATTCGGGTAACAACTGGGTCGCTCTCATTGACAAATGGCGCTCGACTGGTTACCAATGTTTCCGGGCAAGGTGAAGCAGGTAATATTACTATTGATGCTCGCGATACAGTGAATTTAGACGGTAGAGTGGGTAATGCAATTACTGGTGTGCAAAGCAGCTTGCTAACTGGAGGTGAAGGCAAAGGGGGAAACGTTCATCTGACAACTGGGTCGCTTTTGGTGACCAATGGCGCTCTAATATATGCAACTACGGATGGACAAGGAAGTGCAGGCAACATCACCTTAAATGCCCGAGATACCATTACCTTTGAGGACAGCAGTGCAGATACTGGCATAGGAAGTAATGGCGTAGGCAGTGGTGGAGATATTAGCGTGAATACTAGAGCGCTGTTCTTAAAAAATGGCGGTCTACTCAGTGCTAATAGCTTCGGTTCGGGAAATGCTGGCAGTATCACCATTGATGCCCGCGATACAGCAGCCTTTGACGGCGTAGGCAGCAATGGACTTGAAAGCAGTGCTAACACTATCGCAGGTGAGAATAGCAATGGCGGTGATATCCGGATAACAACTGGCACACTCTCATTAACTAATGGCGGTACACTGTTTAGCTTTGCAAAGGGGAATGCAGGCAATATCACTATCGATGCCCGCAATACTGTTAGCTTTGATGGGGTGGGCAGCAATGAACGCTCTAGTGGTGCTTCCTCATCATTATTAGAAGGTAAGGGAAAGGGTGGAGATATCCGGGTGACAACAGGTTCGCTGTCCGTTACCAATGGCGCGATTCTTTCTGCCAGCACCTCTGGACAGGGTAGTGGCGGCAATATTACTATCGATGCCCGCGATCGTGTGAAGTTTGATGGGGTGGGTAGCAATCTTAATTCCAGTGGTGCATACAGTACAGTAAACTCTGGTGGTGTGGGCGATGCAGGAAATATCAACGTCACAACAGGGTCGTTGTCTTTAAATAACGGTGCTCAAATTAGTGCTGGTACTTATGGGTTGGGAAAAGCAGGCGATATTACTATCAATGCCCGTGATGCAATTACTTTGAACGGCACTGGCAGCAATGGACGTTTTAGCGGTCTTTTCAGCACAGTCGGATCTACTGGTATGGGCAAGGGCGGAAACATCCGGGTGACAACAGGTTCTCTGACAGTAAGCGATGGCGCTCAACTTTCTGCCAGCACTTTTGGACATGGTAGTGGTGGCAATATTACTATCGATGCCCGTGATAGTATCAGGTTTGATGGGGTGGGTAGAAATCTTAATTCCAGTGGTGCATACAGTACAGTAAACTCTGGTGGTGTGGGCGATGCCGGAAATATCAACGTCACAACTGGATCGTTGTCTTTAAACAACGGTGCTCAAATTAGTGCTGGTACTTATGGGTTGGGAAAAGCAGGCGATATTACTATCAATGCCCGTGATGCAATTACTTTGAACGGCACTGGCAGCAATGGACGTACTACAGGTATCTTCAGTGAAGTAGGAACTGGTAGTACTGGTAAAGGCGGAAATATCCAAGTTAAATCTGGAACACTATCCTTATCCAATAATGCTCAAATCAATGCCAGTACTAGTGGACGAGCAGATGCAGGTAACATCTCAGTGAAGGTAGATGATGCTGTTTCACTGACCAACTCTAGTCAACATCAGAACTACTGTAGAATCTGGAGGTGTTGGCAATGCAGGTGATATTGACATTCTTGCTCGTTCTGTGTTATTAACAGATGGCTCTCAAATCCAGTCATCTCTTTTCCGACCAACAGGAAATCTGCCTGCGGCGCAAGGGCGTGGGGGAAATATTCGGATCGCTGCTTCCGATTCTGTCACTCTTTCTGGTATCGGTTCTACAGGATTTTCTAGCGGTTTAGTTACTATTACGGATAGAGAAACAACAGGAAACGCAGGTAATATTACGGTAACAACACCCAATTTTAAAGTAGCGGATGCTGCCATTGTCGCCGCTGGGACTGCTGGCTTTGGGGATGGAGGCAACATTACAATTAATGCCAATTCCTTTGAAGCTTTCAACGGCGGACAAGTGGTAACTAATACTCGTGGCGGCGGCAAAGCTGGAACTATCACCCTGAATGTGAGAGATAGCTTGACCTTAGCCGGAAGTGACCCAAACTTTACTCAACGCCAAACTCAAGTTGAACAGCGCTTACGCCAACCAGGACAAACAGACCAGTTAAGTGATGTTATTGGTAATCAAGGTTCTACCAGTGGTATCTTCGCTAACACTGCTGCTGGTTCTACGGGAGATGGTGGTAGCATATTCATTGACCCTCGTCAAGCCACTATTAGAGATGGGGCAAAGGTATCAGTCAATAGTGAAGGTACAGGCAATGCAGGGAATATCAGCCTACTTGCAGACACTCTTACCCTTGACAACGGAGCCTCCATTTCTGCTCAAACTACTAGCAGTCAAGGTGGTAATATTAACTTACAGCTAGGGGACATTTTATTGCTGCGTCACGGTAGTCAAATTTCCACGAATGCAGGCACTGCTCTTAAAGGTGGTGATGGCGGCAATATTAATATTAATTCTAAATTTATCGTTGCTGTCCCTGAAGAAAATAGTGACATCACTGCCAACGCCTACACAGGCACTGGCGGTAACATCCAGATTAACTCTAATGCGATCAAGGGCATCCAGTCGCGCCCGCAGTTAACAGACTTGAGTAGCATCACTGCCAGTTCTACCTTGGGTGTGGCGGGTGAGGTCAATGTGAATACACTTAACACTGATGCTCTGCAAAACAGCCTGATCCAACTACCGTCTAATATTATTGATACTAACGTTCTGCTTGCCAATAGTTGCATCGTGAGGGGCAAAAATAAATCTAGTGGTACTTTTTTGATTACAGGCAACGGTGGTTTACCCCAACGTCCTGGCGATGCTGTTGTTTCTTCTTATCCTACCGGGACAGTACGCTCTGTACCAAGTGTCGGCGATCCAACTAAATCAGCCACTTCCAAGCGCGATCGCCTATTTCAGAAAATTATACTAAAAACGGCTGAAAACTATACTTATTTAACATTCGCGCATCCGGTTCTTAAGCCTCTCCCCGCATCGGGGAGAGGTTTGGAGAGGGGTTCCATATTAAGTGAAGTTTTGAACCGTTCGCAGTATAGCACTCCCATTGTTGAACCACAAGGTGTTTATCGACTGGCAAATGGTCATTTGGTACTGAGTCGAGAGTGTCCATGAACCTCTGCTTTTGACGAAGCCACTAACAAAACGGTAAAGCCACTGGAAGGTACACAGCCGCATTGTCAGGGCGCGGAAACCGCGCCCATACGGTGAGTCCAGCCCTGAAGGCGGGTTTCCCGCCTGCAGGATCTGGCGAACCCGAAGGGTCAAATTGTGGTCTACAGACTGCCGGACTCATCCGGACGCAGACCTTGACTATTTCTGTCAATGCGTAAGTCCTACACAATCCGATCGTAGGGGCGGGGTTCCCCCGCCCTGACAATGCAGCACGGGTTCTGTTCAAGGGCAATGCCCCAAATGGGCTGCAGCACCAACGCGATCGCTCGTCCATCTGAAACGACCGAATTGAGTCATACAAACGATGCTGAATTTGTGAGCATGCGTAAGTCCTACGAGCTATCTTGTTGTAGTCGGGCGATCGCCTGGAGGATGGGGCGGAATCCCCAAGGCTTCAATCAATTTTGCCTCAGTTACGCCTAATTTCGCCGCAGCTGCTTGGAGATTCGGAGGGGGAGGAGGAGTTGAAGACTTTGTCGGTGGTGTATCTGGCACTCCCAAAGCTGCCTTCAATTGTGCTTCGCTGACTCCTAGTTTCCGGCTAGCAGCAGCAAAATCAATGCGAGGTGGCGGTTGTGGTTTTTCTGCACCGTTAGGTGGCAATGAACTCTGTGCCACTGTCTTTGAAACTACAGAACTACAAGCTTCAAGTGTGAGAAGAACAGCAGATAGGATAAACAGTCGCTTAAGTATCATCAAAATCAAACTCCTCAAATAAATTTTCAGCGTAGGGTGCGCTATAGCCGAGAGTACGACACCAAAGTCTCCAACCACTTAACAATTATAGATAGTAGATAGTGGTTAGTAGATAGTTGTTAGTTGTTAGTAGATAGTAGATAGTAGATAGTGGTTAGTAGTTAGTAGATAGTGGTTAGTAGTTAGTAGAACAACCAACAACCAACAACTAACAACTAACAACCAACAACCAACAACTAACAACTAACAACTAACAACCAACAACTAACAACCAACAACTAACAACCAACAACTAACAACCAACTACTCATACCTTTTTGGCACACTTACTGGTGACAAACCAGCAACTACCCGTAAGTTTTGACAACGGATCAACTCGGTAAAATTTAATGCCGATCGCCCTTCAATTTTTGCCACCGCCTCGATTGCAGATAATAGATGCTCTCCTGCTTCAGCTTCTGAGTAACCTCGCCGCTGCGCTACACGGATGGCGGCTTCATCGGCATTTAACTCTGACTCTTGAGATCTGTTACTGCGCCAGACGCGAAGCAGCGCTAGCGTAGTTAATCCCCCAGCTACCACCATACCCACTGCATCTGCTTGGGCTGATTCTACAAATCCACCTAACAGCCCAGCTACCGCAACGCCTTGATATATATCGGGTTTGAACCACTTCACTCCTGTCAACCAGCTGACTGTCCGTAATAGCAGTAAGTCGCGTTGTGGCGTCTTCAAGCGACGCCACAAATCGAAATTGATATATATGGGTCGATCCGCATTCCATGGTAGCGGAAAAGAAGCGTCAATCACCTTTGCCTGTTCCGGCTTGCTGACGATTTTGGTGATCATCCGACCAGAAGCAGGCATGATATCTAACAAACGGCGAATTTCAACGGTAGGCTCCATATCGGCTTTCAGTTTTCAGTTTTCATCTTGTCTTCCTTGGGATACCCTACTTTCTGCAGGTAAGTTAGGGTAGTTGAAAAATATTTTGATATATGCTAAGAATACATGGTTTATTGGATTTAAGGAAAAGCACAATTTCAACTCAGTAACTCGTGAGGAGTGCTAATAGCTAATTGTGAATGGTAAGACAGCCTTGAAGGCAGGTTTCCCGCCTTAGGAGACTGCGAACCCGTCAGCGATCTCCTTTGGAACGAGCGTCAGGGGTAGAAGCTGCTAGCTAATTACTACCCATTTCTCGCCATTTCTACTCAATTTGTCCCGATTCTACCTCTGCTATCAGTTGATCTACGTAATCTCTTAACCGTTCTTGCCAATTAGGAACAGTTTTTAACTTCTCTATTTGTCCTACTCTTCCTCTAAACGCTATTACCTTGGAATCTACTGGTTGCGCGTAAATCCGTTTAGCTCCCAATTTATTTTTTTTCTTAAAAGTCATTGACACTTGCCTTCAATGTTTGTTAACATACTTTTAACATGAGGTAGAGAGGTCAGTCAATCCATGCCACAAGTCTACCAAACTTATGTTACTCAAATTTCTAATAACCAAGCTGGCGAAACATCTGCTATAAGTTTGCTGGAGCAATTTTCACCAGTAGCAGCAGAAATGTCAAAAATGGCTAATCGTGGTTTACAGAGTGACATGAAAAAAGAGAAACTGAATTCTCTAATTCAAGATACGTTCCGTGTAAATAAACGTCATGCAAATAGTGTTATCAACTTGATCGCGGGTGAAATAAAATCAGCCGAAGAATGTCATAAAGCACATATTGAGATACTTGATGCAAAAATTAAATCAGTTAAGCAGTCTATTGAACATTTAAACAAAAGGCTGAAATCTCATCGGGAATATGCGGCATCTGTTGAGAAGTTTAATTTAGCTATTAAGTACCCGCAAAAAACTAAAGCTGGGAAAACGAAGAAAGTACCGGACTTAAAGAAAAAGCCAGAGTTTGATGTCGCATGTCCGATTAACGGTCAGCCTCATGGCAAGACTTACTTGCAGTTAGCCAAACAGCACCTAAGTGATAAGAAGCGCCAGCTTCAAATGTATTTAGATCGCAAGTCAGAAGTAATAAAAAAAGGCGTCAAGGTCAATTTGGGAAATTTGGGTAAAGTTCCGTTTGTTGGATCTACAGGTGAAACTAGCAGCAATCAAATATGCCAGCTAACTCCAGATATTATCCCTAACTTAAAAATTCGTGTTCCTTATTTTCTAGAAGAAACATTTGGGGAATATGTTACTCTGCCACTCTATAAAATTAACCAATATGGATATGATAAAATCTGTACGGCTTGGGCATTAAATAACTCGATCACATATGTATTTAGCAAAAATAAAAAAGGTAAGTGGGTCGTAGCTATTACCTGTTTAGTAAATTTTGCTATCACTAGTAATGACAAATCAAATGGAAGCATTGGTTTAGATATCAATCCTGGAACAGTTGGTTGGTGTGCTACTAATCATCATGGAAATCCAATTGCATGGGGAAAAATCAATTTAGATTTACACTCATGCTCAACAGATCAGACAGAAGCACGACTAGCCGAGGCAATTTCAGAAATTACTCAAAGAGCGTTAGCTACCAAAAAGCCAATTGTAATTGAGAAATTAGATTTTTCAGGGAAAAAGAAACAATTCAAACTCGGTCGTAAATATCGGCGGATGTTATCCGGTTTCGCTTATGCCAAATTCTTTGAATTGTTAAAAGCTAGATGCTTAAAGTTAGGCATTAAAGTTATAGAGGTAAGCCCTAAATATTCCAGTCAGATCGGCGTTGTAAAATATATGCGTCGTTATGGAATGGGAAGCGATAGCGCAGCAGCGCATATAATAGCGCGTCGTGGAATGGGAATTTATTATGAGCGCTGTTCAGCGAGATACGCCTTTCAGACTTCAGTACACCCTGAAGCTCGTCAGCACGCGAAGCTCGCCGGGGGAAGCTTCCCCCGGCAGACTTCGCGTCTTTGCACACTGGCAGCGGTTCAATAGTCATTACTTGAAGGTAGGTTCTCGTAATGACTGGTTTGCAATACCTAACCTAACAGGTTCTACAGGCGACGGCTTGGCGAACACCGTTCGTACCATCAACGAGGTGGTTAAAGGGACGAACATAGCTTCGGCACAAGCACGGGAGTGTATGCCCCGTCTGTTCGTGAAGGCGTGAATCCTTCAAGGCAGAAGAGATTGACCGCTATCTCTTCGGTTTACTAAATTTTATCCCATGTCGTGAACTTTCTCTGAATTTGTTTCCAACTGATCCGGAAACGTGGCGGATGATGAAGGAAACTAATTGGGTAGCAACGTTTATAAATGGTTAACTTTGGGTAGACTTTATTGAGCGGCTAATTGCCTCAATACGATTAGCAATTAGCTATTAACAATTAGCAAATGACAAATAACAATGGATGCTTTTGCTCGTATCCCGCCTGAATGGACTAATCAGGCAATTCACGCATATGAGTTTTACTGTCCTAGCTGTCACTCTAGTAGCTTGTCAGCTGTGCAAGTCTGGCTCAATCGGCGATCGCCTGTAATTACAGAAGACTATGGCAAGAAATGGCAGGAGTTCTACCAGTGCCACTGTGGTTCTGTGTGGTGGGCTTGGAGTAGCGATCGCCCGACAACAGATTTTTCTGACTCCCAAAATAATCCCACATAAGCGAAAAAGCCTGCGTACACAGGCTTTTTTTTTGCAAATCCCCACCCCTAAAGGCTCTAGGTAAATCGAACACCTAACCCTCTCTCCCTCTTCCCTCTTAGACAAGGGATAACCTTACTCCCCTCCCCTCTTAGGGGAGGGGTTGGGGGAGAGGTCAAAATCCTAACAGAGTGGATCTATGCTGTTAGACCTTGCTTAGAAAGTGAAGGTAGTACGTAGTGTACCTACGTATTCAGTGTCGTTTCTGGTGTTGTGTTCTGGATTAAAGAGGACGATCACACCAGGTGTGACAGAAATATTATCGTTAACCTTGAACTTATATTGACCCTCTAGCTGATAAGTGGTGTCTCTATCTCTCTGTCTTCTACTAACCCCGTCTGTACCAGTAAACCTGACGTCGCTGTAGCTCACTTTAGGCGGTACACCAAAGATAAAACCAAGCACGTTGCCTTGTTTTCCAAAGTCTTTTATGGCTAGAGTAGCACCGTAGTAGAAGGCTTCTGCTTGACTACCATTGGCAACACGAGGGGTTCCGACTGTGGTTGCGGTTGTGGCTGTACCTGCGGATGAACTCTTGGCTTCGAGTTGACTATAACCTCCCCAACCTGAAAGAGTAACTTTCTGGTTGGCACTTACGGTAGCTTCTACACCGTAGTGGTTGCCGGCTGTAGAAACGTTCGTACCAAAGGGTGCTGCGGCGAGAGCACTACCTGTACTTTCAAACACGTTAACACCACCACCGCTACCACCACGATTAGCATCTGTAAAAGATTGATAAGTGCGGGCGTAGGTCAGACCGAGGTTAAAGGCTTTGGTCGGTTTGATATTTATCTGACCCAAAGCTGCATAGTTACCATCGAACAGACCATCTCTCAAGATCGGATTGTTGGCTACGTTATTACGTCCGCCAGCTAGATAACCAACAGATGCAGTCAGCGGTCCTGTGGGATTGAAGCTGACGGTCGCACCTGCGCCACCTTGACCTTGGCGATAAATAGGGCTGAAACGACCGTAGCGGGATAAAGAACCTCTAGCACTACTTGCGAAGTCAGGGTTGAAGGTGCTGACGTTTTCGTAAAATTCCCCATTGTTGGCATCAACCTTGACGCGTACAATGTCCTTTAGATCGAAGGCATAGTTGATTTTATCGATGACAACGCCGTTCTGGTTGGTATCAAAGCCGTCATATGCCAAGCGGCTCATGTTAGTACCCGTTGAAGCAGTACCGTAAGCACTGTTGCTGTTATTGACGACATTCCCTGCTTGCAAACGGATTTGCAACAAGTCTTTGCCGGTAAAGCTGGAGTTCAAGCTCAAACGAATCCGGTCAGAGAAAGTGACATTGTCATTTATGCCGACTCCTCGGGCGGCGGCACGGGTTCTGCCTGGATCGTTAAGGAGGGCCTGAGAGCTAACTGCCCTACCGTCACCAAAAGCATCATTGACGCTGAAAACTGCTTCCCCAACTAACTTGGTGGTGGTGGAGAACTGATTTGCCTCCATTTGTGCGGTGCGGGCTTCTAGGGCATCGACACGACCGCGCAGGGTGGCAAGTTCAGCCCCAAATTCTTCTTGTAAGCGCTGCAATGTCGTCAAGTCTTCTTTCTTGACAAGATCGGCGGTCGCTGTGGCAATGAGTTCGTTAACTCTGTCTAAGCAGGCATTCAAACCAGCAGCGAATTCATAACGGGTCATCGCCCGGTTACCACGATAAGTGCCATTGGGATAACCAGCAATACAGCCGTAACGCTCTACTAAAGATTGTAATGCTTGGAATGCCCAGTCTGTGGGCTGCACGTCGGAAAACTGAGAAACGGATGTTACTTGACCGAGGCTGTCGTCTTTTTGGGACAAATGGTTAACAGAAGTTACCCCTTGGTTGACTTCTGTTTTTTTAACTTCAGCTGCCTGGGTGCTGTTAGCGGCAAAAAATGTGGCAGCAAAAATAACAGGACTTAGCTTCAGAAAATTCCAGAATAGTTTTGTCATTGTTTTTTTCACTCACACCTACTGGTCTATTCGTGGTACAATCCCCAAAATCACTTGATTTTCTGGGAATTCAATCATGATCTCTAGTAGGAATTGTACCAAACTTAATGGTTATTGACACAACTCAATTCCTACACCTTTTAACTATTTGCTGCACCCTTTATTTGGTATATGCAATATCATTCGACGCTTGTAGCGTGAGAGTGTTCCTTCTTCTTCAAACTGTTGTAAGAGCCGAGTTATAGTTACTCTTGTTGTGTTTAAAACTTCTGCCATTTCCTGGTGGGTAACATTAAGGTCTATCAGCTTGCCTTGTTCCACATCACGACCGAATTTTTCACTTAACCACATCAAAAATTGCCACAAACGCAAGGCAATTGGTTTACGATGTATGATGCTTAAGAGTTCTTCTGCCTGTTGAATGTGGGACAATAAGGCGTTAGTATCTTGATTCCAAAGATGAGGTGGCACTACGCTGACTTCTACGCTTGTCAGACATTCAATCTGGTATGGTTTAACTTTGGACAAAGGATAACCAATCAGATCTCCAGTTCCCCAATAACCTAGAGTTATGTATGTCCCGTCTTCACCCCAAGTTAAGGCGCGAACTGCTCCTCGTTGGATTCGCCACAGTACATCATTGCGAGGCGGAATAACTTCGCGACGGGTGAATAAACGTTGCGGCATCTGTCCACTTAAGGCATTTGGTGTACGACTTGTAGAAGACATCATAGGGTATTTAAGAATACAAATGTTTAATTGATTTCAAAGTGAGCGGATCTATCAAGCGCGAGTTATGATTAGCAAGTACCTTTTGGATGAACTTAATGCGATCTTTTTCACCCAAAAGATAGATTTCACAGCCTAGGAGACTTTGGTAATTTGAAGTTGAGTTGATTAACTATATAGTTAAGTTAGCATTACACAGCAAATATCAAGCTTATTTGAGGCAGCGAGGCTGCTCAGCAATATGCATTCAGACTGGATACATAAATTTCCGAGTATATTACGGCATAGGCATAAAATATATTTTCAGGTAAATTTGTTACAATTAGTGCTGTGATTTTTAAAGATTTATT
Source organism: Stigonema sp. (assembly GCA_965249805.1). GTDB lineage: Bacteria > Cyanobacteriota > Cyanobacteriia > Cyanobacteriales > Nostocaceae > Stigonema. The sequence continues at coordinate 1,073,628 of CBDFMX010000002.1, forward strand.
GAGAATCGGCTGAATCAAGATCCATACAGCAAACCAAATGTGGTATGGGTTCCTAGCTTTAGTTATGGGATCAATCCATGGCTGCAAGTTTGCATCCAATGTACTAGGACTTACGCACAAGACAAATTGATCATCACGTGCATATCAAGTTTGCTAAAATAAAAGTCTCGAAATGCCTCCTTCCCAGGCAGCAGCCCAGGAATGCGATCGCGCGGTATGTGCTGCCGGACGGTTTGACGGGAGGCAGCAGCCCAGGAAACAGAGGTACGAGAGGTAATCCACAGTTAGTTATGTCTGTCAATGCGTAAGTCCTATGTACATAACATCAAAGCCATTTGTTAAATAGCAAACAATTTTAACCCTAATACTAGGGTTAATTTAATATTGCAAGTTTAAGAATAGGTAAGCTTTTGGTAAAATTTATGTTAATTAACTAATATTTAATTTTTTAAAGAGCTGATAATCTGGAAATTTTCATATAAATTAATTACACCCAACGAAGAAAAAAGTCAGGAGGAGCCAGCACTGCTCGCAGGCTCCTCTGTAAGAATGGCGAGTAGGGTTTCCCAAGCTACAGGCGCTCTCGCGTTCACGAGTAAGAATATTGAGTTTTACTCGCCGATCCAGATTCAACAGTCCAAAATCTAGAGTTATGGATTTTGACCAGAGGTAATGCTCGTCTGGTAGTGGTTTCAATTAACGTTGACCAGTAACAATATACGCCACTCTTTGACCAATATTAGTTGCATGATCTGCCATGCGTTCCAAACAACGAATTACTAAGACCAGCAGCAGGATAGGCTCGAGTACACCTTGAATATCGCGTTGGTAGGCTAAAGTTTGATAAAGCTGCTCGTAGGCATTATCTACAACATCATCGAGTCGTTTTATACTTCGCCCTCCAACCTCATCTAAATCTGCCAAAGCCACCAAGCTAGTTGCTAACATCGCCTGAGCGTGGTGGGACATCAACGCAATTTCTGGTAAAGAGGAATGAGGTGGATAAGGAAAGATTTTAATCGCAATTTCAGCTAGATCCTTGCCATAATCACCAATGCGTTCTAGGTCGCGCACTAGCTGCATAAAGGCACTCAAACAACGCAAATCTTGAGCTGTAATTGGTTGCAGCGTCATGATTGCCGTACAGTCTGATTCTATTTGTTTATAAAAGCGATCAATTTGTTTATCTAATAGAGGAAGTTCCTCTGCTGCTTTTAAGTCGCGGGCAAATAAGGCTTGGTGACTCAGGCGAAACGATTTTTCCACCAAAGCTCCCATGCGCAGCACATCCCGCTCTAGACGCCTAATCTCGCGTGCTAGTTCGGGTTTTTCAGGATTGGGACTATAAATAAGGGCTTTCACACTTGTAGCCTTAAATACAAAGATATGGTTTTTTAACTATAATCTTGGCTGGGGGAATTTGCCATGACCTCCGGCAATTCAACTTGCAGCCATGCACCACCTGTTTCGGGGTGGTTCATTGCTTTAATGGAACCACCGTGAGCGAGAACGATTTGCCGGACGATCGCCAAACCCAAACCACTACCAACAGTGGTTGTTACTGAGTTAGTTTCTAACACAGGAGAACGGGAACGTGCTTTATCACCCCGATAAAATCGCTCAAATACGTAAGGCAAATCCGCCTCAACAAAACCCACTCCTGAATCTATGATATTAATTTCTAGCGCTAAATTGCGTTTATTATTTCTAGGAATAATTTTAGTCTCGACGAGAATGGTTGTACAAGGGGGACTGAATTTGATACTGTTGTCCAGCAAGTTAAGAAAAACTTGGTAAATCCGGGACCCGTCTGCATGAATCCACAGTTTATCTGGACCGGAATAGGTAAGCTGGATCTGTTGACGCTGTGCTAGAGGTTCTAGAGTTTCCCATACAGATGCAACGAGCGATCGCACTTCCAATGATTGACAATTGAGTTGAATGGTTGGGTTAATTTCCAGTTGGGTGAGATCTAGCCAGCTTTGCACCAAGTTAATTAGTCGATCAACTTCCTGTAGGAGGCGGTTAACCCACCGATCTAAAGGCGGTTTTGTGCGATCTTGTAACGTTTCTACAATTAGACGAATCGAAGTCAGCGGCGTCCTCAGTTCATGGGCGAGATCGCTAAGAGCGCGATCGCGTAATTGGTTGGTATCTAATAGGGGTTGAAGATTTTCTAGAAACACTCCTACTTGTCCCTTCACTAAAGGTAAGCAGGTCGCCTGCAACACTAAAGACTGTGATTCTAGCACTGCCGCCGCATTCTCACAAGAGGGGTGAAATACCCATTCTTTCACCTGTAGGTGCTGCAAATCCCGAGTTTGCTCAATTATCTGGTCAAGTTCATAAGATCGCACTAATTCCAACAACAAGCGCACCTGTCCTGGTTGCCACCTTTGCAAAGACAACATCACCCTTGCCTGCTCATTGCACCACAGCAGTTGATTTTCTTCATCCACCTGCAAATACCCGAGAGGTGCAAACTCCAACAGGTCTTCGTAAGTTTGCAACTGTTGCTGTAAATTTTGCCATTGCTGTTTAACTAAAGCAATGTCATGTTGCACGCGAGGAAGCAACAGTACCAAGTCGGCACGTGTTGACTGTCGCAGCACTTGACCCAGGTAGCGGCTCAGTTGAACCTGTTGCCATACCCAAAATCCAATACCTACCGCTAAACCCAGAAAAAATCCTAATACTAGCATTAGCAGTTGTTAGTTGCTTTGTGACACCTAAAAACTAACAACTATCCAAACCGATAGCCGAAACCACGTACAGTTACAAGATATTCCGGACGACTAGGATCTTGCTCTAATTTTTCCCGCAACCAGCGGATGTGAACGTCTACAGTTTTACTATCTCCTACAAAATCTGGTCCCCAAACTTGATCCAGCAATTGTTCGCGGGACCACACTCTCCGGGCATAACTCATAAACAGTTCCAGCAAACGGAACTCTTTGGGCGATAAACCCACCTCTTGACCCCGAACCAAGACGCGGCACTCTTGAGGGTATAAGGTAACATCCTTATACTGTAATACTGGCAGTTGGGGCAAACAGCTTAAACGTTGACGGCGCAGTAAAGCGCGACACCTCGCCACTAACTCCCGCAAACTAAAAGGTTTTGTTAGGTAGTCGTCGGCTCCCACCTCTAACCCTAAAACGCGGTCAGTTTCACTACCTTTGGCGCTCAGCATCAAAATCGGTACTGGATTTCCTTGAAAACGAAGTAAGCGGCAAATATCCAGCCCATTGATCTGAGGCAGCATCAAATCAAGAATAACTAAATCAAAGGGAAGTTCCCCGGATGCAGGTTCAAAACTTTTCAGATATTCGACAGCCGATCGCCCATCAGATGCAGTTACCACTCCATAACCTTCCTCCTCTAAGGCTAAAACAAGCATCTCGCGAATGAGTTCCTCGTCTTCTACTATTAGAACGCGGCTCCTTTGTCCAATGTCCGCCGTGGAAGCATACTTAGTAGATTCACTGGTATACATTGATATCACAAGTTGTGTCTGTATTTGTATCAATATAATTATCTATTTTCAACTAAACCCCACAGGAGTGCCCCACCATCATCTTTGATTTGGTCAGTTGCCTTAGCAAATTGTAATATACGTCACAAAACCAAATTTATTATAAACCAAATGAAACACCAAGCTACCAATTATTTTTTAGCAGATTTGCTTGTTTAAGATTAAATACTGAAAAAATTACCAGAGCAAAACCCTTAGAAAAATCCAGTTTCTTAGCTCATATCTTGCAACAACAGCGTGGTGCAAGATATGTCGTCGTAGGGTGGGCACTGCCCACCATTGGTGTCAACTTAAGCTGTAACCCTTGAAAATACAAGCGAGTCTCGTTTGGGCTGCTGCCCACCAGAATGCATTCCCAAAGCAAAGTGGTCACGAGAAAACGAGCGTCGGTTAGTGCGCGTCAAGGGTTTGACCTTAAGTTGACACGCATGCACAGCTATTCTACCCCTCCCACTCGAAGGTGCAAGATGTCAGTTAGAGAAACAGGGTTTTTTTCTTGATAAAACAGCAAGTAACCTGATAGAAACAGGTGAATTTAACTGTCTTGACAAGAGCAAATTGATTTGAGTATATTTGTATAGTACATATATACTAACAAAAAATCGGCAATGGGCAATGCCCCAGTTACTTTTCAGTATTTCCACTGCACTGAAAATGCTGATTGCAAGGCTAGCCTGAACTCAATACAGAGTGATTTTTGGTACGATTCACTACTGCGTGAAAATCATTGTATATCTACGGGAGTTAAAGTATGACAATTGCCGTCAATGACAGCAAACAACAACTGATGCAAGCATTTCAGCAAATTCTTACAGACAAGAAAAAGCTAGCATCAAAAATAGCAACCAAACAAGAGGAAGCAGAAAAAGCAAAGAATAAACAAATCCTCGAAGCCGCTTCTATTTACACTGTTGATAGTATTGTCAAAGGTTTAGCTGATTTGCAATTGGAGTTTGGCAGTGTTATCAATACACTAGCGGAGAAGTTAGCCAAGGAAAACTCCAAATTAGACGAATTGAACCAAGCAATAAAAGTTGCAACCCAACGCTTACAAGATCTTCAGCAAATCAGAGTTGTAGCAGACACAATAGATATTTTAAATCAAGAACATCAAGAAAAGTTAAAAATATTAGAACAAGATACAGTAAGTAAGCGGGAAGTATTAGAGAAAGAAATTGCAATCAGGCGCAAGGAATGGCAAAAAGAGCAAGCAGGATATGAAGAAGCATTACAAGCATACAACGAGTTATTAGTCAAAGACCGCACATCAGAACAAGAAGACTACCAATATAAATTAGAAACTTCTCAAAAAATTAATACAAACACCTACGAGGATCTAAAGCGTAAAGAAGAAAGGGAACTACAGGAATCCACCCAAGAGAAACAAAAAAATTGGGTAGACCGGGAAAAAATCCTTACTGAACGTCAACCCTTATTTGTAGAGAATCAGCAAAAAGTAACAGCATTTCCTAAAGAACTTGAAGAAGCTGTTAATAAAGCTAGAGAAGAAGCAATTAAAGATACTACCCAAAAATCAAAAATCGAGGCAGATTTATTTGCCAAAGAGTGGGAAGCTACAAAACAAAGTTATGAATTGAAAATTCAATCTCTGGAAGAGACTATTAAGAAACAAGTTGAACAGATAGAAGGTATTTCTGCTCAACTACAAACTGCCTTGAAACAAGCACAAGATTTGGCAATGAGAGCTTTTGGAAAATAGGAATTTGTTAGTGGTTAGTGGTTAGTGGTTAGTTGTTAGTTGTTAGTAGAAAACCACAATAACAACCAATACTACTCGGAAAGAGCGAAAATTAGAAACCCGGTTTCTGACACCTCAACTATCGTTAACCGAGCAGTATTGCAATAACAACTACCAACTACCAACTAACAACTATCAACTATCAACTATCAAAATTAGAGATTTATTATGCCAACTAAAAAGCCAAATGAAAAGAGTACGAAAGGTGAAATTCTTCAAGCATACGAAGAATTAACTAAGGAAAAAGCAACGCTGAAATCACAACTTGAGCAACAAGCAAGAGAAAACAAGTCTGCAACTAAAGACGAGCAAAAACCAGCTATCAATCAACATTATAGCGTACAACAAAAGATGAATTATACGATTACCAGCTTATCGAATATTCAACTAGGCTTTGGTAGTGCCGCTAGTGAATTGTCGGAACAACTAAGCACACAAGCATCTAAATTAGCAGAAATCAGGCAAGCTGTAGAGAATGAAATTCAACAATTAAAACAACTGCATAATTTTGAAATAGTAGAAGATACATTAGATACTCTCATCAAAGCCTATGAAGATAACTCCAAGGCTTATCAGGAAGAGTTAAGACAGCGAGATGAAGCATTATCACAAGAAACTTACGACCAGAGGAATGCTTGGCAAAAAGAGGAAGAGGAACATAAAACAACTATAAAAGAAAGAAATGAAACCATCAATAAAACTCGCCAACGGGATGTAGCAAACTACAAGTATGATTTAGAACTCCGACGCAAACTGGAAACAGATGAATACGAACAACAGCAAAAAGCGCTATATAAACAACTGTCAGAATTTCGACAAGCAATAGAAAAACAGTGGGCTGAACGTGAGAAAGTAATTTCTGAGCAAGAAAAACAATTTGAAGAATTTAAAGCTAAGGTAGAGGCATTTCCTAAAGAAAAAGAAGCAGCTATCAAGAAAGCTACAGAAGAAGGCAAAGGTATTGCTTACTATCAAGCCAAGGTAAAATCAGATCTATTAGCTAAGGAGGTAGAAGGGCAAAAGCGTTTCTATGAACAGAGACTGCAATCTCTAGAACAGATGATCGGCAATCAAGAAGTACGTATTCAAAACCTATCCAAACAACTTGAATCTGCCCTTAAACAAGTTCAGGATCTGGCAGTTAAAGCTATTGAAGGAACTGCAAATCTGAATTCATACCAAGCAGTCAAAGAAATAGCATTAGAGCAAGCTAAAAGTCAGGTAAAAAATAAATAAGCCAACCTCCTTCATAACGATGGTGGCACTTGGCTTAACCAGGCTCAGTTCGGTCAGGGCTGCCATTGTCAGGAGGTAGTTCATCAGCAACCTCAACTGTCTTGATATCTTTATTGATGAAACTAGGCTTGGTTCTCTCTGGTTTAACTGTAGTTCGAGTAGTTGGTTTTTTACTGTTCATATTTCAAAACATTTTACTACAGCAATTAGGGTAAATAAACTGCATCCTCTGGGGCAATCTACTGGGCAATAAACAGAAAATAGCTGTAAGAACAAATTTAACTACGTTATGGTTATTGCAAATTACGGAAAATTTTCCAAAAAATTGCCTAGCCCAAATAAGAAAATAGAGACGCTTTGATGATTGCGTCTCTAAGAGGAGGAAACCATAAAATAAAGATTTAAAATTAAAAAATAAAATTGGAAATTTGTCACCAATAATCAAATTCAAACCTCAGCAACTTTCACCTTTCCATCCTGTTTTTTTGGCGAAGTCGGCTTATTTGTTTGGTTGTTATTAACATCGGACATCAAACCTGCCTCAGTTTGGTCAGGTTTCCCATCGTCTGGAGGTTTTTCAACAGTCATACATCAACACCGGATTATTTAGAAATGTCTACAAGTTGAGATACACAGCCGTAAATTGCTAATCCGGAAAACCACAAAAAATAATCTAAGAAAAGAACCCCTCCCTGGAAGCGGGGAGGGCTGGGTGGGGTCAAGCAAATGTAGAAAAATCTAGATCGGGTGGAATATCCTGAATACGCCCAGGACCGATCGCACGTAAAGCTTCCCTCAGAGAAATATCGCCAGTATACAAAGCACGACCAACAATCACACCAGTGACGCCTTGTGATTCTAATGCCAAGAGACTCAAGAGGTCTATGATGGAACTTACACCACCAGAGGCAATGACAGGAATAGAAACTGTAGCAGCGAGCGATCGTAAAGCATCTAAATTTGGTCCAGAGAGGGTACCGTCACGGTGGATATCGGTATAGATGATGGCTGCTGCTCCCAATTCCTGCATTTGTACAGCCAGTTGGGTGGCAAAAACTTCAGAGGTTTCTAACCAGCCGTGAGTCGCCACCAGTCCGTTACGAGCATCAATACCAATAATAATCTGTCCGGAAAATTCTTGGCAGAGTTGTTGTACTAGCTGAGGTTGTTCTACAGCGATGGTTCCCAGAATCGCCCGCTGTACGCCTAAATTAAGTACTTGTTGCACACTGAGGCGATCGCGCAACCCTCCACCAACTTGAATTGGCACCGATACCGCCAGGGCGATCGCCTCAATAGCAGCTTGGTTAACTATTTTACCTGTTTTCGCCCCATCCAAATCAACTACATGTAATCTTGTAGCTCCTTGTTCAACCCACTGTTTAGCAACCTCAACCGGGTTGTCGTTAAAAACTTGCGCGAGCTCGTAGTCTCCCTGGTAAAGTCGCACACAGCGACCTTCTAGTAAATCAATTGCCGGAATAACTTCCATAATAGTCCTAAAAGCTAATTATTTGTTGGGGAGTGGGGAGTGGGGAGTAGGGAGTAGGGGGAGTAGGGGGAGTAGGAGGAGTAGGGGGAGTAGGGGGAGTAGGGGGAGTGGGGGGAGTGGGGGGACAAGGAAGACAAGGAGGACAAGGAAGCATCCCTCTCTCTTGTCTCCCTTGTCTCCCTTGTCTCCCTCATCTCCCTCATCCCCCTCATCTCCCCACTCCCCACTCCCTACTCCCCACTCCCTTTCATCAAAGCTTGCCGAAAACCCAGCACAACCAAGATATTAGAAAGCGTTAAAAAAGATTCTGCACTTCCGTGTAGCCAATCAACATTTGCCAAAGACTCACCATAATGTACTTGGGCATAAATCCCAGCGGGGATGGTGACGGCGACAAATACGAGAGTGCCGTAAAATCCATACAACGCCAAACGCGGCATTTGAGCACTGCGGCTGATAAACCACAAGAAACCCAAGTAGGGAAACAGTGAAAGAGCAAACAGCGTTGCTTGAGAAATCATGATTTTTCTGGTAGGGGCGGGGTCCCCCCGCCCTCATGGGACTGGGGCATAGGGAGTAATGAGTCGTTAGTCTGACCGTCTTTAGACCTAGTAGATCGCCAAATCCACACCGCAGCTGCCCAAAGCGTAAAATTACCTACTAGAGTCATAGCAGCTTGCAGCGTTACTAACCATTCTAGAGATTCTGCATTGTCAAAATAGTGCCAAGTGCAAGCACACATAGCGCTGACCAAAGCTGGTAACATGGCAAAAGACAATGCCCACCAGGCGCGGTTACCTGTGACTTCGCCATAATTCCAGATTAACCAAATAGCAGCAATCCACTCTATAACACTAGAGACATGAATAATCCAGGTGGGAATCGAAAGGGCATGCATAAAAGTTAATGTTAGTGGTTAGTGGTTAGTGGTTAGTGGTTAGTGGTTAGTGGTTAGTGGTTAGTGGTTAGTGGTTAGTGGTTAGTAGTTAGTAGTTAGTAGTTAGTGGTTAGTGGTTAGTGGTTATTGTTGATTGCGAACAACCAACAACCAACAACCAACAACCAACAACCAACAACCAACAACCAACAACTAACAACTAACAACTAACCATTAACAACTAACAACCAACAACCAACAATCTAAAAAGGGAAATATGCGAGCGTTATTGTCAGGGTACTACGGTAAAGGAAATGGTGGGGACGAGGCTTTGTTGGCAACGCTTTTACAAATGCTACCACCTCATGTCATCCCTGTGGTTCTCTCTGGGAATCCAGAAGAAACCCGCGATCGCTATCACGTGGAAGCATACGATCGCATGGCTCCCTTACCTGTACTGCAAGCTTTGCGCTCTTGCGATGCCTTAATTTGGGGAGGTGGTAGTTTAATTCAAGATGCTACCAGTGCCGTTAGTCCATTTTATTATGGGGGAATGATGGCATTAGCCCAAAGAATGGGATTGAAAACTATTGCTTGGGCGCAGGGAATTGGTCCATTGAAACGTCCTGTTACTCGTTGGTTAGCACGGCAAACTTTTGGCGGTTGTACCATCAGCGTTCGCGATCGCACTTCGGCAGCGATGCTCGCCGATTGGAATATTCCTTGTCTTCTCGCTCCCGATCCCGTTTGGGCATTGGAGGCTAAGCCAGTACCAGGACTTTGGGATTTACCTGCTCCCAGAGTCGCGGTGACATTGCGCTCCCATCCCCAGTTAACCCAAACACGTCTTGCTAACTTAACTCGTGCATTGGTTGATTTTCAAAAAGCTACACAAACTTTTATTTTACTATTGCCATTTCAGCAACGCCAAGATTTGCCCATAGCCCAAGCAATTCAACCGCAACTTAAAGATGTTAGCCAAATTATGTGTTTGTCAGAGCCGCAACTATTAAAAGGAGTGTTTCGCGGCGTGGAAATGGCGATCGGCATGCGTCTACACAGCTTGATTATGGCAGCAGCTGTTGGCTGTCGCTGTTTTGCTCTTAGTTACGACCCGAAGATCAATCGGTTGATGGAAGATTTGGATATGCCAGGATGGGATTTAGCAACTTTGCCAGATGATCCCAATTTGATTAGTAAAACTTGGATCGAGCATTACGCTAATGGCGATCCACTGTCTTCGGACACAATCCAGTCTTTGGTAGATCGAGCGCTGATGCACCGCGATATGTTGAGGAGCGCCCTCAGTTAAGCACGATCAAATACGTTGTCCTTGTACTACTAAGTAACTACACAAAATTAATTACAGTCATTGCAAGCGTTGCGAAGCAATCCCGGGAGCATCCCATTTTTGCAAAAACACGAAACGATTAGAAATCGCGGCTACACGAACAAAGTCCGCCTGCGCGGACTAATTCTAGCCTGCGGAGGCAGGCTTTGTTTGTGTAGCCCCAGACTTCCAGTCTGAGGGCAATTTACAAAAATGGGATGCTCCCGCAATCCCAGCCCTTGCGATTGCTTCATTCCGCTTCGCTGCATTCGCAATGACATCGTTTAATTAATTCTGTTTACCTACTTAAAAGTTGGCATTTGAGCGCTCAAGTTTGCCGTAGTTGGGACTTTCACCCTGGGCGTAAACTTCCTAAAATTGAATTAGCGAGAAGCATTTCTTTTTGAGCGAGCGCGGGCAGGCGCTGAGCCGCAAGACGGTATGGGTGATGCTGCAAGGATTGGCGGATCTGCTACTCAAACCCCAAAGTCTTGCCTGGTAACACTTTTGGCGATTAGTGTCATTCCTTAGCGTACATTTCGTCCGTTTTAGCACAGTAAACCGAAAGTCCGATGATGATCCCACGCCCCCCCCACGCCCCCCCCACGCCCCCTACTGGAGGTGGTGAAGCAATTGTAGAAGTGAAACTAGAGGAAGCGCTTGACAAAATTGACGCTCAAGTACAGAACCTCACCGCTGAAAGTCCCTCACCGTGACCCTCAAGAAATCGCTGCGATTGTAAATTCTGCAAAAAAAGCCGAAAGGTAGAATTTCTGGCTTAAAGTATTAATTTCTCGTGGAGCGGCGTCACCAACATGGGGTATTTTGCCAACAATGGGTCAGAAGTTGGTAATTGAGTTTTAACTGTCCTAATTAGTTCCCATCCCCTGTAAACCGTATATTTATGCTTTTTGGTGTAGCGCCCTTGTTCTCAAAAATGGCTAAAAGGTAGACATAGCAGTACTTTTCAGACCATCTTGCATGATTTTACAAGGCTATAGGCTCAATACCTACTTGCGATCGCCCATTACGAGTGCAATCAGTGTGCCAAAAGTCCCTAACACCAGTGTTGCCGATTCTCGTCGATCAACCTGAATTTGCTCTGACTGCCAATCAACAATGCTAATTACAATCAACAATTAACAATTAGCAATTAGCTAAGCTTCTATAAATAGCGAAAAAAATCGCTTTTTTACACTGAAGAGAGAGAGAAGTCGGGTATTTCAGGACATATATGCTGCCTGTTTTTTGGTTATTGCCTATTATAATGGAGAACAATAGTCATCTCAAGTATTCAGCTTGTTGCCGAAAATGACCCTGAAAGAGCTACAACCTCAACTTTTAGCCCTGTCTTTGGAAGAAAAAGCACAGGCAATTCAGATTTTGGCGGCAAGCCTCAGCAATGGGTGGATTGGCATTGAGAAAACACCCGGGGTGATGGGGGGCGATGCCTGTATTCGACAGACTCGGATTCCGGTTTGGCTGTTGGTTAGCTTGCGGAATCAAGGAGCAAGTGAAGCCTATTTGTTAGAAGATTACCCGACGCTAACCGCTGCTGATTTGGTGAATGCATGGCTGTATGCACTCGCTTATCCTGAAGAGATTGAAGCGGCGATCGCACGGCAAGAGGCGGCTTAAGCGTGGATAAGCTTTATGCTGATGAGGGGTTTCCGAAGGTGGTTACGGAACTACTGCGTCAATTCGGTCACGATGTGCTAACGGTACAAGAAGCAGGGAAAGCCAACCAGCGAATTCCTGATGACCAGGTGCTAGCATTTGCGACGATTCAGGGGCGGGCAGTGCTGAGCGTGAATCGAGATGATTTTATCCGCTTGCACCGCATAAGTCCAGACCATGCAGGCATCATTGTTTGCACAGAAGATTTTGATCGGCAGCGATTAGCCACTCGAATTCATGAGACAATTACAGCTGAAGAATCTTTGTTTGGAAAACTGATGCGAGTCAATCGCCCGCCTGCACTCGAGAAGTGGATGAGGTGAAGCGAGATCGTTATTAAGCCTCCGTTAGTGTAAAAACCTGCACTCTAGGTCGGAAAAGCATTGCATTTATGCTGGCGGTAATTACGAATTACGAATTATCAATTACGAATTATTATGACCCAAGTCACTCCTAAACGCTTCACCATAGCTGAGTATCATCACTTAATCGAATTGGGATTCTTGACTGAGGATGACCGGGTGGAGTTAATCCGGGGAGAATTGATGCAAATGGCAGCAAATTGCCCCCGACATTCTGTCTGTAATACAAAGTTATTTCACGAGTTAAACAGATTGGTAGGAAATAAAGCCGTTGTTCGTGGGCAAGAGCCGATTATACTGCCTACTGATAGTGAGCCTGAGCCAGACCCAAGCGATCGCACAAGGTCAGGCTGATGATTACTTGTTGTCTCATCCTCAACCTGAAAACATTCTCTTGATTATTGAGGTTTCAGACTCTACCCTTAACTATGACCAAAATACAAAGCTATCACTTTACGCTCTCAGATGGGATTAGCGACTACTGGATTATTAACTTGGTAGCTAATCAACTAGAACGCTACTCTCAGCCTCACCAAAATGCTCAAGGAAAGTTCGGCTATCGCCTGACGCAAATTGCACTGCGACATGAGTCGGTGACAATACCTAGTTTTCCTGATTTGTCTTTAGAATTAAATCGAGTGTTTCTTGGTTTGGGATAAACCCGAAAAGCGGTGCAGACTTAAAAAAAGTGTTGTATTTGACAGCGCACGTTTGTACTCATGCTAACTCATTATTCTACGTATTCTTGGCGCTCTTAGCGTCTTGGCGGTTCGATAAATTAAGCTTTATAGAAGCATAGCCCCTAGGCAGATCAAAACAGACGAGCAACAGGACAAGTGAACCCAGGTAGTAGCGGTGAACTCATCTCGTCACCGCTAAACAACGTTACCACTAACACCAGTGTTCCCTGCTCGCGTCGATAAACCTGAATTTGCTGCAACTGCCAATCAACAATCCAGTATTCTCGAACACCTTGGGAAGCATAAAGCTTCAGCTTCACTTGTCGATCGCGTCGTTCGTTTTGCTCTCCAGAAGAGAGAACCTCAACTACCAACTCTGGTGCTGCTGTTAAATGCCCTGCATCATCCAGCACATCTGCTAGTCGTTCCTTGCTGATCCAAACCACATCCGGGATGACGTTATCAGCATCGGTAAAGATAATCCCCGACCCTGTCACTGCTTCTCCCAAACCAGTTTGCCGCGACCATAGTTTCAACTCAGTACAAATATTGTCAGCAGTTTTCTGATGACTCCAGTGTGGTGCGCGTGTCACAAATAATTCTCCGTCTACAATTTCATAGTGATTGCCGTTGTCTGGCATCAATTCTAGATCGGCAGTTGTCCAGCGTACCTGGCTAGTTGTAGTCTGGCTCATATCAGCATCCTTTGAGTCTGTTCTTCCAATGTACCAACCTGAACTGATCTTAATTTTGGGATTGCCTATTTTTTCTGGTCAACATTTTTAAATTCTTGAATCATCTTTAACAGTTGTACTTTGAAATGCTCGTCATTTTCCAACTTTACTGGTAATGTTGATATCACTGTTGCTAAAATGTGGTACGCATCAGGTTGCGCTATTTCTTGGTCTAGTGATTGAATATATTCAGCAAAGTTGACCACTTCACACATTACCTTTTCTAAAGCGATACTCATGTCATTGGAAACGTATTCAGTTCCCTGTGCAGTAGTGACATATGCACTTTCATCCTCATTTAGTTGGATAAATGCGTTTGATTGTTCGCTCATTTTCTTCGGAAATTATCAACGCTTAAAATCTTCTCTTAATATTAGTAAATTTGTTAACTTTTTTAGATAATTTTAAGAATCTAGTCCCGGAAATAGAAATCATAAGCCCTTTACTAAAGTATTAAAGCCAGTTGCCAAATCGTAATCTGGTTTTTACCCCGACTATTAAGCCTGATAGTGTTGGCGTAAGGCACGGTGACCCCAATAACTAATTGCCTTGGCACATGTGCGCATCGGCCACAAGTTTGCCGCTAAGACGGCTATCTTTTGCTTTAAGTCACATTTATGAAGGAAGTGAAGTGAGGCGAACTCCTAGAGTACCAATTCAGTAATCAAAAACCTAACCCCCCTGCCCCCTTCCCTACGAGGGAAGGGGGAGTCAGATTCCCCTCCCCTCGTAGGGGAGGGGTTAGGGGAGAGGTCTTTCTAAAATGACTGGCATCAATTCCAGATCGGCAGTTGTCCAGCGTACCTGGCTAGTTGTAGTCTGGCTCATATCAACATCCTTTGAGTCTGTTCTTCCAATGTACCAACCTTAACTGAGCTTAATTTCGGGATTGCCACTTCGATCGCTAATTACCTAGATGCGGCTGATCGAATGCCACGCGATCGCATATTTGGCACAACAAACATACCCATCACCTCGGTGGCAGGTTCATCCCCAGGAAAAATTGCACCGCAGCCCACTGGCACTCCATCTTTATTTTTCGGAAAATCCGGAATATCTAGACTTGGAATTGTATCACAACTTAAATACTCCAAAATACAATTTCCTTTCAGATTTTTTATGCGATTAGTTACAGATGCAAAAGTTAAACTTGTTTATCCGGGAGCCCCATTCCCATATATCGCTACCTATAAGGCAATTTCTCTTGATTCTCTTAACCTAATTTTTCAACTTAACAATGATGAATTACAGATTTCATTGAACGATTTTCAGCAAGGCAAAGTAAAAATTATTGAAGTGTAAATTTTTTGCTCAATTTTCAGGTCACCAAAGTCTGATAATTAAGTTCGTCGGATGCCTCACTTCAGAGGATGCACAACAGCTTGAACAGTCTTTATGCAGGGCTATTTCATTCTACACTCTTTGCCTTGAACTCAAGTTCAAGGCTCAGATCTGTCCGTTGAAACCGACGCTCATTGGGGAAAATTGCAGTCGGCTTCAGCCGACTTCAGCTATTAGCCTAGGAATTTATTCCTAGTGGGTTGAGATACAGAATGAAATAGCCCTGGTCTTTATGCGAGTGGTTAGGCTTGGAAAAATCAACAAAGGTATGAATCTATTTGCTGACAATCCCTGACCACTGCACTTTTTTCTGTTTTTCCCGACGATAAGAAAAGAAATGCTCCGGAGTTTGGTAAGTACAATAAGGAGCAAAAGCAATCTGTTCGGAACTAATTCCCAACATTTCCATTTGTAAAGCATTCACGCGCCGCACATCCAACCGCACTCGTCCTGGTTGTGGATCTGGTAGTAAGGGGGAATTTGGTAGCTCGTGTAATGCATCCACCATTGCTTTTTCTTCACTGTGTGGTAGAATAGTGCTACCGACTTCTGCGGCTACCTGCTCAGAGACTTGGTAAACCTCACCCGCGATCGCCGGTCCCATTGCAATTCGCAAATCTTCAAGTTTGCTGCCTTGGTCTTGCATCCTCGCGATCGCTTGCGCCACAATCTTACTCGCAGTCCCACGCCAACCCGCATGCACAGCTGCTACCTGTCCCGTCTTCTGACAAGCAATCAGTACAGGTGTACAATCAGCCGTCGCTACCCAAACTGCTTGTAAAGCTTGCTCGCTCACTAACCCATCTCCCTCTACGAGATCCTCACCATCCGTACCTGTGGCAATTTCTTGTGGAGTGAAGACGGCATTGCCATGTACCTGTTTTAAGCGATAAGCTGAAGCCTCTGGATGCAATAGCTTTGTGAGTTCCGATGGCGTTCGAGGCCAAAACTGCTGGGTAAAAAAGCCGTGAGTCCAAGGTTCCAGTAGACTACAAGTCAGGTAGGGAAGTTCTTCCCAAGTACGCCAGTGCCAAGTGTGCATCGTCAACCAAACCTAGAAACAAAATAAAAATCAGCCAATTGATCCTAGCTTGAACAAGTAAAATTAGGTTAACTGTTGTGGGATTGAATCGGCAAAAATTGGAAGCAGCCCTCCAAGCAGGGCGTCAGTTTACTTATTTACCATTTTCAATGCATCTTTTTGAGCGAGTATCTTCAACTAACCAAGTCCTCTGGGAGATGCTAAAATCTGGGGCTGAACCTGGATGCGTGGTCATTGCCACTCAACAGACAGCAGGACGGGGTCAATGGGGTCGCCAATGGATTTCTCCAGTCGGGGGATTGTATCTTTCAGTGGCGATCGCACCCAAACTGGAGGCTATGAACAGCTACCAACTAACTTTGGCTACAGCTTGGGGAATTGCCAGACAATTGCGAGATTGTGGCGTTCCTGTTGGGATTAAATGGCCCAACGATTTAGTCTTGATTTCAATCCCCGATCAAGATTCATACATAAAAACCGCCAGCATAGATACCATACCACATTCTCGTACTCCCGATCTGTTGGACACAGATAAAAACAGCTATAACTACAAGAAGCTGGGCGGCATTTTGACTGAAACAAAAGTACACACTGGAAAAATTACCCAAGCAGTGATTGGGGTGGGCATAAACTGGGCAAACCCAGTACCAGAAACCGGAATTAATTTAGAAACGTGGCAAGCAAATCAGCATGCTAAACCAATTTCAAGTCTGGAAATGCTAACCTCTATAGTTTTACTAGGAATAGAATCCGGTATACTATGCCTATTCCAAGAAGGAGTAGATATATTATTATCTCGATATTTAGAGTTGCTAACAAATGTCGGTGAGCGGGTAAATGTCAATAATTTTGCTGCCACCGTAGTTGGTGTGACTCATACTGGGGAACTTCATGTTCGCATGGAAACATCTGAACTGAAAACCGTAATAACACCAGAAATTTACCTCCAGCCCGGTACAATCAGTTTGGGCTACCGTAAATCCTCTAAGTAACCAAGAGGCTGTTTAGGCTACTTACAAACAACACAACCAGAACCAATGACGCAGCGCAATAATGGCGATAACCATTTGCACCAACGCCCTGACGGGTTCGCCGAACAGGACAGGACTCACCAGTCACCTCAAGTCGGGAAACCAGCCCCCGGTGCTGGCTCATCCTGGCAGCGATCGCTGCCAGCACAGAGCCTCTGTTGGCTGAGCAGCTTCAGCCTGCTCAGCAGCGGCTTCGTGTATGCCCAAGAAGCAGCAATAGACAACATCGTTCCCACCGTGGAAAATTCCGGTTCGGCAGCAATTGTAAATAAATTTAGAAAATATACTGTTGAGCCTCATCGCAGTGCCTCAGCACCAGAATCGGCTTCACAGCCAGAATTTGCCCAACGCCGAGCTAGACTGAGACAGAGACTAAGCAAGTTAGAAATTTCCCAGCAAGCAGAGCCAGTCAGACACTCTCAACCCAAAAATGACGCTTCAACAGACGAGGTGGTGGTCAGAAAGTCAAGACCTGAAGTAGAAATTTCCTCGTCCACGTCGGGTGTGAGAAGTTTGAGAGCTAAATTAGAAGCTTCGCGGCGTGCTCCTGTAACCGCAGCGACGCCAACTGCTCCTGGCTTGGATGACGAGAAAGTTCCCCAAGCAACAAAACCGTCAAACAACTCCAATAGTACTGGCAACGGGATTGCGGCAAAACCCAAAGATTTCAACAACGCCTATATTGACCCCACAGATTACAGCACAGGTGCCACTCATAAGTATGAAGCACCATTATCTGTGGTGTTGACAGAACGCTCCGGTGGTTGTCGAACAATATTAGTACAAGGTGTTTCAGGCAGTTGCGTCAAATCACCCCTGATCTCCTCTGTTCGTCAGCGTTTAGCTGATGCCGATCCGAAGCTACCCACCAAGCACGTGCCCAGTTGGATCGGCAGAAGTCAAACTGCGCATTTAGTCAACGTTACCCCAGATCGGCGTGTTTCTCCCAATGAAACCAATATCAACAGTGGATTGCATTCCACTCGCATTGCGAATAGTGGAGACAACACTCCCATACGTTCCACTCGCATTGCGAATAGTGGTGTGACTAAGAGCGACTGGCACCCGAATCGGTTTATCCCCAACAATTTCACCTCGACAACGACAGTTAATTCGGCGCCGAACGCACCTACAGGTGGTGCTTTGCCCGCACCGATGACCTCTGACAACCTCGCCCCCCGCCCCAGCAATGTGGCTTACAACATCCCACTGGCATCAACATTGCCACAAATTGCTGATGCTGGCAGATTGATTTATGGTGTTGCGGGATTGATGTTTCCCCTTTCTGTCCCAGCGCCGATTACTTCTTTGTTTGGTTGGCGCGTTCATCCCATCACAGGCGATCGCCGTTTCCACGCAGGCACTGATTTGGGTGCGGCAACGGGAACACCTGTTTTAGCAGCCAACCGTGGTCAAGTAGAGATGGCTGACTACATGGGCGGCTACGGCTTAGCCGTTATACTTAACCACAACAGTGCGCAACAAACACTCTACGGTCACATGTCAGAAATCTTTGTTCAACCCGGTCAGTGGGTAGAACAAGGAACTGTGATTGGGCGGGTTGGCACTACTGGTAATTCCACCGGTCCTCACCTACATTTTGAGGTGCGTCAGTTGACAGCAGAAGGGTGGGTTCCTGTTGACTCAGGCGTTCAATTACAGTCCGCCCTCAGTCAATTAGTTCAAGTCTTGCAGACAGCTCAGACAACTCAGATAACCCAGCAACCAGGTAGCTAAATTAAACTCATCCCACTCCATGCGCGGGGTGGGAGCCACGTGGGCATGGGGCATCGGTGCGCGTCCTATGACGCCCAACGGGAAAGCCATAAAGCTTGGTGCAGTCGCCTACGGAGGAGACAGTGCGCTTATACGGCGGCAAGTCTAGGTGAGCAAAACCCATAGCAAAAAAGCAGAAACTTTCTTTCCTAGAGCATCGATTCAGTAATCAAAAACCTAACCCCCCAGCCCCCTTCCCTACAAGGTTCGGGTGAGTTTTTCTCCCCTCCCCTCGTAGGGGAGGGGTTGGGGGAGAGGTTCTTCCATGATTACAAATAATCCCCAGGTTAATGAACCTGGGGATTTGCTTTGGTGTAGTCCTAAATCTGTTGCCAAATTTTATCGCCCCCAAGCCATGTGGAAAATTTACAATATAAAGGCGGAGTTTACATAACCTTAACGTACATCCCTTCATAATGCCGTTAATATTCAGAAGTTTGTTTAGTTTGATACTTCAACTCCAACTTAATATTCAACACAATGAACAGGACAATACAAAGGGCAGCACTATTTGTGACTGCTTTTCTAGCTGGACTTAGCCAGCTGGGATCAAGGTTTACAAAGAAAATAAAAAGGAACTCGACAATCATCGTACTTGTTGCAACTACAGTTATGGCAGGGCATACTGTATCGGCGCAAGTCACCCAATCAGGTCCGCCGGCTCCGCCTTCGCTGAAGAGTGTATCGGTTCCTGGACCGGATGATAGCGAACTCGCTAAATATATCAAGGACAAGACAGCTGCGATCGCCTTGGGAAAAACTCTTTTCTGGGATATGCAGGTTGGCAGCGACGGTAACCAGTCGTGTGCTAGTTGCCACTTTCATGCTGGAACGGACAGCAGGTCTAAGAACCAGATCAACCCAGGGGCGGATAAGACTTTTGACACGGGAGGTGGACCAAACTACCAGCTGACAGCGGCAGATTATCCATTCCACAATCTGACGGACCCGAACGACCGATCTGCATCGTTGTCGAAGGATGTTGACGACGTTACTGGCTCTCAGGGTGTCGTTAAGACCAATTTCAACTCCGTCAATCCCGGCAGTGACCAAGACAACACGACAGTGCTGCCCGATCCGGTCTTCAATGTCAACGGCACAAACGTCCGTCAGGTGACACCCCGCAACACGCCGAGCGTGATTAATGCGGTGTTCAATTTCCGCAACTTCTGGGATGGACGGGCGCAAAACAAGTTCAACGGCGTGAATCCGTTCGGGGATAGAGATCCCAATGCCTATCTGTACAAGACAAGTGGTGTGCTGGGACTGAACCTAGAGCAGGTGAAAATTAGCATCAAAAATTCGGCTGCGGCTTCGCAGGCAGTCGGACCATCGCTCAGTGCCGTGGAGGAGTCTGGTACTGGTCGTATATTCCCGGATATCGGTGGTAAGCTTTCTGACAATCAAATCTTGGCGCTGCCAAGAGATTTTGGTAAGAAGCTCCGTGAACTGAAACCCCTGGGCAAGCAGCTGGTGGCAAGTGATGACAGCGTCCTTGGCAGTTTAAGCAATTTCCCCCAAACAGGTCTGAATAAGACCTACACGGACATGATTAAGCAAGCCTTTCAGCCAGAGTGGTGGAACTCTCCTCTGGTAATTAATATCGATGGCAAGGGTGCCCCGATTATGATTCCAAATCAGGTCAACCTATTGAAAAACATCGGCGGTCTGGGATATGCCGATCAATTGACACCCCAACAATTCTCCCAAATAGACTACAACTTCTCGCTATTCATGGGGTTGGCAATTCAGATGTACGAGTCCACACTGGTTTCGGACAATTCGCCCTACGACCAGTACCAGGACGGGAACCAGAATGCTCTGACGAACCTGCAGCAGCAGGGTCTGAATGTTTTCCTCAACAACGGTTGCATCTTCTGCCACGCAGGAGCAGAATTCACCGCCGCTTCGGTGACAAATGTGCAGAAAAACGGACGAATCTCACGCACACCTTCTGGGTCTTACGAGGACACCGGCTTCTTTGACATCGGCGTCACGCCTGTCAAGAATGACATCAGCCTTGGCGCTGAAGACGGTGTGACACCTGAGTCACGCCCGCTTTCTGAAACGCGACTATCCCAGCAGGGTAGATTCCAGAAGGTCTTCGGCGAAAACCCTAATATCACTGTCGGTCCCAACGATACAGTGAATGCGGATGGATTATTTAAAGCACCCGGACTCCGCAATGTGGAGCTGAGTGCCCCCTACTTCCACAATGGCGGAAAATCAACCCTAGAGCAAGTGGTCGATTTCTACAGTCGGGGTGGGGGAGACGCAGATCCCAGCGGACCTGCCCCTCTGCGAGCGCTTAATCTCAGCCAAGATAACAAACAGGCACTAGTAGCCTTTCTCCAGTCGCTCACTGATGAGCGAGTTCGGTATGAAAAAGCGCCCTTCGACCACCCGCAGCTGTTCGTCCCTAACGGACATCCGGGAAACCAGAACTCCGTTACCAACGATGGCACCGGGCAAGCTACCGATGACCTGCTGGAGATCCCTGCCGTGGGCTTTAACGGTCGTAACATTCCTGGACCGAAATTCTTGGAATAGCAGCAGTAATTCATGTTTGTTTCGCTTACCCCACCTAAAATGTAGACATCTTTTTAGTATTTAGGACCTACGCATTGACATAATTACTCAAGTATGCTGTGGTTTCGTTAGGGCGGCGGAGCAACCCCTACGGGGAATTCAAAAGTCAAAAGTCAAAAGTCAAAAGTAATTAAATAATTCTTAATTTTGACTTTTGACTTTTGATTTTTGATTTGGAGCGAAGCGACGTGCCCCTTTTTGCGCTAATTTTTCATTAGTATCCGTGTTCTGACAAAAAAGTAGGTGTGATTTGATATCCGCTTGCCTCCGCATCTGTTGTCAGTTCTTTGTTACTAGAAAGGAATTTTTCCACGTACTTGCCGAGAATGTCCCCTTCTAAATTCACCCAACTGCCAGAACTTAAATAGCGGAGATTTGTTTCGGCATAGGTGAGGGGAATGACGGCTACTTTAAACTGCATTGTTTCTGGCTGATATTCAGCTACTGTGAGGCTGATGCCATTTACAGCAATGCTGCCTTTAGGGACAATGTAACGAGCGATCGCCCCGGTATTCGTAAACGTCATTTCCCAAGACGTTGCAGTTTGCTCCACAGAAAGCATTTTCCCTATGCCATCCACATGTCCCATGACAAAATGACCGCCCACTTTGCTGCCTACACGTAGCGACGCTTCTAAGTTCACATACCTCTGTCCTGTTTGCTCTTGTCCCAAAGTCGTGCGGCGTAGCGTTTCCGGTGAAGCCGTGGCAATAAATCCATCTTTTAATACGGATTCTACGGTCAGGCAAACACCATCTACTGCAACACTATCACCAATAGCAAGATCCCGCACGATCGCAAAAGACGAGTCGGTTACACATGTAACTTGCCAATAATCCCCTCCCAGGGGTCTTGTGGTTCCTAACGCTTGGATTAATCCTGTAAACACGGCTTTTTAACACAACTAACTCTATTTATTGCCTAATTTTGGCGAAAATAAATTAGTAATTCTGACAATAATATATTTAAATCGAGTATAATTTTTGACATTGACCCCATAAAAATATTAACACAATTGCATCTGTCACAGGGCATACTTGAATATGTAGATTATTCTCGAAGCAAACCAAATTAACTTTTTCTGGTGTTCACATTCATTTGGGAGTTTAATAGAAGCAATTATATAGAATAGAGACTCATGTTTATCCTTGTCCCCGTTTTACGGAAACAAGGGTATGATTTGTTACATACTCCTCCGTCGCGATCAAAGTTGTAGAGGCTTAGCCAATGATTGAAATGAAAGTCGCTGGCATAGCATTAGATGCTATAACCCGCAGCCCAATTGTACTGTTGAAAGATGCTTCAGATCGCCGTGCTTTGCCAATTTATATCGGTCAGGAACAGGCTCGGGCAATTATGGGTGCACTGGAGAATCAGAAACCTCCCAGACCCTTAACCCACGACCTGATGGTGAATATTCTAGAGGCATGGAACATGACTCTGGAGCGCGTTATTATTCATTCGCTACAAAAGGACACATTTTATGCAGCTTTGATTGTCAAGCTTGGGGATGTCAAAAAAGAAATTGACGCTCGTCCCAGCGATGCGATCGCTGTTGCTCTCCGTACAAATGCCCCCATTTGGGTAATGGAAGAAGTTATAGCTGATGCCTCCATCCCCGTAGATCGAGATGCTGATGAAGCTGAACAGCAAGCCTTCCGTGAATTTATCTCCGATCTCCGACCAGAGGATTTGATCAAGCGCTTTGGCGGTAGCGACAGCTAGCAGTCTTGTTGATTGTTAGTTGTTAGTTGATAGTTGTTAGTTGTTCTACTAACCACCCAACCACTAACCATGAGCTAAAAGATGCAATACCGACGCTTTGGGAAAACGAATCTCCGCTTATCTGTGTTTTCCTTGGGAACAATGCGCTACTTGGCGAATGTTGAAAATGCATGGCAAACGCTTCAACAAGCCATAGCGCTTGGGATTAATCATGTAGAAACTGCCTCTGGTTATGGCAAAAGTGAGGAGTATCTTGGTGAAGCTTATTCTATGGGGTTACCTGTACCCCGAACCGCAGCGTACATCACCACCAAAATCCCACCCACAGCAGATGCTGATACTATGCGTCGGTGCATCGATGAATCCCTAGAACGATTGCAGCTGGATTATCTCGATTGTCTAGGGATTCATGGCTTGAACACCTCTGTTCACCTAGATTGGGTGCAAGCCAAGAATGGCTGTATGCTAGCAGTGCAGGAAGCTGTTGCCGATGGTCGGGTGCGACACGTTGGTTTTTCCACCCACGGTTCATTGTCAGTCATTCTGGCGGCGATAGATACAGACTTTTTTGAATTTGTCAATCTGCATTATTACTATTTTTTCCAACGCCATGCCGCAGCAATTCAGCGAGCTTTTGAAAAAGATATGGGCGTTTTCATTATTTCACCCGCAGATAAGGGAGGACGCCTATACACCCCGCCCCAAACGCTGAAAGACCTGTGTCATCCTTTTTCGCCCCTAGAGTTAAACTATCGCTTTTTACTTAGTGACCCGAGAATTACAACCCTGAGTGTCGGACCTGCGAATCCAGATGAATTAACAGAACCTTTAAGGGTTGCTGACCGCGACAAAGAGCTTACCCCAGAGGAAATTACTATTTTCCAGCGTTTAGAGAATTACCAAACAACTGCCTTGGGAGTGGATAAATGTAGCCAATGTTATGCTTGTTTACCTTTGCCCAGAGAACATCCTGGGATATCCCAGAAGTGCTGCGACTGCGTAATGGACCATCCGGTGGCTGTAGCATATGACATGACTGACTTTGGTCAATATCGCTACCGAATGTTTGAAAACGCTGGTCACTGGTTTCCTGGGATGAAAGCTAACCGAAGTTTGCGTTTGTTGCTAAATATCTCAACAGAATGTGGTGATTGTCTGAACCTCGGTGTCCAGAATGAAAATTTGGATGCCTGAAAGTGAAGAAATAAATATTCCAGCTTTGTTTGCAAGATGCTCACGAACAATTAAATGGACCATCCGGTCGGCGATTGTGGGGGTAGAAAATTAAAAATTAAAAATTAAAAATTTTAACCGAGTAGAGCCTTACTTTTAAATAATCAATTGCTATCCCCATCAAGCGCCACGATTAACGGATAGGTAGTCAACACCGTTCGGTTAAGGTAATTCGTGAAAAATCTATGCGAAAATGACTGTAGAGACGTAGCAGTGCTACGTCTCTACAAGGGTTTCAGACAACGAATAATTAAATTCGGTCGATGTCTATAGGACTTACGCATTGACAGAATTAGTCAAGTATGGGGTGGTAACGCTTGGGCGGTGGAGCGCAATATTCATTTGGGTAGACCATAATATGACTGTAGGGGCGGGGTATCCCCGCCCTTACCATGTGGTCAATTCTACGAGATGAAACGACCGAATTCCGTTATACACATGATGATCAAGAGCGTATAGTGCGTAAGTCCTAGTCTGAGAGATTAAGTTAGGCTAGAATCGGGTCGTTAGGTAAGTGGGTGGTAGTTCAAGTCAATTGAAGGCATGATAGAGCTATCTGACGCCATCTACCAGCAGGTGTCTTTACTACTGCATTCCCAAGTGGTAGACCGGAGAAAAAGGGAATAGCGTAAAAATTCTACTGTAATTTAGGTGGGCAAGGTGATGACAACTCATACAGGGATGGGCATTGACGTGAATGAAGTTAGCAAGCAGACGTATGAATTAATAACTGACTTATATCCTCTTTGCCGTAGTATTACTGGTGATGGATTACGCAAAACCCTCCATTTGCTGCAAAAACATATTCCCTTAACTATCAATGAAGTTAAAAGTGGAACTCAAGTATTTGATTGGACGGTTCCTAAAGAATGGAATATCAGAGACGCTTACATTAAAAATTCCCATGGTGAAAAAATTGTAGATTTTCAGAAATCAAATCTTCATGTATTAAATTACAGTATACCTATTCATCAAAAGATGCCTTTAAACGATTTAAAGGCACATTTATTTACACTACCCGATCGCCCTGATTGGATTCCTTATCGAACTTCGTACTATAAAGAGAATTGGGGCTTTTGTCTCAGCGAAAATCAATCATTGGAACTAAAAGACGAAGAGTATGAAGTCTATATTGATTCTGACTTAAAAGATGGTCACTTAACTTATGGCGAGTATTACATCAAAGGAGAAAAAGAAGATGAAATTTTAATTTCATGTCACTCCTGCCATCCATCACTTGCTAATGATAATCTCTCTGGTATTGCCCTAGCAACATTCCTAGCTAAACATCTAGACCAAATTTCACCCTCTCACTCTTATCGCTTTATCTTTATTCCTGGAACCATTGGTTCTATTACCTGGCTAGCGCTGAACGAAACTCACGTTGACAAAATCAAACACGGTTTAGTTCTGACTTGTCTAGGCGATCCTGGCAAGTCTCACTACAAAAAAAGCCGTCGAGGTAATGCTGAAATTGACCTTGCCGTGATTCATGTATTGCAACGTTCAGGTCAAGATTATGAAGTCCAAGATTTCTCTCCCTATGGCTATGACGAGCGGCAATTTTGCTCACCAGGATTTAACCTACCAGTGGGCTGTTTTATGCGATCGCCTCATGGAACTTATCCTCAATATCATACATCGGCAGATAATCTAGAGCTTGTGCAACCCCAATACCTTGCCGATTCATTGTCGAAAATACTGGCGATTTTACAGATTTTAGAGAACAACAAAAAATACTTAAATCAAAATCCTAAATGTGAACCACAGTTAGGAAAAAGAGGTCTATACAGCGCCATCGGTGGACTGACTGATACAAAGAAAACTGAAATGGCAATGTTGTGGATTTTAAACTTTTCAGATGGCAACCATACTCTACTCGATATTGCCGAAAAATCAGGTTTAGAGTTTGATTTAATTAAGAAAACCGCAGATACATTGTTGCAGTTTAATTTGTTGAAAGAACAGTTAGTTAGTGGTTAGTGGTTAGTTGTTAGTTGTTAGTGGTTAGTGGTTAGTGGTTAGTGGTTAGTGGTTAGTGGTTAGTGGTTAGTGGTTAGTGGTTAGTTGTTAGTTGTTAATCGCTAATAGTAAAAATTGACAACTATCAACCATCAACCATCAACCATCAACCATCAACCATCAACTATCAACCATCAAGCATCAACCATCAACCATCAACCATCAACCTATCAACCATCAACCATCAACCATCAACCATCAACCATCAACCATCAACCATCAACCATCAACCATCAACCATCAACCATCAACCATCAACCATCAACCATCAACCATCAACCATCAACCATCAACCATCAACCATCAACCATCAATCAACCATCAACTAACAACTATCAACTAACATGACAGCGTTTAAGAACCAAATTGCCGTTGTAACAGGAGCAAGCAGCGGTATCGGTAAGGCAATTGCTTTGGGACTCGCAGCGCAGGGTGCAAAGCTTTGCCTGTTGGGGCGTAAGTTAGATCAGTTATTAGCGATCGCCACCCTCGCCGAAGAAACTTCTCCGGAAGTTGTGTGTTACCAATTAGACTTAACGTTGGATGAAGACATTGAGAAGCTTAAGGCGCGTCTAGAGGTAGATTTTGGTCATGTTGACCTACTGATTCACAGTGCGGGTGTGATTACGCTTGGGAACGTTAAAACTGCTCCTGTCAAAGACTTTGATTGGCAGTACCGCACGAATGTTCGCGCTCCCTACGTGCTGACACAAGCTTTGTTACCCATGCTGATATCTAGTCAAGGACAAATTGTCTTTATCAACTCCAGTGCGGGTTTAACTGCTAAAGCAGGTGTCGGACAGTACGCTGCTACCAAACATGCACTCAAGGCGATCGCTGACAGTTTGAGAGCAGAAGTTAACCCTCTAGGACTGCGTGTCATTAGTGTTTTTCCCGGACGCACCGCCAGTCCTATGCAGGCGGCTCTTTTTGAGATGGAGGGCAAAACATACGTCCCTGAAAGCCTTCTGCAACCAGAGGACGTGACTTCTACAGTGATTAACGCTCTCAGTTTGTCCCGCACCGCTGAAGTCACTGACATCCATATTAGACCTTTATTCAAAAGTTAGTAACCCAAGTTGCTAGTTAATAGACATCTGGTGGAAACTAATTATGCGTTACCTTCCATCCTTGTAGAGACGCGACGCCAGTCGCCTACGGAGGGAAACACTCATTCAGCGCACAGCGAGAATTTCGCGTCTCTACATTCTTTTTCGGAGATGTCTACTTTAAAAGTCACCGAAAATCGAATTCTGGTTAGCTTAACTGTCTGGTAAACAAGTGTTAATGTTAGGTCTACTGTAGGGCAGACAACTGGTAGTGTTAACTCAACTGTAGGGCAGACAACTGGTATTGTATGGTCTACTGTAGGGCAGACAACTGGTAGTGCTAACTCAAATGTAAACCAGACAACTGGTAATGTTAACTCAAATGTAAACCAGACAACTGGTAGTGCAAGCGCAACTGTAAGTAGGTGAGCGAGAATAATACAAACTAGGTAAAGTTTTGTAAAATAGTGGAAAAAGGCAGTCGCGCTTCAGTACGCGCACAATGAGCGCAACTACGAACCAATGATGATTTATTGTTTCGACCTACTTAGAGCAGACAACTGGTAATGTTAACTCAACTGTAGGGCAGACAAGTGGTATTGTATGGTCAACTGTATGGCAGACAAATGGTATTGTATGGTCAACTGTATGGCAGACAAATGGTATTGTATGGTCAACTGTAGGGCAGACAACTGGTATTGTATGGTCAACTGTAGGGCAGACAACTGGTATTGTATGGTCAAATGTAGAGCAGACAACTGTGGTTTCAACGACATTGGTGCTGACTAACACGGATTTGTGAACCACTGTGGCGTTGGATAAATTAGCTACTGAGATAATTTATTTGTTGGAGTTCCCTAAGCTGAGATAATTTCGCAGTTCCTCGTTCCCAGTCGGAGACAAAAACAAAGGTGGATAAGATTACCGTTAGTAGTTGAGCTAAAAAATTACTTTGCGGCAATAAAAAGCTTCAGCATACTTATTAGGTGCATTGGATTCAATTCCTCGCAGTCTGAGAATTGATAAAAATGTTTCTTCGGTAAACCATTGTTTACCATTTTGTGAGGGAAAGCTGTCAATAATATACTTAATTTTCTGTTGGCAAATTTTTTCTTCTAAATGCACAAAAAAGTTAGGATTTCCTAAATCTCCATCATACTTAGGTATTTCATACTCTAAAATTAAATGATTCCTAAATGTATTCCAAGTAAATTCAGAAATTAAGCGATGATCTTGATGCAGATCTTGACGATAATGAGTAAAAATTATATCGGGAATATAATCTCGCTTTAATTGCTCGAAAAAGTGTTTAATTTCAATTCCAATGAAAGGAAAATATCCATCTTGAAATTGTTTAATTACTATATTTTTTTCTATGACATATTTTAAAAAATTATTAGCACTGTTAAAAGCTTCCTTTTCTCTTTGTAAGTTTGAACTAAATACAACCCAATAAAACACAATATTCGGGTAAGTTTCTACCAATCTTAAGAGCGTACCTCCACAACCAATTTCTATATCATCGCAATGCGCTCCTAAACACAAAACTTTATAAGTTGAGTCATTTTTATCCTCAAAATTGAATTTAAGCATATTGCTAATTTTTTCGTGTTAGGGAATACTTTGTCTTAGATAATTCCTGAAAACAGTAATTACAGTAGATATCTAACGTAAGTTGCACGAGTTTATACTTATGGCTGGTAATGGGTAATGGGTAATGGGAAGAAAAAACAATTACCAATTACCAATTACCAATTACCAATTAGCAATTAGCAATTCCATGCATCACATAAGTCTAACTAGAACGTCGATTCAGTAATCCTGGAAAGACCTCTCCCCTAACCCCTCCCCTACGAGGGGAGGGGGAATCAGGCTCCCCCTTCCCTACGAGGGGAGGGGAATCAGGCTCCCCCTCCCCTACGAGGGGAGGGGAATCAGGCTCCCCCTTCCCTTATAGGGAAGGGGGTTGGGGGGTTAGGTTTTTGATTACTGAATCGGTGTTCTAGCAACTTGGGTTATATACTGCAAAGTACATGAATATTTATCCTTAAGCTAAATTTACTGCGATCGGATCGTGAGCAACAAGCTTAACCGGATTATATTCCAAATATTTCGTTTTCTTGTTAAGAGACTTCCAGACTACCCAAGGAGCTTTACCTTGAGTATACATATCATCTAACTGCTGTTGTTCTTTGAAAGTATCCATACACCCCCAAAAACCATCGTAGTTATAAGCAAATAGCTGTTTTAATTTTATTAATCGTTGAAATGGTTCGAGTACTAATTCTTCTCCAGCTTCCATGTATTTAAAGATATCTTTCTTAAACACAAAGAAGCCGCCGTTTATCCGAATACCGGCTTGCCTGATATCTTTAATATCATTTACACAGCCATTTTCTTCTGATGAAACTAAATGGAAACTTTGTGATGGTTTTACGCAGAGAAAACTAGCGATTTTGTTATGTTTGTAAAAGTCTTCAATTAAGTCAGGCAAGTGTAAATCAGTTAAGCCATCACTGTAATTAGCTAAGAATACCTCTTCACCTTCCAAGTATTCTTCAACGGCTTTGAACCTTTGACCAATATTTGAATGCAAACCTGTATCGACAAAAGTAATTTTCCAATCTTCAATATCACTACTTACAAGTTGGATTTGTTTGCCTCCTTTCAGTAAGGTAAAATCATTGGAAACACACTCATCATAATTGAGAAAATAATTCTTGATCGCATCTGCTTTATATCCAAGACACAAAATAAAATCCTTGTGTCCGTAGTGGGCATAGTATTTCATCACATGCCACAATATTGGTCTGTAGCCAATGTTAACCATAGGCTTAGGAATGTTACTGGAAAATTCTCTCAGCCTTGTTCCTAAACCACCGCAGAATAAAACGACTTTCATCTTAATTTCCCCTGATTAAATTTCAATTAAACTTGAGTTGATTTCTAGGCTCAAGAGTAAACATTGACTTCAGGAATTGGCACGACAAATTTACCACCCCAATCACGTACATACGACATTTGCAACATTACCTCGTTTTTCAGATTCCAAGGTAAAATCAACAAATAGTCTGGCTTTGTTTCTTGAATCTTGTTTGGATGAAAGATTGGTATATGAGTGCCTGGTAAGAATTTACCTTGTTTGAATGGGTTACGGTCTACAGTGTAATCAATGAAATCTTCTCTAATCCCACAATAATTCAAAAGGGTGTTACCCTTACCTGGAGCGCCATAACCAGCAATTGATTTTCCTTGTCGTTTAGCTGAAATTAAAAACTCCAAAAGGTTGAACTTGGTTTCCTTCACCTTTTCAGCAAAGGAAAAATAATGTTTTAGGTTGCTAAATCCAGCAGCTTCTTCCCTAGTTCTTAGTTCCTTTACCTGCTGACTAATAGGTTTAGAAGTATCTTCTGCATGCGTTGCATAAATTCTCAGAGAACCACCATGAGTTGACAGTTCTTCTACATCAAAGATAATTAAACCGTGAGCCGTAAAAACATTCTCAACTGCGAGCAACGACAAGTAAGAGAAATGTTCGTGATAGATGGTGTCAAATTGATTACCCTCCATCAGGCGCATTAGATGAGGAAACTCCATAGTAATGACGCCTTCAGGGAGAAGTAAAATTTTGCAGCCTGCGACAAAATCGTTGATATCAGGTACGTGAGCAAGTACATTGTTAGCCACTAGTAGATTGGCTTGCTTGCCAGCAGCAGCTAATTCACCTGCTGTGTTTGTGCCAAAAAACTTGACAACTGTGGGAATGTCTTTTTTTATCGCTACCTCAGCGACATTAGCTGCTGGTTCTATGCCCAGAACAGGTATTCCTTTTGAGGAAAAATATTGCAATAAGTAACCATCGTTACTCGCTATTTCCACGACTTGACTTGAGGAGTGCAATCCAAAGCGGGCTATGACCTTTTCGGTATAATTTTTGGCGTGTTGTAGCCAAGTGTCGGAGTAAGACGAAAAGTAGGCATAGTGGCTAAAGATTTCTTGCGGACTTACATATTCTTGAAGTTGAACTAAAAAACAGTTTGAACACACATATACGTGCAGCGGATAGAAGGGTTCCATTTGGTTTAGCTGTTCAGGGTTCACGTAGCTTTCACAAAGCGGTGACATTCCCAAATCAACAAAGGTGTGCTTTAATGTTGAGCCACAGAATCGACAGGAATCACGATTCACAGTTGTAGCATTCTTTACGTAAGTATCCAAAGTTGTTTGAATCATTTTTTACTTCTTTTCCTTTTTATGTGTAACTTGATAAAGGGATTTTTGATGCTGGTTGGGCGACTTTATAGCCTAGAACACCGATTCAGTAATCCTGGAATAACCTCTCCACGCCCTTCGGGTTCGCCAGTTCCCTACGGCGGGAAACAAGCTGCAAGGACTGGACTCACCAGTCGCCTACGGAGGGAAAGCCGTCATTCTTGTGGTCTCCCCAACCCCTCCCCTACGAGGGGAGGGGAGTTTTTCTCCCCCTTCCCTAGTAGGGAAGGGGGCTGGGGGGTTAGGTTTTTAGATTCAAGCAAGCGGCCAGCAGGTATCTTTCTCGGAAATTTCACTCACAGTCAGAGGCCATTCAATCCCAAAGGCTGGATCGTCATAGCGCAGACCACTTTGGTACTCTGGCGTATAGAATTCACTCATCTGATACACAACCTCAGCCGCATCAGTTAGGGTTTGGTAACCATGAGCGAACATCTCAGGTACGTACAAAGCCCTACGGTTTTCAGCTGTTAGCTCAACGCCAATGTGTAACTTATATGTAGGGGATTCAGGGCGCAGGTCAACGATCACATCGTAGATAGCACCATGAGTGCAGCGAACCAACTTGACCTCGGTTGCAGGAGCAACTTGATAGTGCATGCCCCGTAAAGTACCCGATTTGTAGTTGAAAGCCAGGTTGCATTGTGCAATTGTTGGCTTTAAGCCGTGAGCCGAAAATTCCTGAGGGCAAAAAGTACGAGCAAAGAAACCACGAGTATCTTGCCGTTGCTCTAAGTCAATCAGGAATGCGCCTTTTAGTGAAGTTTCGGTGAATAGCATGACTGATTCCAAAAGAAATTTTGATCGATTTGTTGAGTGCGAATCAGATACTCCAGCTGCTTCAGGCGAGTGAATCCTCTAGATAAAAAAGTGGATTCTGACATATCGATAGAAGTAAACAAATCCCAGAACTGCTGGGCACCCTTAGCCGCATTCCACTCACACTTGAATCCTGGTAGTGTAGTGTTAATCTTCTCGAAAGAAACCCGATAGCTGCGATTGTCTGCACTTTTGTCTCCAAAGCAAAGCTGGCATCCTGTGAAAACTTCAGCTACTATCTGGGCAATTTCTTTTACTTGATAGTTGCTACTACTGTCACCGACGTTGAAAATTTGGTTGTGAACAATGTTGCGCTCTGTTTCGAGGGTACAGATAATTGCTTTGCAAATGTCCAGCAGATGAACCAACGGACGCCAGGGAGTACCGTCCGAAGTCATCTTGATTTCTTTGGTAGTCCATGCCAGCCCAGCTAGGTTGTTTAAAACAATATCGAAGCGCATTCTGGGAGATGCGCCAAAGGCTGTGGCATTCCGCAAAAAGGTGGGAGAGAAACTATCGTCAGCTAGTAACTTGACATCTCGCTCTACCAACGTTTTACATTCTGCATAGGCTGTTTGGGGATTGACTTCGGACTCTTCCGTAACATAGTCCTCACTCGCAGCGCCATAGACACTACACGAAGAAGTGTAGACAAAGCGACGCACACCAGTTGTTTTAGCTAATTTGGCAAGGCGAACCGAACCTTCATGGTTAATGTCGTAAGTAACATTGGGAGATAACTGTCCGGCTGGATCGTTGGAAAGTTCAGCTAGATGAACGACTGCCTCAACACCTTGTAAATCTTCTTTTGTGATGTGGCGGATGTCTTTGTTAAGGGTTTTAGGAGTTAGCTCTGTACCGTTGTACAACCAACCAACCTTGTAGAATCCTGTGTCAACCCCAACGATCTCATGTCCGTGTTGCATTAAGATCGGGGCTAGTAACGAGCCGATATAACCTTCTGTTCCAGTTACGAGTATTTTCATGTTTATGTAAAACCCTATAAGTATCAGGTGCTGTAAAATACCTCCCAGACTTACTACAAAACCATTTCCTCATAACGAGCCACTCTCGCACGAAGAGCCGGTGGCAAGGCTGCCTTGATGTACCCTTGCTGTAGTGATGCTATCGCTTATAAAATAACAGTGTGCTAGTAGTCTGTTTGCGATCGCGTCCTGGAAAATGTATGACTTAACGTATAAGTTCTTGCACTTACTTACAGCAGTTTTCAATTCAACCCGTGCCACATTGTGAGGGCGGGGTAAAGAGCGCCCCTATGCTTTACGTGGTACTGTATAATAAAAATAGAGGATTGTATGAATTAACTAAACTGCAACAAGACGCGCATTTTTTTTCCATCAGAATTTAAAAAAATCCTCATGATTCGCTCACTTTTTATGTATATTGTGAATTTGTCGGGGACTTCCAATTAAAAAAATCTCCACTCTCGTGTAGCGCTCTTACGGGGAGAGTACGGCACCACAACAGGCGATCGCCGGTGCCGTATCCCAGAATATCGCACCACTAGGAATGGATAATTTATTTTTTGGTATTCGCTAAGTTCTAAAATCCCTCAAGCCGAAGCTTGGACTTAGTATAAATAACAACTTTTTTTTAATCCGTAAGTTTTAAGTTTTATAACGAGGCATTCTTTTAATCTGTAAACGGCTAACACTTGCTTGTAGCTATATGAATCCTTTACAAACCAAATTTTTCTACTTATGAAAAATTTATTATCTAGCTGCGCTCTTTAGTTTATTATTTCATCAAAAAGGGTGTAATAAGCAATACTCTTTTGTTGACGTGCATATTGCCTCATAAAAGAAGCAAGAAAATGCGTCAATTTAACAATATCAGCTCTCTCGGGTTTTGGATGATAAATAAAACTGATGTTTTTTTGTCATGCTGAACGAAGCAACAGTTTCGTGATCTTCTTCACTCCACTGCGGTTCGCTCAGGATGATATTGTTTTTTTGTAATTTAGGCAACATCTTCGCCATAATCCGACGATATCTATCATACCTGGAGGTTGAATTTCTGGTATATGGCACGACGTTCACTCAAAGCATCTACCGCAGGCATCGAAAAAGCGAAAAGGGCTTTTCAAATGAAGCAATGGACGCAAGAATATCTAGCTAGTGAAGTGGGGCTGGAAACTCGCCAGCCAATCTGGAAGTTTTTTACAGGGAAGCCCATTGAGCGTCAGAACTTTATGGAAATCTGTTTTCGGCTTGATTTGGATTGGCAAGATATTGCCGATCTCCCAACTCAGATCCCACTGATAGAAAAGAAGCAGGATGGTGACAACTGCCGAAATATCGATAATTTGGTAGACGTAATCCGTTCGCGCCGAAGCGATAAAATTCAAGCCCAGTGTGCCTCCATGCGGTTATTAGATATTGCTCAACCGATTGAGCTATCAGACATTTATGTCGATATCAGCATGTTGAATTATATCACAAGTCAAAGATGGTTAGATACTTTTGAATTACAAAGTTTTGTTTCAGAAGAATTAGACCACTTTGGTTTTGGTCAAGTCTGTCAGGAAAGAGTTCCAGCGCTACAAGCAGTTGCAACTTATCCTAAACTGATGGTGCTAGGCAAGCCAGGTTCAGGTAAAACCACATTTTTGCAACATATCGCCACCCAATGCAATCAAGGCAAGTTCCGATCGGATCGGATTCCAATTTTTATCCGACTGAAAAACTTTGCTGAGGATGCTAGAGAAAAAAGTGAGATGAGCTTATTGAGCTATATCACTCAAGAGCTTGCTAACTTCGGCGCTTCAGACCAGGAAATCCAAACATTACTCAATCACGGCAGAGTGTTGATTCTACTGGATGGCTTGGATGAAATCCCAGAATATTATAGCACCGAA
This sequence comes from Stigonema sp., assembly GCA_965249805.1. Classification (GTDB taxonomy): domain Bacteria; phylum Cyanobacteriota; class Cyanobacteriia; order Cyanobacteriales; family Nostocaceae; genus Stigonema. The sequence continues at coordinate 1,109,087 of CBDFMX010000002.1, forward strand.
ATGGTGAAAAAAATTCGCAAGTTATCTGAGGAATATTACAAAAATCAGTTAATTATCACTTGTCGGATTGGGATTCAGCAGTATCGGTTTGAGGAATTCAGCGATGTTGAGATTGCGGATTTTAACTTTGATCAAATTGAAGCCTTTGTCCAAAAGTGGTTTGTCAAGGTTGGTAAGAATTCTACCTTAAAAGGAAAAGCCTTGGCTACTCAGTTCATGCACTCGTTGCAGTTATCGCAAAATCGGCAAATTCGAGAACTAGCCGTAACGCCGCTTTTGCTCAACCTGCTTTGTTGTGTGTTTCAAGCCCGATCGAACTTTCCTGCTAGACGGGTAGAACTTTACAAGCAAGGATTGGACATTTTGCTCAATCGCTGGGATGAAGCAAGGAGCATTAAACGGAATGAAATATATCGTTATTTGTCTTTACCTCACAAGCTTGAACTGCTGAGTCAAATTGCTGCCATCACCTTTAAGCAAGATCATTACTTTTTTACACAAAGTAATGTTCAACAATACATCATCAACTATCTCCGTAACTTACCCACTGCCCAAGCTGAGCCGGAGGTACTGCAACTCAATAGTGAGGCAGTACTGAAATCACTGGCGACACATGGACTACTGGTAGAGCGAGCCTGGGGTATTTACTCATTCTTGCATCTAACGTTTCAAGAATATTTAACGGCTAAAAACATTGTTGCTAGTCCTAAACCAGAGATATTAGAAGAAAAACTGATCGATCTGGTGAGCCATGTGACCGAACCTCGTTGGCACAAAGTAATTTTACTTACGGCTGGTATGTTGGGTAATGCCACTTACCTACTACAGTTAATGAAGCAACACATTGATGCGCTTGTGACCTTTGATGAGCAATTGCAGCAGTTCTTGATCTGGCTCAATCAAAAATCTCTTTCCGTTCAGACTCCTTACAAATCCGCAGCGATTCGTGCTTTTTACCTGACACTAGCCTTGACCGAGGATTTGAGCTTAACTGATGACCTGACTCTCTCCCAAGCCATCGATCCGAGAATTGCTGGTAATCTTGCCCCTGATTTGGCAATAGATCTGGCTCTATGCCGTACACTAGCCCTCAGCATTGCCTTGCCTTGCGAACCGACTTTGGAACAACTCCAAGCCCTCAGCTTTGCCCTTCCCGATCACCGAACTCTTGTCTATCACCCTAAATTGCAGCGATCGCTGCAACAACTCAAAGAAAAACTACCACCCTCAGATCGAGGCAGTGAAAGTTTGTTAGAATGGTGGAATGCTAACGGCGGTCAGACTTGGGCTAAAAAATTGCGGTCTGTGATGCTTCGGATTCGTAACATTCGCGATCAATGGCAGTTTAGCGACCAGCAGAAGGAAGCGCTCAAGCAGTACTACGCTGTCAACCAGTTACTAATAGATTGCCTGCAGATCGGTTGTGAAGTAACTCCTGTAGTGCGAGAGAATATTTGGGAAACGTTGTTAGTACCCACAAAAATATCGGGTTTAATGAGCGCAACGCCTGACGCGGCAATTCATTTGAGCAAGCAGAGGGCGGTAAGTAGTGTAGATTTTGTCATAGACACTGTACATGATGGCATGCTGGGTCATCATGTACAGTGTCTGTGATTACCTTGCCGAGCTTTTTGAAGCATTTAGCGTACATTCTTGACCAAACTTGAGGCACAAACAGACTGAACTTATACGTTAAGTCATACGTTTTCCAGGACGCGATCGCAAACATAACAGTTGCACACTGTTATGTAGATAACAAATTACGCTGGTATCACAGCAACAATTTCGAGTGTATTGCGGCATTTCAGCCGCAGACGAAAAACTTAAAGCAGCCTGACAAATTGTTAATTAGCGGTTTACACATGAACACCGTCCCCGTCCACAAAGACTTACACAGTGTGCAGTGTCTGCGATCGCCTTAACCATCTTTTTAAACACTTAGGGCAAGTCTTGCATGCCTTTACTGGCTCGTTACAAGATGAGAAAACGAATTTCGTTTGAATTTGGAGGGTGTATGTTGCAGAACCTGCCTTTTTCATCAACAGAACACAGACCTACACCAATTACAGGTAGGGAAGTAGTTACAGTCAAGGGTAAATTTTTCTTTGTTGGACAAAAGAAGTTTTTTCTCAAAGGAGTTAGTTACGGTACTTTTTCTTATGGTACTCACGGCGATCCTTTTCCCGAAAAACCAGTTGTAGAGAAAGACTTTGCCATGATGGCACAGATGGGGGCTAACTGTCTACGTACCTATACTGTTCCACCATTATGGCTTTTGGATCTAGCTGCAACCTACGGTTTGAGGGTGCTAATCGGCATCCCCTGGTCTCAGCATATTGCCTTCCTTGACGACTCTGCTGTTCAGGCAGAAATCCGTAACTGCATAGCGCGTGGGGTGAAAGCGAGCCTTGGACATCCCGCCATCTTCGCGTATTTAGTGGGTAATGAGATTCCTTCAGATATTGTGCGGTGGCTTGGTCCAAAACGGGTGCGTAATTTTGTCAAAGAGTTAATGGCGATCGTCAAATCCAACGATCCAGAGATGCTAGTCAGCTATGCCAATTACCCTTCTACTGAGTATCTAAATATTAACTTTACTGATTTCTTATGCTTTAACGTCTACCTGCATCAAGAAAAAGATTTTCGCCGCTACCTCTCCCGACTCCATAACCTAACCGACGATAAACCCTTAGTACTAAGCGAGTTTGGTGTTGACTCAATGCGTGAGGGAGCCGAAGTACAAGCAGAGATCCTTTCCCAAAAGTTGTCATCAAGCTTTGAAATGGGAGCTGCGGGGACGATAGTCTTTTCTTGGACAGACGAGTGGTTTACGGGCGGGTTTGCTATCCAGGACTGGGCTTTTGGTCTAGTTGACACCGAACGGCAGAAAAAGCCAGCGTTCCACACAGTGCAACAGTACTACACAGCGCCTCTGCCACCAGTACTACCTGAGTATCCCAAAGTCTCAGTGGTGGTCTGCGCGTACAATGCTGAGCGCACTATGGAAAGTTGCCTAATTTCTCTCAAAGATCTCAACTACCCCAATTATGAAGTCATCGTCGTCAATGATGGCTCCAAAGACCGCACTCTAGAGATTACTAAGCGCTACGAATATGTCCGCCTGATCAGTCAAGAGAACAAAGGACTAAGCGTCGCCCGCAACGTCGGAATTGCCGCCGCGACTGGCGAGATAGTTGCCTTTACCGATTCTGATTGTGTAGCCGATCCAGATTGGCTCACCTATCTAGTGAGCAAGTTTCTTTCCTCAGGTTTGAGTGCAGTGGGTGGTCCGAACTTATCTCCCCCGGAAGACTCCTTGATCCCGAACTGCGCTGCTGTGTCTCCAGGTAAACCCACCCACGTGCTTTTAAGCGATGAAGTTGCCGAACACATTGCAGGCTGCAACATGGCTTTTCGTCGAGAGGTTCTCCAAGAAATTGGCGGCTTTGATCCGCTGTTTCATGCTGCTGGTGACGATGTTGACCTCTGCTGGCGGCTGCAAGACAAAGGCTACATTATTGGCTTCAGCCCAGCCGCTATAGTATGGCACTTTCGCCGTAACACGGTGGCGGCGTATTTGAAGCAGCAGCAGGGCTATGGTAAGGCAGAGGCGCTCGTTTATTTTAAGCATCCCGACCGCTTTAACCTTTTGGGACAGCCCCAGTGGTTGGGGAAGATATACGGTGGCTTATCCTCATATCTTAGCTTCGGTAAACCAACGATCTACTCTGGGGTTTTTGGTCGCGGTCTGTTTCAAACCCTTTATGAGCCTTCCGACTCGCTGATCTCTTGGCTCCCCCTGACTCTGGAGTGGAATGTAGCAGCTAGTGTTTTATTTGTGTCTGCGCTTTTGTCTGGTGATTATCCGTGGGTGGCGGCGGCAATGTTCTGCGCTTCTTTTGGTTGGTGTGTGGGTAGTGCCCTCAAGGCACCTATTGACCCCCGATTTGACAAAGTAAAGGCACGAATGCTTGTGGCTCTACTGATCTATCTTGGTCCTTTGGTACGGGGTAAAGAGCGCTACCTGTGGCGGATCAAGAGACTCACCGAGGTGGAGCCGATAAATTTTGACGATTTGTAATATAAAACCAGTTTTGACTAAAATGACTCAAACACTTACTCAATCCGTGTCGATCGCATTTAATCGACCTGTGTACAGAACGCACAAATCCTGGCTCGATCGCGCCTTTTGCTTGTACTATTGGAATGAGGCAGATTTGGACAAGGAAAACCTTCTTCAAAAGGTGATGGATATTTTCCTGTCCTACAAGTACTTCATCGCTGTCGATCGGGGATGGAACGATTGGGATTTGGAAATCTACTGGGGAATCTGGTCCAAGGTTCAGATCAAGGTGTGTACTGAAAATCACGGGGGCAGTAAGAGACTTCTTCGAGTGCGTTGTGCGCTGAGGATGTCACAGTTTGCCACTATGGCTATGCTTTGGTATTCTCTGTTCACGTTTGTGGCAATAATTTTGGGAATGACAGAGGTGGCAGCAGTCACGGTTGTAATAGGTGCGCTCAACGCCGTTGTTATTTTATATCAGAACTTTCGCTTCGGGCAGACTCTCTACCACGTACTGGAGATTGTGGCGAAAAAACTGCACTTGCTGCCGATACACACCACCAGCACCACGTCTGCTGCGTCCTGTGCAATATTATAACCATAATGACTACCGCGAAGTCCAGCATTGATTTGAATATCTATCGACGGTTGCTACTCCAGACAAGGTCCTACTGGTTCCACATTGCGGCTATTTTTCTGCTCGAACTGCTATCGACTCCCCTAACCCTGCTGAACCCGCTACCGTTGAAGATTGTTGTTGACAGCGTCATCGGCTCTCAGCCGCTCCCTAGTTTCTTGGATGCGCTGCTGCCGTCGGTGATTACGCATGACAAAACAGATCTGCTTGTGTTCGCTGTCAGTCTCGTGGTGTTCATTGCTGTGCTACGCCCAATCTTAGAGGTGGGAAGTTCGATACTGCGAGCGTACGCAGGCGAAAAGATGATTCTGGAGTTCCGCACCCGTCTGTTGCACCACGCTCAAAGCCTCTCACTTTCTTATCATGATTCCAGAGGCACATACGACTCTACATACCGCATCGAACACGATGCCCCTGCCATCCAATGGATCGCGATTGACGGCATCGGACCATTATTGACTACAGGTTTGTGGCTCGTCGCAATGATCTATGTTACTGTACTGATTGACTGGCAACTAGCAATGGTAGCACTCTTCGTTTCACCTTTTCTATTCTTAGTTACACGACTCTTTAGTAGGCGCTTGCGCAAGGAGTGGCTGGATTATGAAAAGTTTGAAAGCTCGGCGATGTCAGTGGTGCAGGAGGTGTTCGGGGCAATCCGTGTCGTCAAGGCTTTTGGTCGGGAGGAGCGCGAACAGAAGCGCTTCGTTCGCAACTTTAGCCAAGCCATTGGGATACATATCCGCGTCGTCGTCATGCAGAATTTTGTCAACTTCCTCGTGAACTTGACAACTTCTTTAGGATATGCTATAGTTCTTTTCCTTGGTGTCCGACATGTTCAATCAGGGGTTTTGACCCTAGGTGGACTGCTGGTAGTTGAGTATTATATTATACAGCTATATGGACCTCTAGAATCTCTCGGCAGTCAAGTCATAGGGCTGCAGCGATCGCTGGCTAGTGCCGAGCGGGCCTTCTTTCTCCTCGACCAAAAGCCTGATGTAGTTGAGCCTGAGCATGCTAAACCGATCTCTCGTGCAACGGGTGCGGTGGTCTTTCGCAACGTATCCTTCGCCTTCAACAACAACAACCATGTCCTGCAAGACATCTCCTTTGAGATTCCTGCAGGCACCCGCTTGGGCATTGTGGGTCGGACGGGTGCGGGCAAGACAACCCTAGTAAACCTGCTGATGCGTTTCTACGATCCTACTAGTGGTCAGATTCTGCTTGACGGCTTCGACCTGCGCGACTACAAGTTGGCTGACCTGCGCAACCAGTTCGCTATTGTCCTACAGGAACCTGTGCTTTTCTCCACCACCATTGCCGAGAACATTGGCTACGCCCGCCATGATGCCAGCGCTCAAGATATTATGGCAGCAGCAAAAGCAGCCAAAGCTCATGATTTCATCTCTAGACTACCCAAAGGTTACGAAACTCAGGTGGGTGAGCGCGGCATGTCCTTATCGGGTGGTGAACGTCAGCGGATCTCACTTGCCCGCGCCTTCCTGAAGGATGCCCCCATCCTCATCCTCGATGAACCCACCAGTTCCGTGGATACGAAGACAGAAGCTGCGATTATGGAAGCGATGGAACGCCTCATGCACGGTCGTACCACCTTTATGATCGCCCACCGCTTGAGCACGCTGGAAAACTGCAACATGCTGCTGCAACTTGAAAATGGACAACTTGTTGGTGTGACATCTGACGTTTCAAAGACTATAAGGCACGGACTCGTACTCGGTGAAGATAACACTAACATTCGCGACGAGGATCAAAAGGAGGTTTTATGACCACTGTCTGCCTATACGCTAGAACCCTTTACTATCCTCAGGGCGGCGGTCACCTGTGGGTGTATCTCAACTGGGCGCTAGGGCTGCGTACTCTTGGTTGCCAGGTCATCTGGCTGGAGGAGGGCCATCCCAGCACTCCGGCGCCAGAGTTGCAGGCGTATGTGGACAAACTGAAGAGTCGCCTAGAGCGATATGGTCTGGCGGAATCGGTAGCGCTTTGCTCCTCGGACGATGAACCCCTGCCTTGGGATGCCCTGTCAGGATGCCGAAACTTTGAGGCAGCCGCCGACGAGGCGGACCTGCTGCTGAACATGATGTACGATATTTCCCCCAAAGTGGTGGGGTGCTTCCGGCGGTCGGCTTTAGTAGATATCGACCCAGGGCTGCTGCAGAGTTGGATGAGCTTGGGGACAATCAGCGTGGCGCAGCACGATGTTTACTTCACTATTGGCGAGACGGTGGGTAAGCTGGGAGCGCGGTTTCTAGAACTGGGAATTTTGTGGCATTATACACCTCCGTGTGTGGCGCTGGACTGGTGGTTGCCGCACTCCTGCGCTCTGGACGCGCCGTTCACCACTGTGTCACATTGGAATGATGACGAATGGATGGAAGACAACGGTGAGGTCTACGTTAACAACAAACGAGCTGGGTTCCTGCCATTCCTAGACCTGCCACAGCACACAAAAGAGCCGCTGGAGCTAGCGATTTACCTAGGGTCAGATGAGCAGCACGAGCGAGTGGGACTACAGGAACTCGGCTGGCGTGTACGTCATTCCCTAGAGGTTTCGTCCACACCGTGGGACTACCAGCGCTACATTCAGGAGTCCCGTGGCGAGTTTAGCTGCGTAAAGCCTTCCTGCATCCGCTTTTCTAACGCTTGGATCAGCGATCGCACCCTCTGCTATCTAGCCAGTGGTAAACCCGCAGTGCTTCAGCATACAGGTCCGAGCCAGTTCCTTCCGGATTCTGCAGGACTATTTCGCTTCCACAATTTGGACGAAGCAGCGCGCTGTTTGGAGAAGGTAGCGGCTGATTACGAACAACAATGCAAGCTAGCACGCGCCCTGGCAGAGGAATACTTTGATGCCCAGAAGGTCGTTGGACGTGTGCTAGAGCGGGCGTTGGCGTGAGAACCTAATATTCACCAAGAAAGTGAGGTACAAACATGACTGAAATTCGCCGTCTCAATTGGGGCTGTGGCAAAGTTACACCAGTTGGCTGGATCAACTCTGATATCGCCGAGGGACCGGGCGTCGATATTAGCGGCAATATTCTCGACGGCTTGCCACTCGACGACGATAACATCGATTATATTTCTAGTCAGCATGCGCTGCAAGATCTCAAAATCTACGACCAAGTGGACGCCCTGAGTGAGCTACGCCGCGTGCTGAAGCCTGATGGTGTCCTGCGTCTATCCTTGCCTGACCTGGATCGAGCAATTGCTGCTTATCAGAGTGGTAAGCGCGATTATTTCTTGATCTGGGACTGGGATACGATCAGTGGCAACTTCATCACTCAAATACTGTGGTACAACTGCAGCTTCACCCCTTTCACCTACGAATTTGCTGAGGAACTGTTGCAGAAGGCTGGCTTCAGCAATGTGTGCAAGGTCGCGTATCGCCAGACGGTCAGCCCCTATCCTGAGATTGTCGATCTGGATAGCCGGGAAGAGGAAAGTTTCTTTGTTGAAGCCGTTAAATGAGATCGACTCAGATGTTAGAAATGGAAACTCAAAGTTCATTAATCAGCAGTACCCAATCAAGCGATCGCACATTGGCAATTTTAGGCTTTCACAAGATTGGCGATCCGTCTCCTGGTGGTTGGGAGACATGGTTCTACATCCCAGAGGCGACGTTTGTCGATCAGTTGCGCTATCTCCAAGAAAATAACTGGCAGGCGATCGACCTAGCAACCTTTGTGCGAGGTCTCACGACGCCAGACAGCTTGCCCAAACGGTCTGTACTGCTTACCTTTGATGATGGCTATCGGTCGATGCTCACGACTGCACTTCCCGTGCTGCGCAAATTTGGATATCCATCTGTACTCTTCGTACCAACTGATTTCATTGGCGGAACCAACTCTTTTGATGCCGACTGTGAACCGGAAGAACCAATCTGTGATTGGGACGAACTGCGTGAACTGGAGCGTTGGGGCGTTTCGGTTCAACCCCACGGCGCCTCCCATCGGCGGTTTTCCGAGCTTAACCTAGCCCAGCAGGAGGAGGAGCTACAACGCTCCAAAGCTACGCTTGAGGCTGGGCTAGGGAAGCGCGTTGAGGTCTTTTCCTACCCCTATGGAGATGACGGAGTGGACTCGCAGGTGGTCTTGAAAGCGCTGCTGCAAGCCGGATACCAAGCTGCCTGCTTGTATGGCGGCGGTCCGAATAGAGTGCCTCTAGCTAATCCGTATCGTTTGGCTCGCGTGCCAATGGGACCCGACACTGACCTGCAAGCAGCTCTAGGTAACTCCTGAGGCAACGTCATTGTTCGGATGTTGGAGTGGGCGATCGACAGTGAGAATGAGAGTTCACGCGATTTGGAGATTATATAAGTGGGTAACAAGCTTCGGACCATGCCGCTTCGTATTGCCGTCACAGGTCTTGCCGGGACGTACCCCTTCGGCGGAGTGTTTTGGGACTACCTGCAATATCTGCTGGGATTAAGGCGGCTCGGGCACGATGTGCTCTACATTGAGGACACTGGCAAGTGGTGCTACGACCCGAGTGCAGGAACGTTCGTCGAGAATGGCGAACGCAATGCCGCCTTCCTAGCCGGACATATCGCAGCGCTCGATCCCGATCTAGCCGATCGCTGGTTTTTCCGGGACGTCACTGGTAAGACTTACGGTCGCCCGTGGAACGACGTCGTTAGTTTCTGCCGCAGTGCCGACCTCTTCCTCCACATCTCAGCCTCGTACTGGATGCGCGAGGAGGATTTCACTGCAGCAAAAATCGTCCTCATTGATTCCGATCCGCTGTATACTCAAGCGTCACTACTCACTGGCACGACTGAAGAGGTGGAAGCCCGTGTCGCTTGGTGGAAGGAACACCATGATGTTTTCTTCACCTTCGGTGAAAATATCGGCGCACCCGACTGTAGGATACCGACTGGACCATTCAACTGGATTCCCACACGCCAGCCAGTGGTGCTGGATTGCTTTGATTCGGCATCTGTGCCAGTTGCGTCCCGCCGGCAGGTGTTGACAACCGTGGCATCCTGGGATCCCACAGAAAAGGGTCCTGTTGTGGATGGCGTTTCCTACAGTGGGAAAAGCCTTGAGTTTGAGCGCTTTGTCGATCTGCCGTCCCGAAGTGTGCTACCGCTTGAAGTTGCGTTGAGCGGTCCGGCACCTCACGAGCGGCTTCGGGAGCGCGGCTTTCTGATCCGCGACGGATACGAGGTGTCACACGATCCCTGGGTCTACCGCGATTATCTCGCAAATTCGATTGGCGAATGGAGTGTCGCGAAGAACGCCTACGTCGCAAGCCGCAGTGGGTGGTTTTCGTGCCGCACCGCCTCCTACCTCGCCCTCGGCGTGCCCGCGATCGTACAGGATACAGGGTTCGGAAGCGCAATCCCTACTGGGGAGGGAATCCTCACATTCACTACGCTCGAAGAGGCTCAGGATGCTATTGAGCGACTGGCGAGCGATCCAGAACGACACGCAAAGGCGGCACGTGCCATTGCACATGAGTATTTCGACTCTGACAAGGTTCTCACCCAGTTGATAGAAAAAGCATTGCAGTAAATTCAACTAATAGTTATGTATTTTATATTACTTATATTTGGAATGCCATTCCTTTCCTAGAACGAGACGGGCAGCCATGAAACCAACCCTTCCACTTATCTCATCCTTCAAGGTTCACCGATCAATTCAATTGGTTTAAGTTATGTCTGAGGCACAGGTTACCGTTGCGATTCCAACTTACAACCGCTCGCAGTTACTCAAGCTCAGTCTCGAAAGCGTTTTGGCGCAGGACTACTCGGACTTGCACATTGTGGTGCTGGACAACGCCTCTGATGACGACACTGAGGCAGTGGTGCGCTCGTTTGCCGACCGCGATCGGCGGGTTAGTTATGTACGGAACGAGACTAATATTGGCGTACTGAACAATTGGAACCGGGCGATCGCATTAAACTCTAGCCCCTACCTGACAATCTTGAGTGACGGCGACGTGATGCTAACAGGATTCATCCGCGAATCTGTCCTAGCATTGTCCGAGCATCCACGCGCCGCGTTCTCGTTTGCATTAGCCAGGTTCATAGACTTCAATAGCGCTCTACTGGATCTACAAAAAGCTGAGTACGTACCAGATGGTGTCATTTCTGGTCTAGATTTCCTCGATCTGTGTCTCTCCTATCGTGGTAGCACAATTTATAATTCGACTGTGTTGATGCGGACGGCAGCGCTTTCCATGGTCGGGTCATTCGACAGCCCACACACTAACCACACGTTCGACTTGACTATGTACTTACGTCTGGCGGCGCATTTCGACCTCGTCTTCCTCCGGCAGGAACTGGTTCATGTCCGCCGATCTCCAGGACAGCGATCGGAAAACCACTGGCGTAGCGATTCCAGCCGATCAATTGGTGAAATGGCGGAGTTGCTTGATGCCATCGCTTACCTCCTGCAAAGCGATCGCGCTCGGGATGCCTCCTACCGCCAATGGTTGACAGAGCGCCTACTGGCTATAAACGCCTGCAAGAGTGAATATATGCGCCAACTGGCGCCAAGCAAGCATCACGAGCGGACAGAACGGCGGCAGCGGGCACTCCAGGAAATTGTGCAGTCGATTCCGCTAGGGAAAACGTTCATCTTAGTGGATGAAGCTCAGTGGGGTATTGATGGTGTCGCCGACCGCCACGCCATTCCCTTTTTAGATCGCGAGGGGCAGTACTGGGGTCCCCCACCAGATGATGCCACCGCACTCTCGCAACTTGAGCGGTTGCGTTGTTCGGGTGCAAGCTTCATCGTTTTTGGCTGGCCTGCCTTCTGGTGGCTTGATTACTACTCTGAACTCCACCACCACCTCCACTCGCAGTGCCGCTGCCTCTTGAAGAACAGCCGCCTTGTGATCTTCGACGTGGCATCGACTGCTTAATGCAGGATCTAACTATATTTAGTATCTCATTTTTAAATAACTTACTCCCTTACTCCCATCCCGGTATTAGATTACCAATTGCGTCCTCTGCGTCCTCTGCGGTTCTTTAATAAAAATTCTGACGGCGATTCGGGAGTAGTTCACCAACCCAGTCCATTCAGCGATTTAATCAGTTTAAATTATGTCTGAGGCAAAGGTTACCGTCGCAATTCCAACTTACAACCGCTCGGAGTTACTCAAGATCAGTCTCGAAAGCGTTTTGGCGCAAGACTACTCGGACTTGCGCATTTTGGTGCTGGACAACGCCTCCGTTGACGACACTGAGGCAGTGGTGCGCTCGTTTGCCGACCGCGATCGGCGGGTTAGTTATGTACGGAACGACACTAATATTGGCGTACTGAACAATTGGAACCGGGCGATCGCCTTAAACTCTAGCCCCTACCTAACAATCTTAAGTGACGACGACGTGATGCTAACAGGATTCATCCGCGAATCTGTCTTGGCGTTGGACAAACATCCACGTGCCGCGTTCTCGTTCGCATTAGTTAGGCGGATTGATTTGGATGGTGCTTTATCGGACCTGCAAAACACTGGAGATGTGCCTGACGGGGCGATCGACGGTCTAGATTTACTCGATCTGTCCGTCTCCTGGCGTAGTTGCATCATTTACACCTCGTCGGTGTTGATGCGGGCGGCGACCCTGCCAGTGGTCGGGTCGTTTGACAGCCCACACACTAACCACACGTTCGACTTCAGCACGTACTTTCGTCTGGCGGCGCATTTTGACCTCGTCTTCCTCCGTGAGGAACTGGTTCATGTCCGTTACCACCCCGGACAGCTATCAGAGAACGACTGGCGCTCTACCAATGCCACCGGACCGTTTGGTGGGACGGCAGAGTTGCTTGATGCCATCGCCTACCTTCTGCAAAGCGATCGGGCTGAGGATGACTCCTACCGCCAATGGTTGTCAGAGCGCCTACTGGCTTTGAACGCCCGACAGAGTGAATATATGCACCTAGTGATGCCAAGCATGTATCTCCCATGGGCTGAACGGGTACAGCAGGCAACGCAGGAAATTGATCAGTCAATTCCGCCTGGGAAAACGTTCATCCTAGTGGATGAAGCTCACTGGGGTATTGATGGTGTCGGCGATCGCCACGCCATTCCCTTTTTGGAACACGATGGGGAGTACTGGGGTCCCCCACCAGATGATGCCACCGCACTCTCGCAACTTGAGCGGTTGCGTCATGCGGGTGCAAGCTTCATCGTCTTTGGCTGGCCTGCTTTCTGGTGGCTCGACCACTACTGTGGGCTACAGCGCCACCTCCAGCAGCAGTGTCGGTGCATCCTGAAGAACAGCCGCCTTATTATCTTTAACCTGTAGCCATGAAAGCTATCCTACCACAACAACTTCCTGTCAATGTCGATGCAGTTAGCCGCTTGCGGATCGTCTTCCTCGGCTACATTGTGCGCGGTCCACTTGGTGGCATGGTTTGGTGTAATTTGCAATACCTCATAGGTCTAGCTTGCCTGGGACATGACGTGTATTTTGTCGAGGATAGTGATGACTACCCCTCTTGCTACGACCCAGCAAGAGGCATCACAGATACCGATCCAACTTATGGCTTGCAGTTTACCAAAGACACCCTTGAGAAAGTAGGACTAGGCTCAAGCTGGGCATACTACGATGCCCACACATCTCGCTGGCTGGGACCATGCGCTGACCGAATTCTGGAGATTTGTGCTACCGCCGATCTGGTCTTGAACTTTTGTGGTGTAAACCCCTTGCGACCTTGGTTGATGGAGATTCCAGCGCGAGCTTTAATCGACGGAGATCCCGCCTTTATACAGCTCCAACATCTTACTAACCCAGCAACATACCATCAAGCTTTACAACACACAGCCTTCTTATCTTTTGCCTCCAACATTAATCGAACCCAGTCGTTGATTCCTAATGATGGGCTACCCTGGCAACCTACGTGCCAGCCTATTGCCCTAGATGCTTGGCCAGTGACACCAGCGCCTTCGCAGGGGAAATTCACGACGGTCATGCAATGGGAGAGTTATGCAGCGAGAGAATATCAAGGCGTCCGTTATGGCTTGAAGTCGGACTCGTTTGAACCTTATATAGATCTTCCAGAAAAGGTAGGACGCATCTTGGAACTCTCTGTGAGTGGAGGCTCAATACCCAGCGAATTACTAGAAAGCAAGGGTTGGGTATTAAGGGAACCGCCCACACAAACCCCTTGGACTTACCAGCAATATATTCAGCAGTCCAAGGCAGAGTTCAGTGTTGCCAAGCAAGGCTACGTAGTTAGCCGCAGTGGCTTATTTAGCGAACGCAGCACTTGCTACCTTGCTACTGGTCGCCCTGTGGTGATTCAAGATACAGGCTTTTCTGAATGGTTACCAACAGGAAACGGTGTGATTTCATTTAATACAATGGAGGAGGCGATCGCTGGTATTGAAGAGGTGAATAGGCGCTATGAGTTCCACTGCCAGATGGCAAGAGTCATTGCGCAAGAGTATTTTGATGCAGGCATTGTACTGCCGCGTTTGCTGGAATGCGCAATGCATCCGACACCATATCCTGTGACCACAATAGAACAACAGTACTAATTTGACCTCAGCCAGCTAAATTACCAGGGGAAATTTACCTAGGATAGCATAATGATCGGTGTTTTTGGAAAAAGTAAATTTAAGGGTGCTGGTCAATGGTTAACTTGGTCAGGAATTCTGGCTGTGGTCGGCGTCAGCGGCTGGTTAACCTACTTTCTAGTTCTAAATCGACCGCCTGAACCAGTAGCAGTACGCTTGCTCACCGTAGAGCGAGGCAATGTTGAAACCACAATCAATGAGAGCGGTACTGTTGAACTGCGCGAACAGCGAATCCTCAAGTCTCCAACAGGGGGTGCGGTGGATCGGGTACTGGTAAAGCCTGGGGACAAGGTCAAGTCTGGTCAAGTGCTACTCACCTTGCGCTACCCTGAGCGAAAAACTGCTCTTGCCAATCAACAGTTGCAGATTCAGCAAGAGGAACTCACCTTAGCACGCAACCGTCTGAGAGTTATCGAAGGTCAAGAGAAGCTGATAGCCGATGAACGGCAATTGCAGAAGCTTTCTTCCCTATCGGACGTGGGAGCAGTCCCTCTACAACAAGTCCAGCAGCAGCAAGACGCAGTGCGCACAGATCGGGCTACCCTGCGAGATACCCAGGCAGAGGTACGTACAGGCGTCCTCAGAATTCGCAGCTTGCAGTTGGAGAGCCAAGGTATTCAGCAGCAACTTCAAGACACCGTCGTGCCTGCACCGCTTAATGGCGTAGTTCTGGGGATCAATGTCAAGAATGGTGATGGGGTCGAGTTGCGCACCAACCTGCTCACCTTGGGCGACCCCAAGCAATCACTGGTGAAGCTTCAGCTTTCAACCCTCAACGCTGCCCGAGTCCAAGTCAACCAACTTGCCCGCGTCAATGCGATTGGACCAGATCCAAAAACGTTCACTGGACGTCTGCAAAACTTGTATCCTCAGGCAATAACACCTGAAGAAACCCAGAAACAGGAAAGCGGCGGCAGCCAAAGCCAATCGAGTCAACCAACAGTACCTGCAACGGTACAGCTTGATAGCCCGAATCACACGCTGATTCCTGGTAGTCGGGTGAATGTTGAGATTGTTTTAGAGCAACGACAAAACGTAGTGGTTTTGAACACAGAGGCGATTCAACGCTCTGAATCCCATCCCTTTGTATGGATTCGGGATAGTCACAATAAAGCCGAGAAACGAGACGTCAACGTGGGGTTGGAGGGGTTAGTGACTGTAGAAGTGGCATCTGGTTTGCGTGCTGGCGAACAGGTTATACTGCCCACCGGTGAGTCGCAACTAAAGCCAGGGATACCAGTCATTCCCCAAGCTAATTCAGAGTCTGATTCATCCTCTAGTAAGGAGTGAACCCCTATATACGGTTTCGATATTACTTTTATACTGCGAACGGTTCAAAACTTCACTTAATATTGAACCCCTCTCCAAACCTCTCCCCGATGCGGGGAGAGGCTTAAGAACCGGATGCGCGAATGTTAAATAAGTATAGCTTTCAGCCGTTTTTAGTATAATTCCTCTTTTGCCTATGAAACGTCTGGCATGGCTTGATATCACCAAGGGTGTGGCAATTCTCTGGATCGTTTATTTTCACCTGTTTCAAACTTACAGCGACACGCCTGTTCCGTGGGAGTCAGACTTTGTCGCCAAGATAGCGGGACCGGAAGGATGGAACGGACTTGCGACCAGCATCGTCACACTGGGCAAGGTTACTGCAATCGGTGTTTCGTTGCTGGGATTTCATGCAGTCAGCTTGTTTCTAATTGTTAGTGGATTTTCTCTTTTTCAATCTACCTTAAGGAAAGCAGAGCAAGAAGTAGTTTCCTGGCGTGCTTGGTATCAGCGACGTCTTTTCCGACTTTATCCCATGTATTGGGTGGCGCATCTTGTCTATGTTTTATCGCCCGGTGTCGCACGCCTCGAACCAGTTGATTCGCGCTTCCTAATTAGTATCACGGGATTTCGTTTCATTAATATTGAGTCTAATTTTTATTATCTCAACGCAGCCTGGTGGTATTTTTCCCTACTCATCCAGCTCTATCTTCTTTTTCCAGTGCTATTTCTCATCCTACGGCGGTGGGGACCGTGGCCTCTTTTCATCGGGTGTTGTCTCGTGGGTGGCGTGACTAGAGATTTGCTCTTAAACATTTTCCCGCAAGATGGCGACTGGCTCAACGGGTGCGGTTTGAGCCGCTTACCGGAATTTGCCTTCGGTATGGTTCTGGGGAGATGGTATTGCGAAAACCCCCGGATGATTGAAAGCTTTCTCCTCCATGGTCGCGGTTTCTTGCTTGGACTTATTTTCTACCCGATTGCCTTATGGTTTTATCGTGATAAATATACTTACATCGCAGTTGATTTGCTCACCGGGCTGTGTAGCTTTTTGGTGGTGACTGGTCTAAGTGCCGTTTTGGGGCGAGTGTCGTGGTTCGGTCGAATTCTTGCTTATGTAGGCACTTATTCTTATGGTATTTATCTGGTGCATCAACCTTACATGATTTTTCTAGGGGAACGTATTAGAAATCAGCCTGTAATCATCTTCGTCTTGGTAGCGTTAGCGGCTTTGGCTGTGGTCAGCCTCTGGGGAATTTTCCTTGAGCGGGCAACTAACCATATTCTCAACAAGGTGATCCCCAAACTAAGCAAGCAGTCATAAGCCATTACCCGTTACCGCCCTTCGGTTCGTCAAAAGTCAAAAGTCAAAAGTCAAAAGTACAAAAAAGGTACAAGCCCCTAAATTTATTTATGGAAAATGAAAAATATGTATTTCGAGACGCGTAGCGCAAGAAATACTACGTCCTTATTACAAGCCCAGACCACCACGCATAGCGAATGGCGCTTCGCGATTTATTTATGGGGTTCTTACTTTTGACTTTTGACTTTTGACTTTTGACTCTTGAGAAGCGACTTGACCAGCCTAAAAGATAGTATAAGTATTCAAGCGGACACGATTATTATGAGTCTTTCTCCTTTAGATTTAGTGAAGATCACTTTTAGCTCCTTGGGTAAAGACCCTTTGCGTTCTGCCTTGACTACTTTAGGGGTGTTTATGGGTGTGGGGGCTGTCAGCGCTACGCTTCAAGTAGGCAACATCAGTCGAGCTGTGATTGCTGAGCAACTGGCAAAGCGAGGTGCACCTCAAATCTCAATATACCCAGACTGGGATTCGGGTGGTCGCGCCACCCCACTTAAGTGGGAAGACATGGAATTCTTACGACGACGGCTTGTGCACTTGCGAGCGATCGCTGCTTTGAATTGGGCTGGTTCTACTCCAACTGTATTTCAGGACAAGGAGTTTACTCCACCCATGTCACCTGTTTCTCAAGACTTTTGGCTGACTTCCGGCAAATCATTAGTTTCGGGACGGTTCTTCAGCGCTAAAGATTTTGCCAGCTACCAACCAGTGGCAGTCATCGATCAATTGCTGGCAAAACAACTTTTCCAAGGGGAGAATGCAGTGGGTGAGATGATTTATGCTGGGAACAGACCTTATACAGTTGTGGGGGTGATAGCGACTGTTCTGGATGAAAAAGCACCCCCAACAGGTCAACTGTATGTACCGATGTCTGTTTACAATGCCTTGACAGGTAGCCGCGACATTGGTAGTATCCAAATGCGCCCCAACAAACTCGAAGACTTGGAAGACTTGAGCAACCAAGCCAACCAATTGCTGAAGCAGCGATTCCCCGGTCAAAAATTTTCGTCTTGGAACAATGTGGACGACATTCTACAGCAGCGGCAAACTCTTGAGATGGCATCACGGGGATTGGCTGTGGTGGGAGCGATCGCCCTGCTGGTTGGCGGTGTTGGGATTGCGAATATTATGATCGCCTCGGTGACGGAACGAACTGCTGAAATTGGTTTGAGACGGGCAGTGGGAGCAACGAAGGTGGAAATCATGCTGCAGTTTATTGTGGAGTCGGCGCTTTTGAGCGTTTTGGGAGGAACAGTCGGTCTTGGGGTGGTGCATGGATTGACACTGGCGATCGCCGATACCTTTAACTTGCCCTACCAGTATGACGGCAGTATCGCGGCGATCTCGTTGGGATCGGCGCTACTGGTGGGGGTAGGTGCTGGTCTGCCCCCTGCCTTGCGTGCCAGCCAGCTCGACCCAGTCAAAGCCCTACGCTCAGAGTGATGTCGAATGCGACGCAATACTACGTAGGTTTTGGATTTGTGGTGGGAATTAAATCGGTGTAGAACGCGCGGCGTTCTACATACGTTGACAGTCATTTTGCCAGAGGATGCTGAAGCCTTTGTAGAACAGTTACCTCCTATCGAAGTTTCATGGTATTGGAGAGGTGACTGCTGGCAAGATGCATGAGTTGGGGATTCACAATGGTGCTGATTTGAAGCAGCGCGAGATCTCTGAATTAATCCAGCATTTTGGTAAAGTAGGGCAGTATTATTACAAAATTGCCGATCTCGCAGGATGATCGGGTAGTAGAACCCAACCGCATTCGGAAATCGATTGGTGCGGAAACATCGTTTGCTCAAGATTTGAGCGATCGCGCCCAAATGCTTCGAGAAATTGAACAAATTGCTCAAGTACTTAAACAACGCATTGACCAACATCAAGCTCATGGTCGTACCTTGACCTTGAAAGTGAAGTTTTCTGATTACCTGCAGATTACCCGCAGCAAGACATCGCTCACTCCAATCAAAGAGTTTCAGGCGATCGTCATCATGGCAAAAACACTATTTGAAGGCATTGAACTGGAGAACCACAGTATTCGTCTGTTGGGGATTTCGCTATCGAATCTTGATAATGTTAAGGATTCTGTTGTTGTTCAGATGCAGCTATTTTAAAACGGAAATGTCTTTCTAGAGACGATCGCCAGACGATTAAAAGCAAGCATTAATGTTCGGGCGATCGCATATTAACTATTTTTAGCTAGTTGCGAGCGTAGAGTACATGAATTGGAGTGCTGAGATCTGCGCAGTTGTCACCAAGTATTATTGCAATCAAAAAACATATTTTAACGTAACAATAACATTCTAATAACTTTTTAGTTGTAGAGTTTTTATAATCGGGACAACAGTATACATTGTGACTGACTGCTATTACAAAACTTAAATATATGGATTTATCATCTCCTACTCCTACTACAAACTCACCTCTAACACCTGTATTTGGGGATAATGTGCAAGACTTGCGAGGGGGCTGGTGCGTTAAATGTAAACCCTACAAGCATAATTGTGGTGAATAGTAATGCCGATAGGATAGATGACCCTAATTCAGGTGTAACAACGCTACGGGATGCTATTAATCAGGCAAACAGTGATGCGGGGGAAGACTTGATTGTGTTTGACCGCTCTGTGTTTTCCAATGCACAGACGATTAGCTTGAACTTGGGAGAATTAGACATCACCCATAACTTGGACATCATTGCTCCTAGGGACTCGTTGACGGGTGGGGATTTGGTGACGGTGAGTGGTAACAAAGTATCACGGGTGCTTGAGATTGAAGCTGGAGCCACGGTGAGCATCGATGGGTTGATTGTTGCCGATGGCAGTATCACGGGTGATAATGGTGGTGGGATTAAGAACTCTGGTACGCTTACCATTAACAGCAGTATTGTTCGCAATAATTCTGCAAATGCTACGGGTTCCCCCTCCTTTGTTGGTGGTTACGGTGGTGGTATTTATAGCATTGCCAACCTAACGGTGACTAATAGCACCATCAGCGGCAATTTGGCAAGCCGCAGCGGCGGTGGCATCTATAGTGCTGGTGGCGCGACGGTAAGCAACAGTACTATAAGTGCCAACACGGGCAGCGGCATCTCTTCTAACCAAGGCACTTTTGAAGTGAGCAACAGTACTATAAGTGCCAACACGGGCAGCGGCATCTCTAACGAAGCCACTGTTGACTTGAGGAACGGTGGTGTCTTTAACCAAGGCACTGTTGAAGTGAGCAACAGTACTATAAGTGCCAACATGGGCAGAGGCATCTCTAACCAAGGCACTGTTGAAGTGAGCAACAGTACTATAAGTGCCAACGCAGGTACTGGTATTTTTAGCGGCTTCGGTCCCTTTCCTGAGAGCGGCACTCGTAAAACCACCACATTGGTAAACAACAGCACCATAAGTGACAACTTGGATGGCGGCATCAGTAGCAATCAGTACGACACTGGAAGTGTCTTTGAGGTAAACAACAGCACCAGAGCGCGGTAACTCCAAGCGCGGCATCTATACCAGCGCTATCTTTAAGCTAAGCAACAGCACCATAAGTGACAACAAGGGCGACGGCATCGGTAGCTATGGTCGCTTTGAGGTAAGCAACAGCACTATAAGTGGCAACTTAAGCGGTGGCTTTTATATCTATACTGGCAATGTGAATGTCAGCAACACCACCATCAGCGGTAACAAGGGCGGCGACGGCGGCATCGGTATCGGTTATGGCACTGTGAATGTGAGCAACAGCACCAGAGCGCGGTAACTCGGCAACCAATAACGGCGGCGGCATCGGTATCTATTCTGGCACTGTAAATGTGAGTAACAGCACCAGAGCGCGGTAACTCGGCAACCAATAACGGCGGCGGCATCTTTAACGGCAAAAGCAAAAACGTCAATGACAGTGGTGGCACAGTGAATGTGAGCAACAGCACTATAAGTGGTAACACGGCAGGCAATGCCGGCGGGGGTGTGTTCAGTGATACTAGTCGCTCGACGAACGTGCGCAACACAATTATCGCTCTAAACCTTTTGAATGAGAACGCTATCAACCCCGATGTGTCTGGCACCTTTACAAGCAATGGCTACAACCTGATTGATGACAGCACAGGCAGTACCGGATTTGGAGCCATTGGTGACATAGTAGGTACTGGAGATAATCCAATTGACCCCCGTCTTGCTCCCTTAGACTTCTATGGTGGTTCCACACAGACTTTAGCCCTCCTCCCCGACAGTCCCGCAATTGATGCAGCAGACCCAACAGTACTAGATACTGACCCTACAACCGACCAGCGCGGTTTGCCTCGTGTAAGCAATGGTAGAGCCGATATTGGGGCGTTTGAAGTCCAAGTCTAGCTCTAAAAAAGACGGCGCAATCAGGTGTCTGTCGAGAGTGATCGCACCACCACAAAAAGTGAGTTGTACGCTCAAGTCACTCGAAGTGCGGGCAATTATCGATCTTGGAGTAGACTTTGGGTGAGTGCGATTGCGCTTCGGCGCAGTGCCTGCATGCAATCGCCATCCCCAAGAGTAGACGTTTTAGTTCGTCACCCTCCGAACCATTATCGTCGCCCTAGGGTCATCCACCCCGCACTCTGTCACCAACTCCTCATAGTTAACCCCATACAATCCCGACATAATAGCCGCCCGCTCATACTGCCCATCAATGATTAGGCGTGCAACTGTGACTCTGGGATTGGTTTCGGCGTGAGAAAAGCTTGCCACTGGTCCCATCTCACTGGTACTGCACTTTGGCTTGCTCTCTTGCTCCATAACCTCTTGGGGCGCATTGTGTACGGCGGGTGGTTTCTGCCCCATGCCGTTTTTCAGGCATCCCAGAAAGTAGCCTGTAGGATTTTCTTTATTGGTCAGCACCCCAGTTCTTTTAAGCTCGTTTGCGGCATTGAGCATCACATCAAAGCCATACTCTGTGATGCACTTCTGCAATTGTCGATCGCAAAGGGTAACCGCCCTTCGGTTCGTCAAAAGTCACTCATTCAAAAGTCAAAAGTACAAAAAAGGTACAAGCCCCTAAATTTATTTATGGAAAATGAAAAATATGTATTTCGAGAGGAGTGCAATCAAGTTATACTACGTCCTTATTACAAGCCCAGACCACCACGCATAGCGAATGGCGCTTCGCGATTTATTTATGGGGTTCTTACTTTTGACTTTTGAATGAGTGACTTTTGACTCTTGAGAAGCGACTTGACGCCTATGACCTCTAGGGTTTTGGACAGATGCAAGGACACCAGGACGGATACCTCATCCTTGGGTTTTGGAGTTGGGTCATGTGACTTGAAGAATGAATTGTGCAGCTTCATCCCAATGTTGACCAATAGTTCCAACAACATTAGGGGGACTTTGGTTAGGGCGATCGCACGCCCCACCACTTTCTGCGCTGTTAGTCCTTCCTGTTCCATCTGCCGCTGAATCTCCACCCCAGTGTTTTGGTCATAGATGGGAGGTATTTGACAATACCTGGTGGCGTCGGGGTTACGAATCCAAATCGTGGGGGTGTCCACAGCGGGGACTTTAACTTCTTGTTGTTGTTCAAGATCTAATAAATTAATAACAATAACAGTGTTTGAGTCCGTTTTAGGATCGTCCACAATAGGGACTACCCCATCACCACTGTCCTCATCCAGTGGCATCTTTGTTTCTGATGACTCAGTATTTTGTGTTTTTGGAAACTCTATAATTTTGTTATTACGGATGTCCTTATTATGGACTACCGGCTCAGTCAGCCATTCTTCTACTGGCTTAAACGAGTATTCGTTGCTGGTCCCCGGTCGTTTGTTTTCTTGTAGGATGTTTTGCTCGACTGCTTGGTGGAGTCCCTTGAGGATGGTTTTTCTGTCGCACTCCGTTCTAGCAGCAACCGACTCGGCTGACTCCGTGAATGTATTGCCTGAGATTGTGCGGTATAGGACTTGGTTTAAAGCAAATGACTCACAGAGTGTCGCGCGTGCCTCTACCATTTTGCAAAACCGAAACAGCGCTGCGTCTTTTAGTTCTGCTGGTAGTCTTTGTATCCACTCTAAGGAGACTTGTTGGATACTAACATCTTGTTCAAATGTGGGTTTTTCCCGTAGGGGATCTGTCCCCGTGCTATGTGCAGGGGAATCTGATATGATTGAAGTCATAGAGTTTTAAAATATTTTTGTTACTGACCCCTACTATGGAGCCTGTCAAACTAGCTGTAGGGGTTTTACATTAATGCTTTTAGCGCTATGAGTACGCTTTCTATAAAAAAACAAGCATCTATATTTGCACACCCAAAGTTTTCTCACCTTGGGCGTACCAAACTTCAGGTGCAACAATCAATTACACTCGTGTCCAATCGACAAACACGAACTTACTGACCGAGATTATAAATGTAGGTAGCGCTCTCCAGTCCAAGTACTCTGACAAACAGAATCATGGCTCTGTCAATGAGTAGATTACTTCGAGGTTAATTGTAGTCATGCCGACTCCTCCAACAATACAACTTTTTCTAAAAGCCCCTGTCTGATGACTTGCTCAATTAATTCCGATCTGGTGATTAAGTGCGAATCAGCAACTCGATCTAGCTCAACAGACGCCGTCTCAGTCAACATGATCTGATAGCGCTTCTTAATTTCCCCATATTTAGTTGACCGTTGTTGAAATTGAGAATTCATGGTTGGCTCAAACCAGTAGATCAAAGACTTTTCAATCTCTGGCATTAACTTAACATCACTGCACTCAAGCCAAGCAATTCTTGCGTTTTTAAGAGATTTACACTCTTTCAATCTATGATGAGTCTGCAATCGTTGCAATAAACTATTTGTCTGTCCTATATATACGATTTGTTCTCCACTTAACACAAAGTAAATTGCAGGACAATGAGGGAGTTCCCGCCTAGAAGCTAATGGTAATGATGGCAAAACATGAGGGTTGATTGTCTCTGTTACAATTTCCATTATGCTGCTGTTACCTCATCTATATGATCTGGTCTACGAACCAGTAGTTCGCCAACTTCACATTCCAGAATCTCGCATAACCTGTCTAATGTATCCAAAGGAATTGACTTGGCTTTACCATACTCAATTTTCTGAACGTTAGCCAATGACATTTCTAGTTTCCGCGCCAGTTCATTCTGTGAGATTCCTCTAGCATTCCTAATTTCTTTAAGTCTTACGAACACAGGCATAACTTAAACTCATATTTCTACAATAACCTACTTTCAGTAGTCTATCTATTAATAATATTTATTGTAAGCAGCTCAAAAGATAACTATCTATCATGAGTCTAGCTATTGATCTACCTACCAATAGTAGGTAAAAATCAAGCAAAAGACGATCGCTCCTGTCTGGACAACTTGCGCGTAGACGCGGAGCGGCTTGTCGCAGACATCGCCCTTTGAATCCCGTTAATTAGGAATCTCTAAAATCTATGCTACAACATTCTCATCTCGCCAGCATTGACGAACAGAGCATAGCGCAAGCCGAACTCAACGCATACATTGATGCTCTTGCCCAAGCCGTAGCCCCTGAAATTGAAATTGACTCAGACATTGATAGCACCTCAGGAACACAAAGATCGCGTCTGGCATAGCTATCATCTACTCGGCACCTTCTACCAAGCCATTGATGGTGAGTCCAGTGCGGTCTTGGGGTTTCCCCAAGTGAAGCAACTGGCGAACCCGAAGGGCTTTTGGGTAGTTCAATCAAGCTACACCGACTCACAACCTCGGTGCAACACCCTATCTGAGGCACAACTGCTGATTGTGGCAATTGCTGGACTCCTAGTTGCCGATACAGTAACCGAGTCTTTTGATATTGACCAGTTGCTGGATAAACCATTCGACGAACTAACACCATTAGACTCTTATTTTCCCTATCTAGTAATAGCCGATCGCCCACCTTCGACAACCAACAACGATAGAATCGCAATGGTGTCACTTGTTTCTTTCCTACGCCGATGAAAGCCGATCGCAAACCAACTCCTGAAACCACCTCCAACACCTTTCAACTACCAGAACTGCTAGCCCCAGCAGGTAATTGGGACTGTGCCAAAGCCGCTGTGGAAAACGGGGCAGATGCTATCTACTTTGGTTTGGATCGGTTCAACGCCCGAATGCGGGCGCAAAATTTTACCGAGGCGGACTTGCCCAAATTGATGGAATTTCTGCACCATCGGGGTGTGAAGGGCTATGTCACCCTTAATACACTCATCTTTCCGCAAGAACTAACTGAGGCAGAGCAGTATCTCCGCACGATTATTGCCGCTGGTGTGGATGCCGTAATTGTCCAAGATGTAGGGATTTGTCGTCTTATTCGTCACCTCTCACCAGATTTTCCCATCCATGCATCTACCCAAATGACCATTACCAGTGCGGCTGGGGTGGAATTTGCCAAATCCCTCGGCTGTCAGCTAGTTGTCCTCGCCCGGGAATGCTCCCTGAAGGAAATAGAGAAAATTCAACACCAGATGCATGTTGAAACCGAAGATGCAAAGTCCCTACCTTTGGAAGTCTTTGTCCACGGTGCTTTGTGCGTAGCATATTCTGGTCAGTGTTTGACGAGTGAGGCACTAGGGGGACGTTCTGCTAACCGTGGCGAATGTGCCCAAGCTTGCCGGATGCCCTACGAGTTAATTGCCGATGGGGAAGTTGTAGATTTGGGGAACCGTAAATACCTACTCAGCCCTCAAGACTTGGCAGGGCTAGAGGTTCTCCCAGAGTTAGTAAAGGCAGGGGTGAGTTGCCTGAAGATAGAAGGTCGCTTGAAAACTCCAGAGTATGTTGCTAATGTTACCAATGTATATCGAGAAGCCTTGGATCGGGTGATGGCGGCGATCGGAACTAACCCCCCTTTGAAAGGGGAGAATTTAGCCGAACTTTCGGGGAGCCAGCTGCGTGCGCGGGTTAAGCGCGTTGAGCAGACTGGCGTGGGTCGGGAGGAGCAAGAACGCTACAACCTAGAGATGGCTTTTTCTCGCGGACTCTACACGGGCTGGTTTAATGGGATTAATAATCAGGAACTGGTTCATGCGCGCTTCGGCAAAAAGCGCGGAGTTTACCTGGGGGAAGTTACCCGGATTCGCAATGAGCAGATAACGGTACGGTTGCAAACAAGTGTCAAGCCGGGAGATGGTATTGTTTTTGACAAAGGTCATCCCGAAGCACGGGAAGAAGGCGGTCGGGTTTATTCGGTGGAACATCGGGGTCATATTGCGGTGCTGACTTTTGGTCGGCGCGATCTGAACCTGCGTCGGGTGCATGTGGGGGATCGAGTTTGGAAAACCAGTGACCCAGAATTAGATC
This sequence comes from Stigonema sp., assembly GCA_965249805.1. Lineage (GTDB taxonomy): Bacteria > Cyanobacteriota > Cyanobacteriia > Cyanobacteriales > Nostocaceae > Stigonema. The sequence goes on from CBDFMX010000002.1 coordinate 1,135,235, forward strand.
GGCAACTGCGTCAGAGTTTTGCTGTTGAGAACCCCCAATTTCAGCGTCCTATTCACTTAGAAGTTTATGGAGAAGTCGGTCAAACACTGAGTGCGATCGCCCGCGACCAACTCGGTAATATTGTCCAAGTGGAGTCCGCAATCTCTCTTGTGGAGGCACATACCAAACCCCTGACTACAGAACGTTTACAGGAACAGTTTGGTCGTCTTGGCAACACTCCCTTCTGTTTGGGGTCGCTGATTAATCACCTCAACGGTGCACTCATGCTACCTGTAAGTGAGTTGAACCGTCTGCGGCGAGAAATTGTAGCACAATTAGAAGAATTGCGGCGATCGCCTAAACGCTGGGAATTAGATTCAGAGGCTTGTTTGTCAGACTTACTCCCCACGGACGTACACACCCGCCGAAACGTCTCTTCTCCACAGATGTATGGGCGGGGGAACCCCGCCCCTACAGGAGAACTATGCCCGATCGTGCTGGTGCGAAATTTGAAGCAATTACAAGCTGCACTGCAATCGGGAATCAAAACACTCTACTGTGAATTTGAAGATCCTCGCTCCTACAGGGAAGCCGTACACTTAGTGCGCCAAGAAAGTAGACAAAACAATTCCTACTCCCCACTCCCCAACGCCAGTCGCCTCAACGGGGGGAACCCCCGCACGGCGCTGGCTCCTCCCCACTCCCCACTCCCCACTATCTGGGTAGCGCCACCCCGGATTACGAAACCTGGGGAAAACTGGATTTTGCAGCAAGTGCGCTCTTGCGAAGCCGATGGCTATCTGATCCGAAACTATGACCACCTGCAGTTTTTTGCCCAAGACCGTTGTATTGGGGATTTCTCTTTCAATGTCGCTAATGCTTTGACAGCAGACTACTTTCAGGATCGCTTTGGACTGGAACGGGTCACGGCGTCCTACGATCTGAACATTACCCAACTGGAAGACTTGCTCAGGAGTTGTCCGCCTCAATGGTTTGAGGTGACGATCCATCAGCATATGCCTATGTTTCATATGGAGCATTGTGTATTCTGTGCCTTTCTATCTACAGGGACTGACTACACTAACTGTGGACGTCCCTGTGATTCGCATGAGGTGAAATTGCGCGATCGCGTCGGCACCGAACATCTCCTCCAAGCAGATACAGGCTGTCGCAACACTGTATTTAATGGCACAGCACAAACGGCAGCAGAATACGTACAGCGGCTGGTAGATCTGGGAGTGCAGCACTTGCGCATTGAGTTTGTTAATGAAACGCCTGAACAAGTGACTCAAACGATACATCGCTACCGTCAACTGTTGCAAGGCGAGATTACAGGTTCTCAACTCTGGCGAGAGTTGAAGCTGCAAAATCAGCTTGGCGTGACTCGTGGTCCAATGGGAGATTAAGTTATACTGCGAACGGTTCAAAACTTCACTTAATATGGACTGAGCTCCAAACCTCTCCCCGATGCGGGGAGAGGCTATTGAACCGGATGCGCGAATGTTAAATAAGTATAGTTTTCAGCCGTTTTTAGTATAGGATGGTACCGTTTCGCAGAATTAAAAATTAAAAATCGCGTTCGCGATCTTCGTTGCGATCTTCTCCCAAGGGGAGACGCTTCTCCCAAGGGGAGACGCTTCTCCCAAGGGGAGACGCTTCTCCCAAGGGGAGACGCTTCTCCCAAGGGGAGACGCTTCTCCCAAGGGGAGACGCTTCTCCCAAGGGGAGACGCTTCGCGAACGCGAACGCGAACGCGAACGCGAACGACGCTCGTAGCGTCAGCGTCTCCGTCAGGAGAAGCGTTGCAAGCGTTGCGAAGCAATCTAAAAGCCTTTATGTAGGGCTTTCTAGCTGCTTTGAATGGTAGGCTTATTTCCGTCGTGGCGTACTAGATTCATAGTCACTGGTACTTTTGAGCGGACGGACTAATGGTCTAGCTGGATTCCTGAGGTATAATCATTTCTAAGCTAGACCAGCGTTCACGCAGTACACCGGCGAGTGCGCGTAAACCCCAAGCTTCGCTACGACGATGACCACCCTGCGGAAAGTCAAAAGTCTTCCCGCAGGGCGGTCATTATTGACACTCCCGCTACTAAAAGCAGCGGAATTCTACAAAGATTACGCTTTCAATTAACCAAAGTTACCACAATGTTGGAACGAAAGAATAAGGGTTTGATATTTCGTACTTTTCTGGCTTTAGGTCGGTAGAATATGCCATAATAAAGGTGATTAGTGGTTAGTATAGTCACACTTATTATATTGTTAGACATATTTTTTTAAATAATTCAAACTGGTTCTAGATAAGTAAGTGAAATATAAAAGTAGAAATTGAAAGATTGACTAAAAGGCACCGAATTTGACCAAAATACAATAATACCCTTTTATTTTTTTTACTATGAATCGAATCGCATTAATTACTGGTGGCAGTCGGGGACTGGGTAAAGAAATGGCTTTGCGGCTGGCGCAAACAGGTTGTGATATTATAATTACCTACCAATCCAAATTTGAGGAAGCTAATAATGTTGTGGCTCAAATCAAAGAAATTGGGCAAAAGGCGATAGCTTTACAGCTTGATGTAGGGGAAATCAAGAGTTTTGACAATTTTGCCCTTGGAATTGCGAACTTTGTTAAAGCAGGAATTTGAGACTGAAAAACTGGACGTTTTGATTAACAATGCTGGAGTTGGAGCCACTATTCCAATTGCTCAAGTATCAGAAGAGGATTTTGATCGGCTTGTAAACATTCATTTTAAGGGGGCTTATTTTCTGACTCAAAAGCTTTTACCTGACATTAACGATGGGGGTCGCATTCTCAATATTTCCAGCGGTACAACTAGGTTTGTCAATCCAGGCTACTCAGTTTATGCCTCAGCCAAGAGTGCCATTGAAACTTTCACTAGATACCTGGCTAAAGAAGTGGGGGCAAGAGGAATTACCGCCAATGTACTGGCTCCTGGAGCTATTGAAACCGACTTTAACGGAGCGACAATCCGTAACAATCCCCAAGTCAAAGGCTATATCGCTTCTCAAACTGCTCTAGGTAGGGTCGGACAGGCTGAGGATATTGGTGGAATTGTAGCTTTTCTTTGTTCACCTGATGCTAAGTGGATTAACGGTCAACGTAGTCAACTACCCCGACCTGCCCTTCGGGACTGAGGTCGGGGCTTGCAAAACACCTAGTTAAACTAGGCTCACGGTATGCAACGCAAGAGTTGGTTAGGGCTGTAGATTTGGTAGGGTTACACGGCTAAATATTTCCCTAGTTTAGCCCACTGTATTGCCCAGTCGTGAATGGGAGATAAGCCTACCAAATTGCCCGAAGGGACGAACAACAGTTCAAAAACAAGTCATTGGATTATCTCCATGAACCAAACAACACGAGTTCCAGTAATAGATCCAACCGAAAAACCACTAATGCCTACCACACCAGCTAGAGCGAGGAAGTGGATAGTATCGGGGAAAGCAATAGGTAAGCGAAATAAACTAGGTGTTTTTTACGTACAGTTAACTCAATTACCATCAGGGTATGAGACACAAGCAATAGTGGTGGGAACCGACAGAGGCAAGTGTTTTACTGGCATCGCTTTTCAAACAAAGCTAGCAACAATCGCACTGTTTCACGCTTGCTTGCCAGGATTTTATAAGTCAAAAAACAAAAACCTAGACCGCCAGTCGGTGACAGGTAAAATGGCAAAGCGAACCGAGTTAAGGCGTACTCGTCGGGGTCAACGAATTAACAGAGAAGCTGCTTTCAATCAAAGAAACCATCGTCAAAAACGATTCTCCAATCGTCGCCAAAAGAAATTACCACCAAGTATAAAATCTAATCGAGAAATGGAGCTAAGAATACTAAATGAAATGGCAAAAATACTGCCAATTTCAGATATTAGAGATGAAGCTTGTGGGGGTAACACGAGTAAGAACGGTAAAGGAATTTCACCTGTAACAGTTGGTCAAGAATGGTTTAGAGCGCAGGCATCTTTAATTGCACCTGTTGTGGAAGTTAACTCGCTAGACACAGGTAAGTATCGTGACCATCTAGGGCTTGTCAAAGACAGAAAAGACAAGTCAAAGCAATCTCCAGAAACTCATGCAAATGACGCTATAGCGTTAGCCGCGACCGCTTTTATTGAGTACAAAGCATTCAACACTGCTAACACCCACGGACATGAATGGATAGGGGAATGCGTTGTCACGCCTGCGCCGTTCATTGTACTAACTCGCCCTAAACTATTTCGGCGCAAATTGTACCAAGAGAACTATTCCAAAGGTGGTGTTCTTAAGCGTCAAGGCGGAACGATTACACTTTTCAAATTTCGTTCTGGTGATTATGTCGAGGCTTCCCAAAAGAGTGGTGTTGTACGTGGATGGATTGGTGGTTTTACTGATACAGCTAAAACCAAAAACGTTTCCATCTATGACCACAATTGGTCACGCATTGGACAGTTCAATCCTAAAAATATCAAGTTACTTCAAAGGAGTTCTAAGTTATGTATTTCCCGTGCTTGAGATAGGGAAATGTGCCGCTGTCCTCCTCCTTCCTTTGGCTGCGCGCTCATATCTAGTCGGAGGACGCAACACATTTCCCGCGCCATTCCTCCCCTCCTTAAGAAGAAGGGGAATCAAGGCTTGTTTCGTTGAAGCCACCGGCGGAGTATTTCTTTAAACCCAACTATCAATCACTCCAAACAAAATCAATATGATGCACTATAGCATTAAACGCACTATCGCTCGCGCCAGTGCTACGCAGTGACAAGTTAAACAGTTGGCAACAATGGTTCCAATGGGACGAATCGGCAAACCTGAAGAAATAGCTTCGACTGTACTTTTCTTATGTTCAGAAGCCGCTTCGTACATAACTGGTCAGTCTTTGGTTGTAGATGGCGGTTATGTAGCCACCTAAGTAATCGTTTGTGGATGGCAACAGAAAGGTATGATAGATGTTGGTGAGTTTTGTAGTTGTGAGTTTCCAGCAGCTCACTATTTGTCAGCAATCCACAACTGATAAAAAATGCGATCGCTTGCACGACTGTTAAGTATCTGTTTCACTACGTCCCTCTTACCACAATTCTCACTTGCCGTAACTCCCTCGGTTCCAATGCCTTCCGATGCTCCTTTGGAATTAAGCTTGTTGAGAAATCCAAAAGATGTGATTACAGCTAACACCATTTCCCAAAGAGGATTGAGTGTTCCAAGTTTGTGGTTGGCAAAACAAAACTTCGAGAATAAGCTGTTGAATAACTGGATAGCATATCCGGCTACAAATACAGAACCTGCACGAGTAGATTTATTGGTAAATCAGCAAGTTTGGATTTCGCTAGACTATATAGAGCGCTACGGCTTTGTTAATAGCTTTGGCAATGTTGCACGGAATAATGGTTATAACGTCCGGGTTTTCGATTATCAAAAAGAACGTTTAGCAACCTACACTTGTAACTTTATTACAACTCCAACGTCATGCAGGATCGAGATAAATACTAAAATAAGGTAAATGTTAGTTGTTGATTGTTGATTGTTGATTGTTATAAATAACAACTAACAACTAACAACTAACAACTAACAACTATCAACTATCAACCTTCATTTTTGCAAACAAAGATTCATATTGAGTAGCTGCTGCTTGGGGTAGGGGAAGCAAAAATTCACTTTTATCAAAAACTTCAGAATTAACTAGCAACAAGTTGCGTGATGATGCCGGGATGTCTGATATGCCAATTTCTGTAGGAATTGGCGAATTAGTTTTGGTAAGTAGAGAAATGTCCTTAGCAATGCTCTTAGTCCAACAAAAATCAATCCATTGGGATGATAGAGTCTCCCTGTCATTACCTGCTGGGTGTACCCATAAGTCTGCCCAAAGTGCTGTTCCTGACTGGGGAATAACTGCGGCAAGCTGTGGATAACGTCCAATCACTGGCAGTACATCGCTTGACCAACCAACAGCTAGCCAAGTATCTCCACTAATTAAGGGTTCTAAATACCTATTGGAACTATAAAACTTTACCTGTTGGTTTAATGTCCGTAGTTCTTTTTCCAAGTTTGGAACTGTGTCAAGCTTTTCTGTATTATAAGATTGTCCGAGCTTTTTTAAAACTAGACCAATCACTTCCCGGGGTTGATCGAGCAGAGAAATGCGTTCTTGGAGTTCACCTCGCCACAAATCACTCCAATCCCTCGGTGTCCAACCAAATTTTTGCAGAAACTTGTCACGGCGATAAATAATTACGGTACTACCCCAACGGTAAGGAGCAGCCCAAACTTTTCCTTTAGCATCTATTAGACCTTGGTCGTTGCGCGTTACTAGTTCCTGCCACCGTTTGGGCAGAGTAGACCAATGTTTTAGCTGTCCTACTTCCAGTGGTTTAATCAGTTTTTGCTCGATTGCTGCGCTGATCCAGTAATCTCCCAATGTCACTAAGTTAGCTCTTACACCAATTTCTGCTTTAGCAAACGGTATAAGGTGACGCCATCCCTCGTCGTTATTGGCATTTGTTTTCTTTTGCCAAGTTTGCAATTGCTGAAACAAATCCTGTAACTGCTCTACAGGAGAAAACTTTAACTGTGCCTTCTGCTGCAATTCTTTGCTAAATTTATTCACCACCTGACCGGGAATAGAATCTTTCAACAGCTGCACTGTTAGCGTCGCCTGGTTGTTGCCGGCACAGCCAACAAGCAGTTGTGATAGCAGTGTACCTGTACCTAGTAAAAAAGACCGTCGCTCCATTAGACCTATTTGGAATATTAACTTTGTGTCAAAAAAATGGTATACTGAAATTGTAATTACGGTTGAGTGCCGATTGGTTTGGCTTGGTAATCGCCTTCTGCCGTTAAAATAACATTGTTTGCACCGTGACGACTCCACACACCTCCGCTTCGCGTTCTTGTGTGGGCTTCTAAGAAATTAGAAGTTCGTTATTAGCCTTAGTGAGCCGTTATGCAAGGTTCACTCTGTTTTCCGAGAATGTATAGACACTCCGGGTATGTAGGGTTAGCAACCCGTTTCCTAGTCTCGGACACTGTGCCCAGTGATTAAATATTCCTTCAGGTAGGGGGAAAGTGTTGCTGGGAAGAAACCTCGGAAAAACATTGGCGTTCGCGAAGCGTCTCCCCTTGGGAGAAGGAAACCACCCATCAGGGCTGAACTCTTTAATAGTTCAAAATCATGAAAGTATTAGTTATTAACAAACATGGGCAACCATTGATGCCCACAACACCAAGAAAAGCCCGAATACTTTTACAATCGGGTAAAGCTCTTATTGTAGCCAGAGATCCGTTTACTATCCAATTAATTTATGGATCTGCTGGTTATAAGCAGCCGATTTCATTGGGGATTGATTCAGGTTACAAGCACATTGGATTTAGCGCTTGTACCGAGTTTGAAGAGTTGATCGGTGGGGAATTGGAACTTCTTGATGGGGTTTCAGAACGCATCACGGAACGTAAAAAGTATCGTAGAACTCGCCGTAATCGATTAAGGCATCGTAAACCAAGATTCGATAACCGTAAACGTGATAAAGGATGGTTAGCGCCATCAGTTCAGCACAAACTAGATACGCATTTACGGTTGGTGGAGCGTATTAAATCTAGACTACCCATTACCAAAATTACGGTAGAAACGGCTAAGTTTGACATCCAAAAAATCAAAAATCCTGAGATTCAGGGCGATCAATACCAAGAAGGGGAGCAACTGGGCTACAAAAACTTGACAGATTACATTCGTCACAGAGACGGATATAAATGTCAAAACCCAGAGTGCAAGAATAAAAAGTCGGAGAAAGTTCTTCAAGTTCATCATGTTGGCTATTGGAAAAATCCACCAGATAGAAGTAATCGACCGAGTAATTTAATTACATTGTGCGATAAATGTCATAGTTCGCCAAATCACAAGAAAGGGAAATTACTTCATGGATGGTCGCCAAAGGTTAAATCATTCAAGACAGAAACTTTTATGTCTACTATTTACAAGCAAATAGTAGAGGTACTGGAGGCAGCACAAGCGTTTGGGTACGAAACAAGTTTTAAGCGGCAAGAGTTAGGTCTAGAAAAAAGTCACCACAATGATGCTTTCATGATTGCTGGTGGTGAGACAGCGCTGAAGGAGGGTTTCCCTCCGCAGGCGACTGCGAACCCGAAGGGGACTACCCAGAAGCGAGTAGAACCTTTGAAATTAGAACAGATTCGCCGTCATAAACGATCACTTGAGCAGTTCTACGATGCTAAATATATTGATTTGCGTACTGGCGAGAAAGTTTCAGGGTCTACCCTCAACTCTGGCAGACGCACCCGTAAGAAAAACCTGAACAGTGAAAACTTGCGAGTGTACCGTGGTCAAAAGGTGTCCAAGGGTCAACGTCGAATTAAAAAGCAACGCTACCCTTACAACCCCAATGATTACGTGATGTTTGAAAAAAAGGTTTATCGGGTGATTGGAATGCAGAACTTAGGAACTGGAGTCAAGATAGCCAATTATCCCGGTATCGCCAACAAGGTTGTCAATGTCAATAAAGTTCAACCCATCAAAAGAAGAAGTGGTCCCTGTGCCCGTGCATAGTATGGCTGTTCGTCATCGACCCTCCGCCCTTAGGAGCCAATGGCTACTATCGGTTGACGGTCAATTCCTCACCGCCGCGCCTTATATCTCACCAAGGCATCTTTTCGGGGGAAGTTTCCCCCGAAAAATGCCGCACTGATTCAGAGTACTGAATTCAGTGGGAGGCTTACGACGAAATAGCTAAATTAATTAATTAATTACGATTGTCCTATGGTAGTGCCAAAAATCACAAAATTCTGATTTCCTCCAGGTACTACCAAAGACCTCTGACCGGATATAAAAAGCTAAAATCTGTCATTTGTCAGCAAATCTAAACATTTATCTGGAAAATTTTGCCTAGCTCTTGGCTTGATCAATAGCTCTGATTTTTTTGCCCAATTACCGAAAAGTGCTGAGACCAGAAGTATAGGGTACAACCAAGGAAGGACTACTTTCGCACTCTTCAAAAAGCATTAATGAACTAAAAAATTTAATCTTTCTCAACACTCATCTTTAGTAAAACTTTTTAAAAATATGTATAAATATTTATAATTTATGATTTTAAAAGTTGTATCTTCAAAGAAAGCATAAAAAGTTAAAAAATCATAAGTGTGCTAAATGTCGTTAGTAGATTGAATAACATAGAGGAAATAAGCACAAGAGGGTATTAAATGGAGCCATTACAAAAGCAGGTCTTGACTTTGAGTCATAAACTGGATGCCCTCTATCAAATGATGGAGCAGCTAGAAAATAAAGTGTCTCAAGCTTTATCATCAGGCTGCTTAGAGAAAACACACTCGGTGGGTGATAATTTTTTAGAAAATACCGATGCTAGGCGCTACCAACTAAAAGGACAGATCAGTTTTAATCCAGAATTTGAACATAAGGATGTGTTAGCGGATGGGATTTATCCAGACATGAATCTCCAAGCAGGAGACAAAAAATTAACACCAGAAATTCAAATACAACGACTAACAGCGCAATTAACAGCAGCATATAATCGCATTGCAGCCTTGGAAGAGCAGCTATTACTTAAGAGAATTCACTAGCGCTTGGCGTGTAATTGGTAATTGGTAATTGGTAATTGGTAATTGGTAATTGGTGAATACAAATGACAAAGGACTAAATCTGACGATAGCGCTCTAGTAGGGCTTCAATTGCTTCTAAAAGCTGGTGTTGCTGCCAATCTTGGATGAGATGAGCAGCAATACAAGTTCCTCCTGCGCCCATACCTTCTTTCACAAAGCCCTGCTCATAAGCTTGGAGTTGGGGATAACGAGAATCAGCAAAACTCAGCCCAGTAGCTAGTAGGGGTGGGGAAACCCCGTCAGGAATACTGTTGTTACTCCTACCAATTAGCTGGGCTAGTTTGACTGTGCCGCCCGTTGGGTCTTCTGCTACCCACCGGGTTGTTCCGACAACTACTTCTTCTGGTCGCCAGGATAAGGCGTAAGCTTGAGCGATCGCACTCATAAGTGCATACACAGCCAGCATTTGCGTTCCACCGGCAAGCAAAACGCCACAACTGCGACTGGCAGCTAAAGCCATCCCAGCTACTACTACTTGCATCGGATCGCCCACTGCCGCTACTAGTTGGAGGGGATCGGGGGAGTAGGGAGTAGGGAGTAGGGAGTAGGGAATAGTGTTTCCTAATTCCCCACTCCCCACTCCCCATTCCCTACTCCCCATTCCTGCTCTTTCCAGCCCAGCTTGCACCACTCCCCACTTTTGGGCGTGGTTGCAAGCTGGATGACTACTGTTAACAAGTCCTACCGCTGGTATGCCCAAAGCAGTTAAAATTGCCAGGGCGGTTGTGGTTCCACCTACAACACACTCACCTAAAATGAGATACCCGTTTTGGATGAACGTACTTAACCGTTGACCCCAAAGCAGCCCTTGCTCTAGCAAATGCTGTACTGTAGCTAGTTCCATAGCTTCACCAAGCGAAGCGCACCTAGCGATCGTGCCACCTAGGTCAATTGCTGGCACAGCAGGAGGCTGAGGTAGTCCGGCATTGAATAAATAAAGCGGAATCTTTAGTGCCTCAACCACAGCACGAGAAATTATTACTGGTGACGCCCCTGCTAAAAGCGGGGGTAGGGGATATTGGGGTTTTTTTCTCGGACCGTAGTACAAAAACTCGGCATCGGCACAAGCAGTGTATTTTCGATCCTCTGGAGTGCAACCAGCAGCTGAAATTCCTGGAATCAAACAAGTTTCAGTAAATCCTAAAACACAGGCAAATACAGCTGAACAACCGCGATATCGAGTTATCCATTCCTCACCCCTTTTAATTTGGGTATAAATGCGAATCATAATTAGTTGTTGGTTGTTGGTTGTTGGTTGTTGATTGTTCTACTAACAATTAACAATCAACAATTAACAATTAACTATCCTTCATAATCCATAAGTACTTCTACCCAATGTGGGGGACGAGGGATAGGGCTGCCTAGGCGAGACAACAGTATCCATGCTGCTAGGTGTACGACGAACAGGTAGATAAAGTTATTCACCACAATCATGCCGATCACCCCCAATTGAATCAAAAATACGCTGGGGGTTGCCAATATTTTCAACTGGAGAAATATCCACTCTATTACGTCCGTAAACTCGTTAATGAAATAAACCCACAGGTCTTCATTTGTCAACACAGACAACAACCACACGCGAAAAAAGTCACCTAGAGTGCCTAGTAGCGCACCTAAGCTGATGGAAACAATCCAGGGAACACGGCGATACCATGTTGCGCCCAAAAGTACGCCCATGAAAGCAAAGGGCATGACAAACAGCAGACTCCGGAATGGTCCCATCAGCACCGCAAGTAGCAACCCAGAGGTGACCGCTGCCATCCATGCCGCTCGTTTACCCCACCGGAGGTAGACTAAGGCGATCGGCACAGGGAAAAATATCCGCAAAATCGGTCCCAAAGGAAAGTAAAAATTAATAAACCAAATCAAGCTAGCGGTACTGGCAAAAAATGCAGTCTCCACCATCCTTAAGGGTGCTTCAAGCTTAATTGGGGTTGTATTGAGTTCTCTTGTTTGTTTAACCATTGATTAAGAGGGAGTGGGGCATGGGGCATGGGGCATGGGGCATGGGGCATGGGGCATGGGGCATGCCCCATGCCCCATTCCCCTTGTTTTGGTTAAACGATCATTCTTTCCAAAGCTAATAAATCAGGAATACAAATAACCTCAGAATCGCGTTTAATCAACCCTTTTTTTTCTAACCGTGTCAATACTCGTGTAACTGTTTCCCGCGCTAGTCCACTCAAACTGCTCAATTCCCGATGAGGTAAATTGGGAATTTCAGTTCCTGCCTGTATTTTTTTTCCCTGTCCCTCTGCTAAAAACAATAACGTATCTGCCACTCGTGACTGACTATCAGATTCCCGCAACCGCAGTCGGCGATTTACTTGCCGCAAGCGTCGCGCCATCAATTGTGCTAATCGGACCCCCGCCAAGGGTTCTGTTTGAAGTAACTTGACAAAATCCTGGGCAGGCATGCTACCGATAACTGTGGAGGTCAAAGTAATCACATCAGTCGAGCGAGGCACTTCATCAAGCGCTGCCATTTCACCAAATAATTCTCCCTTGCCAATAATATTTAGTGTCACCTCTTTGCCTTCTAGATTGTAGGTGCGTATTTTTACCCAACCATCAATAATAAAATATACAGAACCTCCCCAGTCATTTTCCAGCAATATCACTTGATTAGCTGGGTGAGTACGGGTGACAAGATGGGTTAGAGCTTGTTCCACAACAGTTTCTGGCAACCCTTGAAAAAAGGGAGTCGAGATCATCCAGGGATTGACAGGTGCATTCAAGCTATATCGATCTTCCATTAGAAATCTTTTTTATAAAAGCTGCACGTATACGCAACAGCGCCATTTTAAGTCTAAGCTATGCAAAGCACAGCCTTTTTAAAACACAAAACTCAACTATATTACACAAAAAAACTATTTAAGTGTTTTTTATGAAATGTCTTTACCTTTAGGTTTAAACCTGGTACAAGTCTTGCCCAAAGCAGTGTGTAGCCTAAGGTCGTCACGAGTGGAGTTAGCTTCACTGCAAACATAATTATTTAATAAAATAAGCAAATAATAATCAACTAGATCAATGATACTTAAGGCAATTGATTTTTGCTAACCTAAGATTTTTAACTGTTTTCATGCCTATTCGTCTAAGCGTCCGTGAGACAGTGAGCAGTTCTGATTCTTTTAAGCCAGCGCGTTGCGAGCAGCGCTGCGGGAGGGCTACCATTGCTCACAACTCCAAACAAAAAGTCCAAGCAGCAACTAACAGTTTCCAACAGAAATGACAATTATCGCGCTTTCGCCTAAGGATTATTAACATAATTGCACAATTTGTCAAGCAATTCCCATACTACAAGACGTACAGTTCTAGATAAGGTAAATTAAAGTGACTTCCCACACATCTGAAATTCAAACACTGATTGCAGATATTGACAACTTACTTGCCCATAAAGGCAATCGCTTGCCCAAGATTTTCTCTGGACAAGGGCAAGAGCCAAGACAGGTTTTAGAACGAACTCGCGACTTCCTAATTAGGTTGAGGGAAAGTGAGGAGCTTGCAGGTAGCATTGAAAACCAGGGTGACCAACAGTCACAATTATCGCCTTTGTTGGCAAGATTTGTCGGAAAGAGTTATCAACCCAACCAGGAAGAGGGTACTTTTGTTGATCCGACCCGGTCATTGAGTGCATTTTCGGCATTGCTCATGCCCTTGCAAACAGAATTACAAGGGCTGTTGCAAGAGCGGGCAAATCTTGTACAGGAAATTAGGCAGCTAGAGCAAAAGCGATTGCAAAATTACTCATTAGCACAGCAGTTGGCAACCCAAGAGAAAATGATTTCTGAATTTTTACAGGTGCTGATGAGTCGCCTGACATCAACTTTAACGTCCCATCAAGCGGAGACTACTGCCAATTCCCCACTTGAACCGTTTTTCACAATCAATGCTTCTAGTTCCTCTGAAGCGAGTAAAAAGGGCAATACAGAACTAGCATTTTCCTCCACTCAATCTTTACCAGAGTCACCAGATCAAGTGGAACGGTTAACACGGCTTGCCAAAGAGTTGGATCAACAGTTGCTGGGATTAGATGGAACTGTCAATGTTGTTTTTGAAGCACTACAGCGCAACATACACACTTATCACGAGTCTTTATCCCAAGCACTAGCAAGAATGCACAGCAAAGGAGTGCAAGGGGAACAGTTAATAGCCGTCTGGATCAATAATTTGATGGAGCAATTGCAGCAACAAAAGCAAGACCATAACCCATCTCCTCTGAATGTACAAAATGAAACATTGTCGCCAACCGTACTTTCAGCCACAACGGCACAGACCCTTAATCCGAGGGTAGAGTTTAAGAGTGAAGGTCATCACTCAGCATCATATTCTTTAGCAGTTACACAAGTAAATACGAACTCAACACTTGCAAACAATTACAAACATTCAGAGGAAACTCTAGAACAGGCTTCCACCAAACCCAATCTAGATGCAATGCTTTTGCAGCTAAACCAAGAGACGCAAAATTATGCTGCAAACGTTGCCGAGTTACAGCCGAGTGATTCACAGTTAATTGGTGATGAAGTAGATCAGTTATATGCCAGCTTGTTTGGTCCTGACAATTTAACTGACTCAAGCCTTAAGGTTGGAGCAACGCATGAGGTAACGGATGTTACGAATGAGTTGTCTGTAGCTACCACAACCTCTCCATCCACACCCGCGCTGGCGATCGCACCAGATGTAGAGGTCGTTGCTCCACAAACAATAGAGGTAACAAATAGCACAGATGAATCTTCGGAGGAAACTACAGCCGAACCACAGGCGATCGCCACTGCACCAGCAGAAGTCGTTGCCCCAACAACAATAGAGGTAACAGATACCCATGAATCCACAGGAGAAATCACAGCTGACGCCACGGCGATCGCCACCGCACCAGCAGAGGTCGTTGCCCCTGAATCCACAGGGGAAAACACAGTACAGACGTTCCACCGTCACGTCTCTTCCCCACTGCCCACGGTGATGCCAGATCCCTGGTTTGATGAACCAGACGCAGGCCTTTTGGATCTACGTTACGCTCACACACAAGACAATTCAGTTAAAGCTACGGGACAATTATCAGATTTATACAACACATTACTAGTCTGGGAAAATACTGAAATAATCCCAGGAAGTGTTACAACCCCCAACTTTATTGAAGAGCCACCAAGTACTGATACAATTACAGTGCTGAGCGACTTATTAGTGAGTGTAGACAGTAGTGAGCAGTTGTCTGAAGTACCATCGTCTGATATTGCACTCAGCACTACAGCCCCTGCCCAAACGTCGTCCGTCATCATTAACACACGCGACTTAGAACCGTCGGCTGATAACTACATTCCCGCTTCGCCACAAGAAAATTTGCTTACCCAAGAGGATTCCCAGACGATAGCAGTAGCTGATATTTCCTTAGAAGAAGAGCAGTTGCGGCAGTTGGAACAAGATTTGGCTAACTTTGATGCAGCAATAAATTTCCAGTTGCAGGCTGTAACTAATCTAGAAAATCAAGCTTCAACACAGAACACGCGACAAGGTCTGGAAGTAGCACAGCAGTTAGATGCTAAGTTAGACTTGAATGCTACAGGAATACAGGTGCCTGTTGCTGAAAAAAAAAAGGAAGTAACAATAGAAAGACCGTCCACTTCTTTACTTTCAATTTCCAACTCAATAGATAATACAGAATCGCTGAATACTCTAGGCTCGGTTTGGTATTTAGGAATCGATTTAGGTACAACTGGGATTTCTGCTGCACTATTGAATCGCTCCACGACAGAGGTTTATCCTTTATACTGGTCAACAGAAAACCAACCAGAAACGAATTCTATAAAACGCTCATTTCGTTTACCAGCAGAGGTTTATCTGCCTACAGCTTCTGTAAGTTATAGTGAGATAGAAAGCACATATGCTATTGAGCAGACGATACCAGCAGCTGTTGCCGAAGAATTCGTACCTGACAACCTAGCGACAAATGCGCCACCTATATCAGCACCAGATCCGACACACAATCTCTCCTCAGCACTGTTGAAGCCATATTTGCAGGTAGCCCTCCCCTACAAAAGTGAACGGCAAAAATGGGAACCAGTGTTGCAATTAAATGAATTTTCTACGGTTTCTTTGGTTTGGGTTGTGCGATCGCTCTCGAAATTGCTGCTGACCTTAAAATCTGATTCCAATAGCACAACATTAGGTTTAACTGCGGCGGCTGTTAATCTTAGCCAGCAAACCTTCCGTAGCATTATCAATAACATTGCTGGTGTCATTTGCACTTGCCCATCTAACTGGTCGGAACAATATCGCTTCAATGTGCGAGAAGCTTTACTGATGAGCAAATTAGTGCAGCATCCCCAACAAGTGTTTTTTGTAGAAGAAGCGATCGCTAGTCTGCTCTCGGAACTTGATGGTGCTAATGGTGAAACAGTAACATTGAACACACAAACGGGTTCTCGTCCTGCTTCCAGCAGCGATCGTCCAATCGTTGGCAGTACCCTAGTGATTAATATTGGTGCAGCTTTGACAGAAATGGCGCTGGTCGATTTGCCGTCAAACCTAGAAGACTTAACCCACAGTGATTTCATGCTCCACGGCTTTGCCTACGCTGGCAAGGGAATAGAGCAGGATATCATCTGCCAGCTGCTGTTTCCACTAAAATGGCGTAAATCACGCACTGAAGGTGATAGCAATAGTAGCAAACCTTGGCATTGGCAACCAGCGATTCCGGGTTTGGATCAGATGCACCTGTCTAGTTTAAAATGGGAAGAATTAAACTTACCCAGAGCAGGGGAACCCGATATCACCGATCGCATTCACCTCCAGCAACGGCTAGAAAGTTCTGTTTTGGGAAAGGCGATGATCGATGCGGCGATCGCTCTGAAGCTGATTTTGCAGCACCAAGACTCTTTTACCCTAGAATTAGCAGATCAATCGTGGATGTTGCAGCGACGAGACTTGGAAAGCCAAGTGTTTGTCCCGTTTGTGCGACGCCTGAATCGAGAACTAAACAGATTGTTGGTAGCTAAAGGCATACCGACAGAAGCAATTAATCAAGCTATCGTGACTGGTGGTGTGACATCAATAAGCGCGGTCAGTCGTTGGCTACGGCAAAAACTACCCAACGCTAAGATTATTCAAGATTCGGATCTCGGTGAAAATGGCGCTCCCACTTGCAGTCGAGTGGCATATGGTCTAGCTATGCTACCTCTACATCCTCAGGTTTTAGATGTACCTAGGCAACAGTATACTGACTATTTCCTGTTTACAGAATTGCTCAAGCTTTTGCCAGAACGAGCCTTATCTTTCGACGAAGTTATCCAGTTATTTGAGAATCGTGGCATCAATACCCGCAGCTGTCAGCAACGCCTGTTAGCTTTTTTGGAAGGTGAGTTACCTCCAGGTTTAATACCGTCGAATCTAGACTCCTGCTGGCTGGCTGCTCGTGCAAATGAAAATTCTGAATATCAGGCAATTATTGCTGCACCACTTTTTGAGAAACAAGGGAGTCTTACCTATCGTCCCAATTCACAACAACTGCAGTTTCTCTGTCACTATCTGGATACCATCAAAGCTAGTACTCAGCAATCACTTGAGGAACCATATACGGTTAATTTCGCCGTAGGAGTTGTTAATTAGTCTTTTGTTAGTTGTTAGTTGTTGGTTGTTAGTTGTTAGTTGTTAGTTGGCAAAAAGGTGAATTCTTAGTAGGGTGGGCATTGCCCACCTAATCCACAGTCAAATCACCAAAATTTTCTGACTACTCAAAAATCTACTCATCGTCCACATCTGCAAATATAGATTTTAAATCCCGATAACCACTAACTACCGGCACAATCACGACACTATCTTCAAAAACTCGATAAAAAATAATGTAGCCATCCAAGGGTATTCCTCTAAGACTGGGGTCAAACTTGGCGTAACTTCGTCCTATATTCGGGAATTGAGCTATGTTTTGGCACTTCTTATTAAATTCTCGAATAAATCGTTACCCTGAGTTAATATTGCGAACTAAAAAATAATCCAAAATCTCATCTAAATCAAGGCTTGCTTCTTTGGCAATAAAGTATTCCATTATCCTTGAGTCTCACGCACTTTGCGTAATTTTTCCTTTAGTCGCGCCATCACCACTTCACTATCTACTACGTCTCCACGTTCGATAGAAGCAAGCCCAACAGCTATTTTTATCTGGGTTTTTTCTTCCCATTCCTGATAACCCTTCTCCCATTCTTCCAGCAGTTTCAATGCTTTAGCAATCACATCTTCAGCATTTTCATATCTACCTGTAGCAATTCGGGTTTGTATAAATTGTTCGTATTCCGCTTTAAGTTGAATGTTCATAATTTTTACCTTTAGTTAATTGAGAGCGATACCCTAGCCACATTTTCAGATCCGCCGTCAAGAGATTTCTGTTGCCAGTAAAACTGAAAAGCAGGATTTTGACTTACGAATTAACCATCGCACTACGACTATTGTCCGACTTTTCGTCACCAAGACGCGGGCGCGAGCTGTGCCCACCCTACCTTATGACAAAAGCGGCTAGAGATTGTAGCATAGAAAAAACCACAAATTTTAGGGTTTGCATTCATGCGCTGTTCCGGTTTTGTAAGAAATGCTGGCGAATAGATTAAGATAGATAAGAATGATGCTCGAAATTCTTTGGCGGCGAAAGCTAAAAAACAATATAATACTGGTGTTGATTGCTGAAAGCTTATTTAGAACAAGCGTAACATTCAACTTGAGATAGATGTGAAGCGCGCTAAGCGCGAAAAAAATGACTTCAAAAATTGCAGCTGTGTTTGATGGTCAAGTGTTCCGTCCGACTGAACCGATTGAGCTACCAGCAAATACCCGTGTGCAAATCACGATTGAAACCGTGACGCCTGATGAACAGGAAACTGTATCCTTTTTACAAACTGCACGTTCGCTCAACCTAGAGGGACCGTCTGACTGGTCTGCCAACGTTGACAAGTATTTGTACGGTCAGGGAACTCAGGATGAAGAATGAGGTTTTTCTTGATACTTCCTATGCCCTTGCCAAGTCTCGTGAGAAATGATAATTTACATCAACGAGCCATTCATTTGGCAGAGCTACTAGAAGAAGCAGGCACAGGCTTAGTAACAACACAAGCAGTGGTTTTAGAAATTGGTAATTCTTTATCTAAACAACGATATCGTCAAGCAGCAGTGAAGTTGTTAAAATCTCTGTCAGTAGACCCTAATGTTGAAATAGTGCCCATTACGGAACAACTTTACACACAAGCTTTCCAGCTATACTGTTCAAGAGCGGATAAAGAATGGGGACTTGTAGATTGTGTTTCTTTTATCGTTATGCAAGAGCGTGAAATAACTCAGGCGCTAACAGGGGATGAACATTTTCAACAGGCAGGCTTTAGAGCATTACTAACAGAAGATTCGCCAAGTACTCTGTTCTAGAAATAGCCAGAACAGCGAAAACTAATATCAACGCGCTCCCTAACACCAAAGCAACAACAGTGGTATGAGTGGACATGTGCAAATGGGGTGTGCGATCGCATGAATTGCTTTGTGTATATTTAATTTAAATTTTTTGCTAGCAAGTGTCAATCCAAATGCTAGCACAATTTTTATATAGCTAGCAATGCTTATCAAAGTATCTTTATAGCCACTGTCTAGACTCTGATTTATATTGTTATTAGTGACTGGAGAGAAGAAAAAATGTCTGACGCGAAAAAATCTATCGTGCGGGCGCGGGACGCCCAGTTGAGCATCAGGCTAGATAGCCAGCTTTATGAAGAATACAAAGAATTGTTAAGGTCCGAGGACACTACAATGACTGAGGATATAGAAAGCTATATAAAAACTCGGCTTGGCAAAGACAGTTTAGGCAAAAACGTGGTTAATATTTTTCAGTTGGCTCAAGATGTGGAGGAATTGAAGAGACAGATGGGAAAATTGAAAGTGAGCTAGCCACACCAGAACAAGCAAGTCAACTACCCTAACCTACCCTTCGGGAGAGGTTAGCGGCTCTGCCGAACCCCTGCAAATCAGTAGAGTTGTTCAAATAGGGCTTGCTGAGAAAGAAAGAAAATGAGCCTAATTGACCGCAAGCTAACTCTCGACGCCAAACACGTTGCCAAACATCTACCAGATACTCCCCAGACGGAGCAGCTACTTCAAAAAGAAGGTAGTGTTCATGTATTTAATGATGAAGCCACATTGAAAGCAGTTACTCAAGCAATCATAGAACTCGGGGAGTTCACAGGAGTTGTTCGCGGACACGAACGCTATGGATTATACTTTGCCGAACCTGTGGGATATCGTGTCAGTTACGATGGCAGTAGAATTTCATTATATTACGCCGAAATGAAAGTTAAAGGAAACAAGTATCATGTCATCCCTCGCACAAAACCTAGCTGATAATTGGGCATTTACAGAGTTGTGGGCAGACCCAACGGCATCGCCTCCTTACGTTCTGATTTTACTTAGCGACACTCAAGGAAGGAGCTGCATTTACGATCCTACTCAGAATTACCAAGTAGTGTTTTCCAGTGATTCTTATCAAGAGGCAAAACTTTGGTTACTCGAAGATGAGTATGAGCGAGTCGAAGGACGACTTACAGATAAAATGGCAGCTTAAGCAATCTTTCAAGTTCGCTCCAACGTAATCTTGAGCCACACCACGAGCTATAAGCTCGTGGATTCTGGCTGAGAGTTGGGATTGACTTTTTGCCCGAACCCCGAAGAATTGGCTATCTGGTCAACCTTTCTCAACTTGTCGGAGAACCGCTCTGGAGCAATCAACTCACTTTCAGCATCGCTTACTTGTTCGCGGTTTAAAGACTTCTGCCAAGCCTCCGTCAGGAGCGGCTCCGCCCCACAATACCCATTACGGGCATCAAGCAATGACAGTATATCGTCTTGATTAACATATCTACTCAAATATGCGCTGAATAAATCACGATGCATTTTAATACCAGTTGCATCGTGATGAACTCTTTCAGACAATGTTTTCTTAACACGGCTACCGTCTAAATGAGTTTGACTGAGCGCTGTCTTTCGAGTAGAAAACTTATGAACTTTACCGCCAGCTTTCTCAGCTTTGCGAATAAGTTCTGACTGTACAAATCCTGGAGATTTGGCAGAAATTGCTTTACCGTAACGTTTCTGCCAACCTTTTACTGAAACATTTTCAGTTTTGATGTCTTTACCATGTCGTAATATAACGTTTACTATCTCACGATTTTTAGTCTTGGCGTATGCTGCCTTTTTACGTTGTAGTTCGCGTTTCTTTTGTGCAGCTTTCCTGTAATTACTGGACTGCTTCCACTTACGCTTGCCTTTCTTGACCTTACCCTTTTTCTTAACAGTACGATGCCCTTTCTTGATTTCAGAATCTGGCTCGTAATTATCGGGATTGCTTACCCTTTGAGAACGCTGCATCTTTTTTTGTAATGCAGTAATTTCACGCTCATAACTGGGTACTTTTTCCGCAAACGGCAACAAACCAGCTTTCTGATCACCGACAAAGGCAATATTAGAAATATTAAGGTCAAGCCCAATTAAGCCGTCAGAAACATAGTTCTTCTCTTTTTGGTAAGGGACGCCCTCATTAATGAGTTGCGCATACCATCGACGTTTACCATTTAACTCTCTCCATAAAATGCGAACATATTTGATGGGAGATTGCAACCCATGCATGATCACAGGGTTGGACTCATCAATAATTGAACGCAACACAATTGTACCCCAACACAGCTGGTTGTCCTTCCAGCGTATACCCTGCTTGTTGGTCTTGCCCTCAACAGACCGAAAACGACTAGCTCCCTTAAAGCGTACCTTCCTAGCGCGTCCAAACATAACTCGTTCGGCTGCCATGAAAGCTCTTTTTGCAATTGTCTGCTGAGTATTTGAGTCAATCTTATCCGCTATCCACTTCGAGGAATTTGCGACAACGGTCGCATACGCCATTATGTCAAAGTCTGAATATCGGTAAGCACGTCGTGCCACATTGAACGCCTTACTACGTTCCTTTTTGTTATCCCTTGGTATTTTTTGGGCGGCTAAAAAGGCCTCGGAGTTCCGCACCAATTCCATACGAGTCATTGATTCACCTAGACAGGCATTGTAAAGCTGTCTTGCGGCTTCAAATTTAGACAATAGTTCTGCCTCAAGAGCGCTGTCTACTATCAATGGAACCTCTGTAATGAATGATAGCGAAGCGTTAGCGAGTCTTCGAGCGTCTGGCGTCTTTTTCCGAGCCATTTTAAATCACCATACGCTTGTTTATGAATCATTGTCTTCTACAATAGATTAGACTAAAATAGTTGTCAATAGGTTTCCAGGATATACAACAAAAATGAAAGAATCTAGTAGGCAGTACAGACACAACAATCACTCTGTTGGTTCTGCCACAGTACATCTTGTCTGGATACCAAAAAGAAGAAAGCGGGTGCTTGTAGGTGATGTCAAATTTAGGCTAAGTCAAATATTGGCAGAAATAGCAAACGAAAAAAAATGGATTATTAAATGCTTGGAGATAGCACCAGATCATGTTCATGTGCTTGTTGAATATGACCCTAGCACTCCAATAAATTCAATTGTCAAAGCTTTTAAAGGTCGTTCCTCTAGATTATTACGACAAGAGTTTCCAGATTTACTGAAAATACCAACGCTATGGACTCACGCTTATTTTTATGACACCACAGGAAAAGTAAGTTCTGCTATTATTGAAGCTTATATAAACGACCCACATCATTACAAATGACAAATAGTTGCACGCCTGTTAAAACAGGTCGTGCCGTCTTTCCACCCCGATATGAATACCGGATGAGTGTCAATTCCTTTAGTTCCTTGACACTCATCCTTCGGGGCTACCAGACATCCCGATCTTCTTAGGTGTGTTTGTGATTCTGGTCGTGGGGTTGTGTTGGAGTCCGGGCTGACGCTGTTTGGTAGTATCATTATTCTTGAATATCAAGATATTACATCTTGAAGTGCGGAATATGGGTTTGAGGATGACTTGTGCGGTGACTATTGGGCAGATCGCACGGTTGCGATCGCAGTCTGGGCAATTGGTCTAAAATCGGTGTCCTGGTCAAACGGAGGAGCTTTCACATACTCTGGGGCATACAATCTGCACCACACAATGCTTTCATCCTCGCCTGGGGCTATAGATAAGGTGATAGGCTGCTGCAATTGTTCAGGAGTCATAATTGCCAGGGAGGTTAAGAGGGACTTAGCAAAGCAGGTGTCGTGACCAGTTGAAAGGATATAGGTATGCGCGTCGGTTTTGATCGTTACATTTAGCTTCTGAACATCCTTACCGCGTCTGGTAACTTTCTCAAAGGACAACCCAATTACCCAGCCAGTTAGGGCGCGGTGGGCTATAGGGACGGGCTGACTGTCTTTGTCCAGGGTGTACCAACAATGATCGCCGTTATGAGTTACCATGATTTTTGAGTTTGTGGTTAGATTGGACGATCGCGTCGCTGTGGTTGGTATGCGATCGCCTTTGTTGTTGCCTTAACGTTACGGTGACAATTGGGCAGATTGCAATTTGTTCCCGAATCAATCTGAGAGAGCGACAAGCGCCTCAAAAGATACTCAGGGTAAAGATTTGACCGAATTGTGGTAGAAAAGATAGGTCTTTCATTCTCAACAAGACCTATCTATGTATATTCCCTAGACGACATTTGTACTGAAGATAACAAAACCCTCAGGGGATAAGCACTTAGAGGGTTTTGTCAGTTCTGCTATGCTGCCAACTGTCTTGAGAATTCAAACGCCCCAATATCTGCTGTACCATCGGCAGCACGACGAGGTAAACCGCGCTGGTCTGTTGTGGGGTCGGTATCTAACACTGTTGGGTCACCTGCACCAATTGCCGGACTATCAGGGAGTAGGGCAAATGTCTGTGTAGGACCACCGTTGAAGTCTAAGGGAGCAAGTCTTGGGTCAATGGGGTTGTCGCTAGTACCCACTATATCTCCTGTGGCTTGATTAAATCCGGTACTGCCTGTGCTGTCACCAATCAGGTTGTAGCCGTTGCTTGTGAAAGTGCCTCCTATGTCGGGGTTGACACCGTTCTCATTCTTGAGGTTAGAGGCGATAATCGTGTTTCGTGCGCTGACAGAGCCTAGAGGAGAATTAAAACTCGAAACTTCATTTTTGTAGACGCCTGCGCCTCCACTATTGACTGATCGATTTTGAGTTACGGTACTGAATAACAGTGTTAGCCTGCTACCGTAATCGTTATATATGCCACCACCTACTCCGATTGCTGAATTACCGCTGATGGTACTGTTTTGTACCGTAGTAATACCAATGTTGCCAGCATCACTTTGGGTGTAGATGCCGCCGCCGAAGCGTGCCGAATTATCGTTGATGGTACTGGACAGTACAGTACTGGTGCCATGGCTGTTGTAGATACCGCCGCCGCCGCCAGCTTGTGACGAATTACCACTAATGGTACTGTCCTGTACCGTACTGATGCCACCCTCGTTGTAGATGCCGGCGCCAGAATAATTTGTCGAATTACCGCTGATGGTAGTGTCCAGTACCGTACTGGTGCTATCCCTGTTATAGATGCCGCCGCCAGTATCTGCCGAATTACCGCTAATGGTACTGTCCTGTATCGTACTGATGCCACTGCTGTTATAGATGCCGCCGCCGAAATTGTTCGCACCTGCCGAATTACCGCTGATGGTAGTGTCCAGTATCGTACTGGTGCCACTGCTGTTATAGATGCCGCCGCCGCCAAAACTTGCCGAATTACCGCTGATAATACTATTACTCACCGTTAAGTTGCCGATGCTATAAATAGCACCGCCCTGACTACCAGGGAGCTGGCTGGAGATTTTAGTTGCAGAATTATTGCGAACAATACTACTGTCTAGGGTGAGAGTACCACTGTTTAAAATCCCACCACCATTATCACCCGTCACACTGCCATCGGCAATCACCAAACCGGAGATGTTCACTGTTGATCCAAGTTCAGTCTCAAACACCCGCGAGGCTTTGTTGCCACTTACCGTTACTAAGTCCGCACCCGTCAATGAGTCCCTAGGAGCAATGATGTCTAAGTTATGGGTGATGTCTAGTTCACCCAAATTCAAGGTAATGGTCTGCGCATTGGAAAATAACGAACGGTCAAACACAATCAAGTCTTCGCCTGTGTCACTGTTTGCCTGATTTATAGCATCCCTTAAAGTGGTCACACCTGAGTTAAGGTCATTTAACGCATCATCTGTACTGTTCACTGTAATGATGGCACTGGGGTTTACATGTAAGGCGTAAGATCCAAGCAAGTCTTGGACATTATCCCCAAATACAGGTATTAGGGGTGAGTTTGTAGTAGACGACGGAATTGACAGCTCCATATTATTCATTCATTACTTGTGGTTATGACAGCAAAACTTTGTTTGGAGGAGGTAAGCCCTCTTTTCTTAATATTAGGTTTAAGCGGAATAAATTTATTCAGGCGAATTAGATAGACTTGGATTGTAAATAATTATGATTTACGTATTGACAGAATAGGCAATACCGAAAACATCAATGCAAGCGCAAGTTTCTTAATCATAATTTTTTTTCACCTTCATTTATCCAATTTGAAGGTGAGTTGATATAAACGAGATCCGTTGGTTCTCGGATTTTTGATTAAATTAATTCTAAAGTCAAAGAAAACGGCGATTCCTCCCGTCTGCGATTTCAGACTTTTAGTAAAGCTCATTTTATGACATTTTAAAGTATAGATACTGAGTGTGTGAAGGGTTGAAAACAAAATCCCTGAGTGTGGAAGCTCAGGGATCGTGCCAGTTAGGCAACCTGCAATATTCTCTTGACGTATGGACAGGGTGAATTGTTACGAGGCGACAGTTTAACCTGATATCCTCGCTATTTAGTCTGGCAATTGGGCTGTCTGCCGAACTTCCTCAATCGGTAGATCCAGAAGCGCAGCCACTTTCTCAACATTGAAACCTTCCCTTAATAGCTTGGGGACCATCTTCAACTTGTATTTGCGTTCGCCTTCGGCTTCAATTTCCCGGTAGACTCGACTTTCCTCTAAATTCAGTCCTAACATAGCTTCAACCTCTTCTCGACTTCGGCTAATGAACTTGTAGACAGCAATCGTTGCGATAATTTCTATTATCTCGTTTCTGGCAAGGGTCGTCGCTTCTTCTCGTCGCGAGAGAGCGAGCAACTGTCTCGCCTGAGCAATCGCTGTAGCAGCACGGGAAATCAGCCCTTAACACCACTACTAGTTTCAGTGGGGACAATGTAGCGTTGTAAAAATAGGAATAATATCAGTACTGGGGCAATAGAAATTACTGAGCCTGCTGCTACTAATCGCCAGTCCAAGGAAAAAGTACCTGCTAATTTTGCTACTCCCAATGTCAGGGTGTATAATTTTTCATCTTGGATCACAATTAAAGGCCAGAGAAAGTCACTCCAAGAACCAATGAATTCAAAAATCGCCAGCGTCGCCAGTGCTGGACGAATTGCTGGGAGCATGACATACCACCATAAGCCTAACTCTGAACAACCATCCATACGTGCCGCTTCTTCCATCTCTTTAGGGACGCTGCTAAAAGCTTGTCGCAGCAAAAAAATGCCAAAGGCAGAAGCTAAGCTGGGAAAAATCATTCCCAAATAAGTGTTTCTTAAACCGAGTTGGACTGTCAAAATGTACAGCGGAATCATCACGATTTGGAAGGGAATCATAATCGTGGAAACAATTGCCATAAAAATCCAGTCTCGTCCTAGAAACGACAGTCTTGCCAATGGGTAAGCAGCTAAAGAGCAAAACATTAAATTCAAGCACACTGTCAGCACCGCCACCAGGGTACTGTTGAACAAGTATTGCCCAAAAGGTAATGAGTGCCAAACAGAGACAAAGTTTTCTAAGGTTGGGTGACTTGGCAATAACTGTGGCGGTGATTGAAAGATATTTTCTGTTGGCGATTTCAATGCCGTACTGACAAGCCAAAATAAGGGAAAAAGCGTCACTACTGCGATCGCCCCTAGTAGCCCATATATCCATAACTGATTGGGTATTTTAACATTTGTCATGAGTCAAGTCGCTTCGCTCCAATTCGTAATTCGTAATTCGTAATTCGTAATTCGTAATTACCCCATACATAAATGCAACGGAAAGAATAAAAAGTTTTATGTTGCTTTGTGTTCTTATCTTCCCCCACAACCGCGAAGCTCTCCGGGGGAAGCTTCCCCCGGAAGACTTCGCGTGCCTTGTGGCGCATTGTTAATTTTCCATAAATAAATCGTGCAGCGCTGCCGTCCAGGGGCAAAACCCTTAATTCAATACGGTTCAGTTAGGGCTGATCGGTAGGAATTACATAGGTGTAGAGACGCGAAATTCTCGCGGTGCGCGTTTGGGAGTGTCTCCCTCCGTAGGCGACTGGTGAGAAAGCGTGCTGAATGAGTGTTTCCCGCGCCCCGGCAACTGGTGAAGCAGCGCGAATGACGGCTTTCCCTCCGTAGGCGACTGCACCAAGCTTTATGGCTTTCCCGTTGGGCGTCGCGTCTCTACAAGAGTTGACGGTAGGTACATTATCTTAACTGAACCGTATTGACCCTTAATTAATTAATTACGAATTACGAATTACGAATTACGAATTAGTAATTTTTACTCCATATCTCGTTGCTTGAACAATCCTATAAGTTTGTACTTACGAGCATGGGTCTGCATCAACTGTGCGCGATAGGCTGACCAATCCGCTCCCCTCTCAGATGCCAAATAAGCTGCACGTACTTTTTTTAACCAATCAACAGCGTAAAAATACTGTTCCGCTTTACCCGCATCTAGAATCGGTTCAGCACGGCGACTGGCATTTGCAATTACCCAGTCAGGGTTGTGAGGTATAGCGGCATCCATCACCCTACGAATTATTGTTGAATAGTAAGAACTGAGTTCGGTGACGGTGGCGATCGCATCCTCAATTAGCCCCTCAGACAAAAAGATATCCACCTTAGCTTCTTCCGTTCCCCATGCCCCATGGGTATAAAGTATTTTCAATAGGTCTGTCTTGACACTTGCCCAATTTTCAGCAGCTAAATTCTCTATTTTCTGGTAGTCCTGAAAAGAAGGTCTGGCTTGAAAAGCAATCTTTCTGGCTGCTAAAGCGGCTTGATTGTCTCCCAACTCAAGAGCTAAATCACTTGTCCAGGTTCCCAAATCGTACTGGTAGTTACCCGGTAATTTCAACCCCATCTGAGCAATATTTAATGCTTGCGGCAAAGCCCCCTGCGCAAAGAGTGTTTTAGCTAAGGCAAAAGCTTCATCCATTGAGGTGATTTGGGTTTTTGCCAAGGCGAAGGCTTCCTCAACCCGACCTAACCGAGCTAGCATTGTTAAATACTGCTGGGTTTGCCCTGACGCTTTTGCCAAAAGCAGGTATTCTTGGTAACGCTCCTCACGTTCAAGAATTTTCAACCGAATTAGTGCTAAATTATCAGCGTAGTCTGGCGCGTGTTCTGTAATATTTCCCTCGAAAACTTGCATTACTTGCGGATAATCCCAGCCCTGTTGCAAAGCATCTAGTGCCAGTCCAAAATCAGTATTCCACTCTAACTGCCATGTTTCTAAGTTTACCTTGATCTCCACTTTTTCCTCTGATGTGAGATCGGTAGTCAGAATTGCTTCACACCAAGCTTCATTCAGTTCATGAACAATCTCTTCATTATCAGCACCGTAATCAGCGACATCATCCCAATTTTTCACACAGGT
Source organism: Stigonema sp. (assembly GCA_965249805.1). GTDB lineage: Bacteria > Cyanobacteriota > Cyanobacteriia > Cyanobacteriales > Nostocaceae > Stigonema. Next base: position 1,163,516 of record CBDFMX010000002.1, read on the forward strand.
AGAGGTAATCGCTTCTAGAATGGCGATCGCTCCCCTCCCATCCCCTCGTTCGCTAAAATCTACAGCAGTTTGAACCACATTCAGCAATTCCTCGCCAATGAGGTCATCCTCACACCCTTGTTCCCAGTAGTACACAGCATCTCGTAGAATCTGGCTTACTTGGCGCTGGAAAAAAACCGGATCAACGGTAGTTCGGTGTCTGGACGTTGAGGGTTCAAGGCTTGCTACAGGCTTAGTTATCAAGCTGACATAGCGGTCAATCTCCTCTATGAGTTCTGGATGGTTTGCCACTAAGTCTTGCATAAGCCGTTGGGTTTCCACAGTATCTAGGTGAGCAAGTAGTTTTTCCAAGGAGGGAAGCTGCTTAATAGACATTTCCGTAAAATTGTGTTGGCGCGTATGCTATGTTACTTCATTACTTTAAAAGCATCAATATTGACGCTCTCCTGCCGTCATGCAGGAGATTCTGAAGACTTCTCAGCCAACATATCCCTATCGCTAGGGTTCCCAGGCTCAACACGTTTGCGCCCCGTGGTGCGTGCTGATATCTCCTTACAGTTTTTTAGGCGTTTAGAACCCCGTGGTTCAGGTTCCGTCGAGTCCCGGCGTACCATACTTTGAATTGCTTCTATTGCTCTATCTTTGATTGTTTTTGCTGCACCGATGTCGGCATGTTCGATGTGTCCACAAGTTGTACAAATGAACCGTTCTCTATCACGATTCAGTTTATCAATGTGACCACATTTTCTACATTCACACGAAGAATTTCGTGGATTAACTTTAATTACAACCTTTCCTGACTTCGCAGCCAGATAATCGATTTTGGAAGTTAACTCCGTCCATGAGGCGTCAGCTATAGATCTATTGAGTGCCTTCTTTTTTGATTGTCCATTCTTGAGAAATCTGCCAGTTGTTTCATCAATTTTGACCTTACAACGTCGCAGCATTCCTTGCACGTTAAGGTCTTCAACACCAATAGCATCAGCATTCTTTTTGACGATTTTGTTGGCAACATACCACTGATAATCTTGACGTTTGTCTGATATTTTCTTATGTAGTCTGCCTACCCGTTGATCAGCCTTTTTGCGGTTCTTGCTATTCTTCTTCTTATGATTAACCCGACGCTGCCTAATCTTTAGAATTCGTCTGGTCTTCTTGTTAGTTGCGAATCGCGGATTATCAATTTGCTGGTTATTAGAAAGGTGAACAAGCTTGGTCAACCCTAAGTCCAGCCCAATCACTGTTTTTACCTCTTCCAGTGGTTTTGGAACGTAATCGGGAACGGTTTTGTCCTCAATCCTGAGCGATACATACCATCCGTCTTGACGCTTCCGAACCGTTGCGGCTTTGATGTTGAAACCATCTGGAATAGGTCTAGAGTCGAAGAATCGCATCCAACCTATCTTAGGTAGATAGATTTTGCTGCCGTCAATTTTAACGCCGGAAGTAAAGGTAAATGACGTAAAGTTAGAACGGTTTTTGAAAGTTGGAAATCCTCTACCTTCAAAGAAGTTCTTGTAAGCCGTATCCAAACGTTTTATGTTTTGCTGTAGCACTGTAGAGTCAATCTCGCCAAACCACGGTCTAGCTTTTTTCAACTCTGGCAGCGCGGTTATTTGAATATCCCCAGCGCTACGACGTGGATTTTTTAGATTACCTTCCTTGTCGAATTTAGAATCTTTCCAAGGTTCGCCTGTTGCTCCGTTCTTGCTAACAAAACAAGTTAGAGGACAAGCTTCAGCCCTGGTTCTAATATCGCAGTAATCACCCTGGATAAATTGTTGATGGTACTGTGCAATCCTGTCAGCTAAACTCCAATTGTAAGTAGAACGTAACATATCCAGCCAATTGTCCATTTTGCTTGACTCGGTGTGGTTAGGACGTAGCTTGTACACATAGTTTGTTAGCAAGTGGTATCACCTCCTTTGTTTTCGTTTAACTAAGTCTATACTAACGTTAAAATGAAACCACTGGGGGACAATATGAAAGCTAAAAGATTAAATTGTAGAATCACTGACCGTAGATACTATAAGCTAGTCTTATTATCTGCACAACTCGATAGAACTATTAGCAGCTTAGTTGATGAATGGATAGATTCACTTCCTGAGCCTACTAATGTCAACATCACTAAGCCCTAAAGGGAAGGCATCTTTACGTTCAAAACTTCCCCCGAAAAATGCCGCCTTCTGGCAGCTTTCATCACCCGGACGGAAGTACAGATGTACCTCTACGCCACGCTTCGAGGTACATCTTCAGGGGTTTTCAGCTAACCGTCCTTATAATTTCTACTCACCTACGGAGCGCGGACGCGGAATAAAGCAACCAAAGAGCAGCCCTTCTCGTGGCTGACACCTCGGCAGGAGCAGTTTACGAGATTAGTGGTAACTTTACACCTAGAACAGCTTACACATCATCAACCAACAAGGGCTTTATCGGTACTATCGACCCAGAAGATGGCACAATCTCGCCATTGGTAAGCGGTTTCAGTAGTCCACACGGCTTAGGCTTAGTACCAAGTTCTGCCTCCACACTTGGTTAATTCCTGAATCGCGCTTCTAGATAGGCACAAATAAACTAAAAATAGGGCGGGCAGGATGCCCACCCCACAAGATATTTGCTTTTCTTGTGGGGTGGGCATTTCGCCCGCCCTATTTTAAGAACAAATATTTTAAGGCTGACTCATTATCAGGGGTTTTGCACGAACCGCTATTGTTTATAAAAAACTACGGTTGCTTATTAATTAAAGAACCGTAAAATTAAAAGACTGGCACTGATTGCTCGATCAGTTAAAAATATATAGGCAAAGCACACTGGGAAACTAACGTGAGTCAGGTATTTGATTACGATTTAGTGATTATTGGCGCTGGAGTAGGCGGACACGGCGCTGCCTTACACGCTGTTAGCTGCGGTCTGAAGACAGCGATTATCGAAGCGGCTGACATGGGCGGAACATGCGTCAACCGAGGCTGCATTCCTTCTAAAGCACTGTTAGCCGCATCCGGACGTGTGCGAGAGTTACGCAATGCTCATCACCTGAAAACGCTGGGAATTCAACTGGGAAGTGTAGAGTTTGATCGTTCGGCGATCGCCAACCATGCTGGAAATCTCGTCTCTAAAATTCAAGGCGACTTAACCAACAGCCTCAAACGTTTAAAAGTTGATATAATTAGAGGCTGGGGTAAAATAGCCGGAATCCAAAAAGTAACCGTGACGACAGACAGTGGTGAAAAAACGCTCGCAGCCAAAGATATCATTCTTTCCCCTGGTTCCATTCCCTTCGTTCCTCCTGGCATTGAGGTAGACGGCAAAACAGTTTTTACCAGCGACCAAGGTGTAAAGTTGGAATGGCTACCGGACTGGTTGGCGATTATTGGTAGTGGCTACATCGGCTTGGAATTTTCTGATGTATACTCAGCTTTGGGCTGCGAAATCACGATGATTGAAGCCTTGGACCAGCTGATGCCAGGATTTGACCGTGATATTGCTAAACTGGCGGAACGGGTGCTAATTACTCCTCGCGATATTGAAACATATGTAGGGATATACGCCCAAAAAGTCATTCCAGGTTCACCCGTGGTCATTGAATTAGCCGACTTCAAAACCAAAGAATTCGTAGATGTGTTGGAGGTAGATGCTTGCTTGGTCGCCACAGGACGCATCCCGGCTACGCAAAACCTGGGTTTGGAGTCTGTGGGTGTAGAACTCGATCGGCGGAATTTTATCCCAGTTAATGACAGTATGGCAGTGCTTTCATCTGGTGAAGTGATACCACATCTGTGGGCAATTGGCGATGCAAACGGCAAAATGATGCTTGCTCACGCCGCTTCTGCCCAAGGCATTCTAGCAGTAGACAATATCTGTGGACGGCACAAGGAAGTAGACTATCGCAGCATCCCAGCAGCAGCGTTTACTCACCCCGAAATCAGCTATGTTGGTATGACTGAAGCAGCAGCGAATGAACTTGGTAGCGCAGAGGGTTTTGAAGTCAGGACGACAAAAACTTACTTCAAAGGTAACTCTAAAGCACTAGCAGAAGGCGAAGCTGATGGTATGGCAAAAGTAGTGTACCGCCTTGATACAGGCGAAGTTTTAGGCGTCCACATTTTCGGAATGCACGCTAGCGACTTAATTCATGAAGCGTCCGCCGCGATCGCCAACCGTCAAACCGTCCATACTCTAGCTCATTTGGTTCACGCCCACCCGACACTTTCCGAAGTGCTGGACGAAGCCTACAAACGAGCAGTTCAATAGGGAGTGGGGAGTAGGGAGTAGGGAGTAGGTAATTACTTTCATTCCCCATTCCCCATTCCCCAACGCCACTTGCTTCAACGGGGGGAACCCCAACGCCAGATTCCTACGGAGGGAAACCCTCCTGCAGAACTGGCTCCGCAACGCAGTGGCTCCTCCCCACTCCCCATTACCCAAAATGCAAATTCGCCGCCGTTCACCCAACCCATCGATTGCTATACCCATGTTGATGTATCAGGTTGCTGTGCCTGATGCTGAGGCAAAAAATATCTTGGAGGAAATTGTTTGGCACAAAGAAGTAGAAGTTGACAAAATGCGGGAAAAAGTGCCGTTGCAAGAGTTGCAGCGTCAAGCACTTACGACACCGCCAACTCGTGATTTTGTAGCAGCATTGCGACAAGGCAAGACTAAGCCGGCTTTGATTGCTGAAGTCAAAAAAGCTTCACCTAGTAAAGGGATTTTACGGAAAGATTTTGACCCAGTAGAGATCGCACAAAAATACCAGCAAGGTGGTGCTAGTTGTATTTCTGTGCTCACAGATGAAAAGTTTTTCGCAGGTAGCTTTGATAACTTAGCTCTTGTTCGTGCTGCAGTGGATTTGCCACTACTGTGCAAGGATTTTGTGATCTATCCTTACCAGATGTACTTGGCGCGTGTTCGAGGTGCAGATGCGGTATTATTGATTGCAGCTATACTTAGCGATCAAGATTTGCAATACTTCGTCAAAATTGCCAACGCGCTGAAAATGACAGCTTTGATAGAAGTCCATTCTCTGGCAGAACTTGACCGCGTGTTAGCTATAGATGGCGTCTCCTTAGTAGGTATTAATAATCGCAACTTAGAAGATTTCTCTGTTGAGTTGCAAACTACTTGCGAATTGTTAGCATCTCGGGGTAAGCAATTGCAGGAACGGAACATCCTGGTAGTGAGTGAGTCAGGACTACATAGCCCAGATGACCTGACTGTGGTAACACTTGCAGGAGTATCCGCAGTCCTGATTGGAGAATCTTTGGTGAAAGCGCCACATCCGGAGTTAGCGATCGCCAATCTCTTTGCAAAATCCGATCGCTAGCTAAATTTAGGTTTTCACCAAACAAGGTTTACTCATGTAACAATTTAATGTATAGACAAATACACTCAAATCAATCCCACATCAATTTCATGCAGTCAATTCCTCTGCCTTCACCTATCCACTACGAACTTATCCTGCAACTGCTAGAAAGACAAACTATGTTAGCAGTCAATCACGATCCAAATTTGCGGCATCAGGTGAATCAGTTAATTATTACCATGCGTAAAGCAGTTGTTCAGCAAAAGCATTTAGAAGAAATTTGCCAGGTTTCTGCTGTTGAAGTTGATCATCGTTGGTCCGTCAATCAACAAGAGTGCTGATTAAGTTTCCACCCCACCCATTCATGACAGCCCCGATCCTCATGACGAATCATCAAGCATAGCGGGTTAAATTATCGACCCGCTCTCTAAATGTGTGAGTTCGTAAGTAGAAGACTGTGTAGTTTCTTTCCCGATCTTTCAGCATGAGTCCAAAGGCAGAGTTGATGTGGCATAATTGATTCTCCTGAATAAGCTACTCATAAATATGCCGTCTCTAGCCAATCATAAATTTGTTCTAGCTGTTCTAGAGTAATTAACCCATACTGCCAAAGAATCATCGGTAACGGGCCAGGATCTTGCTTGCTGTGACGAAGAGCAACCGCTATCGAAGCTGCGGAAATTGCCAAATCGTCTTGCAAGAAATGAATAAGTCGAGAAGTCGGTGACATTTGTATCTCACCTCCTTGTGTAAATTGTATTGTCATACATCAATTTCTCACTCTTAAGTAGTTAGTAAGCAGTATACCTGTATAATCGAAAAACGGAGTTTAACTTAGTAAAACACAGTTTTTATTTGCTCTCCTAGTCTCGTGCGGCATTTAGAATTACCGACCTGTAGATCCAACCTTCCAGAGCGGAGGATGGGAGGAAATCGACAGGGCATTGACACTATGCCATCAACATGGTTTGGGTAAATCGAAGATTTACTTTGCATCCAACTATGTTAAACCTAATCTTTACAGACTAGGCTTTTTTTAAAGACCCTTCGCTCTACTTCCACAGGAACGGCAGCAATTCCGACAAAATTGGCAAAAAGTTTTCTCTTTACACAAACTAAGTTTATAAGCGAAAAACTTATAACTTCAAGAGATATAAGACAATTTTAGCTAATTTTTCCAAATTTTACAGATTTGAGAGAAATTGTGCTAAAAAAAAGAGTTAATATCTTGTAATCTACTTGATTTTTGGATGATTTAGTATTATGTCACTGGGCTTGTACCTCATAAACACAAAACGACAGCTTGTGTGGTGTTCCCGAAGCTGAGCGATGTGGTAAACATAAATTTTAGCGCCACTTAACTGCTTAAAGCTACAAGCAACACTTTTTCCCCATGGAAGTTTTATGTTTTTTTACTGAGCGTACTTTATTTAACTAAACCTGTCATAGGAAATATTCCATAGCCTATATTCACTTATTGGCAACTCTTTACACGTACACCAAAAGGTAGATTTTTTGTAGTCTAGACTCTAAAACGTTGAGATCGTCTTGGAGACAGAAAAGCTTGATAGCGAGCAGCATCGTGTTAAACTTTATCCGGAAAGAATTCAATTTTGACCCGATCGCCTATCTTCAAACTCAATTCGGCAGCTCGCCCAGATCGCAGTTCAATCACCTGATCGATGGGCTTTTCTGGACCATAGGTAGGACAGGGAGCGCTAATGCAGGGAGGTACTTTCGCGGCAATATATTCCACGACCCCCGAATGCATAAAGACTATATCTAGCGGTACAGGCGTATCCTTCATCCAGAAACTAATTGGTTGCGCTGACGGGAACTGAAACAGCATACCCCGATTGTCTGGCAAAGGTGGTCGATACATTAATCCCATCTCTTGCTGTCGCGGCGTCCGCGCCACTTCTAACTCAAGGGTTGTGCCATGAACAATCGCTCGACCTGAAATCGGTAGTTGTTGACCAGTATTCATTACAGGTGGTGGAGTCGGAGTACTAGACGTAACAGTGGGAGGAACTGCAGGCGTTGGAGGAGAACAGCTAATTAGTAAAACACCTAGCACTATCGAGAGTACACTTAGCCAAGGGAACATAAGAATTGTTGATTGTTGATTGTTAGTTGTTAGTTGTTAGTTGTTGATTGCTAATTGCTAATTGCTAATTGTGAGTCCAGTCCTTGCAATTAGCCATTAGCCATTAGCCATTAGCTATTAACCATTTACGATTCTCTTAGTACGTAACCAACACCTCGCACCGTCTGAATTAAGCGCTTTTGACCTTCATCTTCGATTTTGAGGCGTAGGTAGCGAATGTATACTTCAATCACATTTGATTCGCCCATAAAGTCGTAGCCCCAAACATTTTCGAGAATTTGTTCGCGGGTTAATACTTCACGGGGATGTTCCATTAGATACTTTAAAAGTTCAAATTCCTTCATTGTCAAGTCAATAGCCCGTTCATTATTTATGACACGACGGGTTGACATATCTAGAACGAGATCCCCAAAACGTAGCTGTTCTGTGTTATCAATCTCAGGTTTTAAGTAGAGGCGAATCAAGTTCAAAAATTCTTCTGAGCGATAAGGCTTAAGGAAGTAATCATCGGCACCAGCTTCTAGACAAGCTACGCGGTCATCAACCGTATCCCGTGCCATTAAAACCAGCATCGGCGATCTCATTCCTTGGGTTCTAAAATTTTTGCATAACGAGAGTCCTGATTCTCCTGCTAGCATGCGGTCTATAACAATTAAAGCTGGTTGGCGATCGCGACATTGTTGCAAACCTTGAGTTCCATCGTGAGCCATCAGGGGGTCATAGCCAGCTTCTTTCAAATCGAAAGCCAGTTGATTTGCTAGGCTTTCATCGCTTTCAATCACCAAAACACAGGGGTTGTGAGCAAGCGTCATATCAATTTGTCATGGGGCATGGGGCATGGGGCATGGGGAGTGGGGAGTGGGGAATGGGGAGTGGGGAGTGGGGAGTGGGGAGTGGGGAGTGGGGGGAGATGAGGGAGATGAGGGAGACAAGGGAGACAAGGGAGACAAGGGAGGGAGGGGGGATGCTTCCAAGTCCTCCAAGTCCTCCAAGTCCCTCCCACTTCCCACTCCCTCATCCCCCTCATCCCCTCCACTCCCTACTCCCCACTCCCTACTCCCCATTCCCTACTCCCCATTCCCTATTCCCCATGCCCAAATGATGATAACTACTAGGGTAATTCCACAGAGGTGGGTTTGGCGATGTGTGGTAGACCCCAACCTAATTTTTCTCGCAGTATTCGGAAAAACTCTGGCGATTGCAGGCGAATAAACCGGGCACTGTATTGCGATCGCTCCAAATACACCCGATCCTGTGGTAGAACATAACACCCTCCATTGCCATCTACTACCATCACCAAGCGAGGAGTATTGACTGGGAAGATGTTGATTGGTTCATGATCTGGAAAAACCAACGCTCTAGAAGCCAAAGAATGAGGACAAATGGGTACTAGCTGCAACACTGGTACGCCAGGGGTCACTACCGGACCACCTGCACTCAACGAATAAGCTGTAGAACCAGTTGGTGTAGAAATAATCACACCATCTGCAGCAATATCCACTAGGGCATGGCGACCCACGGCAATTTCAAAATGACACATAGAGGTCAATGGTTCCCGATGCAGCACCATCTCATTCAAGCACAGGGCTTCCCACTGGACTGAATCTCCCCGAAACACCTTGATTGTGAGCATTGCCCGTGACTCAATTTCATATTTACCCGCCAGCACCTGTTCTATTGCATGGGGCAGCTGGTTAACGTAAGTTTCCGTCAAGAACCCCATATGACCGGTATTCACCGTTAGCATTGGGATTCCTGTGGGAGCTACCAGACGAGACGCTGCCAGAACTGTACCATCTCCCCCTAACACTACCGCAAACTTCGTTTCTGAGTCAAAATCCGGAGGCGTTAGACCCTCAATTGGAGTATGGCATACAGGACTTTCTGGGGTAGAATAGCCCAGCATACCACCCACGCCAGTTGTGATGCAGACATCCCAACCAGCAGCGGTGAACTTTTCTTTCAACTCGATAGCGATCCGACTCGCTATCGGTTTTACATCATTATAGATAATGCCTACTTTCGGCACACTTAAATATCCAACTTTAGACGATGCTCTGTTTTATGTTAATCCTTACACATTTTTGACAATTTAGTCATTAGTTCTTTGTCATTTGTCATTATTGGGGAATTGTTGGTTGTTACTCCTGACTCCTGGAAAGACGCGAGGAACATCGCGTCTCTGGTGAGTCAAGACTATTGATTACTTTTAAACGGAGTCCTTTTTTGTTTCTGCTTTTTAGTTTTATTTTTCTCGTAGTCTAACTCTTTAAGCTTTTTCATAATCCGGTTGAAGTACTCTTGTAGGTAGGTTTCTAGGGTGGTAGTGTCATTTTTGTCTAACCCAAAGACGAGGTACACCTCATCCATGGGCGCATTCAGGGGTCTACCAGTTGCCAGTACTTCTGTAAATGCTAGTCTGTCTGCTACGTTCCACCCCCACTGAAAGAATCGCAGCACTCGACGCACTGTACGCAGTAAGTTTATCGGCATCCGGGTCACCCTAGCTTCTTTTCCAGACATGCTAACGCACAAGCTAATGATTTCCTCAGCACTCCAAGCGCGAGTTCCGACTACAGGGAAAACTTGCTTTTGTGTTTCTTTTACTGCTAAAGCGCGGACAGCAAATTTAGCAACGTCCTGAGTGTCCATATAGGCAATGGGAGAAGATTCACCCGTAACCCAAACTGGCTGTCCTTCTAAAATGGGAATCCCATATTGACCGATTAAGCCTTGCATAAAGCCGGATAGGCGCAATATTGTGTAATTTAAGCCGGACTCAATTAAAAAAAGTTCTGTACATCGCTTAATTTCCATCAGCGGTACCGCTGGGTACTTTTCAGCATCCAATAGAGAGAAGAAGATAAAACGTTCTACCGACGCTGCCAATGCTAGTTGAATCAAGGATACTTTGCCTAACCAATCCACCTGTTTAATACTGAGTGAATCCGTAGGACGAGATGTGGACGCATCGATAACTGCGGTTACACCTTCAAGTGCTGCTACCAGTGTATGAGGATAACACAAATTTCCCTGTACAAGTTCCGCGCCCCATTCTTTAAGAAATGCGGCTTTCTTGACACTCCGAACCAGACAGCGTACCTTATAGCCCTCATCGATGGCACGACGAGCCACTTGTCTTCCCAAGGTGCCTGTGGCACCAACTATTAATAGTGTCATGAGGGTTCATTATGAAAATTTAACTTTTATGAATAGAATCTTATCAGAATCGTCTATCCAAACAAAAGTTTACATTTTTTTTAACTGATTGACTTCCGTAAATGTGCCATACATATGAGTGTAAGGGAATAGGGCATGGGGCATGGGCATGCCCAACACCCAAGCGTGAAACCGAAATCACTGCCGCGCTACAGAGATTCCTCTTCTCCACCCTGAATTTTCAGCAACAATTCTCCTATTGCCCAGCCCACAAAGATTAAGCTGAAGGATAACACAGCCGCGTTAAACATTTCTCCATTCATTGGTGTAATTCTCCTTTGCGAATTATTGAATTAAGTTAAGTCTACCAGAAGCAAGGGAAGAGGCGCTTTAGTATTAGAATCGTGTAAAGTATTGTAATCCCTAAGGTACTGATGAGAAATGCTAATAGCTAATTGTTAATTGTTAATTGTTAATTGTTAATGGTTAATTGCCTGACTGCGATTGACAATTAGCCATTAGCCATTAGCCATTAGCCATTAGCAAATTTTACCAATGTTTATTTATACTTACATATTTAATACTAATCTTTAATATTTTCGAGGGTACGCAGCCACTCACGTACTAGGTCTGTTTTAGTACGCTTGGTTTTCAAGGCAAGTCGTTCCAAATTTTCCATTTCAGGCTCTGAAACTCTAACACTTAAACGAATTTCATTCATTTCGGTGACATTCTAGTGACAAATTGACACCCATACACTAACATTAGTCAATCATAGGCGATATTTCTTTTATGCATGAAATAAATAAAGAAAACGCAATATCAAAATTAAAGAATCGCCCCCGTTTAGTGCTGACGCTAGGAGATCCGGCGGGAATTGGACCAGAGGTGATTTTAAAAGCTTTGTCGGACCCAAACGCATGGATTAATTGTGATGTGACAGTAGTGGGTAGCCTGGAAGTACTCACAGAAACTTATACGAAGCTGCGTCAAACTGAGAATTTAGAACTTTTAGCAAATCCAGCAGAGTTATCAATTCTTGATGTGCAGCAAGACTTACATATTAAAAGTAATATCGTGACAGGAATGGGGAATGCGGCAAGTGGGGCGGCAAGTTTTGCTTATATGGAAGCAGCGATCGCCTGCACACTCGCAGGTGAATTCGACGGAATTGTTACAGGTCCGATAGCGAAAGCTGGGTGGAAAGCGGCAGGTTACAATTACCCTGGTCAAACGGAACTTTTGGCACAGAAGTCAGGAACGGCGCGTGTGGGAATGCTATTTGTGGCGCGATCGCCCCATACTGGCTGGACACTCCGCACACTGCTTGCTACCACACATATACCACTGTGTCAAGTATCCCAGGTGTTGACACCGCAATTGATGACGGAAAAACTTGATTTGTTGGTGGAGTGTTTAGAATCAGATTTTGGTTTAGACAAAGCTAGGATTGCGATCGCCGGTTTAAATCCTCATAGCGGTGAACAAGGACAACTGGGACACGAAGAACAAGATTGGTTAATTCCCTGGTTAGAACTTGAACGTAAAAATCGCCCAAACTTACAGCTAGATGGTCCGATTCCACCAGATACAATGTGGGTTAAACCAGGTCAAGCTTGGTACGGAGATGCCAAAATCCCAAATCTCGCTGATGCTTACCTGGCACTCTACCATGACCAAGGCTTAATTCCTGTCAAGCTGATGGCATTCGACCGTGCAGTAAATACTTCCATAGGTCTTCCTTTCATTCGCACCTCACCCGATCACGGAACAGCATTTGATATTGCGGGTCAGGGAATTGCTGATGCTACGAGTATGAAAGTAGCGATAGAGTTAGCAGCTTTTTTGGTGTCACAGAGGCTTCAAGGAAAGGTGATGAACGCTACTAAATGACACGCATGAGTGCAGTTGAAGTGAATATGGAAGTACAACCAAGGGAGATCAGAAATTACCTTACAGCAGATGGCAGAAATCCTTTTGATGAGTGGCTTGATGCTCTGCGAGATAGAAGAGGAAAAGCTAAAATCAGAGCAAGGCTTGACCGAGTTGAAGATGGTAATTTAGGAGATTATAAGTCAGTTGGAGAAGGTGTTTTTGAACTGAGAATATATTATGGTCCTGGCTACCGCCTTTATTTCGGACTAGAAGGGTTAACAATTATTATTCTTTTGTGTGGTGGTGATAAAAATACTCAACTACAAGATATTCGTACAGCTAAGGAATATTGGGAAGACTACAGGAGTCAGGAGTAGAGACGATGCCTAGAAGCACAAGTTATCACCAAAAACTGATTAAAGACCTCAAAGATCCATTAGAAGCAGCGTCTTATATCGAAGTCGTTTTAGAAGAGGGCGACCCGAAAATGTTAAGTAAGGCGCTAAAAAATATTGTTGAGGCGCAGGGTGGAATTGATCAGTTTTCAGCACAAGTCAAGGAATGTTACGAGAAACTTGACCAAATGTTATGGGAAAAAGGAGAAATTGAATTTTATTGTCTAAGCGCCTTGCTGGATGCGTTAGGGTTGCAGCTAGCAGTAACAGTGAAGTCAATGTAAGGCGATTACTTGACAGTAGCCCTACGCGACCGCTTGTTGTTTGTCTTGGGATAATGTGGTGTGTTGGAATGCGATCGCCTTTACTTCTCCTGCGGGGGATGAGGATTAATTCAATATATTAGCGATTCCCTGACTTGCGAAAATGAAGGGTACAGGGAATAATTCGCTATGATGCATAGAAATATTATTTTCAGTGAACTAGAAAAATTCTTACTGAAGTTAGGTTTTACTACCTTGCCAACGGCTGGTTCTCACAAAGTTTTTCTGTATCCATCAACAGGAGTATTGGTCATTCTACCTGCTTACGAGCAGCAGGCGTATGTTCATTCTGTGCATTTGGTAGCTGTACGCCGAATACTGATAGAAAATGGGTTAATCGACAGGAATACTTTGGACACTTTCTTAGAAAAGGTGGCAAGCTAAAAAGCGCTTGCTTTCTTTTCTTCTAAATCTACCAAATAGGCTTCAACAGGTGTATGATAAACACCCCTTTTTAATTCGATTTTTCGCTGCACCTAAAGCTCCCAAGTGTCAGAATATTTATTAGTAACACAAATTCTATAATCACCATATTCCCGATTCCGGGAGTATGGCTACCCTTGCGGATTGCGGAGAGCAGGGTAGAGTCGGCATGGCTTTTGCTCCTAATTACTTCGCATACTAACCAAACCACAGGTAGAATCACACCATCCCATCAAACCAAGCCCCTTCTAGACGATTCTGGAGGGGCTTTTTTTGTGACTGTTATGGGGTGCAACAAGTATTGGAACTCCAATGTACGGTTTAGGTTGATTCCTGTGATAACGGTAAAATCTTCACTCTCGGTCAACAACGTAATTGCCTAGTAAAGAGTTTCAGCGAGAGTTGAAGTATATTTGTATTCTGTATCTAAAATTATGAAATTTAGGATCACCCAGTGTCCTTTATTGCTAATACTCCACTGACAATCACGCTCAAAGTCCCAACCCTGAACGATGACAAGGCAGACTTCATTCGTATGTTTAGACTTTGGCAGCAAATCAGAGGAACCCATACACCAAAAGTGATCTTTGACTTTTCAGGATGTTACTTTCTTCGCCAAAACGCTGTCGCCTTCTTAGGTGGTTTAGCTCGCCTCATTAAAGCTCGTGGTGGTCAAGTTGACTTTGCCTGGAATACACTTCAAAGCGATATCAAAGGGAACCTAGCTCAAAACGGTTTTTTATACGCCTTTGGAGATAATCAGCAAGGGTGGAAAGGGAATTCCGTTGCTTACAGGGAAGATGCTAACGACAACTTTCAGGGTATTTTGAATTACCTAGATGAACAGTGGCTTGGACGTGGTTGGGTAGAAGTTAGTCAAGCTATCAAAGATGAAATTATTCATAATGCTCTTGAAATCTATAGCAATGCTTTTGAACACGGGGTGTCTGATATCGGCGTATTCACCTGTGGACAACGATATCCTAACTTGAAGACACTAAAGCTTACTGTCATTGATTTTGGTGTAGGCATCCCGGCAAACGTACGCCAATTCCTTCAAAACAGCAGCATGCTGGCTGAGGACGCTTTAAAATGGGCGTTTCAACCTGGGAAGACAACCCGACGCAGTAGAGTACCTGGAGGTACTGGTCTGCACTCATTAAAAAACTTTGTTAGGAGTAAACAGGGTAAAATAGAAATTTACAGCCACGACGGTTACGCTTTAATTGACGAAAGCCAGGAACTCTACCACAGCGCACCCACTTTCTTTGAAGGGACTTTAATAAACATTACAATTAAATGCGACGTAAATTACCATAACTTTACATAAAATGAGTTATTGTTTTAGTACTAATGTTCTACTAGAGAGCTTGAAGCCATGAAATACAAGGTTTACGAGCTAATTGGCGAAAACTGCATGAGCCAACAGGCTGGGCAGCAAATCTATAATTTGATTCATCCCAAACTCCAAGCAGGAGAGTCAGTAGAGCTAGACTTTACTGACGTAAGAAGATTATTGTCAGTGTTTTTCAACTTTGCCATCGGTCAACTGCTACGTGACATCAAAGCTGAAGATTTGGAGCGGCTTCTGGTTGTATCTAACCTAAGCCCTGTTGGTCAACAGACTTATGACAATGTAATTGAGAATGCTTTGCATTACTACTCAGATGAGCAGTATCGCAAAGCCGTAGATGAAATGATTCTGGAACAATCTCTCTGTTCGTAATGGCAGTTGACTACATCGTACAGGCAGATGTCATTGACATCACAGTTGATTCCCCTCAAAAAGGGGATATTTTTTTGGTTGATACAAATGTCTGGTACTGGCTGACATATCCGCCAGCAAGTTCATCAGCACAACCATACCAGATCAGCAGCTATCCAAACTATATTGTAGGTACAGTTGCAGTCGGGGCTACACTCTGCTACTCAGGCTTATCTCTAGCTGAGTTAGCTCATCTTATTGAAAGTGAAGAACATAAACTGTCAGCCTATGGCTCGATTACAGGTCAAGACTACCGTAAGAGGGCGAAGGAATACCGTCATAACTACCCCTCGCAACGAGCCAGGGTTGTCTCCCAAGTACAAGCTGTGTGGAATCAGGTTGAGAGTATTTATGCTGTCCAAATTGATTTAACACTTAATAAAATCACTGTAGATGCTGCTCTCAATCGGTTCAGTACTCAGCGTCTAGATGGTTATGACCTGTTTATGCTTGAATCGATGAAACAGGAGTCAAGTCGCTTCTCAAGAGTCAAAAGTCAAAAGTCAAAAGTCAAAAGTAAGAACCCCATAAATAAATCGCGAAGCGCCATTCGCTATGCGTGGTGGTCTGGGCTTGTAATAAGGACGTAGTATAACTTGATTGCACTCCTCTCGAAATACATATTTTTCATTTTCCATAAATAAATTTAGGGGCTTGTACCTTTTTTGTACTTTTGACTTTTGAATGAGTGACTTTTGACGAACCGAAGGGCGGTCATTGACCAAGATTATTACCGATGATGGTGATTATGTGACTGTACCAGAAATTCAAATGTTTACTGCTAATCCAGGTGTAATCAGAGCAGCGAGTCGGCAGGGAAAGCTGATAACCAGGTGAGCTTGTAGCGCTATATGCCTTTTGGTGCGATCGCTACCAACAGCTAACCGTCAGTCTGACTGATAGCTCCGTAGAAACCATTCGCGATCGCCAACCAAGTCTGACTCCTTCACCTGATACTTGAGAATTTCTGGGATGAGATCTTTGGGGTCGTGATGCAAGGCGATCGCACTAACATGAATGACTGGCTGGTAGTCAACCCGTAAGCACTGCTGCCATAATGCCACCCACTTGGCATGAGAAAGATAGCCATGACTAAAGTACGAAGGTGGGACCATTGCCAAAATGTGTAAATGTGGGTGTGCCGATACCCCATCTTTACCCCTAGTAACTTCTATTGACTTCACCCAGCCTTTCCCAGACCATGCCTTCAACTCAGTCAAGCGCTTAAAAGCTTTGTTCATCCAATCCAAGGTTACCCGTAGTTCTTCAATCTTGCAGTTCTTTACGGTCAACGTGACAAACAGCCAGCGATACTTAGGATAGTCTGCGACGACCTGCGGAAGAATTTTGTAAGCCTTCGCTTTCCACATCAGACTTCGCCGCCACTGACATACCGGACAGTGACGAACCCGACAGAATCTAGCATCTGATAGCTTAAACTTAAGACTTTCTTCAGATTGTGACACCAATCGAAACTCTAGCAACTCAGAACACATTCTCACCCGCCACGCATACCGATTGAAGCAACCTTCACCTGCGCTAGTGTAGTAATTGGCAACTCTATCAGCATTGGCGCGGTGCTTGTCCCAAGTTTTGCCTATTTGAGAAAGGTCGGATAATCTTAGTAAATCTTTACTTTGTTGGCAGTTGCTATGAGGCGATACGTTGCCAGCAATATAGCTTCTGTCTGAGGGTTGAACAGACACGACATCCCCTAATATTTCTAGTTTGGTATTGACAACCCAAACTAACACGGTTTTTTACCAGGCAAATTCAGTAGTAACACTGAAAAAATCTGCCGCAACGCTTAGCTTGTAAGGGATAAACAGTGGGCTTTCCAAAGCAGGAGCAATGCTTCTGTGAGTACTGCTTTGCTGAAGAACGTTTTTTCACCCACTTGTGAAAAAAGTAAATTTAAGTTAGTTCAAAACAGAAACCACATTTTGTCGTAAAAAGCAACCTTTGTAATGTAATGTATGAAAAAAATGCTGAAGAACGAAGCTAAACAAATTTTTTAGTCAAAAAGTCTACCAATAGACATAAATAGGGAATTTTCATTCTGAAGAAAGAGCAATTTAAGTTGTCTTGTTAGGTACATTTTTATTAGTTAATAAAGATCGTGCAAAAGTACCCACCGGCTCTGATTCTGTGACACCCCCTCTTTTTCCTTGTTCGGGGGATAAATGGGGGTTATAGGGTAGGCTGAGTAATGTAGAGACGCGCACAGTAATGCGTCTATTTATCTGCTAGCGGCCAAAGGCTTTTGCAAGTAGTTAATCAAAACAGCGAGGAATACTATGACGGAATCAGCAAAGGATACTGTGGAATCAGCAAAGGATGCAGCGAAGAATGCTGCGGAATCAGCAAAGGATGCAGCGAAGAATGCTGCGGAATCAGCAAAGAATACTGTGGAATCTGCGAAGAATACTGTGGAATCTGCGAAGAATGCTGTGGAATCTGCGGCGGATAAAGTGTCTAATGTAGTAGGCAATGTCGTTCCAATTCCTTCACAGCCACATATCGAGCCACAATCTGATGCTCATACGCTAAAGTCTCGTCTGGAATGGGGCGAACCAGCTTTTACAGTTCTAGATGTAAGCGATCGCCAGACCTATAACCAAGGTCACATTATGGGCGCAATGGCAATGCCACTCGATCAATTGGTAGAACGAGCCGAACCATCTTTGGCAAAAAGCCGTGATATCTACGTTTACGGTGAAAATGACCAAAAAAGTGCCGAAGCTGCACAATTACTGAGAAGTGCTGGCTTTGAGCATGTTTCTCAACTCAGAGGCGGTTTAGCAGCATGGAAGGAGATCGGCGGTCCTACCGAGGGGATTGCAGAATCAAGAACCCCTGCTGGTGCTGATGACTACAACGTTGTAGCCAGATTACAGAATCACGCTGAAACTCAGAAAAAAGACGTTTAGTCAATAGTCCATAGTCAATAGTCCATAGTTACTATGGACTATTGACTGTTTTGTTAATGTTCCAACACATCCTTAAATTGCTGCAAATCTAAGGAAACAATAGTTGGTAAACACTGAAAGCATTCGAGGGCAAGTTCTAAGCGTTCTTCTCGTTCTAGCATTTTAATCAGTTTCTGCCGCAAACTGATTAAATAGCGCACATCATTAGCAGCATAACTCAGTTGCTGAGCAGATAAATTAGCCGCGTTTCCCCAATCAGAACTTTGAGCGCTTTTATCTAGCTCCACTCGTTCCAACTCTTGCACTAAATCTTTGAGTCCGTGGCGTTGGCTGTAAGTACGGGCTAACTTACTGGCAATTTTAGTGCAAAAAACAGGTTTAACCTGAATACCTAGATAATAACGTAACGTGGCAAGGTCGAAACGCGCAAAGTGAAATATTTTAACGACATTTGCTGCTTCCAGCAGTTTTTTTAAGTTTGGGGCATCAGTTTGTCCTTTAGCAATCCGGATTGCAGTTACTTTATCTTCAGTGTTACACAGCTGGACAAGACACAAGCGATCTCGATTGGGCAATAATCCCATAGTTTCCGTATCTACAGCTATTGCCTCAGCTTGTAAATATTTTGAGAGAGTAAAGTCATTAAGGTCGCGATCGCAAACCTGAAAATCTTCCATGAATCAGACCAAGCCCAGGTGATTACTTATATTATCTTGTTAGTTGTTGGTGAACCAGCGCGAATGACGGCTTTCCCTCCGTAGGCGACTGGTGAACCCGAAGGGTTGTTAGTTGTTAGTTGTTGGTGAACCAGCGCGAATGACGGCTTTCCCTCCGTAGGCGACTGGTGAACCCGAAGGGTTGTTAGTTGTTAGTTGTTGGTGAACCAGCGCGAATGACGGCTTTCCCTCCGTAGGCGACTGGTGAACCCGAAGGGTTGTTGGTTGTTGGTTGTTAATTGTTAATTGTTGGTTGTTGGTTGTTAAAAAGAACCACTAACTACTAACCACTAACTACTAACCACTAACCACTAACCACTAACTACTAACCACTAACCACTAACCACTAACCAATATCAATTTATTGGCTGCGGAGGAAAATTTGCGTGAGGTAAACCTCACCTTGTTTATTGGTAACAACCCCAATACCAGTTAAATTATAATGACCTTTGACGTTCTTTAGATGTCCGGGACTATTAAGCCAACCAACAACGGCTTGGTTAGCAGGGTCGCTATATCCCAGATTGGAAGCGACATTTTCTGCCGCACCTGAGTAGCCAATGGTGATAGAATTGACTCGCTGTTTAAATCCCAGATGGCTAAACGGGACTTTACCCTTAGCCATGTTTAGACTGTGAATCCTTGCTTGTCGAGAGATTTTGGCATTGAGGTGTAGTCTTGGCAGACCGTTGGAAACCCGAAATCGATTAATTTGGTCAAAAACTGACTTTTCTAATGTAGTGGATAGTGCTACTCGACGTGAAGTCGAAACGGGTTGATTTGGGGTCGATTTCTGCGTATGAGTGTTACCTCTTACATAAGTATTCCTTGTTAATCCACCGGCAAGGACAAGCGTACTTAAAGCAATGCCAAAAGCAGTTTGTCTGAACATGGAGAATTACGTAATATATAAGTGAAAAAGGCGCATCTCCGAGATTTTTGTTTCTTTATATACCCTTTTAGTCTTTAGGACTCAAGATGTTAGCAAATCTTGGCATATGTAGATTACTGCGTCAAGAGTAATGAGTCATTTCCACATTATTTTGGCTTGGAAACCTAGATATTCAGGAAATTGCTGGTATACTACTTGTAATTAAGCAAAATCTGGCAGAGCGCGCTTCACAAAACGTACTTACCGCCAAAACAACCAAAGCGTCCTTGTATATCAGGGGTAGTGATAGTTAATTGAGAACAAGAGGGAATGGGGGTTGTAGTCATAGGCAAGCTAAAATAACAGAACGACCTTAATTATATAAGAATTTCCCATTCTCCTCTCTGTTCTTGGCATCTTGGCGGTTCGTTAAAGTTATCCCTATGTCATCATCAAAGCAGAACTCCTCCAAAAACCCCTTTGTCTATCGCGAATTTGGCAACGACAACTCCGCCGCCTTTGAAAGAGCAATTCCAGAACTACCCCCAAACCAACAAAACTTGCGCGTTCAAGCTAGCCGTTCTGGACGCAAAGGTAAAACCGTCACCGTGATTAGCGGTTTTCAGTCCAAACCAGAAACCTTACAAGCGTTAGTAAAGGACTTGAAAACTCAGTGCGGTACAGGTGGAACAGTAAAAGACAACGAAATTGAAATTCAAGGCGAACACAAACAGAAAATTCTCGAAATTTTGACCAAGCTAGGTTATAAAGCCAAAATCAGCGGCGGCTAGAAAGTGCGGTTTACCGAACTTGATAAACCTATTGCTCCAAGTCATAAATGCTATCTTTGATAAATAAAAAAATTCTGCTTGTTTTAATATCCAAAGGAGGGATCAATGGATTTAGTTCGGATTGTCTGTGCAATTTTTCTGCCGCCTCTGGGAGTGTTTTTGCAAGTTGGCTTGGGTAAAGACTTTTGGATTAATCTACTTTTGACGATTTTCGGTTTTTACATTCTTGGGATTATTCATGCAGTCTGGGTAATTGCTAAGAAATAATTATTAGCTGCAAGATATTTGAGCGGATGCGTCAAGCACCCGGAAGTAGGATGTATCCACCTGAAGATGTACCAAACCTCCTATACAAATCCTATTTGATTTTTGAAATATATGTAGGGTGGGCACTGCCCACCAGATCCAGGATGTCGTGGGCAGTGCTACACTACTTAAAATTTTTCATGAATGATTTAAGATTCCTATATTACAGCAGTTTTCAATTGAATTGACCACATTGACCAGAAGCGGAAACCGCGCCCCTACGGTTATATTGTGGTCTACCCGACTGATATTCGCGCTTAATGTACGCAATTGTGGTGCGAAAGCTTTAAATAGTCTGAAGTCAATTACCCTAACTTACCCTCCGGGAGAAGTTAGGGCTTGCCGAACCCCTTAGATGGCTAAGGTTCGCGGTAGGTGAGAGCAATTAATTGGTTAGCCCACTTGGGAGAGTCTCCGTACTCGTATACCAAGTTCTGAGATGCTGTAAGGCGACACGTACAAACATTTCCCTCATTTGTACACGCCAGTCGCCACAGGCGGGAAACCCGTCTGAGAGCGCTGGCTCCTCTGTCCGGCTCAGTCGTGAATGAGAGATACGCTTACAGCATTGGGCTAAGGGACGAGCAATCATGTCTAAACACAAAACCGCAAGGAATTGGATTATCTCCATGAACCAAAACAATCAAGTAAGTCGCGTTCCAGTTATTGACCCAGATGGAAAACCATTAATGCCCACAACACCTGCAAGGGCGAGGAAATGGATTCAATTAGGTAAAGCGGTTGGTAAGCGCAATAAAGTAGGTGTATTTTATGTACAACTAACGGAAAAGCCATCAGGGTACGAGACACAGACTATCTCGGTTGGAACTGATCGGGGTAAGTGTTTTACTGGCATTGCTTTTCAAACGAAGATGGCGACAATTGCAAGGCATCTTTTCGGGGGAATCTTCCCCCGAAAAATGCCGCACTGTTTCACGCCTGCTTACCAGGATTCTACAAGTCTAAAAAGAAGACTAAAGACCGTCAGTCTGTCACTGGAAAAATGGCTAAACGACTAGAGCTAAGACGGACTCGTAGGGGGAAACGGATCAATCGCACAGTTGCTTTTAAACTAAGAAACCATAGAGAAAAACGGTTTGACAATCGTCGTAAAAAGAAATTACCACCAAGCGTAAGGTCTAACCGAGAAATGGAACTGAGAATATTAAACGAAATGGCTTTAATCTTGCCCATTTCCGAAATCAGGGATGAGGCTTGTGGAGGCAACACTCTTAAAAACGGTAGGGGTATTTCACCTGTGACTGTTGGTCAAGAATGGTTCAGGGAACAAGCCTCAATAATTGCACCTGTCACCGAGGTAGACTCACTGGATACGGGCAAGTATCGTGACCGTCTAGGGCTTGTGAAGGAAAGGAAGGACAAGTCAAAACAAACTCCTGAAACCCATGCTAATGATGCGATCGCCATAGCTTCAACAGCATTCATCCAGTACAAATCATTTAGTACCGCTAACACTCACGGTCATGAGTGGGTGGGAGATTGCAAGGTAACTCCTGCGCCGTTCATCGTACTAACTCGCCCTAAACTGTTTCGCCGCAAACTGTACCAAGAAAACTACTCAAAAGGTGGAGTTCTTAAGCGCCAAGGTGGAACAATTACACCTTTTAGTTTTCGCTCTGGTGATTATGTCCAATCATCCAGAAAAGGTGAAATTATTCGCGGCTGGATAGGGGGCTGGACTGATACCGAAAAGCAGAAGAAAATATCAATTTACGATCATAATTGGTCTAGGATTGGGCAATTTTATCTTAAAGATGTCAATCTACTTCAACGCAGTTCAAGGATATGTGTTGTCCGATAAATCAGTTGGATGCCTCCATTCTTCCGGCATCCCGGCAACCTCGCCCATCTTACCGAGTACGGTTGAAGATGGGGAATCCCGCGAATCTTGTTGAACCACAGAGGCAAGGCAGTGCGTTGGTGAGGCAGCGCTCTGTGTCGGGTTTCCCGACAGAGGCGACTGCCGAAAGGGTTCCCCGGCTTGAAGCAACTGCCGCGCGGAGGAGCCAGCGCGAATGACGGCTTTCCCGACCTAGGCGACTGGCGTGACACAGAGAATTGCCTAGTCCTCTATTTCTACTTGAGGACGATCTGCCAGGTACTCGTACATCTGCCAACGAGCATCAACCTCAGCTTGCGCCTCTTGCAGCAGACGCTTAGCAACGGCAGGGTTACTCTTGGTGAGCATCTGAAAGCGATTTTCTTGGTACATCGATTTGTCTATCGGCTGTTTGGGCGATCGCATATCCAACTGTAAAGGATTCTTACCTGAAGAGCGCAAATCAGGATTGTAACGATACAGCAACCAACGACCTGATTCCACTAACGCCTTCTGGTGACTCATGGCTGTAGTCATGTTGATACCGTGGGCAATGCAATGGCTGTAGGCAATAATCAGTGAGGGACCGTCGTAAGCCTCCGCTTCTAAAAATGCCTTGAGAGTATGTTCATCCCGTGCGCCAAGGGCTACACTCGCCACGTAAGCATTACCGTAGGTCATAGCGATTAGCCCTAAGTCTTTCTTGGACGTCGGCTTACCACTGGTAGCAAACTTAGCAACCGCTGCTCGTGGGGTAGCTTTGGAGGATTGTCCGCCTGTATTAGAATATACCTCAGTATCCATGACCAAGATGTTCACATTGTGACCACTGGTAAGCACATGATCCAGTCCGCCAAAGTCAATATCATACGCCCAACCATCACCGCCGACAATCCAGACACTTTTTTTAACGAGATAATCAGCTATTGATTTGAGATTTTGGATTTTAAGAATGGGGAGTGGGGAGTGGGGAGTAGGGAGGAGCCAGCGCCGTGCGGGGGTGGAGGAGTTTGAGGCGACTGGCGTTGGGGAGTGGGGAAAATTTTCCTCGTCTTCCCACTTCGCTATTAATTCGTCTAACCGTTGCTTGAGGAGTGCAATCCGGAGGCGTTGGTCGTAGATATCCGCTTCAGTTTTTTGCGGTGCTGTCAGGATAGACTCAACCAAATCATGAGGAATTAGTGATTGGGATTCCCCACTCCCCAATTCTTGCAGAAGTTCAGCGGCAAATTCTGAGTGCTTATCCAAGGAGAGGCGGAAGCCAAAACCGAATTCAGCGTTATCCTCAAATAAGCTATTAGACCATGCTGGACCCCGTCCATCGGCGTTTTTTGTCCAAGGGGTGGTAGGTAGGTTGCCACCATAGATAGAAGAACAACCTGTGGCGTTAGCAATCATCGCGCGATCGCCAAACAGTTGCGTCAGCAATTTTAGATAAGGCGTCTCGCCACAACCAGCGCAAGCACCAGGGAATTCAAATAAAGGTTCTTGCAGTTGTTGCTGGCGAATTTGGTGAAGTTTGAGCTGCCGTCGGTCAGGATTTGGCAAACTTAAAAAGAAATTCCAGTTTTCTCGTTCTTGTTCCCGCAAAGGTAACTGCGGTTCCATGTTAATCGCCTTACGTTCTGGCAAGGATTTATTTTTGGCTGGGCAAATATTTACACAAATGCCGCAACCTGTACAATCTTCTGGGGCGACCTGAATGGTAAACTTCTGACCGAAAAAGTCCTTATCTTTTGCACTGACTGACTTGAAGCTTGTGGTTGCGTTGGCTAACTCACCCGCTTGATAAATTTTGCCTCTAATCACTCCGTGCGGACAGACTATGACGCACTTGCTGCACTGTATGCAGACATCAGCGTCCCAAACGGGAATCAAGTCAGCCAAATTGCGTTTTTCCCACTTTGTGGTGCCGGTGGGATAAGTGCCGTCATCGGGTAGGGCACTGACGGGTAGGTCATCCCCCTGCCATGCCATTATTTTGCCTAGAACTTCTTGCACGAATTTGGGAGCAGTGTCAGGGAGTGAGGGAGTAGGGAGTAGGGAGTAGGGAGTAGGGGAAGTAGGGGAAGTAGGGGGAGTAGGGGAAGTAGGGGAAGTAGAGGAAGACAAATTAATGGGAGCATCTCCCCTTACTCCCTCATCTCCCCTCACTCCCTCATCTCCCTTATCTCCCCACTCCCCACTCCCCACTCCCCACTCCCCACTCCCCACTTGATGTAAATTTTCCAGCGTCCGGTCTACGGCTTGCAAGTTCATCCGGACGATTTCTGCTCCTTTCAAGCCATAGGTCTTTTCAATCGCTTGCTTGATTTTGGCGATCGCTTCTGACTGTGGCAAAACACCCGCTAATGCAAAAAAGCACACCTGCATTACCGTATTAATCCGTCCGTTCATGCCGCTTTCACGAGCAACTTTGGTAGCATTGATGACGTAAAAGTTGAGTTGTTTGCTGATGATTTGCTGCTGCACGAATAGCGGCAGATGTTCCCAAACGGTATCGGCGTCATAGGGACTGTTGAGTAGGAAAGTTGCCCCGTCAGCAGCAGCTTTGAGGACATTTATGCGTTCCAAGAATGTCCACTGATGGCAGCCGATAAAGTTTGCTTGGTCAATCAAGTAGGTTGAGCGAATTGGTTGTGGACCGAAGCGCAGGTGGGAAACGGTTATGGAACCAGATTTCTTGGAGTCATAGACAAAGTAGCCTTGGGCGTAGTTATCAGTCTCTTCACCAATAATCTTGATCGAGTTTTTGTTTGCCCCGACTGTACCATCTGAACCTAAACCGTAGAACATTGCCCGGATGACGTTATCCGGTTCAATGGAATTGGGGTCAAAGGCAAGGGAAGTATGACAAAGGTCGTCATTAATACCAATGGTAAAGTGATTCTTCGGATGAAATTGGGCGAGGTTATCGAAGATTGCCCGCACCATCGCCGGAGTAAATTCTTTGGAGGAAAGACCGTAACGACCGCCAACGATTTTGGGGAGTGGGGAGTGGGGAGTGGGGAGTGGGGGAGATGAGGGAGATGAGGGAGATGAGGGAGATGAGCGAGTGGGGGGAGATGAGGGAGATGAGGGAGATGAGGGAGGAATTAATTTGTCTCCCCCTACTTCCCCTACTTCCCCTACTCCCCCTACTCCCCACTCCCCACTCCCCACTCCCCCTACTTCGTACAAGGCAGTTACCACATCAAGGTAAAGGGGTTCACCGATGCTACCTGGTTCTTTGGTGCGGTCGAGGACGGCGATCGCCTTGGTTGTTTGAGGCAACATCTCCACAAACCGAGTCACATCAAAGGGACGGTAGAGTCGCACTTTGACAACACCAACTTTTTCACCACTGGCATTCAGGTAATCTACTGTTTCGTGTACGGTTTCACAGCCTGAACCCATCAGCACGATCACCCGTTCGGCATCGGGGACACCGTGGTATTCAAAGATGCGGTAATGCCGTCCCGTGCGTTCCCCAAATTGATTCATGACTTGCTGGACAATTTCGGGACAAGCGTTGTAGTAGGGGTTAACGCTTTCGCGGGCTTGGAAGTAGACATCAGGATTTTGGGCAGTTCCCCGCAATACTGGGCGGTCTGGGGTGAGAGCACGAGTGCGGTGGGCAAATATCAGGTCGTCATCAATGAGCGATCGCAGGTCACTGTCTTCTAATAGTTCGACCTTCTGAATTTCATGGGAGGTGCGGAAGCCGTCGAAGAAGTGCATAAATGGCACTCGCGCCTTGAGAGTCGCGGCTTGGGCGATCAAGGCAAAGTCTTGGCTTTCCTGCACTGAAGCGGAACACAATAAGGCAAAGCCAGTAGCACGGACTGCCATTACGTCACTATGGTCACCAAAAATTGACAGGGCTTGGGTAGCGAGGGAGCGAGCTGCAACGTGGATAACGGCGCTGTTGAGTTCACCTGCAATTTTGTACAGATTGGGAATCATCAACAACAATCCTTGGGAAGATGTGAAGGTGGTGGTTTGGGAACCTGTTTGCAACGCTCCATGCACGGCTGCAGCGGCTCCACCTTCGCTCTGCATTTGGATCACACTGGGAATGGTGCCCCATAAGTTGGGACGACTTTCTGATGACCAGGTATCTGCCCATTCACTCATTGATGACGAGGGGGTGATGGGATAAATGGCTATGACTTCATTTAATTTGTAAGCAACACGGGCAACAGCTTCATTCCCGTCAATGGTTGCAAAAGTTTTGTTCATTTTTCCTCCTTTTAAATTCCCGGTTGCCTAGCAGTTCACCACATTAATTTTGATAGGTATCTTTCGATTCGTAAAATCATGAAACTCTTCCCCACTCCCTACTCCCCACTCCCCACTCCCCACTTCCTTTAAGAAAGTGGACTTAATTAAACATCACTATAATTTGACCTCTCCACGCGAGTCGCCTTTGTCAGGAAATACAAAGGACTTAATGCTCGCAGCATCCCCAACCCCTCCAGAATGTTGTTGACGAATTACTGAAAACACCATTACGTAGGGCACTGACCACCAACTGCTGAAAAAGGTGGGCAGTGCCTACATGTTTATTTGCCAACAGTATCCTTTGAGGAGAGGGTTGATTCTACTTTTGACTTACCTAGGAAATAAATCTTTGTCTATTAGTATCGCATCCTATCAGCCGGATGATTAACCTTGATTAGTTATGTACTCAAGTTAAAGAAATTGTACCAATCCAAGCTTTCTGCGACTTCAGAAAATTTTTTGGGGTACAGGTTCGGGGGTTTTTTATAGCTTAGCAACACATTTTTAACGGGCATCATGCCACCATTCTTATGGCGTACCAAAGTATTGTTGCGGGTGCGAATACACGGAAAAATCTTGTTTTGCAATAGCCATTTGAACCAGTACTCGCCAACAAATTCCCTGTTATTTGGCGGTAAGAACTAAACCCAATGTTCCCCTTACTGGAATTCCCAAAGCCCCAGCACAGCGACGGGATTGTACTAAGTCGGTGAGCGATCGCTATTCTGGTAACTTGCAACTTATCCAAATTTTCACTGACAATCGCCTGAGTTCTGTTACCATGCGCACTAGTAGCCTCATCGAATAACAAAATGCGGGGTTTTAATGCCAATCATATAAATATAGCAATCCTAAATGATTTGTGAAAAATTTTAAGTGGTGTAGTAGGGTGGGCACTGCCCACCATATCCGGGTTTTGGTGGGCAGTGCCCACCCTACGCGTACTTCTGGAATTTTCACAACTGAAATCCGACAAAAACAATTTGACCCTTTTTTCTGCTCTCACGCCATCTGCCGAGCCATCAACTGGGCAAACAGCCCCTCCACAGCAGCTAGCTCCGCAAAACTTCCTTGTTGCACAACCCGGCCTGCTTGGAGTACATAGATACGGTGAGCGTGGCGGATTGTACTAAGTCGGTGAGCGATCGCTATCCTGGTAACTTGCAACTTATCCAAACTTTCACTGACAATCGCCTGGGTTCTGTTATCGAGCGCACTGGTAGCCTCATCGAATAACAAAATGCGGGGTTTTAATGCCAAAGCGCGAGCAATTAGCAGTCGCTGTCGTTGTCCCCCTGAAAAATTGCCACCCCCTTCACTTACCACAGTATGCATTTGCATTGGCATAGCAGCGATATCGTCAGCTAATCCCGACATCCGTGCTGCTTCCCAGGCTTCATCTAGGGTAATCTGAGCGCCGCCTGCAATATTCTCGAAGATCGGAGCTGAACTCAGCTGACCATTTTGCAAAACAACCCCCAACTGTCGGCGTACTGCGTCAACATCTAACCCAGATAGGTCTTGACCATCGTAGTAGATACTACCAGCTTGCGGAGTCTCAAACCCCAGTAGTAGTCGGAGTATAGTCGATTTACCGCTGCCAGAACCGCCTACCAAGGCAATAAACTCCCCAGGAGCGGCAGAGATACTTACATCATCCAGGGTCTGTGGTCCATCACTTTGATACCGAAATGTAACATTATCCACAGTAATTTTACCAATAAGTCTGCCTGGATCGGCTTTGGTAATATCCACTTCTGGGATGGTTCCCAAAATTGGCTGTGTGCGTTGCCACTGGGGGGTAACTTGTAAAATTTCCGTAACTGTATTACTTAGGTTTGTGGTTCCCCTAGTAAAGTCACCAAAGGCTGTGTTGAAAGCTAAGAAAGTACCTAGGGATAATTCTATACCTCCTGAAGTCTGAGAACCTTCTAGCAACTTAATAGTAAACCAGAAGAGTACTCCACTGGTCAGTATAGGCATTACTGTATTGAAAAGCACAACAACATCTTCCACTCGTTGTGTGCTAAGTTCCAGCTTAATTTGCTGAGTATATTTTTGACTCCAAAAGGCGAAGGCGCGTTCTTCAGCCCCAGCAATATGCAGTTTAGAAATGCCATTGATCAGCTGCACCGTCTGCCCAAAAATACTTCCCCGCACTTCTAGCAGAGGACGCACTTTGGATAACAGGAGCATACCAGTGAGTGTAGTGAGGGCGATAGTAACTATTGCCGCAGCGACTGCAATTAAGGCTAATTTATAGTTGTAGTAGAATAACTGCCCCAAGTAAAACAGTGCGAATAGGCTGGTAATGAAATTGATCAGGGTTCTGCCACTGAGTTGGCGACGAATTGTACTTACCGATGTTATGCGGGAGAGGAGATCTCCTGTGGTATACTGTCGGAAAAAGGATACTGGCAAGTTCAGCAGCCGATCCCATACACCAGCTTGAGTCGAAGCGTCCCCAGCGGTTTCCATCCGTAGGAGAGCAAACCCCTGAGCCAGTTGCAATAGTCCTGTACCCAAAGCTGCAACCAGTAAGCCCAATCCTATTTGCAGCAATAACCCGCGATCGCTATCTGGAATTGCGTTGTCGATGATAATCCCAGTGGTATAGGGTGTAAGCATCCCCAAAAGCGTGACAGCAATACCAGCAAATACAATTAGCAGCAGATCCCGCCCATGTCCAGTGAGTGTGAACTTGAGTATATCAATAGCTCGAAGTGACAGCGAGGGCAAAGAGCGATAAAACATATAAGCAACAGGAGCCAGTGTCGCAGCTATACGCTCATCCACTTTTATACGGGTATGCTCAACAGGGTCAAAAATTTCATAACGAGTTGCAGAAACAGGCAGCAGCGCAACTGGTCGGTTGTCCTGAGTGTAGGCTACTATTGGACCAGAATCCTTCTCCCACCAATTATCTCGCAACAGCACCCGCCGCATCCGGATGCGTGAAGCCCGGACAATTGCTTCCAAAGGCTCTTTAACCCGCTTGAGGTTTTCAGAGCGAGATGGGGGGCAAATTTTTACACCCATAGCCCTTCCTACCGCACCAGCAGCAACCAACAAAGGAGTACCTTCCAGAAAAAAGTCCCCGTCTTGGGAACTCAATGTTGATGCTAGTTCTCCTATAGCCTGTGCTGTGACTTGGCGATTCAGGCGTTGCGCAACGGCTAACCGCATCATTTCTGCTTGTGCTTCAAGCTCATCTAGGAGGTAAGTGCATTGTAGGATTTGAGTATGCAACTGCGATAATCCAGCCAATAGGAAATCTGGGTTTTGGAGTGCGCTGGTAGTCTCAGTTGTGAGTTGAACGCCCTCCACGGCTTCTAACCACATTCTGTCACTAAGGGGAAAAGTAGCGGTGGCGGGCGTCAGAGTCAGTTCCTCAAACCCCAGAAAGCGGACAGTACCTTGAGTCAGCTTTACCCAACAAGTTACACCTGCTTCTGGCTGGAAAGTTTGAGCATCAATCAGGGAAAATCGCGATTGTCCTTCAGCCTTCACCTGAATTGTTGGCATGGTAACGTGGGAGAATACACTACCGAGTTGCAACAGCCAAGTTTCGACGAGAGCGATCGCCCTCGCATCTCCATTGGCTACTAACTCCCGAAAAAATTCCTGATGTATTTGTAGTAATTCAGTCTCACCCATGGGTACTGCCAAAATCTGACGGTGCTGATTATCATGTAGAGACGCGAAATTTCGCGTCTGGTCAGCAGTTCCGAAAAGTGCCTCCCCTTGACTAATACTGCATAGATAACGGCGAGTCCCTTCGATAACGCCATCTTTTACCGTAACGGCAAACAAAGCCATAGAACCAGACTGAACCACCCAAACCCGATGTGGGTCATTCAGTAGAATCGGTTCATTGCCATTAATTATATAATGTTGTCCTCGTAATACCATAGTACTCCGTCAAGTTTATTTTGAGGGATAGTCTTTCCCCATTCCCCATTCCCCATTCCCCATTCCCCACTCCCCATTCCCCACTCCCCCTTCCTAAAGTGCTTCCCCTTCAGTGCGAATTAAGCGGGAGTATACACCGTCTACTTGCCACAATTGTTGGTGAGTGCCTCGTTGTACAACCTTTCCGCGTTCTAGGACGATGATTTGATCGCAGTCGCGGATGGTGCTTAATCGGTGGGCGACAATGATGCAGGTGCATCCCCGGCGACGGAGATTTTGATCAATGATTTGTTCGGTTTCTGCATCTAGGGCGCTGGTGGCTTCGTCCATGACCAGTATGGAGGGATTATTCACTAAAGCGCGAGCGATTTCTAGCCGTTGTCGCTGACCTCCACTTAAATTAGCAGCACCTTCTATCAGTTCTGCATCAAATCCTCCAGACATGGAGAGAATTACATCAGCGATCGCTGCATCAAGACACGCCCGCATCAGGTTTTTATCTGGTACAGTAGTATCCCATAGGGTTAAATTGTCCCTAACCGTGCCACCAAACAGCAAAATATCCTGCTCTACCATAGCAACGGAGTTAGTGAGTAGTTGCTGGGGAATCTGTTCTCTAGGTTTACCATCAAAACAAATTTCTCCTGCCCAAGGTTGGTAAAGTCCGCTCACAAGTTTAGCAATGGTAGACTTACCAGAACCGCTTCCACCTACCAAAGCTACTCGCTGCCCTGGTTTAATTGAGAGGTTAAAGTTTTCAATTAGGGGGGGTTCTAGACGGCTATAACCAAATGTGATATTCTGTAACTCAACATACCCCTGCAATTTGGAAAGAATTGCAGAGCATACAACAAAAGAACTGCCCAAAACCTCTGCCTCCCCCACTCCCCACTCCCCACTCCCCACTCCCTCCCCAATGGGATTATCTAGCACATCATCAAGGCGAATCAAATTCCCTTCCAGTTCCTGAAGAGTAGTACCGAAGTTGATAAGATTATTCACAGGCTGCTGGAAGTTAAACATCAAACCTTGGAAGGCGATGAGCATCCCGATGCTGAGATGTCCATCCATTACCCGTAAACCGCCGACAACTAACAAAAACATCGAAGAAAGGGCAGATAGGAGGGTGGGTAATACTGAGAATGTCTGATTTGTTACTCCTAGTTCCTGCTGGGAATTGAGAGCTTTTGTGTAGTAACCTGACCACCGGGAAAAGAAATCTGACTCTAAGCCAGATGCTTTAAGTGTTTCTATACTTTGCAGAGCAGCAATGGATACGCCAGCAGCTTTACCATATTCTTGGATCAATCGTTGATTCGCGTCTACACGTTGACGGGAAATCCACTGTAAGGTTAAGACGTTGACGGCAGCAAAACTGACTACAATTAATGTCAGTACCCAGTCATATTGCACCATGACGAGGGCATAAAAAAGCACCATAACTGTATCGATGATCGTAGTTGCCAACTTTCCGGCAAGAACATCAGCGACTTGGTCGTTGAGAGTGGTGCGGTTACTGATTTCTCCGGCAAATCGTTGGGCGTAAAAGCTAACAGGTAGGCGCAGGATGTGCCAGAGAAAGCGGCTGGACATGCCTACAGCGAGTTTGATTTTTAATCGGCGCAGGTAGCGTAACCGCAGTAGTGTTAGTGACCCTTGAAGTACACAGGCGATCGCCATTGCCCAAAGCAGGGGATACAGCCATAATTGCCGCCCCTGCACCAGGATGTCGTCTACAAACACTTGGCTAAACACAGGTACTACCAACCCGACCAAGGTTAAGAAAAATCCCGCAATCATGCAGTAAATTAAAGCACCTTCAGCACCCTGTAAACGTGACCACAGGGATAAAATCATGCTGGGTTTGCGACCACCTTTTTGGAACTCCGTCCCTGGTTCGATCACCAGCACAACTCCCGTATACCCCTCGTCAAATTCTTGTAAAGATATATGACGCGGACCCGTAGCGGGGTCATTGAGATAAACCCGCTGTTGGCGAAATCCCTCTACTACAACAAAGTGGTTGAAGTTCCAGAAGACAATATAGGGAGGGCGCAGTTCTTGCAGTTGCTTTAGTTCTTTTTTAAAGCCTTTTGCCTGGAGTCCATAGCTTCTAGCAGCTTTTAGCATGTTAGATGCTTTACTGCCATCGCGGGAAACGCCGCAGTCTCGCCGCAGTTGTGGTAGTGGTATAATTCGACCGTAGTAACCCAGAATAATTCCTAAAGCAGCAGCACCACATTCCACTGCCTCCATTTGTAGAAGCGTAGGCGTTTTTACCCGTATGCTTCGGCGGGGCAGTAATTTTTGTAAGTACTGCCAAGGATTAAAAGGTTTTACTAAGGTAGATTTAATAGATACCACTGACAGACCTCAAGATCGGTAAAACGAAGGTGATAGGAGCGCGTTCTTCCACCTTGACTCGCACAACAGTGGTAGTTCCAGAAGAGATTTTCAGGTGTGGTCCTTTAGAAGAAGACCACTTGTAGCCGCTCAGTGTGTTAGCATCTAAATCAAGGTCAGAGAATACTTGTATCAATCCTTGTTGTTTAGACACCAGACTTTCTACCACTTCTGGATTACCAACCTCCGAAGCGGCTGCCTCTTTTGTAATGGGAAAGCGTGAGATACTGGTGACATTACCCACAATGCCGCCAAAGCGTTCTCGTTTGACAGTTTGGGGGGTAATTTGGATCTTCATCCCAGGTTGAATTTTCTTGCCCTCTGCTACTGGAAAATAGGTGACACCAACTAGCTTGCTTTTAAGATTTTCTGCCTCTATGGTGGCTAGACGGGTGCCAGCGTTGACAACCTGTCCTGGTGTCAGCGTAATTTCTAAAATGCGTCCTGAGTATTGACTAATAATCTGGCTGTTATCGCCAAGTTGCAGTTCCAGTTTGGCAATCTCTCTTTTGACTTCTTGAATCTCTTTTTTCCGGGTAGTTACATTTTCTAAGTCTTGTTGAGCCACAGAAGCTTGTTTACTATCCAGTGCTTTCAACTGAGCTTGCAGGTCGGAAATAATACTAAGATTTTCACGGTAGTCTTTTTCTTGTTGAGTCTCCTTCACATCCAGTTCTTTCAACTGGGCTTGGATGTCAGCGATTTTTTCCTGGTTTTGCAAATATTCCTGTTCTGCCTTGAGAGCATCATCCCCGGAAATCGCTCCTTCTTTTTTGAATAGCTGTCGGCGGATTTCCATTCTCTGGAGGAAAACACGAGTCAGACCTTGGGCTTGCTGGAGGCGTTGCAGCAAACCTTGGCGTTGCTGCCCAATAGAGGTATTGCCTTTGGTTTTCAGCAGAGGCGTCATGGCTTGCAGTTCTTGGATGCGTTGTTGGAGATAGTGGCTTTGCTGGTGCTGCGATCGCTGTTCCTGTTCCAGCCTTTGCCCTTGCAAAGAACCAACCGCTTGATCTTGTGACTCTAGTTGCGTCAGTTTAGCTTGCTGCTGTTGCAGTTGTTTGCGGAGTTCAGCTTGGTCAATCGTTGCCAGTACTTGCCCCTTTTTAATGACATCCCCAACTTTGACATTGAGCGCCATTAACTGCCCTGCACTTTTTGATTGCAAAGGTACAACGTTGCTTGGGTAAATTAGTACACCTTGACCTTCCACGGTGATGGGAATGCTTCCATAAATACTCCAGATCGCAGCTACTCCCACCACCGAACCCAAGGCGACAAGAGGTAGCCAGCTTCTGGGGCTGACTACCTGCATCAGCTGATCTAGTCTTTCGGGGGAAGATAGACGCTCTAGGGACTTTTTACGGAATAGGCTGCGCTTCTGGTTTAACATTTGTTTTAGACTCATTAAGTTGTGGCTCATCGTCTAAAACACCCTGATTGAATAAGATATTAAGAGAATAAAGTGTATTAGCTTGTGGCACACCAAATTTCTCAAATAAGAGAACTATTTCTTTAGCTGTCTTGTTCCCCTCTTTTATAACTTCTCCTAACTCTTTTAAGTAAGGTTGATTACAAAACTTCCGAGTTAAGTATTTTGTAGAAAGTTGAAAACCGTCAGCTAGATTCTCATATTTCAAGTTAAGGCGAAATCTAATGACATCACTGTACCTGACGTTGAGAGGCATATTTTTGGCTACCATTTCCTCAAGAAGAATTTTTAAGCTACTAGCATCATAAAAAGTTCCTTCATCGTAAATGATATAACCATTAGGCCAGCGATCATCCGCAGGGCAAGGACTGATTAGCTTAACACTACGGTCAACCATATTGAATAAAAACCCTGTGACACAGGCAATGGTTTCTTGAGATAAAGCTTGATCTGATTCAGAATTTTTATTCTTCGTTTTATTGCGATTTCTTGCTCTTCCTGCATTTGCTTTGGCAAAATCAGATTCTGTACTTTGAAGTACTAAATACACAGAAGCTAGTTCTTCGGCGCTAAATTCTTCATGAACCCGATCCAAAATTTTTAGAGAAAGAATAGAGAACCGATTAAGCTTACAGCCCTTTTCATTTGAGAGTTTTAGTAAAGAGCGAGTCCGCTCTGGATTTTTCAAAGCTTGAGCTGTTGTTGTTTGGGGAAAACTTCCTAAAATTTCATGAAAATCACTACAGAATTTTTCGTAATCTTGGTTATCGAGTGGATCAGTTGCCCAGTAACAAAAGCCTTCACCTCCAGCAGTACCAAGGATGCCTCTCATTAATTCAAGTACTTCACACCATAACTTCGCATTTTCTTGGTTATAAATGAAAATATCTCCAAGACGAGGTGCAGAAATACCGCAGAACCAGCACCCAACAGAGCATCCTTTACTTAGCTCAAAACACATAGGAGCGTGTGCAATACTATCGTAATGACACTTCGGAAACTGACTTAAAGTCCGAGCAATTTGTCGATCTCGCCATGCCTTGAAGCGAGACTCTTTGAAAGAAAGCAAAGAATGCTTTAATTTCGCACTTTCACCTTTAACAAAGATTTCTCGGAAGTTTTTTAGTGAGCTTGAAACTGGTGCATCTTCACCATGTTTTTTAGTATATTCTAAATCCCATAGTTGTCTAATTTCTTCTGGATTTACTTTCAAAGCATAATGTTCAATAGCTTTGTATGGATCTTTAAATAACTGCTCTCTAAATTTTTTATCTCCTCTCCATCGTTCATAAAACCGCTTAATATGACTTATACTATTTGATTGTGTCTCATCTAATACTTTATGGATTTTGAGCAAATCCTGATCTGAATTATCATTGTAGGTAGCTGTTTCATTTTCTGTAACAACAATCTGTTTATTCATGTCAAAACTCCTACTTTTTTATAATTTAAAAATACCTTAAATTTAACTTATATTTATTAAGTAAAGATTGCTTAGTCAATTATTAAAATGGCGATAGTACATAAAAAGGTAAGCCATTTTTTTTACTATAAGATAAACTGATATTGCTAGTATTTTAGTATTAGCTAGTATTTAGCTAAGTAATTTGATAGACTCCAGCTTCCTTTAAAATAGGGATGTTTTTCACCTATTCTAAAGGAAACTAACAATCTTCAAATTATATCATAATTGTATTGGATATTATATTAATCCCAATACACAATCCATCCACCTCCAACAACATGTCCACTTCCTCCAGCAACAGCTTCTAAA
This sequence comes from Stigonema sp., assembly GCA_965249805.1. GTDB lineage: Bacteria > Cyanobacteriota > Cyanobacteriia > Cyanobacteriales > Nostocaceae > Stigonema. The sequence goes on from CBDFMX010000002.1 coordinate 1,200,100, forward strand.
GCTTCTTCAGATAACTCTTCTGAAGATTCTAAGGAAGGCTTGACAGGTAACACCATGTAGATGTGATTTGGTTCTTCTTCAACAATTGTAATCTCAAACCCTTCAGGAGCTTTTTTCCCAAATTCCCGTTCGTAAACTGCTTTTGGATTGCTGATTAGCTCTTGTTTAAAAGCTTCATCTTGCCAAGCTTTAATAACTAATTGTGATTCAAACTCTTGCCGACTCTGTAGTTGAGATGTTTGGTCAGACATTTGAAACTTCCTTTATTTTAAGGTGAATACTTAATAGAGTATCAAGTATAAAATCTCAAAACAATGCACAATTTTTAGTTTAAGGCTCACATTCTATTAGTTACTAAGTAAGTCGCCACTAACTGTAAAGTTACTCGACATTACTATATGATAGTATATTTAAAGTTTGAGGTAATAGGTGGTTGATTTCCTCTGCCATAAAATGCACAATTTTTAGGTAAGACTATGATTTTTTTTGCTTTATCGCCTTTTATAAATCCTGCCATGCTGCTTCTTCCTCTGGTTTTAACCAATCTTTTTGCAGCGGGGTTTCACTCATAATAGTGATTTGTAACATATTCCGTTGCTCGTGTTTTGTTTGCAAAAATTGAACAAAATATAAAATTTCCGGCAACAGTGGTTCCGGCAGTTTTTCCAGTTATTGTGTAATTTATTCTTTAATTGTCATTGTCTCTCTTTGTGTTTAGAGGGTTTCTGGATCTAGCTGTTGAGGCTGTTTGTTCATCATGATTATGACACTTTATCCCAACAGTACCCTCTGTGATACTTTGCGGTCATACCTATCATGTAGGGCGGTCGTCCCGCCTGTGCTACAGGTAATATCAATGACAATGCAACTTGGTGTGAATACTCCCTACCTAAATCCTTACACAATATTGCCAGTGACATCAAGTAATAGGCTCTATACACAGGAATTCAACTTACTGTTAACCTCCCTAATGCAACTTAGTGTGAATACTCCCTACCTAAAAGACATCTCCGAAAATTAATTATGCGTTCCTTGAAATCCTTGGTAGGGGCGAACGGCCGTTCGCCCCTACATCATTTCTGGAGATGTCTAAATCCTTACGCAATCTTGCCAATGACATCAAGTAGTAGGCTCTATACCCAGTAATATCATGTTCGGTTCAACACTTATATAAAGTTAGTAGTTGCGCTTTAGCGCTAAAGCGCAACTACTAACTATCATCCGAACATGATATAATTCAACCTACTTTTAACCTCCCCAACATCCAATCAAATCTTTTCCCTGCGATCGCCACGCCATCTAAAACGCTATCATTTAACTCATCCTCATATTCAATCTTTTCATCCAATGGTAGACCTTTACTATAAACTCGCCTACCATAACCAAGCCGACTCTGCATTCCTTGCAGTCTATGAGAAAGCAAAGTTGCAATCGCCCGATAAAAACGCGAGGCAAATCCTACATCCTGCTGCAACTTTGCTGCTAATTGCTGTCGAGAAATCGACAACAAAAATGAGTCTTCAATAGCCTTAACAGTTACAGAAGGTAGACGCCCGTCAATGAAGGGTGTTTCTCCTATAATTTCACCCTTCGATAATCTTGCTATTTCTCTACCAGAAATTTCGCTACCCTCTATAGCAGCAAAAGCACGAGCCAAAGGATTACGCTCATCTTCAGCAATAGATAGAGACATGATTCCATCTAGCAGAATATATAGTGCATCTACAGGTCCTCTTTCACGGATGAGTACAGTATTGGCTGGAATTTTTTGCGGTTTCCCACAAGCCATCATCCAATCGATGTCACTATCGTGTAAATCTCCTAAAACAAATAGCACATTTCTCAGTGCTTGACCTTGTACCAAGTTACTACGACCAAGTTGATTGATACTACTTTGTAGTCTATCTGAAAGCATAATGGCGATCGCTCGATAAAAACGCGAAGCAAAACCAACATCCTGCTGCAACTTTGTCGCTAATTCCTGCTGAGGAATTGACATCACCAGCGATCTTTCTACAGCTTTAACTGTTGTAGCTGTTAAACTAGTACCCACGAAGGGAAGTTCTCCCACTACCTCACCGCTGGATAATCTCGCAATCTCCCGACCTGAGATTTCACCACCCTCAATGGCTGCAAAAGCACGAGTTAGAGGATTGTTGTCTGGTTGAGAGACAGTAACTGTTAAGATTCCATCTAGTAAAATATGTAGGGAATCAGCAGCTTTTCCTTCTTGAATAAGTACAGCACCAGCAGCTATTTCTCTTTGATGACCCTTAGCCGTCATCCAATCGATGTCACTGTTAGTTAATTCTTTAAGTAAAACTTCTGTCATAACTAATACCTATTTTTAATCTTATATTTTGAATTGTTGTAGAGACACAAAATTTCGCGTTTCTACACACTAAGTCTGCTGCAATCTATCTAAGTTTTGTTGGAGCAGCGAGTTCGCCTCTTTTGAAGCTAATTCTTCCAATGTTAAATAGGTTAATGCCATTACTATCATCGGTTGAATATTAGTGTCTGATAACTTCCTTGTGTACTCAGTATGAAAGCGCTGCAAATTTTCGGCGGCTGCCTTCACCATCCTCTGTAAAATCTTAAAAGCCCCATCGGAAAGTGGAGGTTGACCACGGTAGTTTTGCAGTCTACCTCCCTCTCGGTAATTGGGAAACGACTCTAACCCCAAAAAGCGTAAGAACCAATCGGCTCGATAATATCCCGTAGCAGCTACAATGCCTCTGTAGTCGGCAATTAGCTCATCGAGTATATTGTTTCGCATGGAATTAAACAAGCGACGTGTGAAATAGTGGGTACATTCATGTTCCAGCCGAATTGTCAGGGATAGGTGTTGCCATTGGGATTCCTCAACTCCAATGTCGCTGGCTAAAATGTTGCTATAAGGACCATCGCTCAAAATAATAAACTTATCCTGATAAAGTTGCTTTTGTGGGATAAGACGCTGAAACTCTTCTGCCCAACTTGTTTCTGAGCAATTAGCTAAGTTTTCCGCCTCCCATTGTTGGCGATACTGACGAATCCTATCCCAATTGTTAAATCCACTGACGATGCAGGCTCCCATTGAGGTAGGGACTGGCTGGGGTTCATTTCGCATTGTCAGTGCTTGTACTAGAGAAACAAAGTCCTTTCGGTTTCCGGTGAGCAACACTGGGATAGTTCCAGCCAAACTTTGATGTAATATTAATTGGAGTTTCTCAGGCTGCTGCAAAACTAAACCAGTTGCCTCTGCCATGCCATCCACCGCAACACCCCGACGAGTGGCACTTCGATAGGCTTCAGTCAGACTGATACCCGACCTGATGGGAAATCGGAACTGCACTAGTCGCTGCTTAAGTACTTCAAATGCTCCTACAACTCTTGCCGCAATGGCGTATTCCTCCCAAGTAGCCACATGAGGTTCAGGAGTAAGCGGAAACTGGATAGGATAGGTTAATGTGTTGTGATTGAAAACATTTTTGTTGTATACCAATAGTTCCTCTGCCTGTGCAGCAGTGGCTCCAAAGTAGGTGAGGACATCAGTACGAAATGATTGTTGATCGATCATGGGCGATCGCCTTCAGAAATGAACGAACATTCGACTAACGAGTAACGACTAAACCAGCAATCTGCTCGGTAATCCCTTTGATTGTCTTACTGATGGGATGCCCAGAGTAACGCAGACAGAAAAGACCTTTGCTTGCTAGCAGCACCATTTCTTCCGAAAGGGGTAAAATCCCAGCCACTGAGACGTTGTAGATTTTCTCTACCTGTTGTTGCAAGTCAGGAAAATCTAAGTTTGGTAGCGCCTTATTGATCACCATCAACATTTTTGGCACCTTCAACTTGCGCGCCACATCCACTGTTACAGCGGTACCTTGGAAATCTTGATTATCTGGACGTAGGAGGATTACTAGAACATTAGAAATACCAATGGAAAGCAAGGTTTCTTCATTCAAACCAGGGTGAGTATCAATTAACAGGTAGTCCAGTTTCAAAGTGCGAATGAGTTCTTGAAAGCCATCGTTAAGCCGGACTACATCATACCCCTCGCGTAGAATCCTAGCGATTTCACCAGCCTTAATACTAGAAGGTACTAGGTAAAGGCTACCCTTGACTGTACCTGTATTTCCCTGTTCTGCAATTAAAGTATGAGTAACATCGTAGGCAGCATCTTTAATATCACATCGCCCCCACAAGTAATCATTGAGGGCACGTTCCATTTTGTTCTCGTTAAGACCGAAAATAACGTGAATTCCTGGTGATTGGATGTCAGTATCGACAATGCCTACACGTTGCCCCTGAAGCGCCATAGTAGCTGCTATGTTGGCAATCAAGTTTGATTTGCCAGTACCGCCACGGAATGAATGAATTGCGATAATTTGTGACATTGGGTGTTAGGTGTTAGTTGTTAGTTGTTAGTTGTTAGTTGTTAGTTGTTAGTTGTTAGTTGTTGGTTGTTGGTTGTTAGGTGTTAGTTGTTGGTTGTTGGTTGTTGGTTGTTGGGTGTTAGTTGTTGGTTGCAATTAACTATTAACTATTAACTATTAACTATTAGCCACTTGTGGAAAGGTGAATTTCAACCAGCAAGCATCACTGATGAGAGGTAGCAAAATTCGTCCGCTAGATAGCTTCAAGTCAAACTGCATATTTTTGTTTCCACTCTGGATTTCTATAAGTGCAGGCATCTGGGGGTCAATGTTGGAGTTGATCCTGTGTGTCCACACTCTGAGTTCCTTTTCCCGCTTGGTTGGTAGGCGGAAGGTGGCATAGCGTAGGGATGAGAGTGATGGAATCTCGACAGTAGCTGCTTGGTGGTGTTGCTCACCATCGGCATATCCCAGCAGCACTTCTGCTATTTTCGGTTGTCCGCCAGCAGTGATTGTGAATACAGAACGCCCTCCTTGGTGCTGTTCTCGTAGTTCTACTACCACACGATTCGTGAAGGCTCCATAGCGTTTCATCATCAAAGTTGCTCCTAAGGATAGCACAGCGATGCCCAATGCACTGATCCGCGCCACAGAATTTGACCAAATGAACAAACCGTGAACGAGCAAAATGGCTAAGAATAAACTGTATACACCCACGCTGAACAACGGATGGTTGAGAATCTTCAAGACTACTCCAGGTACAAGTTCCCCCTTCCGCCGACTAGAAACCAGCAGTAAAACTGGGAAAATACCACCAACAAGGGAGTTACCAAGTACACCTGCAAATGCCAGTACACTGGTAAAGGATTGAGTACCAGCCAGAAAAAGCCACTCTGTTAGCAGAAAGACTAGTAGTAAAGGGCTGATGGATAAAAAGAAGCGACGATGGTTGAGCAGGGTTCTCCAAAACCTTCCTGTCTGACTCTGACCATTGGAGGTAGTATTAATGACATCTACCTTCAAACCGCCTTCGTAGACTAGGAGCATGGGTGAAGTGGCTTGCACAGAGGCACCGTCTTGGTTAGCCGATAGTACCTCTAGGGTCAGGCGAGTATCCCATTTACGTAAGTCTGGGAACTGATTGAGTAGTTCTTTAATGTCCCAACGTTCAGTGAATGCAATTTCTACATGGTGAACATTGCCGCTCAACTGAATATCTAGACGAAATTTGGACGCTTGTTCTTCCAGACCCAAATAAGTGAACCCAATATGCGGAACTTGACTGGATTCACCAGAGGGGTGTAATATTAACATTCCTTGCTGGCGAGGCAACCTCAAAACAGGTTTGGGTCGGGCAGGTAACCACTCCCTAGCTAGGTTGACGAGGAGACTGGAACTACGCAGCCAAGCCATTCCTAAAAGTAGGGTGACTAACACTGCTCCCAAAACTGTGACGATAGAACCTACTTGCAGGGCTAGTGGCTGTAAGGCAGTGCCTGATTGTCCAGCTAGCAATTGTGGCGCGATCGCTCCATTGACTGCTAACACCCAAATGCAAAACAGAACAGTTAAAAAAGCAGTTCCCGCCACGCTACCCCAAATCAAGGATGTGGCGCTAGAGTCACGAGGAAGTATAATTTTACCACATTCTCCTACATACACATGCCCGAAGTAGAGCATGAGGCTCACACCCAGAATCCGCTGTAGTTTCCCCGGTTGAAAAGAGTGACCGTCAAGAAAAGGCAAGTTTACATATAACAGGTTTTCCAGTTGCATGTGGCCCAATGCCAGCAGTGAAAGGATCAGGAGCAAACTCACGTTAACTGCTGCCAGCAATACCATCAAGGCAACTGTGAAGTTTAGTGATTTACGTGACAGCACGTACAATCCCGCGCCGAAAAGTAACACCGCCCACAATGCTGCTGGTATGGGTGTGAAGCTTGCCATCGTAGCTGACAAACCGATATAGCAAGCCAACGCGATGAGAAAAACACGGATGCTAACCGCTAAAGAAAGTATAAATGAGCCTGTATTACCTAAGTAATTAGATACTAATTGTTTAATAAAAGAATTGCCATAACGGAAGTCGCCACTGCGACCAACTGCTTCTGCCATGCAAGCCATAGTCAGGATGTTGATAACGCCGATGATGACCAAAAAGGCAACAGCAGCTAATGGACCAACATCGGCTACAGCGATGGGCAAGGCTAAGAAGGCTTGGGGAAGACCAAGCGCCACTGTGAGTATGGAAGCCAGCCAGAAGGGTGGAAGAGATTCCAGACGTTGGGCGATCGCCGCCGCCATCCAGCGCCACTTTTCGATCAGTGGCATCCTGGATGCAAAGATGGTCAAAAGTTGTTTTCTGTAAAAGCGGGAGTAAGCTACCTGTACCGCTTTCTCATCCAAACCCAAAGTTGCTCGGATGTGAGGCACTGTCTGATAAGTGAAAGTGTACTTCTGGCAGAGAGCATGGGCAATGGCAGCTTTCAGTTTCGGGTTTGACGGCACGAGGGATGCCCACTGACTGGCGTAGCGTTCCAAGTGCTGGATGGTGGGGTGGAGTGGCGGCGCATTTCCTAAAGCAAAAGCTTCCAAGAAAGCCAGATCGCGCTCGTTGGCAGCTTGATCCGTGAGGGAAAACTCCAAGAGCGATCGCGCTACTATCTGGGCTGTCCGACTCTCAATCAAAAACAGCAGTGTATTCGCTCGTCTAGCTGGTAAACCCGCTAGCACCTCCTCACGCGATATCAGTTCGTCGTCGGATAACATAATCTACGCCTCACTGTGCGATCGCTCGAGCAGAGATTGCACCTTACTCTGCAATCTCTGGTAGTACTCTGTCTCAGTCTCGCTCACAGTTACCTCGTGTTCTCTGAGCTTTTGGATCTTTTTTTGTAACTGCTGAAAGTGTTCATTTTCCGTAATTTCCGCAACATTGCTGGCTCTTTTGGTTTCGTCAATTTCAATCCGAAGTTCTTGGACTTGCATTTTCAGCTTCTGATCTCGCATCCTCACTTCTTCAGCCATTTCCAAGAAAACACGCACTAATTGACCGATATCATCTTGGCTATGAGTTAATTTCGCCAAACTCTGACGCAGCCCCAGTACATGAGAATCAAAATCATCATGTTCTAGTGCTTGCGCTGCGGCTGTGAGGGCGTGAATCGGTCGAGAAATTCTCCTAGCAAAGAGCAGCGCGATGATTGCTGTGATTCCTCCCACAATCAGCACGCTGCTGCCGTGCAACCAGATCAGGCGATTCAAAGGAATTGCAAACTGCGCTTTGGGTTGGCTGACTCCCAATACCCAAGGTTGTTCTTCCAAGGGTGCAAAGCCAACTATCCGGGGCATCTGGTGCGGTGGAAAGCGATAGGTGGTGTGACCTGCAAGTTTTGCTTTCACCATCATCTTCAACTCTGGAATGTTCAAGCTCTGAATCTGTTCCAAACCATAACGTCTGTCGGTGACAACCTGCTTTAAAACCTCAGGCGACAGGGGGACGAGGCTATGGTATAGGAGAGATTGATCGGCATGACTGATAATGACCCCCTGCTGGTCAATCAGAAACGCATAGCTTTGAGAGCTTACTTGCAACGCATTGACAATTGCCCAGATATCTGATCCCCGAATCTTGAGTACCATCACTCCTACTATTTTGCCACTAGGCGATCGCACTGGGTGAGAGAAGAACATTCCTGGTCGTTTCGTCGTTTCACCCACTAGGATACTAGATACGTAGGAGTTGCCCTGGATGCTGGAACGGAAGTATTCACGGAAGGCGTAGTTTTTACCAACGAATGTGGGATCGGTGGCTGCGACGGCACGACCTTCTGTATCCATCATAAAGACAGCATCAAAGTCTGGGTTAGAGCGGGAGAAGTTTTGTAGCGTTTGTTGCAGGTTGGCGCGGAAGGCTTCTCGTTCACTAGACGTGGTAGCAGCTAGGAAACCTACTACATTGCGATCGCTGCTGACTTGGAGGATAACACGTTGGATATCTATAATTAACTGGTCGAGGCGACTAGCGGTACTGGTAGCTAACAGTTCTAATTTGCGATATTCGCCAGCCTCTACACTATCTAAGCTCTGTCGCAGGTTGTAGTAGGCAGTGAAGCTCATCGGTATAACCACAGCACAAACCAATGCTGTCGAAATTTTGGCAGCGATTGACCAGGCAGGCGGGTAAAATAACCGATGAAAGTGCTTCATTTTAAAAACCCACAAGACGTGTTAGGGTAGAAAAATTTTTAAGATAACCGTCTGAATAAGCTGCTTGAATCCCAGAAATTTTTTCACTGCTCCTATTGGTACTTAGCAGCTTAAAAGAGGCAACCTCCAACCTCAATGCACAATATTTCTATAAGACTCACAATTTTTTGGGTTCTGCTTCAAGCTCAACTGGATGCTTGACGCTGCATTAAATACAGTTCTTGTGGGGTAGGCATCCTGCCCCAAATAAGGGACGGGCAGGATGCCCATCCCACAAGAAAAATTTTGTACTACATTCAATTAAGAACCGCTATAACGGGCGGCACTAAGTGCGCTGTGCCTTTCTCCAAGCTAGGGGTGTAGTCCCGTGATACTGGCGAAACTGCCGGAAAAAATGACCCTCATGCTGGTAGCCCACTGCCTCAGCAATCTGATTCGCGTACAGGTCGGCTTCTAGGAGCAAGGTGCGTGCTGCTGCCATCCGGCGTTCGACAATCCAGTGATTCACCGTTTGTCCCGTATGACGTCGCACTAAGTCGGTTAAGTAAGCAGCAGAGTAACCAACTGCAGCCGCCACATCGCACAAGCTAATCGGTTGATGGTAATTTGCCTCAATGAACTGGAAGACTTTACTCAGATGGGGGTCAGAAGGAAATATTGACTTTTGTTCTACTGATGAAGCAGTCTCAGCAAGAGGTGGGGATGGAACTGGCTGGAATTGAGTAGCGTAGAACTCCTTCATGGCTGCTTGTTTTTTCAGTCGAGTTGCGATGGCACCCAACAATTCCTCTACCGTAGAGGGCTTGGTAAGATAGTCATCAGCCCCAAGATTCATGCCTTGACGAAGTTCAGCCTTAGTAGCCTTGGCAGTGAGAAAAATGAAGGGGATCATTGCTGTTATAGGGTTTTGGCGCAGCGTGGTGAGGACACCATAACCATCTAGTTCCGGCATCATAATGTCGCAAATCACCAAATCTGGCAAATTTTCTTGTGCTTTCAAGACACCAACACGACCATTTTCTGCACCCATAGCTTCAAACCCTTCTATTTCTAGGCTGTCTAGAAAAATATCTCTGGTTTCTGCCTCATCTTCAATCACTAAAACTTTTGCCATAATTGCCTCTGATGTATATTCATGAATCATGAGTCACCGCTTGTAACCAGTACCTGGTACAAAACAGGAGGAAGTAGCCGAAGTGGCACAGATGTTTGTGCTGGCAAATCGGGACTTTCTTCCTCAATTAGGTGAAGTGTTCGGAGGTTAGAGTAACCCCCTGATATTTATCTACGTAAGAGTGCAAGTTTTATGCAAAGCCGATCAACTTTTCATAAAACTTAAGGTATTAGTTACTAGTAATGTTAAAAAATCAACTACCAAGTCCATCAACAGAATCCTTACAAGGTAAACGTTTTGAGTGATACCCGGTTTTTTGTTCGGCTACTTACAAACATTGGCGATCGCCCCCAATAAGTCCTCCACTGTACAGGGTTTAATGAGATAGTCATCCGCTCCCATCTCCATGCCATAGCAGCGTTCCACCTCGGTAGTCCTTGCCGTCAGAAAAATCAGCGGAATCTTCGCTGTAAAATAGTTTTGGCGCAGCGTGGTGAGGACACCGTAACCATCTAGTTCCGGCATCACAATATCGCAAATCACCAAATCTGGCAAATTTTCTTGTGCTTTCTCAACACCAACACGACCATTTTCCGCACCGATGACATCAAAACCCTCTGCTTCTAGGCTTTCTATAAACATGTCCCGGGTTTGTGCCTCATCTTCGATTACTATAATTTTTTTCATTGTCAACCTGGTTTTTCAGTTGCTGGCTTAAGGTTATGTTGGAGAAATTCTTCAGCTAGGCTGTCAATAGTCAATAGTTATTGTTGATTGTTGATGATTGACTATCCTGCCTGAGAAGATGTGCAACTTAAATACGTGTCAGTTTATAACCTCAAGCTTAGCTGGTTAAGCTTTTTTTACACTACGGGATGCACTCATTCGATTACAATGCCAAATTATTTTGATGAGACTAGCGCTTTTTTTGCTTCCCATTAGTGCTGTGAGTGTGTGGTGCATTGTGTCAGACCTGGGAAAAAGTTCCTTTTTTTACTGGTTGGTCTAATGGTAATGCAACTGTAAACGTGGTACCTACCCCTACTTCACTTACCAAGTTAATTTGACCACTATGTATATCCACAAGCTTTTTGACAATTGCTAACCCCAGTCCGTTACCTGGTATATTGCCGACATTCCCACCCCGAGTAAATAGCTTAAACAGTTGTTGTCGATCTGCTACCGGAATGCCAAGTCCCCGATCCTTAATCTGAAAAATCACTTTTTCATCTTGGTAGGAGAGTACCAAATCAACCATGCTACCTGTTGGGGAATATTTGATCGCATTCGAGAGCAAATTCGTGAGGATAGGTTGTAGCAATTTTTTATCCACGCACACTGCTTTGCTTTCCCCTTGACTGACAAAGGTGACTGTGTACTGACGGCTGTTTTTGCTCAAATTCATTTCTGCCAATAGGTCACGGCAAAATAGGTTTAAATCAAGCGGTTTTGGCTCACATTGTAATTTTCCGGCTTCTGCTGTATCGATAATCAGGACTTCATCCATCAATTGGTTAATCTGTTCAACTGCTGTTTGAAGGCGCTGCAAATACTGTAGTTTTTTCTCCTCAGTCCAATGATAAGTATGACGTTTCAACAAGCTAGTGGAATATGAGATGATGTTCAGGGGAGTGCGAAGTTCATGAGAAACCATAGAGACAAAGTGCGCCCTACGTTCAACGATCTGTTTTTCTTGTTCTAGCAGAAGGCGAATTTCTCCTTCTGCTTGTTTGCGTTCAGTAATATCACGAAAGCTCCATACTGTGCCAATGGTTTGTTCACTCTGGCGTAAAGGTTGGCGGGATCGCTCGAAAACCCTCCCATCCTTCAATTCCAGAGTATCGTAGCCTTCAAAATCCGGTTGGCTGTCGAGTTGATGGATATGTCTGCAAAAGGTTTCTGGGTTTTTAAGTTGGTTGCTGTAAAAAGTCAGGCATTGGTTATAGTTGCGTGAAATAATGGAATCTGGAACCTGCCACATGTGAACAAATTTTTGATTAAAGCTAACAATATCTCCATTGCATCTGATAGCAATAACACCGTCGGCAGTGGATTCTAGAGTTGCCTGAAGTAAAGAAAGGGAATTTTTCAGTTCTGCTTCCACCCACTTGCGCTCAACAATTTCGCGGGATAATTGCTCATAGACGTGCCTTGATTCAGTCAGAATATCTTGCACTCTGCACTCTAGCACTTCGTTAGCCTTCTGTAAGGCGGTGAATGTTTCTTCTAGCTGTAGTGGGACTTGAGAATTGCGTAGTTCAGCAAGATCGTTATTAAAAATCATACGTTTAAATGCTGATAATTGCTGTTGAAAAGAAGTTATGCTCTAGCCATAAAAAAATTTTGCTGTATAGTTAACAGATGTGTTTACCGAATGCAAGCTGCCCAGTAAATAACGTCGGGAATAGCACACCATGAGCTTTAAAAAATTAGCCGCGATCGCCAAGATGCTGGTAGCATTTTACGTTTCACAACTCCTGCCAAAGCAAATAGCAAATCGGCTATAGCAACTTCCTGCAAGGTCATCAAAGCGTTGAAATCTTCCAAACCATAATTTGTTCTGAGAAGCTTTTGCCATACTTACGAACGCGAAAACAGTTACATAACCAGTCGTTATAACTTGTTGAACAACGTCACAAATTAGCAGCATACCTACAACTCATAAAGAACCTATGGGTCTTTACTTTTTACTTAAAATACTCAAAGCATTATATAGCAAGACTGTTTACTAAATCCGCTTTCTAAACAATTTGTAATTAACCCTCTTTTGTCACGCTAGGCAGAGGAAAAGTATAAATTAGGGTTGATCGGTATAATAAAAATTGGGTGTTGCATAAATGCGGGATGAATCAGTTTAATACTGGTATTTCCCAATATTTTAAATAATGAAGTAATAATCGAATTGAATACTTCAGCATATTCACTGATTTGGAATAGCACAATTTTTTTCGATGCAGTCGTGCTAAGTAATCACGTAAACGGGTATTTTCTCCTTCAATCACATCAATCAATGATTCTCTGAGCTAAAAGCCAAGTACATTAAGACCCACAGTTCTTGACGCCATCAGACCAATAAACACGACAAGTCCTAGGGTTCTGCGAAAATAATTAACGCCTTGAAATAATTCCAGCCACGCCCAAGTAAATAAAGAGCCAAAAGCCAGTAGGTCTAACCCTGTATTGATTTCGCCTGTTGGAAAAATTAGTTTGAGTAAACTAGCTACTGTCCAAACAATAATCGGAAGGTTTGGCATCTGAGCGATAACAATTTCGCCATTGCTGTCACGGAATATCTTATCAAATAATGTATTGTTCATAACTTTAATTTGCTACAATTACCAAAAATTATCAACTTACAAAAGCTAGCATTTCCATTAAAACATTCAAGTTTCTCTCTTACAAGAAAGATTCACCAAACCCTCGGACAAGTGATAAATACTAGCTGTCATGCGTACATGCCTAGATATTTTTTCTTGCCGATTCTTCTAAGTATAACTTAAATTCAATTGCCTCAAGCTTGGTTAGAATCTTTAATCTTTATTTTCTGTTTATTGAACCACAGATTGCCGTAGGGGCGGGGTTATACTAAAAACGGCTGAAAACTATACTTATTTAACATTTGCGCATCCGGTTCTTAAGCCTCTCCCCGCATCGGGGAGAGGTTTGGAGCTCAGTCCATATTAAGTGAAGTTTTGAACCGTTCGCAGTATACCCCCATTAGTGTCAACTTAAGCTGTAACCCTTGAAAATACAAGCCTTTCTCGTTTGGGCTGCTGCCTAGTAACGCTGCTCACTGGAGGCAGAGCCTCGCGGAATGCATTCCCACGCAGAGCGTGGGAACGAGAAGATTGCCGTAGGGGCGGGGTTCCCCCGCCCTTGCCCTACCATTTAAATCGCAGCCTAGTTACAACGTAGTGCTTATCTAAAGTTGTAGCCAACTCCTAATGATATCCCTATATCTGTATCATTAAGAAAAGCCGCATTCACAGCACCATTGAGCGTAAATCGACTACCCAAAGGCACATCTACACCACCAGTTACCAGTGCACCTACGTCACTGCCGCGACCTGTATCAATAGCAACACCAGCACCTATGTAAGGAGCGAGAGTAAACACTCGTCCAGCAACGGGATCTGTTGGTCGTTGGGAAAAGTCAAAGGTAATGGGAAGCAGAACGACGGGATTGCTCCCAATTACTGCGGATGGTCGGAACGATATGTTGCGTGTCAGCCCGAGTTTGGTGATCACTGAAAAGTTTCCGTGGCTCAAATCGGAACTACCAGATATACCAATGTTACCACCAACCCCAATATAGCTTCTGCCACCACGAGTCGCTCTACCAATCTTAGGACCACCATCCGTATTGGCTCCGGGTTGCAACTGACTTATTTTAAAGTCAGGTGGTAGCAAAACTTTATCAATCGGATAAATCAAGCCGTTGCTCGCTTGAATGTTCGACTGTAGGACTTTTGCTTTGTTTACCCTAATTTGATTGTTCGCAGCATTCGCTTTAATATTGAGAGATGCGCCCTCTAGCGTTTTCTGCTCTCCTGTTGAGAGTTGACTACCAGTTAGTGCGCTTGGAACCACATGGTAAGTCAAAATCTTAATCAGCGCGTCTTTGTTCTCCGGCTGCTGCAATCGCTGAAGAGTGTCTTTAGGCAAAGCAGCAAACGCTTGATCTGTCGGCGCGAATACCGTAAACGGACCTTGTTGTTGTAAAGGACCTGCTAGACCTGCTGCATTTAATAAAGAAGTCAGGGTTGTAAAAGAATTGCTAGCAGCAGCCAGGGAAACAATGTCGTTACCAGTTTGAGTACTGCCCGGTTGAGTACCGCCACCGGCTCCAGCTACTATATATTGAGCAGCCGCGACGTTGCTAGCAACTGGTTGCAACTGTCCCTGTCTGACCAAAGCTTGATATAAAATCGCTGCAGCATCCGCACGAGTGAGTGCTCCTGTGGGATTGAGTGTTTTCACATCCGGATAGTCAACGACAAGATTGGCTTGTGTTGCTACAACCACATTATTCAAGGCATAGTTCGGGATTGCTGAGGCGTCTGTATAGTAGGTAGTGAGAATATCTGGCGACGCGCTGCTAGCATTCAAACTCAAACCACTTGTTAAAGCAACAATTGCCTGCACCTTGGGTATTTGCTGATTGGGTCGAAACACATTTCCTGGATAACCAGCCATAAATCCGGTTTCGTAGGCTTTCTGAATTGCAGCAGCAGCCCAGTAGCTAGAAGGAACGTCTGAAAATCCACCAGCACTTAACTGCCGAACCGGGTTTTGGTTAAATGCTTTTCCAATCATTGCTGCAAATTCAGCACGAGTCACAGATTGATCCGGCTTAAAAGTGCCATCAGGAAAGCCGGCAATCACATTTTTTGCAGCTAGGGCTTGAATAAATGGACTTGCCCAGTAATCTTGTCCAACATCAGAAAAGGTAGCCGTTGAAGTTTGGGGTGCGGTGAGAGTTGGAGAGGTTGGAGGCGTACCCTG
This sequence comes from Stigonema sp., assembly GCA_965249805.1. Lineage (GTDB taxonomy): Bacteria > Cyanobacteriota > Cyanobacteriia > Cyanobacteriales > Nostocaceae > Stigonema. The sequence goes on from CBDFMX010000002.1 coordinate 1,215,292, forward strand.
ATCTGGAATTGGAGAGGTTGGAGGCGTAACCTGATTTGGAATTGGAGAGGTTGGAGGAGTAACTTGAGTTGGATTTTGAGAGGTTGGAGGCGTAACTTGATTTAGAATTTGAGAGGTTGGAGGCGTACCCCGATCTGGAGTTGGAGAGGTTGAGGGAGTCTGAGCTGAAGCTGGAGCAGAAATTATTGTGGAAGCAACTGGACCGATGGTGCCTCCTAGAACTAACAATGCGGCACTTGCTGATGACCAACGTAGTAAACTACACATAAAAATCTTCTCCTACACCAAATTGAGTAAATGGTAGTCAACAATAAACGCGAGACTGAGTTGGCAAAAATACAGACATCAATTGATTTTTTCTATCAGATAGTTAGGTAATACCTCAAAGAGGGTCTATAACACATCTATCGCAGGCTAGTATAAGACATCTATCGAAAGCAAGGGTATTGACTTGTTCACCCTTGTATGGGATTGGGATCGTTAAATAGAGCTTGGGTTTTTGCACTGCGAGGACAAGTGGAAACACGCTCATTGATACAAACCTACGATCAATTCTCCTGCAAAATCTCTTCCACACAGATATTATTAGAAGCGGCAATTTCTAACTTGTTCCCGAAAATTAATCTCACAGGAGACGAGAGTTGCACCAAACCCATGAGCAGTTATCCTTTCCAGTATTGTAAATTTTTATTTCTCTGAAGACCAATCCCAAAAATTGTTGGTAGGTATATACTTTTTCGCGCTGGCTGAGGCGATGATTTAACAAGCGTTGGGCATTCGTTACTTTGAGACTGCCCAAATTCCTGTGCGAGGGAAGAACTTCTAGAACACCGATTCAGGAATCAAAAACCTAACCCCCCAACCCCCTTCCCTACGAGGGAAGGGGGAGCCAAATGCCGATCGCCTGCTCCCTCAAAGCAAGCAGTGAGATGGGGTATCATTTAAGCCAGCACTTACCTGATACCATATACCAATATTATGTCAAATCATCTGACACTTCCAACAACAAAGCCGCGCATTCCACATTTTTCTTCTGGTCCTTGTGCAAAGCGCCCCGGCTGGAGTGTGGAAAATCTGAAAAATGCTTGTGTAGGTCGTTCCCACCGATCTAGTGCTGGCAAAGCTAAGTTAGCACAAGTTATCGAAAGCTCTAAGAAAATTCTTGGTGTTCCTGCAGACTATCGCCTGGGTATCGTTCCTGCTTCCGATACGGGTGCAGTAGAAATGGCTTTGTGGTCGCTTTTAGGACAACGCCCTCTCGATATCTTGGCATGGGAAAGCTTTGGTCAGGAATGGGTCAAAGATGTTGTCGATGAGCTAAAATTGCCTGATGCACGCCTGCTGAAAGCAGACTACGGCAGTTTGCCCAATCTAGACGAAGTTGACTTTAGCCGCGACGTAGTATTTTTATGGAATGGCACAACCTCAGGTGTCAGGGTACCTAATGGCGATTGGATCAAAGCAGACCGTCAAGGACTTACCATCTGCGATGCCACATCTGCTGTATTCGCTATGGATGTACCTTGGGAAAAGTTGGATGTAGTTACCTATTCCTGGCAAAAGGTATTGGGTGGAGAAGCACAACATGGTGTCATTGTACTTTCACCTCGTGCAGTTTCGCGCCTCGAAAGCTATCAACCTGCTTGGCCTGTGCCGAAACTTTTCCGCCTCGCCCAAAAAGGCAAACTGATCGAAGGCATTTTTAAAGGAGATACTATCAACACTCCATCGATGTTATGTGTAGAAGATGCGATCGACGGGTTAATCTGGGCAGAAAGTATCGGCGGACTTCCAGAATTAATTCGCCGCAGCGAAGCAAATCTGGCAATAATCGCTAACTGGGTTGGGCAAAGTAGTTGGGCAGATTTCTTAGCTGAAAAATCGGAAACTCGCTCCTGTACATCGATTTGTCTCAAGATTGTCGATGCTTGGTTTACTGCCTTAAGTCCACAACAGCAGGCAGAATCTGCGCAAAAACTGGCGAAACTATTAGAGAAGCATTCTGTAGCTTTCGACATTGCATCTTACCGTTCCGCACCCCCAGGAATCAGGATTTGGGGTGGGGCTACGGTAGAAACCGCAGATATTGAAGCCTTACTTCCGTGGTTAGATTGGGCATACGCTACTGTCAAAGCCGAAGTCGATCAAGCTGCTTAGGATCGTTTAGATTGAGGGCTGGAAATGGCTAATGGCTAACCGCTAATGGCTAATTGCTCATTGAAATCAGCAATTAGCAATTAGCCATTAGCAATCAGCAATCAGCAATTATCAATCAGCAATCAGCAATCAGCAATCAGCAATCAGCAATTATCAATCCGCTAAAAATTCCGCCGCCACTGATAAACTCTATCTGAAGGGTATTGACCTTTAAGGCTGACTCTGGCAATCGTTCGATAGTCGCCGAGAGCATTGCTTGGTTGTGGAGTACGATAACCAGCAAAGACCATCACCACATCGTTATTCTCAAGACGAGTAATACTCGGTGAATAAACTCGTCCGGCAAACCAAGATTGCGTGTCTCCCACAACTGGAGTGCTAGAAGGGATAGTAGTTGGGGTATTGTTGACATTGACAGTGATGGGAGCGACAGAGGCGATCGGATTGTTAATGCCGTTGACGATCGTCCAATGGCGAAGATCCTGAGACTCCGCATAACCGATGTAGTGGAATGCATCAGAGTCGCCATCTAGGCAGTTGCCGCCAGAAAAGAAAAGACCAAAGCGATTGTTGGGGAGCTTGACAATTGTGCCGCGAGAAGCAACATATCGAGTCTCTGTAAGACCGACTGCAGTGGAATCGTTTAGTCCAGAAACCGGTCCTAAGTCCTTGAAGTTCACACCATCTGTAGTCGTTGCCAAGCGCGGTGTCACAATATCATGATTGGCTGCTCTGCCAGCAGGAGTTACACCGCACTGCTGAGATTCAGGAAGAGCAGTGTCACCAGTATTATCTGCGTTTTTTTGTTTTTGCAAATACAGAATCGTTCGCTGGTTGGTTTGAGGAACTTCGCCGATGATGCCGTCGGGATTGAGTAGCCCAGTAGTTCTCTCTGGGACATCCTGAAATTCAGGGACTGGCTTGAGAGGCGACTCACGTTCTGGGCTAAGTCGATGCACAACTAACCCAGCTTTATCGATATTCTCGTCAGAGCGATCCAATGTATAGAGGTAGCTGCTTCCTTTTAGACTGATTACGAAAGGATGTCCCTGTCCGTTATCATTATCATTGGTTGCGCTATCTGAGGGAGGACAGCGATCGCTCAGTTCCAGCCCCTTTTGCTGGAAATTCCAAGTTTTTCCAGCGTCGTTTGAAGTCGCTGCGACTGTTGCCTCGGTGATGTTTCGAGGGCGGTAGTCAAAGTATCCTTGCAAGTTATTGCCTACTCCTGTGATGAATGGGAAGTAGTATGGCTGCATCAGTTCAGTGCCAGGATTATTCTGCCGCACGTTGCCGACACAATATCCTGCTGACGGCAGATCGTTACTTGCTGCTGACTGAGCCAAAGTCCACGGTCCACCAGTGATTACCGCCTCAGTTGGCGAGTCATTTGCAGTCCAGGTCACGAAAGAGTCAGATGGGGTAGCGAGACTACTCGCTCCTGAAATGCCTAGTAATGTGGCGGCAGTAAGTGTAATCCCTGTAATCGCTTGTCGCAAAATAATCTCCTGTGTTTCATTTCTATGTAGTAGGTAAATTGTTACATAGCCACAGTTTATTAAGGTTAACAGGAGTTCAAGATTAGATGCATTTCTGTTTAAGCAAAATTGTGAAATCTGAATACTTGAAATTGGCGTTGTCTCACAACGAATTTCATTCAATTAAACCATAATATAACCGTAGGGGCGGGGTATCCCCGCCCTTACAATTTAGTCTAGGGCTATTTCATTCTAAGATCGCAACCTCACTCGCCGTGCGTAATAAATTCCTAGGCTAATAGCTGAAGTCGGCTTAAGCCGACTTGAACTACTGTTAAATGAGCGTCCGTTAAAACGGACTTGTAGAGACGCGAAATTTCGCGTCTCTACAGAGCCAAGACTAGATTTCAAGGCTCTGATTTAGAATGAAATAGCCCTGCAATGTAGTCTAGTTGTGACAACATTTGGTGATAATGTCACGTCCTTTGCTTTTTCCAGCTAATGGTACTAATATTTCATACTTTTGAGTAAGATAGTTATAGTAATACTCAAAAAAATTGATTTAATTAATAATAATAATAGCAGTGAAACCACTAGAGCAATCCAGTAATCTCGTAACAGAGAAAGAATCACTCTTTCAACTGCTTGAACAATAATTTATTCTATTTCTTCATTCGCCAGAGTCTGATTAATTATTTCTTCTACCTTACTGTTAAAGCTGACAATTGCCTTACGAGATACTTTATTAACCTTTCGTCGAGACTTTGATCATCTTGCCGCTCCTTAAAAGCTATTGAAGCCATTTCAGAATTCTGAAATGGCTTCAATTGGGCTACCAAACTTCCCATGTGGTCGTAATACTAGATAATTTGATAGTGGAGTCAAGCGTAGTCAATCACCGTCTATTCCTCTGATGATGCGCTCCAAAAACTCAATCACACGCTTGGTCGGCATCAATAGAAGACAGCTTGTAGTTTTTTCCATGCTGTCGGAGTAAGACCTACCATGTGTTTCTCTTTCATCTCGTCATAAAAGACAGGCTGATTTTTTATTCTTTTCTTTCCTTTAACTGGTTGCATAATTTTTCACTTATAGCTATACTATAAATATAGCAGATTAACTTCATGGGAGGTGATAACTAGTGCTTAAAAAGAAAAAAGGTTTTAGCATCGCTACTAAAAGTGTTAAGTGCAAACTAAAACGTAATGGTTTTGATTTAACCGAAACTAAAGTAGCTTTTAATGAAGTTGTACACTTTTACTTTGCACTAGTTAATACACATCCTGAAGGTATTGACCTACCAAGAGAGTCAGATGGAGGATGGCGATATTATGAAAAGTTGACAATTGGTGATGATGCACAGTATCCATTGCCATTTAATGGTTTCCCCGTGCAACTTCGCCGCGCTGCAATACGTAAGGCAATTGGTGCTTGGGAATCATGGCATAGTAATTACGTCATATGGTTAAACCGTCCCAAAAAGCAAAAACATCATAGACCGCCAGTACAGCCACGTCATTTTAACTTTTCACCTAGTTATGATGCGGGAGTATGGAAAGAAGATGATGGTAGTTCAATCATCTTTAAGATACTAATTGGTGGACAATGGAAATGGGTTAAGTTTCAATACCTTGCACCAGAGATTATTGGGGATTGGATAAAAGGTTCTCCATCAATAGTAATAAAAGGAAATACACTTTATATAGTTTTTCCTTTACAGAAATATGTTCCCGCCACAGGGGGAATAAAGACAATCATGGCTCAGGACTCGTTTAGGGTCTTGGGTGTAGACATGGATTTAGATCGTCATATCGCTATACTTTCAGTTCTAGAGGTCAACGCTAAGGATGAAATGTTTGAGGTCACAAGACACTTCATTAAACAAATTAGTCATACCAAGCGTAGGAAGCGATCGCTGTGGACGAATAGCCTTAAAAATGCGGCAGACGGGAATTGTTGAGAAGGGGTTTGGTTCTACCATGTGGTTCGGACTGCACAATGCTGAAATTGAAGCAGGTAGAACTTACGCAAGAAGGATTGTAGAGTTTGCTCAAACATGGCAATGCTCTGTTATTTCTTTTGAGCATCTAGGCAGTCTTAGACCTCAACGTGGTAAATATTCCCGTCGTTCAAATCTTAAACGTGCTTATTGGTTAAAATCCAAGGTATATCTGCAAGTTAGCCGAATAGCTTACCAAGATTACAGCATTTTAACAACAAGAGTCAATCCTCGACATACATCAAGTCTTGACCCTTGGGGTAATCCTGTCTGGCGTAATAACCAGTTCCCAGTAACATTGTTTGACTTCCTGTCTTATCAGCCTGGAACAAACTTAGTGGGAACAGTTAACGGCTACATTGCACACTCTGGCTTGAACGCTGCACGCAACATCGGGTTAAAAGCGATATTACGGTACAGAACTAATCTTGTATTGCGGACTCTTACAAAGTATCAGACGCTCCGCCATACAAGAGAAAGCCTAGAGCAGTAATGTTTTAGGTGTGCAATCAAACTAGAACGGGTTTGTGACCTCCCACTTTGATTGTACCAGGCTAGGGTAGACTGCCTAATGGTTCCTACTTCACTACGTTCTAAGCGGTCGAGGTTACGCCTCATGTGGCTACTAGAAACGATTATTGAGGAGCCGAAAAAGTGAACAAATAAAGGTCGTTGACTCCGGTTAACTCCGATATTTGGCTACTCTAGGTGTACAGAGCTTACAAAAATATTTATTTACTTTTATCCTTCTGCCGTTTCGCCTTGAGGCTCCTCAGACATAGGTTCCGACTCTGCTTCCGGTTTGATGGGACTGGGTTGAGGCTTAACGGGTTTCGGACCACGCGCTAGGGCAGGACTAGCCTGCTGCCTGACTTCGTTGCCAAAAGATGCTTTTTTGCCTTTACCCGACGAGCGGTCTTCGATCCGTTTTAATACTTTGGGAGTGGATTCTACAGGAGGTATAAAATCCGAATTCCCAGAATCGTTGTCAGTACTCTCTTTGGCCTGACGTTCAGATTTCTTGATTGGGCGTTCTACCATTGTTAAGTTCTGTTAAGTCCTTTGGATATAATACCTCGCTTTGCTACTGACCGAACTGATGTTTTTCGCCTTGACGGAGTATTTTTTTAGAATCCAACTTGTAACAAGGATAGACATTTTTTGTATAATACTATAAATAAGGTAGATAAACAGAAAAACTTAATGTATCTTCAACTCATAGCAGACTTTTTCCGGATCGGAGCACTTAGCACTTCGGGAAGAGTTTAATGTCTTTGAGTACCCGGATTTAGGAAAGTATGGAACATTCTACCTCTATCACCTCGATAGCAAGACATTCATCACCAGCCGAGCGACTCTCATTCGGGAAAGCCTTGCGTGATACTGTACCGCGATCTACTCACGGCAACTGGAATCAAAGTGCCGATCGCCCCGATCCGATCGCCGCCTTAGAGGCATCTAGCCAAGGACGACTGCCCAAGAAGAGTGCCGATTCGGTATGGTCGGATGCTGAAGTCACCGTTCACCTTCCTTCGGGGTGCGGCGATCGTCATGGCGGCAGACCTTGCCACAACCCCTACCACAGGGATTAAAGTACAGGCATGTGGCGACTGTCACCTACTTAACTTTGGTGGGTACGGGACACCAGAAGGCAACCTCGTCTTCGACGTGAACGATTTCGACGAAACGCTTCCTGCCCCCTGGGAGTGGGATATTAAACGTTTGGCAACAAGCGTTGTCGTTGCAGGTCGCCACATCAACGTTTCGGCAAAGAACTGCTCCGAAGCAGCGCGTATAACTGCCTGCTCCTACCGGGAACACATGAGTAAATATGCTCAAATGGGTCCTCTTGAGGTATGGTACTCGCGCATTGATGCCAACGTTTTGCGTAACTTTAACCACCATGCCAAGCACGGTCAACGCATCGATCAAAATGTAGAGACGCTAACACGCACCTCCGCCTCCGCGTTGCCAAAATTGACAGAGGTGGTTGCCGGACAGTGGCGAATTATTGACAAACCACCGTTGATGTACCACTTGCCACCTGACGATCTGCTTGAGGAAGAGGTGGAGTCTGTTTACCAGCATTACCGCCAAACCCTGCGGGATGACCTGCAAGTTCTGCTGAATCGCTATCGCCGTTTAAGTAAGTCACAAAATACTGGGATTAATCATGCTATAATGGAGTAAATCAGACATTTGCTCCATTTATTATGTATATCACTCCAACCGAAGCTCAACAACGCTACGGCTATCATCCCAAAACCTTGAGCAGATGGGCAGACGATGGAAAGATCAAAAGTATCAAATCCCCTGGTGGTCATCGTCGTTACCTTGTTGAATCTCTTGAAAAAGTTGTTGCTGCAATTGATGATAGACCTGTTATTCTTTATGCCAGAGTTTCTACGGCTTCTCAAAAAGATGACTTAGCGAGTCAGATTGAATATCTTGGTAAGAATTATCCAAATTGTAAATGTATTAGTGAGTATGGATCTGGGCTGAACTTTAAGCGGAAAAAGTTTATGACTTTAATGGAACAAGTCTTAAAGCAAGAAGTTAAAACCATAGTTGTAGCACATAAAGATAGATTGTGTCGATTTGGATTTGATTTTGTTGAATGGTTCTGCAACGCTCATAGATGCGACATTGTTATTCTTAACAACACCTACAAACCACCGCATCAAGAACTGATGTCAGACTTTATGAGTATCATGCACTGTTTTTCTTCAAAACTTTATTTTTTGAGAAAGTATGAAAAAGTTATAATTGCTTCTGCAGAATACGACAATTCAGACAAACCTGTGTTAGACTAGTTACCAGGAGGTACAAACAATGACTAAGCGCAAAAAGAAGCCCAAAAACGAAATTCATCAGATGTCAACTCAGATTGTTAATGTTGTCTTGATTGATCATGCAGTTAAGTCTGAGTTGCTGGATATTATGGAGCGCTTAGGTATTGTTCGTTCCGAGGCTTATAACAAACTTGGTGGTGTTAGGTACTGGGGAATGAATTGGCGCGATGCATATTCTGAAGTTCGTGCTTTGAGATCGCCTGAGTCACTGGGACTGCCCTCCAAGTTAATGGAATGGACAGTCAGTGATGTCGCCAAGGCGATACTAGCTCAACAAGCTGCAACTGTTGCACTTGTTAGGGGGAAGATTTGGGCGAGACTACCTGGAGAGGAGAATGAAGAGGCTCGAAACGAGGCTTACAGAAAGCTTAACTCGACTGAGTTTCTATCAGATTCGTTTCTGAGTAGAATTGTTAGGGAGCAGTTTCAACGTGGTCATACCTGGGTTGACAACCAAATTGTTTATCAGCCAGAAGCTTATTCGGTAACACGAATTAATCGTTTTGTCTACAGACTGAGTGTATCTGGCTTGACTAGAGGTAAGCGGATTCAGTTTAATGTAAGAAGTAACCGCAAACCATCTGGACAAATCAGACTTATTTACAATTCAGAATTAGAGCGCTTTGAAATTCATTTTGTAGTTAACTTCGGCATCTATACCAAGTCTCCAGATTCAGAAAGAACACCCATTGGTATTGACAAAGGGTATACAGAAGCCTTTATTGATTCTAATGAAAAGATTCATGGTGATGGATTAGGCAAGTTATTAACTTTGAAATCAGATCGCATTACTGACAAGAATCGTCTTCGTGGTAAATTGTTTGCTCTTTTCCGTAAAATTGAATTGTCCGACCCAGTTAAAGCTGCACGCATTCTTGAAAATAATCTATCTCGAAAAACCGAAAACAAGCGTTATAGACTAGACCAAGCTGCTATCTCTTCATTGCTTGGTCAAGCCTCAAAATCCCTGTTTGCTACAGGTAAATTAAAAGTTTTTGCTGAAGACTTGACGGAACCGATTAAGAATAAACGTCAATCAAAAGCAATGTCTCGCAAGTTAAATAGTTGGGTGAAAGGATACATGCGAGACAGTTTACAGAAATGGGCTGACTGGAGCGATTCAGTGATCACAGAAGTCAACGCTGCGTATACGTCACAAACGGATGCTGTCACGTTTACCCTTTTAGGGAAGCGTGAAGGCGACCGTTTTACCAGGCATACTGGGGTCGTTGTGCAGTCTGACTGCAATGCTGCTTTAGCTGTCCTTCATCGAGGTACGGATCAGGACATAACTCGGTACATGGGATCGAGTGAAGTGCAAGCAGTGTTATTGCGTCGTACTGCAATGTTTTTGAAACTTCAAGGCTTGAGTTTAGAAGATGCGATGGAGTTGGGATGGCTCGATCCTAAGCATCGGAAGAATCCGGAGTTTCAAAGACTGGTAAGTGGGAGCTTACCAACGTCTAGATAGATGGGTGGAAGGAACGTGCTTATGCTTGTTTTCATTTGTAAGTTCCGTTATACCACTCCTCACTCAGACAGCAATTACCGTTTTATACCATTTAATAGCGATTTATCCTATTTCATGAGTCTCCCTAGTTGATAATGTCATCAAGGTGGTGGGGGTTGGCAGTGTTGGTACGCGTTGCATTGTCGCACTCCTGATGGCAGCGGATAATGAACCCCTATTTCTTCAAATCAAGGAAGCCCGTGCTTCTGTGCTGGAACCGTATGCTGAGAAAAGCATTTACCAGAACCAGGGTCAACGCGTGATTACGGGTCAACGAATTATGCAAGCAGCCAGCGATATTTTCCTTGGTTGGACACGCAGCGATCGCGAACATGACTTCTACGTTCGGCAATTACGGGATATGAAGATGACCATTGACATTGAGGATATGTCTACAAACGATCTGATCGACTACTCAGAATTGTGTGGGTGGGCACTTGCGCGTGCCCATGCTCGCGCTCTGGCGACCCAGTAACGATCAGTGGTTATCTCGGCAAAAGTGATGCTTTTGAACGGGCGATCGCAGACTTTGCCGTCGCTTATGCCGATCAGAACGAGCGCGATCGTCAAGCACTTGTGGCGGCGGTGAAATCCGGGCGAATCAAAGCAATAGAGTCAGAAAATTAGTATGAAAACAAGCAACAACACGATTAAACTTGACCAGTTTTTGAAGTTAATCGGTATAGCCCCAACTGGTGGGCAAGCCAAGCTGATGATTCAAGGAGGTGATGTACTCGTCAATGATACACTTGAAACCCGACGAGGACGACAATTAGTATTTGGCGATCGAGTGACGGTGGGAGGACAAACTTTTGAGGTTGATTTGAGCAATTTATGATAATAGTACACCGGAGCAGTTGAGTACTAACAGTTGGGTTAGATTGTCGCAGGTAAGGATCGTGATTCAAGCTAATAAAATATCATCTGAGATGGTACTTGTATCTCACCCATCCCTACCCTGCTTCTCATAACTCATTAGCAATAATCAAATCCATCATCTCATTTTTATTTTTACGATAAAACCGAAAATCACTATCTAGCGTCAACACACAACTTCCTACAATTAACTCACTCATCCTTACCAAACACCCATCCGCCAAGGACATTGGTACAGATTGATAACGAGTAATTAACTCCTCTATTCTTTCTGCTTCATCTTGAAGGTTAAAAGAAACTTCAATCACACCTTGACGAATCAAAGCAATTACAGTTTCTTGTCCCTTGTAGGTATTTTTTAACAAAAAACAAGCCTCACTGATAACTGCCTCACAGGTTAATAACGGAAGTTCAATATTTTTCCATTCAATTTTAGCCCAATTATGATATTGATCCTGACGTTTCAGATAAGACACTAACGGTCCCGTATCCAGCAAAACCTTTTTTCTCATTTATTACCAATTTCCCTCCAAATACTTTTTATTAGTAGAAAGATCGGAAGGTCCACCATCTAAACAGCCAGCAAACTCTTTTGCTGCTTCATCAGCTGAAATTGATTCTTTCTCCTCCGGCTGTACGTCCTGCTTTTGCGCCTTAAATTGCAAAAAATCAATAAAATCTAAGATCTCCTGCTGTTGTTGCCCAGTTAAGCCTTTGATTTTGTCTAAAATCGTTTGTTCCCGATCAATTGCTTGAGCCATTCTCCTATCCTCCTTAAAAAATAAATCTAAAATCGTACTTATAGAAAGCACCTCGGTCAAATCCTTATCTGCCTATTCCCTCTGTTGTTTCGAGAAGTGCTAATGCCAAAATATACGTAATGTCACCGTCACGATTGAGCGCGGGCTTTTAGGCACTCAATAATAACTAGTTCTAAATATCCTAAAACAATCTGAGTCATTGTTTAACTCTCAGCTAATTGGTTAAAGATAGCAAATAAGCGCATCCAAGTGTGAGTATCAAGCAAATCATTCATTCCAGTTCTTTTTCTGTAGTTCTTTTTGGAGTTCTCGCTCCCTAGGTTCTACCATTCCTTTTCACAAGCAGGAGTGAACGTATAGTTTTAAAGTGTTTGATTTCATTACAAAACTTCATATAAGTCTAATGATTTCACTCCCCGCCATAAGTTGTCAGAAGTTACCCGCGCTCTTCGGAGGAGCCGGAAACTCAACATTCACAAGCACAGTCAGCGCAAATTGATTCACACAAGAAAAGCTTTTGGCTTTTAGTGGCGATCGCTTTTGGCTTTTCATATATTGATGAAATGAAGGGCAATAAGTTGGTATTTGTATAACTTAGGCAGAGAGTCAAGAAATTAACATGAATAATTGTATAAGATCAAGATATAAATAAAAAAAATTAATGTTAACAAACGCATCTCGGTATAATTTTTGTCATATGGTAAAGAGATCGCTACAAGCGTCACCAGACGGAATTAAACAAGCGAAAAAAGCGTTTGCGCAAAAGGCTTGGACTCAAGAAAACCTAGCAGATTTAGTACACATTAGAACTCGCCAACCCATTTGGAGATTTTTCACAGGTCGTCCGATTGAGCGTTATACCTTTATAGAAATTTGCTCGGTTTTGGAACTGAATTGGCGGGAGATGGTGGAGAATCTTGGAACAGAGGTAGCTCAAATCAAAGTTCAGGCTCCTAGCAGTGTCTTGGATATTGATACTTTGGTGCAGGAGGTGCGATCGCAACGCCAGGACGAAATTCAAGACCAGTGTGGCACATTGCAGCTATTAGATATTAGCCATCAAGTAAGCATAGACGACATTTACATTGATGTCAATATTCTGGAGGATATTGCCAGCTTTCAGTGGTTAGAAGTCTCTCATTTGCAAAACCTTGGTCCAGATGGATTTGAGCGCTTTGGCTTGGGTGAAGTTTCCCAGAAACAAATACCAGGTAAGACAGCAGTCGAAATCTATTCCAAGCTCAGGGTGCTGGGTAAACCAGGTGCCGGTAAAACCACCTTTTTGCAACATCTGGCCATTCTGTGCAACCGAGGTGAGTTGGCAGCAAACCGAGTTCCCATTTTTATCACCTTGAGAGAATATGCTGAAGACTCCAGAGATGCCGGCGATTTCAGCTTATTAAACTACATTCGCCGAGAATTTCTCTCGAATGGCATTTTAGACCCAGCCAAAATTGAGACACTGCTGCATGAGGGGAGAGTGTTGTTGTTGCTGGATGGGCTAGACGAACTTCTCAATCAAGATAGCAGTATTATCTTAAAGGAAATTCGCAAGTTTTCTAACAAGTATCACAAAAATTTGTTTGTGGCTACCTGTCGAACGTCAGCGGAAAAGTTCAAGCTCACGCGCTTTACTGACATCGAAATCGCCCCTTTTACCTCTGAACAAATCGCCGCCTTTGCCCAAAGGTGGTTCGTAGCATTGACTCTGACAAACGCTCAGGATGGGTTAGCTCAGTCAGTTGAGTTCATTGAGCAGATCAGTTCACCTAAAAACTGGCAATTCCGCAAACTCGCAGTTACCCCCCTGTTTCTTCATGTCGCCTGTTGGGTGTTCCATCGCCAAGAAAAATTTCCGATTAAACGAGCCGAATTTTATCAGCAATGTGTAAACCTTCTTTTAGGCAAGTGGGATGAAGCCAAAGGGGTTGAGCGAGATGAAGTTTATCGCGGGTTTTTATTGCCACAAAAGATCAAGCTGCTGAGTCAGATTGCGGCTACGGCGTTTGAGCAGGGTCGTTACTTCTTTGAGGAACGCGTCGTTGAGCAATATATTGCCGACTATATCCGTGATTTGCCTGCTGCGCCTACCGACCCTGAAGAATTGTTTGTGGAAAGTGTTGCAGTGCTGAAGGCGATTGAAGCGCAACATGGGCTACTGGCGGAACGGGCGCGGGGAATTTTTTCTTTCTCCTACCTGGCGTTTCAAGAATATTTCACTGCCAGAAAAATCGTTGCCAGTCACAATCTACAGGCATTAGAACAAGCCTTGTCACGACTGGTGAGTCACATCACCGAACCCCGGTGGCGCGAAGTATTTTTATTGACTGCTACCATGCTGCGGAGTGCAGACGCCTTGGTGCAGTTAATGAAGCAACAAATTGATGCGCTATTAGCCCAAGATAAATATCTGCAAGAGTTTTTAACCTGGGCAAGCCAAAAATCTTCTACCATTCCTGCCGAATCCAAAGAAGCTGTGGTTCGAGCCTTTTACCTTGCCCTCGATCGGACTCCTCACCTTGCGCCTCACTTTGCCCTTGCTTGCACCCTTGACCAAGGCATGTTTTTGGATGCGGCGCTGGATGACTTGGTGTTGTCATGTGCAGTTGGTAGCAGTTCCGACTTTGCCCATGCCCATGCCTGTGCCCATGCCCTCAGCAATGCCGTGGCAATTGTTCTGGATGTTGGATTACATCAATCCCTGCAACAACTCCAAGACCAACTTCCCGATCCCAATCAAGACAGAGAAAGGTTTCAGACCTGGTGGCAAGCCAACCATCCAGCTTGGGCTGAGCGGTTAAAGGCTGCGATTACTGAGCATCGCCAGATTCACTATTACTGGGAATTTAGCCCAGAGCAGCAGCAAGTGCTGCAACGCTACTATGATGCCAACAAACTGCTCATAGATTGCTTGAATAGCAACTCGGAAGTGACAACCGCAGTCCGGCAGGAGATTGAAGCCTCTCTGTTGTTGCCCCAGAAGGAACTTGCGGAACGAGAATGGCAGTCCGGCATCAGCACTAAGAATTAATAACCTCGTGTAAGGTTTGCAATAATTCCTTGACTGTGTAGGGCTTGGACAAAAATGTTTGAACGCCTAAACGAGCAGTTTTTAAAATCTGCTCGTTTGATGGCAGCCCGCTCATAGCAATCAGCTTCACCTGCGGGTTCATTTTTTGCAACGTGCGGATGGTAGTTTGACCATCCATAGAGGGCATCATCATATCAATCAAAGCTACACTGATTTCCTGTCGATGCTCGGCATAAAGGGCTATTGCTTCAATTCCATCACTGGCGGTTAAGGTCTGATAGCCATATGTTCCGAGTGATGTTTCAGTTGCCTCTCGGATTGCCGCTTCATCATCCACAATCAAAATCAGCTCTTCGTGACCCATGTGCAGTTCGAGGTCCACTGCTAGCTGTGCCTCCGCTTCTTCTGTGGCAGGCAGGTACACCTTAAATTGAGTTCCTTGTCCCACCTCGCTATACACGTTGACAAAACCATCGTGGCTCCTGACAATACCAATCACTGTTGAAAGACCTAACCCTGTGCCTTTACCAACCTCTTTAGTCGTGAAAAATGGCTCAAAAATTCTGTTGATAATTTCCCTGGAAATACCAGTCCCAGTATCCGTAACAGTAATGACAATGTAGGGACCCACTTGAGCATCAATATGATACTGCGTATAATTTGCATCAATTACTAGATTTTCGGCAGAAATCAGCAGTGTGCCGCCATTGGGCATGGCATCACGAGCGTTGACGCAGAGGTTGATGAGAACCTGATGCAGTTGGGTGGCATTACCAGAGACAGTCCACAGGTTTCGAGATACGTCGGTGAAGACTTCAATAGATTTTGGGAAGGTCTCCAATGCAATCACCTTAACTTCCTGGATCAGATTTCCGACTTGAAGCGTCATCCGCTTACCTTCGACTCCTCGTGCAAATGACAGCACTTGTTTGACCAAATTAGCTCCGCGTTTAGCGCTGTTTTCCAATATTTCCAATAGGCGCTGACTCTGCTGATCGGGAAGTTTCATCTTCAAGAGTTGTACTGACATCAGAATGGGTGCCAGCACGTTGTTCAGGTCATGGGAAATGCCGGAAGCAAGCGTGCCGAGGCTCTCCATCCGCTGGACACGCAGAAACTGGGCTTCGAGTTGTATCTTCTTTGTGATGTCGGTATTGACAACAAGGGTTGATTTTGATTGCCCTCGCTCATCGCGAACAAGTGTCCATCGGCTAGCGACGATAATCTCCAAGCCATCTTTTTGTACCTGACTTAACTCACCCTGCCACGAGCCACGCTCAGCAACAATCTTTTGAATACCTTCCATCTGAGGCAAAGATTTTTTGAAAAGAAGATCCAAGGTATTTTTTCCCAGCACTTCCTCTGCTGACCAGCCATATAGTCGCTCAGCACCTTTGTTCCAGTATAAGATTTGGTTTGACTGATCTTGCACGAAAATTGCATCCGTTGTCACATCCAGCAGGGTTGCTTGTTCGCGTATTTTCGTTTCCGCTCGCTGGCGCTCTGCAAGTTCAGTTTGTACTTGCTCAAAGAGTGTGGATTGGTGGATGGCGATCGCTACCTGCGTTGCCAATTGCTTGAGCAAATCGATCTCCAATTGCTGCCACTGTCGTGGTGACGAACAATGGGTAGCCACGAGCAATCCCCACAATTCCCCTTGCAAAATTGGCACCACTAAAACAGCCTTGACTTGAAACTGAGCCAGAAAATCAACGTAACATTGAGTTAGTTCTCCTGCATAAATGTCCGCTGTGGCTTGGATACGACCTTCTTTGTAGAGATGGACATAACTTTGGGCAAACGTGGTGTCCTTGAGTTTGCTTCCTAAAATAGGTTTCCACTTCTTAGCTACGGATTCTACCACGACAACTCCACTCCAGTCAGGCTCGAAGCGGTAGATAAACACTCGCTCCACCTGAAGAAACTGCCGCACTTCAGATACTGTCGTGCTAAGAATCGAACTAAGACTAAGAGATTGACGGATACGTTGAGCAATTTCGACCACCAGTCGTTCCCGCTCAGTTTGCTGTCGCAACTGCTCTGTTTTTCGTTCAGGCTCAGTCTTAATGTCTACAGTTTCAGCTAAATTACGCCGTAGCTCCAACTGCATCATCGCTTGGCGACTCAATGCCCATAATGCTTCTACTTGTTCCGGGCTGAGTTCCCTCGGTACATAGTCAATCACACACAGCTTTCCTAGGGTGTGTCCGTTTGTTGCGATCAGTGGTATGCCAGCGAAAAACCGGATTTGGGGGTATTCGGTCACTAGTGAATTGGTAGCGAATCGCTCGTCTGTCAGCACATCTGGGACAATCAAAGCGCCGGATTGCAAAATCGTCTGAGTACAAAACGCCACATCGCGCTTCGGTGCCTCGAATTCCATTCTCAGTGGCATCTTGAACCACTGACGACACTCATCCACAAGGCTAACCAAGGCAACGGGGGTTTCACAAATTCGTGCAGCTAATCGTCTGAGGTCGTCGAATGCCGCTTCGGGTTCAATATCAAGAATCTGATGCTGGTGGAGGGCTTCTGTGCTAATTGCTTCATTATCCGGCAGTAGAGCTTTCATCAGGGTATAAATAAAGTCCAGCTAAAATGGCGTTGCAAAAGTGAGAGTAGACGCCATACCCTTGTTGTATGCGGAAATCTTTGCTGATAGCAATCATTGGATACTTACTTTCTCTAGTGTCCTAGAAATTCCAATGTTTCAGTACGCTGTCGTACATAATCTCATAGTATCAGTGTTAACTTTTATAACAAGGCTGTTCTTTGTAACGATTTAAATGGTTTTTATACAACTCATAGAATTTATACAATTCAATCGCTGGCTTGCACATGATTCCAAATATTTTCATGTCAATTGCTTCGCTCAAATTAAAAATTAAAAATTAAAAATGTGCCCTTTTTTGGAGAAAAAGTTCATGCAGTTTCTGTGTTGCTTTTTTCTGATTTCTAGACTGGAGGCAGAGCCTCCACCGAATGGATTCCCAGCCCGGAGGCTGGGAACCAGTTAAAGGTCAAACCCTTGACGCGCACCGACCTTTCTCGTTTTCTCGTGACCACGCTCCTACTTGAATGCATCTGTTTGAGGCTCTGCCTCCACTTTGAGGAGGCAGAGCCTCCCAGAACAGCGTTACTAGGCACAAGCTGAGTAACGAGAACGCCTGTATTTTCAGAGGTTACAGCTTAAGTTGACACGCATGTCCTGCTGTTCGCCCCTACTGAATCCGTGTTCTAAACATGGATTAATCCATTAGGCATTGTTGCTCCACTCAAATCTGCTCCACGCAGGTCTGCTTCATCCAGATTAGCTCCATATAGATCGGCGCCACGCAGTTTCGCACCGCATAGATTTGCACTACTGAGATTTGCTTCAACTAAGATCGCCCCACTCAAGGCGGCAAAACACAGGATGGCGCTGTTCAGGTTTGTCTTCAGCAGTTTGGCTCCACAGAGATCTACCCCACATAGGTCTACTCCACTCAGGTTTAACCCACTCAGGTTTAACCCACTAAAATCTCTTTTTCCTACCGCATATTGTCGTTTCAGATTTGACGCATCCATATATATCTCTCTCTATTAAAAATCTTAATAGATATGGTTAGTCTAGGAAATAAAAAAAGGGTTTGAGCTATGTTAGTGGCATACGACAAACCTTTACTCGCGTCCTGCAGTGTACTCGAGATGTTTCCAGTTAGAAGAGCGCTTGTCACACCTGACTAGGTCTGCTAAATTTTCCCAATCCTTCAGGGTAAGTACGGTGAGGTCGTATGTTTCCGGTGATGAGTGTTTGATAAATGCATCGAATCCCCATAGCCGCTCGTAGTTAAGAGTTTCGGCACTTTGCCAGCCAGTCTGCGAGCGAAAGTTTTTTGGGGGCAGTGGTTGCAGTTAGTACGCTTAAGTTCATGTTTATTCCTGACGCTTACTTAAAACTCTCTGCCAATTCATGCTGACAAACAGTTAGGTTATTTGGCTGACACCACTTAATCTGGTTAGTTATTCCTTGGGCGCCCTCCTCTGCTAAATCCTCGATCCAGCCTCCTTGGGCTTCTTCAGCTTCTAGGTCACTTGCAAACGGACCAAAGTAATAGCTACAGTGAGGCTCAATAGTTGCAATTTCCACCCACCAAGCCAATTCCAACAACGGCTCAATAATCATTTCTGCTAACTTCATAAAGTTTCTCGACAATTTTTTTGAACCCAGCCTCAGCTTTATCTAAGTAGGGACAAGCGAGTATGGGGGAATCTCAGTGACTGTAATGATTTCTGAACTGGCATTTCTTGGTAACAGTGACCACAACGCCAGTAAATTCCTCTCAAGCTTATATGACGGAGTAAAGTGCCTGAGCAGCAAAGACAAGTATTCCGAGGACTATTACCAGTTGTAGGATAAGTCAGCACTTGGCTCGACCTAATTAATAAAGCTTCCATTTTCATTGCAGGATCAACAATGTGAGCCATATATGTCACCTGAATTTAAATCTATCTACTAAAACAACTATCGCACCGAAATCACAATATTTTTAAAAACTTTTATGACTAGAAAGGACAAATCAAACAACTTATACTTTAGTTAGTAAATGCTATACATTTTTTATTACTCTAATCCTTAACTGTCACAATGGTCAAGAGGAAATTTGTACTTTTTTTGGCATATTTTCTCTGATCAAACAAAGCGTAAGCCGACCCACTATAACTTAGGCAAGGTTTAATGTTCTACCTCCTTTGAGTGATGAATCCAAACCTTTTAGCAGCGATAATATAATATATACGTTTAAATTTACCGATATTATATATAGCAGTCCTAAATGATTCGTGAAAGCAGAGAAACCCGGTTTCTTAAACAATACCTTCGCTCTTATTACCCTCACTCTAGAAGAGTGGGGCTATACAAACAAAGCCCACCTCCGTGGGCTGTAAGGATTCCAGACTCGCGTTGGTGGGCTTTGTACGTGTAGCCGAGCCAGCGCTGCAGGAGGGAAACCCTCCGTAGGCGACTGGCGTTCAGGCTTATAGCCTGTAAGGCTTTTCAGAAATTGGCGAAGGTATTGTTAAAGAAACCGGGTTTCTGAGGCTTGAGATTTTCACAAATGATTTAGGATTGCTATATATCTGTTACAAATACTGGAATCCAAATCTCTGATTTTGAACTCATCTTTTCAGAATTATGCTACCACCAAGCTCAAATTGTCTCTGGTGGTAAAGGAATGAACACCATGACAACGGTTTCAAACAACGGTAACAAAGATATAGCAGTCCTATTTTATTTGTGAAATTATTAGTAGGGTGGGCATCCTGCCCATTGGTGTCAACTTAAGGACAAAACCCTTACTAAACGCTCGTTCCAGACCTTTCTCGTTCCCACGTTCTGCGTGGGAATGCATTCTGGGAGGCTCTGCCTCCTTACTCTGGAGGCAGAGCCTCCCGATAGCGCGTTACTAGGCACCAGCTGAGCAACGAGAAACACTTGTATTTTCAAGGTTTACCTATTAGTTGACACCAATGCATCCTGCCTGCCCAGATCATAGGACGGGCAGGATGCCCATCCCACAAGAAATAGTTGGATATTTTTTAACTTGGAAATCTTCAATGGTAAGCGCCAAAAAACACCTGAACTACCGACACCAGATTCGCGCTCTTGATCTTGCGTTCATGTTCTCATCCCCTGGCGACGCCGTTCTTTGTATTTACGCAGTTGACGCGCAATCTTATCAGCTACCAAGTCTATACTGGCGTATAGGCTCTCGCTACTCTCTGAGGCATGGATAACACTTCCGTTGGCGTAAATGGTGACTTCAGCTGCCTGCTTGAGATTGATTCGAGGATTACGGGCTACTGATAGATGCACATCCACTTCAGTTGTCAAGTTCTGAAAGTGGTTCACTGCCCTTTCAATCTTCTGATGTACATACGAACGAATGGCATCAGTAACTTCAATGTTTTTGCCTTTGAGCACAAGCTTCATATTCAATTCTCCTGCTTGACTATCATCAAAATTTGTTTTGGCTGAAACGGAAAGCGATCGCGTTGATTACCGCTTGACCACTGTGTAGATGCTAGTGTTAGCGTTTCAGCTTCCCGATTTTGTTGGCGTTGTTAGGATAGAATTTGCTTCTTAAAATGCCAATTTGAGATGATATATTCACCCTAGTATTTTGAATGAGGAAGATGTGAAGTGTTAAAATGAATCAACCCTAATCAATAAGAAACATTTATTTGAGTATTTTTTCAGTTAAATTAATCTTATCTTACAACCTATAAGTGAATCATTAAGTTATGTAACCGATCCAACATCTAGCCGAATCGCACTTGTCCTGATCTTGGCATCGGCAGACTTCGCATTTATGCATAGGGTAATTACGAATTACGAATTACGAATTACGAATTATTTATAACAACCCTCAGACCACAATTACAACTGGTACGTTAAGCAGATTGGGAAGTGTCCCTAGTCCCCTTCCAGTCGTTCCATGGTTATCTAATATTTATCGATGCCGCCACAAACTATAAGCAGTTACTATGACTCACTTCGGCATCATCTGTCCTGGAACGACTGGACACCTGAACACCATGTTTCCGCTGGGTCGCGAACTGCAACTGCGCGGTCATCGTGTGACTTTATTTGGGGTACAAGATGCTCAACCCAAGACACTGCAAGCAGGATTGGAATTTCGGGCGATTGGCGAATCTGAGTTTCCCCGTGGGGCGATCGCACAACATTTGACTCACCTAGGAAAACTCAGCGGACTCAGCGCATCGCAATATACTCTCAAAGTACTCAAGCAGACAGCGGCTGTTATGCTTCGGGATGCACCGACGTGCTATCATTGATGCAGGTGTGGAAGCACTGTTAGTAGACCAAATTTCACTAGAGGGAGGAACTGTTGCAGAATTTTTGGAAATTCCCTTTATTACTATTTGCAGTGCTGTAGTACTTCATCAAGAAGATAGTATTCCCCCTTATTTCATGAACTGGCGCTATCATCCAGCTTGGTGGACACACCTGCGCAACCGTGCAGTTTACGGGTTGCTGAGTCTTACCAAACCCATGGGTGAGGTGATAGTTGAGTATCGCCGTTCGTGGAACTTGCCCACACTCACGCGCCTGAATGATAGCTATTCTCAACTGGCTCAGATCAGTCAACAGCCTGCGGAATTTGAATTCCCAAGGCAACATTTGCCCCACTGCTTCCATTTTACCGGACCATTACATAGTTCAGTTGGTCGAGAAACTGTTGCTTTCCCAAATGAAAAGTTAACTGGGCAACCATTGATTTATGCTTCAATGGGGACTGTACAAAATCGCTTGTTGAAAGTTTTCAACTGTATTGCAGAAGCTTGCAACGGGTTAGATGCCCAGCTAGTCATTTCTCTTGGTGGTGGTGCTAGCTTAGAATCTCTGCCAGAACTACCAGGTTCGCCCCTAGTCGTCGATTATGCGCCCCAACTAGAACTCCTAAAAACTGCCACCCTGACTATTACCCATGCAGGCATGAATACTACTTTAGAATCCTTAAGCAATGGAGTGCCGATGGTCGCAATTCCAATTGCAAACGATCAGCTTGGGGTAGCGGCGCGTCTAGCTTGGACAGGGGCTGGTGAGGTTGTACCCTTAGCCCGTCTGAACATTCCCAGACTGCGACAAGCTATCAAGCGGGTACTGACTGAAGATTCTTATCAAAAGAATGCATCCAGATTACAAGGAGCAATTCGTCGATCTGGGGGGGTAAATCAAGCTGCTGATATTGTGGAACAGGCTGTGATCTACCGGGAAGCCTGTCTTATATCAAGTTCGCGCTTATTACTTATAATAAAGAACCTCTCCCCCAACCCCTCCCCTATTAGGGGAGGGGAGACTTTGACGCAAGTCAAAGGCGGGGAGAGGTCAAACTTAAAGGATAAGTCATTTACCGAACATGATATTAGCTCAAACGCCGCAACTTGTATATAGCAGTCCGATCTGATTTGTGAAATTCTTCGTTTGGTGGGCATTGCCCACCCTACAACATCAAAGTTTTCAGGATTTTGTGTCATAAGCGCGTTGATGCTGCTTGCATCTGAGCAACATCTGCTGTATCTGCATGAATACCTCCTTGTACTGTTAAAACTGAGCAAGGAGCATGATGCAGCACATAGTTGCTGACACTACCCAGTAAAAGCTCATTAAGTCCACTATGACCCCGACGACCCATCATAATTAAGTCAGCTTTCCAAGTACGAGCTACTTCACAGGTAGAGTGTGCGTAAGTCCTATAATACTCAAATGTGTGTGTAAGAAATTAACGCTTATATCAGGAATAAGCTTACGTAATTAAAGAGCAAGGTGTATAACATAAAGCGTATCAACAAGGGCGGGACTTGCACGCGCTTACCGCTTCCATATTTCACCATTGAGGAGTTTTCGGACAAGTCTGGCGATCTGCAAGCAGCAGCGAGTCGCGTGTCACCCCCTCAGGCGATCGCTACTCAAAAGATAGTTCACGTTTGGTGGCAACACAATCTTGAAGGTATAAATTGATTAATTCTTGGCAAGACATTCCTTTTTCTTGAGCCATTGCCTCAAAATATTCAATTACGTCAATCCCCAAGGGTAAAGTTACTTGTTGCTTCAATTGTTTTGCAAAGGGATTCGGTTGGCTTTTCAATTGGTCAAGGTCATATTCTTGTTTCATCGTTTTATCCTCCATAATGTTTACTTTCGTTTTTAGTGGCTTTTCGGGCTGAAATGATTCTAATTACGGATTCTTGTTCTCGGTAACAATGAACGATGAGTAATATTCGCATTTTAGAGCTTCTGCCAAGCAATAAAAATCGGTCTTCGGCGTCGGAATGATCTTCATCCCAAAACTGTATGGCGTTATCATCGTAGAATACAGATTCTGCTTCTTCAAATGAGATACTGTGCTTTTTTTTGATTTATTCGATTCTTCTCGTTATCCCACTCAAAAATTAATCGATTCATATCTACATTTTCCGACAAAAGGTTGAGGATGATGGAATAGAGGCAAGCCCTGACGTTCGTTCCGACGCCGGAGTACCGTTCGATCGCTTCGCTATCGTTTGCGAGACTCGTCTCCCTGTGTTGGCAAATTGCTCCGCCCTAGTCGAAGCAGAATTGCGCCGATTGTGGTCACCACCGCACCTCGAACGTCCAACCGAGTTTAACGCTTTGGTTTGAGAATTCTTAGCTGTTTAGATATTACAATAATAGTTCCTGAATTTTGAGTTCAGTCAACTGCTCTACATTACTCAAAACTACCGCCGCTCCTGCTGTGCGTAATGTCTCAGCATAGGCGTCACGACGAGCGGCTGTTTCCTGCACATGAGGTGGTAAAACGCCTACACCAATCCAAGTTCGAGAAGATTCTAGTAAACGCGCCTTCTCTACCGTATACATATCAGCTACTGTATCTCCTAGATATACTACTGGTGTCGATTTGTCAAGTTCATTTTCTAACAGGCGAACGGTAGCAAAAAGTCCGGTAGGATCTGGTTTACCTGGTGCATCCTCCATTGCAATAAGTACTGGCGACTTCAAACCAAGACGCCTTTCCAAAACATAGGTAGCGGAAGCACGAGTAGCACCGCTGAAAAATCCCCACCGAATCCCAGCTAAAGTAAGTTGCTCCAAGTAGCTAGGCTGTAACAATAACGGTTCATTGCAAATATAGCCTGTCCAATTATTGGGATCTGCTCCTCGGTAACGCGATTGAAAAAAGGCGACAACAGCTTTGTAGTCAAGTTGCAGTTGCTCACGGGATGTCCGGTTTTCAAAATAGCGATAAATTAATTCCTGGGATGCTTCCCAATCATTATTCCAGATACCTTCAGACTTGAGCTGGTCAATATCAACTGGTGTCGGGCGATACCCTCCCCCTGTGAAATGCTCTACTGTATCTGCTAGCGCCCGTCGATAGGAACCACCGACATCGCGCACAACGCCATCAATATCAAAAATTACGATCATAGTTGGTTGTTAGTTGTTAGTTGTTAGTTGTTGATTGTTGATTGTTGATTGTTAGTTGTTAGTTGTTAGTTGTTGGTTGTTAGTTGTTGGTTGTTGGTTGTTGGTTGTTATTCTCCCTCATCTCCCTCATCTCCCTCATCTCCCTCATCTCCCTCATCTCCCTCATCTCCCTCATCTCCCCCTACTCCCCCTACTCCCCCTACTCCCCCTACTCCCCCTACTCCCCCCATTCCCCCTACTCCCCACTCCCCACTCCCCACTCCCCATTCCCCACTCCCCATTCCCAATTCCCAATTCCCAAAATTTGTGCAGATGGTAGGTTATTGCGTTAAAATAAGCGATCGCAAAGATAGTGAGTGTAGCCATGGTATCCCCAGAGGTACGATTGACCAAGTTTATTTTGAAGATTCTGTGGTTAGATGAGAACGTCGCTTTGGCTGTAGATCAAGTGGTAGGTAAAGGCACAAGTCCTTTAACTAAGTACTTTTTCTGGCCTAGGAATGATGCTTGGGAAGAGTTAAAAAAGGAGCTAGAGTCAAAACACTGGATTAATGAATTAGATCGGGTGGAGTTACTTAATAAAGCTACAGAAGTTATTAACTACTGGCAAGAGGAAGGTAGAAACCGCCCAATGGCTGAAGCTCAGTTAAAATTTCCTGAAGTTACCTTCACAGGTAGCGCTTAGCATGAGATAATTAATTCCCTTGCTGTTGTACAAGCTCCCAGAGTTTGATAGTTTTATCCCTGCTGCCACTAACAATTTGTTGTGCATCAGGGCTAACAGCAACGGCAGACACTGAGTCTACATGACCTGAGAGAGTAGCAATCTCTTTTTTTGTGCTTACACTCCAGAGTTTGACAGTCTTGTCCCTACTTCCACTGATCAGCGTTTCCCCATCAGTACTAAAAGTTACTGCTACTACCGACCAGGAATGACCTAGAAGTGTGCAAATTAGCTGACCAGTGTTTACCTCCCACAATCTAATAGTGTTATCATCGCTACCACTTGCTAGAATTTTCCCATCAGGACTGAAGGCGACTGTCAAAACCGCCCATGTATGACCTGAAAGGATGCTCGAAAAGTTGTAGTTTCGGAGGTTTTTGAGTTCTCCTACACACTCAAAAGCTCGATCGACTTCCCATAAGCGAATAGTTCTGTCAAAACTAGCACTGGCAAGAATCCCCCCATCGGGGGGGATCGAGCTAAATGCCACTGCACTTACTTGTAATTGGTGTCCACTCAGTGTGCAAATCTCTTGGCTCGTCTTTACATCCCAGAGTTTCACTGTCTTATCCCAACTGCCACTAGCTAGTAGCTTACCATCAGAACTAAAAGCGACTGATTTAACTGCATGAGAGTGTCCAAACAGGGTGCATATTTCTTGGAA
This sequence comes from Stigonema sp., assembly GCA_965249805.1. Lineage (GTDB taxonomy): Bacteria > Cyanobacteriota > Cyanobacteriia > Cyanobacteriales > Nostocaceae > Stigonema. Next base: position 1,241,317 of record CBDFMX010000002.1, read on the forward strand.
TGTGTTAACGTTCCACAATTTAATAGTTTTATCATCGCTAGCGGTTGCCAAAATTTCTTCATTAGGACTGAAGGCGATCGCTCTTACAGCTTGAGAATGTCCAGTGAAACTGCGGAGCAATTTTTTTGTATTTAAATCCCATAATCTCATCGTTTTGTCATCATGACCACTGGCTAAGATCTGAATAATCTCCCCTTGATCGGGAGGGTTTGTTCCGATCGAACTAATAGCAATTGAATTCACGCTACTTAATACACCAGAATGTCCAGTAAAAGTATGTATACAATGCCAAGGGCGAATGGGGAACAGACGTTCCGGTGGAACGTCTGTACGGGAATGGATGCCCATTGCTTGCATGACTTCATCGGCGGATTGAAAGCGATTAATTACATCATGTTGCAGCAGCTTGTCAAGGATTTTACCCAACATGAAGCTGACTTTTGTTGTTAGGTACTGTTGCCAAGCCCAACAATTATTAGGGACATCAAATAAATCAAAAGGAGGAATCTGGGTGAGTAAGTAAATGCAAGTCACACCCAAGCTATAAAGGTCACTTGCAAATACGGGTTTTCCCTGTACTTGCTCAGGAGCGGCATATTCTGGACTACCAACGCTCTTGTCATTAGACTTATCTGTAAATTGCTGTAGAATATAGTCTCTTGGGTCAAAATCCCTATTAGAAATTGAAAAATCTCCAAAATTAACCAAGACCATATCCCCGCCTAACCTTCTCTCACTAAGGGGGGATCTGAGGATGATATTTTCGGGTTTAATATCGCAGTGAATGACGTTGCGATCGCCAATAAACTTGAGAACAGGCAACAAATCCTCTAAAAGTTGCCAAATCTGAGTTTCACTGAAGGCTCCCACCTCCTCCACTAAGGTAGCCAAGTTACTACCCTCAATGAACTCTTGCACTAAGTAAAAGTGATCGTCCTGCGGAAAATGTGCAAGTATTGCGGGAATTTGTGGATGTTTGCCTAACTCCTCAAGCCGTTGTGCTTTTTGCTCAAAGACGAATGGTGTTTGATTTTGCAGCCATTGTTGAACGACACAAGGAACTTTTGGAGATAAACCCTCATCCACAGCGAGGAAGGTTTTGCAAAATCTGAATTGACCAATCTGTTTGAGTAAGCGATAACGTTCAAGTATTAGCATTTCACCGCCAGGGAAAGAGTGCTGGATGCTGTGGCTTATTCCTGTGTTTCTTTTGATTCCGTATCTTCTGCAACTTGGAAGATTTGTTCTATGTCTCGCGATCCATGAACGACACGCACAATTTCAATTCCCTCCTCTATAGGACGGTAAAAAATGATGTAGCTTCCTACTGGAAAACTCCGTAGACAAGAAGCTAGGTTAGGGCGCAACCGTCCCATCTGAGGAAACTTTGCTAGTATTGAAAACTGTTCTCGCAGCTTGTCAAAGAGATTATCAGCAGCTTGTTGACTGTTTTGACCAACGTAGTTCCAGATGTCATCAATGTCTTGTATTGCTTGAGCAGAAAGCCTATATCTGCTCATAGGGCATCATTAGTCGCCAACCTTTTAAGTCCTCTGGCTTTAATGTCTTCAAACAAAGCCGACAAAGACTCTTCGTCGTATTCAGTATATTGACCATTCTCAAGCTGCTCTATTCCAACAGCTATATCGCGTCGCAGCGCTTCTAACTTTAGTGTCCGAAGTTCTTCTTCGACACGCTCAAGCCGATCCATCATTTCTTGGAACGCTCGTGCTTCATGTACTACAACTTCAGCTTTCCCGTTGACGGTTAGCACAAGCGGGGACTTTGTTGCTTTTATCCGCTCTACGTACTCTTTGGTGTTTCGCTTAAAGTCAGTAAGGGTTTGAATATCTTCAAGATTGATCCGAGTTTCCATAAAATCTAATAAAGCACTTTATGATATGTTTAATTAGATGTTAAGCTTTATATTTGCTTTGGTCAAGAGGTAATAGTTTCGTAGGTTTCGCCTTAATGAAACCGGATCTGGCGGTACAATATGAAAAAACGATTGTGTGATGGAAGTTTGACCAATGCCCTCACCATTTCCAGGCATGGACCCGTATCTAGAGCAGCCTGCTTTTTGGTCGTCGTTTCATAGCCGACTAATGGTGGCGATCGCCGATACAATTGAACCGCAACTTAGTCCACAGTACTATGTGGAAGTTGAAACTAGGACTTATCAAAGCGATGACAGCGAGGATGGCTTACTGATTGGCATTCCAGACGCGATTGTGTTCTCCGGTAAATCTGATGTGACACCACAACTACTTGAGGAGGATAGGTCAGTAGCTACTCAGTCTCGTCCTGATCGAGTTAGCGTACCGATGCCTTTTGAAGTCAAAGAACGCTATTTGGAAGTGCGAGAGGTGGTTACGGATGAGGTGATTACCGTCATTGAATTATTATCTCCGAAGAACAAGCGAGCCGGGGAAGGTCGAACAGCTTATGAGAAAAAGCGACGGGCAATTCTGAGCAGTGCTACCCATCTGGTGGAACTGGATTTGTGGCGCGGGAATAAGCCGATGGCAATTTTGGGAATGCGATCAACCGCGTATCGAATCTTAGTTAGTCGCTCTTATCAACGCCCAGCAGCCGATCTCTATAGCGTTGTCCTGCAACAAGAGCTACCCAGTTTCCCAGTTCCCTTGAAACTCAACGATCCAGAGCCTTCAGTACCGTTACAGGAAATTTTTAATGGCGTGTATGAGCGTGCCCGCTATAGGACACGGATCGATTATCACCAGCCTGTTCCACCTCCTGCGCTGTCGGAGGTAGATAAACAGTGGGTTGAGGCGTTGTTAGCTCCTCAAGATACATGATGGCGCGTCCAGATATAGCAGTCGTAATCAGAAGCCCGGTAACTTTTACGAAACTGGGCTTCTTGGGATCGGGCGATCGCCGCATGTGATAGTCATACGCGCATCCTTTAACCTATTGCTCTGATAAAAAATTAGGCAGGAAATTTTGGTCTTCGTTATCCACAGGAATATCATCCGAACAAGCTAATTCAGCGCTACTAGGCAAGGTGATTTTTTGTCTTTCTTGCACCATTATTTTGAACTCCAAACGCGCTGCATTAATTATAGAGAGAGAAAGCGCGAAATTTCGCGTCAAGACAGGAGCGTTCGGTGTGTAGATTCTCTTATCCGAACCGTATTGAGCGATCGGCAACAATTGACCAAAAACGTCACAATTCAATCATCAATCGAATTGCTACTTTAGTTCAGACTTCTGTGCTTCTTGTTGCACAACCTCTAAGGGTAAGTCTAATGATTGAGCGATGATATCTTGGCTAAAACCTAAACCTAGCATCCGTTGTACTGAGTCTAACTTGGTTTCTAAGCTTACTTGTTGGGAAACTTCTTGGGAAGCTTCCTGATAAGCTTCCTGATAAGCTTCCTGATAAACTTCCTGATAAACTTCCTGATAAGCTTCCTGATAAGCTTCCTGATAAACCTTCGTCTGTTTTAACTCATTTAACCCAAACATTGCTTTAACTTCCTCCCAGCTTTTATGCGGTAATTTATAAACAATGATTGTCTCAATCAAATTAATGAGATTCCGCTTAACTACTTCATCATTTAGCTGTTGCTTTGCTTGTTCAACTATAGCCAGTGCTTTTTCGCCTACGGTTTGTTCTGACTCAATTATAAGCTTAACAACCTCCACTCCCAAAGAAGTATCAGTTTCTGACCCCAACTCATCAAGATAAATGCGCTTGACACGGTTAAGTGTGAGAATTTCACCAAAATGGATTTTTTCTTCCCTTTCCACAGTTCGACTGGGGTAAATCACTACCACCTGCCAAGGGTGAGAAAGTCTGTATTGGCTCAGGTAGAGAAACAGTTCGCCAAAAATCCGATAGTAAAGTGTCTCATCCGGCTGAAACTGCACTTCAACTAGATAGAAGGGTTGACTTGGTGCATCAGAAGTGGGAATGAATAACCCATCCATGCGGAAGGCAAGTTGTTTGACTTCGCGGGAGGTGAATTCATAATTAACTGCTTCATCTGATGAAGTACCGATTAACTCAAAGAAAAACTCAGGAAACTCTTGAAACAAGCGGTAAAAGATACTATCAGTTTTCATCGTGGTGCTTAATTTTGCCCATCTACTTAATTCCGCTTTCTGTGGGTTTAGGCTAAGGCGGGCAGATGCTCCCCCACAAAAAGAAGCTTGGGTGGGCTTGTGGCTGTGTTTGTGGACTACTAACCGATTTTATTATCCAACGGGAAATCAACAACAACAGGCTGACTACCATTTACCGAAGTTGGTTGTGGTGTAGCAACTTGCTGTTTTGGCTGTAAAGGTAGTAGAGTTTCACCTTGCTTAGCAGTTTGATTCCACAAAATCATCGACAGTAGCCCATCTACCAAACCGTTGGTGCTGCCGTTATTTCCACCAACTAGCACATCTGGGATGAGACGAACCTTACCATCGCCGATAATCTGCATCATCTGCATTGCTGTATAACCTTGTGAACCCAAAGCTTCCACACCAGCACCATAAGCTTCGGCTTTCGCATTACCTGTAGCGCGGATGGCTTCTGCTTCCGCATTACCTTTAAGGCGAACAGACTCGGCTTCACCAATGGCTCTTAGGCGCACAGATTCCGCTTCTGCAGACGCTCTTAAGCGGATAGACTCGGCTTCACCTGTCATTTCTTTGACTTTGGCATTCGCCTTGAGTTCGGCAATCTTCACGCCTTGCTCGGACTTCACCGTTTCTTGCTGGATGTCAGCCTTCGCCTTGAGTTCAGCAATCTTCACACCCTGTTCGGACTTCACCATATCTTGCTGGATCTCTGCCAAAGCCGTCTCCCGGACAAGTTGTTGGCGTTGCGTTTGCGCCATCTGCTGGACTTCAAAAGTTTTGCGTTGCTCCTCGGCAATTTTCCGGTCTGTCTGGGTTTGCATCAGTGTTGCCGGCGGCTGAATATCGCCAATGAGAGTATCAATCGCTTGCACATCATAAGCCCGCAGCGCCGTTCTAATAAACTCAGCAGCTTCAACTTGCCGTTCGCTACGAGCGCTGAGAAAATCTAGTACAGTACACTCTTGAGCTGAGTTGCGGAAATAATTCCCGATGGTAGGTTCTAACACATGGTCTACTAAATTCTGCATCGCACCAACGCGGGAAATCACCTTTGGAGCATCCAAAGCACCTACGTGAATAATTTGCGCCACTTCTAGATCGAAGGCAAATCCGTCTCTAGAACGTACCGTCAAGGAAGATAGTTGAGCATCATAGCTGTGGCGTTCGGTGCGACCTGACCAGTTTAAAACGATGTTGGTCGTTGGCACCAGTTCAATTTTCATCACGCGGGTGTTGAGGGGGTGTTTACCAGGATAAAGTGGTTCAATCCACACGCCCTTATGCCCCGTATTCACTAAATTACCATGAGTAAAGGCGGCGCCGCTGACATCTTCATGTGCCTTACCCACGAAAGAAATCACCACGCCTACATACCCAATGGGAATTGCCGTCATTGGTACTTGCTCAACCTGGACAAACCAAGGGTTCAAGTTCCAAGAACCAGAAAGGAGAATCTGCTCTTGTAAGCCGCGTCGCCCACTACCATCAATGAATTTCTGCCCACTCTGGAAGTTATCGTGTCCGTTAATTATTGGACCTGCGATTTCACCACCGGGAATTGGCATCCCATCTAGGGTTGTGACTATACCAACTTTTTCGGAAACAACGGTATACACCTGCAACTGTTCAGGAGTCATGCCGTGGGTACTGGCATTTCCCGCCATAATAATCTTAAATAAGGCGGTGTTGATCCGGTAAGTACCAGCGGTTAGGAAACCCATTTGCCGACCTTTTTCCCCACCTTGGGTCAGGAATTTTCGCGCATCTTGGAAATTGTCGCAATCTACAATTTTGCCCAATATCCGCTCTGGCGGATTGGATGCGCCATCTGCCGCCACAAGCAGGGCGATTTCACCTTGGGGGACAACGACGACTGTTTCTTTGCGTACTGAGTACTGCCAAGGCCAATGACCCCAGTGCCAACCAGGAGCAAGGGTATCAGCCTGCAAGCCTGCTTCACCGTTGAGAGCAATCAATCTCCCGGCTGGCAGTCCCCGTCCAGAAATGGTAAACTTTTTAACAACAATACCAACTTCACGTTCGTTGATCACCACTAGTCCGCCAAAGAACAGGGGGACAAAAATGACTAGACCGCCGACAATAACTATCGGGACCACTCCCCAAGCACTAGCTTGCTGTGTTGGGATCTGAGCAATTGTTACTGGTTTAGTTTTTTCCACTTGGACTGACGCCAACGTGATTTGTTTTGCAGTATTGGTTTTGGTAGGAGTAGCACTGGCAGAATGAATACCGCCAGCCAGCGCTAAGGTTGCTAAGACAGATGCTGCAACGCCAAATATTTTATGTGGCTGACGCTGATTACAGGAATCTTGACTTTTCATATCTTTTGCCACTAAGGGCAATATTTATCTAATATATCACTTCACTAAGAGTTCCCAGGATTTCTGAAACTGGCTGTAATATTTATAAAAATTTATAAAAATTTTGTATGGGGTGTTGACTGCACAATAAGAATTTAGGCTATTCTCGGCATAGCTATGTAAAATGATACTATGCCAAAAATTTCTATCAACGAAGCTGCTAAATTACTTGGCGTCTCTGCCGATACCTTGAGACGTTGGGAAGAAGAAGGAAAGATTCAATCAGAACGCACGGAAGGGGGTCATCGCCGTTATGATGTTGCCAAGTTACTCAACAGAAAAGAGCCACAAGGTAAGACTATCTGCTACGCCCGTGTTAGTACTCGTCCTCAGAAAGCCGACTTAGAGCGTCAAGTTGCGGTATTATCCGCTTATTGTGAGCAACATGGTTGGGATTATGAGGTGATTAAAGACCTTGGCTCTGGAATAAATTATAGTAAGAAAGGCTTATTGAAACTCCTGAATCTGATTGTATCTGGAGAAATACGCCGTCTGGTTATCACTCATAAAGATCGATTAATGCGCTTTGGTGCAGAGATGATTTTCAGTTTATGTGAAATGTTTGAGACTGAAGTCATTATTATTAATCGTTCAATGGAAACCAGTCCCGAAGAAGATCTTGCTGAAGATGTGTTGGAAGTCATTACTGTTTTCTCTGCCAGACTATACAGCTTACGCAGCGATCAAAACAGGATGCTAATCGATGAATTAGAAAAAACTGCTAAAAGAATTAAAGAAAATTCCGTAATTGACTAGGAAAATTCGGTAGATTAAAGTCGTGTTATACATTGATGGCATGACCGAATAATTCGTAATTCGTAATTCGTAATTCGTAATTAAAGAGGGTACTTGCCAAAGCACTAAGCCTGATATGCCAGATGCCGTCATGATATCAAATCCGGTTGATTGCACATGGTATTTGTAGGGGCACAGCAGTGCTGTGCCCCTACCGTTTGTGTGTTCATTTAACCGGATTTGATATGACAACTGATCTGAGGGAATCCCAAAAAATAAATTCTCCATTCCGTAGGGTGTGTTAGCGCTACTCGTAACGCACCCTACTATTTTTTTAATTGGAAGTCCCTTAGCAATACTGCTCGGTTAAGATAAATTATCAACCGTCAACGTATGTAGAGACGCGACGCCATAAAGCTTGGTGCAGTCGCCTACGGCGGGAAACACTCATTCAGCGCTGCAACACCTGTCGCCTACGGAGGGAGACACTCATTCAGCGCACCGCGAGAATTTCGCGTCTCTACACCGATTTAATTCCCACCAGAAATCCAAAACCTACGTAGTATTGAGTCCCTTAGTACTTTCCATCCTAAGTCATCTGTATTAAAAAAGTTATAGATGTTAGATTAAACACCGAATATCATTTGACAAAAATTCAATTAAATGTTATAATTAGCTTCATTTTTTAACCAGATTTAAGCTACCATAAGGGTATCCACTGAACGCAGTCCAAATTTCCATGTCTCGTTGGTTTAATACCGCAGGTCCAAGGCATCGCCGACATTCATTATATGCTGTCGCCGACCATTCGGTTGCCTAACTTGGAGCAGATGATTGAACAACGTAGCTATTTTGTGATTCATGCGCCTCGTCAAACGGGTAAAGGTGAGACAGCCCTGAAGGAGGGTTTCCCTCCGTAGGGGACTGCTTTCCCGTTGGGCGTCAGCATGGCGAACCGTTGCTTGGTAGTGCAGTTTACCATGAGATTGCACCTCATTTAGTGCTGATGGCGTTTTTACATCGCGTGGTTAATGGTGGTGGAACTCTCGAACGCGAATATGCGATTGGACGCGAACGCATGGATTTGTGTCTGACATATGGAAAGATAACATTAGGGATTGAGTTAAAAGCTTGGCGTGATCAAAAGAAAGACCCATTAGAAGCTGGTTTGTCACAGTTAGATTCTTATTTGGCACGGTTGGGAGAAGATTTTGGTTGGTTAGTTATTTTCGACCGACGCAGCAATGCACTACCTTTAGATGAACGGTTGGCGACTCAAGTTACAACTACGAAAAATGGACGTTCTGTCACCGTTGTGCGTGCATAGGGGTAGTAATGCAACACTTCTCGGTTAAGGGTAGTTGCTCCGGAGAAACCGGGTTTGTGTGAAGTAAACTAGAAATAGCGATAATTTTGATGAGTTTTGGGGAAAACCAGCCATTGTTAAATGACAACCTACCCAGGTACTTGCCCTCTGCTGAAAAATTACCCGATGACCATACCCGTGTGGTAATGGTGCTGGTTAAGGCGATCGCAGTCAACCCAATATCTCACCACCATGCTCATCCAAGTTTATACTCATACATATTTTTAGAATAAAGCTAAAGAGGTTCTAGATATGGAATTGTTAGTTCCTTGGGGCGTAGTTAACATTTCGGGGTTTATTTTTAAACCAATTCTTGAAGAAATTGCGAAATTGACGACAGCCGCCTTAGAAGATTACGTTAAGAATTTCTTTGGCGTATCTATCAAAAATTGGGTGGATATCGCTAAAGAAATATCTTTAAAAATTGCTTTTGGTAAAGCTATTAAAGAATTTTTAGGATTGGTGCAACAAGAATTAGAAGATGCAGATGTAGATGTAGATGAAATAAAGCAATATAAAACTTCTTTAAAAGAGTTTATTCTCGATCGATCTGTTCTCGAAGAACTTGGAAAGCCTCTTCAAAAAGCCTTGGGCAACACCACATCTGAGACTAACAGTCAAACTATCGATACTACAATATTAATACAAAATTGGAATAATCTCAATTTAAAGGTTTTACCACCAAATTTTAATTGGCAGCAACTTGCAAAAAGATATGTGAAAAAACTTAATTCTATACTGCGAGATTCTGATGAACTACAGAAAGTGTTGGATTCAGCAAGTCTGGCAGGAATACGGGAAACCCTTGCACAAGTGGCTCCCATTTCACCTGATTTTGATTTTACTCGTTATAAGAATGGTTTGATGACAGCTTATGGCAACCTAAAATTGGATAGTTTAGACACTAGCGGTAGTCATTATACTCTACAACTGTGGATCATATTTGTGGCACAAAAAGTGCTGGAAGAGAGTTCTCAACAACAAACTGAAGGCTCTGTATTTGATCTACTAAATAATGATCGGCAAAATTATAAATATACGGTAATTTTAGGCAACCCCGGTTCTGGTAAGTCTACTTTAGCGCAATATAAAGCAATAGAATGGGCAAGGAATTCATCGGAGAGATTTGTCATTACAAGAATTACCCTTATTAATTGAATTACGCAACTATATCGCCGAGAAAGATAATTATAATAATTTTTTGGAATACTTACATAAAGGAACTGGGTTACGTGGTGGTAACCTAAATCAAAAAGAACTGGATGACTGGTTAAAAAATCAATCATCAATTGTGATGTTTGATGGTCTAGATGAGGTACTGGATACCAGAAAACGAGAAAATGTAGCTATTGATATTATTAATTTTAGCATAACTTATCCAAAAGTACGAGTTTTAGTCACATCTCGTGTCATTGGTTATGAAGATCAGCATCAAAAATTCCGAGATGCAAATTTTCGTCATTTTATGCTGCAAGATTTAGATGAAGAGCAAATCTGTAGTTTTGTCACTCAGTGGCATAAATTGGCTTTTGGTGACGACAATGAAAGGAATAAAAAACGCGATCGCTTGCAAAAAAGTATAGAAAATTCTCGATCTTTTAGAGAATTGGCAGGGAATCCCTTGCTGCTGACAATGATGGCAATTCTCAATAGACATGAGGAATTGCCAAGAGATAGAGCAACTCTCTACGAACACGCATCTATGGTGTTGCTACAAAAGTGGGATGCAGAGCGAAATCTGCAAGATAAATCTCTAGAGCCTAAAATTAGTGGCTATCTTGACTATAAAGTGAAACAAGACATGCTGCGAAAAATCGCTTACAAAATGCAATCAGACGCAAGTGTTATTGGCAATAGTTTAGTTATCACTGGAGATGCTCTAGAAAAATTCATCACTGGTTATTTAAGAGATAGAGGATTTAACGAACCCCATTTGATTGCCAAAGTGTTACTGAAACAGCTAACGGATCGTAGCTTTATATTGTGTTTTATGGGAGGAGATAGTTATAGCTTTGTGCATCGTACTTTTTTGGAATATTTCTGTGCTTGGTATTTTATTTGGGAATACGAACACGAAAAAAATATCTCACTGGAAGACCTCAAAGAGAAAATTTTTGCCAAGCGATGGACAGATGAAGCTTGGCGCGAAATAATTATTTTAATTACTGGTAAAATTTCGGAGAAATTTGCTGCTGAACTTATAGATTCTTTAGTTGAAAAAGATGGAAAATCACGTGATTTTGACAATTTGTTGATAGCATGTGAATGCCTGCAAAACGTTAGAAATCGCTCGTTGATTAAAGAAACAGACAGGAAACTGCTTGATAAACTGAAAGACTTGCTTACTAGGCAGCCTGGGATAAAGAATGAAATACGCAATAAGGTAGTTGCAGTCGTTAAAGCTACTTGGCATGATGATTCAGAAACTTTACAATGGGTTGAAGCTTTAGCTTAGTAAAATAGAGTTAGAAGGTAAGGATTCAGGTCTAAAGTTAAGGTATTAAAGATGGTGGTTGCAGATCAGGGTTGACCATTGCTTTTATAGCTTGCTCAAAAAAGAGAATAATTTCATTAAACCCCGACGACTGGAAGTCGCGGCTACACAGACAAAGTCCGCCTACGCGGACTAACCTAAATATAGGGTTTCAAATTTAATTTGGCGAGAGTAATAAAAGAGCGTTATTTATGCTAGACCGCGTAGTTGCTTGGGGAGTCAGGAATTTATTCGGGTTTGTCTTTAAGACTCTCCTGGAAGAACTGGCGCGGAACAATTTAGAAAAATCTACCCAAAACTTTTTCTATAAACGGTTACAAAATTTTCCTTTTGCTATAGGGATTCGGCAACAAGAAAGTTTAGAAATTGTATTTGGTCAAGCCTTAAAGGAATTTTTGTTGCAGGTACAGCAGCAATTAGAAGATGCAGATTTGTCGGAAAAAGAAATTCAGCAGTACATTAACCCCTTGCGGCAGTTTATTAGTGATCAAAATGTACAGGTAGAACTGGGAAAGCCATTTCTAGATGAAGTTTCTGATGCTGGCACTTTGGCAGAGATTTGGCTTGAGTTAAAATTGTCACCGCTACCCGCCGATTTTGACTGGGAACTACTTACCAAACGATATGCTAAGAAAGCTAAGGCTATCCTGCAAGAATCGGATGAATTATATTCTATTCGTGAACCTAAAAATCTCGCAGCAATCCAGAAAAATACCAAAGAATTTGCTGGGATTGTGCCAGATTTTGATTTGATGCGTTATCGAACAGAAGTTCAAAAAGCTTATGGTTATCTCAGACTGGATAACTTTGATACATCAGGTTACAGTTACAACCTGAAGTTATGGAATATGTTCGTAGCACAAAATGTGCGTGAGGTGAATGAAGCTTTGCCACAGGTTTATGAACTACCAAAAGAACATATAGAACGGCTCAAAAAAAGTGGTCAACTGGAAGATCTAGAAATAGGACCAGAAATTTTAGAACAATACAAACGGGCTTACTCTCAACAAGCCAGCCGCTCGGTATTAGAACTGATTGCCGAGAGGCAGACTTATAAATACATTGTGATTTTAGGTGATCCTGGCTCTGGCAAATCTAGTTTGTTGCAATACTTAACGCTGCTATGGGCAGAAGCACCAATTCAGGATTTGTCCTCATTACCAATTCCCTTGCTGATTGAATTACGTACCTATGTACGGAGTCGAGATAATCAGGAATGTGAAAATTTCTTGGAGTTTTTCCAGCAAGGAGGTGGGTGCATCTGTCCTCTCAATTTGCCTCAACTTGATGCACTGCTAACAAGTGGTAAGGCATTTGTGATGTTTGATGGCTTGGATGAAGTATTTGAACCTATTAAACGAGAAGAAGCTATTACAGATATTATTAATTTTACCCAAAAGTATCCCTTGGTGCGGGTGTTGGTGACTTCTCGGGTGATTGGCTATAAGCCGCAAAGATTGCGAGATGCAAATTTCCGGCAGTTTATGCTGCAAGATTTAGAACCAGAACAAATTCAGGAGTTTATCAACCGCTGGCACGATTTTGCCTTTAACGACTCTTTGGAAAAGCAAAGAAAAAAAGAACGCCTTGAAAGGGCAATTCATGATTCCCTGGCAATTCGCCAACTTGCTGGTAATCCCTTGTTGCTGACAATGATGGCAATTCTTAACCGCAATCAGGAACTACCAAGAGATAGAACAGAACTTTATAGCCAAGCCTCACGAGTGCTACTACAGCAATGGGATTTAGAAAAACTCTTGATGGAGGTAGAACCGACAACAATTGATTACAAAGATAAGCAGGAGATGCTACGTCAAGTTGCCTATCATATGCAAACCAGTGAAAAAGGTTTGGCAGGCAACTTGATTAGCAAGGATGATTTAGAAAAGATTTTAATGGGCTATTTGAAAAATATAGGAGTTACTCAAGAAACAAGAAAAGCGCAGTTGATAATTGAGCAGCTACGCGAACGCAACTTTATTTTATGCTTTTTAGGTGCGAATTACTATGCTTTTGTACATCGGACTTTTTTGGAATACTTCTGTGCTTGGGAGTTTGTCTGGCAGTTTGAGAAAGAACGAAACATTACATTGGATGATCTTAAAAGGAAAGTTTTTGGCAAACATTGGCAAGATGAAACATGGCACGAAGTCTTGCGCCTAATTGCCGGAATGATTGATGCCAAGTTTGTTGGTGAAATTATTGATGACTTAATGGCGCAAAATGGCGAAGAGGAAAAGTTTATCAACCTCTTTTTGGCGGCTAAGTGTCTTACAGAGGTGAGAAATCGCTCAGTAATTGCCTCAATTGCTACTAAATTACTTAACAAGATCAAACACTTAACTAAATATGACCTTTGGTACTATTACGTACCCGATGGCGAAGAAACTAAGCTAGTTCAGGAAATTCGCACCCAAGCGGTTGCAGCAGTTGCAACAACTTGGCAAGAATCTCCCGACACCAAAACCTTCCTCATTGAACGCGCCTCCACTGATGATCGTTGGGATGTGCGACGTGCAGCAGTGCAAGAATTAGCACGGGGATTCAAAGATGACCCTGACACCAAAACCATCCTCATTGAACGCGCCTCCACTGATGATGATGGGATGTGCGAGGTGCAGCAGTGCAAGAATTAGCACGGGGATTCAAAGATGACCCTGACACCAAAACCATCCTCATTCAACGCGCCTCCACTGATGATCGTTGGGATGTGCGACGTGCAGCAGTGCAAGAATTAGCACGGGGATTCAAAGATGACCCTGACACCAAAACCTTCCTCATTCAACGCGCCTCCACTGATGATGATGCGGATGTGCGACGTGCAGCAGTGCAAGAATTAGCACGGGGATTCAAAGATGACCCTGACACCAAAACCTTCCTCATTCAACGCGCCTCCACTGATGATCGTTGGGATGTGCGACGTGCAGCAGTGCAAGAATTAGCACGGGGATTCAAAGATGACCCTGACACCAAAACCATCCTCATTGAACGCGCCTCCACTGATGATCGTTGGGATGTGCGACGTGCAGCAGTGCAAGAATTAGCACGGGGATTCAAAGATGACCCTGACACCAAAACCTCCTTTGAACGCGCCTCCACTGATGATCGTTGGGATGTGCGACGTGCAGCAGTGCAAGAATTAGCACGGGGATTCAAAGATGACCCTGACACCAAAACCATCCTCATTGAACGCGCCTCCACTGATGATCATGCGGATGTGCGAGGTGCAGCAGTGGAAGAATTAGCACGGGGATTCAAAGATGACCCTGACACCAAAACCATCCTGAACGCGCCTCCACTGATGATCATGAGGATGTGCGACGTGCAGCAGTGCAAGAATTAGCACGGGGATTCAAAGATGACCCTGACACCAAAACCATCCTCATTGAACGCGCCTCCACTGATGATGATGCGGATGTGCGACGTGCAGCAGTGCAAGAATTAGCACGGGGATTCAAAGATGACCCTGACACCAAAACCTTCCTCATTGAACGCGCCTCCACTGATGATCATTGAGTATGTGCGAGGTGCAGCAGTGGAAGAATTAGCACGGGGATTCAAAGATGACCCTGACACCAAAACCTTCCTCATTGAACGCGCCTCCACTGATGATCATGAGGATGTGCGACGTGCAGCAGTGCGAGAATTAGCACGGGGATTCAAAGATGACCCTGACACCAAAACCATCCTCATTGAACGCGCCTCCACTGATGATCATGAGGATGTGCGACGTGCAGCAGTGCAAGAATTAGCACGGGGATTCAAAGATGACCCTGACACCAAAACCATCCTCATTGAACGCGCCTCCACTGATGATCATGGGATGTGCGACGTGCAGCAGTGCAAGAATTAGCACGGGGATTCAAAGATGACCCTGACACCAAAACCATCCTCATTCAACGCGCCTCCACTGATGATCGTTGGGATGTGCGACGTGCAGCAGTGCAAGAATTAGCACGGGGATTCAAAGATGACCCTGACACCAAAACCTTCCTCATTCAACGCGCCTCCACTGATGATCGTTGGGATGTGCGAGGTGCAGCAGTGCAAGAATTAGCACGGGGATTCAAAGATGACCCTGACACCAAAACCATCCTCATTGAACGCGCCTCCACTGATGATCATCAGTATGTGCGACGTGCAGCAGTGCAAGAATTAGCACGGGGATTCAAAGATGACCCTGACACCAAAACCATCCTCATTGAACGCGCCTCCACTGATGATCATGAGTATGTGCGACGTGCAGCAGTGCAAGAATTAGCACGGGGATTCAAAGATGACCACGGGATGTTTGAAGTGTTTTACAAGTGCGCTGTCAAAGACCCCTTTAAGCGTGAGAATGACGAGCAATACAACCCTCGGCAAGTTGCACTTAACGTTATTATCAAGCAATATCCTCACTATCCCCAAACTTTACCACTATTGCGCGACAAAGCCGAAAATGACCCAGATGAGCAAGTGCGGGAGTTTGCTAAAAAAAAGTTGGCAGCATTAGAGAAGTGAATAATTCGTAATTCGTAGTTCGTAATTCGTAATTAATAAATTAAGGATACTTGCACCTTGTTCATTCATGAAAAAATAATATAGCGGTTCCCTTATTGGTAAGGTACATATCTTGTGGGGGAGCCAGCACTCTCCGGCGGGTTTCCCGCCGTAGGTGACTGGCGTTGGGCTTCCAGCCCGCCCTTTCGATGGACGGGCGCTTATGCCCATCCCACAAGACAAAGACTGTACCTCATTGAAACGAAAAGCGCTATAAATGCGTTCTGCACAATATTCATGCATGGGGACGCCAATAATGCTGTCCGGCTTAGCCACACCGCATTTTTGCTCCTAATAATTACGAATTACGAATTACGAATTACGAATTATTTTGACGGAAGCCAAAGATATTAATGGAGTGCAGAACCGACCATAATGCCACGACCTCTCAATGCTGCATACACGAGGTTGGGCGATCGCATATCCCCTTCCAGATACGTCAGCCCTGGAAATTGTAGCACGTTAGGGTCGCTGATCTGAATCCAACTTTTACCCATATCTTGCGACTTGTACATCGCGTCCTTGCTCGCACCACCGACACGACCAAAGATGTAAATATACGGTTTTGTCGCTGATAAACCCTTGCCGAAGGTGACAAACTCACAGGTATTCACCGAAGAGACATCACGAAAACTCTTGCCACCATCAAGAGAACGGTATAATTTGTTGCCCTTGACATCCTCCGGATTGCGAGCGAAGCTCATCCAGATGTCACCCTGTTGTGTGGGATTGGGAGCGATCGCCGGGTGAATCAGCCACGTAGGAAATTTTCCAGAAGCGCCCTTTCGCCAGTTCGCGCCACCGTCCGTACTGTAATAGAATGTCCAACTATCGTAGTAGTAGAAAGTCTGACCCCGTGGATCTTGACGATCCGCTGCCAAAATATATGCACTCACCCACGGAGAAATGCTATTAGGCCAAGACTTGGGCAGAGTTTCGTAGTGTGTGTGGTCATTATTGCGGGGGTCATAGGGATTTGGTTTTGAGCTATGATCTAAATTGTTAGCTAGCTGCCACGTTTTGCCACCATCGGTAGTGTAGTGTGGCCACGTTCCCCACGTCGGTGCCCAGACCATATTCTGCGGATTGGTTGGGGACATGGCAATCTGACCGCCTACGGGGACAACCGATTCTTGACCGGATTTGTCCGCTTTCCAGAGATTCTCTTTGGGAATGGACTCGAACGCTTTCCAAGTCTTACCATTATCGTTGGTCATGCCATACACTGGCCAGTTACCCTGCCACTGGTGAAAGCCGACAAATGCTGCGTAGTCAGGGTTTTTGTAGGAGTAATCCATGCTCGACGCACCCGCTACATGGGGGAAGGGTACAGGATATACCGTCCAATTGGGGTTTGCCCATTTGTAATCCGGGCTGATGGGAATGTTTTGCGGGTTAATTTTGGCACTTGGTACTTGGTTATGGTCAACGTGGCGAAAGCCAATCATATCGTGTACACCACTCAGCAGGTCGGCTCCCCCCCGATCCTTAGGCTTAGGTGGAACGCGCACGATGTTCGTGTCCAACTCCTCTAAATTGTTCATCAGCCACGTGTAAGATGGGGTGGCAACGGTAACGTCCGAAGTCCGCGCCACACCCCAACCGTTGGTCCACCATACCTGTTTGGGGTTAATCGGGTCGATGACTACAGCAGCTGCACCAGTTGCAGAGTAAGACTGATAATAGCCAGGAGCAGACGAATTAACTGGATCTTGCGAGTTGTTAGGGTCATAAGCACCCATAGCCATGGTCTGCTTATTCCAGTTATTTCCGCCCTCAGTTGAACGGTATACGTACTTATCTGAAATCGCCATCACTGTGTTTGGCTTATCTGCTTGCACTGCGATCGCAGAATAGACTCTGTCTGTACCGTCGGGAGTGATATTGGTCCAGGTATCTTTAAAAAACTTGCTAACACCACCAGATGTCTTACTCCCATTCCTCCCCCAGGTGCCGAAACTGACATAAAGTGTGCCATCTGAGGCAACTACACCGCGCAAGGGATTGTTGCCGCCGGCAATGTTGCTCCATGATTTGCCTCCGTCTGGACTGCGCCATACACCACTGCCGTGAACTCCAACATAGATGGTCTTGGTTGGGTTGTTGGCTGTTGCCGAGATCTTGTCAAACGCGACAAACGTAAAACCTGGTATATCCTTGTTGTCACTGCCGTCAGAGTTTTTATATCCTGGCAGACTACTGGGGTCGGGTAGTCCGCCAAAGACACGGGTCCAAGCTTGATTAACATCTTTTTTCCAAAGACCATTTCTCCGAGAAGCGAAATAAAGCAACCCAGACTTGTTTGGATCGACTGCTAAGCGCTCTCCTGTGTCAGAACGGTATGCTTGATTTGGACCAATGTAAACATTATTTGTTCCTAAACCCGTTGGTTTCCAAGTGACTCCTTTGTCATTGGAAACCATCACTTCGCCAGAATATTTGTATTTAATCTTATTATTACTTTCCTTAAAAGTCGAATTCCTGTAATTGACTGCTACATAGACGTTCTTGGTCTGTATGGAATCGACGGCAATGCTTTCTACCCCGATGCCGGAGCTGGAAAAGTTGGTATTAAACATGTCCATCAGGGGTAGCCATTGATTATTTTTCCGGTCGAAGCGGTATGGACCACCGATATCTGTACGTATGTAGACATCATAAGGTGATACTGGGGTTGTGACCAAACCGGTCACGTAGCCCATGCCCTGAATGTTGACGCTTTTCCAGTTGAAGAACCCAGATGTTTGTGATGGGGGATGCGTTTGTGATGGAGTGGGTACTACAGATTGTTTCCCGCAAGCGTACAAGACAAACACCATCAGTGCTGTAGAGACGACCAGAAGTAGAAACCGGAGGGAAGCTTTCATCTTGTAGAATTTCAATCCCTGATACCGTTAACTTATGTAGAGAAGTTGTATGCAACGTCAAGACACTGATGATATCAAGTCCGATTGATTAGTTATAATATCCAACCCTCACGCCCAAACCCTGTTTCAAGCACGTGGGTGAGGCGAGGCGTTATATCATGTCCGTATAAACAGTTACGATATCCAGCCCTCGCCCCCTTCCCCTCTCCCAAGCATGGGAGAGGGGTGCCCGAAGGGCGGGGTGAGGGTTCATATAATAAGTCATTAACCGGACATGATATTACAACACCATTAAAGCGTAGGGGAGCGGTTTCCGCGCCCTTACCATGTGCAGATGTATATCATAACAACTACCGGACATGATATGAAATCTCCAAAAACAATCCTTAACTACACTGAGCAAAAAAACTCCTCTTCGCAAATGCATAAGAGGAGTTTCGATGGGAAATAGACACTGCCATGCCTATACAGCACTTGGGCAGCAAAATCTTTAAACCAAACCGCCAGCAGCTTGAAAACGGGCGCGGGCGCGTTTGAAGGCTTGGGTTGCCTGAATTTGCGCAAGTCGATCGCCAGGCGCCACTTGATTCAAACGAGTTTGTGCTTCGTTAAAAGCTGACCGGGCTTCTTCAGAGTTAATTTTGTCGCCACGTTCAGCGCTATTAACCAAAATTGTGACTTCATCTTGATCGACTTCAGCAAAACCACCCAACAGGGCGATCGCCACCCAATCCTCATTTTTACTGGAACGTACTCGCATGACCCCTGTATCTAGGGCAGTCAATAGTGGTGCGTGTCCACTCAGGATACCTAGCTGACCAGTGGTACTGGGCAAAACAACTTCTTCAGCTACCGCATCCCACACTGTTTTATCTGGGGAAAGAACACGAACGGTTAATGTCATAGTTTGTTAGTTGTTAGTTGTTAGTTGTTAATTGTTAGTTGTTAATTGTTAATTGTTACTAACAATCAACAATCAACAATCAACAATTAACAATTAACCAATTAGCCTTTGATCTTTTCAGCTTTGGCGATCGCTTCGTCGATATTGCCAACCATGTAGAAAGCTTGCTCTGGTAGGTCATCCAACTCACCAGCCAGAATCCTTTTGAAGCCTTTGATCGTATCTTCCAGCTTCACGTACTTACCGGGCGAACCGGTAAAAACTTCTGCTACAAAGAATGGCTGAGACAAGAAGCGTTCAACCCTACGTGCGCGGGCGACAATGAGACGGTCTTCTTCAGACAATTCATCTAACCCAAGAATAGCGATGATGTCTTGGAGTTCCTTGTATCGCTGAAGAGTAGACTGTACAGCACGGGCAGTGCCGTAATGTTCTTCACCAACAATGGCGGGCTGTAACATGGTGGAAGTTGAACCTAACGGGTCAACAGCCGGATAAATTCCTTTAGAAGCTAAACCCCGAGATAGTACCGTTGTTCCGTCCAAGTGAGCAAAGGTGGTAGCGGGTGCAGGGTCGGTGAGGTCGTCTGCAGGAACGTACACGGCTTGAATTGAGGTGATTGACCCTTCATTGGTACTCGTGATGCGCTCTTGCAGTTCACCTACGTCAGTTCCCAATGTTGGCTGATATCCTACCGCAGAAGGCATCCGTCCTAAAAGAGCGGACACTTCCGAACCTGCTTGTACAAACCGGAAGATGTTGTCAATAAACAGCAGCACATCCTGCTTATTCACATCTCGGAAGTACTCAGCCATTGTCAGCGCCGACAGACCAACCCGCATTCTCGCTCCGGGTGGTTCGTTCATCTGACCGTACACTAGGGCAATTTTCGACTCGTTGAGGTTATCTTTATTGATCACCCCTGATTCCATCATTTCGTTGTAAAGGTCATTGCCTTCACGGGTACGTTCACCTACTCCACCAAATACCGACACTCCGCCGTGTTCGGTGGCGATGTTGTTAATCAACTCCATCATAATGACGGTTTTGCCTACACCTGCACCGCCGAACAGACCAATTTTGCCACCGCGCCGATAGGGAGTCAGCAGGTCAACTACTTTAATCCCAGTCTCAAACACGGAAGGTTTGGTTTCTAATTCAGTGAATTTGGGAGCAGATCGGTGGATGGGTAAGGTTTCCTCAGCGTTGACTGGTCCCCGATTATCTACGGGTTCGCCAAGGACGTTGAAAATCCGACCGAGTGTGGCTTTGCCCACTGGTACGCTGATGGAAGCGCCAGTGTCAACAACTTCCATGCCACGTACTAAGCCATCGGTAGTACTCATGGCAACGGCGCGCACTTGGTTGTCACCTAGCAGCTGCTGTACTTCGCAGGTAACTGAGACTTCCTGTCCGGCTTCGTTGCCGCCTTTGATCGTCAAAGCGTTGAAGATTCGCGGCATTTTCCCGTTGGAGAACTTAACGTCTACAACTGGACCGATGATTTGGGTAATGTAACCGATGTTTGTTTTTTCTGCGGTGGTGACCATGCTGAGCCTATGATTTGAAGCTATTTTTCAGGATAAGGTCGTAGGAGACTTGAGATTAATCTATGTCATTCTCAAGATTAGCATTGAACGATCCCACTCTTCGCCATAATAAATTGCTTCTTAAGACTGTGGCTGGGAGGATACGCGCTCATCTCTTAAACTCTATGCTTTGCTGCTTTCAATTTTTGCTATGGCTTTCTGTTGCTGTTTGTGATTCAGAATTTAATTACCACAGATACTTATTGCTGTCAACACCCTGAATGGAGATAACATCCGTTAAGAAGTAATATCAAGTCCGATTAATTAGTTATGATATCCAGCCACTACCCCCAAACCATCTCCCAAGCACGTGTGTGAGGTGAGGGCTTACAGCACCATTATTGGGTAGACCACAATAAACCGTAGGGGCGCGGTTTCCGCGCCCTTTGTGCATAATCGATTGCACTTTTGTGCAATTTGGTTTAACTTACGTAGGACTTAGGCAAAAATTGTCAAAAAGCTTAATTTATCGAACCGCCCTTCGGGTGACGCTCCTTCGTCGAAGATCGCAACGCTTACACCAGTCGCCTACGGCGGGAAACACTCATGAGAGCGCTGGTTCACCAAGGCGCCAAGATCGCCAAGAATTCGTAGAGTCTGCGTAAGTCCTATTACGTTAAGAAAAGAAAATTAAGGCGCTAATTTGGCTTGATTCTTGTCTAAAGTTGTGGTTTTACTAGACACTGTAAATATGTAATGGGTACAGCTAATGACAGGAAGACATTGGTTGGTTTGGTGTTTGCAGTTGGGATGGGTGGGACTATTGGGGTGGATAGGTGCGATCGCCTTTGCCAGCAGTACGTTTGCCCAGAGCAGAATCGTGCCAGATAACACACTCGGTGCTGAGTCTTCTATTGTTACACCCAATGTTCAAAATTTGCCTAGAGTCGAAATTACTGGTGGGGCAGTTCGCGACGCAAATTTATTTCACAGTTTTCGGGAATTTAATGTCGATAATGGACGAGGAGCCTACTTCCAGAATCCTAATGCTAGTATCAAAAATATATTCACACGAGTCACAGGTAATAACCGCTCAGAAATTTTCGGAACTCTGGGTACAATTGGCAATGCTGCCAACTTGTTTTTGATTAATCCCAACGGGATTATTTTTGGTCCGAATGCGGTATTGAATGTAGGCGCTTCATTTGTAGGCACAACAGCTAACGCAATTGAATTTGGAAACTTCGGGATTTTCAGTGCTTCCACACCAGTTGCACCCGGACCAATACTTACAATCAATCCTTCAGCGTTGCTGTTCAATCAAGTCTCACCAGCTTCAATTACAAATATGTCAACTGCACCCGCCGGACTCAATCCAGTAGGTGTTGAGGTCACAGGTTTGAGAGTGCCAGATGGTCAAAGTTTACTATTAGTTGGTGGTAATGTCAACGTAGAAGGTGGTAGCCTCAGAGCTTATCAAGGTCACATCGAGTTAGCTGGGTTAGCTGCACCGGGAACGGTGGGATTAAATTTGGCAGATAATACTCTCAGTTTGAATGTGCCAGAAGGAGTAGCCAGAGCAGATGTATCTCTCACCAATGGGGGAGAAGTGAATGTCCGTGGAGCCAATGGCGGTAGTATTGCTATCAATGCACAGAACGTGAATTTAGCAGGAGAAAGTAAACTGCGTGCAGGGATAGAATCAGGATTGGGTACGCCAGATAGCCTAGCCGGAGATATTGAAATCAATGCCACAGGGTCAACAACTCTCAGTGATGGTAGCTTTATTACTAACGCAGTGCAACGGCAAGCTGTAGGGAAAGGTGGCAACATTAATATCAATACAGGTTCGCTCACACTACGCAATAATCCTATTTTGGGTACCAATACATTTTTGGATGCCAGTACCGTAGGGCAAGGAGATAGCGGTAGGGTATTTGTGCAGGCATCGGGAGCTGTATCTCTTGCCAATAGCAGAATCTTCAGCAGTTCGGAAGCGAACGCAGTCGGCAATACTGGCGGAATTTTTATTACAGCCGAGTCGCTTTCTCTTACTAATGGTGCTGCCTTGAATGCCAACACGGATGGGCTTGGGGATGCTGGCGCGGTATTTGTGCAAGCATCGGGCGCTGTATCTCTTGCCAATAGCAACATATTAAATGATGTGGACGCTGGGGCGGTAGGTAATAGTGGCGGTATTAACATCAATGCCGCGTCACTTTCCCTCACTGATGGCGCTGCCTTGACAGCCAGTACGAATGGGCTTGGGGATGCTGGCAAGGTATTTGTGCAAGCATCGGGCGCTGTATCTGTTGCCAATAGCACCATATTCAATAATGTGGAAACTCGGGCAGTAGGTAATAGTGGTGGTATTTTTATTACAGCCGAGTCGCTTTCTCTGACAGATAACGCTCAACTACAATCTAGTATTTTGAGAGCCAAAGCACCATATATTGGTGGTCGTGGTAATCCAGGAGGAGTAAATATTAATGCAGGCGCGGGCGTCACTTTAGCTGGAAGTATCATTTACACTGATGTCGGATCTGGAACTGTGGGCAATGGTGGAGATATTAACATAAAGGCTAGGTCTTTCTCTTTAACTGATGGCGCTGTCTTGCAAGCCATCAACGCAGGGCAAGGAAATGGAGGTAATATTACGATTGATGCCCGCGATACAGTTAAGTTTGATGGCACAGGGGTCAATTCAATAAGTCAAAGTGCCGTGCAAAGCAGCATACAACCTGGAGGTGTAGGAAAAGGGGGAGACGTGAGAGTGACAACTGGCTCACTCTCACTGACTAATGGTTTTCTACTGTTTGCTAGCAATGCTGGGCAAGGAAATGCAGGTAATATCACCATTGATGCCCGTGATACCATAACCTTTGACGGTACAGGAAGCAGCGCCAGCACTGAAGTAGGAAATAATAGCGTAGGTAGTGGTGGAGATATCCGCGTGAATACTAGGGCGCTGTTCTTAAAGAATGGTGGTCAACTCACTGCTAGTAACTTCGGACAGGGCAATGCAGGCAGTATCATTATCAATGCCAGCGATACTATTGCCTTTGATGGCGTCGGCAGCGATGGATTTGGGAGTGGCGCTTACAGCACAGTAGAATCAACTGGCGTAGGAGATGCAGGCAATATCAACGTCACAACTAGGTTGCTGTCTTTAAACAACGCTGCTCAAATCAATGCCAGTACTTATGGTTTTGGCGACGGAGGCAACATCACAATCAATGCTAACACTTTTGAAGCCTTGAATGGCGGACAAGTGGCAACCAGTACGACAGGAACTGGTAAGGCAGGAACTATCAACCTCAATCTTAAAGAAAGCTTAACTTTAGCAGGAAGTGACCGCAACTTTACTCAACGCCCTAGTGGAATCTTCGCCAAAACTGATTCTGGTTCTACGGGACAAGGAGGCAGCATATTTATTGACCCCCGTCAAGCCACTATTAGAGATGGGGCAAAGATATCAGTTAATAGCGATGGTACAGGCAATGCAGGCAATATTACCCTACAGGCAGGCACTCTCACCCTTGACAAGGGCGCCTCGATTTCTGCTCAAACTTTTAGTAGTCAAGGTGGTAATATTAACTTGCAGTTAGGAGACATTTTATTGCTGCGTCGCGGTAGTCAAATTTCTACCAATGCTGGTACTGCTCAAGCTGGTGGTGATGGTGGCAACATTAATCTCAACTCCAAATTTATAGTTGCTATCCCAGATGAAAGCAGTGACATCACAGCAAATGCTTTCTCAGGCACAGGGGGTCGAGTACAAATTAATACTCAAGGTCTATTTGGCATCCAGTCGCGCCCACAGCCAACGGACAAAAGTGATATTACTGCTAGTTCTACCTTGGGTGTGGCAGGAGTTGTTAATATTAATACACCTGACCAAAATACTTTGCAAAACAACCTGACTCAACTACCCAAAAATATCATTGATGCTAACGCGCTGATTGCCAATAGTTGCATAGCTAGACGCCACAATCAGTCTGGTGGTACTTTCTTCATTATCGGCAATGGTGGTTTACAAGAGCGTCCTGGTGATGCTCCTCGTTCTCTTTATTCTACTGGAACTATACGCTCTGTACCAGATCAAGGTGAAAAAGCCATATCACCTACTTCCACAAGATCCGTCCGTCCTTGGAAAAATGGCGATCCGATTGTTGAAGCGCAAGGTATTTATCGACTGGCAAATGGTAATTTGGTGCTGAGTCGAGAATGTCCTTAAACTTGAGGGTTATTTTATCTACTCTAGGACTTACGCATTGACAGATAACGCAGACTGTGTATCACTTCTCGTTACAAGGCTCTGCCTTGTAATGCTCTAGTGTCCGGCTCTGCCTCCCATCAAATAGGGAGGCAGAGCCTCCTTGAGTGCATTCCCAGGCAGAGCCTGGGAACGAGCCCCGGCAAGACGTTAAACTTAACAGAGCTACCATGCATATGATGGTTGATGTGTAAAGTGCGTAAGTCCTATACTCGTTTGAATATAAACTAAAGTTTCGGGGGAGTGGGGGGAGATGAGGGAGTGGGGGGAGATGAGGGAATTAATTTGTCTTCCCCTACTCCCCCTACTCCCCCTACTCCCCACTCCCCACTACGCCAGTCGCCGTGAGAGCGGGCTGACCCGACTGCAGCGCTGGCTCCCCTACTCCCTACTCCGAGTCTGATCAATTATGGTGCGTTACACTTCGTTAACGCACCCTACAATTTGCTATCTTCAACTTTCGCCGTGTTCGCCGCATCGTTGAATCATTTCTGCTACCAAACCAGTCCAACCAGTTTGATGATTAGCACCTAGACCTGCGCCGTTGTCTCCATGAAAATATTCATGGAAAAGAATGAAGTCACGCCAATGGGGATTTGTTTGAAATACTTCCATAGTACCATACACTGGTCTGTGTCCAGAGGAGTTTCTGAGAAAAATCTCACCTAGCCTATTAGACAACTCAATTGCTACTTCCAGTAGGGTCATCTCTTTACCAGAACCAGTGGGACATTCCACTTTGAAATCGTCGCCCATGTAGTGATGGAACCTTTGAAGTGATTCAATAATTAAATAATTCATCGGAAACCAAATCGGACCACGCCAGTTCGAGTTACCACCAAACAAGCCAGTGGTAGATTCAGCCGGTTCGTAATCCACTCGGTACTCTTGACCGTTTGCTGTCAAAACATAGGGATGTTCTAAGTGAAATTTAGAAACGGAACGGATACCATAGGGACTCAAGAATTCAGCTTCATCTAACATCTTGTGTAGAATGCGGCGCAACTTGTCTTCGTTGGTAATTGCCAGCAATCGCCGATCGCCTACCCCCAGACTTTGCATACAGGATATTCCTGATGTCAAGTCAGGTCGATTCTCGATAAACCATTCTGTCCGCCGCTTGAAAGAAGGCAGTTTCTCTAAGATTTTAGGTTCCAGCGTTCCCACTGCAAACAGCGGTGCTAACCCTACCAGCGATCGCACCTTCATCGGGTAATGACTACCATCACCAGATTTTAGCACATCGTAGTAAAACCCATCGGTTTCATCCCATAGAGCAATCTCATTTCTCCCAATGCCGTCCATCGCACTAGAAATACGGAGAAAATGCTCAAAGAATTTGCTGGCGATGTCTTCATAAACCGGATTGTCTACAGCCAATTCTAAGGCGATCGTCAGCATATTTATGCAGTACATCCCCATCCAACTGGTACCGTCTGCCTGTTCCAAAGTGCCACCTGTGGGCAGTTGCGCACTGCGATCGAACACTCCAATATTATCTAAACCGAGAAAGCCACCCTGAAAAATATTGTTGCCCTCGATATCTTTGCGGTTCACCCACCACGTAAAGTTAAACAGTAACTTTTGAAACACGCGCTCCAGAAATTCCCGATCGCCACGTCCGTAGATATTTTGCTCTATATTGTAGACACGCCAAGCTGCCCAAGCATGAACCGGTGGGTTGACATCACCAAACGCCCATTCGTATGCCGGAAGTTGACCGTTGGGGTGCATATACCATTCTCGCGTTAAGCGGGTCAATTGCTGCTTAGCGAAGTCAGGATCAATTATGGCAAGCGGTATCACATGAAACGCCAAATCCCAAGCAGCAAACCAAGGGTATTCCCATGTATCGGGCATCGAGAGAACGTCATCGTTAAATACATGTACCCAATCAGAGTTTCTGCCATCTTGGCGAGACTCTGGTGGCTTTGGACCTACCGGATCGCCTTTTAGCCAATCTTCCACCACATAGTAGTAAAATTGTTTGCTCCACAACATCCCCGCAAATGCTTGTCGCTGTACACTGCGTTGGTCTTCCGATATAGGATAGGGACAAATACGGTGATAGAATTCATCGGCTTCTTTGATGCGATCGCCTAGGATTTGATCAAAATTAGCCCCAAATGGTTCTGCCAAATCTGGACGATCGCAAAGTCGCAACCGCACAGTTTTGGTTTCGCCTGCAGCGATGGTCAACACCTGATAGGCAGCAACCTTCGTTCCGATTTGATTAGGATTGACTGCATCCTTTTGACCATGTATTATATAATTGTTAATCCCATCTTTGACGTAAGGAGAAGCATTAGCGACTCCATCTAATCTTTCAAAATTCGTATCATTTTCTGTAAACAGCAGTTCCGTCGCCTCGTTGCAGTATAGCCATGTGTTGCCCAGGCTTGATACATAAGCTTCGATCACACTCAAGTGTTCATCAGATTTTAAGACCTTGACACTCGGCTTTTCTTGATCGGCAAACCAAGACCAGGTATTGCGAAACCACAGTGTTGGTAATACATGTAGGGTTTTTTCTTCCGGTCCCCGATTCACAACGCTAAATTGAATCAAAATATCGGACGGTGTATTTTTGGCGTACTCAATAAACACATCAAAGTAGCGATCGTCAGCAAACACATTTGTATCCAGCAATTCAAACTCTGGCTTTTGGCGACCTCGAATGCGATTTTCTTCCACAAGTTGAGTGTAGGGAAAAGCAGCTTGGGGATATTTGTAGACACACTTCATGTAAGAGTGCGTCGGGGTGTTGTCGAGATAGAAATAGTATTCTTTGACATCTTCCCCGTGATTGCCTTCATTTCCCGTTAAGCCAAAAATTCTTTCTTTGAGAATTGGGTCTTGACCATTCCAAAGCGTAATGGCAAAACACAATCTTTGATGGTTATCACAAATTCCGGCGATCCCATCTTCACCCCAACGGTAAGCGCGGGACCGGGCGTGGTCGTGAGGGAAGTAGTCCCAAGCACTCCCATCACGACTATAGTCTTCACGGACGGTGCCCCATTGCCGTTCGCTGAGGTAGGGTCCCCAGCGTTTCCAATAGGCGGTGCGATCGTGGTCTTGCTGCAATCTTGCTTCTTCTTGAGTCATAATTTTGCTTTCGTGTACGCATTAATGCCACCTAAACCACCAGTGACGATGGCGATTTTTCCCAATAATGGTTTCATAATTTTTCTCTACAACATTTTCTCTAAGGTGGGCAATACCCACCCAACCACTCCCCCTTCCCTTTTAGGGAAGGGGGTTGGGGGGTTAGGTTTTTTAATTCATCGTCAGCACTGCTCGAAAACGCGGCTTCCCATCACGTACACGCTCAAGAGCCTGTTGGGCATTTTCTAGAGGATGAGTTTCAATCATCGGGCGAACGCCGTGTTTGGCAGCGACTTCTAATGTCTCGCGCATATCTTTAATTGAGCCACTTGGACTGCCCATGACCCGCCGACGGGCACCGATCAAATCCATTGGCGGCGGAAAGAGGATTTCTTTGTTATCCACAGCTAGCAATACTAAGGTTCCTTCTGGAGCAAGGGCGTGGATCGCCTGTCCCATTAACTTGGATGAATTGGCAGTTGAGAGAATGACATCAGCACCACCCATCTGCTGCACCTTTTGCACCCATTCGTCAGTACTGGAGTCAACCGCTTCATCTGCTCCCAGTTTTTCTTTAGCCAGTTGGAGTTTATCTTCGCCTCTGCTGACTGCAATTGTACGTGCTCCTAAAGCATGGGCAAACTGCAGCGCCAAATGTCCCAGTCCTCCTACACCCATCACCGCAACAGTTTGTCCCGCTTTGAAGCCAACGTAATTGAAGGGAGTGTAAACAGTAACTCCTGCACAAAACAGGGGTGCTGCGTCTTCAAAGGAAATTTCATCGGGGATGACAGTCACGTCACGGGCAGGGGCTTTGGTATACTCTGCGTATCCCCCGTTGAGGCTAACACCAGTCGCCAGTTGCTCTGGACATAAAGTTGATTCACCGCGTATGCAGTAGCGACAATGACCACAGGTGTGCTGTGCCCAAGGAATGCCAACGCGATCGCCTTTCTTGAGATAGTTGACTTGTTCGCCAACTTGTTCAATGACTCCGGCAACTTCGTGACCTGGAATCACTGGCACTGTTGACATTCCCTTAAATTCCTCATTAACCAAATGCACATCCGAGCCGCAGACCCCGCAGGCATGGACTTTAATCAGCACATCCAAGGGACCAATCTCCGGCACAGGTACATCACGTATTTCCAGAGGTTGGTGATAATTGGGTAAAACTGCAGCTTTCATGCTATAATCTCCTAATAAGGTAAATTAGACAAGTTTATACTTAGGGCTGGTAATCGCTAATGGTAGCAATCAGCAATTAGCAATTAGCAATTAGCAATTAGCAAATGCAAACTACTGCTCATGGTAGTTCCATAGCAGTCCACCATCGACAAAGAAGGTAGCGCCAGTGATGTAGTTAGCGTCGGGTGAAGCTAAAAAGGCGACCATAGAAGCAATATCACTTGGTTCCCCTAGTCGCCCGAGAGGGATATTTTGCAGCACAGCGTTTAGCTTTGCTTTGTCTTCGATCAAACTTGTGTTAATGGGTGTGTTAATAGCTCCCGGTGCGACGTTGTTGATCGTGATGCCCAATGGTCCGAGTTCTATTGCCAAGTTTCGCATCATCATTTTCACACCACCTTTACTTGCACAGTAAGTGGTAAAGTGCGGGAAAGGTAATTCTTCATGCACTGAGCTAATGTTGATAATCTTTCCTTGGCGTTGAGTTTCCCTTAAGTGCTTGACGATCGCTTGTGTGGCGAAAAATACGCCTTTGAGGTTGACGTTCAGCACGTTGTCATAATCCTTTTCTGTTATATCCCAGAAATCGGCGTTCTTTTCTATACCTGCATTGTTTACCAGGATATCTAGCTTGCCGAAGTGTTGGATACCATCGGCAACCATCTGGTTGATATCGCTGACTATACCCAAATCTGCTTTGACAACTAAGCCTTTACGTCCGGCGGCTTCGACTTTCGCTTTGGTTTCCTCCGCCCCTTCTGGGTGAGAACGGTAGTCGATGATGATATCCGCACCTTCTTCTGCAAGCCGGATGGCGATCGCTTGTCCAAGACCTTGACTACTACCTGTTACTAGCGCGACTTTACCTTCAAGTTTCACGATCTGGTTCTCCTTTTGAAAGGGCTATGATATCTGCTGTCAGTGTGAAAAAATTAGCGGTTTCAGGTCTCTATACAAGTTAATACTTGATGGCGGCGAGAACAACTAGAAATATAGCTAGGTCTTCCACCCGCGATCAACTAAACTTTTTTGTTGTCAGCCAAGATTAATCTCCGTAATTTAATTCTTTAGATAGATTGCAAAAAGTGATCTAATTGATTTAGCAATTTGATCGCAACTCCCTGTTACCTAGGCTACCTTACCCTTAAGCTTCTTTAGTATTCTCCTTATGGAAGAGGTAATAGCTGGCTTATGACCAAATTTTTATACCCTAAGAGTTATTCAAAAAAACTGCTCTCCCCACCAAGTGCAGAGAGAGCAGTGCCATGCCATCTAACTAAATATGTATACACTCACGTTTAATCGCATTTCGCAAATCTCTACAAAAAGTAGTCAGCAGTTTTGTTTATGGATTATGTGAATCAATTTAAGGCTTACCAAGGAAGTCTATTTTGCCAAGTTCTACACCGCAGTGGCGGAGAATGTCATATGCAGTCGTGACATGGAAATAAACGTTTGGTAAAACAAAATATAGGAGAAATGGCATTCCTTGAAAAGATAGAGTGTTGTCACGCATCTGTAAGGTAATTGTTCTCTCCTCCGAACCGTCAATTTGCTCGGGTTTAAATGTATCTAAATAAGAGATAGTTTTCTTCAGGCGGTCAATCAGTTCGGGGAATGTAGTTTCATTGTCCTCAAACTTGGGGGCTTCTATCCCTGCTAGTTGTGCGGCACCTCTCCTTGCTATGTCAGAGGCAATTTGTACTTGTCTTGACAATGGAAACATATCTGGGGATAGGCGACTGTTGACCAAGACGTTCGGATCGATTTTTTTGGTTTCCGCATATGTAGCACCTTTTTCAAGAATACCCACAAGGTTATTTAGGGTGCGAATACACACTGGTACTGAAGTTTGATACATTGAAATTGTCATTGATATTTCTCCAGAAATGGGTCAATAGAATCATAGTTTATATTGGATGTGTAAGATTAGGTAATCCCAGAACGCTTGGGGCAACGGATGTTGTAGCGGATGTAGCGGATGGGGCAACGGATGTTGTAGCGGATGTAGCGGATGGGGCAACGGATGTTGTAGCGGATGTAGCGGATGGGGCAACGGATGTTGTAGCGGATGTAGCGGATGGGGCAACGGATGTTGTAGCGGATGTAGCGGATGGGGCAACGGATGTTGTAGCGGATGTAGCGGATGGGGCAACGGATGTTGTAGCGGATGTAGCGGATGGGGCAACGGATGTTGTAGCGGATGTAGCGGATGGGGCAACGGATGTTGTAGCGGATGTAGCGGATGGGGCAACGGATGTTGTAGCGGATGTAGCGGATGAGGCAACGGATGTTGTAGCGGATGTAGCGGATGAGGCAACGGATGTTGTAGCGGATGTAGCGGATGGGGCAACGGATGTTGTAGCGGATGTAGCGGATGAGGCAACGGATGTTGTCGCGGATGTAGCGGATGAGGCAACGGATGTTGTCGCGGATGTAGCGGATGAGGCAACGGATGTTGTAGCGGATGTAGCGGATGCGCTATGCTCGTCGGACGACAATTAAATTATCCGTTACATCCGTTACCCATCCGTTGCCACAGTTATAATTAAACAGACCAATCGGTCTTAAACACTCAAATGTCTAAAGGCGAAGAAACAAAAGAAAAAATTCTCCAACAAGCAGCCGAACTGTTTAATCAACAGGGGTATGCTGGTTCGTCTATTTCAGATATTATGCGTGTGACAGGATTGCAGAAAGGAGGGATTTACAATCACTTCGCAAGTAAAGATGAGCTAGCACTACAGGCTTTTGACTTTGCGATCGCCTGCATTAGCAAGCGTCATAGAGCCGCGTGGCGAAGCAAACATCATGCAATTGAGCGTCTGTTCGCAATCATTGAGACATTTCGGATCTATATAGATAAACCAGATAATCCACTCATCAAAGGAGGATGTCCGCTGCTGAATACTGCTGTGGAGAGTGATGATGCTCATCCGGCGTTACGCGATCGCGCTCAAAAGGCGATGAATTCTTGGCGTGACATGATTTGTCGAGTTATCCAAAAAGGAATCGAAAAAGGAGAAGTTCGCTCAACAGTGAATACTGATGAAGTTGCAACTATTGTGATTGCAACGCTGGAAGGTGCTGTGATGATGAGCAAGCTTTATGGCGACTCAATTCATATCGAAAGAGCAATTAATCATTTGACTGATTACATCGAAAGCCAATTGCGGATGTAGAACCTGCGGACTTTTTTGATCGTCGTTTGTTTTAAATCAGACCGTTTGGTCTTAAATTAGATAAGGAAGCACTGATTTTGTAAGTAATGGATGACATCACTGATACTTTATTTTTAACCTTTAACAAACTGAACGGTCTTAAATAATCAAATTTTTAGGAGCAATAATGGTAATTTCTCACAACTTGCACAGACCATTAGAAGTAGAACTTGCAATACCTGTAAGGACATACGACATTGATTTTGCCGGAATTGTTAGCAATATCGTATACATTAGATGGTTAGAGGATTTACGTTCAAAGCTTTTAGATGAACACTTCTCACTTGATAAACAAGTTGAGCAAGGATATATCCCTATCCTGGCAGGAACTGAAATTGTGTATAAACGCCCAATCAAACTTTTTGACCAAGTGATTGGACGTTTATGGTTAAGCAGTTTAGGGCGGTTGAAGTGGATTATTCAAGCCGAAATTTTATCTAATAACGAATTGGCAGCAACAGCTATACAGAAGGGTGCATTTGTCAATTTGCAGAATGGTCGTCCCATTCCAGTTCCAGAGGAATTGCAAAAGAAATATTCGGAGTATCAGCACGTTACAGCGATTTTAAAATGAATAGACCACACGCAGACCTCGCTTCCATTCCTCTCTCCTCGTAGGAGAGAGGCTTTGATTTTCTCCCCTTCCCTTGTAGGGAAGGGGCTGGGGGTTAGGTTTTACGGGTTGTGCTTGGGTAGGTCATCGCGGTCTTTCAATTGAGGGATCTAGCCAAAATAAGGTGGTCTATGCAGGCAATATCATCGGTGCAATTGGCTCACTGATTGGAACATTGATACTGATTTTGGGCTGTTTAAATCTTGTAATTGTCAGGAGTGTTTAATTAATTGAAAGAGCGATCGCAAGAACTTCAAGAAACCCTCTATGCAGAAATTCCCATCACTTACTATCTCGGAGTAGTTGTACAAGACTACAACGGTAGCTGTCTGACACTGAAAGCAGCGTTAGAGAAAAATATTAATCACAAGGATACTGCTTTTGCCGGTAGTCTCAATGCGTTGGTTACACTCGTAGGCTGGGGACTACTTTGGCTTGTCCTGAAAGAGCAAGAGTTAAAAGCGAACATCGTTATCCAAGATAGTCGTATTAACTATCTCAAACCAGTCACAAAAGATTTCTCAGCCATCTGTCACAAGCCTAAGCCAACACAAATCTCCCAGTTCATCAACACCTTGAGAAAGAGAGAAAAAGCAAGGCTAGAACTATGCTCAGAAATATGGGAAGCAGGGGAATTAGCCGTGGCATTTCAAGGACGATACGTTGTCCTTCTCAGCAATTAGTCAAGCATATTTGGCGTCAATGTTACATCTTGCACCACGCTATCAGTAGCCTGCGATTCAAATCGCAGGCTAATAGGAAAGTCCACTTAATATCATGTCCGTTCAAATAACCGTCATTGCGACCGAAGGGAAGCAATCCTAAAAACCTTGTGATTGCATCGTTTCACTCGCAATGACATATTAAGGGTGATTTGCCGGACATCATATAAGTAGTTATGCAAAATTAAATATACAATGTCCGAAGCGAAAGGAGTGCGAAGCGCAAGGGATGCAATCGTAAGCGTTTAGGATTGCTTGACTTCGTTCGCTGCGGACATAAATATTTTTGCATAAGTATTTAAGTGGACTGTAAAATAATGTTTAGTCCACTTAAGTGGACTTTCGCTTTGAGCCAAGGAATTTATTCCTTGGCGGTATGTCGGGCAGGTGCAAGATATGAATGTGAATCAATGTTAAAGAAACATCAATTTTCGGAGTAATTTTCGATAATGATGTAATTGGCATCGAACTAAGGTAAACGAGTGAAGCTGGGTTGGTTTAGGTAGCTATAAACCAACCGAGAAACTTGATTAATAAAATCCCTGGCTCTGAGATCGTCGAAAGGTCTTTTCACAAAAATCCCTGCCAAGTAACGCCTACCAGCTGGCAACTCAATGATACCTGCATCCGCCAGAATAACCCCAAGAGTCCCTGTTTTGTGAGCAAATACCGCATCTTTACCAAGACCAGCTTGCAGCAAACGCTTGTTTTTTACATGACGCATTATATCCAAAACCTTAGATTGGCTTGTATCACTAAGCAACTTATTATTAGCAATTAACGCCGACAGTCGCACTAAGTCTTTAGCACTAGTCGTATTAGTTCCTTTAAAGTCGCCTAGCAGATGGTGAATGGCAGTGTTTTGCAGCCCCCAACTGCGAAACCGCTGATTTAACCTCACCTTTCCACCTAGACGGTCAATAATCATATTAGTAGCGGTATTATCACTGATGGTAATCATCTTAGTGGCAGTTTCTAAAACACTCAGTCGGGTGCCGACAGGTTTGTCTTGCAATACTCCCGAACCTTCAGCTTCAGCTTTCAAATCACGCCGCAGCACTAAGGTTTGATTCAGCTTAACTCTGCCAGCATCTACTTCCTGAAACAAAGCAATCAGAATCGGAAACTTAATGGTGCTAGCAGCGGGAAAAACCTTTTCCCCATAGATGTCCAAATAATTGCCGGTCTGCAAATCTAGGAAAAACATTCCTGGCGAGAGGAAGCTGTAGCGAGCCATCAATGTTTTAATTTGAGAGTTGAGCTGCAACATTTCTTTGCCTAAAGATACAGTCCCAGCAAAGGTGGAAATATCGCCGACTGGGACGGGAATCTTCTGTTCATCTAGCTTGGTGTTGGAATTTAACGCTGGGGCTTCGTTAACAGCGACGCGGTCAATCGATGAGAATTTTACCACCCAGTGGGAGGATGAATCTCCTTTAAACAGTAAGTTTTTGGAGTCAACGGTGTAACCTGGTGCTAATTCAATCACCAATCTGGTCGTCTTGGAGTCAACCTTTCCAATCCGAATCTCCCGAACGGCAGATCCAAAACTTTCATGGATTGTATTATCGTCAATATGAGTTCCCGGTAGGTCAATGACAAGTCTCGTTGGGTTGTTAATCAGAAAAGCTCTTGGTATAACTCCAGAATCGGTGGTTAAGTCTAGCTGATTTTTGGCGGTGTCAAAATGCCAAGATTGCAAGTTGGCGGCTTTTGTAGGAGTTGATAGCAGCACAATACTGATAACGCTCAGTAGGAAAAAGCGTAATCTCATCCGTGTTATTTTTAAGCGACAGTAGAATTCACATGCACAGATTTTCCTGGTTTTCCGAGTCTTGTCCGGAAGAAAACCACATGAAAGAGCGTAAGTAAATCAAATCAAGTATACAGCCTCATTGGGAAACAGCTTCCAGATATTAGATAGCCAAAGCGCAATTTTTGTTCCTATTTCTGGGTAACCAAGGCGGCAATGTGGATATGGCTAAAGTTGCCCAAAAGAAATCTCAACGTCCACAGATTAAAAAGCTAGCAGACAACATCATTAAAGCACAAAACAAAGAAATTGCTGAGTTGAAACAGTGGCGACAACATTGGTATAATAAGTGAGTCAGTACATCGGTTAGAGCTAAAAGCAAGCGATATGCAAAGCTGTTGAGAATTTCAATTAATTTTGTGTGACGATCAGCAACAAATATAATAATGTTACTTAAAGTAACAAAAATTTACATTAACCTAAAACTATAGCTCAATACTGTTGAACTTTAGAGATATTTTCCCTTATTCTTTTTTTTTGAACACTAACAACATATCTGATGGTTAATTGATAGCTGCATACGTATTTCATCAAAGTCTAGCACTGTGTTTTAGAGAAATGTGCTTGTTATTATCTATACTATAGCGATATTTTCGCCGTAGGTCATAATGTTAATGTTGTCCAAGCTTGCATTAGAGATATCCACGATATCGGTCGCGTCTGTGAGGATGTTTTTCACTCCATGTTTATTTCTCATATCAAATCCGGTTGATTGCACATGGTATTTGTAGGGGGACAGCAGTGCTGTGCCCCTACCGTTTGTGTGTTCATTTAACGGGATTTGATATCACCCGTATGCCCCAGCAGATCTTCTGGCTAGGAACCGGAGCAGTGTGTGCAACCATCAGACGGCATCAACAGCAGCCCCGATCGCACGTTAAAAATTCGTAGTTCGTAATTCGTAATTCGTAATTATTTTTCAGACGGGGATTTAAACCCCGACTGAAAAATGACCACGTATAGACGTGGGGGTATCAAACCCCTTTTTAATTACGAATTACGAATTAGTAATTACGAATTATGATGAACTATCTGTAGAAAAAAACTAAAGTTTTAGGCTTTCATCTCGTTGCTGAATCACGGTATGAATTTACCTCACGCAAAGGCGCAAAGAGAAAGAGTTTTAAAATACCTCATTTTTTCTTTTCATACTTCAATTCAGCAACGCCAGAAATTGTGATACTAGTGATAGTTGCTTAAGTTCGGATGAATTTAGATGTTGAATTGCTTATGCGTCCTCGCCAAGAAATTACGGATATGTTCTCAACATTCCTTCAGTTGGAAAGAGACAGATTTAGCAAATGGTTGACCGCTCCTACACTACATCGAAGTATCAAAAATTGCTTAAAGTATTCACCAGATGTACTTAACTCAGAAATTTTTTGGGCACTTTACTGGTACAAGCAGTGGCAAACTCAGTCCAATAGACTCGCCATAATGCATTTATCGGCTTATTTACAAGAATCATGTTACTGGGCTGCTTCAAAAATACTTGCCAAATTTACGAATACCCAATACAGTTTAGCTGATTACTTCCAAATGGCGAATACTGAAGTTGAAACCATCCTCAAAGACTTCAACCCAGAAAAATCTTCTAGTTTAAAAGCTTATGCCAATATAGCAATTACCAGTCGGCTGAGAGATATTTTACGCCAACGTAAGGAAGCTGATATTTGCTCCAACTGGGCATTGTTACGCAAAGTGAGCAAAAAGCTGCTTTTAGAAGCGATCGATCAAGCTGGATTGTCACCAAGCGCAATTGCCCAATATCGTTTAGCCTGGACTTGTTTTAAAGAACTATACGTCCAGAAGCAACCTGGAGGGACTAGTAAGTTACCAGAACCAAATCGTCAACTGTGGTTTGATATTGCCAACCTTTACAACCGCGATCGCCTTAAACAAGCTCAACCTATATCGGCATGCACCAGCGAGACAATTGAACAGTGGTTAACCCAGACAGCGCTATACGTGCGTGCTTATCTGTTTCCACCTGTTAAGTCTCTAAATGCTTTCAAGCTTGAAGATGACAGCGACCAAATGCAGGATTTACCAGACCCATCCTCTGACTCACCAATGACGGATATGATCGCCGTTGAGGATGTCCAATATCGAAAAAACCAAAGATCTCAGATGAATGCTGTAGTGTTAAAAGCTTTACAGCTACTGGATGTACAATCCCAAGACGTACTCAAGCTTTACTACCAACAAGGACTAACTCAGCAGCAAATTGTACAACAGTTGCACATGAGTCAGCCTACAGTCTCCCGCCGACTGGTTAAAGGTAGAGAATCCTTACTGGCAGCTTTAATCAAGTGGAGCCTGGAAACTATGAATATTTCTGTCAATTCCAACCAAATTAAATATATGAGTATTGCTTTGGAAGAATGGCTGACAAACCAATATGTACATTATAACATGATCCCCTAATTTTCACAAGGTGTAAAAATGACTGGCGCATTTGCAGATCCAAGAGAATGGTGGTTAGAAATATCACCAAAAATAGAGGCGCAATCCTGGCAGCAGCAGGTTTACGCTACACCTAGTAGCCGTTGGTGCGCTTACATTAATCAAATTTGCCTCCACGCCTTCTTGAATTGGATCTCAACTGAAGATTGTCCCGAAGCAAGTGTTTGGTACAGTTCTCCTGGTGTGCCTGCTTTTTGGGAATTTGTTAATGGCACAGCAATTTTGTTAGACGGAAGGCGAGTGGTGTTGATTCCCAGTGAGGCAATTGATGATAGTGAATTAGAAGTCCCTCAGGAGTGGGTAGATATTCCTAGTTGGGCCGCAGACTATTACTTAGCAGCGCAAGTCAAACCAGATGGCGAGTGGGTGCGAATTTGGGGTTACACAACTCATACCGAACTCAAATCTCTTGGTCAGTATGACCCAGTGGATAGGACTTATTGTCTGGAGGCTCGGCATCTAACAAAAGACCTCAATGCTTTTTGGATGACTTATCAATTTTGTCGAGGAGAGGAGATGAAAGCGGAGATCGCCCCACTACCAGAATTATCCACCGAGCAAGCAGAAAATATGCTGCAACGGTTAGGCGATTTCTCTGTATCTTTACTTAGGCTAGTATTGCCATTTAAAACCTGGGCATCGCTACTAGACCATGAGCAGTGGCGGCAGCGTTTGTATCAAGAACGACAGCAATCGCAATCTTACCCAGTGCTAGTGAATCTTAGTCGTTGGCTAGAAGGTGTATACGATAACGCTTGGGAAACTATTGAGGCATTTTTTCCGCCAAATTCCAGCAGTTTAGCTTTTAATTTCCGGAGTACTTCTGAGTTAAGTACTGATAGTATAAAAAAAGCAAAGCTAATTGATTTGGCAATGGAATTAGACTCTCACAAAGTAGTGCTACTAGTTGCTTTGCTCCCAGATGCTAACCAACAAGTTGGTATTCGCGTGCAATTACATCCAGCCCGTGTTGAACACCTACCCGCTCATATCAAGCTAGTTTTGCTTTCCACCGAGGGAGATATAATTCAGGAAGTGCAAACAAGAGTTCAAGATAACTACGTGCAATTGAAACGCTTTGATGGGGAAGTAGGAGAATCTTTCAGCATCCAAGTAGCTCTTAACGACTACCAAATAACAGAAAATTTCGTAATTTAGTCATTAGTCATCAGTTATGGGTAATATACAACTATCAACTATCAACTAACAACTAACAACTATCAACTATCAACTAACAACTATCAACTATCAACTATCAACTATCAACTATCAACTATCAACTATCAACTAACAACTATCAACTATCAACTATCAACTATCAACTATCAACTATCAACTATCAACTATCAACTATCAACTATCAACTATCAACTACCAACTACCAACTACCAACTACCAACTAACAACTAAGAAATGAGTAAGCTAGTCATCTTCAGCTTGTTGGGAGGAGATTTAAATCAAGGATTTCCTGTTGTCACGGCTCAATTTGGGCAGACTCACCAATCTTTATCCGTGAAATTAATCGGGAGTCTACCTGCAGTCCCACAAATCTCCGAACTCTACAGAAGGTGGCAGTTACTCTACGATGCTATTCATCAACGTTTGGGCAGCAATCATCGCATAAAAGTGCATTCGCAAGATATCACAAATATTTCTGTGAATGACTTTAATGAAGTGTGTCAACAGCTACAAGCAAGCATCAATGCTTGGTTGAAATTTGAGTCATTCCAGCAAATTGAGCGGCAGTTACGGACTTTGCTCAATCGAGATGATGAAATTAGAGTTATTATTGAAACTAATGTAGCTTTACTGCATCGGTTGCCTTGGCATTTGTGGGATTTTTTTGAGGATTATCCCAAAGCTGAATTAGCTTTGAGCAATCATGAATATGCGTCTGTTCAAGTATTGCGATCGCCTACAGGTAAAGTTAAGATTTTGGCAGTACTGGGTAACAGCGTTGGGATTGATATTGACAAAGACCACTCTTTGTTAGAGAATTTAGCAGATGCCCAGACTAAGTTTCTGGTCGAACCGACACGTAGAGAACTTGATGAGCATCTGTGGAATCAGGATTGGGATATCTTATTTTTTGCCGGACATAGCGACAGTCTTGCTGATGGGGAGAACGGGCAAATTTATATCAATCAGACAGAGAGTGTAACAATTGTCCAGTTAAAGAATGCACTGAGGGCGGCAATTACACGCGGTTTAAAATTGGCAATTTTCAACTCCTGTGACGGAATTGGTTTGGCACGAAATTTTGCTGATTTTAACATTCCTCAAATGATTGTGATGCGGGAACTCGTACCAGACTTAGTCGCGCAGGAGTTTTTAAAAAACTTTCTTTTTGCCTTTGCAGATGGAAAGGCATTTTTTCCAGCTGTGCGAGAAGCGAGAGAAAGACTTCAAGGATTAGAAAATGAGTTTCCTTGTGCCAGTTGGTTGCCAGTTATCTGCCAAAATCCCACAACTGTTCCCACAACTTGGCTTGAACTACGTGGTAGTTCCAGTATCACCGAGACGCGCCGCGAAGTTTTAACGAAAAGCAAAATTGCGACTTTATCCAAACTAGGGACTGTACTGCTGAGTACTATTATAGTGACTCTTTCAACAATAGGTTTGAGATACGTGGGGGTTTTTGAGAAAATTGAACTGCTTTCCTTAGACCAAATGCTGCTTCTGCGTCCTCAGGAAGAGTTAGATCCAAGGTTGCTGGTTGTTGAAATTACTGAAAAAGATATTCAATCTCGACAAGAAACGACCACCGGACCGAAATCGATCTCGGATAGTACGTTAGCTAAATTACTCAACAAATTACAAAAGTATCAACCGCAAGTCATTGGATTGGATATTTATCGAGACTTTGTCGATCGCCCAAATAAGTCAAACCCAATCCAACTGGCGACTGAACTGAGCAAAGAAAATGTTGTTGCTGTTTGCAAAGGTAGGGATAGCAAAGAAGACCCCCTAGGTGTGAAACCGAGTGCGACAGTTCCTGTAGAACGTCAGGGTTTTACTGATGTAATCCCAGACCCAGATGGTACTGTGCGTCGCCAAATTTTGATGATGGCGCAAGAGCCTTCTTCTGCTTGTGCAACGCCTTACTCACTTTCGTTGCAACTGGCTGCTCGTTACTTAGATTACCAAAAGATTAAACCTGATTTCAATGAAGATTATGTAAAGTTTGGCTCTAAAGTATTCCAACGCTTAAAGTCAGGTCGCAGTGGTGGCTATCAACAAGGAGTTTTGGGTGGTATTCAAATACTTGTCAATTACCGTGATGCAGATTACCAAAGAGTTTCTCTTGAAGATGTATTGAGCGATCAAGTTAACCCTGATTTGTTGAAAAATAGGGTAGTTCTGATTGGGGTGACAGCTAACACTCTTAGGGATAGTTGGTCAACTCCTTACAGTGCTGCACAGCAACCTTACCAAGGAATACCAGGTGTGTTTATACAAGCGCAAATGGTCAGTCAAATTCTCAGTGCAGTTTTAGACAACCGACCAATTCTTTGGGTTTTACCTTTCTGGGGCGATATTCTCTGGATATGTGGATGGTCGAGTGTTTGTGGTTTGATTGTTTGGCGTGTGCAATCGCTTACGCATCAAGGATACGCCATAGTTGCGACGGTTATCATTTTATATGGAGTTTGTGCGATCGCCCTCTGCGCGACTCCCTTTGGAAGCATCGCGCTTTTCATCCAAGGGGCATGGATACCATTTATTCCCTCTGCTTTTGCAGTAGTCGCAAGCGGCGTTGTTGTGTTATTGATTCAAAGTCGCCATGATTATTAGTATTGCAGGTTCCAGTAGAGAACTCATTCGACGCTGTTTGAAGGCTCACATCTTGCACCTGACGACTGTAAGTCGCGCGCCAGTCGCCGTGAGATCGGGCTAACACTCATAATGCGCGCTAGCTTGGCTACACAGACAAAACCCGCCTAGCCTTCTCCCAATTCCTCGCCGAGTAGCGCTAAAGTTCAGCTTGCCGAAAATATTATTGGCATGGAACCTAACAGTACTCTCAACAATATTTAGGGTAGTGCTAATCTGCTGGTTACTCACGACATTTCTCTTAACTAAGCACGTATAACGGTGACAGAACGTTTGCTTTTTGTGGTTGTAATTTGTGTTGATAAGCGTTCTTCGATTGGTAGCGCCTTTGAACGGCGATCAAAAATAAATAACCAGCCAGAATCTAATCCTAAGCGTGCTAAATAAGAGTCCAATTGTTCAAGACCATCGGATTGTGGATCTCCTTTTTTATCCCGCCAAACTTTTAATTCGATTCCTAATATTACATTTCCATACTTTAAACATATATCCATGCGATCGCTTCCAATCGCATATTCACGTTCTAAAGTTCCACCTCCATTAACGACGCGATGTAAGAATGCCATTAGCACTAAATGGGGTGCAATTTCGTGGTATACAGTACTACCTAGTAATGGTTCACCATGTTGACACCAGAATTTAAGAAACGCTTGCAGTAACGCTTTAGTATCCAACTCACCTTCTTTCGTTAACCAAGTAGGTGCAATTTTAGGCAATGAAGCCATCGGTGTAACTGTTAATACTCTAAGTAAGACTTCACGGTAAATGGGATTCGCAATGGTTAACCCACCTTGCGGATCCATTTTACATAAACCCAGGTCGATAACAAACTGGATGTCATCATTAGGCACATCCCCTAGTTCCAACCCTGCTAGTATTGGTTCAATAATTGCCTGTACTCTTGGTTCTCTAAGTCTTTCAGCAAGCGAATCAAGATGAGTATCTTGACGTGCTATCAGTATTTCCTTAGCTTTGAAAATATGTTCTGGTGTAATTGCTACCGTTGTATCTTTTACCATCTGTTCTACGATTTCTTTGGCTAATGCATTTACTAACCAAGGCTGTCCCTGAGTCAAATCAAACGCCATATCGATAGCTTCTTCTGTAAAAACTTGCCCTGTATCGTCGGTATGTTGCTGGTATAGTTCTCGCACCTCAGCTACATTAAAATCTCTCAATGTTAGGGAACGTACTTTGATATTAAAAGGACTCGCTGTATTTAAGCGATCGCTCCCACCGGAAGCGACTTTATAGTCACGCACGTCTCGCAAGCCAATCAACCCTACGGACAACGGGAAGTTCTTAGGACGCCCACGATAG
The DNA here is from genome assembly GCA_965249805.1 of Stigonema sp. GTDB lineage: Bacteria > Cyanobacteriota > Cyanobacteriia > Cyanobacteriales > Nostocaceae > Stigonema. The sequence continues at coordinate 1,284,791 of CBDFMX010000002.1, forward strand.
CCATCGCGTAATTGGCGCAGAAATGAAATTAGCGCTTCATCCTGTAAAGAGTCAATTTCATCTATAAATAATACTAATGGTTTCTTCGTTGCTTGTGCCCAAGCCTGTAAAGCAGCTTGAGTTCTTCTTCCTGGCTGCCCTTCATTCCATTGATTCGGGGGGTGTAAATCAAAGGGTAAATCTAACCTGGCACTCGTCCACCAACTGTCTATAATAGGCAGTTCTGCGGCACTTGGGTCATGACTATAAGGTGCCCCCACTTCTACTGATACCATAACTGCCGTGTAGCTTCCACTACTTGTAAGTTCGGACGCTAGCGCTAGCATTGCCGTTGTTTTACCTGTTTGACGCGGCGCATGAATGACAAAATAGCTACGTTGTTCAATCAACTGCTTTAAGTCTGGTAATCTACTGGTTGGCGACACCATGTAGTGAATGTCGGCTTGGCAAGGACCTGCGGTATTAAACCAACGAGTCATGGATGATAAATATTTAGTAGGCTGTGCGTGTTTTATGCTATAAGTGTAACTCATAAGTGTATCCCATAGCTCCTTGGTTTTCTGTACCTTTGATAATCAGGCTGCGGGTTTTCTGGCGCAAGGTGGGGAGAAAAAGCGTTACTCAGCTAAAAGCGAAGGTGAGAGCGCTTTTTCTCTTTTGGTTTTCAGGACTTAAGTTTCAACAATCACAATAGATGAGATCGGATCGTTGAAAGTGTTAGCTTAACCTACCCGATCCTCCGGAAGGATGAGATGGAATCATTAGGAATTATACCGAGACCAATATTTGGATAACGTCCTGGTCCCAAATCGGCAGAAACACCCCGAAATTGAGAATCTGTGTAGAATCTCCAAACACCCTCGTTGACTACAATCGAGGTAATACGGTCAAAGTCCTAGAATATTAAAAAAACCTTGGCGCACACTCACCAAGGGTTATTTTTTAGTCACTAAAATTTTTCAGCAAAATTAGGCGACTGGTCGTATGTACTTGCTTACTTCCCATTGACAACCGCCATGATATCTTAACTTGTCACGGATGCCTTTATTTAACTTTAGTTTGCCCATTGAATAAATCCGCTTGTGGTTACTCCATATTGCGAGAATTGATTTTTGGCGTCGTTGTACATATTAGCCTGCACAATGCTAGGAACTATAGCGGCTTTCGCACGTGCGTAATCCTTCCAAGATACTCCTTGGTTCTGTGTGAAGTCGTTTTGAGTCTCCGTTCCAAAGGTGTATAGTTGTGGAGAAAGATAGTCTATATTCCCGTCATTAATGAAGGTTTCCATCATAGTATATGCGTCAGTAATTCCGTAAGGGGCTGCGTGGCTAGTCGTAACCAAAACTTTTAAATTTTTGGATTTGGCAGCAGCAAAAGCCTGTTGAAAAAGTGAGGTAAGCCCAGCATCGCCCTCTTCAATGTCAAAAGCAATACCCTTATAGTTGGAGAAACTGCCATTATTAATGTAAGTAATAATGGAATTAAGAATTTGCTGGGTGAACTTACCATTAGAATTTCCCCCACCCAAGGCAATGTATTTATCACCCACCAACTTTCCCTGTACATTGGCACTATCTGTTAAAGCCTGATCTGGATTAGCCCATCCACTAAAAGCGATACTTAGTGTGGAGTCGGTGGGGATGTTACTATGAGGCTGATAGGTCTGGTCCCAGTAACCTTTAACCGTTGAAGTAATAGGCGTTGAAGTAATAGGCGTTGGAGTAGGCGTTGACTTACTATTATACGTCAAAACTCCATTCAGATTCGCTATCCCCGGAATATATATTGATGTCTGTGTATAGATACCTTGTGTTGTCGGACAATTAGCTACTAAAATATTAGTAGTACCAGTACCAATTCCAACACAACTGAGTTGATAATCACTTGGATCTTGAAGACTACTAAAATTTAACACACCATTACTGTTGTGAATTCCTTTAATCTTAATAGTTGAATAATTCGAGTAGCCGTTTTGCCCCAGGGTTGGTGATTGACACCAAGCTGATAAATTATCCCCGCTGATAGAAACGCTATAACAACTATCTTGGTAAGTACTACTATTTACACCTCCTACCGTAGCACTATTGACAACAGAACCTGTAGCTAAAGTTATTGCGGAACCACAAGTAACTGTTGCTACTTGGCGAAAAACCTGAGATAAACGCTTGAAAAACATGATTTTTCTCCTGACAAAAAAGTGTATCCGAATCTGCCTTATCGATACCGTGACAACCAAAGGTGATGGCTGCTTTCCCGCTGACCGAATAATTCGTAATTCGTAATGACGCTCGTTCCGACGCTCGTTCCGACGCTCGTTCCGACGCTCGTTCCTCGCTAACGCTCGCGCTATCGCTAACGCTGCGCTATCGCTAACGCTGCGCTATCGCTAACGCTGACGCCGGAGTACCGGCTAACGCAACGCTTACGCTAACGTAATTCGTAATTAAAAATTACTAAATTAATTAATAATTAACCGTTGGGGTATAGGTTCCCCCAACTTTGGATTATGAAAAAGAAAAAAAAGCGAGATCTTCTTTACTACTTGCGAATGCATTTATGCATTGCAATTAACAAAGTCACAAATCTGCAATTAACCTTGCCTTCCTGAGAAAGAATTGGAGTACAGTCTCTTCTCTAGAAATAATATCAGCTCTGCCCTCCATCCCTACTTGAATATGGCACTGGTTTTTGCCCTTACCGAGAGATAGGACTTCTGGCTGAATCGTGACTTCATAGAAAGTACCAGCTGCACCCCCAAGCTGGCTGGAAGGTGTAGCAGCAGTAGCAGTGGCATTATTAGCTTGAGGTTTAATGGTATCTTCAGAAATTTGGCTAACTACACCTTTGAGAGTGCCATAATCTGTATAAGGACAAGAAGAAACCCGCAAAAGTACTTTTTGACCTTGTTTCAACTTACTTTTCTCCTGCGGTTCTACTGCTGCCTTGACTACCAAAGGGGCATCACTAGGAACAATTTGGGCGATTTCCTCTCCAGAACGCACGGTTTGACCAGGGTTACGCAAGTTTAGCTTAGATATTATACCATCTGATGTGGCAGCGATCGTGGTTTGGCTGAGGTCGATTTCTACTTGTTGGAGTTCACGCTCATCGCGCTCTAGCTGTTGGCTTTTTTCAACCCGTTGCTGAATCAGAGCAAGCCGTTCTTTTTCTAATGTCGCTAGGGTAGCAATTCCTTTGGCTTGTTCTTGGGCAATGCTTTGTTGAGCGATCGCAACTTCTGCCTGACTTGGATTAAGACCTGTGTGTGTTCGTTGCCATTTGGCTCTCGCCGCCTTAATAGCTTGAAGTTGTTCCTCAATAGCGGCAATTTGCATTTTAACCGCTTGTTCTTGCTGGTCAACAATTAATTGTACTTCTTCCAATTGATTAAGAGAAAGCGCTCCAACTTTTGCGACAATTTCATATCTATCTCGCTTCAACTTGGCTCCCTTTAATGCCGCCTCTGTTGACTTAAAGTTTGCGTGGGTTGATTTTAACTGTGCCTGTGCTTTTTGCAACTCTGCCTGAGCTTCTTCGACATCAGTGTTGCTCGTAATTTGTTTATCACTGTAGTCACGGCTGCGGTGGCTCAGTTGAGCTATTGCTGAAGCAACAGCCTGTTTGCTACGGTCAGTTTCTGCTGCTACCTGGCGATTGATGGCATCAATCTGGGCATTGATTTGAACGATTTGTAAGTGGCTCTGCTGAATATTGCTTTGTATTTGGCTCTTTTTGGTTTGCAGGCGAGAGCCGTCGATAGTAGCAATCTCCATTCCTTTTTTAACAACTTGATTCTCTTTTATAGATATGTGCATAACTTGTCCTTCTGTAGCAGCCTGAACAATCCGCAATTCACCAGCAGGACGGACGATCGCCTGTGCTTTGACGGTGACTTTATATTTAGCTACAGAGGCAACGGTGATACTTACAAACAAAATACCGATCGTCACCACTCCGCCCAGACTAGCCCAAGAACCTATCGGCGGCAGAAATTCGTTGTCAATAACTGGAGGGAGAAAGTCTGAGTTGGAGTTGCTAATCATGATGTTTGTTAATGGCTAATAGCTAATAGCTAATGGTTAATAAAAATGAACAATTAGCAATTAGCAAACTGAGAAGATTTCACCACCGAACCATTCTTAGATGGGAGAAAGTCATCAAGGAAATCTAAATGGTCGCCTGTTTGATGGCGCAGTTCTTCTGGTGTGCCTTGGATTTTCAAGCGCCCTTCCTCAAGCAGCACAATAAAATCGGCTCGCTGAATCACTCTGGGGCGGTGGCTAATCAAGATTGTGGTTTTACCCCGTCGGTAGTACAGCAATTTTTCTAGCACTTGGGCTTCCGATACCGGGTCGAGAGCGCCAGTAGATTCATCTAAAATCAGTATAGGGGGGTCAGTAACTATTGCTCTAGCTATGGCTAATCTTTGCTTTTGACCGCCAGAGAGATTCGCGCCAAATTCTCCTAAAACAGTTTGATATTTGTCGGGTAGTTTATTGATAAACTCGTCTGCACCTGCAATTTGACAAGCCCCAACAATTTGCTCAAAACTAATGTGGGGATAACTGAAGCGGAAGTTGTCAATAATTGAGCGACTCCAAAAATGGGGTTCTTGAGGCACTAACACTACCTGGTGCCGCAGGCATTCCAGAGAAATGTCTTGTTGGTTATAGATGCCGTAGCAGATATTACCAGATTCCAGGGAATATAAACCTGCAATCAGTTTAGCGAGGGTACTTTTGCCACAGCCAGATTTACCAATTAAGGCAATTACTTGACCGCCTTTGATAGTCAGGGAAAAATCTTGGAGGAGATCGACTCTACCTGCGTGGTGGAAATTGAGATTGGTAAAGGTGATGTTGACATTGCCCTTAATTTCAGCCTCTGGCTTTTTGAAGTCGTTTTCGTCTTCAGGGGTGGTGTCAATCACTTCACTCAGGCGTTGGACAACAATTTGGGCAGTGATAAATTCATCAATTAGCCCAACTACCGACCCCAAAAAGCCGAGAAAGCTGCCACACATCCCATTGTACGCTAGCAGTTGACCGATGGATAATGTCTGATTAATGACTAAGTTCGAGCCTAACCAGAGTAAGGTAATATTCGTGAAATTGGACAAAACCCGAGTGATGGTGCTACTGTACAGCCCCAACTTCATCGTAGTCCAGCTCAAGTTAGCAAGGCGACCATAATTCGCCTGATACTCTTGCCAAGCTTGCGGTGTGGCAGAGGTGGTTTTGAGGACTTGAACACCGCGAAAGGTCTCAACGAGAAAGCCTTGGTTTTCTGTACCTTTGATAATCAGGCTGCGGGTTTTCTGGCGCAAGGTGGGGAGAAAAAGCAGGTTGACTCCCGTGACGATCGCAAAGGCGGCGAGGGAAGCTATGGTGAGTAGCCAACTATAGAAGAGCATAAAGCCTAAGGAAACCAAAGCCACAAAAAATTGGCTAGGTAAACCGAGGACAATTTTGGAAACTAGGGAATTGATGGTATGAACATCGGCAATTCGGCTGACAACTTCCCCGCTGCGACGTGCTTCAAAGTACGATAGGGGTAAGCGCAACAGTTGTCGCCCGTATTCTAGAATCAGTCCGTATTGTAACCGTTGACCAAAATGACCAATCAGGTGAGACTGTACCAAACCAATGGCACTTTGAAATAGGTTCATGCCAATGACCCCAATTGCCACTGTCGTCAGCAGTTGGGTATCTCCCCGCACCAGTACGTCATCGGTGAGGAGTTGCATCATGAGGGGGGAGGCGAGGGAGAGGAGTCCAATGGCAAAGTTGATGGCGATCGCCTGAACCAAAATATTGCGATATGGCATGACGCGGGCAATAAAGCGCCCAAAACCGCCAATTTTATCTTCCTGTTGTTCATAGAAGCGGCTGTCGTCAGGCATCAGCAGCAGCATAACACCATTACCCCAACCCGCCATTAACTCCTTCGAGGTCAGGTAACGGATGCCGACGGCAGGGTCGGCGATCGCATATTTTTTTCCCTTTTTTCCGTATAATACTACCCAGTGGTAGCCTTTCCAGTGTATAATTGCTGGGAGAGGTATTTCATTGAATTTCTCTAGTAGTTGCGCGGTGGCTTGGACTTGACGAGCATGGAATCCCAGGGTTTCTGCTCCCCGTCTCAAACCTAGTAGTGTGGTTCCCCGCGAACCTGTGCCCACTGCTTCTCGCACGCGGTTGAGGGTAAAGGTGCGTCCGTAGTGTTTGGTAACTGTGGCAAGGCTTGCAGCACCACAGTCTTCTTCACTGTGTTGGAGAACAACCTGATATCTCATGGTAAAATTAAATATCTATGAAAAAATAAGGGGCGAAAGCAACCTCGCCCCTAGGAACTGGGAGAAAAAGCGTTACTCAGCTAAAAGCGAAGGTGAGAGCGCTTTTTCTCTTTTGGTTTTCAGGACTTAAGTTTCAACAATCACAATAGATGAGATCGGATCGTTGAAAGTGTTAGCTCAACCTACCCGATCCTCCGGAAGGATGTGATTGAATCATTAGGAATTATACCGAGACCAATATTTGGATAACGTCCTGGTCCCAAATCGGCAGAAACACCCCGATATTGAGAATCTGTGTAGAATCTCCAAACACCCTCGTTGACTACAATCGAGGTAATACGGTCATTTACGCGCTCGCCCACATTTGGAGTACCATCGTTTGTCTGCACTAACAGCTTCCTAAAATTGCTGTCATCGTAGAGTTCCAATGCAGCACCGCCAGAAACAGCAGCAGCAGTTTCATGGGAAAGGTCTTGCACAGCTTCGATGCTGTAAAGGTCTTGGATTTGGTTGTTGATCTTAGACATTCTTTTTCTCCTGAGTTTCAGATTGTGTTTGAACTGAAGGTAATCGCATGTTTGCCTTGACTCTGATTCTTAATTGGTAGCAGTGATTGAATTTTATTCACTGTCGGAAATCAGAGTTGTTTCCAGCTTGCTAACCTTACTGATTCTTAATTGGTAGCAGTGAGATAAGTTTATTCACTGTTGAAAATCAGAGGTTTTTAGCTTTGCTAACCTTCCTGATTCTTAATTGGTAGCAGTGACATGATTCTATTCACTGTTGGGAATCAGGCGTTTTTGGCTTTACCTTCTGATTTTTAATTGGTAGCAGTGAGATAAGTTTATTCACGGCTGGAAAATCAGAGGTTTTTTAGCTTTACCTTCTGATTTTTAATTGGTAGCAGTGAAATGATTTTATTCACTGTGGGGAATCAGAAGTTTTTTCGCTTTGCCAACTGAATTCTTAATTGGTAGCAGTGAGATAGGTTTATTCACTATCTGGAGCCGCTCTTAGGACTCCGGATAGGCGCGAAGCAAGACTGAGTCTTGATTTGCGGAGGAAAATCACGTATAATTATTCAGCTTTCAACGCAGCATTCGCAATTTTAAGGAGGCGCGATCAACTATGCGAGAGCGATTGCTGAGTCCCTTTTGAACACGCAGCGCGAACGCTCCACAACGCTTGCTTACTGCAAAGGTAGGGATAGCAAAGAAGACCCTTACAGTGCTGCACAGCAACCTTACCAAGGAATACCAGGTGTGTTTATACAAGCACAAATGGTCAGTCAAATTCTCAGTGCAGTTTTAGACAACCGACCAATTCTTTGGGTTTTACCTTTCTGGGGCGATATTCTCTGGATATGTGGATGGTCGAGTGTTGCCGTTGTGATATAAATACTGAATTGAATATAAAACTTACGCATTGACAGAAATAGTTAAGTATGAATTCGGATGAGTCCGGCAACAAGTAGACCACAATATGACCCTTCGGGTGACCGCCCTTCGGGAAGTCAAAAGTCAAAAGTCAAAAGTCAAAAGTACAAAAAAGGTACAAGCCCCTAAATTTATTTATGGAAAATGAAAAATATGTATTTCGAGAGGAGTGCAATCAAGTTATACTACGTCCTTATTACAAGCCCCTAAATTTATTTATGGGGTTCTTACTTTTGACTTTTGACTTTTGACTTTTGACTTGGAGCGAAGCGACTTGACGCTCCTTCGTCGCTAACGCAACGCTTACGCCAGATCCTGAATGAGTGAAACAAGCTGCAAGGGCTGGACTCACCGTAGGGGCGGGGTACCCCCGCCCTGACAATGTGGGGCTTGCACCTTTATCTGTTCGCTCGTCCCTATGAAACGACCGAATTCCGTAATACATATGATGCTTAATCTGTATAGTGCGTAAGTCCTAGAATATAGCCCTTTCAAGGTGAAGCATAAAAATGAAGTTTTTCTTCGTGTTCTTCTCCCAATTCCTCGCCGAGTAGCGCGAACGCGTCTTCGTGGTTCAAAAATATTTTTAAACCGCGAAGACACGAAGAACACGAAGGTTCAATGCCAAAAATTCGGCATAATTGCCTAGGTTTTTCAGCCACCTTGAAAGGGCTGGTCCTAGAATTTTAAAAAAACCTTGGCGCACACTCACCAAGGGTTATTTTTTAGTTATTTTTTAGTCACTAAAATTTTTCAGCAAAATTAGGCGACTGGTCGTATGTACTTGCTTACTTCCCAATAATTCTTCATATCTTTGCTAAGATACCAAGTTGGGAAAAAGTCGGCTAGTTTGTCAGAAGCCATCAATTACTGTTAAATTACTATTGTAATTTGCTATTTCGTCGTCCAAAGTTATAGATGCATTTACCTTAGAACCATCTCTTTTTGTAGCTAGACAATGGAGTCTAGTAACATTTGAAACATCTATACCACAATTATCAACAGATGCTGCGAAACCACCATTTTTTTGCCATGCTAAATTTCCATCGTTGTTTGTTATAGCAGCATTTAGATCTACGTAAGTATGTGAAAGCTGTCCGTTTACATTATAACAGTCAGCTTCCAAAGGAGAGAACCCGCCGTGGCCGATATAAACGGAAACTTGGATATTTTTACATGATGCTGTAAACCCACCACCTGCTAGTGCTTTTCCTACTGACATCATAAGGAGACTGGCACTGATTGGTAGTGCTGCTGTTAAACTGAAAACTCTGAAACACTTAGATAATTTCATGACATTACCTTTAAAATAGGACTTACGCATTGACAAAAATCTGATATCGCATGTTTGCTTTGCCTTCTAATTCTTAATTGGTAGCAGTGACTTTGGTTTATTCACTATCTGGAGCCGCTCTTAGGACTCTGGATAGGCGCGAAGCAAGACGGAGTCTTGATTGTCCGAGGAAAATCACGTATAATTCTTGAGCTTTCAACGCAGTATTCGCAATTTTAAGGAGGCGCGATCAACTATGCGAGAGCGATTGCTGAGTCCCTTTGGGACACGCTGTGCGAAAGCTCCACAACGCTTGCGATCGCGGCGGATTTTTGATAACTAATTAACGGGATTTGATATTATAGGGCAAGCGCTCTTGCTTAAGAAATTCCCAGTTTCTTGCTTTGGAAACCAACCTAGTATCCTCGCTTGTGCATCAATACTACGTAGGTTTTGGATTTGTGGTGGGAATTAAATCGGTGTAGAGACGCGAAAGTTGAGCCAGCGCTGCAGGAGGGTTTCCCTCCGTAGGCGACTGGTGAAGCAGCGCTGAATGAGTGTTTCCCGCCGTAGGCGACTGCTGAACCCGAAGGGCGTCGCGTCTCTACATAGGTTGACGGTTGATAATTTATCTCAGCCCTTGCAGTATTGGCTTGTGCATAAGTTGATTTTGCTGACACCTATACCCTTAATTGAGGATTCCAAGCTAAATTTCCTTTTCAATAGGAGAGTGCAATGTCTTTCGGCTCTATGCGTTTGTACTGGCGGCATCTAGGAATTGCGATTGGGAGTGCGATCGCCTTATATCCAAATAGCTCGATTGCCCAAATTACGCCAGATCGCACTCTCCCAAATAATTCCAAAGTGAGATTAGAAGGCAATACTAGAATCATTTCCGGCGGAACCACAAGAGGCGCTAATCTGTTCCACAGCTTCTCTGAGTTCTCTGTTCCCAATGGGGAAACAGCTTTTTTCAATAATGCACCAGATATTCAAAACATTATTAGTCGGGTAACGGGTAAATCCTTTTCAGATATTGATGGGTTAATTCGTGCTAACGGCAAAGCTAACCTGTTTCTGATTAATCCCAATGGTATGATCTTTGGTTCCAATGCCTCGCTGAAGATTGGAGGGTCTTTTTTAGCAAGTACGGCAAGTAGTCTAAAATTTGCTGATGGCACATTTTTCAGCGCAACTTCACCGCCAACTACACCGCTGCTGACTGTAAGTGTTCCTATTGGCTTGCAATACGGGAGCAATGTTGGTAGTGTTCAGATACAGGGGTCTAGTCTACAGGTGAATCCTGGTAAGACCTTAGCACTTTTAGGTGGCAATGTGAGCATGCTGAGTGGACTCCTCTTGGCTCCGGGGGGGCGTGTGGAGTTGGGAGGTGTAGCAGGAGAAGATGCCGTCGGGCTTGTTGCTAACGGTGAGTCCTTTGGTTTGAGTTTTCCACAAGGAGTGCCACGAGCCGATGTGTCTCTTACCAATCAGGCTGAAGTGAATGTACTTGCAAGCAGTGGTGGTAGTATTGTTGTCAATGCAGCAAACTTGAATATATTGGCGGGAAGCCAACTGCTAACAGGAATTTCAGGCGTTGGCTCACCCAAAACTCAGGCGGGAGATATTAAAATTAATGCCACTGGGATAGTTGCTATTGCAGACAGCAGCAAGATTTCCAATCAAGTGGTACAGAACGCTGTGGGCAATAGTGGAAATATTAATATCAATGCTGATTCACTTTCTCTCAGCAATAACTCCTTTCTAGCAGCCAGTACCAATGGACAGGGAAATGCAGGCAACGTCACTATCAATACCAGGTCACTTTCTGTTCTTGAAGGCTCTTTCTTGGCAGCCAGCGCCAATGGCCGGGGAAATGCCGGGAAGATAACTATTAATGCCCGCGATACTGTCTCCTTCGGTAAAGGAAGTCAGGCTTATACCGATGTCACACTCAAAGGTAATGGAGGTGATATCAAGATCACCACTGGTTCACTTTTTATTACCGATGACTCTTTCCTCGCTTCTAGCACCAAGGGAGAGGGCAATTCAGGAAATATAACCATTAATGCTCGCGATACCATCTCATTTGATAGAGGTTCGGCTTACACCGATGTTGGGGAAAACGGTAAAGGTCAAGCGGGCAACTTTAACATGACTAGTGAGTCGCTTTCCTTAACAAATCGCGCTCAACTAGTTGCCAGCACTAAAAATGAGGGGAATGCGGGTAATATTACGATCAATACTGGCTTAGTTTCCGTTGCCGATAACTCTTTCTTAGCAGCCAGCGCCAATGGCCGGGGAAATGCCGGGGATAACTATTAATGCCCGCGATACTGTCTCCTTCGGTAAAGGAAGTCAGGCTTATACCGATGTCACACTCAAAGGTAATGGAGGTGATATCAAGATCACCACTGGTTCACTTTTTATTACCGATGACTCTTTCCTCGCTTCTAGCACCAAGGGAGAGGGCAATTCAGGAAATATAACCATTAATGCTCGCGATACCATCTCATTTGATAAAGGTTCGGCTTACACCGAGGTTGGGGAAAACGGTAAAGGTCAAGCAGGCAACTTTAACATGACTAGTGAGTCGCTTTTCTTAACAAATCGCGCTCAACTAGTTGCCAGCACTAAAAATGAGGGGAATGCGGGTAATATTACGATCAATACTGGCTTAGTTTCCGTTGCCGATAACTCTTTCTTAGCAGCCAGCGCCAATGGACAACAAGGAAAAGCTGGGAATATAACTATTAATGCCCGCGATCGCGTTTTATTTGATCGGGCAGGTCAAGTTTATACCAATGTGACGTGGGAGAGGTAACGGAGGCGACGTCAGCATCACTACTGGTTCCCTGACTGTACGCAATGACTCTATACTTAATGCCAGCACTTCGGGAGTAGGAAATGCAGGCGATATCACCATCAATACAGACTCGCTTTTTGTAACTAATGAATCTTTCCTCGCTTCCAGCGCCAATGGACGGGGAAATGCCGGGAATATAACTATTAATGCCCGCAATACTGTCTCCTTTGAGAATGGAGCTAAAGTATACACTGATGTAAATCAGCTTCCCTTTAGTGATGCGACACAAGTAAAAGGTGATGGAGGTAACATCAAAATCACCAGTGAGTCCCTTTCCTTAACAAATGGATCTCAATTGATTTCCAACACCCAAGGTGAAGGGAATGCTGGAAATATAATTATCAATACTGGCTCGCTTTCTGTGACTAATGAATCTTTCTTAGCAGCCAGCGCCAATGGACAAAAGGGAAACGCTGGGAATATAACTATTAATGCCCGCGATCGCGTATTGTTTGATAAAGGTAGCGCATTCAGCAACGTTGGAGTCTGCTCGTTGATAGCCGTTGGCTGCACCCCAAGTAATAACACGATAAAAGGCAACGGAGGCAATATTACGATCAAAGCTCCATCTCTCCAGTTAATGAACGGCTCTTTTTTGGCTACTGGAGTGGGCGACGACGATCTTCTTGGGAAGAAGGTAGAGGGAAATGCTGGCAACATATCAATCCATCTCAGGGATGATTTATCTCTAGACCAGAGCTTTATCACGACCAGACTTTTTGCGAATGGAAAAGGCAAAGCGGGAGATATAAAGATTCGGGCAGGATTTGTCTCCTCCGATCAATCTTTGATATCTGCTAGCACTCAAGGACAAGGAAATGCTGGCGGGGTTTCTGTGCAGACTAGGGGTGCAATTTCCCTGGCTGATAGTGACATCTCTACTGCCGTACAACAAGGGGCAACTGGGGATGCTCAAGGGATTAACATCAGAGCGCGATCGCTCTTATTAACAGATGGCGCTCAACTGAATGCAGTCACATCAGGAGAAGGAAAAGCTGGTAATATTTTCATCAATGCAACAGATCGGGTCAGTGTGTCTGGGACTAATACAACAGTGGAAACCACCAGCCTTTTTCGGAACAATATCCCACCTAGGTTCAATTCTCCTCCAAGCTTCGTAGATGGAGTATCGAGCGGTATATTTACCACCACCAATTCCTCTGCAGTTGGCGGTAACGTCACCGTGAATACAAACACTTTGAGTATTTCCAACGGCGCGGTTGTAGATGCCCGGACTACAGCCAGTGGTAGAGGGGGAGCAATCGCAGTCAATACCAATACTTTTGAGGCAATGTCGGGTGGGCAACTGACTGCCATCACATCTGGTAGTGGGCCTGCGGGTAGCATCACTCTTAATGCCACTGGCACTGCGACAATAAACGACAGCGATCCAACTTACTTGGCTCGACTTGCTCAATTCGGTGACAAGATCGATATCTATGGCAAACCGAAAGTAGGCAATCAAGGTGCAGCCAGTGGACTAACTGTGAGCAGTGCTGGATCGGGAAGTGCGGGCGACCTCACAGTACAGGCTAACTCTATCCGTCTTGACAACGGCGCAAAAATAAGTGCTGATACTAAGGGAGGTGGGGGAAATATCTTTCTCAACTCACCTTTATTAGTATTACGTCGTGGAAGTAGCATCACCACGAACGCCTCTGGAAGCAACGTCACTGGCGGCAACATCAGAATCGATGCCAAAAATGGTTTCATTGTCGCCGTTCCCAAGGAAAATAGCGATATCACCGCCAATTCTGTTGCTTCTCGTGGCGGTCAGATTACAATTAACGCCAAACGAGTCTTTGGCATCCAGCCTCAAAACCAACTTACACCAAAAAGTGACATCACCGCTTTTGGGAAAACTCCTGATTTAAGTGGCACTGTAGAAATCACCACACCCGATCTCGACCCCACTAGTGGCTTAGTCGAACTCCCAATTAATCTAGTTGATGCTCTACAGCAAATTTCCACCGCCTGCACTCCCGGAAGTCGAGAATTCCAGAATACTTTTGTGTCAACAGGACGCGGCGGACTACCCATGAGTCCCACTGAACCATTACTTGATTCCAGTACTATATCAGCGTGGGTGAGATTGAGAGCGAAGCCCGAAAACTCAGCCACAACAAATATTCAACTTCAACCAACAACAGTCTCAACCACTCCCAAAGTTGCTACTGCAAAAAATCAAATTGTGGAAGCTACTGGTTGGATAGTCGATCGCAATGGAAATATAGAACTGGTAGCGCAAACTCCAGGTGTCAACTCCCACAGCCGATGGCAAACACCTACCTCTTGTCCTGTATCTCAGTGAGGTGTGAAAGATGCAAAGGCTTCAGCTACCAAAGCAACACGTTAGATTTGTGGTTACTAATCTAGTATTATTTACTCTTGCTTTTATCCTAACTATTATCCCTAGCACATCTGCTACACAACCAAAGACAAATTCCGCAGACGGGTTTCACATCCAAACTACCACCCCCAATACGATTCAGTTAGGGGTAGTTGGCGATTGGAGAAACCCGGTTTCTAGGCTGGGTATTGCCACTTCACCACAGCAACTGCTCTCTCAAGGAGAAGCCCTTTATCAAGCAGGACGTTTTGCCGAAGCGGTGACTGTTCTACAACAAGCTGTGCGTATTTGTCAGCAAAGTGGCGATCGCCTCGCACAAGCCGCATCTTTAACTAACCTCAGTCTAGCCTTAGAGCAACTCGGCTCGTGGAAAGAAGCCTCTACAGCTATTAACACCAGCTTGAATCTACTAGGATGGAATGATGCACATAAAAACTTAAATATCAACAATCAAAAGTCTGAATTACTAGAAGTTTTAGCACAAACTTTAGAAATTCAGGGCGGAATGCTACTGGCACAAGGACAAGCAGATGTATCTTTGAAAACATCACAGCAAGCAGAACAAATCTGGAAGCATTTGGGCAACAATGCAGGAGTGACGCGCAGTAGGATAAACCTTGCACAAGCTCTGCGGGTTTCTGGCTTCTACCGCCGTGCATTGGATACTTTGCAGCAAGTCGCCCAGCAGTTACAAACCCAACCAGATTCATCTATAAAAGTGGCAGCTTTGCGCTCCCTTGGTAATGCCCAGCAACAATTAGGCGACTTAGAGGAATCCCAGAAAAACTTACAACAAAGCTTAGAAATTGCCCAACGTCTGCAACTGCCAGAAGAAATCAGTCTCACAGAATTTTCTCTTGGTAATACTACTAGAGCATTAAGTAATATTAATGATGCGATCGCCCATTATGAAAATGCTGCGAAAATTGCCTCCAACCCACTCACCAAAGTTCAAGCCCAAATCAATCAACTGAGCTTACTACTTGAGAATAAAAACACAACAGATGTAGAGACGCGAAATTTCGCGTCTCTACATGGGTTATCGGCTTTGCAAATGTCTTCTCCGAACCGTATTGCAACATCTCTACTAATTCCGAAAATCCAATCTCAATTAGCAACTTTGCCGACAAATCAAGCTGGTATCTATGCAAGCATCAATTTTGCTCGCACCATCAGCAAAATTGGTAATAAAAAAGACATTGCCAACATTCTCGCCAACAGCGTTCAACAAGCAAAAACCATAGGCTCCGAGCGTGCCGAATCTTATGCGTTAGGCAGTTTAGCAGAAGTCTACGAGCAGAACAATCAGTCAAAAGAAGCACGAAATTTGACACAGCAAGCGTTGTTTATCGCTCAAAAAATCCAGGCTTCAGATATAGCTTATCGTTGGGAGTGGCAGTTGGGACGCTTGCTCAAAGCACAGGGAAATACTCAGGGAGCGATCGCTGCTTACGATGCCGCAGTCGCAACGCTTCAATCACTCCGCAGCGATTTAGTAGCAGTAAACCGAGAGGTGCAGTTTAATTTTCGCGATAGCGTTGAACCCATTTATCGGCAATCAGTAGAACTGCTTTTACAAGAGAAAGGGCAAGCATTGCCCGATTTGGACAAAGTACGCCAGCGAATTGAAGCCTTGCAACTGGCAGAACTGGACAATTTTTTCCGACAATCTTGCTTAAATAACCAATTTGTGGTATTAGACAAAGTAGTAGATCGCGATCGCCCGAATACAGCAATTTTTTACCCGATTATTCTAGATCACCAGTTTGAGGTGATCCTCAAACTACCCAACCGACCGTTGATACATAAAACTTCTGTAGTCAACCGTCTGTCAGTAGAGCAGGCGATCGCACAAATGCGTCATACGATAGTCGAACCGAATGCTAATCAGAAATTTCAGGCAGCTTCCCAGCAACTTTATAACTGGTTAATCAAACCAGTTGAAACAGACCTCCAAAATAGTAAAGTTAATACTCTGGTATTTATCCCAGATGGGTCACTGCGAAATATCCCCGTGGCTGCATTATATAATGGCAGAGAGTATTTAGTCCAGAAGTATGCTGTTGCTGTTAGCCCAGGACTACAACTATTTACCCCCAAACCTCTAGCAAAGGAAAAATTAACCGCCCTTGCTGGAGGACTATCGCAACCACCCAAGAACGAAAAGTTTGCACCGCTTCCCAACGTTAAGGTTGAACTGAAATTAATTCAGCAGTCGGGTGTAACGACAACTACACTATTGGATCAAGATTTCCAGAGTACGACTTTAAGAAAAACCATCAATGCCAAGCCTTTTAAGATCGTTCACCTAGCAACTCACGGGCAATTTAGCTCTAAAGCTAAAGATACTTTTATCCTAGCAGCCGATAAACGCATTAACGTGAGTGAATTAGATAGCTTGCTCAAAAGTAGAGAGCAAAAACGCAGAGAACCAGTTGAATTACTTGTTCTCAGTGCGTGCGAAACAGCAGCAGGAGATAACCGTGCTGCATTGGGATTAGCAGGAGTTGCTATTCGAGCTGGAGCGCGGAGTACTTTAGCGTCGTTATGGCAGATTGGTGATGACTCCACTGCTTTGTTTATTAGTCAATTCTACCATCACTTAACAATGGGCAAAACTACTGCAGAAGCTTTACGTCTTGCGCAATTAAAACTCCTGCAAGGTTCTGAATACACTCGTCCTCTTTACTGGGCACCCTACGTACTAGTTGGCAATTGGCTGTAAAGAATTATTACTATTAACTTAAGTTGGCTAATGGCTAATGGCTAATGGTTAATGGCTAATGGTTAATTGCTAATGGCTAATTGCTAATGGTTAATGGTTAATGGCTAAGGTCAGACTGGCACGAACCCAATTAGCAATCAGCAATCAACAATCAACAATCAACAATCAACAATCAACAATCAACAATCAACAATTAGCAATCAACAGGTTATTAGTTTACCAGAGGAGAGGTAGCAAAATTATCTAAATTGACTGAGTGTAATAAACTTTGCCAATCGGCAGCCAGAGATGCATCAGTAGGATTCTGCTGGCGCAGATGTGCCAGCATAGTCAGAGCATCGGACCAAATGCCATGAGCAGCATAGATTTTAACCTTTTGTCGGGGATCAACTGCTGCTTGCAACTGCTGCATGACACTAGAATCCAAATTAACTCTCCGAAGATCTCCTTCTACATAGATAGGAACACTCGCTGTCTGTTGCTGATTGCAACGGACTTTTAAGTACCAGCGATATGTTTTACCCACTTGTAATGATGCAACAGTAGATGGGAGAGAAACATCTATGACTCCCGGCTTTGCTCTTAGTGCGATGCTTGTTTGATAAATATCGCTTCCCGCACTATCTTGTAAGATAAACTCAGCACTAGCTGTTAAATCTTTGGTGTAGGGAATGTAAAACCAAAAAGTTGGTCGTTCAGAGGTAGTTAGCCCCTCGACAATTCCCGAAATTGATTTGTCTGTCTGTTTGCTAACCCTCTGTTCCTCTTGTAACGGTATCAAGGCAGTTAGTGCATTTGCAACTGCAGGACAATTATCCCGGCTACCCATTCCGGCTCTGCGCCCAGATACAGGACTTAACCGCGCGGGTGTTTTTGGCCAAACAAAAACTGGTCGAGAGGTACTTTGTTGAGGCTGTTTAGTTTGGGCTGTTACCTGTAGTTGCGCTTGAGTGGTGCTGCTCAAAATCAGAGCAATTGTTAATATCCATTTCATTGATTTAACAAGGTACGGTTTTTGCTTGTGGCTATCGTCATTATTAGGACTTAAGCATTGACAAAAATTTTATTATGTGCATTAAGTCATACCTGTTTACTGAAGGTCAGTTAAGCTTAAAGAGCTAACCTTCATGTCTTCTTTATAGGGATCAGATATCATCAACTTATGCACTTAGGGTGTGTTATTTCCCGGTTTTTTTGGTCTTGTTGAGAATAGTGCAAGATATCAGTTAGGCTATAGCAATCCTAAATGATTCGTAAACGCAGAGAAACCCGGTAACTTTTACGAAACCGGGTTTCTGAGGCAACGGAAGTTCACAATCCAAATAGGATTGCTATACTACCTCTGATTTGCGAAGGTATCATCTATGATGGGTGATATGCGCACTCCAGCAGATTGGCTATTACCTTATGGAACAACAACCGATTCACGTTATTGGCGGTGGACTTGCTGGGACAGAAGCAGCGTGGCAAATAGCCGCTGCGGGAGTGCCAGTAGTTCTGCATGAAATGCGCCCCAGACGCTTCAGTCCGGCTCATCATACAGAACACCTGGCAGAATTAGTATGTAGTAATTCCTTTGGGGCGATGGCAAGCGATCGCGCTGCTGGTCTTTTGCATGAAGAATTGCGCCAACTCGGTTCCATCGTGATTGGGAAAGCTGACGAACACGCTGTCCCCGCAGGTGGCGCACTAGCAGTAGATAGAGGACAATTTAGCCAAGACTTGACCGAAACCCTCGATCGCCATCCCTTAATTGAACTCCGCCGGAATGAAGTACGTGCTATCCCTGAAGGAATAGTAGTTTTAGCTACTGGTCCTTTAACTAGCCCTGACTTAGCAGAAGATTTGCGTCGCTTTACGGGGATGGAATACCTCAGCTTTTTCGATGCTGCTAGCCCCATCGTCGTCGGAGAATCGCTGAATCGGGACATCGCTTTTCTTGCTTCTCGCTACGACAAGGGCGAAGCCGCTTATCTTAACTGTCCAATGAATAAAGAGCAGTATCTGCGGTTTCGGCAAGAACTTTGTGTAGCCGAACAAGTGGAATTGAAGGATTTTGAGCGAGAAACGGCGAAGTTTTTTGAAGCCTGTCTACCAATTGAAGAGTTAGCACAGCGGGGAGAAGACACGATGCGCTATGGTCCCCTCAAGCCAGTGGGGTTGTCAGATAGTCGCACTGGGGAACGTCCCTACGCCGTAATACAGTTACGGCAAGAAGATAAAGCAGGTCAACTTTGGAACATGGTAGGATTCCAAACTAACCTGCGTTGGAGTGAGCAAAAGCGAGTCTTCCAGATGATACCTGGTTTGGAAAATGCTGAATTTGTGCGGCTGGGAGTCATGCACCGCAACACTTTTGTCAATGCTCCCCAGTTAATGTTTCCGACTTTGCAATTTAAGCAACGCCCGACGTTACTAGCTGCTGGGCAATTAATTGGTACTGAAAGCTACACAGCAGCATCTGCGGGTGGCTGGTTGGCAGGCACAAATGCCGCACGGATAGCTTTGGGTAAAGAACCCTTGACCCTACCAGTCACAACGATGATGGGGGCGCTGTTTGAATTTATTAGTTCGGCTTCGCCCAAACACTTCCAACCCATGCCCGCCAACTTTGGCATTTTGCCAGATCTGGGTGAGAAAATCAAGAACAAACCGGAGCGTTACGGACGTTACCGCGATCGCGCTTTGGCTGACCTAGGGGAATTCGTAATTCGTAATTCGTAATGCGTAATTAAGTAAGTCGGCGTAAAAAATTAAAGGTTTGCAGTCAGCGCTTTAGCGCTCTCTGCCCTTACTACGAAAGAACTTATGAGCAATACTATTCAATACATAGTTCTGTTTATTCGCGCCAACTTACTTAATTCTCTCCTCAATTACGAATTACGAATTACGAATTACGAATTATTTTGTCTTCCGGTCTTGGAATATCTCATCTTTAGTAGTCGCTATCCCATGTACGCCTATTGCGGCAATAGTGGCACCGATAAATCCCCAAGTTCCATTGGCAAATGCATTCATGCGATGAACGAAACTGCGATGATAGGCAAGGTTCAACTGCCTATCATTAGTTCTTCCATCACTAACTAGCCTTTCTATATACCTTTCAGTTCTTGCAAGTTCCGCGTAATCAGCGTTGAACGAGTAAATTGACGATCCTGCTAACAGTAAGCCCGGAATAATTAAGGCAATCAAGAGAATTGCTCTGCTTGTACTCATACAACCCCGCATATGCGATTTATGTCTTGTCAATGCTGACATGGTTGGAACTTTGTGTTAGTATCTGGCGAACAAATTGTGCGAGTCATATCAAATCCGGTTGATTGCACATGGTATTTGTAGGGGCAAAAGCAAAGCTTTTGCCCCTACCGTTTGTGTGTTCATTTAACCGGATTTGATATCAGTGGGTAAATTGGGAACAAGTTGGAGTGATGTTTTACGCGATCGCTTTGCCAAATCTAACAACATGAGAGCGTTATTCTTGAAAAGACAAAGAAAATTTCCTGACGCAGGTCTTGTATTTTGCTGTATTTTGTGCATTATGTTCGCATTGATCCCAGCATTGCCAGTTCATGCAGAACGACAAGACGCATCTCATTCAGTTGACACATTGCGCCAGCAGGAACAAGAGGTTAACCAACAGCGAACAGGTGTGATTAAAGAGCGCGATCGCTTATCCAATTTGCAACAAGCAGTACAAGACAACTTGAAGGGCTTACAGAAAAATTTGCAAACCACTGACACTCACATTCAAGACAGCGAATTGCGGCTACGATTGGCAACCGAACGCCTCCAGCACTTAGTAGCTGATTTAGCTGTGGCTCGTGATTCCTACCAAGCGCGTCAAGCAGCAACAATTGCCCGACTGCGCTTTCTCCAGCGATCGCGCCTTCATCAAGGATGGGCAGTTTTGCTGCAAAGCCAAAATATTAGTGATTTTTTAGACCGCCGTCGTCAGTTAAAGTTAGTTTACCAACACGACCAGCAAGTCTTGGCAAAACTTACGTACGTTGCCGACCGGATTAACAAGCAAAAAGTTGCCATCGAACAGCAAAAAAATGAGATGGACCTGATTCGTCAGCAACTGCTGGCACAACGCGCCGATTATCAAGGTCAAGCACAGTTGCAGGAACAGTTGATTGGGCGTTTAAATAGCGATCGCTTTGCCTTAGAAGCAGCGCAAACTCAACTAGAGAAAGATTCGCTATCGTTGAGTCTGTTGATTCAAAAGAAGGTAGCAGAATTAAAAGCGGCAGAAGAGGCGGCAGCAGAAGCAAACAACAGTAAAAGTATCATCGTTCACGGAACTGGTATGTTTGCATATCCCAGCGATGCTCCCACCAGCAGTCCTTTTGGTTGGCGGATGCACCCTGTTCTTGGCGATCGCCGCTTTCATGCTGGTTTGGATTTTGCCGCCAGCTATGGTAGTACAATTCGTGCCGCAGATTCTGGAACAGTGATTTTTGCCGGATGGTACGGTGGTTACGGCAACGCTGTGATTATCAACCACGGCAAAGGTATTACTACCCTTTACGGTCATACAAGCGAGTTGTATGTTTCTGAAGGACAAACAGTGCAACGTGGAAGTGCGATCGCTGCTGTGGGTTCCTCTGGTCTATCCACAGGTCCCCATCTCCACTTTGAAGTTCGTCGGGATGGTACACCAGTAGACCCGATGGGTTTCCTCTGAATTAGTACCGCGTAGCGGAATTAAAAATTAAAAATTAAAAATCGCGTTCGCGCCTCTGGTTGCGTTAGCGACGAAGGAGCGCTACTCGTCTCGTTCGCGCAGCGTCTCCGACTGGAGTTGAGAAGCGTTGTTCGCTGTGCGAAGCAATCTAAAAGCTTGGCTTGCAGGCTTTCTCGCAATTCCGAATGGTAGAGACGCGCCGCTCGTGCGTCTCTACATTTTCGCCGTCATGTACTAGAAACCCGGTTTCTTCAAGAAACCGGGTTTCTGATATGCAAATTTCCTTATAAAAGTGTTATACTATGGAAAATCGTGGGCGCGTAGCTCAGTGGATAGAGCAACAGATTCCGGTTCTGTTGGTCGGGGGTTCAAATCCCTCCGCGCTCGTTGTATTACAAGACTAACCACAAAAACGAGAAGGTGATTTTCTCTCAGTTTTCTCTCACCTAAATCCAATGTATCCCTAAAACAACAAAATAGGGGTGAATATTTGGCTTGAGAGAAAGTTATCATTCACGGCTATTGATATAATTTATTACTATCATCAACCTAATGACCTATCTGATAACGTTATAAAGGCTTACCAGAAGGCTGTCTGAGGTACTTTCGCCTATAAGCTCTAATACAACCTTAAGCTTCATATCGCCTGCTATGGGGGTTTATAGAGATAAGTATTAATGCTTAAATGTTAATCAAGGCTAATCATTCAACATCTAAGCTATGCTGATACAGGCAGAGTAGCGCCATCATAAAAAACTGCTGCTTTACCTTCACGAATAGCTACATTAACGGCTTGTCTAGCTTCTTCCCAAGTAGGAAACGTAAGAAAGTGCCATTCACGATTATTTTCATCAGCAATGGCGATAGTAGTCTCTTGTTGTTTCCAGTTGTCATCTGGCATGGCTTACATAGTAGCAAATAGCCAATCCAGTGTAGAAAAATAGCTATTTAATTTGTTTTATCCCACTTTCCGCACTTCATGGTGTAATACACGTAGATTTTCAATCCCTTTCTACCTTAGCGTAACTTTCTGTACGATTCCTCATGTACCCTCATCAACAATTGCAACCAAAGCGACAGGAATCGGTACAAAATAACTTGACTCTTCATCTAAGAAGTCATCACCACCGATGCTGAGAGAACCTTGTACCCATTTAGAGATATCCCCTCCTACTGATTTTGCCTGAGCAATGACTTCGGCTGATAGAGAGACTACACCTTGAACAATTTGCTCCTCTAAGAATGTAATCATTTTATGCACTTCAATAGCAGAAGCACCATCGGGATTGACTGGCTGACTAAAATCAGTTGTAAAAGTATAGTAGGTCAAGTATTTTGCTGAATCTGATGATTTGTTTTTCTCCAATTCTCGTAATGGATGGGTTGCAAATAGCAAGTAAGAGCAGCCTTTAAGATTTGGAAAATGTTCGTACAGCTTGTGTGTAGAAACAGCCATAAAATCCGCTTGTCTTTGTCTAGCAAGAGACTGTGTTAAAGTTCCAATTGGATCATATCCAAGAAGAGGTTGATGGTGTTTTGTACCTCCCTGACTTGCTTGTATGTACCAAGGCAGCAACCCGGCTAATCCATTAAGATTTGTTTCTTGGCTAAAAAGACTAAATTCTGGATCAAAGTTAAATCTATCTTTTTTGTTTTTAAAGTGTTGAATTGCAAGGACTTCAGAAACTGCTGACTCCATCTCTGTTTTCTCTTCACCAAAAACAGGACGTTGCCATTCTTTAGCTTCAAAAGCTAGTTTATGTTTGTAATAATCGTATTCAGTAACTTTCAAGTCATGCCAAGTTTTGAGGCGTTTGAGTAGCTTATCGCGATCAAGAACCCATTGAAGTTTTAGCTGTTGTTCATTATTTAAGTTACGAAGTTCTGTCTCCATAACATCACTGTATTGCTTTGCTGCTTTGAGAATTTGGTCTACACTTCCCATATCAACACCGTCATCTCTAACGGCATTTGTAATCTTTTCCTGCTGCTTATTGTCAAGCTGTCCCAAAATTTTTAGTTGCATATGCGGATCTGTAACCCCTGCTTTTGTCAGACGCTCTAGTAAAGCAGTGTCTCTTTTTTCAGCTAGTGTACCTTCTAAAATAAGATAGTAGGCAGTAACATCAGAAATTTGACCTAAGCGAGCAACCCTCCCATTACGTTGCATTAAAACAGCAGGATCAGGACTGAGATCCCAATGCACAACTTTATTCGCTACTTGAAAATCTAATCCTTCATCCGCAGCAGAAGTTGCTACAAGGATGCGGTAGTTCTTTGTTCGATCATAAAATTTCTTGACTACTTCCTTACGCTCATCAGCACTCATCCCACCAGTAAGTGCAAGACTTTGGTTATGGAAAGTTGCGGTAATAATGGCAGTAGTCTGTAAGACCTCTGTAAAAACCAGGAAACGAGAATCTGGATGAGCTTCAAGCATAGCTCTTAGCCAGTTTAGCTTGGCATTTTCGACACTTCTACCTGATGCCAACAAGTTTAATGCTAATTCTGAGAGTTCTAATATTTCCTCTATTGTTGCTTCTAAATCTGTATGCTCATCATCATCTTGATCCTTGTTTTGCTTTACCTTCTGTAGTAGTTTATTTTGAAACTCATAAATAGCAGGTATATTGCCTTCTCGTAAATGGCTAGATGTAAAACAAAAGTTGCCGTCAGAAGGAAAGATTACCTCTTTGGCATATTCTTTCCCTCTATTCTCGTCAAATTCCGCTAGACGTTTGGAAATCTCGCGGATTAATTCTCTCAATTGTTTCGTAGCATCTGATGTGTCTGCCTTATACGTTTTCTCGTTTTGCCATTTTTGATGATGGCGGACACACCAGCGAAATAGCCAGCAAGCACCTGCCAAAGAACTACTTGTCAAGCGTGTTTCAAGATGTGCAGTAGCAAATCCTCCAAAACTATCATTATGATATCGATAAATTCGCTGTACTGTCTTTTTGATTTTCTCTAATGTTGACA
Organism: Stigonema sp.; assembly: GCA_965249805.1. Lineage (GTDB taxonomy): Bacteria > Cyanobacteriota > Cyanobacteriia > Cyanobacteriales > Nostocaceae > Stigonema. The sequence continues at coordinate 1,309,408 of CBDFMX010000002.1, forward strand.
AATACTCTTCATCAGTTTTTTCAAGGGTTGGCTCACCTTCTCTGTGGGGGCGGACTATCGTTAACTTCGGAAATAATCGCTTATCTGACCAATTACGAATATCATTCTGTTGTCGCCAGATAAGTGTTACAGATGAATCATCTGATATTGCTGCTAAAAGTTGTTTTTTATCAACATCTTTTGTATAGGCATTTTTAAGTGCTGTTTGGTGTGTCAGTAGTCGCAATAAATTTGTAAATTGATTAGCAGAGCGAAAAGGTGTGGCACTCATCAGGATAACTAACTCTGGTGGTTCAGAGTCTTGCCAGAACTTTCCTGTAATCATCTGATATGCGGCTTTATATGCCTGTGTTGTATCGGTTGCCGATTCTACAGACTCACCATTTAAATCATCATTGCTGGCACAATGATGACACTCATCAATGATGATGATATTGGGTTTAACTCCTCTGGGTAAATCTTTCTTCTCGCTGCTATCAAGATAGCGTCTAGCAGCGTGCATACTAGCAATCCGAATACCTTTTTGACTAATGCGATCGCCATATTCTCTAAAAGAATCTACAACACTAATAATGCTCCCATCGGCAGAATCTTTAATCATGCTACGCAGTTTTTCTTTAACATCTTCGGTCAACCCACCAGAGGTTAGATAAAGACAACGAAAATCATCTTTTTGTGTAATTAGTTTATCTCTAAGGATCAAACCTACTTCAATTGTCTTGCCTAAACCTACTTCATCAGCGATCAGAATGCGCTTAATACAAGACTCATGATTCTTGACATACTGCTGTAATGCTAGTTGATGGGGAAAAGGATCTTTGTCACTGGCTGTAATACGCCCAGAATAAATATTTGCCAGTAACTCTAATGCACCAAGCCTCAAAACAGTTTTAATATGATGCTTAGGGTTTAATTCATTTTCTTCGAGGATGCTTTTGCCTGCATAATATGTAAATTCTTCCTTGATGCGTGAGGCTACATTGGTAAAATTTCCTTTCATTTTTGACCAGTCGCGTAAGCTTTTGAAGCGGATACCTCGGTGTTCTAATATGCTGTTTTCACTGTCGGTTGTTTCAATTGCATAGGCTAGATGAGTGTAGGCGTTGAGATTGGTGTTATTAGGATCAGCCCAGGCAACATCTGCATGATTACCGTTCTCAGATGGAATTTCAAACAGTCCATAGGTCATGTGTCTGTCCTCAGAAGCTTTTGGTGATGCATATTGCAATCATATGCATTCAAAAAAATAATAGGATAAAGTTATTAATAAAATAATTAAGGATATTAAGGAAAAACTGTAAGCGTTTTGTAAACACATCTAGATGAATTTACTTAAAGCTTATTAGTAGCAGGAATTATGCAACTGGCACAAAGGTTTCAATACGACTGCGCCGCAAAATAGATAACATAAAACTGGAAAACCCTTTCCTCATGTAACTATTGAACATTCTCTAAATTTTCTAACTGTTGAGCCAAATGTTGAACAGCATTAATTTTATAAGGTTCGCCAGTCCTAGGGTCTTTAATTACGTATCCCTTATCGTCGTAAAGTTGAACTGTATTGTCACTATCAGCTAAACCCACAAAAATACCAGTAGCTAATGTTTTAGCACTGATTGACATCTCTGACATAATTAGGTTGTAGAGATGAACATAGGGATAAGCAACCTCACATTCAGCGTTACCATAAGCACTACGCTCATTGTAGATGCCCATTAGTCCGTTCGTAATGTGGATTGTCTTTTCATAAGGAATCCATACGTTAGCTTTACCATCGTAGTAAACTACATGAGTTAAATTACCCCAATGACCTGCGAATTTAACTCGATTAGGGTCAAGAATATTAAAGCCATCTAGACGATACTCTATTTTGCGAAACTTTTTCTTTTTCTTAAACCCTATTTCAGCCACCATAGTTCCTAATGGCATGGCGTTACATAGTATTCCTACTACATCTGCTAAAGTACCACGCATGTTTTGAAAGTTATCATTGATAAAATCATTTATTTCTTCATTGTCATGTTTATAATCACCCATCATATTAACTGCTCTAAGTGCTTTAACGCTACAGCATGCTCTAGCCCAAGGATTTTTAAGTATTTGTTCATACTCTTTAATAGTATGTTTATTAGGATTAGTTATTTCTTGAATAAATCCAGTTGTTAATTGGGATATCTTAGAGGTAAGAAAATAGTTATTAATCATTAATATTAAAAAGATAAGTGAAAGAAAATAAAGGAATATTCTTTCATTTATCCTTTTAACTGTAATATTTATAATTTTATCTTAAGTAAATGTTGTTAGCAATTTAAATATAATTGTCATGTATATATTTAAATAGTGTTTAGATATTGATCTTTAGCAGCACGTAATATTAAACCGAATAAATGTATAATTATATAATAATTCAATCGATAACTCATAAAAACTAAAGCCCATATCCCGAAAGCTAGTGATTTAAATACTTGATTAAATTTAGTTATATTAAATAATAAAAAGATGCAACTTAATAAAGTTATTATTTATTATTTTAGTCATAAATACATGTACATTTGAACAAATAAAATGCATAAATTCTGAAAAAAGTAATACTGTATATTTCTTGCAGCTATTTTTTGTTAATATATTTATCTTAATTAAAGAAGTGAGTTTTTTGCAAACTCACCCTTATAAAAATAACTAAGTTTATTTAGTTCAGTTACTAATTACTTATTATGTTGCCGGGAATTTATGTTCCGTCTTTGCATAACTAATCTCTTCATCAGTTAAACAAGCTTCAGGTAAAGGTAGTCCACTTAGTAATAATACTTCTCCTGGTTCTCTTAACAATCTTGCTCTACCAACAGCTTGTCTTAACTCAGCTTCCATTAAAGTTAGATGTATATTTCTTAATCCTTCGTGTTTGTAAGTTTTAATTGTGAATTGCATCCCATTTCTCTCAATAGTCTGATCATTCATCTGGAAGTCAGAAGGTTTATACTTTACACCTAAACACGCAGCAAACAAAGCATACTTTACAGCGTTCTCATAAGGTGTACCTACAACTGCTATTTTCTTACCTTTTAATTCGTCATAACCTAAAACATTACCTAAATGCATCTTTTTTTGTGCATTTGTAAAATGCTTTTTATATGCATTAAAAGTAATTACGGCATCATAGTTTTTAGTTTTATTTAATGCATGTTCTAAACATCTATTATTCCTTAAAGATGCTCTACTAAAAGTATAATTAGTATCTTGAATGAGAATACCTTGTAATTCCACATTACTTATGTCGTAAAACTCTAATCTGTCACCAGCTAATTCTTCATAAAAAGTTCTGTCAGCAGTAGCCGATAGAATAATTATTTTTGTGTTTTCAGGTAATAAGTTTTTCTTAATGTAATATATTACTGATAAATTATGGCTATCTACTGCATAAAAATCACTGTTAAAGAAGTTAAGTAAATTCCCTTCGTAATCGGCACAATTATTTATTATCTCTTCTTCAACTGCTGAATAATTATCAAAAATTATAGCTTTCATTTCTAAAGGACAATTAGTTATACCATTTTCTATATCTTTAATCAAGTTATGAATTTTAATTGCATCTACATTATGAAGTCGCGCTTTTAAGTTTAGCAAATCCCCTTTAGTAATACTGCTTATATTTAGTAACTTATGAATAGGGTCTTCATCAAAAATAATAGTATTTAAGTTCCGGAAATCAATAAATAGAGCTTTATCATGTGTAGTCAGTACAGTATCATAAGAGTTTTTTGCACTACTTAATTGATGGCAGTATTGTCTTAATTCCTCATGATCGTTTGCTTTTTTATGGATAATTTTATTTGCTTCTATTGTTGCGCCTACTCTATAAAGTTGATTTAATATATCTATTATTTCTTGGGGGATAGTATTTGGTAATTCTGGGATAATTTTGCAATTAACCTTCATTCTATTTTTACCGACTTCATCTTTTAGCTGATGAGTAGGAAAAGCGATAACTACATTTTCCAATTCTTCTATTTTTTTTGTTTTACCTAAACCTGTAGGTACTTTAAAAATATATACTTTACTACCTTCTGCTTTTAGTGCTTCCTCGAATAACCTATTAAATTCTTGTTCTGCACTTGATAAAGTAATAGTTGAGTAAGGCGCTATTCTAATAATCTCGCTATTTCTTCCTGCTTTTAATAATGTATTATATTTCCAATCTTTCTCATAAGGACTAAAATTTTCTAATTTCGTTGGAAAATAATTATAGTATTTAGCAATACTGGGTAAGTTATACTTCTCTTGGGTATAGTTAGGATTTAACAATAGGCATTTTTTAAATAACTTGCTCCCACCATTAATATGAATGAGATTAGTCGCTAAACCAAATAGCTGGGGATGATATAGCCATTCCCCGTTCATAAAGTCATCAAAAATTTTGACTTTATTTCTAATTTCGTCCCAATTAACTTTATATAGTTCTTTTTTTGACGGAGATTGTGTGTTAATTTTGGAGAGTGTTATATTATATATATAGGAATCTCCACTTTTAACACATTTTTGACTTTTACCTAACTTTTTATCTAATCTCTTCAATGCTTGATTCAAGTGGCTTGATTTACTATCCTTAGTAGCATAAGCTGCTGCACACACCACTAATTCATCTATATCTAAGTAATACTCATAGTTTACATAAATTAACTCTTTACCTCCAAAAAATATTCTTGAAGCATCTTTACAAGAGTTATCTGCTTCTGGAAATAGGTTCATTAAGGACAACTGTATTTGATTTCTAGATTCTCTATCTATGACAACCGCCCCTAATGCAAAAACTACTCTAAACTTAGGTTTCTCTGGACTATCAGAAAATGTTGAGTAAGCGAATGAGCAATCGAGTCCATATTCTTTCAGTCTCTCTCGAACTGTGTGAAAAGTAATACCACTATCGAAATCTAAAGCGAATATAGATTGAGATTTCCAGTTATCATTTTTCCTCATACCTTCGATATGTGCTGGTATCCATGTTCGTCCATTAGGTTGTGTTATTTTATAACTTAACTCTTCTATTGTTATTTCTACTGGGTGTTGAATTATTCGATTATTTATATAACTTATTTCTTTTTTTTCTGGCTTTTTTGAATATTTTGATGTATCTAGTAATAATTTATGCTTAATCATATTTTTATTAATAAAATTTTTATAAACCCCGAAAAGTCTTATTTTTTTTTTATCATTACGCCTCTAATGTAATTTTAATTTTTTATATATTCATTCAATAATTAACTGTCTGACTAAAGCTGTAATAATAACTTTGTTGCTGTTTGTAATAGCTACAAAAATATTATTCATTGTTAGTCAATCTAGTAGACACAACACGAATTGGAGTTTCTTTGTGATTATGGTCATTGTCATTATCCTTAAAGTTAATTTTCAATAGACACGACCTAGCCCTCTCTTTTTATGAGATGACTACCCTCTCCTTATAAGAGGGATAACCAGGCTTCCTAAGAAGGCATGGTTAGGTACTTATACAGAATATCCTCAGCCCGTTTTTTACCTACCGTCGGCATCCTTGACTATTCGATGCCTCTGTTACCTCAGAGCGTCTTGGATATTCAGTTTTCGTAGTTCTGATTGGTTATGATGTAAACCATAGAAGTATACAAAAGCAATTTTTGAAAGCGCACTTCCTATCTCCCTGCGGGAGTATTGCGGTTTGTAGCTCCTGATTTATTATTGTCTGCTCTTACACTTGTACACGCCTCCGTATTCTCTCGTAATCTTTTTCAAAAATGAAACCGGATTCCTATAACAATCCTAAATGAGATCCAAACGCATACCTGTTGGAATCCTGCTCCTTTATGGGAGCCTGGTGTCGGGTGTTTTTGTAAATCAAATAGGATTACTATAAATATAAAGCTATTAATCAGTTAAAATATTAAGTAGAGATTTTATTAGCTATTATTGGCATTTAATTTTTCAATTAACCTGCTTAAGTAATTACAAATTTTTTTGTTATATTATTCCTACAGTTATTTCTTGTTTTTGCAATACTTTTTAAGTGGCTTAAATTTAACTTACCTAAAGGTACTTATATTAAACCAATTAAGGTAGTTACAGTAACGTAGTTATAAAGTAGTTACAGTAAAGGCACTATTTTGAGCGCCGTTATATAGCATAAAACAAGAGATAGTAATGTACATTTACTATCCCCTGTTATTGCCTGTATTTTAAGTGTTGTTAGAATTCCGGTACTTGAACCTGTGTTATTGTGCCTGCATAGTGTTACTTATTTCATCTTCAGAAACATTGTAGATAGCGGCTAGTAACTTAATCGATTTATAATCAGTACATCCTAACTGTTGAGCTATGACAACTGCTGACTGTAACGGAATAGCTTGGTTAGTAGACTGTGTTAGTAAATCGAGTGTAGTTTTAGTTGTTTGCCGCTTCTTGTAAACAGTGTCATTCATTGCAGCACTGTGACCTAATGACATAGCCCTTTTTTCTAACGGTATTCCTGCCATCATACCGTTAAGGTTAGCGAGGTGGCGTAAAGCATGAGTTTGAGTGAACTTAGAGTTTTTAGTCCATCTAGTTAATACTCTGTAAGCTCTTTGACTGATGTATGCTCTAATTGAATTTGGATTTTGTGAATTTAAATTAAACACTGGCAACTCACCTGATTTAATCTCTAATTTCTCAATCAAATCATGATAAGTAGGTGGAATTAACGGAACAGCTAAACGATAACCTGTTTTAGTAGTAGTACCTAGTATTGTCTCACTTCCTACAACTGCAACCATATCTTTATTGTTAGGGTTTTGTAATGCTGGGATCGTTACTCCGTCTTTGGTTCTAAAAGGTTTATCGATGTTCTGAACAGCGAATACTTCACTAATTCTCAGTCCATACACTACCTGCATTGAAAAAACGAATAACCATGATTTGCGTGTTTCGATATTGCTTCGTGCATCATTTTCAGGAACATCTAGAATTTCTTCTCGTAGTTCAAAAAAATCTTCTAATGAGATGCTTTGGAGATTTTCTTTAAACTTGGTTTGTGCTATGTCTATCTTCCCTAACTCTTCCCGTAACTTGTTATTCTCTACTACCTCACAAAGTTTCTTCATTGCTGAGACACAATCCTTAAAACGCTTACTACCCTTCACTTTGCTATTGATCACATCCATCATATCGGTGAGATTGACGCTGTTATTTAAAGGTAGTAACTTGTAGAAACAATAGTAAACTTCATACCAACATGACTGATGTGAAGGGTTAGCCATATCACGCTTTTGACGTTTCTTAGTGTAAGTATTCCAGTAATTATTTTCTACCAGTTTAATAGCTTCACCGAATGTAATCAGGTCATTCTTGACTTGGTTTTTTTCTAGTATGTGTTCATCGTACCAAGCTAAAAACTCTGTCTCACTGGTAAACTTCAAGAGCGCTTCACTGACCTGTTTAGCTTTCCTAAGTGCGTTAGCTATGCCGTCTATCGTAAAAGCACAGTTACACGCTTTAGCTACACGCTTATCACCGAGTTTGAATTGTAAGAGGACATAAGTGCCACTAGGTTTGGCGTCCTTCTTTAGTCCTATTCCTTTAGGTGTTTGGTTTTGCGCTTCCTTAAAGAAATCTAGTAAGCGTTCATAACCAATCAGATGATTACCTATATCGCTCTGTGTGACTTGCTTCTGATTTTCTCTCATCTTTCTCTCAACTTGGTTGTTGGAGTGAGAGAAAACTGAGGTAACATTGGTTATATAGTTCTTAACCAGATTCCGGTTCTGTTGGTCGGGGGTTCAAATCCCTCCGCGCTCGTTTGTTGTCGTTTGCCAGATTATTTGTCCGCGTTGACAGATTAATGTCCGTATTGCCAAATTATTGTCTCCGTTGACAAATTATTTGTCAGGCATAAATAATGCCATTGCCATACTACAAGTATGGCAAAACTTTTCTATTGTGTCTAAAAAAATATCCAGTCATTTTTAATCAAGAATCTGTTGCTCTATCCTTTCAACCCACCTAAATTTTGAACTCCTCACAAACCTTTCAAACTTTGTGAGACTACACTTTCAACCCGCCTCTAGCTGGAAGGGGTGTTGAAACCAAAAGGCGAACTGGTTGAGATGAGTCAATCATTATTTCTTTTAACCCGCCTCTAGCTGGGAGGGGTGTTGAAACTTTGGAAACTCTGTGTATGCGATCGCCTGTTGGATGCGACTTTCAACTGGTGCAGACTGGGGAGTTAATTGAACTAAGATTTCAGCAGCTTGATTACGAAGAACATCTAAGGTTACACCAGTGGTTTCCAGCAATTCAACATCGCTGTTGAGCATTGAGAGCCAGCGAGTTTTGACGAATTGCTGATACTGCAATCGCTTCATTAATGCCAGCCAGGATTTATAAATGTAGCTTACTGTGGTAACTGCACTCGCATAAAACCTTGCTGGTTGTCCGGTAAAGCGGGAATCAGTTTTTAGTGGTTCGCATAACTGCTTGACTACTACTGCTGAAATGTTGCCTTTAAGCCGCCAAGTCTCAAAATCCGGGTGTTGACGCATCTGCATCAATAACTCGTTGATCAGTGGCGTGTTTTTCTCTGCCATCAGCTTCCATAGCTGTTGGCGGGTAGAGGCACTGGCTACTAAACGGCACTGAATTGTAATTTGGCTCATAAATTAGCCAATAAACAAATATGTCTAATAATAACATATTTGTCCAATTAAATGCTCGCGTAAAATCAAAATTATGCAAGAGGCATTTTTTACGAGCAAACAAGCGGCTGAAATTACAGGTTGTACCCTCCGACAATTGCAGTATTGGCGGGAGAAAGAGGTAGTTGTACCTACAATCAGCGATACGGGGACGGGACGTAGTGTTTATTACTCTCGTTCCGAGGTGATGGAATTGGCGATCATGGAATATTGTCTGGGGGTGGGTTTAAATTTTGAGGTGGCGGCTGCAACCGTTAAACGGCTGAAAGATGAGGGACTGCTTTTTACCAGCGATGAGAAAGTCAAAGAGCGTTTTATGTTGTGGTGGGATAGGAAGAAGGGGAAATTGGAGCTTGTGGAGTTTGATTTGTCCAAGGCTCACGCATCTCTGGATGAGGGTAAACCTGTTATTCCGATGTGGTTAGATGTGATCTATCAGCAATTAGTCAATAAAATGCACTCATAAATTTCTGTATAAGATATATCCTCAGTCACTACATGAGCGAAATTTTGACGCTACCTGTGATTATTTTTTGCCAGATGTGCCTGCTTCAAGGCAAAATGTCAGATGGACTGGAGAATCTATGACAAAGTTAGTCAAAAGTTAATTAGAGGAGATATTTTGAAGGCAAGACGAGATGGCGATTAAAAAAAGCGAACTTTATAGTTCGTTATGGAAAAGCTGCGATCTCGTTGCGGGGTGGGATGGATGCCTCGCAGTATAAGGACTATATACTGGTTTTATTGTTTGTTAAATATGTATCTGATAAATATGCGGGTGTCGCCAATGCCTTGATTGAAGTCCCGGACGGTGGTAGCTTCCAGGATATTGTTAACCTTAAGGGTAATAAAGATATTGGGGACGGTATAAATAAAATTATTGCCAAGCTAGCGGAGGCAAATGACTTAGTAGGCATCATTACCGTTGCTGATTTCAATGATGCTGACAAGTTGGGTAAGGGTAAGGAAATGCAGGATCGGCTTACCAAATTGGTGGGCATTTTTCAGAACCCAGCCCTAAATTTTAGTCGAAACCGTGCCGATGGGGATGATATTTTAGGGGATGCTTACGAGTATCTGATGCGGAACTTTGCGACACAATCGGGTAAAAGTAAGGGACAATTTTATACTCCAGCGGAGGTTTCCCGCGTGATTGCTCAGGCGATCGGGGTAAATACAGCCCAAAGTCAAGACCAAACGATTTACGATCCGACTTGTGGAAGTGGTTCGCTGTTGCTGAAAGCTGCGGATGAAGCAAAACGGGGTTTGACTATTTACGGACAAGAAATGGACAATGCTACCCGCGCATTGGCTCGGATGAACATGATTTTACACGGACATCCGACGGCGGAGATTTGGCAGGACAATACTTTATCAAGTCCCTACTTCAAAAATGCCGATAGTAGCCTGAAAACCTTCGATTTTGCGGTTGCTAATCCGCCTTTTTCTGCAAAAGCTTGGAGTAACGGACTAAATCCCAGCGATGATGAGTTTCAACGGTTTAAGGGTTATGGCATTCCTCCAGCGAAAAAAGGGGATTATGCTTTTTTGCTGCACATGGTTCGTTCTTTGAACAGTAACGGTAAAGGGGCGATTATTTTACCGCATGGGGTGCTATTTCGGGGGAATGCAGAAGCGGAAATTCGCCAAAATTTGATTCGTAAGGGGATTATTAAGGGAATTATTGGGCTACCGCCAAACCTGTTTTATGGCACTGGTATCCCTGCTTGTATTATTGTACTGGATAAGGAAAATACTGAGATTCGTCAGAAAATTTTTATCATTGATGCCAGCAAGGGGTTTGTTAAAGATGGGAATAAAAACCGCTTACGGGAGCAGGATATTCATAAAATTGTCGATGTTTTTAACAAACAGTGGGAAATTCCTAAATATTCGCGGATGGTATCAGTTGCGGAAATTGCCAGTAATGAGTACAACCTGAATATTCCCCGCTATATCGACTCTCAAGAAGAGGAAGATATTCAAGATATTGAAGCGCATTTGTTGGGAGGAATTCCTCAGCGAGATGTTGAAGCTTTGGGGGAGTATTGGCAAGTTTACCCAAGACTGCAACAAGAATTATTTGAGCCTGCTAATCGCCCAGAATACCAAAAGCTGAAGATAAAGAGTGCAGATGTGAAAGCTGGCATTTTTGCCCATCCGGAGTTTATCAGCTATGGTCAGGATATGGAAGCGGTGTTTGAAACGTGGAAAACTCAACACGTAGGTTTACTTAAAGGTATTCAGCAGGGAGACAAGCCCAAGGATATTATTTACCAGCTTGCGGAAAATCTGCTGCAAGCATTCGCGGTAAAAAGCTTGATTGATAAGTACGATGTTTACCAGCACCTGATGACTTATTGGGTAGACATTATGAAGGATGATGTTTATATTTTGGTAGAGGATGGCTGGAAAGCAGAACTCAAAGAAGTGCGGAATAAAAAGGATGTGGTGACTGATTATGACTGCGAATTAATTCCCAAGGAGTTGATAATTAACCGCTACTTTCAAGCAGAAAAAGCGGCTATTGAAATCTTGGAAGCTCAAAAGGATGAGATTGTTCGCCAGCAGGAAGAGTTACAAGAAGAATATGGTGGTGAGGAGGGTTTGCTAGAGGATGTTACTAGCGAAAGTGGTAAAGTAACCAAGAATAATGTGAATAGTCGCCTCAAAGTTATTAAAAATAATGCCATTTTTGCAGATGAGTTGCAGGTGTTAAAAATATATTTAAAGTTAATTGAGCAAGAAGCGGAAGTTAGCAAACAAATTGCAGAAGCGACTAAAAAATTGAATGCCAAGGTGTTAAGAAAATATCCGCAGCTAACTGAGGATGAGATTAAAACTTTGGTGGTAGATGATAAATGGATGCCGACGCTACGACAGGCGATAAATTCGGAAATGGAGCGGATTTCCCAACGGTTGACGCAGAGAATTAAGGAGTTGGCGGAACGGTATGAGATGCCTTTACCGGAGTTAGATCGCGAGGTGGAGGAGTTGACAGTGAAGGTTGAAGGGCATTTGAAGCGGATGGGGTTGGCGTGGTGAAAAAAGGTCAGAATCACGGATTAGAGGGATTACGGGATGACACGGAAGGGAAGGGATATAAAAGGACTGAGGTGGGGGTGATTCCTGATGATTGGGAGATTTATTATTTATATGAAATCGCTAAAAAAATCACTGACGGTGAACACCTTACCCCCAAGAGGACTACCGAAGGCTACTATTTACTATCAGCAAGAAATATTCACAATGGTCTAATTGATCTGACTGATGTAGATTTTGTTGGTATAGAGGAATATCAAAGAATAAGAAAAAGATGTAATCCGGAAGCTGGCGATCTACTCATATCATGTTCTGGAACTATTGGGAGAGTCGCAGTCTTACCTTCTGAAATTGAATGTGTAATGGTTAGAAGTGCTGCACTGATAAAACTAGATAAAACTAAGACAAATAGTTATTTTATTCAATATATTTTACAATCCATAGTTGGACAAATTCAAATTTCACAAAGTTTAAATCAAGGTGCTCAAGCCAATTTATTTATTAATCATATAGAAAGGTTGAAGACCCCTTTCCCTTCGCTTCCTGAACAAAAAGCGATCGCACTCTCCCTTTCTGATACAGATGCACTAATTGCAGTGTGCGAGCGCGCCATCACCAAAAAGCGCAACATCAAGCAGGGAGCCATGCAGCAACTCCTCACGGGTAAGAAGCGATTGCCCGGTTTTAGCGGCGAGTGGGAGGTGAAAAAGTTGGAGAAGGTTGCACCGCTTCAGAGAGGGTTCGATTTACCCACCTCTCAACTTATAAAGGGGAATTACCCAGTAGTTTATTCAAACGGTATATTGAATTTTCACAACAAATATCAAGCAAAAGCTCCGGGAGTTGTTACTGGACGTTCGGGGACTATAGGCAAAGTAAATTTTGTAGAAACTGATTACTGGCCGCACAATACTTCACTTTGGGTCACTGATTTCAAAGGAAGTTATCCAAAATTTATCTACTACTTATATGTATTTATTGGATTGGAAAGATTTGGAACGGGTTCAGGAGTTCCAACACTAAATAGAAATGATGTTCATGCATTTCAAATTTCGCTACCACCAACAGAAGAAGAACAAAAAGCGATCGCGCAAATCCTCAGCGACATAGACGTAGAAATAGCAGCCTTAGAAAAAAAACGTGATAAATACAAAGCCATCAAACAGGGGATGATGCAAGAATTATTGACCGGGAAGACAAGGTTAATTGATAGATGACACGGCTTAAAAATCGGTGTAAAATTTAAATCTAAGTAAATCCGTGATTCTTACAGTAGGGGTGTTGCCATGAACCAGGTAGGACAACGCGAACGCCAAACCCAAAACCGCGTGGTGCAACTATTGCAACAACAATTAAATTATCGCTATTTGGGCAACTGGAAAGATAGAACCAACAACAGCAACATCGAAACCGCAATCCTCACCACCTTCCTCCGCAACAAACAAGGTTACAGCGATACCCTCATTACCAAAGCACTTGATGCACTCAACAAAGTCGCAGCCAACCAAAGCAAAAGCCTCTACGATATTAATAAAGAAGTCTACAGCCTCCTACGCTACGGTGTAAAAGTCAAAGCAGAAGTCGGGGAAAACACACAAACAGTTGAATTAATTAACTGGAAAGAACCCCTAGAAAATGGCTTTGCTATTGCCGAAGAAGTCGCCGTCAAAGGTGAAAACAGCAAACGACCAAATATAGTTTTATACATTAACGGCATTGCCCTTGGTGTGCTGGAACTCAAACGCAGCACCGTCTCCGTCTCCGAAGGTATCCGCCAAAACCTCGACAATCAAAAATCCCTTTTTATTCAGCCCTTCTTTACCACCATGCAATTGATCGTGGCAGGTAACGACACCGAAGGGCTTCGCTACGGTACTATTGAAACCCCAGAAAAATATTATCTTACCTGGAAGGAAGACAGTTACAGCGACGAAACTCTTCTTAATCGCCACCTATTGCAACTCTGTGAAAAAGCACGCTTTCTAGAACTCATCCACGACTTTATAGTTTTTGACATGGGTATTAAAAAAATCTGTCGTACTCATCAGTACTTTGGTGTCAAAGCTGCCCAAACTCACCTCTGTCGCCGAGAAGGTGGCATTATTTGGCACTCTCAAGGCAGTGGGAAAAGCCTAACAATGGTCTGGCTTGCAAAATGGATTCAGGAAAATATCACCGATGCTCGCGTGTTAGTTATCACCGACCGCGAGGAACTGGACGAACAAATCCAAGGCGACTTTTTAGGTGTCAGCGAAAACATCTATGGCACGAAAAGCGGTAAAAATTTAATTGACACCCTCAATGACACAACACACTGGCTAATTTGCTCTTTAATCCATAAATTTGGTCAGAAGAAACAGCCAAACTACGACGACTACATCACCGAACTCCAAAGCAATATCACTAAAGATTTTCAAGCAAAGGGCGATATTTACATCTTTGTTGATGAATGTCACCGCACCCAATCGGGTAAACTCCACAAAGCGATGAAGGAACTGATGCCGAATGCTGTGCTGGTGGGTTTTACCGGAACACCCCTATTAAAGAAAGATAAACAACAAAACAGTACCGCAGTCTTTGGTGACTACATTCACACATACAAATTCGATGAAGCTGTCAGTGATAAAGTTGTCCTCGATCTACGTTATGAAGCCCGCAACGTTGACCAAAATATTACCTCACCAGCCAAAATTGACCAATGGTTTGAAGCCAAAACTAGAGGTTTAACCGAATACGCGAAAACCAAACTCAAACAACGCTGGGGAACGATGCAAAAAGTCCTCAGTTCCAAATCTCGGCTAGAGAAAACTGTCGCAGATATAATTTTAGATTTTGAAACCAAAGACCGCTTATCAAATGGTCGCGGTAACGCTATGCTTGTTTCTGGCAGCATTTACGAAGCCTGTAAATATTACGAATTATTCCAAAATGCAGGTTTTCCCAAATGTGCCATTGTTACCTCCTACGATGCTAGTTCCCAAAGCATCAAAGGGGAAAGCACCGGAGAAGATAAGCCCACCGAAAAAATAGAACAATACGAGATTTATCAAAAAATGCTCAAGGGTAAAACCGCAGATAGTTTTGAGCAGGAAGTTAAACAACAATTTATCCACGAACCTGCCAAAATGAAACTGCTGATAGTAGTCGATAAACTCCTAACAGGTTTTGACGCACCCTCAGCAACTTATCTCTACATCGATAAAACTATGCGCGACCACGGTTTATTTCAAGCAATCTGTCGCGTTAACCGCTTAGATGGGGATGATAAGGAATACGGTTACATTATCGACTACAAAGACCTATTTAAAAGCTTAGAAAAATCTGTTACCGACTACACAAAAGAAGCATTTGAGGACTACGAAAACAATGATATTGATGGATTATTGAGCGATCGCCTGCTTAAAGGTAGAGAACGTCTCGAAGAAAGCCGAGAAAGCATCAAAGCCCTATGCGAACCCGTAGAACCACCCCAAGACACCCCCGCTTATATCCGCTATTTCTGCGCTGCGAATACAGAAGACAGAGAAGGTAGCGACGAAGCACAACGCAAAAACCTGATGATGTCCTGGTATAGACAGCAGTTAAAACAAGACATTCCCCCATTAATCGCCAAGTGGGAACAGATTATGAACGTGAAAGTTAACGATTGGGGAATTAAGCAGATGAAAACCAAATGGGGAACCTGTAACATCCAAGCAAAACGCATCTGGCTAAACCTCGAACTAGCGAAAAAAGCCAAACATTGCTTAGAGTACGTAGTGGTGCATGAAATGGTACATTTACTAGAAAGACATCATGGCGATCGCTTTGTGGCTTTGATGAATAAATATATGCCCAATTGGCGGTTTTGTAAGGATGAATTGAACCGTTCCCCACTAAGAAGTTACTGAGTTCATTATTTAGAACTACCCTAACCGAAAGTAATGATAAGTCAATTCAACTAGACATAAATAGCAGGGCAAACGCCGGAGGGTCAATCAGAACGCATCAATCTCAATAAAGTTCCAAATAATCGCACTAACGCCGGCTTATTGACAAGATTTTAGGTGTAGACGCTTTACGGGTTGCCGTAGGCATAGCTTTGACCCCTGGAAAATAAATCAACCGAAAAATTCTGATTATTGTGTACATTCACCAACCTAAGTTTTTGTCAAGAGTCATTTACAGCTTCACATGGTGAAGACGTGGCGATCGCTCGACTCCTCTCACGTAGTTCACTGTGATAATTAGCACGTTTAACCCCCTGATCAGAGGTTAGGGGGTGTTGCTCAAATGTTTTTGGTTTTTCCGGGTGGAAAGTGAGGGAATGACCCCCTCTTCTGACTACAAGGGCGATAGCCTAAGCCTTCGTTGCTATCCTTTCTGCTACAATTAAATCCGTTTCAGGAAAGGCGCAAATAGCATCATCAAACGCACAATACAGATTTAGTATTTGCACAACCTTGCTAGAGTCTAGGAAATCTCTATGCTTTTCTTCGACCTCTAAAAAGTAAGGCTCTTCATCTGAACTTCTTTTGATTAGTTCAACCTCTTGTATGAGATGAGGAGTTTTACATTCTCTAACTTTGGTTTCAACGTCATTTTCGTCAACAATCGTTAACTCGGTGCAATAAGTTCCCACTAACTCAATAGGATTTTTAAATTCCACAGGACTTAAAAAAGGATCGACCTCTACCTTCTGTTGCTTGGGGTAAGCCAGTATTAGCATACTCTCGTTCTCTGTTAAGTATTTCAGCATTGATTTACCAAGTGTTTGTTTATTGTTCTGGTGGAGCAGTAGTGATCGTGCATTCCCATTGCAAAAGGTATCCTGGTTTAGACACCCCTCCTGAACCTCTTATGGGCTTATTAGCTTTTACCCTCCATTTTTTACCTGTTCTTGCCGTCTCTTCTTTTGCTAATTCATAGCATCTAGCTGAACTAGTTGTTGTAGAAAATTTTTCTTCGTGTTGCTCATTAGTTTCATTAGTTCTATGTGCTGGTATCTGCCGCTGTTTAGACCGTACAGAACGCACTGCGCCTGCTGCATTTTTAACGATGTAATACAAGATGCCACCAACAACTTCAGTACCAATTACGATACCCGCCACACCACATGAAGGAATGTCTTTGCAGAGGGGTGCAGCTATAGGATTAGCTTGGGCTGGTGTTATGTAGTTGGGACAAACTAAGAGTGCTAGAACGCTTGCAACAACAATTTGTTTTTTCACTTGTTATGATTTGTAAACGTCGTAAACAACGGATGCAGCTTCCTCGCTTGTGTTTTACTGCTTCGTTTAGCCCTAGTTGCCAATCCGTACAATTAGTAACTGCTATCAGGGACGCCGTAGTTCGGCGCTTGGGAAAGTGTCAGACTTTGGCGACTTTGGCTTGCAATGGACCTTACATGCACCTTGAGGATGCGCCGATACCAGAGTACGCGGCGTTGCAATGGCAATCACGAAGTGAGAATTACCCCCTACGCTGCCACCATTTCAGCTTGCTGTGCAGCAAGCTTTATCGCCAGCCACTCAGAATAAGTTAATTCATCCAGTGGTTTGTCAAGCAAGTCAACAACTTTATCAGCCGTGTCGGCAACAAGCAATCCGCTCATCACCACAATAATTAATTGTGCTTCTGCTGCTGTGTTGCAACGAGGTCTGTCATCGCTGTCGCAAGGTTGAGCAACCCACTTACCGTCGGCGGCATGGTAAAAGGTGCCTAGTAGTGTGCATGGCAGTGTGCATGAATTCCAGACGCGGTAGAGTACGCCGAAGTCGGCATCAATGTCGGAATCGATTTCGATTTCAGGAACTGCGGCAACAGTTGTGGGTATGTTAGGTAGGTTAGGTAAGTTGGGTTTCACAAAAGCCGCCGCCGCCTCGTATGGCGTGGCATAGTTGTTGGTGCAGTCGCTGCCACAACTGTTAGCCCAAAGCCCTTCCTTATCTCTGACTATGATGCCGAGGCTATCCATCCCACGAAAAACCTCGTATACGGGCGGCAGCTTATGTTCCTCCTCCTCCCCCCAAAACGTGCCTTTTTTTGTGGGGCTGGCGCTCAACACACGCTTGAAAGTTAATGAGCCAGATTGAACGGTTGCGTTTTGAACCGCTTCAACTACCGCACCTGTTGTGCTTTCTGCGTTGAGATTTGTGCGCAGGTGGTCTATCATTTGTTGCTTCACGTCAGCAACGTCAGTGCCGCACTTGCCCAAATAATCAACAGCTGCTTTGACCGCATGAACGAGTTTTTCAAAGCAGGTGGTTTTGTACTGGTGTCCGGGCTTGTTGTAGTAGTGAGGAGCTTCCGCGTACCAGTAAGTTATCCCAGTTTCGCTTCCAATTCGTTGCTTGAATTCGATGCCTTGGCTTAGGCACCATGAGTAGCCGGGAGTTGAGAGTTGCTCCGCGACTTCATCGGCAGCACTATGAGATGCAAACTCTTGCGCGGTGTATACTGGATTCATATGGTTATTCTCTACGGGGTAACTAGAACAAAGGGCGATCGCAAACTTTCCAGGGGAGCGGTCGTCTTTTGCTTTGTTACTCTATTGTGCAGCCTTCAAATCATTTTGTCAACCTAAGATAACATTATAAGTCGGGAGTCGAGACACAACATGTCTGTTAGTGTGACACCTAAAACCGTAGCCAAACCTTCAACAATTTCAGTGGAAACACCTTTAACCTCCTCATCGGTTTCAAGCCTGTGAAGATATTGCCGAGAAATCGTAACACCTTTATGGTTAAGCTTCCTGGCTAGATCTGCTAACGCCATTTCTCCACGTAAATGACGCAGTTTAGCTCGACGGTCTCCAGTCCATTTAATGGATAAAACTTCACTTATCGGCAACATAATTATTTGCTTTTTATGTAATTCTGTTTCTACCATCTGTTATCCTTAGTTTACATGAACCGCAATAATGTGCTACTTATAAAAGCATCGCAAATTCACAAGCAACGGGCATGCCGCCCGTAACTTTTTGGTGCAAATTCTGAGGAGGAGATGAGTTAGAGGAAGTGGTCTTAGAGCCAAGCCTGACAAAGCGTTGCGTAGCTACCGTTGCTGCACAATGCTAATTTTTGCTGCTTTTTTTTGAAATTTTGAATCCCCGACAAATGTTTCGTAGTCAGGCGTCGGGGAAGTCACGTAACCATCTAGGAAATATGACTGCTGTTCAAACCATACCAGATTCGTTAACGTTTTGCATAGATGACGACAGTGTTACCTTGGAATGGATACAAAGCCTCCCACAAGAGTCAAAAGACGCAGCGCTCTTACGCTTGTGTAAAGTAGTTGAAGCCAAACCTACACTGGTAGAGTCCTTCACCCTGAACCAAGTCCTCTACCGCACAATATCGGGGGGAAAGTTCAAGGAATCATCTGACAATGTTGCCGCCAGGACCGGCTGCGACAGAAAAACAATCCTAAAAGGACTTAACCAAGCCGTCGAACAAAACATCCTAGAAAAGAACGATCGCCCAGGAACCAGCACCGAATATTTCTTTAAGCCAGTAGAAGAGTGGCTACCACAACCCTTACGGGTTCGCCAGATCCTGCAGGAGGGAAACCGAAATTCAGGGCTGGACTCACCAGTAGTCCGTAATAGGGACACCCGTACAAAGAAAATTATAGGGTTTCCATTGTCACAAGAATGTACGCAGCCTCAAGAAGATGAAGAATCAGGGGTAGTCCGTACTGCGGACTACCGTGAAACGGACTCAAACATGTTGTTTGTTGTTTCTTTAAAAGAAGAACAACAAGAAGTTAGCGTCCCCGTGGAGGACACCCCAACTATCTGGAGAAGAACGCAAGAGGCAACCCGAAGAAGCCAAATTCCTCCCATCTATGACCAAGAAACTGGGGTGGAAATTCAAAGGCAAATGGAATTAGAGGGACTGACGGCGCAGAAAGTTGTAAGCCGTGCGATCTCTCTTACCAAAGTCCCATTAATGTTGTTGGATCTGTTGGCGAACATAGGGAGAGCGCTGGCTAATTCTTGTTTGAAGGCGCAGCAAGAGTCTACTGTTGCTCAAAGTCAGCCCGTGGAAGTTGTGGTTTCGTTGCAGCTTTCAAAAACCTTGGAGGTCATCGGCGTTAATCTTTCAGGTCGCCAATTGCAAAAGTGTTTGTGTGAATACGGCGAGGATGTAATGCTCAACGCCGCGAATGAACTTAAAAGAAGTGGAATGCTTGCCAATAAGGAAAACCCCACAGGCTATTTTCTGGGATGCCTGAAGAACGGTATGGGACAAAAGCCTTCCTCTGCTCAGAAAGTTGAAGTATCTACGCCCGATGAGGAGGAGCAATTAGTGTTGCCTGTATGCAGCACCAGTGAAATGGGACAAGCAATCTTGAAGCCCGTGGCTAGTTTTTCTCACGTCGAAACTAACCCGCGAACCACAGTTGCAAGCCTGATTATTGATGGGCAGTATCAGCGTGCTGCTATTCTGGCTGGATTGTATGGGGTTGATTACCAGGAATTGGTTGAAGAATGCGGCGTGAGTGATGACCCGAAGGCGATGATTTTGTTAAGGAAAGCCACCAATTAATAAACGTCTGTACAAACCAGAGCGCTTGCTTGATGCAATGCACCTCTGTGACAAGGAATACGCGTTTTGTTGGGTGAGGGAGAGCATCACAGTTAAGGGGAAACGAGACTACGCCATACTGCGGCTGTTGTGGGATAACGCGCTACGACGCTCCGAAGATAGTACAAGCCAATATAGGGTAAGGGTGCGATCGCATTCTCTTCATAAGTCACGGCTGAAATTTCGTCATTCCTGCTGAGGTGCTTAAGAGTTTCCGAGGGTGAAGCTGGAGAAGTGGTATTAGAGTGAAATATGGATCAATTTATGAGAGATATTCCCCGGAATATGAGAAAAACGGGGATGCTTCTTTTCCGTGGCGCATTCATCGAGGCTTCTCGTGGTGAGAATCTTATGTGTGTAGTACACGCGGCTCACGCAGCAGAGATACTTTTGAAAGCCAGAATAGCTCAAGAACATCCACTATTGATGTTCTCTAGATTGCCTCCACTCAAAAACTCTAATGAAACTATTGGGCTAATTGAGCTACTAGAAGAGGGGCGCACTCTAAGCTATGGAGAGTTACCTAATCAACTCTGGGCAACAACTGGAATTAAAATTGAGCGACTTGAGCAGTACAGAGAATTCGGTAGAATAAGAAACCAAATTATTCATCTTTCAATACCAAACACAACAAAGGCTCTAGATCAACTAACGTTGCTCTATTCCCTTGAATTATTAGATCCTTTGGTAGAGAGTTTTTGGGGTCGCTCAGTTTTTGATTTTATAAAAAATGAGCATCTGAGTAACATGGCTAATTTTCTTGCATCTGGACTACTCGAAGAGAGAATTAAAGAAATTATGCCAATAGA
Organism: Stigonema sp.; assembly: GCA_965249805.1. Classification (GTDB taxonomy): domain Bacteria; phylum Cyanobacteriota; class Cyanobacteriia; order Cyanobacteriales; family Nostocaceae; genus Stigonema. The sequence goes on from CBDFMX010000002.1 coordinate 1,330,528, forward strand.
TGAAAGACTAAGACGGTTATTAGGAGAAACTAGTAGAGAAAACGTGGAAAAATTTAAAATATGGTCGCAAATGGAAATAAGTGAACCTGATGAATCTTTGAATGCAACGCCAGAAGATTACTTAAAATATGAAGAAGAAAATATTCAAGATACTAATCACGATGTTTCTCAAGTTGAACTTATGGAACACTGGGAAACCTTTTTAAACTCTTTTTAGAAATCGCCTCTACAACTCATCTCACTTGATTAGATAAAAAAAGCAAAAAAAATCAGCACCCGAAGCGCTCAGGTTCAAAATATGATAACTATCTCTTATGCAATGAGTATTATATAATACTTACTTCTCTGTAGTCATTTGTGGCTGATACCTGCGGCGTGCGTAGCGATCGCCCTTTTGGGAAAACTTTTTGGTTTACTGCTTATACCCAATCTAGAAGAACCACCAATATCTAATTCTAGAGATGAATGAGATTTTGCGATGTAAAATAAAATGTAAAAAATAGCGCGATTTCGCCAAATGCTTGAACAAGAGTACCACAGAAGGCATTCTCTATTGCATAGTCTTTAGAATCACAAATGTTTGTAGCCTCCAATTGTGGAACTATCCAAATAAACAAAATAATTGCGAGAACACCAAGAAGTGAAAGTGCTGTAAGCGACGAACGGCGTATTAGAAGTGCTTTGACGCGATCACTAGTTGATTGAATTTTTCCCTTCATCGAGATCCCCTTAAAATGGCAAGTCCATGAAAGGCTTTTAACCACAAAAATCTGCCAATACCTTTGGAACCTCTCGACGTTTTCCAAACAGAATCAGAAGTAAGAAAAGATTGATAATTATTGTCATCGAACCCGATGCCATTATCCACTATCCTGAATCCTTCTATTTCTGAAAAACTAGCTCCATCTATCAGTCCTGTTTGAAGATTGCCTCTTTTAATAAAAACTTTAATACAACCATCTTTAATCTCGGCATCTTCAATAGCATCAATAGAATTTACTACAGCTTCAAATAGCGGAAGTAAAACTTTAGACTCAGGTAAATTAATATTTCTGATTCTACCAACCAGACTAATTTCCATATAACAATACACAATCCTCTTATACAGCTAAATCCTATCATCGTTTATGAAAACAGTTATTAAGTTTTTCTGTACTAAATATTGATTATAGTACATAAATACCAAATAAAATTAGTGTTTGAAATAGACAGAAGAAAAATTTAAGATAACTGACAGTCAAAATGCCAACAGAGTATGATAACTACCTGATACCAGCAGAGTTTTTGAAGAAGTGAGAGATAGATACCTAGGTTTACCTAGTAATTTATACTTGCGATCGCTCTTGCAATCTAATCACATTCGCGTAGCGTCTCCGACAGGAGAAGACTCGCTACCGCTTTGCTATCGCTATTCGCTTGCATTACGAATTATTGTGCCGTGAAATAAGGCGGCGAGATTTCAGTATTATTTCATTTGCAGCCCAATTTGTAAAATAAGGTTTTGTCGATTAACACTCTTTATTGTTATTCCCTGAGATCTGATAGAAGAATGATAACATCGCTATCACTCTCGTGAGACTTTTTGCTACTCTTGTACTGAAGCGTGAGCAAAGGGTAAGCAGTGATGGCAGTATCACCAATGGTTGGCGCGAGGGTTAACCCTGACGGTGTTAAGGGTGCGATCGGTGACTTGCAAGCGCCTGAAACACGAGTCAGAACAAATAAAAAAGTGCGAACATGAAGGTGCGATCGCCTACGGGAAACCCACCGACGGGCGTGCAACAAATTTTCCCTTAACTTGGATCTGCCGACATAGCACTGCTGAAATTATAGAAGAAGCAAAAAGGATGCTTCCGGAAGCATCTAATAAATAGCTGGCGAAATTTAGTGACAGCATTTCCACAGTTTTAGTACGGTGACTCCGATAAGAACACATGAGTTGGTGAAGTAGTCGGTCATGTTAGTAAGTTAAAATACTTAACGCTCAAACGCCTTCTGCCACTTCACCATCTCCCCAAAACCCATAAAACAGCGCTGACACCATCCATCAACCCAGAATGCCGGAACCTTGAACCTTGCCCCACAGTTTGGACATTCTGACAGTAGCCGTAACTGGTGGCTCAAGCATCCCGCCGTCACCTTAAACTGCCACTCAATCCTGTGACAAGGCACTTGGGCATAACAAGCGCCACACAACCGAATTGGCTCATGCTTCATTCCCACCCCAGCAGGAGGAAACATTTGCGCTAACTTATGCGCCTCTACTCCAACTACAGCCGCTAAAGCCTCCAACTGCTGACGAGACGGCAAGGGATTAAACCGAAACTTTTCCCAACGTGCGTAGGCGAAGCCCGCCGAAGGCATCGCGCCCCCAAGTCCCGCAGCTTTACCCAACCCAGTGGGCGTTAAATCATTCGCTCGTCGAAACCTTCCCAAAAAGTGACTCAGACTTTCTCCTTGGTAGGGTTCTACGAGAAAAAGCCAGGGTTTGATATCTTCTGCTTCCATCATCTGTACTCTCCTGCCACTTCCTTCAAGGTTTCCAAATCAATTTTCTGTAATCCTTTCTTTAATGCCCGGATTCCTGACTCTCTGAGAATCATATCCAGCAACCCGATGTAACCCCCTGTTGCTTCACCCAAAGTTTTTAGCATCGTTTTGCTGGAAAGATTGGAAGCAACTGGTAACTGCAAAACCTTCTTTTCCCAAATCTCCACCGTTCGCTTAAAGTCTTCCCCCGACATTTTCCCAAAACGGTGACAAGAGCGAAAACGGTTGTAAACCTGCTCATCCCTTTTAATAACTGCGTCTAAGCGGTCAGTCCCAACCAAAATCACCGCTATTTCCAACTTGTCAAAAATATCACGCACTTCCGCAAAAGTTTTCGGTTTGAAGCGGTCAGCCTCATCAATAATCAACATTTCAACCCCGCAACCCTTGAGAACACGCAACGTCCTATCCCGAATTTCTGCTACTGTTCCTTTAGTTACTTGGTACTTCAAATGTTCCATAATTACCCCAAACAACTCCTTAGCGCCGCACTCTTGGGGAATTTGGATATAAGCCACAGGTACAGTTGGTGGTTTTCCCGCTGACTGAAGAGGTTTATTTCTTAACCTATAGGCATCACAACCCATAGTTTTACCAGTTCTCGACTCACCGACAACACGCCCAGATTGACGTGCTTGGCGCTTTCCTTCCAACCAGTCATGAAGAATTTGTACTTGAACAAGTGGGACAAAACCCTTACGATTTAATCGTTGAATCTCCGCTTGCAATTTCTCACTATTAATCGGAATATCACCTAATTGTTTGGCGACTGCTTGAGCTTCAACTGAAGTCATTTTTACCACCCGTAATCTTCACGCATTTGTTCGTAATCAAATACTTCTGGCATCTGTGACCCAGGTTCGTTATCAATAGATACCGCCTCTGGTTGTTCCTCTGGCTCAACAGGTATGGGTTGTTTGGCTTTTCCAACTTCAGCCTGTTCTACTTTTTGGCGCTCTTTTTTGGTTTTCTTTGGTGTAGAAAAAGTTTCCCGTTCCCGAACTTCTGCCAAAATTGACCGATTGCTCACAGCCTTACCCGCTGAGCGGACTTTACGACTGCTAGCTTTTGCCTCATCCAAAGACAACTGCTCACTCTCCAAATCTTGAGCAAATGCCCTAGCGAGAAACTCTTCTTGATTACCCTTTTGGCGGTAAACCAAAATTGTTGTAATATCTCTGGGGTCATATCGCAGCATGACACTTTCACCTGCATAACCCGCCAGATTTTCTCCCCGATAAGTCAAATTTTCAAATTGCAAATATCCACCCCTGTAAATTGAGCGTCGAGTTTGCTTCATCAGGCAGATACGCAAATCTTCTTCAGAAATTAAATTCGGAGCAGCAATTAACCCTGCTTCCCACCGCTGATAACGAGTTTGGTCCCCTAGACGAGCATCAAGACGCAGGATGCCCACCCTACAAGATCTGTATTGAATGCAAGTGGGAACCGCTATAAATCAATACGGTTCAGTAGTTGTTTACCTACCGATAACCTATGTAGAGACGCGACGCCAGTCGCCGGGGCGCGGGAAACACTCATCTCGTGCGCACCGCGAGAATGAGCGCGTCTCTACACAACCTAAAATTCTCACCATTCAGCCTTAACTGAACCGTATTGCAATATAAATGTTTAAAAAGGTGGAAAGGTGTCTCTTCTTGACACCAACATCGGTGCAGAAGACAGCGAAGTCATTTCAGCTTTCGACAACATGACTCTGATTGAGTTGATGAGTAAGTTGAAGTTTCAGTTAATTGAAGCGTTGGATAGTGATGGAAATATTGGGTGATTCAATGGCGGTTATTTGCTATATTTAATAAAATCGCTGCGGTTTGTATTGGTTATCTAATTTATCTGTTGGAGGTTAGATTATGTAGATGGAAGTAGTAGAGTTTCAAGGTATTGTCAAAGATGGTGTAATTCAAATTCCCGAAATGTATAAAGGAGAACTAAATGGAGAGTCTGTCAAAGTAATTGTGATGAAAAAAATTAAAAAAACAGTAGCCTTCACAAGCATTTACTTACCCACCAAGGATTAGACCCAAAAATGCCACAAATTAGTACAAATGAATTACCTGAAAATCTCCAGCAACTATTTACAGAAGTACAACGTACTAAAACACCCTTAACTATTACCCATGAGGGCAAACCATTAGTAGTTATATGTCCGGCGACAACCCAACCCAAACGCGCAACTTTTGGAGCAATGAAAGGAAGCGGCGAAATTTTGGCAGACTTAATTGCTCCAGCAGTTCCGCTTAGCACATGGGAAGCACTTCAGTGAAACTTTTACTAGATACCCACATCTGGCTTTGGTATCTTCTGGGTGACGAACGCCTATCTAAGGAACTCCAAACTATAATAGCACAGGAAACAACCGAACTTTGGCTCAGTCCCATTAGTATCTGGGAAACGTTAATCTTAGCAGAAAAAGGACGAATCTCTTTACAGCCTAATGCAGTTGCATGGATCGATTTAGCCTTAAAAACGCTCTTAATTTGTGAGGCTCCACTCGTCCGTCAAATTGCTATTTTAAGTCGCCAGATAGAACTACCGCACCAAGACCCAGCCGATAGATTTATTGCAGCTACAGCACTTTACCACAACTTGATATTAGCTACAGTCGATCTTCATCTCACGGGTGTTTCTTGGTTGCAAACATTAAGCTAAAGAGAGAATTAACGGATTTAGGACTAGCCCTTTCAAGGTGACTCCTAGAATCTCTTACTCCCTCTATGATTTCTCTCTCTTGGAAAGTTCTGATGCCTGCGGCAAGCCGCTGTCGCGTCTACGGAGGGAAGCCTCCGCTCAGACTTTCCGCTGCGTCTGGTGCGGTTCAAAAGTCACAACTACCGCACCAGACGCAGAGGAGCCAGCGCGCCGACACGAGTGTCTCCCGCTATTAGGCGACTGGCGTGACACAGGGCAAAATTGCCGTAACCATTGATTTTTCATTAAGGGGTAGGGGGGAGTGTGAACGGTTACGTATAATATAATTTAGGCAACAGTATAATTCTTGTATTCCCGTGTTAAGCGTTCCCTGTTGAGAGTTCCCGGATTTTATGGCTTATAGTGATTTTACAACTATTGACAAAGCGGTTTCGGCATTTAATTTATCAATAATAGAACAAGTTCATTTATTTTTTGATGAAGCACCTACGGTCGAACCCAGTTTCATTTTATCAGAAACGTTAAATGAAAATTTACCACTGGCGATCGCCACAGGAAGTGAGAAAGCGCGTTCAGAATTTATAATTAACCCAATATTAGTAGAAATACGCAAAAATTTTCATAGAAAAATTGCGATTTTCTCAGGAGAAACTTTTGACGTAGATCCGAGTCTTGGGTTGAATGGAGTTTGTGATTTTTTAATTAGTGGTAATCCAATTCAATCAAAGATTAATTTACCTGTAATGGTTCTAGTAGAAGCCAAAAAAGGAGATCTAAAAACAGGGTTAGGACAGTGTATTGCTGAAATGGTTGCAGCACAAATATTTAATAAATCAAATATTACGGATATTATTCATGGAGTAGTAACAACAGGTACTCAATGGCGTTTTCTTTCTTTAAAAGATCAAGAAGTTTTTATAGATATTGCAGAGTATCCTTTACCACCTGTTAATAAAATTTTAGGAATTTTAACTTTTATTATTCAAAGTCATAATATTTAAGTATAACTTTGTTCGCCCCACAATTAGGACATGCCAATAACCGCAGATGATAAAGCTTACACCCCTGTGTCTCCTTAAACACTATGGCTTACAGCGACTTTACAACTATTACCAAAGCAACAAGGGCATTTGATTTGTCAATAATAGAACAAGTCACTTTGTTGTTTCAAGAAGCGCCCCTGATTCCGCCCAGTCTTGTTTTGTCCGAAATTTTAGCTGAAAATTTACCACTGGCGATCGCCACAGGAAGCGAAAAAGCTCGATCAGAACTTATAATTAGTCCCATCTTAGTAGAAATACGCAAAAACTTTCAAAGAAAAATTAGTTTATTTTCAGGAGAAAGTTTTGATGTAGATCCGACTCTCGGTTTAAATGGCGTTTGTGATTTTTTAATTGGAGGTACTTCAGTACAGTCAGAAATAAAGCTACCTGTTATTGTTATAGTAGAGGTAAAAAAAGGAGATTTGAAAACAGCATTAGGACAATGTATTGCTGAAATGGTTGCAGCACAAATATTTAACAAATCAGAAAGCAATACACATGTTATTCATGGGGTGGTAACAACAGGTACTCAATGGCGTTTTCTTTCACTAGATGGTACTCAGGTTTTTATCGACCTTGTAGAGTATCCTTTACCACCTGTTGATAAAATTCTTGGTATTTTAACTCGAATCATTGAACTTTATCAGGTCAATTAAGGATAATTTTGTTGTTCATCTGGCAGTTGTTCTCCTCCGCCACCTCCTTGTTGTTGTAAGTTACAAACACCTCTCCCTTGTCCCCCTTGTTCGGCTCTCAAATAGGATTGCTATATAATACCTTTTATATTAGTTACCAAGAATTTAGTTAATAAGGGAATTGTGAGCCTTACTCTTGAAATTCCGACTGTCAACGATAAGCTAAATGACTTTGATTGCTTGTTTCAACTTTGGCAAAAAGTCAACGAAGAATGCTCGGAAGTAATTTTCGACTTTTCAAAATGTTGGTTTCTACGACCAAACGCAGTAGCTTTTCTTGGTGGATTAATTCGTTTAATTGAATCACGAGGTAGAAAAGTCACTTTTAAAAAACATACTCTTCATCAAAAAGTCAAGAGAAATCTGCAACAAAATGGGTTTATGTATGCCTTTTGCCAGGATATGACACCTTGGCAGGGAAACTCTATCCCGTATCGAGAAGATCCAAAGCAAAACAAAGATGAGTTGGTTCAATATCTAGCTGAGCAATGGCTTGGTAGAGGCTGGGTTCATGTCAGCCAAAATTTGCAAAAGCTTATTGTTGCAACAGTTTTAGAAATTTATGCCAATGCGTTTGAACATGGACGGACAGATATTGGGGTCTTTAGCTGCGGACAACATTATCCTGACCTGAAAGAACTTAAACTGACTGTGGTAGACTTCGGCGTAGGAATCCCTCAGAATGTGCGCGATTTCCAGAAAAATCCAAACTTGCCAGCAGACCAAGCATTGCAATGGGCTTTTCAAAAGGGGACAACTACCAGGGGTGGACGAGTGACGGGTGGTATTGGTCTTGACTATTTAAAACAATTCGTTCATATAAATAAGGGAAAACTTCAAATTCTAAGCCATGATGGATGTGCGACAATAGATGAAAAAGAAGAAATTTACGAAAATAGACAAAGCTTCTTTGGAGGAACACTGGTAAATATTACACTCCTGTGCGACGAATCGTATTATGCTTTGGAGCTTGAATCAGATGACGAGCCGTTATTTTAAGGGTGATGTGCGGACTATGAAACACGAAATCCTAATCCTAATAGGCAAAAACTGTATTACACCTGGCGATGGTCAGAAGGTGTACGATTTGGTTCACCCAGAATTATTAGCTCTTCACGAGGTTGAGTTAGACTTTGCAGGAGTAGAAATTTTTGCTTCCCCGTTCTTTAACTTTGCTATTGGACAATTACTTCGGGATATTAAGCCAGAAACCTTAAACCGTCTGCTCAAATTTTCCAATCTAAATACAGTTGGTAAGCAAATACTCAAACTAGTAATCGAAAATTCAAAGCGTTATTACTCTGACCCTGATTTCCGTAGTAGAGTAGACCAAGTTATCAGCGAACAAGCAAATACACAGTAATGCCAGTCAACTACATAGTTCAGGCTGAAGTGGTTGATATCCGGTCTGACGCTCCGAAAAATGATGATATTTTCTTAGTAGATACAAACGCCTGGTATTGGTATACTTATACTAATGCCAGTATTTCATCTCGTCCTTATCAGATTACAGAGTATCCTTCCTACGTTGCTAAAGCCATTTCTGCTAACTCATTACTTTTATACTGCGGTCTTTCATTAGCAGAATTAGCACACAACATTGAGCAGACAGAAAGAGAAATATTTTCTTCTACATTAAAACTTAAAGAATACCGTCATAACTTCCCAAACGAGAGAGCAAAAGTTGTAGCAGAAGTTCAAAGCGCTTGGAGTCAGGTGACATCCACTGCGGTATGCACTGATGTTTTAGTTAGTGAAGATACAAGTAATGCAGCGCTTACCAGATTTCAAACCCAATTACTTGATGGTTACGACTTACTGATACTTGAGGCGATGGACAAAGCAGGAGTCACAAAGATAATTACTGATGATGGTGATTATGTAACTGTCCCAGGTATTAAAGTTTTTACTGCAAACGGTGGTGCGATCGCAGCTGCAATAAGTCAAGGCAAACTTTTGGTTAGGTAGAATCGCACTCCAAATCAACAATCACCTAAATGAGAGCGCGATCGCATAATTCCTCGGTTGCATTAACACGCGATCGCATCATCAATATAAATGTTTAAAAAGGTGCAAAGGTATTTTTTATTGACACCTACATTGGTGCAGAAGACAGCGAATTCATTTCAGCTTTCGACAACATAACTCTGATTGAGTTGATGAGTAAGTTGAAGTTTCAGTTAATTGAAGCGTTGGATAGTGATGGAAAGATGGGGTGCTTCAATGACAGTTATTTGCTATTTTTAATAAAATCGCTGCGGTTTGTATTGGTTATCTAATTTATCTGTTGGAGGTTAGATTATGCAGATGGAAGTAGTAGAGTTTCAAGGTATTGTCAAAGATGGTGTAATTCAAATTCCCGAAATGTATAAAGGAGAACTAAATGGAGAGTCTGTCAAAGTAATTGTGATGAAAAAAGTTAAAAAAACAGCAGCAGTTGGTATTATTGCCGAACTCATGCAGCATCCGGTTGAGTTTGAATGGCCACCTTTGAAACGAGAAGAGATTTATGACCGCAAGTTATTAAAATGGCTATTTTCTAGATTCTAATATCTGGATTTATGCTATGGCACATAATCAAGATATTAACAAACATAATATAGCTTGTCGGCTAGTTAATTCAAATCTTTATCCACTTCAGACTCCTCTTTATCAAAAAGATAAATTATAATTTTTAGCTGATTTTCATTTACTACTGTTTAAGTAAAAGGTAAATTAAATTTAAACACGCGGAAATTATCCACTATTTCCACTATGATGCTGCCAAGTAAGGATGAAGGTCTAGCAATGACAGTCGTCAAAATAATTCGTAATTGATAATTCGTAATTCGTAATTATTACCCCATGCATAAATGCAGGGGCTTGTAGTAAAGATGCTTCGCTTTTTTTCCTTTTTCATAATTAAAATTAGGGGCTTGTACCCTTCATGAATTAATTATTAATTAATTTAGTAATTTTTAATTACGAATTACGAATTACGAATTACGAATTATTCGGTCATACTATAAATACGAGATTAAAATAGATTTATTTCTATTGTAACAGTTACGTCATCGGATAACTGGCATCTTGCACCAAGAAAAGCTGTACGGAAGTTAAGCCTGTGTGCTTTCCCTCTGTATTTTTAGTAGGTGTAGCTTTTGTTTGTCGTGGTGCTGGGGCGATAATCGTCCTAAAAATAACTCTGGTAAATTTATCTAAATCGCATGAAAGAAGAAGGTAATACTCATCATTACTTTGTTGACGAAGCTGGAGACTTAACGTTTTTTGACAAAAAAGGGCGAATTATAGTAGGACAACCAGGAGCATCTAAATTTTTTATGGTAGGTGTAGCCCAAATTTTTCAACTAGAACAAGTAATTTTAGAACTTGCAGAACTCAGAAAACAGCTTTGCAATGACCCACGCTTTCAAGATATCCCCTCAATGCAACCGTCAGCCAAGAAAACTGCAATTACTTTCCATGCCAAAGATGATCACTATGATGTCAGGATGGAAGTATTCAAACTGATGCAAACTTTTGAAGTAAAAGTATTTGTGGCTATTAGATGCAAAGCAGAGTTAGCCGCAGCAACTAAAAAAACTTACGAAGCTTTGAGCAAAAAAATAAATCAAGATGATATATATGATGATCTAGTAAAAAGATTATTTAAAGATCGGTTACACAAAGCCAGTGCTAATCACATCGTTTTTGCCAGACGCGGTAAAACTGCACGGGAAGAAGCACTGCAACAAGCTATTAATCAAGCAAAAAAGAATGTTGAGAGTAAATGGAAAATCTCCTCAGATAGTCAAACAATTATTAAACCAGCCTACCCATCGGAGTATGCTGGCTTGCAGGTTGTTGATTACTACCTATGGGCTTTACAAAGATTATATGAACGTCAGGAAGATAAGTATTTTATTCCGCTTGCTCAGAAATACAGGATGATTATGGATTTAAATGATCGGCGAAATAAGAACTATGGGGAGTGGTACACCGATTCTAACCCACTATCACTAGATAAACTAAAATGGTTTGTGGGCTAGGTTTAAGTAGACAACCGACTCAAACACACGGCATGAAGCCGACGTTCGCCCACGCTTATATTCTATCATTTATAATGGAAAGTTTCAAATATTTGGCTGATGTAAAAAAAATAGACTTAGGTTTTGGCTCCCTATATCCTAAATTGGCTTCTGAAACTTCACCATCTCCCCAAACGCCAAAAAACACCTGTGATACCAGCCAGTTAATAGGGTTTGAGGCATCATCAAGCCCATAAATTTGAGGAAACGTTGCTAAATCATCGGGTGGAATCGCCTGTAACCCTCATTGTCTCGTTACCCCCCTGAACGGTGACAACAAAACAGCCTGATAATATTTTTATCGTTCAACCCGCTCCGCGCGATCGCCCCGTGGTCGATGACTTCACAATTGCGTTTCTATTTTATGATTTTTGACAGGTAATTCTTTAGACATCTCCGATAAACAATGTAGAGACGCGAAATTTCGCGTCTCTACAAGGGTTGTAGACAACGCATAATTAATTTTCACCAGATGTCTTTTGGAAAGCTTTCCGTAATTTACAATTAACATGAGGTAGTTAGATTTGTCGTGAGTAAAACGGTGGAAATATCAAAAAACCGAATCTTCAATCCACAGATAAATCTTTTCATGATTATTGTCAAGTAAAGCTCTCAGCCGTTTTGAGTATAATTCTTCACTCCCTCCCGGCAAAATTGCCGGAACCATTGATTTTTTGTTAAGGGGTAGGGGGGAGTGTGAACGGTTACGAATCTGTTAGATCCTCAATCCCCTGAAAACAATGCAATTGAAAAGCATCAGCCTCGCCGCACTGATAGCACTGTTTACCAGTAGTGCAACATCTTTCACTTCTAATCTGCCGATGCTGTCGCCAGTAACTCGGGTGTTAGCTCAAAGCACAGAAACTAACAAGCCAGAAGCAGAGCGTTTGTTGGATTTGTGTAGGGAAGATATCAACAAGGATCAATTTCAAGCAGCGTTGCAGTCGTGTCAACAAGCAGTGACGACTGCTCAGACGATGGGCGATCGCTCCACTCAAGCTAAGTCCCTGAACAATTTGGGCATAGCATACCTAAACACAGGAAATGTGAAGCAAGCGCTGACAAGTTACCAACAAGCATTACCCATTGCTCAAGCAATAAAAGACCGAGCTTTGGAAAGCAAGGTGTTACTAAATCTGGGAGAAGCTACCAACAAATTAGGAGACGCTGCAAAGGCTAAAGCATTGTTTCAGCAAGCATTGGCGATCGCCCAAGAAATAAAAGATGCTCAATTGGTTTCAGCAGCTAAAGCTCAAATCCAAAAGCCCGAGAAAGTAGAAGCAGACAAGCTCTTAGACCAAGGTAACAAACAATTAGGTATAAGTCAATTCCAAGCTGCGTTGCGTTCTTATCAGCAGGCATTAAAAATTTACCAAAGCATCCAAAACCGCGAGGGAGAGGCGAATTCTCTAGGCAATCTGGGAGTGGCTTACTATAACTTAGGAGACTACAAACGGGCGATAGATTACCACACCCAGAGTTTGACCATTGCAAGGACCATCGGCGATCGACTTGGGAGGCGAATTCTCTAGGCAATCTGGGACTGGCTTACTATAACTTAGGAGACTACAAACGGGCGATCGATTACCACACCCAGAGTTTGACCATTGCAAGGGCCATTGGCGATCGACTTGGGGAGGCGAATTCTCTAGGCAATCTGGGACTGGCTTACGATAACTTAGGAGACTACAAACGGGCGATCGATTACCACACCCAGAGTTTGACCATTGCAAGGACCATCGGCGATCGACAATCGGAGGCGAATTCTCTAGGCAATCTGGGACTGGCTTACGATAACTTAGGAGACTACAAACGGGCGATAGATTACCACACCCAGAATTTGACCATTGCAAGGACCATCGGCGATCGACAATCGGAGGCGAATTCTCTAGGCAATCTGGGAAATGCTTACTATAACTTAGGAGACTACAAACGGGCGATAGATTACCACACCCAGAATTTGACCATTGCAAGGACCATCGGCGATCGACAATCGGAGGCTGGTTCTCTCAATAATCTAGGAGTTGCTCTTCTCAATTCTGGCAACCCAAAAGCTGCTGAAGAAAAGCTGCAAAATGCCATTGCAGTGGATGAATCTATCCGAAAAGACTTGGGTAGTAACGATGCTTTCAAAATCTCCATCTTTGAAACACAAGCTCGTTCTTACCGTCTGCTGCAACAAGCCTTAGTTGCTCAGAATCGCACTACAGAAGCGCTCTTAGTTGCCGAAGGAGGTCGTAACAAAGCTTTCATCGAACTACTAGCCCAACACCAACAACTTTCTTCTGCACCTACTCCACTTAGTATTGCACAAATCCAACACATTGCCAAACAGCAACATGCTACTTTGGTGGAATACTCCATTGCCTTCGATAACCTGTATATTTGGGTAATCAAACCCACAACAGAGGTGACATTCCACAAAGTTGACATTAAAAAGACTAACTTGGGTGATGCCGCTGAGGATACGCGGGTTGCGGCGTCGAATGTGGCGGAAGGTCGCGGTGTGGCGCATGATGTGATTACAAGCTTGGTAGGTAAGACTCGTTCTACTCTCAATTCAACAATTGATAGCGCCTCTTCTTCAGACACCACCGCGAAAGTACATTCTCTGAGTTGTCGGGGAAACAATTGTTTGCAGCAGATGTATCAATTACTGATTCAACCAATTGCTAAAGAACTACCGACTAACCCAGACGCTGAGGTGATCTTCATTCCCCATGAGTCTTTATTCTTAGTTCCCTTTGCGGCTTTACAAGACGAGAATCACAAATTCCTGATTGAAAAACATACTATCTCAATTGCGCCCTCAATTCAAGTATTAGAATTAATCCACCAAAATCAACTGAAATTACAGTCCCAGCAATCTGCTTCCCAAAACTCAGTAGTCGGTGTTAACAGAAGTGCTTTGGTTGTGGGTAATCCAACGATGCCTCAGGTTGCTACTAAAATTGGGGAACCACCACAGCAACTCCCTGCTTTACCTGGGGCAGAAAGGGAAGCACAAAGTATTGCTCAAGTGTTAAAAACTCAACCATTGACGGGAGAACAAGCAACGAAGGTTGCTGTCAAAAAACTGATGGAGAGGGCAAGAATAATTCACCTGGCTACCCACGGTTTACTAGATAATTTGGCAGAGGCGGGAATACCAGGGGTAGTGGCACTAGCTCCCTCAAAGGGAGATGATGGTTTGTTGAGTGCTAATGAAGTGTTAGATTTAAAGCTGAATGCAGAGTTAGTGGTACTGAGTGCTTGCGATACAGGAAGGGGTCGGATCACTGGAGATGGTGCGATCGGCTTCCCCAGGGCGTTGATCGCTGCTGGAGTGCCAAGTATTATTGTGTCTTTGTGGCAAGTGTCGGATCAAGACTCTACCGTATTTCTGATGCCAGAGTTTTATCGTCAATTGAAAAACAACTCTGATAAAGCACATGCACTACGGCAGGCGATGCTAGCAACCATGAAGAAGTATCCTAATCCTAGTGACTGGGCAGCATTCATTTTGATTGGTGAAGCTGACTAATCAAGATAACAGGAGTTTAGTTGATGCAACAGAAAGTACTAATATTAACAGCAATCCCTCATGGTCTGCGCTTGGATCAAGAGATTCGAGAAATAGAAGAAGCTATCCGACGCGCTGCTAGGCGAGACAAGTTTGAAATTCGGATGAGAACTGCTGTACGTCCACAAGATATTCGCAGGGCGATCGCCGAAGAACGTCCCCAAATTGTCCATTTCTGCGGACACGGGTTAGAGGATGGCAGTTTGTTATTAGAGGATGATGGGGGAAGTGATAAACCTGTCTCAGGGGAAGGGTTGGCGCAACTGTTTAAGTTACATGTTGATTACGTGAACTGCGTGCTGCTTAATGCTTGCCATTCAGCTAAATCAGCCCAAGTTATTAGTCAATACATTAATTATGCGATCGGCATGAATCAGGAGATTAAAGATAAATCGGCGATCGCATTTGCACAAGGTTTTTATGATGCTTTAGGCTATGAGACTCCAGATAATATAGATATATTTCAAAGAGCATTTGAGGAAGGTTTAGTTGCCATTCAGCTAGAAGAGATTTCTCAGGGACAGATTCCAGTTCTGATTAAAAATAAAACGTTAAGCCAATCAACATCTATAGTTAATTCACAGATAAGTCCTGCGGTTGAAATAAAGCAAGAACTCAATGATGTTGACATAGAAACTCTCAGAGAACTTTTACAATTAAGCGGACGCGCTGCATCAGAAAGACGAAAAGCATTGAGTATAGAAATTGGGATCAACCCAGGAGAACTGAGTGCAATCTGGCTGTTATCAGAAAATGACTTTGCGGTAGAACTCATTGATTTGTTGCACAAAAGGAGATTAGAAACAGCGATTTGTAAACTTTGTCAAAAACTGGAGTCTGATTTCAAGGGAGGAGGGTATAGTTCTAAGTTAGGAGCGATTCTTGCTAAACTTAATTGTCAGTAGTTTAAATTCATAAAAATAAGTTTTAAGAAATTTATATGTCTCTGGAAGACCTGGATGATGCGGATATAGCAACGCTCAGAAACCTTTTACAATTAAGCGGACGTGGCGCGTCCGTGAAACGAAAAGCGCTATGTATAGAAATTGACGTTGACCAAAGTAATTTAAGTGCTATAGGGACACTTTCAGAAAATGACTTTGCAATAGAACTCATTGACATGTTGCAAAAAAGAGGATTAGAAGACTCTTTTTATAAACTTTGTCAAGTACTTAAGTCTGATTTTGAAGGAGGAAAATACGCACTTAGCTTAGAGAATATTCTCTCTAAACTCAACAACAATTACAACTCTGAACAAAGCATTTCAACTTCAATTACGCCAGAAATCCCACAAAAGCCTGAGCATGTCATATCTAATCCTAGATTACCGGGATTATGTGAGCGAATTCACCAGTTATTGCCCAATGGTTTTAGTTTCCGCAAAATCTTCATAGTGAGTCTGACAGTAACAGGTACATTAATCGGACTACGCTTTTTTGGTGCGTTGGAGTGGATGGAGTTGAAGGCTTTTGACAATCTGATGCAGCTCAGACCTGATGAAGGTATCGATAAACGCCTGTTAATTGTAAAAATTACTGATGAAGATATTCTAGCTCAAGATAAAAGAAAAGAGAAGGGACAAGGATCTTTACGAGATTCTTCTCTTAACCGTCTGTTAGAGACTCTAGAGCAGCATCAGCCAAGACTCATTGGATTAGATTTATATCGCCCTTTTTCAGTTGATGCTACTATACCAAGTTTATTAAAGCAGTTAGGACAAAAGAATATTGTTGCAGTTTGTAAAGCACCTATAAGCGAAAGCAATCTACAAAAAGAGGTTGCTCCCCCACAGGAAGTGAAGCCAGAAAATATTGGCTTCAGTGATTTTGTCTCAGACATAGATGGTACGGTACGTCGTCATCTGATGGTTCAAGACGAGATACCAGGAGCTAATTGTCGCACACAACAGTCTTTTAGCTTATTGCTAGCACGTCGTTATTTAGAACTAGAACGAGGGAAAAAAAGTCATTATAAAGATCCCCTCAAATCCGGAGATAACCTACAACTGGATGGTGTTGTCTTCCACCAACTGGAACCGTTTACTGGAGGCTATCAGGATGTGGATACCCGTGGTTTTCAAGTATTGCTAAATTATCGTGCTACTAGTTCTGGCAAGATTGCCCAAGAGTTAACACTGGAGGATATTTTAAATCATCAATTTCATGATGAGGATGTGCGCGACAAGATTGTATTAATTGGCAGTGACGCCGAGCAACAAGGACCTCCTGACCATTGGTTAACACCCTATGGTACACTCAATGGTGTTATTGTTCATGCACATATGATCGGTCAAATTCTGAGTGCTGTACTTGATAGGCGATCGCTGTTAAGTGTTTTGCCACAAGGTATAGAAATTCTCTGGATTTGGGGTTGGTCCTTGGCAGGTGGTATCTTTGCTTACTACTGCCGTTCAGTGAAGTCTGTAGGAATAGCTCTAATCTGTGGAACTGTGGTGTTATGCATCACCTGTTTTACCTGCCTTACAGTTGCTAGTCTTTGGATACCTTTAATTCCACCAATTATAGCTTTAATAGGCACTAATTCTATAGTCATATATAGCAATCCGTGGAGGAGAGCGTGAACGTATCAGAAACCCGGTTTCTTTAAGAAACCGGGTTTCTAAGGCGGGTAATTTTCACAAATCAAATAGGATTGCTATATATTACTTATTTTTCCCGATTTACCCCAATAAATATAAATAATAAACTATGAACCACAAAA
The DNA here is from genome assembly GCA_965249805.1 of Stigonema sp. Taxonomy (GTDB): domain Bacteria; phylum Cyanobacteriota; class Cyanobacteriia; order Cyanobacteriales; family Nostocaceae; genus Stigonema. Next base: position 1,347,836 of record CBDFMX010000002.1, read on the forward strand.
TATCTGCTACTCAAAAGGTAACATTCGCTTGCATTTTGGTCTTGGTATTGACTCATTCGCTGTTTGGTCTTTCACCTGCGCAAGCAGAACAATCACAAAACAGATTAGATTTAGTAGAAAAGATTAAACGTTTTTTCTTCGGCACTCGTCCAGGAGGAATACCTACAGGTCGTCAGCGAGGAGGAGCAGTGCGCGGTCGCTGTTCTAATTTAGGTCAAAATATTATAGCTTTAGTACCCTCAACTAAAGAAGGAATTCCTTTTGTTGAACAGACAATTACTGAACGTCCTACTTTTTGGTTTTATGTTCCCTACTCGGGACTGAATGCAGAGTTTGTTTTAATTAACAACCAAGATAAAGATGTTTATTCAAAAATATTTCCGCTCAACCAACAGCCAGGAATTATTGACTTAAAACTGCCAGAAACAATACCGCCCCTGGAGCAAGGCAACGAGTACCGTTGGGTTTTTTCTGCTATTTGCAATCCTCAAAATCGTGCTGCTGATGCAATAGTTAACGGTAAGCTAAAGCGGATTCCTGTTAGTCCTGCCTTAAACAATCAGTTGAAAACAGCGTCAGCCAAAAACCGCGTATCAGTCTATACTGATGCTAATTTGTGGTATGAAACCCTGACAACTCTGGCAGAACTTCGGCATAACGATCCACAAGATGCACAGGTAAAAGCAGATTGGGCTAATGTGTTGCAATTAATGGGTCTGCCGTCAAATGTTCCACAGAATTGGGCAACTTATTCCCTTTCTAGTTCCAACGAAAACAGCACGAGCAATTAGCTGAAGGATTGTAAATTATGCAATTTAAAAATATTAACTTTCTTGCTATGATAGCTGTTGTTGCTATTACTTCATCATCTGGAGATTCAACTTTTCCAGTAGTATCAATACCAAGACAAGCATTAGCTGACGTTAAAAATAATGGAGATAAAGAAGCCAAAAAGCTAATACAACAAGGTAAAAAGCAGTTGAATAGCAATAATTTTGAAGCAGCGTTGCAATCGTACCAGCAGGCATTGATGATTTACCAAAGTATCGGAGATATCTTTGGAGAAGCAGATGCTTTCATTGGACTAGGAAATGTTTATTTTGCATTAAAAAATTACCAACAGGCAATTAACTATTATCAGCAGAGTTTGACAATAGCGCAGAAAACTAATCACCCTGAACAAGAGGACAATGTTCTGTCTAAGCTGGCAACTGCATTAGAAGATGACAAACAAGCAATTAACTATGATCGGCAGAGTTTGAAAGCCTTGCAGGAATTGAAAGATAGACTAGGTGACTGCAAGCGCCAGCGCCTCGTGCGGCGTACAACCACCACTCGTGATTTAACTGATGATCTAATAAGACGCGAGAACTGCCTGAGAGCGGAACACGAACACAAACACAAACAAAGGGACTGCGAGGATCAGGATCACACCACCCAAACGACTATTAGTGAATCAACAACCAATAGTGAATCAATAACTGAAACAACAACAGACAAGAATTGCCAGAGGGCAAAGATCGCTTCTCTGAAGGCTTTAGCAAATGGTTACTCTGCACTAGGAGACTTCAAACAGGTTATTGACTCCTACAATGAAAGTTTAGAAATCGCACAGGAAATTAATGACCGAAAAGGGAAGGGGTATTCTGTAGCTGGTTTGGGAGATGCTTACTCTGCACTAGGAGATTTTAACCAGGCAATTGCTTATTATCAGCAAAGTTTGAAAATCGCACAGAAAATTAATGACCGAAAAGGGGAGGGGCATTCTGTAGCAGGTTTGGGAAATGCTTACTCTGCAACAGGAGATTTTAACCAGGCAATTGCTTATTATCAGCAGAGTTTGAAAATCGCACAGGAAATTAATGACCGAAAAGGGGAGGGGCGTTCTGTTACCGGGTTGGGAAATGTTTATTATGCAATAGGAGAGTTTAAACAGGAAATTGCTTCTTTTAAACAGGCAATTGCTCATTATCAGCAGAGTTTGAAAATGGCACAGGAAATTAATGACCGAACAGGGGAGGAGCATTCTGTTACCGGGTTGGGAAATGTTTACTCTGAACTAGGAGATTTCAAACAGGCAATTGCTTATCATCAGCAGAGTTTGAAAATCGCACAGGAAATTAATGACCAAAAAGGTGAGGGAGATTCTCTAAACAATTTAGGACGTACTCTACTTAAGAAAGGTGACCCACAAGCAGCCGAAATAACTCTCCTTCAGAGTCTAAAAGTTTGGCAATCCATTTGGAATAAGCTGGGAGATAATGATGCATTAAAAATTTCCTTCTTTGAAACTCAAGCTAACACTTACCGTCTCCTGCAAGAAGCCCTGATTGCTCAGAATAAAAAAGAACAAGCTTTAGAAATAGCTGAAGAGAGTCGAGCGAGAGCTTTTGTAGAATTAATTGCCCAACACCAAAATAGTTATTTGTATCCTCGACGTAACTCTCGGCAGATTATAGATATCGCCCGAGAACGAAAGGCAACTCTCGTTGTATATTCTATTGCTTGGAATGATTTGTATATTTGGGTTGTCAAGCAAAGTGGCGAAATCAGCTTGCACAAAGTTGACCTGAAAAAAATCAACTTGGGCAATCTGGCAGAAAATGCACGTACTGCTGCTGCTGGTTTAGCGGAAGGGCATAGTATTGCCACTAATGTGATTACAAATTTGGTTAGCAGTACTCGCTCCGCCTTGACTAAAAGGAGTGATAACCCATCTCCAGCAGAGGGGACTAATGCACCACGGACTTTAAGCTGTCGGGGGAATAATTGTTTGCAGCAAATGTATAAGTTACTCATTCAACCAATTGCAGCAGAACTGCCTACTAATTCTGACTCCCGCGTCATTTTTATTCCCCATGAATCTTTATTTCTTGTCCCCTTTGCTGCACTGCAAGATCCGACGAATAAGAAATTTATGATTGAGAAATATACAATTTCAATTGCGCCTTCATTTCAAGTCTTGGAACTCACCAATCAACGACGAATAAGACTCCAAGAATCTGTTGGTCAAAGACCAGCAGTAGGAGTAGGTATTCCTCAAGCTGCCTTAGTTGTTGGTAATCCGAAGATGCCGACCATTGGTCATCCACCAAAGCCACTTGACCCTCTACCAGGAGCCGAGAAAGAAGCTCAAGATATTGCTAAATTGCTAAAAACTCAAGCTTTGACAGGAAAGCAAGCAACTAAGGCTGCGGTCGAACAGCAAATGGCAGGAGCCAAAATTATCCACTTGGCTACCCACGGTTTATTGGATGAGTTGAGTGAGCCTGGAATTCCTGGGGCTGTGGCATTGGCTCCCTCTGGTAAGGATAATGGTTTACTCAGTGCCAATGAAGTTTTAAATTTACACTTGAATGCAAATTTAGTTGTCCTCAGTGCTTGTGATACCGGCAGAGGACGCATCACAGGCGATGGTGTAATTGGATTGTCGCGCTCGTTTATTGCTGCTGGTACGCCTAGTGTAATTGTCTCCTTGTGGCAGGTGCCGGATGGATCTTCTACTGCTTCTCTAATGCTAGAATTTTATCGTCAATTAGAACACAACCCTAATAAAGCCAGTGCTCTGCGCCAAGCGATGCTTAATACTATGAAGACTTATCCTGACCCTAGGGACTGGGCTGCTTTCTTTTTAATTGGTGAATCTGAGTAATCCCTGTGCTAAAAAACACTTTGCGTAGAAATAAATCAGACATAGCTTGAAAAAAATAGAGAATGAAGCAAAATTTTGTTTAAAACTAGCTAGAAATATTATTGATAAATTAAATTGAAAAAAATAAGTTAGACAGAGAACCTTGAAATCTTCCTTCATTTCCTTTGTGTGGCAAATACGCACCACATGATGAAGAGCGTCAATGTCCCCTAAATAGGTGAACACAGTTAACCATTCTTGCCAGTTACTAAATGTATCTCTCATCAGCCTCAGGCGGAAAATAAATAAAGGTGACCTCTAAATCCTACTCTGTCTTACAGCTATTTTCTATTTATTGAACCACAGATTGCCGTAGGGGCAAAGGCTTTGCCCACTGGTGTCAACTTAAGGGCAAACCCCTTACTAAACGGTCGTTCTAGACCTTTCTCGTTCCCACGCAGAGCGTGGGAATGCATTACAGTCGGCTCTGCCGACTCTTAAAGTTGGAGGCAGAGCCTCTAAGAACAGCGTTACTAGGCAATAAATAACGCGCCTAGTAACGAGAAGCCTATGTTTTCAAAGGTTACCTATTAGTTGACACCAATGGGCAAAGCCTTTGCCCCTACAATGTGGTCTATTTACTTGAAAATAGCTGTAATGTACAGCAGAAACTTAAACCTTCGCATCAAATCCGCGCTACCAGTAGTAATTTCAAATTTCACGTCTAAGCGGCTCATCTCCAATTCACCAAATACTGGCTACAAAAAAGCAACGGGTGTGGAAACAACCCGTTGCGATCGCCCTATATCTTCCTAATTCAGGAATTATTGGTTTGTTGACGAGGTGGCGAGGAAGTTCGGCAGCGGATCGCCACCGTTACGACCGACGACTGGGATTTCTAGCAGATCATCCGTCGCTTGCTGAACGCCGTCCTCTGTTTGGATATTGGGGTCGTTGGTGACGGAGTTTTGGTCTCCTGGATGTCCGTTAGGAACGAACAGTTGCGGGTGGTCGAAGGGGGCTTTTTGATAGCGGACTCGCTCATCAGTCAGCCCTTTCAAAAAGGCAACCACCGCCTGTTTTGCCTCTGGTGTCAGGTTTAGTACTGACAAACCCCCAAAGTCGCCGCCCCGACTGTAAAAATCAACCACTTGCTCCAAGGTCAACTGACCACCATTGTGGAAGTAGGGAGCAGTGAGTTCCACATTGCGGAGTCCGGGTGCTTTAAAAGCTCCGTCCGCAGTCACGCGTTCGCTAGGGCGAAGCGATGGATTGAGCTTAGGAGGGTCTTCCCCGAGGAGCTGGTTAAATATCCCTTGCTGAGCCAACCGTGCCTCGGAGAGCGGATTGCCTTGACCATTACCAAACAAACCGTCATTACCACCCAAACCGAGGTCGTCCTGAGAGGGTCTGACACCAATGCTGAAGAAGCCAGTGTCTTGGGCGAGTTTCTGACCAAAAGCCGAACGCTTGATTCGTCCGCTTTGAGCTACGCTGCTGACTGAAGCGGTAGTCAATTCCGATCCCGCATGGCAGCCAATGCACCCGTTGTTCTGGAAAATCTTCCACCCCTGCTGCTGCTGGTCAGTCAGGGCGTTAGTGTTGCCAGCTAAGAACTGGTCGAATGGTGTATCAGCAGATATCAGTGTTGACTCATACGCCTGAACTGCCAGCCCAAAGTAGAGCGAGAAGTTGTACTCAGAGAGCGTGTATTCGTTGGTGGTCAAGGGACGATTCGGCTTGCTGATGAAGGTTCGATTGCCAGTTTGTGGATCGACTTGGATGATTATATTTGATCGCCACCACTCCGGCTTGAAGGCGTCCTGGATCAGCGCTTCATATGTCTTATTAAGACCTTTTTCAGGGAAATTGCTGAAATTATTCAGGACGCTGTCATCATCAGCCACAATTTGCTTGGCAAGGGGCTTCAAGGAAAGTAGCTTTTTACCGAGCTTCCTACCGAACCTTCTCAAAGGATTGCTATCTGACATTGGTGGTTGGCTTGATTCGTCACTATTTGTTGGTGGCTGCGTTTCAGGTTTATTGTTAACAGGCCGACTTTGTGCATTCGACACTCCAGGATTGGTTTTTTCGGACAGCTCAACCGTCAACGGTCCGATGAACGGGGCGAAGATACCGAGGTTTTCTGCCGACGTCTCCACGGCATTGAGCGGCGGTCCCACTGCTTGTGAAGCCAGAGACGAATTATTAAGACTGACTTGCACATCTTTCAATTGCCTTGGGCTGGTTGCTTTCAAAACAAAAGCATTCTTGTCTCTCAACCCAAAGGAATTCACCCCGTTGAAGGTGTTCTGAGCGCGTCCGTCCCAGAAGTTACGAAAGTTGAACACCGCGTTGATTACCGTTGGTGTATTGCGGTTCGTCACCTGGCGTACATTTGTGCCATCCACATTGAAGATATTAGCGTTCAAAGGCGTCACGTTGTCCTTGTCACTGCCAGGAACGACGTTAACAAATTGTGAGATGAAGACTCCCTGCGAGGCAGTGACGTTATTACTGTCAGAGACAACGTCGGAGGATCTGTCATTCGGGTCTGTCAACTTATGGAATGGGTAATCTGCAGCAGTCAGCTGGTAGTTCGGACCGCGAACCGTAGTGAAAGTCAAAGTCGGATCACCTGCACTTGGGCTGATCTGGTTCTTAGATCTGCTGTCAGAACCAGCATGAAAGTGACAACTGGCACAAGACTGGATGCCATCGGTGCCAAGCTGCATATCCCAGAAAAGAGACTTTCCTAGGGCGATCGCTGCTACCTTGTCCTTGATGAAGTCCCCAAGATTATCTGGTTCCGGAACCTTTACTGACGAGAGCGGAGGCGGCGCACTGACCTGCGCCGATACACTATGTCCGGCGATGATTGTAGCCGTCAGCAGCGCGGCGATCGCCACGTTCTTTTTTATGCTCCTAGACAATGTGGATGCGATCGCGGTGAGTCCTCTTACCATCCTTGCTGTCAAAATGGCAATCATTTGTCTTACTTGTAGAAGGCTTGATAACATATGGATAAAGGGGGAAGCAACCAGGTAAAGTGGTTGCAAAACTACACTAATAAATCTCTAAGACTACGTATTATCCACTATACTGAGACTAAGTATATTATTCAAGTGGTTAACATTTTTTTATACAACATAACAAAAACAATTACGTCCCCTTTTTCTCAGGCTTTCTAACTTCAGGGAGTATAGCAATCCCAATACGGTTCGGTTAAGCACCTAGACAGAAACCCGGTTTCTCCGTCCACGAACTACCCTACCGCGAACCGTAGTGTTTCCTGCGCCTTGGTGAGGAGCGTTGGTTTCCGGACGTAAGAATGGCGAGTACTGAATGAGTGGAAAGGTGACATCTCCTACACTTCTGCTTCGCAGTAAGTGTAGGCTTCAAACAGTCCTGTTAAGGATATGCCTGATTTCCTTCACGGTACTTTCTGCCATAGTTCCTACTACAACAATCTTCCCGCTACGGCGTTTTATGCTGGGGAAAATGCCCAACCCCAGCCTTTTCAAGTTAATAGCAGAATTAATATCCCTATCAACTATCCAAGCTTCAATCTCATCCCGATATTCCCGCATATCAAGATTAGTGAAAATAATCTCATTTCGATAGCAAAGAATTTGAGAAGTATAGGCAGGATTTTGAGGTATTGTAGTAGCACCAGCTTTTCCTGCTATGTAGCTTAATATCCCAAAAAACTGTGAAAATGCAGCGTCCATCCATGACTTGTTAAGTCCACTTTTGGCTGACTGCCCATTAGGTATGAATGCACCTGTTTCATCTTGTTTTGGTGCGTTTCGCTTACTTAAACCTTTGAGGTTTAGTTGTTCGTGAAAGAAAAACTTTTTCCCACTGCGCACTAGTTTGTGAGCAGTCTTGTATTGAAAATCTTTACGGCTCCTAGCTATTTTTTGATGCTGTTTACCTTCTTTTTTGGCAAGCTTTCTTCTGGCTCGACTTCCACGTTTACGCTTATTTCTTTTTTTAGAAATTTTATCAAGCTTTTCCTGATTCCTCCTTAATGGCTTGAGCGATGGTATCTTTTCACCCTCGGAGGTAGCAAGGTAGTCGTCACCGTGAAGAACAGCGTCCAACCCCATTGAGTTTTCCCAAGTAGGGGTGATAGGTTCAATAGTTTGGGTAGGTACTGATTTATCTTCCAAATACAACTGAATGTACCAACCGTCCACTTTTTTTGTTACACTGACTTGCTTCAACTTGAAACCATCAGGTAAGAGACGGTGCATTCTGACCTTGACAACGCCTAGTTTAGGAATTCGTAAATATAACCATTCTTTGCGAACTAGTTTAATCCAATCATCATTAGCGGTTGCAAAAGTCATTGTCCGAAAACTTGCTTCTGTTTTGAAGCGTGGTTTGCCTGAACGTTTGCTGTTAACATCGCCAATGATGTACCGCTCAAAAGCTTTGTCAACTCGTTTGCAAACATCTTGCAAAATAGTTGAGTCAACACGACTTAAATCAAGAAGTTCACCACTATGGTAAACCTTAACCAAGTCTTGTTTAATTACTGGTAATTGTGCTTTTTGACTGTAATAGTTTGGACGCCGAGCAAAAATGCTAGGAAATATTTCCTGACATTGCGGAAAAGCTTGTAGTTGTAAATGGTTATTTTGCCACCAAGTGAATCTTTCTCCCAGTTGACGGTTATACCAATACCGGGATATCCGCAACCATTCATTTAGCTCTAGTTTTTGGTCAGTGTCAGGATAAAACCGATATTGGTAAGTTGTTTTCACTATTGAGTTCGACCTTGTTGTTTCCTGAAGCCATGTTAACATACCGAGGAGACATTGAGGAAATTTTATGAAAGAAGACTATTTAAGAATTCGGATGAGTAAAAAGAGAATGGATAAGCTACGGTTATATGCAACAATGAAAGACACAACCATGACTCATGTTGTCGAAGATTGGATTGACTCATTGAAAATTCCAGAAGTTTCAAAGAATTAAGCTACCCCTATCCCTGCGCTTATTATGGTACGTTGAAGGTCAAGACCGACCAGAGAATAGCGATTTCTCATCGACACCTTGCCCTGTCAAACCTGCGGTTTGATTTGGTTAGGCGTCAATTCGTAATCGCTTAAAAATTCATCTCACACTGCCCCTTCGGGGCGGCATTTTCTGGGGGAGGATTCCCCCAGAAAGATGCCTTGTCAGATGTGAGGCTTCTTTTTGTTTAAGCTAAACTCCAGTTTGCCATAACCAATCTTTAATCTCCTGGATCAGCCAGTGACGTTCCACAGTAGCAAGAGGACTAGAAGTAAACTTCTGTTTACCATACTGCAGTGTAATTCCTCTTGGCGCTGAACCTTGCTTAACGACCTCTTCATCAACTTCATCAATTAGTGCGGTTTTACCCCGCCGCCGCCAATAGCACACACCAAATAACTTCCAACGGATTTCAAAATTAGCCTGTGCAAAGTACAACTCAGTTTGTCCAAAAGCAGGTAGCAGTGTTGCCGGAAATATTATATATAGCAATCCAAAAAAAGACACAATAAACCATAGCTGATAACTGCCAATACTTGTTGTTAGCAGATTAATCCAATTTGGCAGTTGCCAGACAAAAGGAGTTATCAACCCGAGCAGGTAGAATAATCTGAAAGCCTTCTTTCCACGTCTGGGAATTTTAATATCTAACCCAGTGGCAGACTGCTTGATTTGAATCTGACTACCTGTAGGCTTGCGGCTGTTGATTGGCGGACTAAGCGCGTGTTTATTCTTCAGTGCTTCTAGGGCAAGACTCGCAGTGCTGAGGCGTTCTAGCACATTTGGTTCTGTAAGTTTGCCAATCCAATTCACAAAACCCAGATCCATACTGACCCGGTCAGCAAACTGAATGCGCGAATCCTGATGCGGCAAATCAGCAGGAGGCGTCCCTGTTAGCAGATGAATCAAGGTTGCACCCAAAGCATACAAATCAGAGGCGGGAACTGCTCGACCGGCAAACTGTTCCATTGGCACATAGCCATAAGTTCCCACTACAGTGAAAGTAGCACCTTCTAACACTGCTTGATCTTGCACTGCGCCAAAGTCAACAAGGTAAACCTGCTCATCCTCACCCCAAATTAAATTACTGGGCTTGATGTCTCGATGCAGCACAGGAGGATCGAGTTCGTGCAGGTAAACGAGAATGTGCAAAACGGACTCTGCTATTTTCTCTACCTGTGGCTGAGAAAAACGTTGACCCAAATCCAGCAATTGCTGAATAGATGCTCCAGGAATATAACTCTGTACCAAACCAAACCAAGGAAATCTAGAACCGGGCTGCTGTTCTAGGACGAAGTAATCTCGATATTTAGGAATGCGGGGATGATTAAGATTTTTTAGCACACTCGCCTCACGCTCAAAGAGCTTGTGTTCATCCCACTGCATCTGCGGAGTCAGAGTCAGCAGCTTAACAACAACTTGTTCAGTAAGCTGTGTACCCAAATCTACTGCTAACCAAGTCTGACGACTAGCATCTTGCCCTAATTTTTCCTGAAGTTGATAGCGTAAGTTAAGTACCTGTCCTGCTTGTGTCATCCTCAACAGCCCTAATTCTCTAAAGTCCCAACCAATGCTTGATTTCTGCTATGAGCCAACGGCATTCTTCATCAGATAGAGGTGGCTTCAATTTGCTAAATGAAAACTCTTGAACACCAACAGCGAGAGTGACTTCAGGAACTTTGTGGCTACCATAGCCACCAGCATCACTTTTGAAAACTTTGTCAATTTCTAAGACATTCCCTCGCTGTTGTTTCAAGCGCAGACCGAGTAATTTCACTTCAATTTCAAATTGCTGATGGTCAAAGTAAACATTGGTTTCCATAAAGGTAGGCATGATAAACCAACCTGCCAGTACCACACCAGCTATCAACCAAATTAAAGTGTGCCAATTCCAAACGTTGCTGAGCAAATACAACCAAAACCCTAGTCCCAGCAACACAGTCCTGTTTTGAGGATTAGCTAAAACCTTGCGCCAAAGCACAGGAAATTTAATCTGCAAACGACCAGGAGATTTTTTCATGCGAATCGCGGTTTCAGAAGGTCGTGGACTAATGATGGCACTGATAGCATTTTGATTTGACTCCAGAACCTGAAGCGCCTCGATCGCATGAAGAAAGCGTTTGTGTTGATTAGGTTGTGTGAGTTGTGCTAAAATGCGGACAAATCCAGGATTGAGCCTAACCAGTTGGGCAAACTGCAACCGTGAATCTTTATGAGGTAAATCACCTGGCGGAATACCGGTGAGCAAATGAATCAAGGTTGCTCCCAAGGCATAAAGGTCAGATGCCGGAGTTGCACGTCCGCCAAATTGTTCTAACGGTGCATAGCCATAAGTTCCCACTACCGTAAAAGTAGCTCCCTCTCGGGCAGCGCGGTCTTGGACTGAGCCAAAGTCAACCAGATAAATCTGGGAATCCTCGCCCAATAGCAAATTGCTGGGCTTGATGTCCCGATGCAGCACCGGGGGACTCAGACCATGTAGGTAAATCAGGATCTTCAGGATATCAGTAGCTATTTGCCGCACCTCAGCTTCTGCAAACACTCTGCCCTCAGTCAGTAATTCTTTAAGTGACGCGCCGGGAATGTATTCTTGGACTAATCCAAACCAGAGCATTCCCTCATCAATACAAAAATAATTGCGATATTTGGGAATTCGCGGATGGTCAAGCTGTTTTAATACCTGAGCTTCTCGCTCAAACAGTTTCAAATTCTCCCACTGCACTTGGTCGCTAAAGGTCAGCAGTTTGACCACAACTTTCTCTTGTGCTGACAAATCCTGTGCTAACCAGGTTTGACGACCCGCACTTTCTCCTAGTTTTTGTTTCAGTTGATAGCGATCGTGTAAGATCTGTTGCGTTTGGAGCATCGTGTCGCCATTCCTTAGCACTTTATGAAAAACCGCAAGCAGCTTCCTGTCAAGGGGAAGCGTTTTTATTGTGTGGCAATATACTTATATACTAGATGAATTCCCAGTATTCTAGATGTCCTACCCAATTTTTGGCGAAACTGACATCCTGCATTTCCCAGATCCATCTGGCAGGGAAGGAAAGGAGTAAAATACTGTGTAAGTAAAATTACATGCATTGCCGAAAACTCCAATTAATACTATATAGTATTAATTTTCAGCACTGCCCACCACAATCGGTCTTGGTGGGCAGTGCCCACCCTACAAACTGACTGAATATTCGTGCGCTCTTGTTTTTTCTAGAATCGACCACGATAGTAATAAAGTAAATTTAGGAACTTATAGAAATCAAAACTCCTAGGGTCAATTTTTTGACCTGAGCGATCCACAACGCGGTGGGTGGTAATCCGCTCATCTGGAACATTACTTTGAGCAATTAACCAGGCTAGAGAATGGTATTGAGCCTCAGTGTAGCTGCTATGGGTTGGTAGGTTATTCATATGACCATCGAGCGGCGTTTCTAAAGAGACGTGATAAGCAAAGTTATTTACAGATGCGGCTATCTGGGGATTAGTCTTTACTGTCTCTGAGCCATGGGAGCCTTTAAACACTGAGTTAGCTGCACCAAAGGCTCGCTTTTCTGGTGGAACTAGATAAATAACCGTTCCGTCTAACGAAATTAAAGTGTGATAACTTGCTTGGACGTTTTCATTAGAGTGAGGCTCTTGAAAAAAATTAATGGCGCTGGACGCAGAAGCATCAGTTTCATGAAGCACGATAATCGGTTTATTATTAACAGGGATACCATTGATGTCACGAGGAAACCTTTCTCCATAGTTACTTGGATGTGCCCAGGCAATCTTGTAATTGGGTCTGTAGTTTCTTATAGTTGCAGTAGTATTGACTGAGGTACTAGGAGGATCTTGAAACTTGTCCCTTTGCTTTGTCGTCAATTCGAGTCGAGGATTTGGATATCTACTCCAATTAGTAGAATCTGGATTTGATGTTATTGTCTTCTTTTGTAGTAGCGCTGCACTCCCGCCAATTAGTAGATAAACAATCAAACAAACAAACGGTAAAAAAAATATCACCCTTCTGAACTTGCTTACTTTAAACCTCATTTTTATAAATATTAATATTTTTTAATGTTTTTAATTATTGAGAAATAAATGTTATATTCCTTTCTAAATGTAAGAAATGTTGCTTGATAAAGTTATCTGTCTATAGAGCTATATTTCATAAGTTTTTAGGTCGGGCTAAAAGTCAAAGTAAAAATAGTTAATAACAAGACTATAGCAATCGGATCTGTTATTGTAAACATTACTTTTTTTTATGTAGACGCGAGAGCGGAACCTGCGTTCGCAGGCTACCGCCAAGACCCGCCTGAACGCCTAGGAAAAGAAACTATGAAAGTTGACGAATCATTTAGGACTGCTATACTGCAACTAGGGAAAGTCAGGTGAAGAAACCAGCGGAATTCCCTCAATCATCCAACAAGCGGCTAAGGCTTGGATAGCAGGTAATGCTGATGCTTTGCCATGAACTTTTCATTGTCCCTGGTAATTGCGCTTATTGGACCAACCGAGATTCGGCAAGTGAAAATTGAGATTCAACAAATTATCATTGAAGGCGATCGCGCTTTTTGAGAATGGTCTTGGTCAGATACGGATCGGGCAACTCAAACGCATCAACTTGACGCGAATATATTGACACCATAACATTCTGACAGCAATTAGGGTAAATAGACCACATTGTAGGGGCACGGCAATCTACTGGGTAATAAACAGAAAATAGCTGTAAAATAAGTTGCGCGATCGCGAATTGTCAATTTATCAACCGTGACGACTCCACTCCGGATGTCTAAAAGAAGCAGTGTTAAAAATCGAGAAACCAAATCCTTTGGACTATAGTCTGAGATTCGCTTATAACCTTAGTTATCGGCAACAAGCATACCCATCACCAAACAAGTCCAACTGCGTGGACTGGGAAACCCTCGTTGCACGGCAAATTGCGATGGTCAACTACCGTGAATATCATGGCAGTACCCAAAACAATGGCTGCCATATGACAGTTGAGCCAGCTGCACAGTAAATCTGCGTGACTGCTTATCAAGTGTGCTAAGCTACTTTACCTGTGCCGATCAAGATTGAAAATTGCTACAGTACCCCAATATATTGTATGGGATTTGTCAAGATTACAATTATCTATCAAGTAACGCAAACACTTTAGGATTTAGGCATAAAAACCCAGTTTTTAATCACAAGGAACGCGAATAAGGATGAAACGCCTATAGATTGGAAGCCTCGACGCCCTTACGGGTGACGTTCGTTCCTCATGTTTAGGATAAAACCGGGTTTGGTGCACATGGTGCGTAAAGCCCTGCATTTGTCTTGCAAATCAAAACTAACCATCGTTTCATAGTAACTGTCATTAGTCAAGGCTAACGCACATATAAAAACCAGATTTTTTGGTGAAATCATCCTTAGTAATTAGTCCTTTGTATTACAAATCACCAAGGACAAAGGACAAACTTGAGATCAAATCATGCCAATTCAATAGATAACAGCCAATTATTGCAATTAGATTGTGGAGCAAGACCATTGACAGATAAAATTATTGGTCAATCTAAAAATGCAGTTAAAATTCTTCTACACTGCTTGACGCATGTTTAAAGAATACGAAATGATGAGTATAATCTGGGAGAGACAAATTCTCTTAATTAAAAAGGGTGATCAAGGAAACCAAGTAAAACTCATTGCCAGAGATGACGCAGTTGCAACGTAATCAGATTGCACTAAGGGCGGATGTGTGCTGTTGTTAACCATTTTTAATACATGACCGTTTTTAAAAAAAAAGTGAAGGGGAAATGCGCTGATGATGAAGCCAACATAAGGATAGCGATCAATGGTATACAGTCCGGCACTAATGCCCCGACTCGCTTACACCGTAGCTTTAAGTCGTGCCCAATGGCAGATGATAAAACCTTTATTTAAGAGTGAAAAAGCAACGAGTCGTCTTTTGACCTCTTCCACTAGGTTCGCACTTGGCGGGAACTATTGGGAGACTTTCACGGACAGACAGTATACAACAAATATTTCCACTGTTGGCAAAGGAATAGGATGTGGGCAGAGATTAAACGCAGCCTCCTGCGGAAATTACATGTTCAAGTCGGCAAAAGTTCTACCATTAGGGCAGCAATCGTAGATAGCCACTCCGCGAAAACGATAAAAAAAAGGAGAGCCAGTGCGTTGGGGAGCGTAAGCTCTAAGAGGGTATCCCATCACGGCAACTGGCGTTGGCAATGTCCGCGCTTGTTGCAACTGGCGTGGCTGTTTATGGTTTTAATGACGCTGAAATTGTTTAATCTTAGGTGTCTACACTTACAAGTAGCTTTACATCCTCAGGTGAGTGCTATTGCCAAAAGCAAAAGAGGTGCAAGGGTGGCGTCGATATCCAGCTTGATAAAAGCAGTGTATTTACTCATTCGTAGTGAGGTTTCTCAACTGTTTGAACTTTTGTCTATAAGATGCTACATTTCTGCTTCTGCACTTTGATCGCAGTCCGCTAAAATCCATGAACTTTTCTAGAGGTTACCCTTTTGGATCATCCCAACTTTTTATGATGAGCAGTTAATTTTTCACCATATCAGCCTAAGTTGACAATACCCTATGGAGTGGCAATAAATGGACTTATACAGAGATGCATTGAAAAACCTCAAAGAGACTAGCCGAACTTTTTACATCCCAATCATTCGTTTACCGCTAGGCTTGCAAGAGGCAGTGGCATCAGCGTACCTGTGTTTTCGCGCTATTGATGAAATTGAAGATCATCCAGATCTGGATAACCCTACTAAGGCAAAACTTTTGCGTGCGATTAGCTTGACATTACAAGAAGCTGGGGTAGATGGCTTTGAGGTTGATGCCTTCGCTCCTTTGAACACACACGAGAATTTACTACCAGAAGTCACCATTAGGATTAGAGAATGGACACTCCTAGCGCCTGCGACTATTGGACCTCGGATTTGGGATGCTACTGCTGCAATGGCGGACCGGATGGCTTTTTGGGCAGAAAATAACTGGAAAGTTCATACAGAGTCGGATTTGGATCGTTACACATTTAGCGTTGCAGGCGCGGTTGGCTTGTTACTCTCAGATTTATGGGCTTGGTACGATGGGACACAAACCAACCGTACTCAGGCGATTGGGTTTGGTCGGGGCTTACAAGTAGTGAATATGCTCCGTAACCACATAGATGATTTGGCGCGTGGGGTAGATTTCTTTCCACAAGGTTGGAGTGCGGAAGATATGCAAAAGTATGCTCGTCGCAATCTAGAAATGGCAGATGCGTACACCAATGCTCTTCCGGCAGGACCTGCCTTGGACTTTTGTCAAATTCCGTTGACCTTAGCTTATGGTACACTGAATGCCCTTGCTAATGGCAAAGATAAACTCACCCGCACTGATGTTCTTGCACTCATTGAGCAGGCAACTAGTATTAAATAAACAACAGCCACTCTCATAACATCAACTTGCCGATCGCGTCGATGGCGGTAAGTTACATTAAAAACGTGCAATTCGTCTATGATTCTGCTCAACTAAAGGAGAGATATCAGTGAAGAAAACTTTGTTCCTCAGTCCTCCTTCCTTCGATGGGTTTGACGGCGGTGCAGGTTCGCGATATCAAGCCAAGCGCGAGATTACCTCCTTTTGGTATCCGACATGGCTAGCGCAACCTGCCGCCCTTGTCCCTGGTAGCAAGCTTGTGGATGCTCCTCCACATGGTCAAACTGTGGAAGATGTGCTGAAAATTTCCCAAGATTACGAGCTAGTTATCATGCACACCAGCACACCCTCATTGAAAAATGATGCAAAGTGTGCTGAAGCAATTAAAGCTTTGAATCCAGATGTGCAAATTGGCTTTATCGGAGCGCATGTAGCAGTCTTACCGGAGGAGACACTGCGTGAAAACCCAGTCATCGACTTTGTGTGTCGCAATGAGTTCGACTACACCTGCTTTGAAGTGGCGTCAGGCAAACCTTGGGACAAGATCAAGGGTCTAAGCTACCGTGGTCCGAACGAATCGGTGATACATAATCAGGAGCGCGAATTGATCCATGATTGGGATGCTATGCCCAGTGTCCTGCCAATTTATGCGCGTGACTTAGACATTACAAAATATTTCATCGGCTACCTGCTGCACCCCTACGTTTCTTTTTATACCGGACGCGGCTGTCCGGCAAAATGCACCTTCTGCCTTTGGCCTCAGACTATTGGTGGTCACCAGTACCGCGCTAAAAGTCCAGAAGCAGTAGCCATCGAGATGGAACAAGCCAAAGCTATCTTTGGCGACAAGGTGCGGGAATACATGTTTGATGACGACACCTTCACAATTGATAAACAGCGGGCGATCGCCATCAGCGAACACTTGAAGCGACTGAAGCTGACTTGGAGCTGCAACGCCCGCGCTAACTTAGACTACGATACTCTCAAGCAACTGCGTGACAACGGCTTGCGTTTGTTGCTAGTAGGATTTGAATCAGGCAATCAGCCAATTCTGGACGGAATTAAGAAAGGCATTAAGCTGGAGGTGGCGCGAAAGTTTATGGAGAATTGCCATAAACTCGGCATCACTGTACACGGCACATTTATCATCGGGTTGCCAAACGAAACCCGTGAGACAATTGAAGAAACTGTTCGCTTTGCTTGCGAGATTAGTCCTCATACCATCCAAGTTTCCATCGCCGCCCCGTATCCGGGTACCGAACTTTATCGACAAGCTCAGGCTAACGGTTGGTTTACCAACGCCAATTCCCTGGTGGCAAATTCCGGGATTCAAATGTCTTCACTACAATATCCAAACCTGTCCAGCACTGAGATTGAAGATGCAGTCGAGCAGTTGTACCGTCGGTTCTACTTTCGACCCAAAGCGATCATCCCGATAGTGGGTGAAATGCTCAGCGATCCCCAAATGTTAGTCCGCCGCCTCCGAGAAGGTCGCGAGTTCTTCTCCTACCTAAAAGATCGTCGTACACAAGCAGCGACTAAAGTTAGTGGTTGATTGTTAATTGTTAATTGTTAATTGTTAATAGAACAATCAACAATCAACAAACAACAATCAACAATCAACAAACAACAATCAACAAACAACAATGAAAATAGGAAGCGAAAACCACAAGGAACTCTTCTGCCGCAGCTTCATTGACAGCCACCTAAAGTTTGAGCCGGAGCAACTCCCTTGGCCCACTCTTGACAGTGTCGGTTTGGAACGCTTGCGAGGCATTCCCTTCTGGAAAGAAGCCCTGAGTACAGAGCGATCGGCAGGGGCTATGGTTAACACCTTTGCGGCGACGGTTAGCGATCCCCTGTTACAAGAAGCGATCGCCCTTCAAGGTCTGGAAGAAGACCGTCACGCCAAACTCATTGGGTTTTTGATTAACCATTACGACATTCAGATTTCCCAACTGAATGAGCCTGTAGTCCCTAACAACATCAAAACTGCCTTCCTGGACTTCGGTTTCGGGGAATGCCTTGACTCTTTCTTAGCCTTTGGCATCTTTGAAATTGCCCACCAAGCTAACTACTTCCCGGAAGCCTTGTTCGACATATTCAATCCAATTCTTGACGAAGAAGCACGACATATCATGTTTTTCGTCAATTGGGTGACTTACGAACAAATTAATCAGGGTCGCAAGGCGAATTGGCTACGTGGGGGTCATGCTTTTTGGCATTACCTTCGTGCGTTTCAAGATAAACTTAAAGCCTTTGATGGCTCGATGGAGGACCAACAAGAAGGTTTCACTGCTACCGGAGCTAGTAACTTTATGGATAATTTGACCCCGGATCTGTTTTTATCCAGTTGTCTTCAAGAAAACGCTCGCAGGATGAGCGTCTTTGACAAAAATCTACTCCAGCCGCGACTGATCCCGAAACTTGCCAAAATTGCTCTGCGCACTCTGAGACTAACATCTCGACGTCCGACCAACTCGACAGCCCAATTTTTAGAACAATAACACCAGCATGTTGCAGGCTCAAAGACTCGCCATTATTAATGGTGATGACTTCGGCTTTTCTTGTGGCGTTAACAGCGCGATTATCAAAGCGCATGAAGAAGGTGTACTGACTAGTACCAGTCTGATGGTAACGGGTGAGGCATCTGTTGAGGCGATCGCCTACGGACGCGCTCACCCTAACTTAGCAGTTGGTCTACACCTGGTTTTAGTATGTGGTCAGGCTGTTCTACCACCGGACCTGATTCCTCACTTGGTTGACGCAACAGGTAATTTTCCATACAGCCCTGCGATTACCGGGTTGCGCTACCAATTCCATCAGGCAACCCACGAGGAACTGCGGCGAGAAATTCGCGCCCAATTAGAAAAATTCCGCTCCACTGGGCTGCCTCTTTCCCATGTAGATGGGCATTTACATATGCACATGCATCCGGTGGTACTAAATATCCTGGTTGAACTGGCACAGGAGTTCCACATCAAAGTTATCCGTCTTCCTGCTGAGGAGCTAGGTATTAATTTGGGGATAGATCGTCGTGGTATACTGACTAAACTGGTTTGGTCGGGGGTGTTTGGTGGACTGCGCCGCAATGGCGAGAGGTTGCTGAAATCTCAGGGTATCAGCTTTGCTGACAAAGTCTACGGGTTGCTGCAAACTGGCTGCGTGACCGAGGAATACTTGCTGAGTCTAATTCCCCAGATCAAGGCAGACCTAGTGGAGATTTATTGCCACCCAGCAATGACTAAGGCGGGCGTTCCTCTGAATGGACCACTAGGCGCAGGTGAAGCCGAACTCGCGGCTTTGTTGAGTCAGCAAGTAAGTAAAGTGCTAGCTACAAACGGCTTTAAACTCACCAATTATAATCAAATTAGGAAGTGAATTAAATAATATGAAAATTGGTTCCCAAACCCATAAGGAATTATTCTGCCGCAGCTATATAGAAAGCCACCAGCAGATTGAGCCATCTCAGCTCATGTGGCCTAAACTTGATGGTCCAGAGTTATTGCGCCTACAGCAAATTCCCTTTTGGGAAGAAGCCCTGAATACTGAGCTGGAAGCAGGAGCAAAAATTGAAACCTACCTCCCAATGATTAGCGATCCACTAGTGCGAGAAGCAGTCGCCCTCATGGGAGAGGAAGAAGCCGCTCATGGTCGGTTATTCAAGTATATGATTCAACACTATGGCATTGAGATCTCCGGGCGTCCTACTGTTGAGCTACCGACAAATATTGAGCAAGCCTTCATTGATTTTGGTTACGGTGAGTGTCTGGATGCTTTCTTAGGATTTGGGCTGTTTAAAATCGCTCGCCAATCTGGTTTTCTTCCAGAACCGATGTTCAACATATTTGACCGCCTACTGCAAGACGAAACACGTCACATAGTGTTCTTCGTGAACTGGGTAGCCTATCTTCAAGCAAGTAGAGGTCGGGAAGCCAAATTGTTTAGAGCCACGCATTCACTCTGGCATTACGGCAAAGCTGTTCAACGAGTGATGGGTGTAGTTGATCGCAGCGCCGAACAAAGTGGTAATTCCTTTTCAGCTACCGAAGCCAGCGTCTTCTTGGATGGCTTTAGCGTAGAGAAGCTGATTTCAACTTGTGTGCAAGAAAATGCACGACGCATGAGCGTTTTTGATCGCAGGCTTCTCCAGCCGAAACTCCTACCATCGCTTGCGCAAGTAGCACTATCCGGTATCAAACTTTTACCTAAACGCCACTCCCAAACGACAGAGAAAAACCTCTCAAAAGCTGAAAATTCTTAGGGAATGCATGAACCAAGTTTTACACGTTAAAAACTTATTTATACCAGTTTTCAATTGAGTGAGGTATTGGTTAGTTGTAGGGGCACAACACTGTTGTGCCCCTACTGTGTATTGCATCTAATCGACTATAGAAAGATTTATGAATGCTGTTGTATCCATTTTTCCCACAAAGGACGCACATCCTCTGGCTGTCCATCATAGTTGAGCATTTGGTCTGAAATTAAGATCCACGGTTGGGCACTGCGCGTCCAGAGGTTACCTACAGGGTGTAACCAACTTGTATCATCTAACGTTCCGGCTTTGACGTTAATGGTTTCAGGGTTGTATGTTCGCTCATGGAACAATCGCGTTCCGCAGTTGTCGCAAAACAAGCACGTCACCTCACGTCCACTATCAGCTTTACGAGTCCAAGCTTTTGGTTTTCCTTGGACAATGACAACAGCGTCTCGCGGCACAGTGAGAGACATGCCAAAGGCACTTGATGATTGTTTCTGGCACTCCTTGCAATGGCACAGGTAGAGGGTTAACGGTTCGGCAAGAATTTCATAACGAATCTGTCCACATTGACAGCCTCCCGTGTAGGTCGCGCTCACAGCTTTTTGCTCCTTTGCAGTTTGGGGAAGCCTGATTGTAGCGAATTGGCTCCAATCTTGAAGTTTTTTTGACCAAAACTCGTAGGGCGCAAGCCCCTGCATTCATGCATGGGGTAAGCCCGTAGCGGGACTTCAGTCCCCGTCAATATTTCTTACCCACAACTCAATAAACTCACTCACACTTACACCTTTTTTACTAGCAAGATCCTTAAGCTTATTCCATGAACTTGGGGTAATAAATATATGATGGTCTTTCTTCACCTCATTGTGTAGAACTGGCTCATCTTTTATCCTCTTTTTCCCTTTTTCTACTTGCATATTTTAGATAATGGCTGTATACTAAGATTATAATAAAAATTGAAAGGAAAAACACAAGTGCAAGTGCGGTGGAATTTCAAGATGTTGCCCAACCAATCTCAGGAGGCGACTCTTGAGGAATGGCTAGTAACACTCAGAAAACATCGTAATTATGCTTTGCGGGAACGTAAGGATGGGTTTGAAACCAACAATCAGGACGTTGCCCAACAAATTCATTATGCTTATGGGTCATACTGCGATCTAGATTCAAAGATAGAGTACGGTTCCTGCTGTCCTCTAACCTGTCCGGTGTTGAAACATGGTGTCATTCCGCAAAACTTAGAATTAGCATTTAAGGAATCGAAAACTAGAGATAAAGAAACCAAGGAAGTTTTATCCATTACTAGAGGATGGGATTCAGTATCTGGCATCCAAATGAAGGTTACTTCTCAGTTAAGACAGTCATTGGATAGCTTTGCTGCAATTGATTCATGTGTTTTACAACGTAACATTGCTAAACTAGATACTGCTTATAGTAATTTCTGGAAGTACAAAAGAGGTTTCCCACAATTCTTACGACGACTAGACTCTTTTGAGTACAAGCCCGGTCGTGTCATCCTGCGTGATATTCGCAAGAATTATGCTACTGCTTACCTACCAGGAATTGGCAATGTAAAGTTTCACAACAGCCGTGATTTGTCAAGGCACGTTATGTTCGTCAGCTTCCCAAGGCAGCTTACGTTCGTCAGATTCCCCCCGAAACGTGCCGCCCCAAAAGCTGCCGCTTTAATTCAAGATTTACGGAGTTGTACTGTTAAGCGTGAGGGTGGTAACTGGTATATAAGCATGCTGGTTGATATTCCCACCATACTACCGGAATTGAAGCCATTAGATGAGTGCGGCACGTTTGCGGGGGAAGCTTCCCCCGCAAAGCTGCCTTGTAAATCCGTCGTTGGGATTGATGTAGGCATAAATAGTGCGATTCGTTCAGTCGAAATAAGTAGAAATACTTAAGGATGACTGGCTTTAGATGAGTAACCCAATTCTTGGGTAGAGTTCGCACTTTAATCCTCATCTAATGACAACTCACTATCCATGTAGGTGAGCCATCTAGCCGAGTCATCAGCTAAGAAAGCTAGAGGAACGGGGAAAAGATTTAAGTCTCAACAACTTAAAATTATAACCCAATCCAAAATACACCAAGTCCTACAGCCTCGGTGCGAGGTTTAAAGCACACAGCGCCCCCTACCGCGAGGTAGGTGAGGAGTTTCCCCTAAGTCTGGATTGACAACCCAGATATAGAAGCGGGAGTGAAAGCGGTTGAGGCGATAATAGCTGAAAACGCAAGCCGTTAGCAGGAGTCCATGAGGAGAGAAAACGAACTGTCGTTGAACCATCGTTAGCCTACGCCAAGGGACATAAGCTTACATCTCTTGGATTGGGAATAGCCAATAAGGGTAATGAGACTATCAGGATTTGTTGACCGAGATAGCGCACTTCTTACAACCCCGGTGGATAGACAGCCTCTAAAGACTTGATATGGACAGTGGGAACGAAATAACCCTCTTGTATGTTCCTGAAGTAGGTAACAGGTAGGTGTCAAGCCACAAGCAGCAAGAGGGTGGGATGGTTCAAGAAGCCAATGCCCAACCCGAATTAACGGGTAATGCCTAAAAAGGGATGGTGTAACTACCGGGATAAGCAGACGTGAGCCGCAGTGTGGGAACGCATTCAGGAGTTAGTAGCAATGCAAAAGCCTAATTCGGATTCAATCATGAATACTGAGGGATGGGGACAAATCAATTGGCGTAAAGCCGAAAGATATGTATTCCGGTTGCAAAAACGCATTTATAAGGCATCTTTTCGGGGGAAGTTTCCCCCGAAAAATGCCGTGCTGCTTCCCGCCGTGGTGATGTCAAGCGAGTCCGCAAACTCCAGAAGACCTTGATGAGGTCTTGGTCTAATAAGGTATTAGCGGTACGACGGGTTACAGTTGAAAACCAAGGCAAGAAAACGGCAGGTGTGGACGGTGTAAAAGCACTATCCCCAGAAGCGCGTATGGAATTGGTTGGGGAACTTAAGCTAACTGGCAAATCCAAACCTACTCGTAGAGTCTGGATTCCTAAACCTGGTAGAGAAGAAAAACGCCCTCTTGGTATACCCACAATGTACGACCGCGCACTACAAGCTGTAGTAAAATCTGCACTTGAGCCAGAATGGGAAGCGGTCTTTGAACCAAACTCCTATGGCTTTAGACCCGGAAGGTCATGTCACGATGCGATAAAACAGATTAAACTCTGTATTCAAAACAAGGCAAAATTCGTGTTAGACGCGGATATTGCTCGCTGCTTTGACCGCATCAACCATGAAGTATTGCTCCAGAAGCTCAACATCAAGGGTAAGGTCAGGCAACAGATTAAAGCCTGGTTAAAATCCGGTGTTATAGACCAAGGAGCTTTTACTTCCACATCTGAGGGTACACCGCAGGGTGGGGTAATTTCACCTCTACTTGCTAATATAGCCCTCCACGGACTGGAAATACGAATCGAACAATTCGCAGAAACACTCCCAGGAAAAAAGAGAGCTAATCTCCAATCCTTAAGTGTAATTCGATACGCAGACGATTTCGTAATTCTTCATCACGATAAAACCGTTGTCCAAAGGTGCAGAGAAATTATCTCTGAATGGTTGGCTGGTATTGGACTTGAATTAAAACCTGAAAAAACCCGCCTAACTCACACATTCACTTCTGAATTAAGTGAGGATGGTAAAGCTGGATTTGACTTCTTAGGTCATCACATTCAGCAATACCCAGCAGGAAAATACCGAAGCAACACAAACGCCAACGGTACAATATTAGGTTTTAACACCCTCATCACCCCATCCAAGAAGGCGAGTAAGGTGCATTCTGAGGAAGTCGGAAGAATCATCACAAAACACAGGTCTTCGCCTCAATCGGCACTCATAAAAGACCTCAACCCTGTCATAAGGGGATGGGCTTCTTTCTACTCAAACTCCGACGCCAAAAACGTTGGGGAATTTTCAAAACAAGATTACCTCACCTACCTGAAACTTCGACGATGGGCAAAACGCCGATGTAGAAACACCAATAATGGTGGGCATGACCTGTATTGGACTACCATAGGCGGCAATAACTGGGTATTCGCAACTAGGGAGGGAAATGAGAACCCCTTCCGGTTACTATCACATAGCGATGTTAGCTGTAGCAGCACCGATTATGTGAAGGTCAAAGGCGATAAAAGCCCCTACGATGGCGACCTAGTTTACTGGAGTTCAAGACTAGGGACTCACCCCGAAATGCCTAATCGTAAGGCTAAGCTGCTAAAACAGCAAAAGGGTAAATGTCCTTGGTGTGGATTAAACTTCCAAGATTGGGATGTTCTAGAAACAGACCATATCATTCCCAAAGCCCTAGGCGGAAGGGATGAATATAAAAACCTGCAACTATTACATCGGCATTGCCATGACGAAAAGACTGCACTCGACCTAAAAGAAATTAGAAGGAAAGACCGCTCAAAATTCCTTGAAAAACTATCTCAATTTTGGGAAAAGTTCGACTGGGAATGGGTGAACGACATTCCTAATTTCATTAGTCGTGCTGTCAGGGAGTCCGAATTGACAAATGGACAACACACTGAGTAGCCGTGTGCGCTGAAAGGTGCAAGCACGGTTTCGGATGGGAGGGGTGCTACAGTAATGTACACCTCGACCCTTACAACTAGTTGCGCTATCTGATGGCAGCTTTCAAGAGAACAAGAGGGTAGCAACCAACACACGCATTGCACGTCGATTAGCAATGCGTCAGCGTGCTGTTGCTCGTAAACAAAAAGGTTCTAAGAATAAGATTAGGGCTATCAAGAAATTAGCCAAACAGCAGCACAAAATTGCCCAGTCCAGGGATGGATACAACTGGCAAGTTGCGTCCACTATCGTGGTGTACAGATAATCGGCAAAGCATATCCAAAATCTGAGCAAATTTCCAACAGCTTCTTTTGAATCTGAGCGTTGGCAATATGTTTACAATTCCACGTTAACAGGTAATCGAGGCTGTTGACGGTAGCTAGTGCGATATGAATTGCGTCATCAGAGGCATTGGTTGGCAGATTACTTTTCATCATAAACTGGGTAGCTAAGTTTTCCACGGCTTCAGTCACTTCGAGCAGTGGAAACCCCCGAACTGCCTCCAGACGTTGAGCCGCTATCTCTGCATCGCCTTGAGATGCTTCATCCACAACGACTTGTGAGATGTAAAGAGTAAAGACGTTTCGACGGAATTCCCACCAATCTCAAGTCATCTCAATATTTCCAGCAATAATCAGATTTTTGGTTGATCGGGCAGTGAGATAACCAAGAATGCTGGTTTCGATATAGACAGTTTCCAAAATGCTAAACACGCTGTGGACTGTCCTATATTAGCAACTGCCAATTCGTCCGTTCGGGCTGATGTAATTGCTTTTTAAAGGGACGAATTTTTAAAGACGCGATATATCGCGTCTCTACATCTAGAACAATATTTTGTAAACTCCGCTTAGAAATCATCCCAACCTTCAATACTTGACGCTGCAAAATGAAATTTCAAATTTATGCTTAGCGATCGCTTTGACTGATGTCCTGAAGAGGGGATGTAGTCATAGATAATCTTTTAAACGGGATAGGAAAAATATTCCTTCACCCCTTAAACCCTTAATTTCTCGTTCAGAAACCTGGATTCTCTTACCTTGTTGAGAATGGTGCAAGATCTTAGACTAGCAACTTGGGTTAGTAGTTCGCCTAGGATGGTATCGTTTTGGAAGATGAGGCATCGAAAGCGGCGTCACCGGATCAAATTTTGTACATTTGTTGAGGCAAGATGATGATAAAACTGTTTTATGCTCCTGGTACTTGTGCCTTAGCTCCCCATATTGTTCTCGAATGGGTTGGAGAACCATATGACTTGGAAAAAGTACAGCCGAGAAGTCCTGAATACTTGAAAATTAATCCTCTAGGACAAGTCCCGGCGATGATTGATGGTTCTAGCGGTGTGATGAATCAAGCCGATGCCATTCTTAAATACCTGGCAAATAAATATCCTGATGCCCATTTGGGGGACGATGGCACGTTGCAAGATGCCTATGAACTCGATCGCTGGTTAGCTTTTTTTACAGGAGATGTTCATCCATCCTTCTTTCCATACTTTGCTCCCAGCCGTTATTGGACAGATAACAATGAGAGTGCGCTCAAGTCTGTCAAGGAATCCTCTTACAAGCTCGTCGATCGTGTATTCAAGCATTTACACGAGCATCTAGACGGTAAAAATTATATGCTTGGAAACCGCCGCACGATCGCCGACCCTTATGCCTTCGCCATGATTCGTTGGGGAAACAATCTCCCAAAACCGTTATCTGAGTATCCCAACATCTATCGCTTCTACCAACAATTGCTTGAAGATGAAGGTGTGAAGCGGGCGATGGAACAACAAGGGATCAATAAATAGACCATGAATGTGACCATAACACAGTCATGGTCTATCGCAGGATAGTTTGATTACGAGTCGCATTCAATCATGAGTTCTGGGTTATTATAGTTAATTATCTCAAAGCCGTTAGAGACTAACATTTCACGGACTCGGTGACTAACCAGCGCATCGAGTTCTAACTGACCTGCGCCTTGTGGTCCATTCCTTGGTTCTCCGTCGATCGCGATCGCTGGATGAGCATAAATTTCAACCATGTTGGCTTGGATCTGCGGAATCAAATTCAGTAAGTAAGCTTCCGTTATGCGCCCACTTTGGAGCCAGCCATAGACGCGGAGAGGGGAGACAATGCCTTTTGATTTCAGCAAGCGCTCACCGTACCAACGCAGACAAGACATAACACTATACCAGATCATCTTGTTCAGGCGATCGCTACTGTCTATGGAAAGAGTTATCTTCAATTCCTCATAAGGAAGCCGGATCACCTTGATGTTAAATTCGTTACTTAGGTCAACCAAATTGTGCAGCACTACTGGGTTCAAATGCATGTGTCGATGACCGTCAACGTGAGAAAGTTGCAACGCAGTGGAGCGAAACTTTTCGAGTTGAGCGCGGATTTCCAGAGGTAGTTCCCGACGCGCACCTTGACTCAAGTGATAGTGTACCCCAGCTTGGTTATCTTTCTCAGAAAAATTACCGTTTGAGTCTACCAAGTGTGGTATTTGTGAAGGAGGCAGCACCGCCTTGCCGTTAGCCAAAACCAAATGCAGCCCAACTCCTAGCTTTGGGTGAGCATGAGCCAAAGCCACTGCTTCATCAAACGCTTGACCTGTCACCATGAGGCTAGTACTCGTGAGCACTCCCCGCTCATGGGCTTCAATGATGCCGCGATTGACACCACTGGAGAATCCAAAATCGTCTCCATTAATAATGACGAATCTGCGATGTGAGTCGGAGTTGATTTCACGCTTTGACGCAACAATAGGAATTTTAGCTGGAGAGTTAGTCATTAACTATAAACAGAGCTTAATTAATTAAATAATCCACCACCTATTTTTACATTCAGGTTGGTGAAATTTCACCGCTCGACAACTGGAAAAATTGTAATTTTGTATACTAAAAATTATAAAGTATCAAAGAAAGATTCCCAAGTCAATCTCGCTGCAGGAAGTGGAAATTAATATCTATAGATGTAATCTATAGACTATCAACTCAGCAAAGTTTTGTCATACATACGATGATCATCGCTTTACAGTTGGTCCTGCTTATCCTCATTGCAGGAGCTGTAGTCTATTACATTTTGTGTGCGATCGCCACGGCTCGGTTCTACACAACTCCCAAACCGGAAAGGGGCGCTAACTACCAACCAGTGTCGGTATTGATCCCGGTTTGCGGTGTGGATGACGATTCTCGAAAAAACTGGGAGAGCTTCTGTGAGCAAGACTATGAAAACTACGAAGTGTTGTTTGGCGTCATGAACCCAAAAGACCCTGCTGTTCCCATCCTCAAAGAAGTTGTTGAGAAATTTCCCGATCGCGCGACTCTGATCTTCTGCTTAGAGGTACGTGGTCTTAACCATCAGGTCAGCAATTTCATGCATTTGCTTGAGGCTGCACAGCACGAAATCGTCATTTTCACAGATAGTGATATATACGTGCAACCGCACTACCTACGTACAGTCACACCGCCGCTAGCAGATCCTTCTATTGGTCTGGTTACGTGCGGTTACCTTGCTCACGCCCCGGAGTTTTTGATCCCGGCTATAGCCTCTTTGGGAAGGTGTACAGACAACATGCCGAGTGTGCTGCTGGCTCGCTGCTTGCAGGGTGGTAATCTGTGGTTTGCTTTTGGCGCAACAATGGCTATCCGCAAATCTGTGCTGGCTCAAGCTGGCGGATTACAAAGCATTGTCAACCGGATCGGATCGGATTACCAGATTGGCAATATGGTGCTAAATGCTGGCTATCGGATTGAACTGTCGCCATATATTACAGAAACCGACGGTGGACGCCAGAGTTTCCCACAACTGTTTCAACGGGAGTTGCGTTGGGCTAGAACGATTCGTTATTTGGAAGGTCCGTTATATTACGGTAATATCTTCACTTGTGGCACAGTGTACTGTATCCCTTTACTCCTGCTTTCAGGTGTTCAACCTTGGGCAGTGATTGTATCTTTAGCCATTATAACTGTCAGAATTGTCCAAGCGCTGGTAGCTATTTACTGCATGGACTGTCCCAAACTGGTTCGCTGGCTCTGGGCACTGCCACTTCGCGATCTATTAAGTTTGATCATTTTTATCGGGGGAGCCTTCGGTAATAGTATCTACTGGCGTGGCAGGCGACTACAGCTAGGAATGGGCGGTACACTGAAAGAGGAAGATTCTGTTGGGCATTGTTAGTGGTTAGTTGTTAGTGGTTAGTTGTTAGTGGTTAGTTGTTAGTGGTTAGTTGTTGGTTGTTAATTGCCATTCCCCACTCCCCACTCCCCATCCCCACTCCCCACTCCCCATTCCCCATTCCCCATTCCCCACTCCCCATTCCCCATTACTTAAAGAAGCTTGACAAACAAACTCATAATGAGTACGCTTTAGGTGAGAGCAAGAAAAATTGGTTAAGGAGCAGAATTGATGTTGCCCAATCGAGAAGGACAAAGAGTTCCAAACGTTACCTTTCATACTCGCCAAAACGACCAGTGGGTAGATATCACAACTGATCAGCTATTTGCTGGCAAGACAGTGGTTGTCTTCTCATTACCTGGTGCTTTTACTCCAACGTGTTCATCGACCCATGTCCCTGGTTACAACGAGTTGGCAAAGGTGTTGAGGGAGAATGGCGTAGATGACATCATTTGCATTTCCGTGAACGATACCTTTGTGATGAATGAATGGGCAAAGGACCAACAGGCAGACAATATCAAGCTGATTCCTGATGGCAATGGTGAGTTCACTGAAGGCATGGGAATGCTGGTGGATAAAGCCGATCTGGGTTTTGGAAAGCGGTCTTGGCGCTATTCTATGCTAGTGAAAAATGGCGTGGTTGAAAAGATGTTTATTGAGCCAGACGAGCCTGGCGATCCATTTAAGGTATCGGATGCAGATACTATGCTTCGCTACATCAACCCGTCAGCAGCAAAGCCCAAATCCGTTTCTCTGTTTACAAAAGTAGGTTGCCCATTCTGTGCCCGTGCCAAGGATATGCTGAAGGAAAGTGGCATTGATTATCAAGAAATTGTCGTGGGTAAAGATGCCACTCCTTACTCCCTCCGGGCGGTTACAGGAGCAAGTACAGTTCCGCAAGTCTTTATCGATGGTAAGTTAATCGGCGGTTCTGAGGCGCTAACAGCCTACTTAGATGTCAGATCGCACTAATTGCTAATTGCTAATTGCTAATCGCTAATTGCTAATTGCTAATTGTAATCAGGCAATTATAGCAATCCTATTTCATTTGTGAGAAAATACTGAGCCTCAGAAACCCGGTATCTGGGAGATACCGGGTTTCTTTATCTCATATCATGTCCGGTTAATCACTTATCATTTAGGTCTGACCTCTCCCCGCCTAAGACTAGCGTCAAAGTCTCCCCTCCCCTAATAGGGGAGGGGTTGGGGAGACCACAAGAATGACGGCTTTCCCTCCGTAGGCGACTGGTGAGTCCAGTCCTTGCAGCTTGTTTCCCGCCGTAGGGAACAGGTGTTGCAGCGCGAATGACGGCTTTCCCTCCGTAGGCGACTGCACCAAGCTTTATGGCGAACCCGTAAGGGCGTGGAGAGGTTCTTTATTATAAGTAATTAAGCGGACGTGATATCATGAATGATTTAGGAATACTATAGCTATTAACTATTAGCAATTAGCAGATACGATCAAATTTGGTAGTAAGAACGATACCAATCGACAAAGCGTGGAATTCCTACTTCAACAGGTATGCTTGGCTTAAAGCCAAATTGCTCTAAATCTTTAACATCCGCGTCAGCCTCAGGAACATCACCGGGCTGGAGTGGGAGTAAGTTTTTCTTTGCCTTTAAGCCGAGATAATTTTCCAAAACCTCAATGAAGTCATCTAATCTCACAGACTTCTCACTACCAATATTATAAATTCTGTAAGGAGCATGACTTGTACTGGGGCTTAATGTAAATTTTTCTGTATCTAAGTTAGGTTGAGGAATTTTATCTTGAACGCGAACAATTGCTTCAATAACATCATCAATATAAGTAAAGTTACGCTGCATTTTGCCTCTGTTAAAGACATTGATCGGCTGTTCTGACAAGATTGCTTGCGTAAATAAAAATAGCGCCATATCTGGTCGTCCCCAGGGACCATAAACGGTGAAGAATCGCAGACCTGTTGTTGGCAAATTGTATAAATGGCTGTAAGAGTGAGCCATCAGTTCACTTGCTTTTTTTGTTGCTGCATATAAGCTAATAGGGTGATCTACATTATCATCAACAGCAAAAGGTTTCTTAGTATTAGCTCCATAAACTGAACTAGAGGAAGCAAAAATTAAGTGCTTTACTTCTGTGTGACGACAGCCTTCAAGGATGTTGAGGAAACCTACTAGATTGCTATCTACATAAGCATAAGGATTGGAGAGTGAATAACGGACACCAGCTTGGGCAGCTAAATGAATCACTTTAGATGGCGAGTAATCGGCAAATAACTTAGCCATGCTTGTGCGATCGCTTATATCCAATTTGTCAAACTGGAATTTGTTGTGATTTTCTAGCTTAGCTAACCTAGCCTGTTTTAACTTAACATCATAATAGTCGTTAAGATTATCTATCCCAAGAACTTCTTCCCCCATCATTAAAAGTTTTTGGCTTAAATGAAAGCCGATAAAACCAGCAGCACCAGTCACCAAAAATTTTGTCATACATTATATACTTCTCGGTTAACAAGAGCGAACAAAGGAGTGGACTGCAAGGGTCGGTATTGGATCGTGTTTTCTGTAAGCTTTTAGGACTTACGCACTATACAAATTGACCATCATATGAATAGCCAGCTTGTTAAAATAAAAGCCTTGCACTGCCTCGTTCCCAGGCAGAGCCTGGGAATGTCATCAAGGAGGCTCCTTAGGACGTCATTCGGGGAGGCAGAGCCTCCTGAAAGAGCATTACAAGGCAGAGCCTTGTAACGAGTGATAATACACAATTGTTTTTTTCTGTCAATGCGTAAGTCCTAGCTTTGTTGGTTTGATCGCTGATTTCACATCTTTAAACGATAAAGCCCCTTGTACACCAACAAGGGGCTTTTTGCTATCAGTAGTCAGGTATTAAACGCACTTCACCCAAGCAAATCTATGAGCGATCTGTTAACCACCGAAAGTTCTTACTTTTGTTTTTTGACTAGGATTATGGTGTGGTTGTAGGGGTGGGACTAGGTGTGGTTGTAGACATACCTGAGCGTTTATGCTTTCCTTTACGGTTTTTATGCGTAGTTGTTGTATTGGTGGTTGAAGGCGAAGTTTGAGTTGAAGGCGCACTTTGGGTTGTATTCGGATCTGGGGTTGTACCTGTTGTACCTGTTGTACCTGTTGTACCTGTTGTACCTGTTGTACCTGTTGTACCTGCACCTGGGGTTGACATTTGTGCACTGACTAGTGAATTAAAGCCTGCAACAGGGATAGCAATTGCAATAGCAAAAGTTAGGGAGAGTGCTAGGGATTTAGCAATCTTACTCATTTTAACTCCTCACCCAAGAAATTGTAAATGTTACAACTATCATACCATCAATCACTACAAAGTTAAGCATTCCTTCAGCAATGGGACTTGGGGGATAAGGGGCGCCAGCGCCCCTTCGGGGTTCGCATTCTTCGGGAAAGCAGCTCCGATTGGGAGTGTTTCACTCATTCAGGGCTGTCTCGCCAGTCGCCTCCGGAGGGTTTCACTCATTCAGCAGTGGCTCCTGCACCAAGCTTTATGGCGTAAGCGTTGCGATCTTCTCCCAATTCCTCGCCGCAACTCCAGAGGGAGACGCTTCTCTTCGAGACGCTTCTCTTCGAGACGCTTCGCGAACGCGAACGCGAACGACGAAGGAGCCGAAGAACGAGCGTCACCCGTAAGGGCGTGGACTTGGGAGAGGTGAATGAACACGCTAATTAAAAGTACTGAAGTTAGGGAATGTTTTCGCGAATGGAGTTACTTGAACTAAATAATTCGTAATCACTATGCCCCTGATTAAGTCTAATTATGGATAAAAAAGCCTTTGGGTCATGCTAAATAGAGTAAATAGCCATAGAAGAAGGAAGAATAAGCCGAGTATGGATAACACAAACAAAGTTAATAGCACTGGGAATAATTCAATTCAGAATACAACAGATTCTGAGGCTGATATTATTTCTGAGCCATCATCTAACGATCTGAAACAAATTTCTAAAACAATTGACGTAGATGGTCACCGTCCAATTGACCCAAGCAGTCTTCACTTTTCAGATACCTTAGAGATAGATGGTCACCGTCCAATTGTTGCAAGTGATTTTGAGGTCCAGGAAACTTTTGACGTAGACGGTCAGCGTCCGATTGCTAAGAGTAATTTTCTGGACCATAGCATTTTAGGTATAGACGGCGATCGTCCAATTGATCCAAGTGATTTAGAGGTTAGGGATACTTTTGACATAGATGGTCAGCGTCCGATTGCTAAGAGTAATTTTCGCTCCTCCGACACCCAAGACATAGATGGTTGCCGTCCAATTACTTCAAATAACATTGAAAATCCAGAAATTACAACGGATTATCTAGATTAAAATTACGCATTTATGAAGCGTGGAGTGTAAGTTTTTTGCTTCACTCCTTCGCGTTCACGTATCCGGATCTTGCTCCCCAAACAATTGGGCGATAGATCTAGTTGTCTATAGCATCGATTGCGTAAACGCTGTGAGCGGCTTTCGCTACTTCGTCACGTATCGGCAATCCTCGAATGAGTTCCCGAATGACATCCGTTGCTGGTCTTCCTGTTTGTTTACAGTACAAAGCCAGCTTTTCGGCTTCAATTGAAGCCAAATTCAACGTAATTCGCTTGATCGTCCATTTTTTCTTCATACTTTATAACACTCGGAATTCTAAGAAACACCCATACACAGTTGCTCTCTCAAAAATTCTAGTGCAGCTAGTAAAACTTTAGCATCGAAAGAATTAGGTATGAGAGTTAACTTGTGTCCTGTTCTTAATAGGTACAATTGAAATGATTTATGCACTCGCTGCCAAAAAAGCCTTCTATGGTGTTGAGGGCAAAGCAGTGCTTTCGTAATATGTTCAAAACTGGCATTGTGCTAAACCTAAATAACGGATACCTTCTGGAGTAATTTCAAAACGACAGGGTAAGATTTCTAAACCCAAGGCTCGCGCATCCCTTAACAGTTGACCATACACAGGGTCAGGACCATCACCCGGAGCAAACTCAGTACAATCACCCCGATTGATAAAGTAAAGCATCACCGCACGACTTTCAGGCAGAAGTGCCATCAGTTCCCGTAAATGTTTTTGTCCCCGTGTGGTTTCTGTGTCGGGAAATAGTGCTAACTTCCCCTGTGCCAAAGTTGTATTTTTAACTTCGAGATAAATACTGCGACTATTTTCCGTTAATAGCAATTCACCATTTTTTGAAGATAAATGGGATGGATATAAGAAAAAATCCACCCGACTTTTCTGATTTTGTCCATAGGGAACCTCACCGCGAACTTGGCTATATCCTCCCAATTCTGGGAAAAGGTGCTTGGACAAAGCTATTTTAATAATCTGATTGGGCGTTGCAGTATTAATACCTACCCAAGTCGGCTGGTTATCATGCACTTGAATCAGTTCCCAAGTGTAAGGCAGTTTGCGGTTAGGATTATTACTTAAGGATAGCTGCACCGCACTTCCAGGCGTTGATACTCCTGTCATTGGTCCAGTATTCGCGCAGTGTGCTGTTACTACCTCCCCATTCGCGAGTTCAATATCCGCAAGAAATCGCTTGTAGCGTTTTAGCAAAATACCAGGATACAGGGGTGGGTAGCGGTAAAGATAGTCGTTCATAGAAGTTGTTGGTTGTTAGTTGTTAGTTGTTAGTTGTTAGTTGTTAGTTGTTAGGTGTTGGGTGTTGGGTGTTAGTTGTTGGTTGTTAGTTGTTAGTTGTTAGGTGTTGGGTGTTGGGTGTTAGTTGTTAGTTGTTAGGTGTTGGGTGTTGAGTGTTGGGTATAAAAAAGAACCACTAACTACTAACCACTAACTACTAACCACTAACCACTAACCACTAACCACTAACCACTAACTACTCTAAAATTAATTAATTGAGTTAAAGAAATAAATACTATGAATGAGGAACTATACGATAGGGGACTGGAAAAAGCTAAGCAAAAAGACTACGCAGGAGCAATTGAGGAATTTACCCATGCTTTGCAGTATGCACCTTACTTTGCCGAAGCTTACTTTCAACGGGGTTTGGCATACTACGACTTAGGAGAAATTCTTCAGGCAGTTTCAGATTATACAGAAGTGCTGAAGCTGAATTCTCAGAGTGTAGAGGCATATTATTGTCGCGCTTTGGCAAGGGTAGTGCTGAAAAATCTGCCTGGGGCGCTTGAGGATGTGGAGCAAGCTATTCGCCTTAATGGCAATTATGCTGCTGCTTATAGTTTGCGGGGAACAGTGCGGCGCAAACAGGGTTTTATTCAAGACGCGATCGCCAACTTCAAAAAAGCTGCTGAATTATATCTAGAGCAAAAGGATAAAGAGAACTGTCGTCAGTGTTTGGAAAAAATTAAACAGTTGCAACCAACAGCAAAACCGATTGCTGTTGAGCAATCAATTTATAACCTCAAGCCCATAACATCCGAAAAGGAATATTTCACTCAGTTACTAGAAAAGGCAGAAAAGGGAGACACTCGTTCGTCATTGGAGGATTTAAGCTGGGCGTTAAAAGTCGATCCGCAGGATGCGCAAGCTTACTGCTGTCGAGGGGTTGTGCGTTGCAAACAGGGTAATTATCAGGATGCGATCTCGGACTTTAATCAAGCGTTGCGACTAAATCTTCAGGACCCTATTGTATATCGGAACCGAGGAAAGGCGCGTTTTCAGTTAGGAGATCATCAAGGAGCAATCGCCGATTTCAACTCTGCACTCCAGATGCAATCTCAGGATGCGCTGCTTTATGTTGCAAGAGGAAATGTCTATCGGGCAATGGGCAATTATTTCGGTGCAATTAAAGACTATACCCAAGCACTGCAAATTAATCCCGATGATGCCCAAGCTTATTACAATCGAGGTATGGCTTATACTTGTATAGAAGAAATGCAACGCGCTGTTGAAGATTATCAGCGTGCAGCAAGTATGTTTTGTGAAAAAGAAGATTGGGGAAATTACCAACAAGTAATAGAAAGCTTGAAAAAAATTCAGCTTATTAGTTCTGAGTCAAAAAACACGACGCCGAATCTGCTACGCCAACGCTTGTTAAGACTGGTGGGAGGATACTGGGAAATTGCCCAACGACTGATTGAACAGGCAAAGAATTACTATCCAGGGATGTCAGAAGAGTGGTATGTGGAAAAAGTGATTCAGGACTTGGAACGCGATCGCTCTTAGGTAAGACATACCTTGTTATTTATTAAGCTGGAATTTTCATAGTAGTCCTCCTAAAAGTATATTCAGTAATTTACTCACGACATTTCTGGTTTTTGAAGTTATAACAGATACATCTTTACAGCAGTTTTTAATTTAACCCGTGCCTTGTCAGGGCGGGGGAACCCCGCCCCTACGGTTAGATTGTGGTCTAACTGATAATGGTGCTGTAAACAATGTTTACTTAGATTAAGTAGGTATTAAGGAGAGTATATGTTGAACATGAAAAGTATTACTGCTAACTTAATTGCTACTACCATAGTTGCTTCAGGCATAGCTAATTTTTCAATCGGTATGACTTGGGCAAAAGATGCTGCCAAGAGCGAAAATTATGGCGGGAGGGGATCGGGTCGAGGTCGTATTTATTCTCAAAAAGACGCAACATCAGTAGCACACACTCGTGCTTCATGTCAATATCTTTGTTCAAATCCCGATTAAGTCAAACCCGAACTGGGGTATGTACGGGGGTTATTGGTTTCGACTTCTTTGTTAACAGCAGCACGGTAGGTATCGACCGCGTGGTTGGACAGAACATCGCCATACTGAGTCAAAAAAGACCAAGCTTGCCCAACGTGTACATATACGTCCTTCCGAAAGATAGTTGGAGGTGAGAGGGGAATCGAATCTGCCAGATTGACGATGCGATAGCTGTTGGGAACTAGCTGACTGTGCATGCGAGCGAAGTCCGGATTGCCCACCCGTGGTCCGGCATAAGTGTACAGTCGGATTTGATCTTTGAGTTTGGGAACCTTCTGTGCTAGATCGATCGCCGCCAAGGTGGCGAGAGCAGATCCTAGGCTGTGCCCTGAGATATAGCAAGGCACGGAGGGATTCAACTTGCTGGCTATTTCACGAGTCTGCTCAGCGAGACCTTTATAAATCCTGGCAAAACCGGAGTGGATTTTGCTATTCGCAAAGCCTTCATAGCCCTTTTGGAAAAGCAGCACATCTCCGATCCACTCATTTGTTCTTTGAGTTCCCCGAAAAACGATCATGTTGCCAGTCTTTGAGGTCAGAACAAAGCCAAAGTAGACGGGAATGAGCTTCTTGAGTTTCACTGCTTGCGTAACAGTGTTCCCGATCGCCTGAGAGGCAGTGTCTAAATTCTTTTCCACCGGATCTTGAGTGGCGGGTTCCTTCGTGGTTTTGTCTGGAACCTCCACCTCAACTGTTTCTGAAATTCGAGCGTCTTCCAGACCCCTAATCGAGGCGATTTGGGTATAGCCCTGTAGCTGATCGCTGTATGCAGGTAGGGATTTGATGGAGCCATCAAAGGAGGATTCTACCTTGCACGCTAGGTATTGCTGAGTACCCAACTTGCTGCACTGAATCAGTAGCTTAGATATGCCACGATTGTAAGGAATTTTAGGTGGCGTCAGCTTTAACGATGCCTGAATCTCTATTCCCTGATTGATTTTCTTGGCATCTGCTTCAAATGTTTCCTTCAAAAGACTGCGAGAGTTTCTCTGAGATTTCTCAAGAGCCAACTCTTCTAGTTTGCTTTTCGTTTGCAGTCGGTGGTAATTGCGAGTTCCCGTTGCGGCGACCCCAAATGCCAGTCCGGCTAGCAGAATTTGCCGACGCCCAATCTGCATCATCGCCCTCCTTGGTTAGGACCACTAGCATAGAACTGGTTAGTTACCTGTCCCAGTGTCCAAGTCAGGGTGAACAAGGCGGCTGAAATAGCAAATCCTGAGAACACCGGCACAACCAACGCAAAGCAGAACATAGTCACCCAAGCCATAAACGCCAGTGAAAATGCCCCCAGAATTCCGAAGATGTTTCCGGCGATCGCCAGGGGACCTTGACCTTTAGTATAGCCCCACTTAGAGCCTATATCCCGGATCATTTTTAATATTAAGACACCAACCACCAGCAATGTCACCGTCAGAATACCACGAAACGGATTTAGTCCAATTATCGCGCTCGCGATGGCGTAATCCAAAATCAGGTTGCGAATTTGCTGGTTGCGTTGGAGTAGAAACGGCGGTGTGGCGATCGGTTCCGATTCGGTTACAGGTTCAAGTGGATTATTAACCATAGCATCATTAGCCGTTTTTAGCTTGCTTTACGTGAGCGACACATATTAAAGTCTGACTGCAAATTTTCTTGATCTTCTCGAATCCTCTCACACTATTGATCGTATTGAACCAACCCAATAAGCCGGAAAACCTTCAATGCCCAATTAGCAATTAGCAATTAGCCCAACGGGAGCGCCATAAAGCTTGGTGCAGTCGCCCGTGGGGGGTGGGTGATATCTTTAGGAAAGAGGGCGACTGCCGTTGGCACTTCGCTGCGATCGCCCCTTTTGAAAGGCGGAGAATTGTGTTGGTCTTCGTAATAGATGCGTATTGAAGAGTTAATTGTCTTTGTCACCCAGTAAATAGTCAGATTGGTCAGCAATTCGTCTTTGGTGAAACGACTCTCCACATCGCCGTTGCAATCACTCCTAACTCCTTTATGTAGGCTAAGTTTGCGCCATAGTCCCAGTCTGCATCGGAAATTTCATCTGGAAACCTGGTGTGTGCTAAGCGTTCACGCAAGTTCTCAAGCGTCGCTTGCGGAATCTGCACTTTGAAAGGTTGCACGCCCATTTGGTGATTTTTCCTCCTTGGAGTTGAGTTTCTGATTGAAGCAGCCACCGAAATAGTAGTTTGTCAGGTGTCAACCCGGATATATTTTTAGAAGCAGTCTACTTGGCGTATCAACAGAAGTGTTAGTTGTTAGTGGTTAGTAGTTAGTGGCATACTAAAACAACTAACAACTAACAACTAACAACTAACTAATAACTAAAATTGGCCAATCGGGTTGACGATAATAGCGCGTCATGTCGTCGAACTTTCGCAGTTCGGCGCGGTGGATCGCAAATTCTGGCGAACTCAACAGCCACTGCTGATTCAACTCCTCAAACATAGTCGAAAGGCGATCGCGGTCTAGATCGGGCGCAACTTCTCCGAAATACCCTAATGTAACGTGGGCTGTGAAGTGATAATTTTGTTCAATCCCCAATGCGATTAACTTGGGATTTTGAAAAATTGCTCGGCGCAGGTTAACAATCTGCTCGTAGCAGCCTTGGTCCTGAGGTACTAAACAAACGCCTACAGATCTTGGCATCACTATCAATCCCAGCATTTGCCAGCAAATAGGACGAGTTGCGTTTTTCATCGATTGCTGATACTGCTGAAAAATTTCAGTGAAGCAAGAGTGTAATTGCTCTTCAAATTCTGGATTTTTTCCGCAGACGTCGCGGTAAGCATTTTCCCAAATTAAATCTGCTAACGTTAGATGAAAGCTAGCAGGAGGTACAGGCACAATTAAATCATACCCCAGAGGCAGCTGCAAAAGTTCCTGTTGGTAAAGGAGCAATTTGGCATAGAAGGCAAAGTTTTTTGACTCTTCTTCCTCACTTGGTGGGGTCATTACTGCATAACCGGGAAAAGGCATGGCAAGTCTTTCTCCCTCTGGTGTAATGCGAAATTTAGAAGATTCCTGGATATGCTGGATTTGGGACTTATAAGCTTCTGGCAAAGTCATCCGCGATATCCGATTCAAGTAAGTTTGATAGTTGTCGTCCAACTTTTATATCCTCGCGCTCTCACTTAATAGATTTTAAGCAAAGTTACCCAGCTTAATTAAGTAATTTAAAAAGTATTGCAAATATTTAGCTTTTTTTGAGCTGATAGAGTAAAGGAGCCTAAAGCGCTAGCAAAAACTTAGGTAAACTTGGGCAGTGTATGAAAAACCCGTTTTGGCACGGGAGGCCTTCCCTCTGTTTACAAGTCGTACCTAAGAGCGCACGCCCGGGTACTTTCGCAAGATGTCTAATCAACAACCAACACATTAATATGCCTATCTACTTTTACTGGGGCGAGGATGATTTCGCTGTGGAGAGGGCGGTTGTGCTTCTACGATCGCGCATCCTTGACGAACAATGGATAAGTTTTAATTACACTTTACTCAGACAAGATGAACCCGATGCTACAATCGGCGCGTTAAACCAAATCATGACACCACCCTTTGGATCTGGTGGACGCTTAGTTTGGTTGGTAAATAGTACTATCTGCCAGCACTGCCCTGACAACGTGTTAGCGGAATTACAGCGAACCCTACCAGTCATTCCCGAAAACTCATGTTTATTACTCACTAGTAGCAACAAACCTGATGAACGCCTTAAATCTACCAAAATTTTGCGAAAATTCGCTACTTTTCAGGAATTTACCCTAATTTCTCCCTGGAAAACGGAATTACTGGTACAGTCTGTTAAAGAAGCCGCTCAAACTGTCGGCGTGAAATTGACTGCCAACAGTGTGGACATGTTGGCAGAGGCTATCGGCAATGATACACGGCTCCTTTATAATGAGCTAGAAAAATTACGGCTTTAT
Organism: Stigonema sp.; assembly: GCA_965249805.1. Lineage (GTDB taxonomy): Bacteria > Cyanobacteriota > Cyanobacteriia > Cyanobacteriales > Nostocaceae > Stigonema. Next base: position 1,388,492 of record CBDFMX010000002.1, read on the forward strand.
GCTGAAGGTAGTAACCAACCTTTAGATGTAAACGCAGTCGCTCAGTTAGTAAAAAATACAACACAGAATAGTTTACAATTGGCAGTAGCAATCCGAACAGGGGACTCAGCTAAAGCTTTAGTGATTTTAGCCGATCTCCTGGCTGTTTGTGAACCTCCTTTAAGGATAGTTGCTACACTCATTGGTCAATTTCGCACATGGTTATGGGTAAAGATCATGATTGAAAGCGGTGAGCGGAATCAACAAGCGATCGCCCAAGCTGTTGAGATCGGTAACCCTAATCGCATTTACTATTTACAGAAAGAAGTCAACTCCCTTGGAGTGCAGCAACTGATTACCAGCTTACCCCTTCTACTAGAGCTTGAAGTTAGTCTCAAGCAAGGAGCAACGGAGACAACAGCACTTCAGACTAAAGTTATAGAACTTTGTCAAGTATTCCGAAGCCGATGAAAATCAATACAAAAGTTTGATAGAGTCTTTTGGTGGAACTTCTCTCTCTTAAAATAATTCAAAGTCATTAACACAGTTCCCATTCTAGTTGTTTCTTCAGAGACAAAATGAAGAGATTTTACAATTTTTGTTTCCGACATAGCTTAACATCAATGCTTTTACCATCCTTGCTTTTAGCAAATTTCGCTACCGTCGGTTTACTTGACAGTGTTTTAGTCTTTGATTCAAAAGTTACCGCTCAAACTCCAGCACCAGTTAACAATGATGAAGTCCAGAAATACGCCAAAGCCATGTTAGCAATGGAGCCAGCACGTCAACAAGCATTTGAAGAAATTAAGAAAATTATTGGTAACGGAGAAGTCCCCAAGATTGCTTGTAACGATTCCAATAGCCTAAATGGTATCCCAGGTAAGGCTAAAAATATTGCAGTCAACTACTGTAACCGCTATCAAAAAGTCATTGAAGATAATGGTCTGACTATTGATCGCTTCAATAAAATTACAGTAGAGGTACAAAATAATAATAACTTACAACGGCAGATTTATAATACATTACTCCGCTTACAAAAGAGTCCTAACCCTCAGTAAATCACATTTGTAAAACATCCTCTATTGGTAATTAAGTAGTAAAATATGCTAATGGCTAATAGCTAATTGCTAATCGTAGTCAGGCAATCAGCTATTAGCCATTAGCGATTAACAATCAGCGTAATTGCTGTAGCCGTCTATTTTTTAACACTAAAAAATGCTTGTTGCTTGATGTGAATATTTTTTATGTGCTTTTTCACAGTGTTTATAGAAATGAAGAGATTAGACGCAATCTCTTTGTAGCTATATTTAGCTCGACACAGACACCAAATTTCTGCTTCTCGCAGGGTTAGGTCGTATTTTTTGGCTTCAGCAAGCGCAACATTTTTTAGAGATTCATATTTGTTTTCAATTGTCACTAACAAGCTAGGACGCGAAAATCGTTTTAAATCCAGCCATCTTACCCGAATGCGAAAAATATTGGACTTATCAAGCACAATCTCATCCGATAGGATGATGATTTGATCGCTTAACAAACTCCGACTCTCCAGTGACGATTCACAAAGCTTCCAAATGACAGGTGGTAAGGCATTCAGGTTAGAAGTGCCTTGATTTAGTTGATGCAAAGTGCGGTACGCAGATGCATTAGCATAAACCAGTTCACCTGCCTCAGTCAAAATTAAGATACCGTCTTGGAAGCTTGCAACCACTTCTTGCAACAAAGAAACATAAGGTGAGTTATGTAAGTCAATATTATTTAGCTGCTGTGCTTGATCTATTGTTTTTGCTGCTGTATTTGTTATAGTTAGCATATGAGGTTAGCAATTTTCTAGATACTATTTATTTATTAGTTGCATGTAAATTGACTTATGCACTTTAAACTCATCCCACCCCTAAAAGGAGTGGGATTTCGTGGGTATGGGGCATGGGATGCGTTTCCGCTCTTGCATGCCCGTTTGGCGAGGCGTCGATTCGGACCACCCCGACAATTTGTGTGATCCGTTCGCTATTTACCGAAGAGCCCACCGGAATGCATATGGCGCGTGCAACGTGTATGCTTTTTTACTACCGTAATATTTGATTTTTCAACCAGTGCGGTCAACTAGGCTAGCAACTACTGTAGCTAACTCAACTGGATCAACAGGTTTAGGCAAATGCAGTTGAAAACCTTCCTTGATAGCTCGCATCCGATCCTCTGTTCTAGCATATGCTGTCAACGCCGCAGCGGGAATCTTTCGCTTTGGTGGTGATGGCGACATGTGTGCAGCATGTTCAGGCGATGTCTGACTCAAATCCGCTTCGCGTCTACGCACTTCGCGAATCAAAAAGTAACCGTCCTCCTTTGGCATACTAATATCACTCACCAAAACATCTGGTTTCCACGCTGGCATTGCATCCAGTGCCTCCTGCGCTGATGCAACCGCCATCACTTCAGCTTGGCACTGTTGGAGTGCTGTGGTGAGATAGTCACGAGTATCGGCTTCGTCGTCTACAATAAGTACCTTCACACCTTTAAGAGAGATAAAGGCAGGGGAAGCAAGGGAGGAAGAAACTTCAAGATCGCTAAGGCTACTTTCCTTAACAAGTGGCAGTATGACTGTAAACGTTGTGCCTTTCTCCTCACCCGGACTGTCAACGTAAACATTACCACCATGTAGTTCTATTAAATGACGCACGATCGCCAGCCCTAATCCTAGACCACCATGAGATCTTGTACTGGAACTATCAGCTTGACGAAAGCGATCGAAGACGTAAGGGAGAAACTCCGAATTAATCCCAATACCTGTGTCGTTCACCGTGATTTGGGCATAGCTAGCGATTGGAGACTGAGGATCTGTTTTCCTACTCCCTACTCCCCATTCCCTACTCCCTTCTACTGACAATTGCACCTCTACCCTTCCGCCTGTCGCGGTGAACTTGATGGCATTGGATAGCAAATTCCAGATGACTTGCTGCAAGCGTTCTGCGTCTCCAGAAACCAAGAATGTTTGATTTTGAACCGCTGATGTTGACGCCCTCTGGACGTCTTCCCGAAGGGGGAGCAAATTAACGCCGATATTTGTCTGTTCTTTTGCTTTGTATCTCCCTATATCAGCGGTGGCAATTTTCTCAAATCTCAAATCGATTTTCTTTGCCTCTGCGGATAAGCGTACAGTCTCAATCGCTGCCTCAATAATCGGAACCAGATCGCAAGTACGGACATTAAGACGCAACTTACCTCTAACCATCCGCGAAATATCCAGCAAATCTTCAATCAGCTGCCTTTGCGCCCTAGCATTACGCTCAATTGTTTCTATTGCTTGAGCGATCTTGTTTTCATCCAGCTTGCGGGAACGCAAAAGCTGCGCCCAACCAAGGATAGCGTTGAGGGGCGATCGCAACTCATGGGACAATATTGCCAGAAACTCATCTTTCATGCGGTTTGCTTCTCTTAACTGCTCAGTTTGCTGCTGCAAAGAAGCAATCAAGCAAGCGCGTTCCATGGCGATCGCTATTTGGTCACAAACTGCTTGCATCATCCCGACTTCATTTTGGCTAAACTTAGATCGGCTGCGGCTGCCAAAGGAAAGCGTACCCAAAAGCTGCTCCTGTGCTATTAACGGGTAACAATAATAAGCTGTCACGTCCAGAGAGCGAATGAGTTCTGTTTTCGGGTCAGTTGATTGTTGCACATCCCAGACAGCAATTGGATTGCGGAGTGCTGCTACAGTGCCGCACACTGATTGCCCAAACTCCAGCCACTCAATTTCTTTGGCTAGTTCTGACTCTATGCCACTATATGATGCTAGATGCAATGTCTGTTGGTTTTCGTTGACCAAATAATGCTCGTAAATATCTAAACCAATTTGCTCAGTGAGTTTTTTGAACAAACTATCAACTAGTGCCACTGGCTGCTGGCTTGATAGAAGATCGCTTGCTGTATTAAATAGTAGCTGGAGCCTTTTATAGCCCAATGACAACGCTTTTTCGACTCGCTTGAGATCGGTAATGTCTTGGAATGTCAATACACAGGTAGCCGGATGACCGTGCATCGCTGGCAAGGTATCAGCAAATATTAACAGGGAGCGGATATCACTTGGTGTGTGCCAGTCTAGTTCAAATCCCTCAAGGCGTTCGCCACGTGCCACACGTATCCCCGGAGTCTGTTCGTGAGGGATGGGATTTCCGGCGGCGTCGGTAGAGTAGTAAAAGCTTCGATAGTCTTGTGCTGAATCTGTCTTGGGAAATTTGCCCCCAGCTACTTCGTCAGCAGCAATGTTTGCGAGAGTCACCTTTGCTGTTCCCGGTTCGATCAATAGCAGTGGAGTTGGCATTAGGTTCAGCACCTCTTTTAGCCATTTTTGCTGATTGCTAAGTGCGGACTCTGCTTGCTTGCGGACTGTAATGTCCTCAGCGAATCCGAGAATCTGATATATTTGTCCCTTTTCATCCAGAATCGGTACATACTTAATAAATGTAGTGATAGTGCGATTTAATGGTAAATTTAAAGTGACTTCTATCGTTTCGCACGACCGTGTTTCTTGAGCCTTAATCAAAGTTGCAAGATAAGGTTCACACACTGCAAATGGAAGTATCTCCTCGTCAGTGCGTCCCATAATTTCCTCTTTTGACTTTCTCAGGCGCTTCAATGTTGCAGCATTGACAAATTGTAAGCGCCGTTGAGCATCGTAGATCACAAAGGCACCAGGGATATTATCAACCGCCAACCGGAATCGCTCTTCACTCTGACGTAGTGCTTCCAAAGACTGCTTGCGATCGCTCAAGTCTAGGATAAATGCTACTGACTCAAATCTATTTTCTCCCACCAAGGTGTAACCAACTAAAACTGGGACGCGGCTACCATCCTTGCGAATGTATTCTTTCTCGTAAGGTGTGCAAGCACCGTTTGCCTTGGCTTCGGCAATACCTTGTTCATCTAAAGGTAAATACTCTGGTGGCGTGAGATCAATCAAGCTAATCTTACCTGCTTGGAGATCCTCTTGCGTATAGCCAATCATCCGCAGAAATTCGTCGTTTGCTTGCTGGATACTGCCGTTAATGTCGGCAAATATAATGCCGATGAGATCGGCATCTACGAAACTATTCAGTTTTTCTTCCTTTACTCTCAATGCTTGTTTGGCGCGATCGCGTTCCTTACTTATACCTTCAACTAACGCTGCATTATGCCAAATCAAAACACAGAAACTGATAATTAGCACGACGACAAGCAGTGATAACCCAAACGCCGGTTTGTAGATTTCTGCCCGTTGTCCTTGTAAAATTAACCACCCCAGCACAAAAGGCACAGTGACCGTGGCAACTAATAGGCGACCCGCCAGCAATCCGCCATAGGTATCGCTTGTTACTACCTGCATTAACCCTTGATCTGTTTGCGCCCACAGAATTCCTCCGCACAGCACTGCGAAAGTCACTGCGGTGTGTAACGCCATTGACGTTGTGTGGGGGAATATGTGGTGGAGAATTTCCACTTTGTAGGCATATCCCATCAAAGCAAGTCCAGAAATCCCCCCAGCTAAGAGGGCGAGAAACTGAGCATACCAATAGCTACGTTGGGTTTTTGGGTTGCTCAGAAGCTCTAAGGCTGTGCCGACAAGCATGAAGTTCAGCGCTGTATTTAACCCCATTCGCCCTGGATGAGATGTCATGACAGCGATTGGTGAGTCATGGAATAGCAGCTCGTCAATCCCAAGATTCCAACCAAAGAGATATTGACTAACCGTGAGCAAACCAATTAGTTGAACTGTTAATGCACATACTCTGGCAATTAGGGGTGTGGGCGAAGAAGACAGCCATAGCGACACGCCTGAAAAAATCAAGCATAGCGCTGTGTTTGCCTTCATGGTCACCATGCTTGAAGAGAAAAAATGAGTGAGAGATTCAAGGTTGAACCACCAGCCAAGTAGTACCAAGCCGCTTCCCAAGATGGCGATCGCACTGGCACTTTGTACAACCGATGATTGTGTTGAGTTTTGATTTAAGTCCTGTTGGCGCAATCGGTTGACTTTTAACATTAAAGATTCACTTACTGCATCTATCTATGGCGGTACTATTCAGCAGTTATTACTTATTTTGCCTTACATTTATTCTAGTACTATAGGAATTCTAAATCATTCATGAAAAATTTTAAGTCCTGGTAGGGTGGCAATACTACGTAGGTTTTGGATTTGTGGTGGGAAATTAAGGTGTGTAGAGACGCGAAAGTTGAGCCAGCGCTGAATGAGTGTTTCCCGCCGTAGGCGACTGCTGAACCCGAAGGGCGTCGCGTCTCTACATAGGTTGACGGTTGGGTGGGCACTGCCCACCACATCTAGGTTATGGTGGGCAGTGCCCACCCTACATATATTTCAAAAATAAAATAGGATTCCTATATATGCTATTCAATAACTTTTTTTAACATCTACCTTTCTGGATATTTTTATCTTTTAGAATCGGTAAAATTATTTAAAATCCTATTCGTCAGGGCTGCTAATGGCTACACGAAAATAGGATGTTTAAATGCATCGGTATCCGCTTAAGTAAACAATTTAAATCGCGTCAAATGAGTTTCAAGGACTTGGGGCAATATTTTATTTAGTTCTGCGTCATCTTGAAATTGTACAATTTGCTTCGGTGGTAAGTCAAAGGGAAATTGCCCAGGCAAATCTGGGCGCTGCATTTGTGCTAGTAAAATTTGATCGGACCGTTTACTTTGGATAGCATAGCCAATTTCAACACAGACATTTGGACTGGGAATCAATATGTTAGTTTCTTTACCATCAATGGTAGTAATGGGTGTGGCGTCAGCAATAAACAGTAAACTCTTACGGATTTTACGCATGCTCGCACTTCCCAACCGCAGAGGACCATCCGAGGGACGATAGGATTCTACTAGTTTTAGCGGCAAACGCGATCGCCAGTTGAGAATTTCCAAACTATAAAGCAGTCCATCTCGGAGGGTATCATTTGCTGCAGCATACTCTGTTTGATAGCAGAAAAAAATTGTTGGGTCTAACTGCGCTAACAATGACTGCTTAGTAAAATAAATTTCATGACTTATCAAGTCAATGTTAGCTACAAAATAGCCTCCACTACCTTCAATATAGAATTCTACATTTTCTCCTTCCAGATAGCGCCTAAACCAAGTAGATTTTTTTACTTCGTCAGTGTCTTCTAAGAAGTCTGCTCTTAATCCTGATTTCAGCAGGCTTTTTTTACTGAGGCGAATGTCTGGGGGACGTTTTTCCAGTTCTGGAATCGGCTCGTAATCTTCAACATACCATGCTCTGAGAGCAATAATTGACATAAAACGCTATTTTAACTGTCTCTAGAAGAATGAACTTCGTACAAGCTTACATCTAGGTGTATCGATTTAGTCATCAAAAACCTAACCCCCCAGCCCCCTTCCCTATCAGGGAAGGGGGAGCCAAACTCTCTTTGTTTATTTTAGCTAGGGAGGAACAGAGCTACTAACTCATAGAACTTAGGGAACTTCAACAAATAAATAATCCAATATTGTGGGGGAGCCAGCGCTGAATGAGTGTTTCCCGCCGTAGGCGACTGGCGTTGGGCATCCTGCCCGCCCAGTTCATCGGACGGGCAGGATGCCCATCCCACAAGAAATAGTTGGATATTTTTTTACTTGGAAATCCTTTAAGCAAAGAAACCCGGTTGCTAGGACGTAGTTCTGACTCCTACTTATAACTCATAATTTTTCTGCTTTACCAAAAACCGAATGAGCATAAATCGCTAGTTGCGATCGGTTGTTCATATTTAGGCGATTAAGCAGGTGGGTGACATGGGTTTTGACTGTCGCTTCCGAAATGTAAAGTTTCTCGGCAATTTGGCGGTTGGTAGCGCCGATACCAATCAAGCGCAACACATCTGTTTCCCGAGGAGTCAAGTCGCTTCTCAAGAGTCAAAAGTCAAAAGTCAAAAGTCAAAAGTAAGAACCCCATAAATAAATCGCGAAGCGCCATTCGCTATGCGTGGTGGTCTGGGCTTGTAATAAGGACGTAGTATTTCTTGCGCTACGCGTCTCGAAATACATATTTTTCATTTTCCATAAATAAATTTAGGGGCTTGTACCTTTTTTGTACTTTTGACTTTTGACTTTTGACTTTTGACTTCCCGAAGGGCGGTCAGCGCACTCAATTTCTGCGCTAGTAATTTTGAGCGTCCTGAATTCGCGATCGCGCCAAGCTGTGCAACTTTTAACGGAAATCGCCGTAATTCCCCTTTTTCCGCGAAGCAAGGAGGGGATATAAGGCGGGAAAAAAGTAGGCATACCCTTGAAAGATAACTAGCTACGCTAGTTGATTGAATGGGTATCCTCCTTTTTTCCATTATTGTCTATCAGCGAATCAATAAAGTCTTCGATTATTTGAGTCATTGTTTTGTCTCTATTCGCAGCATATAAGCGAAACTTATTAAGTCTGCGCTCACTAATCCGAATTTGTAAATACTTGTTTTTCATTTTGTCACCACATTGTCGACACTTCGTGTTAGTATAGTTGTAACAGAAAAGGAAAGGAGGTGATGTTAAGTGCTGCGGAAAATTGTTAAAGTTCGGTTAGATCCAACAACGGAGCAAGAAAATTGGTTGGCTCAAGTGTTTGGATGTTCTCGTTGGTGGTGGAATTACGCTTTAAACAAGTCAATTGAGACTTATAAGGAAACGGGTAAGGGACTGGGACGAACAGCACTTAACGCACTATTACCAGCCTTAAAAGGAGCAGAAGAAACAAAATGGTTGGGAGATTGTTATAGCCAAGTTTTACAAGCAACAACGCTTAATCTTACTACTGCCTATAAGAATTTTTTTGAAGGACGGGCAAGATTTCCCCGATTCAAATCAAAGAAAGGGAAGCAGTCTGCACAATATCCTCAGCATGTCAAAATACTAGATGATATTGTAAAATTTCCGGGCAACGTTGGTGAAGTAAAAGCTAGTATTCACCGACCCATTGAAGGCAAAATCAAAACCGTTACAGTAAGTAAATGCCCTTCAGGCAAGTACTTCGCATCTATCATGTTTGAGGTAGATGGAGATACTCCTATACCATCGACAGGTGAAAAGATAATTGGTATTGATTTAGGACTGAAAGATTTTGCAACTATCCATGATGGCGAAAAGACTGAAAAATATTCCAATCCTAAGCACCTTAAACGCCACGAAAAGAATCTAGCACGTAAACAAAAGAAACATGCTCGGAAACAGAAAGGAAGTAAGTCAAGAGAAAAATCAAGAAAATTAGTAGCTAAAGTGCATGAACGAGTTGCTAATACCCGCCAAGACTTTTTACATAAACTAAGTAAGAAGTTGGTAGACGAAAGTCAAGTCATCGTCGTTGAGAATCTCAACGTTGGGGGAATGAAACGCAACCATAAACTATCTAAAAGTATTTCGGATGTGGGTTGGGGAATATTTGTCAATTTCCTGGACTATAAGCTACAGAATCGTCAAGGAAGATTGATAGAGATTAGTAGATTCTTCCCTAGTTCTAAAATTTGTTCTTCCTGCAATCATATTCTTGATAAGTTACCGCTCGATATACGAGAATGGGACTGTCCCAAGTGTTTTGTTCATCATGATAGAGATGACAATGCAGCGAAAAATATCAGAACGGAAGGCATCCGAATAATGAACTCGCCTGCTAGTCAGGAAGTTGGCGGAGGGAACCCCGTCACTGCTGGTGGAGACTGTGTAAGACCGAATACCCGCTTTGGTGTTGGGGCAGCGGTCGTTGAAACTAGAAGCCCCGACTTCTTAAGTCGGGGTAGTTCACTTACTACCAACTATGAAGTAGTTCTTGCAAGCGCGATCGCTCTTGGGTGATGAGCAATAATACAAGCCTTGCTCCTCTGCCCTAGAAATCCCCTGTAATGAAATGAAAAGCTATTGATATCAACACTGATATCACTGCTGATATAGCAGTCCTAAATGATTCGTGAAAGCAGAGAATTGTCGGTTCGCGGACCGACAGAGAAACCCGGTTTCTTTAACAATACCTTCGCTCTTATTACCCTCACTCTAGAAGAGTGGGGCTATACAAACAAAGCCCACCTCCGTGGGCTGTAAGGATTCCAGACTCGCGTTGGTGGGCTTTGTAGGTGTAGCCGAGCCAGCGCAGCAGGAGGTGAGACCAGTGCTGTTCGCGAAGCGTCTCCCAAGGGGAGACGCTTCGCGAACAGCACTGGCTCCTCCGTAGGCAACTGGCGATCTTCGTTGCGTTAGCGAGTCCGCGAGCGTCACCCGGAGGGGTTTCCCTCCGTAGGCGACTGGCGTTCAGGCTTATAGCCTGTAAGGCTTTTCAAAAATTGGCGAAGGTATTGTTTAAGAAACCGGGTAACTGAAGCTTGGGATTTTCACAAATGATTTAGGATTGCTATATCATTCTTGAGTGTTTGCAACCAGACCGTAGAGCCACAGTTTGATGATTCGGGTTTGGGCAACTCCAGGCGAGGTCTCGGTACCGACATGCTGCATTGCGCAACCGCAAACCTACCCCCTAGTTGCTCCCAGAAGTAGCTAATTCTCAAGACCGGGTATTACCTGCGGTTTAACCGCTCTAGTTTGAAACTCGGCGATTGTGTGCCGGGGAATGAAACTGCTTCTTCAACGCAGCTGAATTTGGTCTTAGTGAGACTGGTCGTAGGATCAATATCTTTGGTCCCCGCGCCGCACACAAAAGTCTCAGTGAAATCGACCTGGTGATCTTTATGTTCAATATGGCCTTTCAAGCGGAATCCGTACGCACCATCAACCGTAGGACGAAAGTACACTATATACTCATTATCCTTGCCCCATTTTTTAACAATATTCCCCTTATCGTCGCGAGAAATCGGTAGGAGTTTTCTACTAATTACCCGAGCCGATTGAGAGGGTGAAGCAAGCTGCAAGACCTCAGCTTCTTGAATCTTTACGACATCTCCAGCAGCCGTGTCCACTGCCTCAGTAAGTGCAGGATCGTGATCCGCATCTGGATGGAAGGAGAGATTGATGTCTATTCCATTCACCTCATCCTTGAATGCAGGCTCAGAACTAAATCCGATGTGGAACATGAATACATTCGCTCCTTCACCATTTCCCCGATCGCCTCCAAGATGTCGCATCTCGTGTGCAAGGCTAGAACTAGCGCTGCCGAGAACGATGAGCATGGCAGTCGCAAATTTAAATAGCTTCACAACACTTTTCCTCCATTATATCCACCACAATTCAGTAACAGCATCGTAAAATCAAGTGAATCGCGGTGTCAAAAGACAAGCTGTCAAAGTTCGCCCACCGATTGGTCTCAAAATAGATGTTACCGAAAGTTATTAATTCCTCACTCCTCACTCTTCACTCTTAACTCTCCCCAGATCCCCTTCCCATTCGAGGGTTGTGTGGTTGAAAATGGGTTGGATGTGTTTCAAATGATTCATCGTTATGCCCAGAACTCCAAATGAATACGCAGTATATCTGCTGATGGAAAGTGGTCACCGGGAAGAAGTACGTTTTCCGACAATTCAAGATTTTCAGAAGTGGTACACCGGCGAACTTACACCAAAGTCTGCTTCGTCGGACTTTATCAACGTGCCGATCAAGAATATTCAAGGTGAGTATATGGTGGTTCGTCCATCTCGGATAGTGGCAATCCGGGTAGAACCAATTTTTAGTTCTAGTGTGGAAAGATTTGCATAAATGAGAAAAAAGCTTGCTTTGGTTTCATTGAGTCTAGGAATTACCCTTGTAAACCCGGTCTGGTCAGTTTCTGAATGAAAATCACACCGTTTCATCGTCATCAGCTATAAATTAGTCAGCAGCCGTGCTTTCCTCAGAATCAAGGTCAAAAAACTTTCTTTTTGGGAAATAATTTCTGCATTTACTTCCATTCCTGCTTGGATGGGATACAATTTATTGCCTTTTTCTAAATCAAGTTTCTCTGGTTCGATAGTCACCTCATAGTAGGGCGCAGTTGCAGTAATAGTATTATTTTCAGGTGTAATAACATCAGCACTAATGCTCCTGACAGCGCCAAGCAAAATGCCATAATCTGGGTAAGGATAAGCAGAAATTCGCATTTGCACTTTACCTTGTTCGCAGAGTGCAATTTTTTTAGATTTACAGACTTTTACTTTGCTAATATCCTCAGCGCTGACATTGGCTTTGACTACTAAAGGAGCCTCAGAAGGAGCTATTTGAGCGATGGCTTCTCCTGGGTGAACTAACTGCTGAGGATTTCGCAGTTCCAACTTCAAAATAGTACCTTTTTCTGGAGAACGAATCACAGTTGTTTCCAGTTGTTTTTCTATTTGGATAAAGTCTTTTTTTGTAGTAATAATTATATTTTCAATTTCGATTTTACGCTGCATCAAACTATTTTCTTCTTGCTTCAATCGTGCTAAACTTCCTTCACCTGCGGCACGTTCTTGGGCGATTTTTCCTTGTACCACGGCTAAGACAGCATTACTAGGATTGATGGCTGCGGCTGCTGGTTCGTATTTGGTCATAGCTACTACTACAGCTTGTTGTTGCCTTTCTACAAATTGCTTTTGAGCTTCTAAAGTCGCTTTTTGTGAAACTAGAGATTGTTGTTGCTGTTCTACCCCTAATTCAACCTCTTCCACTTGAGTTTGAGAAATTGAGCCGGATGTAGCAATACCTAGATAGCGTTCGCGCTTGAGTTTAGCAGCTTTCAATGCTGCTTCCGTCGCTTTTATATTCGCTTGCATTGATTTCAACTCAAATTCTGCTTTTTGTAATTCATTCTGGGCAATTTTAATATTTGCCTGGACTTCTTGTAGTTGGCCGTTAACGGAAACTTTGGTTTGCTGATATTCTCTTTGCGTGCGTTGCAAGTCTGCTGTCGCAGATGCGATCGCCCTCTGGTTACGGTCTGTTTCTGCTCCTATTTGTCGATCAATAGCACTAATTTGGGCATCCATTTGCATCAGTTGCATTTGATTCTGCTGGATATTGTCTAGAAGTTGACTTTTTTTGATTTGTAGTTGGCTATCGTCAATGGTGGCAATAATATCTTGTGTCTTCACCACCTGATTCTGTTTGACAAGAATGCTTTTAACCGTTCCTTCTAGTGTTGCTTGTACTAAGCGTATTTCTCCAGCAGGACGCACATTCGCAGGTGCTTTCACAACTACCTTATATTCAATAACAGCAGATAAGATCGCGCCTGTAACAACAGTTGCAATTAAAAACAGCCCTCCTACTTCTGCCCAACGAGTTGTATTGGGTAACAGTTCCTCTGTATGAATTACATTCAGGAAAGTAGGCGGATTTTCTTTGAGAACTATTCCTGACACCTGAGAGTCAAAATTGTTTGCAACCTTGACTAGTTCTGAATTGGATGTTGGCTGTTGAGTAATAATTTTACTAAACTTATTTTCTGCTATGGACATAAGTATCGTTCCATAATAATTTAAGTTTTTTTGATATTTTGGATTTATCTAAAAATCTAGCATATTTTTTCAGTTTTTTTTGTGTTCACATAAAATTTACATTCTTTCTACCATAGCTTGATATTTTACAGCGATTAATACGGAGAAGATTGGGTTTAAATAACTCATCTAGAGCTTTTTAACTTTACTAAAAAAAAATAAAAAAAGACTATACTTTTTTTGGCAAATGTTGTAGGTTTATATACATGAGCTTATTAAATAACAGTAATTCCAGATAAATGAAGCGGCAAATTTATTCTGTCTTCTGGAGTTGCTGTTATCAAAGAAATGATATTTTTTGTACACTGCATCCACGCGGCAGCTTGTACTGTGAAGTATCTTTAAAAGTTCATCAACACAAGTAAAAACTTCAGAAAGGACTAAATTTATCATGACGATCGCATCTTCAAACCAACTACATTCTATTGACGAAACCTGTTTGTCTGATTTGTCGGCAGAAAATGAATCCACCATTTCTGGTGGTACTTTTGGGCTTTTAGGTGGGCTTTTAGGTGGGCTTTTCGGTGGGCTTTTCGGTTATAGTCAGCCGAATACTGGTAAGTCTACTGGGACTACTGTTATTGTCAATAACTATATCACCAACACCAACACCAACGGCAGCAGTAGCGACAGCGGCAGCAGCAGCACAACTGGCGGACACTAATGATATTTTTTGTACACTGCATCCACGCGGCAGCTTGTACTGTGAAGTATCTTTAAAAGTTCATCAACACAAGTAAAAACTTCAGAAAGGACTAAATTTATCATGACGATCTCATCTTCAAACCAACTAAGTTCTATTGACGAAACCTGTTTGTCTGATTTGTCGGCAGAAAATGAATCCACCATTTCTGGTGGTAATTTCTTAGAATTAGGCGGGTTTTTAAGTAGTCTTTTCGGTGGGCTGCCGTCTTATGGTTCTAGCCAGCCTTCTGCTGGTGCGTCTACTGGGACTAGTGTTACTGTCTATACTAGTATTGCCAACACCAACACCAACAGCAGTAGCAGCAACAGCGGTAGCAGCAGCAGCAGCAGCGGCGCACAAAGTGGAGGTCATGGTGGAAGTCATGGCTGGTAGGGCTAAATACCAATGGTTTGCATAAGCTTTAAATTTCTCAGGAATTAGGTAGAGTCGCGGCTAATAGGGATAGCCGCACTCTGTTAGCCTTAGCGTTTTGATGGCTTCTGCCTACCATACCATTAGTTGGTTGTAAAAGCTATATCTTAATCTTATATAGACTCTTTACAACCAGCTTATTTAGAGTAATTTTGCTGAAGTTATAAATATAAAGATGATGCTACTGATTTTCATTATTCATTAGCTATTTTTTAATACCATTAGCTAGTCGCTATCGCTTTCATAATGCATTGAGCGGCGCACATTTCGGATGCTTGATAATTAATATCATGTCCGCTTGAATCCAAGTAATTGCGACCGGAGAAAATCAATCGCTTCCGACCTTGTGATTGCTGGGCTTCACTCTGTTCATCTCGCAACGACTATAAATAGCGTATTTTCACACATCATATATATATATAACTATAATTTTTTAATCTTGATAATCAATCGCTACATAATAAGTATTGTTTAACTATGAACAAATACCCAGTTGTAATACAGTACAGTGAAGAAGACTGTGGGGCGGCTTGTGTTGCTTCTATTTTCAAATTTTATGGGCGTAATTTAACACTTAACCGTATCCGTGATTCCATAGGTAGCGGACAACTGGGAACTACTTTGTTAGGTTTAAGACGTGGTACAGAAGCCTTAGGTCTTTATACTCGAACTGGCAAAGCATCCAGTGATTTTCTTAAAAAACTGTCAAAAATGCCACTACCGGCAATTATCCATTGGAAAGGATATCATTGGGTAGTTTTGTATGGTCAGCGTGGTAAAAAATATATTATTGGCGATCCAGCAATAGGTATTCGTTATCTTTCTCAGGAAGAACTACTTGAGGGTTGGCAAAATGGAGTAGTCTTATTACTCCAACCAGATGCAAATCGTTTTTTTGCAGAACCCGATGATAAACTTAACACTTTTGAAAAAGTTATTCAGGGTATCAAGCCATACCGAGGTCTGATTCTAGAAGCCTTGGTAATTTCCCAATTAATTGGCTTACTGTCTTTAGCCTCTCCTTTCCTGGTGCAGATTCTCACTGATGATGTTTTAGTGCGGCGTGATACCGATTTACTGATCTCTCTAGTATTAGCAGTAATTGTAATGCACATCATCAACAGCAGCTTAGAATTGGTGCAAAATATGCTGATTGCTAATTTTGCTCAACGCTTCCAGTTAAAGTTGATGTTAGAATTTGGACAAAAACTATTATCTTTGCCTTTGAAATACTATGAATCTCGTCGTAGTGGAGAAATTGCCAGCCGACTCAGAGATATTGAGAAAATCAATAGTTTTATTGCCCAAGCAGTAATTGGTTTTCCTACCAGATTGTTTATGGCAATAGTTTGCTTATGTTTGATGTTTTATTACAGCTGGAAATTATCATTGTTTTCTCTATTAATTGCGGCTTTAATGAACATCACTACAATTGCATTTTTGCCTATTATCAAGCAAAAAGTCCGTAAATATATGGTTTTGGATGCAGAAAATCAAGGGGTGTTAGTAGAAATTTTTAAAGGTGCATTAACCCTAAAAACTACTACGGCTGCGGCACAGTTTTGGGAAGAATTACAAAGCCGGTTTAGCCGATTGACTAAATTATCTTTAACAACTATCCAAATTCAAATTATTAACCAAAAATTTTCTGGACTAGTTGCTAATATTGGTAGTACATTTTTATTATTATTTGGTAGTCAACTTGTTATTAGTAAAGAATTAACTATAGGTCAATTACTGGCATTTTCTAGCCTGACTGGTAATGTAACTGGCTTATTTAGTTTTATTATAGGCATTGTAGATGAATTTGCCCAGGTACAAACTGCTAATACCCGCATCCAAGAAGTTATCAACAGTACTCCTGAATCTTCTCCAGATACACAGAAACCTTGGGCAAACATTCCTGAAGATATAGATATATGCTGTAGCAAATTAAACTTTTATTATACTGGTAGTGTAGACTTATTAGAAGATTTTTCAGTCACAATTCCGGGTGGTAAAGTTACTGCCTTAATTGGAAAATCTGGTTGTGGCAAAAGTACCTTAGCAAAATTAATTGCCGGGTTACATACAGTTCAATCTGGAAATATCCGCTATGGTATTTATAACTTGCAAGATTTATCCTTAGAATCTTTACGAAGACAAGTAGTTCTAGTCCCGCAAGATGCTCATTTTTGGAGTCGCTCAATTATTGAAAACTTCCGCTTAGGTTATCCAAATGTCAGTTTTCAAGAAATTGTCAACGCCTGCAAAATTACCCTCGCTGACGAATTTATTAGTAGGTTACCAGACACATATCAAACAGTTTTAGGAGAATTTGGAGCTAATCTTTCTGGTGGACAAAGACAAAGACTAGCATTAGCACGCGCTATCGTTAATAATCCACCTATACTGATTTTAGATGAATCAACAGCCGGACTTGACCCCAGCAGTGAATCAGAAGTTTTAGATAAACTTTTATTTTCCAGAGTAGGCAAAACTACAATTATCATCAGCCACCGTCCGAGGGTGATTGAGCGTGCCGACTGGATTGTTTTCTTGTCCAAGGGAACATTGAAAATGGAAGGCAAGGTAGAGGATTTACGTTCCTTCCCCGGCGACCATTTAGATTTTTTAACTCCATAATCTCACAGCAATTCTCATTTTTAAAATATCTAGCAAGAATTAGCAAGCTTTATGGCGAACCCGTAAGGGCGTCGCGTCTCTACATTGTTTTTCGGAGATGTCTAATATTTTGCGTGCTACATTATGAAGTGCGGAATGTGGGTTACTAACGCACCTAAA
Source organism: Stigonema sp. (assembly GCA_965249805.1). Taxonomy (GTDB): domain Bacteria; phylum Cyanobacteriota; class Cyanobacteriia; order Cyanobacteriales; family Nostocaceae; genus Stigonema. The sequence goes on from CBDFMX010000002.1 coordinate 1,405,784, forward strand.
TTGTTACGGATAATGGTGCGTTACGGTGAGGTCCAACGCACCCTACATTTAAAGAAATCCTTACGGATAATGGTGCGTTACGGCAATGCTATAGCGCACCATACATTTAAAGGAAAACGATGATCAGGATTTGTGTCTAATCATCGCTACGATCGCTTGATGGATATGAGAGAATGACTAAACTGCTCCAGTACCTCTACCCCGGTTGTCATCATCCATTGTTAGGTCGCCACCTTTATCCTCATTCACTTCTCTGAGTTCTTCAATTCGTTGCGCTTTGTCTTCTGCTGCTTGTTGGCGCGCATCGCCTGGTACTTCATAGTAAATTTCTGGTTCGATCGCGTAGTTGTTCAACAAACCTTCTTTATCCACTGTGTAGCCGTCAGTCGTCCGAATGCTGTCGCCTGGATTGGTTTGGTCGTCAGTAGGCGCACCTGCCTCTCTCTCTTCTGTAGGCGTTGTTTTGAAAAGGTTTCCTTCTCTTTCCATGCGAGCAGCAGTTTCAGCCGGCGTAATTCCTCTATCGTAATTATTATCTGCAACGCGATCGGATGAATCTACTGCTTTGTTAACTGGTTCATTAGCTGCCATAAATTATGTCCTTGATAAAAAGTTTATCAAAATTGCTTCAAGAACTAGACTAGGTTGACAAATATAAAAAATCTACTATCTTTAGAAGTGATTTCTCCTCAACAGCTAAACTATTTTTTCTATCTTTAGATACATTATAGGAATCATATTTTATTTTGGAAATATATGTAGGCAGGGCTATGACGCACAGAACCCGGATCTGTGCGGCATAGCCCCGCCTACATTAATTAAAATTTTTCCTGAATAATTTAGGATTTATATATCAATACGGTTCAGTTAAGATAATGTACCTACCGTCAACTCCTGTAGAGACGCGAAATTTCGCGTCTCTACACCTATGTAATTCCTACCGATCAGCCCTAACTGAACCGTATTGATTTATATATAAGTAATACTTATTAATTTGATTGAAGCGATCAAGTAGAACAATTAATTTCTACTTGACCACAAGAAAGGAATAAAAAACTAAAAAGTTTTTTGATTCGCTATTTCAATGAACGAAAGGATAGATGAAGAGTTATGAGTCTTGTCCAGCGACAATTTCTTTTTGGATAGAGCTAATTTGTGCAGCTAATTCTTGCCGAGTAGAAGCCTTAAGTAGATATCGGAAAACAAACCAGATTACGTAACCAATTCCAATCAACTCAAAAACTAGATGTACCTGCGGAATATCATTTATTGCATCTAATACAGCTAGCACTATCTTAACTGTAAGAATTGCTGCAATAATTAAAGCAATACTGATAATCGCCTGCTTGTAGTCGTTGAAAAATCTACCTAAGTATTCAGGCAATTGCTCCAAAAAATCCGAAATTTGTCCTGCCACTTGCTGCCATTGGGGTAATGGTTCATGAGCCGGTGGTAGCAATGGCTGAGTTCCAAATGTTGAACCTTTAAGTGCTGCGTAAGGCTCGGTTGATGTTACATCAGCGGGTTTCGATTGTTGTACTTCGCTTTCCATTGACTTGTTTAATTATTAATGTGTTTTGATAGTCATTGACCGAATAATTACTTATTCGTAATTCGTAATTCGTCATTAAAGGTACTTGCAAAGTAATTAATCGAAAAAAACAAATTTTTTCCTTGTTTCTTGCGAACGGCGATCTGGAGGCTCCCTAAATAATTACGAATTACGAATTATAAATTACGAATTATTTTGACTAATGACTAATGTCCGGACGGCTTTCAAAAAATCTAGTTTTCGCGCTCTGAATTGCGCTCGCGCCTTTTCACCCGCCCCTACTTAACAACTTTTACGTTCACAACGACACTTTTAACGCCTTTGATTTTTTTGGCTTCAGGTGAAATTTTAGCTAGCTGATCCTGATTGGTCACAGTTCCCCCTACAGTGACCTTACCATCTTTTGTCGCTTCAACTGTTAAATGACCGTTGGGGATGTTAGCCTCTAACTTAGAGCGAACTTCACTTGCAAGCGCACTCTCAGATCTGTTAGCATCTTTTCCATCATTAAATGTATTATTCCGCTGTTCATTGGCGCGAATATCTTGATTGAGTTGGTTTTTGCGAATATCGCTCTGAGCATCTTTTTGAGCAGCCTGGGTTGCTTGTACGGCTGGTGTTTCAGATGGAGCTGCTGTAGGATTGTCTGGTGCTGACGAACTGGTTTTAGCTGTATTATTGTCACAAGCGGCAGCACTAAATACCAAAAGGCAACTAATTACGAAGGAGGTTAGCTTTTTCATGAGTTTAATTCTCGCTCTTGATTGTGGTGAAAATGGTGGTGTAGTGAGGAGCAAGTTTTTTTATTTAAATCTATTGTTCTTTGTTTGTCTATCCCCAGACTCATAGTCTGAGGAATGCTTGGTCAACAAGCTTTTATACCGTTTCGTCCCGGCGGTCAATGATGATCACAGCCGGATCGTCGCTATTAATCCCCCTCGAGTAATTGGTGCTTGGGGTATTAACAACTGGTGTGTCTTGACGAACACCATTACCAGCAGCATCAAAGATGTCAAAATCTTGAATTCTGTGACGTTTAAGAATCGTTTCAGCACGACGAAGTTCGTCATCTGTACCATCAACGATCACCAAGTAGTCGCCTCTGTTAATGCGATCGTTATAAGCCCGTGCATTGGCTTCTGGAATTCCTAAGCCAACTAGTCCACCAGTTAAACCGCCTGCGGCTGCACCGATCGCACCGCCAGTTGCTGCTGTCGCCAAAGCAGTTGCGATCGCACCGCCTGCAATTACAGGACCCACTCCCGGAATTGCTAAAGCCCCAAGACCAACCAACAACCCTCCTAGACCGCCTAATGCGCCGCCTGTAACTGCTCCTGCTGTTGCACTCGAGCCCGATTTATTCCCCACACCAGTTTGCGTATTCACACCACCAACGGGGTTGTTGCGATCGCCATCCTTGGCGATCAGCGATACTTGGCTCATCGAAAAACCAGCATCTCGCAGTTCGGTAAGTGCTGCTTCTGCATCTTGACGGTGAGCAAATACTCCAATTGCCCGTCTTGCTCTTTGCGTAGAAGTTGGAGTCGTTGAGGTGACTACAGGAGTCGTTGTCGTTGAGGTGAGTTGATCTGTTGTCCTTGCGGTATTGGGTTGGTCAAAGATGTCAAAATCTTGAATGTTGTGACGTTTGAGAATCGCTTCAGCATGACGAAGTTCCTCATCTGTACCATCAACGATCACCAAGTAGTCGCCTCTGTTAATGCGATCGTTATAAGCCCGTGCATTGGCTTCTGGAATTCCTAAGCCAACCAGTCCACCAGTTAAACCGCCTGCGGCTGCACCGATCGCACCGCCAGTTGCTGCTGTCGCCAAAGCAGTTGCGATCGCACCGCCTGCAATTACAGGACCCACTCCCGGAATTGCTAAAGCCCCAAGACCAACTAACAACCCTCCTAGACCGCCTAATGCGCCGCCTGTAACTGCTCCTGCTGTTGCACTCGATCCTGCTTTATTACCCACACCGGTTTGCGTATTCACACCACCAACGGGGTTGTTGCGATCGCCATCCTTGGCGATCAGCGATACTTGGCTCATCGAAAAACCAGCATCTCGCAGTTCGGTAAGTGCTGCTTCTGCATCTTGACGGTGAGCAAATACTCCAATTGCCCGTCTTGCTCTTTGCATAGAAGTCGGAGTCGTTGAGGTGACTACAGGAGTCGTTGCGGTGACATAATCTGTGTCTGTTGTCCGACTTGCGGTATTGGGTTGGTCATAAATAGCAAAGTCTTCAATTCCCCGACGTCTGAGAATTGCTTCTGCTCTGGCAATTTCCGCTTCTGTGCCATCTACGATCACTAAGTAGTGTCCGCGCTCTACTCGTTCGTTGTAAGCTCTGGCTTGCTCTTCGGGAATTCCCAAACCAAGCAATCCCCCAACCAAACTACCCGCCACTGCACCAATACCAGCTCCTGCTAAAGTTGTAGCCAGGGCAGTTGCCGTTGCGCCTGCAAGCATGATTGGACCGATTCCAGGAATTGCTAGAGCCCCAAGACCGACTAATAAGCCAGTCAAGCCGCCTAAAGTACCGCCAGAAAGTGCTCCTACTGTAGCACCTTCGTCAGCTTTATTGCCCACTCGCTCCTGTACTTCAGTACCAGCAATGTCATCTTTGTTGTCTGGATTCTGTGCAATCACAGAGACTCTATCCATTGGAAAGCCTGAGTCTCTTAATTCATGTAGTGCGTCTTCAACATCCCGACGATTAGAAAATACCCCGACACCACGTCTATTACTATTTACACCAACTACCATCTTTTAGTCCTCCAACAAAAATCACTTATTACCAAAAATAATTATTACCAAATTTATCTCGGTCGTTGAATCTAATTATCCATTTTTTTATTAAATTTTCATCAATCTGTTGGAGTAAATTTTAATCTATCGGAAGTCATAGGTAAATCTATGAAAATCAAGAATCATCAAAATAATTGTTAATTTAGATTAAAATAATTTTTAGCAAACTCTCTTGATTCAACCTAATTTATTGCTAAAAAAGCATACTACTTAGAGATTTATTGCACAATCACATTATGTTCATACTCTCATATAGTGATTAAAGTTATACATCTGATAACATTAGACATCGACCGAATTTAATTATTCGTTGTCTGAAACCCTTGTAGAGACGTAGCACTGCTACGTCTCTACATTGTTTTTCACTCCTATATTGCCCACCCAATATACGCCTTTAAAGCAGCAAACTAGCAAGTGCGGAATTTATGAGAACGTGTTTATTAAACACTACTAGCCTTCAGGATTGATAATCTGCAAGGAAGAAAAACTAAAATTGTCAACACAAATTTAATATAAAGTTTTATTAAGAAAATGAAATACAGGGTTTAAGTAGAGTTTAATTATACATTAATGCCATCCTAAATACTGAGATAGCAAAAATGTATGAGCATAAAAGACGCTCAGGTTTGCTTTTCACTCTTGCCATTGTAATTACTGGAGCAACTCTTTTAGCTGGAGTGGGAATTTATGTAGCGCTGAAAAGTGCAGAAACGCCACCAGCATCAACGGATACACCGATAGCACCACGATCGCAAGTACCGATAGAGACATCAGTTCCCCAACAAAACGAACCAGGGAAAAACCTTGGTGGTGTCAATTGGCAAGGAAGGAACTTGCACTTAATGAACCTGCGTAACGCTAATTTAGGGCGGAGCGAATCTCTTGAATGCTGACTTAAGTGGTGCTGATTTAAGCGAAGCTAACTTAAGCGGTGCGAATCTTGACAAAGCTAATCTCAGCAATGCTAATCTAAGTAGTACTGACTTGAGAGGTGCCAATCTTAATAATGCCAACCTAGACGGAGCTAATTTGAATGGCACTCTCCTAGACGGTGCTAACCTCACTGGCATAACTATGCCAAAAAGAGGAAATTCGAGGTAGCTAAAGATCAACCAAGCTATACGAGTGACAAATATTACTCAAAAGCTGTCTGCGATCTGGTGGGGCATTTAGACAAAGATCCGGCAAAACTGCTTATGAAAAGCCACATTTTAGTCACAACTGCATTTTTAACTACAATTAGCTTGAGCCAGATTGCCCAAGCAGCAAATCCAGAACAAATAAGACAGTTACTGGCAAACAAACAATGTCAGAACTGTGACTTGACTGGCGCTGGTTTGGTGATGGCTGATTTAAGAGGTGCAAACTTAAGCGGAGCCAATCTTGCAGGTGCAAACCTCAGCCGTGCTAACTTAAGCGACGCTGATTTGAGGGGTGCAAACTTGAGCGGCACTGTTTTATTTGGTGTTAACCTGAGCGGTGCTAAACTTGGTGGGGCAACCGTGTTAGGTGCTGACTTGAGAAATACTTATCTAGTTAATGCACAATTGACTGGTGTGAATATCAATGAGGCTAACTTACAAGGCGCAGTTGGCATACCATTGCAAGTTGCTAAACCAGAAGAATTCTATGCTTGGGGTGTAGCAGAAGCCCAAAAAGGCAACCAACAGCAAGCGATTGACTATTTTAATCAAGCGATCGCCATTAAAACCGACTATGCAGGTGCTTATTTAGCTCGTGGCGTCGCCAGTTACCAATTATTTAACCGACAAAGTGCATTCCAAGATGCCCAAACTGCTGTAAAACTTTTTACATCTCAAAACGATAGTGCTGGACTGCAAACAGCACAAGCTTTTATTAAAGAACTGCAAACACCCGCCCAGGGCACAAAGGTAACTCCTGAGAAACCAAGTATGATGGACTTCGTCGGAAGTGTCGGCTCACTCTTGCTTCAGTTTTTGCCTTTTTAAAGGGAATGGGGAGTGGGGAGTGGGGAGTGGGGAATGGGGAGTGGGGAATAGTTAATAGCAATTAGCAACCAACAACTAACAACTACCAACTAACAACTACCAACTAACAACTAACAACTACCAACTAACAACTAACAACTAACAACTACCAACTAACAACTAACAACTAACAACTAACAACTAACAACTAACAACTAACAACTAACAACTACCAAATGACTCTATCCAACCAATTATGGTCAGCAAATCAAGACTTAGCACAAGCTTGTTTAGAGCATCCGTTTGTCCAAGGTATTGCTGACGGTAATCTTGAACGCCAAAAGTTTGCTTACTATGTTGGGCAAGATGCTTTTTTCTTGGAAGCTTTTGCCCGTGCTTATAGTATCGCTGCGGCTAAAGCACCAGACTTCTTAGGATTTACCGTGTTTCACAACTTAGTTGGTGGGGTGTTAGCAGAATTGCAGCTGCATGAAGGCTATGCTGCTAAGTGGGGAGTTAATTTGCGCTCCGTAGAACCAGGATCGGCTACCCGTCGCTATACCGACTTTTTGTTAGCAACTGCTTGGAGTGGGGATGTGGGTTTGACTGCTGCGGCTATGTCTCCCTGTCTGCGTCTGTATGCTTTTTTAGGAGAACAGTTGGCTCATAATGGCATTCCCAATCATCAGTATGCAGACTGGATTCAGACGTACAGCAGCGCAGATTTTGCTCCCCTAGCGCAAGCATTAGAAGATTTGGTTGAACGTTACGCCAGTGACACAGCGTTGGTACACTCAACCTATCGCTATGCTATGTTATGCGAGCGAGAATTTTTCCAAGCCGCATGGGCAGATGTGATGAGTCCCGCCAGAGCACCTGATGAATTTACCACATTGTAAGGGCGCCCAAACCCCGCCCCGAAGATCGGATCGTGGTCTACATTTCTGTCAATGCGATCGTCCTAACAGTTTGGGTTGGTTAGGTTGGACCAACACGGGTTCTAGTGTGCTGATTAGTACGAGTACTATTATGTCCGGTTAATCACATCTTGCACTGAATTGATAATGAATTGTTAATCCCATGCGAATTATTATGGCACACGTATAAATACTACTGTTTGCTTGTTGGATGCATATAGAACCACAGTCTGACTGTAAGGGCGGGGATACCCCGCCCCTACTGCTGCAATTGTAATGTTTCTGATATTTTGAAATAATCACAGAACACAAACGCCATCCATTCATATCGTGGCGACAGGGGAATTAAAATGTCAGATAATTTAAGAAGCCGAATTGTCACACAAGGAGTGCAGCGATCGCCTAATAGAGCCATGCTGCGTGCTGTTGGTTTTCAAAATGAAGATTTCACCAAAGCGATTGTGGGCATTGCCAACGGTTACAGTACAATTACTCCCTGTAACATGGGGATCAACATCCTGGCGCAAAGGGCAGAAGTTGGGATTAAAAATGCCGGAGCAATGCCGCAAATGTTCGGCACAATTACGATCAGCGATGGCATCAGCATGGGAACTGAAGGGATGAAATATTCCCTAGTGTCAAGGGAAGTCATTGCTGACTCCATTGAAACCGCCTGTAATGGGCAAAGTATGGACGGTGTTCTTGCTATTGGCGGTTGCGATAAGAATATGCCGGGGGCGTTGATTGCGATCGCTCGCATGAACATACCCGCTATCTTTGTTTACGGTGGTACTATCAAACCAGGAAACTACCAAGGACGTGACCTCACAGTTGTCAGTTCTTTTGAAGCTGTGGGTCAATACAGCGCTGGGAAAATTGATGAGCAAGAACTGCTAGAAGTCGAACTTCACGCTTGTCCTGGTGCTGGTTCCTGTGGTGGAATGTTCACGGCAAATACCATGTCTAGTGCGATTGAAGCCATGGGGATGAGTTTGCCCTATTCTTCTACCATGGCTGCAGAAGATGCCGAAAAAGCCGACAGTACAGAAAAATCTGCGGTTGTCTTAGTAGAAGCCATTCGTCATCAAATTTTACCACGCCAAATTATCACCCGTAAATCGATAGAAAATGCCATGGCTGTCGTTATGGCAGTGGGTGGTTCGACAAATGCAGTGTTGCATTTCCTGGCGATCGCCCACGCTGCTGGTGTCGAACTTTCCCTAGATGACTTTGAAACTATCCGCGCCCGTGTCCCGGTTTTGTGCGATTTAAAACCAAGTGGTAAGTATGTAGCCACAGACTTACACAAAGCTGGTGGCATCCCCCTAGTGATGAAAATGCTACTCGTACATGATTTACTACACGGAGACTGCCTGACCATCACAGGTCAAAGCATCGCTGAAGTATTGGCGGACGTCCCAGAAGAACCATCAGCCGAGCAAGATGTCATCCGTCCGTGGCACAACCCGATGTATTCTGAAGGACACTTAGCCATCCTCAAAGGTAATTTGGCAGCAGAAGGTGCTGTCGCCAAAATTAGCGGGGTGAAAGTGCCGAAAATTACTGGTCCAGCACGAGTTTTTGAATCAGAAGAATCCTGCTTGGAAGCAATTCTGGCTCATAAAATTAACCCAGGAGATGTGCTGGTGATCCGCTACGAAGGACCTAAAGGTGGTCCCGGTATGCGGGAAATGCTAGCTCCCACCTCGGCAATTATCGGTGCTGGTTTGGCTGATTCGGTGGGATTGATCACTGATGGACGGTTCTCAGGCGGTACTTATGGTATGGTGGTTGGTCACGTTGCGCCAGAAGCAGCAGTTGGAGGTGCGATCGCTTTGGTGGAAGAAGGTGATACCATCACTATTGATGCTCACGCTCGGTTGTTGCAACTGCACGTATCCGATCAAGAGTTAGGCGATCGTCGTGCTAATTGGCGATCGCGCCCTCCGCGTTACACCACTGGTGTGCTGGCAAAATATACCAAGTTGGTATCTTCCAGCAGTCTCGGTGCAGTGACGGATTTGGACTTGTTTTAAGCTGTTGGCAACGGATGACTAACGGATGTAACGGATGATTTAACTGCGGGAAGACGAGCATTGGGTATCCGCACTCATCCGTTGCTAGTTTTGGCGTGAGACTTAATCATAAAATGATTATATAATTCTGCAACGCCACCAAAGTAGGACTTACGCATTGACAGAAATAGTAAAGGTCTGCGTCAGGATGAGTCCGGCAATTCGTAGACCACAATATCACCGTAGGGGCGCGGAAACCGCTTCTGGTCAATGTGGTCAATTCTGTTTAAGAGCGATCGTTCTATAGTCTGAAACGACCGAATGCTGTCACACATAAGTAGTCATGCAAAATTAAATATACAATGTCCGAAGCGAATGGAGCGCAGCCGAATGAAGCAATCGCAAGGCTTGGGATTGCTTCACTTCGTTCGCTTCGGACATAAATATTTTTGCATACGTACTTATGATGCTTAATAAAAAAGTCTTCGGGACAGATGAGTCTACCTTGCGACAAACAGAGGGTCACGAAGTGTACGGAGGTGCATGAGGTTGGGGTTTTGCCACTGCATTCCCTTACCACCCCTTGTAATCAGTTAATACTTCGGTTGTTTCAATTTCACCAATATAATCTTTGACATTATCTAATGCTTAATGTCAAGAAAGTATCAATTTCGCTTATTCCTCGTAATCTTTTGAATAAGAACCTAACCCCCTAACCCCCTTCCCTATCAGGGAAGGGGGAAAAAGCCCCTCTCCTTGTAGGAGAGGGGTTGGGGAGAGGTCAGAATGTCAAAGATTATCAACCTTCGTTAACACCTTCTTTTTTCGCTTGCTCACCTGCTTTGTCAAGATCGGCTTCAAAAAAGTCATCTTGCTGATCTGGTAACTTGTCTCCGTCTTTTTTCGGGTGATTACCTGCTGTGTCGAGATCGGCTTCAAAAAAGTCATCTTGCTGACCCTCAGACTTAGAGGGACCTGCTTTTTTCGGGTGATGACCGCCCTTCGGGAAGTCAAAAGTCACTCATTCAAAAGTCAAAAGTACAAAAAAGGTACAAGCCCCTAAATTTATTTATGGAAAATGAAAAATATGTATTTCGAGAGGAGTGCAATCAAGTTATACTACGTCCTTATTACAAGCCCAGACCACCACGCATAGCGAATGGCGCTTCGCGATTTATTTATGGGGTTCTTACTTTTGACTTTTGACTTTTGACTTTTGACTTGGAGCGAAGCGACTTGACCTGCTTTGTTGAGATCGGCTAGAAAATAGTCATCAGACATATTGTTAGTTGTTAGTTGTTAGTTGTTAGTTGCTAATTGCTAATTGCTAATTGCTAATTGTTACCAGTGTTCTATTAGCCATTAGCCATTAGCTATTAGCAATTTTTATGTCAACCTTCCACCATGCTGAAGCAAATACCAGCCAGAATCAGAAATGGTATTCCAGGTACTAATGGAAGTAAAATGCCTGCGATGCCGAGAACTAAACTCACTGTTCCTACGGCTACTAACGCTGCGTTTTTAATTGTTTTCAATACGGTATCCATTTGTTTGTCTCCTGTAATTGTTGTTGGTTGGTTGTTGGTTGTTAGTTGTTAGTTGTTAGTTGTTAGTTGCTACCAGTATGACATTAACCATTAGCAATTAGCAATTAGCCATTAGCAATTAGCAATTTCTCAGTTTCATGCGACTCATGGGATTGCAGTCGATTCTCTTCTTTGATGAGATCCGCAGCAGCTAAAGAATGGGTAAGGGGCGTCACACCGTCGGTACCTAAAAGCGGACGCAAGCCATTTAGTTCCGCTACAATTGCTGAACCATTGTTGATGACGATCGCCAGAATGGGGTCAAGGGCAAAGAGAACGCCTGAAATCAGCGCCCCGATGTTGGGAACCGCGACGATCGCCGTATTCTGGGTGATAATTTCCATCGCCTGTTTGGCAATCTTGATGGCATGAACCAGACTCCGCAAATCGTCTTCCATCAGTACCACGTCGGCAGTTTCCCTGGCAATATCTGTTGCTCCGGCAAAGGAAATCGACACATCGGCGTAAGCGAGTGCTGCTGAGTCGTTGATGCCGTCGCCGCAGAAAGCAACGGTCTTACCACTGTCATGGAGCGACTTTACCACTTCTACCTTACGCTCTGGGAAGGCTTCGGCATAGATGTTGTTGGGGTCCATACCCAATTCAGAGGCGATCGATGAAGCAACTCGCGTCACATCCCCACTCAGCATATAGGAGGTGATGCCACTCTCGCCCAGTTCTCGTAGCACACCCTTGCTTTCTGGTCGAGGTGGATCGCTGTATAAAATCACACCTAATAGTTGCCCATCCCCAGCGACATAAACAACAGAGTTGCTGCTTGATTTGATGTCTGGGTAGTGCTGCTCAAGGTAGTCTAAGCTAATGTTTTCTTGCTGCATCAGGCGAGGAGAGCCAACCAGGATCTGCATACCTTTGATTGTCGCCGCCACTCCCAGTCCCACCCGGTAATCCCAGGTTTCGCACTCATAGAACGTGACGCCTGTATCTTTGGCATGATGGACAATCGCCTCGGCAACTGGGTGAGTCAACCCCTGTTCGGCGCTAGCTGCTAACGTTAGCACTTCCAGATCGCCCACCCCTGCATTTGTAAGTTTAATGCCTGTGACTCCGGCGTGTCCCTGAGTGAGAGTTCCGGTTTTGTCAAAGACGACGGTATCAATGCGGGCTAGAATTTCAATAGCGCGACCACTACGGATGAATACCCCGTTGCGAGCGGCATAAGTGAGGGCAGAGAGAATTGTGGTCGGCACAGATACCCGAATACCCGTACCTATGTCAAGGGTAAGTAGGGCGATCGCTCGATTCAAATTACCACTAAACACGCCAACCCCGATACCAATCAGCAACGTGGGAAGTACCATCTGGTTTGCCACCATTGCTGCATAGTTCTCCACACGGGTATCATGCACCGGTGCCGATTGCATCAGCGATACAATCACACCTGCACGGGTGTTGTTGCCCGTCCGTTCTACTAAAATGCATACGTTACCATCAACTAGCAGGGTAGAGGCAAACACTTCATCCCCTTCATTGCGAGTTATGGGTATCGACTCTCCGGTGAGTTTGCATTGGTCAACTACTCCCGTTCCCCGCATAATGTAGCCATCTACAGGAATCTGGTCACCAGGATAAACGATGACGCGATCACCCACTACAAGATCTTTGACCAAGATTTGCACTTCTTGCCCGTCTCTTTCCACCAATGCATACTTGCCTAAACTATCAAGTAGATCCAAGGATGCCCGTTCACTACCACGTGCCGTCAAATCCCGGATTACCTCTCCACCTTCAATTAGACCAAGCATAAACGACGGCGCAAAATAGTTGCCGTTGAGGGTGTGCAGACTGACTGCTAGACCATCAAGGAAGTCGATATTGAGTTGACGATCTTGTTGAATGGCTTCAAGTGCGCGCTTAAAGACTGGAATCGCCGCCACCAACACTGCTCCCCCAGTCAGAAGCGCCGGAAACGGTAAACCAACCACAGCACCTAGGGAGAGGGTTAGCGCCAGTCCGGGTATCCCCAACCGTTCCCAGTAATCAATTTCGTGGCTAGATGCTGTTGAATGCGCTGCTTCAAGATCTGGCGAGCGGTCAATTTCGGTATATACTGCTTGCTGTATTGCCTCAAATAGCTTTTGTTTCGATGCGGCGATCGCATCCGAACTTGCAAAGTATTCATACTCTACCGTCAGCGACTTGGCGGCAGGAGAAACGTGAACGTTAGTGACGTAATCTAGAGACTGAGCTAAATACTTTAGCTTTTCTGCATACCCTGAATCAAAAGCCAGTCTCGGTATTAATACACGGATGCGCTTTGCATTCTGGTGAACGATTTGGTACTCAACCTTAGACGGTTCGTTAGTTGGAATAGTAATTTCTGACTCAAATGCGATCTGGTCAAAGTTAAAGAGCGTTTCTTTGAGATTGGCTAGCTGGATACAGCTTAAAATCTTCTCCTCAACTAAGCTGATGGAAACGCCCTTAGCTTCGTACTCGACTACAAGTGACTTTGCAGCTTGATTAACGCGAACCTCGGTCACAAAATTGAGCGACTCAACGACCTGTTGAAGCCTGCTGGCATATTCCTCATCCCTGGCAAGTTTAGGGACAAGAACTCGGATGCGCCTTTCATTTCTGTGAACAACCTGACCGCCCTTCGGTTCGTCAAAAGTCAAAAGTCAAAAGTCAAAAGTACAAAAAAGGTACAAGCCCCTAAATTTATTTATGGAAAATGAAAAATATGTATTTCGAGAGGAGTGCAACAAGAAATACTACGCGCCTAAATTTATTTATGGGGTTCTTACTTTTGACTTTTGACTTTTGACTTTTGACTTGGAGCGAAGCGACTTGACATACCCCTTCCGTCTCGCTGGTTAAAGGAGTTTCATTTTCTGTTGTAACCAACACTCTATCCTGCCTCTTAACTATCTAACTAAAATGATGCCGATCTCAGCAAGTCATTAAGATAAAACATTAACCTTTTAGAACAAATTTACCTCTGAATAAAACCTGATAACTTATATTAGGTTATCAGGCAAAACGAGCGCATAAAATGCTCAAACGGCGGCGACCACTCAGCAATATCAGGATTTAGGCAAAAATTGCCACTCAGCTTAATTTATCCAACCGCCAAGACGAGGGCAGTGTGCATGTTGTCGGATTTCCCAAGCTACAGGCGACTGCGCGTACCAATAGGAGGACAGTTCGCAGTCGGGTTTTCCTCCAAAAGAAACTGTCCGTCGCCAAGAATTCGTAGAGTATGCCTAAGTCCTATATATGTCAATAAATTTAGGTTATTGAGATACAATTTCTATATCTTGAGGGTTTACTGTCTCTGACTCAGACTGAGATTGCTTAACTAGATGCTCAAGCTTGGCATCAGCAACCAAATCTCGAAACGCTTCTTCTGCTTGGGCATAAGTAGCTTGTGCTTTTTCTACTGCCTCAAACCCTAAAACTAAACCTTTTTTTGTTAGTTCTCTTGTGGTTTCTGATAAAGATTCACTTAGTTGAGAGTTTCCCATAGCAGAACCTACTGCTGTCACAACAGGTGCTAGTACGACTGCACCAATCCCCACTGCTAATGCCGTTACTGGCTCTAGTCCTAGTAATAGTGCTTCAAAGTTCATACAAGTTCAACCTCAGTATTTTTAGAATAAACAAATATAATTATATTACCTGTTTCATCAAGACATGTTGCCTCAGTCTTTCTTTAGCGATCATCTGTCTCTGGAAATAAACTCAAAAATAACTTTCAAGCTGGCTCTAATAATTACCTACAATTACAATAAATTATTTGCATCACTAAAGATAGACGCCTGAAGAGAAGCTCTTCTGGGGTCGGATTACTAGCCCCAGACCGCAGAGGGGCAGGTGCTTTATTTGATTTTGGCGATCGCTGCTTTCACTGTGTTTGGCTACGTGACAGCAGCGATCGCCACGTTTTTTGTTGATCTCGATGCTGAAGATGACCAAGCAGTGCTAGCAAGTGCCAAGTCAATCGAAGCGTTCAGCACCGAGATTTCATTATTGCGTACCGAGATCCAGGCGCTGTATCGGGAGAAGCCAGAACCATAATGCTTTTATTGTTATTAATCCAATACGGTTCAGTTAAGATAATTTACCAACCCTCAACCTATGTAGAGACGCGATTAATCGCGTCTCTACGATCGCCTAAAATTATCACCGATAACCCTTAACTGAACCGTATTGTGTTATTAGTCCTCATTGGATTGTACGAACTATTTCTCTAGGTGGATATGAGGGGATTTTTAAGATATTAATATATTTTAGGCTATTTTGATGCAGCGATTCTAACAATTGGTGCTAATAACCAGGGTAAGCTATCCTTATATAGGAGAAAGATGACAAAGAAAAATGTAATTCTGTTATCGATGCTGGTTTTTGTGCCAATTTCAACAGTCGCACACTTGCTGCATTTAAATTCATTAGTTATTTTTATTACTTCTGGTCTAGCAATTATTCCCTTGGCAGCATTGATAGCTAACTCTACTGAAGCGATCGCAGAGGTGATCGGTCCAGCTTTGGGAGGGTTACTCAATGCTACCTTTGGCAACGCTACTGAGATGATTATCTCAATTGTTGCCCTTCGTGCAGGTCTGGTTGATGTCGTTAAAGCCAGCTTAGCCGGAGCGATAATTGCCAATTTACTCCTGGCATTGGGACTGGCTATTTTATTAGGTGGTTTGCGTTACAGTGAACAAACTTTTCAACCCACTGTAGCTCGTCTTAATGCTTCCTCTTTGACTTTAGCGGTGATTGTTCTGTTAACACCTACTGCTATACAATTCACTTCTAAGGGTTTGCACATATCAACTCTAAATAATTTTTCCTACGCCGCATCTATATTGTTACTTACGTTCTACTTTTTGATGCTAGTGTTCTCAATGAAAACTCACAAACATATGTATCTCCTAGAGGATATTGAGAACGATCCGACTGAAAATAATCAACCAAAAGCTAATTTATGGTTACAGATTGGGGTGCTGCTAGGTTGTACTCTAGTACTTGTATTTGTATCGGAAATCCTTGTTGATAGCCTAGAAAAAGCTATTTCTACTCTAGGTTTGACTAGCTTATTTACAGGTGTAATTCTTATTCCCATTTTTGGCGGCATCGTAGAGTTTATCGCTTGTGTCACCTTTGCTATTAAAAACAAGATGGAGTTAGCCGTGGCTGTGGCTATCGGCTCTAGTTTGCAAATTGCCTTGTTCGTAGCTCCTATTCTAGTTCTTGTTGGTTGGTCAATAGGTCAACCAATGAATCTCAGCTTCAATCCTTTTACAATTCTAGCAGTTACTATGGCTGTGGTAAGTACCAATTCCATTAGTAACGATGGTAACTCCAACTGGTTAGAGGGAGTTTTGTTGCTGATCACCTATGCTGTTTTAGCAACCGCATTTTTCTTCCATCCTTGAGAAAATAATTCGTAATTCGTAATTCGTAATTCGTAATTGAATTTTGTAATTACGAATTACGAATTAACAATTACGAATTATACTGCTGGTGCTTGGTCAAAGTTCAGTTTTATGAAGCTATCAATGGCAAAGTAAATCAAGACGTACCAAGGAATTATCTCAAATTGCCACCCATAAGTAAGGAATTGTAAAACACCAAGCGCCCCAATCCCAAGGGGTAAAAAGAACCGTAAATCAATAACACCATTTGTTACGTCTACAACTCGCTCGTTAAAGTCACATAAAACACTAGTGAGGTCTGACCCACCGCTCTCCGATTTGCCCTCCAGTGGGATAAGTTCCGAAGCTCCTGTAATGTCAGCGAAGACAACGCATAGATCCTGCATTATGTCCTTGATGTTTTCGAGGCTGCTGTCGTGAGAGTCGTGATGGACAAGGATACTGCCAGTTTTGGCATTGTACTCGACATTATGAACGTCAGGATGAGCTTGGAGATTGTTGGCAATTTTTGCCATTTCCTGCGGGTCACGTTTATGGGTAGGGAGTTTGAACCGTGTCCGACCCGGGATGCTACTTACTATCTGTGTATGCTGCATTGTAGAGAACTCCTAGATGAAGGTTTTATTAACTTTTTCTAACAAAGCTTACTAAAGCTTACGCGGCGAATTAGGATAGAGGGGTGAAGAAAAAATACGCATTGCTTCATCCAATGTTTAAATGATCGATGAATATATCACACCACGCGAAGCAACTAGGATTCTGGGAGTCCACGCCCAGTCCCTTAGACGATGGGAAAAAGAGGGAAAAATCAAAGCGTACCGTACTCCAGGAGGTCAAAGACGTTTCCTCAGAACGGAAATCGAAAAGTTTAGCGGAAGAGAGCGGTCAATTAGAACTGTTTGCTATGCAAGGGTCAGTACTAGTTCCCAACGTGACGATCTTCAACGACAATCTGAATACCTTAGCGAACGATACCCAGAGGCTGAGCTTATTACAGAAGTTGGAAGCGGACTCAATTTTAAGAGGAAAAAGCTGCTCGCCCTTTTACAACGAGTTATGCAGCATGATATTCAAAGGGTTGTCGTTGCCCACCCAGACCGACTCTGCCGATTTGGATTTGAATTGGTTAGGTGGTTATGCGAACAAAATGAATGCGAACTCTTGGTTCTCGATAACCGCAAACTTTCACCAGAACTTGAACTCGTATCAGATATGTTGTCCATCATCCATTGCTTCAGTTCTAGGCTATACGGACTTAGAAAATACCGAAAAGAAATCGACACAGAGTTACGGGACTCACCCGTTCAAGAAAAGTCAGAACGTTCCCCCGAACAGTCTTGTAAAGATTCCGATATTTCCTTGTAAAGAATTACATGTAATTTGGAAGCAATGGTTAGCAGCTTATCGTTGGGTCTACAACCAATGCATTCAACTTTTCAATTCTGGCAATAAATTACCCAAGGGAATAAGTCGAGATCAGCATATTCAAAGTTTACAAAAATTATCGGAGTGGGAGTGGACACAATGTTTAGGAAAAACACGACAGGAAGCTGTAGCAGAAGCAGAAAGCGCGATTCGACAAGCATACAAAGCATTTATAAATAAACCGAAGGGAGAGCGAGGTAAACTGCTCTTAAGATTTCGCTCTTGCCGCAATAAATCTCAGGCTATTCAATTTAAAAATGATGCCTACAGAGACGGGACTTGGTTCCCAAGCAAGGTAAAAGGGTTGTTGTTTTGCACGGCATTTGGTTATGAAATGCCCCAAAATTGTAATTATGGAACAGAGCTTGTTTATCAACGCGGTCAATGGTTTGCTTGCTTCCCACGACGAGTAGAAGTTAAGGGAACAGTCAGCAATAAGGTGATTGCTTTTGACCCTGGCAATCGGACTTTTTTGACTGGCTATGATGGCGAAAACATCTTAGAGATTGGTAAGGGAGATATCGGACGCATTACTAGATTGTGTCTGCACCAAGACATGCTTCAACGTCAAAAAGATAAAGCCACGGGCAAGACAAACAAAAAACTCCGTTACAAGCTAAGTCACGCAATTAAATCCCTAAGATTTAAGATTCGAGATTTAGTGGATGATATGCATTCAAAAGCTGCAAGCTTAATTGTCAACAATTACAAACTGATCTTCCTTCCAACCTATGAAATATCCCAAATGGTTCTTAGATCAACAAGGAAGATAAACATTAAATCTGTGCGTAACATGCTTACTTGGGCTTTTGGTCGCTTTGCGTCTCATCTAGAACAAGCTGCTCTTCGCAACGGAGTTTTAGTCATCCGTACTAATGAATCTTATACTTCAAAAACCTGTCCTCAGTGTGGCCACATTCACCGCAAGCTGGGAGGCAATAAGGTTTTTAAATGCCCAGCCTGCGGATATACTGCTCCGCGTGACTGGGTAGGCGCTGTCAACAATATGCTGGCAGCTTTGCAGGCTATCGCCTTCAACGTTCAGGGAAACCAACTGTCTATTGTTAGTACCGAATCTGTTGATGTTAGAGTTGCGCAATTCCGTGGGGAATGTGAGGCTTAAAGATAGCACATATATTAGAATTGGAAAACTACACTAACTCATATCTTGCACCACCGTCTTGTTGCGAAATTAAAAGCCCAAAAAGGCGATTATTTCGTAGGGTGGGCACTGCCCACCTACACGAACTATCGAAGGTGCAAGATGTCAGTTTACTAATTTTTCTTAAATACTGATTACATTTGGTTTTGTTATCATTGACTCAGTAATGCCAAGTCCTGAGTTCTAAGTGCGCCAGTATATGGCGCTTAATAAAAAGTATCATCATATGGCGCGGATCGCAGATACAGGATGTTATATTAGTTTGGAGGGCTAGTACATATGGAATTATTGTTTGGACTTGAGCCGTTAACGGCATTAGCAATTGGTGTTGGAGCATTAGCTCTTGCACCTGTCGTCACGGCTGTAGAGGCTACAATGGGTAAGTCTCTATCAGAATCAAGTAAAGACCTAGCAAAGAATAGCTTAACTTGGAGCTTTGATGCCTTAGACAAGACTCAAACCTTTTTTCATGAAGTAGGGGAGTCCTTTCAGGATTTAGTTGCTGAGGCTAAAGCTGAGCAACTTGCTAACAAGGTTAAAGCTGAAAATAAATCCTCTATAAGCTAATACCGTTGTAACTAGGACTTACGCATTGACAGAAATAGAAAAGTCTGCGTCCGGATTTTTCCAGCAAGTAGGGGCGCGGTTTCCGCGCCCTTACAATGTGGTCAATTCTGTTCTCTACATAGCTAAGGAATTAAATTTCTTGGTGAGGCGGACGCGAACCGTTCAATTCCGCAATGAGTGCTGCACAGTTATTAATCAGCACGGCTGTAACTGGGTTTAAACCAAAGAAAATGCCTGCGATGACAATACTAATATTAGGGACAGCAACTAGAGCGATGTTTTGATAGACAAGATCCATTGATTGTTTAGCAATATCGATCGCCTGAACGATCTGCCGCAAGTCATTGCCTACAATCACCACATCGGCGGTTTCCGATTCAATGTCAGATTCTTTTGCAAAGGCGATAGAGACATCGGCATCAGTAAAGCTCTCAGTATCACTTAGCTCCTCCCCCAGATATGCTACAACTTTTCCCTCGCTATGAAGCCTGCGAACGATCTCAATCTTATTCTCAGGGAGAGCTGAGTCATAGGCATTATTTGGATTTATACCTAGTTGAGTAGCAACAGCTTGGACTGCTTGCTGGTTATCTCCACTCAGCAGATGAATTTCTATACCCTGATTCTTCAAAGTTGCTATGACATCAGCGCTTTGTTTTCCGATCGCCTCTGTCAAAGTACCTGTCTTCCCAAAAACAACCGTGTCAGTACGGGCAAGGGCTTCCAAAGCACGACCACTACGGATAAACACGCCAGAACGAGCCAGGGAAGAAAGAGCAGCGAGAATGGTAGTCGGTACAGCAATTCCAATCCCAGTGCCGAAGTCAAGCTGAAGTGGTGCCAGCGCTCCATTGATGTTACCAGTCAGAGCGAAAATACTACCGCTCAAAAACAGGGTTGGTACAACAAGTCTGTCGGAAACTTCCTTGACATAGTTACCGACTTGGGTGTCGGTAACATCTCGTTCAACCCAGACAGATCTGTTTGGTGAATCCAGCAGTTCTAAAGTCTGATCCTGGTTAGCGCGAGCAGTTAGATCGCGCACGGCTTCACTCGCCTCCACCAAGCTTACCATCAAAGCTGGAGCTACATATTGACCTTGTAGAGTGTGCAGCGTAATCCACAGAGAATCGAGGAGATCGACTTTGTATTTGCCCTCGTCAACAACACCAGCGATCGCCCTACTAAAAATTGGCACAGCTGCACTTGCTATCAGTGCGGCGATTACCAAAAATGGCATTGACACTTCCAGGGGACCAGCAAGTAAAGCTACACCCAGACTAGTGATAGGTAGACCTAAGCGTTGCCAATAGTCAACGTCCTGTTGAACTGAGACTGGTACTTCTAATTCGTTAATCTCTGCATAGGTTTCTTGATTGATGATCTCAAACACCTGTTGCTGTGCTTTGGCAATCTTCGCTTGATCAACTTTATAGTCATACTCAACTGCGATCGACTTGGCAGCCGGATTAATCCGAACATGAGTGACGTAATCAACAGACTCAACTAAATCCTTCAGATGACGATCATACGCTGAGTCAAAACCCAATCTCGGCACTACCACACGGATGCGCCTTTCATTTCTATGAACAACCTGACACTTTACCGTTTCCGCCTGACTGGTTGACAAAGTTTCAGTTTTTGTACTAACTAACACTCTCTTCCGCTTTTTAACTATATATTATGAGCAGTAAAAATTTATTCAGATACAATTTCGATCCGGCGGGGTTCTCGTGTCTGCGGCTGAGATTTGTTAGCCATATGCTCAATCATCGCCTCAGCAAACACATCTCTAAACGCTGCTTGTGTTTCAGCAAAAGCTTTTTGGAGACTGTCAAGGGCATCAAACCCCAAAACCAAACCATTTTTTGTGAATTCTCTTGCAGATGCTGATACAGATTCACTTATATTAGAGCCTACCACAACAGAACCTACTGCCGTGACAACTGGTGCAAGCACAATTGTAGCAATACCCACTGTTAAGACGGTGACTGGCTCAATTCCCAGTAATAGAGCTTCGAGATCCATGCGACTTCAACCTCTGGTACAAAATAAGCGAAAAAAGATAATTAAGTAAATGATATCAACTTGTTTCTATCTTCTTCTTTGCGTCCTTGGCAGTTCGTTAAAAAAACTTAGTATTCTTTTTTTATTGAATCGGAACTCTTACGCAGACCTAAAGAATGCAAGATTCTCAGGGCGGCGGCGAGTCCTGTTTCACAACCGCCCTCCATATAGCCTTGCGCTTTCTGCGAGCAATGTTCGCCAGCAAAAAAGAGATTGCCGACAGTTTCGCCTTCAGCGCCACCTATGGTAGTCGCTTGTCCGACTAAATAGCAAGCATAAGATCCGCGTGTGTACGAATCCCCGGGCCAGTAGGCGCGGATAGCATCCCCTTGGCGCAGGCTACTAATTCCTGGAAAAATTTGCTCTAATTGTGGCAGCAGTATTTGTGCTTGGGATTTTGGTAAGCCTTTACCAAGAGATAAACCATGACGTCCGCCAGTGAAGTCAGTAATCACACCGTTAGGACCGCTTTGGTAACGACTCGCCTCCCAAGTATTTTGAAACCCTGTATCTGTAAATGCGGCTGCTGTTGAGTTATGGCGATCGCGCCACACCCGTTTGCTATAAGCAGTAATTAACTTGGCGTTAGTGCCGTAACCCAAGTGGGCGATCGCGAGTCGTTTCACTGGTGGTAAATCCACCTTCAGGGAACAATAGCGCAAAGTGCTAAAGGGCAATGTCAGTAAAATCCGTTCATAAATCCGCGAA
The DNA here is from genome assembly GCA_965249805.1 of Stigonema sp. Classification (GTDB taxonomy): domain Bacteria; phylum Cyanobacteriota; class Cyanobacteriia; order Cyanobacteriales; family Nostocaceae; genus Stigonema. The sequence continues at coordinate 1,427,948 of CBDFMX010000002.1, forward strand.
AACGTCCTATAATCAGACCTAAAACTCACTCGGTAGCGACCATCGGGTCGTGTGCTGATAGCTTCTAATTCTGTGCCGATTTCAAGAGAATTTGCTAAGGATTGCGCTAGCAAGCGGGGTACTTGCTCATTGCCACCGATAATTTGGTAGCGTTCATCGCTATTCCCATAGACTTTAAATATATCAGTGCCGGTGCCAATCGAAAACAGTAAATTTAGAGAAGACTGTTCCTCTGGTTCTCGACCAAGTTCTGTAGTATAAGCAATCCGCAGCATCTCCTGCAAAATCGGGTTGATCTGCGCTTTTTCTAAATACTGAGCGATCGAAGTATTATCTAGCGTTACAGCAGCCTGATTGTGGGAGTTATATCTTAATATATTCCCAATCGCAGCTCGATCCTGCTCAATTTTGTGCGCTAGAGGGATAAAGTAATTAATGATTTCTGTTTCCGGAATTTTGCGTCCTTGAAAGTACCAGGTTTCCGGTGTCAAATCTTGATCGGCAGCTAGTAAATCGGCGGTTTGTAGACCAAGTTCTTTGGCAAGCGATCGCAAGCTTGTATGACTAGTATCAATGAATTCTCCACCCAAATCCACAGTGATAGAAGTACCTGCAACGTTGGGTAAACTATGTATCCGACCTCCAACGCGGTTCCTTGCCTCGATGATCTCTACAGGAACCCCAGCCTGTCTGAGGCGATAGGCGGCAGTCAGTCCCGCAATTCCCGCACCCACCACCAGCACTTTGGGAATTGTGGCAGAAGCAACATCACGGTCACTGGAAAGTACTGCACCGATGGTACTTGCTAATGCTAGACCCCCATACAGTAAACGTCGGCGAGATGTTCGTTGTTGAAAAATCTCAAATAACTCGTCTGTGGGAATGCCAGTTTTTCTCGATGCAAGGGCGATTTTATAAGCTTTTTGCAAAGATCTAAACAGTGCAGATCTAGCCATTTGGAGTACCTTCCATCTCTCAAGAGATTTATCTTTACTATCAGTCCAAATAAGTGTACCATAGGATAGATTTTGCACTCGTTAGATTTCATTTAATTGAGTCAGCTAGTTTGACGCTTTTGCGATTTCCTGAGATTTATTAGTTGAAAATTTATCAAGATATTTTATAAATTTTTGTTAATCATTGTCTTCTCCGCTATCCATTGTTGTCTACAAATAATTTAACCAAATGAAAAGCACTCAAAAAAGTTTAGATACAGTGCGGATCCCCACAAGTCGCCCTAAAGACCGACTACAGGTTAGATTTCATCGTTTGTGAAATGCGTTATGGCACCGAAATCCGAATTGCTGCTGATTTATTCCTTATCTACCTAAAAACATAAATTTGCCTGATGGAGTTTTTTCAACGTTTTCAGCAGGCGAAAGATTTTGTCAACGAAAAAGTTAACTGGGACTCTAGAACAAGTTTTGTCGGAAATTGAACGACTGCAACCGCCAGTAGCAGGCGGGTTTCGCGGTGTCGTTAAGCCGTTTGAGTTTCAAGGATGTCCCTGCTGGGTGGATGGCGTTGTATTCAATTCTAGCAACTCACCGCATACCAGAAATTTATCCCGATCCAGATCCAGACCGTTTTAGCCCCCAACGGCAAGAACACAAACGCCCTTTCAGTTTAATTGGTTTTGGCGGTGGTCCGCGCCTCTGTATTGGGATAGCATTTGCCAAGATGGAAATGAAAATTATTGCTGCTTATTTACTGCGCGGCTATCAGAAATCTTGCCAAATCAGTTTAGATACAGTGCGGATCCCCACAAGTCGCCCTCTACAGGGATTTCATCGTTTGTGAAAGCGTTATGGCACCGAAAGAAATTCCTTATCTACCTAAAAACATAAATTTGCCTGATGGAGTTTTTCAACGTTTTCAGCAGGCGAAAGATTTTGTCAACGAAAAAGTTAACTCTCTGACTGAATCAGCCCAGCAAGTCGGAGAGTCTTTGCAGGACACAGCAACTCAAACAACTGATCGGGCAATAGATACAGTTACGACAACTCTAGGACAAGCTAAAGCTTCTGTAGAAGGAAGTTTGCAAACGGCTGCACAAATTAAGAGTACAACTACGTCGGCTGTGCAAACAGCGATCGCTTCTTCTGTGAATGATTGGTTTACTCAACACCCGGCAATTTTCCGACTCGTCCAAATCTTAGGTTGGGCAACTAATCACCCAATTATCAGTTTAGTAGTTCTGCTTTTCGCTCTAGCTATATTCTGGAGCATTATCAAAGCAATTGGTCGCTTAATTGAGTCAGCTAGTTTGTCGATCCTGCGAGTTCCTCTGAAATTTTTTCAGGCTGTTATTAAATTTAGCTTTTTCTCATTTACCAAAGTAAGCAGCTTGGCAGTTAAACAACTCACAGATGCTAAAACAACTAATCAAATCCTCGCTTTACCACCTGCAACTTCTGAACCAATTCACCAAGATAAGCAGCAACGACTGGCAGAAATTTCATCCAGGTTAGAGTCAATTCAACAAGAGCAAAATCTGCTTTTACAAGAAGCAGCAGAACTTCTGGCTTCCGACACAATTAATATAAAAGTATAAAGGGTTCAATAAAGGACGTTGCTGAATTCGAGTATGAACTGTGTTTTTGAGCCTCACGCAAAGACTTCCGGAATTTTTCACTCTCCAGAAATTTGGCAAAACACAGTTCTTTTACGTGGTCCATCTAACTCAAAAAACAACACAGATTGATAAGTTCCCAAAGCTAACTTTCCCTCCACAATGGGAATGACCTCACTGGTACTCAGCATCATTGCCATCAGGTGAGAGTGAGCATTGATCGGTTCATCTGGTGGCACATCCCTTAAGTGCAGGTCCGGCATGCAAGTACCGATCTGATTCCGGTGCTAATTTGCGCAAAAATCCGACTACATCTTCTAACAATCTTTCTTCGTTTTCATTAATAGCCAATGCTGTTGTCGTGTGGCGAGAAAAAACTAAAAATTGACCATTTTTAATCGCTGTTGATGCAATCAAGTCTTTGATTTGTGGTGTGATGTTATGAATATTAATTCCAGGGCTGGTTTGGACTTCAATGAAGTTATTAATAATTGGCATATTGTTAATTTGTAATTTTAACCGCATAAAGAGGAAAGACGATTTGGTAAGCGGAACCGGCTGGAATCAAAGTAGCTTTTATTATTTCAAGCTGGTCGTCTTCGAGGACTTGGCAGTCAACTTGTTCTAAAGGGGTTCTGGTAGGATGCTTTTCAGTCTCTTCATCAGCCAAATACGATGAGCCATAAATCTCAACGATTGGAATACCAGTGGTTAAATCTAGGTACATTGCGCGAGTTGGCAGATGAAAACGAATAGTTGGCTCCCCCACTTCGCAAATAACCTCTTCTAAGTTAGGATTATTGGGGATTAATGTGATCCGGGGTCTAGTTGTAGCGTCACTTTTCATAAAAATTTTGATTTGATTTTGTCAGGTAAAAAGTAATATTGGCGGTTTTCTGTCAGGTGAATTATACAGCTTTTTGGGTTATTTTTAGGCGATCGCCTGCATTTATTTGCCAGAGAGTAAGATTGTCTGCAAACCCCGCACTAATCGCTCAATTCCCACTGTTGCTGTCTCTTTTTGGAGTGCACCGTAAGCGACACGCAGATAACATCCGTCATTCATCCCAAAGGTTGTACCAGGAATCACCGCTACTTGATGTTCTTGGATGAGTCTAGTGACTAATTCAAAGGCATCGATATGAGTATGAACTTTGAGGAAAAAATAGAAAGCGCCATTGGCTGGGGTAATGGTACATAAGCCTTGCAGACGGTTGAGGGAATTGATCGCACAAAAACGCACTTGGGCGATCGCCGCAATATTTGTTTTCAAGTAGTCCGCTTTTGCCTGCAGTGCTCCCAATGCCGCATACTGGGAAACTACTGGTGGGCAAATTAAAATCGTATCCTGAACTTTTTTGACAGCAACAAGCATATTTTTGGGAATCACCATATAGCCAATGCGCCAGCTAGCAAAACCATAAGCTTTGGAAAGGCTATAGAGAGAAATAGTATGCTCGCGACTTCCAACAAATGCACCTGGGGAAAAATGCTTTACTCCATCGTAAGTAAAGTATTCATAAGCTTCATCGCTGATGTGGTAAATATTGCGATCGCGACAAATTTGATTAACTTGCTGCAAAACCTCTTCTGAATAAACAGCCCCAGTCGGATTATTTGGGGAAATCGTTACTACCGCCCGTGTTTTTGGGGTAATGGCGAGTGCGATAGCCTCTGGACGCAGTTGGTAATTTTCATCCGTTTTCACCAACACTGGATGACAACCCGCCATTGTAATTGCCATTTCATGGTTGAAATAGTAGGGCGTATTGAGAATAATCTCATCTCCCACCGAGGTGATAGCCAGAATAGCGTTCATAAACGCCATGTTACTGCCTGCGGTGACGACGATACAGTTGTCATCATTAATATCTATGCCGTTGAAGGCTTGCAGTTTAGATGACAGTGCCGTCAGCAATGGGGGAATTCCCTCAACAGCTTTGTATAAATTATTAGCAGGTTCGGCGAGAAACTTGGGCAAAAGCTCTATTGCTTCAGGTGGTGGATTGTAACAAACAACGCCCTGTCCCAGAGAAATGGTTCCAGGACAGTTTTTAATCAATTCGCCAACCACAGGAATGATCGGCGACTGCACCGCCTGCATACGAGAGATGAGAGATTCCATGCGATCGTCACACTTGAGGTGAATTCAACATATCATCTGGGGCGGGGAGACCGCGCCCCTACGGTCATATTGTGGTCTACTCATGCCAGCAAAAGTAGTTAAAATACAATATATAATTTTATCCTTACTCTTAGCTGCCAATGAATGCATTTACTATAGACCTTTCACCTGTAATTAAACTAACCGACGACCAATTTTACGAACTTTGTCGTAAAAACTCTGATGTTAAATTTGAACGCAATGCCAAAGGAGAACTGATTATTATGTCCCCAACCGGAGGAGAAACAGGAAACCGGAATGTTGAAATAGCTGCTGATTTTGTCATTTGGAATCGACAAACTAAGCTAGGTAAAGTATTTGATTCTTCAACTGGCTTTAAACTCCCTAATGGTGCAGATAGATCTCCGGATGTAGCCTGGATAAAACAAGAAAGATGGGATACTCTCACATCCCTACAAAAGGAGAAATTTCCCCCGATAGCTCCCGATTTTGTTTTAGAGTTAATGTCTCCATCTGATACTTTGCAAGAAACACAAGCAAAAATGCAAGAATACATAGATAATCAAGTCAAACTCGGTTGGTTAATTGATCGAAAAACCCGGCGAGTAGAAATATATCGCTTAGGGCAAGAGGTAGAAGTTTTAAAATCTCCAACAGAACTATCAGGGGAATATGTCTTACCTGGTTTTGTCCTCAATCTGCAAATTGTCTGGGGATGAATTTAAAAAAGGAGGAGTGTAGGTTGGGGTGTTGCCCGTTAGATGGTCACGCGTTTGAAGATCAAAGCGTTGACTGATTCATTTTTTATACCAAGCTTGTCGCCACTGCGTCATTTGTGCAATTTCTTTCTGCTGAGAGGTGATTATATCTTGAGCCAGTTTCTTGATTTCAGGGCGCTTGGACTTACTTAAGGCATCTTCAGCCATTGTTACAGCCCCTTCATGGTGAGGAATCATGGCGTTGATAAAACGTAGATCGAACTGTGTATCGGCTGCACCTAAGTCCATGCTCATCATCATACTTTTCTTTTGGTCAGATGACATCTCCATCATGTGACCCATCTGCGCATCATAAGCCAAAGGCTTCTCTCCTGCCTTAGGATACCAAGCTTGTCGCCATTGTTTCAACTCAGCAATTTCTTTATTTTGCGCTTTAATGATGTCGTTTGCTAGCTTTTCGATCTGTGGACGTTGAGATTTGTGTAGGGCAACTTTAGCCATATCCACTCCTCCTTGATGGTGCGGTGTCATCGCATCAATGAACCGCAAATCGTAGTTAGCATCGGCTGGACCTAAATCCATTGTCATGCTATGATCCATGCCGCTTCCGTGGTTCATCTGTTTGTTGTCGCTGGCGTTGATAGCCGTAGTGTTTTGGGCTTGGGAAGCAGTTTTAGAACAGGCTGTAAGTACACTACCTGCAAATGAGGCGATCGCCACCAAGGTAAACGCCAAAAATCCATTTCTCACACTTAGGAGTTGCATAAGTCTCATTTACTTTTGACTTTTGAATTTTGACTTTTGACTTGGAGCAAAGCGACGTGCCCCGCCCCTACGGTTATATCGTCCTATATTTATCTTGGCACCCAGAAATGAAATCAGGATGAAATCAAGGGTTGATCGTAATTCGTAATTATTAATTCGTAATTCGTAATTAAAAAGGGGTTTGATACCCCCACGTCTACACGTGGTCATTTTTCAGTCGGGGTTTAAATCCCCGTCTGAAAAATAATTACGAATTACGAATTACAAACTACGAATTTTTAAGCGTGTTCCTTCGCAGTTTAACATTTGTGGCTTATCTACCCTAATTGCTGTAAAATTGAGCAAGAGACTACCTTGAAAAACGACAGAGTGTTTCAAAAGTGCGATCGCTCGCGTTTAACTTCCTTAAACTCCTCATCAGGCTAAAGTTTCCGACCGTTCGCCAGATGACGACCAAAGAATTTGTGCGGTGGCTATTAGACCCTGTAAAGCCACAGCCATTCGTGCTAGATGCACGGAGTCAGGCAGAGTATGCGGTCAGTCATCTCAAAACAGCAGTACGTATTGATCCGATTGCGCCTGACCTAACAGCACTATTGACAGTTTCAAAAGACACGCCAATCGTTGTATACTGTTCTATTGGCTACCGCAGCGCCAAAATTGCCCAGCAGCTTGAGCAGGCGGGGTTTTCCTGGGTCTTCAACTTGAGTGGTGGTATCTTCCAGTGGGCGAATCAAGAACGACCCATCTTTAGAGAGGACGAGCATCCAACGCAGCTTGTGCATCCCTACGATGCAATGTGGGGACTCCTGCTGAAGCGCCTAGAGTCGGGCGATGCCCCAAATTAGCTCTGCACCAACGAGATCGCTCTTGTGTCGGAAACAAAAAAACTCCATATATATATAGATGTCTCACGTTTCAATCGTCATTCCCACTTTGAATGAGCAAACCAGCTTAGGTCGCACCATTAGCCAACTAACTTTACTAAATCCCCCTGTTTGGGAGGTTCTAGTGGTGGATGGCGGTAGCTGCGATCAAACAGTGGCGATCGCAAAGCGCGGCTTGGAATCGTTCGATCCGGCGGTAGGAGTACAAGTTCTCTCCTGCGCGAAAAGTGGGCGTTCTATTCAAATGAACTACGGAGCAAAAGCCGCAACCGGAGACATTCTTTGCTTTCTCCATGCAGACACTTGGGTGCCGGATGATTTGGTCGCTGTAATTGAGCAAACTTTGTCAGATCCAACGGTTGCTTGTGGGGGGTTCATTTCTCTGATGGCAGGCAGTCAAACGACTCGCTGGGGCATCTCCCTGCATAATTATCTGAAAACCTACTACGCCCCCCTGCTATTTAAACCTCACCTGTTTTTTAAGGGATTACGCCTCTTATTTGGGGACCAGGTAATGTTCTGTCGTCGGACTGACTTTTGGGATTGCGGTGGCTTCGATGAGGCGCTGCCAATCATGGAGGATGGAGATTTGTGCCTTAAACTAGTGCAAAAGGGGCGGATTTGTCAGGTGAACCGCATCGTTCAAAGTTCCGATCGCCGCGTGGCACGCTGGGGTAGCTGGAAAGCAACCGCAATTTACCTCTACATCGGGTTTTTGTGGGGAATTGGCGTCTCGCCAACCTATCTGAAGCAGTTTTATGAAGATCTTCGCTGATTTAGGCTCCAGTCATAGTAAAGATAGGAGATCGGCGTTGAAGCGGTCAAGGGCAGATCTGTTTTCAGGTAGGAGCGGATGTATTCTGGAATAGAGGGAGCAACCTTTAAAAAGTCCTGACGATACCACTTGAAGATTTTGCTACAGTAGAGAATTTTGGTCTGGAAGTCGTAACGGACTTTTTCCGGATTGTTAATGAAGCGACGGGCATCTTCATCTAACTGCTGACTGACAAGATCGGGAAAGTAAGCGGACGAACGCAGTAAGGGACAACCGACCGAAGCGCAGACAATCGCAAAATGAATTCGTGGCTCAAGCAACTTGTCTCGAAGAATTTGGTTCTCGATTTGAGCTAGACTGTAACGCTTGCCAAAGATGTCATAAGCCCGACGTTGAAAGAACCACAGAAAGGCAAGCCAGTTGGGAACCCCTAAAATTTGCGGACGAATCGATTTGATCGGGTATCTTTCTAAAATCGTCGAAATGGTAAACGCATTGTAAAGGTTGATCCACAATGCCAATTGCTCGAAAGCGTTGTCATTGGATTCGAGATGCAACTGCTTTTTGCTCGACAACCAATCTGCCAAAGCTTGGGGTTGCTCCCGAGTCCAGGCAAGATAGTCTACACGACCCTGTTCATCAACATATTGACGAAGTAGCTTGTCCCAAGGTTCAAAATCAATCATGATCGCTGTGTTGATCTCTATCCACGTAAACTTCCCTGGCATTGAATTTACCATAAAGATAAATCAATTTTTTTTTGAAATGACAGCGCTCTCTTGATGCTGCCTAATTCTGTTTTAACCGCATTTGATATCACACATTTTTTGCCAGGATGAAGATATGGGAAACCATCACGCAAGTATGATGTTATCCCATACCTTCAGGTTTGTTTTCAAGGAGTCGAATTACAAAACTCCACTGTTCTTTCAGTTAAGCTTTGGTGTCGTTGACGTCATCGTAATTCTGGCAACGTTGAATTGTGTGAGTTCAGTCAAGGTTCCATTGCTTGCATTCACGGTGTAAAAGCGATTAGGTGTTACATACCTGAGGGCACCAAACGCGATGAGTTGGCCTGTTGGAGAGCAAACTAAGCTTTGCAAACCATTATTCCAAGTTTGACCGTTCAAGCTCAATGGCGATAAAGTTATAGGCTTTTGTTGTTGCAGGTCTAGCTTCACTAAACTTGTGTCGCCTTGCAGCCCAATGGTAGTCGTATAGAGTGTTCCATCTGGGCACTGGGTCAGCGTACTGAACCGCTGGTTATCGGGCAGAGTAACTTTACTGCTGGTAGTAATCTGGCCTGTTTTGAGGTCAATATTCACTAGCCTGACGGGCGGCGTGCTGTTCTTTTTCAGGACTAGACCGAGAAGCCCACCGTCACTAGTACTGACCAAACTATCAAGCTTTTCCTGCACACTAAGTCCTAATAAGGGCACGGCTCTTGGAGACGAATTCAGAACTATGAGGCGAGTGGGATTGTTCTCGTTCTTGCTGCCACTGGCAGGGGTAATGGTGACGACAAATGTGCCATCGGCTAAGGCAACAACAGCGCCTACTGTCTCGTTAGTCTCCAGGATAGGTGTAATCCCATCCCCAAGAAACTGAAAGGTCTTCACGGTCTGAATCTGACCACTCGCCACATTTTGCGACTGTAGGATTAATCCAAGCGGGATACTAGCTGTGGTGTTGGATGCGTTGGTACTGCTGACTTCGGCGGCATCCACGGGGCTAGCTGTGGTGTTGGTGGTCAGAGGAGCAGGGCGCAATCCATACATGACCGAGCTAGGCGTTGTTTGTGCCGAGGTTTTGTTGGCGAAGTAGCCGATCCCAACTACTCCAGATGCTGCTGCTGTGCTGGCGAGTGCCAGTTGTCCAAATCGTCTACGTGTTATTCCGTTCATAATTTTTAAGGAGCAGAATCGTTTGCTTTTCTGATCAAAAAGGTAAAGTTTCAGCGTCTTTCGTGTTTATGAGAGGATTTGAATCCACTTTGCCACTGACGGTACTCCATTTTTGTCAGTAATAAAGAGCATGTACCAGCCGATCGGTGCTAGGTTCTGGTTATTCGGTACTGTGACCGTGAGAAAAGTACTAGTACTAAAGGCGATCGGCAAGTCCACTAGCCGTTGTTCTGTATCGTAGGTATGGGTGGTAGCCATTGGTTTAATCAAATGAACCCATTTGATCTTCCCGGCTTGGGGTGTCTGGAACGTGAATCTCTGACCGTAGAATAATCTGGTGGGAGCGCTCTGAATCACTGGGCGTGGTTGCGACACGTATGCCGGAGTGTAAATTTCCAGCCTCAGTTCATTCACAGTTCGCTGCGGGTTACCCCCTGCTGTGGCGACTCGGCCATCTGGCAAGAGCAACGCCACTGAGTGATAAACACGGTCTGTGACATTTGGTGTCGCGGCTACTGTCCAGGTATTGGTGGCGGGATTATAGATCTCTGCTGGCAGATTTCCTTTACTTACATCCTCCTCCCCTTGACTCCCATTACAAACAAACACCGTGCGGTCGGGCAACAAAACGGCATTGTGGTGCATGCGGCCGTAATTGAGAGAAGCTGCTGCTGTGTAAGTTGGGTTACGCACCGTGAAATCCACGATATTCACCCTGTTCGTTGCCGTCCGCGAACCATTCCCACCACCGCAAACCATGACTCTCTGGCTTTGAGCCGGCGGTAGCAGCACACTGGCTGCTTGATTGCTAGAGTCGCTAGCTTGCAACCCACCCACTGCCGTTTCCACAATCGGGTTCCTGGATGGATTAAGACTAGGCAGGGTCAGTAGGCGTGGGGACACGCCATTGTTGCCGCCCATGCCGACCCCCGAATAGAAAATTTGACCAGTACTAAGCAGAAAAATGTGTGCGTATTGCGGGAAAGCACTAGTTGTTGGTGGAAACGCCCTCCAGCCAGGACCAAAGAAAGAGGAATAGATTTCCGGCTGGGTGTTGAGGTTGCCATTTTCATCTAAACCCGACAGAGCAAAGATGCGACCGTTACCCAGGGTTAACAAAGTACCATACCAACGGCCGCTATTCATCGACGCTTGCTGTGTCAATTGCTGGGTACTTGGATCGAAGAAAAAAGTAGCCGACGAGCCATAGAAGGGGTCATATTGCAGGGTGCCACCCGCAATCATCAGGAAACCTTCGGCCCGGAATGACTGACCGGCGCAGAACAAGTCAATAGGGTTCCCTGAAGAATCTATTGGCGGCGGTTGATTTGTGAAGCTACCGCTACTCACATCCCAGACAACACTGTTATAGGGGGTATTTAACTTGCTCGGATCGTTGCCTGAACCACAGAAGAAGAATACCTTGCCAGTGTACAAGAGAGCGGCATGGATAGGCAGTATTGGAGAGGTATATGGCAATAACTGCCACCTGTCCCCGGAAGTACTCTGGGCTATGAGTGTCCCAGACTCAGCTTGATTTAGGAGCAGAGAATTATCATTTTTCTGAATCACTTTGCTTTATTACCTCAAAAAGATTTAGCAATTTGCTTTCTTTATGGACTGTTTTATTATTTTTCTCTCTTCAGATTAAAAATAAAAGCAAGCAAATCATAGTAGGAGTTTTACCCAATAGCATAGGTAATATTCCCCTAATATTTGGGTTAGTGTTACGCAAACTGTCAGCAAGCGCTTAGCGATCTGGTCTCGACTAAACCCTATTACACATCTCCGAAAAAGAATGTAGAGACGCGAAATTCTCGCGGTGCGCTCTCATGAGTGTTTCCCGACAGAGGCGACAGGTGTTGCAGCGCTCTCATGAGTGTTTCCCGCCGTAGGCGACTGCTGAACCCGTAAGGGCGTCGCGTCTCTACAAGGGTTGTAAGCAACGCACAATTAATTTCCACCAGATGTCTATTGGCATTTAAAGTCCAAAAGTTGTAACTAAATATTAAGCGGTCAAATATTCACTTGACTCTCCAGTTGACTAGAGAGTACAAAATTGTTTGAGTTGGGATATCAATCAAAGGGGTTTATCTCACATGGATATCACACTTAAACTGCGAGGCATGAGTTGTGCCTCCTGCGCTAGGAATATCGAACAAACAATTCGTTCGGTATTAGGGGTAATCGATTGCAACGTTAACTTTGCTGCAGAGCAAGCCACAATTCGATATGACCAAAAGCGTACCAATCTAGAGCAAATCCAGCAAGCTGTAGAGGATGCGGGATATTCCTCTTCACTCCCAGAACAAGAAATGATTACGGGAGAGGATGATGCCCAGAAAGCCGCACGTCTGGCAGAATCCCGCCAAATTACTTTCAAGGTTGCGGTGGGGGGTGCAATCAGCATTCTACTGCTTGTGGGGTCGCTGCCCATGATGATCGGGTTGAACCTACCGTTAATTCCAGCATTCCTACATCATCCCTGGTTGCAGTTAGTGCTGACAACACCCGTCCAGTTTTGGTGTGGTGGGTCTTTTTATCGGAATGCTTGGAAAGCCCTGAAACGCCATGCGGCAACGATGGATACGCTGATTGTCCTAGGTACGAGTGCAGCATATTTCTATTCTTTGTTTGTCACCCTTTTTCCTGAATTGTTTAGAGATCGGGGTTTGATGCCTGATGTGTACTATGAAACCGCCGCAATTGTCATCACGTTAATTCTGCTGGGGCGGCTGTTTGAACATCGCGCCCGGGGACAAACGAATGTAGCCATTCGTAAACTCATCGGACTGCAAGCTAGAAACGCCAGAGTTATTCGTGATGGTCAGTCTATGGATGTTCCCATCGTCGAGGTCAGGCTTAACGATATTATTTTGGTGCGTCCGGGCGAGAAAATTCCGGTGGATGGCGAAGTAACTGAAGGGAATTCCACAGTTGATGAAGCAATGGTGACTGGTGAGAGTATGCCTGTCAAAAAGCAGATGGGGGATGAGGTAATTGGCGCGACAATTAACGGGGCAGGTGCATTTAAGTTCCGGGCGACACGAATCGGGAAAGATATGTTTCTGTCGCAAATTGTCAAGTTAGTGCAACAAGCACAAGGTTCCAAAGCACCGATTCAGCGCTTGGCAGATCGGGTGACGGGATGGTTTGTGCCTGTGGTTATTGCCATTGCGATCGCCACTTTCGTCATCTGGTTTAACGTTATGGGCAACTTGACATTAGCTTTAATGAATACAGTCGGAGTACTAATTATCGCTTGTCCCTGTGCCTTAGGTTTAGCCACCCCTACCGCTATCATGGTGGGGACGGGTAAAGGTGCAGAAAACGGGATCTTAATTAAGGGTGCGGAAAGTTTAGAACTTGCTCACAAAATCCAGACGATTGTCCTAGATAAAACTGGCACATTGACACTGGGTAAACCTACGGTGACAGACTTTGTCAGTGTCAATGGCACCGCCAATAGTAACGAGTTAAAACTTTTGCGATTGGCAGCGTCTGTAGAACGTAATTCCGAGCATCCTTTGGCGATGGCGGTAGTCAGGTATGCCCAATCTCAGGAAGTGGAATTGGCAGATGTTCAGAACTTTGAAGCGATCGCCGGCAGTGGTGTGCAAGGTATTGTTTCGGTTCACCTTGTACAAATTGGCACTCAACGCAGGATGGAAGAACTACATATCGACACCGAATCTAGAACTCTCGCAAGCAACGTCTCTACATGGGTTGCAGCTGGTAAAACCGTGGTTTGGATGGCGGTGGATGGGGAAATACAAGGGATAATGGGGATTGCAGATGCCCTTAAGCCTGACGCCGTGGCAGCTGTGAGAGGATTACGTTCGTTAGGTTTAGAAGTGGTGATGCTGACAGGGGATAATCGCTTTTCTGCGGAGGCGATCGCCCGTGAAGTCGGTATCAAGCAGGTATTTGCAGAAGTCCGACCCGACCAAAAAGCAGCTGTTGTGCAAGCACTGCAAGCAAAAGGGAAACTGGTGGCAATGGTGGGTGATGGCATCAATGATGCACCAGCACTGGCTGTTGCAGATGTGGGGATTGCGATTGGCACGGGGACGGATGTGGCGATCGCCGCCAGTGATATTACCCTGATTTCTGGCGACCTGCAAGGCATTGTGACTGCAATTGAGTTAAGTCGCGCTACCATCAGAAATATTCGCCAAAATCTGTTTTTTGCCTTTATTTACAACATCGTTGGGATTGCGATCGCCGCCGGAATTTTGTTTCCAATCTGCGGCTGGTTACTCAACCCAATTATCGCAGGAGGAGCGATGGCTTTTAGTTCTGTTTCTGTCGTGACTAATGCGTTGCGCTTGCGTAACTTTCAACCAAAAACTACCTGATAATTTTGATTATAGAGTGTTCTATGGGTTCGTAGGGGATCGTTACTGAGTCAAAAAAAAACTTACTGTTTATGACGTTTTTTTCGCTTTGACCATTTAAATTGATAGATAGAGCGAACACCGTGAAGCGGGGTGACATCAAAGGGTAATTGAATTGTAAAAGTGGTATCTTGACCTAATTCACTTTGCACATTCAAACTGCCCTGATGTGCCTGAACAATTGCAGTCGCGATCGCCAACCCTAATCCAGAACCGCCAGTGCTACGAGAGCGATCGCTATTCACTCGGTAAAAGCGATCAAAAATCCGAGGCAGATCCTGCTGCGGAATGCCAACGCCTGTATCTTGAATCTGAATCAGAGCATAATATTCAATGCGATTTAATACAATAGTCACCTTCCCCCCTTTTGGTGTGTGTTGAATCGCATTGATCGTTAAGTTAGAAACCAGACGATAAAGCTGTTCAGAATCACCGACGATATTCAGAGGTTGATGCACCCGTATTGAAGATGTCAGGGTTATTTTGGCGTCAGACGCCATTGCTGCAAATTCCTCAATTAAGTCGCTAACAATCTCATTCAAGCAACAGAGTTCGCGTCGCATGGGCATGGGTTGTCGTTCCAGGCGCGCTAATAGTAGTAAATCCACGACCAAACTCGTGAGTCGCTGATTCTGACGCAGTATAGTTTGCAGAATTTCCCGCGCTTCTGTTTCATCCAGTTGCGGCATCAAAAGCGCTGACTCCACGGTCGCTTGCGTCGCAGCTAAAGGTGTCCGCAACTCATGTGCTGCATCCGCTGTAAACTGTTGGATTTGTCTATAAGATTGGTAAATAGGTTGCATTGCCAATCCTGCTAACCACCAACTAGCAATACCAACCAGACTCATTGCCATTGGCAATCCCAACGCTAAAATCAATTTTACAGCAGACAGATAACCTTTAAAGTCTGTGAGACTTCGCCCCACTTGCATGTACCCCCAACCGCGATTGTCCTGGGTGTGCAGCACAAACGAAATTTGATGATAAAGATTGCCTTTGCTGTCTTTGAGGGTTTGCCAAAGTTGCTTGTTAAGGACTGGGGACAGTTCCTCTATATCAGCACCGGCTATAGCAACCAAGCGTCCTGAATTATCGAAAAAACGTACATAGTAATTGCCTTGGTTAATTGCGCTTAAAATATGGCGTCTGTCAGACTGCTTTTGAATGCATCTGTATCCAACTACACAAATATTTGGTAAAAGCTGCTGTATAACTGGTTCTAAGCGTCCGGGTTGCTGTAGTTTCAGTTCAATACTGTCGTGCAGTGTTCCCCCAACAGATTCCACTTCTTGGTCTAAGGCTACCCAATGGGCATGAGAAACCGCTTTGTAGACGCCGAATCCGCACAAGCTTAAAATCAAAGCCATGGCGATCGCATACCACAAAGCTAAACGAACACGGGTCAGATGAAACAGTTTATTTTGATTCATGGAGAGATTGATGAGACTCGACTCAGTAGATCGTCTTATTTCTTTCCGAGTTCTTTACCTTGATAAGCTAAAACACATCTAATTTGACTTTGCGCTTTTTCAGGAAGTTGGACGTGAATGGTCGCTCAAAGATTAAATAAAACCAATAACAACCCGAAACACCGCCATATAGGTAGCAATACAAGTGGAAACTTTGATACATTCATTTTTCTTCTGTAATTAGCCTTTTCATGGTTCCATCAAAGCTCAGGCTAGCCTCTTGTGCTTAAAGCTTAAGTAAATAAGCAGACTTGTAATTATAGAAAGAAAAAGCATACTAGTTCCGACTGTACCGAAACCAAAGCCACCATTTTTAGCAGGTTGCGATAGTAAATCCCCGAAAGACGCTCCCAGCGGCCGAGTCAAGATGTAAGCTGTCCAAAATGCTAAAACTGCATTCATTCTGAATTTATAATAACCGATTGTTATCATTGCTATGATTGCGCCAAACATTAGTGCTGATAGTGCATAACCGAGCTTCAAAGCCTCTGCTAAAAGGTCGCCCGTTGCAGTACCCAAGGCAAACGTAAATAGAATAGCTACCCAGTAGAAAAGCTCTCTTTTAGCTGTGTTGATGGAGTGCATAGCTAATGTCTTTTCGTTTGAATACCAAAGTCCAAAAACTACTAACAAGGCAATACTAAAAGCTATCGTAGCTGTCGCAAAACTAACTCCAAATTCGTCTGCCAACCTATCAGTAATCAATGTGCCAAGGATACTTATCAAAACGACTACAAGCCAGTAAGCCGCTGGGACATACCGTTTAAGCCTAAACTGATTCAAAAGCGCAACAAGTAAAAAGCCACTCATAATATAAGATGTAACACCTAAACCAAGGCTCAGGGTTGCTGACAGATAATCAGCTGCGGTTTCGCCGACTGTGGTTGCCAAAACTTTAATCATCCAGAAGGTAGCTGTAACCTCTGGAACCCTGTTTAACACTTTATTCATCATCTTCTCCTGCTGAAATTTTGAAAGACTAATGTAATTTTCACCAACAGATCTTAAGCGAACCGTATTGGCTGCTGTGGATAGCGATCGGTGTTGGCTTTTAACTGTAGCTTTACCACCATCTGTAGTTCCAGCTTTCCTACCTTCTCCTATCATTATTAGTTTTCCGATCGCGAGCGCGCAATTGCGGTTGACTCATGCGATGATGTTGGCGTATAACAGTGGCTTGCGATTTTGGTTGTGCGGATACAGGTTGTATATGACCACCAAGACTCAAAATACCAACGAAAGCTGCTACGAGAGCGAGTTTTTTTGAAGTGTTCATTCAATGAAATACTTTCAAATCTAATTTGTGGCTTAACTATAAGTCCCAAGTGTAAAGAACTCGGAAAGATTTATCAGTAAATTTTCACATCTGCTAGTTACTAAAATTCGATATGTATTACGGAATTCGGTCGTTTCAGCCGGACGAGCGAACACATAAAGGTGCAAGCCCCACATTGTCAGGGCGGGGGTACCCCGCCCCTACGCTCATATTATGGTCTACTTGTTGCCGGACTCATCCGAATCCATACTTAACTATTTCTGTCAATGCGTAAGTCCTACTAAATATCGGCTTAAGCAGCTTATTTTGATTCATGCGTGAGATTGAGGCGATATCCCATACCATGCAAAGTTTCAATCAGGTTACAGCAGCCATTCGACGCTAGTTTGCGGCGTAGCAAACGCATTTGAGCCGCCACCACATTACTAATAGTTTCTGCACTCACGGACCAAAGCTGATTGCGAATCTGTTCAGTGGTAATAATTTGGTTCGGGTGCTTCATAAAATACTCCAGCAGATGGAATTCTTTATTAGTCAGAAGAATCACCTGTTTATCCCCCATAGTGTTTTGACTCACAACTGTATTGCTACCGTAATCTAGAGTTAGGTTACCAACAGTTAATTCCTGTGGTTGGAATTGAGGACTCCGCCTCTGCAAAGCCCGCATCCGCGCCAGTAGTTCTGCCATGCCAAATGGCTTCACCAAGTAGTCATCTGCACCCGCATCCAGCCCAGCAACTTTATCTTCCATCCTGTCTTTTGCTGTCAGCATCAACACAGGCAGTGGATTTTTAGCGTAGCGTAGCCGTTTACACAAGTCCAGTCCTGATATTCCTGGCAGCATCCAATCGATAATAGCTAGTGTATATTGCGTCCAGCTATTTTCTAGATATGCCCAGGCAACATTACCATCTATCACCCAGTCAACTAGATACTTTTGCTGGGTCAAAGTTCGTTTAATAGCAGCGCCCAAATCTGGTTCATCTTCAACTAGCAAAACCCTCATAAAAAATTGAGCCGTCAACGGTTGGTTTAAATTTTGTGAAACATACATAACTCTCTATTTACTAGAATGACAGGTCATGATGAAATCAAGATTAAATTTCAGCACTTGTCCTGAAAATCTATGGATTAAAATGCTGCAAATTGAGCTACGCCTACGGGAATCTCTACATTACTGCCAACGGCTTTAACTAAAAGATTGTAAACAGATGCAGGACCAAGAATTGGTTGTTTTACTTTCTTGAGTTCAATGAGGAGCCTAGTGTTAGAAGTAACTGTTACTGGAAAAATAATTATAATTCTTCTGCCGTTTACAGAAACATTAATGTTGATTTTTTTACCGAGTTCATCCAACACATCAATATCATTACTCACAGCCACTGTGGATGGAGCTTCAATAATTAGCTGGGAAAGAGCTTTGCTATTCCGAGGAATGTGTAATCGGAAAGTATGCTTAACAAGCCGCCATTGATCGGGAGCAAATTGTAAATTATTATCAACATGGGTATCCCTACTATTATCTGTCTTGGCACTTGCATAGCCAGCAGAAATTAATGCTGCATTAGCCAAAACAAATGCAGCAGCATAAATCAGTGTTTTCTTCATCTTGAACCTCTAAGAAATTAGCTCTGTCAACTAGGTTGCCTTCTTCAGATGAAATCAAGATGAAATGTTGCCTAAAGTTCCAATTAATTTTGGGCGATCGCACTCATTTCCCCAATAGCGATTTCTCAGGGCGAACTTTGCCAACCCAGTGGGAAAATACTTCATAATTTTCTGATTACTTATTAAAATTAAAACGCCCGTCTACCTTTTTCCCGCTAACATCCGCAGTAACTTTCACCTGATACTGACCAGCAGCGTTTCCTGGAAGCAAAGCTGTATAATGTTTACCCTCAGTGTCATATTTGAGGTCGAAGAGTTTCTGAGTGCCATCAGGTAATTGAACTTGAGCAGTTACTTTGGCGCTATTGATTGCTTCATGATTGTCCCCTTTTAGCAAATAAAAATCCATATGAGTTCCCTGTGCTTCTTTCTCAGGCACAAACTCTAAGTGGTAAGCTCCTGTCTCCAAAACCTGACCCCCGTGAGATTCACCATGATGGTTATCTGTTTTAGTAGCTCCTGAAGCTGAAGAAGCAGCAGCAGGTGAAGCTGAGGACTCGGAAGAAGAGGTTGAAGTGGCTGGACTGTTTTCTGTATTAGCTGCTTGATTGCCATTACTACAAGCTCCCAAGAAAAGCAACCCCACACTTCCAAGAACAATTAAGCCTGATTTTAGTGATTTCATTAGTTTACTCCTCATTAATTGTTAAAAATTGAGACAAAATTGGGTCAATGTTTTCCAATTGCGTGGTTTTTTTAGGAACCAAAAACCTGCCAAATTGGGAATACAAAGCTGGGAGAACGAGTAGCGTCAAGGCAGTAGAAGTGAACAATCCCCCTAACACCACCACCGCCAAAGGTTGCAAAACTTCCTTACCAGCACCAGAACCCACCACTACAGGGACCATGCCAAGTGCTGACGCCAGAGCCGTAAGTAGAATCGCCACCAAGCGTTCCATCGAACCCTCAATAACCACTTGTTCGATCGGTATTCCCTTAGCCAAACGATGGTTGTAGTTATCTACTAACAGCAGACCATTGCGGGTGGCAACACCAAATAGGGTAATGAAACCAACCATCGAAGCGATGGAAATTATACCACCACCGCCTAGGGCAACGGAAAGCACACCCCCAATTAACGCTAGCGGCAGGTTAACCATAATCATGACAGTAGCAGGAATGGACTTGACGGCAAAGTAAATCAACACTGAGATCGCAGCAAAAGCAACTGCTCCCGAAATCAGAAGAGTTTGGGTTGCCTCCTCCTGTGCTTGAAACTGACCGCCGTATTGGATATAGTATCCACCAGGCAACTGTACCTGCTTGATGCTTGAGCGCACATCTTTAATCACAGACCCCAAATCTCGTCCGGAAACATTGGCAGAGACTACAATCAGCCGGGAAACGTTTTCACGGTTGATAGTACTTGGTCCTGTGCCATCAACCACTTTGGCGACCTGTCCAAGGGGAATTTTTTGCCCCTTCGGTGTATCCACCAGCAAATTGCCAATCACGTCCAAACTGTTACGATAGCGTTCTTGCAGCCATACGACCAGATTAAACGTTTGTTGCTTCTCCAACACTTGGGAAACCACCTTTCCGTTAAGCCCAGTCTCTATTGTTTCTGCCAGTTCCCCAACGGAAAGCCCATATCTCGCAGCTGCATCGCGGTCAAACTGGATTTGGATTTGCTTAACAGGGACTTGAGGTTCGAGTTGCAGATCCACAATCCCAGGAACGGCTTTCATGGCGGATTGTACCTGTTGACCAAGAGTGCGGAGTTGTTCCAGTTCGGGACCATAGATTTTGACAGCGATCGCACTCCTAACTCCTGAGAGAATTTCATCCATCCGGTGGGAGATAAATCCGCCAATATTGGTGGCAACACCGGGAAGGAGTGCAAACTCTTTGCGGAGTACCTCAATGGTCTTCTGGCGATCCTTCGCTCCCTCTAGGCTAATCTGGACATCCAATTCCCCAAAGTTCACCCCAGCTACATCCGGGTCTCCTTGGGCAAACCCCGATCGGAACGCAATGGCATCAAACCGCCGATCGTTCTTCAGGGCATCCATAATCGTCAAAGCTGCTTGGTCGGTTGCTTCCAGAGATTCCCCGGGGTAAAGAGTCATCGCATTTACTAACGATCGGTCCTGAAACTCTGGTAGGAAGACTTTTCCTAACCCAGGTAGAATGATCGTGGAAGCCACAAAGCCAGCTAAAGCCACCCCTAGAATCACTTTCGGGCGACGAATTGAAAACCGCAACGCTGGACGATACAATTGATGCGCTTTGCGTTCTAGCCAAGTCTCACTACTGGGCAGACGGTGATTCGCCAGCAGTATGGCACACAATGCTGGAGTCAGCGTCAAGGCAACTAGGGTGGATGCGATAATTGACAGCAGATAAGAGATCCCCATCGGTGTAAAAATGCGACCCTCTACCCCAGATAGTGCAAAAATTGGTGCAAAGACCACCGCAATAATTACTGTGGAAAACAAGACACTGACACGTACCTCTACTGAACCGTCAAACACCACTTGCAAAGGGTTTTTAGGGTTGACTGCCATTTGGTTTGACCGCAGATGACGGTAGACATTTTCCATATCGACGATGGCATCATCCACTACAGACCCAATAGCAACCACCAGTCCACCCAGTGTCATGGTGTTAATCCCCTGTCCAGTCCAGTTCAGGATAATCATCCCTACAAGTAACGACACGGGCAAGGCACTGAGGCTAATGACTACCGTGCGCCAGTTCATCAAGAAGACAATGAGGATGATTGAAACGATGATTACACCATCGCGCAACGCATCCTCAACATTTTTGACCGAAGCTTCGATGAATAGATTCTGGTCGAAAGTCTTGGTGAACGTCACATCCTTCGGTAACCCTGCCTTAATCTCCGCCATCGCCTCTTCCACAGCTTTTACGACGGTGGGAGTATCTGCCGCAGGCTGCTTGCTAACAGTTAAAATCACTGCTCGCTTGCCCCGAAACAGTCCATCCCCACGTTTCAGCGGCGGACCTATTTTGGTTTCCGCCACCTGTTCCACTAGCACGGGTGTGCCGTTGGTCGCTTTAATAACTGAACGCTTCAGCTGGTCAATGGACTCAATTCGCCCAATTCCTCGAACCAATGTTTCTCGATCGTGGGTGATCAAAAATCCCCCCGGTACATTGACGTTGGCATTCTGCACTGCTTTGGTTACATCTGCAAGGGACACATTATATGCCTTCAGCTTGTTTGGATCAACCAAGACTTGATATTGGCGCTCATCTCCCCCGTAGATAAATACGTTACTCACCCCTTTGACTGCCAGCAAGCGGTTTCTCACGTCCCAGTTGACGATGCGCCACACTTCCATCAGGTCGGTGCTTTCAGCAGAAAAAGCATATTTAACGACCCATCCCAGCGGCGAGTTAACGGGGAGAATTTCTGGTGGCGCTAACCCCTGCGGTAACAAACTTTGCGCTCGTTGCAATCTCTCTGTCACCAGTTGACGGGCACGATAAATGTCAGTGTCCCAGCTAAAGACAGCTTTGATAGCAGAAATCCCAACGGCAGAAGCAGACCGGAGCGATTCCAGTCCAGGTGTACCATTAATGGTACTCTCTATCGGGCGAGTTACCAAAGACTCAATTTCTTCTGGTGCCAAACCGTTTCGTTCTGTTTGAACTTCAACCTGCGGCGGTGCGAAGGCAGGAAATACATCTAGCGGCATTTGCGATATGACGCGCAATCCCCACAGACTAATTAATATGGAGGCTATAACGATTAGCCAACGTCCGGCGATCGACCACTTGACGATTGAATTTAGCATTTTTTCAACCCATGGTTGGGATATTTGCGCACTCCGTTGCTCCTCATCCCAGCTGGATTAGGAGCGATGTTAGCGCTTCACTATACATAGTTTCCCAAAAGGAAATGAAATCAGGATGAAATCTACTTCGCCCAATCAATGATGAGACTCAGCGTTTTTACTGCTGAGTATTTTTACGTATAACTGTAACTTTTGACTCTTGATGAGGCACGTGATGGTTATTATCCCACGCTGGGGATTCTGGGGCTTTTACAGAACCATTAGGAGATTCTTCTGGTACATAGGCAAGTTCTGCCGATACTGGAACTTGCGGTTTGGTACGACGACCTGCCATGAAAGCAACAGTAGCGATCAGAGTTGCTCCAGAGGCTCCAATCAACCACAGTGGTACTGGTAAGTTAGGCGTTTTAGCGAACGTCGCCTTTGAATTCGCTTCCGTGTGTTCGTCTTCTTTTGGCTTGCTACCACCCCGCAAAGACTGAGCATAAAGTTGAGGAGCACGAATCGTGACTACCAAATCCCCCTCGAATAAGCCAGTCTTAACCTCAACCATGTTCTCAGAGGTTTGACCTAAGGTAACTTCAGCTGGTTGGTAAGCATCGCCACTTTGCACATAGACAACTTTTTTACCGTTAGCATCAACCACAGCCGCATTGGGAATTGTCAAGATAGCTGTCGGCGTTTTGTCTGTCAAAACTTCTAGTTCCGCAAACATTCCAGGCTTGAGTACTCCGCTTGGGTTATCTATTTCCGCGTTCACAGGTACAACCCGCGTTTCGCCTGACACCACTGACCCAATTACGGCAATTCGTCCGGTGAAGGTGCGGTTAGGCACAGAAGTCACTTTCAAGCTTACCTTTTGATCTGTCCTTACCTTGCTCAAATCTTTTTCATAGATATTTGCCGTAGCAAAAACCCGACTGTCATTCACAATCGTCATTAACTTGCCACCTGCGTCCTTAAATGCTTGACCAATGGTAGCTTCTCGGTCGGCAACTGTACCGTCAATCGGAGATGTCACTGTCACTAGTCCTTTAGTATTGGCGCGGGTTCCAAGTTGGGAGAGCCTGGTTTCATAGGCAGCGTTACTAAGTTGGAGCTTTGACTTGGCTAGCTCAACAGATGATTGGGCGTTTTTGAGTTTGTCAAGAGCGTCGATAACGTCCTTGCGGCTGGCTGCAGTGGTGAGTTTGGCTTTAGCTTCCGCTAGCTGAGTTTGAGATTCGAGGGCAGTGCGACGGGTGATAGCGCCAGCTAAAGCTAACTGCTTGTCCTTATCATACTTTTCTTGTGCATATGCTACCTGGCTTTGTGCCTGGGCTATTTCATCTGCGGCTATCTGCAAATATTTCTCATAGTTTTGTTGTCCCTGCTTTAAATCAGCTTGAGCCTTTTTTAAATCAGCTTGAGCCTCTGCCCGTTTTGTCAGAGAGTCAACACGCAGTGTCACTAAATCTGGGCTGGTGACAACGGCGACAGGTTGACCTTTTTTCACGACTGCACCAGGTTCCACCAACAGTGAAACCACTTGCGACTCGGAAATTGGACTAGTCACTTCCACTCGTTTGCTGGGCAGAGTTTCAATCTGTCCGGTAGTTTTAATGCCAACAGCTAGCTGCTGGCGTTTGGCTGGCTCGACTTTAATTCCTAAGCGTTGAGCAGTTTGGGCATCAATTTGGATAGAGCTAGTAGCCTGAGTGGCTTCACTTCCTCCTTGAAATTCGTCTCCGTGTCCGCCGTGGGCTAAAACTACTGCGGGAACCGACAGTACAAGAAGCGAGAGGAGTGCCCCAGAAACACAACGAATTGGTGTAGGTGGTTGGGAAAGGTAGGAGTTGGGCATAGCTATCAAAAGTCCTTGAGTACTGAAGGAAAGGAATTGGGAGCGCGTATTGGTGTTAGTGGGTATTGGAAATGCACACACCTCCTAGTATTCGATTGAGAAATGAAATTAGGATGAAATCGCACTATGACCCCTCCTTAAACAAATCTAGACCCAGCTGAAATCTTCAACTGCAAATGTTTATCTTGCCTAACAGCTTTGCATATCGGTTGCTTTTGGGTTTATATTGATGTACTAGCCTACTTTTTGTACCAGTCTTGTCGCCACTGCTTCATTTGTTCAATTTCTTTCTGTTGAGAGGTGATTATATCTTGAGCCAGTTTCTTGATGTCAGGGCGCTTGGACTTACTTAAGGCATCTTGAGCCAATGGCTTGAATTTCTGTATTCGCTGATTACAACAATACCGCAGTAGTTGGCGATCTTACTTCTTTTCAATTGCAATAGACATCTGGTGAAAAACCAGGACAATATCCCTTCACCTGCGGTATGAATATGTATCGTGGGCTAGTGTTCGTGCAACCCCATGATTCATAAACAATATAACGATCGCCGCCAGTGATATTACCCTGATTTCTGGCGACCTGCAAGGCATTGTGACTGCAATTGAGTTAAGTCGCGCCACCATCAGAAATATTTTACATAATCTGTTTTTTGCCTTTATTTACAACGTCGTTGGAATTGCGATCGCCGCCGGAATTTTGTTTCCAATCTGCGGCTGGTTACTCAACCCAATTATCGCCGGAGGAGCGATGGCTTTTAGTTCTGTTTCTGTCGTGACTAATGCCTTGCGCTTGCGTAACTTCCAACCAAAAACTACCTCATAATTTTGGACCTTCTAGCTATGGGAGTGTCAACAAAGTAAATTTATTCCTTCAATTGTCTGTGTAATTGTATTTTTAGGTCACAATTTAAAGGCGATCGCTTTAAAGGAAATTCTCATGCCTGCACAAGCCCCATCTCCCAACCTACAAGCTTTAGAAGAATTAAGGTCAGGATTGCCAAATATTTGTGGCTGGGAGGCAGAAATTAGTTCAGTGGTGAATCAAGATGAACCTGTATTTTTAACCACTACAAATCTCCGCTTAGAAGACATGACAGCCGGGTTTGCTTGCGCCCTCCACATGCACCAACCTACTATCCCTGCGGGTGCAAATGGGGAACCGATCAGCAATCTCCAGTATATGTTTGAACATCCCCAAGAAGGCGATAACCACGATGCAGAACCATTTGCTTGGTGCTATAGCCGCATGGGGGATTTTATTCCCCAACTAATTGCTGAAGGTTGTAATCCTCGAATTATGCTTGACTATTCAGGCAATCTGTTGTGGGGATTGCAGCAAATGGGACGCCATGACATTCTCAACAATCTCAAGCGCATCACATGCGATCGCCAATATCAGCCTTATGTTGAATGGCTAGGAACAATGTGGAGTCATGCAGTTGTTCCTTCCACACCCATTCCTGACATTAAACTCCACATTCAAGCATGGCAACATTACTTTGCGGCGATTTTTGGCTACGATGCCTTGAAGCGAGTCAAAGGCTTTTCTCCTCCAGAAATGCACATGCCCAATCACCCAGATACCTTGTTTAAATATATCGAAGCGTTGAAAGAATGCGGGTATCGCTGGTTGATGGTGCAGGAACATGCGGTAGAACGTCTAGATGGTTCAGGGCTACGTCACGAGGATAAATATATCCCGAATCGTTTGGTTGCCCGCAATTCTCAAGGTGAAACCATCAGCATCACGGTATTGATTAAAACCCAAGGATCGGATACAAAATTAGTGGCGCAGATGCAGCCCTATTTTGAGGCAAAAGGCAGAGGTAAGCAGCAAATTGGTAATCTACACGTCCCCTCGTTAGTCACCCAAATTGCGGATGGGGAAAATGGCGGCGTGATGATGAATGAATATCCCCGCGATTTATTTAGAGTTTGGCATGAAATCCGCTCGTCTGGTGGGGGGAAATCTGGTGTAGTTGGACTCAATGGTACTGAATATCTGGAACTGATTGAGGCGGCGGGTGTTAATCCTGAAGACTATCCCACTTGTCAAGCCGTTCAGCAACACAAAATTTGGCAGCGCGTTGATCCAAATAATGCCACACCAGAAGCTGTGTCCAAGGCGATCGCAGAATTAAAAGAAACTGACCATCAATTCCACATGGATGGCGCTTCTTGGACAAATAGTTTAAGTTGGGTCAAAGGTTATGAACATGTCCTAGAACCCATGAATCAACTCAGCGCCATGTTTCACGCAAAATACGACGAAAAGGTGCAGCAAGATCCGAAAGTGACTCAGCGTTCTGACTACCAGTCAGCATTGCTGTATAATTTGTTGCTGCAAACGAGTTGTTTCCGATACTGGGGACAAGGAACTTGGACAAACTATGCGGCTGATCTCTATCAGCGTGGCAAAGCGCTGCTAGAAGCATAAATTGTAACCGCAGATAGACGCGGATGCAAAGCGAAAGAACAGATAATTAAGTGCGTCTATTTGCGTTCATCTGCGGTTTAAAATCCAAAATTAAGTAATGTTATATAGAAGATTTGGGCGCACAGAATTACAGATGCCTGTGTTTTCCTGTGGCGGGATGAGATACCAATATAAATGGCAGGATTTTCCACAATGGCAAATCCCTCGCGATAATCAAGGAAATTTGGAAGCGACTATTCGACAAGCAATAGAAGTGGGAATTAATCACATTGAAACTGCTCGTGGTTACGGCACTTCTGAAATGCAGTTAGGGCAAATTTTGCCAAAGTTTAAGCGTACACAGTTAATTGTTCAAACAAAAGTCATTCCTAAGGCAGATGCTAAAGAATTTGAACGCGACTTTGAAAAGTCACTGGGAAATATCCGCCTAGATTATGTTGATTTGCTGGGGTTGCACGGCATCAACAATGTTGAAATTTTAGACTATAGCATCCGTCCAGGTGGTTGTTTAGACATAGCAAGAAAACTAAAGGAACAGGGAAAAGTTAGATTTATCGGCTTTTCCACTCATGGTCCAACAGATATTATTATCAAGGCAATCAATACAAATCAATTTGATTACGTCAACCTGCACTGGTATTACATTAATCAAGCTAATTGGGCGGCGATTGCAGCGGCAACTCGTCATGATATGGGGGTATTTATCATTAGCCCATCAGATAAAGGAGGGAAGTTATATGACCCACCGCAAAAATTAGTAGATCTTTGTACTCCTTTATCGCCAATGGTTTTTAATGATTTGTTTTGTCTGAGTCATTCCCAAGTACATACTCTCAGTTTAGGGGCGGCAAAACCAGAAGATTTTGACGAACATCTGAAAACTTTAGAATTACTAGATAACGCATCGGAAATCTTGCCGCCAATTATGGCACGGTTGGAAGAAGAAGCGATCGCCACATTAGGGGAAGACTGGGTGAAAACCTGGCACGTCAATTTACCGACTTTTGCGGAAACCCCTAGTCAGGTGAATATTCCGGTAATTTTGTGGCTCTGGAATCTAGCGATCGCCTACGATCTGCTAGACTACGCCAAAATGCGCTACAACATGCTTGGCAATGGTGGTCACTGGTTTCCAGGTAACAAAGCAGACCAAGTAAATGAACTAGACCTGCGAAACTCTCTCAGCCTCAGTCCCCACGCTGACAAAATTCCGGCATTACTTGCACAAGCACATCAGATTTTAGGGAGTGAAGCAGTGCAGCGTTTGTCGCAAAGTTAGTCAATAGTTAGTTGTTGGTTGTTGGTTGTTAGTTGTTGGTTGTTGGTTGTTGGTTGTTGGTTGTTTGTTGTGATATAATGTCCGGTTAAATACTTATAATAAGAAACCTCTCCCCCAACCCCTCCCCTAATAGGGGAGGGGCGACTTTGACGCAAGTCAAAGGCGGGGAGAGGTAGGAACTAAATGATAAATGATTAACCGGACTTGATATGAATGGAACAACCAACGACCAACACTTCCAAAATTGTTAAAATTTCTCTCCAGAATCTAAGAAAATAAAAACTACAAACAAATGTGATTTATTTGTCGTGGTAACTTTTATGACTCTTAATCGTCGCCATTTCTTATGTCTGCTGGGAGCTAGTGCCAGTGCTTTTACTATGGATGCTTGTGCTTTTGCACAGAATGCTCCTAGTGGTGGTACTCAGACAAGTCCAGGCACAGGAACTATCCAATTACCACCTTTGCCCTATGCCTACGAGGCGTTAGAACCACACATCGATGCCGCAACGATGCGGTTTCATCATGACAAACACCATGCCACTTATGTCAAAAACCTGAATGTAGCATTCGACAAACACCCAGAACTCAAAAGCAAAAGAGTTGAAGATTTACTGAGTAATCTAGATAACGTTCCGTCAGATATTCGCACAACGGTACGTAACAATGGTGGCGGTCATGTAAACCACTCGATGTTTTGGAAAATTATGAAGCCAAATGGTGGCGGAGAACCAACTGGTGCGATCGCATCCGCCATCAATCAAAATTTCGGCAGTTTTGCTGCTTTTAAAAAGCAGTTCAACGAAGCTGGTGCTAGTCGTTTCGGGAGTGGTTGGGTTTGGCTTATTCGCAATAAAAATGGCAAGCTGGAAGTTGCGACTACACCTAACCAAGATAGTCCCCTCACTGAAGGCAAGTATCCCATTCTGGGCAATGACGTGTGGGAACACGCATATTATCTCAAGTACCAGAACCGCCGCCCCGATTACTTAAATGCTTGGTGGAATGTACTCAACTGGGACGAGATTAACAAACGATTTGCATAAGGATAGAGGGCAGTAGGGAGTGGGGAGTGGGGAATAGGGAGTGAGGGGAGTAGGGGGAGATGAGGGAGATAAGGGAGATGAGTCCGTCAATTTAACCTCCTCATCCTCCCGATCCTCCTCATCCTCCTCATCCTCCTCATCTTCCCCCACTCCCCACTGCCCACTGCCCACTCCCCTTTTATAAAGGTTTTTGAGTTGGTATACCAGCAGCGCGTGGGAACTTAGCTGGTGTGATTGCGACCTTGCGTAAGTACAAGCAGTGACGGATGCTATTGCTTAAGGGAGTTGTAAATTTTTCGATTGATTGAATTACACCACCTAGCTGATTAACGGCATTTTCTAGAGATGTTGTTTCATCTTCTGTCCAATTACCACGGTAAATTACAGCTAAACCACCTTGTTTAAGCAATGGTAGGGCATATTCGGCACAGACGGAGGCTGTGCCTACAGCACGGACCAGAGCAATATCGTAGGTTTGTCGGTGTTGACGTTGCTGACCTATTTCTTCAGATCTGCCAGTGAGAGTGTTGACATTGGTAAGGTTAAGTGCTGCTAATATTGTTTCAATAAAAGTAATTTTTTTCCGGGTTGCATCCAGCAGAGTAACGGTGTAATTAGGTACAGCAATTGCTACTGGAATTCCCGGAAAACCTGCACCGGTGCCGATGTCAATTAAAGTAGGGGGAGATGAGGGAGATGAGGGAGATGAGGGAGATGAGGGAGATAAGGGAGATAATTTAACCTCCTCATCCTCCTCATCCTCCTCCGCTTCCCCATCTCTCAACAGAGGACTAATTCCCCGCAGAGAATCCCAAAGATGTTTTTCCCAAAACTCTAAGGGTTCGGTAATGCGAGTTAAATTCAACTGGCGGTTACCTTCTAGGATTAATTCATAAAACTGCTGGAATTGCTCCTGCTGTTGGACAGTGGGTTGCCAATTGAGAGTTTGCTGCCATATATCTGCCATTTCAGGCAAAGAAGGTAATATCGAGTTGTTCACAAATAAAAGGGCGATCGCTACACTTTGATTAAAAATAGTATGGGCTATGGAAACTCTTAATAGTCAAAGACTATCAAAAAATCCAAAATTATTCCTCCTGTGCCAGTTGGGATGCGCTGCGGTGGGTTTTGATGCTTTTGTTTCTTACCTACTCCCAGTACATTGACTCACCAGCTTTGACTGTTTAGCCCTTAAAAAAAGTATGATGCAAGAGTTATTCAAGGGGAAAACTCAGCTTAAATGTAATTCCAATAAATAAACACGATGGCTAAAGAGTATACAATATACCTCGATGTCTGTTGTTTAAATCGTCCATTTGATGACCAAACACAGCCGCGCATTCGCTTAGAAACCGAAGCAATTTTAGAAATTATCAGCCGTTGTCGAACGGGAGAATGGAAATTATTGAGTAGCACAGCCTTAGAATCAGAAATTGCTAGAACACCAGATTTAACTAGAAGAGAACAGGTCAGCCCCTACGTTCCATTCAAAAATCAAAAGTCAAAAGTCAAAAGTAAGAACCCCACCAGTCGCTTCGCTCCAAATCAAAAATCAAAAGTCAAAAGTAATTAAATAATTCTTAATTTTGACTTTTGATTTTTGACTTTTGACTTTCCCCGAAGGGGGGCGGGGGCTTGTATCCTTTTTTATTTTTTTGACTTTTGACTTTTGACGAACCACAGGGCGGTCACCACCAATCTTTTAGAAGGAGGATAAAATGACCCCAATTGAATTATATAGAAAAGGATTTAAGGCGTTGGTAGATGCTTTGGGATATGTCGATGCTATCCGGTTTATTCGCCAATTTAACGACGGCAGTGGAGATTACACTCAAGAGCGTCATCAATGGCTCGACCCACTAACAATGGATGAAATCCTGGCAGACATTGAACAACGGCAGGAAGATTACCCCAAGACTAATTAAGCGTTGGACTCGGTTAATAGTCTAGCGCCATACGGGATGTGGGTAGCAAACGACTC
The DNA here is from genome assembly GCA_965249805.1 of Stigonema sp. Taxonomy (GTDB): domain Bacteria; phylum Cyanobacteriota; class Cyanobacteriia; order Cyanobacteriales; family Nostocaceae; genus Stigonema. The sequence continues at coordinate 1,458,857 of CBDFMX010000002.1, forward strand.
ATGAACCAGTTTAAGCTCAATGCTGGTTGTGTTCCACAAAGATGCCCAAACGTTTACTGGCGCATTACTTGGTGTAAGCTACGCTATATCTACGCCAATTTCGAGAAGCAGCGCCTAGAGCTTTTTCGTCATAAACACGCTGTTTGGATCATCAATGTATTCAGCGAAGGAGCCTCGGTACTCAAACCCATACCGCTTGTACAAGGCTCGTGCTGGGGCAAACTCAGGAAAAGCTCCTGTTTCCAAATTCAGGCAATCGTAAGCACGCCGCGAGGCTTCTTTTATAATGTGTTCAAGAATAGAAGAGGCGACACCCCTACGGCGGTGAGCCTTGGCGGTATGCATTGATTTGACTTCACCGCTTCTTAAAGAGAGTTCTTTCAGTGCCCCGCATCCGAGTAAGGAATCGCTCTCCCAAGCCGTCCAGAAAGTAATATCGGGCGATCGCAATGTCTCTAAATCAAGAGCATGAACGCTTTCTGGCGGTGTAATCTCATGCATATTTTCGAGATGTTCCCGCAGCAAGTCAATGATCTTTTTACAGGTCAGGTCATCTTCGCGAATTTGCAATCGACTCATCTCCTTGATTTGGTAGGGAATCTCAGCATCCCGTTTTTATCTTACACTCCCAAAGACGCGATCGCCATGAATTTTAACAAGGCAGAAGTACGAAGGCAGCTATGCTGAAGGAATCCCCATAAATAAATTCAGGGGATGCGCGCAAGGACGCAGTATTTCTTGTTGCACTCCACTCGAAATACATATTTTCTTTGTTTTTCATAACTAAAGTTAGGGGCTTTAAACCCTTTTGGCATCGGGCACATCAAAAGGATATCTTCCCTTCTGCCTTCAGCATAGCTGCCCTCTGCCTTTCTTCGGTAAATTCTTTTGCAATTCGATATCCGATGCCAGAGGATGCACCAGTCACTAAAATAGCTTTCATTTTAATCTCCTGCCTCAGCCGCGAAGGAGTAAATTAACTTTACTAAATTCTTTGTACTTTGGGGATTGCTTTCCCACTTTGAGCGTTTCAAGAATGCGAGCGCGTTCAACGTACAATTGCTTACGAATTTAGTCTTTTCGTAAGAGACTCTATCCTCTAGCTTTACGTTAAATTGGAAGTAAGTTAGGAATTTTGGTTCAGGAGTCAGTAAAATGGACATACTTATTCAATCAACAAAAGAATTTGAACAAGATTTAGAAGCATTTAGTAAGCCTGAACAATCTAACATTATTGATAAAATGAATCAAGATTTTCAAATTTTATTAAACGATAAAGATTTTCTATTTAAAGATGAAAATCTTGCTCAGTTGCAAACAATAAAACTGACTAATGATTATGATTCTTCCCTGTATTCCCTTAGAATTAACCCTAAGATAAGAGTAATCCTCACTATAGATGATGATCCAATTTTTGATAGAATAATTATCACTTTATTTAGAGTTGTAAACTCTTCAGAAGCATCAGAAGCATATAATTCAGTGGTAAAGTCTATTTACAAAGACTTAATCCTTGATAAGGAAGAAGTTGAGGTTTAGCCTAGCTAATGTCAAAAATTAAACCTCTTTTAGATGAGTATGGGATTATTTATGAAGCAATGAGGATTCTGCCAGACGACCTAAAAATTGATTTTATTGAGGCTTTAGCTGAACTTGAAGATAATGAGTGCCACCGAACCAGAACTTTTCCCAAAACAAGACTCCACAAAGTAAAAGGTATTAAACAAGCAATATACCGTGCTGACATAAATAAAATATCTGGATGGCGAATCCACATTCAGTACATTGACGGAAAAATTCATTTAAAAGACATAATAGAAGGTCAACGGCATGATGATGTTATAGAAGTCATTAAATCGAAAAAGGATAGATATGAGTAGTGATAGGCGCTCAAGTTTCCCCCACCTCATATCTTGCACCAACGTGTTAATACTGAAACTCTTTGGTTTCAATAAACATAATTTTTTTTTCAATAAGACGGAAAATAAAGGTTATTAGCCCGGCGGCAGGCACCAGAGTTGTCCTTGCAGCTTGTTTCCCGCGCCCAGGGAACTTCGGAGCTTTGTTCGTATAGCCTCACCCTTCTAGGGTGTAGGTGCAAGATGTGAGCCACCCAGATGAGGTGAGGTTATTTCTGTTGACTTGAAGGACTCAGTAGCTGCCGATACTGTTAAAACATCCTAGCCTTCAAAAACAAATCAGCCCAAAAACTCTCGATATTCTTTACAAATACTCAAAAAACTGCTCTGGCACTAACTTTAATTCTCCAGATTTAAAGCGGCTAATATCAACCCACAGTGCTGTTTTTTGTCGCTCACCTTCGGTAAAGACTAACTTTTCTAGTTGGTACAACTTTGGGTCAACAAAATCGCATTTATAAAGTTGGATAATTTCGTGTCCTGGCTGACCGTTGTAAGTAAATATATTTTCTAAACAGCCTAAGTAGTGAATATTTGTTAATTCTGCTTGGATTTCTTCTTGAAATTCGCGTTTGAGGGCTGCTAAACTTGTTTCACCAAAATCGACACCACCGCCCATGGCGCGGTAGAAAGTTTGGTGCTTAACTGGATCGTAGCCTTCAGAAATGAAGATGCGATCGCCTTGGAGAATGACTCCCAAGGCTAAGACTCGAATTTCCCCTTGTCTATACATTGTTGTTGCTAGTTCTCGTAATTATCGTAAATAAACGAAGGACGACTTTCGCTATCCTCAACAGGCCAATCTTCATTTTCGCCACCCATGTACAATTGCTCAATCGTGACATATTCCTGACTGAGCTGCTTGAGGGCGTTGATCAGAATATCTAGGGCGATCGCATCAGAAGTTCCCAAGTCAAACCAGCAACGCGCCCACGTCCCTTCATACTCCAACTCACCCATGTTGTGCATCAGCGCCAACAAGCTTTTGTCATACCCATGGGAGTCATAATTCATGTAACTGAGTTCCACTCCCGTTTCCTGTATCTGGAGGTTTTCGGCATTAAATGCACCCAACTTGCCTAGATAAAACCAGGAATTGAAAACCTCTTGTACATACTGCTTTTCACGCTCAGAAGGAATTGTACTGAACTGCAGCCAAATCCAGACATCAAAAGGGTTAAACTCGCGGAACTGTACCTGCATTTCCATTAAGTGTTTCATATTTCGTATTCGTTACTTTTACTCAAAACCAATTGTAGATGAGTTGGGGGAGTAGGGAGTAGGGAGTAGGGAGTAGGAAAGAAGTAATTGATAATCTTTTCCCCCACTCCCCACTCCCCATGCCCCTAATCCCCACTCCGTGGGGGCCCCGAGTTCCCCACTCCCCATGCTTATGGACTAAGGCGTTTAACAGCATTGCCTCGTTCATGCTCAATTTGTTTGACCAAATTAGTTGGTAGTTGGGATTTCTTAGCCAGTGCTTTGTCAAAATTACTAATCGCCTCTTGCATAAGTTGCTGGTTTGTGTCTTTTTTCGCCTGTTCTTTGAGGATTTGGGCTTTGAGATAATATAATTCTGGGTTATCGGATGTCTGTTTCAAAGCACGATTGGCATAATCTAGTGCCTGATTGTACTGCTTTAAATCCCGATAGGCAATGGCAACACCCCGATCCACCAGATACCGAGGCGCAGCATTTTTCTGCAACCGTTCAATAGCTTGTTCTGGGTTGGCAAAAGGCAGATTCACAGCCAGCATTAAATCCATATAGCCCTTGAGCAAATTCAGTTCTGGATCGTTAGCAGAAATCGCTTCGGCTTTGTCTAAATTGTCGTATACTTGGCGTAGCAGACTTAAAGCTTGAGGAGCACCCTTGAGTGTACCCTCACGGCTAAGAATGACTGCGCCCTCTAAAAAATCACCAACAGCAGTGTATAAATTGCCGCGCAAGGGATCGCTAGTCATCAGCTTTTGTGATGTTTCTAAAGTTTTTTTGCTGTAGGTGTCTAGTGTAGCCCAATCCTGATTCATGTATGCCAAGGACGCTTTCATGGCATAGGCTAGGGGTTCGTTTGGTTCTGTGGATAGAGCTTGTTGCAGGTAACGCTCTGCAGTTTGGTAGTCGCCCTGTTGGAAAATAGCTTTGAATGCTGCTTCCGTTTTGTCACCAATGTTGCGAGGCTTAATAGTCCGAAAAGGATCTGCTCCTAGAGAGGGACTTACCCAGATATTGAGTGTAAAGGCGGCGGCAAAAGCTATTTTTGCTAGGTTAGCGATCGCATATACAATTGGTAGCGGAACTGAAAAGCGTTTCGTTATTGGTGATTTCAGCATAATTACTATTGAAGTTGTTTTATATGTTACTTATAATGCCAGAGATACTTAACACAGAATCAGAGTTGTTTAAGCCAAAAATTTTTAGATATTTTGACTTGATGAGTTTTTCCAAGTTCCTATGCTTGTTGTCGCTATTGTTTAAGAACAAGTTTGCCACAATGGAGTAGAGACGTCCCATGCAACGTCTCTACTATTATCCGAGAGTGGTTCGTAATATGGGAAAAAAGAGAATATCTCTTGCTGCTGGATAGATGATGTTAGCTTATGTTATGCGCTGCACCTTCTTACATTGATCGTGGCAGAAAGCCCACGAGGAAGAGGCTGACTCAGGAAGCCTCTTCCGTCCTTTAGGCGTGGGACGCCAGTCGTCTACGGAGGGAAACCCTCCTGCAACGCTGGCTCATGAATGCGTTGCACCTTTAGGTGCAGTCAAGTCATCAGGGTTTTCCGAATCGGGTAAGCTATCTATCCACTCCTCTATCAAGTTTGTAATAGTCTTGTCTTGTCTTGCAGCATATAACATAAGCTTATGCTTTCTTCTGTCTGACATCCTAATCTGTAATGAATTATTTTTCATAAAGCAGTGACAACGCAACTGCATTTATGCTAATATATAAATCGAAAAGAAATAAAACAGCTAAGGAGGTGATGAGATGCTTCTCGGTTATGTCTACAAATTGCGTCCAGACAAAGAACAGTCAGAAATTATGGATTCTTGGCTAGATATGCTGAGAGCGTCTTACAACTATAACTTGCGTGAAAGGATAGACGGATATTATTCCAGATTCATCCAAGGTCAATACTGCGATTTAAAGACTAAAGCAGAAATCTGTCCATTGACTTGCTACGTCGGGGATGTAGACGGACATCCCTGGAAAATATCAGGAGGACAAAAAACCAAAAAGCAAGAAGAAGCTGGTATTTTTGGTGATTACTGTGATATCGAAACTAAAAAGGTAAACAAAGTAGCCTCTGTCAAGATAGCTAAAAGAAATGTTGGTGAAATTCAAATGTCAGAATTGCCAGCGCTGAAGAAAACTAGACCTTGGTACACAGGTATTGATTCTACGGTTCTTCAAGAAAATATAAAGCGACTTGACAAAGCCTACGAAAAGTTTTTTAAAGGGGCAGGTTTTCCCAACTTTAAAAACCGCAGCACTTTTAGGAGTTTTACCTATGCTTTCGGTGTAAAAATAGATGGCAGTAAAATCTATTTACCAAAGATAGGACAGGTAGAATTTTACAATTCTCGCCCTGTTCCTGACGGATTCAAAATTAAGTCTGTAACTATACGGAAAAAGGCGAATGGCTGGTTTGTTAGCGTAAGAATCGAAGACCCATCAGTGCCAACCTTCCCCATAATGTCAGCCAATGAGGCTAGTACGGCTGTTGGTGGTGATATGGGTATAAAGAAACTCATCACTTTTTCGGATGGCTTTCAGGTCAAGAATCCCAAACTTAGTATAAACAATAAGACGCGAAGATTAATGCGTCTACGTCAACGTGAAATTAATCGTAAGAAAAAAGGTAGTAATAATCGGAAGAAAGCAAGTAATAGAGTTGCCAGACTGCACCAAAGAATTGCAAACAAACGGACTGCTATTCAATGGAAAATAGCAATAGAGATATCGAAAAAGTTTGATGCTATCTTCCTAGAAGATTTAAAGGTGAGCAACATGAAAAAACGTTGCAAGCCTAAAAAAGATGAGCAGACTGGAAGATATATTAACAATGGTCAGTCTAGAAAAGCAGGTTTTAACAGAGCTATTTCAGACGCTGGATGGTACGAACTCCGAACAAAAATTGAATACGCGGCTGCAAAGTCGGGAAAAATTTTCGGTGTAGTTCCACCACATCATACATCTCAAGAATGTCCGCATTGCCACCATGTTGACGCATCAAACAGAGATGGGGAAAAGTTTTTGTGTGGTGAATGTGGTTATAGTGCCGATGCCGATCAAAACGGCGCGGTGAACGTCAAGAATAAAGGTGTTGAAAAGTTTGGAATAGCTCTTAAATGTCGGGTGAAAGTAAGGCATCTTTTCGGGGTCAGCAACCCCCGAAAAATGCCGTAAAAAAGGTACGGGTGGACTGCTCGGAACCAAGTGCGATTCGTTCAGTCGAAATGAGTAGAAATACTTAAGGATGACTGGCTTTAGATGAGTAACCCATTTTTTTTGGGTAGAGTTCGCACTTTAATCCTCATCTAAAGACAACTCACTATCCATGTAGGTGAGCAAATCTAGCCGAGCCTAACATGCTAAGAAAGCTAGAGGAAAGGGGAAAGATTGAAGTTTCAACTAACTCAAATTATAACCCAATCCAAAATACACCAAGTCCTACACCCTTGGTGCGAGGGTTAAAGCACACAGCGCCCCCTACCGCGAGGTAGGTGAGGAGTTTCCCCTAGGTCTGGACTGACAACCCAGACGTAGAAGCGGGAGTGAAGGCGGTTGAGGTGATAATTGCTGAAAACGCAAGCCGCTAGCAAGAGTCCATGGGTAGAGCAGACAAAGTGTCGTTTAACCATCGTCACGAGCTAGCCAAGGGATATAAGCTTGTAGACTTCGGTCTACCCCTTGGGTCGGAAATATCTGACAAAGGTAAGGACTATCAGGTTTGTGGTACTGAGATAGCGCACCTCCTACAACCTCGGTGGATAGACACGCCCTAACGACTCAATCAATGGACAGTGGGAACGAAGTAACCCTCTTGTATGCCCCTGAATTTGGTAACAGGTAGGCGTCAAGCCATAAGCAACGAGAGGGTGGGATGGTTCAAGAAGCTAATGCCTAACCCGAATTAACGGGTAATGCCTGAAAAGGGATGGTGTAATTACCGGGATAAGCAGACGTGAGCCGCAGTGTGGGAAAGCTAGAGGTAACAGTAGCTATGCATAAGCCTAATTCAGATTCAATATTGAATACTGAGGGATGGAAGGATATCGACTGGCGACGAGCCGAGCGGTACGTCTTCAAGTTGCAAAAACGCATCTATGCTGCTTCCCGCCGTGGTGATGTCAAGCGATGCCGCAAACTCCAGAAGACACTGATGAGGTCTTGGTCTAATAAAGTGTTAGCGGTACGACGGGTCACAGTCGAAAACCAAGGAAAAAAGACCGCAGGAGTGGATGGGGTTAAATCCCTGTCCCCATTCGCGCGTATTGAATTGGTTGGGGAGTTAAAACTCACTGGCAAATCCAAACCTACTCGTAGAGTATGGATACCCAAGCCCGGTAGAGATGAAAAACGCCCCCTTGGAATACCCACAATGTACGACCGCGCACTACAAGCCGTAGTAAAAGCTGCGCTTGAACCAGAATGGGAGGCGGTCTTTGAACCAAATTCCTATGGTTTTCGACCAGGGAGGTCAAGCCACGATGCCATAAAACAGATTAAAAACTGTATTCAAAACAAGGCAAAATACGTGCTAGACGCGGATATATCCCGTTGTTTTGATTGCATCAACCATGAAGTACTGCTCCAAAAGCTAAACATCAAAGGCAAAGTCAGGCAACAAATAAAAGCTTGGCTTAAATCAGGTGTGATAGATTCTGGGGTATTTACTGCTACATCTGAGGGCACGCCACAAGGAGGTGTAATTTCACCCCTCCTTGCAAACATTGCCCTCCACGGCTTAGAAAATCGGCTGATAGAATATGCCGACACACTTCCAGGAAGAAAGCGAGTTAACCGCGAAAACCTTGGATTTATAAGGTATGCAGACGATTTTTTAGTATTTCATCAAGATAAAGCCGTCGTCCAAAGATGCCGAGAAATAATCTCGGAATGGTTAGCAGGTATAGGACTTGAGTTAAAACCTGAAAAAACCCGACTAACTCACACATTCAACCCCGAATTAAGTGAGGATGGAAGTGCTGGATTTGACTTTTTAGGTCATCATATTCAGCAATACCCAGCGGGGAAATACCGAAGCAATACAAACGCCAACGGTACGATATTAGGTTTTAACACCCTCATTATCCCATCTGCGAAGGCAAGTAAGAATCACATTGAGGAAATCGGAAGAATCATCAAAAAACACAGGTCTTCGCCCCAAACGGCTTTAATAAAAGACCTCAACCCTGTCATAAGGGGATGGTCTTCTTTTTTCGCAAATTCCGACGCCCAAACGATTGGGGAATTAGCAAAACAAGATAACCTCACATATCTGAAACTTCGACGATGGGCAAAACGTCGATGTGGAAACATTAATGATGGTCACATCAAATATTGGACTTCCATAGACGGCGATAATTGGGTATTCGCAACCAGGGAAGGGAAAGCGAACCCCCTCCGGTTACTATCACATAGCAAGTTCGGTAGCAGTAGCACTTCTTATGTGAAAGTTAAAGGCGATAAAAGCCCTTACGATGGCGACCTAGTTTATTGGAGTTCAAGACTAAGGACACACCCCCAAATGCCTAATCGTAAGGCTAAGTTGCTTAAGCAACAAAAGGGTAAATGTCCTTGGTGTGGATTAAGCTTTCAACATTGTGACGTTCTAGAAGTAGACCACATCATCCCCAGAGCGCTACGCGGCAAGGATGAATATCAAAATCTGCAACTATTACATCGGCATTGTCACGACGAAAAGACCGCACTTGACCTCAAAGAAATTAAGAGGAAAAACCACTCAAAATTTCTAGAAAAACTTTTCCAATTCTGGGAAAAGTTTGATTGGGAATGGGTGAACGATATCCCTAATTTCATCGGTCGTGCTGTCAGGGAGTCCGACTTGACAAATGGACAACACATTGAGTAGCCGTGTGTGCTGAAAGGTACAAGCACGGTTCCGGATGGGAGGGGTAGAGCAGTAATGCTCTCCTCGACCCTACCAACAGCTTTTGCTGTTTGAAACGCCCAATCCTGAATCAACAGGATTAAGAGGACAAAATGATGGTTCAACTCGCAAGAGAAGAAAACGCCATCAGCCTGGGAAAGAGCCGATTCAGCAAAGTCTGAATTTATGGAATATTAAAGACTTGGCTTAGTCTTTAAGAATCCCATGCCTTCTAGGCGTGGGAGCGGTGCGATTCGTTCAAGCCCAAACCCGAAAGGGGGGACGGCTGGCATTGGTTGAGTAACCCAATTTGTGGGTAGAGTTCGCACTTTTATCCTCAACCAAAGACAACTCACTATCCATGTAGGTGAGCCATCTAGCCAAGCAATAAGCTAAGAAAGCTAGAGGAACGGGGAAATATTTAGGTCTTACCAACAGAAATTATAACCCAATCCAAAATACACCAAGTCCTACAGCCTCGGTGCGAGGTTTAAAGCACACAGCGCCCCCTACCGTGAGGTGGGTGAGGAGTTTCCCCTATATCTGGACTGACAACCCAGATGTGGAAGCGGGAGTGAAAGCAGTTGAGGCGATAATAGCTGAAAACGCAAGCTGCAAGCAAGAGTTCATGGGCAGAACAGGCAAAATGTCGTTTAACCATCGTTAATGCCTGCCAAGGGACATAAGCTATAGACACCTGTCTATCCCTTGGGTCGGAAATATCCGACAAGGGTAAGGACTATCAGAATTCGCTCATCGAGATAGCGCACCTCCTAGAACCCCGGTGGAAAGACATGCCCTAAAGACTCAATCAATGGACAGTGGGAACGAAGTAACCCCATCGTATGCCCCTGAAATTGGTAACAGGTAGGCGTCAAGCCACAAGCAACGATGGGATGGGATGGTTCAAAAAGCTAACGCCTAACCCGAATCAACGGGTAACGCCGAAAAAGGGATGGTGTAATTACCGGGATAAGCAGACATGAACCGCAGTGTGGGAAGGCTAGAGGTAACAGTAGCCATGAAAAAGCCTAATTCGGATTTAGAAATAAAGACCGAGGGATGGAAAACTATCGACTGGGCGAAAGCCGAACGATATGTTTTTAAGTTGCAAAAACGCATCTATGCTGCTTCCCGCCGTGGTGATGTCAAGCGAGTCCGCAAACTCCAAAAGACCCTGATGAGGTCTTGGTCTAATAAGGTACTAGCGGTACGACGGGTTACAGTCGAAAACCGAGGCAAGAAGACGGCAGGTGTGGACGGTGTAAAAGCACTATCCCCAGAAGCACGTTTGGAATTGGTTGGGGAACTTAAGCTAACTGGGAAATCCAAACCTACTCGTAGAGTCTGGATTCCTAAGCCAGGAAGAGAAGAAAAGCGCCCCCTAGGAATCCCCACGATGTACGACCGCGCACTACAAGCCGTAGTAAAAGCTGCGCTTGAACCAGAATGGGAAGCTGTTTTTGAACCCAATTCATATGGTTTTAGACCAGGAAGGTCTTGCCACGATGCTATAAAACAGATTAAAACCTGTATTCAGAACAAGGCAAAATACGTGTTAGACGCGGATATAGCCCGCTCTTTTGATTGCATCAACCAGGAAGTATTGCTCCAAAAGCTTAACATTAAGGGCAAGGTCAGGCAACAAATAAAAGCATGGCTTAAGTCCGGAGTTATAGACCAAGGAGTATTCACTGCCACATCCGAGGGTACACCACAAGGCGGTGTCATCTCACCGCTACTTGCGAATATAGCCCTCCACGGCTTAGAGAATCGGATAAAGCAAAGCTTCCCTCGAAGGAAGGTTGGGGAAAGGGAAAATGGCTCTCAAATAAATTCCTTCGTACCTGATTTCATCCGCTATGCGGACGACTTTGTAATTTTTCATGAGGATCAAGCCGTTATCCAAAGATGCCGAGATATCATCTCGGAATGGTTAGCTGGCATAGGACTTGAATTAAAACCTGAGAAAACCCGGTTAACCCACACATTCAAACCTGAATTAAGTGAGGACGGTAAAGCTGGATTCGATTTTCTTGGTCATCATATCCAACAATACCCCGCCGGAAAATACCGGAGTAACGTAAACACTCAAGGTGCAATATTAGGTTTTAACACCCTCATCACCCCTTCTGCGAAAGCAAGTAAGGTTCACACTGAGTTCGTCGGAAGAATCATCACAAAACATAGGTCTTCGCACCAAGCAACTCTCATAAAAGACCTCAACCCTGTAATAAGGGGATGGACTTCTTATTACTCACACTCCGATGCTCAAACAAATGGAGAACTGAGTAAACAAGATAACCTCACATACCTCAAACTTCGGAGATGGGCAAAACGTCGCTGTGGAAATATCAATGATGGTCATTCCAAATATTGGATTTCCATTGGTGACAATAACTGGGTATTCGCAACCAGGGAGGGAAATGCGAACCCCTTCCGGTTACTGAAACATAGGGACATCAGCTGCAGTAGCACTGACTATGTTAAAGTCAGAGGCGATAAAAGCCCATACGATGGCGACACAGTTTACTGGAGTTCAAGACTAGGGACACATCCTGAAATGCCTAATCGTAAGGCTAAGTTGCTCAAGCTACAATTGGGTAAATGTCCTTGGTGTGGATTAAGCTTCCACGATTGGGATGTTTTAGAAGCAGACCACATCATCCCCAGAGCGCTACGCGGCAAGGATGAATACCAAAATCTGCAACTATTACATCGGCATTGTCACGACGAAAAGACCGCACTCGACCTCAAAGAAATCAAGAGGAAAAACCACTCAAAATTTCTAGAAAAACTTTTTCAATTCTGGGAAAAGTTTGATTGGGAATGGGTGAACGATATCCCTAATTTCATTGGTCGTGCTGTCAGGGAGTCCGACTTGACAAAAGGACAACACGCTGAGTAGCCGTGTGTGCTGAAAGGTACAAGCACGGTTCCGAATGGGAGGGGTGATGCAGTAATGCACACCTCGACCCTACCTCAATTAACTTTCTAGTTACTGGCAGTGTAGTCGATCGGTAAGTTGCTGACTTTTTGGTAATCTTAACAAATGCTCCATCTCAGAAATCTCGTTTATCACCCTACGGCTTCCCAAAAAGCGATTCTCAAATCAATAAATTTGGAGTTAGAACCCCAAAAACTGGGTCTAATTATTGGACCGAGTGGTTCTGGCAAAAGTACGTTACTCGAAATTTTGTCTGGATTAGCCGAACCCACATCCGGCTCAATCTTCTGGCGCGAACAAGAACTCTTAGCTGAACAGATGCAACAATTAGCTGGGTTAGTGTTTCAGTTTCCTGAACGGCACTTTTGTGGTGGGACGATCTTAGAAGAATTGCGCTTAGGACATCCAGAGATCGGGTCAGAGCAAGTTAAGCACGCCCTGAGTGAAGTAGGATTAGAGCATTTATCGCTCTCATCACCACCCCATGCTTTAAGTGGTGGTCAGCAGCGGCGTTTGGCTTTGGCAGTGCAGTTGATTCGCCAGCCTAGTTTATTATTGTTGGATGAACCCACAGCCGGGTTAGATTGGTCAATACGTCAGCAACTGGTAAGTTTATTGGCGAAACTGAAAAAAGATTGGACGCTGTTGGTGGTGACACACGACGCTGGGGATTTATTGGCGATCGCCGATTTTTGTTGGACTCTCAAACACGGTGAACTTGTATCCGTTGATCCAAAAACACTGGACACCAAAATCAAAGAACCCCAACCGACTGTGTAGTGGGGAATGGGGAGTGGGGAGTGGGGAACTCGGGGCCCCCACGGAGTGGGGATTAGGGGCATGGGGAGTGGGGAGTGGGGAGTGGGGAGTAGGGAGTGGGGAGTAGGGAGTAGGGAGTGGGGAGTAGGGGGAGTAGGGGGAGTAGGGGGAGAATGACCCAAACACCCAACCACTAACACCCAACACCCAACACCCAACACCCAACACCCAACCACTAACACCCAACACCCAACACCCAACACCCAACACCCAACAACTAACAACTAACCACTAACCACTAACAACTAACCACTAACCACTAACCACTAACCACTAACCACTAACAACTAACCACTAACCACTAACAACCAACAACCAACAAATATGTCGCTGCGATCGCAACAACATCCCCTAATTCGTCAACTGGCTGATTGTATTGAAGCGAATTGGCGTCTTCACCTTGACCTGTCACCCTACGATCTTCCTGCTGAGTTGGGGTATGTGGAAGGTAGACTAGAGGGCGAGAAACTAACGATTGAAAACCGCTGCTACCAAACACCCCAGTTCCGTAAAATGCACTTAGAACTGGCAAAAGTGGGAAATATGCTCGATATTTTGCACTGCGTTATGTTTCCCCGTCCAGAATACGACCTGCCAATCTTTGGTTGCGATTTAGTCGGGGGTAGGGGTCAAATTAGTGCGGCGATCGTTGACCTGAGTCCGGTCAAATCTGGGCGAACCTTACCAGAATCTTATACCAGTACACTGTCCGCGCTCGGAAAACTCAACTTTTCCCAACCACGCGAATTACCTGAATGGGGCGATATTTTTTCAGAATTTTGCCTCTTTGTTCGCCCCATTTCCCCTGAAGAAGAAGTGATGTTTCTCTCCCGCGTGCAGGAATTTTTAGAAATTCATTGTCTTCGTGCGATCGCATCCGTTCCTGTTTCAAATGAACAAGTGATGCAAATTCTTAAAGGACAACACAACTACTGCACTAAACAGCAGCAAAACGACAAAACCCGTCGCGTACTAGAAAAAGCCTTTGGTCCAGCTTGGGCAGAAAATTATATGACAACAGTTTTATTTGATTTGCCAAATTAGTCATAATAATTCGGTCATTTGTATCTCCCCCTACTCCCCACTTCCAGACTCTGTAGGCTCTGTTACGTTTAAGAGCAACTCATCAAGTTAGAATTTATTTAACGACAGTAAAAAGTAGAATGGAGATACAAAAAAGCGACAAGTAGTAATTTATCATAAATTAAATCCCCATATTTAAAGAAAGGAAATTGAGAAACGGATGCTTGATTTATGTTACTAATGAACAGTTAATAATGACTTTTTGAATTTCCATATCATTAGTGAACAGTATTCGGTAAACAGTTATCAGGAAGACAGGAATATAAGAATACTTGATAACTTTCCATGAGGTAAGTTGGTAGGATGACCGCCCTTCGGGTGACGCTCCTTATCCTGATGGAGACGCTGCGCGAACGTCGAAGATCGCAACGCTTACGCTAACGCAGTCCCCTGCGGAGGCAATACTGCTCGGAAAGAGCGAAAATAAGAAACCCGGTTTCGCAGGAGTTACCGGGTTTCTGGCAGTTCGACTATCGTTAACCGACAAGTATTGCCTGCGGAGGGAAACCCTCCTACCCTTCGGGTTCTGCTTTGCAGTACAGGGCTGTCTCACTGTTCACCCCAACGAGGAATGTACTTCATCCACATAAAAACTCCGATAACTGGTTAATGTTCACTATTCACTGAAATTAGATTTTTTTAGAGCTAATATTTAAGAAATGTTTGTTTTCATAGTAGATGGATGTTACAAACCTTGCTAATAGATTGACTTGAAATCTAAGGAAACAGTGATGTCATAAATGTTCTATTTGAAAGCTGACTTTTCACCATTTCACAACAGAAGCGGCAAATGCTTATTTTGGCGCAACTAACTTTAGATAGATAAAACTATTGCCATAACTTCTCAAAAACCTGGCATAGAGTAGACCAAAATTTAACCGTAAGGGCGGGGTAACCCCGCCCCTACAATCAGGCACGGGTTCAATTGAAAACTGCTGTAAGTCATTTAGGATGCAGAACATTGTAGAGATTTTCTGCCATGTTTGAATCTGTCTGCACCATCAGTTATCTACTTGCTGAATTAAAGGCAGCAACCCTCTTCGAGGGAATTCAAAATGCAAAATTAAAAATTAATTTTTAATTGAAACGAAGCGACTTTACGAATATCAGTAAAATTCAGACAAACGGGCAACATACCATGTCAAGGGTAAGTGAGAAGCCAAGGTTAAGGGAGCAGCCAATTGACAAATCTAAGGTTTGGTGGATCGTCGCCATGCTGCCAGTAGCAATTACTGCCGGGGTACTAACTAAAGTCAAAATAGAGCAGCTGAAAAAACTAACCGAGCCTGTACCCACTACACCGACAGTTGTCAACAGCATTAATGCTTTAGGGCGTTTGGAACCGCGAGGGGAAGTGATAAAAATGTCTGCCCCAACAGGACTGCAAGGAACGTCACGAGTTGAGCAATTGCTGGTGAGAGAGGGGGAACGGGTAAAAAAAGGTCAAGTGATTGCGATTTTGGATAACTTCACAACGAATGAAGCAGCAGTAGAAGAAGCAAACGCAAAACTGCAACAAGCCCGTGGCAATTTAGCAAATGTCAAAACTGGGGCACCAAGAGATATTCAAGCCCAAAAAGCAGTCATCGATCGCCTACAAGCCCAATTGCACGGGGAAAGCGTTGCTCAGGGTGCGACAATGGCTCGCATAGAGGCGCAGTTACGGGGGGAAAACCTTGCCCAACAAGCAACTGTTAATCGTCTAGAAGCCCAACTCCAAGGGCAAACGAATACTTCAAGAGCAACGGTGCAAAGAACACAAGCAGAAGCTAACAATGCCCAAGTTGATGCTGAACGCTATGATTCTTTATACTTTGAAGGTGCCATTTCTCAACAAGAACGTGACAGGAGACGCCTGAGTGCGGAAACCACCACTCAGCAGGTTACTGAAAGCCAAGCCACTCGAACCCAAACTATTGCAACTGTGCTACAGCAAATTTCCGAAGCTAGAGCTAACCGAATAAAAACTATAGAAACTTTACAACAGCAGCTTGTCGAAGCCAAAGAAACCCGGGACAAAACTATAGCAACTTTACAAAAGCAAATCGAAGAAGAAAAAGCTAAATTTAGCAGAATTCGAGAAGTCCGTCCTACCGATATACAAATAGCGCAGGCACAAGTCGGCAATGCGATCGCAACTGTCAGAAAAGCAGAAGCCGAACTAAAGTTGAGCTACGTCAAAGCTCCCATTTCTGGAGAAATTTTAAAAATTCACACTAAGGCGGGAGAAAGCTTGAGTGCAGATGGAATTGCTGAGATTGGACAAACCGATCAGATGATTGCCATAGCTGAAGTTCCTGAAGACAGTATTGGTAAAGTGCGTCTCGGTCAGCAAGTTAGGATCAACAGCGACAATGGAGCTTTTAGTGGGCAATTACAGGGTACGGTCTTTGATATTGGCAGAAAAATTGGCAGAAAAGACGTGCTGAACACAGACCCAGCGGCAGATACTGATGCCAGAGTCATAGAAGTGAAAGTGGCCCTCTCTCCACAAGATAGTGAAAAAGTTGCAGGCTTAACTTACGCCAAGGTTGTTGTCGATATTAATATCTAACTGTTGATTGTTGATTGTTCATTGTTGATTGTAACAATTAACAATTAACTATTAACTATTAACAATTTAATGCATGGAGACATAAAATATGCTACGCAAAATACCTCTAGCGTGGCTACAACTGAAGCGAGAAAAAACTCGTCTAGCTGTAGCGCTGGCAGGAATTGGCTTTGCTGATATTCTGATGTTTATGCAGATTGGTTTCCAGGACTCTCTGTATTTCAGTAACGTTCGGTTACATAGCAGTTTACAAGCTGATATTATTTTAATCAACCGTCAATCTATTGCTCTACTAGCAATGAAAGGCTTTTCCCAACGAAGGTTGTATAAAGCTTTAGATTTGCAGGCAGTGGAATCTGTACATCCTATATATGTAGACTATACTAGCTGGAAAAATCCCATAACAGGTCGCCCTCGCAACATCCTAGTAATTGGGATTAACCCGGAATTTAACCCATTTAACTTGCCTGGAGTTCAGGAAAATATCGACAAACTTAAACTACCTGATGTAGTTTTATATGACCGTTCTTCTCGGCAGGAGTATGGTCCAATTGCTGCTGAGTTTGAGCAAGGAAAAACTGTGACAACAGAAGTGAGAAGGCGGCGGATTCAGGTAAAAGGACTATTTACCTTAGGTGCATCATTTGGGGCAGATGGTAATTTAATTACAAGTGATGTTAACTTTTTGCGGATATTTAACAACCGCCAGCGAGGATTAATTGATATTGGACTGATTCGATTAAAACCGGGAGCAAACGCGACAGTTATTGCTCAAAGCTTGAAGAATTATTTACCTCAAGATGTCATTGTGTTCACTAAGCAAGAATATATTGACTACGAAAGAAATTTTTGGGCAAATAGTACAGCTATTGGGTTTATTTTCACGTTAGGGACAATCATGGGTTTTATTGTGGGAACTGTGATTGTTTATCAAATACTTTATACAGAAGTTGCAGATCATTTGGCTGAATATGCAACCCTTAAGGCAATAGGCTATACACAAAACTACTTGTTGGTTGTGATTTTGCAAGAAGCTTTGATTTTAGCGATTTTAGGATATATACCAGGGTTAGCTTTCTCTATGTTTTTATATCAAACAGCTAGATCCGCTACACTTTTACCTGTTTTCATGAATCTTAATCGCGTCGTTATGGTGCTAATTTTGACAATTATCATGTGCTTTATTTCAGGTGCAATTGCTGTACGTAAATTAAAGTCTGCCGATCCAGCCGATATTTTTTAATTGGGGAGTGGGGAGTGGGGAGTGGGGAGTAGGGGATGATGAGGGTCAATAATAACTCCTGACTATTGACTATTGACTAACAACTAAATTTATGATGAACCAAGAACCTGTAATTGCTATCCAAAATCTTAACCATTACTATGGGAAAGGCGCACTGAAAAGACAAATTTTATTTGATATTAATCTAGAAATTTATCCAGGGGAAATTGTCATTATGACTGGACCATCAGGTTCAGGTAAAACAACACTACTGAGCTTGATTGGTGGGTTGCGGTCGGTACAAGAGGGAAGTCTAAAATTTTTAGGTAAAGAACTATTTAGAGCCAGCCAGACAAAACTGGTGAACATGCGGCGTAAGATTGGTTATATTTTCCAAGCTCACAACTTACTAGAGTTCTTAACTGCTAGGCAAAATGTGCAAATGGCTGTGGAATTGAATCAGTTGATTTCTCCACGAGAAGCTGTTGTTAAATCAGAAGCCATGCTGAAGGCAGTTGGTTTAGGGGAAAAAGTTAATCAATTCCCAGAGAATCTTTCTGGAGGACAAAAACAAAGGATAGCGATCGCCCGCGCCTTGGTAAATAGTCCGCCACTAGTGCTAGCAGACGAACCCACAGCAGCTTTGGACAAACAATCAGGACGGGCTGTGGTGGAATTGATGCAGCGTCTTGCTAAAGATCAGGGAACTTCTATCTTATTAGTGACTCACGACAACCGCATTTTAGACATAGCAGATCGCATCGTGGAAATGGAGGATGGTCTTTTAGCCCGTGATTCCCAAAGCAAAGTTATGAGTCAAGAGTCAAGAGCAAAAAATAACTAACAACTACCAACTATCAACTACCAACTATCAACTATCAACTATCAACCATCAACCATCAACCATCAACCATCAACCATCAACCATCAACCATCAACCATCAACCATCAACTACCAACTAACTATGATTTTTTTCTAGTAGAGCCTGGATTTTTTATTTCCAGTTCCTGCGGCTATGATAGCATTTGGTTGGCGACTAGTACGGAAAGTAACATTCACACCTTCGTTCGATTGCTCCAGCACCAACAAGGGAGTAGGCTTAGCCTTTTGATCCCAATGCATGTTGGCAATCCTACCTTGAATTGTCGGCTGCCAAGTGTCCTCATCGTCTGTGGGGCTAAGGTAGGTTTCAATACAGTCAATAATTTGGCTAATAGTGGCAGAAGTTGCTTGCGTTGGTAACTTCATTAACCGGATTTGAATGCGAAACAACACTCGCTTACTCGTGTTTGGTGGAGTGCCAGTCTCATGCTCTAGATCAAAAATTTCATCCACCTGCCGTCCGGTGTTACTGGCAATACCTACTACTCCTTGTTGGGCTTGAGTGGGACGCATTGCTTGAGCAATTTTATCTTTGACCTTGATTTTAACTTGATTAATAATTGCAAAATGAAATACTTCCTCTGACATCCGCATTCGCAGATAATCTAGGTTAAATTCCCGTGAGTTAACTAAGTCGGGATTTGTTTCCATTTTGCGAATTGTTTCCAAGGCTAGTTTAAACTTTTTCTCTAGTTCTCGCGAGCGGAATTTTTCAAACTTGACTTTTTTCTCGAACTTTTTCCTTTGAAGTCTGCCGTACACAATCAGAGCAATTACCGCTAAAGCTAGTCCTCCAGAGGTTGCTACCAAAAGTGGAGGTGCTTGTGGATCGCTGGCTGGCACTTGCTGAGATGCTTTTATAGTCTTTGCGCCTGAGGCTTGGGCAACAAACATTAAGGTTGACATGGTTGGCAAACAGAAAAACTTGACTCCTAATCTTTAGGATGCCCAAATTCTGAATGTCATCTTGCGGTATCATTAGTATTTTTTACAGCTTTTCCCCAACCGCAGATGTACAGACACTTACCCCGATCTCAAGCTTCATCTACTAATTGCTTTACCAGTGTTCGTCTGGTAGCCACAGATATGGATGGCACTTTGACTACGAGAGGAAAATTTACTCCCGCTTTGTTGCAAGCTTTGGAGGATTTAGCACGATCTGACTTCAAGGTACTGATTGTCACTGGACGTTCAGCCGGGTGGGTGAGTGGAGTAGTAAGTTACCTGTCAGTCGTTGGTGCTATAGCAGAAAACGGCGGTTTATTTTATCGATCTGGGAGTGAGACACCAGTAGCCTTAACGCCCATTCCTGACTTTGTTGCCCATCGCCAACAGTTGGCTGCGGCTTTTCACCAGTTACAAACCCAATTTCCCCACATCCAAGAATCTTTTGACAATCGCTTTCGGATCACTGACTGGACATTTGATGTGCAAGGTCTGAGTACAGATGAACTACAAACCCTGAGTCGTCTCTGCCAGCAAATGAATTGGGGATTCACCTACAGTAACGTGCAGTGTCATATCAAACCTTTAGAACAAGATAAAGCCCGTGGGTTGTTACAGGTGTTGCGGCTCGATTTTCCCCAATACACAAAAGAACAAGTTGTGACTGTAGGCGATAGTCCCAACGATGAAAGTTTATTCGATCAGCGTTGTTTTCCCATATCAGTGGGTGTAGCAAATGTGCTACAGTATGCAAATCAGTTGCAGCATCAACCTGCTTATATTACTACGGATGCTGAAGGGGAAGGATTTTGTGAGTTAGCGAGATTTCTTTTACAAAGTACTACAGCATAAAAGTAATCTAATAAATATAAATATTTATTTGAGGATAAATGCGTAGGGGCGGGGTTTCCCCGCCCTGACAACTCTGCACCTTTATGCGCCCGCTCTAGAGTCTGAAACGACCAAATTTATGAGCGTGTGTAAGTCCTATTACAATTGTATTGTGTGAGCGCATACGGTTATTTATACTGCGAACGGTTCAAAACTTCACTTAATATAGAACCCCTCTCCAAACCTCTCCCCGATGCGGGGAGAGGCTTAAGAAACGGATGCGCGAATGTATCAATTTTCTATCTCTTCCAATAAGCACGGCAGAGTGCATGGGTTTTTCGTTGAGGAAGTTTTTTACATTGTTTGGCTAGATCCCGAACACAAACTTTACTCTTAGGCAAACACCCCATCTAATACCAATCGGATGGGGTTTCGCTTTTAAGTAGGTTCCTTCGTCGCTAACGCAGTCGCCGTGAGTTGCGGCAAAACCGACAACATGCTCGCTGTCTCACCAATTACTCCCAACAGGAGTACAAAATTACCGTTCTTGAACCTTGGCGTTCTTGGCACGGCAGTCGCCTCTGCCGGGAAACCAACGCCCAACGGGAAAGCAGATCCAGAATGAGTGAAACCCTCCTTCAGGGCTGTCTCACCAGTCACCAGGGCGCGGGAAACCCGCCGGAGAGTGCTCTGGCTCCTCCTGCAGCGCTGCCTCGTCTTGGAGGTTTTTTATAGGTAATCTTCGGGCGGTTCGGGAGTACGTTTATTTGTGCTGACGTAACACCACCCAATACGGTTCGGATAAGATAATTTACGAGCGCGATAGACCCTGTAGAGACGCGAAATTTCGCGTCTCTACACTCACAAATAACCTTTAACCGAACCGTATTGCAACACCACCTACTGAGTGAAGCGCGATCGCCAAGACAACAGTGCAGTGGGGCAGAAATAACCCACCAGTGAAAAACGGCTACAAGGTACTACAGTAGTTGAGCCAAAAGCAAATTCCGTTTAATTACTGATGCCAACAGCTATAACTCCAATTGAAGATAAATATTATGAACACAAAATGCATTTTAAGCTGTTTTTATTAAATGCTACTGCTTTACAACAGTCTATTATTTTAGGAGTTCATGTCAACACTAATTTGTAATTCTGTAGAATGTGCATTAACTAAAACTGATCTTTATTTTGCTAATAATTTTAACAAATGGGTTCCACTACCGTTGTGGGGAACCTTTTTTCTTAATCTAGGGCGTTACGTTGCCGAAAGTCATACTGGGGAAAATCGGTTAGTGGTAGGTCTTGCTGTTCCTACGAGAAATTATGCCTCAGCCTTAGCAGCTTTAGGCATTGTTATTACCAGAGAAAAATTTCATACAAATAGGTTTGATATTGATAGACATTTTCCGGATATTTGTAGATTAAAAACAGGTACGTCAGTCAGTTTTAAGTATCAAGGTAAAGAACTTCCAGCCATTTATGAAGGTATCAATGACATCGATGGTCAACCAAGGCTCCGTATTAGAGTTCAAAGCACAGAAACTGGTGGTCTAACACATCTAGTTTCTAAAAAGGAATCCTCTAAAATTTCTATTGCAGCTAAACCAGTTTTGAGTCTTCCTAAAAAAGCAAAAGGACAAAGTATTATTGTTTATAATAATTTTTTTAATGTTCTTATTGACAAAGTTAAGGCAGCCGATTTATTTGCATACCCTAGATTGGATTGTACAATTATTGGAAGTATCAGCACTATTAAACATGAAATTACAGATATCCGTTTTGCCTGCAAATCTACTGAAAATACCTTTCAAGAAGGTATTTTGCAGGATGTATTGCGATCGCGTAATTTCATAACTGAAAACCAAGCTTACCGTTCAGAGATTTTATCCATCAAAGGAAATAAAACGCCACAAACAGCAAATGGATTATTACCCCATGTAACTATATTCGACGGTGCATCTGCCTTTATTAAGTGGCGGGATAACTGGCGTAACTCCCACTGGATTATTTTACTCGATCGCACAGAACGACACTTTCACGAAGCAACAGAAATTATCAACTACGAGTATAGTAGCCGTGTTGAGGTTGACGAGACACTAAATCTTCCTACTATTCCCCCTCCTGTTGAAATTGTCCTTTATCAGGAAGCACGTCAATGACTTCTATTTCCTTAGCAGATGTTGACAAAATTTATGACTGTAGCAGTCAGAGCAAAATCTATCATTATCAATCAGAACATTCTGAGTTCCATGATTTTTGCCTGTTGCTGAAAAACTTTTATCGGTCACTCGGCGAAGATGCTAAAGACGATTACTGGAAAAATTTTTTCCGTACTCTAAAACATTATCAATTTAACTTGTGTGCAGCACCACTACCGTTTAACCATTCTTCAGCCTGTAAACCAGAAACTATTGAAGACCTACGAAAACACTTGGTAAAATGCAAGTTTAGCTATCCCAATTTTACATCAGCAGCAGATAATATTTTCAAGATTTGGGTCAGCTTGTCACAATTAAGTGATAGTCCAATGCTGGACTATGTAAAAAGTTTGACAGAGATTTACAAAAAAAATATAGCTTTGCTAATCCAAGAACCTCGCTTGATTCCTGCTGTAGAGGAAATACTAGCTACTAACCCTGAACTCCGCAACATAAAAACATTAGCTCCATCACAACTACGTGGTTTCACCAGCTACACAACATTAATTGTAGTAGGAGCCACTCGTTGGTTTCCTAATTATATTTTTACAGCACCACGCTCACTAGAGATTCACGTAGTTCAATACAGTTGGATAAAGGATAAATGGCAACCACAACCTGTATTTATTGGCTCTATAAACAACATACTAACATCTCCTTCTGTTGTCCAAAAGCTGATATCCGAGACAGAAGAAGTAAGTACGAAAAATAATAATCTTATACTTGCAGAATATCTCAATCCTGATGAAATTCTACCACATACTATTAACTTCAGTCAGATTGCTAAAAATTTTCACAATTCCTCAAAAGATAGTGTTGAGGATGAAGATATAGAGGCAAGCTTATTTTTATTACAGGGAGAAAAAGCTGTATTTCTTGATGTAGATGCCAAGGTAATTGTAATTGACCTAGAAGAAGACGGTGCATCACAGGTAAATAGAATCTCTGTTGCCGATATCGAGCAAGGTATGTTCATTGTGTTACGCACAATTGGGAGTGGTGACTATATAATTCCCGTGGCAAATCGCATTTTGGGAAATGAAGCTCAACACCTTAGAGAGTTACAAAAACTTTGGAAAATTCGTCTGAGGGATGCTGTCAGATTGAGAAGTTTACACAATGTTAGCTGGGAACTTGTCAAACTAGGTTCTAAACTGGCAAAAACTGAACAAAACATTCGCAATTGGATATCTGACACAAGTATCAGACCTAAGGAAGACAGAGACTTTGACGCTATCTTGTGTTTTGTCGATTTAGGAAATAAGTTAAACGAATTTCATGAAGCTGCAAATAAAATTGTTAGCGCTCACAAGAGTGCTGGTCACCAGATTCGTCAATTACTTATACAGCAGGTTTGTAATTCTGACCTAAAACCGCTAGTACAACTAGGGAAAATGGATTTTAAACTTCCCGAAGTAGATGGCGGTAGCATCACTGCATTTCGAGTGATGGATATTAACCCGGAACACATTATCGTTCCTGCATCAAAAATTGCCCATCCGTTTTCAGTAGATAGTGAGTGAGTTTATCAATGACCGCCCTTCGGGAAGTCAAAAGTCAAAAGTCAAAAGTCAAAAGTACAAAAAAGGTACAAGCCCCTAAATTTATTTATGGAAAATGAAAAATATGTATTTCGAGAGGAGTGCAACAAGAAATACTACGTCCTTATTACAAGCCCCTAAATTTATTTATGGGGTTCTTACTTTTGACTTTTGACTTTTGACTTTTGACTTGGAGCGAAGCGACTTGACTGACCATATAAGTAATAGAGATAAAATTATTCAATCATTACGAGAAGATCTTGTGGGACCATCACCCCAGGGAAAAATAATTAAATGTTCTGGTGAGATTAAGTTCGAGTCTGAAAAAGATTTTTATAGTCCTTGGAAGCAAGAAAACGGCGAAGAAATTCTCCAACGAGATGCACCATCGGTAAGATACGGTGTCGGCGTTCTTTACCCACGGTCTACAAAATTAGAAGCTGAAGATTTAAACTCAAACCAGTTAGATAAAGATGCTATCCAAGACAATCAAGAAGATGAAAATCTGATTACAGATGAGGTTAAGGAAAATATCGAAAATATCAAAGAAAAAATAAACGAAATCTCTGAAGATGATTCCGACACATTTGATTTATCAACCGCTAATGCATGGAAACCCAGTAGTATGGGTATTAGTTTTTTGGCAGAGTTTCCTAGAAATTCTGTACTGAAAGTTATAGCTAATAATTGTGGACGTTATCGAGAGAAAAAAGTTAAAGTTAAGGAAAATAAACGTGATTGGTGGTTACGTAGCCCAGTTTCTATTACAGCAGAGTTTAAGGCTGAGGAACTTTGTTGTCCAAAAGAAAGAAAATTCGTTCAAAGCGAAAAAATAGACGGACTTGAACTTAGTATTGAAGTTTTCTCTAGACCAGATAAAGAAAAACGAGAAGGCGTCCGTTTATTAACTGTTTGTCTAATTAACCGTACAAGCGGTTCTAGTGATGAGAATAGTTTATTTCAAGCAGGTTTTCAAGCAACTATTGTTTCAGCAACCGATGAGGCGCAAATCTTACCTTATCCAAAAGCAGGCATAAATTCTGATGATGAGGAACAATCCCTAGCCTTACTTTACCGCAAGATGGAAACCTACGCGATTGGTCATGGCTGTGCAGCTAACTGGGATAAAGAAGCAGTTGCTGGCATTAGAACTGTAATTGCAGAATGTCTTCCTACTGTTGAGACTCCAAGCATCACCCCTGATATTGGTATAGAAGTACCTATGGCTCCCTTAGCTGGACTGGTAAAGGGTGATGATGGGTTTGCGGCTTTAGCGCAGGTTGTTAACCTCTATGAACAGTGGATTGAAGAAAGAAAAAATGAAATTTCCTCTCTTGATGCAAAATACCAAGAAGCAGCTTGTAGGCACATAGATGAATGTACAAGAGCAGTAGATAGAATGAGACAGGGGCTGAATTACTTACAGAAGAATACCACAGCTAAAAGAGCATTTCAACTAGCAAATTACGCCATATTACTACAGCAAATTTGTAGTCGCCGCGACCTGCGCAATGCTAATTACGATAATGTTGCCAAAAGATTCACTTTCTCTGAACCATATCAAGCGCCTAACCCTCTGCAAATGAGTACAAATCGCGGCAAATGGCGGGCGTTTCAGGTAGCATTTCTGCTAATGTCCGTCCAGTCTACGGCTGATGGCAATATTCCAGAACGTAGCACGGTTGAGTTAATTTGGTTTCCCACTGGTGGCGGTAAAACTGAGGCATATTTGGGCTTATCAGCATTCGCCATTTTCATGTGCCGCCTCAAAAATACGCAGGATATAGGCGTTCATGTTTTAATGCGCTATACTCTCAGGCTACTAACTGCTCAACAGTTTCTACGGGCTTCTGCACTTATTTGCGCGATGGAGTATCTGCGCCGTCAAAATGAAAAAGAACTGGGTAAAGAACCCTTTTCAATTGGCATTTGGGTAGGCGGTAAAACTACTCCTAATAAGCGCAAAGATGCCATACACGCTTTAGGACTACTTCAAAAAAGTTCATCAGCAGAAAACCGTTTTCTTTTAAGTCAATGTCCTTGGTGTAGCGCTCAGTTGGGTCGTTATCATGGTAGCCTCCCAAAAAACGCGCCTAAAGTTTTAGGGTATGTGCAAAGTTGTGACACTGTTATTTTCAAATGTCCTGACAATGCTTGTACATTTCACAATACTGGATTACCAGTTTACATCATTGACGAAGATATTTACGAAATCTGCCCCTCTTTAATAATCGGCACAGTCGATAAGTTTGCACTACTAGCATGGAGTTACGCAGAAAAGGCAAGGGCGCTATTTGGAATTAGTTCTAATGGGCAACGAGAAAATTCACCACCTGGGTTGATTATTCAAGACGAGTTGCACTTGATTTCTGGTCCTCTTGGTTCAGTAGTGGGACTTTATGAAACTGTGATTGAAGAACTTTGCACTGACCGACGCAAGGGACAAGAAATTAAACCAAAAATTGTCTGTTCTACGGCAACCATACGCCGCTATGCTGAGCAAGTAAAAGCACTGTATGGGCGTGAAGATGTCGTTTTATTTCCTCCACCGGGAATTGATGCTGAGGATTCATTTTTCTCTCGTTATGCTCGGAATTCAGATGGAACATTGCAACATGGTCGAATTTATGTAGGTGTTTATGGGATTGGTCAGAAGTCTTTGCAAACTGCACGACGCAGCTTTGCCTCTCTCCTGCAAGCACCAGTTCCACTTACAGTGGAGGAACGAGATCCTTGGTGGACGTTGCTAGTATTTTTTAACAGTCTTAGGGAATTAGGAACTACTTTATCTTTATTGCAGTCAGAAGTACCCGATTACTTAAAGGTAATTCAAAACCGATTGGGTTTAGAGCGGAAAAATATACGTAAGCTGCGGCATATTTTAGAGTTAACTGGGCGGATACGCAGCGATCAAGTTCCTGAAGCGATTAGTAAACTAGAAATCAAATGCGACAATAGCGGTCATCAACCACCTGTTGATGTCTGTCTCGCTTCTAGCATTCTTGAAGTGGGAGTTGATATAGATAGACTATCCCTGATGGCGGTAGTTGGTCAGCCAAAGTCAACTTCTCAGTATATTCAAGTAACAGGGCGTGTTGGGCGTAGGTGGTGGGAACGTCCCGGTCTAGTTATGACAATATATAGTCCGACAAGACCACGCGATCGCTCGCACTTTGAAAAATTCCGCAGTTATCACGAGCGACTTTACGCACAAGTTGAACCAACGAGCGTCACCCCATTTTCACCACCAGTTTTAGACAGAGCGCTACACGCCATTATGACAACTTATGTCCGGCAAGTTGGAGAGCAAGGCGCAGCACCTTACCCGTACCCAAAAAATCTGATCGAGCAGTTGCGATCAATTCTCCTAGCACGCATAAAATTAATAGACCCAACTGAGGTGGAAAATTTTGAGCAGGTTTTTCAAAAGCGCTCACAACAATGGCAAACTTGGCAACGTACAAACTGGGAAAGAAACGGTAAAGATAATGCTGATATACCCCTCATTAGGGTAGCGGGGGATTACGCAAGTAAAGAATCGCAGCGTTTGTCTTGGGCAACACCGATGTCGATGAGAAACGTAGACGCCGAATGTCAAGCAGAAATTACAAACCTTTACTTGAACCCAGGAGTAGAAGCAGATGCCTAAAGGTCCGATCCGACGCGCCCAGTTAATTGTACCTTTTGGCGTTGGTGCGATGGTGGTGGTGAGGGATGGTACGTCTTTGATCGCAGCTGGACTCGACCACTGGTACAAGCGTGAAAATAATAGCGAAGCTGATGACCCCTCAGAATATAAGGTTGAAGAATGGCGTTTGGCGCATTCTTTAGGAGTGGATCATTTTCGCCTACCACCCGACTTTAGAAAAACCAACAAAGGAGACGGGGTTGCCAATGCTTATCTAACTGTCCCGTTTTTACGCTTTCCTCAATGGCATTTGTGTACTTGGTGCGATCGCTTAGAAAAGTTTCCCCTCACTGTCCGTGGTAAAGTTAAATGCCGGGAATGTGAAGGCAAGAACAAGACGAATTACATGGCGCAGGTTTCGATTATCGCTATGTGCGATCGCGGTCACATCCAAGATTTTCCTTGGAGAGAATGGGTGCATAAATCAGCTAATCCAACTTGCAACAAACCCGTGCGCTTAATCGGAACTGGTAGTGCAACTCTAGCTGGTTTAAAAGTGAAGTGTGAGTGTGGTGTAAAACGTAACCTTGTGGGAATTACTGAAGTTGATGGTGATGAAACCAGATTAAGTAAATCCCTCGAAAATGGTGATTCTCACTTTCTTTGCCAAGGTAAACGTCCTTGGTTGGGTACAGAAAATAGTGAACCCTGCTCCTGTCAGCTACGGGGTGCGCTGCGAAGTGCTACCAACGTTTACTATGCAAAGATTCAAAGTGCAATTTATCTACAACGAGGCAATAACAGTGAACTGATTACCCTTCTTGAGGAACCACCACTTTCAACCCTTATTAGCATGTTATCAAGCGCTGGTATTGAAATTAAACCTGAATCTCTTAAAGAGCAACATCCTCTTTTGCTGCAACCTTTTTCTCATGAAGAGATTAAAGCCACCTTGAAAATTATTCAATCAGAAAAGGATGCCAACAGCAATATAGATGATGTTGAAGATGATGACCCGGACACAAGTTTTCGGCGGGAGGAATTCAACATACTGCGAACTACGCGCCATGAAGAGAATCTTAAAATTCGGGCGAGCAACATGAGCGATTATGAACCAGATATAGCTCGTTATTTTTCGCGAATAATGTTAGTTGACAAGCTTAAAGAAACCAAAGCTTTAACTGGATTTACCCGCATATTTCCGGAAACAGACCAATCTTTGCCAGATCTACAATCCTTACTGCGACAGACTCCGCCACAGGATTTATGGTTGCCTGCGTATGTGGTTTACGGTGAAGGTTTATTTATTGAGTTCAACGAGCATCGCCTGCAGCAGTGGTTAAAGATACACGGTAAGGAAATTACCCACCGAGTTCAACCACTGGTAAAACGCTACCAACAGATGCAGAAACCGCACCATTTGCGGCAACGCCCGATCGCAGCGCGATTCATCCTTTTACATACATTTGCTCACTTGCTGATGAATCGGCTGACATTTGAGTGCGGTTACAGTTCAGCGGCGCTGCGAGAAAGACTATATGTGTCGGATCACCCGGAAAATCCAATGGCAGGAGTACTAATTTATACGGCTGCCGGAGACTCCGAGGGGACAATGGGAGGCTTGGTGCGGATGGGCAAGCCTGATAATTTTGAGCCTGTGGTACGTGCGTCACTGGAGGCTGCTAGATGGTGTTCCGCCGATCCTGTTTGTATGGAAATTGGCTTGCAAGGACCAGATTCGTGTAACTTGGCGGCTTGCCATAGCTGTACTTTAGTAGCGGAAACAGCTTGTGAAGAATTCAACCGCTTTTTAGATCGGGGAGTTGTGGTCGGCGATATTAACAACCGACACATGGGATTTTTTACTTATGATGACCCCGTGTAAGCAATTTGGTAGTCAAAATTCGGCGTTGCTGAATCTTGGCATGAAAATCTCACGTATACCCAAACGCGAAGAAAAACTTTGCTATGCTTACTACGAGTGCGTGAGGCGCAAAAACAGCGATCGCTTTGCCGGGGTGCCGTTGCTAGTCAGGTTCCATAGACTTCCCTGATGTATCTGGTGGCACTACCAACACCTTATCAACACGATTACCATCCATATCCATCACCTCAAAACGCATTTCCTGCCATTCAAAATGATCTGCAACTGCGGGGATACGACCTAGATGGGTCATGACAAAACCACCCAATGTTTGATAGCTACCTCTTTCCTGGTACTGCAACTGTTCCAGATTGAAAAGTTCAAAAAACTCATCTACAGACAGCATCCCATCCAACAACCAGGAACCATCCTCCCGTTGTACAATTTGTGGATTTTCCTGACTATCATCAGAAGGAACATCGCCAACGATTTCACTCATCACATCGTTGAGAGTGACTAATCCTTGAATCACGCCGTATTCATCGACTACCAGCGCCATGTGAGTGACGGTTTGCTTGAATAACTCCAAAACTTTCAAACCACGGGTGCTTTCTGGCACAAATACGGGCTGTCGCAATCCCACCGTCAAATCTAACTTCTCACTGTTGAAACAACGGACTAACAAGTCGGTGACTGGAATAATACCCAGCACATTGTCAAGTTCTCCTTGACAAACAGGATACCGGGAATTACCACCATCAATAATCTTTTGACGGTTTTCTTCAGGAGAATCCTCTAAGTCTAGCCAAACAATATCCGGTCGGGGTGTCATGAAGGAGCTGACGGGGCGATCGCCGAAACGAAACACTCGCTCCACCATATCTTGTTCTGCTTCCTCAAAAGTCCCCTCCTCAGTGCCTTGCTCGATCAAGACCCTGATCTCTTCTTCTGTAATTTGTGGCTCTGTAGAGGGTTTAATGCCCAATATCCGCAACACTGTCTCTGTAGAAATGCCTAATAAATAAGCAATAGGAGAAGCAATTCTTGCTAACATCCGCATGGGGATGGCGACGACGGAAGCAATTGGTTCCGGGTGGTTTAACGCCAGCCGCTTCGGCACCAGTTCGCCAATAATCAGTGTTAGATAGGTAATAATTAAAACTGCTATTACCGAAGCGATCGCTTGCCTGTAAGATGCTAGCCAAGGGATAAGACTTAAGATTGGTGCTAGTCTCTTAGCTATCACCGATTCACCAAAGGCACCAGATAAAATGGCAAGGAGTGTGATCCCAATCTGAACGGTAGCGAGAAATTGATTCGGCGAAGACGCCAATTCCAAGGCAACACGGGCTTTGGCATCCCCATGATTAGCAAGCTGTTGTAGACGCACCTTCCGTGCCGAAATAATCGCCAATTCTGACATGACAAACAGACCATTGGCGAGGACCAAAAGAAGAATAATTAGAATTTCGATAGCTGGAGACATTTCTAAAATTGCCGATATCATCAGCAAATTGCACTTAACTCTAACCTCTTAATATCTAGTATCGAGGGTTTTCTGATAATCCAAGGCTGTGAATATAGAAAAATTAGTCATAAGTCATAAGTCAGTAGAAGCACATTACTGTTCCGTATAGAGCGCTATTATTCAGTAGTCATTGTACTAGGGATTAATGACTCTAGAGTCAGACTTTTTCCACTCCTGAGACTTTTAAAATAGTTGTAGTAGGCACTAGCATGCCTGCCTGTCACAAAGACTTCCATCTGTTTAGAGACTTATGGCATTTTCTTCCATTGTGCGTGCGTTAGGGCGATCTCCGCTCACCACTGAACTCCTCTCCAAGTTAAATCGGCAACAAGAGTTGCGCTTAGATGGCATTTCCCGCCTGCCCAAAGGCTTGGTGGCTTCAGCATTGGCTAAAACAGAGGGACAGAATTTGTTCGTGGTTTGTGCCACTCTGGAGGAAGCTGGACGCTGGACTTCCCAGCTAGAGGCAATGGGGTGGCAAACAATACATTTTTACCCGACCTCCGAAGCATCCCCCTACGAACCCTTCGACCCCGAAACTGAAATGACTTGGGGGCAAATGCAAGTGTTGGCGGATTTGGTGCAAGTAGGGAGAGGGGAAGTAGGGGGAGATGAGGGAGTGGGGGGAGATGAGGGAGATGAGGGAGTAGGGGGAGATGAGGGAGTAATATCATCCTCCCCCACTCCCCCTACTCCCCCCACTCCCCCTACTCCCCCCACTCCCCCCTCACACCTGATGGCAATTGTCGCAACAGTGGCGGCGTTACAACCCCACTTGCCACCACCATTCGCCTTTAGACCCTTCTGCCTCACAATAAAGCGTGGTATGGAATTTGACTTGGATACCTTTAGTGAAAAAATCACTAATTTGGGGTACGAGCGAGTACCTCTAGTGGAAATGGAAGGGCAGTGGAGTCGGCGCGGCGATATTGTTGATGTATTTCCAGTTTCGTCTGAGTTGCCCGTCCGACTGGAATG
This sequence comes from Stigonema sp., assembly GCA_965249805.1. Lineage (GTDB taxonomy): Bacteria > Cyanobacteriota > Cyanobacteriia > Cyanobacteriales > Nostocaceae > Stigonema. The sequence goes on from CBDFMX010000002.1 coordinate 1,490,918, forward strand.
GTTTGGTGACGAAATTGAGCAGATCCGGGAATTTGACCCAACAACTCAACGTTCAGCTCTCGACAAAATTGACCAGCTAATTCTTACCCCCACTAGCTTCACTCCGATCATCATGGCAGCACTTAAAAATAGTGCCTGCGGAGCCGATCAATCAATCAAAACCTTTCTGTCACAAGAAGAACAACAACAATTGGACTCGGGGCAACTCCTAGAAGGTAGTCGTCGCTTTTTGGGGTTAGCCTTTGATAAAGCAGCTTCCCTGATAGACTATTTACCAGAAAACACCCTGATTGCTATTGATGAGCCAGAACAATGTTATGCTCACAGCGATCGCTGGGTGGAAAATGCTGAGGAACAGTGGGGAATGGGGAGTGGGGAATGGGGAGTGGGGAGTGGTGAAGCACTTCGTGCAGGGAGTGGGGAATGGGGAGTGGGGAGTGGTGAAGAAAATTCTTCCCCTACTCCCTACTCCCTACTCCCTACTCCCTCTTCCTTCCCAAAAATTCATTGCTCGTTTGATCAGTGTCTGGCTGACTCGGCGGAATTTAAAAAATTGTACTTATCGGAACTGGTTGAGGAAAACAACGGCATTAACCTTGCCAGTCGCCCAGTACCGATAACGCCACACCAATTTGCCAAACTAGCGGAAACACTGCGAAACGAGCGCGATCGCAACTTCTCCATCTGGCTAATTTCTGCCCAGCCTTCGCGTTCTGTTTCCCTATTGCTTGAACACGACTGTCCCGCCCAATTTATCCCCAACCCTCGCGACTACCTGGCGATCGACAAGTTACAAGTTAGTCACATACCAGTCGCCCTGAAATATTCTGGTCTTGCCGAACTAGAAGGTTTTATTCTCCCTACCTTCAGGCTAGTTGTCATTACAGACCGCGAATTTTATGGGCAGCACTCCCTCGCTACTCCTAGCTATATTCGTAAGCGCAGAAAAGCTGCTTCTAAGCAAGTTGACCCCAATAAGCTGCGTCCGGGAGATCATGTGGTTCACAGAAACCACGGTCTAGGTAAATTCGTCAAGTTAGAAACGCTCACAATTAATAACGAAACTCGTGAGTATTTGGTGGTGCAGTATGCTGACGGCTTACTACGAGTAGCAGCTGACCAAGTAGGTGCTTTGTCGCGGTTTCGCACGACTAGCGATAAAGCACCAGAACTGAACAAGATGACTGGTAAAGCTTGGGAAAACACAAAGAACAAAGTCCGCAAAGCGATTAAGAAATTGGCGGTGGACTTACTCAAGCTGTATGCGGCGCGATCGCAACAACAAGGCTTTGCCTACCCGGCAGATATGCCTTGGCAAGAGGAACTAGAAGACTCGTTCCCCTACCAAGCGACAACAGATCAGCTCAAAGCTGTACAAGATGTGAAACGGGATATGGAAAGCGATCGCCCGATGGATCGCTTAGTTTGTGGCGATGTCGGTTTTGGTAAAACAGAAGTCGCAATTCGCGCTATTTTCAAAGCTGTCACTGCCGGTAAACAAGTTGCACTGCTTGCCCCAACCACCATCCTCACCCAGCAGCACTACCATACCCTAAAAGAACGCTTTGCTCCCTACCCAGTTAACGTGGGGTTACTCAACCGCTTCCGCAGCGCTGAAGAACGTCGCGACATTCAAAAACGACTGGCGACAGGGGAATTAGATGTAGTCGTTGGGACACACCAACTTTTAGGTAAGGGTGTGATTTTCCGCGAGTTGGGAATGTTGGTAATTGATGAAGAACAGCGGTTTGGGGTGAACCAAAAAGAAAAAATTAAAACCCTGAAAACTCAAATTGATGTGCTTACCCTGTCCGCTACCCCGATTCCCCGTACCTTATATATGTCCTTGTCGGGGATTCGGGAAATGAGTTTGATTACCACACCGCCCCCATCCAGGCGTCCAATCCAAACACATCTCTCACCCAAGAACCCGGAAACAGTCCGGAGTGCTATTCGTCAAGAACTTGACAGAGGCGGTCAGGTATTTTACGTAGTTCCACGAGTGGATGGAATTGAGGAGACAACTGCGCAGTTGCGGGAAATGATCCCAGGTGCAAGGTTTGTGGTCGCCCACGGTCAGATGGACGAAAGTGAGTTAGAACCTACCATGCTTTCCTTTAGTAATGGGGAAGCGGATATTCTCGTTTGTACCACGATTATTGAATCTGGTTTGGACATTCCCAGAGTCAACACGATCTTGATTGAAGATGCTCATCGCTTCGGTTTATCCCAACTGTACCAGTTGCGCGGTCGTGTCGGTCGTGCCGGAATTCAAGCTCATGCGTGGCTATTTTATCCGAAGCAGCGCTCATTATCCGATGCTGCAAGGCAGCGGTTACGAGCGATACAGGAATTCACGCAGTTGGGTTCTGGCTATCAGCTAGCAGTGCGTGATATGGAAATTCGCGGTGTAGGTAACTTGCTAGGTGCAGAACAGTCGGGTCAAATGGAAGCCATAGGTTTTGATTTATACATGGAGATGCTAGAAGAAGCCATCCGTGAAATCCGTGGACAAAAAATTCCCCAAGTTGAAGATACGCAAATTGACCTCAGCCTGACAGCGTTTATTCCCGCAGATTACATCCCCGATATGGATCAGAAAATGAGTGCATATCGCGCCGTTGCTACTGCAAAATCTAAAGAAGAATTATCCCAGATTGCTGCTGAGTGGAGCGATCGCTATGGGACAATTCCCAAACCAGCAAGTCAACTATTGCGGGTGATGGAACTCAAGCAACTCGCCAAAAAGCTAGGATTTAGCCGCATTAAACCAGAAGCCAAGCAGCACGTCGTTCTAGAAACCCCCATGGAGGAACCTGCTTGGAAGCACTTGGCGGAAAATTTGCCAGAAACTCTCAAGTCCCGCTTTGTTTACTCTCCTAGTAAAGTAACAGTACGGGGTTTGGCAGTTCTCAAAGCAGATCAACAATTGCAAACCCTGATTGATGCTTTGAGTAAAATGCAGGATGCCGTTGTGGAGGCGGGTGTTGTTTGAACCTGCGACAAAGAAAGAGCGCTCTCTTTCTTTTCTTGGCGTTCTTGGCGCCTTGGCGGTTCGTTAAAAAAAAATAATTTTCACAACTCTAGGACTTAAGCATTGACAGAAATGTCAATTATAGTTGCAGTACCATGCGCGGCAAATTCCGATGGTTAGGGGGTCAAAAAATCTAAATGTTCGCCTTTTTGGGCACGCAACTCTGCCACAGTCCCTTGCATTTTCAGCTTCCCCTGATCTAATAGCACAATCCAATCAGCAAGCTGGATAACTCTAGGACGGTGGCTAATGAGAATAGTTGTTTTACCTTTTCTGTAAAACAACAGCTTGTCGAGGACTTCTGCTTCACTCACTGGATCGAGTCCGGCTGTGGATTCATCCAAAATCAGTACTGGTGGGTTATTGACAATACCTCTGGCGATCGCCAGTCGTTGTCGTTGTCCACCAGAAATATTCGCCCCAAATTCACCTAAAACAGTTTGATATTTATCGGGTAATTTACTAATAAACTCGTCAGCGTTGGCAATTTGGCAAGCAGTGACAACTTGCTCAAAAGTCGCATAAGGAGAACCTAAATAAAAGTTTTCCATGATTGAGCGACTCCACAAGTGAGCTTCTTGCGGAACGAGGACAACTTGTTGTCGCAAACAATCAAGGGTTATGTCTTGTGAATTATAAATCCCAAAGCGAACATTGCCTGAATGAGGCGAATATAACCCGGCAATCATTTTAGCGAGAGTGCTTTTACCACAGCCAGATTTACCAATTATGGCAATAACCTTACCACCAGGAATGGTGAGGGAAAAATTTTCAAGTAAGTCAACTCTACCAGTGTGGTGAAAATTGAGGTGAGTGCAAATTATATCAGCATCATCAGGAATTTTAACAACCGGTTTTTTAGTATCGCCTTGATTTTCTGGGCTAGAGTCGATGACTTCGGTCAGGCGCTGACCGGCAGTTTTGGCACGAGTAAATTCATCCACAAATGCGATGATTGTACTAATAAATCCTAGAAAATTACCATTCATGTTGGTAAATGCTAGCAGCTGACCGATGCTGAGTTCGTTACTAATAACCAGGATGCTGCCCAAGCCAAGCAAGACAATGTTGCCAATTTTAGAAACTAACCCAGAGAATATGTTGTTAATAATTCCAATCTGAACGGTGCGGTATGTGAGATTTGCTAAGCGACCAAATCTACTCTGGAATTCTTCCCAAAACTGGGGAGCAGCAGTGGTGGTTTTGAGTGTTAGCGCTCCTTTAAAGGTTTCAACTAAAACACCTTGGTTTTCTGCTTCTAAGACAAGTACACTTCGGACTTTTTGTTGTAGTGTGGGCAGAAAAACTACTGTAGATAAACTCATAATACCTGCAATGATCACAGATGCTGCGGTCAGTTTCCAGTTATAGAAAACCATGAAGCCCAAGGAAATCACGGCAATAAAAAATTGGCTGGGCAAATTGATCACTGCTTGGGTAACTAACTGATTAATCTGTTGAATATCTTGCAGTCTGCTGACAATCTCGCCACTGCGACGGGATTCATAGTAAGTCAGAGGCAAACGCAGAATCTGTCGCCCAAAGTCCAGAACTAACCCCAACTCCAGCCGTTGGGCAAAATTGGCGATCAGGTTATATTGAACAAGTTGCAGACTACTTGACACAATGCTGAGTACTACAATGCTGAGGATCACATTGCCCAAAAGTTTGAGATCGCCTCGAACTAGTACATCATCCGTAAGAATTTGGATCAAGATAGGAGAAGTTAATGAAAGCAGACCGACAACGATGGCGCAAACAAAAGCCTGTAAGAATATGGATCGGTAAGGTAATACACGTCGCAGAAATCGCCCAAAGCCACCTATCTTATCATCGGGTTGAGCATAAAAGCGAACCGCGTCCGGCTCAAGTAACAGGATCACCCAATCTGACCAACCTTCCATCAACTCGTCTTTGGAGAGATAACGGATATTGACGGCGGGGTCAGCGACTACATATTTCCTGCCTTTCTTGCCATACAAAACAACCCAGTGCTGACCTTTCCAGTGAATGATCGCCGGCAGTGGGGCTTCATGCATCTTGTCTAATATTGCACTTGATGCTTTGACGGATCGCGCATTGAAACCAAGTGCCTCTGCTCCCCGCCGCATTCCCAACAATGTTGTTCCTAATTGTCCTGTGCCTACTACTTCACGAACGTGGTTTAGTGTAAAATTTCGCTGATAATATTTAGCAATGGAAGCAAGACAAGCTGCCCCACAGTCTTCTTCACTGTGCTGCAAAACAGACTGGTATTTCATGTCTCATCATAATTTGTTCGTAGTAAGCGCTTACTAAAAACCTTTAATTATTCACCGATGGTAGTTGCACCACCAGACAGGCTGTTAATTTAAATTTGTCTCTCAGTTAGAAAGTTAGGGTGACAGTACCAGTACCACCGTCGTTGGTGTCACCTCCACCGCTGTTTATAGTGTAGTTTGTCCCATCTACAATGACAACGACATTTCCATTTGCAGTGTAGTTGGTGCCATTTACAATGACAACGCTATTTCCATTTTCCACGTTACCGCCACTACCATAGCCGCTGCCTACACCCTTAAAATTACCACGATGAATATGAATAGCACGATTAATAGCACCACGACCACCAAACACGCTTGCTGCTTCGTTTGGAGTAAGTTCAGTCAAAACCAATGTGCTTTGTCTCATATGTTCCGATACTGCAAATAATGTAGACAAGAATTGATCGCCTTCTTAAAGTAGGAGTACTTGGAGCCTGTTCAACAACTCTCCTTTGAGTTGTTGAACAGGCAAAAGCGCTACTCAGGGTCTTTTTTAACAGGTACTAAAGAGTACTGTTAAATACCACAAGTGAAAACTTGCAGAAATGTAGAAAAATAAATAAACGTATGTTAGGATCTCAGACATACAATCTCGCTAATCACTAATAGAAGATATTAGTAGTTAGTGATCCTGTGGAGACGCGTGTCATCGCGTCTTTACGTTTATTATTCTTCATCTACACACATTAGAAGGTTGCACTTAGAGATGAGTAGCGGATTATGCCCTACCTTTTACGGTGACGGTGCCGCCGGTTGTGGCGCCTCCAGCATTGCCAAAGTAGTTATCACCAGAAGTTGCACCGCCGGTAGTGGTTACGGTTGCAGTTACGGTTGAAGTCCTCCCACTCTGAGTGCCACGATCTCCACCACCAGATAGGTTAGCTTCTTCGCTGACGGTGAGTGCGGTAAATAATGTGCTTTCCATTTTGTTTGTTTCCTTGTATTTAGGTTTAAGTGAGTCAGCCAGGAGTTAATTGCTGTATTCCTGCCGCCCACATATGAAATGTATCAAAGTTTATGATGAAGAACCAGTAAAGACCAATAAAGATATCATTAATTTTACTTGCTTACATAAAAAATAGTATAATAATATACTTAAATATGTTTAAACTCATCCATTGGTGTCAACTTAAGGTCAAACCCTTGACGCGCAACAACCGACGCTCGTGTTCTCGTTCCCACGCAGAGGGTGGGAATGCATTCAAAGTCGGCTCTGCCTCCAGGGTAAGGAGGCACAGCCTCCAAGAACTGCGTTACTAGGCTCTGCCTAGTAACGAGAAACGCTTGGATTTTCAAGGGTTACAGCTTAAGTTGACACCAATGTCCAGCAGGAGCACCCCTACATCATTTCGGGAAATGTCGATTGATTAGTACTGGGAAATCGCCATTAAATATCAGTGATTTTACTTAAAAATCATTTTTATAAATTTAATTTCTACAGTTTAAATAATTAACGTATAATAAAATACAATAGTTTAAATTTTACATATTTCAATTGAGTTGTATACACAACAGGTATTTCCAAGAAACTCTAAGAGGAAATACTCATACAAAGTACATAAGATTTTTGAATAGAACAATAGAGGGCAAAATCTTTTTTTTAGGACTTACGCACTATACAAATTGAACATCATGTGTATAACGGAATTCGGACGTTTCATCTCGTAGAATTGACCATGTGGACCAGAAGCGGAAACCGCGCCCCTACGGTCTTGTTGTCTACCCAAATGAATATTGCGCTCCGCCGCCCTACGGAAACCACCGCATACAAGACTATTTCTGTCAATGCGTAAGTCCTATTTTTAATCAATGAATAGGGAAAGTACTGATTAGCACTACTGCCACAGCTAGTACCGCTACGCGGAATTAAAAATTAAAAATCGCGTTCGCGATCTTCGACGAAGGAGCGCTACTCGTCTCGTTCGCGCAGCGTCTCCGACTGGAGTTGAGAAGCGTTGTTCGCTGTGCGAAGCAATCTAAAAATTAAAAAAGCTTGCGTTGCAGGCTTTCTAGCAATTCCGAATAGTAGCTTTACTTCCGCCGTCATGTGCTAGTAGTCTGTCAAGTTATAATTGACGGGTAAGTAAGTTCTTGAACTCTCCCCCGGTTGAAACTGGAGGATTCTGAATCAATACTTGTCGGTTAACGATAGTCGATCTGCCAGAAACCCGGTTTCGCAGGACAATACCTTCGCTCTTATTACCCTCACTCTAGAAGAGTAGGGCTATCCGAACAAAGGCTGCCTTCGCAGCCTGGAAGGATTGCAGACTCGCGTTGGTGGGCTTCGTTTGTGTAGCCGAGCCAGCGCGAATGACGGCTTTCCCTCCGTAGGCGACTGGCGTCCAGGCTTATAGCCTGTGGGGCTTTTCAGAAATTGGCGAAGGTATTGGCAGGACAAACCGGGTTTCTTATTTTCGCTCTTTCCGAGCAGTATTGCATAGGGTGGGATCAGCGAGCCTGTCATTTGCGCATATTGTCAGCTGAAGCCATACACCTGAAATAGGCAACCCCCCAGGTCTTGCCCAAGTTGAAGCTTGACAGAAATAGTCTTGTATGCGATGGTTTCGGTAGGGTTGCGGAGCGCAATATTCATATGTACAACCCTGATACAAATGGCAAAAAGAACGAGGAGTTAACTTAACTTAATGGAACTGTGGTAATCAAATGCTGGCAATACTAGCAAGAACAGTTTGTTTAGTGCCCAATCGCCTGCCTGCGAGAATAAATTTCTTCTAGAAGTAAATCCCGTAGTTCGTTAGCGATATCATCAGGTGGATTACCTGCAAGCGCCCGTCCAATCAACTTTTCAGCCTCTCGCAATTCTGAACATTCTACAGCAAGCGTTGCGGCACTGCGATGGAGAACAGATCTAGTCGGCTCAAGGTCAAATAAGTCTGCTACTAGGTCTGCGGCAGCTCGCTCTTGAGAAAAGGCTGCTTTGGTTAACTCCAAAGCGACGGAGGTATCACCCCTTTGGCGGGCTAAGAAAGCTTGATCAACAAGTTCCATTGCTTCTCGATGAAGAATTTCTACGTCTTGCATTTTTCAACTACACGGGTACGCGGTGTGCCAAATTCGACAACGCAGACGTAGCCGGGAGACAAAGTATCCGAGGGGCTAATCTGTTCTAGTTTCATTTTAACTCTAGATTTAATCATGCTTCCAGAGCCTCTACGAATCCCTGAAACTTCCAGGCGAGCTTTTCTTTGAAATAAAGAATTTGGATCATCAATAGAACCCAACCAGAAGTCAAAGCCAAAACTGGTACCTTTAATAGAGCGCTCAATCACTGTTAGACCAGTCAGATAAGGCATAAGGAGTGCTGCAATTCCATATGCCCCATACTCAGTAGCAACTTCTTGGTCGGCATTAAAGCGGCGTACAGTCTCATTAATCGGATTCCATTGCAGTTCGACTTGAGTTTCAAGTATGCCATCGACTAGAAGATTAACAAGATCGGGATGATTTTGGTCATCCAGGCAAACTGCGGCTGCATCTTGGCAAGTAGCTCCAAAAGTTAGCGACCATCCAGGTCGTTCAGGCTTCGATTGAGAAAGTGAGTCAAGGTATAAAAGCTTTGGTATATTATCTACCATTGATAATTTCAACTTCTTCAGCTTTCTGATAATAGGGTAAAAATTGGGGCATTTGCTGTACTAACCAAATAGTAAACGAGAGCGAATTCCTCGCGGAACCCGCTGGTCTTCAAAACCGGACGTGAGGTAGGGTAGGTAGCCAGCGAGTTACCGCTGAGTAATTTCAAGTGACCCATGTATCACGGCAAGCACATCAATTTGTTCGGGTTTTATGTAATAAATAATTCGATATGAACCTTCAATAACCTCCCGAATTTGCTCGGTTTCAAACTCCGGTACAATGCGGCCAGAATGACCTAAGTGAATATGTTCGCCCCAGTAAAACTCCAAAATACCGTCAAAAGTCCATTGGTCATAGGAATTGGCTACAGAGTTAGATGATTGATAACGGCGAGCTGTAATTAGATAGAACGCAACACCCAGCATCAGTACAGCAAGGAGAAGTCCTAGCGCCGAAAAAAACAAACTCATTTAGTTGTCGCCTTAATATTTTTTGACAATTTTATTCTATTGCTAAATCCCAAGCTTGTAGGACTTACGCACTATACAAATTGAACATCATGTGTATAACGGAATTCGGACGTTTCATCTCGTAGAATTGACCATGTGGTAAGGGCGGGGTAACCCCGCCCCTACGGTAAGGTGGTCTAGCCGAATAAATATTGCGCTCCGCCGCCCAACCGTTACCACCGCACACTTGACTATTTCTGTCAATGCGTAAGTCCTAGCTTGGTAAAAATCTGATTTTACAGAGTAGATGCAGATATGCTTATGGGGATCATCATAAAAACTATAATAAGTTATTTGGTCTCATTTTTATTAATTGATTGAATTCGTATGTTTCCTTGTAGTTATTAAATAATATTCCGCTTTTTACTAAGTAATTTATGCATCATTTTTAGTAAATAAAGTAACATTTTCTTGAAACAGACTAGCACAAAATAAATTGTCATTGTGCGGCTCATCACAGCCAAATATAGCTTGAGTAGGAGCAAAAGCGTTCTTTTTTTCGCCCAAGTACATCTCAAGATACAGTTGGGTTTAGGATACAAGGGTTAGATTATATATATGCGATCGCAATGAAAACTATTAGCAATTAATAACCATTAAAATACCATCTTTATAATTTCTTTGCTATTTTGTATTTAACGGGACAGTTTTCCACTGTACGCCGAGTTTAAATAAATATCATTGATAGGATTTACATAAAAGTAAATCAATTATGCAATCTGCCTGTTTGTGTTGCGATCGCGCTATATTCAAACACAATTCAAATGGCTGAACACCTGCAAAATCTTGATTAATTCAACGACAAACTACTTACAACTATGCTTAAGACTAACAATCGTCGTATTATTCTGTCTGCTTTCGTGAACCCCATGCTAGGAAGCAATCAACAAGTAAATCAAAAACAATCTACTCAATCTCAAGTGGATTTACTACAACCATTACGTCAATGGCTTGATTCTTTAGAAATTCAAAATCGGAAATTGGCGAAATTTATTGCTAAACTGATTCCTGCTCAATGTCCATTTGAGCGAGATGTGATTTTACTGGGTCGCAAAATTGCTCACATTCCCCCAATGTGCAAGCTAAATCCGCTATACGAGCAACTTGTAGGGTTGCGTTTTCGCGCTTTGTGTTATTTAGTAGATCAGTGTGGTGAGGACATCCAGTCGTACTGCTAAAAATGTTAATTGTAGATTGTAGATTGTAGATTGTTATACTAACAACTAACAACTAACAACTAACAACTAACAGTGATAACAAATGTTACTGCATTTAAGTACCTGGCAAGAAGTCGAAGCTTATCTACAGCAGTCTCAAGGTATTATTCTCCCTATAGGTTCCACTGAGCAACATGGACCAACAGGATTAATTGGCACTGATGCGATTTGTGCAGAAGCGATCGCCCGTGGTGTAGGTGAAGCAACCCAAGCAATAGTTGGTCCAACAATCAATGTCGGAATGGCACTCCATCATACCGCCTTTCCCGGCACAATTAGTCTACGTCCCAGCACCATGATTCAGTTGGTACGAGACTACATCACCTGCTTAACGAAAGCTGGATTCACCAAGTTTTACTTTATCAACGGACATGGTGGCAATATCGCCACTCTCAAAGCAGCTTTCTCTGAAACTTACGCGCACTTAGAAGATTTGCAGCTGAAGAATGCACCTCAAGTGCAGTGTCAAGTCGCTAACTGGTTTATGTGTAGTTCAGTTTACCAGTTAGCAAAGGAATTATACGGCAACCAAGAAGGATCTCATGCCACACCCAGCGAAGTGGCTGTAACACAATATGTTTATCCAGAGGCGATTAAGCTTGCACCTCTTTCCCCATCCGTGGGAACTGGACACAAGATTTATAGTGCAGCTAACTTTCGCGCCTCTTACCCAGATGGCAGAATGGGTTCAAACCCTGCCTTAGCAACGCCAGAACATGGTAAGCAGCTTTATGAGTTAGCGGTAAAAGAACTTAGCAATGGGTATTTAGAGTTTTTGAATGCGGAGTAAGAGTGGCAACGGATTTTGTAACGGATGTAGCGGATGTGGCAACGGTATTGAGCGCGGATGTAGCGGATGTGGCAACGGTATTCAGCGCGGATGTAGCGGATGCTTGATCTGTTATTCTCACAGACAACTCATCCGTTACATCCGTTATTTCATCCGTTGCCGAATCCGTTACATCCGTTATTTCATCCGTTGCCGAATCCGTTACATCCGTTATTTCATCCGTTGCCGAATCCGTTACATCCGTTATTTCATCCGTTGCCGAATCCGTTACATCCGTTATTTCATCCGTTGCCGAATCCGTTGCCTAATTAAGAGCGATCCCTTCAAGTCGTGCTGCGTGTTGTACAGCACCTGCAACAGCAGTAGCGACTCGCTCATCAAAAACAGAAGGAATGATGTGTTCCCTGTCAAGGTCTGAAGGTTTAACGAGGGAAGCGATCGCACTGGCGGCTTCTAGACACATTGTGGTGGTAATTGTCGATGCCCGACAATCCAAAGCACCGCGAAACACCCCAGGAAAAGCGAGAACGTTATTAATTTGATTCGGGTAGTCACTACGACCTGTGGCGATCACAGCAACATATTCGTTCACTAATTCTGGTTGAATTTCGGGAATCGGATTTGCCATAGCAAACACAATTGGGTCTTTCGCCATTGAACGTACCATTTCCAGCGTCAATACACCTGGTGCGCTCAAACCAATAAATACATCTACCCCTGGTATTGCACCCGCTAAAGTTCCTTGCGCTTTCACAGCAAATTCACGCTTTTCCTCTGTGAGGTCGGTGCGACTGGTAGAAATGATACCTTTAGAGTCACACATCCAGATTTTTTGGGCTCCAGCTTTCTGAAGTAATCGGGCGACGGCAATTCCAGCAGCTCCAGCACCATTAATTAAGATGTGGATATCCGCCATTGATTTATGTACCACCTTGAGAGCGTTGAACAACGCCGCTACAGTCACAATTGCTGTGCCATGTTGGTCATCATGAAAAACGGGGATATCTAACTCCTGCCGCAGTCTGGCTTCAATTTCAAAGCAACGAGGGGCAGCTATATCCTCTAAATTCACACCCCCGAACACTGGGGCAATGTTTTTGACGGTTTCGACAATTTGATCGGTATCTTGGGTGGCAAGGCAGATGGGAAAGGCATCAATGCCAGCAAATTCTTTGAATAGCATCGCTTTACCCTCCATCACAGGCATTGCTGCTGCTGGACCAAGATTACCCAATCCCAAAATAGCACTGCCATCGGTAACAATGGCGACAGTATTTTGTTTAATAGTTAAGTTGTAAACTTCTGACGGGTTTTGGGCGATCGCATGACAAATCCGTCCGACTCCTGGCGTGTAAGCCATTGCTAAATCCGACACGCTCTTGAGGGGAATTCTACTGACAATACTGATTTTACCGCCGCGATGCAAATTGAAGGTGCGGTCATAGACATTCAGCACCTTAATATCTGGCAAGGCTTTTACCGCTTGCGCAATTATCTCAGCGTGTTCCGTGCTAGCAGCATCGACGGTGATATCCCGAATTGATACTTGGCGCGTTTGGTCGATTAAATCAATTTGACCGAAATTACCGCCACTGGTGGCGATCGCCTTGGTGACGCTAGCTAACATCCCAACGCGGTTGGGAATCTCTAGGCGCAACGTTAAACTAAAACTAGAATTAGGTGTTAAGTCTACCATTATGATTTTGGAGCCATGGATTTTAGATTTTAGATTCAATTGATTGAGAAAATCTGTTTAAAATTTTAAATCTAATATTTCACGAAAGTGAACAATTAACAATTGAGCAATTGTACTGCGATCGTCTATCGGGGAGAGTGGATACGTAGGGGCGGGGTCCCCCCGCCCTTGCAGAAGAGGGGTTGAGGGAGAGGTTAACCGAGAAGTATTGAGATCTATTCACTATTTCTCAGATCATCGATATCACAAGACACAATTTTCTCAAGATTGCGCGATATTTTCTCAATACTCCAATTCCACCATGAGATTTCAAGCAGTGAATTTATAATCTCGCTAGAGAAACGCTGCTTAATGGGCTTTGCTGGATTACCTCCCACAATAGTGTAGGGTGGAACGTTGCTAACGACGACTGACTTTGCAGCAACGATCGCTCCATCACCAATGTTTACACCCGGCATGATAACAGACTCGTAACCGATCCAAACATCATTGCCAACGACTGTATCACCCTTGAATGGCAACTCATTGGACTTTATCACTTTTTCCCATCCATTACCGAAGATTTGAAACGGATAGGTTGAGAAGCCAGACATTTTATGGTTCGCACCATTCATGATAAACTTTACGCCTTTAGCCAAAGCGCAAAATTTCCCAATGATTAATTTGTCACCGATGAAAGGGAAGTGGTACAAAACGTTGCGCTCAAAGTTTTCTGAATCTTCAGGATCGTCGTAATAGGTATAGTCACCAATAATAATGTTGGGGTTAGATACAGTGTTTTTGATGAAGCAGACTTGTGGAAATCCCTTCATTGGATGCTTATCGTTTGGATTTGGTCCAAGCATAATCGTCTGCGAAATAACATTTATAGGGTTAGTGTGGCTAGGGTGAGCATTAAGAACTTGGACGTTTTAAAATTTGCTGTACACAACCATACATTTCGCCTGTTAAACCTTCAAGTTCATGCTCTATATCTTCCCAACGTCCAAGTTTACTCGTCCATTTCCCGTTAGATAATTGTCTGGCGGCGTGGGTTGGTTCACCATCAGAAGTAGCGTATATTGCTATCTTCTCAAAACCCGCTTCCATCTCAGAATTATCGCAAAGTTCATACCCTAAGCTTTTGTATGCTTGAATAAAAGCAGACATAGTTAATTCTGCTGCTACACCTTCCACCCAGTAATACATATTATCTGGGTCTATTGGACTCCACCAACGGTCTTCCTCACCCGCAGCCCAAGCGAAACAATTATATGATCTACTTTGCTTGCTGGTTACAGAATACTCAGTACGGGATAAGTTGGGAAACTTATTTTCTTTGTAGCTCTCCAACTTACCATCTGTATCCATTCGCTCTTCCCCATTCAATCCAAGCTTGAGCCATTTGGTTGAGTCTACCACGCTGTTCGGGTTTGACTGGGTTTGCTCCCGTAATTGCACTTAAAGCCCAAAACCAATGGTCTGGTTCGCTCTCAAGTTCGCGCATAATCAAAGGTACAACAGGTTGTCCTATCCCGATGATTCTTTGATAAGCTGGGTGCATTGATATTTTGGAGGTAACCGAGAGCATTCCTGTCTCACGTCGCCATTGCTCCGTTAATTCTAAGAATGTAGTTTCTATTTGTGCGGTTTCAATGACCGGATAACGGTAAGGTGACATATAACTTCTATTTAGGTTGATAATACATAAGCAGGCGATGTGCTAAGGTACTACTAATTACACAGATTGAATGCGATCGCCTCTGTTGAACTACTCATTAACAAGGCGTAGTGCTGCTGCTAAAACGAATGGAGTTACTCTGAAGCCTACTTGAGCTAGTGCGCATTTCCTGAACAAAAGTCTCTGGACTAATCCTGAGGGCAGAAAAAGCTCCTTCTGGACGGCCATAAACTTGCTTGTCTTATGTGCTTGTTATTAACCCTAGCACTTTCACACCTAACTAGTACAAGGGGCGCGGAAATAACGCTACCATCTCACTCAGCCAAAACCCTTGTATTTCAAGCTTTTTAATTTTAGATTGCTTCGCTTTGCTCGCAACGCTTTGCGATTTTTAATTTTTAATTCCAAGGGAGCGGTACTAGTGCCAATCAAATAGGACTGCTATATCATCGAACAAATCCCTTGACCGCAGCGCCAATTGGCACTTTCTGGACTGGTAAAGTACTAGATTGGGTTAAAAATTGTAAAATCATACATTATTGGTTGACAGCTAATGAAAGATTCCGAACAAAGAGAAAACCTGTACAGAGATGAATATACCTTAGAACAAAGAAAAAATTGGTACAGCAATGCAACAGATGCCTACAACAAGACAAGACCGCGATATCCTCAGCAGATAATCTACCGCGCTGTAGAATTAGCCAAACTTACTCGAGATGCATGTATTCTGGAATTGGGATGCGGTCCTGGAACTGCAACGACAGCGTTTGCAAACTTGGGCTTCTCAATGGTCTGCCTTGAACCAAGTCAGGAAGCTTGCTTTCTGGCGCGAAAGAACTGTGCCCAGTATCCAAATGTAAAGATTGCGAATACCACTTTTGAAGAGTGGGAATTAGGAACCCAGAGATTCAATGCTGTTCTTGCTGCGACTTCTTTTCATTGGATTTCACCTGATCTTAGATATATAAAAACTGCTAATGCTTTAAAAGACAACGGTTTTCTGATTTTACTTTGGAACATTCCACTCAAACCTCAATATGAAGTTTACCAAATGTTGCATGAGGTCTATCAGATCGAGGCTCCATCTTTAACACTATATGGAGACAGAGAAACTCACGAAGAGGATCTCCGAAGAATTGGACAAGCTGTGATTGACTCAGGTTTGTTCAAGGGTTTAGTGTCCGAACATTTGGCATATGAAATCACTTATAGTATAGATGATTATCTTGCACTTTTAAGCACTTTGTCACCGTGTATAGAGCTAGAACCTCAGCAGCGGGATTCTTTGTTTGTAGGTTTGAGGGCAGCCCTAGAGAGAAACTGGGGAAGAAGTTTCCAAGTATCATGTCTTTCAACTTTTCACGTTGCCCAAAAAATATAGCCCAGGAGAAATCTTATGCTTCAGTAGGAATCGGTTCATTGCTTGCAAGACCCATGATATCCCTCAGTCCTTGGATTGCTGCATCTTGATATTGTTAGAGATTTTATGAAAGTAATTTATAGACGATAATCCATTGCTGTTTTGGGAGGGGAACGATTAAAAAACGTTTGGGATGTCTTGAGAGTCGGTCGGCGATCGCCTGATTGTTAGTAACAGCAACAATATCTGTAAATGTACCACCCCGGTCTGCAAAAACTTTCAACATTGCTCTGTTTCCTCAATGGTCTAGAGATAGAGTAACAGTGGGATGTGAAGTGTTTCAACTTCAGGTGTGGAATATTTTGGCGACGAGTGTGGATTATTAAATCGAATTGTTTTGGCATATCAAACCGTGATGTTTAGGTTGTGAGCTAAACTGAGCAGTGGCAGATAACCTTTATATAGCAATCCGTGGAGGAGAGCGTGAACGCGGAGAAACCTGGTTTCTCAGGCGCTTAATTTTCACAAATCAAATAGGACTGCTATATCACCCACCGATCATCTCTATTCCGTTGGCTGTACCTTAGTGTTAGACCGCTGTGGCGGCAATGTCACGACTTGTCTATCGCTTTGGGCTTGCTTCTTCTGCCAATCCGCAAACATCGCTTTTAAGTCATAGTTGAAAGACTTAGCGTGTTCTTCACGGATGCGATGAATTTCGTCTAGAATTTCATCCTGCCACATAACTTACTCTCCCATTAGTTCATATGGTGTACAAATCGTCGGCAACTTGTATCCGGAATCAAGACTGATTTCTGAAAGTTTTCTCTGGATTTGGGCGTTAGCAATATGCTTACAGTTCCACGTTAACAGGTAATCTAGACCGTGGACTGTAGCCGCAGCAATATGAACGGCATCGTCAGATGCCTTAGGGGGAAGGTTGCTTCTCGTAAGAAATTGCGCTGCTAAATCCAGCACAGATTCATTCAACTCGAGTAGCGGAAAACCACGTAGTATTTCAAGCCGTTTAATCGCCATCTCTGCCTCACCTTGCCCGACCTCATCCAAAACGACTTGTGAGATGTAGAGAGCGAACTCGCCGGAGCGAGTTTCCCACCACCTCCGTGTGATCTCTAGGTTTGCCATCAGGATCAAGTTGTTGCTAGGTCTGGCAGTCAGGTAGCCAACCATACTGGTTTCGATGTAGACGGTTTCGCTCATGTGGGGAATTACATTGACTTTCCTATCTTAACTTGAGCGATCGCCCTGACTTTCTAACAGTGCATTTGTTGCTACTCCATCATGGTTGAATCGTTTGTTTTAAACTAGAACTACGGTCGTAAACGCAACGGCAATGACACAAATCACATTTAAGGTTCAAGCATTTTGGGATACGTCAGCACAAGTGTGGGTCGCAACTAGCGATGACGTTCCAGGATTAGCAACAGAAGCTTCTACAATTGAGGATCTTACGCAAAAGCTGCGAGAAATGATTCCAGAACTCATCCTTCTCAATCACATTGTGCCTGCTGACTATGTAGGTTCTATCAGCTTTGAGTTAACCAGCCATCGACAAGAGTTAATCGAGGTGGCTTGATAGATGGGTTAGTCGTTTACTCCTGAGTTGAAAAAGGTTCTTTCAGAGGCTGGTTGCTACTTTGAACGGCAAGGTAAAGGCGACCATGAAATTTGGTACAGTCCTATTACAGACCGTCGGTTTGTCGTAGATAGTTCTATCAAGTCACGACATACAGCTAACGCAGTTTTGAAACAAGCAGGACTACCTAAAGCGTTTTAGTTTCCTGCCTGTATCCGCTGTCGAATTGCCGCTTGAACTTTAGCATCAAAGTCAGGATCGTCTACAGTCGTAATAATATTGCGTGGGCGATCGCTAAGCCTATCTAAATATGCCTGAAGAGCCATCTTGTCTTCACGATGTCGGAGAAAGTACTGTCTCAACTCTTTATCAGACATATCAGCATAATTGATCTGATTCATTAGAACACCTGATACATTTAACCGTGACATTTCTCGACATCTGGGACATCTTGAAATTCGAGCTTTCTTTCAGTCAGGTAGACCACAATCTGACCGTAGGGGCGCGGTCTCCGCTTCTGGTCAATGTCGTCAATTCTGTTTGATATCTGACGCCATAACTGTTTGAAACGACCCAATTCCGTTATAAACACGATGCTTAATTTATACCATAAGTAAGTCCTATGACTGTGCAATGCAAATCGATCTATCATGCAGAGCGATCGAAATGGTAACGCACAGTCCTGTCCCGTCACGCCAGTCCAACTAGCTTTGCGCTCAGATCCCACATGCGCTCGGCTTTTTCATCATCGCGGGCTTGAGGAGAAACCTTTTGCACAAACGATTTGCCATCTTTCTTCTGTCGATTCCCCCAACTCCAATAGGCACCGGATTGTTTGTACTCCGGATCGGCAACCACCACCGCTACCCGATCGCCAGCCAACTCCTGAGACACGTACCCCCCAGTGATATACTTCTGGAATTTGGGGAAGAGTTTCTGAAATAGGGGATAGTGGTTGCGGAATAAAGGCGTTTCTGCAACACACCCAGGATAGAGAGAGGTGAAGGTAATCCCGGTGGATTCGTGATAGCGCCGATGCAGTTCCCGCATGGTCAGCACGTTGCAGACTTTGCTGTCCTTGTAAGCTTTCACAGGTTCAAATTTCTTGCCGTCAATCATCGATATAGGCTCTTTAAATCCTGCTGCAAAGCCATCCAGATTTCCTAAATCCGGACGCGGCGGAATCTTCCCGCCCAGCTCGTCCGGATTGTGAGTCACTGTTCCCAAAATCACCAACCTTGGATCGGAAAACTCGGAGTGCTTTAGATCCTCAAGCATGAGGTTACACAAAAGGAAATGACCGAGGTGATTGGTGGCTACGCTCAATTCATATCCGTCTTTTGATCGCAACGGCTCCTTTAATAAAGGCATATAGATGGCAGCGTTGCACACCAAAGCATCCAGGGACTTGCCACTCGCTCTGAAGTCCTTCACGAACTGTCGAACGCTTTCTAAAGAGGCTAAGTCGATGTGCATGATAGTGTAGCTATCCTGCGGCATTCCCACAGCAACTGCCGCGAGTTCCGTCTTAGGTAAATCCCGACATGCCATCACCACATGCCATCCTCTGTCGGCAAGCGCTTTCGCACCGTACAAGCCGACCCCGGAGGAGGTACCCGTGATTACGACCGTTGACTTCCGATGTTGTTCCATCTGTTCAGACTTCGTTGACCGATATTAAGTGTCTCCATGATCTCACACAACTGACCCACCAGTCATGTAGATTGAGGCGACAACTCAATCTCAAATGCTGTGCCTAGAAGCTTGGGACCTGTTAACAGGTGTTGGCAGTGATATAATTGTACTAAATCAATGCCATTAATGGTGATTAAACGCGCAAAAATTAGGCTCTGTTTTACCATCGGGCTAGTAATATTTCAATGTGTTGCTTGGGTTAAGCTAGAACAGGAGTTGGAGTGAATATCTGTAATATTTGGCAATAAAGCAGCTTAATTTTTAATAACAGAAAACTATGAGCATCGTTATATCAGATGAAACTTTGCGTGCTTGCGGCATGACAGAAGCCCAATTCAAGCAGGAAGTTGCATTGCTACTGTTTCAATCTGGGAACCTTGCCTTGGGACACGCCAGCAAGTTTGCAGAAATGGATAAAATACAGTTTCGGCACTTGCTCAAGGAACGCAAAATTCCTCTCTACTCCTATGAGCTTGAAGATTTTGAAGTCGATTTGAAGAACTTGCGGGAGTTAGGCAGGTTATGATTGTAGTTAGTGATACTTCGCCAATCACCAGCCTAGCTGCGATTGGTAAGTTAGACTTACTACGGCAGCTATATAGTAAAATTATAACCTACATTAACCATACTACTATTTGGCGACTGGTACAAGTGCGATCGCGCTCCTCATTGCAAGATTCAAGCGAGCGAAAGAACATCACGCGCAGAACTATAGCGCCAAGTAAAAGGAAGAGAAAAATGACTCAGGAAATCAGCGTAAAAGCAAGTAGTGGTAATGAACGACGAGCGAGTGAAAAAGGCTGATTTGGGGTAGTTATAATAATCTCACTCAGGGACACTAGGAAGGCGGCTCCCCGCTTTGTTAGGCACAAAGGCGCTCTTGTAAAACAATAAAGATAAGGGAGGCGATCGCACATGGTACTATCAACAAAAACCCTGACTTTGGAGGAGTTTCTCAAACTGCCGCAAACAAAGCCTGCTAGTGAATACATTAACGGTCAAGTTATTCAAAAGCCAATGCCTCAAGGAAAGCATAGTAAGTTACAAGGTAAGTTAGTCACTGCCATCAACGAGGTGGTTGAGAGTCGGAAAATAGCTCTAGCTTTTCCAGAGTTGCGGTGTTCTTTTGGTGGGCGTTCAATTATACCAGATGTAGCTGTGTTTGCTTGGGACCGGATTCCTCTAGATGACCGTGGAGATGTGGCGAATGTTTTTGCAGCTGCGCCAAATTGGACAATTGAGATTCTCTCCCCAGACCAAAGCACAACTAAAGTCATTGGAAATATTTTACACTGTCTTAAGCATGGTAGTCACTTGGGTTGGTTGATCGATCCAGACGAACGCTCAGTGTTGGTTTATCCACCAAAGCAACAACCAGAAATTTTACAAGAGGAACAGGAGATATTACCAGTTCCCGATTTAGTCAGCGACCTTCAGTTAACTGTAGGACAGCTTTTTGGATGGTTAAAACTGTAAGTAATATCATGTCCGGTTAAATGAACACACAAACGGTAGGGGCACAGCAGTGCTGTGCCCCTACAAATACGATGTGCAATCAATCGGATTTGATATAATATCATGTCCGGTAGTTGTTATGATATACAGCAACCACATTGACCAGAAGCGGAAACCGCGCCCCTACGTTTTAATGGTGTTGTAAGGCCTCACATCACCGGAGCGGACATCGCTGTTGTTAATTGGAACGCAATCAGGCAATTTGAAGATTTTGCGTAGGGGCGGGGTTTCCCCGCCCTTACAATGTTGCACGGGTTCTTCTCTCTGTGAACTATGAATGCCTCTGCGGTTCGTTTAAAAATTCTTTGGTAACTCATAAATTTCTCAAATCATAAAAAAACCCTCACGGGTGGCAGATGAAGATTAGTCCACACCGTGAGGATAGCTACATAGCTCAACGCCTATGCGGTCACTTAATGATTTCCTTCACCTTGTTCATAATGCCTTCAGGATCTATTCCCTGATAGGGGAACTGCTCCCACAGACCGCCACAACCCTCTTTGTGAATACCCAAGTGGGCAAATTTTGGTGTTAGTCCGCGCTCTAGCAACCAGGTACCAAAGCGGCTACCAAGTCCCGTCTTACGGTTTAACGATTCCACCACGAGCACAAACGGAGATTGACCAACCTTGACGAGCATTTCTTCATCAATGACGTTCAGTGTCGGCTTGTTGATTAAGCCTACATCAATTCCTTCCTGCTTTAGACGTTCCACGGCGTCCACTGCTCGGTACAATGCATCGCCAAAGGTAATGATGTAGCCAGCAGTACCTTCACGTACAACTTCATCCTTACCAGGAACGAAGGTGTAACCTTCTTCAAATAAACCTTTGCCATTGGCATCGAGGATGTTTGGCACTTTAGAACGGGTAGAGAAAATAAACCTTAACCCTGGGTCGAAAAACACCGCTTCTACGCAGGCTTTCATCTGTGCAGCATCTGCTGGGAAGTACAGCCGCGTTTCATAGGCATCGTCCAGCCCGTTATCAGCAAACAGATTATTTACACCAAAATGGCAGGTATTATCCGCCATGTCGTCTACGCCCGAGTGAGAAAAGTGACACAGAACATTGGAGTAGTTTAGACGCGCCATCGTAATTTCTGAGATGCACATCTCTAAAAACGCGCTAAAGGTGCCAAAGATGCCCTGCTTGCCTTTTGCCATGCCAAAGCCAGCGGCGGCGGAAAAGTTAGCCCGCTCCATAATACCAGAACTAATGAAGATTTCTGGGTATGTCTCGTGAATTGTTTTCAGTCCACAAGAACCTTCTAGGTCACTGTCGATACACATCACCTTTTCGACGCGCTCAGCTTTACTTAAGCGGCTGAGTACAGACACTACCGCTTCGCCAAACACGTTGCGGTTAGAACCCATCTTGTCGCTGGAACCGATGAAGTTATAGCTGTTCTTAGGCTTTTCTATGCTCTTGAGGTATCTGACGGCTTCGGTTTGTCCACGCGACTCTAGGTAGGCGATCGCCTTATCTACTGGGACAACATCGTGACCATGAATAGAACCCTCAATGCCTTGAATCCCTACAGCCATCTTTCGCTTGTTAACCAATGCGACTGGTCCATCAGTCGTCACTGCTTGACAGATGCGATGATACAACTCATCCAAGTTCTCGCCATCCCCTTCGTTCACATTCATGCCTTGACCTGCTAGGGTCTTGGAGACACTGAAACCTGGGAGGTAATCTGAAGGATGTCCGGCGATCGTCACATTATTATCATCGATAATCAGCTTGACATTGAGATTCTTGGCAACTGCCAGACGTGCTGCTTCCGCATCATTGCCTTCCTGCTGCGAACCATCAGACCCCAAACAGATAACGACCTTGCCGGGATTTGCCATTGCCACGCCATTAATGTATGGCCACATGTGTCCCAGCCGTCCGGAGCTAAACTTCACCCCTGGTGTCAGCCCGAGTTCGGGGTGTCCTGGTAGTTCGGCAAAAGCTTCGCGATAATGGGCAAGACGCTCAACCGGCAAGTCTTTGTTGAGAGCAGCCATGAGGTATTGCGTCGCCACCCGGTGTCCCGCCTCATCAAAGAAAATCGGCACGAATTTATCTGGCGCTCCTCGGAACAACGCATCGAGGATGACCACTTCCGGTACTGTGTCGTAAGGACCACCAGTATGCCCGCCGACACCTCTAGCAGCGCCTGTAGCAGTGAAGAAAACGATCGCATCGCGGCAAAGTTGAATATTAGCGAGTAGCGTCTGCCGCTGCTCATCAGTCAGGCTCGAATTTGCCGGATCTAGTGCCAGTGGCTTGTAGGCAGCAAGATCAATTGGAAAGCTAGCTTTAACAGTAGTAGTCATGGCTGTTGTTCCTGAATTGAAGTGAATGTCGTAGACGAAACTGTCATCGTTGCCAGTTTTCTGCAAAGGCGAACCATCTGGTTATGGTAGATTGCACTCAACCTTCACACCACGTTACACACTCTCGATATCTATATATAAACCCGAGTGTATCGCGAATCTTGGCATTTTCAGTTAAAAATTCGAGACACAGTCCGTTGAAACTCTAGGAAATTTTGTGTTACCATTCAGCTATTAGCAATCAGCACTCAGCATGTATTGCGACTATTATGACTATTGTAAGGGCATAGGACTTACGCATTGACAGGGTAGTTCAGCTTAAAAATTAAAAATTTAAGATTAAGAAATAAACAATTTTGAATTAATAAATTTAGGTTTCAAGCCCCTTAATTCATTTATGGAGAAGGAAAAAGATTTTTTACGAGACACGTAGTGCGTTCGCGTTGGCGCAGCCTCTGGTGCTACTGAGAAGCGTCGCCCCAAGGGCTTGGAAAAAGGCGTCCTTTTTTTAGGTTCCCCAGACCAAGGCATCTTTTCGGGGGAAACTTCCCCAAGCATCTTTCCGGGGTCAGAAACCCCCGGAAAATGCGCCGAAAAATGCCGCACCACGCTTCGCTCGTGGCGCTTCGCGATTTATTTTGGTGGTTCTTAATTTTTAATTTTTAATTTTTAATTTGAGCGAAGCGATTGACCTGCATGGTAGCGAATTTGATCTTCAATCAAACTGGATATAAAATAATAACTGTGGTCGTAGCCTTCTTGATAACGTAAGCTTAAAGGCTGATTAACTGCCGTACAAGCTTGCTTAAATACAAATGGCAGTAGCTGCTCTTTAAGAAATTGATCGGCAGTACCTTGGTCTATGAGAATTGGACTATGATATCCTACTTGAGTGACCAATTCACTAGCATCATAAGCACGCCAACAATCTTTATCGTCACCCAAGTAGCGGCTAAATGCCTTTTGACCCCAAGGACAGCGCATTGGGGCGGCGATGGGTGCAAAAGCTGATACTGATTTGTATTGCTGAGGGTTTCTCAAAGCGCAGATTAGCGCACCATGTCCTCCCATGGAATGACCGAAAATACTTTGTTTATCTGGTTGTACTGGGAAATGTTTGGCAATTAAAGCTGGCAATTCGTGAACAACATAGCTATACATTCGGTAGTGAGATGCCCACGGTTCCTCAGTAGCATCCACATAAAAGCCCGCACCTGTACCAAAATCCCAGTCGTCATCCTCAGTGGGAATACCAGTATTACGGGGGCTAGTATCTGGTGTCACAAGCATCAAGCCGTATTTGGCTGCATATTGCAGCGCCCCCGCCTTGACCATAAAGGTTTCTTCGGTACAAGTCAAACCGGAGAGAAAATAGAGAATCGGCACTGGTTCTTGAGTGGCTTGCGGTGGTTGGTAAACGGCAAAGCGCATTTCCCCGTTACAGGTGGAGGAGGAATGCTGATAAAAGCCGAGTTTACCACCAAAGCATTTATATTCTGAGTTGAGGATGAGGTTAGCCATGAGTTGCTTTAGAGGGGAAGTGCGGGTGGGAGTACTATATTATGAATCAGGCTACTGCACCAGCTGAGCAACGAGACTCGTCTATATTTTTTAGGTTTACCTATTAGTTGACACCAATGGGCACTGCCCTGCCCCTACGGCAATCTACTGGGTAATAAATAAAAAATAGCTGTAAGTGGGACAAAACAACACAAATTATTGCGGTTTATTTGCGATCAAGCAAATAAACCAAGTGAAATTTTACAAGTTTGTCCGTTGACCTTTCTCAACATCTCGTGAGTCATATAACAATCCTATTTATTTGATTTGTGAAAATTTAAAGTGCTAGAAACACGGTTTGTTAAAGAAACCGATTTTCTAGGCTTTCACGCTCTTATTTGGGATCGCTATATGGTATAAACTTTTAAAGCTTCACAAAATGAAGCAGAAAGTGAATCGCTCTTTTCCTGCCCTCATTGCTTGGAGTTTTACCACCCAACGAGCAATATTCTTGGCTCGAAAAATATCAGCCTGTAGAAAAGGTTGGCAAGTCCATAGGGCTCTACTATATTCCTGGTAATCAGCCTAAATACTTATGACTTCAACTTTAAAAACGATCAAAAAAATTGAGCTAGCGTTTGTAGCTTTATTAATATCTTTCCTCTTCTATCTTCAATTTCGCCACCTTCATTTAGCAGCATCGCCTGGTACAGATGAAGGAGTTTATGCAGAAGCTGGGAGACTGATGATGCAGGGACTAATACCACATAGAGATTTCCCCATCTGGCATTTGCCTGTCTTGCCGTTATTCATCGGATTAACATTAAAACTGACGGGAAATATGTACTTCGTGCGAGTACTATTTCTCCTCCTCAATTGTGTTGCTATAGTTCCTCTATATTTGGCTTTTAAAGAAATACGAAACAACATTGGTGCGGGACTTATTGCCATTTTGTTTTATATGACGTTTCATGAAATGGTAGATCATGATTTCCGTTTTGTCGCTATTAGACAACTAGCGAATGACTTCTTCATTTGGTTCTTTTATTTAGGGGTATGCCATAAGCAGTGGAAATGGACACCTATAATTCAATCAGTTCTCTCAACGCTATCGGTACTCCTCTTCCTTCCCACTGTATTTAATCTTCTTTTTATTTCTTTAGCTCTGAGTTTTTCAGAAAAAACCCGCAGGCAACAAAGGCATCAACTAAAAAGATATTTTCTGCTCGGTATCCCACCAGTTCTTGCACTTATTTTGTACTTTAGTCTCATTCCCGAAGGTCTTGAACAAGCAGTATTTGGTCAAATTGATCGCGCTGCTACTAGTAGACTCGATCGCTTGAAAATCATTCTGGCTTCAAAGGATATCTATTTTTATCTAATTAGCTGTATAGGATTGCTCTCTGCATCGATATTTCACAGACTGTTAAGTGCCTATGCTTTAGCCATGATCGGTGTAGTACTTGTTAGTATTTTCCTTTCTTCAAGCTTTTACCCGCACTATCCATCCGTAGCAGGTCCAGCATTTGCATTCGGAATCTTTGCACTGGGAGTTTTAGTTAACGAACATTTTAAAGAAAAATCTAGTTATAAGCTAATAGTATTTGCCATCTATATGATTTTGGTATTTTTCCAGTTATTGATTGTTTTTCCCTCGCTGAATTCTGAGTGGAAAAATAATCAAGATTATGATTATTATCGGATAGTCAAAGTCCTCTCACAATCCCCCGATCCATTGCTGGCAATGGAACCAATTTTTGCTGTAGAGGCTAACAAAAAAATGATTCGTAGTCCAATTGAGGTATACTTCCGTTCTCCTAATCCTACTAAGAAGTTTACTAAAGAAGAGTACGAAGATATGGCTGCTAAAGCATGTACAATTCTGTTGGAGGAAAGCGCAAAGGAATTCTTTCCAGTCCAGCTACAACAACAGTGGCTTCAAGAGTTTGAGATCGTTGAAAAAAACAGGTTGGGCTTAGTTCTGATAACTAACCATCAGCAATGTAAATAAAATGCTCTTGTGAAGTCCGAAATTTGTGGTCTATTTGTTTTCCTGGAGTTTTATGAAATGGAAAAAGTGATGCACAATCGCAATCTTGCTTTCGCATTATTGATAATTTTGATAGTGATAGTTGGTCTGCTGAGAATATCCTCGACTTATAACATCTTCTGGCAAACTTGGGATGAGCCTGCCCATATTGCTGCAGGTATGGAATGGCTTGATAGAAGACATTACACTTATGAACCTCTCCATCCTCCATTGGCACGTATGATGGATGCCCTGGGACCATACCTTAATGGCATCAGATCCATAGGCAAAGCGAGTATGTTCAATGAGGGAAACACCATTCTTCAGGAGAATGGTACATATGAACGAAACCTCACCCTAGCTAGGTTAGGCATATTGCCTTTTTTCATCATTGCATCTGTGGTTGTAGCTTTATGGGCAAAGGAGTACGGTGGAGCGACGACATCTTTGTTGTCAGTTGTATTATTCACAACATTACCTGCTATCCTTGGTCATTCAGGCGTCGCCGGATTGGATATGGCTTGTGCCGCCTTAGTTACTGCCGCTCTATTTGCCCTTTGCTTGTGGTTAGAGCAACCAACTTTACTGCGTAGTCATCTTCTGGGAATTACTGTCGGACTTAGCATTCTGGCAAAATTTTCGTCCTTAGGATTCCTTGCTATATCTGGGGGGCTGATCGGATTCATCTACATTTTGAGATTTTTTAGAGAGACTTTTACCAAAAATAGAGGTCAACTTAGAGTCAGGCAGAGAATTATTGCATCAGTTATTGCTTTATTGATCTGTTCTCTAACGATCTGGGCGGGATACGGATTTTCCTATAAACCTCATATCTTGGAAGCGAAGTATAGACCGCATGAAAAAATTGATCGGATTGTCGGTACTAAAGGATTATTACATGATTTTGCATATTCTGTTGTCGAAAATGTTCCTATTCCTGCACCTGAGTTTTTTGAAGGGGTAAGCCAATTATCTAGCAGGAACAACTCTGAAGAAGGTGTCTATTTTCTTGGTAAAATTCGTCAAACTCGGTATTGTTGGTATTTTTACCCTATTATACTTTTATTGAAGACTCCTATACCTTTTTTAATATTGGTTTTGAGCGGTTTTTTCCTGGCTTTGAAACATGTGATAACGCAGAAAGAAAATCTTCAAGTGTTGACGCCTATAGTTGCAGCTATAGGGATACTAGTGATAGGTATGCTAGGTAGCGTTGATAATGGTGTTCGCCAAGTACTCTGCGTGTATCCTCTCTTGGCGATTGTAGCTGGTTATGGTGCATCAAGACTGTTGTCCCTACATCCTGTCCGATACATTGGATTAGGACTTATAACGATATTGCTGTCATGGCAACTTGTCTCCTCATTTGCTGCTCACCCAGATTATTTAGCCTATTTTAATGAATTGGCGGTAAAACACCCTGAAACAATCGCTGTCGATAGTGATTTAGATTGGGGTCAGGATCTTAAACGCCTCACAACAACACTTAAAAACCGTGGAATCAAAGAATTAGCAATTAAATACAACGGTAGCCAAGAAATTAATCTGGATCAGTTTAATCTTCCTCATTGGCGAGAATTAAATCCTTACCAAAAGACAACTGGCTGGATTGCAATGAGTGTGTATCACCTAAAGTATGGGACAGGAGAAGTACCCTACAATCAATATTCTTGGCTCGAAAAATATCAGCCTGTAGAAAAGGTTGGCAAGTCCATATGGCTATACTATATTCCTGGTAAGTAGCTACAGATAAATGAGGTTACTCAAACGTTACCACACTCCGAATGGACTCGCCTTTATGCATCAAATCAAAAGCATCATTGATGCGCTCTATCGGCATTACATGGGTAATCAAATCGTCAATGTTGATTTTACCTTGCATGTACCAATCAACTATTTTCGGCACATCTGTGCGTCCTCTGGCGCCACCGAATGCTGAACCTTTCCAAACACGCCCAGTCACAAGTTGGAAGGGACGGGTGCGAATATCCTCACCAGCAGCAGCAACGCCGATAATCACACTCACGCCCCAACCTTTGTGGCAGCATTCCAAAGCTTGGCGCATAACATTTACATTGCCAATGCATTCAAAGCTGTAATCAGCACCACCTTTAGTTAAGTCAACTAGATAGGAAACCAAATCGCCCTCAACTTCTTTGGGGTTAACGAAGTGAGTCATGCCAAACTTTTGTGCCAAATCTTTCTTTTGAGGATTGACATCTACGCCCACAATCATATTGGCTCCCACCATCCGCGCCGCCTGGATAACATTTAAGCCAATACCGCCTAAACCAAAAACCACCACATTAGCTCCCGGTTCCACTTTAGCTGTATTAATGACTGCACCTACGCCTGTTGTCACGCCACAGCCGATGTAACAAACTTTATCAAAAGGTGCGTCCTCTCTGATTTTTGCCACGGCGATTTCCGGCAATACCGTATAGTTGGCAAAGGTGGATGTACCCATGTAGTGATGGATCATTTGCCCATCGATGGAAAAGCGACTGGTGCCATCGGGCATCACACCGCGCCCTTGAGTAGCGCGAATTGCTTGACAAAGATTGGTTTTAAAGCTCAGACAATATTCGCATTGGCGGCATTCTGGGGTGTATAGGGGAATAACACGATCTCCAGGCTTGACGCTAGTCACGCCTTCCCCTACCTCCACAACGACGCCAGCGCCTTCATGTCCTAAAATTGCTGGAAATAAACCTTCAGGATCGGCACCAGAAAGGGTGTAGGCGTCGGTATGGCAAACCCCACTGGCTTTGATCTCTACCATGACTTCTCCAGCACGGGGTCCCTCAAGTTTAACTGTTTCAATAGTCAACGCCTTACCGGAACCGTGAGCTACTGCTGCTTTTACGAACAAGGTTAGCCCTCCTCTTGTTTCCTTAAAGAAAGATGTATACATTTATTAGACCAGATTGTCGGGGCGGGGTACCCCCGCCCCAGATAATGTCGTCAATTCAATTAAAAACTACTATAAATATAAAGTTATATTTATTCAATTTGTTGTATACACATTTTATTTTACGATCTAGGCGATATCTGTCGAGCAGTTCTTTATGGGTTTAGCGCAAGCAATTCTTTCTTGTTTAATGGAAGTGCCTCAAAGCGGCTACGATCTTTCCAAGGTTTTTAGCGAAGCAGTTGGTTATTTTTGGCATGCGTCTCAGCAGCAAGTTTACCGGGAATTAGGCAAACTGGAAGCAGCAGGTTTGATTGTTGCCCAGACTATTCCCCGTGAAGGTCGTCTTGATAAGAAACTTTACTCAATTACAGCACTGGGGAAACAACATCTTGTTGAGTGGATGCAAAACAAGAGTGAACCTGACGTGATTAGAGAAGACCTATTGGTTAAAATCTTTTCTGGTAACTTAGTGCCAGTCAGTCTTCTTCTAGAAGATATAGAACGACGCCGCCAGATACATTTGGCAACATTATCGAGATATCGAAAAATAGAGCGAGAGGAGTTTCCTCATCCGGATGCATTAACTTGGAAACAGAAGTTACAGCATTTGGTTTTAAGCAGAGGTATTCGCTTTGAGTTAGAATGGATAGCTTGGTGTGATGAAGCACTCTTAGTGCTAGAAAGTTCACCAAATTCCTGAAAGCTGCTTCCTCCTATTTAACCTACCGCTTGCAGGCTTTATTTATCGAAACTAGAATGACTGCCTGCGGACAATATATCGATAAACTCATGAGTCAAATCATCTGGATTGCAAGACACGCTAACCGCCTCGACTTCGTAAACCCTGATTGGTTTCTCACCGCAGAACGACGCTACGATCCACCTTTGTCAGAAGATGGTATGGTGCAGGCAAAGCAACTCGCTAACCGCCTGAAGAGAGAAAACATTGCCCACATTTTTGCTTCCCCCTTTCTGCGAACGATACAAACGGCTAACGCAGTTGCAGAAGTTCTCGATTTGCCGATTAAACTAGAAACAGGCTTGAGCGAATGGCTTAATCCTATCTGGATGGCAGAAGAACCACAAAGACTCTCAATTCCAGCTTTAGCCGAATTCCCTAGAATTGACACCAGCTACACTTCGCGCATTACTGCCTTATATCCGGAAACGCACGAACAAATGCTGGAACGTTCAGCGCAGACAGCCAGATGCCTTGCGAGTGAATTCTCCCCAAACGATATCCTCTTGGTAGGACACGGTGCATCCGTAGTCGGAGCAACAATCGGGTTAGTAGGCGAAATTGCCAGAACAGAAGTGAAGGCTTCATTGTGTTCCTTAGTGAAAGTTGTGCGCGATCACCCAGAATGGTTACTAGAACTCAAGGGAGATACCTCCCATTTGCGCCAAGTAGAAGAAGTTATTCGATTTAATTAAATTATTATGGTTAGTTGTTAGTTGTTAGTGGTTAGTGGTTAGTGGTTAGTAGTTAGTGGTTAGTGGTTAATGGTTAATGGTTAGTGGTTAGTGGTTAGTGGTTAGTAGTTCTTTTTGACAACTAACAACTACCAACTAACAACTACCAACTAACAACTACCAACTAACAACTACCAACTAACAACTACCAACTAACAACTACCAACTAACAACTACCAACTAACAACTAACATTACTATGACATTACTACTAGCAGGTGACATCGGCGGTACAAAAACCATTCTGCGATTGGTTGAGGCATCAGATAAGTCTGACCTAAACACGATTGATGAGGAACAATACCGCAGTAAGGATTTTGCCGATTTTGTGCCAATGGTACAGAAGTTTTTAGCAAAAGCTAACACACCGACACCACAAAAAGCTTGTTTTGCGATCGCAGGTCCAGTGGTTAACAATACCGCCAAACTCACCAATTTAGTTTGGTTCCTTGAAACTACACGTCTACAAGAAGAACTAGGTATCAGTCAAATTTCTCTGATTAACGACTTTGAAGCCGTTGGCTATGGGATTTTGGGTTTAGACAAACAAGACTTGCACACTTTGCAAGTAGGTCACACCAACCCGGATGCGCCCATTGCGATTATTGGTGCTGGTACTGGACTCGGACAAGGATTTTTAATCAAGCAGGGAGAACAGCATCAAATATTTCCCTCGGAAGGTGGACATGCTGACTTTGCCCCCCGGATCGAGTTAGAGTTTCAACTGTTGAAATACCTGTTGGATAAACATGATATTCAGCGGGTTTCTGTGGAACGGGTGGTTTCAGGTATGGGAATTGTGGCAATTTACCAATTTTTGCGCGATCGCAAACTTTGCTCGGAATCACCAGAAATTGCCAAAGTCGTGAGAACCTGGGAACAAGAGGCGGGACAGCAAGAGAAAAGCGTCGATCCGGGTGCTGCTATTGGAAGTGCTGCTATGGAAAAAAGCGATCGCCTCTGTGAACAAACCATGCAATTTTTTGTAGAAGCATATGGTGCTGAAGCCGGCAATCTTGCCCTTAAACTTCTACCTTACGGCGGTTTATACGTTGCTGGTGGCATTGCTCCCAAAATACTCCCCTTAATCCAAGAAGAAAGGTTCCTGTTAAATTTCTCTCAAAAAGGCAGGATGCGTCGCATTCTAGAAGATATCCCTGTGCATGTTGTCCTGAATCCACAAGTGGGGCTAATTGGTGCTGCTGTCTGTGCTGTTAGGTTATAACAAATACTAGTTATATCAGTAATATTAACATGCTCAGAAGCAATAACTATGACAATTAGAGGTTTTCTGCCATTAATTGCCGCCACTTTTGGATTGAATTGTTTTGCAGGAGTCGAGGCGCTTCCACCCAAACTCCCGATTTCCCAACCAGTGCAACCACCATGGAAGGTGTTCACAGCCCCTGACGGGCGCTTTACGGTTTTAATGCCGGGAATGCCGAAAAAGATGACCCAAACTCAAAAAACATACATGGGAGAAATTAACCTACAAGTATTTGTAGCTCAACCTCCCGTGCAGGAAGTGGCGTATTTAGTTGCTTTCAACGACTTTCCTAATAGTTATGGTCAAATGGCAAACCCCCAAGAAATACTTAAAAATGCGCAGGATATGGCTTTAAAGACTACCCAAAGTAATTTAGTCAGTCAGCGCAATATTCGTAGTTCCAATGGTCATCCTGGGAGAGAAATTGTGTACATAAATTCTGGAGGCAAAATTACTAAAAACCGGATGTATTTTGCAGAGGGACGCTTGTACCAAGTCATGGCAATCACGACTAGAAAGCAGGAAAAGACTTTATATCAAACCATTACGGGGTATTTAAATTCCTTTAATGTGGTGTTAAAGGCATGAGATCAACTGGCAACGGATGATGAGCGCGGATGTAGCGGATGGTTTAGATGTTAGTCTCACGGTTAACTTATGCGTTAGATCTAATGTGGTGTTAAAGGCGTGAGATCAACTGGCAACGGATGTTGTAGCGGATGTAGCGGATGGTTTATATGTTAGTCTCACGGTTAACTTATGCGTTAGATCGAATGTGGTGTTAAAGGCGTGAGATCAACTGGCAACGGATGATGAGCGCGGATGTAACGGATGGTTTAGATGTTAGTCTCACGG
The DNA here is from genome assembly GCA_965249805.1 of Stigonema sp. Taxonomy (GTDB): domain Bacteria; phylum Cyanobacteriota; class Cyanobacteriia; order Cyanobacteriales; family Nostocaceae; genus Stigonema. The sequence continues at coordinate 1,524,254 of CBDFMX010000002.1, forward strand.
TTAACTTATGCGTTAGATCGAATGTGGTGTTAAAGGCGTGAGATCAACTGGCAACGGATGATGAGCGCGGATGTAACGGATGGTTTAGATGTTAGTCTCACGGTTAACTTATGCGTTAGATCGAATGTGGTGTTAAAGGCGTGAGATCAACTGGCAACGGATGATGAGCGCGGATGTAACGGATGGTTTAGATGTTAGTCCCACGGTTAACTTATCCGTTACATCCGTTATGTCATCCGTTGCTTACTTGACGTGAGATTTAAATAAATTAATAAAGGCAACGGATGATGAGCGCGGATGTAACGGATGGTTTAGATGTTAGTCCCACGGTTAACTTATCCGTTACATCCGTTATGTCATCCGTTGCTTACTTGACGTGAGATTTAAATAAATTAATAAAGGCAACGGATGATGAGCGCGGATGTAACGGATGGTTTATATGTTACTCCCACTGTTAACTTATCCGTGACATCCGTTATGCCATCCGTTGCCTACTTGGCCTGAGATTTAAATAAATTAACAAAGGCAACGGATGATGAGCGCGGATGTAACGGATGGTTTATATGTTACTCCCACTGTTAACTTATCCGTGACATCCGTTATGCCATCCGTTGCCTACTTGGCCTGAGATTTAAATAAATTAACAAAGGTAATAAAAGCGACTAAGAGCATTATTAACGCCATTGCACAGACTCCATGCCACTGCCAGTGACTCCAACCATAAGCACCGAGAAACGACCCCAACGCTCCCCCCATAAAGTAAAAGGTGATATACACAGCATTCAAACGACTGTGAAACTCTGATGGCAGACTGTAAATTCTTGCCTGGTTGGAAACCATTGTGGTTTGCACACCCAAGTCCAGAAGGATCACCCCGATAATCAATCCCAATAGCTGATGACCAAACACCCAGAACACCAGAAAAGACAAGGTTGTAATTAAAAGACCCAGCCCTACGGTTACTTTGGGTTTTCCCTTATCTGCTAACTTCCCTACTAGGGGAGCCGCAGCTGCTCCCACCACACCCACTAGCCCAAACGACCCCGTCACCTCACTACCATAGTGATAGGGTGGCTGTGCCAGCAGAAAAACGAGGGTACTCCAAAAGGCGCTGAAGGCTCCAAAGGACATCGCCCCGGCAAGGGAAGCCTCACGTAATTTAGGCTGCTGTTGCATCAACTGGAACAAAGATCCAATTAGCTGGGGGTAGGGAATTCGCAGAGAAGGTTGGCTTTTTGGCAGTATCCTGGATAAGGTGAGAGCCAGAACAATCATCAGTCCACTAGCAAGCCAGTACATTGCTCGCCAACCTAGACTAGCTCCGACAAAGCCACTGACCGTGCGGGCTAAGAGAATTCCGATCAGTAGCCCACTCATCACCATACCGACAATTTTTCCTCGCTGTTCCGGTTTTGCCAGTTGTGCGGCAAAGGGAACTATGAGTTGAGGCGCAATGGTGGTTATACCGATCGCCAAACTCGCCACTAGCAACCAAGTCAGGTTAGGCGACACAGCGATCGCCCCTAATGCGATCGCTGTTAACACCAGCATAGTCAAAATCAATCTCCGCCGCTCCATTAAGTCGCCCAACGGCACAAGTAGGAAAATTCCCACTGCATAACCGATTTGTGTCAGCATGGGAATTAACCCAGTGGCGTGAGCAGAAGCGTGAAAGCTTTGTTGGATAATTGCCAGTAAGGGTTGATTGTAGTAAAGGTTAGCAGCAGCAGCCCCGCTGGTAATCGCCATCATCCAGACGAGGTTCCCTAAAGGGTCTTTGCTTTTAGTAGTAGATGCAGTCTGGGAATTTTGCTTATTCAAAGTTCTTATCGGAAAATGTTTCAGTTGTTTCCTTTGAATGCTAAGTCAAGCGTTTTTAGCGATCTATCAATCTTTTGGCAGACTTTAACTGTTCAAAATAATTTATGAGTGAACTACAGACAAAAATATTAACCCATACCTGGGTTGTAGCCACTTGGGATGAATATATTCAGATAATTGAAAATCCAGCCTACAAAAAAGCCAAGGGATACTACCACAATGGACGAATGAGGATTGAAATGCCACCAGTAGGTAATGACCATGCCAGCGACCACACGATTATTCTCTTTGCTGTTAACTTGTTTGCTAGTATCAAAGGCATTGCTCTCAACGGTAAGGATAATTGTACCTACCGGAAAATAGGTTTTGACGACTCTCAACCTGATGTGTCTTATTACATTGGTGAAAAAGCTGATGTTATTCCTTACGGAACTTCCATTATCAACCTAGACATCTATCCACCCCCAGATTTAGTCATTGAGGTTGCTAACACCTCACTTGCTGATGATAAAGGTGAAAAACGCCTGCTTTATGAAGATTTGGGAGTGGCTGAATACTGGATAGTAGATGTGCAGAATGTCCAAGTCATCGCTTTTGCTATAGACAATGGAGGTAGTAGACGGATTTCTCAATCTCAGGTATTGCCCGGATTATCAATTTCCCTATTAAATGATGCATTACGGCGTACTCGTCAGATGAATCACGGTCAAGTCGGTGCTTGGTTGTTAGCGCAATTTCAAATAATTCGTAATTCGTAATTCGTAATTCGTAATTCGTAATTATTTTTCAGACGCGGATTTAAACCCCGACTGAAAAATGACCACGTGTCTCCGCGAAAGTTCAAAACCCCTTTTTTATCAGATGAATATGAAGATACTGGTGGGTTTGTACTGATTCATCAAGACTACAACACTAATTATTCTGAGCAGTTTGTAGCTCTTGTCTTTGCCAAACTTGGCAGGCGTGTCAAAATAATTCGTAATTGATAATGACGCTCGTTCCTCGCTAACGCTTCGCTAACGTAATTCGTAATTATTACCCCATGCATTTATGCATTAGCTCTATAGTAAAGATGCTGCGCATTTTTTTTCTTTTTCATAATTAAAACGCGTTAGCGAAGCGGTAGCGACGAAGGAGCGTCAGCGCTGCGAGCGAAGGGAGTTCGTCTAGTTGCTCTGTCCCTTAATGAATTAATTATTAATTAATTTAGGAATTTTTAATTACGAATTACGAATTACGAACTACGAATTTTTAAGAGCGCTTCTTCCAATTCTGCAAACTCCGATCCACTCGCCAAATTAAGAACCCTACAAGTAAGCCCAATGCGAGACTATAAAAAATTGATATGGTGAAGCGATGAGGAATGGAAGTGGAAAAAGGCGGTAACAAAGGCTCTTCTTTTGTGACTAAGGTATAACTGGATGCCACAATCCCCCCAACACCAATGCTAGTACCTACTGCTAGGATGGTGATTTGTAAGTTACGATCGCTTGTTTGTTTGGCACTTTCCGAGAGGCGATCGCTTTTTGCCCTGTCTATTTCGACTCGACCTCGGATGGATGCGATCGCTTTATCCACCAAGCCAGAACCATGATTAAAATAGCCCAAATCTGCCTTAATCTGTTCCTGAAAATAGGTGCTATATTCCTTGCTAAAGGCTTCTAAAAAACTAATATCTTCATCAATTAAGATGCTGCGAATTTGTTGCAATCTCTCATTATAATTATGAGTATTAATAGTAATTGTGTTTTGGTAATCTTCCAGGGATCGCAGCAAATTCGCATATGATAATGCTAGGTTAGGCAGGGTTTTTAGTTGATTTTCTAATTCCTCTAAATCTGTTTCCTTCTCAATCTGTTGCAATCTTTTAATCTCATCTTCTATTTCTTGATATTTCTTATTTGTTGCCTCGTGAACTTCCCGACTCTTTTTAAAAGCTGCAACCACTTTGTGACGAAAGAAAAATAAATCTAATAATTGTTCTTTGCAAAGATCCAACTTTTTATCAGCTTCTGTATCCCGGAAAAGCCAGACCAGAATATGACGGTAATGGTTTAACTGGCTGAACAAACCGTATTCAAAAATCTGACTACCAAATAGAGTAGATTCGCTATATAATGGGGGTATGGTGTAGTTTTTAGGGAAAAAAGCTTTCAGACAATCATCTGCTAGATTTTTGACAGATGTCTCGTCTTGTGGGTTATGTTCTGTTAGCCAAGCAGTTATTAATAGAGTTTCACCGAGAAAGCGATCGCTTCCTCCCAAAAGCCAGCAATTGTCTGGATTCAGCTTACTGAAAAGTTGAATATCTACAGGTTCAGTTTTCTGATCATTTTCTTTTTCTGGACGACGTAGATTCAGCCAAAGCCCATAACTATCGTAAATCCGCAACGGCTGGACAAGACCTGTAAGTTTTAATGGTTTACCATCTAAAGAAACCTCACCAGCCAGTGGAATGGTAAAGTTATTGTTTTGGACTTTCTCAGCTTTTATTAAAGCTACACGGCGATTATTTGGTTCTTTTTGCAGATCCAGCCATTGCGTCCAATCTAATTTACGCTGCAAACTTTTATTAATAATCTCATCACAGCTTTGCCAAAGCCAATTATCATCTAAGTTGTTTTGCAGAGTAAAAGCGAATAAATGGATATTGGGAGCATAGACTTGAGAACTCATTTTTTCTGTTGTTTTGACTCTGGATTATTTTGACGATTTTCAATCTTATTCTGCCATTCTGGAAAGTGATTGACTAAAGTCGTCTCTTGGTTGACTGGATTACCAGGACCGACTTGAGAAATTTCTCTATCAACAGAAACCACTGCATCTCTGACATCAGGATGTTCTTTGCACCATTTTACAATGGAATCAGCGGCTGCTTGCAGTGGTTGATTTTCTAATTCTTTTAATGTTTGCTTAATTGCAGATAAATCATTGGTGGTTTCTGGATTAAAGATATACGGCTGCGTATCGAGAACTCGCAAAAAGGCTGCAATGATATTTTTGGCTTCCATAATGATTGTCTCCGGTTTTATAATTCAATACGGTTCAGTTAAGGCTGAACAGTAGGAATTTTAGGTTGTGTAGAGACGCGAAATTTCGCGTCTCTACATAGATTGTCGGTAGGTCAATTATCTTAACTGAACCGTATTCTTTTATAATTAAGTTAAGAACCGCAGATGAACGCACCCTCGAAGCAGATAAATCTGTATTCATCTCGATGAGTTTGCTATAGCTACTGTCCGATTCCGCAGAAGGCAGCCCAATGGTAAGGTTTGTGAAAGGGTTTTTCATCTGGGTTATACAATTGTTGTAAGTCCTCCTCAATTGTGCGCTTGTCCTGTTCATCCATGTCTTGCTTTTGAGTCCATGCTAGTAATTCTTGTTGGGTAGCATTGCGTAGCCAGCCCTGCGCTTTGTTCAAAGCTTTGGCAGGAGGTAGAGATAGCAGATTTTGGTAAAATTGAATCATCAGCAAGGTGGTAGAAAGGTCAACCACCGACCACAGGCTGCTGACAATACTAGCACTGCCTGCAATGATAAAGCCACTGGGTAAGCCGATGTACTCGTCACTGGTGCTGGTGGGGTCGGTGAGTTCAGTTTCGCAAGCGGAAAGGGTGACGAGGCGACATTCTGGTAATCTCAGTTTAAAGATGTCGGCAAGGGTGAGGCATTTTTCTAGGTCAAGGATATCCCCACTTCGCAAGAGTTGATAGGATCTTTTGGATCGTCCCACTGGCGGCGATCGCCACCCGCGATCAATGGAACAAACACCACCATTCCCCCTCTTCCCCCACTCCCCACTCCCCACTCCCCACTCCCCTCTTTCTTGAGAGTCTGCATTGGCAGCTGAGGTAGAATTATAACACTCGGCAAGACCTAGGGCAGAGTTTAGCGGCGAATTAAAGTCGAAGTGACCGTGGCAAGAAAAGTGAACCCACTGGGCAGAAGGCAAAGTCTTGGCAGCTAATACAGCTTGTTTTGTGGCTTCACTTTTTTGCAACACTGTCACTGGTTGGAAGTGACGGGCAATGGTTGACACTTCTATATTGGTATAGGTGAGGTTTTCGTTGGGGTCACTGATGGCAAATAAGCCCCCCAAGGAATGATTATCCTGTTCTTTGGTAAATTTTAACAGTTGGCAACTGGGGGCATACTTTACACCATCAGGATATTTGTCGAGGAGATATTTTTCCCCATTTCCTGAAAGGGGTAAGGCATGAAGCGGTAATAAATGTAGGTAGCGATGGGGTATAAGAATTAAGGCTTTGCAGGTGGCTGGGACAAGGTCAAGAATATCTTTGATGTGCAAAATATCCGCTAATCGAGTCAGTTGAGAGGCTAGCTGATATCGCCACTTATCTTTATCGGTGCTGTAATCCCGATAGTCCTTTAACCACTCCTCTAAATCTTGTAGATCTTGGGGTGAAGATTTCCAAATCTGCGGCTGTTGGTGATTGCGGGTGATAATAAAAGCTCGAAAGCAATCATTAAAGATGTACCATTGCACAATCGCGGTATGGTCATCCACAAGCCCTTGAATTTCGGCAAACTGAATCGGTTGCAAGGGAATAACTTGTCTGATGATTTGTTCCCTTTGTTGACGCAGTTCGTTAAGGTATGTTGGTTCTAGATTTTTTGTCACTTCTAGACGACGCTTTTCTTCTTCAATTTTTTGCCCCAGTTGTTGCAGTTCCTGCGATCGCCCAACATTAGCCAGCAGTTCCACCAAGTTACGAGTCTTGCTGCGCTCAATGTATTCCATCGCCTGGTGGTAGTATTCTAATTCCAGACACACTTCCACCATGAGGAGATAAAGCTGATTCCATTCTTCAGCGAGTTTTTGTTTGACTTCTTCTCCAGAGAAAATTTCACCCCGCAGGAATTCAACAGTATCGATGGCAGATTTAAAGGTGTTGTAAGCATCCTCCCAGCGTCTCGCGTATATGTAAACCACACCCAAGTTAGAGGCACTTTCAGCATGGTTTTGGGGAAAGCCCTGTTGGGTGTATTCTGTTAACGCGGCTTGGTAGAATTTAATGGCTTGTTCTAAATTCTCTGCCTTCTCCCCCCGGATGCGGATGCTGTAAGCATTGCCCAGGTTGTTTTGCGTCGTTGCCCATTCATTGGGAAAGCCCTGTTGGGTCCATTCTGTTAACGCGGCTTGGTAGAATTTAATGGCTTGTTCTAAATTCTCTGCCTTCTCCCCCCGGATGCGGTAGCTGTAAGCTGCGCCCAGGTTGTTTTGCGTCCTTGCCCATTCAAAGGGAAAGCCCTGTTGGGTGTATTCTGTTAACGCGGCTTGGTAGAATTTAATGGCTTGTTCTAAATTCTCTGCCTTCTCCCCCCGGATGCGGTAGCTGTAAGCTAAGCCCAGGTTGTTTTGCGTCCTTGCCCATTCATAGGGAAAGCCCTGTTGGGTGTATTCTGTTAACGCGGCTTGGTAGAATTTAATGGCTTGTTCTAAATTCTCTGCCTTCTCCCCCCGGATGCGATCGCTGTAAGCTAAGCCCAAGTTGTTTTGCGTCCTTGCCCATTCATAGGGAAAGCCCTGTTGGGTGTATTCTGTTAACGCGGCTTGGTAGAGTTGTTTTGCGTCCTTGCCCATTTAGGGAAAGCCCTGTTGGGTGTATTCTGTTAACGCGGCTTGGTAGAATTTAATGGCTTGTTCTAAATTCTCTGCCTTCTCCCCCCGGATGCGGTAGCTGTAAGCTAAGCCCAGGTTGTTTTGCGTCATTGCCCATTCATAGGGAAAGCCCTGTTGGGTAACAAGTGTCAGTATTATATCATAACCTGTAATAGCAATTTCTAGATTATCAGCCCGGTTACCTAGAGGAAACTGCTGTATCAGGTAACTAAAAGTGAAGATATTTGTTACAGTACTTTGTGCCTTTTCTATCTCTAAGTTTGGCAGAGTAACTGTTGCCCAGCTTCGCAAAGCTTCGGCAAAGTCCATATCCAGTTTGTCTGGGTTGGCTTGCAGCAACCGGTATATCGCTTCTGCATCGCCGTTGCTGTCTGATACTGCTTGGAGTACCTGCAATAAAAAGTTAAGTTGGGAGTCAGACATAGGAGTAATCTTCTCGTAGTTGACCTTTGATGAGGATAATCCCAGCTTCGCTGTTATTTTACGGATAATTTTTGGCAAAAAATTCCACAGCATTGCTATTTACCTTACCTTGGCAGGACTTCTACCGAGCAACAGATATATTAATTCTTCACTTAACACAGGCACGTTTTCGGAAAAATCAAATCTCCTAAGTAAGTCGGCGTAAATAAACACAACTATCTGTTAGGGCTGTTAGTAGTTAGTAGTTAGTTGTTAGTTGGCTGACCGCCTCTTAACAGAAGTTAATATATAGGACTCATATTTGATTTGTGAAATACACGTAGGGTGTGTTAGGACGAAGTCCGTAACGCACCATCTTAAACTTTCGGTGCGTTACGCTGCGCTAACGCACCCTACCAGACTACTGAGATTTTTTAAAAAATCAAATCGGATTGCTATATTTATGTTTTATTATACCTACCTACCTACTTATAGGAATGCTATTTGATTTTTGAAATATATGTAGGTAGGGCTATGCCGCACACATTGAAGTTTTGGTGGGCAGTGCCCACCCTACACTACTCTACGAATTCTTGGCGATCTTGGCGTCTTGGCGGTTCGATAAATTAAGCGATTAAAGAATTTCTTGACCAAAATTTTTACCAGCCGGAAAGGGCTGGTCGTAATCACTTAAAAATTAAATCCAAGCGCTGTTGCGATGCTTTAAGTGCATCTGCTGGAGAACTTTTACCCATCAATACAGATTCGATCGCCCGACCAATATTTTCTGAAACTCGGTTGTAACCGGGGAAAATTGGACGCGATCGCCCATACTTTGCCTGATCCAAAAACACCTTCACCGCTGGTTGTTCCTGAATAAATGCCTGATATTTCGCACTTTGGCGCGACTTAATATTTACTGGCAAATAACCAGTTTCTAGCGCCCATGCTGTCTGGAATTCCTGACTCAAAACATACTCAGCAAACTTAAACGCTGCTTTTTCCCGTAAAGCTGTAGTTTTTAACAGAAACAGATTCTCACCACCAATATTGGTAGCGCTTCGTTTATCAACGGGAATCGGAAAAACACCAAAATCGACACCAGATGCTTTAAATTGTCCGAGAGTCCAGGGTCCTGTGACTTGCATCGCCACCTTACCAGTCAGGAAAGCATCTGCCTCATAACCTCGTTCCGGTCCCGATAAAATTGCTGAACCATCCTGAATCAAATCTCGCCATAATTGTAAAGCGGCGATCGCACCTTGATTATCTCTCAATTCCACTGCCGCAGCACCTTGACGATCTCCATTAATCAACTCGCCGCCGCCACTCCACATAAACGGTAACCAGATGAATACCGTAAATTCTCCCTTTCCCAAAGGCAGAACTATGCCATGTCGATCTATCTTTTTGTCACCATTGGGATCGCCAGTTAATTTCTTGGCAACTTGCCGCAACTCCTCCCAAGTCCTGGGTAATTCGGTAATACCAGCCGCCTTCAGTAAACTAGGACGGTAAAAAATACCGACATTATTCGTAGAAAACGGCACAGACCACAGATGATCCTTGTATTCCATTGACGCAAACAAATTCGGGTCAATTTCGTCTTTCACTGGTGAATGTGCCAACATTTCATCCAAAGGGAAAAGGGCATCCAGTTCCACTAATTGACCAGCAAGGGTCGGGTTGTACCATAACAAATCTGGGGGTGCATTCCCCACTACTGCTGCCAAAATCTTGGGCATTTGCTGATCCGGTTGCCCAACATAAAGCGACTCCACCTGAATATCTGGGTGGGTTTGATTAAATCTGTCTACAAGCTTTTGTAAAACATCCCGATTTGGCGGCGGATTCACTCCCTGCCACAGCGTCAAATGAATCGCTTTATCTTGCGCACCCCTAGGCGTAGCTTGACATCCAGTCAAAGTGAGGATGCCCACCATCAGTAAAATTAGTAACCTTGCCCTAAGTAAAGGACGACTGCTAGAAACCCGGTTTCTTTGAGAAACCGGGTTTCTTATAAGGAGTTTGACTAATTGCCAGAACTTAAATACCACAATTTCAGGTTTTCTAAAGGAGTTAGGAGTTGTAGAGACGCGATATATCGCGTCTCTACAGGAGTTGGGAGTCAGAATAATAATTTAGGACGATCGCATTGACATAAATACTCAAATATGCCATGGTTTCGGTAGCGCGGCGGAGCGCAATATTCATGAGGGTAAACCACAATATAACCGTAGGGGCGCGGTTTCCGCGCCCTTACCACGTGGTCAATTCTACGAGATGAAACAACCGAATTTTCTTATACACATAATGCTCAATTTGTATAGTGCGTAAGTCCGAAAATTTAGTCATTTGTAATTGGAGTATTAACAATTACTAATTACGAATTATCAATTACGAATTGTCTTGTAGGTGAGGTTCTCCTGACGAATGACTCCTGACTCCTTTCATCCAAATTTTCCCACAAGATATAAAAGTTTGGACGCTACCTCAGAACTACACCCTTACACCTCAACATCAGTGAGTCTATCCTAATAGATAGTGTTGAGCAGTTCAGATTATGGCAGGACACAGTAAATGGGCAAATATTAAGCGTCAGAAGGCAGTAGTGGATGCAAAAAAGGGAAAAACTTTCACCCAACTGTCGCGGGCGATTATTGTAGCGGCAAGAAATGGTGTGCCAGATCCAGCAGCCAATTTTCAACTGCGCACCGCAATTGAAAAGGCAAAGGCGGCGAGTATTCCCAATGATAATATTGACCGGGCGATCGCCAAAGGTGCAGGCACACTCGCAGGCGCGGCGAGTCTAGAAAACATTCGCTACGAGGGTTATGGTCCTGGTGGTGTGGCAATTTTGATTGAAGCCCTCACAGATAATCGTAATCGCACTGCTGCTGACTTGCGTGCTGCCTTGAGTAAAAACGGTGGAAATCTTGGTGAAACAGGTTGCGTTGGCTGGATGTTTGACCAAAAAGGCGTTTGTGTAGTACAGGGAGTAATTGATGAAGAACAGCTTTTAGAAGCATCCCTCGAAGGCGGTGCAGAGTCTTATGACACTGACTCAGAGACTGCTGAGGTGTTTACTGAAGTAGCAAATTTAGAAAACCTCAGCAAAACCCTGAAAGAAAAAGGCTTTAAGGTGACTGACGCTGAATTGCGCTGGATTCCCAGTAATACTGTGGAAGTTAATGTGCCAGATCAGGCGCGATCGCTTCTCAAGTTAATCGATACTCTAGAAGCCTTGGATGATGTGCAAAATGTTACTGCCAATTTTGAGATGGCAGAACAACTCATGGCTTCAAGCATGGCTTTTCAATAAATTTGCTTTGTCAGGTGTGCAAAAATCTACACATAAACTCCATATTAGTAACATGACACTGACACATCTTTGTGGAATAGTTAGATTGTTGACCAAGTAAATGGATTCTCAGATGAATAAGTTCGCTAAAGCTTTGCTCTTAACTCTAGTACTTGCTGCCCCTGTAGCCCTGACTGCACCCGAAGTACAAGCTGCTACCGCTACTAAGACCACTACAACCGCTGCTACTGCTGCTCCTCAAGCAATCAAGGCTGCAAAAGCTACCAAGGCTAACAAAACACGTATGAAACGTCGTCATCGCAGAGGCATGCGTAGAACAAGCAATGTGACTAAATAGTATAGTTAATGTTGCCATGTAAAGTTTGTCGTGGCTCTGCAAAAAGTTTATCAGAAAAAAAGCTGTAAACTCTGGCAGATGTGTTAAGCTAAGTTTAATGTATCTGTACTTTGGACCAGAAATAAAAGCGCGAGTGTCAGCCGCGCCTGCTCGAAGTAACTAGAAACTTAGGCTTAGCGTCTGCAAACTAACAGACGGTGTTTGTCCATCGGGAGCAAAGTTTAGTGTAAATTTTGTCGGAAAACAACACCCGTATGTTTATACCGGGGATGTGTAAATTCTCAATACTCTTCAACCAATCTAAATAATTTACCCCGTTACTTTCTTTACAGCCCAACGGGGTTTTTTGTTTTTTGTTAATTGTAGGACTTACGCACTATACAAATTGACCATCATATGAATAGCCAGCTTGTTAAAATAAAAGCCTTGCACTGCCTCGTTCCCAGGCAGAGCCTGGGAATGTCATCAAGTGGGCTGCTGCCGGACGTCATTCGGGGAGGCAGCAGCCCACTGAAAGAGCATTACAAGGCTCTGCCTTGTAACGAGTGATAATACACAATTGTTTTTTTCTGTCAATGCGTAAGTCCTAAATCCAAAGTTGGGGGAACCTATACCCCAACGGTTAATTATTAATTAATTTAGGAATTTTTAATTACGAATTACGAATTACGAATTACGAATTATTCGGTCAATTGTTACCATTAGCGATTAGCCATTAACAACTCCACTTGCTCTCCACAGCCCGATCGCGTAAAAATAATAGTTAAGATGCTGTAATTTATCTTAACAATGACACCAGCGCAGTTGTCTCAAACTCTTAACCAGAACGGAACACCGACGCAGAAGCCAAGATGTGAATATGATTTGGTCATTGTCGGCGGCGGAATTATTGGCTTAACCCTAGCCTCGGCTTTGAAAGATTCTGGCTTGCGGGTGTTGCTGATTGAGGCGAAAGTGGAATCAGCAGCAGTGGCTAAGGGACAAGCCTACGCAGTGCATATGCTTTCAGCGCTTGTTTACCAGGGAATTGGAGTTTGGGAAAATATATTGCCCCAAATCGCCACTTACCGCCGTATTCGTCTTTCTGATGCTGATTATCCTGTTGTAGTAGAATTTAATACTGCGGATTTAGGGACACAAGATTTGGGTTATGTAGCGGAACACCAAACACTATTAGAGCCGTTGCAAAAGTTTGTCCAAGATTGCGCGAATATCACATATCTATGTCCTGCGGAAGTTGTAAATATGCAGTACTACCAAGACGTGGTAGCAATAGATATCAACGTGGCTGGAGAAATGCGGACAGTTCGCAGCTTGTTAGTGGTAGCCGCAGATGGGGCGCGATCGCGTATCCGTCAAGCCGCCGGAATTAAAACTCATGGTTGGAAATATTGGCAGTCTTGTATTGTTGCCTTTGTCAAACCAGAATTACCTCACAACGACACGGCATACGAAAAATTTTGCTTTAGTGGTCCATTTGCAATTTTACCTTTGCCAGGTAACCGTTGCCGGATTGTGTGGACTGCCCCCCACGAAGAAGCAAAAGCCCTATGCGCCTTGGATGATGCGCAATTTTTAAAAGAATTACAAGATCGTTATGGCGATCGCATGGGCAAGTTGGAATTACTAGGCGATCGCTTTATTTTTCAAGTACAACTCATGCAAAGCGATCGCTATACCCTTCACAGACTAGCTTTAGTAGGCGATGCAGCACACAATTGCCATCCTGTCGGCGGACAAGGTCTAAATCTGGGTATTCGAGATGCAGCAGCTTTGGCGCAGGTGCTACTTGAAGCCCACTCTCAGGGTGAAGATATTGGCGACATTCAGATCCTTAAACGTTATGAACGCTGGCGTCAGCACGAAAACTTAATAATTTTAGGTTTCACAGATTTGTTAGATCGGATGTTTTCTAATAACTTCTTACCAGCAGTGATAGTTCGTCGCATCGGTTTAGGGATTTTGCAGCGAGTGCCTATGGTAAAAATATTGACTCTCAAGTTGATGATCGGTCTGTTGGGGCGAACTCCCAAATTAGCTCAAATTAAATGAGGGAGTGGGGAGTGGGGAGTGGGGAGTGGGGAGTGGGGGGAGATGAGGGAGTGGGGGGAGATGAGGAATAAATTAATCTCCCCCTACTCCCCCTACTCCCCCTACTCCCCCTACTCCCCCTACTCCCCCTACTCCCCCTACTCCCTACTCCCCACTCCCCACTCCCCATTCTCTAGAAATTAAAAATATCAAAGACAAAATTGGTCATCCTGTGCGCGAGTGATGCTAGAGTGACTAGAAATTCATCTGAAACTTTCAGCGGGTATCGATGCTGAAGAAGCTACAGAAAAAGCATATTTCTCTAATCGCAGGTGCAGGACTGTGTGCCTTTTTGGCAGGGGCAATGGTATCAGCTCCTCAGATTGGAAAAACTTTAGGGCAATGGATTAAACAGGGTAAGAATCAACCAGAGCAGCTTTCTGAGGCAAATAAAGCCGAATCAGCCGTGCTGCCACTGGTACTACAATCCCCACAACAACGAGCAGCAAAACTAGAACAGCTAGCTAAAGGGTCGCCATCGCTGGACCAGAATCGTGCCCGATATCTGTTGGCAAGTGACTTAATTGATCAAAAGCAAGCAAAACAAGCACTCTCGCTACTTGAAGGACTGGAAACAGAGTATTCAGGAATAGCACCTTATGTTTTGCTGAAACAGGCGCAGGCACAGGACCTATTAGGAGAGGAAGGTCTCGCCTCGGATCTGAGGCATAAAGTACTCAAACTCTATCCCAAAGAACCAGCCGCCGCTAAAGCCATGTATCTCATTGGGCAACCCGAGTATCAAGACAAAGCGATCGCCCAATTTCCTTCCAATCCCCTCTCCTGGGAAATCATCCGTAAGCGGTTGGCAGAAAATCCCAATCAGCCGCAATTGCAGTTAGTATTGGCAAAATATGCCTATGACCAACCAGGAACAGTTGCTGTGTTGGATCAGTTGCTCTTGGACCCTACCCTGAAACCAGATGATTGGGAAATCATCGCTACAGGCTACTGGAACAACAATGATTTTACGAAAGCAGCAGCTGCCTATGCCAAAGCACGCCCGACAGCCCGCAACCTCTATCGGACTGCAAGGGGACTGCAGGTAAGTGGTAAGCGAGAGAGTGCGCTTACTACATATAAGCAACTCGTGAGTTCATTTCCCGACGCCAAAGAAACTGGCACTGCCCTGCTGCGTTTAGCAGAAATGGTAAAAACACTTGACTCCGTAACTTATCTTAACCAAGTCATCAGTAAATTTCCTGACAAAGCAAGTGAAGCGCTGCTAGTAAAAATCAAAATCCTCGAAGCTCAAAAAGATCCAAAGTCAGCTACGGAAGTACAGCAATTACTGATCGCTAAGTACGCAAATTCTCAGGAAGCAGCAGAGTACCGTTGGAAAGTTGCACAAAATAAAGCAAAAGCTAAAGACTACAAAGCTGCATTGGAATGGGCAGAACCAATTATTATCAACAACCCCGACAGTATTTTGGCTCCCAGAGCCGGATTTTGGGTCGGCAAATGGGCAACTAAACTAGGGAAAAATGAGTCGGCTCAAAAGACTTATGAGTATGTACTTAGTCAGTTTCCTTACTCTTACTATGCATGGCGATCGGCGGCAATTTTAGGACTAAATGTCAGCAACTTTAATACCCTGCGCCAGATGAACCCGCAGATAGTGCCACTCCTGCGCCCAGTACCACCCGCAGGATCTGACACTTTCAAAGAATTGTATTTACTAGGTCAAGATCGTGATGCCTGGTTGCAATGGCAGACTGAATTTCAGAACAAAATGCAGCCAACTGTAACAGAGCAATTCACTGAGGGTTTGATGCGGTTGCTAAAAGGAGAAAATTTAATCGGGATTGACAAAATTGCTAAATTGGAAGACCGGGAAACACCGCCAGAAAAAGCCGAGTATCAAGCTCTGAGAAAACAGCTCATCTACTGGCAAGCTCGTTATCCCTTTCCCTATCTTCAGGAAATAGAGAAGTGGAGTAGCGATCGTCAGATCAATCCCCTGCTAGTCACGGCTGTGATCCGTCAAGAGTCACGGTTTGAGCCAAAAGTCAAATCAAGCGCAGGTGCTGTTGGCTTAATGCAGGTATTGCCAAGTACAGCTAAATCGATCGCGCCACAAGCCAAGTTAGACAGCAAAAAAATTGACCTGGAAAATCCAGACAATAACATCAAGATGGGGACTTTGTATTTGGATCACACCCATCAGCAGTACAGTAACAACTCTCTGTTGGCGATCGCCAGTTACAATGCTGGTCCAGGAAACGTCAGCAAGTGGCTGCAAATTCTGCCTAAAGAAGATCCAGATGAATTTGTGGAAGCAATTCCTTTTGATGAAACCAAAAATTACGTGCGGCAAGTATTTGGCAACTACTGGAATTATCTGAGACTTTACAACCCTGAGACGTCGCGCCTCGTTGCAAAATACTCAGCCCAACACCCACAACTACCGATGCAATAACTGGCACAAGGAGGATAAGGAGTCGCATCATATCAAGTCCGGTTAATCACTTATGATTTAGGTCCTACCTCTCCCCGCCTTTGACTAGAGTCAAATTCTCCCCTCCCCTATTAGGGGAGGGGTTGGGGAGCCAGCGCTGCAGAGGGTTTCCCTCCGTAGGCGACTGGCGTGGAGAGGTTCTTTATTTTTACTTGATGTGAATAAACTGTTTTTAAACTGTCTTTAATCTAAAGCACAACCAAATGATGGTAATGTACTAAATGTTTTGAAATTTGGTAAAACACTGACAGTAAATTTCTTGTGTTTTGCTGATAACGATTGACCGAACAGGTGATTTACATAAATTGATGAACTCAAAAGGAAATAGTGAAGTTGTGATTAAGAACGATGACACTCTTGTACTCCTAAATCAAGAGGATTCTAAGGCGCTTATCGCCCAAAGTACTTCCGTGGACAGTTGGCAATTATTACCATACACCAGTCCAATACTGCCTGTCCATGCCGCTCTATTGTACACTGGACAGGTATTCTTCTTCTGTGGTTCGGGCAACGATGCGAGCAAGTCAGATACCCCCTTTAACAGTGTTGTCTGGGATGTGAATAGCGGTACTTTCACGAATCAACCGCCGCCAACAGATGCTTTAGGGGACGCTATTGACCTATTCTGTGCCGGTCAGTCATTCCGGTCCGAAGGTGTCCTGATGATTATTGGGGGCACCCTGCAATATGACCCCTTCTATGGCTCGTCGGCTACTTTTTTCTTCGATCCGAGTACCCAGCAATTGACACAGCAAGCGTCAATGAATGGCGGTCGTTGGTATGGTACTTTGTTAACGCTGGGTGGCGGTCGCATGTTTGCTCTGTCGGGTTTAGATGCAAATGGCAACCTCAACATCCAGCCAGAAATATATTCCTTTTTCTTTGGTCCTGGTTGGAAGGCTTTTCCACCAACAACTAGTCCTTTCCCGCAATACGCACACCTTTTTCTGCTGAGTACTGGTCAAATTTTCTATTCAGGGGTCGGCATGGGCGGCAACAATGGCGTGTCCCCACGTCTACTGACCCTACCTAGTCTTGAACCAGCCACTGACCCGATTGTGGAAACGGAGGTAGGTGGGTTGCAAGCTAGCGACGCTAGCAATCAAGCCGCTAGTGTGCTGCTACCGCCAGCTCAAAGCCAGAGAGTCATGGTTTGCGGCGGTGGGGATGGTTCGGGGACGGGAACGAACAGGGTCAATATCGTGGATTTCACGGTGAGTAACCCAACTTACACAGCAGCAGCTTCTCTTAATTACGGTCGCATGCACCACAATGCCGTTTTGTTACCCGATCGCACGGTGTTTGTTTGTAATGGGAGTCAAGGGGAGGAGGACACAACTAAAGGAAATCTGCCAGCAGAGATCTACAATCCCGCCACGGATACCTGGACAGCTGTTGCGACACCAAATGTCACAGACCGTGTTTATCACTCAGTGGCGTTGCTCCTGCCAGATGGTCGAGTCGCCACAGCAGGGGGGAACCCGCAGCGAACTGTGAATGAACTGAGGCTGGAAATTTACAATCCGGCATACGTGTCGCAACCACGCCCAGTAATTGACAGCGCTCCCACAATATTATCCTACGGTCAGACATTCACGATCCAGACATCCCAAGCCGGGAACATCAAATGGGTTCATTTGATTAAACCAATGGCTACCACCCATACCTACGATACAGAACAACGGCTAGTGGACTTGCCGATCGCCTCTAGTGATAGTACTTCTGTCACGGTCACAGTACCGGACAACAACAATATAGCACCAGTCGGCTGGTACATGCTTTTTATTACTGACAACAATGGCGTACCATCAGTGTCTACGTGGATTCAAATACCTCAATAAGCACCACGGACGCTGACACGTTACCTTTTTGAGCGTAAGATCAAAGTACTCTGCTCCTTGAAAATTATGAACGGAATAACACGTAGACGATTTGGACAACTGGCACTCGCCAGCACAGCAACAGTAACTGGAGTCGCTGTGTTCGGCTCCCTCGCCAAAAAAACCTCGGCACAAACAGCGCCAAGCGCCCCTAGCACGATTATCTATGGATTAAGTTCTGGTCCTCTGACCACCAACACCACACCTAGCCCCGTGGATGCCCCCGAAGTCACCAATACCAACCCATCCAACACCACAGCTAGCATCCCGATCGGATTAATCCTACAGTCAGTAGATGTGGCGACAGGTGAGATTCTGACCGTGAAAACCTTTCAGTTTCTTGGGGATGGGATTACACCTATCCTACAGACTAACGAGACAGTAGGCGGTTTTGCTGCCTTAGCCGATGGCACATTTGTCGTGACCATTACCCCCGCCAGTGGCACCCAGAACGAAACCAGTCCCACTCGCCTCACACTTCTAAATCAGTCTCCAATCAACGTGCCCTTATCAGGACTTAGTGTGCAGGAAAAGCTTGATAGTTTGGTAAGTACCAGTGACGGTGGGCTTCTCGGTCTAGTCCTGAAAAAGAACAGCACGCCACCGGTTAGGCTGGTAGATATTGACATCAAAACAGGCCAGATTACTACCAGCAGTAAAGTTACTCTGCCCGATAACCAGCGGTTCAGTAATCTGACCCAGTGCCAGGATGGAACAATCTACACGACCACCATTGGGGTGCAAGGCGACACAACGATAGTGAGGTTAGATCAGCAACAAAAACAGCTTATACCTCTGCCGGCATTGAGCGTGAACGGTAAACCTTGGAATAATGGTTTGCAAAGCTTAGTTTGCTCTGCAACAAATCAACTTTTAGTGTTTGGTGCCCTCAGGTATGTCACACCTAATAGTATTTACTCCGTAAATACGAACGATGGAACCTTGAGTGCGATCGCACAGTTCAATGTTTCCAAAATTACGATGACGCCAACGCCATTAACGCCACCATTAAACATAGGCTCTTAAGCCAATACATCAGGAAGCAGGTGTCAAACTTGAAATATCCGCCTTTTTGATCCTCAGTACTACTTAAAACTTAACAGAAGGAAGCATCTCCTCATTGTATCGGATATTTAGCAACAACCGAAGGGAGCATCTCCCCATTGTACCTGACACCCACCAAGGGTGCAGCTACATGAACAAAGTATCTCGTCGCATGCTCAACAATTTTAGTATCCTAGTTACAGCCTTGTTTATATAGCCCAAAGGCTCTAAGTCTGTAGGTTAGTAACTCCCTTAACCGAATAGTTGTGTTGGCGTTGGGATTTTACCATATACAATAGGTTAACAGGTAATGCCCACTAGCTAACTCATGACGCCTTCTCAAGAAGTAGACACCTCAAAGTCTCCCGCTATCGATATGGAAGGATACGACAACCCGGAAATTGATCCTCTCGATGAGTTACCAGGTGAGGTCGAAATGTCCATTTTCGACCACCTAGAGGAGTTACGACGGCGAATTTTTTATTCGCTAATTGCCGTGGTAATA
The DNA here is from genome assembly GCA_965249805.1 of Stigonema sp. Lineage (GTDB taxonomy): Bacteria > Cyanobacteriota > Cyanobacteriia > Cyanobacteriales > Nostocaceae > Stigonema. Next base: position 1,543,758 of record CBDFMX010000002.1, read on the forward strand.
GGCGTTGTCGGCTGCTTTATTATTGTCAAACCGATTGTCCAGCTACTAGAAGTGCCAGCGCAGGGAGTAAAATTTCTTCAACTCGCTCCCGGAGAGTATTTCTTTGTCTCCATAAAAGTTGCAGGCTATAGTGGTTTGCTCCTTTCTAGTCCCTTTGTGCTTTACCAAATTATCCAATTCGTTCTGCCAGGATTGACTCGCCGCGAACGCCGCTTACTTGGACCTGTGGTTTTTGGGTCGAGTATTCTGTTTGGAGTGGGGATAGGATTTGCCTACTTGCTGTTAATACCAGCTGCTTTGAAATTCTTCATTAGTTACGGTGCAGACGTAGTAGAGCAACTGTGGTCGATTGACAAATATTTTGAATTGGTGTTGTTAATGCTATTCAGTGTTGGGTTAGCATTTCAAATTCCCATCATCCAACTACTGCTTGGCGCTTTAGGAATTGTCTCGTCAGAACAAATGTTTTCTGGTTGGCGTTACGTAATTGTGGGAGCAGTGGTTTTAGGAGCTATTCTCACACCTTCTACAGACCCCCTCACCCAATGTCTTTTGGCGGGAGCCGTGCTGGGACTTTACTATAGTGGTATTGGTTTGGTTAAGTTAATCGGTAAATGACTAAGTTGGTAGTTGTTAGTTGTTAGTTGGTAGTTGTTAGTTGGTAGTTGTCTAATACTAATGACCAATGACCGATCTGCTGTTCGTAGCATCAACTACTCAACGAACCATTCTGTTGCACGTTCACCCAAATCTAAAGGAATGCTAACAGCTTTCCCTAGTCTGGGGCGCTCCTTGGTTTGTGTAATAAATATTTGCACCTGTATTGTTCCCCCCATAGCATTAAGATAATTAGCGATACTACCGAGATGCTCTTGGTACTCTCTCTCACTCAAAGGGAAAGAAGCTTGCTCTAAATATTTCCACATGACTTGTAGAAATATTTTGCCCTGTGTCCGGCGTAAACGCACATCATATGAGCGTCCCCACTTATCAAGCAACAGTTGATGTAATTCCTGTCCTGTCATGGTTTTTCTCAACTATATTTTACATTTAGTTATGATGTTAAGTTCCGTTACTCAAGTATGATAGGAAGATAAAGAAATGTAATACCACCAAAGATGCTAGAAATGTCTTTGAGGAGAAAATTTTGGCATGAATGTGGGTCGTAGCATCACTAGACAAGAGTTTCTCAAATATTAGAACTCAAGTCAAAATTGTTAACAAAATATACAAAGAACGTCTGAATTATGGCTCAATTTTCTGAATCAGCAGACGTACCCGATATGGGGCGTCGTCAATTCATGAACCTTCTCACTTTTGGGACTGTAACCGGAGTAGCCCTAGGAGCATTGTATCCCGTTGTCAAGTATTTTATTCCCCCTGCTAGTGGCGCGGCAGGCGCAGGTGCGACCGCAAAAGATGCTCTGGGCAATGATGTTAGTGTGAGTCAGTTTTTAGAAAGCCATAATGTCGGCGATCGCGTTCTAGCTCAAGGACTTAAGGGTGACCCTACCTATATTGTTGTCGAAAGCAAAGAGGCGATCGCTGATTACGGTATTAACGCCGTCTGCACCCACTTAGGTTGTGTTGTTCCGTGGAATATTGCTGAGCAAAAGTTTAAGTGTCCCTGTCATGGTTCTCAGTACGACGCTACTGGTAAAGTTGTCCGGGGTCCAGCACCGCTATCTTTACCTTTGGCTCACACTAAACCACAGGAAGACAAAATTGTCCTCACACCATGGACTGAAACTGACTTCCGTACCGGTGAAGCACCTTGGTGGGGTTAAAGAGTTAGGAGTTAGGAGTTAGGAGTTAGGAGTTAATTACTCATGACTCAATTTATTTGACGTTCATTTCGAGAATTGTTGTCTTTATTAGAGATGAGAAAAGCTTGTACAACAGCGAGGTTAACTCGCAGTGCTAGGGTGATTGTAAAAACATTGCTCATGGCGATCGCTACTGTGACATTTTTCTTCACCAGCGATCTAGCCCTTCCCCAATCTGCTGCTGCATATCCTTTTTGGGCACAGCAAACCTATCCTGAAACTCCCCGCGAACCGACTGGGAGGATTGTGTGTGCTAACTGTCACCTAGCAGCAAAGCCTTCCGAAGTAGAAGTTCCCCAATCAGTGCTACCTGACACGGTTTTTAAAGCCGTGGTAAAAATTCCCTACGACACCAGCTTGCAACAGGTGGGTGCTGATGGTTCTAAAGTCGGCTTGAACGTCGGTGCTGTACTGATGCTACCAGAAGGCTTCAAAATTGCTCCTGAGGATCGGCTGGACGAGGAGACGAAGAAAGAAATCGAGGGTCTATACTACCAACCCTATAGCGAAGAAAAAGAAAATATCTTGCTCGTGGGACCGTTACCCGGTGAACAGTATCAGGAAATCGTCTTCCCCATTCTTTCTCCTAACCCCGCCACCGATAAGAACATCCACTTCGGCAAATATGGGGTTCACCTAGGTGCTAACCGGGGACGGGGACAAGTTTACCCCACTGGCGAAAAGAGCAACAACACCGTTTACAGCGCTTCCGCCACCGGTACCATCAACAAGATTGACAAAACCGAAGATGAAGACGGTAACGTCAAATACGTAGTCAACATCCAAACTGAATCTGGTGAAATGGTATCAGATACCATTCCCAATGGACCAGAACTGATTGTTTCTGAAGGACAAGCAGTCAAGACTGGAGATGCTTTGACCAATAACCCCAACGTCGGTGGCTTCGGTCAAGCTGACACAGAAATTGTGCTGCAAGATGCTAGCAGAGTTAAATGGATGATTGCATTCACCGCTCTTGTGATGTTAGCTCAAGTTATGCTCGTCTTGAAGAAGAAGCAGGTTGAGAAAGTCCAAGCTGCCGAAATGAATATCTAAGTCTTGGTTTGATTAAAAATTGTCTTGTAGGACAGGCATCTTGCCTGTCTTTTTTGTGCGGTCACAGCAGTTAAAGCTTTTACTATAGTTGGATATTGACAAACATTGATTCCTTAATAAGGATATATACTCAAGAAAATCAAAAATTTTTGTTATAACATTTATAATAATAAAGCAAAAAACTAATAAAGTTAGTTAAATGGCAGACAAAACTTATCCCATAGCTCATGCCAAAATAGGTACTCAAGATGGTTTTCGTTTACCTCGCGCCTTTTCTAAGGACTACCCTCATTTAGTGAATGCTTCAGGTCATATCGAAGTATTATCTGAAAACACGTTCTTAGTTCGATTAAATACTGATGCTGTTGATGAGGCAGATGAAGACGAAACTATTATGTTGAGTCTTTTCCTTGACTCAATTATCAATGATGCAATTAAAAATCCTTCTAAACTTGTTCCTTATACTAAGGAAATGAGTGATGAAATGGATGATCTACTTGCTGATGTAGTTGTAGACTCATGAGTTCGTTCACTTGTAATGGATGGACAATTTTTTTCTACCCATTGTTTAATCAGCAGTGGGTAGAATTGTCTAATCGTGTTCGTGTTCTAAAAACAAAGTTATCGAAGGAAGAGTTTATTAAACATTCCGATGTAAAGTTATTAAAGGCATTGGATATTGGAATCAAAGAAAAAATTGTTCAAGACCCTTTTGCTTCGCAATTCGTTTTACAAAAACCTTTAAAAAAATATGGTCGTCTCAAGAAAATGGGACTACCTGCAAGTTATAGATTATTCTTTAGAGCATTTAAAAAACACAAAATAATTATTATTCTTTGGTTAGGCTTTCCTCGTAAGGAAGGGGATAAGAATGATTGTTATCAAGTTTTCTCAAAAAAAGTTGCAGATGGAGATTTTCCTAAAAGTATAGATGAGCTGATTGCAGAATGTGAAGTAGAAGACTATGCGGGGGAAAATCAAGATTAAGGGAAGTAGGTTTGCCCTTGCCCTAAGTTGCTCTTGTGATGTTAGCTCAAGTTATGCTCGTCATTGCGAACGAAATGAAGCAATCTCAAACCCCTGCGATTGCTTCATTCCGCTTCGCTTCATTCGCTTCGGACATTGTATATTTAATTTTGCATGACTACTTAGAATTGGTCACGTGGTAAGGGCGGGGTTTCCCCGCCCCTACGGTCGGGAAACTATCATTTTACGAATCGTAGACCTTGTTGTTGCAGGAGTTCATTCGCCCAAGCAGTATCAGCTTCTGACAATGAGGGAACTGGTTCGCGGTTATAGTCAATTGCTAAATCAAGCCCAGCGCGATCGTATACCCCATGTAGCAAAGCTTGCAAGTCTACTGATGGCTCTGTATCACCACGACGTAGGGGTAATAGGAAGGTGGGAATCGGCTCTTGCAGTTCAAAGGGGTACAACTCAGCCGTGGGTCGATAATTACTCCGACTCACCAAAATTCGATAACTTGCCTGAATATTATTACTTAAAATAGGCATAGGTTCTCCTCTTCGCAGCAAGTCAATCTCTACAAGATGGGAAGAGCTACCTATTATTTTTTGACGCTTACTCTCGTATGCGTTTCGTCCTTCTCCTGAACGCTTGTTTTTGGGTGAGAGAACTTCTATAACCGTCACGACTTCTCCTGTTCCCACCTCTCGCACCTCTAGATATCCTTCCCGCACCTCTTCTCGCATAGGTACAGTTACAGTGACAGGCTTAGTTGGCGAAGCAACTGCAATGTTAGTCTGCTGTTTTTCAGTGTTGAGATTTCGCCCGACAACGACATCAGGAATACCAACCAACACGAAATTTTCATCCGTCATTTGATAGACTCGTTGTTCAATCGCTACTCGGTACTTAGGGCGCAGTTGAGGAACCAATGAATCCGCAATAAGTGTAATTATCCAGTGATGGAATTCAGTCCAAAGTTCAGGATGTTCTAGGTAGGGATTCATCCCCGGAAATGGAGAAGGCATAAGGGTAAGGAGATCGCATTCTTACAAACTATAGTAGCAATTTAGTTGACACTCCCCATCCCTAAAGGTTCGGGGATTCTTTAAGAGGTTTAGCCGTATCTCTTAAATATCCAACTGTCGGAGTTTCCCACACATGGCGGTGATTCCCGTAGGCTTGGTTCCTAGTCTCAACCCCTAGGGATTGATATCTACTAGGGTTGGGCTAGAAATATTGACGGGGACTAAAGTCCTTACGGGCTTACCCCATGCATGAATGCAGGGGCTTGCGCCCTAAGATTGTCGGTCAACTCAAACCTACATCAAATAGGTAAGCTGGACGTTTCGAGAGAGGTAATCGAATGAACATTGCTATCATCGGGGGTGGCATTGGTGGGTTAGCGACCGCGATCTCCCAGCGAAAACATGGGTTTAATGTACAAGTTTACGAGCGGTATAGCTCCTGTCAACAGGATAGTGAAACTACATTTCATGAAACCCTCTCAGATAAATCAGGACGAATTTCAAGCATGGCTCTACAATTACCAGCTTTGTAGTATTTTAAGTTCTAATTTGTAGTACGAAACAGCAATTTTCGTCAAACGCCTATGATGACCCCGTATACAGGAATGGGAGAGGAATTGCACTCTTGACAAGACAATGCATTTGCATTACCCTTAAATAAGGTTGGTTTAATTGATAGGTTTAAAGGTCGCCATGGCTGTAACAACAACTCCATGCTCAGAATCTACGCTTACTGATCGTTATCAGACTACAATCCCTGATTCCATTCGCAAAATCCTTGGCTTGAATAAGCGTGATAAAATCTGTTACACCATCCAGTCTAACGGACAAGTAGTGATTTCTCGCGCTGACCAGACGGAAAGCGATCCTATACTTGGGCAGTTTCTGAAATTTCTCGCACAAGATATTGAAAAGAATCCTCAACACATACAAGCGTTTAGCTCTGATTTAGTTAGCCGTGCTAAGTCCTTGATTGCTGAAGTTGATTTTGATCTTGATGCACCACTGTGTGATGAGGATGAATAAATTTGCCTATAAATCAGCCGCTAGTCATTAATGGGTGGAACATATTTGCCCATCCTCTCTTCCTCAACCAGTTTGAAGAACTTCTGGCGCAGGTTGAAATTTTGCGTCAGAAGTGTCCCAACGACTACAAGAGAAAAAACGCTACAAAGCGTCTAGCTGCCATAGTAAAGCTGGCATTTAATACTATTCCTCAAGATCCAACACGTAACGATTATCGCCAAGGCACTACGCTTGGCGATAATTATAAGCACTGGTTTAGAGCTAAATTTTTTCAACAGTACCGATTGTTTTTTCGATACCATCAAGAGAGCAAAATCATTGTTTTCGTTTGGGTTAACGATGAGAACTCTAAGCGAGATTACGAAAGTAGCACAGATGCTTATCGAGTTTTTCAGAAAATGCTTGAGAGTGGTCAACCTCCAGACGATTTAAATGCCTTGCTTAAAGAGGCAGAAAGTGAAACTAATCGTTTAGAGAGAATAGTCAAAGCAGAATTTTAACTAGACATCTCCATAAATTAATTGCGCGTTGTCTAGGACCCTTGTAGAGACGCGAAATTTCGCGTCTCTACATTGTTTTTCGGAGATGTCTACTGGCTAAGAAAAAAAATAGATACACCTCTGCACCCATCCATTCGCGAGAAAGAGCGAACTCCAAGGCTGCTGCATTCGCGGCGGACGTTGTGTAATTAATTCTGTCTAACCAATCAAGCCCAGCCCGATCGTATACCCCATGTAGCAAAGCTTGCAAGTCTACCGATGGCTCTGTATCATCACGACGTAGGGGTAAGAGGAAGGCGGGAATCGGCTCTTACTGCTCAAAGGAGTACAACTCAGCCCTGGGTCGATAATTACTCCGACTCACCAAAATTCGATAAGTAGCCTGAATATTATTACTTAAAAAGGGATTCATCCCCGGAAATGCAGAAGACATACGGGTAATAATCTTTTATCATAGCCTGCGTAGGCAGGCTTTGTTTGTGTAGCCAAGCAAGCGCTGCAGGAGGGTTTCCGACGCCAGTTGCCTGCGACGGGAAACCCGTCTTCAGCACTGGCTCCTCCGTAGGCGACTGGCGCGCGACTTCTAGTCGTCAGGCTCAAACCGACATCAAATGTGCAACAACTGAGCGATCGCCTGCGGTAATGGTAGCACAATAATAACCAACAAACTCATTGCCAGTAAACCCCAAATGTCACGTCCGTTATTCAGGTCTGAGACATCATTCAAAGCAGGTTCATCAATGAGTGGAATGAATAATAAGATAATTGCCCACATGAAAAATTCTCGCTGCACTAAAGAAAGTAGCAGCAGTAACAAGCGAGCAATTTGACCAATTAAGATTGCATTTTTTTGCCCGAACATTGCATGGACAATGTGACCCCCATCCAGTTGTCCCACTGGCATCAAATTCAATGCGGTGACGATCAGTCCCAAAAAACCTGCTACTGCCACTGGATGCAAGTCAATTGCTGATTTTGGCATCAAATGAACACCCAACGCTAACTTTGAGAGCAGCGCTAGTAATATAGAATGTTGAGGATTGAAGGCATCGGGGTTCAATAGTCCTGTTTTTTCAGGCAGAGGAATCACTCGGGAATGAGCCAAACCCCAGACTAATAAAGGTAAGGTCGCTAAAAAGCCAGCAATTGGTCCAGCGATACTCACGTCAAATAAAGCTTTGCGGTTAGGTACAGGACTGCGCATCTGAATAAATGCACCAAATGTTCCCAAGAAAAAGGGTATGGGAATAAAGTATGGCAGCGTTGCACGAATTTTATAGTACTTTGCCGTAAAATAGTGACCAAGTTCGTGAATACCCAAAATGAATATCAGCCCTAAGGCATAAGGCAATCCCTTCAGAAGTACCGCTGGGTTAGATTGTAATGTAGTAGGAGTAACACCAGCAATTTCTGCTCCCACCCAGGTAGTAGTTACCAACGTAGCTGCTAACAGTAGCAGCGCTAACCCTGGTCGGGTTAACTGGTCTTGCTTAGTCGCGTTAGCTTTGGCAAATTGAGAATTAGGAACAAGGATAAAGAAAGGTTTGCCATTGAAACCTTCTTGAAAGATCAGCAAGAAGCGATCGCCAAACTGTGCTTCAATATTTTCTTGAATTTTTTCGTAGGCGTTTGTGGCTGTAGTTCTTAACTGACCTCGACAGATGACAGCTTGAGGTCTATACTCAATATTTTGGATGTAGTATACAGACCAAGGAAAACAATTTCGCAATTGGGTTTCTTCTGTTGGTTCAATGGGACGCACTGAATCGGGTTCTGGGGTAGGATGTATAGTTGACTGTTGTGATTTGACGGCTTGGGGTTCAGTCTGTGTCCCCTTAAGTGAGTAACGCCCCCACTGAAACAAAATCCAGTATAACAGAGGACAGATGACTAACGGCCAGACGATCAGCCAGTGTGGTGGAGGTTGAAGCCATCCATTTTTTGCTGTCCAAACTGTCCATAATAGTGCTGGTGTCATCAATACTAGCCATAATAGCCACACAGGCGTCCGGGTGATTTGAGCGACACTGCGCTGCACCATTAGGTAAGTAACTAGTCCCAGTAAAAGAAGAACCCAAAAAGAAAAAGTCATGCTATGTTTATTTATTTAGGAAAATCAGAGTCAGAGTGCTTGTAGTCAAGAGCTTTACAGCACACGAACACAAGCACAAAACCCTAAACGCCAATTTTTTAGGAGAACAATGGTTTTTTCTCATGTGTCCTTTGCCGCCAGACTCAAGTTCTACAACTAAGCCACCACGGATAGTCCTGTGTGACGAAGTGAGTCGCGCTGAAAATCAGCGTTCAGACTTCGCGACAGGTACCATTTTTGCATTTCCACCAAATCGGGACACATTAGGAGGTACCGCTTATTTCATTGTAAGAAACGAAGGCAATATCTTGATCGACTCTCCGGCAATTGAAAAAACAAATCAAGATTTTTTACATTCCCAGGGAGGTGTGCGCCAGTTATTTCTCACTCATCGGGGTGCTATTGGCTTGACAGCAGAAATTCAGCAAACCTTCAACTGTGAGGTTCTGATTCAAGAGCAAGAAGCTTATCTATTACCTGGATTAAGCGTAACTACCTTTAGTCAGGAATTCAGCCTAGATTCTCTAGCAAAATTAATTTGGACACCCGGTCACTCTCCTGGATCGTCTTGTCTTTACTACAGTGACTTTGGGGGTGTACTATTTTCAGGGCGTCATCTAGTTCCCAACCTACAGGGTGAACCAGTACCATTACGAACAGCCAAAACCTTTCATTGGCACCGACAAATCAAAAGTCTCCAGTTTCTGCTAAAAACCTTCACACCAGAAACTCTCCAGTACATTTGTCCCGGCGCCAATACAGGCTTTCTTAGAGGAAAGCGCTTTATAGATCAAGCATACCTTCGTTTAGCCAGTCTGGATGTGGGGGAATGGGGAGTGGGGAATGGGGAGTGGGGAATGGGGAGTAGGGAGTGGGGAATGGGGCTAGAAGGGAGATGAGGGAGTAATTTCTTCCCCTACTCCCCCTACTCCCCCTACTTCCCCTACTCCCCCTACTCCCCCTACTCCCCCTACTTCCCCTACTCCCCACTCCCCACTCCCCACTCCCCACTCCCCATTACCCCCCCGCGACTACCAACTTTTTCCCCAACAATTCCACCGCAGCTTGATATTGGGCATCAGCTTCTGTGCCAATCTGTTCGTGAGTTCTCAGATTGGAGGAAATAACTTTATCTGGCTTAATACCTAGTTTATTAATATCTCGGTGATTGGGGGTTTCGTACTTAGCAATTGTCACAGCCAAGCCAGAACCATTCGACAACTCAAATAAAGACTGGATTAAGCCTTTGCCAAAGGTAGTTTCTCCCACGAGCTGCGCACGGCTGTTATCTTGCAAAGCGCCAGCAAGAATCTCACTTGCACTAGCAGTTCCTTGATTAACCAAAATAACCAGAGGATCATCTGTCAGCGCTGAACCAGATGCTTCAAAGCTGCCCTGAATTCCATACCGATTCACAGTGTAGACGATAGTACCAGATTTTAACCACAAACGGGCAATTTCAATTCCCGCTTGCAACAATCCGCCAGGATTATTGCGCAAATCGAGAATATAGGCAGCAGCGCCTTTTTTTTCTAGACTAGAAATGGCGTGTGCTAGCTCCATCGGGGCATTGGCATTAAATTGAGTCAGGCGAATGTAGCCAATGGGCATTTTTTCGGGAGAAGAATGCAATTCTGCCACGACTGGATTCAGCGCAATGCGATCGCGCGTTAATTGAATTTCTTTTTCTCCCTCAGATTCTCGTTCAATCACTAGGGTGACAGTACTACCAATTGGTCCGCGCATTCTAGCAGCAGCTTCGTCTAGAGTGAGTTTTTCTGTAGAAAAGCCCTCAATTTTCAGTATGCGATCGCGCGATTTAATACCTGCCTTTTCTGCCGGTGAACCTGCTATCGGAGCCATTACTTCCAGCTTACCAGTTTCGGGATTCAGGGCAATTTGTAATCCCACTCCTGTTAGCTCTCCAGAAGTATTCACCTGCAAACTTCGATACTGCTCCTGGTCTAGAAAGCGGGTAAAAGGGTCGTCAAGGCGCTTGAGCATCCCGGATATTGCTGTATAGGCTGCTTGCTGGTCTGCGATCGGCTTTTCCAGAGTTTTTTGCCGCACCGCCGTCCAGTTTTGATGATTAAATGTGTCGTCCAAATAAGTGCGATTAACAATTCGCCATACTTCCGTTACTAGCTTTTGCTCCGAAGTCAAAGCCGTCGCAGGTAGGCAAAAGCTGCCAAAGCTTACCCAAAACGCCAGTAACACTGACAATCCCAACCGAAAAACCTTTTTGTGCATCTGTTGCCCTTTTCTCTTTCATTCTCAAGCCAAATTTCCGAAGCTTGATCCCAGCTACGTTGTTTGTTAATGAAATCTATCTCTCGATTATGTTACTTTTTTTATAGAAGTGGTGCATTGCGATCGCTAGTGGTTAAGCCAACTAATGTCCTGTGCAAATCCCACTCAACAAACGATAAGATCTACTTTGTGTCCTCCATGCTTGGTGTTTGGGTGCAAAGAGAACGCAATACATTTTCTCCGTCCAGAATGTTAAGTTTTGTTTAAATTCTTAACATTCTGAAGGCTCATCAGTGAACGAGTAAATTGCTATGAGCTAGAATCCCCAAATCGGTATTTGGGAGTTTCATCAACCGCGATCAATTTCTAGGAACTCGAGATTGTATGGCTAACGCTTATGACTGGTTTGAGGAGCGCTTGGAGATTCAAGCACTTGCAGAAGACGTCACCAGTAAGTACGTCCCTCCTCACGTCAATATCTTCTACTGCCTCGGTGGAATCACACTAACTTGCTTTCTGATTCAGTTTGCCACTGGATTTGCCATGACATTCTACTACAAGCCAACTGTCACAGAAGCTTTCGCCTCTGTGGAGTACTTGATGAATGAAGTGAACTTCGGCTGGCTGATCCGCTCTATCCACCGCTGGTCTGCCAGCATGATGGTGCTGATGATGATTTTGCACACCTTCCGGGTTTACCTCACTGGTGGATTCAAAAAACCTCGCGAACTGACCTGGGTGACGGGTGTTATCCTCGCTGTGATTACCGTTTCCTTTGGCGTCACAGGCTACTCCTTGCCTTGGGACCAAGTTGGCTACTGGGCTGTGAAAATCGTTAGCGGTGTACCTGAGGCAATTCCTGTAGTTGGTACCCTAATTTCCGATCTCCTGCGTGGCGGTTCTAGCGTTGGTCAAGGAACCCTGACTCGCTACTACAGCGCTCACACATTTGTGCTGCCTTGGCTAATTGCTGTCTTCATGCTGCTGCACTTCTTGATGATCCGCAAGCAAGGGATTTCTGGTCCTTTGTAATTTAAGCTATGAGCTTTCAGGGATGTGCTTTCATCTCCTAGATGGAGTTGTTTGTTTTAAACTTATGGCAAATTAGAGAACGACAAATAAGAAATAAACAAACACGCTTTGTCGGAAGCTGAAAGCTATTACCTTGAGCTAGATGGCTTTCACAAATGCTTTAACTCAACTTAAGCAATTCTCACACATTTAAAAATGGCAACACTGAAAAAACCGGATCTCACCGATCCAATGTTAAGAGCCAAACTCGCTAAAGGCATGGGTCACAACTACTACGGTGAACCAGCTTGGCCAAATGACTTGCTGTACGTCTTCCCAATTGTGATCATGGGATCGTTCGCTTGTATTGTAGCTCTAGCTGTGCTAGACCCCGTGATGAGTGGAGAACCAGCAAATCCCTTTGCGACACCATTGGAAATTTTGCCAGAGTGGTATTTATATCCTGTCTTCCAGATTTTGCGCTCAGTTCCGAACAAACTCTTAGGGGTCTTATTGATGGCTTCTGTACCCCTAGGTCTCACACTCGTTCCCTTTATTGAGAACGTTAATAAGTTCCAAAATCCCTTCCGCCGTCCAGTGGCGACTGCGGTGTTCCTGATTGGCACCCTGATCACCTTATGGCTGGGTATTGGTGCTACTTTCCCCATAGATAAATCCTTCACCTTAGGACTGTTCTAAGTCAGTCATTACTAAGTGCTTTGACGCCTGTGAGTTTCTCCGTAAGTACCGAAGTTGTGAGCGGTAAAAGCTACCGAAATTTGACTTCGCGCCAAAGTACTTTCGAGAAAAATTTACAGGCGTCAATTTTCATCTTTTAGGTTGCACCTACCCTATTGCCAAATCTCAATTCTGTAGATTAAAACAGATATAAACAACTTTTCGCCCACTTAATATTCAAGTCATGGGTCAATGCTTAGCATAGTGCAGCAAGACCATCTGACGGTGAAGAGCGAACTTAAGCTTCTAAACCGGGTGCAACAATGGTTTGAAAATTTTTGTCAGCAACATTTGTCTCAATTTGATTGGTCAGAAAGCCAAGTTTATCGCCTCAACTTAGCCTTAGCAGAAGGCTTTACCAACGCCGTTCGTCATGCTCATTATGCTTTACCGCCAGAGACAACCATTGAAATTGAAGTTTCTTTGTGGATTGACAGATTGGAGATGAGAATCTGGGACCACGGAAAACCTTTTGATCCTAATGCGATCGCAGAGCCAGAGCCAGGTACTCTGCAAGTAGGAGGATATGGGTGGTTTCTTTTACGACGCTTAGCTGACCGCGTTGTCTACGAACGTGTAGCGGATGGCAGAAATTGTCTGCTAATTGTTAAGTATGGTTTACAGGAGTAATGTTGGTTGTTGGTTGTTAGTTGTTAGTTGTTAGTTGTTAGTTGTTGGTTGTTAGTTGTTAGTTGTTAGTTGTTGGTTGTTGGCTGTTGGTGAACCAGCGAGCAGTTCTGAGGAGGAGCCAGCACTGAATGAGTGTTTCCCGCCGTAGGTGACTGGCGTCGGTTTCCAAACGTAAGAAACTGCGGTGCGAATGACGGCTTTCCCGACAGAGGCGACTGGTGTAAGCGTTGCGATCTTCGACGAAGGAGCGTCACCCGAAGGGTTGTTGGCTGTTGGTTGTTAGTTGTTGGTTGTTAGTTGTAAAAATGCTACTAACCACTAACTACTAACCACTAACCACTAACCACTAACTACTAACCACTAACCACTAACCACTAACAACAAAAATGTCAAGCACTAAAGCGGGAGAAAACATAGATTTAGGTCAGAAATTGGCGGTTTCAGCCGACCATGTTTTCGTGTTCATCGAAGTTTTTGAACGCGAAGGTGGAATTCAATCCTACGTGAAGGATCTTTTTCGAGCCTATCTCGCATTGAGCAAACCCCTACGTGCAGAAGTATTTTTACTGAGAGATGGTCCTGAGTGTTCAAATCCTTTTGAATCAGACCGTTTAAAATTTCATTACTTCAAAACTCAGTCTCCCCAACTAGGACGAGCAAGAATGACAATGGCATTACTCGCCTGTCTATTGCGCCAGCGACCCCAGCACGTCTTCTGCGGTCATGTTAACCTTGCACCCTTGGTTGGTATCTTGTGCCAACTTTTGAGAATTCCTTACACGGTGATGACTCATGGCAAAGAGGTTTGGGAACCGTTACCAAACCCGATCAAATCTAGCTTGCAAAAAGCAGCGCACGTTTGGACAGTGAGCCGCTATACTCGTCAAATCGCCTGTGCTGCCAATAATCTCGATCCTGCTAAGGTAATAATATTACCATGCGCTGTGAATGGTGATGACTTTACTCCAGGGGCAAAGCCGACTCTGTTGTTAGAGCGTTATGGTTTAACAGGGGCAAAGGTACTGATGACCGTAGCGCGACTGTGGTCAGGAGATATTTACAAAGGTGTGGATGTGACGATTCAGGCTTTACCACAAATAGCGCGTGTATTTCCGCAAGTCAAATACTTGGTAATTGGTCGCGGCGATGACCAACCACGATTAGCCCGACAAGCCTTAGATAATGGTGTAAGCGATCGCGTCATATTCGCTGGGTTCATTCCTACAACAGAACTAGTAGCACACTACCGCCTTGCTGATGCCTACGTAATGCCTTCCCAAGAAGGCTTTGGCATTGTCTATCTGGAAGCAATGGCTTGTGGTGTGCCGGTGCTATCTGGTGATGCTGATGGGTCAGCTGACCCATTGCAAGATGGCAAACTTGGATGGCGAGTACCACACCGCGATCAAGATGCTGTCGCGACGGCTTGTATCGAAATTCTTAAAGGAGATGACCAACGTTGTGATGGGCGGTGGCTGCGAGAGGAGGCGATCGCCCACTTCGGTCAGGATGCTTTTCAACAACGGTTAAAAGAGCAACTTTTGTCAAGGGTCAATAATCAATTGTTATAAGTAAAATAATTAAGAATTTCAAAATTGGGGGGTTGTCCCATGTCAACTAACATTACTCAAAACCAGATACAAGCACCTCTCGTTCCAGACTGGGAACCTCCCATGCCTCCAACAGATTTAATTTTTGATGACGGAGAACCTTTGGAAAGTAACCGCCACCGTATTGCTATGGATGTTTTAATCCGGTCGTTGCAACAAGCTTGGTCAGACCGCAATGATTACTTCGTCGGTGGTAATATGTTTGTTTACTACAGTCGTACCCAGGCGCGAAATCGGGATTTTAAAGGACCGGATTTTTTTGTGGTTCTTAATGTCGAAGGAACTCGTTCTCGCCAAGGTTGGGTCGTATGGGATGAGGAGGGACGCTATCCTGATGTGATTGTCGAACTGATGTCCCCCTCAACCAGAAATGTTGATATCGGGGAGAAAAAGAATCTCTATGAAAGAATTTTTAAAACTAGAGACTATTTCGTTTTTGACCCCTTTGACCCCAATTCCTTGCAAGGATGGCGGTTAGATATGAATTTTCGCTATCAGCCCTTAGTTGCCAATGAGCAAGGTTGGTTGTGGTGCGAAACCTTAGGATTTTGGTTGGGAACGAGTGAGGAAATCATAAACCGAGAAACTGCTTCTTGGTTGCGATTTTATAATCAAGAGAAAAATTTAGTTTTTTTACCAGAGGAAGCAGAACGCCAACGGGCTGATGTGGAATCCCAACGGGCTGATGTGGAATTCCAACGGGCTGAAGCGGAATCCCAACGGGCTGAAGCGGAACGCCAACGAGCTGACCGTTTAGCTGCACGGTTGAGGGAGTTAGGAGAAGACCCACAAGACCTTTAACCTTTTTACAGCAGTTTTCACATAGATGAACCACAGTCGTAGGGGTGCCCCTACGACTGTGGTCTATTTACCTGAAAATTGCTGTAAGTTGTGAAAGCCCCTATGTAGAGACGTTACATGTAACGTCTCTACAAAATTTTCATCTAAGTAGGTAGGCATAATAAAACATAACTATTTCTGTTAAGAGGCTGTTCGCCAACTAACAACTAACAACTAACTACTAACAACTAACTACTAACAACTAACAGCCCTAACAGATAGTTGTGTTTATTTACGCCGACTTACCTAGATAATCTTTTTCCGACTGAGTTTATTGACCTCAGCAATTACACCATCGAGTCCACTGTTGCCATAGATAATTAGCAACCGTTCGGCAGACAAGTAACTTAGTACAGGGTTGCGAAATCGGGTGATGTAAGTTGTTGTATCTTTAGGATCGTAGCCAAACTGGGGAGCGATCGCACTCAGAAGCTCCTGATCGATGGTGATAGCCGGAATTGTCAGGACGAAGTCGGCATCCGAGAGGTTATGGAGGGCGTATTCAGCCAGTAAGTTAGTTTGCGACGAATTAGTTGCCGTGAGATCTAAGCTGCCAAGCTTGCGCACGGGAGGCAGACGCAGATGGTTTTGCTTATCTACGAACAAGTACCCTTGCGCTACAGGGTCAATTTGAGCCATGATGGCGGCAGCACGTAACCAGTTAACCACCTTGTACTCATTACCCAAAGTAGGCGCAGAGTGGGCAGAAGCCTGAGTAATCACCAATTCAGGGGATAAACCGCGCTTCATTGTTTCTGCCAAACCCATGATGTGATGACCACCAGTTCTGGAATCGCCTGGGTTACCACTGATGAAATCGTCAGTTTTGCCGTTACCACCGAAGTTCAATTCCTTGAACTCAGTGCCGTCAGCATTCCACTGAAAGACGATTGGCTTAGCCCAGTCATGCCAAATCGGAGCAGTGCTCAGTAGTTCGTCGCTGATGTAGATATCTGAATTCCGGTTGTTAGAATTCGGGTTGATTATTGGTAGCCCATCGCGGCGACTTTGACCGTAGATGAGTCGATAGTTAGTGGCAAAGCTCAAACCACTGAGGTTATTAAATGATTCATGCACTGGAAGTCCGCCAGGGTAGGCGTGGTGACTGTTATTACTGCTTCCGGGGGCAGAGAAAAATGGTTGGGGAAGTTTGGGACAGGCACTGCCATCCTCCAGCACAGGCGGGAAAACCCCAGCTATCAGCCCGCCAGGAAAGGTACTGTCGTCAGCGGTATTTACTAAGCCAGCCGCCTCCAACTGCTGCAAGATCGCCTGCTTCTGGCTATCAGTTACCCCAGATCTATGAGCAATGCAGGTTTCGCGGTTGCTAATCGCATCGAGTGTGGCGTCTCTGAGACTGACAGTTTGAATTTGCTTGGCTTGTTGTACCAGGAACTTTTGGGCTGACTGTACCAGCGGGGAATTTTGAGCGATGTTAATCGCATCGGTATTGCCCGCACCTGGCGTGGTTTGGTTCTGACTAGTGACAGGGGTACTGTTTACACCCGGCGTGGTTTGGTTCTCCTGCGCTGATAAGGGCATAACGACCGACAAGAGTAAGGTCAAACCTAGAGTTACTAATAATAAAATACGAGGGATTTTCATGTTGTCTAGTTATTCGGATGTGGCACTCGCCCACAAAAGGCGATCGCTCGTATCTTAGAATGCCAAGGTTAACGCTGGTATAAGAATTAGCTATCTTCGCCAAAATGTTTGTAAAAATATGTATTCTAGCTAGGGAGACTCCAGTGTAATTGCAAATGTGGCGTGCCACCAGTGTGGTTAAAACGTAGGGGCGGGGTTACCCCGCCCCAGATGATCTGGTCAGTCTACGCCGAGTTAAGGTCAAGGAAGCGATCGCTCCCTTGGCTGTTGGAGAGACTAATAGACATCTCCGGAAATTAACTATGAATTACCTGAAATCCTTGTAGAGACGCGAAATTTCGCGTCTCTATATTCTTTTTCGGAGATGCCTAATTGTTAACAGGACGACCCTGTACTGTCGGCGCGGAGTTAACGCCTAGGAGTTTGTTGATCGTTGGCGCCACGTCAATATTGCGCACCCGATCTATAGTTCCTGGCTTAATGTCTGGTCCAGCAGCAAACCAAATCGCACTCATGTTTGGTATATTGGCGTCGTAACCGTGTGCGCCGTAGAAGTTGGACACTGAGAGTACTGGAGTGGTTGAAGGAACATCTCCCAGACGTTGAACCACAGGATTCTGGGTGCCATCGAAGTTGTAGCCTTCAGTCAAAAGCGCTAAAACATCGCCGCCATCTTGACCGATGAACTCATTAGTAAGTATGCCGAATGAGGGGTTATCCTGGTCATTTTGTATGGGTCGCCGATAGATCTTGTCAAACAGCGGTACGCTATTTTTACCTTGGGTGTAATTCTGGTTGGTGTCTACAGTTGCTTTAAGCGTATGGACAATCTGCCTTTGCAGTGTCACGTACTCTTGGGGACTGACTGTACCGTCTGGTTCTCGTCCCTGTAAATTGATGTAGATATTAGTAGCAGGACCAGAGGTAACGGCTTTGACTTTATTTAGATCAAAGCCATTGTTCTTGAGGATATTATTCATATCCACTGATGTATGGAACGTAGAAAAACCGTGGTCAGAAACGACAAAGATGTTGCTATTTGGTCTGCCATCACTATCAGTGCCGACTGCATCAATGATGCTGGCGACAGCGTTATCAGCAACTTTGTAGGCTGTCTCCACATATTTTTGATAGCGAGCAATCTTTGCCTGGTCTTGACCGTCGCCAATCGTGTTGGGATTTGTGGGATCAGTCGCTTGACGCGGGTCAGTAAGTAGAAACTGGTGTTCGGAACCGTCCGGTTGCTCAAAATAGAGCATGACTAAGTCTGCATTCGGGTTCACGTTTATTGCTCGTAAAGCAACGCGGGTTTGGTAGTCCACAAATTGACGAACTTGGTCCTCATAAGACTCTTCAAGTTCAATGTCTGGAAAAGCATCTAATCCAGAACTCAGCCGTTCAGTAATGCGGTAGTCTGCCTGATAGCCCCAGAAACCAACGTTGTTGTTGATGTCATCCACATCAGCTAGTACAGGCTGATTGCGTGGTATGTAATTAGCAGAGTAGCGGATAATTCGGACAGTGGAGAGGTCAGGGGCAAGATTGGTAACGTAGAAGCCAGTTCCAGCTTTGTTAGAGCTACCTTCCAGATAGAATGGGCTAGAGGTTTTATCCTGTGCGCGGACGTAGGCAGGACCAGTTGACGGCAGGCTAAAAGGACCAGCTTCGATACCTTGATTAGTATCAAAAAAGACTAGTGTATCGTAGTTGACTACATCGTCATTACTGGTATCTAGAGCAGCAACTTGAATTGTGTAGTCCACGCCACCAACAGTAAAGCTATCGAACACAGTTGTCTTTTGGAGTAAAGGGCTGTATGACTCTTTGCCCGCTGCTTTTAGTTGTTCTATTGTAGTATCGGGAGCCGCACTAAAATCTGTTGCGGTGAGACTGAATCCCTTCCCTGAAGCGCCTGCGAAGGCTCCGAAGGGAACTGTATAGTCTACTGTCCGCTTACTAGCAGACTGAATAATTGGACTATTTGGTAGACCTGGGACTGTGATATCTGCCCCATCTCCGCCAGGGAATGTGGCAGTAACGACCTTCTTACCATTCGCCCGCAACCCGATCCAAAGTGGCTCAGCAGTCGGAGTGGGACTTTCAGCTGGTCCTTGGACTGAGTAACCACCAATTGGTGCAGCAAAGCCACTGATAGTTTTGGTAAAGGGGCTAGCAACTAGCTCAAAACTATTAGCGTCAATATCTGTATGGGCGGTCGTGGAACCAGTGCCAATGGCAATGTGGCACGCAGCAGTCAGTGATGGGGTGCAAGTTATATTCTGCCGCGCCACAACTCCTTTACTCTTAAGCAACCCCAAACCTCGATTTGGGCTGAGTACACCATTATCAAGATATTTGTTTACCAAAAATCGCGCTCCACCATCAAGTGAAATGAGAATCACTTTCGGGTGTGGACTTGCCGCTATCGCTTTCGTCAGAAAACCCATAGAGGGCATGACTGCGATCAGGGCGAAGGTGAGAAATGCTGCGGCGACCAAGGGAGAGAACCGCTTGGTGAGGTAACTATTCCGAGACCACCACTGCCACTGAAATACTTTCGCAGCTAGGTCGGGGATGATACCAATACTTGCAAGATCTAAACGTAATCTATTACTTAGTTCTTCTTTCATTAATACCTCTGTATTTATACTTAAACAAGTATAAGTACATTTTACAAGCACTAGGTTAACAGAAGGCTATGAATGTTATATGAAAGCGTTAAGAAAGGGCAGCTTCATCAAAGAAGGGAGTGGGGAGTGGGGAGTGGGGAGTGGGGAATAATTAAAAATGCAAAATTAAAAATGAATAATTTCTATTTTTAATTTTTAATTTTTAATTCCCACTCCCCACTCCCTACTCCCTCCTCCCTCTTTAATCACTTAATTTTTACAACCGCAACCGCTGATAATCCAGGAGTAATTCGGAATTCATAACCCCGAATACTCTCAGGATCAAAGACAACCTTGACGGGAACTCGCGGCACATCATTACTCTTAGTGTTATCCGTGGCATTATCTTGTGAGATTTGTGCAAACTTGTTGGAAGAAGTCGGAGACATACTATCTACCTTGCCTTGGAATTGCCGACTGGGGAAAGCAGCAATTCTAATTTCCACCTTTTGCCCTGGCTGTATCTTTTCTAACTGAGTTTCTTTAAAGTTAGCAATAATCCAAGGATCTGGCTGCACTATTGCGATCAGGGTTTGCCCTGGTTGCACCAACTGCCCCACAGTGACGTTTCTGTTACCAACTTTTCCAGTGACTAGGGCAGTAATGTTGGTGTAGGATAGCTGGAGTTGATTTTTTTTGACCTCTGCCAGCTTTTGGGCGATCGCCGCCAGTGCTGTTTTGTACTGTTGCTGATTTATCTCCCTTTGCTTGTAAATAACTTGTGCCTGTAGCCGGCTATTTTCCAGAGCAGCCCGTTTGGCTTGGGTATCTTTACTTGCCAGAACTGGTCTTGGTTCGGGAGCATCAATTGGCATAACTTCGAGCTTTTTCTGTGCCAATGCCGCTTGCTGTTGTGCTAATTTTAGAGATGCTTTTGCCTGCGCCAGAGAGACTTGATAGTTACGCTGATCGAGCTTGACCAATACATCACCTGGAGAAACCACTTGGTTATCATTTACTCTGACTGCTGTGACTATCCCCGTTATCGGGGAAGTGACGTGGTAAGTATCTGCGGTGACATAAGCGTTATCCGTTTTCTGATATCTTTGGTCATACTGCTGAGTGTACTGCCATTGACGGTAAGCGTAAATACATAAGGCGATCGCTCCAGCGCCTAACAACACTCCTACTAGCAACTTGGGTAGCAAATGACGCCTAGATGGCGATTCAGGTTTGGGGGCATCACTGTTGGAGTTTGTCGGAGTGATAGCTGGCATCTGTTGCTCTAAAGTGGTATCAAATTTGCTATTAATAAGTAGTTAAAATACTACTCTATGGACGGACTGAAACACGATCGACAATTAAAGGAAAAGCTGCTATTGTCATTCTATAGCAGTGAGGCCCCTTTTAAAACGCTACTTATGCTATATCGCCATGACTGGCATAAGCTGGCGTTGGCAATGCTTTACTATGTGATATAATACAGTCCGGACTGGATTCGACCGGTTGTCATTGCCAACATTATTGATATTATTTCTCGCCCTCAACAGCATACACTTGAGCATCTGTGGCTGAACGGGGCGGATTGTGGAAATTGGCAATCACCACCAGTTCCTGCAACACTACAATGGCTTATATACACGCCTGATTGCATTGCAAACTTGACCATCCAGATATGGATATTAATATAAAACCCCGGTTGAAGCCGGGGTTTTGTATTAAGACATCCTTGCACACTTATTTATACAATACTCTAACCTTCAACATATATACATGCCAAAATGCCATAGCGAAAAAGCTATTTTGCCCACACTGGGGTCATGGGACGGGCAGCGGTAATCGCGTGAAAAAATGCGAATAGTCTGTGACTAGCTCGACCATCTTCCTGGTATCGCCGCACATCAAAAGACCGTGATTCTTTATCTATGACATTTTCAGCATCAGCAGCTATCTTCAACCTATCTTCATTGAGATAACATTCAGTTAAGAATAACATTTTCTCAACATTTATTTTGTTAGTTTCCCATTGGATATCTACAGAAATCTCATAATTCTTTTCTAGGGTTCCGCCATGGTAAATAGTTTCGGCGATCGCGTTTCCCATAAAGTATTTAACTTTATGGATATCAGCCAATCCGATCAAATCATCGGCAAATGCCTTTAACCCAAGCCGTCGTCGGAATAAGCAATCTATGATTTCATATTTACTGTTATCTTTAAAGACTGTGACGACAACAGCCGCAAAGCCTTCGATATCAGCATAACATCCGATGATGTTTTTACTCTCTTCACCGTGTAAAAACAAGATATCCATTATCCCCCCACGCTGATTATTGACAGTGAACTCAGTTTCTAGGATTTTCAACCCGATACTAAGTAGCGTAAAACACAGTTGCAATATTATACCACGTTCTGTCGCGCTTCGAGAAGAAATAAGTCTCTTTTTTTAGTCATTATCCGATGGTTCTTTAGGTGTAATCTCTGTCATATCGGTCTTGACAGCTTTTGGTGATGATGGAGAGTAATGTTAGAGTGTAGTGGTCAGAATGTCAAGACGAATTGACTATCGACTTTTGAATAAACTCGCTATCCTAGAGGGAGAGCAAGACGACATTTAAAAAATGAGCCTTAAAACCTTTCAGTTTAATCTATCTAATCTCCGTCTTTGGCTCAGCCTGATAGCAGTTACCTGGTTGCTGGGGTCATTGGGCTTGGGCTGGTTGGTTAATTCCTTGCTGATTATTGTTGGGCTACTGTTTTTAGCACCGATTCTCGTGTTTTTTGGGTTTCGCTGGTGGGTGCAACAGAACTTGGTTACTGATAGCTGTCCCGTCTGCGGATACGAGTTTAATGGTTTAAAGAACACCAAGTTGCAGTGTCCTAACTGTAGCGAGCAGTTGTTGGTGCAACAAGGACATTTTCGGCGCTTCACACCAGAAGGCACAATTGATGTGACAGCAGTTGAAGTGCAAGCCCAATCACTGGAAGATTAGCCAAGCAGCAAAGCTGCAATTCGTAATTCGTAATGACGCTCGTGCCGACGCTCGTTCCTCGCTAACGCTGCGCTATCGCTAACGCAACGCTTACGTAATTCGTAATTATTACGAGCTTAAATGCGGTGTGGCTAAGCCGGACAGCATTATTGGCGTCCCCACGCATAAATGCGTTCTGTTGAGTAAGGAATAAAATTGATTTTTTTTCATCAATTAATTAATCATTAATTATTAATTAATTACGAATTACGAATTACGAATTACGAATTATTTGGACTATGGATTATAGACTAAGTTAATTAAACCCTCGACGGTAGAGAGAAACTCATGCTCTAAATAAGGCTTCGTTAAGTAAGCCTTTGCTCCCAGTTCTTGGGCTAATTGGCGATGTTTTTCAGTACTGCGGCTCGTAAGAATTACAACAGGTGTATTGGCTAAATTAGGGTTTTGTCGCATATTAGATAATAATTCAAAACCATTCATCAGCGGCATTTCCAAATCGGAAATTACTATCTGAACTTCCGGATGTTGCTGCAACTGTTGTAAAGCTTCTAAACCATTTTCGGCTTGCAATACTTGATAGCCAGATTTTTGGAAGGTGAGAGAGAGGGTTTGGCGGATACTGATTGCATCATCAACCACCAAAACTACCTTTGGCATTTTGTGATTTGACTCACTAGGAGTACCGTCCGTAAGTAGCAGTGTTGATTGTATGGTTGAAACTGACATTGGCAAGGCTTTTTTCTGAGAGTAACGATTTGTTGGTAGCGCCACGACATCAATGACTGCTTGCATCTCACTCGCTAGCAGCACGGTACTGTCAATCACTAAGATGAGAGTTCCATTCGCTAAAGTACTACAACCATAAATATATTTTGGGGGAGCGATCGCCTGACCTAAAGGTCTAATGACCAGTTCTTGTTCACCAATGATTTGGTCTACTTCTAAACCCAAAAGTTCTTGATTTTGGCGCAGCAAAAGCACAGGATTTGTCATTCCTCCTATGCGATCAATTGTTAATTGATTTTCAAGAGTAGCACTGTTCACCGAGGAGCAATTGTAGTGCATCAAATCTGAGAGTTTCCGGATACTGACCATGCGTTCATCATTCCCTGTACTCCAGTGCAAGACTTTTTTGCCTTCAAATTCCTTGATTGCAACAGCATCAGGGAGCAATATTCTTTCAATACTTTCCAATAGCAAAGCATAAACAGTACCACCCGCTTGGACTAGCATTAATTGGTCAGTGGTCATAGAAAAAGGAATTTTGAGTATGAATGTTGTTCCTTGGTTGGGTAATGATTGAACTGCGATCGAGCCATTAAGCGCCTGAAGTTGAGAGCGCACAATATCTAATCCCATACCACGTCCGGAAATTTCACTTACCCTATCAGCGGTGGAAAATCCCGGTGAAAACAAAAACTCTAACAGTTCATCTTCCGTTGGAGTAGAGATATAGTCCCTAGCTGCATCGTTTGTGCTGATGAGATTAAGTTCAATAGCTTTAGAGCGAATCTTGTCAAAATTCAGTCCCTGACCATCATCCCGGACTTCGATAATAGTTTGACTACCTTGATGATAAGCACAGATTTCGATTAAACCTTGTTCTGGTTTGCCACGTTTAAAGCGAATTTCTGGCGTCTCTATACCGTGGTCAAAAGCATTACGAACTAATTGTAATAAGGGGTCATAGAGCTTTTCAGTAATTGCTTTATCCACCAGCACTTGTGTGCCAGTAAGTTCCAATTCTACACTTTTGCCATATACATTCCCCAGGTTTTGTATCATTTGGGGAAAGCGATCCAAAATATTTCCTAAAGGCGACATTCGCGCTGCAACTAAGTTATCTATAATACCAAGTGTTAAATACTGTTGTTTCTCCTGAACTTGAGTGGCTTGTGTGAGGATTAAGTCAAGAGACTCCATGGTTACTTGTAGTTGCAGTGTCTCTTCTGTCGCTTCATGCAACTTAAGATTGACTTCTGTATATTCATCCATTTCTAAAGGATCAAAGTCTACAGATGCAAAATTTTGCCTATTTTGCGTGTCAAAACTTTGCATCTGTAGTGGTAGCTCACTCAATTGGGTTAAAGTCTTTTGATGCCTCTGTATCTGCTGGAATAATCCCTTAATTATCTCTTTAAGTTGTTCATCTTGTAAAGTCCGCCTTTTTTGGTAAATCAGCAATTCCCCTGTCAGATAATTTAGGCTATTTAGTCCCTCTACATCCACTCGGACAAATGAACGTTGCCGAGAATTATTAATGAGAGAATTATGGGATTTATCTTCTATTTGTTGGTAATTTTTTGTAGTTGAATCACGAGGTTCCTGGATTTTTTCAGTCATATCTGTAGCCACCAATTCGCTCTTCGCTAATGCTCCAGCGGCGATATTAAACTCATCACTGTTAATTTCTTCATCGTTAATGGTTGACATGACCTCCTCTCCCCATATTTCCTCTACAAGGTGATTGATAACTTCAGGAGAAACCGGGGTAGATATTTCTTTTATTTCTAGTAACTTTTGTAAAATTGGACTTTCAAGCCATTTTTTTTCTTGAGTAGTGATCTGAGGATAATTTTTAGATTCTTTTTTTAAGAGACTGATTTTATTTTGCAGTGTTTGAATCATTTTTAGGTCACACTCATTCCTCTGATAGAGAAACTTAGCAATTCCCAGAAGAATGGTTAAGATTACACTATGACGATAAAGGTAAAGGTTGTGACTATCTTCTTTATCATGCGTAAATTCTAGAAAATTGAACAACCAAGTATCAGGATAATTGACCTCAGTTTCTCCTTTGCTATCATGAATTAGCAAAGCTAACCTAAGTTCTTGATAAGGTATTTCTAACTCGTGATTAAACCATCCCAAAATGTAACGGATGACTTTTAAATAAAACTCGGCTTTAGCTTTAGTCTTACCAGCTTTAAGTAAAAATTCATAGAATTCTTCCACTTCGCCTCTCAAAGATGTAGCAACATCCGTTGCCTCTGTTGTTAATTTTTGCAAAGCAGTAGAAGGTTTTCCACCACTGGTGCGATCGCCTGCCAACACAGCTTCTCGCGCCTGCTGCCAATCAGCCAAAGCAATTTCTGCAATCTTGAGCGCTAGAGTAGGGTGAACGAACAGTGCCGTCAGGGTTGTTTGGGCGATTGCTTCAAACCCTGGTAAATTTAAAGATTGTGCTAAGCCAAGGAAAACTTCAGCCTGAGAACGTAAAAAATCAGTTAGTTCGTTGTTGTCTGGCGGATTTTGAATGACTTCAATGATACTTTCTATGCGTTGAGTTACTCCTGTTTCAAAAATAGATAGTACAATATCAAACCCTAATTCCTCGGAAGTAGGAATATGATTTTCATTGCTGAAAGCATCACCTAGTTTTTCTTGCAGAAGTGCAAACACAGAAGCTGCTCGTTGCAGAATTTCATCATTATCAATACTAGTATTAGAGAGTTCTGCCATCAAAGGTAGTTGCAGACACTCAAAACCTTGGAAGATCAAAGTTCGTAGTTCTGCATCAATTTTGACATCTGGATTATAGAGAGCCTTAAAGACATCTTCTAAAGAATGGGCTACCTTGTTAATCACGTCTAGCCCGATATTAGCGGCTCCCCCTTTAATCGTATGAGTTGCTCGCATTAATTGATGGACTTTGGCAATACTACAATCTTCTGCTAAGCTGAAAAGTTCTTGTTCAATCGTTTGTAGTAATTCTGGGGCTTCACTGAGAAAGTAGATGTAGCCTTGTTCGCGAATTGAAGGATCGGCGATCATAAGTGGGGAGTGGGGAGTGGGGAGTGGGGAGTGGGGAGGGAAAATGTTTTATTCCCTACTCCCTTTTCTTTTGTAGAGAACGAATCACTGCGCGGAGCAGTCTTCCTACAGATTCACATTGCTTCAGAATTGGATTCACTGCTTGAGTTGTTGTAAGTCCAACTTTGTTTCTGGCTGATAGTAGCAGGTGAGTTTCTAACTCTTTGAGAGAGCCTTGCGCTATTCTGAGGAATTGTATGTATTCTGCTCTATACTCTCGCCCATAACCCTCTGCAACGTTAGCCGGAATTGATGCTGCGGCTCGACGAATCTGTGAAGTCATTCCATATAGTTCCTCTTTTGGGAATGCATTCGTTAGCTGATAACAAGCTTCAGCTAAATTCATTCCTTCTTGCCAAACTTGTAAATCTTGATAAGAGCGAATTTCACAACTTGTCATGACCATAATATGCAATAATATCTACCTCTTTATATTTCCCCACTACGCCAGTCGCCGTGAGAGCGGGCTGACCCGACTGCAGCGCTGGCTCCCCCACTACGCCAGTCGCCTACGGAGGGAGACCCGACTGCAGCGCTGGCTCCCCCACTCCCCACTCCCCACTCCCCACTCCCCACATTCAGTTGACTTTAAACTTACCTGCACCTGTCAATAACTCTTTAGCCATACCTGATAATTGCTGAAACATAGCGGAAATTTCGTTAGCTTCAGCAAAAGTCTTGTTAGCAATTTCTGCTACATCTTTCATTGATGTTGTGACTGAAACAGATTGCGACATTTGTGTGTGGGTAGCTTTGGTAATCATCTGTAATAGTTGGCTAATTTCGGCAGTTGCGGCAACTATCGCATTCAAGTTTTGACGAGTTTTACTGACTAAATTTGTACCTTCTACTACTTGCTGAATTCCTGTTTGCATCGCGACTGCAACTTCCCCTGTTTCGTCTTGAATCTCTTGGACTAATTTTTCAATTTCTATGGTTGCTGCGGCTGACTGGCGAGACAAAGAACGTACTTCATCAGCCACAACTGCAAAGCCTTTGCCATATTCGCCAGCACGGGTAGCTTCAATAGCTGCATTGAGAGCCAGTACGTTTGTCTGTGTGGCGAAATTGCTAATTAAATTCACCACTTTGGAGATTTTTTGCGAGGATTCACTGAGACGTTTAATTTTTTTGCTTGTTTGAGCAACAGTTTCGCGAATCGCTTGGATTGCTTCAACTGTAAGGTTCATCGCCGCATCACCAGACTCTACAGTTTGGTTTGCCTGTTGGACTGCGACTTGTACCAACTCGGCGCTACTGGCTACCGCCTGAGTCGAATCGACCATCTGTTGTACCTTGCTTAAAGCTACCGTAATTTCTTCAGACTGTTGCTGTGCCAAAGTCGTGAGTTTGGTTAGCGAAGCATCGCTGCTGCTATTCGTTTGTACCACTTGTTGGGCAGCTTGTTGTACCTGGATGACCATTTCTCGGAGCGCTTGTAGGGTATTATTGTAAGCATCAGCAATTGTACCTAGCTCGTCTTCCGTAATCGGTGCACGTACCGTTAAGTCACCATTGAGGGCAGGTCTGACTGCTGCTAGGAGTTTAATCGATGTTTGTTGCAGTAGCTCTTTAGCAGCCTTTTCCCGTGCTGCGACTTCTGCTAGTTTTGCTGATTGCGCTTGTAGTTCTTGCAAATATTCAGCTTGTTGTCGTGCTAGCGCTAACTGGTCGCCAATGCGTGCTAACAAGTTGACTTCCCAAGATTGCCAATCACGAGGGCCTGAGTGTTGGTAAACTGCTAGCAAGCCCCACAATTTTTCTCCAGATAGTATAGGAACAATGACATAAGCTTTGATTTCAAACTGCTCTAACATCTCGATATAGCAGGGAGAATGACCAGCTTGATAGATGTCATTCACCGCTGAGTTTTCACCTTTGGCGTATCGACACCCCTGAGTGTTTTGTAAGTGGATATCTTCCCAAACGGTTTTGAGTTGCGGTCCTACCAGTCGTACCCAACCACTACCCACAGACTCAGCCACATACTCACCACTCCAGTCAGGGTTGAAGCGAAATACTGCTACGCGATCGCATTTTAGTAATTGACGTAGTTCTAAAGTGCTAATTTTGAAGATGGCATCCCCATCATACATTTGTCGGATGCGGTTGACTATCTTGGTTAAAGCTTTCTCGTGTTCAGCTATATGAGCGAGTTGCTCAGATTTGAGTCTTACTTGTTCAAGATATTCTGCCTGTGATATGGCTAAGCCAAATTGCATTCCAATCTGATTCAAAAAGATCTCTTCCCAAGGTTGCCAATCACGAGTGCCTGAGTGTTGATAAACTCCTAGCAAGCCCCACAATTTTTCTCCAGATAATATCGGAACAATCACATAAGCTTTGATTTCAAACTGCTCTAAAATCTCGACGTGGCATGGAGAATGACCGGCTTGATAGATGTCATTCACGGCAAAGCTTTCACCTTTGGCATATCGACCTCCCTGAGTGTCTTGCAAGTGGGTATCTACCCAAACGGTTTTGATACCCGATCCTACCAGTCGCACCCAATTATTACCCACAGACTCAGCCACATACTCACCACCCCAATCAGGGTAGAACCGATAAATTATAACGCGATCGCATTTTAGTAATTGGCGTATTTCTTGAGTAGTTGTTTGGAAAATCTTATCGATATTTGATACCCGCAAAATCTTGTCAATGATTTTGACTACAGATTTCTTAGCCTGTGCCTGCTGTTCCAGTTCTCTTTGGATGGCAAAACTTTGCAATCTATAAGTCAGTTCTGTTGCAATTTGAGAGATCAGGCTGATTTCCACCTCTTGCCACTGACGAACAGAGGCACAATTTTTTACTGCCAGTAAGCCCCAAACTTTACCTTCTACTACAATCGGTACACTCAAACTAGCTTTAACTTGAAATTTCTCTAACAGCTGCCTTTGATATGAACTGAGTTTTCCGTTATCAATATCGTCAATAGATATATATTCTAAATAATCTTGACTTGTATCTAAGTTAAAAATAACACTCGGGAGATTTTCACCTAAAGCAGGCGTCCAACCTGTTGTTCTTGATTCTGCTATAACAACTCCAGAATCAGGTGAATTAAAACGATAAATCAGAGCGCGATCGCAAGCAATTTTCTCCCTGACTTCTCTGACAGTGATCTTGAATAGTGTATCCAAGTCTGAAGCTTGGCGCATCTGATTTGCAATGTCTTGCAACTGCCGCCGCCAAATTCTAAATTGCTGCTCGATCCCATGTAAATCAGAGATCTCATTTGGAGAAGTCTGGAACACTATATTACCATTAACACTGCTATCTTCTAAGCTTTCAAAATCCGCTGCTAAATGCCCATTTGACGACAAACTTGTCATAACACTCACCTTAAAAATTGTTATCAAAAAACATCTGTTAATTTTGTTGAAGTAGGTTGGCGCAATCAACTACAAGCCTATGCAATAATTGTTTACATAGTTTGGTTTTATTTCGTCTATCTACTTAGCGATTAGCAATTATGTATTGCCCACATAGGAGATTGGATAATCGCTGTGACATCCAAAGCAATAATCATTTGCTCAAAAGCATTAATGAAATATCCCTGCAAGAAAGATGATATTTCTGAAGAAAATAATAGAGGTTCTGGAGATTTTATCTGCTGCGTATCCAGCAACTCGATATCCATTGGCTGCCGCACCAATAGTCCCAAATATTTACCATGACTTTGCAGTACAATCACCATCATTTTTGAGAAGACATTTACCTCTTGCGAAGGTGCTGTATAAGCTAGCAACTTTTCTAATTCAATTAACCAAAGCATTTCGCCCCGCCAGTTATATATACCTAAGACGCAACTAGGCATCTGCGGGACACTGCATATTTCGGACAATGATACTTGGAACACTTCTGTGATGCATTGTAATGCAATTACAGCTGTATCTTTTGCACCTAAATTAAAACTTAAAAACTTTGTATCTGTCTCCAAGATTATTTTCCCTTTGTCGTTATTCCTTAGTCCTTTATGCCTGACAACTGACCACTTGATGATTAGTTTATTAATTGCTGCAAAGTGACTAATAATTCTTCTTGATTTATCGGCTTAGCCAGATAAGCATTAGCACCCAACATAGTACCCCATATTTTATCAACATCACTGCTTTTTGTTGAGCATAAAACTACAGGTATTTTGCTGGTTATGTGATTAGTTTTCAGTTCTCGACAGATTTCAAAGCCACTTTTACCTGGTAAAACAACGTCAAGAAATATTAAGTCTGGATGATTTTTATTGAGTTTTTCTTCAGCCTCTTCGCTACTTTTAGCACTAATTACAAAGTAGCCAGCTTGTTGCAAGTAACAACTGAGGATCTCCCTATCGGTCAAGCCGTCCTCAACAACTAAAACAGTAGTCATGGTAATTACCTGTTAAATCTCTTTCACAATGGAAACAAAAACTTTATTATGTAGCCAAATTAGACAAATGCTATTTTTTGTCTCGATCCAATTTTGATAGCATATTTCTAAATTTGGCTCGGTGAAACTACGTATGATTGTAGATTAGATACGTTTTTGACTGGCGATGAAGGTTGCAAATACTTATGCACCATAGCCATTACTTTATCAGCCGCTACGGGTTTAGTGACAAAATCTGTAGAACCAACCACCTTGGCGCGAACTCTATCAATAAGACCATCACTGCCCGTTAAGATAATCACAGGTGTGTTGGCGAAGGCAGAAATTCGCCGCAACTGAGAGCAGATCTCGTAACCGTTGGCGACGGGCATGATCAAATCCAAGAAAATCAAGTCTGGTTTATGTTGAATTAGGATTGGTAAAGCTTGCACTGGATCTTGAATCTTAATCAACCTGTGTCCATTGGGAATGAGAATTCCCTCTAACATCTGACCGACTTGGGGGCTATCATCCACGCAAGCGATGAGTGAACCAGTCTCCACAATTGGTTTGGTAGCGACAGGGTGATGTTTGACTTCAGTAATTCGTAACGGCAAGTCAGGTACTTCTACAAGTGCAATAATTTCTTGAAAAATATAAGGCTGCAAAGAACGGACAACTGGTAACAGACTCTGCTTCATTTTCACGGCTAAATCCCGTAAGGTGTATTTGCCGTTCATCAAAGCCAAGAAATTTTTGTAGGCAGATGGACTAACCTGCTGTTGCAGTTGTTCTGGTCTTTGCAGCTTTGGTGCTAAGTCAGGAGAAACATTTGCCAAACCCGCTTCTGACCAAGCCTTCCACGAATCATCCATCAGCTTCAAATAAATGTCTGCATATGTGACGCTCATTGGTGCTTCTAAAATGACTTGTTGATTACGATCGCAATTGACAGCAGTAAAATTTGTCTGCTGGGTGATGTCAAACAACAGTTCTGCAATCGTGTTTTCCACAATTGCTTTAATTTGTTCTGGCTTGATCTTCTGTCTTTTGTGAAGAATTTCCAAGAGGCGGTAATCCCAGTACTCCACTGAGAGGTCTCCCTCGCGTAACTGTATTTTATCAAGATCAATCTCCGGACAATATTGAGCCATCTGTCTATAGCAACGTCGTCGAGGATGAGTCCCTCCTGTTGCCCAAACTATCCGTCCTAGTCGATAATATAAAGTCCATTTATGTCCTTTGGCACTCGTAATATCTAACTTGCCACTGTATTGCAGTTGAGTACAAGTTTTAAATTCATCCAATAGGTTATTCGATATCATCAGTTCCGGATGTGTCATACTTTGTTCCTTAGTTAGGAAGTATCTGCTTGAGAATGCAAAAAAATCTAGCAAACTAATCCGGATAGCTGCCATCTACGCTGTATCTTGTGGTAGATAGCGCTCCACACCTTCAAACTCAGAAAATCAGGGGACGTAGGAACAAATGGAAATTTGTTGCTGTAACTTAGTAATCTGGCGCAAGACTTCCTAACGCCAGACATTATGTACATGTCCATATATCACCAATAAAGTAGAATTGCTATAGTCCAAAAAGAAGATGTACCTAGCAGTTGTATCTAATATTATGCTTTTATAGTCAGACTTAAATCCGTATAAGTCCTGATTTTATCTTTGCGGGAAATTTGTTGTAGCTAAATATTTCCGGTTAATATTTTAAAGTTCGTTACAAACCAGAGTAACTTTAATTTCTAGTGGACCATTATAACCTTAGGGGCGCGGTCTCCGCGCCCTTAAAATGTGGTCTAAACAACTGAAAACTGCTGTAAAGCAACCATTACCTATACCTAGATCTTGCATCTGCCTGATATCTCGCCTGAGAATTTATTTTCAGGCTAAGAGCTTCTTATATCATGTTCGGTAAATGACTGATCATTTAGGTTTGACCTCTCCCCGCCTTTGACTTCCGTCAAAGTCTCCCCTCCCCTATTAGGGGAGGGGTTGGGGAGCGTAAGCGCATTATGGCGCTCCCGTTGGGCGTGGAGAGGTCGCACACCATGATTTAACGAATGTGCGTGAATAAGAGCGCTAACACACAAGGGAAAACTTTAGGTAATTTAATGGCGGGAAATGAAAAGGTAAAACTAAAATCATTATTTCTTTTACATTTTTAATTTACCTAACACTCATTTAATTTTTGCAGAGATTTGACAATAATTTACAGAAAATTTATCCGATATACACCAGCAGAGTCTTAGTATAGTTACATAGAAAAGAATTTACCGATCAGAAAGTTTTAGTAATACTACTGATGCAGTAATTGCCCGATTTGAGTGTGAACAAGTGCAGTTATTACAAAATTATGAGTGCAAAAACGGTTAAGAACATAGTTAGTTATTGGCGTTGCTTTCAAGAGGTATGAATCCGGATGTAGAGACGCGACGCCCAACGGGAAAGCCATAAAGCTTGGTGCAGTCGCCTCTGTCGGGAAACCAACGCCAGTCACCTACGGCGGGTTTCCCGCCGTAGGTGCTGGCTCCTCCTGCAGCGCTGCTTCACCAGTTGCCTCTGTCGGGAAACCCTCATTCAGCACGCTTTCTCACCAGTCGCCTCTGTCGGGAAACACTCCCAAACGCGCACCGCGAGAATTTCGCGTCTCAACAAGGATTTTGGTCCGCACGTAAAATCGTTTTCATACATGAACGAGGCAACGCCTAGTTATTTAACAATGATTTTTTTGCAAAAAAGGCTTGGAGAGTTCTGAAGCCGAGTAATGCTTGTTGTCAATTTTTGTTCTTACCTAACAGGGCCACAATAATTCGTAATTGATAATTCGTAATTCGTAATTCGTAAGGCATCTTTTCGGGGGAAGTTTCCCCCGAAAAATGCCGTAATTATTACGAGCCAAAATGCGGTGTGGCTAAGCCGGACAGCATTATTGGCGTCCCCATGCATAAATGCAGGGGCTTGTAATAAGGATGCTCCGCATTTTTTAGTTTTTCATAATTAAAAATAGGGGCTTGTACCCTTAATTACGAATTACGAATTACGAATTACGAATTAGTAATTATTCGGTAAGTCTGCAACGACAATTACACAATTTAACTATAACAACAGGATAAATAGAGAATTGTATGAAGCAATACGTGAGATTTGTAAAGCACTTTTTGCTACTAGCTACTCCGGCGATCGCTAGCTCTGTATTAGCAACTTCACCCAGTCAAGCTGCGACTTTCGCTTTTTCGTCAGGAAATTTCAATTTTACAGACTTTAGTCAAAGCCCTTCGGCAACTTTCTCAGGCACTAACGCCAACACCTTAGCTATTGCTAATGGTGGAGCTGTGGCAGCTTTTGCCTACGCAAATGCAAAGTTTGTAGTTGCTCCTCCAGAAGCATCCAATTCATCTTTAAGTGTAGCCTTAGGAGAGAATAGAGATTACTTAGGATTGGCAAAAAGCGAGGCTACAGTTATCGGTAAATTCGATGTAGCTGCAAATACATTTTTTTCTTTCAACTTCACAGGTGATTTAAACCTACAAACCTCAATAGACAATCCACCAGAGGAAAATGCCAGAGCGAGTGGAGATATATCTTTTGTGTTACTTGACACTGCTAGTCAGAAAGTCTTAGACTTCCTGAGCCTTGCAGGAAGTGTGATCACACAAGGTGATAGCAATTTTATTGCCACTCAAAACAGTGACAATGTTACCTTAAGTCATATATTAGAAGATCATAAGTTTAAAAAGAAGCAAGGATTTGCTACAGCTTCCGTTGCGGGTTCTCTGCAACACTCTTTTAATGACAACAGAAGTTTAGCTTTAGTAGAGGTTAAGAGAAATCAGGCTAGAGTCCAAGCGCCTGAACCTTCAACTAACCTAGCTTTACTCATCTCTAGTGGTTTAGTTGGCGTTTTGTTGAGAGGTAAACGCAAAGGAAATTGCAAATCTGTCGATAGTCAATAGTTATTAGACTGTGGACTAAAGAAACAGTTGTGAAATTATTAGTAGGGTGGGCATTGCCCACCATTGACCGATCGGGCCTATTTTTGCGTTGGTAAGCTCTAGCCCTACCTACACGAACTATCGAATGGTGCAAGATATCAGTTAAGCCTGTGAGGTCTTACCAAATTATCGAGAGAGCGATCGCGCTATCTTATCGCCAACGTAATCGCCACATCCACCGTGCGATTCCCGTAAACTTTGCCTAGTTGGACTAGGGGAACCACAATTCGAGACATTCATGAAAAATCCTCAGAGTTGACTGTGTTCGTAACTTGCAACAGCTGCCCTGAGATTACCAAGGTATTCTGACAGCAGTTTTAAACCCTCCTCTTTCTCCAAACCAGTCCAATGCATTAATAGTGCCAGCTTTACCGACAAGCCACTACGTTCTAGTAAATTTCCAGATGCTTCACGACTTAAGCCTGTAAGGTCTTGCAAAATTCGCACAGCGCGATCGCGTAACTTGTCATTCGTTACCGCCACATCCACCATGCGATTCCCGTAAACTTTGCCAAGCTGAACCATCACACCCGTAGAAAGAATATTTAAAGCTAGCTTCGTTGCTGTCCCAGCTTTGAGGCGAGTTGAACCAGCTAGCACTTCTGGACCAGTCAACAGACGAATGTCAATCTCGGCATCAGACTTCACTTGCTCAGATGGAACACAAGCGATAAAAATAGTAGTTGCTCCCCGCTGACGGGCACCTTGTAATGCACCGTGGACAAAAGGTGTTGTGCCGCCTGCGGTAATGCCAACTACTACATCTAGTTGCGTAACTTGTCGCTCTCGCATCGCCGCTTCTCCATCTTGGGCGCGGTCTTCTAAATCTTCGGAACTGCGAACCAATGCACCAGCACCACCAGCAATAATCCCTTGTATTAACTCTGGGGGACTACAAAAAGTCGGCGGACATTCAGCAGCGTCTAACACCCCTAACCTACCACTTGTTCCCGCACCTACATAAAACAGGCGTCCTCCTTGACGCAAACGCTCTGCTATGCTATCAATTGCTTGAGCCAACTGGACTTTAGCAGCAGCAACAGCCGCCACTGCCTTTTCGTCTTCACGATTAAATAGTTCCACCAATTCCAGGGAACTAAGCTGGTCTAAGTTCAGACTATTAGGATTGACCTGCTCAGTT
Source organism: Stigonema sp. (assembly GCA_965249805.1). Taxonomy (GTDB): domain Bacteria; phylum Cyanobacteriota; class Cyanobacteriia; order Cyanobacteriales; family Nostocaceae; genus Stigonema. Next base: position 1,579,848 of record CBDFMX010000002.1, read on the forward strand.
AAAAGATGCCCACGTTCCTGCAAATTTGTCATGTTGAGTGTTAGTTGTTGGTTGTTAGTTGTTAGTTGTTGGTTGTTAGTTGTTGGTTGTTAGTTGTTAGTTGTTGGGTGTTAGTTGTTGGTTGTTAGTTGTTGGGTGTTAGTTGTTGGTTGTTAGTTGTTGGGTGTTAGTTGTTGGGTGTTAGTTGTTGGGTGTTAGTTGTTGGGTGTTAGTTGTTGGGTGTTAGTTGTTGGGTGTTAGTTCTTGGGTGTTAAATGTTACTTGGGAAAAATTACCACTAACCACTAACCACTAACCACTAACCACTAACCACTAACCACTAACCACTAACCACTAACCACTAACCACTAACCACTAACCACTAACAACTAACAACTAACAACTAACCACTAACAACTAACAACTAACCACTAACAACTAACCACTAACCACTAACCACTAACCACTAACTATTTACAATAACCCTTCTAGTTGGCGACGAATCTTCTCTAATTCGGAATCAGACAATTCCGGTTCTGACTGTGACACTTGGTTAGGGCGGATTTCCTCCCTTGTGTCTTTCTGCTGTCCATCTGGTTGCCAATCGGTTTCGTCAAGGTTGACATCTGGAGGAATCACTAAATCACTGTTGTTGGGGATGATTTCCCACTCATATCCAGTACTTTGACAAAATTGCTTAACTTCCTCAGCATCGATCGCCTCTACTGTAGGCGTAGAGAAATCTTGAGCCTCTAGCATCAAAGCAAAGCGCGTGGCGTCGTCTTCTGACTCAAACATCAGAATCTTATTGCGATCGCCCTCCCGGACACTGTGAATCCCCTCATTGTCCGTGCGAGCATGAAAAAGCAACACAAAAACACGCATAGGTGTAATCATTTATCCTTCAATGTAGACTCTATTATTATTAAAGTTCGTTCGTTGTGTTCAAGGGAAAGTCCAAGCCAACAATTTTCACTTTATTTTTTCCCGTGACGCCTATATCATTAATAAAACTTTTGATCGCCCAATCTGGTATCGCAGGTTATCCTTAAAGATGGCATAACCAATGATGTGCAAGCCTGATCCTCTATTGTGGCATTTTATATCCGGTAAGTCAGTGGTGAGACGAAATGACCCATTCCAATCCTGACAATAACTCAAATCCCCATGCTAATAATCGTCGGTTGTTAGTGTTGCGTCGCGGGGGCATGGCTTTGGGCGGACTGCTAACGATTGGAGTTGTTGGCGGTACTTGGAGTTTGTGGACTTTTATTCGCAAAGATTTAGTGCCGTTGGCAGAAACAAGTCTTTCCACTTCACTCAACCGTCCAGTCAAACTGGGGAAAGTCAAAGGATTTTCGCTCTCCGGAGTGCAATTTGGCGCTTCAAGTATTCCAGCAACACCTACAGATCCAGAAAAAGCTACAGTCGATGCAGTGGATGTAACATTTGATCCACTACAGCTATTATTTAACCGTACATTAAAGCTGGATGTCACCTTAGTCAACCCGGATATTTACGTTGAACAGAATCCACAAGGGCGCTGGATTACCACTACCTTAGCGACACCTGGTAAACAAGGACCAATTCAAACTGAATTAGACAAAATTCACTTTCGCAATGCCAAAGTTGTAATAGTACCACGCCAGCAAGTGGGGGGAGTGGGGAGTGGGGAGTGGGGAGTAGGGGGAGTAGGGGGAGTAGGGGGAGTAAATGCTTCCCCCACTTCCCCCACTTCCCTCACTTCCCCCACTTCCCCCACTCCCCTAGGCTACCCAGTAACTTTTACACAACTTAACGGATCTGCTCAATTACTTGACAACTACCAACAGATTAAATTTGAAGTGAGTGGGTTACCAAGCAATGGTGGTAGCGTTTCTTTGAAGGGAGATGCACGTCCAAAGACATTTGATGCTAACTTACAGGTGCAAGCAAAAGACTTTCTTGCCTCTGATGTCACTCACATAATTAAGTTACCAGGGAATTTACAAGCGGGTCGAGTACAAGGTGACTTGAATGTCCAACTTAAATCATGGAATGCATCACAACAATCATGGTCAGAAATTTTAATCGACGGTAGCGCTGTTGCCCAAGGTGTTCAACTTCAGGTTCCTCGCGTACCACAAACGTTTAACAATTCCCAAGGAAACCTACGCTTTCAGGGAACTAAGATTCAGCTAGAGAATATCACGAGTAGCTACGGCAAAATCCCCTTGGTAGCTAACGGCACACTCGACACGAAAGCTGGCTTTAAATTGGCAGCAACTGTCAAAGCTGTGAGTCTGGCTTCGGCGCTGGAAACTCTGAAGCTAACATCACCAGTGCCTGTAACTGGAGAAGTAAAAGCCGACTTGCAGGTTGTAGGACCAAACACTGCGCCGATTCTTTTAGGTACAGTTACTAGTACCAAGCCTGCCAAAGTCGATCAAGTTGATTTTAGTAGCTTCCGCAGTAAGTTTGATTTTGATACTGTTGCCGCAGTCATTAACCTCAAAGACATTCAAGCGAAACCAAAAGTAGGCGGTGATGTGACAGGTACTGGGTCTGTCAAACTCACTACAATTCCCCAGCTAGATTTTAATTTAAAGGCAAAGAATGTTCCAGGGGATGCGATCGCCTCTGCTTACAATATCAAAACCCCGTTTCAAATTAATACCGTTGCCGCCACAGCCCGGTTGACAGGTTCTCCTAGCAACACCCAGACACTGGTGAGATTGCAGGCACCAAGCGCGACTTACCCAGCAAATGGCGAAGGTGCTATCATTACCCAAAATCAAGCCTTTTTGTTCCGCAATATTGCTCTCAATGTTGCTGGTGGTACAGTACAAGCTTCTGGCAGTTTGGTTAATCAGCGTTGGCAAGGGGTAGCTGATGCTTCTCAAATACAGGTAGATCGCTTCGTCAAACCAAGTCAACAACAAAATATATCTCTTCAGGATGCACGGTTCAATGGTCGCTTCATCCTTTCAGGAACCAATTCACCATTCAAAGTTGCTACGATTCGCCCAGAAAATGCCAGACTTCTAGTTGCTGGTGGCACAGTAGCAGTTTCTAAGATCCTGTTTGGAGAGCAAAGTTTTACCGCTGAGTTGGTAGCAGATGGGATACGACCAGGGCGTTTGCTCAAACAGGCGACTCCTCCAGCTTTAACCGGACCATTAGCGGGTACGTTCCAAATTGCCGGCAACACCAACGATCTGAACCTCAACACTCTACGTGCTACTGGCAAGGCAAGCTTAGGAGTTGGTGGTGGCACAGTGACAGCCTCTAATATCCAACTTGCTAATGGTCGTTATCAAGCACAAGTCCAGGCGAATGATTTAAGTGTACAGCAATTAGCAGCACAATTACCACCGCAAGTTCAAGGAAAGTTAAATGGTCAGTTCAACGTCGCAGGTTCTGTAGAATCTGTCCAACCGCAAACAATCCAAGCGACTGGTCAAGCACGACTGAATGTTGCTGGCGGCACTGTTAATGCGACAAATATTCAACTGGCTAATGGTCGCTATCAAGCACAAGTGCAAGCAAATAACGTGCAGTTGCAGCGCTTGGCTGAAGTACCACCGCAAGCTCAAGGATCGTCGTTAACAGGTCAGTTCAATGTTGCTGGTTCGGCTACGTCGTTTCAACCGCAAACCATTCAAGCAACTGGTCAAGCACGGCTGAATAATATTGCAGGTGGCACAGTTACTGCCAACAATATTCAATTGGCTGATGGTCGCTATCAAGCTGTAGTTGATGCTTCAGGTGTGCAATTAAATCGGTTTTCACCGCAGTTGCGAGGTCAGTTCGGCTCAAAGAAGTTGCAAGTTGCTGGTAATGTAGAGACGCGAAATTTCGCGTCTCTTATACAGAATCTACGTGCTAATGGTCAGGTGGATTTTTCTCAAGGACTTGCTGGTCTAGAACAACCATTAACTGCCGTAATCGGGTGGGATGGAGAAAAGCTCAATATTGAGCGAGCAACTGCTCAAGATTTAAATGCTAGTGGTTATATAGCGGCGAATTTTACAGGCAGTACACCGGAAATTACTGATGTAAATCTCAATGTCCAAGCCCAAAATTACAATTTACAAAAGTTGCCCGTTCAGCTTCCCAATGCAGTAGCTGTAGCCGGAGAAGCAGATTTTAGCGGACAAATCAGGGGTAAGTTACCCGTGCCAAATGTACAAGGGCAACTCAAGTTGCGAGACTTGGTGGTGAATAACTTGGCTTTTGAGCCACTGTTAAGTGGACCAGTCCAGTCAGTACAGGGTCAGGGTGCGAGTGTAGATCTGACAGGAACACGAGATCGGATTGCTGCTAGCCTAGATGCAGCTAATCGCCCCAACTCTTTCACGGTGAAGTGGAAGGATGCACTGGCAAGTGGTCAATCTCAAGGGGATAATTTAGCAGTGAAAGTAGACAACTTCCCCTTAGCTATATTAAAATTGACTCCGCCTCCGAGTGTTCGCGTTGGTGCTGGTGGTATTGCTGGGGTGTTAACTGCGAATATGTCTGTTAATCAGAAGACATTTGCGACGGCGGTGGGGGATGTGGCGATCGCGCGTCCACAGATTGGGCGGATTAAAGGCGATCGCGTTGCGGCTCAATTCCGCTACGAAAATGGCACAGCAAAAATCACAAGTAGCGAATTTGACAAAGGTAACAGTCGCTACGCCTTAGCAGGTACTTTCACGCAAACATCTAAAGGTCCTCGAATTCAAGCCAAAGTCAACGTCACCCAAGGACAAATCCAAGATGTCCTGACAGTACTACAGTTATATGACTTGCAAGATTTCAACCGTGGTATGGCAGCGCCAACCTACGGTAAGGCGGCAGATATTGCCAACACTGCGCCAGTCGGATTGCCAAATCAGCCTTTATATACCCAACTAGAACGCTTTGCTGAAATTGAAGCACTACTGACAAAAGAGCAAAAACAGCGGCGTAATACTTCTTTCATACCTGATTTGGCAGATTTATCGGGAACCTTCAACGCTGCAATCACCGTAGATACTGCCACAGCCAACGGACTGGCGGCGAATTTTAATGTGAACGGTCAAAACTTTGTCTGGGGTAAACTTGACCAGCCAGATCGTCTTTATAAAGCTGAGCAGATTATTGCTCAAGGAAGCTTTGAAAACGGTGTGTTGAGGTTGCTACCTTTGCGGCTTGAGTCGCAAAACAGGATAATAGCTTTCAGCGGTAACATTGGCAGTACGGAGCAATCAGGTCAGTTGCGGGTCACCAACTTCCCCATACAGGTGCTGAATAATTTTGTCAAACTACCAGTTGATTATACAGGTAATCTCAACGCTACAGCAACTTTGGCAGGTAGCATTAAAAACCCACAAGCAAAAGGGGAATTGCAAATTATAGATGGAACTTTGAATCAGAAGCCAGTACAGTCAGCTACTGCTAGTTTCAGCTATAACGATGGGCGCTTGAACTTTGGCAGCAACGTCTTAGTTGCCAGCGCCGAACCTGTTAACATTACTGGCAGTATCCCCTACCAATTGCCTTTTGCAGCTGTAGCACCAGCAAGCAATGATATTAATTTAGACGTGAATGTGAAGAATGAGGGATTGGGATTATTAAACCTGTTGACCGATCAGGTAGCGTTTGAGAAAGGTGAGGGAGAAGTAGACCTGACGGTAAGTGGGACAATACAACAGCCAGTGGTAAAAGGAATTGCTAATGTCAACAATGCCACTTTTACAGCTCAAGCTTTGCCAGGAAAACTGACAGATGTGACAGGAAATGTGCAGTTTAATCTTGACCAGATAAACGTAGAAAATTTCCGGGGTAACTTTAACAAGGGTAAAGTCGAGGCTCAAGGAAATATTCCCATCTTTGGTAACTCGCAAACGCAAATAGCGAATCCCCTTACCGTTAACCTTGACAAGTTGGCGGTAAACCTGAAGACACTGTACAAAGGAGGCGTGAGCGGTAACTTGCAGATTACTGGTTCTGCCCGCCACCCGGCAATTGGTGGTCAATTGCAGTTGGCGAACGGTCAGGTGTTGCTACCTAAATCTACTGATGAAAATAATTTAGTTGGTAGCAATTTAAACATGTCACGCGCTATAAAACAGAACAAGCAGAACGATCGGAACAATCAGAACAAGCCTGAGACTGGAAACCCAACGCCACAGTTGAAGAATCTCCAGTTGACACTAGGCAAGAACGTAGCAATAACCAGTCCACCTATTATCAGTTTCCAAGCCACTGGTACTCTTGATGTCAACGGTCCGTTAACTACTCCAGTACCAGAGGGAACTATCACGCTCAAAGGAGGAGGTGTGAATTTGTTTGCTACCCAATTTAAGCTCGCCCGTGGCTATGAACAAACAGCAACGTTTAGAGCAAATCAACCTCGCGACCCCGACTTAAATGTCTATTTAGTTACCAATGTAGTAGATTCAGGAACCACGCAAGTTACAAACTCACCCACATCGTCTGAAATCAACGACCAGGGAATTAATACAAGCTTTGAAGCTGTAAAAACTATTCGTGTTGACGCAAAAGTTAATGGTCCAGCCAGTGAGATCAACGAAAATCTGGAACTGACCAGCTCTCCTGCACGCAGCAAAACAGAAATTGTTGCCTTGCTTGGGGGTAGCTTTGTGCAAACCTTGGGACGCGGCAGCACCGGCGGCGGCGATAGTACCGTAGGACTCGCCAACTTAGCCGGCTCAGCTCTCAACATTCAGCAAACTTTTAGCAACATTGGTAATGCCCTTGGCTTCAGCGAATTCCGTATATACCCTACCTTCAACCCCAGCACCGCAAATTCAAACAAAAATACAGGTTCTGGAATAGATGTGGCGGTAGAAGCTGGGGTTGATATTACTCATAATTTTTACGCCTCTATTCTGAAAGTATTGACAACAGACCAAGCCCCCCAATTAGGTATTAACTACCGAATTAACCCCGACCTTCGCGTGCGTACTTCCACAGATTTCTCTGAAGACACTAATGCAATTATTGAGTATCAAAGGCGGTTTTAAGATTGGTAATGGGTAATTGGTAATTGGTAATTGGTTAATAATAAAGACTAAACAAACCACTTGAATCTGATTATGTGTTGGTAGTCCCAAAAGAAGGGCATTGAGGCGGTGGCGATCGCCTACCTCATCTTCACCTTCACATCGTTTGAGTGCGCCCAATTTACCCATTTGGCTTGATTTTGGATATAACAGTCTTTCTGAAATGCTAATTCCACAACTTTCTACTCAGCGTTTGATTCTAAGAGGTTTTCGGGAATAAGACCAATTTAACCCGTGGTTTTAGTGAATGCCATCCCTTATGCAATATTTTTGCTATCTTGGATATAAGTAAACCACTTATATAAATTATGGTTAACACTTATGGCTGGCAGAAAGAAACTTGACCGCACTAATCTTCATGCGAGGGTTGCACCTGGGACAGGAGATAAGCTGAAAGAAATTGCGCAATTACTAGGATATATCTATGATAAAGAAGGGTCAACAGGTCAGTTATTAGATGCGATCGCGTCTGGAGAGTTAATATTAATTGCTACTAAAAAATCCGAAAATTCCCATATAAGTAGTTAACGTTTTTATTGAAAGTAGTTTACAATAAATATGGGGACACTAAATGTCCCCAATTGTCCAAAAAAGGAGGTGTTTATTGAGCAAAAACGGTAACGGTCATCGAGGTTTCTTTAATCCTGTTAAGACTTTCATCCGTCTTATCCAAGGCGTTTGGAAAAAACGTGATGAAGTCTCAAAGGAGACATACCTCGTTGACTCAGAAGTTGTTGAATCCGATCTGGACGATATAGCAGATCAACCAGAAGGACAAGACAACACCGATAACTAACACTTAGTTATCAGCCCCTAGTTAGCCACTAGGGGCTATAGTCGAGTATTATATAAACCAGATTTGATTATGACAAATTCCCGCACTACAGTTTTTTGTCCTATTTACTATCAAATCATTGAGCGCCGAGGAAATGGCTGGGCGTTCAAGCATGGTGAACCGTTCATCAATTTATTTAATGCCCCAGATCTATCAATTGAAGATGAATTTGCTGCCTTTGACACTTCGATGAAAAAAGTAGCTATTGAGCTTTTCCGCATCAACGGCGGCTTGCAGGGCTATTATGTAGCAAACATCTTGGACAAAAAATACTACTACTGTGGTAGTGAGTGGTCAGATGTCAAAGCCAAACTTCAAGAACTGGGGATTGGCAGACCAGATCCGATGTCCGCTTAAAGACAACAATTTGTAATTACTCTGTATTAAGTGCGATCGCTCTAATATTTAGTTTTGTTTTCAAGCGGACTCAAATATTCACAAATCAAAATTCCACAGCACAACATAGGACGAAATTAGGAGATGTCTAAGGAAGAGAACCTATATTTTTTTAATTTGTTAAAGTTTCTCCAGCGCTACGATTAAGTAATAATCGCAAAATTGACAGACCTAAAATTATCAAAAATAATACCAGCCCGATTGTGCAAGCATAGCTGATTTCCAAGTTATTAAATGCTTGCTCATATAGATAGTAAACAATTGTTTTCGAGCTATTTCGTGGTCCGCCTTGGGTCATGATGTATACTTCTTCAAATACCTTGGTGGCAGAAATAGCCGAAATCACTGCCACTAAAGCTAGGTAAGGTTTCATCAAAGGTAAGGTTATATCCCAGTGTTTACGGATACCGTCTGAACCATCAATTGCGGCGGCTTCATACACATCAGCCGGAACGGATTGTAACCCAGCTAGATAAATCACCATATAGTAGCCTAATCCCTTCCACACGGTAACAGCCATCACACTGAAAAGCGCAAAGTGGGGGTCAGTTAGCCAAGGAATTCCAGATGGGATAATGCCTTTCAGTAACTGATTGAGTAAGCCGTTTTCTGCATACAGCCATCTCCAAGCAATTCCCGCAACCACTATGGAAATCACCACTGGCGTGTAGTAAGCAGCCCTAAACCAATGCATTCCGCGCAGTTTCTGATTCACCAAAATTGCTAGTGCCAAGGGAACAATTACTAAAATCGGCACTACACCGATAAGATATAGCAAGGTGTTTCCCAAGGTTTGCCAAAAAACAGGGTCATTCCACAGACGGCGAAAGTTGCTAAAACCTGCCCATTGCGGCATCTCTGTCAAATCGTATTCGTAGTGGGTAAAGCTAAGGTAGAACGCTTGTAGTGCAGGCCAAAACACAGTTAAGACTAGGATAACCAGGGCAGGCAGCAAAAACAAGTAAGGAGTCAGTCGCTGTTGGATCACAATCCAATTTTTAGGCGTTAATCTGTTCATAAAGGCTTTTTTCGTTAGAGTGGTCTTTTGTCAAGTAGCATTGCTGGTGAACGTTTATTTTAAAAAACTTTGTTGGTATTATTCTCATCAACCTACTTATTAACCATTAACCATTAACCATTAACCATTAACTAATGACTAGAAGAAAATTTTTAACAGGGATGGCGACGCTTTCAGGTTTGTCTTTGACTGGTTGTGGTTGGAGACTTGCTGATGTACGAGCAACTTCTACTACTAAAGGTCCTCGCGATCAACTCAGTATCTATACGTGGACACAATATACTGACAAAGAATTAATGGCAACCTTTAGTGCCCAAACAGGTACTAAAGTACTTGCAGATGCGTATGATTCTAATGATGTCATGCTGGCTAAGCTGCAAGCTGGAGGTGGAGGATCTTATAGTGTTATTTACCCATCTGATTATATGGTACAGAAGATGGTGGACAAGGGGTTGTTAGTAGAAATCAATCACACTCACTTAATCGGGTTAGAAAATTTATTACCACAATTTCAAAATCCTACATACGATCCCAATAATCGCTACAGTATTCCTTTTAGCTGGGGGACAACAGGTTTACTTTTCAACTCCGAAATCCTGAAAACTCCGCCTGAAGACTGGGACTATCTTTGGCAAAATCAAAAACAACTGTCAAAGCGAATGACTTTGCTGAATGATGTCCGAGAAGTGATGGGTGCGGTGTTGCGGATGCTGGGTTACTCCTATAATTCAAAAAATGAACACGAAATCAAACAGGCTTATGAAAAGTTGAAGGTTCTCAAAGGTGCGATTGCTGCTTTTGATACTGATGCGTGGCGCAATCAAATCGTGGCGGGAGATTTATTATTGGCAATGTGTTACTCAGCAGATGGGGTGAAAATCACTCAAGAAAATCCTAAATTCAAGTATGTCATTCCTAAGAGTGGTTCCTCATTATGGACTGACACAATTGTCATTCCTAAAACAGCCCCTAATGTCGATGGAGCCTATGCTTGGATTAATTTTATTTTACAACCGGAAGTAGCAGCGCAAATGAGTCAACGTTTAGGTATTGCTACTCCTAATCGTGCTGGATTCGATTTATTACCAAAAAAAATGCAGAATAATTATAATTTGTTTCCCCCACAGTCATTGCTAGAAAAGTGCGAACGTGTTACTCCTTTGGGGAAAATTGAAGAAGTTTACGATCGCTATTGGACTGAATTAACTAGTGGGTAGTTGGTAGTGGATAGTTGTTAGTTGTTAGTTGTTAGTTGGTAGTTGATAGTTGATAGTTGATAGTTGATAGTTGGTAGTTGGTAGTTGTTAGTTGGTAGTGGGATTAGAGCAATTAGCAATTAACAATTAACAATTAACAATTAGCAATTAGCAGAGTTGGCAATCGCTCTTGACAAGGTGATGAATACTACTTCTGGCTTATACGTGTTGAAGCGCAACTACGAACCAATGATGATTTATTTTTTTTTAATGGTTATTTTTTTCAGAGAAGTAAAAATATCAACCAACTTTAATAGTATAATAATAGCTTGACCATTGTTTTATCAAACACCTATGAGTAGGTTAGTTGTTTTAAGCTTGGGTCAGGGAAACCTAGGTGATGGGTTTGCCGCTGTTACAGCAGAGATCGGAGAAGCAGACAACCCCTACCGGATGAAATTTACTGCTAGTTTACCAGCGGCGCCAAAAATTCCCGAACTTTACCGAAATTGGCAGTTACTTTATTCTGCTTTCAATCAACGTCTGAGTTGCCGTCATTACATCGAAATAGATGATAAATTTGAAATTGAAGAAGCTTATATAACTAATATTTCTCAAGTTGATCTCACCAATTTATCTCAGATGTTATCAAAAAGGATAAATACATGGCTTAACTCAGTAAAATTTCGCAAAATTGACCAGCAATTACGTACACAATTAAAACCATCGTCAGAAATTCGCTTCATTATTGAAACTGACGACAATTTACTGCGACGACTTCCTTGGCATCTGTGGAATTTCTTTGAGGATTACCCAAGAGCGGAAGTTGCCTTAAGTCCTGCAGAGTATCAAAACCGGAATAAAATTCTCTTAGCTAATCCGAAAGCCCAAGTTAAAATTTTAGCGATTTTTGGAAATAGTAAAGAAATTGATATTAGTTGGGATCGGAAATTTTTAGAGAAATTATCAACTCAAGCAGAAATAAAATTTTTAGTAGAGCCTAATTTAGGTGATTTAAACGACCAGCTTTGGCAACAAGGTTGGGATATTGTCTTTTTTGCCGGTCATAGTTGTAGTAAAGACAAAGGGCGGCTGCAAATCAATCAAAGAGACAAGATCACTCTTGAGCAATTAAAGTATGCTCTCAAACAAGCTATTAGTAGTGGGTTGAAGCTAGCAATTTTCAACTCCTGTGATGGTTTGGGGTTGGCGCAGCAGCTACAGGATTTGCAGATTCCGCAAGTGATTGTCATGCGCGAACCTGTGCCGGATGTGGTAGCTCAAGAATTTTTAAAGTATTTTCTAGCAGAATTCTCATCTGGCAAGTCTTTATATACTGCAGTGCGTTTTGCACGAGAAAGACTGCAAGGACTAGAGAAAGAATATCCCTGCGCTACTTGGCTACCAGTCATACTCCAGAATCCTGCCGAACCACCAATGTTTTGGTCACAGGAGAATGTTGGGAGTAGCGCCGCACCAAAAATAACACCGCCAAGACAAAATCCTGTAGACTTTTCTGTTAATGCCAAGCAGGATATTTCACCTCGCTTCCCTAGTGGTTCAGTCCCGCTTGACTCTCTTTTTTACATCGAAAACTCTGCGATCGCCACACAAATTAATACAGAAATCAGTAAACCAGGAGCCTTAATTCGGATTAAAGCCCCAAGAGAAATGGGCAAAACCTCTTTGCTGCTGAGGGTTATGGACTATGCCGATCTCATGGGCTACCGTACAGTTACCCTGAACTTGGAGCAAATTGACCAAGCAATATTGAGCGATTTGAAGCGATTTTTGCGCTGGCTATGTGCCAATGTCTCGTGTCAGCTGCAGTTGTCACCAAAACTCGATGAGTATTGGGATGAAGATATCGGTAGCAAAGTGAGTTGCTCCCTCTACTTGGGCAGTTATGTGCTAGAGCAAATTGACTCGCCTGTGGTTTTGGCATTGGACGAGGTGAACCTAATTTTTGAGCATCCTGAGGTGGCGAAAGAAATTTTACCTTTGTTGCGTTCTTGGTACGAAGACGGCAAAAGAAGGCCCATCTGGCAAAAGCTGCGCTTGATTGTGGTTCACTCGACGGAAATTTATGTTCCCCTGCAACTTCATCAGTCTCCTTTTAATGTGGGGCTACCAATTCAGTTAACAGGCTTCAGTTTAGACCAAGTCCAGCAGTTGGCACAGCGCTATGGGATCAATTGGACAGATGACGAGGAAGCAAGACTGCTGATGGACATGGTTGGAGGACATCCAGGACTGGTACACTTGGCACTCTATCACCTCCATCGTCGGGAACTGACGCTGGCACAACTGCTGGAAACTGCCCCAACATCCTCTGGAATTTATTCCCATTACTTACAGCGTCATTGGGTAACTTTGCAAGCACAGCCGGAATTGGCGATCGCGCTTCACAAGGTAATGAATGCTACTGAACCTGTGCCGTTAGAACCGATTCTGGCTTACAAGTTAAGCAGTATGGGGCTGATTAAGTTACAGCACAATCAAGCGACACCGAGTTGTCAGCTGTATCGGCAGTATTTCGAGAATCAGCAATAACGCATAGCCTTGTAACGAGTGATAATACACAATTGTTTTTTTCTGTGAATGCCTAAGTCCTAAATTCTTTCTTTACATAGAGCAATAAAAATTATGTCAACTATCTCAGGCTACGAGGTTCTTGAAAAACTCTATGAAAGTACCAACTCGCTGATCTATCGCGGACGTCGGATAGTAGATAGCCAACCCGTTATCCTCAAAATGCTGAAACAAGCTTATCCACCTCCAGAAAAAATAGCTTGGTTCAAGCGAGAGTATGAAATCACCAAAAACTTGCAACTAACAGGCGTGCCTAACGTTTACAGCTTGGAAAATGACCAAAACTGCTGGGTGATAGTACTGGAAGATTTTGGCGGTGAATCCCTAGAGCAAATGCAGAGCAGACAATTTACTTTGACTGAGTTTCTCACCATTGCTATTCAGCTTGTAGAAATTCTCGGTCAAGTGCATCAGCAGCAGATTATGCACAAAGATATTAACCCATCCAACATTGTTTTAAATCCAACAACAGGTCAACTCAAGCTCATTGACTTTGGTATTTCGACAGTACTCTCACGAGAAAACCCCACCCTATGCAACCCGAATCAGTTGGAAGGCACGTTAGCCTACATATCGCCAGAACAAACGGGGCGCATGAATCGGGGAATAGATTACCGTACTGACTTTTATTCCTTAGGAGCAACTTTTTACGATCTGTTAACTGGGCAATTGCCTTTCAAGACAACTGATGCGATCGAGTTGGTTCATTCTCATATAGCCAAACACCCTACTCCACCTCACGAACTCAAGCCAGACATTCCTCAGCCCCTGTCGGAGATTGTGATGAAACTCATGGCTAAAAACGCCGAAGACCGTTACCAATCAGCCTATGGTCTCAAGGCGGATTTGCAGGAATGTCACAGACAATGGGAACAAACAAGTCGCATCGATCCCTTTTCTCTGAAACACCAGGATGTTTCGGATAAGTTCCAAATTTCCCAAAGCTTATATGGACGAGAACAGGAAATTGAACAATTGTTGACTGGCTTCCAGCGAGTCAGCCTTGGGGCAAGGGAAATGATGCTGGTAGCTGGTTATTGTGGCATTGGTAAGTCGGTTTTGGTACAAGAAGTCTATAAGCCTATTACGCAGCAGCAGGGATACTTTATTTCCGGCAAATTCGATCAATTTCAAAAAAATATTCCTTATGCATCTTTGGTGCAAGCCTTGCGCTCCTTAATCGGGCAACTGTTGACGGAAAACGAAGTCCAGATAGCTACCTGGCGGCAAAAACTGTTAGCTGCCCTTGGGGAAAATGGTCAGGTCATTATTGATGTGATTGCCGAAGTGGAACTGATTATTGGTTCCCAACCCGCGATCCCAGAACTAGCTCCAACAGAAGCCGAAAATCGCTTCAATTTAGTGTTTCAAAACTTTATCCGGGTATTTACTCAAGCCTCACATCCACTGGTACTATTTCTAGACGATTTACAGTGGGCTGATGGGGCTTCCTTGAAACTCATTCAACTGCTGATGACGGCAAGCTATAGCCAATATCTATACATTATTGGTGCTTATCGGGATAATGAGGTAACTCAGGCTCACCCCTTGATGTTTACCCTAGACGAGATTCGTAAAACCGAGGGTATTGTAAATCATATCACCTTGAAACCTTTAAACTTGTTTGAGGTCAATCAGTTAATTAGTGACACCCTCAATGTAGCACGAGAGACTGCTAAACCACTAGCAGAATTGGTACTGACCAAAACCAATGGCAATCCTTTCTTTATTAATGAATTTTTAAAATCCCTATATAGCGAATATCTGTTGACGTTTGACTTTAGGCGTGGTAGTTGGCACTGGAATTTAGGGCAGATTCAATCTTGGGGTATAACCGATAGTGTCGTTGAATTGATGGCTAGTAAGGTGCAAAAGTTGCAGGCGGCAACACAACAAGTGTTGAAGTTGGCAGCCTGTATTGGTAATCAATTTGATATCCAAACTTTGGCTACTGTATATGAAAAATTACCCCAAGAAACGGCAACCGATTTGTGGACAGCAATCGCCGAGGGATTAATTTTGCCCCTTAGTGATACTTACAAGCTGATAGAACTTGATGTGCAGGGCTTGGCAGAAACAATCACCGTTGAATACAAGTTTGCCCATGACCGGATTCAGCAAGCGGCTTATTCTTTGATTCTAGAAGAGGACAAACAAGCTGTGCATCAGCAAATAGGACAGTTGCTGCTGCAAAATACCCACCCAGACAAGCGAGAGCAGAAAATCTTTGAAATTGTCAACCAATTGAATTTGGGTAGGCAGTTAATTAATCAACAGGTAGAGCGGGATGAATTGGCTCAATTAAATTTGATGGTTGGCAAGAAATCCAAGGTATCGGCAGCATATCAAGCCGGATTGAATTATCTACAAATTGGTTTGAGCTTATTAAGTGAAGATCCTTGGCAACGGCAGTATGACCTAACATTGGCACTGTACGTGGAAGCAGCAGAAGTGGCTTTTCTCAGTGGCAACTTTGAGCTAATGGAACAATTGGCTGCGGTTGTGCTGCAACAAGCTAAAACCTTGTTGGAGCAGGTGAAAATCTATGTAATAAAGCTTCAAGCTTATTCTGCACAGGATAAATTATCGGAAGCAGCGAATATAGGACTGCAAGTTCTTAAGCTGTTGGGGATAAATTTTCCTGAACAACTAAATCAATCGGATATTGTAAATAGTTTATCAGAAACAAAATCCGCTTTAAAAGAAAAGCAAATTGAGGATTTAATCAATCTGCCAGAAATGACAGATATTGCCAAGTTGGCTGCAATAAATATTCTTTTTCGTTTATTTCACCCAACCTATGTTCGATTACCTAAGCTTTTTGTCTTAGTTGTATTGGCGATGATCAATTTATCAGTTAAATATGGTAATACCCTTCTGTCTGCTCAAGGCTATGTTACTTACGGACTTATCCTCTGCGGATTAGGAGATATTAATACTGGCTATCAATTTGGTCAACTTGCCTTAAGCCTAGTCAACAGATTTAAGGCTCAAGAACTTAAATCATGTACTTTATTCTTTATAAATTGTTTTATTCGACATTGGAAGGAGCATATCAGGGAAACACTACAGCCTTTTCTGGAAGCTTATCAAATCGGCATGGAAACAGGAGATTTACAATATGCTGCTATTAGTGCCTACTGTTACGCTTACCTAGCATACTGTGGTGGTAAGGAATTGGCATGGCTTGAACAGGAGATAGCAAAATATAGTGATGCAATTGCTCAAATCAAGCAGCTACATGTACTGAATTTACATCAAGGGTTTTGGCAAGTTGTTTTGAATTTAATGGGAGAATCAGAAAATCCCTGTTGTTTAATCGGTATAGTTTACGATGAAAGAATAATGCGCTCTCTTTATATTGAAGCAAATAATAGAAACGGACTTTTTGAGTTACATCTCAATAAAATGATTCTTTGTTATTTATTTAAAGAATATACTCAAGCAATTGAAAATGCCGCCATAACAGAAAAGTATTTAGACAGTGCAGTAGCGACAACAAATTTTGCCATCTTCCATTTTTATGATTCTCTAGCTAGGCTAGCTTTACTTGCTGATACTCCAGAGTTAGAACAACAGCACAATCTCGAAAAAGTAGCTGCAAACCAGGAAAAAATGAAACATTGGGCAGATCATGCCCCAATGAATTATTTGCATAAATATTACCTAGTTGAAGCGGAACACTCCCGCGTTTTAGGCAAATATCACGATGCTAGGGAATATTACGATCGCGCCATTACCCTAGCCCACGAAAACGAATATCTCAACGAAGAAGCCCTTGCTTACGAACTAGCTGGGCGATTTTATTTAGCCAGAAATCAAAACCACGTTGCTCGCTACTACCTGCAAGATGCTCACTATGCTTATCAGCGCTGGGGGGCGGTAGCTAAAGTAAAAGATTTGGAGGCACGATACCCACAATTTTTAGCCAAAATTTCAACCGATCTATTAAAAACTACCTTACCCCACTCGATTACTAAATCAGGGCAAACAACATCTGAGGTCTTAGATTTAAACAGTGTCTTCAAAGCCTCACAAACCATTTCTGGCGAAATCATTCTAGACAAGTTGCTAGAAAAGTTGATGAAAATCTTGATTGAGAATGCAGGAGCACAAAAAGGCTTTCTAATTCTGGATAAGGAAGGTAATAGGGTGATTGAAGCTGAAGGAACTGTAGATTCCGATGACGTTACTATACTGCAATCAATTCCAGTAGATGGAGATACTGAGTGCCCCCTTTTGTCAGCCGCCATCATTAACTATGTTGCTCACACTCAGGAAAATATAGTGTTAAATGATGCAGCTAATGAAGGAAAATTTACACGCGATTCCTACATTGTCGCCACTCAACCCAAATCGATTCTCTGCACCCCTCTACTTAATCAAGGCAAACTGAGTGGTATTTTATACTTAGAAAATAATTTAACAACAGGCGCATTTACGAGCGATCGCGTCGAAGTCTTAAAAATCCTTTCAGCCCAAGCCGCCATCTCCATTGAAAATTGCCGTCTCTACGAGCAATTAGAGGGTTACAGCCGGACTCTAGAACAGAAAGTGGCAGCGAGAACCCAGGAACTACAACATAAAAATCAGCAGTTGGCAAGTACCCTGCAAAAGCTCAAAGCCAGCCAAGCTCAGATTATCGCCCAAGAAAAATTGGCTTCTCTGGGAGCTTTAACAGCCGGCATAGCCCATGAGATCAAAAATCCCTTAAATTTTGTCAACAACTTTGCCGAACTTTCTGTAGAGTTAACCCAAGAACTACTTGAAGAAATTGACAATCAACAAGACCGATTAGACCCAGAAACCAGAGAATATATTGAAGAGATTCTCAGCGATCTGTGCCAAAACGCTCAAAAAATTAATGAGCATGGCAAAAGAGCTGATAATATTGTTCGTGGAATGCTGATGCACTCTCGGGGGCAAACTGGTGAACGACATCTGACTGACATCAACGCTTTATTAGCAGAAGCTGTTAATCTAACTTGTCACGCAATGCATGCCAAGGATGCTTCCTTCAACATTGCTATAAAAGCGGATTACGATCGCAACCTTGAACAAGTGAATATCGTGCCGCAAAATATTAGTCGCGCTTTTATAAATTTAATTAACAACGCTTGCTATGCAGCCCATAAAAAGAAAATGCGTTTCCCGACACCTGGGAACGAGGGTGTTCCCTTTTTGCCTAAACTTTCGGTAAGCACCAAAGATTTAGGTGAGCAAGTAGAAATCCTTATTCGAGATAACGGCGAAGGCATTCCCCAGAAAGTGCTGGATAATATTTTTAATCCCTTTTTCACCACTAAGCCTCCCGGTGAAGGAACTGGTTTGGGTCTATCTATTACTCATGATATTATTGTGCAGCAGCATCAAGGGGAGATCAAGGTAGAAACCGAAGTGGGCAATTATACGGAGTTTATCATCGCTTTGCCTAAAATTGTTTTGGAGAATACACAAAGTTCACAAATGAAAGTAATGGTTGTAGACGACGAACAAGATGTTCAGTTCTTGTTTAGACAAAAATTTAGAAGAGAACTTAAACAAAATCAAATAATCTTAGATTTTACTTTATCATCAGAGGAAGCGCTAGAATACTTACAAACTCAGCTAACTGATTGTTTAGTCTTGATTATAGCGGATATTAATATGCCTGGTATGAACGGGCTAGAACTACTCAAAATTATCAAAGAAAGGTTTCCTAATATAAAAGTATTTATCATTACTGCTTATGACGATGAGCAAAAATATCAAATTGCCAAAGATTATGGAGCTGATGAATATATGACAAAGCCAATTGAGTTTGATAAATTAAAGGCAAAAATATTGAATTTGTAAATCAAGACCTAACCCCCTAACCCCCTTCCCTATGAGGGAAGGGGGGAAAGCCCCTCTCCTTGTAGGAGAGGGGTTGGGGAGAGGTTCAAAGTATATTGCATCACCTAACCCCCTAACCCCCTTCCCTATGAGGGAAGGGGGGAAAGCCCCTCTCCTTGTAGGAGAGGGGTTGGGGAGAGGTTCAAAGTATATTGCATCACCTAACCCCCTAACCCCCTTCCCTATGAGGGAAGGGGGGAAAGCCCCTCTCCTTGTAGGAGAGGGGTTGGGGAGAGGTCCCATATAATCCCAATCAAAAAAGAAACTATGCCAGCTAAAATACTGGTTGTGGATGATGAGCCTGACTTAGAACACTTGCTGCGCCAGAAATTTAGAAAAAAAATTCGGGAAAAGCAATTCCAGTTAATTTTTGCCCACAATGGTGTAGAAGCACTCTTAAAGCTAGAAGCCGAACCGGATATAGATATGGTATTAACCGATATCTTTATGTCGGAAATGGATGGGCTAACTTTACTCACTAAACTTAATGAGTTATACCCGATCGTTAAAGCAGTCATTATTTCTGCCTATGGCGATATTGAAAATATCAGAACGGCAATGAATCGCGGTGCGTTTGACTTCCTGACTAAGCCGATCAATCTTCAGGATTTAGAAATTACCACCAATAAAACTCTGCAGCATGTGCAGCGGATGAAAGCGGCTCGGGAAAAGGAACGTTTAGCACAGCAAGCTCAAGCAGAATTATTGACTCGTCTGCAACAAGAGGTCATTGTACGCCAGCAAGCGGAGTCAGCATTGTCTGAAAGCGAGAGAAGGCTGGCTCAGTTTCTAGAAGCTGTGCCAGTCGGCATATTTGTCTTTGATGCCCAAGGTCAACCCTATTACGCCAATCAGATGGCACAGCAGATACTTGGCAAGGGAATCATCACCACATCTCCAACTGCTCAATTAAGTGAGATTTATAAAGTCGGTCAGGTGGGAACGCAGCAGTTGTACCCCGTGGAGCAAATGCCGGCGATGCGAGCATTGAACGGCGAAAGTGTAACCGTTGATGATATGGAGATCCACCACGCTGACAGAATTATTCCCTTAGAAGTGTCCGCCACCCCAGTTTTTAATGAGAAGGGTCAAATTGTCTATGCCATAACTGCTTTTCAAGATATCACCCAACGCAAACGGGCGGAAGCGGAGCGGATTCAGTTTACTCAAGAACTGGAACTTAAGAATATCGCTTTGCAGCAGGCAAAAGACGCACTCTTCGAGTCCAACCAGACTTTAGAACAAAAAGTTAAAGAACGCACCCAAGAACTGTCACAAACCCTAGAAATTCTCCAAGCTACCCAAGCAGAACTACTATTTGAAAACGCTTTGCTCAGGAGTGACGAAAATCCCTCGACCTTTGACTATCAAATTGGCGGAAGTTTGCCAATGGATGCTCCCACTTATGTGGTGCGCTCAGCAGACCGTCACCTCTACAAAGCATTGAAGCTTGGGGAGTTTTGTTACATCCTGAATACACGGCAAATTGGTAAATCTAGCCTGATGGTACACATGATGCACCGTCTTCAGCAAGAGGGGTTCGTCTGTGCAGCAATTGACATGACCCGCATTGGCAGCGAGAACGTCACGCCTGACCAATGGTACAAGGGATTGGCAGTGGAGTTATGGCAGAGTTTTGACTTGCAAGGATTGGTGAATTTGAAAGCTTGGTGGAATGAGCAGCTTGATATTTCTCCTATGCAGCGGTTAAGTCGATTTTTTGAAGAAATTCTCCTGGCGCTCGTCGGAGTAGAGGATCGCGATCTGCCAAAAAAGTTGATAATATTTTTAGATGAAATTGATAGCATCTTAGGTTTAAAGTTCCCTGTTAATGACTTTTTTGCTTTGATTCGCTCTTGCTATAACCAGCGCAGTATTAATCCAGAGTATCAGCGTTTAACTTTTGCCTTGCTTGGAGTTGCCACACCTTCAGATTTGATTACTGATTACCAAAGAACGCCTTTTAACATTGGTCAGGCGATTCAACTGAGTGGCTTTCAATTACATGAAGCTCAACCTTTGCTTCAGGGATTGAAAGAGAAAGTTAGCAATCCTCAAGCGGTACTCAAAGAATTGTTAACTTGGACAAGCGGTCAGCCCTTTCTCACCCAAAAGCTCTGTAAACTTATTCGTAGTTGTTCATCTCCTATTCCCGTAAACGGTGAAGCCGAGTGGATGGAAAACTTGGTGCGCACTCAGGTGATAGATAATTGGGAATCTCAGGATGAGCCAGAACATTTGAGAACAATTCGCGATCGCATCCTGAAGAGCGATCGCCAAAGAGTTCGACTCCTAGAACTCTATCGACAAATTTTGGATCAAGGACAAGTTGTCTCAGTTGATAGTCCAGAAGAAAGGGAATTGCTCTTATCGGGGTTAGTAGTCAAGCAACAAGGTTCTTTAAAAGTCCATAACCCTATTTATCAATTAATCTTTGATCGCAGTTGGATTTCACTGCACCTTTAAACGACGTAGTGGGCATTGCCCACCAAAACCTTGTAACTCATACATAAACTCAATGGTGGGCGATGCCCACCCTACAAATACAACTTGAATACCGATTAGCTTAAACTAAGTAAGTCCATAAACATTAATTTTACCATTTAGTGTCTAATCACACAAATCAACTAAACTCCCCTAGCGATATTGCCGAAGTATCAGGCACACATTTCAACTGGCTGCAACCCTTGGTAATGCTTGCACCACCTGGCATTTGGTTGTTACTTTTACTGGTACTGCCAACACTGCTAATTTTTGAGTTAAGTTTAGTACCAGGAATTCGACCAGGGGATGTGGTAAATCCTAGTGGATTGGATAACTATATTCGCATATTTGACCCTCTTTACCTGCGAGTCATCAGGCGATCGCTCTTTTTTGCTACCGATACCACACTAATAAGCTTAATATTAGGTTTACCCGTTGCTTATTGGATTGCTCAGATAGCACCGCCCAAGGCGCGAAATTTGCTCCTGATTAGCTTTGTTTTGCCTTTGTGGACGTCTTCCTTACTTCGCTCTTATGCTTGGATTACAATTCTCCGTCCTACTGGTTTACTAAACAGTTTGCTTACCAGTGTAGGCTTGCCTACTTTAGATTTACTTAACCGCAGTCCAGCTGTATTAATTGGTATGAGCTACAGCATGCTGCCTTATATGGTTTTGATTTTATACGCCTCTTTAGAAAAACTAGACAAGCGTTTGCTAGAAGCAGCAGCTGATTTGGGTGCAAATCCCATACAAGCTTTTTGTCAAGTGACCTTACCCCAAACCTTTAGCGGAATTGCTGCTGGTTCTTTTCTGGTGTTTATCACTGCATTAGGAGATTTTGTCAATCCAGAATTACTTGGTGGTGCTTCCAGTATGACAGTGGCACGATTAGTTTATAATCAGTTCCTCGGAGCGACCCAAAATTGGGGATTTGGTTCAGCTTTAAGTACAACGTTAATTTTACTTGTCAGTATTGCGATCGCCCTTTTAATTAAGTTCAGCAATGTCACACCTAAAAGTAGGGAGTAGGGAGTAGGGAGTGGGGAGTGGGGAGTAGGGAGTAGGGAGAACCACTAACAACCAACAACTAACAACCAACAACTAACAACTAACAACTAACAACTAACAACCAACAACCAACAACCAACTATTTCTTTTGTTGCGAAATTGATAGGCTATAGTTATACTGTCGTTGGGATAACTCGCCTACATACAGAGAGTACTTTCCTGCCTGCCAGTAACCAGAAATTTCTGGCTTCTTGCCACCAGAGTAAGTATCTGCTAGAACACAAAAGCGTCCTCCAGGACCGTCAATCAAGAGTGTTGGCTGTCCACCACTCTCAACTGTTAATCGCAGGTAAGGCAGTGACTCTGTCACCTGAATCACTTGATTAGGTGTAGCGGTAATGTTGCCACACTTACTTGAAACTGTTCCTCCAGACTTGCCATTCACACTCAGGGGATCGGGCTGAAACTTAGAATTAATACTCACAACTGGTGTCTCGGCTAAACTAGCATCGGTGAAAACCAAACTCATAGCCAAGGCTACGGGAACAACCTTAAATAACGTACCCGGTTTCATTTTATTATGCTCCCGACTGTTGTGAAGCGATATTGATACACATATTCTGAGCTGATTGACGTTTGTCTTGCCGTCTTTGTTCCTAGGTGTGCTGGTGCGGCGTATAAATTTTATTAAGTAGTCAAATCACTAACAAATCATAATATAATTAGAGATTAACTAAATATTTAATTCGTGTTAGTTCTGATCTTCAAGGAGTAAATACTACTAACTAGACTGTATGGGAGCATGTCAGTTTTGCACTCCTCTAGTTTCTTGTGGGGTGGGCAGGAAAGCCCGCCCTATAGATCGTTTGGGCGGGCTTTCCTGCAAGGGCGCCAGTCGCCCGTAGCGCAGGAAAACCGACAACATGGGCGCTGACGCACGCACACAAGAGATAAATCACAAAGTTGACATGCTCCCAGACTGTATTGGATTATTGACGCTTCTTGGGTGGTGATGGAAACAAAGACATTCGCTCTGATTGCGCTCTAACAAAAGCCAAGATGGAGATTGATTTGGTATGTTTATTTAAAAAGTGTCCTAGGTGAGGTAGAAATTAATGAATCCTCAAAAAGAAGAAGACTTACAGCATCGCCTCCAACAGTTAGAGGCAGAGATTCATTTCCCGTCTAAAGTGGTTCCCCAGCAACAACAAAAAATCCAGTCATCTCAGTCTGGGTTTTCAACCTTCAACTCTCTAAGAGCGCGAATTTCAAAGAAGTTTAATAGACTATCTGGAATAGGCAAGATCGTAGTTTTGGGTGTGGCAGTTTTATTCGGTTTTGCGATCCTGCAAGCAGTACTCAAACTGATTGCCGCTGTGATTAGTTTGGCATTGTTGGCATTACTAGTGTACCTTGGATACAAATTTCTTGTCTCTAGTAGTGAGTAGACGTAGAAATAAAGTTATAGGGAATTATCTGATGGCATCCCCAATTGTAAGGAGAAGTACTAATAAAGAAAGCCGACCGCAAGAACCAGTCAGATCTAAATCGGGGCAACTAGTTACCAGGCGCATTGCCGCTTGGGTAACGGAAATGACTTTGGTAGTCGCCAGTGGATTAGTGCCTTTCGGCATTGGTCTTTATGCCAATTTTAACGGCGATCTGAACCGAGTGCCACTCAGCCCCATACTGGTAGCAACAGAAACAACGATCGCCCGCCCGTTAGCTCTCAGCGTGAACTACAGCACCCGTCGTGTAGCATGGCTGACGAATGTATTGTGGACAGTAGCTATTTTAGCGCCATTAACACTCTCGTGCTGGCAATTATATCTGCTCGCTAAAATCGGTAGCACCATTCCCAAACGTTGGTTTGGGATTCGAGTTGTGAACTCACTTGGAAATGCGCCAGGTTTTGGGGCAGTTTTAGTCAGAGAAGGAATTGGTCGTTGGACTCTGCCCATTTCCATCGCCTATTTCCTGTGGCGCTACAGCTTAGCATTTCCCAATTTGGGTGTTTTCGCAGGGCTTTGCACACTAGTCTTGCTGGCAGAAGGAATAGGCTTGTCGTGGCAGCAAGGACGTCGCGCATTGCACGATTGGCTAGCAGGTACTTACACGATAGATGCAAATGCGCCAAAACCCTCGCTCTTAAATGAACACCACCCGGGTCAGTCTCAGTGGACGAAAGGAGATGAGGAAGCAGCGATCGCATCAATTGTAATTACACCAAAGCCAAGCCAACAGTCTCACCCAAAGCAGCGGATACAGCTAAATCCAAATCTCATCCTGCTTGTGGTGGCACTCTTAAGTATGGCTGCTGTATTAGGAACTTTAGTAGGCACTCACATCTACATCCAAATTCAGCAAAATCAGCGGGCTATCGATCAGCGCAACAGCCAACAGTTTATCACACTGGTAAAACGGTTAAATCCTAATGGCGCTACCAAGGAGGAGCAGAGGAGTACAATTCTGGCTTTAGGTACCCTCAATGACCCGCAGGCAATTCAGTTTCTTGTCGATTTACTAGCTAAGGAAACCGACCAGCACCTACTTGAAACCATTCAGCAAGCTTTGGTAAGTGTTGGACCCAAAGCCATCCCTAATTTAAAAAGCATGAATCAGTTCCTTGCCAGCAATTTGGAGTCTGTAGATAAAAATAAATTCCCACAGCCAGAATTGCGACGTCTTCAGTTGGATCTCAACCAGCAGGCGATTAACAAGATTCTGACTGTCTATAGCGGACAAACCAACGGTATCGATCTGGGTCGCGCCGAATTGGGTCAAGGTGGTTCGATCAAAAGCGCAGCCTTCAACTTAAAACTAGATAAAGTCGATTTATCAGGAGTTAAGTTCAAGTCCGCAAATCTTAATCAAGCAAGCTTTAAGGGTAGCCGCTTTCATGGACCGGGTGAGGATAATCGCTGGGATACCTATGACGATAGGATTGCTGATTTGAGCCAAGCCCAAATGAAACAAGCCAATCTCACTGATGCTAACCTCAGCCGTGTCTTAATGAACCGTGCCGATCTTAGCCGCGCGACACTCAACAAAGCTAACCTATCAAATGCGCGTCTGATTGGTGCTAACCTCAGCAGCGCCCAGCTAGCAAAAGCAGATCTGAGTGGCGCAGTCTTAGAAAATGCTAGTCTGACAGGGGCAGATTTAGGTGGGGCAAACTTGAACGAAGCCGAACTATACGCAGCTCATCTCAGTCGCGTCATTGCCATAGGAACGCAATTGTCATTTGCCAACTTAACTAGAACCGATTGGCAAGGAGCAGACCTTTCTGGTGCCTATTTGAATCATGCCAATCTCAGCGATGCTAACCTGAGCGCCACTCGCCTCACTGGTACTATTTTCCGTTCTGCAAACATGGAAAACGTTAACTTGCGGAATGCCGACTTGAGTCTTGCTGATTTACGAAAAGCCCATCTGGCTGGTGCTGATTTTCAAGGGGCAATTCTCTCTCCTAGTAAACAAGACTCAACAGATAAATTTGTGCTTAAACCGGTAATAGGCGCACAATCTGCCGTAGTCCAAGGAGTTGATTTTAGTCAAGTCAAAAATTTAGATGCCAAGCAATTAGCTTACATTTGTACTCAAGGAGGCATTCATCCACGTTGTCCCTAAAGGAGTTAGTAGTGGTTAGTGGTTAGTGGTTAGTGGTTAGTGGTTAGTAGTTAGTGGTTAGTGGTTAGTGGTTAGTGGTTAGTAGTTAGTGGTTAGTGGTTAGTGGTTAGTGGTTAGTGGTTAGTGGTTAGTGGTTAGTGGTTAGTGGTTAGTGGTTAGTGGTTAGTGGCATTTTTACAACCAACAACCAACAACCAACAACTAACAACTAACAACCAGTCAACCAACGGAACCAACAACCAACAACCAACAACCAACAACTAACAACTAACAACTAACAACTAACAACTAACAACTAACAATTAACAATTAACAAAATTGTGTAAGGAGTCAGGAAATGAAGCATCTTCAGTATTTAGTATCAGTTATTTTGGCTGGCTCACTTTTAAGTGAAGTCCAATTCATCCAACCAGCACAAGCTCAAGTAGCATATGGCAGCTATGTTGGTGTAGGTCCAACGGTAGGTTTTTCAGACGGTGGTCAGATTGGGGGGGTTCTTGCCTTCCGCTACAAACTTTTAAAAGTACCAGTTTCTTTCCGTGCCCAAGCTTTAGTTGGTCAGAGTACAGCAGTTGTGCCAACTGTTTCCTACGACTACCCCATAAACTGGCAAACTGATGCCTATCTGGGAGCTGGGCTGGTGTTGGCTGGTGGTAATACACCTTCCCCTGTTGGCAATCAAATCGGTTTTGCCTTGCAACCAGGAGTTGATTACGTCCTACCAAATAGCAACACTGTTATTTTTGGTAACGCCATTTTTGGTTTTGATACCGAGCGAGATGGCGGTGGTACAGCTTTCTCCTTACAAGGTGGTGTCGGTTTGAGATTCTAACATAACATTTTGTTATTTGACACTCTCCGGTCCCGCATACACGGAGAGTCAAAATATCTACCTGCTTACCAGTTCATCTGTCATCAACACCTGCCCTAGCCATACTGGTTCATCTCTTATTTGCAGGTATTGCCCAAGATTGATTCTATCTAGACGGCGAAAGTTGGAAACAAAGTACAATTCCTTTAGGCTCCACCGATTAGCGTCTAGGTCAAAAAACCACCGCCATGCCTTGTACTCATATTCTCGAAGTATTTCGCTGTTCATCAATAAATCACAGCGCCGTTCTAGTTCATCAGGGTTGTTGAGTGTGTATGCCGTCATCCCAATGAATCTGGGTTTTTGTCCTTGCGCCGCTAAGGCAGCAGCGTTGGCGTACAAATTTTCTTGATCAAAAATTCGAGTTATATAAGTTGGTCGGTTAACATCTACGATCAAAGATTGGTTCAGTTCTAGTTCAGGGATAACTAACAACAGACTGGGATCATAGTCAATCTGCCTGCCAACTTGGTCGTTATTTGGATCTTCAGACTGATGATCGTTTGTCATAGATTCACCTCCAGCCTTATAAGCAGAATTTTTTGGACGTGATTGCACTGCCATGTTAGGAGTTATGCGATATACCAAGTCACCGCCCCAATCAATATCAACAAAACCACTAACATTGGCAGCAGATTGGGCAAGATTTTCCAGCCACTTGTCCAGCAAGTCGTCGGCAGCATCTTGGTCTGGGGCACTGATTTTGATCGTTCTTTTTCCTATTCGCCAGTCCCAGCCAGTTTTATTAATGATTTGTAGTAAATCCATTTGGGTTTTTCTTCTCAGATTTAAAGTTTGAGCTTTCAGGGAAGGAACTTTTTGTCAGCGCTCGAAGCCCCTCAAAATCTCGCTTTAAAGCAGAGCAGATGCTTATTAAATCGGCTAAGCGTGGGTTTTTGCCTTCGTGCGGTCGCATCAATATTTTTGATGTTGACAATTAGTTTACCGATGTGTACAAGCACAACAAGCCTGAAACCAACCAACGACTTATGGGAGGTAGACCAGATGTATATCGAGGTCAAGGAAGAGTGGAAATATCTGTATTGGGTAGTAAAGAAACAGGCGCTTTGTTCTAAAAAGACCATCGTCGTTGCGTTGCGGAAGTATTTGGGTTAAGGGCGATAGCGAATCGCTGCTGCCTTCGGCAGACCGCAATCTATGACGCAAGGCGGACCTGCACCCTCTGCATCAGAAAAACTGACTCGCATCTCTTGAAATCACCACAGATACGTAACGCTTAAGAGCGTACTAAACAATCCCAAACGCAATAAACCTCTCTTATATAACAGTACCTGCCAACCAGTTTCCCGAAAATAGGATATCTACCCAAAATATTGTAGGGAATCTACCCATAGTAAATATACTGAAATACATGTTTCCCATGAATGTTTATCGGATTGTTTGGTGTTCGTGATGCCACTTGAATAGACGGTATTCAGACTACGCCAACTGCTTAGCCCCTAGATTTTTATGCTTTCCATCCATTTGGGTTTCTCTCCTGAGATTCAAAGTTTGAGCTTTCAGGGAAGGAACTTTCTGTCAGCGCTTGAAGCTTCTCAAAATCTTGGTTTAAAGCAGAGCAGATGCGTACCAAGTCAGATCTAGTGGGCTTTTGCCCTTGTGCTATCGCATCAATATTTTTGATCTTGGCTTCTTTAAGTCGCCAATAAAAAAACTGAACGAATTCAGCAATAGTTCTTGGTGTACTTATAGCCTGTTGTGGCTGGTATTTATCTAAGTATTCCTCTAACGCTTTCTCTACGACCTGTGAGATTGTGGTTTCTTGCTGCATAACAAACAGCCTCAGACGTTTACCCAAGTCTTTAGCTAGCTGAGCCGTAACTGGGGAAAAGTCTGGATTATTTCGTCTCGAGCTTTGCTTTGATGGTCTTGACATAACTCAAGTATATATTAACACAGCAGTATTTTAGCTGCATACTTCCTTTCTCTAATGCTATAGCAAAATAGCGTTATTTTGCTATAGCACTTTGTGATATCGTACTATTAACAACCCGAAGAGGAACGAAGAACAAAAACTTCAATATTCTTACAACCCCCCCAAACGCAACTACAAACTCATCTACTCTACCTGCAGAGACTAGAAAAAATTAAGTATTTAAAGCCGTTGCTCTTGTGTTCGGCTTCTGCTATCTCAAGCAGAGGAAGCATATTCCTAAGTAGTGGAGTAGCTGTACTTGGGCTTGATATTGCGGTTAGTTCGTAATGTTTGAGTAGATTTTAAATGCCTTTAAGAGGAAGAATCTCCCATGAAAATACTCTTAATACAAGATGATGAATACACTACTTCATTGCTGACACAAGCACTCGCAGCTTATAACTATCGAATTGAAACTATAAACGATGGTGAAGCTGGACTGGAATTGGCAAAAGCATTTGACTATGATTTGCTGCTACTGGATGTCATGCTTCCAAATATGGATGGCATCAGTATTTGTCGGCAACTCCGCGCCCAGAACTATCAAGTGCCCATTCTAATGATGACTGTACAGGACAGTATCAGCCTTCGCGTCATGGGTTTAGAGGCTGGTGCAGATGATTATGTGGTTAAGCCGTTTGTTTTATCTGAGTTAATTGCTCGAATTCGAGCATTAATGCGGCGGGGAAAAGTGATTTTACCTATGGTGCTTGCTTGGGATAATTTACAGTTTGACTGCAACACTCTTGAAGTCACTTATAACGGCTTGCGTCTGCACCTTACTCCCAAAGAGTATGATTTACTAGAGCTTTTTCTCAGGAATCCCCGCAAAATCTTTAGTCGAAGTGAGTTGCTTGACCGGATTTGGTTTTCCTCAGAATTTCCTGGGGAGGAAGCCGTAACAACTCAAATCAAGGGTCTGCGGCAGAAGCTCAAAGCCGTGGGAATGACTACAAATTTGATTGAGACAGTTTACGGATTAGGCTATCGGCTGAGGGAAGAGGAAAAAAAAATTAGCAGTTTTGAGCGATCGCCGGGAAAAATACCTACTTCCAGATGATGAACATTGATAGATATCCAAGTAATGCGTCTTCAATGTAGCTAAGTCCCATCTCTAAAAAATACACCCTGCCCACAGATTTTTCTTAAATCTGTTGTGTATAAGTTTTCCGGGACTTCCAAATAAAAAAATATCCCACGAGTAGGCTGCGCGATGGTCGCAGTACGACATCGTGATAGAAGATGGTGTCTTCTCCCGGCTATGGCGCACCCTACAACGAAGGAGCCTTTGCGCTTCCCAAAAAACATGTGGTTCATTTATCCGAAAATAGCTGTAATGCTCAGTGAAGTTATTTATTTGATTGCCAGTTTTAGCAACGAAAACTCAGAATTTCCTTAGATTTTTGATTTAAGATTCAGTAATGGTAAGTGATTACTAGTGAGTAGAAAAACTTCCTACTAATCCAGAACAAATAACAACCAAAAATTCACAATTACCGAACTTAGAACCCTTGATGTATTAAGTTATCAAAATTTTTTTTAAGCTCAAAAGAAGGGAGTGACAAAGCTGAAAGTTGATTCTTGAAACCAAGGTTAAACAACCAAATTACCTGTACAACCAAAACAAAGAAATGAAAATCGCTCAAGTAGCCCCCTTGTGGGAACAAGTTCCGCCTCTTACTTATGGAGGAATTGAACTGGTAGTGAGTCACTTGACTGATGAACTCGTGCTTCGAGGTCATGATGTCACTTTGTTTGCATCTGGCGATTCGCAAACATTGGCTAGGTTAGAAGCAATTCATCCTCGTGCGTTGCGCTTGGACTCGGACATCAAACAAAAGTTGATGTACGAAATTCTTGAAACTAGCCAAGTTTACCAACAAGCAGAAGAATTCGACATAATTCATTCCCATGTAGGAGTTTGGGCATTATCTTTAGCGAATATGGTGTCAACACCCACAGTACACACCTTACATGGCAGCTTTACCAAAGATGACAGCAAAGTATTTACCTTCTATCGGACGCAACCATACATCAGCATTAGTAACGAGCAGCGTCAAGTAGACCTAAATTACGTCAGCACTGTTTATAATGGCATTAAGATCGAAAATTATCCTTTTATTGCTCAACCCCAAGATCCACCATATTTGGCATTTTTAGGACGCTTTTCGCCAGAAAAAGGACCACAGCATGCGATCGCTATTGCGAAGCAGACGGGTTGGCACTTGAAGATGGCAGGAAAGGTTGATGTCGTAGACACTGAGTTTTTTGAACAAGAGATTGCCCCACAAATTGATGGTCAGCAAATTGAATTCCTAGGCGAAATCAACCACGCCGAGAAAACTGAACTTCTCGGCAATGCAGCCATTACTCTCTTCCCCATTGCCTGGTGTGAACCTTTTGGTTTAGTAATGATAGAGTCAATGGCAACTGGTACACCAGTTATTGGGATGAATTTAGGTTCTGTACGAGAGGTAATTGCTCATGGTGTGTCGGGTTTTATCTGCCCTAGCTATGAAGAAATGGCAGCAATGATTCCTTTTGCTTTGGAACTAAACCGTCAAAGCTGCCGAGAATACGTGGAAAGCAACTTTACCGTTACCCAAATGGTTGATGGGTATGAGGCGGTTTACAAAAAAATTCTCCTTGACAGCTTTGAGAAAGATGAGTGGATTCATAACCGGATCCCTACTTGTGGTAGAAAATCGGCTCGGTTGCCGTACTAGTAGATCTTGAAACAGCTAGCGTCTTGGTCTTCTCCCAGTTAGTAATGATAATCGCGCTATGATTGCCAAGTTAGAAATAGGCGATGGCAGTTTCTTTGGGATTAATTTTGGGAATAATCCTTATTGTTGGCAAAATTGTTGGCAAATAACCATTCAGGTAAATGCCATCACTAAACAACATGCTGAAGCTGATGCCTTTCAGCAAGCAGTAGATGCAGGAATCACGGGAGAGAAAGCCCGTTTAATTGTGGATCGAGATCTTTGCAGAGCTGGCGGCGAAAAGTTACGTTTAAAGTCAATAGTTAAGCAGTTGGCGATCTCAGAGTTGGAAGTGATCGCTCCCAGTGGTAGACAAATTATCAAACCAGGATGAGGCAAATATGTTTGCATTAAAATTTTCAACAGAAAATTGGATTGGCAATCGCAACAAAGCAACCATAAATGAAGTCCAAACCTGGGCTGAGATTAAATCAGCTATCGAGGAATTGGATGCCAAGAAAAAGACTTTAGTGACCATAGAGACTAATGGTAATACTCACATGGCTGTTGGTGGTGGAATGGGAAAGTATGTAGTTTATGCAACTTTTGATAACGTTAGCTTGTACAACTTGATTGAGCCAACAAAATCAAATGACTTAGAAACATTGGTTGTTGGTGGTCAAATAGGTGCTTATCCTGCCAGAATGTGTGTTGACCTTGAGACAGTTCTCAAGGCAGCTAAGACGTTTACAGAATCGGGAACACTGGAGGAGTCAGTTATCTGGGAAATTGAGTAGCCAACGGTCTTACCGTTAACGCACCAACACAAAATCGTAGCCAGTGCCAGAGATCTGACCTGGCTCGATTTTGACTAACAATGCCGTACCGTTACGCTCACCTGATGGCAAAAACTGAATCGTTCCCGTCGCACCCGTTGCTGAAAAATTCGGAGCTACCAGCGCTTTTTGCAACCCCGATCGGGTGTTCCCCTGTTTCAAGCCAGCGATAATTGCCTGTGCTGCGTCATAAGAGGTTGCTGTCCGCGCATTTACTGGTCCGCCCCAAAGTTTAGCAGCATTTTCAGCAAAGGGATTGCCTGGAATAGCATCAGGATGCCAAAACACAGGCAGTACCATTCCTTTGAAATCCCCTCCCCCCTTTTTGAGGGTATCAAAGGTGTACATCCCTCCGTAAGTGAACAGTGCTAGCCTACCGCTATTCGCTCGTGCCATGTCGATGGCTGGGTCGATTTTGTCTAATCTGGGAAGTAATAGCAAGCTCTCAGATCCATCGCTGATGGCTCTACCCATAACAGTACTAGGGTTAAAATCCGGGACGCTGAAATCGCAAACTGTGCTAGTGATGTTACTCCCAGCCTGACGTATCGACTTGGTGTACTCGTTCAAAATATTTTTGAAGGCGGGGATTGTTGAATCGGCACAAATGGCAATATTTTTTACACGAGCGTTTTGGGCAATATAGCGAGCAAGAGTATTAGCGAAAACACCAGTATTAGCAGAGATGCTAAATATGTATTTGCCTCCAGATACCTGGGACGTATTGCTTGCGGGATTAACCATCACCAAACCGCCCTGGTTATAAATTTGTCCGGCGACATCGGATATATCAGGGCGGTTATGCCCGATGACTGCCAAAATGCTGGAGTCTTTAACAAATTCAGCAGCTAGCTGTTTAGTAATATTTAAGTCTCCCTGATCGTTGGCAATCTCAAGTTGTAATGGCACCCCATTAATCCCACCGCTCTTATTCACTTCGTCTTGAGCCTGCGCCACCCCGCGCAGAATCTCTCGCGACACCTTCAAGATGCCACTAATCGGCACACTTACAACCACTTTGAGAGCTTGGGATTTACCAATTTTGGCATTGTTCAAATAAATTAACGCTTCTGGGTCGTTACGATTTGCTTGCAGGGATGCTTGGAACTTGTCCAAGGCAGTAGCAAAATCTCCAACTGCAAAGGCTTGCACCCCTGCTTGTTTATCGGGGTTTGTGTCTGCAGTCACCAAAATTTTATCTCCCAAACTCATTCGTGCCTGCGTTTCGTTTGTGGGATTTTTTGTAACGAGTTGCTCGTTTTTTGCTATTGATGAACTAGGAGATTCTTTAACCAAAGGCACAGAAGTAATTTTGCCGATCGCCCATACAATAACTAGAATCATCCCTCCGGCAAGACCAAGAGAAATAAAAAGCCGGATATTTTCTTTTTTTTGCATCTTCAAAAAATACCTTAGTAAAATAAAAATTCCTAAAATAATTAAAAAATATTCGATATTAATCTATTAAATAGATAGGATAAACCCATTATAGTAAAAGCCAATAAGCCAGCAAGAATAACTAGCAGTACGACAACAAGCAGTCCTTTAAATCCAGCTTGTAGGGGATTACCAATTTTTAAATTTCGGGATACCAAGAAAATTACCAAAGTTGTAATGACGGCAATATTAAATAAATAAGTCTTTTCCAGAATGGGGCGAGATGGGGCAAAGATTAAAAGAGCTAAAATGAGCAGCCATAATCCAGAACTAATCCAAACTGTTCCTAAAAAACTGACAAGGGCGATCGCCAGCAAAGAACTGCCCGATCCTGCAAGTACTGCCCAAGGCAATAATTCCCAAGAGGGGAATGTCTGTAGAAGTTGAGTTTGTTGAGGCGGCGTTACTAATGTGACTGGTATGGTAGACTTATTCAAGTCTTGTAACACCAATGAAGCCGACTGATAACGCGAGTCATGGTTTTCTTGCAGCAACCGATCAAAAATATACCCTAATTCCTGACTTATCGGTTGCCTCAAATATTGCCGCCAGCCAGAAATCCAGCTATAGCCCTGTCTGAGCCACATTTCGCCGGGGGGAGTCTGCGTCAGCAGATAAAAGCAAGTTGCTCCTAAACTGTAGAGATCGCTGGCTGGATAAGCTTTGCCTTCTTGGAGTTGCTCAAGCGGCGCATAACCGAAGGTGCCGATCGTTGTCCCTGGAAGAGCTAGAGCCGTTGCTGTCGCTAGCTTCGCCACACCAAAATCAATTAACACTAACTTGCCATCACTTTGACGGCGAATGATATTTTCTGGTTTAATATCTCGGTGAATAACCTGCTGCTGATGTATCGCTTGCAAGACGGGTAATAAATCACTCAAGAGTTCTCGAATCTTTGCTTCATTAAACACCCCCATGTCTTGCAACTCCTGCAACAGATTTTGCCCGAGGATAAACTGCTGCACTAAATACAAATAGTTTTCTTCTTGAAAGTAGGCATATAATGTGGGAATTTGGGGATGTTCCCCGAGCTGTTGTAAACGTTTTGCTTCTTGCTGAAATAACTCAGTCGCCTTTTTGATTGACCAGCTGCCTTGAGCCTGTGGTGCCAGTTGCTTCACAACGCATCGTTCATCCAGCTTGTCTACATCCTCTGCCAAGTAGGTACGACCAAATCCCCCGCCTCCCAATGGTTCGATAATGCGGTAGCGACTTCGTAGTAGTGGCTTTAACCCTGTCCCACAACTCAAGCAGAAATTTGTTCCATCTGGATTTTGAGGATTCGGGCAATCAGGATTGAGGCAGCAGATCATACTACTGTCACTGTAATTTTATGCAAAATAAAAGTATATATGATATCAGATATAAAATGATATTAATGTCACAATACTTGTAGTAAGCAGAGATAGGGTAGACCGTGCAAATGCCAAAATCCCATCGCCTTCCAGAGCCTCTGTATCCGGGACTTGACTTGACTGCTCTTGCTCCCATGCAGGATGTAACGGATCTGCGATTCATGAGCGCGATCGCCAACTATGGCAGTCCCGATTACTTCTTTACTGAGTATTTTCGCGTCTACCCCAATTCGGGTCTGAATCAAAACATCCTGCGCTCGATTACAGAGAACTCCACCGCTCGCCCCATCTTTGCTCAAATCATCGGTGAGAGCATTCCCGACCTA
This sequence comes from Stigonema sp., assembly GCA_965249805.1. GTDB lineage: Bacteria > Cyanobacteriota > Cyanobacteriia > Cyanobacteriales > Nostocaceae > Stigonema. The sequence continues at coordinate 1,615,359 of CBDFMX010000002.1, forward strand.
GTACGCATTGCCCAAGAGTTGAGCCGCTACCCAGTAGCGGGCATCGACCTCAACATGGGATGCCCTGCCCCAAGAATTTATCGCAAAAACGTTGGTGGTGGGCTGTTACGCGATCCTGAAAAGGTAAACCGAATTCTTGGCGAGTTGCGATCTGCCGTTGATGGTCTGTTGACCGTCAAAATGCGAATTGGTTTTGAAAATACCGATTGCTTTGATCGTATCCTCGATTATATCAACCTGTACGAGATCAATTTGCTGAGCTTGCACGGTCGTACTGTCAAGGAGATGTATCATAGCGCCGTGCATTACGATCTGATTGCACACGCCGTACAACGGGTGAATTGCCCGGTTTTAGCAAACGGTAACGTGACATCGGCTACTACCGCCGCCGCCGTCCTGTCCAGTACAGGAGCAGCAGGGGTGATGATCGGTCGCGCTGCGATCCGAAACCCCTGGATTTTTCAGCAAATCCGCCAATACTTGAGTGGTCAACTAGTTTCTATTGTTACTCTGGCAGAAGTTCGCAACTACATTGACATACTGCGTCGAATGACCACAGCGCCGACGATACCGGAGCGTGCGCGTGTTAACCACATGAAGATGTATCTCAACTTCATCGGTCAGAGTGTAGATGAAGGCGGCGCTTTCTTAAGGGAGATGCGCCAATCCCGGACTGAAATTGAACTATTTGGCATCTGCGATCGCTATTTATTAAGCGACCCAGACCGAGAATTTGCCAGTGAGCCCTATCCTGGACTTGTGGCTCGTCCCAGTTGCGAGACACCTACATCAGCCATTGCGAGCTAAACAATAACTTTTACAGGGGTGAGGGCGGGCAGGATGCCATTTGGTATGGTATCGCCATATTCTTTTCTTGAATAAAAACGCTAAAAATAGCGCTACCTGTAGTTAAGGCAGCGCTATTGTTTTGAATAAATTGAGGGAGAAGAAAAGCTTAAGTTATTTCCCGACAATTTACTATTATTGACCGCGAATTAATTTTTTATACAGTTCTGCTGCGAGTCATTAGGTTCCACAAGAAGATGGCAACAATTGCACCTAGGACTGCGACAGCAATGCCGGGAATACTGAAAGTGGGAGCCGCTAGTGCTAAACTACCTGTGCTAAAGAACATGCCTAAACTACCACCTACAAAAGCGCCAACTATTCCCAACACAATTGTCGCCAAAATTCCACCGCCTTGATGACCAGGGTAAATAGCTTTTGCAATCGCACCTGCAATCAAACCTAAAACTACCCAAGCAACAATATTCATTGTTTTGTTTCCTTCAATGTCTTCTTGTTTCGTGAATACAGCATAACAAAAGCGGATTAAATCCTCTCTCTACCAAACGAAATAACTACAAAAAACTCAAGGCAGAGTCAGCGGGGCATATTCTCTCTCACAATGTGGATGAGTATTTCTTAAAGAATAGCTAAGTTGGTATTAACTAAAACTATTAAGCAATATGCCACTATGTACGAGCGATCGCACACGCACAGCACCTCAACTATAATTAGCTAGTTGAGATCGTAGTGTATACGAATTGGATGCTGGCATATGCGTAGCTGTTACCAAGTATTGCAATAATACAACAAATTTTAACATAACAATAACATTCTCATAACTGTTTAATAGTTGTATACTTTTCAAATTTAAGGCTTAAGCAGAAGCCATGAAAGAAAAATGCTAACTTTTGTGTTAGTTCGTAATCTGCACTCACTTATATAAACTCTAGTCATATGGATTTATTACAAACTAACTCTACTACAAACTCGACCCTAACACCTGTATTCGCAGATAATGTGCAAGACCTGCTTGGTACTGGAACCATTAACGTAAACCCCAGTGCCATCATTACAGTGAATAGTATTGCCGATGCAGTGGATAACTTTAACTCAGGTGTGACAACCTTGCGGGATGCGATCGATCAGGCAAACGGTGACACAGGTGAAGACTTGATTGTGTTTGACCGTTCGTTATTTTCCAATGCCCAGACCATTGGCTTGAACTTGGGTGAACTAGACATCACCCATAACTTAGACATCATTGCTCCTAGGGACACGTTGACGGGTGCGGACTTAGTAACGGTGAGTGCTAACAATGCCTCACGTGTGTTTGAGATAGGTTCGGGAGCATCTGCACACTTCGATGGATTGATTGTTGCCGATGGAAAGGTAACGGGTGACGATGGTGGTGGAATTAAGAACTCCGGTATCCTCACTTTAGACAGCAGCATTGTTCGCAATAACTATGGCTTTAGAGGTGGCGCTATCTTTAACGACAATGGTGCTTCCCTGATGGTAAACAACAGCACCATTAACAGTAACTTAGCAGGAACTCTTGTAGGTGAAGGTGGAGGCGCAGGCATATATAACACTGGCACTGTTCAAGTAAACAACAGCACCATAAGCGGTAACTCGACAAACGGCACAAGTGGTGGTATTTATAACACTGGCACTGTTGATGTTCGTGACAGCACTATCAGCAGTAACTCGACAAGAGGAGACGGCGGCGGTATTTATAACACCGACATCTTGAATGTGAACAACAGCACTATCAGCAGTAACTCAGGAAGAGGAAACGGCGGCGGTATTTATAACAGCGGCATCGTTGATGTTTGCGATAGCACTATCAGCAGTAACTCGGCAAGAGAGAGCGGCGGTGGCATCTTTAACTCTAACGGCGCAAACCTGACTGTGAGCAACAGCACTCTGAGCAGTAACTTCGCGGAGAGCGGGTCAGGAGGGGGCATCTCTAACTCTAACAACGCAAACCTAACTGTGAGCAACAGCACTCTGAGCAGTAACTCAGTAGGTATAGGGTCAGGAGGGGGCATCGATAACAACGGCACCATGAATGTGAGCAACAGTACCCTGAGTGGTAACAGGGCAAATAGTTATTTGAGCACTTTATACAATAGGGGCGGCGGCATTTACAACACTGGCATCAGTACGGTGAGTAACAGCACCCTCATCGGCAACGTGGCAGGTCAAAAGGGCGGGGGCATCTATAACAGTGCTGGTGCCACCTTGACGCTGGTTTTTAGTACCCTCACTCTCAACTCTGCCGCCAATGGTGGAGGCGTCTTCAATGGTCCTGAGTTTTATCCTCCTGCGATTAATTCTCCTCCTGGCACTGCCAACGTAGGAAACACAATTATCGCTGCCAACCTCTTAAGTACAAACAATCTTAACTCCAACTTAATTACAGATGGTGTCAACCCCGACGTGTCAGGCACATTCAGCAGTAATGGCTACAACCTGATTGGTGACAGCACAGGCAGCACCGGATTCGATGCCACAGGAGACATAGTAGGCACTAGTGACAACCCGATTGACCCAAGACTTGCTCCCTTGGACTTCAATGGTGGTCCCACCCAGACAATCGCCCTACTCCCTGACAGTCCGGCAATTGATGCTGGCGACCCCACAGTGCTAAATACTGACCCCACCTCTGACCAGCGCGGTTTCCCTCGTGTCAGCAATGTTGGGTCCGATATTGGAGCGTTTGAATTCTCTTAAGTGTAGCTCTCAGTAGTTATTGGTAATTTAATTTGACCCAAAGAGAGTAGATTGCCGTTGTTGAAAGCAAATAACGGCGCAATGATTTGTATGTAACGCTTTAGTACTAACCCAGAAACATTCGGTTTGCAAGGTTTACCACTTGGTGGGGTAACGTTATTTGGTGGCGGCGATAATAAACTATTTTATGGCGTTGAGAATGGCACCGGAGTTAACGCGCAAGTCATGGCGATCGCCATGTTGCCAAGACAATTGGCGTTGCTCTAGTCGAGGTTCTGGTTGGGGGTGGTGGGGTGCGAATACATGCTTATCTCCGGCACAGGCTGCGCTTTTGTCAAAGGAAGCGATCGCAGACTCTTTACGGTTTTTTATCAAAGCCTTATCCCATTTGAAGTTTTTGACAGACATACTAGAGAACAAGTATACATAATTTTTTTAAAATGCTGAAATCTACAGGTTTTACTACCGCCACTGAAATCTCAACCGAAGCGCAACGGTGTAGCGGTGTTTCTGTACCGACTCTAATTATCTACTAAAATTAGTCTTCAGGGTGTTCTAAAGTATGAATAAAAAATGGACGATTAAGCGAATTACCTTAAATTTGGCAGCAATTGAAGCTGAAAAGCTTCAATTGTACTGTAATCAAACAGGAAGACCAGCAACGGATGTAATTCGGGAACTCATTCGAGGATTGCCTATGGGTGACTCGGCATCTTATGGCGGTGGCATCTTCGGTAACGGTGTGGTCAGCAATAGTACTATCAGCAACAATAGGGCACAATATTAGGACTTACGCATTGACAGAAATTAGACACAATATCGTAGGGGTAACCCCTACGTTCAAATCAAAAGTCAAAAGTCAAAATTAAGAATTATTTAATTACTTTTGACTTTTGAATTTTGACTTGGAGCGTTCGCGCAGCGGCGAGGAATTGGAGCGAAGCGACGTACCCCGCCCTTACAATGTCGTCAATCTTGGGGTGAGATGATGTTTTTATTTTAACAGCAATAGCTCAAGAACTGCTTGTGAAATCACCTCAGCCACAAGCTGATTTCCTTGTAAATTCAGGTGGATGTTGTCTTGATACACGGCTTTGATGTCTTTGTTTGAGTTGAATATTGGTAAAATATCTATATAAGTAATTTGCTGAGCTTGTACAAACTCATTGAGGCGCTGACGTGCTTTAATTTCGTAATCGCGGGGTCCAGGTTCGCCTATTTCGCGGATTAAGGGAGTCATGACTAGCAGAAATTGGCTTTTGGAGGATCGCGCTATAGTCCCAAGAGTGCCAATTGCATCGAGATTAAAACCAACGCGATCGCCTCCTTCTGCATGCACCGCTTGCATTTCTGGTATCGGTTTTGCTGAGGAGACATAACGGTTGAAGAACTCCACCAATGCCAAAGGCGGTTTCTGCTCTGCATAGTTGCGATCGCGTCCCACAGGCAAAGAAGTGGGAGCAGTAGCAAACAAGTCATCAGTATTAATCAGCAGCACCACTACTTGGGCGTTGAAATTGCCAAACCGCTGCAAATATGCTAATTCATTTCTTGGTCCCCAAGAGTTTGCTGATGCATTAAGTACTTCCACTTGCTGGAATTTACTCATAGTTGCTGCACTCAATTTGTGCGTCATCAGACTGGAAATTGTATTAGCCTGATCGGTCCACCAACCACCATTAGCGATCGAATCTCCTAAGAGTAGCACCCGCAGAGTAGAGGACAAAGGCATCTTTTGTATCGCCTCACCTCGCATCGAATACTCATTAATCTTGATTAAATTACCAAAGCGACGAGTGCGCTGGTTAGGGGCTAACAAATAACCAATCTGCTCATCTGCAATGTAAATTAGGGGATTGCCAAAGCCGACTGTACGCAGTCCGATCTCTAGCACCACAAACAATCCGACAAAAACTGTTAAAATTGTTACCAGCGCCACTGTCACAGTTAAACACCCTTCAATAATATATGTTATAATTTATACTACTTTTTATCCGCTTTCAGGAGAGGAAACTGTATAAAAGTGCATACTCTATCTGTCGGCATCAGCAATTATAGCGATGCAAATGTTGCAAAGCTTAAACAAAATGGTATTAAAAATTTCGGATTATATGCTAATGAAAGGACTACAATCAAAACGGGTAAATTCGCAAAGCAGACAAAGGAGGCTGACAAAGCTATGTCCGACTTGAACCGAGGAATCATGAAATTTGAGGGTGCGGATTCTCCAAAAGTAGTCACCATCTCTACCGTGCTGGTTTTGGGATCAATTGTGGCACTGATTATTTGGGCGCTGCAAGTAGCCTATGCCGTAAATTAAAAAGAACCAAAAAAAGTTAGTAACAAAGGACACTTAGTATAAAAGTGTCCTTTATTGAACCAGCCTTGATCATTATCCGAAAAATTTTATACTGAAGATTCTAGGTGGAAGTCGAACCAGCAGTAGCTCTATTTATCATCGTTTTTCGTTCGAGGCGGACTAACCAAGATTTGTGAATCTAAAGGTACATCAAGTATACCTAAATCGAACTGTTTTCATCTTCTTCTGTACTGATAAGTACACGAGGAAAATTGCTAAAATCTATATCGAATATGTCTGAAATCTGGGGAATCTTAGTTATTTTCATTGTCTGCCCGCTGTTGGGTGCGCTACCGCTGATTGCCTGGGTGACGGAAGCTTTGAGCGATCGCAAGTTAGCACACATTGGTACTGGCAATATCGGTGTATCATCTGCTTTCTACCACGGTGGTAAATTGGTAGGGATTCTAGCAGTTTTTTCCGAAGCTTTCAAAGGCATTGCCGCAGTCCTGCTGACCCGTGCTTTCTTCGTCCATGGGTCAGCTTGGGAATTGATGGCACTAATTACCCTAGTACTAGGTCGATACTGGGTCGGCAAAGGCGCTGGGACGACAAACGTTGTCTGGGGATTTGCAGTCCACGATCCACTGGCAGCAGTATTTGTATTTTTACTTGCAAGTACCAGCTTTACCATTCTGCGCGACCGACTGCTAGCAAAATTTGGAGTTTTAGTTCTATTTCCCCTAATTGTAGCGATCCTGCACCCGGAAGATTCACCCAGAATCGTTGCTGCTATTGCCCTAGCTGGGGTGCTTGGCTTGATTTACAAACAAATGCCCGATGATTTGGCACTCATTGCCGAAGAAGCACAACCAGAATCGCAAGCAGCGTTTCAATTTTTGCGCGGCGAGCAAGCTTTTCTATCTCTTAATGACGATTTGGATGCAGCGCTATTTGGACACAAGGCATCTAGATTATCTGAAATTAAGCAATGGGGTTATCCAGTGCCGAAGGGGTGGGTACTTGCACCGTTAGATGACCCCAAAGCGTTGATAGAATTTCTTCAGCCGTCGGAGTTATCCCCGATGGTGGTGCGTTCTTCCGCAATTGGAGAAGATTCGGAACATGCTTCTGCTGCAGGGCAGTATGAAACGATTTTAAACGTCACCACCAAAGAGGGGTTGCTTCAAGCGATCGCCCGAGTTCAGGCTTCCTATAATAATTCAGTTGCAGTGCAGTATCGACGCGATCGCTCCCTAGACGAAGCCGGAATGGCGGTGCTGATTCAACAGCAAGTCCAAGGAGTCTTTTCTGGTGTTGCCTTTACCCGCGACCCGATGACCAAGCAAGGCGATGCGGTGGTCATTGAAGCGTTGCCAGGAAACGCGGCTCAAGTCGTTTCTGGACGAATCACACCAGAACAATATCGCGCTTTTGTTGTCGAAACCGAAAACTTCTCCTCTGTAAAATTAGAGGGCGCGGGGCAAGTACCACCAGCATTAATCAAGCAAGTGGCATACTTATCCCGACATCTAGAAGAACGTTACCACGGCATTCCCCAAGATATCGAGTGGAGTTACGACGGTCAAACACTTTGGGTGTTGCAAGCCAGACCCATCAGCACCCTGCTACCGATTTGGACGCGCAAAATTGCCGCAGAAGTCATTCCCGGACTGATTAGCCCGTTAACTTGGTCGCTTAATCGTCCCTTGACTTGCAGCGTCTGGGGAGGAATTTTTGCCTTGGTGCTAGGTGAACGCGCTGTGGGATTGGATTTCAACCAAACGGCAACGCTGCAATATTCGAGAGCGTACTTTAATGCATCTCTCTTAGGGGATATTTTTCGGCGCATGGGTTTGCCTCCTGAGAGTTTGGAGTTTTTAACTAGAGGAGCTAAATTAAGCAAGCCGCCTTTGAAGACGACATTGCGGAATGTGCCTGGACTTATGCGGTTGCTTTTGCGGGAGTGGTGTTTAGTCAGGGACTTTAACTGGGACGATCGCAAGCGGTTTATTCCGGCTTTGTCTGAGTTAAGTCAGGAATCAGTGGATTCGCTTGCTCCGGCGGATCTGTTGGCAAGAATTGAGTTGATCTTAGAGTTGCTGCGTCGTGCGACTTACTACAGTATTTTGGCTCCGTTGAGTGTGGCGTTGCGTTCGTCAATTTTTCGGGTGAAGGATGAGGATATCGATCACAGTCTGACGCCAGAGGTGGCGGTGTTGCGTGTTCTTCATGATTTAGCCGCAGATGCCAAGCAGGTATTACTGGAGTTTGAGCCGGGAATGGTTTTTGAGCAGTTGGCGCAAACGCAACCAGGGCAAGAAATTCTGGCAAGGTTTGATCAGTTAGTTGAGCGTTATGGTTATTTGAGTGAGGTGGGAACTGATGTTGCGGTTCCGACTTGGAAGGAGGAACCTCAGGCGTTAAGGGATTTGTTTGTGCAGTTTATGCAAGGAAATGAACCGCCAAGAAGCCAAGGACGCCAAGGTAGGAGGAAGAGAGGGTCTGTGCAGAGGCGTGTGGATTTGAAGGGGCGAGTTACGGAGGTTTATTCTCAGTTATTGGCTGAGTTGCGTTGGTGTTTTGTGGCGTTGGATTCGTTTTGGTTGAAGTCGGGTTTATTTGAAAAGGCTGGGGATATATTTTTTCTGGAGTTTGAGGAGGTCCGGCGTCTGGTTGAGAATTTTGAGCCGGAATTTGTGGAACATTTGCAGGATTTAGTGCAATTTAGGCAATCTCAGTTTGCAGAACATAGTCAGCTAAATCCAGTACCGCTTTTAATTTATGGTAATAATCCCCCTGCTTTTATCCAAGCTGTTTCCCTCTCCCCTGACCAAGTCTTACAAGGTATTGCCGCTAGTCCTGGACAAGCGGAAGGAAGGGTAAAGGTGTTGCGGAATTTTCAAGCTTTGCCAGAGATTGACCGAGATACGATTTTGGTAGTTCCTTATACAGATTCTGGTTGGGCACCAATGCTAGTGAGGGCAGGAGGATTGATTGCTGAGGCGGGTGGACGGCTTTCCCACGGGGCGATTCTGGCTCGCGAGTATGGTATTCCTGCGGTGATGGATGTCAGAAATGCTACATGGGTGCTGCAAGATGGTCAGAGGGTACGGATTGATGGGTATAAGGGTATTGTGGAAATATCTAACGACCTCAGACCAGAATGAAATTTCGCGCCCGAATCATGGAAGATCCGCAATACTATCAACTGCGGAGCGGCTTGCCTGTGGCATCGCATTTTCTGTTCTACCGACTACTTTTGACCGCAATCCAATGAGATAAGAGTTTGAGATACGCAGATTGATAATAAATGGCAGGTTCAGTCAGTTCCCAAATATTAGCATCGGGAGCGGTTCCACTCGTGCTGTTGTCGTCAACATAAGCTTTCATCGGCAGGTTTTTATCAAGATGTATTGAACCGCTATAGTTTTTATTAGGTCCTCCTGGAACAAAACCAGGAGCAGGACCACAACGATGATCGCTAGGGGTTTTGTCAAACACTTTCTGCCCCAGCCATGCATGGTAAAATCGATTAACAGAATAACTGACGCCGTATTTATACATATTACTCAGGTAAACCATCCCGAAAGGATTGACCCCATGAAGGTAATGCAGATGATCTAAAGCCCTAGTTTCATACGATCGCCTGTGTTCTGGGTCAACTCCATACAAAACAGCATCGAAGTTTGTATTGCCAATGTTAGCTTTGATTTGGTTGCTACCCCAATGATACTGAGCATCCGGCATGTAAGCTCGGTAGGGATCTGTTTCGTTGTCTTTTGTATCCCCATAAGCTTGGGGATTGTTCAAGACTTTTTGCGTAAAGGTGCTGCTAATTTTGTTTTTAAGTTCAGCATCTCCATCTTTCAAATGGGTGTATTGCAGCAAGGCATCGCCTTCATGGGGATCGTACCGCGACCAGGTATCATCATTGAAAGGACGGAGTTGATTTATGTTTTTTAGGATGTAGTCGGTATACTCGTGCTGATTTTCCAACATGGATAAATAAATTGCAGCAACAACCGCACTGCCGATCTGCTCCTCCGGTTTTCGGTCAGCATCACCAGCCTTAATTTCCTGGCGATCGCAATCTGTGTCGATCGGATTGTTTTTAAACCAGTTCCAGGCTGAATGGGCACGTTGAGCCAGATCGTGGCTATAAGTTTGAAGTTGTGGAAAGTTGCCAAGAACAAGGCTAGCATGGGCAAACATACCGCTTGCGGCAATGGTTGAAGAAGAACATTTAGAACCATAGTATCGAGGACGGGTATCCTTGCCTGGACTCGCCGCATCATGATAATCGAGGGTACCGACTTTGATAAAAACTCCACCGTCGTTGTCCTGCATTTTCTTCAACCATTCCAGCTCAAACATGACCTCATCGAGGAGATCGGGAAGGCTATTACCGGACTCTGGAATATTAAAGTCGTCAGTCCATATCGAAGGATTGTCCTGATAAGCAGTTAACAGTTGATGCACAACAGGTTCGGCAAACGTAACGTATTTGTTAGTATCGCCAGCATCCATCCAGCCACCGCTGACATCCCTAGCTTTAGCTGGATTGTTTTTATCAGTGACCAACCTTGCTTGAGGATCTTGTCTTGGTCCCATAAAACTTGCTTTGTCAGTCCAGCAAGCATTGGCTAATGGTAGTTTCTTGGCAAATCCGCTCCGTTGATAAAAAAACATTTTTGTGGCGATCTTCAACGGGGTTTTGTAAACGTCATTCCGAATTTTAAAAGGGGCTGAGCGAGCACTTTTTTTTGGATCAATAATAACGTATGACCCAGGAGTGGTAACTTTTGAAAAGTCAAACCACCAGGCTTTATCACCAGACTGTTTATGGGTTTCGCCATTATGCCAGGGAGAAGAAACACCAGAGAAGACAATCTGATTTGTTTTCGTGTTTTTAACGACAAGGGTGTTAGAAGGAGTCAGACCAAGATTTGCATTAAATCCTGCTTGCGGAGCCACAATAACCGCTACTTTGGTATCTTGAGGGCGATAGCCAAACTGATCGAGCATAATATAACTGAACGGCTGTATCGGGGCAGCACGTGTATCATTGATTAAAAAGTTTAGACCTGTGTACACCAACACTAAAGCTAAGCCTACGGCAATCTGTCTTCCGAACTGTCTTAACCTGAGACTCCTGACTATTTTTATAATCTTTTGCATAATGGGACTTTACAAGTTGATGCTATTGTCATGTCTTTACGTCATAGGTTTTAGACTACCATCCACAGACGTGTAAGTGTTGTGGAGAGAAATTAAACGGAGAACATAGCAACCCCGCTCCCCAAATATTTTTTTGAAAGCTTCCATCATCAAGTAAAGCTTGTTCACAGAAGTAATCAGAACTGCCGCCCCCTGCTAAAATGCGGCGTTCTATGTCAACTGCCAACTTGATGTAAAATTTATGTTCGGCAAGCATCCGATCCATCTGTTCTGGGGTGGCCCTTAAGCGGATCACTTGAATCAAGCTGACTCCTCATTAAGCATTAGCCATATCAGTTGAGTGCTAGATTTAGTTCCCTTCTTGGAACTAGGTAATTGTTCGCTACTATTGACCTGTTTATCTAATGGCGTTTCATCCGCTGTTGTCGGATAATAGTCATCCCCATCATAGGTCCCTGGTCATCAATAGCAAAGTAGACACCGGGACACTCTGGTAATGCTTTGCGCCATTCCAAAGGAAGCGAAGGCAAAGCTAGAGGGTTGATTTGGAGGAGTGCGATCGCGGTCATATGACATGAGCTACCTTATTACTGCTGATTACTGGTTAACAATATATGGAAAATGTTACTGTGGCAATTTTTAACAGTAATAAAGAAGTGATGATGATAGATGTTGAACATATTGCCACATTGAAGTGGACTGAATATCAAGCTCAAAAACTTTTAGCAAGGCGGGGTAAAATGTCACGCCGCCGATTGGAAGAAAAAACCGAAGAACTGGGTTTAAAGGTTGCACATCAATACATTCAGCAATTAGAACAACCTCATTTATTTACCAAACGCCTAAAAAGCGACACACTGACCGTCTCAGTGGAGGTCATTAAAATACTTTGTACTGCTTTGGGAACAAACATTACTGACTTCTTTAACTCCGCAAAAATTCTTACTATTGTCCCTTGAATGTAGCTGTTGATAGCAGTATAATAAATCTAGACAAAACAGAAGGCGATCGCCATTCCTGCCAAGAATCATGCGATCGCCTTCAAGATGTTTCCACAACTTTATAACGATCGTAAATCACTCTAAACAGAACAGAATGAAAAAATTAATGCTTGGTTATTTTCCGAAAAATCATCGATTCCTGATTGGTTATGCGTCAGCCATTGCCCTCAGCCTATTTGTTCCCTTAACTGCCAACGCCATGCCTCAATCCAACGCTTCCCTCACCCAATTACCGGGACAAGAACAGACGACCTTAAAAGCTGGACGCATTGTCCTCACTGGCGAAAAAGGACATTACACAGGGCGAGTTCTCGTTACTGCCCCGCTCAACACTGCCTGGAATGTTTTAACAGATTACGACCACTTCAAGAATTTTATCCCAGGCGTAGTCTCCAGCCAAATTCTTCAGAACAATGGTAACCAGACTATATTTGAGCAAATCAATGTCGTCAAAGTTTTCCTATTTACTAAAAAAAGTCGGTTAGTTATTGCCTCATCCGAACACTATCCCAGTCAAATTAATTTCCAGTTAAGGTCAGGTGATATTAAGTCGCTTAATGGCTTATGGACACTGGATCTGATTTCGTCCAATCAGGTGTTAATTACTCAAGATGTCACCTTCGATCCTGGTTCTTCTGTGCCGCGAAACCTCGCCTTTAACATCTACAAAAATGGATTGGCAAATTCGCTTAAAGCTATTAAACAAGAAACGGAGCGACGTTCTGCCCAGCAATGAATACCTTGCTAAAAAGAGCGTAATTCGTAATTCGTAATTTTTGGGTTGAATTCCCGACGTTAAACGTCGTCACTGTGTAGGTCGGGGTCTAAATCCACGGCAAGTACCAGATTTAACTACGAATTACGAATTATAAATTACGAATTATTTTAATCCCTGGCAGTCGTCGTGGTAGTTTTTCGCTAACCTTGCATCCTCCCCAATACCTGCCGTATAGTATCCGATGGCACTTGGTCAGTAACTGTCACTGCACCAATCTGCGTAGGCAAAACAAATCGCACTTTACCATCTTTAACTTTTTTATCGGTTTGCAACGCCTCAATAACCGCTTCAATATCCACCCCAGAGGGTAACTGAGTCGGTAAACCCGCTTTTTGAATTAAGGCGTCTTGACGTTCAGTTTCTACCTTTTGCCAAAGTCCAAGTTCCACAGCTATCTGCCCTGCTGCTACCATGCCAATAGCCACAGCTTCGCCGTGATTAACTACACGATAACCCGTCAAGCTTTCCACAGCATGACCGATGGTGTGTCCATAGTTAAGAATCGCCCGAAGTCCGGCTTCTTTCTCATCCTTGCCCACTACATCAGCTTTCGCTTGACAAGAGTGCGTTAATATGTTATCCAATAGTTCAGGCTTTAAGTAGCGGAGTTGATCCAAGCGTTTACTATCTTCCATCTCGGCAAACAACTGGGCATCCCAAATGACGCCGTACTTAATCACTTCTGCCATCCCCGCCCGAAACTCACGCATGGGCAGCGTTTTCAAGACTTCTGGGTCAATTAAAACTAATCGCGGCTGATGGAATGCCCCAATCAAGTTTTTCCCTTGGGGATGGTTCACACCTGTTTTGCCGCCGATCGCCGCATCCACCATCGCCAGGAGTGTGGTAGGCACTTGTACAAAGTTAATTCCCCGTAGCCAAGTCGCAGAGGCAAAGCCAGTCATGTCACCAATCACACCTCCCCCTAAAGCTACCATAGTTGAGGAGCGTTCTAGGCGGTTTTCCAAGGCGGTATCGTAGATTTTTTGTACGGAATTCAGGGTTTTGTAGCGTTCACCAATTGGTAGGGTAACCTCCGCAACTTCAAAACCAGCAGCTTTCAGCGATGCTTTAGCCCTTTCCCCATAATGCTTAAAAATTGTCTGGTTAGAAACCAGCAACACTTTCTTACCCAGCTTCAAAAGAGCCATCTGTTCACCTAGTTTATCTAAGTTGCTAGGTGCGATCGCAATCTCATAAGACTGCTGCGGTAGATTTACGTTAATAATAGAAGCCATTGCCAATCCCAAACAAGCGCCTGTGGGCTGTATTCTACCCTATTAAATGTTTCAATGGTTTTAGATATCTTTAGGAGAAATATACAATGTTTGCCATCGTAGCTTATATCGGCTTCTTGGGACTGTTTTTCGGGCTTGCTGTCGGTTTGCTGTTTGGTCTGCGTGCTGTCAAGTTGATTTAGAAGCTAGGCAACGGATTTAGTAACGGATGTAACGGATAAGTTATGTGTGGGAATCACAGTCAAACTATCCGTTATATCCGTGTGCTGTCAAGTTGATTTAGAAGCTAGGCAACGGATTTGGCAACGGATGTAACGGATAAGTTATTTGTGGGACTAACAGATCAAGCATCCGCTATATCCGCTACAACATCCGTTGCCTAGGTTTGCGCTTCTATTTTTATCCCACGACAGCTTCCCCTGTTACCTTCGGCGTTTGGTCTAGGTGCTGTCAAGTTGATTTAGAAGTTAGGCAACGGTGAAGGTACGGGATGTAACGGATAAGTTATTTGTGGGAATCACAGATCAAGCATCCGCTATATCCGCTACAACATCCGTTGCCTAGGTTTGCGCTTCTATTTTTATCCCACGACAGCTTCCCCTGTTACCTTCGGCGTTTGGTCTAGGTGCTGTCAAGTTGATTTAGAAGTTAGGCAACGGTGAAGGTACGGGATGTAACGGATAAGTTATTTGTGGGAATCACAGATCAAGCATCCGCTATATCCGCTACAACATCCGTTGCCTAGTTACCTTTTCCTGACCTACAATAGGAGGACGCATATCCAAACCTAGCTTCTTCAGCATTTCTTGGTCAGCATCGTATTCGGGACAAGCAGTGGTAACAGTTAACATATGCCCGTTGTCACTGGAAAAGATAGAATTGGCGCCTGCTAGGAAGCATAAGGCTTGCTCAACTTGGGAAAGTTTCGCTCTGCCTGCACTGAGACGAACGTCGGCTGCAGGCATTAAAATACGTGCAGTGGCAATCATCCGCACCACATCCCAAATTGGGACATCGGCCTGATTTTCCATAGGTGTGCCCGCTACTTTTGAGAGAATATTAATTGGTACTGACTCTGGGTGCGGACATAGTGTTGCCAAAGTGTACAACATAGACACGCGATCGTCAACGCTTTCACCCAAGCCAAGTATACCGCCGGAACAGACAGTTACATTTGTCTGCCGGACATTGTTAATCGTGTTCAGGCGATCGTCGTAAGTCCTAGTAGTAATGATGGTGCTGTAGTAGTCTTGTGAAGTATCTAAGTTATGGTTGTAGGCGTACAGTCCCGCATCTGACAAACGCAAGGCTTGTGCTTCTGTCAGCATACCCAAGGTGCAGCATACTTCTAATCCTAATGCTGTTACTTCCTTGACCATTTCTAGCACTTGCTCAAATTGCGAGTTGTCGCGCACCTCTCGCCAAGCAGCACCCATGCAAACGCGACTTACACCGCTTTGTTTAGCTTGCTGTGCGATGCTAACCACTGTTTCTTTTTCTAGAAGTGCTTGTGGCTTTACTTCTGTTTGATAGCGAGAAGATTGGGCACAGTAACTACAATCTTCTGGACAACCGCCTGTTTTGATAGATATGAGCTTGCAAACTTGTATCTTTGTTGGGTCATGGTATTGGCGATGTACGCTAGCAGCTTGATAAACAAGCTCTAGGAATGCCATGTCATATATCGCCCGGATCTCTGCTTGTTGCCAATTGTAGCGTATTCCTACTGACATTTTGATTTAGGAATTGTTAGTTGTTAGTTGTTGATTGTTAGTTGCTAATTGCTAATTGTTGATTGTTGATTGAGGAATTGTTGGTTGTTGATTGTTGTTACCAGAACAGCCAACCACCAACTAACAACTAACAACTAACAACTACCAACTAACAACTAACAACTAACAACATTAACCGATTAACCTACAACTAAACCATCTTGGACGCGAATTGTCCGTTTTGTTTGGGCAGCGACATCGGGTTCGTGGGTGACAATCACAATCGTGATTCCTTGCTCGTTAAGTTCTGAGAGCAGACTCATGACTTCTTGGGAAGTTTGGGTGTCGAAAGCGCCCGTTGGTTCATCTGCTAAGACTAAGGCTGGTCGATTCACGCTCATCGCGAGCAATAGCAACTCTTTGTTGTTGTCCTCCAGAGAGTTGACTGGGACAGTGAAGGGCGACAACATTTGTCGCACTTGTTGCTGTAGTTTTGGCGTCAGGATGATTGATATCCATTATAGAAATTGACCAACAAATCCGTTACTCTGACTTATCACTACAAGTAATTGAGGGAAAGTTGCTTGATTGTTTACATTTTGTTACAGCGATCGCCGCCAGCTACATGGTTGTCGGAAATTCAGCTTGACATGTTGTTAAAAGCATGATATAAGCACTAAGAGTTATAACAGCCACCAGGTTGTTGATGAAATTGGAACTGCCACTTATTGCTACTGAACGCTTATTATTACGACTGGCAACTAAAGAAGATATACGTGATTGGTAATTGGTAATTGGTAATTAGTAGATACAAATAGCAAATGACTAATGACCATTTTTTGAATTCAAAATTCGCTCATTCGCTCATTCAAAATTGAGCGCAAATTTTTTTGAATGAAGGAAGTTGGGAACAGGTTCCCCTGTTTTTAAACATGGAAAATAAAAAAAGCGCAGCATCGTTGATTCAAGTTCCCCTGGCTTTAGACATGGGGTATTAATTTTTAATTTGTAATTTTTAATTTTTAATTTGAGCGAAGCGATTGACTCTCTAAAAAAAATCATAATAAATTCACAATAACGACACATCTACTTCACAGGCAAATGCAATAGTTATACCTGTTTGCTCCTCAGCTCAATAGGCAAGTTAAACAATTAAACTGATTTAGGAGTTCCTCAAGATGGGCATTAACTCTGCAAAGCTTTTGTCTGCTACTATAGCCCTTGCCACCCTTGTGCCTGGAATTGCCTTAACAGCTCCAGCTCAAGCTCAATCGGGTTCTACGCCTAGTACTACTACTGCTCCCGCCTCAAGCACTCCGACTCGTTCTACCTCACTGCGGTCAAGCAAACTTTCTCCAGCACAGCGCCAACAGCTTGAAACCCTGAGGCAACAAAGAAACAAAGAGATTGTCGGTGTATTAGACCAATCTCAAACCACCCAATATAATCAAGCGCTGGCATCAGGTAAGAGACCTAATCAAGCTCTCCAAGGGCTGAACTTGAGAGCAGACCAGAAGACCAGTATTCAGTCAATCTTCTCTAAGTATAATGACCAAATGAGAGCTGTCGTGAGTCAATCACCATCACAATCAGCGCAACCGTCATCTGACCCATCATCTCAATCGCCCACTCAAGGGTCAACTCCACCATCCGCTCAACCGTCCACGCCAACAAAGTAAATCTAAAAACCTGGACTAATCACTAGAGGAAAGCAAGGAAACAGGTAGTATTGAGGGGAGAATGAATTAAGCTTTTCTCCTCATGACTCTGGCTGAAACTCTAAACAACACGAATTCTTGCAATCCCTTTCTCAGCCTCAACTACGAACCCGCCCTAGAATCTTTGGGCGATGATTACTACGACGAAGTTGCGGCGGCGGAATTTCCTCAACACATCCTACGCTGGCGCAATGACGCACTGCTACCCCAGTTGGGACTAGACCCTCAAGTAGTGACAGACGAAGATTTTATCGTAGCCTTTGGCAAATTTGAAAGGCGGAAACCGTTGTTGGCGCTGCGTTACCACGGTTATCAATTTGGTGAATACAATCCCAGGCTGGGTGATGGTAGAGGCTTTCTTTATGGGCAAGTACGCGGTATTGATGGTACACTGTACGATTTTGGCACCAAAGGTTCTGGTACGACGCCCTACTCTCGTGGTGGCGACGGTATGCTCACTCTTAAGGGCGGTTTACGGGAAGTTCTGGCTGCGGAAGCGTTACACTACATGGGTGTACGGACCTCACGCTGTCTGACCATGATTGAAACAGGTTTACCCCTTTGGCGAGGTGATGAACCTTCCCCTACCCGTTCCTGTGTTATGGTAAGAATGAGCCGATCGCACATTCGGTTTGGCACTTTTGAGCGACTGCACTATTTACGGCGTCCGGATTTAACTAAAAAGCTGTTAGACCACGTCATAGATTCGTATTACCAACACTTAATCAGCGAACAAGATAAGTATGCCCTGTTTTACGCAGAACTAGTCAAACGTGTAGCAGAACTAGCAGCGCAGTGGATGGCAGCAGGCTTTTGTCATGCAGTACTCAACACCGACAATATGTCGATCGCTGGAGAAAGTTTTGACTATGGTCCCTATGCGTTTATTCCTACTTATGAGCCATACTTTACCGCAGCATATTTCGACCACTATAGACGCTATTGTTACAGCCATCAACCAGGTATTTGTAAATTAAATTTAGAAATGCTCACTGAACCGTTAAAGGCTGTTATTGATCCATCTGATATGGAGATAGGATTAAACAGCTTTGACGAGCATTATCATAACGAATACTGCTCATTAATGTTAAAAAAAATGGGTTTTGAGCAGTTACCACCAGAAGCTGTGGAGCTTTTGGATTTAACAATTCAATTTCTGCTAGAGAGCCAAGTTGGTTATCACCAGTTTTTTTACGAAATGGCTCGCACTTTTTCATCAAAATGGCGCGACGAACCTGGCTTAGTGATGGCTACTTCAGATATTGTACCAGCATCAGGAACCTCAGAAAGTTTTGACAAATGGTGCATATCATACCATAAAATATTGAATAATTTTCATCCAGAACAAATGGATGTCATTGCCCAAAATCTAGCTCGTCATAATCCCAAAACTGTCTTATTAAGACCCGCGATCGAGTCAGTTTGGGAACAAATCTCTCAAGAAGATAATTGGCAACCTTTTTCCGATCTAGTTAAGCGAATTCAATCGGGAAATTAGTTTAGTGGTTAGTGGTTAGTAGTTCAGGGATATTCCATTCTACACCAGAGACCTGCACTCAAGTGCAGGTCTCAAAGCTCAAGTCCGTTGAAACGGACTAAATTCAGAAAATTCCTAGTCGGCTTCAGCCGAATGCGCGCTATTAGCCTAGGAATAAATTCCTAGGCGTGTGGGTTATGATCGAAGAATGAAATAGCCCTGGTTAGTTGTTAGTAGTTAGTGGTTAGTGGTTTTTTTGACAACTACCAACTAACAACTAACACCTCATGGTCTATAAACCGCACCAAAAGTACGATCGCAATTAATCTCAATGACTAAATCGACCAATGTCGAAGATTTGACTAGTGGCTTGATGAATAATTCTGGGTGAAGCGATCGCCAAAAATAATAAACAAATTGCTCGCAATCAAGTTCTGTCATCCCTGAGGAACCAGCAGCAATCATCTGTCGTTCTGCTTGGAGACGCCACTGTAGAGAAAGGCGGTAATCTGTGGGATACAGCACTATTAAGCTATCTAATCGCTCCCACAGCGGTAGATAATCGTTGAGTTTACTATTCATATCGTGGGCAAATGCCTGATCCTCATCTGTAAGAATTGGCGGTGGTGCGTTTGCAAAGCAAGCAGAGTCAATTGGTCGCACACCAACACACCAACCTTCAAAAAGAACAATATCTACATTCTCCACGATTTCTGGAGTAGTTCGTTCCCCTGCGCCGGCGTAGGCAGATTTATCAAAGCGCGGGACTGCAACTGGCAAAAGGCTTTCTCGAATTTGATCTAGTACAGTTAATCCCAGTTCAATATCATGGGTTCCTGGTGGACCACGCCAAATCATCCGGGGATCTTGCTGTTTTAATGCCAAGCGATCGCTATAAGTTTTGTACAAATCATCCAAAGATAGGTTCAGGGTACGATATCCTAATTGCTGGAGAATCAAGCTAAGAACCTTGCACATTGTGGTTTTGCCCGTTCCTTGTCCTCCTAAAATGCCTTGGATCAGGGGACACCCTAACTGTTGGCGGTGCGATGCAAGTTTTGTTGCTAAAGGTAGCCACAAATTCCACAATGTCTCCAACATGACTTCGGGTTGCATGTGGAGAGTGGTTTGGCAGAATTTACTCAAGTCAGGGTGGACGGATTTCAGCAGGTGCGATCGCGCTTGTATGACTTCATCTACATTTTCCAATGTGATCCCAAAAGCAAGTGCCCGTAAACTATCTGCCAGCGCTGCTTGTTTTGCCTCCTGCCGCCAACTTTGTTCTGCTTCTGTTGCAGTTAAAATTTGACTTAGCCAAGGATTCATATTTTGTTGGTTGTTGGTTGTTAGTTGTTAGTTGTTGGTTGTTAGTTGTTGGTTGTTAGTTGTTGGTTGTTAGTTGTTAGTTGTTGGTTGTTAGTTGTTGGTTGTTATACTAAAAACGGCTGAAAGTTATACTTATTTAACATTCGCGCATCCGGTGCTTAAGCCTCTCCCCGCATCGGGGAGAGGTTTGGAGCTCAGTCCATATTAAGTGAAGTTTTGAACCGTTCGCAGTATAGTTGTTGGTTGTTAGTTGTCTCCCTCATCTCCCTCATCTCCCTCATCTCCCCCTACTCCCCCTACTCCCCCTACTCCCCACTCCCCACTCCCCACTCCCCACTCCCTTCAAGACCCCAGCTTGAAGGCTTCGAGAAAAAGGCTGTAGCTTAGACCAATTTTGAGGGCGTTTAGTGATTCTATCCAGAGCGATCGCCGATGCTCCTTGCTACGACTGTAAAATATCCTGCTAGCGACTTCGGTCAACAGCACTAAAATCCCAGCTACGACAACGTCCCATTCAGCCGTTTGTCCGGAGGTGGTGGAAACTGCGTTTCCCAGAAAAAAACCGAACAAAAGACTAATCACAAGCAGGGAGAACCGCCGCCAAGGATTGAAAAACCATTGCCCCAATCGCCTAGCTATAGCATCTAACAGGTTGTTGAGTCGAGTGTTTTGCATTGTTCGGACTTGCAAAAGTCAAGATATCTTGAACTATTTTTTCCTATACTTGAGAATATAAGGTTTAGCATAGGTTTGTTTGAATAGTATTGTAGATATCTCTGAGGTTTTCAGTAAGTAACAAAATTTATACATCTTGTTACTTACTGAACCGAGGATCTCTGTGCCTGTTGGGCAGTACACTTATTACGGTAGTAGCTGCCAACTTAGCTTTTGGCTGCGTTGGCTGTTAAGTGCTGTTTTTAACAGTAGGCTACTATGTGGTCAAGCCTAGAAAAAATACTTATTTGTAATAACTATCAAGATGAAATTGCTGATGTATCGTCATGCTGTTCTGATAGCTTGTTCTGTGGGACTGCTTTTACTACTAGCGGGATGTTATCAGGTGAGTGTATCGTTTGAGCCATCAAAGCCAGAAACAGATACATCCTCACTACCGCCAGTTCAGACTTCCCAAGAGCAGAAAACCGAGTCCTCATCCGTTTCACAAGCAAAAGCTAAAGCTTCTACTGTACTAACTCCACCGTCCACTATCACGAATTCCATATTAACATACCATAATAACTCAAGTGTCCAAGCATTGCATCAAGGGACTTTCCGAATGAGCAATCAAACTGCTCAGCCTGTGCGCCTTGCCTTATTAGCGCGGCGTTCAGTAGTACTCGATGCCTCTAAACAGTCCAACTATGATGTCCCAGCACATTGGGATTTTGCTCCCAAAGAGGGTAGCGAGAAGGGGCTAATTCTATCCTTGCCTAACAGTAACTTAAAGCTGGAAAAGGGAGATATTTTAGTTGCCTTTGCACAAGATGGTTCTCGTCGCTATTGGGGACCATATGTTGTTGGCGAAACTTCCTCACCTACTTGGAATGCCCAAAAGGGAGAATGGCAATTAGTCCTTAGTCAATAGTTAGTTGTTAGTTGTTAGTTGTTAGTAGATAGTTGTTAGTAGATAGTTGTTAGTAGATAGTTGGTTTTTGGTTTTTGGTTGGTGGTTTTTGGTAGAGGTGTTCCTGCCGTTCGCCCGTAAAGTTGTTGATTATTTTTCCACTATCAACTATCAACTATCAACTATCAACTATCAACTATCAACTATCAACTATCAACTATCAACTATCAACTATCAACTATCAACTATCAACTATCAACTATCAACTATCAACTATCAACTATCAACTATCAACTATCAACTATCAACCAACATTTAAAGCTTGATTAATCCGGTTTAATAAATCTTCCATTGATATTGAGCGAGGCAATATCGACGAAGCGATCGCACCCACAACAGTTTCTATAGATTCCACTGGATGATTTTTCTCTGGTGTCGGTTTTTGGGGAATGTGAGGCGGCGAATCTTCTATTTCCGATCTGTTTAATCGCTGGTCGAGTACCAAAACGGGTGGCAAATCGAAAGGCAATTGCGCCAATGCTTTGAGTGCTGAGTACACCTCTTTTTGGACAGCGGAGTCTCCTAGGCAAATCAGCAGTAGGTCAACGCTTTGGTGACGAATTTGTTGTAGTAATTCTGCCCAAGACCGACCCATCACTGCTTTCAAGCCAGAAGTTTGCAGGTACTGAATCAAAGCTTGGAACCATTCAGACCCACGAGAGATAGTTAGAGGTTGTAACCCGAAGAAAGGAGAATGGGTATTTATTTCAGCAGTGTCGCTTTTTGGTAAGGAGTTAAATTCTTTTGGATAACCCCTCGCCTGTTTGTGCCTTACCTCTGGTAAATCCGGTAGCATGGCAAAATCCACCACTAAGATGCTAGGTGGGCAGCAGACACCAGCTGCAATTTGCAGCACTGATAATAAGGCATCTGTTTTCCTGTTGTCAATTCTTTGGTCAGTGCCTAATGATGTTAATAAGCAAGGAAACACAGAGAGTTTAGCTATTTGAGAAGCAGCGCTCGTTGTTGCGACATCACAGGTAACAAGTGGTAAGGCTGTTAAACGAGGGTAATGACTGAGTTTTTGCAGGTAAGTTCCTGCTACAGGCATTTCTGCATCTAGCAAAACTACATCAAAATGCCAAACTTGAGCTAAAAGTTCTGCTTGATCTAAGTCATCCACTTCTACAATCCGGTGGTTTTGTAGTGACAGCGGATGTATAGATTCCCATTTAGGATCAACTAACCTGAGAATTCGCAGTGGAGCTTTAGTAGAGATAATTTCACTACCGTCTAACTTTTGCTGCTGTTGTGGTATTGCACATAAATTTTCTAGCAGTGGTGTTAAGACCTGATGCTGTACTGGTAAGCTCAAGAAACCTTCTGCTTGGTTGGCAATTGCTTGCTCCTTTTCGGCTCTTGTTGCCGTCACAACTACAGGAATGTGACGAGTTGCAGCATCTGATTTCAGTAAGGTCAGCACATCCCAACCTGATAACAACGGGAGCAACGGATTCAGGAATATAGCTTTCGGTTGCAAGCGACGGGCTTTTTCTAATGCCTCACATCCCGATCGAGCAATCACCACCCGATATCCTAAAAATGTTAGTTGCTCAGTCAAATCTTGAATGTATCGGGCTACCGCCTCAACAACCAAGACAAGGCTGTTGTGATGAGTATGTCCGGTAGATGCAGGGGTAGAATTGTACTTGAGATCAAAAGACTTGGAGAGAACGGGAGAATTATCCTTTTCCTGGTCTTGTTTACGGACGAGACTTTCCTCAACAGAAGGTAGACCCGATCTCAGGTTTGGGAGGCGAGGAGTGTGCATCTGTCCATTGGGGTTGGGAGCGCCAGTTTGCAAGGGCGAGGGAACCGAACGCGGGTGGTTGACGTTGAGGCTAGTGGCGTCGTGTCGTCTTGTTGGTCCTCCTGCGGTTGTGTTATGGGGACTGCGGTGAGGAAACCCTGGACGGTATGCTCCGTTTATCTCCTTGTCTGCTTGTCCCCATATCCCCGTCTCTCCTGCTTTTCTATGGGGAGGACTGGGCGGTAGAAGCACTGTAAACTGGCTGCCTTTGCCGGACTGAGATAAGAAGCTAACATCGCCACCATGAAGGCGAGCCAAGGCTCGGGTTAAAACAAGCCCCAGACCTGTTCCTTCATGTTGGCGGGTTAGGGGATTTTCTAGTTGTTGGAATTTTTGAAATATCAGATGCTGCTGGTGTTCGGGAATACCAATACCTGTATCCCAAACTGTAAAAGTAATCCAACCTTGCCAACGATTTACCCACAGCCCAATTTCACCACCTGTTTCGGTAAACTTGAAGGCATTGGAAAGTAGGTGTACTAGCATCTGGCGTAAGCGGAACTCATCCGCCACGAGTTCGTCTAAGCCTGGTTCAATTGAGATGGTAAGTTGGTGATCTCGTAAAGGTGATGCTTGCGTTTGGCGAAGATGTGTTGCTTTGTTGCTTTCGCGGTGGATAGTTTTTGCTTCCGATATGGCGCGATCGACAAGAGCGCGAATTTTGACATGGGAGAGCGTTAGTTCTATTTGTCCCGTCTCCATGCGGGTTAAATCCAAAATGTCATTGACCACACTCATTAGGTGGCGTCCACTTTGATGAATCAGTCCCGCATAACGGGCTTGACGCTCGTTTAGTTCGCCCAACTGCTGATCTACTAGTAACCGCGATAAACCTAAAACAGCAGTCAAGGGCGTTTTCAGTTCATGACTAATACAAGCTAAAAACTCATCCTTTAACCGATTTAGTTGCATGAGGTCAACATTCTTTGCCGCCAATTCCTTGCAAAGCTGTTGCTGTTCGGTAACGTCAGTAGCTAGTATTAGCCATAAATCAGTGCTGAGTGCTGTTTCTTGCTTTGGAATCAGGGTTTTTAAATCAGGACAATTATCTAAGGGAATTTTGACAAATTGCCAAACTCGCTCCTGACCATTTTGCACTTCAACAACGCAGGTACAAGTACCTGGCTGGCTATCTAAAAAGCATCGACTTGATTCTGCGGCTTCTAGTAGCTGTTGCTCTTCATGGTTTGCCCAATCCGATTTGGGTATTGGCTCAGTCAAAACCGATACAGTATTCTCTGGAGAATGAAGTTTAAAATGTTTGGGCTGCTCTTGACTGTTATGCTCAGCGCTGCCATGAGAATAAACGAAGGGCGCTTTTTGAGTGGATTGTTGTGAGTTGGTGGCAGTTGACAGCATTGCCAGCACCTGTTGTCTAACCCCTTCTGGATCTTTCAATGCTCCCAATTGTTGCCACCAAGCTAGGTTTTGTGTCACCACCTCTCCAGTACTTGTTTGCAACATTAAAGGCCAAGGTAGTCGTTCCAGCAACTGTACTAATGCCTTGTCTACCGATGGCTGGCAAACTCTTTGCTTACCCTGAGCCGACGAATTGAAAGCTGGCGCAGAATCGTTTGAATGAATGGACCGATGCCTAGTCACAAATTGTAACAAGCGCCAGCTATCTACTAGCCCCACATATTTGCCATCCTTGTCAATGAGTGCCCAATCTAAGTTAATGTTTGTTTGGGTTTGTTGGTCACGCAAAAACGAGCCTAACTGTTCAACATTATCAGAAGCCGATAATGTCTGTAACGGCTGAATGAGTGCGAAACCCAACGTTGCGACTGGCTGTTGTAAATCTAAATAATTAAAATATTGGTCACCTTGTGCTACTAGGAATTCTGATAGCAAACGGGCACAGTTGAGCAACCCTATTGGGCATTGCTGCTGATTTAGTACTATCAGGCGATCGCACTGCTCTTGTTCAAAAATCTCCAGCACAACTGCCAGAGTTGTTGTTTCTACGCAACTGGGTACGGTTGCAATAAAGTCAGAAAGCGGATACTTTAGCATTGACATAGGGCAATGGGGTCATTCCTCCAAAGGAAGTGCCTGCTGTCGATCCCACAAACGCTAGCTGCAAAAACCTTGGGCGGTGTTTCCAACTGAAGCAATATCCTCCATGAAGATTGAAATCAGCGATTCAAGTTAAAAGTTCACGCCAAGAGAATCAGCTTAGCCCTCACGAGTCAAGCTTGTGGCAACTAGTCGTCACGGCCGCATTTGTCTTGGCCACACTTTTAAGCGCACCGAAACAATGCTTACGTTTCGTCCTTGGGTGTGTTGAAACTCCTCATCGATAGCAACAGCTAAAACAATTATGGCTTCAAAAATTCGCTTTAGAATCTTTAGGAATTATAATGATTTAGAATGCGACAATCATTTATATTTGTTTAAATATCTTATTAAGGAGTGCAATAATAGAATCTGTATTCAGATAGATATAAAAAATGAACATTTGTGGTATAGCGACTACACAATCTAGATCTGATTGCGGCGGCTGGTGAATAGAAGTCTCCGACTCTACAAAATAAAGCCCAGGCAATGAGGGCGATCGTCCTACCACTTAAGGTGAGCTAGAACACCAATTCAGTCATCAAAAACCTCACCCCCCCAGCCCCCTTTCCTACTAGGATTGAGGGAGTTAGGTGAGATTAAGCGGACCTCGTAGGGTTCGGGTTAGAAAGCATGGAGAGGTTTTTCTACAAGAAACCTGAACCAGAGATGTTATTAGCAATGGCAATTCTTTAATAATATGTTAAAAAAGTTTTTTGCAACCAATGCGAAGATTCAATATTTACTTGGGTTGGGGAAACAAAATAGATTAGGAAAAATGAAGAATGAAAAGAGTTAGGAGTCGCGAGGACAGTCGTCAAGAGAACTGCACCCATCAGGTGATGCAGTTTAGACATCTCCGGAAAAGATGTAGAGACGCGACGCCAGTCGCCTACGGAGGGAAACCCTCCTGCAGCGCTGGCTCAAATTTCGCGTCTCTACAAAGGATTTTGGGCAACGCAGAATTAATTTCTGGAGAGGTCTTTTGAATATTGAACAGATAACAGAGGGGCTTGTACAACTTTTTGATCTACCAGTCGCACCTAATTCCATCTTTATTCTGACTCCTGACGGACGTCCAGACGTTCCGCCGGAACGTCTGTGACTACAACTTAAATATTTTTTTAACGTTAACCGCACGAGGGAGAAATTACTAGTTTTTTCAGCAAATGACGAGAGCCGAAGACCAGGCATTGTTACAGCAAATCAAATTAGACTACCGCCATATACTTATAACTTATTTTACTACAGACAAAAAACTGAAAGAAAAAATCGATAAATTCGTCAATGCAGTATTTTGTGCTAATATTCCTGTGCCGCAAATAATCGAAATTCATATGGAACTCATTGACGAATTTTCCAAACAGCTAAAATTGGAAGGAAGAAGTAATGAAGCATTACTTGATTACCGCTTGACGTTGATCGATATACTGGCTCACCTATGCGAACTCTACCGATGTTCTCTGACAAAATAGGTAGAATGTGTCGCAGTCAGATCTTAGACAGTCCTTTAGAACAGACGTACTCCATTCCCACCGACACGCAGCTGCTTTTGAGGAATGCACGCCTCGCATCTTGTAGTTCAATGCTTTTTCCATAGCCCGTACCTATAATGAATAATCTAAAAAAGACATATGTTCTGAAGCTTTATGTAGCAGGTAATACCCCTAACTCAGTACGAGCATTAAAAACACTCAAAAACATCCTAGAGGAAGAGTTTCAAGGCGTTTATGCTTTGAAAGTCATCGATGTCTTGAAAAACCCCCAATTGGCAGAAGAAGATAAAATATTAGCCACGCCGACACTAGCTAAAATTTTGCCTCCACCTGTACGCAAAATCATCGGGGATCTTTCAGACAGAGAAAGAGTGTTGATAGGATTAGATTTGCTATATGAAGAAATGATTGAAGAAGAAAAATTGTCAGAATAGACTTATTAAACTTAAAATATTGGTAATAACGTAAGTTGCTAGTTATATAATTAGGGCTAGTACCGCTACGCGAAAGTCAAAAGTCAAAAGTCAAAACTGTTATATATCAAGTATATATCAAGGCTTTTGCCTGTTTGAAATGGGTGCTTTATTTCCGCCGCAGTGTACTAGTAATGGCTAATGGGAACAATTGACAATTAGCAATTAGCAATTAGCAATTGACAATTAGCAATATGCAATTTAGATGTGCGACAGCTTAATTATGAATAAATTAATTGGGTTTAATCCCTGTTTGTAAGTTTTAAACAAACAATGAGTGAAAAAGACCAACTAGCACAATATAGTACACCAGTACTTGGAGGTGTAGAAAAAATTCGCACAATGATAGAGGGCTTTGACGAGATTAGTCATGGTGGATTACCTCTTGGTCGAACTACTTTAATAAGCGGTACTTCTGGGACTGGCAAAACTTTATTTTCTGTAGAGTTTCTTTATAATGGTATTATCCATTTCAATGAGCCAGGAGTATTTGTTACCTTTGAAGAATCTCCAAGTGATATTATTAGAAACGCCTGGAGTTTTAGTTGGGATTTGCAACGCTTAATTGATGAAGGAAAGTTATTTATTCTTGATGCGAGTCCCGACCCAGAAGGACAAGATGTCGTAGGTAACTTCGACCTTTCCGCATTGATTGAACGCCTGCAATATGCAATTCGTAAATACAAGGCAAAACGGGTTTCTGTTGACTCCATAACAGCAGTATTTCAGCAGTATGAAGCTATGGGAGTTGTGCGAAGAGAAATATTTCGTCTCGTAGCGCGTCTCAAATTATTAAATGTCACAACCATCATTACTACAGAACGCAGGGAAGAATATGGACCTGTTGCCAGTTTTGGGGTAGAAGAATTTGTTTCTGATAATGTAGTGATTATCCGCAACGTTTTAGAAGGAGAACGCCGCCGTCGCACATCTGAAATCCTCAAGTTGCGGGGTACGACACATATGAAAGGCGAGTATCCTTTTACAATTACCAATGCAGGAATCAACATTTTCCCCTTAGGGGCGATGCGTTTGACTCAGCGGTCTTCTAACGTGCGAGTATCTTCTGGAGTCAAAACATTGGATCGGATGTGTGGTGGTGGTTTCTTTAAAGATTCGATTATTTTGGCGACAGGAGCCACTGGTACTGGTAAAACCTTATTAGTCAGCAAGTTTCTGCAAAATGGCTGCATCAATGGTGAACGAGCAATACTGTTTGCTTACGAAGAGTCACGTGCTCAACTGTCTCGCAATGCTTTCTCTTGGGGAATTAATTTTGAGGAATTAGAACGTGAAGAGTTGCTTAAAATAATTTGTACCTATCCCGAATCAACAGGCTTAGAAGATCATTTACAAATTATTAAGTCAGAAATTGCTGAATTTCAGCCCTCTCGTGTTGCTATTGATTCTCTAAGTGCGCTAGCGCGAGGAGTGAGCAATAATGCATTCCGACAATTTGTGATTGGTGTTACTGGTTACGCGAAGCAGGAGGAAATTACAGGCTTTTTTACTAACACAACTGAACAATTTATGGGATCGCATTCAATTACTGACTCCCATATTTCCACAATTACTGACACAATTATCATGTTGCAGTATGTGGAAATTCGTGGGGAAATGGAGCGGGCAATTAATGTATTCAAAATGAGAGGTTCTTGGCATGATAAAGGTATCCGTGAATACAACATTACTGCCGACGGTCCCGAAATTAAAGATTCTTTCCGTAATTACGAACGAATTGTCAGTGGGGCACCCACTCGCGTTAGTATCGATGAAAAGACAGAACTTTCTCGCATTGTCAAGAGCTTTCAAGACAATCAGAGTTCCGATTTATGACTTACTGTCGCCAACGTAAGTGGGGAGTGGGGAGTGGGGGAGCCAGCGCTGCAGGAGGGTTTCCCTCCGTAGGCGACTGGCGTAGTGGGGAGTGGAAAAGAGCAATTTTTATGTGATCTGGTGTATGCAGTTGATGACGGCTACTTATCACAAGGAGGCTTTGGGCAAACAAGCAACAATTGAGAGTACGATCTATTGGGTTGTGAGAAAAAATGTGCGGAGTAACGATTATCAAGATTAAGCCACGCTTGTGGATCAGAAAACAGCTTTGGTGGGTAAGACTAAACGCAAAATTTGTTGCCAAGACAGCAGCAATGTTTCTCGTTGCAGCATTAAACTACGGTTGCATCTTTAAAATTTCGCCTTTTTTTCAATTCTTCATCATTTATTAGGGCTCACTGTATAGGCAACTGTCGTCCTTGTAAAGTGTAGCTTAGTACTTCATATTAAATATTATCCCAAAAGGGATGGTAAAAAATACTTGTGATTTGATTCACTTGATTTCGTGTGAGGGGATGCGGTGAAACGACAGCAATTATTCCATAGTTTCTTACCTGGTGTGACAGCAGCGGTATTAACAACTCAGCCTAGTTGGGCTCAAACTATAGATATAGGCGGGGTGAGTTTTGTTGCCTCTCCTAATGTCTCAACTGCTACCTATAGCGGAAATTCAGTTGCTAATGATACAAAGGCGCAACTACCTACTGTTACTCCTACAGCTATGACTACGGTAAGTCACCAGCCTGTGATTAGTAACAGTATTGGGGTAGTGGTGACTGGAAAGACTGGTGTGCCAATAGGACCAATAGGACAAATAAATAGGAATCGAAAAGATGTGCTTTTCAGCTTGACACCTGCTGTAGGTTCTTCCCAGCAGCCTGATTTGAATCCTTCTACTTCTAGCCACCAAAAACAGACTAATCGAGCAATTAGGCAAAAATCACAGATTTCTACGTCAAAACTCCCGGATTCAGGTTCGCCATCTCCAAAGGTGAAGAATCCTAACACTCACTTACCGACAGTCTTACAGATGCCAGCAAGGAGTGCAGGAGCAGCAGAGCTTTTACAGCAGCCACAACAAAATACCACTTTTACAAATCAGCTGGCACAGGCAAATACCCCAACTCCCAGAGTACCACCTGCTAACCTAGCTCCCACTAGACCAGCAACGCCTGCAACAGTACCGACAAAGCCGACGAGATCTGGTTCCCCAATAAATCCTCAAGTCCCGACGACAACGCCGCCGACACCTACTAACTCAACTCCCATAGTACCGACGACAAAGCCTGCACGTGGCGATTCCTCCGTGCAAGTGCCTGAATATCTCAACGGTAACCCAAATCCCCTACAGTTTCCTACCAAACAAGAGGAAGTGAGGCTTCAGGGAACTCAGCCGATTTCTTTAGCACAGGCTTTGGAACTTGCACGGCGCAACAATCAAGATCTACAGGTGGCGTTACTGACTTTACAAAGTAATCAAGCCGCAGTGCGGGCGGCTCAAGCTTCTTTGTATCCCACTGCTGAGATCTCAGCTAGTGTAACTCGTCAGGGGACGGGTGCTGCGCGAACATCTGATCCTCTTACTGCTCGACAATTACAAGTAACTCAAGGAGCCGGAGGTTCATCCTCTACGGGATTTACTGGTACAGCGCAAGTCAATTATCCTCTCTATACCTCTGGGCAGCGGCTAGCCCGCATCCAACAGGCTGAGGAACAGGCACGCTTCTCTGAATTGAGTGTTGAGCAGACTTCTGAGGAAATCCGCCTCAATGTCACCACTGGGTATTACGATCTACAGTCAGCAGATGAAGGTGTACGCATTAACCAGGCTGCTGTACTCAACTACCAAGCTAGTTTGCGGGATGCACTAGCTTTAGAACAAGCTGGGGTTGGTACGCGGTTTGATGTCCTGCGTGCTCAAGTGAATTTAGCAAATGCCCAACAAAACCTCACTAATTCTCTTTCACAGCAGCGAGTTGTCCGTCGTCAGTTCGCAGTTCTGTTGAATTTGACACAGTCGGTTGATGTCAGTGCGGCAGATCCTGTGCAATTAGCCGGTCTTTGGAACCAGACCCTCGAAGAAAGTATTGTGCTAGCTTTTCAAAACCGTCCGGAACTAGAAAAGTATTTGGCACAACGAAATATTAGCGAGCAACAGCGACGGGAGCAACTTGCGACTTTAGGTCCTCAAATTAGTTTGGTTGCCAACTATAACCTGCAAGATAGTTTCAATGATAACATCAACGTTCGCGATAATTATTCGCTGGGAGTCCAGGCAAGCGTAAGGTTGTTCGATGGGGGAGCAGCAAGGGCCCAAGCGGATGTGTATCGATTTCAGGGTCGGAGCTATGAAACCCAATTTGGTCAGCAACGCAACAAAATCCGCCTTGAAGTAGAACAAGCCTATTCTAACTTGCAAGCTAATTTGCAGAACGTTCAAACCTCTAGTACTGCTTTAGAACAGTCTAGGGAAGCTTTGCGTTTAGCAAGGCTGAGATTCCAAGCAGGTGTAGGTACTCAAACTGATGTCATTGCCTCTGAAAGCGACCTTACCAATGCTGAAGGTAATCGCGTCACGGCTATTTTAAATTACAACCGCGCTCTGGCTACGCTACAACGATCTGTCACCTTAAGGGCATTCCGCTAAATGAGTCATTGGTCATTGGTCATCTTGCAAAAGTACCAGACGACTTAAGTCGCGGCTAGACGAACAAAGTCCGCCTACGCGGACTGATAGCCTAATACACTTTAGTCGCGTCTACATGAACAAAGTCTCAACCCAATACTGCTCGGTTAAAATAAATTATCAACCGTAAACCTATATAGAGACGCGACTGATCGCGTCTCTACGCCGATTTAATTCCCACCACAAATCCTTAACCGAGTAGTATTGAGTCTCAACCCCCCTTAAAAAGGGGGGCTTGTCAACTTAACCTCAAATGGAGGGTTAAAACTGCAGCTACACAGGTAAAACCTGCCTCCGCAGGTTTTTATAAACATTGATTTTCTGTTAGTCCGCGTAGGCGGACTTTGTTTGTGTAGCCGCGACTTCCAGTCGTCTGGGTCTATTGGTGATTTACAAACGACAAATGACCAATGACAATTGAGAAAGTAAACTTTTGATTATCGGAGAGTCAAAATTGGCATAACATAACTGAGTGGTTAATCCCTCGGTTAGTAGAAAACAGCTTATGACAGAAGTTACACCCAAAGAAATTGCACAGTTTCGCTCTCAATTGGCAGAAGATTCTAGTGCTATGGAAGCACTGGATTTGATTGAGGATTGTGAGGGTGATTTAGAAGATGCAGCCATGACTTTAGCCATTCGGGCTGGACAAGAACCAGAAATAGCAAATTCAGAGTGGTTAGCTGCTTTAGCTAGAAAGTGGCGTGCTGTCATTTGTCAACAAGAATTTCGGGACGACTTGCTTAATGCCTCAGTTAAGGGGATAATAGAACACTTGAAAACTATTCCGGCGTTTCCTAATCCTTTGGCAACACCAGTCTTGATGTATGTTTTGAAGCAAGGCGTAAACAATTTTTGTGAGCCTTTAGATGAGGTGACGACTGACACTTAGCCTGTACGCGATCGCCACGGGCTTTTATGCAAGACATGCTCCCACACACACCTTCATCTCGACGTTAAGGTACCACTCTCCACTCCCGATTCCGATCATCTGAATTTAGACAATACCTTTTTTATCAAAGCAACTTCTATCAAAAAACTATATATTTTATCAATGAATTACGTTATTGCCGTATTACCAGACCGCATCCAAGCAGAAGCTGCTTATGTAGCTTTAGAAAAAGAAGGCATAAAAGCTACAATTTTGGGTAAGGGGTACAAAACCGCTGAAGAGTTCGGCTTGATTGACCCTAACGAGCAAACCTTGAAGCAAACCCGGTTAATGGCTTTTTGGCTAGTGCCATTTGGATTTATTGCTGGCGTTACTTTCAGCCTCCAGACTGATTTGGATACCTTCGCCTGGGCGGGTGAAATTGGAAATCACATTATTGGAGGGTTGTTGGGTGCTATTGGTGGTGCTATGGGTAGTGTGTTTGTCAGTGGTGGAGTCGGCGCCCTTTTTGGTAATAGTGACTCTTTACCCTACCGCAACCGTTTGAATGCTGGTAAATACTTAGTTGTGGTTCAGGGTTCTGAAACTCTCACCTCTAAAACAACACGAGTATTACGTCGGTTTGACCCAGAAGATATTCAGAATGTGGCTAATAGCTAATGGCTAATAGCTATTAGCTAATGGCTAATGGTAACAATTGACAATTAGCAATTAGCAATTAGCAATTGACAATTAGCAATTAGCAATTAACAATCAACAATTAACTTTTAAGAATGCTGCCACGGGAAGAACTGTTAAAAGGCGTTGAAAATAGAGATAGTGTAGCGCGTGTCATTGACCAGGCTGAACAAGCAATCAAAACTTGGGAAGTTGTTTTTACGGATTTTCTGTCTCCACCAGAGTCAGCGGAAATTCAGATCGGCTTCAAGCGTTTAACAGACGTGCAATTAGTCGCGTGGGGTGGATATCCGCAAGCTGAACGCCAAAGAATAGCGATCGCCCGTTCCGAAATACCCCTAGACGAGTCCCAAGTCGCCGTTACCGCCTTGGACATAGCCGGAAATTTCCTCTTTGACACCGCCACTCACCGCGACTTTTTGGGCGCAATGCTGGGAACTGGTATTATCCGTGAAAAAACGGGGGACATCATTGTTTTGGGCGAACGTGGTGCGCAAGTAATTGTTGTGCCAGAATTGGCAGAATTTTTGGAGATCAATCTCCAACAGGTGCGATCGGTGCCAGTAAAAACCCAACGCATTGACTTAAGCGAGTTAAAAGTTCGGGAACCAAAGAAGAAAGAATTAACCACCGTAGAAGCTTCTTTGCGGTTGGATGCGATCGCCTCTGCTGGTTTTGGTATGTCTCGCAGCAAAATGGTTGATTTAATTGACGCTGGTGATGTCCGCGTCAACTGGAAAGAAATTACCCAAGCCAGTTCTCAGATGAAATCAGGCGACTTAATTGCCATTCGCGGTAAAGGACGTTTAGAAGTTGGGGAAATCGCCGTCACTAAAAAAGACCGTTATCGCGTTCAATTGACAAGGTATATGTAAAGAGTTGTTAGTTGTTAGTTGTTAGTTGTTAGTTGTTAGTTGTTAGTTGTTAGTTGTTAGTTGTTAGTTGTTAGTTGTTAGTTGTTAGTTGTTAATCGTAAAAATTGACAATTAGCAATTAGCAATTAGCAATTAGCAATTAGCAATTAACAACTAACAATTCTTACGCTTTAAACTGTTTTTCCAAAAAATACAGCATAGTTTTTCGGGGAATGAACCGAGATAATCTGCTGACGAAGTGAGTGGTAATGCCGCCAATGACAACCATTGAATCCCCCCTTTCTAAAGATCGCAGGCATTGACGCACGACTTGGTTTGAAGTCGTATTTGTTCTACCTGCAAGTGCTGGTGGGAAATTAGCTTCTGTAAAAAAGTTTGTTTCAATCGGTCCTGGGCAAACCACTAGTACGTCTACGCCATAGTTACGATTTTCTGCCCACAGTGCCTGACTAAAACTGACAATAAACGCTTTGCTGGCAGCGTAAACAGAGAGGTAAGGCATCGGTTGAAATGCGGTGAGGGAGGATAAGTTGATAATGCTTCCCGAACCACGTTGCCGCATTTCTGGCAAAAATTTATGAGTTAAATCCACCAATGCCAGAACGTTCAATTGCACAATCTTGACTTGCCGTTCTCCGTCCCGTTGGGCAAAGTCGCCATAGTCTCCAAAACCAGCGTTATTGATTAATAAGTCAATTGTCAATCCTTTGGCAGTGGTTGTATCATAAATCATTTGAGCCGCCGCAGGTTCTGTCAGGTCTTTAACTATAATGTCTACTTGAATTTTGTGTTGTTCTTGTAGTTGTGTTGCCAATTGGTTCAGTTTCTCTTCTGAACGAGAGACAAGAACGAGGTTTGTATTGCGTGCAGCTAGTTCCTCAGCAAAGGCTTTACCAATACCACCAGAGGCACCAGTAATTAAAGCAGTTGACATTCTGGTTTCTAAGATTGTTTCTTTAATTAGCTTATAGATATTAACGATTTTAACAAGAGTTGCTAGAAGTTTTAACCGCCCAGAGCTATAGACCAATACAGTTGCTGTTAGTAGTATTCAGTCCCTGTTGATCCCCCCTAGCCCCCCTTAAAAAGGGGGGAACAAGCCCCCCTTTTTAAGGGGGGTTGGGGGGATCAACGCCTTAACTGAACCGTATTGAACCATAGACCCAACAGAGCAAAAGCTGTACTCAGTATTGTGTGTATTTTTTAGCTATAAGTGGGAATACTAAAATTATAAGATACAGAGTGCTTTTATGTTCAGTAAAATTAAATGGGCAGTTATGCTTTTGACAAGTTCAGCTGGGATGCTTTGGTTAGTAAATTTACCCTATCCGATGATTCGGTTGCCCATTGCTAAAACAGCACCAATCCTGCTGTTACCTAGCTTCATTAGTATGGATCATAATTATAGAGGGGCAATCAATTCTCTGGAGCAAGCGGATCAGCTAGTTAATAAAGCTACAAGCTCTTCTGATATTGAGAGGGGTGGAGAGAAAGTCAAAGAAGCACAAAAAAACTTGGATAATCTGCCAGTTTGGTTTTTGGGTTACTATCCCCAATCGTACTGTAGCTTATTTGGTTGCACTTGGAAGTTTACCTTAGATGAGTTTGAAGAGGCTCGTCGGCGGGTGGCACGGATGGATGCTAAAGTTTTCCAAGAAAAGAATGCTTTTACGCCACAGACGCAAGCAGAAAAGGCTTTCTTGGAGGCAAAGCAGCAATATGAACAGACTACCAACACAAAAGATAGAGAGCGAGCGATCGCCGCAATGCAAACGGCAATTGATACTTTAGAACAAATTCCCAGAGAAACATTAGCACAGAAAACGGCACAAACTAAACTACCAGCTTACAGGCGTGATTTTGAGAAGATTACCAGTAACGCTGTAGGTAATAACCAAACTGGCACGTTAATCGAAGCAGCGAAGCTATTTGCTTTGCAAGCTGCACAAGCATCGCAGAATCCACCCCATCCTGCAGATGAGTGGGGACAAATTGAAACCTTGTGGTTACAGGCAATTGATCGACTGCAAAAGATTCAAGTTGGAGAGACGAATTATCTAGAAGCACAAAAGTTACTGGCGACATACCAGACTAACGTGGGAATTGCACAAACTCGAAGGAAAGCAGAAAGCGAGTCACAAGAAATCCTCAAGCAGGCTAATCAGCAAATCCAAAGATTGATTGCTTATCCTCCCTCCAACCCCCAGCAGTTGAAAGGCGAGATCCAGGGGATTATCAATCAACTGAACACTGTCAAACCAGGGACAACGACCTACGCCGAGGCGAAACAATTGCT
Organism: Stigonema sp.; assembly: GCA_965249805.1. GTDB lineage: Bacteria > Cyanobacteriota > Cyanobacteriia > Cyanobacteriales > Nostocaceae > Stigonema. Next base: position 1,652,338 of record CBDFMX010000002.1, read on the forward strand.
GTTATCCGCACAGAACAGGCTGAAGTCGCGAGGCTAGGATTTTTTACAAAAGTTAACAAAAACTCGTGTGCGTCTTGGGTAAGTACCTTTGACACACCTCAAATAAATGAATTACTTCGAGGATTTGCTTTTTTAGAAAAATGTATGCTATTATCGTATAGATAAGGACGTATAGCTCAGTTGGTTAGAGCGCTACGTTGACATCGTAGAGGTCACTGGTTCGAATCCAGTTACGTCCATGTTTTATTGAAATCGACGAAGCCAGAGCAACCACTGGCATGAACCAGTAAGTTACTGTCTAGGGGGTAGTAACTGCTCGGTTGCGTAGGTGTGTCCAGCAAGCTGGATGATAGCGCCAGTTTATCAAATGAGGGGGAATACTATCTAGGACTTACGCACACTCACAAATTGAGCATCATGTGTATAACGGAATTCGGTCGCAAAAAGTACAATTGACCACATGGTAAGGGCGGGGGAACCCCGCCCCTACAATCATCTTTTGGTCTACCCAAATCAATATTGCGCTCCGCAGCCTGACTTATCCGACTGTATACTAGACTATTTCTGTCAATGCGATCTGACTATGATCTTTTTAAACTCATCCCACCGACTGGCTTACTGGTAAATACCATCTGTTTAAGAAGATTAGCAGCGAAACCAACTCCCCTAGGATCATATTCGGTTCAGGAATTGCTAAGCCCATTCCTGTTCTAAGATCAATCTATGTGCATGAATTACTGGCTTAGTCCAGTCTTGCTCCAATTACCAAGAGATTAACAAAAATGTCTGCATTTAAATTGCCTGATGGTCCGCAAACGCTACCCTTGATCCAGACGCTTGAATGGATGGATCATCCTCTGGAATATATGGAAGCCTGTGCCCAACGCGGGAAAATCTCATTGCTGTGTTTGAGCTAAGACTGGTTTACCCGTGGAAACCGCCTGTTCTATAATATCGGCAGCGCGACTGACTCCCCCAGCACGGCGAGTAGCTTCTTGTAACCTGACAGCATTCTGCTTGTAAGATTCTTCAGTCAGCACTCGTTGTATGGCGGCTCGTAGCTTGGGGACACTTAACTCCGAAAGGCGTACAACATCCCCCGCACCAGTTCGAGCCAGACGGGTAGCAATTCCAGGCTGTTCGCTGGTAATTGGAATTGCTACCAATGGTACACCACTGCTCAATGCTCCTAGGGTGGTATTCATACCTGCATGGGTAATCGTGAGGGCGGCTCTTTGAATCAACTGCTGCTGCGGTGCAAAACGAACAACAATAGGTGAACCAGGTAGGTTAACACCTGATTCTTGGCTGTTTGGGTTCCCCAGTGAGATGACCAGTTGCATGTCCAATCCGACACAAGCCTCGGCAATAGACTGAAAAATTTCTGGTTTGCGGTTTTGTAAGGTTCCTAAAGCTGCATAAATCAGCGGTTGACCAGTCAACTTTTCAAAGGGAAAAGACAGGGACGGAAATGAGATGAGTTCTCGCCCAGAAGGATCTTGTAAGGGTCCTGTGTAATGGAACCATTGGGGTAAATTAACACGCGGAAAGTCAAACTCTGTGGGTAGCTGACATCTCTGAGCCAGTTTTGAACCTGCATCCTCACGGCTGGTGTAAGGAGTTAAGTTCCATTGACGGCGTTGCTTTACTACAACTTCCCAAAATGGTAGTGAGAGGCGATCTATCAGGAAATTACCGACACGGTTTCGCAAACGTGCCCACCAAGCAGTGTTGTAACTCCAGTGGGTAAAATAGGGTGGAACACCGTCTTCCTTGTTAATCAGCAGGGCATTACACACTGTAACAAAAGGAAGATCTAGAAAGTCGGCAATGGTTCCACCCGCATATGTTACCTGGTCTACCAAAAGCGCCTCCACACCCGCTCGTTTGAGTGCTTGTGGCACAGATCGCAATTGCATGATTGTTTCTTGCTGCAGAATGCTAATTACCAGCCGCAGAGCAGACAGTCCGCTATTTTCTCCTAATTCTTTGTAAATTTGTGCTAGTCGTCCAAGCGGGTATTCAGCCGCTCCAATTTCTTGAAATTCCAACCCGGTCGTCGTCACCTTAGATTCGATATCAGGTACTTGGAATAAGGTGACGCGATGACCGCGTCGTTGCAGTTCTTTCCCTAAAGCGCACATCGGGTTAAGGTGACCGATCGCAGCTGGACAAACGATGCCAAAATGGGTCATAGTAAATGCCTCTACTTAAGTTTTAAGAACTTATCCAAAGCTGCCACCATACTAGGAGGCCAACGACGGATATTCGCCACCCAATTGATATCTTTATAACGTCCATCCAGTGCGACTGCTGACACCCAGTTACTTTCGGCTTCACCTATTTGTCCCTGTGCCCAGTAGGCAGCTGTGAGGGCGGCACGCATATCGGCAAACTGAGAATATTTACGAACAATATTCCGCATTTCGCGAATTGCTTTGTCTGTTTGACCAGTTTCGTAAAGAGCAAGGGCGTAGTTGGCACGGGCAAAAGCAAAATTTGGGGCAATTAGGGCGGATTTTTTGTAGTCGGCGATCGCCTCCTCCCATTCCCCCAAACCTGCTTTGGCATTTCCGCGATTGTTGTATGCCATTGCATCGTTAGGATCAAGTTCTAAGACATGATTGTAATCTGCTAGAGCCTCATCCCATCTTCCCAAACCCTCCAACGCTGTTCCACGATTCAAGTAAGGGTCAGTTACATTCGGCGCCAGTTCTACCGCTTTGTTATAGTCTGCCAACGCCTCCTGCAACTTATTTTGACTGACTCGGGAATTTCCTCGGTTACTCCAAATAGCTGCAATATCAGGAAATCGCTCAATAATTTCTGTCCAGTACCGTTCAGCCGTGGCAAAATCACCTTGATTGGTAGCAGCAAAAGCTTGATTAGCCAATTGCTCCGGTTTTTGTAACTGCTGAGTTATAGTGGGAGATTGGGTTTGTGCCATTACTGCTTCACCCCACCCAAACATCAGCAACAAACTTAAAAAAATCACAATTAACTTCATCATTTGCGGTTTAAAATCCATAATTTATCATGGCGATCCCCCCCTTATAAGGGATTTCCAAGTAAAAAAATATCCAATTATTTCTTGTGGGATGGGCATCCTTGCGTCCTAGGAACTGGGCGGGCAGGATGCCCAACGCCAGTCGCCTACGGAGGAGCCAGTGCTGTTCGCGTAAGCGTTGCGTTAGCGACGAAGGAGCGTCAGCGGTGAGGAATTGGGAGAAGACGGGTAACGCGATCGCAGGCAACTGGCGTCGGAAACCCTCCTCATGCGCGCTGGCTCCCCCACAATATTGGATAATTTATTTGTTGGAGTTCCCTAAAGCGAGGAAAATTACATTGCCCCTCTTTTTAACGAAGGTTGGGGGGATTTTGTCTAACATCAAGGCAATAAAGATAACTGTTCATGAGGCGGTTTAAAACCCAAATGCTTGTAGGCGTTGGGTGTTGCTACCCGACCACGGGGAGTCCGATGTAAATACCCAATCTGCATCAGATAAGGTTCGTAGACTTCCTCTATTGTCTGGGTGTCTTCACCTGCGGCGGCGGCAATTGTTTCCAACCCCACAGGACCACCATTAAATTGTTCAATAATCACACTCAGCATCCGGCGGTCTGTCCAATCCAAACCGCAGGGATCTACTTGAAATAGTTGCAATGCTTCGGCTGCTACGGTTTCGTTAATCTCTCCTGATAATTTGACTTGCGCGTAATCACGCACACGTCTAAGTAATCTATTTGCTATTCGTGGTGTTCCCCGCGATCGCCGCGCAATTTCTGTCGCACCATCGTCGGTAATAGCAGTTTGAAGTAAATTCGCCGTGCGCAGTACGATTTGGTTTAGTTCGTCTACTTCATAAAACCTTAATTTTTGAATTAAGCCAAAGCGATCGCGTAGTGGGGAAGTCAGCGCTCCTACGCGGGTTGTTGCCCCGACTAAGGTAAACTTTGATAGATCCAAACTTCGGGTTCGAGCGCTGGAACCTTTACCAATAGTGATATCTAAGCGATAATCCTCCATCGCTGGGTATAAAATTTCTTCTGTCATCCGCGACAGGCGATGGATTTCATCGATGAACAAAATATCCCCAGGCTTGAGATTGACTAGTAGTCCGACAATATCTCTGGGACGTTCTAGGGCTGGGGCGCTGGTAATTTTGCAGTTGACCTCCATTTCAGCTGCTAAAATCATTGCCATTGTGGTTTTACCTAATCCGGGAGGACCGTACAACAGTAGGTGATCCAGCACCTCACCTCTAGATTTAGCGGCTTTGATCGCAATGTCCAGAACGTCTTTTAAGTCTTTTTGCCCAATATAATCAGCAAATCGCTGCGGTCGAATACTCTCGTCGTGCTTTTCCAGTTCATCCACAGCAGCTTCAGGTTGCAAAAGATTATCCTCTGCGGGTGCTTTTACCAATTCCCGACTCTGCTTTGGTTGTCCGTTTGGTTCTTGAGGCTGTTTTTTCGATGAGATAATCGCCATAATCGCTACTTTTAGGGGTGTTGGGAATTGTTGGTTGTTAGTTGTTAGTTGTTGGTTGTTGGTCGTAGGTTGTTGGTTGTCGGTTGTCGGTGGTTGATTGTCTTACCAAACAACCACTAACAAACTCATTAGCCATTAGCCAAATCATCTGTGAAAATTTTCGGTTGTTCATCCTCTCTGCCATTTAAAATTTAATTTCCGGGTAATTACTCAGGAGTGTGAAATTCTTATGCTGGCTAAAAGAATCTTACCGTGCCTAGATGTGAAGGCGGGACGGGTTGTCAAGGGAGTTAACTTTGTCAACTTGGCTGATGCGGGCGATCCGGTAGAACTGGCAAAGGTTTACAATGAAGCGGGTGCTGATGAGTTAGTGTTTCTTGATATTACGGCTTCTCATGAAAACAGGGACATTATTTTCGACGTGGTGTACCGTACCGCTGAACAGGTCTTTATTCCGTTAACTGTGGGCGGTGGGATTCAATCCTTAGAAAATGTTAAGAATCTTTTACGAGCAGGAGCTGATAAGGTTAGTATTAATTCGGCAGCGGTACGCGATCCAGATTTGATTAATCGGGCGAGCGATCGCTTTGGCAATCAATGCATAGTCATTGCTATTGATGCTAAGCGCAGACAAGATCCCACCAATCCTGGTTGGGATGTTTATGTGCGGGGTGGGAGAGAAAATACAGGCTTAGATGCCTTACTTTGGGCGCAAGAAGTCGAACAACGCGGCGCAGGAGAACTGTTGGTTACTAGTATGGACGCTGATGGCACTCAAGCAGGTTATGACTTAGCGTTAACGCTGGCTATTGCTGAAGCCGCACAAATTCCAGTTGTTGCATCTGGTGGCGCAGGTAATTGCGAACACATTTACGCCGCCTTAACCCAGGGTAGAGCACAAGCAGCATTACTTGCATCGCTTTTGCATTATGGGCAATTGAGTGTCGCAGAGATTAAAACCTACTTGAGAGATCGTCAAGTTCCTGTCAGGATGTATTCCTGAATGGTAAATCCTTATCCAACTACATCTACAGTAGTTCAACGATGCCCTTGAAAAGAATGTTAATATTGATTAACTAGAATTAATAAATATTAAGAAATATGTTGATTCCTATTTTAGTTTTTGATGTGGCGCTAGTGGCGTGGTCGCTTCACCTGATGGAGAGAGCCTTCGCTGATAAGGAATTTTCGATGATGTTGGCTGGTATGTTAGTTGCGATCGCTGCTGCAGCTATGTTAGTAGTTTACTTCCTGATCGGGCACTGTATAAGCTATTTGGTAAAGTAACGCGATTGTTAATAGTTAGTAGGCGCGCTCTAAACGTAACTACTAACTATTAGCAATTAGTTGTGATGTGATGTTGGCGATCGCAACATTTGCATCAAATCAGTAGATAGCTAAAGGAAAATCAATCACTGTTAGTCCTCTACCAAAAACCGCAAAGAGCGAAAATGCTCCTTAAGCTTTGACCTTGATTGACTTTGCTTGCTGACGCTTGATCAGCAAGCTGATGGTAGTAGCTGTGACTGCGCCAACAATGCTGTTATTTTCAGGAATTGGCTTACTCTCAGAGTAACTCACTGTACCCACCTGTGTCCCAGAATTTCCGTCGTCAGTAGGATTGTGATAAAATTTCGCTCCTCCCGTATACGGAGAACCTAGATGATCGCTGATGTAAAAATTATTATCAACCAAATAGTTCAAGCCCACGAGGTTTCCATTATTAAAGCTGACAACGGGTAAACCCACCATGGAACCACTATCGTTATCCTCCGTATAGGTAGTACCCAAGTAGTTAAATAAAATGGATAAACCTTGGTCGCGTCCGACATTCTCAGAACCTGTCCTCGTTAGGGTCGAGTCATCGTAACTCAAAGAACCTTTATACTGACCCACATTTGCACCAGAAGTAACATCTACAGTGAAACCGTAGTTAATTACACTAGCTTGTGCCTCTGAGTTCGCACCAACACCAGTGAAACCCATAGCAACCGCAGCGGCAGCAACCGCTATTTTATACCTTTTCTTCATTTCTTGTCCTGCTTGAGCAGAGGGTTGGCACATACCATCGGCAGAACACCCACTAAAGCACGATAAACTATACCATAAGCCTGAAATCTGGGTAAGGGTAATTTTCATCAAAACTTTTTGGAACATAGCCTGAATTTAAAGCTCACGTAAGTTTGAAAAAGTAAGTGTCCAAGATTACACCGAATCTGTTGATAGGCGGACGCCCATGGGACACTGTATAAGTTATAACAATTAGTATATTAAATTAGTATATATTAGGCAGTAATTGCGCTGAAGCCTTTTTATTAGTTCTTTTGTACTATACTGACTGGAAAACACATCCTCTAGAACAGTAAGAGCAAAACAAGCTTGTGGCATTGCCTTACAGCAGTTTTCAATTGAATTGACCAGATTGTAAGGGCGCGGAAACCGCGCCCCTACGGTCATATTGTGGTCTACTTAAATGAAATTTGCTGTAATATCTATAAATTATTTTCAATCCACACTGTTGACAAATCGCTAATACTTAAGCAATAATAAGAAACTGGCTGCACGGGGTTATAGCTCAGTTGGTAGAGCACCGCAATGGCATTGCGGGGGTCAGCGGTTCGAATCCGCTTAGCTCCATAAAGCGAAGCTAAACAAACTGAGGAAGGATGGGTAGGAATGGGTAGTAATTAGCTTGCAGTTACTACCCCCAATTGCTACACCTTAAACTTCTCCGTAATCCGCCGCATCGCCTCCTCCACATTCTCGCGGCTATTAAATGCGGAAATCCGGAAGTAGCCTTCACCCGCAGCACCAAAACCAGAACCGGGTGTACCGACTACATTCACTGTTCGCAGTAGCTTATCAAAGAAATCCCAGCTAGACAGATTATTCGGTGTCCTCACCCAGACATAAGGTGCATTCACACCGCCATATACCTGTAAGCCACCTGTCGTTAGTTGCTCACGGATGATTTTGGCATTATCCATGTAGAAATTTACCAGCGCCTTTGTTTGCGCTTGTCCTTCTGGTGAATAAATTGCTTCAGCCCCTCGTTGAACGATGTAGGACACCCCATTAAACTTTGTAGATTGGCGACGGTTCCACAGCTTCCACAATTCCACGTCTGAATTATCTGATGCCTTAGCTGTTAGTGTTTTCGGCACTACTGTAAGCGCACAACGGGTTCCGGTAAAGCCTGCATTTTTAGAAAACGAGCGAAACTCGATCGCACAATCTCTTGCTCCTTCAATTTCATAAATCGAGTGGGGAATTTCAGGATCGGAAATAAACGCTTCGTAAGCGGCATCAAAGAAAATGATTGAGCCATTTGCCTTGGCGTAATCTACCCACGCTTTCAGGTGTTCCTTGCTTGTTACCGCACCTGTGGGGTTATTCGGGAAGCACAGATAAATCAGATCTACTTTCTGAGATGGAATCTGTGCCGTGAAGTTATTCTCGGCAGTAATTGGTAGATACACTAAGCCACCATACTCACCTGTCTCATTTGCCGGACCAGTATGCCCTGCCATCACGTTGGTATCAACATACACTGGGTAAACCGGATCTGTCACCGCAATAATGTTGTTGTTTCCGAAAATATCTAGAATGTTTCCAGTGTCACACTTCGAGCCATCGGAAATGAAGATTTCACTCTTGTCAACGTCACAGCCACGTGCTTGGAAATCTTGAGCAGCAATTTTTTCACGCAGCCAATCATACCCTTGTTCGGGACCGTAACCTTGGAATGTGGCGCGATCGCCCATTTCTTCTACTGCCTCGATCATAGCCGTCCGGCAAGCTTCTGGCAATGGCTCTGTCACATCTCCAATCCCTAGCCGAATAATTTTGGCATCCGGATTTGCTTGTGCAAACGCATTCACCCGTCGGGCAATTTCCGGAAACAGATACCCCGCTTTGAGCTTGAGATAATTGTCGTTAATGGTTGTCATGATGAATTGCGATAAGAGGACATGAGGAAGTTTACCGCGCTTTGGAATCTTTATGAATCATGCAAGAAGGACTAAATATTTAAACTACGGGGAAGTTAGCTCTCCTTGACCGAATATACTGCGAACGGTTCAAAACTTCACTTAATATGGACTGAGCTCCAAACCTCTCCCCGATGCGGGGAGAGGCTATTGAACCGGATGCGCGAATGTTAAATAAGTATAGTTTTCAGCCGTTTTTAGTATAATTACTAATTCGTAATTCGTAATTGAGGGGACAATTTTTAACTTTGACAGAAAAAAACAATTGTATATTATCACTCGTTACAAGGTTCTGCCTTGTAATGCTCTTTTGGGAGGCTCCGCCTCCCGACATACGAGAAGGCGGATACTCCTTTGATCGCATTCCCAAGCAGCAGCCCAAGAACGGGGCAGTGCAAGGTTTTTATATTAACAAGCTGGCTATTCATACGATTAATTTGTACCATAAATAAGTCCTATATAATTACAACAGGACTTACGCAGTGATGATTGGTCATTGCGAGCGAAACGCAGTGTTGCGTTCGCGGAGCGTCTCGAAGAGAAGCAATCCCAGTCTTGACGAGATTGCTTTGCAACGCTTGCAATGACGAAAATAGGTTAGATTTGCGTAAGTCCTGTACAAGCCAAAAATGCTTTCTTATTAAGACCTAGTGTGATTGCAATACGGTTCGCTTCAGAGTTGTGAGTAAGAATCTAAAATGTGTAGAGACGCGAAATTTCGTGTCTCATCTAAAATGTGTAGAGACGCGAAATTTCGCGTCTGGACAGTCGTTATCGGTATGTAGATTATCTTATCAGAATCGTATTGAGTATAATTGGTATCTAAATCATTAGAAAACAGCGACTATAATTAATTTTATCCTAATAAAATTGCTTTTAATTGAGAGTTAGTAGGAGAAAAAGTGTGAATCAAGAATACTCAACAAAATGGTGGGCAGCTTTTACATGTATTGCTTTTCTGGAAGCAATATTGCTGATCATGTTATTGTCTGGGCAAACTTCTGTACAACTTCTAGTAGCAATTGTGGCGATCGCAATGTTACTGTTTCTCATTCCTCGTCTTGATGATGTTGTTTCTTTTACCTTCGACAGAGGAACTTTTGAAAGCAAACTAGGTGCAATCAACAAAAAAATTGCTGCAAATAAAGCAAGAACTGACAAGCTAGTGTTGTTGTCAATGTCTAAATCAATGTATGAACATCTTAAGAAAATTAGTTCAGGTAGTTTTGGTGCTTATAAACTAAATGACATTTTAGAAAGAGAAATTTATTACCTTCGGGATGTAGGTTATATAGATAATGTAGAGAGGATTCGTAGCATTCCATATGAAGGTAATAATCTTTCAGATTACTTGAAAATCACTGATGCAGGTAAGCAATTTATCGAGCTTCGTAAAAGTATAGAGGAAGAAAGCAGTAAAAATTAATGTTAACCAGTTTGAGTTAAGTACTTATGCAAAAATATTTATGTCATTGCGAACGAAGTGAAGCAATCCTAAACCGCAAGCGAATTGCTTCATTCCGCTTCGCGACCTTCGCTTCGGACATTGTATATTTAATTTTGCATGACTACTTACGACAATCGTAGGCATTAAAAAAATTGCCCAATCACAGCACTAAATCCTGGCAATATCGGACTGGTTAATTCATCTTTGGTATACAGTGTGACAGCTAGCTTTAAAATAGCGCGATCGCGTCGATAAACTTCCATTTTGCGTTGCAGGCGGTCTGCAATCCAATACTCCAAAACACCATAAGTTGAATACAACTTGAGTTTAGATTCTCGGTCGCGGCGCTCGTTTTTTTCACCTGGAGACAGGACTTCAACGACCAGTTCCGGTGCAGCAATCAGGTGTCCAGCATCATCAAGCAAGGTTAGCAGTCGTTCATGGCTAGCCCAAACCACATCCGGAATGACGCTATCGGCTTCAGAGAACACCAAACCAGGGTTAATTGCTGCTTCGCCTAACCCACTTTCGTTAGACCAAATGGTAAGCGCTGTGCCAATTTTGACAGCAGTATTTTGGTGCTTCCAATGAGGTGCTCTCGTCACAAATATCTCTCCGTCAATAATCTCGTAGCGTCTACCGTCATCGGGTAGCAGTTCTAAGTCAGCAACTGTCCAGTAAACTGTTTCAGTAGTGGTGGGAGGCATATTTGCTTCAATGCAATAATATCACAGGTAAAGCGATCGCCTTACCTTACAATTGTAGTCAACAACCATGCAGCATTTGTAGAGACGCGAAATTTCGCGTCTCTACAGAGGTTGACGGTGAGTAAATTATCTTACAGCCCCATTATCGGGTAGACCACAATATAACCCAATACGGTTCAGTTAAGGGTTATCGGTGAGAATTTCAGGTGATCGTAGAGACGCGAAATTTCGCGTCTCTACATAGGTTGACGATAGGTGAATTATATTATACTGCGAACGGTTCAAAAGTTCACTTAATATGGACTGAGCTCCAAACCTCTCCCCGATGCGGGGAGAGGCTTAAGAACCGGATGCGCGAATGTTAAATAAGTATAGTTTTCAGCCGTTTTTAGTATAACTGAACCGTATTGCAATATAACCGTAGGGGCGCGGTTTCCGCGCCCTTACAATGTGGTCAATTCAATTGAAAACTGCTGTAAGTAAACCGTATTGAGTTGATCGCGATCACCTCTTAGCAGGAACCTGCAAGCCTCGACGCTCGATCATTTGCCGCACTTCAGGACTGGGGCTGTAGTTATAGCCAAAGGAGGACCGCTCCGAGTCATCCATAATCTGAGGCGTCAGCAACACAATTACCTCTTGGCGCTGATTCGATCTGTTTGTTTTTCTAAACAGCGAACCAAGGAGCGGAATATCACCCAAAATGGGAATTTTGGAGACAGTTGTCCGGTCCTGGTCTTGAATAATACCGCTGAGAATGAGCGTTTGACCATCTCGCAGGCGAATTAAGCCAGAAGTCAGGGAACGCTCAGACACTAAAACGATTTGCCCATTTCCTGTATCTTGTGCTTGTGCAGGTGAACTGACAGTAGGTGCAACCGATAAAGCCACAAAACCATTGTCGTCAATCCGCTCAATTCTCACATTCAAGGTTAAGCCAACTCTTTGTTTGTCAACTATTCTCTCTGTTCTAGTGCCTCCAGGAGTATCAGTTGTTTGGATTTTTATATTTCCTACTACTTCCTGGGTCAGGTTGACAAGAGCTTGCTGACCTTCTTGTACAATTAAAGTTGGGTCAGTCAAAATCTTGGCATTGCCACTTTGCACCTGGGCTTGCAAACTGGCTAGCAATCGTTTGGGGTACTGGAAAAAAGACGGGAGAGCACCTGTTACTGTCCCAAGAGTTCCTGGTTTCAAAGTAGTTGTTACTGTATTGGGTCCTCCTGGAGTGTTAGAAGGACTCACAGTTGTAGTAGTGACATTGGGCGTTCCTTGTGTAATGTCTGTGATAGTTTGGAATGGATTTCCCGAAACCCCTGCTTGACGATTAAAAAATGGTTCAGCCCTTCCTAGTTGCTCATTAACATTGAACTGACCATTAACGGTATTATTAAAAACTGTTCTTTCGCCTATTCCAGTTCCCGGAACATTAGTGGAGTTGTTTAAATCTACGAAAGTATTGCCACCTGCATAGGGATTAGGGATCACAGTTGGGTTTACTAGACTGTTAGTCGCCTGTGCAGCAGAAGGGGGCTTGACACCACCGAAATTCAGAGATGCTGCACCGCCATCATTAGAAAAATAGTTGTTGCCAATACCAAAAGCAAAGCTGGAGTTAAAGTCTTGGATTCCCGATAGGTTAACATCAACGACTTTGACATTAACTGCAACTTGCCGACGACGGATATCTAATTGAGTTATTTGAGCCATTGCCATCTCAACTAGCCTGGGAGTCCCAATCAAGGTAATGGAATTGCTGCGCTCGTCTCCTAATGCCTGTAAACCTCGCAGTAAGGGAGTTGAGTCTGTAAAGTTAGCGCGTTGGGTTTCAAGTCTGTTTTCTGTCGTCGTCTGAGTTTGGGTGATGGCAGTGGCAACATTACCCACAGGCACAGCACTGACACTCGTAACCTGCCGTTCGCGGCTGACAGCACTTTCTGCGCCTAAGCCGACTAAAAAGTTGAGGGCGACTCCCACCGTTACTTGATTAAGTCGCAGGTTACGCATGACCAGATCGCGAGTGGCATTAGGTAGATTAGGTCCAACGAAAATCGTGCGTCCGCTACGGTTAGCTTGCAGACCACTTAGGCGCAAGACGTAGTTAAAAACATCTTGCACTGGCTCGTTTTCTATATCTAGGGAGATTGTCGGTCCATCACCTGTAGCGGCGGCAGCACCTTGACCCTGACCTCCGGATGGCGCTGCTGCTCCATTTCCTGTATAAGCCAAGTTCAGACTAGCCGCACGAGCAAGTAGTGACAAAACCTCTCGTACCGGAGCATCTCGCAACACTAAGCGGGGAACACGTTCCTGAGTTCCTAAGTCAATGCTACTGGCAGAGGCATCCATATTCGAGATGGCAATGTCTCCTACTGGTGGGGCGACAGCTCTTGGCAAGAAAGGCGGTGTTGGAGTCATCGGTTGACTTGGTCCAGCTGCTGGTGCTGGTTTCCCGTCAATGGTGATTTGTGGGTTGGGAACAAGAACGTCTGGCTTTTGACTCAGTTGAGATGGTGTAGCAACCTGTGGGGTGGGCATCTTGCCCGCCATCGGCTGTGCTGCTGCTTGTGATGATTGTAGGGTAGGCATCTTGCCCGCCATCGGCTGTGCTGCTGCTTGTGATAATTGTGGGGTAGGCGTCTTGCCCACCGCAGTTGGGGTAAAATTGAGAGCAATTCCGTTTTGCTTTCGCACCACAGGTTGACTACTGGGGGCGCTATCGATTCCCGTTACTAACACCCGGATGCTGTTGGCATCAAGTTGAGCGATCGCCACTGAGGCAATTCCCGGCGCCGGATTGTTTTGGTGGAAACTATTGCCTTTCGATAAACGGAGTTGAGTATTAATAATATCTGCGATTAGGGCATTGCCCTTTTGTGTTGTAAAAACTTGGGGGCGATCGCCACTATTCGTTTTCAAAACAACACTAATTCCACCATCAACTGGATTTAGCTGCACATCAGTAATTTGAGTCATCTGCGCCGACACTGATTGCGCTGCTAAAAAAATCATTGCGGTAGCACCCAATATTAAACTATTACCGTGAAGTTTTTTCACAGTTCATTCCTCACATTTGGTTGTTGATTGTTGGTGGCTAATTGCTAATAGTTAATTGCTAATCGTAAGTAGGTCGGCGTCAATAAATCATCATTGGTTCGTAGTTGCGCTCTCGTGCGCGCACGAGAGCGCAACTACAAGCCTTTTGAGTCATTTTACAAAAGTTTACATAATTGGGATTAATCTCGCCAACTTACTTATTCAGGGAATTAACCATTAGCAGCCCTCAGTAGTTTTACTGTATGAATCCCTATCTGGGATTGAAATTCTATAGTTCCCTAAAATTCTTCCCTAGTAACAGTTTTTAGGGAACTGCAACAAATAAATTATCCAATATTGTGGGGGAGCCAGCGCGCATGAGGAGGGTTTCCGACGCCAGTTGCCTGCGACGGGAAACCCGTCTTCAGCACTGGCTCCTCCGTAGGCGACTGGCGTTGGGCATCCTGCCCGCCCAGTTGATAGGACGGGCAGGATGCCCATCCCACAAGAAGTTGTACATGATGTTTAAATCACTTTTACTTCTTGGGTGGTGTTGCTGCTTTAGCAGTTGCGGCTAATTCCTCTTGATTCAGTGGCATTAATGCCTGTAGCTGGAAAGATGTAGTAATCGCTGCAGGTCCAACCCTAGGTAGCACTTTGCCCGGTTGAGCAGCAGGTTCTGGTGCCAAAGTAGATTGATAGTCTTTAACTATCAATAAAGGCTGTAAACGCTCAATATTACGGAGAATCGACTGCGTTTGTTCATAGGTTCCTAAAATTTCCATATTGATGCTTTTACGTTTCAACTTGCCGTTAATTTGTGTTCCCAGGGTTCCATCGGTAATCACTTCAGGTTTTCCAGCAACAGGCACAAACTTCTTGAGTTTGCCTCTCACCGCAGTGGCAGGAAGTTGAGAATTGCCAGACTCAACTAAGCGATTCATATCCAGCAGCAATGTATCCAAGGTGTTTTCTTTAGAAAATAAAGCTAAAACCTGAACTTGTTGCTGTTGAGAAAGTGTTAGTTCCGCTTTTACTTTGTCAATTTGTTTAATGGTGGCTTTCTTTTGCTCTATTTGTCCTTGTAGATCGTTCTGTTTTGATTGCTGCTGCTGATAAGTGTCCCAAGCTGGCAAGATCAGGTTAAGCAGCATGTAACCAGCTCCTAAGAGTCCCACCACCCCCACCGCAATGCCAATGATTTGCGGTGTTAGGGTTCTGCCAAAAATAACGGGGTAACCAGGGGAAGCAGCCTCTAACTCCCCGTCTTGCTCAACAAAATTTAAATCTTCACTTAGCGTCATTTTGAAATGACTCCTGTTTGTTGCAGACTGCGAATTCGAGTAACTAGTCCCACTGTGCCTTTTTGCTCCAATTCTCGGATTAACTCAGAAGCTGGAACATCGCTCAGAGTAGATTGAATCGTGTATTTAACTATTTGAGGTGGTTTAATTGGTACACCTGTAGTTGATTGAGGAGCACCTGGAGATATTGGTGCATCTACTAACTCTGCTGTCATAATTTTTGTCTCCGTGGACTTGAAGAAAGGAGACTGTTGCAGAGTCAGCAAGAAATCGTTGACATCGTTAAAGGAGCGAGCAAACCCGTTAAGTTCTACTCCCCCAGCCGGATTTGGTGATGGCTGACCCTTCTCAGCCGCAGCGGGTGGAATTTGCTTGACGTTTTCGATTTGCACTGTCGCTGGGATGCGATCGCGCAAATCTTGCAACATTGCTGACCAAGGACGAATTTGGTCAAACACGGTAACTAAAGCTTGAGTTTCGCTCTTAACTTGGTTTGTCTGTTCCTTAATTTTGTTAATATTTCCTATTTGTTGATCTAACTGCTGTTGTTGCTGCTCAAGTTGTGCTATAGTCTGCCCCAAATCAGCATTTCTCGCTTGCAATAACCACCAAATCAATCCCACCAATACAGGAAAAAACGCACCAAGGGCAATTCCCAAATACATTGGTGTGAGATTTCCACCCGGGAAAGCTATTTTTACCTTCTTGTTAGACTTTGGCTGGTATTCTGGGCGGTCTTTAAGAAAGTTAATATCTAAACTGTACATTTGTTGGTTGTTAGTTGTTAGTTGTTAGTTGTTAGTTGTTAGTTGTTAGTTGTTAGTTGTTAGTTGTTAGTTGTTAGTTGTTAGTTGTTGGTTGTTGGTTGTTGGTTGTTGGTTGTTGGTTGTTAGTTGTTAGTTGTTAGTTGTTAGTTGTTAGTTGTTGGTTGTTAGTTGTTGGTTGTTGGTTGTTGGTTGTTGGTTGTTGGTTGTTGGTTGTTGGTTGTTAGTTGTTGGTTGTTAGTTGTTGGTTGTTAGTTCGCCAGCGCGAATGACGGCTTTCCGACGCCCTTCGGGTTCAGCAGTCGCCTACGGAGGGAAACCCTCCTGCAGCGCTGCTTCACCAGTTGCCTGCGACGGGAAACCCGTCTTCTCCCAAGGGGAGACGCTGACGCTCCTTCGTCGCTAACGCAACGCTTACGCGAACAGCACTGGCTCCTCCGTAGGCGACTGGCTTTCCCGTTGGGTTGTTAGTTGTTGGTTGTTAATACAACAATCTACAATCTACAATCTACAACTAACCACTAACAACTAACCACTAACAACTAACCACTAACAACTAACCACTAACAACTAACCACTAACAACTAACAACTAACCACTAACAACTAACAATCAACAATTCACACCTCCCGCATACCTAAACCCAGCACTATCCCCAGACCAGAACGTTCCACTAAGGGGTATTTTTGCTCGTCAACTTGTAAGGAAAGAGCTAGCACAGGGTCTATTTGGACGGTGGGCAAGCTCAATCGTTGTGTAAAAAACTCATCAAGCTGTCCCAGTCCTCCTCCTGGTCCTGCGAGTACAATCTGCGCTACTTCCAGATTTTCAGATTGATTCAGATAAAAATCGATAGAACGGCGCAGTTCATCTGTGAGTTCTCCCAAAACCCTCATCACTGCCGCCATACCAGGATTAGTCTCAGTGACATCGGTTTTCCCGTCTTCCATGGGAGTTGCAGGAATGGACATTCCTTGCAACAGTTCCATGTCTCGAGATGGGGGTAAATTCATTGCTCGTGACAAAGCAGTTTGCATTTGATACGTCCCAATCGGGACTGTGCGCGAAAATTGCGGCACGCCGTTAACGATAATGGCAATTTCTGTGTTGTCGAATTCTATATCCACTAGCACAGCTGCTTCTTGCGGTCCAAACTGCCGCAGTTGATCGCGAATTGTCCGAATCAAAGCAAAACTGTTAATCTCTAAAACATCGATTTGCAATCCTGCTTGCTCAAACGTACTTATATATGTATCGGTGACTTCCTTACGAGTTGCAACCAGTAACACCTGTACCTTTTCAATGCCGTCCTCATCTACAAAGTAGCCAAGTTTCTGATAATCCACATTAGCTTCTTCGCGAGGGTAGGGTAAATACAAACCTGCTTCGTGGTTCAACACCATTTCCCGCAGTTCTTTGTCATCTAACTCTGCTGGTACGGGTATCAGACGCACAATAGAATCTCGTCCCGGTACAGCAGTAGCAACGCGATTCGCTTTGATTTTACTATCACTCAGCGCCTGTTGGATTAATTGCGCCATTTGTGGAGGATCGGCAATTTGACCATCAATAATAACGCCTTCTGGAACTGGCACTGATGCTAAAGCGTCTAATTTCAATCCTTGACGCTGCTTACGTAGCTGAACTACATTCACCCGTTGTGGTGCAAGTTCGATGCCAACCCCTCTATTAGATTTGCCAAATAAACTATAGAAGCTTGTAACCACAGTTTTGTCCACAGGACTGCTAAAGTGAAAAATTAGTCATTAGTTAGTGGTTAGTGGTTAGTGGTTAGTGGTTAGTGGTTAGTAGTTAGTGGTTAGTAGTTAGTGGTTAGTAGAAAACAACCAACAACCAACAACTAACAACCAACAACTAACAACTAACAACTACCAACTACCAACTAACAACTAACAACTACCAACTAACAAGTTAATCAATATGTTTCCAATTCAAAAATTTAAAAGATTAGTTGTTTGGGTGTTACTCGGCTTACTGACAAGCTGGATTGTCAGTTGTAGCACTGGTAACGTCGGCACGGGTACAAAACAGGCATCTTCAGGAGCCACAAATATTGAGTTTTGGACAATGCAACTCCAACCTCAATTTAAGGACTACTTCCAAAGCCTGATCAAGACTTTTGAGTCTCAAAACCCAGGTATAAAGATTAACTGGGTTGATGTACCTTGGTCAGCAATGGAGAACAAAATTTTAACAGCTGTCTCGGCAAAATCGCCACCTGATGTTGTCAACCTTAATCCGGGTTTTGCTTCTCGACTTGCAGGACGAAACGCCTGGTTGAATTTAGATGCAAAAGTTCCGACTGAAGTACGTTCCTCGTATTTACCTAATATTTGGAAATCTGGCACACTCAATGACAAAAGTTTTGGTATTCCTTGGTACCTCACCACACGGCTTACCATTTATAACACTGATTTATTAAAACAGGCAGGTATCCGCAAATCACCTGCTACTTACGTCGAATTAGCACAGGCAGCTCAACAGATTAAAGCTAAAACTGGCAAATATGCCTTTTTTGTGACGTTTGTTCCGGAAGATTCTGGGGATGTACTGGAGTCTTTTGTGCAAATGGGGGTGACTCTAGTGGATAATCAGGGCAAAGCCGCATTTAACTCTCCACAAGGTAAAGCGGCATTTCAATATTGGGTAGATTTGTACAAACGCGGACTTATTCCCAAAGAGGTATTGACGCAAGGTCATCGTCATGCTATAGATTTGTACCAAGCAGGAGAAACAGCGTTGCTAACGACTGTCGGTGGAGAATTTCTGGAGACGATCGCAAAAAATGCACCAACGATCGCGCAAGTTTCTGCCACTGCACCGCAAATTATCGGTGAAAACGGTAAGAAAAACGTCGCAGTGATGAACATCGTCATTCCCCGTGACACCAAATATCCTGACGCCGCCCTCAAATTTGCTTTATTTGTGACTAATGACCAGAACCAGCTAACCTTTGCCAAAGCAGCGAATGTTATGCCATCTACACTCAAGGCACTATCTGACAGCTACTTCAAGAATTTACCAGCTAATCCAAAGCCTTTGGACAAAGCGCGTATTACCAGTGCCACTGACTTGCAACAAGCATCCGTCTTAACCCCAACACTAAAGAATTTCAACATACTACAAAAGGCAATTTACGACAACCTACAAGCAGCAATGCTGGGGGAGAAGACGGTGGATAAAGCCGTAGAAGATGCGACGCAACAGTGGAACAGTAGTAGGAGTTAGCTAATTGTTGATTGTTGATTGTTGATTGTTGATTGCACCATTAGCAATTAGCAATTAGCCATCAGCAATTAGCCATCAGCCATTAGCAATTAGCAATTAGCCATTAGCCATTAGCCATTAGACATCTGGTGAAAAACAATGTAGAGACGCGAAATTTCGCGTCTCTACAAGGGTCCTAGACAACGCGCAATTAATTTATGGAGATGTCTATTAGCCTTGTTCGTAAAAAATCCCCTACCAGATAGAGTGAACCGCACAAAACAACTAAATTATTATGGGAGGCAAAAGCTGCTTCTAGCGCCGATGATAAATCTGGATAAGTGCTGCAAAAGCTTAATGAGCAGGTATTTTGAGCTAGTTTTGCTAATTCATCAGGATCGGCTGAACTATGTTCAGGTATTGGCACTAAATACAATCGGTCATTTGGTCGCAGTAAAGCTTTGAAGATGTTGGCATGGTCTTTAGAGGAAAGCATGCCCATCACCCAATTTATACCGATTTGGGATTTTGGATTGGTATCTACATAATCGCGCAAGACTTTCGCGGCGGCTGGGTTATGAGCACCATCTAGCAACAATTTGTGGTTTTTCCAAGTCAGCAAATGCATCCGCCCTAACCACTTGGTTTTTGCCATACCGTTAACAATATCTGCTGCGGATATTTGCCAATCCTGTTTTTGCAGGATTTCCAAAGCAGCAATAGCTAAAGCGGAATTTGTCAATTGAAATTGTCCTTGTAGGGGTAAGGGGTATTTGATGGATTTTGGATTTTCAGGCTGGGGATTGTTGGTTGTTGATTGTTCTGTTAAGGACTCTCCACTGCTGTAAGGGCGGGGGAACCCCGCCCCTACGTGTTGATATTCTGCCCATCCTGAGGAGATTTGACGGGCGGGTTGAGGTGCAATGTCTGGGCATTTTAATTCCAGAATACGCGATCGCACGACTTTTTCCGCATCTGGTGGCAATGGTCCAATAACAGCTGGACACCCTGGTTTAAGAATACCGGCTTTTTCTGCTGCGATGTCGGCGATCGTAGGACCGAGTGTCTCTAAGTGGTCAAGGCTTATCGAAGTGATGATGGTGACAAGGGGTTTCGCGCAAACGTTGGTAGCATCTAGGCGTCCTCCCAGTCCGACTTCTACCACCGCTACATCAACTTGCTGTTGAGCAAAGTACAACCAAGCAGCAGCCGTAAAGACTTCAAACTGAGTCGGTAACTCCTCCTCTAGGTTAATGGCAGCTTGGACTTGCACTAATAATTGGCTCAATTCTTCTACGGAAATGGCTTGTTCGTTAATGCAAATGCGTTCTGTCCAATCGACTAAGTGAGGGGAAATGTAGCGTCCGGTACGATAACCTGCTTCTGTAAGGACAGAGGAAAGGTAGGCACAGACAGAACCTTTGCCGTTAGTGCCAGCAACGTGAATGACTGGAACTTGATGATGGGGATTGCCAAGATTTGCTAACAGCTTTTGAATTCGTTCCAGTCCGAGATGGACGCCAAAGCGTTGAAAGGGTTTCAGAATAGAGTCAATGTTTTCCACAAATGGGGAATGGGGAGTGGGGAGTGGGGAGTGGGGAGTGGGGTACAGACGTTCCACCGGAACGTCTACTATAGCGGTTCGCACTTGCATTCAATACATATCTTGTAGGGTGGGCATCCTGCCCGCCCGTCCTAAAAATGGGCGGGCAGGATGCCCACCCCACAATAAAATTACAAGTGTGATGCATTCAATTGAGAACCGCTATATAGTTCATGACAATACCGCGAAGACAGGTCTAATGCAATTGCGTCCCTCCGCTTTTGCTTGGTAAAGTGCCTGATCTGCTGCCACAATCAAATCTGACGGTGAAGATTCAAAAGAAGGAATGATCGTCGCTAGCCCTAAACTGAGGGTGACAAACTGACTAACAATCGAAGCATCATGGGCAATGTCCAGGTTCCTAACTTCAGCAACCATTGTTGCGGCAATGTGAAGTGCACTCCTTTCATCGGTGTTTGGCATAATCACAGCAAATTCTTCGCCGCCGTAACGTGCCACCAAATCCTGATTTTTCCGTGCGGTACGGCTTAAGACAGCACCTACCTTTTGCAGGCAAATATCGCCTGTCGGATGTCCATATCTATCGTTATAAAGTTTAAAAAAGTCAAGATCGCACAAAATCAATGACAGAGGCGATCGCTCAATAGCTAAAGTCAACCACTGAGAACTCAGATACTGGTCAAAGCAACGGCGATTTGCCAAGTCAGTTAAGCTATCCACATGAGCTAGTTGCTGCAAACTCTCGTTTGCCGCCTCTAACTGTTTGTATACTTGTGCTTGTTTCAAAAGTCCTTGTACGCGATGGCGTAACATTGCCCAGTGAATTGGCTTGGTAATGTAATCGGTTGCTCCTGCCTGAAAAGCACGCTCTACCGAGTCATCATCATTTAAGGACGTAATCATTAGTATTGGAGTATACTTCCATAGCTTTAAGATCGTAGTATTGCCAAGAACAGAGTCAGTATCAAAATTGGCGAGTACTGACATTAATTTATTCCTAGCAATCTGCAATAAGTGCTTGCAGCAGGTAAAGCCATCCATGATCGGCATGACAGCATCTAGCAAAATTATATCTGGATCCGTAGTCTCGTAAGCATCTAAACACTGCTGACCATTAGTTGCTTCGACCACTTGATAGCCTTCAAGTTCCATATTTCTACGCAACCACACTCGGATGGTTTTGTCATCATCAGCTACCAAAATCAGAGGGGATTGCTTGCTTTTAGAAAATGGGCTTATACCTGACATACATGAGTGACTTTCCACGCGATCGCTACAGCTTTTTCATCTATCTCCTCACCCACGGTCACATATCCGACCATGGAAAACTATCAATACTCATTAGTTTTCATAAGTGCCAAGAGTGAAAATACTGGACTTTACCAGATGTGTCTGGAGAAAATCCAGTAATTTTACTCTATCCTTATAGACCCATGCTTTGAGAGCATACACAAGACCATTTTCCTCTGCGCGTGGTACTCTCAGGAGTCCACGCTTTTTTTTTAAGCACACCTGCCATGCTAACTATTCTAAAGTCTTTAAAAGTACGATAACCATAGTGTTATTACGGAAATTTTATTTTGAATAAATAATACCAACAGCAATACGGTTCATGTAGAGACGTTCCGCCGGAACGTCTCTACAGTCTGACAACGATTTTGCTAGGGTAGTCATATGCTATTGCTACTCAGAACAGATTAAATCGATGCGAAAGTTGGCTAATTACTAATTTGAGTGGGTTTTACCAGGTCATGGTCGTAGGTATCATGCTGATGCGGAAACAATGCACCAGCAGATGCACAAGTGTATCGAGTGGATGGAATCGGTATAATTCGTAATTCGTAATTCGTAATTCGTAATTAATGGTCATGGTGCTTTGCACCTTGATTTATTGAAAATAAAAAAGGCGATCGCTAATTATTAGGACGATCGCATTGACAGAAATAGTCTTGTATGCAGTGGTTTCGGTAGGGCGGCGCAGCGCAATATTCATTTGCGTAGACCACCAACCCGTAGGGGCGCGGTTTCCGCTTCTGGTCCATGTGGTCAATTCTACGAGCTGAAACGACCGAATTCCGTTATACACTCAATTTGTGAGTGTGCGTAAGTCCTAATTATTTCAAGCCGAAGCTTTCATGTATGGGAGAATAACTACGAATTATAGCGTTCCGAAAAAAGCGATCGCCCAGTTTGTAGGAAATACAAAAAAATAAAATATCCATTCCGTAGGGTGGATATTTTTTTAATTGGAAGTCCCGGATGCTGAAATTTAACCATGCAGAAGACTGGTTACGTCATCTTCTGTAGCAGTTCCTTCAATCATTTCTTGGAAAAAATTATTGAGGGGCTTTTCTTGACTCACTTGTTTTAAAATAATTCTATCGTCTCTGAAATGATTAATTACTCTTTCTGCCATTCGCATTTCATCTGAACCATGTTGACAAAAGACTTTATCATTAGCACGAAATGTAAGTAGATATAAGAGGCTTAAAAAAGCATTCTGCTTGTACTGGTACTTAAAATTATTAGGATTTTTACTAAGTAAGTATTCCAGAATAGCAGTAAAATTATCTCGATACTTTACAAGGTTATTCGTATATTCAAATTTATAGTACCAAACTAAAATTCGACCATAACCCCATAAATATTGGCTCGTTTCTAATTTATATTGGGAGTTAAACCAATTAAAGTATTTGCTTTGTAGTTCCTCCTTTACTGCTACTCTAGCTAGGCACTGTAAATATTCATTGCCTAGATTATGATGTTTTATTTGATTGACTATACTGAATTGTAATTGAAATAAACTATCAGGCAATAAATATTGCGAAAATTCATAGGTTTTTCCTATAAAAATAATTGCTTTTGCTAACAAATCTTTATAAATAAAACTCAATTCACTAGCACTATTTAGCAATCGACAAATAGTATTAACTATTTTATGAAGATTTTGATTCTGGAATTCTGTTCTCAATTCCCTCACAATTGAATCAGGAGAGTCAGCATTTACGAATTGTAATAAATCTCTGTTGCTGTTAATTTGCTGACAAGTACGTTTGGAATAAATCTCTTAAGTATTGTATAGTTAATTGGTTTCTTGCCACTATTTGCAATTCTGTCTAATTCTTCAGAAATTTGCAATAAACATGTTTTCAATTCCTCTAATCCTCTACATGTTTGTAAACGATTAATTTGAGCTAATGATTCTTGTTTACGAGTGTTAGTTATTTTTCCCAGGGGAATATAACTATAAGTTATCTGTTTTCTGTCTATTAGGGAAGCACTTAAGTTATATTTACCTTCTAAATCTATAACTTTAAGTTCAGGAAAAGAACCGGGTTGTAGGTGAAACTCTATACGAATACAAACATCTTCTGTTTCCTGATACTTTTCAATTTCGATGTTGTAGTCTTGAGGAACACCATTTTTACAGTAGTCGCTACCATTAACCTTGATAGGTAAATTAGCTGTTTTATTTCCCTGTGGGATGCGGAAGAAATCTCGGTTTTGATTGGGTATGCGTCCTATCAACACTTTGGGTTTGCCTTCATAAGAAATAGCATTTTCTTGATCGGATAATTGAATCCATTGTTTTGATACTCGCTTTGTCTCATCTGAAATACCAACCGCAAATTCTATTTGATCGAGGTAAATGGCAAAAAGAGGAAAATTTAGCTGAATTTTTTCTTGCCATATTGTAGTAAAACCTTGAAATATTGGGTGAAGACAGATAAACTCTGGAAGTAGTTGCTGGATATTAGAGAAAATATTATACTGACTGATTAAGGCAAATTGATATTGAGGATACTTACTGGCAAGGTTACGTAAATATTGAGTATTGATTGCCTTAGATACGATTTGGGCGATCGCGACTATTGATAAAGTAACTTTTTTATAAAAAATTTGCTCATTATGTAATATTTCAATGATGTAATCAAATGATTTTTAAGCGACGTAGGGCTGGAGACTCCGGAACAAGAATGTTTTTTGTAAATAGCTAGCCAGATGATTAACTGTATCAATATTTTGGGACTCGGCTGGAAAATTATCAGCTAATATTTGGTGTGCTGTACTCTGGCAAATACTATTGTATGTTTCTATAGAGTTGTAGCCTGAATTAAGAAAGATTGGTTCTCTGGTGTTGAGAATCGGTACTTGATAGGGGCTGTCATCTAGTCGTGAAAAGTTAACGGGAATCAGGCGAACGCACCCAAAACTATCCAAATCAACAAAAACTAGAGGTTTAGTTATTTTACGTTGACAAATTTCCGAATAATGGTTCCAATAATGGTAAGCACTGCTGTATAAGTAACCATCTCGATGTTCCAAAAGATTACTCATACTCAACGTCATCAAATCCACTGTATATGGAATGATGAATAACTGCTGTTTATCTCCCTGACTAAGTTCAGTACCAATTGATAGATAATCTAAAGTCCCTGAATTAATTTCCAACTTTTCCGAACGAATTAAACCCGAAATTGATTCGGATAAATAGGAATGATTAGCATAATATTTTATAAATTCTTTATATTTTATTGGTAAATCTCCATGTTCAGGAATAAACTGCTCAGGTAACTTATAGAAAAGTCGAGTGTATTGGCAACATTCAATGTAGGATTCCAAATTATATAATTGAGTCATAAATTAAGACTGAAGTGAAGTAATATTTTGGCGGATTCGAGAAATTTGTTGATTACTGGTTGTTTTATACATTAAGTCAGTTAGAGATCCGCTATTACCAAAATTAAAATTAATGCCACCAAGATAAGCGACTTTATCACCCAGTAAGGTAATTTTTGCGTGAAGATTATCTATTTTTTTGACATGAAAACTTGAGTGAGGAGTGAGGACTTGAGAATCAACAAAAATGCGCGTATCTAATAAACGTAGATATTGTGCTATTTCTAAAGATGGTTGGAAGCTGCGACTGTAAATTTGTACCTGTCCCTGAAAATTTTTGAGTTGTTCTATCAAATCTTTCTGGTATTGGGAAGGCGTCAATAGATTGGGAGAACTCTGATATTGTTCATCGCTTTTGTGATGAACGGAACGTAGGCAAAAACCATCCGAGTTACTAACTGGTAGCACCTCATCTCGGCTGCGTTGTTGCCAAAATTGGCGGAATAAATTGATTAATTGGCTATGAATAGAGGTGTTGCGACTAACAATACCAGCTTCTATATTAAAATCTAAGCTGCCGCCAGTTAAATTACAAGAACCCAAGTAAGCATATTGTTCAGAAATATAAGTTTTGAGGTGAAAAGCACCGCTACGGATCTGAATATTGGCATCCAGCAGCATTCGCAAACAAGCTTTTTTGCGCTGATTTGAGCGTTTATACTCTTCGCGTAAAGAAAGATTATCGGCTACTTGGACATCAATGCGATCGATGACTTCGTTCCTCAAGTCAGTCAAAATCCAAACGCCTTGAGGTAATTCTTGAGATTTCTGGCAGATTAATTTTGTTAAGGTTTCATCTTCAATTACATAACTAGAAATTAGGAGGAACCGACGAGCTTGTGAGATGATTGTTTGTAAAACAGAACGACTGTTACGCCTACCAATTACTAAGCCTTGCGCTGGGGATATTGGCTCAGGGTTGAGTTGTTCAGGTAGTTTTCTAATTGGCAAGCTATAGGTTGACTGATACTGGTGAACCAGTAATTTAGCAGGTTCTGACAAAGCCGATGTATCGTCAATACGGTTCGGATCAGATAATTTACATACCGATAATTCCTGTAGAGACGCGAAAGTTGAGCCAGCGCTGCAGGAGGGTTTCCCTCCGTAGGCGACTGGCGTCGCGTCTCTACATTTATGTAATCCTCACCAATAACTCTTAAACGAACCGTATTGGATGTATCGTCTTCACCCAAGCGCAAAAATGTAATTGCTGCTCTTAAATCTAAAGATAAATCCTGTAGCGACATCCAGACTTGCAGGTGAGGTGTTTGCGGCGTACTCAGACGAAAGTTAGCTGGATCGAGAGATTGAAGGGCGAGATTAATTTTCTGAATGTCTGGTAATGTCTGCCAAGATTTTGTAGCCTGTTGCCAGATATTATCACCAAAATCATCAGCTAAACCTGGATAATCAGGTTGCTCTAAAGTAATGGTGTAATTTCCTGGTTGATTTGCATCATTACCAACCCAAGCAGGAATTTGGGGATTGTCTGGTGTGAGATTAAACGTTGCTTGTGGGCAGGTAAATTGATAGCGGTAAGTGTTAGCAACCTGCAAAGTTAAGTTAGATGCAACAGGGTGGAGTAGTTGTAAGGATGGCACTTGATACAGTTCACTTTCTCTCTCCACGCTTTGCGCTTGCTGCAACAAGTTAATCAAAACCTGTTCTGGGAGAAAGTTTAAGCCAAACGATTGACGCAATAATTGGGGCACTCGCTTGCGGTGTGCAGTCGCTACCGCCTGCACTTCTCGAATTAAATCAACTAGTGTTGCAGTTGAGTCCAAAATTGTCGCTCATTCATACCGGAGACTCCACTGCTGATTTAATCAGATGTGCCATAAAAGCAACAGTGTTGGAAAATCCTTGTGCTGTTATGGGATCGGGTAATTGACAAAGCAATAACTTCCCGTGAGAAAAACTTTGTATTTTACCTACGGGCGAGGAACTGTTGGGAGGAACTTGTAAATAAAACACAAATCCCTTCTGGAAATACTGTTTGTCTTGTAAATATCTATATAACTGTGCGATCGCCAGATCGTTCGGGCGATACCAAAACACCCAAATGGGTAAGGTAAACCGTTTAGTTTCTAACTCTTTTGAGTCTAATTGGTGAATTTCCCATGTCAGCAGCCAATCGCTAAGGAGCACCCCACCGGCGGCGGAATAAACACCACCACTCCCCCTCTTCCCCCCACTACGCCAGTCGCCTACGGAGGGAAACCCTCCTGCAGCGCTGGCTCCCCCACTCCCCACTCCCCACTCCCGTGTTTCTTAAAAGGCTTGAGCAAACTGAACACGTAAACTTGATTTTGCAGAAATATCCTAGCTTTAATGCTACTTCCAACTTGGATATAACGTCCTTTATCCGGACTGTTACTACCAGGAATACTAGAGAGTGCATCTACTCCTATTCCTTCAAAGCGTAGCAGCGCTGCTGTTAAACAAATATAGACAGTGTCAGCTAGTAATTGATTGCGAAATGACCAAATACGCTCTTTTTCATCTCTTTTATGAAGATATTCTAAGTAAGCTTGATAGAAACTTCTATAGATAGGGTTTTGCTGTAAAACATAGTTGGGCTTAGTAAATTGATATTGTCTGTCTTTAATTTTCTGTACTACTGGTTGTTGCTTAAACAAATCGATAACTAAACGAAATTTCTGGACTTCTACTCTATGTTGCGTTGCACTACTCCTCTCATATTGATAACAATTGAAATATAAAATCTGACTGAAATGAACAAGAAATTTGTTTTCAGGCGTGTTATAATCTTGATAACGCTGGATTGCCATTAACTCTTGCTTTGCTCCTGCCTTTTCCACAGCGGTTATACCAGGGCGGCGGATATAATCTCTAAGGCAATAGGAATCCATTTCTTGAATTCTACCCACAGGCATGAGTTCTGCTTGCCTTCTAAGTTGATAGCGGAGTTTAGAGGCGATCGCTTCTAACTTGCGTCGAAGTTGATATCGGCGTTCAAGGCTAATAACTATAGGAAGATTCGCCTCATCAACCTTAACTTTGTCTAACTTCTCCTCTAACTGGGTTAATAAAATAGTCGGCTGTCTTGTCTTCTGATCTCCGAAGAAACTTGTAAACATACCAACCTCAAGCCGAATTAAAAGAGCCGCTGTACTATCCAAACGCTCCCCTAATTTGTTTTCCCACTCTTGTAATTCGTTCTCTTCCTTAATAGTATCTAAATCTAAAACTTCATCGGTGACACGCAGCCCAATACTTCTCGGATAAGGCAAACCTAACCCCCCTAACCCCCCTTCCCTACAAGGGAATGGGGGAAAAATTCATACCGACCCTTGCAGGAGAGGGGTTGGGGGAGAGGTTAACCGAGAAGTATTGACACGCAGCTTATAGAATTCACTACTAATAGATAAATTAAAAATGTACTCTAACTGATGATCGTGATGCCCTATGTCCGTTGGTTTTAGATAAGGAAAAGCAATTTCATAGACTCCATCATCAAGAGGAATTAAAAAAGGTTGACCGGAAAAATCCTCTTGTGAATCTAGAGCAATTATTGGGCGATCTCTTGCATGTAACAGAGTACTCTCTGGAACAGGCTGACAGTTATTCAAATAAGCAAACAGGCTAGGATAAAGTCTCATTTTGCTGGCTCATCCTGATAAACTAATCCTTGCCAATGAAATTGTCCGTAACGCCCTTCACGGGCTTTACTAAACGCTTCTATCAAGGGAGAATCACCAATCTCTACAATAATTTTCTCTAGGTTATCCAATTCTTCGTGAACTTCATCAATCATCACTCCCCGTAATTTAGGTAATAATTTCTGCCCAAATTGATCCGCAAGTGCAAACTTAAAGTCTCCTGATCCCACCGGATAATTCACTACATACTGAGTAATCGACTGATATACGCGGTGGGCAAAAGGATGCCCCATTTTTTCCATCACTTGATTAGTTCTATCAAGATAAGATTTAACCTTCTCTACAACTTGAGAATTGGATTCAGGCTTTCTTGTCCATCTCTGAAAATCAGAGTAAGTCAAGTATCCTGAAGGTCTAGTATTGCCATTTTGACTTTGATTATCTTGACGCAATTGCAATTTTTCTGGTTTACCAAAAGTGATAACATTGGCTCTGTCTAGTACCTTTCACCCTCACGCTAGGTTACTCAATAACGTTTATAAGGCAAAATATTTACAGATCGCTTCGTTAAATCTACTGATATTACCTTTTCATTCCTAGCGGTTTTAGGTGTTTCCAAACCTATTGCAATATGTGTCACCTGGAAATAAATCTCCTGGCTGATAGCTAAAGTCTGCTCAAGCAAACTGGGCGCATATATAGCAATACAGTTCAGTTAAGGGTTATCGTTGGGAATTTTAGGTTGTGTCTTGACGCGACGCCCTTCGGGTGACGCTCGTTCCGTACCCCAATTAAAAGCATTTGCCTCTGGTGTCGCTTGAATTAGGAAAATGGTAGAGTTAAGAGCTAAACGATCGCAAAAAATGTAAATAAGATATGGCTGACCAAAAAGATAAAGCTCAAGAAAAAAACCGCCTTGAACAGCTCCAAGAAGAACAAGGCAACACGGATTCTAAACACTCCGGCGGTGCTGGCGCTTCTGGCGGCAACTCGGGCGCAGGTAAATCTGGCACATCAAAACTTTCTGCCACTGGTACACCTGATGATATCGAAAAAATTGATGAGGAATAAAGCTGACTCCGACGACGAGTCAAGGTTTAACTGCGTCGGCTCTCATTAGTAACGAGGGGGAAACAATGGTGGATTGAATACCTTATGATTCATGATTCAGTCCACCGCAACGCGATCGATGTAAGCCTGAACCGTATTGATTCTTAGGCGATCGCACCCTCGCGCTACAGGTTTCTATTAGGAAATCACATTGATTTGCTGTTGACCAACTGGTACACAAGGCTGCACGTTCGACATTCAGTTAACTGTGAGGCACTATGCGATACCACCCCATGACAAAGGCGATCGCGTGTACCGATCGTACAGTCTTATGAAAGGATTGGGAAAGTGGTAGTTCTAATTGACCTAGATCAGTCCCAGAGCGCCAAGCGCTTGTGCTAAGCTATACCGTTGTACTTGATAATTCTGGGTGTGGCGTAAACAATTACTCCTGTAACCCACATCCTTACTTTCATACGAATGACGATGTCATGACAATTTATCGTTCTATTTTTTGGGTCAATATTTTATGTTTATTATTGGTTGTTGCTTTGATTGTATATGCCAAACAATTTGAGCCATCAGTAGCAGGTTTATTTCTACCACCTCCTTCCCCACAATACCCGACTGCAAGTTTATTGACACATACTTTCCAATTATTGTGTTGTATACCGCCGTTAGTTTGTGCTTTTAGTTACGGGTTGATAAAAAAAATTAAACCGCAAAATCCAAATAATAAGTTTATTCTGTTTTCTACACTTTTAACTGCTGGTTTTCTACTTAACGAAATCTATAGAATTCATATAATTTTTATCCAATTTGGTGTACATAAGCTAGTAACTATCCTGGTTTACGCTACGATCGCCCTCTCCTACGGATTAGCTTTTCGGCAACGAATACAATCAACGCCATACGTTATACTCTTAGTTGGCATAAGCTTATTGTTCATCGCTATTACGGTGGACTCAATACACTTGAATGGTAATGGAACACCAAGTTTACTAGAAGGAATTCCTAAATTGTTTAGCGGAATTAATGTTGCACTTTATTTTTGGTCTGTCTGCTATAGGGAGGTAATACGCTCTTTTAAATAAACACCGCTTTGGATTAGAAAAAACTATTCTGTGAAGAGAGAAGATGCACAATCTTCACCTTTGCGCGGTACACATGCTTCTAAAAGTGTTCATTGGCATAGAGGCTTTTTACGCAATCAACATGTGCGGATTCGGCAGGCAGCACAGAAAACTAGTTTGGATAGAGCCAGTTCTAGTTATGGGTGGAGATTAAACCATGATGGAACCTTTAAAAATATTACAAGCGATAACCGCGCTCGCACAGGTAGTAATCATACTACATCTGGGTAATGTCAGAGGTAACTACAGCTGCGCTACAGTTAAAGTGAAGAGCGTAGTCGCACCCCCAATATGACCGAACCAAACATCCACGACCTCAACATGACCGATACCGAGTATGCTGCTCTTGTTGCCAAGGGCTACGACCCCAACTTTGAACGTGACTTGACAGAGGTACTGGGGGAAGATGCCCAAAAAGCCAGAAAGTTAACACGGTTTGTTGGACTGATTAAAGGTAAGTCGCCCCAAACAGATGGGGAATGGCATGAGGTAATGGCAGCATGGGATGATGTTTGCTTGGAGTATGACTCCGATTCGTCTCTATTACGCTAATCGTGGTCGGATGCTTGCGGATATAGACCGAATTTTGGGATGCCTAGGAATGAGTTTTAGGGATGAGGGAACGCGATCGCCTACAAATTTCAGGATAGTTGGTAGACGCAAAACTCTGGCGATCGCTAGCCAAATTTTTAATTTGCTTCGCAATCCATTCACCTTCTTCCCTTTCATTTTTTGCAGTGTAAACGCGGATTAGTACAGCAGAGGCTGTCTCCAAAGCTTGCTGCTGAATTTATTAGCTCTGGTTCTCTCCAAGAATTTATTGAGGTAGCAAGGTTTTTATCCATTCAGGTAGAACGCGAGCTTTTTGGGTAACTCTTCCATTTTCAATGGTTAGTATTTGTCGATGCCCTTCTATTGTTGAATTATCAAAGATTAAGGTGCTACAGCTGGCTGTAGCACCGATGGTAAATTAGCTAGGCTGCGTGCATATCTACGCCGAATGTCTTCTTCTGGTACGTTGTGTCCCCCTTGTGCAACTCTTTGAGCTACACGCTCTATGCTAGTCTGCACGTTATCGATCCCAACATAGATGAGGTTGACTTGCCATCCTTTTTGCTTGACCTCTGCCATCATCCGCAGATACGTATTACCAGATAGTGTAGTTTCTGCTGCAAAACTCTCGTTGTTTGTAAGGTAAGCACGAGCGCGTTTTATTGCTTGTCTTCCGCCAACTATTGCTGCTGCTTCCGGGGCATCAGGTCGAAATAACCGTGCTTCTTGATCGGGATCAATAACTGGAACTCGTAAAGCCTCTTGAGTGGCGCGAGTGAACGTACTTTTTCCCGAGCCATTAGGTCCAGCAATTATGGTTAGGGTAGGTTTTGGTTCTGTCATCTACAAGGAACTTCGCAGATGATTTCTCGTGTTCCGTCTTTCCTCCGTCGATATTCAAAGCAACGACCATCTGGTAATTCCATGATGGGTACACCAAGCCTTGAGTAAAAAATTGGACGACCATTCACAATATGATTGGTAATTATGAAGCGTTGGGAGTGCCTGAACTATGGCGATGGAATGGACGATCGCTAGAAATAAACGTGCTTCAAGATGGTAAATATGTTGAATCTAATACTAGTCGCATTTTCCCTAATTTACTAATTGCTGAGGTGATTCCAGAGTATTTGGCAAGAACTAATTTTGGCAGAAATGCGACTATGAAAGCATTTAGATATTGGGTGAGGGAGCGTCTTTAACAGGTAATATTGCTATATTTCTGCTAATTGTTAATTGTTAATTGCTAATTGTTTTTTACCATTAGCCAGATATAATCAGCGCCCACAGACTTACTCCTAAAACGATTGCTGCTAAGTGTTGCGTCATTTGCGATCGCATTCTAGAGTGGAGAAATAGCAGCATTGAAAATCTGTCGAGCAGTCAGGTTTAACTCTGGGAATGTGGAAGATATGATACGGTCATCACCTCGAAACTTACTAACCCGATACTCACCTTCATCCAATGAGCAAACCAAGATAGTAGGTTGCTTTGGATTACCGATGAACTCCCTACCGCCTAAAGCAGCATAATCAACAATCCAGTACTCATTTATTCCCATTTCCTCATAATCAGCGTACTTTTTGAGATAATCATCACGCCAATTAGTACTAACGACTTCAATCAATAAAGCTATTGATGCTGCCTGAGTAATGAATGATTCATCTTCCCATATAGGCTCATTTCCAAGATTGTCGTTGTTTAATACCAACACATCTGGAGAATATCCAGACTCATGAAGAGGTGGTTTGATGATTACAGTTTTTGGTATGAAGTACGGTAGGTTTAATCGGTCAAATTCTACGGTCAGTTTTCTTGCTAAAAATCCAGCAACCCTTTCGTGCTTCCCTTTTGGCAAAGCCATCTCTACAATCACTCCATCATGTAGCTCATAACGACGTTCTGAATTTTCCGGATACCAAGCAATGAATTCTTCAAAGGTTACTAGTTTGGTTTTAGATAAAGCTTGAGTCATAATATCTATTCTTTTGTAAATTTAGATTCGCGCCACACTGGGGGCAATGTTCGTAATCACTCATTACCAGTTCTCTTTTAATCAACCACTTTCGTTAACGCTAATTCTAGAATAGCCCTATTCTAATATCAATTATATAACTCCTAAAAAACACATCCCATCGCAGCTTTATTTGGTAGGGGCGTAACGGTTTAAATTGGCTATAATTTTTCATGATAATTATCACGCTTGATTCTCAAGAAACAAGAAGATATTGTTTTGCCGATAGCTAAATTTCCGGATCGACCAACCGAGTCGTGGGACGACTCTGAGTCAAATCTTGAACAACTTGCACAACACAAACTACAGCTACAAGACCGATGACCGCAACGGGTAACAAACCTTTGCCAAAAATCGCGATCGCCAGCAGAATAAGCGCCGCCCCAATACGATACTTAGTACGGATTTTACAGTAGCGGATGACCCCAAGGCGGTGGAGAATACCTAAAGTCAGGTAGCACAATGCTACAGAGCCACAGAGCAGCCATCGCTCTGCATCAGGTAGTGCTAGCGCTGACTTGCTCAACAATACGAGTTCCACGGCGACTCCGGTACCGACGATGCCTATCACCAACGGTAGATGGGTGTAGAGCCAAATATTGAGAAGGGTCACTCGTCCCTCTGTCTGCGCCCTCTGAATAGGTGTGCCACCAAGGTTGTCAAAGTAGACCCACCACAAGCTAAAAGCAATACCTAGACCAAAAACTGCGGCGATTACACTTAAAATAGCCCATTTCTGCTCGGAGACACCATTCACCACCGCGATAATCGCTTCGCCCAGTACAATCATGGTAAACAGCCCAAAACGCTCAGGCAAGTGAGAGGGGTGGGGAGGCAGTTCTAGCTGCAACTTGTGTGATGTCACGGGTGTGGCGAAGTCAACAATGATTCCCAATGCCCACAATACAAACCGCCAAGGAATGGGTACAAATGCTGATATTACCCAAAAGGTAGCAGCTAGAGCAAAACCTCTGGCGTAACTAGTTGTCAACGGACGTGCTGTGGGAATGTGCCATCCGGCACGAATGTATTCAAACACAAGTACAGCGCGACCGAGAGCATAGGAGAGGGCAAAGCCAGTGCAACTTTCACCCAAGCCATGATGGACGTTGACAGCTAGTGCAGCAATGGCAAGCATCTGCACAGCAGTCAGTAGCCGATGTCCCACGTCATCGCTGTCAAAGCGGTTAGCGTAGAATGTGGTGCCAATCCATGACCACCAAACGGGTAGAAAAAGAGCTACAAAGCCTAGTACTCCTGATAGCGAGACATGATTTTGAAGATAGTGGGCGAGTTGAGAAACTGCAACAACAAACACCAAATCATAAAAAAGTTCCAGCCAAGTGGCGCGTCGTTCTTCTTCGCTGTCTTCTCCTATGCGCAACCGTGGTGCTTCTAAAAAACTTGCCATGTTGATAATTGTTAATTGTTATTAGGCAGATACGATAAGAGTCCACAGACTTACTCCTAAGCCGATTGCTGCTAAGTGTTGCGTCATTTGCGATCGCATCGGTTGACGAGCAATTTTTTGCGTTAACACTACAGTTAACAAAACTGAAAAAATTAGGGTAGCACCCTGCAAAAAGTCAATCACCGCTGGATGAGCCACTAATACAGGTAATTGCTCACCCGTAAGACCAAAAGTAGCAAAAGTTACAGGTAAAATCCGCCCTCCTTCCCCTAAGCCCAAACGCAGATAGTGAGCCAAATTACCACCCAACACTAATGGTAAGTAGCCATAGGCAAGCTCTACAAATGGTCGAGGCTTACAGCGATTTTGGATTTTAGGTTGCCGCGCAACGCGCTTCATGCTGAGTCCTTCGGACACGCTTTGCGAACGCAATTTTGGATTTTGGATTTTATTATTTAACCAGTAAAAAACTTGCATCAAACCGTATGCTGCAATTGGCACAGCAGCAGGGATAATCAAAGCCAGGAGTGATAACCCCAAGTGGGGCAAAAACTGTGTTAAATCCAGTTGCAATCCCAACCAAGATTGCAACTGGGGTAAATGATGGAGATACACTCCACCCAATAGTAAAAACAACAGTGCTACTTCATAACTGTGAGGTACATGAGTTGTCCACAGTTCAATTCCAGGGGGACGTAAATTCAACTCCACGGAACGATGAGGACAAGCTTTCAGACAAGTCATGCACAGCACACAGTCTCTGTTATCTTCCAACTGGGCTGGGTGAGAGTACAACGGACACCCTCCTGTTTCCATCCCCTCACCTTTTTGGGGTCCACCTTTGTAGCATTGATACGTGGTGCAAGTTGCAGAACAGATGCCCTGTTGTGCCCGTAATTCGGTCATCGACAATTTGGCAAATAAACCATTCATCCCACCAATCGGGCAAAGATACCGACACCAAAACCGCCGCTCAAAAATAGCAGAGAAAATCATCGCCCCGGCGGTAATTAACAGCAGCAAACAAGCAGAGAGGTAGGCAGTATTTTCTAAGTCCCAGAGTTCTTCCCACAAAAAAATCAGCGTAAACAGCCCAAACAGAAACCATCCGCCCCATTTCTCAGCTTCTTGTCTAGGCCAGCGTTTAAGTTGTCGAGGAACCAGCCACAAAGATAGCTTTTGCGTCACTTCCCCGTAAATCATGAAGGGACAGACGGCACACCAAACGCGACCTAAAAAAGGAAATGCGAGCAGGGATAAAGGCCACCACCAAGCCCAAAATAGATTTAAAGCAAAGTTGCTAGAGCGAGTTTGCGGACCTACAAACAGCACCCCAACAATAATGGCAAACGCAGTTAAAGTAAAGCCATAGTTAATCCGATCTGGCCACCAAGGACTACGGAGAAAACGCCGTAAACCAGGATAGAGATTCAAAAGATTCACGCGAAATTGCTTTTTCTTGGTTTGGGCTGGCCAGAAAATTTCTTCTGTGAGTTCTTTTTCCTCCCCTGCTTGCACAATCGCCCGTTCCACCAAATTTTGCAACTCTTTGAGGTTGCCTGGAAAATCATACGACTGCAAGCGGCGTAAAGCTTCTGGTGTAACTTTAAGTTTAGGAATACCTCTCGCCCGAGTGTAGAGACTAATGTAGTATTCCACCTGCGCTTTGATATCAGTTTTTCGCACCCGTAGCGGTGGTACTTTGATGATTTGACCAACAGCACGCTCTACTTTCGGCTGAGTTTTTTCCGCAACTATCAATATCCGGGCTTGACTGACACGAAGTTCGGCAGTTGGTTCTCCCGGACGACTTACGGGATTATACGTATTATTTTGTATTAAATTAGTCAACAATGGCAACAAATCTGGGGGTGTTTCTTGGATGTTGTTGAGTACTAGAGTGCCTTCCCCCAACCATTCCAACAATCCTGGTTTACCTCCAGCACGACCAAACACATCTGCACCGCTAGTCTGAAGAATACCACAGTTAACTTTAATAATTGGTTCTCGCCGCTTTGCAGAACCAAAGTGGATCAGGGCAGCTATGTTATCTTTTTCTAATCCTGGTTCCCCAAAAATCAATACCGATCGGCGATCTGTCGCAGCTTTTCTAATTTCCTCTCGCAGACGCACTGCATAGCGACTTGTCCCCACGATTCCGCGTTGCGCCTTTGTAACTAAATAGGGTCGCAAGGCTATGGAACGTTCTTGTTCATAGGTGAGGGCAGATGTTAGTTGCGCCAATTCTTGAGCCATCTGGCGAGAAACAGCCTGAGCAATTTCAGGGTATTGGATGGCGATTTCTCGAAATTTAGCAGCAGGCACAACCCACAAGTGGCATTCTGTTACAGTAGTAATTGTGCGCACAGCCAACTCATCCAACAGGAGTTCTTGTAGGTGAATGACTGCTCCGGGGAGGAATCCAAGCGCTAAGGCTGGATTAGTTTGATTGCTGCTGTTGCTTTCGAGCTTACCTTCTAGGAGAATGTACAGTGCTTCTGGAGGTGTGCCTTCAGTAACTAAACGGTGGTTGGCAGGCATCACTTGTTGTTCAATAACTTGAGCGATCGCACTCAAGGGCGCAGGCGACAAAATTCCTAAGGCTGTGCGTTCAGTTAGCCAGATCACTATTTCTGGAGATGTCATGGTGGTTTCTCCGCTCAGGCTGCTATCTAAAAGGAATTATCCCTGAAAGCGATCTCAAAATACCATGTCGGTACATCTTTCGTATCTTCCTCATCTCTGGGTATCGAAGAGCGCTTCTACACTCGCGTTGCTGCGGTTGCTTTTGTACCAAACGGTTAGTTTAAAAAAATATTTAACCGAACGTTCTGTATAATATTAAGGAGAGGAGCCAAAATTTTTCCCTTGGTGAGTCTCTAGTACCGCTCCCTTGGAATTAAAAATTAAAAATCGCGTTCGCGATCTTCGTTGCGATCTTCTCCCAATTCCTCGCCGCTTCCCGAACGACGCTCGTAGCGTCAGCTTTTTCATGCAGAAATGGAACTACACCTAAACTTCGTTATAGGCGCAGTACCATGCACTTTAATTTCGATGGAGAACAGCTATACATGCCCCGTAAATTTACTCAGATTGCATTTACTCCTGCGGTTAAAGCTGCCCAAGCACGTCACGGTTCGCGACAAACTTATGCCCGCTTTGAGGAGAGTGGACCGGACAACGACAAAATTACTGAGGAAATGCTCGAATTCATTGCCGCTTGTGACAGCTTCTACCTGGGGACAGTCAGCGCCAATGGTTGGCCTTATATTCAGTTTCGGGGAGGTCTCCCTGGTTTTTTGAAGGTACTCGATGAGCAGACACTTGCATTTGCCGACTACAAAGGTAATGCACAGTATATCACCATTGGCAATCTGTCAGAGAACGATAAAGCATTCATCTTTTTAATGGACTATCGCAACCGCAGGCGATTGAAAATTTGGGGTCGTGCTATTGTGGAGAACGAGCAGCAGTTTATTGATAGCCTGCGTGACCCTAGCTATCCTGCTGTAGTTGAACGAGCGATTCTCTTTCGAGTGGAGGCTTGGAATTGGAACTGCCCCCAACACATTCCGATTCGTTACTCGGAAACTGAGGTGGCGGAAGTTGTTGGCAAGCTTCAAGCTCGAATTACAGAGTTGGAAAGCATGTTAGCTGAAAAATCGCAAGAGTGATAGGTCGCACAAAAATGTGGATTAAACCAAACATATTTGCCTAATTGTCATAGCTTACAGCAATTTTATTGCCGTGTGGGCACTGCCCACCAATACCTCAAATGTATGTCACATATGCTTTTGTAGGGCGTAGCCCCACCTACAATTTGTTGTCTAATCATTTGGAATTGGCTGTAAACCAGTCCGTTCTATTAAGGGCGTATATTACAATCTCTTGACCATTACCTTCATAAACAAATCTATTCTCTAGTTTCAAACCAGCTTTTTCCATTACTCGAATCGAAGCCGTATTTGCAGCCAAAGCAACGGCTACAACACGCTGCGTTCCTAACTCTGAGAAGCCTTTGAAAATCAGTGCTTTAGACCCAACGGTAGCGTAACCTTTCCCCCAAGCAGCTTTTCGCAAGCGATATCCTATTTCAACGTCACTCTCGTTAGCTAATGCAGGATCGAAGTAAGGCGCGTGTACTGCGGGTCTAAAGAAGAACCAACCAATGAATGCTTGGCTCGATTTTTCAACTGCTGCCCAGACTCCGTAACCCTCGTATTGTTCGTAGAGTGCCAAAAATCTAGGTATAATTTCGGTTTTAATGACTGTGTAATCTTTTGGCTTACCTGCATCTGGTGTAAAACGGACGACCTCAGGGTCACTGTCAAGCTCAAACAAGTTATCAGCATCATCTTCTGTTAATTGACGCAGAATCAATCGCTCTGTTTCTAAGAAAATCTTCATATTCGGAAAAAACCCCTTGCGATATTTAAACTGTTTTTGGCTGCTTCTTAATCATTAAGAAAGCGACGATCGCACTTGCCAAAGCCAGCCCAACACCAAGAAACATCACCAAGCGAAAGCTATCTACAAATGCAAAAGCGATCGCGCTTTTTAACTTTGTACTCATCAGAACACTCACATTGCTAGGAACTTCCGCACCCGCTAGTTTGATGCGTTGATTGTCTAGTAGTTTTTGGACTTCGAGTGGTATTAAGAGCGCCGTCATTCGCTGATTGAGACTGCGATTGAAAACATTAAAGACAAAAATATTCAGGACTGCGATTCCTATTAACCCAGCAGTGCGAGCAACAGCGTTGTTAATTCCACTTGCAATGCCAGCTTGGCGTTGCTTGACCGCACCCATTACCGTTGTTGTTAAAGGGGCAACACTCATTGCCATACCCAAACCCAGTACTGCGATCGCAGGGAAAAACGTTGTCCAGTAACTTCCACCAACCCCTGGTACAGCAAACAAGGAGAACCCAAAGGCAGCGATTACCGGACCAATTGTCAAGGGTAACTTTGCGCCATAGCGACTCACCAATCCCCCAGACCAGCGAGAAAGCAGGAACATAATTAAGATAAACGGCAGGAATACCGCGCCAGCAGCTGTAGTCGAGTAGCCCTGCACTTGAATCAGATTGAATGGAACAAAGTAAAACACCCCGCCCAAAGCCGAGTAAAGGAGCAGTGTGAGCAAATTTGCACCGCTAAAGGTACGCGATTTAAATAATGATATTGGCATCATTGGGGCGCGGATATTTGCTTCGACAAAAATAAATGCACTCAAGATGAGTGTGCCAACTGCTAAGCAGCTGATAACTACAGGATGCAGCAATCCTAAGTGAGATGATTCAATCAGCCCGTACACGAACACCCCCAAACCAAGAGTCACCAAAGCTGCTCCCCACCAGTCAAGTCTTACAGATTCTGCATTGCGGCTTTCAGGTACGTGCCAAAACAAAATACTCAGTACGATCGCAGCTAGCGGCAAATTGAGAAAAAAGATCCAGCGCCAAGAAATATTCTCCACTAACCAACCACCCACAACCGGACCGAGTGCCGAGGTAATGGCTGTGAAACCCGACCAAGTACCAATCGCTTGTCCACGTTGTTCTTCACTAAACGAGGCACTAATAATTGCTAAACTGCCGGGAACTAGCAATGCACCGCCAATTCCTTGAACTGCCCTGGCAATGATTAGCTGATTGACGTTTGGAACCAGACCGCACCACACCGAAGCTAAGGTGAAGAGGGCAATACCGCAAGCAAAGATGCTTCTGCGTCCGAAGCGATCGCCTAATGACCCACCTACCAAAATTAATGCTGCAAGAAACAGTGCATAGGACTCAACAATCCACTGGACGTCGGTAGAGGTTGCTTTTAACTCTGATTGCAATACCGGAAGTGCCACATTAACGACTGTACCATCAATCATCGCCATGCTCGAACCCAGGATAGTTGCCGCTAGCACCCACCGTCCAACATTTCTAGAGCAAGGGACAGTGCATGGTGCTGAGCGAATCACTCCTTCATCGCACGGCTGTTTGACGATGTTAGCCATCTTGAGTTTTAAAGAATACTATTCCCACATTTTACCGCTCGCTTGTCTATTGCTCTTCATCCACATATTGTTCATTTTGTCAATAATATAATCACTAGTGATGAGATACTGGAATTGTTATGAGTCTGTCGGATCTCCCTAATCTCTGGATACCTTTGGCGCTTTTAGGTTTAATTATCATTGCTGCTGTGTTTTTCAGTCGTAGCAGTTGAAGAATGGGGAGTAGGGAGTAGGGAGTGGGGAGTAGGGGGAGATGAGGGAGATGAGGGAGTAATATCATCCTCCTCATCCTCCTCATTCTCCTCATCCTCCTCATCCTCCTCATCCTCCTCATCTCCCCCCACTCCCCCCACTCCCCACTCCCCACTCCCCACTCCCCATTCCCTAATGATTCATAACTAATTACTTATTTCTCCGCTTGGAAGGTACAATAAATGCCGATTGTCTTCTAAAATGTGAAAAATTTATGATCTCCAGTAACGACTTTCGACCTGGTGTTTCGATTGTATTAGATGGGTCTGTATGGCGAGTAGTGGAGTTCCTCCACGTCAAGCCGGGGAAAGGTTCCGCCTTTGTACGGACAAAACTAAAAAATGCTCAGAACGGAAGCGTAGTGGAAAGAACGTTCCGGGCTGGGGAAACAGTGCCGCAAGCCAATCTAGAAAAAAGTACGATGCAGCATACCTATAAAGAAGGCGAAGAGTACGTCTTTATGGATATGGAAAGTTACGAAGAAGGCAGATTGAGCGCTACTCAGATTGGCGATCGCGTTAAGTACCTTAAGGAAGGTATGGAAGTCAACGTTGTCCGGTGGGATGACCAAGTAATAGACGTGGAATTACCCAACACTGTGACCTTGGAAATCGTGCAAACGGACCCAGGCGTAAAAGGTGACACGGCTACAGGTGGTACAAAGCCTGCAATTGTGGAAACTGGGGCAACAGTCATGGTTCCTTTGTTTATTTCTCAAGGAGAACGCATCCGCATTGACACCCGTAATGATACCTACCAAGGCAGGGAGTAACTTTATTCTCATCAGAATTCGTGTGCATCCCGATACAAGCCCCTAATAGGGCTTTAGATCTCTGTATGTCGGTCAATTTTCTTTACGGCTTAGTCTATCTACTACCTGATTGCATGAGGAAATAAAAGCTGTGCCATTGGACTTTAATGAAATTCGCCAACTGCTTGTAACTATTGCACAAACAGACATTGCAGAAGTAACGCTCAAAAGTGACGACTTTGAAATAACTGTACGTAAAGCTTTAAACGTCAGCAATCAGATATTGCCAGGGCAAGCGGGGTTGGGTATGGTAGGTGGTTCGGCGACACCTACTATTTCACCCCCTGCACCCCAAGTGACACCACCGATCGCATCCCAAACCCCAACTCGTGGCTTGGAAAATAATCCTGTGGTAGGAAGTGCGCCATTACCAGTCACCACTCCCCCAATGCTTGAACAGAGACTGGTTGATATACCTTCCCCAATGGTGGGAACGTTTTATCGCGCACCAGCACCTGGCGAACCGCCATTTGTGGAAGTGGGCGATCGCGTCCGTAGGGGTCAAACCGTCTGTATTATCGAAGCCATGAAGCTGATGAATGAAATCGAAGCCGACGAAGTATCCGGACAAGTCATGGAAATTCTCGTAGAAAATGGCGAACCTGTAGAATATGGTCAACCTTTAATGCGCATAAACCCTGATTAAGTATTAATCTATATATCGAATGTGTCATTGTTAAAACTTTAGTTCCTTTCTTGCGGGTCAATCCGGATGAAACAAACGTTGCCTGTACCGTCAGAAGTTGTGCAACAAATAGCTGAATACTTCAGCTTGTTAAGTGAGCCTATGCGTCTGCGTCTGTTGCATCTACTGAGGGATGAAGAAAAATGTGTTCAAGAGTTGGTAGAGGCAACTCAAACTTCTCAGGCAAATGTGTCAAAGCACCTTAAGGTAATGTGGCAAGCGGGAATTCTCAGCCGCCGCAGCGAAGGCACTTGCGCCTACTATCGAGTAGAAGATGAAATGATTTTTGATTTGTGCAATCGGGTGTGCGATCGCCTCGCCAACAGGCTAGAACAGCAAGCGCGTAACTTTCGGGTTCTGAATGGCAAGTCGTAAGTCTCATATGAGTGAGGGGTAAGGAGTTATGAGTTATGAGTTATGAATTATGAGTTATAAAAAAAACTCAAAACTTAAAACTCAAAACTTAAAATTCTGAACTCCTCACTCCTCACTCCTAACTTCTGCCTAAAGCTGATAGTTTTTCTGAAAGCTATCACGAGTGAGTGGCTGTTCCAACTCCAAACCTTCACCACCCAAAGTATCCAACTGTTTCCCGTTTACATCAATGTATACTTTGGCACTGTGGTCAAGGCTGGTGGCAGTGTAGACAACCTGTCCTACGCGACCTGTCATTGAGCTACTACCGCCTCCGTTAGTAAATCCTTCGGATAAATTAACGTGGATGCCATCATTTTCCACCTTCAGATCCAGTAGCTTTGTGCCTTTGGGGATAGTGCTGGAACTAGTTCCTTGGGTAGGTTTAGCTAACAAAGTTTGGAAAGCCGCCTCTAAAACCTGATTGGGTTTGTCGCCATCTACCTTAACTGAAACTGGCTGGGCAACTAACTCAAAATTTTTGCCCGTGTCTTTCAGCAAATATATTTCAGCCGTTTGCTCATTAGCATTCCGTTGCTGATTATCAGGGTTTGTTGATGGCGCTGTTGATGGCGCTGTTGATGGCTGGATTGATGTTGACGCCTGATCTGGTGTTACGTTCGTCTGGGTGGAGTTCCAAGTCAACCACGCCACACCGCCACTTACTGCAACAACCGCTGCTGAGACAGCTGCAATAACACCTGAAGAAATACGGTTTGACCCTTGCTGTTCTTTCATGTTAACTACTGACTTAAGGGTGAGATAATATTTTTCTCTTGTCGAAGTCTGGCTAAGGACGACGCTTACGAGC
This sequence comes from Stigonema sp., assembly GCA_965249805.1. GTDB lineage: Bacteria > Cyanobacteriota > Cyanobacteriia > Cyanobacteriales > Nostocaceae > Stigonema. The sequence goes on from CBDFMX010000002.1 coordinate 1,696,315, forward strand.
GGAGAGTTTCCAAAAATCTAGAGGATGGCTCTATTCTTAAAAATGCTGCAATCTCTAATTCTGCTGGTTTCATTTCTAATTTTAGATTTCCCACTTGTGGTCCGTCACCTTCCAAATTACCTAACTCTAATTGCTAATTGCTAATTGTTACGATTCCCCACTCCCCACTCCCCACTCCCCATTACGCATTAGCCGTATCAATCCACTGCTTTAAAGTAGATACAACTTCAGTAATAGGAATTTCGTGAGGTTTACGCTCGAGACGGTAAACTACTTCTACTTTGCCATTCGCGATCGCTCGCCCAGTGACAATCCTTACGGGAATCCCAATCAAATCCGCATCTTTGAATTTAACTCCTGCTCTTTCATTGCGATCGTCAAGTAAGGTTTCAATTCCCGCTTGATTGAGATCTGTGTAAAGTTTCTCTGCGATTTCGACTTGTTGAGCGTCGTTAATGTTAGGAATTGTGACAATTGCGTGATAGGGTGCGATGCCAACAGGCCAAATAATTCCATCTTGATCGTAAGATTGCTCTACAGCAGCTTGCGCGAGGCGAGACACACCGACACCATAACAACCCATAAATAAGGCTTTTTCTTCACCCTGTTCGTTGGTGTAGGTGGCTCCCATCGCTTGGGAATACTTGGTGCCTAATTGAAAAATATGTCCTACCTCTATTCCACGGGCGCTTTGTAAGGTTTGTTGGGGATTGTGAATAGCGCGATCGCCTGGTCTTGATTTGCGTATATCTACTACAATATTTGGTACTTTAAATTGCTCAGACCAATTGGCTCCAACTACGTGATAGCCGGATTCATTTGCGCCTGTGACAAAGTTCTTTAAATCAACAACTGTTTTATCTACCAAGCGCAAAAACTTCGGATGCAACTGCCGATCGGCAGCAATATATTCATCTCCAATATCCGGCGCAATATAGCCCAAAGGCAAAGGTTTAGCCGCCCATTTTTCCTGTGCCTCTGCACTTGGTACAGTTAAGGTGATAATGGTCTTAGCACCGTACTGAGAAGCTAATTTCGTCAATTCATTTTGCAACTTGACTTCATTAACTTCGCGATCGCCTCGGATACTAACCAACACCAGCACTGTCAAATTATTGTCATAAACTGTCTGGTAGAGGACATTTTTCACCACTTGGGTAGGGAAACATTTCAGAAACTTACAAAGTTGCTCAATCGTCTGCGTTCCGGGAGTCTCTCGTTTTTCATAATTTGAAAACGGTGAGGGTTCGGCGTCAGTTGGTAAAGAAACTGCCTTTTCCACGTTGGCGGCGTACTGTCCATCTTCTGTATAGAGGACTTCATCTTCGCCAGCTTCCGCCAGCACCATAAATTCTTGAGAACCAGAACCGCCAATTGCACCAGAATCAGCTTGGACAGCGCGAAAAGCTAAACCACACCGCCTTAGCATATTGCTGTAGGCGTTGTCCATATCCTGATAAGTTTTTTTCAGGCTTTCTTCATCAGCATGAAAGGAGTAACCATCTTTCATGATGAATTCCCGTCCGCGCATCAAACCAAAGCGGGGACGGATTTCATCGCGAAATTTAGTTTGAATTTGGTAGAGGTGCTGGGGTAGCTGGCGGTAGGAACGAATCAGATCGCGAGCGATCGTTGTGATCACTTCCTCGTGAGTTGGTCCCAGTGCCAATTCTTGCTCGCGGCGGTCTGTGAGGGAAAACATGATTCCCTCGGCTTTAGTGTAGGTATCCCAGCGTCCGGACTCTTTCCATAATTCAGCTGGTTGCAATTGGGGTAAGAGACATTCTTGTGCACCAGTAGCGTTCATTTCTTCGCGCACAATTTGAGAGACTTTTTGCAGTACTCGCCACATCAGAGGAAGATAAGCGTATAAACCGCTACCGATGCGACGAATGTAACCAGCGCGAATGAGTAGTTTATGACTGGGAATCTCAGCATCTGCTGGCTCATCTCTCAGTGTAAGGAATAACATTTGTGACAGTCGCATCGTTTGTCCCCTTTCCAAATTCGTTAATCTCTATTTCAGTTAAAGTCTAAAATGTGCAAGTGCAACTTGAGGAGAAAATTACTTTGCCGGATGTCATCTATCATGCACAGCCACCTTTGGAATTTATCCCTCCAGCGCTCAACCCCTTGTTTTTGAGAGCCTCTCAGTCGTTGCTTCCGGTCTGGATTCGCTGCAAAACAGCAATTAGCCAAATTGAAGCCGACAATGTAGAGGTTTTGGTAGATCTCTATCGCCAGTTTCAGGAGGGAAAGATTCGCTTTTTGATCGCATTTCGCCATCCCAGCGTGGAAGATCCACTTTGTCTTGGCTACTTGCTTTCCCACATGCTGCCCAAGGTAGCACGGCACAGGGCTGTCTCGCTACAACACCCTATTCATGCCCATTTTATCTACGATCGCGGAATTCCTCTATGGGCTGGTTCCCACATTGGCTGGATGGCGTCTCGCTTAGGTGGTACATCTATCCAACGGGGTAAAGCAGACTGGACAGGGCTGCGTTCCGCCCGTGACTTGTTTGCCAATGGGCGTTTTCCCATGGCTGCTGCGCCAGAAGGATCTACCAATGGTCTGTCGGAAATTGTCAACCCCCTAGAGCCAGGGATTGCCCAGTTGGGCTTTTGGTGTGCGGAAGATTTGCACTCCCTTGGACGAGATGAGCAGGTTTTAACAAAATTCCACGGAATTCCCCGCCTTCTTTAAGGCGGGGATGGATAGTGGGGCAAAAACGAGCGCGCCCTTGACCAATGGTTAGCGCAGCTAACCAAGGGAGAGGGTGTCCGAGTTTTTGCCATTTTCAAGTTCGAGCGAATCAATTAGTTCTTCAATTACTTGAGTCATAGCTTTGTCTTTTTGAGCCGCGTATAATCGCAGCTTATTTAGTCTGCGTTCAGACATCCGTAAATTCAATGTTTTATCTTTCATAACGCCAGTACAAAGCTGTTACGTTAATGTTAACATGTAAATAGATAAGGAGGTGATTCGTTTGTCAGTTGAATATGGCGCTCAAAAAGTTAGGTTGTCTTTGCCCTCAATGGAGAAAGAAGTAGTACTGTTCCTCCTAGAACAAGCGAATAAATTAGCTAATTGTGCTATTTATGCTCTTAGGCAATCTGTTATTTGGTTTGGTAGAACTAGCTTTCACCTGGAAGTAACAAAAAACGAGTTGCAGACCTACCTTAAGGAAAATGTGCATTACACTATTCTGCATTCCCAAGCTGGACAAAGTGTTTTACACAAAATAGCTGAAAACTTCAACGCCTACCAAGAAGGGATAAGTGCATTTTTTCAAGGTCAAAATGCGATTAAACCTAAATTACCCCACTACAGAAAAAAAGGTGGACTTCATGAAATAACCTATCCACAACAAGCATTGAAGAAAAAGTACGATGATCAGGGGTATCCTGTGTTGGGTTTTCCATTAGGATGGGATATCAAAAAACTGTATGGTTCGGATATGTATGACATCGATTACATCTGGATGCCTTACCCAACCAATATCAATCCGGCTGACATAGTTGAAGTGACAATCTCTCCTCAAAATGGGGATTTATATGCGGTTTTTGTGTATAAAGCTTCACCAGAGATTAAAGCACTCAATTACGAATTAGCGTTAGGGATTGACCACGGCGTTAACAACTGGCTTACCTGTGTTCCTAACACCGGGAAGAAAGGATTTATTATTGATGGAAAACAGTTAAAGAGCTTCAACCAGCTTTATCACAAAGAAGTTTCTAAAGCTAAGACGGGCAAGCCTGAAGGATTTTGGAATAATCATCTAGATAGATTGACAGGCATTCGCAATCGTCAAATGCAGGACGCGACTAATAAAGCTGCCAAGTTCATAATTGATTATTGTTTGAAAGAATCGATTGGTAACATTGTTTTTGGGTGGAATAAAGGTCAATCGCAAAACATGGAAATGGGGCGCAAGAATAATCAAAATTTTGCGACTATTCCAACAGGAAAGTTAAAAGAGCGTCTCAAACAAATGTGCCTTAGATTCGGAATTCGTTTCCATGAGACGGAAGAATCTTACACTAGCAAGAGTTCATTTTTTGATAATGATCACCTTCACGTATTTGGTGAAAAACCCAAAAGTTGGAAGGCAAGTGGTCAGAGAACGAAGAGAGGACTCTACGTTACTAGCAAAGGTTTTCATATCTCATCGGATGCCAATGGAGCTTGTAATATTCTAAGAAAAATTGCGGTCAATATTGGAATCGGCTTGTCTGAAATTACCGTAAGTTGTTGTCAATTTTTGGATCGAGTCTACTTATGGAAGCGGTCTAAAGAACAGAAGAACAACGTAAAAGTACAGCAGCTTGCTGCCAAGGCAATAGCAGCCGATTGAACAGGCTGGTTAAAATAGAATCCCTGTCTTCAGCCGAAGGCAAGACAGGGTTGTTCAATTATACCAATTGGGATTCAATACAATTACGTGGAAGAGCCTTGGAGTGCGATCGGCAATCTTTTAAGTGAGTTGGAAGCTGCTAGTGGTTTGCCTGTATACGCAGAATCTGATTCATCTGATATCTTAAATCCCCAAGGGCGGGGGAACCCTGGGCGGGGAAACCCTGGGCGGGGAGACCCTGGGCGGGGAAACCCCGCCCCTACGTCCTTATACCCAAGGTTGTTGCGTTTGGCAGAACATTTATTATTGTTAATGGAACAATTTTACACGCGGTTTTATCATCAAAAACTCCCAGCGGTTCAGATAAAAGAAGAGCAAGAAAACGATATAAATGAAATTTTAGCCGCTCGTCTTCAGGCTTTGTTGAATGTGGTGTTACAAGTAGCAGAGCAGTATTTTGACTTGCAGCCGAAGGGAAATTTGAATGACCGCTGTCGTCGGGTAGAACAGGCTGGCTGGAATTATATTTTTAGAGAAGAATTTAAGGATACTAAAGCATTGTCTGCTTTAGAAAGGGGTTTAGGCGATGCCTGCCGGCAAGCCGCTTCGCGTCTACGCATTGCTGAAGAAGCTTCTTTGCGGATGTGGCATATGCGCCTGGTAGAAACTTTCGTTGCCGTTACGGGCAAGTATATCCGAGAAAAGCCCACAGCCGAACGGTTTGCGGAAACAACCTTACTTATATGGGATATGGTAAATCGGATCAAGGGCAGTAATCCCTTGAGTCATCGTCCAATTCTTGGTAAGAAGCGGGTAAAAATAACTGTCGGTGAGCCGATATCTGTTTCTGAACGCTACCCAGCTTATCAGGTAAGTCGTCAAGCGGCAAGACAAGCGGTTGCTGACCTTACGAAAGACTTGCAGCAGGCGATGGCAGGTTTGATTGTCAAGGGAGAGTGAGGGCGATGTCGATCTCAACCAATAATTTAGAATTGACCACATTGTAGGGGCGGGGTCACCCCGCCCTTCCCCTAATATTGTGGTATACCTTTACCAGTTGTAGGGTGCGTTAGCGATAGCGTAATGTACCATCTTCTATCTATCACTTGATACTACTCCCGAACCGCCCGCAGAATACCTATTTAACGAACCGCCAAGACGCCAAGGTCGCCAAGAAGAAGAATTGTAGGTTGGGTTGAACGCAGTGAAACCCAACGAATGGTTGAGAGTGTTGGGTTTCGTCCCTCAACTGCATAATTCCCGGAAACACAAAATCTTTGTGTGTAGTTTACATTTATAAACCCATCCTTCATCTAAAACCATCATCCTATGCCAGTCATTACCATTCGGGAAGAAGGGAAAACAGAAACCGGATTTCAAGCAACTCTGAAGTTTGAGGCGGGAGAGTACCAGATTACAATTACCAACCCCTTCACCCCGCGAGAGGAAAAGCGACTGGAGTGGTATTTTGAAGAGTGGCTAGTTTATCCGATGCTAGATACCGTCAAGGCGGAAGAGGCAGTGACTAGTGTCAAACAGATGAAGAACAGGATGTGGGCTATCGTACTATTTCCCGACCTTTGATGGAGTTGATAGAGAATACCCAGTTACGGGTGAATGTGGAGTTGCTGCGCCCAGGCAGATACGAAGCGTTATCTAAGCATTTGGAAGAGAAAGGGGCGGGATACTACCACATCATTCACTTCGATTGTCATGGCGCAGTGATGAATTATGAGCAAGTGCATAACACCAGCAAGCCGAATCGCTACTTGTACAAGGGGCGCTATGGAAGGGGTGATTTGCAGAAATTTGAGGGCGTGAGGGCGTTTTTAGCCTTTGAGGGGGAGACTCAGGGCAAAGTTGATTTGGTAGAGGCGTCGGAGTTAGCAGCATTGCTTATGGGGAAGGGAATTCCTGTGTGTATCCTCAATGCCTGTCAGTCAGGGAAACAGGTGCATCCTCTTGTAGGACAGGATGCCCACCCCACAAGAGAAAATGATTACCGGGTTATCAGGTAGGGTTTGCGTTACATCAACTTGCTAACAGCTACTTGGAGACTAAGCAATATCAGGAGGCGAGGGCACATTCGCTTCCTGAAGTTGCACAACTCACAGACGCAGCACCAGAGGAGTCACCAAGCCTGAATCGGGTGCGGGGACTATTCAAGCGTGGAAAAGCGGAAAACGATCAGGCAACTTCTAGCGATACTGAAGTTGCTAAAAATGGGAATTAGAGGTCAGACCGTACCCCTTCTTGCTCAGTCAACAAACAGCGTGCGGTGTGCCCTTAGATACCATTGAAATGATTTCTCCCCTAATTAGCTCAACTCGGTCATCCTCACTGAAAAATCCGAGTTCTGCTAAACGGTCATATTCAGCTATGGTAAAGCGTTTAGCGGTGGTTAAAATATTCATAACAGTTCAGGGAGTGCAGGGTTATTTGGATCTTACAGCTTCTTTGTGTCGGGTAGACCACAATATGACGTAGGGGCGGGGTTTCCCCGCCCTTACAATCAGGTCAATTCAATTGAAAACTGCTGTAATAAGTTCAGAATTGATGCAAATAGGCTCCCAGGTCAGAAGTTATATTCACAATCATGATAGTTTTTATCTCCCACTGTAGAGCTTGGACGTGGCAGTTTTAATCTCACGGAACTCGACTTTTAATTTGAGGTCTAGATATGCACGATCTTTACATGCTGATTAGGAAAATTAAGAAAGCCCCTTCCATGTATCTTGGAAGACATTCGATTCTGTGTTTACAAGCATTTCTATCTGGCTACAATGTGGCAAGATACTCAAGTAATACTTCTTCAACACAACAAGAGGAGGATTTCAAACAATTTCCCGAATGGATACGGCAAAGGTTCAATATTCAAACTAGTCAGTCTTGGGCAAGTATCATCCTGTTCTTTTCTGAAGATGAACTCAAGGCGCTTGATACTTTTTTTGAACTGTTTGAGGAGTTTGTGAATCGCAATCGCACTGAGGAATTTCAGCATCTGTCTGCACCAGAGTGCAAAGAAGGCTCAGTTGTTTAGCTAGAAGCTGGGGGGTGCTTTTTTAGCTTCTTCAATCTAGTACTTTTGTCAAACCAAAGCAGAAAGTTTTGCACGCCTACAAGCTTACTTGTATTGCATTCAATGGAATTTGGTTATAGTTGTATACCAGAGAAATTTTGCGTGAATAAAGAAGGTGAATTATGAATCAAGATGATATAAAAACGAAAGTCACTCCACCTGTTGCCGAAAAACAGCCTTCTGTTTTTGAGTCTAGGGCCGATCGCAGAATTGACAACTACTTTTGGATGCGCGATCGCGACAACCCGAAAGTCCAAGCCTACCTGGGAGCCGAAAATGCTTATACGCAAGCTTTGATGCAGCATACCGAAACGCTACAAAAGCAACTCTACGAGGAAATGCTCGCTCGCATCAAAGAAACCGATCTTTCCGTCCCATATCGCAAAGATGACTATTACTATTATTTACGCACCGAAGAAGGACTCGCTTACCCAATTTACTGTCGTAAAAAAGGTAGTCTAGATGCTCCCGAACAAGTGCTGCTAGATCAAAATGAACTTGCTCAAGGGCATGAATTTCTCAGCTTAGGTGTATTTCAAGTTAGCCCCAATCATCAAATATTAGCTTATTCAATTGATACTATTGGTTCCGAGCAATACAAGCTTTTCTTTCTCGATCTTAACACTTTTCAGTTCTACCCCGAAAATATAAGTGAAACTAATTACTCTTTGGCTTGGGCTAACGATAACCAAACAGTATTTTACACCAAACTTGATGCAGCAAACCGTCCATTCCAAGTATTTCGACATACTTTAGGCACTGCAGTAGATGAGGATATTCTAATTTATCAGGAACAAGATAAAGCTTACCATTTATATGTAGGTAAAACCCGAAGTCAAGCCTACATCTTAATGAGTTCTGGTAGCAGCGTTACATCAGAAACTCACTATTTAGATGCTAACAATTCCAGCGCATCTTTTCAACTAATTCACCCACGCACTACGGGTGTACTATATGAAATAGATCATCACAGCGATTACTTTTACATTGTTACTAATGAAGAGGCAATCAACTTTAAACTCATGAAAACTCTGGTAGCCTCCCCAGCCAAAGAGAATTGGCAGACTGTAATTCCCCATCGAGAAGATGTGTTGCTTTCAGGCATTAGCCTTTTTGCCAATCACTTAGTAATTTACGAAAGAAAGGGCGGATTGCCAATTGGGCGAATACAAAACTTATCTACAAATCAGGAACGTTACATTACTTTTCCAGAAACTACATACAATTTTTCTGAAGACAATAACCCGGAATTTAACACTACTATTCTCCGGTTCAAATACACCTCTTTAATCACTCCGCCATCTGTATTTGATTACGACATGGAAACAAATCAGCAGGAGTTGAAAAAAGAAACAGAAGTTCTAGGTGGCTATGACAAAAATCAGTACAAGAGTGAGTGGCTGATGGCTACCGCCAAAGACGGTACGCAGATTCCCATATCCATAGTTTACAAACAAGGAATCAAAAAAGATGGGAAAAATCCTTTGTTCCTGACAGGCTACGGCGCTTATGGGATGTCTTACCCAATATCATTTTCATCAACTCGACTTTCACTGCTAAATCGTGGGGTAGTGTTTGCTATTGCGCATATTCGCGGCGGACAAGAAATGGGGCGCAAGTGGTATGAAGATGGCAAATTGTTACACAAAAAAAACACCTTCACCGATTTTATTGCCTGTGCTGAATATTTGATTGCCGAACAATGGACATCTCCCAATCACCTAGCTATTTCTGGCGGTAGTGCAGGCGGTTTATTGATGGGAGCAGTGATTAATATGCGGAGCGATCTTTTTAAAGTCGTAGTAGCCGATGTGCCGTTTGTAGATGTAGTTACCACTATACTCGATACCTCGTTGCCTCTTTCAGCAATGGAACGCGAAGAGTGGGGCGATCCCAACGACAAAGTTTATTACGACTATATGAAGTCTTACTCGCCTTACGATAACGTCGAGGCGAAGGATTACCCAGATATGCTAATTACTGCTGGCTTGAATGATTCTCGTGTCAAATACTGGGAACCAGCCAAATGGACGGCAAAATTACGAGAACTGAAGACAGACAACAACATTCTCCTGCTCAAAACTAACATGGAAGCAGGACACGGCGGCGCATCTGGGCGCTATGAAAGCCTGAAAGAATTGGCTAGTAAGTATGCCTTTGTTCTTACTCAGCTATTTGCTAAACTCAATATGCCTTGATCTGCATCTGCATCAGACAATAGACATCTCCGAAAATTAATTATGCGTTGTCTACAACCCTTGTCTTGACGCGAAATTTCTCGTCTCTACACCGATTTAATTCCCACCACAAATCCTTAACTGAGTAGTATTGGAACCGATTGTATTTCAAGTTGCGAGTCAGAGCTTACACTGATTACGAATTACGAATTACGAATTACGAATTATTTTGACACCAATGAGTAACCCCGCCCCTACAATGTGGCACGGGTTCAATTGAAAACTGCTGTAAGCTCAAACAATATCCTTCCGCTTTTGCAACCACAGCGCTACACCTAAGAAAATCAGACTCTGCAGAACGAGAATTCCCCAATTTAAGCCCAGATTATTCCAAGTTGGATCGTAGACAGAAGAAGTTGTAAAAATTTTATCTAAAGACGGCACTCCAGGTGTATTAGATATTTTGGGAACCATTTCATTGACATTGACTAAGGCTCCATAAGATCCTATAGACCAGCGACTGATTGTCAGCCAACCCAGTTTTGCAGGTAATCCTTTCAGTTCAAAAAGCACCCCTGATAAAATGATCTGCGGAATCATTATCAAGGGAAGAATGCTATTTGCTTCATTCTCATTTTTGACAAAGGCGGAAATCATTAAACTTAGGCTGATACTTGCTAGAAGCGTTAAAAAATTAGTAATCCCCAAACCTAGAAACCAAGGTAAAAGGTTATATTGTGGTGATTGAAAACCCACTAATACGGCCAAAACAATTAGCAGGGTTTGAGCAACTGCTAAACCAGAACGAATCAGGATTTTAGAACCTAAATAGGGAAATAAGCCTAAATTGATCAGCCGTTCTCTGGCGTAAATCGCTGATTCCTTGATAATTTCTTGGACAGAACTAGAAAGTCCAATCCAAATCCCAATACAACTGAAAATGAAGAGTAGCTTGAGTGCTAAGGGACCTTGGGTGATTTCTCTTGGATTCAGTCTCAGGAGGGGAGTCAAGTCATACAATATCCAAGCAGTTAGAGCGATCGCAATTGGACCGGATAACAAAGAGAAAATTAAACTAGAGCGATCGCGTAACACTAACTGAATATACCGCTGACTGAGCAACCACAGTTGTTTAAAAGGAGATATCCCGGTGTGGATCTGATCAACAGACTTAGAGTTACTCTCTTGACCTGGAGTGAGCAAAGATTTTACGTGGGTCTGATACTCGGTCGATTCCAGGTATTTCTGCGCCCAATGGTCAACGGTGGCGCGAACTTCATTTGGAGTTCCGCCTTGGTCTAACTTAATATAGATATCTGAGAAGTACTTCAAGTCAACAGAGGGCATCTCGAAAAAGCGTAGTGCTTGCAGGGGTGGTCCAAAATAGCACTGTTTGCCGCCTCGACCCATAAAATTAATGCGATCGCAAACCTCAATATTAGCTGTTGCGTGGGTGACTAGTACCACTGTCCGCCCTTGATCTGCTAATTCTCTCAGTAACTTCATCATCTCTTTGTCCAGACCAGGGTCAAGACCAGAAGTTGGTTCATCCAAGAAAAACAGTTTCGGGTCTGCTAATAGTTCCACACCAATGCTGACGCGTTTACGCTGTCCACCACTGAGGTTACGAATAAAGTTAGTTCTGACGTGACTCAGCTTGATTTGCTCTAAGGTGGTTTCAACAACGGCTGAAACATTTGTGTCTGGTGGTAATCGCAGCTTGCAAGCATAAGCCAGAACTTCCTCAACTGTTAAGTCAGGATGCACAATGTCATCTTGGGGGACATAGCCAATTTGCGATCGATACATGATCCAGTTTTGACGCAAGTTGTCTCCATTTAGAAACACTGTGCCAGAAGATACTGGTTCAATTCCTAATAAGGATTTCATCAAGGTAGACTTACCAGCGCCGCTTCCGCCTACCAACGCTACCAATTGTCCCGGTTCAATCACTAACGACACATCGTTGAGGATAACTTTTTCTTTTCCCTCTTTATCTTTAACCTTTCGCACCAGCCGATCAACATCAAGGCGGATTCGACTTCCTGTATCCAGTATTTCTAGGGAATCTGCCTTGTAAAGCAGGCTAAACGGACCAATGTGAATCGTACTCCCATCCTTGAGTGGCAAACGTTTCTCAACACGTTTGCCATCAACAAAAGTACCGTTGGCACTCAGGTCGTGTATAATGTGTCCCTTTTGACCATCAGGATAAATAGTGGCGTGCAGGCGGGAAACCGTAGGTGAGTCTAACTGCATTGAGGAATATTTATCTGGTTTGAGAGCACGACCCAGTTGCACGGGCCATTCCTTCAATCCTTTCAAACCCAAACGCCGAGTACTGGGTACTACCAAGCACTCCTCAATTGGTTTAAAGTAAGTTAACAAAATTCGGTTGTTAGCAGATTTGCCGATTTCCAACTGCACTCCATTTTTCAATGGATAGCCGACTAGGTGATCAATTCGAGTTTCATTGATATATATCCCATTACTGCTAGGCTTTGAACCATCGCCATCATAAATGCGATAGTCTTCTCCTTCTTTTTTTAAAATTGCCTGCTTTCTAGAAAGGATGTCCCAGCCTATCTCTGGAATTTCTAAATCTGCCCACGCTCGATCGCGCCCGAATCGATGTTCATTCTTTTCCAGAGGAAGCTGAAGGATTTTACCTTGATTATTCAGTTCCAAAAAAGGTTGAGGATTAACAAGCGTTTGTTTTTCAAATCTAGCAGTCATAATATTGGGTAATTAGTTATTTTCTTTAACAAATATTAAAATTTAGGCGATCGGCAAAATCGAGTGATGCACTTTTAGGATAGAAATGAAACAGAATGCTATGGCAACATTGGCTTTAGGCAGAATGAACTTTGATTAGCGATCGCGTTCTTCAGCACTTGAAATAGCGATGAGCAAAATACTCTAGATCATAACCTTTATATTATCGTCTTTTACTGATGAAATCGATAAAATTGCGGCGTTTTCTGCTGTTCCAGTTACTAGTGCTAATCGGGCTACTAGGAGTAGGATGCAGTTCAAAAAAAGAAACAAACAGCCCAGAAAAACTGACTATAGGCGTGGTAAGCTACGGTGAAGGAAGTGTTTCTTTAGACAAGTACGAGCGCTTCAAAGACTATATAGCAGCACAAACTCAGTCGGTTGTGGAACTGGAACCGGCTTATAACGAATTGCAAGCCATTGAGCAAATTCAGCGCAAAAAGTGGGACATTGTGTTTGCGCCTCCAGGTTTAGCAGCGATCGCGATCGGCAAACAACTCTACCTTCCTCTGTTCTCAATGGAAGGAATCAGTAGTAGACAACGCTCTTTACTTGTAGTAAGAGATGATAAACCAATTCAAAAAATATCAGACCTAGCTAATAAGACCGTTGCCTTGGGAGAGATAGGTTCTGCTGCGGGCTATTATGTTCCTTTGTACGATCTTTATGGTTTAACCCTCGCTCAAATCCGTTTTGCCCCCACTCCCAAAACAGTACTACAGTGGCTCAGTGAAGGCAGTGTTGATGCAGGCGCTTTATCTGAGAAGGATTTCGCTCTTTATCAGCGGGATATTACCACAAAATTTAGAACTTTACACACGAGTCGGTGGATTCCTTCTGGGGTTGTGCTGCTCGGACCTGCTGTAGATCGTAACCGACAGCAGCAAATCCAAAAGGCGATGAGCCTTGTACCAGGGGATATAGCAGCAGACGCAGGTTATATCCCTACTGCTAAAATACCTGATTATGGACAGTTGATTAAATTAGTTGAAAAAGTCAGACCCCTAGAACCACGGGTCAAGCAAACACCTGTAGTGCTCCTCCCTCAAGAATCTGTTGATCAACAGAAGGTAGGTAGGCAAGCAGGCAACTAATGCAGCTTTATAAAAATTAATAATTTATTTGCGGTTTTTATGAGGATTATACCGATAGATAATTAGCCTTTTAAGAGGTTGCCGTAGAGATAAATAACTCAATCAGGGGAAAATTACCTATTTTTTCACAAACTCCTGTCAGGAAAATGCATCAAAGTGGGTTTAAGCAAAACCAAATTATATATAAAAAAATATTTAGGAGTGCGATCAATATGTTTCAACCCTCTATGGTAAAACCACAAATACCTTCCGGAACTCTGATCGATAACCGCTATATTATCCAAAAACTTCTCGGACAGGGGGGATTGGGGCGAACATATTTGGCATTTGACACTCGTCGCTTTAACGAACCTTGTGTCCTGAAGGAATTTGCTCCCAGTGGCACAGGTGAGCATGCTTTAGAGAAATGTCGCAATTTATTCAAAAGAGAGGCAAAAATTCTCCACCAGCTGGAACACCCTCAAATTCCTCGATTTTTAGCTTGCTTTGAAGGAGATGGTCGGCTGTTCTTGGTACAAGAATATGTGAATGGTAAAACATACTCTACCCTGTTAGGAGAACGTCTACGTCAGGGACTAACTTTTTTTGAAGAGGAGGTGATAAAGTGGCTGACATTGCTCTTACCTGTTTTGGAATATGTTCATCAGCACCACATTATCCATCGAGATATTTCTCCTGACAATATCATGTTACCTGACGGCAATAATCTGCCTGTGCTGATCGATTTCGGAGTAGGAAAGCAGATAGCTGACCTGAACGAGGCTAGCAGTTTAAACCATGTGACATTTGTTGGCAAAATGTCGCTCGTGGGAAAAGTAGGATACGCTCCCCGCGAACAGATTAGCTTGGGGATGTGTTCTCCCTCCAGTGACCTTTATGCCTTGGGTGTCACTTCAATTGTGCTGCTAACAGGTAGAGATCCATCGTTGCTAATAGATCAATATTCCTTGGAATGGAATTGGCATCTCTACGCCAATGTCAGTAATGCTTTTGCTCAAATACTCAATAAGATGTTGGCAGAGACACCTAAGCAGCGGTACAAAACATCCAAGGAAGTTCTCACAGAGCTTGAGCGCCTTCAACAACCTCAAGTGGTGTCACAGTCAACGATTCTTGATTTACCTCCTACTGTCTTATTCGCTCCTGAATCTAACCTTATGGCAACAAAGCCGCCATTACATAACCAATATCAAGGCTCCGCTAGTTCATCCTTTTCCACTAGCCCGCCAACTTCCCAATCAGGACAACAATCGTCACTCACAACAGCGTTTATACAGCGTTGTCAGCAAGAACTAGCCTACCACATTGGACCAATGGCAAGTCTGATTGTAGAAGAGATATTAGCTGAAAATACTCACACCTCGCCTTACCAATTTGTTGAACTATTAGCAAGAGAAATTCCTGAGGTGCAAGCAGCTTTTGAATTTAGACAACGGATGTTTTCATGAAATAGTTAGTTGTTGGTTGTTGGTTGTTAGTTGTTAGTTGTTAGTTGTTGGTTGTTAGTTGTTAGTTGTTGGTTATTTTACTAATAACTAAAATAAACTAAACATATTTTTAGGTAGGGCTAAAGCTCACCATTGCTTCTATGTATGGGTGTCAATGTTTTGGTGGGCAGTGCCCACCCTACGTTTAATTTTGTTTATCTACTTAGCTTGAAGAATTATTTACAAATGTGAAACATTTAACAACTAACACCCAACACCCAACAACTAACACCCAGCACCCAACAACTAACACCCAACACCCAACAACTAACACCCAGCACCCAACAACTAACACCCAACAACTAACAACTAACAACTAACAACCAACAACTAACAACCAACAACCAACAACTAACAACTAACAACTAACAACTAACAACTAACACCCAACTAAGATCCTGTATTTCCGGGAGGACGTTTAATTCTTTTCATTGCCATTTCTAAACTTAACTTCATTCGTTTGAAGGCTCTGGCAAGATTGCCGATTTCATCATTAGTTAGCTGCTCAAACTCGACATCCATATGCCCTGTACTTACTTCCTCTGCTACGCGAGTTATGCGTCTGAGAGGACGAACAATTTCTCTATACAAGAAAAAGTTGACTAAAAGTATGGCAGCTACAAAAACAGTGGATACAAGTCCCACAATTATAAAAGAGAATTGATTGGCTTTGGCGATAACTTTCCCAGATGGTATTGAAATGATCTGAGCCGCCACAATTTCATCCAACTTCCACCCAAATCCATTAGCTGTACCGTATTGCTCAATCATAGTTTTAGGTGCTTTATCGGGTGTACTATGACACGTAAGACAGCTTTGTTGAGAAACTGCAAGCGGACGAGCAATGTAAAAGATATCTCCACTAGGCGTTGAGCGAAATCCGCTCAACTCTTTTAAATCTTTTTCTTCTCTGAACTTTTCTATAATTGGCGTCTCAAAACTATCAGCTTTATCTCGAAGATTTGTAGGATTCAGCGTTGCTTCTTTATAAAAGAAGTCATGATATTCAGGTTTTGAGCGCAAACCGTCAAAAACCTCCCGTGCTGAGTACCCAGCGACAGTTTGCGGCAAAAACTTAGTTTCCAATTTATCACTCAGTTCTGGAGTGATTTGGTTAGTGGTGTACTGACGCACAGCAGCGAGCGTATCGATGAGCGCTAGAGCTTTTGAGGCAACTTCAACTGTGGCATTCTGCCTCAGCAAAGTAGACAAAACCAATCCACTCAAGCTCAGACCTACTACAAGAATTATAAGTTGCAGAATTGTAAATTTTTGTCTTAAATGCAGATTTTTTAACATAATTCTAGTAGGTGATTGTCTCTCCACTCCACCAAGCACTTACTACTCCCCTATTTTAAGCAATTTTGCCAAGAGTTAGCCGTTGCAGTTTCCCTGTGGAACCACGGGGAAGTTCATCCAAAATGAATAGCCCCTCCCATCCCGCTATTTCGATCCCGTGCAAAAATAGATAGCAGCACTTGGCGATTTTTACTAATGGTTTGGAATCCTGGACACCGATTATTTGGGGGTCGCTACATTCTTGAAAGAAAACTAGGTGAAGGCGGAATTGGAATCACCTATCTTGCTAGAAATCAACGGGGTGAACTGCGGGTAATTAAAACCCTTAAAGAAGAAATCCTGAATAACCCAGCCTGGAAAACGCACTCCTCCAAATTAAAGCAAGACTTCCGGGATGAAGCAGTTCGGCTTGCAGTGTGTCGCCACCCCCATATAGTGCAGATAGAAACTATCTTCGATGAGGGGGATTTGCCTTGCATAGTGATGGAGTACATCGAAGGCGAAGACATAGGCAAGCGCCTCCGGCGCATGGGGATGCTATCGGAAGCAGAAGCGCTGCTTTACATCCGGCAAATTGGTGACGCTTTGACGGTAATTCACCGTAAAGGCTTGCTGCATCGGGATATAAAGCCGAACAACATCATGCTTCGCAAAGGCAAATTGGAAGCAGTACTTATTGACTTTGGTATTGCTAGAGAATTTATACCCAATGTTGTTCAAAAGCATACAGTGTATCGCACTCCTGGGTTTGCCCCTCCTGAACAATATGAATTGGAAGCACCACGGGGAGAATTCATTGATGTTTACGCTTTAGCCGCTACCTTATATAGTTTGCTGACCGCAGTTTTACCAAAGAGTGCGGAAGACAGACAACAAAATATGGAACTACAACCACCGCAACACTTCAATCCCAACGTTAGCGACAGAGTAAATCAGGCAATTATGCGGGGGATGGCGCTACAGGCAAATTATCGTCCCCAGTCCGTACAGCAGTGGTTGGATTTATTAAGTGTGGAGAACGCTTTAGAGTCAAAACCACCCACACTAGTCACAACACCGGAGCCAAAAACCCCAACACCGATTGTAGTGGTTCAACAGAGGTGGGAATGCGTACACACCCTTAAAGGTCATTCCAGCATGGTTCATGCCGTCGCCATTAGCCCAGATGGCCAGCTGATCGCTAGTGGCAGTAACGATAACACTATCAAATTGTGGCAATTGGGGACGGGAAAACTACTGCGTCAACTTGGTCGTTGGTTTTCTGGTCATTCCAGCATGGTTCATAGTGTTGCCTTTAGCCCCGATATGCAGATTATTGCTAGTGGCAGTTGGGATGACACGATCAAGTTGTGGCGCTTAAGTACAGGCAGAAAAATTCACACTCTTATTGGTCATTCCAACTGGGTTAATTCTGTCGCTTTTAGTCCAATCCCCCCAAACCCCTCTTATCAACGGGAGGGCAGCGGACTGCCCATCGGGCTTAGTTCTATTTTGGCTAGTGGCAGTGCTGACCGCACACTCAAACTGTGGTTTTTAAGTACAGGCAAAGAAATGTGCACTCTCACCGATCATTCCGACTCAGTTTTGTCAGTAGCCTTCAGCCCGGATGGGGAGATTCTTGCTAGTGGCAGTGCTGACTACAGTATCAAATTGTGGCGCTTAAGTACAGGCACCAGAATTCGTACTTTCACAGGTCATTCCTTCTTTGTTAACTCCGTCACCTTTAGCCCTGATGGGCAGATTCTTGCTAGTGGCAGTAGTGACAAAACGATTAAACTGTGGCAGGTTAGTACTGGTCGAGAAATTCGCACTTTCACTGGTCATTCTGACGCGGTTTGCTCTGTCGCCTTCAGCCCAATCCCCCCAAGATCCGTTGAGCTAGGAGGACTGAGAGGGATCGTGGCTAGTGCCAGTTGGGACAAAACTATCAAAATCTGGGAAATCAACACAGGTAAAGAAATCTGCACTCTTAGCGGTCATTCCAACTATGTCAGATCCGTTGCCTTCAGTCCAGATGGGCAAACCCTAGCTAGTGGTAGTGATGATGACACCATCAAGATTTGGCGACGGTGGTAATGAAGAATTAAAAATTAAAAATTAAAAATTTTGCATTTTTAATTTTTAATTTTTAATTGATTTGTCCCCCACCGTGCAGTACATCCCCATGCCTGACGATGACCGTCGCCCAATTCTACCGATCCCCAAAGGGAGACCGTTAGAAGAACCAAGCCAGAGGATTTGAGGCAATTAATTCCTCACTGCTATGGTTTAGTTCTTGATCTAGATGTGGGTTTAGTCCTAGGTGTAGATGTAGGTGTAGATGTAGGTGTAGGCGTCGCTGTTGGTGACGCCTCAGGTGTAGATGTAGGAGAAGCTGTTGGTGTTGAAGTAGCCTCAGGAGAAGCTGTTGGTGTTGAGGTCGCCTCAGGAGAAGCTGTTGGTGTTGGTGTAGCCTCAGGTGAAGCTGTTGG
The DNA here is from genome assembly GCA_965249805.1 of Stigonema sp. GTDB lineage: Bacteria > Cyanobacteriota > Cyanobacteriia > Cyanobacteriales > Nostocaceae > Stigonema. Next base: position 1,715,054 of record CBDFMX010000002.1, read on the forward strand.
TTTTGTTGATGGCTTCGTTGTTGGCGTTGAAGCTGGATTTTTGATGTTGCTCTCCGCCTCTTGGTCGAGTTTCTGCCGTAATGTTAAGTCAGCAATTCCAGTTTCTGGAAGTTGATTTTTTTTCTGATACTGCTTCACTACAGCTTCTGTCTTGGGACCATAATATTGATTACGGGCTAGGGGAGGATTGGGTTTAAGTACCAGATTCAAGTTTGCCTGTAAAATTTGAACTATGTTCGTAGCAAAATCCTCGGTCTTTGGTCCTGCTACTCCATCAGCAGGTTGTATTTTATACCCTTTTTGAAATTGCTTGATTGCTGCTTTTGTTTCGGCATCTGTCAAGGGTCTATTTGACACATTGACCTTATACCCCAGTCCATGCAACACCGCACGAAATTGCTTTGGTGTATACCGGACAGCTAAAGCTGTGTCAGACATGACCATGCTAGCTGTTACAAGACAGGCAGCAGCAACGGTAACAGTAGATTTTCCAAACCCACACCACATGGTTTAAACTCCTTTTAGTCAAATCAGCAGGATATTAACATTAACAGTTGCATTTTAAGTTTCTTTAACTTCTTTTTTCCCGATAATTAAACATTTTTGACGATTTTGAGTACTATGGTTTAATTGATTAATGTATATAGAGTAATTTTTTTCATCTGTCATTAGAGTTATTTGTCTTAGGCAACGAATATGGAACCGGAAAATCTCAAACCACATTATCCACGGTCAGGGAATGAGCGCAAATTCACCAAAGCGGCGTAACTTATGGTTTGAACAATTGATGGCAATTATTGCCACAGTAAACTTAGGATTAGTTTTATTTGATTTAAGTTACATTCCTTGGCGGAATTTATACTTACGAAAGGTGCCGGAAATTACCCAGGTATATGACAAAATCAAAGGGATTCAACCCCATCGAGAAACAGCATACTATCTGGCAACAGTAAAGACACTTACTCAACAAGTTAGTCAAACAGGGTTACAATCGCCGTCTGTAGAAACAAAGCTGGAAGAATTGCGCCGTTTAAGCAGCGAAATGATTGATACCAATCCGTTTGCGGAAGTGGGTAAGAGTGGCACTTTGGCAAAAATCAAAAATAAAATGCGCGATCGCATCCACCAAGAATCTGCAAAACAAGCCTTTGCCACTTTTTGGAGTCAGGCGTATTTATCGCAAAAGGGTTGGAACCAGGAAATTAATTTCTTTGACAAAAACATCGCACCTTTAATTGCTACTAACTACTACCGCCATATCGGGGAGGATGGTGAGTTTGTTGAGAAGTTTTGGATTATTGATTTACCTTTTGTAATTCTATTTGGTATAGAGTTGCTGGCGCGTAGCTTCTATGTTAAACGTCGTCATCCCGATTTTAGCTGGTTAAATGCAATTTTCTGGCGCTGGTACGACCTATTTTTACTAGTACCGTTTTGGCGGTGCTTGCGAATCATACCTGTATTAGTTCGCCTCGACCATGCCCAGTTATTAAATCTCCAATCTGTAAGGCAGCAAGTTCATCTGGGGATTGTAGCAAATTTCGCTGAAGAACTCACAGAAATTGTCGTGGTTCGGGTCATTAACCAAATCCAGGGTTCAATTCAGCGGGGCGAGTTAATCGGCTGGCTGTCGCAAAAACAGAACCTGCGTCCCTACATAGATATTAATAATGTGAACGAAGTGGAGGCGATCGCAGGTATTTTGGTGCAAACAATCGTCTACCAAGTTTTGCCCAAAATCCAACCGGAGATAACTGCTATTTTACGTCACAATATCGAAAGCGCCTGCAATCAATCGCCTATCTACCGTAACTTGCAAATCCTGCCGATAGTGGCACAGATGCAAACCCAGATCAACGAGCAATTGGCAACTCAGATGGCGACAAACCTCTACAATTCTGTTGTTACGGCTGTAGAAGATCCAGTCTCAGCGAAACTCACAAGCAACTTGGTGCAAAGCTTTAGCACCGCCATGGGAGCAGAAATACAGAAAAAACACGTCCTTTCACAAATTCAAAGCTTACTTTTGGACTTTTTAGAGGAAGTTAAACTCAACTACGTCCAAAACTTATCTAATGAGGATCTAGAGCAAATACTAGCGCAAACTAGGCAATTAAGAACAAAGGTATCAGTTCAATCAATAGTAAGCAGCACTAGCTCTGCAGTGATACCACTGAAGCAATGATGTAATTAAAAATACTTTTATTTGGGACTGAGCGTCGGACTTACGCAGATAAACCCGGTTTCTCATAAAAATTGTCTGTTTAGCAACCAAATACTTAGGAAGAGATCGGGTTTCTAACACCTGGTGCGTAAGTCCTAGAGCCATCGGGTTAGTGAACTAAGTCCCACTCCTCCGATTAAAATGAAATATTTTCTGACGAGTCGCCCTAGAAGAAATGCGCTAAACTCAAATTAGGGGCGGATCAATCTTGGTTCGTCACAAGACTTCTTGGAAGATATCCCTATCGCAGGAAGTGGGTCTATGCCCACTTTTTTTGTTGAATTGCCGCATGACTCATCCTATAGTCCCACAAATAATTGAATTGGCAACACCAGTCGCAGAAGAACTGGGATTAGAAGTTGTTGGGGTGGTTTTTCACACCAACCAACGTCCGCCGATTTTACGGTTAGACATCCGTAATCCCCACCAAGACACTGGATTAAATGATTGTGAGCGGATGAGCCGTGCTTTAGAAGCTTCCTTAGATGCGGCAGAGATTATTCCAGATGCCTATGTATTGGAAGTGTCCAGTCCTGGTATTTCGCGGCAACTGATAACTGACCGGGAGTTTATTGCCTTTAAAGGATTTCCTGTAATCGTCTGGACTTCCCCGCCTCACGACGGACAGCAAGAGTGGACGGGGCAGTTGATTCGTCGGGATGAGACAACAGTTTACTTAACCCAAAAAGGTCGTGTAGTCGAAATTAAGCGCTCCGTGATTACCAAGGTGCAACTGGAGGCTAAGAGTTAGTTATTGGTTGTTAGTTGTTAGTTGTTAGTTGTTGGTTGTTAGTTGTTAGTTGTTGGTTGTTAGTTGTTGGTTGTTAGTTGTTAGTTGTTGGTTGTTAGTTGGGTTGTTAGTTGTTAGTTGTTGGTGAGCCAGCGCTGCAGTCGGGTTAGCCCGCTCTCACGGCGACAGGCGTTCCCGAAGGGTTGTTAGTTATTGGTGAGCCAGTCCTTGCAGCTTGTTTCCCGCGCCCTAGGAACTGACGATCTCCGCAGCGATCTTCTCACTCGGGGAGACGAGTAGCGCTCCTTGTACCGGAAGATCGCTTCGATTATCGCGTTCCTAGGCACGAGCGTCACACGTCCCTTGCGCGTCTCCGGCGGGAGTTGGGTTGTTAGCTGGCAGGAGTTCAATCAACAACTAACAACTAACAACTAACAACTAACAACTAACAACTAACAACTAACAACTAACAACTAACAACTAACAACTAACAACTAACAACTAACAACTAACAACTAACAATCAACTCCTATTGACTGCTTACATAAAAATTAAGGAGATTTGCTTATGTCAATGGTTACTTTATCTGGATTAAAAGAGTTAATTGAAAGCATAAGTCGCGAGCGTAATTTACCTAAAATTGCAGTTCAATCAGCTATTAGAGAAGCACTACTTAAAGGTTATGAACGTTTTCGTCGCGCCCAAAACTTAGAGCGAAAACAGTTTGATGAAGATTACTTTGATAATTTTGATGTCCAACTTGATGTAGACGAAGAAGGCTTTCGCGTCGTTGCCACTAAAACCATAGTCGCAGAAATCGTCAACACAGACCATGAAATTTCTCTCAAACAAGTTCAGGATATGGGAGGTGACGAAGCACAATTGGGGCAGGAAGTCGTGCTGGATGTTACCCCTGAGCAAAGGGACTTTGGTCGCATGGCAGCGATGCAAACTAAGCAGGTATTAGCGCAGAAACTTCGGGATCAGCAGCGCCAAATGGTGCAAGAAGAGTTTCAAGATTTAGAAGGAACGGTTCTGCAAGCAAGAGTCCTGCGGTTTGAAAGGCAATCCGTAATTTTAGCAGTTAGCAGTGGCTTTGGTCAGCCAGAGGTTGAAGCCGAATTACCCAAGCGTGAACAGCTACCCAATGATAATTATCGGGCAAATGCTACCTTTAAGGTCTATCTTAAAAAAGTTTCTCAAGGTCAGCAACGGGGACCGCAGTTATTGGTGTCTCGATCTGATGCAGGTTTGGTAGTTTATCTATTTGCCAACGAAGTGCCAGAAATCGAGGATGAAGTTGTGCGGATTGTGGCAGTAGCGCGAGAAGCTAATCCTCCATCTCGTCATGTCGGTCCCCGGACTAAAATTGCTGTTGACACCCTCGATCGCGACGTAGACCCAGTTGGTGCTTGTATTGGAGCGCGGGGATCGCGCATTCAAGTGGTAGTCAACGAATTACGTGGTGAAAAAATCGATGTGATTCGCTGGTCGCCAGATCCAGCAACATACATTGCCAATGCTCTCAGTCCCGCACGAGTAGATGAAGTGCGCCTTATGGATCCCGAAACCAGACAAACTCACGTACTAGTGGCTGAGGATCAACTCAGTTTAGCTATTGGTAAAGAAGGACAAAATGTCCGTTTAGCTGCTCGTCTGACTGGTTGGAAAATTGACATTAAAGATAAAGCCAAGTATGACCATGCTGCAGAAGATGCTAGGTTTGTCGCAACGCGTGCAAAATACGTACAACATGTAAGTGATGTTGACGAGTTTGTAGAGGAAGATGAGTTTGAGGAAGTAGGCGTATACGAAGAAGCACAAATAAGCGTCCAAGCTCAATTTGACGAGGACCAACTTGACGAGGACCAACTTGACGAGAACCAACTTGACGAGGATGAACTTGACCAGAACCAACTTGACGAGGATGAATTTGACGATAACCAACTTGACGAGGATGAATTTGACGATAACCAACTTGACGAGGACCAACTTGAGGAAATAGAAGCATCCCACAACAAGATCGAGACAGTTTTAAAGTCCTTGCCAAATTTCCCATCTGACCTTACAATTGCTTTACAAAATTTCATAGAAGAAAATTCCGAAGTAGCAGATAAGTTTAGACTATTGGTAATTGAAACTTCTTTAAATTCGTTAAAGCAGCTTCTGGAAAGCCTATTGTCTCTAGCTAGGACTTCTGGAACAGATTTTGCCTTAGGCAAGCTGAATAACGCTCTGAAAGTAGGAGTTGTAAAAATCCAAACCATCTTGGATTTACTGGTGGTTTAAGCCAAATTCTTAGGAGCGCTTTATTCTGCTCTTCTGACTGGTTGAAAAATTGAGATTTTCGACAAAGCCAGGTAAGACCATGTCAATCACGAACAAAATATACACCGCAAGCGCATGACATTAATTGCAAGGAATTAGAAAATAAAATTCAGGAGGAAGTGGAGGAGAAAATAGTTAAGAAAAGTTAAGAAAAGTAAAGATTTTTGAAGAAGATTTAATTACTAGACACTCATACCGCCCTTGCATTGCTGCTACGAAACTAATGAAGCCGAATGATCGACGTTGTATTAGTTGCCGCAAAGTCAGCCCAAAACAGGAGTTTTGGCGCATTGTCCGCGTCTTTCCATCTGGACAGGTACAATTAGATGAGGGGATGGGGCGTTCTGCCTATATATGTCCCCAACTGAGCTGTCTACAAGCGGCTCAGAAAAAAAATCGGTTAGGGCGATCGCTACATGCATCAGTGCCAGAAACACTGTATCAAACATTGTGGCAACGTTTAGATTTTAGCTCCTCGCCTGTGTCGGGAAACCCTACTCGCGATTCTTACGTCCGGAAACCGGACGTGAGATCTGCTCCTTGTAGCAGGGGATCACCAAAGCAATTGTCAAAATAAAACCTAGTAAGAACCACTGTTATAGCGGGAATCTCCAGAGGAAATGTGGAAACCGAACAAATCGTGCTACCATCACACCCTCTCTCGATTGCCCTTGTAATGCCAAAATAGTAAATGGGGTCGTTGGCATTGCTCTCAAATATTTAAAGGGGCGAGGCAACACTCCTAATAAGTTTTACAAGGGTCGTGTCGTGGAAGACTCAGAATCAGCAAAACCAAAAAGTACAAAATGGCAACCTGGTAGCGCCCGCGCGCAGTTCGGCGTCAACCATCATTACCGATGGGGATGCCAGCAATGACCTGAAACATCTCTCTTTCCTGATTGGAGGCACCGGCAAAACCTGAACGGCAACCTAACACAGTAATCAAAGGATGGAGATGTCGCAAACCAGGCAACCATCCGCTAAAACTGTAAATTAAAGGGGAAGAGTGGATGAACAACGGCAAAGTAAGAATCTACGAATTATCAAAGGAATTGAATTTGGATAACAAAGAGCTATTAGCAATTTGCGACCAGCTCGATATTGCGGTCAAAAGCCATAGCAGTACGATTACAGAATCTGAGGCAGAACGCATCCGTTCACAAGCGGAAAAGCTGGCGGCAACGAATGTGGGGCCGGAAAACGATAATGGCGCAATCAGCCATAAACCAAATTCACCACAATCTGGCGGACGGGATCGACCTGCTGCACCTAATAAGCAACAAATATTGGAGATTCGTAAACCCAAAATATTGAGAAATACTAACTCCAACGCCCCAGAGGCGTCAGATGCTACCAATAATAGCCAACTTGCAACAAATTTGATGGTCTCTCCTCTTTCACCTCCCCGACCCTTCGCTACACCAGTCTCACCCATGAAGCCGACGGCACCAATTCGACCAGTACCCCGGAATCAATCTGAGACTTCAATTGATCCTGCTGTCACAGACATTGCCGAGCAAGCGCCTAATGATAACCAGCCAGCAAACGAAATAGCAGTAGAAAAACCCGAAAAAGTAGCTGCACCCAACAAAACAAAACCAGAAAAACCCCAAAAACCGCAACTGGTAGCTCCACCCCCAAGACCTCTTGCTGAGCAGGACGATCCAGATCCCCAGCCGAGTACTAGCGGAAAACCGATCCTGAAACGCGATCGCGAGCAAGTTCAAGTAAAAGCAAAGGTCAATGCGCCTTCCATAGTAGAGACACCACAATCTCCACCACAAAAACCAGCGCGTTCCACCGCACCACCGCCAGTAAAACCGTCAGATCAGAGAGTCAATAGACCATCTGCACCAGGACAAGTGGTAGATCTGCCACGACCAAGACCAGCACGTCCAGATGCACTGACCGTAGGAGCGGGATCATCAGTCAGTAGTCCAGTCAAACAGATTCCAGGACAACTAGGAAAAACAGAGACGCTGGATGATGATGATGACGTAGTACCAACCGAAATCCTCGAACTCAAGCGCCCAACACCACCTCGTCCAGCTAAAGGCGGGAAAAAGTGGGTGGAAGAGGAAATCATTGACGAATCCAAAGAGGCTGCCAAGGCTGGTAAGGGAGTCACCAAAGGTAAACGGGTCAAGCCAATACTTGATGAGGATTTACTAGAAGAAGACGATCTCCTAGATGAAGATGGACTGGAAATACCAGCCGCAGTCCAAGTAAGCCTTTCGATCGCTCGTCCCCCCAAACAAAAGGCAGCCACCAGGGCTCCACACCCTGTTGGTGCCACAGCTGCTGTACTTGTTGGGAAAGGTAAAAAGCCTGCTAGCTCTCGTGAACAAAATCGTCGCAAAGAACCGGAGCCTAAGCAAGAGCGTCCAGAAAAAATCGTGGTCATAGGTCCGATGACAGTGCAAGAACTGGCTGAGGCATTGGCGATCGCTGATACAGAAATTGTGAAAATCCTGTTCATGAAAGGCATGGCAGTGAGTATCACTCAAAATCTGGATGTTCCCACAATTACGGTAATCGCAACCGATCTAGGAGTAGAAGTCGAAACGGCAGAACCAGAAGCCGAAGCCCGCAAAGTCACTGAAATGATTGACGTGGCAGACCTAGAACACCTCCACCGACGTCCGCCAGTAGTGACGATTATGGGTCACGTAGACCATGGTAAAACAACCCTGCTTGACTCGATTCGCAAAACCAAAGTGGCGGCAGGCGAAGCTGGTGGTATTACCCAGCATATTGGTGCCTACCACGTAAATGTGGAACACGATGGCAAACTCCAACCAGTGGTATTTCTGGATACTCCCGGTCACGAAGCCTTTACAGCTATGCGGGCAAGAGGAGCAAGAGTGACAGACATTGCCGTTTTGGTAGTGGCTGCTGATGATGGTGTACGTCCTCAGACAATTGAAGCGATTAGCCATGCTCAAGCAGCAGGAGTGCCAATTGTGGTGGCAATCAATAAAATTGACAAAGAAGGGGCACAGCCAGATCGCGTCAAGCAAGAGTTGACCCAGTACGGTCTGACATCAGAAGAATGGGGTGGGGAAACGATCATGGTTCCTGTGAGCGCGATCAAGGGTGAAAACCTAGATACGCTCTTAGAAATGATTCTGTTGGTAGCAGAGGTAGAAGAACTCGAAGCCAACCCAGATCGCTCAGCAAAAGGAACGGTGATTGAAGCACATCTGGATAAGGCAAAGGGAGCAGTTGCTACCCTGCTGATTCAGAATGGAACTCTACACGTTGGCGATATGTTGGTGGCTGGTTCCGCCTTTGGTAAAGTTCGGGCGATGGTCGATGACAGAGGCAGAAGAGTAGAAGCTGCTACTCCCTCGTTTGCCGTTGAGGTGCTGGGTTTAAGTGATGTACCAGCGGCAGGCGATGATTTTGAAGCCTTTGAAAATGAAAAACAAGCACGAGCACTCGCAGGCGAGCGCGCCGACAAACAGCGTCAATCCCGTTTGATGCAAGGGCGTGTCACCCTCACAACCCTCTCAGCTCAAGCCCAAGAAGGCGAGTTGAAAGAACTCAACTTGATCTTGAAGGCAGACGTGCAAGGTTCTGTGGAAGCGATTGTGGGATTACTCAAACAAATCCCGCAAAACGAAGTCCAAATCCGCATGTTGTTGACTGCTGCTGGGGAAATTACCGAGACAGATATCGACTTAGCTGCAGCCAGTGGCGCTGTGATCATTGGTTTCAATACCACCTACGCCAGTGGAGCAAGACAAGCTGCCGAGGAGGCAGGTGTCGATGTGCGGGAATACAACATCATCTACAAACTCAAAGAAGATATCCAAGACGCCTTGGAAGGTCTTCTGGAGCCAGAGTTGGTGGAAGAACCTTTGGGACAAGCCGAAGTGCGTGCCGTTTTCCCGGTGGGTCGTGGAGCTGTTGCCGGTTGTTACGTTCAGTCTGGCAAGCTGGTGCGCAACTGCAAAGTGCGGGTGCGTCGCAACAGTAAAGTGATTTATGAAGGTGTCCTAGATTCCCTCAAGCGCATGAAAGAAGATTCACGCGAAGTCAACACTGGATTTGAATGCGGTATCGGCGTTGATAAATTCAATGACTGGGCAGAAAATGACCTCATCGAAGCCTTCCAGTTGGTTACCAAGCGCCGCACACTGACAATGACTAAGTAGTTGGTTGTTAGTTGTTAGTAGTTAGTTGTTAGTAGTTGGTTGCTAGTTGTTAGTAGTTGGTTGTTGGTTGTTAGTAGTTGGTTGTTGGTTGTTAGTAGTTGGTTGTTGGTTGTTAGTAGTTGGTTGTTAGTAGAACAACTATCAACTATCAACTATCAACTATCAACTATCAACTACCAACTATCAACTATCAACTATCAACTACCAACTATCAACTATCAACTACCAACTATCAACTATCAACTATCAACTTTTTACTCACCACTCCCGAGCAAACCGAGGACTGAGGAACTATGGCTCGAATTCAAGCGAATAGCGAACACCAATTTTTTGGTGATAGCGAAATATGGAATAGTTTAAAGTGCGCGATCGCAGCTAGTTCGGGTTTTCAAAGCTGGCTGCAAGAACGCGGTTATCAATTTCAAGAGCTTCGCCTTGAGCAACAAGTACAACGATATTTGCGGGAAACTTTAGAAACTTTAGCTTATTAAACCATTGTAACCCTTGAAAATACAAGCGCGTCTCGTTACTAGGCAGAGCCTAGTAACGCTGTTCTTGGAGGCTCTGCCTCCCGGAATGCAACGAGAAAAACGTCAAGGGTTTGACCTTAAGTTGACACCAATGGACAGTGCCGTGCCCCTACGGCAATCTGTGGTTCAATAAATAGAAAATAGCTGTAACTATTGTTTACCAATAAATATTAATCAATTAAAGCAGGCTGGTTGGTGGGTAGAACCAGTTTTTAATAGGGAACCTAAGTGGTACACTGCTGGTCATGCAGTATAGTTTTGCATAAGTTTCACGCAAATTGAACATGACACATCAGGGACTGCTCATTCCGTATTTGAAAAAGTATCACATTTCTTTTGGCAAAACCCTCCCATCTAGTCTCAGTTTGCCAGCAAGTTTAACTGCTTTGTTACTTGTCTCTGGTGGGTCTATGCTACTGCCCATTGAGGTAATTGCTGGTGTCACTCACCAGCAAGGCATCGCCTCAACGTTGGTAGCACAAGAAAGAGCAACTGGAAGTGTCATTTACGTTAACCCACAAACTGGTCAAGACAGCACAGGTACTGGTAACGCAGAAGCAACGCCTTATAAAACCATCACCAATGCTCTCAATCAAGCCCAACCAGGCACAGTCATTCAACTGGCTCCTGGTACTTATAATAAAGACAGTGGCGAACAATTCCCACTCCTGATTAAACAAGGCGTCACACTGCGGGGTGATGAATCTAGCAAAGGTCAGGCAGTATTAATTACAGGTAGTGGTTTTTACGTTAGCCCTACCTTTGCCCGTCAGAATGTGACAATTCGCGCCGATAAAGATAGCACTATTACGGGCGTAACAGTCACTAACCCAGAAAACCGTGGTACTGGTGTATGGGTAGAATCAACTAATCCTACAATTACAAATAGTACATTTACCAACAGTATCAGAGACGGTGTTTTTGTCACGGGTACAGGTAATCCCAAAATTGAAAATAACGTCTTTGTTCAAAACAAAGGCAACGGGATTTCAGTGGTTAAATCTGCCCAAGGAGTGATCCGCAATAACTTGTTTCAAAATACTGGTTTTGGTTTGTCGCTTAATGGCAATTCCACACCTCTAGTAACGGAAAACCAAATCCTCCAAAACAAAGATGGTATTTATATCTCGGAGTCAGCTAAACCTGTACTGCGTAGGAATGTAATTCAGAAGAACACGCAGGATGGCATAGTGGTAATTGGAAATGCGCTACCCGACCTTGGCACCACTCAAAATCCAGGTGGCAATCTGATCAGTAAAAACGCTCGCTATGAAGTGAACAACGCCACCAAAACTAAGATTCTCGCTATTAACAACGAAATTGACGCCAAGCGTATTTCCGGTCCAGTAGACTTTGTCTTCGCCAAAGCTGAACCACTATCAGGAGGAGCAGTTGCTTTCAAGGATGTGCCAGCAGGATACTGGGCAAAAACCTATATTGAAGCTTTAGCATCCAAGAACATTATTGCTGGGTTTCCTGATGGCAGTTTTAAACCCAATGAACCCGTCACTCGCGCCCAATTTGCCGCCATTGTCACTAAGGCTTTTCAACCACAAGCCAAAACTCAGGGCACACAGTTTACCGATGTAAAATCTAATTTCTGGGCTTACGAAGCGATTCAATCTGCTTCCAAGGGTGGTTTTGTCTCTGGTTATCCTGACCTTACCTTTAAACCAGCGGAGCAAATTCAGCGAGTGCAGGCGTTAGTCTCCTTAGCCAATGGTTTGGGTTTAAATGCTGACAATCAGAATGTCCTTTCGATTTACAGCGATGCTTCCCAAATTCCCCAGTATGCCACTAGTTCAGTAGCAGCGGCAACTGCACGACAATTGGTAGTTAACTATCCTACACTCAAGCAACTAAATCCCACCCGTGACGCAACTAGGGCAGATGTTGCTGCTTTTGTTTACCAAGCAATGGTGAATGCTGGACGCGCCCAAGTCGTTCCTTCACCCTATTTGGTAAAGGTTCCTTAATCAGGAGACGCGATGTTCCTCGCGTCTGTACTCAGGAGAGACGCGATGTTCCTCGCGTCTGTACAGGTCTGAATACTCCTGAATTGTATGAATTTTTAATTTTTAATTTTTAATTGCTTCTACGTTGCCGATCCCAGCGCCAGAGGAAAACCATCAAGGCAACTACTCCTATTTGGAGTGCTAAGTTGGGTAAAGCGTTGTTAACATCACGTCCAGCAAGCAGCTGAGAAAGGAAAACGAATACGCCAATAAAGCCAGAAGCACCGCAAGCGACATAGACAAATTGCCGTAAGCCGCGATAGGGGGCGGCAATTTCTGCCTTAAGACGGGCATATTGTTCAGGGGTAAAGCGATTTTTAGGATTTTGTTCTATCATAATGTTAATGGTGCTATACTTCTAGATTGTGTACGCCGATGTGGCTCAGTGGTAGAGCAGCTGATTCGTAATCAGCAGGCCACGGGTTCAAATCCCGTCATCGGCTTTTTTATCAAAGATTCCCGAAACTACTTTACCCAAATACATATCAGGTCTTTGCTTTATTCTTTGGAGCAAATCGTAGAGATATTCAGATTGAACTGTTGCTATTTCCTGAGTAATTTGTTGCATAAAACTTTTCTTTTATTTAGGCAGCCCTATAGATAACCAAATCATTAGTTCATAGTGAATACACAAACTCAGCATGCGATCGCATGCTGAGTTTGCCTTTGTACCCTTTGCTTAGCTGAGCAACAAATTAACAAAACTTATTTTTTGTGGATTGATTTCCAATCAATAAAAATTATACTCTAGAAAACAAAGACTGACTACCAACAGATATAAAAATCTTTAATATAGGCACGAAAAAGAATATGAACCTACCTTTCGTTATAGACGTTGCAATTGGCTTAATTTTTACTTTTTTAATTTTGAGCTTGCTAGCGTCTGAAATTCAAGAACTAATAACCACACTTCTACAATGGAGAGCTAAACACCTAAAGAAAGCTATTGAAGATCTTCTAGCTGGTGGCAGTGAAGGTATACGAGATCCAAATAGTCCAGAAGTTGGGCGTGTCATAAGGTTAGTCAATAAACTTTATGAACACCCTTTGATTAATACCTTGAATCATGAATCTAAAGGATTAAGGACAAGAGCACTACAGTCTAAAACTGGCAATGGAGGAGAAAATGTATCCACAAATAATAATGAACAGCTTAGCAAAGAAGATCTTAAAAATATCTTTGATAACAGGGCTAGTGGACCTTCTTACATTCCCTCAGAAACATTTGCTAGTAGTTTATTAAAAGTATTAAGATTTCGTGATTTCGCTCAAAAACCTGAAATCTATCAGTTGATAAACTTAGAGAATCTTAAAAAAGAAATTTTGAAAAAAATCCAGGCATTAATTATTAAAAACAGTGGTTCAATCAGTACAGAAGAGCAGACAAATTTAAACAGAAGTTTTGCGGAATTGCAAAAAAAAATTGATGAAATTATCAGAGATTTTAGAGAGGAAGAAAAGGATTTGAGTGAGAGCATTAACTCTATACAAGAGGAGCTTCAAAATTTTATTTCTAGAAGTACGCCAGAAAGTAATTTTGCTAAGCGACTAGAAAATTTTAAACGAAATCTTTTCCTTAGTGAAGCCGCAAAAGAAAAACTTAAAGAAGATTTCCAACCAAACTTAACTACAACTATAAACATTTATAAGGAAATCAAAAATATTGACAAGAATAGCGAAACGTATAAAAAAATTAAAGAAACTTATGAGGAGATTGTTGGTGAATTTGATAAAATCCATGAAGTATTACCAGATTCTGTAATAGAATCTCTCTCTGTTTTAGCAAGGCGGACTCAAATAAAAGCTAAAAATACTGAAGAGCAAATACTGCAGTTTCAAAAAGAAATTGAAACCTGGTTTGATCGCTCTATGGAACGCTCCATGGGAGTATATAAGCGAAATACTAGGAAGATGTTACTTGCTATTGGTTTGATTCTTTCTGGAGTAGTTAATGCAGATACTATAAATATAGCTAGTAGACTTTCAGAAGATACTGCATTGCGTAATATAATTACTCAAAATGCACCAGAGATATATCAGCAATGCGCCGCCAATCCCAGGAGGGAAGACTGCGTTAACGATAAAGCTAGAGAAGCTTTAAAAGATGCTTCTTTGCCTGTTGGTTGGACTGAATCTAATTTAAGACAGCAGCTTGGTTTGACTAAACAGCAGAATAATTGGAAATGGAATATACCTAACCTCATACAGAAAGTCCCGCAGTTATTCCAAATGCTTTTGGGTTGGTGTTTAAGTACTCTAGCTATTTCTATGGGCGCATCCTTTTGGTTTGATTTGCTTGGCAAGGTGATCAATGTTCGTAATACAGGTGCAAAACCTGAATCGGATACGAGGGATCGCCCAACGCCCGACTCAACGAAACAAGAGAATGGCAGCCTCAATTAAGGATAATCCGATTTCGCCCCTCTGCTTTTGCTTGGTAAAGTGCCTTATCTGCCATCACAATCAAATCTGCTGGTGTTGATTCAAAATTGGGAATGGTAGTTGCTACCCCGATACTGAGGGTAACGTAATCACTGGCGGTTGATTTGGGGTGAACAATTTGCAGTTCCCTAATTCCGGCTTGCATCGCTGCTGCAAGGTGAACTGCATCATCCGCATGGGTGTGTGGCATAATCACAGCAAATTCTTCGCCGCCGTAACGCGCTACTAAATCCTGATCTTTCTCTGCTGTACGGTTTAAGACAGTAGCCACCTTTTGCAGGCACATATCCCCAGTCGGATGACCGTATTTATCGTTGTAAAGTTTAAAAAAGTCGATATCGCACAAAATTAGTGACAGGGGCTCAAGCTCCTGTGCTAAACTCAACCACTGAGTGTTCAGATAATGGTCAAAGCGGCGGCGGTTAGCCACCCCAGTTAAGCCATCCAAAGTAGCGAGTTCCAGCAAAGCCTGGTTAGCAGCCTCTAACTGTTTGTAGAGTTGCGCTTGTTGCAGCAGCCGTCGTACCCGTTGGCGGAATACCGCCCAGTGGATTGGCTTAGTGACGTAATCAGTAGCACCCGCCGCAAAGGCACGGTTTACCGAATCCGGATCGTCCAAGCCGGTAATCATTAATATAGGAGTGCGATCCCATAGCTTTGAGATAATAGTATTGCCCAAGGCAGATTCAGTATCAAAGTTTGCTAGTGCTAACGCCAAATTCTTCCTGGCAATCTGAATCAGATGTTTACAGCAGGTAAAGCCATCCATAACTGGCATCACAGCATCCAGCATAACCAGATCCGGTTTGACATTCGCGTAAGCATCTAAACACTGTTTGCCATCACGGGCTTCGATTACTCGGTAGCCTTGTTCTTCCATAGCTTCACGTAACAACAGTCGCATGGTCTTGTCATCATCAACCACAAGAATCAAAGGGGGTTCGCTGTTCGGAGAAAGTGGCTTTATCCCTGACATAAGTTGCGTTCCGCGCATACTGTTGAACGGGGTAGAGAGAGAAAATAGGTTCGCTCCCTGATCAATGCCAGAATCGGCTGCAATGCATCCAGTATCGTCGTAAACTGTTGTTGCACAGCAGATCGCTTGTTTGTTGTGAGCCTGGCTTGTGGTAGATGAGTAAGTTCCATAAATAATTAATCTATCCGGAACGCAAAAGTATTTGTGACGTTTTTTGTCATTTTAAGGGTGTGGTATAAAAATGTTACTATTTATTTTTCCCAACTCCTAACGTGTAATTGCAATTTTCTAAAAAACTTCAGATGCATATTTTCAGTATTTAGTCCTGCGGTAAGTTTAGATCCCACCTGAGGATGGGCGGAAAATTGAAGCCCAGTAACCGGCGTCCGAAGCAATGTCTACTCTTGTTGCAAGTGGCGCTTTCCGCCGTTTAGGCTTCTAACCCTTAGGAAAAAAGTAGCCAGCATGATACCACCGCCTTTCGCAAAAACGGCTAAAAATTTAGAGTCAACCATATTTTCTAAAAATTAAACTCTATTTACTGTTACCAAGTTTTTTAAATGCCAGATTCATTGATGTATCAGCAAGACAATTTTGTTGTTCTAGAAACAAACCAACCAGAACAATTTCTCACCGCCTCAGAGTTACTGGAAAAGCTCAAGGGAATCCTAGAAAAAATCAATTTTCTGGATTTGTCACCTGATTTACAAAAGTTTGATTCCCTCGAAAAGCGATCGCAGTATTTACTAGACACTAGTTGTGAGTTGGATCTAGGTCCTGGGGAATATTTCCAGTGGTACGCGGTTCGCTTAGAAAAGTAAATTTTTGGTAGTTGGTAGTTGTTAGTTGTTAGTTGTTAGTTGTTAGTTGTTGGTTGTTGGTTGTTGGGTGTTGGTTGTTAGTTGTTGGGTGTTGGGTGTTAGTTGTTGGGTGTTGGTTGTTGGGTGTTGGTTGTTGGGTGTTAGTTGTTAGTTGTTGGTTGTTGGGTGTTAGTTGTTGGTTGTTGGGTGTTAGTTGTTGGGTGTTGGGTGTTGGGTGTTGGGTGTTGGTTGTTAGTGAGCAGTACGTCAGAGTGTTTCCCTCTGAATATTTTGCAGTGCTACAGGAGGGTTCGCGCCCGCTCTCATGGCGACTGCGACCTTCTCACTCGGGGAGACGAGTCGCACGTGCGGGCGTCGTTCGCGCCTCTGGTTGCGGTAGCGACGGAGGAGCGTCAGCGTCTCCCCGAGTGATAATATCGCTTCGACGCTCGCCAACGAGAGCGTAACGCACTCCTCCCTATGAGAATGGTGCGTTACTACAATAGCTAACCTTGTTCAAAAATCAAACCGGATTCCTATAACAACTACCAACTACCAACTACCAACTAACAACTAACAACTAACAACTAACAACTAACAACTAACAACTAACAACTAACAACTAACCAACTACCAACTACCAACTACCAACTACCAACTACCAACTACCAACTAACTATTTTGAGTAATCAGCGCCAGTTCAATTTTATCTGAACCTACCTGTGTGACTTCAACCTCCACGCCAGGACCAAAATATCTGGTCATTTTTTCTTGTTTTTGTCGCCAAGCATCAATAGGTATGAGTGGTGACTCAAATTCCAAAATTATGGCATAAGCCCCATTAACTTCTATTTCGCGTAACCCACTGATGACTGGTCGTTCTTCGTCTGTTGAGCCAAGACCTAGAAAAGAGAGGGCTACATCTAGATGAGCGTCTTGTCCGTAGCAATATCGGGTGATGTCTGTGCGAATTTTATTTTGAGTAAGAGTTGCTTGCTGCTTACGTAGTTCCAACACTGATGTTGTTGTGGGTTGACTAAAAGCCACAGGCTTCATTTCATTGGCTTTAAGTGCTAGCCCTCCTAGGATTAGGGGAAGCCCGTAAAAAAATCCGACAAGATTAAGTGTGGCATTATTGGTAGCGTAGGCAGCAATACCGATGATTGTTAACACACTGCCAACAGTTAAACCGAGTGTTCCTAAAGAAATTTGGCGTAACATGATTTGAGGTAAGTATTAATTCTTAATACCTTTTTACCAAAAATACTCCGGTAAATTACCGTTGACAAAATATTTAAGTTTACGTATAGTTTAGGTAGTGATTCCTCTCAATCGCTAACGTGCGTGAAGCTCAAAAGCCACAATTGTAAATATTTATTTAATTAAATATGGATGTACAGACTATAAAGGAACGATTTGCCGTTGTTCAGAGTAAACGCGAGTATCTGCTTAGCCTTCTGGAAAAACCAAACTTGGGTATTTTGAGAGTTGATGTGAATCAGGCTTTGGAAGAAATGGATGAGTTAGTTGATGAATTTAGACGCACCTTTCCCATGGAAACAAATTGAGTTACCGTAAACGGTAGAAAATATAAAAAATCGCGCCGATAGAAACCGTTAGCTCACGGTTCTATTGACGCATTGGAAAATTAGCATTTTCATAAGCTTGAAAACAGCTTTTCCTCGGTTAGCTAAGCAAATTTTATGTATCATTTATTACGCTATTTTCCGCTTGCGTACTCCCTGTCCTAACTGCCTAACTAAAGCAATTAGTTCAGTTGTTGGTACATCTTTTCGACAAAAAGCATCCAAGCCCGTTGCGTTTGTTTCCTGAAGCTTAGTGTCTTCCACAGATGAGTAAGCAATGATCTGAGTGCTTGGAGCAATTTTTTTAATATGACTAGATGCACTCCAACCATCCATAATCGGCATTTGTAAATCAAGAACAATTACGTCTGGATTGTGGCTTTTAACCATTTCAACAGCTTCTTGACCATTACTGGCTAAGCCCACTACTTGAATATTTTCTTGGCAAGAAAAAGCTAATTTCAGGGTTAAACGAGTCAGTTCATGATCGTCAACCACGAGAAGGCGCAAGCTAGAAGACTCACAAGACAACATTAACATCCTAGTAAATAAACGTAAAAAATTTACAGTAACTTTTTTAGTTTATGAGAACACGTGCCAGAACTTACTCTATCCAACGGTTGAATAACTGGTGCGTACATAAATAAAACCGCTTGTCCTTCACAAAAGGGGTTTTTCTAAAGCCATAGACATGAGAGCTTTTTGTGAGCTAGCTTCTGGACAATCATCACAGGGACGCCTTTGGATGTAACTGCCATCAGACTGTAACTCCCAAGCTTGGCGATTATCTGCCAGCATAATTCCCAATATTTCTTGCAAATCCTTGGCAATATCTGAGTCTTGCACGGGGGTAATAACTTCCACTCGGCGATCCAAGTTACGGGGCATCCAGTCAGCACTGCCAATATAGATTTCTTCTTGAGTATTGTTATAGAAGTAAAAAATGCGGGAGTGTTCTAAAAAGCGACCGACAATACTGATAACGCGAATATTTTCACTAATTTCTTTCAGTCCAGGGCGCAAACAGCAAACGCCTCGCACGATTAAGTCAATTTGCACTCCAGCGCGGGAAGCTTCATATAAAGTAGCGATAATTTGCGGATCTACCAAAGCATTCATTTTGGCAACAATGCGCCCATTCCTTCCATTTTGAGCGTGTTCTATTTCGCGACGAATTAGGGCATCAAAGCGATCGCGCATATTCACTGGCGCCACCAATAGTTGCCGATAAGACTTTTGCCGGGAGTACCCCGTCAAGAAATTGAATACATCTGTAACATCAGCCCCCAAGTCTTCGCGACAACTGAACAATCCCAAATCTGTGTAAGTTCGCGCCGTTTTTTGGTTGTAGTTGCCAGTACCAATATGCACGTAGCGACGGATGGAGTCTTGTTCGCGCCGCACCACCATAATAATTTTGGAATGGGTTTTTAGACCCACCAGACCGTAAACAACATGAACGCCAACACTTTCTAGACGCCTTGCCCAGTAAATATTATTCTCTTCATCAAACCGCGCTTTCAGTTCCACCAGTACAGACACTTGCTTGCCATTTACGGCGGCAGCAATTAAGGCATTAACTATTGGTGAGTCCCCACTCGTCCGGTAAAGGCTCATCTTAATTGCCAGCACATTTGGGTCGTGGGCGGCTTGGGTAATAAAGCGCACCACCGATGCCGAAAAGGATTGATAAGGATGGTGTACTAGCAAATCCCGTTCCTGAATGACAGCAAAAAAGTCTTTTCCTTCCTCCATCTGCCGCCTATTTGGGTTTCTCATCCTCGAAAGGCGGGGAGGAACTACCGACTGCCGAGGTGGATCTTTAAGTTCAGGCAGTGCCAATGCCATAAAGTCCATCAAATCCCGCAGTCCCAAAAGACCATCTACTTCGTAAACATCACTTTCTGCTAATTCCAAATCTTGCAACAGTCGGCTTCGGATTGCTTCCGGAGTTTGGGCTTGAATTTCGATCCGTACTGGATCGCCACCAACGCGCCGTTTTTGCAGTTCTTGCTCGATCGCCAACAGCAGGTCATCTGCCTCATCTTCTTCTAGTGCCAAATCAGCATCGCGGGTAATGCGGAAGGGATGGTATTCTTGAATAGTCATTCCTGGAAATAAGCACTCCAAGTTATGGGCGATCGCCTGTTCCAAAGGTATGCCAGTCCAGTGAGCTGGTTGTCCGTTGTTGTGGATTCTTAACTCTGACGGTAAAGACAAAAATCGTGGCAGAACGTTGGGTACTTTGACTCTGGCAAACAATTCTTCTTCAGTTTCTGGGTTTTTGACCACAACCGCTAAATTCAAACTGAGGTTGGAAATGTAGGGAAAGGGATGGCTAGGGTCAACAGCCAAGGGAGTCAGAACGGGAAAGATTTGCTCATTAAAGTAGTTGTCCAAATATTTCTGCTGTTTCTCCGTCAAATCTATGTAATTCAAGATATAAATGTTCTGATTTGCCAGCAGCGGTCGTAGTACTTGCTCAAAATGTTGATGCTGTTTGGCGACCAAGGGACGCAGGACAAAGCTAATCTCGTCTAGCTGTTGTTGTGGTGTGCGACCATCAAAAGTTAATTGGCTGACTTTCGCTTCTACCTGTTGCTTTAATGCCGCAACGCGTACCATGAAGAACTCATCCAGGTTACTCGTAAAGATTGCTAAAAACTTGAGGCGTTCTAGAAGGGGAGTTCGCGGGTCGCAAGCTTCATGTAATACTTTCCTATTAAACTCCAACCAGCTTAACTCTCGGTTGAGATAGTATTGTGGGTCTTTAAGATTTATTTGATGAGCGGTCTTCTTTAATTTCGGCATGATGACCAACAGATAGGCGGATGCAGCCCGTATAACTGGGATGGAATACTTTATATAGTAAATGAAATCCTGCTGCTTCCATCTGACAGAACTGCAATTCACTATGTTTCAAGCTACTCGTCGCCGTCTCGCCCTCTGGTACACCACTGTCACAGCCGTGCTACTACTACTGTTTGCTAGTGGAGTTTATTTATACGTCCGCAGTACTTTAATTGAGCGGATTGACGATACCTTGAATCATGTGGTGGAAGTCGTCGTGCGATCGCTCGTCATAGAACAAGCCTACTCCGATTTAGGTAAATTCCGGATTAATGTCGAAGCCAGTTTTCGCGACAATACCGACACCGGAGAAGATGACCACATCGACCTAGAGTGGTTTAGTCCCACCGGCGAATTACTTTGGTCAACTTTATCGCAACCCCTCAATATTCCCATACACCCCAATCGCATGGGTGAGACGGTCAAAGTTGTGAGGGACTCCCCACTTTTATTACGACAAGTTACAGAAAGGGTAGAAATTGGTCGGCAGGTACTGGGATATCTGCGTGTTAGTCATCCCTGGTTTGAAGTGACAAAACCTAGTCGCCAGTTGATGTTTGATTTAGCACTGGGTACTGGGTTGATGGTACTTTCCGTTGCTGCCAGCGGTTGGTTTCTTTCAGGTAAAGCAATGGAACCAGTGTATGAGTCCTATCAACGCCTTAAACAGTTTACTGCTGATGCTTCTCACGAACTGAGAAGTCCTATCACCTTGATTCAAACTAATGTGCAAGTTGCCCTTGCTGACTTGGAGTGGAAAGCAGAAGATACTACTCACTTACACTATCGGCAACAATTAAAGGTGGTGGAACGGTTAACGCAGCGTCTGGGGAAATTAGTCAATGATTTACTCTTTCTAGCACGACAAGATAGTGGGATCAGCACATATGACTTTTCCCTTTGTCCTGTTGACGCTTTACTCATAGAAGTGGTGGAAGAACAGCAACTGTTAGCCGCGTCCAAGAATATTACCCTTTCTCTAAACTTGATTGATCCTCCGGCTGAGGAAAGTTACTTGGAATTGCTTGACAAATGGTTCACCTTTGTTGGTAACTGGGAGCAACTGGTGCGGCTATTCACAAATTTAATTAGTAACGCCTTACAGTACACCCCAGCCGGAGGAAGCGTGAATGTGGAATTGGCACGAGTAGAGGCAACAAATCGCGTTTCTCGATTGCGTTACAGTACTTCGCAGTTGCAAATCAAGGTAAGTGATACTGGAATTGGTATTCCTGCAGAAGCAATACCCCACTTGTTTGACCGCTTTTATCGGGTAGATCCAGCGCGTACCCATACAGTCGAAAACACGGCGACAAAGAGTGCTACTGGTTCGGGATTGGGGCTAGCGATCGCCCTAGCTATTGTCGAAAACCATCAAGGTCAAATTCTAGTTGAAAGCACACCAGGTATCAGTACCACTGTCACTGTCACTTTACCAATCACTCTAGAGTCTTAATTCAGTAATAAAAAATTGTTTCCTGTGGTAGATGAAATTAGGTAACTTTACCTTCTAATTTAATGGCATTGCCTAAAGAATTGCGTCATCAATTAAGCCTCTAGAAGTTTGATATTGCTAAGAAATAAAATTTTACTTAGTAGATGTGCAAACTGCTAGATATCTGTCGGCAAAAATTCCTTTGGCTATAAAGCAGTTATAAAAACCATTTCTGGAGGGTTAGATGCCAATTCCCATAAGAAAAGACGTAGTCTCCACTTTACTAAAAAAAATTGACGAAACTGGTCAGGGACTGCACACAGTTGATTTTTCAAACATTAAAATAGCAGGTCAAGAATTAACGGAAGCCGAAGTATTAGGTCATTTAGATTACCTGGATCAAAATCTGTATATCAATGCTGAGTTTACAGACGATGGTCGCCCCACTCAGGCAGCCCTGACTGATATAGGGCGTCAAACGCTGCACAAGTATGAGACAAATCCTCCGAAATCTTCAGGGGAAGGATCGTCGGCGATCGCCACAAAAGACCTGCCCTTTCTAGAAAAGGTTTTGGTAAAGGGCGGCTTGGGGGATATCTTTGACGCCAGAGACATAACCGAAGTCACGTTTCGAGTCATGCGCGATTTAATGACTACGGAAGCTGCAGACAAAGTTGAGGCGGAACTGCACAAAGAGGCATTACCTACAGACGATAAAGCGCTGCAAATGGAAATTTCCGACTTGTGGCACGATACAAACCCGATTGTAGGATTCCTGAGTCGGGTTCGTCCACCTTGGCAAGGTCCTGGCATTTTTAAGATTGATTCTGAACGCTTTTTATTTCGGGTAGCAAATGAAGGTGGATTGCAGCCAAATGTAAACCGCGAAGAGGTAGTTAAGGCTGTATTCTCTGCTACTAAAGATGAATTATCGCCGGAAAGAATTCAGGAAATTGCTAGCTGGTTGCCTGACCATGTTCGCCAACTTTGGGAAGAGGCTTAATAAAACTTAAAGTTAGGAGTTAGGAGTTAGGAGTTAAAATTAATTTCTAAATTATCATTCCTAATTCCTGATTTTAGTACGACTAATGATTGATTTTACTCCAACTAAAGTTGGAGTAAGCTATTTTAACTTATATTGATTTTCACTTCTATAGTCAGATGCAGGAACTATTAGTAATTGTTATATTTGAATCATTAGATATAAAAGTTTATAGTGTTTTGTAGTCTGTAGTCATACATGTGGACATTAAGTAGTAGGTAGGGATCAAGTCCACCTAACACTAGACGTGGGTATCATTCAATATTCTGGCTACCGCTGTTTGTAAAAGTTCTTTATTGAAAAAATTTTAGATATCTTAGTAAAGAGGCAAAAAAAATGAATAAAAACTCTCAAAAGTTCCGTAAGTCTGGTGAGTTACTAAGCGCTATTTGTGCGGGATTACTTACGGGAATTCCTCTAGTAGCAGTGGCACAGCAACAGCCACAACCACAGCCTAATGGCAAAACTAACCCCTGCCCGAAAATTTTCTACGAAGAACCACATAATAGTCAAGTCGCGGTTCCTCAAGGATGTCCCCCAAATGCTTACACAAAACGCACGAACCCGCAAGGGCTGAGTTCTAATCTCAATGTCCCTGTTACTACTCCATTACCATCTCAAGTACAACAGGGTGTTGGCGATGAAGCGCCTAATGGAACCTCGTCGCAAAATTACAACTCCAGCCAGTCCAGCCAGTCATCGTCAACTATGGATGGTGGAAACTACTCCAGCAGTCAACAAACACAAAGTTCTGTCATCCAAACGCCATCGCCACAACAGCAACAACCCGCCGTTGCCATGGTAATGCCTACAGATGGCAAAGTAAGTGTTAAGCTAGTTAATGAAACAAACGCACCGATTTCCTACCAAGCGATTGGCGACACTGCACCGCGAACGCTACAAGGTAAGTCAAGTGTCATGCTAAAAGGTTTACGTATACCTGCAACAGTAACATTTCACCGTCGAGATCGTGGACTGCTGATGGTGAAACCACAGGGATCGGCTCAACAAGGAATGTTGCAATTGACACTCAAGGAAACAACTGACCAAGGAATGGATAAAAGTGCGTTGAGGATTGAACAAGATGGTGCTGTGTACTTGAATTAGTGTTAGTGGTTAGTAGTTAGTGGTTAGTGGTTAGTGGTTAGTGGTTAGTGGTTAGTGGTTAGTAGAACAACAACTAACAACCAACAACCAACAACCAACAACCAACAATTAACAATTAACAATTAACAACCAACAACCAACAACCAACAACTAACAACTAACAACTAACAACTAACAACTAACAACTTACCTCCTCAACATTTTAGTCAATCTATCAACCAATAACACTTCTTGCTTATTGTCTTCCAGTGTGTGAGCCAGTATAATTGCCCTTTCGTAAAAATTACGGGCAGTTGGGTAGTTACCTAACTGCTTGTACAAGTCGCCAAACAACTCAAAAGAATTCAATTCTTCCTGTAGATTGTTTAATTCTTTAGCGAGTGTTAATCGCTTTTCTAGTAAGTCAAAGGCGCGTTGATAGCGTTTTACAGAAGTGTGAGCAATCACTAAACCATCAATTGCTCGTAATTCATTAACGCGATCGCGGTTCGCCTGAGCTATCCTTAATGCTAACCCATAAGTGCCAATTGTATCTTGATAATTAAGCATTGCTTGGTAGACATCACCCAAATTATTGAGGGTATTAGCTTCAGCAGTGCGATCGCCGATTTGACGGCGCAAATTTAAAGCATCTTCATAAAGTTTAATCGCTTTATTGTAATCTCCCGACCTTGCAGCTACCAAACCCAAATTACTCAGAGACAGTCCTTGACCTTCAATGTTTTTCAGGGAGTAAGCAATTTCAAGCGCTTCTGCAAAGGTTTGAAAAGCAGCTTTAGATTCTCCACGTTGCAGTAGTAATGTGCCAATGTTATTCAGCCCAAAAATTTGACCTTGAAAGTCTTTGACATCGTGGGCGATCGCTAAACGTCTACGCAAAGCATCTTCCGCTGCTTTAAAACGATTCAATTGGACATAAATTCTACCAAGGAAATCGTAGGTCAGACCTTGTGCCTTAAGGTCGCCGATTGAGTGATAAATTTCCAGCGCTTGCAACCAAGACTCAATTGCCCGATCGGAATTTCCTTGTAGGTTTTGTTCTTCTCCCAACTGTAGTAAGCTGTCGGCTTTATTTCTTGAGTCCTGCAACAGTGAATTATTTAAAGGGCGATGAAGCTGGTCGGTGATATTAGCAGCGGTTGCAGTCATCGGACTAAGCAAAAAAGCAAAAAGTAAAAGGTAGCTTGTGCAAAATTGTTGTGGTGCATTCCATAAATTGGATGCTCCTAATTGCTGATTTTGCCATAGTTTCCAGTTTGCCCCTGGTAAGGGCAGCCATTGTTTCATAAAAATGTGTGTTCTCCTTATTAACCTGCTTTAACTCCCTCTTGACCGAAAGGTATAAGAAGGGAGTTTTCAAGGAGATCTAAAGATATAGTAAAAAAAATCACTAAATAAAAAACAGAAATTCAGCGTTTATACGTAATAGCTGGGGGAAGTAAATTTTCACCCAAGTAAATGGCACGAATATCTGTTGGTAATTTCTCCTCTAGCATACGATAGCCTTCTTGGAGAGAATTGGCTACTTCGGCTGGGGTGATCGATTCTCCTTCGGCTTGTAGATAAGCAGCAATACGAGTTTCACTCCAGTGGAAAGTTTGAGCCATCAAGACGATCAATCGCAAGATTGGTAGTAATTGATCCAATGCCTGTTCTATATAACACCACAGCGGTGGAGAAGTTGCCTTCAGAGAATAATGAATCGCTTCGGTTGGAGGTACTTCATTCTCGTTGATACAGTAAGCAGTCATATTGATCAACCAATTTTGGATAGTCAGGCTTTCATGGCCTGATTTACTGGTGCTGTTGTCTAGTCCACCAAGTTCGTAATATATATGTCGCCAAGTCAGAGCAAATAGATAATCGGCTTGCACAGGCGATCGCGCCGAATGTTGAATCAACGTGTAGACTATCGGGCTGTAACGACAAAAAATCGCAATGAAGTACTTTCCTGAGTCTGGATGCTGCTGAAACAGAGATAGTAATTCTTGATCGCTGTGATGAAACAGTGACTTAACTAACGGGTGATGCGCTTCGGGAAAATGAGGTATTTGCACAACTTGTCACTGGACTTGTAAGTCCAGTTAATGAGACTACTTATAAAATTATCTTTGGGATAGCAAATTTATGGATAATCGCATAAGATTTTTGTATTGGTTTAATTGCAGCTATCAACCATACGACTTTGTACTTGATACACTAGAAACAATAGACTTAAAATTTAAGTCATAATCCACAAAACCAAAAGCAGCTCCCTTATACATTGCTTGATGCGCTCATGGTTATAGCAGTTAGTGTGACTCAGTTCCTGCTTGGTCCTTTTACTCTAGGGTCTTTTTTGCCTTCCCTACCGTTAGATAGCCTATTCTCCACCCAAGGCATTATGGTGATGCTGCTAGCAGCCTACGCCGGTGCCATGTGGATGTTCCTCACCAGTGCTCCAAAAGTATATACCGTTATGGTGTCGGATTTGGAGGTGGCACGACAGTTGTATGAAGGACTGCTAGATTTACCAGCAGCTGAAGTGCCTTTGCACTACTACTACAATTACGAGCAAACTATAGGTGCAACGGGGGTTGATCCGCTTTACCTATCCAGCAACCCCAGCTTCAGCAGCAATAGAATGACGAGTGCTAGCGATGGACTTTGGTATCAGTTAAAGAAAAATATTCAGCTGCACGTGATTACGGGAGCTAGTTTAGGCATCAAAAATCAGCAACGACACGTTTGCTTTGATAACGACTGTCTGGAAATGATTTTATTACGAGTGGAAGCGCGTGGTTTGAAATTCAAAATTCGCAGCCAGAAGCCGCTGAATTTTTTGGTTAAGGATTATGAAGGGCGCGTTATTGAAATGGCTGAGGTGGCGAATTAGAAAAGTTGGTAATTGCTAATTGCTAATTGCTAATTGCTAATTGTCAATTGTTGCCATTAGCCATTACCAGCCCTAACTATAAAAGGAGTGCAAGTTACGTTATTTAGTCCGGCAAAATCTCTGCTAACTTCTCCACCAATTCTGACGCTAAATCCAACAATTCAATCTCATCAATAGAATCACGGTAACTACCGCCACCCGTGACGCTATCAGCTAAGACATTTTTTACGGCAAAAATCTTGTCTTTTTCCTCTGGGAGACTGAAGCAGAGTTCCAACTCAGCAGCAATTTCTTGAGGCGTTCTTGTACCTAAACGTTCTCTTACTTTCACCGCTACCGAATCGTCACCCAAAAGCAGCATCATCAATGCTGTTCTTAGTCCATCATTCTGGCTGGAAAACTTCGCGATCGCTACACTGACATATTCCCGCACACTCATTCTCGCCGCAGATGCCTTTTGTGCAACAGATGGTGGCACATCTACCAGCAACATACCCTCGTTATCGCTGACTTGATATAAGTTATTCCCTTGCTTGACGGCTACTAGCAAATCTCCGCCCAATGTATGTAAATAGTGCAGCACCGATTCCAATTCGCGATCCTTCAGCGCCGACTCTAATTTGGACACCGCTGCTTGCTGTACACCCAGCTTTTTGGCTAGCTGTGCCTGAGTCAATCCAGCCTTGTTCCGCAACTCCCGCATGGCATGGGTGAGGTAAAGGCGTAGGTACTCTAGTTTCCCCGCCAAAATTACCTCTGGATCGTCGCTGATCTTGTGCTGTAACCATGCTTGAAAATTAGGCTTTTTCATCACTTTACCCTCTGCTGCAATTGACACAACCTAACCCTTGCAGGCTCTTTGTCTCTGTCTTTGATAGAGTCGTCGTATTTTTTCATAAAGGCGTGCAGAAGAACAAATCTCTGAGGGGTAGCAGCAGTTAATATAAACCGAGGATTATGTTCGCTTTTGGTCATGCGTAACTCATACAGGTCATGTTCTAGCTTTTCAAAGATGCCGCTGCTGAGTGATGCCAGTCCTTTGCTGCACAGGTAGCCCAGATTGACTTGCAGACGCTTGGTTTCGGAAGCGCTTAGTAATGGCTTGGGTGGATTTTCTGGTTGCTCCTCTTCAGGGATCATCCTGATAAAAAAAGCTAACAGATCCTTGGGGATTTCCCCATTTCCATTCTGATAAAGTTCCCAAGACCAAGCCACTTCCTACCTCACAGTATAATATTCCTTACAAGGAATGTCAAGATTATAGCGGTTTTCATGTGGATGAAGTAGGGGCGAACGGCAGGAGTGCCCCTACATTGTTTTTCACCAGATGTCTATTAAACAACGCGACACATGAAGTAGAGGCAAGGCACATTGGTGTCAACTAATAGGTAAACCTTGAAAACATCGGCTTCTCGTTATTAGGCTCTGCCTGGTAACGCTGTTATTGGAGGCTCTGCCTCCTCTTAAAGTTGGAGGCAGCAGCCCACTGTAATGCATTCCCATGCAGAGCATGGGAACGAGAATATCTAAAAAGCACCCGTACTGCCTAAATGAACGCGATTTAGTTGAGACGAATGGACACGGCCTTGACGGTACAAGGTATTGATAGATTTGTAGCAATCATTTTTGGAATTGGTATGACTTGACCGCACCCTACCTTTTTATTCAGCATCAGCTTCTGGAGATTTTTCAGGTTTGAGTAATGGGAATGCGATCGCATCCCGAATACTGGCGCAGTCAGTCAACAACATCACCAACCGATCAATGCCAATACCTAAACCACCCGTAGGCGGCATTCCGTATTCCAAAGCTGTCAAAAAGTCTTCGTCTACACCTTGTGCTTCCAAATCGCCAGCTGCTTTGCGTGCGGCTTGTGCTTCCAAGCGTTGGCGCTGATCGATCGGATCGGTCAACTCTGAGAAGCTGTTAGCAGTCTCCCGCCCAACCATAAATAACTCAAAGCGCTCCACTAAACCTGGTTTAGAACGGTGCGGCTTTGCCAAGGGCGAAATTTCTACAGGAAAGTCGATGACAAAAGTAGGCTGAATTAAGTTCTCCTCTACCTTTTGCTCAAAGGCTTCATTGAGGAGTTTGCCAATGGATGGGCAATTTTCTATACCTTCAATCCCAGTATTTTTTGCGGCAGCTTTCGCTTCATCCAAGGTTTGAGACGAGTTTAAATCCAAGCCTGTATATTCCTTTACCAAATCGTGCATCGTGACGCGCCGCCAAGGAGGAGTCAAATCAACTGGCGTACCTTGGTAAGTAATTTGCAGTGTGCCGAGTACATCTTGGGCAACGGTGGTAATAATTCCCTCCGTCAGCGCCATCATGTCATTGTAGTCAGCATAGGCTTGGTAAACTTCAATCGAGGTAAATTCTGGGTTGTGACGAGTGGAAATTCCCTCATTTCGGAAAATTCGCCCCAGTTCAAACACCTTCTCAAACCCACCCACAATCAACCGCTTGAGATGGAGTTCTGTCGCAATGCGCAGATACAACTGAATTTCCAAGGTGTTGTGGTAGGTGATGAACGGACGCGCATCTGCACCTCCGGCTTCCGCGAGCAAGACAGGGGTTTCAATTTCAATAAAATCACGCACTTCTAAGTATCTACGAATACCAGCCGTGATTTGAGCGCGGCGGCGGAAGGTTTGCCGGACTTCGGGGTTAACAATCAAGTCAACGTAACGCTGACGGTAGCGTTTGGCAACATCCGTCAACCCATGCCACTTGTCAGGTAAAGGCAAAAGAGATTTCGTGAGGATGGTGTATTGTTTGACGTAAACAGATAATTCGCCCTTTTCAGTCCGTTTAATTGTCCCCTTGACTCCAAAGATGTCGCCAACATCCGTGAGTTGCTTTAAGTGGTTGAAGGCATCGGGATCAATATCTGCCATGCCTTCTTGGATGCGATTTTTATCTAGATAAAGCTGAATTGCGTCGGTTTCATCTTGTAAAGTGAAGAATGCCAGTTTACCGAAGACGCGACGCGCCATAATGCGTCCAGCAATGGCTACTGCCAAATCTACTTCTTCACCGATGGGCAAATCGGCAAATTTTTCTTGTAATTCAGCGGCGTGGTGAGTTGATTCCCAACGATAGGCATAGGGATTCATTCCTAGCTGCTTCAGCTGTTCGACTTTCTCCAGCCGTGTGGCACGGATATCTTCTTCCGACATGGTTAACGAACTTTGGGGGGCAAGATTAATAGGACAGGATTTTATTATAAGTGCTGTCAAAGGAGCTGAGATCGGCTGTGGCTGAATTTGCGTAACCGCTATGAACTGCAAACCACCTCAAAAAAAGAAAATGTGCTTTCTCCCCATTCCTGTAAGGGCGGGGTTACCCCTCCCCTACCAGAAGACCCATTTTTAAAATTTTTCCAACGTTATTGATCAAATACTCATCTAAATCAACTTTGCTCAGAGGATGTTAAAAATTCTTCTCGCGAAATACCAGCCTTCCTTCCAAATGGATCTCAAGGTTGAGCTTTTAATTTGGGAGGTAGAACGCTGTCATTCGTGTAAGGCTTTATAACGAGCCATTTAGTGGTTTTACAATCACCAAGTTCGACGGTACAACGATCACCATCAAAGATGGAACAGTTACCGTTCAATAGTACACAACCTCTTATTTTGATACTGCCTCATCAATTCTCGCATTCTTTGCTATTCATCAATCCCAGAAGTATGGAGATAGAGCGCCTTCCGGTCAACAAACTGCCATAGAATGTCCTGGGCGAACCAACCCCGCAACTGATAAAGGAAGTACATCGCTTCCGTAAAAGTTTTCCCTTGTGTGTTAGCGGCTCTTACGATCGCACTAAGTTCATTTGTGGTGCGTTACGGACTGCTGTCCTAACGCACCCTACACGACTTCAACAAAGCGTTGTTACTCCCGAACCGGTGTAAGATTACCTATCTTCTTTCTTTGCGTCCAAGGCATCTGTAGTCGCCGTGAGAGCGGGCTAACACTCGTGTCGGCGCGCTGCCTCGTCTTGGCGGTTTTTAAATCGGTATTCTTCTAGCGGTTCGAGAGTAAAACAAAGGATGAGTCTTTACCAAAATTATGGAATCCTCCCTCTGAACACTACAATAAACATTTTATTGAGTTAGAGGATGGGAAGTTGCTAGCTCTGACTACAACAGGAGAATTAACTAGCAACCGATTACGACTGAATCGTCCACCGTCAATTGCCTATCGCCTTCAACGCCGTCGCCAAACAGAAGAAGCTCGTCTGCTAGAACGATACCGAGATTTAGTTTTGTTGCTAACTCAATTAAATGCCCAATTAACAATTTTAGCAACAGAACAGCAAGCTCTCTTGAAAGAACAACGAGAGATACTACAAGCTTTACTTCGGAATCAACTTGATAGTTTCTAACTACATTAACCACTACCCTACAAATTTGTGCTTGATGTTTGACAACACATAGCGATCTATCTCCTCAGTTAGGGTGTAAAAATAGGTTTCGTCTAGAAACAACTGACTTGAATTATTTCTACCTGCACGGTTTTTTCTTGGAGGTAGAGAACAGTTCAATCTCAGCAGATTCTCCCAATGCTTCGTTGACTACAATTAGCTTCCCCTGTTCATCAGCCCCTAATTGCTGATTTGCATTGAGCAATTCAATTCCATAAATCGTTCCATCTGCAGCAATGTCCACATTCATTTCTTCACTAACTTGAATTGTCTCCACCTGCACAGTTTTTTCTCTAAGGTAAATATAAGCTACGTTGTATCTTGGGTCGTAGGTAATTTTCATAGAATGTTTCCTTTAAAAGTATTTGACGATTACGGTAATAACTAACCAGTCTTTCTCTTCTTGAACTGCAATTGCCTCAACTTTCTTTGTGGCATAAAACTTCCCATTCCACTCACCATTAAACGGAAAGTTACGCCTAAATCCAGTTCTACCAAATTGAGCGGGAAAGGTGTCACCGCCAACAACCGTGGCAATAACTTCTTCCTCAGTTGTTCCACGCTCAATTAATCGTGCTTGAGCATGGGGATGTAACCTAACGCTCATGAGACGGCTTCCTCATATGGCAATCCAACTGAATTTGTGAAATTTTGTTAAAGGATAAGAAAGGGGCAATAGATGGCACTTTTATTT
Source organism: Stigonema sp. (assembly GCA_965249805.1). Taxonomy (GTDB): domain Bacteria; phylum Cyanobacteriota; class Cyanobacteriia; order Cyanobacteriales; family Nostocaceae; genus Stigonema. The sequence goes on from CBDFMX010000002.1 coordinate 1,747,274, forward strand.
CTCGTGCTTCTGCTTCTTTCGGGAAAGGCAATTCCAGATCTAGAGGGAGGCGGAGCCTTCAGAAGGCATTCTGTGGCTGAGCCTGGGAACGACAAAAAAAGCCCATCTTTGCTTGGGGGGAGGGGTTCTCTACCAAACTTCCGGTTCTATCCCAGCAGCCCGCAGTTGTGCTGCTAGTCTCTCAGCACGTTGCCGTTCTTGTTCGGCACGTTGCCGTTCTTGTTCGGCTAATTCGGAACCCCATAGTAGCACCTGTCCTTGTTCGTCCCACCACCGCAACCAATATCCTGTGCGATTTTCACGGGTTCCTTGCCATAAGCCAAGGTAGAGATTCATTTCTGCTATCCAGTAACGGTTATTTTCATCAGGTGCTTGCAAGATGTACTGTTCTGATTGATACAGTCGATAGACTTCTAAACTGCCGCTATCCGGTTCAAGGATGACGTAGTTCGGTACTTTTAAGATGCGCTCGTAGAAAAACCATTTTCCAGGGGGATAAGTTGGTTTGATGGAATACTCCGTACCATCAGTGTCCGAAATAAATTCCATCACAATTACTGGCAGATCTCCCTGTAGCTGCGGCGTGTAACTACGTTTCACATCTTCTCGTGGAACGCGGATGCTAGGTACATATGCCCAATCGGGAGCTTTAATGACAATTCTGGCATTCATGGTAGCACAGATGCCGTAATTTGTCGGAATTATAGCATTTTCGGGTAATCTACCAGTAATTTCCAAACTTTCGGTTAAAGCTGCAGCAAGGGGCGGCTGATTAATGTTATCCACTGGATCGTCTGGTAGTACGTAATCATCGGGTAATTTTTCCCAAGTTATTTGGTAGTCATGGGTGGCGACCATGGCGGGTTTTCCTTTTTAATATGGAAGGGTTGGGGTTTCCTCCTCGTCCGGTTCTAAATCACTATCTTCGAGATGTTGATGCGGTATTGCGGCAATAATCGCATCTATTACCTTTGACACGGGCAAAATCTCGATATCAAGGTCGGGGTATTTTTGCCCCTTCGGGACGATCGCTCGTTTAAATCCCAGTTTTGCTGCTTCTTTTAACCGCAGTTCCATTTGCGACACTGAGCGGACTTGTCCTCCTAACCCCACTTCCCCAATTAACACGGTGCCAGGATCGACAATGCGATCGCGGAAACTGGCGACAATGGCGATCGCCACTCCCAAATCCACGGCTGGTTCTTCTACATTCAACCCACCTGCGGAAGCAACATAGGAATCTAATTTCGACATTGGAATTCCCACCCGTTTTTCTAAAACCGCCAGAATTTGCACTAACCGGTTGTAGTCCACACCAGTAGAGGAACGACGCGGGGAAGCGTAGGAGGTGGGACTTACTAAAGCCTGCAACTCCACGACAATGGGGCGAGTACCTTCGCAAGCCACGACAATCGCCGTCCCTGGTGCCGGATCGTCACGGTTACCTAAAAATAGCTCTGAGGGGTTGGCGACTTCTCGTAGTCCGTGTTCCACCATTTCAAAAATGCCGATTTCGTGAGTTGCTCCAAAGCGATTTTTGACTGTCCGTAATAACCGATGAGATGCAAAGCGATCGCCTTCAAAATACAACACCGTGTCTACTAAGTGTTCTAATACTTTCGGTCCGGCGATCGCCCCTTCTTTGGTGACGTGTCCCACAATTAACATTGTAATATCCTCGTGCTTCGCCACCTTCATCAAAGCCGCGGTACATTCCCGTACTTGGGCTACAGAACCGGGTGCAGAAGTAAGAGCCGGAAAGAAAATCGTTTGAATACTATCAATTACCGCCACATTCGGTTTCAGTGAGTCTATTTCCCGCAAAATCTCTTCCAAATCTGTTTCCGGTAAGACATACAAATCTGCACCCATACTTTCCGCTGTTTGTGGTTGCGGAATCTCTTCTACTACACCATTCTCATTGCTCAGTACCGTCGGGAGTTTTCCCACCCCCAAGCGCAAAGCTCTTAATTTTATCTGTTGTCCTGATTCTTCACCCGAAATGTAAAGAATACGGTATCTTTGCGCCAATTGATTGGATACTTGCAGTAGTAGCGTCGATTTGCCAATTCCTGGATCGCCGCCAATCAGCACCATAGAACCTGGAACAACTCCACCGCCCAGCACCCGATCCAGTTCTCCATAACCCGATTCCCAACGAGTTACTTGGCGATCGCTAATTTGCTCAAATGTCAACGATGCTCGTGCCTTAGCTGGTTTTTTGGTAGATTTGCCGTTACTCTGCTGGGAGTGCCAACTACTCACTCCCCGACTCGGTATATCTGTCGATGACTGTATAGCAAACTCTTCTTCCAAAGAATTGTAGGTGCCGCAAGCTGGACACTTGCCGAACCATTGGGGAGAATCTGCTCCACATTCGTTACAAACGTAATGAGTTTTAGGCTTTGCCATTCTTAATCTAATTAACTAATCTTAACTTTTTCTTAATTCTTAGAGCAAAATCAAATCTAGTACTGGTAGGAAATGCAGGTTTTTCCCAATCAATTCGTGGAATGATATCTTAATAATATGATAGTAAAAATTAACCATGAAAAATTTTAGTTAAGGAGCGTTGAAAAAATTGGAAAATCATAAAGAAAAAATTTTGGTTGTAGATGATGAAGCCAGCATCCGCCGGATTTTGGAAACGCGCCTTTCCATGATTGGCTATGATGTGGTGACAGCAGGGGATGGTGAAGAAGCTTTGGAGACCTTCCGCAAAGCCGAGCCGGACTTGGTGGTTTTGGATGTGATGATGCCAAAGCTAGATGGCTACGGCGTGTGTCAAGAATTACGTAAAGAGTCAGATGTCCCTATTATTATGCTAACAGCCTTAGGTGATGTTGCCGATCGCATTACTGGTCTGGAGTTGGGTGCTGATGACTACGTGGTTAAACCATTTTCCCCCAAAGAGCTAGAAGCCCGCATTCGCTCAGTGTTGCGACGAGTAGATAAAACCGGCGCGAATGGTATCCCCAGTTCTGGAGTCATCCATGTTAGCAATATCAAAATTGACACCAACAAACGCCAAGTCTACAAAGGCGATGAGCGGATTCGGTTAACCGGTATGGAGTTTAGCTTACTAGAGTTGTTAGTCAGCCGGTCTGGAGAAGCTTTTTCCCGTTCGGAAATTTTGCAGGAGGTTTGGGGATACACACCAGAACGTCATGTGGATACCCGTGTGGTAGATGTACATATCTCCCGTCTACGAGCAAAGTTAGAGGACGATCCCAGTAACCCAGAATTAATTCTAACCGCCAGAGGTACAGGTTATCTATTCCAACGGATTCTAGAAGCAGGAGAAGAGTAAAGAATTAAAAATTAAAAATTAAAAATTAAAAAATTTTTAATTTTTAATTCTTGTGAAGTATGGCTAAACCCGACCCCAATCGAGTCTTACGGCGTCTACCCATTGTTGTTGGTGGGTTGGGGGCTGTACTTTTGTTGATTAACCGTTTGTTGACGCCAGAACTAACTGACTCACAAGCACGTGGAGATGTGCTGGGTGTGATTTTGAGCGCGGTATTAATTTTGACAGGCTTAATCTGGCAGCAGGTGCAGCCGCGATTACCTGATGCTGTAGAAATGATTGGAGAAGAAGGTTTTATACTCGCGCCCCTATTGCCACCGCTTGTGAAAACAGAACTAGCTTGGGCATCACATTTGTTATTAACCAACACAGTGACGCGATCGCTCGTAGTTTTCTATCAAGGTAAAGTTTTGTTACGTCGCGGAATTCTGGGTGCTAAATCGGAAGTAGTACCAGGACCAATTTTAAACCGGGTGCTGGAAAAACAAAAGCCAGTATATTTAGTTGATTTGAAAGTATATCCTGGACGGATTGAGTTTGATTATTTGCCAGAAAATACTCAAGGTGTAATTTGTCAACCCCTTGGTAACCAAGGTGTCCTAATTTTAGGGGCAAATGCTCCTCGCAGTTACACTAAACAAGATGAAAACTGGATTGGGGGAATTGCTGATAAATTAGCTGTTACACTCAGTGAGGGAATGGGGAATTGTTAGTGGTTAGTTGTTAGTGGTTAGTGGTTAGTTGTTAGTGGTTAGTGGTTAGTTGTTAGTTGTTAGTGAACCAGCGCGAATGACGGCTTTCCGACGCCAGTTGCCTGCGACGGGAAACCCGTATAGGCGCACTGGCTCCTCCGTAGGCGACTGGTGTAAGCGTTGCGATCTTCGACGAAGGAGCGTCACCCGAAGGGTTGTTAGTTGATAGTTGATAGTTGTGAGCCATTGCTGGACTAGGGTTCCCCGGCTTGAAGCAACTGGTGAGACAGCCCTGAAGGAGGGTTTCCCTCCTGCAGGATCTGCTTTCCCGTTGGGCTTTCCCGTTGGGTATTCTTTGACAACTAACCACTAACCACTAACCACTAACCACTAACCACTAACCACTAACCACTAACAACTAACAACTAACCACTAACCACTAACCACTAACCACTAACCACTATCAATTATAATTTATGCAAATTACTTATTGGTTACTAGTTGCCGTCATGATTATAGGTATCATCGGCGCTGTGGTTCCGGCTATTCCAGGAGCCAGTTTAATATTAATTGCAATTGTCACATGGGGATTCGTTAGTGGTTCCTTCGCAGCGATAAAAATACCATTAATTGTGACAATTATCGTTTTAGTTTTTAGTATAGGAATTGATTTTTTAGCTGGCTACCTGGGTGCAAAAAAAGCAGGTGCTAGCAAGTGGGGACAAATTGGAGCGGTTGTCGGTTTTGTGCTCGGATTTTTAGGATTATTACCCACTTTGCCCTTAGGCGGTCCATTGCTAGGAATGTTATTAGGACCCCTTTTGGGAGCAATTATTGGTGAGTTCGTTTACCAAAGAGACTTACCTTTAGCTGTTAAGGCTGGAATTGGAATTGTGGTAGGTACGCTAGTTGGGAATTTGATTCAGGGGTTGTTAGCGATCGCCGCCGTTGGAGTTTTCTTATTCACAACACTCCCTCACTCATGATTAGATCCCTCTTGTGGGATAGGCAGGAAAGCCAACCCCACAAGAAAATCACAAAATTAGCAATTAGCAATTAGCAATTAGCAATTACCCAAAGCTTTTCTAGCTTCAGTTGCAACTGCTTCTACTTGATCGTTTGCCAAAGTTTCTAACATAGATTTGGCATCTGCACCGCCTAGAACATTCAGGGATTGCACAAGTCTGTAGCGGATTTGCCAATCTGGATTTGTCATATAGGCAGCTAACAAAGGAACAGCTTGTGTATCACCCAACTCGCCAAGGGAACTAATGGCAGCGGTTTGTACTAATTCGTTGTCTGACGAGAGTGCCACCTTAAGTAACTCAAAGGCTCTGGGATCTCCCAACGCTCCTAACGTAGCGATGATACTGAATTTTACTATCCACTCATTAGTGGAGTGGTAAAGCTGTTGTAAATCTTCAAAAGCTGCATGCAGCTTGAGGGCACCCAAACAGTCTGCCGCTGCTGCTTGCACATCTGTTTCAGGGTCTTTAAGCAAGCTGCGCAATATATTCAACGACAAGTCTAAATCCTGTCCGCCGAGGGTATCCATCTGACTAGCAGCTGAGTAGCGAACACGCGCATTGCGATCCTTAACAGCATTTTGAATCAACTCAAAACCAGCCGCAGGTTCTAGCTGGCGGATTTGATTAACTGCACGCAAGCGATCGCCCAAATCCTCAGAACTGAGCAATTGCTTCACAGATTCAGGAGTAATACTCATTTATTTATCTCTCTTTTTCAAGGGATTTTGCTAATTGCTAATTGCTAATTGCTAATTGCTAATTGTTGATTATTCTTCTAACAACTAACAACTAACAACTAACAACTAACAACTAACAACTAACAACTAACAACTAACAACTAACAACTAACAACTAACAACTAACAATAACTAATCTTGACTTGCTGCCATTGCTCGAATAACATCACCACGGGTGAGGATACCAATGACTTGACCCTCGCTGTCAAGTACTGGCAAGCGGTGAACGTTGTGATCTTGCATGAGTTTGGCAGCTTCTCTGACAGTTTTGTCAGGGGAAACAGTAATGGAGTTTTTGCTCATAACTTCCCCAACAGTTTGCCCTAATGCCTTGTGTAGGTCACGTTCATAGGTGGCAGGATTTTGTAAATAGATGACGCTATCAAGAAACATGATATATGCTGGAGGAGTCACACCAGTTTCTTGCCACATCAAATCCGTTTCCGAGATAATGCCCACCAATTTACCAGCGTCATTCACAACAGGTAGCCCGCTAATGCGTCGTTGTGCCAGAATTTGAACGGCTTCATTCAAAGGAGTTTCAGGCTTGACGACAATCGGGTCACGGCTCATTACATCGGCAACGGTTTTCAGCATTTGTTTGCTACGAACTTTTCTCTACCTTTCTGAAATTATTTTATTCTAATATTGGTGACTCTAATCTTAAATTGAGCCTTGCCTGTTGTATAACTTAATACTTTAATTATTCAATAATTTTAAATAAGCGATCGTCATTCCAAATCTATAGCAATCCTAAAATAAGAGCGTGAACGTACCAGAAACCGGGTTTCTAAGGCGCTTAATTTTCACAAATCAAATAGGATTGCTATAGATATAATATTCTTTTTAACAATAAATATCAAAATTTTTCCTTAAAAATCACATAATTAGGTTGGCAATATGCAAACTGTATCCATACCCAAGCCAAACACCCCCCAGCTAGCAACCTTTGCTTCCTTTGAAGAAGAACGCTTGCATCACAAGCAGCGATTAGCAGCCGCATTCCGCCTGTTTTCTCGCTTTGGGTTTGATGAGGGGATCGCAGGTCATATAACTGCTCGCGACCCGGAACACCCCGAACATTTCTGGGTCAACCCCTTCGGAATGCACTTTGGTCTGATTCGGGTAAGCGACCTCATCTTGGTTAACCACCAAGGTGAAGTTATTCAGGGTAACCGTCCAGTGAACGAGGCGGCTTTTGCCATTCATTCCCAAGTTCATGCGGCTCGTACTGACATAGTAGCAGCAGCCCATGCTCACTCAATCTACGGCAAAAGCTGGTCTAGCCTGGGTCGCCTCCTCGATCCCCTCACCCAAGATGCCTGTGCATTCTACGAAGACCATAGCATCTTTGAGGACTATACAGGTGTGGTTCTAGAACCAAAAGAGGGCAAGCGTATTGCTCAAACTCTCAGAAAAAATAAAGCCGTCATTCTCAAGAACCACGGCTTACTGACAGTAGGTCACTCAGTCGATGAGGCTGCATGGTGGTTCATCACAATGGAGCGCTCTTGTCAAGCTCAATTGCTGGCAGAAGCTGCTGGCAAACCTAGCCCGATCAGACCTGAGTATGCTAGTTTGGCACATTCCCAGGTGGGTTCAGATTATATGGGTTGGTTTAGCTTTCAACCACTCTACGATATGATTGTGAGCCAACAACCCGACCTGTTGGAGTGATATCTGACTGTTTTTGCTTGCGCTTGAGTACTCCTGCTACACCCAAACCACCAAGCGCGAGTATACCCAACGCCGATGTTGGTTCAGGGACAGACTTAGTCTTAATTGCGGAGAGTACTGTTTCTGCTACGATTTTCTGGGCACCTGTCGTCGGATGCACGTCGTCAAAGAAGTAAAAGTCGTTTGGATTATTACATACACCTTGTATGTTTTGTAAGCCACCGATTACGCAAGAATCGGTTACATTTTGGAAACCAAATTCTCCTGGATTTGCTAACACCTGATTATATAGGGAATAAATATCAATAGGAATGATATTGACGTCAGGGATGGAACTTAAATTGTTGAGAGATGCTGCTAGTGTTGCGTTATGGCTTGTTGACAAAGTAGTTAATTCGCTGGAAATTCCGTTGGCGGCGAAAAAAGCGGATATCAACAGCGGGATCGGACAGTGTCTGGCGTCCATAGTTGCGGCATAGCAATTTAACCAGCAGGCAGGAGAAGAACCGAAACCCGTTTATGGCTGTGTTAGTAGTGGCGATTTCTCATTGACACTCTCCTGCCTTTAAGGCAGGAGATTCTGAAGACTTTTCAGCCAACATATCCCTATTGCTAGGGTTCCCAGGCTCAGCACGTTTGCACTCCGTAGTGCGTGCTGATATCTCCTTGCAGTGTTTTAGGCGTTTAGAACCCCGTGGTTCAGGTTCCGTCGAGTCCCGGCGTACCATACTTTGAATAGCTTCTGCTGCTCTATCCCGAATTGTTTTTGCCGCACCGATGTCGGCGTGATCTATGTGACCACAATTTGTACAAATGAATCTCTCTTTATCACGATTCAGTTTATCTGTATGTCCACAGTTGCGACACTCTTGCGAGGAATATCGCGGATTAACCTTAATTACAACCTTTCCTGACTTTGCAGCCAGATACTCGATTTTTAAGGTCAACTCCGTCCATGCAGCGTCAGAAATAGAACGATTTAATGCTTTCTTTCTGCTTTGTCCGTTCTTTAAAAACCGTCCTGTTGTTTCATCAACTTTTACTTTACAGCGTCGCAACATACCTGCAACGTTTAAATCTTCCAACCCAATAGCATCTACATTGCGAGACACTATTTCATTGGCAACATCCCAGTGGTATGCTTGACGTTTATCAGATACCTTCTTGTGAAGTCTTCTTACTATTTGTGCTGCTTTTTTACGATTTTCACTTCCCTTCTTTTTCCGATTAACCCGACGTTGCCTAATCTTTAAAGTAAGTCTGCTTTTTTTGTTGGTAGCAAACTTAGGGTTTTTAATCTGATACCGATCAGAAAGGTGGGCAAGTTTAGTTAAACCCAAGTCGCAACCGATAACTGTTTTAACTTCACTTAGGGGCATGGAGACGTAATCGGGTACAGATTTATCCTGAATCTGCACCGACACATACCAGCCATCTTGACGCTTTCTAACAGTTGCAGCTTTGATAGTAAATCCCGTTGGAATAGGTCTAGAGTTGTGAAATCTCATCCACCCAACTTTAGGTAGATAGATTTTATTACCTTGAACTTTGGTACCGACAGCAAACGTAAAAGACGTAAAGTTAGACCTATTTTTAAACTTTGGAAACCCTCTGCCTTCAAAGAAGTTTTTGTAAGCTGCATCTAATCGTTTAACGTTTTGCTGTAGCACAGTAGAATCAATTTCACCAAACCACGGTCGAGATTTCTTTAACTGTGGCAATGTGGTTATCTGGATGACGACCGCACTACGACGTGGATTTTTTAGATTACCATCCTTGTCAGTTTTAGAGTCTTTCCAAGGTTCACCCGTAGCACCATTCTTGCTGACAAAACAAGTTAAAGGACAAGCTTCAGCCTTGGTTTTAATATCGCAGTATTCTCCTTGGATAAATTGTTGGTAATACTGATTGATTCTATCTGCTAAATTCCAGTTATATGTGGAACGCAGCATGGACAACCAGTCATCCATTTTCCCCGACTGGGTGACATTAGGACGTAGCTTGTACGCATAGTTTGTGAGCAACTGGTAATCACCTCCCTTGCCGTTTTACTGTCACTATTATGGTAACATGTAGGAAACTAACAGGAAAAGAAAATGAAGACCGACTACATCAGAATTAAAACGACTTTCCGTAGATTCAATAAGTTAAAGTTATTAGCTGAAGAAAGAGAAAAGTCGATGACACAACTAATAGAAGATTGGATCGATACATTACCTGTACCCAAAAAACTAGATAGCACTCAGCCCTAAAGGGCTTCAACCCGTTTTCATCTCTTGCCTGAAGTACGAAACTAGGACACTGGCGTGTCCTGTTTCTCAAGAGTTTTCAACGGGTTTTCTTATAATTTAGAAAAAGGTGAATTCAAGCGTTTGACTCCTGCTATGGCACTGCATTTATTTAAACAAGCTGGGAGCCAAACTAAGATAAAAGTATTAATTTAACAGAGATCCTTGGAAGACAAATCAAACTATAAATTATGATTTTTTCGCATTACCATAAACCAAAGTTTTTGTCAATACCAATTTAGATGCGTTTGCCCTGCCAATTCAATTTTTGCTACGACATTGCAGATCCGCTAACCCTCCGATGTATTGAGGGGCTTCTGACTGTCGTGTTACATTAATTAGGTATAAGCAATCACTAAAAACTCTATCCTCAACCATTTAGATAGAATTGTTAAAAAATGTTATCAAATAAAAATCTATCTAAAGATATATAGTCTAGACAAAGTGTAACAAATTAGTGTAATGATAGTTACTGTATAAAAGGCTGTTATTAACAGCTTATTTGCTTGAATTTTAGGGTGCCACTGAATTTATTTGCGTTGCCAATACTTACTCAAATTGCTATTCCTATAGGAATAGCTTGAGTTGCTTGATGCCAACAGCAAAGTTTTTTAATTAAATTCAGACCGTTTCTATCTCTGCCCAGAAAAAATTACACGAGTAGAATAAAATGATCTTACCGGGGGATGATTACAATCATCTAGATCTGCCGACCTTTGGTTTTCAATCTGGATACCAAAAGGTTACAAAGGTGTTTGTGGGTGGGTTCAATCGTTTTTACATAAAAATCGCCGAAGATTTTTCTTTGTTTTGCGAATTTTTTTGCCTTGACCCTGATGATCTATCTGCATTGGACCAATTCTATCAGTTTAAGCAGTTAGCAAAGATTATAAATGGGTTTTCTTTACAACAATTAACGAAAATGGTTGTTCTGGGATGGAGGCTACCAGGTGATTGGTAAGTTGTCACTGATACAAATAAAACCTCGCGCTCGTTTCTTCATCAAGATATTATAGGTTAATTATGAGGAAAATCTGTGGTCAGAGCGTTTGGAGCGCGATCGCTCGAAACAAAGGTTAGTCTGCATAAGGTGCGTTACACTGCGAATGGCGCACCCTACCTGCGAATTTAAAATTGACTAACCACAACGCCATACTTTTAACTTCGCTTTAACTTCAGAGCATCTTGAGCAGATACTCCTTCGCTGAGGGTACCGAAGTACCACAAAGCTGCCGCCGCCTCGGCGCGAGTAACTGGTTTCTTGGGCTGGAAAAGCGTTGTATAGCTAAACACCCGACGGATATTCGATTTTTCCCCATTCTGAAAATCTGCCAAAACTGCTCGTAACGCCTGGGGGTCAATTTTCCCTGCATCCTGAAAACCCCAAGTTTGCTTTACTGTATCTAAATTTGCTGTAGGTAAAGCTTGGCGAGTGTCGAGAGGTATCTTCCACAGAATCAACTGTTCCCGTGTTAAGGGTGCATCTGGACGAAACAGAATTGCTGTCGAATCTCCCGACAAAGGACTAGGAATTAATCCTGCTTCGGCTAATCCCTGAATTGCGGGAAAATCGGGATTTGTTTTTAGCACATCACTAAAAGCTGGTTGAGAACTTTCCGATCCTAAGCGGATCTGCTTAGCTGGATTGTTGGCATACATACTATTATTTGCAGCAACTAGCCAACGAGCGTATTCTTGGCGGGTAATTGTTTTACTGGGTTCAAACTGGTTTTTTGTGATGCTATTACTCTTAGCCGCATTTGATTCTAGAGGCAAAACTCCCAATGCTGCCAAGTCCTGTATGTATTGCCGCAATTCTTGCGGTGCTTTGTTGAGATCGCTAAATTCCTGAGTTACAGGTATGGGATTTTTGGCATCATTCGTGCTACTTGGTTGTGTTGCTGAGTTTGCTGTCGTTGGATTTTTGGGATCGTTCGTACTACTTGGTTGTGTTGCTGAGTCTTTTGGTGGTACGGGACCAATCAACTGTGGTGCGTTTGGTTGTGCAACAGTATCGTTAGTAGTTTGGGGGCTAGGAGTTGGGGTAGTTTGTGCTGTAGTAGTGGGGTTGCTCCCGTACTCAATCAAGAGTTCAGTTGCTGTCTGTGGTTGATTAGATACAGGATCGGTAACTGATTTCGGCTGAATGGAAACCTTCACCTGTAAATCATTGCGTCGCGCTGACAAAACGCCTCCCTGTTGATCGGTTGGCTGTTGCACCTGCCAGTTATTTGCTTGAAATTGTTGTAGGTAATAGCTAGCAATTATGTTGCTAGGGTCAAAACTGAGCCAGCGAGTTGATACAGTACCATCTTCGCCACTATTCGGTTTAACTTCTTGCAGGTTAGCATTTTGATATAATGGGATATCTTTGGGAAAATCAGGTGGCAACTGAACTGTCGCCTCCTTTTGCCGATCGAGCCTTTCGCCTACTTGATGAGTGCCTAAGGCAACTGGGTTATCTTTCAGCCTGGGATCGGCCGCAAAAGACTGCTGAAGGTTTTTGGCGACTGGACTATTGGCACAGGCTGTTAATGAGGTGAGTAAAACAGCCAAACTCACTAATATAGCTGGACGTTTAGAGTACACTACAGGAAATCTCAATTTGGGTGTCAATTCCTACGCTAGCGCAGACACTCAATCAATTCTGATTTTTCACGTTATGTGCAAAAACTAACGTCAATAGATATGAAATTGAAAAAAAACAACGACAATTACATCAACGACTGCCATTCAATTTTACTTTCTGTAAAGCGTCGCCGGTTTGTTACCAGTGCTAAAACATGATGACATGCAATCCCAAGAGCAGCCTATTTCTTCAGAAGAACTACTACAACTGTTACTTTTTGTCGATGAACGTCCAAAGTCCCGACAACAGGTGCAGCACCTTGGATCTTACTTGAAACAATTGCAGGCTGAGTACAAGTTTGAACTTCAAATTATTGATGTTGGGCAACAACCCTATTTGGCAGAACACTTTAAACTGGTAGCAACACCAGCTTTAATCAAAATTTATCCCGAACCTAGACAAACCCTGGCTGGTAGTAATATAATTGCTGAATTAAAAGACTGGTGGCCTCGTTGGCAAGCTTCGGCAGTAGACGCTTACTCGAAATTACAAAGTGGCTTGCAAGGGAGTGTAGAGGAAAATAGTCGGATCAACGAACCTAAATCCTCAATTAGCTCAGTTGCTGTTTCTGCCGAACTGATAAAACTCTCGGATGAAGTGTTTCGTTTGAAACAGGAGAAAGAGAGACTCCAAGAGCAGCTACACTTTAAGGACCGAGTCATCGCTATGTTAGTTCACGATCTTCGCAATCCCCTGACTGCAGCAGGCATCGCTATAGAAACGCTGCAATCTAACTATAATTCAGAAAAAGGTGAATTCAAGCGTTTGACACCTGCGATGGCAGTGCATTTATTCCAACAAGCTCGCCTCCAAACTAAGATAATTGACAGGATGATTACTGACCTTTTGCAGGTGGGTCGGACTAATGAGAGGGAGCTTTCTATTATACCGCAAAAAATAGAATTAGGCAAACTTTGCTTGGAAGCACTGGAGGAATTGCGCGATCGCTACGTCGCCAAATCCCTGAAAATCAAAAAAGACATTCCCAAAGACTTACCTTGTGTTTATGCAGATCCAGAACGTATCCGCCAAGTGCTAATAAACCTATTGGACAATGCCATTAAATATACACCCGATGGTGGTATTATTAGCATCTCTGGTCTTCACCGCACTACCCAAAAAGTTCAATTCAGCATTGGTGATACTGGTCCTGGTATTCCAGAAGAAAACCGTGAGCGAATCTTTGAAAACCATTTTCGTTTGGAACGCGATCGGGCAACAGTTGGCTATGGTATTGGTCTATGTTTATGCCAGCGCATCATCCGGGCGCACTACGGTCGAATTTGGGTAGACTCAGCCCCCGATGGTGGTGCATGGTTTCACTTGACGTTGCCAGTTTATCCAAGTTAGATAAGTGTTAGTTGTTGGTTGTTAGTTGTTGGTTGTTAGTTGTTGGTTGTTGGTTGTTAGTTGTTAGTTGTTGGTTGTCAAAAATTACTACTAACCACTAACCGCTAACCACTAACCACTAACCACTAACCACTAACCACTAACCACTAACCACTAACCACTAACCACTAACCACTAACCACTAACTACGTCTGTTTTGCTGCAAAGCCGTGATAATTTGAGTATTTGCCTCAGGGAAAGCAAACTGATCCAGTTCATCAAACTTACCCAGCGAACTTCATCACATTCTAAAGGCTGGGGAACACCTGCAAGATGGCGACAGTGATGTACTGTGAGGGTAACACGCAGGTGGATATAGGTGTGGTCAATGGTAATCAGATGCGAACCTACTTCAATATTTATTCCCAGTTCTTCGTAAATTTCCCGTTTAATACACTGTTCGAGTGTTTCACCTGGCTCGATTTTGCCTCCAGGAAATTCCCACAAGCCACCCATAACTCCTTTCTGACGGCGGCGATCAATGAGAATTTCCCCTTGGTTATTCCAAATTACCGCCACACCAATGATTTTATGAGGTGGAAGAGAACTTGTTTCGCTCATAATTTGTGTAGGAAATGAAGTGAGGAAAAAACAAAACTCGGCAGCTTAGCTTGATGGCTGCCGAGTTTGTATTTTATTACGAATTACGAATTATAAAATGCTTTTCGTTTTTCCGCACTCCAGCATTCCTTCTTTTGACTGCTGCTAAATATTTTTAAATTTGTAAAAAACTCTACGGTATAGATTTGTAAACAGCACATTCCTACAGATCAGCGCTTGCACCTTACCTCTACTGCCAACCAGAGTGCTTGTGCAGGAATTCCCAGTTAGAGATAGAGTAGAAGTTGTGACGCCTTACTCCAGACTGTTTCAGCTTTGTATTTAGTTGGTTCCACAGACTCCATACGTGCTTTCCCATATTGGGGATCAAGAGGTTTCCCCTATATAGCAATCCGTGCAGGAGTTGTGAACACCTCTGCCCGATCTCCCTTGTCCCTCTTGTTCATAAATTAAATAGGACTGCTATACTAAAAACGGCTGAAAGCTATACTTATTTAACATTCGCGCATCCGGTTCTTAAGCCTCTCCCCGCATCGGGGAGAGGTTTGGAGCTCAGTCCATATTAAGTGAAGTTTTGAACCGTTCGCAGTATACAGTTGAGGGAAGGGTAGCAAATTTGTCATCACTCCTTAATTTCCGTGATGTTGGTTTCACTACCTTGCAGCGCCATTTCAAAGTTCATTCTTTGTTCAGCGTTACGCAAAAAATAACCACTAATTATGGCAGATGCCAGAAGCCGACCGAGATTTTCTCGGCTGGTGGTAATAGTAACACCAAAATGCTCTGAAGGTAAGTTTCCTAACAGTCCTATAATGTTGCGTTCCATCACTTGGAAAACTTCTGAAGAACTGGGTTTAGATAACTGGGTAACTGTCTCTGGACTTAAAGATTTAACGTACTGCCACAACAAATTGCTAGTTTCTGACTCACCATTAAAAAATTCTGAAACTCTATTAGATGGGTTACTCACGTTTTACATACTCCTGAAATTTTTTGCCAAGTTGCGTAAAACAGCCAATTTGATAGCTTCACGCCACTACCTTTATGACTCGAATAATAGATTCCTGTAGTGTATGTGACTGAGCCATGCTGTTATGTGTTCCTAAATACTAATCTAACAGGTTATTCCTCACCTAGTAGTCGGTGAAACCGTACCAAAGGAGAGCGGATGTTATCACCTCGTTAGTTAGTGGTTAGTGGTTAGTGGTTAGTGGTTAGTGGTTAGTTGTTAGTAGAACAACCAACAAACCTTCGAGTTCGCCCTTAGGGTGATGCTCGTTCTCGGCTCCTTGTACCGGAAGATCGCAACGCTTACGCTACCGCAACGCTTACGCAATCACCTCTCTGGGGAAAACCTCCGAGAGATCTGCTCACCAACAACCAACAACCAACAACTACCAACTACCAACTACCAACTAACAACTAACAACCAACAACTAACAACCAACTAACTTGCCAAATATTCATCTATGCCAGCTTTAGACTTGCGAAGTTTGGATAAGGCTTCCCGTTCGATTTGCCGCACTCGTTCACGGCTAATACTTAAGAGTTCACCTATTTTTGCAAGAGTAAGTGCTTGCCCGTTATTGAGACCAAAGCGGAGGCATATAACTTCTCTCTGTTGAGGGGTTAGTTCCGACATCAGGCAGTCTAAGTCATAAGATAAAGAAGATTGCGTCACAAAATCTTCTGGAGACGCTCCTTGATCCTCTAACATTTCGCCGAGTTCGGTATCGTAGTTATCTCCTAGTCGCAAATCCAAAGATAGGGGCACACGCGCTTTCTCCAGGTACTCTCTTACCTGCTTTGGAGTCAATTCTAATTCTTGGGCTAACTCAGCAGCTGTGGGGGCGCGCCCCAGTTGTTGAGATAACTGACGCTGTGCCTTCTTAATCTTATTTAATTTTTCAGTTATATGGATGGGCAACCGGATAGTGCGACCTTTCTCGGCGATCGCACGGGTAATAGCTTGACGAATCCACCAATAAGCATAAGTGGAAAACCTGTAGCCTTTAGTGGGATCAAACTTTTCTACACCCCGCTGCATGCCAATGCTACCTTCTTGGATCAAGTCGAGTAAATCGACGTTGCGCTTAATATACTTTTTGGCTACCGACACGACTAAGCGCAAATTGGCTTCTACCATTTTGCGTTTGGCAATTTCACCGTCAGCGATCGCTTCGTTCAACTCTGCTGGTTCTAGATCTGTCGCTTTTGCCCACTCTTCTATAGTCGGTTGACGATCTAACTCGGTAGAAAGAAACTCCCTCACTTCGTACAAACCAGTTACACGCTGCACCTGTTTGCCATAAAAAATCTCTTCTTCGTGGGTTAAGAGTGGTACACGGCCAATCTCACGCAGGTAAGTCCGCACGAGGTCTGTGGCTGTCTGAGCGGTCTTCATGGCGCTACTCTTTGGTAATGATGGATTTTTGTACTTATGGTCTTTAACTGATAGATGCCTTCTGAGGGTGCTACCCAGTTAGACTGGGAACCCATGCAATAAGAATCCAACTCGCGGCAAAGTGGTGAGCATGTCTAGTTCTTAACTAATCGACTATACAATTTTTTAACCATTTTCTCTAGTATCTACAGTTAGATAAAAAGTAACCTTTCAAACATTTTCTTTATACTGCCATTATTAATTATTTTAACATTTATTAAAATTAATGGAATACGTGGCATGTGTAAATTTTGTAGAAAGTCCTGTTCATTCCAAGTGACTATCTGCCGGAAGCATCTCTCTAAGCCTCTTTTTTCAAGAAATCTCAGCAATTATCGGCAGAAAACTTTCTGAACTATGTTAATAATTGTAACAAAAATAAACAACATTTAAATAGCGAGCGCTTAATTTTTTCAGAAACCTATAACTTTAGGCATAGGGCATAGGGAATAGAAAATAGGGAATCGCTAATTGCTAATTGCTAATTGCTAATTGCTAATTGTTAAAAGCCATTAGCCATTAGCCATTAGCCATTAGCCATGCCCCATTCCCTATAGTCGGTTGTAATCTTGGATAACTTTCACATCCAAAGTTGTATTTTGTAAAGAACGGATAGCGGCAACAGTGGCTTTTGCCCCGGCAACGGTAGTGACGATGGGGATTTTGTAAGTTAAAGCTGTACGGCGGATGAGTCTGGCATCTGTTTGGGCTTCTTCTCCAGAGGGTGTATTGATGATTAGTTGAATTTTGTGATTTTTAATTGCATCTAAGACGTGGGGACGACCTTCATGGAGTTTCAGCACTAATTCAACATCTAACCCATGCTGTTGGAGAACGCGCCGCGTACCATCAGTCGCCATCACAGAAAAGCCCAGATCAATAAATTCCTTTACCACAGGAACCACAGCAGCTTTGTCGCGACCGTTCATCGAGACAAACACCGTCCCCAAGAGAGGTAAATGCTCACCAGCGCCCATGACCGCCTTAGCATAGGCACGCCCAAAGTCGCTATCAATGCCCATCACCTCACCAGTGGATCGCATCTCTGGTCCTAGAATTGTGTCGGTACCGGGGAATTTACTAAAAGGCAACACTGCTTCTTTCACCGCAATATGGGCTGGTATAACTTCCTGGGTAAAGTTTAGTTCCTCCAGAGTCTTACCCGCCATAATTAAGGATGCCAGTTTCGCTAATGGCACGCCTGTTGCTTTAGAAACAAAGGGCACTGTGCGAGAGGCACGGGGGTTGGCTTCTAATATGTAAACTTGGGCAACGGATGCGGCAACGGATGTTGTAGCGGATGTAACGGATGCGGCAACGGATGTTGTAGCGGATGTAACGGATGCGGCAACGGATGTTGTAGCGGATGTAACGGATGCGGCAACGGATGTTGTAGCGGATGTAACGGATGATTGATCTGTGGATCCAGCAGATAAATTATCCGTTACATCCGTTAGTTCATCCGTTGCCACATCCGTTGCCTTAACAGCAAACTGAATATTCATCAGCCCTACCACTTTCAGCGCCTGCGCTAGTTGCACTGTCCAAGTACGAATTTGATTGAGAACTTCTGGTGTTAAGGAAATTGAGGGTAAAGAGCAAGCCGAGTCTCCCGAGTGAATCCCTGCTTGTTCTATATGTTCCATAATGCCGCCAATCACTACCCGCCCAGTCTGGTCAGCGATCGCATCCACATCGACTTCGATGGCATTTTCCAAAAACTTATCAATCAAAATTGGATGTTCCGGTTCCACCAGTACAGCAAAGGTCATGTAGCGTTCTAACTCAGCATCAGAGTAGACTATTTCCATCGCCCGTCCCCCCAAAACATAGCTAGGACGCACTACCACCGGATAACCAATGCGTTTGGCGACTACCAAAGCATCCTCGTAGGTTCGGGCAATACCATTTTGCGGTTGGGCAATATTTAACTGTTTGAGAATCTTCTCAAATCGCTCCCGGTTTTCAGCCATGTCAATTGAATCTGGAGAAGTTCCCCATATTTTGGTGAGGAGTGGGGAAGAATCATTCTCTACTCCCTTTAAATACTCCTGCAATGGTACCGCCAACTTCAACGGTGTTTGCCCACCAAACTGAATAATTATCCCAACAGGGTTTTCCGCCTCAATGATGTTTAATACATCTTCTTTTGTCAACGGTTCAAAGTAGAGGCGATCGCTTGTGTCATAATCGGTAGAGACTGTTTCTGGGTTGGAGTTGACCATAATCGTCTCATACCCCGCTCCTTTGAGAGCATAAGCGGCGTGACAACAACAATAGTCAAACTCTATTCCCTGCCCAATCCGGTTAGGACCACCTCCCAAAATCATCACCTTCGGCTTGGTTGTTGGCATCACCTCCGTTTCTTCTTCGTAGGTAGAGTAGTGGTAAGGAGTAAATGCCTCAAATTCAGCAGCGCAGGTGTCTACCGTTTTATAAACTGGGATGACACCGAGTTGTTTGCGATACAGGCGGACTTCATCTTCGGTGGTTTTGGTAGCAAAGGCAATCTGGCGATCGCTAAAGCCTTGACGCTTGATATCATACATCTGTTCTTTTGTCAACTGCTGCAAGGGTGTCCGCTTCAGGAATTTCTCCACCTCCAGCAATTGCTGCATTTTATCTAGGAACCACGGGTCAATACCTGTTAACTCGTAGATTTCCTCAACGCTCATTCCCAGCAGCATAGCATGACGCACGGCGAATATTCGCTCAGGGTTCGGTGTCCGTAAATGGGCGCGAATTTGTTCACCGCTAGGTAATTTTTCTTTGGTATCGCAACCCCAACCAGCGCGTCCGGTTTCCAAGGAACGCAACGCCTTTTGGAAAGACTCGTTAAATGTCCGCCCAATTGCCATCGCTTCCCCTACGGACTTCATTTGCGTTGTCAGCACTGGTTCAGAACCGGGGAACTTTTCAAAGGCGAATCGGGGAACTTTTGTCACGACATAATCAATTGTCGGCTCAAAAGAGGCTGGTGTTTTCTTGGTGATATCGTTGCTGATTTCATCAAGAGTGTAGCCGACAGCTAGCTTTGCCGCCATTTTAGCAATGGGGAAACCAGTGGCTTTAGAAGCCAAAGCCGAACTGCGGGAAACACGGGGATTCATTTCAATCACAACCACTTCACCATCAACGGGATTGACAGCAAACTGGATATTAGAACCACCAGTTTCCACGCCGATCTCGCGAATGATTTTAATTGCCATATCCCGCAGCCGCTGGTATTCTTTGTCGGTAAGAGTTTGGGCTGGGGCGACGGTAATCGAGTCTCCGGTATGGATACCCATTGGATCGAGATTTTCGATAGAACAGATAATCACCACGTTATCTGCTAAGTCTCGCATCACTTCCAGTTCGTACTCTTTCCAACCAAGTAGAGACTGGTCAATGAGAATTTGCGATACAGGACTAGCATCTATACCCGCTTGTGCCATTTCTGCAAATTCTTCTTCGTTGTATGCAATCCCACCGCCAGTCCCACCCATGGTAAAGGCAGGACGAATAATTAGGGGATAAGTACCAATTCCTCGTGCGATCGCCTTCGCTTCTTCTAGTAATGAGGCTGTACCACTCGGACACACATTCACCCCAATACGCGCCATTGCCTCGTTAAACAGTTTCCTGTCTTCAGCTTTCTCAATTGCTGGCAGTTTAGCACCAATTAACTCAACACCGTACTTGGACAACACCCCATTTTTCGCTAAAGCCACGGCGAGGTTGAGGGCAGTTTGTCCTCCCATTGTTGGTAATAGGGCGTCGGGACGTTCGAGGTCGATCACTTTTTCGACAATTTCGGGTGTCAGTGGTTCAATATAAGTGCGATCGGCCGTTTCCGGGTCGGTCATGATTGTTGCTGGGTTGGAGTTTACCAATACCACTTCATAACCTTCTTCTCGCAATGCTTTACAAGCTTGGGTCCCAGAATAGTCAAACTCACACGCTTGTCCAATCACTATTGGACCAGACCCTAGTAGCAAAATCTTTTTGATGTCGTCGCGGCGGGGCATAGTCGTTGCCTTAGAGTAAGAGAATACAAATCCTGATTATTTTAAGGGTCTTTACCCACCAGTCATGCTATTTATTATCAGCTTTTCTAGGTTTGATGACATACCCTGGAGTGGGGAATGGGGAATGGGGCATGGGGAATGGGGCATGGGGCATGGGGCATAGGGCATGGGGCATGGGGCATGGGGCATGGGTATAAAGACGATCTAAGACAAATTCCTACGTACTATCTCCAAGTATTTAATCGGTTGTAATGGTGTCACCTTTTACTACTTATGCCCTATGCCCTATGCCCAAAACGGCGAGACGTCGATTCCGGACACCCTTACAAAGAGTGGGATTCCTCGCCGTTTTCTTTGAGATTTTGTATTGAAATTGGTATGTTTTTATTTTGACATTTTTTGCTCCCGCACTGTTAATAAAGTACAGTGAGTATTTCATGTAGAGACGCGAATTTTCGCGTCTCTACAGGGTTTATCGGTAAATAAATCAGTTGATACGAGCAGTATTGAGTATATTTTAATAAACTTCATAAACATATTTACTGATTAGCTGACTTTATAGTTTTTTATAAATTAATAAATTATGAAATTTATGAGTTTTTACATGTAATTGTATGAAAAATGGCAGAAAGATTAAAACTGCTTCTTTCTGCCATAATTTAGATTTTTTTAAGAATTAGTCATTCCTGCTTTTTTTTAATCTAGGTAGACTACTCTAAATGATAACCGTGCTAGTTGTAGGCAGTTTATACAAACCCAAGTGTTAAGCTGTCTTTAGCAAGGAAGTGACCCAAATGGTAAGCTCTTTCCTCAGTTTTCAACAGAATTTTTTCGTACAAATACCGTGTGCCACGGTCGCCCAAACTCTCTGCCTGAGATGCTTGACGGCGAATCAAGGTAATAATACTTTGCTCTGCTTTGAGGTCATTTTCTACCATGTGGCGGCAAGAATAGACGCCTTCCGTTTCTTCCTCAAAGCAGCATAATTCTGCTAATTTGCTGAAGGTAGCGACTGGCACACCACCCAATCCATCCAAGCGTTCTCCAATTTCATGGATGTGATCTTGTACTTCTTTGTAGCTGGCGTTAAAAAACTCATGCAGCGAATAGAATTCTGCACCTTCAACAACAAAATGATGTTTTTGATACTGCAAGTACAGTCCCTGAAAACTAGCTAAGACAACGTTAAATCCTTCACAAACTGGCGTAGTTACACTGCTATCAAGCAATACAGGATTATCATAAACATGACCGAAATTCCGTAGCAAAATTTGCGTTTCAGACATTTTTATCCTCGCTTTTGAGCAGTTATATTTGCTGACTGCTTAGTTCCTACATCTTACCATTTTAAAAATGAAAGCAATCCCAATCAGCATCACAGAATTTTGACTTATTTATTTATTAAAAAAAAACAAACTAATGAACGACCAATAGAATTACCCCAAGTGAAGAGGCGCTTGAAGTTGTCCATAATACCACCATAAAAGCATCATTGCTTTCCAACCAACCGCTTTCAGCATTCGCCGGGATAGCAAGAACGCCGATGAGAAACAGCGACATTCGTCAAACCCGCTTCTTCCCCTTGTTAAACTTTGCAGCGTATGTTTTTTTCAAAAATTATTGAGAAAAGTTTGCACTTAAGTTATTCTTAAGAAAATGAGGCTAAACTCCCAGAAATTAAAAAACTCAGGGAGGAAAGGCACGGTATTACTGCGAAACTATTGCACTTTGAGGGAAATTGTCTTGAAACCGTCAATTTCACAACCACAGACAAAGCAGATTGTTGAGGTAAATTGGGCAGATCGGTGGCAAGTTTATCAACGCTTGCAGGAGCTAGACGTTCTCTGTTGGTGTGAGACTAACCAGCCATTGACAGTTGAAATTAGCAATCCTACGGTAGCTGTTCAACTTTGGAGTGTGATGCGGCAATTCACTGCTGTGCGTCAAGACCTAATTTGGACTCTTGAGCAATGCTGGCGGAATAGCTAGCGGAAGCCACTGCTCTTCCTCCCTTGACTGATTGCTTGTCTTGGTTAAAATAGGACAAAAAATGCGTAAATCCTGTATGACCGAAGTATCAGAGTTCTGTCTTGAAGGACGGTTTCTCGATTTTGTCATCAAAGATGGCTATAAGCTCAAAGGCTTGCTGTTAGCTACTGCTGAAGGTGAATGTTACGTAAAACTAGCTAAAGATTTACGGGCTGCTTTTGACTTGCGGTTACCACCAGGTACTTGGCTGCAAGTAGTGGGTGAAAAAAAGCACGACCTGAGAACAGGCGAAGTTAAACTGAAAGCTGAGCGAGTGATGATGACTCGTACTCAAAGAGATGAGGAAAATGAGGAAGAAACTTCGCCTCCCGATCGGGAGCATACCCTTACACCTTCAGTCAGTAACGCCAAAGCGAAAAAAGCTACTATTTTGGTGTGTCAAAAATCCGATTGTATGAAACGCGGTGGTAAAGAAGTTTGTCAGGCGCTAGAAGCAGCTTTGAGCGCCTGTGGCAAGGGCGCCCAAGGCAGCTTAAATTCGCAGGTGACTATCAAAGGCACTGGCTGCATGAAAAATTGTAAAGCCGGACCAAATTTGGTAATGCCAGACAAAACCCGCTATAGTCGTGTTCAAGCTGCACAAGTCCCTGCACTCATAGACAAACATTTTGTCGCCAACAGCGTGGATCAGGAGCAAGTTCGTCTAGCGCCGGGGAGAATTTAGACTTTGAGATCCAGCCAGATGGAGGATACGAACCGTGACAGCAGCTAACTACGGTGCTATGAGCCTAACAAATCAGTAATTGAGATAGCTATAAACGAAAGTAATCACTGAGATTAGATGAGTTGGATTTTGGGGAACATTTGAGAAGGGAGGAAAGAACATCGCGCACAAGTTCTCAGGTAAAAAGGTATCTGAAATCCTCAAAGGCAAAAAAGGTAGTATTAAACAAGCACAACTCCCACCAGGAGCGCCAAGTTGGGAGGAATTTAGTGAGATGACATGGTCAGAAATCGAAAAGGGAGCAGAAGAAAATATTCCAGGCTTTAAGGTTGTTCGCAAGTTGTTGAGTGACCGGAGATTTGATAAATGAAAGGCAATGTCTTTGACAAATTAGTTGTATTTTTACAAAATCTGGAACAGCAGAAAGTCAGCTACATGTTGGGGCATCATCGTGATGAAGCGATTATGGTGACTGTGGTTATGCCTGGAGAACGATGGGAAGTTGAATTCTTGAGTAGTGGTTCGGTAGAGGTTGAGAAATTTATCAGTAATGGAGAGATTGCTGGAGAAGAAGCTTTGGGTGAACTATTTACCAAGTATTTAGAACCGGAAAATCTTTCTCCCGAAACTTCTCAAAATACCGTGGTAACTATAAACAGATAACGAAGTTGGGAATTGACCAGTTACAAATCTTTACAGCAGTGGCGGAGCATATGCAAATTTTGTGTTATTATGTTGTCCGTTCCTGGCGTGGGACAAAAGCGTAGGTCATCACCAAACCCAAGAAGATTAAGTTGCCTATGATATAGCGCTGCCACAGCCGACCCGGTTCCATCGCTAGTCGCCACAGCCACTCCATACCAATAGCACGAATGAAATACGGGGCACGGGCTACACGTTTAGCCACAAAATCGAACAGACCCCCCACGCCCATACAAGTGATCCCAGGCAGAAGGCTTGCGTAAAGGTTGATCCAAATTTCCTGTAGCGGTACGCCCATCGCCACTAACAGCAGGTGCGGGCGGGCTACCCGGATGGACTCTAATACCTGCGGAGTTTCTGCTTCAGAGAAATAGCCGTGCTGAGTTCCGGCAATTACCAAGCCAGGATACGCTTTCTTCAGTTTAGCTGCCGCTTGTTCAGCTATACCCGGCTTGGCACCCAGAAGATAGACTGATAAACCTTTCGCCGCCCCATACTTACACAGAGCCGGAACTAGGTCGGTGCCATTGAGGTTATGCACCAACGGTGTACCCAGTAAGGCACTAGCCCAGCGAACTCCACTCCCATCCGCCAACAACAAATCACTGTGTTCTAACGCCTCTGCCAGTGCTGGGTTTTTGGCAGCGGTTACTATGGTGTGCGCGTTGCCATAGTACACGCGACCACCTTGCCGCTTCAGTAACCGCGCCAGTAACACCTCGATTGCCTCGGAGCAGGACATACGATCAAAATGGGTGTTGAGAAAACTAACTCGGTCTGCCATATAATTTCAAGTCAGGAAATGGCGGAATTCATGGAATAGACGGCATTGTGTTCTTACCGGAATTTACTTACAGCCTTATGCCTAGGTGATATCAAGCCCGTTCAATTGCTTGTATGACAAGCAATGCCTACAACCTGGCTAAAATCTCTATTTATTGAGGCAGGATATATGCATGTAATAGATATGCGTAACCGCAACAAAAGACTTGATTTAACCTGAGACTTCATATAGCAAGTCTCCTACTCAGATATGGATGGGAAATACTATCTAACGACTAATTAAAGCCTGATGCATACAGCATCCTCATAGGCGTATAAAATTGTCCAGTTAACTATCCGTTTGGTTGTAGTGTGCAGATAGTCTAAGCTCCATACTGGATTTAGCCAGTAAACTATGTTTAAAATAACCGCCTTTTGAAGGAAAATTACCCGGTTCACATCATTGTCAGTCGTTACCGGGGTTTAAAGGCTGAAACAAATAATTGTATATTACGGAAGTTGACCGCAAGCCTATGGACTCCCGCCAAACTTCAATTAAAGAAAAAGTTTTAGCCATTCCCTCAAGTAAACAATTAGCGTACCTACTTGCTCTACGACCCCGACAGTGGACAAAAAATCTAGTAGTCTTTGCTGCACCCTTATTTGCCTTTAGCATCAATCCCCAATCTTTACTAGGTAGTCTGCTGGCATTAATCCTATTCTGTTGTGCGTCTAGTAGTTTTTACTTAATTAATGACATTGCAGATGTAGAATCCGATCGTCAACATCCTGTCAAGTGCAAGCGCCCGATCGCCGCAGGATTAGTGAGTATCCCAATAGCATCCGCGATGGCATTAGTTCTTTTGGGTAGCGCTCTAAGTATTGGCTGGTGGCGATCGCCTATGCTGGGTGCAACGATTACCGCTTACGCCATGTTGCAAGTTGCTTATAATTTGCGACTTAAACGAATGGTAATTTTGGATATTGGCGCGATCGCGACTGGATTTGTGCTGCGAGCTTATGGCGGTGCTGCTGCCACCAAAATTATTTTATCGCCTTGGTTTGTGCTTTGTACCGCTATGCTGGCTCTGTTTTTAGCGATTGAGAAACGCAAAGCAGAACTGCGGTTGGCTCAAATCAAAGGTGGTAAAACTCGTGCCGTGCTGAAACGCTACTCTCTGCCACTGCTTAACCGCATGGAAAATGTCGTAACCACGGGTACGCTTGTCTGCTATGCTCTTTGGAGTTCCGGTCCTATGGTACACGGCGCAGCTACGAATTACATGCTATTGACAATGCCCTTTGTTGTCTATGGGATTTTTCGCTATCAGCTGCTGAGCGATCCTCAAGAAATCGGCAATACTAGCGATATCGGTGTTGAAGAAGGTGGACGCAGTGAGCGACCCGAAGAAGTTTTACTAAAAGACTTGCCAATTATACTGACTGTCATCGGTTGGGTGACGAGCTGCTTTATGATTCTCTGGCTGAAACACCAGGGAATGATTGAGTAAATTTGGCTCTGGAAATGAAGATCGCCCTCATCTTGAGAGAGTGAAAATGTTTAATTTCAGGACTTTGTTGAGTAAAATAGTCGGCAAATTTTCCTCTGGGTTACAATCAGGTTTTAAAAGAAATTCTCACAAATTACCACGGCGATCTGAGACACTGGCAAGCATAGAGATTGATTGGCTAAAAACCTGCGGCATTAAAGGAGTCATCCTCGATCTAGACAACACTATTGTGTCGGAAGATGACCGCTATTTATCTCCAAAGGCAGAAGCCTGGATTCTACAGGCAAAGTTAGCAGGATTGAAATTTTTTATGCTCTCAAACGGTAAACGTCGCTATCGAGTCGAATATTGGTCTATTCGCCTCGATATTCCTGCTATCAATCCCGCAAAAAAGCCGAGTCCTAAAACTTTTCGTCAGGCAATTGTTAGGCTGCAACTACAACCTCAACAAGTAGTCGTTATTGGTGATGGTCTACACACTGATATTTTAGGAGCATGGTTTTCCGGGTGTAGCAGCATTCAAGTGGCAACTCTTCCTCATCCACTGAGATGGTGGGAAAAACTAGGAGGAAAATGGGTGCAAATCCCTTATCCACAAGCAGGTGAACTTTGGGACTTTGATGCTAATCAGTACATCTGATATCTTGCACCATTCTCCTCTTTCGTGTAGGGCTAGAGCTTACCAATGCAAAAATAGGCATTTCGCCACAAAAATAGTGTTATTGCAACTGGTGCAAGATGTGATTACAGAGAACTACAGCAATAGGGGAGTAAATTGCGATCGTGAGTAGCCAGCTTTTTTTTAGCTTGCTTATTTTAGCAACAGTGGTTTTAAATACAGGTGCTCAAACTTTTTTGAAACTGGGATCGGGTCAAAATCCCTTAAATATCTATTTACTAGGAGGTATTTGCCTCTATGGCTTGAGTACAATATTTTACATTTTAGTGTTAGGGAAATTTAATTTATCCGTTGCATATCCAGTAGTAATAGGATTAACAATTCTGGCAACAACGATAGCAGGGGCTGTCATTCTCAAAGAAAAAGTATCGATTTCTCAATGGTTGGGAGTGGGATTGCTATTAAGTGGAGTTTGGGCGATCGCTTGGGCGAAAAATACTTAAATTTAAGCACTTGTATGAAAAAGTTAAGGTAAAGTACGTGAAAGTCAAGCGAATCCACAATTGGATACTCCTGCCAACTTCGTTAAGTTTTTTAATTATCGTTTTGTTAGTACTAGGAGTGTTTTTTCGCTTCGCGAATCTTGAGCGAAAAGTCTACTGGCGCGATGAGGCTTTGACCTCATTACAAATCTCTGGTTATACACAATCAGAATTTGTTCAGCAAGTTTTTGATGGTCACGTCATCGGGATCGAAGATTTACAAAAGTATCAACGCCCCAATCCTGAAAAATCCTTAATAGATACAATCAAATCCTTAGCGATCGAAACACCGGAACATCCGCCCCTATATTACGTGCTGATCCGACTTTGGGGGGAATATTTCGGCAACTCAGTAGCAACCCTCAGAAGTTTCTCTGCTTTCATTAGTTTGCTAGTCTTTCCGTCTACCTATTGGCTATGCAGGGAATTATTTAAGTCGTCACTAGTGGGCTGGGTAGCAATTGCGCTCATAGCTGTCTCGCCATTTCACGTACTATACGCCCAAGAAGCGCGGGAGTACAGTTTATGGACGGTGACAATCTTACTATCAAGTGCAGCACTGCTGCAAGCAATCCGGTTAAAAACAAGGTTTTATTGGGCAATATATTCGGCAACTCTAACGTTAGCAATCTATTGCCACCCATTTTCAGCGTTGGTTGCAATTGGACATGGCATCTACGTAGTTGCAACAGAAGGTTTCCGATTAAGTAAGACGTTTCGTGCTTATCTGGCGGCATCGCTGGCAGCGCTTCTAAGTTTCTTGCCTTGGATTTTGATTGTTATAACTCACTTGCGTCAGATTCAGACTTCCATGGCTTGGGCATTAGAAAAATCGTCCCTGCTGGATTTAGTAGGCGCATGGTTTACGGGCATTATGTGTGTTTTATTTAACTTTGGTCTTGGATCTGTTGGCTCATTCAGATTTTATTTGCTGATACTCATTTTGTTAATGATAGTCAGCTATCCAATTTATTTTCTCTGTCGTCAGGCTCCAAAACAGATTTGGTTATTTGTCTTGACGTTAATGGGAGTTACATCCCTAGCCCTGATCCTGCCAGATTTAATTTTTGGGGGAGCGAGGTCGTTTGCTTTTCGATATTTTATTCCCTTTTATTTAGGTATAGAACTAGCTATTGCTTACCTTTTTTCTACCAAAATTATCTCTGCTAATATGTCACAGCGCAGGATCTGGCAAACGCTCTTGGCTGTGCTAATTTCGGTTGGAGTTGCGTCATGTGCAATTAGTTCCCCAAAAAATATTGGTTTGAGCAAGGCGATTAGATTTGATATGCAGCTACCGCAAATAATCAACAATGCCAGCCGTCCGCTTTTGATCGGCAGCAATTATGGCTACACTCCTACTGAAATTCTATCTCTTAGTTATCTGCTTGAGCCAAAAGTGCGGTTTCAGTTAGTCGTTGAACCAAAGATACCCGAAATTCCTGATGAATTTAGTGATGTGTTTTTGTTCACGCCTTTCGGTTTCTCCCAAGCATGGCAATCTGAACTAGAGAAAAAATACAAAATCAAGCCTATTGAAAATTATTCCTACAAGTTTGGGCGTCTAGAAAAGTAATTACTCCCGCACCGACATTTGAAATATATGTAGGGGAGCCACAAAGAGTGCGCGGGTTCCCCGCGTTGAGAGGAGTGGTGAAGCAGCGCTGCAGGAGGGTTTCCCTCCGTAGGCGACTGCTGAACCCGAAGGGCGTTGGGCACTGCCCACCAGCACCTGGATGTGGTGGGCAGTGCCCACCCTACTTAAAATTTTTTATGAATGATTTAGGATTTCTATACATGGGGTAAGGGTAGAGGGTAAGGGGAAAGTCTACCCTAGCTGCCCAGAGACTGCAAAACATTCTAATGCTCTTCTATGACTATGGCGAGAGAATAATCCAATTAAACCCTAACGACTGGAAGTCGCGGCTACACAAACAAAGTCCGCCTGCGCGGACTGACATGAAAATAGGGTTTCAAATTTCATCTGACGATAGTAATAAAAGAGCGCTAAGTAGGTAGGCACAATAAAACATAACTATATTAAGTTCTGTTAAGAGCCTGGAAGCCAACTAACAACTAACAACTACCAACTACCAACTAACAACTACCAACTAACAACTACCAACTACCAACCACCAACCACCAACTAACAACTAACAACCACCAACCAACAACTAACAACTAACAACTAACAACTAACAACTAACAACCAACAACCAACAACTAAATTTTCAGCAGTTGACAATGAAAAATTACCTAGTTTTTGTTTTCCTAATCTTAGTTACAGTTGGGGTAAATACTATTTGTCATAAATTCCTGAAACAGCGATGGAATTTGTGGCTAGGCTATGGATTCCCTGCTTTATTTATGATGTTATTTATGGTAACTGTTTCTGAACCGCGCATGTTATTCAGCGACTTTACTAAAGCTTATTACCCTGTTGGAAGATTGATTTTACACAATCCATTTGAATTGTACAATCAGCAGCCTCCGGAGTTCGTAAATATTCCAATAATTGCGTTTTTATTTACACCTTTTTCCTTACTTCAGTGCCATCATGCCAAAATTTTATTCACCATTATAGGTGGTTTAGCTGTTCTGACAACTTGTTATTTACTCCTAAAGCTAACCAAAGTTTCTGGATGGAAACGAATAGCATTAATAGGAGTTTTTGTAATCAATGGTCCCCTTTATAACAGTCTGCGAGAAGGGAATATTACTCATTTTGTATTGTTGTTATTACTAGCAGCATTCTTTTGCCTTGAAAAGAAGCACGATCTTTGGCTGGGAATTTTATTGGGAATAGCTGCTTTGCTGAAAATTCCACTATTTCTCTTAGGAGTCTATTTCTTTCTTAGAGGACGATGGCGAGTAATAGTGGGGTTTAGTGCATCATTATTAACTATTGTAGGAGCATCGCTACTGCTGTTTGGGATTGAGCTACACCTATTATGGCTGCATCAGTGTATTGAACCTTTTGCTGGTAAACCTCTAGCCGCGTTTAATGTTCAATCAGTTAGCGCTTTCTTAGCTCGTTTGCTAACTAACAACAGTTTAATTTACTGGCTGCCCACAGAAGTAGGCTGGCGCTTCAAAATGATGCAATATGTGTTGCTCTCAGTACTAGCAGGCGGAACTCTCTGGGTATGTTGGCGTTCAAAAGCATCTACCACATTAGAGGTGGAGAAGTTGGAGTTTTCTATTTTCCTTTGTCTAGCACTAGTCACCAGTCCAATCTCTTGGACACACTACTATTTACTACTATTGTTACCTGTATCTCTGTATCTTGGCAATAGATTAGCAGTTCCTCAGGGACGGCGTTGGGTTAGCTTAGTGGTGCTGAGCATATTATTAATATCACCGCCTGTAACACTTATTGAATCCCAAAATCTACTGGTTAGGTTGCTGATATCTCATTACTTTTTTGGCGGAATTTTGTTACTGGGAGTATTATTAGCTGCCCGCTGGTGCAATACTGCTCAGTTAAGCGAAAATAAGAAACCCGGTTTCTTGGACAATACCTTCGCCAAAATACCCTCACTCTAGAAGAGTGGGGCTATACGAACAAAGGCTGCCTCCGCAGCCTGCAAGGATTGCAGCCCACGGAGGTGGGCTTCGTTTGTGTAGCCTCAGGCTTATAGCCTGTAAGGCTTTTCAGAAATTGGCGAAGGTATTGTTGGAGAAACCGGGTTTCTGGCAGATCGACTATCGTTAACCGACTAGTATTGCTCGCTGGTGGACTCCACAAAGTTTTAAATCATTTCAAGTTAATGTCAAGACTCTGGCTTAACTAGATCTCGTAAGGATGGATGTCAATGAAAAATTTACTTAAATATTGGAGTGGATTAACTCCATTAACACAAAAGATTTTCCTATTTACCTTGATTAATATCATCTTGATTAATCTTGGGTTAATAGTCATGTTTTTCACATCTTTTAATGACACGATCGGATATCACATAAAATTGTTTTTGCTATTTAAACAGGATCATGCTGACTCATGGAGACCGATGAAACATGCATTTGATTATGTTCATTTTGAGCATCATAAGCCACTTTATGATGAAATCTTTTTTGATAAAAAAATTAAATTTCAGTATCCACCTACCTCTCTACTAATTTTTTACCCCGTAAACGTTATTTACAACTTTCTTAAAAATACTGGTATATCGTTTTTTGGTGTTTTAAAAGAGCTTTCTTGGCTCTTTGTAGTCGTAATGATATATTTTGTAATCCAGATATTTAATTTAAGCTTTACTCGTAATGTAGAACCAAGCAAAAATTATGGTTCCCAGGTTGATTTAGTTACTAGAAATACTCTTATATTTTGCTTAGCGTTAACATTTTATCCTGTAATCAGAGCTTATAGCTTAGGACAGATACAAGCTTGGATTAATTCCCTATTTGCTATATTGTTTTGGTGTTGGATGAAGGAAAAGAAAGTAATTTCAGGTGTGATAGCCGGTACTATGTGCTTGATCAAGCCTCAGTATGTAATTATTCTTCTTTGGGGGGTTTTGCGTAAACAATTATCTTTCACACTAGCCATGTTCACTACACTTATAACTGGTATTTTAGTTGCCGTCTTGGTATTTGGTATTGCAGATAATATTAATTACCTAAGCGTCTTATCATTCATCTCTAAGCATGGTGAGGCTTTTTATCCCAATCAGTCAATCAATGGGTTATTGAATCGATTGTTATTTAATGGGGATAATTTAAACTTTGATAGTCATTCCTTTCCTCCTTTCAATCCTTACGTTTATGCTGGAACAACAATTAGTTCAATAGCTTTGATTTCTCTGGCGCTGTTCCCGCCGAAAAAAGCAAATGGTCAAGGAAGTGTAACTGATTTGGCTATTGTTGGACTCACCTGCACTATAGCTTCTCCAGTTGCTTGGGAACATCACTATGGTGTTCTTATACCGATATATGCTTTCCTACTTCCTTGTCTATTAAAGAAAAAAATATTTGGCAGAATAACAATTCCTTATTTGTGCATAAGTTACCTATTAGCTAGTAACTACTTCGCTGTCACTCAGAAACTAGCCTATGCAAAATTTAACTTGAATATTATCCAGTCTTACCTACTTTTTGCGGGGTTAATGGTACTGATATGCTTGTATCTTTTAAGAAGTGCAAAAATTAATAGCGAGGACAATGCTCAAGCCGATAATCGGCCTTGCTGAAGGCTACCATCTGGCTTAAATCAACCCTTCGCGCACAGCAAGAGCTGCTGCTTGGACGCGATCGTTAACGCTGAGTTTGTTTAGGAGCATACGCACATAGGACTTGACGGTTCCTAGTGAGAGGTAGAGCTTAGTGGCAATTTCCTGGTTTGAGCATCCTTCCGCAATAAGTTTAATAATCTCGAACTCACGATTACTGAGAATCGGTTGTTGGAGTTCGGATGCCGGAACCTCGCGGGAGACAACGGTGGGCTTGAGCATGCGGGAAAGCTTTTGAGCTATTTGAAGATCTAGATAAGCACCACCTTGAAGGATCAATTGAATGACAGCGATGAGTTGTTCCCACTCGATAGTCTTAAGGCAGTAACCTTCCGCACCTGCAGCGAGCATTCCTATCACCTGGGTGTCGTTATCAAACGCACTCAAGGCGATGATCCGAGTGGCAGAGTTGTCACTTTTTATCCGCTGCGTGGCGGCGATCCCATCCATGACTGGCAGATCAATGTCCATCAAAACTACATCTGGCTGGAGTTGAGCAGCCAATTCAATAGCCTGTGCACCGTCAACCGCCTCTCCAATTATATTAAAGCCAGGTTCAAGGGTAAATTGACCTTTCATACCTCGGCGGATCAAAGCATGGTCATCGACCAGTAGAATCTGCACGGGTTTCTGTTCGCCAATGTCAAACATCACTCCTCATCTCCTTTTCATCTGTGGCAACTGGAAGGGTAAACCCGAAGGTACTACCCTTTCCGAGAGTACTTTCGACGCCAATAGTGCCTCCATGCGCCTCGACGATTTGACGACACAAGTACAGACCAAGCCCCGATCTCCCACGCTGGCCTTGTCCCTGAATGAAGCGGTGGAAGAGCCGTTCTTTATCCGGCGGCGCAATCCCTGAACCGTTATCGCGCACGGAAACCAGCACTTGGGCTTTTCCGAGGGTCGCTACTTCAAGGAAAATTTCCTTGTTGGGT
The DNA here is from genome assembly GCA_965249805.1 of Stigonema sp. Classification (GTDB taxonomy): domain Bacteria; phylum Cyanobacteriota; class Cyanobacteriia; order Cyanobacteriales; family Nostocaceae; genus Stigonema. The sequence goes on from CBDFMX010000002.1 coordinate 1,781,053, forward strand.
TCACTTACCCGGATAGCGTTCTCAAGCAGGTTTTGTAAAACCCGTTGGATCTCTAACTGATCGCCGTAGACGGTCGGCAGTGATGGAGAAATTTTATAGGTGAGGGCAAACTCACGGTTTGAAGCGGCCTTTATCTGGGTAATTACTTTGACAAAAATCTTTTCCCAGTTAAGGGGATCGCAGTTCAGGTGAGCGCTACGACCAGCTTCATAGCGAGATACGTCCAAAAGGGCTTCCACAAGCTTGAGGAGATCCTCGTTAGCTTGGCGGTACTCTTCAAACACTTCCCTCCAGGTGTCACTAACGTGACCAAAAGCTCCTTTAATCATGGAGTCTAGGGTGGTGCGGGTAGCAAGCAGGGGGGTGCGCAGGTCGTGGGATAGAGCGCATATCATGTCCTCAAGGTGTTGGTTGCGCACCTCAATGCGTTGCTGACGGTGGCGAACCTCGCTTGCCATTACGTCCAGAACTTCAGCCATCTGACCGCTTTCTTCAGCAGACGAATAGCAGGTCCGAACTTTGTCTACTTCCGTCAACTTGCGTAGGGGAATCAGGACTTGTCGATGCCAAAGCCGGAGCTTCCAGCTGACTCCTGCCAAGACGATCGCGCTGGCGAAGATGTTTACAGCCGTGTTTATATGGTATAATTGATTTAAGCGTTGTTTGCCCTCGGCCAAAAGTATCTCCTCGCGCTCAAGCAGGAGCAAAACTTGGGTGAGTAAGGAATCGAATAAGGTCTTTGACGCCAAGGTATACCTGGTGGCATCAGAGATTGCCCTGTTGTGCAACTCCCTTTGCCAGGAGTCATGGATAGAATTGATCCGATCGAGTAGCTTGAGTTGAGTAGGGTTGTCCTGTAGCAGATTGTATAAGCAGTTAAAGCTGCTGTGGAAAGCTCTCTGCGCCTTAGTTTCAGCCTCTAACGAGGCGCTAGACTCATCTATCAAAGCGTGAAGTAGATTTTCTCCTTGACGCTCTACTAGTAAAGTATGGCTTACCAAGTCGGCGGTTCTAGACTTGATGAGTTCTATCGAGAGGTTCAAGCCTTCTTGCCCTAGTATCAATAACACCAGCACCGAAAAGCTAGCGTACAAGGGGGTAAATAAATGAGTTTTCCGGCGCAATTGATCCAGTAAACTCACCCAACTAATAATAGCTAACACTATCTAATAGGTCCCAACGCTTATACAGATAATAGGAAAAGCTTGGCTGGGGTATAGGTTGAGCCAAATTTGCTCCACTCTAATACCTCCGCCACTGCCAGGTTTTTTACTGCGGTTATTATTATGATATACGCGTTGATAGATACACCTGACCGCCCTTCTGCCTCCGCAGCTACGCTAGTAACAGCTCGACTACTTGGGACAAGGACATACAAAAAAACAAGTCAACAGAAAAATTACTGATTTCTTATTTAGTTTAAAAAAATATTACTATAAATGAATTTATAAAACAAGCTCTACTATTTAAATTTATTTCAAATGACCAAACTTTTTACGTAATTATACTATTTTTTTTGTTAAGATTATACTTAATTTCCGACTCAATCTGTTAGCTGGCTTAGTTGCTGACATTAGTTAGTAAAACGAGCAGCCGTCGTCCGAAAGTTGTACTTCTAGCTCAATAAACTGACTGTTATCTTAGGGAGTTCCGTAGTAGATTCCCCTACCGTTAGTGCCAATAAAAACTAGTCCGAATTGCTGAGAACTTGCCTCCATCACATTAGGGTCGTCGCCGATGGGCTTGGTGCGATCGCCAATGCTTGCCCATGTTTTTCCTCCATCTAGAGAACGAAAAATGCCTTCACCCTGAAGAGCGATTTTGCCATACACATACAGCGCTGGAATTGTGCTTTTCGTCTGCGGCTTCCCAAATGCAAATAAATAAGCTCTCTCCACTCCAGCAATATGAGCGAACGTCATGCCACCATTTGTTGAGCGATAAAGTCCGTTCCAGTTGAGACTGACCCAGACTTCGCCGCTGATCCCCGGAATCGTTTTCAGCATAGACCAACCTTCCTTCGGAAGCGATGAATTCACAATGCTGAAGGATGCGCCCCCGTTACTACTGCGGTAGACTTTACCGTCACTGTAGTAGTAAAACATGTTGCCATTTACTTTGTCGGCCGCCAGTGGTTGACCCCAGTACCACGGTCCTTCAGGTCCGTTAGGCAATCCTGATACTGTACTCCACGAAGTTCCGCCGTCGGTTGTACGCCGAGGTTGCCCCTCACTGACAATCGCCACGAACAGATTTGGGTTGGTTGCCGACATAGCTACGCGCAGCGGTATTGTGTTCGGCGGAAATGACGAAAACTTTGTCCACGTCAGTCCGCCGTCTGTGGAAGTGGCTCCCGTATAAGTATTGTTCCATCGGTTACCGCCAACGCGCACCATCCGCGCCGGGTTGCTTTCGCTGTAGGCAAAGCTGTAGGTGTCCTGAAACCAGGGACCAGTCTTGCCACCAAGCTGTGTAGACGGGTAGGCATCTAATCCTTGACTGTGATTAAACCCGTCTACATCAGCCACGCCGCTCAACAACTGCGATCCACTTGGAGGTGAGACGAGGGCGAAGCTAACCAGCTCCTCGTGTCCTTTTTCATAGTTGAACCAGACAGACGGCTGTACATTGATGTTGTCTGTCCGCCATGTTCCGAACCAGTCCGTTAACCAGACTCTGCCAGGAATTTTCGGGTCAAATTCAATAGCAGAAGTTGCCGAGGCAAAATACCAGTCTGGCCACCAGGGCACTTGAGGGTTCAAGGTACAGGTTTTCTGTTGCCATGTAGCTCCACTGTTAGTAGATTGAAATATTCTACTAGTGCTACGTGAGTCATCCTGGTTATTAACGATTAAAAGATGATTAGGGTTATTTGGATCTATTGAAAGGGCGTTGAATCTAGTTTTTATGTTAGTGGGCGTGATATTGCTCCAGACACTGTTGGCATATTTGCTAACTCCTGAGGTGTGCGTCACATACAGGGTTCCATTGCTAGCAACAGCCATTCGATTCGCACCTTCTGGACTTCCGGCTATTTTGCTCCACGTCACACCCGTGTCGGTGGATTTATATATCCCGTCTTCGTAGGCATTGACATAGACCAGACCAGACACCTTGTTGTTAAACACGATGCTCGCGATCCCAATATCTGCTTTAGGCTTTCCAGGGAATGAGGTAACTTTTCCCCACGTTGCACCACCATTCGACGACTTCCATAGCCCATTCAACCGCGAACCAAATAAGATTACATTAGAATTAAACGGATTGACGACCAGTCTTTCTCCCACCCACCGTTGAGTCTCGTTGCCGCCCATCGGTAAGTCTATGTTCAACTTGGTCCAGGTTTTCCCTTGATCGGTGGACTTAAAAATTGTCCCCAAGCCAGCCCAACTGGCAGTGTGTTTGCCAGCTGCTATGTAGACAGTATTTGGGTTTTTCGGATCAAGTGCTAGCGCTTCTCCCCCATAATAGTTCTTCTGTTGCAGCCCAAAGTGGTCAGTTAGCGGAATCCATCTTTTATCTACTGAATTCCAACGATAAACGCCACCTACGTCGGTTTTGATGTAGACGAGATCCTGCTGTAGCGGATGCAGATAAACGCCTGTAACATAACCACCCCCCCCGATGGAAACACTACTCCAGTGATAGCTATCTTTCATGCTGCAAGCAGGTTTAAGAGGTGCAAGTGCTATGGCAGTAGCCAGGGCAATGGTAGCAATGCAGGTAATTCCTAACAGAGTCCAGAAACGGCGATCGCTCATAAGACATACACCAATCCTTAAATATCAGACCGTCCCACTGTTGACTTGATTCATTAACTAGACTGGTCTTGCACAATGCGGCGTCTTTGGGTAGCCCCTGTGTTCTTTAAAGCAAAAGCCTCAATTTGACTGTATAAAGACTGAGGCAGGAGCCAAAGGAAATAGGCAGCAGCCAAGCTGATCAGTGTACGGCGTGGCTCCTCAAGCAGGATACGCCAGTTGGTCGCCAAAGCTCGATTAACAAGTTCCACAGCCATTGAACCATCTTGCAGACGTACTGCTCTGCGAGCTAAATACCTCAACTGGTAGGCTCTGGCGAGTTTTTCCCATTGAGTAACTATTTCTGGAGCGTGGGAGCGTGTCTTTTGAATCACCTTTTCCCAAGAATCTAACTGTTTGAGGATGTTTGCTGAAAGCCCGCCTGAATTCACCCGGTATAACGTTAGAGCTTCAGGAATACCCTCTATTTGCCAATCAGTCTGAATGGAAATGCGAATCCAACATTCGATGTCTTCTGATTGGCGGAAGTGTTCGTCAAAATAAAAATCTTCTACAGTACCGTGAAGATTATCTGGGAATTTAATAGCATCAAAAACTTCCCTGCGAATCACCGGAGCTGAACCATTGCCAACTGGATTGCGGCAAAGTAAATAGGGTGTGGTGATGCCTTTAAGCTTAGGCATTTGGTACGTACCTAAGGGTTTTCCAGTTTCGTTCATAAAAGCAGAGCGACTAAAGCTAACACCAACTGCTGGTGAATTTTCCAGGTGAGCAATCTGTTTTTCTAGCTTCTCTGGTAGCCAGAGGTCGTCTCCATCTAAAAAAGCTAAATATTCTCCTGAACCATGGCGAATACCAGTATTCCTAGCTCCAGCTAGTCCTCGATTTGCCTGGTGAATGATTTTAATTCTGGGATCTGTGAATTGCTGACAAATCTCTATACTCCTATCAGGAGAAGCATCATCAATAATGAGAATATCGAAATTTTTATAAGTTTGATCGAGAACGGATTGCACCGTAGCAGCTATGTACTTATCGACTCCATAAACCGGAATAATAACAGAAACTTTTTTCATTTTTAAGACCGATTGTTTCACTTACGATCTCAGTTTGTCGTCTTAGTACTTTAATCTCAGACCTAGCAATGGAAATACTACCTGCTGGCTAAATTAGCCTAAATCGCTGATAGCATCCAAACGGAGTCCGAGAATTATCCACCTGGCTATCCGCCTGGTCTTTAGCTCCTGAGGAGAAACTCACGGAGTTGCTTGCCAATGGCAAGAGGCGAAAAACACTTCTCTACCCGGTTCCGAGCACGCTTACCCAACTCGCGCCCCCAAGCCTCATCATCCAGAACACGACCGAGGACTAACGCCAGCGCCGTTGCATCACCACGTGGCACTACTAGCCCACCATGTGCCTCGCCCTCCGCAAGAATGTCGGGCACACCGGGAGCATCAGCTGCGACCACAGGCAAACCGCAAGCCATTGCCTCAATCGGTGCTACTGGAAAGCCCTCCTGTCGGGACGGGAGAGTGTAAACGTCAGCAGCAGAAAGGTATTGCTGAATTCGGGTGCGATCGCGCACAAATTCGTCTACCCACAGTACGCCCCGCAGTTGCATAGTTTCGATGCGCTGGCGCAGTTTGTTCGCGTCGCTGCCCGTTCCTACTAGCAGCAGCCGCAGATCCTGACCTGGACGCTCACAGCAGATCTGATTCCAAGCGTCTAGCAGGACGTCCAGCCCCTTGCGCTCGATCTCGACACGCCCGTGCCACACTACCACCCGGGCATCAAGCGGGATGCCGACGAACGCCCGTGCCTCCTCGCGGTCAATAGCACACCATGTAGCCACATTTAGTGGGTTGAAAATCCGAGCTACCTTGGCAGGCGGCACTTTATAGTCAGCAACTACCCGCTGGCTCTCGGTTTGCGTGGCAATGATTAAACCTGTGCATGCCCGCATTGCCATTTGGCGCAGAGGGTATTCGAGGAAGCTTTGCTGCTTGTCGCCCCCTTGAAAAGTAGCAAACACCCGAATTCGCATCAACTGCCCCAAAAGCACACTGGCGTCGAAGCGGGCGTACTCATACTCTTGGCACAAAATAGCATCACAGCCCTCGCGCCGTAGTTCTTGGGCAAACAACTGCAGAGGCGTAGATAGATAAGAGCCTAAGTTTTTAACTGCGTCTTTGAGTGCTACTAATAGGGAAGAGCGGGTACTGTGGGTGGCGTAGACATCGCTGAACTTCTTGTTCTCGCTCACCCCCGAAACATTGAGGGTCTGGCGTCGAACAGCGCGGTAGGCGCGGTAAATCCTGGGAGCTGGCAGAACGCAGATCGTAGCGCCAGTGGGCGCATGTGTAAAGCGGGATGGTTCAGCAACACGAGCCGAAAAACAGAACAGCACCGTCCGCACACCGACCATTTGCAAAGCATCGATGTAACCGAACATCCAACTGCCCATAAACTCGTTACAGAAAACCTCAAATGAAATCCCGATGCTGTCCAAAAAATCTTCAATCAAATCGCCATATGGCAGTAAAGCGATTGTCGGCTGTGATGGAGTGTTTGTCAGTAGTGGGCGATCGCTGTTTTGATCGTCCGGCTGAGAATTGGGATCTGTCAACAAGTCGGGTGAAGTACTTAGCAACTTGGAAAACTTTTTCATCTTTGAAGTAGAGGCTGACGATGCGGGCGATTTTTTTTGATTAAATGGAGAAAATTGTTAGTAATTCCAGGTGAGAATATTCGTAGCAATAGAAACTTGAGTACTAACTTTTGAAATCTTTTGTTTAGTAAACTCTGCGGCTGTAAGCGGATTGCCATCCACAAGTGCTGCCCAGCCTCCTTGACTCCACTCATATCAGTGCTGTGCTTCAAATATAGATCTGCACAGTACTTGTGAAAACTAGTAAAGCTCTGATTCTTAAGATATTGAAGTTCCGGTGGAGCGGCTCGATATGCCTTTTCCAGCGTTATGAGACTTGCTTCCTTCATCACCTCAACTTTAGAGGACATTGCTCCTGAAGAGCGACGATAGAAAACCTGGTGCTTGGGAACTACAACAAAAGACCAACTCGCCGCTAGCCGCAGCCAATAGTCCCAATCTTCACAAGATTTAAGTGTCGGATCGAACTCTCCTGTTGACTCAATAGCTTGAGAGCGAATCAAAGTATTCGAGCCGTTGTAAATGAAATCACCAACTAACAAGTTGGCATAAACATTACCTTCAAAGAATATGGGTTCACATGGGTGGAAAGATAAAGATTCTCCTTGTTCCTCCATGAAATAAGTCCAGCTATAAGCAACTCCTGCCTCTGGATGCTGTTGCAAGGCGGCTAGTTGCAGTTCCAACTTATCTGGTGTCCATAAATCATCGGCATCAAGAAGTGCTATAAACTCGCTCCTCGCATGAGAAATGCCGCGATTGCGAGCTGTTGGTAGACCGCCATTGCTGTAGGAAAAAATCTGGAGACGAGGGTCTTCAACGGAACTAAGCAATTCTAAAGTTCGGTCAGTCGAACCATCATTAATGACAATTATCTCAAAATCTGAGCAGGTTTGTTGCTGAACTGATGCGATCGTTTCTAAAATTGTGCGCTCAGCATTATAGGCTGGGACAATAACTGAAACTAGAGGAGCATTGTGCATATGGTGTACCTCTACAACATTAAAACTTACACACTTGATCGCAGTCGTATTCATGATTTTTCTGCAAGTGCTTCATGAGAATTCTTGCCGAAGACATATCTAATAGCCCAGGGATTGAAGATAGACTGCGATACTACTTGACAAATGAGTACTGATGCGGCTACCCCAAAGATTCCCCATCTCACAGCTACTAACAAGGAAATCGCAAAGATTACAGTATAAATGAGATTCCAGTAGAGAACGATTTGTGTTTTACCAACAGCCTTTAGTAGCAAGTAAGTGGCATTAGCAAGGGGTTGCGGCAAACCTGAGAGGCAGATAAGTACCAAGATTGGAATTGCCGTCACCCACTTTTGCCCAAAAACAATCGGCACATAGAACGGAGCTAAACTCGATTGTAGAAGAATGAGTGGAACTACGATCATTGCAGTGGATTTAAGGCTACTAAAATAGCGCTCCTTCAGCTGCTTAAAGTTTCCCTTAGCAGCACAAAGATGAGGGAATAAAGCCGAAGTAAATGCATTCATCACATTCTGACTAATCCCTAATCCAGCATTGAAAGCAAAATAGTATATTCCTAGGGCATTAATTCCCAAAAAACGTCCAATTATTAAATAATCTATATTACCTCTGACTTTAGCTAGTAATTCTACGCCAAGTAAATCTTTGCTAAAATTAACGATTTCCTGCCACCGATTAAGCTTAAATGACTTAGGAGGTCGCCAGGGATGATACATATAATTGATCGCGATCCATACTGGTGTCGTTAGGACTATGGACAACACAACAGCCCACATCCCTAAACCCAATAGAGTCAGACCGATAGTTAGAATATTACTCAATATCGACTGTGTGACATTACATAAAGCTGTAATCTTTAGTCGGTTCTCTCGTTGAACCAGTGTAGACTGAACCATGAAAACCGGCAGCATTAAGTAGACTAAGGAGAGGACACAGATAGGCAGAATCACTTGGTTATCTTGATAAAACCAAGCAATCGGAAATGCTGCAACACATTGAACAACAAAAAGCAAACAACACAAAATCCAATTCAGCCAATAAGATGTGTCACATATTACTTTTACATCCTGTTCATCAGCCTGAATAATCTTAGCTCCAATCCCATATCGGAGAGTAAAAACAGTTGTAAATTCATAGGTAGTTAAAACGACTGATACGAGTCCGTAATCGTGGGGGCTAAACATGCGAGCTAAAGTAAATGTTGTCCCCAACCGGAAGATCCGATTTGCTAACTCTGCCCCCCCTAGCCAACCGACATTACGAATAAATTGACCAGATAATCGCTCCTTCAGCTTATTGATTAGCATTGCTATTATGTAAATTCAAGACAATTACATTTTTTCTAGTAACTCAGCCTCTAAATAGACGTTGCTTCATTGTGCCTACCAAGAGAGATATGAGTCTGCTCTTTTCCTTTAAATGCCATGCCCACGATCAGCAAACTAGGCCAATAGAGGTAGGATAAAATTTCTAAATTTTCACCGAATGTGTAGAGAAATAGGATTAATATCATGCTCAAAGCAACTTTTGCAGTTTCACTTTTTTGAGCGAGAACTAATAGATATAAAAAACTACATAACAGAGGAAAAGCTAAGGCTAAACTTCCGACAAAACCCTTGACAAATAAAAGACCATACCAAGTATGGTGAGAGCCAATAGGCATATATTCCACTAAATGCGGTCCTGATTCTACAACGCCATGTCCCCAGATAGGTGCTTCATTCCACCAACGATAGACGGCAACTTTAGCTAAAGTTTCACGAACTCGAGAAGAGTCTGGTCTAGCGTCTTTGAATGTCTGCTGAAAAGCTTCATAACTATTGAATAGAGTGGTTGTGATTAGACTACTGATGAAACTGCCAAAGCCTAAGGCAATTAAAACGAATGGGCGAGTTAAATTGGTTAATAACTTGGTAAGCAAAAAAACTACTGTTATGGATAACAAAGCCAAGCGTGAGGCGGAAATAATACACATGAAAATACTCCCAACTATACCGAACCAGCGCCATTTTTTATTAGTTTCTTGTAATGCCATAAAAAAGTAAATATTGGCCATAAAGCCTAAAGCTGGTGCCCAGGGAGTAAAAAGTCGCCACCGGGGTAACATATTGCCTGGATCGATTTCGTAAAGCCTGAAGGCAAAAAACTCATCGCTTGGTCCACCAACAATTCTTAAGGGAGAAACATAAGGCATTTCCGGTAAGTGGAGTATGTATGCCAAAAAAAACACAGGTGAGAAAAGCAATGTTTGAAAACAGACGATACAAGCAGCTCGCCAGAGTAATTGAGGTCGGATATTTAACAAGCCAACCAAAGGAAATATGGCTAATAAAGCCCACCCCTTAGCCCAACCAATTGAAGATTTAATCAGTAAGCTCGTACTCAAATCAAAGTTAAAATGCCCTGCAATCAGAGCTAATTCCATAACTAGCATTCCCCCGATCCAAATCCAAACGATCAAAGGAACTGTAATCCTTTCTTCTGGGGGTGTTGCTTCTGTTTGGTTCCACAGCTTTTTACACAAATAAATTAATAAGATCCAGCCTAAAACTGACCCCACAATGTATAGACCGCCAATCAGGTAAAAACCATAAGTACCGATTATCGAATACCAGATTATGCGTTCAGGAAAGTTAATAGGCTTCATTGCAAGTCCTTCCAACAAAAAATGAGTCAACGCACCTAGTTATGACTGAGTAATATGTGAATATTTAATTCAATTTATTTAGATATCGTTCGTTTTGCGTTGGCGATCGCCCCTGAAAGCGCTGTGCTTTGAGCAATCGCGCCGCCAGAGTAACACCACACCGGTGGTTGAAAAAAGGGAGCCTAGAGCCGCACCTAGATAAACATATGTTTTTTTTGGTTCAGTAGGACCATCGGGTAAACTAGGTTCTGCGACAATTTGAATAAGTGGATAAGAACCCAATGCATTCGACTTGCTAATATCCAGTCTAGTCAAAGTAGTGGAAAAGACTGCTTCAGCAACTTGCATATCCCTTTTCAGGGCATCCAAGTTGGACTCCTGCTGTGCCAGTTTTTTAAGTCTATTCTCAAGCTGAGCAATCTGTTGGTCTATTGCTATTGCTTGGGCTGTGAGTCCCTTTTGGTCTACCTGAACTGTAACCACTTGTTGAAAAAGAGTCTCCCGAGGGGTGACGGAGTTAGTACCACTAAGGTTTAATTGCTTTAGGCTTGCCAGACTGACTGGTCGCCCTAAAACCGACTGACTCCGGGCAAGCATTGCCTCCCCGGCAGCGTCTCGCTTGGCTTGCTCTGCAACTACTGTCGGATGGTTCGGAAAAAATTTGGATTTTAAAACAACCAGAGCAGCGCTAGCTTCACTATAGTTTTTTAAGTTCTGCTGAAATATCTGATCTGTTTGAAGAACAAAAGCATCTGTAGCTTGCTCAGATGATAGTTTTAAATTATCCGATAATTGTAACAGACGAGCACTAGCTTGCTGCTGTTGCGCTAATATTTCGGCTCGTTGTTTACGTAGCTGTTCAATGTTGGTTGCAAGATCCTTAATTTGATTGTCAGAGTTCAAACCTGAACGCGCTTTGTAATCATAAAGACGCTTCTGAGCGAGTTGCAATTTTTTCTGCGAGGAAGTGAGGCCTGTTTGGAAACCTAAATCTCGTCCAATAGCCTCTTGATCTCTGAGATAATTGAGTCTTACTTCAAGAGCTTTGTAAAAAGCTAAAGATTTCTGCTGAGCTTCTTGGGGACTCGCACCTTTGAACTCAACCCTCACAATGGAGGTGTTAACTATTACCTTTGTCTGCGGTTTACCAAACTCTCTTAAGGACATATTAAGCTGATCAGCAGCAGCCTTCAGTACAGGTTCGCTTTCAGCAACAAATTTATAATTTTCTCTTGGATCTTGAGAAGAACCAGTAGCGTAGGGAGACGAATTTTCATAGGAAGCTTGACCAATGCCTGGTAAATTAACATTGGCGTTTGACGACGATCCAGGCAGATTAATAGCCGAAGAACTAGTATAAGTTGGTGGTGTAACCTTTAGATAAAAAAAAGCTGAAGCCCACAAGGTTACATTAGTAGCTATACCTAGAAGTAAGTAAAGTTGCCAACGTTTTTGACTCGCTACTGATTTGCCAGAGTGTCCAGAGATTTCTATATAATTCTTCATAAAAAAAATTGACAATTCGGGAACTGGCGGAATTACAGAGCCTGCGCGGCGTTGTGCTATCTCCTGAATCTACTTACTTGCTTATCCCTTGGTAATCTAAGACTTTATTTACAAGTGTTAATACAGTCTGGTTCTGAAACAGCAATGGGAAACACTATCTGATGGCTACGATCGCGCTCTCTGCAGACCGCATCCTCTCGGTAAGATCAAGTTATCCACCAAGCTATCCGGCTGGACATAGTGTGTGAGAGCATCCCACTTGGCAAAAATATACCTTGCGGGCAATATCGAGAGAAGATCGTGCGATCGCCCCAAGAAGTAGCCGAGAATGAAGGTTGGCGTGATGCTGCCAAAAGCATTGGCAGCACCGGTTGCACCTGCCCCCATATTTTGAGGTTTAAGAGCTGACTAAAACGTACCTCTGCAAATCATCTCAAAACCATATACATAAATATCGGCAAATTTATAGCGCTGCTCTTTGTCACGCCATTCAGCAAGACCAATTTTGCTCAGGAAATCCGCAAATTCATCAAATGGTAATCTGTCATCCTCTGCTGATTCCTGCCACACCGATTGCAATTCTTCTCTCGACAATAGGGCTGAAACACCGCTCGATAAAGTTTACCCAAAGTTACCCAAGAGTGGATAAATCTGGTCAACCGGAAGAATAGCGGTCAATTCTCCCTACCTTGAAGGATTCACACCTTCACCACTAGACGGGGCTTACACTCCCTTCCCTGTACCTGAGCTTTGAAAGTCTCTTGACTTACGGTGTCAGCCAGGGAATCGCCTATGGAACCTGTGAGATTAGGTGAACTAAACCAAGCATTACGAGAACCTACGTTCAAGTAATACTTATTGAATCTCTGCCAGTGCGCAAAGACGTGCTGACGAGCTTCGGGACGAACCGAAGTCTGAAAGGCGTATCTCGCTGGCATTTTTTCATGATAAAATCCCATTCCACGACGAGCTAAAACTAGGGAAGCCGCCGAATCACTACCCATGCCATAACGACGCATATATTTAGCAACGCCGATTTGACTTGAATATTTAGGACTTACCTCAATAACTTTAATTCCTAATTTTAAACATCGAGACTTTAACAATTCAAAAAATTTAGCATAAGCAAAACCGGATAACATTCGGTTGTACTTACGACGACGTTTAAATTGTTTCTTTTTGGCGGAAAAATCTAATTTCTCAATAACTATCGGCTTTTTAGATGCCAATGCTCTAGAAGTTATTTCCGTAATTGCTTCTGCTAAGAAGGCTTCAGCCTGTGACCTAGAACAAGAATGTAAATCTAAATTGATCTTTCCCCATGCTGCTGGATTCCCATGATGATTAGTGGCTGCCCATCCAACTGTTCCAGGATTTATATCTAGACCAATACAACCGTTATTTCTATCTTTACTTGTTATGTGAAAATCAACTAAGCAAGTAATAGCTACGACCCAACGACCTTTTTTATTCATTGAAAAGACGTAGGTAAGAGCACGATTTAATGCCCAAGCTGTATTTATTTCATTACTCCCGTGTGAGTTAAACTTATATAGTGGTAATTCAACATATTCACCAAATAGAAACTCTAAAAAGTAAGGAACACGAATTTTAAGTATTGGAGCAATACCGGGCTGAAACTGACATATCTGATTTCCGCTCCTCTCCCCAGTAGAACCGACAAAACTCACCTTGCCTAAATTCCCAAGATTAACTTTTACGCCACGCTTTATCACACCAACTTTCCGATCCTGATACATTTTTAGCTGGCGCTTTTTTTGGTGTAATTGCTGTTTTGCTAATTGCAGGTAAGTCTTACCGTGCGGCTTACCATTTACCGGACAAGCGTTGTCAAATGCTGGCTTAGCCTTGATTTCAGTAACGAGCTTTAGTTTTCCTGATTTAGTTTTTTGAGGGTACTTAATTCCTAAATTACGCTTTTCAACTGCTTGAACATATTTACGATGATCGTCAAGACGCTTTTCTAGTGATTCAATAGTACTTTTGACAGATTTTATTTTAGCATCTAACGTTTCAATATGTTGTTTATAACATTTTTCCGCTGATTCTAATTCACCACCAATAAAATTAATAACACTATTTGCATGACGCTTATTTACACTGAATCTTTGCTGAATCTGAGTGTTAAGCTTTTCTTTTTTCATGCCACTTTGTAAACAAGCCTTTGCCATCAAGGACATTTGCTCTGCAATCGGAGAGAAATGCTCTAATAAATCAATGGCTGGTAATTCAGCCGCATATCCATTAGATATTTGAGTGACGTAGGTTTGGTACACTTGTGGCATCGCTTGACTCGACATTTAAAATCGTGTTAAATGTATGTTAAAAAACAATATTAGTTCATGTCAATGACTTTTAAAGAAAAGAATAAGTTGGGAGCCAAGCAGATCTACCTGCGTCCAGTAGATTCTAAGGTAATAGCGTTTAGAGGCAGGATCGGACAAATAGAAAAATTAAAAACCATTCCTCACTGGCAAGAACGGCTTAGAGATTATGTAGATTTTCTGATAGCAGAGGTAGAAGCGGGACAAATTGAGTAATGATGGGGAAGGATGGGTAGGAATTAGCTAACAGCTTCTACCCCTTGAGAGAGTCGAAAAACTTCATTAAATCAGGATATTCCTCTTTAATCCCATTGGAGCGTTCTTCTGATGCTTTCTTCAATCCAATTTCTAGGGATTTTCCTCGAAGTAGGCGGTCTGTAGGCGATTTAATTGATGATTGTCCTTTGTAGCTTAACTCTTGCTCTTTTGCTCCTTTGAGCAATATGCTCAAACTTCGAGGAAAAGTAGTGCCACTTGAATCTGTTAAACGTTCATGGACCCATCTAGATACATATTTAGCTTTGCTACCGCTTCTTCGACGACTTCCCCAAAGCAATTCCAACGTTCGCTCAATCACCTCCTCACTTGCTTGATCAATACTTTCAACAGGAGAGAGATCGCTCACAATAGTCAGATTCAACAAGCCAGATGTAGAAATATTTACATCAACCCACTATGTGCGAATTCTGCACATAGTGGTTTATAATTTTCTGCCTTAGTGACCCTTGCCAAGTCTGCTGCATTTTCATCCTCCTTAAAGTTGAGTTACTTTCTGTAACCACTCTCTTAGGCCTTCGGCAGAGCAGCAAAGATCATCGACTTTAGCAGGCACTCGATAGTAACACCACCAAAGTGCATAGCAGCTATTTTTCTTGTGGACTTACATAGTGTTTCCGTATCAATATGGCGATTTATAAAAGCTGCGTGGTAATCTTCCATACTCTGTCAAAATAGGATTTGAGTCTTATAGCGCCTTAAATCACCGCGATACAATCAATCTCCACCAAAACATCCTTAGGCAAACGTGATACCTCAACACACGCACGCGCTGGGGCTGTATCTTCAGAAAAATATCTGGCATAAACAGCATTCATCGCCGCAAAATCATTCATATCCGCCAAGAACACAGTCGTTTTTGCGACATCCTCAAAAGTCGCCCCAGCCTCTGTAAGAATCGCCTCTAAATTCACCATCACCTGTTCTGTCTGCTTAGTCACATCCCCATCACCAACAATCACCCCTGTACTAGAGTCAAGAGGAATTTGTCCAGCAACGAAAATCATTTGACCCGATACAGCGATCGCCTGATTATAAGGTCCCACCGGTGCAGGCGCCTTCTTAGTACGAATAACCCTTCTACTCATCTTTCCTCCTTGGCTTCCTTTGCGTCTTGGCGGTTCGTTTAATCCAACCTTGGACGTATCCCATAATGCCGATACCGCCAATAATCACGCAGAATCTTATCATGGTCAAAGCACAAATTACCAGGCACACGCCAAGACTCAAAAATTCCTACACCCTTAGCATCATCCCCCGCCTGGGGTTCACCAGTAGCTGTAGCCAAAAATACAACACTAATAGTGTGCTGACGGGCATCGCGGCTAGGATCGGAATACACATGGAATTGTTCAAGCAACTCCACCTGTAAACCCGTCTCCTCCAAAGCTTCGCGCCGCGCCGCCACTTCCACAGATTCCCCATAATCCACAAAACCACCCGGAATAGCCCAACCTAAAGGTGGATTATGGCGCTCAATTAACACTATTGGTCGATGAGGACGGTCAACCAATTCAATAATGATATCAACTGTCGGAGCAGGATTTCGGTAACTCATAGCTGAAAGTTAGTAGTTAGTAGATAGTAGTTAGTTGTAACCACTAACCACTAACTACTATCTACTAACACTCTTAGTTCCTGTTCTGTGATAAATTCGATGGAATTACTGACTTTTATAAGTTCAACTTATTTATGCCTTTTCCTCGAACCAGTGGTATTTTGCTACATCCCACCTCCTTTCCCAGTCGATTTGGCATTGGGGATTTAGGCTTAGAAGCCTATCGCTTCATCGATTTCTTGAGAGAAAGCTACCAGCAATACTGGCAAGTCCTGCCCTTAGGACCGACAGGGTACGGTAATTCTCCCTATGCTTCGTATTCAGCAATGGCTGGCAATCCTTTGCTCATCAGCCCGGAAAAACTGCAGGAACAGGGTTTGCTATCAGATGAAGACTTCGCTCAAATACCCCCATTTCCATCTGAAAAAGTTGATTTTGAGTTGCTTGTGCAAACCAAAACGCCCTTGCTAAAGAAAGCTTGTGAGAACTTTCAAGCCAATGCCACGCCTTTACAGCAAACTGAATTTGCTGGTTTTTGTGACAGCAAAGCCTATTGGCTGGATGATTTTGCCCTATTTATGGCGCTGAAAGATGCCCACGAGGGGAAAAGCTGGCATCTTTGGGAGCCAAAATTTGCTAAGCGCGAACCGGAAGCAATGGATCGCGCACGGCAAGAGATGACTACTCAAATTTACTACCACAAATTCGTCCAATTTGAATTTTTCCGCCAATGGTCGCAAGTCAAGACTTATGCGAATATGAGCGGTATTCAAATTATCGGTGATATTCCCATCTACGTAGCTCATGATAGTGCCGACGTATGGTCCAATCCCAACATCTTTTGCCTAGATGAACACACAGGAGAAGCGGCGCTGATGGCGGGAGTCCCACCAGATTACTTTAGCGCTACCGGTCAATTGTGGGGCAACCCTGTTTATAACTGGGAAGAATTGCAGAACCAAGACTTTAAGTGGTGGTTAGGTCGCTTTGAAGCAATGCTGGATTATGTAGATGTGATCCGCATTGACCACTTTCGCGGGTTTGAAACTTATTGGGCTGTGAGAAAAGGGGAACAAACAGCTATCAATGGCGAGTGGATTAAAGCCCCAGGAGAACAGTTGTTCGAGGCGATCAAGCACAAATTGGGCAAACTACCCGTCATGGCAGAGGATTTGGGAGATATCACTCCTGATGTGATCGCGCTGCGAGATAAGTTTGAATTTCCCGGCATGAAAATTTTGCAGTTTGCCTTTAGTGCTGATGCTGGTAATCCGTTTTTACCCTTTAACTACGAGCGTAATTGTATAGTTTACACCGGGACTCATGACAACGACACAACTGTAGGCTGGTTCAATCAAGCGTCAGACTACGAAAAGCATAACTTGTGGCTTTATTTGGGTTGTCTAAGTCCCGAAGGTATCCACTGGGATTTGATTAGGTTAGCCCTGAGTTCAGTGGCTAATCAGGCAATTATCCCTTTGCAGGATATTTTAGGATTAGATACTCAAGCGCGGATGAATTTTCCAAGTATTGCTGAAGGCAACTGGGATTGGCGCTATCAGGCAGATGCTTTGACTAAGGAATTGAGCGATCGCCTCAGAGTTCTCACTACACTTTATGGGCGTGCTCCGCAGCAAAAATAAGATGTGGGGGGAGTGGGGAATGGGGAGTGGGGAGTGGGGGGAGAAAAATTAATTATTCTCTTATCTCCCTCGACTCCCCCGACTCCCCCGACTCCCCTACTCACCACTCCCCACTCCCTACTCCCCCTACTCTTAAGACTTATTCGCTGCGATCGTTACTTCTTTGACTGTCCCAGGTTGTCCCATTTGCTTGGCTTCCTCCTTATTGACACTCACTAATACGCCACCAGCATTACCAGCTTTCACAGTCAGTTGTTCTTCGGCTTTCCAAATCTGATGAGTTCCCTTTGGTAACTCACCCTCATACTTAATTTTGCCATCGGCTACTACCTTAATCCAAGTCTTTTCTTTCAAGGTCACACCAACTTGCACCTGCGAAGCAGCGCTAGCGCTGCTAAGGATATATTTGTCAAGTTGAATATTTTGGGATGGCTTTTGTATTGCTTTTGATTGTAATAAAGTTTCTTTTTGTCCTAATTGCAATCGGCTATTATTTGCTTGCCAGGTGGCTGTATTTAATAATTGAGACAAGCCATTGATAGAACAGATAATTAAAAGTATGTAAAGTAAGTAAAGATGGAAAGGACGTAATTGACCCACTGGCGTACTTTTCCAACCATGTTTGAGGCTGACTCGATTTAAGCCAATGGGAAAGCTGCGGGAAAATTCTCCTCCATTAAAGCCTAGTGCGTCGGCAAATTGCCGGATCAAACCCTGAATATAAATTGGTTCTGGCAGTTCCTCTAAATTGCCTTCTTCAATTGCCTGCAACAATCGCCGGGGAATCTTGGTTAATACAACCATTTGTTCCAATGAGAAACCCTGTTTTAGTCGCGATGTCCGAAGTTGAACACCCATTTCTACTAATTTTTCGGCTTGTTGTTGCTCTACTGAAGGAGTTGGCTCATGTTTATCCTTCCGATTTCGCCATATCATCTTCTGTTAAACTCCTTACCCAGCTGAATCTTGAATAGGAATCTGTTTTATTTGCTTTTGGAGGTAGCAAATTTCATTCTCTTGCAAATGACGATAGTCACCCTCTGGTAAATAGCCCCTGCTGGGCAGTTGTAATTGAATTGGACCTATTGCAGTTCGATGCAGCTCGATCACCGGATATCCCAACTGTTCGGCTACGCGGCGAATCTGGCGATTTCTTCCCTCCTTTAAAATGATTTCTAAGGCAATTGAATTTACAAACCTTTCTACGACTTTCACTTGCGCTGGTCGTGTTTTTCTACCCTCTAACACCACACCTTGACGCCAAAGACGCAGCGCTGCTTCAGAGGGATTTCCTTTTACCAAAACTCTATACGTTTTAGGAATACTGTGACGTGGATGGGTTAGCCCAAATGTTAAGTCTCCATCGTTTGTAAGTAATAATGCTCCTGTTGAGTCTACATCTAGACGACCAACTGGATGAATACCTTGACTAGAGCGTAATTCTTCAGGAAGTAGATCTAGGACAGTCGGTCTTCCTTGCGGATCGTCGCAAGTGGAAACGACTCCAGCTGGTTTATGCAGTAAAAGATATATTAAAGCTGGACGCTGCAAATTAGACAAGGGCTTTCCATCGACCGCGATCAGATCTTTTTGAGGATCGACTTTTTCTCCCAAATGTGCCAACACACCATTAACCTGCACCCGTTCCAGCCTAATCATTTCTTCAGCTTGACGGCGTGAGGCAATACCCCATTGAGCAAGAATTTTTTGTAACCGCGCCTCCATACAAAAATTACTTAATAGTTATTTAACTGTTAATAAATAAATTATATATAAATATATTTACATTTTTTAGTGATGCAGCCCTAGTGTTACAGTTAAAACTTATTTCTGTGCTTGCCAGTTTTTTGAGCAAATACCCCTAAATAGAGTGATTAAATGCCAGAAAAAAATTTAGAAACGAGAAGTTCAGACAAGATCCGCATAGTTACAAGTGTACTCACAACAGCACTAAAGTTGTGGTTGAGATCGCAAGTTAGCCAAGTATCCCAACTGTCCGTGGAGATTAGAGCAAGCGATCGCCAAATTCTCACTGGTTGCGTACCCTGGGTATCAATTTTTGCTACGCATGCTGTTTATCAAGGTCTTCATCTTACACAAATTCAACTGGTAGCAGAAAATATTCGCATCAATATTGGATCAATACTAAAAGGCAAACCACTGGTACTGTTAGAAACAGTACCAGTGTTAGGTGAACTGATACAGGAGGAGGAGGATCTCAATGCCTCCCTCTCTTCTACGTTATTGTCTACTGCTTTAAATGATGTACTAGTTAAACTTTTACCAGAACACTGCCCAAAATCAAAGTCAATTAGTTGGCAAAAAATTAACCTTGACAATAATAAACTCATACTTTCCGCAATCCTAGAAGCAGAAAGCAATCCCATATCGTTGAACATGAGTGTGGGCTTAGAGTTACTCAGTACTCATGAGTTAAAAATAACACAAATTCAAGGAAAAACCAATCCGGTAGAGTTGTTAGAGGGTAGTAACAATCAACACTATCTAAATCTGGGTTCAGATGTCGAAATCCAAGAACTAAGTCTGATCCCTGGGAAGCTGGTGTGTCGCGGACGGATTAACGTCAACCCATAATGATTAGAAATAAAAAACTAAACTTGCTAACTCTTTACCTTTAATTATGTAGGACTCAGAAGCTAATAAGAAGAGATGGGGAAGTAGGGAGAGATGAGGGAGTACAAAAATTAAAAATTGATTCTTAATTTTTTTAATTTTTAATTTTTAATTTTTAATTTTTAATTAATCTCCCCCGGCGATCAAGGTCAGTTACGAGACGCTACCTGTTGATTTACATCAAGATGTGCTTTCGCAATCAGGGCGTCCAAAAACCACAGACGCTTGTCGATCACCATAGAAACTTCTGCATAAAGGTAAGCCGTATCTGAGTCTCCCAGTAAGGAGGTGCGGTCAATGTTTTCCCACAGCAAAGTACCATAAATTGCTAAACGCTCTGCAAGGGTGACAATATGGTCTTTACTTTCGATCGTTTGGAGTGGGTATTCAGGTAAGATCGAATATCTTCCCACAGTCCGAGCGGTTCCCATCGCTAAACCTCCAAGGGTTGTGACTCGAGAAGCAAGCAGGTCGATGTACAGATCTAACTCTGTGGCAATTTCATCAAAGAGTTCGTATAAATGATATGAGTGTATACCTGTGACATTCCATTGTGCCTGCTTAACCTGAGTCTTCAAATCCAGTGTGGTTGCAAGCGTTTGGTTGAGAATGTCAACAAGTTGCGCTCGGACTTCTGAGGTGATAGTAATTAGAGAAGTATAAGATTCTCTAATATAAGGTTCGCTACTACCGTTCATAAACTATCCTTGTAAAAGACAAGAAAAGGACATAGTGGTAGAATGTCTAGCAAGTTTTTTGTGTAGAGTTGTCTTTTGGGGACACTCCAGTAGTTTTTACCTATGCTTCAACCCCCCTAAACTTGGAGGGCTAAGATGTAGCCCAATTTTTTAGGAGGGAGATGATCGGGGGGTTTGCGAGATCAGAATACCACTAGCCGAGATCAATAGGGACTTTAAATTTCTTTTAACATAGAAGACCTTGATTGTTGCTGTCTAGTTGATTTTTGCTTTTTTAGAAGATTCTTGCTACTGCTAGCGAATTTCTTTGGGTGTTACTCCCGTCATACGTTTGAAGTGGCGTGTAAATTGGCTTTGGTCAGCGAAACCTACTTCCGAGGCGACTTCAGAAATTTTGAGTTTACTTTGCAGAAGCAATATTTTAGCACGCTCAATCCGGCAGTGAATGACATACTGGTAGGGAGAAAGCCCTGTAGACTGTTTGAATAAGCGAGCAAAGTGGTACTGGCTCATACCAATCTCTTTTGCCATCGCCTCCAGCAACAAGTTTTCAGACAGATGGTCGATGATAAACTCAATTACCTGCTGCAACTTGTATTTGGGCAGCCCGCCTCGATATTCTTTAATGATGTGTTTTGGCGCAGAGTAATGTTGCAAGAGATGAGCAGACAAAGCAGTTGCCATCGACCCAGCATAAAGGTGACTACTCAACCCATTTGATTGAAGTGCTGCCTTGAGGGCAAGCCCAATGTGATAAATTAGCGGATCGGATTTTGAGAAGTGTGGTATAATTTCAACTGAATCAGGATTAACCGATTCATGGGCAATGTTTAAGACGCTCTGAGAATTTAAAGTCAGAGCAATAAACTTCGATTCTTTGGTTGTAGCTGCCCGATGAATAACATAGGCAGGAATCACTGCCACATCACCAGGTATGCAGTTCTCACTCCGGTAGCATTCACCTAGCCACCTCTCCAAGCTGGAATGACTTCTCAGACGAATCACAAGTGTGTGATGTGTTGCGTAATGTTCAGGGGTTTCATAAGGTGGTTGAAGGTGATACTCCAAACCCAGGTTTTCCCACCCCAGGTTGTGGCTTGATAACAAAGGTGCTCTGTGGAGAACTTCCTTACGAGTATCTACTCTAGTCACATCAATGGCTAGGGGTTTGTTTTGTGGCATCGCTTTAAAGTTGTTCCTTTGACATCAACAAAGTGCTAATTGCTAATTGCTAATTGCTAATTGCTAATTGCTAAACAACTAACAACTAACAACCAACAACTAACAACCAACAACTAACAACTAACAACCAACAATTAACAACTAACAACCTCATAACAGTGGCAACAACAGTGTCACGAAATAGTAAACCAAAGGAGCGGTAAAAATATAACTATCTGTACGGTCTAAGACTCCTCCATGACCGGGGATCAACTGTCCTGAATCTTTTACACCTGCATCACGCTTAAGCATGGACTCAGTGAGATCGCCCAAAATACTAGCAATACCAATTAGCAAACCCAATGCTATACCAGTAAAGGGAGTTCTGGGCCAGTCGAGGTAGTAAGCTGCTGCCACAGCTATAATAACGCTAGCAGCAACACCAAATACTGCGCCCTCTACAGTTTTTTTGGGGCTAATTTCAGACAGAGGAGTTTTGCCGAAGAATTTGCCAATAATGTAAGCACCAATATCAGCTGCCCAAATGCATAGGAAAGTGATGAAAGTCGCTGTTAGACCTTGAGGCATAGAATTAAAATCTGGCTTTTGTATAATATCTGACCAGTCTTTAGGCCAGTAACCACCAAGAGGTAGATGGTTGATTCCCGTAGTATCGATCGCTCGCAATCTCACCCAGTAACTTGGCAAATAACCAGTATAAAATAGACCTAGGATGGAAGCGGAAATATCCGCAATTGTCGCCATCTTCGGCTGAAACAGCAGATAGAAACAAA
This sequence comes from Stigonema sp., assembly GCA_965249805.1. Lineage (GTDB taxonomy): Bacteria > Cyanobacteriota > Cyanobacteriia > Cyanobacteriales > Nostocaceae > Stigonema. The sequence goes on from CBDFMX010000002.1 coordinate 1,803,751, forward strand.
TAAAAGTGCCTGCTACTGGCATGACGGCATCAGCTAAAGTACTATACTCAGTACAAATCACCAGTAGGACTTGACTAACAAACATGGTAGTTTTGGCAGCAGGAGCCATACCTTTAGCTCTTACCAGATTAAAATACTCGTTCTGCCCCAAAAAGATAATAACTGCAAACAAGAGGGTAAAATACCAACCCCCTAATACAGTTGAAAACAAAGCAAGGACGATCGCAATAATTCCACTAACAATTCGAGACCAAGGCATACAATTTTCAATTAAAAATTAAAAATTAAAAATTAAAAATTTTTTGATTTTTAATTTTTAATTTTTCATTACTTAGTCTAGTTTCTCACCACTCAGGATAAAAATGGGATTAACGGCAGTGAAGGTTTGAGAAGAACCGCGCGTTTCCAAGCGGTTTACTGCCGATTGTACGACTTCGATATTTCTAGCTTGCAAAGAGGCAAAGCTTTGAGAAATAGCATACAGACCTTCTAGATTAGCAGCTGTGGCAATAACTCGCCCTGATGGTAGTAAATAACGCCAGACTGCTTGCAAAATTTCTGGAATAGGGCGTCCTCCCTCTATGCAGACGCGGTGGGGGGCATCGAGGAGGTCATGCAAACACTCTGGTGCACTACCTTCAATGACTTCCACATTCTTGACCTCAAAGCGATCGCAGTTGCGTCGGATGAGGTTGGCTACTTCTTCATCCCGTTCAATAGCGATAATCCGCCCACCTGGACACAACAACCCCGCTTCTACCGGAATCGTTCCCGTCCCTGCACCAATATCCCACAACACTGAATCGGGTAAAAGACGCAGTTGGGCAATCAACAGCAGTCGAATTTCGCGCTTGCTGAGGGGAATTCCCGGTAAGCGATCAAACAATTCATCTGGAATACCAGGAGTAATGTAAGGCCAAAGTTGAGAGGGCATATCATCAAACAACTATAGTAAAGATATTAACGAACCCAAGTCGGATGGAAGGAGTCAGGAGAACTCTACTTATTAGGGTATAGAGTGGTCAGCAAGAACATGATTTATTTTTCGGATTTTTACCCATTAAGAGTACTCTTGTCTGACCAACTCCTGACTCAAGCAGTAAGATCAGAAACATTCTGGCTGCTTACTCCTGATTACTCAGGACTTCTTCGTAAATTAAATTAAATTAATCACAAACTTTTAAAGTTCCAGTCATAAACAATTCCTGATGAATAGTCAAGTATTAGGCGATCGCTACCAAGTAAAACAACAGTTGGGTAAAAAAGCTGGGCGGCGGACGCTGTTGGCTCGCGATCTATTGACTGGTGAATTGGTAGTTATTAAGTTACTGTCTTTTAGCAGTGACTTTGAATGGGATGATCTCAAGCTGTTTGAGCGGGAAGCCGAAACTTTAAAATCCTTATCACATCCCTCTATCCCAGGCTACTTAGACTATTTTGAGGTAAATTTATCGGCATTAAAAGGATTTGCTCTGGTACAAACCTATATTGCCGCACAAACTCTAGAGCAACACTTAAAATCTGGGCGTACTTTTACTGAAGCAGAAGTAAAACATATAGCCCTCGCACTTTTAGAAATTCTCATCTATTTACATGAGCGACAACCTCCCGTTATCCACCGCGATCTCAAACCTAGCAATATTTTGTTGACAAATACTAGCAATAGTATCGGTCAGCTTTACCTGATAGATTTTGGCTCAGTACAGACTGTCGCCGCTTCTGAAGGCGGAACAATGACCGTGGTGGGAACTTATGGCTATATGCCACCAGAGCAATTTGGTGGACGCACGGTTTGCGCTTCCGACCTCTATAGTCTAGGCGCAACATTAATTTACTTGCTCACAGGTACTCATCCAGCTGATTTACCACAAAAGGACTTTCGGATTCAATTTGAGCCTGCTGCAAATCTTAGTCAAGGCTTTAGTGAATGGTTGAAGCTGCTGACAGCACCCAATTTAGAACGGCGTTTTGTTTCTGCGGCTGTTGCACGGAAAGCTTTGAAACATCCAAAACAAAGAAACATTGCTCATGCGAACCTTGGTCAACCATTTGGTAGCAAAATCAAACTTACTAAAGATGAGCAAACTCTCGAAATTCTGATCCCGCCAACTGGCTATCAGCCATCAATGACATTCTTAATTTTGTTTGCGATCGCCTGGAATTCATTTATCTTTTTCTGGACTATCAGTGCGATCGCTGCACCGAGTCCCGCAAACGTCCCTTTTGCCTTATTCTCACTTCCTTTTTGGGGTGCGGGCTTTCAAATGCTGTATCAGATTTTATCTCCTCTACTTAAAAGTATCCGATTACACCTCGACCAAAAGCAAATTGCCTTGACTTGGGAGTTGCTGGGATTGAAATTCCATCGTGTTGGTCCAGTACCAACAAAAAATATTACTAAGTTGGTCTACGAACCCAAAACCTTTACGACAGACTCCCATGGTAACAGAGTGAAAGTTCCACCGCAGCTGATAATCTGGGCAGGAGTACACAAGTATGAGCTTGTCGCTGCTGATAGTGTTAAATACACTGAACCAGAACTTGAATGGCTAGCTAATGAATTAAGCGATTGGTTAAGTTTGCCGATTACGCGCAGGTAGGCAAACCTAACCCCCCTAGCCCCCCTTCCCTACAAGGGAATGGGGGAAAAATTCATACCGACCCTTGCAGGAGAGGGGTTGGGGAGCCAGCGCTGCAGGAGGAGCCAGCACGCTCCGGCGGGTTTCCCGCGCCCCGGTGACTGGCGTTGGTTTCCCGACAGAGGCGACTGGTGAGTCCAGTCCTTGCAGCTTGTTTCCCGCCGTAGGGAACTGGTGTTGCAGCGCGAATGACGGCTTTCCCGACAGAGGCGACTGCACCAAGCTTTATGGCGAACCCGAAGGGCGTGGAGAGGTTAACCGAGAAGTATTGGGTAAGGCATTGCCCACCCAACTATGATTTAAGAAAGGTTTTTTAAAAGGAGAAAGTTATGTTGTTTGGACTAGGATGGCCAGAAATAAGTGTGATTACGATCGTCGCCATTCTCATTTTCGGACCGAAAAAAATTCCGGAACTGGGAAGCGCACTAGGCAAAACCCTACGAGGTTTTAAAGAGGAACTAAAAAATCCCAGTGAAGACACTAATCCAGACGACGAAAAATAGTTAGTGGTTAGTGGTTAGTGGTTAGTGGTTAGTGGTTAGTGGTTAGTGGTTAGTGGTTAGTAGTTAGTGGTTAGTGGTATTTTTACAATCAACAATCAACAATCAACAATCAACAACCAACAACCAACAACCAACAACCAACAACTAACAACTAACAACTAACAACCAACTAAAGTTTATTTGCTACAGAGGACTTAACACCAATTTGGGAATCTACAGTAGTTGGGGTATTACTTTGTAGGTGTAACTCCTCCTTGACTACGCCTCGCCCTTTAATTAAGTTGATAGCGCGGTTGACGCTTTCTGGCAAGATAACTACCAGACTATTATCTGGGGCAATGTCCAAAGCTTTGTTAATCGCTTCTGTTTCATTAAGAATGGTTTCATAATGGCAATTGGCGTTAACTTGCTTGATACCTTGAGTAATCAACTCAGCAGCTGAACCTCTTGGGCGTCCTCGGGTGTCATCATCTTCTTTGACCACAATGTAGTCAAAAATCTCTGCAGCCAGTGTGCCCAACATCACAAAGTCTTGATCGCGGCGATCGCCAGGTCCCCCGATCACCCCAATGCGCTGCCCTGTAGTCCAGTTGCGCACAAAAGCGCCTAATGCTTCATAACTGGCTGGGTTGTGAGCATAATCCACCAAAGCGTGGTAGTTGCCCAAATTAAATAAATTCATCCGTCCTGGTGTTTGACTCACCGAAGCGCGAAACGTATTCAAGCCAGCACGGATCTGATCAATTGAGACATTTTCCACAAACGCTGCTAGACTTGCGGCTAAAGCGTTGGCAATCATAAACGGTGCACGTCCACCCATTGTGAGGGGGATATTTTCCGATCGCTCAATCCGGTGCGTCCAATCGCCTTTGAGTATTGACAAATAGCCATTTTCATATACTGCCGCTACTCCTCCCTTTTGAATGTGGTTTCGCACCAATTCTGAGTCTGGGTTCATTGTGAAGTAAGCAATGTTAGCTTTAGTTTTTTCTGCCATTGCTGCCACTCGAGGATCGTCGGCGTTGAGTACTGCATAGCCATCGGGAAACACAGCTTCTGCTACCACACTCTTGAGATGAGCTAACTGTTCAATGGTCTCAATATCGCCAATGCCTAGATGATCGGCGGAAACATTTAACACTACACCCACATTAGCAGCTTCAAAAGCTAGTCCAGACCGGAGAAGACCACCACGAGCCGTTTCCAGCACAGCCACTTCCACTGTTGGGTCTTGTAGGATCAGCTGAGCGCTTTGAGGACCAGTATTATCTCCGGCTTCTACTAAGTATTCCCCGATATATGTACCGTCTGTTGTTGTATAACCAACTACTTTATTAGTCTGTTTGAAAATGTATGCTAATAGTCGAGTCGTGGTGGTTTTGCCGTTGGTGCCCGTGACGCTGAGGATCGGAATGTGGCTGGATTGTTCGTTCGGGAACAGCATATCCATTACTGCTCCCACCACATTGCGGGGGATGCCAACACTTGGGGCGATATGCATCCGGAATCCGGGTGCGGCGTTAACTTCTACAATCACACCATCCACTTCCCGCAAGGGGCGACTAATATCTGGTGTAACCATATCAAGTCCGGCGATATCCAACCCGATCATCTTCACGACCCGCTGTGCCAGCCAAACGTTTTCTGGGTGGATTTCGTCGGTGCGGTCTACGGCAATGCCCCCTGTACTCAAGTTTGCCGTTGCTCGCAAATAGCAAATTTCGTTTTTTGGTAGCACAGTGTTAAGGGTGTAGCCTTGCCTTTCCATGAGCTGGTAGCTGGTGCGGTCTAGTTCAATTTTCGTCAGGACGTTATCATGTCCATCACCGCGATTGGGGTCAAGGTTAGTTTCCTCAATCAGTTCAAAAATGTTGGACCTGCCATTACCAACCACATGAGCTGGTACGCGTTCAGCCACTGCCACTAATTTACCATTCACCACCAGTACCCGATGGTCGCGCCCGACGTAATATCGCTCAACAATGACTGCCCGGGAGACTTGTCTTGCAGCATCGTATGCTGTCTCAGCTTCTTCCCTAGTTCTAATATCAATGGTGATCCCACGTCCATGATTGCCATCAAGGGGCTTGATGACGATGGGATAACCACCAACGTTTTCAATGGCTTCTTCGAGATCGTCTAAAAAGTTGATTGTTGTACCCCTAGGCACTGGCACTCCGCCACTAGCTAAGATGCGTTTTGTAGCTTCTTTATCGCAAGCGAGTTCTACTCCCAAGACGCTGGTATTGTCCGTCATTGTTGCCTGCATCCGCTTTTGGTTCACACCGTACCCCATCTGAATCAAAAAGCGTGCCTCAAGTTGCATCCAGGGAATACCTCTTTTTTCGGCTTCAAGGACAATTCCTTCTGTACTTGGTCCTAAAGCAGCATCACGCCATAAGTCTTTCAAGTCTTGTATGTCTTGCTCTAGTTCGGCTTTGGGATAACGACCCCGATCTACAATACTTTGGCACAGCCGCACCGCTGCTCTGCCTGCATAGCGTCCTGCTTCCTCGTTGAGATACTCGAACGCTACTTGGTAGACTCCTGGTGTGGCGGTTTCGCGGGTGCGACCAAAGCCTGTGTGCATAAGAGCCAAGTCTTGCAGTTCTAAAGCTACGTGTTCCACGATGTGACCCATCATCGTGCCTTCTCGTACCCGCATCAAAAAACCACCATGACAGCCAGGCGAACAATAGTGATTCTCCAAACTAGGCAGAGCCTCAACTAATCCTTCATAAAAGCCAGGTATTTCATTCGAGGGCGTCTCGGCAAGGTTTTCTAAATCGAGGCGCATGACGATCAATTTGTGGCGTCGAATGCTCCAATAGTTGGGGCCGCGTAATGTCTGGATCTTGAGGATTCTCATGGGAATAGGTAGATGGAGATTCGGAACCAATATTCTAGTTTCTTACTGGAATTGACCGCTAAACTGTTTGTCATGAACAGTTTTTTCTTCTTACATCGTAATTAATCTCACTTTTTTTTGCGGCAACGCACGAAAACCAGCGGTCAACCCAGTGTAACCTTAGCTACTGCATTCCGTCAGCTGGAGATGCGGTATACAGTGGGCAAAACTATGCGCTGGTAAAGGTGGAAGCGATCGCCGTGGCTCAGGACGTGTAGCCGTAAATTATGTAGAGTTAGGGGTTCATTGGCACCGACATGAGGCTCGTTGGTGTGAGTTACCTCTGTGGGATCAACAATCGTCACACTACCTTTACCCATAACTTGCAACCAGCCATCACGTTCAAACATGGCACAAGTATCTTCATCAATACCAATGCCTATGCGATCGGGATGAGATGCGATCGCGCTGAGCAGGCGCACCATCCGATTGCGATTGTGAAAGTGTTGATCCACAATAACCTCTGGTATGAATCCCAAACCCGTTGCCATATCCACCAGGGAGCGATTGGGCGCCTCGCCACTACCACCCCCTGCTATCATATGATGACCCATTACTGCCGCTCCTGCACTAGTGCCTGCTAAGGTAATTTGCCCAGCCCTAACGCGCTGCCGGATAATTTCCATTGCTGGTGTATCTGATAGGACGCCACAGAGGCGCAATTGGTCCCCTCCGGTTAAGAATACTCCTGTACAGCCTTCTAGGGAAGCTTTGATGTGGGAATCTTCACACTGTTCACGTTCTCGAATATCGAGGACTTCAACCTTGTTAGCACCCATTTCTTCAAAAATGCGGATATACCGACCACCGATGATACTGGGTTCGCGGGAGGCAGAGGGGATAATTGTGATGTAGGCATTAGTAGCACCAGCACGATCGACAAAAGTTCGGAGGATTTCGCGTCCATGAACTTTGTCTTCTGCGCCTCCGATAACCAGAACGGCGGTTTTAGTTGCTTGGGGTGTCCTCATTTCCAGCGATTTAGCTTTTAACTGCTGCATTGTGTTTCTCCTGTCAACAACTTCTGGCGAATTTGAAAAGGTCAGTATCCTGATATTTTCTATAGCGCCTTTTTATTAGGACACGAACTGAAGTTTGAAGCGGTGGTAACGCTACCACTTTAACTTCTCGCTCTTTCACGCGGTAGACGATGCAGCTTATAAGTGTCCGTTGCCATTCCTCAAGCCATGGCGTCTTGTTGTTAAGAGCAGTATTTTTCCAGATTGGCAAAATACTGCTCTTAGAACTAAAGTTTGCCTTTAGAGTTGGGGGGTAAGCAGGTCTTGATCCGCTTTGTTTAAGGTTGGCTAGATGCATCCTGGAAGTTGTTAACTCGATCGGATTATTAATTTAAATGTAGATGTGACAACATTTAAACATAAATTAAGTAATTAGAAAAACTTTTGTAACCATAAAGAAAATTTAAGAATTCCGGTACTTTGAGCGGAGAACGATCAAGCTTTTCTGTGTTTTAAACACAACATCGGCTTCTTTGTGTCCAGACATTCCAATTCAAGATTAGTGTCCTCCAATACGAATTACTGTGCGCTTTGATATAGTTACGCTGTTTCCTGATTGTTTTACCTCTGTTCTGAGTTCTGGGCTCTTAGGTAAAGCCTTGGCAAAACAGATTGCTCTAGTCCATCTGGTTAATCCACGGGATTTTACCAACGATAAGCACCGGAAAGTCGATGATGAACCCTATGGTGGCGGTGTAGGAATGCTGATGAAGCCTGAACCTATATTTGCTGCTGTAGAGTCACTGCCGATTTTACCTCGAAGAGAGGTTATTTTGATGAGTCCTCAAGGTCAAACGATGAATCAACCTCTGTTGCGAGATTTAGCAATGAATTATGACCAATTGGTAATTATTTGTGGTCATTATGAAGGCGTGGATGAACGAGTACAGCATTTAGTTACCCGTGAAGTGTCTTTAGGTGATTTTATTCTGACTGGTGGAGAAATTCCAGCAATGGCTTTGCTTAATGGTGTCATGCGCCTCCTACCTGGAACCGTGGGTAAAGCCGATTCCTTGAAAGTAGAAAGTTTTGAGGAGGGATTGTTGGACTATCCCCAGTACACCCGTCCCGCAGTTTTTCGCGGGTTGAAAGTTCCTGAAGTACTACTATCAGGGAATCACGCAGCAATTGCCAAGTGGCGTTACTTTCAACAGATCCAACGAACACGCTTACGCCGTCCCGATTTACTGACAAGCTGGGAAGAGGGGGAGTAGGGAGTGGGGAGTGGGGAGTGGGGGGAGTAGGGGGAGTGGGGGGATAATAATAACTCCCGACTCCTGTAAAGACGCGATATATCGCGTCTCTACAACTCCTGACAACTAACAACTGTCGGGGTGATCCTGCCCTTCGCCCCTACTAACAACTAACAACTAACAACTAACAACTAACAACTAACAACTAACAACTAACAAAAAAAAATGAACATTCGCATTGGTAACGGCTACGATATTCATCGACTGGTGAGCGATCGCCCCTTAATTTTAGGCGGAGTTAACATTCCCCACTCCTTAGGTTTATTGGGACACAGTGACGCTGACGTTCTTACGCACGCGATTATGGATGCTTTACTGGGGGCGCTTTCTTTGGGGGATATTGGACATTATTTTCCTCCCAGCGATCCCCAATGGGCAGGGGCGGATAGTTTAGTGCTATTGAGTAAAGTACATCAACTAGTTCGGGATCAAGGTTGGCAGGTGGGCAATATTGATTCGGTGGTCGTAGCAGAACGTCCAAAATTGAAACCGCATATTGAGAAGATGCGCGACAAGTTAGCAGGCGTTTTGCAATTACAACCGAATCAAGTTGCTATCAAAGCTACCACAAATGAAAAATTGGGTCCCGTTGGCAGAGAGGAAGGTATTTGTGCTTATGCTGTGGTTTTGTTAGTGGCTTCAGAGTAACTAGGCCTTAAGCAAAAATGCCAGAAAATTTATTTAGCAAACCGCAGAGGCGCAGAGAACACAGAGACTCAGATCTTGCACCACGGTCTTGTTGCGAAAATAAAAGCCTAAAAAGCATATGATTACTAGGATGGAAATTAATGGTTGATAGTAGACAAAACACCTTAACTTGGTGGGAAGTTAGAGCCGTGCAAGCTACAAACTTAGAAGATATAGACCGCCCTGATTTTGTAGCTTTAGACAAAGATGGGCAAGTTGTTCTCATAGCTGAAGTCAAAGGTTTTCCCTACAACTTTCAAGAAAAAAAAGCTAAAGAGTATGCGATACTGCGGCTTATTGACTACTTACAAGCAGCAAAAATACTGATTCCTTTTGCCATGCTTGTTGACGTGGAAAACATTCGGATTTTAAAATGGGACGGCAACAATTTATCAGAACCTATGATCAGCTTTAATACTGCTGAGGTACTGAGTCATTACGAGCCACAATTCACCACTAGACAGATCTTTTCTCCCTACCTTAGAGGATTGACAGAAGCTTGGATAAGTGATTTAGCTCGTCATTGGAAGTTGGAAACACCACCATTCTCAAAAGAGATGGCAGAAATCGGGTTGTTGCAGTTATTAGAAGAGGGAACTACTGAGTTTTAGGTAGCATAGGCGGTGATACTTTACGTTGAAACAAATTTCTTAATAGGTATTGCTAAGGGGCAAGATTCTCAAGCAGAAGATTTACTACAAAATACACCTCCATCGCTACGCTTAGCAATACCAAGCATTTGTTTTGTAGAAGCTTTAACAACATTAGAGCAAGAGGAAAAATATAACCAAGACTTTCTCCAGAAGTTAGACATCCAGATTCACGAGGCAGAACGAGATAACAATTCACAAATTGCCGAATTACTGGTTAACCTGTTGAGACAATCAAAGGTTAGCTTTTTTGAGCGAAAAAATGATATCGAACGACGTTTTTATGCAGCCTTTAACCAACTTGCTAGCAAAGCAGAAATCATGACATTAAATACTGATATTCTTCAACAAAGTTTAAATAGAACTATCCTATAAAAACACATTATAGACAAATTAATTTTGGAGTTTATAGTTCACCATGCACGTTTGCATTTTAATGAACTAAAGGTATTTTTAAGTAGCAATTCCAAAGAATTCGGTAAGCGAGAAGTTACAGATGTTTTACAAGATGCTGGTATCCTGTATTTTAACAAGACCCAAAACTTTCTCGGTTGGCTACAATCTCAGTCAAGTTAAGTTGACTTCGCGGGTTGCTATGGAACATTCAGGAACTAAATATCGGAAAAGACTTACCTTATTAAGTTAAAAATTTAACATAAATTTTATGAATTCTGGCATTGTTATAAAAATTTTTCGACGTCGTTGGATTTTTGCTTTACTAGCTTTTTGCATAGCGATCGCCCTCTCTGGCTGCAATCCCAGTCAGTTTAAAACTACTCAAGCTGCACAAGTCAAGGAACTCATTGCCCGTACTGGCACAGATCCTAAAACATACAACGCCGCCTTAATACAGGAGTATCCAAACCTCGGTTCTTTTATTAACGAGGGATTAATTTCTGAAGGTGAAAATGGAAAAATCGAGCCAGCATTGGCTGAATCATGGGAAATTTCTGAGGACAAACTGCGGATTGTTTTTACCCTGAAAGAAGGTTTGAAATGGTCAGATGGTCATCCTTTAACAGTAGATGATGTTGTATTTTCTTACAACGATGTCTACCTTAACCGCAAGATTCCCAATGGCACTCAAGATGGTTTAAAAATAGGACAAAAAGGTCTTTTTCCTACAGTGAGAAAACTTGGCGATCGCCAGGTAGAATTTACCACGCCAGAACCTTTTGCCCCTTTCTTACGCAGTACAGGTGCGGCACTTTTACCCAAGCACGTATTGGCTGAATCAGTCAATACTAACGACTCATCAGGTAAGCCTAAATTTCTCTCTACTTGGGGAATGGATACTAACCCAGCAAAAATTATTTCTAACGGTCCTTACATTGTTGAAAGTTATCGTCCCAATGAACGCTTGGTCTTCGGGCGCAACCCTTATTATTGGCGCAAAGATGCACAAGGTAATCAATTACCCTACATTGAGCGCATTGTTTGGGAAATTGTGGAATCCAGTGACACAGCTGTCATCCAATTTCGTTCGGGGGGGTTAGATACAATTGCTGTCGGACCTGGAACCTTTGCTTTATTAAAGCGGGAAGAAAAGCGAGGTAACTTTACTATCTACAACGGTGGTTCTGATTCTGGCAGCACGTTTGTTAGTTTCAATCTTAACAAAGGTCAGAGAAATGGACAACCACTAGTAGATCCAATTAAGTCTCGCTGGTTCAACACAGTTGCTTTTCGACAGGCAGTAGCATACGCTATTGACCGTCAAACAATGAACATCAACACGTTACGAGGGGTAGGAGATATACAAAATTCACCAATTTCTGTCCAAAGCCCTTACTATCTTTCTCCTAAAGAGGGACTGAAAGTTTATGACTACAATCCCGAAAAAGCCAAACAATTATTGCTAGGAGCAGGATTTAAGTACAACGCTAAAAATCAACTTGTTGATGCAGACGGCAACCGTATTCGCTTCACAATGCTATCTCAAACTGGTAGTAGGGTTGTAGAAGCAATAGGAGCGCAAATTCAAAAAGATTTAGCCAACATCGGCATTCAAGTTGATTACAATCCAATTGACTTTGGGACTCTTAACGAAAAGCTTGCTAACAGCCTAACTTGGGAATCTTACCTGGGAGGTCTTACAGGAGGAATTGAGCCTCATGGTGGTTTTAATGTTTGGTCGCCTGATGGTTCATACCATCCCTTCAACCAGAAACCACAACGCGGACAAACCCCAATTACTGGTCGAGAAGTTGCCGATTGGGAAGCAGAAATTGGTCGTCTTTATATTCAAGGTGCGCGAGAATTAGACGAAGCCAAACGTAAAGCTATCTATGGCGAGACTCAGCGCATCTCTCAAGAATATTTGCCTTTTATTTACCTAGTAAGTCCGTTGGATATGGCTGCTGTCCGCAATCGTATTCAAAATGTTGAGGTTACCAGTTTATATTATGAAACAGTTTTATGGAATGTTGCTAAACTCAAAGTTGTAGACAAGTAAGTAGGTCGAAAAAATAAACATTACTTTAGGTTCGTCGTTGCGCTGTCTTCGCGCTTACTCCCGAACCGGAGTAAAATTACTTATCATATTTACTTCTTTCTTGGCGTCCTTGGTGTCTTGGCGGTTCAGGAGTAGCGTAACTACGAACCTTACAAGTTAATTTACAGTTCGTTACATAGCACTGTTTACTGCCGAACCGCCCTAAGAATACTTATTTAACGAACCGCCAAGACGCTAAGGACGCCAAGAAGATGCCAAAAAGAAGATAGGTAATCTTGTAGCGGTTCGGGAGTAATCTCGCCAACCTACTTAAACTTGCTAATTTGATTTAAGCGATAAACTTATATTGATGTTTGACATTTTTACAAAAATTTTTCGACCTAGCTGGATTTTAGCTTTGCTGGCTTTCTGGGTTGCGATCGCTCTCTATGGCTGTAATCCCAATCAGTTTAAAACCCTAGCGGCTCAAGCTCCCCAGTTGATATACACTATATCTGCTGAGCCTAAGACCTTTAACGTAGTCCTAAGCAATGAGTCACCCAATGTTTTTGATCCCATTTTCGAGGGATTGCTGATTGAAAATGCAGTTACTGGCAAACTTGAACCAGGTTTGGCTGAGTCTTGGCTGGAAGAAGGACTGCGGGTTGTGTTTACCTTGCGAAAAGGACTGAAGTGGTCGGATGGAAAGCCACTAACGGTAGACGATGTTCTTTTTACCTTCAATGACATTTACTTTAACAAAGCCATTCCCACAAGTACTAGAGATGTGCTTCTGATTGGCAAGAGTCATGCCTTACCAAAAGTCAGCAAATTAGATGAGCGGCGAATAGAATTCACTACTCCAGAGCCGTTTGCACCTTTTTTGAGAACAGTTGGAGGGGTGCCGATCCTTCCAGAACATGTTCTGCGCCAATCAGTTACTACTAAAAACCAAAATGGAAATCTTCTGTTTCTGTCTACTTGGGACACAGGTACAGATCCAAAAAAAATTATTTCCAATGGTCCCTATATGCTGGAGAGTTATGCAACCAGTCAGCGCGTAACTTTTCGACGTAACCCTTATTACTGGCGACGGGATGGTCAAGGCAACCCTCAGCCATATATAGAGCGCATGGTCTGGGAAATTGTGGAAAGCCCTGATACATCTTTGATGCAGTTTCGCTCCGGGGGGTTGGATGTCGTCGAAGTTGCTGCTAGGAATTTTTCCCTGCTGAAGCGCGAACAGAAGCGAGGAAAATTTACAATTTATAACGGTGGACCAGGTCCAGGATCAATTTTTATTGCTTTCAATCTTAACAAAGGTAGTCGGAATGGAAAGCCGCTGATTGATCCGATTAAATCTCGCTGGTTTAATAACGTTGCTTTTAGACAAGCAGTAGCCTACGGCATCGATCGCCCAAGGATGATTGACAACATTATGCGGGGATTGGGTGAACTGCAAAACTCAGGGACTTATGTACGCAGCCCCTATTACCTTTCACCTGAACAAGGTCTAAAAGTCTATGATTACAATCCACAAAAAGCAAAGGAACTATTACTAGGAGCAGGATTTAAATACGACAACAATAATCGGTTGCTGGATGCTGATGGTAACCGAGTCCGCTTCACGCTATTAGCGTCTGCTGGGAGCAAAGCTGGTGAGGTAGTAGGTTCGCAAATGAAGCAAGACATGGGCAAAATTGGTATTCAAATCGATTTCCTACAGATTGACTTTGGCGTATTGGGAGACAAGCTAGGTAATACATTTGATTGGGAAGCTTATTTTGGTGCTACGACTGGCGGCGGTTTTGACCCTAACGGTAGTGCCAATTTCTGGTCTCCTAACGGTGATTTCCACCCGTTCAATCAAAAACCAAGAGCCGGACAAGCACCCTTAGAAGGTCGAGAAGTGGCTCCTTGGGAAGCAGAAATAGGTCGGCTCTACATTGAGGGGGCGCAGGAGTTAGACGAAGCTAAGCGCAAACAAATTTATTGGGAAACACAGCGCATTACTCAGGAATACTTACCTTTAATTCACTTGTTCACACCACTTTCACTGACTGCTGTGCGCGATCGCATCCAAGGAGTAAAATACTCTGCCCTGGGTGGCGCACTCTGGAACGTCTATGAATTAAAAGCTAAAGAAAACTGAGCATTATACACCAACCCATGATTTTTGCCTTCTTCTGTTCTCACCGCCGTTGGTTTTCGATTGTACTAATGTTAACTCTAGTGCTGAGTTGTCAGCTTACCCTGATTAGCTGCAACCCAGCCAAATTCAAAACTGAGGCGGCGCAAGTCTCCCAATGGGTTACTAACAATATCGGCGATCCGAAAACGTTTAACTACGCCTTCAATCAAGAATTTCCTCATGTTTTTCTGTTCACTGCTGAAGGACTCACCACCCTCAACGGGATCACAGGCAAAATTGAACCAGCCTTAGCTGAATCATGGGAAATTTCTGCCGACAAAAAGCATATAGTTTTTACCCTGCGAGAGGGTTTAAAATGGTCAGATGGCGAACCACTAACTGCAGACGATGTGATCTTCACTTATGAAGATGTGATTTTCAATAAGCAGATTCCAACTGATTGGAAAGATGGTCTGAAAATTGGGAAAAGTGGTGCTTTTCCCAAGCTCCAGAAAATAGACAATCGCCGGGTTGAATTTATTCTTCCTGAGCCTTTTGCACCTTTTCTTTTTGCTAATTCAGGAGGCTCATCAAATTCAATTGCTATTTTGCCAAAACACGCTTTACTTCCAACTGTTAAATCTAAGGATGCAAATGGTCATCCGGCTTTTCTATCTACTTGGGGAACAGACACCGATCCCAGTAAAATTATTGTTAATGGTTCCTACAAAATAGAAAGCTATGCTCCCAGTCAGCGCGTGGTATTCCGGCGTAATCCTTACTATTGGCGCAAAGATAGCCAAGGTAATCAATTGCCTTACGTCGAGCGGATTGTTTGGCAAATTATTGAATCTACTGATACAGCCATACTTCAGTTTCGTTCTGGAGGTTTGGATATTGTCCAAGTCACTCCAGAAAATTTTTCCCTACTTAAGCATGAAGAGAAACGAGGAAATTTTACTATCTACAATGGTGGTGCATCATTCAGCACAAATTTTCTTGCCTTTAATCTCAACAAAGGTCGAAGAAAAAATGGTAATCCTGTAATTAATCCGATTAAATCTCGTTGGTTTAATAATCTTGCTTTTAGACAAGCAGTTGCCTATGCGATCGACAGACAAACAATGCTAAATAATGTCTTTCGAGGTATTGGTGTCTTGCAAAATTCACCAATTGAGATTCAAAGCCCCTACTATCTTAATCAAGAAAAAGGTCTGAAAGTTTACGATTACAACCCAGAAAAAGCTAAAAAATTACTATTAAATGCAGGTTTTAAATATAACGATAGAAACCAGTTACTGGATGCTGACGGGAATCGTGTGCGGTTCACCTTGCTGACTAATGCTGAAAATAAAACCCGTGTGTTAATGGGAGCGCAAATCCAGCAAGATTTGAGCAAAATCGGCATGACAGTAGATTTTAATCCGATTGCTTTCAATACCCTCACAGACAAAATGTCTAATACCCTCGACTGGGAATGTTATCTATTAGGCTTGGTTGGAGGGATAGAGCCTAATGATGGAGCTAATGTCTGGTTACCTGAAGGTGGTTTGCATACTTTTAATCAAAAACCACAAGCAACACAAGAACCACTGATAGGCTGGGACGTGGCAGATTGGGAGGCGGAAATTGGTCGTCTTTACATTGAAGCAGCGCGGGAGTTAGACGACGCAAAACGCAAAGAGATTTATGCCGAAACCCAACGCCTTTCCCAGGAAAATTTACCCTATGTTTATTTAGTGACTGCGTTGTCTTTAGCTGCAGTGCGCGATCGCATCCAAAACGTCAAATTTTCTGCTCTCGGTTCTCAAGGCGGAACCCTGTGGAACAAATATGAACTGAAAGTAACACAATAGAACTGGTTAGTTGTTAGTGGTTAGTGGTTAGTAGTTAGTAGTTAGTAGTTAGTAGTTAGTGGTTAGTGGTTAGTGGTTAGTGTTTTTTTTACAACCAACAACTAACAACTAACAACCCAACGGGAGCACCAGTCGCCTCTGTCGGGAAACCAACGCCAGTCACCAGGGCGCGGGAAACCCGCCGGAGAGTGCTCGCTCCTCCTGCAGCGCTGGTTCACCAACAACTAACAACCCAACGGGAGCACCAGTCGCCTCTGTCGGGAAACCCTCCTGCAGCGCTGGTTCACCAACAACCAACAACCAACAACTAACAACTAACAACTAACAACTAACAACTAACAATCCAAAATCGCCGTGACTCAACCAGAATCTCTAGATCATCTACTACAAGCTGTTGCTCAAGGTGAAATTTCTCCAGAAGCAGCCCTTGACAAACTCAAACACTTAGACTATGAACCAGTGGGTGAGTTTGCCAAAATCGATCATCATCGCGCCTTGAGAACTGGTTTCCCAGAGGTGATCTGGGGACTAGGCAAAACGGAAGATCAGATTGCTCAAATTATCGAAGTGATGCGGCAGCACAACCCAGTAGTAATGGCAACCCGTATAGAACCAGAAGTTTACGCGGTGCTGCAAGCCAAGGTGACAGATTTGCGATACTACGAAAAAGCGCGAATTTGTGCGATCGCTCCCTCGACAATCGAACCACAGTATCCCGGCACCATCAGCATTCTTTCTGCTGGTACTGCTGATTTACCCATAGCTGAGGAAGCTGCTGTCACAGCAGAACTTTCTGGTTTTCGCGTCCAGCGGCTTTGGGATGTGGGGGTTGCAGGAATTCACCGCTTGCTGAATAACCGCCACGTGATCGAATCAGCATCGGTGTTGATTGTTGTAGCGGGAATGGAAGGCGCTTTACCTAGTGTAGTGGCTGGTTTGGCGGATTGTCCCGTGATTGCCGTTCCTACCAGTATTGGTTATGGCGCAAGTTTTGGGGGGTTAGCACCACTCTTGACAATGCTTAACTCTTGTGCACCTGGTATAGGTGTGGTAAATATTGACAATGGCTTTGGCGCAGCTGTTTTGGCTGGGCAAATTTTACGAACAGCTCACAAACTCAAGCATGTAGGATAAAATCATTCCAAAAAACCGGGTTTCTGGGCTGGTGCCAATACCGTTCAGTTAAAGCTGAACGGTGGGAATTTAAATCGGTGTAGAGACTAGGACTTACGCATTGACAGAAAGAACAAAATGTACATGTCTCTCGTTACAAGGCTCTGCCTTGTAATGCTCTTATCGGAGGCTCTGCCTCACGGTTTCACGTCCGTCAGAGCCTCCCTTAATCACATTCTGTGGCTCTCTCTGCCTGGGAACGAGCCCCGGCAAGATTTTGATCTGCCATACATATGATGGTCAATGTGTCTTGTGCGTAAGTCCTAGAGACAATACGGTTCGGATAAGACTTGATCCCCCCAACCCACGCCACTCCCCTCAACTTTGGGAACCAAAGCACTCTTTGTGGCTCCCCTTAAAAAGTTCTGCTTATTTCCTCCCTTTTTAAGGGGGGCTAGTTCTGATCTTCACCTATTACTTGTTATCCTTAGCTAAGTTCCTTTTAGAAAAAAACAATGATTCAAGTAAATTTACGTAACCAGCAATTTATTCTTTTCAATTTATCTTTAGTAACAAGTATTTTGTTACTCTGGCTGAGAGGGTCATTTTTACCTCATTCTGCACAATATACATTTTTATCTAGCATATTCTCCCTTAAAGGCAATTATGACATATTGAGTAATAAAGGCATTTATTTTTTATTGTTAGGTACATTTTTTCTCATTTTATCGCTTTTATCTGTTCAGTATTTTTTAAAAGGATTTAAGCGTTATAAGTACAAAGCACTCTTGCCTTTGCTGATAAATATATTTACTATCATAATTTTAGTTATTATGCATAATCTTGTAGTTCTACAAGATTATTATTCTCATTTAGGAGAGCGTGAAGCAATAGTTACAATGATCAAATCAGGTACATTAAAAACAGATGAGTCACAACGGATAATATGGTTAGATAATATTAGTAAAGTTCTTCATAAAATTTATAAGGTGCAATTACCATCTCAGTATAGTCATCTTTCTCAAGGAGGCGCTAAAGGTGGAGAAATTAACATCATCACTAATAAAAACAATCAGACTAAAATGATCATGTTTTTTCCCAGTATTGGTGAGTTTAATTATACAGCTTGGGTTTATAAAATAAATACTAGTACACCCATTGAAAACTATCTTTTTGGAGCCGGAAATTTAAAATCTTATGCACGACTTTTAGAGGCTAAAGAAATTAATGATAATTGGTCTTGGGTAGATGTAATTGAAAATTGAAAATAGGGAGTAGGGAGTAGAGAGTGGGGAGTGGGGATAACGAGTATTTTTATGCTTAGTGGTGAAATTTTTTCCCAAAGCGACTGCCTCCTACTTTCTTAGGATCACCCCACGGGCGGCACACCACCCGCTACGAATGAAAGAAACAGTCCCATTCCCCCACTCCCCACTCCCGTGTTTCTTGAGAACACCCCACGGGCGGCACACCACCCGCTACGAATGAAAGAAACATCACCAGAAAAGGAGAAACGATGCAAATGCCGTGCGTATTAGCTTGTATACTGGACATTACTAGCAAGTAGGGGTTATGACAGTGAAGTCATCCTGCTTTGCGGGGTCAATAGTCTATTGACTATTCCCTACTGCGCGTTATTACAAAATATGAACTTATTTAGCGATTCAATATTTCAGTTAATTGGTCAATTGCCTGTAAATGGGATACTGATAGCTCAACACATAACTGATCCCAACGTTCTAGGTCAGATACAAAATGCCTTTAACCACTTTGTCCAGACAGGTCAAGTGTGGGCAATGTTGATCGGATTGTGCATTGGCTATATGATTCGGAATCTAACAAGCTACGGTTAAAAAATAGGGGAGTAGGGAGTAGGGAGTGGGGAGTAGGGCAATAAATTAAAAATTAAAAATGCAAAATTAAAAATTTTTAATTTTTTACGAACTCCCCACTCCCCACTCCCCACTCCCCACTCCCCACTCCCCATTTTTTATGACTGAAAAACAAACTTGGAGCCAGCGTTTTGAATCAGCGTTGCATCCGGCGATCGCTCGCTTTAATGCCAGTATCAACTTTGATATTGAATTAATAGAATATGACCTGACTGGCTCCCAAGCTCACGCCAAAATGCTGGCTCACACTGACATCATTTCCCAACAAGAGGGAGAGCAACTCGTTGCAGGCTTAGAACAAATTCGCCAGGAACATAGGCAAGGCAAATTTAACCCAACCGTCGAGGCGGAAGATGTACATTTTGCCGTTGAGAGACGCCTTATAGAAATTGTCGGCGATGTGGGTAAAAAATTACACACGGCGCGGAGTCGCAACGACCAAGTAGGAACTGACACTAGACTCTACCTGCGTGAGCAAATTCAACAAATCCGCAACCAATTGCGGGAATTTCAACATGTCTTACTAGATATTGCTGAAAAACACGTTGAAACTTTGATTCCCGGTTATACCCACCTGCAACGCGCTCAACCGCTGAGTTTGGCTCACCACCTTCTAGCATACTTTCACATGAGCCAACGCGACTGGGAACGGCTAGGAGATGTTTATCGCCGGGTGAATATCTCACCCTTGGGGTGCGGTGCCTTAGCGGGAACAACTTTCCCCATTGACCGTCATTTCACAGCCGAACTCTTGCATTTTGATAGCGTTTATGCTAATAGCCTCGATGGAGTTAGCGATCGCGATTTTGCGATCGAATTTCTTTGTGCTGCTAGCTTGATCATGGTTCACCTCAGCCGTCTTTCAGAAGAGGTCATTCTTTGGTCATCGCAAGAATTCAGCTTTGTTACCCTTCTCGATAGCTGTGCTACTGGTTCCAGCATCATGCCTCAAAAGAAAAACCCCGACGTTCCAGAACTAGTGCGGGGTAAAACAGGGCGAGTATTTGGTCATCTTCAAGCGATGTTGGTAATTATGAAGGGGCTACCCTTGGCATACAACAAAGACCTGCAAGAAGATAAAGAAGGCTTATTCGACAGTGTCAACACCGTCAAAGCCTGTCTGGAAGCAATGACTATTTTGTTGCGAGAAGGTTTGGAATTTCGCACCCAACGCTTGGCACAAGCAGTAACCGAAGACTTTTCCAATGCTACCGATGTAGCAGATTATCTAGCAGCACGGGGCGTCCCTTTCCGGGAAGCCTACAACCTCGTAGGTAAAGTGGTAAAAACCAGTATTGCCGCAGGTAAACTCCTTAAAGATTTGAGTTTAGAGGAGTGGAAACAGTTGCATCCAGCCTTTACTGCAGATATTTATGAAGCGATCTCGCCCCGGCAAGTAGTTGCTGCGCGTAACAGCTACGGTGGTACAGGCTTTACACAGGTAAGCAAAGCACTCCTTGCCGCCCGGGATCAAATGGCTGATTGTTAGTTGTTAGTTGTTAGTTGTTGGTGAACCAGCGCTGCAGGAGGGTTTCCCTCCGTAGGCGACTGGTGAACCCGAAGGGTTGTTAGTTGTTAGTTGTTGGTGAACCAGCGCTGCAGGAGGGTTTCCCTCCGTAGGCGACTGGTGAACCCGAAGGGTTGTTAGTTGTTGGTTGTTTTTCTAATCACTACTAACTACTAACTACTAACCACTAACCACTAACCACTAACCACTAACCACTAACCACTAACCACTAACCACTAACAATTTACAGAGCAACCAACTTAATCATTATCAACGGCTGCTGCGCCCTCTTCTTCTTCACTCTTCGGCGGTCTTTGTTGGAACCTTCTATTCATACGTCCTGTAGTAGTTCGTTTACGAAACTTGCGGGCATATGCCTGGTTCCGTAGCGCCTTTTCTTTTTTTGGGTTGCGGCGCTTGGCCATGTTCACCTCATTAATAAACAACAAAAGTCTGCCATTAGGCATCACATCACTAACATCAGTGGCTGATGTTGATGATGTAATTTTAGCTAAATCCTAAATAAACCCCACACTTTCACCAAGTACTGAGCATAATGACAAGCGCTTCTTTTTAGAAGCCCACGCCTCACCCTGTAGATAGCTGTGTGGAGTTGTTACCCTAATTCAGCTATTAATACGTTTTATGCAGCAATATAAAGTAGCACATTCAAGGTTCAGATGTCAATCCTAATTGAGAACTATTCCCTTAAGCCAGCAGTTGAGAGCAATGGGGAATGGGGAATGGGGAATGGGGAATGGGGAATGGGGAATGGCAATTAGCAATTAGCAATTACCAACCAAGAACTACTTTGTATATATACATACAATATATTTTGTTCCTCCCAATGGTAGAATTGATATGTTCTACGGTAATCGTTAGAACAAAATCCCCATCCACAAGCATTTTTGTATAAAAACATACTTTTAACAAGTATTAATACAGATGTAAGTGGCGCTGAATTCAGCAATATACGATAGAAATTTGAAGATTGAAATTTTTGGCTTTTTTTACTGTGACTCTCCAGTCAACACGTAGCTTATGGCGCTTTGGACAAACTGTGCTAGGCATCATCTTCCGTCATCCTATACCTGGCACAAGTATCATCCCAATTTTACCCGATGGTCAGATTGTGCTGATCCGGCGGCGTGACAATGGTCGCTGGGCATTGCCAGGAGGCATAGTGGACTGGGGAGAGGATGTTCCTAGTGCGGTTCGACGGGAGTTGATGGAGGAAACCGGACTAGAGTTGGTGAATATTCGGCGTTTGGTCGGTGTTTACTCTGCACCAGATCGCGATCCCAGAATCCATTCGATTTGTATTGTGGTTGAAGCGCAGGTGCAGGGGAAAATGGAAATTCATGATACTTTAGAAGTCATGGAAATTCAGGCTTTTCCGCTCAACTCCCTACCTCCTGGACCGTTGTCTCACGATCACGATCAGCAGTTGCAAGACTACTTTAAAGGCTTGACAACATTGGCATAAAGATATTTTGGATTTTTGTCATTAATTAACGTTAGTAGTTAGTTGTTGGTGAACCAGCGCGAATGACGGCTTTCCGACGCCAGGTGCCTGCGACGGGAAACCCGTCTTCAGCACTGGCTCCTCCGTAGGCGACTGGTGTAAGCGTTGCGATCTTCGACGAAGGAGCGTCACCCGAAGGGTCGTTAGTAGTTAGTTGTTGGTTCGCCAGCGCTGCAGTCGGGTTAGCCCGCTCTCACGGCGACAGGCGTTCCCGAAGGGTTGTTAGTTGTTGGTTTTTCAACTAACCACTAACAAATAACAACTAACCACTAACAAATAACAAATAACAACTAACCACTAACAAATAACAACTAACCACTAACAAATAACAACTAACTAATCTCATTCGACTGAACTACCAAATTAAAATGCATGCTGTATTCCGTAACTCCCGGAGAAAGCTCTCTCAAGGGCTATTATTTTGGCGTGAGATTGGTAAAGGAACACCTGTAATTTTCTTACACGGTGCTTGGAACGATAGCAGTCAATGGGTATCGGTAATGGAGTTGCTTTCACAACATATCCATTGCTTTGCACCTGATATGTTTGGGTTTGGTGAATCAGAGTGTCCTAACGTTCACTATTCAATTGACTTGCAAGTGGATTGCCTAGCTGAGTTCTTGCAAGCATTGAAGCTAAAACAGGTGTATTTGGTAGGACATTCCCTTGGCGGATGGATTGCTGCTAGCTATGCTTTGAAGTATCCAGAAAAAATTCACGGTTTGGTACTGCTAGCGCCAGAAGGCGTAGAGATTGAAGGACAAAAAAAGCGTTGGCAAAAGATGCAGCAGTTAGTGAAGTGTCCACCGATCATCTTTCAATTGTTGCGACTGCTTCGCCCATTGACTAAAATTTTGGGTTTAGATGCAAAAATTGAACGTGATTGGCAATTTCGTCAGGTAATGCTGCAATATCCTACAGGCTGCCAGCTAATATTCCAACGCCAGCATCCAGAAATTCATGCCGAATTGCTGCACAACCGATTTGACTTGATAAATGTCCCGGTTTTAATTTTGCAAGGCGGAAAAGACACCGACGTTGCTTTAGCTATGAGTCAGGCTTATGCTCAACATAATCCTAGGGCGTTATTAAAAATGATTGCTCACGGCGGAAATGACCTACCAGAGTCTTGCGCCGAACTTGTAGCTGAAGACATTCGGGAATTTGTCAATAGTAATGTTAGTTGATAGTGGTTAGTGGTTAGTTGTTCTAGAAACCACTATCAACTAACTACTAACCACTAACCACTAACTATTTCCCGCATTCCCCAAAATATTAAATTTTGTTCCACAATCAAACGCGCTGCAATCTCAGGAAACTGGGATTCAATGTAGTTCACCAGAACAAGGCGATCGCCCCCAGTTACCACAACATTACCTTCAGGAAATGAGTGCCACCACGCCTCAACAAAGTCTTTAACTCCAGCGATTAACGTATAGATCACCCCACTTTGTATTGCCTCTGGTGTATTTAAAGCAAAGCGTGGGGGTAGAGACGCGATCGCCTTTGTCTCTACAAATGGTAATTGTCCTGTTCTTTCTGCAAGAGTCGCAAGCTGTAAGCCTAGTCCCGGAAGAATTGCTCCCCCAACCAGACAATGGTTAGCATCACAAGCTGTGAAGGTCAGTGCTGTCCCAGCATCAATCACCAGCATCGGAAAACCCCAGTTTTGTCCAGCACCCCACAAAGCTAAAGCGCGGTCAATTCCTAATGTGGAATATACACCTTGAAGGGGTACTTCGTCTAAAGTAATAACGCGAACATTTGGGTAAGTTTGCCAAAGCGCCGTTTGATTAGGAACTACAGAAGCTAGGTACAGGGGAAGTGGCGCATGCGTAGGGGCGGGGTCTCCCCGCCCATCCAGAAGTGGCGCATGCGTAGGGGCGGGGTCCCCCCGCCCATCCAGAAGTGGCGCATGCGTATCCCCGCCCAGAAGTGGCGCATGCATCCCCCCCTCATCCGCACGTGGGAACATTTCTGGTGGTAAGTCCTCCAGCCTTTGACATTCAGCCAGTTGTTGAACAACCCCTGCTGGCAAATAGTCTGTCTGCCAATCATAAACTAGCGTTTCACCAACAAACCACCCCCAATGCAGCCGGGAATTTCCAATTTTTAAAGCTAGCCACATTTGTTTCAACTCTCATGTGGGCGGGGGGACCCCGCCCCTACGTGTGGGCGGGGGGACCCCGCGCCGACGACGAATTTTTTTTAATAAAAATTTACAATAAACTCATGTCAAAATAAAACTAGAGAAAAAATACTCATTTGCTAAGGAGGGGAGTTATGGTAGCGCTCACCGAAAAGACCAAAAAAAGGCTAACCATGGAGACTGCTGAGATTGCTGAAAAGACAACAGTAATGCGATCGCTGGACTGGGATCGCGATCGCTTCGATATCGAGTTCGGTCTGCAAAACGGTACAACCTACAACTCATTTATCATACGCGGTGAGCAGATTGCATTAGTCGATACCTCCCATGAAAAGTTTCGCCAGTTGTTCTTAGATAACCTCAAGGATCAGATCAACCCAGCAGAAATTGATTATCTCATTATCAGCCACACCGAACCAGACCACAGTGGTTTAGTTAAAGACGTTTTGCAACTCGCCCCAGAAATCACCGTCGTCGGTTCTAAGGTAGCGATCCAATTTCTGGAGAATATGGTGCATCGTCCGTTTAAGCGCCAGATTGTAAAAAATGGCGATCGCTTAGATTTGGGCAACGGACACGAACTAGAATTCGTGATTGCACCAAATTTACACTGGCCTGACACTATATTCACCTTCGACCACAAAACCAAAGTTCTTTTTACCTGCGACGCTTTTGGGTTGCACTATTGCTCCGACAGCACCTTTGACGAAGACCTAAAAGCTATTGAAGCAGATTTTCAATATTACTATGAATGCCTGATGGCTCCCAATGCGCGGTCAGTACTGTCTGCCCTCAAGCGGATGGCTGAACTTGAAAAAATCGACATGATTGCCACAGGTCACGGACCACTATTACACCATAACGTTAAAGAACTAACCGGACGCTATCGCACTTGGAGCCAAACACAAGCCAAAGCAGAAACTACCGTTGGCGTATTTTACCTTTTAGATTACGGCTATAGCTATCCTCTAGCCCAAGCAATCGCCACCGGTATTACTAAAACTGGCGTCGCCGTGGAAATGGTAGATTTGCGAGCAGTCGATTTACAAGAGTTACGGGAACTTGTCAGCCGCTGCGCCGGGATTGTTCTCGGAATGCCTTCGGCGAATGATGATGCGAGTATCCAAGCTGCCCTCAGCACCATTTTAGGATCTGTCCAAGAAAAGCAAGCTGTGGGCATATTTGAATCAGGTGGTGGAAATGACGAACCTGTTTACCCCCTGCTGAATAAATTCCGGAATTTGGGTTTAACATCACCCTTTCCAGCAATTCAGATCAAAGAAACTCCTTCTTCAGCTACATACAAGCTGTGTGAAGAAGCGGGCACAGACTTGGGACAATGGGTAACACGCGATCGCAGCATGAAAGCAATGAAATCTCTTGATGCTGACCTTGATAAAGCATTGGGTAGACTCAGCGGCGGATTATACATCATTACTGCCAAAAAAGGCGATGTGTCCAGCGCCATGCTTGCCTCTTGGGTAAATCAAGCCAGCTTTAAGCCCTTAGGAGTATCGATCGCTGTTGCTAAAGATCGGGCAATTGAATCACTCATGCAAGTAGGCGATCGCTTTGTCCTGAACGTCCTCGAAGATGGCAACTACCAACGTTTAATGAAACATTTCCTCAAGCGCTTTGCCCCAGGTGCCGATCGCTTTGAAGGAGTCAGAACTCAGCCAGCCCAAAACGGTGTTCCAATCCTTACCGACGCCCTCGCCTACATGGAGTGTGAAGTCATCAGTAGAATGGACGGCGGCGACCACTGGATTGTCTACAGCACAGTCTATGAAGGACGAGTCAGCAAACCAGACGCCCTCACAGCAGTTCACCATCGCAAAGTTGGAAATCATTATTAAATTGTTAGTGGTTAGTTGTTAGTGGTTAGTGGTTAGTGGTTAATGGCTAATGGCTAATGGCTAATGGCTAATGGCTTTTAACAATTAGCAATTAGCAATTAGCAATTAGCAACTAACAACTAACAACTAACAACTAACAACTACCAACTACCAACTACCAACTACCAACTACCAACTACCAAAATTTATGACAACCACTAAACCCCGTGACGTTCAGGTACTCCCCATTGGTACAGATACGACAGTATTGCGATCGCGCAGTTGGACGCGCCTTCGGTTTGAAATTGAATATGCTCTTGCCAAAGGTACAACTGCCAATTCTTATCTAATTCAAGCAGATAAAATAGCCCTCATCGACCCTCCAGGAGAAACGTTTACGCAAATTTACCTGGAAGCATTGCTTTCTCGGATTGATGTAAAAAATATTGATTATGTGATTCTCGGTCACGTCAATCCCAACCGCGCAGCAACTCTCAAAGCTTTATTGGAACTTGCACCCCAGATAACCTTTGTTTGTTCTAATCCAGGAGCAATAAATTTGCGGGGCGCATTGGAAAACCCGGATTTGCAAATTCTCGTGATGCGGTCCGGCAGCGGATTGGGAACGGATGTAACGGATAATGCATCTGCTACAGAAACAGTTAAACAGTTACCTCCAACCGATAACCCATCCGCTACATCCGCTACAAAATCCGTTGCCACTCTTGATTTAGGCAAAGGTCATCAATTGCAATTCATTCCTACTCCTAATCCCCGCTATCCAGACGAACTTTGTACCTACGATCCACAAACAGAAATTCTCTATTCAGATAAGCTATTTGGAGCGCATATTTGTGGCGATCAGGTGTTTGATGAAGGCTGGGAAATATTTAACGAAGACAGGCGTTATTATTTTGATTGTTTGATGGCGCCCCATGCCCGAAGCGTAGAAACAGCGCTGGATAAACTTTCCGATCTACCTGTGAGATTGTATGCTACCGGACACGGACCTTTGGTACGCTATGGCTTGATTGACCTGACAAAAGCTTATCGTCAGTGGAGTCAGCAGCAGAGTTCTCAAGATACCACAGTAGCGTTGATTTATGCTTCCGCGTATGGGAATACGGCAACTTTAGCCCAAGCGATCGCCCACGGGATCACAAAAGCTGGCGTCAGCGTGGAATCAATCAACTGCGAATTTGCTGACCCTGAAGAAATTCGCGCTGCGGTAGAAAAAGCGGCAGGCTTTATCATCGGTTCTCCTACCCTCGGCGGTCATGTACCGACACCCATTCAAACGGCTTTGGGTATTGTTCTTTCTACCGCTACTAACAACAAACTCGCTGGTGTGTTTGGTTCTTATGGCTGGAGTGGAGAAGCTGTTGATTTAATCGAAGGAAAATTGAAAGACGCTGGTTATCGGTTTGGTTTTGATCCGATTCGAGTGAAGTTCAAACCTAACGATCTCACCCTGCAAACGTGTGAAGAAGCGGGAACTGATTTTGCCCAAGCACTGAAGAAAGCCAAAAAAGTGCGAAGTCAAAGCCGAACCGCTACTACGACTGAACAAGCAGTCGGGCGAGTTATTGGTTCACTGTGTGTTTTTACGGCAAAGCAAGGCGATGTATCTAGTGCAATGTTAGCTTCTTGGGTATCTCAGGCAAGCTTTAATCCCCCTGGTTTAACCGTAGCCGTTGCCAAAGATCGTGCGGTGGAACCGCTGACGTACTCTGGAAACAAATTTGTCCTTAACATCCTCATTGAAGGCAATCATTTGGGGTTGATGAAGCATTTCCTCAAACCTTTTGCTCCTGGAGAAGACAGATTTACTGCTGTTGCCGCTGAAACTGCTGAAAACGGTTGTCCCATCCTCTCTGATGCTTTAGCATACCTTGAATGCTCTGTACAAAGCCGGATGGAAGTTGGGGATCACTGGCTAGTTTATGCGACTGTGGACAATGGTAAAGTGCTGAATCCTGAGGGTATAACTGCTGTGCATCAACGCCAATCTGGAAATCATTATTAGAAAGTTAGGAGTTAGGAGTCAGGAATAAAAAATCATAGCTGAACGCTTGCTCAAATTTCGCGTTTCTACAGTCGTTATCGATATGTAAATTATCTTATCCAAACCGTATTTTCACTGAATCCGTACTTTCCCAGATAACTGCGACACCGCAACTCAAACTGACTGCATCTGAGCCAGCTTTTGCAGTTCATCGCATCTAGCCTCTAAAAATTGGCTGGTGATTTTACTAACCATTTCCTTTATTTTTCCATAGGACAATTGCAAGGTTCTGAGGAAGCGCTTCCCCAAAGCTTTTACCCTAAAACAAGCCTGATTTGCTAAGATCGCTATTGACGCAGCCGAAAACGGATTCCCACAATTGTGCCGATTAATGCAGGGAACTCGTCATCATGTCCCAAATATTGGAAGTGCCTTCATCACTAAATCCGATTCATACAGAAATAAATTTTTGCAACACAACCAGATTTTCAGTATGAATAAAAAATGGGCAGTCAAGCGAATAACCGTAAACATGGCATCAGAAGAAGCCAAGAAGCTGGAACAGTATTGTGAGCAAACAGGGAGACCAGCAACGGATATCATTCGGGAACTCCTTCGAGGGTTGCCCGTGTTCAAGAGTGAATAGCATTATAACTTGATTGATTTGTGTACTTTAGCTACAACCATCCTCGACTCTGATTTTTAAGACTAGGGGTGAAAAGTCAGCACACGGGCAACCCTCGGATGAGTTCCCGAATCACATCTGTTTCAGCTTTCCCTGTCTGCTCACAATAATTTTCCAGCTTCTTGACTTCATCTGATGTCAGGTCTAAGATGATTTGCTTTAGCGCCAATTTTTTACTCATGCTAATGAAAGCAAAATTGCTATTCTTTTTTAGGAAGTGGACATATAGAAGTCTTCCGATGTCAATATTGCCAATTTACAACAGTCTTTACCAGTGAAGATCGAGATGTTGAGCTTTAACTTAAGCTTTTTTTAGTTTTTCTGTTTTCAATTGCATAAAGTACGAACGCTCGTTTCTGCTGGCGACTAGTACACAGGGCGCGGAAATAAACATACCATTCAAAACAGCCAGAAAGCTTATAATCAAAGGTTTTTTAATTTTTAATTTTTAATTTTTAATTCCGCAAAGCGGTACTAGAACATCATACTCAGTCATCAACTGCTTAAACAAACTTTACAATTCCCTCTAAGTTCATCGTTAACTTCCTGATTAACTTACCGATTTTCCTTGGTCTAAAGTTTTATGTATTTTTCCAAGTATTTATGTTCTGTAAAGCATTTAGCTGTATAGTTGTATAAAGATGAAAAAAATTTGTTGCTCAGAAAAATAGCTTCCTTCTTGTAAAAAACGAATCATTGATTTCTTTCCCAAATGATTCGTTTTTTACAAGTATGTAAACTGTACATCTTACTTGTGGTATGAGAATATACCAAAACCTTTATAAAAATAGGGTTGTCTTTTAACGTTTGTGTATCTACTTTGCTTGCAATGGACGCTAAATCTCAAGAGATAAAAGCGAGTACCGCTGAACAGTCGAACGAATCGCACCAGACATCTGATATCAAGCCATCTGCACCTCTCTCGGTAGCAGAGGCGGTGGTCAAGATGCTGGAAGAGATGGAAGTGCAATATGCTTTTGGTGTTTCGGTCAGCGCGATCGCTTTCCTCTGGTAGACACTACAACACAGCGCCAGCGCCGGACAGAGTGGCAACGCCAGCCCATTTAAGTATCCCGACTAACTAACATCCAAACAAGTTCGAGCAAGGAATTGTTCCACGAGAGAATCTCTCATTCTGTAGCAACCGTAACAGAGGAAACGAACCGTGCGTCATGACTTTTTGATTGATACTGAAAGTGCGTGTATTGCGCCTGACCAAGTGGCGGTGGCGACTGCCAACCGCGCTTGGCAGTCGCCAGATCCTGTGGGGAGAGGCGATCCCGATCCCGCACAGATAATCGGTGCAGGCAACATAGCTACAACCAGGAAGCTCTTGGATGCAGCCGTGGCGTCTGCCCGAAGCGCTGTCTCGTCGAGCAGTAGACCACCAGCCTTCAGCTGCGTGCGTTGGATATGGCAACTTGCAAGTCTCTACCATCTGACCCACCTCAGCCCAAGACTGCTGGAGTCAGCGCGAGAGCGCTTCGCTTTAGCGGGTCGCCGTAATTTGGCGCAGTGGGCTGCTCAAAAGGCTAGCGAGGAACGAGGTCACGATCGGCTCGCCCTGCTCGATATCCAGTCACTGGGATATTCGGCAGAGGCTGTG
Source organism: Stigonema sp. (assembly GCA_965249805.1). Classification (GTDB taxonomy): domain Bacteria; phylum Cyanobacteriota; class Cyanobacteriia; order Cyanobacteriales; family Nostocaceae; genus Stigonema. The sequence continues at coordinate 1,834,148 of CBDFMX010000002.1, forward strand.
GTGGAAACGGTGGTTCCCCCAACCGCTGCGGCTTTGATGGATTACTTCACCCGGAGTGTGCAGGCTCCGGATCCGATCGGTTGTGTTGGCTATTCCTACACGATGGAACGCCTAGCGATGGGCATCGGAGAAAAGTATATCCAGGCAATCGAGGCTCTACTCCCACCGGGCATCCACGCCACCCGCTGTTTGCGCGTACACAGTAATGTGGGCAGTGACGTGGGGCACGTGGAGGAGACGGTTGAGATGGTTGCGGGGCTAGCCCATGAGGAGCGTGTCCGCGTGACCATCGCCTGTTACGAAACTGCACTGCTGTTCTTCAGATCGCCGAAGGAGAGCTACATGTCAGAGGAGGAACTTCAAAATGTGTTGAAACCCCTAAAGTCACATACACAAGCCTGTGGGCGATCATCTGAGATCTCACCCACAGGCGTGCGGGACCTAAAGACTGAGGACAACTTGTCGGAAGTACCTTTAACCATACTATCTGAGACACCTACAAGGAGAAAACAATGACAACTACAACGAATACAAACATCGAACAACAATCGAAGCAGCAGGATTTCACCAGCTGCGTGATTGAGAACAACGTCGAAGACTTGCTCAAAGTTTTGAATGACATCGAAATTGATTTAGATGGCATTTTAGTCAATGAATTCGAGCCAGGATTACTAACTACGTTACCCGGCTTCTGATAGATTCGGGTTCTCTATCCGTTTAATGCCTCAAACTTGATCTAACTGAAGTTCCTCTTAACGAGGAACTTCAGTTAGATCAAGGTTCTTTAGGAGAATTTCGACTTTGAAACCAGAAAAGATCTCTAGCTGAGTTGAATACTAACTTCAAAGAAAACGGAAATGAGTTCAGCAAAAATACCGAAAATCACGAATCAAGAAATTGAAGCTTTTGAACAAGATGGTGTTGTTTGCTTGAGAGGTGTGTTTGAAGACTTATGGTTGGAACGTCTCCGGTCGGCGGTTGATTGGAATATGACCAACCCTAGTCCAATAGCTACAGACGTGACGCAGGGAGGTCGGTTACATCTGGATGTTTTCATGTGGACTAGAAATGCCGATTTTCGTGCTTTTGTCTTTGAGTCTCCTGCAGCTGCAATCGCGGCACAAATACTCAAAGCAGAAAAAGTTCACTTTTTGTTTGACCACCTGCTAGTCAAAGAGCCTGGATCTGTAAAACCTACCCCGTGGCACAACGACCACCCTTATTGGCCCTTACAAGGCTGGAATATGTGTTCGCTCTGGGTAGCCCTCGATCCTGTTACTAAAGAAAGTGGTGGGGTACAGTACATCAAAGGTTCGCACCAATGGCGCAAGTGGATCCGTGAAAAAGATGCCCTTGCAGAAGCAGTAGCTCACTCACAATCGCTTGAATTGCTTTCTTGGGATATGGCTCCAGGTGACTGCTTAGTGCATCATGCGCTCACAATTCATGGTTCATCAGGCAATGCATCTACGAGTACACGAAGACGCGCCTTGGCAACCCGTTGGGCTGGTGATGGTGTTACTTACGATCCTCGCCCAGATACGTTTATCAGTTATATCAACGAGCTTGGCGTCAAAGAAGTTAACTCAATTCACAGCCTTCACGCTGGCGATCCTATAGATTGTGACCTTTTTCCTAAGCTTTGGTCACGCGCTTGATATCGGGGGGTAAACTAAATCTGTTCAAATCTATGCAGATAGCCCAGAAGTGTCTTTAATTGCTGCTGTCATCTGATTTGGTAGTGGCTAGAGCACTTTGCTGACAATTGGCTTTGTCTCCCAAATCAGCGCTTAAGCGTACCCGCTACCCCTGCGGGTAATACTCACTCTCATATTTCAATGCTTTCACCTTAAACTTGGAAAGTAACCACCCCAAATCTAAAGCTTCCATCACTGAACATCCAATTGAGTGTAAGTATTGAACAGTACGACCAATTAAAATCGTTTCCACTTCACCCGATCGCATGTACCGAGTGATTTGGTTATCCTGTCCTCGAATGCGGATATTTATCGCCGCATTCCAATCAGCCTGGATTACATCCCCCGTGTACCGAGTAAACCGATCTCCGCACCGCCGACCTAAAAGCGTCCCGGTTTGGCTATCCAGTTGCGATGTATAAGCGGGATTAACCACTGATATTGTTGATCCCGTCTCCATTGAGATTTGCTCTAATGAAGCTTGTAATTCTCCCTTCATCCATTGATTAAGCTTGCGATTGATCTGTTTCGCATCATTTTTACTTTTAATGGATGTGGTGAGATCTTCGCAAATGATATCAACTGGTGTGGTGATTGCCAGTCGTAAATCAAAGCGAATAAAATTTTTGATAGTCTCTTTTTCTTGTTGAAGTTTGCGAGACTTAACCTTATACCCAAGGTGATTTTCTAAAATTCTAGCCGCTTTCTTAGGATCGTGTTTTTTAATGTTTTCACTAAAACATCTAATTCTGTAACGATTACGATTTGTTTTGGTGTTCCTCTCGGTTTTTTCAGTCATTAATTGACCTAAACCACTGGCGATTACTTGGTTTTCCGAGGTGTAGAACCCTTCTGTATAACCTTTATCGATGCCCAGTTTGGTTTTAGGCTTACCTTGTGGTAAAGTTAAAACTCGTGTACGAGTACAATGTAATTCGAGTTGCCCGTATTCATTACGAATAACACGAATTTGACCTTTGATAATATGTCTACATCTAAGTTTTAGACTTATTTTCTTCCCACGTTCTAAGCTTTGTATTTGGATTTCAACAGAATGTCTATTAAGACGTTTACATGTATAGCCTTGTGTTTGATAAACAATTTGGTTGCGTACAAACGTGTGACCACGTTGATATTGAGAGCGAAATTTTCGATGTAACCATTTATCTTTAGTAGGATCTGTGTTCAGCAATTCAATTAATCGATTTCGCTCAATTTCAATCGCGCATGGTGGAAACAATTCTAAACTGTATTCTTTAAGTTGTTTAAGTTCATCTCCTTTTTTGTTATCTTTGTTATTTTCAATCCATTTGAGACGTTCTCGCTGACTGGACTGCATTGGGTACTTCCGCCATATTTCCCTCAATAAAAAAACTTTCGCCGCTTCTTGTTGGGCGCTAATAGCCTTCATGGTGTCATTGACAGACCATTCCCATAATTTACCCGGAAGCCCAATATCATCAGGAGTGAGAATTCTCCTAACAATGGAATCAGCTTTTTTCCAATCAACACCCCACCCTTGTAACGACCCTAGCTTGTTATAGGTGATTGACCGTGGAATGCCGCACAGATGCATAATTTCGTTTACCTGTGCTTCCTCGGCGCAAAAAACAACAGGCACAATCTGCGTATAAACGTATTCAGTTTGCCGTTGCTTTTTGCTCTTAGCCATTTGACATTACAGTTTAAATATTGCTATATATTGTTATATCAATACTTGCAAAATATGTCAATGCCTTTCCAGAAAAATCACAACAAAGGTTTTGTGTCAAATGCCCCGCTAGACCGCAGGGCATTACAAATTAATCTAAAGCCAGGACTCAGAGAAAGAATTATGGCAATTCCCGATTGGAAGACTAAGCTAAGAAAAGAGTTAGAAATCTGGTTAGTCAACTGGGAAAACCAAGATTAACTAGATTTTCATATATTTAAAGCTTACTGTTCAACCGCTTTTTCAATCAACTGCCCCCAGAGCTTTCAATGTAGCAATAGTCGCTTCAGTTAAACCTGTAACCCCCGTGATGTTCATGCGCACATAGGGTTTTTCTGCTTTCAAAGTTTTTAAGCACTCGCCTGTTCTTAGATCCCAAAGCTTAATTGTCTCATCTTCGCTACCACTGACCAGAGTCTGAAGATCGGGACTAAAGGCGGCTGACCACACCCAACTTGTATGTCCCTGCAAAGTTCTTTTGCACTGACCGGTACTCACATCCCATAACCTGACTGTGCAGTCATGACTGCCACTGGCTAGCGTTTGGCCATCCGGACTAAAGGCAACCGATCGTACCCAATTCGTATGTCCCTGTAAAATTTTGAGGCAAACACCAGTGCTGGCACTCCATAGCCTGACTGTGTGATCCACACTGCCACTAGCCACCGTGTCACCATCAGAACTAAAGGCAACTGACCAAACCCAATTCATATGTCCCTGGAAAGTTCTGAGGCATTTACCTGTGCTGACATCCCACAACCTGATCGTTTTGTCCCAAGCACCACTAACTAGGGTCGTGCCTTGAGGACTGAAGGCAACTGACCAGACCGCATCACTATGTCCCTGGAAAGTTCTGAGGCATTTACCTGTGCTGACATCCCACAACCTGACTGTGCGATCGTCACTGCCACTCACCAGTGTCTGACCGTTAGGACTAAAGGCAACTGACCAGATCCGAGTCCGATGTCCGTATAAAGTTTTTAAGGCTTTACCTGTGCTGACACTCCATAGCTTCGCTGTTTTATCTCCACTACAACTGACCAGGGTATTACCTTGTGGGCTGAAGGCAACTGAATATACCCAATTGGAATGTCCCCGACAAGTTCTTTTGCATTCGCCAGTGCTAACATCCCACAAACTCACTGTCTTGTCATCACTGCCACTTGCCAACGTTTGACCATCCGGACTAAAGGCAACTGAAATGACTTGATTGGAATGTCCCTGAAAAGTTCTGAGGCATTCACCAGTGCTAACATCCCACAACCTCACCGTTTGGTCATAACTACCACTTGCCAAAATATCACCCTGCGATCTGAAGGCAACTGACCAAACAAAATTGGAATGTCCCTGGCAAGTTTTGAGGCAAACACCAGTGTTAATATCCCATAACCTCACTGAGGAGTCAAAACTGCCACTAGCCAGGATATCACCTTGTGCTCTGAAGGCAACTGAAAATACCCGATTGGAATGTCCTTGGAAAATTTTGAGGCAAACACCAGTACTAACATCCCACAACCTGACGGTGTGGTCTTCACTGCCACTCGCCAGCATCTGACCATCCGGACTGAGGGTTATTGACCGTATCCCATCACTATGTCCCTGGAAAGTTCTCAATGCTTGACCTGTATTAACTTCCCACAACCTGATGGTATGGTCTTCACTGCCACTCACCAGCTTCTGACCATCCGGACTAAAGGCAACTGATAGTACCCAATTGGAATGTCCCTGAAAAGTTCTTTTGCAAACACCAGTGCTGACACTCCAGAGCCGAACCGTCTGGTCATCACTGCCACTTGCCAGCATCTTCGCATCAGGACTAAAGGCAACTGACCAGACATTATCATCATGTCCCTGCAAAGTTTGAAGGCATTGACCTGTACTGACATCCCACAGCTTCACCGTATAGTCAGTACTACTGCTAGCAAGGGTACTACCATCAGAACTGAAGGCGAGTGATGTCACCCAATTGGTGTGTCCCAAACAGATGAAAAGTTGTTTGCCATCTGCAACTTGCCGCAAGCGAATCTCTCCATTGGTATCACCCATAGCCAAAAGTTTTCCATCGGGGCTAAAGGCTACCGACACAACACCACCGAAGGTTTCAGCAAAAACAGACTTAGCGAGATTGGCGTTTTGGAAATTTACACCGTGCAAATTCACACTTCGCAGATCTGCTTGCCAAATAGTCAGAGAAGAAAAATCATAGCCACTTAGATCAGTTTCCAAATAACAAAGCAGATTCAGAACATTTCCAGCTGTATACCCTGCTTCTAACGGCGACGTCTCTCGCAGCCTTGCTAGAATTTGGATTAACTGATTTTCAATGTTTCTTTTACTTCTTAAGACACTAAGCAAAGCATCTATAACTGGTTTAAGGATGAGGCGGACTTGAGCTTCCCTAACGTAGTCTTTCGTAGTCGCCTTCATCAAAGCATGACACCTGAACAAATCAATATTCTGAGTGACAATATCTTTACAGACCTGCTCTATTAATCGTTGAGTGACATACTCCATAACTACAGGTTGTAACGTGAAGAGTAATTCACGAGTCTCAATCAGCGTAGGCGTAGCCTTGTCGATCAGACATCGCCTTACCAGAGATTCTAGAGCCTCCAGAAATTTTTGTGGTGGTATTGGTGATACCATATCTTCTCGCAACTCTGATAGCGAAACTGGCTCACAATTAATTGCCAGCCAGTACATTATGTCTTTTTCTAAATCTGATAAGCGCTCAAACTGCTGGTCTAAAATGTCACGAATATCTCCAAAAACCGCTGTATTTTGTTGCAAAAATTCAGTTGCATTACCATCAAATACATCTATAATGGTCGTAGCAACTATCTTCAAAGCCAATGGATTGCCTGCATAAAGTTTAATTATTCCTTTCCATTGGTCCTCTGCTACAGATAGCCCCTTGACTTGAAGTATTTTTTGCCCTTCCTCCACCTTCAAACCACTTAATTGTAATGAGCGAACGGGTGATGCTTGTCCTTGCAGAAATGCCACTTCTTGGGGTTTTTCCCGACTAGTCAGCACTAAACAGCTTTGGTGAGTTGCTTCTCCTACCCGTCTCAGAAACTCACCATATCCTTCATACCCTTCTCGATATTTTCCAGATCGACTACCACTGCGCAGAATTGATTCTGCATTATCAAGTATCACCAGACAGCGATGATTTTGTAAATAATAGAGCAGTCGCGATACCCGATCGCTTAAGTTTTCTGGTAAGTTGCTTTCTGTTTCCTGCTCGTCAGATAGTACTTGGATCAGCTTAGCTAGAATAGTGTTGACATGTGGAGCTTCTCGTAGCGATCGCCAAATAACGTCCTCAAAGTTTTCCTGAATTTGTTGAGCAAGCTTTATCGAAAGAGCCGTTTTACCAATACCCCCCATTCCCAATATTGCCACAAATCGGCAGCGCCGATCGAGAATCCATTGCTCTAATGTAGTCAGTTCTTCTGTACGTCCATAAAAAACTGATGTAAAGGTAGCTTCTCCCCAATCTAAACGAGTATTTGAGCTTGAATAGTCACTTTTATCTATTTTTAAGTAAAAAGCTTCAAACAGCTTTTCAAGAGTTTGTTTGTCAACCCCTCCTTCGCAATTGAGTACTTTCGAGATTGTACTGGTATATAATCCAGAGCGTGCGCTCATTTCTTCAAGGGTATATCTTTTTCCAAAATTTTCCTTTGCTTCTAACTGACGCTTCGCCTCCTGAAGTTTTTGCAACCCCTTAGCAGTAAGTGCAACGCCACGTTTGCGTCTCCATCTCTGTAAAACCATGTATTAAAAATGCATTACTAATAATAACTTAACCCTAACTGAGTCAGCTTTCCAACCGAATAAAGGTTTTCCCCTGGCTTTGACCTATGTATGCTCCTACTTTTGTGATGCTAGTAGCTAGCTAATACAATACGGTTCGGTGTTTGCGAGAATAGTCCTAGATTTGAGGAAAGAGTTCGATGAATACAGTTGTGCTAAATTTAGAGCCAATTGTTCACCTAATGGATGAGCAATTTTATCAACTCTGTATTGCGAATCGGGATTTAAAGCTGGAACGGAGTGCAACAGGAGAACTAATTATTGTGTCACCAGTGGGAGGAGAAAGCGGAACTCAGGAAGCAGACCTGATTACCGATTTGAATAATTGGAACCGCCAAACGAAATTGGGGAAAGTTTTTAGCTCTTCTACGATCTTTAAGCTTCCGAACAAAGCAGAGCGCTCGCCAGATGCTGCTTGGGTAAGATTGGAGCTCAGGGAAGCACTAACTCTAGAACAGCGTCAAAAATTCCCGCCACTGATACCTGACTTTGTGATTGAACTGAGATCAGAGAGCGATCGCCTAAAATCCTTACTAGACTTGATGCAGGAGTATCTAGAAAATGGTTTGCGCTTGGGTTGGCTAATCAATCCTCGAGGACGGCATGTGTAAATTTACCGACCACATCTGCCTGTGGAGGTAGTTCAGAACCCAGCGTTACTTTCTGGGGAAGAGGTTTTGCCTGGGTTTGAGTTACAAGTCTAACTCTCAATTCTCTTTTCCAAATACTGACCAATCATTAGCTGCTCGCCTGCGCGGGAGATAATTGACTGGCGTGTGCGATATTTGCTGCCAATCAGCTTTAACTCTTCCTCAAATACTGAATCGTTGTATTCAGTCCGTAAACACAGGGTTTTGGGGTTGGGGAAGTAATATTGAGCTGTGACTGGTTTGGGTGTGGCAAAACCGCGATCGCGATACAGTACATTTCCCCTCGCCCCAAACAGTGTTGAACCCTTCGATTCCTTCCTTCCCGTCACTGAATTCGTACTTTCCCAGATCACTTCGGCACCACAAGTCAAACTAACTGCATCAGACAAACCGTGCATTTGCGCCAGATGAAGCAACTCCTCGCATCCCGCCTCTAGAAATCGGCAGGTGATTGTACTAACCATTTCCTTTGTTTCTCCATCAGGTAAGGTATAGTAGCGCCGTTCTGAAAGCCACTTACCTACTGATTCTTGAAAAAATTCTGAAAGTTTTTCGTCAGAGGTTTGTGCAAGTTTTAGCTGTGATGTCACTGGTAGCCTTCCTTACGTATAGTAAATTTACAATCCGGTATAGAGATGGGATACATAATGTCTGTCCCAAATACCAGAATTGTTGATATTTCTTAATCTAAACTAAATCTCACAAGAATTACTGGTAATTTTGCTACCATGCAAACAAAATCTGTTTGTGTGTCATTGAAAAAAGCGAGTTGCGAAATTTTGCGATCGCGTTGGCGATAAAGTACGCGCTTTCAGAATTGCCGCCACCAACAAGGCATAAGACAATCCCCCAATTAACAGCAACAACCCTAAGACGAAGATTCCCAAGCTGCTTGCTAGTCCGGCGCTGGTATTCCACAAAGCGTGGAGTCCGGCGGCACTCAAATAACCTATTGTCAGAATTCGCCAAGCTTGACGCGGCTTCAGCACACTCAAGCCAATACAATATCCGAACCAGCCACTCCAAGCCATATGTCCTGCAACTTCGCCTAAAATTCGCGGAATCAGCAACTGCAACCCCGCCCGCAAACCTGCATCTACTCCCATCGTATGTGCCACCCGTGCAATAGTACCAGGCACATACTGACCTAAAGTTTCAACTAAGGTGAAGCCAACCGCAGAAGCGCTTCCCACCAAAATTCCATCCAATGGTTCCCAAACACCAATGCGTTCTCGCCCAGGAGATGCCAGTCTCTTTCCTAAGAGATAAAATGCGATAATCGGCAAAGCTTTGAGCAATTCTTCCAGCAACCCAGCACCAAAAAAGAAGCGGATAAATAGCTCTGGAAAGGTGATACTATTGATATCATTTGGTATATTTCCTGGCAAAATTACGCGAAAGATGAAAATGAATAGACTCAGTACGGGACTGAGCAAAATAACTGCAGTAAAAACACTAGAACCGATTAGTACCCACCAAGGCTTAGGCTTTCCACACAACAGGTAAACAAAATAGAGGGCAGCACCAGCCAAGTAAGTGCCTAGTAAAAGCTGATACACAATTCCATTGACGACAAACAGTAGTACTACCAATCCCACTGTGATAATTCCTGGGATCAGGTAAGCTTTCCGATGTAAATCTTTTGGTGAAGAAAAAATGGGAAGTAGTTGCGACCATCTGGCGTCATTATCGATCCTTGGCGACGGTGAATTTGGTGCCATAGGAGGAGTTGGCGTGACTACTGGTACCCTAATTGGTTGAGTGTTGAGTTGGTACTCGAAGACAAATTCTGGACCATTGTTGCCAAAAGTTATGCGATCGCCTGCAAGCAATTCCTGACAACCCTGCAAACGGGAACCATTGAGATAAGTACCATTTGCACTATTCAAATCACAAAGCACAAAACTCGTTCTGCCATCTGGCGTTCTGGATGGGCGAATAGTTCCATGATGCCGGGAAACCATTCCATAAATGTTGGAATTCAGGGCAATATAGCAACTGGGATCGCGCCCAATTACCATCTCACCAGTAGTCAGTAGAGAGTAAGAATGTTCCTCGCCACTAGAGACTAAACGCAGAAAAACATTACTCATTTAGGCAACTCCCCTGTTCATGCAATACCAGCAGTACATTTACAATAGTATTTCTTTACACGAGTTCTCTAGAAGATATAGTAAAATTTTGAACAAAGCAGTGTTGATGCTAATTGCTAATTGGCTAATTGCTAATTGCCATTCCCCACTCCCCATTAGCTGTTAAAATCTGCTATTTTTAACTTTATTAAACTAACTTTAATTGACTTTTCCGTAATCTTAAGTTTATCACTTGTTTTAATAACTACCGGATTAAATACTTGTCGAATCAGATAATATAATATAGGAGGATTGTATTATATGGTACAAAGAATTATTAGCAATCGTTACAAGATTGTTAAAGTTCTAGCAGAAGGTGGTTTTGGCAAGACTTTTTTGACAGAAGATACACATTTGCCATCCGGTCGCCACTGCGTAATCAAGCAGCTTAAGCCTGTCACAAATAATCCTCAGATTTACAAACTGGTTCAAGACAGGTTTCAGCGCGAAGCTGCAATTTTGGAGGAACTGGGAAACGGCAACAATCGGATTCCCAATTTATATGCCTATTTTTCTGAACAAGATCAGTTTTATTTGGTTCAAGAATATATTCAGGGGAAAACCCTGACTGATAAGGTACAAACAGAAGGTCCTTTGAGTGAGAGTGCTGTTAGGGAAATACTCAAGAGTCTGTTGTATGTTCTCAACTACGTGCATAGCAAAGAAATTGTTCATCGAGATATTAAGCCAGACAATGTGATTCTGCGGGACTCGGATAACGTACCAGTATTAATTGATTTTGGCGCAGTGCGAGAATCGATGGGCACAGTTGCGAATTCTCAAGGTAATGCTATTAGTTCGATTGTGATTGGGACACCGGGATTTATGCCTGCAGAACAGGCAGCAGGCAGACCTCTTTATAGCAGCGACCTGTACAGCTTGGCACTAACCATGATTTATCTACTGACAGGGAAAATCCCACAGGAGTTACACGATCTCAAAACTGGAAACATGATTTGGCATCAATACGCAATGAATGTCAGTCCAAGTTTTAGGGTAATTCTCGATCAAGCGATCGCCTACAATCCAAACGATCGCTACGCCACAGCCAAAGAAATGCTTGAGGCTTTACAGTCTCCCAAAGTACCAGTACCTTCTCCTCACTACACACCTACATCCCCGATCCCTGTAGAGCAATCTTCTGAACCGCCTACAGTCATAGGGCAACGCGGCAATCCTCCCCAGTACATCTCGCCCACAGTTACTCCAAGTTCACCGTCAAATTGGGTAGGAGGCGGCGGCACATTTAATACCTCTATCCCAGTGCCACAGGAAATTCAAGGGTGGAACTGGGGAGCATTTATGATGGCACCTTTGTGGAGTTTAACAAATCAGGTTTGGATTGGGTTGATATCTTGCATACCCTATATTGGTCTACCGATGCTGTTCATCCTAGGTGGTAAAGGTAATGCTTGGGCTTGGAGAAGTCGCCAATGGCGGAGTCTTGAGGATTTTAAAGCTCATCAAAGAGCCTGGGCAAAAGCAAGTATAATCACTTACTCTAGCTTTGCGGCTTTATTTGTGCTACTGGTTTTTATCGGTGCAAATACTCCAGAAGATAAAAAATCAAAGGAAAGCCAGGTCACTCCTACTCCCACCAAATTTGATTCTCAAACACCAGAACCTTCAACTGGCAACTTTCCGCCAGTCGAAATTGGCAACTTGCAAACCTACACTTACAAAACGGGTCTATTCTCAATCGAAGTTCCCCAAGGATGGACTAGAGCAGATAAAATTACGCCAACAGAGGTAGTTGTATACTGGCTAGACAAAAGTCCAAATTTCCTTGCCTTTATTCAGGTGAATACGATCGCCGCAAATGGCACTCAAACCAACGAGCAATTAATTGATCGTTTGAAAAGATTTGTTAACGGTTCTTTTAGTTCAAAATCTGGCTTTAGCATGAATGCGCCGGTCGTGCAAAATGATGGTAGTGTGAGGATCTCTTGGGGCTATACAACTACCGTCCAAGGTATTACAGGTAAAGTCCAAGGCAGTAGCTTCATCGAACAGCGCGGCAATAAAATTTCTTTTTTAACCTATGGCAAACCCCAGCAGCAATACGACAAGCTGCAACCATTAATAAACCAAATCCTCAACAGCTATAAAATCAACCCTTCGGCTTCTTTGCTTTAATAAATCTATATGAAAATTTCTCTTCCCTAATTTTATAAGGGCGGGGGGACCCATGCGTGTCAACTTAATGTCAAACCCTTGACCGAATAATTCGTAATTCGTAATTCGTAATTCGTAATTAAAAATTCCTAAATTAATTAATAATTAATTCATTTAGGGAACAAGCCCCTAATTTCAATTATGAAAAAGAAAAAAAAGCGAAGCATCTTTGCTGCAGAGCAAGTGCATTTATGCATGGGGACGCCAATAATGCGGGAGGCATAGCCACACCGCATTTTGGCTCGTAATAATTACGGCATTTTTCGGGGGAAGCTTCCCCCGAAAAGATGCCTTACGAATTACGAATTATCAATTACGAATTATTTTGACGTGGACCAACCGACGCTCGTTTTCTCGTTCCCACGCTCTGCGTGGGAATGCATTCCGGGAGGCTCTGCCTCCGGATAGCGCGTTACTAGGCAATAAATGTATATGAAAATTTCTCTTGCCTAATTCTATAAGGCGGGAAGGGCGGGGGGACCCCGCCCCTACGAGGTCTAATCGGCAAAATTAAGATTCTATTAATACAAATTTGCGAATGTTAGAATTGTGGCGATTGAGTCGGCGTGCTGAGACAGCATTGAGTAAAAGCCGCCAAGCATTCAAAGACAACATGCCCGAATCTACCATATCCAGAAAGCTCTTAATTTTTCTTTGCTTCAGTGCTACTATAGTCCAATGCAATTTTAGGTAATTTTTAATATCTTCAAGGGCAGGGATGTTCGAGCGGTGCTTTTCATCAACCAAGGCGTAAATTCTCTCCTTGATCAAGATATTCGTATTCAACCGCTGTTGCAAGGAAAACTTTTGATTATATGCACCAACCCAAATAGTGCGGTATGCAAGGCATTGATTCAGGAAAATGGCATCGCCAAACTGAGCAATGCGAATCCAGGAATCAATATCATCACAGTTGGCATCGAGTTTGGAGTCCCAACCACCAGTTTGTAAGAAAGCGTCACGGCGACAAGCTACCTGAACAGGGGTACCTAATGGGAGAAGCTCTAGCAGCATACTATAATGAATATCTGCTTGTGGGACATAAAAAGCCAACCCAGGACCAACTTGAGGTGTGCGACTGAGTTCGACTTCTTGAGAGTCTACCTGCGCTGCAACGCAAGAGCAGATCGCTGCCTCTTCTCGCAGTGCGATCGCCTTTGCCATTTCCTCCAGACAATTGGGAGCTAAGTAATCGTCATCATCCAAAAATTTAATCCAGTCTCCGCTGGCTTTAGAAACTCCAACATTTACCGTTGCTGCGTGACCTTGGTTTATCTCATTGCGATGGTAAACAAGGCGCGATTCGGTATCAACAAGCGCAGCACTTATGCCTTTGACATAATCGGACGTACCGTCTGATGAGCAATCATCAGCAACAACCACTTCACAGGCAATTGTCTGGTTCAGGGCAGAGTCTATAGCTCGTTGCAACAACTTTACACGGTTGTAGGTCGTGATTACAACGCTAAATTTCATACATCGACCACTTAAATCTCAGTTTTAATGCTATACACAATCCATGTCAATACTATGATGGTCCCTTGGAATTAAAAATTAAAAATCGCAAAGCGTTGCGAGCAAAGCGAAGCAATCTAAAATTAAAAAGCTTGAAATACAAGGGTTTTGGCTGTTTGAGATGATAGCGTTATTTCCGCTGTCATGTACTAGACTATAAAGTGCTTATCGATTTATTATAATTGATCGTGAGTTTTTGACAAATTATGAACGCTCAAGAGATTATCCGCTCCATTGAAGCGGAACAGCTAAAATCTAATCTGCCCAATATATTTGTGGGCGACACAGTTAGAGTCGGAGTCAAAATTAAAGAGGGAGACAAATTCCGCGTACAACCATATGAAGGAGTGGTAATTGGCAAGCGCAATGGCGGGATAAATGAAACTATTACCGTCCGGCGTGTGTTTCAAGGCGTGGGCGTCGAGCGGGTATTTCTCCTGCATTCTCCTCGAATTGACAACATAAAAATATTACGTCGTGGTAAGGTACGACGTGCTAAGCTTTACTATCTGCGCGATCGGGTTGGCAAGGCTACTCGAATCAAGCAGCGCTTTGACCGCCCTTTGTGAGGTTAGAGCATATAATCGGACAAGGCTTAACGTTGAAAGCGGCATCAGCCGCTAATTTATTCCCTCAAGTGAAATCAAGTAAAAAAAACGCTAAATTGCGTTATACTTAAAAAAGTTCAACGTAATAGCTGAATCAAAGACAGCTTGTGCGCTCTTAGTTCAGTTGGTAGAACGCAGGTCTCCAAAACCTGATGTCGGGGGTTCAAGTCCTCCAGGGCGCGCTATTAGCAAAAAAACAGCCCGAAATAAGTGCAGCATATGCTAAAATAGCAATGAGTGCTACAAATTTCGGGTTTAATTATTTGTGTGTACAGCTTGTTGCCTCAAGCAAGTTGATTTGAGCAACAGTTGTCATCACTAGAGAGAGAAATTAACATGTAATAGCTGTATAGGCAATTGGGGGAGATTAACCACAGTGGCAAAAAAAAACGAAGCAGAAATGCCACAAACCACTAATGGGTTCAGCATTGGGAACTTTTATCAAGGAATTAGAGAAGAGTTCGACAAAGTGGTTTGGCCCAGTCGGCAGCAGTTGGTGAGTGAATCAGCAGCTGTGTTGTTAATGGTGACACTCTCCGCATCCTTAATATTTTTAGTCGATAGATTCTTTATTTGGGCAGCAGATAAGGTGTTCTGATGACTTACGCAACAGACGAACAACACAACTCTGGGCTGCAGTCGGAGGAAAGCTCAACAGACACAGCGAATGATTCGCAAGAAGTTCGCTGGTATGCAGTACAAGTAGCCTCAGGCTGTGAAAAACGTGTAAAGACAAACTTGGAACAGCGCATTCAAACATTTGATGTGGCTGATAAAATTGTCGGCGTGGAAATTCCACATACGCCAGCGGTGAAAATCCGTAAAGATGGCAGTCGCCAGCACACAGAAGAAAAGGTTTTCCCAGGCTATGTGCTAGTTCGGATGATGATGGATGATGACACATGGCAGGTAGTGCGAAACACCGCTCATGTAATTAATTTTGTCGGATCAGAACAAAGACGCGGTACTGGCAAAGGTCGTGGTCACGTCAAACCAGTGCCGCTTTCGCATACAGAAGTCGAAAGAATCTTTAAACAGACTAGCGAACAAGAGCCAGTTCTCAAAATTGACATGGCTGCTGGTGATAAGATCATCGTACTTTCTGGTCCATTTAAGGACTTTGAAGGTGAAGTGATTGAAGTCAGTCCGGAACGGAGTAAGCTAAAAGCTCTGCTTTCGATTTTTGGACGCGATACACCAGTAGAATTGGAATTTAATCAGGTAGAAAAACAGAGCTAATATAGATGGCGAAGAAAATTACGGCGGTCATTAAACTGGCACTAAATGCTGGAAAAGCCAACCCAGCACCGCCAGTGGGACCAGCCTTGGGTCAGCATGGCGTCAACATCATGATGTTCTGCAAGGAATACAACGCCAGAACAGCAGATCAAGTTGGGATGGTAATTCCGGTAGAGATTTCGGTATTTGAAGACCGGAGTTTTACATTTGTTCTCAAAACTCCACCAGCATCGATCTTAATTACCAAAGCAGCGAAAATTGATAAAGGCTCTAACGAACCCAATAAAAAGAAGGTTGGGACGCTTACAAGAGTACAGTTACGGGAAATTGCCCAAACTAAAATGCCTGACCTCAACGCCAATGATGTTGATGCGGCAATGAAAATTATCGAAGGCACCGCCAGAAACATGGGCGTCACGATTAGCGATTAGTTAGTGGTTAGTAGTTAGTCGTTAGTGGTTAGTAGTTAGTCGTTAGTAGTTAGTGGTTAGTGGTTAGTGGTTAGTGCTTAGTAGTCAATACTAATTAACAACTAACAACTAACAATCAACAACTAACAACTAACAACTAACAATTCCCCAACTAACAACTAACAATTCCCCAATTAACAACTAACAACTAACAATCAACAATTCCCCAACAAAATTGTATCGGGGGAGAGGCACAGCTTCGTAATTAACCCCAAGAGAGAAAGAAAAATGGTGAAAAAAGTATCGCGCCGACTGCAGGCGCTGCAAACAAAAGTAGAAGACAGAGATTATGCACCTCTAGATGCATTAGCCCTGCTGAAGGAAACCGCAACAGCAAAGTTTACCGAAGCAGCTGAAGCGCATATCCGCTTAGGAATTGACCCTAAGTATACAGACCAACAGCTGCGGACAACGGTAGTACTGCCTAAAGGTACAGGACAAATAGTTCGTGTAGCAGTCATTGCCAGAGGGGAAAAGGTAACAGAAGCAAACAATGCTGGTGCGGATCTCGTTGGCTCAGAAGAGCTAATTGACGAAATTCAAAAAGGTATGATGGACTTTGACAAGCTGATCGCCACGCCTGATGTCATGCCACAGGTGGCGAAGCTTGGTAAGTTGCTAGGTCCTCGTGGTTTGATGCCATCACCAAAAGGTGGAACAGTGACATTTGACTTAGCAGGTGCGATCGCAGAATTCAAAGCAGGTAAATTAGAATTCCGAGCAGATCGTACTGGCATTGTCCATGTTATGTTTGGTAAGACATTGTTCTCGCCTGAAGATTTACTCGTCAATTTGAAGGCGTTGCAAGAAACCATTGACCGTAACCGTCCTTCAGGAGCCAAAGGTCGTTACTGGCGTTCAATCTACGTGTCTGCTACTATGGGACCATCAATTAGAGTTGATGTCAACGCCTTACGTGATTTGAAACAAAATGAAGCAGCATAAATAGCTAATTGCTAATTGTTCATGGCTAATTGTTCTTAGCAATTAGCAATTAGCAAAATTAAATAAGCAACAGCCGGAGACAGCAGGTGTCAATGACTTAATATCCTGCCGAGGTTTACGCCCAGTTTGCCTAAATTTCCACTCTTTCGTGGTTAAATTACTATGCATTGGGAGTATTACCACTAAACCCTGGCTGTCTCGGCTGGGGTTTATTGTTTTTGTTGTTAGTGGTTAGTAGTTAGTGGTTAGTAGTTAGTTGTTAGTAGTTAGTTGTTAGTTGTTAGTTGTTAGTGGTTAGTGGCTAATGGAAGACTAGCTAGTGGTTAATGGCTAATGGAAGACTGGCTTTTAACAATTAGCAATGAACAATTAGCAATGAACAATTAGCAATTAGCAACCAACAACTAACAACTAACAAAAAGGAGGTGAAAGCAAGATGAGTAAAACGTTAGAACAAAAGAAAGAGATCGTCGCTGAACTCAAAGAAATTTTGAGTCAGTCTCAACTAGCCCTTGTCATTGACTATCAGGGGTTGACCGTTGCTGAAATTAGCGATTTGCGAAGACGGATGCGTCCAACTGGTACCGTTTGCAAAAAAGCTAAGAACACGCTGATGGGAATCGCCGTTGATGGCGATAGCAGGTGGCAGCCAATGACGGAGTTCCTCAAAGGGAGTTCTGTGTTCCTGCTTGTGCAGGAAGATATGAAGGCTGCAATTAAGACCTACCAAGACTTCCAAAAAGCCACCAAAAAAACAGAACTTCGCGGCGCTGTATTTGACGGACAGGCTTTGACTGAAGACGATGTCAAGGCACTGACTGAACTGCCTTCAAAAGAAGAACTCATGGCTCGCTTGGCTGGAGGGATCAAGGCAATTCCTACCAAGCTGGCGGTGGGACTCAATGCCGTGCCAACAAAACTGGCTGTGGGCATCAAAGAAGTACCTGGTTCTCTGGTACGCGCTATCAAAGCTGTATCCGAGAAGGACGACTCTGAAGCTGCGTAATTTGTTGATTGTTAATTGTTAATTGTTGATTGTTAATTGTTAATTGTTGATTGTTGATTGTTCTATTAACAACTATCAACTATCAACTATCAACTATCAACTATCAACTATCAACTATCAACTATCAACTATCAACTATCAACCATCAACCATCAACATTCATAATTCACAGGAGTATATCCATGTCTGTAAAAACTGAAGAAATTTTGGAACAGTTGAAAGCCCTGACCTTGCTAGAAGCTTCTGAATTGGTTAAGCAAATAGAAGAGGCTTTCGGAGTTGATGCTTCCGCTTCCGGTGGTGGCATGATGATGATGCCAGGTCTTGCTATTCCTGGTGCTGGCGCACCTGCCGCACCTGAACCAGTAGAAGAGCAAACCGAGTTTAACGTGCTTCTGGAAGAAGTGCCTGCTGATAAGAAGATTGCCATTCTTAAGGTAGTGCGCGAATTGACCGGTTTGGGTCTTAAGGAAGCGAAAGACTTGGTGGAAGCTGCACCAAAGGCAGTCAAGGAAGCCATTGCCAAGGATGCTGCTGAAGATGCTAAGAAGCAGCTCGAAGCTGCTGGCGCCAAAGCAAGTGTCAAGTAGCAATCACAACCCATCCCCTAGGAATAAATGATCTTGTTGGTCAATTCCTAAAAGGTCACACCCCCCCATCCCTCGTTCCCAGGCTCCAGCCTGGGAATGCATTCACAGAGGCTCTGCCTCTGGTAATTTCTCATGGGCTGCTGCCCACAGTTAGGCGTTCCCACGCTCTTCGTAGGAACGCTTAACTCTGGGTGTAGGGTTTCACCCTATATTAATTAGCCAACAACATCATAAATTCCTCAGCTAATATAGGCTAAGTAGTTGGACAGAATTAATTACACAGGATCATTGCGAATGAAGCGAAGCGGAATGAAGCAATCCCAAAATGTTGCGATTGCTTCACTTCGTTCGCAATGACAGTAAATATTTTTGTCCACCTACTTAACATCTGAAGTTGGCTTAAGCCGACTATAGGATTCCTATTTGATTTTTCAAATCCACGTAGGGTGGGCATTGCCCACCAAAACTTGGATATGGTGGGCAATGCCCACCCTACACTACTTAAGATTTTTCACAAATGATTTAGGATTCTTATAGAACTTTCACATCTATAGATCTGACTTTTCTTTTCACGTCACGTGGAAAAACTAACATGAAACCTACACACGACGCCCCCTTCCCGATCAGGAAAGGGAGGAAATTCAAAGCGTCTCCCCTACAAAGGGAGAAGTTTTCCAGATAAGAGTGAAAAGTCACATCTATTTTGAAAAATCTCCAAAAGTTGTCGCAGAACGATCGCCTCACTAGAGAATCACAAAGTCGCAATGCCTCCAAGTCAATTCTCTACATTATTAATGCATAACTTCTGGTAATTTCAAGCCTTACCCACAAACCACTATAATATTAACGTTCTGAATAAGAACGAGTAAAAAACAAGTGGTAAGTTCATGAGGGATATAATTAAGCTGCCGCAAAAATTCATGTTGCTGGGTGCGGGAGAACTAGGCAAAGAATTTGTTATTGCGGCTCAACGTCTTGGCAACTATGTGATTGCCGTTGACTGTTATGCTCATGCTCCGGCGATGCAAGTTGCTGATGCTTATGAAGTGATTTCCATGCTCAATGGCGATGATTTAGAAGCTATTGTTACTAAACATCAGCCTGATTTTATTATACCAGAAATAGAAGCAATTAGAACTGAAAAACTTCTGGAATTTGAGCGCGTAGGTATTACAGTTATCCCGACGGCAACGGCAACTAACTACACAATGAATCGTGACAGAATCAGGGAACTGGCACATAAAAAGCTAGGCATCCGCACTGCTAAATATGGTTATGCAACAAACTTAGAAGAGTTGATGGCGGTTTCTGATGAAATTGGGTTTCCTAATGTTGTCAAACCTGTGATGTCATCTTCTGGCAAAGGGCAATCTGTAGTCAAAGAAAAGAGTGAAGTTGAAAAAGCGTGGAATTATGCGATCGCCAATTCTAGAGGTGACAGCAAAAAGGTGATTGTCGAAGAATTCATTAACTTTGAAATTGAGATTACTTTGCTGACTATTAAGCAGTGGAATGCACCGACTATTTTCTGTTCTCCAATTGGTCATCGCCAAGAAAGAGGTGATTATCAAGAATCTTGGCAACCAGCAGAAATCTCCGAAGAAATGATATTGTCAGCGCAGTCAATAGCGAAAAAAGTCACTGATGCATTAGGGGGAGCGGGAATTTTTGGCGTTGAGTTTTTTATTACCAAAGACGAAGTAATTTTTTCCGAACTTTCTCCCAGACCTCATGATACCGGAATGGTGACATTAATCTCGCAAAATCTCAACGAATTTGAACTGCATTTAAGAGCAATCTTAGGCTTGCCCATTCTTAATATAGAACAGTTTGGTCCTTCAGCCAGTGCCGTTATTTTAGCCACGGACAATTTAGATTCCGTGGCATTTACAGGTGTAGCTGAGGCTTTATCAGAAAAAGATGTAGACATTAGGCTATTTGGTAAGCCTAATGCTCATCCTTATCGACGAATGGGAGTAGCTTTGGCAAAAGGAAATGATATTCAAGAGGCGAGGGAAAAGGCTACGAGAGCAGCAAGTAAGATCGAAATCATTAGTCACTACTAGCACTGTTCAATAGACTCTCGACTCTTGTAGAAAGGTTCTTAACACTACGGTCTGTCTGATGGCGGTGGATTGTTTGTCGGGTCTCTTGTGGCGGGCTCTTCATCTTGGGTTGACTTGAAGAGTTGAAGTTTTTGACCGAAGTGTTCCGCACCATTGAGTTCTTGAACGGCACGCTTCTCATTCGCTTCACCTTCTATTTCCACTGTCGCGTAACCGACTGTATTAAAAATAAATATCTTTCGGACTGTGTCATATTTTGTGAAAAGGTTCCTTAAATCTGCCTCAGTTACCTGAGAAGATAGATTACCAACCAAAATAGCCATATTCATCTCCAAACAAAGTAATGCAAAGGATGATCCACAGAAAAACTCAAGTCATGCAGCAGGCATCTATATAGGGCTTACCAATTGACAAAAGTACGATTTTGTGATTTTATCCCTAATGTTTTGTTGAAGGTCAGTTAAGCTTGTTCACTTTCCTTCTGTCTTCTTAATAGATATAAACAAAATCAACTTATGCACTTTTCCATTTCTTGAGTGTAGTCAGAGCATTCTCAAGCTATTTTGCCTTAATTCCATCACAGAGATGGCGATCGCTCTGTCGCACCTCTGGATTCGTCCTCAGATAATCGCTTACCCAACCACAACTGTAACTCAGTAGCTTATCCATATCTAGAACACGATCCAAATCCCACAGAATTGCTGTCTTATCTTCACTTGCGGAGGCGATTGTCTTACCATCAGGACTAAAAGCAACTCCCCAAACTCTCGCGCTATGACCATTGAGGGTGTTCAGCAGAGTACCATCCTGCTTCCAAAGTTTCACCGTCTTGTCGTCACTTGCCGAAGCAACGATCGGAACTTCGCCCCCCGATATTGCGATCGTTGTGGGGAGTGGGCTGAACGCAACTCCCCGAACAGCACCGCTATGACCCTTGAGGGTGTTCAGCAGAGTGCCCCTTCGGGGTTCGCCAGTCGCCTGCGGAGGGATACCCTCCTTCAGCGCTGGCTCACCATCCCGCTTCCAAAGTTTCACCGTCTTGTCCTCACTCCCTGTAGCAATAATCTTACCGTCGGGACTGAAAGCTACTGCCTTAACCCCAGCGCTATGACCCCTGAGGGTACTCAGCAGAGTGCCATCCCGCTTCCACAGTTTCACCGTTTGATCCCGACTTGCGGAAGCAATCGTTTGACCGTCAGGACTAAAGGTAACTCCCCAAACCTCATTTTTATGACCCTTGAGAGTGTTCAGCAGAGTGCCATCCTGCTTCCACAGTTTCACGGTATTGTCGTCACTTGCCGAAGCCAGAATAAAAGTTTTTTCCTGATCTTCCCCCCTCTTGTAGGGGGAATTGAGGGGGGTTTGACCATCAGGACTAAATGCTACTGCGTTAACGGAATTGCTATGTCCATTGAGGGTGTTCAGCAGAGTACCATCCTGCTTCCAGAGTTTCACCGTCTTGTCCTTACTCCCTGTAGCAATAATCTTACCGTCAGGACTGAACGCTACTCCATAAACTGCAGCGCTGTGACCCTTAAGGGTGTTCAGCAGAGTGCCATCCCGCTTCCACAGTTTCACTGTCTTGTCCTCACTCCCTGTAGCAACGATCTGACCGTCGGGGCTGAAAGCAACTGCCCTAACCGTAGCGCTATGACCATTGAGGGTAGTTAGCAAGGTGCTTGAGCGCTTCCAGAGTTTCACCGTCAAGTCGCTACTTGCCGAGGCAATTGTATTACTGTCAAGGCTGAATGTTACGGACGAAACAAAATCACTATGACCATAGAGAGTGGTAAGCCATGTGCCATCAGGCTTCCACAGTTTCACTGTCTTGTCCCAACTTGTCGAGGCGATTGTACTACCGTCCGGACTGAACGCTACTCCGTAAACCTTACCGCTACCGTCATTGATGGTGGTAAGCAAAGTGCCATCCCGCTTCCACAGTTTCACCGTTTTGTCCCAGCTTGCCGAGCCGATTGTATTACCATCAGGGCTAAACGCTACTGCGCTCACTTGATCGCTATGACCAGAGATAGTGGTAAGCAAAGTACCGTCCCGCTTCCATAGTTTCACCGTCTTGTCCCCACTCGCCGAGGCGATTGTATTACCATCAGGACTAAACGCTACTGCGTAAACCGCCTGACTATGACCCTTGAGAGTGGTAAGCAATGTACCATCCCGCTTCCACAGTTTCACCGTCTTGTCCTCACTCGCTGAGGCGATTGTATTACTATCAGGGCTAAACGCTACTGCGTAAACCGCCTGACTATGACCAGAGATAGTGGTAAGCAATGTACCATCCCGCTTCCACAGTTTTACTGTCCTATCCCCAGAGCTTGAGGCAATCATCTGACCGTCGGGGCTGAATGCAACTCCGTAAACTGCTTCGCTATGACCCTTGAGAGTGGTAAGCATTGTGCCATCCGGCTTCCAGAGTTTCACCGTCTTGTCCCCAGAGCTTGAGGCAATCATCTGACCATCAGGGCTAAACGCTACTCCCCAAATAACAGCGCTATGCCCTGACAAACGGTTGTGTTCAACTGCCCCATAAATTGCTTGCCGTAGAGCTGATTCAACCCGATCCTGGATATCTGTGTCTACCCCACCTACTGTTTTTAGTTTCTGCTTCGCTCTGATTGCTTCGATGAGCGCATCCAACCTCTTATTCGAGGCAAACAGCGCTTCTGAGGAGGTACTGATTGCTTGGATCTCGCTAACACGTGCTTTTTGCCATTGCCACAAAGCTACCCCAGCTAAACTCAAGGCTAACACCAAACCACCAGTTAGCAATGATATGCTAAGTTGCCGCCTGCGCTTCTGCTTGTTGATCTCATGTTCCTGAAGTTCCAAAGAGAGCTTAATGAAACTTCCCTCGAATGTACTCAGTTCCTCTAGGCGTTTTTCCTGCCAATATTCTGCGTCTATTAGAGGCTTTCCTCGCAACAGCGCCCCTTCATCCTTACCGCTACTTTCCCATTGACGGATTGCCGCCCGCAACTGCTCTTGCCACCGACGAAAATCACCGTCAATTTGCATCCAATACTCCAAGCGTCCCCAGCTTTTAATCAGCGCCTCATGCACGATTTCCACTGTTTCTTCGTTCGTGGACTCGTTGCGGTTTGTTACCACTAGACGAGAAGACGCCAAGCGCGTCACCAAATCCCAGTTTTCTGGCTTCACCTGATCGCGAGTCGCCAATCTCCGGGTAGCCTCTGCCTCTTCCCCTAAACGCACCAACTGCATAAACACCTGCTGCGCCCTACCTCGGTCTGCCTCATTTAGCTGGGTATACACAGCCTCTGCATGCGTACCCACAGCCGACTCCACACCACTAATTTCCTCGTAAGCCTGATGCGTCAGCCACCCACTTTGGTGTTTTGACCACAGTTGCGTCATGGCAAACTCCAGCAACGGCAACCGACCAGGCTGACCATCTACTGCATTAATCAGTTTATTTGTCAATCCATCCTCTAGCTCTACTTGCATTTGTGCGGCAGGCTTTTCAATCGCTGAGTGCAATTCCTCACGGCTCATCGGACCGAGATTCAGGACTGCTCCCTGTAAGGCATCGCTTAAAGGGCGGTAAGAAAGGGCAGAACCGTAAAAGTCAGCCCTTAAGGTAGTAACTAGGGTAAACGCTGGAGCTAATCTTACCGCATTCAGCAATCCATTTAAAAAAGGCTGACGTTCCGACTCTTGTGTTTGGGTGTAGAGTTCCTCAAATTGGTCGGCTATCAGTACTAAGCGAGTGCCAGGGTTTTGCTGTACAAGCTTTTCGATAATTTTGTATAAGGCTGATTCATCTTGCTTCAAGGCTGCTGCTAATTCCAGTTCAACTAAACGGCGAGCAAATTCATCCTCTTGGGGGTGCACAAGAGTCGCGATCGCCAAAGCCAAAGCATCAATTGGATTATTCCCTGGACGAAACGCGACAATCTGCCACAGTACAAGAGTATCAAGCCGCAACCGAGGGATTAACCCGGCAAACACCACACTAGACTTACCACTTCCACTTGGACCTACCACAGCAACCAACGGCTTTCTTTTTACCGCCGTCACTAAATCAGCCGTGAACTGCGATCGTCCAAAGAATAGGTGTGCATCCGACTCGCGAAAGGCAAATAAACCGCGATACGGACAAGGTGGAATCCCGCCTAACTTTAGCCAAGTCGGCGGTTCTACTGCTGGATTGAGACAAATCACCGGCAACCAAGAAGCACCGGGAAAGTCATCCTCTAAACCTTGTAACTTCCTGCGTGCTTGCTGCACTGCTAGGTACAAAGGAAGTCGCTCAACTGCAAAAGCCAAAAGAAAATGCTGAAAAAATTTCTCCGCCACCAGATTCGGCACTGGCTCCCGCATCACAATCACAGCTGTCATATTTAATTTCTCCAGAGCCGAAGCCAATCCAAGCCCATCGCAGGAGTTAAAAATAGCCAAGCCCAAACCGAGTTCAATGGCTGCTTTGAGAGCTTCCTCTAACTGTTCAATCGTCAGGCTATTGAAAGTTTTATTCTCATTAATATAAATCCGACCCGTCTCACCCTCGGTTTGGCTATGACCTGCAAAAAACAGGATGTCCCAACCTGCTTGGTCCCAAAGTAACGTGTTTAATTCCGCCCTTGAGGGGTTGACAATAAAAACTACTTCTGCATCCTGTATGCTATCGAGAAACTTGGTTTCTGTATCGAGATCAATACCTTTGCTATTGCCTAAAACCGCTAAAATTCTGACTTTTTTTCTGTTGACTGTTGGTGCTCTTAAGGGTATGCGACGTTTATACTCTGGACTCGACAGTGCCATTTCTGCTCTTAGATAATCCTGAAAGAAATCGCTGCGATACCAGGGTAATCGCCGCACCAAGTCATCGTTGGTTTCCAGAATCACCCGAATTTCTTCTTTTGGGTCTAGTTGACTACGCAACTGCCGACTAATATTAAAAAATTCCTCAGACCTGAGCCACCGATTCATACCCTCAAGTAACTTCCGGCTTAAATCATCGAAACTTTGCCCAGAGACGTTAGTGATCCCAACAGAATCAATTTCCAGTTGATCATCATCTTCTAAGAGCAACTGGGAACGCAGGTGTTGGCGAACAGACAGAGCCTGATAAGTTAACTGCCAATTTCTATAAAGATCAACCAGAGTTGGTGCTGGGGGTAAGCTGCCGAGAAATTGCTCTGGAAGGGGATGGCCTGCTACCCACAACTGGGCGGTAACTCTGGGAAATCCATTATGTACGTCACCGCTTCCCGGATTGA
Organism: Stigonema sp.; assembly: GCA_965249805.1. Taxonomy (GTDB): domain Bacteria; phylum Cyanobacteriota; class Cyanobacteriia; order Cyanobacteriales; family Nostocaceae; genus Stigonema. The sequence continues at coordinate 1,860,032 of CBDFMX010000002.1, forward strand.
TGACAACTGTCTTGCTCATTTGAAGATGCACTCAGCTTTGCATGGATGCTGTGAGCTACAAGTTTAAGTCGTAGCTTTTCGCATTTTCTGTCTACATAATATATATTGGGACTGATGCCGCAAATAACAATTTTCTTTAACGAACCGCCAAGACGAGGCAGCGCTGCAGGAGGGTTTCCCTCCGTAGGCGACTGCCGTGCCAAGAACGCCAAGGAAGAACACAAAGAAAATATCGGCTGAGGCGTGAGTCCTATATATAATATTTGCAAAGCTATGCTCAGGTCGGGGTTTTTAATCTACAGTCCACAAACCCAGTTGATTGAGTGCCTAAAAGCTTATTTTATAAACTGGTCATGACTTGAGCTAATTCATTAGATAAATCAGCCTGAGATTCTTGTTGCTTTTTAAATAAAACACCAGCTAAAAAGTAATAATCGCCCGAATAAAATGCCATTTTGTTTTTTCGTAACTCTTCTATGTGTTTTTTTACTTTCGGCTCTGAACTATAATAGCCAAATTTTAAAGGTAAGACGATGAAATTCTCAATAGAGTAACCGTTTGCTTTGGCGTGATTAATTGTACTTTTTGGATTAGAGTAACTAGATACCAAAAGTAACACATTGTCATAATCTAGTGACAAAAGCTCGTTAGTAATTTTTGCTCCATCTATGCCTCCAAATAATAGTGGCATTTGGATATCTTTATCTGGTGCAGGCAGATAGGGCGGATTAGCTACAAGATATTTAGCTTCGGGTTTAGAAGACTCCAGCAAACACGAATTATAAATTACGTATTTATTTCCCAGATTATATTCATCAATGGTTGAATTGGCAGCTTTCCAGGCAGAAGTGTTTAATTCAAATCCATGTATCACTCCATCAAATTTGTTTTTAAGTAACGAATTAATAACGGGGCTGCCGTCTCCTGAACCAAATTCAACAACGTTTTCAAAATTATGACAATTCCTCAAAACAAAATTTTCTAAACAGTTTGAGTAGAAATTAGATTCTTCAGGGCAAAAAAAGATGTCTTTCATTTTGCTGCAATTATCCTTAAATTCCACTAATTTGAATGTTGGGTAGACGTGGCAATAAATGCCTGCAATAAGGAAAGCAGAAATTGTTCCTTTAGCAAGCTATTTGTTACTCAATAGGTAGATATAAATAAACATTAGTAATGCCTGCCAATAGCTAATTACTAATCCTCTTCAGGCAATTAGCAATTAGCAATTAGCAATTAGCTATTAGCTATTAGCAGTCTTTACCAATCTCGTCTATTTGCGCCCAGTTACTAAAGAAATGATGAATGCAAAAATCAATTTGTAATTTATAATCTTTTGGATTTATTGTTCTGAAGAAGCGTTTTGTTCAGCTTCACGTATTGAACGCACAACGGCAATGGCGGCGCGATCGCCTAATAGCTTTTCTTGGTCGTACCCCAATACCAGTTCCCAAGCATCATCTGGGTACATTTCTGCTAAAGGTAAAGCTACATCGTCCAACATCCAGCGACCGTGACGTTCATCTTCCCTGATGTGCAATTCCCAATAGCCCATCGCCGCTTCAGATAGTCCTAGTCGCTGAGCTGCTGCGAGATAGTTTCTGTAAGCCGCAGGACCTGCTACCTCAAAGTAGGTTAATCCTCCATTATAGCGGAGAAAATGGCGCTTGCACTCAGTGAGTAAGAAGTTGTGATTGTCACAAGCCAGCACCTGCCAAGGAACTAAATCAAAGTATCCCTCTGGTTGTGTATTCATGCCAAATTCATCCAGCATTTGGGCAAAAAATGTAGAATGTTTGCGAGAGAAGCGACCGTTGCCGTACTCTTCTAGGAGTACGCGCACTAAGGTACACTGTACTTCATTCGCAGCGCCACCCAGAATGCGGGAAAGACGGCTGCCTTCCACTAAGCCGTCAAACGAGCCAATAGCTAGCAAATGACGGTAGCCAACATCAGTCATTTGCTCGCGAATGTAGCAACTGTCAACAGACAAAGGCGGATCTAAATCGGCAGCAACACGCTCAGTCAAAGCACGGCTTACATCTAATTTTTTTAATGCCGCCACATCCATTTGCGCCAGTTCCCACTCTTGCCAAGCTGACTCAATTTGGTCGCGTACCTGATGTAAGTAAAGCGATCGCTCGTTGCTGTAGTGCCGCAGATCGTCATACCAAAACAAGTTTAGCCGATTGATGCGATAAAGTATGCGCTGGAGAAAACGGTGAGCCTGTGAATCACCAGAACCGTTTTGGTAAGCAGCGCGAATCGCCACAAAGAGTGCGCCTTCAAAATCACTGGCGATTTGGGCGACTGCATCGAGTTTCTTGTCTAGGTCTTGTGTTGCAAGCAGTTCTATAAATTGCTGCTCGGCATATTCGTAGTCAATAGCTGTTATTTCCTCTTTTTGCGTACTATTTTTAGCGGCAAAAGCTAGAGGTAACATAACTAAGTTGCTGTGCATTGGATATTTGGTTGGTTGCTAAGAAAGCGTGAAATTAGTTTTACCTATAATCCCTACATTTCCATTGAGTAGCTTTCTCTACCTCTCCCTTCGGTTATAAAGAAAAAATTAAGCGCTCTCTCGAAAGATTCAGTCTAGAGGAGCATAGGAGGAGAAAAATTAAAAATTAAAAATGTAAAATTATTTAATTTTTAATTTTTAATTTTTAATTTTTAATTGATTCTGACTACGGTGCTTTAGTGATTGCCCTACTGGGCGGAATCTGTTCAATGCTAATCAGAGCTTCCATCACCGCCTTAGCAATTGGTGCGGCGACAGTACCACCATAAGCATTTTGTCCTTTTGGCTCATCCACCAATGCCAACACTACATAGCGGGGCGATTCCGCTGGTAGTATACCTAAGAAGCTGGTGATGTAAGCACCGTTAATGTAGCCGCCACGACCAGCGACTTGGGCTGTGCCGGTTTTACCGGCGATGCGATACCCTGGAATTTGTGACGCCTTTCCAGTTCCTTCATCGACCACAGTTTCCATCATTTTTACTACCATTTGGGTAGTCACAGGTGAGAAAATTTGGCGTGGTACTGAGCGAGTCGGTGAATAATGCATCTGCCCTTTGGTATCCATTAGCGCCTGAACGACATGAGGCGTGACTAATTTGCCACCATTGGCTAAAGCTCCGATCATTTGTAGGAGTTGCAATGGTGTTAGGGAAAAGCCTTGACCAAATGAGGTAGTTGCTGCTTCAACTGGTGAGGCGAGAAATTGCTCTTGACTTTTTAGCTGACTGCTGACCGCAAAAGGCAAATCTGTATCAACAGTCTGCCCTAGCCCCAGTCGTTCTAGCCAACTGTAGTAGATCGAAGGCTTTAATCTCTGGATGATTTGCACCATGCCAATGTTGCTAGAGTGTTGCACAATCTGAGCGACGTTGATCCGCCCGAAACGTTCGTTTTTAGCATTTTTGATGGTTCTATCAGCCACTTGAATAAAACCTGGGTCGTTGAACACATCTTCAGGTTTGATCGCGCCAGCTTCTAAGGCGATCGCCACATTCAAAGGCTTGAAGGTCGAACCTGGTTCATAAAGATCTGCCAGAGTCCAGTTTTTGAATAGTGAGATATCAGCTTTGGAGTACTCATTAGGATTATAGGTAGGCTGAGAAACTAGGGCGAGTAGAGAACCATCCCATGCATCCATAACAAGGACCGCTCCGCGTTTTGCACTCCTCTTATCCATCTGCTGTTTAAGAGCAGAACGAGCAGTTCGTTGCAGGCGGCTATCGATAGTTAGTTGTAGTTGCAGGTCATCAAAATGTAGAAAACCCCCTGGAGCATGATCTGACATCAATGCCCCGTTACCTGAGCGACTGAGCCGTACTGTTTGTGCAGAACGTTCTAGCAACTTTTCTTGACTATATTCCACACCCGCCTGACCGCGACGGTCAACATTAACATAGCCGACCACTTCCGCAACCAAATTCTCTTGTGGGTAAAATCTGGAATATTTTTGAGTGAGTTCTAAGCCATTAAGACGCAATGAGGTTAGGCGATCGGCAATTTCTTCAGACACGGTAGAGGAAAGTAATATACCGCTCTTTTTGCTTTGAAACTTTTTTTCTAACTCGCTCCGATCTTGATCCAGTATTAAAGCAAGCTGCTGGGCCATCTTTTCATTAGACTTTTCAAACAACTTGGGATGAGCGTACAAAGTATATACAGGACGGTCAATTGCCAACACATCCTTATTACGATCCACTACTGGGCGACGAGGTATAAAAGGTCGCAAATTCACCATTTGCTGGCTTCGCGCCTTCTCCGTTAGCTTTGGTCCATTGACAATTTGCAGGCGGTACAAGTTGAAAGCTAGCCCAACTCCTGCGGCTATTAATACACCCCAAGCAATGAAAACTCGGGATTTTGTGTTGGGGAGGACACCGTTGAGCGAGTCACGTGTTGAGCCAACTAGCTTTGTTTGCTCCTGGGTGTGGTCAGTAAGTCTACCCTGCAATGCTCGTCTCGAACCCGAATGCTGTCGCTTTGTTAATCTTGTATTCACAAAATTTCTAAATTTTGTTCTGCTTGGTGACTTCCGCATGAAGATTGTTAGTTGTTAGTTGTTAGTTGGTAGTTGGTAGTTGGTAGTTGGTAGTTGGTAGTTGGTAGTTGTTGGTGAGGAAAGCTCGCAGATCTCTCGGAGGAGCCAGTACGCTAGTCACAACTAACCACTAACAACTAACCACTAACAACTAACAACTAACCACTAACGTTGATTAATATCCGACTGGATTGGCTGTTTGCAGTTGTGTTTCAGAATTTGGTGTTGTGTTAGGGGATACCGGATTAGGACCATCAGATGCGGTCGGCAAGAAAATCGTCCCTGTAGGAGTTGGCGATCCCAGTCCTGCTGCTGGTTGTTGTGCTTCTTGTGCCATTTTCTCTTTGAGCACCTCATTGGTTGTCGTCAACTGTCGCTCATGGTGTTGCAAGTCTTGCAGCTTGCGGAACGACTGATTCCAAAGTTGTTGGGAATATACCGTCCAACCATAAACCACCAACGTTACTGTCACCAACAAAAATGCCACTACTGAAGAATGACGATGTATGGTGTATAAGCGCAGCAACCATAAAGGCATCGACGCTGAATTGGGCATTACAGGAATGCTTGGCACTTTTTGTTTGTCCAATTGTACAGGTGTGGTTGGGACTGCACCATTTATTGTCATTCTTTGTGCAGTAGAAGCCTCCAAAGGAAATTGCTGTGTAGAAGCCGATAAATTTTTTGACGATCGCCGTTGTTTTCTAGAGGACACTTGGGTGTTCTGGTCGAGAGAGTTGAGAAGCGACCCCCTTGTTTTGGGAAGTAGAGTTGAGGAGGCAGTTGCCGGATGAGCCGCTGAATGAGTGAAACTCTCTGTAGGCGAGGAGCGAAAGAGTTGCCCACCTGTAGTGCTGGCAACTCCTAGCGACTTCTCTTCGCCGTAGGGAACAGGCGTTCCCGTAAGGGCGTTGGGGTTCCCCCCGTTGTAGCGATTGCCGTCGAACTGGCGTGGCAGTGGCGTCATGTCCAGTGAGGATACTTCTACAGACGCCTGCAAACGCTCTAAATACGGCTTTTCTAAGGGTAGGGAGGAGCGAGTGTGCCTCGTTACTACTGAACGTTGTTGAAAAGTGTCTGTTGGGGACACTGGTGCAGACATCACGGACAGTTTGGTTTGGACCGGAACCGACTTTGCATGTGTTCTCCTGCGGCTAGTAGAGCGGCGGTTTCCCAGCTTCTGAATTGATGTCCAGAACCAACTGCCCGTCGCAGAAACATCTGATTTGCGAGCAACAGCCATAACTTTGTGTTGAATTTAAAATACTGTATTTTAGATGATTTGTCTGTCTTTGCTCTCTTTAAAATCGCCTCTTGTGCAATAACTACACATAACACCCTACACCCCATCAAAGTGTTCTGATGGATAGCTGCACCAATCTTTGTCTGTTATGGGTATGACTGCAGGCAATTTTGAGCAGTCAGCAAATGCCTTGACCATTCAAGCATCGCATTTATAAAGTATGCCAATGTGTTGCCCTAATAGGCAAGAGTGTGCTAAAAAATCACGATTTGACCAACTTTGCTGGTTTATGAATCAGAAACAGGCGCTGCACAATACCAAAACCGAACAAAAAAGCAAAGTATTGCTGATGAATCTATATTCTAAGATCATTTAAAAAAAAGCAACAAATAGGGTATCGTATTCAACAGGCTAAAATTGATCTTGTTGAAACTTGGTGAAAGAGGAGTTATTATGAAAACAAAAATCCTTGGTCTGGCTCTAATACTAAGTCTGGCAGCAGTTCTGGGAGCATGCGATGGCGGTGGTGGTGGCGACTCATCAACACCCTCGTCTACCTCTAGTAGCTCTCCTGCGGCTGAACCGACTGATACTGGTGCTGCTACTCCCGGTGGTGGCACAACTACAACAACAACTGCTCCCAGCACTACAACAACAACTGCCCCCAGCACTACAACAACTACTGCCCCCAGCACTACAACAACAACTCCTAAGGCTACTTCTACTAAAAAAGCTAAACCTTAGATTGTAGTCTGAAACCAGCCAAAAACAGGTTGATAACAGCGATCGTCGTTACAGCAATCTAAGCAGAAATCTCACGAGAATGAGGCAGGCTCAGCCAGTTTCATTTGTCATGCGCGGGGTGAGACGCCAGTCGTCTATGGAGGGAGACCCTCCTGCAACACCGCAGTTTCTTTCAAAGAAGAGAAGTCGTCAGGAGGAGCCAGTGTGCCTATACGGGTAACGCGATCGCAGGCAACTGGTGAGACAGCCCCTAGGCGCGGGTTTCACTCCCAATCGGATCTGCGCTCCCGTTGGGCGTTGGTTTTTGAAGAGCGCGAACTTCGGGGAAACACTCATAAGAACTGCTCGCTGGCTCATGAATGCGACGGGGCTTCAGTCCCCGTAAAATGTCCTATCATATTGGTTGAGTTTACGATCCATTGGGTACGGAGTAGATGACTGAGTTTTGAGAGTGTAAAAGAATTTATCACACTCATGGGCAATTGCTATTGACTATTTCCTCTAGTCTGTTCTTCACCTGATAATGAGACTTGGCCTTGCCAGGTCTCTATTTTTAGCTATTTGTCTCTATTGTTGCTTTATTTTCGCGCCCCATTTACATTTCTTCATTTTTGGGCAGCATCCTGTTCGCAAAGCTGCTAGAGTAGCTACTATAGCAATCCGAATTGAATCGTGAGAAAATACGCAGATATTAAATCAAATCTCAAAGTCAAATTTTATTCAGCTTTAGCGATTAGAAATCGCACGCCAGTTGCTACAACGCGCTTAACACAGCGGAGCACTGGCTTGGCTACACAGACAAAATCCCAACTCCAGTCGCAGACGCGCAAGGGACGGGTGACGCTCATTCCGACGCTACTGCGGCGTTCGCATGATTGCGTCTCCCCTTGGGAGAAGATCGCCAGTCCCCTAGTAGTGGGAAACCGAAATTCAGGGCTGGACTCACCGCCTACGCGGGTTATTTTACGAAGTCCACGTAGGTGAACTTTGTTTGTATAGTAGCGAATTATATTCGCCCAATTGTTTCCAAATGTCTCATGAATGATTTAGGATTGCTATATATTGCTACTGCAAAGCGTGACTAGCGCGCTTTGCGATCAATAAATTAATTACACGCGAAAATCTTACTTTCTGCTTGCACATCCTCTTGGTCAAACTGCTGACTAGTTTGGCATCTGTATCACTTTTAAGGTATGCAAATGGAGAAAAAACCAAAAGAAATAGGAGAGGTGATGCGCCCTTTTGTGCCCTTGAGAGTTGTAGCAACTGCCATCAACTAAGGCAAATCCTCATCCAAAATTGCGTTCGCGCAGCGTGTCCGAAGGACGAGAGCATGAAGCGCGTTGCGGGGCAACCTAAAATCCAAAATCTCAAATCTGGAGATGAGAACACGGAAAGCGAAAAAAGTAATTTTATTTTTTGTGTTAACCGTTATGACTGGCATAGTGGTGGGATTAAGCAGATCTCTAGGGGTATCAGTAATGGCATTACCGCCACCAGAAGATACGCCTGAAGAAATATTACGGACGGAGATCATTACAGAAGCGCGATCGCCAATTAATGGCAAACCTTTAACTGCTGCTGAGTACGCAGAATTACAAGCGCAGTTGCAAGTAGGTCCAACGCCAAAACTTGATCCCCGGATCAGGCAAAATATTTTTTTGCTACGTGTGCTTAAGTCGTTGCGTCTGCTTTTCCCGTTTTTGAAGTAGGGAAGAGACGTTCCGGCGGAACGTCTGTACTAGGGAAGAGAGGTTTCGGCGGAACTTCTGTACGGGAGTAGGGAATTTTTAATTCTTTTTCCGATTTCCCCCTAAGCAAACTCCTTGTAAAGTACGATAATTGGAGCGACAAAATTTGCAAATAAATGTAAAGAATATATATAGATATTAAAAAAGTCGATTTACTTATACCGTTTCTCTGTGAAGATGCACAGCCAGTTTCACCCCACCCGTCGGCGTCACCCTTTTAGCGGGGTGATTACATGGGTGTCACATCAAGTGCAACGTCATAGAGAATTGGTATTACCCACTTTATTGCACGTAGGTAGCTCCATGTCTATGACCACGACCGCTCCTGAACAGGTTAATCGCATCGTTTGGAATCAGCATCACGACCCCTTTGAAATACTCGGTTCCCACCCTATAGAACAGAATGGCAAAAGCGTCTGGGCTGTGCGAGCCTACCTACCAAATGCCAGTGCAGCGTGGGTAGTCCTTCCTGAGGAACGGAAGGAATATCCAATGCAAACAGTGCATCATCCCCACTTTTTTGAATGCGCAATTGAAACAAAAGAACTGGCAAACTACCAATTACGGATTAAAGAAGGAGAACACGAGCGAGTTATCTACGACCCTTACGCCTTTCGTTCTCCCCGACTGACGGACTTCGATTTGCACCTGTTTGCTGAAGGCAACCATCACCGAATTTACGAGAAACTAGGCGCGCACGCCATGGAAATAGATGGCGTGAAAGGCGTTTATTTTGCCGTTTGGGCACCCAATGCCCGGAATGTATCACTGTTGGGAGATTTCAACAACTGGGATGGGCGCAAAAACCAGATGCGTAAAGGTCCTACGGGAGTTTGGGAATTGTTTATTCCCTCGCTGAGTGTAGGAGAGCGTTACAAATACGAAATCAAAAACGAGTCAGGACACATTTACGAAAAATCCGATCCCTACGGTTTCCAGCAAGAACCCCGCCCCAAAACAGCATCCATTGTCGCTGACTTGAATGCCTACACTTGGAGTGACGAAGACTGGCTGGCGGTGCGGCGTCAAACCGAACCACTCACCCAGCCGATCTCAGTCTACGAAGTACATATAGGCTCTTGGTTACACGCCGCTAGTGCCGAACCCGCCAAACTACCTAATGGTGAAACTGAGCCTGTAGTTCCGGTTTCAGAAATCAATCCAGGCGCACGCTTCCTCACCTACCGGGAACTGGCAGTAAGGCTCATTCCCTATGTTAAAGACTTGGGATATACCCACGTTGAATTACTGCCCATTGCCGAGCATCCCTTTGATGGCTCTTGGGGTTATCAAGTAACTGGCTACTACGCTCCTACCTCCCGCTATGGTAGCGCCGAAGATTTCATGTATTTCGTTGACCAATGCCATCAAAACGGTATTGGCGTGATTGTAGATTGGGTTCCTGGTCACTTTCCCAAAGATGGTCATGGTTTAGCTTACTTCGATGGTACTCACCTTTACGAACATGCCGATCCCCGTAAAGGCGAACATAAAGAATGGGGTACTCTTGTATTCAACTACTCACGCAATGAAGTCCGGAATTTCCTGGTATCAAATGCCCTCTTTTGGTTTGACAAGTACCATATTGACGGCATTCGCGTTGATGCTGTAGCCTCAATGCTCTATCTCGATTATTGCCGCGAAAATGGAGAATGGCTTCCTAACCAGTACGGTGGTAGAGAAAACCTGGAAGCAGCTGAGTTCCTGCGTCAGACAAATCATACTATCTTCAGCTATTTCCCAGGCATTGTCTCGATCGCCGAAGAATCCACTTCTTGGCCGATGGTATCTTGGCCTACCTACACAGGCGGACTGGGCTTTAACTTGAAGTGGAACATGGGCTGGATGCATGATATGCTGGACTACTTCAGCATGGACCCCTGGTTCCGCCAGTTCCATCAGAACAACATCACTTTTAGTATGTGGTATAACCACAGCGAAAACTTCATGCTTGCCTTGTCCCATGATGAAGTGGTGCATGGCAAAAGCAATATCATTGGCAAAATGCCAGGAGATAAATGGCAAAAGTTTGCCAATGTGCGTTGTTTGTTTGCCTATATGTTCACTCACCCAGGCAAGAAAACTATGTTCATGAGCATGGAGTTTGGTCAGTGGAGTGAGTGGAATGTGTGGAGCGATCTGGAGTGGAATTTATTTCAGCATGAGCCGCACCAACAGCTAAAACAATTTTTCAAGGAACTAAACCATCTCTACCGCTCTGAACCAGCTTTATACACCCAGGATTTTGCACAAGAAGGGTTTGAGTGGATCGACTGTAGCGACACCCGCCACAGTGTGGTGTCGTTCATTCGCAGAGATAAGGATTCTGATGATTTCATTGTTGTGGTTTGTAATTTCACGCCCCAACCCCATTCCCATTACCGCATCGGTGTTTTAGAGCCAGGATTTTATACTGAGTTATTTAACAGCGATGCTCGTCAGTACGGCGGCAGCAATATGGGCAATTTAGGTGGTAAGTGGACGGATAATTGGTCGATGCACAATCGTCCTTATTCATTGGATTTGTGTCTGCCACCCCTAGGAGTGTTGATTCTTAAGCTGAATAAGGAGAGGACAGCAGAGGTAATGCAATAAAATTTCGGGTGGGCAATGTCCCACCTCGATCGCACCACCCTCACACCTTGTTCGCTCTTTTACTTGAGTGAAGTGCCGCCGCCGCTCAGGCGATCGCACACCATTAATCACAATCAAGTAACATGAAAGAATCAGAACTGGCTATACAATAACTCAAAAGCCATGTTAAAAACTACCGTAGCTGCACCATACGTAACACTACCACCAACCCAGGCAGAACTTCCCTACGATGATGGTATTCCAATGGAAAGTCCACGGCATAAAGCCCAGATGGATCTGCTGATTGATAGCTTATTACCAAAGTTAGCAGAAAGAACAGACGGATTCGTCGGTGGCAATATGTTTGTCTACTTCAGTCTGGCACAAGTGAAAAACCAAGACTTCCGTGGACCAGACTTTTTTGCTGTGTTGGAAGTGCCAAAGGGAGAACGTCGCAGTTGGGTTGTTTGGGAAGAGGGTAAAGCCCCAGATGTAGTTATTGAATTGCTGTCTGACAGCACCGCCGAACAAGACAAGAATGAGAAAAAGCTAATTTATCAAAATCAATTACGGGTATCAGAGTATTTCTGGTTTGATCCCTTCAAACCAGATGATTGGGCTGGTTTCTTTCTCCAAAAAGGAGTTTACCAACCCCTAATTCCAGACGAACAGAACCAATTGCTGAGTCAGTCATTAGGGTTGGCATTGCAGCGTTGGCAGGGTAGCTATAAAGGCATTGATGCCACTTGGTTGCGCTGGGCAACGTTGAAGGGAGAATTGCTACCAACTTATGAAGAACAGGAACGCCTCCGGGCAGAACAGGAACGCCTCCGAGCAGAACAGGAACGCCTCCGGGCAGAACAGGAACGCCTCCGAGCAGAGTCGGCGGAGTCGCAGTTGCAACAACTACAGTCGCAGTTGCAGCAGACGGCACGCAATTTACTTCAGGCAGGGATGACGGTAGAACAGGCAGCTGGGTTAACTGGTTTGTCTGTATCTGAAGTAGAGCAACTGGGTAGTTAACAGTGAGGAGTTAGAAGTTAGGAATTTCACATGCTTGTACAAGGGGAATAGTAATGACAAACTCAGCACCTTGTCCTGCTTCTGAAATACACTGCAAAGAGCCGCCGTGTCTCTCAGTGACTATTTGGTAACAGATAGAAAGTCCGAGTCCTGTGCCTTTTCCCACCGGCTTTGTGGTGAAGAAGGGATCAAATAATCTCTGTTTAACTTCCTCTGGTATTCCTGGTCCGTTATTGGCAATGCGAATTGTAACTCGATTAGGTTCAACTAGTTCTGTATGAATACAAATTGAGGGAGTGGGGAGTAGGGAGTGGGGAGTAGGGGGAGATGAGGGAGATGAGGGAGATGAGGGAGATAAGGGAGACAAGGGAGAGAGGGACGATGCTTCCTTGTCCTCCTTGTCCTCCTCATCTTCACTACTCCCCACTCCCCACTCCCCACTCCCCACTCCCTCTTCTAAAGCATCAATAGCATTGGTCAAAATATTTATAAATACTTGATTGAGTTGCCCAGCGTAACATTCTACTAGGGGCAGGTTGCTGTATTTTTTAATAACTTCAATTGCAGGGCGATCGCCATTAGCGTTGAGGCGACTTTGCAAAATCATCAAGGTACTATCGATCCCCTCATGGATATCAACCTTTTTCATCTCGGCTTCATCTAAACGCGAGAAAGTTCGCAGGGAAAGCACAATCAAACGTATGCGTTCTGCTCCGACTTTCATCGAGGTCAGTATTTGCGGCAAATCTGACTTGAGGAAATCCAGTTCGATCAGATCTAAATAATCCTGGATTTCTCGCACAGGATGAGGATAGTATTGCTGATAGAGTTGCAACAAACTAAATAAATCTTGAGTGTATTCGTCGGTGTGGCAGAGGTTACCGTAGATGAAGTTAACTGGGTTGTTGATTTCGTGGGCAATGCCTGCAACAAGTTGTCCTAGGCTAGACATCTTCTCGCTCTGAACTAATTGAATTTGGGTACGTTGCAGTTGGTCTAGCGCTTGCTCTAGTTCTTTCGCTTGCTGGCGTAATCGGGCTTCCGACTTTCTCAGGACTTGTTCTGCCTGTTTGGATTCAGTAATATCTCGGAAACACCAAATCCTGCCGTAATAATCTTCGCTCAGCGATGTCTGACAACAAGCCGTTTCGCGTCTACGCACGGGTGCAGAATAGCGGTCGAGTGTCCGTCCATCTTTCAACGCAACTTCATCACGGCTAGTTTCTTCTCGATGCTGATATAAATACTGAACCTTAGCTAGAAATTCCTCTGGATTCAATGTTTTTTCTACCGCCAACGGCAAAATTTGTTGCTCGTCACCAGTCTCCACTAGTGCCAAAGGAATTTGCCAAATATCCGTAAATTTGTTATTATACGATAATATCTGGAAATTTTCATCAACAATAAGGATAGCGTCGAGCGCAGCTTCTTGTTGAGCTTGCAGCAAGGCATTACTGCGAATCAGGGCAGCTTCCGTCTGCTGATGTTCGGCAATTTTCGCCTGCAACGTCTCGTTAATTTGTGCTAGTTGTTTAGTCCGCACCAAGACGAGAGTTTCCAGTTCTGCATAAGCCAACTGGAGTTTTGCCTCGCTTTGAAACAAAGCTTCTTCTGCGTGCTTGCGCTCAGTAATATCTTCGCAAGTACCAAGGATACCTATGACATTACCTTGAGCATCGCACAACGGGATTTTATTAGTATCTGACCAAGACTGCAAGCCATCTGCCTGTTGCTGAGTTTCAATGATGTGCAGTTCTGGTTTACCAGACTCCATGACGCGGCGATCGCATTCTCGATACCAGTCAGACTCTTCTTTCTTCCATGGCAAATCGTAGTCAGTCTTGCTAATAATGTTTTCAGGTAAACCTACCCCTGCAACACTAGCAAAGTTGCGGTTACAGCCCATATACACTAAATTGCAGTCTTTCCAAAAAATTTGCTGGGGGATGTTGTCCATCACCAGCAGCAACAGTTGCTGGGACTGCCCCAGTTCGGCTTCGACTTGCTTATACTTTGTGACGTTTTTTGTAATATCTCTAATAGTACCGACCAAGAATTTTTTGCCTGTCTCATCCTCAAATAATGATTTTTTTGTGGAGATCACATGGGTTACACCAAAAGCGTCCGTAAAATCCTCCTCGTTCTCATTGGTAATGCCTGTGGTGAACACCAATTCATCTGTGTCCCAGAACACATCAGCTTCTTGTTGAGGGAAGAAGTCACAGTCTGACTTGCCAAGCAGTTCTTCTCGGCTATGACCCATGAAATCACAGAAGGCATCGTTGAGCAATACCCACCGATGTTGGCGGTCTTTGACAAAAATCGGGTCAGATATACCGTTAATTATCTCAAGCAAAAACGCAATAGAGAAGTTATGCTGCGGAGCAGTTGTGAATTTGGGATGGTTCATAGCCGAAGTTATGTCGAAAATCAAGCTTGACAATAGCTCGCCATACTTAGTATTCCCAATGTTTTTTATATTTAAACAAAAGTCAGTGAAATTTGTTAGTTGTTAGTTGTTAGTTGTTAGTTGTTAGTTGCTATCGACTCCTGACTACAGATAGCGTTGCAACAAACCAATTACTACCTCTGGCATTTCCAAATGAGGCAGCACTCCTGCATGTGCGATCGCCTGAAAATCTCGAATTACATTTGGATTCAAAGAAGCCAAATTCCGCCCTAATTTAACACTGGTAAATTGTGCCTCCTCCCCCCAAAATATAACAGTAGGAATTGTGAGTTGCTGAATATACAAACTCAGGTCAAAGTAAAGGTTACCTCGTAAAAATGCCAACGCTGCAAACTTAGCATCCTTCTGTTGTGCAGAGGCTAAATAAGCCTGCACCATTTCTTCAGACACTCTTTCTGGTTTAGCAAATAGAAAACTTTGCAAAAAGTTACGTACCGCCACTTCATTTTCTGCGCCAAGGGCATAAATTAAACTATCTAACAGCGGCGTATTGATCATCTGAAGTGGAAGCCTGCGCCCAGCACTCTGCTCAAAATCATTAAACCCAGATGGACACACCAGAAATAGTGCTTGGAATAAAAAAGGTTGAAGAATGGCGAGGCGAATAGTCAAAGCAGCTGTCAAAGAAGACGCGACCACGATCGCTCTTGAGCGACAAGTATGTCTAATAAACTCTGTTATGGTTGTCAGATAATCGCTAATTTGGTAATCTCGCACCGGATGAGCTGATTCACCCCAACCGATTAAATCCGGGGCTAAAATACGATGAGTAGTAGCAAAAGCGGGGTACACTTTCGACCATTCATAGGCAGATGCACCGCCACCAAAGTTGTGGAGGAAGACAAGATCTGGTAAATCAACAGTCTCAGCAATCAACCAAGGTGCAGTCGTTTGGGTATAGTAAACCATAAACCCCAGGGAGGTATTGATGACTTTCTGCCCAAAACCAGGGGGTTGAAATTGAAGCATAGTTTGCTACCCTCATGAATTTCTCTTTGCAGTACCATCTATTGCGAACACACTTGGTGTCTGAATTTACAACATAACCATTGGTCATTGGTCATCAGTCATTAGTTTAGTTATTCGTCAAAAAAGACAAATTACAAATGATTAATGACAAAAGACAAAGAACAAAGGACTTAGTATGACTGATAATAATCGCTCTCAATGGGACTTAGGTAGATTCATCCAAACCCTTACTTATTTTGAGGTTATCCCATTCTTCAACTGGATACAAGAATTATTTCAAGGTCGTTCCCAGGATAATAAAGATAGACTTGATGGAGCAAAACAAGTGGGTGTAATACTAGTAGCAGGTGCGACAGGTGGTGTGGGTAAGCGAGTGGTGCGGCGACTGGTTGAACAAGGTTATAAAGTGCGATCGCTTGTCCGAGACATTGACAAAGCACGGTCAATCTTAGGTAACGAAATTGACTTGGCAGTTGCGGATATCACTAAACCAGAAACTTTGACTTCCCTCGTTATGGCGAATATCCAAGCTGTGGTGTGTTGTACAGCAGTTCGTGTGCAACCTGTAGAAGGAGACACACCAGAACGAGCTAAATATTATCAAGGTGTCAAATTTTATCTACCAGAAATCGTTGGCGACACCCCAGAAAACGTAGAATATCAAGGTGTAAAAAACTTGGTAGCAGCAGCAGCTAAATACCTGCCGAAGGTAGGTGAAAAACTATTATTTGATTTCACAAATCCATCAACTGAATTAAAGAATAACTGGGGTGCTGTCGATGATGTGGTCATGGGTGGTGTGAGTGAAAGTAATATCCAATTAGTGGAAGACACAGCTTTGTTTGCAGGTAATGTCTCAACCGCTAACTCTGGGGGATTTGCTTCTGTAAGAACGAAAAATTTCACTCCACCTTTCAATTTATCTGGTTATCAAGGTGTGGAATTGCGTGTCAGAGGCGACGGTAAACGTTATAAATTCATCCTACGGACAGAAGAACAATGGGATAGTATTGCTTACAGCTATTCTTTTGACACTGTAGCAAACACCTGGATAGATATTCGCATTCCGTTTAGAGATTTGATTCCCGGATTTCGAGCAAAAACTGTGAAAGATTGTCCGCCAATTGACGCTAGCAAAATTTGTGCATTTCAATTGATGTTGAGCAAGTTTGAATATGACGGCGAATTAAATCCCAAATTTTCACCTGGTGGTTTTGCTTTGCAAGTGGAATCAATTAAAGCTTATGGTGGGGCTAATTTACCACAGTTTGTCCTGATTAGCTCAGCGGGTGTTACTCGTCCCGGACGCCCTGGAATCAATTTAGATGAAGAACCGCCAGCGGTGAGATTAAATGACCAGTTAGGAGGAATTCTAACGTGGAAGTTGAAGGGAGAAGATAGTTTAAGGGAAAGTGGAATCCCTTATACGATTATCAGACCATGCGCGTTGACTGAAGAACCAGGAGGCAAAAAGTTAATCTTTGAGCAAGGTGACAACATCAGGGGAAAAATCAGTCGTGAGGATGTTGCTCAACTTTGTGTAGAAGCGCTACAACAAACGAAAGCGTGCAATGTCACGTTTGAGGTGAAAGAGGGAGAAAATAACGCATTTATCGATTGGCAAAGTTTATTTTCCCACCTTCAAGCAGATAAAAAGAGGTAATTGATAATTGCTAATTGCTAATGGCTAATTGCTAATTGCCAATCTTCTATTAGCCATTAGCCATTACCTAATCATAACTCCTAAGTTATCAAGGGAGCGAAGCAATGAAACGTATTGGGCTGGTAGCGTTAGCCGTGTGTTTGGTAATTATTACATGGGGCGGATTATTTTCCAACGCTGCCTCATCTCAGCAAGTAGAGTCACGCCTTAGCAACTTGGAAGCGGACTTTAGGAATTTGGAGTCGCGGTTAAATCAGATAGAGTCTCAGCTTGGTCGAAACAGCCCATCCTCATCTCCTAGAACAACCCTTACCCCGCGCCAGTCTCAGTCTTCCGGAAGAAACCTATCGTCGTCAGAACGCGATCGCATGTTTGATCGGCTGGCAACTTTGGTGATCGAAACTAGGCAAGACGTCAACAAATTACAGGCGCGAGTCGCAAAACTAGAGTCACGACGCTGATGCTGGCTACTTTTGACTATGCTCAGCATGATAACGCTATCGGAATCCTAAATCATTGATGAAAAATTTGGCGTTGCTGATTTAAAGTATGAATTAGCCTCACGCACTGCCTTGCGAAGACGCAAAGAATCGATGTTTAGTCATCTCGAAGAATGTAAATTCATACTCTGATTCAGCAACGCCAAAAATTTTAAGTAGTGTAGGGTGGGCACTGCCCACAAGCGCCCTGTCAAGGTGGCGCAAAAACGCGCGAAAATTTTGTTCAATTTTCGAGATTTTACCTTTGCGTCCTTTGTGTCTTCGCGGTTTAAAATTTGTTTTGAACCGCGAAGACACGAAGGACAAGGGAGAGATCCTCATTTTTTTATTTACACTTTGACAGGGCGCGAGATGTGCCCACCCTACGTATATTTCAAAAATCAAGTATGATTGATTCCTATATGAGTGGAGGTTCTGCCTCCGGAAATTTAACAGCAGGTTCGGCGTCTAGTCATAGATTCCCTGGTTGAGCTTAGGAAGGAGGTAATATAATGAGGAACTATAACCGCATTTTCCTAGTCAATTAATATGACACTAAATATCAACGAACTCGTCACCTATGAAGGTGGATGTCACTGCGGGGCTGTGCGGTTTCGGGTGGTGGTTGACAAGCACAAAGCTGATGATTGCAACTGCTCAATCTGTAGCAAGAAAGGCTTTTTACATTTAATTGTGCCGCAAGATAAATTTACTTTGCTGCAAGGCGAAGATGTGTTGACAACCTACAGATTTAACACAGGAGTTGCCCAGCACAAATTTTGCAGCATTTGCGGGGTTCACTCTTTTTATATTCCGCGCAGTCACCCCGATTGCGTTGATGTGAATGTGCGCTGTCTCGATGGTGATACAGTGGCAAGGTTTGAGATTGTGCCTTTTGATGGCGCAAATTGGGAGCAGAATATCGATAAGTTGAGGAACTCAATTTAGTAATTCGTAATGCTGTTCAAAAGTAAATGTCACCCTCGAGATATCGCACAGCACGTCCTGAAATTGTGACTCTATCTTGTTGGGCTTCGCACCACAATTCGCCCCCACGATTTGAAACTTGCTTGGCGTACAACTGCGTCTTTCCTAAACGATTTGCCCAATAGGGAACAAGAGAGCAGTGTATAGAACCTGTGACCGGGTCTTCGGGAATACCATAGCTTGGTGCAAAATATCGTGACACGAAATCCGCATCTTTGGAAAGTGCAGTCACCACGACGCCGTGCGGGTGAAGTTGTTCCAGAAGTTTAAAGTCTGGTTGAATGGCAAGCACTTCGTCCTCGCTGGCAAATACAGTAATGTATTTGCTTTTAGTAGATAAAACGAATTGTGGCGTTTTGCCCAATCCTTCAAGAAGTAAAGCCGGTGGATTTGTGCAAATGGTAGGTTGTAAAGAAGGAAAGTCCATTGTGAGCAAATCACCGTTGCGCTTCACCCACAAAGGACCACTTCTTGTATTAAATTGAACTGAGTTTCTTGTGGGTTCAAGGGCAGTGAAAATCACGAATGCTGACGCGAGTGTTGCATGCCCACAAAGGTCAACTTCATAGCGAGGTGTGAACCATCGAAGGTCGTAGTTGTCGCCGTTTTGAATGAAAAAGGCTGTTTCGGCAAGATTATTTTCTGCGGCGATCGCCTGCATGAGTTCGTCTGAAAGCCAATTTGTGAGTGGACACACAGCAGCAGGATTGCCACGAAAAACAACGCTGGCAAATGCGTCAATTTGGAACATTTTCAGTTGTTTCATTATTCCTCAGACTTACGCATTGACAGAAATAGTTAACTATGCATCATGATTTGATCGGCAAAAAGCGCAAATTTTTTGAGGGTAGACCACAATACGATCGTCAGGGCGGGGTTTCCCCGCCCCTACAATGTGGTCAATTCTGTTTAAGGACTTACGCCAAAGCTATCTGAAACGAACGAATTTCGTCTAACAGATGATGTTTAATTTGTATAGTGCGTAAGTCCTAATCCCTTCTAACGCACCGCATTTTATCTAGGTGGTAATGCCTTGCTAACAGTCACACCACCTAGAAAAATCAAGCTATAACAGGTTCCAATAACTTCATGTTCGAGAAGATAAATTCCTGAGTTGACGGTTGTCCTTCTACCGGGGTGCGAATCACTCGGCGATTTAGGATAAAATATTTGCCAACTTTTTCGTACTCATCTTCAAATTCACTTCTTTCGCCCTTTTGTTCGCCTGTTTCGGGGTCGTGGTATATGGAGTCATACCGATGGGACAGGTAACCTTCCCCTGTATTGTGACTGCTC
This sequence comes from Stigonema sp., assembly GCA_965249805.1. Classification (GTDB taxonomy): domain Bacteria; phylum Cyanobacteriota; class Cyanobacteriia; order Cyanobacteriales; family Nostocaceae; genus Stigonema. The sequence continues at coordinate 1,879,790 of CBDFMX010000002.1, forward strand.
TTGGTATTAACTAGAACAACAACACCGTGGATTTGACGTTGAACGAGGCACACTTCATTGTTACGGACTTTGTAGCGATCGCCCTCAGACTTACCGCCTACCAAAATCTCGACTGCACCAGTTTCGTCAGTAGCACCATAGCTAAATGTATTCGCGCCGTGGGTTTCTTCAAAGGATCGACGGATGCGGTGAATTGCGATCTCCCACACCTGAGAGTGAATCGCCTGCTTTGCTTGCTCGTCAGCTACCTCAAAAACTTCCGCCTTGAGATTGTCGTTTACGCGAATTTTACCTGTAAACACTTGCTCACCATGCTTGAGGCAAAGATCTGCAGTATAACCAGGGAAGTTCTTGTCCCAAGTGTAGCGATTTTCATAAGCAGCCCGGAACAGTTCTTGGGCAGAAATTTGTGTAACTGTCATTTGCTTCTCCTAGCGTCATTAATTATGTTAGCTTGTTGCCTTTGCTGGTGTAAGCATCTCTAAATAATTGTAAAGCACCCAGACTCCGCAACTGAGTACATTTATAGCGAACCGGATAGCCTTAAGAGTCACTTTGTTTTAGCGCTCGCCTTCAATTGTGATATAAAACACTTGTAACCATGAATTGCTGCCACTGATAAAAGTTTTTCTGTACGTGCAACCATTGTGCTAGCTCTTCATGATATCCCCCCAAACCCCCCTAAAAAAGGAGGGAACTTAATCCCCCATGTTCCCCATGTAAAGGGGGGTTGGGGGGCTTGGCGCGTTATCCCAACCGTATTGATAGGTAATGCTAGTTGCCTACGCTTGATCTCTTCGTTGGAAAATAAAGTAGAAGCACGATTAATGGTAATTGTCTGCTGTTTACCAGTGGCTTTGTCATGAGCAGTTACATTAAGAATTCCATTGCCATCAATGTCGAAATTTACTTCAATTTGTTGCCCCCCGCGAGGGGCTGGTGGAATACCATCCAAGCAAAGGATACCCAGGCTTTTGTTATCATTAGCCATTTCTCGCTCTCCTTGAATAATATGGATGTCAAGACAAGTTTGCCAATCCACAGCAGTAGAGAAAACTTCAGTCTTGTTAGTAGGAATAGTAACGTTGCGGGGAATAATTTTGGTCATTACGCCGCCTAAGGTTTCCACACCCAAGGACAGTGGTGTCACGTCTAACGGTAAGATACCAGTGACATCACCAGCAAGCACACCGGCTTGAATCGCTGCACCAACTGCTACAACTTCATCAGGGTTGACGCTTTGGTTAGGATCTTTACCCAACAACTGCTTCACGATCTGTTTTACTGCGGGAATGCGGGTAGAAGCACCAACTAATACGACTTCATCAATATCGCTCTTAGTTAATTTTGCATCTCGCAGCGCGCTTTCTACAGGAACGCGGCAACGGTCTATTAAATCAGCACAGAGTTCCTCAAACTTGGAGCGAGTCAGGGTGATTTTTAGGTGCTTAGAACCGGATGCTGTATTAGCGATCCAGGGTAAATCAATTTCCGTTTGGGTAGCGCTAGAAAGTTCAATTTTGGCGAGGAGTGCTGCTTCTCTTAATCGCGGCAGGGCTTGTTTATCCTGACGGAGATCGATGTCTTCTAGTTGTTTAAATTCTTGTGCAAGCCAGTCTACAATCTTCTGGTCAAAGTCGTTTCCCCCTAGTTGGGTGTCGCCGGAATACGCCAACACATCAAATACACCATCGTCGATTCCTAAAATTGAAACACTGAAGTGACCGCCGCCCAGATCAAAAACCAGAATTGTCTGATTATCTTTTTTATTAAAGCCATAGGCAAGTGCGGCTGCTAAAGGATGAGGAATAATCCGTAAAACTTCCAAGCCAGCAAGAGAACCAGCCTCTTTTACAGCCAGACGTTGAATGTCATCAAAGTAAGCTGGAACCGTAATTACAGCTTGGACTACTGGCTTACCTATATACTGGCTGGCGTTATCTGCCAATTGCAGCAAAATCTGCGCCAAAACGGCTGACGGCGTGAATTGCTTGTTAAGAACTGGACAGTCAATTTGGACTTGACCTTTGGCATCGCGCAAAACTTTGTAGGAGACTTGTTTAGCTTTCTCGTTGACTTCATTATATTCGCAACCAACAAAGCGCATCACCGAGTCAAAGGTGTTCTGAGGGTTTCTGAGGGCTTGGCGTTTTGCAGCTTCTCCGACTAGGCGATCGCCATTTTGGGTGTAAGCTACTACAGAGGGAGTGATGAGAAAACCATCCTGATTGGGGATGACTACAGGCTGTCCATCTTCGATCGCAGCTACTACCGTGTTAGTTGTACCAAGGTCAATGCCAATAACATCCGCGCATTTCCTGTTCTGGTTACTTACGGCTTTTGAGAAAGGCGAATTGGCTTGTATATTTGGAGAGTTTCTCGTCTGTTCTGGCTTCAACTCTTGCAGCACTTCATCAACCGATCGCCACCTTTCCCCCACATCAGCCTTCAGCATCTTGTCCAAAATCTGCTCCAAATGCGTGCCAATAAAAATCCCGACTGACACAAGCACATCTCGCCATATCCAGCGTTTTTCTGGGACATTGTAGAGTTGATCGGGAGACATGCCAGTCATTAAATGAATGCAAGTCGTACCCAAAGCATAAAGGTCACTCGCTGGATAGACTACTCCATAGGTCATTTGTTCTGGAGGTGCATATCCCAAGGTTCCCACAGTTGTCCCTGTTAACACCACCGTGCCAATCAGTTCTCTAGAAATGCCGAAGTCAATTAGCACCAGTTGCCCATTTTGACGACGCATGATATTATCAGGTTTAATATCCCGGTGGATCACTCCCTGTTCATGGATGAATTTCAGCACGGGCAACAAATCATTTAATAACTCGTAGATCTGTGCTTCGTTATAGGTTCTCCCCTGTTCCAATTCCTTGAGCAAATTCTGCCCGTCGATGAATTCCTGTACAAAATACAGGCGCTTCACTTGCTCCAAATATGCCAGCAGGCGGGGAATGTGGTCGGACCGATCGCCGAGTTGATCCAGGATCGCCGCTTCCCGGTTAAACAATTCCACTGCTTTCTGAAATGCCGCCGGATTGCTAACAGTATCAGGATCTGGGGAAAATTGCTTAATTACACAACGTTTTTTAGAAGGCGTGCGTTCATCCACTGCTAAGAAGTTTCTGCCCATACCACCAGCAGCAAGAAAGTCAGTTGCACGATAGCGGTTATCGAGTAGTAGCTTTGTGCCGCAGGTGATGCAAAAATTTGTCTGTTCTGGGTTTTGGGGTTTGGGGCAATTGGGATTGAGGCAATAGCTCATATTGAAGTTTTGAATATACTTGTATTTATTTTCGTCTTAATATCTGGCAACTGGACGTCATGGCTGTAAAGCAATACCGTTCAGTTAAGAGTTTACGGTTGGAATTTTACACTGTGTAGAGACGCGAAATTTCGCGTCTCTACATAGGTTGACGGTAAGTAAACAACTACTGAACCGTATTGGGCTATAAAGACCATTGATCGGATCTGTAAGACGAGGCTGTGTTCTGTATTCTAGTGGTGGCAATTTTCTCCGAATGACCAGATTACTTGCTTGCCAATGAGTACATCTTCGTGTATTGATTGAGAAGATAAAGAAAGTATCATTTGGTTAAGCAAGGAGTAGGGATGTGTATATCGTACAAATTGCGTCAGAATGCGCTCCTGTAATTAAAGCTGGAGGCTTAGGCGATGTCGTTTACGGACTCAGTCGGGAATTAGAAATCCGGGGGCATAGCGTCGAGATTATTCTACCGAAGTACGATTGCATGCGCTACGACCATGTTTGGGGACTTCATGACGCTTACCGTGATTTGTGGGTACCCTGGTATGGCGCTGCAATTCACTGTTCTGTCTATTGTGGTTGGGTACACGGGAGAGTCTGCTTCTTTATTGAACCCCACTCAGGTGATAATTTCTTTAATCGAGGCTGTTATTACGGTTGTGATGACGACAATATGCGCTTTGCGTTCTTTAGCAAAGCCGCTTTAGAATTTTTGCTTCAAAGCAACAAGCGACCTGATATCATTCATTGTCATGACTGGCAGACAGGCTTAGTCCCAGTCATGCTTTTTGAGATTTACAAATATCATGGGATGGATCGCCAACGAGTTTGCTACACCATCCACAACTTTAAACACCAAGGGATGGGCGGTGCAGATATTCTCCGAGCCACCAATCTAAACCAAGAAGCTTATTACTTCCAGTATGATAAGCTGCGTGACAACTTTAACCCCTTTGCCTTGAACTTGATGAAAGGGGGTATTGTTTACGCCAATGCTGTGACCACAGTTTCACCTCACCATGCTTGGGAAGCTCACTACACAGATATTGGCTGTGGTTTAAGTCATACCTTACACTTGCATCAGGATAAGTTTAGGGGGGTTCTCAACGGCATTGATTATGATTTTTGGAATCCCGAAAGCGATCGCTATATTCCCCAGCACTACACCAAAGATAACTTAGAAGACAAAGCCAAGAACAAAAAAGCTCTACGAGAGCGGCTGCTGTTGCGTGACATCGATAAACCTATTGTTACATACATCGGTCGGTTGGACAATCAAAAAGGCGTTCATCTCGTACACCATGCGATTTATGACGCTCTTCAAAAACAGGCACAATTTGTGCTATTGGGTTCGGCAACAGAGTCAGGCATCAATGCCCATTTCCGCCACGAGAAAAACTTCTTGAACGATCACCCTGATTGTCATTTAGAACTGGGCTTTAACGAAGAATTATCCCACCTAATTTATGCAGGGGCGGATATGATTATTGTCCCTAGCAATTACGAACCCTGTGGACTAACTCAAATGATTGGGTTGAAGTATGGTACTGTGCCAATTGTTCGGGGAGTCGGTGGACTGGTAAATACTGTGTTTGACCGAGACTACGACCAAAGCCAGCCTCCAGAAAAACGCAATGGCTATGTGTTCTATGACACTGATTATCATGCCCTTGAGTCAGCAATGGATCGTGCGATCGGGTTGTGGTATTACAATCTTGAAGAGTTCCAAGAACTTGTAATTCAAGGTATGGAGTATGACTACTCTTGGAATCACCCAGGAGCACAATATTTAGAGATTTATGAATTTATCAGAGCTAAATGAGGTATAGGATTACTATTTGATTTTTGAAATAAACGTAGGGTGGGCACATCTCGCGCCCTGTCAAGGTGGCTCAAAAACGCGCGAAAATTTTGTTCAATTTTCGAGATTTTACCTTCGTGTCCTTCGTGTCTTCGTGGTTTAAAATTTGTTTTGAACCGCGAAGACACAAAGGACAAGGGAGAGATATTCGTTTTTTCACTTACACCTTGACAGGGTTAGGTGGGCAGTGCCCACCATATCTGGGCTTTGGTGGGCACTGCCCACCCTACAAATACTGAGATTTTTTCAATAATCAAACCGGATTCCTATAGCAGTGAGTTAAAATTAGGTACTTAGTTGCGATGAGCGCGCTAAAGCAACAAAAAACCCTTCTCCTGATTTTGAATTAAACTGTTTTTTTCAAAAAGTTAATTATGGGGATTTGTCTGACCAAGGATTAATCATAAAAATTCCGCAGCCAGCAAAATCAGCAACATTACGAGTTGCTGATTTTGCGTTACGAGAGTAACAAATAGCAGCAATTTGAGCATCAGCTTGAGATATGGGAGTTCCACTTCCTCGTCTTTGGGCTGAAATATTAGCAAAAGCTACAGCCGCAGATTCATCAAATGGAAGAACACGTCCTACAAAGTCTTCTACAAACATTAAAGTAGCGGCTTGGTAGAGTTCATATTTACGCTTTCCTTCTGGTAAAATGGCGATGCCATAGAGTATTTCGGCTTGTGTAATTGTTGTAGTAAACAAACTTGTCACAGGTTGTCGAGATGCCCAATTGCGAACTACTGTAGACCCTAAAGGTTTGATTAATTCTGAAAATACATTAGTATCAAGAATAATCATCATTCAAAAGTGGGTGCAGGACGTATAGGTTCTCTAGTAACTTCTCCTAGTTCAAAATCTCCCAAGTGGGCAAAGCGTTTTTCTATCATATTTACAAGATTTACAGGCGGTTTTTGATTTTCAATTAAAGCAAGACGGAGAATCTCTTTTACTTCTTCTTCTAGGGAACGGTCATTTTTTAAAGCTCGTTGTTGCAAGAGGTTTTTGATGTTGTCGTCAATGTTAAAAATGGTAATGTTTGTCATTGTGAGTGAATTGGGTTGTGATGTATTTAGATATTGTAAAAGATATCTCAAGAGTCCCACTCAAAAGCGAAGAGTGTCCAGAGGCGATCGAGCATTTCGACAATCGCGATCGTATTCCTCTTCAGTGTGAGGAACAAAAACGTTTTCGGCAATGGATGACCAAGCAGTGATGGATTGAGCGAGGTTGATACTAGGCATTATTCTTTCCACTTTCCTTCATCGTATTCTGGATGGGTTAATACAGCCCGAATGTAGATTTTCTGGCAGTTGTAGTGAATTGCGCCATAGAACTACACAACTTAAAACAAGTATTATCCGAGGTAAAGAAAGTAAGAATAATTACATGAGGAGGTGGCAAAGCGAAATTGTCACTTAACGAGTCCAACTAGATTAACCCCTAAGGCTGAAAGTAGAATAAATTTATCCTCTACTTAAACCACATCATGGCTATCCCAGAACTCGAACAACAACTCATAAAGCTTTCCCCTAACGATAAACTGTATATTATCCAACTCCTTGCCCAAAGCTTGACTACATATAATAACAACACCCACCCAGAGCAAACCACTAAACTCTCAGAATTCTTCCGTCAATCCCTCAATGCTGAACTTACCGAAGAATTAGATATTAGCCTCGGCTGGGCATTGCTAACAACCCTCATCGAGTCCCTAAAACCAGAAACCCCAACCGAAACCCCAGAATATCCCCTGACTCAATTCTATGGATGTATCCAAGATGAAACATTCTTTCGCCATCCCCAAGGACAACAACTTGAACGCGAAGCGATTCTATGAAATTCCTGCTAGATACTAACACTTGTATTATCTATTTGCGTGGGAAAAATTCCACCTTAAAGCAGAAACTAGAATCCACTGCCACTAAAGATATTGCTGTTTGCTCAATCGTCAAAGCTGAATTATTTTATGGCGCAATGAAAAGTGCAAATCCAGAACGTAATCTTACCTTACAGCAAGAATTTTTAGCTCAATTTATATCACTACCCTTTGACGATATAGCAGCAATGACATTTGGAATGATTCGCTCTGGGCTGGAAGCATTAGGTACTCCAATCGGAGCTTATGATTTACAAATTGCCGCCATCGCACTGACAAATAACTCAACCCTCATTACCCATAACACCAGAGAATTTAAGCGCGTTCATAACTTGCTGATTGAAGATTGGGAGATAGATAATTGACTGATATCTTGCACCATTCTCAACAAGGGTAGGGTGGGCACTGCCCACCAACGCAAAAATAGGCCCTCTCGGTCTAATTTTGTATTTTAAGCGCTTCGCTGCTATATGTATATAGATTTAATGAGAGCGGGTCGTGAGTTATCTGCCAACCGTCTTTTTGTAAAGCATACTACCTCAACATATGCTGAAAACCCAGTCGAGTCATAATGGAAAAAACTTCAGCAATCACAGTTTCCCCAACAGATAACATAACCAGGAGAACCACCTTGCCCCATTCGATTCAACGCGCTCAACCTCCCTTAGAGTTTATTTCAGAGCGGTTTGACCCACTTGTACATTATATTATGCAAGGTTTAGTGCCAATCTTCCTGCGATTCCGGCTGAAACCGTGGTTACCAACAGGTATAGCGCAGATTGAAACTGTGAATGTGGAAGTGCTAGTCAATCTCTACCAAAAATTCCAAGTCGGTAAAATTCGCTTCTTAATGGCATTTCGCCACTCTGAGGTTGACGACCCTTTTAGCATGTTGTATTTGTTATCCCGTGCAGTACCAAAATTTGCCCGGAAAAAGGGTATCAAACTGCAATACCCAATTCATTCTTACTTTCTTTATGACCGGGGGATGTTGCTGTGGGCTGGAAACTGGCTTGGTTGGCTGTTTTCTCGGTTAGGGGGCGTATCGATTCATCGCGGTAAGCGGCTAGACCGGGTTGGGATGAAGACAGCACGGGATTTGTTTGCCAATGGCAAACTACCAATAAGTATAGCTCCCGAAGGAGCCACTAATGGACATAGCGAAATTGTCAGCCCTCTAGAACCAGGGGTTGCTCATTTGGGCTTCTGGTGTGTAGAAGACTTGCTCAAAGCTAATCGACTTGAGGAAGTTCTGATTGTACCGATTGGAATTCAGTACAGCTACATTAACCCATCTTGGGCAAAATTAGATTGGCTTTTGGGTAAATTGGAAGTAGATAGTGGTTTGCCGATGCAGCAAATTAGTCAATCAACTCCCGACCGAGAAAAAGTTTTCTATGAACGACTATTTCGACTGGGTGAACATGTTCTTTCCCAGATGGAACAGTTTTACACTCGCTTCAACCACGAAACCACACCAGTCGCTACACAAATAGATTCATCTGCTAGCCGTAACGAAGTACTTGAGACTCGACTACAGACAGTATTAGATCGGTCACTACAAGCAGCCGAGCAATATTTTGGTCTGGAATCTCAAGGAACTGTGATTGAGCGCTGTCGCCGAATAGAGTCAGCAAGCTGGGATGATATCTACCGCCAGGATTTGCCTGATTTGCAAACTTTATCTCCTTTACAGCAGGGCTTGGCAGACTGGATTGCTGAAGAAGCATCTTTGCGTGTGCTACATATGCGTTTAGCGGAGAGTTTTGTAGCAGTCACCGGAACCTACGTTCAGGAAAAGCCTTCCTTTGAAAGATTTGCAGAAACGTCCTTAATTTTGTTCGATCTGATCGCCAGGATTAAAGGGGAGAAAAACCCTCGACGACCTCGATTAGGTTGGCGACAAGCGCGGCTTAGCGTTGGTGAACCGATCTCAGTGACAGAACGCTGGTCAAGTTATCAAACAAACCGTCAAGCAGCAAGACAAGCAGTTAACAACCTGACGCAAGACTTACAACTAGCATTGGAGAACCTGATTTCTTGAATTTTATGGGGTTGGTAACTCCTTTGGACGAAGAGCAATAAATTCTTGTAACTCTGCGATCGCCAATGGTGCGTCAGATGCTTATAAAGCTGCATTTTAAATGTACAACATGGTGATATAATCGCCTCAGAGAATAGGAGCAAAAACAATGACCATACAGGCTGGAGTTATCCAAGGTACAGCTAAACAAATTAAAGCGGCACTGGACGAAATGCCTGATGATGAGATTGTCCGTCTAATGGTTGGTCGTCCTAGCTTATCTGTCATTGCACGAAAATTACAGAAGGAAGCGGCAACACGCGGCATGACAGAGGCTCAACATGATGAACTCATGGCGTCGTTGAAAAACGATTAGTGATGCGGGTAAAGTCGCCATTCATACCAATTATACCATCAGTGACGCAAAACCCCTATCGAACTAACGTTAATATACATGAAGATGAGTTACTCAAGGCACCATGAGTGTAGAACTAATTGCGAGCAGTGTAGGCAAAACACTATTTCCAGTAGTTGCAAAAGAACTGATTGCTAAAATCAACAGTGCATTAAATCCTACAGACTTAGAGAAAGCCTTGAAAGCTGGCATCACTGCTGCTGAAGAGTGGGACGCCACCCAGCCTTCTGAGAAGCATTTGTTTTATCGTTGCGATCCAAAGCCTGCTAGAGAGTTTCTAGAACGGTTTTTCAAAGATACGGGAGTTCAGGAAGAATTACAGAAGCCGTTCAAAGATAAAACAACCCTAGATATAGAACTTTTGATTAAAATTTTTCAAAAGCTGGCATCAGAAAATAAAGAATTGAAATTCCTTAATAAGAGTATTGAAAATTGGCTTGAAAAATTTGTAAATGCTTATTTTGAGAAAACAAATACTTATTTAAAATTTCAGAATGCTAAAGCCGATTATCTCAAGCAACTCGCACAATTCTTTAATGATATTAAGTTTGTTGGGCTAAAGGTAACAGGACGAGAAGACGAAAAATATACGAAGCTGCCACAAATTTTTGTTATGCCTGATGTGGTGGAGCAGTTGGAAAATAGAGAAATCATCCCCTTACAGTTAAATGCAAATGTAAATCAAGAAGTAACAGTCACCCAAAAACAAAGAACACTACTGCAACAAACCTCCGCCCAGAAATTTTCAGCAGCACAACTATTGAGAGAAAGTACATTCCATAAATTCGTTGTGCTGGGAGAGCCAGGGGTTGGTAAAACAACCTTGATGAGTTACTTTGCTGTGATGCTGGCTGAAAAACAACCAGAAAAACTAGGTTTACCAGCAGATACAGAATTGCTGCCAATTCTGATTAGGATTAGAGAGTTAGCTAGATATTCAGAACCAAATATATTAGAATATGTGCAACATTTTGCGAAAAACATATATGTTCACGAGTTACCAAAAGGTTTCTTTGAGTATTGGCTAGAAGATGGACGAGCGTTAATTTTACTTGATGGTTTAGATGAGATTGCTGAGTCTGGTAAACGCTTGGATTTTGTGAAGAGAATTGAGAGTTTTTTAGGACAATATTCCAAAAATAGGGCAATTATTACTTCGCGTCCAGCAGGTTATAGTCGGGAATTTTTTCGCACGGAGGAGTTGACTCATTATACTCTAGAAAAGTTTGATGATAGTCAAATTGAGCTATTTATTAAGCAGTGGTATGAAAGCCGCACCCAAGACTATGAGGAAGCACAACGCCGCCAAGAAAGCTTAAAGAAAGCTTTGGCAGAACAAGAACGAATCAAACTATTAGCACGAAACCCATTATTACTGACAATTATTGCTCTGATTCATCGCTACGAAGCATCTCTTCCCAGACAGCGTTATAAGCTGTATGAACGGGCGGTGGAGACGCTATTGATTAACTGGGATCAAGAAAAAGGCATTGATGCTAAAATGTCTTATCTCAACAACTGTGATGATATAGAAGTATTGATGCGACGCCTAGCTTACTGGATTCATACTCAGGGAGCGACGGGCGACAAAGATGGCGATACGCTGATAGATAAAGATGAGTTGATTACGCAACTCAGCCAATACATTGCTGAAATTGCTGAACAAAAACGACTTCAGAAACATCAAGTCAAAGCTGAAGCAAAAAGATTTGTTGACCATATTAGAGAGCGCAGTGGTTTATTGAATGAACAAGGGCAGGACAGATATGCCTTTGTGCATAAGACATTTCAGGAATACCTGACGGCTCAAGAAATACGCGATCGCCAGGAAGAAGGCTTTGAGGTAGTACTAAACCATATTCGAGAACACCTACACAATTCTCATTGGCGAGAGGTTTTGCTGCTTTTAATCGCTCAGCAAAAACGCAGTAACCCCAAAAAAGTTATTGAGGAAATTCTCAAACAAGATACTCCTTATGAAGAATGGCTGCACCGCAACCTTTTCTTTGCTGGCAGTTGTTTAGCAGAAGATTTAGAATTATCTGACGACAGTTTGATTACAAAGATTTTGAAGCCATTAGTCGAACTGGAAGTTAGTGATGGCGATTTGGTAGGTTACAGGATTAAATATCAGGTTTTTCAAACTCTTTGCAGTCTGAATGAAACCAGATTTCAAAATCTGGCACTGGAATTGTTGCAAGCATCAGCAGATCGGATAGATAAAGTGCGACTGCAAGAATATCGGGCAGCGTTAGGAGAAAAAGATCAGGCGATCGCAGCACTGCTGTCCTTACTCCAGGATAAGGATTCTCATGTGCGTTCCCGTGCTGTTTACGCTGTGGGCAAGTTGGGCAACGCCTCACCACAGGTAGTCGAAGCACTGCTGTCCCGACTTCAGGATGAGAATTCTTATGTGCGTTCCCGTGCTGTTTACGCTGTGGGCAAGTTGGGCAACGCCTCGCCACAGGTAGTCGAAGCACTGCTGTCCCGACTTCAGGATGAGAATTCTTATGTGCGTTCCCGTGCTATTGAGGCTTTGGGCAAGTTGGGCAACGCCTCGCCACAGGTAGTCGAAGCACTGCTGTCCCGACTTCAGGATGAGAATTCTGATGTGCGTTACAGTGCTGCTGATGCTTTAGGCAACTTGGGCAACGCCTCGCCACAGGTCGTCGAAGCACTGCTGTCCCGACTTCAGGATGAGGATTCTGATGTGCGATTCTTTGCTGCTGATGCTTTGGGCAAGTTGGGCAACACCTCGCCACAGGTTGTCGAAGCACTGCTGTCCCGACTTCAGGATGAGAATTATTCTGTGCTTTCCCGTGCTATTGAGGCTTTAGGCAAGTTGGGCAACGCCTCGCCACAGGTAGTCGAAGTACTGCTGTCCCGACTTCAAAATGAGAATTTTCGTGTGCGTTCCCGTGCTATAGAGGCTTTAGGCAACTTGGGCAACGCCTCGCCACAGGTTGTCGAAGCACTGCTATCCCGACTTCAGGATAAGAATTCTCATGTGCGTTTCAGTGCTGCGGATGCTTTGGGCAACTTGGGCAACGCCTCGCCACAGGTCGTCGAAGCACTGCTGTCCCGACTTCAGGATGAGGATTCTTCTGTGCGTTTCAGGGCTGCTGATGGTTTGGGCAAGTTGGGCAACGCCTCGCCACAGGTCGTCGAAGTACTGCTGTCCCGACTTCAGGATGAGGAGTATTTTGTGCGTTTCCGTGCTGTTGATGCTTTGGGCAAGTTGGGCAACGCCTCGCCACAGGTTGTCGAAGCACTGCTGTCCCGACTTCAGGATGAGGATTCTTCTGTGCGTTCCCTTGCTGTTGATGCTTTGGGCAAGTTGGGCAACGCTTCGCCACAGGTCGTCGAAGCACTGCTGTCCCGACTTCAGGATGAGGATTCTTCTGTGCGTTTCAGTGCTGTTTATGCTTTGGGCAAGTTGGGCAAAAACTCTAGTAATGTTGCTGCTGCTGTCGCCCGATGGATTTCCCAGCACCAGAATTTAAAATATGTAGGGGAAGGGATCGATGTGCTGTGGGATTTGGTGGCAGGGGAGGCATAACAAGAATTTTGAACACGGTTATAAGGATAGATTTATCCGTGCATTTGCGATATTCCTGTCGTACTGATGAGGAGTAGGGAAAGTGCGATCAATAACCAATCTGCCAATCAACACACAAAAAAACTGTGGCTGCCCTTTGCTTTCTCTAGGCGATCGCACAATACCGTTCAGTTAAGGCTTATCAGTGGAGATATTACACCTGTAGAGACGCGAAATTTGAGCCAGCGCTGCAGGCGGGTTTCCCGCCGTAGGCGACTGGCGTCGCGTCTCTACATAGGTTGACGGTAGGTAAATTATCTTAACTGAACAGTATTGGGCGATCGCACTCTCCTCAATCAAACAAGCGATCGCCTTTCCTTTATGATTCCTGTTCTAAAATCCCTTAACTGAGTGCGTTTTTGCTCCCACCACTCGTCTGTCACTTCCATCGGTTGACCACTCTCAAGACCTTCAATTATAAGCCCCTCCAAACGTTCTTGGGCTTTGCACTTTTGGTCTTGACTGATTAGCTGTTGAACGTATTCACTGGCTGAATTATAATCGCCTTGAGCCACTTGTTCCTCGACAAAGACTTTCATCGACTCAGGCAAGGAAATATTGATGCTGGTCATAACTTGATTCGAGTGAACTGATTTTCTTTCTATCCTACCAAGGCAGTCGGCTACCATCCCATGAAAAAAACAATCGCCAGCCTTCCGCAAGCTGTTCGATCACAGCCTACAATATGGCATTAACTGGTAGCAGACTGAAAAAGTGTGGCGATCGCTTCCGCAAATCCTGCGAATAAACTTCTTCTCTTCTTTCTTCGTGTACTTCGCGTCTTTGCGGTTCGTTAAAATAGGTAATCGAAAGACCGATTCGGGAGTAGTCGTAATACTGATTTTCTTTCCATCCTACCAAGGCAGTCGGCTACCATCCCACGAAAAAAACTGTCCGCTATCGCCTTCTTTTAGCTGTTCGATGACACTCAGCAATTGGGTAACGGTACGCTCTACTGAGAATAACTTTTCAGCAGGTACATTTCCTTGAAAAGGACGAGAAAGGCGTGTATCAGTTGTTCCGGGGTGCAGCATCACCACGAAAGTTTTCGGGCTGCTTCTGCCATACTCGATCGCCACAGTTCGCATAAACATATTGAGTGCAGCCTTAGAAGCTCGGTAGCCATACCACCCACCCAGTTGGTTATCGCCAATACTACCAACCTTAGCAGAAATACAGGCAAAAACACTCTTGTCGCTATGACGCAATAACGGCAATAGATGTTTCGCCAGCAGGACAGATCCAATACTGTTGACTTGAAAGTAGCGCAGCAAATGCTCTGAATTGATTTGTTTCAGGCTTTTTTCCGGTTGCACATTACCCTCATGCAGCAGCCCTACACAGTTGACAACCAAGTGAAGCTTGTTAACTTCAGCACGTATCTGTTGAACAGATTCAACAATCTGCGATTCCTCAGTAATATCCACAGAGAGACAAATTAATCGGTCAGAATGTTTGCTTTTGAGAGATAGTAACTCGGAAGCAGAATCTAACTGACGATAGGTTGCATAAACCTTGGCAATCTTGGTATCTTGCAGCAATTGTTGCACAAAACCAAGACCAATGCCTTGGCTTGCTCCTACAATCAATACATTGGCATGATTAATTTCATTTAGAAAAGACATTCCGTTTTCAAGTAGGTGAGCAAAATTAAACGAACCGCCAAGACGCCAAGGACGCAAAGAAGAGTCTTGGCGTTCTTGGCGTCTTGGCGGTTCATTTCCCTATGCAAAATTTACTAAAAATCCGGTCAAGTACAGATTCTGTTACTTCTTCCCCTGTAATTTCCCCTAAAGCTTGAATCGCACCGCGTAAGTCTATTGTCCAAAAATCAAGAGGTAAATCTTCGGAAATTGTTGTTTGTACCTGTTCCAGAGAAGTTTTCGCTTGTGTCAATGCTGCTGCTTGCCGTTGGTTAATCGCTAAATCTAAGTCGGCTGCTTGCACGAAGCCTGCTTGCACTGTCGCCAAAATCGCTGCTTCTAAAGCTTCAATGCCTTGGTTTTGGGCAGCGGCTGTTTTGACAACTTGGTTAATCTCTTGTGGGTATTGTACTTGTTCTGGTGATGCTATGTCAATTTTGTTGATCACTAAAATTAACGGACGGTGTTGCACCTGTACGTAAATTTCCCGATCTGCTGCTGTCCAACCTGTTGTGGCGTCGATGGTGAACAGTACTAAGTCGGCTGCACTCGCGGCACGGCGCGATCGCTCGACTCCAATCTTTTCTACTTGGTCTTCTGTGTGCCGAATGCCTGCCGTATCCAGTACTTGTACTGGTATCCCGCCTACAACTAGCTGAGATTCTACCACATCGCGGGTTGTACCAGGCAGGGGAGTGACAATGGCGCGATCGCTTTGGCTCCAAGCGTTCAATAAACTCGATTTCCCCACATTTGGACGCCCGACTATCGCCACTTTCAACCCTGTGCGCAGTAGTTCGCCTTTGTCAGCAGTTGCCAGTAGCTTTGTGATTTGGGCAGAAATTTTCTCAATTTCCGATCTGATGGTGTTATAATCCAAAGGTTCTAAATCTTCCTCAAAATCTATCCGCGCTTCAATTTCTGCTAAGATATCCAAACAGTTGGCGCGTAACTGACGTATGGGATGGGCTAGTTTTCCCTGTAAACCTGCTAGTGCTGCTTGTGTAGCTTGGGGCGATCGCGCTCCTACCAAATCGGCAATACTTTCTGCCTGAGTCAAATCTAATCGCCCATTCAAAAATGCTCGCAGGGTAAATTCTCCTGGTTGTGCCAATCTTGCTTTATTTTCCAGACACAGTTGCAAGACTTGCTGCACTGCCATGATTCCCCCGTGGCAATGAAACTCCACCACATCTTCACGGGTGTAGGAACGGGGTGCAATCATTATCAGCATTAGTGCTTCATCTACTATTTGTTGTGTCTGGGGATGGCGGATGTATCCGTAGAGGATGCGGTGACTTTCCCAAGCTTGATGCCCTGGTGCATGGAAAAGGGTGCGGGCGATGTGCATGGCTTCTGTTCCAGATACGCGCACAATACCGACACTGCCCTGTTGAGGGACAACTGCAGTGGCGATCGCCGCGATGGTTCCAGTTGTGGCATAGATTTCTGACATCAGCGCCCTTTCAATAAAGACAATGAATCTATTCTCGATTGTAGTGATTGTGCATGTGTAGTTGATAATTTTGGTTTTCCAATTTTAGAAATGTTACATGCAATGTCTAAAAGGTTAGTCCCAAGGTTAAAATTTATTGGATAAACACAAGTATTTGTGCTTAGCTGCAGAAATTGCGGTAATTTACTGTTTTCAAAATCTGAACACAGGAGGTTAATGTGGAAGAAGGTAAAAAAGGGGTTGAAGCTGGCAATTTTCAACTCCTGCGATGGGTTGGGACTGGCACGAAAGCTCGTTGATTTAAGGATTCCCTATGCGATCGTGATGCGAGAACCGGTGCCTGACATAGTAGCACAGAAGTTTTTGCAGTACTTCCTCACAGCATTTGCTGGTGGGGAATCCTTCTACTCGTCTGTTCGCCTAGCCCGGAAGCGGTTGCAGGAAGAATTGGAAGACAAATATCCTTGTGCTTCCTGGCTGCCGGTGATTTTTCAGAATCCGGTAGCGGCAGAGTTAAAGTATCCCAAACAGCGTAATTGGCACTTTTATGGACTGTTTGGGGCGATCGCGATAATAAGCATCTGGATTGGGCTGGATAAGTTGAGGCAAGAAATTGAAATCAAAAGCCGGATTAGTTTAGGAGAGAAGATTTTAGTTGAGAAAGTCAGTAATGCTGATAAAAAAGCGGGCGGAAAAGAATTTAGGAAGGGAAATTTTGACCAAGCAGTGAGATTTTTTGAAAAATCGTTGCAGAAGAATCACAACGATCCAGAAACATTGATTTATTTGAACAATTCTAGGATTGGGAATGGCAGTGCGCTTAAAATTGCTGTCAGCGTT
The DNA here is from genome assembly GCA_965249805.1 of Stigonema sp. Classification (GTDB taxonomy): domain Bacteria; phylum Cyanobacteriota; class Cyanobacteriia; order Cyanobacteriales; family Nostocaceae; genus Stigonema. The sequence goes on from CBDFMX010000002.1 coordinate 1,896,788, forward strand.
CCTATTGGAAGTAACTTAGATGTTGCTCAAGAGATTCTACGTGGGGTGGCGCAAGCTCAAGACGAACAGAATAGCAAGGGTGGTATTAATGGACGGCGGTTAGAGGTGGAGATCGCTAATGATGAAAATAGCCCAGATATTGCCAAACAACTTGCAAGCAAGTTTGTAGAATCTCCCGAAATTATGGCAGTTGTTGGGCATAATGTTAGTGATGCTTCTGTTGTTGCCGCACCAGTTTACGAACAGGGCAAGTTAGTAATGGTTTCACCTACGAGTTTTTCGGCCAAACTAACTGAATTTAAATATATATATCGTGCTGTACCTAGTATTGAAAGTGTTGCAGATTCTCTATTTGAGTATGTTATTAAAACTGCTCATAAAAAAAAGATTGCTATTTGTGTGGATGAAAAAGCACAAGATAATAAGTCGTTTAGAAATCGGGTTCAATCCGACTTACAAAATAAATATAATAATGAATTTGTCAATATAAAATGTGATTTTTCCGCGCCAGATTTCAATCCCAGGAACGTGATTTATAATGCTCGCAATAATGGAGCGGATGGCTTGTTATTAGCTCCCCATATAGATAAAATAGACAAAGCTTTAGATTTAGCAAAGGCAAATAATAGGCAATTTACACTATTTGCTAGTCCGACTCTTTACACATCGCAAACTTTAAAGTCGGGTCAAGCAGATGTCGATGGCATGGTAGTAGCTGTACCTTGGCATCCCTCAGCAATTCCTGGCAATCCCTTTACCAAAAATGCTCAGAAACTTTGGAATGCGCCTGTAACTTGGAGAACGGCAATGGCTTATGATGCGACTATGGCGATCGCCACGGGTTTAGAACAAAGTAACTCCCGCGAGCAATTGCAACAGGCTCTAAGTAGTCCAAGTTTTTCGGCAAATGGTGCAATGGGAAAATTTGGATTTTTACCATCAGGCGATCGTAATCTTAATGGCAAAGCCATCTTAGTCAAAATTCAGCCTAGTAGTCAATCCCCAACTGGCTATGATTTTGTCCCCTTGAATCCATAATCAGGTGGTCAAGAAAAATATAAAATTTTGTAAACAACAAGATAAATTCTGAGAGTTGGACTGAGAAGTAAATAAAGGGGGTGTTGAAGGCAATACGGTTCAGTTAGTAAGATGTAGCCCTCGGAGATCCCCCCTAACCCCCCTTAAAAAAGGGGGAAAAAAAAGCCCCCCTTTTTAAGGGGAGCCAGGGCTGCAGGAGGGTTAGCCCGCTCTCACGGCGACTGGCGGGGGTTGGGGGGATCAATCATTAACTGAACCGTATTGGTGTTTAAGGCACTTCTTTTAAGTCCAAAATCTTCTGAATTCTTAAATACTTATATATGCAGTACATCCGTAGAAGCACCACGAATAATGTTCCATTTGGTTTTTACTTTGCTGGAGGAATCTTTTTATTACTTTTGGCTATTACTTTCCGTCCCTTCGCCATTGTCAATGCAGGAGAAAGGGGTGTGATTATGAAATTTGGTAAAGTGCAGAATCAGGTTTTAGATGAAGGCATCCACCCTATATTGCCCATTGTTACGTCAGTTAAAAGACTTAGTGTTCGTGTTCAACAAAACACTTTCCAATCTGACGCTGCTTCCAAAGACCTTCAGAAAATAACTACAGAACTTGCTGTTAACTGGCACATAGACCCGATAGGGGCAAATAAGGTTTTTCAACAAGTAGGTGATGAACAACAAATAATTACAGGGATAATAACTCCCGCAGTGTCTGAGGTTTTGAAGGCAGCAACCTCTAAAAAGACAGCCGAAGAAATTATCACTCTCAGGACGCAATTGAAAGAAGAAATTGATACTAATCTTAAAAAACGTCTTGCTACTTATGGTTTGATAGTGGATGATGTTTCTCTAGTTAATTTTGCGTTTTCTCCAGAGTTCAGTAAAGCTATTGAAGCGAAACAAATAGCTGAACAAGAGGCTAAACAAGCAGAATTTAGTGCTAAAAAAGCGACTCAAGAAGCGCAAGCAGAAATAAACCGTGCTAAAGGTCAAGCAGAGGCGCAAAGATTACAAAGGCAGACTTTAACGCCACCGTTGTTGCAACAGCAAGCAATAGATAAATGGGATGGGCACTTTCCGACAGTTATGGGAGGCAATGGTACTCTGCCTTTAATTAATATAAATCCTACTAGTTTCGCTAATCAGCCAAAGCAAGAAAATCAATAGTTTTTGGTGTTGATTTTCTTGCTTTTTTCCCCTTGAATCCAATACTACTCGGTTAAGGATTTGTGGTGGTAATTTAAATGTGTAGAGACGCGAAATTTCGCGTCTCTACATAGGTTTGCGTTTGATAATTTATCTTAACCGAGCAGTATTGCCCTTGAATCCACAATTAGGTGAGCAATGAAAATGTAAAGGTTTGTAAATAACAAGATAAGTTTTGGGAGTTGGACTGAGAAGTAAATAAACCGGGTGTTTAAAGACATTTCTTTTTGATCCAAAATCCTGTGAAATTATCAGATAACTTATGCGCTCAAACAATGAAACCAAGCTTCTTGTTTTATCTCTGCTGCTTACCATTGGTTTGCTAGGTTCTGGTTTTTGGTTTGTGACTCACTCATCTGGAGAGACTTTAAATGAGTTAAAGTCACCTTCAGATTCTCAACAACAGCAGTTCAGTTCAGGTGACAAAATTTTAGTGACTGCTGATACGAACCCAGATAAACAAGCAGGGGTGCAAGCCTTGGCTAAAAGCGATTTTACCACTGCTTACACCAAGTTCAGGGCATCGCTGCAAGCAAATCATAACGATCCAGAAGCATTAATTTATCTAAATAATGCCCTGGTAGCAAAGAGTACCAGACTGAAAATTGCCGTGAGTGTACCTATCGGTGGCAATTTGAATGTAGCGCGAGAGATACTGCGGGGTGTAGCTCAAGCTCAAGATGAGGTAAATCACAGTCGTGGCATTAATGGTAAGCTATTGCAGGTGGCGATCGCATCAGATGATAACGATCCAGCCCTAGCCCAAAAGGTCGCCACCCAATTTGTTCAAGATTCCAGCATTCTAGCTGTAGTAGGACATAACTCTTCTGATGCTTCCATCTCCGCTGCACCGATCTATCAACAGTCCGGGTTAGTGATGATATCTCCCACCAGTTTTGCCCAAAACCTATCTGGTATTGGCAGCTATATTTTCCGGACTGTTCCCAGTATAACGATGCTAACAAATAGCCTCTCTCGTTACACCTTCAAAACGGCTAATAAAACCAATATTGCCATTTGTGTTGATTCCAAAGCGATTGATAATCAGTCGTTTAAGGATGAGTTTAGTAAAGCGATACTGGCTGCTGGTGGCAAGATTAATTCTACAGTTTGCGATATTTCTAGCCCCGATTTCAATCCTAGTGCAGTCATTTCTCAAGCAATCAGGAGTGGTGCAGATGGTTTGCTATTAGCTCCCCATGTGGACAGAATTAGCAAAGCTTTAGAGGTAGCACAGGCAAATAAGGGGCGGTTGACGCTATTTGCCAGTCCCACGCTGTACACATACCAAACTTTACAGGCTGGGCTAGCTGATGTCAACGGCATGGTACTAGCTGTACCTTGGCATCCTACCGCAATTCCAGGTAATTCCTTTGGGCAAAATGCTGAGAAACTTTGGGGTGGTGCTGTGAATTGGCGAACGGCGATGGCTTATGATGCGACTGTTGCCCTTGCCACTTCTTTGCAGCAGAGTAGCACACGCGATGGACTGCAAAAGGTGCTGCATAGTTCCAGCTTTCGGGCTAACGGTGCAACAGGCAAAATTGAATTTTTACCATCGGGCGATCGTAACGGCAAAGCTATCTTAGTTCAGATTCAGCCTAGTAGTCAATCTCCAACTGGCTATGATTTTGTTCCCTTAAATCCACCAATCAGTGGGCAATGAAAATGTAAAGTTTTATCAACAACCGGATAAATTCTGAGAGTTGGACTGATATCAAATCCGTTTGTATCGGAATTATTCCTATGAACCTCTTTCTCTGCGCCCTCGGCGTCTCTGCGGTTTTTTAATCATTCAGATGCTACCGGATATGATATGAGAAGTAAATAAAGGGGGTGTTTAAGCCACTTCTTTTCAGTCCAAAGTTTTATGGGGTGCGCCATCACTGCCTAAGTAGGTGGGCAAGAATAATACAAACTATGTAAACTTTTGTAAAATAGAGTCGAAAGGCTTGTAGTTGGGCTATCGAGCGCGTTCGCCATGCTCTGGCTGTTAGGCTCTCTACTACTATCAAATTCAGTTGCTAAATTTTCCTATTTCGTATGACTTGAATTATGCTTGTGTACCTTGCACAAGGCGCGACCAATCAAGCACGTTTAAAATGCTGGTCTTGATAGGTCTTTTCTCATCCCAGAATATCAATGATGATAAAAGGCTTAGCGCTGCTTTAGAATTTAATTTTTCCAAAGTATCTCTTGCTGCTTCTTCTGTATCAAACGATAAATAATAAACTGTGTCATCAAACATCACCGGCTTTCCGTCCATTGGCTCTACCAGTCGGAAACGTAGTGCTTTATAAAGCCCACAAATAGCGATCCGCCAAGGCCGAAACGCATAATCGCCCACGCCAAATATTGAGAACCGGGGATTCTTCAAATAAATGGTGCTACCCCTTGCATCAAGCTGGGCAGCATGCTGCAACAGATAATTCCAAGTTTTTGGTGCATTATCTTGAATAGATGCAGTTGCTTCACCAACATAACGTTGCGTTACAAGAACATATTTGCTACGCCAACCTTTATTGCTGCCAATGTCAGAACCTTTGAGCAAAGGAAAGAGATAATCATTTTCAATTTTGACAACTTCCCCAAATCCATTTTCTAAGCCGTGCGCTGTATGAGTGAACTCCATTACCGCCGATGCATCATGTTTCACACCAGAACGCCATTTTTGTGGGCTTTGTCCAACCAGAAATGCACACTCACTGAAAGTAGCTAAATCTCCTACTACTAGTCCTCCTCGATGGCCTACACGCCGCCCCTTCTCGTCGCATAAACCATCAAAGATAATATAATCATGATTAGGTTTTTGATTGCCACCTGTAAGGCACATCACTAACAAACACGCTTCGACAGATGCGCCGAATTGTTTTTTTGCATCAATGCTAATCATAAAAGCATCTCGAACTGCCGTTCCTTGCCGTTCAGCATGTGCCAAAATTTTTCGTGCAACTGCTGTCTTAATAAGCATCGCTACATTCCCTGCCCGTCCTTCAAACCAGCGCAGAACCTCTAACAACATCCATTCTGAAATATCAAAATTTGCTTTTCCGCTAATGGCCTCGAATCCATTATGTCCTTGAAAATTCGTTTTTTCTGGTAAATTATTTCCGCCAATAATGCCTTGTGTTGCGTTTGTTACCCATGGAAAATTACCAATTACTAGCACAGAACCATTTAATTTTGCTATCGTCGTGTGCCAATCGGTTGCAAAAAAATCGGACTGTTGCAATCGCACACGTTCTGCATTTTCTATGTATGTTAGCCTTGCACGGAGTACATCTAAATAATTATTATTAATTTCAAAACCATAGATTTCTTTTGCTTGTGGGAAAGTTTGACACGCTGCGACAATAAATGATCCAATACCACATGTTGGCTCGATCACAATGTCAGTACAAATCCCTAGCCCTGCAAGCCGCTGGCAAACATCGAGAGCTAAATTATCAGGTGTTTGGAAATCGCCAAATTCGATTTGTCGCTTGCGGGTGTTATTCACGCTAGACCCCCTTTGTAAACGGAGTCTATCCCCTCAACACTACCTGCTTTATCAATAACACGCTTGTATTGTAATCGCCACTGCAATGCAGGGGAGATTGTGAGAAAACCTTGTATTGGGCGGTTTTGAAGAACATACGCAGCGAGCGTATTCAATTCGATTTCATCTGCTGTTAGATGCCTTGAACTCATAAACGACATTAAGTCGTCCTGGTTTCCCTCACTATCTAAAATTTCCAACAGCCCTTTCGTCATCTGAAAGTCAGCTGTTCGGCAGGCATCCACATAGATCGTATCGGTAATACGTAAGGTTGCCGTTCTGGTTATTTCATTGTCCGTTTTGTCGTATACAAATACGATTAGAGCGTAGCCAAGACCATAAACCTTTTGTCTGATGGAACGAAATTGACAAGATGACTGCGGTTGCTTAATGCTCGTAACCTTCATATCCACATTCAAGCCTGGAAAATCAAGACCATTTGCCGCATTGCCTTCCTCGAAAGAATAACCTTTGTCTATAAGATAGGTACGAAACTTAAGTTCCAAATAAGTACCAACAGCCTTTCCATCAGTCACCCCGAACAAGGAATGTTCAGAATGCCTGCTTTCAGTCGCAGAAAAAATACGGGCTTCTTGGCAAAGAATGGGAATATTTAGCGTGGTCAATATGTTCTCTTTTCTTTCCTGCCAGATATAGTGCTTTGCACTTAAGTATAATAGACAACTTAAGCTCAACACAGCTGAGTCCTCCTGGCATTGTACTTCATCCAAACGAAAACCGCTATAACGGCAATTGTTCATTGGTGTATTTTTCCGCAGCTTCGCGCCAGTAAGCTATAGTATAAAAACATACTTATTGCCGCGTTTATATTGAGATTCAGGCGCACATCGGCTTGGGTCTGGACGCTAGTAAAATTGCTAGATATCTAAACTAACAACTGTTAACTCTGGTGGATGTTCAACTGTGAACTGATAATATATGTCTCGTTTCGCCTCTGGTGGAAGAGTTAAAGTCCATTCCAAAATCCCCATTTCACCTAGTTGAATTTGCGGGTTACTGCGGACGAGGCGTACCTTAATTTGCTCGTTGCGGCTGACTGGCAATTGTTCGGTTAATTTTAGATCGGCTTCTTGGTTGAGCAAGTTAGTAATTACCAAACGATAACCGTAGGTAGTCCGGCGTTGGTTGCCAATGAGTTTTTTATCTACCTGACGTTCAACTAAGTCACGTTCAATTTTCAAACCTTCGTCAATCCCTAAGTTGAGATTGAACTCTTGCCCTGGTGCAATATGATCTAATTGTGTTGTACCAACAAAGATATTATCTCGAAAAATATTTGCGATCCCTGGTAACATGGCACTGCTATTGCTATTTTTGACATTCGCTTGCAGATAAGCAAAGCTTACCAAACGCGGCATAGCTACATACTCAAAGCTACAAGGAAAATCGTCGTGGAAAATTGTCGTTTTATGGGGTGCGCCATCACTAGGAATGTTGCCGTTGCTACTCAGTTTAAAAGTAACGACACTTCCTTCTTTGGATACTTCTGCTACAACGGTTTTAGCTGTGAAGTTAATTTCCTCTGATAGTTCGGTGTCTTGATCTGAATCGACACCACCAGGAACTGCCATCGCCATAGGAGGTGCTGAGGGCATAGCTGCCCGTGTCCGTCCCATACGGTATTCTGGTGGGTGTGGTACGTCAATATACCAAGGTTGAAGTTTTGGTGGGATTCTCAGTCCTGGTTTCGCGGTAGAGAGGGCGATCGCTACATTAATCCAATCTTCGCCAGTGCTTTGGGTAACTTCTGCCAGGTAGCCGAGATTCAGACAATTGTTATCAGTGTTTAGTTGCAAGTCATACAGTGGAGTCCAACTAGCAAGGGATACCACGTAGGACACCTCTAGCTCAAACTCCCCGGCACCCGCAGGTTCTACCGCCACAGTCAAACTGAAACTTTCTTTGGGATGGGGTGTTTGTATTTGTTGCAACTGCTGACGGAGTCCTTGTAACTGCTTTTCTAATTCCTGTTGTTGGCTTTTGCACTCCTCTGTAGCGATCGCATACTCGGTGTACTGGCTTCCTAAAAAGTTCAGAAAATCCAAAGTTTCACTCAAGCTAAGATTTCTGCGTGACAGACTCTGAGCAAAGGGTTCTTGCGTGTTTTCACGCAAGCCTTCGATAAACCTCGACTGCAATGCCAAAGCATCTACTTGAGCTTGCAAACAGCGCCAATCTGCTTCTAACTGCTGGATTCTTGTAGTTAACTGTGCAAGTCGTTCGGCAACGAATTCGGTGGAGAAGATGCGATCGATGCTAACTCCCAGCAAGCGCACCGCTACCCTACCTTTACCGCTAACCCGTACAGACTCAGTTTGTATAGTGTCTGGCAATGAGGCAATGACTAATTCTCGTTCAAGTCCAGTCAAAGACACCACACTCCGTCTTGTCACTAAGGCGCGGTCAGAGTAGACGCTAACAGCGACAATCTGGCTTTCTACTGTTTCTCGCACTGCCAGTTTTCCCTCGTTTGTAATGGTTCTGCTTGCTAAATTGTAATTATATGCCTCGATGGTGCGGTGAAAATTTCAGTTAAAAGTAAGCGGAGCAGGTTTTGCAATTCCATAACCTTGGGCATAATCAACCCCAAGGGAAATTATTTTTTCGAGGATGTCCTGATTTTCGACAAACTCGGCAATAGTTTGAATGCCCATGACATGACCAATTTGATTGATTGCTTCTACCATTGCCAAATCAATCGGCTGATCGACAATATTCTTGACGAAACTGCCATCAATTTTTAGGTAATCTATGGGCAGATTTTTGAGATAGACAAAAGAGGACATCCCACTACCAAAATCGTCTAAGGCGAAGCGACAGCCTAGATCCCTGAGTGCTTGGATAAATTTAACGGCTTTCCCTAGATTGGCGATCGCCACAGTTTCGGTAATTTCAAAGCAAATTAATGCTGGCGGGATCTGGTATAGTTCCAACTGCTCATGCAAAAATTCAACAAACTGCTCATCGTTGATACTCGCACCAGAAAGGTTGATGGCATACAAACAATCACAACCAGCTTCTCGATAGTGCTGTCCTTGGGTGCTAAAGAGTGTGCTGATGACCCAACGGTCGATCGTTTGCATGATATTGTAGCGTTCAGCAGCTGGAATAAACGCCATCGGTGACACCAAGTTACCCCTTTCATCGACAAGGCGCAGCAGAACTTCGTAATGTTCGCCGTTTAACTGAGTTTGGGTGAGAGGCACAATGGGCTGGTAATAAAGGCGGAAACGATTCTCCTCAAGAGCTTGAGTAATCCGCGTCACCCATTGCATCTCGCCGTGCTGCTGCGTTAGTTCACTATCATTAGCTTGATAGATATGCACTCGATTACGCCCATTATTTTTTGCAGCATAGCAAGCCGCGTCAGCAGCACTTAAAATGCTAGTCACACTTTCACTGTCTGGATGGATCTCAACCAACCCGATACTGACACCAATGTTAAAAATTTTGTTTTGGCAAACAAAACGAAATGCTTGGACACCTTCACGCAGTTTATTCGCGATCCGCAGTGCTGGCTGTAGCGAGCAATGGGAAAGCAGGATACCAAATTCATCTCCACCTAAACGTGCCAAGGTATCACTTGTACGCACCTGAGTTTGAAATAGTGCGGTCACTTGGCGCAAGAGTTCATCGCCAACAATATGACCACAAGTATCATTGACGATCTTGAACTGATCTAAATCTAGATAACACAATGCGTGTTGTTGGTTTTGTGACCTAGCAAGGGTTAGGGCTTGTTCCAAGCGGTTTTCAAACTCGCGTCGGTTAACCAGTCCAGTTAAGGCATCATGACTCGCCTGCCAAGTTAATTGATGTGACAGATCGCGGGTAGTGCTTGTATCGTGAAACACCATTGCCGCACCGATAATTTGACCATTGCTAGCTCGAATTGGTGCAGCAGAGTCTTCAATAGCAAACTCATCACCGTTGCGGCTAATTAGGACAGTATCATTGGCAAGACCGACAATACGACCTTCGCGTAAGGCGAGTTCTATCGGGGTTTCTAATGGTTCACGTGTCGTTTCATTGACAATCTTAAAGACTTCTGTAAGGGGTAAATTTTGCGCCGACTGCTGGCTCCAGCCTGTCAGAACTTCCGCTACCGGATTCAGAGATTGAATCTGACCAAGCGCATTCGTTGTCAAGACTGCATCTCCGATGGATTGCACTGCATCTCCGATGGATTGCAGCGTCACTTGGGCTAGCTCTTTTTGTTCAAAAAGCTCCTGTTCCATGCGTTTGCGTTCAGTGATGTCAATTGCAACACCACCAACATACGTACACCCGAAGGCGTCTTGGAAGGGAAACTTTAAGACTAACCAGTAATGAAGGCTGCCATCGGGTGTAGGAAAGGTTTCCACTAACTCTGCTGGTTTACCAGTTGCCAGGACAGCTTGGTCGTTTTCTCGAACCTGCCTTGCGGCTTCTTCGGACGACCCCAAATCAAAATCCGTCTTCCCCCGGAAATCAGCTAGTTTCACGTTAAACACGCGCTCTAGCTGCTCATTGATATAAACGAAGCGCCCCTCTTCGTCCTTCATAAAAGCCAAAGCAGGACTGTGATTCATAAACGCTTGGAAACGGGCTTCACTGTCTCTGAGTGCATCCTCTACCCGTCTACGTTGAAGCACCAAACTCAATTGTGCGGCGACAGCCAAAAGGCTTTCAACCAGTCTCTTGTCTTCCTGGGCAGCTTCCAATTTGAAAAATACAAGCACCGCTAGCACCTGATGGTGAGAAATTATGGGAATTCCCAGTCCAGCTTTAATACCGCACTCTACAGCGATGTGACGACGCACAAACATGATCTCTGGCGTCTGCGAAACATCTTCAAGCCACTCTGGCTGCTGCGATGACCAAACCCGCCCAGGCAAACCAACGCCTAGTGGAAAGGTGAACTCCTCGCTTGAGAGTCTGAATTGCTTGAGGACATTCTCGGCACTGCGGCACGAAGCCGAACTCAGCTTCAGAACGTTTTCATTTGAGCAAGGAATCCAAGCTTCTCCATAGTCCCAACCTTGGGTTTCACACACCGTACTCAAGACAATCTTTAAAGCAGAGTCAAAATCTGGAGACTCAGCAATTGCCAGTGCCAATGTTTGCAAGCTGCGAATTTGCTCCTCTACCTGTGTCAATGCTTGCAAGAAGCAAATTTCCTCCTCTGCTTGCTGGTGTTTGATAATTTCTTGCTTCAGTTGTTGGTTGCTTTGGTCTACCTTGCTTGCATATCGATTAGTGGTTTCAGCAAAATAGACAACCAAGGTCATACTCACGCCAAGCAATATTACGTCTATTATCTCAACTGCTACCATCCGAAATTGAATAGTGGCAAATGATGACGCGATTAAAGCTAGCCAGAGAAACAGATGGAACAGAATCACGATGACCATTGTGCTGAGAACACCTGTCAGTCGTTGGTTTCGCCGTCCCAATGCTACTAGTGCCAAACCGTCGAGCAAAAATGCAACACCCATGTTGTAGGGCATTGGCGCTGCTAATGGTAGCACATCTAACAATGGCGTTAAATGTAAATGCCATGCTACCATCATCGCTAGACTCAAGGTTGCTGTGATGCAGCCCAAGGCGATCGCCACCCAATTATCTACTTGTAAACGTGCAGTCACTTGATTGAGAGTATTGCCCATTCTGTAGATTGCCACAATGCAAAAAACTCTAGGATTTAGAGTTTCTAGTACATCATATTCACTGTGTTGGTATGAGTAACTACCGTGCAACTACTGAATAGCAAAATTAAAAATCGCGTTCGCGATCTTCGTTGCGGTAGCGACGAAGGAGCGTCAGCGTCTCCGTCAGGAGAAGCGTTGTTCGCTGTGCGAAGCAATCTAAAAGTTTGAAATACAAGGTTTTTGGCTGTTTGGGATGGTAATATCATGTCCGTATAAACAGTTATGATATCCAGCCCTCGCCCCCTTCCCCTCTCCCAAGCATGGGAGAGGGGTGCCCAAAGGGCGGGGTGAGGGTTCATATAATAAGTCATTAACCGGACATGATATAACCTCACATCTTGCACCAGTTGCAATAACGCTATTTTTGTAGGGTGGGCATCGCCCACCATTGACCGAGAGAGCCTATTTTTGCGTTGGTGGGCTTTAGCCCTACCTACACGAAAGAGGAGAATGGTGCAAGATATCAGTAACTCTATTTCGGCACCCGGTGTACTAGTACACGACGGCGGAAATAAAGCTACCATTAAAAATCGCTATAAAGCTTACGGAATTAGAGTTTTAATTTTTAGATTGCTTCGCTTTGCTCGCAACGCGAAGCGATTTTTAATTCCACGCAGCGGTACTAGGAATTTGCTTGACTGCATCCAGTAGATAATCAAAATAGGTACGAGCAATAATAGATAGTTGTTTGCCAACTGGGTAAACCATGTACCAATCCCTTTTGATGGGAAAGTGTTCTACATCCAAAATTGATAATTCGGCTGCATCTGAGATTAAAGTGTGGCGAGATAAAACAGAGATTCCTAAACCACCTGCGATCGCTTGCTTAATCGCCTCATTACTTCCCAATTCCAGCTTAACTTTCACCGCTACCCCCTGCTCATCAAATAATTTTTGCACAGAGCGACGAGTTCCTGAACCGGGTTCTCGCATAATGAAAGGTTCCGAAGCAAGACGTTGTATAGGAATCTTTTTCTCGTTTACTAAGGGATGATTAGCTGGTGCTAAAACGACCAAGGGGTTTTCTAGAAATGCCTGGAAATTCACATCAAGATGTTCTGGAACTTGGCTCATAATATACAAATCGTCCAGATTGCTTGCCATGCGTTCCGTAATGCCTTCGTGATTTGTAACTTGCAGCGCTATATCAATTCCTGGATAAAGTTGGCAAAATGGACTTAACAAACGTGGTATAAAGTATTTCGCTGTTGTAATCACAGCCAAGCGCAATTGTCCCTGTTTTAGCCCTTTTAAATCTGCCACTTTTATTTCAAACTGGGCTATATTGTCGAAAATTTGCCGACAAGTAGCAAACAATTCCCTTCCCGCCTCCGTAAGATATAAGCGCTTTCCTACCTGCTCAAATAATGGCAACCCCACTGATTTTGTCAGTTGCTTGATCTGCATGGAAACAGTGGGTTGGGTGAGAAAAAGTTCTTCGGCGGCACGAGTAAAGCTACTGTGCCGCGCTGCGGCTTCAAATACCTTCAGCTGGTGCAGCGTCGCTTGATTCAATTATAATTCTCCTCTAATATAAATTCTTAAATATAAAATTTGAATCTTTTTTAGGAAAAATAACTAATGTTGTACTAACCTCAATCAAAATAATTAACAATTAACAATTAACAATTAACAAATTACTGTTCTTCTGTTATTTGCGCAGGTAACTTAGCTAAATCGGGCAATTGTACCAGTTCTACCTCGGTTACTTGGTTCTTGATATTCAGTGGTAACCTTAATGCTTGACGTTCTTCTATCCAGCAACTTGCTACTGGCAAGGTTCGCTCTAATTCTTCTAGTGGACGAGGAATCACCATCACTGCATTCAATTCCCCAATGCGTTCTGCCTCGTACATACCTGCTTCTACTGCCACAGCAACATTTGCTACTGTTCCGCGAATAATGGCTGTACATAAACCGGCACCAATTTTTTCATACGCTGCCAACTGGACATCAGCAGCTTTAAGCATAGCATCGGCTGCTCCCACCAATGCCGGAAATCCCCGTGTTTCCACCAAACCGATTGCTAAATTGCTCAGAAGACTGTAACCGCCCCCTTCAGCAAGGTCGCTGAGACGCCTAGTAATTGGAAGTACCACATCTAGGTTGGGAAAAGGTCGGGGAATAACTAAGCTAGAAATCAATTGCCCAAACTGTTCAGCAGTTTGGACACCCGACTCTACTGCTAGACGCACATCAGCGATCCCACCCCGGACAATAGCAGTACAGTGACCGCTGCCAATTTTTTCATACCCTACGAGTTGAACTCCAGCGGACTTGAGCATCATATCTGCTGTACCAACGATCGCCGGAAAACTGCGAGTAGATACTAATCCCAAGGCAGTGTCCCTTAAGTCGTCTTGACTAAGTGATGCCTGGATTATCTTCATGGACCTTTGATTGTGTACTAGCATATAACTCTCCAGGATACTCAAAGTGACAACTTACCAATTAACACTTACTCAGAGGGTTCATCAGACAAAGGTTGACTCAATAATTTCCGATGTGGAAACAATGTACTCAACAGCTGTTGTATGCTCCCTTGCCCATAAATGACACTACCAATATTATTTGGGGATTCTTCAGTGGAAGACTCTTGTGAGTCCTGAGTGGCAAGTGGGGAAGATAAGGAAGATGAAGTCACTAATTTGCCTTCCCCTACTTCCCCTACTTCCCCTACTCCCCCTACTTCCCCTACTTCCCCTACTTCCCCTACTTCCCCTACTTCCCCTACTTCCTCTACGAACGTTGCTCCTATTTGCGGCTGTTTTGTTTCTTCAGTCGCTGCAATAGATTCGGAAATCCGGCGACTGGTGTCTCCCAGAATTGAACCTGGTGCAACTAATTGTCCTGACTCAACGGAACAATTAAAAACTGTTGTCGCTGAACCAATACAGGCATTTGATCCAATTCTACCTTTGCCAACCATTAAAAAACCAGCTCCCAGGTTTGCTCCTGCTTCTACCTCTAGGGTTCCTTCATGGACTTGAAGAATGGACCCCATGCCAACACAGACCCCAGGACCTATAATTATTTTGCTGTTTGGAGCCGCTACGAGAATTACCCCAGGTGCAAGTACTGCACTCGGATGAATAATTACCTCGCCACTCATGTAAGAATCAGACGTATGATTTAGGCGCAGTGGCGGCACAAACATGGAAATTTCACCTCAAATGTTGTTGGGGAGTGGGAAACAATTAAAAATGTAAAATTAAAAATGAAGAATTTATATTTTTAATTTTTAATTTTTAATTTTATATTCCCTACTCCCTACTCCCTATTCCCTACTCCCCACTCCCCTTCTTACGGGCGTTGGATAACCAATTCCAGTACCCGACGCTTGGCTTTGGGTTCAATTCCAATTAACCGCACATATTCCCCTGCATATTCGGCGAGATATGCTTCCAATGCTGCGATCGCTTCTCGTTCAGAAGTAGCCTGAATTTGTCCGCAGCTAGCCCAAGAACCTGTTTGGAATCGCCGCTTGTCTACGTGTTCAGCGCTAACTTTATACCCTTGGTTCAAAAGATGCCGTAAGTGTTCCATTACCTCGGAACTCAAACTAGTACTGGTGACGGGCCTAGTTGTAGCACTTGTAGACGCACTCTTGATTGAGGTTTGGCTACCAGAGGGCGCGACCGAACCGTTGGGGCGTTGGATAATGCTTTCTAAAACTCGTCGCTTAGCTTTGGAGTCAATCCCAATCAAGCGCACGTATTCGCCTTGATGGTTAGCGATACATTCTTCTAATGCTGCGATGACTGCATTTGTAGAAGTTGCTTCAATGGGCTGGCAACTTTGCCAAGAACCTGTACGGAACCGCCGCTCGTCTACGTGTTCTGTGCCAACTTTGTAACCAACTGCTAATAGCTGACGAACTTGCTCTACGGTTTCGGCACTCAGTTGGCTACTACTATTGGCATGACCATTACCATTGTAGCTGCTATGAGTGGAAGTGGTAGGAGCTTTAAAGGTGGCTGGTGGATTTACCACATCGTCTGGGCGTTGAATGATCGTTTCTAACACGCGCCGCCTGCCGGAGTCAATGCCAAACAAACGGACATACTCGCCGCTGTGTTCTGACAGACAATTTTCTAGGATAGCGATCGCATCCCTCACGGATCTCGATTCAATCGGCTGGCAACTTTGCCAAGAACCTGTGCGGAACCGCCGCTTATCTACATGTTCCGTACCAATTTTATATCCTTGCTCTAACAGATAGCGCACCTGTTCTATGGTTTCTGCACCTAGGCTATTGTTTGACATTTCACTACTCCTTTCCAGTTCCTCAACTTCTATAGTTGTAGAAGATCTACCTATTTCATTCCGAATGGTACTAATACATTGAATATCCGCAGCACAGAGATAACCAGTCCGCAGCGCCTGATTAATCCCAACCACATGTTGTGTAAATTGCTGATCTTTTGTTTGCACATCGGGCAAACGGTCTGCCTGCTGCTGGTTAGTAATCACCGTTCCCGAAGGAACATACTTACCTGGGGGAATTTCTACATCTTGAATCAAAACGTGCATCATGACGATGCAACCTGACCCTACTCTGGCATTAAACACCGTCGAGCGAAAGCCGATGAAACAATTATCCCCAACATAAGCAGGTCCATGAATCAGAGCCATGTGGGTAATGGAAGCATTTTTGCCAACCCATACCGAGTATTCATTTTGGTCTTCGCCAACTACTCGACCTTTCTCTAACCCGTGAATCACTACACCATCTTGAATATTGGTGTTTTCACCAATCCAAAAAGGCGTACCTTCATCTGCTCTAATCGAAGTTCCCGGAGCTACGATTACATTTGCACCGAATCGTACATCTCCAATAACGTTCGCACCTGGATGTACGAAGGCAGTTTTATTGATTTGTGGCTCAGCTAAAGTCTTTGACCATGGAGTTGGTGGGGCTGCCGTGCTACGGACTAACATTGCGAGATTCCTCCTCTATTTAAGCTATTAGTTAGTTGATAGTTGTTAGTTGATAGTTGATAGTTGTTAGTTGATAGTTGTTAGTTGTTAGTTGTTAATTGTTGGTTGATAGTTGTTGGTTGTTCTACTAACCATTAACCACTAACCACTAACCACTAACCACTAACTACTAACTACTAACCACTAACTACTAACTACTAACTACTAACTACTAACTATCGATATTGGTCTTTTTTGCTGTAGATCAGGCGATCTTCAATGTAAATTGTGTCAATTATCGCCACCACTACTGCATCTAGCGGACGCTGTTCATTACCTAGAACTTGACGGGCTGCACTACCACGACTGACAAGCACCCACTCATCCACTCCAGCACCAACATTATCACCTGCCACCTCGTATTCTGGTAGACTGCGTCCTTCCTCATCTACTAGCTGCAACAACAGTAATTTGACACCTCTAAGACTTGGGTCTTTTTGAGTGCTGACCACTGTGCCGCGAACTTTGGCAACTTGCATTACTCTTTACGGTCTTCTGTTGGGACTCCGAATCGCGTTAACATTCTCGCGGAACTGCTCTACGTCTTCGGTGTATCGAATTGGTAGAACGTACTCTAAGTTCTCATGAGGACGAGCAATGATGTGGGTAGACAGTACTTGTCCACCATTTACTCGCTTGACTGATTCAATTCCCGCTCCTATTGAAGCTTGTACTTCGGAAACGTCTCCTCGGACAATCACGGTAACGCGACCACTACCGATTTTTTCATAGCCTACCAAGGTGACACGGGCAGCTTTCACCATCGCATCAGCAGCTTCCACTACCGCCGGAAAGCCCAATGTTTCCAACATTCCTACTGCAATTGACATTAGTTTTAATCCTTAACTTGCTTCTAAACAAATGAACACAAACAAAGCTGTAAAAACTTTAGACTTTAGATTTTAAACCTTAGATTAGGATTTTCCCAATCTAAAATTTAGCATCCTTTATCTGGGACACCGTCTGCAATTGCTTATAGGAGCAATCCAAAATCCAGAAAGCGGAGCGTTCCCGACTTGCGGCGCACCCGTTGGGGGTAGGAGCTAAATCTAAAATTGTTAAGTACGGAACTGCTCTACATCTTCAGTGTACCGAATAGGCAAAACGTATTCCAGGTTCTCGTGGGGACGAGCAATGATGTGAGTGGATAACACCTCACCGCCTTTCACCCTTGTGGCTGCTTCAATTCCGGCCGCTACTGAAGCTTGCACTTCCGATACGTCTCCCCGGACAATCACAGAGACCCGAGCGCTGCCGATTTTTTCATAGCCAACCAAGGTGACGCGAGCGGCTTTCACCATCGCATCAGCGGCTTCTACTAACGCCGGAAAACCTTTAGTTTCAATCATTCCAACTGCAATTGGCATCGCCGAATTCCCTCATCAGGTTAATGCAATTAATACTGTTATAGAAAATTTCTACGGAGGTACTCATCTTGCATCAATACGAGCACTTCTATATTAAGCATAGAAAAGCTTGGTACTCTTGGCAATATAAATCACTATAATAGTTTGTGATAACATACTTTAAGAAAACTTAACAAAAATTCATTTATCAAACTGCTTAATAGAAGTTTATAGATTGCTAGAGGAGTTAATTAAGGTTTTATAATTCATTTATAATGGTAAATCAACCCAATTTTAAGGGGCGTAAATTCCGGAAAAAGACGAACGACGACAAGCTTAGACAGATCAACAGCGAGTCTTTACTCTGTTTTGGCTGTCTATGTAAAAGATTATCTATACAAAAATATAAGTTTTTGTTATAATTTCTATAAATTGTTTTTTTAGATTAGTAATTGTCGTAATCTAACAATGAGGTAACTAAAGAATAGTTAAATATTTTAATTATTAAAATGATAAGAATTATTTGACTAATATTAAAAGTAAAGTCAAATAAAATACTTTATAGAATAACAAAATCAAATTGTCTAAACTATAGAGTGAAGTCTAGTCAGTTCATAGAGTAGAGCGAATAATTGACATCTGAGGCATCAGGGAAAACTTAAATGAATCAGTTTTTATTCTCAACAAGTTGGTTGATACCTATTTATGGCTTAATAGGTGCGCTTTTTACCTTGCCATGGGCAATGGGATTAATTCGGCGCACAGGACCAAGACCTGCAGCTTACTTCAACTTGTTGACGACCATTTTGGCTTTTGTCCATAGCCTGTTCATCTTCTTCGATATTTGGAACCGGGAACAAGAAAGTCTTGTGATTACCTGGTTAAAAACTGCAGATTTGGACTTATCCTTCGCCTTAGAAATCTCTCCAGTCAGTATTGGGACAATAGTTTTAGTTGGCGGGTTAAGTTTGCTAGCACAAACTTACGCTTTAGGTTATATGGAGAAGGACTGGGCGTTAGCGCGTTTCTTTGCCCTCATGGGATTTTTTGAAGCAGCGCTGAGTGCCTTAGCCATTAGTGACTCCTTGTTTCTCAGTTATGCTCTCTTGGAGCTCCTGACTCTTTCTACTTACTTGCTGGTAGGATTTTGGTATGCGCAACCACTAGTGGTAACGGCGGCAAGAGATGCGTTTTTAACCAAGCGGGTGGGAGACTTGTTACTGCTGATGGGGGTCGTGACGCTTTCCACCCTAGCTGGCAGTTTGAACTTTTCTGATTTATATGAATGGGCGCAAACGGCTAACTTAGACACAGTCACCTCAAGTTTACTAGGTTTAGCTTTGATTGCCGGACCTGCGGGTAAATGCGCCCAATTTCCCCTGCATTTGTGGTTAGATGAGGCAATGGAAGGTCCCAACCCAGCCTCGGTAATGCGGAACTCAATGGTGGTAGCTGGTGGTGCTTATGTGCTGTATAAACTTCAGCCAATTCTAGCGTTGTCGCCAGTGGCTTTAAATGCTTTGATAGTGATGGGTGCTGTGACAGCAGTAGGAGCATCGTTAGTGTCGATCGCTCAAATTGACATTAAGCGGTCCTTATCTCATTCCACTAGTGCATACATGGGGTTAGTCTTTTTGGCGGTGGGCTTGCAACAAGGAGGTGTTGCCCTAATGTTGCTGTTGACTCATGCGATCGCCAAAGCACTGTTATTTATGAGCGCTGGTTCAGTAATTTTTACCACCATTACTCAAGATTTAACCGAAATGGGCGGTTTGTGGTCACGGATGCCAGTAACCACCACTGCCTTTGTTGTGGGTGCGGCGGGAATGGTAACGCTGCTCCCCCTAGGAAGCTTTTGGGCAATGCTGTCATGGGCTGACGGCTTGGCGCTGGTTAGCCCTTGGGTAACAGGTGTCTTGGTATTGGTAAATGGCTTAACGGCATTAAATTTAACACGGGTATTCCGGTTAATTTTCTGGGGTACACCACAACAAAAGACCCGCCGTGCCCCAGAAGTCGGTTGGCAAATGGCATTGCCGATGGTATTTTTGACAGTGCTAACTTTGATATTACCCTTGGTGTTACAGCAATGGTATCTGCTACCGGGTTGGGAAAGTATTAATTGGTACGTACTGTTGTTGTTGGTATTATCTACTATGTTAGGAGTCGCTATCGGGTCTACAATTTATCTGCACAAAGCTTGGTCAAGATCAACAATACTTAGTTGGAGATTTGTGCAAGATTTGTTGGGTTATGACTTTTACATCGACCGAGTTTATAAACTGACAGTGGTTGGTGCAGTCGCACTGCTTTCGAGGATTTCTGCTTGGAGCGATCGCTATCTGGTTGATGGTATGGTTAACTTTGTAGGGTTTGCGACAATTCTTAGTGGACAAGGCTTGCGGTACACCGCCTCTGGTAGATCCCAAGGGTATTTATTGACTATCCTTGTAGGCATCAGTGTGCTGGGTTTTCTGCTAAGTTGGTCGTTGGGTCTACTAAGTAGCTGGCATTTTTAGTTAGTTGTTGATTGTTGATTGTTGATTGTTCTAATAACCATTAACAACTAACAACTATCAACTATCAACTAACAACTAACAACTATCAACTAACAACTATCAACTACCAACTATCAACTATGCTCAGTGCTTTGATTTTGGTGCCTATTTTAGGTGCTGCTTTAATCGGGTTCTTGCCTGTTAGCATCTCCCCAAAACTATCCCGTCGAGTGGCTTTGGTCTTTGCAAGTATCGCTTTCCTATGGACAGTGGTACTAGCAATTCAGTTTGACCCAGGGGAAGTCAATCAACAGTTTTCCGAATTCATACCCTGGATAGATGCTTTGGGCTTGAACTATCACATTGGGATAGATGGTTTGTCTTTGCCTTTGCTGATGTTGAATGGATTGTTGACTTGCATTGCCATCTACAGCAGCGACGTAGCCCAACAGCGTTCTCGATTTTATTACTCTTTGCTCTTGGTATTGAATGTTGGGGTGACAGGAGCCTTCTTATCACAGGATTTACTACTATTTTTCCTATTTTACGAGATGGAACTGATTCCCCTCTATTTGCTAATCGCGATTTGGGGTGGCGATCGGCGGGGTTATGCAGCTACGAAATTTCTCATTTATACTGCTGTTTCCGGATTTCTCATTTTGGCAAGTTTCCTTGGCATGGTTTGGCTGAGTGGAGCACCAAACTTTGA
This sequence comes from Stigonema sp., assembly GCA_965249805.1. Classification (GTDB taxonomy): domain Bacteria; phylum Cyanobacteriota; class Cyanobacteriia; order Cyanobacteriales; family Nostocaceae; genus Stigonema. The sequence continues at coordinate 1,917,816 of CBDFMX010000002.1, forward strand.
GCTACAAAGCTTGAATACCCAGTCTCTGCCCTTGGAGATCCAAATTTTGCTGCTGTTGGGAATTTTAATTGGTTTTGGCATCAAAATTCCTTTGTTTCCCTTCCATACTTGGTTGCCAGATGCTCACGTTGAGGCTTCCACACCAATTTCAGTGCTATTGGCTGGGATACTATTGAAGTTGGGAACTTACGGCTTACTACGGTTTGGGATGAATTTGTTGCCTCAAGCTTGGGTTTATTTAAGTCCAGCTTTGGCAATTTGGGCGGTGGTGAGTGTGCTTTATGGTGCGTCCTGCGCGATCGCCCAAAAAGATATGAAAAAAATGGTGGCATACAGTTCCATTGGACATATGGGCTACGTACTTTTAGCCGCCGCCGCCGCCACACCTTTAAGCATATTGGGAAGCGTCATGCAAATGATTAGCCACGGCTTGATTTCCGCACTACTGTTTTTGCTGGTCGGAGTTGTGTATAACAAAGCAGGAAGCCGTGATTTAGATATCCTCCGGGGACTGCTGAACCCAGAACGAGGTATGCCCGTGATTGGAAGCTTGATGGTTTTGGGAGTGATGGCAAGCGCCGGCATACCGGGAATGGTCGGGTTTATTTCCGAATTTATCGTCTTTCGCGGCAGCTTTCCTCTTTTTCCGGTGCAAACCCTACTGTGCATGATTGGTACAGGTTTAACCGCTGTTTACTTCTTAATTCTTACGAACAGCGCCTTTTTTGGGCGCTTGTCTCCACAAGCTGTTAACTTGCCCCGCGTGTCTTGGTCAGATCGCGCACCCGCCGTAGTCTTAGCTGTGCTGATTGTGATTCTTGGTATCCAACCCTCTTGGTTAGTACGCTGGACTGAACCCACAACGACAGCAATGGTTGCTACACCTCATACGATTGCAACAGTCTCCTTAGTTAAGGCAAAAGATAAAAGTTAGTTAGTGGTTAGTGGTTAGTGGTTAGTGGTTAGTGGTTAGTGGTTAGTAGTTAGTAGTGAAAAAATCTCAACTATCAACTATCAACTATCAACTATCAACTATCAACTATCAACCATCAACTATCAACTATCAACTATCAACTATCAACTATCAACTATCAACTATCAACTATCAACTATCAACTATCAACTATCAACCAACAACTAACAATGGTAACTATTACAAACAAACCTGCTAACCATCCATTAGCTGAATATGTCGATCGCCTGGAATCAGGAGAAGCATTACTCCCCGACAACCCAGAAAATGTGTTGGAGGTAGTCGGCATTCTTAAAAGCTATGGTGTAGTTTTGGATGCCTACTCAAAAAACCTGATCTACATTGCTGAAAATCAATTTTTAGTATTTTTCCCGTTTTTTAAATACTTTAATGGGGAAATTTCTTTCAAGAAATTACTTCGTCACTGGTGGCATGACAGAATTAATTTTGAATATGCCGAGTATTGCATGAAAGGCATGCTATGGCATGGTGGTGGTGGGCTGGATGCGTATTTGGATTCAAAGGAATTTCAAGAGAAAGCGCGAGATGTTATCGAAGCCAAATTTCAAAACAATCCGATAATGATGGGATTGAACCAACTGTTTCCTGATTTCTTAAGTGAACAGTTGCGCGTCTCGGCTTACTACAGTGGGTTAGGTCAATTTTGGCGGGTGATGGCTGATATGTTCCTCAGCTTGTCAGACCGCTACGATCAAGGTGAAATCAAATCGATTCCCCAAGTTGTAGACCACATAAAAGCGGATTTAGTAGGAAATGCAAATAAACCAATTACCTACGCAGTTAAAATTCAGGGTAAAGTTTATCAAATTATTCCCGCTTCTGTTGGTTTAACTTTCCTTGCAGATACAGCAGTACCTTATGTAGAAGCGATTTTCTTCCGAGGAACGCCTTTTCATGGCACAGTTTCATATAACGCCCAAGCTTATCAAATTCCCCCCGATCAAGGTCGATTTCAATATGGCGCTTTGTATGCAGACCCTTTGCCTATTGGTGGTGCTGGTATTCCTCCCACTTTGCTGATGCAAGATATGCGCCACTTTCTCCCAGATTATTTGCACGAAGTTTATCGTCGTAGTCGCCGGGGAGAAGATGATTTGCGGGTACAGATTTGCATAAGTTTCCAAAAATCGATGTTTTGTGTCACGACTGCGGCGATTTTGGGACTCCTGCCTTATCCTTTGGATACTCAAGATATAGCTGAGAAAAAAGCAAATCGACTATTTTTACAAAAGTGGCTCAATAGGTTACAAAATTCTCGCTTGCAAGATGTCAACACACCTTTTGTCAAACCTTTGTCATAATTCTACATCCAAGCTGCGGTGACTGAATAATTACTAATTCGTAATTCGTAATTCGTAATTAAAGTACAGGTTTCCCAGACCAAGGCATCTTTTCGGGGTCAGCAACCCCCGAAAAATGCCGCACCACGCGATCGCGAATGGAGCTACGCGATTTATTAATGGAAAAAAACAAATTTTTTCCTTGTTTCTTGCGAACGGCGCGACTCCGTGGGGTAAATAATTACGAATTACGTAAGCGTTGCGATCTTCTCCCAAGGGGAGACGCTTCTCGAACGTAAGCGTTGCGTTAGCCGGTACTCCGGCGTCGGAACGAGCGTCATTATAAATTACGAATTATTTTAACCTCAAGTAGCCATCTTCGCCTGTGTTCCGCCTAATTGCCTACAGTGCAAATACTGAACTTCTATAGCTACTACCGCAGATAGTTCAGTAATTTTGCTGTTTTAAATAGGCGAATGAACAAGGAAAATAGAGATATAGAAAAACTTACGCAACTTTTGACAATGCGTAAGTCCTATCTAGTTTAAATGGATGAGCAAAAAAAGTGCTCACCTTCTCCCCCTGGTCTATTCAGAACGAGTTTGTGAGCAAATAAATAAACAGTGACATTTTGTTAGTAGGCACCCTGTTTAAGGGTCTTTGGTCGATTGCACTCTGATATAGAGAAATATACCTTAAATTTCTCGGTTTTGGAATAGAGTTTTTGTAAATAATATTACGTAGGCTTTACCTTCCGAGGGAGGCAGCTTCGCAGCACCCAAAAAAGATCTACCTAATTACTTATGTTTTTAGGTAGATTTGTAGACAATTCCTAATGATATCTATGTGATCGCAACAACGCAGAACCGTATTGACCGTGTTCACTTGTTGGAGATTCTCTATATTTTCGGTGTATTATGTCATTTGCGGTTAAACTTTCGTGCGATCGCTCAAAATCTCGTATCCAGTCTCTGTCACCAACACAGTATGCTCAAACTGGGCAGACAGAGAATTATCTACGGTTACTGCTGTCCACCGATCGGATAACGTCCGCGTAAGCTTAGAACCCTGATTCAAAATTGGCTCAATTGCCAAGGTCATCCCCGCACGTAATTTCACATTCGGCATATCACGAGTGCGGAAGTTGAAAACTGAAGGTTCTTCGTGCAGATTGCGACCGACACCATGTCCAGTAAAGTCCTCTACCACACTAAAGCCATTTGCTTTCACATGGTCTTCAATTGCCCCAGCAATGTCTAGTAAGAAGTTACCTGCTTTCACCTGTTCAATGCCTTTGTAAAGGGTTTCTTCTGCTACGCGAATCAGTTTAGCAGCTTCTTTTGAAACTTCACCCACAGCAATTGTAATACAGGAGTCGCCATGAAATCCTTGGTAATAAGCACCTGTATCTACTTTTACAACATCTCCAGCGCGGATCGCTTTCTTGGGACTGGGGATACCATGTACAACTTCATTGTTGACGCTAGCACAGATAGAACCGGGAAAACCGTGATATCCTTTAAAGCTAGGTGTTGCACCCATTTCCCGAATCCGTTTTTCCGCATGAGCATCCAAGTCAGCTGTCGTCATTCCTGGCTGTACCATCTCAGAAATTTCTTTGAGCACAGTTGCCACGATTTTTGCTGATTGCCGCATAATTTCAATTTCACGCGGCGATTTAATTTCAATTCCTCTACGTTGTCGTTTCGGACGTCTATCTTGATCTGACTGAGAAAGCAAGTGACTTAAAATGTTCATGGGGAATTATTAATTACCAGCGCCTTGCCGCTTGTATGTCAATGGTTTTTTTAAGCTTATTGAGAAATTATATCTATATTTAAGTTAACTTATTTGGGGAATGGGGAGTGGGGGAAGTGGGGGGAGTGGGGGAAGGCGGAGAGGTGGAAAGATGGGGAGGATGAAGAAGATGTTACCTCCCCTACTCCCCCTACTCCCCCTACTCCCCCCACTCCCTACTCCCCACTCCCCACTCCCCACTCCCCACTCCCTACTCCCTACTCCCATCTACCTCACCAGGTCCAGCTGTCACCACAACAATTTTATCTGGATGGAGTAACTCACGAGCTGCTTGATTAACTTGGGCAAGAGTGACTGCTTGGATTTTTTCAGTAAAGGAACGTAGTTCCTCTAAGACGAGCGCATACACCTCATTCATTAAAATTCTATACGCTAATTCCTCTGGGTTTGCTAAGGAAACGGTATAGTTGCTCAGCAGGGTGCGTTTGGCTGTTTCCACTTCAAGTGGAGTGACGCCTTGCTGATGGATTTGCTTTAATAGATCGCTGGTGCTGGCGATCGCCGCGCTTGTATCTTCTGGGCTGGTTTGCATCTCAATAAAAAATGTCCCAGAATTTTTGCCTGCTAAGAAGTTGCTATATATTCCATATGTCAGACCAAGGCGATCGCGTACTTCCGCTCCTAGTCTACTAGATAGGGTATCGCCTCCCAAAATCTGATTCAACACCACAGCCGCATAAAACCGTGGGTCGAGGCGGTTAATGCCAGTGTTACCCATGTAAGTAATAGCTTGGGTTTTACCAGGGACAATGCGGTTAACATGCACAACTGTTTTTGGCATTGGGACCACTGGATATTTCAGTTGTGGGGGTTGACCATTAGCTTTCCAATTTTCTAACTCAGATGACAAAAGCGATCGTACAACAGCCGGATCAAAATCCCCTACTAGTGTTAACACTGTAGTATCTGGACGATAAAGTTTTGTCTTGAAATCAATTACATCTTGACGACTAAGGCGCTGCAAACTCTCCTGTGTGGGAAACGTGTGTAGGGGATGTTCTTTCGGGTAAATAGATTGAGCAAAAGTTCTTTTTGCCACTTCTGACGGGTCATCTAATTCCTGCTTGAGGGCAGTTAAAGCTTGTTGACGGCTTATTTCTAACTCTTTTGTCGGAAATGTCGAGTTTTTGACAACATCTGCAAAAGTTTGAACCAAAACTTTTAAGTCTACTGCTAAACTATTACCCTTAATTTGCACACCTTCTCGGGAAGCTTTAAAGGTCAGACTCGCCCCCCGGTCTGACAACGCTTTGGCAATAGTTAAGACATCCTTATTTTTGGTGCCATTCATCAAGTTTTCTGCTACGATACTAGATAATCCTGATTTTTTTTCTAAATCAAACTCTGTACCAGCTTTAATGTAACCGTTCAGTGTTACCGTGGGAGTAATCTTATCAGGCAAAAGCAATACTCGCAGACCGTTGTTCAAGGTAAATTGCTGTGGTAATGTGAACCTTGTCGCGGAAACAATCGGCAAATCGACAGGTGGCAAATATTTCGCTACCTCTAAAGGAGATACAGGTGCGCCATTCGTAAAACGTTCAGTAACTTGTGCAGAATTTGCTTTGCCAGTAGTAATAGCTTTTCCCTGAATCTGAGTTGGTTCAAAAAAGCCTAATGTACGTGCTTCCTGTTTGAGATATAAGTTGGTTACACGCTGTACATCCGCCGCAGTCACCTGACGAACATTTGCTAAATATCTATCTGTATAGCGATAATCACCAGCAGTTGTCTCATTGCTGCCCAGTAGCGTCCCCAGACTTGTAATATCAAGGTTAGCCAAAATGACTGCAGCCTCTAACTGCGCCTTGGCTCGGTTTACTTCTTCTGTAGTGACTCCGGAGGCAAAACTGGCGATCGCACTCCTCAGCACTGAGTCAATTTTTGTCAAGTTTTGATTAGGATTTGCTGTCACCGATAACTCGTACCAACCAGACTTCAGCAAATTAACAGCAGAACCTGTGACATCACTAGCTTTACCAGATTCTACTAATGCTTGCTGAAGGCGAGAATTCCGTCCCTCTGTCAAGATATAATCCATTACATTTAGCGCCGCCACATCTGGATGATTCGCATTTGGTAAAGGATAGACCGCTTGCAATAACGCTCCTGCTCCTGGTTCTCGTAGGATGATGGGGGAGGGGGAGGTAGGGGAGGTAGGGGAAGTAGGGTAAGTAGGGGAGGTAGGGAAGGTAGGGGAACTAGGGGAAGAATACGCTCCCCCCACTCCCCTCACTCCCCTCACTCCCCTCACTCCCCTCACTCCCCCTACTCTCTTACTCTTGGGTATTTTGCCGAATGTCTCTTTAACAGCTTTGATAATTGGTGTAGTGTGGAAATCCCCGACAATCACCACAACTGCATTGTCAGGACTGTAGAAGTTGCGGTAGTACTTACGTACCCGAGCAACCTGAAACTTCTCGACATCAGCTTTAGTACCACCCACCGGTAACCCGTAAGCATGGTTGGGAAACGCTGCTCGCATCACAGCGCGGCTGAGGCGGTAATTAGGACTATTTTCATAACCCTGCAACTCAGAAATCACTACCCGCTTCTCTTGCGCTAGTTTCTGGTCATCAATTAGGGCATTTTGCATTCTGTCTGCTTCCAGCACCAAGAGTGCTTTCAGCTTCTCAGGTTCCACAGTGTTATAGTATGCAGTTTGGTCATAGCTAGTGAAAGCGTTCGAGTCACTGCCTAAAGCACTAAACAATCGTCCAAATTGAATTGGACGGTTTTTCGTACCCCTAAACATCATGTGTTCTAACTGGTGAGCAATGCCGTTGACCCCTGGTTCTTCGTTGCGCGAACCTACTTTATACCAAACCTGCACTGTCACCACTGGGCTAGTGTGTACCTCCTTTGTCAAGACAGTCAGATTATTTTCTAACACCGTCTTGCGGACATTTTCTGTTCCTAAAAAACGTGTTTTTTTGGACACGTCTGATATCTGAAAATTTACAGATTTGGATCCAGCTACCAGTTCACTATAAGCAGATTCACCATCAAACACCAATACAAAAATCAACAAAAAAATCAATAATAAAAATGGAAACCGATATCGGCGAAATTTGTAAAATACAGACATATTATTTGCAGATTTCTCTGTAAATAAAATTACATAATTTTAGTATCAATATAGCCTAATCTTTCTCTAATTTTTGTCGCATTGGCAACACTACAGAAAAAAACAAAAAATTTTTTTCCCAAAAAAGTAATTACTTTGGGGGATCAACACCTTAACAGTTATGTTTACTTACGCCTGGTTATAGAACAATACAGTTCAGTTAGGGCTGAACGGTAGGAATTTCAGACTTGTAGAGACGCGAAATTTCGCGTCTCTACACGGGTTGACGGTTGGCAAATTCTCTTAACTGAACCGTATTGGGTTATAGAATTCCTATTTTATTTGATTTTTGAAATACATGTAGGGTGGGCAATGCCCACCATATCCCAATACCGTTCAGTTAAGGTCAGGACTTACGCAAAAATTGCCAAAAAGCTTAATTTATCGAACCGCCAAGACGCCAAGAGCGCTAAGAATGCGTAGAGTGTGCGTAAGTCCTAAAGGTGATTGGTGGGAATTTATGGCGTGTAGAGACGTTGCACTGCAACGTCTCTACAAAGTTTATCGCTCTTGTAAACAACTACTGAACCGTATTGCACCATATCCGGGTTTTGGTGGGCATTGCCCACCCTACATTACTTAAGATTTTTCACGTTCTTCCGATGTCCACTTAATGACCCCTAATTCCCGGAAAACTCCATCCCTGCAAGCAGAGAGGGGTTAGGGGAGGGGTTCTTTTGTTATAGGTAATTAAACGGACTTGATATTACTTAGTGGCTAAGGGTTGCTAAAACCCGAATGAATTCCAAAGGCAAACCATCAGCATCTGTAATAAAAGTAACTTCGTAGATGCGATCGCCTATTTGCTGTTGTGTTGGTTCTAAAAGTACCTTCAGGGGTGGTAACTGTTCGCTTGTATTTTGAGAAGCTATTGCCAAACGTTCTTTTAAACTTTTCAACCAGCTAGGCAAATCTGGCGTTATTTCAGTTAAATCGAATGACAAATGATAATATCCAACGTAATGTTCATCCCCAAAAGCATCTGGAGGAGATTTTGGTTGCGGAATTTCGATTAGTTCAATTCTGCCGCCCAGCCCTTCCATCCAGCAAGCCAGGGTATAGCCAGTAGTGAAGCGTTCGCGAACTGTAAACCCTAGCTGTTCGTAGAAGGCGATCGCCCGATGAATATTTGCGGTACGAATAGAAGCGTGATGCATAATTAGTTAGTCAGTTGTTAGTGGTTAGTGGTTAGTTGTTGGTTGTTGGTGAACCAGCGCGAATGACGGCTTTCCGACGCCCTTCGGGTTCAGCAGTCGCCTACGGAGGGAAACCCGACTGCAGCGCTGCTTCACCAGGTGCCTGCGATCGCGTTACCCGTCTTCTCCCAATTCCTCGCCGCTGACGCTCCTTCGTCGCTAACGCAACGCTTACGCGAACAGCACTGGCTCCTCCGTAGGCGACTGGTGAACCCGAAGGGTTGTTAGTTGTTAGCCGATATTCTTTCACCACTAACCACTAACCACTAACTACTATCCACTAACAACTAACTACTAACCATTACTCAAACAGCCGAAAATAAGGGTAGCGCACAGGCACTCCAGGCTCTTTTTCCAGGTCAAAATTAATCACTTCCCAGCAGGGTTCTTCTGAGGGGTCGGGACTAAAGTCCACTGGTAAACCGTAAAGTCGCGCCGAGGTGGCTTCCGCTTGACCAGAACGCCAAGGTGTGCTGCGTTCTAAATACCCACTCATCAGTTCCTGATAGCGTCGGGCTATAATTACCCGTGTTGCTCGATAGCCTTGAGTATACAGCTTATCTAATGCTTCATGAATTTCAAACCGAATGCCATCGGGATGAGTATGTTGCCGATACCATTCACTATTCCATCTTCGCCAATGGCGTCCCGACTGTAAATGAATCAACTCTCCAGTTTTGGGATTAGCTTCAAATGCGCCATGACGGGGACATAAATACGTATCTGTTAGTGTCAGTGCCGATATTATTTGACGGCAATGGGGACACTGAATTTCCGGACCAAATATTGGGTACTGCAAGCCTGGATTCATCATGAAGTGCGTACAAACATATTTTTGTATTCACCAGCCACTTTAGTTTTTTTACACTTCTGCTCCACCTTATTGTAGTGCTGAGTGCCTGGTACTGATTGCTAAGTAATTATTTTTACTCATCACTCATGACTCCGCACTGTTTAGTGATATCCTGGTTTTGCAACCAGCCTCCAAGGTTGGAGTTTTTCCAGTATTCCTGGGTACCATATTCATATTCTATCGTGTCTACCGCTTCCTACTGGTCTTCTCCCGATATTTCTCTCGCTGCCTTCGTTGCAGCAAATGCTGTTGTTATTGGTTCTGTAAAAATAGCCTCAGGAGTTAGCATCTGGTATGGAGCAGTTATCAGGGGAGATGTGGAACGCATTGAAATTGGCGAATGTACCAATGTTCAAGATGGAGCAATCCTACATGGCGATCTTGGTAAGCCTACAATACTAGAAGATCATGTTACCGTAGGGCATCGCGCTGTGGTACATTCTGCTTACATCGAACGTGGCAGTTTAATTGGCATCGGCGCTGTGGTTTTAGATGGAGTACGAGTCGGTGCAGGTAGCATCATTGGTGCTGGCGCAGTTGTCACTAAGAATGTACCTCCCTTGTCCCTCGTCATCGGCGTTCCAGGTAAAGTCATACGCCAAATTTCTGATTTGGAAGCACTAGAACTCATAGAACATGCTGAACGCTACCAAAAGTTAGCTTTGGTTCATGCTGGCAATGGTACCGATCTGGGTTTTTGATGGGGAGTGGGGGGAGTAGGGGGAGTAGGGGAAGTAGGGGGAGTGGGGGAGAATGATTAGCAACTAACCACTAACAACTAACAACTAACAACTAACAACTAACCACTAACCACTAACCACTAACCACTAACAATCCCTGCTGTAAATATTCTTTACATAGAATTTGGGAAAAATTGCCCACTTCAGCTAAAAATAAAAATGAGAACAGTTGATAAAACTTTAAGTTGTACTTAACCGAGGAGTTCTAAATATGGACGTTGATATGCGTGTAGCGGTCGTTTTAGCTCCAGTCTTGATTGCTGCTGGCTGGGCGGCTTTCAATATTGGTGCTGCGGCTTTAAGACAATTGCAAAGCTTTTTGGATAGAGAAGCTTAAATTAGACTCTGTATTATTGATCTTTGACCGACTGTTTCTCTTTACAGGAACAGTCGGTTTTTTAGTAGTGGTAAGTGTTAACTGATGAGTAAATGCAGCTTATTTGCTACAAGAGCAATCACATGATGAGTAATGGGCAGGCTATCAATCACCATGCCAAGACACAACAACATCATGTAAGAGATGGAGTACAGAAATAACCCTTTAGCTACACTGCGATCGTCGGGATTGTGCAACAACTGCCAAGCTTTGTAAATAAATACACTTCCTAACGACAGCGCGATCGCCCCGTAGAAAATTCCACTTACCTGTAAGGGATAAACCAGTAACAGAGTTGCTGCTACTGTTACCAGAGTGTAGAGCCAAATTTGCTGTACTGTTGCCTTACTCCCTGCAACCACTGGTAGCATTGGTATTCCTACCTTTGCGTAATCATCCTGAATCATTAAAGCTAGCGCCCAGAAATGGGGTGGTGTCCACAAAAAGACAATGGCAAAAATTAACCATGCTGCCCAGCTTAACGTCCCAGTCACAGCAGCCCAGCCAACCAACGCCGGAATAGCACCTGCTGCCCCACCAATGACAATATTTTGGGTGCTGTGGCGTTTCAGCCAATGGGTATAGACTAACACATAAAACCCGATGCCAGACATTGCTAACAGAGCCGCTAGCAAATTGGCGAATACAGTCAGTAGGGTGAAGGAAACCACAGCGAGAACGCTGGCAAAAATCAGTGCATCACGCGACTGTACCCTACCGGAAGGCAAAGGACGATGGCGTGTGCGCTCCATGTCATAATCAATATCCCGGTCATAGACACAATTGATCGTCTGGGCGCTAGCAGCTGCCAAAGTGCCACCAGTAAGAGTTACTAGTAACAGCAATGGGTCTACTTGTCCCTTGGCTGCAATCCACATACTCCCAGCAGTAGTAATCAATAACAATGGGATAATCCGAGGTTTTGTGAGCTGGAAGTAGCTTTGAATAACTTGTAGAAATGTTGCGTGGTGGCGAGAGACATTAGTCTCAATCATTTTGGCACTAGTTCCTTATTTTTCAACAACTTATATGCTGCCCCTGCTCAAGCAATTGTTAGTGGTTAGTGGTTAGTGGTTAGTGGTTAGTGGTTAGTAGTTAGTGGTTAGTGGTTAGTAGAACAACCAACAATCAACAACCAACAATCAACAACCAACAATCAACAACTAACAACTAACAACTAACAATTAACAATTAACTTTTTCTGGGTTAGTGGTTTGGTCGCGCAGTGCTAAAACTGTAAATACTACCAAAGTACCAAGTAAAGCAGCTCCTACAGCTTGATGAGAAACAGTGAGTGGCTCAACTTGAAGGTGTAACCGGAAAGTGGCAACGCCTAACAGGATTTGTAAAATCAACAGCCCACCAGCCATATTTGCCAGTCGCCGCAAAGCTGGATGGAGTGTACTTGTGCGCCAGGAGACAATGACTACTGCCAAGGTCACCACAGTTGGCGGTACTACGCCACCGATATGGCTGTACATAACATTACAAAGCTGGGAGATGCCAAAGCATTGGTGTAGCGCCCAGCGAGACCCGACTAAAGCACCCAACAGACTTTGTAAATAAACCAAAACAGATGCCGTTAGACCAAGAATCGGCAACTTACCAACAGTTCCTGTTCCTTGATAGGGAATGAGTGCTGTGCCAATAATCAGTAAAGTCGTGAAAAATAACAGCGCTGTTCCTAGGTGGGCGGTAACGATATCAAACCGCAAAAGTTCGGTAACAGTGAGTCCACCTAAAACGCCTTGGAAGACAATTAAAAACAGAGCAAATGAGGATGCCCAAGGAAGCCATTTGGGTAACACTTGACGATGCCACCAAGACAATCCTACAAGTGCGATCGCGCTGACACCAATCAATGCCGCATCCAACCTGTGAAACCACTCTAGGAACACCTGAAAATTCATTTGCTTAGTTGGCACTAGTTCCCCATAGCACAAAGGCCAGTCTGGACAAGCAAGTCCAGCATTCATCACGCGGGTGGCACTGCCGATTGCCATTAAAATCAAAGTGGCTAAACACATTCTCCACACCAAGCGACGAATTCGTTCCTTTGGCTTTTGCTGCTGTGCAGCCTCTACATTTTGTTGTTCTAGGACAAATTCGCTCATGAACGATACCTTTTGCACGCTCTTAGTGAGCTATCAAAGTTCCAAAATTTCTTGTCCGACCAATCTCCACCCTAGCGTAAAGACTAGGTTGTAGACTGACTCTCACTATACTGTGAATCAACCTGGCTACTTTTAGGTTGAAGCTTTAGGGATTTTTTAAGTTATAGGGCATTGCTAATTGTGATGCCAGTCTTCCATCACTTATATTCCAGACCTACTCAATCAATAGAGACATCCATCGTTAGGCACATCTGACTAATCACTGCTGCTGTTCATGAGAAAATCAGCCAAAAAATTCATAAAAATTTCGCCCCTTTACCCCACATGTCTTTTTGACTGCACTACTGTAGTAAGTGAGTGAGCAGATCTGTCCAACGTAGTAAAGTCGTTAACTTTATCAACAGTGAAAATTCCCAACTCGATCTGGACATTACTAATTGGTATCCTGCTGACCCTAGTCAGCCTTTGGTACGGTCAAAACCATGGTCTTTTGCCAACAGCAGCGTCAGATGAAGCCACTTTAGTGGATGGTCTGTTCAACACAATGATGACCGTCTCCACAGGTATATTTCTCCTCGTGGAAGGTATTTTAATTTACTCTGCCTTTAGATATCGGCAACGTGCAGGTGACAATGCAGACGGTCTGCCAGTTCATGGCAACGTACCGTTAGAAATTCTCTGGACGGCGATCCCAGCTATTATCGTGTTCGGCATTTCTGTTTACAGCTTTGACGTGTACAACGATATAGGTGGCTTCGATCCCCATGCCATCCATAACTCCCCAGCGACACCACAAGCAATGAAAATGCCTGGGGCAGCGATCGCCGCCACCTTAAGCGATACCCCTCCAAGTACAGAACCCAACCTCAATCAGGAAAAATCTGATGAGGCAATGCAAGACCCAGCCACAGCAGCAGTCCGCAATGCCGATCAAATTCCTCAACTGCGGAATGCTCCTGGCTTAGGCATTGTTGCTCCTGGCTTGGGAGCAACTCCCCAGAATGAAGGCAAAATACCGCATATGATGGTAAACGTCACAGGTTTGCAATACGCCTGGATTTTTACCTACCCTGAAACTGGTGTAACTTCCGGTGAACTGCACGTTCCCGTCGGGCGCGAGGTAGAAATGAATATGACAGCGAACGATGTCATCCACGCTTTTTGGGTGCCAGAGTTTCGCCTCAAGCAAGATGTTATCCCCGGTCGGCAAACTGAAGTTCGCTTTACGCCCTCAAAAATCGGTGAATATACGCTTATCTGTGCAGAACTGTGTGGTCCCTATCATGGTGCTATGAGAACACAAGTTGTTATAGAGACACAGGAATCATTTGACAAATGGATCGCTGAACAGCTAGTTGCCAGCACTGAAGAATTAAAGCAAGCAGTCGCTGTTAATCCTGACGTTCAATCACCAGCTGAATTTCTCTCTCATTACACGGACGCGATCGGAATTCAACCAGAAATACTACATCAAATTCACAAATAGTTAGGAGTTAGTGGTTAGTAGTTAGTGGTTAGTAGTTAGTGGTTAGTGGTTAGTAGTTAGTAGTTAGTGGTTAGTAGTTAGTAGTTAGTGGTTAGTAGTTAGTAGTTAGTGGTTAATTAAACAACTAACAACCAACAACTAACAACCAACAACCAACAACTAACAACTAACAACCAACAACCAACAACCAACAACCAACAACTAACAACTAACAACCAACAACTAACAACCAACAAAAGATTGTTATGACACAAACCCAGATACAAGAAGCAGCCAATATCCCTGCCCGGATAGAGGAACCAGGGAAAAGAAATTGGCGAGACTACTTTAGCTTTAACACCGATCATAAAGTGATTGGGATTCAATACCTAGTCACCACATTCATCTTCTACTGTATTGGTGGCGTGATGGCTGATTTAGTTCGCACAGAACTGCGAACTCCAGAATCAGATTTTGTCAGCCCTGAACTTTATAACAGTTTGTTTACGCTGCACGCCACAATCATGATTTTTTTGTGGATAGTGCCAGCAGGCGCAGGATTTGCTAACTTCCTGATTCCCCTGATGATTGGGGCAAAGGATATGGCATTTCCACGCCTGAATGCTGTTGCTTTTTGGATGATTCCGCCTGCTGGAGTGTTGCTGATTAGCAGTTTAGTGGTGGGCGATGCACCGGATGCAGGTTGGACTTCCTACCCTCCCCTCAGCTTGGTAACAGGTCAAGTGGGTGAGGGAATTTGGATTATGAGCGTTCTCCTGCTGGGTACGTCTTCGATTCTGGGGGCGATCAATTTCCTCGTCACCCTGTTAAAAATGCGTGCCCCAGGCATGGGATACCATCAAATGCCCTTGTTCTGCTGGGCAATGTTGGCGACCTCGGCGCTAACTCTCATCTCCACGCCAGTGCTAGCAGCTGGTTTAATTCTGCTGGCTTTTGACTTAATTGCCGGAACGACATTTTTTAACCCGACTGGCGGTGGCGATCCAGTTGTGTATCAGCATATGTTCTGGTTCTACTCCCACCCAGCGGTTTACATCATGATTTTGCCTTTCTTTGGGGCAATTTCAGAGGTGATCCCCGTTCATTCCCGTAAGCCGATTTTTGGATATAAAGCGATCGCCTACTCTAGTTTGGCAATCAGCTTTTTAGGGCTGATCGTTTGGGCGCACCACATGTTCACCAGTGGTATCCCTGGCTGGTTGCGGATGTTCTTCATGATCACAACGATGATCATCGCCGTACCTACCGGGATTAAAATTTTCAGCTGGCTGGCTACGATGTGGGGTGGCAAAATCCGCCTCAACAGTGCCATGCTGTTTGCGATGAGTTTTGTTGGGGTTTTTGTGATTGGCGGGATTAGTGGTGTGATGTTGGCGGCTGTGCCCTTTGATATTCACGTTCACGACACCTATTTTGTGGTGGCGCACTTGCATTATGTCCTGTTTGGTGGTAGTGTTCTCGGCATTTTTGCCGGATTCTATCACTGGTTCCCAAAAATGACGGGGCGAATGCTAAACGAATTTTGGGGTAGGGTTCACTGTGCCTTGACATTTATTGGTATGAATATGACCTTCATGCCCATGCACAAGCTGGGAATGATGGGTATGAACCGCCGGATTGCACAATATGACCCCAAGTTCACATCTCTGAACGAAATCAGCACCTACGGTGCTTATCTACTGGCGATATCAACATTCCCCTTCATTATTAATGTGATTTGGAGTTGGATGTATGGACCCAAAGCCGGTGATAATCCCTGGAATGCACTGACCTTTGAGTGGATGACTAGCTCACCGCCGGCGATCGAGAATTTCGATCAACCGCCAGTACTGGCTACCGGACCGTATGATTATGGTTTGGAAAATGCTAGAAAGGGTATACCCCTATCTGACCCCGATCCCGTTTTGTCTGCCGGTACCAACTCAGTGTTACGCGCCGAACCTGACGAACCATATCCATCTATCACAGCTGAGAAAGAACGTTAAAAAGTTAGTGGTTAGTGGTTAGTGGTTAGTTGTTAGTAGTTAGTTGTTAGTGGCTAATGGCTAATGGCAATTAGCAATCAACAATTAGCAATTAGCAATCAACAATTAGCAATGAACAATTAGCAATTAGCAACCAACAACCAACCAACAACCAACAACTAACAACTAACAACTAACAACTAACAATTAACTTGTCCTCTAAACATGGAAAATTCATGCAAAGTCAAACAATTGACCCAGCTAAGACTACCCTTAATCATCACCACGCTGCCACTGTAGCAGAAGGTCATCACGAAGAGCATCCAGACCATAGGATTTTTGGGCTGTTGATATTTCTAGTTGCTGAAGGGATGATTTTTATAGGTTTGTTCGGAGCCTATTTGGCTTTCCGTGCTACACTACCTGCTTGGCCTCCTGAAGGAACTCCAGAACTGGAATTACTGCTTCCAGGAATTAACACTATCAATCTGATTACTAGCAGCTTTGTCATCCACAATGCTGATACCGCGATCAAAAAGAACGATCTGCGGGGGATGCAAATGTGGTTTGGGATTACTGCCGCAATGGGTATTATTTTCTTAGTGGGGCAAGTCTATGAATACACCCATTTAGAATTTGGTCTTACCACTAACTTATTTGCTAGTGCATTTTACGTCTTGACTGGCTTTCACGGACTCCACGTTACTATCGGCGTTGTGGCAATTCTTGCTGTTTTGTGGCGATCGCGCGTTAAGGGTCATTACAGTAATGAAAAGCACTTTGGTATAGAAGCAGCCGAAATCTACTGGCACTTTGTAGATGTCATTTGGATTATCCTTTTCGGCTTAATATATCTGCTTTAAGTATTAGTTTTTCAATCGACTTGCTCTTAGCAAGTCCCCCCATTGGGGGGTTTTTTATTTAAATATATGAATCTTAAATAAGAGCGTGAAAAATATATAGCAGTCCGTGGAGGAAAGCGTGAAATTATTGTGTTCGCCTAGCGTTTCCGTTAGAACAAGACTGCTAATAGCTAATGGTAAAAAAGCAATTAGCTATTAACCCAACGGGAAAGCCAGTTGCCTGCGGAGGAGCCAGTGCTGTTCGCGTAAGCGTTGCGATCTTCTCCCAATTCCTCACCGCTTCGCGAACGACGAAGGAGCGCTACTCGGCGAGGAATTGGGAGAAGACGGGTAACGCGATCGCAGGCATCTGGTGAAGCAGCGCTGCAGTCGGGTTTCCCTCCGTAGGCGACTGCTGAACCCGAAGGGCGTCGGAAACCCTCCTTCAGCACTGGACTCACAATTAGCAATTAGCAATTAGCGATGATTACTGATTAACCCAAATATCAACTCTTCTGTCGTATCCACCGCTAGCCAGCATTGTTCCATCAGGACTAAATGCGAGTGAACTTACCCAGTCGGAATGTCCGTAAAGTGTATTTATTAACTGACCTGTAGTCAAATTCCACAGCTTGATACCATCTTTACCACCACTGGCGAGAGTTTGTCCATCTGGGTTGATGGTAATTGCGTTTACCCAGTTAGTATGTCCTATGAGAGTGTTAACTAGTTCTCCCGTGTTGAGATTCCAGAGTTTAATTGTGCGATCGCGGCTGCCACTGACTAAGGTTTTCCCATCTGGAGTAAAGGCTAGGCTGCTGACAGTATTAGAATGTGCGGCAACTGTACTAATTAATTTTCCGGCTTTCAAGTCCCACAACTTAATAACGCCGCTATTGTCACCACTTGCTAATGTTTGACCATTAGGACTAATTGCCAAGGTATGAATTGAATTATCAAAACGTGTCAGAGTAGCAAGTGGACGCCGCTGTAGCAAATCCCATAGCCTAATCCCGTCCAAAGCACCACTGACAAGCACTTTACTATCAGGACTCACAGCTATTGATAGCACATTGCTCGTATGCTCGACAAAGGAGCGGGTAAATTTATTATTTCTTAGATTCCAAATGTTAATCGTATTGTCATTACTACAGCTAATCAGGGTTTGACCATCCGGCGAAATCACCAGAGATTCTATCGCTGTTGCGTGTGCTCTTTTGATCATCCCAAGCCTTTTGCCAGTTTGTGTATCCCACAGGCGAATGACGCCTTCGTCGTCAGCACCACCACTAGCAAGAATTCTGCTATCTGGGCTAAAGGCTAGAGATTTAATCGTACCTGAATGCTCTCTGAGAATATAAACTAACTGTGGATTAGAAAAACCCTTAGTAGGAGGTTGGACGTTCGGTGTAAATTGGATGATATTAGCGCTGATGGCAGATGGTAGTTGGATCAAAGGAGCGATCGCCACAGCACCTACTATGCTCATTACCATTAAGAGATTTCTGGCGAGCAAGATTTTAGATTTTGGATTTTGAACCGCAGATGGAGAGAAGTCTGAGCAGATAATTTTCTGTTTTGTCTGCGTGTCTCCGTGTGTATCAGCGATCAATACGTCTGAGTGTTTTTCTCCGAAAGAAACTGCGGTGGATACACTTTTGGACTGGATAGAAGTAGTTGATCTGATATTAAGGAATTTATTTTGGAAATTATTCATACTTTTTGGCTATGTCGGGCTTCTGGATACCGACTTTGAATTTTGTAACGCAGTTTCTTCATTCCAACATAAGGCTTAACGGGAGATCGTTACAAGCCTAAATTTAGAAATTAAGCAATTCCATCTATAATTCCCCAATCTCAAATCTAAAATCTCAATTCCATATTTACTGTGTTGGTTTTTTCTTAGAAATACTTAGCATTGGTAAACTTGGACTTGACGAACGGGAAGGTAAGTAATGTTGTACGATCGGTTCTTCAGGCAAGGGGCGACGCTGCTGAATACGCCACCATCTATAAGCAAGCGTTACCCCTGCTGTCGCCAAGCCAAAAGCAAATAATGACCAGCTATCGTCTAATCCACCAATTAGAGCATCTACCGCTCCCATCGTAATCAACAAACTGATTAGTGGTTCTTTGCGGTAGATTGACTTTAAAAAACGAGGCAATACAATATTCATCACAGCTTGGTTTGTCCTAGTCCACTTTTTGTGTAACTTTTATTCTTACGAGTGAACTACGTAGGGTTTCACGTTTGTGTAAATTTACCGAGAACACCTCACCCGTAATTGACACTTTTCGTATTTAGCTTCAGACTATTATAGTTTTCTTTAGAATAGCAAGACATTACTACCGCCACAAAGCGTAGTAATTATCTTTATTGTATATAATTTTAGCGCCTTTTAGATAGCAAGGACGGCAGATGAGCGCCATAGCCTCTGAAAAGGTACTCTTGTAACCTTACCTCAGACCCAGCCATGATAACACTCCTTTATCAGTGACGTATTCAATCACCACTATGAAGATGAAGCCAATCATAGCAGCTCGACCGTTCAAACGCTCAGCATATTCATTAAACCCGAATTTTGGTTCCTCTAGCTTGGGGGTAACGCTGGGCTGTGGTTGTGTCATCATTGGGGAAAACCTCTTTTTAGCAAATAAAATTTTAAATGATGTTGAAGTGGCAACGCTGCTCGATCGCTTCAGCATGATTGCTACTATATTACATTCATTTAGGATTCTTAATATATTGTAAGATATTATGGGAATCGTCAAGAGCAAAAGTTTGAATTAAAGTAGGTAGTATCAGGGAAAAATCAGTTAAATTCGTAGTCTCTGATTCAAAAAACCCGGGATTAGACTGACAAACTAAACAAGACAGAAAAATTAATTAGGGGCGGTAAATGGAAATTGGAGTTCCCAAGGAAACGAAGGATCAGGAGTTTCGAGTTGGGTTGAGTCCTTCAAGTGTAAGAGTGCTACGGGAAAATGGTCATACCATTTTTGTAGAAACTCAAGCAGGTACTGGTGCGGGATTTACAGATGATGACTACAGCAGCGCTGGTGCGGAGATTGTCTTAACCTCGGAAGCTGCGTGGAACCGGGAACTAGTCGTCAAAGTCAAAGAACCGCTGAATAATGAGTATAAGTTTTTACAAAAAGGGCAGGTATTGTTTACTTATCTGCATTTAGCAGCTGACCGGAAATTGACTGAGCATTTAATTGATTGTGGTACGTGTGCGATCGCCTATGAAACAGTAGAACAAGCAGGTAGCAACAAATTGCCTCTACTCACTCCGATGAGCATTATTGCTGGTCGCTTAGCAGTACAATTCGGGGCAAGATTCCTAGAACGTCAGCAAGGTGGTAGAGGAGTCCTCTTGGGCGGTGTTCCTGGAGTCAGACCTGGCAAAGTGGTAATTTTAGGTGGCGGTGTCGTAGGCACAGAAGCCGCTAAAATAGCTGTGGGGATGGGGGCTGTAGTCCAGATTTTAGATCTTAACATCGAGCGCTTATCCTATTTAGAAACCCTTTTTGGCTCTAGAGTGGAACTGCTTTACAGTAACTCTGCTCATATTGAAAACACAGTAAAAGTTGCCGACTTACTTATTGGTGCAGTTTTGGTGCCAGGGCGCAGAGCACCCATCCTTGTACCGCGCAGTTTGGTAAAACAAATGCATCCTGGTTCTGTAATTGTGGATGTAGCTGTAGACCAAGGTGGTTGTATAGAGACTGTACACCCCACATCTCATACTCATCCAATATACATTGAAGAGGATGTAGTACACTATGGCGTTCCTAATATGCCAGGAGCAGTACCTTGGACTTCAACTCAGGCACTCAACAATAGTACATTACCATACGTGATGCAGTTAGCGAGTCTGGGTATGCAGGCACTGGCAACAAACCCAGCATTAGCCAAGGGTGTGAACGTGCAAAATCATCGTTTGGTTCATCCAGCTGTGCAAGAGGTATTTCCCGATCTGGTAGCATAGTTGGAATTGCCTGTTCGTGAATTATCTTTGCACTTGTTCGAGAGTATGATGGCGTTGCACTAGTTTTACCACTGAATTAATTAATTCGGCTGGTTCCACTGGCTTAGACACATACATGTGAAAGCCTAACTCTAAAGCCTTGGTACAATCCTGTTCTCTAACATACGCCGTTAACGCAATGGCTGGTATGTGCCCTCCTTTGTCTGGAGCAAGATTTCGGAGTTTGCGAATCAGAGTGTAACCGTCCTCCTCAGGCATACCAATATCACTTACTAATACATCTGGCTGCGATTGTTCGAGGGCTAAAAGTGCTAGGCGTACTGAAGCCACAGATATCACATTAGCTCCACATTGTTGCAGCACTGTAGAGACATAATCTCGTGTGTCAGTATCGTCATCAACCACAAGCACCTGCAAACCATTGAGAAAGTGATTGGGAGATGTTGGCTGTTGGTTGTTAGTTGTTGATTGTTGGTTGTTAGATGAGCGAGTCAGGGGAGATGAGGGAGATGAGGTAATCAATTTGTCTTCCCCGACTCCCCCGACTCCCCCGACTCCCTCATCTCCCCCCACTCCCCCTACTCCCCCCACTTCTAACAACGGTAGCTTCACAGTAAAAGTTGCTCCCTGTCCAACGCCCGGACTCTGTACACGAACACTTCCTCCATGCATTTGCACTAAGTAACGCACGATCGCCAGTCCTAGTCCTAGTCCACCCTGGTTTCTGGTTATACTGCCATCAGCCTGACGAAAGTGTTCAAAAACATAGGGAAGAAAATCTGGGCTAATACCACTACCTGTGTCGCTGACAGTGATTTGGACAAAGCTGGTAATGGGTAATGGGTAATGGGTAATTGGTTTAAGTTCATTCGTATTACCTATTACCAATGACCCATCATCCATTACCTTTGAGAGTCCGACTTCGACACGCCCGCCCTCAGGTGTGAACTTGATTGCATTGCTAACTAAATTCCAAATTATTTGCTGTAAGCGGTTTGAATCGCCTGAAACAAGGAAAGGAGAGGTCAGGAAAGATGAGGGAGATGAGGGAGATGAGGGAGTAGGGGGAGTAAGGGGAGATGAGGGAGTAGGGGGAGTAAGGGGAGATGAGGGAGATAATTTAACCTCCTCATCCTCCTCATCCTCCTCATCCTCCTCATCCTCCTGATCCTCCTCATCTCCCCCGACTTCCCCGACTCCCCCTACTTCTTCTTGAGTGGGTATACTTACATATCCAAGTTGAATATTTTTAGCTTCAGCCTCCAGACGTACAGAATCTAAAACTGCCGAAATGACAGATACTAAGTTGACAGGGCAGAGATTTAGATGCAGCTTGCCACGAATAATCCGTGAGACATCTAAAATATCCTCAATGAGTTGCGCTTGCAAAGACGCATTGCGTTCAATAGTTTCTATGGCTCGATCAATGGCTTTTGCATCCAATTTTTTTTGGCGCATGAGTCTAGCCCACCCAAGTATTGAAGTTAAGGGTGTGCGGAGTTCGTGGGAAAGGGTTGCTAAAAACTCGTCCTTGAGACGATTTGCTGTCTCAGCCTCTTCTCGTGCTGTTTGCTCGCGAATTAACTTAATATGTTCTTCTTCTGCTTGTTTGCGCTCTGTAATATCTTCTAATGTACCGACATATCCGATCACTTGACCTTGATCGGAAAGCATTGGAGATGAGGAAACGTAAACCCAACGCTGAATTCCTCCTGGGGTAAGTATGCGAAACTCACCTTTATATTCCCGACCTTCATCACATGCAGTGTACCAATCGGCAATTACCTGTGCTTGGTCTTCAGGATGAATTGTTCGTACCCAACCCTCGCCTAAACTCTCCGACTGCGTCATGCCATAAATGGCTTGGTAGCGTGGGTTAGTGTAAGTACATTTACCTTGTGTATCTGTAAGAAAAATACCTACGGGCGAACAAGCACTTAAAGAGCGAAACATCTCTTCACGTTTTTGGAGTTCAGCATTCATTGCTGTGAGCTGTGCGGCTTGTCGCTTCACTTCGGTGCTTTTCTGGAATAAATCAACAAACGCCGCTACCTTCGATTTCAATATTTCTGACTCAATTGGTTTGAAGAGGTAGTCTACAGCGCCAAGAGAATATCCTTTAAACACCATGTTGTCGCTGGTGTTGAATGCTGTGAGGAAAATAATTGGTGTATGGCGCGATCGCTCTCGTTGTCGAATGAGTTCTGCTGTCTCGAACCCGTCCATTTCTGGCATTTGCACATCCAGTAGAATCACTGCAAAATCCTGATTAAGCAGACGCCTTAGCGCTTCGGCACCTGATGTAGCCCTCACCAAATTTTGACCAAGGCTATCCAAAATCGCCTCTAAAACCAGCAAATTTTCTGGATGATCATCTACCAACAGAACGTTAACTTTCGGTTCAAACGACATTTTATCTCTATGCTTTCAGGAAGATATCAAGGCGTTTTCACGTCTTTCTTTTGACTTTGACGCTTAGGGCTGCTATATTCCCACTATCTTAAGTTATAAATTTAGCTCTGGAAGATTGCACCCTACACTAGAACAGATAATTTATTTTTTGTAGGATTTACGCACACTCACAAATTAAGCATCATGTGTATGACGAAATTCAGTCGTTTCAGAAAGCGAGACGCGTCAGCCTGCAAACAAAATTGACCACATTGTAGGGGCGGGGGTTCCCCGCCCTTACAATCATATTGCGGTCTACCCTCAAGAAATTTGCGCGAATTGCCAGAAAAATCCAGATGCAGACCTTTACTATTTCTGTCAATGCGTAAGTCCTATTTTGGTATTCCCTAAAGAGAGCAATTCCTCATTAAAATTGACAGATTTTCACTAAAAATTGTGCAATGTTTGCAAGTGGCAGAATCTTGTCTACAACACCAGCCTGTATAGCTGCTTGAGGCATTGTCGGACAAGAGGCTGTTGACGGATCTTCTACAACAGTTTTGCCACCCCGTGCTTTGATTCTTGTCAGTCCTTTTTTACCATCAGAATTGGCTCCTGTCAAGAGTACACCGATCGCCTTCTCAGCATAGACATCTGCCGCAGTTTCAAATAGCACATCAATAGAAGGTCGTGCGTAAGTGACGGGAGCATCGGTAGATAAAGCAAAGTGAGGGTAAGACACTTTACTTCCACCTTCCACCAGCAAGTGATAATTTGCTGGTGCCAAATATACGTATCCAGGCACAATCTCTTCTTTGTCCTGCGTCTCTTTAATAATTAAATTACTGTAATGCTGCAATAAAGCGCTTAATCTATCAGAAGATGCTTGATCGCGATGTTGAACGATAGCTACAGGTACTGGGAAGCTGTTTGGCAAACCGAACAGCAAAACTTGGAGGGCGTCTAACCCTCCGAAAGATGTGCCGATAACAATTAGTTTAAACATTATTAGTTGTTGATTGTTGATTGTTGATTGTTGATTGTTGATTGCAATTAACAATCAACAATTATCAATTAACTATTAGCTAATCCGGCGATAAAGCTTCTCACTTCTTTCTAATTCCTCATAGTTTGTTTCATGGGGCGTGAACTTGATTGACTCTTGGCGTCCTAAACCCAAAACGCCGAACCTAACGAGACTATCATAGAAAAGATTATGAACTCGGAGTTGCAATACTTTATCAAAGTAAATTAAAACGTTACGGCACAAAATAATATTAAATTCATTAAAAGAATTATCAGTTGCTAAATTATGCTGTGAAAAAATAATATTATTTTTGATATTTGAAGAAAAAATTGCATTTTCGTATGCGGCAGTGTAATATTCTGAAAAAGATTTTTTACCGCCTGCTAGTAAATAATTTTGGGTATATTCTTTCATTAATTCTAGTGGAAAAATTCCTGCCTTGGCTTTTCGTAATGACATTTCGTTGATATCAGTAGCGTATAAACGAGAACGGTGGTAAAGGCCTTCTTCGTGTAGCAGGATTGCCATAGAATAAACTTCTTCGCCTGTAGAACATCCAGCGTGCCAAATGCGAATGAAAGGATAAGTTCTTAATATAGGTACAACTTTGTTTCTAAATACAAGAAAAAAGCCAGGGTCTCGGAACATGGAAGTGACGTTAACCGAGAGTTTGTACAAAAATCTTTCCATACATTCTGAATCGTGCAAAACTTTTTCTTGCAGTCCAGATACGCTGGTTAAACCTTCTGCATGAATCGTATTCCAAATTCGCCGTTTGAGTGAAGCCAAAGCATAATTTCGGAAATCAAATCCGTAGTAACGAAATATGCCTTCTAATAGCAATTGTATTTCGATATCTTCAAGTTGCTCCTTACCCATAAAGAAGTTGTTAGCTATTATTTTAGGGTTACGTATTGAAACAGCAGCGCCTAGTTGGCAACGGATTAAGAGCGGATGTAGCGGATAGTTTGACTGTGATTGACACACATAACTTATCCGTTACATCCGTTACCAGTTTTGGCGATCTGCGGATACTTTGACTGTGATTACCACACATAACTTATCCGTTACATCCGTTACCAGTTTTAGCGATCTGCGGATACTTTGACTGTGATTACCACACATAACTTATCCGTTACATCCGTTACCAGCTTTGGCGATCTGCGGATACTTTGACTGTGATTACCACACATAACTTATCCGTTACATCCGTTACCAGCTTTGGCGATCTGCGGATACTTTGACTGTGATTACCACACATAACTTATCCGTTACATCCGTTACCAGCTTTGGCGATCTGCGGATACTTTGACTGTGATTACCACACATAACTTATCCGTTACATCCGTTACCAGCTTTGGCGATCTGCGGATACTTTGACTGTGATTACCACACATAACTTATCCGTTACATCCGTTACCAGCTTTGGCGATCTGCGGATACTTTGACTGTGATTCCCATACATAACTTATCCGTTACATCCGTTACCTATCCGTTGCCAGTGTTGGCATAAGATTAAAAGAAAATCATCACATACTGATATTTTTATAACGCTTTGGGATCAAAGACTGCATCCATCTATTTACTATAAATAATAACTAAAACTTGTATCTTAAGGTGGAAAGCTATTGATAAAGCCAAACGCGCAAGAGAGAGAGCAACTGCTCGGTATCTACAGGTTTGGTGATATAGTCGGATGCACCAGCTTCGATACATTTTTCGCGATCGCCTTGCATTGCCTTAGCGGTAAGGGCAATAATTGGCAAAGATTTAAATTGATCTGATGTGCGAATCAGGCGTGTGGTTTCGTAACCGTCCATTTCTGGCATCATCACATCCATCAAAACCACATTTAGGTCTGGATAATTTTGTAAAACGTCAATACCATCTTTGCCGTTTTCAGCATACAAAACCTGCATTTGATAACGTTCCAACAGACTTGTCAGGGCGAAAATGTTACGCACATCATCATCAACGATCAGCACTTTCTTATCTCTAAGGATCGGGTCAGAAGAATGCAACTGTTCTAGCATTTGTCGTTTGGGAGCAGGTAATGTTGCTTGAACGCGGTGCAAGAATAAAGCGGTTTCCTCGAAAAGGCGTTCGGGCGAACGTACATCCTTGACAATAATTGTCTCTGTGATGCGCCTCAGTTGCGTCTCTTCCGTCCTCGTCAGTTCTCGTGCTGTATAGACGATGATTGGAAGTGCTGCGCCTCCTGAATGAAGCTTTAGCTGTTCAATCAGTTCAAATCCGCTCATATCCGGTAGTCCTAAATCAAGAACTACGCAATCAAATTGCCCTTCACGTATTGCTTCTAGCGCTGCTGCACCAGTACCAACAGCAGTAGTAGCAACATCGCTGTTGCCAATTAATTCCACAATACTCAGCCGTTGAGTAGCATTGTCTTCCACTACCAGGAGATTCTTCACAGGACGTTCAACAAAACCTTTGATTTTGGTTAATGCTTGGTGCAACGCTTCACTGCTAACAGGTTTTTGCAGATAGGCTAGAGCTCCTTGTTGCAATCCGCGCTGTCGTCCTTCCTCAACTGACATTATGTGTACTGGTATATGACGGGTATTTGGGTCATGCTTGAGGCGATCTAGCACCGTCCAACCATCCATCCCAGGCAGATGGATGTCGAGAATAATTGCTGTCGGCTGAAATTCCTGTGCTAGCGCCAAACCCGTACTACCGTTATGAGCGACAATGCCCTTAAATTCTTGTTCTTGCGCCATATCTAACAAGATCCGCGCAAACTTCATATCATCTTCCACGATTAAAAGTGTGCGCGATCCCTGTTGAATGTTATCCCTATCGTCAATTAGGGGAGTGGGGAACAGATGTTCCCCTGTCCTGTCTGTACGAGTACGAGATTGGGGAAATGAGGTAGCGGATAGTTGATCTATCAGTCCGACACTTAACTTATCCGTTACATCCGTTAGAACATCCGTTGCCACTCCTGTTCCCTGCGGTAAGTAAAGGGTAAACGTACTCCCGTGAACGGGGCGACTGACGAGTTTAATTTCGCCACCCAGCAGACGGCTAATTTCACGGCTAATTGATAAGCCCAAACCTGTACCGCCATATTTGCGACTGGTCGTGCCATCTGCCTGTTGAAACGCCTCGAAAATTATCTTTTGCTTGTCAGGAGCAATACCAATGCCTGTATCATTGACTGTGAAAGCGATGACACTAGTAGCGCGATTCAATGAAACATAGTCATTGCTCCACCCTTGCTTTGCTTCAAAGACTCGCAAACTGACCTCTCCACGTTCTGTAAATTTAAATGCGTTGGAGAGCAGATTTTTCAAGACTTGTTGTAAGCGTTTCCCATCACTATAAATCGACTTTGGCAATTCAGGAGCAAATTCAATTGTGAATTCAAGTCCTTTGTCAGTTGCGACTTGCCGAAACGTGCTATCTAGGTGGTAGCGCAAGTCGGAAAACAGCACCTGATTCATGTTAATTGACATGGTTCCAGATTCGATTTTTGCCAGGTCCAAAATGTCATTGATTAACACCAACAAATCATTACCTGAAGAATAAACTGTGTGGCTGTATTCCACTTGTTTCGCTGTGAGATTACCCTCAGGGTTATCTGCTAGCAATTTGGCTAAAATCAACAAGCTGTTCAAAGGTGTCCGCAATTCGTGGGACATGTTGGCAAGAAACTCGGACTTGTATTTTGAGGATAGAGCTATTTGCGCGGCTTTCTCTTCCAAAGACTGTCTTGCCAGTTCTATTTCCTGATTCTTGCGTTCGACTTCTTTGTTTTGTATGGCTAACAACTCTGCCTTTTCTTCCAGTTCGGCGTTGAGTTGCTGTAATTCTTCGTTAGACTGCTGCAACTCTTGCTGCTGCTGCTTCAAAAGTTCTTCCGATGCTTGTACTGTCTGCAGCAGTTCTTGAGTGCGCGTATCAGATGCGATCGTGTTCAGTACTACGCTAAAAGTTTCAGTGACTTGATCTAGGAACGCCAGAAAAATCTCGCTAAAGCGTTGAAAAGAGGCTAACTCAATAACTCCTATTACCTGGTTTTGAAATAGCAAAGGCAAAACGATAATATTTAGAGGTTTGGCTTCACCCAAACCAGAACTGATCCGGATATAGTCATTAGGAACATCCGTCAGGATGATTTTTTGTTTTTCTACAGCGCACTGTCCCACTAATCCTTCCCCTAATCGGAATTGGTTAGACAGATGCTTCCGCTGTTGGTAAGCATAGCTACTCAGAAGCTTCAACGCTGGCTGGTCGTCAACAGAGTCCATTATGTAGAACACGCCCTGTTGCGCACTAACTAATGGGGCAAGTTCTCTTAAAATCATACTAGCAACAGTTTCCAAACTTCTTTGACCTTGCAGCATCTGGCTAAACTTAGCCAGGTTAGACTTTAGCCAGTTTTGTTGATTATTTGTGAGAGTTGTCTCGCGCAAATTGACAATCATCTCGTTAAACGCCTGTGCTAACACGCCAATTTCGTCTTGGCGTTTGTCAACAGACATACTCACTGATAAGTCTCCCTTTGCCAGCTTTTCGGTTACACTAGAAATTTCTTTGAGAGGTTTAGAAATGTTTCTGGTTAGATAAATGCCAATTAAAGTTAAGAGCAAAAAAGCTAGAGGAACACCATACATGATAGTATTAATTGATTGCTGGGTAGCTGCTTGAGTCTTCTGGGATCGCTGTTGCAATAGTGTCCGCTCTTCACTTTGCATCTCGGCGATTAGAAGCCGGATATCATTCATCAAATTTTTGTTATTATCTGTCAGCAGTAATTGCCTTGCCGCTTCAGTTCCTTGATTTTCTTGCAAGGAAATTGTGTATTTTAATACAGCTTTTTTTTTGTCAATTTTTGGGTCTAAAATATCAATTCTGCGCTGTTGTTTGGAGTTATCTGCTGTCAATTTACGTAAGTCTTTGACCTTCTCTCCCATGATTGGAATCGCAGTTTTATAGGTTTCTAAATAACGTTTTTCTCCCGTAGACACATAACTACTTTGTGCTGTTTCAGCGTCTTTTAGTTGAGACGTTAAATCATCCAAATCTCCTAGCACTTCATATGTATGGGTTTGCCAGCGAGAATTGTCGATTAAGCTGCTCGTCGCGCGATATGAGACTACTCCAAGAGCAGCAAGAATCGTTAAACCTAATGCAAAGCCTGCGCCTATTTTAGTGCCAATTTTCAAATTATTTAACATTGCTATTATGAATTATAATTTATAATTTATAAACTATAAATTATAGCAATCCGTGCAGGAGTTGTGAATACCTCTCCCTTGTCTCCCTTGTTCATAAATTAAATAGGACTGCTATAGTCAGACTAAATTATTGATGAAAAATTTTAAGTAGTGTAGGGTGGCACTGCTCACCATATCCGGGTTTTGGTGGGCAGTGCCCAACGCCATAAAGCTTGGTGCAGAAGCGATGAGGGAAAGCCGTCATTCGCGCTGCTTCACCACTCCTCGAGGGCGCGCTTAACCCCAACGGGAAAGCAGATCCGATTGGGAGTGAAACCCTCCGTAGGGGCTGTCTCACCGCGCACTCTTTGTGGCTCCCCTACGTATAATTTCAAAAATCAAATATGATTCCTATAGATAAATTCTATCGATAAAGCCAAACGCGCAACAGGGAGAGCAACTGTTCAAGATCGACAGGTTTGGTGATATAGTCGGATGCACCAGCTTCGATACACTTGTCGCGATCGCCTTGCATTGCCTTAGCGGTAAGGGCAATAATTGGCAAAGATTTAAATTGATCTGATGTGCGAATCAGGCGTGTGGTTTCGTAACCATCCATTTCGGGCATCATCACATCCATCAAAACCACATTCAGGTCTGGATGATTTTGTAAAACGTCAATACCATCCCTACCGTTTTCAGCATACAAAACCTGCATTTGATAACGTTCTAACAGACTCGTCAGGGCAAAAATGTTACGCACATCGTCATCGACAATCAGTACTTTCTTGCCTACAAGTACGGGATCGGAGGAATGCAACTGTTCTAGCATTTGTCGTTTGGGAGCAGGTAATGTTGCTTGAACGCGGTGCAGAAACAAGGCGGTTTCGTCGAAAAGACGTTCGGGCGAACGTACATCCTTGACAATAATTGTCTGTGCTATGCGCCTCAGTTGCGTCTCTTGGTCCCGAGTCAGTTCCCGCCCTGTATAGATGACGATTGGGAGTGCTTCGCCTCCTGATTGAAGCTTTAGCTGTTCAATCAGTTCAAATCCGCTCATGTCAGGTAGTCCTAAATCAAGAACGACACAATCATATTGCTGCTTTGCAATGGCAGCTAGCGCTGCTTCACCAGTACCAACAGCAGTAGTAACAACATCGTTGTTGCCAATGAGTTCCACAATACTATGCCGTTGAGTCTCATTGTCTTCCACTACCAGCAAATTCTTGACAGAGCGATCGACAAAATCTTTGATTTTGGTCAATGCTTGGTGCAACGCCTCACGGCTAACAGGTTTTTGCAAATAGGCTAGAGCTCCTTGTTGCAATCCGCGTTGTCGTCCTTCCTCAACTGACATGAAATACACTGGAATATGACGGGTGTTTGGGTCATGCTTGAGGCGATCTAGCACCGTCCAACCGTCCATCCCCGGCAGATGGATGTCAAGAAGAATCGCTGTTGGCTGAAATTCCTGTGCTAGCGCCAAACCCGTATTACCGTTATCAGCAACGATACCCTTAAATTCTTCTTGCCGCGCCATGTCTAACAAGATCCGCGCAAACTTCATGTCATCCTCCACGATTAAAAGTGTGCGCGATCCCTGCTGGATGTTGTTTCTGTCGTCAATTAGGGGAGTGGGCAACAGACGTTCCGCTGTCCCGTCTGTACGTCCGTGGGAAGATGAGGCAGCGGATGTTGTAGCGGATGTAGCGGATGCAAGATCTGTAAGTCCCACAGTTAAATTATCCGTTACATCCGTTAGAACATCCGTTGCCACTCCTGTTCCCTGGGGTAAGTAAAGAGTAAACGTACTCCCGTGACCGAGGCGACTGACAAGTTTAATTTCGCCACCCAACAGACGACTAATTTCACGGCTAATTGATAAGCCCAAACCTGTACCGCCATATTTGCGACTGGTCGTGCCATCTGCCTGCTGAAACGCCTCGAAAATTACCTTTTGTTTGTCAGGGGAAATGCCAATGCCTGTATCACTGACTGCGAAGGCGAACACACTAGTAGCGCGATTTAATGAAACCAAGTCATTGCTCCATCCCTGCTTTGCCACCTCGACTCGCAAACTGACCTCTCCACGTTCTGTAAATTTAAACGCATTTGAAAGCAGATTTTTCAAGACTTGTTGTAAGCGTTTTACGTCAGTGTGGATGCTTGTTGGTAGTTCGGGCGCGAAGTCAATGGTGAAGTTGAGGCTTTTGTCAACCGCTACTTGCTGAAAGATGCCATTTAGGTGGTAGCGCAACTCGGAAAACTGCATCTGACTGATGTCAATTGACATAGTTCCAGATTCGATTTTTGCCAAGTCCAAAATGTCATTGATTAACGCCAACAAATCATTACCTGCGGCATAAACCGTGTGGCTATATTCCACTTGTTTGGCTGTGAGATTACCCTCAACGTTATCTGCTAGCAATTTTGCTAAAATCAACAAGCTGTTCAAAGGTGTCCGCAATTCATGGGACATGTTGGCAAGAAACTCAGATTTGTATTTTGACGATAAGGCTAGTTGCGCGGCTTTCTCTTCCAATGACCGCCTTGCCAGTTCTATTTCCTGATTCTGGCGTTCGACTTCTTTTTTTTGTATGGCTAACAACTCTGCCTTTTCTTCTAGTGCGGCGTTGGTTTGTTGTAACTCTTCTTGCTGTTTCTTCAGTAAATTCTCGGATGATTGAAGCGTTTGAGCTTGTTGTTCTAGACGTTTGTTGGTTTCCCTGAGTTCGTTTTGCTGACTTTGCAACTCCTCTGTTAAAGACTGCGACTGTTTGAGTAACTTTTCAGTACGCATACTGGCAGCGATGGTGTTCAAGACAATCGCTATACTTTCGGTTAGTTGATCTAAGAACGTCAGATGAATCTCGCTAAAGCGCCGGAATGAAGCCAGTTCAATTACTGCCGTTACCTGTCCTTCAAATAGTACGGGTAACACCACAGCGTTCAGTGGGGTGGCTTCGCCTAAGCCAGAACTAATTTTGATATAGTCTTGCGGTATCTCTAAGAGCAGAATGCGTTCTTTTTCTAAAGCACATTGTCCTACCAAGCCTTCACCCAAGTAGAAGCGGTTAGCAAGATGCTTGCGTTCTCGATAAGCATAACTGCTGATCAGCTTCAAGTATGGTACTTCTTCCGCTTCCATAATGTAGAACACGCCACAATTCGCTCCTACCAGTGGCGCTAACTCCGAAAGAATAAGTTTAGATACGGTTTCTAGGTCGCGCTGACCCTGAAGCATGCGGGTAAACTTAGCCAAGTTAGTTTTCAACCAGTCTTGTTCGGTGTTTTTCTGCGTTGTCTCCCGCAGGTTAGCAATCATCTGATTGATGTTGTCTTTGAGGATGGCTACCTCACCTTGCGCAAGGACGGCAATCGATCGCGTTAAGTCACCCTTAGTAACGGCTGTTGCTACTTCGGCGATCGCCCGCAACTGGGTAGTGAGAGTGGCAGCAAGTTCGTTGACGTTGTCAGTCAAATCTTTCCAAGTACCAGCAGCCCCAGGCACAGAAGCTTGTCCGCCTAACTGACCTTCAATGCCCACCTCCCGCGCCACAGTGGTAACTTGGTTGGCAAAAGTCGCTAGGGTGTCAATCATCTCATTAATCGTCTCTGCCAAAGTTTCAATTTCTCCCTTGGCATCCAGCATCAGTTTCCGCTTCAAATCACCATTAGCAACTGCCGTCACTACCCTAGCAATGCCTCGCACTTGTGCCGTCAAGTTACCTGCCATTGAGTTCACATTGTCGGTTAAATCTTTCCAAGTACCAGCTACGCCCTTAACTTGGGCTTGACCACCCAGCTTACCTTCAGTTCCGACTTCACGGGCGACCCTTGTGACTTCTGACGCAAAGGAACTTAGCTGATCCACCATTGTGTTGATGGTGTTTTTCAACTCCAGAATTTCGCCTTTAACATCAACAGTGATTTTCTTCGAGAGGTCACCGTTTGCCACGGCTTTCGTCACTTCAGCAATGTTCCGCACCTGTGCTGTTAAGTTCCCTGCCATCAAGTTAACGTTGTCGGTCAAATCTTTCCAAGTCCCACCCACACCCCGGACATAGGCTTGTACGCCCAGCTTACCTTCAGTTCCCACCTCACGAGCAACCCGTGTAACTTCCGATGCAAATGAGTTCAGCTGATCTACCATTGTGTTGATGGTGTTTTTCAACTCCAAAATCTCACCTTTAACATCAACGGTGATTTTCTTCGAGAGGTCGCCGTTTGCTACTGCGGTGGTAACTTCGGCAATGTTGCGGACTTGTGCTGTTAAGTTATCCGCCATCAAGTTCACATTGTCGGTCAAATCTTTCCAAGTACCAGCTACACCAGGCACTTGGGCTTGTACACCCAGCTTTCCTTCAGTACCCACTTCACGGGCAACCCGTGTGACTTCACTGGCAAATGAGTTCAGCTGACCCACCATCGTGTTCACCATTTCGGCAGTTTGGAAAAACTCTCCTTTGAGGGGTCTACCGTCTATTTTTGGTGCGATAGTTTGGGATAAGTCGCCATTTGCCACAGCCCGGATCACACGAGCTGTTTCAGCTGTTGGTTGGACTAAATCTGTAATTAGTGTATTGACAGAATCAACGCAATATGCCCAGGAACCGCGAACATTTCCCAGAGTTGCGCGTTCACTAATTTTACCTTCTTTACCGACAACATTACTAATCCGTTGTAGCTCTGCTGTCATCCGCTCGTTTTGTTCAATAATATCGTTAAGCGTATCGGCAATTTTTCCTGCCATGCCAGTTTGGTCTATTGGCATCCGCGCCGAAAAATCACCTTTTTTGACAGCCGCTAGCGTTCTCAGTAGCTGTTTTAAATCTATATTGTCGCTCTCTCTCGTTAATTGTTCAGTGGACATATTACTGGAATATTAAAGTTTATAACTATTACGAATTACGAATTACGAATTACGAATTACGAATGATAGCCTTAATCGTTATTCTAGTAGTTATTTAACCTAACAACTCGTTTACCGCCACACTAAAACCAGGCAATACTTTTTGAGTACTCACCACATCACCAGCTTTGAACCCCAAAATCTGATTCTGATTTACCACAAAAACTAACCGACTATCAGGAAACACCAGCCAAACTTCCTCGCAACCAGACTGTAGATACTCCTGTGCTTTTAGAAATAAGTCCTCAGCTAAATCAGTGGGTGAAACAATCTCAGCAATCAGTGGAAAACTTTGTGGTAGAGTGGGAATATCGCCAAATTGAGCGACTAATTCAGGCGTAAGATACGCTACATCAGGATAACGCCCTTGCTTGTTTGTGCGACAAGGTACTTCTGTGTAAACTTTCCCACCTTGTTGATTGGAGTTGATGTAACTTCTCCAGTAAAAGCCAAGATTAAACTGAATTTCACTATGTTTTAACGTCATTCCTGTTTTCTCTACAAGTTCACCGTCTATCCACTCCATACCCTCTGGAGGATTTGCCATATAATCTTCTAGAGAGTGGATTTCGGGGACTGATATCACATCCTTGTGTTTGGATAGCATTGTAAGCCTCCGTTATGACTCTATAAATATATAATGTATATTGTTCAGGACTTTCGCAAAAATTGCCGAAAAGCTTAATTTATCGAACCGCCAAGACAAGCCAGCGCCTCTGCGGTTAAATAAAAGACTTTTGAACCGCAGAGGCGCAGAGAAAGCAGAGAGGGAGTAAGAGATTTTAGGAGTCACCTTGAAAGGGCTAGGTGGGCAATGCCCACCAGCTTGTGCAACTGGGCATCCACCCTACGATCAGATCAGATGATGGCAACTACGAGTTTTCAATCTCCTCACCAGCTAATTGCTGGGCAGTTCGATATAACGCTTCATTCATGCGAAACCCTGATTCAATCAAGTCATCCAACAACGGGGTTACAGCAGCAATTATCCCGTTTTGCCTCGCTTGCACTAATATACCCACAGTACCTATGTGATTTAATCCTTGAGCCTGTGCTATTCATCGTCCTCTAGCTTCATCTATCAATAGCAAGTCAGCTTCTAACTCAATTGCCAAAACAATTGCTTCACTCTCACCTCTATCTAATCGCTCCCTTAGAAGTTCAATAGCAGTTTGATTAGTTACATTGACTACTTGTATCCATTGAGCAGTCTCTAGTTCAACTGCTCCTGGGCGAGCTTTGCCAAAAGTAATAACCTCATCTTTGACGGCGGTAGGTAT
Organism: Stigonema sp.; assembly: GCA_965249805.1. Lineage (GTDB taxonomy): Bacteria > Cyanobacteriota > Cyanobacteriia > Cyanobacteriales > Nostocaceae > Stigonema. The sequence continues at coordinate 1,953,391 of CBDFMX010000002.1, forward strand.
TCGTAGTTCATTATAAAGCAAACGTAACAAATGAAAATGACCAATTCTAGCTAAGGCAATCAAAGAACCAGCATTAGCAACTATCACAGATGCTTACGCTCCAAAACAGTTTGGGCATTTGCCACTTCTGCTGCTAACTCCGCTGATGACTCACTGAAGTATGAAATGTTATGTTGTGCTAGTAGCTGAATAAACTCCCACTTCGAGATTCCTAGTAACTCAGCTGCTTTTCCCGTTGAAATTCGCTCTTGCCGAAATAACTCCAATGCTACCAGTTCTAGAATGTGTGCTTCTAGTTGTGCCTCTGGTATGTTAAGCGCCCCAAGTAAATCCCTTGGTAGTTGTAAGTTAACTGTAAGTATACTCATATGGTTCAGATTTAACTATCTTAATTGATATGTATTGCACCCGCACCTAACCCCACACCTAGGACTTGGATGGTTTGTTCTAAAGAGCGATCGCGTTCCAATACTTTAGGACTTACGCACACTCTACGAATTCTTGGCGTTCTTGGCGCCTTGGTGGTTCGATAAATTAAGCTTTTTGGCAATTTTTGCGTAAGTCCTGTACTTGTCGGTTAACGATAGTCGATCTGCCACAAACCCGGTAAATAAGTGCGAAACCGGGTTTCTTATTTTCGCTCTTTCCGAGCAGTATTGGATCGCGTTCTCCCAGATAGTCCAGCAATTGATGCAGACCCCACAGTGCTCTTATCTGACCCCACAACCGACCAGCGCGGGTTCCCTCGTGTAGTCAATGGTAGAGCCGATCCAATACTTCTCGGTTAACAAGAGCGAACATCCCCTCTCCTGCAAGGGTCGGTGTGAATTTTTCCCCCATTCCCTTGTAGGGAAGGGGGGTTAGGGGGGTAAGGGAGTGCCTTATCCGAGAAGTATTGAGAGCCGATCTTGGGGCGTTTGAATTCTCTAGTTAACCCGCTGATTATTGTTAGTAAAATACCTCACTTAGATATACATCTAAGTGGGGTTTTTGTTTAAATTGGGTGTGATCCTTACACCCAAGGTGAAGGAATCGCAGTTGTTGAAAGTACTTTTCCAGTAATCAACCTGATAGCACTTTTTCCGCAGGTAGGACATTCGACTTGAATTTGTTTTTCTTGCAGGCGTCCCTTGTATTCTTCCGTTGTGGGTTTACCACTGCATTCGCTTACGAGTCCTTGTAAACAGTGGTAGCACTCGTAAAATACACGTTGCACTGGCTTATCTACGTCAAGGATTCTGATGTGCTGGCATTTTTCAGGTGGGAGTTCAGGATCGGGGATTCTTTTTTTAGGTTTTTCGGATGCTTCTGTCATTGGTCATTAGTTATTTGTCCGTGAGTTTGGCGTATTGTTTGGTGTGGAAGATGGTGCAGAAGATTCTTTAAACTCGATTAAATATGTGGTTTAGTTAATTCAGTTCTGCACTTGGTACAGAAGTTGAGATTAGCTGGATTATTATAACCACAATTGGTACCGACAATGTAATTTTGAACTCGTGGAGTAGAGGCTTCAACTGGAATTGCTTGAACATCCTGCGAATATCAGCATCAAATAGGTAACTTAAACACTCCTCAGAAGATTTGAACTGCTGCCACATTTGTATTGATATTTCTTGAGCAGAGAGTACAATAATGAGAATTTGCTCTTAGGCGGGTAATTCCCCCCTGAGCTCTTCCATCTGAGAAAGGAATTCTTGGCGGAGTGTGGCGATCGCCTCATCTATTACCTGTTTTACGTCGTCATTCGGAGAAAAGCCTGCTCTCCTTTTACCATTTACAGCTATGGGTATATATGAGCGCACCTATTCCATTATATTTATAGTACCACAAAAACCTGTTTTTTTGTCAATAAAAACACAGATGTGCGATCGCTTCGTGGAAAAAGAGTATAATGCATTACATTATATTGATAATACATAGAGATATACCCAATAGGCAACAACCTTGGCATACGACAACACTTGCAAATATCTGGCAGAAAACTACCCCACCGAATTCGCCAGATGGTTACTCGAATCTAATACAAAAGATGTAAAGTTACTCAAAACTGAACTCAGCACCGAACCAATTCGCGCTGATTCAGTTACGTTCTTGCAACTGTCCAACCAAATCCTGCACTTAGAGTTTCAAACCCAACCGAAATCCACCCCGCCTTTGGACTTTCGCATGCTTGATTACTATACTCGCTTGAAACGACAATACTGGTGTGACATCAAGCAGGTAGTGATTTTCTTACAAGAAACCGCATCAGATATTGTTTTTCAAACTGAGTATATAGATACGGATACCAGACATAAATATCGTGTCATCCGTCTTTGGGAAGAAGACCCAGCGCCACTGCTGGCTAATCCTGCTCTCTTACCACTAGCAACCTTGGCTAGAACAGACTCACCCAAGACTTTACTACAACAAGTCGCTGTAGCTGTGGATATGATTGAGATAACGGAACGACAGAATATCTCAGCTTGCACACAAGTTTTAGCTGGTTTACGCTTTGAGAAAGATTTGATTCGACAATTCTTTAGGGAGGAGATTATGCTTGAATCTGTAATCTATCAAGACATTTTGCTGAAGGGAGAGCAACGCGGAGAGCAACGCGGAGAGCAACGCGGGTTGCAAAAAGGAGAGGTGGCGGTCATACTGCGACTTCTGAACCGTCGGTTTGCTTCTATTCAACCTGAGATAGAACAGCAGATTCGCGCTTTATCGATCGCGCAACTGGAACAGTTAACTGAGGCGCTGTTGGATTTCAAGAGCCAAAACGATTTAGTTAATTACTTGGTGAATCTTTCCCCACCTCTATGAACATCTCACGCAAAGGCGCAAAGGCGCAAAAAAAACTTGGCGTCTTTGCGGGGCAGTTGCTTCAAGCCGGGGAACCCGTCTAACGCACTGCCTTGTCTTTGCGTGAGGCTAAAAAATAATTCATAGGTTATAAATTTTCTGGGAAAAAGTTAATTAATTACCCATTACTTTCTTTGTCGCTATGGGTATATATGAGCGCACCTATTCCATTATATTTATGGTAACACAAAAACCTGTTTTTTCGTCAAGAAAAACACAGATGTGCGATCGCTTCGCTCAAATTAAAAATTAAAAATTAAAAATTAAACGGAACGCGCATCCAAGGGAACCTAAATCAACGATGCTGAGCTTTTTTTGTTTTCCATGTTTAAAAACAGGGTGACCTGTTCCCAACTTCCTTCATTCAAAATCCTGAACAGAAATTTTGAATGAGCAAATTCAAAAAATGGTCGATAATGAGTATAATGCATTACTTTAGCTAAGTAATACATAGAGATATTCCCAGTAGGTGACAACCAAGGCATACGAAAACACTTGCAAATATCTGGCAGAAAACTACCCTAACGAATTTGCCAGATGGTTACTTGAATCTATAGCGGTTCTCAATTGAATGCATCACACTTGTAATTTTATTGTGGGGTGGGCATCCTGCCCACCCCACAAGATATGTAGTAAAGGTAATCAAAACTGAACTCAGGACCGAACCGATTCGATCTGATTCAGTTACGTTCCTGCAACTCCTCACTTCAACCCAACATCCAAGATTAACTTTAGCGAATCGCCTCGCCTCATAGCACTCGTCTACAATAAAAGTAGACTTTGTTGATATTTGTATAGCTAGAGATAAGCTGTCATGGCTCCCGCCGTTTTAGTTAAGAATTTAAAAAAGCGCTACGGTTCAGTTGAAGCCGTGAAGGATATTTCCTTTCAAGTGGAACCGGGAGAAATTTTTGGTTTACTTGGTCCTAACGGCGCAGGCAAAACTACCACGCTGCGTGCTTTGTGTACTCTGACGACCCCAGATGCTGGTAAAATAGAAGTATCTGGCATATCTGTTATCGATAACCCTAGAGCGGCAAGGCAAAGGCTAGGCTATGTAGCCCAGGAAGTTGCTCTGGATAAGGTATTGACTGGTCGCGAACTCCTGCAACTGCAAGCGGCGCTTTATCACCTACCCAGTCAGAGTGGGAAACAGCGCGTTGAAACAGTGCTAGATCTCCTCGGTTTACAGGAATATGCCGATCAAAAGACTGGTACTTACTCTGGTGGGTTACGTAAACGCTTGGACTTAGCAGCAGGGTTACTTCATGCACCGGATGTCTTGGTTTTAGATGAACCAACGGTGGGGCTTGACATAGAAAGCCGTTTTGTGGTATGGGATTTCCTGCGAAAGTTGCGACAAGCTGGGACAACGGTAGTGATAACCAGCCATTATTTAGAAGAGATTGACGCACTGGCGGATCGAGTGACAATTATCGATCGCGGCGTTGTGATTGCGACAGGAACACCTTCAGAGTTGAAAGATCAGGTAGGAGGCGATCGCATTACTGTGCGCATCCGCGAGTTTTTACCACTAGAGGAAGCACAACTCGCTAAAGATTTGCTGAATTCTTTGCCGTTCGTTCAGGAAGTCATTATAAATAGTGCCCAAGGTAATTCCCTCAACTTGGTGGTGACACCGCAAAATGATGCGTTGATGAACATACAGCAAGCGCTGAATTCTGCTAGTCTGCCGATGTTTGGTATTGCCCAATCGCGACCGAGTTTAGATGATGTTTACCTAGCAGCAACGGGTAGAACGCTATTGGATGCAGAACTAGCGGCTGCTGGAAGTCGCGATCCAAAAGCAGAAAAGAAGCAAAGTATGAGATAGAGAAGCTTTGATAGTGGTTAGTTGTTAGTTGTTAGTGGTTAGTAGATAGTTGTTAGTGGTTAGTAGATAGTTGTTAGTGGTTAGTAGATAGTTGTTAGTGGTTAGTAGAGTAACCAACAACCAACAACTAACAACCAACAACTAACAACCACCAACTACCAACTACCAACCAACAACTAACAACTAACAACTAACAACTAACAACTACCAACTAACAACTAACAACTACCAACTAACTTATGAATTTTTTCGGTGAATTGGTGCAAGAGACGCTGGCTTTAACGCGTCGTTTGTTTATTCAGTTGCAGCGACGTCCCTCGACGTTAATTGCAGGCGTGATTCAGCCAGTAATGTGGTTGGTGCTGTTTGGTGCTTTGTTTCAAAATGCGCCTAAGGGTATATTTGGTAATACTGCGAATTACGGGCAATTTTTGAGTGCAGGAATCATAGTTTTTACGGCGTTTGCTGGGGCGCTGAATGCTGGGTTACCTGTGATGTTTGACCGAGAATTCGGCTTTTTGAATCGTTTGCTGGTGGCACCTCTAGCATCACGGTTTTCGATAGTTCTGGCTTCAGCAATCTTTATTATTAGTCAAAGTTTGTTGCAAGCAGCTGTGATTGTGACAGCAGCAGCGTTTCTAGGTGCTGGGTTACCAGATGTAGCAGGGTTGGGTGCGATCGCCTTGATTGTCTTCCTTCTGGCTTTAGGCGTGACAGCTTTGTCGCTTGGTTTGGCTTTTGCTTTACCCGGACACATTGAATTAATTGCAGTGATTTTTGTGACTAATCTGCCAGTATTATTTGCTAGCACTGCTTTAGCTCCTTTGTCCTTTATGCCTCAGTGGTTGCAGGTTGTGGCTACCCTCAATCCTCTCAGCTATGCCATTGAACCAATTCGCTATTTGTATCTCCACCAACATTGGGGATTGGGTAGTGTAGTGATGCATGCTTTTTGGGGTGATGTTACCTTTGGTAGTGCAATGCTGGTGTTGGTTGGCTTCGCCGTTGTGGCATTGTTGAGTATTCAACCCCAACTGCGCCGAACACTTGCGTAAAATAGAAACATTACTTACTGAGATAAATTTGAGGGTCAAAACTCCATGAACAGGCTGTTTTTACCGCTTACCCGGATATTGGCGATCGCTGTGGCTGGAATTAGCTTTACTTCTTTACTAATACCTCAGCCCAGCTTTGCTGAACCTAGCTCTAGTATCCTGCAAAACCTCAATCCACAGGATGATAATCCGTTATCACCTCGCAGCAACGAAGTGAATAATATGAATGTTTTTAACCTAATTCACCGCGCTCAAATGGGTAACAATACTTGGGATGCCGAACAGGGTAACCAAGAACTCAATGACGCTGCGGCGGCGTTTAAAGCAAAGCAACAACAAATGTTTCAACAACAAAGACAGCAACCAACAAACGCCCGTTTTCAGGTAAATACACCTCAGGTGGGTCATTGAATCAACAGAAATGAAGCTAACGTAGGGTGGGCACTGCCCACCAATTGCCAAATAAGGTGGGCATTGCCCACCCTACAGTTAGCTTTGTTAGTTGTTAGTAGATAGTCGTTAGTAGTTCTTTCTCACAACCAACAACTACCAACTATCAACTATCAACTATCAACTATCAACTAACAACTACCAACTACCAACTACCATTTAAACTCCCAGTGACGCTAAAACATCGCTAGCGTGGTTAGATGTGTTGACATTGGCGTCAACGTGGACGATTTTACCATTGCCATCAATTACGTAGGTGACACGTTTAGCGTAGCCACCACCATCGACATCATAAGCTGCGATGAGGGTTTTGTTAGTGTCAGCTAACAGGGGAAAGTTTAGGTTATATTTTTGAGTGAATGCTTGATGAGAGGCTTCATCATCTGCGCTGACTCCCAACACCACAACATCCTTGTTTTGATATTCGTTACTAGCATCGCGAAAACTGCAGGCTTGTTTGGTGCAGCCTGGGGTGTCGTCTTTGGGGTAGAAATACAAAACGACTGTTTTACCTTTATAATCAGCTAACGAAACGGTGTTGCCGTCTGTATCTTTGACAGTAAATGCAGGTGCATCAGTACCAACTGCTAAAGGCATATTTTTAGGTTCTCTCTAGTAAAAGGTTAGCTCTAGGGTAAGTTATAACAGTAACATACTTGCTTGTGGTCGAAGCGATCGTGGTGTTGTAAACTATCAATTTTGGCGTCGGTCTGATACTGACTAATTGCTGTAAATGTTTGTTAAATTAAGATCTCGTGCTAAGACATATATAGCAGGAAATGTTTTTATTGAGAGAAATTTATCAAGCATAGCCAAAATGCCTATTGTTGATTCCCCTCGTGAGAAAACTTTTACCTATTCTCGTAACACTCTAGAAAGAGCTGAGCGATCGCTTGTCTGTTCTCCCTTCAATCTGTGTCTATTGTCAGCGATGCGTAAGAAGAGTGTAGCTTTAAGTGATATAGCTGGCAATTCTGGTGTCCAGTGTGGCTACACAACACGTCCATTGTCGGAATTGGTAACAGACAATGCTTTGGTATGGTTAATCCAAGTGGGTGTATTGCGGCGAGAAGTCGATGGTCAGGGGATTACAGATAGTTTTCGCCTCACTCCTCTAGGTCGCCAGTTGCTGGAACAATTCCAGATCAAACCTTGGCGACCTCCCTCATGGCGCGATCGCGCTATAGATGCTGTAATTCGTTGGTTAAGATTACCTTTTTAGAATTCAAGGGTGAAAAGTTAGCAGTGGTTCCTGAATGGGAACAATAATCACAGATTCCGAATTGTTATTTGTTAGTGGTTAGTGGTTAGTTGTCATAAGTGACCACTAACCACCCTTCGGGTGACGCTATGAGCGTCCCTAATGCCAGTCGCCCGTAGCGAGGGAAACACTCGTGTCGGCGCTTACGCTGACTAACAACTAACCACTAACCACTAACCACTAACAACTAACAACTAACCACTAACCACTAACCACTAACCACTAACCACTAACACCTAACACATAGATTGTTATATCTCATTTCACCCAGTCAATAAGAACAGCGGAGGAAAAACTAAATTAATCATGAAAGCAATTATGGTGGTGGGAACAACATCCCACGCAGGGAAATCACTGATAACCGCAGCTATTTGCCGCATTCTGTCGCGACGTGGTTGGCGAGTGACTCCCTTTAAAGGTCAAAATATGGCTTTAAATGCTTATGTCACCGCCAGCGGTGGAGAAATTGGCTACGCTCAAGCGGTGCAAGCTTGGGCGGCGGGAGTGGTTCCTTGGATAGAAATGAACCCAATTTTACTCAAACCTCAAAGCGATATGACTTCCCAGGTAATTATGAAGGGAAAGTCCGTGGGCAAAGTCAGTGCGGCTGATTACTATGAACAATATTTTGAAATGGGGTGGCGGGCAATTGAGGAATCATTACAACATTTGAGAACAGAATTTGATATAGTTGTTTGCGAAGGAGCTGGTAGTCCGGCGGAGATTAACCTCAAGCACCGCGACTTGACGAACATGCGGGTGGCAAAATATTTGAACGCGCCAACTTTACTAGTAGTTGACATTGACAGAGGTGGTGCTTTTGCTCATGTAGTGGGAACTTTGGAGTTACTGGACCCAGACGAACGTGCGCTGGTTCGGGGAGTAGTTATTAACAAATTCCGGGGACAGCGATCGCTCTTAGAACCGGGAATAAAATGGTTGGAAGAACGCACGGGTATCCCTGTTGTCGGTGTTATCCCTTACTTAGAACACGTATTTCCCGCTGAAGATTCCCTTGACTTGCTAGAACGTAAAGCCCAAAAATCGCAAACAGAACTTAGTATCAGTGTGATCCGGTTACCGAGGATTTCTAATTTTACTGACTTTGACCCCTTAGAATCAGAATCTACAGTTACAGTAAAATACATTAGCCCAAAGCAAGATTTAGGACACCCTGATGCCGTAATTATACCAGGAACAAAAACCACTATTCCTGACTTACTACTGCTACAAAAAAGCGGCATGGCAGAAGCGATTCAACACTATGCAGCAGCAGGTGGTACAGTCTTAGGTATATGCGGTGGTTACCAAATACTAGGTCAGATGATCGCCGATCCTGAGGGTATAGAGGGACAAGCTGGCAGATATCAAGGTCTGGAACTATTACCGATTAAAACTGTGATTACAGGACAGAAAGTCGCCCGCCAACGCCAAGTTACCTCCAACTTTCCGCAAATGGGTCTACCCGTGACTGGGTTTGAAATCCACCAAGGGCGATCGCGCACAGAAACCCAAGGCGTAGATCCTCAATCTTACCAACCTCTATTTGACGACATTAATTTAGGGATGGTGGATAGTTGCCTATCAGTTTGGGGTACTTATCTCCACGGGATATTTGACAATGGTCCTTGGCGACGCGCTTGGTTAAATCGCCTGCGTCAACAACGGGGTTTGAAATCTTTGCCTACAGGTGTTTCCAACTACCGGGAACAACGGGAGAGTATTTTAGACTCCCTTGCAACAGAAGTAGAACGCCATTTAGACTTAACACCATTTTTGTCTTAAGGCTAGTTATCATGACTATTCACGTCCACTTTTTGCCAGATGATGTCACAGTTGAAGCCGAAGTGGGAGAAGCACTACTTGATGTAGCAGATCGGGCTGGCGTATTCATTCCTACTGGTTGTCTGATGGGTTCATGTCACGCTTGCAGTGTGGAACTGGAGGATGGAGATGTCATTCGCGCTTGTATTACCGCAGTCCCACCAGCAGGCGAAGAGTTGACAATTCATCTGTTTTCCGATCCGACGTGGTAATGGGAAGAATAGTTAGTTGTTGGTTTTTAGTTGTTAGTTGTTAGTTGTTAGTTGTTAGTTGTTAGTTGTTAGTTGTTAGTTGTTGGTTGTTAGTTGTTAGTTGTTAGTTGTTAGTTGTTAGTTGTTTACCAATTAGCAATTAGCAATTAGCAATTACCATACATCATATCAGCCTAACCAGCAACTTGGGTTATTAACTACTAATCAGTTCCTACTCATAACTCATCACTCCTAACTCCTCACTTTTTAAAGCAAGGCTAAAGCCCTAACTAGTGGGAATTTTACTTAACCTGAAGAGCGTATTCTTTAAAACGCTCCATATCAGCTTTAAGAGTCGATTCCACCGCCCGTCCCAAAAACAAATTATCCATAATTTTGCCAATAATACCAGGGATAGCGTAGGAAAAGCTCAGTTTGACGATACTACTACCATGGCGATCGTAAAAGCGCACCGCTCCCTGATTCGGCAAACCATCAATAGATTCCCACTGAATAATCTGATTGGGAACTACCTTAAGAATGCGGGATTTCCAGGTAAATTCCAGACCGCCAGTATTCAGCTTCCACAGAGATATCTCAGGATTATCCTTCAGAACCTTTACCGAATCAATCCACTTCATCCACCGGGGCATCTGCTCCAAATCAGCCCAAAGACCCCATACTAGATCTATGGGAGCCTCCACCTCTACCTGTACACTATGCTCTAGCCAGTCTGCCATTCTTGTTTCGCGCCCTTCGTGTCTTCGTGGTTCGTTTCTCTAACCCTTCTGAACATTCTCCAAAATTGCCTTCGCCGCACGCCGTCCCGAAATTGTTGCACCCTCCATACTATCAATATAATCCTGCTGGGTGTAACTACCTGCAAGGAAGAAATTAGAAATCGGCGTTTTTTGCTGAGGACGATAAACATCCATTCCTGGCGCTTCTCTGTACAAAGACTGAGCAAGCTTCACGACACTGTACCAAGTCATATTCAGATCTTGTGACGAAGGGAACAGCTCATGCACTTGCTTGAGGACATGAGTTGCGATCGCCTCATTAGTTTGTTTAATAAATGGATCTCCTGGAGTCAGCACTACCTGCAATAACGACCCCTGCCCTTCCCTGTAATAATCTGCAGGACTAGTCAAAGCTAAATCGGCAAAACAAGAAAAGTCAGCCTCATGAGTATACAGTAAATTATCTATTCCCGCAGCATGATTTAACTGTTTACGTTCAACAGCATCTTGCAGTTCTGTCACCCAACCATCAAACCGTAACTGCACTGTTGCCACTGGCACTGCATCCAACTTATAAATGTTATCAAACTCAGACCACTTACGCCACTCTTGGGGTAGGAGGCGGTGAATTCCTGGGAGATCGCAAGCAGCAACGTAAGCATCAGCCTCTTGCAGTTCTTCTGTATCACCACTTGCCACTACTATACCAGTGACGCGGGTTTGGTCGCCTGACTCACTAAACTGTATTTCCCGCACTTTCCGGCGAGTGTAAACCTTAGTGCCTCTAGCTTCCAGATATGACAAAATCGGCTTGTGCAGGTACTCTGAGGGCGAACCTTCTAGCATTCGCAGTACTGAAGCTTCGGTTCTTGATGCAAATAACTGGAAAATTGTCAACATACAACGGGCAGACATATTTTCGCAATCAATGAAACCCAAGGCATAGGCGATTGGGTTCCACATTTTTTTGATACTACCCTCATTACCGCCATGAGTGCGGAACCAGTCGGCAAAACTGACTTTGTCTAAGTCGCGGATAGTTTTCATCGCTCCGTCGAAGTCTACTAAACCCCGCACGACTGGGCTAGTACCAAGGGCGATCGCATTTTGCAATTTATCCTGTAAAGAGAGTTGAGAAGTGGTGAAAAATGCTTTTAACCCATTGAAAGGTGCACCTGTAAAGAAGCGAAAATCTAGAGTACCACTGTATCCCCCTTTGTTGATAAAGGTGTGGATATGTTCTTTCAAGCGTAAGTTTTCTAATCCTCCCACCTTCTTCATCAAGTCAAACAATTGGTAGTAGCACCCAAAAAACACATGCAGCCCCATTTCAATATGGTTACCATCGCCATCTACCCAACTGCCTACTTTACCACCAATAAATGGACGAGACTCAAAAATCTCGACTTCACATCCAGCATCAGCTAAATCTACAGCAGTCGCTAGCCCAGCTAGTCCCGCACCTACTATCGCAACGCGCATTCCATCCTTCCTTCTCAGTTTCTTTACAGATTGTAACTGGGTTGGTGTCAGAATTTGCTATTTAGCAGTCAATAGTCAATAGTCTTATATTTTGACTCTTGACTCCGAATGGCGGCGGACAAATGACATATTCCTTAACTGCTAGCATCTTTGGTGTCATCAATGGGTAACCCTCGGATCAGTTCGCGAATGACATCTGTTGCTGGTCTACCTGTCTGTAGACAATATTTCTCTAATTTTTCTGCTTCCTGTGCAGCCAAATTTACAGTAATACGTTTTACCGCCCATTTCTTATTAGTCATTTTTGTTATGCTACTTGCTGGATATTAACATCATCAACTGGAGTTCAACTAAGGATTAGTTGGATAAGATTATCAGAGTTTTTGTCATGGAACAAGCAGTTGTACTAACACTATTTTTTTTTTGTTTTTCCAAAGGATTATTAATTATCCAATAGAATATCAAAATCATAATTGAGCAATTGCTGTTGCGTGTGGAAACGATACGCGCACTTGCTGCTTAGCAGAATGAACTAGGCAAGATGATTAATCACGCCTGACTTGGGAATTTTATAAATTTAGTTGCGATGCCTACTGTTAAACAAACAAAGATTTCCAGAATTGGCAGTCATCATTCATTGTTTGACTTTCTCTCCAGACCCAGTTTAGCAAAAAACTCTTTAAAAAAAATATTCCGAAAGGTCCGAAAATCAGGTGTTTCCTTGTTTCCTTCGTTTGCACTTGCTTGAATATTTCCTATTCTAGCAAGTGCAAACGAAGACGAATTAGCTCCACTGCACTTTTAATGTGGAGTAGAACATCACATATAGGGGTAATAGTTTCTGCTAAAGAACATATACCATAGGTAGAGTTAGAACATCTCTACATTCCCTATAGTGGATAATTTCACGATGGAGTGAAGGAAAAAAAACCAGTGTAAGAACGGTAAGTTGGCTATAGTTCAATTACCTTGTGAGCAATCTTCTTTGCTAGTCGTACTGCGCACATTGTAATGGAATTATTATCTGCAAAATTCGGCATCTCGTAGATACGTTGTAATGGCATGTATAGGCGATCGTCAACTTGTAGTTTCTGCAAATACCTTTTAGCCCGTTGCTGTGCTAAATATTCAGCAGTCCACGGTTTTTTGATTTCTGAAAAAGTTTTAAACTTTTTGCCAATAAAATCTGTTCCATAACTATGAGTTGTCAACATAAGGCTGCACTGCAAAGCAAAATATTGTTTTTTAATCTTATCCGTGTTTCAGTTTTTTTCCGAAGTATTCAACTAATCTTTATTCATGTTAAAAATATACAGATATATTTCGGAAATCGTAAATTAATTACAAAGATAGGAGATAAGTTTTAAAGTTTAAGTGAATTTCTTTAAGAAATAACAGTATATTCATTACAAAGCAACGATAAAGTCTTGCTCAGCAAAATAGATTAATAGGTAAGTTTTAACCGACCAAACAAAGCTAAAATAGATATTTGTTGAGTTTTGCAGATGACTCTATATATGGTACTTAACTATGATTTTTTATAATTATATCGCTTACATAAATGTTTCACAAAAACCTGATAAAGTAGAATCAGTAATTTTAAAAAAGTGCTAAGCATACATGTATGTTTAGCTTCAGCTTTAGCGATTAGAAATCGCACGCCAGTTGCTATAACGCGCTTAACACAGCGGAGCACTGGCTTGGCTACACAGACAAAAGCCCTTCGGGTGACGCGACGCCTCGTTCGCGCTACTCGTCTTCCCGAGTCAGAAGATCGCCAGTCCCCGTGAGTTGCGGGAAACCCGAAGGGTGCGGGCTGGACTCACCGCCTACGCGGGTTATTTTGCGAAGTCCACGTAGGTGGACTTTGTTTGTATAGTAGCGAATTATATTCGCCCAATTGTTTCCAAATTTCTCATTAATGATTTAGGATTGCTATAGAACACCAATTCATCATCCGAGAAAGACCTCTCGAAGCCCTTACGGGAACCGTATTGCCATTAGGGAAACCCTCGCACGTAGTGCTCAGTTGCTCCCCAACCCCTCTCCTACAAGGAGAGGGGGAGAAAAATACCCCCATTCCCTTGTAGGGAATGGGGGCTAGGGGAGTGCTGAAGGAACCCGAGCTATTGGGTCGTGTGTTAGATCTGTCACCCAAGAGAAATCTATATGAAAACCCTATCTAAAAAGGGTGATGGTTCTTCTGACTAAGGACTGCTTAATTCTATTGGTTATTACCTAGACGATTATTCAAATTGTACTTGGGGCATGAGTTGCAAAGTACCGATGCCTAAATCTTTTGGCGAAAGCGCTTGCGCCTCAAACAGAGCCATCATATCTCGCAGTTGGGGATTTCCACGGGAAGATCCTGTCAGTCCTTTGGCTATGATCAAGCCACAGTAGCCTTTGGTATTTTTACACCGCTGATTCCATTTTTTCCGAGCTTCTACGTGTACTGGGTCATCATCTTCAAATTCACCAAATAGGAACAATTCGCTATTTGCAGTTTGTAACAAACCCAAGTCGTAGTGTGTGCCATCAAAAGGATCGGCACCAGGATTAAAGCAAATTGCTTTGAGTCCCCCTGCTTGTTCGATATTTTCAATGACTGTCTTTGCTTTGGGGCGGGAAGTTTGAATTAAAATCACGGGTAGCCCTTCACCAGCTGGGATGATTTCCCCAGCTTTATGATACGTAACCCCTTTACGTAAGTACTCCAACATTTCCCAAGACACCACGCCTAGGCTAAGAAATGAGTCTTCTGGAATCAAGTCATCTCGCAATGACTGGAAGGTTGACGCATCACCTTCCGACTCTTGCTCGTCATCCTCAGTCGCTTCAAAACCTGCCATTTCCTCTAATTCTGCGGCTAATTGAGGCATGGTAGAGACAGTGATAGATACTGATTTAGTTGGTTCCTCTGACTGAGGAAGCGAAATCCGATAGCGACGACTGAGGGTGGCAAAGGTGTCCCCATCGAGCTGGCGACGATGATCGCGGATAAAGCGGTAAAGACTTTCCAGGGCAACAAAAACTACAAGTGCTTCTTCGTCATACAAAACAGAGCGCAGTCCTTCTAGGGGATGGATGTTGCCGAAGGTAGGGTCAATTTCCGATAACGGTAGCGCTGCTAGATCCCCAAATTCATCTTCATCTTCGTCAGATTCTTCAGCATTCTCAAAGGTAAGGAACAGACAATCCTGCTTCAAGAAAGCTTCTTCTAAATGCTGCGTTGATTCTTCATCTCTTAAAACCGTGGCGCGAAACCGCTTTAAGGAGTCTTCTGAACGATATAATAACACTCCATACTCCATCCCCAGCATCCCCATCACCGAGGCGTAGAGTGTACCAACATCCCACTTATTAATATCTATCGACAAGATTTGCTGTTCTTCCAATAATTCCCAAGGAGCTGCTTGCCAAATTGCAAATGCCTTTTCTCGCAGCGCTTGTGCATACTGCGGGGGTAAATCCGGAACTTGGCTATCAAGAATTTCGGCAAACCCGCGAAACAGCTCATCGATCAAAGGCAATTCGGGTGCATAATCGATCGCAATGTCCAAATCTTGCAGCACTCCGCGCAAATAGAATTGGATCTCTCGGTCTCTGACCACAATTCTTTGAGGGCGAGCAGGTTTAGCAGGACTATGAGGATGCTCCATTGCTCGCATTAAGGTGCGAACAATAGCCTCCGGACCGCTTTCTATCGCTACCACGTCCATTCCCCGGACAATGCCTTGCGATCCATCCACCCAAAGAATACATTCGCCCTTTTCCTCTGAGTCTGAGTGCGGGGTTTGTGTTGATGACAATGGACGGCGATCGCCCTCCCATACAGAAGGAATTTGAGTCAATTTCTTCAAACGACGACTGGTAGAGCGATTAAAACAAGTCATAGAGTAAGTTAATCAAAAAAAGCAATTTGAAAGTAAACTTTTGGGTCAGGGCAAGGGTTTGCGTAAAAACTCTCTGGCTAGTTGCGAGTGAGTAGTTTGCGGCAGAGTTCTGCCACAAGGCAAGTCATCCTAAGATACCGAATCTCTAAACACACTTAATCTCTCAATTCTAGGATAAAAATCTTTGTGTGCTTTTGACAGAGTATTTACAATTTAGTAAAGAGCAACCTTAATGTCGCTAGAATAAAGACAAAAACTTTCTCTTGCCACCGAGCGGGTAAGCTAGGAGTTTAAATTTCTGGTTTTGTGCCTGTAAGGTAGCTGTCAATTATATTGCTAAGGAGTTCAAAAATCAGATGACACAAACAATTCAGTCTCAACAACGAGGAATTCAGTTGAGCCAAACAGCATTGCGCCAGGTGAAACTTTTGCAAAATAAGCAAGGTTTAGACCTATGCTTACGGGTTGGAGTGCGTCAGGGTGGCTGCTCCGGGATGTCTTACATGATGGATTTTGAAGACCCCAGTAAGATTACCCCTCTTGACGACGTTTTTGACTATGATGGCTTTAAAATTGTTTGCGACCGCAAGAGTCTATTATATCTCTATGGCTTGATGCTTGATTACAGTGATGCCATGATTGGCGGTGGCTTTCAATTCACTAACCCGAATGCCAACCAAACCTGTGGTTGTGGCAAGTCATTTGGTGTATAATATTGTCCTTTGTCCTTTGTTCACTTGTGTATTTTTTTACCAATGACCAATGACCAATGACCAATGACTATTGACTATTGACTAATGACTGATACAGTTGATTCCCTGTTTGATACAGGTTTAGAACGTTATAAGGCTGGAGAAGCAGCAACTTCATTGATCCCTGTGTTTAAAGAGGTTTGCGATCGCTCTCCGAAAAGTAGTTCGGCTTGGACTTGTTTGGCGTGGTTGTATCTGCTTGATAACAAACCTAGCTTTGCTTACAAAGCTGCACAAAAGGCAGTAAAGTTAAATCCACAAGACCCACAGGCAAGGGTTAATCTCGCAGTGGCGATGCTGGAAACTGGTCAAAAAGGTTTACGGCAACACGTTGACTTTGCACAACAGTTAATGTTTGTCAACTCCGAATGGCACGAGGAAATCAAAGATAGCATTGAAGACGGTTTAAGCAGAAAACCAGATTGGCAGAGTTTGGCAAAAATCAAAAGCTGGCTATTTGAAAAATAATTAAGAGGTTAGTGGTTAGTAGTTAGTGGTTAGTGGTATTTTTGACAACTAACCACTAACTACTAACCACTAACAACTCCTATTCCCCATTTCTATGAAAGATAAATTTCTGAGTTGGCTCAACCTGGTTTTAGTAGCGGATGTATTCTTGGTCTTGTTCAGCTTTGGGTGGTTGGCGATCGCAGTTATCGGTCATACAGCCGGAGTACCACTGGGTTTAGATTTGTGGTACAAACTTTGGCAGCCTGTGTTTACTCCGGCTATGGGCATTCTCATGGTAGGTGCTTTAGCAAGTGGTCTAATCAGTTGGATTTCTCGGAAATTCCTAGTTCGCTAATGGCTAATAGCGCTCTTGCTAATAGTGCGATTGGCAAGAGCGCTATTGGTCTATTAGCTTTATTTCAGAATTTGTTCGAGCGCAGGTTGCAAATTAGGATATTGATACTCAAAACCACTATCTAAGGTGCGCTGGGGAAGGACTTGTTGACCTTCTAAAACTACCATCGCCCCATCCCCCAAAAGAGCTTCTAGAGCAAAAGCCGGAACAGGTAACCAGGAAGGACGATTCATGACTTGCCCCATAGTTTTGCTGAATTCTGCCATGCGGACGGGGTGAGGAGCAGTAGCGTTATATACTCCTTGCATTTCCGGTCTGGATAAAGCTTGTAGAATTAGATTAACTACATCGTCTAAATGAATCCAAGAAAACCACTGCTGTCCATTGCCCAAGGGACCACCAGCAAAGAGTTTGAAGGGAGTAATCATTTTACCCAAAGCACCACCATTTCCGAGGACAATACCGAATCGTAGAATTACCAATCGCACACCAGCATCTTGTACCTTCCGCGCTTCTGCTTCCCACTCTTGACACACTTGAGCGAGAAAATCTTTACCTACTGAACTGGTTTCATCAAAGGTGGCGGTTTGGCTAGTACCGTAGTAGCCAATAGCTGAAGCGTTAACTAACACACTTGGCTGAGGGTTAGCGCTAACTATTGCTTCCACAATTTTTTGCGTACTCAGCTTGCGGCTATTAAGGATTTCTTGCTTGCGTTCTGGTGTCCAGCGTTCCTCAGCAATGGGTTCGCCGGCAAGATTAACTACACCGTCACAAGTGGCGATCGCATTTTGCCAAGCACCAGATGTAGTCGTATAAGTAACAATTTCTACATTGGGAAAAGCCGCAGACGGAAAAACTTTTTGGCTAGATACGGCGTTACGAGTTAACACCAGTACTCTTTTACCCTCTGCGTGTAGTCTTCTTACTAAATGACTACCTACAAATCCTGTAGCTCCAGTAATCGCTATTTTCATTTTTAACTCCTGCCGCTTCTTTATTTTATTAGTTAGTGGTTAACGGTTAGTGGTTAGTGGTTAGTGGTTAGTGGTTAGTGGTTAGTGGTTATTACTTGGTAACAAAAGTAACACCTAACCATTAACAACCAACAACCAACAACCAACAACTAACAACTAACCACTAACAACTAACAACTAATTTTTAATGACTTAGTTTTTAGATGGTTCGGTATTATAGGATGGACGGAGTGTTGCAAGGCGTGGGGCTATTATGGCTCGCTATACCTGTTCATTTATTGTTTCTGTCAAGAGTGACAATCTCCAGCCGTTACTGGTAGAACTTCTACAAGATTGTAATTTGGATGTTCAGTACTATACAGCCGATTACATTATGGCGCGTGAGATGCTTGGTAATGTTTCTTTCACTAAATTGGTGACCGTGGAAGTGCTAATTGATAAAAGTACAGCCACCGAAACAGAATCTCGAATGAGTATTGTGATTAAAAACGAGGAACTGGCACTCAAGCTTCAAAATCACTGTCGGCAAATGTTTGAGTTTATTAAACAGGCGATCGAAGATTGCCGCCATTGGCATCTTATTGAAAGCCTCACGGGCTAAAGCCTATGTTTTGGCGCTTCGTCTTGATACCCAATCTGCGCTTATAGCACTCCGCCCCCTAAAAAATACGCATTCTTGTGATAGTAGAAACATCCTGAATCGTTAGGTCTTCAGTCCTCAAGATCCTCAGTCATACCGGGGTTTATTAGTGTGATGTCATACTCACTGGAATCTGTTTGCCCCACTCGCATAGTATCTCGTAGGAGGTAATAAATGGCACGTACCTGAGGACCGAAAACAATTTCGTCCTCATTTTTTAGGTGATGGGCTAGCATCTTCCGCCCGTTAACCATTATACCGTTGGAACTAAGTTTGCCTTTAGCATCGCCATCCACAATTCGATAATAATATCTATTACTACTATCGTCTCGTGGCAACCTGACTAATGTGGCATGGCGACGCGAAACAAACTGCGAGACTAAACGGATATCACAATTTTTGTCTCTACCAATGGAATAGGCAGGGAGATCGAGAGGAAATTCTTTGCGTCCTTGGTCGTCTTCTATTATAAATATATGGCTTTCATTGGTTTGGGCTGCCATTGACAAATCGTTACTACAAGCGGTTGAACTGTGATTAATCAACTAACCAGTCAGGAGTTCCCCACTGAATTCTGTAATCAGAATCAGTGGCGTCCGTAATGACGTGGGAATTGTGTCGCGTCCTCTGACCGTAGCCTTGGCTATGCCAAGGGAGGGAGGAGGACAGCGACACAATTCCCTACCTCTATTTGTGCTTGGGCATTAGATCCATTAGAGGAGGTTATGGGCGATGTGCCTGACGCTGCAATAAAAGTGAATTAGTGACGACACTAACAGAACTAAAAGCCATGAGTGCTGCTGCACCAGCTGGGCTAAGAACAAAACCCAAACTTGGCAACAAAACACCGGCAGCTAGGGGAATTCCCAATGTGTTGTATGCAAAAGCCCAAAATAAATTCTGGCTGATTTTATTAAAGGTAGCACGACTGAGTTCAATGGCTTCCACAACGTCGGTTAAGCAATCCCGCATCAAGATAATTTCAGCCGTTTCCATCGCGATCGCTGTCCCAGAGTGCAAAGCAATTCCCACATCCGCTTGAGATAAAGCCGGTGCATCATTAATGCCATCTCCCACCATTGCGACAATAGATTTTGGCAACGGATGGGGAACGGATATAACGGATAAGCTATCTGTTCTCCCCACCGCTAAACCATCGGCGTTCAATACCGTTGCCCCCTTCTCCCCTTGCTGGAGAGATTGTATTACAGCAGCTTTCTTCGCTGGGGGAACACCTGCTATCACATCAGCGCTATCTAGTCCCAATTGTTTAGCTATAAAACTAGCTGAAGAAGGTGTATCACCACTTAGCAGCATTACCCGTAAACCCATCTGGCGTAACTTGTCTACCACTGCTTTAGCATCTGATCTTAGGGTATCTTGAACAGCAATCAGCCCTCTTGTTGTCTCCCCAACGGCAACACATACCACTGTTTTACCATCTGTTGCCAACGCCGCCGCTTGAATTCGTGCAGTTTCACTGACAGAAATTCCGTGCCAACGCAACCAGTCCAAATTTCCTAACAGCACCAAAGTGCCTTCTACCACGGCAGATACGCCTAGCCCAGGTTCTGTGTAAAAGTCTGTAGCAACTGGGATAGATAACTGTTGCTGTTGCGCTTCTTTTTGAATAGCTGTTGCAAGGGGATGGCAAGTGCCGCTTTCTACTGCTGCTGCTAGTTGTAGTAGGGAGTAGGAGGATGAGGGGGAAGTGGGGGAAGTGGGGGAAGTGGGGTTCGTATTTTCTCCCCCTACTCCCTCATCTCCCCCTACTCCGTCATCTCCCCCTACTCCCTCATCTCCTATCAAGAGACAATCAGTAACAGTAGGATTACCAGTCGTCAGAGTGCCTGTTTTATCAAAAACTACGGTGTTTAGCTGGTGTACTCTTTCCAAAACGTCACCGCCTTTAATTAACAGACCCCGTTCAGCGCTGATTGCAGTTCCTACTAAAATGGCTGTTGGTGTGGCAAGTCCCAAAGCGCAGGGACAAGCGACCACCATCACCGCTATCGCTAGCTTTAAGCTTAAAAGGAGTGGGGAGTGGGGAGTAGGGAGGAGCCACTGCGTTGCGGGGGTTCCCCAACGCCAGATGCCTACGGAGGGAAACCCTCCTTCAGCACTGGCTCCCGTTGAAGCAAGTGGCGTTGGGGAGTGGTGAGACATGGGCATGCCACCTGATATGCTGATATCAGGCCAGAGGTGGGTGCCGATAAAGTACCAAAAGACAAATGTCAACAAAGCAGTTGCTAACACACCATAGGTAAAGTACCCAGATACTGTATCTGCTAATCTCTGTACGGGGGCTTTACGGGTTTGTGCCGCTTCTACCAAAGCGAGAATTTGAGCCAGAGTTGTATCATCTCCAGTACGAGTTGCCCGCATAGCGATCGCCCCCGACTGGTTGAGTGTCCCTGCTGTCACAAGATCTCCTGGTTGCTTCATCACTGGCACTGCTTCCCCACTCAGCATAGACTCATCTACGGTGGTTTGCCCATCCACCACCTCACCATCAACGGGGATTTTTTCTCCAGGCAGAACCTGCAACCATTCACCAACACGCACCATAGTCGCGGGAATTTCTACAACTCCCCCGTTGGAAAGCAAAGGAGTAGGAGGGGTGGGGGGAGATGAGGGAGTGGGGGGAGATGAGGAAGTGGGGGGAGATGAGGAAGTGGGGGGAGATGAGGAAGTGGGGGGAGATGAGGAAGTGGGGGAAGATGAGGGAGAAATTACTCCCCCGACTCCTCCGACGCCCCCGACTTCCCGAGGCTTGGCAATCAATCGAGCGAGGCTTGGCTGGAGGGCAAGTAATTGCCTAAATGCGGCTGCGGCACGACCCCTAGCTTGTTGTTCTAATGTCTTTCCTAGGAGGATAAAGCCCAACATCATCACTGGCTCGTCAAAAAAGCACTCCCAACCAAGTTGAGGGAACAGTAGGGCAACCAAACTGGCTATATAGGCTGTTAGCGTTCCCAATCCAACTAGGGTATTCATATTAGGTGAATTGCGCCGCAAACCAAGCCATCCATCCACTAAAATTGGGCGACCTGGAATTAGTAGCGCCACTGTTGCCAATCCACAGTGGAACCAGATTTTATTAAACCAATCAAATTGGTGTAAGATCTGGGCAATGTTGGGATTTAAATACCTATCAGGGATTGAAATAGGGATTGAAACAGGAATCGAAATATCGAAATGCCCAATTCCCGACAAAATAAGCAGCACCCCAGCAACAACCAACTGCAAGAGCGCTGAGTGCATTTCGCGGCGCTTTCGTTCTGTTGGATCTTGTATTGCTTGTGTCTTGCCTGCTACTACAGACTGCCTAGGTTGAGTCGGGAACCCAGCTTGAGTCAATTTCTTTGCCAGTGCATCTGCAGCTACTGCATTAACTTCCGACTCTACGACTGCTACTTCTGTTGCCAGGTTAACACAGGCATTTTTGACTCCTGGATGTTGGGTGAGTTGGCGCTCTACTGCCTTCACACAGCCAGCACACTTCATACCCCCGACATCTAAAGTAATTTTCTCTGTTGTCGGGATTGTTTCTGGGGAACGGTTAATTTTGGGGACAAGTTGCATGGAAAGTGTTTGGATTTGCTAGGAAACTTCAACGCCTTGATCAAAACGTCTCTAATTCGAGGGTAGGCGAAATCCGCAATGCTGACAGCAAAAATAACAACTTTTTTCTGATTATTGGGATCAACCTCCTCTGTAATGACTACTCCAACGCAAATAAGTCACGTAGATTATAGTCAACAGTTGTACTGGTATGAAAGCAATTTCACTTTTCAAAAACTCGTTCATGTCCAAATTAGATGTAACGCTGAAATAACCGCAGCCTAGTAGGACAAATACTATAAAGGTTATGTTTTTACGTTTTAACGTTAGCATTTAGCATATAGGTAGTAAAAGAATGTTTTTCTGCCAATAAAAATATTGTGCAAAATATCCAATCTAGAACCAGCCCTGCTTATTGACAAAGTAAATATTAACAAATTCGTTGTGGGATTTTCTCAAGTAGATCATGCCTTCTATTAAACCCACAAGCTGCATAATCAACACCGTAAAGCCGTAGGTAAAATAACCGCCGACTAAGGAAACTACTAGCATGATTAAGCCTTCGGCTGGGTATCCAAGAATAAACTTATGGATGCCAAAACCTCCGAAAATAATGGCACAGTAACCGGCTAGAAGTTGTTTCGTGGTGTGACTAGGATTGAGATTTGCCATATGAGTGAAGCTCCGTTATTAGTAATGTATAAAATTAAAATTTTATTTTTCCTCAAAATATAAAATATATTTGCTATTAATACGGATGTTTCAGTAGCAGGACTCTCCAAAATAAATAGCTAAAATCAACGTACCACTACTTTGCAGGGACGCCTTGGTGAGCGCAGAAGTAAGCATTCCACGACTCTTTTTAAATTTGAAAATAAACGCCACTCACAGCGGCTTTGCACGATCGCCTGCCTGAAAATTCTCTTTAGGAGAATTAACCGCAATAATCGCCCTCTGTAGCTATATTATACTAATTTATACAAGTTAACTAGTGTATTTACCGGATATTTTCACCATTGCAGTAACAATAAGAACACTGAATCACATGCTGGGTGAGGCTAGCTCAGGATTTGCCACAAATGGATAGACGAAGATGTTGGCAATCAACATCCCGAAAATGAGTAAAATTAGCCTTCATAGACTAATTTGTTACCTATTTAACATAATTGCTTGAGCAACTATTACCGTAAACATATTTGCCTTCAAGCTAGCATTGATTAACAAATAATACCAACGATTATTTGTTAATTTTTATAACATAGAGTGAATCAAAGATTTAAGCTTTTTACTGAGTACCATTGCCTAAGATAAACAGGCTAAGTAGGGTGCCACTATTCCAAAGGCTGTGGAGAAGCATGGAAGCGAGGAGGTTATGCGATCGCGTGTAGACTACCCCCAAAACTACTCCTAAGGTAAACAGGGGTAGGATTTCCGACAAGCTGAGGTGAGCGACAGCAAACAAAAAACTACTGATACCAATTGATCCCCATACAGGGAAGTAACGAGTTAGGGAAGGTAACAAAAAGCCGCGAAACAAAAATTCTTCAAACAGTGGGGCGGCGATCGCAGCTGTAAAGAAAAATATCCCAAGTGCCAAGGGATCTTGCCCTTCTAGCACGAATTTCAACAGGGGATTACTACCACCCTGTCCTTGCCATAGTTGTTGATTAATCAACGACACTACAACCACTATAGGTAATGCCACGCAATAGCCACCCAGCCCCCATAAAAACCACTTACCTCGGAAATTAACGCGAAACCAGAATTCATCCAGTGGCAAAAAGCGTTTGATCGATGAATACAACACCAATAACGTACTTGACGCTAGCAGCATGTAACTTACCAAGACATAGAATGCCTGAATGCGCACATTACCAGCAGCACGTGGGATGGGGAGGACGTAGAATACTGCGGGCACTAGGAGTTGCCCCGTTAATAAAAAGCCTAGGAAGACTTGTAAAATTGTTTCACCATCCCAAGGCGTTGACCAAGCGATGTCACTATTTTGAGCCAATAAGGCTGTTTTTCCTTTGAGTAAGCGCTGACCAACCACAAAAATCAGCAATCCCACACCAAAAATAGCGAACAGAACCGGAACAGTGCCAATAATTGCTAATTTCAACAAAGCTGCAAGAGCGGCTTCTTGTTCCGATGCTTTGAGATTTACCAGCGCGTCTTGACGTTGCTGGAGTTGGTAGAGCTGAGTGAGAGCCGTAAAACGAAACCAACCGGCTAAGTTATCTTTAATCAGCAGATCGGCATCTGGTAAAAGACGTGGAGGAACGCTCCAGAGTCCTGTTAAAACATTACTCAACTTGACTAATTGAGGATTTTCTGAGCTTTGCTGCAATTCACTCCAAGTTTTCAGAGCTGTATCCGTCTGTCCTTGCCGTGCTTGTAAAATTCCCAAGTATAAGTCTAACTTTTGCAATTCGTTGAGTGACTGCTGCAACTGTTGCTGCTGAAAAACGCGAGAGGTATTGGTAGCAGGAGGAATTTCCGGATTGGGTTTAGGGGTGGTGGGAGTAGTAACAGGTTCAGAACGTAGGAGTGCTAATTGCTTTTTGGCGAGTTCCAACTCAGGTTGAGCCGATTTACGAGCTTCTTTATACTGCGCAGAAGCATTTTCCAGGGGTTTATCGCCCAGTATTGCATCACGAAATGCTTTGAGATTCCCATCTTTGCTAGCTGGAGGTTCAAAGGTCGCAGCTTGTAGCAGAATGTTTGTTTGGTAGAGTTCCAAGCGACTTTGGAACTGCGGTTCCTGCCAACTGCCCAACAACGCTACTCCGGAAATAGCGATCGCGACCAGCGTCAGCAAAATTAAACCCAACCGTTTGATTGACATCTATCCTTCCTTTACTAACAAATGTAGAGCGCCTTTGCCTCTTGGGAATTATAAAAGTATAACGGTTCGTGCAAAACCTCCGAACAGAAACCAGCCTTAGCCTGGTTTCTGTGTTCTAATACCGGGTGATGTAGTGCCCTTCGGCTAATTTCAATAATTATTCATTCTACGGGTATGAAAATTTCAATCTCGATGGAGTACCTCCAAAACTCCTCAATCTGCCGTGCCACATCGCCTTGTACCAGTAATCCCATTTCCAAGTGTTTAGAAATCTAGGTCCGGTCAAATTTGCACTGCCCACATCGGCTTGCTGCCCATCAGCTACCCAAAATTTTTCATGGGAACCAAGGCGCTGCTGGTCATATTTGCTGTCGCTTGAAATAACCTTTCGCTCCCCTAAGCATCTTGCTTTCATTTGGGTAGACCACAATATGAGCGTAGGGGCGGGGTTACCCCGCCCTTACCATGTGGTCAATTCTACTTTCTGAAACGACTGAATTCCTTTATACACATCCAAGTCAAAGTTTACCAGTTCAAGCGTACTAAGAAGGAGCCGCAAGTCAAGAGACATTGTGTCATCAATTGCCACCAGAACATCAAGCACCTCTATTTTGTCTAAATTTAGAAATGCATTACTGGAAGTTGCGGCTTGTTGGAAAGTGCAGCCCAAGTGATTAATATGATCGTAAACTAGCTTGATAATCATATTAATCACTTGGCGATCATGTTTTTTCCCAAATGGCATGAATGGTGTGGTTAATCACTTATCATTTAAGTCTGACCTCTCCCCGCCTTTGACTCGCGTCAAAGTCTCCCCTCCCCTATTAGGGGAGGGGTTGGGGAGCCAGCGCGCATTATGAGTGTTTCCCTCCGTAGGCGACTGGTGAGTCCAGTCCTGTTCGCGTAAGCGTTGCGTTAGCGACGAAGGAGCGCTACTCGGTGAGGAATTGGGAGAAGGAGGGTTTCCCTCCGTAGGGAACTGGTGAAGCAGCGCGAATGACGGCTTTCCCTCCGTAGGCGACTGCACCAAGCCGAAGGGCTTTCCCGTTGGGCGTGGAGAGGTTATTTATTATAAGTAATTAAGCGGACATGATATTAGCGATCGTGTTTTTTCCCAAATGGCATCTCGACCCGGCTTAATGCAGCGGATTTTCCCAGAGTCACGCATTTGGGGCAAAGCCCGGTTGATTGTAGGCGACTCACGCCCTGACTTTTTCTAAGTCGGTGGACTTTCGGAAGAAGAAGTTTCTACAATATTTTCCTCAAGCATTGATTCTAGTGTTTGAATGACAAATGGTAGTTCAGCGCTGACAAGACCACGCTTGATGCGTTCTGGTGTTTCTGGAAAAACGACAAACAGAGGATATATAGTATTAATCCCCTCGCTCAAAATATGCTTATAGCGCGGCGGCATAAGCCACTCATAATCTTTGTCCAGCCAAACCTGTGTTTGTCGCCAACGTCCCAATAGGTCAGAAAAGTCTTCATGGGAACGATGAATGAAGACAAGAATTTCAGCCCCCGTTTTGATTTTCCACTCTGGATCGCACATCAGCATTGCCACATCACAAGGTAAACAAGTCACTTCTGCTGCTGTTTTCACGCCGCCACGAAGGCGGACAATAGGCAGCGGAATGGTGATGATGCTTTCATCTGGACGGCGCAAACTGGGGATCATCTCTAGGTAAGGGCGGTGCTGCTTTAGCAAGGTAATTGCTGCTAGATGATTGCAACACCAAGCCAAGCTAGCTTCGTAGTAGGTTTTTTGCACAGACATGGCGATCAAAGTTAGTTGTTAGTTGTTAGTTGTTAGTTGTTAGTTGTTAGTTGTTAGTTGTTAGTTGTTAGTTGTTAGTTGTTGGTTGTTGGTTCTTAGTTGTTAGTTGTTGGTTGTTAGTTGTTAGTTGTTAGTTGTTAGTTGTTGGTTGTTAGTTGTTGGTTGTTAGTTGTTGGTTGTTGGTTGTTAGTTGTTGGTTGTTAGTTGTTGGTTGTTGGTTGTTAGTTGTTGGTTGTTAGTTGTTAGTTGTTGGTTGTTAGTTGTTAGTTGTTATACCATTTTTATAAGCTGCATATAATTAGCCTGCGAAGGCAGGCTTTGTTTCTGTAGCCCCAGGCTTCTAGCCTGAGGGCTTTAATGTACAGCCTCACATAGAATTGGTATTAGTTGTTAGTTGTTAAGAGAACAATCAACAACCAACAACCAACAATACTCTTAATTTGCTACCCAAGTTTATCAAACACCTTAAACATAGGCAGATACATTGCCATTAAAATTGTGCCAACCATCCCTCCTACAACTACGATCATCAACGGTTCCAAAACGCTGGTTAGTGCTTTTACTGTCTGCTCAACTTCATCTTCATAGAAATCAGCAACTTTCATTAACATACTATCTAATTCCCCAGTTTCCTCACCGATACTAATCATTTGAATTGCCATAGCAGGAAAAACATTATCTTTTTGTAAAGCAATACTGATCATGCCTCCTTGTTGAATGTCTGTACGCGCTGCATCTATGGCGTTAGCCACTACTTGATTTCCTGATGTATCCCGGACAATTTCCAAACAAGTGAGGATTGGCACACCTGAACGCGTCAAAGAACCAAAGGTGCGGCTAAAGCGGGCAACCGCTGATTTTTGGATCAAGTCTCCAAATAAGGGCACTTTCAGGGAAAGACGGTCAATGGTTTCACGCCCAATGGGGGTTTTGTAGTACTGTTTATAGGCAATTGACCCTCCTACAAAAATGGCAATAAAAACAAAAACTGCCGGACTACGCAAAAGTTCACTACAAGTTAACAAAAATTGCGTTAGAGGAGGCAATTCTGTTCCCAACTCTTTGAAAATCTTGGCAAAAATTGGGATGAGAAAAATGGTCATTGCCAGAAAAACAATGAGCGCAATAGAACCCACAACAACGGGATAAGCCATCGCTGATTTAATTTGGTTTTGTAATCTGGCAACATCCTCTAACAACTTGGCTAAGCGATTGAGCACGTCGTCCAGAACCCCACCAATTTCCCCAGCCTGGACCATACTGACATACAAACTATCAAAGCAATCAGGCTGCTTACGCATGGCGTCTGAGAGATTAACTCCGCTTTGGACGTCAGCGCTAATTTCTGTTAGGGCTTTTTTCAGTTTTGGGTTAGAACACTGTTCGGACAGAACCCCCAAACTTCTGACAATTGCCACTCCGGCATTTACCAAAACAGCAAATTGACGGGAAAATACGGCTTTATCTTTAATGGAAACTTTAACAAATGAGTTTTGGATTTTTTTTAAGTCAAGATTGCCAAAGCCTTGAGATTGTTTAAGATCTTGAACGACAAAACCCTGCTGTCTGAGATTAGTACGCGCTTGCGCCAAAGATTCCGCAACAATTTTTTCTTTTTTGGATTTTCCTTGCGAGTCCCGAACACGGGCAACAAAGGTGGGCATAACTATTGTTAATTGTTAATTGTTAATTGTTAATTGTTAGTTGTTAGTTGTTAGTTGTTAGTTGTTGGTTGTTGGTTGTTAGTTGGTAAGAATCAACAATTAACAATCAACAATCAACAATCAACAAATCAACAATCAACGTTTATTTAATGCGCTTTGACAGCGGCTTTTGCGCCTGCTGCTGCTGGTGGCGGTGCGGTGCCACCAATGAGACGCTGCATTTCATCTGGTTTGGAAGTCTTGGACATTGCCGATTCAAAGGAAATAGTTCCTGCTTTGTACAAATCGGCTAAAACCTTCTCTAGAGTTTGCATCCCCAATTTACCCCCAGTTTGGATAGCTGAGTAAACTTGAGATGTTTTGCCTTCACGGATCAAGTTAGAAATAGCGGGAGTGACGATCATGATTTCTTGCGCCATCACTCGACCAAACTCACCTGGTTTGGGATTTTTTTTGGGAACCAAAGTTTGGCTGAAAACCGCTACTAACGAGTTAGACAACTGCACCCGCACTTGGGTTTGTTTTTCATGCGGAAAAACGTCGATGATCCGGTCAACGGTTTGTGCTGCTGAACTAGTGTGCAAAGTCCCAAATACCAAGTGTCCTGTTTCTGCAGCAGAAATAGCTAAGGAAATTGTTTCCAAGTCCCGCATTTCCCCCACTAAGATAATATCTGGGTCTTCTCGCAAAGCTGCTTTCAAGGCATTAGCAAAGCTTTTGGTATCTTCACCTAATTGCCGTTGATGGACCAAGCTTTTAATTGATTCGTAAACAAATTCAATTGGGTCTTCGACTGTCAAAATATGCTCTGCTTTAGTGCGGTTAATCAGGTCGATGATTGCAGCTAGAGTTGTTGTCTTACCACTGCCTGTTGGACCTGTGACCAGAATCAGTCCTCTGGGTTTGTCTGCCATTTCCCGCACAATGTCTGGCAGACCTAATTTATCAAAGTTGGGAATCTTGGAACTTAATGCCCGCAAGCAGGCGGCGTAGGCACCACGGTCTTTATAGACATTGACCCGGAAACGAGCCAATCCCTTGACACCGTAGGAACAATCAAGCTCCCAGTTCTGCTCTAAGGTTTTACGCTGGGAGTTGTTGAGCATACTAAAAATCAGCCTTTGGCACTGATCTGCTGTCAAAGCGTCGTCCCCAATCGGGGTAAGTTTGCCACTGATGCGGAAGTAGGGAGGTAAGCCTGCAGATAAGTGCAGATCCGATCCCCCCCTTTCAATCAACTGCTCCATTAAATCTTCAATCATCATTTCCATAATTTTGTTTCCTTTTGTTAATTGTTGGTTGTTGATGGTTGATTGTTGATTGCAATTAACAATTAACAATCAACAATTAGCTATTAACTAATTTTCAAACCTAGGTGTCATGCAGTAAGGACAATCCAGCCATTCTGGTTGAAGAGTGGCTTGACAAGTCCGGCAGGTAAGACCGCTCTTGCGTTTGGCTTTTAACTCGGCTTCCAAACCTGTATCAGTGAAAGTTACGCGTTCTACTTCTTCTAAGGTGGTGTCGCCTTGACGCACTAAGTCTATGCTGTAAGCCAGCAAGGTTTTCATGCCATCTTCCACTGCTGCTTCCTTAATGCGTTCTGTTGGCGCTTCTTCATTGATCAGGGTTTGTAGACGTTCGGTAATGCGCATGACTTCATAAACACCACAACGTCCCTTGTAACCAATGCCATTACACTGGGAGCAAAGCTGATTTTTAGCTTTGGCTTCTTGAATTTCTTCTAATGTGAGGCTGTTGGCTTTGTAAAAGGTGACTCCTGCTTCTTGAGAAGCTGATAGACCATAGCGAGCTAACTCTTCGTGAGTAGGAGTGTAGGGAATGCGACAGGTGGAACAAACACGCCGCACTAAGCGCTGTGCTAACACGCCGATTAGAGAACTGGAAATCATGAAAGACTCAATGCCCATTTCTCCCAAACGGGCGATCGCACCTGGGGCATCATTAGTATGCAAGGTAGTTAATACCAAGTGACCAGTTAAGGCTGCCTCAATAGCTGTTTTTGCCGTTTCCTTGTCTCGCGTCTCACCCACCAGAATCACATCCGGATCTTGGCGCAAGAAAGCCCGCAAAGCGGTAGCAAAATCCAGCCCTTTTTCGCGAATCACCTGTACTTGGGTGATCCCAGGTAAGCTATACTCAATCGGGTCTTCTACTGTACTGATATTAATTCCCGGAGAGTTCTTTTCTGCCAATGCCGAATACAGCGATGTTGTTTTACCAGAACCAGTTGGTCCTGTCACCAGAATCAGACCAAAGGGACGGCTTACCATGTCCTGGACAATATGTAAAGTCTCTGGATCGGTAATTAACTTATTCAAGCCTAGTTGTGTTGAGGAGTTATCCAAAATCCGCAGCACGACTTTTTCCCCGTAGCGACTAGGCAAGGTATTAACGCGGAAATCTACCTTGCGTCCCTCAAACAACCTTCTGATGCGTCCGTCTTGAGGTAAACGCCGTTCAGCAATATCTAGGTTGGCAATAATCTTAAAACGAGCTGTAACGGCAGGGATGATTTTTTTGGGCAAGGGGTCAAATGCCTCACGCAGCACCCCATCCTTACGAAAGCGAATGCGTAAGTTTTCTTCCTGCGGTTCGATGTGAATATCAGAAACTTTATCATGCAATGCTTTAGCAAGGATTCTGTTCACCAGATTGATGACTGGGGCATCCTCAGCACCCTTCATCGCCGCACCCAAGTCAGCGTCTGCATCTTCGGGGGCTTCGTCTACATTGAGATTGAGATTCTCTAGATTTTCTAAATCCTGATTAAGGTCTGTGAACTTTTCTTGTTCTTGGTGCTTTTGCCGAACAGCCAGATCATCCAAGTATTTGTTGATTATTTGCTGGTAGTCTTCCTGGGTAATCACCATGCGCTGCAATGCCCAATTCTGGGGACGCAAGATGCGGTTCAGGTCATCGGAAGCCTCTAAATTATCTGGATCGACCATTGCCACCAAAACGGAGGGCGGGTTTTGGTCTTCATTTTTTGCTAGTGGCACTAAATGATGACGACGACAGATATCCACTGGGATCAGGGTATCAATCAGATGACCGACCGTCGTATTACCAACTTGGCTGACTTCCGGATCAACGAATTCAACGCCGTAGAGTATTTTGAGTTCAAATAGCTGCTGTTTCTTGTATTGCCTGAGTAACTCTGGTGCTAGTTGTTGCCCAGCGATTGATTCTAATACTTCTGTCAGCGGTCTGCCAGACTTGCGGCTTTCAATCAGCGCCTGTCTCATTTGTTCGCTATCGACATAGCCAGATTGCACAAGCTTATTGCCGAAGGGCGAAAACTCCGTTCTTGTCGTTAGAGCAGTACTGCGCCTTTGTGGTGACGAGTAAGTCATATATTCTAAGCAAAGAATAGCGGAAACCTCTAATTAGAGTGTTCCCAAGCTCAACGGCAAAATTGACATATGTACTCAATTAATGGCTAATGGCTAATGGCTAACGGCTAATGGCTAATGGCTAACGGCTAATGGCAATCAACAATTAGCAATTAGCAATCAGCAATTCGCAATTAGCATTAGCAATTCGCTAACATGCTCAGCATTTGTCACAATAAAAGGCAGTTGCAAACCGTGAAGGGCAATAGAGAGGAGTCCTAACATCTGACAAGCGTCATGGTTCGCGCTTTTTGCCCCCCAGATTCAACGGGGGCAAAATTTGGCAAGGAAATGCCGGATCAAATATCTGGGAAGAGTAGACAATGATAGACGAGAATAAACAAATTAACAATCCAAGCCAAGCTACGGGTGAACCAACAGAGGTAAAGCAAGCAATGAAGAGCGACTCTCCAGCCCAAATGAACTCTAACGAATTGGAGCGTGAGGTTACAGAGCAAGTGGTAGATCAAACAAACGTACCCGGAGATACAGCTACGCTTAATCAAGAAAATGGCGTAGCTGCGACTGAGAACACGACCGTTGACACCGCAGCCAGAGGAGAAACAACTCCACAAATGGAGTCTTTGAAAGTGCAGTTAGAAGAGCGCAATATTCAATATATGCGGATTGCGGCAGATTTTGAGAATTACCGCAAACGAACTCAAAAAGAGAAAGAAGAATTAGAACAGCAGGTCAAGCGGAACACAATTACTGAATTACTGCCAGTAGTTGATAATTTTGAGCGGGCGAGAGCGCATCTTAAACCCCAAAACGAAGGGGAAATGACTATCCACAAAAGTTACCAAGGTGTTTACAAGCAATTAGTAGATAGCCTGAAGCGCTTGGGTGTATCGCCGATGCGCCCTGAAGGTGAACCATTTGATCCCAACCTACATGAAGCAGTAATGCGGGAACCTACGGATGAATATTCCGAAGGAACAGTGTTAGAAGAGTTAGTACGCGGATATTACCTGGGCGATCGCGTACTGCGCCATGCCATGGTCAAAGTCGCTGCTCCGAAGGAAGACACGCCACCTTCAGAGGAAAATCAGTCGGCTCCAGTAAACAGTTAAATTGTCATTTGTGCTAATAGCTAACGGCTAATGGCTATTAGCAATTAGCAATTAGCCATTAGCCCAACGGGAAAGCCAGTTCCCAGGGCGCGGGAAACAAGCTGCACTTTCCTGGACTCACAATTAGCAATGACTATAGTCCGCGAAACATCACGCCCACGATTAGGGACAATAAATCAGTAAAAATACCGATACTTATGGGAAAAGTTATTGGGATCGACTTAGGCACTACTAATAGTTGCGTCGCGATTCTGGAAGGTGGTCAACCAATTGTTATTGCCAACTCAGAAGGTGGACGAACCACTCCAAGTATTGTGGGATTTGGCAAAGGCGGCGATCGCTTGATCGGACAACTGGCAAAGCGTCAATCTGTCACTAATGCTGAGAACACAATTTACAGTATCAAACGATTCATTGGTCGTCGCTGGGATGAAACCGCAACAGAACGCGATCGCGTACCTTATACCTGTGTCAAAGGTCGAGACGATACTGTTGATGTTCAAATTCGCGGACGTAACTACACACCACAAGAAATCTCCGCCATGATCCTGCAAAAGCTAAAACAGGATGCGGAAAACTTCTTGGGTGAATCGGTCAATCAGGCAGTGATCACTGTGCCCGCTTATTTTACAGATGCCCAAAGACAAGCGACTAAAGACGCTGGTACTATTGCCGGACTAGAAGTACTGCGAATCGTCAACGAACCAACTGCTGCGGCTTTAGCCTTTGGGTTGGAAAAGCAAGACCAAGAGCAGTTAATTCTAGTCTTTGATTTGGGCGGTGGCACCTTCGATGTTTCCATCCTGCAACTTGGGGATGGAGTATTTGAAGTTAAGGCGACTTGTGGTCACAACCATTTAGGTGGAGACGATTTTGATAATTGTGTCGTGCGCTGGATGATAGAACGCTTCGGTGCATTCGATAAAATCAACCTGAGTGCTGACAAAATGGCTCTGCAACGCCTGCGGGAAGCAGCGGAAAAGGCAAAGATTGAACTCTCTAGTATGATGAGTACCTCAATCAACTTGCCGTTTATTACCGCTGACGAAACTGGTCCCAAGCACCTGGAAATGGAACTCACTCGGGCCAAATTTGAAGAACTGACGGGTCATTTAATTGAAGCTACCATCGAACCCATGATCCAGGCGCTAAAAGACGCAGACCTTAAACCGCAAGACATTGAACGAATTATTTTGGTGGGTGGTTCCACTCGCATTCCCGCAGTCCAAAACGCCCTGATCAAATTTTTCCATGGTAAAGCTCCCGATCGCTCTGTCAACCCCGATGAAGCCGTAGCACTGGGCGCTGCTATCCAAGCAGGAGTACTGGGTGGCGAAGTCGATAATCTCCTACTGTTAGATGTTACACCTCTATCACTAGGAATTGAAACCTTGGGAGAAGTGTTCACTAAAATCATCGAACGCAATACTACAATTCCTACCAGCAAGTCCCAAGTGTTCTCCACAGCAGTGGATGGGCAAACAGGAGTGGAAATTCATGTCCTCCAAGGTGAACGGGCGATGGCACGGGACAATAAGAGTCTCGGCAAATTTCTGTTGACGGGAATTCCCCCATCTCCTCGTGGTGTACCACAAATTGAAGTGGCTTTTGACATCGATGTGGACGGTATCCTGAAAGTTTCTGCCCAAGACAAAGGTACGGGCAGAGAGCAGAGCATTCGGATTACCAATACAGGTGGTTTGAGTCCTAACGAAGTGGAACGAATGCGGCTTCAAGCCGAAATGTTTGCCGAAGAGGACACTAGACGCAGAGAACTGGTTGAACTTAAAAACCAAGCTGATAATCTGTTGTTTAGTTATGAATCGACTTTAAAGGACAATCACAGCTTGATTGGCGATTCTATGAAAGTTTTGGCAAAGGAAAAAGCCTCAAAACTCCAAGCAGCAATGGTTGATAACTCCATATCTCTAACAGAATTCAAACAACGCTTGGATGACTTCCAGCAAGCTCTGTTTGCCATTGGTGCTGATGTGTACAATCGAGCTGATAGCCAAGCTGATGATGTTACCGTTGCTTCAAACAGTTCCTTTACCCCAGGATTAGATGACCCAATGAATGGAACACTAACGCCGCAATTCAATTTTGACTTGGAAAACGAAAGTACCTTACAGGCTGATTACGAAGCGATAGACTAAAATGTGGTAGTGGTTAGTTGTTAGTGGTTAGTTGTTGGTGGTTGGTGGTTGGTTGTTGGTAGTTCTAAACAACAATCAACAATCAACAATCAACAATCAACAATTCCCCAAAACACTTATGGAGGGTTTTCCACACCTATAGGTGCGGTTAGCCCCTCTAGAAAATGAGCGGAGTTTTCTTCTGCCACGTAGCACAATTATAATAAAGAGACAGTCACAGGTACGCTTGTTTTGTTCTCTGCCAAGCGGCAAATATCTGTTGCTGGTGATTTGTTGGTGATTTTTGTAAAAGGTAAAAGGTAAAATAAATTATTAATAAAACTTAACTGTTGCCTTCTGCCTTCCCGAACTTCTGAGCGACGGTTCGCAGTTTCCGACAACTGCAATCTTCGCAGCGTCGAGTCCGCGAACGTCACCTAAAGGGCAACCAAGGCGCTCAGAGTTCCATCTGCATAGCTGCAGACCTGCTTTCTACCTTTTAACTTTCACCTTTGCTATATGGCCCGCGACTATTATGAAATTCTAGGTGTCGCTCGTGACGCCGACAAAGAAGAAATCAAAAACGCCTACCGCCGCCTAGCCCGGAAGTATCACCCAGACGTGAACAAAGAACCAGGGGCGGAAGAGCGCTTTAAGGAGATTAACCGCGCTTATGAAGTGCTTTCTGAACCGGAAATACGGGAACGTTACAACCGCTTTGGTGAAGCTGGGGTGTCAGGTGGAGCTGGCGTAGGCTTCCAAGATATCGGCGACATGGGCGGCTTTGCCGATATTTTTGAAAGTATCTTCAGTGGTTTTGCTGGTGGCGGTATGGGTGGTCAAACCCAAAGACGGCGCAGTGGTCCCGTGCGAGGTGATGACCTGCGGCTAGACCTGAAGTTAGATTTTCGAGAAGCAGTATTTGGCGGTGAAAAAGAAATTCGCATTTCTCATCTAGAAACTTGCGAAGTTTGTGCTGGAACAGGTGCTAAACCAGGAACTCGCCCTCGTACTTGTTCAACTTGTGGGGGATCGGCTCAAGTACGTCGTGTCACCAGAACGCCTTTCGGAAGCTTTACCCAAGTTTCGACTTGTCCTACCTGTAATGGTACGGGGATGGTAATTGAAGACAAATGCGATACTTGCGACGGTAAGGGTGCAAAACAAGTAACAAAAAAACTAAAAATTTCCATTCCACCAGGGGTGGATAATGGCACACGTTTACGGATATCGCAAGAAGGTGATGCAGGTCAACGTAGTGGACCTCCTGGAGATTTGTACGTCTACTTATTTATCAATGAGGACGAGGAATTCCAGCGAGATGGTATTAATGTCCTCTCGGAAATCAAAATTAGCTATCTCCAAGCGATTTTAGGCTGCCGTTTGGAGGTAAATACCGTAGATGGACCAGTGGAACTGATCATTCCCGCCGGAACCCAGCCGAATACAGTGATGAAGTTGGAAAATCGTGGCGTACCACGCCTGGGTAATGCTGTCAGTCGAGGCGACCATATGATTACAGTGTTAATTGATATCCCCAACAAAGTGACGACAGAGGAACGGGAACTGTTGGAGAAGCTAGCTAAAATTAAAGGCGATCGCACTGGTAAAGGCGGTCTAGAAGGTTTTTTGGGAAGTTTGTTCCACCAAAGATGAGTCTATCCTCCCAACTAACCCCTGATGCTCAACTCGACTTACGCGGCACCCCCTGCCCGATCAATTTTGTCCGGACGAAACTGCGTCTGGAAAAAATGAAACCAGGCGGTTTGCTAGAAGTCTGGCTAGACCCCGGAGAACCGATTGAGCAAGTCCCGGATAGCCTGACCATGTCAGGCTTCATGGTAGAAAAAATTACAGACTGTGCTGGATATTTTTCCCTGTTAGTACGCCGTCCCGTTATTGCTGAATGAAAGGTTCCGCGAAAGCAGCCACAGAGCAGTTACTGGGTACGGTTGTAGCCGTGCAAGCGAATTTTTACACAGTACATCTGGATCAAGACCAGGGGGAGCAAGGACAAGGGGAGAAGACAATTAAAAACCCCCACTCCCCACTCCCTACTCCCCACTCCCCACTCCCTACTCCCCACTCCCCACTCCCTACTCCCCACTCCCCCCTCCTCCTCTGTACACGCAGAACACGCCTAAAAAAAATTGGGCAACAGGTGATAGTGGGCGATCGCGTAGTCATAGAAGAACCAGATTGGGCTGGTGGCAGGGGAGCGATCGCTGATGTTCTACCCCGTCAAAGTCAGTTGGATCGTCCAGCGATCGCCAATGTTAACCAAATCCTGCTGGTTTTTGCCGTCGCCGACCCGCCCTTAGAACCTCACCAGATCAGTCGCTTTCTAGTTAAGGCTGAGTCCACAGGTTTAGATGTAGTTTTATGCTTGAATAAAAGCGACTTAATTTATACACAACAGCAGGCGGAAATCAGTACTTACCTCATGAATTGGGGCTACCAACCAATATTTATTAGTGTGAACAAGGGTATAAATATTGACAAAGTAGCAAGCCTGCTCAAAGACAAGATTACAGTTGTTGCTGGACTTTCAGGGGTTGGCAAGTCCAGTTTAATCAATGCACTGATCTCCACTGCTCACCTACGAGTGGGAGAGGTTTCTGGCAAACTAGCAAAAGGTCGCCACACCACCCGCCATATAGAATTATTTGACTTGCCTGGTGGCGGTTTATTGGCAGATACTCCTGGTTTTAATCAGCCTGACTTGGATGCTACCCCGGAAGAATTAATACATTATTTCCCAGAAGCAAGAAAGCGCTTAGCAGAAAATTACTGTCGCTTTAGTAATTGTCTGCATCGAGATGAACCTGAGTGTGTAGTACGGGGAGACTGGGAGCGTTATCAACATTACTTAGACTTTCTGGATGAGGCGATCGCACTTCAAACTAAACTTAACCAACAAGCAGACCCTGAATCCACCCAGAAGCTAAAAACTAAAGGCAAAGGGCAAAATCAGTACGAACCGAAGCTGGAGAGTAAAAAATATCGCCGTAGCTCCCGTAAAACGCAGCTACAGGAACTGCAAAATTTGTATCGGGATGAGGAATCTTAAGTTTTGTAAATCAGGTGCTATCAGTCAAAACAGTTCTTAAGCGCCTGACGCTTTTTCTTGTCAACGTATTCAATGACATTCATAATAATAGAAAGTAAGATTTTCTGATATTTTGAATATGACATTATCAGAGAGCGAAACAACTAAGATGGGAAAGCGGGGAGTAGTAGTTATTCCCGCCAGAATGCGGCGACGCTTTGGGTTGGAAGAAGGCTCGCTTGTGATTGCAGAAGAAACACTCGACGGAATCCTGATCCGTCCAGCAGTCGCACTTCCAGTTGAGATTTATACACTAGAAAGAAAAGCCGAGTTTCTCCTTTCTAATGCTGTTGATGAACAAGAGTACCAAGAGGCGCTCAAAGAAGTAAGGCAGATGGGGCTTGACCCGGAAGTGATCCCACATTATCGACAGGGGCAATAATGGATCGGGTTTTCCTTGACGCAAACGTCTTGTTCTCTGCGGCGTACAAACCTACGTCTCGACTAAGGGAACTCTGGACTCTTCCTCATGTAACGCTTCTTTCGTCGTCATATGCAGTGGCAGAGGCTGAGGTGAACCTCGCAAAAGCACGGACTGACGCAGTGCAAGAGCTTGAAGCGCTTCTTGAACAGGTAGTTGTGGTAAAGATACTAGACACAGGTGCTTTACCCGAAGGCGTTACGCTTGTCGAGAAAGATCGACCCATTCTCTTGGCGGCAATCAGTGTAAAAGCCTCTCACCTTCTTACCGGCGATCTACGGCACTTTGGTCATCTCTTTAATATACGAATCGAAGGAGTGCTGATTCTTCCACCAGCCGAGTACCTTAAGAAGACTGTTAGCGATCCTGTCAGTGGCTTAGAGTAAACTATTGGTCGCTTTTTGATAGCGATATGGTTCATCTGCAAAAACAGCGTTGGTCAAAACAAACAAAAAAACGAATAATTTCGAGTGTGGGTTGTCTATCGATCTCAAGAGTGAACTTTCATACTCTTGAGATACCCATAAAGTCTTAAAATATTCTTAACATCTGCCAAACCTCGACCTTCAATCAACACCGTACCACCCCGAAATTATTATGGCTAACGGCTACGTAGCGCTTGTACTCCACGCACACCTGCCCTTCGTCCGTCACCCAGAAAGTGACTATGTGCTCGAAGAAGAATGGCTCTATGAAGCCATCACCGAAACTTACATTCCCTTGCTGCGAGTATTTGAAGGCTTACAGCAAGACGGCATCGACTTTAAAATCACCATGAGCATGACACCGCCCCTTGTGTCTATGCTCCGGGACAAAGTGCTGCAAGAACGCTATGACGACCACTTAGCCAAACTCGAAGAACTTGTACAACAAGAAGTTGAGCATAATGTTAACAACGGTCATATCCGCTATTTAGCCTCGCATTACGTCGCTGAATTCAAAGCAACGCGAGAACTTTGGGAACGCTACAAAGGTGACTTGGTGACCGCTTTTAAGCAGTTCCAAGATACTAATAACCTGGAAATAATCACATGCGGCGCTACCCACGGCTACCTGCCGCTCATGAACATGTACCCGCAAGCTGTATGGGCACAAATTCAGGTAGCCTGCGAACACTACGAGGAAAACTTTGGACGTCCGCCCAAAGGTATTTGGTTACCAGAATGTGCTTATTATGAAGGTGTAGAGAGGATGTTAGCCGATGCTGGTTTGCGCTACTTCCTCACTGATGGACATGGCATCCTTTACGCTCGACCCCGTCCCCGCTTTGGCACTTATGCCCCAATTTTTACAGAAACTGGTGTCGCTGCCTTTGGTCGAGATCAAGAATCTTCTCAGCAGGTGTGGTCTTCTGAGGTAGGCTATCCTGGTGCAGCAGAATACCGGGAGTTTTACAAAGACTTGGGCTGGGAAGCAGAATATGAGTATATCTTGCCCTACATCATGCCCAATGGTCAGCGGAAGAATACGGGTATTAAGTATCATAAAATAACTGGGCGCGGCTTAGGACTGGGAGATAAGGCGCTGTACGATCCCTACTGGGCAAGGGAAAAGACAGCCGAACACGCGGCTAATTTTATGTATAACCGCGAACAGCAAGTTGGGCATTTGTTTGGGATCATGCAGCGTCCACCGATTATCGTTTCTCCCTACGATGCTGAATTATTTGGACATTGGTGGTACGAGGGTCCTTGGTTTATTGATTACCTGTTCCGTAAGTCATGGCATGACCAAAATACTTATGCAATGACACACTTGGCGGATTATTTACGGGCACATCCGCATCAGCAAGTCTGTCGTCCTTCTCAATCAAGTTGGGGTTACAAGGGTTTTCACGAGTATTGGTTGAACGAGACAAATACGTGGATTTACCCACATTTGCATAAAGCTGTAGAGCGCATGATTGAAATATCGCATCTGGAACCAGCAGATGAATTGGAATCGAGAGGACTCAACCAAGCAGCGCGGGAACTGCTGTTAGCGCAATCTTCTGACTGGGCGTTCATTATGCGGACTGGAACGATGGTACCTTATGCAGTTAGACGCACGCGATCGCACCTGATGCGTTTTAACAAGCTTTACGAAGATGTTAAAATTGGCAAAATAGACAGTGGTTGGCTAGAAAAAGTCGAGTTGATGGATAATATTTTCCCTAATATTAACTATAAAGTGTATCGTCCGTTACAGTAGGAGCGCGCCTCGGCTGGCAACGGATTAGTAACGGATGTAGCAAATAAGTAGTTGGGTGGGCAATGCCCACCTTAAAAATGATCGGTGCAAGAAGTCTGTTATTTTCAAGTTACGCCACCCAGATATTTCTGGAAAAACGAATGGCAAAACTAGCAAGTACAATCGCGAAATAGACTAGCGTTGGCAGCCCCCAACGGGGAAAATTAGACAGCAACATTCCCATGGCGATCGCCAAGGATATAATACCAAAAGCAAAGCGTTCGGAGGCAACAATACTACCGGCAAACAAAACTAGCAACAGCGAAAAAACGCCGTATGTGACTGCAACAGGGCGAAGTTTGTGGCGGAAATGCCACAAGAGGTAACCACCACCAAAAACCATATAGGTTTTTACAAAACCGTCTCCCCATAAAAGCCACAGCCAAATGAGCAGCACCTCGCCAATCCACGTCATGGCAATGGAGTTGAGTCGGGAGCGATATTGCCACAGCAGGTAACCTGTAGCACAAATCACAGCAAACTGAACTGGATAAAAGGGATTTTTTAGTGACCCACGATCCCAATTAATTGGACCAACCGCGCCATGTAAAAAATTCAGCCCCCAATGACGCCAGTCAAAACCTGGAGAGGAACGATGCCCAAAGCCAGCTTGGGTATGAAGAAACGCCAACGGATCGCCAAACTGAATCGCGCAATATCCAGTATACAGTAGAAATCCGGTGCTTGCTGCTGCTGTTGTCATGTATGCGATCGCAGACCGACGCTCTTTATAAGCTAAAAACAGAAACGTAGGGATCAGCATCACCCCATTTAGTCGAGTGGCTGTCGTCAACGCACCCCAGAAAGCTGCCCAAATGTACTGACCTTTGTCGAAGGCTTGTAAGGACAGGGTACTTAACAGCAGAAACAACCCTTCGGTGTAGGTAACTGTCCCGTATAGCGATAGAGGACACCAAGCTAAAGCCGCCACTGTCCATCGTGCCACTCCGATGCCATGCCACTCAACAACCCAGCGATACACTACAATTAATGCTCCTAAGAACGCTAGATTGTTGACTAGTGTTCCAGCGATCGCAAACGGCAAACCCAGTGCCATTACCGCTTTACTAATTAAAGGAAATACAGGAAAAAAGGCGACTGTATGCGCCTGACCATCATTAGCGTACTCATAACCAAAAGTCGCGATCTGCTGATACCAAACACCGTCCCACCTAGCAAACGCCTCCCAACCCCAAGTATTTATATGGTGATTGGACGATATTGCAGGTGCAATCAGCAGCATAACAGTGACGATTAACATTCGGCTGCACAGCCACACCAGCAGGACAAATATCAAGCCGTTGCCCCATACATAGTGCTCTGCAGTATCTTTGCTAATCATTTAAGGGTATCTGGGTCAATGTTTAACTCTCTGAGTTTAGCGGCTAATCTTTGTGCTTTTTCTTCTGCGATTTGTTGTGCTTGTTCTGCGATTTGTTGTGCGGCGGCTTGTTCCTCATAACTTAGGAGTGTTTTACCTGTAGCTGATTCGTAGAAACGCATTTCGCCAGACTTAATTCGCAACTCTAACCCTAATACTTCACTGGGTAGCGACACTGTACCATCTGGCAGAGTCATAGTTGCCACTGGAAAATAATTCCCATCAACTAAGCGTAAACCTTGAAGTTGGGGAGTGAGATAATCGCCTGTCGGATCGTATTGGTAATATTCACGCACTCCTAGAAAGGAGTAGATTCCTTTCTTTGCACCTTGATCTTTGCTACGGGTAGTTTTTGAAGTAATCTCTAGCACAAAATCAGGCGTTTTATCGTTTTCTTCCCAGGTTTTGTAAGAACGGCGATCGCCATTTTCTACTCCAAACACCACAAATGTATCTGGTGCGACAACTGATTCTGGATTACCCTGTTCGTAGTAAATAAATAAATTGCCAGCTACGTATACATCTGGACGGTTTTGGAAATATAACCGTAATGCACTTCTTGCATAAATCAAGTAACTGCACTGAATATCTCCTTCAGCCATCGGTTTACCGTCCTCGTCTGGGTATTCAATTGGAGTAACAGGAATATATTCTACTGCGACTGTCATTAGAAGTACCTCAACTTTAGTGGGGCTAAACTTAATTTAGCACCTGTGTTCATTAGCAAAATCGTCAGTTATTTGCGCTTCTAAAAACCAGTTACTAACCCCAACCCCTCTCCCAAGAACGTCTGTAACAGGTGTCCTGTGAGGTGTACAGCACCATTAAACCGTAGGGGCGCGGTTTCCGCGCCCTTAAAATCTGGCTGTATATCATCACAACGACCGGACATGATATGAGTCCGTATGAAAAATCACCCCATTCCCTTGTATACTGCGAACGGTTCAAAACTTCACTTGATATGGACTGAGCTCCAAACCTCTCCCCGATGCGGGGAGAGGCTTAAGAACCGGATGCGCGAATGTTAAATAAGTATAGTTTTCAGCCGTTTTTAGTATAGAAAAGGAGGGCTAGAAGAGTTAGGCTCATAATACCACGTCAAATTCAAAGGTTTGGAGAGAGGGCATGACCCGCCTGACTGGTGGTTGAATAGGTTCTGGAATCACTAAAATCTTGGTCGAATTTAAGTCCTTGAGAAC
This sequence comes from Stigonema sp., assembly GCA_965249805.1. Classification (GTDB taxonomy): domain Bacteria; phylum Cyanobacteriota; class Cyanobacteriia; order Cyanobacteriales; family Nostocaceae; genus Stigonema. Next base: position 1,996,958 of record CBDFMX010000002.1, read on the forward strand.
TTCTGCGGCTGATTGATACCTATCCCTCGCTGGGTGTTTGAGCAACTTATCCAAAATTTGCCCTAAGTTGTCGCTGATGGTAATACCTTTTTCCTGTAAAAGTTCTCGCCACAACCACTCAGCATTATAAGCATCATAAAGGCGGTCATGAATATTACCATAAGCATCTTGTAGAGCTAAACATCCAGTTAACAGCCGCGTACAAGTTGCGCCTAAAGCATATAAATCACTCGCAGGAGAGGCTAATCCTGATATTTGTTCTGTGGGGGCATAACCAATAGTATAAATTCCTGTCCCTGGTTTGCCTAAACTGGTTTGCGTTACCTGCTTTGCACTGCCAAAGTCAATTAAAACGAGATCCCCCCCTGCAGCACCGCAGTTTCTTACGTCTGGAAACACTCGGACGTACTTCTCGCTGGTCCCCTGATTAAGGAGGGATGCCGAAGGCGGAGAGGATCGACGGATAATATTTTCTGGCTTTATATCTCGATGGATGACGTTATGCTCATGAATGAATTGCAAAACTGGTAATAAATCAGCTAAAAGTTCTTGAATTTGTGCTTCGCTAAAGACATGTTGGTGAAGTGCTGTTAATAAAGTTTCGCCTTGAATAAATTCTTGCACAAGATACAAGCTTGAGCCTTGCTCAAAGTAAGCAAATAACTTGGGAATTTGCGGATGATTTTCTCCCAATTCATAAAGTCGCTTCGCCTCTTCTTTAAACAACTCCGCAGCTTTGGTGCGCGATCCTGTTAAGAGCGTTTGTGGGAAAAATTGTTTAATGACGCAAGGATGATCAAATCTATATGCGTCTTCTGCTGCATAAGTTCTACCAAATCCACCCGAGCCTAATAATCTTAATACACGGTAGCGGTTACCCAGAAGGTAGCCCAAGTTGCTTTGTCCACAACAGATACAAAATCTATTGCCGTCTGAGTTGAAAGGGTTTGGGCAATTAGGATTCTGGCAAATTTGCATAATGCAGGGGCTTTTGCAGGTTTCCGATCTATTCTCTCTAGATTTAGCCCTAATTTCTACTTTACTATATTTGAATCCGGAGATATATGAGCGTACAGATTCCCATTATATTAAAAGCATATCCGAAAAGCCGCAACTTGTCAAGGGGCAACGGATGTTGTAGCGGATGTAACGGATGATTTATCTGTCAGTGCGATAGATCAATCATCCGTTATATCCGTGTTCAATACTGTTGCTTCCCACTAACTCGATACTGACTTAGCTGCAACGTCAGCTTTGGCAGCGGGTTGACTCACTCCCATGCGAATTTCAGAAGTGAAGGAAGACTGGGCAAAGCCGCCAAAACGTTTCAGGATACTCACCCGCATGCGTAAATTGGGACTGGCAAACCACAGTCGTTCTTCAGACGACATGGTTTCGGACTCTGTCGTTAGGGTTAATGAATCATCACTGCCGATCTTATAGCGTCCAGCAATTGGGGTCTTCTCAGCGTAAACTATTTCTTGGAGTAACTTGCCTTCATCTGTATTACCTTCATCTGGCACAGTTACTAAGACTGTGGAACCACTGTGTTTTTTGTTATCTGATTCGGTTGTGCCGTTCCAGGTGACTTTCGCACCACAATTCGCACTGCTAGGGTCAATTTCGTACTGTTGGCATAGTTTTACCACATCTGGATGATCTAACGCTAGCATCTCAACGATCATCTCTGATTTACCGTTTTTTGATTGTTTAAAAGCCAGATCGTGGCTAGTACGATGAGAAAACCATTTACCTGCACTTAACTGAAAAAACTCTTCGATTGTCATTTTAGTTGTTTGTTGTTGGTTGTTGGTTGTTGATTGTTAGTTGTTAGTTGTTGATTGTTAGTTGGTTGTTTTACTAACCACTAGCTACTCCCTCATCTCCCTCATCTCCCTACTCCCCCTACTCCCCACTCCCCACTCCCTACTCCCCACTCCCTGCTTCTTCTAGCCGCTTGAGGGAAATTTTGGCGGCTTCAGCAACGTGGGAATGGCTATCTTTTTCTAAGTATTTCAAGGCTGAGACACTCTTGGGACTAGGAAGATTACCCAAGGCTTCTGCAAGACGTTGCCGTAATAACCAATCATCTGATTGGGCAAAGCGTAGGATTTGATCTATGGATTCGATATCTTTGATTTCTCCCAATGCCGCGATCGCCGCTTGTTGTAGGACGACTTCCTCACCATCTAAAGCACTAATGAGTACATCATGGGCACGGGGGTCTTTAAGATTACCAAGAGCAACTGCAGCACTAAAACGTACTAACCAATCGGTATCTTCATAAAAAATCCGCACTAATGGTTCAAATGCTCTGACATCACCTAAGTATCCTAACGCACCAGCAGCATCAGCGCGAATACCATAATCAGGGTCATTTTCTAGAATTTGCACTAAAATTGGATAATTTTCTGGCGTTTGTTTGACCCCTAAGGCAAATATTGCCATTGATCTCAATTGGAGAGATTCGTCATCCAACACCTTTTTAATCAATGGTAGTGCGTCCTCTGCGGGATAGGGGCGCAGATTCGCCAGCGCTACCATGCGATCGCGTAAATTTGGGCTTTCTAACTGAGTGGAGATTTCTTCTAAACTTGGTGCCATTTATTTTAAATTGCTTTTGCTACTAAACATCTATATAAGTATTATTGCCAACCGGCTGGCACATTAACCAGATGGCAGGTTTTTTTTGGGGAGTGGGGAATAGGGAGTGGGGAGTCGGGGGAGTGGGGAATAGGGAGTGGGGAGTCGGGGGAGTGGGGAATGGGGAATGGGTAATGGGGAGTGGGGAATGGGGAATGGGGAGGATGAGGATAATATTACTCCCTCATCTCCCCCCACTCCCCCCACTCCCCTCTCTCTTCTCCTTAAGTTTCAACATAATTTCTGCATGTACCTCGCGGGTAATGGGGTAAAAATAGGTTAAAAATAAGCCACCAATCAAAAAAATGGTGGGCAGAGGACCAGTAGCAGTGCGAATGGCTAGGAGTGCTGAATCAGGTTGTACGGGTAATGGTTGACCTGAAACAGCCGCTTTGAAACCGGATGCTTGTAAGGCATTTCCCACCAGAAACAGTCCCACGGCTAAACCGAATTTTTGCAGCAAAACCATGAAGCCATAAAAAATTCCTTCGCGGCGTTGTCCTGTATTGAGTTCATCTAGTTCAATGACGTCTGGGATCATTGACCAAGGAATGAGATAAGCAGTGGAAACTCCAATACCTGTCATCACTGCCAAAAGGTACATTAAACCGATTTGACCTGGCTGTAAGAAAAATATTCCGACTGCGGCTATTATCCATAAACTCATTCCCATAAAATAAACAGCTTTTTTCCCGACTCGCTCACTTAAAGCACTCCAAACAAATAGCATTAAAAGGGCGGTTCCTTGCACTGCAATCAGTACTGTTGGTACGTCTGATTCTTTGAGGCGCATACAGTTGACGACAAAGTAGGGAATAATGCTGGCTTCAACCTGTACACCTAACCAGGAAAAAAGATAGATACCGATAACGAATAAAAAAGGTTTGTTACTTAAGACGATTTTGATTTGTTCGCTGATGGTGAGAGGTGTGGGTGACTCGGTTTGAGTGCGTTTGGCTTCAAAAGCCATAACGCGATCGCGCGTTCCCCAAATGCAGCAATATAATGACAACACGGCAATGACCGCACAAATTGCTGCTAGCACTACATAGCGTTGCTGGCGATCGGCAATCTGATCAAAAATAACTTTTGCTAAAATCAACGACAGAATGCTACCACCAATGGAAAAAGCAAAGCGAAAGCTGGTAAGTTTGGTACGTTCGTCGTAATCCTGAGTGAGTTCTGGAGTCATTGCCGTGTAAGGCAAATTGACGACAGTGTAGAGCGACTGAACTATCACCCCAATGACTACATAATAGCCGAACAACCCCCAAACACTAAATGGTGGTATCATCCACTGTAAGAAAAAGAAAATTCCAAAGGGAATTGCTCCATACAATAACCAAGGAAGGCGACGTCCCCAGCGCCGAGATTGCGTTTTGTCACTCAGCGCCCCCAGAATCGGGTCAATCACCGCATCCCAAATTTTGCCAATCATTAAAATACTGCCAGCTAACCCCGCCGGGATACCAGCAACATTGGTAAAGAAAATTAGTAGAAAAAATATCGAAACATTGGCAGTAATCGCCGGTCCTAAATCGCCAGCGCCATAAGCCAGTTTGGTTTTTAAACTAAGTTTTTCACTTTCAAGAGTTTGTTCGGGATAGCCATCAGGGGCAGAATCAGTCATAGTACCTTGCGCTCACTCGTACTAAAATAAATTGCTTGCTATCCAGTATTAGCTATAAATCAGATCTTTTATGCCAGACCTTTACGTTTCTTGGTCAGAGTATCACCAAAAAATTGAACACCTGGCTGCTCAAATTTATCAATCCGGTTGGGAATTCAACCAAATTATCTGCCTAGCCAGAGGCGGACTACGAGTAGGAGATATTCTCTCGCGTATCTATAACCAACCTCTAGCTATTTTGGCAACATCATCTTACAGTGGTTCTGGCAAGCAAGAAAGGAGCAACCTAACCTTTTCGCGCCATTTAACAATGACTACTGAAAATTTAGGTTCGCGCATTCTCTTAGTGGACGATCTGGTAGATTCTGGAATCACACTCCAAGAAACTATCCCTTGGCTGAAACAACATAGTAATTGCCTAATTGAACAAATCCGTACTGCCGTAATCTGGTACAAAGCCTGTTCGATTATATCTCCTGATTACTACGTCGATTATCTGCCAGATAACCCTTGGATTCATCAACCATTTGAACACTACGAATATATGAACCCAGCAGAACTTGCGGTGAAGGTAAGGGGAGTGGGGAGTGGGGAGTGGGGAGTGGGGAGTAGGGAGTAGGGAGTGGGGAGTAGGGGGAGATGAGGGAGTAGGGGGAGATGAGGGAGATGAGGGAGACAAGGGAGACAACTAACAACTAACAACTAACAACTAACAACCAACAACCAACAACTAACAACCAACAACCCTTCGGGTTCACCAGTCGCCTACGGAGGGAAAGCCGTCATTCGCGCTGGTTCACCAACAACTAACAACTAACAACTAACAACTAACAACTAACAACTAACAACTAACAAAATCAGAAAAGCCACAACCAAACAGGGAGAGTCACAAGCATTACTATAGTCCCCACTGCCAATGCAGTGACTGAAAGTTCGCGATCCAAATTGAAGGTTTCGGCAATGACCAGTGTGGCGAAAGCTGGAGGCATTGCCATTTGTAGCATAATTACTTTTGCTGTTGCACCAGTTAAACCAAAAAGTGGTAGAATGCTGCTTAAGATTAGGGGAACTAGTAGCATTTTGATGACCACGCTGATCCCAGCGCGTGGGAAACTGCGCCAAGAATTGAGTTTACTCAATCGCATCCCAATTAATACCAGAGATAAAGCAACCACACTCCAAGCCAATTTCTCTAGACAGGATTCAACTAGGGGAGCAAGGGTTTTTTGTCGAAACCACAAGCCAAAGCAGTAACTCCACAGCGCTGGATTGGTGAAGATTGCTCTCGGAATTTGCCAATAATTCTGAATACGGCTGCCAAAACGAGATGCGATCGCCACACCTAAGATATTAGATCCGACCGTAGACCCCAGTAAATCGTAGAATAGCGCCCAGGCAAAGTATTCCTTGCCGACAATTGCCAGGGTGATAGGATAGCCCAAATAACCTGTATTACCGATCGTTGCTGCGAGGATAAAACTACCCTGAGTTGGTTGTTGGGGGACGGTATTTGTAAAATAAGCTTGTGCCTGAATGCCAGCCCAAGCCAATAATGCTCCGAGTATAATTGCTGAGATGGCGATCGCAGGTGCAATCCAAATCTGTCCAGAGAAGTCAGCTTTGCGTAAAAAGACTAAAATGCTGATTGGTACACCTATCCAAAAGAGGAACTGACCCAATCGGGTGGGAACTGTAGCAGGCAGTTTGCGCCCCAAAATGAATCCTAGCAGGACTGATCCCACTAATTTGACATATAGCTCTAGGATATTTGTCAATACTGCACCCAAAAATAAAAATGCTACTTATTGCGTTTCTTTTTATTCAGTTTACAATTTGTTATTCCTATTCAATAAAAGCAGGAGTTGACCCTTGAAGAATGGAGGGTTTTCAAGAAAACCGCAAAACTCATCTTCTACCTCTGGTGAGGACATTCCGGCAGCTTTACGCGATCCGGCTGATGTAGCACCTAAAGTGCGTATCCGCCCACAGATTTTAATTATTGGGGGAGTGGCAGCATTTGTCCTGCTTGCTATAATTAGCGGTTTTTTGTTGTTTGTGACTGCACCGGAAAAAACTGCAAAGATTGAGCCTTCCCCTACTAGTTCCGAGTCGGCAACTACATCACAATCTGCTACCTCTGTCAACTCCCAAAATGCTGATAGACTTTTAGGGCATTTTTCTTACCCAGAAGCGCCTGAGTCAGAACTAGTAACGATTTCTGTAGATGGACGCACCAGAATGCGCAAAGCTGCTGCCCGAAGTTTTGAGGCGATGGCACAAGCAGCGCGGCGTCAAAATGTGATTTTGGTGCCTATTTCCGCCTTTCGTTCAGTGAAAGACCAAGAACAGTTGTTTTTTGGTGTAAAATCTCAACGGAATCAGTCAGCAGCAGAAAGAGCATCTGTGAGTGCTCCCCCTCGTTATAGCGAACATCATACAGGTTACGCTGTAGATATTGGCGATGGAGCAGTACCAGCAACGAACGTGAATCCCAACTTTGAAAAAACTAAAGCTTTTCAGTGGCTGCAAGCGAATGCAGCGCGTTTCAGCTTTGAAATGTCGTTTCCCAAAGACAACCCCCAAGGAGTAAGTTATGAACCTTGGCACTGGCGTTATGTAGGCGATCAGGACAGCTTAGAAACTTTTTACAAAGCTAAAAATTTCAAACCAGCCAAGGTAGCGCAATAGGGAATGGGCAACGGATAGCCTACGGCATAACGGATGTAACGGATAATTTGTCTCTGGAACCAACAGATAAATTATCCGTTATATCCGCTACAAAATCCGTTGCCCTCATCACCAGTACACCGGGTGCGCAAATCGGCATAACGGATGTAACGGATAATTTGTCTCTGGAACCAACAGATAAATTATCCGTTATAGCCGCTACAAAATCCGTTGCCCTAATCAACCACTACAGCGGGTGCGCAAATAAAGCAACCATTCAACAAGAGCGCGAAAAGCTGACATCATAAACTTTTATAATTTTTAATTCCAAGGGAGTGGCATCGCCCACCCTACTGAATTTTTAAATTATGTTACATATTTGTATTCATGTGTACTCAAATGCTTAACAATTTAACCTGAGTATTTGATTCTAATAATCAAATACTCTTGGGAAAATTACCAGGAGTAAGTCGATGCTTATTTCAAACTTAGAGAATCAATCACTCGTAGTGGAATTACTTGACCACGAAGCCGAGGCTATATGTGGAGGAAAATCTACTCTTAAAATTGGAAAGTTTAGTCTAAGTTTCGAGAACGTAGACTTCAAATCAGATGATTTTAATATTTCCATTGGTAAAGGGTTCATACAACTAGAAAACGTAACAGTAAGCTTTTAGAAGACTTAAAAGCGACAGTGGACTAGATGAAACAATTGCCATTCAATAGACTGTTGCTTAATAATTTTTCCTGAACCTTCAACTTGCAGATTGCAAGTTGAAGTTAGCAAAATTTTATCAGGCGATAACTCTTTCTTTTATAATGGCTAATGGCAAAAAGATAATTAGCCATTAGCCATTAACAATAGACAGCTCCATAAATTAATTATTCGTTGTCTGAAACCCTTGTAGCGACGCGACGCCCTTACGGGTTCAGCAGTCGCCTACGGCGGGAAACCCGCCTGCAGCGCTGCAACACCTGTCGCCTACGGAGGGAGACCCTCCTGCAGCGCTGGCTCAAATTTCGCGTCTCTACAATCATTGTCAGGGATGTCTAATTAGCAACGCTCATATCAATCACCAGTACTGTGTCCTGATTTCTCAGTCTTTTTATCTCCTGACTCAGATGCGGGTTTTGCATACTTACCTGGATACAAGTGCTGAAAATACGCTTCCAGCACTTGTAAGACCATTGGTCCACAAATAGTACCGCCATGATCGCCAGTGTTTTCACCAAACCCTACAACCACAATTTCTGGGCGATCGCTAGGACCATAAGCACCAAACCAAGTATGATTTGGACGATTAATACCGGCTTCAGCAGTGCCACTTTTTGCAGAAGTTGGGGGGATTGATGGCACGTCCAAGCGCTTGCCTGTACCTTCAGATACAACCTTGCGCAGTCCCTCGCGGAGAATTTTTATAGTTGTGGGTTTCATATTTAACGACACCCGCCAGCTTTTTGCTTCTTCGTTGTCTTTCAGCAAATGCGGCTGAACTCGATATCCACCATTAGCTGCAACGGAGAACATTATAGCAGATTGTAAAGGTGTCACTTGCAGAGCACCTTGACCGATTGACATATTGATACTGTCACCTACCGTCCAAGGCGTCTTCCAAACTTTCTGCTTCCAAGCTTCATCTGGTACCAAGCCTTTCGATTCTTCGTCTGCAAACTCAACGCCGGTTTTGTGACCTAACCCATATTTACGACTCCATTCAATCAAGGTTGGACCACCGACTCTCCTACCAACTTGATAGAAAAAGGTATCACTACTCATCGCCAGCGCCCCAGGAAATCCTAACGGACCGAATCCAGAGTGGTTCCACTCACTAAATGTCACCCCACCAACGGTGAGGGAACCAAAGGTTTGTAGCACTGTGTTCGGAGAAAATTTACCGGATTCCAGTCCAGCCGTGGTGGTAATAATTTTGAAGGTACTGGCGGGTGGAAAAGCGCTGAGGGCACGATTAACCAACGGATGGTCTTTACCTTGTACGCTTTGCCAGTCTTTTTGAGAGAGTCTTTGCTTGGAGAAGATATTCGGGTCAAAGGTGGGGTGAGAAACCAATGCTAAAATAGCACCGTTTTTTGGGTCAAGTGCAACGATCGCACCTTTGGTATTGCCCAAAGCTTTTTCAGCTGCCTTTTGTACATTTATATCTATGGTGAGGTGTATATCTTTACCAGGCTTTGCCTGTTTCTCTCCCAAAACCCGAATTGGGCGACCCTTACTATCTACTTCCACCTGCTGACCGCCCCATTCACCTCGCAGCAGATTTTCATACGCTTTTTCTATCCCCATCTGACCGATCGCATCTCCCAGTCGATACCCTTGCTTCTGCTTTTCTTTTAACTGTTCTGGGGTCAGTTCACGGGTGTAGCCTATTATATGTGCCAGTTGATTTCCGTGCGGATAGTAGCGAACAGCATCAGTATTTATATTGACGTCCTTCAGTTCGCTTTGATACTCTCTCACTGCCGTAATTTGTGCTTCGCTGAGGTCGCGAGCAATCCGCACGAGTGAAGAAGAGTTGGGACCCGCCGCTTCGAGTTTCTTTTCAATTTCGTCTAAGGATATGTTGAGAATTTTCGTAAGACGCGGACCAACAACCGACCACGATGGCTTAGTATGAGCCATCGGCCACAAATAGATAGAATGAGGATAACGAGTGGTGGCTAAAAGTTGACCATTACGGTCAAAAATGTTACCTCGCTCTGGTTGTTTGGGGATGATCCGAATCCGGTTTGATTCAGCGCGTCGTCGGAGGTGTTTTCCTTCAACCACTTGTAAATATGCCAAACGACCTGCGATCCCAATCATCATTAATAGGGTAAATACGATTAAAAATACGGATTGGTAACCTTGTCCGACTGTACGTTTCTCTGTTTTTTTGCCAAGTAGAGGTAATTGTAATAAAGCCATAAGATGTATAGTGATGCTGAGAATAGTATTATTTGTATATAAATCCGCTTTGATCGTTCCCGATATTCGGCGTCAAATCATTGACCGAGTAGATTCCTGACAAATTTTTGTTGCCGGATACAATAAACTAAAGTGCTAATGGCTAATTGCTAATTGCTAATGGTAGGCAGACAATGAGCTATTAGCTGTTAGCCATTAGCAAACCGCACCAATTACGTTTATTTCTGTCATGTTACTTATATATTATATTACTTAACAAAAACACGTAAAATCACTGTATTCGATTTAGGATTATGGCTCAAACTGCGACGCAGAATCAGGGTGAGAAGGCAACTGTTGAGTCGCTGGATGTAGAACTGTGTAACGTTTTCAAGTTCTTTAACCAAGAACCTGCGGTACATGGAGTAGACTTGGATGTGAGACAGGGAGAATTCTTTAGTATTCTCGGTCCCTCTGGTTGTGGCAAGACAACTATACTACGCTTAATTGCAGGATTTGAAAGGGCTGACGGTGGCAAGATATTGATTCAAAGTCAATCTATGACTAATGTCCCCCCGTACCGCCGACCTGTCAACACTGTCTTTCAAAGCTATGCTTTGTTTAACCACCTGAATGTGTGGGATAATGTCGCTTTTGGACTGCGACTCAAAAAATTACGCAAATCGGAAATTGAGAATAGAGTCAAAGAAGCTTTAGCTTTAGTGAAAATGGAGAGTTTGCGATCGCGCTTTCCCAATCACCTCTCTGGTGGTCAACAGCAACGGGTAGCATTGGCGCGGGCGCTGGTTAACCGCCCTGCTGTTTTACTGCTGGATGAACCCTTAGGTGCGTTAGATTTAAAACTGCGTAAGCAAATGCAGGTTGAACTTTCAAATTTACACAAAGACCTGGGGTTGACCTTTATCATGGTGACTCACGACCAGGAAGAAGCGCTGTCCTTGTCGGATCGCATTGCGGTGATGAATCACGGCAAAATTGAACAAGTTGGCACCCCTAACGAAATTTACGAACAACCCCGAACCCCGTTTGTGGCTGATTTTATCGGTGATACCAATTTGTTCGAGGGTGAAATAACATCGCTTGATGCCACACTTGTGCAAGTTTTGACAAAAACCGGACTAAAAATTGCGATCGCTCGTTTTGCGGATACACCCGCAGTATTATTGCAAGCGGTGGTAGTGAGTGTGCGCCCGGAAAAAATTCAGCTTTCGCTTTATCAACCCAGTTTGCTGACTAACTGTTTTGAAGGACGGCTAGTTAATGTCATGTATTTGGGTACACACGTTAATTATATTGTGGAATTAGCAAACAGTGTACGTATCACTGTGATGCAGCCCAACACGTTTGGCAATTTGCCAAACCGCGAAACACCTATCTATGCTTGGTGGACAGAAACTGATTGTTTAGCAATTTGTCAATAGTCACTACTTTTAAATAAACCCGCTTTCTTTCATGCTTTTTTGCAGCGGATAAATTTTTTTTGTCAAAACCCTTGACTTAGAGCGCACTCTAAGTTCTAAGGTAGTTGGTGAAGGTTTCAAGTAGTCCACATATGGAAACAGAACTGACCATTCAACAGGTAGCAATGCTAACAGGGCGCTCGCGTACATACACTGCGCTACTATGAGCGCAAATCGCTACCGTTGCAGCGCTGACAGCTCTTGGTAATGCTCAACCACAGCTAAAGGTTCACATTCACGGAGCATTGAATGTGGGCTGCACTCGCGAGGAAGTGATCGAAGTGATTATGCAAATGGCAGTTTATGCCGGATTTCCGGCTGCGCTCAATGGTTTGTTTGCAGCCAAGCAAGTTTTTCAAGAACGAGATGCCAAAGCATAAAAAGGAGAAAATTTATGAAGACACGGAAACTGGGAAATCAAGGACTTGTCGTTTCTGCACTTGGATTGGGATGCATGGGCATGTCTATTGCCTATGGTGCGGCTGATGAGGCAGAATCAATTGTGACCATCCATCGTGCATTAGACCTTGGTGTTAACTTTCTGGATACTGCGGATGCATATGGTGCTGGTGCAAATGAGCAGTTAGTAGGAAGGGCGATTAAAGATCGGCGCGACAAAGTAGTGCTAGCTACTAAGTTCGGCATCACAGGTTTCCAAAATACTGAGCATGGACTTTCAATAGTTGTCAAAGGTACGCCTGAGTACGTCCATCAAGCGTGTGATAACTCGTTGCGCCATCTGGGGCTAGACTACATTGATTTGTACTATCTTCATCGCGTCGATCCAAATGTGCGTATTGAAGAGACGGTTGGTGCAATGGCAGAGTTGGTACAGCAAGGCAAAGTCCGCTACCTTGGGCTTTCTGAGGCGGCGGCAGAAACAATTAAACGCGCTCATGCTGTTCATCCAATTAGTGCCTTACAGTCAGAATACTCCCTCTGGAGTCGCGATCCAGAAGATGAGGTTCTACCTACCGTTCGCAAGTTAGGGATTGGATTTGTCCCCTACAGTCCAATGGGACGGGGATTTCTTTCTGGAAAAATTACCACTCCTGACGATTTTGCACCTGATGACTTTCGGAGAATTCAGCCTAGATTCCAAGGCGAAAACTTCTACAAGAATCTGCAACTAGTTGAGCAAGTGAAAGAAATTGCCACTCAAAAAGGTGTGACACCAGGACAACTCGCGCTTTCTTGGTTACTTGCCCAAGGAGATGATATTGTCCCAATTCCAGGAACAAAACGCCGTGCTTACCTTGAGGAGAATGTTGCAGCAGTTAATATTACACTGACGCAAGCAGAACTTGACCGCATTGAGGAGATATCGCCTAAAGGTGTGGCTGCGGGCGATCGCACGAACGCATCATTAATGAGCAGCCTTAATCGGTGAGGCGTCAAACATTGATATTTTCAGTCAATACAGTTCAGTTAGTAGTACTCACGGACTGAAGATTCCCCACAACCTCCCGAGGTTCGGGGGGCTTCCCCCTTTTTTTTTAGGGGGGCTAGTTCTGTGCTCCACTGGCGTGTTGAGCGATCGCCCTTGCTTTTGGCAGCGATCGTGCCACCCCTTCCCCAATAAGCCTCCACTTGCTAGAGCGTTACCTTCCATCCTTGTAGAGACGCGAAATTTCGCGTCTCTACATTCTTTTTCGGAGATGTCTATTGATGTTAAAACTCAAACGAGAAAAATAATGCTTGCCGGACTACCCACCGGCGTGTACTGGCCCGTGGACTTCAGTAGTCCAGTTCGGCGGTCTATTCGGAAGCAGGTGATATTGTCACTCATCTGATTGCAGCAATACAGAAAGTTCCCGGTCGGATCTATGCTGATGTTTCGAGGAATATCTCCCAGCGTCGCGCTTTCGCCAACATATGTCAGCCAACCTGTACGGTCAATCGAGAAGACAGCGACAGAATTATGGACACGATTTGCCACATACAGAAAAAGTCCGTCTGGAGAGACCAGAACCTCAGAGGTGGTGCTTGTACCTGTAAATCGCTGTGGCAGGGTTGAGATTGTCTGCTGGGGTAGCAGCGACCCAACTTTTGCATCAAATTGAAAGAAGACCAAGGTAGACGCCTGTTCCTGATTCGAGTAGATCCATTTGCCATTTGGATGGAAGGCGAGATGTCGAGGACCATCTCCGGGGGGCAACGAGACGAAGGAGTTGAAGCTCGCCGGAGAGAGTTTGCCCGCCCGCGAATCGAAATCATAGATGTAAATCCGATCTTGCCCCAAATCGGTCTGTAAAACAAAACGATTGCTGGGATGAGCCTGAATAAAATGGGCATGAGGTGCGTCATGACCGCTGAGCGCGAAGCTTCCAACCGGGGCGTTAGTGGCTTTCGCCGGACCCACTGCTTCGAGATCAACGTGAACATCTGTGGCCGGACCAAGCGATCCATTGGGCAGGATCGGCAAGACCGCGATACTTCCTCCTCCAAAATTTGCCACTAGCACGAATTTTCCAGAAGGATCGACACTCAAATGCGCGGCACCGGCACCCTCCGAACTGACGACATTCAGAAAGACCAGTTCACCAGTCGATCTGTTGATTGCAAAGGAACTGACCGACCCACCGGTTTCATTATACACTTCATTCGCTGCATACAGATGGGTGTGGGAAGGATCGAAGGCAATCCAGGTGGGATTGGCTATTTCCGCAACGACTTTAACTTCGGACAGAACTCCATTTGTGGGGTTCATGGCAAACAAGTATATGCCTTCACCATTACCGCCCTTGCCGATCGCACCCGTATACGTGCCAACGTAAGCGAATACGCGAGTACTTGATGCTGCGGCCCTATTTTGTGCTTGGCCCTTAACCAGTATTGAGGACGCAATGCCAAGAGCTGCGGCTGTTTTCAGAAATCCACGACGTGAGAAGGCTCTGTGAGTTTCGAGTTGTGCGGCTTTCAATATCATCGATTACTCCTTTGGGGCGAAGTTTTGTGCTTGAAAATGAGGTAAAATTAGCTGTGCAGGTATTGTACTACTCCTTTGACAACATAAGTATGTAACGAAAAGTAAGTTTGTGGGTACGTGTGAGTCAAAACTGAGAACCATCCCCTAGTGAAGCCATATCGGAGTACGATGGCTTTTTGCTCCACTGCCGTGTTCAGCGATCGGAGCTAGCAGACAAGGCTGGCGTCACGCCTCGAACCATCCGCTACTATGAGAGCCTTGGATTAATGGGTCCAAGCGAACGTGAAGGGCGGGGCTTCCGTTATTATACGGAGGTAGAACTTGTTCGGCTGCGTAAGATTGAAGTCTTGAAAGGGCTTGGTCTTTCGTTGGAAGAAATTCGCTCTGTTATCGATTTATATTTCAACGATGGAATGGAGATTGACGCCAAGCAGAAGCTACTGTCCATTCTCATTTCTCACTTACAGGAAACTGAAGAAAAAATAGCAGCACTGCAAAAATTCGGTGTTGAATTGCAAAGCAACATTGCGATTGTACAGCAACACATTGAGCAAGCCCAAAGCTAGCTTTATTTTTTTGCACACATATTGACGTTAACGTTAAGGATATTTTTGCTGATGCTAGGAGGAACCCCATGAATGTGTTTTTGACAGATCGAACGGGTGAGAAACTGTACCAGACAGCAGCTTGATTTTTATAGCAGAAAATTATGAACAGCAATGACAAAAAGATTGCTTTAGTTACAGGTGCGAACAAAGGGCTAGGCTTTGAAATCAGCCGACAACTAGCAAAGCAGGGAATAAAAGTTATCCTAGGCGCAAGAGATTCAGTCAGAGGACAACAAGCGGCTGACAACTTGAAACAACAAGGCTTAGATGTTGATTTCCATCAAATTGATGTAACGGATGTTGCTAGTATTGGAGCAACAAGAGATTACCTCGAAAAGCACTTTGGTAAACTTGATATCCTGATTAACAACGCTGGCATTACTGGTGGACGTGTCCCGCCCAGCCAAATGTCACTAGATGACATTCGTACAGTTTTTGAGACTAACTTTTTCAGTGTAATTACCGTGACACAGACACTTTTGCCATTAATCCGCAAAAGCGATGCCGGACGAATCGTCAATATGTCCAGTGGACTTGGTTCACTCACCAATAACAGCAACCCGAATTACGAGTTCTACAACGTGAAGCTACTGGACTATAACGCCTCCAAAACTGCGCTCAATGCTTTTACTGTGATGCTGGCGTATGAATTAAAAGATACCCCAATCAAAGTCAACTCTGCTGACCCAGACTTTTGTCGTACAGATTTAAACAATAATACTGGTATCCATTTACCTGAAGAAGGCGCTGATACTCCAGTGTGGCTGGCAACGCTAAGCGCTGATGGACCGACTGGCGGCTTCTTTAACTCGCGTCAGCCTGTTCCCTGGTAATTTTGGCAGAGGCTAGAAAAACGACTTTTCCTAGTAAAATCAGAGTATTAAGTTTTATGTTTCAGTGTGACACGGCTTACACTGCTAAACATAAAGCCTGTAATTTTCAGAGCTTCTCTTAAAGCTCTAAACTGGAAAACGCAAAAGAGAGGATTTTACACAATGGCATTTGAACTTCCCCCACTACCATACGACTACAACGCCCTCGATCCTTACATCTCGGCTAAAACCCTAGAGTTCCATCACGACAAGCACCACGCAGGTTACGTTACCAACCTCAACAACTTGACGAAAGATACACCGCTTGCCAATAAGTCATTGGAAGAAGTGATTAACGAAACTGCCAATGACTCTTCTAAAGCTGGTATCTTCAACAATGCCGCTCAGGTGTGGAATCATACCTTCTACTGGCATAGCTTGAAGAAAAACGGTGGTGGTCAACCCAGTGGAGAGTTAGCCGAAAAAATCAATTCTAGCTTTGGTAGCTTTGATGAGTTCAAAAAACAGTTCAAAGACGCTGGCGCAACGCAGTTCGGTAGCGGCTACGCTTGGCTAGTGCTGGACAAGGGTGACCTAAAGGTACTGAAAACACCAAACGCCGTCACCCCCATAACCAACGGTCAAATTCCTTTGGTAACTGCTGATGTGTGGGAACACGCCTACTATCTGGATTACCAAAATCGTCGTCCAGACTACCTGCAAACCTTCCTAGACAATCTAGTTAACTGGGATTTTGTTGCCGAACAGTACGCCAAAGCCAAATAAGCTGGTAAGTAGGTCGAAAAAATCAACCTAACTGGTTAGGACTGCTAATTGCTAATTGCTGATTGTTAATTGCCTGACTACGATTAGCAATTAGCTATTAGCCATTAGCCATTAGCCATTAGCACCTCTTACCCAATATTATGAATAGCAAAGAACTAGCGCAATATATGGAAGCAACCAATAGCATTACCAAACCTTGGCTGTTGGTGCAACTGAGACTGAAGAAACTCCAAGAACGTCGAACGACAATTTCCGAAGATGAATACGTTCAAGAGTTGGAAGATATTTTCCAAGACTTGATGAATTTGGGGGAATGGTGGCGTGGCATTGAAAATGAGGTATTTTGAGAAATGGATTATCAGGATGCAGGAGTTGATGTTGAGGCTGGTCGAGCGTTTGTAGATCAAATTCGCAGTTTGGTTCACAGCACCTTTAGACCAGAGGTCATTGGTGGACTGGGTGGCTTTAGTGGCTGCTTTCAACTACCAGGAGGTTTTAAGGAACCTGTTTTGGTTTCGGGGACTGATGGTGTGGGTACAAAGCTATCTATTGCTCATGTTCTTAACAGTCATGACACCGTTGGCATTGATTTAGTGGCGATGTGCGTTAATGATGTGTTGACATCTGGTGCAGAACCACTGTTTTTTTTAGATTATGTCGCAACAGGTAAGCTAGACAAACAGCAACTGACTCAGGTTGTTACAGGTATAGCCTCTGGGTGTAAGCAAGCAGGTTGTGCCTTACTCGGAGGAGAAACGGCAGAAATGCCTGGTTTCTACCAACTGGGTGAGTACGACTTAGCTGGGTTTTGTGTGGGAATTGTGGAAAAAAGCCAGATGCTGGATGGTTCCCAGGTACAAGTAGGGGATGTGGCGATCGCGCTATCGAGTGCTGGTGTACACAGTAATGGCTTTAGTTTGGTAAGGAAGATTGTCAGTGAAAAAGGATTTTCCTGGAGCGATGCCTGGGGGCAAGTCGCTCCGCGCCTACGCCCAGAATTGCTTGGCGGTCAGACTTTAGGAGAAACTTTCCTCACTCCTACGCGGATTTACGTCAAACCAGTCTTGGCGGCGCGTCAAGCCGGATTGGAAATTCACGGTATGGCTCACATCACAGGCGGAGGGTTACCGGAAAATTTGCCAAGATGCTTAGGATTGGAGCAAGCGATTAAAATTGATCCCGACAGTTGGTCTATCCCACCTGTATTTCAGTGGTTGGCTTCAGCTGGAGCGGTCAGTCCCCAAGCTATGTATAACACTTTCAACATGGGGATTGGATTTGTACTGTTAGTGCCTCCTCATCAAGCAAAACAGACTATCTCTTACTTTGAATTACAAAATATTGCAGCTTTTGCCATCGGTGAAGTCATTACTGGCTCAGGCGAATTATTTGGATTATATGTATAAAATACAACATTAATATTTAAGAAAGTGGAGTTCTTTGTGTTTGCTATCGGACTTTTATAGCAAATATTTTAATAACTATTTACTGTTCGCATTGTGGTGAATTTACTTAATTTTGGAGTAAGATTCATTACTTTTACTCATAGCACCCATCGAAAATATTCACGATCGCAAGCCTTTGAATTTGCTAACGTAGTCTTAACATATTGAAAAACTTTGCCAATGATGCCCAAAAAATTGCTACTAACACTAGTTTGTAGTGCTGAGGGCTTACAGGCTATTAGTGTTTGGTATTCCATTGTTAAGAATAGCGTATGAGTGTACAACTGGGGGTTATGACTGTCAATTTTTCCCGGACTTCTGCTGAGGAGGAACTTTTGAAGCAGGTATTCCAGAGCATTGATGCACAAAGTTGTCCGAGGTGTTTTAACTTTCATATGCACACTGTCTACTCTGATGGCAGGTTGCAACCAAATACTCTGATGGAGCAGGCGATCGCCATTGGTCTAAAAGGGCTTGCCATTACCGATCATCATTGTATAGATGGCTACCAATTAGCTCGGGACTGGTTGGAAAAGTGGAAGTCGAATAACTTGAGTGCAAATGCTCCTCATTTGTGGAGTGGTGTAGAAATTAATGCTAACCTTCTCAATATTGAAGTTCATATTCTGGGCTATGCTTTCGATCCAAAAGAATCTAGCATAAAACCATACATTCAAAGGAAAGCTACTACAGACGAAGAGTATCAAGCAACTAACGTGATTGCTGCTATTCACGAAGCCGGGGGACTAGCAGTGCTAGCTCACCCTGCTCGTTATAAGCGATCGCATTTGGACTTGATTCCGGCAGCTGCTGCGGTTGGTATCGATGGTGTGGAAACTTTCTATGCCTACAATAACCCCAACCCCTGGAAACCTAGCGCCTTAGAGTCAAAACAGGTGCAACAGTTGGCTGGTGAGTACGGTCTTTTCAATACCTGTGGCACTGATACTCATGGTCTGAGCTTACTACAGCGATTGTAAAGATGAAGCGAAAATCAGAGCAACAAAAAGCTGATGATTTCGTAGGGTGGGCACTGCCCACCTAGCCCTTATTCAAAAGCTGCAAGATGTCAGCTAAATAAAATTAACTAAGACAAAATAGATTCCGCCAACATAGCCTCCGCATATAAAGCCTCGTATTCCTTCAGAATGTGCGACACTTCATAGTCAGCGATCCGCGATCGTCCCTGCTTGCCCATGATTCGAGCTGCTTCGGGATTATCCAGTATCCATGCCATCGCCCCCACAAGTGCCTCTACATCTCCCACTTTGATGAGCAGACCACAGTTTCCTTCTAGCAAATCCCGAGTTCCACGGATATCTGTGCCGATCGCTGGAGTCTCCATACACATAGACTCCATTACGCAATTGGGTAGCCCTTCTTGTTCAGAAACTAGCACAGTAGCCACCGACGCACATATCAAAGTGGGAATATCCCGGCGCGTCCCCAAAAAGCGAACTTGATTTTCCACCCCCAGTTGGGATGCTAACTGCTGCATTTGCTTCATCAGCTGTCCCTCTCCGGCAAAAGCCAAGCATGCTTCAGGTCGAGATAGGCGAGCAAATGCCCTTAAAATATCTTGAGGGCGCTTGCGCTTAATCAACTCAGCTACCGACAGCAACAGCGGAGTTTCAGGTAGTAGACCTAACTCTTGGCGCAGCCGCATTATCTCAGCTTCAGGAATAGCATTACGGTTGAAACGGTGGACATTCAGCCCTGTTCCAGGTATGCGGCGGACTCGTTCACTGGGAACAAGACGATAGCGCTTAGCTGCCTCCTCGTCTTCGCGATTAACCACTACTAGATAGTCAGTCCAAGGTCCAGCAAGCCTCTCTAGTCCCAGATATACAGAGTTTTTGATTGCTCCTCCCCCATTGTAGAAGTGAAAGCCTTGGGCAGTGTAGATCATTTTAAGTCTTCCCCATTTTCTTAAACCATTAAGGGCATAGCGAGTTATAAATGCAGCCACAGGCGTGGTCACATTTACTAGGTCATACTCCTGTTTTGCCAAGACCTCTCGGATTTGTTGTGGGGCAACCATTACGTTCTGTGGCTTGAGTGGGTTGCGCGACCACTCTACATCCCAAACGCGATCAAAAGCCTCCAAGCATTCCTTGTGATCTGAAACTCCACAAGCCATAGCATCCACACGCCAGCCTTTAGCACGCAGGTGGTAGGCAAAATGGAGAAAGAAGCTGCGGAGAGTACTTGGAATAGTAGCGATGATTAAAAGTTTTTTCATGTTTGTTGATTCAACCACACTTATGTCTTTTCACGCACAACGCGATCAAACGCAATCCGATAGCGAACGGAACCAATCACAGGCAATGCCCGTGCCTTATTTCAAACTGTTCGCTGCTTCATCTTGACTAGTATTTGCTTGCGGGTAGTATTCCTGAGAGAAGTAGAAGTAGCTATGGCGTTCATTGTGGGGAATAACTCCATTCACTACCTGTCCTAGAACATTCTGACCAGATTTTTCTAAAAGCTCACGAGCAACAGTAGCATTAACAGAATCAACTACTCCTGGTCGAACTACCAACAAAACACCGTCAGCCATTTGACCTAGAGTAGCAGCATCAGCAGCAACGGTTAATGACGGAGCGTCAACGATCACAAAGTCATAGTTGACAACAAAAGTTTCCATCAAATCCGCCATTCGTTTCGAGTCGAGGAGGGATGCTGGACTGGGTGGAACGACTCCAGAAGTGAGGACATCCAAATTATCCATGACTTTTTTGATGGCTGTCGTGATTTCAGCCTGCCCAACAATCACATTACTGAGACCTTCACTATTAGGTAATTCCCAAATGTGATGCTGAACTGGACGGTGCAGATCCCCATCTACCAGTAAGACTTTACGCTCCATCTGCGACATTGCGATCGCTAAATTTGCAGCTACTGTTGACTTACCTTCTTTCGATACAGAACTGGTGACAACAATAACTTTTAACTCTTTATCAGCACTCATAAACTTTAAATTCGCCCGCAGCATCCGGAAAGCTTCACTAATTGGCGATCGAGGAGTATCCCTAACAACAAGCCGATGCGTGGATAATTCTGACTCTTGATTACCGCGAAGAGATTTTTTAGATTTGCTAAAGGAAGGAATGACTCCCAATAAAGTCAACCCCATTAATTCCTTCGCCTCATCAGCAGTCTTGATTGATTTATCTCTTGCTTCTAAAAGATAGATAATTGCTAAAGCAGCCAGGGTACTCAGTAAACCTGCACTTAGGTAAGAAATTATCGGAGAAGAAATCGGCTTGTCAGGAACTTGAGCTTCCGACACCAAGCTGGCGTTACCTATGTTCTGATTTTCCGCGATTTGGCTCTCTTGCAGCTTTTGCAGTAGAAGTAAATAGGTAGATTGGGATGCTTGTACTTTACGTTCTAACTGGCGCTGTTGTTGCTCCAATTTGGGCATAATGTTAAGCCGTTGTCTGTACTCAGCTTGTAAGTTGGATAAAGCGGTGGCTTGACTAGCTAAACCCAGACGGGTTGATTCTAATTTGACAAGATCTCCGGTAAGTTGTTGTTGCAGCACTCCAACCTGCAAGTTGCCATTTAGTTCTGGTTGAGTCGTTCCCACTAACTGTTTTATTCGTTGTTGTAGTATCGCTTTTAAGG
Source organism: Stigonema sp. (assembly GCA_965249805.1). Classification (GTDB taxonomy): domain Bacteria; phylum Cyanobacteriota; class Cyanobacteriia; order Cyanobacteriales; family Nostocaceae; genus Stigonema. The sequence continues at coordinate 2,018,491 of CBDFMX010000002.1, forward strand.
CTGCTTGCTTGTTTTCTAAACGAATGATTTCCGGATGGGTGTTCTGCAAAACTGTGCGCCTAGCTGCAAGTTGAGACTCTAGCTGCTGGACTTCTTTCAGGATATCTTGTACTCCTGGAGACTGGCTGAGAGAAGTCGTAGCCACCGCCTTCTGAGAATTCATACTCAATTGATTGCGGATCGCTTGAGACTGTGCGTTGACATCAGCAGTTTGAGATTGAACTTGGCTCATTTGATTTTGCAAGTTTGTAATGATTCCCAATGCCTGAGTTGCTTCTTCTTGCAGGGAAACAACTTTGTTCTTTTCTTGAAACTTCGCTAGTTCAGCTTCTGCTTGACGGACAACTAATTCAGCTTTTGGCACCTGTTTTTCTATAAACTTGCGGGCTGCCCCCACTGCAGTTCGGTTGGCAGAAATGTTATGTTCTAAATAGACAGACATCAGGGTATTAACAACCTGTGCTGCTGTTTTAGGGTTAGTATCCTTGTAGGAAACTTTTAGCACATCGGTTCCCTTAACTTCTTTCACAGTCAGATGTTGAAGAAATTCCTTTTGTTTTAGGGGCGCGCCTTTTTTGTCTTTCAGATTAAGTCTGCCCATGCTCATTTGTACAACAGGGACAGAAGCTATAATTTCTGCCTCTGTATTTAGAGGATTAGTTTTATTATCCTGCACCAGTGGTTCTAACTTGCTTATTTCTGTTCCCACCCCAGTTAGGGAAGAAATCGTATTTGTCCTTTGAAAAAGCAGCTTTCCTTCCGCCTCATAAGAAGGCTTTTTCAAAGATAAAACCAACAGTGAAATCAAGAAAACAGGAAAAAATATTCCTAAAGCAGGTAGCCAACGGCGCTTCAGTACTTGCCAATATTTATAAAACATTAGAGAAGATTCTTGTGATTCCATAATTCTATTTTCAATTTTTGATGATGATGATTAGATATATACGGTTAATATGAAATCATTGAGGCCATACGGACGATCGCATCAATGACTCGCTCTAAGTCTTCGGTTGTGAGATTAGATCCAGAAGGCAAGCAAAGACCGCGTGCAAATAAATCCTCAGCAACTGCACCGCCAATACATTCATACTCAGCAAACACAGGTTGGAGATGCAATGGCTTCCATACAGGACGAGCTTCAATTTGCTGTTCGGCAAGTGCTAAACGGACTTGTTCTCGATCTGCGCCAAACGCCTTAGGGTCTATTGTCAGACAGCTCAGCCAACGGGTAGGGATTCCAAAGGTGGCTGACGGCATGAATTTGATTCCAGGCAGATTTGCCAAAGCAGAGGCGTAAATTTCAAAGTTGTGTCGTCTAGCTGCCACGCGATCGCTCAAAACACGCAACTGACCGCGCCCAATGCCTGCCAAAACGTTACTGAGGCGATAGTTGTAGCCAATTTCTGAGTGTTGGTAATGGGGAGCGGGATCGCGTGCTTGAGTTGCTAAAAAACGGGCTTTTGCCACCAGTTCTGGTTCGTCGGCAACCAACATCCCGCCGCCAGAGGTGGTGATGATTTTATTACCATTGAACGAGTAAATGCCAATGCGTCCGAAAGTTCCAGGGGAACGCCCTTTGTAGGTAGATCCTAAAGATTCGGCTGCATCTTCAATTAAGGGAATCTCATAGCGATTGCAAGCTTCTAAGATCGGATCGATATCGGCACTTTGACCATACAGATGCACAACGACAACCGCTTTAGGTAATTTACCAATGTGTGCTCGGTATTTTAGAGCTTCCCGCAATAAGTCGGGATTCATGTTCCACGAAGTGCGATCGCTATCAATAAATACAGGTTTTGCCCTTAAATAAGTAATTGGATTGGCGGTTGCACTAAAGGTCAGGGTAGAGCAAAAGACTTCATCTCCATACTCGACGCCAACTAATTGCAAAGCCAAATGCAGAGCCGCTGTACCAGAACTCACAGCAGCTGCATGACCAGCTCCAGTGAGTTGACAAAATTCTTGCTCGAAAGCATCTATATGGGGACCAACGGGAGCGATCCAGTTAGTTTCAAAGGCTTCTAGTACGAACTCCAGTTCGCTCGATCCCATGTGGGGTGTTGAAAGGAGAATTTGTTTAGGCATTGTCACTATATTTGATAAAGTATTGTTTGTGAATGAAGTTTTTATACAATTTATGAAGGCAAAACTTGCGCTCCAATTGTAAAAATGTGATTTCTGTCTATTTTCTAAATAAACTTAAAAGTTCCTGATATACTGCCTCTATTTTCTCCACCATACTTTGCTGGGTAAATCTATTTCTTGCATTTAGTAGAGCAGCTGACGCCATTTTACGCTTGAGTTCATTGTCACCTAACAATTGCTGCAAACGTGTTGCTAATGCGCAAGAATCATCGAACGGCACGATGAAGCCATTCACACCATCTTCTATCTGGTCGTATGCGCCTGCAGTAGGTGTTCGCACAGATACCACCCCACAAAGCATCGACTCAACTATCACTATCGCAAACCCTTCTTGGCGACTAGGCAACACTGACACATCCGATGCCCATAAAACCTGCCGACTGTCTGTATAGCCGAGAAAGCGAACCAAGTCAGCCACACCAGCATCCGTTGCTAGTTGAGCTAACGCTTGCGCTTGGCTCCCTTCCCCAGCAAAGAGTGCGATAATATTGTATCCTTTTGCACGCAGTAACGTCAGCGCTTTAATTAGCACATCATGCCCTTTCACAACTTCCAGACGTCCTAAAAGAGAAACTACCATGTCTTTTGGACTCAGACCAAAAGTTTGGCGAGCATTGAAGTATTCCTCCTCTGTCGGTGGACGAAAGTAGGACTCATCAGATCCGTTGTAAACAATTCGGATTTTCGAGGGCGATACTCGAAAATTATTGATTAAATAGTCGCGAGTTTCTCTACTAATAACGATGCTTCTTTCTCCCCAAAAAGAGCCTATTTTGTATCCAAAACCAGAAGGAATTCCTTCAAGGTGTAGAGAGGTGACGAAAGGAATTTTATGCAGTAACTGCTGTACACGTGCATACGGACCGGTTGCTCGCCAATGTACGTGTATGATACCCGGATGAAATCGACGTACAAGGGAATCCATTTCAAAATATGCCTTGACAACACGTATGAGATTTCCAAACTTCAGAGATGGACCGGGAAAAGGAATATAGAAATGCGAGATGCCATTTGACTCAAACCATTCTGGTCCATGTGAATGTTCTCCAACTTGCCCCCCACTTGCTATAGCCACCTCCCAACCAATGGACATAAGTCCTTTTGCTAGGGTAAACATATGTGTAGTGACACCACCAGAATCCAGAATTCGAGCAACTAGTAGAACGCGCTTTTTCATAGTATAACTATAGTTATCAGCAGTTAAGTGAGTGTTCATAATAGTATGAGGTAGCATCGTTTTATAGTAGATTTTTCAATTCCATTAATGACTTGACTCTAAAATTCGCCTCATGGGTTTCTTCCAATGTAATCTGGGAGTATTCTCCACATTCACGACATATTTGAACTGTTAACCAATCCAATTTTTTTGCCGTGACAAAATCTTTGGTAGGATTGTCTCCAACGTAAAGACATTCTCTGCCTTCGCATTTGATAGTCTCCATAACTTTTAGGTAAGGTAATGGGCTAGGTTTCCAATTTTCTCTACCATATAAATCGGTGTAAATAATCAACTCAAAATTTTTGCTAATTCCCAGTGCCTGAATTTTATTTTGCTGAGTGGTTAAGTAGCCATCTGTAATGATTCCTAAGTGTTGATAACTCTGGAAATAATTGATAGCCCACTGTGCATCGTTGTGAAGAGAGATATTAGGTTTATGTTCTCGGTAAATCTGTACAAGCTCCTGAATCATTAACGCTTCATCTGGTATTCCTAGCTTTTCTAGAGTGAGGTTGAAAATTTGTCCTCGTTTTCCTTCTGTAAACAACTTCCACGCGACTTCAAAAAAATTGGTGATCAAATATTTTTTGGATATCCAATCACTCGCAGCTTGGAATCCACTCCGCACAAATTCATGTTCAGGAAATAGCGTGTCATCCAAGTCGAATACAATAACTTTGATCATAAAATCATTTCCTTAGAGACAAAAATTGCGTCGTCATATCGAAGCATAGCGACACCATCTTGCCAACTATCAATTGTTATCTTAGGGTTACGTCCCAGTAGCATTTCGATAATCCAAGAGGGATAGTCAGCACCAGCGTGGAAAGAAAGAGGAAACCCACCTCCAAAGCGAGGATTAATTTCAATAAATTTAATGTCCCCGTCGGGGAGTAGAAAACACTGAACTGTGATGCAACCTACAGTACCTGGTAGAGAATCAACTACCTTTTTTCCTGCATTGATGATTTCAATATTTTTGACTGTTATTCCTTTACTGATTTCTCCAGCTCGTGTTTCTATGCGAAGTCTAGGTACAACAGATTGGACCTGTGCATGAAAATCAACCAGAATATCTAAAGTATATTCTTGTCCAACTACATACTCTTGGACAATTGCGTTTGGCACATAATCTTTAAAAAATTCCAATTCTTTAGCATTTTTTACCTTAGTAACACCAACGCTACAGCTACCATCAGCAGGTTTAACTAAAAAGGGATATTTTGCTTGAGGATCAGCCAAAATTATTTCTGGATTCAGTATTTCTGGAGTGTTAATGCCAATACTTTTAAAAAAATTAAAAGTGTTTCTTTTATCTCTACAAATTTCATTAGTTTCAAATGAGGAAACTAGAAGAGTGACGCCAATAGCCTCAAAATCATTTTTATGAAGAGACAGTAGAGGCAATTCAGTATCAATTAGTGGAATCAACATTTTAATTTGATATTTTTCGCAAATATCTAGCAAGGTGTTAATGTAGTTGGCTTCAGCTACACGAGGTACTTGCTCCTTAAAATCAGCGACGAAAGAGGTTGGAGCATTTTTTTGACAATCAGTTGTCACAATGCAGCCAGTTAATTCAAGCTTCTCTAAAGCTTTTTTAAAATATTGGAGGAGCGAAACTCTTCTGCCCGCACTTGTAAAAAGAATGTTGAAGTTATCCATAACAATCTTTTCCTTGCTTTCGTTTTTTTTCAATAGTAATTTTGACATATAGACCCTCATCAATACTGCTCGGATAAGAGAATAAACTAACCGATAACCATTGTAGAGACGCGATATATCGCGTCTCTACACGCGCGAAATTCCTACCAAAAATCAAGGAATGCCATTGCCAAGCGGAACGACTGAATCTTGTTTGCAATAACTTGGCTCAAACCCATCCACCTTGCAGCTTCTAATTTATCCTTTGAATTCTTCAGATGTAGCGTATCCTTTTTGATTGATGCCCTCTTGTTGCAAGACTTTAAACACTGTTAGGAAAATAATTTTCAAGTCAAGCCATAAACTCCAATTATCAACATACCAGATATCAAGTTTGAATTTTTCTTCCCAACTAATGGCGTTGCGACCTTTAATCTGCGCTAAACCTGTAATTCCTGGTTTGACTTCATGGCGGCGTGCTTGTTCAGAGTTGTAGCGGTCAAGATATCTAACGATTAAAGGACGTGGACCAACAAAGCTCATATCTCCTTTCAGGACATTCCAAAGCTGAGGGAGTTCATCGAGACTGGTTTTACGAAGGAATTGACCAAATGACGTGAGGCGTTTTTCATCGGGTAGTAAATTGCCTTCTTTGTCCCGTTCATCTGTCATGGTACGAAACTTGTAAAAAGTGAAAATATGACCGTTTTTACCGGGACGTGGTTGAGTGAAAAGAACTGGACGACCCAAACGAAAGTAAATAGCGATCGCAACTATCAACATCAGTGGAGAAAGAACTAATAGAGTTAGTGCTGCCACGACTTGATCTAATAAAGACTTGATTAATCTGCTATGTTTCGCTAAACGAGCAACCTGGAAATGTTCAGAAGTCATAGATCCATCCCTGATTCTAAGTGATCGAAAAACTTAGAGGATTTCATGCAATACGGTTCAGTTAAGATAATTTGCCTACCGTCAACCTATGTAGAGACGCGAAATTTCGCGTCTCTACACAGCCGCAAATTCACACCGATCAGCCCTAACTGAACCGTATTGGGATTTCATGTATCCCCGATAAAGTGCGCATTTTGAATGCCAGTTGCTTTGCAAATATCTACGATTTCCCAAATGGCTCGTCCTGCAACTGAAGAATGGTAGATTTTGATGAAGGAGAAATCGGTGCAAAGGATGTGTAGCAATTCCAAAGTAGATTGGAAATTTTATGGTAACGAAATTCCCAATTCTTTATAGAATTCTGTCAGTCTTTGAAAGACTAATTCTTCATCATATTCAGCTTCGATGCGTTCACGGCTTGCTTTTCCATAAATTTGTCTCAATTGGAGATTAGACATCAGTGTTCCCAAAGCCTCTGCTAACTTTTCACTATTTTGAGGTGGCACAATTAAGCCAGTTTTTCCATGTACTACTGCTTCTCGACAGCCTCGAATATCTGTAGCGACAACTGGTAAATTCATCGACATTGCTTCCAGAATAGATCGGGGTAATCCTTCATGAGTGAAAGTAGGCAGCGTAAAGATATCTAAAATGCCTAAAATCTCTGGTATATCTTGACGTTCGCCTGTGAGGGTAACGTGTTTTTCAAGTCCAAGAGTGTGAATTTTTTCCATAAGTCCAGCTTGGAAAGGTTCAGGGTCAGTGCTGAGTTGACCGCCAATCACCAGAACGTGCAAATTAGGAAAGTGAGGGAGTAGCTTGGCTGCGGCTTCAATCAGGTATTCACTTCCTTTTTTGCGTGTTATACGCCCTACTGTGCCAATTATCAAGTCAGAAGTTTCAGGTATGCCTAAGGATTGGCGTAATTGAGTTTGATGAGTAGGATCGAGGCGATCGCGCTTGAAGCGATCAATATCTACACCGTTACCCAAGTAACCCAATTTCTCTGGTGGACAAAGACTCAATTTTTTAGCTGTAGCGATATCTTCATAATTCTGGCTAAGAATCAAATCAGTTATTAAAGCAGCGAGTTTCTCAAGAGTAAAGTAGAAACGATATTGACTAGGAGATGATAAATCGTGGAATGGAAAACCGTGGGAAGTGTAAACAATGCGTTTTACTCCAGCAATTTTCGCAGCAATACGTCCTAAGAAAGCAGCAATTGGAGTATGTACATGAACCAGGTCATATTGATTCTTCCGGATGATTTTCATGAGATGATAGATACTTCTCAAGTTAGAAATTAAAGAAATCCTTCTGTCAATCTGAACTGGGTGTACTTTGTATCCATTTTTGCTGAGATTTTTAACTTTCAATTCTCTAGAGCAAGCAATTTCAACTGCCAAGTTGCGGGACAAAAAGTATTTAATCTGAGGTAGCAATAGTGTTTGTGCTGTGTCTGGAATAGCACAAATGTGCAAAATTTTCATCGACTTTTACCTACTCATATATTATGAATTAAAAGTTGACATCTACCTGACAAAATATGATTGTTTTCCCTAACTATTATTGACAGTAGTCATTACTTGAAACATCAACTAACCTATTTTGAGTTAATTCAGTTGGGAGCATCCTCAGGAACGCTAAACTATCAGATAGCAAGTAGACTATTGAGTTAAACGCACAGATTTTGTAACACCGCTCTTCACATGGATATCAGATTTGATTAGGTATACAACGACTTCACCCAGTACCATTCCTGAGTCAAACCCTCAGAGAGGGAGACTTGGGGCTGGTATCCCAGAATCTTCCGCGCCTTGGATACATCCGCAGCGGTGTGACGGGCGTCTCCCATCGCCTTTTCAATGTGGTTTCTTTTGATGGAACGCCCAACAATTTCTGCCATCGTATCCAAGACTTGTGTTAAAACTACCCGGCTACCGCCGCCAATGTTGAAGATTTCGCCCACGGTTTGGGGTATGGTGGCGGCGGCTAAATTGGCTGCTACAACATCACTCACAAATGTAAAGTCCCGCGTTTGCTCGCCATCGCCGTAAATAGGAATTGCCTCATCGAGCAAAACAGATTTGAAAAATTTATGAAATGCCATATCTGGGCGCTGTCTGGGACCATAAACTGTGAAATAGCGCAACGCCACAAACGGTACACCAAAGTTTTGATGATACAGTCTACACAACCGTTCAGCTGCTAGCTTGGTAATGCCATAAGGAGAAATCGGCTGTGGACAAATTCCTTCGTGGGTAGGTAGAGTTTCCGCATCACCATATACTGAAGAGGTAGAGGCAAGCACCAACCGTTTCAAGTTCTTAGCATCCTTTGCAGCTTCCAGTAATACTTGTGTGGCGTTTATATTCCGCTCTGTGTAAGCCCGGAAACCTTTACCCCAACTCGCCCGCACACCCGCTTGCGCCGCCTGATGGTAAACTACCTCAACATCTGCTAGGAGTATCTGCCAGTCTAAACACTGGATATCTCCCTTAATTAATTGAAAGTTGGGATTGTTTTGCAAGTGGGCAATGTTCTTGTGCTTTAAGGCAGGGTCGTAGTAATCATTAAATTCATCTATCCCGATGACTTGTTTTCCTTGTTCCAACAACGTTTTTACAAGGTGAGAACCAATAAACCCTGCGGCTCCGGTAACAATACTTTTTGCCATGATTCTGAATACGAACAACCTACTTAATGCCAAAGCATCACGGTTGATTTCTGGTTGAAAATCAGGATGGGCTTTGAGTGCTTTTAATTCCGAGGCAAACAGAAAAGTGTTACCTGACCAGCCATAATATAGTGGTTTTTCGCCCAAGCGATCGCGCCCCAGATGCAAAACCCGCTCGCTTACATCCCACAGCGCAAACGCAAACATCCCATTTTTTAACCAACAAACGTTCATACAACCTTTTTTTGTTTTCTCAACGACTTTTCCGTCTTCTCACGTACATGTCGATAGAAAGCGATCCGCTGCTCACGCAGAACTTCATCTTTGTACTCTTTGGCTTTTTCCAAGTTACGAGCTGACATCCTTGCCATGCGTTCTGGGTCAGTCACGACCTCCCGAATTTTGTGTGCGATCGCCACCACATCACCTGGCGGTACCATATCCTCCTGTGGTAACAGTTCGGGGATGCCGCCCACTGTGGAACCAATCACAGGCAATGCCCGTGCCATCGCCTCGACCATTGCTCTAGGTAAGCCTTCTTGGTAGGAAGGCAGAACGAATAGGTCAGCTTGATCCAACTGAGTGCGGACAGCATCGCCAGCAGGTAACTGACCAAGGAAACAGACCCGCTCCCCTAAACCCAGCGCCGCAGCTTGTGCCTCCAATTCTGCACGGTGCTTGCCATCTCCAACCAAAATCAATTTGAGGTCTAATCCCTCCTGTACGCAGACAGCGACAGCATTAATCAGCACGTCAGGAGCCTTATAAAGTTGAGCCAGGGTACCCAAGAAGATCAGAGTAAACATTCCCGCTTCCTGACGGAGTGGGCGGGGTGTACAGACCAGTGATTCATCTGGAATGTCTACATCTGATACGCCAACTGAATAGTTGGCACAAGGGTATCTTCGCTGTAAAGCCTGTTTTGTGACATAAGCGGCGGCGCAAGCCCCAGCACATTCACGCCGCAGTTTGGGGGGAGATAACCAGCGCAAAAGTGGGCGCAAGGGATGCCTGATGGAACCGGGAGCAAAGACATCATAGGGGTCGGAGACAACTTCCACGGCATAGGGATGACCAATTTTGCGTAATCGGGGTAGGACGCAAGAAGCAATTTGTGAACCAACACGTAGAATCACGGTGTCGTTTGTACCAACTGCATTTTGGACAGCACGTTTGACTTGCTGCGATCGCTGGAGATACTGCCACGGTCCAACATAGTAAGGTACCGCTACAAATGAAACCCCTTCGCCATCAGCACGCTTCCAGTCATCGGGAACTGATGGAACTTGGCGGACACGCGCTACCACACGCACATGATCGAAAACATCTAGATACCGCTTCCAGAATGAATGTGCGAACGTAGTCTGTGTCCACACTCTTCCATCTGATGTGCTATCAAAGCGATGTTCAAGTGTTACAACAACATTCATCAATCAATAGTCTCCCAACTTAATCCACTATAAATTACTGTTTTGGAGTACTCTGGCTACACCACTGGCGTCTCACAGTAGTGGTAAGTTCTAATACCTCCAAATCCCCTCACTGCAAGATTTCTCACTAATAAAAGGCATGATTTTGCCTACTCGTTGCTTGTACAGGTCGTCCAAGGCGATCTTTCCAGCACTTATCCGCATTTTGGATTGGTGGTGATGGCTTTACACTTCTTCAGCGCTTTTTCGGTAGCGGGGTCGATATTGAACCCAAGCGGCTCACCTTTTTGAATCTTTGCCTTAGCGTGCCGAATAGCATCCTCCGCACCTTTCGGGATGCGGTTCCGCCACCAATCCATGTTCTCGCTGTAGATCCACACATACTTATCTGCAGTACGGAGTCCGTGGTAGGTGTTGTGTTCTAACAACCGTAGTCCCTCATCTGGCGAAAGGAAGTGTGGCATTCTGACACCGTAAAAGCGGTTTTTAGCGTTGTTGGCGGGCTTTTTAAAGAGGTCGAAAACAAGGTCCATATAGACCGCTTGACCAATCTTCACATGATTGTCATACTTTACGCGGTTCACCTGATTGACAAACGCCCGTGCGTCTTTCTGGATCACGTCGCGGATGCCTCCAAACCAAGCAGCACGGTAGAAGTAGTATGCGCCTTCGTCTCCATCAATGATGTTGGAGTCCGATCCAACATCATCGAGCATCCCGTTGATGAAGGCTGGCCATAACCCATAATCGTCGTTGACGAGCCGCCGTTGCAACTGAGCCAGGTCGGTTGTCTTTGCCAGCAAAGCCTTCATCGAACTCAATAGACCAAGCGTGAACACCTCCGTATGAGGTTGCGTTGCTTGCAACACTCTCATAAACTGGGCACCGTGCTTTCGCACCTGCTGTTGATACTCTTCAAAGGTCTTGCTGTTGTGCTGCGGTTGTGTGTTGTAGTTCCACGGACTGTTGCCGTACGGTTCCGGATCAAAGGCGATACCTTTGAAGCGACCAGCTTTAGCAGTGTTGGCAAAGTTGCGAATGTTCTTTTCGGCGGCAGCCCAATCAGCATCGTTGAACCAGTCCCACCCATCATCCATCGCCGACCACATCAACACAAAGTTATGGGCAAGCTTGGAGGAGGTCGTGGCGGCAAGGTCTTTTCGGTCTTGCGTGAACGCAGTGTCTGGATAGGACGTTTTTTTAAAAACTTCTTTACCCGCATTGAGTTTGACGAACACGCCATCAAACGGACGCTGCTCCATCTGCTTGATATGCTGCCGGAAAAAGTTAGGGGTCGGGACATCCCAGCCGTACTCGAGCAATTTCTTGGTGGTTCGTTGGAGTTCTGCCGATCCTATTGGCAGGTGCATAATCAGTGAAACCATCAGGAGTATGCAACCTAAAAGGAGTATCGGACGCATCACGGTTGGAGAAATGTATGAAAAATGGAAGGTACGGTAGTAATAATGGGTTGCTAAAGCTTCTTGGCGAACTGCTGGATGTAATTCCTCTTTATAGCTCATATTCCTTAAACGGCAACTAGATAACATTTATGTAAAAAAAACACAGCAACATCGTGGAGAATAACTTGGCGAAGATTACGTTAAATTATTTTTATTGCGATCTTACTAATTTTTTTTAATCTTTGCTAAATTTATTTTGTGTCAAAATATTATTGTTTATTTTAACTGGAACTCGACTGTAATTCAATGCTAGTGCGCCAAACAAGTAAATCCACCAGAGCGTATTAACTTGTACACCTTTGAAAAGAAAAAAATCAAAAAACATTGAAAATCCTGAGGCAAAAACACCACAACTAAAAATGGGAAATGGTGCTTGCTGGAGATTGCGAAGTAGGAGCCGAAACAAAACAATCCATAAGATAGCATAATAGATGAAACCTGGAATTCCTAATTCGACAATACATAGAAGAAAGGTTGAGTGGGGATGGTACAACAGAGAACCGTAAGGATTTAATACTCCTTCACGGGTAGCGCCATCTTCGAGAATGTCTGGAAGATACCAAGGCCAATAGGAACCATAACCTGAGCCAAAAATATTAATTTCTTCACTGCGATTTTCAATAATTTGGAAAGATGTCAAGTATGTATCTGAACGAGTTGTGTCTTCCAATGACTGAAGGCGATCGGTCTTAGCTTTTGAAAAAAACAGTAGGAATGCTGCCAGAGTAATAACAATCATCAAGGTTAAAGCGATTCTAGTCTGCTTTTTATTCTTTATAAATAAGATTAAGAGGATAAAGAAGACGGCTAAAAGTATAAGTCCAGTCCGTGAACCAGAGCCGATAATACTAATCACCAGCGAAAAAATAACGCTCACCTTAAACAAAGATATGTTTTGACATTGAACTACTTCCTGAATAGCAAACCCTAAGGCTGGTACTAATATAAAAAATCCAGTGGTCGAGCCAAATAAAGGCCCACGTACTCGCTGGATACCAAACTGTTCTGATTGGTAATCTTGTGCAGTTGTTAACCCCAAGGAGAAGAAAGACTGTACTGTGTACATTAGTCCCACTGCCGCCAAAAAAACTGTAAGTTTCCATAGAAATGGACCCACAGATTGGAAATCTCTTTTCGCAATCAGATAATAGCCAAGCAAACATCCAGAAACTGTGAAAATCAGGGTGTAGAGCATTGCCATAGTGTCGCGTACGTTCATACCGCTCCATTGCACAGACCAAGCAGCGTAAAGTACAACAGCAACTGTCAAGATGGGCAAGTAATGATGCCAAGCTCTACGGTATCCGGTGATGGAACGGTTTTTAATCGTTGGTAGGAACAAGCACAAACCAGCAAGTGCAATATTAACTACGTCTTTACTGCTTACAGGTATCGATTCAATTTCAAGCCAAGGAGTTTTGGTAGCTGCTAGAAGCGACCAAAATAGCAGGCTTAACCAAAACAAAAACTGAAACGACATGATTGATACTACCCATTTAAGAAGTTAGACTCATAGATTTTTGCCAGCTTGTTCACATTGATTTCAATGTTAAAAGGGCTGTTTTTTATGATAGCTAGGGCATCAGTTTGGGTGATAGATGAAGTTAAGCTTGGTGCTGCCATAACCGCCTCTGCCCATATAGATGCTGATTTTGACAAAGAAATTCGTTTCACTAGAGGTTTAGCCACATCTGCTTCCTCGGGAACGACATCTGAAAATACGCAGGGTAGCCCTGCTGCCTGTGCCTCCACTAACACCAACCCCAGCCCTTCATAGAGGGATGGAAAGAGAAACACATCCATAGCGCCCAGCATGAGTCGGTGTACGTCAGGACGAACCCCTGCAAAAATGACACGGTCTTCTAAGTCCAGATGAATTACTTTCTGCGCAATTTCTGGATGTAGAGATCCATCACCCACAAGTAAGAGGCGCATCTTTGGTTCTCGCTTGCCTATCTCAGATACGATGTCTAAAAGAAACTGATGATTTTTTTGTTCGACGAATCTGCCTACGTGACCAATTACGAAGGCATCTGGGGGTATACCGAATTCAGCACGAACATTGACTCGATCAACAAGACCTTGGAAGGGCTTCAGGTCAACTCCATAATAAAGAGTCTGCCAACGTGGATCGGTTTCCCAGAATCGACCGAATAAGTCTGCTGCGGCGATGCGGCTAGCTGCCAGACCTGTTGTCGCATAGCGGGTAATCAACCATTTCATTAAAGCAAGATAAAACCGCCTCATCCATCCCGCCTTAGCCTCAAGTGAGGATGTATCGTTATGGCTATGAGCAATGCGAATGGGTACACCTGCATGCTGCGCTAGACGGAGAACGTAACCACTGAAGTGATGAACGTTACTGTTAACAATGTCATAAGGTCCATACTTATGTAGAATCCGCTGGAAGTTGCGAGCATACAACCACGGTCGGGATGGATCAAGGCATGGGATAATATTGCTGCCAAGGTCGCGAATTTCCTCATCGTAAGCGCAGGGTTCATTTGTGTGAACCAGAAAGTCCATTTGAAAGCGATCGCGATCAATGTGGCGTAGGATATGCATTAGCCAGGTTTCAATGCCACCCCGATTCATCCCGCCAACAACCTGGAGAACGCGAATTGAGCGCAGTTCAGTCATAATGTCATGCTTCTGGAATTACTTCTTTGAGGTGAAAATGCACATCTTTCTGGTTAACATTTTGGTATGCGTCTTAGAGTCACGTTTCATCTTGAAATTCAATAGATTGATGAAGCCTATGCAGTGCATGAAAGATAACTCCTAAACTTAAGCTTGCTTGGACAACAGATGCAATGATTAGTGCGATCGCTGCCCCTCGCAATCCACTAATTGGTATCAACCAGAAGCAAGCTGTAGCTGAGATAGTTGTAACCAAAGCAAATAAAGGCATTTGGATGCGAAAGTACCTAGCTGCCGTCATTCCGTACCCTAAGAACGAACTTACGTCACTAATCGCTGTAGCCACCATTACCAACACCAACAAATCTGCACGCTCAGCGTATTCGGGACGGTAGACAAGAGTCAGTATCTCCCGACCAGCGACAACAGCCACTAGGATACCCACCCCTCCTACCACTACACCGATTCCCACCAGCTTGAGGAGGAGTGTGCGGAAAGCAGTGATATTTCCTGCTGCGTAATATTTCGCCATCCGTGGACTCGCTGACTGCCCTAGGGCACTCACCACCATACCAGTTGCAACCATCAAGTAGGATATGGCGGCAAAGATGCCCAGTTCCCTCTCTCCCAAGTACCGCTCAATAAAGTAGCGGGGGATGTTTGTGTTCAGCGAAAGTACCATCATTACGACACCCAGAGGCAGGGCTAGCCACACTAGCTTTCTCAGGTTTTCCAGATGCCAACGTGGTCGTAGTGCCACGGCTTGGTCAAGCTTTCTAAGTAGCTTGCCCTGTGAGGTTGTTGCTAAGGGAGTATTCAGCATCAATACGCCGCTGCGAATGTCGTATCCGATCAGGACTAAAGCCCAGGCAACAGCCAACCCCACTACTCCCCAAACGACACTACCTGTTAGGTAAACTCCGACACCCAACATTAACAGGGACAGAGGACCTTTAATCATCATTGATAAAGCAATGCGGTCCATCCGTTCACGCTGTTGCATTAGTGCGTAAATCACTTCGCTGATAGATTCCACCGCCTTGGCTAAGCCTACCACCAAGATGATCAGTGACGTTTCCCAACGGTATCCTGCTGCAAGAGTAATTCCTACTACGATCAAAATTGCTAGCCCGGACGTGATCAGCCTCAGACCTAGGTAATCGCTAAAAGTATACTCCTGTCTAGCGTCTGTTACTTGGATGGCCCACAGTTGAAGATTGGTAAACATTATTACGGGTGCTGTTACCGCCAGTCCCAAGGTAAACTGTCCTACCATTTCAGGACTACCGATTTTAGCCAGCACTACCAGCATCCCTCCTTGGCAAGCTGCATAGACAGCATTACCAATAAAGGTCCAAGAAAAGTTGCGACGTAGTGTTAGTGGCTTAATTGGGGGCATTGATCAAAAGTTCCTATCTTTAGCAAACACCTTTGTACAGTTTCACCAATTCTTTATCTGAAAGAATTTGAGCGCTTTTCTTACCAATTAAATAATATCCTGAGGCAGCATCAAGAGTACCAGCCCGATCAATCAATAAGTAATCGAGATACTTTAAGGGAAATGCTGTTAGCCTAACGAACAATACAATCAGCTTTCTCAATAATTTCGATGTTGTGAAACTCAAAAGTAAATAGCTGTAAGACCATGCCAATGCCATTCCGGGTCCACATGTTGCTCCACTATCAATTTCTTCAAATTTTCTAAACAGGCGACGATGTCCTAAGTGAGTAAACCGAGTAAAGTCATAACGGCCTCCATGTACTTGCTGCATGAATGGCGTTTCCGCATAAACTAAGCCATCGTCTTTTAGTACCCTATGGATTTCCTCTACACATCGTGATGGGTCAACTACATGTTCAAGTACGGCTTGCACAATTACACCATCAAATGAATTGTTGGCGAAAGGAATACTGTGGGCATCACATATCACGGTTGTACGAGGACCGAAGGAAACATCAGTTTCAACTAATTCGATATCGGGATTGCCTACGATAGCTTCTGTTCCCTTACCCAATATGCTGCCACCAATAACTAATACTTTTGGATGAGTCGATTGCGAAAGCAGGAGTTTCGCAAACTGCTCGTAGTTTTGTCTACCCTTGATATTTCTGCTGATGTCAGGAACTAAGCTTTTTAAAGTTTCCAAAAACTTATTTTTGGGAGATAAATCAAAAAAAGTGTTGCGAACATTGATAAAATCATCAATAACAAAGATACTGGACTGTTCATCAATCAAAATTGGTATGTCATTTTTTATGGGAAACAAAGCTTTACAGTCAGAGTTTCTACATTGGCAGTGTTCCCTAAGTAACTCTAACTTATTATTACAGATAGGACAACATAGCATTTGTTGCACTTGGGTGGAGAGTTTGATTTGAGATTGCTTAGATTGCTCAAGTTGAGATTGCATAGATTTATTTGCTACTTCTTAACAATTCTATTGGTTGGTGTGGTCGTATCCTGGCAGTGTTAAATTATCTTTGAACGCATTAATGTACTTGGTTTATTTTTTGTGACTTCGCGTAATACTGCTGTTAAAAAAATCAGTATTCCTGTTTATAGACGCATTGCAGTGCTTTTGTCTGAGCAATTTGTTGTGGTTTTTATACCCCATTACGCCCCTCTTTGTTCCACTTTTACCAACCTATTCCCACTCGAATTACAGCAATATTTTTTCCTTCAACTCCGGCAGATTATTTTCTAAGTATTTAGGTCTATACCCCAGCACCACTTGCTCAAGCAAAAACAGAATCCAATTGACATCATTTCTAGCTGCTGCTGTACACAATGCCTCTACAGTGTCAGCCAAATTTTCAGGAACCATCCGACTGGCATTTTTCACAACCAACAGTTTCTCGTGTTGGGTTGGTTCGTAATCCTCTCCGTCAATAAACAACTCCTCAAATAACTTTTCCCCCGGTCGCAACCCTGTAAACACTATGTCAATGTCTTTGTTGACTTCATATCCCGAAAGGCGAATGAGTTCCTCTGCCAAATCAACAATTTTGACAGGTTCGCCCATATTCAACATCAATACTTCACCACTGCGACCAAGTACTGAAGTTTGTAAAACAAGTTGAACAGCCTCTGGGATGGTCATGAAATAACGACAGATATCAGGATGGGTAACTGTTACTGGACCACCTGCGGCAATTTGTTTTTTGAAAGTGGGAACGACGCTACCCCGACTGCCCAGAACGTTGCCAAAACGCACAACAACATAAGGCTTGCCACTTTTTTGAGCAGCTTGCAGTACTAACATTTCGGCAACTCTCTTACTAGCCCCCATGACATTGGTAGGATTCACTGCTTTGTCTGTGGAAATCATCACGAAATGTTTCACATCGTATTCCAGCGCCAGTTCCACCAAATTTTTTGTCCCAACTACATTGTTAGTAATTGCTTCCGGTGGATTTAATTCCATCAGGGGGACATGTTTATGAGCCGCAGCGTGGAAAATCACCTCAGGTTGAAATCGCTCAAAAGCGTGTTTTAGTCGATCGCGAAAGCGAATATCAGCAATAAAGGTCGAAAGACGAGGGGTGTATCCTTGTGCTTTGCCATCATGTTTAAGTACTTGGACAAGTTGGTCTAATTCTTGTTGAATATTAAACACAGAATTTTCACCATGTCCGATAAGTATCATTTCCTGAGGATGGCATTTGAAAATTTGCCGACACAATTCGCTACCAATTGACCCACCAGCTCCTGTAATCAAAACTTTCTTGCCGAGGAGAAACTGGGAAACTCGCTCAATTTCTATCTGTACAGGTTCGCGTCTTAGCAAATCCTCAATTCGCACATCCCGAATGCTTTCCACCCGTACACGACAATTCAATATTTCATGTATTCCTGGTAATGTGCTGGTTTGAGTTCCAGTTGCTTGGCAAATATTTACGATTTCCCGAATGACTCGTCCAGCAACTGTAGGCATTGCAATAATCACTTTGTGGATGTGAAGAGATTTCACCACATCAGGAATTTTGCCGCGATCGCCTACTACAGGAATACCCCGAATGTGTACATTTATTTTCCCTGGATCGTCATCGATGAAGGCGACAGGATGAAAACCCAGATGGGGATTTATTTGCATTTCTTTCACTAAGGAAACCCCTGCACTACCAGCACCGACTACCAATACTCGCTCCCATGGTTTATGTCCTGCATATCGCTGGCTGACTCTTTCCCCCACCGGAACGCTAAAACGTAGCGCCCCAATGAAAATGCACGAAAGCAATCCGTCGATAAATGGTAGTGATTGTGGCAGTTTAGCGAGAGCAAACGCTGGTATATGTTGAATAACATTAAATGTCAAAATCTGAACCACCACTACAGCCACAATCACCTTGGCTATATATGTGAGTTCCTCAATACTTGCATAGCGCCAGTAACGCCGATAAAAACCAAAACTCCAAAATCCACCGAGTTTGACTGTTAAAAACAGTAATGTTGCGATCGCCAGTTCTGATAAGTACGTGGCAATAGGAAGATTGTCATCTAAACGCAGGAGCAACAGCACTAATAATGGTGTCATTAAAAAAATAATGACATCAAAAATGAGAAAATGGCGGTTTCTCAGTTTTAGCAAATGGCTAAATACACTCTTAGTCGTTTTTTGAACGAGCCCGTGAGAATCCATAGATCACCCTCTTAAGTCCTGCTCTGTCGCCCTTTTAAGTCATTTTTGAGAAACAAAAACAACGCTCAATCTCTGAAACTCAGAGCGGCTTTGCGGTCAAATGCGCGAATTATAAGTAAGCAGTCCTAAACCTAAATAAGAGCGTGAAATGCTTGTGTTCGCGTAGCGTGTCCGTTAAGACAAGACTGCTAATAGCTAATAGCTAATGGTAAAAAAGCAATTAGCAATTAGCAATTAGCAATTAGCGACCAATGTTTTTTCACGAATCATTTAGGATCGCTATATTAATTCTTGAAAGTTCCGTTTCTGCTCTGTTCTTGGCTAGCACCAGTTGAAGTGGCATATACATATAACCTAACATCATACTGCAAGGTCTGCACATGTACACAAGTAACTTGTTGATAGGTACTCGTGTACTCAATTTTTATGTCTCGACCCCACTAAATGCCTTGCTTCCTCCGCTAAGCTATTTTTCATAGCCCATACCATCGCTTCAGATCGTGAACTCACTGCTAACTTAGCGTAGATGCGGCTGATGTAATTTCTTACTGTTTGTTGAGCCAGGTTTAGCTCAGCAGCAATGCGAAAATTATCCCAACCCTTAGCTATCATGCTAAGAAGCTGTTTCTCTCGTTGGGTTAAAGTAGATTTTAGAGTCTGGTAGGGATTGTCCGTTTCCCATTGAACCAGCTTCAAGATCGTGGCTTGACTAAACCATGTATTACCCTCTGCTGCTGTGCGGATAGCGCGAACTAATGTCTCTGTTTCTTCGTCCTTGAGTACACACCCCACTGCACCTGCTGCAACCAAATCACCCACGTGCATATCGTCGAAGGCAGTCAATATTAGTACTTTCACCTCCGGACAGAACTCACGCAAGTCAGTTATTGCCTGAGGTAATGTGCAATCAAACGTGTTTAGTTCAAGTAACACTACATCAGGCTTGAGCTTCTTACAGAGTTGTTGTGCTTGATAGACATCTGTTGCTTCGCCCACTACGAGCATGTCTTTTTCGACACTCAGAGTAGCACCAATACCGATTCGCACTAGCGAATGTCTATCAACCAGTAGCACTCGAATAGCATTGTACATCAGCAAATCCCTCCAAATACTGTAGCTATAAATTCGCAACCGAAAGTTGTAACAATAGCTGTCTGTAAATGAAGCACCTCAGTTTTGTAAATTTACCTCTTACAGAGTAGGCATTTTGCCAACCCAGAAATATTGTCAGGCGAGACGGCTGTCTCACAAAAAAGACAAGATAGCAAAATTGAGATGCACCCTGGTAGTTTTTAGTCTTTCGCGTTGTTTACAAACAACATATAAAGTTGCCTTCTATTTCTCCTCACAATTACTAACAGCTATTAGTCAAACTTCCTGATTCAACTGGGACTGTCGGCAGCACCCCATCCACAAAGAGCGTGTCTAGCTCTATTGATTGCGGCATTGAAATCGCGTTCAATTTCTCCGCCACAATCACATCTGTAAATCCCCTCTGACAAGAGGAGCCAGTCTTTGATCTTTCCACACAAAGAACAGGTCTTGCTGGAGCGATCGGTCGATTACAACTAACCGACTGCCATCCAAAAGGCATTTGTACTGCAACTGGCAACGGAATTCGTACAATCCCCTGTCTCCAATCGCCTTTAATAGCTTCGCCACTTAATAGGGTTGCTAATAAAGCTCTAATTTTAAAAATTGGTGCAAAAAATCCTGATTTAAAAGTTTATTGTTTTTCTTTTGATAAATAAAATTATCACACTTAACAAGCATGTGCAGATCTCTTTAAAAATAAAATATATTTAGTTTTTAATTAAGTTGGCTCAAGTGACTGCCAGTTATACATATCATGCCTTTAGCAGCAAGTAACTTAATGGTTGTTATATAAAAATTTTGTAAAGTAGAATTTATTTTACTTATGTTATGTTATTCTTATTCTTTTAAATAATATGAAAAATTAATTTCTAGAAACGAGAATACCATACTAGGGACTTTTAAATAAAAAAAATTAGGACTTACGTACTATACGCTCTACCGCATCATGTGTATAACTCAATTCGGTCGTTTCAGAAAGATAATAGCGAACACGGGGGTGCAGCAGCCCATTTGGGGCATCGTCCAAGAAACAGAATTCACAATATCGTAGGGGCGCGGTTTCCGCGCCCCTACGATATTGTGTCTACCCGACTGTAATTAAGAAAGCGCGAATTGCCGGAAAAATCCGCCTCATCCTCCACGCTATACGGATTGTGAAGTTTCCGACTAAACCTTTGCTTCCAAAGACTTAAGCAACTCGGTATTCACACCCGACTCCCGAGTCAAAGCAATTTTGCCAGTGCGAGCGATTTCCCTTAAACCGAATTTTTGCAGCACCTGCACGATCGCCACCATCTTACCTGGGTCTCCCACAACTTCCAGGGTAAGAGAATCTTCTGCCACGTCTACCACTCGCGCCCGAAAAATCTGAGCTAGTTCCACAATTTCTGGGCGGTTGCTGCTCGTAGCATTCACCTTAAGTAGCATCAATTCTCGCTCTACGCAAGGAGTCTCCGTAATATCCTGCACCTTTAAGACGTTTATGAGCTTGTATAGTTGCTTGGTAAGTTGCTCGATCACGCGATCGTCACCAGGTACAACCATCGTAATCCGAGAAATTCCAGCCTGCTCAGCTGGACCAACAGCAAGGCTTTCGATATTAAAGCCACGACGAGCAAATAAACTAGAAATACGGGACAGAACACCCGCTTCATCTTCTACAAGCACTGAAAGGGTATGTTTCATTTTCGCCTACCGAGCCAAGCAGCATCACTGCACTAAACGTACTGCTAACTAAATTCCAAGTTTAATCATTTATTTTAAACTGAAAAGCTGCACTTATTGCAGTTGTTTTGGTGCGATTAGGTATAAATCCTCTGGGTTATTACAGTTAAAAAGCATGGAGGGTTCGCTCAAGGGTAAAACTTGCACGGGATGTTGCTTCAACCACCCTTGAAACGACCGCGAACCTTGATGAATAAACTCCATCAAAGTTGGTAAACAGCGACGGCGATAGAAACCACACAAAGGTTCCCATCCTTTAGTATGGTGAGCCAAAGCAGCGATCGCCTCATCCCCTACGCTATCTAGTTTAGCTGTCCATTCCTGCAAAACCTCAACTCGCAACTTGGGTAAATCGCAAGCTAGTAGTAGCACCCATTCTGTTTGCACATGCGCCAGTCCTTGGGCAAACCCAACTAATGGTCCCTGTGCTAACACTTCGTTCCCAGTTTCAACAAATAAAGGCACTTCCCGGATAAATTGGCTTTTAGGTGGTAGCAAATGTTCATAGCGTTCCTGCCAAGGAGTGACTACGTAGACTGTATCGGCACAACTTTCCGCCACCCGACACACTAATTGCAACAGGGGTACACCTTGAATAGGAATCAAGGCTTTATCCTGACCCATCCTCTCACTCTTACCTCCTGCCAAAACAATCGCAGTTAATTTAGTCATTTGTTAATGATAGTGGTTAGTGGTTAGTGGTTAGTGGTTAGTGGTTAGTGGTTAGTGGTTAGTGGTTAGTGGTTAGTAGTTAGTGGTTAGTAGTTAGTGGTTAGTGGCACAACCAACAACTAACAACCAACAACCAACAACCCAACGGGTTCACCAGTCGCCTACGGAGGGAAAGCCGTCATTCGCGCTGGTTCACCAACAACTAACAACCAACAACTAACTACTAACAACTAACAACCAACAACTAACAACTAACATCTCATTTGACTTCTCTGGACTTGCTCTAACAACTGCTCTAAATTGGCAGCTGCTGGAAGACACTTCAAACCTTGGCAAACTAAGCCGATGCTACCTTCTGGTAAACTAGATACTGTAGCAAACATAGTAGTAGGCAGATAGCTAGAGATAAGATTTATCTGCTCTGTTGCGGTGCGAATCAAGGTAGAGTTACGATACCAATCCAAAGCTGTAAACAAACTCGGACAAGCTTGGGGAGCGCGACTCATCACACCTCTAAAAGCTTTCAATGCTCGCTCAGCTAAATCTAAATAATGAAGATTGTCGGTAAGGAGTGAGAGACGGACAAGATTGGCGATCGCCACCCCATTAGCTGAAGGTGTGGCATTATCCACATAACTACGTTCCCGCACAATTAAATCTTGACTTGCATCACTTGATGTGTTAAAATAACCTCCCAGTTCCACGCTCCAAAGAAAATCGTCGAATTCTTCTTGAATAGCGATCGCTTTTTCTAACCAGTAGTCAGGGGAATTGCGTAGGGGCGGGGTTCCCCCGCCCTTACAGGACCCCATTCCCCATTCCCTATTCCCCATTCGCAATGTAGCTTGGTGTAAATCGAGCAGTGCTTTGATAAAAAAGGCGTAATCTTCAGATTGGGCTAGCACGGACGGTTGACCTTCATAATTTAGTCTGTGGAACCGCCCATCCACAAACTGATTATCCAAGATGAAATTTGCCGCCCCTGCTGCTAGTTCTAGGTACTCTGGTTGTCGGAATACTCCACACGCTCTTGCCAAACCGGAAATCATCAAGCTATTCCAGGCGACAATCATCTTTGTATCTGTCACTGCAGGAATGCGTCCGTGCCAATTTATGCTTTTTGCTTCCTGGTTGTTGCGGGCGTTTGGGAAAGTGGCAACGGTGAAGGTGCGGGATGTAGCGGATGCGGCAACGGATGTTGTAGCGGATGTAGCGGATGCTTGATCTCGTCGTCCCACAGTTAAATTATCCGTTACATCCGTTATCTCATCCGTTGCCAATGTTGTAGCGGATGCAAGATCTGTTAATTTCACCGATAACTCATCCGTTACATCCGTTATCTCATCCGTTGCCAAATCCGTTGCTACACCATAGCGGGCAGTAAACAGCTTTGCTAGTAATGTTTCCAGCGTTTCACTCAGTTTTCCTGCTAAACGTCTTTGCAACACATTCTTGCCTTCAAAGTTGCCGTTAGGCGTCACCGTAAACTGCTGTTGTAATTCCGTTAGTTCACCGGGAGTGAGCAGTTGCTCCAATTCGCTAAAACTCCAGACGTAAAAAGCTCCTTCCTCTGGTTCTACATCTGTTGGGCTGGTAAAACTATCGGCATCTTGAGCTGCAAAGAAGTAACCTGACTGTGCTGTCATTTCGCGCCTCAGCCATTGGAAAGTACAGAATATCGCTCTTTCAAAAGCTGGTTCCTGTACTCCTGCACTCCACAGAGAAGCCAGATACTCCACAATCTGACCGTTGTCGTAGAGCATTTTTTCAAAGTGGGGCACTGTCCAAGTAGGGTCAACGGTGTAGCGGTGAAAACCACCCGCTACATGATCGTAAATGCCGCCCAATGCTAAGTCTAGTCCTCGCTGGGTACAAAGAAGCTTGCCATCATACCTCGATTCTTGTTCGCCAACAGAGTTAGGGAACGGGAACCTAGTTAAGCGCAGTGCTAATTCCGCATAGGGAATCATCGGGAAGCTGTTACCGTGTTGATTAGATGTAATGATCCCGGTACTAGTTTCCCAGCCTTGCTGTAGTAATTCATTGTCTTGAGATTGTGCGGCACTGTCCTGCTGTAACACCGCAGAGGTGAGGAGTGACTCGATAATTACAGCTTTACGTTCGTGCAAGTCTTTTTTTTCTGTATCGTAGTAGCGGCGAAGTGCTTGCAGGACTTGTAAAAAGCCAGGGCGACCGTAGCGCGGTTCAACTGGAAAATATGTTCCTGCGTAAAATGGCACTAAATCTTCTGGAGAAAGAAAGATGTTCAAAGGCCAACCTCCCTGACCAGTCATCATCTGCAAAACCTGCATGTAGATGCTGTCAAGGTCTGGTCTTTCTTCTCTATCTACTTTAATGGGAAGAAAATTTGCGTTCATATACTCGGCGATCGCCGAGTCTGAGAAAGCTTCTCCTTCCATGACAGTACACCAGTGGCAGCTGGAATAGCCAATTGAGAGAAATATCGGTTTATTCTCCGCCTTTGCCGTTGTGAGTGCTTCGTCGCACCAGGACCACCAATTAATCGGGTTTTCGGCGTGTTTGCGGAGGTAGAGACTCTTAGCTTCAGCAAGGCGATTAGTCATGATTATATGTAGGGAGAGTGCCTTCAAAGCTAAGTCTACCCTCAAATTATTAGTGGAGACACACTCAAAATATTTGGACTTCGGCTTACTGGAGATAGCTAAGTAGCGTAGTGATTGGCGTCGATGTTGTATCTGTGGGTGATGCTGCTTTTGTTTGAGTTGTGGTTGCTGGACTCAGTCCTGCTATTAAGTGAAGTAAGAAGGTAATGATGGCAGCTTGCCAAAGTTTTGACCGCATGGCAGGTTCCTCTCTGAGGGTGGATGTTTTTTAGCGAAGAATGTATTAATGTAACTACAGCCCCTACTATATACTTACCCAATTTAGTGATTCTATTCCGGAACTTTACTAGTGAAAATGCTGAAAAAGTTACAAGGTACAAACCCAGTTTCTTAAAGAAATTGGGTTTGTGGTTTGAGAAAACAAGAAGCGAATGGAATCGTTAAAATATATGTAAAATAGTTACAAGCAAAATGATTCCTATCGTTATTGAACAATCGGGTCGTGGCGAACGCGCCTTTGATATCTACTCACGACTGTTGCGCGAGCGCATTTTATTTTTGGGACAACCGGTAGATGACTATGTAGCTAATTTAGTTGTTGCCCAATTGTTGTTTTTAGATGCTGAAGACCCGGAGAAAGACATTTATATGTATATAAATTCTCCTGGGGGTTCGGTGACGGCAGGAATGGGCATTTTTGACACTATGAAGCATATCCGCCCAGATGTCTGTACCATTTGTACCGGATTGGCGGCGAGTATGGGCGCTTTCCTGCTTTCCGCTGGTGCTAAAGGTAAGCGGATGAGTTTACCCCATTCTCGGATTATGATTCATCAACCCCTAGGTGGTGCTCAGGGACAAGCAACTGATATTGAAATTCAAGCTCGTGAAATTCTCTATCACAAGGATCGGCTAAATAATTATTTAGCCGATCACACTGGTCAGCCCATAGAGAAAATTACTGAAGATACTGAGAGGGACTTCTTCATGTCACCTCATGAAGCTCAGGAATATGGCTTGATCGACCAAGTGATTGACCGTCACGCTGCTGGTAGCCGCCCGATGGCTGTGGTTGGTCAATAGTTAATTGTTAGTGGTTAGTGGTTAGTGGTTAGTGGTTAGTGGTTAGTGGTTAGTTGTTAGTGGTTAGTTGTTAGTTGTTAGTGGGAAAAAACAAACAACCAACAACCAACCAACAACCAACCAACAACCAACCAACAACCAACCAACAACCAACCAACAACTAACAACTAACAACTAACAACCAACAACTAACAATCATCAAATCAAAATCCTGCTTCCGGGTCTAGTGGTGATGGCTGGGATTCTAGGTAGTTGAGGAAGTCAAGTAATTCGTCTTCGGTAAGCAAAGTACGTCCTAGCTTGTTGTAGGTTTTTTTGAGATGATCCTTTCCTTGCTCTTTTGACCACCCTAGTCGTTCGATGTGGACATCGGTTTTAGCAATTACATCAGACAAATCTACAGGTTGGCTCTTTTTCTTTTTCTTAAAAGTCAAGTCTTGTGTTTGTACATCCTCCGGAGGATTGTAACTGCGGGGCACAAATGGTGTCACGTTACTGATATAACCCCTAGGTAAGAAGTTATTTTCTTCGCTTAAGGTGTCAGAAACGATCTCCATGGACATGGGCGTGTCTAATTCGTCTGACTGCTTGCTAATCACAGGAAAGCGTTGACTTAAATCTTGACTATCGGTGTCGCTTGTTGGTGTGAAAGCGGTTACTTCGGTTTGAGGACTCGATCTGATTGCAAAGGTGTCAGACACGATCTCTATGGACATGGGCGTGTCTAATTCGGCTGACTGCTTGCTAACCACAGGAAAGCGTTGACCTAAATCCTGGCTGTTGGCGTCGCTTTTAGGTGTGAAAGCGATTACTTCGGTTTGGGGACTCGAGTTGATTGCAGGAGAATACACAGATGGTTCACTCAATGCACTTGTTGTGACGAGTGTTGGGTTTGGCTTAACGATCTCTGTTGGTTCTGAGGAAAATGCTGGTGACGCCTGTGATGTACCAGTTATTCCTAAAATCATCAGCGCCCTAGTTCTTGCTCGATCTTCTGCTTCTTCCAGTGTTTCTGCAGCTGCCATACCAGTAGCGCGGGTTACACCTTCAATTTGCACGCTTGCTCGAACAATATACGAACCGTGATAAATTTGCACTAATTCAGAAATCAGACTGCCTTGAGGATACAAGCTCTGAAATTGAGCCAACATAATACTGTCACCAATCTAAAAGTAAAGTGTTGTTCTTTGACGTACAAGCTACCCTTGTTGAGCTTTTGGTTCTGAGGTGTCGAAAAGCTTGTTATAAGCCTTCTAGATTTTTGTAAAGTTTATTTACTTCCACTTAACTATAAAGAGATATGCTTTTTTCTGCGTGACTTGCAGAAGTATCATCTTTCGGCAAATGTAAAAAACTTTTGGCTACGATTCTATTCTAGTGACACGTCCGCACGATTGTCAGTTTTTATTTCCTGCTTTTAGCGGTACACTCTCAGTAATCAAGGTGTTTTGGACATCTTGATGCCGTGTTCAGATTCTAGCATGAGATTTTCGGTGTAAATTTTTGGCTACTACTAACTTACCCTCAGTGGTTTGTTGTACGAATGCTATACTAGTTACCCAACTCTATATTCATAACTATTTTCTGGAAGTACGCTCTAAATCTACAATAATGAAGTAATGGTTCGTCCTCACTGCTCGTTAAGCTGCTGACCTAATTGTGACCGATTCTACATATGGGTCAATGAGATTTATCGGCAGTTTCTCCTAGGTAAAAATCAGAGTCTCATGGCGTAAAAGTACCTTCACTGGCTGACAATCAAATACCTGTGGTTTCCCCAAAAAGCGATGCGTGGGCAGCATGGAGAGTTCTCCCTTACAAGCCTCTCCAAGATCCGTTGCGTAATTACCGAGTGGGTCAATTTCTAAGCAAGGTATGCTTTTGTCACACAAGCTTACTGAAGGAACTTTAAATGCGCTAACTCTGAGATGTTCGTGTCGTGCCCTGCCTGAAAGCAATTAGTTCCCAGCTAATGTCTATAGGTCGTGAGGGTACACAGCAAAGAACCAGATCAAACAAAAAAATGATGTTTTGACCAAAGGTCGGTTCACTGCATGGAATTTTCAATCGCTACACTCCTTGCCAATTTCACCGATGATAAATTGGTGGCGCGTAAACTCTTAGAAAAAAAACTTGGTTGTGAAGATGAAGAATGTTTACAACAACTTCACATTGCCTTGGAAGTGTTGGAAAAAATCGGGATTTTGGTGAAAGAGCGCGGCAAGTATCGCCGTGTTACAGAAGAAGGACTGATCGAAGCAAAACTCCGCTGTTCTAGTAAAGGCTTTTGCTTTGCAATTCAAGACGTGGAAGGAGCGGAGGATATTTACATCCGCGAAAGCCATCTGAGTAATGCCTGGAACGGCGATCGCGTTTTGGTCAAGGTTCTCAAAGAAGGTAGCCGTCGTCGTTCTCCAGAAGGAGAAGTCAAGCTAATTCTAGAACGCTCCAATCACACTTTACTAGCGCGGATTAAGCAAATAGAAGCTGGCTTTCGCGCCGTACCTTTAGACGATCGCCTGCTGTTTGAACTCAGACTTTTACTAAATGGTGTTCATTTAGATCAAGCAATTGACCACCTTGCCCATGTAGAAGTTCTGCGTTACCCACTAGCACAATATCCCCCAATTGGTCGGGTAGTGCAAATCCTGGGTAGTGATGCTGAGGCGGCAGCTGATATAGATTTGGTAACCTGCAAGCACGACCTAGCTCGGAATTTCCCGGAGTTGGTGCTAGAAGCAGCCGCAAAGTTGCCCAAAAAGCTGCTGAAAGCCGACCTGAAAAATCGGCTGGATTTACGTCAAAAGTTTACCGTGAGCATTGTCGGCAACGGTGACTCCAAAGTGGTAGAAAATGCCTTTAGTTTGGAAAAAACTACAGCCGGACATTGGCAGTTAGGCTTTCACATTGCCGATATTTCCCACTATATTCAACCCGACGAAGCCCTAGATCGCGAAGCATTGAAGCGAGGTAGGTCAGTGTATCTGGGGGAATTAGTACTCCCAATGTTGCCAGAAGCTGTTAGTGAACGTTGTTCTTTATTACTCGGAAGCGATCGCCTAACTCTCTCTTTTTTAATTACGGTTGATTCACAATCGGGACAAGTCGTAGAGTGGGAAATTCAACCAAGTGCGATCAACGTAGACGAGCAACTGAGTGAACAACAAGCAGAAACAATTCTCACGACTCAATCGAGTGAGTATTCGGGACAAGTCGTGGAGATGATGAGACAACTCGAAATATTACGGGTTGCATTGAAACAAGTGCGCTTAAATCGTGGTAGCTTGCAACTGAATCTGCCACCTAGCCAAAATCCCTACTACGATGAGGGCATTCTGGGATGTGTGGTAGTAAATGATTTACCTGTGCGATCGCTATTGACAGAGTTTTTGCTACTTGTTAACAAACTAATGGCAACTCACTTGAACGCTCTTGGTGTACCCGCCATTTGGCGAGTCCAAGGCTCTCCCGATCCCGAGGATGTTCAGGAAATGTTGAAATTGGCGACTAATTTAGGCGTTGAACTGTCATTAGATCCAGAAGTAGAGATCCAACCACTAGATTATCAACACTTGACGAGGGTTTTTGCTGAATCCGCATCTGAGCAAGTTCTTACCTACTTGCTGCAAGATACGCTTAAGCCTGCGGCTTACAGTACAACCAAAGGACCTCACTTTGGTCTGGCACTACCAGAATATACTCACTGTGCTGCTCCCTTACGGCGTTACCCAGATTTACTGATGCAAAGGGTATTTTATGCACTAATCGAACACGGACGCGATCGCCGCAACACCCGTGTTAAAGAGCGTGTTAACCTGCGCTCCTCCTCGTGTCATAGTGAAATTAACTGGAACGTCCTACCTCCAGAATTGCAACAAGAACTTCAAAGCGATTTGACTAGGGTAATTGTCCAGCTTAACGATCGCGAAAAAGAAGTCCAAGAAGCCGAAGCCGATTTGGCAGGGCTACAAAGAGCGAGTCTGATGAAACAGCGGATCGGCGAAGTTTTCACAGGCGTAATTACTGGTGTCCAATCTTACGGGTTCTTCGTGGAAATTGAAGTACCTTTCTCTGAGTTTGCCACAGGCGGCAATCCGCGTGTGCCTTTACGAGTAGAAGGGCTGGTACACGTTAGTTCTCTCAAAGACGATTGGTATGAGTATCGCGCCAGACAACAAGCACTGT
Organism: Stigonema sp.; assembly: GCA_965249805.1. Lineage (GTDB taxonomy): Bacteria > Cyanobacteriota > Cyanobacteriia > Cyanobacteriales > Nostocaceae > Stigonema. The sequence continues at coordinate 2,048,591 of CBDFMX010000002.1, forward strand.
TTGGTCGCAAAAATCGTGCTTCTTATCGGCTAGGCGATCGCGTAGCTGTTCAGGTTAAAAGTGTCGATTACTACCGCCAGCAAATTGATTTGGTAACTGTTGGCAATGATGGTCTAGCCATAGGTAAGAGTGTCAGCACGAATAATGGCGAAGCTGACCACATGTATTTACCAAATGACATGGAGCATGACGACTTAGAACGGTACGATCCTGATGAAGAATGACGGAACTGGTTAGTGGTTAGTGGTTAGTGGTTAGTGGTTAGTGGTTAGTGGTTAGTGGTTAGTGGTTAGTGGTTAGTGGTTAGTGGTTAGTAGTAAATAAAAACAACCAACAATTAACAACCCTTCGGGTTCGCCAGTCGCCTACGGAGGGAAACCCTCCTGCAGCGCTGGCTCACTAACAACTAACAACCAACAATTAACAACTAACAACTAACAACTAACAACTAACAACTAACAACTAACATTTAACAAAGTGTCAAATAACACTAAGCCACTCATTTTAGGAGTATCAGGCGCATCTGGGCTAATTTATGCAGTTCGTACCCTCAAATATCTGCTAGAAGCTGACTATGAAATTGAATTAGTAGCCTCTAAGTCAACCTACATGGTCTGGCAATCTGAGCAAAATATCCGCATGCCAATAGAACCTGTCCAACAAGAGCGATTTTGGCGACAGCAAGCTGAAGTTGAAAAGGCAGGTAAACTATATTGCCATCCTTGGGGTGACGTTGGAGCCAGAATTGCCAGTGGTTCTTTTCGCACCCTAGGGATGATTGTTATTCCATGTAGTATGAGTACTGTAGCAAAGCTAGCAAATGGATTGAGTTCTGACTTACTAGAACGAGCAGCAGATGTCCAATTCAAGGAAGGGCGAAAGTTAGTCATCGTCCCCCGCGAAACTCCTTTTAGCCTGATTCATCTACGTAACTTAACCACCCTAGCAGAAGCAGGAGCCAGAGTTGTCCCCGCCATTCCCGCCTGGTATCATCATCCCCAAACCATAGAAGATTTAGTTGATTTTGTAGTTGCCCGTGCTTTGGATCAATTGGATATAGATTGCATTCCCATTCAGCGATGGCAAGGTAGTCGCTAACATAAGGGAGTGGGGAATGGGGAGTGGGGAGTAGGGGGAGTAGGGGGAGTAGGGGGAGATGAGGGAGACAACCAACAACCAACAACCAACAACGAACAACCAACAACCAACAACTAACAACCAACAACTAACAACTAACAACCAACAACTAACAACTAACACCCAACAACTAACAACTAACAACCAACTATGGCTGTAATTCGCTTAATTCTGTTGGTAGCGGTATTGGGAACACTAACGCTGTTGTTAGTGCAAAACTGGTCACCTGTCCTACCGCTGGTATTTTTGGGTATGCGGACTCAAGCATTACCATTGGCAATATGGATTTTGTTTAGCACTGCTGCTGGTGCTGTTACGTCTTTGTTGATCGCTGGCTTGTTTAATTTAACGAGACAAAAACGCCAAACCCCGCTTAAGTCACCAGCAACTTCACCTCGTGTGGCAAACAGGACGCGTAGGGAAGAACCATTCCCTCGAAAACAAGCGCCCCCATCAACCGTTAGTGAAGCAGACCCAAGAACAAGTGACGAACTTGATGATTGGGACACAGATCGTAGTGCAAATGATGATTGGGACTTTGACGAAAACAATAATGTTACGTCTAACTCCAGTCCGCAAAATACACAAATTAGAGACTCTGATACGTACGAACGTCAACAAGAACCTAAAAGCGGTTCTAAGTCTGGTTCGGTTTACTCCTACAGCTACCAAGAACCAAAAAATTCCGGAGTGGGAAAAACTGAATCAGTCTACGATGCTGATTACCGAGTCATCGTACCCCCATATCAACCCCCGACTACTAAGAGTACCGACGATGATGATTGGGGGTTGTTTGATGAGGACGATTCTGAGGATAAGGATAAGCGTTCGCGTAAATGAGTTAGAAACCAAAAATCTTCGGTTTCTACTAGATACCACAACGTTCACGAGACTCCTGCTTGACTTTACCTGTCATGGCAGCTTCTTGCAAAGTCATAAAAGCATTAAAATCTTCCACATCATACCGGGTTGTCAGCAGATGTCGCAACTGGTTTTCTGCTTCAACCGTCAGATAGCCAGTTGCTAAAGCTTTTTGCACAACGTCACGAATCCGAATCATGGTTGAAACCTCAAACGACCATACATATTTATACGACTTTATATAGATAAGTTACGCAGTAGTCTTCATACCTCAACCGTTAGGTTGACTAAAGCTTTGCTGCACAATCTGAGAAAATGAGTCATATTTTACACCTTGAACTAAAGATAGTCACTTAGCAGATGAAACTAGAGCCTGCGGCAACTAGATATTGGGATGCCAATAGTGTGCTGGTAGAGACACAGTATTGGCTCAGACTAGAATTAGCCTACGCTTGTAGAAAATTCTGCCTTCTGTAAGCAGACGAATATTGTTTGGATAAAGTTTCAGAAAAGTTTTAGTAAATTTCTGTTAAGCCTAAAGATACCTGAGCTATAACCGAAAATTCACCTAACAAGCGTTATTAAATTTGTTATAAATTCAACATTTATTTATTCTAGCTTTACATATAAATCGTTAAGATGTTGCCTAAATTACTTTAAATAAATAACGGTGATGCTCAAAACTGAGTCAAATAAAATAGAAGAATTTATAGAAGCTAAAAATAATTGGGAATTAGAAAAATTATATATAGATTTGGCATCGCCAAAGGGAAAATCCCTAACACCTGTTGAAAAGAAATTCCTCAGAGGATTACTTTGCGGTTTTAGTCCTGCTGAAATTGCTAATACAGTATATAAAAGTCGTAGTAGCAGTACTGTTAGGGTTTACCTTTCCAACGGTTTATATAAATATATAGAAGAAATGCTGAGTAACCAAGCGGGATACCCAGTTAAAGTGAAAAGCTGGAGTCGCGTCACTCATTTGCTAGAAGAAGCAGGGTATAAAAAAACTCGTTTGCCAATAGAGCAAATTAACGGTCAAGTAAAAACAAATCTAAAAAAAGAAACTGGTTTGACCATGATGAACTCATCCCATAAAGAAGACTGGGGCGAAGCAGTTGATGTTAGTATTTTCCACGGAAGGAAGACAGAAATGGCTCAAGTTCAAGCGTGGATTGTTGAAGAACACTGTCGGTTAGTAGTACTTTTGGGAATGGGTGGTATTGGTAAAACTGCTTTCTCTGTAAAGCTGGCAGAACAGATTAAGGATAAGTTTGAATATGTTATCTGGCGATCGCTCCGTCTTGCTCCACCCCTAGAAGTTATCTTAAGTCAAATAAGAGCCATTTTATCCCAACAGCAAGATACACTAAGCACAGAAACGGTGTCAAGCAGTATTTCACAATTGATTGATTATTTGCGCTCTTCACGTTGTCTCATTATACTAGATAACATCGACTCGATTTTATGCAATGACTCTGCTGATGGAACTCCCTTTGTTGACACGGAGACTGAAAAATTCAGCGGATATTCTAGCTACGTTCTCTCCCAAATCCGCTATCGTCAAGGTTATGAGGCTTATGGGGAGTTGTTCAGACGAATAGGAGACTCTCAACATCAGAGTTGCTTATTAATAACCAGTCGGGAAAAACCTCAAGAAATTACTGCTCTCGAAGGAGGAACACTACCAACTCGCACATTTAAATTAACTGGATTAAGTAATACCGAAAGTAGGGAAATTCTTAAGGCTAAAGGATTTACTAACTTAAAAGAGGAAGAATATAGACTAATAATTAAGTGGTATACTGGCAATCCATTATTTATTAAATTAGTTGCTACAGCTATTCAAGAATTATTTGGGGGAAATTTTACCGAGTTTTTAGAACAGGGTCTGATGGTTTTTGGCGATATTCGGGCTATTTTAGACCAGCAGTTTAATCGCTTATCTAATTTAGAAAAGTTAATTATGTCCTGGCTTGCCTTCAATCCAGATTTTGCCTCAGTGCGGAAATTGCAAAAAGAAATTTTTCCTTTTGTGCCGCAACGATTAATATTAGAGGCAGTGGAATTATTACAAAGGCGATCGCTAATCGAGAGGCAAGCATCTAGCTTTTTCCAAAATCCAGTGTGGATGGAGTATCTAGCTGAACGATTAATAGAAGAAAATTTTAAATTAAGTGAAGAGAAATTTGGCTCTGTACTCATGAGTCATACAATTTTTGCAGCACAGTTGAAAAACTATATTAGAGAACTTCGCCTCAACACGGAGATTTAAAGTATATTTGTTAGTGGTTAGTTGTTAGTGGTTAGTTGTTAGTGGTTAGTGGTTTGTTAGTGGTTAGTTGTTAGTGGTTAGTTGTTAGTGGTTAGTTGTTAGTGGTTAGTTGTTAGTGGTTAGTGGTTAGTTGTTAGTTGTTAGGGGGTAAAAGAATAACCAACCAACAACCAACAACCAACAACCAACAACCAACAACCAACAACCAACAACTAACAACCAACAACTAACAACCAACAACTAACAACCAACAACTAACAACTAACAACCAACAACTAACAACTAACAACCAACAACCAACAAATGACTATTAAAGGAATCAACCTGTACTTAATTGGGATGATGGGCAGCGGTAAAACGACGGTGGGGCGCTTACTGGCACAGGAGTTGAGTTACGGGTTTTTGGATACTGATGAGGTGATTGTTCAAGCAACAGGACGAACGATTAATCAGCTGTTTGCAGACGAAGGTGAAGCAGCGTTTCGGCAACTAGAAAGTGATGTGCTGGCACAAGTTTGTGCTTATACGAAGTTAACTGTAGCAACTGGTGGGGGCATTGTTCTACGCCGAGAAAACTGGAGTTACCTGCACCACGGTTTAATTGTCTGGCTGGATGTACCAGTGGAACTACTGATGCTGCGTCTAGCAGAGGATACAACAAGACCACTATTACAAGACGTTGATCCCATCTTAAAGCTGCGGGTGCTCCTTGAACAACGACAACCACTTTACGCCCAAGCCGATTTGCGAATCACTGCGCAAGAGGGCGAAACACCCGAACAAATTGCAACGCGAGTACTGAAGGAAATTCCCAGCGTCTTGAAACCAAATATTTCCTGTCCTGAAGTTTTATAACGAAAAATTAAAAATTACTATAGGAATCCGCTTTGATTATAGAAAAAATACAGGTTCTGTAGGGTGGGCACTGCCCACCAATGCCCAGATATGGTGGGCAATGCCCACCCTACGTATATTTCAAAAATCAAACAGTAATCCTATACTTCATTAGTAGTCGAAATTTTGACTACTAATGTATGACGGCTGATATCCAGACATTCACGCTATATCTCTAGGTGGGGACTTACGCAGAAATTGTTAAACTTTCGATGGGCAGTTTTAATTGTTAATAGCTCCTCATGATGGTCAACGATACTGAGTACATTAGGCTAGCTGCAGCGACTCGTGCGCAAGTGCTAAGTGAAGCACTACCTTACATTCAAAAATTTACTGGTCGAACTGTTGTAGTCAAATACGGTGGTGCGGCAATGAAAGATAGCACCCTCAAATATCAAGTCATCCACGACCTTGTATTCTTATCCTGCGTTGGCTTGCGACCAATTTTAGTACATGGCGGCGGACCAGAAATTAACAGTTGGCTGGATAAATTGGGAATTGAACCGCAATTTAAGAATGGTCTGCGAGTCACTGATGCCGCCACAATGGATGTAGTGGAAATGGTGTTAGTCGGTCGAGTCAATAAAGAAATTGTTGCCCTGATTAACCAGGCTGGTGGTTCGGCGGTAGGACTGTGCGGCAAAGATGGTAACTTAATCAAAGCCCGTCCTCAAGGTCAAGAAGGTATCGGCTTTGTCGGAGAGGTTAACAGTGTGAATATTAAGATTTTGGAAACACTGGTTAACAATCACTATATTCCAGTAGTGTCCAGTGTCGCCGCAGACGACACTGGACAATCTTATAACATTAACGCCGATACCGTAGCTGGAGAAATAGCAGCAGCTTTGGGGGCAGAAAAGTTAATCTTGCTGACCGACACCCGAGGTATTTTAAAAGATTACACAGACCCGTCAACCTTGATTCCTAAAGTAGATATTCAAGAAGCCCGCCAGCTGATTGCAACCGGCATAGTTGGTGGTGGAATGATTCCGAAAGTAAATTGTTGCGTGCGATCGCTTGCCCAAGGAGTAGGCGCAGCACACATCATTGATGGTCGCATTCCCCACGCCCTACTGCTAGAAATTTTTACCGATGTTGGTATCGGTACTATGATTCTCGGTTCCCAGTTTATGTCATAGAAGCAGGAGTGGGGGACAAATCAATTAAAAATTAAAAATTAAAAATTAAAAATTTTGCATTTTTAATTCTTGTACTCCCTCATTTCTTCCAGAAAGGATTTCCAAAATACTGCTGGCATTGGCAAAATTAAAGCAGTGCTGATTTGTGTGTAAAACGTGAATTCAGAAAGTCTAGAAATTGCTAAAAGTCGCTACCAGGCGGGGAAAGTTGCTTTTGAAAGTGGGCAGTACAAGCAAGCAATTGAACAACTCGAAAAAGCAAGCGCCCTATTGTCTCCTAATTCTCGCCTTGGTGGTGAGGTGAAAATCTGGCTGGTGACAGCCTATGAAGCAGCTGGACGCACAGAAGAGGCGATCGCCCTCTGCGAACAACTCAAACGCCATCCTCACTTAGAAACAAGCAAAGAAGCGCGGCGGTTGTATTACATCCTCAAGGCACCTAGGTTGCAACGTCCAAAGGAATGGATGACGGAAATACCCGATTTAGGCGCACTCTCTGAAAATGAAGCCAAAATTCGTTTAAGCGCTAATAGTACCAAATCATCACGCTCGCTTGTACCGCCTGAGCCAGAATTCGTTGATCTTAGCTCTGTCAATACTAGAGATAATCGCTTTATCTGGATGGCGTTGATTGTGATTGGTTTAACTGTGGCTAGCTTGGTTTGGTATAGTTTTTAACGAACCGCTGAGACACAGCGGAAAGTCTGAGCGGAGGCTTCCTCCGCTCAGAACTTTCCAAGAGAGAGGAAGCAGAGAATGAGAAGTCCGGGATTAAATATGAATTTGTCTGCTATGGTAGAGAGTCTGGTACGCTTACTCAGAGCATTTTGTTTTTTGCTAGGGAAATTTCATTACGTCTTTCCAATCCAAAATCCGATTGTGTCGCTTGTGCTGTTGGCATCCCTGCTACTGTCTGGGTGTGTACAGTATGACGTCGGTGTGAACTTTGACAACCCAAATCGTGGTGAACTGGTGCAGCACATTAAGTTGGGAGAAAGGCTAACCAGTTTTAGTGGCGATTCTGTTTCTGAATGGTTGCACAGCATAGAACGTCGATCTCGTCAACTAGAAGGTAAAACGCGGCGGCTTTCCAAGTCAGAGATTATTGTGACGATTCCTTTTAGTAATGGGAAGGAATTACAAGCGAAGTTTAACGAATTTTTTCACGCCAGTAGCAATCTTAAATCAACATCTGTCAACGAACTTGACTCGGATCTGCCAAAAATTGCATCAAACTTACTTTTGGTTGAGAATAATTGGTTACTCTTAGTGCGGAATCGCTTGATTTATGATTTGGATTTGCGATCGCTTGCATTGATTTCTAGTAAAGGTAACGTCCTAGCTAATGCTGGTTCTCTTCTCGATTTGGAATTTAGTTTGAAGACTCCTTGGGGAGCAAAAAGCATTCAAAGCACTGAATATTCTATCCAACCGCAAACAAATAAAAATCAGTTAGTGTGGGAGCTTAAGCCTGGTAAATTAAACCATATAGAAGCGGTTTTCTGGCTTCCCAGTCCCCTTGGTATTGGTTCGTTGTTGATTATCCTGTTTGTAGGGGTGGGGCTTTACCTGAGATACAGCTTTATGCCAGACCCCAGGACTCAGTTTGCTTCTAAAAGTAGCTAATTGCTGATTGTTGATTGTTGATTGTTAATTGCTAATTGCCATGAACAATCAACAATCAACAATTAACAATTAACAGCTTAAGGCGACAAACGCTCAATCTTCCAACTACCATCATTTAAGCGGGTATAGCGCAAGCGATCGTGGAGACGGCTGGGGCGTCCTTGCCAAAATTCAATCTCAGTCGGGATCACTCGCAAGCCACCCCAGTGTGGTGGTCGTTTAATATCCTGATTGTGATATTTGGTTTGTAGTTCCTCTAAATGTCGGGTAAGGACTTCTCGACTTTCTATCACCTCGCTTTGATTAGATGCCCAAGCACCTAGGCGACTGTTCAAAGGACGGCTATTAAAATACTCATCTGACTCATTTTCGGAAACTTTCTCCACACGCCCGGAAATGCGGACTTGGCGTTCTAGTTCTGCCCACCAGAAAACCAGGGACGCTTGGGGATTTTCTGCTAACTCTTGTCCTTTTTGACTGTTATAGTTGGTGTAGAATACAAAGCCCCGTTCATCAAAATCTTTCAGCAGCACCATTCTGGCTTTTGGCTTACCGTCTGCGGTAGCAGTAGCAACAGTCATGGCATTTGGTTCTAGAAGTTGGGCAGCTAGTGCCTGATCGAACCATTGCTGAAATTGTGTAAAAGGATTGGGGTTAACCTCTATTTCGCTCAAACCTGACACAGTGTAGTCTTTGCGAAGGTCTGCTATAGTTTTTTCCATTGTCATATGCTGCTTTATTTATTAGGTAAGCTTATAGACTTATTGGTTAAAAATATTTATCATAATCATTAAGTAGGTCTTCGAGAATAATACCAACTATGTCAATTTTTGTAAAATAGAGGACAAAGGCTTGTTGTGGAGCGTAACTACGAACCAATGATGATTTATATATGCTGACCTACTAAGCACTAACCGAGTTGTATTAATTCTGCCAAAAAATATTTAGCACATTTTGCCCAAATGCGCCGTTCAGCCTCCCTTCAACGTTTATTAATCTATGGTCTGAGTGGTCCAATTATCGCTCTAAATATCTGGCTGCTGTCGGGACTCTTTAGCTTTTTTCAGCATCCAATCTATATCCTAAGTATTGCGGCGATTCTGGCTTTTTTACTGAACTACCCAGTTAAGTTCTTTGAACGCGCTCCCATGAACCGCTCACAAGCAGTCATCATTGTTTTGCTCACAACTTTAACGCTGGTGGTCATTCTAGGTGTAACGCTAGTGCCGTTGGTAATTGACCAAACAACCCAACTGTTAAGTAAGATTCCTGCTTGGTCAACCGCCAGTCAAGCAAACCTGGCTTATTTTCAAGAGTTAGCAAAGAAGCAGCGTTTACCCATAAATCTCAGTGTGGTGACTACTCAAATCAATGCCAGCATTCAGAACTTGGTGCAACAGCTAGCTGGTGGTGCTGTGGGCTTTGCGGGAACACTGCTGTCAGGATTACTTGACTTAGTGTTAGTGGTTGTGCTGGCGTTTTATATGCTTTTATATGGCGATCGCGTGTGGAATGGTGTAGCCCCTCACTTACCAGCTAATATTCGTATCCCCTTGACCACATCCTTGCAGCTGAATTTCCAAAACTTTTTCCTGAGTCAACTTTTGTTGGGATTATTCATGGGAATTACCCTCACCCCAATTTTCTTACTTCTCAAGGTGCCGTTTGCCCTGTTGTTTGGCATACTCATCGGCTTATCTGAACTTATTCCCTTTATTGGAGCAAGTTTAGGTATTGGTCTGGTGACGATTTTGGTGCTGCTGCAGGATTGGAAGTTAGCAATTCAAGTGGCGTTGGCGGCAATTGCCATGCAGCAAGTCAAAGATAACGTGTTAGCTCCCAAGTTACTCGGTGATTTTATCGGACTTAATCCCATCTGGATTTTTGTGTCTATTTTGGTGGGATTCCAGATTGGTGGGTTACTGGGGACAATCGTTGCTGTTCCGATTGCTGGCACTATTAAAGGCACTTTCGATGCTATCAAGAGCGCTAAGTCATCACCTCTGATTCCTCATGACTCATCACTTAATTAATCCGGCTGCTATTATACTAAAAACGGCTGAAAGCTATACTTATTTAACATTCGCGCATCCGGTTCTTAAGCCTCTCCCCGCATCGGGGAGAGGTTTGGAGCTCAGTCCATATTAAGTGAAGTTTTGAACCGTTCGCAGTATACTTTTAGATGAGCGTAGTTTTGCTAAAAAGCTGACCGAACGCTGTAAATTAAGCAGGAAAAGTAGGAAAAGTAGGAAAAGATTATAAACAGTTGATCGTTAGGGATTTTTTCTCAGATCGTAACTCCTATTCTTAATCGAAACTTTATAAAAATTACATAATATTTTTTATGACTGGGGCAAGGGGATTGGGTGAGTCTCCCAATCCCCAATGTCCTTTTCTGACGTTTATTTATATTGCAATACGATTCAGTAGAGACGTTCCGCCGGAATGTATCTACACGTGTAAAATCTCCACCAACGATCCTTAACTGAACCGGATTAATTTATATTGACCATAAAACTAGTATAAAGACTATGTATAGATGGCTTTTTTTACTTAAAAAGATGTATAAAAATTTCATGGTTGCTTGATTTATGAGTAACATTCCTATACTATTTGGCATAGATATGTAACTTTTGCATTTCTCAACACGGGTAAAATTAAAGTTGCACAATCTCAAATCACAATTCAAAATGGTATTGATTGCAAATTTCAGGGAAGCATTAGGCAAAATTAATTACGTAGTAGGCTTGGGTTTCCAATGAGACAATTGAACTTTGTGATGATTTTTATCTTCTGTCTAGCTTTTGGTTTATTCACCATAGAAAACACAGAATTAGGAACAATTTACATTGTCCCAGGTTTACAGGTGCAAGCACCGATTGCAGTTGAGTTGTTTCTGGCGATCGGCTTAGGTGCAATTTTTGCTTGGCTGTTTAGTATCTGGACACGCTTGCAACGACTGCTAGTGTATAACCAACAAGTTCGCCAAAAAAATATTCAAATTAAGGAATTAGAGAACAAGGTAGAACAGTACCAAGCGGAAGTTCAATCTTTACAACTGGCACTGCCGCCAGCAGGTAATTCGTTAAAAAAAGAAGGACAAGCAGCTAGTTAGTCGTTAGTCGTTAGTGGTTAGTGGTTAGTGGTTAGTGGTTAGTCGTTAGTGGTTAGTAGCACAACTAACAACCCGAAGGGCGTTGGCTTCCTACGAGCGCGAACTTCGGGGAAACACAAAGGACGTACTGCTCACTAACAACTAACAACTAACAACTAACAACTAACAACTAACAACTAACAACTAATAAGAATTTGTTGATGGATGCTTCTGAGTTATTGGAAACAATTACACTACTTATTCACCAGGCTGAACACGGGGAAATAGACCCTTGGGATGTTCAGGTGATTTCGGTGATTGATCGCTACTTAGAGCTAATGACACCGGAGGCAACTTCCCGAGGTTATGAAGCTGATTTATCCCAATCTGGGCAAGCTTTTTTGTCAGCGTCTATGCTTGTGTTATTTAAAGCAAACACTTTAATGCAATTGCAATCAGCAGCCGATGAACAAGAGGCTGTTGTCGATGACCTCTCGTTAGCAAGTGAAGATGGTGTACAACATCACAGCCATCGGCTGCAATTAGAGCGGCACTTGCGTCGTCGTCCGGCGGCATTACCACCACCGAAACGCCGCGTAACTCTGCAAGAGTTGATCGACCAATTGCAGCTGATGGCACAACAGCTGAAACTAGTACAAAAAGACGACAAACCAGCCCGTCCTAGGCGTCAGCCCAGTCTCGAACATATGCGGGCGGCGCTGGAGTTAGCTCACCAGGAAAATTTGACGGAAGTGGCTTTTGAACTAGAGCAAGTGTTACATAGACAAGCACAGGAGCTTCGCGAGCAAAAAAATTGGTTGAATCTGGAACAGCTAGTAGAGTTGTGGACTCAAACTAAACAACCAAATCACAGTGGATCTGAGGAACATAGCCATCTTGTTAGTGTTTTTTGGGCGCTTTTACTGCTTTCGGCTCAATCCAAGGTAGAGCTATTTCAAGAGGAGTTTTACCAGGAGATTCAAATTCGATTACTTACAGATGCGCGCAAACACAAGTAAAACCGTGGATACACTTATGTTTAATGGTACTGTCACTTAGCAATAGAGATGAATTCTAAATTTTACTTCAACAAACTCTAAAATGCGAGTAAATTGAAAAGATGACGGATCGCATGTCATCTTGCTATGCCCATAGTTCGATCAAATCTAAAAATTTCTGTTATCCGTGCTTTTAGCGATGACTTAGAACGGAAATAAACCGATGATGAAGTATCACTTAATGAAAGTAAACTGGCCGCTGGTTGAGGAATAAACAGATATGAAAGCGATGATTCTCGCAGCAGGTAAGGGTACTCGCGTTCGTCCGATTACCTACACAATGCCCAAACCGATGATGCCCATCCTGCAAAAGCCAGTGATGGAATTTTTACTAGAACTATTACGCCAGCATGGTTTTGACCAAATTATGGTCAACGTTAGCCATTTGGCAGAAGAAATTGAAAGCTATTTCCGTGACGGTCAGCGGTTTGGGGTGCAGATTGCCTATTCTTTTGAAGGGCGCATTGTTGATGGGACATTAGTCGGGGAAGCTATGGGTTCCGCAGGTGGGATGCGGCGGATTCAGGACTTCTCGCCATTTTTTGACGATACTTTTGTGGTATTGTGTGGCGATGCTTTGATTGACCTAGATTTAACAGCTGCGGTAAAGTGGCATAAATCTAAAGGGTCGATCGCTACAGTTGTGATGAAATCCGTTCCACGGGAAGAAGTTTCTAGCTACGGTGTAGTCGTTACCGATGATAATGGTCGCATCAAAGCTTTCCAAGAAAAACCTAAGGTAGAAGAAGCTTTAAGCACCAACATTAACACAGGTATTTACATATTTGAGCCGGAGGTGCTGGACTACATACCCTCTGGGGTGGAGTATGACATTGGTAGTCAGTTGTTCCCGAAACTAGTGGAAATTGGTGCCCCCTTCTACGCCATCCCTATGGACTTTGAATGGGTAGATATTGGTAAAGTACCAGACTACTGGCGGGCAATTCGTGGAGTACTGTCAGGAAAAATCAAAAACGTACAAATCCCAGGTCATCAAGTCGCCCCAGGCATCTACACTGGCTTAAATGTTGCTGTAAATTGGGACAAAGTAGATATCACAGGTCCAGTTTACATTGGTAGCATGACCCGGATAGAAGATGGAGCCAAAATCGTCGGTCCAGCGATGATCGGTCCGAATTGCTGGATATGTAGTGGTGCGATGGTAGATAACAGCGTGATTTTTGAGTGGTCACGACTGGGACCAGGAGTCAGCCTGATTGATAAGCTGGTATTTGGACGTTACTGCGTAGATAAGACTGGGGCAACGATAGATTTGCAAGCTGCTGCTTTAAACTGGCTGATCACCGACGCCCGTCACGATCCGCCAACCCATAACCCAGTTGAACGCCAAGCGATCGCCGAATTGCTAGAGACAAACGCTAGCTAATTGTTAGTGGTTAGTGGTTAGTGGTTAGTGGTTAGTGGTTAGTGGTTAGTGGTTAGTGGTTAGTAGAAAATTCAACCAACAACCAACAACCAACAACTAACAACTAACAACTACCAACTAACAACTAACTACTTAAATACGTATACCGCTGCAAACTCTGTTCGTAGGTTTGCAGCAGTCTCTGAGATTCCGTGAGGGTGATGCGATTTTCTTCTAAAGCGTGTTCGCAACGCTGGCGGATTTTTTCCACCATATCCTCGGAGTTGTACTGTACGTAGCTCACCACTTCGCTCATGGTATCACCCTTGACGACGTGTTCAATTTGGTAGCCTTTGGGCGTCAATTGAATGTGAACTGCGTTAGTATCGCCAAATAAGTTGTGCAAGTTGCCCATGATTTCCTGGTAAGCTCCATTTAAAAACATCCCTAAATAGTAGGGTTCTCCGGATTTGAAGGTGTGCAACTCTAAAACTGACTTTACATCCCGTAAATCAATAAAACGGTCGATTTTGCCGTCACTGTCACAAGTAAGGTCTGCTAAAATCCCTCGCTGCGTTGGTTCTTCACCCAAGCGATGTATAGGCATGATGGGAAATAGTTGGTCGATCGCCCAACAATCAGGTGCCGACTGAAACACCGAAAGATTCATGTAGTAGATGCTTGCCATAATTTTTTCCAGGTCTTCCAGTTCATCAGGTACGTACTCCTGCTGCCTAGTTATAGCCAGAATTTTCTGACAACAAGCCCAGTAAAGTCGCTCAGCTTTAGCACGTTCTCTAAGACTTAAAATCCCTAAGTTAAAGCGGCTGATAGCTTCTTCTTTAAACTGAGTTGCGTCGTGATAAAACTCCTGGTAATTTTCCTGGTTAATGGATTGGTAGGTTTCCCACAAGTAAGTGATAATGGGAGACTCTGTATCTGTTGGTGATTCTGGTGGCGAAGTTGGGATCTCACTAGTACTTAAAATGTCAAAAATTAGTACTGACTGGTGAGAGGCGATCGCCCGTCCACTTTCGCTAATCAGTGTTGGTACGGGAATATTACGTTCAGCACAAGTATCTTTTAACTCCGCCACGATGTCGTTGGCATAGTTCTGCATGTTGTAGTTTTTCGAGGCGTAGAAGTTGGTTTGCGAACCATCATAATCTACTCCCAAGCCGCCACCCACATCTAGATATTTCACATCGGCTCCACACAACGCCAATTCCACGTAGATCCGGCTGGCTTCTTGGATGGCATCTTTGATCACATTAATTGCAGAAATTTGCGAACCAATATGGAAATGCAATAACTGCAAAGAGTCTAGTAAATTAGCTTCGCGTAACTTGTCAACAGCTTGGATAATTTCGGGAATTGTCAGACCAAATTTGGCGCGATCGCCGCTAGAAGTTCCCCACCGTCCCATTCCTTGGGTACTGAGTTTAGCGCGAACCCCGACAATTGGCTTAATGCCCAACTGGCGGTTTGCCTCAATCACTAAATCGACTTCTTCTACCTGTTCTAAGACGATAATCGGTGTTTGCCCTAATCTTTGAGCCAACATCGCTGTTTCGATATATTCCTGGTCTTTGTAGCCATTGCAGATTAACAGCGCACCTGGTGTATCCAGCACTGCCAGAGCAATCATTAATTCTGGCTTGGAACCGGCTTCCAAGCCAAATTGATGGGGTTTGCCAAACCGCACGAGATCTTCAATTAAGTGCCGCTGTTGGTTGCATTTGACAGGAAATACGCCACGGTAAACGCCTGGGTAGTTGTAGCGAGCGATCGCTTTAGCGAAACAAGCATTCAACCGCTCAATGCGATCTTCCAAAATATCAGAAAAGCGAATCAACAGGGGCAGTCCTAAGTTACGCTGTTTGAGCGCATTGACTAATTCAAACAAATCCAAAGAACCGCCGCGATCGCCTCTGGGAGAAACAGTGACGTGACCAGCAGCATTAATGGAAAAATAGGGCTGTCCCCAACCTTCAATGCGGTAAAGTTCTTCGCTATCCTCAATTTTCCAATAGCGGGATGCATCTAATGTGGTATTCTGTGGCAATAGCTTTTTTAGCTTGTGATTATTCACGAACTCTTTGTGTCCCTCAGCAGATGGTTTTACCACCTCATCTGATGCAGTAGTTGACTCAACTCCCATTTTTTCCTGACCTCCGTGTGTCACCCACGAATTAACAATGTAGCGCATTAGTCTCTGATCGCATATGCATCTAGAGATAAGTTCTGAGATAATCTCAGATTGGTTAACAGTCAACAGTCTACAGTCAATAGTCAATAGTGAAAACCTTTTAAATTAAAAGATTTTTAACTTTGGACTATTGACTAATTCATTTAAGTTTTAGGAGATAGCTTTGGAACGGACATTCATAGCAATTAAGCCTGATGGCGTACAGCGCGGACTAGTGGGTGAAATTATCCGTCGTTTTGAAAACAAGGGTTTTACCCTTGTTGGTTTGAAGTTCATGAAGGTTAGCCGGGAATTGGCTGAACAGCACTACGACGTTCACCGGGAAAGACCTTTTTTTGCTGGGTTGGTAGAATTTATCACTTCTGGTCCTGTGACGGCAATGGTTTGGGAAGGTGATGGCGTTGTCGCCGCCTCTAGAAAGATGATTGGGGCAACAAACCCTCTAACAGCAGAACTAGGAACAATCCGAGGCGATTTTGGTATTAATATTGGTCGCAACCTCATCCACGGTTCCGACGCTATTGAAACAGCGCAACGGGAAATTACTCTCTGGTTTACGCCAGAAGAATTGGTAAGTTGGCAATTGCAATTGTCTCCTTGGTTACACGAGTAATGTAAGGAGTGGGGAGTGGGGAGTGGGGAGTGGGGAGTGGGGAGTGGGGAGTGGGGAGTGGGGAGTGGGGGGACAAGGGGGACAAGGAAGCATCCATCTCCCTTGTCTCCCTCATCTCCCTCATCTCCCTCATCTCCCTCATCTCCCTCATCTCCCTACTCCCTACTCCCTTCTGCGACTTTGGTTTTTTGCGTTTCCTCGATTTTTTCCAAAGCTGGGACTTCTATTTTTTCCGAATCTGTGGCTTCGATTTTTTGCGGTGACTCTGTAATTTCTGGGTTGGTGCGCTTAGAAAATCCCCAGATTAAGATGAGGGCGATCGCCGTAACAGTTAACCACTCTGGTGGTACTAAAGCATCATTTACCACTTTTAGAAGTAGTCGCAAGCCCACTAGCGCTACAGTGACATAGCCTGCGTCCTCTAAGTAGGCAAATTCATCTAACCACTGGATAAACAAACCAGCCATGTAGCGCAGGGCGATGACGCCAACGGTAGTGCCTGTGATTACTAGCCACCTTTCATTAGAAACAGCGATCGCAGTGGTGACGCTGTCAAGAGAAAATGCCAAATCTGTGAAAGCAATTACAGGTATGGCTTGCCACAGGGACTTAAAACGGGGACCGTGGTCTTGATCGTCTTCACCTTGTAGGTTCGTAAAATGTTGGAATACTAGCCATAGTAGGTAAGCTGCACCAAGTAGCTCAAACTGCCAGAACTTTTGTACCCAAGTAGCCGTCAGCAGTAAAGTGATTCGCAGGACGTAGGCAAATACCAAGCCGATGTTAAGTGCCTGACGTTCCAGCTTTTTGTCTCCTAGTCCTTGGGCGATGGCGGCGAGGGCGATCGCGTTGTCAGCAGATAAGATCGCCTCTAGAAAGATCAGGATGAGCAGGACTATGGGAGCTTCAATGCTGAAGTTAAGGTGAAGGTAATCAAAAATTTGGTCTAGCATTCGGTCTTCTCAAACAGCGAAAGTTAAAAATTAGCAGCAACAGAGGATTTTATATAAAACGCGCAACAAAATGCTACCTTTAATAAATCTTAACCTGTGATGGGGACTTCTGAATGCAGGCAGACCCCAGAGGATTTTATATTTTTAACCGCAGATGGACGCAGATGGAAGTCTTGCAGATTTGCGTGTAATCGTATATACCAGTGATTGCAATTTTAGCAAGTAGGGTGCGATCGCTAATCAACAAGGTAAGAGAAACCGGGTAAATGAGCGAAAAATTTAGGGTTTCAGCTTTACTGATTCGCACTTGTCCCCGGTTTCTGGTGGTGGAGCAAGATGTTTGTAAACAAATTTTAAGTGTAGGGTGCATAAGCCGAGAGTACGGCACGGCACCGAAGTAAATCATGGTGCTGTACTCTGTACACTTAGGTTCTTCTCTCATCAATCGGTAACCGTGCAGTAGCCAGGCTTAAAGCGCGGGCGGCGCGTTTCTCAGCAGGACGCACGATGCTAGTGTAGGCAGCGAGCGAGGCTAGAGCGAACAGTGTCATGACGCCAGTCATGGCAGTCGCGGTACGTCCGTCATAGAGGAAGGCTACGAGCGCACTCGCAAGTGTTCCGCCTAGCATCATCTGCGTGAATCCCAGCACAGCGGCGGTGACTCCAGCAATTTCCGGCAACGGCTGAAGCGCCCCATGCTTGGCGTTGGGTGCGATCAGCCCAAAGCAGAAGGTGTTGACCACGAGGAGCGGCATTAGCGTTGAGACGCGCAGATCGCTGCTGATTGATACGAACACGAGTCCAATAGCCGAAGCCACAGCAAGCGTGAGTCCGATTTTGAGCAACCGCGACGGCGGCACACCGCGAATACTCAAGCGTCCATTCAAAAATGAGCCTGCCATAATGCCGAGGGCAGTTGACGCAAAGAACCAACCGTAGACAGTCCTTGAGACGCCCAAGACATCAATCATCACAAGGGGTGAGCCAGCAACGTAGGCAAACATACACCCAAAGCTCAACCCGTTGACGAGCGCGTAGCCAATGCAGATTCGATTGCCGAGAACACGGATGTAGTTGTTCACGAGGCGGCGTGGTGCGAGCGCACTCCGATCGCGATGAGAGATTGATTCTCCAAACCCGATCGCGATGGTCATCACGAGCACAAAACCTCCAACGGCTAGCACTCCGTAGATCGCTCGCCAGTCCGCAATCGTCAGAACCCATCCACCGATTGTGGGTGCAATCATGGGCGCGATGCTCATCACGAGATTGATGTAAGAGAACTGCGCCCGTGCGGCGGAACCCTCAAACAGGTCACGAACGATTGCCATTTCTAGTACTGCGGCAGCACCCGCACCCGCACCCGCGATAAAACGCCAGCCAATGAGCGCGTTGATTGAGGGCGCGATGCTACACATAACGCCAGCGAGTGCGAAGACTCCACAACCCACTAACAGGATCGGGCGTCGTCCGTACCGATCTGAAAACGGTCCAAAGATAAGTTGCGCGATTGCAAAGCCAGCCATGAATAGGCTAAGGGTTAAACCGCTGGCGGCGGGTGATGCATTTAAGGATACGCCAAGCGCAGCGAGGGCTGGCAATCCCATATCGATCGCCAAGGGCGGTAACGCAGCGAGCGCACCAAGCAGCACAGTAAACCCCAAGGAGTTTGGTCGAATTCGCATTTCTGTTCTCCCAATCCGATATCTGCTGGTTTCAAAAGTCATTTCATTCTAGGGTGTGCTTGTTCAATGCCAGGTCGCCATTGAATTTCCTATTGCTCAGCCTTAATTCATCAATGACCTTACCGCCTCGTACAGAGGCAAAATCAATATAATATAGTCTATCTTGAGGATTTTCGATAACCAAAGTCCTGCTAGGGTCGCAGCTTTCAAAAAATCTTTGTAGATCTAGTCTTAGTCGCATTCACTTGTCCCGATGAGTAGATTTACTACTAACCCTACTATTACTTCAAGTTAATCTTGATTTTTTCCGTAAATCTATCAGTACTCCCGAACCGCTATAAGATTACCTATCTTCTTCTTGGCGTCCTTGGCGTCTTGGCGGTTCGTCAAATAGGTATTCTTCCTGCGGTTCGGGAGTAGTAAGATGGACACTGCCCACCCTCAACCGGATTTGGTGGGCAGTGCCCACAAGCGCCCGCGTCTTGGTGGCTCAAAACACTGCTTTGGAAGTCGCCATTTTTCGATATTTAACCTGATCCCAAGGGGAGACGCTGCGCGAACGTGTTCTTCTCCCAATTCCTCACCGCTGACGCTCCTTCGTCGCTACCGCTTCGATGATCGCGAACGTGCCTTCGCAGTTAAAAAATATTTTTGAACCACGAAGACGCAAAGAACACGAAGAAAAATATCATTTTTATGCTTCACCTTGACAGGGCGCGAGATGTGCCCACCCTACACTACTGTAGCGCTTGGGATAGGGGTGACTGTGCTTGCAGAGGCTAAAATTCTACCTTTACTTCCTCTACGCTTGTTAACAGTTAACTATAATACTATTTAACGTTGCTCATTGCCCGCTACCGGCATTTGAAAGTATGGTAGTTGGCAAATTGCTTTGAGAACTTGTAATAGCTCAATAGCATCCTGATACTCATTCAGGTTTAATAATGGCATTAACTGATAAGTTGGGGTAGTTTCTTGTCTTAAATGCACAAACTGATAACGTTGTCCGTTTGTCACTAGTCCCCAAACTGCTGATTGCTGCTCTAAACTCTTAAAAGCGTAAGTAAGTAATTGCGGTAAACCCTCAACAACATCGATCGCACTGTTTTTCGTTTCAATCACTAAAACCCAAAAAGGTGGCACAGTATTTGTTCGTGCCTTGTTGACTGCTAAAATATCCATCCGCCCTCTAATACTTGTATCTTCGTCTTCAATGGCGATCGCAATGCTGTCTTCCATTGTCAACCGGATCGGCACATCGTAAAAACCAGCCAATCGCATTAAAGGTGCGAAAGTCAAAAATTTAACTAAGCCTTCAGAAACTTTACCATCTGTTAAATAACGTCGAAAGTCGTTCCTGATTCGTAATAAATCCTCCTGTTCAAAGTCAGTTAGAGGAGCTAAAGTTAAGTAGTCTGTAAATGAGCTATTTGACTCTTCTTGAAGTTTCAGAAGACGATGAACATCATTTAGGGATAGGCTGCTGGCTTCTAGGATAAGTGGCATAGGTTTAAGGGTAAGAAATTTAAAAGCACAGATGCACACAGATGAACTGCATCTGTCTACAATTATCGATCACATTCATTAGACATCTCCGGAAAACACGTAGAGACAAGGGTTATCGCGTCTCTACCAAGGGTTTCAGGTAACGCATAATTAATTTTCGCGAACTGTCTATTGATCCGTTTCTTAACGAAAATCAAGATAATTATTGTAAATTTACGTACACAATAGTTTTCAGAAGGACGCTAATTACATAAAAAATCATGTCCGAATCAACCATAGAATCAACCCTGCAAGAAAAACGTCTATTCCATCCCAGCGCCGAATTCTCTCAAAATGCTCATATTAAAAGTTTGTCAGACTACCAGCAGCTCTACGACCAAGCCAAAGCTGATCCTCAGAAATTTTGGGCAGAATTGGCGCAAACAGAGTTACACTGGTTTCAGAAGTGGGATACTATCCTAGACTGGCAACCACCCTTTGCTCAATGGTTCGTCGGCGGTAAGCTTAATATCTCCTATAATTGTATAGATAGACACCTCACTACCTGGCGTAAGAATAAGGCAGCCATCATTTGGGAAGGTGAACCAGGCGACTCGCGCACCATTACATACGCGCAACTGCATCGGGAAGTTTGTCAGTTTGCTAATGTTCTCAAACAGCTAGGGGTGCAAAAAGGCGATCGCGTGGGAATTTATCTGCCGATGATTCCCGAAGCAGCTATTGCTATGCTCGCCTGTGCCAGAATTGGCGCACCCCACAGCGTTGTGTTTGGAGGTTTTAGTGCTGAAGCTTTGCGCGATCGCTTAATCGATACTCAAGCAAAGCTGGTAATTACAGCTGATGGTGGTTGGCGCAAGGATGCGATCGTACCTCTTAAGGATCAGGTAGATAAAGCATTAGCTGATAACGCTGTACCGACAATTAAAGATGTTCTCGTGGTACAGCGTACATGTCAACAAATCCATATGGAACCGGGAAGGGATAGCTGGTGGCATGATTTGCAGAAGAATGCCTCTGCTGACTGTCCCGCCGAACCAATGGACAGCGAAGATCTGCTGTTCATCCTCTACACCAGTGGTAGTACTGGCAAACCGAAAGGCGTTGTGCATACAACTGGTGGTTACAATTTATACAGTCATATCACCACTAAATGGATATTTGACTTGCAAGATACAGATGTATACTGGTGTACTGCCGATGTAGGTTGGATTACGGGTCACAGCTATATTGTCTACGGTCCTCTTTCCAACGGTGCGACAACGGTTATGTATGAAGGAGTATCCCGTGCCTCTAACCCTGGCTGTACATGGGATATCATCGAAAAAAACGGGGTCACAATTTTTTATACCGCACCTACTGCCATTCGTGCCTTTATCAAAATGGGCGAACACCTGCCGCAAGCGCGAAACCTGTCTTCCCTGCGCTTACTAGGAACTGTGGGCGAACCAATTAACCCAGAAGTTTGGATGTGGTATTACAGAGTGATTGGCGCAGAACGCTGTCCAATTGTCGATACTTGGTGGCAAACTGAAACAGGTGGGATTATGGTGACACCGTTACCAGGAGCAATTCCCATGAAACCAGGATCTGCGACTCGTCCCTTCCCCGGAATAAGAGCGGATATTGTGGATTTAGAAGGCAACGATGTGCCTGATAACGAAGGTGGTTACTTAATAGTGCGGCATCCTTGGCCCGGTATGATGCGAACAGTATACGGCGATCCCGATCGCTTCCGCCGTACCTACTGGGAACACATACCTCCAAAAGATGGGCAGTACGTCTATTTTGCTGGAGATGGCGCCAGACGTGATGAAGACGGCTACTTCTGGGTCATGGGAAGAGTAGATGATGTTATTAATGTGTCTGGACACCGTCTCGGTACGATGGAAGTTGAATCAGCCTTAGTTTCCCATCCAGCAGTTGCTGAAGCCGCAGTGGTAGGTAAACCTGATGAAATGAAAGGGGAAGATATAGTTGCTTTTGTTACTTTAGAAGGTGGTCATAGCGCCAGTGAAGAATTGAGTAAGGAATTGAAGAAGCACGTTGTTCAGGAAATTGGGGCGATCGCTCGTCCGGGAGAAATTCGCTTTACCGATGCTTTACCGAAGACGCGATCGGGTAAAATTATGCGGCGGTTACTGCGGAGTCTGGCAGCAGGACAAGAAGTATCAGGTGATACTTCTACTTTAGAGGATAGAAGTGTGTTGGATAAGCTGCGGTCCGGCACTTAATTCTGACAACGGATGAGAAAATAATTCGTAATTCGTAATTCGTAATTCGTAATTATTTGGTAACGGATTCCGCCAACGGTGGGACTAGGGAACTCCAACAAATAGATTATCCAATATTGTGGGGTGGGCATCCTGCACTAACTATGAACTGGGCGGGCAGGATGCCCACCCCACAAGAAATAGTTGGATATTTTTTTACTTGGAAATCCCCTAACAGATAAAGCATCCGCTATATCCGTTACAACATCCGTTGCCATGTTTGCGCTCTTGTGTAGGGTGCGATCTAGCTGAAAGTACGGCGACACCGCAATCATTAACATCTTACTGAGAATGGTGGGTTACGGCAAAGCAAGAGCGCACCCTACACTACAATAAAAATCAGATAAACGCCTCTGTTGAAGCCCATGATCACTACAGCTACCGGATCGGCATTAACTTTACCTGACCACACCCAGTTACCAGAGTCAGATGGTACATTTGTGAAAAACTGGCAAGAGCATCCTCAAAGCATTTTACTCACTGACTCGATTTACCCTGTCCTAGAGGAACGTCATCCCGATAGTCATTATTGTATAGGACAGGATTTAGGCATTTACTGGCGATTGACAGATCCTCCAGAGAAAGGGGCCGAAGCACCAGACTGGTTTTATGTAGCTAATGTACCGCCGACTCTCAATGGCAAAACAAGGCGTTCCTATGTTCTATGGAAGGAGTATATTGCGCCCTTGATTGTACTGGAATTTGTATCTGGAGATGGTAAGGAGGAGCGAGATCAAACACCACCATCTCAAGGGGAAGATGGAAAGGCTGGTAAGTTTTGGGTTTATGAGCAGGCAATTCGAGTGCCTTATTATGGAATTTATGAAGTAGCAAAAGCACAGGTGGAAGTTTACCATTTAGTGGATAATACTTACCAATTGATGAAAGCTAATGAACGAGGACATTACCCAATCGCTCCTTTAAAAGTAGAATTGGGAATCTGGCAGGGATGGTATCCAAACGCAGAACTACCTTGGTTACGGTGGTGGGATGCACAAGGAAATCTATTACTAACAGGTGAGGAACGGGCAGAAGTTGAACGACAAAGGGCAGAAGTTGAGCGACAAAGGGCAGAAGTTGAACGACAAAGGGCAGAAGTTGAGCGGCAAAAGCGGGAGAGAATTGTAGAGAAGTTGCGTTTCCTTAGTCCTGAACAACTGGATGCTTTGGGAATTGACCCAAAATTATTGGACTCTTGAAAAATAGCGTAATTATTAATAGAGGATGAAACTGCGATCGCATAGTAGCAATCCCGGAAAAACGAAAGCGCTCCTCCTGGTAAAAACAAAGATAACAAGTGGAATTTATAGCTGTTTATTTTTGACCTTTGCTTTGATTTCCCCGTCAGTGAGTGCTGTAACTAAAGCCGGGGACTATCGCCAAATCGGGCTATCATATCGTCAACAAGGACGATATTCTGAAGCCATTGCTGCGATGCAAAAATCTGTAGAACTCGAACCAGAAAATATTATGGGAAGAGTTAATTTGGGTTGGACATTGCATTTGGCAGGAAAGGAGCAAAATGCGGCAAAATCTTTATGGGAAGTCATATCTAGAAAGCCGCTTTTTGTTCCGGCTTACAATGCTTTAGGAATTGTCTATTTAGTCGATGGTAACTTGGCAGCAACGGTGCTAATTCACACTTGGGCTGTCGTTCTCAAGCCAGATGACGAAGTAGCTTATTACAACTTAAGTTTGGCATTGCACCGCCTAAAAATTTATAACTTAGCTATTGTCACTGCCAATCGTGCTGCTATTTTGGAACCGAATAATCCTCACCCATTGGTTGCAAGTGCGATCGCCTATTGGGATGGTGGCGACAAAAAAACTGCTAAACGCATTTATGCAAAAGCCATTAACTTAGATTCCAGGTATAGCGATCGGACTTTTTTAACTAATCTCAAGCAAGCAGGATTTAGTTCAAGTCAAATTCAAACAGTTGACAATGTTCGTGGCGCGGCAATTCATCATAATTCGTAATTGCTAATTCACAGGTACAGGTAATAACGGGTTTTGAACTTTCGCGGAGACACGTGGTCATTTTTCAGTCGGGGTTTAATATCATGTCCGGTTAATGACTTATTATATGAACCCTCACCCCGCCCTCGCTCGCTCCCCTCTCCCAAGCATGGGAGAGGGGACGGGGGCGAGGGCTGGATATCGTAACTGTTTATACGGACATGATATAAATCCCCATCTAAAAAATAATTGCGAATTACGAATTACGTTAGCGTTAGCCGGTACTCCGGCGTCAGCGATCTTCTCCCAAAGGGAGACGCCAAGGGCGAACGAGGAACGAGCGTCACTACGAATTTTTAATAAGTCTCATTACGTTATAAAATTAATTTATAGACCTAGGAGGTGACCATGGCTTCTTTAACACAGCAAAAGTGTAGTGCCTGTCATAAGGATGCGCCGCGAGTGACAGAGTCGGAAATTGTAGAAATTAAACCGCAAATTCCGGACTGGGAAATTATAAACGTAGATGGAGAATCGCGTCTAGAGCGCACCTACAAATTTAGCGATTTTAAAACAGCACTGGCGTTTACTAACTGCGTCGGCGAGATAGCAGAGTCAGAAGGACATCACCCAGCATTGTTAACTGAATGGGGTAAGGTCAAGGTAAGTTGGTGGACTCACGCAATTCATGGACTACATCGTAACGATTTCATCATGTCAGCAAAAACTGATGAAATCGCTGCTCAATTTTCTTTTTAAACTACTTGAGATGATTTTTGCTTACGATACCATTGCCGTTACTACTTTAAGCTATAATTATGTATCTTTGATTCGATTTATGTCCTATGGCTCAGTGGCAGCTTCTAGATCCCGAAGAAATTGCTATCCCCGACATCAGCGAACTGGAAATTGAGGATGACAAACCGGTGGACAACTTCCAAAGTGAGAAGCAACAGCGGCTGCAGGTGGAGATAAGAAAGATAATTATGCCCGCGTAGGTGTTGCCTACTACGCAGTGTTCGACCCGCTGCGTCAGATCCAGGAAGCGGAGCAAATGAACGGCTCACTGTTGCGGGTATACGCGCTCACAGTCTGAAGGCGAAGAGAGTACTAATTTTGTACAACTGAAACATCTTCATATATCGCTGCTATGGGACAACGAAAATCAACGCTAGCTAAGTGTACTTCTTCGCCTTTCCCATAAGGGTAAAGTACCCAACGTCCTTCATCATTGCGGCGGAAGTACTCCACACTCATAGTGTCTTGCGCAATCAGCACATATTCTCTAAATGACTCTAAGTGTCGGTAGTCAGCAAACTTCTTACCTCGGTCAAATGCTTCTGTGGAGTCAGACAGCACCTCTATAATTAAACAAGGATGGCACTTAAAATATTCAAACTCTCTATCCCTTGCATCGCAAGTCACCATGACATCAGGATAGTAGTAGCGGTTTATTGCATCAATTTGTGCTTTCATATCTGCTATGTAAATGCGACAACCACTACCCCGCAGATGGTTTCGCAGCAGCATGGAAAAATTCAAACTAATGGTGACATGGGCATCACTTCCCCCAGCCATTGCATAAACTTGCCCATCAATATACTCATGTCTAATTTGACTTACTTTCTCGCTTTCTAAATATTCTTCTGGTGAAATGTAGTATTCACGCTGGCTTGTAACCATCTGAGTGCCTGAGTGTGTTCGTGGTTATGTAAAATATTTTAACGAAAAAGTGTCTATCAGCGGTCATTTATAAAGCAAATATTAAATTACCGTAGGGTGCGCAATTGCGCAAATAATGTACTAATTTTTACTAGTGAATTCCCATTTTGCGCCTAACGCACCGTCTGAAATGATGCCGTACTCTCGGTTAACGCACCCTACTGTATTTAAGATTTACTTTATAAATCAACTCTCATAAAGTTGTTAAGTAGGTAGACACAAAAACTTGAAAGTAGGGCGGGCAGGATGCCCACCCCACAAGAACCTTAAATTTATTGTGGGTGGGCATCCTGCCCGCCCAGTCAGACAAAGAGCAATACGGTTCAGTTAAGGCTGATCGGTAGGAATTTTAGGTTGTGTAGAGACGCGAAATTTCGCGTCTCTACATAGGCTATCGGTTGGTAAATTATCTTAACTGAACCGTATTGAGACAAAGAGTATTTTATTATTTACACTTACCTACTTAATGCGCCACAGCGCCCCCATCAGGCTTGACTTTTTTGATGAATATAACAGCAAGACCACTGAGTAACAAGGCACAGCCAATAAAGAAGAAACAATCGTTAAAAGCCAGCACATACGCTTCGCGGCGGACGACGTTGTCTAGGGCTTTTAATGCTTGATCCTGCGCCGTACTTAAATCTGCTCCCTGACTAGCAAAATACTGCGTTAATTGATTAATTCTGTCTTGAGTTTCTTGACTAAATAAAGATACTGATTCCCCTAATCTATTGGAGTGAAGTTGCTCTCTTCTCGTTAATAAAGTTCCTAAGGATGCAATTCCTACAGAACCTCCCAAGTTACGCATCATATTAAATAAACCGCTAGCTGAACCTGCTTCTTTTGGACTCACGCCAGAAGTGGCGATAGTAGTCAGCGGAACCATAATTAGTGGTTGTCCCATGGCGCGAACAAGTTGCGAAGTCCGCAATTGAGGCAATCCTGTTAGATTAGTCATTCCCGAGTTCATAAATGCACTCACGGCAAACAAACTCACACCTACCGCAACCATTAAGCGCACATCAACGCGTTGCATCAATTTAGGAATGAATGGAATAATAAACAGTTGGGGAATTCCCGCCCAGATCAGCACTTCACCAATTTGCTGGGCATTATATCCTTGAATTTGAGCTAGATACAGTGGTAAAATATAAATTGAACCATATAATCCGACTCCCAAAGTAACATTTATAATACTTGCTAAACCGAAGTTACGATAACGCAAAAGCCGCAAATTAATAAATGGTTGCTTGCGAGTTAGTTCTATAAAGAAAAATAGCGTTATAAAAGCTGCTGCTGCTATACTCAAGCGCACAATCAAAGGTGAACCAAACCAATCTTTGCGGTTACCTTCTTCTAAAACAACTTCTATGGAAGCTAAACCGATCGCCATCGAAATAATTCCCCACCAGTCGCCTTGTTTTAGCAATTGCAATTGAGGTCTTTGTTGCTTAATTCCGTACCACACCCCAGCAATCATCACTAACCCTGGAACTATATTTAAATAAAAGCTATACTCCCAACCGAAGTTTTCTGTTAACCAACCTCCTAATGACGGACCAATTGACGGCGCAAAAACTGCCGTAATGCTGAATGCAGCTAGCCCAATTGATTGCAGTGATGTTGGTAAAGTGGTGAGTACAACCGTCAAAGCAATGGGGATTAAAACCCCTCCTGTGAAACCCTGACAAGCGCGGAAGGCAATCATGGAAGTTAGGTTCCACGACCAAGCACAACATATAGAAAAAAAGATAAATAAAATGGTATTAACTAACAGATACCGTCGCAGAGAAAACACCCGCGATAACCATCCTGTGAGAGGAATTACTACAATCTCCGCCACTAGATAAGCAGTAGAAATCCAAGAACCTTCTTCTAGAGACGCCCCCAAACTACCCTGAATATTTTGTAGCGAAGCGTTAGTTATCTGAATATCCAGCACTGCCATGAATGCCCCAAGCATACTGGCAATTACACCAATCCAAGTTCTTAGTGGTACTTTATTTGCAATTGCATTTGTATCAGCCATTGTATTTCGGGTAGATGCTAATTGTTAGTTGTTAGTTGTTAGTTGTTAGTTGTTAGTTGTTAATTGATGATGGTTATTTGCTAAGTGTAATTTAACTATTAGCAATTAGCAATTAGCAATTAGCAATTAGCGCTGGTTATATTTTATGATTCCGGCTCAGTTAATAAACCTTGCTTAATATAAATTGGGCGAATCATTTTCCTTAAAGTTGGTAACTGTCTGATAAAAAGTAGAGAGCCTACCATACAAGCGATACCATCAATGATTAATGTGTTGTCAGCGCCGATGTGATTTGCTAAGAAACCTCCTAATAAATTCCCAAAGGGTGTCATCCCCAAGAATGACATTGTATATAAGCTCATGACACGTCCCCGTTTGTCTTCTTCAAGAATAGTTTGTAAAACTGTATTGCCAGCAGCGATTTGCATAATCGTGCCAAAGCCAACGAATAACATTGTGAATAAAGACATTGGTAAAACGCGGGATAAGGCAAAACCAATTAGCCCAAGTCCTAAAATGCCTGGAGCCAAGGCAATTATTTTGCCAAGTCCCACGACTGTTTGCCGTGTAGCGAGATAAATTCCCCCTGCTAACGCACCGACTCCTGACGCCGCCATCAAAAATCCCAGAGTTTCTGCACCGCCTTGAAGGATTTTGTCGGCAAAAATCGGTACAAGAACCGTATATTGCATTGCGAAGAAGCTAGTTAAGGCTGATAACAATAATATTGCCCGAATTGGTGGAAAGCCGAAAGCATACTCAAATCCCTCTTTGATTCTTTGTAAGGGATTAACGTTAGATAGTGCTATTGTCTTGGGCTTAATTGTCATCGCCAACAATCCGATAATTACAGCGATGTACGACAGACCATCAACTAAAAAACAATAAGCTGGACCAATTCTAGCAATGACTAAACCCCCAATCGCCGGACCAATTAACCGTGCACCATTAAACATCGTTGAGTTAAGGGCGATCGCATTGGCTAAATCTTCTCTACGTTCTACCAACTCTGGCACAAATGCTTGACGTGCTGGCGCATCAAAGGCATTAATAATTCCTTGAAACAAGCTGAGGGCGATGATATGCCAAATATGAACTACCCCTGTTAACGCTAATACAGCCAGTGTTAACGACTGAATCATCGCCAGTATTTGCGTACCAATCAAAGTGCGATGACGGGAAAAGCGATCCACAAATACCCCACCAAAGGGAGAGAGGAAAAAGCTGGGAATTTGACTAGTAAATCCCACAACTCCCAGTATTATGGGGGACTTTGTGAGGTGATAAACTAACCAAATAGTGGCAATTTGTGTCATCCACGTCCCAATCAGGGAAATACCTTGTCCGATAAAAAACAGACGGTAGTTTTTTGACCTGAAGGCTGGTGGTAGCAGTGACTTTTTTTTAGTTGCTTGCGTGTTCATTCAAGGTGTGATTTATACCAAGATGCTTATATAGATATCATTTCACCTCGCCCCCAATCCCCTCTCCATAGGTGGAAAGGAATGTTATACGCCGAGAGAAGTTTTTGATATATAGAATTCCTATTTGATTTTTGAAATACACGTAGTTGGGCAGTGCCCACCAAAACCTGGATATGGTGGGCACTGCCCACCCTACATTACAAGCGAGATTTTTTACCTACTGACGGACGTACAGACGTTCCGGCGGAACGTTTCTTCCTATTACTTGACTCGCACACTGACTACCGCAGACATGCCTGGTGTAATCCGCGACTCGTAGCCTTTGATGCTCTGTTGATCGAAAACGATTTTCACAGGGATACGCTGTACGATTTTGGTAAAGTTACCTGTAGCGTTATCTGGTGGCAACAGGGCAAACTGAGCACCAGAAGCAGGCGAAACACTATCAACACGACCCATAAAGGTGTGATGAGGGAATGCATCCACCTTAATTTCTACGGACTCTCCTGGCTTCATTTTTTCCAACTGGGTTTCTTTAAAGTTGGCAACTACCCAATTCTCGTTATTGACGATCGCCATTAATGGTGTTCCCACTTGGACTCGATTACCAACTTCCACCGTTTTCCGTCCTACCTGTCCGGTAGCAGGCGCGGTAATGTTGGTGTAGGATAGCTGCAACTGTGCATCTTTGAGGGCTGCATTAGCTTGGCTGATGGCTGAAAGTGCTGCTTCGTACTGACTGCGATTCACTGCTGTTTGTTGTCCGCCTGCAGTCGCTTGTTCCAGTCCTCCCTTGGATGCTGCAAGTTTTGCTTGTGCTGTGGCTACACCTTGTTGCGCTTGTGCAAGCTGAGATTGTGCCTTTGCTACCCCTTGTCTTGCTACCGCTAGCCGTGCTTGTGCTTGTTCCACAGACTGTAGAGCGACGCTTTTTTGCGCTAAATTAACGTTATAAGTCGCTCTAGCAGTGTCCAGTTGCTGACCTGGAATAGCACCTTGTCGATACAGATCTTGGTAACGCTTGTAATCAGCTTGCGCTCTTTCTAAATTGGCATTTGCCTGTGCTACCTGTGCTTGCGCTGCCGGAATTCCCGCTTGGGCTTCTCTAACAGCAGCTTCAGCCGCTGGTATACCAGATCTCGCTTCTTGCACTGCTGCTTGTGCTGCTGAAATACCTGCTAAAGCCGCATTGACATCACCTTGCGCCTGAGATGTCTTCGCAGTAGTCGTTTGTGATGCTAAGGAAATGTTCGATTGTGCTGCATTTGCCTGACGTCTTGCGCTTTGTAGCGCCGCTGCTGCTTGCTGTACTTTATTTTCATAGTCCTGAGGATCGAGTTTGACCAGCAACTGTCCCTGTTTCACTTGCTGGTTATCATTTACTACTACCTGGCTGACAGTTCCTGGAATCTTGCTGCTAACTTGGTGAACGTGTCCGGAAACTGTGGCGTCGTCTGTTTCCTGGTGTGTGGAGGCGTATTGCCACCATTTATAACCAAAACTACCTACCGCGATCGCACCTACACCCAATCCTGCCATGATCAAAGCAATTGGTTTCTTACCCTTTGGTTTTTCCGACACTTCGGGTTTGACTTCCTCTTTGACTTGCTCTACTTGAGGATCGCCATCAGCTTCTGGCTTTACCACTGGTGCTGTTGTCGGTACGGCGTCTGGTGAGGTACGAGCTTCCAATGTCTCTGAGTCAGTAATTAGTTCTTTATCTAACACTACACTCTTGTGTCCGTTGCGTCCATTTAAATTAGTAGTACTTATGCGTTTCATAACTTTTCACTCACTCGGTAGATGAAAAAATCTATTTTTTTTATTTCGTACCCGTAATATCAGCTGATGATAGGTCTTTTCGCTTTTTGTTCGTATACGTACTATATTTGCAAAAAAAAGTTAACGAAGCTTCACCCAATTGGGTTATTCTAGTATAATCTTTAAGACAGATTACCGATCGCTTGGTTCAAAATTTTACAAAATTGTTCGCGCTCGGCGATCGGCACACCTCTCATAGCTTGTTCACGAATTTCCAGTGCTATGGGTGGTAACACTGTTTCTAGTGCCTTGCCTGCATCCGTTAGCCAAATGCGCCAGATCCGGCGATCGCGCGCATCCCGCTCTCGACGAATCAAGCCGCGTTCTTCCATGCGATCCAGTACGCCAGTTAAAGTCCCTCCCACCTGTTGCAGTTTTTCCCCAATAGCGGAAGTCGGTAAACCGTCTTCTGACCACAAGCAGCATAATACTACCCAGTGAAAGGGCGTCAGCCCAAGCGGCTCCAACCTTTCAGTAAACCTGCGGGACAAAAGTTGTGATAGCAGTTTAATTCGGTAGCCAACATTATACGGTGCGCGAATTTGCTGCCACGAATCTAAATGTTGAGAATTATCAGATCTCACTATGTGAACCATTTAGCATATTACTTAGTGTGCGTAATATTATTTATAGCACTATTTTAGGTCGAGTCAACAGTCAGTTAATTGTTTGTTGTTAGCGATCCTGCTCACAATTCTAATACAAATTACGTATGAAGCGGCACTTTATCTAACCACCTTTAACATTTATATAGCAATCCTATTGTCACCCTTCTTCACAAATCAAATAGGACTACTATAGTAGTTTTCAATCGCAATAAGCTTTTACTTGGTTTGTCAAAAATCAGAAGTTATCAATATTCTGACTCCAGGTTCCTGACTCCTGACCCTCGCTTTCCCCCTGCTTCAAAATTCGCACACTAGAAAATTTAAAAAAATAAAAAAGGTGCAGGGTTCCCCAAGGCGATGGAAAATGAAAAAAATATATTTCCCTCCACATAGTGCGCGAAGCGATTCCATTCATAAGCTTCTGTCCGGAAGACTTCGCTCATATATACTACGTCCTCAATTAAGATCCCAAACTCGTTATGGAGTTCAAAATGTTCTCATAGTGCGAATGAGCGAATGAGCGAATGAGCGAATTAAGCGAAGGGGTTGACTCCTTTAAGTTAAATGTATTTCATTCATTTAAGAATCGCTATAGTGGTGTCCATAATCTACGATAATTGGACTAATGAAAGCGATAGCACCCCAGTTTTAGAGGCTATGAGTATGAATAAAGTTGATTTGAGAATGGCTTCAAAGATTTAGTCTTTAAAATACTGGGTTGAGGTCAAATTATGGAAAATACCTTGGTGAAATTGTAGCTATGACTAACTCAAATTACATTGGAGGCAAGTCGTGAAAATTTTGCAGCAAATACAGAAACTACTGCCAGCACCAACAACCGCTGCTCTTTTATTTGCCGGATTTCTCCATAGCCTTCCAGTACAGGCCCAAGACACCCTGATGTTTCATGGCAACCGCCAGCGCCATGGCTGGAACAATGCAGAGACAATTCTCACTCCCTCGGTAGTTCGTAGCGGTGGTTTCAGTCGGCTATGGGACTCACCACGCTTTGACAGCGTGACTATTGGTGGAACCACCTACGCGCCCCATCTTTACGCCACGCCGCTTTATGCTGATAATGTTTCCATCTCCAC
Source organism: Stigonema sp. (assembly GCA_965249805.1). GTDB lineage: Bacteria > Cyanobacteriota > Cyanobacteriia > Cyanobacteriales > Nostocaceae > Stigonema. Next base: position 2,081,934 of record CBDFMX010000002.1, read on the forward strand.
AGGTTCTTTCACGGGAACATTCGACGTCGTCTTCGCTGCAACTAGTAATGGCGATGTCTACGCGGTGAATGCGTTCGCGAATGGCGGCGTTGCCGCCGGCACGATTCTGTGGCATACCCATCTGGGGACGCCGGTTGTGGTGCCGACTTCCTCGCTTCTCGAAGGTCCGATCCCCATGGGTGTCCTGAGCACCCCGGCGATCGACCGCGCCAACTACTCTCCAGCGCGGCTTTATGTCAGCAGCGTGATTGACAACGGCGCAGGTGGTGAGTGGCGTGTTTTCGCCCTCAATCTGAGCAATGGTGCCACTGCTCCCAATTGGCTTCGGGCGGGTGTTTCAATCAACAACAGTACGCTGAACACAAACAACATCAACAAAAACGGCGGCAACTCTAAGGCGACCTTTGAAGCCGCAACTCTGATGTCGCAGCGCGGCGCGCTCAATATCAGTCCACTCGGCACCAAGCTCTACGTTCCATTTGGCGGTTATAACGATACTGCCGCTGGATGGCTGGTTGAGATCGACACTACCACGGGAACTATCAAGAGCGCCTTCTCAAGTGGTCAGTCGTCCGGGAAGGTCAACGGTGGTATGTGGGGCGCGGGCGGCGTTAGCATTGACAGCGATCAGAATGTTTATATTACGACGGGGAACAGTGACAGCCCAATCTTTGACACCACCCCCAATACTTGGGGTGAGTCGCTGCTCAAGTTTGACTCGCCACTGACTGAGTTAAAAGGCACTTACACACCCGCCAACTATCTAGAACTGGAGAAGAGCGATATTGATGTCGGTGGCAGTTCTCCTATCGCGATCGATCTCAATCCAGCCACAACCGACGCGCCGCAACTAGTCGCCTTCGGCGGCAAGCAAGGCACGATCTACCTAGTCAACCGCGCATCGCTACCGGGTAGCCTGACCAACCGTTCCGCGACCAGTTCCCCAGAGAAGTCCCTGCGTGCCTCGTCCACAGCCAATCCGGTGAACGTCTTCGGTCCCGATTCGGCTTTGCGCGGGAATAGCGACTATGCAAAGATGCGCAGCACGCCTGCCTATTTCAATAACGGCAGCACGAACTATCTGTATGTCTCCGGCGTTAGTAAGATTACCGATAATGATGGTGGGGCGACACTAACCAGTGTACCGCCATCAATTGTACGGCTTTTGATATCCCCATCCGGCGGCTATAACAACGGAATCCCCGGGCGCTGGCCTTATCTAATCGACGATTTGAGCAACGATAACCTGCTCTTCCTTTCGCCCGGTGCGCCGGTAGTCACCAGCAACGTCAGCAACAGCCCGATCGTCTGGGTGCTGGCGGCGAATGTACGACGCACGGACTCGCTGATTAGTCCGACCACGCCGCATCCGATCCTCTATGCGATAGACGGTAACGATCTTAGCCTGCTCTGGAACAGCACCAACGCCTGGAACTTCTGGAGCAATCCAACGACCTGGCATGAAAACGAGGCGCAGCTTCAAGTCGGCGGTAAGTATAGTACGCCAACCATTGCCCACGGAACGGTCTTCGTCGGTACTGACCGCATCCAAGCTTTCGGTCTGCCTGCCACCACCCCGAAAGTGCTGACTCCGACTGCTGACACCTACGTCCGCGACGGGTCCTATGCCTCCACCAACTTCGGCACGGTAGATACGCTTCAGGTGAAGACCGAATCCAACGTCGGTTTCAATCGCAACGCCTACATTGGGTTCAGTCTCAACGACACAAACAGCATCAGCCGTGCGACACTACGCATTTGCGTTGATACGAACGACGGCACCACCGTTCCGCTCAATGTTTTTACGGTGAGTACACCTTGGCAAGAGAACACGATGACCTGGAACAATCAGCCCGGATTCAGCGCATCGCCGCTGAATCCAACCCCCATTTCAGTTAATAGCACAGAGTACATCTGGTACGAATTCGATGTCACTAGCTATGTGCAAGCACAGAAGTCTGGCGGCGCTACGGGAGTCAGCTTCGCGCTGCACAGCGAGAACAATGGCGGCACTAATATCAACCTCAAATCCCGTGAGGCGAGTGTTAATCAACCACAGCTAGCAATCGAGCCTTGACGCTCTCTTTTTACAACATGTGGGCTAGTATAAATACTCATTTAATCCGATAATACCTGAAATTAACATGATTTTGGGAACAATTGTCCTATATGCCCCTGAAACCGAATCAACGCACTAAGCTTGATGATACAGACGACAAGCAGTTCTACGAATATCCCCGCTTCGTCACACACGTGGACGAAGGCTTTATTCAACAGCTAACAGATTTGTATCGCGATCGCCTCAAGCCCCACACCCGCATTTTAGATATGATGAGTAGCTGGGTGTCGCATCTACCAGAAGAGATAGAATTTGCGCACGTGGAGGGACACGGACTTAATGATCTTGAATTAGAACGCAATCCTCGATTCAATCATTACTTTGTACAAAATCTTAACGAAAATCCTCAGCTACCCTTGAAGGAGCAGGATTTTGATGCAGTTCTTAACTGCGTTTCAGTGCAGTATTTGCAATATCCAGAGGCTGTATTTTCCGAAATTCACCGCATCCTCAAACCTGGTGGGGTAGCAATTATCAGCTTTTCTAACCGAATGTTTTTTCAAAAGGCGATTCAAGCGTGGCGAGAGGGAACGGAAGCTAGTAGAGTTGAATTAGTAAAAAGCTACTTTTCTTCTGTGCCGGGATTTAACCAAACAGAAGTGATTGTCCGTCAGTCAAAAGCGAGTAACTTGTTGCAGTGGATAGGCGCAGCCGCAGGAGATCCATTCTATGCTGTAATCGCCTATCGTCAATAGGGAGAACCCTGATATTCGTAAAAGTTAAGCATAAGGAGGAGCAAAAGATGATTTTCCCCCGTGCCCGTAGGATTTTAGCGTCTTTGTTGTTATGTTTGTTAATATTAACAACAGCCTGTCAGCCAAAGACTCCTGGACGTTTTGATCAAGCCCAGAAGGAAAGCACTCAGCAAAGAAGCGGTCAAGCGATCGCCAAGGACGCAACCCAAGGTAGTGAATTTAACAAGTTTTTCCCCCAGCCCCAGTCCGGGTATGAACGCGTCTATACCCAGGAGAAAAAAGGCTTTTCTGAAGCTAAGCTGAAAAAAGAGGGCAAAGACCTCGCTGTAATTTCAATTTCTGATACACAAGGGGTAAAAGGGACATCCAACCCAGCGGATAAATTCAAAACCAGCACTTTGACAATAGCTGGATATCCAGCTGTTACCCAAGGCAGTACCGGCACTGCTGTTTTAGTTGGCGATCGCTATCAGGTAAAAGTGCAATCCCGCAATCCGTCATTTACAGCAAGCGATCGGGAAGCTTGGATACAGAAATTTAACCTTGATGGTCTGTCTCGCCTGAAGGCATGATTTGTTAGTTGTTAGTTGTTGGTTGTTAGTTGTTAGTTGTTAGTTGTTGATTGTTAGTTGTTAGTTGTTAATTGTTAGTTGTTGATTGTTAGTTGTTAATTGCTGCCAATTGTTACCACTAACTACTAACCACTAACTACTAACCACTAACTACTAACCACTAACTACTAACCACTAACCACTAACCACTAACCACTAACCACTAACCACTAACCACTAACCACTAACTAATTAAGGAGACTAATTGTGGCTAAACCGATTCAAGAGTTGGTCGATCAACTGCCAACTAATAACATAACTGTTTCTGCGTTGCGAGCGCTTGATTTTATCGCTCCTGGTGAGTGGGAAAACGTCGTTGGCTTTGTTAACACCATTAAAACCGTTACTGGTGAAACAGACGAAGACCTCATTCAGCAAATTGGCGAACGAGCGATTTATCTCTACAACGACCGTTCTCAAGGATACCAACGAGCCATGTGGCTTTATCAAACGGTTGATAGTACAGATAAAGCACTTGGTGCAGCGGCATTGGCTAACAAAGTTGGTGAGAAAATTCCCCTTTTGGGTTTTTTAAATAACGTCACTCCCAAAGCTGAGAAAGCACAAACCATTGATCTGTGCCTAAAATTAGTGGCTGAGTTGACCGCCTTCTGCCAAATTAACGGTATTCCCGGAGATAGCATTGGCGATTTTGTCGCGTCTTTAGGTGAATATAGTGGTGAGTCGTTCATGCGCATGGCGGCTTTGGTTTGCTTTGATGGTTTGATCCCCTTAGGATCGGGCTTCATCGAGCGATCGCTATCTTGGATTAGTCAGACAACTCCGCACGAGTTAGAGCAAAACGCGACTTTCCGCAACATTAGAGATGACATCCCTGGTCAAGACTCGGGCAGTAAACTTAATTTTATCGGCGAAAGCTTTGACTCAGTTACAGGCTGGATGGGCAATTTAGTTGGCTCAAAGGGTTTAACACCACAAAAAGTCGCCAGCAACTTGCAAAGTTTTGTCGAATTTAGCGGTGACAAGTTGGACTACCTCGGGGCGTTCCTGGATGTATCGACAAATTATTACGAACATACAGGCACACAAACATTAGCACGTCGGTTAATTGAGCGAGCTTCGGCTGAAATTTAGCTCCAGATCTTTCCGTAAAGGGTACGGGTGTTGCCGTGCCCTTATCGAGGCAACTTTAGATCCGTCACAATTGTAGATAAGTGCGGTTCAAAAAGTTGAAAATTTTCTATTGTTTCAAACTTACCTGTTTCCAAAGCTGGATTTAAGGCAGTCGTAATCACGTAAAGTGCAGTACCGTCGAAAGCTACATAACCCAAATATTGCTCGTACACTTCACCCTGTTGCTTGCGTCCTACAAAGCCATAGCGCATTCCCTGAAGTTTACCAACGAGTACCTGTTGCGGAGACATCGCTTTTACGGTAATGCTATTACCATCACTAACTTGACGGTCTTTCGATATCTTCGCGTAGTAAGCCACAATCCAAGCTTTGAGTGCTGATGAAACTTGGGTTTGGTACTTGGGATTTTTGTAGTCCACTTTTGACCTGAGTGGAATGCCAGTTTCTATCAGCATATTTTGAAAATCCAATTGCTGCCCTAATGGGTACACCCCCATTTCCACCGTACCTAAACGCCCTTCTTTGGAAGACACGCATAGCAGAGGCACTTTCCCCTCACAAGGAGCAACACGCCAGTTAGCAGGAGCAGCAGTTTTGCCTAGAATATTATTCCAGATATTTCCTTCACTAGGATTGAGGGTTGGAGTTTGGGAGTTCTCTTGAGGTTTTGTAGCTTTAGTTTGAGCCTGTATTTTATCAATATGGTTTTGTGCTACTGGAGTAGGCTGCAACTTGCTAGCTAAAATAACCCGGGGGTGAGCAAACTTTACTCCTAACGGTACCAACGTAAGCATTGCACAACCGAGCAAAATATGATATAGACGCAACACCATTTTTCTTAAAAATCCAATACGAGAGATTGCACGCTGACGTATCCGTAAAAAATTTTCTGGGCTTTCAAGTATATCGGAATATAGCTCTTTATGGCTGCAATTTCTCCAAAGAAAATGCTATGAGTGAAAGCTAAGCCGTAAGTCTGGAAAACAGCTGATTGTCTTTGATTTTATCAGGACGCCGGGAGCCGTAAAACCCTTTTGTGCTTTAGACAAGGGAGTAAAAGCTGCCATGCAGCTTTTACTCCTTACTGGTGCTTTCTATAGGATTCCTATTTGATTTTTGAAACACACGTAGGCAGGGCGCAAGCGCACATATCCAGGTTTTAGTGGGCATGCCCTACACCACTTAAAATTTTTCACAAATGATTTAGCTGGTATGTTGTCTAAAACGCTGCTTTTGCCTAGCAACAGCTTTACGCTTTTCTTTTTCCGATGGGGTCTCGAAGTGACGCTTTTTCCTCATATCTTGGAAAATTCCAGATCGAGAAACTTGGCGCTTAAATCTTCGTAAAGCTGATTCGATCTCTTCGTTGTCTTTCAAAACAACTTGCGTCATCCTCATTCCTCCTATGCTTGATGAATAACTAAAAGCTAGAAAGCAAACAATATCTGCCACCAGAGTTTGGTCTTTACCCCGATCTGCGGAATACTCTAAATTTTAAGTTTCAGATTTTTAAAGGTTTAGTCGCGGCTATGACTGGGGCGATTATTGCCAGTCTTTCTTTTTAGTAATGTTACCTTGTTGTAAGTGAATTGTCCGATTCTTTTCCAATTCACAACTTTATTTTTATTACTATAGCCTCCAATCCATCCAATATATGTTTTTCCAGCTTGTTCTGCTTTTACTAAATCACCAGAACGGAAACCATAATTCGTGATAGTTCCTCCTTTACGTTTTCTGTATTGGTTTTTATTTGGCTTACTACTATACTGAACACGATTAACTTTACCATATCCAAATACTGATTTAAGTTCATCTTCCGTAACCTGATAAGATAGATTACCAGCGTAAATCGACATAGGGGACCATTTCGCAAATCAGAGGTTGTAGAAAGTTAGATTCGGTGAGACGCTTTAAAAAAATCAGACAAATTGCTCAACCGAAAATAATTCCTAATTCAGGATTGTAGCATAGCATTTGCAGCAGTAGCTTAACCACATTCACGCAAATTTACAACTACACAATTTATAGTTTACAATTGTTATAATTTACTATTGAGTAATCATTAATAACTTAATTATGAACTCATTTTAAACTCCAGTTCAAGTCTGTTATTAATGTTGTCAGTAAAAAAATTGAGCTAATATTGAACTATTATCTATATATATCCAACCAAATTGACTCATATAACCAATTATAGCAGTCCTATTTGATTCATCAACAAAGCGATCCAGCGTCTTTACGGGTGACTAGCATCACCAGTAAGGAGGGAGACTAGGGAGAGATTTTCACAAATTCTGCACGGATTGCTACCTCAAAGCAAGCCCGAACCTGGATCTGAAGCTCTTGTTGATGCCCCTAGATCTGGCGTGAGAGCGAAGTATAGAATAGATGGCGACATCCTAAAGGTATGAAGGCAGTACTTTCAAAAACCTGTCGATCCAAATAATTGCTCTTAAAAATCAACACACCTGTTGTCGAGTTTAGAAGTTGAGTCAGTAATGTTTTTCACGCTAGTAAAATCGGCTTTTGAAGGTATACCAATAGATGAACCCACAACCACCACTGCCTAACAACGAAATAGCGAGGCTCAATGCACTTCGTCAATATCAAATTCTTGACACTCCCCCCGAAAAAGTATTCGACGATTTTACATTCTTGGCTGCACAAATTTGCGGTACTCCAATTGCGCTAATCAGTTTTCTCGATGGGAATCGACAGTGGTTCAAATCAAGGATAGGCTTAGCAGCGCCAGAAACCAAACGAGATCTGGCATTCTGCGCTTATACAATTTTGCAACGAAAGCCATTGGTCGTCAAGAATGCGTTGGCAGACCCTAGGTTCGTGACCAACTCTTTGGTTACGTCTGATCCCAACATTCGGTTTTACGCTGGCGCACCCCTAGTGACACCAGAGGGATTTGGCATTGGAACGCTATGCGTTATTGACACAATGCCACGAGATCTAAGTTTGGAACAAGTGGAGGCACTACAGGTATTAAGTAGCCAGGTGATTGCGCAATTAGAGTTGCGGCGTAATGTCATGAATATCTCACGCACTATTATGCAGCGACAGCAGGCTGCAGCCCAGAACCGTCGCCAGCACGATTATATCGAGTTATTTTATCACCAAGGAATGGATAAGGTTCGGACAGGAGACTACAAAGGAGCGATCGCGGACTTTAACAAGTTCCTACACCTCAATCCCAACGGTATTAAAGCTTACCACAGCCGAGGGCAAGCACTTCGAGAGCTTGGAGACAACAAGGGAGCAATGGCAGACTTTGATATGTACGTGCGCTTTTATCCCAATGATGCCGAAGCTCGCTATAATCGAGGACTTGTCCGCTTTGAACTTGGAGACTACAAGGGAGCAATGGCGGATTATAGTCACGCTATGCAGATCAATCCTGACTATACCGTTGCTGATTACGATCCAATACTTATCGGTTCTGAAGTTGAAGACATCCAAGCCGTGATTGTGAATTGCACCGAGTCTCTACAGTTTAATCTTAATGATGACGAAGTTGATACGAGTTTGCCCAATCATCATAGCTTAAACACTCAGATGGGTGAGATTGTAAATTACACCCAGTCTTTACAATTTAATTCCGATGCTGCCGAAGCTGATACAAGTTTGCCCAATTATGATGGCTTCAGCTCAAAGCCCGGAGCAATTGTAAAGTTCAATAATGACGATGCTGAAGCCGATATAAATTTGCCTAATCATGGCTCTGACTTAGGCGCACCGAGAGATGTTGTCAATTATACTCAGTCTGCGCAGTTCAACCCCACTGATGTCATTCATCTCAGTCGAGGTTATACCTACTTGGCTATCAAAGATTACAGCAGCCCAATTGAAGGTTATACTCGGCTTTTGCAGCTTAATCCTAATGATGCCACAGCTTACCTCAATCGAGGTGACGCCTATTTAGAGCAGGAAGATTACAGCGAAGCAATTGAAGATTACACTCAGTATCTACAGAGAAAACCCGATGATGCCACAGCTTATAACAATCGAGGTTATGCTCACTATAAACTAAAAGAATATAGTGGTGCAATTGCAGATTATACTCAGTCTCTAGAGATCAATCCTGATGATGCCACAGCTTATCTTAGGCGAGGACACGCCTATTTGGAACACGAAGATTACAGCAGCGCAATTGGAGATTATACCCAATCTCTACAGCTTAATCCCAACGATCCTAAAGCTTATTTCAATCGGGCGATCGCCCATTTTAAGCTGGGAGATTACAGGGAATCAATTGAAGATTACACTCAGTCTCTGCATTTCAATCCAAATGATGCCACAGCTTATATCAGCCGAGGTCATGCTCGGTCTAAAATAAAAGATTATAGTGGCGCAATTGAAGATTACAAAAAAGCGCGGTCCGTATCTAGCACGATCGTTGATCGCTAGGGGCATTGATATTATCTACCTCTGCCAAAATTCTCTCTGCTTCCTGACAAAGTTCTTCGTGACATTGACCATTACTAGCCAGTAAACCACCCCATTGGTTTACATCACCTGTGTTGTACTGCAAAGGCTTACCATCGAAGTGGGTGAACTTACCACCCGCTTCTGTAAGAATTAATTCTGGGGCGGCTAGATCCCAATCTTTTGGTGCAGACGTGCCTGAAAGGGAAATGTATAGATCTGCCTGCTGTTCAACAATTGTGGCAATTTTGCAACCGACACTACCAACAGCTTTCTGATTTTTACACGGTAGTTGTTGCAGCAGGTAGTCTAATCTTTTATTTCGATGGCTGCGACTAACTACTACGCAAAAATCCTCGATCCGTTCCCGTAACGACACTTGTATGGGTACTGTTCCATCGCTGTTTTCTACAAACGCACCACCGCCAAAAGTCGCATAGTACAACTTCTGTGCCTCTGGTACTGCTACCACTGCTAGTACTGGGCGTGTTTCCTGCACCAAAGCAATATGAATCGCATACTCCCCAGTTTTTTCGATAAAGTCTCGTGTGCCATCTAAAGGGTCAATTATCCATACCCATTCAGGAATGGCGCGCTTAACTTCTGGTAATTTGTAGGTTTCTTCACTGATATAAGCAAAATCTTCATTGCCCAAAGCCGCTTGTAGCTTCTCCAAAATAAATTCATTCACCGCTACATCCGCAACAGTGACAGGTTCATCCTGTTTATATTTCACATCTAAGTTGCGATCGCCAGTCTCATGATAGTAAGACTGCAGTAATTCTGCTGCTTCCTTACCCACAGAACGAGCAATTACTAATATTTCCGCTAAATTTTTCATTTCATTCTCCGGTGTAAATGGGGAGTGGGGAGTAGGGAGTGGGGAGTAGGGAGTGGGGGGAGTAGGGGGAGATGAGGGAGATGAGGGAGATGAGGGAGATGAGGGAGATGAGGGAGATAGAAGAGCAATATCCCCCTCATCCTCCTCATCCTCCTTATCTCCCCACTCCCTCATCCCCACTCCCTCATCCCCATTCCCCACTCCCTACTCCCCACTCCCCTATGATTGCATCCAGCGGCGCGTACCAAAAAATTGACAGGAAAAAGCAGCAATCTTAGCTGACAGCGAGAGTGCTGTAGTAAAACTCTCCTGCAAAATGTAATGACAAAAAGCGCCGTGGAAAATATCTCCAGCCCCGAGTGTATCAAAAGTTTGAGTCGTCGGCACATCTAAAAAACTATATTTACCGTGAGTGAGGTATTGAATGGGTTTTTCCCCGTGAGTGATGGCGATGTTTCCAATGCCAAATCTACTGAGAAAGCCAAAAACTTCTTCCTTAGTATGGCAACCAGGAGGATAAAAATTAGCAGAACAAATGGCGTAATCTACAAAAGGCAAAATTTTGTCAAACCCTGGTTTCCAGCTGCCACCATCAATGACAACTGGTATATTCTTAGCCGACGCCATTTGGGCTAAAGCAATTCCAACCGCCACCTGGTGTCCATCAATTAGCAAAATATCAACATCTTGCAAAATTTCAGGCGGTATAGATTCGCAGGTTGCTTGAGTTTTGACAGCGTTGATGGAAACCACAGCCCGTTCTCCTGTAGTTTGGGTGACAATAATAGAAGAGACAGGCGGTGCTTGAGTATTGCTGAGAACCAAGTCAGCGATCGCGACTCTATAACTTGCCAAATCTCCTTTAATCAATTGCGTCATCGGATGAGAACCCACCACACCCAATACAGTAGCTTGATTACCCAAATAGCTGAAAGTCACAGCAGCATTTGTCGCTGGACCACCTGCTGCGACAGTATAGTCAGAAGCGACAATCTTCTGATTATTTTTGGGAGGAGATTCAGCAAGGTAAATTAGATCCAAAGTTACTAAACCGACAAATAAACCACATTTAGTCATTGTTAGTAGTTAGTGGTTAGTGGTTAGTGGCTAATCGCTAATTGCTAATCGCTAATGGCTAATTGAAGACCAACAACCAACAATTAGCAACCAACAACTAACAACTAACAACTAACCACTAACATCTTTAACACATGACAAATTCAAAATTAGGAACACTATACGTTGTTGGAACGCCAATTGGCAACTTGGAAGATATGACCTTCAGGTCCGTGCGAATTCTGCAAACGGTGGATCTGATTGCTGCGGAAGACACGCGTCACACAGGGAAACTGCTGCAGCATTTTCAAATTAAGACAAACCAAGTGAGTTACCACGACCACAATCGTAGCAGCCGGATTCCGGAATTATTAGAACAACTCTGTAATGGTAAGGCGATCGCCCTAGTCACCGATGCGGGTGTCCCTGGAATTTCCGATCCTGGATATGAACTGGTTAAAGGTTGTGTAGAGGCTGGAATACCAGTAGTGCCAATTCCTGGTGCTAGCGCAGTTATTACGGCTTTAAGTGCAGCCGGACTACCAACTGATCGCTTTGTCTTTGAAGGATTTTTGATGCACAAAGCTAGCTCAAGGCGAGAACACTTAGAATCTCTGAAAACCGAATCCCGGACATTAATTTTCTACGAGTCTCCCCACCGCTTGCGGGAAACTTTACAAGACTTAGCAGAAATTTTGGGACCGATGCGCCAAATTGTACTGGCGCGGGAGTTAACTAAATTGTATGAGGAATTTTGGCGAGGAACGATAGCAGACGCGATCTCCCACTATCGTGAGCGGGAACCGCAAGGTGAATATACTTTAGTAGTAGCTGGAAATCCACCTGAGTTACCACAGCTTTCAGATTTGGAGTTGAAAGCAGAGTTGTCCAAGCTGATCGATGAAGGAATATCGCGATCGCAAGCTAGTCGTCAGTTAGCAAAAGTCACCTCTTTTAATAGGCGTCACCTGTATCAACTGGCTCTTGCGATCAAAAAAGAGGATGAGGGGGACAAATGAATTAAAAATTAAAAATTAAAAATTAAAAATTTTTAATTCTTGTACGGGAGCATCCCCTGACTTTTCAGTGAGCCTCCGATTTTAACCGTCGTGGGCTAAAATAATTTCTAGCAACCAATGCACTACGTAGCAAGTGTCCGAAAACATGGCTGAAACAGTCAAAGAATCCTTTGGGTTGGAGGCATAAGGAGATCTAAAAATGGGAAATGTCGAGTTGAGGAAAAAGTCAGAATGACTCAAGTGGTTTTAGGAGACAATGAAGGAATAGATTCAGCTTTACGTCGGTTTAAACGCCAGGTTTCCAAAGCGGGAATCCTTGCCGACGTTAAGTATCATCGCCACTTTGAAACACCCATAGAAAGGCGAAAACGCAAAGCAGTGGCTGCTAGAAGCAAGCGACGTTTTAAGTAAAAATATTTAATTTTGGCGTTGCTTGAAGATAGTATTATGTTAAATAAGCCATAGCATTTTCGTTTTTATAAAACTTAAGCAATATCAACAGCACTCCCACAAGGGGTGCTTTGTGAATTGCGTCATTAGACTTATCAGGAAATTGATGCCCAATTTTGTCAGGGGAAGGGTCGAAATCCCGATTAAGGATAGAAACAAAATTACCCGCTTTTATAATTGAGAAGTATCGACCGTGCGGCTGTTGCAAATATTCATAGCTTTTTCTACTCCCTGCTTGAGACATAGTTCTACACAATCTACTACAGACTGGAGTACAACAGACATTAACTGAGTTTCGGCGGCGGAAAATCGCCCTAATACATAAGAGACAGTACCCGACTCATCGTTACTGGCTGTACCTTTTGGTCTACCAATGCCAATCCGTAGACGCGGAAAGTCTTGGGTGCCAAGGTGTGCGATCGCACTTTTCATCCCGTTGTGTCCTCCAGCCGAACCAGATAAGCGCAGGCGAGTTTTTCCTAACGGTAAATCCAGATCGTCATAAATCGCCAGTACTGACTCTGGCGGTAACTTATACCAATTTATTACCGCTTGTATTGCCTGTCCAGAGCTATTCATATAAGTAAGTGGCTTCAGCAAGCGCATTTTTGCTCCACCATGTCCTATTCCTTCCCCGTACTCTCCTTGAAACTTGCGATTTTCCGCTAGGGGAATCTTACTTGAACGGGATAAAGCATCCACAGCCGCAAAACCGATATTGTGGCGTGTTCGGTCGTATTTAGGTTCTGGGTTCCCCAACCCGACAATTAGCTGGGGAATTACCAACGCTTTTTGGGTAACAGCTTCTGTCATCTTGCCTTCAGTCTAGCTTTTTTGGGAAGACTCAGCGGTTTCATTTTCCGATTTTACAGTGTCCATTTGCTTCGGTTCCAGTTTAGCGGTAGTTTTCACAGCTTCTTCCAACTGAGATGCTTCTTTTTGAAACTCGTTTTGAAAATCCTTAGAAGCTTCCTGAAAACCACGAATCGTTTTTCCCAGACTGCGACCAATTTCAGGCAGCTTTTTAGGACCAAATATTAACAATGCCACCATCATAATTACAGCCATTTCTGGCAAACCGATACCAAATATATTCATTTTTTTTCTCCTTTCAACTTCAAACCTGCCCTACAAACCCGTATTTGTCGTTGGGGCGGGGTACCCCCGCCCTTATAGGCTAACAACTGACAAAAAAACCCGGCTCCTCCGGGTGTAGAATAAATTGCGATCAACAGAATCTATGTGGTTCCGCCGATCAGCCCATGATGAGACTAACCCGAATTACCCGATCGCTGCTTTTCGGTAGCTCTGTATGAGTTAACCGCCTAAACTGCGCCAATCTACAGGTACACCCTCGACCATCAGTGTTTTATTGTAGAGTTGCAGAATAATCAACAAAAACACGAAAAATAGCAGTATAAAAATAGCCATTAGAGGGGTAGTACCCCAACCTGGAGCTACTTTACCATACTCAGAGTTCAAAGGTTTGAGAATATCTCCCAACAGCGTTCTTTGTGCCATACTTTACCTAAGATAAGATTACTTGCCTTCATCGTTTTTTAATCTTTGGCACAATTCTACCAAATATCCGCGAGAGTACTGCAACTATTTCCCGCAGAAGTATTCCACCGTAGGAAGTTGGCGTTAGGGGAAAATGGATGGCTAATTTTTCCGTTACAATAGCATAAATACCTAAATGAAGGTATTAATCATACTTTGTAAGTAATTTATGGAATCCGCAACAGTTCTTATCATTTCTGCCGCTGCTATGATCATTGCCATCACCGCAATGTCCATTTACACCTCTTTTGGCCCTCCTAGTAAGGAATTGGGAGATCCGTATGAAGATCATGAGGATTAGAAGAATATAGTTAGGGGAATTGCTAATTGCTAATTGTTGATTGTTGATTGTTGATTGCCATTAGCCATTAGCCATTAGCCATTAGCTATTAGCCTGCCCGATACCTGGTGTGCTGCGCCTAACTTGAAAGCTAGCGATTTTCCAAGGCTTTATCGTTAAGTTTTCACTAGCAGCAGACGTTGGTGGGGTGGCAGAGGAACGTTCTAACAAATCTACTGAATCTCCTAGATTCAACCCCAAATCACTCACCAGATGTAACTCGGCTGTTTCTCCGTGACATTCATAACAGCGGAGAATCCACTGTTGGTTATCTTCTGCTTGCTTAAACGCCATCAAGATTAAATTTTCAGCCGATAAATCCAGTAACCTTGCCACGGGGGGTAAAGACTTATTGCTATCTTTTCCCTGTGAATTAACGCAGACCACCTGTAGTGGTAAATTAAATTCATAACCGCGTCGCACCGTCTGGGCTGATTGCCAGCTACCAGCATGGGGATATAAAGCATATTGGAATTCATGAAATCCTAGGTCTGCCTGTGGATCGGGCCAGTTAGGACTGCGTAGCAGGGTCAGGCGTAGTTGATTGTGTTGGCTGTCGTAACCATATTTACAATCATTCAGTAAACTGACACCGTAGGGAGTGGGGAGTGGGGAGTAGGGAGTAGGGAGTAGAGAATTTTCCCTCTGATCCTGTGATTCTCTACCTTCTTGTGTCAAATCTGCCCAGCGCAATGCCGGGACTTCCCATTTTGCTTGTTCTGCTGGGGTTTTGGGTTTAGTGGGGCGGCGAATAGCCCCACAGGGAATTTCGTATGTAGCCTCGTCTGCATCCACGTTCAGAGGAAAAGCCACTTTCACTAATACCTGACGTTCTTGCCAATTAACAGTTGTGGCAATTTTGAGAATTGGCGATCGCACCTGTAAAATGTAATCTTGGCAAAACTCAGATCTACCTAGTTGACGTACCACGCGCACCCGACTTTGCACTGGTCCAAGTTCTAGCCACTGAATAGATTTGAGGAGAGTTGGTGGTAGGGGATGCTGGGCATAATTTGGATCGATGTTCCATGCATCCCAGTATTGACCGCTGTCTTGAAAGGCTTGCAGCTGATTGCCAGCACTGCTTAAAACTTCTTGTAGATGAATTTTATCAAAAACACTGGATAAGTCTCCGGTTTCGCCATCAACAACAACTTTTAAGAATTCATTTTCGATAATCCAATTTGGTTGTTGATTGTTGGTTGTTAGTTGTTGGTTGTTAGTTGTTGGTTGTTGGTTGTTGGTTGTTGGTTGTTGATTGTTGGTTGTTGGTTGTTGGTTGTTAGTTGTTAGTTGTTGGTTGTTAGTTGTTGGTTGTTGATTGTTGGTTGTTGGTTGTTGGTTGGAGGTATGACTTGCTAACCAAAAGACACGGTAGCCAACAGGTGGAATATCACTTGCCAAAAACAGCAGCGTTGATGCTTCATTCACCTGAGATAAAAGTTTTTGTCCGGAAACGTCGTAAATCTGCCATTCTTGGTTGACTGCTGCAAGTTCAGGTAAGGGAACGGCAACTACTTCCGATCGCTGCCAATTGAGAGAATTGAAAACGACAACAGGCAAACTGTTAGGGTGTGGCGGGTCTGGTAAACTGATTTGGGAGGAAATTGCCGTTAACGATCGCTGCAATATATCCGTTCCAACTGTTTCCACGAACTGCCAATTCGTAAGTGCATCCACATAAACTTGCGTAATCGAAGAACCAGGCAGAATATCGTGAAACTGGTTAAACAGTACCTTTTTCCATGCAGCTTCCAGTTCAGCTTGAGGATATATCACATCACAACCAATATGCGCCAAAGCTGCAAACAGTTCCGCTTGGTACAACAACCCTTCACAACGACGATTCCAACGTTTCTGATCGCCATGAGTAGTATAGCAACCGCGATGGAATTCTAGATAAAGTTCATCTGACCAGATTGGGTGTTGGTTGTTAGTAGTTAGTGGTTGGTTGTTAGTTGTTGATTGAATTTGCTGCAAATATTTCTCAGCAGTGGTGAATTCTAGCTCAGGGAAGAAAGGTGACTTTGAAAAGCGTTGGGCGATTTCTAACATATCACGGGTAGGACCGCCGCCATGGTCACCGACACCAGGTAGCCAGAGAGATGCCGACAAACCAGTTTGAGTTTGCCATTCACAAGCATAAGATGCCATTTTAATCGGGTCAATCCCTTCACCAATCAGTGCTGACATCAAGCTGAAGACTTCGCTGCCGTCAGGCGATCGCCACCAAAAAGCACCATAATCAAACTTAGTGGTGTCATTCCAGCGCAACTTTTGCGTCACAAAATACTCAATACCAGCATTCTTCAAAAACTGTGGCAAAGTTGCACAGAAACCAAAACTATCTGGTAACCACTCCACAGTAGAAACCTTGCCGAATTTCTCCAACACATAGCGCTGACCGTACAATAGCTGACGGACAATCGATTCACCAGCAATCAAGTTTAGCTCCGGTTCAACCCATAAACCGCCGACCACCTCCCAACGCCCAGTTCGATGCGCTTGTTGAATCGCATCAAACAAATCTGGACGATGTTCTTCAATCCAAGCATAAAGCGCCGGAGTAGAATGACAGAAAATCAACTCGGGAAACTCTTGCAGCAGCTTAAGCACCGACTCAAAAGTACTTTGCGCCGCCCTCCAAGTTTCACTCAAGGGCCACAACCACGCTAAATCTAAATGAGCATGACCCAAAAGGTAGATTTTGGATGAGGAACCGCACCCTAACCCAGATGGACACAGATGATTATGGGATTCTAGGAGTTTTCGGCGAACAGCAAACAGCGATAGCTCAAATCTCTTTTCCTCCTTGGCGTCCTTGGCATCTTGGCGGTTCCAATTAATTCCTTCCACCGCCGCCGCCAAAATCTCCAAATTTTCAGGCGCAAAAGCTTCCAGATAGTGCTGCATCACAGCCAACTCATCAGCCAAAAAACCGGGATCGGGGCGATTTTCACCAATTGATTCATAAACAAGGAGCGATCGCATCAATGCTCCATCACAATGACCGGGACTCACCAACCGCAAAGCAACAATCAACTCCAGTCCGGGCGTCACTCCTAGACTAAGTAGCACCCTAGGAGAGCAATCAAACAAATCTCCCTCACCCACCAACTCACCATTAACATAAATCTGAGCCGAGTCTGCCCACCAAATTAACGCCAGCCGTAAAGACAAACCCTGTAGCGTGTAACCCTGTAAATCCTCAGGAATGACTAATTTTTGCACCAACCACAGCACTTTTTGCCCTCCTGCCCAAGCAACTTGTCCTTTGGCATTTAGTTGGACCTCACTAAGAGCAGAATAAGAGCCAGTCACATCAGCCACAGCCAAATCGTCTGACAACCATCGCCAGTCAGACTGAATATTGACTTGACAACAAGAGCGCAGTTTCTCTATTGTTTCCAAGATGAATTTAGTATTGGTTTGGGATACAGGAGAGGTCATGATAAACTCGTGCAACTTGGGTTATTATAGATAGTCTGTCGTCTTCATTATTGCTGGGCGGGAATCGGACAGATAACAGCACCCTCAACAAAAATTTATTACCATGTCTTCTGCCTCCTCTGTTCGTTATCAAAGCAGACTTTTTAACTTTGTCCGCCAGCAATCTCGCCGCTTGGGTGAAAGCATACAGCACAAACTTCGCCATTTGCAAGTCGCCACCAAGTGGACATTAGAAGCAATACTTTCCTCAGTGTACCGACTGATTGAAAAAGCTTTTGAGTCAGCTGGCAAGCAACTGCAGCAAGAGTTGCAACGACGTAAGCTACAGTTACAAGCACATGACACCGAGTCCCACATTGAAACCTCCCCATCTACTGACACCCCTATTCAGCGAGTGCTAGAGGCAGTAGAGAAGCAGCCATATCATGCCCTCAAGGGTCATCTTCTGGTAGTGAGGGGAATTGCTTCAGAATTAGTAAGTCGCAATTTGGTACTTGTCAGTAACGAGAATGAAATTCTGAATATTTTAACACTTCAGCAGCAGGAAAAACTGCAAGACCAAATTCTTACAGAAGTTGCTAGCTACTGGCGTTACTGGCGGTTAAGTGAAGAAAAAGATGAAACAGAGATGTTAAGGGAAATTGAGCGCCTGTTAACAAAGCTTACTGATGATTCTGATATTGTAGACCAAATGCCTGCACTATCAACACAAACGGGGAGCATCCCATTTTGGCGAATCGGCCTCAGACTAGAAGTCTGGGGCTACACAAACAAAGTCCGCCTACGCGGACTGCCTGAAACCCGCGCAGGCGGGTTTAGTTTGTATAGCCGCGATTTCCAATCGCCTGGTATTTATGCCAAGAATTCTTACCCAGTACTGGCATTACTGAACGCAGCCGTTGCCAAGTTAAAATCAAATGCTTTAGTACCAATGCAAAGCGCAAAGCTGGCTGTACAAAAACGTAGCTCGGAACTCATTCAAGTTGTCCAATCTCAATTAAACATCTTTCTTTACGGCAAAGAGCAACTAACCAAGAGCGCACCAGCAGTCTCAACGCTGAACATTCAGGCTTTGATTCGGGCGGCGATCAATTTCTTTTTTGGCGACGATGGTGCGATCGCGCAACGGCAGAAATCCACTCGTGACTTAACCCCAACTCAAAAAACACTGGCAAAAATTGCCTCCGCAAAACAAACCGCATTGTCTGTTTCCCCGTTGGAAAGCGAGAGCAACAAAGAGGAAATTTTTTGGCAGCAAAGTCACCAAACTACTGAAGTCGAAGCAAAGCCAGACTGGATAGAAACCAAAGCAAAGACTATTGGGTATGAGTTGCACCCTTTAGAGCAAATCCTGGCATGGCTTGATAGCGTTATGCTGTTGCTGGAAGAGATATTTGTTAAAGTATTTCAGTCTTTGCACCGGCTTTGGCAATTGGTAATTGGGAATGATTAAAATCGGCGGACACCACCGACAACTGACTTAACTTCAGACGGGTCAGAGAAGGGATCGGTTCCGCCAGTCCAGTTAAAGTCGCTGATGCGGAAGCTGATGCCACCTAATTGTAGATCTGGGTTGTAGCGCAACGTAATACCATAGGTGCGACGGCTATATTCGAGAAGGTAATCTGTACTGGTGCTTCGTCCCGTGTCTAGGTTGACTGATGTTTGAAAGCCAAGGCGGAATGGTCCATAGATTTGCTGTGTGATTCCAGCACTCAGGACTTTATTATCAACAGCACGATCAAACAAAAAGGGCGATAAACCGCTGAATAGACCTTGGGAAAAACTGACATTAAAGGCGGTGTAGTCAAGAACGGGTCGAGAGAAATGACCAAACTGCCCGAATAAACCAACTGTACCAATTAGGGTGGATTGGTTATCACCACTGCTGTAATAACTGTTAGTGCCAGTTAGTCCAGCGGTCACACTTAGAAAAGGAAACACTAGGTTTGGTGTGTATCGCAATCCTTCAGTAGCAGTAGGTGGTAATGGTTTACCCCGCCATAGCGGAACACCGGTATTCAGTGCAACGCTGCTTTGGAGGCGAAGTAGTGAGATGCGATCGTTATCCCGCTTTAGTGCCAGCAAGTCTTGACGGTCAGTGTTGGCGTTAATGTACTGAGCGCCTGCTTGATAGCTGAGGTTGATACCGGTCTTTCCTAAAGCAATTGTTGGAGAGTAAATGATACCGCCAAGACTACTCTGAACAGTTTGAAAGCCAAGGGTACCGTTGTAGAGGCGATCGCGGTAACTATATTCTAATGCGAGAGTATTGGGATTGCGTTCATCACCTAAACTCTGGCGCAACCGCAAACTTGCTCGCAAATTGTTTTCTACCTTGCTAAAATCCAAACTCGTTAAACGCCCAAAACCTTCGACTACAGTTTTTGGACTCAAAATGGCGCTTAGCCTTGTTTTCAGACCAAACAGATCTGCAACGTTACCAGTGTTTTGTACTGCCCTTTGCACAAAAAACTGGGGCGTGATACTAAAGCGAACCCCTTCTGTGTTAAAGGGCTTAAAGCTACGCTCAATAAACAAACCTCCCCGATCGGTGCCGTCATACCCTACGTTTGCTATTGTTGGAGTAACATCACGCTGACTACGGTCAATCGTTTGCTCATCCTTGGGAATAGGTAAAGAAGTTCGTTTGTCAAATACCAAACGCTGTCGCTGTGTCTTGATCTGGTCTACCAAGGGTGACTTCCGCGTTAGAGTGACTTTGTCTGCCCTTAACTCTAGTTCTGGCGGCGAAAATGGGTCGTTAGTAATGCGAACATCTCTTGCTTGCCAGCCTCGGGGATAAAAATCAATTCTTGCAGCTTCAAAGCGTAGTCGCTTGACTACACCCCCCTGTTTCTGCTGAGGGAGATTGTTCGCAACCCTTGCACCACCTAAGGTAAAGTTAATTCCTCCAGCACTGCTGGCTTGCAGTGGTTGACTGGTTCTGAGGCGATCGCTCAAGGGATTCTGCGGTACTCCACCCGCAGTTACATCAGTAGGTAAGAAAGATAAATCCCTTCCGGCTGAAGGTATAAAAACCTCACCGCTGCCATTTTGCAATTGCCCATTATCCTGAATAAAGTTATAGGTAAAGCGTTGTCCGCGCAGTACTTGATCTCCCCTTGTCAAGGCAACATTTCCGTCCCCGACTGCGATAAGATTGTCTAGATTGACTTGTAGGCGATCGGCATCTACTACTGACCCATCAAGTCGCACCACTACATGACCAACTGCAGTGACAATCCGCCGCACAGTGTCGTACTCTTGCCGATCTGCAATCACTTCAATAACTCTTTTTGTTTGCGGTGGCGTGTTGGGAGGCTGAGTTTGACTGGATGGTTGGCGAGTTTGCCCTGGTGATGTAGGTGCAAACTGTTGTGGGGTATTAGGGTTCAAGGTTGGTTGGCGAATTTGCCCTGGTACGATCTGCCCTGGTGATGTGGGTGCAAACTGTTGTGGGGCATTAGGGTCTAAGGTTGGTAGTTGAGTCTGGTTGCGAGATTTGAATTCTATGGTTGTTGGTTGTTGATTGTTAGTTGTTGGTTGTTGGTGAGTCAGCGCTGCAGGAGGGTTTCCCTCCGTAGGCGACTGCGAACCCGAAGGGTTGTTAGTTGTTAGTTGTTGGGTGTTGGGTGTTAGTTGTTGGGTGTTGGGTGTTGGGTGTTGGGTGTTGGGTGTTGGTTGAATCGGTGATTTTTCTGTATTAGCATTATTACTTTGCTTTTGTGCTTGAGCTAATTTCTCAATTAAGAGTCGTGCCTTCGTTTGGGATAAGTTCTTGCTTTTTGTGACTGTTTGGTTGACTTGTGTCAAGAATGATGTTTCAGTTGCCGCCTCTGAGTTATTACCGTCGCGGGAACTAGAACCTAGAGACTGCTGAAGGGGATAGCCAACTGAAAGTTGCTGACCCAACTGGGCTGCACTTTTGACAGTGGTGGGAGGCGAAAATTCGGCGGGAAAAGTTTCCGGCGTGCTGGGTGCCGATAAAGCCTTGGCGACTACTAACTCATTCTCAGTTGAATTATCCCCAGCAGTTTCCACCAACTTGACAACTGAGTGCAACTTGGTGTTGCCAGTAATTGGGATGGGATTTGCTTTTTGTACAGGTTCGAGGATTTGAGACGGTTCGGACGGCAAAACTGGATGAAGCATATTTCGGCACAATCAAGCTAACAAATAGCCAGTAAAAAAGAGGAGGACACTTCCGTACTCTGGTTTCCCCAGAAGAAAGGAAAGTGTCCGTCCGGAAGGACTATTGACACATTTTGACGAACGAATGTGTGCCTTCTGCCTGGTCCTACTCTACAAGAAGCCGTGTACTACGCGTCTAGGGTAAGCCAACCTGAAGACGGAAGAATACTTTCCGCCTTCCGGCAGTTGCGGATGATTTACCGCGCCTTTACTCTACTCTAAATCTCGACGACCAGGGTTACGCGCCGGATCGTTTGACAAAAATCCAAAGAAAAAGATGGCTAAGAAGGAAGCAACGACCACATAAACGATAATTTTTAAAGTTAGCACGGGGGTATCTCCTTTGGGTATGAGAAGCTTTCATTATCTGCTATGTACAGAAAGATAGCTTTTTGATATTACCCAAATCTTATCCTTTTTTTGGAGCCTACTGGTATAGATTCCGATTCACCTCAAAGCACCCAGAGGGTGGCTTATGGCTTTCTTGCACTGTAAATCCAAGAGTGCAAGCGGCTGGTGAAATGACGAAGTCTTACAGCCACCATGAAATTTGGTGTTGTTGGGTTTTCTGACTTGTAGATGCACCTTGGGCAGAAGTTATGGACTTGTTAGTCTTTTGACGTTAAATATCGGCATAGGTTTCCCATGCGATCGCTATTTTTTTGATCGCTATAAGTGGTTATACAGAATTACAGCGATTTTCAAATCAATAGACCACACGCGAACCTCGCTTCCATTCCTCTCTCCTCGTAGGAGAGAGGCTTTTATTTTCTCCCCTTCCCTTCTAGGGAAGGGGCTGGGGGTTAGGTTTCATAATTTTTGCGTGAGATTCAATTCCTGAAATTATCAGTTATATCATGTCCGTATAAACAGTTACGATATCCAGCCCTCGCCCCCGTCCCCTCTCCCAAGCATGGGAGAGGGGAGCGAGCGAGGGCGGGGTGAGGGTTCATATAATAAGTCATTAACCGGACATGATATTAAGCTGATTTAGATACTAATTGACGCTCTTTTCTCCAGCTTTGAGGAGGCACTCCGTGGTGTTGACGAAACTGGCGGGAGAAATGACATGCATTTTGATATCCCACCGATGTAGCAATGTGTTCGATTGTCTGACTGGTATTTTGGAGTAACGAGCGTGCTGCCGCCATTCGCCGCTTAACAATCCAACCGTTCACAGTTTCTCCCGTTTGCTTAGCTACTCTGTTGGTTAAGTAAGCTGATGAGTAACCAACTGCCTCAGCAACATCGCACAAAGTAATCCCTTGCTGATAATTTGCTTCAATAAAATCGAAAACTTCTTTAAGTTGGGGAAGCGATGGGAAAAATGACTGCGGATCTTTTGATGGAGCCGCGATTACGGATGACGGTTGAGGAATTTTCTGATAGCAACTATTGTACCAGTACTGCATCACTTTAGTTTGCTTTTCTAGTCGGGTTGTGATTGCTCTTAACAACTCCTCTACTGTAGCGGGTTTAGTAACATAGTCATCTGCTCCTAAGTCCATACCTTTACGGATATCTGCCTTAGTGTTGCTGCCGGTGAGAAAAATGAACGGAGTAATTGCTGTGACAGGATCTTGACGCAGTGCAGCCAAAACGCCGAAACCATTCATATCCGGCATCATAATATCGCAAATTACTAAGTCGGGTAAATTTTCTTGTGCTTTCAAGATCCCAACTCTACCGTTTTCAGCACCTATAGTGTAAAAACCTTCAGCCTCAAGACCGTCTAAGAAAATGTTGCGGGTTATGGCATCATCTTCAATTACTAAGATTTTTTTTGACGATTCGTGCATCATGTTCAATCACTAGAATTTATGGGAGCGAATAATTACTAAATTTGTCAATAGTCAAAAATTGAACTATGGACTTTGGACTAAGCTAAGCGATAGGACATTTGTTGATGGCAGCTTGACAGTAAAAGTAGTGCCTACACCAACTTCACTTTCCACAACAATTTGACCGCCATGTAATTCCACAAGGGTTTTAACAATGGATAGCCCTAATCCAGTACCAGGGATACTGTCAACATTACTACCTCGATAAAATGGCTCAAATATTTGTTGTTGATCTATTACTGGAATACCAATTCCTTTATCTTTTATTTGAAAAATTACATACTGTTTTTCGCAACCAAGTTCAAAAGTAACTTTGCTGCCTAGAGGAGAATACTTTGTAGCGTTTGAGAGCAAGTTCGTGAGGATATGCTGTAGGAACTTTGGATCTAAATAGGTATTTGTGCAGTCACCAAGGCTGACAAAATTGATTAACCTTTGGTTACCACTTGCCAACTGCATCTGTGCTACGATATCACGACAAAACTGATGAAGGTTGAGGGGTCTGGGGTCGCACTTTAATGTCGCTGCTTCTGCCCTACCAAACAACAAAATTTCATCTAGTAACTCACTAATTTGTTGAACAGCTGCTTGAATTAAATCGAGATAAGAGCGGTTTTTCTCTTCAGTCCATTGGTGAAGATGACGTCTTAGTAAGTCAGCAGAGAATGCAACAATATTTAGCGGAGTACGGAATTGGTGGCAGAGGGTGGAGACAAAGCGTTCTCTGAGTTCACTCAGTCGTTTTGCTTGCTCAAGAGCTTGACGTAGCTCTGACTCTGCCTGTTTATAATCGGTAATATCTATGGCTGTGAGCATTTCCACTGGCTGAGAACCAAAATCAAGCACTCCATCAAGCACTTCCATTGTGCAAGCTAGCCAGCGTACCATACTATTTTTCGTGAGAATTTGCATTTCTTGGTACTCACTACTAGCGGCTCCATCTTGCTTATGGACCTGCCTCAACTTTTTGCTCTTAATCAGTTTGTCAACATTAAAGTTATTTATTAATTCGTTTCTCGTGTAGCCAGTGAGTACCTCGGCAGCAGGATTCACATAGCAAATATGCTCTTCTTTAATCAAGAAAATGCTAGCATCTGTCGTTTCTGCCAAAGTACGAAATCTAGCTACGTTCAGCTTTAATGCTTCCTCAGTTCTTTTGGATTCAGTAATGTCCCAAATACTCCAAACTCTGCCGATAATTTTGTCACCTAAGCGCTGCGGCTCAGAGTAGTGTGCGAAAATTCTTCCATCCTTTAATTCTATTAAATCGTAGCTCTCCCGATCTAATTTGCTGGACGTTCCCCAAACAACCTGATGAAAAAGTTCTGGATCTTTTACTTGGCTCTCGAAAAAACCTTTGACTCCGTCACATTTCTTGGAAATAGCAACCGCTTTCGGGAATTGCCACATCTCCAAAAATTTCTGGTTGCAGTAAAGGACTTCTCCCTCAATGTTCACTGCAAGTATGCCATTAGCCGTCGAGTCGAGGGTGGAACTAAGTATACTAAGAGATGTTGCTAGTTCTGACTTTGTATTTTGATATTCATCAACTTCCTGTAGCAAATCCTCCTCGACATTAAATGATTTATCTATGTCCTGTGGCACACTCCACTCTACCCCAGAACTTAAGTTCTCCTGAACATTCCTTTCCCGGACAAAGGCGCAAATGAACTTTCTACCTTGGTGTTCTGCATAAGAAATGGTGATTTCTACCGGAAATATCCGACCTCCCTTTGTCTGATAACGAGATTTATAGGTGAGGAAACGCTGTTGCTTCGTAGACGCAGAAAAATTTTTCTTGAGATATTGCCATTGCTCTGACCAATCTTGCAGCGAAAAATCTACATCCACATCTTGCAGGGTCATGGACAGTAATTCTTCACGGGAATACTCACTTGTACGGCAGATCGCATCATTCACATACAAGAACTGCGCGTTAGCTCCCAAGCAAAAGGCAGCCTCTACAGCACTGTTAATTAGAATTTGAGCAAACTTTAACTCCTCCTCCTGTGGCAGTAACTGAGAATTAGATTCAATAAATGTATATTTGCCGAAAGTCATAGCCCTCTTTCACCCTTGAGAATTCGACACCATAATTGTCACTGGGCTTGTTATCACAAGTTTTCTAAATTTACTGTTAGGCTCGTCACTTAATTAATTATTACTATTAGATTAACTTATCAAAAATTATCCGCATTTAAGCTAACTTCACTAAATCTTTAAAAGCCTAAGAGGTCTTCATGGTTAAGTTATAAAAAATACATTTAAGTTACATCTTGTCTCTTTTGCTGATTCAAGCCATATTATGAGCTGGAAATCTGCTTTCTTAACTGAAATCCGTCTGGAAATTATTTCTACACTCACATAATATTTTTAGTTATTCTGCGTAATTATTACGTACTTATCATGTATATACAGTAGCTCCAAGCTTCGAGAGCTTCTACTTTTTTACGAAAGCCACGAGCTACAACTAGCTAGCGAGTTCGGAAGGTCTGTGACAAAGTGTTCACGATACATATCTTTAATTGTTTATGCTTTAGTTTGATTTTGGTAAGCCTGAATCTGCATAGCAGTTTGATAGTCTGAAGCTAATATAAATGGACATATTTTATCTCATAAAGTTAATTCCTCTTAACTTACTTACTCATCTATCTAACTATGAGATAAATGTTCAATTCATCAGTCAAAAGAAACACATTTAAGTTTTGTAAAGCACGTGCATATTATCAGTCATCTACCACAAGGAATAAAGTTTGTAAAACATTTTTGTATCCACCAAAACAAATATAGTCTCGATAAGTAAAAATGCTTAGACTCTTGTCAGACTTGAATTTGCCAGTTAGTTACGTCTTTTTTCCGAGCTACGTAAAATAGATTGTGATGCAAAATACACATTCTTTTTTGTAATCTATCAAAAGATATATTTTTATAATACTTAGAGGCTGGTGTTATATTTAGCACGAGAAAAAGCGAAAAAATAGACAAGCCGATCAAAAGATTTTTCATTGCAGGTTTATGTTGAGCTTTTGTAATGTTGTTGGTATAAGCACAGTTCTAATTGTTTCGTTCCCTATACAAGCTTTTTAGTGACGGCAAAAGCGGTAATTAATCGAGCTGGATTAAAAGTATTAAAGAACACAGTCTTGGAGAAGCATTCTAGCGACTGTAAGCGCAAGCGCAGTTGGAGTAAGCAAGTTAGCACCCTTTCCATAATTCAGTAATTACGTATAAGCAATGAGTCCAACCAATACTCAAACAACCTCCCCAATCAGTACAAAGCAAAACCAAGAAGTTCAACTGAATGGTCACGCAGTCAATGGTCATGTAGATGCAATCGAGTCTACATACGAAGCAGAGCCTTTGCCGACGGTTACTGATGTACTCGTCCAAATGCTAGAGAATTTAGGAGTTTGCTGCGCTTTTGGTGTTGCCGGAGGTGCAATGGCAACCCTTTGGGGTTCGCTGTCGAATAGCACAATGCAAGTGCTTAACTGCCGCCATGAATCAGGGGCAGCTTTTGCAGCAACTGAAGCCTATTTTGCGAGCGGTAGTCCGGCGGTAGTGTTCACTACCGCCGGACCTGGGATCACCAACGCCTTAACCGGGCTATTTGCAGCCCGTGGAGAAGGTGCAAAAGTGATTCTCCTGTCGGCTTGCACCTCAGCAGCACAGCGGGGACGTTGGGCAATTCAAGAAACTAGTGCCACAACATTGCCCACAGGAGGAATTTTTACCTCAGGAGAACTGTTCGACTATGCTACCACAGTCGAGTGCGCTGCTCAATTGCCACAGATTGTTCGCTCCTTAACTCTTGGTCTGTCAAAACCAGGAGGGTTTGTTGCCCATTTGAGCATTCCCACCGTAGTGCAGTCAAGTTTGGTGGATGAAGTTTCGTTGCCCGATTTAGGCGTTTGTTGTTCTCTGGTATCGCCAAGTCAAGATGCGATCGCCAAAACAGTAGCGTTACTAAGAGAAGGACCGTTTGCCATTTGGGTAGGATTTGGGGCACGTGATGCTGCTGCAGAAATCCTTGAACTGGCCCAGAGAACAGGCGCGGCAGTGATGTGTTCACCTCGCGCTAAGGGCATCTTTCCCGAAGATCATCCTCAGTTTGTCGGAGTCACAGGTTTGAGCGGTCATGGTTCGGTCATGACCTACATGCAACAGCAACCTCCTTTCCGCACACTTGTACTAGGCACACGCCTTGGCGAACCAACTTCCTTCTGGAGTCAGACAATGGTTCCAGAAGGCGGCTTTATACATGTGGACATTGACCCAAAAGTACCAGGTATAGCGTATCCAAAAGCTGAAACCTTCGGTGTGCAGTCTGACATCAAAGCCTTTGTGCAAGCACTGTTGGACTACAAAGACTTGATGGTAAATGCTCCTACAGGTTTGTCGCTACCTCATCCTGCCGTTGAGGAAATTCCTTCAGGTGAAGAAACACCAGTCAGACCTGAAGTGTTGATGAAGGCAATTCAAAAGGTAATTGTCGAAGGCAGCGATGCGATCGTCATGGCAGAGTGCGGTAACTCCTTTATTTGGTCAACGCATTTCCTCCAATTTAGCGAAGCAAACCGTTACCGAGTCAGCACCGGAGTCGGAGCAATGGGTCATGCTGTCACAGGAGTAGTGGGAGCTGCGATCGCACGTTATGGCAAAGCCGTCGCCATTGTCGGAGATGGAGCAATGCTAATGAATAACGAACTCAACACAGCTGTGAAATACCAGATTCCCGCTGTATGGATTGTACTCAACGACGCCCGCTACAACATGTGTCATCAAGGAATGGCAATGTTGGGAATGACAGGTGCAGATGCAACAATTCCTGAGGCAGATTTTGCCATAATTGCCAGCGGCATGGGAGCTGAAGGTATCCGTGTCCACAAAGAGTCCGATCTCGAAGCAGCACTAGAAAAAGCGATGGCAGCGACTGGTCCCTTCGTAGTTGATGTATTGATTGACCCAGATCGACGTGCACCATCTAAAGGACGCAATCAAGGTCTAGCAGCACAAGGAGTAAAATCAACTCCAGCTAAAAAGACCGCCGCCCATGCTTCATTTCCAAATATTTAATGAATTGTTAGTGGTTAGTGGTTAGTAGTTAGTGGTTAGTGGTTAGTAGTTATTTTTTTCCAACCAACAACCAACAACTAACAACCAACAACTAACAACTAACAACTAACAACTAACAACTAACAAAATTCTGTGAACGAGGAGACAAAAGTGAACCTTTTTGAAACTGTTGAAGAGATGGGTCACGAGCAAGTTCTCTTTTGTCATGGTAAAGACCCAGATCTCAAGGCAATTATTGCCATCCATGACACAAGCTTTGGACCTGCAATGGGGGCGACAAGACTATGGCCCTATGTCAATGAAGAAGCTGCTTTAAAAGACGCTCTTCGGTTAAGTCGTGGGATGACTTATAAAGCTGCATGTGCCAATATACCAGTTGGTGGAGGAAAAGCAGTCATTATTGGTCATCCGGAAAATAAGACTGATGACATGTTAAGAGCCTATGGACGTTTTATTGAAAGGCTCAACGGACGTTTTATTACAGGTCAAGATGTGAATCTTACCCCTGAAGACGTTAGAACAATCAGTCAAGAAACTAAGCATGTCGTTGGGGTAGAAGAAAAGTCAGGTGGACCTGCTCCTATAACAGCATTAGGAGTGTTTTTAGGAATAAAAGCAGCGGTAGAGTTTCGTTTGCAGAGCCAAAACCTACAAGGGCTGAAAGTAGCAGTTCAAGGTCTAGGCAATGTCGGGAAAAATCTCTGCCAAAATTTACACGAGCATGGTGTCCAACTTTTTGTCACTGATATAAGTCGAGAAAAAGTAGAGGAAGTCAAACGTCTCTTCGGTGCAACTGTTGTAGAACCAGACGAAATTTTCTCTCTGGATGTAGATGTTTTTTCTCCTTGTGCTTTAGGCGGAATTCTGAATAGCGAGACAATTCCTCGGATTCAAGCTCCAATTATTGCTGGTCCTGCTAACAATCAGCTAGGTCAGGAGCAAATCCATAGTCAAATGCTGGCTGAAAAAGGAATTCTTTATTGTCCTGATTATGTGATTAACGCAGGTGGACTAATCAACGTTTACAACGAAATGATTGGTTACAACGAAGAAAAAGCTTTTAAGCAAGTGCATAACATTTACGATACACTGCTGGAAATTTTTGAAATAGCTCAAAAACAAGATATTCCTACCAATAATGCTGCTAAGCATTTGGCAGAGCAAAGAATTCTGAATGCGAGAAATCTCAAAAATCAGCTGATGTCTCCTCGTTCCTACGCTCTAAGTAGGAATGGCTCCGCCCAGGCTGTGCTTCAACCTTAATAAATCGAGGCGGTAAGTAGGTCGAAAAAATAAATCATCTTCATTGGTTCGTAATCCCCCCAACCCCCCTTTTTAAGGGGGGCTAACTTCCCTTATTTTTATAAATTCCCCCCTTTTTAAAAGGGGTTAGAGTGGGATATTCCAGGGATGAACATGGTTAACCGAATCCTATTGGTAGTCAAACCTTTACTCGTTTCCTAATTGACCTAGGGAGCGAGTAAAGTGGTATCTTAATCATTCAAGGAGTAAAAGAGTGGAAAAAAATACATTTGCTACATCTGCTTACATTGCAACTTCCGAACAGACCGCCTTCGGCTACCTTTGCAGCCTAAAAAACTTGGACGAGTGGACGCTCTTTAGCCGCATGAAAGAGCAACTCGACGAAGATACTTGGCGCGGCACAGCCTCCGGTTATCACAAGGATCTCTACTACCACGTTAAAAAACTGGAAAACCCACTTTTCTCTGGCATTGAGTGGCACTGTGGGTTTGAGTATCAGAAATATCATCAGGTTTACCCTGTCCTGCTTTTTCCTGCAGACTACATAGAGCCAGGGACAGATGAAAAAGGTGTGTACTTCCACTGGCTAAGCTTTGTCGATCCAAAGCGGCAGACTCAAATGATTATGCAGGGAATTCACACAGTACATACTTCTGAGTGTCGTTCTCTCAAAGCTATTTTGGAACGCAAAAATGGTCACACTACAGCAGCAAAAGGACGCTACTTTATTGATACTGACACTATTTATGTAGATGCCCCAGTAGAAATTGGCGTCGAGTATCTATCCGACCTCCGGAATATGGATGAGTGGGCACACTTAGTGCGACCAGCAGGCGAGATTACTCCCGAGTCAGGTGAATTTCTCGATGAATACGACCAAAAGGTAAAAATTTCACTGCGGCTGCATACTCTGAGCAAATATTACTTGCTTGAGCAGGAATACTTCTATCCTGAACACAAATATTATCAGCGCTCTGTAGCACTGCTCATCCCAGCCTCCTATGCTTTCGCTGACCCGTCTGCTCCTGGTTTTATCCTGCACCAGATTACATTCTGGAAATCAGGTGAGTCTTTGCCTCACGGCAAACTCCAAATTGAAGACTTTGGCGCTGAGGGCATGAATATCAAACGTTTTTCCGAAGCCAAGGCAGGCAATCTGGATTCATTTAACCGTGGCATGAGCTACATACCACAGACTCAGCAACCAGCAGTAGCTAGTTACTAGCTTTTTCTCGTTCCCACGCTCTGCGTGGGAATGAATTCTGTGGGCTGCCTCCTCCCATAGTTTACCGGAGGCAGCAGCCCACACTAAGGCATTCCTAGGCACTAGCCCGGGAACGAGTATATAAACAACTAACAACTAACAATTAACAAATGAAATTAGAGCAACTTACTATTAAATCATCTACAGTACTTGCCGACGGTCTTGATAATCCCAAAGGTCTTACTTTTGGTCCTGACGGTAACCTCTATGTTGCAGAGGCGGGAACGGGGGGAGATGGGGCTTCCATTCCATCACCAAGTGGTCAAGGTGCTTTAAGTTATGGCACAAGTGGTGCGATCGCCAAAATTGAGAATGGGACGACCAAACGTATACTTACAGGACTTCCTTCTGTAGCATTCCCAGATGGGACTGGAGCCGCCGGTCCTCATGATATTAAATTTGATGCTACTGGCAAACCTTATGTTCTGATTGGGTTAGCGGCTGAGCCTGCCTTACGGGATAGCACATTAGGTCAAACTGACCTAGGAAAAATTATCGCTCCCGACTTTAGTACAAATACGTGGATAAGTATCGCCGATATAGCTTATTATGAACTTACTAATAAATCTCAATTAAGAGACTGTGAAGTCGTTAGTAATCCCTTGTGTTTATACATAGAGGGGGATATATTGGTGTTAGTTGATGCAGGTGCTAACGATATTCTAAGTGTAAATATTGATGGCAGCGATTTGAAAATAATGGCTGCAATCCCTCAACAAATATTAAATAATCCCATCTTCCCTCATTCTGGCTCCCAAAATTTTGATCGGGGACATGTGCCACCTCTTAGTGCTTATTGTAATGCGACCCCATCCCAATTGTCAATTCAGTCAGTACCAACAGGAGTCGTAAAAGGTCCAGATAATGCTTATTACGTAAGCGAATTTACTGGTTTTCCTTTTCCAGAAGGTGGCGCAAAAATCTACCGCGTTGGTTCTGATAATCAAATAACAGTTTATGCAGAGGGTTTTACCCAACTGATTGACTTAGCTTTTGATGATCAAGGCAATTTGTATGCTTTGCAACACGCAAATCAGTCAGGTTGGAAAGGTAATCTAGATGGTTCTCTAATCAAGATCGCTCCTGACGGCAGTCGCACAACTCTCCTGAGTGGTAATGGACTTCAGTCACCTGCTGCTCTTACTATTGGTCCTGATGGTGCTATCTACCTGATTAACCGAGGTGGTCTTCCAAGACTTGGACAAGTTCTCAGAATTGAGAATACAAAGTCTGAGTCTGAACCTGCTTCGGCTCTAAACGTATTTTAATGTTTGGTGCTGAAGGAGAAGACTCAGCCAACACTGCTCGTGGATGGAGTCAAGACAATTAGCTAAGTTCATGATTGTCAAAAACCTAACCGCCCAGCCCCTCCCCTACAAGGGAAGGTGCGGTCAGAATACCCTCCCCTTGTAAGGGAGGGGTTGGGGAGCCAGCGCTCTGTGTCGGGTTTCCCGCAACTCACGGCTACTGGCGTGGACAGGTTACCGCCAAAACTCCTGACGTTCAAGTAAAAAGTTTCAAGCCCATGTCAACGTCTCTCGATTAAGAGGGGCAATGCCTACCCTGCAGTCAGCCGTGTTCTGCACGCTTACGTAGGAAAAGCTTGATTTTAACCTCCCTGTTCCTGGGAATCGCTCTCATTAAAATAAAACTTTCCACAGATTACTCACACTCAATCTATGAAACTCAAGTCATTTGCTCTGACGATTTTCACTGTTGGCATAGCCACTATTTCTGTATCCAAAGCACAAGCTGCATCTTTTGACACAGTTGCTACTGGTCTTAATAACCCACGGAATATAACCTTTGATAAAGACGGCAACCTTTATGTAGCACAAAGTGGTTCTGGAGGCGATGGAGCAGATGGAAGATGCATAGCATCACCTAGTTCGCAATATATTCCCTTATGTGCTGCCGAAAATGGCTCCGTAACCAAAATTTCTAAAGATGGTACAAAAACAGATGTACTATCGGGACTCACATCAATAGGTTTAAGGCCCAGTGGAGAACAAGGTGCTGGTCCTGCAGACTTCAAATTTGATTCCCAAGGCAACGCTTATCTTTTAACTGGCTTAGCTGGCGATCCGACCCTGCGTGACAGTGTTTTAAAAGGACCTCAACTTGGAAAACTCTACAAAGTAGACTTAGGCAGTGGTTCTTTGACAGCTCTTGCCGATTTTGGACAGTATGAAACCAAGTATAATCCTGACCACACTGATTTAATTTCCAACCCCTATGCCTTTGTCATTAAGGGTAATAATGCCTACGTCGTTGATGGGGGTGGAAACGATATATATAAAGTTGCACTTGATGGCAGCGGTATTCAGGACGTCAAAGCGTTTCCTCAGCTTAAAATACCAGTAGATCAACTCGTATACCCAAAACTTCCTGAAGGGACAGTAGACCCAACAGGAGGCGCAGCACCACCTCCAGGTTATGTAATTGCTCCCAACGGTCTTCCGGCATCACAGCAATCAGTACCTACAGGTATCGCTCTTGCTCCCGACGGAACTTTGACAGTCAGTGAATACTCTTACTTCCCTTATCCAGAAGGAAAAGCACGTATCTGGAGTGTTGACGATAACTTGACAACAACAGGGATAAGTGACACTGGTGCCCTGGAGACTGGCAAACAGATAGCTGATGGCTTTACCCAGCTAACTGGTGTGGCATACGACGCTGACGGCAATTTGTATGCATTGCAACACGTAGATCAGTCAGAATGGAAGGCAATTCAACAGGGTGGTATTCTCACCGGCGATCCAAGTGGTTCTTTGATCAAAATCGCCAAGGATGGTACTCGTACAACCATTCTGCAGGGTGACGGGCTAGAGGCAGCTTCTGGTATAACTGTTGGTCCTGATGGTTATTTATATATCTCGAACGACGCCAGATTCGCAGAAGGCAAAGGAAGCGTCATCAGAGTTAATCCTAACGCTCCGGCGTCGAAAGTTCCTGAACCCGGTGCTGGTCTAGGCTTGTTAGCGGTTGGTGCTTTAGGCGCTACTGCTGCCGTGCGCAAGCGCATGAAACTTGAAAAGTTGGGCGAAGACTTGCTGGCTAAAGTAGAGATTCACTAATAACGTAAGTTGCACTCCTTTTATAGTTAGGGCTGGTAATAGGTAATGGCAACAATTAGCAATTAGCAATTAGCAATTGCACACTGACAAAGTGAACTGCTGCGTACAAGGCAGTAGTTCACATTCTAAAATTTTCAGGCTGAGCCTGCGAAGAAAAACCACCTAGTGACAAGCATAACTCACATTATAGGTATCCGCAATATGGGATTAGTCAAAAATTTGTCAATTGCCTTAGTCGGTACTGGCTTCATGGTTTTGGCAGCATCTGCCCAAGCCAAAGCGGCGATCAGCTTAACCTACGACAGCCAGATCGGTAGCCCTGGCTTCGGACCTGGACAGCTGTTTGTTCCCCAAGGCATAGCGGTAGACCCCAACAATGGCAATATCCTCGTATCTAACGGTCGCGGTGTTAACCCGGATGGTACTGCTAACTTCAACATCGGTGACAAAATTGAAAAATTTAGTCCTAGCGGTCAGTATCTTGGAGCAATTGGCTCCGGCGGCACAGGACCCGGACAGTTTGACGAGCCAACAACTGTAGACTTTAATCCAGTAACAGGGGATCTGTATGCAGGTGATGTTTACAACAACCGCATCAATCAATTCGATTCTCAGGGTAACTTTATTAGATCCTTTGCAAATGGACAATTTACCGGTCTCATACCAGGTAGGTTTTTCTTTGGACCATCTGGTGTGACATTTGACAAAGCTGGCAACGTGTACGTTGGTGATTTTAACGGTGAAAGGATCCTTAAATTCACACCAGAAGGACAGCAAATTGGTGTGATTGGTGGCACCGCAGGCACTGCACTTGGAGAAACCCAAGGTGTAGCAGGGATAAGAATTTCCCCAGTTAGTGGAAATATCTATCTAGCTGACCAGTATAACAACCGCGTTCAGGTACTCGATCCAAATGGTAAACCTCTGTACACATTTGGTTCAGCAGGTAGCGGACCTGGACAGCTTCTTCAGCCAATTGGCATCGAAGTAGACGACCAAGAGAATGTCTATGTAGCTGATTCTATCAACAGCCGCGTTCAGGTATTCGATAAAAACGGTAACTTCCTGACTGCATACGGTCAGCCAGCCCTCGATGCATCGGGCAATATTGTACCACCTCCTGGATTAACCGATCCTCCATTCGGTAACCCCCTCGACCTTACACCAGGCAAATTTAACTGGACTGGTGGCACAACCCTCAAAGATGGCAAGCTGTATGTTGGTGACTTTTTCCAAGGTCGCGTCCAAGTGTTAGACGTCAAGAACGACAAAACCGCAGTACCTGAACCAGCTGCACTATTAGGTCTAGCATTGGTGGGAGCTGCTGCTGCTGCTTCTAAATGGCGGAAAAATCAAAAGCAAAATTTCATTAAAAGCTTAGAAAGCAGACTGGAAAAAACCCCAGATTTAGAAGAACAACTGGAAAAAGCTCCAGTTTAGAGCCATAGCAAGTAGGGTGGGCATCTAAGCCCTAACGACTGGAAGTCGCGGCTACACAAACAAAGTCCGCCTTCGCGGACTAATGCAAAATCAAGGTTTTGGAACCCGTACAGGCAGGTTTAGTTTGTGTAGCAGAGGTTGAAACCGCCCATTTTTTCGGAAATTGACTAAATCCTGAAATGGTGGGCAGTGCCCACCCTACTAACTCGTTACCAGCCAGAGGCTGGTAATGCATTCCGGGAGGCTCTGCCTCCCTCTACAGACAAAAAGTACAAAGATTTACGTGAGGCTCTGCCTCACAGTAGGCATTCCCAGGCTGAGCCTGGGAACGAGGGATAAAAATGATAAATTCTGCAATAGAAACAACAAATTTTAATATTACTGATTTACTGCATCGTTGGCTGAGACGGCAGGTTCCGGAAAAAGGTCTGACCTGGCTAGAAGATAAGAGGGAGCAGATCAAAAGCAGTGGTAATACACGAGTGTTCTTTACTGCTTTTAGCAGTGTACCACGTTATACAGGCAAAAATGATTTAGCTCTCACACCAGAAGACTTAAAAGCAGCCGATTCAGTCCGAACAGGTTGGTTTCCGCGTTATTGGACTGTAGATCAAGCCGCTCGTACTCTTTTGGTACTGTCTCTACCTCAGGAAAATACTGAGAAATATCTGCTAACGCTGACGCAACTTTTCACGGCAGCCGATGTTGGAGAATTACTAGCGCTTTATCAAGCCTTACCGCTTCTGCCTTACCCAGAACAACTTCGCACCCGTGCTGCTGAAGGAATTCGCAGTAATATGACAGCAGTCTTCAACGCTGTTGCCTTACAAAATCCTTATCCTGCAGAGTATTTGGACAATCTGGCATGGAACCAAATGGTTCTAAAAGCTTTGTTTGTCGGCAGTCCGCTGCATTTAATCCAAGGGCTTGACCAACGTATAAATGCCGAACTAGCCAAAATGGCAAGCAATTACGCTCATGAACGTTGGGCAGCTCACCGCTCAGTATCTCCTGAACTTTGGCGACTGGTAGGGAAATTTGCCGACACAGCGATCTTATCAGATTTAGAGCGAGTACTAGCAGAACCTCACCCCACCTCCGACACCCCTCTGCTGCTAGGGAAGATGTCACTCCAACAAGGCGCCGCTGCGATCGCCTGTGCCGAATCTCCTTTACCCCAAGCGCAAGCACTCCTCGCCCGTTATCCAGACTTACAAGCCCAAATCCAGACAGGGCATTTAAATTGGAACAGCTTAATACGGGGAGTGGGGAGTGGGGAGTAGGGAGTAGGGGGAGATGAGGGAGATGAGGGAGTAGGGGGAGTAGGGGGAGTAGGGGGAGATGAGGGAGTAGGGGGAGACAACTAACAACTAACAACTAACAACTAACAACCAACAATCAACAATTAACAATCAACAATCAACAATTAACAAAAAACTATATGATGTTTATCGATCCCCACATTCACATGAGCGCCCGCACAACATACGATTACCTGATTATGAGGGAGTCGGGAATTGTGGCGGTGATTGAGCCTGCTTTTTGGATGGGACAACCCCGTACAAGCATTGGCTCATTTCAAGATTACTTTAGCAGCTTAGTAGGATGGGAGCGATTCCGGGCTGCGCAATTTGGTATAAAACATTACTGCACAATTGGGTTGAACTCCAAAGAAGCCAATAACGAAGCATTGGCAGAAGAAGTCATGGAACTTTTGCCTTTGTTTGCCTGCAAAGAGGGTGTAGTGGCGATCGGTGAAATTGGCTACGATGACATGACCCCAACGGAAGATAAATACTTCCGGCTACAGGTAGAATTAGCAAAAGAACTAGAAATGCTAGTTTTGATTCACACACCCCATCGCAACAAAAAGGCAGGCACCAGTCGCAGCATGGATGTTTGTCTTGAACACGGGTTAGCACCATCGCAAGTCATTGTGGATCACAACAATGAAGAAACGGTGCAGGAAGTTTTGGATCGGGGTTTTTGGGCAGCGTTCACAATTTACCCGCACACCAAAATGGGGAATGCCAGGATGGTAGATATTGTGCGGCAGTACGGGTGCGATCGCATCATCGTAGACAGTAGTGCTGATTGGGGGATGAGCGATCCCTTAGCTGTTCCCAAGACTGCCCAACTCATGCTAGATCGTGGCATCCCAGCAGATCATGTCAGAGCAGTCTGTTATGAGAATGCACTTTCAGCTTACAGCCAAACTGGTCAAATGCAATCTGCTGATTGGCTCAACCCGTCACCCATCGACCAGCGACAGTTGTTCAACGGTAACTCCGTACTGCGCGGACAAGAACCAGTTGTCGAATCCACCCAAGAATACGCACTAATCGAATAGTTAATTGTTAATTGTTAATTGTTGATTGTTAAAAAATACCACAATCAACAATCAACAATCAACAGTCAACAATCAACAATCAACCATTTTTTATATGAACACTACAATTTCAATTTCCCAAAGTTACCAACGCCTGTGGGCGTATTTACAGTTAATGCGACCTGCAAACATTGTCACTGCCTGGGCAGATGTCCTAGCAGGCTTTGCAGCATCAGGGAGTGTTGTCTTCATCAATAGCGGATCAGCGCTTGTTCATCTGATACCACTGGCATGGTTGCTTATGGCTACTACGGGTTTATACGGGGGTGGGATTGTATTTAATGATGTATTTGATGCTGAAATAGACGCTCTTGAGCGACCGGAGCGACCGATTCCCAGTGGCAGGGCATCTAGTCGAGAAGCAACTATTTTGGGGACTTTACTTCTCAGTACTGGAGTACTAGCAGCTGCTCAAGTTTCTTGGTTGAGTGCCACTATAGCTTGTGGCATTGCGGCTGCTTGCATTCTTTATGATGCTTACGGCAAGCATCACCCGGTTTTTGGTCCGCTAAATATGGGGATTTGTCGCGGCGGTAACTTATTACTGGGGGTGAGTATGGTGTCACCAATGGTAGCAGAGTGTTGGTTTTTAGCTTTGATTCCCATTGTTTACATAGCTGCTATTACTACCTTAAGCCGAGGTGAAGTACATGGAGGGAATGGTAGCACTTCCGTCATCGCGCTGCTACTAATTGGCACGGTCATTGCCGGACTTTTGGGGCTGGGGTTATTAAATAATTATCATCTACAATTCGTATTGCCATTCGTTATTTTATTAACTATGCGGGTGTTGCGACCTTTTATTACGGCTGTACGCCAACCTAGTGCAGAGAACATCCGAATGGCAGTGCGTTCAGGAATATTGTCACTCATTGTCTTAGACGCCACAGTTGCAGCTGGTTTCGCTAGTCTGCCATACGGATTGCTGGTGTTGAGCCTGTTACCAATTTCAATGGCACTGTCAAAAATGTTCAGTGTTACTTGATTCTGAAGTGTAACGATACTTAGCAGGGTTATAATTAAGACAAAAAAACATGACGAGCAAGTGTATTTTAAGCATATCCCTGTCAGTGGCAATACCAAAAACTAAATATACTGTCTGAACAAAACAAAGCTTAAATTTTCAGGCTGACTCCACCAAATTAGCAAGCATAGATAATGCGCATTCTGATTTATTCCTACAACTATTATCCAGAGCCAATTGGAATTGCTCCTTTAATGACTGAACTGGCAGAAGGACTGGTGGAGAACGGTCATGAAGTGCGGGTAATTACTGGAATGCCTAACTACCCGCAGCGCCAGATTTATGAAGAGTATCAGGGTAAGTGCTTCGTTACCGAACAAAAAAACGGCGTTACCATTCAGCGGAGCTACCTACGAATCAAGTCTAAACCCAATCTGGTAGATAGGCTGTTATTAGAGCTGAGCTTTGTAACTACAAGCTTGCCACAAGCCCTCAACGGTTGGCAACCCGATGTCATTCTGCTCACAGTCCCGCCTTTACTAGTGTCTCTACCAGCAGCCCTACTAGGTTGGTTATACAACTGCCCAGTAGTGCTGAATCTCCAAGATATTTTACCGGAAGCCGCAGTCCGCGTTGGATTAATCAAAAACAAATTTATCATCCGTGCTTTTGAAGCCTTAGAGAAATTTGCTTACGGTCGTGCACATACCATCAGTGTTATTGCCGAAGGATTTGTGGATAATTTAGTAAGTAAGGGTGTGCCTGCTAAAAAAATAGTTTGTATTCCCAATTGGGTGGATGTCAATTTTATCTGCCCCTTGCCTAAAGAGAACAACGGCTGGAAATCATCCTATCAACTTGATGGGAAATTTGTGGTGATGTACTCAGGTAACATTGCTCTAACGCAAGGTTTAGAGACAGTAGTAGCAGCAGCTGCTTTATTGCGTCATCTACCAGAAATTGTCTTTGTGATTGCAGGTGAATCAACAGCCCTGAAAAGTTTAGAGCAAGATTGTCTTCGTGATGGGGCTGATAACGTTTTGCTTTTGCCGTTACAGCCGCGAGAAAAACTCCCCTCAATGCTAGCAGCGGCAGATGTGGGCTTGATTTTGCAAAAGCGCAATGTGATTTCCTTCAACATGCCTTCAAAGATCCCATTGTTACTAGCTTCTGGTCGCCCAATAGTGGCTTCAGTTCCCGCTACTGGTACTGCCGCGAAAGCTGTAAATAAAAGTGGTGGCGGTATAGTTGTTGATCCAGAGTCACCACAGGCAATGGCTGCAGCAGTGCTGGATTTATATAATAATCCGGATTTGGCGACTGGACTAGGGAAAAAGGGCAGACAGTATGCTGAAAAACGCTATTCTTTCGAGCAAGCGATCGCTCAGTATGAAGCACTATTTTCTCAAGTACTTGCTGCTAAATCAACTGTAGATGTCTTACCCAAAGTGAATTCTCACAAATCAGTTGTCGATATCTAAAAACTAGGAACAGGCAACCAAAAATTGACGGTTATCTTTGTTTGTAATAAGCGCTTACTACGAACTGATCAAAGTTAGATTTGCAAACTATTAGGAACTGATCAACCAATACGGATCAGTAGTTGTTTACCTACCGACAACTTTTGTAAAGACAATTTTGCGTCTCTACACAGCCTAAAATTCCTACCGATCAGCCCAAGCTGAACCGTATTGACTGACTAAACAGCTAAAGACTGTAAATGTAGCACTGCTCATCTACGTCTGCAATCAGCCTAACTGTAGTTGGGTGGGCACTGCCCACCAATTGCAAACGCTGGTGGGCAGTGCCCACCCAACGTGTTTATTTGCGCCTCAGGATCGGGAACAAAATACCTACAAATTAAGTAATTTTCTCCTCTGCCATGGAGTAATAACTCATCACTCCTAACTCATTATGATCCAAGACTTACTCAAAGAAATCGACCAAACCCTAATCGAGCTATTACGCGATCGCCTATCTTTACTAAAAGCTTCAGATCCCCCGGCGCTGGAAGCACAAATTGCTAATGTAGCGCCTCTGCTTGCCGCTGCTGGTATTCCGGAATCAATTTGGGTAAGTCTAGTTAACAGTTGCGATGCTGCACTTACCACTGTGACCACATCACCTGTAAATAATGTAACACAGAGAAAAATTACCATCATCGGTGGTTCTGGCAGGATGGGAAAATTTTTCAGTGAGCAACTAAGAGCAGCAGGACATGAGGTTAGTGTTCTTGAAGCCGCAGATTGGGAGTATGCAGATAAACTGTTAAGTCACGCCGAGTTAGTTATAGTCAGTGTTCCCATCGAAAGAACAGTCTCTGTGATCAAGCGTGCAGCCAAATATATGACCCCAACTGCAGCTTTATGCGACATCACAAGTCTGAAGAGTGAGCCAGTTAAAGCAATGCTCCTCAACCATTGTGGTCCTGTCATGGGATTACACCCCATGTTTGGACCAAATGTCAAGTTCTTGGCAGAACAAAAAGTAGTAGTATGTCCAGGTCGAAACGATGAAGAATTTCAATGGTTATTAGACTTCATCAAAAGTCAGGGTGGAGAGCTGATTCTATCCTCACCTGAAGAACATGACGAATTAATGGTGATTATTCAAGCAACGCGGCACTTTTCTCGATTTAGCCTTGGTGTTTTCTTAGCCTCTGAAAAAATCGACATAGAGCGTAGCTTGTCAATGTCAAGTCCTAGCTATAGTCAAGAAATAGACATTGTTAAGCGTTTGTTTGCCCAAAGTCCACACTTATGCGTAGACATCATGCTAGCTACACAAGACCGATGTCAGGCGATCGCTCGGTTAGCCCATACCGAAAGCCGCTTGGCTTCTTTGGTAGCACAGAAAAACCGAGCAGCATTAATCCAAGAATTTGAAACGACTCAAAGCTTTTTTGAGGAGGAAGTCACAAACTTGTTAGAAGATATTAATTATTTTGAGATGAAAATTGTTAGTTGTTAGTTGATTGTTCATTGTTGATTGTTGATTGTTCTATTATCAATTAACAATCAACAATCAACAATTAACAACTATCAGAGTTACGAAAACTATGTTGATCGACATATTTCACGACACAGTATGCCCGTGGTGTCGAATCGGTAAAAAGCATCTTTTCGATGCGATCGGGCAACGACAAGACGAAAAAATTGAAATCCGTTGGCATCCATTTCTTCTAGACAATGCCATTCCGGAGGCTGGATACGAATTTCGCAGTTTTATGCTAGCAAGGAAAGGTATAAACTCCATACAACTCCAACAAATGTTTGACTACACACAAAGTGTTGGTGAAGCAGCCGGAGTCAAGTTAAATTTTGAGAATATCAGTTTGGCTGTGAACAGTACTCTTTCTCACCAACTGATTACGCTGGCACCAGAAAACATCAAAAGCAATGTCGTAGAAGCGATCTATAAAGCTTATTTTGAATTCGGTTTGAACATCGGAGACATTGACGTTATTGTTAACATAGGCACAAGAAATGGCATGGATTCTACAAAACTACGATATCAAGTGAGTACTCATGCTGCACTTGATGCGGTTCTAGCTGAATCAGCACTTGCTCACAGCCAAGGCATCACAAGTGTACCATTCTTCGTCATTAACAACAAAGTCAGGGTTGAAGGTTCGCACTCTGTAGAGGTGTTCCTTCAGGCTCTAAATCGCGCTGGATTTTTAGAAACATCGGAGAAAATATGGTAGTAGATATTAAGCCAAACACTACATTCAACCTGCAACCGATTCACCAAAGTGTCTCCGTTAGCTTTGATTATAAAGTATACTTTACTACTGACTTATTCAAGTTAAAAAATCCCCTGCTGGCGCAAGTGATTGCAGCAGACCGTGATTCGGGACCGAAAAAAGTAGTAGCAGTGGTGGATGCAGGATTGTTGAAGTCCCGAGGTGAGTTGCTTGGGCAATTAGCAGCATATAGCAAGCACCATGCAGAGACACTAACGCTGTCAGCACCTATGATAGTTCCGGGTGGAGAAGCAGCCAAGAACGATCCGAACTTGTGTGAGCAAATTCACCAGCTGATTGATCGAGTCGGACTTTGTCGCCACTCCTACTTATTGGCTATAGGCGGTGGTGCTGTATTAGACTTAGCAGGATATGCAGCAGCAACAGCGCACCGAGGAATTCGCATCATCCGTATTCCTACTACAGTGTTGGCACAAAATGATTCGGGAGTGGGGGTAAAAAATGGCATCAATGCCTTTGGCAAAAAGAACTTTCTCGGCACCTTTGCCCCGCCTTATGCAGTTTTGAATGACAATGCATTCTTGAATACCTTGGACGATCGCGATTGGCTAAGTGGAATTGCAGAGGCGGTTAAGGTAGCATTGATTAAGGATGCTAACTTCTTTGAGTTCATCTGCTCCCACGCCCCAGAACTTGTCCGCCGAGACATGAACACCATGCAAGAGGTTATATATCGTTGTGCTCAGTTACACATGGATCACATTGCCAACAGCGGCGATCCCTTTGAGATGGGTTCATCCCGTCCCCTAGATTTCGGTCATTGGGCGGCACATAAACTTGAGCATTTGACAAACTTCCGCCTGCGTCACGGCGAAGCAGTGGCTATTGGCATTGCTTTGGATAGTACTTATTCCTACCTGTTAGGACTGCTTTCTCGGTTAGAGTGGCGGCAGATCATCAAGACATTGTCTGCTCTAGGCTTGACATTGTATGTACCGGAAATGGCTGAACAAATATTGCGACTAGAACATCCGCGTTGTTTGTTCCGAGGATTGACTGAGTTCCGAGAACACTTGGGTGGAGAATTAACCATAACACTTTTACAACGCCTTGGAAAAGGGATTGAGGTTCACGAAGCGAATCTGTCTTTGTACAGGGAAGCAATTTCGCTGTTAGCTAATTGTTAATTGTTAATTGTTAATTGTTAATTGCAATTAGCCATTAGCCATTAGCCATTAGCAATTAGCTTTTTCCCCATTACCCATTACCCATTACCAGATAGCTAAAAGATGAAAATAGAGACACTCAACAGCTTTCACTTGACCTATTGCACGAATATTCACCCAGGTGAAGAGTGGAGCCGCGTATTTGCTAACTTAAAGCAGTACATTCCAGATCTCAAAGCACGCTTAGCCCCAGACAAACCCTTTGGCATTGGGTTGCGCTTAGCAGATGTCGCAACGAGGGAACTGGTGCAATCCAATGCCTTAGCTGATTTTCGGTCATGGTTGACAGAACAAGACTTATATGTATTTACCTTAAATGGCTTTCCTTACGGTGGATTTCATTCTCAGGTAGTGAAAGACCAAGTTTATGCACCGGATTGGTCTAAGCAAGAACGGTTGGACTACACGTTACGACTGGTAAATATCCTGGCAAAACTGTTACCAGCCGACGTAATGGAGGGTAGCATTTCCACACTACCGTTATCGTA
This sequence comes from Stigonema sp., assembly GCA_965249805.1. Taxonomy (GTDB): domain Bacteria; phylum Cyanobacteriota; class Cyanobacteriia; order Cyanobacteriales; family Nostocaceae; genus Stigonema. The sequence goes on from CBDFMX010000002.1 coordinate 2,126,535, forward strand.
CAAACCTTGGTTCAAGGGAAATCAAATTTTACAAGCAACCGTTACCAAAAGTGCCAGTCTGCACATAGCACAGGTGGTGGCAGAAATGGTACGCATCCGAATCGACACCGAAAAGGTGCTGCATCTAGATTTAGAACCAGAACCAGATGGATTAATTGAAAATACTGCCGAAGTCATTGAATATTTCCAGACCTATTTACTACCTATAGGTGGAACTTATTTAGCAGAACATCTGGGAATTTCACTCTTAGCCGCCGAGGCTCTTTTACGAGAGCATGTGCGTATTTGTTACGATACCTGCCACTTTGCTGTCGGGTATGAAGATCCTCGACAAGTTTTCCAGCAATTTCAAGCTGCAAAAATTCAGATTGGCAAGATTCAGATCAGTGCTGCCCTGCAGGTGAAAATTCCCTCCGATGTGGAAGAACGCCGCCAGGTAAAAGAGCGGTTGCAACATTTTGCAGAATCTACGTATTTACACCAGGTAGTTGCTCGTGACGACCGTGGGCAGCTGCATCATTATCCAGACCTAGAAACCGCTTTACCATATCTAGAACATACTACAGCTTGTGAGTGGCGGATTCACTTTCATGTCCCGATTTTCATCCACGATTACCAGCTACTGCAGTCTACTCAAGATGATATTGTTACTGTCCTAGAACTGCTACAGAGCAACAATGTCTCTAACCACTTAGAAATTGAGACTTACACTTGGTCCGTATTGCCTCAAGAGATAAAGCTGGATTTACTGGCATCAATCCAGCGAGAGTATGAGTGGGTTTTAAATAATTCAGGATTAAAAACTCAAGACTCAAAAAATTCTTTGACTTTGAACTTAATCAAAAATTAAAATTTATTTATTTATTAAACCACAGAGACGCAGCGGAAAGTTTCATGTATGTATGAATTTTGTTTTTTGGGTATCCATAATCATTGTAGAGACGCGAAATTTCGCGTCTCTACATGCACAATTCATACCGTAATTCGGTTCGTTCAAGCGATTAAAAAATTATGCAAAAAACCGTTGTTCTCAATGTAGTGGGATTGTCATCTAGCTTATTGGGGGAGCATACGCCGTTGCTGAGTCGTTGGGCGGAAGCTGGACTCGCGATCCCGATTTCCCCAGTGTTACCTGCTGTTACCTGTAGTGTACAAGCAACCTATCTTACAGGGAAGTTGCCCTCAGAGCATGGCATTGTCGGCAATGGCTGGTATTTCCGTGATGAGTGTGAAATTAAGTTTTGGCGACAGTCTAACAAACTCGTTCAGGCACCCAAAGTGTGGGAAATGGCGCGATCGCTAGATCCATCCTTCACGTGCGCCAACTTGTTCTGGTGGTACAACATGTACTCTGATGTGGATTATGCAATCACTCCTCGACCAATGTATCCTGCTGATGGGAGAAAAATTCCTGATATTTATACCCAGCCACAGGAATGGCGATCGCAACTTCAAGCTGAACTAGGTCAGTTTCCTCTGTTCAATTTCTGGGGTCCCAACACATCCATTCGTTGCTCACAATGGATCGCTGACTCAGCCAAGTGGGTTGAAGAACGATGCAACCCAACACTCACACTCATTTATCTGCCTCATCTAGACTATTGCTTACAAAAATTTGGTCCTCACCCTGACTTGGTGGCTTCGGATTTACAAGAAATTGATGCTCTTTGCGGCGATTTGATTGAATACTATGAAAATCGCGGCGCTCAAGTCATCGTTTTATCGGAATATGGGATTACAGCCGTATCCCAACCCGTCCACCTAAATCGAATGCTGCGGCAAAAAGGCTTACTTACCGTGCGCGAAGAACTAGGGCGAGAATTACTCGATCCTGGGGCAAGTAAGGCATTTGCTGTTGCCGATCATCAGGTTGCTCATGTTTATGTCAACGATCCGTTCTATATCCCCAAAGTGCGATCGCTGCTAGAAGCCACCGACGGTGTTGCCTATGTCTTAGACAACAAAGAAAAACAAACCCACCATTTGAATCACCCCAGATCGGGAGAGTTGGTGGCGGTATCTCAGCCAGATAGTTGGTTTACTTACTACTACTGGCTTGATGACAATCATGCGCCCGATTTTGCCAGAACAGTTGATATTCATCGCAAGCCTGGTTATGACCCTGTAGAACTGTTCCTCGATCCCCAAATCAAACTTCCCAAGCTCAAAATCGGTCTAAAGCTGCTAAAAAAACAGCTTGGTTTTCGCTACTTAATGGATGTCATTCCCTTAGATGCTTCCTTGGTACGCGGTTCTCACGGTTGTGTGAATGCGGATGCTGCAGACGGACCGTTATTGATCACCCGACAAACTCACTTACTTGAGTCTCAATCGTTGCAAGCGATCGATGTTTGTCCGTTAATCCTCAAGCATCTTCATGGGTAAGGGAACTCCAACAAATAAATTATCCAATATTGTGGGGTGGGCATCCTGCCATGGGTGTCAACTTAAGCTGTAACCCTTGAAAATATAACCTTCTCGTTACTAGGCTCTGCCTAGTAATGCATTACCGGAGGCTCTGCCTCCGACTTTAAGAGGAGGCAGAGCCTCCGGTAATGCATTCCCACGCAGAGCGTGGGAACGAGAAATAAATTATCCAATATTGTGGGGTGGGCATCCTGCCCGCCCAGTTCATAGGACGGGCGCTTAGAGCTTATCCCACAAGAAATAGTTGGACGGGCGCTTAGAGCTTATCTCACAAGAAATAGTTGGATATTTTTTTACTTGGAAATCCCTAACGCATTTACTCGTATTCATCTACAAACTACAGAGCGGATTGGGTATAAAGGTTATTAAAGTTACACAGCATAACCGAAAAAACGCTTAATAGCTGGGCTGATACTCTATTTACCTCTTTAGAAGGAATGCAATTTATAACTTTAGGAGGAGGCAGCAAATTACCTTTGTATATTTTTTGCTATAAAGCACAGAGACTAAAGTAAAAAGCCAAAAAATTGACACATCTATCAAAAAATTGTTCATGTGTCGTTATGTAACAGTTAGTACAATAAAGGGATACCAAGTGGTATTTGATTACAAAAATTGACAGAGGAATATTGACTGTTAATATTCTACTGTTAACTCTGACCCATCAAACCTCATTAATTGTCTGAATACAACTTAGTACCAAAAGAAGCTTTTCTAGTTACTGTCTTCCCAAGAAAAACATTCTTATTTAGCTTGACAAGAGCAAGAAAACCTGTATAAAGACAATTTCGACTGACTAGGCTTTGCTGCTAAAAATTCGATTTTAGTAGCACCGCAAAAATTACTATAGTATGTTTAAAAATCCACAGTCATTAGCCCAAAGTCGAAATTTTTCTGATAACTGTATAGACGTGATTAATCGGGTTCCTACTGACTAATAACTAATGATTACTCCAGAAAGATTGTCCATGACTGTTGATTCCCACTCTTACACAACCCTAGGCGGTGTTCATGTATTTCGCTCCATCACTCAAGTTCAGATGGACACTGCCTTGGATGAGATTTTATTTTACCTCGATTCTCAACGTGGAGGTTTGCTCAAGAGTAGCTATGAATATCCAGGACGATATAAAAGATGGGCGATCGGGTTTATCAATCCACCACTGGAACTCAAAACACGAGAGAAGTCTTTCACGCTGACAGCACTGAATGACCGGGGCAAAGTACTAATCCCAGTGCTTTTAAAGCGTTTGTCCGCACATGACCAACTTGAGGAAATCACCTTAGATAAAAACTATATTACTGGCTTAGTCAAACCGACAATACAACAGTTTACAGAAGAAGAGCGCAGCAAGCAACCTTCGGCTTTTACGGTAATCCGCGATATTTTACATACTTTCTCTAGTAATGAAGATGAGCATCTAGGATTGTATGGTGCTTTCGCTTACGACTTGGTGTTCCAGTTTGAGCCAATTACTAAGCGCCTGTCTCGTCCTACAGATCAGCGGGATTTGGTGTTGTACTTGCCTGATGAACTGATAGTTGTTGACTACTACCTGCAACGCGCTTTTCGTGTGCAATATGAATTTGAAACAGCATATGGCAGCACTAATAATCTCCCGAGATCAGGTGAATCAGTCGATTATCGAGGAGAACGTCGTGTCCCGGCTCAAACTGCTGACCATGAAACAGGTGAGTATGCCTCGCTTGTGGAGGTAGCACTAGATTACTTCCGTCGGGGGGACTTATTTGAAGTTGTTCCGAGTCAAAACTTTTTTACAGCAACTGAAGAGCCACCTAGTAAACTATTCCAAACCTTACAGAAAATTAATCCCAGTCCCTATGGATTTATTTTTAATCTCGGTGGAGAGTATCTGATTGGTGCATCTCCGGAAATGTTTGTGCGGGTGGAAGGTAGGCGTGTAGAAACATGTCCGATTAGTGGCACTATAACTCGGGGACAGGATGCTCTAGATGATGCCGAGCAAATTCGTGCTTTGCTTAATTCTGGTAAAGAAGAAGCTGAGTTGACAATGTGTACTGACGTGGACCGCAATGACAAATCACGGATTTGTGAGCCTGGATCGGTACAAGTCATTGGTCGTCGCCAAATAGAATTATACAGTCACTTGATCCATACAGTGGATCATGTCGAGGGCTTATTGCGACCAGAGTTTGATGCCTTGGATGCGTTTCTTACCCATACTTGGGCAGTCACAGTGACCGGTGCACCCAAACGGTCAGCAATGCAGTTTATCGAACAGCACGAGCGTAGTGCCAGACGTTGGTATGGCGGTGCAGTTGGCTATTTAAGCTTTAACGGTGATTTCAATACCGGATTGATCTTACGGACCATTCGGTTACAACACTCAATCGCTGAAGTGCGAGTTGGTGCTACTATCCTTTATGACTCTATACCAAAAGCCGAAGAACAAGAGACAATGACTAAGGCGGCTGCTTTGTTTGAAACAATTCGCAGTGCTAAGCAAACAGGGGCGAAATCAGACGAATGCAGACCAACAAAATTAAGCGCATGCATTCCAAATGTCGAACCTGGTAAGCGCGTTTTACTCATTGATTATGAAGACTCATTTGTTCACACATTAGCCAATTACATCCGCTCCTCAGGTGCGATCGTCAAAACTCTACGTCATGGCTTCTCTGAATCGCTGTTTGACACAGAACGCCCTGATTTAGTTGTCTTGTCTCCTGGTCCTGGTAGACCTACTGATTTTCGGGTTCCAGAAACCGTACTCGCCTGTATCCGTCGCCAAATCCCACTTTTTGGAGTCTGTTTGGGACTACAAGGTATTGTTGAAGCTTTGGGCGGAGAGCTAGGTGTTCTCCACTATCCTCAACACGGCAAATCATCGCGAATTTCGGTCACAGACCCCAATTCGGTGCTGTTCAAGGGCTTACCGCAATCTTTTGCAGTGGGTAGATACCATTCGTTGTTTGCCCTGCCAGAAAAAATGCCCCCCGACCTGAAGGTGACAGCGATTTCAGATGATGATGTGATTATGGCTATTGAACATCAAACACGAGCAGTCGCTGCGGTGCAGTTTCATCCAGAATCCATCATGACCTTAGGAGGAGAAGTTGGTCTGGCGCTGATTAAAAACGTAGTATATACTTACACTCAAACTTTAGTGAAGAGTTAGTAGCTAATTGTTGATTGTTAATTGTTAATAGCAATCAACAATCAACAATCAACAATCAACGATCAACAATCAACAGCTTATGAGTAAACCAGCTTCTACCAAGCGCCACATTCTTGAAGAAATTGTGTGGCATAAAAAGCAAGAAGTCGCAAAAATGCGGCAAGAAATGCCTTTGATTGCAATACAGGATCAGTTAACGGCAGCTCCTCCGGTGCGAGATTTCCTTTTGGCTTTGCAGCAGAGTCCCAACCAACCAAGCTTAATTGCAGAAGTCAAAAAAGCATCACCAAGTCGTGGGGTGATCCGATCTGACTTTGACCCAATAGCGATCGCCCAAGCTTACGTCCGAGGCGGCGCAAGTTGTCTTTCGGTTCTCACTGATGAAAAGTTCTTCTCTGGCAGTTTTAACAATCTGCGTACAATCAGACAACACGTAGCACTACCGCTACTGTGCAAGGAGTTCATCATTGACCTCTACCAAATCTATTTAGCACGTACAGTGGGCGCAGATGCCGTACTGTTAATTGCCGCCATACTATCAGATGAAGAACTCCAAGACTTTCTGCGAGTGATTCACGATTTGGGGATGAAAGCTTTGGTAGAAGTTCATACTCTGGCTGAACTAGATCGAGTCCTAAAACTTGACGACATCCGTTTAGTAGGGATTAACAATCGAAATTTGCAAGATTTTACGGTGGATTTAGGAATTACCCAAGAACTATTAGCACAGCGACAAGCACAGTTGCGCAGTTTTGGGATCACTGTCGTTAGTGAGTCGGGTTTATTTACAAAAGATGATTTATCCCTTGTGGCACTTGTAGGTGTCCGCGCCGTTCTGGTAGGAGAGTCTCTCATAAAACAACCAGATATCGAGCAGGCTGTACATACACTGCTAAAGGGTGTTAGTGGCTAGTGGTTAGTGGTTAGTGGTTAGTGGTTAGTAGTTAGTGGTTAGTGGTTAGTGGTTAATAATGAGAAGATATTGAATAGCAACTAACAACTAACAACCAACAACCAACAACTAACAACCCTTCGGGTGACGCTCCTTCGTCAGCGGTGAGGAATTGGGAGAAGACGGGTAACGCGATCGCAGGCACCTGGTGAAGCAGCGCGGCAGTCGGGTTTCCCTCCGTAGGCGACTGCTGAACCCGAAGGGCGTCGGAAAGCCGTCATTCGCGCTGGTTCACCAACAACTAACAACTAACAACCAACAACCAACAACTAACAACTAACAACTAACAACTAACAACTAACAACTAACAATCAACAATTGTATGACTTCTATTTCTGATCGCTTTCAAGCTTTACGAAATTCTCACTCCTGCGCCCTGATTCCTTTTATCACAGCCGGAGACCCTAACTTAGAAATCACAGCAGAAGCTTTACGCATCTTAGACCGCAATGGTGCTGACTTCATTGAGTTGGGTGTTCCCTACTCCGATCCTTTGGCTGATGGTCCTGTGATTCAAGCAGCCGCAACTCGTGCTTTACAAAAAGGAACTAAATTAGAGCAGGTGTTGGAGATAGTTGAAACTGTCAGTCCTAACTTGCGTTCCCCGATAATTTTATTTACTTACTACAATCCAATTTTAAATCGGGGCATTAAGTCGTTTTTAGGGCAAGTTGCTAAAGTTGGGGTGCGAGGGTTAGTTGTGCCCGACCTACCTTTGGAAGAGGCAGAAGAATTAATCAACACAGCTGCCAGCTTTGGCATAGACCTAACTTTGCTGGTCGCACCCACCAGTTCCAAAGAGCGGATTGAGGCGATCGCTAAGTATTCTCAAGGATTCATCTATCTGGTGAGTGTTACAGGCGTTACAGGTGTACGTGCTCAGATCCAAGACCGGGTGAAGAATTTGCTCATCGAGATGCGAAGCATAACTGATAAACCCATTGGCGTTGGCTTTGGCATTTCTGGACCAGAACAGGCACATCAAGTCATGGATTGGGGTGCAGATGCTGTGATTGTCGGCAGTGCCTTCGTCCAACGTTTAGCAACTGGTAGTCCCACTGAAGGACTGCAAGCAGTTGAAAAACTTTGTCAAGAACTAAAAGCAGCCATTACCACAGCTTCTGTGCAAAAAGTAGCTTCAGTTTAGCGAGCAACTAAAATGGCCAAAAATTCCCAAATGCCTTCTCAAAATAGTGGAGTAAGGATTAACTATCTTAGCCTCAACGGCTGTCAGGCGTTTCGTCCTACTTTAAAAGAATTTATTTTTGGACATCAAAACAGTAACATTACCATAGGAGGATTTAAACAAAATTACATTTATGATTTGATAAGTCATGGAAAGATTGAACCAACCATAATTGCTCCGGCGTATGAGCCTTATAGTACTCTCTCGTCACATTCCCAGTTCACCATAAGATTCGGTGTAACGGAAGCTTCACTCAAATGCAAACCGCCTCTGGGCTGAGGCGAAGGTGCGAACAGCCCCAATCAATCCAGAAAGCAAACATGTTCGTTAATTACTTGCTCTCGTTCCCAGGCTCTGCCAGGGAACACCATTAGGCAGGCAGTCGCGATGAAAATAGCCTTTACCCACTCCCTATTTTCAAGTCAGAGTCTTTCTAATCGAGATGAGCAGCATCATCAGCGCATTCCCAGATGCGTAGAAACGAAAGTGAAAAAAGTTATTTAAATGTGAGAGGAATTTAACCTGTGGTAAGCACTCCAGATATCAATACTCAAATTGAAAATGCCCCTCAACACCCTGACTCGTTAGGGAGATTTGGACGGTTTGGCGGTAAGTACGTCCCTGAAACCTTAATGCCTGCATTAAGTGAGTTAGAAAAAGCGTTTTACCAATACCGCGACGAGTCAAGCTTCCAAGCAGAACTACAAGGTCTTCTACGTGACTACGTAGGACGACCCACCCCCTTGTACTTCGCTGAGCGACTCACGGCACAATACGCCAGACCTGATGGCACAGGACCGCAAATTTACTTAAAGCGCGAAGACTTAAATCATACAGGGGCTCACAAAATTAATAACGCTTTGGCTCAAGTGTTGCTAGCTAAGCGCATGGGCAAGCAGCGCATTATTGCTGAAACAGGAGCTGGTCAGCATGGAGTAGCAACTGCCACAGTTTGCGCTCGGTTTGGTTTCAAGTGCGTGATTTACATGGGCGTCCATGATATGCAACGGCAAGCTCTGAATGTGTTTCGGATGCGGCTAATGGGGGCAGAGGTGCGTCCAGTAGAAGCTGGTACTGGAACGCTCAAAGATGCTACTTCAGAGGCAATTCGGGATTGGGTGACGAACGTAGAAACAACCCACTATATCCTAGGATCAGTCGCAGGTCCTCATCCCTACCCGATGCTGGTACGTGACTTCCATGCAATAATTGGACAAGAAACTCGCGCTCAGAGCATGGAGAAATGGGCAGGATTACCAGATATTCTCTTGGCTTGTGTAGGTGGTGGTTCCAACGCCATTGGACTGTTCCATGATTTTGTAAATGAACCATCTGTGCGCCTGATTGGAGTTGAAGCGGCGGGTGAAGGCGTTGACACAGACAAGCATGCAGCAACTCTGACAAAAGGGCGAGTTGGGGTGTTGCACGGTGCTATGAGTTACTTATTACAAGATGACGATGGTCAGGTAGTGGAAGCACATTCGATTAGTGCAGGTCTGGACTATCCTGGCGTTGGTCCTGAGCATAGCTATCTTAAGGATATAGGTCGCGCTGAATACTACAGCGTGACTGATAAACAGGCGCTAGAAGCATTGCAGCGCCTCGCACAACTAGAAGGCATTATTCCGGCTTTAGAAACTGCTCATGCGATCGCCTATTTAGAAATGCTTTGTCCACAGCTTGATGGTAATGCCCGGATTGTGATCAACTGCTCTGGCAGAGGTGACAAGGATGTGCAAACTGTTGCCAAAGTTTTAAATCTTGCTTGATATAAATCGTTAATTGTTGATTGTTCATTGTTAATAGCAATCAACAATCAACAATCAACAATCAACAATTAACAATTAACAAAATGATAGCTGTAAATCACGCGACCGTTGACAACAAGCAAGAGCCAAATGACTCCCATTGGTCTGTTTTCTTGCAACAGCTACTCGACCGTCAATCACTGACCGTTGATCAAGCAGCAGATTTGATGCAGGGGTGGCTTGCAGATAATATTTCGCCCGTACTATCGGGAGCAATTTTGGCAGCAATTCAAGCAAAAGGAGTATCGGCTGAAGAATTGGCAGGCATGGCAGGCGTTTTGCATTCCCAATCAGTATCGGGGAGTGGTGAAGAATCTGACCCATCTTCAATCAACAATCAACAATCAACAATCCCCCTAATAGACACCTGCGGAACAGGTGGTGATGGGGCATCAACCTTCAATATTTCCACTGCTGTTGCTTTTGTTGCCGCTGCCGCGTCCGTAAAAGTAGCTAAGCATGGTAACCGTTCGGCATCTAGTAAGACTGGTTCCGCCGATGTGTTAGAAGCTTTGGGCATAAATCTCAACGCGACTCCTGAGAAAGTTAGGTCCGCAGTAGATGAGATTGGTATCACTTTTTTGTTCGCACCAGGATGGCATCCAGCACTCAAGGCGGTTGCTAGTTTGCGAAAAACTTTGAAAGTGCGTACTATTTTTAACCTGCTTGGTCCTCTGGTCAATCCGATGCGTCCTACAGGCCAGATTATTGGGGTATCCAATCCGCTTTTGGTAGAGACAATTGTTCAGGCTTTATCACAACTTGGAACTCGGCGAGCGATCGCGGTGTACGGACGGGAAAAGTTAGACGAGGCTGGCTTGGCAGACTCAACTGACGTGGCGGTACTTCAAGATCAACAGGTGCGTCGCCTAGTACTTAATCCTCAAGAACTAGGTTTAAGTCCTGCTCCCACTGCAGCATTGGTGGGTGGAGATGTGCAGGAAAACGCCTCGATCTTGAAGGCAGTCCTACAAGGAAAAGGTACCCAGGCACAAATTGATGTCGTCGCTTTAAATGCAGCGCTAGCACTCCAAGTTGGTGAAGCAATTAATCAAGCGACTGATATTAAAGAAGGTTGTGTCAAAGGTATCGTAGTAGCCAAAGAAATTCTGCGCAGCGGTTCAGCTTGGACAAAACTCGAACAACTCGCTGAATTTCTCAAGTAGTTAGTGGTTAGTAGTTAGTAGTTAGTGGTTAGTAGTTAGTAGTTAGTAGTTAGTAGTTAGTGGTTAGTAGTTCTTATTAACAATCAACAACTAACAATCAACAATCAACAATCAACAATCAACAATCAACAACTAACAATCAACAACTAACAACTAACAATCAACAATCAACAATCAACAATCAACTAAACACAGGGTAAAAGTTCATGATAGTAGTAATGAAAAGTGGTACACCTGCTGATGAAATTACTCGGATCGGCAACGAATTACATGAAGATTTCGGAGTAACAGTAGAAAAAAGCGTCGGTGAACATAAAGTTGTTTTGGGTTTAATTGGCGATACTGCTACCCTTGATCGGATGCAAATTCAGAATAGCAGCCCTTGGATTGAGCAAGTATTGCGAATTGAGAAACCTTTCAAGCGGGTGAGTCGAGAATTCCGTCACGGGGAAGCTGGTGAGGTTGTTGTATCCACGCCCAACGGTCCGATCGCTTTCGGTGAAAATCATCCAATTGTGTTAACTGCTGGACCTTGTTCAGTTGAGAATGAAGAGATGATTGTGGAGACGGCAAAGCGCGTTAAAGCAGCAGGAGCGCATTTTCTGCGTGGTGGAGCATACAAACCTCGCTCCTCACCCTATGCATTTCAAGGATATGGTGAAAGTGCTTTAGATTTGTTAGCAGCAGCGCGTGAAGCCACAGGTTTGGGCATCATCACAGAGTTGATGGATGCTGCCGATTTACAAGTATTGGCTAAGACTGCTGATGTGATCCAGATCGGAGCCAGAAATATGCAAAACTTCTCATTGTTGAAGAAGGTAGGCGCTCAAGATAAACCTGTGCTGCTGAAGCGAGGAATGGCAGCCACGATTGATGAGTGGTTGATGGCGGCAGAATATATTCTGGCTGCTGGAAATCCAAATGTGATTCTTTGCGAACGCGGTATTAGAACTTTTGATGCCAAATATGCTCGCAACACTTTAGATTTATCAGTGATCCCAGTATTGCGAACACTCACACATCTACCAATTATGATTGACCCCAGTCATGGTACAGGTAGATCTGAGTATGTTCCACCTATGGCGCTGGCAGCGATCGCCGCAGGTACAGATGCTTTGATGATCGAAGTTCACCCAAATCCAGCCAAAGCACTATCTGATGGACCCCAATCCCTGACCCCCGACAAGTTTGACCGCTTGGTTCAAGAAATGTCAGTCATGGGTAAAGTTGTCGGTCGTTGGTCAGAAGAGCGTACCTTGGTAGCTTCTGTTTAGTTCGACGACTAAGATCATGCCTAGTACGTGGCGATCGCCCCGTTAAGGTAGTAATGAACCACAGTTCATGATAGAGTCCGGCTAATCTCCGATCATTTAGGTCCTACCTTCAACCCGCCTTTGACTTGCGTCAAAGTCGCCCCTCCCCTAATAGGGGAGGGGGTTGAGGGAGAGGTAGCAAACTTGATCTCAAGGAACTCCAACAAATAAATTATCCAATATTGTGGGGGAGCCAGCGCTGAATGAGTGTTTCCCGCCGTAGGCGACTGGCGTTGGGCATCCTGCCCGCCCAGTTCCTAGGACGCAAGGATGCCCATCCTACAACAAATAGTTGGATATTTTTCTCGTTCCCACGCAGAGCGTGGGAATGCATTAACTGGAGGCTCTGCCTCCGACTTTAAGAGGAGGCATCTTCACTCGAAAAGCTTTAATATGCAGAGCCAAGTCAGAATAACTCGGTTAAATTTTCCATCAGAATCGTTACGAACTTCTGTAATTGCGTACTAAGCTTCGTTCTTCATAATTGCAAGTAAGTACTGCTATAAACACCTCGATCAATAGTTGAGAGCTAATGGTACGCAGTGCCATACATTAATATATTTTAATTTACCTAAAAAATACAAAAAATATCTAAAAAAAACATCTAAAGAATAGACAAGTTGATCGCAAAAAATTATGTTGCAATTCTTATTAAAATTTCATACCATGTAACTCAGTGGTAGCGTTCAATACAGTTTTATTTGGTTCATCTAACATGTTGGGTTAAAAACTCTACAACGCAACCCAGAGTGCTTCCTACTCTAATAAATAGTAATCACTATTTGGCGATTAAAACGCAACAAGACATAAGATGAGCAGTCTATTTTTGTCTGCTTTAGATTACATTGTTCACGCATTTTTTCCACGATAAATCAGAGGATTATATTTCATGGCAGATTCTTCTAACAATAGTAGTGATTCCGCAGCTAATGTCCTGAAGGACTCTCCTTGGGGACGCTTGAGTGAAGTCACTTCTCTAGATAATGTAGCAAAAGGCTTTGCGAGTGCCACTGGCGATAATTCAGTTGGTGGCAGCCCAGCGGGCAATGCTGGCGGTGGTGCCAACAGTGACAGCCCCTATGGCGGTAATCCCTTTGCTAACTTTGGCAACCCGAATGCTTCTGGTAACGTCTTTACTGGTGGTACCAACCCTTGGGCTAGTCTTGGCAATTCCGGTGGTAGCAGCCCCATGGGTGGCGGTCAGTCTTCAGGTGGCGGCAGCCCCATGGGTGGCGGTCAGTCTTCAGGTGGCAGCAACCCCATGGGTGGCGGTCAGTCTTCAGGTGGCAGCAACCCATTTGGTGGCGGTCAGTCTTCAGGTGGCAGCAACCCATTTGGTGGCGGTCAGTCTTCAGGTGGCGGCAACCCCATGGGTGGTGGTCAGTCTTCAGGTGGCAGCAACCCCATGGGTGGCGGTCAGTCTTCAGGTGGCGGCAGCCCAATTGGTGGCGGTCAGTCTTCAGGTGGCAGCAACCCATTTGGTGGCGGTCAATCTTCAGGCGGCAGCAACCCCATGGGTGGTGGTCAGTCTTCAGGTGGCGGCAACCCATTTGGTGGCGGTCAGTCTTCAGGTGGCGGCAACCCAATGGGTGGCGGTCAGTCTTCAGGCGGCAGCAACCCATTTGGCGGCGGTCAATCTTCAGGCGGCAGCAACCCATTTGGCGGCGGTCAATCTTCAGGCGCTGCAGGCGGCTTCAGTGGCGGTCAAAGTGCTGGTGGCGGTAGCCAAGGTGCAGGCGGCGGCAGCAGTGACAGCGACAAGTTTGCTAGCGTCTTCGGTGGCAGCCCCTCAGATGTTGGCAGTGGCAATGCTCAGGTATCACCCTTTGACACGCTACAAACGAATCTTGACAACTACTTTAAGCCCTTTCAAGAAGGCGTCACCCCTGACGCTAGCCAGTTCGGCGATCCTAGTAAACTCAACCCGTTTGCTGATGCTATGGGTGGTAGTCAGTCTGGTGGCGGTAGCCCAGTTGGCGGTGGCAGCGGCAGCCCAGTTGGTGGTGCAGGCGGCTACGGTGGCGACAGCCTGATTGCTGGTGGTGCAGGCGGCTACGGTAGCGGCAGCGACGGTGGCAGCTACACATTTGGTGAAACCGGCAGCTACGATAGCCTCCCGTCCGGCCTTAAGGATGTGTTTGCTGGAATGGGCAGTGGGAATTCCCAATCATCCTCCGATGGCTTTGACCCAAGTCAAATCCCCGCCCAATTCGGCGGTGGTAATCAAATCGGTGGTATGGCCTCTGGTGGTGGTAGCAACCCGTTTGCTTCTGGTGGTAGCAACCCGTTTGCTTAAAGTTTGACTTTAAACGTCAAAATGTTGGGTTAACCACTTTATAAGGTAACCCAACATTTTTTCCGAAATCATAACCAATAACTAGCCTGCGCTTAAATAACCAAAAAGCAAATTTATGAAGCAGGCTAGGTTTCTTGATTTTTGTTGTAAGACGAGATATTTGTCTAAAAATTGGAGGATTCTTGTTCATGGCTATAAATGATAATAATGCTGTCAACCCAATTAGTGGTGGTAGCAAAGAATATACAGGCTTAGGTAACTCGTCAACTGATGGTGGCAACCAGTCTGATAATACTCGTGACCCGCTAGAGAATTCACCCTTCGGTCCCTTAAAGGAAGTCGTTGGTGACAAACCTTTAAGTAGCATTTTTAGTAACTTGGGCGATGGGTCTGGTGGTGGCAACCCGGTTGGTGGTAACTCCGGTAACGGCAATCCTCAGCCTAGCGGCGATAGCCCCTATGGCGGAGATCCCTTTGCTAACCTTGGCAACCCGGATGGACCTGGCAGCGCGTTCACTGGTGGTACTAACCCCTGGGCTGCTATTAACAACTCCAGTAGCGGCAGCCCAGTTGATGGCAACTCCAGTAGCAGCAGCCCAGTTGGTGGCAACTCCGGAAGCAGCCGCCCAGTTAATGGCAACTCTGGAAGCAGCAGCCCAGTTGGTGGCAACTCCAGTAGCGGCAGCCCGGTTGGTGGTGGTAGTCCGGCTGGTGGCAACTCCGGTAGCGGCAGCCCATCTGGTGGCGGTAGCCTGACTGGTGGCAACCAGGGTGATAGTAGCAACACAGGTACAGGGTCGTCCAGTTTTGAAATAAGGGTTGCTATTGACAACCAGGTTAACTCAGCGCTCACGGACGCACTGGGTAACAGCTTACCCACAAATCAAGCTTTTGGTGGTGGCAGCAACCAGTCTGGTGGTGGCAACGGTAGCAGCAGCAACCCGTTTGATCCAAGCTTTAACCCGGGTGGTGGCGGTAGCCAAGGTGCAGGCAACTCCGGTGGCAGCAGCCCAGTTGGTGCAGGCAACTCCGGTGGTAGCCCAGTTGGTGGTGGCAATTCCAGTGGTAGCCCAGTTGGTGGTGGCAACTCCAGTGGCAGCCCAGTTAGTGGCGGCAATTCCGGTGGCAGCCCAGTTGGTAGTGGTAGCAGTAATCAGTGGAACTGGGATTTTGCTGGCAACAGCGACAACCAGTCTGGTAACTCAGTTAGCGGTGGCAACTCCAGTAGCGGTAACCCGTTTAGCGGTGGCAACTCCAGTAGCGGTAACCCGTTTAGCGGTGGCAACTCCAGTAGCGGTAACCCGTTTAGCGGTGGCAACTCCAGTAGTGGTAACCCGTTTAGCGGTGGCAACTCCGGTGGCAGCGGTCCGTTTGGAGGGGGTAACTCCGGTGGCGGCAGCCCAGTTACTGGTACATCCAGTGGCGGTAACCCAGTTGCTAGTACATCCGGTGGCGGTAACCCAGTTAGTGGTGGCACATCCAGTGGCGGTAACCCGTTTAGCGGTGGTAACTCCGGTGGCAGCGGTCCGTTTAGCGGTGGTAACTCCAGTGGCGGCAACTCGTTTGGAAGCGGCAACGTCGGTAGTGACAGTCTGGTTGGTAGCGGCAACTCCACTGGTGGCAACCCGTTTGGAGGCAGCATCTTCGGTGGTGACAGCCTGGTTGGAGGCGGTAACTCCGGTAGTGGTAACCCGTTTGGAGGCAGTAACTCCGGTGGCAGCAGCCCAGTTGGTGGTAGTGGCTCAGTTACCGGTTACTCCGGTGGTGGCAATACGAACTCCAACAGCACTTCTTTTAGCGGTGGTCTGATAGTTGGTAGCAGCTACGTATACGGTTGGGAAATTCAGGGTAGCAGTAAACCCCCTGCTGAACCCAAACCCATCACTAGTCTTGGCAACGTAATTACTGGAAGTGGTCAATGGGTCACCGATGGAAAGAGTACACAGGAGCAGTTTACCTCGCAGGTATCGCAACTTATTACCGGTAAGGTTGACTCCTTGATGGATAAACTGCGGAATCGATTACCCTTAAGTAACACTGGTAATTCCAACAGTCAAGATAACCCGTTTGCTAATGGTAACAACCCGTTTGGCGAAGGAAATTTACCTTCATTACCAGCTTTAGATGACTCGAAATCCGCCTCTGGCGACAACTTTTCAGTGGGGGTAACCGACAGTGGTAACTCATCTGTAGGTGGTAGCAACCCGTCTATTGATGCTAGCAACCCGTCTGCAGGTGGTAGCAACGCATCTGCTGATGGTAGCAACCCGTCTGGTGATGGTAGCAACCCGTCTGGTGATGGTAGCAATCCGTCTGGTGATGGTAGCAACCCGTTTGCAGGTGGTAGCAATCCGTTTGCAGGTGGTGGTAACTCCTCTGCTGATGGTAGCAACCCGTTTGCAGGTGGTGGTAACTCCTCTGCTGATGGTAGCAACCCGTTTGCAGGTGGTGGTAACTCGTCTGCAGGTGGTAGCAATCCGTTTGCAGGTGGTAGCAACCCGTTTGCAGGTGGTGGTAACTCGTCTGGTAGTAGCTTCGATATCTCGAAGATGATTCTTGGTGACAGCTTTGGTGCTGGTGGTGATGGCAGTGCGCCATCATCTACAGACATTTTAAAGAGCGCTCAAGCTAGTATCTTAGGCTTCACTTCTTCTTTAGGTAACCTGTTTGGTGGTGGTAACACTACGCCGCTGCAAACACCCTCTGATCTGTTGAACCTCTTCCGGTCTGACATCTTCAGCTTCAATAACGGTATCAACACTGTCAACGGACTTGCTGCTAGCGACTCGTCTGCTAGTGGTAGTATTGACTTTTCTGCTGGTGGTAGCAACCCATTTGCTAGCCTGTTTGGTGGTGATAGCAACCCGTTTGCTAACCTGTCTGCTAGTGGAAAAATACCATTTGATATCTTGAATGTAGCCCTTGATGGTCTTTTACCCTTCAATGGTTCTAAGAACGTGTTTACCACTAAAGATGGCGACATCCCAATTGGTAATGGCAACCACGACTTTGGTAATGGCAACGCAGCGATCGGTAATGCTAACTGGAACTACGGAAATAACAACGCAAGTATCGGTAATGGCAACTGGAATTGGGATTCTAGTACCAAAAATGCAACCATTGGTAACGGCAACTGGAATCTAGACAATAGTACTAACAACAAAACCGTTGGTAATGGTAACTGGAATTGGAATGGCACTGGTTATAACACAACGCTTGGTAATGGTAATTGGGATTTCGGTCAGAACAACACAACGCTTGGTAATGGTAACTGGGACTTCGGTCAGAACAATACAGTGATTGGTGAAGGCAACTGGGTGTATACCAGTAACAGCATAGTTATTGGTAATGGCAACTGGTCTGTGGTTATTGACAAATCAAACCCTGGTGCTAACGACCTTCTTACCCAGATAGATACATTGAAGTTGTCAGTAGGAGTCAAGGATGCTACTAACAACTTGGTTAGTTCTCTGATCGGCTCTTTAGGTGAAGCCTTTATGCCCTTAACAGGCAATCTTGATGCTTCAGGTCTTCAGACATATAACCAACTCATCCTCCCCCAAGTTAGCCATACGTGAACAGGAAAAGACGCGATTAATCGCGTCTCTACCAAGGGTTTCAGGTAACGCATAATTAATTTTCGGAGATGTCTATTATTTTTAATCTTCACATTTAGCAGTTGTCTGTCGTTCCTTGACACTCCCCATGCCTAAAGGCAAGGGGATTCTTTAGGAGTTTCAGCCCTATCTCCTAGATATCCAGTTGTCGGAGTTTCCCACACGTGGCGGTGATTCCCATAGGCTTGGTTCCTGGACTCCTTGCACTCTGGCAACGATATCTTCCAAGGCATGACTTCCCCGCAGTCCGCAGGTAGGGTCTTTTTATTTGATGGGAAGACCAATCCCACTCTTTTAGCTATTGTGCGACTCGCTTTTGTGTCAGCATGTTCTGTGTGATGACACTTGGTGCAGAGAAACTTTTCTCCCTCACGGTTGACTTTATCTATATGACCACATTTTGGGCATTCTTGAGATGAATGTCTTGCCGGAACTGCTACCACCGGTTTACCCGCTTTTACAGCAAGCCAAGCAATTTTGTTGAAGATGTCGCCCCAGCCAGCATCAAGGATAACGCGGTTTAATCCAGTCTTTTGGCTTGGGTAGGGTCGAGGTGTGCATTACTGCATCACCCCTCCCGTTCGGAACCGTGCTTGCACCTTTCAGCGCACACGGCTACTCAGTCTGGTTTCCATTTGTCAAGTCGGACTCCCTGACGGCATGACCAATAAAATTAGGGATATCATTCACCCATTCCCAGTTAAACTTTTCCCAGAATTGGAAAAGTTTTTCTAGAAATTTTGAGTGGTTTTTCCTCTTGATTTCTTTTAGGTCGAGTGCGGTCTTTTCGTCATGACAATGCCGATGTAATAGTTGCAGATTTTGGTACTCATCCTTACCGCCGATGGCTCTGGGGATTTTGTGGTCTACTTCTAAAACATCCCAATGTTGGAAGCTTAATCCACACCAGGAACATTTACCTTTTTGTTGTTTTAACAACTTAGCCTTACGATTGGGCATTTCAGGATGTGTCCCCAGTCTTGAACTCCAATATACTAGGTCGCCATCGTAGGGGCTTTTCCCCCCTTTAACTTTCACATAGTCAGTGCTACTGCAAGCAATATCACTATGTTTCAGTAACCGGAGAGGGTTCGCTTTCCTCTCCTTGGTTGCGAATACCCAGTTATCGCCTTTTATGGATGTCCAGTATTTGATGTGACCATCATTTATGTTTCCACAACGGCGTTTTGCCCATCGTCGAAGATTCAGATAGGTGAGGTAGTCTTGTTTCGATAATTCTCCGACGGTTTGGACATCGGAGTTTGAATAGAAAGAAGTCCATCCCCTTATTACAGGGTTGAGGTCTTTTATAAGAGCCGCTTGGGGCGAAGACCTATGTTTTGTGATGATTCTTCTGACTTCCTCGGTGTGAGCCTTACTTGCCTTCGTTGATGGGGTGATGAGGGTGTTAAAACCTAATATTTCACCGTGAGTGTTTGTATTACTCCGGTATTTTCCGGCTGGGTATTGCCTGATATGGTGACCAAGAAAGTCAAATCCGGCTTTACCATCATCACTTAATTCAGAATTGAATGTGTGAGTTAGCCGTGTTTTTTCGGGTTTTAACTCAAGTCCTATGCCAGCTAACCATTCCGATATGATTTCTCGGCATCCTTGGACAACGGCTTTGTCTTTATGGAGAACAACGAAATCATCGGCGTACCTTACAAATCCAAGATTGTCTCGGTTATCCCGCTTCTTTCCTGGTAATGTTTCAGTGTATTCTGTCAGCCGTTGTTCTAAGCCGTGGAGGGCTATGTTTGCCAAGAGTGGTGAAATAACACCGCCCTGTGGTGTACCCTCAGATGTGGCAGTGAATGCCCCTTGGTCTATTACACCAGATTTCAGCCAGGCTTTTATTTGTTTCCTGACCTTACCTTTGATGTTCAATTTCTGGAGCAGTGCCTCTTGGTTGATGCGGTCAAAAGTGGGTAGCTAGCCAGCGAGGTTTCCGATTGGTTCCTTTTCCGACTAGCCCCCTCCGAACCGTGCTTGCGAGTTTTCCAGGCACACGGCTCTCCAGTATTCCTATTCCGTGACCCGCTTATTTATAGGCTTACCAGCATGTATGGCATCATGGCAAGTGCGGCAAACCATTAAGGTTTTCCGCTTGCGGGCGGACATAATTTGCATCCAGAGCGGTTTTTCCTTCCTACCTTTGACGAGGAGGTCTTTGAGAGCGCGAATGTGGTGAACTTCAATATCACCATTAGCGCCACAGACCTCGCATTCGTCTGCTGAGAGCCGTTTTATCAATTCATTTCTGAATGCAGGCTTTCGCAATTTTGGCAAGTCTAGAATGGTCGCTTTGGGATTGCGTTTCAGTTGCAGACCACCAAAACGAGTCACTAGTGGTTTCAAGCCTTCCCTGGGGACGATAATTTCAACACATTTTCTTAGCCCATGCGGAAGTTTGACCGTTTTCTGGTACTTTTCGCAGATTTTCGCCACGCTAGTTTTATATTTACAAGCGAGAGTTTTCATCAGCGAACTCCACATAATCCATCTGACTTTTTCAAGCCAGGCGATGTTTAGGGCAAGACTGTAGTATTGTACGTATCCTCTATATTCTGACTGGTAGATATTGACAATCGAAAAATCGTCATCATTAATCAGTTCAGTCCGATGAATGGGTTTACCATTTTTCATGTAGAGGGCGCACTTTTCTTCTACAAAACGTGCTGGAATTCGTAGTCCAATAATTCCATTGAGTGAGCGTCTACCAGAGGTGTGCTTACTGTCAGAGTATTGAACGACGATTTCGTATCCTAGGAAGTTTGCCGCCCCGGTTTTGGCATTGGTAATTAAGGTCTTTTCTGGTGATAGTTCCAGCTTCAAATTCTCGGCTAGGAATGTCCTCAGTTTTTCCTTGATTTCCTTTGCCTCTGCAACTGACCCGATGAAGCCAAGTAGAAAATCGTCCGCATATCGTACGTAAGACAATCTTCTATACTCAGGGTCACGGACATCTTTAGAAGGCATTTTCTGGTATTGAATTTCCAGAGCACGCGCTCTTTGTGTTTGTCCGGTTTTCCTAAAGTACCAAGCGAGTTTCTGGAGTTTTGAATACTCCGGATTCTCTGCCCTTCTTTGACCGAGTGTGTATTCTGGGATGAGGATTTGTTCGACAAATTTATCCAATTTATCAAGGTAAATGTTAGCGAGAATAGGTGAAACAATCGCGCCTTGTGGCGCTCCACTCAAGGTAGAGTGATAGTTCCACGAGTCGCAGTAACCTGCCTTGAGTAAATTTTCAATCAGCCTGAGAAAGCGGTTATCTTTGATTTTATCGCCCAGAATTGACATCAAGATTTTATGGTCTATATTGTCAAAGCAACCGCGAATATCTCCTTCGATAAACCACTTGGTTCCCTGCCAAGTGCGGTCTATTACAGTTAGAGCCGTATGGCATCCGCGCTCAGGTCTAAAACCGTGACTGCTGTCAGAAAATTGGGGTTCGTAGTATGCTGATAAAATCAAGCGTATTACCTCCTGAGCCAATTTGTCTGTCCAAGTAGGAATACCCAGTGGTCGAGTTTTACCATTCTTTTTGGGAATGTTGATTCGTCGCACTGGTGTCCATCGAAAACGTTCGTAACGAATGTCTTCTATCAGACTTTCAATCTTTTTCCTGGACATACCGTCAACAGTCTCCTCAGTACCTCCTGGCGTCATTGCCCCATTATTTTTGTAGATGCGGCTATAGGCAAGGAGGTAAAGATTGGGATTGAATAGTTGTCTATAGACATCATCCAGAGGTAACTCACGATAGCCTCTATCTCGGATTACATTTAGAACCGTTTCGGCGTTCCGCATCCCGCGTACCTCATGGTTAAAATGTGAGGAATACCTGTTTTCCTTCGCCATGTGGACGGCTTTCCCGCCCTCGGACTACTATGAAAACTCTGTAGTCATAGGACTCGCGTCCCTTAGACCATCCCGCGCTTTATCAACTCGATACGTCATAGTGTGATTTAGGTGTCCCATTCATTCTTTAAGCCGTCTCATCGATGGCTGACATCGTTTGAAGAAGTTGCGTGGTTCCAATGTTTATAACTACGCACAAACGATTATTCCTGTTAGGTGTTGTAGGAATAGGCAATCGCCTATGCCGTCAGAATTGGGCTTAAGGTAGTTTAACCTTCACCATGTCACACAAGTCTTGCCGAGCTATGGTTTGAACACCTTCTCTCCATCTTCGGCTTTACCAACATGCTGTTGTCCCCTTTGTCTTTCGACTCTAGGTGGGTTGGTTGACTTAGAGACATTCTTCTTACTCTCTCCCAACTGAGTTGGGGATACCGCGTTGACTGTCGCGGCGCACACATTTAGCTATATCCGCGTCTAGTGCGTATTTTGCCTTGCTCTGAATACAGATTTTAATCTGTTTTACCGCATCGTGGCATGACCTTCCTGGTCTAAAGCCATAAGAATTTGGTTCAAATACCGCTTCCCATTCAGGCTCAAGTGCAGCTTTCACTACAGCTTGTAGTGCGCGGTCGTACATTGTGGGTATACCAAGGGGGCGTTTTTCTTCTCTACCCGGCTTTGGTATCCAGACTCTACGGGTGGGTTTGGATTTGCCAGTTAGCTTAAGTTCCCCAACCAATTCCAAACGCGCTTTTGGGGATAGTGCTTTTACACCGTCCACACCTGCCGTCTTCTTGCCTTGGTTTTCGACTGTTACCCTACGTACCGCTAGTACCTTATTAGACCAAGACCTCATCAAGGTCTTCTGGAGTTTGCGGCATCGCTTGACATCACCACGGCGGGAAGCAGCGCGGCATTTTTCGGGGGAAACTTCCCCCGAAAAGATGCCTTATAGATGCGTTTTTGCAACTTGAAGACGTACCGCTCGGCTCGTCGCCAATTGATTTGTCCCCATCCCTCAGTCTTCATGATTGAATCCGCTCTTTGGCTTTTGCATTGCTACTAACTCCTAAATGCGTTCCCACACTGCGGTTCACGTCTGCTTATCCCGGTAGTTATACCATCCCTTTTCAGGCATTACCCGTTGATTCGGGTTGGGCATTAGCTTTTTGAACCATCCCATCCCATCGTTGCTTATGGCTTGACACCTACCTGTTACCAATTTCAGGAGCATACGAAGGGGTTACTTCGTTCCCACTATCCATTTGATTGAGTCTTTAGGGCGTGTCTCTCCACCGAGGTTCTAAGAGGTGCGCTATCTTGGTCACCGAAACCCGATAGTCTTTACCTTTGTCGGCTTTTTCCAACCCAAGAGGTAGACCGGAGTCTACAAGCTTATATCCCTTGGCAAACTGTAACGATGGTTTGAACAACACTTTGCCTGTTCTACCCATGGACTCTTGCTTGCAGTGGGCGCTTTCAGCTATTACCGCCTATTCCTGCTTTCACTCCCGCTTCTACATCTGGATTGTCAGTCCAGATATAGGGGAAACTCCTCACCTACCTCGCGGTAGGGGGCGCTGTGTGCTTTAAACCTCGCACCAAGGCTGTAGGACTTGGTGTATTTTGGATTGGGTTATAATTTAAGTTGTTAAGACTTTAAACCTTTTCCCCGTTCCTCTAGCTTTCTTAGCTTATTGGCTTGGCTAGATTTGCTCACCTACATGGATAGTGAGTTGTCTTTGGTTGAGGATGAAAGTGCGAACTCTACCCAAAATTGGGTTACTCAACCAATGCCAACCGTCCTCCCTTTCAGGTTTAGGCTGAACGAATCGCACCAGTATCCAGATTGGCAGTATTACGCTGCAAGACACATGAATCAATTGCAGCAAAGCTGTCCAATGATTGACGTAGTTGGGATGTAACTTTCATCTGAATTCCAGATGCTGAATCCCACCCCATAGTAGTTGATAAAACCTTCTTGGTTTCTTTATCCCTCGTTTTGGATTCCTTGAACGCTAATTCTAAGTTTTGGGGAATGACACCGTGTTTGAGTACTGGACAGGTTAGAGGACAACAGGAACCATATTCGACTCTTGAATCTATATCACAATAAGCACCATAAGCATAAACAATAGTTTCCGTAACATCCTGATTATTAGTCTCGAATCCATCTTTACGCTCTCTTAACGCATAATTACGATGCTTTCTTAAAGTCACCAACCAATCTTCAAGAGAAGCGGACTGAGATTGGTTCGGCAACATCTTGAAATTCCACCGTACTTGCACTTGTCTTTTTCCTTTCAATCTTTATTATAATTTTAGTATACCGCCATTATCTAAAATATGCAAGTAGAAAAAGGAAAAAAGAGGATAAAAGATGAGCCAGTTCTACACAATGAGGTGAAGAAAGACCATCATATATTTATTACCCCAAGTTCATGGAATAAGCTTAAGGATCTTGCTATTAAAAAAGGTGTAAGTGTGAGTGAGTTTATTGAGTTGTGGGTAAGAAATATTGACGGGGACTGAAGTCCCGCTAGGGGCTTACCCCATGCATGAATGCAGGGGCTTGCGCCCTACGAGTTTTGGTCAGCAACTGCTTTTTCTTTGTAGTTTTAGGATTTAATAATAGCATTTTTAGCAACGCAAGTGGAAATTGTTTTCAAAGCTTAACAAAGTCATAGATCGTTTACAAACAGAGTATAAAGAATTGGCAACATGGGGTCAAAACAGTCAACAATAACCATAGCCAAACCAGGAGTTTCGCGTTCCTTATGCAGCCAATTCGTACATTCAACGTCTCTCCTTCGCTACCGTCACGACTAGAACCGTTACGGAAGCTTGCCTACAACTTACACTGGGATTGGAACGTTGAAAGCAAAGACTTATTTCGGCGCTTAGACTCTGATCTGTGGGAATCTAGCCGCCACAACCCGGTTTTAATGCTTGGTACCATTAGCCAAGTGCGGTTGACGGAAGTTGTGGAAGATGAAGGCTTCCTAGCGCAAATGGATCGATCTGCCCGTCAGTTAGAGGACTATTTGCAAGAACACACTTGGTATCAGAAACAGCGAACTAGTCATTTGTCATCTGACAAAGGACAAGAGTGTTACGCCTATTTTTCGGCTGAGTTTGGGCTTGTAGATTGTTTACCTATATATTCTGGCGGTTTGGGTGTTCTAGCAGGCGATCACCTCAAATCCGCCAGTGACTTGGGGCTACCTCTTGTCGGTGTAGGCTTACTTTACCAGCAAGGCTATTTTGCCCAGTATCTCAATGCTGATGGCTGGCAGCAGGAACGCTACCCAATCAACGACTTTTACAATATGCCGTTGCATTTAGAGCGCAATTCTGATGGTTCCGAACTGCAAATTGCGGTAGCTTATCCGGGGCGCAGCGTCTACGCCAGAGTTTGGCGCGTACAGGTGGGAACAGTACCCCTGTATATGCTGGACACCAACCTTGAGATCAATGCTCCTTACGACCAGGACATCACAGACCAGCTATACGGTGGCGACATCGATATGCGTATCCACCAGGAAATCATGCTGGGTATCGGTGGTGTGCAAATGCTGAAAGCGCTAGGGTATAAAGTTACTGCCTACCACATGAATGAAGGTCATGCGGCGTTCTCTGCCTTAGAACGTACCCGTATTCTCATTCAGGAAGAGGGGCTGAGTTATACCGAAGCCAAACAGGTAGTGGCTTCCTCTAATATATTCACCACGCACACGCCAGTGCCAGCGGGAATTGACTTGTTCGCTCCTGACAAAGTTTTGCACTATCTAGGATATTATGCAGATGTCTTTGGCTTGAGCGAAGACGAATTTCTGGCTTTGGGGCGTGAGAACTCTGATGATTTATCTACGCCTTTTAGTATGGCAGTGCTGGCGTTGAAGATGGCGACATTTTCCAACGGTGTCGCACAGCTACATGGTGTAGTGTCGCGGCAGATGTTTCGCGGTTTGTGGCAGGATGTGCCAGTAGAGGAAGTGCCAATTGCTGCAATTACCAACGGCGTCCATGCTCGTAGTTGTGTTGCTAAATCGACTCAGGAATTGTACGATCGCTACCTGGGACCAAACTGGTCATCAGTACCAACCGATCACCCCCTGTGGGAGAAGATGGACGCCATCCCTGATGAGGAGTTGTGGCGCAATCACGAACGTTGTCGCTTGGACATGGTTTTGTATGTGCGAGAGCGTCTTGTGAAGCATTTGCGCGATCGCGGCGCTTCCGCCTCGGAAATTACCCAAGCACAAGAAGTCCTAGACCCAAAGGTTTTAACCATTGGCTTTGCCCGACGCTTTGCTACTTACAAACGTGCTACATTATGGATGCGCGATCTAGAGCGGATCAAGCGGATTTTGTTCGCTAACAAAGACCGCAAGGTGCAATTCGTGATTGCTGGAAAGGCACACCCTAAAGATATCCCTGGTAAGGAACTTATCCGCGATATCAACCATTTCATCCGCGAACAAGGCTGGGAAAAGCAGGTAGTGTTTGTTCCCAACTACGACATTCACATAGCCCGGTTGATGGTGGCTGGTTGCGATATCTGGTTAAACACACCGCGTCGTCCACGGGAAGCTTCTGGTACCAGTGGGATGAAGGCAGCAATGAATGGATTGCCAAATCTCAGTGTACTCGATGGCTGGTGGGATGAAGCTGATTATGTGCGCACTGGCTGGGCAATCGGGCATGGGGAGATGTATGACGATCCCAATTTCCAGGATCAGATTGAGGCAAACGCCCTGTACGATTTGTTAGAAAAGGAAGTCGCGCCTTTGTTCTATGACCGGGATGTTGATAGTTTACCGAGGCGCTGGATTGCTAAAATGAAGGATGCGATCCGGTTGAATTGTCCGTTCTTTAATACAGCGCGGATGGTGCGAGAATATGCACAACGGGCTTATTTCCCTGCAAGCGATCGCTACCACACCCTCACTAGCAATAAATACGCCCCAGCTAAGGAATTAGCACATTGGAAAGAAAACCTCACGGAGCACTGGCATCATCTCAAAATTAAAGATGTTAATGTATCCTCAGGAGCAGATATTGAAGTAAACCAAACCATTACTGTCACAGCAAAAGTTGACTTGGCGACTCTGACAAACAACGATGTGCAGGTAGAACTCTACCAAGGTGCAATTGATGCTAATGGCGAGATTGTCAACGGTGTATCGGTGGTAATGAACTACCAAGGAGAGGAGCAGGGATTAAGTATTTACTCAGGTGATATTATATACACAATTTCTGGTTTACAAGGCTTGTCTTTGCGAGTGTTGCCAAAACAAAAATACCTCTCTAGTCCTTATGAGCCAAGGTGCATTGTTTGGGCACAATAAATAATTAAAAATGCAAAATTAAAAATTAAAAAACGAAGAGTCATCTTCAATTTTTAATTTTTAATTTCTAATTTTTAATTCTTTGGGGGATGACAATGTAACCAGTGGTGCGATCGCCCAGTACTTGGTTGCGTTGTTTACCTCAATACCACCAGTATGCCGTTCACCAGTGATCTACGCTAGCTAATATGGTTAAATAGTCATAGAGTAGACGTTGTTTAGGAAAGGCGATCGCTACCAATTGTCACCAGAACCTCAACACTCTCCACCGATTCAAGGCAGAAAATGTCAAAATTAAATGAGTTTTATGACCGCAACTGCACATAGCAGGGATTGGAGAACACTAAGTTAAATTATTATGGGTACGCAACGAGTTCTTTCTGGAGTTCAACCAACTGGCGATCTGCATTTGGGCAACTACTTAGGTGCAATTCGCAACTGGGTGAATGGTCAAAGTCAGTACGATAATTTCCTCTTCATAGCTGATTTGCACGCCATTACCTTGCCCCACGATCCAGCAACGCTTGAGGCTAATACATACACTCTAGCTGCTCTCTATCTAGCTTGTGGTCTTGATTTGAACTACTCCACTATCTTTGTACAATCTCACGTTTCTGCCCACAGTGAATTAACTTGGTTGCTCAACTGCATCACACCCCTCAACTGGCTGCAAGACATGATCCAGTTCAAGGAAAAAGCTATCAAGCAAGCAGAAAACGTTGGTGTAGGCTTGTTGGACTACCCAGTGCTAATGGCAGCTGATATTTTGCTGTACCAAGCTGATAAAGTACCAGTGGGTGAAGACCAAAAGCAACATTTGGAACTGACGCGGGATATTGTCAACAGGTTTAATCATCTATTTGCCAAACAGGATCAGCCTGTGCTAAAGTTACCAGAAGCTTTGATCCGCAAGGAAGGCGCAAGGGTAATGAGTTTGACGGATGGTACACGCAAAATGTCGAAGTCCGATCCGTCAGAGTTGAGTCGGATCAATTTACTAGATCCTGCGGATGAGATTGCTAAAAAAATTAAGCGCTGTAAAACAGATCCAATTCGTGGTTTGACGTTTGACGATCCAGAGCGTCCTGAAAGTAACAATTTATTAACTTTGTATATGCTGCTTTCAGGTAAAACGAAGGCAGAGGTGGCGACGGAGTGTCAGGATATGGGTTGGGGACAATTTAAGCCATTATTGACAGAAACGACGATTAATGCTCTTAAACCTATCCAAGAGAAATATCAAGCAGTGATGGACGAACACGGCTATTTGGAGTCTGTGCTGCGGGATGGAAGACACAAAGCAGAGGCGATCGCCAACCAAACTCTCGCACAAGCAAAAGCCGCTATGGGCTACTCTCTGCCTGGATGAGGTTTTTGCTTGTAGGAGTCATGTATTATACATCTATCCCTACACTGCAATCATCAATATTATGCTTAACACCCATAATAACTTAATCTCCAACACATCTTTCCGTAAATCCGCGCAAGCAGGTGACTTTTTAGTTACTGCAGAAGTAACGCCTCCTAAAGGGGGAGATCCAGCACATATGATTAAAATGGCGCAAACCCTCCAGGGGAGAGTCCACGCGGTTAATATAACTGATGGTAGTCGCGCCGTACTGCGGATGTGTTCGGTAGTGGCGTCGGCGATTTTGTTACAAAATGGGATAGAGCCGATTTGTCAGCTGACATGCCGCGATCGCAACCGGATTGGTTTGCAAGCTGACTTGATGGGCGCTCATGCTTTGGGTATCCGCAATATCTTGGCTTTAACTGGCGACCCGGTAAAAGCAGGCGATCACCCCGAAGCTAAAAGCGTGTTTGACTTGGAAGCAGTACGCCTGCTGCAACTCATTCATAAGCTGAATCACGGCATTGACTGCAACGAGCAACTCCTGAGTGATGGGACGCTAGACTTATTCGCTGGTGCGGCGATCGATCCACAATCTTCTAGCTGGTCAGGTTTGCAAAGTCGATTTGAGCGCAAGTTACAGGCGGGAGCGCAGTTTTTTCAAAGTCAGTTGATTACGGATTTTGAGCGGCTAGAAAAGTTTATGGACAAAATTGCCGCAGGTTGTAACAAGCCGATTTTAGCGGGAATTTTTCTGTTGAAATCAGCAAAAAATGCCCAGTTTATTAATCGAGTAGTACCAGGTGTAAATATTCCTGAACATATTATTGATAGATTGGCACAAGCAACAGACCCGCTTGAGGAAGGAATGAAAATTGCTGCAGAACAAGTCCACATAGCGCGGCAATTGTGTCAGGGTGTTCATATGATGGCGGTAAAGAGGGAAGATTTGATTGCGCCAATTTTGGAGATGGCTGGAGTTGCGCCAGTGAAAACATTATAGGTCAAGCAGGGGTGGACGCTAGGTAAAGACGCGAAATTTGAGGAAAGCTCGCAGTACGTCCTTTGTGTTTCCAAACGTCAGCAATTGCGATTCGTCTGTTGCAGTGGTGAGACAGCACCTCTGTCGGGAAAACTTCCGTCGGGGATTGCGCTATCGCGCTTCGCAGTGGTAGCGCTCCTCGTTGCGATCTCACGAGCGAAAGAGCGTCACCCGTAAGGGCGTCGCGTCTCTACAACTTGGGGAGATATTACGATCTTTATTTGCTAATTTATTATTAGTAGCTGACTGAATGGGTGTTCATACCAAGGAGTAAGCGCCGTGACAAAGTTGAAGAACCCCAACATAGAATTACCTGATGAAGAGACTTTAGACGAAGAAGACAATGATGAACAATATGAAAAAGTTACTTTTCAGTATGACCCTGAGCAAATTAACATCGTTACTAGGGAACCAACTATCGAGCAATTACTGAGACGAATTGATGAGGAAGCACTTGATTTAGCACCAGATTTTCAGCGTCAAGCGGATATATGGAATGAGGATGTAAAAAGCCGACTAATTGAATCTATCCTGATTCGGATTCCACTACCAGCCTTCTATATAGATGCTACTAATGAAGATAAATGGTTAGTTGTAGATGGATTACAACGGCTATCTGCCCTAAAGCAATTTATCAGCGATAGAACGCTCAAGTTAAGTGGACTAGAGTACCTCACTGAGCTTAAGGACAAAACCTATGATGAACTGGAGCGTAGATACCAGCGGCGCATCTTAGAAACTCAGGTGACAGTCTATCTAATTGATAAAGGCACTCCTATTGAAGTAAAATACAACATCTTTAAACGTATTAACACAGGGGGTGTACGTCTTTCACCTCAAGAGCTACGCCATGCTCTTAACCCTGGTAAGGGAACAAAGTTTTTGGCTAAGCTTGCTGAATCCAAAGAATTTAAGAAGGTTATAAATCTTAGTGAGAAGCTAAAAAAGCGAATGAACGATCGTGAATATATACTTGGTTTCTTAGCCTTTTTGCTTATCTCTTACAAAGATTATAAAGACGAGACAAGAGATTCTTTTTTAAGTAAAGCACTGTCTAAGATTAATAGCCTGTGCGAAGACGAATTAAATAATATTGAAAATGATTTCAAAAATGCAATGATTACAGCATTTGACATTTTTGGAGAAAATGCATTTCAGAAAATGTCTAACAAGAGTAAAAAAAAGTTTCCAGTTAATAAAGCATTATTTGAATCTTGGTCTGTTAATCTTAGTCAACTTAGCAATGAAGAAATTAAAACATTGAAAGACCGTAAGCAAGAGTTAATCAATAATTTTATCATTTACGTAGACAATGATAAAGAATTTCTTTCATCTATCTCTCAAGCTGCGAACAAAGTAGAGCATCGTTTTCGGACCATTGAAAAAATCATTCAAGAAGTGCTGTTATGATTAGTTCACTTCGCTTGATAAATTTCAAACCTTTTGAAAATCAGTTCCTCCTCCTTAGACCGCTAACCTTGCTTTCTGGTCTCAATAGCACTGGTAAATCTTCGGTACTGCAATCCCTATTACTACTGCGTCAATCTTACCAACAAAGCTTGTTGTTAGAGATGGGTTTGGGGCTGAATGGTGACTTAGTTCGTATTGGTACGGCTCAAGATGCCCTTTTTGAAGGAGCAGGGAAAGAAGACCCCATCGGTTTTGATCTTGTTTGGGAAAAGATTAAAAAACGTATCCGTACAGGAGTTAGTGACGGGGTGGAACTCTGGAATCGGAGAGAAGAGTTATTTCCAAACCTAGAATTTTGTGATGCTGTTAGTAAGCAGTTACAAAATATCCGTACTAGACAATTAGAACTACAACCTGTTGTCAAGACGTTATTTGAGCTTCAAAATTGCTGCAAAAACTGGAACACTGGATTTTTCAGTGTAGAAGGGTATCTGCTTGAGGAATCTGGAGAGAGTGAAGCAACCGTAAATAAATACAGCAAAGAAAGGACTTTCCGTTGTCCTGATGGTCAAGAGCGTGTTTTTGAGCGGCATGTCAAATTGAGATTATGCAACTGGAGAATTCATTTCTTTGCAGAGAAACCAGGAAAAGTGATAATTGGCTATGTTGGTCGCCATCTTCCTACAGTGAAGTATCGGACATAATCTTGAAACCGACATATCGCACCCCAGAACCAATAGCGATCGCCCGACTACTCCCTTTCCGGTGTAAGTAGATATGGCGGCTGCTAGAGAAATGGTGACACGGGTTCAAGAAATGTTTGCCGGACGTACCTTTAGAGACAGTGCCGAACTCATCTGTAAAGATAGGGAACGTGAAAAATTGCCGAAAAAATGGTATTAATATACAAAAATATATAATTAACGCATGAATAAAATTGATTTAGCTTTTACGACAGCACTAGAACAGGCGCAGTTAATCCGTCGTCGGCAAGTGTCGCCAACAGAGTTGGTGGAAATATATTTAGAACGCATATCTCGCTTGAATCCTCAACTAGGAAGTTATTTTACGGTGATGGCAGAGCAAGCGATCGCAGATGCCAAAGCCAAAACAGAAATGCTGACAAGTACTTCGCAACTGCCACCATTTTTTGGGGTGCCGATTTCCATTAAAGACCTCAGCCGTGTCGCGGGTGTTCCTTGTACCTATGGAAATCCGGCATTGCTGAACAATATCCCTGACTATGATGATGGGATAGTAACACGGATTAAGCAAGCTGGATTTATTATTCTCGGTAAAACAGCAGCTTCAGAACTAGGTTCATTTCCTTACACAGAACCTACGGGATTTCCCCCTGCTAGAAATCCGTGGAATTTGGAATACACCCCTGGCGGTTCTAGTGGTGGTGCAGCGGCAGCGGTAGCAGCAGGATTGTGTGCGATCGCTCAAGGTTCAGATGGAGGTGGTTCGATTCGCGGACCTGCGGCTTGCTGTGGGTTGGTGGGAATCAAGCCATCACGGGGACGGGTGTCGCATGCACCAGTAGGCGATGGACTCAGCGGTCTGGCGACTAGTGGTCCCTTGGCGCGTACTGTCGCTGACGCAGCAGCCCTTTTAGACGTCATGTCTGGCTATGTCACAGGCGATCCCTACTGGTTACCCAATCCAGAAGCATCATTTCTTACAGCCTCTGGGCAAAAACCTAGTACTTTGCGAATTGCCTATGCTACCAGCATCCCGGACTTTGGGAAAGCTGACGCCAACTGTGAGCAAGGCGTTCTGCAAACAGTTCAGTTATTACAAGAACTCGGTCACATCGTTGAAGAGAAATGTCCAGACTTTAGCGGGTTAATTGAACCGTTTCAATTTGTTTGGCAAACTAGTGTAGCCGCGTCGGGAATTCCGGCGGAGGCGTTGCAGCCACTAAACCGCTGGCTGTTGACACGAACAGGTTCTGCGGGTGAATACATCCAAGCAGTCCACAAAATGCAGATAGTGGCGCGACAAATCGTGGCGTTTTTTGATACGGTGGATGTCTTAGTCTTGCCAGTTTATCTGCACTCTCCGATCCGTGTTGGAGAATGGGCGCACTTAAGTCCTGAAGAAACATTCCGTCATATTGTTCATTGGGTTGCGCCTTGTCCGCCAGCTAATGCTACCGGACAACCAGCGATCGCACTTCCTGTAGGTCAAGATGAGCTAGGTTTACCAATTAGTGTGCAGTTGGTGGGACGACCTGCTGCTGAAGCTACCCTGATCGGCTTAGCTGCACAATTGGAAGCCGCTAAACCTTGGATTGGGAAGCGTCCGCCGCTGGGGTAATAATTACGAATCAAAATTATACTGGGAACTTAATAGCTACGGAAATTGCTTTTCTGACCGTTGCCAACAACGCCTAAGATATTCACGCGAGACATTTTCAGGCTATCTAAAGCTCGCTTCAGCATTGAGGATTCTGTTTTGTCGATCCTGACTACAAGCACAATGCCATCAGTGTGGGGTGCGAGCAAGCGAGCATCAGCTAGTCCCACTAAAGGGGGTGCATCATAAATAACTAAGTCAAAGGTGTGATGGAAATCTTCCATCAGTCGCTTCATCCTTTGAGACGAGAGCAACTTTGTGGAGTCAGGTGGTATAGGTCCGGCAGTGATCACAGATAATAATTGGCTCATAGAAGGTAGTTGCCGTATAACCCCTTCCACTGGTAAGTTGGCAGAAATTAAATTACTCAATCCCCACAGGTTATTTAAATTAGATAAGGAGTGAATCATGGGTTGGCGTAGATCGGCATCGATAAGTAGTACTCGTTGTCCCATTGCTGTAGCTATCTGAGCCAGATGGAAAGCAACCGTAGACTTGCCGTCGAGAGCCATAGCTGAACTAATGATTATGGAGCGAATCGGGCGATCGGAGCTGAGCAATTGAATATTCGTATAAAGTACCCGTAACGCTTCCAAAAATTGTCCGGAGTAGTTGCTGTAGTCTTCAGCAGGTATGACAGCCAACTCAGGAATGCCATTATTAAGCGAATGTGATGCTCTTACTATCGGAGTTTTTTGTTTGAGAGTGCGGTATTGACTAGTTTGGAGCTGCTTTTCAAAAGGAATGTTTCCGATCAACGGCAGTTTAATCTTCTCCTTCATGGCATGGACAGTATGGTAGGTCTGATCGAGCTTTTCAATCAATACGGCAACGCCGATTCCTGAGACTACACCCGCCACCAATCCCAAGAGTAAACTACGTCTGATATCTGAAGAAGATACTGGCTCATTAGGCTGACTTGGCGCTTGAATTAACTGCCAGTTAAGTTCTGTCTGCGCTGCCTGAACTTGGAGGGTTTCGCGGGTAGCTAGAAAACGGTTCAGGCTGTCAGTGGTAACCTGTAATGTTCGCTGTAGTTCGGTGTATTGTCGTGCGAAAACTGGCAGTTGCTTACGTTTTTGTTCGAGTTTTTGTTCCGCCTTGGCAAGATCTTGGCTCTGCACCTCTAAAGTCTTTTCTTCAGTCGCTGCCTGTGCAACTTTTACATCCAAAAAGCGATCTTGCTCCTGGCGTAGCAAGGGCAACAGGTTTTCCCGTTTCTTCTTCAATGCTTGAATGGTTGGGTTTTCCGACTGGAAACGAGTTGCTTCCAAAGCAATCTGAGTATCCAATTGACGGAGTTGCAAAATTAACTGCTGATACACAACAGCATTATTCAGCGCTGCTAGTTTTCCGTCTTTTCCCTGTAAGCTAGCAAAATTGGCGCGAGCTTGCGCCAACTGCTGATCGAGCGTTTGTCGTTGCCCAGACAAGACGCTGAGTTGATTAGTAATTTGCTTTTCTTGGCTGTCGGGGTCGATAAAGTCGTACTTTTGTCGGAACAGTTGCAGATCTTTTTGGAGTTTATCAACTCGATTCTGCACAGATGGCAGTTGTTGTTCAACAAACTGAATCCCCTGGCGCAACTTGCTTTGCCGC
Organism: Stigonema sp.; assembly: GCA_965249805.1. Classification (GTDB taxonomy): domain Bacteria; phylum Cyanobacteriota; class Cyanobacteriia; order Cyanobacteriales; family Nostocaceae; genus Stigonema. Next base: position 2,161,445 of record CBDFMX010000002.1, read on the forward strand.
TTTTCTACACTGTAGTTTAAGTAATCTGACGCAATTTTGTCTAGTACTGCTTTAACCTTTACGGGATCGTTACTTCGATAGCGAACTTCTAAAATCTTGGTTTCAGCTAACCGAGTAATAGTCAGAGAATTAATCAAAGAACTATAAGTGATGTCTGGATAGGAGGCTTGTAACTGCTCAACAATGATGCCGATCTCTGCAGGACTCTTGAGAACCTGAATTTGACTGTCATAATCTAGACTAGACTTGGCTAAGTTAGGGTCTTTGAACAGATCCAACACTTTCGTCTCATCATTAACAGGTTCAACTAAAAGCCGAAAACTGCTTTCATATTCTGGTTTTTTGTTCAGCGTCAACCCGACAACAGTCGCCATCACAGCAGTAGCTACCAATGCGATGACTAGCGCTCGTCGCTGTATAATACCCAGAAATTCTGGGAAACTCCAATCATCTTCTTGTCCTTCAGACCACGGAAAAGGTTGAGGCTGAAGAAATAGAGGTCCAGAATTTCTATTCTGGTCAGAACTTGATCGTTGAGAAGAATGGTTCTCCATCATTGATATTAATACTCGCTCTTTTAGCTAAATAGGATTTGTATAACAGGTTTAAAAGCTTGTTTTCAGAGAATTATGAAATAGCAACTTCTTTTTTTGTCAGCGGTCCGCGCCTCAAAAGTACCAGTCATGTATAAATCATTGCCTCGCTGACTTCTGCACATCAGTTCGCAATCCTTACTTAAGCGGTGATTTTACCCCTACTACCTAAAAATGCTTTCAACAATAATCATCATAAAAAGCTGATTGGAAGGAAGGGTGTTACTTTAGATTTTTTAAGAACCAGTCTCACCAGACAAAGTTATCACCTAGTAAGATTGTAAGCTTTCAGCATCTGTTAGATTGTAGCTGTTCTAGAGAAACCAACAATTATTAAAGTATTGTACTAAACTATACTGCTGCTTTCTCGATTAATACCTGGCTGGAGATACGAAAGCTTGCTCCTGCAATAATTTTGAATGATTATGTCAAGATATTTATGCATTTAAATGACATTTAATTAAGTCAACTACTACGGGTTTATATCATAAAATTACATCAAAAACAATAACATCTAGCGATATCTAAAAAAATATCAAACGTGTATCGATTAATTTATCTACGATTAAATAATAAAATTTAAATATGGTAATATACATGAGGAACGCATAAATCATTATGTGGTGTAAAAGTAATGAAATCGAATAATCATTTCAAATTCAATTTCATACCCCCGTCCTCCAAACTTCTGAGTTGAAGGCAATTTAGAGCGACATTTACTTAACTGAAGTCAGCTGACGGAAACAACTTACTAAGGGGGCATGGGGCATGGGGCATAGCGCATGGTAAGAAATAATTTACTTTCTATTTGCCAGAAGAGCTAGCAAATACATGCATGAGCTTTAAGAAGCTTTTGCACAGCAGTTAAACACATGTATCAAACCAGGCAAATTTTTCGTGCCAAATTTAACAGAATTATCAACACGAACAGATTTTTTGACATTGCTAAATTAAGGAATGATGTAAAAAAGATTTATTTTTTTGTGGGTACAAGTGTAAATCCCGCGATTCACGCGGAAAGTATTTGCACTCATAGTATTTTTCATGTCTATTCTTGACTGCAAGTGGTACTTTCCCGTTACTAAAAAAAGGCAAATAAACAAAACAAAATTGTCAAATAAATTATCTTATGGATATTTAACTTTTGTTTCTGTGCTTAATCTGAGTTTTTTACAATTAATAAAACTTAGATGCTTAGAAAAAACCTTTAGATTGTATAGGACTAAAACCATGTTTAATTAAATGTTTTTAACTCTGATATACAGAGAATAATAGCATTACTAATTTTTTAGCATGACGACTTTTTAATCCTTGCCATGTCAACGTTTTACTATACCTAATTTACGGCAAAATATATTATTTAACCATATTTTATTTATGAATTTTTTATGAAGAGATGAAAATTATCCTGATGATGTTGTAGGATTTATATAGATTGATTGGTATTAGGCAATAAATCTTAGTCGCCAATATTTGTCAATCAATTAAACATAAAAATAGAGAGTTCGCTCTCATTTCTGTCAATTTAATATTCCATTGTTTATTGAGGAGATGGGCTTCGATGGTCTTTTTGATCTCAGTCCCCTCCAACGTAACCTGACCGTATGTTTATTTGATATTTACTGATGCGGGAGGTCGAATTGCAGAGAAGGTGTGACCGAAATCGGAAACGCTCAAAACGAAGGGCTATCTACTGCCCAATTGATGGATGCTATCTCAATAGTATGAGTCAAAAATATCAGCTGTTTGCCGATCGAGCAGAACAGTTGCAACAACGAGGTATAAGTCGGCGGAATGCACTGAGGTTAGTATCGAACCAAATGACAGTTCCTCTAGAGGGAGAATGGGTAGAAGCTTTTTGGTGTGAACAGTGTCACCAGACACAGTGGTATCATGTCTATAAGTGCGACGATCGCACCTATAAACTTTCGGTAGTACAACAGGAGCTTTGGCAGCAGGTAACAGGGGTGATTCCTGCTCATGGGAACCCCTCTGTTGGAGAGTTTACTTACAGGCATGCTCGCCTATTTGCCAAGAACGGCATTCAGGATTTTAAGTTTGTGGATTAAGCCCCCGCCTGAATCCGTGGGTAATAATTACTGACACAAGCCTAATAACTACGGAAGTTGCTTTTCTGACCGTTGCCAACAATGCCTAAGATATTCACGCGGGACATTTTCAGGCTATCTAAAGCTCGCTTCAGCATTGAGGATTCTGTTTTGTCGATCCTGACTACAAGCACAATGCCATCAGTGTGGGGTGCGAGCAAGCGAGCATCAGCTAGTCCCACTAAAGGGGGTGCATCATAAATAACTAAGTCAAAGGTGTGATGGAAATCTTCCATCAGTCGCTTCATCTTTTCAGAGGAGAGCAACTTTGTGGAGTCAGGTGGTATGGGTCCGGCAGCGATCACAGATAATAATTGGCTCATAGAAGGCAGTTGCCGTATAACCCCTTCCATTGGTAAGTTCGTAGAAATTAAATTACTCAATCCCCACAAGTTATTTAAATTAGATAAGGAGTGAATCATGGGTTGGCGTAGATCGGCATCGATAAGTAGTACTCGTTGTCCCATCGTTGTAGCTATTTGAGCCAGATGAAAAGCAACCGTAGATTTGCCGTCAAGAGCCATAGCTGAACTAATGATTATGGAGCGAATCGGGCGATCGCAACTGAGCAATTGAATATTTGTATAAAGTACCCGTAACGCTTCCAAAAATTCTGCCGAATACTTGCTGTAGTCTTGAGCAGGTATGACAGCCAACTCAGGAATGCCATTATTAAGCGAATGTGATGCTCTTACTATCGGAGTTTTTTGTTTAGGAGTGCGGTATTGACTAGTTTGGAGCTGCTTTTCAAAAGGAATGTTTCCGATCAACGGCAGTTTAATCTTCTCCTTCAGGGCATGGACAGTATGGTAGGTCTGATCGAGCTTTTCAATCAATACGGCAACGCCGATTCCTGAGACTACACCCGCCACCAATCCCAATAGTAAACTACGGCTGATATCTGAAGATACAGGCTCATTAGGCTGAATTGGCGCTTGAATTAACTGCCAGTTAAGTTCTGTCTGCGCTGCCTGAACTTGGAGGGTTTCGCGGGTAGCTAGAAAACGGTTCAGGCTGTCAGTGGTAACCTGTAATTTTCGCTGTAGTTCGGTGTATTGTCGTGCGAAAACTGGCAGTTGCTTACGTTTTTGTTCGAGTTTTTGTTCCGCCTTGGCAAGATCTTGGCTCTGCACCTCTAAAGTCTTTTCTTCAGTCGCTGCCTGTGCAACTTTTACATCCAAAAAGCGATCTTGCTCCTGGCGTAGCAAGGGCAACAGGTTTTCCCGTTTCTTCTTCAATGCTTGAATGGTTGGGTTTTCCGACTGGAAACGAGTTGATTCCAAAGCAATCTGAGTATCCAATTGGCGCAGTTGCAAAATTAACTGCTGATACACAACAGCATTATTCAGCGCTGCTAGTTTTCCGTCTTTTCCCTGTAAGCTAGCAAAATTGGCGCGAGCTTGCGCCAACTGCTGATCGAGCGTTTGTCGTTGCCCAGACAAGACGTTGAGTTGATTAGTAATTTGCTTTTCTTGGCTGTCTGGGTCGATAAAGTCGTACTTTTGTCGGAACAGTTGCAGATCTTTTTGGAGTTTATCAACTCGATTCTGCATGGATGGGAGTTGTTTTACAACAAACTGAATCCCCTGACGCAACTTGCTTTGCCGCTTTTCTAGACTGTAGTTTAAGTAAGCTGACGCAATTTTGTCTAGTACTGCTTTAACCTTTACGGGATCGTTACTTCGATAGCGAACTTCTAAAATCTTGGTTTCAGCTAACCGAGTAATAGTCAGAGAATTAATCAGAGAACTATAAGTGATGTCTGGATAGGAGCCTTGTAACTGCTCAACAATGATGCCGATCTCTGCAGGACTCTTGAGAACCTGAATTTGACTGTCGTAATCTAGACTAGACTTGGCTAAGTTAGGGTCTTTGAACAGATCCAACACTTTCGTCTCATCATTAACAGGTTCAACTAAAAGCCGAAAACTGCTTTCATATTCTGGTTTTTTGTTCAGCGTCAACCCGACAACAGTCGCCATCACAGCAGTAGCTACCAATGCGATGACTAGCGCTCGTCGCTGTACAATACCCAGAAATTCTGGGAAACTCCAATCATCTTCTTGTCCTTCAGACCACGGAAAAGGTTGAGGCTGAAGAAATAGAGGTCCAGAGTTTCTATTCTGGTCAGAACTTGATCGTTGAGAAGAATGATTCTCCATCATTAATATTAATACTTAGTAGTAAGCTAAATAGGATTCGGATAACAGGCTTAAGAGCTTGTTGGTAAAGAATTATGAAATAGCAACTTCTTTTTTTGTCAGCGGTCAGAGCCTCAAAAGTACCAGTCATGTATAAATAATTGCAGCGCTGACTTGCGTAATAACTTCGTAATCCTTACTTAAACATTGATTTTACACCAAATAACTAAAAATACGTTCAAGAATAATAATGGTCATAAAAAGCTGGTCATACTTAGGCTGTACATTCGCATTTGTTGACAAACAGTCTCACCAGACAGAGTTATGACCTAGTAAGATTGTCAGCTTCTGAGCATCTCTTTAGATTATAAGTGTTCTAGATAAACCAACACTTCTTACCTATTGTATAAAAAAACTATTTATTTCTCGATTTCTATTTAGATAGACATACCTAGAGTAGCTCCTTCAATGATTTTCAATTTTTACGTCAAGCTATTATGCGTCTAGATTAGATTCAATTTTCTAAATTAGATAGATTTATTATGTCAAGCTATCACGCATCTAGATGGGAGAAGAATTTATAGTTACCAAAATAAAAAAATATAAGTGTGATTTTTTCTAATATTTATAAATTTTTTCAAGATAGTAAGTTAAGATACTGAATAATATGTGGTAAAAAGTAAATAAGGTGAAGTAATTCCAAATTCGATCTAATACCCGCATCTACCGAAGTTATGAGTAGAATGTGGAGCGGCATCTACATATACCAAATCGAATGAGTGTAACTTAATCTCCCAACGTGAGCTTTAAGAATGTTTCGCACACCAGTTAAATAATACATAGCTTGGAGCAATTAAACACATGTGTCAACCCAGGCAAATTTGTCCTGCCAAATTTAACACATTTGTCAACATGGGCAGATTTTTCGGCATTGCTAAATCAGGGAATACTGATGTTTCATGTCAATTTAATGGCTTGAACAGATCAGCGACATCTTTATCAAGGTTTATACCGTAGGATACAGCCAATGAGACTTAATGAATGGATTCATCAAAAGTTGTTTCAATCCATGGAGACTCAGCAGTCCATCCAATTGTCTGTAATCACCCAGTTTTTTCCTCCTGACTATGCTGCTACAGGACAATTGATTGAAGAACTCGTGAGACATTTAGGGCAGCAAGGGATAGACATTGAGGTTTTTACTTCTCAGCCTGGATATGCGTTTCAATCTTCAACAGCACCAGCAGTTGAACGGAAAGGGAAAGTCCGAATTCAGCGATCGCGCACTGCCACACTGTGGCCGGGACGGATTCGCGGCAAAGCCATCAATGGTCTTCTGTACACATTCCGTACTGCACTCCATCTGCTCAGATCTAGGCGTCGCCGCAATATATTGTTGCTGACAACAGCTCCTCCGTTTTTGCCAATTGTGGGATATCTGGCTTATCTCTTTTTCCGACTTCCTTATGTTTGCATCCTCTATGACCTTTATCCAGATATTGCGATCGCCCTAGGGGTAATCTCAAAGCGTCACTGGCTAGCGCGATTTTGGCAAACCCTCAATAGACTGATTTGGCGAAACGCTAAGGGGATTGTGGTTCTTAGTCCGGCGATGAAACAGATGGTGGTGCAGAATTGTCCGCAGATGGCTGATAAGATTTCTGTGATTCACAGTTGGGCAGACCCTGATTGGATTGTGCCAATTGCCAAGCAAGAAAACTGGTTCGCATGGAAATATAATTTAGTTAAAAAATTTACCGTGCTCTACTCCGGCAATATGGGTCGCTGTCATGATATGGATACCATCATAGAAGCTGCAAAGCAACTACAAGATGAGCCAATTCAGTTTGTGTGCATTGGCAGTGGAGCAAAACGTGAGGATCTTATCAAAGAGGTAAATCGATTAGGGCTGAGCAATTTCGTATTTCTACCGTATCAAGAAAAGCAAGTGCTGCCTTATTCTCTGACAGCTTGCGATTTGTCTCTAGTGAGTGTGGATGCATCTACAGAAAGTTTGGTCGCACCAAGCAAGCTTTATCCAGCTTTAGCATCTGGACGACCAGTAGCAGTAATTTGTTCACAGTATTCATACCTGAGACAACTTATTGCAGAAGCTGAATGTGGTGGCACATTTGACAATGGGGATAGTTATGGTCTAGCGCAATTTATTCGCTTGCTCAATCGCGATCGGCAACTAGGGGAGCGCATGGGCAAGGCAGGTCGTCAGTATTTACGCTCGCATTTCACCCTGAAGATGATATCTCAACAATATCTTGATGTTTTGCAGAAGGCGATCTTCTCTGAAGAGGTAAAAACCATGTCTCAAAGTCATATGAGGTAAGCATTCTCGGGTGTTTAACCAATGTTAAATGTTGGAGCGCAGAAAGTATTTGCCCTCTATTATTGACTGCAATTGATACTTTCTCGCTACTAAAAAAAGGCAAATAAATAAAACAAAATAGTAAATGCAATTCGATTAGTAATATTTGCCTTTTGTTTCTGTGATTAATTTACCTAACTTTTTTTGTAATCATCACTAGTACTTAAATTTTTAGATGATAATTTTAGATTATAGAGGAGTACGATCTATGTTTAATTGAATGTTTTCAACTCTTATTGTCAGTAGCTCTGATAGCAATAGTAATTAGTTAGCATGACGAGGTTTAAAACGTTGTTATGTTAAGTTTTTGATCTACCTAATCTCCGGCAAAAAATGTCATCTTACTACCTTTTTTTTAATGAAGATTATATAAAGATATGAAAATTTTCCTGGATGATATTGTACGATGTTATATAGATTAGTAGGTGGCAGTAAATAAAACTATGAGATAATTTTTGTCAATCAATTTAACATAAAAATAGAGAGATAACTCTCATTTCTGTCAATTTAATATTCCATTGTTTATTGAGGAGATGGGCTTCGATGGTCTTTTTGATCTCAGTCCGCTCCAACGTAACCTAACCGTATGTTTATTTGATATTTACTGATGCGGGAGGTCGAATTGCAGAGAAGGTGTGACCGAAATCGGAAACGCTCAAAACGAAGAACTATCTACTGTCCAATTCATGAATGCTATCTCAATAGTAGTAGAAGCAGACACAACAGCAGACATTTGGTGTAAATAAACGCCAAGCAAATAGAGGAATAGCGGTCAATTCCTCTATTTGCGTGGCGTTATCCATTCGTGGGTAAATTTGGATAGACTTGATCGAGCGGTGACAAAGCTGAATAACGCGTTTAAAAAACTTTTAACAGCAATGACTCAGCAAACAAATACCGATGGAATACTTATAGCTCAAGCTCAGGCTAATCAAACTGTCTTTACAACTCAGAAGCCTGCGTTTGAATCCAGCGACGGCGTATCTTATGAACTGGGAATGAAATTCCAGAGTGCGAAGAGTGGTCAGATTACTGCAATCCGTTATTGGAAAGCAGTTAATGAGACTGGAACCCATATCGGCAGAATTTGGTCGGCAACGGGTTCTATCCTAGCAACTGTGACTTTCTCAAATGAGACGGCTTCGGGTTGGCAGCAGCAGGCTCTCAGTACGCCAGCGAGCATCCAAGCCAATACCACCTATCTAGTGACTGTCACCTGTAATAGCTATTTTGGTGACACTTTGAATGGATTGGCAACCTCAACTGTGAATGGGGATCTCAGCTCAGTCGCTGACGGTAACAATGGAGTGTTCGGTAGTCTGAATTCATTCCCAACTAATTCCTATCAAAACGGCAACTATTTCCGCGACATAGTATTTGTCGCTAGCAGTAGCATCACTAAGTTGAGCGGAGATAATCAGACAGGCACGGCAGGCTCTGCTTTACCCAATCCGTTAATCGTAAAAGTCACAAATAGTGCTGGCAATCCTCAGGCAGGCGTCACCGTCAACTTTGCGGTCACCAGTGGCGGGGGCTCAGTTTCGCCGACCAGTGCGGTAACTGGTACTAATGGTCAAGCCAGCACAGTGCTAACCCTAGGGACAACAGCTGGTAGAACAAACACTGTGAGTGCCACAGCTTCTGGTATAGGCAGCGTCACCTTCAGCGCCAACGCTAATCCAGCGAACCCAAATGCGATTTATTCGGAAAATCAAAACCCTGGTACTACAAACTGGCAGATCCCCCAAGTGGGTCAATCGGATATTGCTGGCTATGCAGCAGCAACTAGTGTAAATAAGAGCGGCTCCCTAGCAATCAAAGTTTCTCTAGCACAAGCTGGACAGTACACGATTGATGTGTATCGCTTAGGTTACTACGGAGGCCAAGGTGGCCGACTGATATTGAGTAGTGGTTCGATAAATGGAATTACTCAGCCTGCATGTAATTTCGACAGTTCTACCAATAAAGTCACATGTGACAACTGGTCCACTTCCTACACACTACAAGTGGGCGCTAACTGGGTCAGTGGTTTGTATATTGCCAAGCTAACTGACCAGAGAACTGGCAGTCAGTCCCAAGTGTTGTTTGTTGTTCGTGATGACAGTGGTGGTTCTGACGTATTGTTCCAGAGCAGCTTCAACAGCTTGTTGGCTTATAACCTCATTGGCGGTTACTCTTTATATCCAGAGCAGAGTATCGGAGGTCAAAGAGCGTTTAAGGTTTCTTACGACCGACCATTCGCACAACATAGCACCTCGACTGGTAGTAACCCTTATAACAACATTATCCTAGCTTGGGAGTACAACATGGTGCGGTGGCTAGAGTCCCAGGGATATAATGTATCCTATGTCACTAATGTGGACGTTCATGCCAACCCACAGATCTTGCAGCAGCACAAAGTATTTCTGTCGGTCGGTCACGATGAGTACTGGTCGCTAGAGGAGTTCAATAATGTCCGGAATGCCCGCGATGCAAAGGTCAACCTGGCTTTTTTCTCAGGAAACAGTGTTTACTGGCGGGTTCGGTTTGAAAACTCCAGTACGGGGGCAGCCAACAGGGTTATGGCATGCTACAAGGATGCTTCCGATCCTGTAGCACCAACCAACAAGTTCCGCAGCCCAGAGAACAACAATCCTGAAAGCACGCTGAAGGGAGTTATGTATATTGGAGGAAGGTGGCAAAATTTCTATTTCGATGGGTTCGATTTCGTCGTGAAAAACAGCACCGATCCCTACTACGCCAACACTGGTTTGAAAGACGGCGATACATTGAGTCAGTTGGTAGGCTTTGAATGGGAAGCAATCAATACAAACGCATCTCCAAGTGGGTTGGTCATTCTGGGTCAGTCCACACAGTCGCAAAGCTTAGATCAAGCCGAACTAGACGGTTTTCCTTCTGGAACCAATGCTGCGATCTCCCATGCAGTTCGCTACACTGCTCCCAGTGGTGCCAAGGTCTTTTCGACTGGCTCCATTCAGTTTATGTGGGGGTTAGACAGCGCCGGCGTTACCGGACCGCGCGAAGATACTCGCGCTAAGCAAATGGTTGTCAACATCTTGGCAGACATGGGAGCCAGACCGCTAACTCCAGGCGGCGGTATAATTGTGCCTTGAGAAGCTGTAGCGAGGGTAACAAATATCATGCTCTACCCTTGCTGGAATACTGACTGTGTCCGCCACAGTCATCTTTCATAGTTGAGCAAATACTAACTCCAGTTGCTAGGTGGTGCAGGTTATGAATTTAAGAATAAGACGGCGAAGATTTGGGCAATTGGCTATCATCAGTGCTGTTACAACAGCGATCGCCAACTTCAAATCCAAGGTCTTTGCACAGCTGTCATCGGAGCAGCTTTATGGTGTGCAACTTTCTCCAAGCAGCAGCAGTAAAACAGCAGACTTAGTTGACGCTACCGCTGCTAAAACCACACCGGGAATTGTCTTGCAGTCTTTAGGCTTAACAAAGTTAACCACTGCTATTGAGTCGTTAACTGCTGAAATCCTTGAGGGCACTGTTAGTAACCAGCAGGAAGCCATTGAGACTGTGGCTAATGCCCTAATTGTCAAAAAGCCCAGCGAGCGGATAACTGGTTTCACTGTCCTATCCGATAACACATTTGTTATTGCCACTATAGCAGCGACGAAGGATGGCGATTTCAGTCGCCTGATATTTAGTGAAGCTCCTCAGCAGAATCCGAAAAATCCGCCGAAAAAAGGATTGAACATCCAAAAAATTAAAGGCCCAGAATATAAGTATAGTACGGTTGAAAGTTTGCTAGCAACCACGATAAAAGACAAAAAAGACAGCCAGCTACTTGGTGTGATTAGTCTATCAGGGGGTGGAACGCCTTTTGAGTTAGTATATATTGACTCCACCTCAGGGCAAATAGATGCTGGTCCTCAGACAGGTTTGGCGGAGTTATCCTCTCATGAGCGACTGAGTAATCTTGCTCAATCTCCAGATGGTAAAATTTACGCTACTAATACTGGTGGTCAAGGTAACGTGACTTTAGTGCAGCTAGACCTAGAGAACAGGGCAGTAGTTACTGGCAGAGGAAAGATTATCCGGCTGGTGGGATTGAGCTTCAACAACAAACCTCTGGAAAATGACTTGTTAAGCCTAGCTTTTTCTTCTTCAGGTCAACTGTTTGCGCTTGCTAACCCCAACTATGAGAAAACTAATTCCCTGTTCACTGTGGATTTAAAAACCGGATCTATGACGCTGGTGAGACAATTGGCGGTCGATAAGATTACATTTGCTCGATAAATACGGACTCAGATATGGGCGCTCGTCTAAGGGTATTTTTGACTCGTGAGCAAGATAAAACCTTGCTAAGGGACTTCCAAATAAACAAATATCCAATCGCAGGCGACTTGAGACGAAGGTGGGCAAACAAACCTTTGAACACTACCTACGCAGAGAGAGCTTTTAAAACGGCTTGGTTAACTTTTAACAGTGACGTATTCGCGGCTGATAAAGCTAGTTTGGGCTTGATTTTAGGCTCTAATTTTGGTCTAAGTCCCATTAGGAGTGTATTGCGTGTCTAATGCAGTAATTCGAGTTGAAAACTTAAGTAAAAAGTACGTTCTAAGTCACCAACAGGAAGGGATGTACAAATATCAATCCTTGCGGGAACTCATTAGTAATGGAGCAAAGTCACTGGGTAAAAAACTTATTAAATCTTCTGCTAAAGAAAATTTTGATCCTGCCCGTGAAGAGTTTTGGGCACTAAAGGATGTTTCGTTTGAAATTAAGCGAGGTGATAAAGTTGGTATTATTGGTCGTAATGGTGCTGGAAAATCAACTTTGCTGAAAATCTTGAGCCGGATCACCGAACCAACAACTGGCTGTATTTCCATCAAGGGTAAAGTAGCGAGCTTATTGGAAGTAGGAACAGGCTTCCATCCAGAATTAACTGGACGGGAAAACATCTATCTCAATGGGTCTATTCTGGGGATGAGCAAGGTGGAGATTAAAAGACAGTTCGATGAAATTGTCGCTTTTGCGGAAGTGGAGAAGTTTTTAGATACACCAGTTAAGCGATATTCCTCGGGCATGTACGTGCGTCTTGCCTTTGCGGTGGCGGCGCATTTAGCTCCAGAGATTTTGATTGTGGATGAAGTTCTGGCAGTGGGGGACGCCCAATTTCAGAAGAAGTGCTTAGGGAAAATGAACGATGTTTCTGAAAAAGAAGGGCGTACCGTCTTGTTTGTCAGCCACAATATGGCAGCGTTAAAAAGTCTATGCGATCGAGCCATACTTCTAAAGTTAGGATGTTTAGTAAATGATGGAGAAGCTGAGCAAGTCGTATCCCGTTATTTACAGTCTGACGATGACTCTCAATTTCTCGCAAGAATATGGAATGATATTGAAACTGCTCCCGGTAATGATAAAATTCGCCTTCATCAATTCAGAGTGATTCCAGATCTTGATGACTCAGTAGATGAAATTACGGTCAACACCCCACTAAGGATTGAATTTGAGTATTGGAATTACCTCGATGGTGCTCATTTAAATTTGAGCTTACACGTTTATACACTGGAGAGAGTTTGTGTTTTTAATTCAATTTCCAACTCGATTCCTTGTCCTTCATCTCTAATCCGAGGAGTTTGTTATATTCCCGGAAATTTTTTAAATGATGGAAGTTATCAAATTACGATTTTAGTTGTTCAAGATACTTCAAAGATCCTTTATACATGTGAAAATTTACTGAGTTTTACTGTGCATGATGTTGAGAGAGAATTCAACTGGTATGGCAAGTGGCAAGGAGTAGTTCGTCCCAACTTGAAATGGAGCTTTGCTCCTGTTGAAGTACCCACATCTAAGTCTTGCTGAATTACTGAATAAAAAATATTGAGACTGAATTAAGATTTTATGGTTTTAAAGTTACTGATCTGGGGTGCTTCAGGACACGCCTTAGTGGTGGCAGACATCATCCGTTTACAAAGAATCTATGAGATTATTGGCTTCCTTGACAATGTGAATCCACAACATCATGGTGAAAACTTCTGTGGATTGCCAATTCTTGGTGGAGAGGAACAGTTAGATATTTGCAAGGATAAAGGGATTGAGTACATAATTTTCGGATTTGGAGATTGTCAAGCGCGATTAAAGTTGTCCGATCTGGTTTGTAGCAAAGGTTTTTCTTTAGCAACCGCTATCCACCCAAGCGCAATAATTGCTGCTGATGTAAAAGTCCCTCCGGGGACTGTCATGACAGCAGGAGCAGTGGTTAATCCCGGAGTGAGGATTGGTCAGAATGTCATTATCAACACTTGTGCAAGTGTCGATCACGAGTGTGTGATAGAAGACGGAGCACATATTTGTCCGGGGGTTCGCTTAGCTGGACGAGTCACGGTGGGGCGTGGAGCCTGGGTGGGAATTGGAGCGACGGTTAAAGATAGGGTACGGATAGGTGCAGGTACATTTATTGGTGCAGGTGCAGTTGTGATCAATGATATTCCCGATGGCGTAGTAGCTTATGGGGTTCCAGCTAGAGTAATAAGCAAGATTGACTGAGATGGGAGGCTGATTATGGATTTTTATAAAAAAATTGAATACACTTCTCCTGAAGAAACTAAAAAAGATATTCAAGAAGCACTGGAAAAATATAAACTTGTTCATTTTGTTGGCTTTGATTTTCAAATAAATATTCACGATTATTTCACTGAGCTTAGTGATTTTTTAGGCTTAGTGATTAGCATGGATGAAGATAAAGACACAGGCACACGAACGGGTCAACGTTGGCTAGATATTAGCTACGACCCTGCACGTCCGAACAAATACCGCTCAAGTAAAACCAGGCAGCCTCTTCATACAGATAATTCTTATCTTAATCATCACGATGCTGTGAATTATTTTTATTGCTTATCTCACGCGCAAGTGGGGGGTGCTACTTTTTTCTTGGATAGCGAATTGCTCATTAAAGTTCTGGAGTTAGACAATGAGTATCAGTTACTAGAAGATCTCAAAACAATTCCTGTATGTTTTTCAAAACAAGGTGTCAGGAAAACCAAGCCTATTCTTACAGAAGATGAATTAGGGCTGCGCTTGAATTACAATTATTACTGCTTAGATAAAGATCGCACTATAAATGCCAAAAACTTGGTTGAAAGATTTCAGTATTTCCTAGAAGATAGGGTTCATAATAGCGGAATAGTTACGGGTATTATATTAAGAAAAGGAGAGGCTGTATTCTTCCATGATGAGAGGGTTTTGCATGGGAGAAATGCATTTTTCACGCCTAATAAAGGCGACAGAGTTCTTCTTAAAGGTTCTGTTGTTTTGCATTCAAGAAAACAAAAAAATTCTCACTTGATGACCCAGTATGAAAACAGCAATTCCTAAATTAGGCTTTGGCACTTGGCAATTTGGAGGTGAAAATATTATTGATGGTAAGCATAAAGGATGGGGATATATTGACGATAGAGAAGCTATTCAGGCGGTTCACCTTGCTCTCGATCGCGGTATCCGATTCTTTGATACGGCTGATTCCTACGGAGACGGTAGATCTGAAGCCATTTTAGGTAAAGCTTTTCAAAGCTATCAAAGTGCAAATTTTATTATTTGCACAAAGTTTGGCAATCGTAAAGATAATCAAGGTAATTCTTTTCAGGATTTTTCTCCTGAATGGCTGGAAAAAGCTGTAATTAACAGCCTTAAACGTTTACAAGTTGATTGCATTGATGTTTTATTATTTCATAGTCCGCCAGATGATCTGGATTGGAAAAATTACGATGCCACCATTTTAGACAGGCTTATTCAGAAAGGTTATATCAAGAAATACGGTGTTAGTTCAAAAACTATTAAAGGTGCATTAAAAGTAGTAGAAGATAACTTTGGAAGTGCGATAGAGGGAATTTTTAATGCATTAGATAGGCGTGCCGAAGAATCTTTATTTAAGAAGGTAAATTCTGAATATCAGTTTATCGCTAGGGTGCCTTTAGCTTCGGGTTTTCTCCAGCCAAAATATTTATACACAACCCCAGATTTTGCCGAAAATGATTGGCGGCGTTATTTGCCCGTAAGAGACCAAAATTGGTTGCTCGAAAATACGAGAAAGTTGGCTTTTCTGGATAAATTGCCGGGAGGAATTACAGTTTCGGCATTGCGGTATGTCTTATATCATTCAGGGGTTGGAGTGGTTATACCAGGAATGAGAAATCCCGAACAAGTAAAAGTTAACTTGCAAGCCCTAGAGTTAGGCGCACTCGCTCCCGAAGTTGTGGAGAAAATCAAACAAGCTGTTCCTGATGTACCAGGACACTGGAAATTTTAGCGAGATCATCTTTTTGAGAACTCTAAATGATTAACAAAACACGATTGGAAGACTTAGCAATATTCGGCGCGACTCCTGCCTTTAGTGACAAGCTACATGTGGGTCGTCCTAACATTGGTAACCGCGATCGCCTGTTTCAGCGAATTAACGACCTTCTAGATAGAAGATGGTTGACCAATAATGGTCCCTACGTTCAAGAATTTGAACAACGCATCGCTGACATGATTGGGGTCAAGCATTGCATCGCTATGTGTAACGGGACTGTTGCCCTAGAAATTGCCATTAGAGCAGCAGGACTCACTGGAGAGGTCATCCTTCCTTCATTTACCTTTATCGCTACTGCTCACGCATTACAGTGGCAAGAGATCACACCCGTCTTTTGTGATATTGACCCTTACACTTACACCATCAATCCCTGGCGGGTGGAAGCCATGATTACGCCGCGCACAACTGGAATCATCGGAGTTCATTTATGGGGACGAGCTTGTAATGTGGAAGCTCTCACAGAAATTGCTCAGAAGCATAACCTGAAGCTGATGTTTGACGCCGCCCATGCTTTTGGCTGTTCCTATAATGGACAAATGATCGGTAACTTTGGTGATGCTGAGGTGTTCAGCTTTCATGCGACCAAATTTTTCAATACCTTTGAGGGAGGAGCTGTCGCCACCAATGATGATGAACTCGCTGCTAAAATTCGTCTCATGAAAAACTTTGGCTTTGCTGGATTCGAGAATGTCAATTACATTGGCACCAACGGCAAGATGAGCGAAGTTTCTGCGGCAATGGGGCTGACGGGTTTGGAAAGTTTAGACGAATTTGTGGCTGTCAACTATCGCAACTACAAGCAATATCAGAGAGAATTGAGGGGCATACCAGGCGTTGAATTATTAATCTACAATGAATCTGAGAAGAGTAACTATCAGTACATCGTGCTGGAAATAGATGAGGAAATTACCCAGATTAGTCGAGAGCAACTGGTAAAAATCCTCTGGGCTGAAAATATCTTAGCTAGACGCTACTTTTATCCTGGATGCCATCGCATGGAACCTTATCGCTCCTACTTTCCGCATGCAGGACTGCTGCTTCCGGAAACTGAAAGTTTAGGCAAACGGGTGTTAGTTCTGCCCACAGGTACAGCTGTTGGTGCTGAAGAAATCAGTAAAATTTGTCAGATTATGCGGTTAGTACTTCAGCATAGTCATGAAGTGAAGCATAGACTTGTGTCCCCAACTGCCGATGCAGTACAAGCACATTGATCGCAGGTGCATAGGCTACTAGAAACCTCTTTCGTAAAGAATTTAGTTTGTTCATTGATTTCCATAGTAACCCAAGTTGCTAGTTATGCTGTAGGACTCTCGCGAAGAGATCATTTAAGCAATAAAATTCCCTCCACCACAGAAATTAGAATAAGTTTATGGGTAAGAAATGGTTAAAGAATTTGCATTTATCAACTTCTTTCGTGCGATTGCCGCCTTTTGGGTACTTACTGCACATTGCATGATCTGGGGTGACTGGGATGGAATCCCAATACCATCACCAAAGATAGCTGTCGATTTGTTCATGATGATTTCCGGCTATCTAATGACCGCCAATACTTCCGCCAGAAAGCACTTCGAGCCCCTAACAAATAGGAGAAATTGGTTCCGATTTTGGTTAAGAAGGTTCTTTCGGCTTGCCCCTGCCTATTATGTGTCTCTCGCGCTAGCTATTGCCACTAGCAGTTACTTTTTGGGGGGCTACCAAAAGCTGCAAAACCTGAATCCAGAGAAATGGTCCGTTGGCGGTGTTTACGATCCAACAAGAATTGAATACACATTAACCAATGTAATACTTCATCTCAGTTTCTTATTTGGATTGCATCCATCGTATTCATTCTCCACCTTCTTGCCGGATTGGAGTTTGAGCCTTGAAATGCAGTTTTATTTTGCATTTCCAATTTTGATGCTTTCAATGCAAAGATTCGGATTTTTGAACATCGCATTTTGGATCGGACTGGGCTCGTTTATTGTTGGGTTGGCAATTTCCAAGTTCACGCACTATTACGAACCATCACTCCTGTTTCTGAAATTTAATTACTTCATAGCAGGCATGATTTTGGCTCGAGTTTTGAGTGCAAATATAAGTAAAGGTAAGCGTTTAGTTTTAGTACTATGCGCAGTTTTTCTTGTCTCTCTAGACCGTGGGTATGGAAAACAGCTTTTAGTATTGCCCCTTCTCTTGCTTTCAATGTTAATTCTTGGTTGGCTGGAAGCGACCAACCGAACACCTATCTGGATATCTTCTTTAATTAATAGTCGTTTTACCCGATTTGCCTCTGATACCTCATACGGAGTCTATCTCTTTCATGGGTTTTTCATCTCAGCGTTTGGCTTAATCCTGTTTAGACAGACGAAGCTACTCGCATTACCTCCTGATCGGCGCGTTCTGATCATGTTCTTGTTTGTCGCAACGTCGGCTTACCTAACTGGATACGCAGTGCATCGGTGTATCGAATTACCGGCAATTAGCCTCGGTAAGCAGATGATTCAAAGAATGATACCAATAAAAATTAAGCAGCCTATCAATGGGTAGAAAGAAGCGTCTTATCTGAGTTTAGAAGGCATATCTATGAAAGTAAGTGTATTAATGCTTGCATACAATCATGAACAATTTATTGCCCAAGCGCTAGATAGCGCCCTGATGCAGCAAGTTAATTTTGACTATGAAATTGTGATTGGCGAAGACTGCTCCCCAGATAATACGCGCGACATTCTCATTTGCTATCAACAAAAATATCCAAATCAAATCCGCTTGTTGTTGCCTGAGAAAAATCTGGGAATGCATGATAACTTTATTCAAACTTTCAAAGCTTGTCGAGGCGATTACATCGCTATTTTGGAAGGAGATGATTATTGGACTTCTCCCGATAAACTACAGAAACAAGTAGATTTTTTAGATAAAAATGCTGACTGTACAATCTGTTTTCATAAAGCTTTCGTTCCTAATCAGGATAATAGTAAAGAATGGCTTGTTTTTCCCAAAGAACAACAGAAGAAGGTGTTCACTCTTGAAGATATACTGTCATGCTCTAACAACATGATACCAACCGCTTCAATAATGTTTCGTCAGGGATTTATAAACGAATTTCCAGACTGGATTTACGATGTGGATCTTATAGATTGGATACTGCAAGTTTTCCTTGCTCAGCATGGGAACATTGGATTCATAGATGAGGTTTTAAGTGTATACAGAGTTCACCCGGAAGGAAATTGGTCTCGTAAAAATTATTTAGAAGCTACGTTAGAGTTAATGAAACTGTTTCAGTATTTTAGTAAATATCTAGACTTAAATTCTAAAAACCAGAGAATAGTTAGAATAAACTTGTCCAAATATTATGGTCAATTGGCTATCCTTTACAATCAAAATGGAGATAGAGAAAACTGTAATAAATATATGATGAAATGGTTGTTAAACGACTTGAGAAACAATATAATTTTAAGTTCTCCTTCATCCAAAACTTCGGCGATAATTCAAATATATACTCCAATTTTATACAAACTCCTTAAAAGGTTTAAATATAGGTTATTGCCGAAGACTTTTCGCTCGCTGAAAAACTAAGCATTATTAGTAATGGAAAAAGTGAGTGGTTAATGTTGGCAATTTGGAAGATAAGCTTTACCGTATCTATGGGTACAAAGGTAAGCAGGTAAGTTATAACATACATTCCTTAGATGTAGATAGGTTTATTCACGTCTTCTGGGGAAATAATCCCCGTCGTGATGTGTGATGTGTGCTTTGCCAAACGTGATGGGTTCCTAAGGACAAGCAATCACTCATTAGACATCTCCGGAAAAGAATGTAGAGACGCGACGCCAGTCGCCTACGGCGGGAAACCCGCCTGCAGCGCTGGCTCAACTTTCGCGTCTCTACAAGGGTTTCAGGTAACGCATAATTAATTTACGGCATCTGCATCATTGAACTTTCCAAACAGTATCATTATTATCATGAGATTTTCTATAAGTGTTATCACCTGCACCCACAATCCTAGACGTGATTATTTTGATAAAGTGTTAGCAGCACTAAATTCTCAAACTTTGCCACTAGAACAATGGGAATTCTTGTTAATTGATAACGCCAGCGAACAATTAATTTCTTCAGAAATTGACTTAAGCTGGCATCCGAATGCTCGCCACATTCGAGAAGAACAATTGGGTTTAACTCCAGCTCGACTGCGAGGGATAAAAGAAGCAGTAGCAGAAACTTTCGTTTTTGTTGATGATGACAACGTTTTAGATCCAGATTATTTGGAAATTACTTTAAAAATTAGCAAAGATTTCCCAATGATTGGTGCTTGGGGTGGGCAAGTCATACCTGAATTAGAAGAGGAACCTCCAGAATGGATAAAGCCAGACCTAAAAAATTACCTATACTCTCTAGCTTGTCGAGAATTTGAACGAAACCAGTGGTCTAATTTAATACATCAACACGAGACAACTCCTTGCGGAGCTGGGCTTTGTGTTCGTAAAATCGTTGCACAGAAGTATGCTGAATTGGTTCATAACGATCCTAGGCGGGCAGATCTGGATCGCAAAGGTCAAATACTGAGTTCCTGTGGAGACTCAGACTTAGCCTATACAGCCTGCGATATAGGCTTGGGCACAGGACAGTTTACATCTCTGAAGGTGACTCACTTGATACCCCCTAGCCGTCTGGAAGAAGATTATCTCCTGCGTCTGACACAAGGATTATCTTACTCAGGGACGATGCTGGATTATATGCGAGGCAAACTGCCACCTCAGCCAACTTGGAAATCATCAAATATATATTTGCTATATCTACGTCTTCGATACGGTGTAAAAAGATGCCGATTTTATGAAGCGACACAGAAAGGTATGAGGTTAGCTGTAAAAGAGATTGTTAATTGGCAAGAGGACTGCTAATTGCTAATTGCTAATTGCATGAATACGATTAGCAATTAGCAACTAAATTCGTTATAGGAATCATATTGGATTTTTGAAATCTATGTAGGGTGGGCACTGCCCACCACATCCTAGTTCTGGTGGGCAGTGCCCAACGCCACTCCTCTCAACGCGGGGAACCCGCGCACTCTTTGTGGCTCCCCTACACTACGATTAGCAATTAGCCATTAGCAACTAAATTCGCTATCACCCGCAACAGCATTAAATCCAAGATGAATAAATTACTTGTTACAGGTTCTTCTGGTCTCATTGGTTCAGAAGTTGTTAACTACTTCTGTAAAGAAGGATGGCAAGTTTATGGTATTGACAACAATCAACGAGCCGACTTCTTTGGTCCTGCTGGTGATACCCGCTGGAACCAAAAACGTCTTTTAGCGACACACCAGAACTTTCAGCATGTTGAACTTGATATTCGCGATCGCCTAGGGATTCTCCACTGTCTAGAAACCCTACGCCCGAACATGGTAGTTCACGCTGCAGCTCAACCCAGCCATGACTTAGCAGCATCTCGACCATTCGATGATTTTGATGTTAACGCTGTTGGTACTCTCAACCTTCTAGAAGCTGTTCGCCAACAGGTTCCCGAAGCAGTGTTTGTTCACATGAGTACCAATAAAGTCTATGGCGATCGACCCAATACTATCCCTTTAAAGGAGGTAGAAACCCGGTGGGACTATGATTCACCAGATTACTACAATGGTATTTCTGAAGATTTTCCCATTGATCAAAGTAAGCATAGCCTTTTTGGAGTTTCTAAAGTGGCAGCTGATGTCACAGTACAAGAGTATGGGCGCTACTTTGGGATGAAAACCTGTTGTCTGCGTGGTGGCTGTCTCACAGGACCAAATCATAGTGGTGTTGAATTACATGGATTTCTCAGTTATCTGATTAAGTGCAATCTGGAAGGTAAACTTTACCGGATTTACGGATACAAGGGTAAGCAGGTCAGAGATAACATCCATTCCTTGGATGTAGCTAGGTTCATTCACGCCTTTTGGGGAAATCCTCGTTGCGCTGAGGTGTATAATTTAGGTGGTAGCAGGCAAAACAGTTGCTCAATTATCGAAGCTTTTGACCGGATTACAGCCCTCAGCGGCAAGAAAATGGAGTATGAATATGTGGATAAAAACCGAGAGGGAGATCACATCTGCTACATCAGTGACTTGAGCAAAATGCAGACTCATTATCCCGAGTGGAGTCTTACCAGATCGTTAGATGATATTTTCGAGGAAATCTACAACAGTTGGCAGCAACGATTGTAGTTAACCCAAAACTGTCCTGCCTCAGCAACAAGAATGATGAACTTAAAACATATTGTACTTACTGACCCAATTCTCAACGGTTTTGCATATGGAATGCTGAGAGATTTTGAAGATGAGATAGTTCGCATCACAAGTGGACATAAAGTAGTGATGCCAAGGCGAAAATTACCAAAGTTTATTGAGGATCGCACTGCACATGGAACTCGATATGCTCCCTTGCGGAACTTTATTCCAAAAGTTGAGTGTGACTTAAAAGCTGACGTACTTTGGGTGATACTCATGGGTCCGGAAGACTTCCCTCTCGATTTATTCAAAAACTGGGATCGAAATGTAGGGATTAAAGTCCTTTACATATTTGATACTTTTGAGAGTCAACTACCTTCCATTCGTCGGGTTTTACAGTCGGCAAAATGGGATCTTGCCATCACTTCCTTTCATGGAGCACTTTCTTTTTTAGAGTCACATACGCAAAGAAAGTGGCACGCTGTAGCTCAAGGTGTGAAGCTTGACAGATTTAAACCAGTTGCCAAGTCAGAAAAATTAATTAGTTTTACTGCCTATGGTCGCCGACTAGAAAATGTTCATAACAGTATCAAAGAATATTGTTTGCAAACTGAGAAGTATTATGAATACACAACTACCACTTCTCTACAATCGCAGCTTGATCCGCGCGAAAATTACAGCCAATATGCATGGCATCTAGCCCACAGTTTTTTTACCTTCTCCTGGCCAGTAGAATTAACTAATCCTAAGAGAGTCATGACATTTAGTCCAATTACTTGTAGATGGTTTGAAGCTGCTGCAAGTGGCACAGTTATTTTAGGTCAACCTCCCGAAGATCCTGAATTTGAAAAGATATTTGGTTCTGATTTAGTCATACCGATTGACTATACAAATAGTAATGATCATTTTAATTTTATCTGGGAAGAGTTATGGGAAAATCGCTACTATTATTTCCAATCTGCCTTGAAAGCTAGAGAAATGCTAGCGAAAAATTGGAGTTGGGACACTCGTGTATTTGAAATTTTAAAGTTAATTAACCTTGGGTAATAGATAGTACGTTTTATTTGTCAGTATCTTTCACTGATGAGGATAGAGCAATATCTGCAACATCCCCATTTTTGGAAGATCACAGTAAATATTTTTAAATTTAAACACTACTGATGCTACGTTTAGCTTACTTTGTATCTCATCCCATTCAGTATCAGGCTCCTTTGTTGCGACTTATCGCCGCAGATCCAGATATTGAACTGAAAGTTTTTTTCTACAGTGATTTTTCTTTAAAGGCTTATAAAGATCAGGGTTTTGGACGAGTAATTGAGTGGGATCTGCCTTTGACAGAAGGTTATGATTATCACTTTTTAGACTGTTGGGGTAGTAAGCAATGGCAAAGTCGCTTACTACAGGCGATCGCCAAAGATATTTCCAGACAGTTAGAACAAGGAAAATTCGATGCGGTTTGGGTGCATGGATGGCTTTGGTTTTGCAGCATACAAGCAGTACTGGCAGCAAATAAATTGGGCATTCCAGTTTTGCTCAGGGGAGAGTCTAATCCTTTAAGTGAAGCAAGCCATCCCATTAAAAAAAGAGCGAAAAGAGTTTTTCTTGACTGGCTTTTTCATAAAATTAGTGGGGTTCTTTACATCGGGACTCTCAACCGTCAGTTTTATCAAAGCTATGGAATTGAGAACGACCGTCTATTTTGTGTACCTTATGCTGTTGATAATGAATATTTCCAAAAACTAGCAATGCTAGCCCGTCCTCATCGTGAGGAACTGCGGCGATCGCTGAATTTAGATCCTCTTAGACCCATTATTCTTTATGCTGCCAAACTCATAGATGTCAAGCGTCCCCAGGATTTGCTGGCTGCTTATCGATTACTCTCAACTAATGGTGTACAAGAACCAGAACCTTACCTGTTGTTTGTGGGAGATGGAGTTTTGCGCCCGACTCTGGAAGCACAAGCCAAAGAAACAAACTGGCAGTCCATTCGCTTTCTGGGTTTTCGGAATCAGTCGGAAATGCCTGCTATCTATGATTTATGTGATGTATTTGTCTTACCGTCTAGTTTTGAGCCTTGGGGATTGGCAATTAATGAAGTGATGAATGCAGGAAAAGCAGTAGTTGTAAGTAATCGGGTAGGCTGTGTGCCTGACTTAGTGAAAGAGGGGCAAAATGGATGGACTTTTGCTGTGGGAGATATTGCGGCTTTGGCAGAGGGAATGCGTTGGGCGATCGCCCATCATGATTCAGCAGGAGATATCAGCTATCAACATATTCAAAAGTGGAGCTATCTGGAAGATTTGCAGGGACTCAAACAAGCTTTAAATTATTTGAAAGTGAAAGTGGCTTAAATGAAAAAAGTCTTGATTGTTGGATCTGCCCGAGAATTAGGGTATACCGAAGAAGTTTACGGACGAGGATTTTCTGCGTTTGGCTGTGAGGTTCAACATTTCACTTGGAAAGAAGCTGCACCCAGTTTATTTTCTGGTTCATTGCGGAATAGAATAGCTTGGCGACTTGGATGGCAAGTGTTAGCAAGGTCAGCAAATCAGAAATTAGTTGAAGCTGCAAATCAGTTTCAGCCTGATTTGACTTTGGTTATTTCACCTCTTTTTGTTCATCCTGATAGCATTCAAGCTATTAAGCAACATGGTCTAGTCTTTGTCTTTTTTACAGATAATCCTGTAGATGCACATCATACCCACAGTAATTCCTTGGTACGGCGAGGATTCCCATTGTGGGATGCAGCTCTGATCTGGAGCCGAGAACTAGTTGAGCGCTTAACAGAAAATGGTGTAAAAAAAGCTGTATTTCATTCCTTTTGTAGCGATGTTGAATATCACTTTCCCAAAAGGCAGATTAACCCAGCTTATGACGTAGCGTTTATCGGTAACTGGGATGCTAGCCGTAAGCGAGAGCAGTATTTAAAGGCGGTCGCTCATTATCGTTTAGGACTTTGGGGGTCTAATTACTGGAATACTCATTGCAAAGAAGCCTCCTTAAAAGGTTTGTGCCAAGGAATGTGCAGTTATACAGAAATTCCTGAAGTTTTAGGTTCTGCGAAAATGGGTCTTAATATTCTGCGTCCGCAGAATGAAAAGGGGCACAATATTAGAACGTATGAGATTCCTGCGACAGGGACACTGATGCTAAGTGAGCGCAGTGAAGAATTACTGAATCTATTTGCAGAAGATCGGGAAGCTGTATATTTTTCTAATCCTGATGAGTTGAGACAGAAAGTAGAGTACCTTTTACAAAACCCTGCGTTAATTGAATCTATTGCTGAGGCAGGTTACAAGAAAGCGCTAGAAAACACGATTAATAATAGAGTAACAGAAATAGCTAACCTTTATCGACATCTGAGATTTTCCAAATTAAGTGACGTTCAGTTATTGCACCGTACTGAAATAAGAAATTAGAAATGAACAAGCAAAAACAGAATCTACAGGCTTTTATTGGTCATATAATAGACCTATATCGACTTGCGTCATTCAATTTTAAAAATCCACATAGCTACACTAAATTTCGCCAGATTAAAAGTCTGCAAAAAAGAACAAATGCAACTGTTTTTATTGAAACTGGCACTTATCTAGGAGTGACAACCAAAAGATGCGCTACAATTTTCAGTAAACTCTACACCATTGAACTAGACGAAGAACTTGCTAAACAAGCTAAAAATTATTTATCTAATAATAACAATGTTGAAGTTATTCAAGGAGACACTTTAGAATTCTTACCAAATCTATTAGAGCGTGAAGAAATTAATAATGCTCTTGTATTTCTAGATGGTCACTTCTCTGGTGGCATAACTGCATGCGGGGATATACCAGAACCAGCAATTGAGGAACTGAAAATACTTGCAAAGCACAAGATAAAAATTAAGTGCATTATTATCGATGATTTTCGTTCATTTGGTATCGAATCAGGTTTTCCTAAAAAATCTGAGTTACTAAAAGCTACGGAAAATTACTTTGATGATTATCAAATTACTATTCATTTAGATCAATTAATTATCGCAAACATATAAACAGATGTTTCAAAAACCTCAATTCTTAGTTTATCCTCAATTACCCAAAGCAGGCTTAGGTAACATGCTTCTAGTTTGGGCTAGGGCAGTTCTGTTTGCCGATATGAATAACCTTCCTGTTGTTGTACCTGCTTGGGGCAAGCTCTTAATTGGACCTTATTTAAGAGGTGAACGAGATAAAAGGTTCTATGGGAATCTATTTTATCAGAAAAATTATGTGTCTAAGTTTCATTATTTCATTGCAAGTTTTAAAAAAAAGTACCTTCACTATAATTCTGTTCTATCTAAAATAGAACTATCTAATTTAGAACCACGAGAAGTAGACTTGCATCTATTTATTTTTAATGAACTGCCACATTGGAGTGACTACTTTGTAGACCTGAAAGAACATCAATCAATTATTAAGCAGAGACTACTTTCAAGCATTCGTCCCTCTGTGTTGGCAGAAATTTATAATCGTCCAGTACCCCAAATTGGTATTCATATTAGAATGAGTGACTTTCGGATACTTAAACCAGATGAGGACTTCACTAAATTAGGTCATGTTCGCACTCCTCTAAGTTGGTTCATTAAGGTAGTTGATGCCATTCGTGGAATTGTTGGCTATGATGTGCCAGCAACCATATTTTCAGATGGTCATACTCATGAACTTTGCGAACTGTTAAGACTCAAGAGTGTTTCCCTTGCACCTACGGCTTCAGCTCTATCCGATATGCTTACCTTGTCTAGAAGTAAACTTTTGATAGCTTCTTCAGGAAGTACATTTAGCAGCTGGGCTTCATATTTGGGACAGTGTCCTACTATATGGCATCCAGCACATTTCCATGCAGGCGTTTTTTCTCGTGAGTTCAGCCAAAGTATATTTGAAGGGGGCTTTGATCCTGAGTCCATGGCAGTTCCTGATTTACTGATTCATAACACGAAAGTAGCATTTCAGGGTTTCTAGTATTCTCAAATTTATGTTAATTATGTGTTCTTTATAAGGTATAGAAATGGGTAAAAAAAGTATTGGAATCATGATCTACTTTAATCCTGACTACTATCCTCCAACAATCAACGCTGTTCATTTATTATCAGAACATTTTGATGTGGTTTTGATTGGTCGTAATCATGACCCTGCTAATTGGGAATACCCTTCTAATGTCAAAGTTCATCGTTTGGGGCAATACGCCTCAGCAAGAGAACGAGAGCAAGTATCTGCTCTTAATAAGCTTTGGGAATATATCAACTTTGTGGTTCAAGCACGTCGCCTTCTCAAAGATGTATCTCTCATTTATGCCTATGATGCTTTTGCGTATACGGCGGCATACCTGTGCCAACTAATGCGAGTTCAGCCAATTCCACTGATTTATCATAACCACGATCTCTTCAATCGGTTGCTTCCTCTTTCGTCTTTGTCAGGATGGGTTCAAAGAGGAGAACGAAGGTGGGTGCATAAAGCTAATATTGTTGTCTTTCCTTCTCAAGCTCGGGCTTTGTTTTTTCAAAACCTCACGAGTTTTAAGGGGCAACTTATGATAGTACCTAATTTTCCCAGAAAATCTTTTTTTAAGACATATCAAGAATTTAACAATATTATACTGGAACGCTTCAAAAAAAATCAGATATTGCTACAAGGTACAGTTTCTGTACACACCTCTATGTTGGAGTTAATTGATTCTCTCACTTTTTTAGATAACTCCACAGAGCTTAAACTTATTGGACCAATTAAAGAAAAAGAACATGATTTAATGATAGAGTTTGCTGTTCAAAAGAACGTGTTTGAGCGTGTTAAGTATTGTATGCCGGTGCCATACAATAAGCTGAGTTCACACACTTGGATGGCATCTGTAGGTGTATGTTTATATAAAAAAATAAATATAAATCATCAAACAATGGGGACAGCATCAAATAAAATATATGAGTATGCTGCTTGTGGATTACCTATTGTTGTCAGCGACTTTCCAAACTATCGGGAACATTTGAAGAGTGAAACTTGGGTTCGGTTTGCCGATCCTGAGGATTCTCACTCCATTGCATCTGCTATTCAAGATATTCTAAACGACTTTGGAAAATACCAAGCAATGTGCTTAGCAGCTCGACAAGCATTTGAAGAAAAGTATAATTACGAGTCTGCTTTTTCCCCCTTGCTATCGAAAATCCAAGACTTAGTAAGTTGTAGTGAAGCAGCAAAGTATTAGGTAAGCAAACACTATGTATGATTATAATGGCGAGAGCGAGGCTGACTACAATCAACTACAAAGCTATTATCAAATTGCTATCATTAAAGCCCAAAAAAAGCAGGAACGTTACTTTAGAAGCCTGTGGTTATTTCTCATATTTATTCTAGTTTTAGCTAGTTATTACCTGTTAGATCACCATCCAGAATCACTCTCAACTAACAAGGCGCTTCTTGCATTGGGTATAACCTGGCTAGGTCTTTTGCCCAGCCTACAGTATTTATCAGACCGCAAACGACCACCGATACCTTTTTTCCCATTAGTAGGGCTTTTTTACGCTACTAGCTTTGGTTTACCCATGTTTTCTAAGCATTTGAAACCTTTAGGTGGTCGCTTGTCGGGAAATGTCAGTGAGCAAGCCTTAATCCTGGTACTGCTAGGAATACTTGGGATGAACATTGCCTTTTATGTTTCTAAATCTTCTTTATGGCAGAAGGTTACTCCCATTCATTTATCTGGCTCATATTCACGCAGTAAACTCCTAACCATACTATGGCTATTTCTCTGGTTGCATATTGCCTTTCTGTATCTACCTTTTATTAAAACAATTCCTTCTATTGGTCAGCTACTAGGTCCAATTGCATATGTAGCTTATGGAATATTTTATATTATCTCGTCACGCGGTCAGCTACCTGCTTTTCAAGCTTGGATATTATTAGGTGTATGTGTCCCACTTGACATAATTAACCGTTTTGCTAGTGGGCTTTTAGCTGAATTAATGCTCCTAGGTCTATTCATGGTACTTATTATTTGGTATGAACGTAAACGTATTCCGGTGATTTTTATCAGCATCACGATGCTATTTTATTTGACTTTTAGTCCCATCAAAGCTGAGTATCGGCATTTGACTTGGAATCAAAAGTTTTCTCAGGCTAGTGCTATAGAAAAAGCCTCTCTATTTATAGACCTTACAATCAAACACTATCAAGGAGTTATGACTAGCTCACAAGTTAATCATTCTGATGATTATGATGATTCTGCAAATAACGCTGTTATAGAACGCTCAGCATATATTATTGTAATTTCAGATGTAATGGAAAAGACACCAACAATAGTTCCATACTGGGATGGTGAAACCTACTTACCCTTATTTACAAGTTTCATTCCTCGTGCTTTGTGGTCTGATAAACCTGTAGAGACAGTTGGTAATCAATTTGGGAAGCGCTACCATTATTTAGATAGTACCGATAATATTACTTCAATTAACCTTCCCTGGATTATAGAAATGTATGTCAACTTTAGCACTGTAGGTGTATTGATAGGAATGCCGCTAGTAGGAATGTTATTAGCTTTTCTTGAGCAAAAACTTAATTCTCCAGGAATGGATCCACTGGAAGTTGTCATAGGAACTACGGTTTTGTTTAGTCTGATTTATCAAGAGTCTAATTTTTCCCTTTCGGTAGGATGTGTACTTAATCTTACCTTAGCTTTATACATACTGTTTAGATTTTTTTTAGGGGGTCAGCCTCAAAAGCCTTTGTAATGTCATCTTAATTTAGTATATCTTCCTTAAGAATTTGATATGACAATCAATCTTGGCAGATACATCAGATTAATCAAACAAGGTATTACGGATTACAGATGGTTATTATATTATCTCCAAATGCAGGATTATAATCCGAATCACCGCAGGTTTATATCATCTGTAATATCCTACTTTCTTACAAAAAATCCGCAGATTCCAACTACTGTTGAAACACAAAAAATAATTCAAAATCTCAAAAAAGATGGATTGGTTGTCTTGGAAAACTTTGCGAAAAAAACTCAAATCGAGGAAATGAAAGCATACCTAGCCACGAAGTTATGTGTTGATCCTCAGCGTCCCGAAGAAGGAAAATTTAGTTCACCTGAATTTGCTCATAAATCTTGCTTGCATGCCTATTATACAGTCGAGGAGTTCGTTGGTATTCCACATCTATTGTCTCTGGCGAATGATTCGACCATTTTAAGAGTAATTGAGAACATATTTGGAGCAAAACCTACAATTTCTTTAATCCAAATTTGGTGGCTATTGTATGGTTTTGATGAAGAAGCAAATTCTAATGAAATATATGTTAAAAACCCAGGAGAATTTCATAGAGACGTAGATGACTGGTCAGAAATTAAGTTGTATATGTATTTAACTGATGTAGATGAAGGTTCAGGACCTCATGCATTCATTAAAACATCCCATACATGGTTACTGTCACCTAGACAGAGAGCAATAGACATTAATAATCCTGATTTCCCATCTGCGGATAACTTCGTCAAACTTACTGGTGAGGCTGGCTTGGCTTGGCTTGAGAATAGCTATGGACTCCACCGAGGTATTATCCCTACAAATAAACACCGCCTGATCCTAACAGTGACTTACACCCTGTTACCATTACCGTATGCACCTAAAATTCCCTTATGGTCGTCTCCAGAGCAAAATCAATTTGATCCCTACATAAATAGAATCTATTTAAAATATCGCTAATTAAATGCCAGATAAATTATCGAGAGTTTTTCACTCGTTTCGCAATTAAGATTTACAGGTTAACAAGATACAATATAAAGCTTTTTATAAAAAAATAAGTTTTTATGGGTAAATATCCAGCTAAAGAGTATAATAATCTACATCTACACCTGTGGTTTCCTAATATTTTTGAATTCAAAGGTGGAATTCAAGTCTACTCAGCATTCTTACTAGAAGCATTACAAACCTTATATCCCAAGATAGAGTATGATGTTTTTTTAAAACACGATACTCGCTCCTCACCAAACTTTTCTTTTAGAACTAACATCCAATTTCACTTTGCAGGAACTTGGCCAAAAACTTTACGGACGCTTGGTTTTGCTACTCAAATTTTAGGAAATGGGATCTGGCAACGCCCTAGCCTAGTTATTGCCTCTCATCTCAATTTCACGGTTGCTGCCTATTTGCTGAAATGCCTAACTGGCATACCCTACTGGACTGTTGCCCACGGCGTAGAAGCCTGGGATATTCGACATTCTACTCTCAAGGTCGCTCTCCAAAAAGCCGATCGCATTCTGGCAGTGAGCAACTACACCCGCGATCGCCTCCTCAAACAGCAAAATATCGACCCAACAAAAGTTTCACTTTTGCCCAACACCTTTGATGCCAATCGTTTCCAAATTGCTCCCAAACCTCAAGACCTGCTGAATCGTTATCGCCTGACTGTTGACCAACCAGTGATTCTCACCGTGGCAAGACTTGATAGCACTGAACGTTACAAAGGCTATGACCAAATTCTGAAAGCTTTTCCTGAGATTCGTCGCCAGATTCCAAACGCTCATTACATATTGGTCGGCAAAGGCAGCGATCGCCCCCGGATAGAGCAACTCATCATTCAACTGGGTTTGCAAGACTGCGTCACTTTAGCAGGATTTATCCCCGACGAGGAACTGTGCGACTACTACAATCTTTGTGATGTTTTTGCCATGCCAAGCAAAGGTGAAGGCTTTGGGATCGTTTACCTAGAAGCATTAGCTTGTGGCAAACCTGTCCTAGGCGGTAACCAAGATGGGGCAATTGATGCTCTTTGTCTCGGTCATTTAGGTATCCTAGTGAACCCAGATGATGTCGGAGCGATCGCACAATCTCTCATTCAAATTTTACAAGGTACATATTCTCATCCTCTCTTATATCACCCTCAACTTCTCAGACAAAAAGTGATTGATACTTTCGGATTTGAGCAGTTTAAACAAACTTTGGCTAATTTGCTAAATTTATAATGAAAATTTTACATGTTATCCCTTCGGTGAGCCCAAGTTTAGGGGGACCGACCGAAGTAGTTTTGAATTTGGTCAAAGCTTTGCGCGAGTGTGGCGTTGAGACCGAAATTGTCACGACCAATGATAATGGTCCAAATCAGTTAGTTTCAGACGTGCCCCTAAACCAGCTTGTCGAGTATCAGCAGGTTCCGGTATGGTTTTTGCCTCGGTTTTCCCTACGCATGAGGGAGTTCATATTCTCGGCAGCACTAACTCGTTGGCTCCACGAGCATATTAAAGAGTACGACTTATTAGATATCCACTATCTATTTTCCTACTCCTCCAGTTGTGCTGGGGCAATTGCTAGATGGCAAGGTATTCCCTACACAGTTAGAACTATGGGACAACTAGAGCCTTGGGCTTTTGCTCAAAGTCGCCTCAAAAAAGAGATATATACCTTCCTCTGTGAGCGACATAATCTCAATAGTGCTGCTGCTATCCATTGTACATCAGCTCGTGAAGCCCAAGACGTCCGTAACTTTGGCATTCAAACTCCCACTATTACCCTCCCTTTGGGAGTGAATCAGCCAATTTATTTGCCAGAAGCCAAGGAAAAGCTCCACTATCTTTATGGAATTCCCACTGAGACTCCGGTAGTATTGTTTCTCTCTCGCCTCCACTACAAAAAGCGCCCCGATTTGCTCATGCGATCGCTCAGCCAAGTGGCTGCTCAAAATTATAACTTTCATCTCGTCTTAGCTGGTGCAGGGGAACCAGACTATGTTGAAGTCCTTAAAAATTTAATGGTATCACTTGGCTTAGCCTCTCGAATTTCATTTGCTGGTTTCGTCACTGGAAAGGATAAACAGTTGCTACTCCAAGGCTGCGATATCTTTGTTTTGCCATCGTTTTCGGAAAACTTTGGGGTAGCAGTAGCAGAAGCTATGGTAGTGGGGTTGCCAGTCATTGTTACAAACGGTGTTCAAATTGCTCCAGAAATTACCTCAGCCAAAGCTGGACTGGTTGTGGAGGGAGAAGAGGATGCTCTTGTCCTAGCGATAGCTAAATTGCTCGCATTTCCTAATCTACGGCTACAGCTTGGTGAAAATGGTCAACGTCTGGCAAATAGCCGATACTCCTGGAGTGCGATTGCTCAAAACTTAAGCACTGTCTATCAATCTATTCTTGAGCAAAAGTCAATTCACAACTAAGCAGATAAAGTTAATCCACTACGGTCTTGGCGTTTTTGGTTAGAAGGCATTAATCAAGGAAATAATATGAAAGCACTAATGAGATTAACAAAAAGATCTATTAGTTCAAGCGATTGGTCGCTGGTCATACAGCCTCTACTTATGGCATTGGTGGCCCTGTGCATGGATTTCGCAATTAACTATAAAACAACTTGGCGCAACACCTTTTACCCAGCATGTTGCTCTAGTACTTTCCCTCATCGTGATGATTCCCTTCTCTTCTCTTTC
This sequence comes from Stigonema sp., assembly GCA_965249805.1. Lineage (GTDB taxonomy): Bacteria > Cyanobacteriota > Cyanobacteriia > Cyanobacteriales > Nostocaceae > Stigonema. The sequence goes on from CBDFMX010000002.1 coordinate 2,194,585, forward strand.
CTACCGTTGGCTCGAAGTGCCCTATTTCCGTGAACGACATTCTCAAGCTACTTCATGATCCGTCTTTTCAGTCCAAGAGTGATTAACAATCGCCTGTTTTTTCCTGATTTCTCTCACTCCATTGTTTGTGTAATTTGTCAATGCGTAAATCGCATTTTAATATATGCAAAAAAAAATAATTTTATTTGAGTTGAATGAAGTTCCTTTTCAAGTTTTAAATCATTATTGCAGTCATCATCCACAATCTGCCTTCGCTCGTTTATTACCTCAGTGTTTTCAATATGAAACTTATACAGAAGATGTAGGTCATCTTTCCCCTTGGATTACCTGGTCTTCACTACATCGAGGAGTTAATAATGAGAAACACTTTATCTATGATTTTGGTCAGGATCTTACAGAGATAAATCAAGTTTATCCCCCAGTTTGGGAACTTCTAGCGTCGCAGGGGATTAAGGTAGGGATTTTTGCTTCACTTCACACTTATCCCTTACCTGAGAATCTTGAAAATTATGCTTTTTATCTCCCTGATATGTTCGCATCTGGTTCAGAGTGTTCTCCTAGACAATTAGAACATTTTCAAGAATTTAACTTACAAATGTCGAGGGGATCAGCGAGAAATGTTTCATCAAAAATTTCTTGGCTCTCTGCATTACGCTTCCTAAGAAGCCTTCCTGATTTGGGAATTAGGGCTTCCACTGCATTTGATATTAGCCAACATCTAATTAATGAACGTCTTGAAAAGTGGAAAATTATACGTCGTAGAACGTACCAAACTGTTTTAGCATTTGACATTTTCATGAATCAAATGGAGAAAACCAAGCCTGCATTCGCCACTTTTTTTACTAATCATGTTGCCTCATCTATGCATCGCTACTGGGCAGCTGCGTTTCCTGAGGATTATGATGATTTTCAAGTCGATCAGACATGGGTAAAAACCTATTGCTCTGAGATTGATTTTGCAATGCAGAAAGCAGATGAATTTTTTAGGCGACTTGTAGCTTTCGTTGAAAATAATAAAGATTATGTTATCTGGCTAGCCACAAGTATGGGGCAAGCAGCAACGGAAGCCACAAATTTAGAAACACAACTATACCTTAAAGACCTCAATAGACTGATGTTAAAAATAGGGTTAGAACCCGAGAAATGGCGATATCAGCCGTCGATGCTTCCTCAAGTTAACCTAATAGTAAATCAGGATTATATAACTCGTTTTTCTAATTCATTAAAAACCTTTAATATTCAAGGAGAAAACGTAAATTTTAGAGAGTCAGATAGTGGTTTTTTCAGTATCGACTTTGGTCAGAAAAATCTCTACGATAAACCTGAAATCGCTTTATTAGAAGGTCAAGAATACACTTTTACGGATTTAGGTTTAGAAAATGTTGAAATTCAAGATAAAGCAGGTACTACCGCATATCACATTCCTCAAGGTTGTTTATTAATTTACGATCCATTATCACGAAATATCAAGTCAGAACAATCCCAAATTTCGACGCTTGATATACTTCCTACAATTCTCAACAATTTTGCCATTAGCATACCAAAATATATGAATTCCCCTATCGAGATTTAAACAAAAATTCAGCCCAAACTAGCTTTATAAGTTAGTTTGGAGTTTTTCAGGGATTCGTCGTCTGATTTCTGCCGTTTCGATGTGCGTTTGTCCTCACCGTAAATTGCTCAATACAACACACTTGCGATCAAGGCTTGATGGTAGCACTCAATTCCTCAATGAATTGAATGCTTCCAGCATTCTAGAAGAACGGGTAGGGGAATACTTTAAAGTCGATGCCTCAGTACCGTTCATGGAGAAAGTCTTTAAAGTTCGCCACGAAAAAAGAGAGCAAATTCCTGTAGTGAATAAGGGTATTGGGATGAAGGTCATACAGACAGCAATTCCTGAGGTGCTAGTCTTTGAGCATCTGCAACGTTCGGGACAGCTTTAAACGAATGAGATGTTGTATCTGAGTTGGGGCGATCGCATCCAAAGACAAACCGCATTCAAACTTTTCTCACAAACCTAAATATCATAGTAAAACTTAAATGAACATCCTGGGAATTAACGCTTACCACGGCGATGCTTCAGCGAGCGTCATCCAAAATGGTCAACTGATTGCCGCAGTGGAAGAAGAACGGTTCACACGCATCAGACATTGGGCAGGGTTTCCAGGTGAATCTATCCGCTATTGTCTGCAAGTTGCTGGACTCGGCGCCGCCGACTTGGATCACGTCGCAGTGTCCTTCAACCCCAAAGCCAATCTCAATGGCAAACTCCTCTTCACCCTGCAACAACGTCCGAACCTATCATCACTCCTAGATCGGTTTAACAAACAAAGTAAATCTGCCAGCCTCAAGCAACAATTAGCAGAAGCTTGCCACTGTCAACCAGAAGACATTGGTGCTCCCATCCATAGAAATCATATTTCATTTACTCAACCGACTGAGCGATCGCTACCCCAATGAAAATCTTTGCCTAGCAGGCGGTGTTGCCATGAATTCCGTTGCTAATGGCAAGATTACTCAAAATACTCCCTTTAAGCACGTCTATATACCAGTAGGTGCTGCTGAGAATGGTACGGGACATTTGCGAACAACTGGTTTTGGATAAAATAGTCAACAGCCATATTTTCAGGTTTTGATTAAGAATATTGTTTGGCACTTCTTTCAGCTAACTCAGGAAATAGATAGATGCAAACATTTTTGGTGACTGGTGGAGTTGGTTTTATTGGTTCTAACTTTATTCTCAAGGCTAGACAAGAACTGTGGGCTAACATTATCAATTTAGACAAGCTGACCTATGCCAGTAACCCCCAAACTCTAGCAGAATTACAGGATGATCGTGGTTATAAGTTTGTTCGTGGAGATATCGGCGATCTAGAAATATTAGGTTATCTTTTAGCGCAGTACCAACCAGACACGATTATCAACTTTGCCGCCGAGAGCCATGTTGATCGATCAATCCTAAATCCTCAGGATTTTCTTCAAACTAACGTATTAGGAACTTTCCAACTACTGGAAGCAAGCAAAGCTTACTGGGAAAAATTATCTGACCACAAGCAAGAGCAATTCCGTTTTTTGCATGTGTCTACTGATGAAGTTTATGGCTCATTAGGTCCAAAAGATCCTCCCTTTCGAGAGGATACCCCCTACGCACCCAACAGTCCCTATGCGGCATCGAAAGCAGCGTCTGACCATTTTGTGCGAGCCTATTATCACACCTATGGTCTGCCAAGTTTAACCACAAATTGCTCAAACAACTACGGTCCACGGCAGTTTCCTGAAAAATTAATTCCTTTGACCATTCTCAATGCTCTAGATGGTAAACCTCTACCTATATATGGGGATGGTCAAAATATCCGAGATTGGCTTTATGTAACCGATCACTGTGAGGCGATTTACAAAGTTCTCCAACAGGGGAAAGTTGGTGAAACTTACAATATCGGTGGTCTAAACGAACAAGCTAACTTGACAGTTGTTGAGAGAATTTGTGCCATTCTAGATGAACTGGCTCCTAAATCTGATTTTTGCCATTCTTCTCTAATAACTTTTGTGAAAGACCGTCCTGGCCACGATCGAAGATATGCAATTGACTGTAGCAAAATCAGCCGCGATTTAGGTTGGCTTCCTCAGGAAAACTTTGAAAGTGGTTTACACAAAACAGTGCAATGGTATCTCAGTAACTCTGTTTGGGTCAATGAGGTGCGTTCAGGAGTCTACCAAAACTGGCTGAAACAAAACTATGAAAACAGAAGAGCGTAGTACTCAGGATCACAACAATCTTGGCTGATAGGGAGTGCAAAATGAAAGGTATTATTCTAGCAGGTGGTTCCGGTACACGTCTTTACCCTCTCACCCATGTAGTCAGCAAACAACTGATGCCTGTTTATGACAAGCCGATGATCTACTATCCCTTGTCTGTGTTGATGCTAGCAGGAATTCGTGAGATTTTAATTATTTCTACACCAAGAGATTTGCCATTGTTTCAGCAACTCTTAAACGATGGTAGTCAATGGGGTTTGAAATTTAGTTATGTCGAGCAACTTCGACCAGAGGGTTTAGCCCAAGCCTTTATCCTCGGCCAAGATTTTATTGCTAATGACCCAGTGTGCTTGATTTTGGGTGACAACATTTTTTACGGACATGGCTTGACGGAAGTGCTAGCTCGTGCTGCAACTCTTAGAGAAGGCGCATTAGTATTTGGCTATCAGGTGAAAGATCCTCGACAATACGGCGTCATTAAATTTGACGCCAACGGACGGGCAATTAGTATCGAAGAAAAACCCCATTATCCCAAATCTAAGTACGCAGTACCAGGCATCTATTTTTATGATTCCCAAGTAGTGGAGATTGCTTCTAGTCTCAAGCCTTCGGCACGAAACGAGCTAGAAATTACTGATTTAAATCTAGTGTATTTGAAACGAGGTCAACTGCAAGTAGAACTTTTGGGTCGAGGATATGCCTGGTTAGATACCGGTACCCATGAATCCCTGCATCACGCAGCTAACTTTATCCAAACTCTTGAAGAGCGACAAGACCTAAAAATCGGCTGTATTGAAGAAATTGCCTATAAGCAAGGATATATTGACTCATTCCAACTTCGTCAGTTAGCTAAACCGATGGCTAAGAGTAGCTACGGTCGTTACGTGATGAACCTCTTAGAGGACGAGTACAATACTGACACTCGACAACCAAACAATGGTTCACTTATCGGGGCTGGAAACGCCAGTAAGTGATCTGAGTTGGGGCGATCGCATCCAAAGACAAACCGCATTCAAACTTTTCTCACAAACCTTCAAACTACAGTAAAACTTAAATGAACATCCTCGGAATTAACGCTTACCACGGCGATGCTTCAGCATGCCTGATCCAAAATGGTCAACTGATTGCCGCAGTGGAAGAAGAACGGTTCACACGCATCAAACATTGGGCAGGGTTTCCAGCTGAATCTATCCGCTATTGTCTGCAAGTTGCTGGGATCGGCGCCGCCGACTTGGATCACGTCGCAGTCTCCTTCAACCCGAAAGCCAATCTCAACCGCAAACTCCTCTTCACCCTGCAACAACGTCCTTCTTTATCATCACTCCTAGATCGGTTTAGCAAACAAAGTAAATCTGCCAGCCTCAAGCAACAATTAGCAGAAGCTTGCCACTGTCAACCAGAAGACATTAGTGCTCCCATCCATACACTAGAACACCACACAACTCACCTAGCCAGTGCCTTCTTTGTTTCCCCGTTTGAAAAAGCTGCCGTCTTATCTATTGACGGCATGGGAGACTTCGTGAGCACACTCTCAGGCGCAGGCGTTGGCAGCCATCTAGAGTATTCCTCTCGTACCTACTATCCTCACTCCGTCGGTTATCTTTACAACGCCATCACTCTCTACTTAGGCTTTCCTGCCTACGGAGATGAATACAAAGTCATGGGATTGGCATCTTACGGAGAACCAGAATATCTAGAAGCCTTCCGGCGAATTATCTATCCAATAGGGGATGGTTTTGAACTAAACTTAGATTACTTTACTCACCATGAGCAAGGCATTGCCATGAAGTGGGACAATGGAGTGCCGAATGTTGAGCCTTTCCATAGCCAAGAGTTAGAAAAATTATTGGGTCCAGCACGACAACCCAAATCAGAAGTTACTTCTAAACATCAGAATATAGCAGCTTCTGTGCAAGCTGTAACAGAAGAAATCGTATTTCATCTACTCAACCGACTGAGCGATCGCTACCCCAATGAAAATCTTTGTTTAGCAGGCGGTGTTGCCATGAATTCCGTTGCTAATGGTAAGATTACTCAAAATACTCCCTTTAAGCACGTCTATATACCAGTAGGTGCTGCTGACAATGGTACGTCAATAGGAGCAGCCTTCTTTGTCTGGAATCAAATACTCAAGCAACCACGTCAGTTTGTTTTAAATCATGCTTATTGGGGTTCAGAGTTTTCTGATGAAGAATGCTTGCTAGCATTGCAGTCGCACGATCTCCAACCTAAACACTTAGAGCGAGAAGCACTGCTACACTTAGTTGCAGATGCCCTTTGTGAAGGTAAAGTAGTCGGTTGGTTCCAAGGTAGAATGGAGTTTGGTGCTAGAGCTTTGGGCAACCGCTCCCTCCTTGCCGATCCGCGTCGCCCAGACATGCGCGACATTATCAACCTGAAAATCAAATTCCGAGAAAAGTTCCGCCCCTTCGCTCCCAGCATTCTCGAAGAACGGGTAGGCGAATACTTTGAATTCGATACCTCAGTACCGTTCATGGAGAAAGTCTTTAAAGTTCGCCCCGAAAAAAGAGAGCAAATTCCTGCTGTTACTCATTTTGATCGCACAGGTCGCTTACAAAGTGTCAGTCGCCAAACTAATCCCCTTTATTGGGACTTGATTGCTACCTTTGCTCAACGTACTGGCATTCCCTTGCTTCTCAACACATCACTCAACGAAAATGAACCCATCGTCAGGACTCCCACAGAAGCTATCCAATGCTTCTTGAGAACTCAGATGGATGCCTTGGTCTTAGGTTCCTATTATATAGAGCGTGGTGATATCAAATCAGAATCTCGGATGTGGGGTGAGGCACTAACACAACCAGCGTGAAGCTGCACTACCTATATCTTTGATTCCTGAACGCAGAGAAACCCGGTTTCTTTAAGAAACCGGGTTTCTGAAGCTTGAGGTGTTCGCAACTCAAATAGGATTGCTATAGTCTAAGGAAAGAAAAAATGAAGCAAGTATTAAAGCAATTTTTCCGACATTTAGGCATAGAAGTACACCGATATAGAGAATTTCCGCCTGCTTCTCCCCAACGTAGCATTGGAAATTTAGAATCATTACTAGAAGATTTAAGAGAAAGGGGATTTGTGCCACAGTCTATTCTTGATGTTGGTGCCAATCATGGAAATTGGAGTCGGATAGCTAAAAGGATTTTCCCAAAAGCAAATTGTTTTTTGATTGAACCACAAATTGAAATGAAGCCATATTTGGATAGTTTTTGTAATGACTTTCCTAACTCCCGTTGGTTCATGGCTGGTGCTGGTGCAAAACCTGGAGAATTAACACTTACTATTTGGGATGATCTTGAAGGTTCTTCTTTTCTCCCAGAGTCATCAGAAAAATTAAAAACTACTGGCAAACAACGGTCTATAAAAATTATTACTATTGATAGCTTAATTGAAGATGGAGCAATTCCTATACCTCAACTAGTTAAGCTTGATATTCAGGGTTTTGAGCTAGAAGCTTTATGCGGAGGTTCAAAGTTATTTGGTCAAGTGGAGGTATTCATTTTAGAGGTTTCATTATTTAGATTTATGAAAGATATGCCGATCTTTCATGAAGTGATTTCTTTTATGGCAGATAAAGATTATTTTGCATACGATTTTCCTGGCTTTTTACGGAAACCATATGATGGTGCTTTAGGTCAAGTAGATATTTGCTTTGTAAAACAGGGTGGTTTACTACGAAATTCTGACAGTTGGGATTAGTATCCCATCCTGAGTTCCTAGATGTGAATTTTACGCCTTTGTATAGCAACGGAGAAATTTTGGTCGTAAAAAAATGATTAAGCAACTGTCCCATTTTCGGTGGTTGGTTCATTCTTAAAAGAAGCCTGTATTAACCCAATACGGTTCAGTAGTCCAATTATCAATCACCTCTTAAAGATTTAGTAAAGTACCAGTATAAACACTGGCAATCAGGCTCCTAGCAAAGTAGAGTTATAGGTAAGGCTGCCAGGATCTAATTCTTCATATCCCAGTCCACTTAGATGACAAAAGAACATCCATTAGTTTCTGTTATTGTACCAGCATACAACGCTGAGACTTTTGTTGAACGGACGTTAAACTCTATTTTGACTCAAACGTATACAAATATTGAAGTATTGGTTGTTGATGACGGTTCCCAGGATCGAACTGCTGAAATCGTAGAATCTTTTGTTGAGAAAGATAGTCGTGTCATTCTATTGAAACAGAAAAATTCTGGTGTAGCTGCTGCTCGTAATTTAGCAATTAGAAAGTCTAAGGGTGAGTATATCGCACCAATTGATGCTGATGATATTTGGTATCCTCAAAAACTAGAAAAGCAAGTGCAATGTATACTAGAAGCAGACCAATCTGTAGGATTAGTGTATGCTTGGTCAGTGACTATTGCTGAAGATGATGTAATTATTGGGGGTGATATTGAATCTTCTAGAGATTTTAAAAGTGTAGAGGGAACTGTTTACCCAGCCCTGGTGTACGCCAACTTTATCGGCAATGCTAGTGTACCTTTAATCCGTCGCTCTTGTTTTGAAAAAGTAGGTGGCTACAACTGTCAACTTAAAGCACATAATGCTCAAGGTTGTGAGGATTGGGATATTTGCCTGCGCATTGCTGAACATTATAAGTTTCGGGTAGTACAAGAATTTCTCATCGGTTACCGTCAGGTAGAAGGAAGTATGTCTCGTAACTATAAGTCTATGGAAAAGTCTTACAATCTGATTATGGTAGATTTCCGACGAAGACATCCAGAAATTCCTACTTACATCTACAATTTATCTACCAGTAATTTTTGCTTTTACTTATCGGCAGCTAGTCAGACTTGTGGAGATTATTGGGAAACTTTAGTCTTAGTATATAAAGGCATTAAATTCGACTGGACTCGAATATTAACCTTATTTAAGCATCAATTTTTTATCAAATTGCTTTTAAAAATAGCAGCTAAGCCAATAATGTCTTTGATGGGATTAGAACCTGATTACTTGTATCAAGAGATCAAGAAAAAAACTAAGTCGTCTACTAGTGTAGCTGTTCATCGTGTGATTAACATCTCCGATATTCAGGAAGAAATTCCTAAACTTCACCAAGATACTCAAAACCGATTCAGTAAGATTCAGCGGCAGCGGTGGTTACAAATTTTACAATTTTGTCGAATGCTTGAAATCTGAAAATAAGTTAGAATAAATTATTTATTTATTTATTTTAAAATATCTTGGATAAAAAACATCAAATAAAAAAGGAAGTGAAGGTAATACAAAAGCTATTGCCATTGCTAAAACTATATCCCAGAGTAATGCTGACAAGTGTCATTCTAGGAATCATGTCATCTTTTTTTGAAGGACTGGGAATTAGCTTATTTATTCCACTATTGCAAAGTGTAGTTCAGCCAAGTTCGTCAGCAGTCAACAATAACTTTTTCGTTAATTTTCTCAACCATATACTTATCAATGTTTCAGCTAATAACCGTTTTATATTTATTGCCTTGGGCATTTTGGTCATTATTTTTTTCAAAAGCTGGCTAGTTTATAGCAACTCGATATTATTTGCGTGGGTGAACGCGCGAATTGGTCATCGGTTACGCTCAGGAATTTTCCAACAAATTTTGAGCGTCAGCTATAGCTTCATAGAAAATAATGAATCAGGCAAATTGATGAATACCCTAGCGAGCGAAACTTGGCGAACCAGTCAGGCTCTGTCTACTTTAATGGGGCTAGCAATCACTACCTGTACAATTGCTATTTATACGATTATATTACTGCTAATTTCCTGGAAACTAACTTTATTAGTCTTGGTTTTAATTACAATAATTTCTCTTTTTATTATGTTATTAACAGGTCGAGTAAAACATCTGGGAGAACAAGCAGTAGAGGCTAATTCTGCTCTGGGAAAACAGATGTGGGAAGGATATGCAGGAATGAAAGTTATCAGAGCTTTTGGGCGTGAACCTTATGAGCAAAAACGCTTTGATACTGCATCCAACAAGGTAGTCAATACCTTCTTCAAGCTCGATCTTATATCAGGGACAGTGCAACCAACATCTGAATTTTTATCAGCAGTTATACTACTGTTTATCCTAGTGATTGCGCTGTTACAAGACCGAAATTCATTACCTAATTTACTGACTTTTATATTTATTCTCTATCGTCTACAGCCTCGGGTACAACAGTTAGATAGCGCTCGTGTAAGTCTACTAGCTTTAACCAGTTCTGTAGATGAGGTGATGTCCCTTTTAGACTGCTCTGATAAACCTTATATCCGTTCGGGTCGTATTCCCTTCAAAAGTCTGGAGCAAAGCATCGATTTTGAATCTGTCAGCTTTTGCTACAACCCTCAGGACAAACCTGCAATTCAGGAGCTTTCAATTTGTTTTCCCAGAGGAAAAACCACTGCCATAGTAGGGCCTTCAGGAGCAGGTAAATCCACACTTATTGGCTTAATATGTCGATTCTATGACATTAGCTCCGGAGAAATTTATGTTGATAGTTACCCGTTAAGAGAATTGAATTTGACTGACTGGCGCAATCAAATTGCTATTGTTAGTCAGGATGTTTACATGTTTAGTACTACCGTGCTGGAGAACATCGCCTATGGTCGGTTAGATGCAACAAAAAAGGAAATTGTCGCAGCTGCACAACTTGCGAATGCTCATGAATTTATTAGTCAACTACCCCAAGGCTATGACACCAAGGTAGGCGATCGCGGAATTCGCCTTTCAGGCGGACAGAGACAGCGAATTGCTCTAGCTCGTGCTATTATCCGCAACCCAGAGATTCTGATTTTGGATGAGGCGACAAATGCTCTGGATAGTATTGCCGAACAGTTGATCCAGGAAGCCCTCAACACCCTCAGTCAAGACCGTACAGTGATTGTCATTGCCCATCGCCTATCTACCATTGAACAAGCAGATCAGATCGTTGTGCTTAAAGAGGGACGGGTGATAGAACATGGTAACCTACAACACTTACTTGAAATCAACGGATTATTTGCGCAGCTTTATCACTTGCAATACAACAATCCTCGCAACCTTTGAAAACCAGCTTTGTTCCCTATTCCCTATTCCCTATTCCCTATTCCCCATTCCCCATTCCCCATTCCCCATTCCCTGTTCCCTTTCACTATGTCCTACAGCATCATCGAAATTGAAGTAACACAACCTTTACCCACCATATTGCTCTCAAATAGAGATACAGGTATTGCGCTGATTTTGCGACGCAAAAATCGACCCATCGGCTTTTTCATGAAAGCGCTACCAGCAAACAGCCGAATCACACCAGAAAACCTAGCTCAACTCATCGCCCAAGAGGTAGGAACTAAAATACTTCAGGAGATTATCCGGGAGGAATTAATAGCTTTTGAGCATCAAATACCTTTCCCTTCGTTAACTGTGGCAATTTGTACTAAAGACCGCCCAGAAAACTTAGCTCGGTGTTTGCAGTCTTTACTAAATCTACAAACATCTGCCTTAGAGTGGGAGATTTTGGTCATTGATAATGCTCCAAGTGATGAACGCACCAAACAACTGGTAGCTTCATTCCCGGAAGTGCGTTACGTTCTGGAACCAAAACCTGGTCTAGACTTTGCACGAAATTGCGCTTTGTGTTCAGCAACGGGAGAGCTTCTGGCTTACCTAGATGATGATGTAGTCGTAGACCGGAAATGGCTAGAAGGATTGATGGAAGCATGGGCAGAAAATCCTGATGCTGCGGCTTTCACCGGACTAGTGCTGCCTAATGAATTAGCAACAGATGCTCAAATTCTCTTTGAACAAAGAGGCGGCTTTCGTCGAGGCTTTGAGAAGATTCGCTACGGTCAAATTTTCCCAGGTAATCCTTTGCACCCTTGTGGAGCGGGAATCTTTGGTGCAGGTTGCAATATGACTTTGCGCCGCAATATTTTATTAAAAATCGGGGGCTTTGATGAGGCTTTAGATACAGGAGCAACTCTGCCTGGTGGTGGGGATTTAGATATTTTTTATCGGGTGATTCGAGCAGGTTATCCACTGGTATACGAACCTAAATATTTGGTGTTTCACCAGCACCGTCAAGAATATGCCAAACTGCGTCGCCAATATTGGACTTGGGGGTTAGGATTCATGGCTTTTGTGGTAAAATCTTACCAAAGTGACCCTCCCCAACGTCCTCAATTACGCCGTCTTGTATGGTGGTGGTTTAAGGATCAATTGAAGCAATTAAAAAATAGTTTGAGGGGTCGTCATGTCTTACCCCCAACTATGATTTTGGCAGAATTGTGGGGCGGAATTGTGGGAATATTAGGAGAGTATCACCGCTCCTTAAAGCGTGTTGAGGAGATTCGGAGGCAATTTTCGTGAGTACCTTTGCTCCCTGGAAAATTCTGCACATCGAGTTAAGTGCAGGTATCCCCACACTTATCGTTGAACCAAGATATCAGGTCATTTATGTGGTGTTTTGGTGGCATGGCATTCCCCTCGGTCATCAGGAAATTTCTGCAGCGCAGTTGCCAATGCCAGTTACGCAACTAACAAATTTAGTCTTGCAAACAATTGTGCCAGCAGTAGGCGATCGCCTGTTAGCACAAGGTTTCAAACAGCCTTTACCAGTGATTTCTCCAAACCCTGCCCGGGATATGCCGATTGACTTTCAAGCACTAATGGCATTGGAAAAACCCCTCAAGCAATTCCAAGAACGCTGCTTCCAGCCTGTCAGTGGTTCAGTTTCTGTCGTTGTGTGTACGCGGAATCGACCGGAAGAGTTGGCAAGATGCTTGCGATCGCTGCAAAATTTATCCTTATCTCCCCAGCAGATTATAGTTGTGGATAATGCTCCCAATTCCGACGCTACACGCCAACTAGTTACCCAAATATCGGGTATCCAATATGTCTTAGAACCACGTCCGGGGCTGAGTGCGGCGCGTAATACCGGCATTCGCCACAGTATGGGCGATATTATTGCCTTTACTGATGATGATGTGGTGGTTCATCCTGATTGGATTGCACGATTGCACCCCGGCTTTCAAGACCCTAGAGTCATGGCAGTCACCGGTCTCATGCTACCTGCAGAACTAGAAACAGAGGCACAATTAATTTTCCACAGAGGTGCTGGCGATCCTGGTTGGGGATACCGTGCCCTCACCTTTGATCCTCAGTTCTTCACCGATATGAAACCTCGAGGTGTTCCCGTTTGGCGTATTGGTGCTGGTGCCAATATGGCGTTTCGGCGCAAGGCTTTTGATCTGGTAGGGTATTTTGACGAACGCCTGGGAGCAGGGGCTTCTGGATGTAGCGAAGATTCCGAATTCTGGTACAGAATCCTCGCAGAAGGCTGGCTTTGTCGCTACGAACCAACTGCTGTCATTTACCACTACCATCGCCGGGACATAGATAGCTTCAAATACCAGGCATATCAGTATATGCGCGGTCATGTAGCAGCGCTTTTAGTGCAGTTTGCTAACCACAAACATTGGGGTAACATCCGCCGTCTTGTCCTAGCTTTGCCCAAGTACTATAAAGATCGACTTTTACAAGAGTTAAAAACAGGCTTGAAACCCAGGCACAGTTCCCTCTGGGCAGAGATTACTGGATGTTTAGCTGGAGTCAAATTCTACATGGATAACTGGAAGGTTCCAGCGTTTCCCGCCCGGACCAGCCAGCCAAACCATAATCAGATAACAGAATAACTATGCTAACTTTATCGCCCAAGCAAAAGATAGCTTACAAAGCACCTTTAGAGGAGTTTCTCGACCATAACCCTTTCTGTGAACCACTCACACTAGGCTTTTTTTATCGGGAAAAAATGCGTGCTATTCATTACATTGCCCCCAGTCAACCATTGCAGGCAATTCTCGAAGTAGGTGGTGGACAGAGTGGTTTAACTGCCTTGTTATACCCACAAGCGCAGATCACCAACTTAGACTTAAATCCCCAGTACGCTCAAGTTCCTTGCAACCAACAACAACGGGTGTGTTTCGTCTGTGGGGATGCCACTGCTTTACCCTTTGAAAATCAATCCTTTGACGCTGTGACGATGTTCGACCTTTTAGAACACGTACCAGATCACCAAAAGGCAGTAACAGAGGCTTTGCGAGTGCTGCGACCAGGTGGTTTTCTCTTAATGAGTACTCCTAATGAGAATTGGCGGTTTCCTTACTACAAATTCATGAAATCTATCTGTCCTAGTGAGGCAGAAGTTATGGCGGAATGGGGTCATGTCCGGCGTGGCTATACTTTGGCAGAACTTCAAGTCTTGATAAATTTACCCTGTCAGGGGTATGCCACATTTATCAATCCCCTCACAGTCCTTGGTCATGATGTTGCATTTTCACGCTTATCTCATCGCTGGCGTAAATTTTTGTGTAGGATGCTGAGTCCCCTCACATGGCTGAGTTATCACCTGCACCAGCCGCAGTCAAAGGGTACAGAAACTGCGTCGGTTTGGCAAAAGCATGAATAACCAGTCACAACCAACGATCGCTTTGCTACACTGGGGCGATTTAATCGAAGACTTTTTGGACACTATCGGGGTTTCGTTTGAGGCTTTTTGCAACGAGATGACGGGTGGCTGGATGTTTGGTTACATTGATGCTTTGAAACTGGCTGATGTGCGAACAGTGCTGTTCTGTATTTCTGCTCGTGTTGCTGAACCGATGCGTTATACTCACAAGCCTACAGGTGCGACTATCTGTATGTTACCTGCTCCCAAAATCTACCACGTTGCCCGACGTCGGATACCTAATCCTTATGCTTGGAATCTCAACGAAGCAATTGGGGAAATTGATGGTGTCCGCCGCATCTTGTTGGCAATCCTCAAAGACATATTACCTTACCTGGCGACACCTCTAGTGGCACTTGCTCGTGAACTGCGGCGCGAGGGTTGCCAAGCAATTCTCTGCCAAGAGTACGAATATGCTCGTTTTGATGTTTGCGTACTGTTGGGACAGTTGATGCGTTTGCCAACTTTTGCCACTTTCCAGGGCGGTAACTTTCAACTATCGCGATGGGAACGTCCTTTGCGCCCTTTAACACTGCGGCTTTGTTCTGGTTTGATTGTGGCTACCCAAACCGAGGTGCAGCGAGTGCAGTCCGGCTACGGCGTCCCATCTAGAAAGCTAGCACGGATTTTCAACCCCATGGATGTAGCGAACTGGCAAGCTATGGATCGCACTGTAGCGAGAGCAGTGCTGGGTATCCCCTTGAATGCTCAGGTGGTCATTTATCACGGACGTATAGATATACATCGTAAGGGTCTGGATATTCTCTTGGATGCTTGGAAACGGGTCTTGGGCGATCGCCCTGCAAAAAACTTACTGTTGCTACTTGTGGGAACAGGCAGCGATGCTGACAATTTACATCAACTGATTGCCCAGATGCAATTGCCTAGAGTGCTGTGGGTAAATGAATATCTGTGCGATCGCACAGATATTCGACGTTATCTGTCGGCTGCTGACGTTTATACCCTCCCCTCCAGACACGAAGGCTTTCCTGTAGCACTCATCGAAGCCATGTCCTGTAGCTTACCTGTGGTAGCAGCTGACGCACCCGGAGTACCTGATATCCTAGAGGGCGCAGAGGCATCGGGGGGGCTGATAGTGCCGCGTGGCGATGCCACGGCATTGGCTTTAGCGCTCGGTCGTATTCTAGACAACCAGGCTTTGGGTCGCGAACTCGGTAAGCTTGCTCGATGTCGAGCGGTAAAATGCTTTTCTTTAGAGACCATTAGCAAGCAATTGCATAACTTTTTACTCAGTTAAGCTGTTTGCCCTAGAACGGTCAAAAATTAAGTAAGGGTGTTAACACCCGTAATCAAAAAGTTCTTTCTCCCTTGATCATTAATATCTTTAGCGAACATTAGACAAACATGAGTAGACCACTGCACCACCGCATTTTAGGAAAATTATTTCCACAATCCAGATTTGGACCAAACTGGTATAAACAAGGGAACTTTATCACCTTCAAAACTGAGGGCTTTGCTGATGCCCCGTCTATTCCTGCGTTAATGGCTCGTAACTTTTACGAAGTAAAGTATTTAAGAAACATTTTAGAGAAACTACCGACCTATGATGTGAAGCCGTTAAAATCCTTAGAGATAGGATGCGGCTATGGTCGTCTTTCTCCTTCGATCGCAGAGTTCTTTGATCAACACTATGCAGTTGACATTAATCAATCGGGCTTGGATACTGCACGCTCTCTTTATCCAAGTATTAATTTTCCCAGCATTAATGCCATTAATTTTGTTGAAGCAAGTGCAACTGAGTTACCTTTCGAGTCACAAACCTTTGATTGCATTATTACCTGGACAGTTTTGCAGCATATACCTCCTAAATTAATTGATTCCGCCATTGCTGAAATCAATCGAGTTGCAAAAGAAAGATCTGTTATTATTTTATGCGAAGCAACCCGTTATCCCGATCAAGCGATTCCGTCTTCTCATACCCAGGATCGCTCAGAGGAATTTTATGTCCGCTCATTCTCAAATAAGTCATTGGTTATGTCTACCTATCTAGATGAGATTGATCGTGTCGAAGGCATGGAGACACCGGGAAGACTAATGGTATTTGCTCCAAAATAGACTTCATCTCACGTCTGGTAGTTGCCCGAAAATAAGTTTGTAGTGAGGACTTCAGTCCTAGGCGCGCTAGAGAAGCAAGGACTGAAGTCCTGACTACAAACAAGTTTTATTATGGGCGATTGACCGGACATGATATCAGACAGTCCTAATAAATTAGGATGAAACCGCAGATCGGACACAGATGTACGCGGATATAATAATCAATTATCTGCGTCCATCTGCTACAGGGTGCGGTTAAAATCTAATTAATCCTTCTTCATCCAACTAAACATAGCGCGTAAATCTTTGCCAACGGACTCAATAGGATGTTCGGCTTCTTGACGACGCATCGCAGTGAACCCTGGTTTACCTGCTTGGTTTTCTAGAACGAATTCGCGTGCAAATTGACCTGATTGAATTTCTTGGAGAATTTTACGCATTTCTGCTTTGGTTTGGTCAGTCACAATCCGAGGTCCACGAGTAAAGTCGCCATATTCAGCGGTGTTGGAAATGCTATCACGCATTTTAGCTAAACCGCCTTCCACAATCAAGTCAACAATCAATTTGACTTCATGCAGACATTCAAAATAAGCTAACTCTGGCTGATAACCTGCTTCTACCAAAGTTTCAAATCCCGCTTTGATTAAAGCACTCAAACCACCGCACAATACTGTTTGTTCGCCAAACAAATCGGTTTCTGTTTCTTCGCGGAAAGTGGTTTCGAGAATGCCACCACGGGTGCCGCCGATTCCTTTCGCATAAGCCATAGCGCGATCGCGTGCCTGACCGCTAGCATCCTGATACACTGCAAACAGACAAGGTACTCCTTGCCCTTGTTCATATGTCCGCCTTACTAAATGCCCCGGTCCTTTCGGTGCTACCATAACCACATCTATATGGGAAGGTGGCACTACTTGACCAAAGTGGATATTAAAGCCGTGAGCAAAAGCTAACACATTCCCTTCTTCTAAATGGGGTTCAATCTCGTTTTTGTAAATCGTTTTTTGCACCTCATCAGGCAACAAAATCATGATCAAATCTGCGGCCCCGGCAGCATCTGCCACATTCTTCACGGTTAACCCAGCAGCTTCCGCTTTTGCTACTGACTTACTGCCCGGATATAGCCCGACAATGACATTCATGCCACTATCTTTGAGATTGAGGGCGTGGGCGTGACCTTGGGAACCGTAGCCGATGATGGCAACGGTCTTTCTCGCCAAAAGGTCTAAATTGGCATCTTCATCGTAGTACATCCGAGCCATTGGTGCATCTCCTGTCAGCAAGCTTCCTGATTTATTGCAAGTCCATCATCTTACCGCAAAACTTAACCGAATAATTCGTAAATTTTTATAAGCTACCCAGCATCCATCCCAGCGCCAATCCAAAGGCTGCGGTTCCAGTCATAACTACCATAGCAGCACTGAAACTATTTAAATGCTTCCTTAGGCTTCTCCCGGCTTTGTTGAGAGTCACTATTAAGTTGCAATACCAAACTAGACGCATAATCGGTTGCCAACCATTTACCGTCAATAGCAATACGATCAAAATTACTATTAAAGCCGGAACCAAAATTCCCCGTGTGTTTGCTACATAAATCAATAAAAAAGCGAAAAATAAAATATTTATGCAGTACAAAATTATCGTGAGAGGCGAAACTTCAGGTAAAGGTAAAATAGATAAAGTAAAAGCTAAAATAGAATATGAAATAACTAACTTAAGTACTAAAATCCAAGTTTTTTCGTTAATACTACAAATAATAAAAGCTAAAGGAAAAACAGCAAAATAAATTATTATAAATACAGATGCAGAAGTTACTTTTACCATCCAGCCGTTAAAGGCACTGATACTTAAAAAAGCAATTAACCAACCCCAGTCTTCTAATATCCAAGGCTGTACAATTTTGTCAGAGTATTTACTGAAATTAACCTTGCTTCTGTCTGTTTTCAAAGGTAACATAGCTGTTTTACTCAATTTGAATCAAATTTATCAACACAAAACTATTCATAACTATTAATGAATAAAACGCTGTATCAAGCATATTACTTGCACCTAGGCTAATAGCTAATAGCTAATGGCTAATAGCTAATGGCAATTAGCACTCTCACAATTAGCAATTAGCTATTAGCTTTTTCCCAATTACCGACCTTACCATTTTGCGGTAATGTTTTTAAGTTTCCCGATCTATTCTTTGTACTTCGTCATCAGATAATTTCACATCGACAGCACGCACTGAGTCTTCAATACTGTTCGTCTTGCTAGCACCGGGAATAGGCAAGATACAGGGTGATTTAGAACGCAACCACGCCAACACAATACAATACACCGAGACGCCTTTTTCCTTTGCCAACTGGGCAATCACCGGAAAATCTTGCAAGCTTGCATGGCGACGACTACCACCCAACGGACTCCAAGGCAGAAACGTCAAACCCTCATTTTCACAATACTCCAGTACGCCATCAGTCTCGGGCTGTCGATACCAGGGATTGTACTGATTTTGCACCGAGACAATATCAACTACATCCCGCGCCTGCTTGATTTGGGCAACGGAAAAATTAGAAACTCCTACGAACCGAATCATACCCGCCTCCACTGCTTCTTTAGCTGGTGCGAGAGATTCCTCGATGGTATAATCTGGGTCGGGGGCGTGGTATTGCCAAATATCAATTGGTTTATCACCACCCAAAGTTTCAAAGCTGATCCGGATCGTTTCGCGTAAATGCTGCGGATTACCGTTGCTTGTCCAGTTGCCATTGGGACGCATCAAACCGCCCTTAGTAGCTACAACAACATTACTGACATCACCGGTGTAACTTTGTAAGGCTTTGTGAATCAGTCGCTCGTTGTGGTGCTTGTCAGGTTCATCTTTGCAGTAGGAGTCGGCGGTGTCAATGATTGTGATTCCCAGATCCAAAGCACGATGGATGACGTTGACAGACTGTGACTCGGGAGGGCGATCGCTTAACGACATCGGCATACCCCCCAATCCAATTGCACTCACAAAAACACCTGTTTTTCCTAGCTGTTTCGTTTCCATGTTTTTAACTCAAGTTTCCAGCGTATTATCTTTTTAAATTTTTTTAAAATTCATCCATCGAAAGGGTTATAGCTTCACTAAACCCGGTTTTTTAGTAGGAAATGGGTCGGCGATCGCACTTCAGATATTGTTACAAGTTATTAAGATTGTGTGGCAACACAACCAAGGTACTCTCAGAAAAGCGAGATGCGATCGCAAACACAAGAGAAAACTGGTCGGAAAAATCTATGACTCTGTTGATGAATTGTACCTACCATTTGTTGCAATTGATCGCATTGTCAGGGCGGGGGTACCCCGCCCCTACGGTCACAATAATTCGTAATTGATAATGACGCTCGTTCTTCGGCTCCTTGTACCGTTCGATCGCAACGCTTACGTTCGCGTTCGCGAAGCGTCTCGAAGAGAAGCGTCTCCCGTTGGGAGAAGATCGCAACGCTTACGTAATTCGTAAGGCATCTTTTCGGGGGAAGTTTCCCCCGAAAAATGCCGTAATTATTACGAGCCAAAATGCGGTGTGGCTAAGCCGGACAGCATTGTTGGCGTCCCCATGCATAAATGCACTTGCTCTGTAGTAAAACAGTGGTATATCGGGCAGTCAGCAAATGATGCCGTACCCTCGGAAGATCGCACCCAACAAATTTAAGATTGACTGGCAACGGATTATGTAGCGGATTTAACGGATGATTTATGAAACTCACAGATAAATCATCCGTTAAATCCGTTAACCATCCGTTGCCAGTGTTTGCATCTGGCGCAAGATTTAAAAGAAAATCATCGTTACACAAACCGCAACAATACCAGACGCGGGTTTTTGAGTCAGCCATACTGATATTAAGTTTATCCATCTAGTGGTATGTTATGAGTGGCTTGGCTCAATTAACAGGCAAACCGACTTTATTTTTAAGTATGCTAGTGGGAGGGGTAATTTTCACGCTTCTGTGCTTCTGCGCCTCAGTCTAATAGTCAGGCAATACCTGAAGTTCAAGGCAATAATCAAGTGGCGGATACAGCAGCACGTACTGAAGTTGGTGTCCGTGGATCTCAGAAGGCTGAAGTTCCAAGGGTCGCATCCCCAACTGATCAAAAAGGCAGCAATGACTCTGATTGTTGACTCTTTGAATAAGAGTATCGATGCTGTCTCGCAAATTATCAATAAACAGCAAGGGGACTTGATTAGGCTAGAAGAACAACAGCCTCAAAACAAATATGCCCGTCACACCGCATCAATAGAGTTGCGGGTTCCTCAGAACCTGCTTTCACCGACCCTAGACGAATTAGCGAAACTGGGAACTGTCGAAAGTCGCAATATCACTGCTGAGGATGTGGGCGATCATCTCGTGGATTTGCAAGCAAGATCATTCATTGAACCCGGTCGAGAAGTCAGATGCGGCATCATTGTCAAAGATGGGGAGCTAGTCAGTTTACCCCCTGAAGAGTATTTGGTAGACCCCCACGAGAGACCCATCCGCAGCTATACTGACAAATTCAAGAAACCGATCGAGGGCAACTTGGGTTTAACCGCTAAGGAATATATCGCGGGTTGGATTGTAGATCCTAATGACCTGATCGCCCAAAAGGTTCAGCAAGAGGTTAAGAAGTGTCATTTGGCTTTGGGCTGTCGCCATTATAGTTTATTTGACTTCCGCATCGACCCAAAGGGAGAACCTTGGTTCTTAGAAGCCGGGTTGTATTGTACTTTTGACCACAAAAGTGTGATTTCCTATACGGCGAACGCAGCGGGAATTCCTTTAAATGAGTTATTTATGACGGCGATCAATGAAGCGTTGGGCATAATCTGATGTCCGGCAAATCACCCCTTTGGCTTTCACTCTATAAGTTCGCCAATATTAAAATCTATTCTGATCCAACCTTTGAGTCTTCGTAGATTGTCGAGAAGGAGTAAGGGAATTTGCCAGTGATGTACCATCAGAAAGGGTAGGGGATCGCTCACCTCAAAAATTGCGTCTTTCCGAAGCCTGATGTTTCTTACCCAGGTTTGCAGTTGCTTAAACGATCTAATCTCATTCAGCCTCCAAACTTCGTGGTACAGCCAATAGGTTGGCTTACTATTAGGAAGAGGCTGCAAAGGTTCAGCCAGAGGCTCTTTACCAAGATAAGCATCCGCTACTCCTGGATGATTGTAAAACATAGTAATGGCGGAGTGAGTACGGGGGTTACACTCAATTGCATAAACAGTTCCGTCTTCTGCCTGGATGAAGTCAAAGGAAAGTTGCCCGGTTTGTCCCAGTTCTTTGGCAAAATGACTCGCCCATTGCATAATTTCCGGCTGATCGACATTCTCGTAGTTGACTTGAAAGGCGGATGACTCACAGCAGCAGTAGATTCTTGACTCTCCATCTCGCACGGTAGTGTGAGTGCAGAATTCCTTTCCAGGGATGAATTCCTGCATAATCCAAGGCTTCTCCTCACTGATAGGGAGACTCTTGACAAATGCTGCTGTTTCTGCTGGTGTAGGGCAAGGTAGCTTGGTGAGATTCAAGCGACGCACTTGGTCGTAGGGGATGCTTTTAAGAATGTATTTGCGCTTCTCGTGGGAAAAGTCGAAGTTGAGGACTTGTTCGGGGTCGGTAATTTTGAAGGATTTGGGGACTGATAAACCGAACTTGAGGGCTGTTTCGGCAAAAGCAAACTTGTCATCCAACATCGAAGTCACATCAGCATCGAAGTGGAAAAACTCTACATAGTCTGGTAACGGTGGCTTACCCTGGGAGTCATAGTGGATGACGGCAAAAATGGCTAGCGGGATAAAAAAGTCGATATTTTCTGTTTTGGCGATCGCGTGTAGGGCTTTAACGTAGCCATCTTTGTCGATGTTTGGATCGGGAACGGTGTAAAAGCCAGCAACAGCGTTGGAATATTGATTACCGCTTAACCAGTATTTGTCGGTGTCAATTAAAATCACCCGATGTCCAGCAGCATGAAATGAACGCGCTAGCTGAAGGGTTTTGGTCATTCTAGCGCCAGCAAGCAAGATATTTTTGGCATTGGGGTTGAAAACAATTGGCTTGCTTGTTGGTCGCTGGAGAAAGTTCCACAGTAGCGATATTAAGACGACGATGCAGTTGAAGGGAAATGCGATCGCCAGTAATGCAAGAGTGCCCAAGTTTTGGAACACTGCAAAAATATGCTCCCTCATAGTTGTAATTCTGACATGATAGTTATTTAGATAGCGATGCAACCAACTATGCAAAGCGAAAGATGGCGAGTAAACTCAGTCGCCTAACTGCACGAGTTTCCCGATGTTGAAATCAATCCTCACCCAACCTTTTAATTTTCGCAAATTGTCGAGTAACAGTAAAGGAATTTGCCAGTGATGTACCATTAAGAATGGTAGAGGGTCTTTAACATCAAAGATTGCATCCTTTCCTCGCCAAATATTTTTAAACCACGTTTGCAACTGCTTTAACGATCTAATTTCATTAAGTCTCCAAACTTCGTGATAAAGCCAATAAGTAGGCTTACTATCAGGAAGGGGTTGCAGAGGTAATGCAAAATTTTGCGTTTCTGCACTAAGATAGGCATCCGCTAAACCTGGATGGTTGTAAAACATTGTAATTGCAGAGTGAGCGCGAGCGTTGCACTCGATCGCATAAATCGTCTTATCTTCCGCCTGAATGAAGTCAAAAGAAATTTGTCCGGTAAGTTGTAGTTCTTTGACAAAATCACTCACCCACTGCTTAATTTCTGGCTGATCAACGTTTTCGTAATTGACCTGAAAAGCAGATGATTCGCAGCAGCAGTGTACCGTTAATTCACCATTTCTCACTGTACTGTGAGTACAGTATTCAATTCCTGGAATAAACTCTTGCAATATCCAAGGGTTATCTTGACTAATTGGCTTACTTCTAACATGAACCGCCATTTTTTCGTGAGACTCCATTGGTAGCTTGGTGAGATCTAAGCGGAGAACAGAGTCATAGACAATACTTTTGAGAATGTACTTGCGCTTTTCGTTGGCAAAGTCGAAATTAAGAACTTGTTCGGAATCTGTAATTAGGAAGGTTTTCGGGACAGATAGCGAGAGCGAACGTGCGCGTTCGGCAAAGGTAAACTTGTTATCGAGCATTTTCATTGTATCAGCATCGAAGTGGAAACACTCGCAACAGCCTGATAACACTGGCTGGCGATCGGGGTCAAAGTAGCTACCAGCGAAAATGCCCACCGGGACAAAAAAGTCTATGTTTTCTTTTTTGGCGATCGCACGCACGGCTTGAGTATAGCCTGATATGTCTTTTTGCGAGTCAGGAACTGTGTAAAAGCCAGCAACAGCGTTGGAAAATCGATAACCACTTAACCAGTATTTTTCGAGATCAAATAAAATGACTCGATGCCCAGCAGCATGAAACGATCTCGCCAGTTGAAGGGTTTTGGTCATCCTACCACCACCGATCAAGATATTTTTGGGATGATCGATTAAAACCACTTGCTTGTTTAACGGTCGGCTGAAAAAATTCCACAGTAGCGATGCGAGTACGACGGTGCAGTTAAAGGGAAATGCGATCGCCAGTAATGCCAGCGTCCCCAAATTTTGAAACACTGCGAAAATACGTGCTTGTATAGATTGTTGTTGCGTCATGAGCATTCGGCAGAATAACCCTGGGATCTAGCACTGATTCTGATTTATATTTGCAGTAAGAGTCAGCGGTGTCAACAAAATGTGATTCCAAAAAATAAACGGCGATCGATGCCGTCCAGATACCTGCTAAAATATAATAAATTTACTTGTAGTAGCACTTAAACACTATACGATTCTAGTGTTTGTGCTAATTAAGACGAAATCATAAGGCAGAGGAATGCCAAGATAGGTAGCACAAGCGCATTGAAAGTCTTATGCCTGAATTACGCCAATCGATTGCTCAGCACTACCACGATCGCACTAAGTATGACCCCCAGACACTCGCCTCTAGAAGTCAGGGGTTAGACTGGTCTAAGCAACCTGTGCCGTTCAAAGAGTACAAAATTGGCTCTGCTTTTGACCTCAAACCCTATCTCCAAGAAAAGCCACAGGTTACCGATCGCCCAGATGCTCAATGGTGGCGAAGGCTATCGCGGCTGCTATTTTGTAGTTATGGGCTGACGGCGAGAATGCCTTCTCTAGGCAGTACGGTGTATCTACGATCTGCACCTAGTGCGGGTGGCTTGTATCCTGCGGAAGTTTACGTGGTTTCCCGTGGCACACCACTCTTGCCACCTGGATTATATAACTACCAGTGTCGGACTCATTCCCTGATGCATTATTGGGAAAGTGATGTTTGGCAGAAGCTGCAAGAAGCTTGCTTTTGGCATCCCGCCTTAGAAAGTACCCAACTGGCTTTAATCATCACTACGGTTTTCTATCGTTCCGCATGGCGCTACGAAGATCGGGCTTATCGACGGATTTTTTTGGATACGGGACACCTTTTGGGGAATATTGAGTTAGCCTCCGCTATTACTGATTATCGCCCACATTTAATCGGCGGTTTTGTAGACGAGGTAGTAAACGAATTGCTGTATGTAGACGAACAGCAAGAAGGGGCAGTAGCAATCCTTCCCCTAGCAGATTTGCTGGATATCAAACAAAACTTGCCTACCGGGCGAACGACTTTACCCTCCGCTACCGAAACTAACTATCCTTACATTCCTGATGGTGAACTGCTGACATTTTTCCATAATTGTACACAGATCAAGGTAGGCACAACTGGCAAGCTCAATTTGCCAGAGGTGAAACAAGAAAAATCCTTGGAAGATAAGTATAACTTTCCTTTCTGTGAAAAAGTTTCCACCAATACGCCACCCATTTACTGGGGAGAAAATCTGGAAGGGCTAAAAGATACCATTCTCAAGCGACGTTCTACACGTGCTTACAGTGGTGAGGATTTAGACTTCGATGAACTAAAAGCCTTACTCGATTTCACCTACCAACCCCAAAATTACATCGACCAAGGGTTAGATAATTCAACCGATTACTTTGACCCGAATTTAATACAAACATTTATCGCTGTTTCCGGGGTTAAAGGTCTTGAGGCTGGCTGTTACTATTACGCACCCAAAGCCCAGGAATTGCGACAAGTTCGGTTTAAAAACTTCCGCCGAGAGTTACACTTCCTTTGCTTGGGTCAAGATTTAGGGCGAGATGCAGCAGCTGTGATTTTCCATACAGCCGATTTAAAATCAGCGGTGGCTCAATACGGCGATCGCGTTTATCGTTACCTACATATGGATGCTGGTCATTTAGGGCAAAGGCTGAATTTAGGAGCAATTCACCTAAATTTGGGTGTCAGCGGCATCGGTGGCTTCTTTGATGACCAGGTGAATGAAGTTCTCGGTATTCCTGCAGATGAAGCAGTGCTGTATATTACTACCCTGGGACGTCCCAGGTAGTTCGTTGCTAATTGCTAATTGTTGATTGCTAATTGTTGATTGTTGATTGATGCCAACCAACAACTAACAACTAACAACTAACAACTAACAACTAACAACTAACAACTACCAACTACCAACTACCAACCATCTAAATTTTCCGTACTACTGGTTGACCATCCTTGACTTCGCCAATTAAAACTAAATTTACACAATTGACGAATATTCCATTTTCTAAAACACCGGGAATATTGTTAAGTGTTTTTTCGAGGTTAACAGGGTCATCTATAGTATCAAACTTTACGTCTATGACCATGTTACCTTGGTCGGTAATGACTGGACCTGCTTTTTTCACGCCCATACGGAGGTCTGGTTTGCCACCGAGTTTTTTAATTGCCTGCATGACCGGGGTGAGTGCCATCGGTATCACTTCCACTGGTACAGGAAAAACGGAACCCAGTCGGTCAACCAATTTACCACTATCTACTACCACGATGAACTGATCTGCCAGGTAATCTATGACTTTTTCCCGGGTATGGGCAGCACCACCGCCTTTAATCAAATTCTTGTGGGGATCAACTTCGTCTGCGCCATCAATGGCAATATCAATGTGGTCAATAGCGTCTAGGGTGGTGAGTGGAATGCCGTACTGCTTAGAGAGCACTTCTGCTTGAAACGAGGTGGGGACGCCAACGATATCTTTGAGGTCGCCGGACTTCAGGCGATCGCCTAAATACTCAATTGCATACGCTGTGGTTGAGCCTGTACCCAACCCAACAATCGAACCTGATTTTACTAGGGCGGCGGCGGCTTTGCCAACTTCTTGCTTCATCAACTTCACTGGATCTGCGGCTGCGGTCATTCCCTAAACTCCTGAAATATGGGCTATAGTCCATATTAGTGGATTGCTTCCATCATCAAGAGCCGCTGCAGAAGTACAATTGTGCCAAAAATAGCCAAGATTTTCATTTACCCCATTAAGTCACTGGATGGCGTTGCAGTGAATCAAGCAACAATTCTTCCTGGTGGCGCACTACAGTATGACCGCGAGTTGGCGATCGTTGACGAAAAGGGAAAGTTTGTCAATGCCAAGCGTCATGCCAAAATACATTTAGTGCGGGCGCAATTTGATCTGCAAAATAGAACCGTCTCACTGCTAGTTGAAGCAACCCGAGAACAATTTCATCTGGATGAGGAACGGGAGGCGCTAGAAGGTTGGTTCAGTGATTTTTTTGGCTTTCAAGTCAAATTGCTTGAAAACTTGTTCATAGGTTTTCCAGACGACTTAAAATCTACGGGACCAACAGTTGTGAGTACCACAACCCTAGTAGAAGTTGCTTCCTGGTTTCCCGATCAAAGTGTGGAGCAAATACGCCGCCGCTTCCGTGCCAATATTGAAATTGACGACACACCCCCATTTTGGGAAGACCAGTTATTTAGTGAACCAGGCGATATTTTATCCTTTCACGTTGGAGATGTGCTCTTTGAGGGCACTTATCCCTGTCAGCGTTGTCCAGTACCAACACGAGACGCTTTTACAGGAGTTGCTTATCCCAACTTTCAGAAAATATTTGTGGAAAAACGCCAAGCCACCTTACCTGATTGGGCAAACGTATCTCAGTTTACTCACTTTTACAGGTTAAGCGTGAATACACAAATACCTGCATCGGAAGCAGGGAAGATTTTAAAAGTCGGCGACGCAGTAATGATTAATTAGTCCCTGAGAGGATATAGCAGTTTGTGGAGAAACCTGTTTTCGTGAAGTACCACGCCTTAAGAAGACGTGGCTTCAGGTTAATTCCTGAATTTTCTTTGAGGTACTCATAGAATCATGGGACTCTATTATCAATTTCCCTCTCCGACGTTTTATAGTTGGAAAAACTCCCAATCCAACTCGTTTTATGTTGATTGCCGCGTTGATATCACGATCCATCTCAACATTACACGCTTTGCAACTATGAATTCTATCTTCTAATTCTTTCGGGCAATATTCATCACAGTTGCTACAAATTTGGCTCGTATAATCTGGGTTCACTTTGATAACTCGCGAACCAGCTTTTTCGGCTAGGTAGGGTCGAGGTGTGCATTACTGCTACACCCCTCCCATCCGAAACCGTGCATGCCATTTTCACGGCACACGGCTACTCAGTGTGTTGTCCATTTGTCAATTCGGACTTCCTGACGGCACGACCAATGAAATTAGGGATATCGTTCACCCATTCCCAATCAAACTTTTCCCAAAATTGAGAAAGCTTTTCTGAGAATTTAGAGTGGTCTTTCCTCCTGATTTCTTTAAGGTCGAGTGCAGTCTTTTCGTCGTGACAATGCCGATGTAATAGTTGCAGATTTTTGTATTCATCCCTTCCGCCTAGGGCTTTGGGGATGATATGGTCTGTTTCTAAGACATCCCAATCTTGGAAGTTTAATCCGCACCAAGGACATTTACCCTTTTGCTGTTTTAGCAGCTTAGCCTTACGATTGGGCATCTGGGGGTGTGTCCCTAGTCTTGAACTCCAGTAAACTAGGTTGCCATCGTAGGGGCTTTTATCGCCTTTAACTTTTACATAGTCAGTGCTACTGCAACTGGTGTCACTATGTTTTAGTAACCGAAGGGGGTTCGCTTCCCCAATCCTTGTTGCGAATACCCAGTTATCGCCGTCGATGAAAGTCCAGTATTTGATGCGACCGTCATTTGTGTTTCCACAGCGGCTTTTTGCCCATTGTCGAAGTCTTAGGTATGTGAGGTGGTCTTGTTTTGACAATTCCCCAACGGATTGAGCGTCAGAGTTTGAATAGAAAGAAGACCATCCCCTTATTACAGGGTTGAGGTCTTTTATGAGAGCCGCTTGGGGCGAAGACCTATGTTTTGTGCGGCATTTTTCGGGGGAAACTTCCCCCGAAAAGATGCCTTGATGATTCTTCCGACTTCCTCAATGTGAACCTGACTCGCCTTTGCGGATGGGGTGATGAGGGTGTTAAAACCTAATGTTTTTCCATGAGCATTTGTATTGCTACGGTACTTCCCGGCAGGGTATTGCTGTATGTGATGACCTAAGAAGTCAAATCCGGCAAAACCATCCTCGCTTAATTCAGGGTTGAATGTATGAGTTAGTCGGGTTTTCTCAGGTTTTAACTCAAGCCCTATACCAACTAACCATTCCGAGATTATTTCTCGGCATCCTTGGACAACGGCTTTATCTTTGTGGAGAACCACGAAGTCATCTGCATACCTAACGAAGCTGAGGTTTTCGCGGTTGTCCCTTTTTCCTCCTGGTAATGTTTCGGCATATTCCATGAGGCGATTCTCTAGACCGTGGAGGGCTATATTAGCAAGTAGCGGTGAAATTACGCCGCCTTGCGGTGTACCCTCGGATGTGGTAGTAAATGCTCCTTGGTCTATTACTCCGGATTTTAGCCAAGCTTTTATTTGTTGCCTGACCTTGCCTTTGATATTCAACTTTTGGAGCAGTACTTCATGGTTGATGCGGTCAAAAGTGGGTAGCTAGCCAGCGAGGTTTCCGATTGGTTCCTTTTCCGACTAGCCCCCTCCGAACCGTGCTTGCGAGTTTTCCAGGCACACGGCTCTCCAGTATTCCTATTCCGTGACCCGCTTATTTATAGGCTTACCAGCATGTATGGCATCATGGCAAGTGCGGCAAACCATTAAGGTTTTCCGCTTGCGGGCGGACATAATTTGCATCCAGAGCGGTTTTTCCTTCCTACCTTTGACGAGGAGGTCTTTGAGAGCGCGAATGTGGTGAACTTCAATATCACCATTAGCGCCACAGACCTCGCATTCGTCTGCTGAGAGCCGTTTTATCAATTCATTTCTGAATGCAGGCTTTCGCAATTTTGGCAAGTCTAGAATGGTCGCTTTGGGATTGCGTTTCAGTTGCAGACCACCAAAACGAGTCACTAGTGGTTTCAAGCCTTCCCTGGGGACGATAATTTCAACACATTTTCTTAGCCCATGCGGAAGTTTGACCGTTTTCTGGTACTTTTCGCAGATTTTCGCCACGCTAGTTTTATATTTACAAGCGAGAGTTTTCATCAGCGAACTCCACATAATCCATCTGACTTTTTCAAGCCAGGCGATGTTTAGGGCAAGACTGTAGTATTGTACGTATCCTCTATATTCTGACTGGTAGATATTGACAATCGAAAAATCGTCATCATTAATCAGTTCAGTCCGATGAATGGGTTTACCATTTTTCATGTAGAGGGCGCACTTTTCTTCTACAAAACGTGCTGGAATTCGTAGTCCAATAATTCCATTGAGTGAGCGTCTACCAGAGGTGTGCTTACTGTCAGAGTATTGAACGACGATTTCGTATCCTAGGAAGTTTGCCGCCCCGGTTTTGGCATTGGTAATTAAGGTCTTTTCTGGTGATAGTTCCAGCTTCAAATTCTCGGCTAGGAATGTCCTCAGTTTTTCCTTGATTTCCTTTGCCTCTGCAACTGACCCGATGAAGCCAAGTAGAAAATCGTCCGCATATCGTACGTAAGACAATCTTCTATACTCAGGGTCACGGACATCTTTAGAAGGCATTTTCTGGTATTGAATTTCCAGAGCACGCGCTCTTTGTGTTTGTCCGGTTTTCCTAAAGTACCAAGCGAGTTTCTGGAGTTTTGAATACTCCGGATTCTCTGCCCTTCTTTGACCGAGTGTGTATTCTGGGATGAGGATTTGTTCGACAAATTTATCCAATTTATCAAGGTAAATGTTAGCGAGAATAGGTGAAACAATCGCGCCTTGTGGCGCTCCACTCAAGGTAGAGTGATAGTTCCACGAGTCGCAGTAACCTGCCTTGAGTAAATTTTCAATCAGCCTGAGAAAGCGGTTATCTTTGATTTTATCGCCCAGAATTGACATCAAGATTTTATGGTCTATATTGTCAAAGCAACCGCGAATATCTCCTTCGATAAACCACTTGGTTCCCTGCCAAGTGCGGTCTATTACAGTTAGAGCCGTATGGCATCCGCGCTCAGGTCTAAAACCGTGACTGCTGTCAGAAAATTGGGGTTCGTAGTATGCTGATAAAATCAAGCGTATTACCTCCTGAGCCAATTTGTCTGTCCAAGTAGGAATACCCAGTGGTCGAGTTTTACCATTCTTTTTGGGAATGTTGATTCGTCGCACTGGTGTCCATCGAAAACGTTCGTAACGAATGTCTTCTATCAGACTTTCAATCTTTTTCCTGGACATACCGTCAACAGTCTCCTCAGTACCTCCTGGCGTCATTGCCCCATTATTTTTGTAGATGCGGCTATAGGCAAGGAGGTAAAGATTGGGATTGAATAGTTGTCTATAGACATCATCCAGAGGTAACTCACGATAGCCTCTATCTCGGATTACATTTAGAACCGTTTCGGCGTTCCGCATCCCGCGTACCTCATGGTTAAAATGTGAGGAATACCTGTTTTCCTTCGCCATGTGGACGGCTTTCCCGCCCTCGGACTACTATGAAAACTCTGTAGTCATAGGACTCGCGTCCCTTAGACCATCCCGCGCTTTATCAACTCGATACGTCATAGTGTGATTTAGGTGTCCCATTCATTCTTTAAGCCGTCTCATCGATGGCTGACATCGTTTGAAGAAGTTGCGTGGTTCCAATGTTTATAACTACGCACAAACGATTATTCCTGTTAGGTGTTGTAGGAA
The DNA here is from genome assembly GCA_965249805.1 of Stigonema sp. GTDB lineage: Bacteria > Cyanobacteriota > Cyanobacteriia > Cyanobacteriales > Nostocaceae > Stigonema. The sequence goes on from CBDFMX010000002.1 coordinate 2,225,906, forward strand.
TAGGCAATCGCCTATGCCGTCAGAATTGGGCTTAAGGTAGTTTAACCTTCACCATGTCACACAAGTCTTGCCGAGCTATGGTTTGAACACCTTCTCTCCATCTTCGGCTTTACCAACATGCTGTTGTCCCCTTTGTCTTTCGACTCTAGGTGGGTTGGTTGACTTAGAGACATTCTTCTTACTCTCTCCCAACTGAGTTGGGGATACCGCGTTGACTGTCGCGGCGCACGCAGCGAGCAATATCCGCGTCTAGCACGTATTTTGCTTTGTTTTGAATACAGAGTTTAATCTGTTTTATCGCATCGTGGCCTGACCTTCCGGGTCTAAAACCGTAGGAATTTGATTCAAAGACCGCTTCCCATTCTGGCTCAAGTGCAGATTTAACTACAGCTTGTAGTGCGCGGTCGTACATTGTGGGTATGCCAAGGGGGCGCTTTTCGTCTCTTCCTGGCTTGGGTATCCAGACTCTACGGGTAGGTTTGGATTTGCCAGTTAGCTTAAGTTCCCCAACCAACTCCATACGCGCTTCTGGGGATAGTGCTTTTACACCGTCCACACCTGCCGTTTTCTTGCCTTGGTTTTCTACTGTAACCCGTCGTACCGCTAGTACCCTATTAGACCAAGACCTCATCAGAGTCTTCTGGAGTTTGCGGCATCGCTTGACATCACCACGGCGGGAAGCAGCGTAGATGCGTTTTTGCAACTTAAAAACATATCGTTCGGCTTTCGCCCAGTCGATAGTTTTCCATCCCTCGGTCTTTATTTCTAAATCCGAATTAGGCTTTTTCATAGCTACTGTTACCTCTAGCTTTCCCACACTGCGATTCACGTCTGCTTATCCCGGTAATTACACCATCCCTTTTCAGGCATTACCCGTTAATTCGGGTTAGGCATTAGCTTCTTGAACCATCCCCCCCTTTTCATAGCTTATGGTTTGACACCTACCTGTTACCGACTTCAGGAGCATATGAAAGGTTACTTCGTTCCCACTATCCATTAATTGAGTCTTTAGGGTGTGTTTTTCCGCCGAGGGTTTGAGTGGTGCGCTATCACGGTATACAAATCCTGATAGTCTCTACCTTTGTCGGATATTCCCGACCCAAGAGGTAGACCGGAGCCTACTAGCTTATATCCCTTGGCATTTTGTAACGGCGGTTCAACAACACTTCGTTTGCTCTACCCATAGACCCTTGCTAGCGGCTTGCGCATTCAGCTATTACCGCCTCAACCGCTTTCACTCCCGCTTCTACATCTGGGTGTCAGTCCAGATATAGGGGAAACTCCTCACCTACCTCACGGTAGGGGGCGCTGTGTGCTTTAAACCTCGCACCGAGGCTGTAGGACTTGATGTATTTTGGATTGGGTTATAATTCAAGTTGGATGACTTCAATATTTCCCTTTCTCCTCTAGCTGTCTTAGCTTATTGCTTAGCTAGATTTTCTCACCTACATGAATAGTGAGTTGTCATTGGTTGAGGATTAAAGTGCGAACTCTACCCAAGATTGGGTTACTCAACCATTGCCAGCCGTCCTCCCCTTTCAGGTTTAAGCTGAACGAATCGCACTGTAAGACAAAATATCCCCAAACTGTCCGAACCCTGCATCCAACCAAGATTTGTTCAACCCTGATTTCTGGGCTTGGTTATTAGGTAAGTACTTCCCATCCTTATCCTGTTTTGGCTTATTTCTCTTAGTCAGACCTTTGAGATTCAAGTCTTCTAATAAAAATGCTTTCTTCCCAGTTCTAACTAATTGATGACTAGTTTTGAAATGATGGTCTTTACGACTCCGTGCTATTTTCTGATGTAACTTAGCTTCCTTTTTAGTTAACTTCCGTCTACTTGCACTTCGCTTTTTCTTAGCAGACTTTTTCTCTGAAATCTTGGCTAGTTTATCTTGAGAGGTGCGGAAGGCTTTTACTGATGGAATTAGCTGAGAGTCACTAGTAGCTAAGAAAGTATCTCCTTGTAGAACTGCATCGATTCCAGTCGAATTTTCAACAGTAGGAGTAATCTCAGATATAACTTCAGTAGGCACTCTCGTATCTTCCAAGGAAAGAGTGATGTACCAACCATCAGCCTTCTTGGAAACGATACAAGTCTTAGCCTTGAATCCATCTGGTATTGGACGATGCAGGATTATGTCTATTTCCCCAATCTTAGGAAGCTTAATTCGATTACCATTAATCCATCCATCTAGAACCTGAGTATAGGTGAAAGATTTGAAGCTAGATTCAGACTTGAACCGAGGTCTTCCGCTTCGCTTTCCGTTCTTGTCCCCCTTAATATAACGGTCAAATGCTAAGTGAACTCGCTTAACTGTGTTTTGAAGAACCTGAGAATAAACACTACTTAGATCCAGTAATTCCCCAGACCACTCAACAAGAATTAAGTCTTCTTTGAAGAAAGGTAGTAAGTCTTGGTGGATGTTGTAGTTTGGGTTATCTCTAAATTCGGGGAGGGGGCAAGAGATGATGGAGCAACTATTAGCCGCGCATCGATTGTTTTCCCACCAGTCAAGTTTGTCTCCTAGCATCCTATTGTAAAGATACTGGCATAACCGTCTAATATGATTAAGTCTAAGCTTTTGTTCAGTAGTAGGCTTGACTCGATATTGATAGCTGACCTTCATCTCTCATCACCTCCTTTTTCTGTTATAAATAAGATAACATGTTGAGGAAGTAACGAGGACACAAAATGAAAGATAAATACATCAGAGTTAGAACATCAGAGCGAAGATTGAATAAGCTACGCTTATATGCATCGGTAACAGAAAAAACAATGACTCAAGTGATTGATGAATGTATTGACTCACTAAAAATACCAAACACTGGCAATTCCGACGCTCGAGGACTCGAAGATCGCTTCGCTATCATCGACCCACCAACCTCATCAACCTAACGGTTGATATTGGTTGGTGGGCGGCACGTTTGCGGGGGAATCTTCCCCCGCAAAGCTGCCTTGTCAATTCGTCATTACCCACTATCCATCCCCGCCTTAAGAAGACGGGGAATTCCGTGAAATCTGTTAAACAAGACCTTCGCCATTTTTTTGTAGGTTGGGTTAAGCGAAGCGAAACCCAACAAATACGTTGGGTTTTGTGCCTCAACCCAACCTACGAATCTGAGGATGCTGCCGTACTGCTGCGTCCTAACACAACGGCATGGGGGAGGAAAATCCACACCCCAATTTGCCTCCCCTACGTGTATTTCACAAATCAAATATGAGTCTTATATATCGGTACGGACTCACCCACAGTGTTGGGATTTGCTTACGCTATGCAGGACACTGCGCGGGAGCGCGTGCGATTCGTTCAGTCGAAATAAGTAGAAATACTTAAGGATGACTGGCTTTAGATGAGTAACCCTTCCTTGGGTAGAGTTCGCACTTTAATCCTCATCTAATGACAACTCACTATCCATGTAGGTGAGCCATCTAGCCAAGCAATAGCTAAGAAAGCTAGAGGAACGGGGAAAGATTAGGGTCTTAAGAACCTAAATTATAACCCAATCCAAAATACACCGAGTCCTACTGTCCCGGTGCGGGATTAAAAGCACACAGCGCCCTCTACCGCGAGGTAGATGAGGAGTTTCCCCTATGCCTGGATTGACAACCCAGATGTAGAAGCGGGAGTGAAAGCAGGAATAGGCGGCAATAGCTGAAAGCGCCTACTGCTAGCAAGAGTCTATGGGTAGAACAGGCAAAGTGTTGTTGAACCATCGTCACGCGCAGCTCCGGCGTAGCTTATTCCGCCTACAAACGAGAGTGTATAAAGCCGTTCAGGTTGGCGACATGCGCTTATGCAGGTCAATCCAGAAGCTTATTCTGAAGTCCACCGCAGCGAGATTACTGGCAGTCCGTCAGGTATCACAGCTTAACGCTGGAAAGAAGACCGCAGGAGTCGATGGCGAAAAAGATCTCACCTTTGAGGAGAGGTTTGAACTGAGTGAAGAACTCAGACGCCACGGTAACAACTGGCATCACCAAGGGTTACGCGAAGTCCCCATCCCCAAAAAGAACGGGACGTTTCGCATCCTGAAAATTCCCACCCTGGGCGACAGAGCTTGGCAGTGCCTAGCAAAATACGCCCTAGAGCCAGCGCACGAAGCAACCTTCCATGCCAGGAGCTATGGGTTTAGGACAGGACGAAGTGCGCATGATGCACAGAAAATCCTGCAAATAAACCTAAACTCCCATGCACACGGAATAGACAAGCGAGTTATAGAACTCGACATCGAAAAATGCTTCGATAGGATAAACCACACCTCGATAATGGACAGACTCATTGCTCCCAAGAGCCTGAAGACAGGAATCTTTCGCTGTCTTAAATCAGGAGTTAATCCAGAATTCCCCGAACAAGGAACCCCACAAGGGGGGGTGGGTGCGCTACGAAGCGTATAGTGGTAATGCTTAAAGTCAAATTAACAGGAGGTGATTAATAAGACTAACAAGCTGGCAGCTCACCCCAGAGCGCCAAGGCTGATTCGGCAGGCGGGGGACAATGAGTAAGAACCCGTTTGAAGCCCGAAGAACAAGGGGCGAAACGCTGGCACTCCGTTACAGCGCTAGGCTCCAAGCCTGAACTTGACTATGGCTACGCAAGGAACCCTTGTCGGAAGCGTCCTCACCTTGAGCGTACCGCTAAATGACGGAGATGGTACGAGACATCAGGTAACCCAGCCTTCTACGCGGTTGGCGAAAAGGTCTTTTGATTCGGACTAAACCGCTCTAGCTATAGGGGTATAAGCTATCGGCTGATGTCGGGGACACTGGGTATGTGTCCTACGGGCGTAAAGAGGGAGCCTAAGGTCAAGTGCAACACGTACCACTATGTACCGGGGCATGATGGTTAACTAACTGGCTACGTGCGGCTGATGTAACCATCATGTGGCAGAGCCGTCGTAGTAGTTTGAGCCGGAAAATAGTCCGGTACTCAGGCGTTGGACGGCAGTCATTGCAAAGAGGAACGGTAAGGGTATTAGAGAGGACTAAAATGTATGTCCGATATTATCAAAACCCAAAGTAGCCTTGCCATCAAGGCGAAGCATAATCCTCAGCACCAGTTTGACCATCTCTATCGGTTAAAATGCCTTTGAAGATTGGATTTACGCTGCCCTAAAATCTGTCCTGACAAATAAAGGGGCAAAAACTGCGGGAATTGACGGTGTAACTAAAAAGGAACTCGCATCAGCTACGGCACAAGCCGAATTTGTGAGCGAATTACGGTCACTACTGCAAACTAAGCAGTTTCGACCAACACCAGTACGCCGAGTATATATTCCCAAAGCGTCGGGCAAGCGTCGTCCATTAGGTATCGCCACCTTAAAAGACCGAGTCGTACAAATGCTATTAAAGATGGTGCTAGAGCCAATATGGGAAAGTGACTTTCTTAACTGCTCCAACGGGTTTCGACCCGGACGCAGAACACAAGATTGTATTGCCCTATTAGACAGCTACATCAACAAGCGTAATAAATACTACTGGGTCATAGAGGGGGATATCAAAGGAGCATTTGACAACATCCACCATGAGATTTTGTTAAAACTTGTGGCACAAAGAGTTGCAGATCCTAATCTCCTCAAGTTGGTCGAGCGATTTCTCACAGCCGGAGTGATGGAAGGCGCATTGTTTCAACGTACAGAAATTGGTACGCCACAAGGTGCTGTTTGCTCTCCTCTGTTTGCGAATATTTATCTACATCAGTTAGATCTCCACTGGTGGAATAAATATGGCAATCTAGACCGCAAACAAAAAGAGAAACGCCGAACACAACACTTGGGAAACTGTGCTTTGATACGTTATGCAGACGATTGGCTGCTGTTAACAAACGGCGGTAAAGCCGAAGCATATCGACTACGTGATGAGTTTCAAAATTTTCTCAAACAAGAGTTAAAACTGGAACTTAATATAGAAAAGACACGCGTGACCGCCCTTCGGTTCGTCAAAAGTCACTCATTCAAAAGTCAAAAGTACAAAAAAGGTACAAGCCCCTAAATTTATTTATGGAAAATGAAAAATATGTATTTCGAGAGGAGTGCAATCAAGTTATACTACGTCCTTATTACAAGCCCAGACCACCACGCATAGCGAATGGCGCTTCGCGATTTATTTATGGGGTTCTTACTTTTGACTTTTGAATGAGTGACTTTTGACTCTTGAGAAGCGACTTGACCCATGTGAATGATGGATTTAACTTCCTGGGATTCCACGTTCGACGCTACGTCAGCGCCCACGATAAACCAAAACTATTGGTTACACCTACGCAAGAAGCCCAGTTTCGTCTGAAATCCAAAGTCAAGGAGATGACTGACCGTTCATGTTACCAGGATTCCCCTCTTCTGAAGTTTACTGCTTTAAATGCAGTATTACGAGGTTGGATTGGTTACTATTGTCACTGTAATGCAAAGGAAACAGCTAAAGACCTAGACTTCTGGGTCAATGAACGTCTGTTTCTCTGGTTACAAAAACGACATCGCCTACCACCACGCCGGATTATGAAGATGTATAAATTACGTCAAGTGCATAAAACCGGACAAAGAGATAATTGGGGAATCAGGAACGGGGAAGATGATTTGTACTTGTACCGCATGAGTGATAAACCGATTACCAAATATCGGTCACGCTCTCCGGAGAATCCTTATTTTTCTGGTGAGGAGTCTACAACACTAACAACTCCGGAAATACCACTACCTGAAAAAGTCTGGCTTGGTAATACCGATAATGATGAATGGCGCGAACTGAAGGAGGAGGTCGTGGCAGAACGCGGAGCCAAATGTGCTGTCTGTGGAAGTACCGAAAGACTCGACTTGCACCATATTAAAGCACGTCGAATTGGTGGTACTGATGTTAAAGAAAACTTGCAGCTACTCTGTAGACATTGCCATGCCCAAACGTCTTCGTTTGGTGAACACAGTCGGTTGCAATGATGGAAAGCCGTGTGACGTTAAAATGTCACGCACGGTTTGGAGAGAGGGATAGAGAAACACACAAATTGTAAAGTTTGAAGGTGCGCTCCGTCCCTACTCTATTTTCACCTCTTCTGGCAAATATAGCCCTTCACGGTTTAGAACACGTACTAAGCGAATTCGCCAAAACACTTGATAGCCGAGATAGTCGCGGTCATCAAATGGGGGGACGAGATAAAATCAAGTCTCTTAGCTTTATACGCTATGCTGACGATTTCGTAGTGTTACACGAACAAAAAGCCGTTGTCCAAAGATGCCGAGAAATTATCTCGGAATGGTTAGCTGGCATAGGACTTGAGCTAAAACCTGAAAAAACCCGGCTAACTCACACATTCAATCCTGAACTAAGTGAGGATGGTAAAGCTGGATTTGACTTTCTCGGTCATCACATCCGACAATACCCCGCCGGAAAATACCGTAGCAATACAAATTCTAACGGTATAATATTAGGTTTTAACACCCTCATCACCCCATCCACGAAGGCAAGTAAGGTTCACACTGAGGAAGTCGGAAGAATTATCACTTATCACAGGTCATCGCCCCAATGGGCGTTAATCAGTAAACTTAACCCGGTAATACGGGGGTGGACTTCTTTCTATTCACATTCCGATGCTAAAACAGTCGGAGAGTTTTCCAAACAAGACAACCTTACATACCTCAAACTTCGACGATGGGCAAAACGCCGCTGTGGAAACATTAATGATGGTCACATCAAATATTGGACTTCCATAGATGGCGATAACTGGGTATTCGCAACAAGGATTGGGGAAGCGAACCCCCTCCGGTTACTAAAACATAGAGACATCAGTTGCAGTAGCACTGACTATGTAAAAGTTAAAGGCGATAAAAGCCCATACGATGGCGACCTAGTTTACTGGAGTTCAAGACTAGGGACACACCCTCAGATGCCTAATCGTAAGGCTAAGTTGCTAAAACAACAAAAGGGAAAATGTCCTTGGTGTGGATTAAGCTTCCAAGATTGGGATGTTCTAGAAGTAGACCACATCATCCCCAAGGCTCTACGCGGTAAGGATGAATACAAAAACCTACAACTATTGCATCGGCATTGTCACGACGAAAAGACTGCACTTGACCTAAAAGAAATTCGGAGGAAAGACCACTCAAAATTCCTTGGAAAACTCTCCCAATTCTGGGAAAAGTTTGATTGGGAATGGGTGAACGATATCCCTAATTTCATCGGTCGTGCCGTCAGGGAGTCCGTATTGACAAATGGACAACACATTGAGTAGCCGTGTGCGGTGAAAGTCGCAAGCACGGTTTCGGATGGGAGGGGTAGAGCAGTAATGCTCTCCTCGACCCTACCGATCGCATTACCAAACAACGCAAATGTGGCAAGCTGAACTGATGGGTGTGCCAAACTCAGCAAGGCAAAATGAGGCGCGATAGTTGCAGAGTACTGAGCGTGAAAAAGAACCTCTTGCTAGATAATTGTAATTATTAATACATATATTTTCCGTATAGACTAGCAATGTTAACAGTGTTTGATGTTCAAGTACGAACAGTTAAGCAGGGAACTGTTGTATTTACATAGCTCAGACTCTGCAAAACGTCGAACTCTAGCTATTGAAAAATTCCGTACTTTACTTAGAGACATTGTAAAAAATATGTAGCTAATATAGCTGTTATATCACTCACTACGTCATTCTATGTGGTGATTCTTAAACTAAATGATGATCAAAAACCCCTGATAATCAAACAACCAGAAGTTGGGCAACTCCCAAGTGAACTCCGGCTTTCAACTGGTCTAACCCAAGAAAAATTTGCAGCCAAATTGGGCGTCACTTATCCCACGGTTAACCGTTGGGAAAGAGGAGGGCGATCGCCGAGATACGTGCATTTTGGGACACGTTGTAAACTTTTTTTACGCAGATTATCAAAACCCTTGATTTAAGGTTGTTTCCGCAGCCGAACTGTAGCAGTCACGAACAATGACAAAGTTCCCAAAAAAGCCCATTAATGGGCAAGCGTAAGCAATTGAAAGGGGTGAACGCTTGATTTTATCGTGCAAAATTCCGATCAATCCTTGATCGTTCTTTGGGCAAGTCAGTAAATCAAAAAAGTAAACAACGCAATAAAACTTAACAACGTGTCCCAAAATACACGTATCTCGGCAGACACTTTAATAGACTACGTGAGTTGTAAATACCCTTCGTAGTAAATGGTTGGTTCTCAGGTTGAATCAGCCACAAGGGATGAACGCAAAATTTTTGAAAAATTTGTACCACGACGACTCACATCTGGGTGCTTTACCATCACTTTCGATCAGGCAGCAGAAAAATTAATACCCCCTAGATTTGATTACATTCGTTATGGTGATGTTTCTAAGATGCTTAAATTAAATCATTTGGCTTCATCTGCAACTGTTTTCGGTGTCGCCTTGCTGAACCCAATCAAAGAAATGACTTCGCGGTGTCAGCGACTGAGAAAGCGACACCTTAAGGCTTCCAGATATCTATCGCAACTGTGGATTAGCGCTGCCACGACCCTGTTGGTAATTTTGTCACAACATCCTCACGCTTTCATTGACGTGGCAAACGCGGCATCGGTTCCCTACGTCGGCGTCAACCTTGCTGGTGCCGAGTTTGGCGATCACACCCTACCCGGTACTTTCGGCAAGGATTACATCTACCCTACCGATGCCGAGGTCGATTATTTCATGGGTAAGGGCATGAACATCTTTCGACTGCCGTTCCGCTGGGAGCGATTGCAACAGCAACAGTTCGCCAACTTTGATGCAAATGAACTTGCACGCATAGACAACTTTGTGAGCTATGCCACCAGCAAGGGAGCAACGGTATTGCTCGATCCGCACAACTACGCTCGTTACTACGGTGGTCTCATCGGTCAGGATTTGCCAGCCAGCGCTTTTGCTGACTTTTGGAGCAAGTTGGCAACCCTTTACAAGAGCAATAATCGGGTGATATTTGGTTTGATGAATGAGCCACATGATATGCCGACTGAACTCTGGCGTGATGATGCCAACACCGCCATCCAAGCTATTCGTAACACTGGGGCGACTAACCTAATCCTTGTCCCTGGTAATGCTTGGACTGGTGCACATAGCTGGAACCAGTCATGGTATGGCACATCCAACGCTACGGTGATGCTTACTATCACTGACCCAGGCAACAACTATGCTTTTGAGGTTCACCAGTACTTGGACATCGGCTTTTCAGGTACAACCGAGCAGTGTGTCAGCACGACAATCGGTGCAGAGAAACTCGCCGAGATTACCGCATGGCTCAAGCAAAATGGTAAGCGGGGCTTCCTAGGTGAGTTCTCCGGTGGGCCTAATGATACCTGTTATAATGCTCTCGACAACATGGTGAGCTACATCGATAACAATGCTGATGTCTGGCTGGGCTGGACCTACTGGGCAGCCGGACCGTGGTGGGGTGATCTCGTCTCACTAGAACCAATTGGTGGTGTGGATCGCCCACAGATGGCGGTATTGAGCAAGCACATTGGTTCGACACCTACTGCTACCCCTAGCCCATCTATACTACCACAAATAAATGAAACCCCCATCATGGGGGGCATCACAGGAGTTTCGAGGGGTGTAAATCTGCGAGGAAAATTGCGTACTCACAAGTAAATGACACCAGTGTAGCACAAGTTGTGAAGTACCCTACCGTAAGACGGTGGGGCTTTGCGTCTCATAGGCATGATAGTGAAGTACCTCAGCCTGCTTCACCGAGGCTGCGGCTTCCAGTTTGGTTAGAGCCTATCAGAGATAATTTGGCTGTTTTGTAGATGACGCAGTTTAATCGGCAAATTAGACCATGTTCATCCTTCCATCTTTTCCCCCTCGCTCCTCACCGGGTTGCACCATTGGGTAGGGTAAAGCCTGCACTGGAGTCAAAAGGCTCGCCTGTTCCATCAAGTTCAGCCCAGTTCCCCAGTTGTACAGCAATTTTGAAGTTGCGATTGCCTGTATCTGAAAAAGCTGGTGGCATAATGATAACTTCCCGATCTAGATGCTAATATTGATTAGGCGATCGCCTTCTGCCTCACTAGTCCTGATTCTATTGTTGATATAAAAGCTGTCTGGACTATACTCGTCAAAGTACCAAAATATAAGATATAACCTGACAAGTAGCAGAACAGTCCGAGATTGCTGAAGCAGTACGTTCAACAGTCAATTTTCTCACTGCTATCAGTATCTAGGGCAAGCGTAAATCATGCAAATCGACCAACTTAAGCCCAACGTAATCGTTACAGGTTCTATCATCAGCGAACCCATACAAGTCAGGTAAAGTTTTTAACGTCTTGGGTGATATTTTCCCTGCCAATCAATTAGAGCGGATGATTCGGGATATGTATGCCCACAACCTAACTGAAGATGTGATTAAAAACCGCATCGTTGAGCAGGTGGACACTGACCGCTTTCGGTGGATTAGCGATTCTGCTTTGGAAGGATTGGCAAAGCGGGAATTAAATTTTGCACCGATTGTAGGTAAAGCTGCAGAGGCAAAAGAACGGCGTTTGATACCAGAAGTTATTGAGGACTTTTTTATTCAAGCTGCTCCGATTGCGGGGACTCATCCCAAGGAAAATGCTTCATGTCAGAAAGTTTACCGGATTGGGCGAGTTCCACGGACATTATGGACAATAGGCGACCGCCTAGAATCCCGTTTTGGGAAGTTGGGACATGAGTATAAAAAGATTACGTTTGATAAAAATATATTGACAAATGACCCGACATTGGAATGGGTAACACCAGGGCATCCACTATTTGAGTGCGTGCGGGATGATGTTTTGGCGCAGGTACAGAAAGACTTGCGGCGAGGCGCTGTATTTTACGATTGGTACCGTCACCAGCCTGGGAGGTTGGATGTGTTTAGTGCGGGAATTTCTGATGGACGGGGGAATAAACTGCACGAGCGTTTGTATGTGATTCAAACTGAACTAGACGGTACAATGACAGTGCGCCAGCCAACGCTGTTTTTAGATTTGGTTCTGGTATCGCGTAGGGGCGGGGTTTCCCCGCCCAGCGTTTCCCCGCCCAGCGTTTCCCCGCCCTTACCAGATGATAGCGCCTTACCCAGCCGCGATCGCGCAGAACAAGCTTTGATTGAACAGGAGTTAAATCGCTTTTTAACAGAGATTCGGACTCAGCGCCAAAAGGAAGTAGAGACAATTTCTCAGCACATGGAAATTAGCCTCAACACGATTATCGATAAGGTGCAGTGTCAGTTTGCTGAGTTGATTGAACAGAAGGAATCAGGTTCTAAAGAAGCGGGGTTGGACGGACGCATCAAGCAGTCAGAAGACCGTTTGTTTGAGTTGAATGCACGACTGGAACAGCGACGGGAGGAATTACAGCAGGAGGGTAGTTGTACCATCACGGATATTCGCCATCACGGACGTGCTTGGGTTTTACCCCACCCAGAACGCACTTCGCCTGCGATTGCGTCGATGGTTAGCAATGATGAGATTGAGCGCCTTGCAGTTGAGGCGGTAATTGCCCACGAAGAAGCTAGGGGATGGAAGGTGGTGAGTGTGGAGAAGGAAAATCGCGGTTTTGACCTAATTTCGCGCCAACCTCATCCAGAAGACCCAGAAACAGCGATCGCAGTTCGGTTTATTGAGGTTAAAGGACAGTCTGCGATCGGCGAGGTAGCATTGACGGCGAACGAGTATAAAACAGCTGAACGGTTAAAGCAGGACTATTGGTTGTATGTTGTGTTTAATTGCGCTTCAACTCCCGATGTTCGCGTTATTCAAGACCCAGTAAGATTAGGGTGGGAGCCTCTCCTTAAGATTGAACATTATCACGTTTCTGCCCAAAAAATATTAGCAGCACAATAGCAGCACAAGAATAGGTGGTATCTTTATGCAGTTAGAAACACAAAAACGCTATTACACACCTGAAGAGTATTTAGAACTTGAAGAAAAGGCTGAATATAAAAGTGAATACCGCGATGGAGAAATTGTTCCGATGACAGGTGGCACTACAAATCATAATAAAATCGCCGGCAACTTTTATGCCTACCTAAAGTTTGCTTTGAGAGGCAAGAATTATGATGTTTATATCGGTGATGTGCGTTTGTGGATACCCCGTTATCGGCAGCATACTTATCCGGATGTGATGGTGATTCAGGAACAACCTGTTTATACAGGAAGCAGCACAACAACGGTTATGAACCCGATGTTAATTGCGGAAGTTTTATCTAAATCAACTAAAAATTATGACCAAGGAGATAAGTTTTTATATTATCGTTCTATCCCGGAATTTAAGGAATATATTTTGATCGACCAATATCAGTATCATGTGATGCATTATGTGAAAACTGCGGAAGGTCAATGGTTGTTTACTGAAATTGAAGGTGAGTCTACAATTTTATCACTCCAGACAATTGATTTTCAAATTCCACTAAATGAACTTTACGAGCAAGTAAATTTTGCTGAAAGTGGTGAAAATTAAGATTTTTTGAATGATTTGGTGATATTACAAAGCAATTAATTTTTAGCTTATCTCCCAACTTGAATAAAATTCTGGCAGACCGCCGTGCTAATGTCCAAGCATCCAGAATTACCAACCGAGTCACAGCCGAAATTCAGAAAGTTTTCGTCCCCAGTCAGGGAATCCAACCAATTTATTTTCCCGAAAATTCCAGTGCTGTTCCCAATCGGGCAGTGCTAACACTAGCTATACTAGCGCCTGAGTATTCCATGCAAGACAGCGAAACTGTAAAATTTGTGGAATCGATGACGCGGGAGTATGGCACATCAGACCGGACTTTTAAGAGTGCCATAGTTTGGGCGATCGCAGACTCCGACACCCAACTCAGGGAAGAAACCCGTAAGCTACTAGCATGGGAAGACATCCGCGACGAAGAACGCGAACGTTTAGAGGGTGTTTGAAAAGTCGGTCGAGGGGTAAAAAAGCTCTCTAGGTATAAACTGTGAATACGTAGAACACAGCACTCCTGTGAGCAACATGAGTAAAGCTTATCCCAGCAACCTGACCCACGCCCAATATGAATTTTTGAGTGACATGATTCCAGAACCCAAACGAGGCGGTCGCAAGCGTGAAGTTGATATGTGGTTCGTCTTGAACGCGATTTTTTATGTCTTGGTAGAAGGGGTGCGATGGCGAGCGTTGCCGGGAGACTTTCCACCTTGGCAGACAGTGTACACATATTTCCGAAACTGGCGCAGAGATGGGACGTGGTTGAACATCCATGATCGTTTGCGATCATGGACAAGAATCGATATTGAGCGTCATCCGAGTCCATCGGAAGCAGTTATCGATAGCCAAAGTGTGAAAAGTGCGGCGATGGTACATGAGGCTGTGGGCTACGATGCGGGCAAGCAGATTAAAGGGCGCAAGCGGTTTATGACGGTAGATACTCTGGGACTAGTCTTGAGGGTATGGGTAACGGCAGCCAGTATTGGAGAACGAGAGGGTGGAAAACAGGTGCTAAAGCAAGTCAAAAAAATGGGTAACCAGGTGTCCCGTTTGACCACTATCTGGGTGGATGGAGGGTTTAACGGCGAGCCATTCATGCAGTGGGTGATGGACTTTTGTCGTTGGATTGTGCAAGTGGTTTTGCGACCAGAGCAAACTAAAGGGTTTACGTTGCTTAAAAAACGTTGGGTGGTCGAGCGTACTTACGAGAAAGCTGATGGGGTGTCGGCGATTGGTCAGAGACTATGAATTATTGCCGGAAACATCGGAGACGTTTATCTACCTTGCCATGATCCGGATCATGGTGAGGCGATTAGCATAAAATTTGACCCCTCAAAACTTTTCAAACACCCTCTAAAGTGGCATTGCAAGAATTGGGATTGGGCGGTGATATTGAGACGGACATAGATTGAACTCATCCCACCCCTACAATTTGTGTGATACGTTCGCCGTTTTCTTTGAATCAGAAGTATTTGCGATCGCCTGAGCATGTTATAGCGGACCTAATCATATCATGTCCGGTTAATCACTTATTATTTAGGTCTGACCTCTCCCCGCCTTTGACTTGCGTCAAAGTCTCCCCTCCCCTAATAGGGGAGGGGTTGGGGAGACCACAAGAATGACGGCTTTCCCTCCGTAGGCGACTGGTGAGTCCAGTCCTTGCAGCTTGTTTCCCGCCGTAGGGAACAGGTGTTGCAGCGCGAATGACGGCTTTCCCTCCGTAGGCGACTGCACCAAGCTTTATGGCGAACCCGTAAGGGCGTGGAGAGGTTCTTTATTATAAGTAATTAAGCGTAAATTATATCACATCTCCCCGCCTAAGACTTGCCTCAAAATCTCCCCTCCCCTATTAGGGGAGGGGTTGGGGGAGAGGTTCTTTATTATAAGTAATTAAGCGTAAATTATATCACATCTCCCCGCCTAAGACTTGCCTCAAAATCTCCCCTCCCCTATTAGGGGAGGGGTTGGGGGAGAGGTTCTTTATTATAAGTAATTAAGCGTAAATTATATCACATCTCCCCGCCTAAGACTTGCGTCAAAGTCTCCCCTCCCCTAATAGGGGAGGGGTTGGGGGAGAGGTTCTTTATTATAAGTAATTAAGCGTAAATTATATCACATTTAATTCGATGGGCAATGATATCAATCACCAGATTTTTGCCATCCGCAAAACGAATCCTGGTAGCACTGGATCGCCGCTCACTGTTTCGGGATTATCCAAGATTTCAGGTTCTTGATTGGGGCGGTAGATGTAGACTTTTCGGGTTTTGCGGTCAATTAACCATCCGAGTGATGCACCATTGACAATGTATTCCTGCATTTTGTCTTGCAATCCACTCAGGGTATCGCTTTGAGAACGCAACTCAATCACGAAGTCAGGACAAATCGGTGCAAAAGAGGCTTTTTGTTCTTCAGTTAAAGCATTCCAGCGCTCTAGTTTAATCCAGGATGCATCAGGAGATCGGGTTGCACCATTGGGCAGGGTAAAGCCTGCACTGGAGTCAAAAGACTCGCCTGTTCCATCAAGTTCAGCTTTGTCCCTCGTTTTGTTAGGAGTGGCGCAAGTACATGCTACCTTGACACCGAACCGTATTCCATACTGCGCAGGTTTTGGTTTTTGGTAGGATTTTCGCACGTGTACAGACGCGATTAATCGCGTCTGTACAACGTTTATCGGTGAGTTTATTCTCTTATCTTAGCAGTATTGGAACAACAGCGACTGAATGTAACTCAGTATGAATCGGTAGGCTACCCGACCGTGGGAGAATCAAAATATAAAAAGTACACAGGAAAACCCTATAGTATGGTTAGTCAATTTGACATACAGTCCAGCCACACCTAAAAAGATGACGCGCCTTGCGCCTTGTTCCGGCTTGAAATATTTCATCGACAAGGTTACTAAGTCGCGTTATTGTTACCCTGTAAAGGGTTTAAACCCAATCAAATACACATAGCATAAAAAACTGTGGGAACGTCCCACACGTAGCAGGTTACTAAAGAAAAACAAACTTTTGAGCAACTAATTAACCATGCACTTGAGTGAAATCACCCATCCCAACCAGTTACACGGTTTATCGATTCGGCAACTGCAACAGATTGCGCGTCAGATTCGAGATAAGCATCTACAAACCGTAGCAGCAACCGGAGGACACCTAGGACCAGGGTTGGGTGTTGTAGAGTTGACCCTAGGGCTTTACCAGACGTTAGACTTAGATCGCGATAAAGTCATTTGGGATGTAGGACACCAAGCTTATCCCCATAAACTGCTCACAGGGCGCTATAGTCACTTCCATACCTTGCGGCAAAAAGATGGAATTGCCGGTTATCTGAAGCGTGGCGAAAGCAAGTTTGACCACTTCGGCGCGGGTCACGCTTCTACTAGTATTTCGGCAGCGTTGGGCATGGCTTTAGCGCGAGACATGAACGGCGAAAAATTCAAAGTTGTTGCGATCATCGGCGATGGTGCGCTGACTGGCGGTATGGCATTGGAAGCCATCAACCATGCAGGACATTTACCCAAAACTAACCTGCTGGTTGTCCTCAACGATAACGAGATGTCAATTTCTCCGAATGTTGGGGCGATGACCCGCTACCTTAACAAAATGCGCCTGAGTCCGCCTGTGCAGTTTCTCACAGATAACTTTGAGGAACAGTTTAAGCAAATTCCCTTTGTTGGTGAATCTCTTTCGCCTGAGTTAGCACGTATCAAAGAAGGCATGAAGCGCTTAGCTGTTCCGAAAGTGGGAGCAGTCTTTGAAGAACTCGGCTTTACTTACTTTGGACCAGTGGACGGGCATAATCTAGAGGAACTGATTGCTACCTTCCAACAGGCACATCAAACAGCCGGACCTGTTTTGGTGCATGTGGCAACGGTGAAAGGCAAAGGCTATGATATTGCCGAACAAGACAAAGTCGGCTATCACGCCCAAACCCCATTCAACGTAGCTACTGGCAAAGCCGTCCCTGTAAGCAAACCCAAACCCCCTGGCTACTCTAAAGTGTTTGCCCACACCCTTGTCAAACTCGCTGAACAAAACCCGAAAATCATTGGGATTACTGCGGCTATGGCAACGGGGACAGGGTTAGACAAATTACAGGCAAAGCTACCCAATCAATATATAGATGTGGGTATTGCGGAACAACATGCCGTTACCTTGGCTGCAGGACTTGCATCCGAAGGTATGCGTCCAGTCGCTGTTATCTACTCAACGTTTCTGCAACGTGCTTACGACCAGATAATTCACGATGTGTGCATCCAAAACCTGCCCGTGTTCTTCTGCCTAGATCGTGCAGGAATTGTCGGTTCTGATGGTCCGACTCACCAAGGAATGTACGACATTGCCTATCTGCGACCGATCCCCAACATGGTGCTGATGGCACCTAAAGATGAAGCGGAACTCCAGCGCATGGTGGTGACTGGCGTTAACTACACTACAGGTCCCATTGCCATGCGCTACCCCCGTGGCAACGGCTATGGTGTTCCTCTTATGGAAGAAGGCTGGGAACCCTTAGAAATCGGCAAAGGGGAAATTATCCGCCACGGTGATGACGTATTAATAGTAGGTTATGGTACAATAGTACACCTAGCATTGCAAGTAGCGGAAATTCTCAGTGAACATGGCATAGAAGCGACCGTAATTAATGCTCGTTTCGCTAAACCATTGGATACCGAATTGATTTTCCCATTGGCTAAGCAAATCGGGCGCGTTATCACCTTAGAAGAAGGTTGTGTCATGGGTGGCTTTGGTTCTGCGGTAGCAGAAGCACTGTTAGATGCCGACATCCTGGTTCCTATCAAACGGATCGGTGTACCAGATGTCTTAGTAGAACACGCCGAACCGAATGAATCTAAGGCAGAATTAGGTTTAACTAGTCCCCAAATAGCTGAACGAGTGTTGCAAGCTTTCTTTAAACAACAACTAACTGCTGTCATCTAGTACGGGAGAACTGCCTTTCGCCCCTACCTTATGTAGAATGGGTAGGGCATCTGCCCTGCCTACTACTTTAAATTTTCTTCTATTTACTTCAATGAATCCCACCAATCCCACAAACCAGGTTTATCCGGTTATTTGGCACAACAACTCAGTGTTACTCATTGACCAAACCCGCTTGCCCAGCGAGTATACATTTGTGGAAATTCATCGCAGCGAAGATATGGCGCAGGCGATTAAAACCATGATTGTCAGAGGTGCACCAGCAATTGGTGTGGCGGCAGCATATGGTATGTATCTTGGGGCAAGAGAAATTGAAACCAACGACCGCGATCAGTTTTTGCAACGCTTGCAGGAAGTCGCGGATCTCTTACGTTCCACTCGTCCCACAGCAGTAAATTTATTCTGGGCGATTTCACGAATGATGAAAACCGCCTACGAAACTATTGGAACAGTAGAAGACATCCGACAAACCCTCTTGCAAACCGCCCAAACTATCAACGCGGAAGATTTGCAAACCTGTCAGGCGATCGGCGACCATGGCTTAGCAGTCTTGCCTTCTACCCCAGAAAAGCTAACGATTCTTACCCATTGTAACGCGGGAGCGCTAGCAACAGCAGGTTACGGCACCGCCTTGGGTGTAGTGCGTTCTGCTTTTCGCGAAGGGCGCTTAGCTGGTGTGTTTGCCGACGAAACCCGCCCAAGACTGCAAGGTGCAAAACTCACTGCTTGGGAATGTGTCCAAGAAGGTATCCCAGTTACGGTAATTACTGACAGTATGGCGGCTCATTGTATGAAGCAAGATTTGATTCATGCTGTAGTAGTTGGTGCTGACAGAATCGCTGCCAATGGGGATACAGCCAACAAAATAGGTACGTATAGCTTAGCACTCGTAGCCAAAGCACATAATATTCCTTTCTTTGTTGCAGCTCCCCTTTCAACCGTTGATTTTTCCTTACAAGATGGCAGCCAAATCCCCATAGAAGAGCGTAACCCAGAGGAAATATACAAAATTGGCGACACCATCCTCACACCAGCAGGTGTAGAATTTTACAACCCAGCATTTGATGTCACTCCAGCAGCTCTGATCTCCGCCATAATTACAGAAAATGGCGCCTTTGCTCCTAAAGAGTTAGCAAAATCAAGAGCAAAGCAAGTAGCTTAATAATTCGTAATTCGTAATTCGTAATTCGTAATTAGGAAACTTGCCCCCAAAAATTCAGAACTGAGTCGGTAAATACCAATCAGTTTGACTTTGGATACAAGTAAACTACGAATTACGAATTAGTAGGAAATAATCGATCGCCAGTGGCAGAATCAAACACAAATAACTGATCCAGATCTAATTCCAGACAAAGGCGATCGCCTGGACGCAAACGCATATCCCCAGCTAAAAGCACATTCATCAACAAAGACGTACCCGGTAAACCCGCACGAATCAAAGTCTCCCTCCCTAAAGGTTCCACCACCCTCACCTCAACCACCAATCCCACCTCTTCCTCTCTGCGCTCTCTGAGCCTCTGCGGTTCAATAATATAAACATACTCCGGTCTAATCCCCAAATCATACACCTGCCCAACCACAGGTTGCAAAACCTGAAACACATCATCAGGACAAGGCAACAACTGACCACCCACATCAAAACCATTAACCGTGAACAATGCCGATAGAATATTCATTGGGGGATTACCCAAGAAAGTCGCCACCATACGGTTAACTGGTTGAGCATAAATAGTCTGTGGGTCACCAATTTGTTGAATCCGTCCTTGGTTGAGCACCACAATTTTATCAGCCAAAGTCATTGCCTCAACTTGGTCATGGGTGACGTAGACAGTCGTAATTCCCAATTCTTGATGTAACTGTTTTAACTCAGCCCGCGTATCATCTCGCAATTGTGCATCTAAATTAGACAAAGGTTCATCTAGTAAAAACACTTGCGGTTGACGAGCGATCGCTCTCCCCAACGCCACCCGCTGCTGCTGTCCGCCAGAAAGTTGTTTAGGTTTGCGATCCAGCAGATGTTCTAGAGAAAGCGATCGCGCCACAGCCAAAACCCGTTCTTTAACAGTCTTCGGGTCAACTTTCCGCATCTGCAACCCAAAAGCAATATTTTGAGCTACCGTCATATGAGGATACAAAGCGTAGTTCTGGAACACCATCGCCACATCCCGCTGTCGTGCTGGGACATTGTTAACCAACTGATCCCCAATATAGAGGTTGCCAGTTGTCGCAGTTTCCAAGCCTGCGATTGTTCGGAGAATGGTAGACTTACCACAACCCGAAGGTCCCACCAAAACCCAAAACTCGCCATTAGGGATTTCAAAGCTAATGTCCTCAACAGCGGTAACGTTGTTAAATCTGCGCTTAATATCTTGTAGACGAACGTTTGCCATTGTTAATTGTTGATTGTTAATTGTTGATTGTTGGTTGTTAATTGTTGATTGTTGGTTGTTGATTGTTCTACTAACAACTAACAACCCAACGGGAAAGCCAGTCGCCGTGAGAGCGGGCTGACCCGACTGCAGCGCTGGCTCACTAACAACTAACAACTAACTCCACGCTGGGTGAGATAGTATTGAAGCAATGACTCGCACCCCACGCAGTTGGTTAGACAGGGGTAAGTGACCTCTAGGGGCGCTTAAATCCCAAGTAAATTCTTTGGGATACCGCGTCCAGTTATTACCACTTTTCCAGCCGATTTTCGACCAGAGATTGTCCCAGTTTTTCCCCAACCCTAGCCATATTTCTCGTTGTACCGAAAATCCAAATTTGCCTTCGGAGTGGACTAACCACAGGTTGTTAATGGTTTGTAAATCCGAAAGAGGGAAATTTTCTGCCTCAGTGAAATACAGCCATTTTCTTTTCACAGCCATTGGTCCTGCGACTTCACACATTTTTTGCAAAGTTATGCTATCGGCTGCTTGAAAGTTTTGAACAGCAAGCAGCTGTTGCAAGGGAATGTAATCAATACCGCACTCTGATTTTAGAGTCACAATGCCCACAGGGAAATAGGTTTGCAAAAATTCCTTTACTTTGGGCGAATCAGAGTTATAGAGAACTTGGTAGGCTTTGCCATCAACCCAAGTTGCTGGATTTTCACGACGTTCAAATAAAAACTCCATCAGGACATCTAATCCCCCATCCCCCAAGTTAGCTAGCTGCGGGATCAGCTG
This sequence comes from Stigonema sp., assembly GCA_965249805.1. Classification (GTDB taxonomy): domain Bacteria; phylum Cyanobacteriota; class Cyanobacteriia; order Cyanobacteriales; family Nostocaceae; genus Stigonema. Next base: position 2,247,406 of record CBDFMX010000002.1, read on the forward strand.
CTGTTGGACGCCAATAGACCCAGCGATTAACGGTTGGCGGAGTGCGTCGATGTCACTTGCAATGTCTGGTAAAATCAGTGGGTCTGTCATGCCATTACTCTTGTTGAAAGCGGTCAGTGGATAGCGAACAGTAGTTTACAGGAAATCGCAAATAAAGCCTACTGCTATTTTAAGCTTGTATAAACGTGTCAATAATTCTGTAGAGACGTTGCAGGCAAAGTCTTTACATCTTGGAGACAACAAAAAGGAATTTTACGCTTCCCTCTATGTTTTGATAAGATAGCGAAAGTTTCACGCTCATCCCCAAACAAGGACACGAGCAATCTTTGGGGAACACTCTGCGGCTGATAGTAACGAAAACAAGTACCCTTACACGTCAGGATTTTTCACCTCCGGGCTTGAAGCCTGGGGCTATATATGGTATTGCGGCGTAGCCATCAGGAGTTTGTGATGTACGACAAGATTTCCCCGCCAACAAGCGGAGCAAAAATTACCTTTAAAAACAGTGAACCGATTGTTCCCGACAATCCAATCATTCCCTTCATTCGTGGCGACGGCACGGGGATCGATATTTGGCCTGCTACCCAAAAAGTGCTAGATGCTGCGGTTGAGGTGGCATATAAGGGTAAGCGGAAAATTAGCTGGCTGAAAGTTTACGCTGGTGATGAAGCTTGCGAATTATACGGCACATATCAGTATTTACCTCAAGACACTTTGACGGCGATTAAAGAATATGGTGTGGCAATTAAAGGACCACTGACAACTCCGATTGGCGGCGGCATTCGTTCCCTGAATGTGGCACTGCGGCAAATTTTTAACTTGTACGCCTGCGTGCGTCCTTGCCGCTATTACGCAGGCACACCTTCACCTCACAAAAACCCCGAAAAACTGGATGTCATTGTCTACCGGGAAAATACAGAAGATATTTATTTGGGAATTGAATGGCGGGAAGGTAGCGAAATAGGCGATCGCTTGATTTCCATCCTGAATAACGAACTCATTCCCGCCACGCCAGAACACGGCTTAAAGCAAATTCCTCTGGATTCTGGTATTGGCATTAAACCCATTAGCAAAACCGCTTCCCAGCGCTTGGTACGGCGTGCCATGAAACACGCCTTGCAACTACCCAAAAACAAGCAAATGGTAACTTTGGTGCACAAAGGAAATATCATGAAGTACACCGAAGGCGCTTTCCGTGATTGGGGTTATGAACTAGCAACATCAGAGTTTCGGCACGAGTGTATTACGGAAAGGGAATCTTGGATTTTGAGTAACAAGGAGAATAACCCTAATATCACCTCGTCAGAAAATGCCCAGATGATTGACCCTGGGTTTAAAGCTTTGACTGCAGAAAAACAAAGTCAGATTGTTCAGGAAGTTGAAACAGTTCTTAACTCAATTTGGTCAACCCACGGTAGTGGAAAGTGGAAAGACTTGGTGATGGTCAATGACCGCATTGCTGACAGTATTTTCCAACAAATCCAGACTAGACCGGATGAGTATTCCATTCTGGCGACGATGAATTTGAATGGAGATTATTTGTCGGATGCTGCAGCGGCAATTGTTGGTGGACTGGGAATGGGACCAGGAGCAAACATTGGTGATGAATGTGCTATTTTTGAAGCTACTCACGGCACCGCACCCAAACACGCCGGCTTGGATCGAATTAATCCGGGTTCAGTGATTTTATCGGGTGTGATGATGCTGGAGTATCTCGGTTGGCTTGAAGCAGCAGACTTGATTGAGAAGGGTTTGGGAGATGCGATCGCCAACCGTCAAGTTACCTACGATTTAGCTCGTTTGATGGAACCGCCAGTCGAACCCTTGAAGTGTTCTGAATTTGCAGAGGCGATTATTAAGCAGTTTAGTAATTCCTAATTCGTAATTCGTAATTGATAATTCGTAATTAAATTGCTAATTACGAATTATCAATTACAACTGCATCCATAATTGCTTTTGTCGTGTTGAGTATGTCGCGTTTTAGTTCGAGTTCTTTTAGGCGATCGCACTCAGGCGGCGTAACATTTGCCCAGTGGTGATAGTCGTCTGAAATTTCAAAGCTGGATCGAGGAAATTGGTTAGGCGATCGCCCCTCACTCGTTCCGCCTCTGACTGCGAAATCGCCAAAGCGCTCTTGATAATGCTTTAGCAACGCCTCCATGTCTGCAAGTCGCTGGAGTTTGGTTATAGTACGGTGTCATGTAAGTAGGTGCGTGCGCTGCTTGCTTTCACTTACCAGTAAATTCCCTCGCCAAGGTGGGGATCACCACAATACGTTTCGGCTTAAGTTTTAATGCAATACTGAAGATCAGAACTAGCCTACGCCATAAAGCTTGGTGCAGTCGCCTGCGGCGGGAAACACTCGTGTTTCCCTCATCGCTTCTGGTGAGTCCAGTCCGCACCCTTCGGGTTTCCCTCCGTAGGGAACTGGTGAAGCAGCGCGAATGATGGCTTTCCCGTTGGGCGTGGGTTAGGGGGGATCAAAGCGGTGTGAGGGTTAGGGGGATCACCAAAAAGCATCGGGGATCGCTCTGCTTCATCTCAATCTTGAGTCTCAATACTGCAAGGGCTGAAATAATTTACCTCACGCGAAACCCTGTAGAGACGCGATGAACCCTTGTCTCTACAACCAGAATTATCATCAAAAAAACCAAAACCTACGTAGTATTGTCTTGAGTCTGATCCCAAATACCTGGATCTAAAATTTAACTGCGATCGCTTACTCGTCTTTTGAAGTGCAATAGGGCTTGTTCCGCAGCAAAAATCAGCAATCCGGATTGCAACGAGGCGGCAACTGTTACATTAAACACCAAATGCTAGTAAACTAAAGGCAGGAGTCAGTTCAGGGATAGAAGGGAGCTTCTCTATTCTGGCTAGCAGATAGTTACTTGTTAAGACACCGAAAAAGCTGGAATCCTGTTGATTAAAGAGTGGAATTGAATAGGTCGTCAGCAGGATGTCCTCACTAACTCCGCCAAAATCGAAATAGGGGACACTCCAAATCGCTTGCCCCATATTTAAGGGAACCTCGTACCAAATCGATTTTGTGTAATCAATCTTACTAGCGATGTCTTCCTCTTCTAATCCATTCTCACCTCTGAACACGAAAGGTGCGGAATTTTCGATCAGAGATGAAAAAGCAAATGCAGCACTGAAGATCGAAGGATTACTGTTCAGGTGGTTTGTCAAAGCAACAAAAATGGAATTGATATCTGGAGGGCTAGGGTTGAAGCTGTGTGCCAACTTCTCAGTGGCGGCTCGGATTTCTGCTTTCTTTTGCTTTAGTTCAGCAGTCATACTTTTGTTGGTATAATATCAAATATCAGGACGCCGATTAAGCTGGAATCCTTGCTGTTGAACAGTAAAATTGAATGAGTTGTGAAAATAATTTCCTCACCAGATCCACAATATGGAAATGGGGGGGGAGGACAAACAGCTAAATTTAACTATTAGTCTTGCTAGTTGATAATAAGAGCAAAAACTTTTATCAAGATTTATGTATAGTATACCATATCAGCCGCTAAGATAGATAAAAAGGCGATACCTATCCTTTTCGTCGGCTATGTTTACTCTACACAGCAACTAACATAGGAACAATTTTATCTGGTATGAGCAGCATAAAAATGCAGTTATTTTAACAAAAAGTGTATAAGCGTCAGGCAATAAATTTGTTCTAAAAAGATTAAATAAGTTTTTTATAATTTTACATACTTTTAGGGGTTAATCATACAGAGTAATTTTGCTTACTTTAATTACTGAAAGCGATTGCTTACTGACAAATTCAATACAAGAGATGTTAATTTTGGCAGTTGCTGAACAACGCGCCTTGCTGGGCGAGTACTGATAACAAGCGATCGCCCTTAAGTTTGCTGAAATGGGTAACAAAACTTAAGGATATCGGTAACCATTAACCTGACTCCCACCCGTATACTGCCCCGGAATCTGGCTAGGAGATGAGTAATTATATTGAGGTACTTGACTCGGAGTTGTATAGTTGTTTGTGACCGTAGGATTAGAGGGACTGACAACTCCTTGACTGGGAGTTTGGTTATAGTAGTAGGGTGTCATGTAAGTAGGTGCGCTATTGGTTGCGAGTGGAACTATTGGTGTTGATGGCACTGCGCTGGGTAATACCTGACCACTACCTGGATTAGTATACCTGTTCAGCAATTGGTTGATAACGTAACGGGCTTGGTCATCCCTTAAATATGAATTGGGGGTGGAATAAGGATTTGTTATTGCAGGCTGAGGATAGCCTGTCCCAGTAGAACCGGGATTAATCGGGTATCCAGTTAACCCAGTAGTCTGTGGGTTAATTTGGTTGGGTAAGTTATTGATGGGTAGTGACTGACCGACGAAGGAATTTTGCCTGATTGTCGTGGGGAGACCATTTAAGCTTGGCTGATTCTGGTTTGTCGATTGATTAAATGGTGGTTGTGAAGGGCTGATTGGGGCAATACTTTGACTATTGGTTTGATTTGCCGATCCCAGGCTCGAATTAGGGTATGTTGGGGCTACTCCAGGCTGAACACTTGACGAAGCTACTCCCGGCTGAACAGTGGATGAAGGGGTGATTACTCCAGGCTGAACACTGGACGAAGGGGCTACTCCAGGCTGAACAGTGGACGAAGGGGTGATTACTCTAGGCTGAACAGTGGATGAAGTTGAGGAATTAGCTCCTAATAACTGGCTATTAGTCCCAGAGGTACCAACATGCAATAAACTTTCTGCCTGAGTCAAAAAAGGATTTTCTAAATTTGGGGCAGATGAAGAATGAGCGTCTACGCTAGAATTGGGTTTTGCTTCACTTGCAGAGGTTTGACCTGTGCTATTTAAAGCATCTAATAAGCTTTTGCTGTTGTTCGCTTGAGTATTTTCCTGAGGAGTAATTAGTGTTGGCGGCAAACTTGTTTGCGCAGCGTCATTATATAAGACTGGTAAGTTATCAATGTCCGCAGCGATCGCTTTGTCTTCTTTTGAAAGGGAGTTAGCAGGCTGGTTTGTAGCAACTTGTTTGATTTGCCCTTTAGTTAAAAAATCTGGGTGTGTCCAGTATTCTTTAATGACCAGCCCGATCGCAGATAAAAAAATCGCTGTTACCCAAAAACCCGGTCGTGATAAATTCCATAATCTGGCTTTAAGATAGCGTAAGGAAGCGGGGGGATAATAACGGCGTATCATGGGTCTAATTTAGGTTTTAGTTTCATCCTAGCCGATCGACAGTTATTTAGTCATTAGTCATAAGGGTGATCTTTGTCACATTCAAACTCAAGCCCCTAGCTGTCTTCTATGGGGTTTAATTTTTAATTTTTAATTTTTAAGCAGGGGGAAAGCGACTTGACTCATGCAAGGTAAATAGATATCAGCTTATGATCAAGAGTAGGAAGCTGCTCTAACTTATGGTTGTGGCAAAGCTTGAGTTCAACTCCATTGAATAGGAGGTTGCAGCAATGATGAAAGCTGAAGATATCATGACCAAAGAGGTAGTTACCATTCGCGCTTGTGCGACTGTCGCTACAGCGGTGGGGCTGATGAAGGAAAAGGGACTGCGAGCTTTGGTTGTGGATCGTGGTCATGAGAATGATGCCTATGGCATTGTCACCGAAACGGATATTGTTTACAAGGTAACAGCCTACGCAAAAGATCCCAAGCAAGTACGGGTTTACGAAATTATGAGTAAGCCCTGCATTGTCGTAGATCCTGATTTGAGTGTGGAATACGTAGCGCGGTTATTTGCCAATACTGGCATCCGTCGGGCACCTGTGATTCGAGTCCAGCTGTTGGGCATAATCTCTGTTACCGACATCTTGAGAAAAAGTGACTTTGTAGAAAGTCCAGTATCACTTCTGCTTGAGGAGAAAATTCAAAAAGCCACTAAAGAGGCTCGTGCCGTTTGTGCTACTTACAATGATGTTTCCACCGAATGTGCAACTGCTTGGGATGATGTAGAAGAACTCCGAGCAGAAGTAGCGCATCTGGTGTCAGCAAAAAACTCCTTTGAGGAATACTGTGCAAAAAACCCAGATGCACCAGAATGTCGGAATTATTATGAAGATTAACGGGGATCGTTGATTGTTGATTGTTGATTGTTGATTGTAAAAATTAACAATTAACAATCAACAATTAACAATTAACAAAATTACCGCTGTGCCACCCGCCTCAGTAACAATGTACCTGTTCCTAAGAATAAAAAGTTGGGCAACCAAGCTCCGATAAAGGGAGAAAACACACCTGCCTGTGCCATCGCACCAGTAATAAAATAAAATAAATAATAAGCAAAAATAACTATAACACTCACACCAAAACTTGTCCCTAGCCCTGTACGCTGGGGTATTGTTCCCATAGCTGCACCGACCAAGCCAAAAACTACACATACAAACGGTAAGGCAAATTTTTGTTGAATCCGAACTTCGAGTTTCCGAATTTTTTGCTCATCACCGCCGAGGCGTACAACTGCCAACTGTTCAAATGCTTGGGCAATATTCATCTCACCGTAGTCCCGGGTTTTTTCTGCCAGGTCAAATGCTGTGCGGGGCAATTTCAGTTGTTGATGTTCAAACCGTACAATGTTGCGATAAGAGCCATTTGGAGCTACTAAATAGATGATACCGTTGTACATATCCCAGGTGTTTTGTGATGCATTCCATTGACCTGCTTGTGCTACGACAATTTGATTCACACCTACTTGGGAACGATCTATAATCGTCAAACCTTTGAACTGATTACCATCAAACTGATCGGCATAATACAAGCGTGTCAGGATCTTTGGCACACTACCATCGGGTTGTTTTTTACCTTCCCGAGTTTCGGGATAGAGGAAGTTATCCTGCTTTGTAATAGTTGGCTTGTCTGACTTTAAGGCTTTCTCTAAGGTGATAGTCGCTTGGTAATTTGCTGCTGGCACAATTTGCTCGTTAAACAAAAATGTCAATCCTGTCACAAAAAAACTCAAAAACACAGCAGTTAGCACCATGCGATAGACACTCACCCCACAGGCACGTAGGGCAATCAGTTCGCTCTCGCTAGAAAGACGACTGTAGGTCATCAAAGTAGCCAGCAGAGTGGACAAGGGGAAGGCATAAACAATGAAATTTGGCAGCTTTAATAAAAAAACATTCACTGCGATGCCGATCGGCAGCCCGCGTTCTACAACTTTCCGTATGAGCTCAAACACAGAGTCAATCGTTACGCCAAGGGAAGAAAAAGCCCCAATACCAAATAAAAACGGCGCTAGCAATTCGCTGGCAAGATAGCGATCCATGATTGAAGGCAGCAACGAGTTGAGGTTGTAGAAAGACTTGTATACTTTAGTCATGGGGCATGGGGCATGGGGCATGGGGGAGCAGAACAAATGACAAATGACTAAACCTGGAAGCTATCACCCAAGTAGTATTGCCGCACTAGGGGATTATTATAAAGTTCTTTGGCAGTGCCAGAAGCGAGGATTTGCCCCTCACGCATGATATATCCGCGATCTGTGATGGCGAGGGTTTCACGGACGTTATGATCTGTGATTAAGATACCCATGTTGCGATCGCGCAACCCCGCCACAATTTGCTGAATTTCTGAGACTGCTATTGGATCAACGCCAGCAAATGGCTCATCCAAAAATAAAAATTTCGGTCCTTGGCTTCCAGCTGCTAAGGCTCTTGCTAATTCCGCCCGACGTCGTTCACCGCCAGACAATTGAATTCCTTTGCTGTTAGCTACTATTTCCAAACGAAACTCCCGCAATAAAGTGTCTACTCGTGATGACCATTGCCAGCGTGGCACATTGGTTTGCTCTAGCACCAAAAGAAGATTTTCCCGCACACTCAGTTGGCGAAAAATACTCGCTTCCTGCGCCAGATAACCAATACCCAGTCGCGCCCTTCTGTACATTGGTAGTGCAGTAATATCCAGCTTATCCAACAAGACCGTTCCCCGATCTGGTTTTTCTAAACCTGTGGCGATGTAAAAAGTCGTCGTTTTACCAGCTCCATTGGGACCTAGTAAACCAACTATTTCACCTTGAGCTACAGAAAGGTTGACGCGATTCACAATCGCTCGCTTCCCATAAGATTTGTGAATGTTCTCTAAGACAATTTTCACCATTCACGCCTTTTCTGCTAATTCATAACTTCTAACGAGATCGCTTCAAGGCTGGTGTCGCAGGGGCTGGTGTCGCTGCTTGATTGTTAGGGTTGCTGTCGTTGACGATGTAAGTGGTTTCCACCTGCTGGTTACTTTTGGGTTCAGCGATAAATCGCCCTTCGTCAATTAGATACACAACCTTCTCACCCCGAATACTATTGCCGCCCTGTTGCAAAATATAGACATTGCCACTGAGAATAATTCGGCGTTCTTTGGTAAAGTATTGTATCTGGGCAGATGTTGCCTGAATTCCCCGAGCAGGATACAACATTTGTACATTGCCACGAGCCGTTGCTACTTGGGTTTTGGCGTCATATTCTTGCAAATCAGAGTGGATTGTGAGCGGGCGATTGTCCTTAGGTGCTTGTGCAGTAGCGGTTTGCATCTGCGGGGGAAATGTAATCGCGCCCACAAGTACAGTTGGTAACATCAAGGCTAAAGCAACGCGACCCATCTGAAATTTAGGCGATTGGTAGCAGGACATCATAGAAATTTAGGTAAGATTTCGGCTTTTATACTAAATTTTCTCAAGTACTTTCTTTAAAAATGAAACATGAAATGCACACTCTGAACCATTTGAGTGTATCTCATAGCTGAAAGTATAGACGCTTTCCCCACCCTCAAGGTTTCACGACCAGTCTACTTTTACTGCTAACGCAGCACAACAGGCGATCGTCGGTGCCGTACTCTCGTCGTAAGAGCGCACCCTACACGAGAGTGGAGATTTTTTTAATTGGAAGTCCCCTACATTAAATTCGCTACAGCTGATAACGCTTCCCGTATTGGTAAAGTACATATCTTGTGGTGTAGGCATCCGATGGACGGGCAAGGATGCCCATCCCACAAGAGAAAGGCTTTACCTGATTGAAACAAAAATCGCTATAATAATTTTTACGAAAATTTTTTAACGCTTTGCCGTTAGAAGTCCCACACTGTATTCCTTCTTAGGAATCAGTGTTGGGATGAATAACGGGACAAAAACGAAACGCACCCTAATCAATATCGACCGTAGGTTGATGAGAGAGGGGTGCAGTTGAGTTTTTGTCAGTCTCTAGACTTGGTAAACGGTCAATCCAATCTTCTACAAGTTGAGTCATTGTTTTCTGTCTCTTTGCTGCATATAACCTCAGCTTATTCAATCTACTCTCAGCTATTCGTAAATTCAATCCTTTTCTAACCACAATCATCTACATAAAATCTACACATATGTTAGCATGTAACGGTAGTGATAAAGCCGAAATTGCTTGTCACTCATCTGTACCTTGACAACTGAAGATATGGGGTTTTGTGGGGAAGTGATTAGCGCTCTGGCGAACTACCTCCTACATGTAAAATCTTCAAGGGACTTAGGGTAATCTTGGTTTCTCGTAAACCGAGAGTGGGTTGTCCGTTTTGCTCACTATAAAAAGCGGGACTGGGAAAGAATTCGAGTACCAGGAACGAAATTCGGGAATTAACTCGAAGCCTAAACCATATTGCTTGCAATTGGTGTAGGTACTTCACTCATTCACTTGCACAATTCTGGGCAATGGCAAGGCGCGATCCCAATCCAATTCAAGGGAAGCGATTAATTCTGGCTCTGTGTGTTGTAATATCTTCAACAATGCCACACTCTGATGCAATAATCCGTCTACATCAATGCCACTGTAAACGGATGGGTAACGGCGCAGACGATTGCTTCCCTCTCCCAGCAAAATCATTGCACCTCGCCAGTTGCGGTTACCCAAATGATATAGCGCCACAGCTATTTGCAAAATGCCTTGATAAAAAGTTTTTTCTGGCTCTGTTGCTTCGATCCACAGAGCCTCTAGGGTGTCATGACAGGCATAGAACTGCCCAGTATTGAACTGCTCTACACCTTGCCAAAACTCCTCCGACACCCCGAAGCTCATACCATACTCTCTCGTACTTGTTTGATTGTTTCTAAAGAAATTTCTTGCTTGTCACCAGCAAACTCGTTCTCTGGGGTAAGGAATAGCATACAGTGGCACTCTTTGCGCTCCCGCATTGGTACACAGGGACAGTTCCAAAATGTAGCACTTACCTCTGCTTGTTTGTCTTCGTAGTGGCGACAGGGACACAAAGGCGCTCCCAAGTCGTCTTTATGCTTGGCAAGTCCTTCAATCACAACTGCAGTCACAGAGGGTTCAGAACAAAAGTACGTTCCAGTGCGCTTTGCGTATTGTTCGGAAAAATGCCGCATCGCCTCTAGACTTTTATCGGTGGATATTGTATTAACTTCTGGTGACATCATAAATTATCGACTGCTCATAATTTAAATATTTCTTTGCATTGTACCTCATCGGACGCGATCGGGGTTGCCTGACAGAAAACGGGATCTGGAACTACCGTTTTCATTGAGAGTATCTATTAATTTCTAATTTCCAAGTAGCGCTCCCAGAAAGTATCAGTAAGTTCAGGTAGCGTCTTTACTACCACACTGAAAAAGATACTCCCGACAAAGTTGACTATGAGCGCTTAGCACGGGTCGTTGCTGGCTGGCTCGCATCCAATACGGTTCGGATAAGATAATTTACATACCGATAATTCCTGTAGAGACGCGAAATTCTCGCGGTGCGCCGTGCGGGGGTTCCCCCTGTTGAGGCGACAGGTGTTGCAGCGCTGAATGAGTGTTTCCCGCCGTAGGCGACTGCACCAAGCTTTATGGCGTCGCGTCTCTACATTTATGTAATCCTCACCAATAACTCTTAACCGAACCGTATTGGGCTCACATCTGATTGCCGACCGATCGCGACTAAGCGAACAAAAGTAATAAAAAGCAGTGCAACCGCCCTCTCTAAAGTACGGTTAATACCCAACACTTCCAACACTATCTAGTTACATTATAAAAGTGTCAATAGCGGCAACAAACACACTTTGAGCATAGAAAAAAACACTATGTCTTGACAGCAACCTAAAAAATAAAGTAGGTTTTGCTTATGAAAAAAAAGTAATGCAAACACCTTGTGAAAGTACGGTTAATATCATGTCCGGTTAATGACTTATTATATGAACCCTCACCCCGCCCTTTGGGCACCCCTCTCCCATGCTTGGGAGAGGGGAAGGGGGCGAGGGCTGGATATCGTAACTGTTTATACGGACATGATATAATTCCAAATAATTAACAATTAACAATCAACAACCAACAATTTCAAAAACCCTCTTCTTCCTCTGGGGAGGAGGGCTTTTGAGTTAGACGTTTTCTAGATATAGTCAAAATTAACTATAACAGTGAAAAAAAAGATTCTTATAGCAGGACTTACTCTCTTATCTTTAATTATGGTTACATTGGCAGCTTCAGTACAGAGTTCTCAGAAAATCAATGAACTCTATGTTTTTGGCGATAGCCTCTCAGATGTTGGTAAGATATTCCACGCCACAGGTGGAACCAATCCCTCTAGTCCTCCCTACTTTCAAGGGCGTTATTCCAATGGCTTGGTCTGGGTAGAATATCTTGCTTCTAAGCTAGCATTAACTCTCAAGCCAAACACTAATTTTGCCTGTGGTGGTGCGACTACGGGAAGTGGCAGCATTAATGGTATACCAGGCTTGTTGGCACAAGTCAATAGCTTTACAAAAGCGCATCCGGAGGTAAATCCAAATGCGCTTTATGTTCTCTGGGCTGGTGCCAATGATTATCTTTATGGCGCTAGCGATCCTACACAATCAATCGAAAATTTATCGAAGGCAGTTCAGTCCCTCTCGACAGCGGGGGCTAAAAAAATTATGGTCGCTAACTTACCTGACTTGGGGAAGCTTCCAGCAACACATAATCGTCCCAATTCCAGTATCCTCAGTTCTGTAACGATCGCCCATAATGTCGGCTTGGCTAAATCCCTCAATGTGAGTAGCCTTCATTTAGATTCTCATACCCAAATCATCGAACTTGATGCCAATTCCCTATACCAGGAAGCCATTACAAACCCTAGTAAATTTGGTTTCACCAATGTGACCAATGGCTGTCTAAACAATCTTACTCCCTGTGATCGTCCAGACAAGTTTTTGTTCTGGGACGGTATTCATCCCACAACTGCTGCTCATCGAATAATAGCAGAAGCAGCCCTACTAACAACTAACAACTAACAACTAACAACTAACTTAATGGTTTTTGCAGTTGAAGTTGGAGTGGTTGTTGAGGGTCAAATATTATACCTTTATAATTTCTATTCATTACCATTTGCTCTTGTGGTGATGAAAAATTTTGCCACAATACCCAACGACTGCTGTCAGGAAGGGAGGAGAGAGTTAGGGGGTTTTGAGTCAGCCAAATCAAGGGATAGCTAGGAGGCTGATTGATAGCTTCTTCAAGGGGAGTGATTGCTGCTAGGGTTTCTTGAACAGTGCGATCGCCTTTGACTAAACCTGTCAATGCTGTCCACAGTTGCACCTGAAATCGCTGGCTATGTGCGTAAAAATACAGTGACGCTGCGGCAATTACTGCTTGTTCAAAGTTCTCTTCTTCCCAACTAGCAGCACTGTCAATGGCGATAATAATATCTTGTCCTCCCGTAACCACTTCTAAATCCCGCACTCGTAACTCTCCGTAGCGTGCGCTGGTGCGCCAGTGGATGAGACGCATGGGATCTCCTGTGCGGTAGGGACGTAGCGATCGCGTTAGCCCAACGGTAGCTAGCTGCAACGGTCTACCACGCAGATCGGTTTTGAGGCTATCTTGTTCTCCCAATTCATCCACTAGAGGGCAGTTGGTGAGAGGTAACACTGTAGGATAGACAATTGCCGTCGCCGGAACCTCATGCAGCCGGCGACACCAGAACAATCCCAAGGGCGCACCAGTTGCGAATTCGACTGTATGCCAGCGATACACACCTCGACCCTGGGTAGGGTAGTAGTACACCCACCGGTAACTGCCTTTTGTGGGAATTGTTTCTATTGCCTTTTGTGCTGGTTTTCCTAAGACGAAGGGCAGTATATCCTGAACTTGCAGCAAGTCAACAGATTGCTTTCTCGGATTTAAAATTTCTAATTCAATCGTCAGATCGTCTCCTGCTGTTACTGGCTGAATTTGCTCTCGTTTGACAACTAAACCCAAAAGCGATCGCGGCGGTAAGACACCGGCTAAACTCAGCAGGGCAAAACTGACGCCACTAATAACATAAAGCCAGCCCGCCATCGTATTGATAGCGGCGCCAAGAAAACAAATTGCAATTGCCCCTAGTACCCAACCACTGTATGCAGGGACACAAAAGTGGGTTTCTAGCCAGTTGGTGATGCGTTTAATCATAAGGGAGTTGATTGTTGATTGTTAATTGTTAAATGTTAATTGTTACAATCAACAATTAACAATCAACGATTAACATTCCCTAATTAGCGTTTAACCAACTTCTTCGACACCTTCCGCAGACGAATCGACTGGGGAGTTACTTCCACCAATTCATCTGGTCCAATGTACTCCAAAGCACGCTCTAGGCTCATATCTATTGGGGCTTGCAGCTGCACCAGTTCCTCACCACCAGATGCCCGGTGGTTAGTGAGTTGCTTAGTCTTACAGACATTGAGTTCCAAGTCTTGGGGACGATTGTGTTCTCCTAAAATCATGCCTCTGTAAACCTTCGTACCTGGAGTAATAAAGAATGCGCCTCTATCTTCAGCATTCTTCATCGCATAGAAGGTGGCAACGCCTTCTTCAAAGGAGATTAAAACACCTTTGTTACGGGATTCAATATCGCCACTGAGGGGACGGTAGTCAAGGAAGCTGTGATTCATGATCCCATCGCCCCGCGTCAGACGCATGAACTCACCCCGGAAACCGATCAATCCACGGGCAGGAATGACGAACTCGATCACGGTGCGACCATTACCACCAACTTGCATATCTTGCATTTCGCCTTTGCGTTGTCCCAGACGTTCGATACTGCCACCAACACCATCTTCGGGAACGTCTAGTACTAAGCACTCGAAGGGTTCACATGGTTGCCCGCTGACTTCTCGGTAAATCACCTGTGGCTGGGATACTTGAAACTCGTAGCCTTCGCGGCGCATGGTTTCGATTAAGATGCCCAAATGCAGTTCACCACGACCGGAAACCAGGAACTTATCGGGGGAGTCGGTTTCTTCGACGCGCAGGGCGACGTTAGTTTCTAATTCTCGCATCAGGCGATCGCGCACTTGCCGCGATGTCACCAACTTTCCTTCTTGACCCGCAAAGGGTGAATCATTCACCGAGAAGGTCATTTGCAACGTCGGTTCATCCACTTTAATCAGTGGTAAAGCCTGCGGTTCGTTGGGGCAAGTAATTGTTTCCCCGATATTGGCATCGGCAAACCCTGCCACAGCTACGATATAGCCTGCGGATGCTTCTGCCATGTCAATCCGCTTTAGCCCTTCAAAGCCCATCAATTTGGTGATTTTGCCTTTGACAATTTCGCCCGTATCTTTGATCAATGCGACTGGTTGTCCCATGCGGATAATGCCATTGTGAATTTTCCCAATGACAATTCGCCCCAGATATTCAGAATAATCTAGAGTTGTGACTTGCAGTTGCAGAGGCTTGTTGGGGTCGCCTATTGGTGGTGGCACATGGCGCAAAATTGCATCAAACAGCGGTTGCATATCCTTGGCTTCATCGTCCAAGTCTTTTTTGGCATAGCCGGAAATACCGGATGCAAACAGATAGGGGAAATCACATTGAGCTTCATCTGCCCCTAGTTCCAAGAACAGATCCAATACTTTATCAACTGAACCGTAGGGGTCTGCGGAGGGACGGTCAATTTTGTTGACAACTACAATGGGGCGCAGTCCTTTTTCCAAGGCTTTTTTCAGTACGAAGCGAGTCTGAGGCATGGGACCTTCGTTAGCATCGACAATCAGGATGCAACCATCAACCATGCCGAGTACGCGTTCTACTTCGCCGCCAAAGTCAGCGTGTCCAGGGGTATCGACAATATTAATCAGCGTTTCTTTGTAGTTAACTGCTGTGTTTTTGGAAAGAATGGTAATGCCCCGTTCCCGTTCAAGGGCGTTGGAGTCCATAACACAATCCGGAACGTCTTCCCCTTCGCGGAAAATACCAGATTGTTTAAGGAGCGCATCAACGAGGGTTGTTTTGCCGTGGTCAACGTGGGCAATAATGGCGACGTTACGGATAGGGAGCGTCATAAGAGCGTTCAGCTAGGTATAGAGAGGATTTTTCCGATTTATATCCAGTACGGGACTGGTTTAACAGAATTTTCGAGGCTAGGTTAATTCTGTAAATAAGCCTTAACAATACTATCTTTATTGTAACGATTCCGAGGCGTTTTGTGAACGAACTGCAAAGACGCCTTCGACAAAGTCGTTCCCGTTGGGTAGGAGGCGAAGCGGGTTTAAGGGAAAGTAGCGATTCACCCGTTGGGTAAAACTCGAAGATCCGGAAGTATGTTGAGATATATTTGTCGTAACGGTTAACAATGCTAATATTGTTCCAAGCTGCAATCTAGAAGGCGAGGCAGCATGGAAAAAATTGAAATTGAACTCGACAAACAAACTCTCGAAGACGCCAAGCTGTTGGCAGAACTCCGCCAATGTTCATTGCCTGACTTGATGGCAGAAGTCATCAAGCGACTAGGATCGGCAAAAGTAACAAAAGACCCTTGGATGGGACTATTTGCTGATGAGCCTGAGTTAGTAGATGAGATAATTGAAGAAGCTATAATAAATCGCGCTTAATAGCCATTGTACTACAAAAGATTTTTTGGTACTAGAAGTGCGATCGCGCTCACAACCATTTCCCTAATTAATGCCACAATTAACACCAGTGTTTTGGATTGGTGAGCAATGGCATGGGGATCGGGAAAGCAATTGCAGGGCGGGAGGTATACAATTGAAAAACAATTGGGCGAAGGTGGCTTTGGTATAAGTTATCGTGCCAGAGAGTGCAATTATTTATATGAAAAAATTCTTTTTTCAAAGCAGAGGGATTCAGTAATGGCTGTCAAAAAGCGAGAGTTCTACGTCATCATTGAACGAGATGAAGATGGGTATTACGTTGGGGAAGTTCCTCAGCTAAAAGCCTGTTATAGCCAAGGCGAAACCATTGATGAGTTGATGGTAAATATTAAAGAAGTTATTGAACTTTGTTTAGAAGAAGAAAGTGACGAAAATATAGCAGAGTTTGTCGGTATTCAAAAGGTAGTGATTTGATGCCATTGAATAAAATAGAAAAGTGTTCTGAGAGAAGCTGAGGAAGCAATAAAATACTACGCTACGAGCGCTTATATCTTGCACCTGTTAATTTAAATGTCAATTTCATCACTAAGTGAAATCGGACGTATTCGTTCAAGGTCTAGTAAAAAACAACACAGAAGCAATTGTGAAAATATTGGTAACAGGCAATTTAACTCACTATCAGCGCCTACAAGCCTTGGATTATCCTTTAAAGCTGGATAATTGGAAACTTTAATTATACTACAATAACTTAAGAAAATACTACAAAAAGCTTTTTTGGTGCAAAGGGAGCGATCGCGCTCACAGCTACTTCCCTAATTAATGCCACAATTAACACCAGTGTTTCGGATTTATAAGCAATGGCATGGGGATCGGGGAAGCAATTGCAGGGCGGTAAGTACACGATAGAAAAAGAACTGGGCGAAGGTGGCTTTGGGATAACTTATCATGCTAAAAATAATAATGGGCGTCATGTTGTTATCAAAACCCTTAACGATCATGTGCAACGCCGCTCCGATTTTGCTAAATTTCAGCAAGATTTTCTGAATGAAGCTATAAAACTAGCCAAATGTAGTCATCCTCATATAGTGCGGATTGATGAGGTCATCCATGAGGATTCCCTTTGGTGCATAGTAATGGAATATATCGATGGGGAAGACTTAGCAAATCGGGTTGAGAACCAAGGCGCTTTGCTTGAAGCTGAAGCATTACGTTACATTCAGCAAATCGGTGCGGCACTGACAGTTGTTCATAATAATGGCTTGTTGCACCGGGATATCAAACCGCAAAATATCATGATGCGTTCTAGTACTTCTGAGGCTGTGTTAATTGATTTTGGTATTGCGCGGGAGTTTACCCAAAATTTAACTCAGACCCACACCCAAATGTTAGCCGATGGCTTTGCACCAATTGAACAGTATGACAAAAAAGCGAAGCGGGGTGCTTACACCGATGTTTATGCTCTGGCTGCGACATTATATTCTTTGTTAACGGGAGAAGTCCCAACAATCGCTCCACTCAGGGCGATTGGTACGCCGTTAGAGGAACCAAAGGTAATTAATTCTAGTATCAGCGACAAGATAAATCAGGCGATTATAAAGGGGATGGAGGTGAAAGCAGATGATCGCCCTCAATCAATCCAGGAGTGGTTGGCTTTACTTCAACCAGGGGTAATCTCTACAGCTACTGCTGTAGATTACAGCCAGCTTGAGCGATTACTTGCTGTCGCAAATTGGAAAGAGGCTGATCAACAAACTAGGACTATTATGCTGTGCGTAGCCCGTCGTGTCAAAGAAGGCTGGCTGAGAGACGAAGATATTGACAATTTTCCCTGCCAAGACCTTTGCACCATCAACCAATTGTGGATGAAATACAGTAACGGACGCTTTGGCTTTAGTGTTCAAAAGCATATCTGGCAAACTGTTGGCAAACAATATGAAAGTTTTGGTGAGCATGTACAATGGCGTAAGAATGGTAGGTGGCTGTTCCTTGAAGACATTACCTTTGAAATTCTCGCCCCGCAAGGACATCTCCCAGTTGTGGTTTGTCCTTTAGGCTGGGGTGATAGGCGAGGGTGGTGGTGGGGATGGTTAGGAAAATCTCTTTTATCGTCAAAACTGGTCAAATGTAACATCCAATAGTTACTGTGTTTGATAACAATTTTCTCAAATGGGCGATGAAGTGCGATCGCACGATCAGAACAAATGCGATCAGTTAAAATCGAATCATGGAAGCACAACCAAGAGAAATTCAACGCTACGTTACAATCAATGGCAAAATTCCTTTCGATGAGTGGTTTCTTGCCTTGCGGGATACCAAAGCTAAAACCATAATCAATAAGAGACTCAACAGACTTAGTGTAGGTGATCTAGGAGACTATCGCTCAGTAGGAGAGGGAGTCTATGAGAGCAGAATTGACTATGGTCCGGGATACAGAGTCTATTTTGGACAAATTGGAACAACAATTGTGCTTCTGCTGTGTGGTGGAGATAAAAGCACTCAAGACCAAGATATTCTTAAAGCAATACAATACTGGAAAGATTATAGGAGTTAAAACAATGCCTAGAAGTTTACCTTACCATGACTTTCTAATTTCACATCTCAAAGACCCAAGTTATGCTGCTGTCTATCTCGAAACTCATTTGGAATTGGAACAAGGCGAAGAACCTGATCCTAAATTACTCCGACTGGCACTAAGCCATGTAGCTAAGGCTCTTGGTGAACAAAAAATGACACCAGAACAAGCAAAAATACATTTAGAGAAACTAGATGAGTTGCTATCACAGCGTGGAGGTGAAGCAATTTACAACCTAGGAAGTTGGCTAAATGCTCTGGGGTTAAAACTAACAGTTACTGTTACCCAAAACGCAGATAATAACATCACAAATACTGCCAGTAGTTCTGAATTAACGGTTGAGAAAATTTAAGCGTCTTAGCAATTTATTTAAAGTCACACCAGTCCTAGCTAATTGCCTCTACAATAACCTTTTCAATGGCAATGTAAACCCAGGCACAACATCTTCACCACTTAAAATTGCTGTAGCTGGATACTGAGTAATTGAACCATCCCGGCGATAAACCAAAGCTTGCTGATTTTTTCGGTCAATTAACCATCCTAAGCCAACACCATTGGCAATATATTCTACCATCTTGGCTTTGAGTTTTTCCAAGGTATCATTTTTAGACCGAATCTCAATCACAAAATCGGGAGCTAAATCTAAAAACTGATCTTCCCTCTGATCCCAATCTTTTGGTAAACGTCCTTTAGCGACAAAAGCAACATCAGGCGATCGCACTGCCGTATTTGCCAATCTAAACCCTGTACTCGAACTAAAAACTTCACCCAAATCCTGACTTTCCACCCAATTTAGCAGATAAGCACCTGCTTTTATTTCCCGATTACCAGAAATTCCGCCAGTAGGAGGCATAGTTTCTAACGTCCCATCAGCATTGCGTTCAAATCGCAGTTCTGGGTTCTCTGAACTCATTCGCATCAATTCTTCATCAGAGTACCAGGACGGCAACACTACTTTTTCGCTATTCATGATCATGCCATCAAGCTTGACACATAGTTCAATTTTACCTTTCTCCCCTCTCTGCGCCCTTGGCACGGCAGTTGCTTCAAGTCGGCAAAGCCGCCCAACGCACTGCCTCGTCTTTGGGGTTCGTTAAAATGCACATCATCGGCTAACTTTTCAGCTAAAGTACCAACAAATGCTCTCAGAACGCTTTACCGCAGCCCTAACCTACGCCACACAACTCCACGCCAGCCAAGTCCGTAAAGGTTCAGGTGTTCCCTACATTACCCATTTATTAGGTGTTGCCAGTATTGCCTTAGAATACGGGGCGAATGAAGATGAAGCCATAGCAGCACTATTGCACGATGCGATCGAAGATCAAGGTGGTGCTGCGACACGAGAAGAAATTCGCCGCCGCTTTGGAGACAATGTGACAGCAATTGTGGATGGTTGTACGGACTCTGACACTACACCCAAACCGCCTTGGCGACAACGTAAAGAAGCATACATCGCCCACTTAGCCACCGCTTCGCACTCAGTATTACTCGTCTCAGCAGCAGATAAACTTTATAATACCCGGTCGATTCTGAAAGATTATCGGATTGTGGGCGAATCAGTTTGGGAGCGCTTTCAAGGGGGAGGAAAAGAAGGTACACTTTGGTATTATCGATCGCTTGTAATTGCCTTTTACCAAACTGGAACGACACCTTTGATTGAAGAATTAGAAAGAGTCGTTTCGGAACTGGAGATGTTGGTATTTAAGAAAATATGAAGGATGAAATTTTTCGGGAACATGCCAGTTTTGCAGAAAATATAGTTTCTTGTGGGGTGGGCATCTTGCCCGCCCACCAGATATGCACGGGCGGGCAAGATGCCCACCCCACAAGAGGTATCTTTACAAAGCTTACATACTCCCAATTTTTCAGCCTTCATATTTATGTCTGACTACTAGCGGAACATACTACTGACAGAACTATCTTCGTGAATCCGCCAGATGGTTTCCCCTAGCAAGTTAGCCACCGAAAGCACCACAAGTTGTGGAAAGCGATCGCTTTCTGCAACTGGAACTGTGTTTGTGACAATGACTTCCTCAAACAAACCACTTGACAAGCGCTCAATCGCAGGGGGGGAGAACACCGCATGAGTTGCACAGGCATAAACTTGGCGTGCGCCTTCCTCCCGCAGTAACTTTGCTCCAGCCAAAATGGTTCCAGCAGTGTCAATCATGTCATCTACCAGTACCGCCGTTTTACCCTTGACATCACCGATCACATTCAGTACTTCAGCAACATTATGAGCTTGACGACGTTTATCAATAATTGCCAGGGGAGCATCATCGAGCTTTTTCGCAAATGCCCTAGCCCGTGCTACACCGCCGACATCCGGAGAAACCACGACCAGGTCTGGTAATTGTTTACTTGCCAGATAATCTAGCAACACTGGCGAACCGTAAATATGATCCAGAGGTAGATCGAAATAGCCTTGAATCTGAGCCGAGTGTAAATCCATAGCGAGAACGCGGTTGGCACCTGCTTCGGTGAGCAGGTTAGCAACCAGCTTGGCAGTTATTGACTCTCGTCCTGCCGTTTTGCGATCGGCGCGGGCATAGCCATAGTAGGGAATGACTGCTGTTACCTGCCGCGCTGAGGCGCGACGACAGGCATCAATCATAATCAGCAATTCCATGAAATTGTCGTTTACAGGACGACAAGAGGGCTGGATTAAATAAACATCACAGCCCCGGATTGATTCCTGTATTTGAATGTATAATTCTCCATCCGCAAATCGTTTGCGGATCATTGGTCCTAGGTCCATACCTAGGTAAAGAGCGACCTCTTGAGACAGTGGTATGTTGGCAGAGCCAGAGAACAGCCGCAGGCGATTATTTTCCGTCAGTCCTATTGCAGTTTGCTGCTCTTTTAAAGTTGCAGAACTGAGAACAGCAGATCCTCGATATGCATTCATGGCAATATTGTCATCCCGTATTTAGCATATTTAACATAAATAGTCGGCAAAATTATTTGCAAGTTTTGTTGAAGCTTTCTTGAAGACTTGAAATATTCCTCCATAAAACTACAATTAGCTAATTTCCCAGCTATTCTGGTAAGCTACACTACGACAGTTTAACTAATATCAAGTCATTAACTAGACCCATAGTTTAGATATTTTAGTTTAAGGTGAAAAAACCCAACTCTCTGAAATCTTTGCTCCGTAGTGTACGAACCTCTATCCATCTCATTTATAACTCACAGCAAAGCATTTGCAGCTTAACTCATATTGAATGGCACTTAATTAAGTATAAAAACTTTTAAACTAGTACATGACGGCGGAAATAGAGTTACCATCCCAAACAGCCAAAAACCTTGAAATACAAGGTTTTTAATTTTTAATTTTTAATTTTTAATTCCGCTACGCGGTACTAGCTGTGTATACAAATTATCTTTATCTTTGCCAGAACTCAGGTTTTTTGGTGTTTTATCAGCAAGGCAGGGCTATTTTATTCGTTTTTAGTGCAATATCATATTATGATAGCTGTTGTCAATATTATGTAAAAAAACAACAAATGTGCCGATTAGCTGAAAAGTACCTAAATTATAGTCGTGGGGAATGCGTTACACCTAAGCACTGAGGAATTTGTGAAAATAGAGTTAAGCAAGTCTTTAAAAACTTACTTAGGACAGAATTCCATAAATTCATAATAATTCGCGATCGCTCCCTTCGCAACGACAAGCCATGATGAAAAGCTTTACTAACTACCCAGTTTTGCTGGGAATCTACCAGCAACAACTTCCTTTGTCAAGTTCCAATAACGGTGTTCGCGATCGCTTTACTGTCCTGAAGAAAGGTAAATTCCTCCTAGTCATACTATTACACGGAAGTCCCCAATGCGACCACCGATAACAACTGGCACTATCCTGCAAAACCGTTACCGAATAATTCAAACTCTGGGTCAGGGTGGATTTGGTAGAACCTATCTGGCAGAAGACCAAAGACGCTTTAATGAACTTTGTGCAATTAAAGAATTAATTCCCACCGTAACAGAGGCTGACGCTTTAGAGAAAGCACAAGAGCTTTTCCAGCGAGAAGCAGAAGTATTGTATCAAATACAACACACTCAAATACCCCAATTCCGGGAAAGATTTGAACAAGACGATCGCTTGTTTTTGGTTCAGGAATATATAGCAGGTAAAACATACCGTACTTTGCTGGATGAACGCAAGGCGGTTGGTGGTGCGTTCACAGAGAGAGAAGTATTACATTTGCTACACTCTTTATTACCAGTTTTAGAGCATATTCACCTGCGCTTAATTATTCACAGGGATATCTCACCCGAAAATATTATTCTCCGAGACAGCGATCGCCTGCCAGTATTGATTGACTTTGGGGTAGTCAAAGAACTGGCAACTCGATTACAATCACCTAACTCCACAGCACCAGCAACTTATGTAGGAAAATTTGGTTACTCCCCAAGCGAACAAATGCAAACAGGTCGGGCTTATCCCAGTAGTGACTTGTATGCACTAGCAGTCACAGCAATAGTTTTGCTGACTGGCCTTGAACCACAGGAACTATTTGATGAAAATCAATTAACTTGGACTTGGCAACGCTTGGTAACAGTCAATCCGCAATTTGCTCAGATTTTGACCCGGATGTTGAGTTACAGACCAAGCGATCGCTTTTCCAGTGCTACAGATGTATTACAAGCACTGCAATCTTTAGATCAACCAATTCCAACCTCTCATGTGTCCAACGTGCAAACAGTCGCCGTTGGTCGCAGACCCAACTCAGTGCCACAAGCGTTACCCAACAGACCCGATCCCACAATTCCACAGCCCCCATCTCACTCGATCTTAGAAAGCCCATTGGCGATTGGAGCACTTGGCAGTGCTGTCGTTATTCTAGCAGGATTCGGTTCTTGGGCATTGATAAGTTCCATCCGCAATCAGCCAGAAGAACCACAAAAAACCACACCACAAATCCCTTCACCAGTTATTTCTGATCGCGCTACACCCACACCCACACCTACACCCACACCTACACATAAATCTACACCCACACCCACACCGACAAAAAATCAACCTGTTGTATTTACAAAGCGCCTAAATTTGGGATTATCCAACAAAACTAACATTGAGGGTATCCTCAAAGCAAATGAAATACACGAGTACATTTTGAATGGGGAACAAGGGCAGCGGTTAAGTGCATTCTTCGCCCAAGAAAACGGCGTTTCACTCACAGTCTTAGGTTCTAATCGCAAACCAATTGAGAATAGCGCCTCATATGTGACATTCTACCAAGGAACATTACCTGTTACTGGTATTTACATTATCCAGTTAAGTCCTGTCCCAGGAGTTTCGCAAAGCAGTTATAACCTTAGTGTTGGATTAGACAAATCAGTCAAACCGATACCCACACCATCGCCTACAGTTAGCGTACCTACTCCATCACCGACATTACCGCCGATAAATCAAACCACCACACCATCGCCTACAGAAAAGCCGCCCCTATATCCGGGACACGAGCAAAATAACCTGCATACCAAAAGACCGCACAAGCCAGTCTTTAATAAAATAAATTCACCGAAGATTCCGTAGTATCTAGTTCCTCAACAAACGCAGCAGTAGCGCTTTGCGGAATTAAAAATTAAAAATTAAAAATCGCGTTCGCCTTAGCGTCTCGAAGCGAAGCAATCTAAAAGCTTACATCGTCAGCTTTTCACTGATTTAGAATGGTTGCTTTATTTCCGCGCCCGCTGTACTAGTTATCGGTTATGAGGCAAAAAGTGCAATGTGCTACTATTAAGTAGAGTAGGAATATAAATGCGATCGCTGCATTACAATAGTGTTAGATTGAATACTTATAAGTAGATGGACAAAAATATTTACAGTCATTGCAAGCGTTGCGAAGCAATTCGCTTGCGGCTGGGATTGCTTCATTGCGCTTCGCTGCATTCGCGGCGGAAATTGTGTAATTAATTCTGTTCCACTGCTTACTATCGCCTAGTCTGGTAATAAGTAATGGGAAGATCACCCATTAGCAATTAGCAATTAGCAATTAACAATTAACAATTAGCAATTAGCATTATCTGAAAAAGTATTGAAAACACTACTGATTACTGGAACTGATACAGATGCTGGTAAAACTGTTTTAACAACAGCATTGGCAGCTTATTGGCAAAAATATTGCTCTGACCGTAGCTTGGGAATTATGAAACCAATGCAATCGGGAGTAGGAGATTGCGAGTGGTATCAAAAGCTTTTTTCTCTGGATCAAACTCAGTCAGAAATTACACCTTTATACTTTCAAGCACCCCTAGCCCCTCCGATAGCAGCAGCACGAGAAAATCGGACAGTAGATTTAGCAGTTGTCTGGAAAGCTTTTACAGCTTTGAGAGAACGCCGTGATTTTCTATTGATGGAAGCCTTGGGAGGAATGGGTTCACCGATAACCGATGAACTGACGGTAGCAGATTTAGCGGGATCGTGGCGCTTGCCTACGGTATTGGTAGTGCCAGTTAAATTGGGTGCGATCGCTCAAGCAGTAGCGAATGTGGCATTAGCTAGACAATTGCGGGTAGAACTAGTAGGAATAGTTCTCAACTGTGTTCAACCGCGAACGGATGCAGAAATTTCCGACTGGACACCAGTTGATTTAATTCAATCGCTCACGAGTATCCCTATTTTGGGTTGTTTGCCTCATTTAGAGAATCCAGCAGATTTAGACCTCCTCGCCAAAGTAGCCTCAGATTTAGATTTAGAGCGATTGTTACCTTTGGCAAAAGTGTAAAGAGCGAAAATAGAAATACCCCTAACGGTGGAAAATGTGAAAATGGTTTCTACATCTTTTAACCCCACATCTGTTGATTTATCTCGCGTCCGACCTGCCATCCAGCAGTTGCAACCTCAACTTGTTGAGTGGCGGCGAGGATTGCACCAAAAACCAGAACTGGGTTTCAAAGAAAAACTGACTTCTGAATTCATATCACAAAAGTTGCAGCAATGGGGAATTGAGCATCAAACTCATATCGCCCAGACTGGCATTGTTGCT
Organism: Stigonema sp.; assembly: GCA_965249805.1. Classification (GTDB taxonomy): domain Bacteria; phylum Cyanobacteriota; class Cyanobacteriia; order Cyanobacteriales; family Nostocaceae; genus Stigonema. The sequence continues at coordinate 2,272,767 of CBDFMX010000002.1, forward strand.
ATAATAAAAGGTGAGCGCCATTCTCAGGCAGAACTTGGGAACGAGAGTAAAATCAAGACTCAGGACTTAGGACTGAAGACTGAGAAAGTGTTGGCAATTCGGGCGGATATGGATGCATTGCCCATTCAAGAACTTAACGAGGTTCCATATCGATCGCAGCATGATGGAGTCATGCATGCTTGTGGACATGACGGACACACAGCGATCGCCCTAGGTACAGCTTACTATCTCCACCAGCATCGAGACAGTTTCGCAGGCACTGTCAAAATTATCTTTCAGCCAGCGGAAGAAGGACCAGGCGGCGCCAAGCCGATGATTGAATCTGGGGTGCTGAAAAACCCGGATGTGGATGCAATTATCGGTTTGCACCTGTGGAATAATCTCCCGTTGGGAACCGTGGGTGTCCGCGCTGGTGCATTAATGGCAGCTGTGGAGTTATTCCACTGTACAATTTTGGGCAAAGGTGGACATGGTGCTATGCCCCATCAAACCGTTGATTCAATTGTGGTTGCTGCCCAAATCGTGAATGCCTTACAAACTATTGTTGCTCGTAATGTTAATCCTATTGATTCAGCAGTGGTGACGGTGGGCAAACTTCATGCTGGAACAGCACACAATGTGATTGCTGATACAGCTAGGATGGATGGCACTGTACGCTATTTTAATCCAGATTTAGAAAGCTTTTTTAAACAGCGAGTCGAGCAGATTATTGCGGGAATTTGTCAGAGTCATGGTGCTAAATATGACTTGGAATATTGGAGCCTTTACCCACCAGTGATTAATGATGCTGGTATGGCGGAACTTGTGCGATCGGTAGCCCAAGAGGTAATAGAAACGCCTATAGGTGTTGTGCCAGAATGTCAAACTATGGGCGGTGAGGATATGTCTTTCTTCTTACAAGAGGTTCCTGGTTGCTATTTCTTCGTTGGTTCTGCTAACCAAGCTAAGGACTTAGCGTATCCCCACCATCATCCCCGATTTGATTTTGATGAAACGGCGTTGGCAATGGGTGTAGAGATATTTGTTCGTTGTGTGGAGAAGTATTGCTAATTGCTAATTGCTAATTGCTAATTGTTGATTGCTAATTGTTACCATTAGCTATTAGCCATTAGCCATTAGCAATTAGCCATTACCAGTGTACAATATTCTTGATGAACGAATACAATACCTTACTTCTCTTTAGTACCGCGTTTGTTGCAGGTGGACTAAATGCTGTAGCGGGGGGTGGGAGCTTTATTACGTTTCCAGCCCTGATCTTTACGGGTGTACAACCGATTGCTGCCAATGCGACGAATAATACCGCTATGTGGGTGGCAGCTTTGGCAAGTGCGGGAGCGTATCGTAAAGATCTGGGCATCCAGCGGCGAGAACTGTTATTATTGTGTGCGATCAGTTTAGTCGGTGGAGTGATTGGCTCCGTAGCTTTGTTATATACCTCGCCGGGTGTGTTTAAAAAGCTGATCCCCTATTTGTTACTGCTAGCAACGCTGCTATTTACGTTTAGCGAACCCCTGAAAGCGTGGTTTCAGCGTCAAAGCGAGAAGTCATCGCCTGAATCTCCACCCCTGCTTCGGCTGATACTTGTCCAAGGAGCGATCGCCATCTACGGTGGTTTCTTTGGGGCTGCCCAGGGGATTTTAATGATGGCAACTCTGACGTTTTTAGGAATCAAAAATATTCACAGCGTCAATGCCTTGAAGACGTTTCTCGGGAGTTGCATCAATGGGATCGCCATCGTTCCTTTTATTATTGCTGGCGTGATTAATTGGCCCCAAGCTATTTTGATGGCGGTGGGTGGTTCGCTTGGTGGTTACTTAAGTGCTTATTATGCGCGTCAACTTGAACCCCGCTTAATTCGGAGAGTTGTGATGATTGTTGCTTTTAGCATGACCGCCTACTTTTTTATTCATGGCTAGGCAAAACTTGAGTCACAAAAGCACAAAGTAAGCACAAAATATTCAGCAACGCCGACACCAGATGTGGTTTATTGGTTAGTAATGCTACATGAATTTTGTTCAACAACTGCTGTTTCTCTCTCGGAGTGCAATGTCCAATGCAGAGTCATCACAGTCGGAGTAGGGGCAGGTTACTAACTATCAGGATTGCGAGTTTGTGTGCGCTTAGCGCAGCCGTGTTGCAGATACTCGCTTTCTTGGCAAATGATGCTAAAGCCCAAATTATACCAGATGGCACTCTACCCAATAATTCTCGGATCACAACGCAAGATAATATCAGAATTATTGAAGAAGGAACGCGAGCCGGAAGTAATTTGTTTCACAGCTTCCAACAATTTTCTGTACCTGCTGGTAGCGAAGCACATTTTAACAATGGTCTTGACATTCAAAACATCATCAGCAGGGTAACGGGTGGGTCAGTCTCTAATATAGAGGGGTTAATCCGCGCTAACGGCACAGCTAACCTGTTTGTGATTAATCCCAATGGGATTGTCTTTGGTCAGGGTGCCCAATTAAATATTGGCGGCTCATTCCTTGCAAGTACGGCTAATAGTCTGAAGTTTGCTGATGGCTTTGAGTTTAGCGCAACTGCTCCCTCTTCTACGCCCCTGCTGACAATAAGCGTTCCTATTGGCTTGCAATTTGGGGCGAATCCGGGAAGGATAACAGTGCAGGGAGATGGTCAAGGGATAAGGAAAACACCTGATCTGATTGACACTACAGTAGGGCTGCGGGTGCAACCCAATCAAACCTTAGCTTTGGTGGGCGGCGATGTTAGCTTAGAGGGGGCAACGCTCAAGACGGCGGGAGGAAGGATAGAATTAGGCAGTGTCGCTGGAACTGGTTTAGTTAGCCTCACCCCTACCAATAAAGGATTTTCCTTGGGCTATGATGCTGTGCAAAACTTTGGTATCCTTCAACTATCCCAATTTTCAGCAGTTGATGCCAGTGGCACTGGCGGCGGCGATATACAGGTTTGGGGCAGACTGGTCACCCTTACTAATGGTTCTCAGATAGAGGCAAGTACTCTGGGGGCAGAGCAAGGAGGAGCTTTGGTAGTACACGCTACTGAGTTGGTAGAGGTAAATGGTAGCTCAGCCAATCCTCAGTTTTTCACATCTTTGACATCTAACGTTTACCCAGACGCAACAGGGGCGGCGGGAAACCTGACGATTCACACTCGTAAATTGCTGGTTCGGGATGGCGGACGGGTCGAGAATAGCACTTTTGGTGCGGGTAAGGGGGGGAATTTGACCGTCAATGCAGACTCTGTGCAAGTGATTGCTACTGACACCGATAGTCAGTACCCTAGCAGCTTGTTTGCTGGAGCTGGTAATGGCTCAACAGGGGCAGCGGGAAACCTAACAATTAACACTCGGGAATTGCAGGTTGAGAATGGACAAGTCAGTGTTAGCACTTTTGGTGGGGGTAAGGAGGGGAATTTGACCGTCAATGCAGATTCTGTGCAAGTGATTGGTAACTCCTCCAATAGTCAGTTTCCCACGGGTTTGTTTGCTTCGCCAAACCTAAACGTAACAGGGGCGGGGGGAACCCTAACGATTCACACTCGGGAATTGCTCGTTCGAGAGGGGGCACAAATCAGTGTTAGCACTTTTGGTGCGTCCAACGGGGGGAATTTGAATGTACTAGCAGACTCTGTGCAAGTGATTGGTAACGCCGCCAATAAGGTTCCCACGGGCTTGTTTGCTGTAGCGAGTAATGGCGCAACAGGGGCGGCGGGAAACCTGACGATTCACACTCGGGAATTGCTCGTTCGAGATGGGGCAGTTCTCTATACTGGCACTTTTGGTGCCTCCAAGGGGGGGAATTTAACGGTCAATGCAGACTCTGTGCAAGTGATTGGTAGCTCCTCCAATAGTCAGATCCCTAGCACTTTGTTTGCTGGAGCTGGTAATGGCTCAACAGGGGCAGGGGGAGACCTGACGATTCACACTCGGGAATTGCTCGTGCAGGATGGAGCTTTAGTAAGCGTTCGGAGTATTAAAGGAGAAGGTAATGCAGGCAATGTAGCAGGCAACCTTAGAGTACGTGCTCGTTCTATCCGTTTGGACAACAAAGCTACCCTAAGCGCTGACAACCAAAGCATCAACACTGACTCTAATCAAGAGCAGGCAACTATCAACTTGCACTCCAAAGATTTGATATTGCGTCATAACAGCAACATCACCACCAACGCCACAGGAAGCCAAGTCATTGGCGGTAATATCAACATTGATACTGGCGTCTTAGCGCTATTTGAAAATAGTGCTATCCGTGCCAATTCTGCTAACTCTTTTGGAGGTCAAGTTAAAATCAAGACCCGAGGGGTGTTTCGCACCCCAGGAAGCATCACCGCGACTGGAGCAAGTCGTGAGTTAAATGGGACCGTGCAAATCAACACAGATGTTTACCCCAGTCTGAGCTTAGTTGCCCTACCTACCAACTTAGTTGACCCCTCCAACCAAATTTCCCAAGGCTGTTCTCCCAGAGGCGGGAAAACCGCTAGTCGATTTGTCGCCACAGGACGCGGCGGATTGCCGCAAAGCCCGGATCAGCCATTGCAAGGGCGGGCAACGATCGCCGGATGGGTGACGCTGGAGGATGAATCAGAGAATTCTCGGGGGGACGCGGGAACGCACAGATCCGAAGCTACGGGGGCGTCTAGACGCAAAGCAAAATCTTCGCATCCCGCCACTGCTGCAACGGAGATTGTCGAAGCGAATGGATGGGTAGTAGATAAAAATGGTGATATTTACCTAATTGCACAATCGCCTGTGGATACCCCTCACTCTCCTCCCCTGCTACCTGCGTCCTGTTCTTAGTATCATATTTTATTTGTGAAATATACGTAGGGGAGGCAGCGCGATCTTGGGGTTTCACGCCACTCCCCTCAAGTCGGGGAACCAGCCCACGGGGGTGGCTCCCCAAGTGAAGCGACTGCCGTTGTGTTAGGACGCAGAGTACGACACCACCTCAAGATTTCGGTGCCGTACTCTCGTCTAACGCACACGGACAGACTACTGACATTTTTTCAAAAATCAAAGTTTTCAATTGAACCCGTGCGACTTTTTAAGGGCGCGGAAACCGCGCCCCTACGGTTATATTGTGGGCTTACTGATAACGATAATGTATTAAATTATAGCCGATATTTTCACGTTATGTGGAAAAACCAATGTGAAACCTACATAGGACGCCCCTTTTCCTACTAGGATTGGGGGGAAATTCAAAGCCTCTCCCTGCCCTACAAGGGGAGAGGTTTTCTAGAATGATCTGACTCGTTAGATTATATCAACTCCGTTTGATTACCCATAGTTCCCGTAAAACCCTTTCCCGTACGCGGGGTGTAGTTCTTGTATTATGGTTAATTAAACGGGCACGATACTAGTATAATTTATAGCGATTACTTAGGTAGGCAGCACTTGAGTAGGGGTTGGTTGGCTAAATTCTCCAGACCAACTGACTGTAGCAAACTTGTCCAGTCTGCAAACACAGCCGGATCTTTGGGTTTGGCGAGGCGAATTTCTGCTAAGGTAGTAAGAGTATCATACCAATGTCCATTCTCAGCATAAAGCGCTACTCGTTGCTGAGGGGTTGCTTGCTTGAGGCGATCGCCTAGCTGAGCATTCAGGTTAGTTCGCTGCACCCACCCCTCAACGTAATTAAGCTTTTTTGGCTGTTGTGGGTCGCAAGCTACGTTCACTTTGAAAAACCAATCGTAATTCTTGCCAACTTCTAAGGTTGCAGAGGATGGTAAACGAAAGCTGACAATTCCCGGCGCTTCTGGAATGGTAACTGGTGTCCGATAGATAGTTTTCTTCTGTTCATTCTGCAAAACAAACTCTATGTCTTTAATGGATGAGCTGCTAAAGGGAATAAAAAACCAAAAGGTTGGGTTTTCAATGCTGGTCAATCCCCAGACTTGGGTCATAGAGATGGATTTTCCCTGGTTCTGGCTGACAATCTGCTCATGAACGGGCATCAGTGCCTCTAGGGATTGATTGCCGGAGCAGCCACGACTGCCTGCTTGGCTACGACTACCAGGTGCACCCCGATTTGGTGGAGGCGGCGGGGGAGTGAATTTTACACCGGCAACAGGAGGCGGGGCAGGATTTGCTTGAGCATTAGGAGTGGTGCTAATGCTACTCATTATTGTTAGGGTTAATAGGCAAAGCGTACACTTGAAAAATGCAGTGGTCAAAGTTAACAATCCAAAAGACGTGTTCATCGTTGATTCCTGACGAGTGATACCCTGTAGAATGCTACACCGCCACCACTGCCAATTACGGCGAGGACGGAAGGTATCAAAGGCAGCCAAACACCCACCTGAATTAAAACGACAAAGCAGACTCCATATAAGCTGGCGATCGCCACACCATTCGCAAAGCAAAGATAATCAGGTCGTCGCAGATACCAAGCAAATAGGCTACCCGCCAATGACCATCCCCAAACCCAAACTACCTCACCCCAAACAGGCCAAGTCCATAACAAAGGTCGTCTATCCAGTACAGCACTCAGTAGCTGGCTAACCATCTGCGCTTGCAGCATCACGCCAGGGATTTCCTGCACAGTATCCTGACTAGTCATGTAGGGGGTCTGTAAGTAGTCAGGAAAACTTTCGGCTGCGGTACCAATTAACACAATCCTATCTTTGACTTCATCCGGGTGCAGCCGACCTGCCAATACATCTTTTAGGGTTATCTGCTCGGCAATCTCTCTCGATGAACGGTAATTTAACAGAATTTGGTGTCCCCGATCGTCGATTCCCTGATAGCCTCCTGTGTGAGCCTCTAGAGGCTTGATGATTGTCTTTCCCAGTTGCCAGGAACCCTCTTGCGTAAATTGCAGGGAGATACCCTTGGTAGCTAAGTAGCGGAGTGCGAGTTGGACATTGAAGGCATAGTCGGCAAGACAGGGAGAGGAGAGTGAGGGTTTCAATGCCAGTAGATGGCGACGCACCGTTTTATCAAGGTCCAAGACAATATCACTGAAACCTAAACGCTCTGGCAGAACGAACGGGGGTGGTGCAATACCAATACTGAGTTTTCTCTCTTCGGGGTCGCTGACTTTACAGATGCTAACGAGGCGATCGCTTTGCCGCATCCCCTGTGCCAATGCTGGGTAATTCCTCCCCACTGCATCATCCCGATAGATATCAAGTCCAATCACCACCGGTTGATAACCCTCCAGTTTCTCTAATAGCTTGTTGAGAGACCGATCCGAAAGAGAACCCTGCCTTTGCTCTTTTTGAGCCTGCACATCTTCTTCGGTAACAGTAACAACCAGCAGGCGTGGGTCTTGAGGCTCATCCGGACGGAGTCGCAGCAATTGATCAAATGCCTGTAGCTCTAAAGGTTGCATCATCCCCAAATACCGTACCCCCATCAGTAGCGCCGTTATCGCCATACTTACTAGGAGTATCAGGGAGAAAGCAACCCTGTTCGTTACACCTTGCCGATCGGGTAATTGGGCAGCATTTCTAACTGGCGTAGTTCTTGCTTCATATTGAGCTGGGGTAAGAAGTGGGGCATCACCACGGTGCATATGCCCGGTCAATTCCTGCCAAGTCGATGGGATCTCAGCAGGATTTTGGCAGATTATGGGTAACCAAGTAGCACAGGGAAATTGCTTCTCCAGTCCTTGCAACTTTTCCCGTGCCTCCCGTACTGCCAGATACAGCGATCCACCCCGTGCAAAAGCCTCCAAGAAACACTCCAAAAACTCTTGGGCAACGCGGTCTGGTACTGGCTCCCGCATCACAATCATTTGTGGGATTTGTAAGGGTGCAAACTCGTGTGCCAGACCTAAGCCATCACAGGAGTTAAAAATTGCCAGTTTTAGACCTCGTTGCACCGCCTTTCTCAAGGCGTACTTTAACTCGCTAATGCTCAGGCTCTCAGTTTGATTAATGTGAATTCGCCCAGTTTCACCTGTACCAGGACTCGAACTATGTCCGGCAAAAAAGAAGATCTGCCAATTTTGATCCCAAAGCTTTTCCGTCAAGTCTTTGCATTTTGGCTCCACCAAAAACGTGACTTCTGCATCAGGTATCTGCTCTAACAGCGCACGGTCTTTCTGAGTATCAATCCCCTGACTGTTACCTAAAATTGCTAGAATTTTCACCGCTACTGTGGGAGATGAAGATCGGGGGACTTGTTCGTAAGTCGGCGCACATAAAGCCATTTCCGCATTTGGGTACCGTTCTAGCAAATCCCAAATATGCCAAGGAAGCTTTTGCAATTGTAAGTCTTTAGTTTGTAAAAGGACTCGTACTTGCTCAGATGGCATCAGTTTTTCGAGCCATTTCTCCCGAATTGGGCGAAATGACTCTGATTGGAGCCAGGTATTAAAGCGAACTTTTAATTGCTCAGCCTCCTGGTAGCAGTCTTGCAAGGTAGGGACTGCTGTCAGCCTGGTTAAAGCAATGGGGCGAGCTGGTAACTCCAAACTGCAGTAAATTGATTGCCAACGACGGTAGCAACGAGGAATTTCTGGGTCTGGCGGTAACTTACCCGTGATTTCTGTTGAAGGTCGAGCGTTTTCGTCACCAATCTCAAGAGTCACGGGAAATCCACGATCAAAGCTTCCTTCTCCTAATTTCAAGATGACTAACTTTCCCATAGCGAGTTCTCCATAGGTAGAGAGCGGTAAATGTCAACTAGTTCGATACTGCTCTCTTTATTTATGCATATCTGGCTATGGAAACTCAACTTGACAATTGGCGATCGCTCGACTCTAATACTGAGTTGTATTTAGTGATAGTAGTGCTTTTCAATTGACTGAAATACGCATTTGCTGTGGTAGAGTGGGTATAGCAACCGCGTCAAGGTAATCAATTATAGGGCTTCTCAATTGCATCAAATACAAACCTAACCCCAGCCCCTTCCCTACTAGGGTTGGGGATCGTCTGTGGCTGACTTTTTTCAGACGGATCTCGCGCACAGATGAAAAGTTTTCGATTTACTGACAGTTGGTACGAACCTAAATCTGGCACTAGCTACTCGCGGTGCGATTTTGTTTCGCTCTCTGGTGATAGCAAAGCATTTTTTCAAAATCATCTAGAGACAAACTATATTTTTCCAACCATGCCCAAGTTTCATCAGCCTTTGCCTTCTCTGTTGTGTCAACAGAGGTACTGGGTTTTTGTCGCGTGGACAAGCCCATTTGTTTGAGTAGTCGCTTGACGTGGCGATCGCTCACCTCAATTCCAAGTTCTTTTGCCAATTGTTTCTGCAGCCAGTTTACTGTCCACCGCCGAAAAGCATAACCGTAATCACGGGGACTATGGTTAACCAGTTCTTTCAAACGCTCTAAATATTCCTCATTCACAGTTTTGGGGCGACCAATTGGACAATCAAGCCATTGGTGCGCCATCCCAGCCCGCGCTATGTGCATCCAATGACGTACTGTTGCAGCACAACACCCCAAAATTTGACAAATTTCGGTTTGAGATTTCCCCTCATCTGCCAGTAACATAATTTCAATCCGCTGGCGGTACAACTGGGCTAAATCAACAAGCAAACTTTTTTGTAAGAGTTTGCGCTGAAACGGTGTTAAATACCTACCACAAAGAGTGTCTGGGTGTTTGGTTTCAGTTTTCCCTTGGTAATACGACATATTCGTAGAATGAAAGTGTTTGATATAAAGGGAGCTTTGCAGTAATAGCTGATGATACAAGCCTGCTTGCCATCTGAGTTTTGGTTAATGAGCCAGTTAATTATCTGAACGAAGCTGATTTATTACGCATAAATTGCCAAGTTATATTGCTTTTAGAGAAAATTAGTGACGAGCATGAAAATATTTTTCCCTTGCTTCTCCTTCTCGAACTGCTAAAGTGACAATTTAGGTCCATTGCGTTGCAATAGATCAACCTCTGGGAACCAATACGGTTGGTTTCAGAAACTATGCAAGCTAGTTACAAAAGTTAAAATTTTTGCTCTAGTATTGGGGGGGCAACAAAAGAAGTGGGGGGTAGTGCAATGTTCCGTTTGGTTCGTACTTGGGGTCCCTGGTTCTTAGAGATTGCTAGCTTGTGTGCATACGTTTCAGGTGCAAATTGTGCTTTGGCTCAAATCACCCCGGATACCACTCTACCCAATAATTCTCGTGTCAACTCTGTTGGCAATACCAGTATTATTGAGGGAGGAACGCAAGCTGGAGGCAACTTGTTCCACAGCTTCCAACAATTTTCTGTACCTACTGGAAGTACGGCTCACTTCAAAAATGCTGGGGACATTCAGAACATTATTAGCCGGGTGACAGGTGGATCAGTTTCAAATATTGATGGGTTAATCCGGGCGTCGGGTGGAGCCAACCTATTTTTGATTAATCCCAATGGAATTGTTTTTGGTCAAAATGCTCGTTTGAATATTGGCGGCTCATTTTTGGCAACTACTGCTACGAGCCTGAAATTTGCAGATGGCTTCCAATTCAATGCGACACCATCACAAGCACCCCTGTTGACAGTAACGGCACCTGTGGGATTGGGTATAAGTAGCGAACCAAGAGAAATTAAAGTCACAGGAGCAGGGCACGACATTGATTATAACATCCTACAAGCACCTGGTCTTTCGGATGTCAGTAAAGCCCCCCGTCCCCGTGTTGACAGTAGCGTCATGGGATTAGAGGTAGAGCCGGGGAAAACTTTGGCACTGGTGGGAGGTGAAGTGTCTGTTGTGGGTGGCGTTCTCAGGGCACCAGCAGGACGGATTGAAATCGCCAGTGTTGGCAGTAATGGACAAGTGAGTCTGGTTGGAACACAACAAGGTTGGAAGCTGGATTATCAAAGCAACCCCAAATTTGGCAACATCAATCTTTCAGGCAAAGCGTTCGTAAATGCCACAGGAGTTGGCGGTGGTTCGATTGCGATCGCAGGTAAGGATATTACTCTGAGCGAACAGTCATTTCTACTGGCTGATACACTAGGTGATAGAAATGGGGCAAAAATCAGCATTGTCGGCGACTCGATACTTCTCAATCAGTCCATCATCAGCAGTAACACCTTCAGTTCAGGGAATGCCGGACAAATTCAGCTTGTTGCCAACAACTTGATTAGGCTTGAAAATAGGAGTGATGCGGACAATAACACACAAGGATTGGGACAAGGGGGAGAAATTACCCTCAACGCCGATTTTATTGTTTTCAGAGATCGCAGTGGACCTAGCAGTAATGCTTATGCTCAAGGTAAAGCCGGACGGATACAAGTTCAAGCTAATTCTCTACTAACGGAACAGACATCTGGTTTTAATACTTCTTCTTCTGGTAGAGGCGACGCTGGAGAAATCAACATTGCAGTTGGTGATTTTGTGGTTCGCAATCAATCTGGCGCAGCAAGTAAAACCGTTGGCGCAGGTAATGGTGGCAAAATTAACATCACGGCAAAATCTTTACGGATTGAAGACAATTCAGGGTTTACTACTGATACCAGGAATACAGGTAACGCCGGAGAAATCAACATTAATGTCGTAGGTTCTGTGGAGTTACGCAAGGATGCTGGTATAAGCACTGGCAGTGAAACTAATGGTGACGCGGGCAATATCAGCCTCACAGCAAATTCTTTGCTGATTGAAGACCATTCCGGTCTTAATAGCTCCACTACGAACGCAGGTAAAGGCGGAGAAATCAACCTCAATATCGCAGGTTCTATGGTGTTACGAAATTCATCCGGTATAAATAGTAATAGTTATGGTACTGGTGACGCAGGTAATATCAGGCTCACGGCAAATTCTTTGCTGATTGAAGACCATTCAGCTCCTAGTAGCTCCACTACGAACGCAGGTAAAGCCGGAGAAATCAACGTTAATGTCGCAGGTTCTTTAGTGTTACAGGATTATGCTGGTATAGGTAGCAACAGTTCTAGCACGGGTGACGCTGGAAAAATCACTGTCACTGCTGAATCTTTGAAAATCAGTGATGCCAGTGAAATTACTACCTTTGGCAATGGTGGCAACCTCACACTAGACGTTGGTCACTTATTGTTGTTACGCCGTAACAGTCAGATATCCGCCACTGCAGGTACAGCAAATCAGGGTGGAAATGGCGGCAACATCACCATCAATGCTCCGTCGGGCTTCATCGTCGCATCTCCCAGAGAAAATAGTGACATCACCGCTAATGCGTTTAGTGGTCAGGGAGGTAAAATTACTATCAACGCTGCTGGTATCTTTGGCCTAGCGCCACTCAGTCGGCAAGACATTGAGAGGTTGCGTCCTAACGATTTAGATCCGGGTCAACTACAAACAAATGATATCACAGCGATTTCCCAACAAAATCCTTCTTTAAGTGGACCTGTACTAATCAACACACCCGATGTTCACCCCAGCCGGGGATTAGTGCAACTCCCCACAAATGTGGTTGACGCCTCACAGCAAATTGACACTAGCTGCCATCCCGGAAGCAGGCAAAGAGCCAGTTCCTTTAAGGTCACCGGACGCGGCGGTTTACCGTCTAGTCCCGATGATATGCTGACACCTAAAGCCGTAGTGGTAGATTGGGTGACGCTAAATCCTAGTAGTGACGACCGCAATAGTCCAAGTGTTACCAAAAAACCCACTAAACCGACTCCAGAACCCATTGTAGAAGCTACTGGTTGGACCAGAAATGCTAAAGGGGAGATATTCCTAATAGCCAATGCGCCCACTGTCACGCCCCATAGTCCTCAGTTGACACCTGCATCTTGCCATACTTATTAAAAGGCTACGTGTGTCATTGAATCGGAGCGTTTATCTGCTATAAGCAGCAACTACACGGGGAATGCGCTCACAAAAGATGCGTTGTGGACAGTCCGCTTAATTGAGGAAAGCGCAGATCTTTTGAGTGATTTTTTCATAAAAACTATCTACTCCATGTAAAGTACAGTCAAGGAGAATCATCTACTAGGTGATGATCAACCTCTGGCAACCAATACGATCGCTTTCAGAAACTATGCAAGCTAGTTACAAAAGTTAAAAAAATCTGTTATTCTACTTATCTGGACACTTAGCGCTAGCAAGTAGCCATGCAACCTAGGCAGTGCGTCGTTGAAATCTTTTCTACATTTGTGCAATTGGATGCAGATCAGTTCAGTGGTTGGGCAACTGACCCAAAGCTGCGACGCAGTATGAAAAATTGCTTGGCTCAGGTTTCACAGGAAAAATCTGAGAACTTCTGGGCGCTATACTGGCACAAGGTTTGGCTTCTTGAGTCTCACCCCATCGCAGCAGCACATATTACAGCTTATTTACAAGAGGTATGCTACTGGGTTGCCAGAAAAATAGCGATGAACTTTGCACAGCAATCGTCTGTGGCTGACTTTTTTCAAACAGCGATCGCCCACGTCCACAAAGTCTTAAAAGGATTCAATACCCAATACAGCTCGAATTTAAAAAGCTACGCTGAACTTGCCTTTGCCAACATTATCAAAGACACGCTACGCCAACGCCAAGAAGCAGATATTTGTACAGACTGGGCATTACTACATAAACTCAGCCGCAAGCGACTAGTAGAGTCATTACGATATGCAGGCTTTAACAGTCAAATTATCGAGAATTACGTTTTAGCCTGGGAATGTTTTAAAGAACTGTATGCTGCTGACGACACAAAAGTTCGTAAGCTTACCAAACCAGATGCTAACACAAGGCTTGCGATTACTCATCTTTACAATCTTCAACGTTTAAGCCTAAGTAGTTCAACCACTCCCGCAGCTATCCCAGAAATCTTGGAAAAGTGGCTTGAACAATGTGCCAAAGCAGCACGAACCTTCCTTTACCCAAGCGTTGTTTCCGTAGATGCTCCGATAAAGGAGCAAGAAACTGGTAATTTATTAGACACCATACCCGCAGACTTACAAGAATCTTTACTAACAGAAATCATTGCCCAAGAGGAAGCGGCAAACATTGAGGAGCAAAGAACTCAGTTAACCCAAGTTTTGACCAACGCACTAGCGGCTCTAGATGCACAATCACAGAACTTATTACAAGTTTACTACAGTCAGCGGCTTACTCAACAACAGATTGCAGAGCAGCTAGAAGTCAAGCAGTACTATGTTTCCCGCCGCCTTAGCAGCATTAAAAGGTCATTACTGCTCACTCTGACTCAGTGGAGTTACAAAACTCTGCATACTTCCCCCACACCTGACGTATTGGAAGCGATGAGTACAGCCTTAGAGGAATGGCTGAAAGTCCACTACTGCCATGCTGCACTGGAATGACTGTTTTTGAATTCAAAATTAAAAATTAAAAATTAAAAATGAAGAAAAAAATTAATTTTGAATTGATTCTACAGGTACATACGAATATATTTATTTGTGAAGAACAAAGAAAAATCTTTGTTGATCGCAACGGACACTCTTACACAGGACATCCACATTTCAAGCCCCTAGCTGTCTTCTATGGGGTTTAATTTTTAATTTTTAATTTTTAATTGGAGCGAAGCGACTTGACATATGTTTAATGCATCTTCCCCACTTGTCATTGACCCAAATGATCTATACCTGGAAATTCCCCAGACTTGCCAAACGATAGACCAAACCTATTCTACAGCAGGTGGTCGTCAACGTGCCTCGATCAATCAACTTTGTCTTGACGCCTTTCTACCTTGGTTAAGAGAGGAACTTGCCCCAAGAGCTAGAGTTTACCCCAATACAATGGCATTGCCAAGTTTTTGGGAAGTCGTGAATGGCACTGCGATCGCCTTTGACAACACCCGACTCGTCTTAATTCCCACCCTAGCAATAGATTTAGATGAGTTGCGAGTGCCGCAAGAATGGGTGGATATTCCCGACTGGGTTGCTGATTATTATATAGCAGTACAGGTAAATCCTGACGATGGCTGGATGAGGATTTTTGGCTACACGACTTATCAACAGTTGAAAACGATGGGAGTTTATGATGCAGGCGATCGCACTTATTCCCTAGAAGTTGAATATTTAATTCCCGACCTGAATGTTCTGTGGATCGCACGACAATATTCCCAAGATACTGTAGAGACGCGACGCCAGTCGCCACAACGGGGGGAACCCCCGCAAGGCGCTGGCTCAAATTTCGCGTCTTTACACAAGGCATCCCCACTACCTTCCTTACCCAAAACTCAGGCACATAACTTGCTAGAACGGTTAGGTAATCCTACTGTAGTATTTCCTCGACTAGCAGTTCCGTTTCAAATTTGGGGCGCACTGCTGACACATAGCGGCTGGCGACAACAATTGTATGAACGACGTCAGGATTTACCAGAACAGTGGTCAATTCAGCAATGGCTTCAAGCAGGCGTGTCAAATTTTGCTCAACAACTGGGCTGGGGACGGCGGGGACTCTTACCTAGAAGCTCAGGAATGCGGAGTCAAGAACCATCTTTTAGTTTATCTCGGCAACTAATTATTGTCAATAATACATATGAATTACGTATTGTCCCAATTGACAATTCAGAAGAACGTCTCTGGCGCTTCGAGTTGCGTAGTGCAGATCCTGGTAGTTTCATTCCCGCAGGCTTCAAACTCAGACTGCTGACAGAAGACTTGCAACCATTTGAGAATAATCAAAATACAGCGACAACTGCTATCCAACAGCTTGAGATTGAGGTAATGTTAGAACCTGGAGAAGGACTGGTTTGGGAAGTAGAACCCGCACCAGAGGATTGGGAGCGAGAAATTCTGCGTTTTTAACTCTGGTGATGAGAGGATAGGGAAATGAAATGAGAACAAAACGCAACGAACCAAGCAACGGATTTTGTAGCGGATGTAACGGATATATTGACTGTAAGACTCACAGATCAAGCATCCGCTACATCTGTTACAAAATCCGTTGCAACTCTTTATATCTCCTGATCCTGACACTGCTAACTTTCTGGCTATGCATCATTGGTTCTCCCGTATTAGCCAAAGTGCCTGCGTTCAACTCAAAACAATTGCAGCCATCAATCCAAAATCCTACTGTCCAGATGCAAGACTTGATGCAGCAGGGTAGAACGCTTTATGATGCAGGGCAGTTTGCAGAAGCCATCCTCGTTTTGCAGCAAGCAATTAAAGAATATCGTATGCAGGGAGATGAACTCAAGCAAGCGATGACCTTGAGTAATCTGTCACTGGCGTACCAGCAACTTGGGCGGTGGACTGAAGCAGAAGGGGCGATCTCCGACAGCTTGAACTTACTCACAAAATCCTCTGCCATCCAAAATCCCCTTAAAAAGGGGAGAGGCAAAATCCAAAATCTTAAGGTTCTCGCCCAGACGCTGAATATTCAAGGTAGCCTACAACTTGAACTCGGACAAGCTGAACAAGCTCTCACAACTTGGAAACGTGCAGAAGCAACTTATGTTCAAGTTGGCGATCAAAGTGGCATTACCCAGAGTCGGATTAACCAGGCACAGGCATTGCAAGTCTTGGGGTTTTACCGTCGCGCTCAAACAATATTAACCGAATTAAACTTGAAGTTGCAATCCTCACCCGACTCACCCACATTAGCGGTGGAGTTGCGATCGCTCGGTGATGCCCTGCGACTATCTGGAGATTTGAAGCAATCCCGTGAGTTATTGGATCAGAGTCTGAAGATTGCCCAAAGCTTGCAGTCCGGAACAGAGATCGGCGCTACCTTGTTAAGTTTAGGTAACACTGCGAGAGCGCAACAAGATCCGAAGGGTGCTCTAGCCTACTATCAGCAAGCAGCCATTGCCTCCACTTCAACGACCAAAGTTCAGGCTCAGATTAATCAGTTTAGTCTACTAGTCAGCACCGGGCAACAGTCCACATTGCAGACATTACTACCCGAAATCCAAACCCAACTTGCCAGCCTACCTCCCAGTCAAACAACTATCTATGCGCGAATTCATCTTGCTCAAAGCTTGATGAAGTTAGGGACTCAGCAGTCAGCACTCTTACTGGCTACAGCAGTTCAACAAGCGAGAACCTTAGAAGATAGAAGGGCTGAAGCATATGCTCTCGGTAGTCTCGGTAGTGTGTATGAGCAGAATGGGCAATGGTCAAGTGCCCTAAACCTCACCCAAAAAGCGCTTGTCTTAGCTCAAACAATCAATGCACCGGATATCACCTATCGTTGGCATTGGCAGTTAGGACGCTTATTGAAAAAGCAGGGAGATATTAAGGGAGCAATTGCAGCCTACGATGCTGCCGTCAGTGAACTTCAGCCCATCCGCAGCGATCTGGTAGCCGTAAATAGAGATGTGCAATTCTCCTTTAAGGAAAGTGTGGAACCTGTTTATCGAGAATCTGTAGAGTTGCTGTTGCAGTCCCAAAAAAGTCCAAGTAATAACAATTTAGAAAAAGCTAGGCTGAGAATTGAAGCTCTTCAATTGGCAGAACTCGATGACTTCTTTCGGGAAGCTTGCCTCTCTGGTAAGTTTGTTGAGTTAGACAAAATTGTGGATCGGGACAATCCCACAGCCGCGATCGTTTATCCGATTATTCTGCCACATCAGCTACAGGTAATTGTCAAAATTCCGAAGCTTCCCCTGCGCCAATACTGGGTTGACAAACCGCAGAAGGAAGTAGAGGACATCCTCAAACAACTCCAGCAATATATCCTTGAACCTGACAGGGAAGAAGAAGTGCAGTCTCTTTCTCGGCAAGTCTATGGTTGGTTAGTCCAACCAATTGCGTCCGAGTTAGAAAAGAGTAGAGTTAATACCCTTGTATTTGTACTAGATGGAGCGTTGCGGAGTCTGCCAATGGCTGCACTTTACGACGGTCAGCAATATTTGGTGGAAAAATACGCCGTTGCCCTCAGTTTAGGATTACAATTGCTTGAACCCAAACCCGTGGCACAGGCAAAGCTGAAAGTACTGGCTGCGGGATTAGTGCAACCGCCTGCAAACTATCAGAAAACATTTCCTCCTTTACCAGAAATTAAGTCAGAATTCAAGTTAATTTCTCAAGCCCAAGTGTCTAACACCCAACTGTTAGACCAAGACTTCAATAGCAAGAACTTAGAGACTAGGGTGAATGCTGCGCCCTTTAATGTTTTACATCTGGCAACTCACGGTCAATTTAGCTCCCGTGCTGAGAATACTTTTATCCTAGCTGCCGATGGTCCGATTAATGTCACCCAATTCGATAACCTGCTGCGGCGACGGGATGAAACCCATCGAGAAGCCTTGGAAATGCTGGTTTTGAGTGCTTGCGAAACCGCCGCCGGAGACAATCGCGCTACATTAGGACTGGCGGGGGCATCCGTGCGGGCAGGGGCGCGTAGTACCCTGGCTTCACTGTGGAGTATCGGCGATCAATCTACTGCGATCTTGATTGGTGAGTTCTATCGTGAGTTGGCTTCTGCCAAAGTCACCAAGGCTGAAGCACTGCGTCGTGCTCAGGTAAACCTGCTGAAAAAGTATCCCAACTACAGTCGTCCTAGCTACTGGGCACCCTATGTATTAGTCGGCAACTGGCTTTGAGCAAATAAATTGAAGATGGGGAGTGGGGAGTGGGGAAGAACGATTTTCATCTATCCTAGAGCGCTGTGAGTCGCTGACAAAAATAGGGTTTCAGCCCAAACAAACTTTGAATTATAGCGGTTCCCGTATTGGTGAGGTACATATCTTGTGGGGGAGCCAGCGCGAATGACGGCTTTCCCTCCGTAGGCGACTGGCGTTGGGCTTCCAGCCCGCCCTTTTCATGGACGGGCTGGAAGCCCATCCCACAAGAGAAAGGCTGTACCTCATTGAAACGAAAAGCGCTATAGCATGATTATTTCTGAAGAAATACTCTATACTAAAGGGAAACATTGTGATATAATGACATGGTTTTGTTGGACCACTTTCATCCTCCCCTAAGCCAGCGTCGGCATTGGCACGCCTTTCACAATGCCTGGGCAACTTACATCGCCTCAGATTTGAACCAACGCCTTCCGCAGGGATATTTTGCCGAGCCAAATGTACAGTTTGGCATTGAAATTGACGTTGCCGCGTTTGAGGAATCGGTAAATGCTGTAGTTGATTTACCAATGGACGCTCAACCTCAATGGAAACCGCCAACACCATCGCAAACCTTGTCCTTTCAGCCTACTGCTGAAGCAGTTGAAATTAGCATTTTTAATAGTGAGGCAGGACCGATTTTGGCAGGAGCGATCAAACTAGTGAGTCCTGCCAATAAGGATCGACCAAAACACCAAGATGCGTTTGTGGCAAAGTGTCAAACTTACCTCCAGCAAGGGATTGGACTGGTGGTGGTTGATGTTGTTACTAGCAGAAATGCGAATTTGCATGACGCATTGATGGCTCAAATAAGCACAATTGCTCAGCAAGCTTCTAAAGGAATTGCTGGTTCTTCACTCAATGTCGGGTTGTATGCTGTTGCTTATCGGGTGGTGGAGCGTTCAAACCAATCGAGCTTGGAGATTTGGCTTGAGTGCTTCAGCATCGGTGAAGAACTGCCAACCTTACCCCTCTGGCTGCGCGGTGAACTTTGCTTACCTGTTGAGTTGAATGCGACTTATGAGCGTACTTGTCGCGAACAGCGAATTGTACTTGATCGCGTATTGCTGGTGGATGGCTCATGAAGCCTTGTCAGTTTTTTTATCGACATACATCGTCAAAAACAGATGACAACGACCTTAAATCGTTGTACGACATCTCGTTACAGCAAATTGCCATTGAACTATTTCGTATTAATGGTGGGAGGTGTGGCTATTATTTAGCGGATTTGCGCATCCTAAAAAAGTATTACTACTGTGGAAATGAACCGGAAGACGTAAAACTCAAATTGCTTGAACTGGGTATTGGTCGAATCGACCCACTAGAAAGGAGAAACAATGGCTAAATCAGCATATCAACGCCTCAAGGAATGGCGATCGCGCCAATCCTCAGGTGAACAACTTCCTACTTGCAAGATGTGCAATAGGCACGTCAAAGGCAAGTTAAGTGTAGAGCGTGGAATATGCTCTTATTGTTACCCCAAAACTGAAGTTGGTAGCCTTGCAAGCAAGGAGAAGATGAGACGATACTACGCAAAGCAACAAAAGCCGGAATAATTTTTTTCTTTTCGTGTCCAAGTGAAGCGCACATCATTCAAACAGCGATGGTGTGTTTTTTTACATATTTCAGTCCCCTTGCGGGGATTCAGTTGATGGCGACTCCTCTAAGAAAATTCCATCTTCTAAGAATGATGAAAGTTTCAGTCCCCTTGCGGGGATTCAGTTGATAGCGACATACAAGACTTTAGATTTATTTGTTGCGCTCAAGTTGAGTTTCAGTCCCCTTGCGGGGATTCAGTTGATAGCGACAAGGAATGCTTGGCATAAATGTTAAACATCAGCCTTTTGCGGGTTTCAGTCCCCTTGCGGGGATTCAGTTGATAGCGACAGCATTGCTCAGGCGGATTAGATGAACGCAATATATTATGAGTTTCAGTCCCCTTGCGGGGATTCAGTTGATAGCGACATTAAAATCGCTGCCAACGGTAAGCTAGCCGAAAAACGTTTCAGTCCCCTTGCGGGGATTCAGTTGATAGCGACTTAACGCTTCATACCTTGCCGCAGCCGCAATTGGTTTCAGTCCCCTTGCGGGGATTCAGTTGATAGCGACCACTTCCTTGCTGCCCAAGCTGACGAGCATTATTTTGTTTCAGTCCCCTTGCGGGGATTCAGTTGATAGCGACCATAAAGGCATTTTTCGTCCGCTTGTCTATTCTGATGTTTCAGTCCCCTTGCGGGGATTCAGTTGATAGCGACAATTATAGAATCAGAAACTATATCGGGAGAGGAGTTGTTTCAGTCCCCTTGCGGGGATTCAGTTGATAGCGACACCAGGCACTACATTTTGTGTTACAGCACGATGTTAGTTTCAGTCCCCTTGCGGGGATTCAGTTGATAGCGACTTCGAAAGCATACGCAGTTTTCCTGTCTGTATGTTTCAGTCCCCTTGCGGGGATTCAGTTGATAGCGACAAGTATCGCGGTTTGGTGCAGACTGGAAAACTAACTGTTTCAGTCCCCTTGCGGGGATTCAGTTGATAGCGACTCTGTGCTGGTAATCCCTGCTGGTTGTGTCCGATGTTTCAGTCCCCTTGCGGGGATTCAGTTGATAGCGACTAGTATCGCTCGACATTCTGATAATTGCCTTTTTAAGTTTCAGTCCCCTTGCGGGGATTCAGTTGATAGCGACTTTGTCTATCCCAATCAAATTGTATGAGGTAAGGTGTTTCAGTCCCCTTGCGGGGATTCAGTTGATAGCGACCACCAACGCAAGACATAAGCAGTCAAGGCTTGTTGAGCGTGTTTCAGTCCCCTTGCGGGGATTCAGTTGATAGCGACACGAACAAGTAATTTTTGTGAGTTGTTGCCATCTAAGTTTCAGTCCCCTTGCGGGGATTCAGTTGATAGCGACTTGTGCTTCAACCATAGAAAATGCATTGACAAATACTTGTTTCAGTCCCCTTGCGGGGATTCAGTTGATAGCGACATTGATGACTGACAAAAGAGATTTCCGTGGACAATGTTAGTTTCAGTCCCCTTGCGGGGATTCAGTTGATAGCGACTTGCTTGTGCTTGGACGGATTAACAGGACTAGAAATTGTTTCAGTCCCCTTGCGGGGATTCAGTTGATAGCGACCCGCCCAGGCTGAAACTACTACTGGGCAAAGCTTCTTCAAAGGATTTTGCCAAAGCGGTAAAAAAAGTCCATTTCAGGTCTTTTGTTTTCTCTCATATTGGCTTTCCTTGAGATTATTCAAACGCTAGACCTATTGATTTTTCAAGGTTCTGGCAATTTTCGTGAACCTCCTAGGGATTTGGCTCCCGCTTCGGTTGACGAAAAATTGCGTGTTTGACCAATTATAAGATAATTGTTTCATCTTGGCGAGGTTTCTCCGAACCGTAGGTAATGGTGCGTTTTACAGCCCCAGCATCCAACACATAAACTCGCACAGAATCCTCTTCTGGCTTAATCAGCTTCTCAATTTGCGTTTGAAGCTTCACAAACTGCATCGCTGTTAGGAAGCACTCAAATACACTGTACTGCGTCCACTTACCATAGCCGGAAAGCATCTTATGCAACCTTGTTCTTCGCTTGTTTGCTGGCTTGGAATCGGGTAAATCGTAGATAATAAGGTAAAATAGAGTACTCGTCAAGTCGCTTCGCTCCAATTCGTAATTGATAATTCGTAATTCGTAATTATTACGAGCCAAAATGCGGTGTGGCTAAGCCGGACAGCATTATTGGCGTCCCCATGCATAAATGCACTTGCGAGCGAAGCGCGGCAGTCACTTGCTCTGTACCCTCAATGAATTAATTATTAATTAATTCATAATTTCGGAATTTTTAATTACGAATTACGAATTACGAATTACGAATTATTCGGTCATGGTGTAAGGTGAGGTTCTTCTGTCTTCTGACTCCTTTTATCTAAGTACGAGTGGCTTGTAGACTAATTCTTCTTGTAAATGACGAGCCAACAGCCTTGCTTGCAACTCAATGGAACGACGATAGGAACAGCGATATTCAAAAACTGGATGCTTAAATTCGTCATTCATTTTGCGTTCAAAAGCTTGTAAAAATTTCTTTCGTCCGTTGTCAGATAAACGAAATGCTCCCAGACTTTCAGTAAAATCCTCAGGCTGAATTTCTCGATTATTCAAAACCGACAGCACCAGACTATCAGCTACCAAGGGACGAAACTCCTCCATCAGATCTAAAACCATCGCAGGCTGTCCGTGATGGACTTCATGCAAATAGCCAATATACGGATCTAACCCTGCGATGTGTACTGCTGCTGTCACTTGTACTCGTAGCAATCCGTAGGCAAAACTTAACAGAGAATTAACGGGATCGGTGGGGGGACGACGATTGCGTCCGGAGAATGACCACGGTTCTTTTAACAAAGCATCCCAATAACCAAAATACTCTCTTGCTGCTAATCCTTCAACGCCTCGCACTTCATCCAGAGTTGTTTGATTTTCCACCAGTTTTTTGCGAGACTTGAGAGGATTCTCTCCCAGTTTATGGCGATACAGCACAGTATATTGATTATGAATTTTGGCGGTAACGATCGCCTTCACCAATTCCAGCCGCCGTTCGCTGTTGTGATAAACTGCATACTGAGCCAAGCGTAACTTACCGTTGCGAGAGTATCCGGGTAAAGCTGATCCCAAATATTTGCCAAAGTCTGAAAGATAATGAATTGGCATTCCCAATTCTAAAGCGTAGGTGAATGCATCTCCAGTAACTTGGGGATTACCCATCAACACAACCTCTTCCACTGTTTGAGCAGGAACAGATTGTTTCTTCCAAGAACCATCTTCTTGCTTAATAGCTACAGTAAAGGCTTCGTAAGTTTTGCTGATGATGGCTTCTTTTTGAGTGATATAGAGAATTGACATATGTTTAACAGTCGCGTTTTCAATTTGTATATTTTTGTTGTTAGTTGTTAGTTGTTAGTTGTTAGTTGTTAGTTGTTAGTTGTCAAAAAGAACCACTAACCACTAACCACTAACTATTAGCCATTTCTGAGTTGTTTGACTTCAAAAGGTAGACAAATTCCTTGGAGGCTACAGGCTTGACATTTTTGGGGATAGTCGATAGGTGGAGGTATTTTACCTACAGCAGTGAGTCTGGCGGCGGCGATCGCATCAACTGTCATCTGTCGCAGTTGCGGGGTAAACTGTACCCGTTGTCGTCGGCGGTTGGCGTGATAAAAAATTTCTCCGTAAGCGATGCTGCGTCCAGTGCGTTCTTCTAAACACAAAGCAGCTGCACAGAGTTGAAAATGGTCGTTGAGGTGATTCGCCATTTTGCCTTTTTTGAATTCCAACGGTACAAGTTGATCATCTTTTTCCTCAACCGCGTCGATGATCCCACTGACTCCTAATCTCTCACTCCACACCCACTGTTGTTGATGAATCAAAGTATCGCCTTCTTGAATCACTTTTTCTTCATTAATATTGCGATGGAGATAGCGACCCAAAAGGAGATGTTCATTGTCTTCCATCTCTCCCAATTCATATTCCAGATAAAAGCGTCGTGGGCAATATTCCCAAGCGTTAAGGTAAGCAAGTGGTAAATAGTTTTCTATCATAATATTGTTGATTGTTGATTGTTGATTGTTGATTGTTGATTGTTGATTGCTAATTGCTAATTGCTAATTGTTGATTATTCGTTAAATTGTCTAGTAACAACTAACAACTAACAACTAACAACTAACAACTAACAACTAACAACTAACCACTATCAACTAACCACTATCAACTATCAACAATGCAAACTTGTCCCATTCCCATTGCTGTTTTCCGACCAACGCCAGCAAAGTTTGCAAAATGAGCTAAAGTCGTAGCAATTTGGGCTTGTTCACTGTCGCTTAATTCATACTGCACCCAGCCAGTTGTACCAATCTCTGCACCACCCTTCATTTTCAGCGCCTTTGTCTTGAGTTCATAAGCAGAAGTCATACCGCGCCACTCAACAGCAGGAAACTGAAATTCAACAGGTGCAAAAGTGTTCCAACGGCGTAACAAACTACCAAAGACCAAATCTGGTAATGGAAATGGTTGAATAACCTGACTTTGCTTAAAGCTGGTAGGGGAAAGAAACTGGAGATAAATTTCTTTTTGCAATGGAACTTGAGATAACATTTCAAAGCTACTGGTTTGCAAAATTTCTACGCAATTACCCAAGTGACATGTAACTTTTGTCAAAGTAATTTCATTACCTAAGTCTTGACTTAATCCCCACAGCAATGGTGCTAGAACTTCCTTCTGCAATATTCCAATTCTTAGGTACAATTCCTGTCTATATTTCCCTGGTTTGATCGCTATACTGAAAGGTAAACTTTCTTGTCCATGTAATCGTTCTGCTAAAGCTGCATCAGCCAATCCTAACCAATGAAAAAATAGAGCGTGAATTGCCCGTCCTAAAGTTAGAGGTAAAATTTCAGTAGCATAAATTGGTATTTGCAGGACATGAAGTGCAGCCGAATCTACCTCAACTCCCGTCACTTCATATATTTTCCCTAGCCATTCTACCGTCCTATTCTTGCTAATTTTCAGCAAGATTACCTGCATCAGTTTGGGATATAATTCAGGTGGAGCTAATGCAACAAAAATTTTAGTAACGCCTTGATGTTTGGCAAGAGGTATCCAAGCTAGAGAGTGTTCACACTCTAATAACCAATCAGATAAGGGAATTGATTTAGTTGTAGATGCTGTTGGCTGCAAAACTAAACTTAGTCCAGCAAATTCCAATTCAGAGTCTTTGGTAAAGGTCATAACGCGTACTGGTAGCAGCAAGTTTCAGGGGTAAAAACCCAGGCTTAATAACCCGGTCTTTATCCAATACAGCCTTCTGGGTAGAAAAGGGATTAATTTTGTTAAAGGTGGTTTTCTCCCCTAAATCATCCATCGGCTGGACTGTAAATCCAGACTTGAGGTTGGTTTGCAATTGCGGTTCTCGAGTTTGCTGACTTTGGTCAGGTAAATACTGGAAAAAACATCCCCGCTTGCCAAAGTAATTGATTTGAGAAAACAACTGATCTAACTCAGCTAATTTGTCTGTTGGTCCGCAGCAGATTCTTAACACTCCTTGCAAATGTACCCATTCCCGAAATACAAAACCATCTTGCATGGGTACAGTAGGTCTATTTTTATCAGCTTTGTCCGCTGTTTGGTCGTAGTAGCGGAGTTTGTAGCCGTTGCGATTCACTACCAAGCGTTCTGGTGGAGACACGTAGATTTGCAAATCTCGAATCCTGGTAAATTTTTGTTGAATCCAAGAATCAAAGTCAGCTTGATGTGCGTATCCTTGGCTTTCAATTAACACTTTCAAAAGTGCCATTTTGATAGCGTAGGGAGTTGGGACTAGGTTTGACCTAGCCGCCATACTTGTGGCATCAGAACGCTTGAGGGAAAATAGACTTACGGGTTGGTAACTCACAGTTAACCATGAAGACCTCACCTCCAGCCCCTCTCCTACAGGGGGAGGAGTGTTTTTACTCAACGGCTTCAGCATGGTTGCTCTCCCAAGGTTGCATTTGTTCTATTAATGTTTGAATCTGTTCGGCGAATTCTGCCATTGTCTGGAAGGGAAATAAATGCACTGTCCCTTCACCATTCAAGCTATTAAGAGTATTGGCGATACTCTCAATTTGACGGTTGTAACTTTCTTCTAAAGGACTAATCATTGGTGCGGGACAGCGGCGGGTAGTGACTGTAATGACCCCTTCAAAATAATCTGGGTGAGGCAAATTTGTATTGCGCTTAGCACCATTTGGCTGTAGGTAAGTGTAAAGCACACTTTTCAGCAGCGCATCCAGACGTTTTTTGCGTTCTGCTGCATCAATAACATAGGTAAAACTGTGGGGATTGTAGCCAATGCGAAAAGCCTCTATATTTAGGACAGTGGCATACAAACCAGAGCTAATTTGCACATTATAAGGAGTCGGGTTATCTGTGCCGTACTTGGCATGAAAATAGCTTTGAGTTTTGACAAAAGTGGGCAAACCAACCACCGCACCAAATTCAATCACCGACTCTCGCTTTAGGGTTTGTCCTTTCTTCTCTGTCACCATAAAGCCTTCTAAGTCACTCAGGGTGCAACGCTGAAGTACCTTAGCTGTTTTCGCGGCTAAATCTGCTTCTTGGTCAGTAAAAACAGAGACGCTATTGTCAATGTCATAGCCGATGCGATCTGGATGAAATTGCTTACCCCCTTCTGATAAAGCTAATCCCGATTCTATAGCAATTCGGTGTAAATGTTCTGCTTGAATATGCTTGAGCATATCTCCGGAAACTCCATTTACAAACTTTGGCTCTGGATCGCCTTTTTGTACAATATAGTAACGTCGGGTGAGCGATTGATTACCTTCATTGCCTTCATTATTTAAAGCGTGTAACTGTAAAGATAACAGCCCACTTATAGAAATTGAATAAACTGGAAATGTTTGCTTAGCCATTGTTAATATCTCCTGATTATCTCGTGACCACGCTCTGCGTGGTAATGCCTTCTAGAGGCTCAGCCTCCATTGTTTTATCAAGCAGTATCTGTTTACGGTGCGTTACGCTGTCGCTAACGCACCCTACAATTCTGGTTCAAGACTCGTGTCAACAGCTTTTTCAGGAAATTCCTCTTTACCTTTACTCCATTTAGCGTAGCCATAGGCAATCAGTAGATTTGCTACTAAAACATGGTCGAATTCTTCGATTAATTCAATTAATCTGTCTAAATCCTCTTTAGTTGTCCATACTCGCATCAGAGATTTTCCCGTACCCTGAAGTTTTTCGGAAATACGTAAATTCTCATGTTCGTACTTAGCCAGAAAATCTGCAATGGCGCAGACAAAATCTTTCTTAGAACCCGACTGACTACTTAACTGTTGTGCTAAACCATAATTACGCTGCCAATCAAGTTCTATTAAGCCATTCTTAGTTTGTATTTTTCCGGCATAAACTGTTGCTTGGTTAATTGCTTTAGCAATGCGAAGAAAGCTTGGGTCTTTGGTAATGTTAGTGAATTCTTTATCTTTTTTCGTCATGATATTCAGTCCGGAAATGGAAAATAAACGTGGCGGTCTAGCTTGAGGGTCTGCTAAACGTTTTACTACGTAATCAGCATAGCTAACCTGAAAGCGGAAAAAACTTTGTATACTTGTACCACTAATAAAGTCTCGATAGGCGGCAAGCAATTCACTATGACTTTCTTCGATAGATAGGGAAATAATTACTGATAAATGCTCTTGCAAAACATCTAGGTAATCAAGTAACTCCTGAGAATTATCAGGACTAATCCAACCAGGAAGACCCAATGTAAACAGTTCTTTCACACCATAAACTTGTCCTTTGGAACCAAAGTGTGTACCGCGAAAACCGCCTACTAAGTCATTAACTGGCTTTCTCCAGAAATCAAAGGGGTCTTCGGGTTTTTCTTTGGCTTTTGCCTGATGATTCTCTAGCAGTTGTTGGCAAAATTTCAGCACCAACTCAGCATCAAATCGAGCAATTCCATGACCGCCTCCGGGTGGGTTAAACTGTCTTAAGTCATCCAGCACTTTTCGATATGTCTCTAAGGAAATATCTTGAGGTTCAAGTGCTGTTACTCGCCAATCATAGACACCTTCAGCAATTTTAATTCTTTCAGAGATAGCAAACTCAAATAAGCCATTAGCAATCAGCCATAAACTCAGCCAGTCTGCTTTTTGCGCATCGGTTTTATTGCCATCAGCTTTGACACGATTGACTCCCTGGACTGCAGTTGGTAAGTAAATTTTTACAGCACTTGCTAAATCTGGTAATTGCCAGTTTGTTTTTTGTTGAAATAAGTCAGCAACTAGCTGTGCTTGTGTTTCCTGACTAAATGCTTGTAGCAATGAAGCTACAAGAATACCATAGTAATCTTTGAGTTGCCAACTCTCAAGCCACAAGCTGTTATGATTTCGGTCATGGCGCATGGAAATGAGAATTGCACCATTTTGAGTTCTGGGATCTGGAGGTTTCGGTGCTTCCTCATTCCATTCCGTTTTCCCGCCACTTTGATACCGATATTCACGGTAGAACTTGCGTTTTTCACCCTCCTTGACCACATCAAAAAACGTGGTTTCCTCAGGCATTTGATTCCAGTCCGTTTTCTGACCCCGGACGGGTGGAAAGGGGTTAGTATAATTAAGTTGAGAAATTGTTTCTAAATTGATTGACTTTGGGAATTGAATGAGGTAGTGTGTTCCCTCATCCAGTAATCGCATTTCTGTTTTTTGCTTTGTACGATTTAGTGCATCTTCAGCAATTTGCGCTAGTCCCAGCAAAAGAAAGGTGTCAGCATAGGTATTAAATTTTTTGGGAACGAATAGTGCTTTAATCATCAGTGATGCTTTTGTTTTGCTGGTGCAATTCTACACCCCTGTGGAAGAGGGGTTTTCCAACCATTCCGTCATATCATGTCCGTATAAACAGTTACGATATACCGACCGATGCCCCCGTCCCCTCTCCCATGCTTGGGAGAGGGGTGCCCAGAGGGCGGGGTGAGGGTTCATATAATAAGTCATTAACCGGACATGATATGAGTTAACCCTTGCAGTATTGGGCTGGGAACGAGTTAACACAGTTTAACTCACCGATCGCTGATCGCATAGTCGTAAAGCGCGAACCACCAAGGAGTAGAGTTGCAGATATTCAATTTCAGCAGGCGAAAGTTTGTCCAGTTTGTAGTCGGCGGTGACAGGATAGATATTTTTACTCAAGTTTGGTTCTGCTAAAACAGGTATTTTGGGTAGAAAATGAACCAGACAGCGCCAACTAGAGGCGATCGCACACCCCGCTTCTGGATGCAGTTCAATTCCCACTTTGCGGATATCCTTCATTTCCCATCCTTTAGCCCAAGCAGAGTGGTGACGACCTGCTGCCATAATGACTGCGTATGCAATACCAAACATTTGTTCTTCGTCTGCGTGGAAATGGTCGCGTAACAAAGGTGCTAGAGATTGTTGCAAGATGTAATTTGCCAAAAAAGCACTTTCTATAGCATGGTTGGGGCGTTTGTGTTGAGTTTCATAAGCTTTTAAGGCATCTTTTTGCTGCTTGTCCTCTGGGTTATAATCTGTATGTGCTAATAAGTGCGATCGCGGGTTTTTGCCCCATTTATTTTGATATGCAATTTTCTGCCATCCCCGCATCACATTTTGCCACTTGACTTGCAGCTTACCCAAGTCATGGGTGAAGATAGCAAAAAATACGAGATATTCAAATAAAGTTTCTGCTTCAATATCTGCGGCTTCTAGAAAAATTTTGGTTTTTAAAAACTGCCCACCTGCTTGTGACAGTTCATCCCGAACACTAGTATATTCAATTTCATTGAGCTTACCATTGACTATCTGTGTCGTCTTGAAAGGTTCACGCCAGTACTTCCACATTAAAACTAAGTGACCGACGTAGTTATCCATGCAATACTTGTATTCACTGGCGGTCTGTTTTTTGGTTTTTTTAGGGGAATAAAAGTCATTTCCCTTTACATCAACACCAATCAGTAAGCCAATTGCGTCATCGTAGTGAACATAGCGAGGATTGACTAAAATTTGGATGCTATTAACCAAGTCATTACGAGATTTAATGGGAGTACAAACAGGTAGGCTGTAAGTTTCTGCTGCTTTGCCTTTTGGCACTTCAATCCGCTTGAATATCCAGTCAATTTCGTATTCTAGATTTTGGACTTCTCGCCAGATTTTACATAGGGTAGGTGTGGGGACTGAAAAGGCTAAGAGTTTCTTGGGATCAATTTGCTCATCATCAATAAATATTGGTTCTTTCCAAATAAACAGACTGCGGCTATCGACAAAGCGAATGAGTTCATCAGCAGTCGAGCGATCGCCTTGAAAAACAGCATCATTAAACCGCCTTGCAAATTCTGCCCGTTCATTCTTTCTGCGTTCAGCTTGTAGTGAATCTTCCTCCCAATGGACTTGATTAATCCACTGTTCCTCAGTCCGAAAACTCACGTTTTGATTAACCTGTTCAGATTGAGTATGTGCCTCTAAAACTTGCCAAGTTTGCTCGCAAATCTTATCATCATAGGGCAAAAACTTTTGTTTCTTTTTCAAGGTTGCTTCTGATTCACTCTCCAAATCAGCCTCAGCTAACTCAGAATTTTCTTGATGAATTTCAATGCTACGATAGACATAGACCTCACCCCGTTCGCTCCGAAATCTTGCACAGCGTCCTCCCCTTTGTAATAAAGAATTCATCGGACAAAGGTGAGTGTGCATGACTTCACAGGTAATGTTCAGCCCAGCTTCAATCACCTGAGTAGCAATCAATACATAACAAATTCCCTCATCCTGCTTTTGCGAGTTTTGCGCAAACTTCTGTTGCAGTTCGATTTCTTTTTTAGCTCTATCTTCTGGCAAAAATCTGGAGTGGAGTAGAGTAATTTTCACTTCACCATTTTCATTCAGTGCTGCTAAATCTCTAAAAAGACCCTGAGATTGAGACACTGTATTGCAGATTATAATAACTCGGCGGCGCTGATGTTGATGAATATCATTGAGAATAACTTCAGCAGTCAATGGGTTAGATACTGCTTGAAATATCCGACAGCGACCACTTTCGATTTGTTGTAAGTCGGAATCTTCGACTTTAATCAGTTCTATCATTAATTTCTCATTTGCTCCTTATGTAGGGTGCGTTAGGACTTGTCCGTAACGCAATACTGCTTAAATAAGCTGATTTACGTACCGATAAACCTTGTAGAGACGCGAAATTTCGCGTCTCTACACACCTGAAATCCTCACCAAGGTAACGCACCGTAATTCACTAACGAACCGCAGAGGCGCAGAGAACACAGAGTCAGAGAGGAGATAGGTAATCTTGAACCGATTCGGGAGTAACAAATTCAATCATTAATTTCTCGGATTATTTGGTCTGCAAGTTCATCAGTCAAAGTAGCAGTCATTAAAAGAAACGGCGAGATTTCTTTGACCTGTTGTAGAACTTTAATGAGAGTCGCAAAGGAGCGATTTGGGTCAAGTAAGTGCAGTTCGTCAAAAACGAGGTAAGATGCAAAGATAGCACCTACGTTGACATTGGCAGAACCGCGACCAACTGAATAGGGAATATTTAAGAAGCTACTCAACATTTGGTCAATGGTGCAGAAGACAATATCTCCCTCAAAGCGTGGGTCTTCTGGGTTCTCTCCTGTTTGCAGCGTTACAACTAAGGGACGGGGTAGCTGATGCACGTTTGACCATCGTTCGACTAAAGCCTTAGTCCTCTCGCGCAGACTGTTTGCCAAAGTTCTTAAGGGGACGACATAAATCAATTTGTTGGGGAAGTCGAGGTTGAGTATTTTGGCGAAGAGGAAGGGGGCGATCGCAGTTTCTGTTTTCCCCGAACCTGTAGGTGCTCTCAGAAGAACATTTTGACTGTCGAGGATTTTGGCGATGGTTTCTCGTTGAAACTGGCGTGGGGGGAAGCCGATTAATTTTTCAAAGTTTGTATCAATGTAGGAATATTCTTCAGCTTTCATCAATCGACACACATAAGTAGTTAGACAGAATTAATTACACAATGTCATTGCGAACTCGTGCGAAGCGGAATGAAGCAATCGCAACGGTTTGGGATTGCTTCACAAGGGTAGCAAAAAATGCTAATACACCTGCGGGGATTACGCAAGCGGCTACTCTAATTCAAAGGCATCTTTGATCATCCATAAAAAAAATCCCAGGATTTCGTGCTGGCTGCAACGGCTAGGGGTACGCTTTCCGATAGGTAGTCTAATAGGGTGTTGGATGGGGTAACTGGTTCTACGTCAGGGAAAAACCTTTTCCCCTCTACAGTTTTAATGCCGAATGCTTCTTTTACTTTTGCGATCGTGGTGAATTGGCTGTATGGCATATGAGCTTGGAATGCAAGGATGCGGTTAATTGCGATCGGCGTTCGTTTCGTCTCTTGGGGAACTTGGGGAGCGCAGAGTGAAGCTAAGTAATCGTCCCAAGTTATGGGTGGATCGTTATAAGTTATATTGTCTTTTTAATGAAATGTTATCAGTTTCAGTCCCTTTACGGGGATTGAGTTCATGGCGACAATTGTTGTTTTGTTTCAGTCCCCTTGCGGGGATTCAGTTGATGGCGACTGTCAGAAATCTTTGCGGCTGGTGCAAGCGCAGGTTTTTCGAGTTTCAGTCCCCTTGCGGGGATTCAGTTGATGGCGACTCGCAAGCTTTGCACACCTGAGTGGCATTCACGTAACGTTTCAGTCCCCTTGCGGGGATTCAGTTGATGGCGACC
The DNA here is from genome assembly GCA_965249805.1 of Stigonema sp. Lineage (GTDB taxonomy): Bacteria > Cyanobacteriota > Cyanobacteriia > Cyanobacteriales > Nostocaceae > Stigonema. The sequence goes on from CBDFMX010000002.1 coordinate 2,305,391, forward strand.
GTAGTGACATAGCTTGGCTCCTCACCTGATGGCTGGTTTCAGTCCCCTTGCGGGGATTCAGTTGATGGCGACGTAATGGAGGTTTTATTGCCAATGTTAGCAGCCGCCGGTTTCAGTCCCCTTGCGGGGATTCAGTTGATGGCGACCGGTGTCATCGAAATGCTCAGTGCACACAAGCTTAATAGTTTCAGTCCCCTTGCGGGGATTCAGTTGATGGCGACATTTACAAACTAGAGAAGTAATGAAAAGAACATTTAATGTTTCAGTCCCCTTGCGGGGATTCAGTTGATGGCGACTCTAAAATTAGTAATAGATAATACTTTACCTAAATTGTTTCAGTCCCCTTGCGGGGATTCAGTTGATGGCGACGTCTGTTGTGCTACTTGCTGATAACAACTACGCCTGTTTCAGTCCCCTTGCGGGGATTCAGTTGATGGCGACCAATAAAAGTTCTGGGGACTGAAACTTCATAACAGGTTTCAGTCCCCTTGCGGGGATTCAGTTGATGGCGACGCAAAAACGGGTTGTCCTGATGTGGCGGGGACGAGTCGTTTCAGTCCCCTTGCGGGGATTCAGTTGATGGCGACTCATGCTTAGACTGCTATCACTAACCCGAAACATTAGTTTCAGTCCCCTTGCGGGGATTCAGTTGATGGCGACAGCGGCTCCAACTCGAGCTGCGACAGTTCCCATGTTTCAGTCCCCTTGCGGGGATTCAGTTGATGGCGACATCCCAAAGAGTCACATTTAACTTGGGGTCTTTGTCTTCGTTTCAGTCCCCTTGCGGGGATTCAGTTGATGGCGACACTCTGTCTGCATTGCCTCGCAGACATGCTTGAGGTTTCAGTCCCCTTGCGGGGATTCAGTTGATGGCGACCGGTGGACTGTTCGGCAGTAGTAGCAGTTTAAACGATGTTTCAGTCCCCTTGCGGGGATTCAGTTGATGGCGACTGCGATCGCCCTTTGTATTTATTCACCAGACCTAAAGTTTCAGTCCCCTTGCGGGGATTCAGTTGATGGCGACTCCCCACGTATCGCCACGGGGTAAGAAAGAGTCAGTGTTAGTTTCAGTCCCCTTGCGGGGATTCAGTTGATGGCGACTTCGGAATTTCCGAACCTAGCTCTAACTCTTTTCTATACTGTTTCAGTCCCCTTGCGGGGATTCAGTTGATGGCGACCTCTTTTGAAGAGTTACTGATGTGTTCTTGAAATGTGTTTCAGTCCCCTTGCGGGGATTCAGTTGATGGCGACGCTGGCCAGTAGGAGGTAGCTGGCTGGGGGTGGTGTTTCAGTCCCCTTGCGGGGATTCAGTTGATGGCGACCTAATGATGGTACAGGTTTAGGCTACCAACTATACTAGTTTCAGTCCCCTTGCGGGGATTCAGTTGATGGCGACAAGCCAGCTCAGATTTCCCACTGCTTGATTTTAATGTGTTTCAGTCCCCTTGCGGGGATTCAGTTGATGGCGACTTTTAATCCAAATTTTGCTCTAATTTCATTGACTTGTTTCAGTCCCCTTGCGGGGATTCAGTTGATGGCGACTATTTCTTTTTATTAGGAATGAAAATACCAACCTAATTGTTTCAGTCCCCTTGCGGGGATTCAGTTGATGGCGACTTTATAATTATAAACAGGAGTTCATTTTAAGATATGTTTCAGTCCCCTTGCGGGGATTCAGTTGATGGCGACCTGGTATAGCGAGGGTCAACAAAAATCAGTTTTAGTTTCAGTCCCCTTGCGGGGATTCAGTTGATGGCGACCCCGAATGTGGCAGATGCCGAAAGCCCTTGCGGATCGAGTTTCAGTCCCCTTGCGGGGATTCAGTTGATGGCGACTCATGTACCGCGTGTGGATCAGTTATCACCTTCTTGGGTTTCAGTCCCCTTGCGGGGATTCAGTTGATGGCGACCTCAAGCTTCACGAAAGCAACAAACTATCTATAAAGGTTTCAGTCCCCTTGCGGGGATTCAGTTGATGGCGACCTAAGTTGTACTGCTTTTTGTACCTCTTGAAGCGCTTTGGTTTCAGTCCCCTTGCGGGGATTCAGTTGATGGCGACTTCTATTTTGAGATTATTTAGGGTGGGCAGCAGTGCCGTTTCAGTCCCCTTGCGGGGATTCAGTTGATGGCGACTCCGCAACTGCATATTCGCCGTCGTCAACTTTAAAGTTTCAGTCCCCTTGCGGGGATTCAGTTGATGGCGACCCGTAAAGAGTTTTTAGCAGAACTAAAACAAGTTGTTTCAGTCCCCTTGCGGGGATTCAGTTGATGGCGACTTGCAACTAGTTTTCAAATACCTTACGAGTTTTATAAGTTTCAGTCCCCTTGCGGGGATTCAGTTGATGGCGACATTCAAATGTACCACTATACTCAAGCTGATCTCAAGTTTCAGTCCCCTTGCGGGGATTCAGTTGATGGCGACTATGGATTCCGCTGAATCTCGTCGCCGTCGCATGAAGAGTTTCAGTCCCCTTGCGGGGATTCAGTTGATGGCGACACCCAACGCTGGGTGGTGATGGTGGGTGAAACCGAAGTAGTTTCAGTCCCCTTGCGGGGATTCAGTTGATGGCGACCAATCAGCAGCTTTAGCGATGCGGGGCTTACAATGAGTTTCAGTCCCCTTGCGGGGATTCAGTTGATGGCGACGCAGTCGATGATGGAGCGTCGGACTCCCTTATCCAGGTTTCAGTCCCCTTGCGGGGATTCAGTTGATGGCGACTAACCGACTTATGGGTAGTAACTCAGTTTCCGGTGCTGTTTCAGTCCCCTTGCGGGGATTCAGTTGATGGCGACAAGCGATACTCATCCGCAGACATATCAAGTGAGGTGAAAGCTTTGTTTCAGTCCCCTTGCGGGGATTCAGTTGATGGCGACCTCTGAAACCTCTCTTTCGAGTTCATATTTTAGTCTTATCTGTTTCAGTCCCCTTGCGGGGATTCAGTTGATGGCGACATCTGGTGTAGGTGTTGGCTTTGGTACTGGTATCATGTTTCAGTCCCCTTGCGGGGATTCAGTTGATGGCGACTTCAAAAGCCTGACCTGGTGCTAAGGGCGTGGGGAGTTTCAGTCCCCTTGCGGGGATTCAGTTGATGGCGACTGCCGAATCAAGCTAAGCTCAGCCTCTATCTCAGCCAAATTTGGTTTCAGTCCCCTTGCGGGGATTCAGTTGATGGCGACATCAGAAACGATATCGGAGGAGGAGATCAGTAAGGGTGTTTCAGTCCCCTTGCGGGGATTCAGTTGATGGCGACTTTAGATTTTGGAAATGCTTGAATTGTCATTATATCTGGGCTGTTTCAGTCCCCTTGCGGGGATTCAGTTGATGGCGACTCCGCGTGTGGGAGACTGTTAATTTCGGTCTCATTAGAGTTTCAGTCCCCTTGCGGGGATTCAGTTGATGGCGACTACTTCCTTTATCTCATCGTCACTTATTTGTAGGTTTCAGTCCCCTTGCGGGGATTCAGTTGATGGCGACTCCATTGTCTAGTGTACTTGGGTTTAGCTTATCTGGGTTTCAGTCCCCTTGCGGGGATTCAGTTGATGGCGACATGCACGTAGGTATTCAATAGCACTGATGGGTTCTTCGGGTTTCAGTCCCCTTGCGGGGATTCAGTTGATGGCGACTTGCGATTCTCCCCTACGTATCTTTTGATTTGATAAAAAATTGTTTCAGTCCCCTTGCGGGGATTCAGTTGATGGCGACCGTTGAACAACCGTGCGGCGTCTAACCCTGCACACTAATTATCGTTTCAGTCCCCTTGCGGGGATTCAGTTGATGGCGACTACTGGCTTGTTACCACTTCCACTTTCCACTTCATGTTTCAGTCCCCTTGCGGGGATTCAGTTGATGGCGACTCTTATCCATTTAGTAGGAAGCAACATGTATATGCTGTTTCAGTCCCCTTGCGGGGATTCAGTTGATGGCGACATAACGGTAATGGTAACGATGACTTACTTAAAGCGTGTTTCAGTCCCCTTGCGGGGATTCAGTTGATGGCGACCGCCCCGGCTGAAACTCTGACTGGGCATCCCTTCTAAACAGGTTTTTGCCAAAGCGGAAAAAAAAGTCCATTTCAGCTTTTTAATTTCCTCTTATATTGGCTTTCCTTGAGGTTATTCAAACCCTAGACCTATTGGTTTTTCATGGTTCTGGCAATTTTCGTGAACATACTAGGGATTTTGCCCGCGCTTTGGTTGACGAAAAATTGTCTGCTTCCCCAATTATAAGATAATTGTCTCATCTTGGCGAGGTTTGTTGGAACCGTAGCTAATGGTGCGTTTTACAGCAAGAGCATCCAACACATAAACTCGCACCGAATCCTCATCCGGCTTAATCAGCTTCTTGATTTGAGGAAAGCAGCTTGACAAACTGCATGGCTGAAAGAAAGCACTTAAACACCCTGTACTTTAGCCAAGAGTCGGGGAGCGATCGCTGTTTCTGTTTTCCCGGAACCTGTAGGCGCCATCAGCCGGATGTCTTGGCGGTTGAGGATTTTGTAAATGATTTCCCATTAAAAGTTGGGTGGGGAGCAATACGGTTCAGTTAGGACTGAACGGTAGTAATTTCAGACTTGTAGAGACGCGACGCCAGTCGCCTACGGAGGAGCCAGTGCTGAAGACGGGTAACGCGATCGCAGGCATCTGGCGTCGGAAACACTCATTCAGCGCTGGCTCAACTTTCGCGTCTCTACACAGGTTGACGGTTGGCAATTTTTCTTAACTGAACCGTATTGGGGTGGGGAGAATTCGGTTAAGTGTTGGAAATGTTCGTCTATGTTAGGAGTAGAGTTTGTCATCTTCAGGGGATTTTAAAACTCAGCTATCTCATATCTACTTGATTTTATGTAAATTTGGAAAAGAGTCTGTAACTCTTAATTTATTCTTAGTGTAATATACTTTTGCATTAGTAGTTAGACATTGTAGATATCTGGCTTTACAACTCTCATTTTCTAAACCTTCATACACTTTACGTAAATTACAATGACCTAGGTTGCTGGCAAGGTCATCAACATTATCCCGGCGAGACTCGTAGGGAGATATCCCTGGATATTCCTGCTCTATATTAGACCCTCTAACACAAGCATAGTATTCTACCCAGTGCAACGCTGCATAAAAGCATAGGCGATGATTCTAGTTTTATTAGCTTCTATTAATGATTGCCGAATCAGGTAAAATAGTATTTAATACGTCCAATAATTTTTCAATAAATCCAATTGAATGACTCGATTTATTCATGACCAATTCGCCAAAGATTATTTTGAGGAATTACTAAAACCTTATGGGGAAGTACAAGCACCCAAGCGCGTGGCAGGAGAAGTGAGAGAGATTGATGTTTTCTTTGCTCCTTCATCACAACCAAACGCTAATTTAGAAAGACTGGGATTGTTAGGGAGATTTGCATCTGCACCTGCTATCTTTGAACCATTTCGCAATGCAGCTTCTCAAGAAGAAATTTGTGATTGTCTTTTAAAACTATTAGAAGTCAGGGGTGAATTACAGCGAGAAGCAAAGCGAAACAAAACCTCCATTCCACAGTCAGCCATCCCAAAGTTATGGATTCTCACACCCACAGCATCCGCAACGGTGTTATCAGGATTTGGTGCAACACAAGGAGTCGATTGGGTGCCGGGAGTACACTTGATGCCAGAGAATCTGCGAGCAGCTATAGTTGCGATTCACCAATTACCAAGAACTCCAGAAACTTTGTGGTTGAGGATTCTTGGACGAGGGACGGTACAAAACCAAGCGATTGATGAATTCGTTGCACTTCCATCAAACATCCCGGAACGCAAAGCGACGTTAGAATTATTGTACAACCTGCAAAAGAACTTAGTAGTCGCTCAAAACCCAGAAGAAGACGATAGGGAGTTGGTTATGAGATTAGCACCACTTTATCAGCAAGACAGAGAACAGGCAAGATTTGAAGGAATACAGTCAGGACTACAGTCAGGACGACTTGAAGGACAACTAGAGGGAATTAAGCAAGGGGAACGACTTGTTGTCGAGAACTTACTACGAGTTCGCTTTGGTTCATTAGATAATGAACTTCAAGCAATTATTGAACCCTTATTAGCTTTCCCACCAGAAGAATTTACCCCATTACTCATGCAGTTGTCGCGGTCGGAATTAATTGCTAGGTTTGGTAGACAATCCTGATATTTAATTTGTCAGTTACATCCAATCGAAAATTCCTAAAAATAGTCTGGTCGGGGATAATATCTCCGACTTTTTCTAAGCTGAAATAATGAAACGTATCTGTTCATGCCCTAGACCTACCAAACCCGCTGTGTTTCTTGAGGATTCTTTTGAGTGTAATTTAGTCTCGAACTCATATTCTTATGGTCAAAAAGCTTCTAAGATATTCTTTTACCACATACAATTTATATTTCGGAGATATCTAATATAAGTCTAGTACTGTAAAGTTTAACTTCCTGCGGAGCGTTTCAGTCCCCTTACGGGGATTCAGTGAATGGCGACCATGAAGGCATCTTTTGTCTGCTTGTCTATTCTGACGTTTCAGTCCCCTTACGGGGATTCAGTGAATGGCGACTGCGACTGCGGTAAAATAATCGAAATTCCTAGATACGTTTCAGTCCCCTTAGGGGGATTCAGTGAATGGCGACTCAAGAGCCAGCGAAAGCGACGTAAAGTCCACAAACTCAAGTTTCAGTCCCCTTACGGGGATTCAGTGAATGGCGACGACCTGATGGTTCAACTAGTAGTTGGACATACCAAAGTTTCAGTCCCCTTACGGGGATTCAGTGAATGGCGACCTGGGTATTGTGAGGTTTCAGTCCCCTTACGGGGATTCAGTGAATGGCGACTTGTATGGCGATCGCACTTTATTTTGGTTGAGTGGTTTCAGTCCCCTTACGGGGATTCAGTGAATGGCGACTTCCTTCCTCTTTCGTAACCTCTCATGTATTCACCGTAAAGTTTCAGTCCCCTTACGGGGATTCAGTGAATGGCGACCTTACTTTTTCTGTTCTTCCCTATCCCCTACTGGCGTTTCAGTCCCCTTACGGGGATTCAGTGAATGGCGACAAGGTGTGTTGGCTCTAGCGCACAGGAAAGAACTGAGTTTCAGTCCCCTTACGGGGATTCAGTGAATGGCGACTGACAGTCAAAACTTTCCACACTCGCCCTAAGATATTGTTTCAGTCCCCTTACGGGGATTCAGTGAATGGCGACTCGCCTGACATCAGTTGAATCTGCCAATGCCTCACAAGAGTTTCAGTCCCCTTACGGGGATTCAGTGAATGGCGACTTTAGGACTTTTGGGCATCCAGGGGATACTCAGAAGTTTCAGTCCCCTTACGGGGATTCAGTGAATGGCGACACTCCTGAAAGTGTATCAAATATATCATTAGTTCCATAGTTTCAGTCCCCTTACGGGGATTCAGTGAATGGCGACCTGAGCCAAAAGTTACGGTAACCCCGGTAATTATAAGTTTCAGTCCCCTTACGGGGATTCAGTGAATGGCGACTTCCGACAAACAGCATTGAGGCTGCCTAGCCATGTTTTGATGTTTCAGTCCCCTTACGGGGATTCAGTGAATGGCGACTGCCATTTTTTTTGTTGACTCTGGGAAGTATTAGATGTTTCAGTCCCCTTACGGGGATTCAGTGAATGGCGACGGTCATCCCTCTCACGGACGCAAACCTTTATTATTATTGTTTCAGTCCCCTTACGGGGATTCAGTGAATGGCGACTATAGACTGGGAAAAAACTCATGGGATTGTACAAGTTTCAGTCCCCTTACGGGGATTCAGTGAATGGCGACCCGCTATTCACAGCTGTTTTCAGGGTGGGTAGAGGTTGTACGTGTTTCAGTCCCCTTACGGGGATTCAGTGAATGGCGACTCCGGGAAACTCCTCAAGACCTTGTAAGATGCGTTTCAGTCCCCTTACGGGGATTCAGTGAATGGCGACGCCGATTCCGTCGTTGCCGTATGGTACGGCTGGTAGTTTCAGTCCCCTTACGGGGATTCAGTGAATGGCGACTTAGCAGACAGAATTCGGAAAACTATTCGTTTTATGGTTTCAGTCCCCTTACGGGGATTCAGTGAATGGCGACCGTCCCTGAGACTCATTTAGACGTAGCTTGGTGACTTGTTTCAGTCCCCTTACGGGGATTCAGTGAATGGCGACCCGTGAGATGGCTGCAAAGCTCAAACCCTACATGTTTCAGTCCCCTTACGGGGATTCAGTGAATGGCGACTTTAGGATGGATGCCTACTCCAGACGATTTGCATAGTTTCAGTCCCCTTACGGGGATTCAGTGAATGGCGACTCTTCTTTGAGGATAAGATTCACGCTTTTTATTTTTTGGTTTCAGTCCCCTTACGGGGATTCAGTGAATGGCGACCAATCAACACTTCAACTTATAGATGCACCATTACCGTTTCAGTCCCCTTACGGGGATTCAGTGAATGGCGACTCACCACTACATTTACTTAGTAGATTGGTGTAATGGTCGTTTCAGTCCCCTTACGGGGATTCAGTGAATGGCGACTACCCCAGCCTTGGGCAAGCATGGACTAGCTGTCGTTCAAACGTTTCAGTCCCCTTACGGGGATTCAGTGAATGGCGACCTTGAATATCAGATAACTTATCTAACAACTAACAATGGATGTTTCAGTCCCCTTACGGGGATTCAGTGAATGGCGACCGCTGAAGCGATTGCCGAATTAACCGGAGTCTTAATTAAGTTTCAGTCCCCTTACGGGGATTCAGTGAATGGCGACCGCCCAGGCTGAAACTCTGACTGGGGATGCCTTTTAAACAGGGTTTTGCCAAAGCGGAAAAAAAAGTCCATTTCAGCTTTTTAATTCCCTCTGATATTGGCTTGACTTGAGGTTATTCAAACCCTAGACGTATTGATTTTTCATGGTTATGGCGATTTTCGTGAACATACTAGGGATTTTGACCCCGCTTCGGTTAACGAAAAATTATCTGCTTGCCCAATTATAAGATGATTGTCTGATCTTGGCGAGGTTTCTTGGAAGTGTAGGTATAAGTGTCTGTGTGGTGTTTGTACAGTTGGGTCAGTTACCAGTGAGTATTTGGTTTATTCACACATTGTTTGCTCCAGAGAAAGTGTCAAAACAGACAAAGGACACGATCTTACTATGATCCTTAATCTAAATCCTATGCTTAAATAATGTCAGTGGCAAGGAAGACAGTTGTTTCAATCAATACACTTAACCTTTTTAATACTCCTGTCCTCGTTAAGGTCTAATATCTCAACCTTGACCGTTTGCCCTTCAGAGAGAAATTGTGCTTTTTTGGGTTCTTTTTCAGTCCGTTTAATCGTTCCCAAAATTTCGTATGTCACCTTATTGCCTTTTCTTGCAGTTACCGTAGCTTCCAGGATTTGACCAATTGCAAACTCATGAGTGCCAGTGACGATCGCAATTTCCGCTTGACGATCGCAACACATTTCCACCTGCTGCTCTCCGCGTCTTGTTGGTAGAGGGGTAGGAGGTGTGGTAATTTCCTCAATGGGACTGGCATGTTTGTAGTAGCGCATTAGACGCGCAGCCCAGCCTAAAATTTGCAGCATGGTATGGGCATTTTGCTCATGCAGGTATTGATTGCAAGCTCGTTCAATGCTGCGGTAGTAATCAGTAGTTCTGCCACTATGTCCTATTTGTCTACCGTTATTAACCAAGGTTTTCAGGTATTTGAAGAATTTTGTACCCGCATCTGGTTGATTCACAGAGGCGCGGAGATACGCGATCGCCTTCCCCAATTCATTCACCTCTGTATTATCTTTAACTAAAGTCAGTGCGATCGCATGGGTAATTTGCCATTGAGCTTCTGTAAGAGATTCACTGGTCAGCATCAGTACATTCCTTCTGGGGGTTCGCGGTCAGTTGGGTAACGCAGTACCTCACCTAGTTCCTGTAATTGCGGTGTTTGGATCAGCCGAGAATGAGCAGCTTGAATTTGTCTGGAGATGAATTGTTGCAATGCATCACCAGTTAGGCTCAAGCTTTGTGAGGGGGTGTAAGCAGAGTAGCGATCGCGCCAGTCCTTAGCAGTTTGCAGCACTTGAACTGCTGTTACCTCCACCGTCATCGTTCCCATTCCTATGGGTTTACCACCACCCACCTTAAGAGCAATGGGATACTTGGGGTCTTGTCCTAGCACAATCAACAAAGTACCAAGTTCTTCTGGCTTCAAATTTCTCAAGTGCAACTGAGTAGTAAATGTATACTCTTTTGCTGCTTGCTGAACTGTAATCCCTTGATTTTGACCTTTATCAATAGCCCTGATTGTGTGATAGTAAAATTTGCGTCCAGCGACTTTACCTTTTTCATCAAAATATGCTCGGCACACGTCAGGGCGAGGGCTATATAGAGAAGGCATAAATCCCGTACTGAAACCCGCCTTCTCACACTTAGCATCACTAAAATCAATCAATCCTTGCCAGTTTAAAGCACCGAATATTTGGCAAGCATGACAAACCGAAACTAGATTTTTATTGATATTGATTTTACATTCACCATAGCCATCAGGAATTTGGTTCATCTTTGCTTTAGTTTTACAAAGACAACTTCTGGTAATTGCCTCATACACAGACCTAATGCAGCCTTTCAAGGAACTGCCTTGAATAAAAAGTTTTTGGTCAATTCCTTGTATCATTGTCTTGATTAGAGGTACACGACTGCCAATGTCGCTACCCATCACAACTACGCCTGTGGAAACGTGCAAAGAAGTTTGAACTTTTAGGGTGAGAAATAAAGTTCCATGCAGGCAATTACTATCATATTTATGATGTCCTACCGGACGCTGTAAAGTTGGACGTTCTTTAGGAAAAGAAATTAACTCGTAGGGTTTAGGTGCAGCCGTACCCTGCGAAAAGTTACGAGAACGAGGCGGAGTTGGTGGTGTCGGTCTTTGGGGTTTGCGAGGCGGAGTACTAGTCATTTTTCCTTCACAGTAAGAGCGATAAAATGAACTGTTGCGGTGTCTTTGTCTTTGAAATACCGCTGACTTATATGGATGTCTTCAGGGCTGATATCTTCATCGTTTAACCCCTTGAATGTGAAACAATTTGGAAATTTAGTCTCATTTTTATAAAAGTAAGCATTGTAGTCGCAGATTTCCCAATTACCAGCAACTAGCTGCATACCCTTTAAATCAACTGCCACTCTACTTAGGAGTAATACCTCATAGCCAGACTTTTGTTTTTTCCAGCGCAGTTCGCGATCGGCATTAAACATTTGCCCTTCAGGAGAGGGGAATTCCTGTGGTAATTTCCTGCAGATACCGCTGACTGCATAAGCAGAACGCAAAAAGTAATAACTAGGCTCAATTGCTAATTCTTCCAGTAACTTTCTCAATTCATTTTGCGATACAATTTGTTTAGAATATACAAACCCTTTCATGCCGCTGCACCTCTCAAAACTTGACTCCAAGCACGAACTGCCCTTGTAAACAAATCGGATACGCCTGCTTCACCATCACCCTGCCAATTTAGCTGGACTCCAAAACCTAAATCCATCGGTTCCGCACGAATGGGAGTTAGTTGCATATCAGGTTTCGGAAAGCCGTATTTTTCCGCTTCTGCATCAGGCAAAAATTCTCCCGCCCCTAGAAGGTAATGCCAATCCCATTCTCCTAGATTTCCTAGCTGGCAAATTTTCTGAGTTTCTACATTTAACTCACAACCTGGATATTGCACAGTAGTAGAGTTAAATTTTACTGTAACTGTACCCAAGCCGCGAGATTTAGCAAAACCAAGACCAAACCAACCATCATTTAAATCGCGTAGAACCAAACCAATTAAACCTAACTGCGCCAATGTAAAGTTTTTCAGATGAATTTTGGTGCGAAATTCTCCAGCAGTGCAAACTTGATAGTTAAAGGGACCAACTGCAACAGAACCAAATACGCGGTCAATAGCTACCCCATTACGTTCTTCAAGTTTAATTTGCCCCTGGTCAACGGGATAAGCATCTTCCACTCGGATACGACTTGCAATAGCAGTATTACCAAACATCTGGTCTGTGAAAGATGATTTTTTGTATATATCAGCAGCCTCTCCTTGTAAATAAGCATATTTGTCATTCAAGGGATCGTTAGCCCAGAGAATCTGAGGATTATTGGGATTACTATCTCTTCCTACAGTGCGGACAATTCTTTCTGCATGGGCGCGAATTGCACCTTTAAGACTGCTTCCTGGTAAATAAATTGAGCGTCCGCCTGCATGATAAGTCTCGACAAATTCCATATCTGGCTTGGTGGGATCAGCGCTTTCCCGACCAGATTTGATGAGAATTGGTCCATCAGGAATTAGGGTTAAGTTAATGGTGCAATGGTTGACAAATCGTTTGTGCATAGTTGTCTGTTGAAAAATATTTGGTTTTAATTACTCCCGTCCCGCCTAAAGAGTACTTATTAACGAACCACAGAGGAAGAGAATTAATTTCTGTGGTGGTTACACCAATAGACATCTGGTGAAAATTAATTATGCGTTACCTGAAACCCTTGGTAGAGACGCGATTAATCGCGTCTCTACGTGTTTTCCGGAGATGTCTAATAGTGAAATAGCCCAACAAAGATTAAGCAGCTAATAGATTGTTAAGCTGCAATTCACACTGTTGAAAGACATAATTGACAGCAGCAAAGAGTTTATCTAGCTCATAAATAGTGTAAGGGGCGATATTTCTGGTAAATGTATCTGCTTCTAGCTTGGCAAATTGCCATAATCCTCCGTTAGATACAATGCCAAAGATAATTACCTGTGGGTCATTCAGTCTTTGGGCGGCAATCATTTCTGCTAGACATTGCGCCCAACCTGCTTCAAAGTTATCTTGCTTGGCTTCTACTAAAATGAAGTATGGTTTGTCAAAAACAACTTTTCCAAGTGGAGAACGTTTAGCCAAAATATATTCAGGAAAACCTGATAACTTTTCATCATAATTGAGAGATTGATGGCTCCATAAAATAAACTTGCTGCTGTAGCGCTTCCAAACTTCCTTCAAAACTGGGTAGATTAAGTTTTCACAAATAGCGAATTCTGAATTGTCAACAACTCCTTCCCGCATTACGGTTTGCAAATCTTCTCGGAAGTAATCTGAGACATGAAATTCAGCTTCTCCCATGAAATTTGATTCAGTATATGTAACCTGAAATGCTTTAAGGACTTCGCCTATAGTTTTGTAACTACTGAAAGCCATATTGCTATCCTCAATAAACTTATACGGTAGAATGATTAGGGAGATTTTGTCTTAAACGATTAATGAGAGCTTCTGTCCAAGTTTGTTTAAACTGCTGACCGTCTTCATATGTTGGTGTTTCATGAGGATTGACTAAATTTTGCAGATATGTGAGCAACTTTTCTGGGTCGTTGTTGACATCAATCCATTTCATCTGGTCAATTTCCAGTTTAACGACACCCAAACCACGCGATCGCCCTCCTCCCAGAGGAATTTGCTCTGTCTCAAACTGTTGTAATCCAATCATTAATAAACCTAGTTCCCAAGGTTCAGCATTTTCTACCACAGCCTTAAAGTAAAAGGGTGTCCCTGCTGGTACAACCTGAAAATCATAGAGTTTCCCATCTGCTGCAGTTTCCGTATCTCTGTCAATAGCTACACCATCTCGCTCCTGATATTGCCCAAACCAATATTCTGGTAGTACAGTTAAGTCTCGCACTTGGAATTTACTAGCAAGCCAGGGAGAACCGAAGAGGCGAGAAACTAAATCTGTTTGCTGGATAATTTCAGTCGTCAGAGCCAAATCATCAGTATAATCTTCTTTTAGCTTCTTGAGTTCTTGAGATGTAATTGACCATTCCTCTTCAATGGCAGGATTTGCTACAAGTTTACGATCTCTTCCCACAATTCCTCGCAGGAAGCTTTCCAGACGCGATCGCAATGCTCCCTTGAAACTCGCTCCAGGTATCAAAGGTCTGCCAAAAGTATCTTTAATCACTGGTAAGTCAGAACCAATTGGTTCCGTTGAGCGCCCTGCACTAATGCGTAATGCTGTGATTGTTGTCAGACTTCCTGTTAGTTCCAGACGATTTTTGAAAATATCAAACATATTCATATCAATTGGAAAATTTATCAAATTTTTACTCAATTTCTCAGTAAGGATTTTTGTTAACGTCTGGTTCCTTACCATAGCGATGTAGTAGCAAGACACCATTTGATGAAGTACAGCTTACTCGCAAGCCTTGAGTGACTCGAAAATGAGCAATATCACCTTTCATATTGGTGTATTTGTCATACTGCAATCCCGGATCTCGTTTCAGAATGCTAGTATCACCGTTGGATTTTATTAGTAGTTGGGCAACTTTAGCTATAGTTTCCTGCAACTTCAGCTTTTCTTGTTGATTTTTTTTATAGTCATCTATCAAACTTTGTTTGTAATCTATTTTGGGAAACTTCAGTAAGTTTTGTGAAAGCAAGTCATCCTTGCAATGATTCCAAACAAGCTGCCCCCAAGTTGATAAGGTCATTTCTTGATTATCAACCAAAACCCATTCTTTTGGAACCTTTTGGCTTCTTCCCAAAATGTCGGTATTTCACCAACTTCCATCATTGCTAGCTGAACTTTATATGGTGCAACCTGATCTATATCAACTTTGACAGGAAGTCTTGGGATTGCGAGTACTTCATTTGAACCTTCAAAAACATAAATAATTTCATCAGCATAAAACATTCCTATTGTATTGAAGTAGCCTTGTAAAGCTTTAAATCCACCAACAAGATTAAAACAAATGTCATACTTGCTTTTTTTACAATTACAAATAATTTCTTGTATTGAAGGAATCAACTTTGCCATGCCCTCCATAAAGGTATTACTGCTGGCAATGGAAAGTTTAGGTTGAATACAGGTAGTTGTAGTAATTAATCCCTTACTTTTCAAAAATGACTCAACTATTTCGGCAGTAACTCTACCTTGCGCAGTGTCGGTGGCAATTAATAAATGAGTGTCTGGTATACCTTGGTCTATTTTCTCATTGTACAAACCATAAATGCCATTCACTTCTGCACTAGCTTCTCTGATTTGTGCAACCTCACTGTCATCATCGTAAAGTTTTTTCTCGGATCTTTGTTTCAATTCATTAATAATATCTAAAATATCTTCATGGTATTTGCTAACTTCTTCATAAGAGAGATTGGCTGTTTCGTTAAGACGACGTTTCCAATCCTTTGGATCAGTCCTTTCCCAAATTTGATTAGTTAACAAACTCGTACCTACAGTTGAAATTACAAGTCGAGGCATATAATTAAAGTCCTGAATCAGGTATATTCAAAAACTAAGACTCATTTTTATTTTTGTATACTAAATAGCGAGCGCCATAACCTAAATAGCGGCGGGTTAGCTCTAGCCAAATTGGATTTAAGTCATCTGTTTTAGCCTCTTTGGCAATTTTATCAGCAATAATTTTGATATCGTTATTGATGTCATTAATAATTTTTTGGGCTAATGAGTTTTTACCCTTACCCCACTTCTGATCTCGACCTACTTGATAAAACAAAAAGTTTTTAATAGCTTCTGTACTTTCAGTAGCATTGGCAAATCGGAGTAAATTACGAAACTGAGACTCTTCCAGTTTGCCGTAAGAACTTTTATCATCTAAAGCAGTTTGGATAGCAGTTACTAACTTATCCTCAGCCTGACGGATTCCTTTCTGAATTTTAAGTTGTTGTGGTTCCAATGGTTCACTCATACTGCATTCTCACGAAATACCAAATGAAAATCATGACAAACTTGCAATTGCCCAAAGCCTTCACAGGTGCGATCGCCTACGCCTGTTAACTCCAATTGGGCTAAAGCTTCATACCATTTATAAGGTTGAGTAGTACTAAATAAATATACTGCTCCTTTATTAGTCACCAGTTCCACATCTTTGATCAATCCCCAAGCAGCATTCCAACCAGAACGGTAATCATAGCTGCTGGAAGTAGCTTCGAGTTTCAGGGGTGCTTCAACACCTGTAAACTGTTGTAACATGGCGGCAGAAATTACAGTAGTGCGCCGCCACTGTTCAGTCAGGATAGCATCAGCTTGTAAATCTAAGGTAAAGTAAGTGCAATTACTTGGTAACTCTTTGAGAGGATGACCAAAAACGTTATTCCACTCCAGCCAACGTTTTTGCAGTGTATGAGTAAATTCTGTGACTTTATGCTCTATATTTGGTTTAGCATCTCTAGGCAGTTTCGCGTCAATTTCGACGAGTCCCAGTCCTCGTGAAGTTGAACCACCCAAGCGGAAGTCTTGACGGCGAGCATGAATAAATTGCCATAAAGAATCTGCTAAACTATCTGTCACTACAATTGCTGAACTGTAAATTACGGGTTTCGGATTTTTACCTTTGGACTCAGATTCATTCAGCACTTCAATACTGTAGAGTATTTCTGACTCAGCCGTTGCCCGTCGTCGATTGATCCCAACTCGTGTTAACAAGCGTTTATCAACTGAATGACTATAATATTCGTCATGGAGTTGGCTGTAGAAACTAATGCCAGGGGTGTCAACTCGTTCCCCATCAGTTGGGCAGTTTGGATCGTAAGGATAACCATAACATTCGGCACAAAAGCGGTCAATTAAAGTATCAAAAACACCGTTATTCTTCTCTGGCTTGAAACCAGGTTTAGTCTTAGAACTGAGCGCAGTAGCAGGTAAAACCCTAATATCATCTTGAATGACAGTCTTATCAAGGATGAGTACAGCAGGATAAGCATTTTGAAAAATTGCAGGTTCATCACCCAGAAATAAAGCCTGAAAGTCACCACCATTTTCTGCAAGATTAGTTGACCGATGACCTGATTGCTGTAAAATTTGAGCAGCAACTGCTCCGCGAATCACGGTGCCAGGAATATAATCTTCAACCTCACTAACAGAACCGCCTGGTTTCTGTCGTGCGATCGCCAGAGGAGACAAAGCCTTAATTTGCAGTTGAATGTGCTTCACTTTACTCTTCCTTTTGCCAAAAACTGCCAAACTTTCTCGTCAACTTCAATTTTTGGTAGTTCCCAATGTAACCATCCCAAACCAGCAGACTTACTTCCCCCTAGTGCATGAATATGTTGCAACCCAGCCCAAATCAATACTGGCGCATAATCTGGTTGTTCAGGTTTGAGGCTTGGTTGGACGTGAATATTACCTTCAAACCTAAGTTGAGCATTTACTGGAGAGGTTTCGAGAAAGTAAAGTTTTTTCTCCTCAGCAGTACGGCGACGACGATTAATTGTTACACCCGGACGCAAAACTTCAGGTAAGTTATCTGGACTGAGGGTGCAAATCAAGTCCTCAAAAATTACTCGTGATTGCAAAACAGGATCGCCAAAAATCTGGCTAATTAAACAGTGATAGGTTTCGTTATATCCCGGAACTTCGTATTCACTGCGTTGAAATTCAACAGGTGCAGTTGCTCTACGAATCACCATTTTTTCAGCACTGGGAGATTCAGAAATTGCCCATCCCAAACCTCTAGCTAGTTTTTCGCACTCATGACGCAGACGACCTTTAACTTGAGAAGCAGGAATTAGCAAATTTCCTTCAGAGTTACGGACAATTGGCTTGTCTGCCAGTGACCCAGAAGAACCACCCGCACCCACGCACAAGGCAGTATCAATTACAGCAGTAATTGTGTAAGTTGCGACTGAATTCTGATTGGATAGTTGCTGTAGAAATATCATGAATCAACCTCTATATAGCAATCCTAAATCATTTGTGAAAATCTCAAGTCTCAGAAACCCGGTTTCTTTAAGAAACCGGGTTTCTCTGCTTTCACGAATCATTTTGGATTGCTATAGATAAAAATTCCGGTGATTCAGTATCAGATGTTTCAATCAAATCGTACAAATCCACAATTTCACGCCAGATAGTTTCATAAATTTTTTCCTCTGGTTCAAACATCCAGGGAGCTAAATTACCTCCATTAGTCTTGGCTTTGCACCAAGCCTCTTCAAATTCTTTTTTGAGTAGTTCTGACTTATCATTCTTGAGTCTGACTCGGAAATAACGGTAATTGAGAATTGCTGTCTGTTTCCCCCGTTCAAGTAAACTGCGAATTTGGTAGAGTTGCGACTTGGGAAAATTAGCCTCTTGCAATGCCCCAACTACCTTAAGCAATCCTCCCAATTCATGTAGAGTATAAGGAGCAGCGTATAGCTTCAGTTTTGCACCACGCTCACGCTCTGTTGTTAATGCCTGCTTACGGAAATCCTCGATATTAGATGAAATCATGGTGACAGATTTCATTGTTAAAAAATCTACTGTACCGCCACAGTACCCTGCATTTTTAAGCTTTTTAGCACGTTTCTTGGCCGACTTAAGTAACTGTTCAAAAAGATTCTGTGCGTAGTAAACGGGAGTGCTGTAAGCTGTAATCAACACACCACTAGATATACTCAATTTACATTGAGAATGTTCTTCATTTTGCCAAGAGTAGCGATGGCACTTACTCAGTTCAATAGGTTTTGCTGCCGTTAACTTATAGTCTCCTTTAATTTCTACATCCTCTAGGGTAACTTGTTTCAAAAGGATTTTTTCAAACTGTTCGCCAATCATCTTGGCAATTTCTAATGCCCGATCTGCTGGCACAATCAATATAATGTCATCACCGCCAATAGTGATAATTTCAAAGGGATGAATGATCTCACCATCCTGAAGCGTTGATTCTGAGTCGTTGATTCCCCTTAGTTCGCGGGGATGGAGATTATATGCCAAGGCTTGATAAACACTGTATTTAGTTGCTGTGTCAACATCTTTGCTAAATTCTTGGTATTCTTTCACGCTATGGATATTTTTTTGAATATACCCACCCATATTATTGCCATCAGCATAGATGTAGGCAACATAGCCTTTACTTACCTTGCTTAGATGTGTTAATGATTGGAGAATTTCAACACGATCGGGCGGATGAACTCCGTAGTATTTCTGATATTGTTCAAGATTTTTATTTAAAAATTCCTCAAATCGGTTAGTCCAGCCTTCAATTATTGGAGATTGCCATTCTTGATACCATTCTGTGTGTTTGTATACTCCCTTCTTAGCTCTATCACCTACCTTGCGTTTTCTAGCAGAAGTTTCAGAAAAATAAGGTTGTCCTACGATTTGGTTTACTTGAGTAATGGCGGAACGTCGCTCCCCTTCATCTCTTTTGAGATAAGGATGAGTTTCAAACATTGGAGGATAGCGACGACTAGGACGATTTTCGCAGTCATTTCCACTGCGACGTTGATTGAACAGAATCGCTAGTTTAGTAGTTAATTCGTTAAAACTCTTGCGATTTTTAAAATTATCGGCTAATTCAGAGTCATGTTTTATTTTGCCAAAATAAGCATCAATCAGTGGATTTTTTTTATATTCCTGACGATATCTTTCTAACCAAAATGTTTCTTCGATATTATCTTGCAGCAAGCCAAAGCGAGTTTCTAAGAGTCTAAATGTAACTCCCACGGCACAGGAGTTAGCTGTTAAAGTCTCCTCAGTGTAGCGTTTTTCAATGGCATTAGCTAAGTCATGCACAAAAGCAGCAGGACAGAAAGCTAAGATATTGCCACCAGTCGAGTAGATAATTAGTTCAGGAATCAACGCATCTGAAAAATTAGGCTGATTGGAAAAATTTTGATTAAGCCAGTTTTTTACTCTTTGGTAATGAACAGTGTAGAGGTTTGATGCTGGTTTTTTGTTAAAAAACGCAGGTAAATCAACTAAGTTAATTTGGTCTAAAAGTGCTGAAGCGCCTCGAATATCTGGAAGTTTGGCGGCTTCAAATACATATTGCTTAATCTTGGTTGCGCCGCCGTAAACTAAGCCTATTTTGGAACTCCAAAGGTAGTGGTGCTTTTCGGTTAACTGTTTTAAGCCATCTAATGTTTCAGGAAATGTGAGAGTGTCTAATTGCTTGACTTCCTCGACTAGCGATGCCACAGGCTTGGGCAAAGCCCTACGCACTTCTTCTGGAAACCTTCCTTCATTATTCAAAGCCTGCCGCATCTGCTGCAACACACTTAAATCAAACTGAGGTTGCTTTTCTTCTCCCCAAGCTAAACACCAAGCGATCGCAGTTGTAATTGGATTTATGCTTTGCATCTCAATAGTTTCCATTGCTGTAGGCACCTCTACCCTCTACTTAACTTCACCAACAACTGCGCCAGCGCTTGCACCATCTCCCGACTGGAAACATCCTCGCCTCGCTCAAGGTGATGAACGCTACCCGTGAGAATTGGTACTTCTGAATCAATGCGATCGCTCACCCCGTTGTAGTCGCTGTGTATAATTGCCACAATTGGCAATTTGAGTTCATTGCAAAACTCCCGCCATTTTCGGACTTTGCTCATATCTCCCGCTAGTATAACTGCGTGAGTAGCATGTTGCATAATTAACCGATTTTTTTCATCGATCTTCCCACCCACGTCAACCAAAGCTAGGGGTTGACTGCAATCTTTGACCCACTGCGCCCTCACTGCTGTAAACTCTGGCGTGAAATCGGTCCGATAATCTGTTTTGTACTGTGTAGCTTCATCAACGCTACGTTGGTATGTGTCAGAAAACCAACAGCCTTCTCCATCTGGATTCGCTGTAATCACATAGGGATAGGCTGCGCCAGGAATACGGCGAATCGCTTGCTTCAAACCTTCCCTCAAGCAAGACTTACCCGAATGAGGCGGTCCGCAAAGCACAACTTTCACTGATTGCTTTTCCATATCACACCTCAATCAATCAAGTCACCTAGTTTGTATACTGGGTTATGTGTAATCGAAATGACATATTTTCCTAACTTGGGATCAAAGACTCCAATTGCTCCATAGAGATGAGCAACTTTGTGAACCAACACGCAAGCTACAGGTAAAGATGCAGGTCCGTTAATTTTGAGCAAAGTACCGCCTTTAAGTTCTCCTGTTGCAGTCATTTCTTCCAGACGTGCAGCCGCATCGCGGACAATTTGGTCATTTTGGGCAGGTTCCCCAAAGCCGATTTTTAAAACCTCGCCTTCTAGCTCGATTTTGTAAGTTGTCATTGTTTTGACTGGGTTTCTCGAATACACTTATCTTACATGCGGGTGGAAGAGGCTTCTTCCAAATAGCACTACACTAAAATTAGGTTTCCCATCCAAAATTGCAACCGCAGATTGTCTGCGTGTATCCGCGTCGAGGGTGCAGTTCAAAATACAAACATGTCTGAGCCAATTTTTAACACTCGCCCCCACATCCCCTTATTGCAATGGCTAGCAAAGGGTTCTTTAAAACAAAACCTCCTGCGTGCTATCCGTCTCTGGGTATGGCTATGCTACCTCTACGGTAATGACCATGACCGCGAACCCTTTACCTTTGTCGATTTGCGAGATACCTTCTTTAGTTCCACTCACCCCAAAGGAGATGCAATTCCTGATTTGCATGACCCCAATTGTACCTGTGCTAAAACTACAGATGATTGGATCTTTGATCCTAAAACTGGAGTGTCACCAAGCGAGTGGCGGCGATCGCTTTTATCGCATGACGCCATCCCCGACACAACCTTAGATGAACTTTTACAGCGACGGTTGTTTGCAGTCACGAGGCGATCGCTGCATACCGATGTGCAAATCTTAACTCAACTTGGTTGGCTCAAACGCCAGGGACAAAACTACTATCGAGTTTCTCAGTTTCCCCAACACCCAATTGACAATAGTTTAGAACCAGATACTACAAGAGTAAGTGCCTATACCCTTAATTTCTTGCATCCAGACTTAGCAAATATTGCCCAAAACCTTTCGCAGCAAGTTGGTAAGATCCAACGGTTCAACTTGCACGTTGATTACGTCATTCCTAAAACTACCCTAGATCGCGTCGATGACTGGCTTGACCAATTAAGACATCTCTGGGAGCAAACTCCTGTTCCCCCAGTTAAACTAACCTACAAAAGTGCCAGAGTCGGACAAAAAGTTAAATGTATCGTTTATCCTGTCTGCGTCTACTACGTTCAACGTGCGGTTTACCTTTGTGCTTTTGGTCAAACCCCCACCCAAGGAGAGTGGTACAACTACCGCCTAGACCGCATTGAACAGATGATCCCCTTAGATTGGAAAAATCTCAATCTCCCACAACTGCTTAGCCAGCATTACCCACACAATCTACCTCAACCTGATTTTGTGGAAGAACAAATGGCTAAAGCTTGGGGCTTTGATTTTTACTTGCAACCCAAATTAATGCTACTGCGATTTGACCGGGAATTTGACGATCGCTACATTCAAGGAACATTTCGCCACGAAACTTTTCAAGCCGTAACTTATCAGCAAGCAGAGAAATTAATCCTCAAGCACACTCACCAATCGCAGCAAGTGCAGAAATTATTAAAAGTTCTCCACTCTTGTAACAGAGATGATGCCTACTATCAGGTCTACTACAGAGATGGTGATACAAATGTTGGCTTGCGTCTACGCGCTTGGCGACCTAGATGCGAAGTCCTGCTGCCTTGGGAACTGCGACAAAGCATTGCCAAAGAAGTACAGCAAGAATTTTTCATATATCAAAATTAAGGGAATTGCAAAAGATGAATACACCGAAATTAACAGAACGATTTGAAGCAGCATTGGTATACGCCACTCGCTTGCATGCTTACCAAACTCGCAAGATTAGCGGTGTTCCCTACATTGCACACCTTTTGAGTGTGGCAGCTTTGGTATTGGAAGCGTCCGGGAGTGAGGATGAGGCGATCGCCGCCCTTTTACACGATGCTATAGAAGACCAAGGAGGTAAACCCACTCGTGAGGAAATTCGCAGACAGTTTGGGGATATAGTTGTAGCAATTGTGGATGGTTGTACTGAATCAGACACCACACCCAAACCTCCTTGGCAAGAACGCAAAACCCGTTACTTGGATCAATTACGCCTAGGTTCACCCTCGGTGCGACTTGTGTCATTAGCAGATAAACTCCATAATGCTCGCTCTTTATTAGCAGAATGGCAACAACTTGGTGATGTCATCTGGAGTAAGTTTAACAGTAGCAGGGAGAAGACATTGTGGTTTTATCAGTCGTTGGTGCAGGTGTATCAACAGACAGGTTCTGACTGGATGACAGAGGAACTTTCACGAGTTGTCTCCCAGTTGTGCCATGAAAGGGAAATGTAGAGACGTTACATGTAACTTCTCTACACAGCCTGTGCCTATGGCACTATCATCCCACGCTGCACTGCTGGACGCTGCTGTACAGCCTCCACCCAACGTTTGAGATTGGGGTGATTATCCAGCGTCAAACCCTGAAACTCATAAACTGCTAGCCAAGGATACGTAGCAATGTCAGCAATGGAATAGTCACTGCAAAGATATTCCTTGTCTGCTAGTTGTTTATCTAACACACCGTAAAGTCTAAGGGTTTCTTTTTCGTAGCGTTCGATCGCGTAGGGAATCTTTTCTTTGGCAAACTTTTTAAAGTGGTTGAGTTGTCCAAACATTGGTCCAACACCTCCCATTTGCAACATCAGCCACTCAAGAACTTGAAAGCGTCCTTTTTGGTCAGTGGGCAGGAATTTGCCTGTTTTCTCTGCCAAATAAATGAGAATGGCGCCAGATTCAAAAACTGTGATACCAGTTTCTTGGTCGATAATGCTGGGAATCTTGCTGTTGGGATTGATTGCTACATACTCCGGCGTAAATTGCTCGTTTTTGGTAATGTCAATTTTGTGGACGTTGTACGGCAGTTCAACTTCCTCTAACATGATGGAAGCCTTGCGTCCGTTGGGTGTAGTAAATGTGTAGAGGTCGATCATCAGCTGCTACCTTGGAATTTACTGTATTCGAGGGTAGTGTAGCTTAAAGAATAGGACTTACACAAAGAAACCGGGTTTTTCATACCTGGTGCGGAATTTACAGCTATTTTCTGTTTATTGAACCACAGATTGCCGTAGGGGCACGGCACTGCCGTGTCCCTACAATGTGGTCTATTTACCTGATAATAGCTGTATAAATAATTTAATGTATAAAATTTTATAAATTAATCTTAATTATTAAAATGTGCGAAGTGAGAATCTCGTTTCATTTTAAAAGAGGTAGCAGGAACGATCGCCTGGTAGACACTTGAAAATTCAATAATCTTAGGTATAATGCAATGGAAAGAAGCACCCTGTTTGCATATGACATGCAAATTAAATATCTGATAGCCGACTGTAGCTTTTAATGTAGCGTCAGTTAACTGATTTGCATCCAATGTGTTGGTGCTTTGACATTTTCCGGCAGACGAGTTGTGCGATCGCCCATTGCCATTGTAATCTGCTGGTAATCCAAGTTTTTAACTCCTGTAAGGATTGCCCCTTCTAGTTTGACATTACAGAGGTTTGCTCCCTGGAGATTAGCTGCCATGAGATTTGCCCCACAAAGGTTAGCTTCATAGAGGATTGCTCTTTGGAAGTTGGTTGCGAGCAGATTTGCCCCACAAAGGTCAGATCCCCGCAAACTGGTATCAGAGAAATTGGCAAAAAAGACCTCTGTGTATTGTAGTTTGGCTGCATTCAAATTTGCATGTTGCACGTTTGCTCCATTCAGGTTTGCTTGTTGTAAATTCGCACCAATCAGACCGGCAAACTGCAAATTAGCCTTACTCAGCTTTGCACCTTGTAAATTGGCAAGAAACAGCTTTGCTCCTGAAAGGTTTGCCCCTTTCAGATTTGCACCCTGTAAGTTGGCTTTATAGAGGTTTGCTTCAGAGAGGTTGGCTGCACGGAGACTTGCGCCTCCTAGGTTGGCTGCACACAAGTTTGCCTTAGAGAGCAACGTTCGATTCAAGTTTGCCCTAGAGAGGTTGGCTGCATGCAAATTGCATGATTGCAAGTTGGCTTCACAAAGGATGGATCCAGAGAGGTTAGCGTAATCTAGGTCTGCTTCATAAAGGTTGGCGGACTGTAGGTCGGCGCCACAAAGGTTGGCTTTCCTGAGGTCTGCCCGTTGCAGGTTTGCTTTATGCAAATCTGCTCCCCTAATGTCAGTATTCCTTAAATCAATTTTGTGATTTTGCGGGTCTTTATCTACATTACGACGAACGATCGCAGTCAGGGCAGCTTGAATATCAGTGCGAATTTTTGTTTCCTCTGCTTGTTGCTTAACAAACGTCAGCTTGGGTATTTGCGTTTCCGGTTTGGGGTTGTGGGGGGAGGTGTCTTCCGAAACAGTGTCCTCCTGTTGAAAGTTACTTGCACTATTTTCCCGCACAAAAGCCGTGAGGATTTCCATGATTGTCCAGTATTCCTTGGGAGAATCTTGGGCAACT
Source organism: Stigonema sp. (assembly GCA_965249805.1). Classification (GTDB taxonomy): domain Bacteria; phylum Cyanobacteriota; class Cyanobacteriia; order Cyanobacteriales; family Nostocaceae; genus Stigonema. Next base: position 2,330,607 of record CBDFMX010000002.1, read on the forward strand.
CGTTCTAACGCATAAATTGCGCCTGTCCGCGTTGCCACACTCTCATGCCCAAGCTGTGTAATTGCAGTCATAAAGCGTTCTGCAATCAGTCGTTCTTGGGCTATCTGTACATTTTTCATGTCAATTTCAAGGCTTTTCTGAGTAGCGATCGCTTTATTGTGTAAATCTTCCAAGCGCTTGGCTGCATAGTAAGCATTAATCATCACTGCCAATCCTAAGAAAAGTGTTGCAGTAGTTGTTAATGCTTGAGTTCTACTTTCTATTTTTTGCTGATCTGACAATCCCTCACTTTTAGAAAATGCTAAGAAAATTATCGTCGGTGACAGAGTGAATAAAATTGTTATTGCTATCAACCAACTTTTAAGTACGTCTGTCTTCTTAGCAGACATAATAGTAGTATCCCTCACAACACAGAATTATTACGTAGATTATTGGGAATAAAAAGTGTACCATGTGTCTCAAAAATTCGATAGCTATCAAAAGACTTAATTAATGCTGCTGTTAGTTAATCACCAGATTGTATATAATTTGTTAGTATTTGCATATCGTCAGCGCAAAAAATTTTTGTCAGATTTACAGGCAACTTTTCAAGACCTAGTGCTGATTGGTGGTGGTCACAGCCATGCCATTGTCCTGAGAATGTTTGGCATGAAACCTCTACCCGGAGTGCGTTTGACTTTGATTACTGAAAACTCAGATACACCCTACTCTGGAATGCTACCAGGGCACATTGCCGGATTTTACAGTCACGATGAATGCCATATCGACTTACAACGCTTGGCGAACTTTGCTCAAGCACAGTTGTATATTGACCGAGTCGTTGGTCTGGATCTGGAAAACAACCTCGTTCTTTGTGCTAACCGTCCTGCGGTAGCTTTCGATGTGTTGTCGATAGATATTGGCAGCACCCCCTCCATTATATCAGTACCAGGTGCAGCAGAACACGCAATTCCCGCTAAGCCAGTATCGCAACTGCTAAAACACTGGTATCAATTGTGTCTTGAAGTTACATGTAACATCTCTACATCTAGCATTGCGATTGTAGGTGGAGGTGCAGGCGGCGTAGAGTTGGCGCTGTCAATGAGCGCGAATTTGCACCGTAGGGGCGCGGTTTCCGCGCCCTTACAGGAGTGGGGAGTAGGGAGTGGGGAGTGGGCAGATGAGGGAGATGAGATAAAACCCCATGACGCCAGATGCCTCAAGTCGGGGAACCCGCCCACGGCACTGGCTCCCCCATGCCCCATTCCCCATTCCCCACTCCCCACTCCCCATTCCCCACTCCCTATTCATCTCTTCCAACGTCATGCTGAATTGATGCCCAATTATCATCAGTCTACACAGCGTCAAGTTAAGCAAATTTTGCTCCAGCGCGGTATTCAGTTGCACTTGGGAGAAACCGTCTCTCAAGTCGAACCGCACAAAGTCATATGTGAATCTGGGTTGACAGTAGAGTGCAATCCAATTTTTTGGGTAACACAAGCATCCGCGCCCCAGTGGTTAAAAACAACAGGACTGGCAACTGATGAGCAAGGTTTTATTCTAGTTCAGGACACATTGCAATCTCAAACCCACCCACAAGTATTTGCTACTGGTGACATTGCTACAATGGTAAATCATCCCCGTCCGAAAGCTGGGGTGTTTGCTGTCAGACAAGGTAAGCCTTTGTTTGAGAACTTGCAGCGGATTTTATTCGGTAAGACTCTCAAACCTTATCAACCGGAGAAACAATATTTAAGTTTAATTGGTACAGGAGATAAAAGTGCGATCGCCACACGCGGAATTTTTACCTTACCACCTCACAAACTATTGTGGATCTGGAAAGATTGGATTGACCGCCGATTTATGGAAAGCTTCCGCAACTTACCAGAAATGGGGAGTAGGGAGTAGGGAGTGGGGAGTGGGGAGTGGGGGAAGTGGGGGAAGTGTGGGGAGTGTGGGGAGATGAGGGAGTTAATTTCTCTCCCCCTACTCCCCCCACTCCCCCTACTCCCCCCACTCCCCCTACTCCCTACTCCCCACTCCCCACTCCCCACTCCCCATGTTTCTTGAAAGTTTTGAGACGCTTATCAACAGCTAGGCTACCTGGAGTGTCTGGGCTGCTGGTAGCGGTTTGCCTGTCTGTTCGTAGCCATATACTAGGTCTTCTAAAACTTCCCTGGCATTTTCAAGGGCTTCTTCATAAGTCTCACCGTGGGTTCGAGCGTATTGCCCCCACTCAGGTAAACTGGCGACATATACTTGGTCGGTTTCAGACCACTGAATCAAAATGCTATATTTCATTCTTAATCTCCTTGTTGTAACTGCTCCAGTTCCTCTAGTTGGGATATGTACTAGAGATGCTAATGCTTGCTTCTTCTCATGTATTTTAAATAGGTTTAATTGTGTAACCATGTTGAAAAATACTTTTGTTCCTTTGCCTTTGCATGGTGAAATAGAGATCATTCAATAACCACTTTATTATTCGTCCATGAAAAAAAAGACGACAACCGCATTATTTGCTACTTGTGCTATACTGCTTACAGCCTGCGGCGGCGCTAACACGAATACTAACGACAAAACCAATTCCGCGACTAACGCCTCAACAACAACCAGTACATCTGGTGCTATTCCCATCGGTATTGCCTTAGCACAAACTAGTAACGTGGCGTTACTTGGTCAAGAGGGATTTGTGGGAGCCAGAATGGCAGAGAAGTATTATAACGATCGCGGTGGCATCAACGGCACTCCCATTAGATTGGTCATGCAAGATACTGGCGGTGATGAAGCCGGAGCAATTAATGCTTTTCAAACTTTAATTAATAAAGATAAAGTTGTCGGTATTGTTGGTCCGACTTTATCACAACAAGCTTTTAGTGCTGACCCCATTGCCAACCGTGCGAAAGTTCCAGTTATGGGAGCATCAAATACGGCAAAAGGAATTCCCGAAATTGGTGAATACGTTTCTCGTGTATCTGCACCTGTTTCTATCGTAGCTCCTAATTCTGTGAAAGCTGCACTCAAGCAGAATCCACAGATTAAGAAAGTAGCAGTTTTTTACGCTCAAAATGATGCCTTAAACAAGTCGGAAACAGAAATTTTTCAGCAAACAGTTAAAGAGCAAAGGCTAGAATTGGTAACAGTTCAAAAGTTCCAAACCACTGATACCGACTTTCAATCTCCAGCCACCAATGCGCTGAACTTAAAACCAGATTTAGTAATTATATCTGGTTTGGCTGCAGACGGAGGTAACTTAGTTAGACAACTGCGAGAACTAGGTTATAAAGGCATTATTGTTGGTGGCAATGGCTTGAACACACCTAATATCTTCTCAATATGCAAAGCGCTTTGTGATGGTGTATTGGTTGCTCAAGCTTACAGTCCTGAATATCCAGGAGCGATTAATGTGGCATTTCACAAAGCTTATGTTGACCAATATAAAAAGGAACCAGCCCAATTCAGCGCTCAATCTTTTGCGGCAGTGCAAGTGTATGTAGAAGCTTTGAAAGCTTTAGACAAAAAGACTAAAATTAGCACAATGCCCCTCGAACAACTGCGTACTGAATTAAACAAGCAACGACTAATAGGAAAGTACGACACTCCTCTGGGTGAGATTTCTTTCACCCCAGGACGTGATATCGTTCAGAAAGAGTTTTATGTCTCCCAACTCAAGGTAGACAAAGACGGAAATAATGGTAAATTTGTCTTTCTAAAATAGTTGCAACATGAATATATCTCTGTTTTTGCAACAATTTTTGAATGGATTATCTATAGGCAGTGTCTATGCGATTTTTGCTTTGGGATACACCCTAGTTTACTCAATTTTGGGCATTATTAATTTAGCTCATGGCGCAATTTTTACTTTGGGTGCATATTTGACTTATACACTCATGGGTGGTATTTTTGGCTTTAATGGATTGCTGGCTAATGGAAAGCTGCCTGTACAATTACCATTTGCTCTAGCCTTGATTTTGGGAAGTACTTTTGCGGGACTGGTTGGGGTGGCGATGGAACGTATTGCCTTTCAACCTTTGCGACGGAAGGGGTCTGATTCGTTGCTGACGGTGGTTTCCAGTTTGGGTGTATCAGTAGTCATTGTTAACTTAATCCAGTATTTAGTTGGGGCAGAAAGTTACACTTTTCCCGCCAACACTTACGGCAATTTGCCACCCGCTATCAACTTTGGCACTCCAGAAAACCCAATTCCGATTCGCACGGTTCAAGTGGTGATTTTTGCTGTATCGATGGTGATTGTAGCAATCCTCACCTATTTCATTAGCAGTACTAAATATGGTAAGGCAATGCAAGCGATCGCAGAAGATCCCACAACTGCTAGTTTGTTAGGAATTAACACCGAGCGCTATATTATTCTAACATTTTTTATCAGCAGTTTTTTAGCAGGCGTGGCGGGGACTTTAGTTGCTTCTAGTGTTAGTATTGCTGGACCATACTTTGGTATTAGTTTTGGGCTGCGGGGTTTAGCTGTCATTGTCTTAGGTGGTTTGGGGAGTATTCCCGGTGCGGTGTTGGGAGGCTTGGTTATTGGATTGGTGGAGGCGTTTGTACCTGGTGAATACTCTGGCTATAAAGATGCTGTTGCCTTTGGCATTCTATTTATTATGTTATTAGTTCGACCCCAAGGTTTACTAGGGCGTCGATTTATTCAAAAAGTGTAATAGAGGGAGTAGGGAGTAGGGGGAGTAGGGGGAGTAGGGGGAGACAAATTAATCTCTTCTCCCACTCCCCCCACTCCCCTCACTTCCCCCACTTCCCCCACTTCCCCCCACTCCCCACTCCCCACTCCCCACTCCCCAATTACTTTATGGCTGAATTTTTTGCGACTTACGGGTCTTTGATCGTCTCTATGGTACTGGGGGCGCTACTAGGGCTATCGTTGTACTTACCACTTATGGCTGGTCAGTTATCTATGGCTAGTCCGGGATTTTATGCTGGTGGTGGATATATAGCAGCAATTCTCTCCACAAAAGTATTTACTTCTACTAGTGGTTTATTTCCGATTCCTCTACTGTTATTAGAGATGTTAATTGCTGGTGTTGTTTCTGGTTTGTTGGGTGTAGCGGTGGGAATTCCAGCGTTGCGGCTGCGAGGGATTTATCTGGCGATCGCCACCATCGCTTTAGTGGAAATCCTACGAGTATTATCCCTAAATCTAGAAATTACAGGCGGTGCTGTCGGCATTTTTGGCATTCCTCAACCTTTCCAAACATCAATCGAATATTTGTGGATTGCGCTGCCATTACTGATAGTTAGTATGGTATCACTTTACCGTCTAGAACGTATCCGAGTCGGCAGAGCATTTACAGCTATCCGCGAGGATGAATTAGCTGCGGGTGCGATGGGAATTAACTCGACTTACTACAAAGTTTTGGCTTTCACCTTAGGGGCTATTCTTGCAGGTGTGGTTGGTGCAATGAGCGCTCACTTTCTAAATACCTGGAATGCTCGTCAAGGCACTTTTGATGCCAGTATTATCTACTTAACTTTTGTATTAATCGGTGGTTCCAGAACTTTTATCGGACCGGTGGTAGGAGGTATGGTATTTACAGCATTGCCAGAAATTTTGCGAATTCTAGCAGATACAGGCGGGTTACCTACCTGGCTAGCGCAATTTTTGCGAGATGGGAGATTAATTATTTTTGGATTATTGATTGTCTTCGGCACAATTTTTTTCCCCCAAGGTTTGGTTACGCCAAATTTATTTAAGAAACGCAAGCGTAGAGATGGCTTATCTAAATAAAATGACTACAACCCAACCTGAATCGCCGATATTAGAAGCAAAAGCCCTGACTCGCCGCTTTGGTGGTTTAGTGGCGGTGAATAATGTATCTTTTACAGTCAACAAATATGAGATCTTTGGACTTATTGGTCCTAATGGTGCTGGTAAGACAACCTTATTTAATTTAGTTACGGGCTTAATTACACCGAATAGTGGGCAATTACTTTATCAAGGTGGAGAAATTTCCCAGTTGCGTCCCCATCAAATCGCAGGTTTAGGTATCGCCCGAACATTCCAAAATATTCGCTTGTTTGGTGAACTATCGGCGTTAGAAAATGTTATAATAGGGCGTCATTTACATACTAAGAGTGGTACGATCAAAGGAATTTTGGGAATACCACCAGCTGCCCAAGAGGAACACAAAAGTCAGCAGAAAGCTTTAGAATTGTTGGATCTTGTTGGCTTAGGCGATCGCATGAACGAAAAAGCTACAAACTTCCCTTACGGCGACCAACGACGCTTGGAAATTGCCCGCGCCCTCGCCCTAGAACCGCAAATCTTACTTCTCGACGAACCCGCTGCAGGGATGAACGATCGCGAAAAACAGCAGCTAAGTTTATTTATCCGCAACCTGCGAGATCGCTTCAATTTAACGATAATTCTGATTGAGCATCATGTGCCTTTGGTTATGGGGTTGTGCGATCGCATTGCTGTCTTAGATTTTGGTCAGTTAATTGCTTTGGGTGAACCATCTGTTGTCAAAAATGACCCGGCTGTAATTGAAGCGTATTTGGGAAATGAATAATGGGGAGTTGTTGGTTGTTGGTTGTTAGTTGTTAGTTGTTAGTTGTTAGTTGTTAGTTGTTGGTTGTTAGTTGTTAGTTGTTGGTTGGAGCAAAGTACTAGGATGATCGCATTGACAGAAATAGTAAAGGTCTGCGTCCGGCAATCCGTAGACCACAATTTGACCCTTCGGGTTCGCCAGATCCTGAATGAGTGAAACCCGCCTTCAGGGCTGGACTCACCGTAGGGGCGCGGTTTCCTCGCCCTGACAATGTGGCGCACCTTTATGTGTTCGCTCGTCCGTCTGAAACGACCGAATTGGGTCATACATATTATGATGCTTAATTTGTGAGGGTGCGTAAGTACTAAGTACAACATTATTTAAAATACTACATTTTATTTATAAATTAAAATAAACATGGACGCTGATAATTTGATGATTTTAGAGATTAAAGACCTTAATGTTAATTATGGTGGTATCGAAGCTCTAAAGAATATTAATTTGACGGTTAAAAAAGGTGAGGTTGTGACTCTGATTGGTGCTAATGGTGCTGGCAAAAGTACTACTCTCCGCGCTATCTCTAAAATAGTTAATGCTACTCGTGGTGAAATTATCTACAACGGACGTAATATTATTCGTCGTCAACCGCACGAAGTTGTGCAAATGGGTATTGCTCATTGTCCTGAAGGGCGGAGAGTATTGGCGCGGCAAACAGTTTTTGATAACTTATTATTGGGTGGTTATGTTCGCTCCGATCGAGCAGAGGTAAAAGCTGATATTGTTCGTCAATTCGAGATATTTCCACGTTTGGAGCAAAGGCGCAATCAACTAGCAGGAACTCTCAGCGGTGGGGAACAACAAATGTTGGCGATCGCTCGTGCTTTGATGAGTAGACCTAAACTTTTGCTGTTAGATGAGCCTAGTTTGGGTTTAGCACCTGTGATAGTTCGGGAAATTTTTGCAATCATTGAAAATCTGCGGACTACAGGCGTGACTATTCTTTTGGTTGAACAAAACGCTAAGCTTGCTTTACAAATTGCTAATCGTGGGTATGTGCTGGAAGCTGGTTGTATTACTTTAGCAGGTGCAGCGTCGGAATTAATTAATGATGAGCGAGTGAAAAAGGCTTATTTGGGGTAGTTATAATCTCACGCAAAGGCGCAACGAAAAACAATGAAGATCAGGGATGCGATCGCACAGGTAACGCCAGACATACTACAATCAAGATGATGCGATGGATTCCTGATGATCGGGATTAGCGTCGATGAAATAAAACGAGACTTCTTGGGCTACCTTGAGCGTGTTGAGGCTGGGGAAACACTGGTCATTTTACGTGCTGGTAAGCCTGTTGCGGAAATTAAGGCGACGGGAACGGAAGAAGTCACCTTAAGACCTTTCGGACTCTGTGCAGGAGAGTTTGTTGTACCAGATGATTTTGATCGCCCACTACCAGAGAATATTATTAGTGAGGCTTAAATTTTGTGATAGATTTGGTACTAACCATCTGGTGAGCGAAAAATTCCTCAACTCTGAGTAAATTAAATGCTGGGAACAAAGCTCCGAGGACGCTACAAAATTATCAGCCAATTGGGAAAAGGAGGCTTTGGTGAGACATATCTGGCTCAAGATCTGGATTTACCCGGTAAACCTCGTTGCGTCGTCAAGCGACTCAAGCCTCTGGTTACTCATCAACAAGCTTTGGAGACAGCGATACGTTTATTCGACAGAGAAGCTCAAGTCCTCTACCGATTAGGCAACCCCCACGACCAAATCCCGCAACTTTTGGCTCATTTTGAGGAAAATCGGGAATTTTATTTAGTTCAGGAATTTGTAGACGGTAATGATCTGAGCAAAGAACTCATATCAGGTAGACAATGGAGTCAGGACCAGGTAATTGCCTTTTTGCAGGACGTATTGAAAATATTAGAGTTTGTCCATCAGCAGGATGTGATTCACCGCGATCTTAAACCTGCAAATTTAATCAGGCGCGTCTCAGATGGCAAGATTGTTTTAATTGACTTTGGGGCAGTCAAAGAAATCACTACCATGATGGCTAATATGAGGGGAGTGACGATCATTGGTACTCTTGGCTATATGCCTGGTGAACAACAAGCCGGCAATCCAAAATTTAACAGCGATATTTATGCATTGGGTATGATTTGTATCCAAGTAATTACTGGGATTTATCCTCACGAACTACAAAAAGATCCCGAAGTGATCTGGAATAAACAAGCTATTAGCCCTAAATTAGCAGCTATTTTAGACAAAATGGTGTGCTATGACTTCCGGTTGCGCTACCAGTCAGCAACTGAGGTTTTACAAGCACTGAAAAGCTTAATAAAAATTGCTCCTCCAATTTCACAAACTAAGAAAATAGCCCTAGTGGGGTTAGCTGTTACCATCTTGTCGATAACAGTTTTGAAAATTCCACAAATACGACAAATAGTCAGCGTTCCTGCCCATAGTCAAACAGATATAGAAGAGTTTTTGATTTATCAAAATCCCACGGATGGGATAAAGATGAAATACCCCAAAACCTGGAGAAAGCAAGAAATAGGAACTTTTGGTGATGTAGCTAAGTTTTTGTCACCTCTAAAAAGTGGTTCAAACACATTTCAAGCACAGGTGACTATTGAAATGGAAAATTTGAAACAACCTATTTCATTAGCGGAATATACTAATTCAAAAGTCAATGAAATAACCCAATATCTAACGAACGCTAGAATTCATGATTCACGTTCGACAACATTGGCAAACCAACCAGCGCATGAAGTTGTTTATAGCGGGAAACAAGAGCAGTATAGTGTAAAGCGCAGGGCAGTTTGGTTGTTAAAAAATAATAAAGCATACATAATTACTTATACAGCAGACGAAAGTCAATATGATGACTTTTTAAAGACTGCACAAGAAATGATTAATTCATTAGAAATTCGCTAATTCCGCCAGGGTAAAGCTTGCAGAAACCCAGTTTTGTAAGATTTATATTATGTCCGGTCAATTGCCCATAATAAAACTTATTAAGGTTATTTAACCGGACGCGATCTAACCCGTAGGGGCGCGGTCTCCGCGCCCTTACAATCTGGCACCGATTCAATTGAAAACTGCTGTATATCATAACAACTACCAGACATGATATTACCGGGTTTATTGAAATGATGAAATCAGCTTTATTTACCGTGACATGATGTCCGTTTAATTACTAGGACTTACGCACTATACAAATTGAACATCATGTGTTTAACGGAATTCGGACGTTTCATCTCGTAGAATTGACCACGTGGTAAGGGCGCGGAAACCGCGCCCCTACGGTAAGGTGGTCTACCCAAATAAATATTGCGCTCCGCCGCCTGACTCATTCCATCTCACACTTGAGTATTTCTGTCAATGCGTAAGTCCTAGAATATGCCTAACTTAACCCTATTAGACATCTGGTGAAAAACAATGTATGAATGCGCGGCGTTCTACAAGGGGTTATAAACAACGCAGAATTAATTTATCGAGATGTCTATTGAGATGAAAGCGATCGCATTCTGGGATTTTGTAAGAGCTTTTGTGTGTCGGCTAGTATGCGATCGCCCCAAAGATTTTTCTTGAGAAACTTGACATCAGCAAAGCGATTATCCAACCGTAGAGCTGCTTGTGCCATTGCTAAACCCCGTTCGGAATCGCCTTTGGTATATAGTGCCACTGCCTGGGCTAATTGAGGTTCTGCTGACTGGCTGTTAATGGCAATAGCAGCCTGAAACTGACGAATAGCTCCTTCCATATCTTGGAGTTCATATTTGATTAGACCAAGGTTGTTAACAGCTCCCAATAATTTTGCATCTTGAGAGATCGCTTTTTCATAAGAGGCGAGTGCTCCCTGATAGTCTCCCTGAAGATGGTAGGTGAAACCTCGTGCGAAGTAAGCAATGGCATTGTTAGGATCTATCCGAGCTGCGGAGTTAAAATCTGCGATCGCTGCCTGATTGTTGCCCCGACGCTGGTAGTTTAGACCTCGTAAAGCGTAGGCAGCAGCGACATTTTTAGGCTTGAGGCGAATCATCTCAGTAAAATCCGCGATCGCTCTTGCATAGTCTCCTTGCTCAGAGCGGAGATTTCCCCGATTTAAATAGGCATCTGCAGGGTTGATTTTACCCCATTCATTGTTAGCTTGAATCGCACGGTCATAGGAAGCAACTGCCTCTTCGTTCCGTCCTAACTCTTGTAAAACACGACCTTGGAAGAACCAAGCTAAGGAACTTCTGGGATTAATGCGGGTGACTTGGTTTAAATCTTGCAAGGATTTCTGTTTATCTCCCTGTTTATAGAAAGCAGCAGCCCGCTGCAAGTAGGCAGTAGCATCTTTAGGATTTCGGGCGATCGCCTGATCGGCGGTGGCAATGGCTGTCTGATTGTCTTGTTGGTTAGATGTGGTAGCTGGTTGTGAAGCTGGTGCAGTATTTTGCAGCTTCTTAATTTTGTTGAGTGCTTCGAGGTAACCATCTCTGTTTTCTTGTTGCCGATACAAATCTGCGGCTTTTTGGAAATCAGCGATCGCTCCTGGCTTATCTGGCAATTCAGCGCGAGCAATACCTCGCATACTGTAGGCTTGGGCTAAGTTGGGAAGTAGCTGAATCATCTTGTCAAAATCAGCGATCGCTCCAGACTTGTCTCCCTGACCAAAGCGGGCAAAACCGCGAGATCCGTAGCCAATACCAAAGTTGGGATCGAGGCGAAGGGCGAAGTCGGCATCAGCGAACCCGCCCTTATAGTCTTTAAGCTGACTGCGGACAAAACCCCGGTAGAAGTAAGCATAAGTATTTTTAGGACTGAGGCGCAGTACCTGGTTAAAGTTTTCAAGGGCTGCCTGATAATTGTTTAGGTTGGTGTAAGCGACACCCCGTCGGTAGTAAGCATCAGGATTGTTGGGATTAATTTGTATGGCTTGACTGTAATTAGCAATAGCTCCTTGGTAGTCTTTTTTGTCAGCTTTAGCCCCCCCCAAACTGATGAAATCCTCAGCCGTGCGTTGTCGTGGGGCAGTTGCAGTGGTTTGCGGCACAGATGGGCGCGGATTATTTCGGGCTGTCAAAAAGGTGTTAATCGGAATTCCCTTCCTGACAAGAGTTCCGCTGTTAGCTTCAGCTCGCCCATTAATACCTACTACGCGACCATTTTCGTCTATCACGGGACCGCCACTCATCCCTGGTAAAGCCTCGTTGTCATAGACCAAAGCGTAACCCTGATCTGGACGAGGCTCACGACGGAGAATGCTCCCAACCGTAAATCCATAGCTGCGTTCACTAATACCTGGTAACAGGTCAGCAGGCCAACCGGCTACATAAACCGTCATCTTCTCTGCGATTTGGTCGGAGTTGCCGAAATTAGCAGTGCGGTAATTTTTATTACTTGTGAACTGTAACACTGCTAAGTCCAACCCTGGCAATTCTTGGCTGTGGTAAATCGGATAGATACTACCATCGTTCGTCTGAATTTCATATCTCCCGTCGTTGGACACGACATGACGATTGGTCAGGACAAAATAAGTGTCACCCTTGTGGTCAAAAATCACTCCCGTGCCGCTGCCATCCCCACCGATACGAACGGTAAATTCTTTAGTAACAGCTTTGACTTCAACAGGAGTTAACGCCACAGCGAGTTGCGGCTGTACAATTGCAACTGCTGCACCAATCAGCACTGCCGAAAGACTACGAGAAAAGTTCATCCTTTGACCTCTGCCTTGTTAATGGGGAGTGGGGAGTGGGGAGTGGGGAGTGGGGGAGATGAGGGAGATGGGGGAGATGGGGGAGATGGGGGAGATGAGGGACATGGGGGAGATGAGGGAGATGAGGGAGATGGGGGAGATGAGGGAGATGGGGGAGACAAGGGAGACAAAACAGAGGGATGCTTCCAAGTCCTCCAAGTCCTCCAAGTCCTCCTCATCCCCCTCATCCCCCTCATCTCCCTACTCCCTACTCCCTACTCCCCACTCCCTATTATTATGGAACTGGCTGCTCTATATGAATCCCTATCAGAGATTGATTTTCAATCGGAATCCCCCAGCTATACTGGCTCATCTGCTTTCGCAGAAGTGGTTCTGGCTGAGTTCCATCCTGATACACATACGGATCGCCCCAAAGTGGCTCGGCGTGCATTCCATTGATAGCCACCACCTTACCTACACGATTTAGCAGTGGTCCGCCACTCATACCTTTTTGAATATCATTGGTGTACCCGATCCGATAGCCTCCTTCCAAGGCTTTCTCCAGCACTAGGGAAACCTGACCAGCTTTGAAAACAAACCCCTTGTCCTGGTTTCTCTCAGGGTCTGAGGGAAACCCAGATGCAAAAACTTCATTTCCCACACTCAGAGTTGATGCAGATCCGAGGGATGCGACAGCATAGGTAGCATTGGGACTGCGAAACTGCAACAAAGCCAAATCATTACCTTGTAGAGACGTTGCATGCAACGTCTCTACACTCTTCGATAAATTAGCAGCGTAGATCTGACCATCAGGTGTCTTTACTTGATAAGGAGGATGACCAGACCTCAACACATGAGCATTAGTCAGCACTGTATAAACTGAACCTTGTTTATGAATCACAAACCCTGATCCCAAAAAGTCTTTTGAAAGCACTTTGACTGTGATCGACTTGGCTATGTGTTGCAGATGAGGAGGCGAATGTTGAGTTGATGGTTGCTCAACTAAAACCTTGAAGGGGGGTGCTGATACTACCGATGACGAGATTGATAAACCGCCAATACAAGCAATCAGCATGATTTTGCGCCAATCCATCTCGGTTTCACCTATATTTGCTCAACATTTCCAAGCTGGTTGTCCAGCCGGACAAGTTTTATCTGTTCCGGAACTTTCCATTTGGACTATCAGCTTGTTTACATTCAGGTAGGCTGCATCATTGACTGAGGAAACCATTGTGTTGTTACCGCTGAGTTCAATGACTCCACCGCTACTGCTACCCCGGTAATCAAGTAGTTGTTCCAGGATCTCCTGGGGATTAGTTTTAGGCTTGAGAGTGACTAATATCCCTTCAGGCAGACACGGACCACCTTTTTCACCCGCAACACACAGCACAGATTGACCCTTGAGCCTTCCAGCTCTGAGGAAATTCAGGGTACCGTTCTGGTAGAATCGCTGGAATCGGTCAGATATTTCTTCACAGCGATGCTCAGGGTTATAAGGTTGGGGGAAAGCTGCGTCTACCCAGCGAATTATTGGGATGTTTCCTCGTGAGGTGCGAACCAGTGTTGCTGGCACACCTCTGCTCATACCGCAAATGAACTTACTGCTCTGATTGCTTTGAGCATAGCTAAGCTGAGTGATAGTGGCATTAGAGCCAAGTGTGAGCGCTATTACACTCAGCATTTGAACAAATAAACCGAGTTTCATAAATTCACGCCTATTGTAACAATAAAGACAGTATTAAATAGCAGTAGTTAAATACTAGGTTTGACTGTATAATATCTTCTCACACTAAAGGTTTTAAGTGTAGATAAATATAAAAAATTTAGCAAATTGTAACTTGTAAAGCAATCCGGTTCAGGGTAAGTGCTGAGGTCAAACAATACCTTCGCTCTTATTGCCCTCACTCTAGAAGAGTGGGGCTATACAAACAAAGGCTGCCTCCGCAGCCTGCAAGGATTCAAGCCCACCTCCGTGGGCTTCGTTTGTGTAGCCCCACTCTTCTAGAGTGGGGGCTTTTCAGAAATTGGCGAAGGTATTGTCAAAGGAACAGGGTTTCTGGGTGTCGTGCCGATCTCAAAGGTATTGACTTATAAAGTGCGATCACTTTCAATAAACCTACTCATAGCTTCTTTTATGGTTTCTAATTGCCGTCGCCTTTCCTTGGACATAACCTCTATCATCAAGTCTAATATTTCTCTTTCTTTGCGATCAACTTCTGTTTGCTCCCAAGCTTTATAATTTAGCTCATCTAGCTCACTCACCTGTTGACAAACCTCGTCACTTTGTTTTTGATAGGCTTCGGATTTTCTGAGGTCATACAATTGGCGCATACTACTTATTAAGGCTTCTGGAAGAAAAGGATCTTCTCTCTCTATAAATGCAGAAAGTTGATCGAGAAGTTCACAAAGCTCCTCGTTGGAGTGTTCAATGAAGTAGTACTTTTTTTCAGGCTTCTTTAGATTGTCAATCCAAAAAAACAGATGCCCAGAAGTCTCTATACTGATATCTTGCACCAGCATCAAAAACCGGTGAATCCAGCGCTGTAGGCGGGTTTACCGCCGTAGGCGACTGGTGAACCCGAAGGGGTTTCTTGCAAATATTGAAGGCTGAAACCCTTTATTTGTGGTTGAGAAACCCGGTTTTTTAGGTCTTATTGAGAATGGTGCAAGATCTGAGTATATGTACTAAAAAGGTGAGGAATACTTTTCCTACTTCCATCAAGTCATCAGGAACTTTCAGCCAACCAGATGATGAAGATAAGATCATCCTACCAGCCCCTTTGGTATCTATTACGCCTCCTTCTCCTGCAAAGAGAAAAGATGAACCATAGTTTGCATAATAATTCCAAAATCCAAACCGTTTTCGATATTGTTCTGTAGTCTGCCAGGTATAGTGGAAACGAGGACTTTCATCCGTAATATCAACAAAAACCATATCTCCAGTTTGAGTACGGACTAAACTCCTACCGGCATTAGGGTCTAGATAGAAAAAAAAGGGTTGACCTGGATAAACAGGAAGATGTTTGTACCAACTATGAGCATCAGAGACAAATAAGGCAAATTGGTTGGTTTGTGACTCAGTTGGTATCGGTAATTTCTTGATCACTTCTAGATAATCATTATCTTCATTTCTTGCCATAAGTTTTCTCGCTCTAAAGATGTTTTAGATATATTGTTCAGTTTTAGCTTATTTATTCAAGGTAATTTTGTCCATCTGTTAGTGTAGAAAACATCGCTAAGATATAAGAGTGCATCGAGCTTAATTGGAGATGAAAATTAGCTTTAGGGAATGCCATCTATTTACATTTTTTGAATATCAAATTATTAATGCAGCAGTTGCCCGTTTGGGAAGTTTGTCATTCAACTACCTGCTAATTTTTACCTCAAACTGAGTAAAAGCAGTTCCAGAAAACAGGCAAAATTCCTTTGACTATCCGATGATGTTTCCGCTACATTAAAGCTCGACAAAACCGGGCAACCTTATAGCTGGGTGTCACCGACTTAGCTTGCGGCGCTGTGACGAAGCTCCTCGCGCACCTCTTGCAAGATTGTACCTAACCTATTTAGCCCTGTGCCGTCTTTCCCGCAGCCCCAGTAGTAATCTCCAGGCGCATTCTCCACTATTTCTTCCTCACCCGTCCTTAGCAGCAACTCCCGGATATCTTTGTGCGTCTCGAATTTCTTCAGCACCGCCCGACGCATCACTTCATCTTTGACTTGCTCCCAATCTGTGCGGATCGGCATCTTCCGGCTGCGCCCTAGATTAGCTGCCTCTTTCGCGGAAGGGGCGTTACGGATCTTCTCTCGGTAAACGGCATCCTCAAACTTCTGTGCCTGAAAGTAATGTTCCGTTGTCGGCCACCACAGACCATCAATCTCAACTCCATACCGAGAGAAGTTGGAGAAGACGCCGTAGGGATCAATCGTTGAGTAGAAATAGATCGTCATTAGAACTTTTGCAGAAATATTTTGTGGTATCTCATAAATGACCTACAACAAATTTCGTCTATATTTCGTGCGGAGGATTACAAAGAATTGTTAAATTGCACAGTTCGGGCGATCGCGCTTGTCCTGCATGGCACACGCAAGAACCGAGTTGACCTCCGAGGTATAGCAGTTGTCCACAATCTACATGTCAAGAGCGATCACCCATATAAGGAATACTCAAAGCCTTTTTCAGTGCTTCTTGTACCGAAGCTAAGATATCTGATGGCAATATGCCTAACTGCCGTTGTCACACTGACTCATCAACAGTGGCAATTTTATCAGCCCTAATTAAAGATGTCTTTTTAAGTCCAGTTTGTAAAAATTCAGGATGTGTATCTGAAATTAACACCCAATTTTCCCGAAAATCACTAACAGGAATCTTTGAGAAAATACCTAAAATAATCAATTCTTCTCTATGCACTGCTACAACAAGGGCTGGTCTAAGTTTTATGGAAGTTAGATTGCTAAAAGGAAACCGGACTAACCACACTTCGTCATGTTTAGGTTTCGTCATTGTAAATGTCTTCCTCTGGATCGTTCCACTCCTGAAATCCAGTTTCAGCCAATTGCATCATTGTCACAGTTTCGAGTCTTTCTTCAATAGAATCTATCAGTTTCATCAGTTCTTCAACTGGTAACTGTAAAATCATGTTTTTGATTTCTTGAACACTGTAAGTTACTGTCATATTTATTCAAATCACAAGATTATTTAAATGTTAGCCTCATTTGAACATGAACGTCGCAGTCCTCTCTCTGCCAAGAGTGCATTTGCCCAAACTTTGTCCTCTGCCTTAAGTAGTGGTAAAGGTTCGAGAGTGTAGTCTATTGCCATATCAAATCTTGCTCGTTCGTAGACGCCAATTAACAAAGCTTGCAAATCCACCACTGGCTCTGTATCCTCTGATTGTAAAGGTAGCAGAAACTTTGGAATCTCTTGCCGGATACTAAAAGCATACAATTGAGCTTGGGGACGGCGATCGCTCCGACTAACTAAAATCCGATAGTCTTTCTGTGGGATTTCGTTCAAAATTTGCATAGGTTTACCACCTCGGAGCAAGTCAATTTCTACCAGATGCGTTGGACTACTTAGCACTAACTTTCGCTTTTTTTCATACTTTTTTCGTCCAATACCTGCGCTTTTATTCTTGGGAGAAAGAACTTCGATTGCTGTCACTACATACCCAGTTGCCACTTCTATGATTTCTAAATAACTTTCCCTGACTTCTTCAGGCATTGGTATTGTTACTGTGACAGATTCGTCTTGAGATCTTAGAGTTGCAGTTGATATTGATGGGGTTTGGATTGTAGTTGACTTTTGAGAGAAAACAGACACATCAGGAATCCCAACTAGGACTGAATCTTCTCCATCGCTGAGATAGGTTCGTTTTTCGATAGCGACTCGATATTTAAAACTAAGATTGGGTTCTATAGCATCAGCAAGCCCTGTAATCAGGCGATGATGCACCTCTGACCACAATTCAGGATTTTCTAAATAAGGGTTCATTCCTGGAAAGGGAGAAGGCATTGCTAGCACCTCACTCTTAGATAGTTTTAATTCTCATTTTACAATGCCCTCACCCTAGAAGGGTGGGGCTATACTCAGATCTTGCACCATTCTCAATAAGGGTAAGGGAGCCACAAAGAGTGCGCGGGTTCCCCGCGTTGAGAGGAGTAGTGAGTCCAGCGCTGCAGGCGGTGAGACCAGTGCTGAAGGAGGGTTTCCCACGCCAGATGCCTGCGACGGGAAACCCGTCTTCAGCACTGGCTCCTCCGTAGGCAACAGGCGTTCCCGGAGGGGTTTCCCGCCTGCAGGATCTGGCGATAGCGTAGCGTTAGCGAGTCCGCGAGCGTCACCCGAAGGGCGTTGGGCACTGCCCACCAACGCAAAAATAGACCCGATCGGTCAATGGTGGGCTAAAGCCCTACCTACAATATCTCTTGAGGCTGCGGAGGCAGCCTTTGTTAGTGTAGCCTCAGGCTTCCAGCCTGTAGGTGTTTCAAATACAAGCTAAAAAGCGCCCCCCATTTAAGGAGGACGCTTTTTGGTTTGTTAAGACGCGATATATCGCGTCTCTACATTAAGTATTAACCGTTGATTGCAGGAGCAGAAAGTGCAACAGGTGCTGCTGAACCTGCAGCCAAGTCGAGGGGGAAGTTGTGAGCGTTGCGCTCGTGCATAACTTCCATACCCAAGTTAGCGCGGTTGAGGATGTCTGCCCAAGTGCCGATGACACGACCTTGAGAATCAATCACGGAAGAGTTGAAGTTGAAACCGTTGAGGTTGAATGCCATGGTGCTGATTCCCAATGCGGTGAACCAGATACCGACAACTGGCCACGCAGCGAGGAAGAAGTGCAAGCTGCGGCTGTTGTTGAAGGATGCGTATTGGAAGATTAGACGACCAAAGTAGCCGTGTGCTGCTACAATGTTGTAGGTTTCTTCTTCTTGACCGAACTTGTAACCGTAGTTCTGTGATTCGCTTTCGGTTGTTTCACGAACCAAGGAAGAGGTCACCAAGGAACCGTGCATTGCAGAGAACAGCGCACCACCGAATACACCTGCTACACCCAACATGTGGAAGGGGTGCATCAAAATGTTGTGTTCAGCTTGGAACACTAACATGAAGTTGAATGTACCAGAGATACCCAGAGGCATACCATCAGAGAAGGAACCTTGTCCGATGGGGTAGATCAAGAATACTGCGGTTGCTGAAGCCAAAGGAGCGCTGTATGCGACGCAGATCCAAGGACGCATGCCCAAGCGGTAGGACAATTCCCACTGACGACCTAAGTAGCAGAAGCAACCGATCAGGAAGTGGAATACTACCAACTGGTAAGGACCGCCGTTGTACAACCACTCATCTAAGGAAGCTGCTTCCCAGATTGGGTAGAAGTGCAAGCCGATCGCGTTAGAAGAAGGAACAACTGCACCAGAGATGATGTTGTTGCCGTAAATCAAGGAACCTGCAACAGGCTCACGGATACCATCGATGTCAACAGGAGGAGCTGCGATGAAAGCGATGATGAAGCAGATGGTTGCGGAGAGCAAGGTTGGGATCATGAGGACGCCGAACCAACCGATGTAGAGGCGGTTTTCGGTGCTGGTAATCCAGTCACAGAACCGCTCCCATACATTGGCGCTGCTGCGTTGCTGTAGGGTTGTGGTCATTGTTTTATAATTGCGGTAATTTTTTGGAAATAAATCAGGCTGAATCATCTGCCTGTATTTATTAAATTAACATAGGTTGACTTAAAATGAGCAATTACTCCTATTTAGTTTTTCTATCAAAGTAATTAACTTTACTTATATGAGTTAGGAGACGCCAGTTATAGTTTTAAATTTCTCGTTCCCAGGCTCTGCCTGGGAATGACTTAGAGTGGGCTGCTGCCTCCCGTTGGAGAAATGAGAGGCAGAGCCTCTGGGAAGGAATTACCAGGCTGGAGCCTGGTAACTAGGTGACAATTCTGACTCTAGACTCCTGTACAGACGTTCCGTCGGAACGTCTCTGACTGACTCCTTAGAAATCAAAGTAGATGTAGGGCAAACTGCCTTCAGGAGCTAGTAACCAAACACTGTATAGGCACAGGGGTACGAACACAAGCTTCACGTGCCAGTTAAACTCTAGCTTCAGGGTACGGCTCAAGGCGTAGAACACAGCCATCAAGATAGCTAAAGCACCTAGGCGCATTGCCATTTCATATTGACTGATATTCAAGGCTTCGACATAAACTTTTTGAGCAAACTGGACATCGGCAGCATGACCCCAAAGATGCTGAATGACAACAGAAGAGTCTTGAAGGTTGGGTAGGCGGAACCAAATCCAAGAGGTAAAAACCATGAGTTGCGTCAGCAGCCACGCTAAAACTATGCCGAAGGGATTTTGCCAGAAGTTTTCCAGATATTTAAAGCGATCGCCCATAGCGTGAGTGAGCCGATGCACCACCAAGGCTAGACCGTGTAACGCACCCCAGACTAAAAAACCTAATGCTGCTCCGTGCCAAATACCGGCAATGAGCATCACAATCATTAAATTAATGCAGGTGCGAACCAAGCCTTGACGGGAACCACCCAAGGGAAAGTATAAGTAGTTACGCAACCAATCTCCCAGAGTCATGTGCCAGCGTCGCCAAAAGTCAGCGATACTAGTGCTAAAATAGGGATAATCAAAATTTTCTGGTAAAATCAAGCCGAAGAGCATTGCACTACCACGAGCGATGTCTACGTAACCGTTGAAATCTAAATACAACTGTAAGCCGTAGGCAAAGGTTGCTAACCAGAGATCGACACTACCAGCCCGTTGTAGGTTGCCAAAACACAAATCGACAAAAATTCCCAGATGGTCCGCCAAAATACCTTTTTTGACTGCACCTCTAGCAATCAACCACATTCCCTCTGCCACAGTATCAGCAGTGGGCAAGCGCAGATTGTTAAATTGAGTTGCTAGGTTGTGGTAACGAGTAATCGGACCTGAAATCAGTTTGGCAAAGAAAAATTTGTACGCTGCAAATTTCAGGAGTTCCTTGGCTGCTGGCGCACCGCGATAAACATCAATTAAATAGGCAATGCACTCAAAAGTGAAAAATGAAATCCCCAAAGGTGCAATCAATTTAAAAGATTCGGTAGCTGAGTTTGTGGAGTCCGGTAGAAAAATAAACTTTAATAACGCTGGCAAATACTTAAAACCTAAAAGCAGCAAAACATTTAAAATCACACCTAGCCACAAAAGCTTCAATCTGCGACGGTTCCAATCAGCTTGAGTAAACTGCCACTCTTCGTTAGAAATCGGTGAGGTGTTTTCCCCAATCTCCAGCCCTAAACGAAAATTTATAAAAACCAATACTAATAGTAGTGGAATATACTGAAATTGTAAAGATGCATAAAACACTAAACTTGCTATCAGCAGTGTCCATAGCTGCAGCCTTGGTTGTACAATTGACCAATAAATTCCCAGCCCACTTAGTAAGAACAGCCCGTATACAATTGATATAAAGTTCATTTGTTAATTAAGAGTTAGGGAGTGGGGAGTGGGGAGTAGGGAGTAGGGAGTAGGGAGATGAGGGGGATGAGGAGGATGAGGGAGATGAGGGGGATGAGGAGGATGATATTACTCCCTCATCTCCCCCATCTCCCCCCACTCCCCCTACTTCCCACTCCCCACTCCCCACTCCCCACTCCCTATTTGCTGGCCCAAGGAATCATCGGGTCATTAGCCAACTTTTTTGAGACTTCGTATGCGCCGTAACGGTTGAGATGGCTGGGATCAGAAAAGTAGTCGTTGTTTTGGGACCACATTTGATTGAGATCCCGGTAAATAAAGTTTGAGCGATTAGTCAGACGCAACATAGATTGCTGAAATTCTTGCTCATATTTTAAGCGGACTGGATCTAGATATTCTGCGGTCAGGGGCATGTTGACAAACACTAGCGGAATCTTGTGAGATTGCGTGAACTCAAGCATTGCTTGCAAAGCTACGTCTTGCTCACCTTCTAATTGGAAAGATTTGTAGTCATTATCGTAATCTCCAGAAACTTTAGGATGTTTTTGATAATATATATCTGGTTGGAAGCGGATAGATAAAGGTAAGAATCCATCAAAGTCAACTGCTTGCAGTGAAGCATCTTCTTCTGGATTTGTTTGATTTGCTTTTGTGGTGACTAATGGGGAGCGATCGCCAATGATTGGTAAAGATTTCAGTTGTTGGTTCAAGAGATGATTGAGATCGTCACGCCTTTGATATGTAGAAGAAACACTAGCTAGTGCTTGATTCAACCATTGATTCAAAGTTTGGTAACTGTTTTTTGTCTTTGACTCTTTAGTTGTTGGCGTTGAACTTCGGAGAACCGAAGTATGACTTGTTGTCGATAGTGATTTTTGCGCAGCCTGTTGATAGCCAGGTGAGGCGGCGATCGCTTTAAAGGTAATATCTTCTCGACCACTGTTGAAGGCGCGAGAACCATCTGCCCAAACAATGAGTTTCGGTAGCTCCGATGGCTTAAGAACCGTGCGCATGATAAAATCTACAACTTGGGCTGTAGCACCGTTAATGCCAAAGTTAAATACATCGATTTTTAAATAACCCTGAGTCGCCAAAGCTTGAGAAAGTGCTACCGGATCTACTCCTCTAAGGGCGCGGGAGGAGCCAATAATTAATATATCTGCGGGTCTACCAGTTTGTAGCTGATGCTGTCTGTAAAGTGCAAGTTGCTCCTCTAGCTGCCTTGAATTAAAACTTGGTATCTGCGATCGCGCTGCTAAAAGAATAGCAGTTGAGGTTGCCTTTTGCTTTAGTGGTGCGGCTGCCAAACTTCTTGTCTGAGGAGCATCTGTTTGTGTAAACCCAGAAGCATTAAATACAAAACTGTCACGACCAGAGGATTTTTCCAAAGAAGTACTGCCAACAATTGCAGTTTTCTCATCCTGACTTCCTTTATTGGTCAACGATGTTCCACCAGCAGATGATTTGTCAGAAATACTGATTGAATTTGACACCGAGCGCGGATTACGAGCAATAATTTGACCCAATACCAAATCTATTTGAAAAGTGAGCAATAAACCCAGCGTACCCCAAACTAAAGCAACCCAATGACCTTGACTAACAGCTGTCCGTGGGAGTGACTGTTCGCTTTCGACAAACAGCTGCGTTCTCAAAACAAACTTCTTTGCTGCTACGATCCAATTGTCAGCAACTCCTGTGACAAAACTCTGAATTTCCTCAGTAGTTAAATCGGAACGCAGTATAGGTTCATTAGCAGAAGGCAGAAGCGATCGAACGTGAGCAGAAGTGGCAAAAAATTCCGGAGTAGCTTCTGGGACCAAACGTTGACGATGCTCAAAATCGACGCCGTAGTGCCAGTTAGGTTGCTTATTACCAGCACGACGACCATAGACACGCACCCCCGCAATCTCTGGAATTTTTAATTGCTGCACAAAATTAGTGACTTTGGGGGCAAATTGTTTGCGTCCAGGACAGATAGGAGCATCACACATAATGTGTAACAAATCGTCTTTGCGCAGTAGAAGTACGCGCATACCTCCTGTCGCCAGACGCGAATCTAAGTCAGGATTGAGTAAACGCTCAAGCAAAAACACGATCGCGGGTTCGTCGCCATTCGTCGCTAACTCAAGCGGTAATATTGCCAAAGCTGGATGTTCAGTAGCAGGTAAAGACAACCAATCAATCCAACCAGGTTGGTCATCGACGGTTCTTTGTCCGTATATAGTGGCAGAAAGAATGCCTTGGGGGGCGAGCGATTGCAATTGTGCCATAATAACATCCAAGCACATTGCTTTATCTGGCACTGGGGCTGTTCTTAATGGATCCTCAGCAGGAGTACAAAATATATGTAGCGTTGATTCTTTGAGGGTTGACCCTACTGCCACTTTAAAGTCTGACAATGCTTCAGTTAACAACCGTGCGATCGCTTGCACATCTCCCCAACGCGCCCATTCGCGGATCATCACCTCTGGTGGGGTTAAATCTATCCGCAGTAACCAATCAGGTGTAATCTCGCCACTAACTTGAGCAGCAATCACCGCATCCTGATAGCCCTTAAGCTTAAGCAAGCGCAGTTTCTCGGCTACAGATTCAGCAATTATTGAGGGGTCGGGGCTATAACTAGACTGACAAAAAATCCACAGGCGATTTTCAATATTTTGAGTGTTTAAAGTTGGCGAGTGCTTCCTGACCTTTACCTCTACTGACACACCCAAAGTACTCAGCGTTTCACTGAGATAGCGAGCGATCGCCTCTGGATGCCCCTGACGTGCCAAACTGATGTTAGAGACAATCAGCGCCCCACCACCAGATTGTTGAGATTTTTCAGCGTCTTCTAGAGCTTGATGCACCTCCTCTAGGTGTCGTTCCAGTTGATTCAAGTAAACCCGATGACACCACTCAGGTTGCTTTTCACCTTTTTTGCGACCGTAGACAAATACTTGATATATTGAGGTTTGCTCACTGCTTGTTAAAATATCCAAATTTGTTTGCTGTAGTGCTTGCAGCAAGTCAGACAGAATCCGCAATTTTTGAGGACATTCTGAGTCTTCACAAAGAATATGTAAGTCGTTTCCCTGCAACCGGACTTTCACCCCGAAAGTGCTAATTCCTGTTGCTTGACTTACCCACTGCACGAAGGATTGGTAGCTATTTGGTAATACTGTTTTCATGGTCCGTTGACTTTACAGGAAGCTGGGAATGGGGAGTAGGGAAGAGACGCGACAGCGGAACGTCTGTAAGTCCGTAGTCCGTAGGGAAGAGACGCGATAGCGGAACGTCTGTACGTCCGTGGGTAAGTAAGTTTTACCCTATTAACCTTACCCTCAAAATTCCCTATGCCCCTAATCACCACCAAGTGGGGATACCGAGTTTCCCATGCTTCATTGCCCATTCTCCATGCCTCATTCCCCAATAGCTTGTAAACTAGAAGCATACACTCATCACAAAGAAATTTTTTTAACACTTTTGTTATCTTGTAAGCTGCCAAAATCAGCAAAGATAGTTTTGTACAGTTGTCTGCTTCTGGTTTGCCGTTGTTTTGCGCTCTTTCCCATCATCCAACAACCACCAATAATTACTTATGCAACCTGACACAACACAAGCTTCATCCAACGTCGGATTAAATCTGGTTTTGTTTACCATTCCTCAATTTTTCCTCTTACAAGCTGGTACAGCGTCTATCCTACTGTTGCTCTTCGCCGAAAAAGCCACCACTAAAACTCTACAAGTGTTCGGGGAAGCAAGTGAAGAATTGTTTCGGGGCGATCGCTTACCCATCCTTAACTTTCCTGAAAACAACGAATTAAACAGAAGTTAGGAAATATACTTTCTCAGTTGAATAATTTAGTGGCATCTCCATAATAGCTAAAGACAAAATCCAAAATTGTCAACAGTAATCAGCTTTACTAAAACAGAGGATATGAGTTTCCTTTTATACTCTTTGGCTCAGGCTGTGAATATCTACCCTGCATCCGATTTATTTTTGCGACATCGCTTACAGATCATAGAGGAATTGTGGGAGTCAGTTCTCCGGCAAGAATGCGGTCAAAAAATGGTGGATCTCCTGCGACAATTACAGGATTTATGTTCACCAGAAGGTCAAGCAATTAATGACCACGCCTCCTCAGTATTTAAGTTAATCGAACAACTTAACATCAACGAAGCAATACGAGCGGCTCGTGCCTTCGCTCTGTATTTCCAGTTGATAAACATCATAGAACAGGACTACGAGCAACGGCAGCAATTGACTCGCTATGGAGCAGCAACAGAATTAGGATATGGGGATTTAGGAACAATTACTTCATCATACCAAGAAGACTCCGACGTTGCCCCTTTAAACAGCGGACTAGGAGCAGAATTGCTGGTAAAGAGTTGGCAGGCAAACTCCAACGGAAAACAACAAGGTACTTTTGCGGCTTTGTTTCCTGAGTTATATAAACTAAATGTACCACCCCAACAAATTCAACGCCTAATTACACAGTTAGATGTGCAGTTAGTGTTCACAGCTCACCCAACAGAAATTGTTCGCCACACTATCCGCGATAAACAGCGACAGGTAGTTCAACTCTTACAACAGCTAGAGGTTGTGGAAAAGCGCGTCCAAGGTGGAAAATCCTGGGAAGCAGAAGAAATACGCGAGCAATTGCTAGAAGATATCCGCTTGTGGTGGCGCACTGACGAACTGCACCAGTTCAAACCTTCGGTGTTGGATGAAGTTGACTATGCTCTCCACTATTTCCAAGAAGTCTTGTTTGATGCTATTCCCTATCTGTACAAACGCTTCAAGCACAGTTTAGCTAGCACCTTTCCCTGGCTAGAACCACCAAGCAAAAACTTCTGTAAATTTGGCTCTTGGGTAGGTGCAGATCGGGATGGTAACCCATCGGTTACACCAGAAATTACTTGGGAGACAGCATGCTATCAACGCAATATGGTGTTGTCTAAGTATATTTTGTCGGTGAAACGGCTGATTAATTTGTTGAGTTTGTCGCTGCATTGGAGTGATATTCTGCCAGATTTGCTGGAATCTTTAGAACTGGAGCAGTCTCAGTTAAGTCAAGTGTACGACGATCTGGCTCTGCGTTATCGGCAAGAACCGTATCGGCTCAAGCTTTCCTATGTACTCAAGCGGCTGGAAAATACACGGGATCGCAATCTGACTTTGTATAATCGGGAAATCCTAAAAAGCGACAACACCCCAATTTATCGATCGGGAGCCGAGTTTTTAGCAGAACTGCGGTTGATTGAACACAACTTGACAGAAACAGGCTTAAGCTGTAGAGAACTAGAAAATCTCATCTGTCAGGTAGAAATTTTTGGCTTTAACCTGACGCAGTTGGACATCCGCCAAGAATCATCCCGCCATTCAGAAACTCTAAATGAGATTTTGGAATACCTGGAAATTTTAACCCGACCTTACAACGAATTATCTGAAACAGAGCGAGTCGCTTGGCTTGTAGGAGAACTGCAAACGCGCCGTCCATTAATTCCTGCCCAACTGCCATTTTCCGCTGAAACTAACAATGTGATTGAAACCTTTAGGGTGGTGCGATCGCTGCAACAAGAGTTTGGTCCAAATATTTGCCAAACTTACGTGATTAGTATGTGTCGTGAAGTCAGCGACGTCTTGGAAGTGTTGCTGTTGGCAAAGGAAGCAGGACTTTACGATCCAGGGACCGCTGTTGGCACTGTCCAGGTAGTTCCTCTGTTTGAAACGGTGGAAGATTTGCAACGTTCAAAAAGCGTGATGCAGCAGCTATTTGAACTACCCCTATATCGCGCCCTTCTTGCTGGTGGTTACGCATCTGTGACAGGGGAAGTAGGGGAAGCTTCTTCCTCCTCCACTCCCCCCACTCCTCATCTCCCCATTTCCCCCACTTCGGTAGTCCCCATCCCCCCCTCTCCCCCTCTACCCCTCCCCCCCTCATCCCTAACCCTTAACTTACAAGAGGTAATGCTGGGGTACTCTGACAGCAACAAAGACTCTGGTTTTTTAAGCAGTAACTGGGAAATTCATAAAGCCCAAAAATCTCTCCAAGAAATAGCCGAAAAGTATGGACTGGCTTTACGGATTTTCCACGGACGTGGTGGTTCCGTTGGGCGAGGTGGTGGTCCATCTTATGAAGCTATTTTGGCTCAGCCTGGTCACAGTATTAATGGGCGAATCAAAATTACAGAACAAGGAGAAGTTTTGGCTTCCAAATACTCCTTGCGGGATTTAGCTTTGTACAACCTGGAAACTATCACCACTGCTGTTATTCAGGCTAGTTTGCTGCGGACTGGGTTTGATGATATCGAACCTTGGAATGAGATTATGGAAGAGATAGCAGCGCGATCGCGTGTTCATTACCGCGCCCTGATCTACGAACAGCCAGATTTTATTGACTTCTTCCATCAAGTTACCCCGATAGAGGAAATTAGTCAGCTACAAATTAGCTCCCGTCCTGCCCGTCGTCCATCTGGTAAGAAAGATTTAAGCAGTTTGCGAGCAATCCCTTGGGTATTTAGCTGGACGCAAACCCGGTTTTTACTGCCTTCTTGGTACGGTATTGGCACAGCTTTGCAAGAATTTGTGAACGAAGAACCAGAAGAACACATGAAACTGCTGCGCTATTTCTATGTCAAGTGGCCTTTCTTTAAAATGGTGATTTCTAAGGCAGAAATGACCTTGGCAAAAGTAGACTTGCAAATGGCACAGCAATACGTCGAAGAATTGTCAAATCCTGAAGACAAGCCCCGCTTTGATAAGGTTTTTGAACAAATTGCTCACGAATTTTACCTCACACGAGATTTAGTTCTCCAAATCACCGATCACCAAAAACTTTTAGATGGCGATCCTGTATTGCAGCGTTCAGTACGGTTGCGCAATGGCACAATCGTACCCCTAGGCTTCATCCAGATTGCTCTCCTTAAACGCCTGCGCCAGTCCCGAACTAACGTCACCTCTGGGATTATCCACTCTCGTTACAGTAAAGGCGAGTTACTACGAGGGGCATTGTTAACTATTAATGGTATTGCCGCTGGAATGAGAAATACTGGATGAAACGATAATTGTTAGTTGTTAGTGGATAGTTGTTAGTGGATAGTTGTTAGTGGATAGTTGTTAGTAGAATAATTAATAACCAACAACTAACAACCAACAACTAACAACTAACAACTAACAACTAACAACTAACAACTAACAAATGAATCGAGTTCTAATTTGCACTTTTTCTACGCTACTGTCGGGATTTTTTGGGAGTTACATTGGTGGGCAAATTACCTTAAGTCTCCATAGTCAAAAGTGTGAAAACTTAGGTTGGGGCTTCAAGGAAATATGTAACGTCTCTGTAACACCCGGAGCAATATGGCAAGGTAGCACAACAGGACTGTGGACAGGGACTGTGTTAGGGGGATTTGTCAGTGGTTCGGTGACGCGTCAAAGTAGAGAGTAGTTAGTGGTTAGTTGTTAGTAGTTAGTGGCTAAAGTCAGACTAACAACAATTAGCAATTAGCAATCAACAATTAGCAATCAACAACTAACAACCAACAACTAACAACTAACTATCCGTTGAAGCAGTTGGCTTTCGAGGATGACCCAAGGTTTTCCAAGAGTTAGTGCTGGTGTCAAAACAACGCCAGGATTCCTCAGTACGTTCTTGGTAGCAAAATAAACAGCGATCGTTAGCATTTAAATTATCTGTTAAATAATATATAATTCCTCGAAAAGGATAGGTTTTGCGACTCAAACGCTTGGCTACTGCTTGATTGGGACACTCTACGATAAACACAGATTGTCCATCTAGGTAAGCCAAAGAGAAGATACACATGCGCAAAATAGCCCGCAACCAGCTTTCTGAGTTTTCAAAATAATCGTCTATGATTTTGTTGGTCAGGGCTTTTTCCAGGGCACGGTCTTTTTGATGAGGAGTATGAGGTTCAGACATAGCGCACCTACTGCTATACCATTAGGTTAGAGATTAAACTAAAAACTCTAAAAGTGACAAGCGTATACAGGAAAGCACGGGAATACACCAATAGTAATTTAAAATGAAAAATTTAAAAACTATTTTAAATTTTTTATTTAGAATTTAGGCAACGAAACCCGGTTGATTACTTAGCATTTCCGTAGAACCCCACCCCGTCAAAAGTACCTTTTGGCAGCGCCCTGCCCCACAAGCGGCGCGGAGTGTTGTGTAATGGTACCTCCAATAAAAAAATATCCAATGAGTGTAGGGTGCCCTCTTACGGAACGTTGTAACGCACCGCAACAGGCTAAGACTCTCTCGTAAGAGTACAACGGCATTTACTACAACTGGTGGTAACCAAAGCAACGCGCTGCCTCCCCTACGGCAATGGATAATTTAATTTATTTTTTGGTATTCTCTTATAGTAAGCAATTAAGCGCACTTGATATAAGTCCTGATTAGTTGAATTAATTGTGCTTTGCGATCGCACTGCTTGGTAAAATTCATCAATATAAGATAAAAATAAATTGTCATGACTGCTGAAACTAACCCAGGGACTCAAACCACCATCGGTGCTGATGCTATTGATGAAGCGATCGCGCAGGGAATTGATTTTGATGGTTCTGCGATTCCGCATCCAAAACTAGAACTTTATCATCAAGTTATGGCGTTAGAGGCGAATAGACAGCGCAGTGGCGTCTCAAATACTATGCGATCGCGTATCGTCCGGATCGGCGCAAAACACATTCCCCAAGCAGAACTTAACCAAATGCTCGTCAATGCTGACTTCGCACCGCTGAAGGACAAAGAAATTGCTTTCTACTACAGCGGAAAGTGAGAATTGGGGAGTGGGGATTAGGGGAATGAGGAATGGGCTTTTTCCCAATTAGCAATTAGCAATTAGCAATTCTGCCAAAAATCTGTAACTTCGTACCCAAATTCTGCTAGCATTTGCCGTAATAGAGGTAAGCTGAGTCCGATAACGTTACTATGGCAACCTTCTATTTTTTCCACGAATAAACCTCCACAACCCTCAAGTGCAAAGCCACCAGCACATTTGAGTGGTTCACCTGTTGCGACATAGGCTTTAATAGCGCGATCGCTCATTTGAGCAAAGTAAACTCTTGTTACCTGACACTTTACCAAGGTTCGATTTTCAAAAAGGTCAATCAAGGCATGACCTGTGTAAAGATCGCCAAAGTTACCTTGCATTTTTTGCCAGCGTTGGCATGCTTCCTCGGAAGAAGCTGGTTTGCCGTATATTTCACTGTTAATAGCCAAAACAGAATCACAACCTATGATCAAAGCAGATTCAAACTGAGGAGCTATAGTTTCTGCCTTATGCTGTGCTAAAGTTTGCACTAGTTGTGCAGGCTCAGTTAGTTGGACTAGCGACTCATCAAAATCACTGGGGCAAACTATCGGTTCAATTCCTGCAGATTTTAATAGACGGCGTCGCGCCGAAGAAGCAGAAGCAAGTACGAATGGCGGAATGCCCATAAGTAGAAATCTTATCTTGGATGTTAATCGTTGATAGTTGATTGCTGATTGCTGATTGCTAATTGCTAATTGCTAATTGCTAATTGTTCGTTGTTTTAACAACTAACAACTATCAACTAACAACTATCAACTATCAACTAACAACTATCTAATACACAGCGAAAGAACTCACAGATTCTTCAATCATCTGTTTAACTTTTGACCAACGTCTTTCGGGAATCGAGGCGTTGAAAGTAAAAAGTTTACCACGACTTATGGCGACGCTGGCAAGGTTGTGGCGTTGTTGATTGTTGGGGAGTTCGATCATATACTCCAGAAGATAGTATATTTTACCGTTAGCTTCCCGCTCTTGGGCATTGACTAATTCAGCTTTGCGACCTGAACCATCAGGAGCTAAAGCGACATGACCCAGCTTATATCCTACTTCTCCTGGTGTTCCTAGCTGTGCCAAAGTCTTCCCTTGTGGAACTGGACTAAATATAACAGAGATATTTTCAGTTGCCTCAATCAAATCGTGGAACACTACATCCGGACCATTAGCAACTTTGACTTGCACCCAGCCGTTAGGATATAAGAACCGATAGCCATCAGTACTATCAAGATAACTGTTGAGTCCAGCCGCAGCTGCTAGACCAGAATTATTTAGACTGAAGCTAAACACCAATAGTAGAATCAATACAATTCTTTTCCACATTTCTCAAGTTTCCTTTGGGCAGGAAGTAATACATGACAGGTATAATTTCTCATTCTCTCATTAAGATGTGATTAGTCAATAGTCCAGAATCTAAAGTCAACGATTTAAGGATTCTTGAGTATTGACTATTGACTAAATATATGTTGTTAACTTACGAACTACGCTGGTTTTACCCTGGTAGGATACCTGAAGACATTCAAAATTGGTTTGAGCAATATTGTCTGATTGACTCGCCGTCACCACCAGAAGAACGCTCAGATTTGTACCTGTACTTACCAGAGTGTGAGTTCTTGGGAATTAAACTGCGGGAAGGACGGCTAGAAGTCAAATGGCGTCAAGCAGAATTAGGCATAGTGCGTTTTGGCGAATCTGTAGAGGGTAAGGTGGAGAAATGGGGTAAGTGGCTGTGTTGCGATCCCACGGGAGAAAGTTTTCAGCCAAGCCAAGTTTTAGCCAACCCTTTGTGGCTGAGTGTCGAGAAAGTTCGTTATTCACAAATTTACCAAGTCACTCCTGAGTTTTCACCACAACCTGTTTTTAGCGATGAAAATATCGACAACGGCTGTAGTATAGAACTAACTCAGCTAGTAATTCAGAATCATACTTGGTGGAGTCTGGCGTTTGAAGCCTTTGGCGAGGATGCCCATTTGATGGACAATCTACAGGCGACAGCCAACTGGGTCTTTCATCCCGATGGCGGAGCAAAATTAATTACTACGGATTCTTTTGCTTACCCCAGTTGGATAGCACTTGTTTGTCTATAGCCCAGATGGCTCTCACGTCTACGCCTCAGCAGGCGGTAACAACAAAATTCGTGTTTATTTGACTCTTCAACGGTTTTGGACTAAGGACAAAACTTTTCGGGTTACTGATATCTTGCACCATTCTCAATCAGGGTAGGGGAGCCACCCTCGTGCGCGGGTTCCCCGCGTTGAGAGGAGTGGTGAAGCAGCGCGAATGACGGCTTTCCCTCCGTAGGCGACTGCACCAAGCCGAAGGGCGTTGGGCACTGCCCACCAACGCAAAAATAGGCCCTCTCGGTCAATGGTGGGCGATGCCACCCTACAAAAATAGCGTTATTGCAACTCGTGCAAGATGTGATTTGACTGAAATTAGCTGATAAATTAACTTGCAATCAGTCCCATTCGTATAAATATAGTGTTTGTACGGTGGTCAATAGTGAATAAGCTTTAAGAAAATAATAGACGCAATACTATTTGAGTTAAGAAAATTATCGAACTGCTCGCTGCAGACGGGTTTCCCGACCTAGGCAACTGCCTGTGCCAAAAGTGCTAAGCGAAGAAGTTCATAAATCATTTAGGACTGCTATATTGAACACTTAATTGCTCATGCATGGATAAGCAAAATGAAATATAGTTATATTTCAATAATAACTACAGATAATTATTGGGAAGGTGTTTTAGTATTATACTATTCATTGATGAAAACTCACCCAAAATATCCTTTCACATTACTTGTAACAGCAAATATTTCTCAACCTATTTTAGAGAAATTAACTCAGCATAACATTAATTATAAAACAGTTAATTGTATAGAAAATTATACAGATTTTTCCAACGACCAAAAGTTAAGTAGATGGCGTTATACCTATTCAAAATTAGAAATTTTTGCTCAAGTAGAGTTTGATAAAATAGTCTATTTAGATGCAGATATGGTAGTTCTGCAAAATATTGATGAATTGTTTGAAAAAGCTCATATGTCTGCTGCTAACCCCTCAGGCAGGTTACCAGAATTTTCTACCCATCATAAACAATTAAATTCTGGGCTTATGGTTATTGAGCCTTCTTTAGAATTATATAATAATATGATGAATATAATTAAAGAAAATCCTACATCAAAATATGCGGGCGACCAAGACATTATTCACTCTTATTTCCCCGATTGGCCATTAAAAAAAGAACTGCATTTAGATGTGAAATATCATATGTTTCACTCGGATTTAACAGAATATAATAAATTATTTGGTTATGAAATTAATCAGAACAAAAATTCGGTGAAAGTTATTCATTATATAGGGAGTGTCAAACCCTGGCAGATAAAACAAAAACTCTATATACTAGAATTAAAAATGTATTTACAAGCAGTAATTCAGTTGATTACAAAAACAAAATTTGATTCGACTTTATATAATCAAAGCTTAATAATATGGCTAGATTATTACAGGAATATCCCAAATCATGACAATAGGAAAGTACGACTGGCTTGGGTTGATTTTAGACGGTAGATTCATAAGTTTATTCTATGATACGAACCAAAACCAAGCCGTGTCTAATAATATCTGGTAAAACCAGAGATGACAACGGCTCGGTTTAGAAGACGCTTGTCTAGCTTTGTCTAATTTAAATGAAGCGGCAGATATTTTGGCTCAATATCTTTATTTGTTTCCCCCAAACAACCCACCCAAATTACCAAGCTGCTGTTGCATCTGTTGAGCAGTATTAGCAGCAGAATTAAGAGCGATAGCATTTTCCAGTTGAGATGCCATCGGCTCAGGTAATCTAGTCTTGGCGAAGGAAATAACCATATTCACCGCTTGCTGTGCCTGATCTTCCGAGATACCTGTATGGCTGCTAATTTGCTTTACTAACTCTTCCATGATGATTTTTCCTACAAAAAACTACATCAAGACAGTACCATAGCTCAATGAGCATTAGAGAAAAATACAGGATAATGCGATCGCACTATCCTGTATAAGTTGGTCGGCGAGAATAATACCAACTATATAAAGTTTTGTAAAATTACTTGAATGGTTCGTAGTTGCGCTGCAGCGCAACTACGAACCAATAATGATTTATTATGGAAACAATCCACTGCCAGGACCGACAAATCCCGGTGGGTCAATGCTCCCTACCGAACAGTACTCGGATAGTGGAAACAATATTACAACTCCATCTCTGGATGTAAGTGATTTAAGTGATCTAAACAATATTACAACTCCTGCTGCGGGTGGAAGTAATTTAAACGATATTACAACTCCATCTCCAGAACGACCATTTCCAGGTCCGCAAACGGAAGGAACACCGGTTACTCCTCAAGGTTGGTTCTTGACCCCAGCGGGCAATCAAGTGGGTTTGGGCGATCGCCCTTATGGAGTCACGCAAAGTCATGATGGAAAGACTCTACTTGTTAGCAATAACGGTCAGTCAACACAATCGCTACAGGTTGTAGACAGAACTACAGGCGCTGTGGTGCAGACAATTTCCTATGACTCCCCATAATCATTGTATATCGGTGTTGTCTTTAGCCCAGATGATAGTCACGTCTACGCATCAGCTGGCGGTAACAACAAAATCCGCGTTTATAATGTCCAGGGACAGCAACTGACCGAGACAGACCCAATCCTACTACCGCCACAAACTCCAGATGGAAAGCCCTTAAATCTCTATCCAGCAGGTTTAGCGATTACTAACGATGGAAAGACCTTGTTGGCTGCCGACAATTTAGGCGACGCAGTGTCGGTGATTGACTTGCCCAGCCGCCAAGTGACCGATACTATCCATGTCGGACACAATCCCATCGCCGTCCAGCTAGTAAGAGCAAATATAAATTTCTGTGAAGTTTGAAGGTAGGAGTGCAGTATTTGCACCCCTACCTTTTATCTAACGTAAATTAATGATTATAGGAATTATGCATTGACAGAAATAGTTAAATATGCTAGATGATTTTTCCGGCTATTCGTGCAAATTAATTACAGTCTGGTAGACGCAATATCGTAGGGGCGGGGTAACCCCGCCCTGACAATGTCGTCAATTCTGTTTCTTGGACGATGCCCAAAATTGGCTCTGCACCCCCGTGTTCGCTATTATCTTTCTGAAACGACCGTAATTGAGTCATACATATGATGCGGTAGAGCGTATAGTGCGTAAGTCCTAGATTATTATTTTCACTTTTTAGGAAAGTGGACAAGTAGTTAAAAATTAAAAGTTGACAAAAATATGAATTAATGATTATTATTTTATTGTAAAAGTAATTTTGAAACGAAGCTTAAACCAAGCTTAACCCATACTTTAACAGTTGTTTAATTGATGAGTATTAATTGTGTATTAAGCTTAATCAAGTTAGAGTAAAGGATTTCCCATTAAAAAAATATCCAATGAGTGTAGTGGTGGTGCGTTAGACGGAACGTCGTAACGCACCACCACAGGTTAAAATACCCTACGGCTAATAAATAATTTATTTTTTGGTATTCCCTAGAAACCTAAAACACCTCATTAACCAGGCAATCTAATGAGCAATTAGCCGCTATTTTTTGGAATCAATTATTAAAAAAGAATCAACTCAATTCAAAGTGAATATTCAGAAGTAGTTTCAGTAAATTACTTCTTAAAGTAGCCGACCTAGAAGATGCTAAAATGGATTTTTAGCTACATCTTTTTAACAAGGATATCAGATTTTAAAAAAAAAATATAAGAAAAAGTATCTCCAATAAAGATACTTTATTTGCAAGATCAAATAAACCTTATTTTATCTTGTTAACCCCTGTAGTACTGGAGTTAGTTACATGGCGGATAATTTTTTGGATGGTAGCTCTTTAGGTAAAAGTCCCACTGGCAGGAACGTGATTATACTGGTAGCAGATGGTCTGCGCCCAAGTTCAATCAATCCTGAAGATGCACCAACACTTTATAGCCTGCGTCAAGCTGGGGTAAACTTCGTCAACAGCCACTCACTGTTCCCCACCTTCACCACTCCTAATGCATCAGCGATCGCCACTGGGCATTATCTAGGTGATACAGGCGATTTCAGCAACACCATTTATACAGGCTACCCTGTATTTGCTGGTGGTAATACTGGCACACCTACACCGTTCATTGAAAACGACGCGGTGCTGACAGACATAGACGAACACTTCGGTGGTAACTACTTAGACGAAGAAACACTGCTGGCATATGCCCGCCAACAAGGATATGATACCGCAGCTGTAGGTAAGCTGGGACCAACACTGATCCAGGATGTGACACAGGGAAATCTTGGAGAGGATGGTAAAGTGCCAGTACCAGAAACAATTATCATAGATGACTCGACTGGTAAGGCAGGTGGAATTCCTCTTAGTCCAGAAATCACCCAACGGTTAGCAGATGCAGGCTTAAGCAGCACTGCACCTGACCGCACTAATGGCGCATCCAGCACTGGTCAACAGAGCAACGGTTTCTCTGGGAACAATACCACACCAGGAACGCAGGCTCCCAACACCGTTCAACAGCAGTACTTTACCGATACCATTACCCAAGCCATCCTGCCCAAGTTTGTTGACGATCAGAAACCCTTTGCGTTGGTTTACTGGTCACGCGACCCGGATGGTACGCAACACAACCAAGGTGATAGCCTTGACAGTCTGACTCCAGGGATCAACGGTCCCACCGCGAAAGCAGGAGTGAGAAATGCCGATAATAACTTCAAGCAAATCTTAGACTTCCTCAATAGCAATCCCGATTTAGCTGCAAACACCGATATTTTTGTCACCGCTGACCACGGCTTTTCGACTATCAGCAAGCAATTTACTGATACCCAAGGCGGCACAGTCAGCGACTTTGCTTCTTCACAAATCTATCCTGGGGTGAACCCAGGCTACTTGCCCTCTGGGTTTGTGGCAATTGATATTGCCCATGAATTGAATCTGCCCTTGTATGACGCTGATACCGCAACGAGCGATAATCAGAGTTATGCCTTGGTAGACCCAACCCTAGGACAACGTCCCAGAAACGGTGACGGATTGATTGGTGGCAGTGGTTTGATTCAGGACAAGCCTGATGCCAAAGTAGTGGTTGCAGCTAACGGTGGTTCTGACCTGATCTACGTTCTCGACAAAGACCCAGACACCGTCAAGCAAGTGGTGGATTTCCTCAGCAAACA
The DNA here is from genome assembly GCA_965249805.1 of Stigonema sp. Lineage (GTDB taxonomy): Bacteria > Cyanobacteriota > Cyanobacteriia > Cyanobacteriales > Nostocaceae > Stigonema. The sequence goes on from CBDFMX010000002.1 coordinate 2,367,787, forward strand.
GGATTACACCAGTGGTTTGTTTGTCAACGATGATTTTGGGTCTGTTGCAGGTGCGCTACCGATATCGTCGATCAACTTGAAGGGTTCGACGGTATTACCCACTCCCGATATTGTGTTGAACTTCAGAACCTTTGCAACCGATACAAGCAATCCTTTTGGGTCACAGGTAGAAATTGCCGATACTGGCTTGCAGCAAGGGCAAGGAATGCACGGTAGCTTTGGACGTGGCGATACCTACAACAATATGCTCGCGTTTGGTCCGGACTTTAAACAAGGTTACACTGATTTCGCTCCAGTTAGCAACGCTGACGTTGCGACCACCTTAGCGAACGTACTAGGATTTAATATTCCCAGCAATGGTGACTTGGTTGGACGAGTTGTCAATGAGGCACTGGTGGACGGACCTGATAGTGTTTCCTACTCCACAGGCATCTTGAAATCTGACCCAACTGACAATGGTGTTAGCACATACCTAAACTACCAAAATCTCAATGGTACTCTCTACTTTGATGCTGCTGGGTTTGATGGTCGGACTGTTGGATTAACGACTGCTTAAACTCCAGCTTTGATCTAGGGGAATACCAAAAAATAAATTATCCAATATTGTGGGGGAGCCAGCGCTGAATGAGTGTTTCCCGCCGTAGGCGACTGGCGTTGGGCATCCTGCCCGCCCAGTTCCTAGGACGGGCAGGATGCCCATCCCACAAGAAATAGTTGGATATTTTTTTACATATGAGTGCGATTTTCTTTGCTGCTGGTCCTGATTTTGGCAAAGGTACACTGCCACAGGTTCGCAATATCGATATTGCACCAACAATCCTACGCCTCTTGAATACTAACCCTGCCTCAACAGTGCAAGGTGAATCTATTAGACATCTCCGGAAATTAATTGTGCTTTGTCTACAACCCTTGTAGAGACGCGAAATTTCGCGTCTCTACATTGTTTTTCGGAGATGTCTATTGTTTAGTCGTCTGTCAAGATTGTTTTGATAAGTTCGTAGTTGCGCACTCATGGCAACTACGAACAACTATTGTTACTGATGTTTTTGCTGCTTTGAGGCACGCAATTGCTGAAGTTGTTGCTTTTGTGCAGGAGTCAGCACTGCTTCTATTTGGCTTTGACCATCCTGCCTAATTTTTTTGATTTGCGCTTTTTGGTCGTTACTCAAATTCAGTTTTACTGCACTGTGCTGTTGTCTAGCCTGTTGTTTTTGCGCCTGCTGATCTTTGGTGAGAATTCCATTAATTTGCTTCTGGGTAGATAACCGAATTTTTTTTATTTGTGCCTTTTGAGCATCAGTCAAATTTAATTTCGTTTCCCATCCACCTGTGCGCTGATGAGCTGGAGCTGCAACGGCAGCATGGGTAGAGGAAAAAATTATCGGGGAGGTAGCAAACATTAACATGATTGCTCCGGGCATCAAAAGCAAAGTTTTAATTTTCATAGTTAAATTGGAAATTTTTTCTTAGGTTTAAGTGGGCAACAACAACGTATTTGCTTGTTGTATTACTTTAGACCGATATAGGATGAAAATGGTTCAGTAATAAATCGGATTTTTGGAAAATAAATTGTACTAATAAATCAGATTTTTATTACTTGATCAATGAACCTTTAGTCAACTGTTATTTCCCGCAAATACTCAAATTTCAGTATCTGTACTCATAGCGATCGCGAACCCCAATACGGTTCAGTTAAGATCGTGAACAAAGCCGATAACCTTTGTAGAGACGTTGCATTGCAACGTCTCTACATACCTAAAATTCCTACCGATCAACAAGAATCTCCTACCGCAAAGATTTCCCAGATAAATACTCTCAACGGACAAATCTATCCCGAAACCAAGAACCCCACATACTTCCTTGAAGCAGGCAATTACCAATTACGATGCGATCCCGAAAGTTATTGCTGAGGTGCTGGTGCATTATTTTCTCAACTGGCAGGATAAAAGTAAAAGGTCAGTGCTAAAACAGTATAAGTTGCCAAGAGCAAAATACCTTCTAGCCAGTTAGACCGTCCGTCTGAACTCACAGAGTTGGTGATGATCACGGCGACAATCACGGCTACCAATTCAAAAGGATGGAAATTTAGATCCATTGGCTGAGCGATCGCCAACCCAGTCAGAACTAAAACGGGAGCAACAAACAGTGCGATTTGCAGGCTAGAGCCTAAAGCAACCGAAAGTGAAAGATCCATCTTGTTTTTCATCGCCACAGTGACCGCTGTTGCATGTTCAGCAGCATTGCCAATAATCGGCAGGAGGATGACGCCCGTAAACAGTGAAGTCAGCCCTAGGCGGGATGTAGCTTCTTCAAGTGTTGCAACTAGTAGTTCTGACTCAATCGCCACGAAGATGGTCACTACCAATAGCACACCAATCCATAACCAGAGATTGACTTTGTGTTTAGGGTTGTCGGCTGCCAAGTCAGCGTTTTCTACCTCTGCTAGCTCTATCTCCGCCAAACCGATCTCATAAAGATAAGTGTGGGTACGCATCGAAAACAGTAGCATTAGTCCATAGACCAAGATTAACACTACAGCTACTGCACTAGAAAGGTGCTGGAGCCTGACTTGATCAATACCGCCAGAGATCAAGTTCACAGCGGTTGGCAGCACAATGGCAATGACTGCTAGGTTCAGCGAAGAAGCATTCACCCGTGCCACAATCGGGTGAAACTCCTGTTCTCTATAACGAAGTCCGCCGAGTAGCATCGCAAAGCCCACGACTAAAAGCAGGTTGCTGATAATCGAACCTGTGATAGTTGCTTTGACCACGTCTACCAATCCAGCCTTGAGGGCGATTAAGGCAATAATTAGTTCAGTGGCATTCCCAAAGGTGGCATTCAAAAGTCCCCCAATAGAGGGACCTGCAACGACAGCAATTTCTTCTGTCGCTGTACCCATCAAAGCAGCAAGAGGAATGATCGCTAGCCCAGAAGTAATGAAGACCAACAGTGAACTCCAGTGGAAAAAATGGGCGGCAACGGAAATTGGAATAAATACCAACAAAGCTAAAAATATACGTTCTTTGACCAACATAGCAAGTCCTACCTTTTAGAAGCGGCTGAGCACCCGTTGAGATCATCTTCCGCGATTTCATGCTAATAGTTTGGAAAAAAGTAGGTCACATCCTGAAGTTCTTTTTAAGTCAATAAGTAATATCACGTCCGCGTAATTACTTATAAATAAAAAATATAGTCATCCTAAATCATTCATGAAAAATTTTAAGTAGTGTAGGGTGGGCACTGCCCACCAGAACCAAGATGTGGTGGGCAGTGCCCAACGCCCAACGGGAAAGCCATAAAGCTTGGTGCAGTCGCCTACGGAGGGAAACACTCATGAGAGCGCTGCTTCACCAGTCGCCTACGGCGGGAAACACTCATGAGAGCGCTGGACTCACCACTCCTCTCAACGCGGGGAACCCCGGAGGGTGACGCTCGCGGACTCGCTAACGCTACGCTATCGCCAGTTGCCTACGGAGGAGCCAGTGCTGTTCGCGCCTCTGGTTGCGATCTTCTCCCAATTCCTCACCGCTTCGCGAACGACGAAGGAGCGTCAGCAGTGAGGAATTGGGAGAAGACGGGTAACGCGAAAAGCAGGCATCTGGTGAAGCAGCGCTGCAGGAGGGTTTCCCTCCGTAGGCGACTGCTGAACCCGAAGGGCGTCGGAAACCCTCATAGGCGCACTGGTCTCACCGCGCACTCTTTGTGGCTCCCCTACATATATTTCAAAAATCAAATAGGATTGCTATAAGTTCGCAGTGCCTTATTATAAGTGCTCAACCGGACATGATATAAGTCGGCAAGAGAAAATCAATTTATGTAAACAAATATAAAGTCTAGTTCGGGTGTGTTAGACGAGAGTAAGGCACCATTAACAATCCAAGGTGCCGTACTCTCGTAAAACCGCACCCTACATTTAAATTTCTTAACATAGCTTGAAATATTTGCGCCGACTTACTTACAGTTCAGATAAGCATCCCATGTTTACTGCATCAAATTATCGGGCGTTGCTGAATTGACATATGAACTGTTCAAAGTCCCTTTGCGTCTTTGCGTGAGCAATTCATATCTAGATTCAGCAACGCCAATTATCGTTTATTGGTTCTAAATAGTCGCATTCCATTCGCAGTTACAAGCAGGGAAGTCCCTGTATCTGCTAAAACGGCAACGGCTAACCCAACAAACCCAAAAGTACCCAATAGCAAAAATAATCCCTTCGTCACAAGCGAAAAGACAATATTTTGTTGGATGACTGACACAGTGCGACGGCTCAAATCCACTGTATACGCAAGCTTTCTTAGGTCACTTCCTACCAGCACGACATCTGCTGTCTCTAGGGCAATGTCAATTCCACCAACTGCAAAACTGATATCCGCAGCAGCTAAAGCTGGTGCATCGTTAATACCATCCCCTACCATGCCGACAACTCCAGAACGGCGCAGTTGTTGGATTTCAGTCAGCTTATCCTCCGGTAGCAGTTCTGCTTGATACTCTGTAATTCCAACTTCTTGGGAAATCTGCTTGGCGACAGATGCGCGATCGCCTGTCAACATCACCAGCCGTTTTAGCCCTAAGAGTTTCAGGCGTCGCACCGCCTCTGTTGCTTCTAACCGTAATCCATCAGAACAGGCAATGACTCCTAACAATTCTGTCTGATTTCCCACCAATACAGGCGTTTGACCAAAATTTTCGATCTCAACTAACAAAGATTCAGCAGCTGGTGATAAAGGAATACCTCGGTCTGCAAACAAACGTCGATTGCCAACATAATAAACTGACTCACCAATTTTCGCCTCAATTCCTTTACCAGGTAAAGCCGTAAACTTTTCCGGAGTCTGTAACTCTATCAAAAGTTCTTTGGCGAGTGCCACGATTGCTTTAGCCAAGGGATGTTCTGAATGTTGTTCACAAGACGCAGCAATTGACAGCACACTGCTTGAATCTAAGTTAGGACAATTTTCATCTCTGTTCAATACACCTTGCATCACTGAATTATGTTGATCGGAGATTGAAATATAAACTTTTTGAACTATCGGTGACCCTTGAGTTATAGTCCCAGTCTTATCAAAGGCAAGGGTAGTGAGATGTCCGGCTGTCTCCAATGCATTACCTCCTTTGAACAAAACTCCTTGGCGAGTTGCAGCACCAATGGCGCTAACAATTGATACCGGAGTGGAAATCACTAAGGCACAGGGACAAGCAATGACCAGCATTACCAACGCCCGATATAGCCAGACGTTCAAGGGTTGAGTAAATGCGAGAGGAGGGATGAGGGCTATGGCGATCGCGATCGCAATCACAATCGGAGTGTAAACTTCTGCAAACCGATCCACCCACTGCTGAGAAGGCGCACGGCTTTCTTGGGCTTGTTCTACCAGATTAATAATTTTGGCAACGGTGGTATCGCTGTTCGTGTGGGTAACTTTAACGGATATAAAGCCTGTCTGGTTCAACGTCCCAGCAAAGACTGAATCCCCTAAGGCAATATCTTTTGGGATTGACTCTCCTGTAATTGGAGAGGAGTCAATCGCGCTTGTACCAGAAATAACGACCCCATCCAAAGCCACGCGCTGTCCTGGTCGAATCGTTAAAGTTTCGCCTAGCTGAATACTCTCAACAGGAACTGTGACTTCTTGATTTCCCCGCTTGACGGTAGCAGTGGGTGGAGTCAAATTCATCAGAGTGCGAATAGCATTGCGGGTGCGACCAAAGGTGAAAACTTGCAGCGTTGTGCCGGCAGAGAACAAAAAGATCACTAGCGCCGCTTCAAACCAGTCTCCTAAAATCACTGCCCCAATGACTGAAATGGTCATCAGCAAATTCATGTCAGCGCGGCGCAAACGTAACTCAAACAAACCTGCCCGTGCGATCGGATAGCCAGTAACGACTATGCCAATACCATAAAAAGTCCGCACTATCCAAACGGGTAACGCTAAATGTTGAGTAATTAAGCCCAAAAGTAACCCTATCCCTGCAAGAATAACGCTTTGCCCTTGGCGGTTGGCAATCCAGAATTTCCAGTTTGTCGGATCGGGATTCTGAGTCGGCTTGGGGACTGGATGGGTGTGGTCGTGGTCGTCAGAACAGGAGTGAGTGTGACCGTGGGAGTTTACCTCCTGACTCTGTACCGTATAACCAATATCTCTAATCCGGTCATAAATTGTCTTCTCACTGACTTGCTGCGGGTCATAGGATATCTGCGCTCTTTCAGTTGCAAAGCTGACCGATACCTCCCTGACGCCTGAAATCTGCTGCAAGCCTACCTCAACTGTCTTGGCACAACTGCCGCAATCCATTCCTCCAACCTGCACTTGTAGCATTTTAGCAGGCGCTACTTCAACGGTGTAGCTCAAAGCAGTGATGCGATTTATGATGTCAGATTCACTTAACAGCTTCGTGTCGTAGGATACCTTTACTTTTCCGGTTGCAAAACTAACCGACACTTCTGTTACACCGCGTAACTGCTGCAAGCTGGCTTCTATTGTCTTGGCACAACTGCCGCAGTCCATGCCATTAATTTGCAAAGCTTGAGTTTTAAGGGAGGGGGTTTGAGTCATGGCAGCTTTTTTAAGCTACAAAGTAAACTATTAATATTCTAGGCGATAATTGAACAACAATTCAAGTGTTCAAACTTTGAATTTTAATTAAAATTGGAATTGATCACCATTACTTGTACGAAAAGCGATGAACAAGCAAGAAGAGGCGAAACTCCAAAGTCCTGACGTGCCAAAATGTGACACTCATTTGGTACATCTAGATAATGTACGTTCTTATCAGTCGCAAATTTTACCAACAGCCAAGGCGCAGCAGATGGCGGAAGTCTTTGGGGTGCTGGCAGATACAAACCGTCTGCGCCTTCTATCAGTTTTAGTAAACCAAGAGTTGTGTGTTTGCGATCTAGCCGCGTTAACGAAAATGACAGAATCAGCCGTTTCTCATCAACTGCGATTATTAAAAGCGATGCGTTTAGTTAGTTATCGTCGTGAAGGTCGCAATGTTTATTACAGCTTAGCTGACAGTCACATCATCAATTTATATCGCTCTTTAGCAGAACACTTAGACGAATCTTAGAACGGACACTATGGTGGTTTTACACGCACTTTCAGATTTCATTGACTCCAATTTTGCTGTCAGCGACTCATATCCTAGCTATTATTATGAAGGGCGTTGTCCTGAAAGCGGCGAACTACTGAGACTACCCCGGACATCAATGTCCGAGGCGATCGCTAGCAGTTTAATGCAATACCTTGACAGCGCTGAGTGTTACGCCAGTGAGGGTAAGATGTATGGGGTATTGCTGGTTGAACAAGAGTTGGGCGAACAACGAATACTCAAAGCTTTCTCCGGATTGCTTAATGGTTGCAGCGTGGTTGAGGGATGGGTGACGCCCATTCCAGGACAAGACCAAGTTGCCCTAGAGTCAACCCAGACACTGGCTGAATTGGACGCAATGAAGCAGGAACTCATTACCCTTAAGCAACTTCCAGAACGACAGCAGTACGAAACGCATCAGCGCGAGTTTGATCTGCGTCTGCAACAAACTCGCTTTCGGCATCGAGATTGCAAACACCAAAGACACGAAAAGCGTCAGATATTCTGTGAAACCCTGACGGTCGATGCACTCGCTGCTGCCCTAGAACAACTTGATGAAGAAAGCCGTCGGGATGGAATTGAGCGACGAATACTCAAACGCCAACAAGAACAAGCGTTGCAGCCGCTTAAGCAGTTGATTGAAGCAGCAGATGCGCGAATTTGCGAACTGAAACAACGGCGTAAAGAATTGTCCCGCCAACTTCAGGCTCAAATGCATGCTGCTTACTCTGTCACAAATTTTTCAAGGCAGTCGAGATCGTTGCAGCAGTTGATGCCGTTTGGTTTGCCTACAGGGACAGGAGACTGTTGTGCCCCAAAGCTGCTTCACTATGCGGCGACGCATAATCTCAAACCATTGGCAATGGCAGAGTTTTGGTGGGGACCGTCCTCCACCGATCAGGACAAAATCCAGGGAGAATTTTACGGGGCTTGTGCGCAGCGCTGTCAGCCATTGATGGGGTTTTTGCTGTCAGGATTGCGACCTAACCCCCCGACCCCCTTCCCTATTAGGGAAGGGGGAGAAAGCCCCTCCCCTATCAGGGGAGGGGTTTGGGGAGAGGTTTCTTTACCCATTCTTTATGAAGACGAATGGTTGATTGTGGTAAATAAACCTGCAGGACTTCTATCGGTTCCGGGTCGTTATTACGATCGCCAAGACAGCGTCCTTAGTCGTTTGCGTCATCTCTTACCAGAGGGCATGTTGCTTAATGCCGTGCATCGGTTGGACCAGGATACGTCTGGCATTCTTCTGCTAGCACGCGATCGACAAACTTATCGCCAACTTAGTTGGCAATTCCAGTTTCAGCAGGTGCGCAAGGTTTATGAAGCGGTGCTTTCCGGGTTGGTAACAATTGACCAAGGTGTAATTGAATTACCTCTGTGGGGAGATCCTCAGAATCGCCCTTATCAGCAAGTCCATTGGCAGTACGGAAAACCTAGCTTAACTCGTTTACTCGTCATAGCGAGAGAGGGAAACTACACTCGCGTGGAGTTTCTGCCGCTAACAGGACGTACCCATCAGCTGAGAGTTCATGCTGCTGATTCGAGAGGAATTGGGATACCAATTTTGGGCGATCGTCTTTATGGATGTCGTGCAGTGGCAAGTCGGCTACATCTACATGCTAGAGAACTTTGCTTTGAGCATCCACATTTAGGAGAAACTCTCCATATACAGGTAAAGACGCCATTTTAGAGCATTAAAACATAATCATCGCCCCATATTGTCTTGTTACCTCGGTAGATGTATTCTCCGTATTTATCTTTACATAGTTTGGTTTTTTCACGCCGATTTACTTATTGCGCTTGAAAATATCTAGCTTTCTTCATCAACGCCATAATACTCTGACATCCATCGCAGCAGCCCATCTTCTACAGGAGTTAAGTAGGTTTGCTGTCCCAAAGACTCTAACACTGTATACGCACCACGATCCAATATTCCCCGATCGCGTAATCGCCAAATCCGCTCTTTGAGAAGCGGTATTTGATGCTGGGCTTCTGGTGAGTCGATTTTGTTCAGGTTTTCCGGTTTCACGATTAACGTATGATCGTGCACAGCTACTTCCACTGTAAAATCATTTAGTTGAAGTGCGATCGCCCAACAACCATTATATTTACGTTCTGTAGACTCTAACTTGGTTAAAATAAATACATCTCCTATTTGGCAGAAATCATTAGCTTTGGACAAAGGCAACTCCATTAAACGTTCTACAATTCCCTTCACAATGCGCCCCGATGGGACTTTGTTGCCTGCTTCTTCGACTGACTGTACCCACACAGCCACTTGCAATTCTGGTTCAAAATTCGCTTTCACTAAATCACGTAACTGACGTTCGTTGGTCGGCATCGGAATCTGCCGACCAATGGTCGGCAAAAATTGCTGAATGTTGTCATAGACAGTGGCAGCACTCATTTTCAGATATGCCATATCCCGACTGTAGTTGAAGCGCTCGCGGCAGTATTCCTCAAAATTTTTATGTGTACTACGATACAGCCTTCTTTGCTTCAGTTCCCTCAAACCGCACCCAGCTTCGTAGAATGCCGAATAATGTCCCCGTCAGTCAATTGGTCAGCATAAATTGTCGTTGCATCGTTGGTTTGTGCAATCATAAGAATGAATCCTTTTACTAAGGGGTTTACGAGAAAAGGCGATTACAGCTTGCCGGCGCGATCGCCTTTTTCTCTTGTTATTACATGTTACTACTAATTACTACTCCTCGGCCTGTCAGTTACTACAAATTCTCAAATTAGTTCAGAATTAGGATAGATACAGTTATTACAGATGTTACGCTTGAGAAAAGCTAGTTGATGTCCTATGGCAAAGCAGCAAACCACCAAACTGACAAATCAAATTATTGTCCGGATGGATGATCAGACCAAAGAAGCTTTTATGGATAGGGTTAAAGCGGAAGGAAAGAGCGCATCAGAAGTCATCATGGAATGGATTCGCTCTTATTTAACAGTTGAACCTAACGAGACGCCTGACTTGGTTCAAATGCACACAGAACTGCAAACCTTAAAGGAACAGGTTGCCCTGATCCGAAACGAACTCATGGAAAAATCTGCTGCCTGAGGGAGGGTGGGTTTTCAAAGAAAGCGATCGCACAAGTTATTATTCAATCTGTTCTCACTTAAAAGGCTAAACCCACGCCTATGTTTGATGGGTTTAGCCTTTTGAATCAGGAGGCAACTATTATCAATAGTGTTCCTACTAGTAAATATCAAAACGACATGAGCCTGCAACATCTCTCCAAAACTAATACCTCCTCATGCACGCTGGCTCCCCTACAAGATTGGATCGTTTATTTATTGGAATACTCTTGTTTTTGAGCAGAGGATGTTGTGATAAAGGTTTATTAATATGATATACTATCACATAATTTGGATGGTCTAATGCACCGACCTCTGCGCCTAAAAATCCAAGTTTAACTTGTTCTTTAAGTAACTATGCTTGAACCCAACCTACTAACTATGGACTAAAGCTATAAATCTTTTGAGTCTCTAAGTGGTCGCAGCAAATGGATGAAGGCAGAGTACCTGCTGGGAAAGTTTGTCGATCCAGTTGCACTTGCAAGTTACTCAGGGGATCAACACCGGGAGAAATTAGAAATTATAATTTTTCCATATAAGGCAAATTAACTAATTTGTCAAGTATCTGAGCGATCGCCTGCACGTAAGGATGATCGGTTTGCTGATACCAATCATCAGCCGCTAGTCGCGGTTGATCAAAACCAAAGTGTATGGTCAAAGATGGTTTGTCAAATAAGGCGATCGCCAACGGATCAGTTAAGCAGCAGATTAGAAACCGGGTTTTTTTGCTCCCACCTATCCCAATACGGTTCAGTAGTTGTGTGCTTACCGATAACCTCTGTAGAACTTTCGGATGCAACATCTCTACACATTTGAAATTCATCCGGTTCAGCCCTAACTGAACTGTATTGGTTTACGACAACTGAAGCCAAAATCATATTTTCGCCGCTATAGCCAAAATGCCCAAAATCTTAGCTGGATTACTGATGGAGTACTCAGCTAGATCGATAGTTACTGTTTGATCATCCAGCTTTAAAAACACCCAATTGGTTCCGGTTGTCACTGTCCCATAAACAGTTCTCTCGTCTCCATATTTTTTATTAAATATTTGTGCAGCAACCATTTCTGCTATGCATTGTCCTAATCCGCCATTAATATCCTCTTTCTTAGCTTCAACTACAATTATAAGAGGCGATCTTACAACAAGAGCTTCTTTTGATTGTGTGAGCAAGAAATCACAATAACCATTTAGTCCAAGGCTAGCATCAACATTAAAATCTATTCCAGAAAATAGATTTATCGGTTGACTTAAGAGCGTTCTTAAATCAGCTAAAAGTGGGAAAATCAACGCTTCTGAACGAATTTTTTCATTATCACTTGGTCTTAAAAACGGAAAATAGTTTATTAGAGCTTGCTTTAAGAATGGGCTTGGTTCTAGTTCGGGAACATCTGCAAAAATGCCCATCCGTTCCTCAGTGGCTAAGGAAAATTTTTCGATAACTTCCGAAAAAGAAAATTCACTATAGCTCATTGTGGTTTTCTTCATGTAGTTTGGGAGTTAGGTAAAGAGCGATCGCTCTTTACCCGACTTACGATCATTCTTGCAAAACCCCACCCAATACTGCTCGGTTAAGCTTAGCCACCCGTCAAAACCTGTATCCACAATTGTAATTATGCTTGAACCCAACCTACTAACTATGCACTAAAGCTATAAATCTTTTGAGTCTCTAAATGGTCGCAGCAAATGGATGAAGGCAGAGTACCTGCGGGGAAAGTTTGTCGATCCAGTTGCACTTGCAAGTTACTCAGGGGATCAACACCGGGAGAAATTAGAAATTCTAACTTTTCCATATAAGGCAAATTGACTAGTTTGTCAAGTATCTGAGCGATCGCCTGCACGTAAGGATGATCGTTTTGCTGATACCAATCATCAGCTGCTAGTCGCGGTTGATCAAAACCAAAGTGTACGGTCAAGGATGGTTTGTCAAATAAGGCGATCGCCAACGGACGGGCTTCTTCCTGTAACAATAAATCGTGAGTTTTTGCTAAATACCGCAGTGTTTCTAAGCGTTCATAACGTTCTGCCACTGCTTCTGGATCATCTTGCCAGTGAATCGCTACTGTGATCAAATAAGTTTGCAACAGCATGTGACCCAGCTTGTTGGCTTTTGTGGTCAGGTAATAGGAATTGTAATCAGTTGCTTCTATTAACAGCGGTACACGATCCACTACTGACATACCATATCCCTTCAAACCAGCAATTTTCCGGGGATTATTGGTAATTAAGCGAATCTTATGCACACCCAAGTCCATGAGCATTTGCGCTCCCATACCGTAGTCACGCAGATCGGCGGGAAATCCCAAGCGCTCATTTGCCTCTACCGTATCCAGTCCCATATCCTGTAACGAGTAGGCTTTCAGCTTATTAATCAGTCCGATTCCTCGTCCTTCTTGCCGCAGGTAGACTACAACACCTTCACCGGCATTTTCAATCATTTTTAGTGCTGCTTGTAACTGCATACGACAGTCGCAGCGCAAAGAACCCAAAGCATCACCCGTTAAGCACTCGGAATGCATCCGCACCATGACTGGATGATCGTCGAACTGAGTCGGATCTCCCTTGACAACGGCAACGTGTTCTGTGTTATCTACGGTGTGGCGGTAAGCGTAGATTTTGAACTGACCGAACTGGGTGGGTAGATCGGCAATGGTTTCGCGGATGATTAATCTGTCGTGCTGTAGGCGGTAACTAATTAAGTCCGCAATACTAATAATTTTCAGATGATGATTTTTAGCATACTCAATCAATTGTGGCAACCGCGCCATCGAACCATTGGGATTTTGAATTTCACAAATAACCCCAGATGGATATAGCCCAGCCAATCGAGCTAAATCTACAGCAGCTTCTGTATGTCCTGCCCGTTTAAGTACCCCGCCTTCTTTGGCTCGAATGGGGAAAATATGACCGGGACGAAGTAAATCGGTAGATTTTGTCGCTGGATTGAGAGCAACTTGGATAGTACGGGCGCGGTCTTCGGCTGAAATGCCCGTACTCACTCCCAATTGAGGTGAAGCGTCGATACTTACGGTGAAAGCGGTCTGATTAGTGTCTGTAATGTTGCTTACCATCAATGGTAAGTCTAGTTCATCTAGGCGGACACCTGTCATTGCCAGACAGATTAACCCTCGTGCTTCCACCGCCATAAAATTAATCGTGTCCGGGGTGGCAAATTGGGCTGCACAAATCAAGTCACCTTCATTTTCCCGATTTTCGTCATCTACTACCACAATGACGCGACCAGCTTTCAAGTCTGCCAAAGCGGTTTCGATCGCATCGAATTTAAAAGCTTGAGTTGAGGAGGACAGTGGCGTGGACGGCGGGCTCGATTTTAGCGAATCCGTTAAGGCAGCACTATCTTCTAATTGAGGATCCACCCCAGTTCTTCCAGAGTTGAGATGAGTGGCATCTGACTGCCCTGTAGTCTTAGGCTGCGACACAGACAATTTCCCACTATCAAACGTAATTTTTTTTTACACATTCTATTTTTAGATTGTAGCTCTTTTAAATGGCTTTAGCCTTGGAGAAGCTTATGATTTGATAACATAGCAAAAATGTCTGGCGCTAAAAGTGGATAAGGATTTCATATCATGAGCAATTTTAGACGCGTACCCGTTGGGATAGTTGGCGCGTCAGGCTATGGTGGGGTGCAGTTAGTCCGACTCCTGATGAATCATCCCGAAGTCGAACTAGTTTATTTAGGTGGAGAAAGTAGCGTTGGAAAACAGTTTGCAGAACTCTATCCACATATGGCTCATGCCGTCACCCAACAAATCAAGGCGGTAGATCCAGAAATCATTGCACACAGTTGTGAAGTGATTTTTCTGTCTTTGCCAAATGGTCATGCTTGCCAAATCGCACCACAGCTATTGGAACTCGGATGTAAGGTACTCGATCTGAGTGCGGACTATCGATTCAGCGATCTGGCAACTTACACACACTGGTATCATACCACCAGAAGCGATCGCGCCACTGCTGCACGATCCGTTTATGGATTACCGGAACTATACCGCTTACGCATTGCCGAAGCGCAGCTGATTGGCTGTCCTGGATCCTATCCTACCGCCAGCCTCCTAGCACTTTCGCCACTTCTGAAGCAAGGGTTAATCGTACCTGAATCAGCTATTATTGATGCTAAGTCTGGTACTTCTGGCGGTGGACGTCAAGCCGAAATTAACTTGTTGCTAGCCGAGGCAGACAACACAATCGCCGCTTACAATGTTAGCCGTCACCGCAATACCCCGGAAATTGAGCAGATTTGCAGTGATTTGGCGGGACACGAGGTCACTATACAATTTACACCACATTTAGTACCGATGGTACGGGGCATTCTGGCAACAGTATATGCGACACTGCGCGATCCTGGTTTGGTAAGAGATGACTTAATCACAATTTACAGAGCATTCTACCGTAACTGTCCTTGGGTAAAAGTTTGCGAACCAGGAATTTACCCGCAAACAAAATGGGCTTGTGGTAGCAATCTTTGTTACCTTGGTATAGAAGTTGACCAGCGTACTGGTCGCGTCATTGTCATCTCAGCAATAGACAACCTGATTAAAGGACAGGCAGGTCAAGCAATTCAGTGTCTAAATATCATGATGGGTTGGGATGAAACACTGGGATTGCCGAAGTTGGGATTTTATCCATAATAAGTGGGGAGTGGGGAATGGGGAGTGGGGAATGGGGGACAAGGACGACAAGGACGACAAGGAAGCATTTCTCTCCCTCATCTCCCTCATCTCCCTCATCTCCCCCTACTCCCTCATCCCCCCCTACTCCCCACTCCCTACTCCCCACTCCCCAATTCCTACTTCGGTCCCATTCCCACCGTACCGGCATAAACGGCGCGATCGCCTAATTCATCCTCAATCCGCAGCAAGCGGTTGTATTTTGCAACTCGTTCGCTGCGACAAAGGGAACCAGTTTTGATTTGACCGGCACGGGTAGCCACAGATAGGTCGGCAATAGTGGTGTCTTCCGTTTCTCCAGAACGATGACTAATAACCGATCGCAAACCGTTGCGATTTGCCAAGTCAATTGTTTCCAAAGTTTCCGTCAGCGTGCCAATTTGATTGAGTTTGATTAAAATAGCGTTACCAGCTTTTAGCTGGATGCCTTTTTGCAAGCGTGTTGCATTGGTAACAAATAAGTCATCTCCTACCAACTGCACACGAGAACCCAATTTCTGGGTAAGCAACTGCCAACTCTGCCAATCTTCCTCGTGCAAGCCATCCTCAATCGACACAATTGGGTATTGGTCAACCAGTTGCGCGAGATAGTCGATAAACTCAGCGGGCGAGTGAGGTTTACCATCATACACATACTGCCCATCTTGGTAAAACTCACTCGCCGCCACATCCAACGCCAAAGCGATTTGTTCCCCTGGCTTGTACCCAGCCTTCTCAATGGCTGCAACCAGCAATTCCAAAGCCACTTGATTTGACTCTAGGTTAGGGGCAAAACCACCTTCATCTCCCACACCGGTGAGTAAACCCTTCTCATCTAACACTTTACTAAGGGTAGCAAACACCTCTGCTCCCCAGCGTAATGCCTCTCGAAAAGAAGACGCACCAGTGGGGACGATCATAAACTCTTGAAAATCGACGTTGTTGGCTGCATGGGCACCACCGTTAATCAAGTTCATTAACGGCACTGGTAACAAATTTGCTAATGGGCTGCCTAAATACCGATATAGGGGAATTGCCAAAGATTCAGCACCAGCCTTGGCTGCGGCTAGAGAAACCGCTAAGATCGCATTAGCGCCGAGATGGGATTTATTCGGAGAACCATCCAAGGCAATCATTGTGCGGTCTAGCAGTTCTTGGTTAAGGGCATCCATCTGCAACAACTTTGGGGCAAGTACCTCTTTAACATTTTGCACCGCCTTGAGTACGCCTTTGCCCCCATAACGGGTTTTATCTTGATCCCGCAGTTCGTGTGCTTCAAAAGTGCCAGTGGACGCACCACTTGGAACCTGCGCCAATCCTATAACACCGTTTTCTAGGTGTACTTCTGCTTCAATTGTTGGTCTACCCCGTGAGTCAAGAATTTCGCGGGCAACAATGGCTTCTATTGCAGTATCAATCATCTGTGTTGTCCTTTGTTATTTATCATTTGTTGTTTGTCCTTTGTCATTTGTCCTTTGTCATTTGTTAGTTGTGTGTTTTTAACGACTGACCACCAACCACTTATTCTTGACCAATGACTAATGACAAATGAAAATCAGCAGCGCCTGGGCTAAACCCCACCGTTAGCATAGGCGTTGGGGGGACTATGTAGGCTGAGATTAAGGAAGATTTCCAAGCATTTGGTCAATGTAGGGTGGGCACTGCCCACCAAATCCTTGCTAATACGGTGTTGTAGTAGGGTGGGCACTGCCCACCAAATCCTTGCTAATGCGGTGTTGTAGGCGCCCACCAAATACACCCTACTGTAGCCCAACAAGAAGATTCATTCCCTACATCAAGAGAGAAAACAATGACTCAACAGAAAACTAACCCGGATCTTACATCAATAGAAATTGGAACTGGATATCTCAATATTATGGGCTATGTGGATGAATCCGAGGTAAATGGTCCTGGATGTCGCGCTGTGGTCTGGGTCCAGGGGTGTTTGCGAGAGTGTCCGGGTTGCTTTAATACTGAATCTTGGTCTTTTGAGATGAATCAACTCATATCCGTTGACAGCCTAGCCGAGAAAATTCTCAGTAATCCTCGCAATCAGGGAGTGACGTTTTCTGGAGGGGAACCCTTTTGGCAATCTCCTGCTTTAGCTTCTGTTGCTCATCAGGTAAAAGCGGCTGGACTGAACGTAATGTCCTTTACTGGTTTCACTTTAGAGCAGTTGCAATCTCAGTATGCCCCAGCAGGTACTCTTGACTTGCTGGCGCAATTAGACATTTTAATTGATGGTCCCTATATCCAGTCACTGGCAATTAACTCACCCAATTCCCCTGTTTCCTCTAGCAATCAAAGAATTCACATCTTTAATCCAGCATTAGAAGACCAGATTACGTGGGCAAGTGACCAAATAGAGATTCATATTTTCAAAGATGGTAGTCGTTTGATTACTGGCTACAGGGGAGGGCTGGAGTTAAGGGAGTAGGGGGAGATGAGGGAGTAATGGGAGATGAGGGAGTAATGGGAGATGAGGGAGTAATGGGAGATGAGGGAGTAATGGGAGATGAGGGAGTAATGGGAGATGAGGGAGTAATGGGAGACAATTTAACCTCCTCATCCTCCTTATCCTCCTCATCTCTCACTCCTCCTTGTCCCCCTCACTCCTCTTCCTTTGTCAAACTAAACAAAGCTTTGCAGTTGCAACTTAGTAAAATGTTGAGAGAGACAACTGTAAGTCAGAGACAAAGGGGTAATAATATGCGCTTACTACACACGATGCTGCGGGTTGGTAACCTTGAGGAATCCCTGAAGTTTTACTGTGAAGTTCTGGGAATGAAGTTACTGCGGCGAAAAGACTATCCAGGAGGAGAATTCACCCTCGCTTTTGTTGGCTACGGCGAGGAAAGCGACAATACAGTGCTAGAACTTACTCACAACTGGGGTGTGTCCAAGTATGAATTGGGCGATGCTTATGGTCACATCGCCCTTGGCGTTGATGATATTTACGCCACTTGTGAGGAAATTAAAAATTGTGGCAGTAAAGTAGTACGGGAACCAGGACCGATGAAACACGGTTCTACGGTAATTGCTTTTGTCGAAGACCCGGATGGGTATAAGGTAGAACTAATTCAACTGGGTACCCAAGGTTCTACTGTTAAACAGGAAACCGAACAGCAGCTTTTGACAAATAAGTAGTCAAAATTCACAATAATTCGTAATTCGTAATTAATAAATTCATGGTATCGGTTCCCCTAGGGACTTCCAAAGAATAAATTATCCAACTATTTCTTGTGGGATGGGCATCCTGCCCGTCCTATCAACTGGGCGGGCAGGATGCCCAACGCCAGTCGCCTACGGAGGGAAACCCTCCTGCAGCGCTGGCTCCCCCACAATATTGGATAATTTATTTGTTGGAGTTCCCCTAGACCAAATCGCTTCGCGATGCCAGCGCTAAGCGATTTACAGCAGTTTTAAATTGAATTGACCACATTGTAAGGGCGGGGTAACCCCGCCCCTACGGTTATATTGTGGTCTACTGATGAGTGAATAAAGCGTGAAGCAATGTCTGCGGCTAGGAATTTGGTTTCAAAAATTATTGGCTGGTGGTTTAGTCAGTTGGGGGATTTTTAGTCACATGTGCTTTCCATTAGCGGCGAATGCTTTGCAAATTTCTATCCCTGATAAAAATTCATCCATCATTCATAAATCTGCTGACGTAGCTGTACGAGCGGAAGTTCCTAAGGTAGGGGATCGGGGATTGGGAGAGATTTCAATTCCTGAACAGATTCTTCCACTCCCGTACAGACGTTCCGGCGGAACGTCTCTTCCCCCCTACTCCCCACGGATGTATGGGCGGGGGGACCCCGCCCCTACGGATGGCCCACTCCCCTTGAATTCTGATGAGTTAACGCAGCAAAATTCGGTTTCGGAATTGTCTGATGTCAAACCAACAGACTGGGCTTATCAAGCATTACGATCGCTTACTGTACGCTATGGTGTTACCTTTGGCTATCTAGATAACAGCTTTCACGGTAACCGTCCGCTGTCCCGTTATGAATTTGCTGCAGGTCTGGCGGCAGTTCTAGATAAAGTAAATAGCATAATTGGTAGTGCGGTGGGCAATCAGTACATCCAGGAGGATACGATCGCCTTACGGCGGTTGCAAAGAGAATATCGTTCAGCTTTGGACGGGTTGCAGCGAAGTGTTAACTCAATTAACGATCGCACTGCTAAACTAAAAGCAGAGCAATTTTCCCTCACCAGTAAGCTGCAAGGTGAAGCGATCGTTGCCGCTACTAATGGTAGTAACGCTAATAGCACTGTAGTGTCTCGCCAACGGTTAACTCTTTCCACCAGCTTTCACCCCCAGGATGTACTCGTCACCCAGTTAGAATCTGGTAATAATGGTGGTGATGCCATTAGTCGGGCGCAAAAGAAAAACCTCAACTTTTTGGGAACTACTGGTTTGCTAGCCGATGGTGGTGGACTCGATTATGGGGAATACGATACTAATCTGCAACTGAGACGCTTGTACTACTCGTTTCGTCCCAAGTCAAATTTAGCCGTAACTATTGGGGCAAAAATGTTGCCACGGGATTTTATTGACCGTAACCGTTATGCTAACAACGAGGCAGTTGATTTTAGTTCTAGCTTTTTTCTCCATAATCCCCTGATTATCCAAAATCAAGTTGATCGAGGTGGGGGTGCGGGAGGTGCGATCGCCTGGAATCCTCGCGGTGGTAAATTAACTTTGCGATCGCTCTACATTGCTGCTGATGCTAATCAAATTAGAGGTTATGGTGTCAAAACAAACACAAAGGGTGGTTTATTTGGCGATCGTTATCAAGCAAGTGCAGAACTGGAATACTTACCCAGTAATCGGCTGGCATTACGATTGCAATACACAAATGCTTTAGTTAATAACACCGACATTAACGCCTTTGGTGTGAATGCTGAGTATACTCTTAACCGGAATACGGGTATTTTTGGTCGTCTAGGATATGGGAATTATCAAGGATTTAACACTGCAATCAACCGAGATTTAAATTTACATCCTTTGAGTTGGGCGGTAGGTTTAGGGTTTCGTAACCTTCTCCTTCCTGGTACTGTTGCAGGTATCGCTGTTGGTCAGCCTTTTGTCACTGACAGTTTAGGCAACGCCACTCAAACCAATTTTGAAACATTTTACAATCTAAAGCTCAACGACCATGTTAGTGTTACTCCTACATTCTCGTTTGTCACAAACGCTAATAACGACTCCAATAACACTATCTGGCAAGGTACATTCAGAACAGTGTTTTCATTTTAAATTAGGTAATAGCTAATGGCTAGTCGCAAAACAATTAGCCATTAGCCATTAGCCATTAGCCATTAGCAAATCATAAAAATGCAGCCTACAGATCCGAATAAATTTACTGATAAAGCCTGGGAAGCGATTGTCAAGTCGCAAGATATAGTTCATGCTTATCAACAACAACAACTAGATGTCGAACATTTAATAATTGCTTTGTTGTCAGAACACACTGGGCTAGCAACACGCATCTTGGCGCGTTGTGATGTCGATCCCGTTCGTTTGCAACAGCAATTAGAAGCATTTATCCAACGTCAGGCTAAAGTAGGTAAGACAGACCAGCTCTACTTGGGTCGCAGTTTAGACGCAATGCTAGACCGATCTGAGGAAATTAGAGCTAGGATGAAAGACTCCTTCATTTCTATTGAACACTTACTCTTAGCCTTTGCCGACGATGAACGTATCGGACGGCGGTTGCTGAAAGGCTTAAATTTGGACGCGGCTAAGCTAGAGGCTACGATTAAATCAGTTCGCGGTAGTCAAAAGGTAGTAGATCAAAACCCTGAGTCCCGCTACGAAGCCCTACAGAAGTTCGGCAGAGACTTGACAGAACAGGCAAAAGCTGGTAAGCTTGATCCGGTAATTGGACGGGATGATGAAATTCGCAGGGTTATACAGGTACTTTCCCGTCGCAGTAAGAACAACCCGGTATTGATTGGTGAGCCTGGGGTAGGTAAGACAGCGATCGCCGAGGGGTTGGCACAGCGCATTGTCAACGGTGACGTTCCCGATTCTTTGAAAAACCGTCAGTTGATTTCCCTAGATGTGGGTAGCTTGATTGCTGGGGCAAAATTAAGGGGAGAATTTGAAGAGCGCCTGAAAGCCGTCCTCCGCGAAGTTATGGAATCCAACGGTCAAATCGTCCTGTTTATTGACGAACTACATACGGTTGTTGGGACTGGTTCCAGCCAACAAGGCGCGATGGATGCAGGGAATATACTGAAACCGATGCTGGCACGAGGTGAACTGCGCTGCATCGGCGCAACTACGCTAGATGAGTACCGTAAATACATTGAAAAAGACGCGGCTTTGGAACGGCGCTTTCAGCAAGTATTTGTGGATCAGCCGAGTGTGGAAAACACAATTTCCATTCTCCGGGGGTTGAAAGAACGTTACGAAGTTCATCACAACGTCAAAATTTCTGACTCAGCGTTGGTAGCAGCAGCAACACTGTCAGCCCGTTACATTACTGACCGTTTCTTGCCAGATAAGGCTATTGATTTGGTGGATGAAGCGGCGGCGCAGTTGAAAATGGAGATTACCTCCAAACCGGCGGAGTTGGAAGCTATTGATCGACGGCTGATGCAGTTGGAAATGGAAAAGCTGTCATTGGCAGCAGAAGAAAAAGCTACGGCTCAGACGAGAGAGCGTTTGGTGAGAATTGAACAAGAAATTGCTAATTTAACTGAAAAACAGCAAAAATTGAATGGGCAATGGCAAGGTGAAAAGCAGCTGTTGGAGGCTATTAGTGCATTAAAGCAAGAAGAAGAAAAGCTGCGGGTGCAAATTGAGCAAGCAGAACGCGCTTACGATCTCAACAAAGCGGCTCAGTTAAAGTTTGGGAAGTTGGAGGGTGTGCTGCACGATCGCGAAGAGAAAGAAGCTCAGTTTTTAGAAATTCAAAGCAAAGGTTCCACTTTGCTACAGGAACAAGTCACAGAAATCGATATCGCTGAAATCGTTGCTAAGTGGACGGGAGTTCCTGTCAATCGCCTGTTGGAATCTGAACGGCAAAAGTTGCTGCAACTAGAACAACACTTGCATCAGCGGGTGATTGGGCAACAGGAAGCTGTAGCATCTGTAGCAGCAGCAATTCGTCGTGCGCGTGCGGGGATGAAAGATTTAGGTCGCCCGATTGGTTCATTTTTGTTCATGGGTCCGACTGGGGTGGGTAAAACTGAGTTGGCTCGTGCTTTGGCGCAGTTTCTTTTTGATTCTGATGACGCCCTTGTGCGTGTGGATATGTCCGAGTATATGGAGAAGCACTCGGTTTCCCGTTTGGTAGGAGCACCTCCAGGATATGTAGGTTACGAAGAAGGTGGTCAGCTTTCGGAAACTGTTCGTCGTCGTCCCTATTCGGTAGTGCTGCTGGATGAAGTGGAAAAAGCTCACCCCGATGTGTTTAATATTTTATTACAGGTGCTGGATGACGGTAGAATTACTGACTCGCAGGGAAGAACGGTTGATTTTCGTAATACTGTGATTATTATGACGAGTAACATCGGGAGTGAATATATTCTTGATGTGGCTGGTGATGACTCTAAGTATGAAAAAATGCAGAACCTGGTGACTGATGCTCTGCGATCGCACTTCCGCCCGGAATTTCTCAACCGGATCGATGACTTAATCATCTTCCATACCTTGAACCGGACTGAATTAGGGCATATTATTCGGATTCAACTTAAACGCGTGGAAAATCTCTTAGCTGAGCAAAAAATTTCTTTGGAGATTACCCCAGCCGCTTGTAATTACCTTGTGGAAGTTGGTTATGACCCAGTTTACGGTGCTCGTCCGATCAAACGGGCAATTCAACGAGAAGTGGAAAACCCGATTGCTACTAAGTTATTGGAGAATACTTTTGTGCTTGGTGACACGATTGTCATTGCACAGGGGGAACAGGGGTTGACTTTTGAGAAGAAAAAGGCGGTTAAGGTGTCGCCGGCGCCAGATAAGACCAACTTAATTGAGGCGGCGCGTGAGGTGTGAGGGTCAGAATAATTCGTAATTCGTAATTCGTAATTCGTAATTATTTAGGGAGGGGAGATTAAGCAATACTGTGTAACGATTTGTAAAGTTGCTTCCTAGGCTCGTATTTGCGCTTCAGCGCACTAAAGCGCAACTACGAGCGATCGCGGAATTTCTATTCGTGCGGATATAGTACATGACGGCGGAAATAATGCTACCATCTCAAACAGCCAAAACCCTTGTATTTCAAGCTTTTTAATTTTTAGATTGCTTCGCTTTGCTCGCAACGCTTCGCGATTTTTAATTTTTAATTCCGCGAACCGATACTAGTGACCGATACAAAAAAAGGATGCAAGCCCCTAAATTCATGATGCTGTTGGCGAATTAAAAGAGGGTGTTAGCCGTCTGGTGATGATCCGTTTCTGGGTTTACACTTTCTTACATTGGCGATTGCCTCCGGCGCTGCGCGCAATCGTCAAGTTTGTCAGACAGAAGCAATAGGGGCAAGTGCCGCAAAATGAGCCTGACGAGTCTTGGCTTTAGGTACTTCATCCCACCATCTGACGATCCGTGCCAAGTTCATAGCGGCGGCAGTCAACAGATGCTGTAAATGGGTTTTTGCTCGTCCAATGTATCGACTGCGACGAATGTCAAATCTCAAACAAGCTTGGGAAAATGCTCCTTCGACCCCAGCCCGTTGCCGATATTGCTGTTTAAACTCGCTTGTGGCTTGTCGTGTTCGGGCGGTTTGTAAAGCTTCATGTTGAATTTGCGGTCTGAGCTTGAGCAGACGTGGTGCATTTTTGGCACGGGTACATTGCATGCGCAACGGACAGACCTTGCAAAGAGAGGCGGCAAAGCGCACCTCAATGACTTCATCACCATCATCGATTTTGGGACGCCAAGCAACATTCGTGTGTCCAGTTGGGCAGATTACCTGTTGTCGTTGCCAATCAATAGCAAAACTTTTGAGTTCAAACCCATCTTTGCTTTGGGCTTGCCAATTCGTGTCCAGTCGAGCAGGTCCGATCAAGTCTATGTTATACTCGTCCATACTCGTAACCAAATGGTGAGCATCGACATAGGCAGTGTCAACAAAATGCTCAGAGGGCAACAGGTCTTTCGACTCTAGAGCCTGGTGGATGACTTGTGTCATCGTTCCGTCAAAAGTGGTCGCTGTTGTCGTCTCGACATTGATAATTAAGCAAGGCTGATCCTCATCACAAGTTTCGGTCAGGTGTACTGCATAACCTGTCCAGTTGGTCTGCCTTTTAGTGCGGTTGCGCGCATCTGTGTCATAAGGAGACTGAATCAAAAGATGATGAGGTGGTAAGTCGGCAGATGTTCTCCACAGGAGGCACTGATCTTCAAAATAGTATTGTTGCACCCAAACTTGACGGAGAATTTCTACAGCTTCCAGTGAGGCTAATTCTACGGGTGCATCTTGACTATACACTGCTGCCAGCAGATGATGTCCGTCTTGACCAATAATCACAGCTAACTGTTCTTGCTCAGCTTTGATTTTGGGCAGACGATATTGCTCAAATCGTGTACTATAGCGCTCAAACCAATCTGGACTGATCATAGTTAATAACCATTGCGGTGCAACTATTGCCAATTCATTCAAGCTCGAACGTAAGGTTTCTCCCATGCACTCGAGTCGATTCAACTGGCGGGTTGCCGCTAGTATATGGGTTGAGTCTGTCCGAGCTTTCCCCCGGCTCTTAATCCAACCATGAAGTTTGAATTGATCGAGCATCGTATTGAGTAATTGCTCTTCTCTTCCCCCTGCTATCAGACGACTACGAAACTCGCTTAACACTGAATAATTAAAGCCATGATCTGTAATTTCTAACCCCAAGGCATACTTCCAGTCAATTCGAGACTGTACAGCTTCTGCGGCTTGTCGGTCTGTTAACCCTTCCGCAAATTGCATGACGCTAATCAGCGCCAATTTTCCTGGAGAATAGGCGGACTGACCACAATCTAACCGGAATAGAGTTTGAAATTCACTGTCATAGTACAACTGTCCCAAAGTTTCTCTCATCTTCATGTAAACATTTCCCTTAGGAAAAGCCGCACGGGCAATGCGTGCTGTTTCTTCTGGAATCTCCCATAGCTCTGTTGGATGAAGTGTCATAGTTTTTGGCAAAATACGTCAATTACGGCAATGGCTTTGAATATACTCATGGCAATGGTCAGTCCCATTCAAAAATTCCGGCGTTACCCGAGCGCACATGGCTCACCTACATCAAATTATCCAATAATTTATCCCGGTGCGAAGACTCGCGCTTCGTAGCGAAGCGCGAGTCTTCGCCCAAGGGGCGACGCATGTTACTGCCTCCGGTAGTGACCAAGCGGTATAGTCGCCCGCAATGATAATTCGCTCCTGCGTTGGAATTTGCTTGATACACAGCTGCATCAAAAGTCTGGCGCTGCGATTAGTTCAAATGTTACATTCTTTGCCTTGCACAAACGCAGCAACAAGCGTCTAAACTTCAGTCCCAAGCCGCATCTAGACCAACGAGCAGCAAGCAAGGGCGTGTTTGATGCTGTACGCCTTCAAAGTACATTTTTTCCCTCTTGTGCCAATCATAAAGGCATCAAACACGCAAACTTATTCAACAAACCTCACCCCTATAAATGGTTTTGGGTGTCGTCAACCTCCCTCTGGTCGATTGCCGACACCCTCTGATTACCCACCCAGCATCTAGATAAGTATATAGACAAATATCTAGACGACAACGAAGGACGGTAGTTTCGGAATTCCAGCCAATGTGCTTCTTCAGAATGTTGCTAGCGATGTCTGACGACAAGCCGCACTTTGGGAGGCTTACATCTTGCACCACCGTCAGAAACCAGGTAAGAGTGCGAATCAGTAAAGCTGAAACCCTTAATTTTTTGTTTATAAACCCGGTTTATCAAGAAAGGCAGAAGGCATTTGGCAGAAGGGATTTATCCCTTATCCAAATGCCTGAACCATCTCTAGCGACCGGAGGGAGCAAGGGTTTAAGACCCCGACTCAATCGAAGATTGATTCGCCTCAATTTAGGAGGGGTCTGAATCCCCTTCTAAATTCATCCTTCTGCCTTCGTACTTCTGCCTTCTTCAACTCACCTTGTTGAGAATGGGGTAAGATATCAGTTGTCAAAGTTATAATTTTTGGTTTCGCCTAAATGTAGTTAATTTCTACTACTTTTTGAAGTGCGAAATATGGGTTTTCTTTTTTAAACCCTGTTTTCTGCTGTGCTTCCCGAGGGACAGAAAGGGAAGTCAAAAAATGAAGTGCGGAGTGCGGAGTGCGGAGTGCTCTTAACCCCATAGATGAATCTATTCGCAAGTTCAAAGGACGTCTTGTTTCATCGGGCTACGCCAACAAGGGAACAAATATTTCTTTGTTCTCCACGACTAAAGTCGTTCGCAAGTACCGAGTTGGGGTGTGGAGAAAGTACTCCGTACTCCGCACTCCGCACCCTGTTCTTGGTGATAGGCAGAAAATGGGGAATTTCTGATTAACTTCACCTGTGGTCTTGACGAGTTACAGCATAGCTTAAAGGTCTTGGGTAAGGGTTTCCCCAACCCCTAGTACATTTGAACTGTAAGGCTTGTGATCTCTCACTTACTTACTCTGAAAATTTCATCCGTGGTGTTCAACTGCTTTTTTCATGACCCACTCAACTCCAATTCAGAACAATCGCACAGACTCCTAGGCTTTCTTTTTTCTCATTCCTGGTGATCAAAGAGCCAAATCATCTTCACTCTCCACTTAACGCTACTATTTCTCTAGAGCGCCTTAGTCAAATCTCCTAACTACTAGTTCTTTTGTACTAAAAACAACCGTTTCCTTGGTGTGTGACACCCTAGGGTGCGGAATGTGGGTTCTAAGTATTAGCTAGAAGCCATCGCTCTCCTTGTAAATCCATCTCACTTTGGAGCATTGCTCCCCTCTAAAAATGCAATCCTATGTGGTGTCTGACCCCAGGGTTAGGGCGTGGATAAATCCTGCGCTGTCGCCGAATTATCTATATTAAGCTTGCCTGTTCCTGACTGAGCGCACCCGGAATTTTCGGGAAATCTTGGAAACTCCCCCGCGCTCGGTCGGGAATAGGCACAACGGGAAATCCAGGATGCTGCGGTTTTGAGTGTTTTCGGCACATTTTTTCCCCGCCCGCCAATATTCGTTTCCGTCAGCGATCGCTTGATTCATATTTTGGTCCAGCAACCCCCAAATTCGATTACCGATCAAGCAGGTCCGCTTGTCGATAGGGTTTGAGAAGCGCTAACCCTGTGTCTGACCCCTCATTAATTCGCCAACAGCATCATTCATTTATGGAAAATGAAAAACATGTATTTCAGTCGAGTAGGCGCAAGAAATACTACGTCGATACTTCAAGCCCCTAGATTGCCGCGCTTCGCTCGCAACGCTGACGCTCCTTCGTCGCTACCGCAACGCTGACGCGATTTATTTATGGGGTTCTTACTTTTGACTTTTGACTTTTGACTTTTGACTCTTGAGAAGCGACTGACCCTCTTGTTAGACTTGTAGGAAAATTGCAATATGTGAAGAGTGAGGCTGTTAGTTTGGCTAAATTTCTGGGAACTCTGTAAATGTAGACCCTTAGATTTGTCAGTCCTGCGGTAACCTTGAGCCTAATTCACTTTTCTGTAGCAATTCCTACTTACAATGGAGAAAGCCGTTTACCCAAAGTTCTGGAACGGTTGCGATCGCAGACGGGTGTAGAACACCTTAACTGGGAAATTATTGTTGTTGACAACAATAGTTCAGACGGGACTGCAAAAGTTGTTCAGCAATACCAAGCAGTTTCGTCTTCCGGACAGAAGTTTCAGTCGGTCCAACTTCGCGAGGAGAGCGATCGTGTACCCTTGCGCTACTGTTTTGAAGCTGAACAAGGAGTGGCGTTTGCTCGACAACTTGCTATCCAAGAAGCCAGAGGAACATTCGTCGGTTTTCTCGATGATGACAATTTACCTGCACCTAATTGGGTTCGTGCTGCCTACGAATTTGGGCAAGAGTACCAGAACGCTGGTGCATACGCTAGCCAAATTCATGGCTTATTTGAAGTCGAACCACCAGAAAACCTTAAAAGAATCATTTTTTATCTAGCTATTACTGAACGTGGGAGCGAACCTCTATTATACGAACCCCGAAAAAAGGGAGTTCCTCCTAGCGCGGGTCTAGTTGTGCGTCGGTCCTGTTGGAAAGATCATGTCCCAGAGCGTCTTTTCTTAATAGGTAGAGTCGGGTCATCAATGTTAGCTGGTGAAGATGCTGAAGCTCTTTTGTATATTCATCGCGCAGGTTGGGAAATTTGGTATAACCCAGCAATGGAAGTAGAGCATGTAATCCCTGGCTGGCGATTAGAAAAAAATTACCTAATTTCCCTAATGCGTGGTGTTGGTCTTAGTCGTTATCATTTGCGAATGCTACTATTTGAAACTTGGCAAAGACCCTTCGCTTTTTTGCTTTACCTGCTAAGTGATTTACGTAAATTAATATTACATTTCATTCGTTATTACACAGTAATAGACAGTGACATTGTTGCTGCTTGCGAAATGGAGCGACTTCTCGCTACTTTAATCAGTCCTTTTTATTTATTGCGGCTAAGAATTACGAAATTTATGAAAATATACTGACGGGATTGTAAGAAGTTGTATATTAGTATATCAATCTTCTTATTTATAAGATAATTAATATGCCCACAATCTCAGTAATTATTCCAGTTTATAATGGTCAAAAAACAATTAAAGAGACAATTAACAGCGTTTTACAGCAGAGTTTTACTGATTTAGAGTTAATAGTAATCAATGCAGGTTCAACGGATTCAACATTAGACATTATTTCTCAAATAAAAGACCCTCGTCTTGTATGTTTTTCTTATGATAAAGCTAATGTAGCTGTCAATCGTAACCGTGGTTTTAAGCATGCTACTGGCATCTTTTGTAGTTTCCTGGATGCAGATGACCTTTGGACACCGGATAAACTTGAAGCACAATACAGAGTACTTATAGACAATCCCGAGGCTGGAGTTGCTTACAGTTGGACTAATTGCATAGATGAAACAGGTAAATTTTTACGCAGGTGTTCCTATGTAAAATGGATAGGGGATGTTTATCCCAAATTATTATTAGATGATTTTATCGGCAGTGGTTCCAACGTTCTGATTCGTAGAGAGACTTTCACTGCAGTCAGAGGTTTTGATGAATTACTAAGTAATGCCCAAGATACAGATATGTGGCTACGGCTAGCTGCACTCTATCATTTTGTTGTTGTGCCAAAAGTGCAAATTTTGTATCGCATCTCTACTAACTCAATGTCTTCTAATATTTTAGGGCTGGAGAAATCAAACTTACAAGTTATTGAACGAGCTTTCGCGCACCAAAAAGCTGAGTCTCTACAGCATTTGAAACACTATAGCATCGCTAACCTCTACAAATACCTAAGCTACAAAGCACTCGAAGCACCTCCAGGACAACAAGATACTGTAAACGCAGCTAGATTTCTTTGTATTGCCGCTAGATACGATCCCTCTCTTTTAGAAAAGCCAGTCATGTATAAAGCTTTATTAAAACTTTCTGCAATAACTTTACTACCTACTGACTGGACCAATATATTATTTACGAAATTTCCCCGTCTTTCTAATACCAGCACTTTCTTGGGATACGAAAAAACGTATTATCCATAAGCAAGTTGTTATTAGATAATTTTTATTAATTATTTTGTTGATAATTTATTAAGCATCTACTATGAATAATAAAATTTCTGTGATTGTACCAGTATATAATGGCGAAACAACCATTCGGGAAACTCTCCAATCAATTTTAAAACAAAGTTTTAAAAACCTGCAGCTTCTAGTCATAAATGATGGTTCTACAGACTCAACAATAGAAATTGTTAAAAGTATTTACGATTCTCGCTTGCAGATATTTTCTTATCCAAATGCTGGTTTATCCGCCAGTCGTAATCGAGGAATCAACAAAAGCCTTGGGCAATTTATTTCTTTTATTGATGCCGATGACCTTTGGACAGTTGATAAGCTTGCTTGCCAATACAAAGCGTTACAAGATAACAAGAAAGCTGCTGTAGCTTATAGCTGGACTGATTATATTGATGTTAAGGGTAATTTTTTAAAAGCAGGTAGACACATTACAGCAACGGGATCGGTTTACAGTCAGCTTTTGCTGTCGAATCTTTTAGAAAATGGCTCTAATCCTTTGATTCGCAGAGAGGCTTTAAACGAAGTAGGTGGTTTTGATGAGTCACTTACTGCTGCAGAAGATTGGGATATGTGGTTACGCCTATCAGAACGCTACGAATTTGTGTGCGTAGAGAGAGTTCAAATATTATATCGAGTATCTACTAATTCCATGTCTACTAATTTTACTCGGCAAGAAGTAGAATCATTAAAAGTGATTGAACGCGCTTTTAGTCAACCACAGGCTGAATCTTTACAACACCTGAAAAAATACAGCAAGGCTCAACTCTACAAATACTTAATGTTTAAAGCCATTGAAGCACCGATCAACCGACAAAAAAGTTGTACAGCTGCTCTCTTCTTTTGCAAATGTGTGAAATACGATTTGTCTGTGTTACAACAAAGGCGGCTCATGTTGATAGTCGTCTTGAAAATTGTCTTTCCTCAAATCTACCAGCGTCTGGACCAGTTTTTGCATAGTAAACGGCGGACTCGCAATAATTCGGTTATCGGTTAAGAGTAGTTTATAGTATATAGAAGACTTCCAAATAAAAAAGTATTCAAGTACCTTTTGTGGAGGTAGGACGTATTGCCTGCCACAAGTCTTGGGCGGGCAGGATGCCATTGGTGTCAACTTAACTTTAACCTAGAAAACACAACCTTTTCTCGTTACTAGGCTCTGCCTAGTAACGCTGTTCTTAGAGGCTCTGCCTCCGACTTTAAGAGGAGGCAGAGCCTCCCGGAATGCATTTCCACGCAGAGCGTGGGAACGAGAAAACGAGAAAGGTCGGCAATTTAGTGCGCGTCAAGGGTTTGATCTTAAGTTGACACCAATGGCAGGATGCTTACCCCACAAGATACAACAATTTATTTTTTAGAAGTCCCTAAAGGCAAATATCTGTCTTCGGGTAGGGAAATCCGAATCTTTGTTATAGGGCAAACAATGCTGAAAAAACGAGCGATCGCCTTGGTTCACCCTTTAAAATTCTGATTGATATAATACCACCGATCACAGGGCTAGTACCTGGAATCTGAGAACTAGAGGTTCTTACCTCGGTTATCATTCAGATACTTGGAGCGAAGATTACTAACTATGCTAGAACAAGGCACAATCAGTATCCATACTGAGAATATTTTCCCGATCATCAAGAAGTCCCTTTACTCTGACCACGAAATCTTCTTGCGGGAACTGGTATCCAACGCCGTAGATGCCATCCAAAAGTTAAAAATGGTATCCCGCGCTGGTGAATATTCCGGCGAAATCGGCGAACCGGAAATTCTAATCGCCGTAGACAAAAACAACAAAACCCTCTCGATCTCCGACAATGGCATCGGGATGACCCTAGATGAGGTTAAGAAATACATCAATCAAGTTGCCTTCTCTAGTGCCGAGGAATTTATTCATAAGTACCAAGGCAAATCAGATCAACCGATTATTGGTCACTTTGGTCTTGGCTTCTACTCCTCATTTATGGTGGCGCAGAAAGTCGAAATCGATACGCTTTCATATAAAGAAGGCGCACAGGCGGTTCACTGGACTTGCGATGGTTCGCCAGAATTTACCTTGGAAGAGTCATCCCGTACAACTCGTGGTACAACCATTACCCTCACCCTTCAAGAGGAAGAACTGGAATATGTAGAAGAAGCACGAATCAAGAATCTTGTCAAGACATACTGTGATTTCATGCCAGTGCCCATCAAGCTAGATGGCGAGGTGTTAAATCAGCAAAAAGCAACGTGGCGGGAGTCGCCCAATAATCTGACCAAAGAAGATTATTTAGAGTTTTACCGCTACCTGTATCCTTTTCAGGAAGAGCCTTTGTTGTGGGTGCATTTGAATACAGACTATCCCTTTATTATCAACGGGATTCTGTATTTTCCGAAGATGAGGCCTGATGTCGATGTGACTAAAGGGCAGATTAAGCTATTTTGCAACCAAGTTTTTGTCAGCGACCATTGTGAGGAGATTATCCCACAATTTCTGCTGCCAATGCGAGGTGTGATTGATAGCACCGATATCCCCCTGAACGTGTCGCGAAGTGCTTTGCAAACCGATCGCACTGTACGGAAAATCGGCGACTATATTGCCAAGAAAGTGGGCGATCGCCTCAAAGAACTTTACCGCGACAACCGCGAACAATACATTAGCGCCTGGAAAGACCTTGGCACTTTTGTAAAATTTGGTGTTCTCAACGACGAGAAATTCAAAAAACAAGTCGAAGACATCATCATCTTCCGCACCACGTATGAGGAAGTAGGGAATAAGGAGTCGGAAGCAGAAAGTAGCGAAACTCCTTCAATTCAAGTTCAATCCAGCGAAGGTGATGCGTGGCAAGATGTTACCCCCAAAACGACTGATTCCACTCCCCACTCCCCACTCCCCACTCCCCACTCCCCCTATACCACCCTTAAAGAGTACCTAGAACGCAACCAAGAACACCATAAAAACCGCGTTTTCTACTGTACTGATGAAGTGTCGCAAGCTACCTATGTAGAACTGCACAAAAACCAAGGGTTGGAAGTTCTGTTTATGGACTCCTTCATTGACACTCACTTCATCAATTTCCTAGAACGGGAATATACGGATGTCAAGTTTACGCGGGTAGATTCTGACTTGGATAATACCCTGCTGGATAAAGACAAAGCTGGGGAAATTGTTGACCCGAAGACGAATAAAACTCGGAGTGAGGTGATCAAAGAACTATTTGAGAAAGCCCTCAACAAACCTAGGCTAAATATCCGTACAGAAGCGTTGAAATCTGACGATCCCCAAGGGACACCACCAGCAATGGTGCTTTTGCCAGAGATTCTGCGCCGCCTGCGTGACATGAACGCCATGATGCAGCAACAAATGACAGAATTTCCTGAAGACCACATTTTGTTGGTGAATACTGCTCACCCGTTGATTCAACATCTGGCGAATCTCAGTCAAGGTAGTATCATTCAAGGTGGTGGTCAGTCGCCTACAGGTCTTTTGGTGAACATGATTTGCCAACATGTATATGATTTGGCACTGATGTCTCAGAAAGGCTTTGATGCTGAAGGCATGAAAGCTTTTGTTGAGCGATCCAATGAGGTGCTTACTAAGCTGACGGAAGAAGCTGTGAAGTAAAACCTCACCCCCCAACCCCCTCTCCTTCTTAGGAGAGGGGCGAGTATTTCTCGTTCCTAGAACACCGATTCAGTAATCCTGGAAGAACCTCTCCCCCAACCCCTCCCCTACGAGGGGAGGGGAGAAAAACTCCCCCTTCTCTTGTAGGGAAGGGGGCTGGGGGGTTAGGTTTTTGATTACTGAATCGATGCTCTAGGCTACTGTATTGAGAGCAAATATTCAAGAATCAGCAAGCGCAAGTAATCCAAAGTCTGTAAATAAGCTTTTATTTGGTCGTAGTCTCTGTTATTGATAGCGAAGTAAAATTGAGCAAGCGCGGGAATATCGAATACTCGCATGGTTTGCAATCGCTCAATTGCCTGCTGTTGATTTTAAATCCAACCTCGTGCTTGAATTTGACTAGCATAGCCTCGGATATCCACTGTTAACAATTCGATTTCCTCTAAAAGAGTAAATTCATCATCATCAGTAGGAAATAGAGAAGCAATTCCTTTTCGCTCTCCTTTGGTGTTTTGATAATCGAGAGTTAACTTCTCTAAGATATGAATGATATAGTTTCTTGTGATTTCAGGGTTTTGAGTGTTGAGAGTTGCTTCAGTCATTGTTAACTCCATATGTAACTATTTTTTCAACACCAAATTGATTGGGTCGTACAATTAAATATTCATTTCCTTTGCGATAGACCGCTGAACCATCCCGACGATATCCAGTTTTCGGAACTCTTACTATGGAACTCACCACACAAGAGGCGGCTGATATTCTTCAAGTCTCTCATCCTTATTTTGTACGGTTACTGGAGTCAGAAGAAATTTCTTACCAGAAAGTTGGTACAAGTTACCGAGTCTTGACCCAAGATGTGATTAACTACAAAAACCGAATTGACGCAGCACGAATGCAAACCCTTGAAGAACTTGCTGCTCAAGCGCAAGAACTCAACATGGGATACTAAATTGCGAGGGGTGGATGGCTTGCCAACGGACAGAGGGTTCACCGTCCGAAACGCGAAGATTATCACTAAAATATGAAGGTTGTATTCAAATTCCCATCTGGAGATTATTACTATGTCTCGTCGCTGTGAACTAACTGGTAAAAAGGCAAATAACGCCTTTGCAATTTCTCACTCCCACCGTCGTACCAAGCGCCTTCAGCAAGTTAACCTGCAAAACAAGCGCGTTTGGTGGCCCCAAGGTAATCGCTGGGTGAAACTGAAGCTGTCTACCAAGGCAATCAAAACCCTAGAAGTCAAAGGGTTAGACGCTATGGCAAAAGAAGCTGGTATAAACCTTAATCATTACTAACAGGAATATAGGATTCCTATTTGATTGTTGAAATACACGTAGGGTGGGCATTGCCCACCAAAACCCGGATCTGGTGGGCAATGCCCACCTTACACTATGTATATATTTTTCACGCTATAGGCGCACGGATTCCTAGCTAGTGGTGCGCTAAAATGCCTGCGGAGCGACCAAGTGCAGCAAATTTATCTTGACGAGTTAGGCCCGCCCAATCAGCAGCCTATAGGTATCAATTTAATGCAGTTGACAATCGCGCCAGATGAAGCGATGGCACAGCAAGCTCGTCTGTTAATTGAGCGGGTACAACACTCAGAATCTACTACTCTTGCCCGGAACGAGATAATAGAAGTAATTACAACCATTGCCGTATACAAATTTTCCAAATTTAGCCGTGAAGAGGTAGAAGATATGTTGGGTATAAGTTTAGAGCAAACCAGGATTTATCAGGATGCGAAAGCAGAGGGTCGAGAAGAACAGAAAGCTGAAATGTTGAAAGTTACCGTGCCCCTGTTACTTAAAACAGGCATGAGCGTGGAGCAGATTGCTCAACAGCTTCATGTCAATGTAGAAGCTGTCCAGCAAGCCGCACAGTAGAACACCTAGAACTCAGCGCACGCGATCGCCATTTACAAATTTTCCCATTTACAGCACCACGATCGGGTAAACCACAATCTAACCGTAGGGGCGGGGTCCCCCCGCCCTGACAATGTAGTCAATTCATGTCCAGCAAGCCGCTATTCAGAACACGTAGAAGTCGGCGCAGGCGATCGCCATTTACAAATTTTCCCATTTACAGCATCACGATCGGGTAAACCACAATCTAACCGTAGGGGCGGGGTCCCCCCGCCCTGACAATGTAGTCAATTCATGTCCAGCAAGCCCCTATTCAGAACACGTAGAAGTAGGCACACGCGATCGCCGTTGCTTACCATTCCTGTTCCCGTTTTGTTGCCTCACCAAATAGTCTAAAATGTCTCTGATTTGATCTAAAGCGGTGCTATTGGTGCGCTATTCCGGAAGTTGGCGCTCCATCAGTGCTTTTAAAGAGCAAGTAGATAGTGGAAAACCTTGCACCTTAAGGATGAATTGGTGAAACGCGACTCCATTTATTATCAAATTTTTAAGCGCTTTCCTGGGTTACTTTTTGAACTCGTTTATAACCCTCCGAAACTTGCGCAAAATTACCGATTTGAGTCGGTTGAAGTTAAAGAAACCGCTTTTCGCATTGATGGGGTATTTTTGCCTCCTGAAGGTGCAATACCTAGAATTATCTTTTTCGCAGAAGTTCAATTTCAAAAAGATGAAGCTCTGTACTATCGGTTCTTTACCGAGTCGATGATGTATTTGAACCGAAATCGGTTTCAATACGATGACTGGTACTGTGTAGTAATTTTTTCATCACGCTCTTTGGAACCAAGCGATACAAAAATGCATCGCATGTTTCTCAACAGCGACCAAGTGCAGCGAATTTACCTGGATGAGTTGGGCGCTTCTAATCAGCAGCCGATAGGCATTCATTTAATGCAGTTGACGATCTCGCCAGATGAAG
The DNA here is from genome assembly GCA_965249805.1 of Stigonema sp. Taxonomy (GTDB): domain Bacteria; phylum Cyanobacteriota; class Cyanobacteriia; order Cyanobacteriales; family Nostocaceae; genus Stigonema. Next base: position 2,403,788 of record CBDFMX010000002.1, read on the forward strand.
CGATGGCAGAGCAAGCTCGTTTGTTAATTGAGCGGGTACAACAGGAACAAACAGGTACACTAGCAAAAAACGAGATAATAGACATCATAACCACCATTGTCGTTTATAAGTTTTCTCAGTTTAGTAGAGAGGAAGTTGAAGCCATGTTGGGACTGCGTTTAGAGCAAACGAGGATTTATCAGGAAGCGAAAGCTGAGGGTCGAGAACAAGGTCGAGAAGAGGGTCGAGAACAAGGTCGAGAAGAACGGGAGGCGGAAATGTTGAAAGTTACCGTGCCTCTGTTACTAAAAATGGGGATGAGCTTGGAGCAGATTGCTCAACAGCTTAATGTCAATGTAGAAGCTGTCCAGCAAGCCGCACAGTAGAACATACTCCCTTCCCGCCAGAAGATTACCTATAATGTAGGAAAAAGTATTACAAAAGGTGACGAGGGAAGATGATGGGTAAATATGTAAGAAATAGAAGATTCCGACTAGGCGATCGCCAATTAAACTGGGAAAATAAAATAACTCATATCTTGCACCACCGCCTTGTTGCGAAAATCGAAGCCGAAAAAGCCCATTATTTGGTAGTGTGGGCACTGCCCACCAGCCTTTATTGAGAAGGTGCAAGATCTCAGATAAGTGACCGAAAAGATGGTATTAGGTGTCGGGTTTGAATAAATTCCCCATACCGAACATCGGGAAGGCGCATCTACATTTATGTGTGGAGGAAAACATGTATTTCTCGCACGGCCTGTCTCGAAATACAGCGTCCTGATTTGAAACCTCTGATTTTAATTATGGGGTTCCCCACACCCTACACCCCTTTCATCAGGGAAGATAATGGTAAATATGTGATAAAAAGAACATTTCAATTATGCATTCGCATAATTGCACGCACTCGTGATTGCCAGCTTGACTGGGACTTGCAGCAAACAATATACTACAAGCATCAAAAACACTAATTCCTTCTCGGTTTCTAAATTACTAAACTAAAGTATAAATGTGTTGAATCGTATTTTGAATTTGTTCTGGTGTTTGAAGTTGAAAAAAATTAAAATAATTTTCTAGTTTCTCTACTACTTGTTGAATATTCATACCAAGAGGAAGATGGTGTAAAAGTTGAAGCCTTAAAAGGTGAATAAGATATTCAGCAAGATTAAAATCTGGTGAATAGGGAGGAGTGTAAATAAATTCCACTAAAATTTTATTTTGAATGTTCAATTTTGATAGATGCGCTGATAATTGCTCTTGCATTTTCTTTTTATGTGTGGAGTTATTATCTAAGATAACGCTCAGTTTATTAAATCCTTGCTTAACGCAGTCTAAAGCCAGTTCGGCAAAGTAATTTGAGACATCTTCAGTTTTAGATTTTTCTTTTAATTTTAAATATTCTTCACCTGTGAACGCGTCTACAGCCAGCATTCCATTCAATTTATTCCTACGACCTCTTTCATTACTTGGTACTTGAGGACGTGTATTTTTTTCAGCCCATCCATAAAAAATACTTGGACGGTCATACACTGCAAATTCATCAAAAAATACTATTTTTTCTTTTTCTTGTTTCAATTCTAGTTTTTTTTTAAAGTTGATACAAATATCTTTTGTTGGTCTTCATCTGCATTCTCGTAGTCTCGATGTGCTTTTTGATACGACAACTTTAATTCATCTAATATTTCATATATTCGTGTTGTTTTCAGATGAATTTCCCAACGGGACTCAATCACACTACTAATAATTTTACCTGTCCATATATTTCTATCTATGCCATAGTCTATCGGTTTTTGCTCTAGCAACATTCGTTTTAGCTCTAACCGTTGTTCTGAACTTAACCTAGATGGTACTTGATGGGCGATTGCTTTCACTAATTCATCCAATCCACCGTAGAGAAATTTCTCTATCCAAGTTGATAATGTTTTATAACTACAGCCTATAATTGCTGAAACCTCTGTTCTATTTTTGCCCTCATACAGATATTTAATCGCTAATAATTTTTTTATTACATAGTCTTTTTGATACTTGTAGTACAGTTTTTGCCACAGGTCTAAGTCTAGTTGACGATCGCCTAGTTGGAATGTTCGATTTCTTACATGTTCACCGATCATCTTCCCTCGTCACCTCTTGTAATACTTTTTCCTACATTATAGGTAATCTTCTAGCGGGAAGGGAGTAGTCAGGTAGGCACACGCGATCGCCATTTACAAGTTTTCCCATTTACACCACCACGATCGGGTAAACCACAATCTAACCGTAGGGGCGGGGTCCCCCCGCCCTTACAATGTAGAAGCTGTCCAGTGAACCGCTATTCAGAACACCGTCAGGTAGTCCCACGCGATCGCCGTTTATAATTCCCATTTAAGCCGTGAAGAGGTGAAAGCTATGCTGGCACTGACCATTGAAGAAACACAAATCTACTGATTGACATTAACTTGCATGCAGGAATACTTTCCGATCGGGCGCTGCTTTTGGTCACCAGAGGCAGAGCCTCTTTTTATAACCAGTTGCTAGCTCAATACGGTTCAGTAGTTGTTTACCTACTGTTAACCTATGTAGAGACGCGACGCCAGTCGCCTACGGCGGTAAACCCGCCTGCAGCGCTGGCTCAACTTTCACGTCAAGACAAGCTTCGATTCGATCTAAAGCAGCGCTAGTGGTGCGCTGAAATTCCTGAGGTTGGCGCTCCATCAGTCCTCATTTGGCGCATTTCATTATATTAATTTTCGACCAACTGATATGTTTTTGATGATAGGTGGGTACTATAAGTCTACTTCCCTCTCAACATCTTTATGAAGTTACCTTTGGACAAAATAAATTTTTGCAAATTTCAAGTGAAGATATGGATTTTTTATATATTTTTTGCTACCAATTAAATAATTTATACTTCACGTATATTTTCAAAATATGATTTTTTTTAATGCTCTAACTCAAAATATTTTTTTGAGTTGCTACTGCATTTATAAGTTAATAAAAAATGGTGTATTAGTTACACAAATAATGACCATGCCAACGCCTAAAAATTGCTTGAGCGGCGTATTTCCCAATAACAAAAAAATGAAATATCCACGTCTAAAAACTTGACAGGAAAGCATCTATGTCTCACAATCGCCAGCTAGTCAAGAAAATACATAAATTTTATAAACAACGAAGCAAAAAGTTTACATTAGCAATTAAAAAGCAAATTATTTGGTTATTGCGGACTTTATTTGTCCCCAAGAGACGACGAGCAAATGTAAATGCTGGTTTTGTCTTGCCAACCGTGATAATGGTAACGCTGGTAGTTGTGCTGCTAACTACTGCAATTATGTTTCGGTCTTTTGATCGTTCCAAAAATGCGAGTAATGTCCGGGTAAATGAGGCAGTAATGAACGCAGCAGCACCGGCTCTTGAAAGGGCAAAAGCAAAAATAAATCAGTTACTCAGCGACCCTAGGTTGCCACGCTCAACCCCATCAGACTTTTCGCTATCTCAAGTTATCGGCGGCAATATTAACCAATATACATTTGGTGATGAGACACAGTTGAAACTTGTTAAGGAATTTAATTCTACCTCCGGTATTCAAGACGAAGAAACTTCAAATACAGCCTGGAAATATGCCGTTGATACGGACAATAACGGCAAGTTTGATAGTTTTACTCTCTATGGCATTTACTTTCGCACTCCTAGTACTAAGAGAGCCAGAAATCCCTTAGAGGCAAGAACGCAACCAATGGACGAAGGAGTGAGCGGTACTCAATGTCAAAGTGATGTTGCTACTAGCGCCGACTTGATAGGTAGTCAGGGTTGGTATAAAGTTGGTTCAAAACTGAAAAGAAGTATTTTCGTTTACACAACTACTGTACCTATCACTAATATAACGGGGCTGAATAATACTAAATATGAGAAGTTCACAGGTAATAAAGGCTTTGTAGCTCTCGAGTATCAGCAAGACAGAGAGCGGATTCCACTTAACAACAACGCAGTCCTCTATGAAGATGATCTAGAAATTGCTCCTGGAGCAGGTATTAATTTGAACGGACGTGTCTTTACTAATGGTAATTTGCTAACAAGAAATAGTGTGAGATTTTATTTAGTAAGCAGTCCAAAATCTTGTTATTTCAAAGAAGAAAATAGCAAAATTAATGTGGCTGGTAATGTGATAAATAGCCGTGTCAGTGAAAATGGTAATTTGGGTGGAACTGTACAAGTAGATTTATTCGACCAATCCTATACAAATACAAGCACAATTAATTCCGACAATATAAACGACACAAATAAGACTGTACCTACAGCTGTTTACGGAAATACTGCAGCCTATAACGATGCGGCATATGTCACACGAATTAACCGTTTAGTGCAGGCAACAGATAGTCAATATCCCAATAATACGGCTCTTCCAGACGTTGTTCAACAAGCAATTACGCAACAACTAGCTGCTGACCTCACCCTAGTTCCTGCTACGGTACGCGATCAGCAGCTAACACTTTACTTCAGACAGCGGACGCGCCGCGTTCCCTATGCTGAGATTGCTTTTGGTGGCGATCCACTAAAATATACTAAAAATAGTAAAAACTACGACTATTCTACAACTTCCGCAACCAGTCCTCTTCAAGGAAGTGGTAATTCTCTGCGACCAGTAGACGAATGGGCTTTCCCCTTTTATCCTAGCAATGGTACAAGCGCTAGTGATTATGGCGTCATAGCAACTAACCCGAATGGTACGTACAAAATGTATCTACCTGCCACAGATCCAGCGCAAGAGGTCAAAGCGAATAAAGAACAAAAAATAGGCGATCGCGTTTTGGTTGGCAATAGCCTACCTCAATCTTGGTATGACACAGCTAACAGCAGATTTGTTAGTTCATCAGACACAGGACAGACCATAAGCGGTAGGCAATGGGATATCGATAAGGATGGGAACAATAGTACTGTTACTCGCCAACGCTTCTCCCAAGCTTATCAATTAGACAATTTAGGAATTACAGACCGAGACCAATTTTGGGAAAAGTCAGCAGCACAAAGCCCTCAAGGTCCTCTAGATGTAGTTGGAGGCTTGCGCGTCATCACGGGTGCAGGAATTTACTTGCCTAACACTTACACTCCTAGCAGTACCCAAGCTCAATTCACTACAGCGAGCAATGCTACAAAGTCTGTCTGGGCAGATACGATGCCAATGGGTGTTACTACTACGAGCCAAGGCTTGCCCAATAGTTTAACACCTTATCTGCGAATGCGGGCTACAGCAGTTTATCACTACCAAAATAGTGCTTACGATCCTACGACCCCAACCACCTACCAAAGTGCCATTGCTTGTGTCAGCAGCTTCTACGATCCGACTAGCACCACTACAGCTATAAACCAAACGGGTTTGCCAGACGTTAGCTTAAGAGACACAAAATTAGCCAGTCCTAACAAAAATTTAACTGGACTGCCCAACGTTAGTACTCCAGGCAACTCCAACAACGGTGTTGTTTATTCAGCTTCATCACTGTCAACAACTGGTTATGAAGCAGTGCTGAATTACCAAGCACAACTGACATATCCCAATGGAACATTCGTAAATAAACCGCTTCAGAGTGCATTGACCAAAATTGCAGCTAGCAAACCTCTTACCCTTTCAGATCAATCAGCAGTTGATTCTGCTATGTGCGCCTTGAAAATTTTGGACGGTACTATTGGCACTCCTACAGATACTGCTGTTCCTCATGGAGCTATCATGGAAACGGCTTTTCTGGATGCAAGGCAGATTAAGGCAATTGACAAGCCAACTACTGCAAGTTCAACAAACTACGATTTAGATGTTGAACTGCGTCAGCCTTTAGAAATTCGTGCCACCATTATAGATTTGGATTTGTTACGCGGAAAATCAAAGAATAATGGAGAGTTTCTCTTTCCCAATAGTGGAATTATTTATGCCACCCGTGATGATGCACTGCCAGATGCTAGCGATACAAGTCCAGCAAACGTTAGTGCTACTGACTTCAAGCTAGATCCAAATCGACGTCCCAACGGGATCATGCTGATTAATGGTAGTAACTTAAGCCGTAACGCTACTTACAAACCAGAAGAGAAGGGTTTAATCTTAGTATCCGACCTGCCGGTTTACATTCGAGGGGATTTTAATCTCCACACTCAGGAAGAGTTTTCAGATAACTCCCTAAAAGCAAACAATAACTGGGCTGGCTTATTTTACGCACGTCAAACGCTGAATCCTAACTTTGCCTGTCGCCTAGGTCAGTTTTCTAGTTGCTCCACTGGTGAAACTTGGCGGTCAGCATCAGTTATTGCTGATGCAATTACAGTGTTGTCCAATAATTTCAGCTTAGGTTTCCGCGAAGAAGGCGACTACAATCTGAGAGATAACTATGGCAATTTCCCTGTCGGCTATGACTTCAACGGTGATCCAACTACTGCACCACCAGTAACACTGAATGAAACAGCCATTAAGTTTGATGTTAATGGCAACGGTAACATGACTGATACTGCCGTCACGACCTTAGATGAAACTGTTATTGGTATTGACCTCAATAACAATGGTAACAAGACAGATACAGCCGTAGCAATTACTGAGACTAATATAACCGCAACTGTTGCTGCTAGATTAAACGGCTTCTGGGATAATAACTTTGTCACCAGTCGTAACTTTACTGATAATAACTACTCTGGTACTGCTGGCACCGCAGGTAGTTCTTACTTCAACAACTTTGTTACCCCAATTCAGCGACGGGTGAATTTTTCAGAGTATGTCATGGAAATCTGCCGGAAACCAACAGTCACTGCTTGCACACCTACTGACTGGGTGGTTGGTTATGACTTTAACAATGATGGTGACTTAAACGACTCTGAAGTAGATTTGAATACTGATTTGAATGGTAATGGTCTTAAGGAAGCTACTGTTAAGGAGAAAGACGTCAAGGCAAACCAATTGATTGCAGCTTCTGACTCTTCTGACTCTAATGCTTACACTGCTGATCCAGCAGCACCAAATCCCAGCTTAACTCGTTTTGGATCTGGCACTACTGCTCAAGCTGCCATGTTAAACGCGGATCGCGGCTATCCCCGTCGAGTCGCTTTTTTAAGGGATACGAATAATAACTTGAGATTGTTCGGTGGTAATCCAGTTCCTGTGGGGATTAGCAGCACAGGAAGAGTTAACTACTATCCATATTCTACGCAAAATATAGTCGGTAAGAATTACAGCGTTTACAGTAGTACTGATAGCACTAAACGACCTCGTACACGAAATAATACTCTGTGGTTTAAAACATTTAATCCAGCAGCTACTCCTCCAAACACCTATGCCTCAAATTATGCTTTGGGGTGGGCAAATAGCTTAACTGGAACAAGACCAACAGAACAACCTCTTTTAATACCAGTACTGCAAATTCAGTATCCGTTTATAGGACCAGTTGACTCATCAAACCTCGACGATAATCAAGATGCATCATCTAGCGGCAACAACGGTGGCAACAGCTGGATGCAAAACGCTATAAGTACGGAGACAAATGTTGTATTTGCTCAAGGTAACACCCCAGGACGCCCAGTTGAAACAAATGGTGGTTTGGAAAACTTTGTTCGTTATTTAGAACGCTGGGGAGGCACAAACCATACAGCCTCTGGTGCTTTCATTCAGTTTAAACGTAGTTCATATGCCACAGCCCCTTGGCAAGTAGTTACTGCTACCTACAATAGTGCGGCAAATGGTTACAGCACTTCAGGAACAATTTTTGGATACCCCCAAGGTTATAGACAAGCCACAACCAATGCTGCCGGAAATTTAGGTCGTTCTCCCTTTTACACTCCACCTAACCGTTTCTGGGGTTATGATGTAGCCTTGCTAACTCAGTTGCCTGACTTGTTTTCTCAACGCTTTACCACACCCGCTACAAGCAATCCTAATGAGTTTTACAGAGAAGTGGGGCGAGACGATGCTTGGATGACAACCTTGCTATGTGCTGCGCAAGACCAGAGTGTTGGCGGTTATGATGGCCCTACCGTTGCGGTAAATAACTACAAATACGCTATTAGCCTAGACCAACGCGGCACATGCCCTTGATTTAACTGAGTTCTACTTCCGTTTACGAGCCAGTGTGATTTAATTGCTGAGATATGATTCACCAAAAACAGCAGCAAGCATCTCCATCAAGTCAGTCAGGCTTCACTATCATTGAGTCCTTAGTTGCAGTTATTGTTACAGCTATTTTGCTGTCAGCGATCGCACCTGTGATTGTCTTGTCTGTGGCAACACGGGTGCAGGCAAGGCGCATTGAGTTGGCTACTGACACAGCCAAAAGCTACATTGATGGCGTCAGAACAACGAAAATTTCAGATCCTCCCATCACAATGAAAAGCGCAACTGACACTACTGATCCGCCTCCACCAGACGCCCCCTCAGGAACCCTGACTTGCCCGTCTACAGGAGGTGTCTGCTCTATCTCCCCTACGCCTCCAAATACTTCATATCAACTATATTGCTTTGCTGGAGATACGGGAGGCTGTACAAATGACAAAGCCATGATTGTTCAGGCATTTGGGTATAATCCAACTTCCACTAGTGCTCAGAATGGCTATAAGTTAGGGTTGCGAGTTTACAGAGCAGATGCTTTTAAAACTGGCATAACTTTGAAAGCATCTAAGGACACAGGAATTCAAAAGCAACAAACTTTCACTGGGAGCACTGGCTTAACATCAATCCAAGCCCCCTTAGTGGAAATGACAACGGAAATATCAAATGGATCCACGACATTTGGTAATTTTTGCGATCGCCTTAAACAACCTACTCCTAGTCCCAGTCCTACTGCTAGCCCTACTCCTACTCCTCAATCTCAATGCTAAACATCAGCAACTCTCAGGGAAAATGCAGCAACATGAGTTCGCTCAAATGGCTTTTAATTAATCAGCTAAAACGCTCTAGGGTGAAAAAAATGAGTGGCTTTACCCTAATCGAGTTGCTGGTAAGCATGATCCTAGCTGCCCTTGTAATTACACCTTTGCTAGCATTCATGGTTAACATTATGGCAACTGACCATCAAGAGCAAGCCAAGGCAAACAGTGAACAAGAAATCAAAACAGCACTTGACTATATTGCACGAGACTTACAACAATCAGTCTATATCTACGATGCTGATGGCATTAATGCCATTAGACAGCAACTACCTAATTACGCTCAGAAAGACCAATACTTTCCTGTTCTTGTATTTTGGAAGCGACAGTTTATTTCAGGCGGACTTACCGTTAATGGTGGAACTAATGATACCTTTGTCTACTCCTTAGTTGCCTATTATTTGATTAAAGATAATAATTCTACATGGTCAAATGCCGCTCGCATCGGTAGATTTCAAATTAGTAATGGCTATGGAGTCACTAATACCGATATAAACAACACTAGAGATGCTGGCTTTCAGCTCTTCAGTTTGCAAAATTCAGGCACTCTCAAAAGCAAGATGAATCAATGGACAGCAAAGACCGGCGAAACCTACACTCAACAGATTTTGCCTCTGGTTGATTACATCGATCAAACCACGATCAATAGTACTACCAATCCAGCACCGACTTGCTCTACTGGTCAGTTGTTGCCAAATTTTTCTGGAACATCCGTCCCCTCTGTCCCCACTGGAAATACTATCACACGCGGCTTTTACGTCTGTGTAGACTCAGACAACACTATAGCAGAAGTTTATTTACGTGGTAACGCTCTTGCTCGTATTCAAAATAATAACTTCAATTTCAATACCAGCACCAGCAACAAAGTGTATTTTCCCCAAGCAAGCAGACGAGTGCAAGGACGCGGATTATTATTTACTAAGTAAGCAGGTGTGTACGAATAAACTTATTTATATCTACTCATCTATTTAAATTATGAATTTAAAGAGCTAATTAGGGGAATTTTACTATGTATAGCTTATTTTATAGGAAAATTTTACATAACATTTCTGTAAAGGTATTAGCCGCAAAACCGGAACGTTCTTCCTGCCTTTCTCAACAAACTGCTGGGTTTACCCTAATTGAGCTTTTGGTAGTTATACTCATGGTTGGAGTTTTATCAGCGATCGCTGCTCCTGGCTGGATTGGCTTTGTCAACAGACAGCAAGCGAACAAGGCTAACGATGTAGTGTTAGCAGCACTCCAACAAGCTCAGCGAGAAGCGAAAAGGCAAAAACTCAGTTACAGCGTTAGCTTTGGAACTAACAACAATAATATTCCACAAATTGCTGTCTATCCAAGAGATTCTGACCCTACTAGCTATTGGCAGAATTTGAGTACAAATTTAGGAATTCAATCAGGAAAAATAGTCCTAGGTACAAATCTGACTGGTAAAAATACTACTACTAGCAGCACTTCTGTATCCTACGCCTCCGCTTTCAACTCCAGCACTCCACAAACAATTACCTTTGACTACATAGGTGCTTTGGATTTGCTAGTCAAGACGAACAGCAACAGTTTAACATCTGTGCAGCAACAAAACCTTGGGTATAATAGTACTACTCAGAATTATAAAGGTTTAATTGTGGCAGTGGCTGTAGCTAAATCTGGTGTTCCTACTCAAGCTACTAATGTGAAGCGATGTGTAATTGTGAAAACCCTTTTAGGTTCAATACAAACCGGAAAAGATACTGATTGTAGTTAAAAGCTTTTATCCAAAAAATTAATAAAAAGTCAGTAAAAAGGGGGGTTGTAGATATCTCCCTTAAAATGAACATGACTAACAGAACCGTATTGGCGGCGATCTGCCGTAGGCGGCAGCGCTGACGCTCGTTCCTCGCTAACGCGATCGCATCTCCAAAAATCCAGTAAAAAAACGGAACCCTAAATCATGCCTAAAGTTCAAAATTGATACAATAGACCTGTTTTTCTTTACAGTGTAATGACTCTACACGTTGACTTTACGGTAGCCATACCAACTTACAACGGCGAAAGCCGATTACCTGAATTACTAGAACGACTGCGAAATCAACTTCACACTGAAGACTTTTCCTGGGAAATTATTGTTGTAGACAATAACAGTACTGATAACACTGCCGCTGTTGTTAAAACCAACCAAGCTTCTTGGCAACTCCCCTACCCCTTAAAATATTGCTTTGAACCAAAACAGGGAGCAGCATACGCCCGTAAACGCGCAGTTGAAGAAGCCCAAGGCAAATTTATCGGCTTTCTAGACGATGATAACTACCCAGCATCAAACTGGGTGGCAAAAGCTTATGCTTTCGGTCAAATCTACCCAAAAGCAGGAGGTTATGCTAGCCAAATTCATCCTAACTGGGAAGTAGAACCACCAGAAAATTTTCAGCGGATTGCGCCATTTTTAGCAATTACAGAGCGAGGTAATTTACCTCTACTGTATCAACCGCAAAAAAAATTACTACCACCCTCCGCCGGACTCGTTGTCCGCCGACAAGCTTGGTTAGAAAGTGTACCAGATAAATCTATCTTGACTGGCAGAGTTCCTGGCAAAATGCTCACCAGTGAAGACCTAGAAATGTTGTCCTACATCCAAAAAGCCGGATGGGAAATTTGGTACAACCCAGAAATGGAAATTTATCACCAAATACCTCGTTGGCGTTTACAAAAAGAGTATTTGATGCCATTTTTTCAAGGTATTGGGCTAAGCCGTTATGTTACCCGAATGGTGAATATAAAACCTTGGGTTAAACCAATAGCTTTTTTAGCTTACATGCTAAACGACCTCCGGAAAATTATCTTGCACTTACTTAAATATAGATGGCAATTGAAAAATGATTTAGTCGCCGCGTGCGAGATGCAACTGTTTTTAAGTAGTTTGGTTAGCCCTTTTTATTTGTGGAAAAAGGGTTATTTACGAAAAGATGTTCATAACTAATAGACATCTCCATAAAACACGTATAGACGCGATTAATCGCGTCTATACCAAGGGTTTCAGGTAACGCATAATTAATTTTCGCGAACTGTCTAATGGGAAAAAGGTAGTGTATGTAGGGTGCGTTACGCTAGCAGAAATATTTGGATATATTCGGGCTAAACTTGCAAAATTAGGAACTCCCATCGGTCCTTATGATTTGCAAATTGCGGATAATTATGAGTTACGAACTATCAATTACGAGTATGGAGATAGTAACATGACTGAATTAGCAGTTAAAAATTTAGATATTACCGTAGCCATACCTACCTATAACGGTTACGCGAGATTACCTGAGGTTTTGGAACGGTTGCGATCGCAGATTGGAGTAGAACACCTCCAATGGGAATTAATCATCATAGACAACAACAGTACCGATAATACCGCCGACCTAATTCGCAATTACCAAGCTAGTTGGGATTGTCAATTTCCACTCTTGTACTTTCTGGAAACCGAACAAGGTGCCGCCTTTGCACGACTGCGGGCGGTACGTGAAGCCAAAGGTTCCTCGATCGCATTTTTAGACGATGATAATCTACCTGCGCCTGATTGGCTAAAAGAAGCCTATACCTTTGGCAAACAGTATCCTCAAGCTGGTGCTTGGAGTGGTCAAATTCATGGTGATTATCAGGTAAAACCCCCCAAAGATTTTAAAAGAATTCAAGCTTTTCTAGCTATTAGAGAACACGGAGACAAACCCTTTTTATTTGATGCAGATAATTTAATACTTCCGCCTGCTGCTTCTTTAATAGTTCGTAAACAAGCATGGAGTGAGAATGTTCCAGCACGACCTATCCTAGCTGGAAAACTACCAGGCTTGCTCATACAAGGTGAAGATTTAGAGCCGTTGCTTTACATCCACAAGGCTGGCTGGCAAATTTGGTATAGCCCCGCCATACATACTTATCATCAAATACCAGACTGGCGACTTGAAAAAGATTACTTACTCTCTATATCTCGCGGCTGTGGTTTGTGTATTTGCCAGCTACGCTTTATCAATGCCAAAAACTGGCAAAAACCAATTGTGTTTGTCAGGACTATTTTGGGTAATCTGCGTCGCGTACTGCAGCATTTCTTCAAGTATAGAGGTCACTTGCAAAGCGATCTCATCGCACTTTTTGAAATGGAATTTTACTTAAGTAGTATGATTAGTCCTTTCTATTGGTTGAAGAAAACTATAATCAAGCACAATATCCAGCCAGCGAATAAATGATGTTGTTGGTGAATTAATATTAAGATAAACCCCCACACTTGAGATAGGGAGTGGGGAATAGGGAATGGTGAGTGGGGAAGGAATATTTTCATTGCTTGGTGGTGAAATTTTTTTCCCAAAGCGATCGCCTCCCGCTTACGCATTGACAGAAATACTCAAGTATGAGGTGGTTTCGGTAGGGCTGCAGAGCGCAATATTCATTAGACATCTCCGAAAAACAATGTAGAGACGCGACGCCAGTCGCCTCTGTCGGGAAACCCTCCTGCAGCGCACCGCGAGAATTTCGCGTCTCTACAAGGGCTGTAGACAACGCATAATTAATTTTCGGAGATGTCTATTAGGGTAAACCACAATATAACCGTAGGGGCGGGGTAACCCCGCCCTTACCACGAGGTCAATTCTACGAGATGAAACGACCGAATTCCGTTATACACATGACGCTCAATTTGTATAGTGCGTAAGTCCGATAATAGTGTTATTTTAGCGTAATTTCTGGGAATAGTAAAATAGTAAACTCTGAAATAATCACAGGCAATTGGTGGGCAGCCACATTGTAAGGGCGGGGGAACCCCGCCCCTACGGTTATATTGTGGTCTAACCGATAACGGTGCGGTAAATACAATACCGTTCAGTTAAGGGTTATCGGTGGGAATTTAGACTTTGTAGAGACTTCGTCCGATCGCGTCTCTACAGAAGTTGACCGTAGGTAAACAACTACTGAACCGTATTGGCTGTAAGTATTGACCTGTCTTTCACTTAATGAGAACAGCTAGAAAAATCTGAGATTAAAAAATTACTAACCATCCTGATAGTTGAAGAAATACCAGAAAAGAAAAATAGATACATGTAGTGTCTTTTTCTTCTTCTAATATATGCGAACAAATATTATAAAAAATTCTTCTATCAGTGGTTTCACGCTGCTAGAAATTTTGGTAGTGCTTGTCGTAATCGGTATTTTAACAGCGATCGCACTCCCTAGTTGGCTAGCTTTTGTTGATATTCTCCGCCTCAACACTTCTCAAGATGAAGTTTACCGTGCCATGCGTCAAGCCCAAAGCGAATCCACTAAGCAAAAATTGACTTGGCAAGTTAGCTTTCGCGAGCAAAACGGTATTGTCCAATGGGCAACTCATCAAGCGGACGCTGCACAATTTGTTCCAGATGCAATCCAAACCAACGATAGCTTGTGGCATAATCTTGAGCAAAATATTCGCGTTGATAAAGATCGAAACGATCTAAGTAAATACGAAACAACATTCACAAAACAATCTTTATCTGGTCCGTGGCGAGTTATGTTTAACTACCAAGGTTGTCCTGTTTATGAAGTTGCAGATGAGTGTACTCACACATCACTAAGAACACTCGGACAGATTAACCTTTCTAGCAAAAATGGTGGTAAAGCTAGGCGTTGCGTCTATGTTTCTACAATTTTAGGGGCGATGCGAACAGGTAAAGACCATAATGAAGCTAATGAAAACAGCAAATATTGCTATTAGGGAATGGGGAATGGGGAATGGGGAATGGGGAATGGCTAATAGCTAATGGTGAGTCCAGGAAAGAGCCGCTTGTTTTCCGCGCCCTCTTAACTGGCGCTCCCGTTGGGCTAATGGAAGATTAGCAATTAACTAGGACTTACGCACTATACAAATTGAACATCATGTGTATAACGGAATTTGGTCGTTTCATCTCGTAGGATTGACCACGCGGTAAGGGCGCGGAAACCGCGCCCCTACGGTTTTGTTGTCTACCCAAATGAATATTGCGCTCCGCCGCCCAACCGTTACCACCTCACACAAGACTATTTCTGTCAATGCGTAAGTCCTATTAACAATTAACAATTAGCAATCACCAATCACCAATTAGCAATCACCAATTAGCAATTAACAATTAGCAATTAACAATTAACAATTAGCAATCAGCAATTAGCAATCACCAATTAGCAATCAGCAATTAACAATTAACAATTAACAATTAGCAATTAACAATTAGCAATGACAAAACAGCACCTAATTATTTTCACTCGTTATCCAGAACCAGGTAAGACAAAAACCCGATTGATACCTGCTTTGGGAACTGAAGGCGCTGCTAGTCTTCAGCGTCAAATGACGGAACACACACTATTTCAAGTTAAACAATTGCAAAGTACTTCTGCCATATCTTTTGAGGTGCGGTTTGCTGGTGGAAATTTGCAGCTGATGCAAGATTGGCTGGGGTCTGATTTAGTTTACCAGCCTCAAGGAGAAGGGGATCTGGGGAAACGGATGGAGCGATCGCTCTCAAGCGCCTTTCAATCAGGAGCAGAACAAGCAATTATCATCGGTACTGATTGCCCTGGCATCAATCCCCAGATTTTAGCATCAGCCTTTGAGCAACTCCATCAGTGTGACCTCGTGCTTGGTCCAGCAATAGATGGTGGCTATTACTTAATTGGTCTGCGGCGATCGTTCTGTGAATTATTTACCAACATTGACTGGGGAACTAATCAAGTATTGCAACAAACTGTAAATATTGCCCAGAAACTTAATTTATCTGTGGTAAACTTACAAGCTTTGGCTGATGTTGACCGTCCAGAGGATCTACCAGTTTGGGACAAAATCTTTCAATAAGGGGGGCAGGGGTCAGGAATTCCGTGAAGACACAGTATCTTTCAATTGCTAATTTGGTGTAACTTGAAACAAATAGAGATTAAAATTATACCACTGCCCTCTCTTGGCAGATAGCAGATTCATTTATAACCCGCATAGAACACCGATTCAGTCATCAAAAACCTAACCCCCCAGCCCCCAATCCTAGTAGGATTGGGGGAGTCAGATCCCCCTCCCCTCGTAGGGGAGGGGTTAGGGGAGAGGTCTTTCTAGTATTACTGAATTGACGCTCTCAAGAATGAACACAGAACACCGATTCAGTCATCAAAAACCTAACCCCCCAGCCCCCAATCCTACAAGGATTGGGAGATTCACATCCCCCTCCCCTCGTAGGGGAGGGGTTAGGGAGCCAGCGCTGCAGGAGGGTTTCCCTCCGTAGGCGACTGGTGAGTCCAGTCCTGAAGGAGGGTTTCCCTCCGTAGGGAACTGGTGAAGCAGCGCTGCAGGAGGGTTTCCCTCCGTAGGGAACTGGCGAACCCGAAGGGCGTGGAGAGGTCTTTCTAAGATTACTGAATTAGCGCTCTAAGCAATGAACATGGTCTGCAATTTGTGTAATTTTAAATAGGTAATCACTACTGTTTGTTAACTAAGAGACAAAAAAGTATGAATAATCGTTTAGCTGCAGCAATCAGCGTTGCTCGCGTACTCAAGGTAGTTGGAGTCATCTTAATTCTGTCCTTTTTGGTAGATTTTCTGATTCTGTTGTTTCCCTTCCAGCCAACCAATAGGATATGGCAAATTGAGTTGGCAACGGCGCTCGTAGATCGGGGAGTTGTGCCGCTGATCGGCTTGGGTATGCTATTTATCGGACATTGGTTTGATACTGCTGATGATGATAGTCGTCCGGCTATAGATTTGAGATTCCCAGCACTAATACTGTCTGCTTTCTTAGGGTTATTGTTCTTGCTGATTTTTCCCCTGCACCTTAACAATGTCCGTCAAGCAAGCGATCAAACGGTAGAGCAAATTAATAAGGAAGCAGAACAGAAAGAAAGCCAAGTGAACAAGCAGCTCAGTCAAGTGCAAGCGCAACTGAATAATGACAAGGTGAAAGCAGCGGTAGAACAGCAGAAAGTTCAATTCAAAGCTCAGTTTACTAATCTACTTAAAGATGACCAGAAATATAAGCAAGCACTTGATAACCCTAATCTTCCCCAATCTCAGAAAGACTTGCTCAAGAAGTTTAAGGCAAACCCTCAAGAGCTTGACAAGTATATCCAAAGTCAAAGCGATCCGCAGACAGCTGCCGCTCAACAAAAGAATCAAATTCGCGAGGGTAAGGAACAAGCTGAGAAGCAAACTAAAGACAGAGCTTGGAAGTCTGGACTGCGGATTGGAATTAGCAGTTTGCTGTTGTCCATCGGTTACATTATCATCGGTTGGACAGGATTAAGAGGTATGGGTGCTTTACAAAGTAGTGGACGTAAGGCTCCCGCACGCTAATCCAGTATTTATAGCGGTTCTTAAGGGCGCTGCAATACGAAGAAGTTTTCAGCACCGTAGGGGCGCGGAAAGCGCGCCCTTACATGAGTGGGGAAAGTATTTTAATGCTTGCCTATCAAGAATTTTTTTCATTGCTCCTGACTCCTTTAGGTTGGTCAAAGTGTAAAGACTAATTTCGGATATAATGTGTAATTTAACACAATAAAAAGATTACTAAGAGTTAGGAATGTTTTCAATTTATATACTGACTTATAACGAAGAGCTAGATATTGCCGCTTGTATTGAATCGGCAAAGCTGTCTGATGACATTATTGTTGTGGACTCATACAGTAGCGATCGCACTGTAGAAATTGCCCGTCACTATCCGATCCGCCTTGTCCAAAACTCTTTTGAAAGCCACGGTCGTCAGCGTACTTGGATGCTAGAATCTATTCCTCCCAAGCACGAATGGGTCTATATTCTGGAAGCCGACGAGCGCATGACACCAGAACTATTTGCGGAATGCAACTCGGCTATTAATAATCCAGACTACATTGGCTACTACGTTGCTGAACGAGTCATGTTCATGAATCATTGGATTCGTCGTAGTACCCAGTATCCCCGCTACCAATTGCGCCTTTTCCGCCACGGCAAAGTCTGGTTTACAGATTACGGTCATACTGAACGAGAAGTTTGTGAGGGCGAAACCAGCTTTTTAAAGGAAAGTTATCCTCACTACACTTGTAGCAAAGGCTTAAGTCGCTGGATTGAAAAGCACAACCGTTACTCTACAGATGAAGCCAAAGAAACCCTCGATCAATTAGAAACCGGAAACGTTAGGTGGCAGGATTTATTCTTTGGTAAGTCGGAAGTTGAACGACGCCGCGCTTTGAAAGATTTGTCGTTGCGCTTACCTGCAAGACCACTGCTACGCTTTTTGTATATGTATTTTCTTTTAGGCGGTTGCTTAGACGGAAGCGCTGGGTTAGCTTGGTGTACATTACAGGCATTCTATGAATACCTGATTTTGCTCAAAGTTTGGGAAATGAAGCATATGCCGCAGCAAAGCTTAGACGTAATTCCTAGTAAGGGTTTCATGGGATAAATCGGAATTGCCGCCATTAAACAGACATAGCGCGTCAATTCCTCTAAAAGCGCACTCCTTTAGTCCTCCAATCCGTGGAGTTTGTGGGCTGGCTCCTTGAGTTGGAGTCCGTCAACGTATTCTTCTATCAACTGAGTCATTGTCTTGTCCACTTGAACGCTATATAACTGAAACTTATTGAATCTGCGTTCACTCATCCGAACTTGTAAACGTTTTCCCTTCATATTTGACAACAATGTTAGTACATACATGTTAGTATATTTCTAGCATAATAACAAGGAGGTGATACAACGTGAGGCGAATCAAAGGACATATTCAGGCTCAAAAAACAGTAATACTGAGAGCCAAGATAGAGTCAGATTACAAGGATGAACTATACAAATATATAGTTAGCACCAAAGCACTTTACGCGGATACTACCCAGTTCTTTGCTAAGCTGTTCCTGGATAATCTACCCCTGCTAAACACGAAAGCGGATGATTTGTTTCACGTCGTAGAAAACTTAACAGTAATCTCAAAACAAAGACCGTCACCCCAGACTCCACTGCGTATCAATATGCCGCAAGATATGAGACGCTCTTGTATCAGGAAAGCGTTTGGAATGGTGAAGTCTTGGTATTCCAACTACAGAAGATGGCAACTTCGTAAAGAAAAACATGAAGCCATCCAGGCTAAGAAGTTGAATTTAGCTAATTCAAATGTCAGTGAGTATGTCCCTAAGAAGTTTACAGACAGACCGCCTGTGCCCACAGAAGACTTTGGAAACTTGAATCCTACTTTTTACAGTGGGATGTACAAAGAATTTGACGGCGACTCAATAATATTGAAGTTGTGGACGGGTCAGGCGTGGGTGTTCATGAAACAGCCTATCCAATTAGAGGGCAGAGAACTCCCTTCATGCTACGAATGGGGAAGCCCAACCGTAATATTAAAGGACAAGCTGCATCTTCATGTTCCAGTCCTAGCGCAAGTTAAATCCAGAGGTCCGCTAGTAGCTCAAGCTAACAACAGTAATGGTTTAACGATTTGTAGCGTAGATTTAAATCTTGATGGTGATCTAGCAGTTGCAACTATTCTTCACTCCGACGTTACGGGTAGTGTTACCGAGAGTGCCACTCTCTTTGTTAAAGGTAATGATGCTATCCAACATCGTAGGAAGCGCGAGTTAGGTTTGATTGCGGTTGCTAGTTCCAAAACAAATAAGGGTTTTGGAGTCGATAAAAAAGGTGATAATGTTAATCGTTTCCGGAAAATTAAACACCGAGATGATTACGAATCTCAT
The DNA here is from genome assembly GCA_965249805.1 of Stigonema sp. Taxonomy (GTDB): domain Bacteria; phylum Cyanobacteriota; class Cyanobacteriia; order Cyanobacteriales; family Nostocaceae; genus Stigonema. The sequence continues at coordinate 2,423,284 of CBDFMX010000002.1, forward strand.
AGGATATCTAGGCGGATAGCAGACTTTGCTAATAAGCATGGAGCAACAGTAATTGTCTTTGAGTGCTTAACTAATCTTCGACCGGACCGGGCAAAATACAGTCGTCGCTCTAATCAAAAACGAGCCTATTGGTTATCGTCAAAAATAATTAACAGGACAAAGTACAAAGCATTCCAGTCCTATGGAATAATCACCTCTCTTGTATCACCAAAAAATACAAGTAAGCATTGTGCATTGTGCAACGGCAACTTTGAAGATGATTCGTTAGTTTCTAGAATTGAAGCGCAGTTTAGCACCAATGTAGCCAAACTTTTCCAAAAAGTCATGAATAAATCTTTGGAGAAAGTTGATTACAGTACAGGAGCGCCAAACTATATTTGCTCCGAGGATGGTAACCATAAAGGGAATGCCGACCTGAACGCTGCACGCAACGTAGGCTTACGTCTTTTCGCTAGGTATTACCAAAAGCCCAGGTTGAAAGCTGAAAAGCAGGGTTTACCATCTGCCCATGCAGCCAGAAAGGCATCTGGCACGGCGACCGGTAAGGGCTAGTGGTTTCGCCCATGCGTTCTCGTCTAGAATTACCCGTCTACATAGTAGTAACAAGCTTACAAGGCTATTGGCGTGGCGTACCTAACGGGAGCGAAAAGAGGGAAATATGTTCCAGAAATTCCGATAACTTCCGCTTTCCAAGATCACACAAAAACATCTCTAAGCATTGCTATGCTCATTGGTGTCAATTTACAGCAGTTTTAAATTGAATTGACCATATTGACCAGAAGCGGTTTCCGCGCCCCTACGGTGCTGTAAACCTTGAAAAGATCAGCTAGTTCGTTTGGGCTGCTGTCTCCTACTTTCCCAAGAGGCAGAGCCTCTGGGAATGCATTCCCACGCTCTGCGTGGGAACGAGAAAATACTTGGAGAATCGGGAGTAGGAAAGCAGTGATCATCTTTCCCGCCATTCCCCATTCCCCATGCCCCATTCCCCATTCCCCATTCCCCATTCCCCATTCCCCATTCCCCATTCCCCATTCGCCTCGCATCTTCACACGAAAAGGTATTAGCACGTTAGTATTAGTAATACGTAAATTATTTGCAATAATCATTTACAAATCTTAAAAAAAAGTAACAATATATACTTTTATGCAACCGCCCAAACCTCGTCAAATAGCTCGTGAATTGGCACTGTTAAGCCTCAGTCAACTGCCAGTCAACCCCAAGAAATTGGATCAATTGCCGCAGGATCAACTAGTGTCCAAGTTGCTGTTAGCAGCAGTACGCACCTTGAGAGCGGAAGTGCAAGACACATTGGAGAATGCGGCGGCAGAACTGCAACGCAGTAACGATCGCCTCTTAACTAGCCAAACTCGCGCCGGCGACTTGAATACGGCTAGAACTATGCTCACTGAAGCGATTACATATACCCAAACGGCAATTAACCAGTTGGCTGCATCAGTGGAGTTTCCGGAACTCATTCAGCTAGCTAATCAAGACAAACAAGTCCAAGAGTACGCTAAAGAAATTATTATCACTGTCAGTGAAAACCGAAACATTATAGATGAGCTGATTGGTGCTGCCTTAGTAGATTGGCAAGTCGCTCGCCTTGCCCAAATAGACCGAGATATACTGCGAATTGCTGTGGCAGAAATGGAGTTTCTCCAACTTGGCGCTAGCGCCGCCATCAACGAAGCTGTAGAACTAGCCAAACGCTACAGTGAAGAAGACAGTCATCGGTTTATTAATGGTGTTTTGCGGCGAGTAACAGAACAAAAAAAGATAGCATAGCAACTTCAAATCAGTACGAAGTATAGTTGTGAGTGCTAAGTTGTGAGTTGTAGGATTTAAATTAAACTCCTACTCCCAACTCATATTAGCTGCAATGGTTTTTAATTGGTTTCGTCGTCAACATCACGATTCCTCAGATACACCCTCTCAACAGCAACAAAAAGAAACTCCTTCCGCAAAAGAATCTGTACCAGAACCAGCCGCCACGTCAACACCAACAGCAGATACGACACAAGACGTGGCGTCACCAGATCTGTTGGCATTTGCTAAAGCTGCATACAAAAACATTCAGCAAAAGCAACAATTTGAGCCAGCAGAACCGAATCCTAGTGAGACAATAGCCCAGACATCACTAGCAGAAACGCCAAAACCTTCAGAATCTGCCGAGGAACTAGATCCCGTAGATAAAGAAAGCACAGCAGAGGCGGAGGTAGCAATTGCCGAAGAACCAGATGCCGCTTGTGCTAGCACGGTGAGTGAGGTAGAATCAAAGATTGAACCATCTGCCCCTGAACTAGTCTTGGAGTCAGCACCAGCAACCTTATCTTTCTTAGAAAGAGCAGCAGCGGAACGGCAAGCAAGGCAAGAACGACTGGTCGCAAGCGCAATTGAAATCCCAGAACCAGAGGGATCGCCATCAGTTGTTGCTACAACTACTGATACACCACAAGTCGCGGCGGAAATTCCCGGACTGGCGTTTGATGAAGGGTTTTTATGGTCAACAGAAATATTAGCGGCACAAGGTAGGCGTCCAGAAGACGTTTCAGTGGAAGAAATTAACTGGCTGAAAAAGCTACGCCAAGGTTTAGACAAAACTCGTCGCAACATCCTTAACCAACTGAAGGCGATTGTCGGTCAAGGACCACTGAACCAAGCCGCAGTGGGGGAAATTGAAGCATTACTCTTGCAAGCTGATGTGGGTGTAGAGGCGACAGACCATATTATTAACACCCTACAGCAAAAGCTTCGAGAACAAGTTCTACCACCAGAAGCGGCGATCGCCTACCTCAAACAAATCCTGCAAGATATGCTGGATGCGCCTCTGCAAAAATCCCAAAAGCCGATTTTTGCGCCAGAAAAAGAAACTCTCAACATTTGGTTAATCACTGGGGTCAATGGTGCCGGTAAAACCACTACTATCGGTAAAATCGCTCACTTAGCACAAAAATCTGGCTACAAATGCTTGATTGGGGCAGCAGATACCTTCCGCGCTGCTGCTGTGGAACAGGTAAAGATTTGGGGTAACAGAAGCGGTGTCGAAGTTATTGCCAATCCCGGTAAAAATACTGACCCAGCAGCAGTTGTGTTTGATGCGATCGCCGCTGCATTGGCACGGGAAACAGAATTACTCCTAGTAGATACGGCAGGACGGCTACAAAACAAGAAAAACTTGATGGATGAACTCAGTAAAATCCGTCGCATTATCGACAAAAAAGCTCCTCATGCAAAAGTAGAATCACTGTTGGTCTTGGACTCCACTTTAGGTCAGAATGGTTTGCGACAAGCGGAAGTTTTTTCTGAAGCTGCCCAACTCAGTGGCGTCGTCTTAACTAAGCTGGATGGCACCGCCAAAGGTGGCATTGCCCTAGCTGTTGTGCAGCAGCTGGGTCTACCCATTCGCTTTATTGGTGCTGGTGAAGGAATAGAAGATCTACGTCCTTTTTCCAGCTATGAGTTTGTCGAAGCGCTGTTGAGTGGCTAGCACCGCTCTCGCGGAATTAAAAATCGCTTCGCGTTGCGAGCAAAGCGAAGCAATCTAAAAATTAAAAAGGCTTATATTGTAAGCTTTTCGCGCTCTTTTTAATGGTAGCCTTATTTCCGCCGAGGTGTACTAGTTTAACAGTTTCAAGTCCAGGAGACAAATGCCACTACTCAGTACTTTTAACAGGGGTAAATAACTCCTGACGACTGCAAAGACGCGATATATCGCGTCTCTACAACTCCTTCTCTCCTAAATTGGGAGAGGGTAAGTGCTAGGTATGACAACATTTGTTTGCAAAACCAAACCTAAAATTATTCTTTTATCTGCCTAAAGATATATGACTTGGTAATAAACTTATGAAAAAATGATAGGCTTTCCAGCGTTTAGTCATAATTGCTGCTTATGACAATTCGGTTTCTACTTAAATATAGACTAATATAAAGTTGTATTTTCGCAAACAAAGAAAATTTGCCAATGAAATACTTTTAAAATACAAACCTTAGGTCTTTCTACTGTTGCTAAATTAACAAACTTAATCCCACTATGGTTTAACAATGCCAGAACAAAAGAACTTATAACTCATCTAAAATTTGCTCATATAAATTGTAATGATGCCTTTGCCTGTGTCTCAACCGCCCTCTCAACCCACTGATAATAATAGTAGCGTCCCGCAGGATGTCACTCCAGTTGTGGCGTTAAAAGAACTCGTGGCACGGCTGCACCGGGAACAAAACAAAATCCAAGATCTACTCAGTTCTCTAGGATTTGCCCTGAGAAGCTTCAATAATTTGAACCAGTTTCTCGAACTGATCCCTTTAATGGCATCAAGAGTTACAGATGCAGACGGTAGTGCGCTGTTTCTCTACAAACCCAACGGTCAAGTCAGGTTAGAACAGCTGCACTGGCAAGATAGTCGCCAGCGGAAAAATATCCGCAAAGCATTAGAAACAGCTAGCAGTCAAATCACACATGTACCAAACACTCCCACAGTCGCAAGCGCCACGGGTATTCTGCACGACCATATGCATCGCTATTTGGGACCCGATGTGCAAATCTTTGGTACAGCTATTCTAGTCAAGCATACGGAGCGGGGATGGCTCTACGTTTTGAGCCGCGATCCAGAATACAGTTGGACCGAAACCAGACAAAAGTTAGTCCGTTTAGTGGCAGATCAAACAGCAGTAGCGATTGAAAACGATGAACTGGCTGTAGAACTACGGAAAAAAGAACGCCTAGATCAAGAACTAGAAATTGGCGCAGAAATTCAGCGACGACTATTGCCACGTCAATGCCCGACTATTGGAGGGGTAGAGATCGCCGCACGTTGTAAACCGGCTAATCGTGTCGGCGGAGACTACTACGACTTTATTCCCACCAATCACAATCAAATTCAACCTAATAGCAAAAGTATTTTGCCCGATGGTCGCTGGGGTTTGGTAATTGGCGATGTCATGGGCAAAGGTGTCCCGGCGGGACTAATTATGACCATGATGCGAGGAATGCTACGAGGAGAGGTGCTACATGGTCACTCTCCTGCACGGATTTTACAAAACTTGAACCAAGTGATGTATGCGGATTTAGAAAATTCCTACCGCTTCGTCACCGTGTTTTACTCAGAATATGACTCCGAAAACCGCATTTTGTCTTACAGCAATGCCGCACATAATCCTCCCATGTGGTGGCACGCAGCAACAAAAACTGTGACGCGTTTGGATACTCTAGGAATGCTGATTGGTTTGGATGCTAATAGCCAATATGAAAATGCACAGGCACAATTAGAGCCGGGAGATATAATTCTTTACTATACAGATGGCTTGACTGATGCGCCGGCGGCAACTGGCGATCGCTTCGATGAAGAAAATTTAATCTTGACATTTAGCGCTGCTTGTAGGTATTGCAGTGGACCACAAGAAATTCTAGATTACCTCTTTGACCAAGTGGAGCAATTCATCGGTACCGATCAGGAAAATACTGATGATATGACACTGGTTGTTCTGCAAGTTAGTCATTAGGCATTGGGGCATGGGGCATGGGGCATGGGGGGAAAAGATGATCGTGCGACAAATTCCTACTTTGTATTCTCCAAATATTTATTCGGTTGTAATCGTGTCACCTTTTACTAATTATTCCCTATGCCCTATGCCCCATGCCCTATGCCCTATGCCCCATGCCCCATCCCCTATGCCCCATGCCCTATGCCCTATGCCCTATGCCCCATGCCCTATGCCCTATGCCCCATTCCCGATACCCAATAAGGTTAATATTTATGGCGATCAATCTCACTTTTCTTCAAGATGGAGCTAATGGACAAGCGCTGAGTGTAGCCACTGAGTTAGCCGAGTTCATATCTGCTGCTAAAGCTAGCTTGCATATTGCTATCTACGATTTTCGTTTAAAGCAAGAAGCCCTTTCCACTCCAGTTATCAAAGCACTCAAGGATAGTGCAAATAAAGGAGTTCGTGTCCGAATTGCCTTCTATGCTGGCAAACCAACAAAGACCAAGGGTGACAAGAGTGAAGCGGTCATGGATATGGATCTGTTTTTGGCAACTGGAGGTGACCCTGCACCTACCGGCACAGAGACTTTTCTTAACCAGAATCTCAAAGACAGCCAAGTAGAAATCCGGGGGATCACAGGCTCTAAGTTAATGCACAATAAGTACATTGTGCGGGACGTTCATACACAGGATGCAGCCGTATGGACAGGTTCAGCCAATTTCACTGATGATGCGTGGACGTATCAGGAAAATAACATTCTTCGCATCGACTCATCGGAACTCGCTAGTTTCTACGAGACAGACTTTCAAGAGTTGTGGGTCAATGGCGACATTGCATCAACTGGTATTAACGATATCGGTACTGTCAATATTGACTCAACAGAAGTTGAAGTAGCCTTTGCTCCTGGTGAGGGACAGACGATCGACCAGATCGTTGCCCAGGAAATTGGGCAAGCAAAACATCGGATCAAGGTTGCCTCAATGATACTGTCTTCCCACAATATTCTGGCAGCGCTAGACGAGGCATTGCGCTCTGAGCAAGTTTCCGAATTTGGTGGCATTTATGACCGCACGGAAATGTCTCAGATCCTGAAAAAGTGGGAGAAGTCATCTAATAGTGCTGGTGTTGCTCAAACCTTCAAAGATGTGGCAAGTCATTTAGTAGGTAAACACTCTCAGCCCTATAAAGCTGATGGCAAACACGATTTTATGCATAACAAAGTTGTGGTATGCGATGATGTTGTCGTAACTGGCAGTTTTAACTTTTCTCGCAGTGCTACCCAAAACGCGGAGAACATTCTGGTGCTTCCTAGCAAAGAACTAGCAGACCAGTACAGTGCTTACATTGACGAAAGAACAAAACATTACAAACAATTGGCGAAATAAACAAAAAGAGGGCGAACTTCTCGTTTGGGCTGCTGCCTGGTAACGCTGTTCTTGTGGGCTGCTGCCTCCTACGAAAAAAAGAGAGGAGGCAGAGCCTCTCGGAATGCATTCCCATGCTCTGCATGGGAACGAGAAACGAATAATTCGTATCTGCCTTACCTTAAAAGTGACGGAATAGGTCTAATATCCGTTGCCGTAATGCATCCATAACCTCTCCCTCCTCAGCAGAACCCTCACCAAATAACATCTCATGTACAAGTGGTACTCCCAACTGTAACTCTTCCAAAAGATCGCGTTGGGTAAATACATCTTGGGGTTTACCTTCTAGTACCAATTGCCCTTTATCCATCACAAAAACCCACTCTGCCCAACGATCAACTAAATTGAGATCGTGAGTTGCCATCAGTAAAGTAGTTCCATCTGTATGAATTCTTTTCAGATTTGCCATCAACTTCCGAGTATGTAGCTGATCTAAGTATGAGGTAGGCTCATCTAGCAACAAGAGTTCCGGTTCTAGCACCATAACATCTGCTAAGGAAACTCGCTTTTTTTGTCCTAAACTAAGATGATGTACAGGTTTTGTTGCTAGTTCAGTCAGCCCAAATTGTACTAAAGCTTGCTCTACTCGCTGTTTAATTTCTGCTGTGGGTAAACCTAAATTACATAAGCCATAGGAAATATCTTCTTCCACTGTAGAAGCAACTAATTGTTGTTCTGGATCTTGAAATACCAGCCCTACTTGCTGTCGCAATTTAGCCAGCGCCTGACGTTCGTAACGCAATGGTTGACCTTTCCAAGATACAGTCCCGGCACGAGGTTTATACAAACCATTAGCTAACAAAAATAGTGTTGTTTTACCACAACCATTCTGACCCATTAAGGCGCATTTTTTCCCAAATGGAATTCTCAGTGTTAAACCATTGAGAACTGATTGTTGTGTACCAGGGTAGGTGTAATGCACCTGCTCAAATTCCAGTAGCCATTGCTGCATTCTGACTGAAAATAGGGAGTGGGGAGTGGGGAGTAGGGAGTGGGGAAAGACTATTTTCATGCTTGGTGCTGAATTTTTTTTATCGGGGCTGCCACCACTCCAATGCTATTAATACTACACAGCCAAGTAGTGCTTCCAAAGCATAGCGTTTTGATGGGCGATATCGTCGGGGATGCCAAACCCGAAATTCTCCGGCAAAACCCCGCGTTGCTAGTCCTAGAGAGAACTGATGATAATGTTCTAGAGTGCGCTTGAGTAGTTGTCCGATAAGTATTCCTAAACTTTTCATCCCTGTGGCAAAAGTGCGGTAGCCGCCACGAGATTGTTGCGCTGTCCAAAAGTCATCAGCTGTTTTTAACAGAACAAAAATAAACCGGTACATCAGCAGCATCAAATCTGTGAGTAATACTGGCATTCCCAGGCGGCGTAGGGTTTCTAAAATTTCTGTAAATGGAACTGTGAGCATGAGGAAGTATAGGCAAGAAACAGAAGCGATCGCTCTGGTTAAAATTGCCAGCGCCTGTTGAGTGCCATTGCGACTAATATAAATATAGTAATGTCCGAGAGTTAGTCCTGACCATGAGTCGGGTTGTACGCTTGCCAAATCAGCAACAGAGACACCGTTGAGGATCAGTGCTGGCAGGCTTGTTAAGCAAAAAACAAGAGCGAATGTTAACAATCTCAAATAGATCCCAGCCGGAATTCTGGCATAAACAACCGTCCAAACACTCATCCACAGCGCAGTCAAGATTTGCACAAGCGGGTGAGTAGAAAGGGCGATCGCAAGAGTGGCGATCGCAAAAATCAGTTTATGTTCTGGTGGCAATCCTCGCAGTCGGTTAGTGTAAGCTAAAGTGTCTAGTTGTAGGCTCATTCTTCACGTCTTTGCTGTTGGGAACGTCCCTTATACAATCCAATTGCATAACCAACAACTCCAGCACCTAAAGCCGCTTGAGAAGCAAATAATAAGCTTGCTATTTCACTACTGGGCGGTTCAAATAGTGATTTAAACCAGGGTTTATATCCGGGTTTTACTTCACTAATAGCGTTTTTAGCTTTGTCATCGGAACCCTCAAATTTCCCACCACGCACAAATATTAACGGCACGACTGCTAAAGTTATAACTGCCACTACCAACAGCCAGTTACTCAGTCCTTTATTCGATTGATTCATGACTTCGACGCCCTCGCTTGATTAATTGCAAAAGTTCTAATTCTTGAGGATTGTAGGATTGTAGCCAATTCCACACCAGCACAGTTAGTAATCCTTCACTAATTGCCAAGGGAACTTGAGTAATGGCAAAAATTCCGGCGAATTTGGTAAATGAAGCGAAGAATCCACCAGCAGGTGCAGGAAAAGCAAGGGCGAGTTGCATAGAAGTAATAATATATGTCAGTAAATCTGCTATTGCGGCTGCTAAAAATATGGCTATTCTTTGTTGACCACTGAGGCGCATGGTGAGATTATATATCCAGTAAGCTGCAAATGGTCCAGAGATCGCCATCGAAAAAGCATTCGCCCCCAATGTCGTCAAGCCGCCATGCGCTAGTAACAAAGCTTGAAATAACAGCACCAAGCTACCCAAAACGGACATTGCCAAAGGACCAAACAACACCGCCCCTAACCCTGTGCCTGTTGGGTGAGAACAACTACCTGTAACGGAAGGAATTTTCAATGCTGACAGCACAAAGGTAAAAGCACCAGCTAATGCCAGCAGTAGTTTCAGTTCTGGGTTGGTTTTGGTAATTTGCTGTAGCGATCGCAGTCCCAAAATCATAAATGGTAAGGACACTACCCACCAAAAAACTGCCCAACCCACAGGTAAAAAGCCTTCCATAATATGCATACCATAAGCTGGTGCGTCTGAGCTAACAATTAGGTAAAAGCTCAGAATCGCCATCAGTATCAGACTCAGCCACCGTGACTTGCGTCTCAAATTCAGAATTTTTATTGACAAGATTTAGTACCTATTGAGTTACCTTGTAAGCAGGTAGGTTTCGTTGTAGCGCTCATCAATATAACATCAAGTTATGGTTATACTGGCAAGCGCTGTTTAAATTTAGTACACCATTGGTGCTTGATTTTGCAGAGCACGTAAAGCATTCATACAGTATGGGCAGTCGCAGCCAAATACGGCGATCGCTTTATTGCTTTCTGCTTCTGTAAAGTCAAGCATGGCAATATTTTTGTCAGATGGGTGTGCCGAATTGACCTGAGATGCTGGGGTGGAGTGAGAAAATTGATTTGTCTGTGTACCCCGTATACACACAAACTTGTTGTAACTAACATGTGGATGACGTACGCACGCTTGACCGTCTTTCATGCGGATCACTGGTGAGGCTGCGTGTGCTGGATTAACCACTCCCACCATAGACATGAGAGAGGTAAAAATTGTCGGGCTGGCAAGTAAAGCAAGTTTTAATTTTTTATTCATCGACTTCTAAAGAATAAAGTTACTGACTGCTAAGATTAACTGATTAACTGTTACAGGTCAAGTGAGTTTTCATCAGGAATAATAACAGTTTTTCAGTAAATTTTATTAATTTAATCTGTGTAAAATAAAACGAAATTCTGGCTAATTTTTCTGCACCCACTGATGTCAAATTATGGTGGTTTAAATTAGTGCTTAATAATTAGAATATTTAAATTTTTTGTTGTTCTTTCTCTAAATCCAATCAGGTGGAACCTATCCACTAATTGCCTATTAGTACCGCGTCCCTTGCGCGTCTCGTAGAGAAGCGGTACTAGCTACTGCTGAATTTGCTGGAGCAGAATTTGTGTTTTTTGATCGCCTTGGGTATTCCCTTGCTGACGAAAAAGTCTTGGAGCTTGTTGAAGGTCTAAGACTGGATTGCGCCGATCTCGATCGCGCATATTGGGCAAGTCCCCGGTGGGCGTCAGCATCACCTAGGTTAGGATTGATACTGATTGCGGAGTTAAAGTCGGTGATTGCTAACTCCGCAGAAGTTGCCTTGCTTAAGCTTTTGCACACCCTGGTGAGAATATTGTTGAAAAGTCAGTCTTCTATTGACTATTGCTAATCCGATTCCAAGCGAGGACAACTACCTGTAAATTCTCAGGCAGACTACTTTGAGAGATATCGTTATACTCAACTGTACCGTCGCGGCTGGTTAAAGTGTAGGTGATGTAATCAGCAGCGCCGCTGGATGGTGGGTATCTCAGATTATTGAATTCACTATTATTTTCTTCTAGCAAATGCTGAAACCCTCGCAGTTGCCTTTGAGAAATGCGACGGACACTGCGTTCAGAATCATTAGCGTCGCCAATACGAACACGAATCAAGCGTCCGTCATCTAGTAAAACAGTTTTGTAGGTTCTACCAGTAAAGCCGCCACTGGAAATTTGCTGAAAAATCACACCGCTATCCAAAGGTGGGGGTAACTCACTTTTGGGAATGGGTACAGGGTTAATTTTGCTGTTATCAGTGACGAGCAAATTGTTTTCACCGATCGCCCTTGCCTTTTGATTCAGCTTGAGTACGGAATTTCCATCAGGATGATAAACCTGGGTTTGGTCAACATGCAGTAAGCGTCCGGTGCTAATACTTCCTTCTAGGACTTCATTGGCTGTTTCTCTTAACAAGTTGGTCGGGGCTGCTGTTGCGCTTTTTAGTAGTGTTAACAAGCTACCAGTAGACAAAATGCCAGTTAATATCAAGGCAGTAAAAAACTGTGGTTGTTTGGTGGTAAGATAATTTTTCCAGATGTTTTTCATAGTAAGAGTGAAAAATTAGTTATTATTCAACAGTTATTTTAGTCTAAGTAAGTCGGCGTGAATAAACACAACTATCTGTTAAGGCTGTTAGTAGTTAGTCGTTAGTCGTTAGTCGTTAGTAGGCTGACCGCCTCTTAACATAACTTAATATAGTTATGTTTTATTGTGCCTACCTACTTATAGTGATTAGTTAAAGTTTAAGTTTGCCTTTGATAATTCGTCTAAGTGTTCTGCTTCATAGCGATACAAATTGATGATAAAAAGGGGGGTTGGGGGTATCTCCAGTCCGTAAACGTTGCTAGCAGCAAGCGGATTGTGTTATGGAAATACTGAAGCAGATTTGCCAGGAATTGTTCCCAAGTGTATCTATTATAAACTAGTCAAACAGATAAACTGATATCTTGCATTATTGTCAATAAGGGTAGGGTGGGCACTGCCCACCAACGCAAAAATAGGCCCGATCTGTCAATGGTGGGCAATGCCCACCCTACAAAAATAGCGTTATTGCAAGGAGTGCAAGATGTGATTAAAGGGACTTGAACCTGCTATAATAAGCTGATGATGAACGCGCCGGAAACGCAAGAACAACAAATTCATCCCAGAGACTTTTCATGGTCTTTCTGGTTCGCTTTGCCACTCTACCCATTCGGCAGACGGCAGACAATTCGCAAAGAAGTGCTGAAGGATACAATCTGGACTTTTGACCAGATTCAAGGCATCTTCTACGTTGTCGTACCCATTCGCATGACTGTGGTTAAACTAGATGAAGGCGGTTTCCTCGTTTATGCTCCCGTTGCACCGACCCCAGAGTGTATCCGGCTTGTGAATGAATTAGTGGCAGAACACGGCGATGTGAAGTACATTATTCTGCCAACTATTTCCGGGCTAGAACATAAGGTCTTCGTTGGTCCCTTTGCCAGATGCTTTCCCAACGCACAGGTCTTTGTTGCTCCCAGTCAATGGAGTTTCCCGCTAAATCTCCCTCTCGGCTGGCTTGGCTTGCCCTCCAAACGCACTTCATTACTCCCAGAAGATAGCAGCAGAACCCCCTTTGCCAATCAGTTTGATTATGCGATCCTGGGTCCAATCGAGTTGGGACCAGGTAAGTTTGCAGAAGTTGCATTCTTCCACAAGCGATCGCACACCCTTCTTGTGACAGACTCAGTGGTTTCCGTACCAGAAGAACCGCCTGCGATCGTCCAATTCGATCCATACCCCTTGCTGTTTCATGCCAAGGATAATGCATCTGACGTTGTCGCAGACAATCAGGCAAACCGCCGTAAAGGTTGGCAGCGCATCTCGCTATTTACTTTATACTTCCAACCAAGTGTACTTGAAGTACGTGGATGGGGTGAAGTATTTCGCAATGCCGTGAAAGCGCCGGAACGCTCAAAAAAAGCTTATTTCGGGTTATTCCCTTTCAAATGGAGCTCAGAGTGGAAGCAGTCATTCGATGCACTGCGAGGGGATGGTCGTCTGTTTGTAGCACCGATTTTACAGACTCTCATTCTCAACCGGACACCGAGAGAAACCATCAACTGGGCTGATCGGGTGGCAAGTTGGGACTTCCACCGGATTGTTCCCTGCCACTTTGATTCACCGATAGAAGCAGGTCCAAAACAGTTTCGACAAGCATTCTCCTTCCTAGAAAAGCAGCCTGCTGTCAATGCGGGTTTATTCAGCAGTAGCAATTACCTCTTGCCAGAGGAGGACTTTAAACTACTCAGGGTACTTGATAAAGGTCTAAACAAGTTTGGCATCTTGCCGCCAGCGAAGGATAAGGTTTAGCACAAAGGGTAAATATAGCCGTTTTCAGTAGGGGCGGGGTTCCCCCGCCCTTACCCTAAATCATTCATTGAAAAATGACCACGTGTCTCCGCGAAAGTTCAAAACCCCTTTTTAATTACGAATTACGGGTATTCTTGCTGAACCGTTTAAAATTTATTTTGAGCGATAAGAGAATTTAGGAAATCTACAGAGAGAGCAAAGATGCAAACTAGCCAAAAACTATCCCTCCCAACAATGGGCTGTGGAACTTGGGCATGGGGCAACCGATTGCTCTGGGGATACGACGAAAGCATGGATGACCAGTTGCAAGCCGTCTTTGACCTTTGTGTAAGCAACGGCGTGACCTTGTTTGATACAGGTGACTCTTACGGAACTGGCAGATTGAATGGGCGAAGTGAGTTACTCTTAGGGCAATTCTCTAGAGAATATCAGGGTTCAGGTAAAGAAAATATTTGCATTGCCACAAAGCTTGCGGCTTATCCCTGGAGATTAACACGACAGTCAATGGTGTCGGCTTGCAAGTCCTCTGCCCAGCGTCTGGGAAGAAACGTAGATTTGGTACAGATGCACTGGTCAACAGCAAACTATGCTCCTTGGCAGGAGGGACGACTGTTAGATGGTCTTGCCGATCTCTACGAGCAAGGACTAGTCAAAGGAGTGGGTTTATCCAATTATGGATCTAAACGGCTCAAACGTGTGCATCAAAAATTTACTGAGCGAGGAGTTCCCATTGCTACCCTGCAAGTGCAGTACTCACTGTTGTCCACATATCCTGTTACCCAACTGGGGATCAAAGAGGTTTGTGACGATCTGGGGATAAAACTAATTGCCTATAGTCCTCTGGCATTGGGTTTGTTAACAGGAAAATACTCCGAGAAAGGTCCTTTTCCCAAAGGCATCCGAGGTCTGCTTTTTAGGCAGCTATTGCCAGGAGTGCGATCGCTTTTGGCATGTTTACGAGAGGTGGCACAATCAAGAAACAAGACCATGTCACAGGTAGCAATTAACTGGTGCATCTGTAAAGGAAGTATTCCCATTCCTGGAGCAAAGACTGTGGAACAGGCGAGGGAGAATATTGGTGCTTTGGGTTGGCAATTAAACAAGAGCGAGATTACAGAGTTGGATAAAGCGGCTGCGAGTGCAGATAAAAAAATGGTACAAAATATTTTTCAGACTAAGTGAAATATCTGGATTTGAGAGAGTCGGAGGCATAAAGTTACTCAGCAAACATTTCAGCTAAGGTATCGAGGACTGCCTTCTGCTCATCCAGACTGATCTGACCCAGCCGTTTGACCAATCGAATCTTGTCAACAGTCCGGATCTGATCGAGAACAATTTGCCCATCTTTGCCTTGAAACTGGCAAGCTACTCGTGTGGGATATGGTTGACCTTTCGTTATCATGGGCGCAACGATGACGGTCATAATATAGCGATTCATCTCATCAGGTGAAATCACGACGCAGGGTCTTGTCTTCTGAATCTCACTTCCCACTGTTGGATCAAGGTTAACAAGGAAAACATCGAACCGTTGAACTACCATTCCCATTCCGCTTGATCCCAAAGAGTCATACTCCCATCCTCAAGCAGAACATCATCATGCCGTTCTGCCATTGCAGCGAAGGCTTTATCCCATCCAACCCGCGATCGCGATGCTGCACGCACAATTAAATGATTGTCATGCACTTCAATTTCAACCTCTACATCAATACCACTTTGCTCCAGCAGAGGTTTGGGAATCCGAATGCCCTGAGAGTTACCAACTTTAACAAGTCGCGTCCTAATGACTGGACTCATAGCATACCGTTGCCAGAATAAGTAATTACATTGTAGTTACTGCACGTCGAATTGTCCAGTGACAAGATGGACTCTAGTACAAGACGGCGGAAATAAACGGTAGGCAAATCATCTTATCTGAACCGTATTGCGTTATAGTTAGACTGTTTTTTTATCACTTCTTCCAGCATTCTAGGTTCAAATTCCTTACTTGATTCATCACCTTGAAATCACTATCTTCTAAAACAATGATTAAATAGTGTTGTATCGCTGTGCAGGCTATCCATAAATCGTTGATTCGTACACCTGCATCTTTGATGTCAAAGTTTCTGCGTTTTACTCTGTCTCTTGGCGCAAAGCTATCGAATATCTCAGCGTGAAACTTTCCATAAATTTTGGATGTTTCTTCGTCTATATGACTGTGGTCAAACTAGATGAAGGCGGTTTCCTCCAATACTGCACCGGACGACTGTCGCGATCTGCTAGAATGGTGTGCAAAGGCTTGATATCAGAGGAAGCGAGTCTATGGGAATTGTTGTTACTCTTAGCCTAGAAGCAGAAGCGCGACTTCGTGAAAAAGCTGAGCAGCAGGGAAGAGACATCTCTGCTGTTGCATCTGAACTGCTAGCTAGTGTCCTAGAGTCGGAGATGCAAGATACTGAAGAAGCTATTGAGGGCATCCAGCGTGGATTAGATGATTTTAAGGCAGGACGTTTTCGTTCCTTTGAAGAGTTTGCAGAAGAACAACTTCGTAAGTACAACCTGCCAGTCGATTCATGAAATACCGCATTGAAATCCCCAGTGTCGTAGAAGCTGAGGCAGACAGTGCTTTCCTATGGATGTCTCAAGTTACATCTCCTGAGAGGGCAAGCCACTGGTATGAAGGATTACTAAGATCAATTGAATCTCTATCTGAAATGCCAAAGCGTTGTGCTCTCGCCAGAGAAAACGAGTATTTTAGTAAAGAAATTCGGCAATTACTCTACGGTCGAGGGCGCAACTCATACCGTATTCTTTTTACCATCTTTGAGGATGAAGAACTTGTTCGCATTCTCCACATACGACACGCTGCACAGCAGACACTCGGTAGAAGTCAGGAGGAATCTAACGAGACTTAACATACCCTGGTTCTAGACCACGAAATGAAGATACTAGAGATCTTACCGTTTGATTTCCTTAAACCGTTCTTTCCCTACCTGAAACGCTTCTCGCATCACTAACTGAATTTTCTGGGGATCGGGTTTCTTACCCCCCATTAAGTCACCGAAGTAAACGCAAGCACCTTCCCCCAGCGCCCAAGTGTAGGCGGCTGCCCAGGAAGCAGCAATTACGCTGCCGAAGCCGGGTAGGAATTTGATTAACTCCCGTCCAACAGCTTGTGCTAGAAAGCCACCGGCGATCGCACTGACAACACCCCCAGCCTGCGATCTAGTCAGCGTCTGCCCATACAATTTACCCAGCAAACCCACCATTGAGACTTGCAAGGCAGTCAGCACGGGCATGCTGGCAAATGGCAGTGGCACAGCTTCAATCGTGGCTGCCATGATGGAAAATGCCAGCATGTAATGGCGTCCGGCATCCCGGTAAAGGTTGCCAATTTGCTTGCCTGTTTCCCCATCCAATAACTGATAAATTGCTCGGGCTTCAGCTTCTGGAAGTAGGTCTGCCAAGGAATCTCTGAAGACCTCTAAGCCATAAAATACTGGAGTGTAGCCGTCTTCTTCTAGGGTGAAGTCAATTAGTACAGCGCGATCGCACAGTCCTGCAAAGGCTTGCTGCATGGCGGCAAATGCTCGGTTGACCTCCTCATAGTCTGGTGGATAGGCTGGATGATCGGCTGTACCGGGAGGATAAACCTCATGCAAGCAGGTAACAGCCAGCAGACAGGGAATGTTTGGATATTTCTGACGCAGTTGCTGAGCAATTTGTCGCAGGGTGTCGGTGGCGAAATCATTGATTTTGACAGTCAGAATCAGGACTCTGGCGCTGCGACTTTCCTGTTGTAGATCTCCAACCAGTTCCTGAATAATTGCCTGAGTATCTTTGTTTACATCTCCCAGTCCCACCGTATCTGTAAAAATCAGCAACGGCAGATCGCTGTTCGGATAAGCGTAGCGTTCGGTGTGTTGTGTGTGAGGACGATATCCCTGACCAATAATCTCAGCCGAAACTCCTGTCAGTCCCCGCACAATTGAACTTTTTCCGGCTTGGGGCTTACCAATCAGGAGGGCTTCTGTGGTTGGCAGTTCGGCTCGAACTGTCTCCAAAATCTCTGCGACCTGAGTTTCGCTGACGCTAAACCATTTAAAAACCTTGTGTGCCATTTGATCTACGGGTAGGAGTGGCATCAAGCGTGCTGTTGCCTTGTTCCAGACAGAGACAATGCGGTTTGTCTTGGAATCATCGACTGCCCCTTTGGTCACACCATCAGTCGGTTCACTGAACTGTTGAGAATCAGTATCACGTTGCTCAGTCATTGGCTTCAAATGAGATTGTAAAGCTCAGAAGACCCTTTCAGTATATGATTTTAACTTTGAGTTTGCCGCACTTGTTGTGAGAATGCTGATGAGTGCGTAAGTACAGCCCTTTATTCTCAAAACTTCAAGCACTTACTAATTGAGTCAGACGCTTAAGGATGCGAAGCACATCATACAATTCATTTCCGGGGTTACGCATCAGGAAACCTTTAGATAAAGCATAACGGGGTGGGTTTTCTTTAACTAATTTGACGAAAATAAACTCGCTACCAGTGGCAATCATACCAAAACAGGGTTTATCTGGGTGAGGACTACCTAACATATAGACAAGAATTTGTGCTAGTCCTTCTTCAATTGAAAAAGAAGCTTTTTTAGACTCAATAATCATTACCCACAATTTGTTTTGAAAAACTAATGTATCAATTCTGCCTTTGATAATTACATCATCATCAGGCACAGCAATATCTATAGGTTCTTCTGATTTTACGTAAAACGGAGCTAGATAAAAATCTCCGATAAAAAGTATCGGGTCAACGATTGCCATTCTGACAACATCTTCTAACAAGGGCGGGTAGTTAAGAAGATTAAAATAACCTGCTTTTACCTTGTCTAAAAGCTGTTTATCCAAATCTTTAATTTCCGGCACATCATATTGCCACTCTCGGAAAATTTGATCATCTAAAACTAATTGGAGACCAAAGTTATCGATTAAGTAGCGTAAGTTTACATCTTTTACTTGGATTGTTTGCGTCATATTAATTGAAGCAAGTGTGAAAAATTAATATTGCATCCTTCTAATTATTTATGGTACAGCAGCACTATCTTCAAGGGTCTGGTTCTGTATGCTAGACGAGCGGCGGTAAATACCAGCTGCAATGCCTGCCCATCATTTGAAGGCTTTCCTAGACGCCACTTTCGACTCATAACCTACTTGAGCAGTAAGAAATATTACAGCAATTAGGGTAAATAGACCACATTGTAGGGGCAAAAGGCTTTGCCCATTGGTGTCAACTTAAGCTGTAACCTTTGAAAATCCAAGCGTTTATCGTTACTAGGCACAAGCTGAGTAACGATGTTCAGTGAGGCTCTGCCTCCAACTTTAAGAGGAGGCAGAGCCTCACTGAATGCATTCCCACGCTCTGCGTGGGAACGAGAAAGGTCTGGAACAACCGTTTAGTCAGGGGTTTGACCTTAAGTTGACACCAATGGGCAGTGCCGTGCCCCTACGGCAATCTGTGGTTCAATAAACAGAAAATAGCTGTAATTATATAATTTTTTTTCAAGACTAAGCTGAAAAAATATCTATATATAGGTTTCCAGCTTATGGGCGATACTGGATTTGAACCAGTGACCCCGTCCGTGTGAAGGACGTGCGCTACCACTGTGCTAATCGCCCGCGATTGCTGATTCAATAGGCTTTTTACCTACTTTTCTCAGTCTTCTTAAAGTTGCTTCTTAATTTACAGCGCCATACTATTTTATAGTACTACAGTTTCTGCAAATATTAAGATATATTAAGATGATAGCTACATAAGATTGACACTCAGCTTTTTTATCACCTCCTATGAAAATGGGCGAACTGGCAGTTATCACTCAATCTGTCGTGTTTTCCAATAATCAGGTTTACGCTTTCCATGCGCGATCGCAATAATCCAAATAAGCTCCTCAAGCTCTGCGTAAAAAATGAGTTAGGGAAAACTTTGAATAACGTAACGACGGGAGCATCAAGTTTATGTGGTGTTTCCACATTGGAATTTTGGCGAATTTTTTTAAGTTGCTCTCCTCTAATTCAGTCAGTAAATCAAGTCCCAAACCTTGATTTTAAGCTTCGTAGTAAGCGATCGCACTATCAAGTTCCTTTCTGGCTTCGGTGTGGATTAGAATAAACCACCATATCCTGGCTTTGGTGGGCAGTGCCCACCCTACAGAACCTGTATTTTTTCAATAATCAAAGCGGATTCCTATATATAAAATGTATTTACTTAGGATTAGCTACAGATCTCTGTTATTTTCAATAATTGACATTTCCTGACGCGCTCTTTCTTGCTGTACCTCTCCCAATTGTTCATAAGGACTAGGAGAGTCATATTCGTATGTACTAATTTGTTGGTGTGGTGCAGCAGTGCAAGCTCTAATACAGCCAATGCCTATAACACAGGTGATAATACGAAGTATTCTTTCATTCATTTTAAAACCCTAGTTTAATATAGTACGCAATAAGCTACATCTTAAATAACCTAATTTTAAAGGTAATCAGTAATAATACTTAAAATGACTTCATCTAATCTTTACGTAAAGGTATGCGTTTTGCGTAGACGCAAAGCGGCTTGCCGTCAGGCATCGCTAGTTCTCTAATCATAAATTGAGATAGTGGTAGATGCCTGTTATCCCTACTCTCGATTAATCTCCCTGTGGATACTCGTCCCACAAAGTTGTAATTTCCCGCAGACTTTGATAATTCCCATCACCTAAAATCAGATGATCTAGTATAGGAATGCCCAGTAACTGCGCTCCAGCTAACAACTGACGAGTTAATTCGATATCTGCATTGCTGGGTTCAACGTTTCCAGAAGGATGGTTGTGTGCTACTATTAATCGCGTTGCTCCTTGACGAATCACTTCTCGAAAAATCTCACGGGGAGGTGCTAAGGTTTCGGTAGCTGTGCCAATGGTAATCACTTGTGTTCCCAGCAAGCGATTTTTCACATCTAACAAAACCACGGCAAACCGTTCTTGATTTTGCCACATTAAATCTTGACTGAGAGCAGCAGCCCCAGCAGCTGGGCTATCAATTACTGTACTTTCTCCTGGACGTGATTGAAATGCTCGTTTGCCCAATTCAATCGCCGCTAAAATAGTTGTCGCCTTTGCTGGACCAATACCAGGAATTTGCATTAACTCAACAGCGTTTACATCTCGCAGAACTGTCAAGGGTTCGCGCTGGTGTTTACCCAATTCCTGCAACAGATATTGTCCCAAACCGACTGCAGAAAGTTTTCCTGGTCCTTGACCAGTGGCTAGTAAAATTGCAATTAACTCAGCTGTAGCTAAAATCTTGGGACCATAAGTTAATAACCGCTCACGCGGACGCTCATTTGTGGGGATATCGGCAATTCTAAGACAGTAAGTCATAGGCAAGTTCAGGGAATATGGATGATAGGTGTATCTATCTTTAGTTATCCCCTGTAGCCTCTAAAAATCTCAGCTTATGTGATAGTATGATTAATCTTTATTAAAGTTTTACCAATTTTTATACCTCGTTAGCTTCACCTACTTGATGGATTTGCGTTGCCTTGAGCATATGGTAAGTAATGAGAAGCTGGGTGAGGGCGAGGGGGTAACTCTGGAGTGTTTCCCCAGTTGTCCCAGCAATTTTGCCCAACTCTGGATTAGTTTCGCGATCGCATATATTCCGTAAGTAGGGCATATCAGAACAAATAATCTGCTCTAACTTATTGACTTGTTCTAAAGTGGCATGACCATCTACTTCTAGCACATCAACTGGTTTACTCATATCTCGGTCTAATCCCAAGCGGATTGCTGAAGTGAAATTGCCATTACCATTGATAATTTGGGTAAAATCTGGGTGGGGAATTGTGGGACGCAGCACCAGACGGACATTCAGGTGTCCATTGGTTTGCTCTTCATCGTTTTTGGGAGGGTAGAAACTCACTACTATATCTGACCATTGCCGCTGGGGACGGATAAACTGTTCTGAGTCTGGTTCACGTTTTTTGAGTTCCTCTCGCACCTGTTGTTCAGTGTAACCGCGCTTTTGTGTATCCCGGTTGACTTTCCACTGAGCGCGTAGTGATTCGGGGGGTGCAAGGTAAACTTTCACATCGTAGGAATCGCGGGCACCGAGGGTTGAATAACCTAGTAATCCCTCAGCAATGACAAATTTATTTGGCTTGATGTATATTGGCGGCTCAAATGTGCCGGTTTTGTGGCTGTAAATTGGCTTAAGAATTGGCTCTCCGATCCGTAGCAGCGACAGGTGCTGCTGCATGATATCTAAATAGTTACAGTCGGGGTGGATGGCAGTGATGCCAATCTCGGCACGTTGTTTGCGATCGTATCGGTGATAATCATCTGTACATATCACCGTCACATTCTCAGGTCCAAGTACCTGAGCAATCCCCTTAGTTAGTGTTGTTTTACCAGCGGCGCTGTCACCTACAATACCAAGAATTATTGGACGACTCATGTTCCCCCTCGATGCTACAGTAAAAAGCAATTTTAGATTGTATTTTAGTTTACTAATTTATAGAAAGAAATTGAATACAGATCGGGGGTAAAAATGTCTACTAGCAATACAAATTAATAACTAACTTGTGACTCAATCATCTAAAACTAAGGCTTTTTGCTCTTTACAACAATTTGTATCGATTTTTATCAATTGCTGAATATAGCAATCCTATTTGATTTGTGAGAAAATATTAAGCCTCAGAAACCCCAACGGGAAAGCCCTTCGGGTGACGCTCGTCCCGACGCCGGAGTACCGGAAGATCGCAACGCTATCGCTAACGCAGCGCTAACGCAGTCGCCTAGGTCGGGCTAACCCGACTGCAGCGCTGTCTCACCAGTCGCCTGGGCGCGGGAAACCCGCCGTTCGTGCGCGCTTTCTCACCGGTATCTTGGAGATACCGGATTTGTTGATCTCACGAATAGACCTCTCCGAAAAAGAATGTAGAGACGCGAAATTTCGCGTCTCTACAAGGATTTCACGGAACGCATAATTAATTTCCACTCCATGTCTAATGATTTAGGAATGCTCTACTTTGATTGACATAGTAAAATGAGTACTAATGGCTGCTAATATCGCACGTTCAGAAAAATGCCGTGACGCAGCAAAACTAAGCAGTGCGTCAAAATAATTCGTAATTGATAATGACTCTCGTTCCGACGCCGGAGTACCGGAAGATCGCAACGCTTACGTTCGCGTTCGCGTTCGCGAAGCGTCTAGAAGAGAAGCGTCTCGAAGAGAAGCGTCTCCCCTTGGGAGAAGATCGCAACGCTAACGTAATTCGTAATTATTACCCCACGTTTAAGTGAGTTTGCCATAAAAAAAGATACTACGTATTAATCTTTCTTCATAAATGAATCGCGTTGCGGGGCAGTCTAGTTGCTAGTAGCGCTCAATTACGAATTACGAATTACGAATTAGTAATTATCTAGGACAGTCTGGCACAGATTTTCTAGTGTAATTGCAATCGAAGTAATCAAGTGCCTTCCTGCTAGACTCAAAGCTGTGGGTAGTCCATGACGGCTCTCCTTTTTTGTAGGATTCAAGCTTCCATACTTTCAGATAGTACCCAGTATTATCTGTGGTCAGCCAAAGTTCATAGCTGTAATCACCTCTGTCATTGCCACCTGAACCGTTACCTACAAATGAATCAGCCATTGCGGCAGTTGATGCAGTTAGTATGGTTGCTGTAGTTAAAAGAAATACCAAAATCTTTTTCATAATCATTTCTTTGAGAAGAAATATTACACTTCCAGTGATAGCTTTTTCAGTAGTTAAAATGGTAAAAATATTTCTTATATTAGATTAAGAGATCTTGAATTTTTGAATTAAAAATTACGCATAAATACTGATATTTATCAAGTGTTTAAGTAGCACTGCCCACCACATCCAGGTTCTGGTGGGCAGTGCCCACCCTAGATATATTTCAAAAATCAAATAGGATTACTATATAAGTGAAATTACTGTTATTTAAATGTATAAGCATTGTAGAGAGGAACGATCGCACAGTAATGACAAATCAAACGCTGGGACTGGAAAAACACCTTTATGACTACTTGCTGTCAGTTTCTCTGCGAGAACCAGAAATCTTAACCCAACTCAGGCAGGAAACAGCGCAGCATCAAATGGGTAGAATGCAGATTGCTCCTGAACAGGGGCAGTTTATGGCGTTGCTGGTCCAGTTAATGGGAGCTTCTAAAACTCTCGATATAGGAGTGTTTACAGGCTATAGTTCTCTGGTAATTGCATTGGCGTTACCACCAGAGGGTAAAGTTGTCGCCTGTGATGTGAATGAAGAGTACATGGTTCAAGCCCGTCGCTGGTGGCGACTTGCTCTTGTGGCAGATAAAATTGAAGAACATATTGCTCCAGCAATGGAAACTCTGGATCGGTTGCTAGCTGCGGGAGATGCCAACACTTTTGATTTTGCCTTCATTGATGCAGACAAAAGAAACTACGACGGCTACTACGAGCGATCGCTACAACTTATCCGGGACGGTGGACTGATTGCCATTGATAATGTACTCTGGGGTGGACTCGTCGCAGATTGCCAAGTGCAGGATAACAGAACCAATAGAATGCGAGCCTTTAATCAGAAGCTGCATCAAGATCCGCGCATCACCCTCAGCTTAGTACCGATTGCTGATGGGTTGACGTTAGCAAAGAAAAATTAAAAATGGCAGACAGCCCCAATTTTTAATTTTTAATTTTTAATTTTTTCTCATCGGTGAGGCTGTCAAAACAGTAGGGGCAGGAAATGCCTTCTTGGTACATAGGAGATGTTCGATCGGCTTCAGAAATGGGACGCCCACAACTAGAACACATATCATGAGTACCTGGTTCTAAGCCATGACTGACAGCAATGCGTTGATCAAAAACAAAACACTCTCCCTCCCACAAACTCTCGGAATCTGGGACTGACTCCAAATATTTAAGAATCCCGCCTTTGAGGTGATAAACCTCTTGAAACCCTTGGGATAGCATGAAAGATGAAGCTTTTTCACAACGAATACCACCAGTACAAAACAGAGCAACCTTTCTATGTTTAGTGGGGTCAAGGTGGTTGCGAACATATTCAGGAAATTGGCGGAATGAAGTCGTATGAGGATTGTGCGCTCTTTTGAAGGTGCCGATATTCACCTCATAATCGTTGCGAGTGTCAATGACAGTTACTTCTGGATCGCAAATCAGGGCGTTCCAGTCTTTGGGACTCACATAAGTACCAACTTGCTCATTCGGGTCAATGACAGGTAAACCGATCGTGACAATTTCTTTTTTCAAGCGCACCTTCATGCGGTCAAACGGCTGTCTGTCAGCATAAGACTCTTTATACTCCAGGTCTACCAGTCGGGGATCAGTGTGCAGAAAGGATAAAACTGAGTCAATGCTGTCACGTAAACCCGCAATTGTACCGTTAATCCCTTCAGATGCCAGTAGAATCGTTCCCTTAACGCCTTGCGCTTCGCAATGTGACAGCAGAGGGTGTTGTTTCTCAGCAAAGTCTGGCAACCTGACAAATTTATAAAATGCTGCAACAACTTGGGTCATTTTTTTTCTTTATCCCTGTTGACAATAGAAAATTATAAGCTACAATAACAAAGTTAGCCTCAATACGAGGGGGTTTAGCTCAGTTGGTAGAGCGCCTGCTTTGCAAGC
Organism: Stigonema sp.; assembly: GCA_965249805.1. Lineage (GTDB taxonomy): Bacteria > Cyanobacteriota > Cyanobacteriia > Cyanobacteriales > Nostocaceae > Stigonema. The sequence goes on from CBDFMX010000002.1 coordinate 2,448,319, forward strand.
AGGATGTCAGCGGTTCGAGTCCGCTAACCTCCATATTTTTTCCACATGACCGAGCGTCAGCAACAATTAAAAGATATTGTGTGAGTTGGCAAGGAATGCCTTATCTGTAAGCTTAGTTTTACTATTATGCTTAGGCTAGATTAGACAAGTAAGCGAAAACAGTAGATTTGGACGGAATATTACATGAATTCCAAATGAGCCTCATTCCAAATAAATAAATTTCTCTATCAAAAGGCTCAATTCTGATTCGCCGACAGTTAATTTTTTTCTAAGGTTCCGTGTCACCCATGAAATCCTCTGAGCCTCAAACTGACTTTGAAGAAAATTATCCAGAAACTCCATTAGAGTCACCACGCAGAAAGAGTTGGTGGCTTTGGTTGTTGTTACTACCACTATTGATAGGAGGAGGCTTTTTCCTTTGGCGTTTTCTCAATCCTCCAAATAAAGCACCTGCCGCTGCTACCGCTGGACCACCACCGGCAGCAGTGAAGCTAGCCACAGTGCAAGCAGGTGGAATTGAAGATAGTTCAGAATTTATTGCCAGCTTAGAATCGCGCCACTCGGTAAAACTCCAGCCAAGAATTCAGGGTCAAGTCACTCAGATATTTGTCAGACCGGGAAGTGATATCCCAGAAGGAGCTGCAATTCTCCAAATAGACCCCAAACAGCAACAAGCATCAGTCAATAGTGTGAGCGCCGCAGGTGAGGGAGCTAAGTCACAACTTGCAAATGCTCGTGCTCAGCTTACTTCCTTAGAAGCTGAGCGGCTATCCAACGAAGCTGATGTGAAACTGAACCAACAAGAATACCAAAGGTATTCTAATCTGGCAGATCAAGGAGCCGTAGCTCGACAAATTAGCGACCAGTATCTCAATAAGCGCGATGTAGCAAAAGCTACACTTCGTGCAACTATTGGTAAGATTCAAGCGCAGCAAGCTACCATTGACCAAGCTCAAAAATCCATACAGCAGGCACAAGCCAATACTAATCAACAACAAGTCCAGCTCCAGTATTACAGAATTACTGCTCCGTTTCGAGGCACAGTTGGTGAAATCCCAGTGAAAGTAGGTGATTTTGTGAATACTTCCACACAACTAACTAGCATCACTGAGAACCAACCTTTAGAAGTAAACATCTCTGTGCCAATTGAGCGGGGAACCCAATTACGGAAGGGAATGCTAGTGGAGGTCTTAGATGGGCAAGGTCGGAGTTTAGGTACTAGTAAAGTATTTTTTATTGCTCCAAATGTAAATAATAATAATCAATCAATACTGATTAAAGCACTGTATGACAACTCTAAAGGTCAACTGCGAGCAGATCAATTTGTGCAGGCTAGAGTGATCTGGAATCAGCGTGTGGGAGTGTTAATTCCAACTACAGCAGTGGCTCCCGTCGCCGGGGAAAATTTCGTCTACGTAATGCAAACGAAACAATCCCCAGATGGAAAGTCCCAACTAGTAGCTCGGCAAAAGCGTGTCAAGTTAGGCACGATTAAAGGTAATAGCTACCAAGTACTCGAAGGATTGCAGCCAGGAGAGAAAATCATCGTCTCAGGGCTGCTTAATCTTAGGGATGGTGCTCCGGTAAATCCTCAGCCTTAGTAATGGTTAATTGTTAATCGTTAATTGTTAATGGTTAATGGCAAACAACAATTAACAATTAACAATCAACAATTAGCAATTAGCAATTAACAACTAACAATTCCCATTTCTATGTTTGTTGACTTCTTCATTAAGCGACCTGTTTTTACCAGTGTTTGCGCCATCATCATTCTGTTGGTAGGAGCAATCAGCCTCCCTACTCTACCCACGGACCGATATCCAGAAATTAGCCCGACGACAATAAACGTGACGGCTAACTACGTTGGTGCTAGTGCTGAAGTTGTAGAAAACACGGTTACGACTGTCTTAGAGCGCCAGATTAACGGCGTCGAAGGCATGAAGTACATGACTTCAAGCAGCAGTAACAATGGTGCAAGTACGATTACAGTTACATTTGACGCATCGCGTAATAAAGATATTGCAGCAGTTGATATTCAAAATCGCATATCCGTTGCCCAACCGCAGTTACCAGACGTTGTACAGAAAACCGGAGTCACTGTTAGTAAGCAGTCCAGCAACATCTTGTTAGCGATCGGACTTTACAGTGATAAGCAAGAGTATGACAACATTTTCTTGAGCAACTACGCCGACCTCTATGTAGTAGATGCCCTGAAAAAACTCCCCGGTGTGAGTCAGGCGCAAATTTTTGGTGAACGTCGCTATGCCATGCGTTTATGGCTCGATCCAAATCGCCTAGCTAGCCGCAACCTCACCGCCCAAGACGCGATCAATGCCCTCAATGAACAAAACTTGCAGGTAGGTGCTGGGCAAATCGGTCAGCAACCAGCACCACCAAATCAGTTGTATCAAATCGACTTACAAGCTGTTAGCAGACTCAAGAATGTATCGGAATTTGAGAACATAATTCTCAAAACCGATCCTGATGGCACACTGATTAAGCTTAAAGATGTGGGTCGGGCGGAACTGGGAGCAGAAAATTATAACTCGTTTCTGCGATTTAGGGGTCAGGATGGCGTGGGTATAGGGATATTTCCCACTCCAGGGAGTAATGCTTTAAACGTTGCCAATGAAGTGAAAGCTGAAATGGCACGACTCGCGCAAAACTTTCCGCCCGGGATGAAATATCAAGTAGCATTCGATACTACAGATTTTATCCAAGCGTCGCTGGTGGAAGTGGTCAAGACGCTGTTTGAAGCGATCGCCCTTGTAGTCTTGGTGGTTTTTATATTTTTGCAGGACTGGCGCACCACTCTAATTCCTGTAATTGTGATTCCCCTAGCATTGATTGGCACTTTTGCCTTGATTAAAGTTTTCGGGTTTTCCATCAACACTCTGACCATGTTTGGTCTGACTTTAGCCACTGGACTAGTGGTTGATGACGCGATCATCGTCGTCGAGAATATCGCTCGCTTAATTGAACAAGAAGGACTGTCGCCGGCTGAGGCTGCTTCTGAATCAATGCGGGAATTATCTGGAGCAGTCATTGCAATTTCACTGGTGCTGATGGCAGTGTTTGTACCAGTAGCATTTTTCCCTGGTTCTACAGGACAGATTTATAAGCAATTTGCACTGACAATTGCCTTTAGTGTGGCAATTTCTACCTTTCTTGCTCTAACCCTGACTCCTTCACTGGGAGCATTGCTATTGCGTGGAGAACAAAAACAACGCGGTTGGCTGGGTTGGGTTTTTGATCGGATCAATGGGGTAATTGATTGGACACGCAGGATGTTCGAGCGATCGCTCAAGGGCTTGAATCGGATCAGAGCGATCGTCGTGCTGCTGTTTATCGTGTTTTTAGGGTTAACGGGCTGGCTTTACACCAGCGTACCAACAGCATTTCTCCCTGATGAAGACCAAGGCTATTTCATCACCATTATTCAAGGACCGGAGGGAGTTTCGCTTAACTATACTAGTAAAGTCATGAGTCAGGTAGAAAAAGAAATTCTGAAATTGCCTGAAGTCGTGGGAACCTTTGCGATCGGAGGCTTTGGTTTTAGTGGTAACACTGCCAACAACGGGGCGATTTTTACAACCCTCAAACCTTGGGACAAACGCCCTGAAGCGAGTCAGTCAGCCGAAGCAATCATCAACAATTTGAGAAAAAAGTTTTCAACCATTACAGAAGCCAGAGTTTTAGCAGTTAATCCACCAGCAATTCAGGGTCTAGGCAGTTTTAGCGGTTTCCAATTTGAGCTACAAGACAGAGGCGGCACAAGTGGCTTAGATACCATGCTGCAAGTTATGGGTCAGTTACTCCAGCGCGGCAATCAAACACCAGGATTGCAAGCTGTGTTTAGCACTTATGCCGCGAATACGCCTCAGCTTTTGATTGAAGTAGATCGCAACAAAGCTAAGGCGCTGCAAGTTTCTATAAACGATGTCTTTAATACCCTGCAGAGTTACTTAGGTTCGCGATACGTCAACGACTTTAATTTTCTGAGGCGAACTTACCGAGTGTATGTTCAAGCAGATGCTCAATTTCGCTCCAACCCTCAGGATATCGGTCGCTTGTACGTTCGCTCTACCAACAACCAAATGATTCCCCTGAGCAATCTAGTGAAAGTAACTCCTACTACTGGGGCGCAAACAATTAATCACTACAACTTGTTCCGCTCAATCGAAATCAACGGCTCAGCAGCTCCTGGTACTAGTTCTGGACAGGCACTTCAAGCCATGGGGCGACTGGCACAGGAGGTTTTACCAACAACTTTTGGCTACGAATGGTCGGGAATAGCCGCTGAAGAACAAGCATCTGGCGGTCAAGCGCCTTTGATTTTTGGCTTGGGTCTTGTCTTCGTCTTCCTAGTGCTGGCAGCTCAGTACGAGAACTACGTTGACCCGATAATTATTATGCTGTCGGTTCCCCTGGCGATCTTCGGGGCGTTAGCGGCGCAGTCGCTGCGGGGTCTACCCAATGATGTATTTTGCCAAGTAGGTCTGGTGATGCTGATTGGTTTGGCAAGTAAGAATGCGATTCTGATTGTGGAATTTGCTAACCAACTGCAAGAGCAGGGTCTTTCGATTACTAAAGCAGCAGTGCAAGCAGCACAAGAACGCTTGCGACCGATTCTCATGACTTCCTTTGCTTTTATTTTGGGGATTTGGCCCTTGGTAACTGCTGAAGGCGCAGGCGCACCTAGCAGACAATCTCTCGGTACAGCAGTTTTTGGCGGGATGATTGTCTCTACTTTCTTAAGTTTGTTTATCGTGCCAATTCTCTATATCGTAATTAACACAATTCGCGATCACTTTGGGTCAAGTCACGGGGATCAGCCGCCACAGCGGATTAAGGATGATAAAATTTCTTCGGAAACCCATAAGAAAATGTACTAGATTAAAATGCCTACTATTGCCAAAAACAACGATGTCATTACGGTGATAGTTATCTTTGCTGTAGAACCAGAACGTCAGCAAGAACTAGTTGATACTATTAAGGAGCCAAAGTACAAACCCTTGAATGAGTATTGGCAAGGTTTGGCAGAAAATGAATTTCATCTTTACGAGGTAGCGTTCACTATTCCTGCTGATTAAATCTCACGCAAAGTTGGCAACGGATGGGGTAACAGATGTAACGGATGGATTAATTAACTGTGGAATCTGACAAATCAAGGAATCCGCTATATCCGCTACAACATCCGTTGCCAGTTTATGTCCGTAACGCACCATTATTTAGGCTACGGAATCTTAACAAGTGTTTCACTTGCTACAAGTGCGCCCAACACCGCAGCGGTCTAAGACAGCCCACACTTTAGTTTTGACGCGGCTTGTCGTACACTAGAACGCGAAGGAACAGGAACAAAAGATATGAAAGTAGGTTTAGCGTATACAAGATTATTAGTCAATGACTGGAAAGCTTGCTTTTTGTTCTACAAAGATGTAATGGAATTTGACGTTACTGTAGAAGATGAAGAAGGCGGATATGTTGAGTTTAAAGCCGGAGATATGCGGCTAAGTGTATCCCACCGGCAAGAAATGGCACAAATGATTCACAATGCCGCTAAGCCACCCCATGCCGAATGTCAAGACGCTGTGGTGTTGATTTTTACAGTGCATGATTTGGAAGAGGAATATCAGCAATTAAGACATAAAGGTGTGGAATTTATTGCCACACCGATGAATAATCCCTACTACGGAATTAAAACAGCTTATCTTCGAGATCCAGACGGAACTCTTATTGGTCTATACCAATCTTTAGTTTGATAGATAAAAAGATAAAAATACTCATTTTGTGGCAATATCCCCACCACACCAGCAACACCTAACCAATCGAGTAAAATGAAAGTTCAGTCGTTCCCGCGAGGTGTCCGATGAGTATCCTTGACCGCCGTCGTCAACTTCAACAACAGATTGCTCAACTTCCAGATGACCAACTGACTCAGGTTGAGCAATATATGGCATTTCTTAGTTTTCAGAAAACAGTTCCATCTCAATCACAAGTGACCAAATCACCTTCCACTGGTGGTTCGATTCTGGCATCTTTAGAGCAAGCACACACTCCGCCCGATTCTCCTCCTCTCTCTCAGACCCTAGCACAACCACCTGAAGATTTTGCCGCTAAAATCGCTCTGATAAAACAACGTGGAGATCGTTCTCAATCTGTGATCCGACGAGGTTCTACAGGTCAAGACTTGCTCAAATTTGCTGGTACTTGGCATGGAGACGACCTAGAGGAGTGCCTTACGAATTATTTTGACAGGACTAGTGATCTCAGTTCCTAGTATTTACTCTTCCTCTGTAAGAGCCGCATCAAAAACCTGTTGCGCGGTAAAGTTAAGATTGGGGAAAGAAGGCGAGACAATCACGTCGTTGCCACGGAACATTCTTTTTACATATTCCCCGTCAACCAGTTCGCAGATAAAAATCGTAGGTTCTTTAGGATTGCCGATAAATTCCCGTCCCCCCAACGCGGCATAATCTACAATCCAGTACTCAGCGATGCCGATTATTTCATAGTCAGCAAATTTTTTATGATAATCGTCACGCCAATTGGTACTCACAATCTCAATTACTAGCGGTACAGATGCACCATCCAGAACGGTTGATTCTTTTTTCCATTTTTTATTTTGACTTTTGACTTTTGACTTTTGACTTTGAGCGAAGCGAGCGGTTACCTTGAAAGGGCTAGTCCTAGTTATTTTCCAGCAGGGATACGATCGCCTCCGGATGAAGCTTTTTATATTCCTTGTTCCCAATTTGCAAAATATAATTGGGGGCACTACCGCAACACTTTAAACAGCTGCGGCTGAACTCAATTATCACTTGGTCTTCCAGACCGCGATCGCACAACATCTTTTCTAATTCTGACAATAACCTTTTACCACCCCGCTTCAGACAACCCGACTTTTGACACACTATAATCTTGGCATTGGGAAGAGGATTTCGTGCTGGCGTTTCCCTAGGGGTAGTTGCGACAACAGAGTCGGACATCTTAACAAGTGTCTCTTGTTGAAGGGACATATTTTGATTTGGGTAAGCACCAATTGGTGACACCCTATAAGCTTTGAGTTTGACTGTACCTGTGTCTGAGTCTAACTTGCTGACACCAAAAACATGAATCTGCTCACCAAGTTCTAAGGATAAACTCAGATGTAAGCGCAACTCTTTGGGAATTTTAATTTGTACCTCTCCAGATTCTGATGCCAATCGCAAGTATTTAAATTTCCTCGTTCTGTCACTAACAAAACCAAGAAACTGTCCTTCAATAATAAATTCTGATGTGTTCAGGTAATTTCCACCCATTTTTTAGTTCGTTGATAGTTGTTAGTTGATAGTTGATAGTTGGTAGTTGATAGTTGATAGTTGATAGTTGATAGTTGATAGTTGGTAGTTGCTCTACTAACTACTAACTACTAACCACTAACCACTAACTACTAACCACTATGCAAGACGTTTAGCTTCCACAGTCTGAGGTAAATCTAGTATATCTGGCAAACTGGCAAATGCTAATTCCCACCCATTTGCCAAAGTTAAAATCTTACCTTCTGCGCCTTCTGTTTGCTTAACAACTTCTTCCTCAAGGTCTTTCTTAGCAACGTAAACAACTAAAGTTCCGGCATCATTCTGACGCAACATTACTTTCATTGAAATTTTCCTACTTATTAACTATTGTTGTTGATTGTTAGTTGTTAGTTGCTAATTGCTAATTGCTAATTGCTAATTGCTAATTGTGAGAGTGCTAATTGTTAAAAGCTAGTCTGACATTAGCCACTAACTACTAACGATTAACCACTAACCACTAACCACTAACTACTAACTAAAAAATAAGGGTGGGCTACTCTAGGTTTGGAGATTGGGAGAAAGCTTCATCGACAACAGGTGAAGTATTGTCCGGGTTCTCTTCAAGAAGTTCTAGCTCTTTTTTGAGACAACCTACAACAAACCCTGTATGCAAAAAATGTACTGCATAGATATAGGAGTTTTGCAAATACGTACCTATACTAACGACGTAGCCGATATCCCCCTTTTGCGCTAAATGTGCCCCAACTTCTTGACCGGGAAAAGTACCATCGTTCTTGAGTAGCTTGCGAACACGGACTTTATCACCGATCTCAAACACAGGTTCCTGGTTTAGTTCTAATTCATCTGATGGCATGGGAGTACCTTTGTTCTTGTACTAAATTCAACAGTTCTTGCGTAGTTAAACTGCGTTTTTTCTGTACCGACTGCTGCCGCACTGCATCTAAAACAGACTGGGTGTCTTGTGAGTTGAGGATGATCCCGTGCTGTTGTAGCAAATTAGACACTAAGTGCCGACCTGAATGCTTGCCCACAACCAAACGTCGCTCCCACCCTACTTCTTCAGGAGCGAATGGCTCGTAAGTACCGGGATTTTGCAGTACACCGTGAGCATGAATGCCTGATTCGTGAGCAAAGGTATTTTCACCCACAATTGCCTTCCAAGGTGGTACATTACAACCTGATGCATCTGCTACAAGTCGGGATAGTTCTAACAAACGACGAGTGTCAATACCCATATTGATCCCGTGGATGTGTTTAAGCGCCATGACAACTTCTTCTAAAGCCGCATTTCCAGCCCTTTCGCCTAACCCGTTTACCGTTGTATTCACCGATAAAGCTCCAGCTTTAATACCAGCAAGGGCATTAGCAGTTGCCAAACCAAAATCATTATGGGTGTGGATTTCTACAGGTATCATTAAAGCCATCACCAGTCCCTTTACTTTTTTGTAAGTAGTCAAGGGGTCGAGAATGCCTACCGTGTCACAGAAGCGAAACCTTGCTGCACCCCATTCTTGGGCATAAAGTGCTACGTCTAGGAGGAAGTTTTCATCTGCTCTTGAGGAATCTTCTCCCCCTACTGCTACCCAAAGACCTTGATCTACGGCAAAGCTAATACTGTCTCTGAGTTGTTGTAAAGTAACCCGCCACTGACCGTGAAATTTAGTAGCGATTTGGATTCCAGAGACGGGAATGGAAATATGTACGCGCTTCAAACCACAAGCCATAGAAGCCTGAATATCTGAGATCACAGCGCGGTTCCAGCCTAGCAATTTAGCTTGCAAACCTGAATCGGAAATTGCTGCGATCGCTCGTGTTTCTTCCTCACCCATCGCCGGAATACCGACTTCTAGCTCCTGAACACCAATAGCGTCAAGAATAGTGGCGATTGCTACTTTCTCTTTTAAGTTGAAGGCAACACCTGCTGCTTGTTCGCCATCACGCAGTGTCGTGTCATTAATTAGGATTTGATTCATCTCAAAAATACCTCTTAGTAAAGTTATGAGTTATGAGTTTTACAGACGCGAAATTTCACGTCTGTACACGATTTAAATCAAACCTCAACCCTCAAAACTCAAGACTTAAAATTATTAACTCCTAACTTCTAATTTTGGAACATTAACAATAATTAATCTGTATGGCGTTAGACAAGATAAGCTATAACATCAAAATTATTTGATTGCCGACAAATCTTTAATGTTACCGAGCAGTAGGTAGCTGATCCAGGGATTAGCAATTTACCAAAAAAATCATATGCTTAATCCAGCAATTTATGTTTGAATCATAAATAGTATATTCTAAATTTTAAAATTATTTTTGTATAACTTAATACCGTAAAATTAAGGTTATTAATGAGAATTTATGAAGTGTAGAGACGTTGCATTGCAACGTCTCTACAGAGGTTATCGGTAAGCACACAACTACTGAACCGTATTGGTGTATAACCGCAGATTACCGTACTTTTAAGTAAATAAGCATGAATAAACAGAACTATTTTGCAAAATATAAACACGCCTAAAACTCTTACTAATTACCAATTACGTTTATTTGTGCCGATGTCCGGGCGAAGGGCCGTTCGCCCCTACTTATTATTGGTCTTCTAGCCAATCAAAAATCTGTTCAAGCTGTTCTATTGAAACTAAACCATACTGCCAGAGAAGCATTGGCAATGGAGCATTTTCTAGCTCATATTTTCGCAATGCAACAGTGAGATCACCAATGGAAAGTGCAAGTTCATTTTGCAAAAAGTTGATGAATTCTCTATCACTGTGGCGGAATTGCATACTAAAAAATTTGACATCTTTACTACAAAATTGTGCGTCAATTCCCATGACATCTATAAAGTGGTAATAAAAGGCACTCTTACACTTACTTAGGACTGGGAAAGCTGCCGACATCGCTCTAGCCAATCGATTAATTCTTGGCGACTTCCCATAAATTGCAGTACGGTACTGCGGACGAGAATCGCCGTTAGACAACTATTAACTTGCACCCGCAAACAACCATCAGCAGTACACTTACAGGGAATCATCAACTCTTGCAAGCGGTGATAGATTCGCCAGCGATCGCTCAAAGGAATCTGCAAAATATGATCTTCCAAGGCTTCAGAACTACAGCTTCTTTGCAACATAAGTTAACATTCCTTTGTTAAAAGATATTTTTCTTGTGCTTGACTCATAGCAATCCTAAATAATTTGTCAACACCTCGGGAGCATCCCCCTTGTCTGCCTTGTCCCCCTTGTCTGCCTTGTCTCCCTTGTCTGCCTTGTCTCCCTTGTCTGCCTTGTCTCCCTTGTCCATTGGACTCACCGTTGTTTTCTGCTTATATCACGCAGCGCTATGGACGGTAGTACCTCCGATGCCGATTGGATTTATTGGATTGATTAAGGTTGTACTCACAACCCCCGAACCTCGATTTAATGGAAATTTAAAATTTTTGTTGGGGTGGGGGTGCTAGTATTTTCAGGCTGGGGGTACTAGTATTTATGGGACAGGGGATTGAGCATTGATGCACTCAAGAGCCATCCCTTTGCCTGTAAGGATTTGCAGTGATTTAGGCAAGGGATTTTTGCATAAATTAACGTGTACTCATCGCCACTGAAATGCAAACTTGACGGCGTTAATAGTAAAATTTCTGTATATGCAGCTACGTTTTTTCATTGTACTCTTTTAATTGAGAAAAAACAAGCCCCTTCACATTCTGTTTTATTGTTTTTTTCTGTATCCACAGATACAGTATTGTCTGCTTAACAGAATACTGGCATAATATGAAGGGTTCATATCGTTGGTATTCAAAAATACTATCAGGACGCAAAAACTTTGATTAACATCCTGATTTCAGTGGGATTGCTTGCGATCGTAGCTGTGGTCGCAAGTTTCATCTGGTGGTTGAAGTGGCAACAACGCCAACGCCCCATTCCTAAGAGTACTTTCCTCAACGAGGTAATGGAACCCCAAACCGAAGAACTAGAAAAGCAGCTTCGACCTGAGGAAGAAGATGACACCATGTTCGATAGTAATTTACCCGATCAACAACGTCATGAGTCAGGTATTGCCGACCATGACACGCAGGAAATTCAACCTGATTCTCACTCAGCCTTGTACAAACGAGGCAATGCACTGTACGCCTTGGGAAGCTATAAAGATGCTTTAGCTTGCTATGAACAAGCGCTGGAAATTAAGCCCGATTCTGACTCAGCTTGGAACAACCGGGGCAATGCACTGTACGCCTTGGGATACTACGAAGATGCTTTAGCTTGCTATGAACAAGCGCTGGAAATTAAGCCTGATTCTAACTCAGCTTTGAACAACCGGGGCAATGTGCTGTACTCCTTGGAACGCTATGAAGATGCTTTAGCCGTCTATAACCAAGTACTAAAAGTTGCTCCCAATTCTAGCTTAGCCTGGTATAACCAAAGCAATGCGCTGTACTCCTTGAAACGCTATCAAGATGCGTTAGCCTCCTATGAGCGATCGCTCTCAATTCAGCCCGATTCTGACTCAGCCTGGAACAACCGAGGCAATGCACTGTATGCCTTGGAACGTTATGAAGATGCATTAACCTCCTATGAGCGATCGCTCTCAATTCAGCCTGATTATGCCTTAGCCTGGTACAACAAAGCTTGCTGCTATGCAAAGCTGGACAATGTTGACTTAGCACTGGAGAACTTGAAAAGAGCCATTGACCTTAATCCCAACTACTCAGAAATTGCCAAAAGTAACTCAGATTTTGAAAAAATTCAGGGATATTAACGGTTTCAAACGTTGTTAGTGACGACTCGCTGACACATAAATCTAAGTCAATAGCGAGTGTCCCTGTCAAGTGTACCATGTTATAAATGAATCGTAGTTAACTTCATTAATACGATGAATGCTCAAAATTTAAATAAAGATGGAATAGTTCCAATGAATATCGATACCCTAAGTTTCGATACTTTTGGGCGCAATCCTCTTTCAGATATTGTTTGCGTTACTCCCATACGGACTATTGTCAGACGTGAGGAGGAAATCACGATCATTCGCAGAGTCAGAAAGGTAGAAGAAATAGACGCAAGTCTAGCTTGTCCCGTAAATAGCAATCAAGTAGTGCCAGTTCAGCGCGAAGGGCAAACAACTTGGCAAGACGCCGATTAACGTAGGGGCGGGGTTACCCCGCCCCTACATCTGTGGCACAACTAAATACGTCAAAAATTAAAAAAATATAAATCAGATTTTTTATCGAAAAAAAGTGATATGTTAGATACAGAATTAAACTTTGCACATTTTTGAAGTTGACCTCTGTAACTTACTCCACAATTGCTAGCCCCAAAGCCCTCTTCATTTAGTACTCTAAACGGCATTTTATGAGATAGTGAGTACAACTAATTTTAGCTTAAAAAAAGCTGAAATTAGGAGCAAATCCTTGCTGCACCTAAGTTTCGTGTGAGTACACAAATACTTGTTCCCTCCTCCATAAATACTTGCACCCCAACCTAAAAGTACTAGTACCCCTACCCGAAAAAAATTTTTGTAAATCCTCTGATGCTCTGAGAAACAGGGTTTCAGATTTTGAGTACAAGCTTAATAAATCTAATAAATTCTATCCGGGTCATACTTTCTGCCTGGGTTTGGGACGGCTGATATAAAACCTATATCGCCAAACGCTTAAAGCGCTCTTAAAGAACTTGACTCTGTAATAGTTCTTAAAAAAGCGCTTCAGAGTGAGTGGAGGGATGAGATAGCACCATGCCCCTGTGAACAGAAGTCGTGGCTGTAAACACCGCAGTTCGCCTGCGTTTCAAACGTTGACACACACAAGTCTTGCAAACTTGGGTTTAATGCCTGTCATACAGTAACGCGACTTCCATTCCTGGGTAAAAAGAGTAGTGATAGCATCTCCCACAGTGGCAGCCAGTCCACCGACCTTTGCGAAATTAAATGACACTACCGTCTACAGGACTTTCTACCTCCCCCGTTACGGAAACAACAACCAAAGCAAAATCCGGTGGTTGCGGACGCACCAGTGACCGCAGCGCCACCGTGGAAATGGATGAAAAACTCAAACAACGCATTGCCAATCATCCCTGCTATAGTGAAGATGCCCATCACCACTACGCAAGATTGCACGTTGCAGTTGCTCCTGGCTGCAACATTCAATGCAATTACTGCAATCGCAAATACGACTGCGCTAACGAAAGTCGTCCAGGAGTGGTTAGCGAGTTGCTAACGCCAGAAGAAGCAGCCCATAAAGCTTTGGTGATTGCAGGTAAGATTCCTCAAATGACAGTGTTGGGAATTGCAGGTCCTGGCGATCCTCTGGCGAATCCAGACAAAACTTTCCGCACCTTTGAGTTGATTGCAGAGCAAGCACCAGATATTAAGCTTTGTCTATCCACCAACGGTTTGATGCTTCCCGAATATGTCGATCGCATTAAACAACTAAATATCGACCACGTCACGATCACCATTAATATGGTGGACCCGGAAATCGGAGCCTTGATTTATCCTTGGGTTCACTACAACCGCAAGCGCTACAGAGGCATTGAAGGGGTCAAAATTCTGCACGAAAAGCAGATGGAAGGATTACAAGCCCTCAAAGAAGCCGACATCTTGTGCAAAGTCAACTCGGTGATGATTCCCGGTATTAACGATCACCATTTAGCAGAAGTCAATAAGGTGATTCGTGAGAAAGGCGCATTCCTGCATAACATTATGCCGCTGATTTCTGCTCCAGAACACGGCACTCACTTCGGCTTGACGGGTCAGCGCGGTCCCAAGCCTAAAGAACTTCAACAAGTGCAAGACAAATGCGCTGGTAATATGAAGATGATGCGTCATTGCCGTCAGTGTCGGGCAGATGCAGTGGGGTTATTGGGTGAAGACCGCAGCCAGGAATTTACCAAAGATAAAATCCTAGAAATGACTCCAGAATATAACCTCGAACAACGCCAAGAAGTTCACGCAGGTATTGAGAAGTTTAAAGAAGAACTCAAAGCAGCCAAGGAAAAGGCAAAAGCTCCTGTAGAGACGAAAAATAGTCCCAAAGCCCTAGTTGCAGTAGCAACCAAGGGCGGCGGATTGGTTAACCAGCACTTCGGTCATGCTAAGGAATTTCAGATTTACGAAGTGGATGGCAATGAAGCCCGCTTTGTCGGTCATCGCAAAATTGACCATTTTTGCCAAAGCGGATATGGAGAGAAAGCATCTCTAGAAAATATCATCGAGGCGATCGCCGATTGCAAAGCAGTCTTGGTTTCCAAAATTGGTGAGTCTCCCAAAGAAAAATTGCAACAAGCAGGAATACAGACTGTTGAAGCTTATGACGTGATTGAGAAAGTTGCTTTGGAATTTTACGAGCAATGGAATAAGGATTGTTAGTTGTTGGTGAGCCAGCGCTGCAGGAGGGTTTCCCTCCGTAGGCGACAGGCGTTCCCGAAGGGTTGTTAGTAGTTAGTTGTTAAAAAATCCAACTAACCACTAACAACTAACCACTAACCACTAACAATTTACTAAAGAACATAGTCATGGCTTACAAAATTACCAGTCAGTGCATTTCCTGCAATATCTGTCTAACTGCATGTCCCACCGGGGCAGTCAAGATGATTGACGGTCGCCCCTGGATTGACCCCAACCTTTGTACAAACTGCGTTGATACTGTTTATACAGTGGCTCAGTGTAAAACTGGCTGTCCAACTTGCCACGGCTGCATTAAGCAGCCCACGGATTATTGGGAAGGCTGGTTCGCCACTTACAATAAAGTAGTAGCAAACTTAACAAATAAACAAGATTACTGGGAGCGTTGGTTTAACTGTTATTCCCACACACTCTCTGAGCAGTTGTATCGAAAGTGTTAGTTGTTAGTTGTTAGTTGTTAGTTGTTAGTTGTTAGTTGTTAATTGTTAGTTGTTAGTTGTTAGTTGTTAGTTGTCAAAAAGTCCTACTAACCACTAACCACTAACCACTAACCACTAACCACTAACCACTAACCACTAACCACTCCCCAAATATAAATTATTGTCTCTTGTCAAATCAAATTGGAAGCAATGCAAAAGAACTGCATTTATCTTGACAATAATGCCACCACTAAGGTAGACTTAGAAGTAGTAGAGGCGATGCTGCCTTATTTAACCGAATATTATGGCAATCCCTCAAGCATGCATACTTTCGGTGGGCAAGTCGGTAAAGCCTTTAGGCAAGCAAGGGAACAAGTTGCAGCCCTTCTAAATGCCGATGAATCAGAAATTATCTTCACCAGTGGTGGTACGGAAGGAGACAATGCTGCAATTCGAGCCGCACTGTTGGCGCAGCCAGAAAAGCGACACATCATCACAACCCAAGTGGAACACCCAGCAGTGCTAAGTGTCTGCAAACAGTTGGAAACCCAAGGATATAGCGTTACGTATCTTTCGGTAAATCGTCAGGGGCAGTTGGATCTAGATGAACTGTCAGCCTCGCTAACAGGAAACACTGCCCTAGTGACGATTATGTATGCCAACAACGAAACAGGCGTGGTTTTCCCGATTGAGCAAATTGGGTTGCGGGTAAAAGAGTATGGTGCTCTGTTTCATGTAGACGCGGTGCAAGCTGTTGGGAAAATCCCGATGAACATGAAGACTAGCACCGTAGATATGTTAACTCTGTCCGGTCATAAGATTCATGCACCGAAAGGGATTGGTGCTTTGTACGTGCGGCGCGGGGTCAGATTCCGTCCCATGATCGTTGGCGGAAGTCAACAACGCGGACGGCGGGGAGGAACAGAGAATGTTCCAGGAATTATTGCTCTTGGCAAAGCTGCAGAACTGGAATTGTTGCATTTAGAAGAGGCTACAACTCGAGAAAAGCAGTTGCGCGATCGCCTAGAACAAACCCTGATCGCCACGATTCCTGAGTGCGAAGTTAATGGTCATCCACCGCAGAGACTGCCGAACACGACTAACATTGGCTTCAAGTACATCGAAGGCGAAGCGATTCTGCTATCCCTGAACCAACACGGCATTTGTGCCTCATCTGGTTCTGCTTGTACCTCCGGATCTCTGGAACCTTCCCACGTTCTACGGGCAATGGGCTTACCTTACACCATCTTGCACGGTTCCATCCGCTTCAGCCTTTGCCGTTACACCACAGACGCCGAAATTGATGCAGTTCTAGCGGTAATGCCCGGTATTGTAGAACGTCTGCGCGCCCTCTCGCCCTTCACTAGTGATAAAGCAGGTTGGCTGCAAGAACAGGAGCAAAGTCTGGCTCATCGTTAATGGCTTGAAAATTGATAGTTGTTAGTAGTTAGTGGTTAGTAGTTAGTGGTTAGTGGTTAGTGGTTAGTGGAAAAACAACTAACAACTATCAACCCTTCGGGAACGCCTGTCGCCTACGGAGGAGCCAGTGCTGTTCGCGTAAGCATTGCGTTAGCGACGAAGGAGCGTCAGCGGTGAGGAATTGGGAGAAGACGGGTAACGCGATCGCAGGCACCTAGTGAGTCCAGTGCTGCAGGCGGGTTTCCCGCGCCCTCGCAACTGGCGATAGCGTAGCGTTAGCGAGTCCGCGAGCGTCACCCGAAGGGCGTCGGAAAGCCGTCATTCCCGCAGGCTCACCAACAACTATCAACCAACAACTATCAACTATCAACTATCAACTATCAACTATCAACAATTAGCAATCAATTATGTGGGACTACACAGATAAAGTATTGGAATTCTTCTACAATCCTAAAAATCAGGGAGTACTAGAAGACACTGGCGAAAATGGAATTAAAATTGCGACAGGAGAGGTAGGCAGCATTGCTTGTGGCGATGCCTTGAGATTGCATCTAAAAGTTGAGGTAGATACCGATAAAATTCGCGATGCTCGCTTTCAAACTTTTGGTTGCACGAGTGCGATCGCTTCTTCTGAAGCTCTGGTAGAATTAATTAAGGGTTTAACTTTAGATGAAGCCCTTAAGGTCAGCAACAAGGAGATTGCCGATTACCTTGGCGGACTGCCGGAAGCAAAGATGCATTGCTCGGTGATGGGGCAAGAAGCTCTAGAAGCAGCAATCTATAATTACCGAGGCATTCCTCTCGTCACCCATGCAGACGATGATGAAGGAGCGTTAGTTTGCACTTGCTTCGGCATCAGTGAATCGAAAATCCGCCGCGTGGTTCGGGAAAACAGCCTCATCACCGCCGAAGAGGTAACAAACTACGTCAAAGCGGGTGGCGGATGCGGATCTTGTCTGGCAACTATTGATGACATTATCACATCCGTGCAAAAGGAATCCGCAATCATACCCGTGGGTGCATCCCTCAACAAGACCAATGGGCAGCAATCGGAAAAACCGCTGACTCCTGTGCAAAGAATCGCACTGATTCAAAAAGTTCTAGATGAAGAAATCAGACCCGTTCTCATCGCTGACGGGGGAGACGTGGAACTGTATGACATCGAAGGCGATCGCATCAAAGTTTTGCTACAAGGTGCTTGCGGTTCGTGTTCCAGCAGCATGGCAACCCTCAAGATTGCGATCGAAGCTAGGTTGCGCGATCGCGTCAGCCAAAACCTTGTAGTCGAAGCAGTTGAGCCATTGGTCACGCTTTAAAAGTGAGGAGTTAGAAATAACAACTCATAACTCCTCACAGTAGAACCATGGCAAGGGTTGACTTAGGCACTGTACAAATATACCGTAATATGCATTGACCTGAAACACCAAGTAGGATTTGACCCATATCTTTGTCTGATTATCAATGCTTAAGTCCTACTTCCAACAGACACATAAGCGTGCTGTACCAGAGGTGAAGGTATTAAGCGCCTACGAATTTCAGCATCCAACTCGCTACAAAGGAAAAGGATATGACCACATTATTCGACAAA
Source organism: Stigonema sp. (assembly GCA_965249805.1). Classification (GTDB taxonomy): domain Bacteria; phylum Cyanobacteriota; class Cyanobacteriia; order Cyanobacteriales; family Nostocaceae; genus Stigonema. The sequence goes on from CBDFMX010000002.1 coordinate 2,466,435, forward strand.
CTTGGTGGACAGCAGGGTCTTGAGCAAATAGTGGATGAGTTCTACAAACGAGTTTTGGCTGACAGTACCCTCAATCACTATTTCGCTCATACAGATATAGAAAAGCAGCGTCATCAACAAGTTGCTTTCTTCTCTGATATTTTTGAGGGTCCGAAGCAATACTCGGGTCGCACAATGGAAACAACACACAAAGGGATGAATCTACAGCAACAACACTTCGATGCTATAGCGAAGCACCTGAGTGAAGCAGTAGCTGTGCGTGGGGTTTCGCAAGAGGACACAAACGCTGTACTTGCTCGCGTCAGCAGTTTGAAGGACACTATTTTGAACAAGTGATGTCAGACCTACGCATTGATTGAAGACGAATAGCTAGGTCAAGTCCTACTTGGTGTTTCAGGTTTATGCACATTATGACGAAAGTGTAAAGTGCGTTTCTCAGAAATTTAACGAGGAAATTGATGTTCTTGCTGCCAATAGTTTTTGTTGTAGAGCGATCGCCACCAGCGACGTTCTACACGCGGTCACTGCTGTAACAATTGCGGGCGTGAACGCATCACACAAAAAGACAGACCCACCAACCAACCAATTGCAGGAAAACACGAACCATGTCCGACCCAAAAATTAGACAGATAGCCTTCTACGGTAAAGGCGGTATCGGTAAATCCACCACCTCCCAAAACACCCTTGCCGCTATGGCAGAAGTGGGTCAGCGCGTTCTGATTGTAGGATGTGACCCCAAAGCTGACTCTACCCGTTTGATTCTGCATTGTAAAGCCCAAACCACCGTGTTGCACCTAGCTGCTGAGCGCGGCGCTGTAGAAGACATAGAACTCGAAGAAGTGTTGATCACTGGCTTCCGGGGCATCAGATGCGTAGAATCTGGTGGTCCCGAACCTGGTGTCGGTTGCGCAGGTCGCGGTATCATCACCGCCATCAACTTCTTGGAAGAAAACGGTGCTTACCAAGACGTAGACTTTATCAGCTACGACGTGTTAGGTGACGTTGTGTGTGGTGGTTTCGCCATGCCCATCCGTGAAGGTAAAGCACAAGAAATCTACATCGTCACCTCTGGTGAAATGATGGCGATGTTCGCTGCTAACAACATCTCTCGTGGTGTACTCAAGTACGCTCACACTGGCGGCGTGCGCTTGGGTGGTCTGATTTGTAACAGTCGGAACGTTGACCGGGAAATCGAACTCATCGAAACTCTGGCAGCACGGTTGAACACCCAGATGATTCACTTTGTCCCTCGTGACAACATCGTCCAACACGCAGAATTGCGCCGGATGACCGTGAACGAGTACGCACCTGACAGCGCTCAAGCTAATGAATACCGCACATTAGGTCAGAAGATTGTCAACAACACTAATCTCGCCATTCCCACACCTATTGAGATGGACGAGTTGGAAGAATTACTGATTGAGTTCGGTATCCTTGAAAGCGAAGAAAATGCAGCAAAAATGATTAGCACAGCCAACGCTGAAGAAGAAGCGAGCAAGAAGCTTGAAGATCTCGAAGGCGAAGCGTTAGAAGCGCTGAAAAAAGGAAACGTAGAAGTAGTTGCTGCTAGCCAAAAGTAAGGCTTTTGCGACTGCGCAATCATCAGCAGCTTCTGCTGATGACATAAAAAATCGGGTGGGCAGCTTACCAACCTGAACGCCAATCATCAAAGGGATAACGTCTGGAGGACGGCTTCCCAAATAGTAGGATGAAAAATTTAACAATTCATCCTTCTTTCTCACCAGGAATTCACCAGCGAGGAACACCATGACATTTACAGATGACAAAAAATCTTCTCCAGAAGAACAAAAAGCGGTTGTACAAGAGAGGAAAGAACTTCTTAAAGAAGTTCTAGAGGTTTATCCCGAAAAATCTCGTAAAAAGCGGGAAAAGCACCTAGGCGTATACGAAGAAGGCAAGGCTGACTGCGGCGTAAAGTCCAACGTCAAATCAGTACCAGGTGTGATGACCTCTCGTGGTTGTTCCTACGCCGGTTCTAAAGGTGTGGTTTGGGGTCCGATCAAAGACATGATCCACATCAGCCACGGTCCTGTAGGTTGCGGTTACTGGTCTTGGTCTGGTCGTCGTAACTACTATATTGGTACCACAGGTGTTGACAGCTTTGGCACCATGAATTTCACCTCCGACTTCCAAGAACGGGATATCGTCTTCGGTGGTGACAAAAAACTTATCAAGTTGATCCAAGAACTCGATGAACTCTTCCCCTTGAACCGGGGTGTCTCAATTCAATCTGAATGTCCCATCGGTCTGATCGGGGATGATATTGAAGCTGTCGCTAGGAAGACATCGAAAGAGATTGGTAAACCCGTTGTTCCTGTACGCTGTGAAGGGTTCCGGGGTGTTTCCCAGTCCCTCGGTCACCACATTGCTAACGACATGATCCGTGACTGGGTTTTCCCCAGATCAGATAAGGCTAAAAAAGACGGGACACTGGGTTATGAGCCAGGACCCTACGATGTAGCAGTCATCGGTGACTACAACATCGGTGGTGATGCTTGGGCTAGCCGCATCCTATTGGAAGAACTCGGCTTGCGCGTTGTTGCCCAATGGTCAGGTGATGGCACCTTCAACGAGATGATGGTGACACCGAACGTGAAGATGAACCTGATTCACTGCTACCGTTCGATGAACTACATCACTCGTCACATGGAGGAAACCTACGGTATTCCCTGGTTGGAGTACAACTTCTTTGGTCCCACCAAGATTGCTGCGTCCTTGCGGGAGATCGCTTCCAAATTTGACGAGAAGATCCAAGAAAACGCTGAGAAGGTGATTGCCAAGTACCAGCCGACCATGGATGCCATACTTGCTAAGTATGGTCCACGCTTGGAAGGCAAGACTGTCGCCCTGATGGTCGGTGGTCTACGTCCTCGCCACGTTGTTCCTGCATTCCAGGATCTGGGCATGAAGATGGTAGGTACTGGTTATGAGTTCGCTCATAACGACGACTACAAGCGTACCACCAACTACATCGAAAACGGCACCATCATCTACGACGACGTTAGTGCCTTCGAGTTTGAGGAGATCGTTAAAGCACTCAAGCCTGACCTAGTTGCTTCCGGTATTAAAGAGAAGTACGTCTTCCAGAAGATGGCTCTGCCTTTCCGTCAAATGCACTCCTGGGATTACTCCGGTCCATACCACGGCTACGACGGCTTTGCTATCTTCGCTCGCGATATGGACCTGGCACTCAACAACCCCACTTGGGGATTAGTCGGTACTCCTTGGAAGAAGAAGACTGAAACTGCAACTGAAGCAGCCACTAAAGCAGTCATTGAAGCCGCCGCTGAAGCTGCTACTACTGCCGTCGCATAAAGAAGTAGTTCCCTCGTTACCAGGCTCTGCCTGGTGACGCCTGACGGGGAGGCTCTGCCTCCTCTCTAGTAAATAAAAAGCCTGAGGCAGAGCCTCACGTAAGGCATTCCCAGGCAGTAGCCCAGGAACGAGACCACACGAGACCACTAACCAACCCAGCTAGCTTAGAGATACGGACATGCCTCAGAATCCAGAAAACATTAAAGACCACGTCGAACTATTCCACCAACCAGAGTACCAGCAGCTATTTGAGAACAAGAAAGAGTTTGAAAACGGACACGACCCAGAAGAAGTCAAACGGGTTGCTGAATGGACAAAAGGCTGGGAGTACCGTGAAAAGAACTTCGCCCGTGAAGCGTTAACCGTCAACCCCGCTAAAGGCTGCCAACCCGTAGGGGCAATCTTCGCTGCTGTGGGCTTTGAAGGCACCCTACCCTTTGTTCAAGGTTCTCAAGGTTGCGTTTCTTACTTCCGTACCCACCTGACTCGTCACTTCAAAGAGCCATTCTCTGCTGTATCTTCTTCAATGACCGAAGACGCAGCAGTGTTCGGTGGGATGAAAAACATGATTGAAGGCTTGGAGGTTGCTTACAACCTCTACAAGCCGAAAATGATTGCCGTCTGCACCACCTGTATGGCAGAGGTGATTGGTGATGACTTGCAGGCTTTCATCAACAACGCCAAGAATGCCGGTTCAGTTCCCCAAGAGTTCCCTGTACCCTATGCTCACACCCCTAGCTTTGTCGGCTCCCACATCACAGGCTACGACAACATGATGAAGGGGATTCTTTCTAACCTGACCGCAGGTCACAAGAAGGAAACCAGCAACGGCAAGATTAATTTTATCCCTGGTTTTGACACTTATGTCGGCAACTACCGGGAAATCAAGCGCATCGCCTCTTTGATGGGGATTGACTACACACTGTTGGCAGACAACTCCGATTACCTCGACTCACCTAACGATGGAGAGTTCAAAATGTACCATCCTGGTACTACCTTGGAAGATGCGGCAGATTCAATTAATGCCAAAGCCACAGTCGCTCTCCAAGCCTATACTACCGTGAAGACCCGCGAGTACATGGAAAAAGAGTGGCAGCAACCGACCGTAGTTTCTCGTCCTTGGGGTATTCGTGGAACCGATGAGTTCCTGATGAAGCTGAGTGAATTGACCGGAAAGCCCATCCCAGAAGAACTTGAATTAGAACGGGGTCGGGCAGTTGATGCCATGACTGACTCCCACGCATGGATTCACGGCAAGCGCTTTGCGATCTACGGCGAACCCGATCTAGTGTACAGCGTAATCAGCTTCCTGTTGGAAATGGGCGCTGAACCTGTTCATATCCTGGTTAACAACTCCAACGACGATTTTGAAGCAGAAATGAAAGCGCTGCTCGATTCTACCCCCTGTGGCAAGAATGCAACAATCTGGGGTGGCAAAGACTTGTGGCATATGCGCAGTCTCCTGTTCACTGAACCCGTAGACTTCCTCATTGGTAACTCCTACGGTAAGTACCTGTGGCGCGATACCAAGATTCCCCTCATCCGCATCGGCTATCCGATCATGGATCGCCACCACCTGCACCGCTACTCCACCATCGGTTATCAAGGCGCGATCAACATGCTTAACTGGGTCGTAAATACCATTTTCGAGGAAATTGATCGCAGCACTAACATTCCTTCCAAAACGGATATTTCCTTCGACTTGATTCGATAGAAAGTTTTGAATTTTGAGTTTTGAGTTATTAATTCAAAACTCAAAACTCAAAACTTATAACTCTCTTATCCTTACAGCCTGCCAACAAAGTAAAAAGTTAAAAGGAAAAAAATCCCATAAAATCTTTTTACTTTTTACTTTTTCTTTTTACTGAGGTATTTAATATGGAATCTGTAACTCACAGCCACGACCACCATAATTATCATCCACCTTACTATCAAAAACCTGGTTACTTCGACAACCTCATCAATCCTTTGCGTCGTTTGGTGGATGGAATCCAGGTAAAACATTCTCGCTTTGCCCATCTCATTTGCCAAACAATTCCTTGCTGTTGCCCCTTTGAGAGAGATCTTAAATTATTTGGGCGTACCTTCCACGTTCCACCAATGTGCAAGCTCAATCCCTTATATGACAATTTTGTCGGATTGCGTTTCCGTGCTTTATCTTACCTCTCTGATGTATGTGGAGAGGATGTGACGAAATATATTTGTTAGTTGTTAGTTAGTGGTTAGTGGTTAGTAGTAATTTTTGACAACCAACAACCAACAACCAACAACCAACAACCAACCAACAACTAACAACTAACAACTAACAACTAACAACTAACATTGAGAGATGAAAATCACCCAAGGTAAAATCAACGAGTTGCTCACTGAGCCAGGATGCGAACACAATCAGCACAAGCATGGCGAGAAGAAAAACAAGTCTTGTACACAACTACCCAAGCCGGGAGCCGCTCAAGGAGGTTGTGCCTTTGACGGTGCAATGATTGCCTTAGTACCAATTACCGATGCTGCTCATTTAGTTCACGGACCGATCGCCTGCTCTGGCAACTCTTGGGGAAGTCGTGGGAGTCTCTCCTCTGGTCCTATGCTGTACAAGACGGGCTTTACCACTGACATGGATGAGAATGATGTCATCTTCGGTGGTGAGAAAAAGCTGTATAAAGCCATTTTGAAATTGGAAAGACACTACAAACCCGCTGCAGTATTTGTCTACTCCACTTGCGTTCCCGCCCTGATTGGTGATGATCTAGATGCAGTCTGCAAAGCTGCTGCCAAGAAAACAGGAACTCCGATTATCCCCGTAAATGCTCCTGGATTTGTCGGCACCAAAAATCTCGGCAACCGCCTTGCTGGTGAAGCTTTGCTGGAACACGTTGTTGGCACCGCCGAACCCGAATATACCACGCCTTATGACATCAACCTGATCGGTGAGTACAACATCGCTGGTGAAATGTGGGGTGTTCTACCACTGTTGGAGAAATTAGGTATCCGAGTCTTGGCAAAAATTACGGGTGATGCTCGCTACAAGGAAATTTGCTACGCTCACCGAGCCAAGCTCAACGTGATGATCTGCTCCAAAGCTCTGATCAACATGGCGAGAAAGATGCAGGAGCGCTACGGCATCCCCTACATTGAAGAGTCTTTCTATGGCATAGAGGACATGAACCGCTGTCTGCGGAACATTGCCGCAAAACTTGGCGATCCGGATTTGCAAGAGCGCACAGAAAAACTAATTGCCGAAGAAAACGCCGCCTTGGATGTGGCGCTGGCTCCCTATCGCGCCCGCCTCAAAGATAAGCGTGTTGTCCTTTATACCGGAGGCGTCAAGAGTTGGTCGATGATCTCTGCAGCTAAGGACTTGGGCATAGAAGTTGTCGCTACCAGCGCTAGGAAAAGTACTGAGGAAGATAAAGCCCGAATCAAGAGATTGCTGGGTAAAGATGGCATTATTTTGGAACAGGAAAGTCCTAAAGAAATCCTGCGGATAGTTAAGGAAGCTAAAGCCGATATGTTGATTGCTGGCGGTCGCAATCAATATACCGCCCTAAAAGCCCGCATTCCTTTCCTAGACATCAACCAAGAACGCCATCATCCCTATGCAGGCTATACGGGTATGGTAGAGATGGCACGAGAACTATATGAAGCCCTCTACAGCCCTGTGTGGGCGCAAGTACGTAAGCCCGCGCCGTGGGAAGTAGGGGGAGATGAGGGAGATAAGGGAGTAGGGGGAGTAGGGGGAGATGAGGGAGCTATTTCTTCCCCCACTTCCCCTACTTCCCCCACCTCCCCTACTCTAAAAACGGGGGTGAGATGATGGCAATTGTCACGACTGCCGAAAAACCAGTTGTAGTTAATCCCCTCAAGCAAAGCCAGCCTTTGGGTGCAGCCTTAGCCTTTTTGGGATTGAAGGGGACCATACCTCTAATGCACGGTTCTCAAGGCTGTACAGCCTTCGCCAAAGTCGTTCTGGTACGGCATTTCCGTGAGGCGATTCCCCTTTCTACTACAGCGATGACAGAAGTCTCCACTATTTTGGGAGGCGAGGAGAATATTGAACAGGCAGTCCTGACGCTGGTGGAGAAGTCTAAGCCAGAAATCATTGGTTTATTTACCACTGGACTGACGGAAACCAGAGGGGATGATATGGATCGCTTTCTCAAGGAGATCCGCGAACGTCACCCAGAACTGGATAACCTGCCGATTGTGTTTGTCTCAACGCCAGATTTTAAAGGTGCGTTGCAAGATGGCTTTGCTGCTGCGGTCGAGAGCATAGTTAGGCAAATTCCCCAAAAAAGTGACAAGCGAGACGCCTGTGCGACACAAATCACGATTTTGCCGAGTTCTGCCTTCACTCCTGGGGATGTACAGGAAATCAAAGAGATTGTCACCGCCTTTGGACTGAAGCCCATCTTCGTACCTGACCTTTCCGCCTCACTCGATGGTCATTTAGAGGATTCCTACAGTCCCTTAGCAGCTAGTGGCACCACCGTGACAGAACTGCGCTCAATTGGTAGTTCAGTATTCACCTTGGCACTGGGCGAGAGTATGCGCTCTAGCGCACAGAACCTGGAAAAGCAGTTTGGTATACCTTATGAGGTGTTTGGTGAACTGACGGGACTAGAAGCGGTGGACAGGTTCCTGCAAGCATTGGCAGACCTCAGCGGTATTAGTGTACCAGAAAAATACCGCCGGCAACGCCGCCAGTTGCAAGATGCCATGCTGGATACTCACTTTTACTTTGGTTGTAAGCGAGTGTCCTTAGCGCTGGAACCAGATTTGTTGTGGTCAACAGTTTATTTCCTGCAATCAATGGGAGTTCAAATTCATGCAGCGGTGACAACAACACGCTCTCCTCTGTTAGAAAAACTCCCTGTTAAAAGCGTCACTATTGGCGATTTGGAAGACTTTGAGCAACTCGCAGTCGGGTCTGATCTGCTCATTGCTAACTCTCACGCAGTAGCGATCGCCAAACGCTTAAAAATTCCTCTCTACCGTCAAGGCATTCCCATTTATGACCGACTCGGTAATGGTCAGTTTACCAAAGTTGGCTACAGAGGTACTATGCAGCTTTTATTTGATATTGGCAACCTGTTTTTAGAGCAGGAAGAGTCATTAGTCATTGGTCATTAGTTTTAGACAAATGATAAATGATAAATGACAAATGACTAATGACTAATGACAAAGGACAAAAGACCATGAAAATAGCCTTCACGACAAGTGACCGAGTTCATATTAATGCTCACTTCGGATCTGCAAAAGAAATTGTTGTTTATGAAATTTCAGATTCCGGATATGAATTTCTAGAAACTCTCCAGTTTGAGGGTGACCTCAAACAAGATGGTAATGAGGATAAAGTCACACCAAAACTAGAGGCACTGGCTGACTGCACGATTGTTTATGTTACAGCAATTGGAGGTAGTGCAGCTGCTCGGTTAATCAAGAAAGGGGTAACCCCAATCAAGGCGCAATCAGAAGAAGACGAGATTGCTAATATTCTGAATAAGTTAGTACAAACTCTGAAAGGAAATCCTCCGCCTTGGCTACGTAAAGCTTTACAACCAAAAACTAGAAGCTTTGAAGATGAATTGGAAGAGGAAGCAACGGTATGAATACAACTAATAGTGTAAACGGCACAGCCACAACAGAAGTATTAAGCGCTCCTTTTATTAAAAAATTAGTGCTACAAATTCGGGGTCTAGATAATTACGGAGTCTACCGCAATTGGGCAGATGAGTTGATTATTAAACCCTTTGTTGTCAGCAAACAAAAGAAACGGGAAATATCTGTTGAGGGTGAGATAGATCCGGTTACTCAGGGACGGATTGTGGCATTTTTTCGCGCTGTAGCTGCCCGTCTTGAGGAGGAAACAGGTCTACTATCTCAGGTTGTGGTTGACTTGAACCATGAAGGATTTGGCTGGGTACTGGTTTTTTCTGGTCGTCTTTTGCTAGTTGTTAAAACCTTGCGTGATGCTCACCGCTTTGGTTTTGAATCTCTAGAAAAATTAGCAGATGAGGGAGAAAGCCTAGTACAAAAAGGCATTGATTTGGCTAAGCGCTTTCCCGAAGTTGGAAAATTGTAGCTAATCGCTAATTGTTGATTGTTGATTGTTGATTGTTGTTTGCAATTAACAATCAACAATCAACAATCAACCAATGGAGATTTTTATGGTGCAAGTAGGAAAAACAAGTATTGAAGAGCTAAAAGGTCAGATAAGACGCCTGAATAGCAAGGCAGGTCAAATGAAAATGGATCTGCACGATTTAGCAGAAGGGCTACCGACAAATTACGAACAACTGATGGATGTTGCCGCTGACACTTATGAAATTTATCGTCAGCTAGAGGAACTTAAGCAGCAGCTAAAAAAACTGGAGGAAGGAAAATGAATAGAGATGTGGAGCAATTTAATCGGCTTGTAGATGCAGAAGAGTATTTTGATTTTTTTCAAATGCCCTACGATCAAGAAGTTGTTAATGTAAACCGTCTACATATTTTGAAAAAGTTTTCTCAATTCATAAAACAGATTGATGAGAATTATACTGACCTCAGTAGTTCAGATAAGTTAAGTAAATATCGTGAGGCTTTAGAACAAGCCTATCAGGTATTTCTCGATTCAACACCTCACGAACAAAAATTGTTCAAAGTGTTTAATGAGAAGCCTAAAAATGTAGTCACGCTGACAGAAATCACTTCTGATTAGGAGGTAAAAATTGGTTAACCTGACGCCTAACGAGATCGAACGCTATCGTCGCCAAATGATGCTTCCTAATTTTGGCGAGTTAGCACAGCAACGCCTTAAGTCAGCAACAGTTCTGGTGACAGGTGTGGGAGGATTAGGCGGTACGGCAGCGCTTTACCTTGCGGTAGCAGGCGTTGGGCGGCTGATTCTAGTCCGAGGTGGCGACCTGCGGCTTGATGATATGAATCGTCAGATTCTGATGACTGATGATTGGGTAGGCAAGCCAAGGGTATTCAAAGCAAAAGAAACGATCGGCGCGATCAATCCTGATGTTCAGGTGGAAGCAGTTCATGATTACATTACCCCTGAGAATGTTGACTCCTTGGTGCAATCGGCTGATATGGCTCTTGACTGTGCCCACAACTTCACGGAGCGCGATGTGTTAAATGGAGCTTGTGTGCGCTGGCGTAAGCCAATGGTGGAAGCAGCAATGGACGGAATGGAGGCTTACCTGACGACGATTATTCCTGGTGTGACTCCCTGTTTATCTTGCCTATTTCCGGAAAAACCTGATTGGGATCGGCGTGCCTTTGCAGTTGTTGGTGCTGTTTCTGGAACACTGGCTTGTCTGACGGCGCTGGAGGCTATCAAGTTGATCACTGGGTTTAGTCAACCTTTATTGTCGCAACTGCTGACAATGGACCTTACCCGGTTAGAATTTGCCAAGCGCCGTTCTCACCGCGATCGCTCATGTCCAGTGTGCGGTAACAATGCACCGTGGAGATACTTGCAATCCACCGATCTGGAAACCACCAGTAATTGCAAATAATAGCTGGTTAGTGGTTAGTAGTTAGTAGTTAGTGGTTAGTAGTTAGTAGTTAGTAGTTAGTAGTTAGTGCTACTTCTTTACAACCAACAACTAACAACTAACAACCAACAAATAAAGGAGTTTTATGACTGTTACTTTGACAGAAAAAGCAGAATTTCGCTTACAGACATTCTTACATGGTTCTGCTCCCGACACCAATACACCGACTAAAGGTATCCGCATCTCTGTCAAAGATGGTGGTTGCAGTGGGTATGAGTATGCAATGGATGTTACCACTAAGCCGCGACCAGATGACTTAGTAATTCAGCAAGGCAAGGTGCTGGTTTACGTCGATGCCAAAAGTGCATCTTTATTGGATGGAATTGTTGTCGATTTCGTCGAAGGTGTGATGGAAAGCGGCTTTAAATTTACCAACCCTAATGCAACTGATAATTGCAGTTGTGGAAAGTCGTTCAAAGCAGGCGATTGTACCCCTAAAGGTGTACCTTGCAGCTAATAGAATTTTGGATTTTGAACAGCACTCATCTGCGTATATCCGCGCTTCGGGTGCGGTTGCAATTTTAGATTTTAACGTTTGAGGAGAATCGGAAAATGGCTACCTACCAAGTTAGATTAATCAGCAAAAAGGAAAATATCGACACGACGATTGAAGTAGACGAGGAGACTACCATTCTAGATGCAGCAGAAGAAAAGGGTATTGAGTTGCCCTTCTCTTGTCAGGCAGGTGCTTGCTCTAGTTGTGTGGGTAAGGTAGTTGAAGGTGAAATCGATCAATCTGAGCAATCGTTCTTGGATGACGAGCAGATTGAGAAAGGATTTGCCCTACTTTGCGTGACTTACGCGCGTTCTAACTGCACGATTCGCACCCATCAAGAACCATATCTCGTCTAACATAAATCTGATTGTAGAGACGTTATATATAACGTCTCTACAAAGGCTATAGTAACTCTCACCTTTTTTTAGTCAACACCGACTATGACATCCGTTGACTTAATCACTGCGTAAGCCCGTATGCCCTCGGTAATTTGGAGATTGTCCGCTGAGGATTTTGTGATGATTGCAGTCACGTCTACTCCTGGGGCAACTTCTAACGTAACCTCCGTGTTTACCGCTCCTGGCACAACTTTTTTTACTGTACCCTTGAGAGCATTACGAGCGCTAACTTTCATATCCTGATCTTTGTTGAGTGGTAGAAACGACTCAACATTAGCAAGGTAAGATGATGAGCGTCGTCCGTAAATTTACGGTGATACTAATTTAGTATGGGTGAAAAAAATCCATCTCTGGGGTAGCCCTTTAATCAACCGCCACCATCACATCTGTCGCCTTCACTACAGCGTAAGCTTGTTTACCTTCTGCCAGTCCTAGCTTTTCCGCAGATGATTTAGTGATAATTGCAACCATTTCGATTCCTGGTGCCAGTTCTAAAACTACCTCACTATTAACCGCGCCCTCCACAATTTCTTTCACACTAGCTTTCAGGGCATTACGAGCGCTAATTTCCATGTTTTTGCTACCTTGTTTTTATTTATGAACCTACATATATTAACAAATTATTTTGTTATAGTTAAACTTATTTTTTTATTTAAAATAAAATATTTATTAAATTATTAACACTTCGGTCAATCTAAATTATTTATTACATTCTTGTTAAACTCATATAAATTTATTTTGTTTTTAATATAGTAATATATGCTGATAATATTTACACGAACTCATATCTCAATTAAAAACCTAATTATTTTATGCCAGAATCAAGAAATTTTCCATCTGAAAATAAAGTTTTTGAACGAGATTGGTCTGCCTATTATAAGGCTGTCGTCGGTCGTCCACCACGAGACACCCTACTCTCCGCTTTAGCGCGTTTTGAAACCGAAAATCCAACTACTAGAACACGGTTTGCGGTTGACCTAGGCTGCGGAGAAGGACGAGATACGGTGGAACTGTTGCGTCGGGGTTGGCGGGTTTTAGCGATTGATGGTGAACAAGAAGCGATTAATGGCCTACTTGCTCGTCCAGACATTAATCGTAAACTTTTGGAAACCTTAATTATTCGCTTTGAAGAAGTAATATTACCAGAATCGGTCGATTTAGTAAATTCTAGTTTTTCACTGCCATTTTGCCCACCCGGGTATTTTCCCAGTTTCTGGGAAAAAATTGTTTTATCTCTCTGTTCTGGTGGTCGTTTCTGTGGTCAATTAATTGGCGATCGCGACTCTTGGGCAATTCATACTTCCATGAACCATCATACTCGCCAACAGGTAGAAATGTTACTCCAACCTTTTGAAGTTGAAATGTTAGAGTCAGAAGACCATCCTGGAAAGACCGCTATAGGTGAAGAGAAGCACTGGCATATTTTTCACATTGTTGCTCGCAAAAAGTAGAGTTTTTCGGCAAAAAATAGACTTTTTAACTACAATTTCTCAACCCTTAGGTCACTTACATGCCCGAGCAGTGTAGAGACGCGATCTGTCGCGTCTCTACATTAAAATGGACTAAATCCTTAATTTAACAGCTATTTAGACTCGTTCCCAGCCTGAGGCTGGGAATGCCTTACAAGAGGCGCAGCCTCTACTCGATACACCTCCCAAAGCAAAGTAGGAACGAGAAAAAGCTATGGGGTTTCACCCTACGTTGATTCGCCAACAACATCTGTGTGACTCATTAAAGTTTTGCTACGTCCTTCTGAGCCATCTCTAGGTGTTCGGCTACAACTGGTGAAATCTTACTTGCAAACGCTTGCAAATCTGGATCTTGTCCTTGTTTAATGTACTTTTGGTACTCAGCCTGAGTTTTGGTATGAGCTTGAACCTGCCCTTGCATGTATGCTCGGTTAAAGTTTTTACCAGAAATCTGCTTCAGTTTCGTTAATAAGGGTCTGTTATCTGGACCAACGTCTTTTGGTAGCGTGAAACCTTTAGCTTTCGCTATTTGCATCAGTTGTTGGCTCGAATCTGTATGAGCTTGAATCATATCCTGTGCAAAGGCTCTCACCGTTTTGTCTTGAGACTTTTGGAGTGCCAGTTGACTTGTTTGGATCTCTGTCATGTCACTTTGCGCCGCCTTAGTCATAAATTCTTTGTCTAAAGCGCTTAATGAAGGACTAGAATTTGTAGTGCCTGGAGCAGATGTGGTGCCTCCAGATGGACTAGAATCCATTGTGCCTCCAGATGGATTAGCAGATGGACTAGAATTCGTGGTGTCCGGGGCTGGCGTCATAGCACCTCCACTTGGAGTACTGGTTCCCGGTGTACTCTGGGCAAGGATAGACTCACTGGAACTGTTGGCGGAACCGTTGAAGTTGGCTTGTGCCAATCCAGGGAAACCAATGAAAGTACTGACGCTAGCAACTCCTATAAAGCTGCCAACAAACTTTTTGATCAAACTTTTGTGATAAAGCATATTTACTTTAACTTGTACTATCGAAGATTTTAACAACCGACTATCTGAAGGATAATTACTTACAGATAGTTGTTAATGTATCTAAGGAAGTAATTTATACAAAATTTCCTGACTAGTAGGATAACTAGTCATTAATTACTAGTGAAATTCTCTGTAGGGTGGGCAATGCCTACCATTACCAAGTTTGGTGGGCATTGCCCACCCTACAAAATTATCTATTGTTCACGAATGATTTAGGACTGCTATATATTAACTATCTATTATGGAATAACTCGCTCTAAAAGTTTACTAGCTTATTGACAATTTCTCCGCTCAGCTTGTTGGGTGAATATTCAATAAAAAATATTGATTCTTATTTCATAGAGTGATAATATATAGGTAAGCTGAATTGTTGCTAGTCAAACTAGACTTTACTGATTATAGAATTGTGTAAATACCTAACTTAATCCTAGCTAAACCAAAAATTGGGAGATAGCAAGATATTTTCAAAGCGAAAATCATGGCATGCGTAAGTCTTATCCCAGAAATAAGCGGGATTTCTTAAGGTATGAAATAGCTGCAATTTTGTCGGAAAAATCTGTCTTATTTCCGTAAGCGCTCTTTAAGCGAACCCATCAAAACAATTTTGAAAGACTACTAAAACACCAATTCAGTAATCCTGGAAGAACCTCTCCACGCCCTTACATTTAAAAAACCGGGTTTCTCAGACAATCTTAGGAATAATTATGAGTCAAGCGAACCGGAAAGATTTGAGTGAAGCAACAAGACAATGGCTGATAGTAAAAGGCTACGATCCTCAAGATTTAAATCAGCCAGGTGAAAATGGTGATACAGCTTTAATGAAAGCCACAAGAGAAGGCGCTTGTTCAGTAGTCAAAGAACTGATTGATACAGGAGTAGATCTCAATGCCAAAAACAATGATAGTAACAATGCTTTGTGGTTTGCTTGTTTTGGCGATCGCTACGAATTAATTAATTTGTTGCTGGCTGCCAAAATTAATATTGATAACCAAAATGATAACGGTGCAACTGTTTTAATGTACGCGGCGTCAGCCGGAAAGACGGAGGTCGTCAAGTTACTTCTAAAACATCATCCTAATTTAGAGTTAAAAAACTTAGACGACTATAAAGCCATAGATTTTGCCAGCAATATAGAAGTTTTAAGAGTACTCAAAAATGCAATCAAGTAAGATTCATGGTAAAGCCTATCACGAAGCTACAAAGCATTCTTACTTATCGGTGATGAGCAACCCGAACTACGTAGATGCATCTACTCAACCAGCTTCTTTTAAACTGTATCCAAAGTTTTATAGAAGATTCAAAATAGATGTCAATCATCCGATTCATTCATTTATCTGGTTAACCAGTGCCATTACCTTTGAGAAAGTTTATCAATCTCAACCCTATCAACTGCGGGTTAATCCATCCGCAGGTGCTCTTTACCCTACAGAAATTTACGTACAGATTCGAGGGATACAGGGAATAGTAAATGGTATCTACCATCTAGAAGTTGCAAATAATTCTCTAGTACTAATTTATGAATTAATTGACGATGGTTTAGAAAGTTATATTTTCCCAAATAATAGTATAAATGGATTCATTTTTTTAGTTAGTTGTGTTTATTATAGGTCTAGCTGGAAATATAAAGATAGAAGTGCGAGGTACTGTTTTTTAGATAGTGGACATCATTTAGGTGCAATTGCAGCCTCAGCTTATGTTCATGACAAAGACATACAACTAATTTTTGATTTTGATAAACTTGCTCTTAATGCAGATTTAGGCTTTGAGAACAAGGAGTTTATTACTGCTTGTGCAATTTCTGGGGAGATGCAAGCAAAGAAAGTCAGACGCTTAAGACTAAAAGTTCCTTTTGTCTGCGGAACTGATTATTTTGAACAAAATCAATTTATTGAGGAGTGTTATAAAGAAACAGCTTTTCAGAAAAGTTACCAGAAGCAACTAGAGTATCCCTTGTTTAACTTTGACAATGAAAAATTTTTCCTAACTGTTCATAATAGACGCTCGATTAGGCGGTTTCAGAAACAGTCTATTTCTGTAGAAGATTATTTTAATATCTTACAGTCAGTTGAGCAACCCATACCAACAGAAACTCGTGAAGATATAGAAATTTACTCTGTTGTCAATCGAGTAGAAGGAATGTTGTCTGGGTTATATAAAGGGAAGTATCTAGTTAAGGCAGGTAATTTTAGTGAAAAGGCGGGTTACTTATGTGTAAATCAAGCGCTTGCTAGAGATAGTGCTGTAACTTTATTTCTTGTATCAGATTACAGCAATTATCAAACTGCTATGCAAATTGCTGGTTTTTTAGGACAAAGAGTTTATTTGTTTAGCAATTATTGGGGTATTCAATGTAGTGGTATTGGTGCTTACTATGATGATGAGACAAAAGAATTTTTAGAAACTAATAAAGACATCCTTTATGCTCTGGTAATTGGAATCTAATAGGAATTCAGAGGGAATGGAAAATTATTTTGCACAGGATGCTGATGATTCACATCCAATTCAACCAACATCAGCAGATATTATGCTGCGTCAGCGACTTGAGTATTCTATTAGTAAATACTTTTATGAAGGTTGCGATCGCTCTCTCCAAAATTTATTATCAAGTTGTAGATGGTATGTTAAAAACCATCCGACTGCTTTGACATTGGTGATTGAATGTCCAGATCAAGTGACTAACTGGCGTGTCTTACAACAAATTGTACCAATGGCGTCATTGCTGTACGAAATTATCACCAGTGCTAAAATCCGCGTTTGTCCCCCGAACAATCAGGGAATGCCTTTTGAAATGAGAGTAGACGAACTATCAGTTTACAGAGATAGGGCTTAATTTATGAAGAAGGGAGTGAGGAGTGGGGAAGAAAAGTTATGAGTTATGAGTTATTAATTTAAAGATAAAAATTACAACCTTCTAATCACCACTCCCCATTCCCTACTCCCTACTCCCCATTCTGGTTGATGATTGTGGCTATTTCTTCAAAAACTAAGTCTGCAGAGTGTTTGACAGATGGAGTTAACTCCAGTCCTAAACTAAGATTTTCTGCTTCAATTAGGTAAACTGTTACCTCTGAGGGGAAGTCATCCTTAAATATCTTTCTACCTGCAGCTAAAGCATGATCCCAACGAAAATCGTGCAGACTATAACTTGGTTCTGGTAAGGCTTCTAGTTCAATTCCTGGAACTTTAAACACAGCACCAGGTTCGGAACCCGTTGAACTAGCATCAATAATGACTAGTTGTTTGCTACCTCTTGCTTGAAACATCACTTCCATCCCTGCTGTGCCGCAGTCATAAACTCGGACACTAGGGTGAGGATGTTCGGTAAGATATTGCTGTAGGCGTTGGGCAATGAGCACACCTACGGCGTCGTCACTGCGGTTGAGATTACCGCAACCAATAATAGTCAGCATTTAAGGCTAATGGTTAATATATATGAGTACTGACAATAATCAAAGGCAGAAGCCAACTAGGTTATCCTTGTGCTTCCTGCAATATCTTCTTAATATCCTTCATGAGCAGGAACAAATGTAATGGATCAGTTGGGCTAGGCTGAAAGTCGAACTGTTCATACCATGCCCGTGCTTTATCATCCTTGGCGTGAACAACCAAGGCACGAATACCAGCAATATCAGCCGCTTGAGTTGTGCGCTGCAGCGCATCCTTCAACAATCCCCTGCCAATCCCTTTCCCTTGTTCGCGCCGATCAACTGCTAGACGTGCCAGAATCATTATGGGTATGGGATGCAATGCTTGCCCTTTTGTGACACGTGGCGGTGCTTCGTCATGAGTAACAGCGCCTACAGCTAGGCTGTAATAACCAACCACACGACCCTCAATGCACGCAATATAAGTTTGGGCACTGTTGGACTGTTGGTTTTGCAAGGCATAACGAAGGAGAAAACGGTTTAACTCTAGATTGCTGCAGTCAAAATCCTGAAGGTCCTGTGCAGCAGACAATTTCTCAATATAGGGCTTGCTCAAGGGAATAGCTCAATCAAAGATACTCGGTTCTGTCAACAAGCGGCGCAGACGGGGCTTGTCTTGCGGCGGACGATCAAGGGCAGCTTGGAAAGCTTGCCATTGCTCATCGTCCAGCACAAAAAGGCGGCGGTTTACCAGTGTTTCCGATGCCGCTATCAAACCATGCTCCAGCAAAAACTCGCTAACGTTTTTGTGGCTAGCTGCTGCTGCCTGCTGCAATAGCCTTTTGGCAGCAGCACTTGTGCGGATGTCTATCCGTTCTGATTTTTGTTCAGGCAGGCTTTGCATCTAATTTTGTTTATATCAGTCTAAATTTAGGATACCATACACACATTGTCCTGACAAGCGATCGCTAAACTTTTGGTAAACAGCGATCGCACTCGATCACATAACTTCTAAAACCTAGCAACCCACACAGGGATTGTGCTATGAAAACAAAAGAAAATTTGGCAACGATTATAGGCTGATGAAATTTACTCGCATCACTGTTGATCCCAAGCAAATGGGAGGAGTCCCTTGTATTAGAGGACTCAGAATACCCGTCGCAACGGTTGTCGGTATGGTAGCTGACGGCATGCACCATGATGAAATTCTGCAAGCCTTTCCAGATTTGGAATGAAAGTTGTCAGCAATGATCCCGACGATGATATGGTGTTGGAATGTGCGCTTGTAGGGGGAGCAACTTACATTGTCACGGGTGATAAAGATTTATTGTCGTTAAGCAGTTATCAGAACATCCTCATCGTCCTCGCTGCTGATTTTATAGCAATCATCAACGAGTCAAAATTAAACACTTAGGCAGAACATTGAGCGATCGCCCACAATCAACCCTACTTCTCTACAACAAGCAATGCCTGACAGACTCCCCGCTTTGCCTCTACGCGTACCCTAAAAGTTTGTCCCCAAAATCAGGAAAGCCATGAGGACGATGGCATTGACAGAAATAGTCTTGTATGCCGTGGCATGAGTCAAGCTGCGGAGCGCAATATTGATTCGGATAAACCACAATTTAACCGTAGGGGCGGGGTTCCCCCGCCCTTACCATGCGGTCAATTCTACAAGCTGAAACCACCGAATTCCATTATACACATGATGCTCAATTTGTGAGCGTGCGTAAGTCATATTTAGATTACTGTATACTGAGTTATTTCGCCGACACATAATATTGTATAACATACATATGGCAGTGTACGGAAATTTTTCATACAGGGGAATATTATGATTCCATTTACCACTTCACCTGAACAAAAAATTAGAGTAGCCCCTGATTATTAACAGACATAGCACTGATTTCCTTAACCGCCCCAAAGTCAATCAGCACTATTTTCCCATCTTTGCGCCGCCGCCTTAAATTCTGTGGTTTAATATCCCGATGGATGACGTTGTTTTGATGAACAAATGCCAAAACTTTCAGGATGTCCTGCAAAAGTTTAAAGACGACTTGCTCACTCTTGCACGAACCTGGGATAATTTCTTTTGTCAAATCATGCCCATCAACAAATTCTTGGAATAAATAAAATTGCCCACCTTCTTGAAAGTGGGCAAAAAGTTTAGGAATTTGGTTGTTCTCGTTGCCAAGTCGATAAAGAGTTTGTGCTTCTCCCTCAAATAGCCTTTGGGCGATCGGCATAACACCAGGATTTTGGTTTTTCGGTTTGAGATGTTTGACAACACACGAAGGTTGTGCTGGTAAATCCAAATCTACTGCCAAGTAAGTATTGCCAAACCCTCCGCTTCCCAGCAGTTCGGTAATTTTGTAGCGATTCCGGAGCGTTGTTCCAATTAGAGGGTCACGGCTCATGTGGATTATGGGATTTTACCAGCTAAATTGCTAACTAGTCAAACTAATTCATAATTACCCTGCAGCATGAATACAGGGAATCTGGAATTAATAAAGCTCATAAAAAATTAGGTTAGAGCATTCCAATCAATAAATGATCCAATCCTGTGGGGTGGGCATCCTTGCCCGCCCAATTGGCAGGCAAGGATGCCTGCCACCACAAGAAAAACAGGGTACTTTTTTAGTTGGAATACTCTTATGCCTAATGTTAACGAATTACGAATTAATTCTTTATGAAGTTTCTGCTGGAAAATTTTATAGTAATAGTAAAGTTCGGGTGCTGAGCTTTAATAAAGCTAACACTTAAGTAAGTAAATAGGCGATGAAAGACAGATGTATGTAAACTAATATAAAGTCTATGTAGGGTGCGCTCTTGCTGATGCCGTAACGCACCGTGGTTGAAGACTTCGGTGCCGTACTCTCGGCTAACACACCCTACGCTTAAAATTTATTTACATAATCTAGGGGTAAACCCGCTTCAGATAATATATGAGAATCATATTTGATCTTTGAAATATATGTAGGGTGGGCACTGCCCAGTTCTGGGTTTTGGTGGGCAGTGCCCACCCTACACTACTTAAAATTTTTCATCAATGATTTAGGATTCCTATAGTCAATTCAATTGAAAACCACTGTATGAGTCTCACAGATAACTTATCCGTTACATCCGTTATCCATCCGTTGCTAACATCCGTTGCTAACAGTCACACGAATGCTCCCGCTAGGTTCTACCTCTGACTCAAGTTCATAACCATTAACCAACTTCTCAATCGCGCAGTCAATCAAGTCAACACCCTGCTGCACCGTTTCGACCAGACTCAACTGTCCGCGTAAATCAGCCGCACCAGCAAAGCCTTTAGCATACCAAGTCATGTGCTTACGGGCTTGACGTACACCGCGATCGCCTTTGTACTCCCACAAAGCTTGTAAATGTTCTCTAGCACATTCCAACCGCTGAATAGGCGTAGGTGATGATAACATTTCCCCAGTTTTCAGAAAGTAATCAACTTCTCCCACTAAAAACGGATATCCCATAGTCCCACGGGAACACATTACCCCATCGGCACCAGTTTGTTCTAAACACTTCACCGCCGCTTCAACGGAGAAAATATCTCCATTCGCAATCACTGGGATAGAAAGAACTTCCTTAACACGAGCAATCCATTCCCATCGGGCATTACCATTGTACCCTTGGGCGCGAGTGCGTCCGTGGACTGTAATCATTTTTGCCCCAGCATCCTGCATCCGCTTAGCAAAGTCGAGAATAATGATTTCCTGGTCATTCCAACCGATGCGAGTTTTTACCGTCACTGGTACATCTACGGAGTTCACAACTTCTCGAACAATTGCCTCAGCTACTTCTGGCTGACGCAACAACGAAGAACCACCACCATTTTTAGTAATTTTATTTACAGGACACCCCATATTGATATCAACGGTATCAGCCCCTTCCGCAACCGCCTTTACCGCCGCTTCGGCAAGAAAATCTGGGCGACAATCAAATAGTTGAATGCTAATTGGTCTTTCGTTAGGGTCTACCTCCATGATTTTGGGCAAATCTTTCACATAGTGCAACCCGGTAGCATTCACCATCTCCGTATACATCATGGAATCTGGGGCATAGCGACGCACTAGGCGTCGAAACACCATGTCCGTAACTCCAGACAAAGGCGATTGGAGAACCCGACTTTTTACCTCAAAATCTCCAATTATCAAAGGAGTCGAGAGTTTGGCTTTCAGGCTAGGAGATAGGTAAACCATAAATCATGTTTAGGCGCTTATTTAGTAAGGGGAGTGGGGAGTGGGGAGTGGGGAGTGGGGAGTTGGGAGTGGGGAGTTGGGAGTGGGGAGTGGGGAGATGAGGGAGATGAGGGAGATGAGGGAGATGAGGGAGATGAGGGAGACAAGGGAGAGAAATGCTTTCTTGTCCTCCTTGTCCTCCTTGTCCTCCTTGTCCTCCTCATTCCCCACTCCCCACTCCCCATTCCCCATTCCCCAATTCCTAAAAGACGGCAAACACCACTTAGAAGTTACGGTTCACCCCAATCCCTCATAGTATTAATTCTCATACATTAGACACAGTGAAAACAATTCAATTGATGAGCGAAGTAAACAAATTCTAAGGCTTAACCGTCCCGCCGAGGTTCGGAAAACCACCCTTCAAGGACTGGCTACACAGGCTCAGTATATATATCAGTATAGCCCGGGTTTAACACCCTAGCAGAAAGCCAGACCAAAGGTATTGATGTTGAACTCGCTGCTTTTTTAAACCAGTTAGTTCAAAATTTAGCCCTTAATACTCCCATTCATTCATTTTTTGTAGTTATACGGAGCCAAAATCTACAATGGCAAAAGTTGTTGGAATTGACTTAGGTACGACAAACTCTTGCGTAGCAGTCATGGAAGGTGGAAAACCCACGGTTATTGCTAACGCAGAAGGTTTTAGGACGACACCTTCAGTAGTTGCCTTTGCGAAAAATGGCGATCGCTTGGTAGGTCAAATCGCCAAGCGCCAAGCGGTGATGAACCCCGAAAATACCTTTTACTCTGTCAAACGGTTCATCGGACGTCGCTTTGATGAAGTTACTCATGAAGCGACAGAAGTTTCTTATAAAGTTCTGCGTGATAGCAGCGGCAACGTCAAAGTAGACTGTCCTCAAGCCGGCAAACAGTTTGCTCCGGAGGAAATTTCTGCACAAGTTCTCCGCAAGTTGGTTGAAGACGCTAGCAAATACATTGGTGAAACTGTAACCCAAGCTGTTATCACTGTTCCCGCTTACTTTAACGACTCCCAACGGCAAGCTACCAAAGACGCTGGTAAAATTGCTGGCATTGAAGTA
Source organism: Stigonema sp. (assembly GCA_965249805.1). GTDB lineage: Bacteria > Cyanobacteriota > Cyanobacteriia > Cyanobacteriales > Nostocaceae > Stigonema. The sequence goes on from CBDFMX010000002.1 coordinate 2,489,363, forward strand.
CTGCGCATTATCAACGAACCCACTGCCGCTTCTTTGGCATACGGCTTTGATAAAAAAAGCAACGAAACCATCCTCGTGTTTGACCTTGGTGGTGGTACATTCGACGTATCCATCCTGGAAGTAGGCGACGGCGTATTTGAAGTATTAGCCACATCTGGTGATACCCACCTTGGTGGTGATGACTTCGATAAGAAAATCGTTGATTTCTTAGCTGAAGAATTCAGAAAACAAAACGGCATTGACCTGCGCAAAGACAAACAAGCCTTACAACGTCTGACAGAAGCCGCAGAAAAAGCGAAAATTGAACTTTCTAGCGTCACTCAAGCGGAAATTAACCTGCCATTTATTACCGCTACCCAGGATGGTCCCAAGCATCTGGATACGACGCTGACTCGTACTCAGTTTGAACAACTCTGCTCCGACTTAATCGACCGTTGCCGCGTTCCTGTAGAAAACGCGCTGCGAGATGCAAAATTAACTAAGAGCGATATTGATGAAGTCGTATTAGTTGGTGGTTCTACCCGCATTCCCGCAGTACAACAGGTCGTGAAGCAGGTGTTGGGTAAAGATCCTAACCAAAGCGTCAACCCTGATGAAGTTGTAGCAGTTGGTGCAGCGATTCAAGCCGGCGTACTTGCTGGTGATGTCACTGGTATCTTGCTGTTAGATGTGACACCACTGTCCTTGGGTGTGGAAACCTTAGGCGGCGTGATGACCAAAATTATCCCCCGCAACACCACTATTCCTACCAAGAAGTCGGAAGTCTTCTCCACCGCTGTGGACGGTCAAACCAACGTGGAAATTCACGTCCTCCAAGGCGAACGGGAGATGTCAAACGATAACAAGAGCTTGGGCACCTTCCGCCTTGATGGTATTCCCCCAGCACCACGCGGCGTACCTCAGATTGAAGTAACCTTTGATATTGACGCTAACGGTATCCTGAACGTTACTGCTAAGGACAAAGGTACTGGTAAGGAGCAGTCCATCAGTATTACTGGCGCTTCTACCTTGGATAAAACGGATGTTGAGCGGATGGTCAGAGAAGCCGAACAAAATGCTTCGACTGACAAAGAGCGTCGTGAGAAAATTGACCGCAAGAACCAAGCCGACTCTTTGGCATACCAAGCTGAGAAGCAGCTCCAAGACTTGGGTGACAAAGTCCCTGCTGCTGACAAGACCAAGGTTGAAGGTTTGGTGAAAGACCTGCGGGATGCTATCTCCCAAGATGACGATGAGCGCATTAAGAAGCTCACACCAGAACTACAACAGGCGCTATTCGCAGTTGGTAGCAACATCTATCAACAAGCTGGTGGCGGTGCTCCTGGAAGCACCCCCCCTGATGGTGATGGTGCTTCCTCCTCCACTGGCACCGGTGATGATGTGATTGATGCTGATTTCACAGAGTCCAAGTAGTCATTGGTAGTTGATAGTTGATAGTTGGTAGTTGATAGTTGGTAGTTGAGCGATATGTAAGGCTATGCCCTACATATCGCTTATCATTCCCTAACCAAGGTATCCCCATAATAGGGGATTTTTTTTACTTAATTGTTTGGTAACATGTCATGGAAACTGGTTAGTTAGTGTTATTTTTAACAACCATCAACTAACAACTAACAACTAACAACTATCAACTATCAACTATCAACTATCAACTATCAACTATCAACCCTGTTTGGTAACATGTCATGGAAACTGGTTAGTTAGTGTTATTTTTAACAACTAACAACTATCAACTATCAACTATCAACTATCAACCCATATATGCCATATCCACAAGCACCCTGGACACTTCAAGGCTACGCTATCCAAACTTTACATTTGATAAATATTGACGGAATTCGTACCCTGATCCCCTCGGAGTTAGAAATTATTTCTGTATGGCCTGGTAAAACCCTAGGTGGTGTGTATTTATCCTATTACGGAACCGGGTCGGTGCTGGAGTACAGTGAGTTGATTGTAATTCCTGCTATATTGGGTTATCAGGGTAAAATCGGTGGTTGGGTTTCCCATATTTATGTAGATCATCCTGATTCGGTGGCTGGTGGTCGAGAAATTTGGGGACTACCGAAGCAGTTAGCTGAGTTTACCTGGGAAAAAGGAGAGCGTGTCACTGTCCGTCAGGAAAACAAGATTTTATGTAGCTTGAATTACAATCGGCAAACTATCGCATGGCGACAGTGGTTTGGTGCATCTAGTTTCAGTACGATGAATTCTAATTTGCTGATATTCCCCGCAGAATTAGAGTCTCGCTTGGGTTTAATTGCTTCCAAATTAGAAGTCCCAGTCGAAAGTCCTTTTTCTGGGATGGGTTTAGGTAAACCTTTTTTAACTGTTCGTTGCGAACAGATGAGTTTGAAAGTTGGTGCGCCAGAAGTCGTGGGACACAAAGCGTAGGGGCGGGGTAACCCCGCCCTGACAATGTGGCGCGGGTTCAATTGAAAACTGCTGTCAGGTGAGATTTTTCTACAAGGACGAGCCGCATATATGTTGACAGCAACGATAATAATCGTGTGGTCGCTTGCGTGGTCATTACCGACTGGGGACATTTCAATCCTCATCCTTCCATTATGGTAGTAGCCCTTAGCTTTTTCATACTCTGGCTTTTCAATCGCCTGGATATATTCATCCCAAGTGGCTACAATCCAAGTATCAGTAGGTATTTTCGTTTCTAGTTTACTCATAAATTCCCTCTAATAATGATGAGGTTATCTGGTTTAATACTAATGATACAAGTTCAATTTTCAGGCGATCGCGCTGACTAAAATAATTAAAGACCTATCATCTAATCTTCCTCTTGCCTTGGCAAATCTAACAGCTTAAGCAATGCTAGCGCCAACTGTGTCATTGCATCAAGAGAAAGTACCCATTGTAAACGTAAAAAGCGGGTAAGTGACAAAACCCGCACACTTATCTGCCATTGCTATCGAATCTCTTGTGAATCCGCCATCTGATACTTGAATGAATACCTGAGTGGAGTAGACGCGCTTTCCCAATGGATAAGTAGTACAGGGAAGTGCCAGCACTACGTACTAGATGCGTTAATGACATCACGACTAACAATAATGACAGGACAAATTCCCGCTTTTTAAAAAATATAAGTTGGTTCTAGACGAGATAGGGATTAAAAATTCGTACTTCGTAATTCGTAATTCGTAATTATTTTTCAGATGGGGATTTAACCCACGACTGAAAAATTACTACGTGTCTCTGCGAAAGTTAAAAACCCCTTTTAAATTACGAATTACTAATTAGCTATTACGAATTATAATGAAATATCCCTGAGAGTGATAGCTCTGAAAAATGTAAAATTTGATATAGTCTGAAATCTAAATAGCTCATATAAATTATACTCAACTATAAAGCAATAGAGCCAAGGAAACTGTGTTGAAAGGATCGCACCTTTTGACCTGAAAGCCAACAGAAATTCAGCCAAAGTTTTGTAACAAAACTATAAAAATAGAAGAGCAATTTAGCCATGAGCAATGGTACAAACAATAGCCATAGCGACTTGCCTAAGATCGAGGAGTTGAACAACACCCCGAAGGCAAGTAGGACTAGGGAAAGCCGTTTTACTCGCCCCTTTATCCATCTGCTATCAAGGCTTCTACAACTAACACAAATTCCTGCCATCTTGACAGCAAGGATGCTAAGTGGACTCACCGCGATCGCATCTAAATTATCTAGGAGCATGAAAACAGGCACGGCGATCGGCGCACTTGTGACGGTTGCAATCATAGCCGGACATAGTGTATCGGCGCAGGTGGTAGCTGCGCCGCCGCCGCTCTCGTCGGTAAAGGTTCCAGAACCAGATAAAATTGGGGACTACATCAAGGACAAGGTAGCCGCGATCGCCCTAGGGAAGTCTCTTTTCTGGGATATGCAGCTTGGCAACGATGGTATCCAGTCCTGTGCCAGTTGTCACTTTCATGCTGGATCTGACAGCAGATCCAAGAACCAGATCAGCCCAATTCCAAACAATCAGAGGAATTTCATTACGGGAGGCGGTCCCAACTACCAACTGACAGCAACAGATTACCCATTCCATAAGCTGGCAGACCCGAATAACAAATCCTCCGCAGTGGTTTCTGACAGTAATAACGTCACTGGTTCGCAGGGGGTCTTCCGGTCAGAATTCGTTGACGTCGTTCCTGGCAGTGACAAGGACAAAGTGACGCCTTTGAAGGATGACGTCTTCAATGTGAATGGCACGAATATACGCCGGGTGACACCCCGCAATACACCAACGGTGATCAACGCGGTGTTCAACTTTCGTAACTTTTGGGACGGAAGGGCTCAGAACATTTTCAATGGGGTAAATCCCTTTGGGTTGAGAGACCCCAATGCTTTTGTTTTGAAAGCAACGAGCAAAAAGCGAGTGGAAGATGTGCGAGTCAGTCTCAATAATTCGGCTCTGGCTTCTCAGGCGGTGGGTCCGCCGCTCAATGCCTTTGAAACCGCAGCTGAAAACACCACTATCATCACTCCAAATATCATTCAGGCGTCGGAAACAAACGACACAGTTAGCTTGTTGGACCCACAAGGTCGGACTGTTGAAAATAACCCTAATTCGGAGCTATCAACAAATGCTGACGAATCAAGCCAACAAGTAGCGTCAGATAGCAAGTTTTTGAAAAGGTTCGGCAGGAAGCTCGGTAAGAAGCTACTTTCCCTGAAGCCCCTTGCCAAGCAGATTGTGGCTTATGATGACAGCGTCTTAGGTTCTTTAAGCAACAGCAGCGCCAACTCGCCCAAACCAGGTCTGAAAAAGTCCTATGAAGAGCTGATCCAGGAAGCCTTCCAGCCGGAGTGGTGGCAATCAAATATCATCATCCGAGTCAATCCAAAAACTGGCAAGCGAACCTTCATCAACAAGCCGAAGGACCCGTCGAAAACTGACGAATACACGCTCGCTGAATACAACTTCTCGCTCTACTTTGGGCTGGCAGTTCAGGCGTACGAATCAACACTGGTATCTGCTAATACACCATTTGACGAGTTCTTAGCTGGGAACAATAACGCCCTGACTGCCGATCAGCAGGATGGGTGGAACATTTTCCGGGACTTCAGCAAGGGTGGGTGCATTGGCTGTCACGGTGGATCGGAATTGACCACCGCTTCAGTCAGCAACGTAGCTCAAGGCGGACGGATCAGACGTTTGCCTTTTGGTCAGAAACCAGCCCAAGACACTGGCTTCTTCAGCATTGGTGTCAGACCCGCCGACGACGACCCCGGTTTGGGTGGTAATGACGGTTTGTTTGGTAATAACCAAGGCAATCCGCTCTCCGAGGCACAGCTAGCTCAGCAGGGGAAATTTAAGGATCTCCTCGGCGAAAACCCCCCTACCCTCAATCCACCGCTTAGCCCTAGTGAAACCGTGATTGCGGACGGGGCTTTCAAGGCACCTGGACTCCGCAATGTGGAACTCACTGCTCCCTACTTCCACAATGGTGGTCAGTTGACCCTGGAGCAAGTGGTTGATTTTTACAGTCGGGGTGGGGACTTTGCGGGGATTTTGCCAGTGCTGAACCTGAAACCAAAAGAAAAACAGGATCTGGTTGCCTTTTTGAAAGGGCTGACTGATGAGCGAGTCCGCTATCAAAAAGCCCCCTTCGACCACCCACAACTGTTCGTTCCTAACGGACATCCAGGAAACCAAAACTACGTCATCAACGACCCCAATGTCCAAACGAACAGCGTCCGGCAAGCGACGGATGAGCTGCTGGAAATCCCACCTGTCGGTCGTAACGGTGGCAATCCTCTGCCCAACTTTCTTGCAACTTCACGATAGAGGTCACTCCCATACTTTAGATTGACCTTAATTCTTGTTGACTGATGAAAAGCCTGGAAAACCAGGCTTTTTGGATGGAAAACTTTGCGGGCAAAGAAGGTGCCGTACTCTCGGCGTTAACGCACCGTACCGTAACTTAATCCCAGGCTATTCCTACATTTAAGCGGGCGATTGTTCAGTTTACAGTAAATGAAGTTGAGGCGATCGCTTTACCTGCATTAAAACAGAATTCCGCAGCCAAGGTAAGAGCGCTTGTTTCAACTGCTCTTACTTCGTAAAATGTTACCACAGCAAAACTTAGATATTTGTTGCTAGCGATACTGTAAGATAAAAATTTATCAGAGAAAGTACTGTTGTTGCTTTTTTGAGCGATGATAAGTGTTTAGAAGCAGTAACAACGTAAAACTACTCATGCAGAATCGCCGCAAGTTTCTGAGTCATTGTGCTGCAACTGCCGCTACTTTAGCTTTAGCTTCGACATCAAAATCTGGGATGACAGCAGAGAGTAAGTCTCTCAAAGGCGCAAGGCTACATCGTGGTGCTGGTGTAGGGTTGATTAGTCCTGCAAGTGCAACATTTTTGCGTGAAGAAGTCGATGTTGTCGTTGATGCTGTTCGCGGACTAGGACTGGTTCCTTATCTTGCTCCACATTTGCGCGATCGCTATGGTTATTTAGGGGGAAAAGATGCTGAACGGGCTGCCGACATCAACCATTTTTTTGCTGATCCAAAGATTACAGCTTTGCTACCTATTCGGGGAGGGTGGGGATGTAGCCGGATTCTGCCTTATTTAGATTACCAACTCATCCGCCAAAATCCTAAAATTATTGTGGGCTTTAGCGACTTGACTGCGTTAATTCTGGGAATTCATGCCCAAACTGGTCTGGTCACTTTTCATGGTCCCAATGGCTTGACCTCCTGGCTACCTGACCAAACGGACTGTTTCCGTCGCGTCTTGTTTGATGCCCAGATGGTAACTTTTCAGAATCAAAAAGACGGTGGTGATGTAAACCGCTTGATGCAAGTGAAGAACCGCATCCAGACTATCAATCCTGGTAAAGCGAGAGGCAGACTGATTGGTGGTAATCTTTCGGTACTTTCTGGTATCGTCGGTTCTCCCTATGTGCCTAATTTAAAGGGTGCGATTCTGTTTGTTGAGGATACACATGAAAATATCTACCGTATTGACCGCTTGATGACTCATCTCAAGTTAGCTGGAGTGTTTAAGCGACTAGCAGGTTTTATTTTTGGGCAGTGTACTCAATGCTTGCCAGATGCTGACTATGGGTCTTTGACCTTAGAAGAAGTCGTTTGGGATCACATTCAACCCTTAGGAATTCCCGCCTGGTCTGGTGCCCAGATTGGTCATATAGAAACGATATTGACTTTACCTATAGGGGCGGAGGTGGAAATAGATGCCAATTTAGGTAAGATTCAGATGCTGGAATCTGCTGTGACAAATGACTAATGACGATCCTAACCCAACGGGAAAGCCGTCAATCGCTTCGCTCTAATTCGTAATTGATAATTCGTAATTCGTAAGGCATCTTTTCGGGGTCAGAAACCCAAGGCATCTTTACGGGGTCAGAAACCCCCGTAAAATGCCGCCCGAAAAATACCGTGCCGGACAGCATTATTGGCGTCCCCATGCATAAATGCAGGGGAACCTGTCGTAAAGAAGATCTCGCATTTTTTTCTTTTTCATAATCCAAAGTTGGGGGAACCTGTACCTTAATGAATTAATTATTAATTAATTGTAAGGATTCAGGTCAGAGGGTATTGACAAGTGTGACATCCCAGGCGGAATATCACAATTATGGAAAAAAACCTGCCTCTTGAACTAGATCGTGAAATCCTGATACAGTTGGCTCCGGAACAACTGGTGGAAATCATTGTCGAGCAGGCGATCGCCACGATTAAACTAAACTCCAGAATTTTAGAGCTAGAACAAGAAATAGAAAAACTAAAGGCGAGTAGAGATTTAGACAGTAAAACATCATCAAAACCACCATCTGGGGACATCCTAAAAAAATCCGAAAAAAAACCTGAGATCGAGGATGGTGACAGCCAAGCTCCAAAACGGAAACCGGGAGGACAACCAGGGCATCTGGGAAAAACTCGTAAAGGGTATGTACGAGTAGATCGCTTGGAAATTTTACGTCCAGAGTTTTGTTGTTGTTGTGGTACGGGATTTATAAAAGAGCCAATAAAAATTGAAACACAGCAAGTAGCACAGTTAGTAGAGCGCCCAATAGAAATAGTTGAGTATCAGCGCCATACTTGTGTGTGTGAGCATTGTGGAAATGTACAAGCATCCGATTGGTCACCAGATATAGTTCCAGGACAAGATATAGGAGTAAGGCCACAAGCTTTTTTAGGATGGATAAATAACTACGGGCATCTATCCTATGAAAAACAACAAGAGCTTTTGTGGGAACTGGGTCAGATAGAAATCGGGGTTGGAACCTTAGTAACCACTAATCAAAGAATAGATGCCGCAGTTGATAAAAGCGTTAGCTCCCTCAAAAATTGGATACAGCAAACACAGCCAAATATTCACTCCGATGAGACACCTTGGGTTGTAAAGGGTGTGAAAGAATGGTTGTGGATTTTTGCGAATACAAACTTCGCTTTATTCCATGCTGCCGATACACGCAAAGAGTGCGGAACTAGAAACCATTCTCGGTTTGAACTACAGTGGTGTACTTAGCTCGGACGATTATTCCGTTTATAACGGTTATGACGTGAAAGCCCAACAGAAATGTTTGGCCCATCTACGCCGTCACTTTAAAAAACTAATCAAGCTTCCAGGTTTGAACAATAAAAAAATTGGGGAAAAGTTTGTCAAGCTGATTGACGAAGCATTTAAGAATTACAGCTTATTCCAACAGAACCAAAATATAAGTGAGTTTTTCGCTTGGGCTTCCGAGTTTAAACTAAAAGTTAAGTCCTCTATTGATGAGTGGATTGCACTCGCATTCTTGAGAAGCCAGTAAGCTTTTACGATCGCTACGAAATAAAACAGATCAATGGTGGTATTTTTTAGACCATCCAGAGGTACCTCCAGACAATAACTTAGCAGAGCGAACACTCCGGCTAGCAGTAACAAAGAGAAAGGTTAGTGGCGGTTCCCGCTCAATCGAGCGGTTTAAACATACGAACATTTTATTAACGGTTGTACAAACTTGTCGTCGTCAAGGACGTTCCGTAATTGATTTTTTTGAGCAAGCTATAAAAGCGATGGTTAATCCAGATATGCAAGAACCATCTTTAATTCCTCAAATTTAGACCTGAATCCTTACAATTAATTTAATAATTTTTAATTACGAATTACGAATTACGAATTACGAATTATTCGGTCATTCGCGCTGACTCACCAATTACGTTTATTTTTTCGACCTACTTAACGTAATCCTTTTGCTTGAGCATAACTATAGGGAGATTTAACTAAATCATTCTCCTGAAAACGACTCAATCGAAACAGCTTTAACAAATTAACCAATTCATTAGTTTCTCCTAAAATCAAGCAACTCATCAATTCACCGACGATCGGGCTAAGTTTGTAACCGTGTCCGCTAAACCCTACTGCACAATACAATCCCGGCACATACTCTAACTTGTCAATGATGGGTTGGTAGTCAGGTGTAACTCCCCAAATTCCAGAGTAAGTTTCTACAAGTTTACCTTGTTTTAAGGTTGGGCAGCGAACGATTAATTTTTGAGATAATTCTTCACAAATTCCGGGAAAAATTTGCCCATTAAAGTCATCTGCATTTGCCAAAGCAAATTGTGAATGATACTTGGGATTAGAGTTACCAATTCGAGTATAAGGCTGCTCCAAATCAGAGCGAAAATAGCATAAATTTACTAAATCTGAAATGACTGGATGGGGTTGAGAAAATTCGACCGGGCGTTCCAACACAACCACATGCTCTACAATCGGCATGACAGGAAACTCTAAACCTAAGTGTTGTGCAAAATTTCTTGCCCACGGTCCTACACAGTCAACTACAGTGCGAGTCATAATTTCACCTGCTGGTGTTTTGACAGCACTCACCCTACCTTGAGAGTCTAATTTGACTTCTAGGACTGGAGTTTGAGTCCGCACCTCTACACCCAAATCAGCTGCCCTTTTTGCGAAGGCAATTGTTGTTTTAGGGGGGCTACCGTAACCGGAATCCGGTTCGTAAGCCGCCGCAGCTACATCACTGATATTTAATAAGGAAACTTCAGCCTGTACGGTCTGTAGTTCAACTAACTCCACGTTGATCTTAAGTTGTTGATGCATCAAAACGTATCCGTTCAGGGGGGCGATCGGAAATCCGAAGTCATCAAACACCCAAAACTGCGCCACACCATGGATTACCCGTGTGCCGGGTTGTCTGCCTCTGGGCCGCTACGCGACGCATCAGCAGCCAACCCGGTTGTGTCAGGAAAAGAATGTTAGCTAACAGACGTGTACTTAGAAGAAGTAGCAATTTCTGGAAGTAAAGAAGGAGCCTGTTTGTCCTCACGAGCAGCAAAAACAGCTTGTGTCAAAAATTCTAGAACGTTGCGCTGCTGAGACTTGAGAGTTGTAACTACCGTCAACATTCTGGCAACAAAAATACTACCAGCTTGAGTTTGAGAACCAAAACTGGTACGTCGCCATATGACAGCAGGACGAATTGCTCTCTCAGCAGCATTATTCGTTGGTTCTACACCTTGGGTGGTGACAAACAACCACATCGCAGGCTCAACTTTGAGTAGTTGACGGCAGGTACGAACAGTTTTTGCCAGAGGAGTTTTTTCGCGTGTTGTAATTTCGTAGTTGTCGGCTTCAGTTAAAGTTGCTTTGAGCTGAGAACGAATATCTTTAACCAACTCGACAAAATCACAACGGGACAAAGTACCATCACAGGATGAGATGCCATAGCTCAAATAACTTTTCTTGCTGTTTAACCAGTGCAGTCCCTAATTCTTTTGATACCCCAGGACGTTCCGAAATTTTGCGAAGGTTCTTCGCAAATGCGCCCAGCATAACTGCCTACGTCCTAAATCTACCCAGTTGTAAGCACCATGTCGGTCTGAATTGAGAATGCCTGTAAAGTTTTCACCCAATAGGTTTTGAGCCGCTTGGGTACAACGAGTTAGGGCTATTTCAAAAAATGTAACTAGCGGCGTGACTGCAACCCATAGCCAAGCTTGACGCCCTTGGGGATTGCAACCATCGATATTCCCTTGGTGAGTCCAGTGCTGAAGGCGGGTTTCCCGCCGTAGGCAACTGGCGAACCCGAAGGGTTAAAGCCTGTTTCATCCGCTCCTACTATCGGTTGTTGCTGGACGTAAAGTTTTGCTTGATCCACACAATTGGCGATCGCATCGTTCGCTTCCTGCCGCAGTCGGTTTACAGTTCCCAACGACATTGAGATTCCAAACAATTCAGCTAGGGCACTTTGCACCATCCGGTGACTATTGCGGTAAACCCCACTTAGCAATGAAACAATAGCAACTACTCTTACACCGTAACCACTTGGGTTCACGTCAAAAGGTAGTGTCGCGCGGGTTTCGGTTCCACATCGCCCACATGTCAATTGGTGTAAGCGGTGTTCAATAACTATTGGCTCTATTGGTGGAATCTCTACTATCTGGTGTCTGTAGGGATTTGTGTCCTCTCCGTTGAGGCTTTCTCCACAACTTCGGCATGTTGTTGGGTGGTAGTCTATAACCTCGCTACATTTTTCTATCGGGTACAAGCCACGACTGTGACCCGAATGACCTGGTTGCCCTCCCCGTTTTTTGTTACTTTTGTTTTTTTCCTGCTTCAACCCAAATCCGGGTGGGTCTGCACTAGGAGGAGATGATGAATTCTTGGACGTCCGATTGGCTTTCTCTAATAGCTGTTCCTGGACGGTGAGAACTTCCGCCAATTGTTTTTCTAAGCTTTCGATTTGCTGCCCCATCCCCTCTACCAGTTTCTGGACACTGGCTGGAGTTTTTTCCCAATCAACACGGGGTATCTGCTCGACGTAGGATGGGCGCTTTTCTTCCATAAATTTCACATTACCAGATTTTGGTCTCTCTAATTGACGATCGCCTGACCACCCCCTGAACGGTTACATCAAAACGATGCTTTTTAGGGTTTCAACATCTGCTTCTCCAACTAAAATGAAATAGCCACAAGGATTAAATCCGGAATCATAACCACCAAATCTTTCTCTAAAATTATGAAATAACTTCAGCGATGACTGAGCAAGTTTAGCCAAAACAGGATGAGTATAATGGGTGCGAATAATGCCTATTCCTTTCCCTGATGCCCCATTTGCTAAGTCTTTTTGTTCTAGTAAAATAACTTTGCCTGCTTTTTTTTCTGCTAGGTGTAAAGCCACAGAAGCTCCGATACAACCAGCACCAATAACTACAATATCTGCTTTTTCAATCATTAGTTATTCAAATTTAAATGAGAGAATTTTAAACTTATCCTACCCAAGAAAGGGAATGGAAAGTGGGGAATAGGGAGTGGGTAATGGGGCATTTCGTTGTTTATTGAGAATGGGGAATGGGGAGTGGGGAGTGGGGAATGGGGAAGGTCAGACTGGCAATTAGCAATTAGCAATTAGCTATTCCCTACTTAATATATGATAAAAAAATTAATGAAGTGCAGGAGTAGTTGCAATGGTGGGAACTGTGCCGGAAAATCAGACCATTACTCTGGTTGAGGCAGCAAAAGAGTTAAAGCTAGAGTTTTTCCTGGTTTCCTATACTGACCTTTTAGGGGGAACTCGTGCCAAGCTAGTTCCATCAGCGAAGATTGGCACAGTGGCATCTGATGGTGCTTTTTTTGCTCCTTTCGCGTCTAATTTAGGTTTGGGACCAGATGCTCACGATATTGCTGCTATTCCTGACCCAAATTCTTTAATTGTTTTGCCTTGGCAGAAGAATGTCGCTTGGTTAGCCAGTGATGTATACTTAGATGGCGAGTTGTTCGCAGCATCTCCTCGTGTAATTTTTAAAAAAGTTCTCCAACAGTGTGAAAGCCAAGGCTATAGTTATAAAACTGGGGTAGAAGCTGAATTCTTTTTACTTAAGAAGAGCGAGCGAGGCTATGAAATTGCTGATGCAATGGATACAGCTGTTCGACCTTGCTATGACCAGTTGAACTTAATGCGGCAGTTTGATTTGATATCCACGATTGTTCGCTATATGGAGGAGTTGGGCTGGGAACCTTACCAGTGCGATCATGAAGATGCTAATGGTCAATTTGAACTCAACTGGACTTACAGCGATGCGCTAACAACTGCCGATCGCCATGTATTCTTTAAGTACATGGTGAAAACCTTAGCAGAAGAACGCGGTCTGACTGCAACTTTTATGCCCAAGCCTTTTAGCCACCTAACAGGGAATGGTGGACACATCCACATGAGTCTTTGGCGGGATGGTAGCAATGCCTTTTGGGATCGGACGGATGAGATGGGGCTGAGTGCGATCGCTTACGAATTTATGGGCGGTGTTCTCACCCATGCTCGTGGCTTGGCTGCACTGTGTAGCCCTACGGTAACATCTTACAAGCGTTTGGGAGCCAGCAATACCAATTCAGGTAGGGTCGAGGTGTGCATTATACTGCATCACCCCTCCCATCCGAAACCGTGCTTGCAGTAGGGTAGGTAGCCAGCGAGTTACCAAAATTGGCACTTTTCCAACACCAGAACTCCGAACTACGCATGACCGTTTCCGTATCACGTAGCTCTCCAGTGTCTTGATGTTTTACTTTGTTATTGGCTATCCGCATCCCGCGTACCTTACAAAAACATCAATCTACCTGTTCTACAACGCCGGAGTAAGCGGCTCTCCCGCTTGCCCAGGTGGGGCGTAACTCCCACGACTACTATTAGAACTCCGTTACCATAGGACTCGCGTCCCGTAGGCAATCCCGTGTTTCGTCACTAATGAACGTATAAAGAACGACTTAGGTTCCCACTCATATCCTTGAATGAGTTCATTACTCATCGCTTCGAGGTCGGGGTGTATCACTAAAGAAAGTCGATTTAATGATTACCAAGGGACATCGGTGTACAAACGTGATACCGAAGGATGTGCAGTTCCACCACTGGATATTAAGGTTCAAGCAGTGAGCGCTTTAACCATATCGTTCAGGCGTTGCGGAGCCATAACATACACGTTTTCTGTTACTCTCCGCTTTACGAACATGCTCTTGTCCCCTCGCCCTTTCGGGTCTAGGTAAGTTGTTCGCCTTGGAGTCGATTACCCCGAACTCCAGCCAACTGAGTTGGCAATTCAATCAGTGCGTACCACGGCGCACCCTTTCGGCGCACACGGCTACTCAGTGTGTTGTCCATTTGTCAAATCGGACTTCCTAACAACACGACCAATAAAATTAGGAATATCGTTCACCCATTCCCAGTCAAACTTTTCCCAAAATTGGGATAGTTTTTCCAGGAATTTTGAGTGGTCTTTACTCCTAATTTCTTTTAGGTCAAGTGCAGTCTTTTCGTCATGGCAATGTCGATGTAATAGTTGCAGATTTGCGTATTCATCCTTGCCGCGTAGCGCTCTGGGGATGATGTGGTCTACTTCAAAAACATCCCAGTCTTGAAAGCTTAGTCCGCACCAAGGACATTTACCCTTTTGCTGTTTTAACAGCTTAGCCTTACGATTCGGCATTTCAGGGTGTGTCCCTAATCTTGAACTCCAGTAAACTAAGTCGCCGTCGTAAGGGCTTTTATCACCTTTGACCTTAACATAGTCAGTGCTACTGCAACTGATATCCCTATGTTTTAGTAACCGAAAGGGGTTCGCATTCCCTTTATTGGTTGCGAATACCCAGTTATCACCGTCTATTGATATCCAATATTTGATGCGTCCATCATTAGTGTTTCCACAACGGTATTTTGCCCATCGTCGAAGTTTCAGGTATGTGAGGTGGTCTTGTTTGGATAATTCTCCGACTGTCTTAGCATCGGAGTGAGAATAATAAGAAGTCCATCCCCTTATAACAGGGTTGAGGTCTTTTATCAGAGCCGATTGGGGCGAAGACCTATGTTTTTTGATGATTCTTCCGACTTCCTCTCTATGTACCTTACTCGCCTTCGCGGATGGGGTGATGAGGGTGTTAAAACCTAGTATCGTACCGTGGGCGTTTGTATTGCTTCGGTATTTCCCGGCGGGGTATTGCTGAATATGATGACCGAGGAAATCAAATCCAGCTTTTCCATCCTCACTTAATTCAGGTTTAAATGTGTGGGTTAACCGGGTTTTTTCAGGTTTTAACTCAAGTCCAATACCAGATAGCCATTCAGAGATAATTTCTCTGCACCTTTGGACAACGGTTTTATCGTGATGAAGAATTACGAAGTCGTCTGCGTATCGAATTACACTTAAGGATTGAAGGTTATCCCTCTTTTTTCCTGGAAGTGTTTCTGCGAATTGCTTGATTCGTGTTTCCATACCGTGGAGGGCTATATTTGCTAAGAGTGGTGAAAATAGAGTAGGGACGGAGCGCACCTTCAAACTTTACAATTTGTGTGTTTCTCTATCCCTCTCTCCAAACCGTGCGTGACGATTTTAACGTCACACGGCTTTCCATCATTGCAACCGACTGTGTTCACCAAACGAAGACGTTTGGGCATGGCAATGTCTACAGAGTAGCTGCAAGTTTTCTTTAACATCAGTACCACCAATTCGACGTGCTTTAATATGGTGCAAGTCGAGTCTTTCGGTACTTCCACAGACAGCACATTTGGCTCCGCGTTCTGCCACGACCTCCTCCTTCAGTTCGCGCCATTCATCATTATCGGTATTACCAAGCCAGACTTTTTCAGGTAGTGGTATTTCCGGAGTTGTTAGTGTTGTAGACTCCTCACCAGAAAAATAAGGATTCTCCGGAGAGCGTGACCGATATTTGGTAATCGGTTTATCACTCATGCGGTACAAGTACAAATCATCTTCCCCGTTCCTGATTCCCCAATTATCTCTTTGTCCGGTTTTATGCACTTGACGTAATTTATACATCTTCATAATCCGGCGTGGTGGTAGGCGATGTCGTTTTTGTAACCAGAGAAACAGACGTTCATTGACCCAGAAGTCTAGGTCTTTAGCTGTTTCCTTTGCATTACAGTGACAATAGTAACCAATCCAACCTCGTAATACTGCATTTAAAGCAGTAAACTTCAGAAGAGGGGAATCCTGGTAACATGAACGGTCAGTCATCTCCTTGACTTTGGATTTCAGACGAAACTGGGCTTCTTGCGTAGGTGTAACCAATAGTTTTGGTTTATCGTGGGCGCTGACGTAGCGTCGAACGTGGAATCCCAGGAAGTTAAATCCATCATTCACATGGGTCAAGTCGCTTCTCAAGAGTCAAAAGTCACTCATTCAAAAGTCAAAAGTAAGAACCCCATAAATAAATCGCGAAGCGCCATTCGCTATGCGTGGTGGTCTGGGCTTGTAATAAGGACGTAGTATAACTTGATTGCACTCCTCTCGAAATACATATTTTTCATTTTCCATAAATAAATTTAGGGGCTTGTACCTTTTTTGTACTTTTGACTTTTGAATGAGTGACTTTTGACGAACCGAAGGGCGGTCACGCGTGTCTTTTCTATATTAAGTTCCAGTTTTAACTCTTGTTTGAGAAAATTTTGAAACTCATCACGTAGTCGATATGCTTCGGCTTTACCGCCGTTTGTTAACAGCAGCCAATCGTCTGCATAACGTATCAAAGCACAGTTTCCCAAGTGTTGTGTTCGGCGTTTCTCTTTTTGTTTGCGGTCTAGATTGCCATATTTATTCCACCAGTGGAGATCTAACTGATGTAGATAAATATTCGCAAACAGAGGAGAGCAAACAGCACCTTGTGGCGTACCAATTTCTGTACGTTGAAACAATGCGCCTTCCATCACTCCGGCTGTGAGAAATCGCTCGACCAACTTGAGGAGATTAGGATCTGCAACTCTTTGTGCCACAAGTTTTAACAAAATCTCATGGTGGATGTTGTCAAATGCTCCTTTGATATCCCCCTCTATGACCCAGTAGTATTTATTACGCTTGTTGATGTAGCTGTCTAATAGGGCAATACAATCTTGTGTTCTGCGTCCGGGTCGAAACCCGTTGGAGCAGTTAAGAAAGTCACTTTCCCATATTGGCTCTAGCACCATCTTTAATAGCATTTGTACGACTCGGTCTTTTAAGGTGGCGATACCTAATGGACGACGCTTGCCCGACGCTTTGGGAATATATACTCGGCGTACTGGTGTTGGTCGAAACTGCTTAGTTTGCAGTAGTGACCGTAATTCGCTCACAAATTCGGCTTGTGCCGTAGCTGATGCGAGTTCCTTTTTAGTTACACCGTCAATTCCCGCAGTTTTTGCCCCTTTATTTGTCAGGACAGATTTTAGGGCAGCGTAAATCCAATCTTCAAAGGCATTTTAACCGATAGAGATGGTCAAACTGGTGCTGAGGATTATGCTTCGCCTTGATGGCAAGGCTACTTTGGGTTTTGATAATATCGGACATACATTTTAGTCCTCTCTAATACCCTTACCGTTCCTCTTTGCAATGACTGCCGTCCAACGCCTGAGTACCGGACTATTTTCCGGCTCAAACTACTACGACGGCTCTGCCACATGATGGTTACATCAGCCGCAGTTAGCCCAGTCTCCGTGAAGACCAACCCATCCTCAATATCGATGTTTACTTTCTAGACTTAGAATACCTAAGCATGTAGACATAAAAACAACGCATTGATAAAACTTCATATCAGCTACGCTGTTGTTGTTGTTGTTATTTATAATTTAATAAGACATAACTAAACCCGTAGCTGTTAGGCTCGAAACGTGCCTCCCATTCGGGTTCAAGTGCTAGCTTGACTAGCGCTTGTCGTACCCTGTCGAAAATTGTGGGTATGCCTAAAGGACGTTTCTCTTCCGTTCCTGGCTTAGGTATCCAGACCCTCCTAGTCGGTTTTACCTTGCTATTTAACCTCAGTTCCGACACAAGTTCTAGCCGTTGATTAGGGGTTAATGACTTAACCCCGTCTACTCCGGCAGTTTTCTTGCCCTGGTTATCTTGGGTTACTCGGCGTACCGCTAGCATCAAGGCTTACCATGACCTCATCAATGTCTTCTGGAGTCTACGGACTACCTTGACATCACCACGGCTGGAGGCTTGATAGATTCGCTTTTGCAACTTGAATACAACACGCTCTAGCTTGCGCCAATTCGTGTTTTTCCATTCCACCATCGGTTTGGGTCTAGGCAAGGGCTTTGACTGAATCCGTGTATTAGACATATATATTGCTACTTGCAACTCCATCGTCCAAATCACCGTGAGTCTGTCAGCATATCTCTGCTATTACGGCAGAGCGTTGGCTTATGACTCAATCCCACCCAACTCAAATGCATGCGGTTAGCACCTGCTCAGTATCGACCAACTGAGAGCAAAATAAGAGGGTTACTTCGTTCCTGACAACCATTGTTTTGAACTTTTAGAACGGTACTCTCCGCCGGATTTAAGGGGAAGTGCTGATTAGTCGGACACACAACCGCTAATTCCCATATTCCTTGCCTTTTGGCTCCAGGGCATATAGCCTGATTTCCCTGGGTTGGACTGACGACGGTTATAGCGTACCTTCACGCAATCGCATTGTTCATAGGTTCCTGCTTGACGGGTTACCAACTTAGGCTGTCAGCTACCGCCTTTTCCCCCGCTTCACCTTTGGGGTTACTATTCCCAACTGTGGGGGGATGCTGTCACCGCTGCACCTGCGGTATCGGACTTGTATTCAGTAACTCACCCTCATGGTTGTCAAGTTGTCTGGCTAATGAAACCAGCTAACCGTCCCTAAGTATTGCTACTTATTTAGGTTAAACGAATCGCACGCGTGTCTTTCCACCGGGGTTATAAGAGGTGCGCTATCTCGGTCCACCAATCCTGATAGTCTTTTTACCCTTGTTGGCTGTTTCCAACCCAAGAGGTAGGAAATTCCTACTAGCTTATTTCCCTTGGCTCCAGGTTAACGATGGTTCATATGACACTTCGTTTGTTCTACCCGTGGACTCTTGCTAGCGGCTTGCGCTTTCAGCTATTACCGCCTAAACCGCTTTCACTCCCGCTTCTATATCTGGGTTGTCAATCCAGATATAGGGGAAACTCCTCACCTACCTCGCGGTAGGGGGCGCTGTGTGCTTTAACCCTCGCACCGAGGCTGTAGGACTTGGTATATTTTGGATTGGGTTATAATTTTAAGTTGTTGAAACTTAAATATTTCCCCGTTCCTCTAGCTTTCTTAGCTGTTGCTTGGCTAGATGGCTCACCTACATGGATGGTAAGTTGTCATTGGTTGAGGATGAAAGTGCGAACTCTACCCAGAATTGGGTTACTCAACCATTGCCAGTCATCCCCCTTATTCAGGTTTCGACTGAACGAATCGCACGGAAGTACCTGGAGTCCGCGCTATGTATCTTATGGTGGTAACAACCGCACCCACATGATTCGCATTCCGGAGGGGGGACGGTTTGAATGTCGTCTGGTGGATGGATCTGCTAACCTCTATCTGGCGAAAGCAGGTATTTTGGCAGCTGGGTTAGAAGGTATGGCAAAGCATCTTAGTCCTGGTAAGCGATTGGATGAAAATATGTTTGTGCTTCGTTGCGATCGCGATTGCCAAAAACTGCCAAGTAGCTTGTTAGAAGCACTCTTGTGTTTAGAACAGGATGCTTTGTTGTTGGCTACTCTGGGCGATCGGGGTGCAAAGATATTTCTAGAGTTTAAGTATCAGGAATGGGATAGCTATAATTCCACTGTGACACCTTGGGAAATGCAGCAGTATATTAATTGTTGATTGTTGATTGTTAATTGGGGAAGTGCAATTAGCAATTAGCAATTAGCAATTAGCAATTTTAGTTTTTAATTCTTAAGTGGGAGATTACTGTGTGCGGCATTGCTGGGATTATCTACCGAACACCGGAATTATATGGCAATCTTGGTAGGGATTTACTTTCCCTGATTCAGCCTCTGACTAGCCGTGGTCCTGATTCTTGTGGCGTGGCGGTATACAGCCCCACTATTTTATATAGTGTAGGGCAAGGGGTGGAAATTTATAAGGAAGTTGGAGGAGTCGAAAATTTAGCTCAAAAATATGGGTTGTTGAGTTTTTCCGGCACTCATGGGATTGGTCACACCCGCATGGCAACTGAGTCAGTGGTGGACACAAACCACTCCCATCCTTTTACTGCTGGTAATGATTTATCAATTGTCCACAACGGTCAATTGTCTAACTACTACAAGTTGCGCTATCAATTAGAACGCAGGGGAGCCAACTTTGCAACTAATAATGATAGTGAGGCGATCGCTCACTACATTAACTATCTATTACTTGAAGGCAAATCTTTAGAAGCAGCCTTGAATCAATTACTAAATGATATTGATGGTACTTATACTTTCTTAGTCGCCACTTCGGAAAAAGTTGCCCTTGTGCGAGATAAATTCGCGGCAAAGCCTGCGGTGATTTACGAATCATCAAATATGATAGCTATAGTTTCAGAGTACCGAGGGTTGTTGAACTTAACCAATTTTGACCCCACTGTAACCATTCGTGAGCCGGATGCAGGAGAAATCAATATTTGGTCGGTTGTGAACACGCCCGTGGATTCACCGAGATTAACAAATGCAACAGCACACCACGCCAACTGATAAGTTAACGAGTATAGACTGTGCGGAATTAACAACCCGTGAAATCAATCAACAAATAAAAGCCCTCGTTAATCTTGGGATTGCGGAAATAGATGTTTTCAACCCCGCAGGACGGCACAATTTGGCTGTGGGGCTGGAGGATTCAATTAAAATTCGCTTTCATGGTTCTGTAGGATACTACTGCGGTGGTTTAGGAGATGGAATCTACATTGAAGTAGAAGGTTCGTGCGGTTGGTCTGTGGGCGAAAACTTGATGTCTGGAGAGATTGTAGTCCGTGGCAATGCTTCTGCAAATGCCGGTGCATCAGCTCATGGTGGTAAAATATGTATTTTAGGCAACGCTGCGGCTCGTGCTGGAATTGCTCTTAAGGGAGCAACTTTGATTGTCACGGGAAACGTAGGTCATAGCAGCGCTTTTATGATGCAGCAAGGGCGCTTGATTATTTGCGGCAATACTGGAGCTAATTTGGGCGACTCCATGTATGAAGGCGAAATTTTTGTGGGTGGCAAAATTGGGTCGTTGGGAGCAGATGCAAGGCATGAGATGATGAGTAGTGAAGATTGGCAATTTCTCAGCACTGAGTTAAAGCCGTGGGGTATTGCTGCTGTTGATTATGACTTTAAAAAGATTGTTTGCGCTCAACAGCTTTATCACTTTCAAGCGAAGGATTTTGCGAAATGGAAAGACGCATATTAAGCACGAGCAGCACTTTTACTCCTGAGGTCATTCATGCGATTCAGGAACGGGCAGAATTGGGTCGCTATGCCATTCGGGGCTTTGGTGCATTTCGCAATGTTCCGAGGTTTGACGACTTAGTTTTCTTAACTGCTTCCCTAACTCGCCTTCCCCTAGAGGGCTACCGGGAAAAGTGCGATACCAAAACTCTGCTGGGGAAGCGCTATGCTAAGCGTCCAATAAAGTTGGATATTCCAATTACCATCGCTGGTATGAGTTTTGGCGCACTCTCTCGCAATGCTAAAGTCGCTTTGGGTCAAGCTGCTACATTGATGGGTACATCCACCACAACCGGAGATGGTGGGATGCTCCCAGAAGAGCGAGAAGCTTCAAAAATGTTGGTGTATCAATGCTTGCCTTCTCGTTACGGGTTTAATCCTCAAGATTTGAAAAAAGCAGATGCAATTGAAATAGTCGTCGGTCAAGGAGCAAAACCCGGTGGCGGTGGCTTACTATTGGGTCAGAAGGTTAACTCCACAGTGGCGTCCATGCGGACATTGCCGTTCGGAGTGGATCAGCGATCGCCCTGCCGTCACCCTGACTGGATTGGTCCTGACGACTTGCGAATTAAAATTGAGGAATTGCGGGAAGCCACGGACTGGGAAATCCCCATCTACGTCAAAATGGGTGCAACTCGTGTCAAAGATGATGTGAAACTTGCCGTTAAAGCTGGTGCTGACGTGATTGTGTTAGACGGTATGGAAGGCGGCACGGCGGCAACTCAAACCATTTTTCAAGAAAATGTTGGTATACCCACCCTCCCGGCGCTTGTACAGGCAGTAGAGGCGTTAAAAGAAAGCGGGGTATATGGCGAAGTCCAGTTAATTATTTCTGGCGGGATTCGCTCTGGACCGGATGTTGCCAAAGCCTTGGCATTGGGAGCGGATGCGGTAAGTATTGGTACTGCCGCGATTATTGCAATGGGTTGCAATAAGCCGATTTACATTGAAGACTACCACAAGTTAGGTACAGAACCGTATCATTGTCACCACTGCCATACAGGGTTGTGTCCTGTGGGAATTACTACCCAAGACGAAGAATTGATGGCACGCTTACCTATAGAACAAGCGGCTACCTCTGTTGCCAACTACTTGCAAGCAATGGTGATGGAAACCCAAGCATTAGCCCGCGCTTGCGGTAAGTCAAATGTCCACAATTTGGAACGAGAAGACTTGGTGGCATTAACCCTAGAAGCTTCGGCAATGGCAAAGTTACCCTTGGCGGGAACTGATTTTATTATGGGGCATACCAATTTTGGATTTTGATGAAGCAACGACCGACACCAACAGTGGAGCAATTGACTGAGATGTTCAGGATATGTGCTTCTTTAACTGAGATGTTGGTATCAATTCAGATGATTCGTGTAGACAAGCTAACTGGAGATTTAATAATTCTTGCAGGTGCTGAGATACAAGCTGCAATTAGCAAACAAGGAGAGGTTGACTACAGTGATTAAACCAGATTTTGAGCAAATGACAATTCAGCAGTTGCGTGAGTACGTGTTGCAACATCGCTTCGGACGATGATGCGCTTCATGCATTATGACAACGTATTCATAAAGAGGGTAAACGGCTTAACTCGATTGAGGAACTTGAGCAGATGATCCAACACAAACGCGCCTCTGGCATACAACCATAACGAAATGCCATTAGCAGTTAAAGCTTATTTCTTGGTTATGTCCGATCTTTTTATATGCTTTTATACTGATAGAATGAAGAATCAGTCAGTATAAAAGCTTTGACTGACTGATATGCGATCGCCATCAATGGTGAGATATTACCATTTAATTCTATACTTTCTATAGTGCTATGCATTACTCATTGGGCAAGCGCTTATCCATGTCTCCGTGCTTATAAAATTATTGTGTCTATTTTCACACTAAAAATTAATATAATTTGATTTTTTTAGAAGGTATAGTAGACCAGCCTACTTATATTTTTGCTTAATGCTCATTGCTAATGACTAGATCTAATTCAGAAATTCAATTTTTTGGTGATCAGCCTAATGTTCTTTACTTACTAGATTTTTGTAAAGGATTAGCAATTATTGGGGTATTTTTAATTCACTACCCCTGGGAATTAGGAGTAAGGTTTGGCTGGCAGGGAGTTCATATTTTTATAGTTTTAAGTGCTTTTGGATTAACCTACTCTTGTTTGAATAAAAATCAAAAAACATTATGGAGACAGTGGTATCTTAGACGAGCAGAGAGAATCTTGCCTAGTTACTGGTTAGTAGTTTTGGTGGGGTTTATAATCTTCGTTGGTATTGGTATATTCCAGTATGTATTTAATCATGGCGATTTAAGAAATGGTTTTTTAAGACCAGTAGTTATAACAATTATAGATCTCTTACTTTTAAGAAATTTATTTGTTGGACGGGAGTCTGGCGATCCAAATCCACCGCTATGGTATGTCCCCTTTACTGTTAGCTTTTATTTAGTCTTTCCCTTGTTGTACAAGCAAATTGCAAAGTCTAGAACAGCTAAGGCTTACATAGTAGTACTGTTAGTTGCAGCATCTGTTGAATTTATCTATCGTGCCATCTCAATTTACTGGTTGGATAGCATTCCTATTGCCTATAGTTATGATTTCTTAAAAGTTTTGCCAAAATCAAATTTACCAGTAACTATTCAGCAAGTACCGTTTGGACTATTTCCTTCTAGAATAGGTGAATTTGTATTAGGAATGATTGGAGCACTTATTTTCGTTAAAAATCCGGAAAAATTTAATAATCTTATTCTCAATCTTTGGGTGGGAGTAGCAGGTGTATTTATCTGGTTAGCTGGTAACGTTTTGCTGTCTGTCGGGTTATGGGGATGGATATTTGCTGACTTTATAATTGCTATAGGTATAATGTTGTCTGTCCTCAATCTGGCTTGGTTTTTCCAGCAGACATTTTCATTCTTCTTTTTATGGTTAACTCGGATAGGTATTTGGTCTTACTACATTTATCTAACTCACTATCTTGTGCTATCGTTCATTACTTTTAAACTAGACAGTCATACTGAAGGTGCTAATTTTCTAAAATTTTTGATAATTAAACTATTGATATTTGGGTTAACAATCGTTATTGTAGGTATTGCAAGTTGGGGATTAATGCGGTTTGATAAATCGACATTTGCCAAAGGGATGGTGCGAAAAATTATCGATGGATTGTCGAAATTTCGTCTAGCTCGATGATGAAAGCTGCTTTTAGGTTTTGAATGCTGAACGCATTGAAGGGTGTTTCGCTTTGTGGAATACGGGAAGTGTCCAAGTGTTAACTCATATTGTGCAGGAGTTTCAGAAGCATGGCAAGTGGGTGGAGGAAAAACTATTGGCGATTGATTGCCAAACTGTGCCTATATGTTTCATTACTTTAGAAATTTGGTTTGCACTATAACTTTTGATGCTGTGTATAATACTAGTCACCGACCAATACTCTTTTTCAGATTTGAGCAAAGGCTGAATTAGCACATGCACATGATCTACCATTACAACTAAGACAAACATTTCATATCTCTTTTTATTAAAAAATAGGCAACTATTAAAAAGAATTTGCCTAGCTTCTGGAGTAAGTTCTAACTTTTCCCAAGTATTAAAAGTTATGAAATAAACTGCCCCATCTAACTCCCAATGAGGCAACCTTCTCAGGCTAATTTTAAACTTTTGCTCTTGCATTTGGCATAGGAAACTATTTTTTACTTCTCTTGTGGGGTGGGCATCCTGCCCGCCCTTTCCCTATATTTCCCATCCAAACAGACAAAATTTCAGATCTGCCCTACAAAACAAAAAATCCCCCACCTTCAGGCGGGGGATTTAAATTACTTACCTACAAAACTAGTAGCCAGATTAACCGAACTTACCAGCAGTAGAGGCGATGAGGAACGCGGCGTAGGTGAGGACATAGCCAACAGTAAAGTGTGCTAGACCAACCACACGAGCTTGAACGATGGACAGAGCCACAGGCTTGTCTTTCCAGCGTACAAGGTTTGCCAGTGGTGTGCGCTCATGCGCCCAAACCAGAGTTTCAATTAACTCTTGCCAGTAACCTCTCCAAGAGATCAGGAACATGAAGCCGGTCGCCCAAACCAAGTGTCCGAAGAGGAACATCCAAGCCCAAACAGCCAGGTTATTCATACCGTAAGGGTTATAGCCGTTGATCAACTGTGCCGAGTTTGCCCACAGGTAATCGCGGAACCAACCCATCAGGTATGTGGAAGACTCGTTGAACTGAGCGACGTTACCTTGCCAAATACCCAGATGCTTCCAGTGCCAGTAGAAGGTTACCCAACCCACAGTGTTGAGCGCCCAGAACGTAGCCAGGTAGAAGGAGTCCCAAGCGGAGATGTCGCAAGTACCGCCACGACCAGGACCGTCGCAAGGGAATGCATAACCGAAGTCCTTTTTGTCGGGCATCAGCTTGGTACCACGGGCATCCAAAGCACCCTTGACCAGGATGAGGACAGTGGTGTGGATTGCCAAAGCAAAGGCGTGGTGTACCAGGAAGTCGCCAGGACCGATGGTTAAGAACAGGGAGTTAGTACCATTGTTGATGGCATCTAGCCAACCAGGTAACCAAGCAGCGCCTGCGGTGGAAGCAACACTTTCAGGGTTGGACAGCAAGGTATCTAAGCCGTACAGTACTTTCCCGTGAGAAGCTTGGATGAACTGGGCAAATACCGGTTCAATCAAAATTTGCTTTTCAGGTGTACCGAAGGCAACCACAACGTCGTTGTGGACATACAAACCGAGGGTGTGGAAACCTAAGAACAGCGACACCCAACTTAAGTGGGAGATAATCGCTTCTTTGTGCTTGAGTACACGGTCAAGAACGTTGCCCTTGTTTTGCTCGGGGTCGTAGTCACGTACCCAGAAGATGGCAGCGTGAGCGAAAGCACCGAGCATCAGGAAAACAGCGATGTACTGGTGGTGAGTGTATAGCGCTGCTTGCGTGGTGTAGTCCTTAGCTATGAAAGCGTAAGGCGGCAACGCGTACATGTGCTGCGCTACCAAAGAGGTGACGGTTCCTAACGCTGCCAGGTGTATGGACAACTGGAAGTGCAGAGAATTGTTATAGGTGTCGTACAGTCCTTGGTGTGGCAGGTTGAACTGACCTTCAGTTTGGATGCCAAAGAAGTTCTTGGCATTGAGCATTTCTTTAATGCTGTGACCAATACCGAGGTTAGTGCGGTACATGTGACCAGCAATAATGAAGATAACTGCGATCGCCAAGTGGTGGTGCGCCATATCGGTCAACCACAGTGACTCTGTCTGTGGATGGAAGCCACCCAAGAATGTCAAAATCGCAGTTCCTGCACCAGTAGACGTGCCGAATATATGGTTGGCAGTATCTGGGTTAGCAGCGTAAGCACCCCAGTTCCCTGTGAAGAAAGCTGTTAAACCTTCTGGATGCGGTGGCGTGGTCAGGAAGTTCTCCCAACCCACATGCTGTCCGCGAGATTCGGGGATAGCAACGTGAACTAAGTGACCGGTCCAAGCCAAAGAACTTACCCCAAACAGACCTGCCAAGTGGTGGTTCAGGCGCGGTTCGGCGCTCTTAAACCATGCAAGGCTGGGACGGTAATTGGGTTGCAAGTGCAACCAACCTGCGAACAAGAACACTGCTGCCAATAACAGCAGGAACACTGCACCTTGGTACAGGTCACCGTTCGTGCGCATACCGATGGTGTACCACCAGTGGTAGACACCTGAGTAGGCAATGTTTACTGGATTGCTCGCCCCACCTTGGGTGAATGCTTCGATTGCTGGTTTGCCAAAGTGTGGATCCCAAATCGCATGGGCGATTGGGCGGATATGAAGAGGGTCTTTAATCCACTGTTCAAAGTTACCTTGCCAGGCTACATGGAACAGGAGGCTCGATGCCCACAGGAAGATGATTGCCACATGACCGAAGTGTGTTGCGAAAATCTTTTGGTAGAGATTTTCTTCTGTCATGCCATCGTGGCTTTCAAAGTCATTTCCCATAGCCATCGCATACCAGATCCGACGCGTCGTCGGGTCCTGTGCGAGATCCTGGCTAAATTTTGGAAATTTTGTCGCCATAGCTTTGATAAATACTTTTCGCCCTCATCAAATTCTACGGCTTTCAATACCATCCAAACTCACTAGGATATTGATATTAGCTATAAAGAATTTTGACGCTGAGGTTTGATTAACATCGTAAAAAATCCCCCGCTCAAAGGCAGGGGATTTTATTTAATTACCAACAAAAAGTTGATGAGCGCGAACTACAGGAAATTAACCGAACTTACCAGCAGTAGAGGCGATCAGGAACGCGGCGTAGGTGAGGACATAGCCAACAGTAAAGTGTGCTAGACCAACCACACGAGCTTGAACGATGGACAGAGCCACAGGCTTGTCTTTCCAACGTACAAGGTTTGCCAGTGGTGTGCGCTCATGCGCCCACACCAGAGTTTCAATTAACTCTTGCCAGTAACCTCTCCAAGAGATCAGGAACATGAAGCCGGTCGCCCAAACCAAGTGTCCGAAGAGGAACATCCAAGCCCAAACAGCCAAGTTATTCATGCCGTAAGGGTTATAGCCGTTGATCAACTGCGCCGAGTTTGCCCACAGGTAATCGCGGAACCAACCCATCAGGTATGTGGAAGACTCGTTGAACTGAGCGACGTTACCTTGCCAAATACCCAGATGTTTCCAGTGCCAGTAGAAGGTTACCCAACCCACAGTGTTGAGCGCCCAGAACGTAGCCAGGTAGAAGGAGTCCCAAGCGGAGATGTCGCAAGTACCGCCACGACCAGGACCGTCGCAAGGGAATGCATAACCGAAGTCCTTTTTATCGGGCATCAGCTTGGTACCACGGGCATCCAAAGCACCCTTGACCAGGATGAGGACAGTGGTGTGGATTGCCAAAGCAAAGGCGTGGTGTACCAGGAAGTCGCCAGGACCGATGGTTAAGAACAGGGAGTTGGTGCCATTGTTGATGGCATCTAGCCAACCAGGTAGCCATACGTTAGCGTAGTTGGGCCACGCAGTAGTAGCAATACTATCTGGATTCGACAGGAGGACATTCAAGCCGTATAGTACTTTCCCGTGAGAAGCTTGGATGAACTGGGCAAATACCGGTTCAATCAAAATTTGCTTTTCAGGTGTACCGAAGGCAACCACAACGTCGTTGTGGACATACAAACCGAGGGTGTGGAAGCCCAAGAACAGCGACACCCAACTTAAGTGGGAGATAATCGCTTCTTTGTGCTTGAGCACACGGTCAAGAACGTTGCCTTTGTTTTGCTCGGGATCGTAGTCACGTACCCAGAAGATGGCAGCGTGAGCGAAAGCACCGAGCATCAGAAAAACAGCGATGTACTGGTGGTGAGTGTATAGCGCTGCTTGCGTGGTGTAGTCCTTAGCTATGAAAGCGTAAGGCGGCAACGCGTACATGTGCTGCGCTACCAAAGAAGTGACGGTTCCTAACGCTGCCAGGTGTATGGACAACTGGAAGTGCAGAGAATTGTTATAGGTGTCGTACAGTCCTTGGTGTGGCAGGTTGAACTGACCTTCTGTTTGGATGCCAAAGAAGTTCTTGGCATTGAGCATTTCTTTAATGCTGTGACCAATTCCAAAGTTCGTGCGGTACTGGTGACCAGCAATAATGAAGATAACTGCGATCGCCAAGTGGTGGTGCGCCATATCGGTCAACCACAGTGACTCTGTCTGTGGATGGAAGCCACCCAAGAATGTCAGAATCGCAGTTCCGGCGCCAGTAGATGTGCCGAAAATGTGGTTGGCGGTATCTGGGTTAGCAGCGTAAGCACCCCAGTTCCCTGTGAAGAAAGCTGTTAAACCTTCTGGATGCGGTGGCGTGGTCAGGAAGTTCTCCCAACCCACATGCTGTCCGCGAGATTCGGGGATAGCAACGTGAACCAAGTGACCTGTCCAAGCCAAAGAACTTACCCCAAACAGACCTGCCAAGTGGTGGTTCAGGCGCGGTTCGGCGCTCTTAAACCATGCAAGGCTAGGACGGTACTTGGGTTGCAAGTGCAACCAACCTGCGAACAAGAACACTGCTGCCAATAACAGCAGGAACACTGCACCTTGGTACAGGTCACCGTTCGTGCGCATACCGATGGTGTACCACCAGTGGTAGACACCTGAGTAGGCAATGTTTACTGGATTGCTTGCTCCACCTTGGGTGAATGCTTCGATTGCTGGTTTGCCAAAGTGTGGATCCCAAATCGCATGGGCGATTGGGCGGATATGAAGAGGATCTTTAATCCACTGTTCAAAGTTACCTTGCCAGGCTACATGGAACAGGAGGCTCGATGCCCACAGGAAGATGATTGCCACATGACCGAAATGTGTTGCGAAAATCTTTTGGTAAAGATTTTCTTCTGTCATGCCATCGTGGCTTTCAAAATCGTTTCCCATAGCCATCGCATACCAGATCCGACGCGTCGTCGGGTCCTGTGCGAGGTCCTGGTTAAATTTTGGAAATTTTGTCGCCATAGCTGTTGATAAATCCTCTGACCTTGCAGAAGTTAGGATTTAGTGGTTAGTGGTTAGTGGTTAGTGGTTAGTAGTTAGTGGTTAGTAGTTAGTAGTTAGTAGTTATTTTTTCCAACTAACAACCCTTCGGGAACGCCTGTCGCCGTGAGAGCGGGCTAACCCGACTGCAGCGCTGGCTCACTAACAACTATCAACTATCAACTAACAACTAACAACCAACAACTAACTCTTAAAGCTGATTCCTAGCCCAGTGTGAGAATGCGGGCATGGAAGAACGCCCAGGTGGTGACAATACCTCCTAAGAGGTAGTGAGCCACTCCGACAGCTCGACCCTGGATGATGCTCAGAGCGCGAGGCTGAATTGATGGTGCTACTTTCAGTTTATTATGCGCCCAAACGATGGACTCAATCAGTTCTTGCCAGTAGCCGCGACCACTGAACAGGAACATCAAGCTGAATGCCCAAACAAAGTGACCGCCTAAGAAAAGTAGACCATATGCTGACAGCGCACTGCCATAGGAGTTGATTACCTGTGAAGCTTGTGCCCACAAGAAATCACGCAACCAGCCGTTGATTGTGATGGCACTTTGGGCGAAGTTAGCACCTGTGATGTGAGACACCACGCCATCTGAATCTACAGTTCCCCAGACATCAGATTGCATCTTCCAACTGAAGTGGAAAATTACGATTGAGATGGTGTTGTACATCCAGAACAAACCGAGGAACACGTGGTCCCAACCAGATACCTGACAGGTGCCGCCACGACCAGGACCATCGCAGGGGAACCGGAAGCCTAGGTTCATCTTGTCTGGAATCAGACGAGATGAACGGGCAAACAGGAATCCCTTCAACAGAATTAGCACTGTGACGTGAATTTGGAATGCGTGAATATGGTGGATCATGAAGTCCGCCGTACCCAGAGCAATTGGCATCATTGCTACTTTGCCGCCGACAGCAACGATACCGCCACCAAAGGCGTAGCTAACGGGTTCCAGTGCGTTAGGTGCGGTTGCACCAGGAGCAACAGTGTGTAGGTTTTGTACCCACTGGGCAAACACAGGCTGCAACTGAATCGCCGTATCCGAGAACATATCTTGGGGACGACCCAAGGCACGCATCGTGTCGTTATGGATGTACAGTCCAAAGCTATGGAAGCCTAGGAACATACATACCCAGTTCAGGTGGGAAATTATAGCATCCCGGTGACGAAGTACGCGATCCAAGACGTTGTTTTGGTTCACGACTGGGTCGTAATCCCGCACCATGAAGATAGTAGCGTGAGCAGCTCCACCAACAATCAGGAAGGCACCAATCCACATGTGGTGAGTGAATATACACAACTGTGTTGCATAATCGGTTGCCAAGTACGGATACGGAGGCATCGCGTACATGTGGTGCGCCACGATGATGGTCAACGAACCTAGCATAGCGAGGTTGGTTCCCAACTGCGCGTGCCAAGAGGTGGTCATGTTTTCGTAGAGACCTTTGTGACCATCGCCAGTGAAGGGACCTTTGTGGTTTTCTAGGATCTCTTTGATGCTGTGACCGATACCCCAGTTGGTACGGTACATATGACCAGCAACGATGAACAGTACCGCGATCGCCAAGTGGTGATGGGCAATGTCCGTCATCCACAAGCCGCCTGTTATTGGGTTAAGACCACCTTTAAAGGTGAGGAAGTCAGCATACTGACCCCAGTTCAACGTCCAGAAAGGCGTTAAACCGTTAGCAAAGCTGGGGAACAACTCAGTTATTAAGTCACGGTTCAAAATGTACTCGTGAGGTAACGGCACATCTTTGATGGGAACTCCCGCATCCAACAACTTATTAATAGGTGAGGATACGTGAATTAAGTGACCTGTCCAGCCCAAGGAACCCAAGCCCAATAGTCCAGCCAAGTGGTGATTGAGCATCGACTCCACGTTCTGGAACCATTCCAGCTTAGGCGCACGCTTGTGGTAGTGGAACCAGCCAGCAAATAGAAGCAAGGCTGCTAATACCAAGCCACCAATGGCGGTGCAGTAGAGCTGGAATGTATTTGTAATACCCCAACCCCGCCAAATTTGGAAAAAGCCGGAGGTGATTTGAATACCGTGGAAACCACCACCAACATCTGCATTCAAAATGTCTTGACCAACAATCGGCCAAACAACTTGAGCACTAGGCTTGATGTTCAAAGGGTCTGAAAGCCAAGCTTCGTAGTTTGAAAAACGAGCGCCATGAAATATCATCCCGCTCAGCCACAGAGTCACTACGGCTAAGTGACCGAAGTGTGCTGCAAATATCTTGCGGGATATATCTTCTAAATCGCTTGTATGTGTATCAAAATCATGGGCGAGTGCATGCAGGTTCCAAATCCATGTAGTGGTTTTTGGACCTCTTGCTAGACTTCTGTCGAAATGTCCCGGCTTTGCCCATAATTCAAATGAGGTAGGAACCGGATCGTTATCGACGATCACTCTAGCCTTTTTTTCCTCTCGCTCCGGAGGACTTATTGTCATTCGACCTCCTTTCTTAATAAGGATTGAGGAATTTATGATTACCACACCCTGTCTTCTGGGGTTTAGATAACCCTAGTCGCATCCTCCAGTGGTTAAGCCGGAGCCGCGATGAAGACCGTCTGTGGATATTGCTTTCTCGTTGAATTATAAAGTCTTACCTTGTACATTGTTCGACACTTGTTAACAATAATTCAAGATCGCTGGATTAACCGTGTCATCCACTTTTTACGTTAAAAACTTTGGTCAAAAAGTCAATAGTTTATTCATTAATTTTACAAATAGAAACATTTCGCAAAATTTGTACTCATACACAAAGTTTTTCTTTCGGCTGTTGCTGCTTTTACTTTATATATAGAAGCGATGATGGGCTATGCCCACACGAAAACATAAATTATTAGTATAAAATATTACTTTATAATCAAAAAATGCTGAGGCTACCAAAGGCGAAATCAGATTTTTTTGTAAAATGCCGGAATTTGAGGAAGATTTTACCTTTAAGCTATAGTTCCCAATGGACAGTTTGAGCCAAAATAGTCTGTCGTTATATTACTTGGGTAAAAAAGATGAACTTGTGGCGAATGAAGGCAGTAGCTATCCTGAGATTGCTAATGTCATTGATATTGATATTGAGTTTGATCGGTTGTGGCGATAAAGCTATCAGCCAAGAACCGTCTGGTAGTAGCAGTTCGCCAGAAAACCCTCAAATTTCAAAGCAAATCTCAGAGGTTTCCCCTCCAGCAGCAATCCAAGAACTACGCCCAGCCTTGGAGGTTTATCAACCACTGGTAGCAATAGCTACTCCGAAACCAGATGAAATACTCCAGGACAACACAGTAACAGTCCGCTTACTCGTTAAAGATTTACCGCTATTTAAAGACCAGCAACTGGATCTTGGTCCTCATTTAAACGTAATTGTTGATAATCAACCATTAGTAGCGGTCTATGACCAGAATCAGCCTCTAGTTTTGCCAGACTTATCTCCAGGAACCCATACAATACGTGTCTTTGCCTCTTATCCCTGGGATGAAAGCTTTAAAAATGAAGGTGCTTATGCCCAGACAAAATTTCACATTTTCACTAAAACTGACGACAACAACCCTGACCCAGCTAAACCACTGCTAACTTATAGCAGTCCCCAAGGTCAATACGGTGCAGAACCAATTCTGCTAGACTATTACTTAACTAACGCTCCACTACACCTAGTTGCTCAAGATAATTCTGAAGACGAAATTGCTGATTGGCGCATCCGCTGTACTGTAAATGGTGAAAGCTTCATCCTCGATCGCTGGCAAGCAGTTTACCTTAAAGGCTTTAAGCCTGGTAAAAACTGGGTAAAACTTGAATTTTTGGATGAGCAAGGTAACCCTGTTAAAAATGTCTACAACAGTACAGTCAGCCTCGTCACCTATGAACCTAAGGGTAAAGATACTCTTTCTAAAATTATTAGTGGGGAACTCTCAGCAGATCAAGTTCGCACAATAGTAGACCCCAACTACACGTACATAATACCAGAAACTTCGCCTACTCCCACTCCTACCTCAACGCCGACTGTTGAAAAATCTCCTGAAACAGAGTCTAAGGAAGAAAAACACCTTATTCCAACTGCTGAACCTACTCCCAGCTTACCTTCGACACTGCCAGAGATTATCGAGTCTTCGTTACCAGAAACCACAGCACAACCACAGCCAGAGGTAACACCAAAACCTGAATCAACAACCTTACCAGAAAAAGTTACTCCTCAAACACAAGAAAAACCAAGAGTCAGGGGATATTTCAATCGTCGGGCTGCCAAGATGCCAACTCCCAGCTTACCCCCGACACTGCCAGAGATTATCGAATCTCCGTTACCAGAAACTACAGCACAACCACAGCCAGAGGTAACACCAAAACCGGAATCAACGACCTTACCAGAAAAAGTTACCCAACCAGAAGAAAAACCAAGAGTCAGGGGATATTTCAATCGTCGGGCTGCCAAGATGCCTACCCCACAAACAACTGCTGAACCTACTCCCAGTTTGCCCCCGACACTACCAGAAGTTATTATCAAATCTCCAGCACCAGAGATAACCGCAGAACCACACCCAGAGGTAACACCAAAAGCTGGGTCAGCCACCTTACCCGAAAAAATTGCCCCCGATCCAGAAAAACCGGAAATACAACCATATTTCAACCTCAACCAATACCCTGATGCTGCACCATCTCCGACTTTGCCGCTAACTCAACCAGAGATTATAAAATAGTGCGGTAAGCCTGAAGAGCAGTTTTCAATTGAACCCGTGTCACGTTGTCAGGGCGCGGAAACCGCGCCCCTACGGTTATATTGTGGTTTACGCGAATAAGATACTGTAAAATAATTATAAAAAAATAACAGTATTAATACGGTTGACTAATCACTAAAGATACTCAATTCTAAGGCTTGAGATAAAGTCTCAACAAAGGCAAGGGCGGCTACAGAATTGCCGACAATATCTAGGGCAGGACTATAGCAGGCGATCGCTCCCTCACCAGGTACTACCGCTAAAAGTACACCGCTAATACCTGATTTCATTGGCAGACCAATCCGCAGGGCAAAATCGGCAGAAGCTTCGTATAGTCCACAGGTTAGCATCAAAGCATTAACATTACACCGATGCTGTTTTGTAACCAATCCACTTTCACAAGCTAGGAGTCTTCCCAAAAGAGCTAAGTCTTCAGCTTGCCCAGAAAGACAGCATATATGTTCGTATGTGTCAAGGGCTAGCGCTGGATCTGTTAAATACCCAGCGGCGGCAAGATATTGGGCGATCGCTCGATTGGCTTGAGAGGTTGTCAAGCGCACAGAAGCGAGCAGATCCTCATCTAACATTAGTTCGCAACCTGCTAGTTGGTTAAGCCATTGACACAGTCGCTGACAGCGATCGCTAGCGTTTCGTCCTGGTAACATATCAGCGAGAGTAATTGCGCCACTATTAATCATGGGATTGCGGGGTCGTCCACGATCGGCAATCAGTTGATCTAGGGAATTGAAGCTTTCACCTGATGGATCTACCCCAACACGATGAAAAACTGTCGCGGCTCCCAAATGCTCTAGGAGATAGAGTAGCGAAAACGGCTTAATCGCGCTCATCAAAGAGAAAATACAAGCCGTATCGCCAAGGCTGACACTTTGCCCCGCTTTGCAGCAGATATGAACCGCAAACCACTCTCTAGAAGCCATAGCCAATTGAGGGATACGGTTAGCAACTCGTCCTTGGTATGCTTTGGCTTGTGCCTGTTGCATCCAAACCAATAACTCGTTACTGGTTAGTGTTTTGAGTCTGATCATTGCTGCCCAAAAGACCATTTATAGCTACGGTAAAGAAGTATCAGAAACATTGATCTATAAGGATCAAATGATCTATGTATCCCCGTGTAAGAGCACCACAACTACCACAAAATTCCCCTTGGCTCAATACTGAAAAACCCCTATCTCTTCAACAACTCAAAGGTAGAATTGTCATTTTAGACTTTTGGACATACTGTTGTATCAACTGTCTGCATATCCTACCAAAACTAAAATATTTAGAACAGAAATATAAAGATAGCTTGACTGTGATTGGCGTACACAGTGCTAAATTTGACAACGAAAAGGAAACCGAAAATATCCGCCTAGCTATTTTACGCTACAATATCCAACACCCAGTTTTAGTTGATAGCGGTTTCCGGGTTTGGCAAGAGTATGCCGTGCGTGCTTGGCCTACCTTAATGGTGATTGATCCAGAAGGTTACGTCATCGGCTACGTTTCTGGTGAAGGTAATCTGGATGTTTTAGAAGAACTGATCCAAAAGTTAATTAGCCAACACCACGAAAAAGGCACTATCAATTTCCAAGAACTCAACCTTACCTTGGAAAAACAGCTCATACCATTAATCACACCGCTGGCTTTTCCTGGTAAAGTTTTGGCGACAAAAGCGGGTTTGTTCATCGCTGATTCTGGACATCACCGCTTAGTTATGAGTAGTTTAAAAGGAGAGATTCTGCATTTGATTGGCACTGGGCAATCTGGGTTAACGGATGGTTCCTTTAACAAAGCTCAGTTTTTTGCACCGCAGGGAATGGCATTTGATGAAGAGAATCAAATTTTATACGTTGCCGATACAGAAAATCATGCTTTGCGGCGAGTTGACCTCAAGCACCAAATTGTGGAAACCATTGCTGGTACAGGTAAGCAAAGCTACAATATCCGCCCTCACAGTGGTAATGGTTTAGAAACAGCATTGAATTCCCCTTGGGATTTACAAAAGCTGGGAAATAGTCTTTTTATCGCTATGGCTGGTTCTCACCAAATCTGGGAAATGAATTTGGAAACCCAAATAGTGAAAACTTATGCTGGTATCGGCGCAGAAGCTTGTGTTGATGGGGTACTCACCGAGTCTGCTTTTACCCAACCTAGTGGTATTACCAGTGACGGACAAGAATTATACATTGCCGACAGTGAAGTTAGCTCAATTCGCGCTGTGGGACTCGTTGAACCTCGACAAGTAAGAACTGTTTGCGGTAGTGGTGATCTCTTTGGGTTTGGCGATGTTGATGGACAAGGTTTCGATGTTCGATTACAGCACTGCTTAGGAGTGGAATACTCTCTAGATTGTCTTTGGGTAGCAGATACGTACAACCACAACATTAAACTAGTTAACCCTGACACAGGGAATTGTCAAACGGTGTTGGGAGATGGTTTGGTTGGGTTGGAAGATGGTGAAGGTAAGAATAGCCGCTTTTCTGAGCCTTCCGGATTGAGTGTTATGGGTTCTGTTTTATATATCGCTGATACAAATAACCACGCTATCCGCCGAGTTGATTTGGATACGCTGATTGTAACAACACTACAATTTCCTGGTTTGTGTGCCCCTGATGTATGTATTCCCTAATTTTTATTAGTAGGGTGGGCACTGCCCACCTTAGGTAAAGCACGGGTGAGTATAATAACCTCACGCAAAGACGCAAAGGAAATCTTTGTGCGAGATTTAAAAGAAAATCATTGAGGTGTTTTAGGCGATCGCTTGATGGTTGCTGGGTTGATAGAGTTCAAGGTGAGTTGTGGAAGCGATCGTTTAGATCAGTTTTTTGTCAGTGTTTTCACTATCTTGATGTCAATAAATTGGCAGAATAAGATGGAGTTAGTTGAAATTATTAGGTGGGCAGTGCCCACCCTACGTTGATTGGCACTGATATGAACAAGATATTCCAACCATTGGACTCTGATATCGATGTTTTGTTATTTACTCAGGATACATATACAGTCAGTAAATTAAAAGAATTAATACATGAAGATTTCTGTCAAAAATTTTCTACAAAAGCTAATGATAGTAATTGGGTAGTGACAGATATTTTTAAAAGTGTATCCATCAACCAAGCATTATTTCAAGGTGAAGATATTACATTGAAATCTTCGCTTGAAGGAATAACTTGTCAAATTTTAAGAGTTGGCTCTTCTGGCTGGCAATCAGGAAAACTGAGAATAAAAATATATACAGAAATCATCCATAAAAAAAACTATTGGGAGGATGATAAACCAAAAATTAATGTTGTTTTAGAATTTTGTCCTGATGAACTCGATCAGCCCGAATCACCTTTAGATGATATTCGTCAAATGATACTAGCTCAAAAATAATTTGTAGGGTGGGCACTGCCCACCAAATTCTCAAACGACTGACAATCCCCACTACCAAATCTGTAGCACAACCCACCAAAACTCCAACCTAAAACACTCAAATGCCTGAATATCGCCGCGCTTATGTGCCCGGTGGAACCTTCTTTTTCACATTGGTAACATATCAGCGCCGCCCTCTATTCTCAAACATAGAAAATATCTCCCACTTACGCCATGCTGTAGCAACCGTGCGCTTTGAAATGCCATTTGAGGTAACAGGTGCAGTTGTTTTGCCAGACCATATTCATTTTCTCTGGACTCTTCCTGTCGGCGATCAAGCTTATTCCAAACGGGTTGGAAGATTAAAGGTGATATTCACTCAGTCCTTGCAAGGTAAAGGGGTGTTACCTCAAAATGCATCAAATTCACGGCGCAAACATCATGAAAGTGATGTTTGGCAGCGCCGTTTTTGGGAACATACTATCCGTGATGAAGCTGATTTTGAACAAAATTTAAACTATATTCACTACAATCCAGTGAAGCATGGTCTAGTTTCATGTCCACACCTATGGAAGTATTCCAGTTTTCACAGGTGGACACAACAAGCTATGTATACTAATGATTGGTGCTGTGTATGTTCTGGGGGAAAACTACGAGTACCTGATTTTGGCGAAATAACAGAAAAAGTTGGTGAGTAGCTTTATAGGATTATATGTTAGTGTAAAGATTTAAAGAATGATTTTTGTTATGTATAAATGCTTGAAAAATAAATGGTGGGCAGTGCCCACCCTACGTCTATAAATACCAATGACGACTATTCTACATATTACTAAGCCGGAAGAATGGGAACAGGCAAAACTTGTCGGGATGTATCGGGGTGATACGCTGGAGTTTGAAGGATTTATTCACTGTTCCACAGCTAAACAAGTTATTAAAGTTGCAAATAACTTTTTTCACAATCAAAAGGGATTGGTACTTCTTTGTATTGACTCTAATAAGGTTAAGGCGGAAATTCGCTATGAGGGTGTTGAGGGAGAGGAGTTATTTCCTCACGTTTATGGTGCTTTGAATATTGATGCTGTGTTTAAAGTGGTGGGGTTTGAAGCGGGTGAAGATGGTAAGTTTGTATTGCCGCAAGAAGTTAGGGATTTATAATAAGAAGCGTCAAGACGAGCAACGGATAGGAACGGATGTAACGGATTATGACATTGGTGGAACGACGATATCGAGCATCCGCTATATCCGCTACAACATCCGTTGTTCAAGATCCCAAGGACGCCAAGAATAAGAGGAGGAGAGATGGAAGGAAAGGGGTTTGATGTTGGTGAGTATGTGGATCGG
Source organism: Stigonema sp. (assembly GCA_965249805.1). Taxonomy (GTDB): domain Bacteria; phylum Cyanobacteriota; class Cyanobacteriia; order Cyanobacteriales; family Nostocaceae; genus Stigonema. Next base: position 2,528,490 of record CBDFMX010000002.1, read on the forward strand.
ATGGCGTTGTTGTTGGATTTGCAATTGAGGGATGAGTATCGAGATGGGGTGGTGGGGAATTTTGAGAGAATTCAGGCGATCGCTCAAGTTGTGAATGAATTCCATATACCAGATAATATGGAAGCAGAGCCAGTTTTTGATCCATGAATTTAGAGAAAGTTGATGCTGTGGCAATAGCTGCTGCTGTGCGCTCGGGCAAAGTGAGTGCGGTGGAAGTTGTCAAAGCTACTTTACAAAAAATTGCAGCGCGGGATATTGAACTTAATTGTTTTACCGCTGTGACTGCTGAAACTGCTTTGGCTGATGCAGAACGAATTGACAGCGAAATTGCCCAAGGTAAAAATCTTGGTCCTTTGGCTGGTGTGCCAATTGCTGTGAAAAACCTTTTCGATATCGCTGGTTTGACAACGCTGGCTGGCGCAAAAATAAACCAGGGAAACCCGATCGCAACTCAAGATGCAACAGCGGTGTTAAAGCTGAAACAAGCGGGTGCGGTGCTGCTAGGCGCTTTAAATATGGATGAGTACGCCTACGGGTTTGTGACGGAAAACTTTCATTACGGTGCTACCCATAATCCTCATGATTTAAAGCGAGTCGCTGGTGGTTCATCTGGTGGTTCGGCGGCAGCGGTAAGTAGTGGATTGGTGACTCTGGCGTTGGGTTCTGATACTAACGGTTCAATTCGTGTTCCGGCAGCTTTGTGTGGTGTTTTTGGCTTCAAGCCGACTTATGGGCGGTTGTCCCGTGCTGGAGTGGCTTTATTTTCCAGCAGTTTAGACCATATTGGACCTTTTGCCCGTTCAGTGCGCGATATTGCTACGGCGTTTGATGTGCTTCAGGGGGAAGATGATCGTGACCCGGTTTGTACAAAGCGTCCTTGTGTAGAGACGTTGTATGCAACGTCAAGACAAGATGTTGGAGATTTGCGAATTGCCATTGCAGATGATTATTTCATGAAAGGGGCAAGTTCTGAAGCGTTGGCAGCAGTGTACAAGGTTGCTGATGCTTTAGGTGTAACTGAGTATGTGACGATACCAGAGGCACATCGCGCCCGTGCCGCAGCGTTTGTGATTACAGCTTGTGAAGGGGCAAATCTACATTTGGATCGGCTGCGATCGCGCCCCCAGGATTTTGATCCGGCGACACGCGATCGCTTTATTGCTGGAGCGTTAATTCCCTGCAGTTGGTACATTCAAGCGCAGCGCTTTAGACGATGGTTTCGCGATCGCGTTCGGGAAATCTTTCAAAAGGTCGATGTAATTCTTGCCCCAACTACACCTATTTCAGCACCACTTATTGGTCAACAAACGATGATTTTAGACGGGGAGGAAATTCTCGTGCGTCCTCATCTAGGGCTATTCACTCAACCATTATCTTTCATCGGCTTACCGGTTTTATCAGTACCAATTCAACGCCCAAATTCTTTACCGTTGGGTGTACAGTTAATAGCCTCACCTTACAATGAAGCGCTGATTTTACGAGTAGCCGCAGTGCTGGAAGCAGAGGTTAATCAAAGTGCGAATGGGTAGAACAACGACGTTACACATCAATCATCAGCTATTCCACTAAACCATGCTTAAACGCAAAACGCACTAATTCGGCACGGTTACTAGTATCAGTTTTTTTCAGTAAACTGCTAACATGCTTTTCCACTGTCCGAGAACTGAGGTATAACTGCTGACCGATTTCGGCATTAGAAAAACCATGAGTCAAAAGTTCTAGGACTTCCTGTTCTCTGGGAGTCAGTTCCGAGAATGTGGAGGATTTCTGAATATGATCGCTCTGAGATTTATCGGCTTCCGTCGCTTTCGTTGTGGAAGGGGAAGTTCCTATATTTTCTTGTGGAAAAGAACCGTACTCAGATTGAATGATTTGCGATCGCTCTAAGAGATTGCGAATTGCCGCCGCCAACTCTTCCAGTTCAAAAGGCTTAGGCAAGTATAAATCGCACCCCGATTGATAGCCCAGAATTCTTTCCTGAGTCTTTATTCGTGCCGTTAATAAAATTACAGGTAATAAGCGAAACGCGGGATCTTGACGCAACCGACGTACAAGTTCATAGCCGTTCATCCGTGGCATCACAATATCGGTGACCATCAAATCAGGATGGTATTCCTCTACGATCGCTAAAGCTTCTTGACCATCATCAGCCGTCATCACCGAGTAGCCAGATAGTTCTAGATATTCGCTAATAGACAAACGAGTGCTCTGGTCGTCATCTACTATCAGGATTGTCAAGGGCATTAACACTACACCCCTAGCATTTTTTACTAAGAAATTTGCTTCCATGAGCAGCATCACTAAAACACAGGTTAAGAATAGTGTTCCTATGTTTCATACTATGATAGGATTATCACTTGATAACTTCCGTGGGGTTGGTTTACTAAGTAAATCTTAAATCTATCAAGTTATTTTAGAAAATTTAACAAATCTTTAACTAAGTGTACTTGATCGCAAAAGCCTTTTGTCTTCCTATAGAGAATTTTCACCTGAAAGTAAGAGGAAAATATAACGTACTATATACGAATGTATAGTTTGGCAAAATCAAAGACCTGACCCAATACGGTTCAGTTAGGGCTATCCGGTAGGACTCTCCGGCGTTTAGAGACGTTGCTGTGCAACGTGAAGACAAAGGTTATCGGTAGGTACAATATCTTAACTGAACTGTATTGAAACCTGAGCAAGGAAAAACTTTACAAATAAATTTGCCTGTAGTTGTTTCTAAAAAGTCATTCACCAGTAGCACAGGAATCATAAGAGTCCTGAATCCTGACCACTGACTCATGAAGACAGTTCCTTTCTATATTATGCTACTTTTAATTTTTATTTAACAAACAGACCTAAAATAAGGAAGTACAGGCGCTGTTAATTTTGTTCCTCCAGATATTTTTATCCTGTCGTAATAGTCTGGGGAGGCAGGTCAGCCCAAGAATCCCTAGATGAGCGGCAGTAGACCAGCCAAGAGGAGGTTATTTCTGTCGTCATGTCAACTACGGCATCTATAATTGAGTTTAATTTGTTATTCTTGTTATTCAAAGCACACGCGGACAATCAATTATGACAGGAAAAGGACAGGGATTTGGCTTCGGCTTAGGAAAAATGAAAGAACTGGCTGAAGCCTTTAAAAAGGCACAGCAAGTTCAAGAAGGTGCGAAGCGGCTTCAAGAAGAATTGGAGCAAATGGAGATTCAAGGCGAGTCTGGCGGCGGTCTAGTCAAGGTGATTGTCAGCGGTAACCAAGAACCTAAGCGAGTGGAAATTTCCCCAAATGCTCTGACTGAAGGAGCAGAAGTAGTTTCCGACCTCGTGACAGTGGCAATGAAAGACGCCTACAACAAGTCCACTGCAACAATGCGGGAACGCATGGAAGAATTAACTAGTGGCTTGGAGCTTCCTGGACTTTAGTTATTAGTTAATGTTAGTGGTTAGTGGTTAGTGGTTAGTAGTTACAAGAGCAACCAACAACTAACAACTAACCACTAACCATTAACAAAGGACATTTATGCCTTATAAGCTGCTGTTTGTTTGTCTGGGGAACATCTGCCGTTCACCAGCAGCAGAAAACATTATGAACCATCTGATTGAGCAGGCTGGTTTGAGCGATCGCATTGTTTGTGATTCTGCAGGTACCTCCAGCTATCACATTGGCAGCCCACCTGACGAACGCATGAGTGTTGCGGCTGTTAAAAAGCTGAGAATCAAGCTGCGTGGTCAAGCCCGCCAGGTTCAAAAGTCAGATTTTCAAGACTTTGATTTGATTTTAGCGATGGATAGAGAAAATTATCAGGATATCCTCTATCTTGATCCAACTGAGAAATATTACCAGAAAGTACGCTTGATGTGTGACTTTTGCTCTAGGCACACCTTAAAGGAAGTTCCAGATCCTTACTATGGTGGTTCAGAGGGATTTAATCAGGTGATTGATCTACTTGTTGATGCTTGTGAAGGGTTGCTGAAAAATATTTGTTAATGTTAGTTGTTATTGGTTAGTGGTTAGTAGTTATTAGAACAACTAACAACTAACAACTAACAACTAACAATTAACAACTAACAACTACAATTTCATCCAGCAGATTGAAACTCTCCGATCATTTTGACTTCTGGTTCTAACCAAACTGACCACTGTTCTTGTACTTGCTCTTGGATGTGACGGATCAGATTGAAAATATCACTTGCACTAGCCCCACCACAGTTGACGATAAAATTAGCATGACGTTGTGCTACTTGCGCTTTACCAATTTGGTAACCTTTTAGCCCCGTTTGCTCAATTAGCCAACCTGCAGCATAAGGTTTGGGATTACGGAACACACTACCACAACTGGGCAAGTGGTAGGGTTGGGTGCTTAACCGATGCTGTTTGTGTTGCTTTGTTGTTGCCACAACTTGTGCAGGATCTGCCCCAGGTTGGAGGGCAAATGTGGCTTGAGTGACAATGCGATCGCTTCCTTGTAGTAGTGAAGTGCGGTAGCTGTAACCCAACTGTTCGCGATCAAGAGTTTCCAAAGTACCATCGGATGACAGTACCTGAGCACTCACTAAAATATCTGCTACACAGCTGTTGTGTGCCCCTGCATTCATGACGACAGCCCCCCCAACAGTTCCAGGGATACCAACTGCCCACTCAAATCCTTGCCATCCCTGTGCTGCTACCTCCCATGCCAAAGCGGGAATTGGCTCTCCTGCTGCTACAGTTAACAGACCTGTTTGTGGGTCAAATTGGCTATAGCGGAGATGGCGCGTCACAATAACTAAGCCCGAAAGACCACAGTCGCTTACCAGCAAGTTAGAGCCTGCTCCCAGAATTGTTACAGATAATTCATGTGATTTAGCATACTTAACACTTGCGATCATTGCTTCTAGATTGCGCGGAGCAACGCACAATTGGGCTGGACCACCTATTCTGTAGGAAGTATACGCTGCTAAGGAAACTTGGGACTTGATCGCACAATCAGTACCAGATAATCTAATTTCCTGACCTTCGTCGAAATTAGCTGTTATTTGTTTGTTGGTATTTAAACCAAAAAACGTGCAGACATTTGCAGATGCCTGGGAGATTTTCATATTTGCTAGAATTATTTGAATTTTGACGTTTATACGCACACCGTAAAAATACGGTATTAAGATGAACCAGTACTAAGGTTAGAAGGACACTTGGCATGTGAACTCAGGTTCTTAGGATGTGGCGGTAGCAGGTTGGCGAAGTGTTGCGATAACTTCTGGAATTACCTGATTCAAGTTCCCTGCTCCCAAAAACAGCGCCAAATCTCCCGGGCGCAGTGTTTGCGGCAGAAACTCGGACACAGAGGCTAAAGTTGGTTGATACGTCACTTGGGGATGCTCCTTGGCAACTTCGCTTGCCAGTTGTTCACCACTGACCAACCCTAAATTTACCTCCCCTGCACTGTAAATGTCTGACAGGACAACCAAATCGGCATAACCAAACGACTTGGCAAATTCCTCTAAAAAGGTAAGTGTACGGCTGTAGCGATGGGGTTGGAAGATAGCAACTACTCTTTGTCCCGGTCTTGCTTGGAGGCGTGCAGCAGCAAGAGTAGCACGAATCTCGCTGGGGTGATGAGCGTAGTCATCAATGAAGGTAATGCCTTGGACTTCACCTACGTATTCAAAGCGGCGTCTTGCACCTTCAAATGTGGCAATACCCTGAGCAATTTCCCCGAATTCTAAACCCAATATGCGACCGACAGCCACTGCTGCTAGAGCATTGCTGAGATTATGCTTACTCAGCAAGCGCAAGTTTAAAACACCTAAGGCGATGCCCCTTTCCCAAACAAGAGCAGTGGTGCCATCAGCGCGATAGTCAATACTGGTCACGCTGTAGTCAGCGCCAGTGTCAGGGTACAGACTGTAACTTATTTTTGGTTTGAAGTGTTCGCGTACTGTAGCACAGTCAATGCTACCTACTAAGGTTTTACAGCCTTTAGCAAATGTCTGAAAGATCTCAACCACTTCCTCTAATGTGTCGTAGTGGTCGGGATGATCCAGCTCTATATTGGTAATAATGCCTATTTCAGGGGCATGTTTCACTAAGGAACCATCTGATTCATCTGCCTCTGCTACCAAATATGGACTTAGTCCAAGTCGCGCACCGCCTTCCCAAGCTTTGACCTCGCCACCTACCAAAATTGTTGGGTCAACACCAGCTTGGAGTAGCATATAGCCAATCATGCTACTAGTCGTAGTTTTGCCGTGAGTTCCTGCTACTGCAATACTGTAGTAATCGGCAATTAAGGCGGATAGTACATCAGAACGGTGGAAAATAGGGCAACCTAATTCTAGTGCTGCTTTATATTCTAAATTATTTGTGTTAATTGCTGTTGAACAAATGACTTGAGGCAGTTTTGCCTTGATAGCAGCCGATAATTCTTCTTGGGTATTTAATAATACTCCATTAGCCTTAGCATTAGGGCGAAAGAATTCAATATTATTTGCTTCTTGTCTACTAAAAACATGAACTCCAATAGATTCCAGTCGGCGGGTAATGTGATTGGGACGAATATCTGAACCCGATACTGGCAAGTTAAGTTTTGCCAGAACATGTGCCAGAGGCGACATTCCTACGCCACCAATACCAATGAAGTGAAATGGTCTACCGCTAAAGTCTACAGAATTTTTCATTTATTACTCCTCTAACACCACACCACACCATAATCACAAATAACACGCGTATCATAACAGGAATTTGATTTTTAACGATACTGCGTCTGTATACTTTTCATTCCTGATGCTCAGGTAGTTTTTTGCTTTTATTTAGCTTGTTCAGAATGATTTTACCCAAGCTTGACGGTTTTACTCTCTGCTTGAACAGATATTATGTTTATTCAGAGAATTTCTGGACAATCTGGAAATAAATGACTGTGATTGCAAACCCATATTTTTGATTGACTTGCTGGAATTGGGTACAATAAGAAATTCGTGGTTAAACAGCTTTGAAACTAAATAAAGCTTAGGCATTGTTTCGATGCAGCAATTAGCAATTTTCGGTTGCACTTTTGATCCAGTTCGTTGAGGACATTTACTCGTAGCTGAGACAGCTTTGCATCAAATACCTTTAGAACAAGTCATTTGGGTACCATCACTAAATCCTCCCCATAAACAATTGGCTTTATTTGAACATCCTTTAGAAATGGTACGCATAGCAACAACAGACGATCCAGGGTTTACTGTTTCACTGGTTGAAGCAAATCGTTACGGAACTTCCTATGCTATTAACACCCTGATTGACTTATGTGCTTTTTACCCAAAGAATCACTGGTACTGGATTGTTGGTTTAGATACTTTCCAAACCTTAACCCGTTGATACAGTGTAAATTAGCACAATTGTGTGATTGGTTGATCGCACCTCGAATCCTTGGTGGTGAGACTATAGCTCAAAGTGAGTTAATCTGCAAGCAAGTGGCGCAAGAACTGATAGACAAGTCGGCGTTCATACACTGGCAATTATTACATATACCTTTAGTAGGAATTTCTTAAAGCTTAATTCGCAATCTACGCCGCGATCGCCAACCAATTCGCTATTTAGTTCCAGAGGCTGTAAGAATTTATATTGCCAACCACAATCTTTACACAGGGGAGTGGGGAGTGGGGAGTGGGGAGTGGGGAGTAGGGGGAGTAAGGGGAGTAAGGGGAGTAAGGGGAGTAAGGGGAGTAAGGGGAGTAAGGGGAGTAAGGGGAGTAGGGGGAGTTATTGATATTCTATTCCCCACTCCCTATTCCCCACTCCCCACTCCCCATTCCCCACTTTTGTAAGAGTTCTATATATTTTTTTAAGATTTAACTCTTGATAGTCATAAATACTCTGCCCTTTGCGGTATGATCTGGGTCATCCAAGCATTTCTTCAGGCATAGATATACAGAGGGCAAGACGCTGTGATTAGAGTTGCAATTAACGGTTTCGGGCGCATTGGGCGTAACTTTGCACGTTGCTGGCTAGGTAGACAAAATAGCAATATCGATCTTATTGCTGTCAATGACACATCAGACCCTAGAACCAACGCTCACCTGCTGAAGTATGACTCAATGCTAGGGAAGTTAAAGGATGTTGAGATTTCTGCTGATGATAATTCAATTACCGTAAACGGTAAGACCATTAAGTGTGTATCCGATCGCAACCCAGAAAACTTGCCCTGGAAAGATTGGGAAATTGACCTAATTATCGAAGCCACTGGCGTCTTTACTGCCAAAGATGGGGCAATGAAGCACGTCAATGCCGGTGCTAAAAAGGTTCTGATTACCGCCCCTGGCAAAAATGAAGATGGGACTTTTGTGATTGGCGTGAATCATCACGACTACGACCACAACATACACCACATCATCAGTAACGCCAGCTGTACTACCAACTGCTTAGCTCCCATTGCCAAGGTGTTGCACGAAAAATTCGGTATCATCAAAGGCACTATGACCACCACCCACAGCTATACCGGTGACCAGCGCTTGCTAGATGCTTCTCACCGAGATTTGCGACGGGCTCGTGCTGCTGCAATTAATATCGTGCCTACATCCACTGGTGCGGCAAAAGCAGTAGCGTTGGTACTACCAGCTCTTAAAGGTAAGCTCAATGGTGTAGCCTTGCGCGTACCTACCCCAAACGTTTCTATGGTGGATTTCGTGGTGCAAGTCGAAAAGCCTACCATTACTGAAGCTGTCAACCAAGCCTTCAAAGAAGCCGCTAATGGTGAAATGAAAGGTATTTTGGACTACAGCGAACTACAGCTTGTATCATCCGATTATCAAGGTACTGACGCCTCTTCCATTGTTGATGCTAGCTTGACAATAGTCATGGGCGGTGACATGGTAAAAGTTATGGCTTGGTATGACAACGAATGGGGCTATAGCCAACGAGTCCTCGATTTGGCAGAGCTAGTAGCCGAGAAGTGGACAAATTAGTTAGTGGTTAGTAGTTAGTGGTTAGTGGTTAGTAGTTAGTGGTTAGTGGTTAGTGGTTAGTGGTTAGTGGTAAATAAAAAAAACTAACAACCAACAACTAACAACCAACAACTAACAACCAACAACTAACAACTAACAACTAACAACCAACAACTAACAACTAACAACTAACAACCAACAACTAACAACTAACAACTAACAACCAACAACTAACAACTAACAACTAACAACTAACTAAAATGTTGAAATCCCCGACTCAGTGTCAAAACTCTGTTGGGATTTTTTCCATATTGATCGCATAACAGTACTGTTGACCCTTCTATAATCGTCCCCACAACAGCAGCGCCCTTGCCAAGCCTTTGTACTAATGCATATGCTGGTTCTTTTGGCAAGCACAACACTAATTCAAAGTCTTCGCCACCGTACAGAGCATATTCCAGTGCCTGTTCTTTTGTCAGCCAGCGATCAAAAGCGGTTGGCAAAGAAATTTGAGTATTTTCAAGGACAGCACCAACCCCACTCTGTCGGCAGATTTGCACAACAGCATCTGCTAAACCATCACTACTGTCCATTCCAGAAATGGGTAATGGGGTAGGGGCGGGGTTCCCCCGCCCGTACATCTGTGGGGAGTGGGTCAGAGACGTTCCGCTGTCCCGTCTGTACGGGAAAATTTCCCAGAGAATTGGTAGGACATCTAGTCGGGGTTGGGGGCGTTGATGGGCGCGGATTAATGTTCTTGCATCGTTGTCACTAAGGTTTTTTCCTAATTCAGGATGGAGGAGCAATTGCAAGCCGGCGGCTGAAGCTCCGTGAACGCCTGTGACCACAATTGCATCTCCTACCCTGGCTGTATGGCGGCGAATAATACGCTCCTGGTATGCTTGACCGAAAGCAGTGATTGCTAGGGTAATCACTGGCGATCGCACAATATCACCGCCAACAATCGGGGTGTTATACTGTTGTAAACATTCTGTCATTCCCTGATACAACTGCTCCACCCAACTTACAAGGACATTTCCCGGAAGTCCTAACCCAACAGTAATTCCCAACGGAGTTGCACCCATTGCTGCTATATCTGATAAATTAGCAGCAGCAGCACGCCAACCAGCATCTTGTGGAGAAGTGGTGATATCACTGAAATGCACACTATCAACCAACACATCGGTTGTCACTACCAAAGATTGCCCCGGTTCAGTTGAAAGCACTGCAGCATCATCCCCAATAATTTCTGGGGGACAGAAGCGCTGCAAAATTTGTAAAAGTTTTTGTTCGCCAATATCTTGAACTTGCACAGAACCTCTTGGGTATTGCATTGACTTGACAAGTTACTATTAAGATACCGTCTATGAGTCAGTTGAGATGGTCACTACACTAGCATCTAATCTTACCTTTGAGGAGTACTTAACCTATAATGATGGTACTGGTTTTCATTACGAATTGGTGGATGGCAAATTAGAACTAATGAACCCACCAACAATTCAACATTTGCTGATTGTTGATTTTATAGATATCCTCTTGAAGACAGAAATTAAGCGCTTGAGCTTACCGTGGCTGTGCTTTAGAGAAACTGGGGTGAGAACAGGTAGAAATAAATCCAGGTTGACTGACCTGTGTGTGGTGCCAATAGAGCAAGCAAAGGAACTTATGAATGTGTCAGCAGTGTTTCAGTCTCCTCCATTACTGATTGTAGAGGTCGTCAGCCCAGATTCATTGAAGCGGGACTATCGCTATAAGCGGTCTGAATATGCGGCGTTGGAAGTATCAGAGTATTGGATTGTAGACCCACTAGAGACGAAGATCTCTGTATTGTTGCTGGAGGAGGGGTTGTATGAACAGACACTGTTTACCGCCAGCCAGCAGATTGTGTCGCGGACGTTTCCAGAGTTGGCGATCGCTGTTGAGCAAGTATTTCAAGCAGGTCATCTCGGCTAGCAGATAATCACTTTAAAATTAAGATACTGTTTATGAGTCAGTTGGGATGGTCACCACACTAGCATCTAACCTCACCTTTGAAGAGTACTTAAACTATGATGATAATACTGGCTTACACTACGAGCTGGTGGATGGCAAATTAGAACTCATGAACCCACCCACAATTCAACATTTTCTCATTGCTAAATTGCTTGAGCAAGTACTTGATGCAGAAATTAAGCGCTTGAGCTTACCGTGGCTGTGCTTTAGAGAAACTGGTGTCAGAACAGGTAGAAATAAATCCAGGTTGACTGACCTGTGTGTGGTGCCAATAGAGCAAGCAAGGGAACTGATGAATGTGTCAGCAGTGTTTCAATCTCCTCCATTACTGATTGTAGAGGTCCTCAGCCCAGATTCAGTGAAGCGGGACTATCGCTATAAGCGGTCTGAATATGCGGCGTTGGAAGTATCAGAGTATTGGATTGTAGACCCACTAGAGACGAAGTTCTCTGTGTTGTTTCTAGAGGAAGGTTTGTATGAACAGACACTGTTTACCGCCAGCCAGCAGATTGTGTCACGGAGGTTTCCAGAGTTGGCGATCGCTGTTGAACAGGTTTTTCAAGCAGGTAGTCTTGCATAAATGCGATCGCTTCCATCTATTGAGCAAGATTTGGGTTGACCATTTTTTGAATTAAAAATTAAAAATTAAAAATTAAAAACTTAGAAATAATTTTTAATTGTTTAATTAAGTCGGTGGGTGGGAAAATTTATAACTATGTCATTGCGAGCGAAACGAAGTGGAGCGAAGCAATTCGCTTGCGGTTTTGAGCATTTTACATTTCGTACTTGCGCTTGTTTATTTGAGCCAACCTACTTAATGGAAAACAAAAAAAGGCAAAGCATCAATTTTTACAAGCCCCAGAATTCATCGGGTCTTTAATTAGCACATTTTTAATTTTTAATTTTTAATTATTTTGACGGTGGGTATCATGGTGAGGAGTTCATGGGTTAGGTAGCGGTAAAAAGTCTGTTTTCTTTCTACCTTAAGTCTTATATACGTCAATTTCAACGTAAGTTAAAAATGACGTATGAATTAGAAGCATAGATATGGCAGTGGAACAGAGATTAAGGGCAAACCCTGGGGGAGAAATTGCCCCATCTGAAGTATTTGGACGAGATAGATTAATACAGCAGTTGTGGCGGATACTAGAACGGCAAAGCCTTGTCCTCAGTGCAGAAAGGCGTATGGGCAAGACCTGTGTGGTCAAAAAGATGGCAAAAGAAGCCCCAGAGGACTATTTAACGGTATACCGCGACTTGGAAGGAGTGCGATCGCCGATAGAATTTGTGGAAACAATCTTCCAAGATGTGGAACGTCACTTAAGCAGTTTTAAACGGTTAGCAGAAGGGACGCGTCAATTAGCAATGCAACTTGGTGGTACAGAAATTGGTGGGATGATCAAGTTACCAGAAGTTGCTGCTCCTCATTGGAAGAGCCTATTAATGAAGACTTTAGAAGACTTAGTTAAGCTGCAAGAAAGCAAAGACCGTGCAGTGATTTTCTTTTGGGATGAAATGCCTCTGATGCTCTACAACATTAAAAAGAGACAGGGTGAAGAGGCGGCGATGGAAGTATTAGATGCCTTGCGTTCATTGCGCCAGATGTTTCCACAGTTGCGGATGGTGTTTACTGGCTCTATTGGATTGCATAATGTCTTGACTTCCCTGAAACGTGCTGGGTATGCAAACGCCCCTACCAACGATATGAAAACGGAAGATGTACCGCCGTTATCGCTTTCTGATGCAGAAAGGTTAGCGCTTCGCTTGCTGGACGGGGAAGATATTTTCACAACAAACCGAGACGCAACTGCAAAAGCGATCGCGAAAAGTGTGGATGGAATCCCCTACTTTATCCACCATATTATTGACCAATTGGTGATGCAAAATAGTCTTGCCGATGTGGAGAAAGTAGAGAAAATTGTCAACAGCTATCTTCTTGATCCCCAAGACCCTTGGCATTTGCGGTATTATCGCGAGCGAATTGATGTTTACTATTTGGATGTAGAAAAACCTCTGGCGCTAGGAATATTGGATATTTTGGCAGTTGCCAAGCAGCCTTTAATGTTCGAGGATTTATTTAATCAGCTACAAACCCATATTGTCAATCCAGATAAAGAACAGACGCGTAATGTTTTAACACTGCTGGAGTGCGACCACTATATTATTAGACCACTTGACGGTGTTTTCTGTTTCCGCTTTCCCTTAATTCAGCGTTATTGGCGAGTGCATAGAAGTTTGGCATGATGAAAAATAGCTTCCTGTCTCGCTTTACTCCTAGCCTAATGTCGCCGGAAGCGTTGGAAACTATTTTTGTCCAACGTCAGGAGGAAGCACAGCGCATAGTTGACCTGATCCGCAGAAGTGTACTTACGCCGTCGAAGCATTATACCTTGCTGATTGGACCGCGTGGTATGGGTAAAACGCACTTTGTTTCGTTGGTCTATCATCGCGTTTGCAAGATGGATGACTTGCGTTCTGGTTTGTTAATAGCATGGCTTAGGGAAGAAGAGTATGTTGAATCATTTTTAGATCTGCTTTTGCGAATTTTTCGAGCCTTGCTAGACGAGTATCGAGATGGGAAGAAGCTAATACTTGGACTGGCAGAAAGGGTGGAAGCATTGTATCAAATGCCGCCAGAAGTAGCAGAAAGAACAGCAACGGTGATCCTAAAAGAGGTCATAGGGAACCGCACCCTTCTTTTGCTAATGGAAAACCTGGATGAATTATTTGCCGGGTTACGGGAAGAGGGACAGTTACAACTTCGTGCCTTTTTGCAAGAAAATAGCTGTTGCACGATTTTGGCGACATCTCAAAGTTTGTTTAACGGCGTCAAGCTTCAGACTTCGCCGTTTTATGGTTTCTTCCGCCCCTTGCATTTAAAGGATTTAACACCAGAGGAAGCAACCCAACTGTTAGCAAATATCGCCAAACTGGAAGGGAAGAAAGATTTAGAAGATTTTATCCGTACTCCAATCGGATGCGATCGCATTCGTGCAGTACACCACCTAGCTGGTGGTAGTCCCCGCCTTTATGTGATTTTCTCTGAATTTCTCACCCGCGAGTCTTTGGATGAACTGCAAGAACCCTTTATGCGGATGCTTGATGATTTAACACCATATTATCAGGCGCGAATGCAGTGGCTTTCGCCGCAGCAAAGAAAAATAGTAGAGTTTTTATCAGACTGTCGTCATGCTGTGCCTGTCAAAGATATTGCCCAACGCTGTTTTATTAGTCATCAAACGGCATCAAGCCAACTAAAACATTTACGGGAGATGGGCTACGTGACTTCTGAGGCTATAGGGCGGGAGTCATTTTACGAACTCCGGGAACCACTGATGCGTTTTTGCTTAGAGGTGAAAAAACAGCGAGGGGAACCGATACGTTTATTTGTGGACTTTTTGCGATTGTGGTATACGCGGCAAGAATTGCAACAAAGGTTGGGATGGGGGTTTGATGACCTTAAACGGGGTGAAGTTTGGGATGATTCTAGACAAAATTCTAGTGAAGCATTAATTGATAATTTTTTGCCACCAAAGGAGAATAATAGCAGGTATCAACAACGATTGGAACCCCTGCCACCTGATGCGGTAGTGGATAGAGAATATATAATAATCAAAGCACTTGAGGCGATGGAACAAGATGATGAGGGAGTCCCTCTCTTGGCAGCATATTGGCAGGAATCTAAAAATTTAATAGACAATAAAGAGTATGTAACTGCTTTGGAATATGCAGAGAAACTGATAGAGAAGCGCAGTCATGTACAGGATTGGGTTTTAAAGGGAGATTGTTTAAATAAACTCAAACGATATGAGGAAGCATTAGCATCTTGTGACAAAGCGATTGAAATTGACCCTAATTATAAGGATGCTTGGGTAACACAAGGTAGGGCGCTGGACAATCTCAAACGGTATGAGGAAGCATTGGCATCCTACGACAAAGCAATTGAACTTGACCCCAACTATAAGGATGCTTGGGCAAGGCGAGGCCCAACGCTGGACAATCTCAAACGTTATGAGGAAGCATTAGTATCCTACGACAAAGCAATTGAAATTGACCCTAATAATAACTCGGCTTGGGCAAGGCGAGGCTTCGCGCTTGCAAATCTCAAACGTTACGAGGAAGCATTAGCATCCTACGATAAAGCAATTGAAATTAACCCTAATTATAACTGGGCTTGGGGAATGCGAGGCTTAGTCCTGGACTATCTCAAACGTTACGAGGAAGCATTAGCATCCTACGACAAAGCAATTGAAATTGACCCTAATTATAACTCGGCTTGGGGAATGCGAGGCTTAGTCCTGGACCATCTCAAACGTTACGAGGAAGCATTAGCATCCTGCGACAAAGCAATTGAAATTGACCCTAATGATAACTCGGCTTGGGGAATGCGAGGCTTAGTCCTGGACCATCTCAAACGTTACGAGGAAGCATTAGCATCCTGCGACAAAGCAATTGAAATTGACCCTAATGATAACTGGGCTTGGGGAATGCGAGGCTTAGTCCTGGACCATCTCAAACGTTACGAGGAAGCATTAGCATCCTACGATAAAGCAATTGAAATTAACCCTAATGATCACTGGGCTTGGGCAAGGCGAGGCGTAACGTTGGACCATCTCAAACGTTACGAGGAAGCATTAGCATCCTGCGACAAAGCAATTGAAATTGACCCTAATGATCACTGGGCTTGGGCAATGCGAGGCGCAACGCTGGACAATCTCAAACGTTATGAGGAAGCAATAGCATCCTACGATAAAGCAATTGAAATTAACCCTAATTATCACTGGGCTTGGGCAATGCGAGGCGCAACGCTGTACAATCTCAAACGTTACGAGGAAGCATTAGCATCCTGCGACAAAGCAATTGAAATCGACCCTAATTATAACTCGGATTGGGCAATGCGAGGCTTAGTGCTGGACAATCTCAAACGTTATGAGGAAGCAATAGCATCCTACGACAAAGGAATTGAAATTAACCCTAATGATAACTGGGATTGGGCAAGGCGAGGCAAGACACTGAACAATCTCAAACGTTATGAGGAAGCATTAGCATCCTACGACAAAGCAATTGAAATTGACCCTAATTATAACTGGGCTTGGGCAATGCGAGGCTGGACACTAATTAATCTCGAACGCTATGAAGAAGCGTTAGCATCTTGTGACAAAGTCATCTCCCTAGGAGAAAAAGGTTGTTATGTTTTAGCTAACCGTGCTATTTCCCTTATAGGGCTTAACCGTTGGGAAGAGGGTATCATGACTTTGGAAGATGCCCTCAAAAATCTTGAAGATGGGGAAGAAGCATCTCCAGAGGACACAGAGTTAATTTTCCGCATCCTGTTTAGAAGTATTCAGGATGAACTAACGTGGAAAACTCAAATTACAACTCTGATTGAGCTTTTCGACAAATACCAATCCATTTCAGCATTATTTCAGGGATTTACACGCAGCATTCCCACCTTAATATCGGACATGGTTAGCGATAAAACTGCACAAATATGGCTAGAGGTGTGGCAAGATTTGGTGGAAAGTCGCCCAGAATTCCAAATTTCCCTGCGCTTGCTTAGTGCTGCTGTGCGCTATCGTTTAACGAAGGGCGATAGACGAGTTTTGCTAGAACTGCCTATTGAAGAACGCAACTTGTTAAAACCGCTACTAGGCTTAGAGGAATCATCAAATTGAGATTGATCTGAGAACACCGATTCAGTATTCAGAATTGTTACGAAAAAACAATACGGTTCAGTTAAGAGAATTTGCCAACCGTCAACCTGTGTAGAGACGCGAAATTCTCGCTGTGCGCTGCAGGAGGGTTTCCCTCCGTAGGTGACTGGTGAAGCAGCGCTGCAGGCGGGTTTCCCGCCGTAGGCGACTGCTGAACCCGAAGGGCGTCGCGTCTCTACAAGTCTGAAATTCCTACCGTGAGCGCCCTAACTGAACCGTATTGGGCTAGGGGGGATCAAAGCCTTAGGGACTTCCAAAGAATAAATTATCCAGCTATTTCTTGTGGGATGGGCTTAAGCGCCCGTCCTATGAACTGGGCGGGCTAGAAGCCCACCCCACAATATTGGATAATTTATTTGTTGGAGTTCCCTTAACTGAACCTTATTGCACGAAAAAACCCGGTTTCTTTTGGTGAAGCCAACGACATTTCGGTCTTCCGTGTAATAGAAACCGGGTTTTTGGGATTAGCGCTCTTTTATTACTCTTGCCAGATTAAATTTGAAACCCTATTTTCAGATTACTCCCTTCCCGGTGTAAGATTACCTATCTTTTTTACCTTCTTTCTCTGCGTCCTTGGCGTCTTGGCGGTTTTTAAAATCGGTATTCTTCTGGCGGGAAGGGAGTAGTCCGCGCAGGCGGACTTTGTTTGTGTAGCCGCGACTTCCAGTCGTCAGGCTTCCAGTCGTCAGGCTTTCATATCCTAATTCAACATCAACTATACTGCTTGCGGCTCAACCAAATTCTCTACTCCCTGAACGACTTTAGCGGATTCAATTTTGTCTCCCGCCTTAAGTTCACGTAAAACTTCTTGACCGTCAGTCACATAGCCAAAAACGGCGTAGCGACCATCCAAGAGGTTACGTCCTGCAGGGGTGAGTTCAGGATCGAACAGAAAGAAGAAAATTTGCGAAGAACCACCATTCACGTCACGTTCGGGACGCGCCAGTGCGATCGCACCAAAGGCAGAGAAAGGCAGAACTGGCATATCAGTGTAACGACCAGCATCTTCAAGAGTTATGCCATAGGTAGGCGTTTTGTCTTTTTCTGCCAGAACTTCCAACGGAATAGCACGATACTTGCCCGTGTTTGGATCAATAAAACCTACCTCTTTGCCAGATGGATCTCCGGTTTGCAAGACGTAGGATTCTTCGGCGCGGGTGAATTCTAAGCCGTTATAAAAACCCCGCTGTACCAAATCAACAAAATTCCCAGCGGTGACAGGGGCGCTGTAACCGTCCACAACAAGGGTGATCGGACCTTTGTTAGTTGTCACTTCTACAGTGGCGCGACCTTTGAGTTGGGGCAAATTGCTGTATTCGGCTGGCACTTCAAAGGGGAATCCCTTGACCATTAACTGTTCTAATTCGGTTACAAGATTCAGTAGTTTGGTTCTTTGTTGGCGAACTTGTTCTTTATCTTTGGTTTCAGCAACTTCTTTCAAGCTGTTGACGCCAGATTTCAACTCGGCGATTAAAGCTTGAGCTTGGGGTTGACGTTCTGCTGGGACGCTTGCTAAAAGTTTAGAGGGGTTATCGAGAATCCGCGATGCTTTACTGAGATCGCTAGAAATAGCACCCCAACGTCGATTTGCCCGCAGTTGATTGGAAATGTCTTCAAGAGAGGCTTGTAGTTGCCGCACTTGTTTATTATCAATTGGGAGTGAGTGCCGTAATAAAGCGGTGCCTTCAGTAATAGCATTTCCAGATGGTAGCGCGGCGCTACTAGAAGGAGTCCACCCTGCTGTACTTATTCCTAAAAATAGTATTACCAGCAGTAGAGAAATTAAGCTGTTCTTCAACGAGGATTTAAATAAATTGAACATGAGATAGCTCAATGCAGCATCAAATTTTTGACAGGGCGTAACCCATCAATAATTTTCCCATAGTACAGGAAGCACTTTTGCGCTTAATTCATGTCTGTTGCTTAATGTTGTCTAATTAATTTATCAGTCACGCCTAAACAATCCAAACAAGGGAGCGAGGATCACTCCCCACACAAAACCGCCAACATGTGCCCAGTAAGCAACTCCACCCGTCTCCACACTCATATTGGCAGCTGCTTGCAGGCTGGCAAAACCAGATATAACATTTTGGACAATGAAAAGTCCTATCAATATAAATGCAGGAACTCTGATTGTGGTGACGAAAAAACCTAAGAAGACTAATGACACAACTCTTATTTGGGGATAGCGGATCACGTATGCACCCAAAACCCCAGCGATCGCACCACTTGCACCCAAAGAAGGAACCGTAGAACCCATGCCCACAAACCATTGGCACAAAGCGGCAAAGACGCCGCAACTTAGATAAAAAATCAGATACTTGAAACGACCCAACCGTTCTTCAATATTGTTGCCAAAAATCCATAAAAACACCATATTAGAGATCAGATGCCACCAACCGCCATGTAAAAACTGCGACGTAATCAATGTTGCCCACTCTGGCACTGGTTGATATACCGGATTACCCGCAAAGGTAGCAGTTAACTCTCGTGGTATTAGTGCATATACGTGGAGAAACTGCTCTAGTTGTCTATCTGATAGACTGAATTCATGAAGAAAAACTAAAACGTTCATCCCAATCAACCCATAGGTCATGTATGGGCTGCTTCGCGTCGGGTTTTCGTCGTAGAGAGGAAACACAGGGGTTTTTCCTAATAATTTATTAAATGCAATATAGCCTTTTGGGATTTGTTAGTGGTTAGTAGTTAGTGGTTAGTGGTCAGGAACAACTAACAATTAACTACTAACCACTAACCACTAACCACTAACAACACTTTTCTGCTACCTGTATAAAGAAAAACTAAGACATTGGCAGCAATTAGCCCATAAGTGACATAAGGCGTAATTGTTGTCGGATTATCATCTCTAATTGGAACCACAGGTGTTTTTCCTGATTTTTGAGAAACCAGCCTCACAATACCGAATTTTTCAAGTAGTTTCTTCTAACCTGTGGTTGAACTATAGCAGTCCTAAATGATTCGCGCTCCTTCTAGAAACCCGGTAACTCTTACGAAACCGGGTTTCTGAGGGCTGACAAATTTGTAACTCAAATAGGATTGCTATACCGTCAATAGTCCCTAGTAAATGAATCAATATTGACTCTTAACTCTTAACTCCTTTCTTCTCAATAGTTTTTCATCGCCCTTTGAATATCTCGTTTGTCTTGGCGTTGTTTTATGTCTTCTCGCTTGTCGTAAATCTTTTTACCTTTAGCTAGCGCTATACTCACTTTCACCCAGCCGCTTTTGAAATACATCTTCAAAGGCACCAAAGTCAAACCCTGCTGTTCCACTTTGCCAATCAGCTTGCGAATTTCCTGCTGGTGCAGCAGCAGTTTGCGCGTTCGGCGCGGTTCATGGTTAAAATACTGTCCACTGGAGGTGTAAGGTGATATATGCACGTTGATCAGCCATGCTTCTCCATCCCGAATTAAAGCATACCCATCTTGGAGATTAGCTTTACCCGCCCGGATCGACTTGACCTCTGTTCCTGTTAACTGAATTCCAGCTTCGTAGGTTTCAAGAATTTCGTACAAATAACGGGCTTTGCGGTTGTCGCTAATAACTTTGTAACCGTCGCTCTTGTCGCTCATGAAAAATTTTACGTGCGTCCAATGTGCCGAAAAAATCGTATTCGTCTGACTTGTTATTCTATCAAAACTTATTCGTAACTCTTGATTTGTCAAGGGCTGCTACAGTCAAAAAGCCACAATTGCAGCAGTTTTAATTTTTCTATCTTTAGCTTGAGTCTAGGGGATGGCTAGTTTATAGCTAAAGATTGATTTTATTGATAAATAAATTGGTTAGAGTAAGGTAGAAATAGAAAGGGATGAGAAACTTATTATGAAACGCAATTTCACTAAAGCCGTTGGTGCTGGCGTTCTTACATTGAGTATGGCTATTATGCCCTTGACTCTACCCGCTTCTGCTCAAACTAGGACTGCTGATCCTGGAACCAACACCACTTCTACTACCACCACAACTGCTAACGATGACGGTGGCTTTGATTGGGGTTGGCTAGGATTGCTTGGATTGTTAGGTTTAGCCGGCTTGACTGGTAAAAGGCGTAACAACGAAGCGACTGCTTATCGTGACCCCAATCCTACAGGTACTACTTACAGAGAGTAGTTTTAATTTCCGAGCGGAACACATTTGGGCACAAATGCGCATACGTCTAATACTGTACTCTTTTGCCGATAAATTAAAGCCTGCCTATGCGGGCTTTGTTTGTATAGTATTAGACTAGATATTTTGCCGATTTTACGTAGATTGGACACTGATAGCCTGTGTCTTGGTGGGGGTTAAAATTTTGAGGTAACTCTTCATCATTATACTAAAAACGGCTGAAAACTATACTTATTTAACATTCGCGCATCCGGTTCTTAAGCCTCTCCCCGCATCGGGGAGAGGTTTGGAGAGGGGTAAGTGAAGTTTTGAACCGTTCGCAGTATATTATAGTTTTTCTCTATGTAAATTAAATGTAGGATAGAAGCACCCTACATTTAACAAATTAGCACCACTCATAAGCTCCACATCTGACCCGAAGGGCGTGTCTTTTGTCGTCACGATTCAGGACTCTGAGGTACTGAATTTTGGGTTTGAGGTAAAGGTGTGTAATAGCTAGCAATTAAGGCAACCATCAGCCACCAGACGGTATTAACCTCAGGGCGAAACCAGACTGTATCAAAAAAGTTATCACCAAGCATACCAGCTAAAGCGGCGATCGCCCCAATTAACCAAAATCCCTCCACACTTCTCGATTGTCGCAATCGTCGTAGTTGTAATAAAGCTGTATTAAATATTACAATTACTAGCCAGATAAAACAGGCTAAACCAATCAATCCAGTTTCTACAGCTATCTCTAGAAAAATTGAATAGGCACTCAAAGCAGTAAATTTGGGGAGGACTTGGTAGTAGGGGTAGATTTGATTAAAAGCGTTGTGACCCGGTCCAATGCCAAGAAGCGGGTAATCGCCAATCATTTTGAAGACAGCGGTCCAAACATTCCTGCGAAAATTATTACTGCTATCATTGCGGTCAGCAAAAATACTGAAAATACGTTCGCGCACAGGCTCGACAAATACCATCGCTAC
This sequence comes from Stigonema sp., assembly GCA_965249805.1. GTDB lineage: Bacteria > Cyanobacteriota > Cyanobacteriia > Cyanobacteriales > Nostocaceae > Stigonema. The sequence goes on from CBDFMX010000002.1 coordinate 2,550,172, forward strand.
TAGCAATAACCCAGTTAAACTTCCCAAAAGAATCCACAGGAACCACTTGCGCCAAAAGTCCGGCATTTCCACACTCCACCAATAATACAGCAATCCCAGCATTGCCAAAACTGCAACAACCAGCCCAATCCAGCCACCACGACTAAAAGTCAGAATTAGGCTTGAACCATTAACGACAAACATCGTCACAGCTAAGGCTTTCTTAAGCCAACTTTGCCATACAAAAATTGCGACCAAGCTTAAAACAACTGCTGCTAAGAGATAGCCAGCTAATAAGTTGGGATTGCGCAAATAACTGTAAACTCTTGTCATTTTTGACAAAGAAGATTCTTGATCAACCCAAGTTGCTAGCGCGGGAGCTCCAAAAAACCATTGCCGTAAGCCATACACACTAACGATGAGTGAGATATGCAAGTAAAGGGTAATCAGCCAAGAGCGGAGGCGAGGCGATCGCAGTACTCTAGCACAAAGGGGAAACAGTAACAAATAAAGTGTTAACGTTCCCAAGTCGCTAAACGCCGCCTTCTTTACAGGTGATGCAGCTGTGGCTACTATGGCAACTGCCCAGTAAAGTAATACCAGCAGATGAATAGGCGTAACAGTAGGAGCATTTCCTGGTACTGCTTCATCTGATAAAGTCAACAGCAGCCAAAATGCCACACAACCAGCCAGTAATAACCCTACTAGATTATTATTATTCGGCATAATACTCGGCACAAAAGGTGCAAGAGCATACACCAGACTGAGTAAGGCGGCTGCTATTGTGTCTCCCCACTGGATTAAGTAAGAAGTCTGCCGCCAAGAGTGCAGCAGCCCTACCAACGAACGGTGGAGGTAGCTGGTACGAAGATATTCTTTGATCGGTAAATCAGATAAGGTGAATTGTTGCCAGACTAAATTCATCTTAGTTGTTAGTTGTTAGTTGTTAGTTGTTGGTTGTTGTACTAACTATATAACTACTATTCACTAACTAGTCTTGGAAAAACTCCCAGTCCTTAATTTGTGCTAACTAGATACAGTTAGTCTACAGTCAGACGTAAGTCCTGGTAGCTTTTCTTTAGGCATCACTAGCTGCTGGCACTGTCCTTAAATGCAGTGGCAAGTTCACCACATAGCGGTATCCTGATTCTGGTGAACCTTGGATTGTAATTTGTCCCTGATGCAATTCTGCCAGTTGACAACTAAGCAGCAAACCCAAGCTTTCGCGAGAAAGATTACTACGAGACCCAGATAAATCTATGCTAGAACCAACGGCAAGGACACCTGAGTTAGAAACCCTTAAGTCTTTCGGCTTATCCATCACTAATGGTAAGTCACTTGCTTGCTCTTGGTTCTCCTGATGAACATCGTAGGTAAGGTCACTTGTAAACTGGACCAGGGGCACTGTATTGAGGCGAAAGTAAGGGTCAATCTCAGTTATCCCGTCTCCTAGCCAAGGATGCGATACCCAAACAGTAATGTTGAGCATATCGTCTTTGTAAGAGACATGAATGCGAACAACGCTACCTGTCGCAGAAAGTTGAATCACGCTAAAAATCAGGTGATATAGGATTTGCCTGACCTTGTCTTTATCTAAAGTCCAAATGCGACTGCGTCCTGGTTCTATAGAAAGGCGAATATCTTGCTCACGGCGGTGAGCTGCTTCTTCTAAGGTATTTATAGCTTGTTGACACAGCATTTCAATATCTATAGGAGCTAGATTCAACTTAGCTGTGGTTTCATCTAAGACACCCAGTTCGGAAATTTCGTTCACTAAGGAGAGTAAATACCTACCACTGTGTTGGATAATTTCCAAATATTCTCTCTGCTTAATAGTCAAAGGTCCATAAATTTCACGTCCTAGGACACTCGCCATACCTAATACAGATGTTAAGGGTGTACGCAATTCCTGAGTTAACTGCTCCAAAAGTTCTAGTTTCAGTTGATTGGTAGGCACTGGGTCTTTTTGTACAGGAGGAGAGAAGTTCTTGGGGTGGGTTTCAGTGAACGGAACTTCGGAGAGCATTCTGACTTGACTGGTACGTTTGTTCTCATGTGACCAGCTAGGAGTGTTAATGTTTGACATTGCTTCCAGAAGTCGGTTGCGTTCAAATTCACTCATGCTCCAACGAGCTATGATCTGTAAAAACTCAATGTCTCGAGTTTTAAAGTTATGTGGCATCAGATCCATTACCGCCAATGAACCTAAACATTGCCCTGAAGCATCGATTAGTGGTACTCCCAAGTAAGCGCGGATGCCATACTCCTGCACCAACTTGCTGGTGGCAAGATCCACGTTCGCAAGATTATGAGTATCATTTATGACAAGGACTTGTGAACTTTCTACCACTTGAGTGCAAAAAGATTCCTGGCGTAATAGTTGACGGCTTTGTGCCAATTGATTCATGAGTCCTAGCCTGGATAAGCCCACGGCTGATTTAAACCAATGGCGTTCTTGATCCACAAACCCCAAGATGGAAATTGGTGCTTCCAAAAAGTGGGCAGCAGTTTGAGTCGCTTCTTCAAAAACCGGAATTGTTTCTGTTTGACGCAAACCTAATTCTGACAATGCCTTTAGGCGTTGTTGTTCCCTCGTTTCCTCAGAAGCCCAACCATCCTTGAGGGCTAATACTTTGTTTTCAGGCTCTATCATTACCACAGCTACCTTAATAATTGCTTGATACTGTAATTTATCTAACCGCTGTCTCTGGGTTATTTGCTATTCTTAAGCATTCCCCAATTTCGCGTCAGACAAACAAGGTTAGAAGAAAAATTTTTTACATTGGGCATCAGTAGGGTTCTATTTTTACTCTCTATTGCATATCTTGTAACGTTTATTGACTAAACTAAGTGTCTGCCTCTTGTTTGTCTAAAGTTCTTTGCCCAAAGTTTTTGGGTCATGAGTAATAGCTAATGATGAATATTGCTTTAAATTTTTATACTAAGCAGTGTTAGTTTTATATCCGACCTGGGTAATATAACCCTAAGGATGGAATAGACGAGGCTTACTATGCTGATTCACAAATATAGCGATCCTAAATGATTCGTGAAAGCCGAGAAACCCGGTTTATTAAAGAAACCGGGTTTCTGATAAGCCTTAAGAGCAGCATAAATTTGATATTTTATTAGGTGAATTATTGATGTTTTTTTAGGTTGCTATACATAAAAAATTAGAAATTACTAATATCAATTCAATATAAAATTAAAAACTAATACAAATTTCATCAAGTCTTTACAATGATTATTTGCCTAAACTTTAATGTTCTGTCAAAAATAGATCATACGTTACGCTCATATTTTGATATCTAATTTTTGGGGTTGTCCTTTCAATGAATAACACGAGTATTAAAATTCCTTTTGTAGACCTTAAATTCCAGAACCTACGAATTCAAACTCAACTACAACATGCAATCCAAGCTGTATTGTGCAAGGGAGATTTTGTTTTAGGGCAGGCACTCCTCGATTTTGAAACAGCATTTGCCGCAGCATCTGGGACAGAATATGGTGTAGGTGTTGCCTCAGGAACAGATGCGATCGCCCTTGGCTTACAAGCATGTCATATTGGACCTGGGGATGAGGTGATTTTGCCAGCGAACACCTTTGTAGCAACGCTGATTGGGGTGCTACGTGCTGGAGCTGCACCGATTTTAGTAGATTGTGACGAACAAACAGCTTTAATTGATTTAGAAGCAGCAGCACGGGCAATTACGCCAAAAACTAAAGCAATTATCCCCGTGCATCTTTATGGTCAGATGGTATCGCCAAAGCAACTGTTAGAGTTTGCCGATACGTACAAAGTGCTGATATTTGAAGATGCAGCACAAGCACACTTAGCCGAAAGGGACGGATACCACGCTGGTTCAGTAGGGATAGCAGCAGCTTTTAGTTTCTACCCCAGCAAAAATTTGGGGGCATTAGGAGATGGGGGGATAGTGTTGACACGAGATCCAGATGTAGCCGAAAAAATGATACGCTTAAGGAATTACGGTGCATCTCAAAAGTATTTTCATGTTGAAGTCGGTACGAATAGCCGCTTGGATACATTGCAAGCAGCAGTGTTGCACCAGAAACTGCCATACCTGCCTGAATGGAATCAACAGCGTCTGAATATTGCCCAGCAGTACGATGCAGAACTAGCGCCCTTAGCATCAAGCGGGATTATTCCCATGCAAAACCACAGCGACAGGGGACATGTTTATCACCTTTATGTGATTAAAATGGATGATTCTTGTGCTATACAACGCCAGCAACTTCAAGAAAAACTGACTGATTCAGGAATTCAAACTGGTATTCACTACCCAATTCCCTGTCATCTCCAACCAGCATTCATTAACTTAGGCTATGAAGTCGGGGATTTTCCTCATGCCGAAAAGCTGGCAAAGCAAGTATTATCGTTACCGATGTACCCTGGTTTGAGGAATAGTCAAGTCAAAGAAGTTGTAGCGGCGATCGCATTAAGCGTCAGTACTGAACAAAAAAATTTGTTATGTATTTAATTTGTTAGTGGTTAGTGGTTAGTGGTTAGTGGTTAGTGGTTAGTGGTTAGTGGTTAGTGGTTATTTGTTAGTTGGCAACAATCAACAATCAACAATCAACAATCAACAATCAACAATCAACAATCAACAATCAACAATCAACAATCAACATTTTAAATTGCTAAAAATCATGTTAATCCAGCGTCAGCTTAAAAATACAAAAGCACCACTTTTAAGCCTAGCTATTTTAAGTGTTTTAGTGCTGCTTTATGCTCCTCTCCTATTGTACTGGTGGGATGGTTGGCTGAAAAAAACTATCAGTACAGAACACGAATATTTTAGCCACGGTATTATTGGTCTACCCTTTGCCGCTTATCTAGGTTGGAGTAACCGGAAACAGTGGCGGCGACTCCCTGATACTCGTCACCCATTAGGTGCTCTGTTGCTGTTAGTGGGGGCTGTTTTTTATCTTAGTGGTGTCAGTGAATGGGTTAACCTTTCCTTACCTGCCATCTTGACAGGTTTGTGCTTATGGTTTAAGGGAACTCCTGGCTTCCGATTGCAAGGCTTCCCCCTTCTATTAGTGTTTTTGGCAACTCCAACGGCAATACCCTACCTCATCGCTCCCTACACCTTCCCCCTCCAAAGCTTCATTGCTGGCACTGCTGGTTTCATACTAAGTCAGTTTGGGATGAAAGTAATTGTCGATGGGATAAATCTATATGTGGGGGGACGGATTGTAGAAGTTGCGCCTTATTGTGCGGGGTTGAAAATGATGTTTACGGCTCTCTACGTCGGTTTGATGCTGCTTTATTGGACGGATGCTTTGTCTTCGCGCCGTAAAACCATTTGGTTTTTATTTATTACAGTCATCATTAGCATTACCGCCAATATCATTCGCAACACTTTACTGACCTTCTTTCATGGCACAGGTCAAGATGGGGCTTTTCATTGGCTGCATGAAAGTTGGGGTGGCGACATCTACTCGGCTATAATGCTGCTTTCATTAGTGCCTGTTCTCAATTGGATTGATAGCTATTTCTCAGCAGATACTGTAGAAATTCAGCAATAAGAGCGAAAATTAAGGAATTCAAAACTACAGATGATAATGCAGTTGCCAATTGCCCAATTTTTTAGAGGGAAAACTGTTGATATTACTGCATTCATCCTGTCAGTTACGAACGTTTGACGCTCCTCGCCTGCCTATAAGACAACAGATATTACAAATGATTTCCTTTCCCAAATTTCTCAAGGAACGCCAGTTTTCTCAGGTAGTGGTGCTTTTGTTGCTACTACTACTGCTGGCGGTGGGAGCACTTCCTGGATACCTAGTGGGACACTGGGAATGGCAAGAGCCACCACGTGTGACCAACCTGACGAAGTTGAAAGAGATTCGGCACACAGGGTTGTCCCTTCCTGGTTGGCAAACTATTGAACAACGGGAAGAACCAATTAGCGGACACAAATGGTCATATCAGGCGATCGCCAAAAAAAAAGCTAAAACGCAGGCGATCGTACTTTTGCTGCCACAAAACGGTCCTAAAGACCAACCTGAAGTGGAATGGACGGAAATTAAGGGTTGGGGTCAGTGGGATGTAGCTCAACATCGCTCTGCAGAATTTACTGTCAAACAGTCACAGGCATCAAAGTCAAATGCTGAAGCTAAGATACAAGCTGAGTTCTTTCGTGCTGCTACAAAACAGCAAACCTTTGCTGTTTTACAATGGTACGCTTGGCAAAATGGCGGAAATTCCTCACCTTTCCCGTGGTTCTTAGCAGATCAATTGGCAAAGTGGCGTAAGAACCGCGCTGCTTGGGTCGCTGTGACAATTCTCATTCCGATGGAGCCTTTTGGTCAAGTGGAAACAACTTGGCAAGACGCTCATTCTTTAGGTCAAACGGTGCAAGCTACATTAATGGCAAGTTATTTGTAACATATTTGACAGGAGCGGTTGTACGCTATTTGACCTGTATATTAAGTCAGTTTAATGGAATTTGTATATTTTGTACCTTTACAAAGTAAAATAAGCACTCGGCGCTCCAAATTCTTAGTTCAGCGTCAAAGCACTAATGTTTATAACTTTGAGCGTCCTATGCGTGCATTCAGCACCTTGTGTGTTGCCAGTGTTCAAGTCAGCGTTTTCGTAGCAACAGCTATCCAACCTGTTGTTGCTCAGTCTTTACAACCTCAAAGACAATTGCAAAAGCGACCCCCATCGCTTTTGCCTGATACTCCTCGACAATCACCAGCACTACCTGCCGCACCTCCACCCGGTACTGATGTACCTAGTAGTTCCGAAATATTGCCGCAATTCAGCAGCTACCTGTTGGGACCAGGAGATGCAATTGGCGTTACGGTTCAGCGCCCTCCAGGTCCATACATCTTGGGACAAGGAGATGCAATTTCCGTTGCAGTTCAGCGCTTTCCAGATTTAAGCTTTCAAGCCCAAATTAACCCAGAAGGTAACATTGTAGTGCCACTACTGGGAACATTGTCGCTAAAAGGTTTAAGTTTGCAACAAGCGCAAGAAAAAATCCGCTCCGGCTTAAATCGCTTTGTGGTTGATCCAATAGTGACTTTGTCACTGGTAGGGCAGCGTCCACAGTTGAGTTTTCAGGCTCAAATTAGCCCAGAAGGTACTATTGTAGTGCCGGAAGTGGGAACCTTGTCTGTACAGGGTTTGACTTTGCTTGAAGCACAAGAAAAAATTCGCTTGTCCCTCAAACCCATTTTGGTAGCGCAAGATGTAGTCGTAGTATCACTGGCAGCACAGCGACCAGTTCAAGTTACCATTAGCGGAGAAGTATCTCGACCAGGGATTTATCCTATTGGCTCGTTTAGTCCCCGTGTCGGTGATGCGCTGCTCTCGGCTGGCGGGACTACGTACATAGCAGATCTACGGCAAGTACAAGTGCGTCGGAAGTTAATTGATGGTTCTGTGGTTTCACAAGCTGTTGACTTGTATGGACCGTTACAAAATGGCGGCGCAGTTCCCAATTTACGCTTGCAAGATGGTGATGCGATAATTGTCCCGCGTCGTGAAATCTCCACAGATGATACTTATGACCGGAAATTGGTAGCTCGCTCAACCCTAGCTATACCACAAATTAGAGTTAGAATATTAAATTATTCCGCTGGAGGGATTGTCACGGTTCCACTGCCTAATGGTAGTAATTTCGTAGATGCTTTGGTAGGAATCAATCTTGACTCTGCCAAACTCAAGGAAATTGGTCTGATTCGCTTTGATCCAGAACGAGGTAAAGCAGTCATCCAAAAAATTAATGCTAAAAAGGTTCTGTCAGGTGACGCGTCTCAAAACGTACCACTTCAAGATAACGATATTATCGTTGTAAATCGGACCCTGCTCGGTAAAATCACCAATGTCGTTTCTACCATTACCCGACCCTTCTTTGATGCTGAGAGTTTCCTCAACTTCTTTAACTACTTTAACGGACGCAGGGGTTTCTAGATAGGGGAGTAGCTAATGGCTAATGGCTAATAGTAACAATTAACAATTAACAATTAACAATTAACAATTAACAACCAACCAGTTTTTATCAACCTTAGCCATGACCCCACCGATTGTTAAACGCTATATCATTGCTTTCGACAAGTACAAGTGGATTGGATTAGGCAGTTTCGCTTTAGTTGCAGCGGGTACAACGGTGGTGGCTTTGCAACCAGAACCGAACCGTAGCTACATAGCAGCCGGTTCACTTGCTTACTCTCGTCCGCCTGTGTCTTTTTCTGCAACTGGTACTCAAATCCAGCAGGAAGGACAGGAACTGAATGAGGACATTTTGCTATCAGACCAGATTGTCGAAACGGCGGCAGCAAAAGTCAATCTCCCACCAAAAAAGATTGCTGATAATGTTGCACTCACGATGCCTGAAAAAGGTAAGGGTGGAGGAGACACTAAGGCGGCAAATACAGCATCAGTATCTACACTTATTGAACTGAAATATAAAGATAGTGACCGTAAGCGATCGCAAGAAACATTGCAGGCATTGATGCAAGCAATGATTAAGCTGAGCAGTGATATTAACACTCGGCGATTAAAAACAATTATTCAAAAAATTAACGAGCGCATACCACAGGCTAAACAAGAACTGCAAGCTGCAGAGCAAAAACTAGAAAAGTACGATCGCACACAGCGACCAGCAATACTGGCTGCAGAGAATGGCAGCCTGCTGAACGCAGTTACTAATAGCCAAGTTCAACAACGGCAAATTAAACTCACACTCATTGGCATCAATGCTCAAATTCGCAGTATACAAGAAAAGTTGGGGTTAAATGTCAACCAAGCTTACGTTTCTTCTGCTTTAAGTGCCGATCCGATCATTGCCAGTTTGCGAAATCAAATTTATCAAACTGAATCCCAAATAGAGGTTCTCAGGAAAGACCTTCGTCCTGACCATCCGACCATGATTCAGTTGCGGCGTCAGAAAGAAGGCTATGAGCGATTGCTGCGAGAACGTGGAGTTGAGGTGATCGGCGGTGAGGGTGGGGCGGCTCCTCTTCCTAGTAGTGATGGTGTTACGGCTATCCGCTCCCGCAGTAACTTAGACCCAGCACGACAGCAATTTGCAAACCAAATGGTGGCTTTGCAGACTCAGCAAGAAACGCTAAAAGAACAATTAGCTGACTTGGAGAGAGAAGAGGGGAAATTACGACAAGAGTATTCGCAGGTTCCGAATAAGCAACTAGAGCGATCGCGCTTGGAACAGCAGGTTTTACTCAAGAAAAATCTCTTTGACCAAATTCAGGTGAAGCTGACTGATGCGAAAACCGCAGAGGCAGAAACCGTCAGTAGTCTTAGTGTAGCCAGACCACCACTCATTCTCCCTAACACCAAAGCTGCTAAGAACATACCGATTACATTGGGTGTAGGTGGTTTACTGGGATTGTTGGTTGGAGCTGGAGTCGTGTTTTTGTTGGGAGCGCTGGAAGGTACTTTCAAAACCAGAGAGGATATACGCGACAGCTTGAAGCAACGGGAAGTTGCTCTGCTAGGAGAATTACCTTTAATGCCAGTTGAAAGTTTGGATAGACAAGCGATTCCAGTGTTACTTTCACTAGATTCTCCTTACTTAGAGTTTTATGAGAAGTTCCGCAGTAATTTACGCCGTGTTGGTGGCAGAGACTTAAAGGTAGTGTTGATTACCAGTATGGGGAGTTCTGAGGGTAAGACAGTGAGTGCTTATAACTTAGGTATAGCTTCGGCTCGTGCTGGAAAACGAACTTTGATTATCGAAACAGATTTGCGATCTCCGTCCCTCTGTTCTTATCTAGGAGTTAGTCCCGACAACGATGCGACTATTGAGCCTTTGCGTTATTACACCAGTTTGAGTGAATGCATCCGCTTAGTTCCTAATGTGGAAAATTTATACATTATTCCTAGCCCCGGTCCGGTGCGTCAATCAGCTGCTATTTTAGAATCTAGTGAAATGCGGCGGTTAATGGAAGATGTCCGCGAACGCTATGACTTAGTAATTTTGGACACCTGTGCTTTGGGAATATCTAATGATCCTTTGTTAATCCAACCTTACAGTGATGGCATAGTGCTGGTGACGCGACCAAACTATACACAAGAGAACTTGTTAGGTGAAGCGATCGATCAATTAGTTGAATCTGAACTGGGACTTTTGGGAGCCGTGATTAATGGTGCTGATGTCCCCTTTTCTCGGACTAAATCGGTTGTACAATCACCACCTTCTCCACCTGAGGAAGAAGAACTGCCAGCTGGCTTTAGGAGAAATTGAAGGCAGTTGTGTAGAGACGCGAAATTTCGCGTCTCTACATAGGTTATCGGTAGGTAAATTATCTTAACTGAACCGTATTGAAATATAGGCGAGTCTCGTTACTAGGCAGAGCCTAGTAACGCGCTATCGGGAGGCTCTGCCTCCCAGCTAAGGAGGCAGAGCCTCCCGGAATACATTCCCACGCTCTGCGTGGGAACGAGAAAGGTCTAGAAAGATTGTTTAGTAAGGGGTTTAACCTTAAGTTGACACCAATGGCAGGATGCCCATCCCACAATTACATGAAGAGACGCTAAATTATCAACCGTGGAATTACTTAAGTGTTTATGATATAGATGTTTGTAAGTGCCAGCCTGAGGATGGCATGAGGCTTGCGTAATTTCGCTGTTTATTTGTTTGAGATTGTTAATTTTGCCGATCGAATTGGGAAAAATATCACTGGGCATATTATGCGTACATTTTCGTTTCTACCATGTATGTCGCTTTCCCCTAAATAGATAAATACTGAACCACTGGTTGAACACTTTATCAAATGAATACGCATAGGACTGAAAGAATTACTGACATTATTCAAAAGCGCCGCCCCTTGGCTGAGAAAATCCTCGGTGTAGAGGCGGATTTAAAATCTCTTGATTCAGCACTTCGGCATCTTGAGGAACACCGCAATCAGTTGCTGACAAGAGTCGATGAGCCACATGACAGTTTGCAAGAACTTGATTTAGCGAAAATACAACTAAATATTAATACTGAATTAGCAGCGATTTTAAAGCTCAAAGCTCGTTTTTGCCGTAACACTTTGAATATAGGAGTAGTTGGACGAGCAAGGCAAGGCAAGAGTCGGCTGATACAAAGCTTGACTGGACTGGCTGCTGCCGAAAATCCAGATGGCGATCGCCTAACCTTCATCGATATGCCTAGTTTCGGCGATCTAGGTGTTGGCGATGAACAACGTTTGATCGGAACGCTGACGCAAGATATTGATGCGTTGTTATTTGTGCGGATGCCAAAGCAATCTAGCGACCAATGGACGCATGAAGATGTATATTTATATGACACAGCACGTACAGCACTGGTTGATTTACCAATCAATTTATGGTCTTTTATAATACTTAACCGCACGGAAGCGCATTCAGATAATTGCGACAATTTGAAAAACTGCCAAAACTTAGCGAGGGACATCGCTAATAAACACATCAATGTTGTTGATTGCATAACAGCTAACTGCGCTCATCCCCAAGAAGCTAGCAAAGTTATTGACCGAGTTCTCGACTACCTAGAGGCAAAAATTACTGATTTAGATTACAAATATGCCTTTTTATGCCGACAAAGATTAGTTATACTTCAAAACCAAGTTAACGCTGAGTTAGAGAAAGTCAGCAAAGCTTTAGATCGAGCAACGCAAGATATTCATGGATTAGCACTATTTGAGATAAAATTCAAGGAGCTTTGGAGGGATTTGACAAACGGTTTGGAAAAGTTGCTTAAAGAACTTAGGAATAAGCGAGAAAAAGTGGATGCTGAGTTTAAAAAGCAGGTAGAAGTAGCTTTGCAAATGTGTCGAAGTAAGACAGGAATTCCTTCAATTGAAGAAATAGAACAGCGGAATGATATTGAAAAGGGCTATGGAATCGTTTACGAAAAGTATCTCATTGAAATTCGCGCTCAGATATCGCAACATTTCTTATCGCTTGATTACGGTTTGAAGCGATCGCTTGACAAAGTGAAATCGCAAGTTGCACAGGTGCTGATTGAACAAGGACATTTGGGAGGACTGACAGAAGCCAGAGAAGTTGAATTTATCAAAGCGATCGCCCTGCAAATACCCGATCAACTCATACCAGAAAAACCGAGTCAACTAAAGTTAGGCTTCCAGATACTAGCTGAGTTTGAGCTTTCCTATCGAGGATTAGTACAGCACCGCATTCGCCAACATCTTGATGGACTTACTCCAAATGAGCCGAAAACGCAAAAGCTTTCGGTGTCGTCTGCAGGGCAAGTGCTGCTCAATCTTAAAATAGCTCATGCGGAAGCTGTTTATAAGTGTGAAACCGCCTTGAAAAACTTGCTGTGCGAACCTAGTCAAGCTGCATTTGCAATTGTCGAAGAATTTATGGATCGCATCATTCGCACTCCAGTTGCAGAGAATGAGTGGCGAATCTTTTTACAAAAAGTGCGATCGCAAATTTGGCATGAATTTCAACAGTTAGGCGAACCAGCGCAAATTCAGCGTGAGTGGATAAATTCAGTAGAGCAAGCAACAACCGCCAATCAATTAGAATTGATGCAATTACTGAACTAAGTAAATCAGTAATTATACTATTTTGCGCTTATGGCAATTCCTTACTTTTCACTCTTATCTGGAACACCTCGCTTCCATTCCTCTCTCCTGCAAGGAGAGAGGCTTTGAATTCTCACCCGAACCTAAAAGGGAAGGGGGCTGGGGGGTTAGGTTTTTAATGTGGAGACTTACGGCGAGGTCTGGTTTCACTCAGAACGCTCATTCTTGGATGAGGCGATCGCTCCCTACTATAAAAAGCTGTGCTTGGGTCCAAAACCGATCGCAATTACAGAGTTTGCCAGCAACCCCTTACCTCCGCTACCTAGCAACCTTCTGGGATACGCTGAACCCGGAGCAATGTATCAACACCTAGGCAAATATCATGCAAATTTGGACAGGTATCGCCACCTGCTGCAAGAACCCTCACACCGCCGGATTTCTAAGGATGAAATTCGGGAATATGTAGCTCAAGATACTCTTGACGGTCAGCGAGTCTTTTTCAACTATCTCGCAGTACGGTTCGTAAAGATTGTCTGTAATTTCCCTAACGCTGATGTCGGACAGATTGCATTAATTGATATGCCAGGTTTAGGCGATACAGGCGTTGGCGATGAACAACGACTGATGAAAACACTGGGACAGGGTGTGGATGCAGTGCTATTTGTGCGGATGCCGAAGTCATCTGGCGACTACTGGGCAGATGTGGATGTGCGTTTGTATGATACAGCGCGTGCAGCATTGGTTGATTTGTCTATCGAGTCATGGTCTATCACCTGCTTACTTATTTGAAACTGTATTAGCGGGTGATCTTTCCGCACTTGGTTCTGTTGTCACCCAAGCATCAGGGTATGGGCTAGGTGTATTCAAAAAAACTGGAGTTAGCGTGTCTTTACTAGAAGCACGAGTGCGTGGATGCACGGATGTTCTGTCGGATGGGGACGAAATACCAACTGATGTGGTTCTACTGTGATTTTCGCTATTACCTGCATCTTGTGCCCAAGTAATACCGAGTGAAAAATAAGCTATCCCTGAAGCAACTATAGTAGTAGTAATTAAGTTAGCAGTAATATTTCTGATATTTAACATAAGTTTTCCTGTTTTCTGATTTTATTGGAACAAACATTCTTTCAAGATGCAGCTATTACAACTGCAAAAAACTGTAATCTTTCTGTAAAATTACTGAATTTTGTAGTACTAATCTGTGTTTGCTCTTTTATCTACCGACTAAAGCTTACCAAGCGGTAATGTTTTTTGCCAAGAGAATGTTAAGTAAACTCGGGTATAATTTTACACATTGTAAGGGCGGGGATACCCCGCCCCTACGGTTATATTCTGGTCTAACCGATCGGGGCTAGTTCTGATCAACGCTAAATCCCTTGAAGTATTGTCTAACGTCCGACCAACTTATCTCGCAGATGCTTAATGCGATCGCGCAATTTCGCCGCTTCTTCAAACTCTAGTTTCTTCGCCGCTTCTTTCATCTGCGCTTCTAACAAAGTAATCAACTCTGGAATCCCTTCTAAGGGTAATTCATCTATATGTTTATCAACTGTTTCTAACTCAGTTGCATTCAACCGCCGCGACACTTCCAAGAAAGACAAAATCGCGTTAATAGATTTTTTCTTCACAATTGGTTGAGGTGTAATCCCGTGCATCTTGTTATATGCCGTCTGAATACCACGACGCCTGTCAGTTTCATCAATAGCTTTAATCATGCTACCGGTGAGATTATCAGCATACATAATCGCTTGTCCCCGAATGTGACGCGCAGCTCTACCAATAGTTTGAATTAAAGAGCGCTCCGCACGCAAAAACCCCTCTTTATCAGCGTCTAAAATTGCCACAAGAGAAACTTCTGGTAAATCCAACCCCTCCCTTAACAAATTCACACCAACCAACACATCAAATTCACCGTCGCGCAAATCCTGCAAAATCTCAATTCGCTGAATGGAATTAATCTCAGAATGTAAATATCGCACCCGAATTCCATTGTCTTGCAGATACTCGGTTAAATCCTCCGCCATGCGCTTGGTTAATGTTGTAATCAGCACCCGTTCCTGAAGGTCAACTCTGTCTTTAATTTCACCCAACAAATCATCAATTTGCCCTTCGGTAGGTCTGACGATGATTTCTGGATCAATCACTCCCGTCGGTCTAATGATTTGTTGCGCAACATGACCTTCAGAAATTTCTAATTCCCAATCTCCTGGGGTAGCGGAAACAAAAATACACTGGTTCACCTTTTCCCAGAATTCCTCTGCTTTCAAAGGACGGTTATCAGCAGCACTGGGAAGACGAAACCCATGCTCAATTAAAACTCGTTTCCTTGCTTGGTCGCCATTGTACATGCCGCGAATTTGCGGTACTGTGACGTGAGATTCATCGATTACCAGCAGCCAATCTTTGGGAAAATAATCTATCAAACACTCAGGTGGTTCCCCAGCTATGCGTCCTGCTAAGAGGCGGGAATAGTTCTCCACGCCGTTGCAATAACCTACCTCGCGCAACATTTCCAGGTCATAACGTGTACGCTGATCTATTCGTTGCGCTTCTATGAGTTTTCCGGCTGCTTCTAATTCTGTTTTGCGCTCTTTTAATTCTGCTGCAATGGCATCACAAGCTGACTCTAACCGTTCTTCTGGTGTGACGAAGTGACGCGCAGGGTAAATATTTATGGCTTCTACACTCTTAATAATTTCACCTGTCACCGGGTCTACATAACGAACAGCGTCAATTTCATCGCCAAAGAATTCTACGCGAATAATTCTATCTTCGTATGCCGGACCAATTTCTAATACATCACCCCGGACACGAAAACGTCCTCGACCCATTTCTAGATCGTTGCGACTGTATTGTATCGATGCCAAATCTCGTAAAATCTGGCGTTGATTAACTTCCATTCCCACTTGCAAGGGAATGGCAGCTTTCAGATATTCTGAGGGAATTCCTAAACCGTATATACAGCTAATGGAAGCAACAACAATGACATCGCGGCGTTCAAACAGCGATCGCGTTGCTGAGTGACGCAGCATATCAATTTCTTCGTTAATCGAAGCGGTTTTTTCGATATATGTATCGCTGACTGGAATATAAGCTTCTGGCTGATAGTAATCGTAGTAGCTGACGAAATATTCGACTGCGTTGTTAGGAAAGAATTCGCGCAACTCATTACAAAGTTGTGCCGCGAGAGTTTTATTGTGTGCTAGGACTAGGGTGGGTTTGCCAACTTTCTCAATGACTGATGCTACTGTAAATGTCTTGCCGGTTCCCGTCGCTCCCAGTAAAGTTTGGTAATGATTACTTGCTTGGATACTAGCGACAAGTTCGGCGATCGCTTGTGGCTGATCTCCTGTCGGGTTAAAGGGAGCTTGAAGACCAAATTCTGTCATACAGTTTTGCCGGAAATACCCTATATTATGATAACGAATTTAATACCCGCCCAAGTTACGTTTTTGCGATTACACTCCACACCTTCGTACACAGGTAGAGTTTGTCATACCTCTTAACTTTATTTTACATAAATTTACTACTTTTGTGTAATTACGTATAACATTTTAAAATAATTATACTTACACAAGCGTACAAGTATATAAAAAATATTTATTCTTAAGTATTGTCAAGCTACATTAACAATCTAAAGGTGTTAGATTAAGGACATTAGCCTTTCGGGGAAAGTAATCATTCCTCGCTAAAAGCTTGCCAACCTTAAGAGGGAAACCACAGTGAAAGTTAAAAATAACCAGGGTGATAGCTTGAATATAGATCAGGTGGAGCAAGAAGTTAGTGGTCTATTAGTAAAGGTAGAACTGCCAACTAAACTCAACGTTCATGACACAGTTGCAGTTGTTGGAATGCGTCCGACGGGTGAACATGAAATGCACATTTTTGATACTATTAATGAGTCTGGGATTCGTCCAATTACCTCAAGTACACTAGTAATTTCTGAAACATTCTCCTCAATGGGTATCCATCCAGTGGCATCAAATATTATTGATGATTCTGAATCTCTTATGGGTTTTCTCGACTAAACCAAAAAAATACTACCCATAACTTTAAAAACCTGGGTTCTTGAAAAAATTTGGTTTTTGGTCAACAGTCATAGTTTTATATTCTAGATATTGGACTTTTGACTGAAGACTAATAATTTAGGACTTAGGCACCGGAACGGAATTGCGTCCGAAGCGAGTGCAGCCATAGCGTAATGTAGACCCCTTCGGGGGCTTCCCGAAGGGTAGCAATCTCAAAGCTTAATTTTACGTCGAGAGTCCTATAACTGATACCTCTTTTAGCATAGACAATTAATATGTCTTGTGGCGGAAGACCATAACAAAAATATTAAGCTAAGTTGTAAAGACGATCGCAAAGTATTTCAAAGTCTATTCGTAGCTTTGAAAAAGAGTAGATATAAATTAGGAGAACAAAATGAGCATAGAAGATAAAGCAAAAGCAGTTGCTAAGAACATTGAAGGTAAAGCCCAAGAAGCATTGGGAAATATTACTGGCGATCCAGAAGACAAAGCCGCAGGTAAAGCGAAGCAAGCAGAAAGCGAAGTCCGTCAAGGCGTTGAAGACGTAAAAGATAAAGTAAAAGACGCAATTGACTAGAACTCATGCTTCTGGCATAAAGTCTAAGTGACGACTGCGAAGCCCATTGTAATTTGTAGAAATAGTTGCGGTCCCATATATCGCAGCTAGATAAGTATGTGATATTAATACACGAGTTAATAAAGTCTCCAACGCGGACTTAGGGACTTCCAAAGAAAAAAATATCCAAGTTCATAGGGTGTGCCATTGTGGAACACCGTAACGCACCGAATATGTAGAAGACGGTGCGTTACGCTATCGCGCTTCGCACCCTACAACTACCGAATAATTTATTTTTTGGAGTTCCCCTAATTAGCTCGTGGAAAAAATTATAGCGATCGGGTGAGTTGTAAAATTTGATTGTTGAGTTTGTGGGGTGGGCTATTGCCCACCTTTTTTCTTGGAGAGAGTGGTCAATTAAGAGTGGTAATTTTTAACTACTAACCACTCTAACGCTCTTTTATTACTCTCGCTCCTATTAAATTTTCAACCCTATTTTCAGATTAGTCCGCGCAGGCGGACTTTGTTTTTGTAGCTGCGACTTCCAGTCGTCGGGGTTTAATGAGATTATTATCTGCTCAGAGTCATAGAAGAGCGCTAAGGGCGAACGACCGTTCGCCCCTACTAACAATCTTAAACCTTTGCTAGTTCTGGGGTGGGACGCTTGCTGTTGCGAATGCCGGCGATCGCCTCACCATAATCTTTGGCTTTAAACACAGCTGAACCAGCGACGATCGCATTTGCTCCTGCTTCCAAAACCTGCCAAGTATTATTAGCTTTCAGTCCCCCATCCACTTCAATCCAAGGGTCAAGACCGCGTTCATCGCACATCTGACGGAGTTTGCGAACTTTGGATACCATCTCAGGAATAAAACTTTGACCGCCAAAACCGGGGTTGACGCTCATAATCAGCACCAAATCGCAAAGTTCCAGTACGTACTCCAGAAAATCCAAAGGCGTTGAGGGATTGAGTACGACACCTGCTGTTTTGCCGAGTTCCTTGATTTGACCCAGAGTACGGTGTAGGTGAGGCGAAGCATTATGCTCACAATGCACTGTGATATGATCTGCACCAGCCTTGGCAAAGTCTTCTACATACTTTTCTGGTTCCACAATCATCAAGTGGACATCCAGGGGCTTTTTCGTAATCGGACGAATCGCCTCTACAATCAGAGGACCGATCGTAATATTAGGTACAAAGCGACCGTCCATTACATCGACGTGAATCCAATCAGCTCCCGCAGCGTCTATGGCGCGAATTTCATCTCCCAGACGGCTAAAATCCGCTGATAAGATAGATGGAGCAATTACAATGGGCTTTTTTGATGGCGTTTGGGTCATGGCTAGTGCGTTGTAGAGCGTCCTCGTCTGTCAACATTTTAACAAAATATGGATAGTTGTTAGTGGTTAATTGTTAATTGTTAATAGCTTTAAACAACTTCCCAATTCCCCAATTCCCCAATTTCCCAATTCCCCAATCAACAACTAACAACTAACAACTAACAACTAACAATCAACAACGAAAGTGAAAAAACTAACCTGGCTAATTTGGGGATTAAGTGCTTCCTGCTTGAGTGTGCCGGTACTTGCTTTAGAAACTTTCTTGACAAGCAAAGGCATTGATGCTTTTAAGCTACATCAACCTCCATATAATTTAATCGGTCGTAAGATTGCCATTGGTCAGGTGGAAATTGGGCGTCCGGGCAAGTTTGGGTTAGATAAAGCAGTGTCTAAAAATCACTCTGTATCCCTAGCAGGAGTATTCTCACGCACTGGACCTGCCAAATCAAATAGCGGTGTTGACCCCCACGCCTACAATGTTGCTGGGATCATGGTCAGTACAAATAAAGCCTTACCAGGAATTGCCCCAGGAGCGCGACTGTACTCATCTGCTGTGGGTGCCTCCAAAAATATGGGTCAGCCAGAAGAGTGCTTATCCGCGCAGCATGTAGCACTACAGAATGGTAAGGACGTTCGGGCAATTAATTTCAGCTTTGGCGAACCCTTAAACCGCGATCCGCGACCGGAAGCTGTTTTAGACGGTAAGGCTTTACTAACGCAATGTATTGACTGGTCTAGTCGTGTACACAATGTCCTCTATGTGATTGCTGGTAACCAAGGGAAGGGAGGCATTCCCATCCCAACAGACAATTATAATGGGGTGAATGTGGCTTTTTCTTCCCAGCCCGGAGGGTTTTCTCATCGGCGAGGGGTGTTTAATAAAGTTGACGTTTCTAATCTAGCAACTGCCGATCTGGGAATGGTCCGGCGATTAGCTGGAAAGGAAATTGATCTTGGTCCACGTCGTTCCATCAGTTTAGTTGCTCCTGGTAGGAATATTCCTGTACTCAATCCAGATGGCAAAACGAATAATGTCACGGGTACGAGTTTTGCAGCACCTTTGGTTACGGCTACAGTGGCGCTGTTGCAAGAATTTGGCGATCGACAACTGCGAACAAAACAACCTAACTGGAGCATTGCTTCTCGCCGACATGAAGTCACGAAAGCGGTATTGTTGAATTCAGCGGATAAGATTCAAGATACTGGTGATGGCTTACGGTTGGGAATGACCCGGACGCTGATTGATAAACAAAATCGAGATTGGTTGGCTACGGAAGCATACAAAGACCCAAAAACTTCCTTAGACGTTCAAATGGGAGCGGGTCATTTGAATGCGTTTCGTGCTTATCAGCAATTTAGTGCTGGTCAATGGAATCCATCACAAACTGTACCAGCCCTCGGCTGGGATTATCGGACAGTGAATGTTGGGACATCTGTGGACTATTTGCTGGCAAAACCGTTACAGCAGGGGAGTTTTATTGCCATCACCCTAGCTTGGGACAGATTGGTGGAGTTAGATGATAAAAATAAAAATGCTAAGTATGAAGTAGGGGATGAGTTTCTCGATCGCGGCTTAAACAACCTCAACCTCTACCTAGTGAAAGCTGATGGTTCTTCAACAGAAGCAGCTGCTGTTTGTTCCTCAATCAGCGAAGTTGATAGCGTACAACATATTTTCTGTCCTATTCCTGCTACCGCTAACTACAAAATCCGCGTCCAGTTTCGCCAAAAGGTCAATGAAGCTACTCAGCCCTACGGTTTAGCTTGGTGGAGTGTAGCTGCTAAGTAGGGAATAGCTAATTGTTTAATGTTGATTGTTAGTTGTTAGTTGTTAGTTGTTAGTTGTTAATTGTTGAATGTTGATTGTTAGTTGTTAGTTGTTAGTTGTTAGTTGTCTCCCCCTACTCCCTCATCTCCCCCTACTCCCTCATCTCCCCCTACTCCCTCATCTCCCCCTACTCCCTCATCTCCCCCTACTCCCCACTCCCCACTCCCCACTCCCCATTAGATGCTGTTGCCAAAACTGTAACCGCCCAATGATTATCTCATCGGAAATGCCATAGTCAATAGAAAGACTTTGGGGATAATGGTGGTTACATGAAGCAAAAATTTAGTCATGGTCGGCAAAACTTCCTGCAAAGACGTTACGGTGTTCGCTTGGGGAGACGCTACGTTCTAGCTGCTGCAGGTGTTGTTCTTATGGGTGTATTAGGGTGTTCTCAGATCAATAGTAGCACGAGCGCCCTTGCTCAATCGGCTTTGCCGGAGTCAGAATCTCCCATATCAAAAAGAAAATTGAATCCTGATAGCAAACTTGTTACTGCTAATACTAAATTTGGCTTCAAACTTTTTTCCGAAGTTCTCCGACAAGATAGTAGCAAAAACGTTTTTGTCTCACCTTCAAGTGTCGCGATCGCCCTTGCTATGACCTACAACGGTGCTAGTGGTTCTACTCAGGAAGCAATGGCAAAGGCACTGGAGTTACAAGGAATGAGTTTAGATACTATCAACTCTTCTAACGCAGCATTAAAAACGCTTTTAGAAAACATCGATCCGAAAGTACAACTAACTGTTGCTAACTCGCTTTGGGCAAGTCAAGACACTAGCTTTAAGCCAGAATTCATCCAGAAAAATCAAGATTTTTACACAGCTAAGATAACAAATTTAAACTTTAGAAATGCAGATGCACCTAGCATTATAAATAAATGGGTTCAGGAGAAAACACGCGGAAAAATCAATAAGATCGTCGAAAAAATAGACCCTTCGCAGATGCTATTTCTCATCAATGCCATCTACTTTAAAGGTAGCTGGACAAATGAATTCGATAAAAAGCAAACGGCTGATTATCCATTTAACCTCACATCAAGCGAACAGAAACAATATCCAATGATGTCGCAAACGGGTAAGTATAAATATTATGAAACAGAACTATTTCAGGCAGTAAGTCTACCTTATGGTAGAGATGGTAAGGTCAGCTTTTATATTTTCTTACCTAAACAGAATAGCTTAGATGCCTTCTATCAAAACTTAAACACAGAGAACTGGGAAAAATGGATGACTCAGTTTAATAGGCAAGAAGGATTTATTCGCTTGCCCCGCTTTAAGATAGACTACGATATCACACTTAATAAGGCACTTACAGCTTTAGGTATGGGTGAGGCTTTCAGCAACGAAGCGAATTTTTCTGGTATGGGTAAAAATCTGAAAATTAGCGAGGTGAAGCAGAAAACTTTTGTCGAGGTCAATGAAGAAGGTACAGAAGCCGCTGCTGCGACTTCTGTGGGCATAGTGGCATTATCTGCTCGCATGCCTGCCCAAGAACCATTCCGAATGATTGTGAACCATCCCTTCTTCTGTGCGATTCGCGATAATCAAACAGGAAGCGTTTTGTTTATGGGTTCAATTCTGGAACCTTAAAAAGGATTCGCTTCCGGAAGGCTACGAGAACGGCTGACTTCAGTGTTAGCAGGCGATGCTTCTGATATATTTGGTGCATTTACTTCACTAAGGCGCTACTCAAAACCTTGGCAAACTTAAGGATTCAAGCCCTTAAGGTCAGGGGAACCAGTAGCGCGGCGTTTTTGACCGATATAAAGGGTCACAAAGACCTACACAGTATCCCTCCGAAGAGTTTGTTTGCCGTAGCTTGCTGTGTAACAGACGGTTAGTCTGTGCCTATTTGATACCAAGAGCTAAGCACGCTTGCTCTTAGCTACCTCTGTCCAAACACCGATCTCGGTCTGTCCTCTGGCGAACCGAAATAAGTTGAAAGGGCTGCAAGGTAATCTGGTATTAGTATACATCATGCGCAGGCTTGATTCTGGACAGAAACAAAAAACCCTGATTTTCTGAGCATGATGCTTAAATACCTAGTTGTGCCGAGAATCACCCAGGGTTTTCTTGTGCAGCGATCGCCCGATCGCTTTGCTGCGGCACTAGATCTTCAATGTGAGAATCCCCACTTCCCTTTTCTATACAAGTATCTTCCTCAAAAGCAAGGCTTTCATGGGAATTGCTGCTTTGTACAGTTGGACGCAAGGCGCTTAAAACCGTTTTAATGACAACAGCGCTGGGTACTGCCAAAATTATACCCAGGAAACCGCCGATCCTTGCTCCTGTCAAAACAGAAATCAGCAACCAAACTGGGTTTAAACCAGTAAAACTCCCTAAAATTCGGGGGGCGATTAAGTTTTCGAGAATTTGCTGCACGATGACTGCTGCAATCAACATCCTCACTCCCATAGTGATATCTTGCAGCGCCACCAGCAATGTTGTTGTGGCGATACCCACAGAACCACCATAGGGAACTAGTGCCATTAGACCAATAGTTAAGCCAAATAGCAACCCAAATGGTACTTTTAGCCACAAAAAGGTAGGAATGAGGGCTGATGCCATACAGGTAGCGACAATCAGCTGGGTGATGAAGAAATTTTGAAAGCTAAGGCGTACTGTTTGAGAAAAAGCCTCGCGGAATCTACTGGGTAGCCAATCTACCAAACTTTGCCAAAGTTCATCTCCATGCTGTAGGAGATAGAAAGTCAAAACCATCGTCAAGAGAAAGTCCAGCAGGCTAGTAAGTGTAACTACAGCCAGATTTAAAACTTGTCCGGCGATCGCCTGTAATTGTCCCTTGACGCGATCGTTGATTTGCACTACCAAAGCATCAAGGTTTACTGGGATACCAAAGCCTTCTGCTTTCTCGTTCAACATCATCAACTGATAGCGTCCAGAATCAATTAATTCTGGCAAGCGAGCCACTAATTGCTGAGCTTGAGTTAAGGCTAGCGGAAAAAGGGTGACACCCAGAGCCAATAAAATTGATAAGGCGAGTAAAAAGACTAAAATAGCAACTTGCTCTCGCTTAGCACCCTGACGCACCATCCAGCTGACGGGATAATTAAGCAGAAACGCTAGAACTGACGCTCCGACTAAAATGACTATCAGCGAGTGAAAGTAATTAAAAATTGCTGAAATCGCCCACCCATTAAGCACTAGCAGCGGAGCGAACAGAGTAATCGCGCTAATTTGCGCTATTGGTGTTAGTGTCTGCCACCAGTCGAAAAGCTTGCGTGTCGTCTGCATCTGCTGATTGCGGGATAAAACTAAATAAATTTTTTCCTAATAATCTATTATCTCTGACTACACCATTGTGATTCATCTGTCTAGCTTGGGATTACACTTAATTAAAATGAAAAATCTTGAACATTTCGACAATTTACCATTGAGAGCAGAGGGAGTGGGGGGTGTGGGGGAAGTGGGGGAAGTGGGGGGAGATGAGGGAGATGAGGGAGATAAGGGAGTAGGGGGAGAAAATACTTCCCCTACTTCCCCTACTTCCCCCACCCCCTCATCCTCTACCACAATACTTCTGTATTTAATTCCAGTCATTGGTTTTTTCCCATCCCTATGGACTCTGTATCGTCGTCAAGGAAGTCGGGAACAACTTACTGCTAGTCGTCTGTCAATTACTTTGGCACTTAGCTGGCTTTTGGGATACATTTTATTAACAACTGGGGCAGCTACTTCAGAATTTTTAACACTGCGTCTACTAATACTGAATAGCTTTCTCACTTCTGGTTACTTTTTAGTTAGTATCTGGTTGATTGTTCACACAGTTAGGGGTAAGTCTAAGCGCTTACCAGGGCTGAGCAACTTCGCCGAGCGAGTGCTTGGCAGGTACTTGTCTTAGTACCTAAGCCTTAAACTGGGTTCAGTATTTCTATGTAAAATTTTGTAAAATAGAGGAGAACGGCTTGTAGTTGCGCTGTCTTCGCGCGCTCTCCGGCGGGTTTCCCGCAGTAGGCGACTGCACCAAGCTTTATGGCTGACCGCAAGGGTAGAGCAACTACGAACCAATTTTGACATACTTAAATAAATATCGGTTTATGCTGCTAATAGCTAATCTGCTGATTGGCAATTAGCGATTAGCCTTTAGCAATTAGCAAATTTTCAGCAATAATTTTATCAGTTAAGTGTGAGGAAGTCAGTGAGTAGTCAAAGAACTTCGGCACAAGAGGACCATTTTGCGAACGCCTCCAATAGTAAAAGCGATGCGACTCGCCCTAAGTTTGGACGCTGGGTGTGGTTTTGGTTGGGTATCAGCGGTATTGCAATGGGATCGGCGACAGTAGGGGCGCTGTTTGCGGTTTCTTTGACCAGTAAGCCTTTATTGCATACAAAACTCAGTGCAGATGAAGCGGCGGTATTTGATGGCGATCGCATTGCTGGGAGTGGGCTGCGGCTTTCAGAATTAACTCGCCCCGTCAATATTTTACTTTTGGGAATGAGCGTACTCCCACCAGACGTTAAAAACCCTCCTCCTGAAACCCGACAAATGAGGTATCAGCCCGAGTTAAATTCCTTTGAGGGTCTTTCTGATGTGATGCTCTTGATCAGATTTGATCCAGAGAAGAAAAAAATGGTCACGCTTTCCATTCCCAGAGATACCCGGGTAGAGGTGGAAGGTCATGGTGTGCAAAAAATTAATGCCGCAAATGTTGATGGTGGACCTGCTTTAACTGCCAAAACGGTGAGTAATCTCTTGAGTGGAGTCGGAATTGATCGTTATGTGCGGATTAACGTTCTGGGAGTGGGCAAGCTGATCGATGCCTTGGGTGGGGTGACAGTCTACGTACCTAAGGATATGAAATACAAAGATGATTCCCAGCATTTGTACATCAATTTGAAGGCAGGAAAGCAGCATCTCAATGGCGATCAGGCTCTACAACTGTTACGCTTTCGGCATGATGCACTAGGAGATATTGGTCGAATTCAGCGACAGCAAATGGTAATGCGTGCCTTGATGGACCAATCGCTGAACCCAAATACATTGGCTCAATTGCCCAAAATTCTTGATGTCGTTAAAGAACACATTGATACCAACTTGACAGTTGAGGAATTAGTGGCGCTCATGGGTTTCGGAGTGCGAACAAATCACTCTAATATGCATATGTTAATGGTGCCCGGTCGGTTTAGCGATAAAAGGGAGTTTGATTCTAGTTACTGGTTGCCAGATAACCAACACATCAACTCCTTGATGGCTCAGCACTTTAATTTGGATATAGGAAATCTACCACAAGCTGCTAATCCAGCCTCTTTACGAGTAGCAATTCAAAACAGCACGGGTAGCAGACGTGCCGATCTCCAACCTTTAATCATGGCGCTGAAAAAAGCAGGCTATCGCGACATTTATGTTGCTAAAAGCTGGGGGGAACCTCTGGAAATGACTCACATTGTCGCTCAACAAGGAGACGGTAGCAGCGCCGAATCAATTCGCAACACTGTGGGATTTGGGGAAGTCCGAGTAGAAAGCACCGGTAATCTCGCCTCTGATATCAGCATCCAAGTAGGTAAGGATTGGTTGCAGCAAAGAGGTATTTTACAACATTCTCCGAAACCTTAACACGATACACATTACGAATTACGAATTATTTGGATTTCCAAATCCAATCTTGTAAAATCGGATTCACTACCTCAGGAGCTTCATCTTGAGGACAGTGTCCTACGCCTTCTAAAGGAATAAACTTTTGCACTTGCGGGAAGTTAGCTAACTCTCTACCTAACTCAACTGGTTCCCAAGGGTCAGATGTTCCCCATAAAATAATTGCTGGACAAGGTAGGAGAGGTAAAAGGTCTTCAGGTAAAGGTCCTGTTGAATATGAGGTAAAAGCAAGGAACACTGCCACAGCGCCTGGATCGCCTACTGGTGCCATCAGTATATCTACTAGCTCATCTGTTACTATTTCCGCATTAGCATAGGCTTGTAGTAGAATCGAACGCACGGTTTTCGGTTTGGCTATTTGATTGAAAAAGAATTCGCCAATTGGTTTTATGGATAGCAACCGTTGAACAAGGGGTGTCCCAAAGCGACGATACCAGGGTAAAGTTGCCCGCTTGCGATCGTGCAACAGCCGCAAGGAACAGTTGAGTAACGCAACTCCTAATGCAATATCTGGGTTACTCACGGCAGCTTGCATTGCTACAATACAGCCGATAGAATTGGCAACTAAAAAAGCCGGCTCACCCACGACTTCACGGCAAAAATCTGCCAATTGCTGTCCCCAGGTTTCAAATGTATAGGCAATCTTTTCACCTGGTTTGGGTTTAGCTGAAGCGCCAAAGCCAATCAAATCAATGGCATAGACTTGGCAGTTATCCGCCAGCACGGGAAGATTTTTCCGCCAGTGCCCCCAGGAGGCGCCAAAGCCATGCACCAAGACCACGGCAGGTCCAGTGGTTCCTTGGGTTTGATAGCAGATGGGGAAGCCTTGCCAAATCCAGGTTTTGTCTGAGGTAATTGTCGGAGTGGAGGTAGAGCTAATCATGAGATACTAATTTATTAATAATAATGAGTAGATGTACAGCCGCTTACTACAGGCATAACTCTTTTTATTTTGGCAGTACGCTAGGAATGGGGAATGGGGAGATGAGGGAGTACAATAATTAAAAATTAAAAATTAAAACTTAAAAATTAAAACTTTTTTAATTTTGCATTTTTAATTTTTAATTGATTTGCTCCTCATGCCCATTCCTCTTGAGGTAGTGTACTCCGAAGCCCAAATTGTGTCAGGATTAAAAGTCGCAATTGCAATACAAACAAGGTGTTCGTCATTTTGGCACAACATTCTACCTCTGTGCTGCCATTCTTAGGAGTGGATGCTGCTACTATTTATGAGACTGCACGTGTAGTTATATTACCCATTTCTTATGAGGCAACAACCACTTATCGCCGAGGTTGTCAAAGTGGTCCGTATGCTATTTTAGAAGCATCTCAACAAGTTGAATATTACGATGAGGAACTAGACAAGGAAACAGGCTGTGAAGTAGGAATTTATACACACGAAATAATTGCCGACACGCGCCTAGGGCGCAGCATATCCGCTACAGAAATGTTAAAAGTTACCCAAGAAACAGTGTATAAATTGCTTAATGATGGCAAATTTGTCATTGCCTTGGGAGGCGAACACAGTATTACTACTGGAATTGTAGAAGCATATCGTCAAGCTTATACTGCAGAGCCTTTTACTGTCGTGCAAATAGCTGCCCACGGTGATTTACGTCACGAGTATGAAGGTTCTATTTACAATCATGCTTGTGTAATGCGGCGGATTGTCGATATGGGTTTACCGACAGTACAAATAGGCATTCGTGCTATTTGTAAAGAAGAAGCCGAGTTAATTCAAGAAAAACAACTTATAGTCTTTCGTGCGCGCGAAATTGCTCAAGATCCAGATTGGATAGAAAAAGCGATTCAAGCTATTCCGACTGAGAAAGTCTTTTTGACTGTAGATTTAGATGGTATCGATCCAACTTTGATTCCTGGCGTAGGCACTCCAGAACCAGGTGGCTTGCAGTGGTATGCACTCTGCACTTTTTTACAGCGTCTATGTAACAATTACAATCTGATTGGCTGTGATGTCATGGAATTAGCACTCTTTTGTAGATTCAGTAGTTTCACAATTTACGGCAGCCAAATTGATCTATAAAATTATTGGATATCAGGCTTTAGCTCAGGGGTGGTTTAAGACTTGAAGTTGACGCTAAGTTTGACTATAATTCCTTGTTTTTAGTTCCTTCAAACTCAAAGAAGATGACTATACTAGAAACAATTGGTACGCCAGTTGGAAGCTACGCACCAGATTTTGAACTGCCCGGAATTGATAATCTAGTACATCATCTGGGTCGTTATCTCGATAAGTTCCGCGCAGTTGGCGTTATTGCCATGTGTAATTACTGTCCTTATGTTGAGTTATATATCGACAGGCTAAAAAGCATTCAAACCGAATTTGGTGAACAAAACTTCACACTGATCGGGATGAATGGCAGTGATGCCAATACCAATCCTATGGAAAATTTTGAAAAAATGAAGGCTTTTGCTAGAACACATGAGTTAAACTTTCCCTACTTGTGGGACTCAACTCAAGATGTAACTCGTAGCTTTGGTGCAAGTAAAACTCCAATGGCTTTCTTAATAGACGGGGATGGTATAGTGCGCTACAAAGGTGGAATAGATGACCACCTATATAACCCTGAAGTTATAGGAAAGCATTATCTCAAGCATGCGATCGCCTCTCTGTTTAAAGGTCAAGAAATTTACCCCCCACAAACAGAAACTGTCGGTACTTTCTTAACATGGCGTAAGTAGAAGACAGATAGTCACTGTACTGTTATCTTAAATTGGAGGGAATTGCAAATTTTTTGATAAAGCGTAACTTCATGGGAACAAATTACCAACGGGTTTTACTTAAGCTGAGCGGTGAAGCCCTGATGGGCAACATGGGCTATGGAATTGATCCGGAAGTGGTAAAACAAATAGCCACAGAAGTAGCAGAGGTGGTAGCAACTGGCATTCAAATGGCTATTGTCGTTGGCGGCGGGAATATTTTTCGTGGCGTTAAAGCGGCGTCGGCGGGAATGGACAGAGCAACGGCTGACTACATTGGGATGATTGCCACGGTAATGAATGCCATGACGCTGCAAGATTCGCTGGAACGAATAGGGGTACAGACGCGAGTTCAAACTGCGATCGCTATGCAAGAAGTAGCGGAACCGTATATTCGTCGTCGCGCCATCCGTCACCTAGAAAAGGGGCGGGTGGTAATATTTGGTGCAGGTTCTGGAAATCCCTTTTTTACCACTGATACGACTGCAGCCTTAAGAGCTGCAGAAATTGATGCGGAAGTGATTTTTAAAGCCACCAAGGTAGATGGAGTGTACGATGCCGATCCTCACATATACCCTGATGCAAAACGTTTTAACAGCCTGACATATGGACACGTTTTAGCAAAAGACTTGCGGGTAATGGATAGTACTGCGATCGCCTTGTGTAAAGAAAACAATATCCCAATTCTGATATTTGACTTGACTGTACACGGTAATATATACCGTGCAGTCATGGGAGAATCCATCGGTACGCTTGTGGGAGGTGCTTGTGAAATTAGCTGAAGCTGAGAGTACGATGCAAAAGACCGTTGATGCCACTCAACGAGCTTTTAACACAATTCGCACTGGTCGCGCCAATGCGAGTTTACTAGATAAGGTGATGGTAGAATACTACGGTTCGCCCACGTCTCTAAAAACACTGGCAAACATTAGTACGCCAGATGGCACGACAATTTTGATTCAGCCCTATGAGCGCAATAGCTTGAGCTTGATCGAAAAGGCAATTTCTATGTCGGATGTGGGTTTAACCCCTAGCAACGACGGTTCGGTGATTCGGCTGAATATTCCGCAATTGACGAGCGATCGCCGCAAAGAACTAGTTAAACTCGCTGCCAAGTACGCTGAAGAAGGGCGCGTTGGCATTCGCAACATCCGTCGCGATACTCTAGATACAATTCGTAAACAGGAAAAAAGCGCTGAAATCTCTGAAGATGAATCACGGGATCAGCAAGATAAACTGCAAAAACTCACAAATAAGTACACCGCCAGAATAGACGAATTGCTAGCAGAGAAAGAAAAAGACATCACAACTGTCTGATAAAGCTCCAAATGAACAGAAGAATAGGAGAATATGGCTCTCCTATTCTTCTGTTCCTAAACACTGCTTGTTGTCAACCGCGAAAATTTCTGTTGAAAATCAACTAGAGGAAGGAGCAAAGAGTCAGCCATATGTACGACTGCATTATTGTCGGCGCTGGTCCTGCAGGTGGGACATCTGCATATCATTTAGCCAAGCGAGGGCGCTCAGTATTAGTTTTGGAAAAAGAACCTCTGCCAAGATATAAACCTTGTGGTGGTGGAGTGTCACCAGCGATCGCCGAATGGTTTGACTTTGACTTTAGCCCAGCAATTTCCATCAAGGCAGATACAATTCGCTGCACTTGGAAAATGGACGAAGCCGTAGAAGCAGAACTAAACACTCCCGAACCAGTTTGGATGGTGCGGCGGGAAGTTTTTGACCATTTTCTGATTCAGCAAGCGCAGAAACAAGGCGCCGAACTGCGAGATCATACGGAAGTTACAGGAATTGAATTTAAAACTGATTATTGGCAAGTTAATACAGCAAACGGACCGATTACAGGTCGTTATTTAATTGCGGCTGATGGTGCTAAGGGACCAATGGCAAAATGGCTGGGCTTTAAAGAACGCAAACGCCTTTTAGCAGCAGCATTGGAGGCGGAAGCACCAGCCCAAGTGACTGAAGGTAACGTCGCTCACTTCGAGTTTGGCATGATTAAAAACGGCTACCTTTGGAACTTCCCCAAGGCGGATGGCTATTCCATAGGCATCGGTAAATTTCTTGGTGGTGAAGCACAAGATTTTAAAAGTACTTTAAATGAGTACGGGAATCTGTTTGGTTTACAGATAAAGACCTGCAAGCAGTATGGTCATGCTATTTGCCTGTGGAATGGTAATCAAAAGTTACACACTGAAAATGCTGTTTTAGCTGGGGAAGCTGCTTGTGTCGTAGACCCCTTTACAGCAGAAGGTATTCGCCCATCAATTTTTAGTGGGTTGAAAGCATCTGAAGCTATTGACAAAGCGTTATCTGGAGACAAGAACGCTTTAGAAAATTACTCCGAGGCGATCAATGAACAATGGGGTAGTGATATGGCTTGGGCGCAAAAATTAGCCGGTGCATTCTACCGCTTTCCTGGTATTGGCTACAAAGTAGGTGTCAGCCGTCCCTCTGCTGTCCAAATAATGGGTAAAATCCTGTGTGGGGAATTACGCTATGGCGATGTTGCCGGTCGCGCCCTGAAGCGTTTAGTCCCTGGTTTTGGAGGTTAGCCATAAACAAAAAATATCCAGAGAACTAGCCCAGTCAGCAGTAAACAAACAATTCCCCCTACACCAGCTAAGGGTTTTTTATTCTTACCCGTCACCCATTCCGACACTTTGTCGGTGTAATTGATGAGTTGCGCGGTGTCTAAGCAGGCGATCGCCCACACCCATCCCGCGTGCAATCCCCAAGCTAAACCTAAATTACTGCTATTGACAAACCGTGCCATCACCAAAACCATTCCCATTAGCCAGAGTCCTGGCAGTTGTGGTATGGTTTCTTTTTGCTCCCAAATTAAGTGTAAAAAGGCAAAAATTAAGCTAGAAACAGCCGCTGCTGCCCATACTGAATAATCATGGTTTAGTTCAGTGAACAGAAAACCGCGAAAAACCAACTCCTCTATCCCACCTACGAACAACGCTATTAACAAAATAGGCAGCAAGATGGGTCGCACTAGCTTTATATTCGCAAATTGAAAAGAACACCAACCCAGCCACAACTGAAAGAGAAAGACAACCGCTAGACTCAGGACTCCCAAACCAACACCCAAACCCAAAGAACCTAGAATTGAAATATTCTTGACAAATCCATAGTCTGAGAAAGATGTATTGGTCAGCCAACTCATTCCCCAAACAACTAGGGGGGCTAATAAGTAGAGAGACACAAGTATTGGCAACTTTTGTTCTGGCTGCAGCGGTTTGTTGGGTTGCCAATTAAGTGCGAACACCAACACTGCTGCTACTGGTAACCAACATCCGGACCAAGCAATAAAAAAAGTCATCACAACAACTAGCACTGGTGCATCTTGCCCAAATGACAGTAAGGAGTTGGCTGATGACTCAAATAACGCTATCAAAACAAGCAAAAAAAACACGATAGACTTCTTGCCAAAACAGATTTCTCGTTTCCTTATCAAGCCTCTACTAAAATAGGGAACTTGTGCAAGAGGTCTAATCGTATTTTTTACTTAAAGCAGCTAGTTTCTTTTAAAAGGGACAAGCTGTGGAGTACCAATGACCTCAAGGGTTTTCAGTATATCTCTTCTGCCGAAAAAATTTACTCCTCGTCTTCGTCTTCGTCTTCGTCTTCGTCTTCGTCGTCTTCGTCCTCTTCGTCTACGTAATCTTCGTCTAAGTCGGAGTCTAAATCAGACGAGAGTTCTTTTTTATCACTATCAACTTGTATTAAGTGAATATGCTTGTATCCCAGCTTAATTTCAAACTCATCGCCAGGATTTAATCCCATGGCTTTGGTGTAGGTTGCACCAATTACAATTTGACCATTTTGATGGACACTAACTCGATAGGTTGGTTCGCGACCACGACCATCTTTCGGTGCTTCCGGACTTAAAGGAATTCCTCTAGCCGATAGCAAAGCGTCATAAAAATCGGTAAGGTTCACACGAACCTGGTTATTTTTAGTAACAGTGTAATAGCCACATTGCTTGGCTCTTTCTCTCCGTGGTAAGGTGGAAAGTTCTTTTACTTTAGCCAGCAATGATTTTCCAGTCAATGGGGCGGTTGCAGTTTCAGTCATTACGCTCAAAATATCCTTACTCTCTCCAAATTGATAAACAATGTCGTCTCATGCCAGTATGATGGCTTTTTAACATCTGCACGCTTGCTGCTCAAAGCCCTAAAGTGAGGGATTAATTCCTGCTTATAGGGAGTATGATAGCCTCTGTTATGCTTGCCCACAACAGATAAGAGGTCATAGTTGTCACAGGCATTAATTTCGGTAATTTTACGGCACTTTTAACCCTCATTTGCCATCGAAAATGAAATATTTTTTTCGAGATGTGCTATTACGGTGGTCTAACCTTAAGCCACCTTGGCAAAGTGGATCGGTTCTACCACTATACACAAGTCGTAGATCCAAGAAATAGCAGGGTCTTCCACTTTTCTCGCTTACCTTTCTTGGCTTTGAGTTATAGGATTTTCCCTACTCATCTTCTCAAGCTTAGGACAGCATAGGATTTTTATAGGGTTGTGCAAGCATACACCCTTTTATCCTGCTAGTAAAGACGATAAATCTCTCTTTTCCACAATTTTACGAATAAACAAAGCAGTATTAGCCGCGTTAACACGTCCACTTCTACTGGTTTTGTTGCCTCGTAATTTTATATTAAATACTAGCATGCACTAATAATAGCAAAATTGTTATTTAAGTTTGAATTAAACTTGCTGTTACACTTTTATCTCAATACCTGCCTTTGGGGTGAGGATTGCCATAAGGCTTTTAGAAAAATTCATCTAATTTAGACGAGCAGTTTTGCCGAGTGAGTCATATCCTTTGAGTTTCTTCATTGAGAGGTCAAGATGTTCATCCTCTTTCTTTGAAAATTCTATATAACCCTGATAATTTGCGCTTAGCCACAGTTTAGGGTTTGATGCCTGTTGAGATTAAGATCCAGCTATAATCTATAGCAGTCCTATTTGATTTATGAACAACAGGGACAAGGGGGACAAGGAAGACTTGGGAAAAGTGTTCACGAATGATTTAGGATTGCTATATATAAAGCATTTGATGAAGATATTTTTCAGTTTGGGGTAAATCACCTATAGGGGTGAATCCGATCCTCGACTCGACTCCCAGACAGGTAAATCAGATGCCACGCAGCGATTATCTTTTTTTAACTGCTGGGTCTAGAGGTTGACACAATTGTCTGACATCCCAGGAGAGCGCTTCTAAAACTAAGATTTTCAGGGTTATCCTTGAACTAGAATCAGTAGCTCTTTAATCATCAGCTTATTAACAGCTAGCTTTACCAATGGGCAACAAGAGTATAGCTTACTAAACCAGCAAGCTGCATGTGAGATTGATTTTTTAGGTAAATGTGGTAATTTCAAGACTTTGGTAGCATGTAATGGAAGTTCTTTTTAAGGTCATTCGGCAGAAACAAAATTCCGACCCGATTGTGCAAACTTACGTTTTGGATGCTGATTCCGGGAATACAATCCTAGATTGTCTCAATCGCATTAAGTGGGAGCAAGATGGGACTTTGGCGTTTCGCAAAAATTGTCGCAATACAATCTGTGGTAGCTGCGCTATGCGAATCAATGGACGATCGGCTTTAGCTTGTAAGGAAAATGTTGGCAGCGAAATCGGCAAAGTACCACAGATAGGAACGTCAGGAAGTAACGCGAATGTCATTCCAGAAATAACGGTGGCACCCTTGGGCAATATGCCTGTTATTAAGGATTTAGTCGTGGATATGAGTAGTTTCTGGAATAACCTAGAGGCAGTTGCTCCGTATGTGAGTACGGCAGGGCGTGTAGTGCCAGAAAGGGAGTTTTTGCAAACGCCCCAGGAGCGATCGCGTCTCGATCAAACCGGCAATTGTATTATGTGTGGAGCTTGCTACTCGGAGTGTAATGCTCGTGAAGTTGATCCTGGCTTTGTTGGTCCTCATGCCCTTGCCAAAGCTTACCGCACCTTAGCGGACGGACGTGATAGCCAAACCCAAAGCCGTTTAGAAAATTACAACGAAGGCACTAAAGGAGTTTGGGGCTGTACTCGTTGTTTTTACTGCAACTCAGTTTGTCCAATGGGCGTTGCACCACTAGATCAAATCACCAAAATCAAACAGGAAATTCTCGCGGATAATGAAGTACCAGACAGCATTCCACTTCGTCACCGCAAGGGATTAGTAGAGGTGGTTAAACAAGGTGGCTGGATTAATGAATCTCAGTTTGTTTTACAAGTGGTTGGAGACTACTTTAAAGACCTCAAAGGATTACTCAGTATTTTACCGTTGGGGTTACGAATGATCGTCCGGCGTAAGTTCCCCCTAACATTTGAGCCTTCACAAGGAACTCAACAAGTGCGATCGCTTATCGAAGCTGTCAAACAGGAAACGGGGCATAGGGCATAGGGCATGGGGCATGGGGCATGCGCCTCCCGGCTTGCGTTCTCAGGGTAAGGGGTCTGATAGTTAAATTTCTTACCCAGCCGCGCTTGATTGAAGTGAGGGTTTGCGACTGTTGTGTAGTGCGGGCATAAAGCGTTAGAATATTGAATAAATTTAAATACTTGTACTATCGCCTCGGCTGGCAATGGGTAATGGGAATTAATTTTTCCCAATTACCAATTACCAATTACCAATCACCAATTTGTTCAAACATCATCAAAATTCGTCGAATCAGGCTCTTCCTTTGACCGCTCAATCGGTTTATACTCCACATATTCAGTTGGTATAACGTCATCATTCTCCCGTCGTGGTCGGGAAGCAGAATCGCTAGGTGGACGACGTCTTTTTTGTCTAGGAGTGATATCCTCGTCACTACTTTCGGGACGGATGGATTCATTACTACCGCGACGAGGAGATCTTCTTTCTTCGCTAGTTGAGCTATCCCAATCATCACCTGCTCTGGATGAACCCCAATCTTCGTTTTCAATCCTCTCCGAGGTACGACTTACTTGTCCGCCAGAACTACGGCGACGGTTTTTTTCTGTAGGTGTTGGTCTTTCGCCACTATTGCGCCGATCTTGACGACGGCGGGGTTCATCATCGTAATAGCTATCACGAGAGGAACGACCATCCCTGCTACCCTGAATTCGAGGGCGCGGACGTTCCTCGTCGTAGTCATCATAAGGTAGTGGTTCTAACTCTGCATCAACCTCAGCCTCATACCTCTTACTACTATACTTATAGCGATCGCTAACCTCTCGCTCGTCTACAATCTTTGTGTTGCGCTTAGCTTGCTCAGTGGCTATAGCTCGTAAGCGAAGACTTTCAACTGCAAAAAATACAGTTGTGCCAATCAAAAGCAACTGACCGAATTGCAGAATTGGGTCTAACCGCCAACCTTGAAATATGAGAATAAAGCCGCACACTAAACCGATGGCTGCAAAAAAGATATCTTGATCTCGTTCCAGCCCTGGACGTATAAAGCGGATAAAATACAGTGCAGGCCCAGCCACAGCCAGGAAAATTCCTAAAAGGCTGGCTGGATTTGTTCCAAAATTGACTTGAGCCAGAACACTGGCTGAGTTCAGCCCAAAAGTTACCATTGTTGTTTACCCAATAGTCATAATCTATGTTAGCGACTCACAATTAAAATCACTACTGTAATAACAAATAATATTATTGTAGAGACACGAGATTTTGCGTCTCTACAATATCACCAAAGCTCAAAAACCGCTATTTATTTAGGCTATCTTAATAAGCACCAGTATTATGAGCGCTGTATTTTATCTTTTTGGCTAACAAAAATCAATCCCACTATTACGGGGATAACAACAATCGCGCTACCCCAAACCAGACTCCAAAGGAAATTTGCTAAAGAAGGCGTCATAAATTCTACCTTTTGTTACACTCTTGATTCCAATTATAATAGTCTACTAGACCTTTAAGCAGTCACTTAACTTCGTACTTGAGATTTCAGACCACACGCTTGCTGACTTCCCTTGGAAGTGACAGCGTTTGGTTAGAATTATCAAAGGGCTGTTTACAAAACTTCAAATTTTCCGGCGTTTGCGCTCGGTTTTATTTTTTTACATAGAGAGTAGTTCAAAACATGACTGGTGTTGACCTGAGTGCCTGGATTCTAGGTATAGGATTGGGACTGATGATACTTTTGTTTATTTTCCGTATATTCCTAACTTGGTATCCTCAAGTTGATCTGAATCGGTTACCTTTTAATTTAGTAGCTTGGCCTACCGAACCCTTTTTAGTCCCGTTGCGAAAACTAGTGCCACCTGTTGGCGGAGTGGACATTACCCCGATTATTTGGGTTGGGATCATCAGCCTGCTACGTGAAATTTTACTAGGTCAGCAAGGATTGCTGACCATGCTGTCTCGTGTATAGGAATTGTTAGTGGTTAGTGGTTAGTCAGCCAGCGCGAATGACGGCTTTCCCTCATCGCTTCTGGCTTTCCCGTTGGGTGGTTAGTTGTTGGTTGTCAAAAAGTACTACTCCCCAACGCCACTTGCTTCAACGGGGGGAACCCCAACGCCAGATTCCTACGGAGGGAAACCCTCCGGCAGAACTGGCTCCGCAACGCAGTGGCTCCTCCCCAACGCCACTTGCTTCAACGGGGGGAACCCCAACGCCAGATTCCTACGGAGGGAAACCCTCCTGCAGAACTGGCTCCGCAACGCAGTGGCTCCTCCCCACTCCCTACTCCCTACTCCTTATCTACTGCTCTGTGGGTTGTCATCTCCTGCACAAAATTAGTGTACACATCTCCCAGCAAAAACTGCGGATTTTCCATAATTTTTTGATGAAACCCGATGGTGGTAGGTAGTCCTGTAATGGCACATTCCCGCAATGCGCGTTTCATGCGGTTAATAGCAGTGAGGCGGTCTGGTCCCCAAACTATTAACTTGCCGATCAGAGAGTCATAGTAGGGAGGAATTTGGTAATCGGTGTAAACGTGGGAATCAATCCTGACTCCGGGACCGCCTGGGGGGAGATAACCACTGATACGTCCAGCAGCGGGACGAAAGTCATGGTCAGGATCTTCAGCATTAATGCGGCATTCGATCGCATGACCCCGCAAGATGACTTGGTCTTGGGTCAGCTTCAGACTTTCCCCTTGAGCAATACGGATTTGTTCTACTACCAAGTCTATGCCAGTAATCATTTCTGTTACGGGATGTTCCACTTGAATCCTAGTGTTCATTTCCATAAAGTAGAATTGACCAGACTTATCTAGGAGAAACTCGACTGTGCCTGCCCCAGTGTAGTTGATAAATCGGGCAGCTTTGACGGCAGCTTGCCCCATTTTCTCTCGCAACTCTGGATCTAGCGCCGGGCTGGGGGCTTCTTCTAGAAGCTTTTGATTACGGCGCTGAATTGAGCAATCTCGTTCACCCAAGTGGATAACGTTACCGTAGCTATCTGCCAAAAGTTGAAATTCAATGTGGCGCGGACGTTCGATACATTTTTCTAGATAAACGCCAGAATTTCCAAACGCTGCTCCCGCTTCGCCCTGGGCGGCTTGAAAGAATTTGACGAATTCGCTTTCAAATCGCACTAGACGCATACCCCGTCCACCACCACCCGCTGTGGCTTTGATCATCACTGGATAGCCAATTTTCCTGGCGATCGCTAATCCTTCAAGCTCCGAATCTATCAACCCATCACTACCTGGTATCGTCGGCACCCCAGCTTTAAGCATGGTTTCTTTAGCAGTAGATTTATCTCCCATCAACCGAATGGCTTCCGGAGATGGACCAATAAAGGCAATATGATGGTCGGCACAGATTTCCGCAAACCGAGCATTTTCTGCTAAAAAGCCATAACCAGGATGAATGGCGCTGGCATTGCGCGTCAAGGCGGCGGCAATAATATTGGGAATATTCAAATAACTTTTACTGCTAGCTGGTTCGCCAATGCAAACTGCTTCATCAGCAAGTTGGACGTGGAGAGCATTACGGTCAACGGTGGAATGTACCGCAACAGTCGCAATCCCCATTTCTTCACAAGCGCGGAGAATGCGAAGCGCAATTTCTCCCCGATTGGCAATTAATATTTTGTCAAACTTCATCTTCTTTGGAACAACGCAAAGCCTGATTTCAAATTATGACAGGAGATCCCCAAGCCTCGTCCCAAACCTCGGGAAGGAACTGGCTTGTTGCCTGAATGGGTATTGACTCTGACTACCAACATTGCTGCTGCTAGTCAGCGTCACCCAACATTGGCTTTTTAATGGCACCGTGTGTCCCACGGTGACTATAGCCCTTTTTAATATCACTTGACGGCACACTACTTTTCTGTCCGTCAGAGATACCTATTTAAGAAATTTGCGAATCCTTGCACTTAAATTTTTTAGAATCGATCTAACCTCTATACAATAATGATTTTTTTATGCTATATTGCATAAGTTAGAAAAAGCCTGCGGATGTGGCGGAATTGGTATACGCGCACGCTTGAGGTGCGTGTGGCTTTGCCTTGCGAGTTCGAGTCTCGCCATCCGCATTAGATATAGAGACGTTGCCTGCAACGTCTCTATATTTATAATTTTTTATGTTTTTATAGAGATAGGTGAATTTTTGTAAAGAGCATTGACTGTAACTTTTACGACAAATAATTTAACACTGCCTATTGATTGGCATCGTTTGACTCCGATTTGGCAAGGTGGGGAAGAAGTTATTCAACAAGGGTTGCCTCACGCTCGGATGGCGCCAGCTTGGCAATTATTACTTTTAGGCGATGGCTCCCCGACACGGCACTTGCAATTGCTTACAGGCGAACCGACGCTTGTGGATGTGATCGACATGTCATTGATTGGTATGGACTTAGATGATGCTCCCCATTTAATTCAAGCAGTGCCAGGACCACGACTACGCCGACAAGTGTGGCTGCGTACCGCTTCTGGTCAGCGCTTAGGGTATGCTAGCTCTTGGTGGGAAGCTAGTCATATAGATGAGTATTTGCAAAACCGTTCATTACCTATTTGGGCAAGTTTAGCTCGTATCCGTACAGAGTTATATCGGGATGTTCAAGGGATTTACTACGGTTACTCAGATGCACTACAGTCAGGCTTTAATGAGAGCGGACCCTTTTGGGGTCGTCACTACCTATTTTGGCATCATGGGCAGCCCTTGACACTTATTTATGAAGTGTTCTCACCATACTTAACAAAATATTTAGGTTCTATGCAGTTATAGAGTTTTTGATTGCCTAGTGTTTGCTAGCTTTTTTGATAAGTATTAAGATATACAATTTTTCTAAAAATATCGAAGATGCGCCGGATTCTCTTGCTTACCGTCAACCTTTGTAGAGACGTTGCAGTGCAACGTCTCTACACCTATGTAATTCCTACCGTTCAGTCCTAACTGAACCATATTGGTCCCTAGCGTTAGGTTAAGTGATTATTTATACAATAATTTGTTAAATATTATTATTTTTGACGGCTCCTGAATACGCTATTGATAAAAAAATAACTATTTTTTAAAGAGTAGAAATATATTAAATAAAATCCATTTTATTCGTGTAAATAAACTGCCATGTTTGGTTGTGATAATAATTTCAGGTGACTTTGCTATTAAAAAAAATGGTAGGTTAATTACGGAAGTCAGACCATCGTCCAGGGTGGAGAAATTTATGTAATCAGCAGCCCTAGAGATGGGAAACTTTTTGGTGAAATTTACTAACAAAGCAAGTAATGAGTTCGCAATTATTGAGGTATGGGTTTCAATGGGACTGCCCGTCGAGTCTGTTTCGATAAAGAAAAAAAAGAAACCATCTCTGGTGCTAACGCTTTCGTCTGCTGGGCTATTGATTGCTGCGGGGAGTGCGGCATACTGGCTATTAAGCCAAGGAAAACCACTGTCCAGAGATTTGCCAATAGGCGCAAATATTATTCCCCAAGATGCCTTGTTTGCGGTTTCCCTAACCACCGATCCTAACCAATGGCAGAAATTACGGGAGTTTGGCACTCTCCAGACCAAAACACAACTGGATGAGAATTTAGTGAAGTTACGCGATCGCTTCCTGACTAATAATGGATACGACTTCCACAAAGATATTGGTCCTTGGGTTGGCGATCAAGTCACG
This sequence comes from Stigonema sp., assembly GCA_965249805.1. Taxonomy (GTDB): domain Bacteria; phylum Cyanobacteriota; class Cyanobacteriia; order Cyanobacteriales; family Nostocaceae; genus Stigonema. The sequence goes on from CBDFMX010000002.1 coordinate 2,590,819, forward strand.
ATCGCAATCCTTGCCCCAAAAGCGAGTAAACCTGCAGCCAAGCCCATCGCCACCGAGAATGGTGCTACTAGTAACGAGCAATCACTGGTGATAGTTCTGCCGATAAAAAACCTGAGAATTGCCAGAAGCATTTTGGCACAACCCAAAGCGTTCAAAGGAGGCAAATGGATCGATCGCACCTATAAGAATATTGCGATCAAAGAAACCAAAAGCTTAGGGGAAAACGTCTCATCAACCTTACTAGATGAGAGTTTCTTAGTCATTACCGATAATCCTAAAACTACAGAAAGAACGATTGACGCATACCTTGGTAAAGCATCGCTAGCTACAAGTGCAGGTTTTGCAGATAATTTCCCTAAAATTGCTACTTACCAGCCATTTGCTCAGTTTTATGTGAATGTACCTGACTCGGCAAAAATAGCCGCAGCATCTCCAAACCGCCGTTTACCATCTCAGGTTTTAACTCAACTTCAAAATAACCAAGGTTTAGCGGGGACAATTACCTTAGAGTCAGAAGGAATAAGCTTAAAGGGTGTTTCTTGGCTAAATCCAAATAGTCAGCGAGTGCTGGCAATGGAAAATAAAGCTGGGAGAATGCAAAACCTTTTGCCAGCTGAAACCTTAATGATGCTATCTGGTGGAAATTTACAGCGGTCGTGGGCAGACTACGTTTTAACATCTCAGGGAAATCCGCTCTCGCCAATTGCACCAGAACAACTGCGAAATGGTGTGAAATCTCTCACCAACCTTGATTTAGATCGAGATTTACTAAGTTGGATGTCCGGTGAGTATTCTATCTCCGTAATTCCAACTAGTTCCAAAGAAGGAACACAAGCGGATGTCCGTGCTGGCTTAGTGTTCATGATCCAGGCAAGCGATCGCCAGAACGCTGAAGCATCCTTAAAACAGCTAGATGAAGTCATGAAAACTCAATATCAGTTCCAGATCCAACAGGGAACAGTGGGAGGTAAACCCGTTGTCAACTGGACTGGACCTTTTGGAACTTTAGCTGCCACCCACGGCTGGTTAGATGAAGATATTGCTTTCTTATCTATGGGCACCCCTGTTACTGATAAAATTGTCCCCAACCCAAACAAAACATTAGCTAGTGCCCGGACATTCCAACAAACGGTTCCAAGGGATCTCAATCCGATAAATGGTCAGTTTTTCTTGGATGTGGAACACACTGCTAAAAATTTTCCCTTACCGACCATACTGCCTAATCAACAAACTTTTTTAGAAGCAACACGCTCAATCGGGGTGACCACTGCTATCAGCGATAGTCGTAGTACCCGCTATGACATCTTTCTATCACTGAAAAAAGCTGGAAACACTGAACTACCAAGTCCAGCAAGCAGCCCCAACAAAAGTGCTACACCTAATGCCCCTGCCATAATACCTACACCTGCTTTAACCCCGTCTCCTGCTTTAACCCCGTCTCCATGAGGGAAGTGGGTTCGTAAAAATTAAAAATTAAAAATTAAAAATTTTGCATTTTTAATTTTTAATTTATTGCTCTACTCCCCACTCCCCAACGCCACTTGCTTCAACGGGGGGAACCCCAACGCCAGATTCCTACGGAGGGAAACCCTCCTGCAGAACTGGCTCCGCAACGCAGTCGCTCCTCCCTACTCCCTATTCTCTTAAAACAGATAGGATCTAAACAATCAGAATCCATACTTTAGAATTCTCTGGGGAGAACGTTTATGAATCTGGTGATACTCCAGAACTGGTTAGATAATATTTCCTTTGCAGTCCTATTCCTGACGATGCTGGTTTATTGGAGTGGGGCGGCTTTTCCGAATCTGCCCTACCTGCCGGCTTTGGGAACAGCTGGGATGGCGATCGCGAATTTGTGCATTGCCACTCTACTAGGGGCAAGATGGATAGAGGCTGGTTATTTTCCGCTGAGCAATTTGTATGAATCGCTGTTTTTCTTAGCTTGGGGAATTACCACTATCCATTTCATTGCCGAAAACACAAGCCGTAGCCGCTTGGTGGGAGTTGCTACCGCACCTGTAGCAATGCTGATTACCGCTTTTGCCACCTTGACGCTGCCATCAGAAATGCAAGCAGCCGAACCTTTAGTACCAGCACTCAAATCCAATTGGCTAATGATGCACGTCAGTGTGATGATGTTGAGTTATTCAGCTTTAATGGTGGGTTCGTTGCTGGCGATCGCCTTCCTCGTTGTCACGAGAGGTCAAAATATTCAACTCCAAGGCAGTTCTGTCGGCACTGGTGGCTATCGCACCAACGGTTACCGCTTGCATAAAGCCTCGGAACTTGCGAATCAACCACAAGTAACGGCTGTGGAAAATAATGGCATAGCTCGTTTTACCAGTGATGGTAACGGCAAAACCGCAGTCATGGATTTAGTGACAACAACCCCAATCCCCAATCCACAATCCCAAATCCAAAATTCTGAACCCCTTTCACCCCAACGTCTCAGCCTTGCTGAAACCTTGGACAACATCAGCTATCGTATCATCGGACTGGGATTTCCCCTGCTAACGATTGGTATCATTGCTGGTGGAGTGTGGGCTAACGAAGCTTGGGGTTCCTACTGGAGTTGGGACCCTAAGGAAACTTGGGCGCTGGTGACCTGGTTAGTGTTTGCTGCTTACCTCCACTCCCGCATCACTCGCGGTTGGCAAGGTCTTCGTCCAGCAATTTTAGCTGCTAGTGGCTTTGTCGTCGTTTGGATTTGCTATCTGGGAGTTAATTTGTTGGGTAAAGGTTTACACTCATACGGTTGGTTTTTTTGAGTAAATTCCCAATATTGTAGGGTGGGCATTGCCCACCTTACCTACCACACTTTCTTGCTTAGCTAAAGTAACCCAAAAACGCGTACAAGACTTAGAGGGGTATTTGCGAGACGTTAATAACCGATAACTTGGGGGGATTTCGCAAATCATTTAGGTGTACTATATGTTCCAACTCCTGATTTACAGCACCTTCGTCCGGTAGCCCACAATATAACCGTAGGGGCGCGGTTTCCGCGCCCTGACAATGCGATCTCAGTCATCAGGTTGGTTATTAGTAGGGTAGGTTGTACCTGGTTTAAGGTTGTGCAGTGGCGAATAGACACCCATCGCCTTGAACTCCTGCAGTTTTGCCAGGACGCAAAGTTGGCAACGGATGGGTAACAGATGTAACGGATAACTTATAGCGGTTACATCTGTTATATTTGATACAGTTATTTTGCGGTAGACTTCTTGTCCGCGTCGATTTGTCACTCGTGGTCAAAACATTCAACCACAAGGTAGTTTTGTTGGCACTGGTGGCGATCGCAGCAACAATTGTGCGTTAGGATATGCCAGACCTACCATACTAAAGCTTTTAAACTAGACTTATTGATGCCCATTTGTCTTTCGTAAACTTTCAAAGATTTTAGATATTTAACTGGTAGTGATAAAATGCTTTATCCTTGCTGTAACCCGCTTTTTCGTACAGTCTTTGAGCAGGATAGTTGTCAATTGCTGTCGTAAGAGTCAGCCGTTTTGCCTTGGTGTCAATTGCGAACACTTTCACGGCATCTAATAAAGCTGTAGCGACTCCCTGATTTCTGGCTCTTGGCAGCACAAACAGATCATTCAGTATCCAAATCCGTTGCGTAGAAACAGATGAGAACGAGGGATAAAGTTGCGTAAAACCCAAGCAATTCAGACTGTTGTTATTTTGGTCAACGGCTATAAAGATTACAGACTCTCCTTTCATTAATCGCTCTAGTAGAAAATCATGAGCTTGCATCAAGTTTGCTGCTTGTCCATAAAACTGTCGGTAGTCATCAAATAGAGGGGCTACGATTTCAACGTGGCTGCGACTTGCTTGGATAATGTTGAAATGATTTGATTGCTTTGTCATTTGGCTGATCATTACTTCATCTCCCAGTTTTTGGAATAGCAGACAGTAAAGCACGAAGTGCATTGTTTACAGCTTCTGATGTTGTGAATACCTCGGCAACGTCTGGATCGAGGGTGATTGTCAAAGGCGCTTTACTTGTTTGAGTAGCAAATCGGTTGGGACGAGCTTTGCGATAATCAAAGTCATACTCTGGAAGCAGGTCGTTATCTGCATTATCTTGGGGTTCAGAAGCCTGTGTATTCTTCATAGTCTCTACGTTCTTTCTTCGTTGCTAGACGTGCGCTGATGATGCGGATGGCGGTTGCTCTTTCAGTGAAACAGACCAACAAAAGACGATGATCTTGGTCATGTCCAATGATAATCTCCCGATGTTCGCCAACAGAATGCCATTCATCCTCAAAGATGTAAGCGAGTGGGTCATTAAAGACTGTCTTAGCTTTTTCAAAGCTGATGCCATGCTTTTTGAGGTTAAGGTTAGCTTTTTGGTTATCCCACTCAAATTCTAGATTCATGCTCTGATGTGATGCTAGTTTTTTTGTGGCAATACACTCATATACAGTCTCACGATCAGGCGATCGCGCTTCATTATCTGTTTAGGACTACTGAGTTTTTTTAAGTAAATTTACAGTTCTCAACTAAAGGTGACTTGAGATACTATGTATAAAATTATATAAATTTTCCTCCAGTATTTCACATGATCTGAGATTCAAAAGCCTGATAGGGACTAAAAGACTCTTGATAATCAACCAATCGGGGGTTGGTTAGTTTAATCGTTAACTCCTGTTTTTGACTGGATTAACACCAGAATACCGCTATGTAAGCATCTATGTTCCTACCATTCTACAGTGGGAAACTAGGGTATTAAATGTTGCCTTCACGGATGAAGCTGATTGATTGAAGGTGTACTGCGGGAACTAAGAGAACAGGAGCAAAAACTTGTAACAAAGCATTTTTATTTTGGCAATCGACCGATATTATTTGTCCTGTAATTAAGATGCCTGAGCGATTACTGCACATAGATGATGTACGAAGCATAAATAGCCCAGAACAAATAACAGCACTATTTCAAAAACTTGGTTATAAAGCGATTTGTCAATTGCTGGATATTACCGATTTAGAACTTTCAGCGGGAAGTACTCAAGCTGTTAATCAGGTCTACTTAATTGCAAACCAAGGGGATGCAGAGTTACAGGTTTTTCTATTTCAGCTAAGACCTAATGAATGGTCTTCGCTTGGTGCTGTTACTTATAGAATGCAGGCGATCGCCAACAGTCTCTGTAAGCGCCCTTCTTACTTTTTATTATTAGGTACAAAGGACTACAAGCAGTTAATGCTCGTCAGTCCTCGTCAGAGCTTTGATACTCAGATAAAGCATTTAAACTCAGCATTAACAAGTGTTTAATTAACACTACTGACCCTAGTTATCGTGACCTAAATCGATTATAAAAAATCGCTGCTCTGAAGCTTGACCCCCAAACACTTCACCGAATTCAGCACCAAGCACTTAGGTTTAGGGAAATCCAGCAGCAGTACGAAACCCTGGATTCAGTTGGCTTGTACTTGCAAGAAATTGGTCGCTTTAAGCTGTTAAAGGCTTCAGAAGAAATTGCTCTTGCTCTTCAAGTTGCACAGCTAGAAGAATTAGAAAATATCAGAAAAAAATTGCAACAGCAACTAAGGCGAAAACCCGAGGATGAAGAGTTGGCATCAGCAGTTGGTATATCCTTGTTAGTATTGCGGGAGCGCATAGCTAATGGTCGATATGCAAAAAATAAGCTGATAGAGGCAAACTTGCGGTTAGTTGTTTCAGTTGCCAAGAATTACACGAATCAAGGAGTTGAATTTTTAGATTTAATCCAAGAAGGAAATTTGGGATTAATTCGAGCCGTTGAAAAATTTAATTGCACAAAAGGTTACAAGCTATCAACTTACGCTATTTGGTGGATTAGACAGGGTATAAAACGAGCGTTTCATAACAAATCCCGTACCATTCGTCTACCAGTTTATCTGTGGGAAAAAATTTACCAAGTTAAGAAAGCAACTAAGCAACTTTCTCAAGAAATCGGTCGTACTCCCAAACACACAGAAATTGCTGCTGAGTCGAAGGATTAAAACTATGGGATATTTTTAATTTGGTTTGACGCTCCAGGTCTTTGTAGATTCGTGTTTCTGAGGATGTTCATTCTATGTGCTAGGCTGTGCAGCGAGCTGGACAGCTTCTACATCAACATTAAGCTGTTGAGCAATCTGCTCCACACTCATCCCTGTTTTTAGTAACAGAGGCACGGTAAGTTTCAACATTTCTTCCCGACCCTCAGCCTTTGCTTCCTGATAAACTCTTGTTTGCTTTAAAGTCAGTCCCAGCATAGCTTCCACTTCCTCTCTACTCAAAGACGCAAACTTATAAACGGCAATGGTGGTAATAATATCTCTCTACGAATTCTTGGCGTTCTTGGTACTGCAGTCGCCTCTGTCGGGAAACCCTCCTGTAGCGCAGCCTCGTCTTGGTGAACCAGCGCTCTCCGGCGGGTTTCCCGCCGTAGGCGACTGGTGTAAGCGTTGCGATCTTCGACGAAGGAGCGTCACCCGAAGGGCGGTTCGATAAATTAAGCTTTTTGGCAATTTTTGCGTAAGTCCTGCTTCATAGTCTGTGGTGGGCAATGCCCACCCTACGGAATGCTAATTGTTAACTGCAACACCTAAATTACGTACCAAGAAAGCCCATTTGTCTGCTGCTTCCTCGATAATCTTAGCTGTGGGTTTGCCTGCACCGTGTCCTGCCTTTGTCTCAATTCTGATTAACACTGGCTTTTCACCTGTGTGTGCTGCTTGCAAAGCCGCAGCAAACTTGAAACTATGTGCCGGAACAACGCGATCGTCATGATCGGCTGTAGTAATCATCGTTGCTGGGTAAGCTGTACCTGGTTTAAGGTTGTGTAGTGGTGAATAAGCATAAAGCGCCTTGAACTCCTCAGGGTTTTCTGGCGAACCATATTCTGCGGTCCAAGCCCAGCCGATGGTAAATTTGTAGAAGCGTAACATATCCATTACACCCACATCTGGCAAAGCTGCACCAAACAGATCGGGACGCTGAGTCATACAAGCACCCACCAACAACCCTCCATTACTTCCACCACCGATCGCCAACGAAGCCGACTTTGTGTAACCATTAGCAATCAACCAGTCAGCAGCGGCGATAAAGTCATCGAACACATTCTGCTTTTTCAGCTTCATTCCGGCTTGGTGCCATTCTTCTCCGTACTCACCACCACCGCGTAAATTGGGAATAGCATAAACCCCACCCATCTCCATCCAAATCACGCTACTAACAGAAAAACTCGGTGTTATTGAGATATTAAAACCACCATAGGCATACAGATATGTGGGATTATTTCCATCTAATTTGATTCCCTTTTTATGGGTAATAAACATTGGCACTTTTGTGCCATCTTTGCTGTGGTAGAAAACTTGTTTTGTTTCGTAATCATTAGGTTTAAAATCTACCTTTGGTTGACGGAAAAGTTCACTTTTTCCGCTGACCATGTTGTAGCGATAGATAGTTCCTGGTATGGTAAAACTGGTGAAAATATAAAAAGTTTCCGTGTCATGTCGCTTACCATTAAAGCCACCTGCAGAACCAATTCCTGGTAATTCTACCTCACGTACAAACGTGCCTTTAAGGTCAAAAATTTTAATTTGGCTGCGAGCATCTTTGAGATAATCAACAACAAACTGGTTATTAATTATACCGACGCTTTCCAAAGTTTCTGCCGATTGGGGGATGATTTCTTGCCAATTTTCCGGGACTGGGTTTTTAGTATCAATGGCAATCACTCGTCCTCGTGACGCATCTAAATCAGTGCGGAAATAGAAGATGCTATCATCATGGTCGATAAAGCTGTAATCGGCATGAAATTCGTTAATGAGTTCTACTACTTCTGCATGGGGATGAGTTAAATCTTTGTAGAAAACTAAATTTCTAGGGTCTGTTCCCAACCAAACTGAAATGATCAGGTAGCGTCCATCTTCTGTAACACCACCACTAAATCCCCATTCTTTACGATCTGGGCGTTGGTAAATTAGTATGTCTTTTGATTGGGGTGTACCAAGTTGGTGGTAGAAAAGCTTTTGGTAATAGTTGGCATCTTCTAATTTAGTTTTTTCATTCGGCTCATCGTAACGACTGTAGAAAAAACCTTTATGGTCATGGGTCCACGATGCGCCGGAGAATTTAATCCACTTCAGGTGGTCTTCTAAATCTTTACCAGTTTCCACATCCCGTACTTTCCACTCTTGCCAGTCAGAACCAGAAGTGGATAGACCATAGGCTAAAAGTTTACCGTCTTCACTAATGGATAGTCCAGAAAGAGCAACAGTGCCATCTTCTGAAAGTTTGTTAGGGTCGAGTAAGACGAGTGGTTCTGCGTCAAGGGTTTTGAGGGTGTAGAGGACACTTTGGTTTTGCAGTCCGTCGTTTTTGAAGTAGAAGTAGCGATCGCCCTCTTTAAAGGGAATACTATATTTTTCGTAGTCCCACAGTTTGGTAAGACGCTGCTTGATTTTTTCCCTTGCAGGAATTTCCTGAAGATAGCCAAAAGTAACTTTATTTTGCGCCTCAACCCAAGCCTTGGTTTCCTCCGAGTCTGGGTCTTCTAACCAACGATAAAGATCGGCAACTTGAATGCTATGGTAGTTGTCAACTTGATCGCTCTTGCGACTGGGTGGGTAGGTGAAGTGTTTTTCAGAAGACATGGTTTGAGGTAATAAACGTCTCTGTATATGGTAATCAGAAGATGGAGTCATGGGGTAAGATGCAACAGCACAAACCACTTACAGAGAATAACTGTTAATACGGTTCGGATCAGATAATTTACCTCCCGAAAACCTTTGTAGAGACGCGAAATTTCGCGTCTCTACACGTTTGCTACCCTCAAAATGAGCTTTGTATTAATCCTTATCATGGGCTGGAATAACCAGTTTCTCTCCTTTCAGCATCCTTGCTGCTGCTTCCAAAAGGGCTTCTTCAAGATAGGGTTTGGTGAAGTAGCCGCTAGCACCTAGTTGAATTGCCATTTGTCTGTGCTTGTCCGCACCCCGTGAGGTAAGCATGGCGATCGGCAGTTGGTTGAGATTGGGATCTTTCTGAATGCGAGAGAGCAACTCTAGACCGTCGCAGCGGGGCATTTCAATATCGCAAAACACGATATCGGAAGGTAGACCAGAACGGAGTTTCTCCCAAGCTTCCTGACCATCACGTGCTTGTTCTACGCGATAACCTGCCTTATTAAAGGTGATAGAGAGCAATTCCCTGACTGTAATTGAGTCATCAACAATCAGGACTGTCGGGTCAATTTTCACAGCCGGGATGTCTGGCACAAAGGGAGTGGATCTGTGTTCCCCAAGGCTGAAACTACGTTGTTTAGAGGTTCGTCCTTGGAAGACATCAATTATTTCCAGCACGTCAGCAATAGGCATAATGCGACCATCACCCAAGATGGTCGCACCTGCTACACCAATGGGTTTGGGGCATGGTCCTTCAAATTGCTTAATCACAATTTCTTGTTCGCTGAGTACCTGGTCAATCTGTAGGGCAATTAGGGTATTTGCCGATCGCACGACAACAACAGAAATCATATCGTCGTCGCGGATAGCACCGTAGACGCTACCTCGACTAAGTTGACGATTTAAAGTTAAAAGTTCCTTCAGCGGTCGGAATGGCAACACTGTATCACGCCAAGGAATAAATTTTTGCCCGTGGGAATCTGTATGTATATTTTTTACAGGTAAATCTAGAGTATCTTCGACCCCGTCCATTGGGAAAGCAATGCGAGCTTTATCTGAGACGCAGCAGAGTGCTTTGCAAATACTCAGGGTCAGGGGCAAACGAATGGTGAATGTAGTTCCCTTGCCTTGGGTGGAATCAATGGTAATTGTCCCGCGAATTTCGCTGATCCTAGTCAGTACTACGTCCAAACCAACACCGCGACCGGCTAATTCATCTTCTTTGTCTTTGGTACTAAAACCCGGCTGGAATAGCAGGTCGTAAATATCAGTGCGAGACATGGTTTTGACTTGTTCTGCCGTCTTGATCCCCACTTTGATTGCCTTTGCCTTTACCCCTTCAATGTCAATACCTGCGCCATCGTCTGTGACGGAGATGACAGTTTGGTTGCCTTGATGGAAGGCGCGGACGGTGATAACTCCCACGGTTGGCTTAAGACTGGCTTGTCGAACTTCTAGTGTTTCAATACCGTGAGCGATCGCATTATTTAGCAAATGCGTCAGTGGGCTTTTCAGATGCTCTAGAATCATCTTGTCAATCAAGGTATCCCGACCTTCGATCGTCAGATGCGCTTGTTTACCACACTTGATGGCACTCTCGCGTACTCCTCGCTCTAGGGGAGTGGTAACTTCGGCAAAAGGCTCCATCCGACTTCGCGTGATTCCTTCTTGAAGCTGGGTAGTGACCTGCCGGAACTGCCGTGCTACTTGCTCAGTTTCTTCGGTAACAAAGTCTATGTCACTAGCTGACTCGCGCACCCGTACAATCAGTTCAATCATTTCCTGTGACAAGGTATGGAAAGGAGTAAACCTATCCATTTCTAGCTCAGAAAAACCCCTGTCTGTATCGGGGTGAGAAGCATGTCCATAGTTTTTGCGGCTGGCTAGTAGAGACGCTTCCAGTAGCGATCGCTCGTACAATTCCTGCATCCTCGCTCCTACGTCCGATAACTGCTGCACCTGAATAAGCAAATTATCTAGAGATTGTCGCAGGCGCTCTTGATCCTGTTCCAATGTGTTACGATTTACCACCAACTCCCCAACCAGATTGCTCAGGTCGTCCAAATGCTTAACCGGAACCTTCATTAGTTGTTCAAATCTGGGAGCGCGAGTGACAGACGGACGTGTTGGTAAATCTCCCTTCACCATCTCAACCAATTCTTTAAATTGATCGTCGATGTCTCCTTTGCCGACCTCTGGTTTAACCTGATTTGGTGCTAAATTCAGGAATTCTTCTAAGGCTGCGATTTCTTGTTCTGGTGTTGTGTCAGTAATTTTACTTATCACAACCATCTTTAGTAAATTATCTAACTCAGTAAATTCTTGGATCAACAAGTCATCAGCCGTTTCTCCCTGTTCTGTTTGGGCTGCTTGCGTTCTTACATACGACAAGACAGCATCTTCATTTTCTATGACCGCGTCTACTTCTGCAGTTGAGTTGATTGCCAACTCAGAATTTTCCCTAGCAGCAATTGCGGGTTTACTTGTTGATGCTGACGCTAACAAATCTGGTAAATTAGCTACTTCCTCGTCTACCAGATCCAGTAAATTCTCTATAGAGTCCTCTAATTCATTAAACGATTTCAGGTCAGAGCGTTCTAAAGCCGCAGTTATGAAATTATCATCTGCTTTGCGATCGCTTTCTACGATATTTAGCAAGTCACCAAAATCAATTGCATCTGCTTGCAATACATTTTCCGAGACTGTCATCTCTGTGAAATCAAAGACAGCTTGCAAGTTAGTCATTGTCTCTATATCGACCACCTCTTGGCGCATCTGTAATAGAGGCTCATCTGTAAAAATTGTATCTAATGGAGTTTCTGTGGCGAATAAATCATCGCCTAAACTCTGCTGTTGCACTGTAAAAGGATTGTCTGTGTCAAGATCAAGATCATTTGAGCTGATTGTGGTTAGATCCTCTAGCAGGACTGGAAAAGACTCATCGAACTCCTGCGATAGACTATGGAACCAATCAATTTCTATTTCCGGAGATGGTTGTGGTGAACTTGCAACTGAATTGTCTGTGGGCGTTGTAAATTCTGGCATCAATTCCAAAGCTTCTGGAGGCAACGCCGTGGACGAGGAGTCTAGCTTGAGGCTGCCTGGGTGAGATTCGCCGTTGTCAACATTTGAATAAATTGTTGAATTAGTTGATCCCAACTCCTCAAATAAATTATTTGCAGCCTCTGATAAGTATACCAGATTAAGTTGCTCTTCCGACTGGAAATTCATATCCAGTTCCAAGTTGGAATTTGCTGTAGTTGAGGATATAGGCTCTTTATTGTCGCCAAAAATATCATCACTAGCTGCGCTTCGATGCAAAATTGCCTCTAACGCTTTTGCCGCATCCTCCTCCACCGGCTCAAATTCGCCTTGTTCTTGCTCTTGAGTTCCCTGCTTCCAGAAGTTGCTTAAATCGTCTTCTTGTTCATAAAAATCTGCTGGTGTTATAGACAGCGTATTCAATAGCTCATCGGATGTTGACTCCCCATAAAGCAAGGCTGGGCTGTAATCTTCTTCAGTCTCACTAAACAGATAATCTAAAGATAATATTTCGTCTGAATGTGGGATAATATTTGATTTTGTGTGGACACTAGGAGTATTTTCCGACTCCAAGTTTGATGAATAAGTTTCTCTTAATAAGTCATCAAAGATGCTTTCATAGTTGGTATAAATTTCCCTAGGGGGGGTATCAAAGGAGTGCTCATTAACTTTCTCTGTGTTTTTAGTCTGTTCTATGAGATGCTCCAATTTGCTTTGTTGCTTTGGTGTTACTGTTAAATTTTTTTCATAATTAAAGTCAATGACTAACCCAATAGTTGCTGTATTTTCTGTTTCTAAATTCTCTGATTCTAAAAACTCGTCACCAAACAACTGGACCAGGGTAAATTCTTCTTCTTTTGCAGTTTTTTGAATCCTCGGATGACTACTAATATCTTCTTCAAATAAAAATTGAAATTCGCTATTAGTATCACAACGTGCGCTGTTGCTCCGATTAATTTCCGATTTGTTGGCAGCAGAAATGTCTAGATTTTCCACTTGTTCCCAGGTTCCATCTAAGTCGGGAGTCTCGCCTTCAAACAAATCGGCAAGAGTATTTAACTCGGCTATTCCTACTTCTGGAGAATTGGGGTCAGTACTGTCAAGAGGAACAAGTGCGTCGTTTTCACCGCCATAATTAAGTTGTTCGGATAGATCTGATAAGGTTGTAATGCTGTCTTTTGGCTGAATCTCTAAAAATTCTAAGGGAACGCCTAACTCGGTAAAAATATCAGTTGTTAGTGAGAGTTCATAGTCACTCTCAGTGTCTATGCTCTTGATTAAGATTGGTTCTGGTGTGTTTAACGGTTCTGCTACAGCGTTAATCAGTTCATCCACCAAATCAATTTCTAACAATTCAAGTTCTGGAATGGGGATGAGTGATTCTAGTTGCTGACTAATTACGATTTCCGCTTCCCTACTGGCTAAGACTAATTCTAGACCTTGTTTGATTTCTGTAATGACAATTTTAGCTAAGGTTAGATAGCTGTTTTCGGGATTAGCGATCGCACTTGCGGCTGAGCGACACAAATTACACCAATGGGACAAATTTAATTCCTTACCCAGTCTGACTAGCTGGTGACAAGACTCCTGAAGATTTTGTCTAGTTTCAGGCGTTGCCGTTTGCTTAAACTGTTGCAACATATCCTTGAGTGTTTGTATGACTTGGGTTTGAATCTGTTGCCCCCTATAACTTTCTGTTGGTGCTATTTGTGACGATGCGATCGCACTAGTTTTTTGTCCATTTGTGCTATTTAATACCCCAGTACCTCCTTGTTTTACGAGTACCTCTAAATGTTCGTGCAGCCACTTAAAAACCGGTTCTGCTTCTGACATGAGGTCGTTAGCTGTTTGTTCCGAGAGACCATCCGGTTCTTGTAAATGCTCTAACAGTGCTTTCAATGTGTCAGAGACACCAAGAAACAAAGACTCTAACTTTTGGTCAACCTGCACCGGGTGTTCTTTCAAGACTTTGAAACAGTCTTCCAAACGGTGAGATGTGTGCTGGATACTACTTAGACCAAGCATTGCCGCTCCTCCTTTAATGGAGTGAGCCGCCCGGAAGACTTCGTTAATGATTTCCGGGTCGTTCAAGGTACTCTGGAGATTCAGCAACCCCTGCTCAATTGTATTCAGGTGGTCTTTTGCTTCCTCAGTGAAGTAACCCAAAATACGCTGTTGTTGTTCTGGCAGCATAGTGAAAGTTAGTTGTTAGTTGTTAGTTGTTAGTTGTTAGTTGTTAGTTGTTGGTTGTTGGTTGTTGGTTGTTAGTTGTTGATTGTTAGTTGTTGATTGTTAGTTGTTGATTATTAGTATTTATAATACTACTAACTACTAACTACTAACTACTAACTACTAACTACTAACTACTAACTACTAACCACTAACTACTAACCACTAACTACTAACTACCTAGATTCAGCAGTTTCTACTCGGAAGCGTTCAACGCTCGCGATCAAGTCACGGGACACACCCACCAAGTGTTGCAATGCACCGGAGACTCGTTGTGCTTCCTGAGAGGTTTCTTGCGCCGTTAATTCCACTGATTGCATGACTTGAGCAACGGCGCGGGAGGTTTCGGTCTGTTCGACTGTATCGGTGGTGATTGAACGCACTAGAATATCAATGCGCTTTGCTACTTGAATGATATTTTCTAGCGATCGCTTGGCTTCTTCTGCTAATTTTGTACCTTGAATGACCTGTTGTGTGCCTTCCTCCATTGCAGTCATCACAGAGCCTGTTTCGCTCTGGATTTGCATGACAATTTGTTCAATTTCCTTCAACGACTTAGCTGACTTATCTGCCAACTGGCGCACCTCATCCGCGACGATCGCGAAACCTCGTCCAGCTTCTCCAGCCCTTGCCGCCTCAATGCTAGCATTGAGTGCTAATAAATTTGTCCTAGAAGCAATCTGGGAAATCAACGCCACAATTTTAGAAATTTCTTGGGATGACTCTGCCAATCGCTTCACTTTTCGGGTTGTTTCCGCTACAGTTTCGCGAATCTCTAAAATTCCTGCCACGGTATTCTCCACAGCATCCCCACCTTTAAGAGCAATCTCGCTAGCGTCACGGGCTACAGCTTCTGCTTCTCGTGCTGCTTCTGCAACCCGTTGAATTGAGTCGGTCATCACCTGTACAGATGAGAGGGTTACCGCCAACTCTTCTGCTTGTCGTAAGGCATCACTAGATAAGGCTCTGGCAAAGGTTTCTGAATTAGTTGCCCCTTTGGTAACTTCTCGTGCTGCCACTTTTACCTGTTGTACGATATCCCGTAAGTTTTGAATTGTCAGGTTAAAAGCATCAGCAACTGCTCCTAGTACGTCGGCTGTTACCTCTGCTTGTACCGTCAAATCTCCACGGGCGGCTCCTTCCACATCGTCTAACAGGCGAATCACCTGGCGTTGCAGGTTTTCTTTAGCCTCCTCCTGTTCTTGAGCTTTGCGTGTAGCTTCACTTGTTGTTGTAAAAATTACACGAGCCATTTCGTTGAAGCCTGCTGATAACTGTCCAAATTCATCTTCTGAATATACTGTCGCTTGAGCATTCAGATTTCCTTGACGCACCGCATCAAATTGAGCTTGTAGGTCTTTGGTTGTGCGACGAATTTGCCGCAGGGTCAGGTTACCCATAAAACCTGCGGTAGCAAAGCCGGTAATTCCTGCTGCTAGCGCCATTACCCAGCCTGTGTTCCGCACTGCAGATCGTTGCTGGGGTGGAGAAAAGTTAGCAGCAGCAAAGCTAACTATGGCGACAACTAGTGCCGAGACAATGCCTACAGTACCAGCGATCAACCATTGCTTCTTTTCTATAGTGGCATTTTCCAATGGTGCGAGCAAGCCTTGCTCGACGTTGACTTGAGGTTCTATCTTTGAAACATCTGTTTGGCTAAAGACTGGGACTGCTTCTTGTGAACCAGTCATACTGAATAATTCCGCATCGCGATCGCGCTTTGGGGCGCTATTAGACGCGTAATCTCTGCTTTCCGTATTCGGTACACTCTCTAAGACTTTACTGCCGTTAGTTTCACCTGACCTAGAATGCAGCTGTGAGTCATCAAAGGCAGAATTGGACGGAATGTCAAATCCCGAGAAGGGAATATTTCCTAAATCGTCAAATTCATCAAAGTCGTCTAAGAACTCTATACTGTTGCTTTGGGAAATATTCTTAGTCAGAATACTACTTGTATCTTCATGGAGAGCAAAATCCTCTGAGCCAAAAGCAGATTCAAATACTGCCAAGTCAAAACTGTTGTCGCCATTGTTGTTACTTCGATCTTGTCTATAATTTGAGCTATGCTGCTTTTCATTATCGGCAAAATCGCTGTTCAAAGATGAAGAAACTGGTTCCTGCATCTGGAAAGTTTGTGGTGAAGATGCTCTTGAGGATACCTCTTCCTGCAAAAGGGCATTTTGTGTGCGCAACTCTTCTTGGCTGCTTGAACTAATCGTAACTGGCGTTCCGCCATTCACTAAAGTTTCGTCTGACAAACTATTGATTTGGAAGATAAAGTCCTCATGGCTGTGTTGTAGTGCTTTTTCCTCACTCAGGGTTGCCTGATTTTCACTCTCTTGGCTTGACGGTATAACTTGTGTAAATGTTGAATTGTTGCTGTTATACTGAGAAAAGGCTGAATTTTGGCTATTTAAATTTGCGCTACTAGCTTGTAAATTACTTTTCTCTTTTAGTTCTTTAACAGTAGCTTTTGAAATCTCTTCTTGAAAGATCGCGGGTAACTCTAATTCTGCTTGATCCTCACTACTAATATTTGGCTCCAGATCTTTAAGATCACCTAATTGATTCAAAGCAAAAGGGTCTTCAACAAAATTTTCTGAGGTATTTGATGTTGCATCAAATACAGGAACGTCTTGCGAGTGTATGTCAAATGGACTGTTTGAAGGAAACTCATCTCTCAAGTCTTTGGATTTCAACTCAAGGCGAGGAGTGCCATTTAAGTCCTCATGACGCCCCAACTCTAATTCAAGTCTTTCTAAAGCTAGAGTGTCAATTTGACCCCGATCGTCAACTTCCGCAACCTGAACACCTAGCTGTTGGTATTGGCTGATGTTTTCCAGACCATTCTTAGCAAAATCAATGATTTCTGGATCTTTAGTTAACTCCAACACCTTTTGATATTCTTCTTTTGCTACGTCATACTGCTGCAAAACGTTGTAGACGTGACCCCTTAGTAAATGGATACTGGGGTCATTAGGCGAATATTGCACCGCCTGGTTAATTAATGTGGCTGCCTCTTCATAGTTCCTTTGTACGTAGGCTTTATAAGCCTGCTGATACGTCTGCTCGTAATCATCTATACTTGTTGACATTTCCTGCCTCCCAATTTCATCCTGCCCACCGTGCACTCCGCAAAATTGCGGTTTGATCGAGTAGTCTTAGACACTGATTTTTTTTAGCATCCATTAACCACTCTCCCCGCAAAAAAGGAGCCATAGCATCCGGCACATGAGTTGGTGCGATCAGATGCTGTACATCAAGCCAGTCCATACCGCCAATTTCCTCTACCGCCAAACCCACTATTGTGTCTTGCTCTTCAATAGCAATCACTGAAATTTCTGCTCGATCGGTGTTTAATGCCGTAACTTCTCCCAAAAATTGACCCAAATCTACCACCCAAATAACTCGACCTCGTAAATTTAGAGTACCCAAAAGCAAAGGGGAAGCATTAGGAATAGGGGTGATTCTATCAGGACTAAGTTCGATAACTTCCCGAATGCCTGTAGCTAGTAGTGCAAACTCCTGAGTTGAAGAAATGTAAAACCTCAAATATAACTCACCTTCAGGACTTTCTACTTGTAGTTCAGGACGAAAGTGGTCTTGTCCACTACCTCCTAAAAAGTCCGGTTTGCTGACCATTTTGTGTTCATCCTTATCCTCGTAACAGTTGTTTGACTGTTCCCACTAACTCGGTAGGTTGAAACGGTTTTGCTATGTATGCGTCTGCACCTTGTTTCATCCCCCAATAACGATCAAATTCTTCCCCTTTGGAAGAACACATCACTACGGGGACATTTTGGGTTTTTGGATCGGACTTTAACCGACGACAGACTTCGTAACCGTTCATCCGGGGCATGACAATATCCAATACCACTAAATCGGGAGGTGTGGTTTGGATTGCTTCCAACGCTTCAACTCCATCTCTGGCATGAGTGACTGTTAAGCCACTCGCTTTCAGAAGGTCTGTAATCATCTCCCTTTGTGCAATACTGTCTTCCACGATCAGAACTGTACTCATAAAATGCCTATATACCTCCTGATGTAGACGTTCCTATTTGGAACACATTCCCTGATTTTTCCACAAGCATTTATTGTATAAATTAATTTTATTCCTTCACTAATTGGCTTGATAATGAGATTGGACTGAGGCGATCGGATTCGGCGATCGGATTTTTTACCTCATCTTTGTTGGGATTAACAAGTCTCGTGTCTGATTTCGCCTCCTGCACAACATTGTAGTTGAGAAATTTTTCTATAAGTATAAGTAACTCAGTGTGCCCAAACGGCTTTGTTAAATAGTCTGTTGCACCCACTATTCTGGCTCTCGTTTGCTCGATAAACCCATCTTTGCCAGTAAGCATGATAATCGGCACGAGCCGAAATGCTGTAGATTGCCTCAGCATGGCACAAAGCTCGTACCCATCCAATTCCGGCATGGCAATGTCGCATAAAATTAAGTCAGGCTTAAGCTGAAAAACGAGACTGAGCGCCTCTAACGGATTGTTTAAAGCGATCACTTCATAGCCTTGTGGCTGCAAAATAGACTTGACAATTTCACAGCAAATCATCCCGTCGTCAATACAAACTATACGTACCCTTTGGCTTCCCCCCAAACTTAGTCTCCAGTCTTGTTTTTGTGTGACTCCGTTAGATGTGAGTGAATATACCAATTGTACCCAGCCCTGTTGTACGTATGGATATATTGCCTTAGCGACTGTCAAAATATCTCGGTTGAGATAGCGAGCAAGTTGGCGTAGGGATGTTTTGCCATTTGTCCAATCCTGTAGCTTAGTCACTGTTGCTGCTGGTAATGAGGCTTGTAGCTCAGGTATATCAATCAGCACTGGAAATTGATCGGGAGACTGAATGTGTGGATATAGCTGCTTCCACTCTTGAACCTGCTTGATCACTCTGGTTAGGGTAGGAGCAATCTGCAAGGTAGTTAATTGCGGAACAAGTGCCACACTCAGATCGAAAACGAAGCTACCTTGGTGTAGGCTGAGCAGGTCAAAAACAGTCTCGTACACTAAACTGTGGATAATACTGCGAGCCTGTGTTGGGTTGATTGTATTCTGTTCCAAGAGCATCCACAAGTACCCATACTCGGGCGCGTTTCGTGATGCTAAGGAGGCTAATTGCATTTCGTCGAGTCGCACTTTAACTTTGTAACGACGCAAGTGATCGCTCAGCCGGGATAAACTGCTATCACTATTAGCGGCATAGATAATTTGACCGTTGAGAAAAAAGACAAACCAAGACCGCTCTTTCCAGTCGTAGTTCGGTTGATATCTGACTACCTCTTCTACACCAAGTTTATTGCAATTGTAAACATTGTAGGCTTCGACAAACAGTAGCCCAGTTCGCTGCCCCAACTCAATCAATTGCAGAACACTACAAATATCAATTTCACTTAAATTTCCCTGCATTTAGCTAAAAAGCGCTCCTTACAATCCCTTTTATACTCTTTATTTCTTGTAACCCTGGGTTTTTCAATGTCATAAGTTGGGAATGGGGCATGGGGCATGCCCTATGCCCTATGCCCCATGCCCCATTCCCAACTCAAAAAGCGATACCTAAACTATAAATCTTAATTTTTTTTAATATACTTTCATTAACCTAGTGATAATACGGTAGCCATCATAACTATATTCTGGACAAAATATAAAGATGCATTGTTGTCAGTTCTATAAATGTTTACACGCGACATTTCGCGCTTATTGTTAATTGTGCTTGTCTTATTTACCCATAATACAGGTCAAACAAGACAAATTCAAGCAATTTAATGTGTAAAATAAAACATTTGTATCAGGTACATCAAAAGGATTAACGGTGTGCTATATTTAGCAGAAGTACAAAAGCAGAAAGGCGGCCTACTAGGTAGTAATAGCAAAACCGAGCTGAAACTATTAGCTTGTCAGCGGACCGACCAAAGTTGGAGTACGGTGTCGGAAGAAGTGATGACTGCTGAGGAAGCCAGCAAATTAAACGATGGGGCACTCGTACTGGTGGAACTGAATCCGAATCGCCAAGTGCAACGGATTCAAGAGGCTGGACGTCCATTAGTTAACATTCTGCAAAATTTTTCCCGACAGTTGGAGAAATTTAAGGTCAAGGAAGAAGAGATTGATCAGTGGAAGCAGTCGTTGACGTTTCAAGCGCAAGAGTTGAATCGCCGCGAAATGGATATGGAAGCACGCTTGGAACAACTGCAACACCTGGAGGATGAGTCTCAACGCTTAGAGGCGCAAAAACAGGAAGTTGAAACATCCCGCGAGCAGATTTCGCGACTGCGAGAAGAAATAGAGCGCAACCGCAAAGAACTGGAAGGAGCTTGGGAGCATTTGCGGGGTGAGCAGTCCCGTCTAGAAGAGTACACAGTACAGTCCCAGCAAGGGGCAGTGCTAGATCAAGAGCAAAGTCAGGTATTAAGTGAGTTACTTGACAAACTGGACCGTAGCATTGCTCCCACGGAAAATGTGCGAGAACACCTCAATCTTGCCTTTGAAATGGTGGCTCGTCAGCAAAATCTTCTTAACCCACATTGGCTACAACTAGAGCAGCAAAGAATTGCGGTTGAGCAGCAGTTCTTAGAAGTTGACCGCCTATCGCAAATTTTGGTTGAACGCCAAAACGAATACCAGCAATGCCAAATTTTTCTGGATGGGCAAGTAGTAGAGTTAGTCGTAAATACAGGCACTCTTAACAGTAAGCAAGAGTATGCTCGAATGCTGAAAGAGCATTGGCGTTCCCAAGAAAAGTTATATCAGCAAATTCACTCCTTAACAGGGATGTCTGGTCATGGAATTCATAGCCAGCAAGTTGATGTGCAAGCTTTGGGGAAAATGTCTCTAGAAGAACTGCAAAAAACAGTGCGAGACTTGCAGAATGAGTTGGAAAATGTCTCTAGCTTTGTCAATGAGCAGGAACAAGAACTGACATACAAGCAAGAAATTATTGAAGAACTGCAACAAAAGCTCAACCAAGCGTCGCAGTTAGAAAAAAGCACATTAGAAGCTGAACTGATAGATGAAAAAGACCTCTACCAAATGATCAACGAAAGTATGGTGGGACAACGCCGTAGTTTACTGGAACGGCAAGAGTTTCTCAAGCAGCACCAAATGGTACTGCTCAGGAGGCAAGGAAATACTTTTGGCAATGAACTGGATAATAAACAAAGTAATCTCATACCAATTCTTTTGCAAATTGAACAAGTGCAAAAACAACAGTCACAGGAATTGCAAAACCTAGAACGTGAGATTGAGCAGATACTTACTAGGGTTGAGGAAATACAGGGAATAATTGACCATCAAACCCAACAGCAGGAAATGAAGCGTCAAGAACTGGAAATTATGGAGCAAAACTTGCTGTCACTTAGAACAGCAACCGTTGAATTGTGTGGTCGGGTTAATCTCTATCAAGAGGTGCTACAACCACTTCAGGATGGGTTAGATGGGTTAAACCACAAGCTGCAAGGAATTGCAGAAGCTTTGGCTCAAGTGCAGGAAAGTGGTGATTATCAACTCCAAGCTCTTATCGGCATGCGCCAGACTCTCCTCAGTTTGATATCTCAACCACAATTACTCGCATCTTGATTTGGCATGAGGTTTGTAGTTGCGCTATGAGCGCAATTACGAACTAGACATAGCGTTAATTTTATACACTAAAATAAGGTTGTATAAACCATTTATCATTGACTTTTTATATTGATTTTTCCAATGCTGATTACTGATACGAAAGTATAAGAAATTATTATCTAAGCTCGTAGCCAAACAGTCAAAATCCTGTTAATTGGTTAATGAATATTTTTCAATCTTAATTATGAGGTAAACGACATTATGACACCAGTAGAATTGAGAAAAAAAGGGTATGAGATTTTAGTTAAACATTTGGGACAAGTCGATGCTATTCGCTTTTTACAACAAACTGGATGGGGAAGTGGTGACTATACTCAAGAAAGAAAAGAAACTCTAGATAAAGTAACAAGAGGAGAGTTTTGGTCAGACCTCCAGCGTATTAGAAATAGTAAAATTAATCATTAACTTAGATTAGCTAAGTAACTTATTTAAAATATTATCGATGATCTACCTTTGTCCGTCACACGCCCTAGTGGGTAAATTATAGATTTTTCAAGGAAATCCAATCGCCTTCTACCAAGGCGATCGCACCACCTGGAAATGGATCTGTTTGCGAACGGTTTGGCGCTGTAATTAAAGCCGTTAGTTTTTCAATTTGCTCAAAACTAGGAGCACTCTTCAGTATTTGTTGTAATACCTGTCGCATGACGCGACGTTGTAAAGCAATTGGTGCTTTCTGCAATACGCGACGATTCAGGGCAACGGATTTTGTAGCGGATGTAACGGATGAGTTATCTGTGATGCCCACAATTACATTATCTGTTACATCTGTTACATTCTGCAATACGCGACGATTCAGGGCAACGGATTTTGTAGCGGATCTAGCGGATGAGTTATCTGTGATGCCCACAATTACATTATCTGTTACATCCGTTACATTCTGTAATCCGCGACGATTCAGGGCAACGGATTTTGTAGCGGATCTAGCGGATGAGTTATCTGTGATGCCCACAATTACATTATCTGTTACATCCGTTACATCATCCGTTGCCGCATTCATCGCCTCTTGCCTCAACTGATGGGCAGCAAGTTCAAGATATTCCACTTCCGCTTGTAGAAGTTCTGCTGTTTGGGCTAAGGCTGATTCGACTTGGGAGTTGAAATTTTCTCGCAAATATGGTATTAACTCTTGGCGAATGCGGTTGCGGGCGTATTTCAAATCTTGATTTGTAGAATCTTCCCAAATTGGTAACTGAAACTCTTGACAAAATTGCCCTGTTTGTGTCCGACTCAGTTCTAAAAGTGGACGCACCAGCAAAATGTTATCAGTTAATGGGCGTTGCCAACCTAAGGCTTGCAAACCATCGGCGCCAGTACCACGAATTAAATTGTAAAGTAGGGTTTCAGCGCGATCGCTTGCCGTGTGACCTGTAATAACGCAGTTGTAATGATTTTCCTGGGCGATCGCACTTAAAGCTTGATACCGCCAATTGCGTGCAGCCGCTTCGCTATTTAAGGGCTGCGTAGCTGTTTGTAAATAAAACGATATTCCCCAAGTTTTAGCGAGATTTTCTACGTGGTTAGCATTCGCTTGGGAGTCAGGACGCCAAAGGTGATTACAGTGGGCAATTGCTAAATGCCATCCCCATTTTGGTTGTAAATCTAACAGTAGCTTAATTAAACACAAAGAATCTTGACCACCAGAGACAGCGACTAATAGCCGTCCGTTGCGCTCAAATAGGTGCCGCGAACGGATGGTACGGTGTATTTTTGCATGGAGGGGAGTCCACATTTTAGATTTTGGAGCCATGTATTTTGGATTGTGCCGACTACCAAAATAATTTATTCAGTATTTTATTTTACTGGAGTACTTTCACCATAAGTCCGCATCCGATCGCCATGAAAGGGAGGAGTTAATAATTGACGTTGACGCTGGTGGCGATCGCCCTCCAGTAGAATCAGGGAGTTAGTGCCAAGCAAAAATTGTCAACCCCGGTTCCCCCTCCCAGCCTCTAACTGGCTAGAATCAGCAGCAAAAATCTGCTGTAGTGCTTGGGGATGACTGAAATATACACCATAAGTACCATCTCGACCCCTGATGCTGAAATTATCGCCATAAGCTTTAGCAAAATCCTCAACATATTCTTGCGGCTGAAAAATAAATTTCATCCGCCGCAGGAATATGGGCATTGTCGGTCCATCTGGTAAGCTGTTACTTACTGTCATATTGTAGAGTAGATGGTATTGACTCTATTGTGACGAGTTTAAATGTGATTCGTGTTAGATAAAGCGTTATATTCTTATTAGGTAGCGTCGTTCGTAAACAGTGCCAAAAATAGTCGCTATCCTTAACGGCAAGGGAGGAGTTGGTAAAACAACTACCGCAGTTAACCTGGCTGCAACCTTTGC
The DNA here is from genome assembly GCA_965249805.1 of Stigonema sp. Classification (GTDB taxonomy): domain Bacteria; phylum Cyanobacteriota; class Cyanobacteriia; order Cyanobacteriales; family Nostocaceae; genus Stigonema. Next base: position 2,614,725 of record CBDFMX010000002.1, read on the forward strand.
CCAACAGAAAAAGGTTCTTCTGATTGATGCAGATATTCAAGGTTCTGCGAGTTGGTGGTGTGGGCGTAGTGAAAAGGGCATGGGTTTTGATCTATCCCAAGAGACAAATCCCAAGCTTTTAGGTGATTTAAGAAAGATAACAGGTTACGATTTAGTAATGGTGGATACGCCTCCTGCGCTGCACTCTGAAGCATTAGCTGCGGTAGTCGCGAGTGCAGATTATCTAGTTTTGCCGACACCGTGTGCACCAATGGATTTGGCTGTCCTGATTGAGACAGTCAGAGAAGCAGTCACTCCTGTGGGAACTCCCCATCGAGTGTTGCTAACTAAGGTGGATACGCGAAGTTTGGGGGAAGTACTGGAAGCTCAAAATACTCTCATACAGCTAGGTATCCCTGTTTGTCAAGCCTTTATCCGTGCCTACAAAGCGCACGAACGAGCTGCCCTTGACGGTGTGGCGATTCATCAATGGCGAGGAAATAATGCACGGGAGGCGGAATCAGACTACCGCCGTGTAGCTAATGAACTAAAGCGTGATTGGAGGGCATAATGGTCAAGAAACGTCTTTCTGACTTACTACAAGAAGAAGCGCAAAAATCTTCATCACCAGAAGGTGAAACTACTATCGAAGTCACTGCAATCCCCGTTCATTCACCTGTTGACGAAGTGGAAGAAGCAGCTTCTAACCCAGCAGAGTCAGATCCAACATTAGTAGTTGAGGAAACAACTGCTAAGCGTACAAATCCAACGAAAGCAGAATTAGAAGCAACTGTAAAAGAGTTGACACAAACTGTAGAACAAGTACGCCAAAAAGAAGCAACTCTTGAGCAGCAAATTGTTGATTTGCAATCAGCTTTGTCTGAACAAAAAGAATTGGCTCTCAGTTTAAAAAAAGAGCTAAAAGAAGCAAAACAAGCAGCAGTTTACTTAGCAGAAGCTAATTCTAAACTTACAGAAGACATTAATACGTTGGAACAAGAGAAAAAGATTAATACTTTAGAACAAGAGAAAAACATTAATACTTTAAAGCCGGAGCCAAAAATACCCAGACAAACAAACTACAAAAAATCATACCAAAAATTAGAAAATTTACCTCAGACGCAACCCCAAGGGTCTATTGATGCTTCTCCTCAAACGTGGTTACTTGATTAGGTAATTCGTAATTCGTAATTCGTAATTCGTAATTAAAAGAGGGTTTGATATTATGTCCGGTTGAACAGTAGTTCGCCACGAACGAAGTCAAGCAATCTCCCAACGTCGGCGATTGCTACTCCAACAAATAAATTATCCAATATTGTGGGGTGGGCTTCTAGCCTGCCCTATGAACTGGGCAGGCTAGAAGCCCAACGCCCGTAAGGCTCCCCCACAAGAAATAGTTGGATATTTTTTTACTTGGAAATCCTTAAGCAATCAAATGGACATGATATAATAACCTGATGGACATATTTGGTTATTTTTCAGTTGGGGTTTAAATTCCAGTCTGAAAATAATTACGAATTACGAATTACGAATTACGAATTATTAACTGCGGTTAAAAATCTAAAATGTGCTGAGCAGTGATTTGTGGCTGTTCAAGGTGAGGCACATGACCACAATCTTTTATCCAAATAAGTTTACTGTGCGGAATCGCCTGCTTAAACCTGTTTGCATCCCCAGTACCTAAAATATTGTCAGAATCACCCCACAATATTAGTGTTGGTTGCACAATTTGTGATATTTGCTGAAATTTGAAAGCACTGTAACCCCCACTTTTCGTGAAAGCAATCAAAGCTTTACTCCAACTAGATGTTTCTAGGTGCAATGCTGTACAGAGTTGGGCGTCAAGTGATGCTAGCTGCTTATTTTTGTAAGCAGAACGGCAAATACTAGTACGTATTCTGGGATTACGCAAGAACTCAGTTGCCAAATAATCCAATGGTGGAAATATCAATTTGCTCAACGGTGGATTACCCGTTAAACCAGCGCTGTCAATTAACACCAACTTTTGCACCACTTCCGGGTAAGTGAGGGTGAAATCAATCGCCGCTGCACCCCCCATGGAAGCGCCCACTAAAATGACAGGTTGGTTAATCAGGGTTTTCCAGAAATGATAAAAATGGGTTTTAATGGCAGTCTTGCTCAACTGTACCCCTGCGGGTCTGTCTGTAAACCCAAAACCTAATAAATCAACTGCCCAAGTTTCATTTTGTACTGCAAGCAGTGGTAAAAGGCGACGAAATTCTAATACGGAACTATCGAAACCGTGAATTAACAGCAACGGTGTTCCGCCACTACCCTGATGTACGTAGGTTGTGGTGATTGGTTGTGTACTCAGAGGAGTGGCGATCGCTATCTGCTTGATGCTTTGAGCAAGAGCAATCGAAGCGGGTTCTGTCAGTTGGCTGACTGTGGCAGGTAGAAAATTAGGAAACATAATATTTGGGTGATTTCGTCCATAAAGACTCAGATGATCCGTTTCTAAAACGTAAATCGTCATTCCTCATCTGCTAATACATTAGATTCTTTACGGATGACGGCTAGTTTCTCCATGAAGCTGCGCTAAATATTCTCTCTTAGCTGACCGGAACGCACCTTCGATAGGGAGGGCTGGTGGGCAGTGCCCACCCTACGTAATTATAAGCTTTTTAGGCTTTTATTTTCGCAACAAGACAATTATTTGTCGGAAGTCGCTACTTAAATATAACGTATATATACGTGTATAAAATATACATAAAATATCTTCAGAGAGAATGTCGGATAATGTTCTCAAAAACTTACTTAAGTAATTCAAGTAGAATTTAATTTTTTATTTTGCTCTTCAGAAATAATACGGATGTCAAAGAAATTAATATGACATTAAAACGATAGGAAGTATGTAATAAATTTAAACATCGAGAGTCGGTGTTTGGTAGTTGGGGATCTGTCCTTACTGCCTATTTTCTGCTACCTGCTCTCCAACACAGGGGAAAGATGAGCGATACCTTAAATCCCACACCTGGCTCTATAGTAAGCTGCCGCAGTCGTCAGTGGGTTGTTTTGCCGAATGAAAATCAGGACATCATCCGCTTGCGTCCGCTGAGTGGGAATGAAGACGAAATCACTGGACTTTATTGGCAGCTTGGGCTGGAAACTATTACCGCAGCAACTTTTCCCTTACCTAAAGGGGAACAAGTACAAGACCATGCGGCGGCACTTTTGTTGATGGATGCGGCACGTCTTTTGCTTCGCAGTGGTGCGGGACCGTTTCGTTGTTTAGGGCGTTTATCGCTGCGTCCCCGTCCGTATCAGTTAGTTCCCCTGTTGATGGCACTGAAATTAGAGACGGTGCGGCTACTCATTGCCGATGATGTGGGAATTGGCAAGACCATTGAGGCTGGATTAATTGCGCGTGAGATGTTGGACAGGGGTGAGGTGAAGCGATTAGCGGTGCTGTGTCCTCCTCATTTATGCGACCAGTGGCAGCAGGAGTTACGGGAAAAGTTCCATATTGATGCTGTGGTGGTACGTTCTGGTACTGCTTCTAAGTTGGAGCGGGATGTGCCAAATGGTTCTCATATTTTTAGTTACTATCGACACCTGATTGTTAGCCTGGACTATGCCAAGGCTGAGCGTCGCCGTGCCAGTTTTGTGACACACTGCCCTGATTTAGTGATTGTGGATGAGGCTCATACTTGTGCTAAAGGAAACAATAAAAGTGCATCTCAGCAGCAGCGTCACCAACTCGTTGCGGAAATAGCGAATAAAGCAGAACGGCATTTACTATTACTGACCGCGACTCCTCACAGTGGGATTGAATCCGCTTTTTTGTCTCTTCTGGGATTGGTTAAACCGGAGTTTGAGCAGTTGACTTTGGATAAACTCACGGAACCGCAACGGGACAGTTTAGCTGGTCATTTTATCCAACGACGGCGGGCGGATGTCAAGCTATGGTTGGGCAATGAAACGCCTTTCCCAGAAAGAAACTCCGAGGAACAACCTTACAAGTTATCGAAGGAGTATAGGACTCTATTCGATGATGTTTATGATTTTGCTCGTGGGTTAGTCAAAACTACTACCAAAGAAATGAGCTATGCCCAACGTCGGGGACGCTACTGGTCAGCGTTGGCGTTGATTCGTTGTGTAATGTCTTCCCCTGCTGCAGCGATCGCAGCTTTAATTCGTAATTCGGAATTCGGAATTCGTAATTCAGAATCTAATTACGAATTACGAACTACGAATTACGAATTAGACGAAGACTTAATGAGTTCTTATGTTTATGACTCCACCGATCAAGAGAAAATAGTTGACACTTCTCCAACTGTGGTAGTCGAACAAGGAGTTAATAATTACGAATTACGAATTACGAACTACGAATTAAACATAAAGGCTTTTGTGCAGGCGGCGGAGAAGTTGCAAGGTGATAAAGACCAGAAGTTGCAATCATGCATCGCCTCTGTTGAATCTTTGCTCAAGGACAATTACAACTCAATTATTTGGTGTCGCTACATCGCCACGGCGAAGTATGTTGCTGATGCGCTCAAGCAAAAGTTGGAGAAAAAGGGTAGTCAAATTCGGGTCATTGCGATTACTGGAGAACAATCTGAGGATGAACGGGAAATCCGCCTGGAAGAATTGAAGTCCTATGAACAGCGAGTGTTAGTTACTACGGATTGTCTCAGTGAAGGAGTGAACTTGCAAACGCACTTCAACGCTGTCATACACTACGATTTACCCTGGAATCCTAATAGACTTGAGCAACGTGAAGGACGTATTGATCGCTACGGGCAAACTTCATCTCAGGTTAAGTGTCGCCTGATTTACGGTCAAGATAATCCTGTGGATGGTGCAGTGTTGGAAGTGCTGATTCGTAAAGCTGTGCAGATTCACAAGACTTTAGGAATTACCGTTCCCGTACCCATGGACAGCACCACTGTATCGGAAGCTGTGTTTAAGTCTCTGTTTGACCGCGCTACGGATGCGGTGCAGTTGTCGCTGCTGGATTTGTTGGATGAGGAAGAATCCCCCATTGAGCAAGTTCATCAGAGTTGGAATAAAGCCGTAGAAAGAGAAAAAATCAGCCGCACCCGTTTTGCTCAACGCACCATCAAACCTGAGCAAGTTCAACAGGAATTGATGGACTCCGATCGGATTTTAGGCAATGAAGAAGATGTGGAGCGGTTTGTTAACTCAGCTTGCGATCGCCTCTCCTGTTCCTTAATCAAGAAAAAGCATGGATGGCTGTTACCAACAATCCCTGATGTTCTCAAACCATTGCTAGGGGATAAGTCGCGTTTACTCTCCTTTACAACTCCTACACCGGAAGCAGTGGAATACGTGGGACGGAATCACCCTCTGGTTGAAGGTTTGGCACGATACATCTTAGAGAATGCAATGTCAGGGGCTACAACGCAACTCCTAGCATCACGGTGCGGGTTTACCACGACAGATGCTGTAAAAAAGCGAACAACGTTGCTGTTATTACGGGTGCGGCATCTGTTAAACAGTCCCAGAAAAGGGATACAAGAAGATAAAGATAATTCCCCCACTCCCCTCTTACTAGCAGAAGAGTGTGTGGTAGTTGGATTTACTGGTTCTCCGTCTAATCCTGTTTGGCTTCCACCACAGCAAGCAATGTCGCTGCTGCAACAAGCAACTCCGGTAAGTGATGCACCTAAAGCTTTAAAACAGCAGGAAATTACAGAATTGCTCGAAAGAATTGACGAGCTAAAAGACGATTTGGAACAATTTGCACAAGAGCGATCGCACGAACTTTCCCAAAGCCACAAGCGCGTCAGAGCAATCACCAAAGAAGGGGCAATTCAAGTTACACCCCATCTGCCGATGGACATATTAGGTGTGTATATTTTGCAGGCGGGAAGGATTTTTTAATTCGTAATTCGTAATTCGTAATTCGTAATTGGGAATTTGGAATTTGGAGTTTGGAATTTATATTTGGGGTTAATTTATGTCAAATAATCACATGGCAATTACTGATAGAACTAAGAAATTTGCGATTAGGGTGGTTAAAGCTTGTTGTTTTCTTGATGAAAAACCTGGGGTTTGTAGAACATTGGCTAAACAATTAATTCGGGCTGGAACTTCTGTAGGTGCAAATGTGAGAGAAGCTCAATCTGCCCAATCAGATAAAGACTTTCTTAGCAAATTAGAAATATCTCTCAAAGAAGCTAGAGAAACTCAATATTGGCTGGAAATACTAATTGAATCAGAGTTAGTAGAAAAGCCAAAGTTTGAACCACTTCTCCAAGAAGCAAACGAAATCGGCAAAATATTAGTTGCCTCCACCAAAAAACTCAAAGAAAAATAATTACGAATTACGAATTACGAATTACGAATTTCCCAGTCTCTGGCAGGGAATGCAGTCTGGGAGGCTCTGCCTCCCCTCCAGCGCTTTATCGAGAGGCAGAGCCTCTCCCAAGGCATTCCCAGGTGGAACCTGGGAACGAGGGTAACGAGAGTAATGAGAGTGAACCTAAATAGTAGTGTAATTAACTAGATTATTAGTAAAAATGAAACCAACTTTAACAGCCATCCAAATTGAAGGAAATTTACTCGCCCCAGATATGACAAGCTTGTTACAAACAGGCAGTATCAAAGGACAAGCACCAGAGGATTTCGGTTTTGCCAAAACGGATAAGCTAGCAGATGAAATTGCTACCGCCTGGGGAGATGCCAAAGCTTACTGGACAGCATTTCAAAGAGCATTGGAACGGCTGGCAACGGATGATTTAACGGATGTAACGGATGAGTTAACGGTGGGTTACCGAGATCGGGCATCCGTTATATCCGCTACAAAATCCGTTGCCAGTGCTACAAGTATTACTCGTGAAATGTGGGCAGTGCCGTTGTTACGCAGTCTCGGATTTAACCCTGTGTATACCGCAAAAGCCGAAGTTGTAGAAGGACAAACCTACGCCATTTCTCACCGCGCCGCAAAACCTAACGACTCCTCAATTACGAATTACGAATTACGAATTACGAATTATTATCCCCCCATCCATATTATTGGTTGTCGGGTAAAGGTGGATCAGCGTCCTCCGAGTGGGATACCAAGGTTATCGGCACATGCGCTGGTGCAGGAGTATCTTAACAAAACAGAACATCTGTGGGCGATCGCCACTAACGGTTTTCGCTGGCGGTTACTGCGCGACTCTTCCCTGATGACGCGCCTTACTTATATCGAATTTGACCTTGAGCAAATTCTCCACGGTGAAAACTTTGCGGAGTTTGGGCTATTTTATCGGCTGTTCCACCGTTCTCGCTTACCTGAAGGTGTGGATGATGCGGATAAGTGCCTGCTGGAATATTACCATCAAGAAGCCCTACAACAGGGAGGACGGGTACGCGACAAACTCCGGGATGGGGTAGAAGCAGCTTTAATCCAACTTGGTAACGGCTTTCTCCAACATCCGCAGAATGAACATTTGCGGCAAAAACTTGGGAATGGGGAGTGGGGAGTAGGGAGTAGGGAGTGGGGGGAAAGAACTTCCTCATGTACCTCATCCTCGTTTTATCGCCAACTGTTGCGGCTGATTTATCGTCTGCTGTTTCTGATGGTGGCAGAATCCCGGAATTTATTATTTATGGAGAATGGTGTGTCGGAACTCAAAAGCCATGAGTCTGGTTCTTCCCCCACTCCCCACTCCTGTAAGGGCGGGGTAACCCCGCCCCTACTCGCCACTCCCCACTCCCTACTCCCCACTCCCCATCTTGCAGAGAAAGCGCGGATCTACCGTGAATATTACAGCATAGAGCGACTGCGAGAGTTAGCCGAACGCCCTAATTATCGCCGGGAAGGGTTTCAAGATCTATGGCAAGGTTTGTGGGTGACATTCCTGCTGTTTGATGAAAACTGGCGAGGGGAATTACTCGGTTTGTCACCTCTGAATGGTGATTTATTTGGTTCCAATACTCTCCCAGATTTAGCTGGTTGTGCGATAGACAATCACGATTTAATGGTAGCAATTCGCCACCTCTCCCTGTACCAAGATAAGGGACAACTACGACGGGTGAATTATGCAGCGTTGGATGTGGAAGAATTGGGAAGCGTTTATGAGAGTTTGTTAGACTTTCACCCCCAAATCATGCAGCGTCAGGGCATATATGAATTAGCCTTGGTGTTTGGGAGCGATCGCAAAACTACTGGTTCTTACTATACCCCACCGCAACTCGTACAACAACTGATAAAAACAGCTTTGGAACCTGTGATTGAAGCGAAGTTGGCAACCCATTTGGCAGCGGATGTGGTAACGGATGTAACGGATGATTTGACTGTGGGTTTTACAGATCAAGCATCCACGATATCCGCGACAAAATCCGCTGCCAAAGATTTAACTGTGGGTTTTACAGATCAAGCATCCGCGACAAAATCCGCTGCCAATGATTTAACTGTGGGTTTTACAGGTCAAGCATCCGCTACATCCGCGACAAAATCCGCTGCCAATGATTTAACTGTGGGTTTTACAGATCAAGCATCCGCGACAAAATCCGCTGCCAATGATTTAACTGTGGGTTTTACAGATCAAGCATCCGCTACATCCGCTACAAAATCCGCTGCCAAAGATTTAACTGTGGGTTTTACAGATCAAGCATCCGCTACATCCGCGACAAAATCCGCTGCCAATGATTTAACTGTGGGTACAGATCAAGCATCCGCGAGAAAATCCGCTGCCAATAATTTAACTGTGGGTTTTACAGATCAAGCATCCGCTACATCCGCTACAAAATCCGCTGCCAAAGAAGCCGCACTATTAAGCTTAAAAATAGTTGATCCAGCTTGTGGTTCGGGACATTTTCTTTTAGCGGCTGCAAGACGTATCGGTAAGGAATTAGCACGCATTCGCACCGGGGAAGCAGAACCGGGACAGGAACCATTACGCCAAGCGATTCGAGATGTCGTTCAAAATTGCATTTATGGGGTAGATATAAATCCCTTAGCGGTGGATTTGTGCAAAGTGGCGTTATGGATTGAAGGCTTTTCTCGCGGTTTCCCACTCAACTTTTTAGACCACAGAATTAAGTGTGGGAATTCCCTTGTGGGTGTGTTGGATTTAGATTGTTTAAATGAGGGAATTCCCGATGAAGCGTTTAAGGCGGTAACGGGGGATGATAAGCAGTTATCCACACAGTTTAAGAAGCGGAATAAGAAGGAACGGGAGAACAAGGGACAATTGTCGGTGTTTGGGGATATAGAAGGCGATCGCGCACAGTATGCAGAAAGTTGGCGAGAGTTGGGACTCACTCCCGAAACCACAGCGCAGAAAGTGAAGGAAAAAGCGAAGCAATATAAAGATATTCGAGATAAAGATAAAAATCAGGGTTGGTGGCGAGACTATTCTGCTTGCAACTTGTGGACTGCGGCATTTTTTATGCCCTTGTCTGAACAGAATTTGCAATTGTTACCCACAACCGAAGCACTAAATCGCTTACTACGCGAACCTCTTTCCCCACTCCCCACTCCCTATTCCCCACTCCCCATAATTGAAGCAGCGAATAAGTTAGCTGAAGAAAAGCGCTTTTTTCACTGGTGTTTAGAGTTTCCCGAAGTGTTTGAGACGGGTGGATTTGATTGCGTGTTGGGTAATCCGCCTTGGGAACGAATTAAGTTACAGGAAAAAGAGTTTTTCGCTTCTCGGAGTGCTGATATTGCTAATGCTGCAAATAAGGCGGCGCGGGAGAAGTTGATTCAGGAATTGCCGAAGAAAAATCTTGAGTTAGCACAAGCTTGGGAAGAGGCGAAACATGATGCTGAGGCGCAGAGTAAGTTCATTCGCGAGTCAGCGAGATTTCCTCTGACTGCTGTGGGAGATATCAATACTTATGCTGTGTTTGCTGAGACTACGAGAAAGTTGGTTTCGCCTGATGGGAGAGTGGGCGTGATTGTGCCTACGGGTATTGCTACTGATGACACTTGTAAAAAGTTCTTTAGAGATTTGGCGCAGAAACAAGCTTTAGCGAGTCTGTATGATTTTGAAAATCGAGAAGGACTATTTTCTGCTGTGCACCGCAGTTATAAATTTTCACTACTTGCTATCACTGGTAAGCCAATAAAACAAGGTAATTTTGCCTTTTTCCTCACTCAAGTAAGACAGTTAGACAATTCAAGGCGTCAGTTTCAGCTTTCACCTCAAGATATTGCCTTACTGAATCCTAACACGCTCACTTGTCCAGTTTTTAGAAGTAGTGTTGATGCTGAATTAACCAAGAAAATCTATCAGCGTGTTCCTGTTTTGGAAAATGAGCAAACAGGTAGAAATCCTTGGGGTATTTCATTTATGCGAATGTTTGACATGGCAAATGATAGCGGGTTGTTCAAGAATGAGGCGGGTGATGGTTTAGTTCCTCTTTACGAAGCTAAGATGTTTCATCAGTTTACTCACCGTTGGGCGACTTATAGTGAGAGTGGTGATACTCGTGATTTGACTGATTTGGAAAAGGGCGATCCATCTTTCGCTGTTCAGCCTCGTTACTGGGTTAGTCGCGGTGAGGTAGAGAATAAGTTAGGTGATAAGTGGAAACAAAATTGGTTATTGGCTTTTAGAAGTATTTGCCGTTCCACTGATGAACGTACTTCTATTTTTAGTTTATTACCTAAATTTGCTGTGGGACATAAAGCACCACTTGTCTTCATCGATAAAAAATATGTTACATCAATTAGTTGTCTTTTGGCTAATTTGAATTCCCTTGTATTTGACTTTGTAACTAGGCAAAAATTAGGTGGAACAGACTTTAGCTTTTTCATCCTCAAACAACTCCCCGTCCTTCCCCCAGAAGCATACACCCCAGAAGACATCGAATTTATCAGCAACCGCGTACTCGAATTAGTCTACACCGCCTGGGATATGCAACCCTTTGCGAAAGATATGGGATATGAGGGCGAACCGTTTACTTGGAACAGCAACAGACGCGCATTATTAAGAGCAGAATTAGACGCATATTACGCCAAACTCTATGGACTCACCCGCGATGAACTCCGATATATATTAGATCCGGCTGATGTGTACGGCAAAGATTTTCCTAGTGAAACATTCCGCGTTTTGAAGAACAACGAAGTTAAACAGTTTGGCGAATATCGCACACAAAGGTTAGTCCTTGAAGTATGGGATGGGATAATTCGTAATTCGTAATTCGTAATTCGTAGTTATAGGCGATTTTGTCTGGATACAGAACAAATTTATCTGGGTTCATCTGCGGTTTTTAAAAATCTGAATGAGAAAAAAACCGCAGAGGCGCAGAGAAAGCAGAGGAAGAAGAAGGAGAGATTATTACAGGGCTAGCGGATATTATTCACAAATTAGAAATTGCGCTAAAAGAAGCTTGAGAGACTCAATACTGATTAGAAATATTGATATAATCAGGGTCAATACGGTTCAGTTAGGGCTGATCGCTAGGAATTACATAAATGTAGAGACGCGAAATTCTCGCGGTGCGCTGCAGGAGGGTCTCCCTCCGTAGGCGACTGGCGTCGCGTCTCTACAGGAGTTGACGGTAGGTACATTATCTTAACTGAACCGTATTGTAATCGGGGTGAGTGAAAAACCAAATTTTGTAAAACTTTTTCAAGAAGCCTACAAATTACCAACTACGAATTCAATACTGCATAGGTTTGTTGGGTTTCGTTCCTCAACCCAACCTACGAATATTGTTAAGCGAGTAGTAATCAAAAACCTAACCCCCCAGCCCCCTTCCCTACAAGGGAAGGGGGAGAAAAACTCCCCTCCCCTCGTAGGGGAGGGGTTGGGGGAGAGGTTCTTCCAGGATTACTGAATCAGTGTTCTAGGAACGAGGGTAGAACTAGTCAGAAAATAATTACAAATTACGAATTAATATGAAATTACCAATTAAACTACAGGATTTACTCCAGCAGAATGAAAGTGCTATTACAGCCGCTAGTATCTTCCTCAGCCAAAAACTAGCGGTGCTAGATTGTACAAATGTGGTAACAATTACTCCTGAACAATTAGCCCTATTATTCTCTGGCATACCTGAAAATTGGGATTTCAAAGAACTCGAAGAAATCATAGATTTCTCTACCATTAACCCAGTCTTCCGCCACCAACTTCAACAATGGATTAACCAACGTTCAGGACGCCCAAACAACCAACCATCAATTACGAATTACGAATTACTAACTACGAATTATATCGATATTTTTAACTTCCGCAACGAAGTCATTAACGACTACCGCCGCTATATTGAAAGTTTCTTAAAAATCCGCGACCCAAAAGTCAAAGCCTTTGTTGACCAAGAATTAGATAAAGGACAACTTTGGACTGACCCCTTAGTACAACTGAATCCTACCTATAAAAAAGGTGCTACTGTCACGGAATTAGTCAAACAGGGGCTTCTTCATAGGGACTGCGATCGCTATTTCTCCAAAGACGGTCAACCCATTACTTTTCACTACCACCAAAAACAAGCATTTGAAATCGCACAACGCCAAGAACCCTACATCGTCACCACAGGTACAGGTTCCGGTAAAAGTATCACCTATGTTGTCCCCATCATCAATGATTTACTCCATCACCCAGAAATTCCAGGAGTCAGGGCAATTTTGGTATACCCGATGAATGCCTTAATTAACTCTCAAGAAGAAGAACTCAAGAAATTTCTGAGTCATGTTTCTGATACTCACATTCGCGTTGCCAAATACACTGGTCAAGAAAGTTTAACCCGAAAAACCGAAATTCAACACAACCCACCCCACATTCTACTCACCAACTACGTGATGCTGGAATTAATGCTTTCCCGCACTCACGAAAATCAACTCGTAGAATCCCCCAATTTAAAATTCCTAGTCCTCGATGAACTCCACACCTACCGAGGACGCCAAGGCGCAGACGTCGCCATCTTAATTCGCAAACTCCGTCAACGGAACACAGCAAATTCCCCCCACTCCCCACTCCCTATTCCCCACTCCCCACTCCCCACTCCCCACTCCCCATTATTATGCATCGGCACCAGCGCCACCATGTCCACGGAAGGTTCCCGCGAACAACGACGTCAAGTGGTAGCGGATGTTGCGAGCAAATTATTTGGGGTGAATATTCAGCCAAGTCATGTCATTGATGAAACTCTGGAACGTTCTATCCAACGTCCTGAACCTACTATAGAAGAACTACGTACAAGCATTATCCAGGGTTTACCTTCATCTGAACAAACGCCAGAAAACTTCCAACAGCATCCTCTTAGTCACTGGATAGAAATGAACTTCGGATTAAGAGAAGAAGTCGTTGCTGATGTTTCAGGGACTGGCAAAATTATCAATTTTCCGACATTCGCTACTCAAAAGATGGCGATCGCCGCTACATCTACTGGCAAATACAAGACATCTTCTCAACAATCCATTGCTTACGTTCGCCGTACACCCATCACCTTAGAAGAGGGTGCAACTAAACTTGCTGAACAAACCCAGCTTCCACCAGAAACCTGTCTCACAGTTCTCAAACAAATGTTCCGGTGGGGAAGCAAAACTAAAGGACTTGCTTTTCGCCTACATCAGTTCATTTCCCAAGGGGGTAGCGTTTACACGACCATCGAAAATCGAGACAAACGTCTTCTCACCCTCGAAGGTCAGTATACAACCACCGAAAATCGCCTGTTATATCCCCTCGTGTTTTGCCGGGAATGTGGACATGATTACTACGTTGTCCGCTACGATTCTGAAAAAGAAGTCATACTACCGCAATTACCTACAGCCTTAGATAGTCCGGAAAATGAAGATATTCAACAAGGCTACCTTACTCTTGATGAATCAGGACTTTGGGATGAAAAGGATGAGGATAGATTACCTGATAGTTGGTTCTCGGAAACTAAAAAACAAGGGCGGGTTGCTAAAAAAGATTATGTCCGGTTTATTCCTCGTAAACTAAGAGTCCTATCCAACGGTAAAGTCACACATTCCCCACTCCCTACTCCCCACTCCCCACTCCCCACAACCTGTTGGTTTATTCCCAAACCTTTTCTTACTTGTCTCAACTGCGGAGTAGTGCATGATGGACGGAAAAACGAGTTTGCCAAGCTTTCTCGTCTCAGCAGCGAAGGACGCAGTACTGCAACAACGCTGCTTTCTCTTTCTACTGTCAGTCGTCTCAAGCAAGTTTTCACAGGAGATCAAGCCAAAGCGGCAAAAGTCCTCAGCTTTACCGATAACCGTCAAGATGCATCATTACAAGCAGGACATTTTAACGACTTTGTGCAAACCAGTTTTTTACGTGCAGCACTTTTAGGCGCACTCCAAGACAAAGGACAACTCACCCACAGCGAGTTAGCAAGTATTGTTGTCCACAACATGAGATTATCTCAAAACGACTATGCTAAACAACCTGCGGAGTTTGGTAGAGGAAAACAGCGAAATGAAGAAGTGTTTCGCAAACTCATCGAATATCGTCTTTACGAAGACTTGCGGCGGGGATGGCGAATTGTCCAACCTAACCTGGAACAGTGTGGGTTGTTAGTGATTGAGTATGATGGTTTAAAAGCAGAATGTGGTAACAACGCCATTTGGCAAAAACACCGCCATCCGATTTTACTGCAAGCGACTCCCGAAGAACGTTTAATTGTTGCCCAAGCTTTCCTCAACCACCTGCGTCGGGAATTGGCAACTGATGCCAAACTTTTGCAACCAGACCACAAAGACTCACTGAAAAGCGAAGTCATTCAAGCAATTAAAGAACCTTGGGTATTTGATGAAAACGAACAGTTACATCAAGCTACCTGGGCAACTCTTAACAGTGGCGGTAGCGATCGCCATAAAATCAAACTAACTTCCAGAAGCAGAATCGGACAATTTTTGCGGAGTGCAAACACTTGGTCACTCCGCAGCCAACCCCTAATAACCGATGCAGAATTTAACAGCTTAATCACTACCTTTATAAATGCCCTATGTGATTCAGGGTATTTAATCCAACAAAACTCTGAAGTCCAGCTACGCATCGACTCCCTACTGTGGAAAGCGACTCGTTTGGGCGAAATTCCCCTTGACCCATTAACATCGCGCCGCTTGCAGGGCGATCGTCAAGCCAGTATTTCTGTTAACAGCTTTTTCCAAGAATTTTACCAAACCAACGCCCTGCAAATTCAAGCAATGGAAGGGCGTGAACATACGGGACAGGTCAGTAACAAAGACCGCCAAGAAAGAGAAGAAAAATTCCGCCAAGGTGCATTAGCAGCGTTATTTTGTTCCCCAACAATGGAATTAGGGATAGACATTTCCGACCTCAGTGTCGTCCACCTGCGAAACGTTCCCCCCAGTCCCGCCAACTATGCCCAACGGAGTGGACGCGCTGGTAGAGGTGGACAGGAAGCCTTAGTATTTACTTACGCCTCCATCGGTAGCGGTCATGACCAATACTTCTTCAAACGCCAAAATCAAATGGTCGCTGGGGTCGTCGCCCCACCCAAACTGGAACTCGCCAACCAGGATTTGATCAAATCTCATGTGTATTCGATTTGGCTAGCGCACACTGGAGTTTACCTGGACGATTCCATGAATAAAATACTAGATTTGGAACTGGAAGGTTATCCCCTCAAACAGGATCTCCGTGCCTCACTTACCCTCAGTCCAGCCAAACTAGCCGCATGTCTCCAAGCTACCCAGTCCATCCTCTCTGATATTTTCTGCCAAAACGACCTGCAAAAAGCTGCTTGGTATTCTGTAAATTGGTTACAACAGACCCTCGAAAATGCACTTAATGTTTTCGACAGACAGGCATGCGATCGCTGGCGCAAACTATACAGCGATGCCGTGACCCAATTAGAAGCCGCCCGCCGCATCGTTGACCGTTCCGCCAGAGGCGATGTGACCCAAGAAGACCGTAAAAACGCGGAAAACCAAGCGCGAGAAGCACAACGCCAAATTGACCTGCTGGTAGGACAAGCCAAAGGGAATCAGACTGAGTTTGAATTTTATCCCTATCGTTACTTTGCCGCCGAAGGATTTTTACCTGGATTTAACTTCCCCCGCTTACCAGTCCGGGCATATATTCCTGCCGGAGAAGGCGGTGAATTTATCTCCCGTCCCCGCAGTGTGGCGTTACGGGAATTTGCACCAAGTAATATTGTTTACTACGAAGGTAGTAAATTTATGGTGGCAAAAACCAAAGTCCCCGTAAGCGGCATTGAAAACGAGTATAAACGGGTGAGTGCTTGCTTTAACTGCGGTTATTTTCACGAAGGTGATTTCCGCGATACATGCGAAAACTGCGGTACACAAATCAAACCAGATAGCCGTAACAATGTCGCTAAACTTACCCGCGTGTTGCCCATGGAAACAGCCTTTACACGCCGTCGAGAACGCATCACCTGTGATGAAGAAGAACGTCTCAAGTACGGCTACAACATCACCACCCACTTCCGCTACGCTTCCCAAAAGCGGGAATCAGCTACCGTTCAAAGTGCTGATGGTACGCCACTGTTAAAATTAACCTATGGTGCTACAGCTACGATCTGGCGGATAAATCGTGGTTTGAAGAAGAACACAGAAGAACGAGGGTTTAAACTAGATGCCAAAACTGGTATTTGGGGCGATCCTAAAAAAGAGCTAGTTGCTGAAAACTTGCACTCTGAAGTAAACTTAATGGTGGATGATACTTGCAACATCTTGGTTGTTGAACCGTTAAGTGTTCCTATTGAAAATAGAGAAGCTTTTATTGCCACCTTACAATACACTCTGGAAACAGCAATTCAAGCAGTATACAAATTAGAAGCCGATGAACTCGACTCCGAAAGATTAGGAGATGGCAAATATTTGCTGTTCTGGGAAGCAGCAGAAGGTGGGGCGGGAGTCCTTTCCCAACTTTTAGAAAGTAGTGATGCTTTTGGGAAAATTGCCGCTGCAGCTTTGGACATTTGCCATTTCCAAGAACCTAAAGACAGTTGCGTCCAAGCTTGCTATGAATGCTTACTTTCTTACCGCAATCAATTCGACCATGCCTTAATCAATCGCCATCCGATCAAACCCTTGCTTGACGAACTGGAAAAAAGTACAGTTCAGCGAGAGGGAATACTTCGCGATCGCCAGTATCAAGAGTTGCTAGCACAAACAGACCCAAATTCAGAGTTTGAACAAGTGGTATTACAGGAGATTTATCAACGCGGATATAAACTACCAGATACTGCACAGGAATTGATTCCAGAAGCGAACTCCAAGCCAGATTTTATTTATAGACAAGAAAGATACGCTATTTTCTGTGATGGTTCAGTCCATGATTATCCAGAGAAGCGCAAGCAAGACCAGATTGAGCGGGATAATCTCAAGTACAACGCTAATTATTATGTTCTGACTCTGCGACATAATGAAGATTGGCAGGAAAAGCTGGAAATTTTGGCGAGTCTGTGAGTGAACGAATAATTCGTAATTCGTAATTCGTAATTCGTAATTTAAAATTCCGGAATTATGAATTAATTAATAATTAATTCATTGAGGGTACAGAGCAAGTAGACGAACGCGCTTCGCATTTTAATTATGAATTCGGAAAAAATGCGTTCGCGGTAGCGACGTTCGCGCAGCGGCGAGGAATTGGGAGAAGGAGCGCTACTCGTCTCGTAGAGAAGCATCTTTACTGCGATCGCTAATGCATTTATGCATGGGGTAATAATTACGAATTACGTTAGCGATAATCGAAGCGATCTTCCGGTACTCCGGCGTCAGCGGTAGCGTCAGCGTTGCGATCTTCCGGTACTCCGGCGTCGGAACGAGCGTCACTACGAATTACGAATTGGATCGAAGCGACTTGACATCCACACCTTGCACTCTTCCTGCTAAGCTAAAATAGTATTTAGCTGTTATTCCTAAGCTGAGATGAGCGTAGCAGAATTATTCCCGACCTTGCGAAATCTGTCTCGTGCAGAAAAATTAAGGGTGATGCAGTTTTTAGTTAAAGAACTAGCAGATGAGGAAGAAGCATTGTTGCTGCAACCTGGATCTACTTATCATGTGTGGTCTCCATATAATTCCCATAATGCTGCTCAGAAGCTAGCCGCGCTACTGGAAGAAGACAGACAAGCAAGTGATGCTTAACGCTCAAGGGTTTCCCTTCGCTGAAGGACGTGATGCATTCGGCGATATTGACGCAGTACCACAATTACCTCTGACATTGACTTACCGAAATTCTATTGTGGAAGTTACAGGACTGCTAGATACTGGAGCTAGCATCAACGTTTTGCCATACACTTTAGGTATTCAACTAGGAGCTGTGTGGGAAGATCTGAATACCTCCGTGCAACTAGCAGGCAATCTAGCACCCGTCGAAGCCAAAGGATTAGTTTTATCAGCCCAAATCGGCAATTTTGCACCTGTGCGATTGGTATTTGCATGGAGTCTTACAGATAATGTGCCTTTACTATTGGGCCGTATGAACTTTTTCCTAGAATTTGATGTCTGCTTTTACCGTTCCCAAATGGCATTTGAATTGCGTCCAAAGTCATAACTAATAGATCTACTTGGTGATATAGTTTTGCAACACCAGTGCCTACTCTCTCAACTTTAAATACTGGAGTTTTGACTAAAGGCAGGCGATCTTAAACGAAGGAAAGCATGTGTTGTTGGTATAAAATTTTTGGAAAGGCAGTATGTGGGGCAGTTAAAGTAATCGCTTATATTAAGCTCCTAACCCAAGTACGGAAAGCACTCCTTTGTTGCTATTTCGCCATTGTTTCTAGTCGCTTGGATAAATTGAGGAATTTCTTTAACTGGTACTCTTGCAAAGGTAGAAGCAAAATATGAGGACAAATCGCTCAGTTGTCGAATCTTGGAGTGATAAACCTGCTGTTGAGGTTTATCAGTCGTTCGCTTACTAATAGACATCTCCGAAAAAGAATGTAGAGACGCGAAATTTCGATGTAGAGACGCGAAATTTCGCGTCTCTACAAGGATGGAAGGTAACGCATAATTAATTTTCGGAGATGTCTAATGGGTAAAAAGTTATACAAATATGGTGCGTTACGCTACCGCTAACGCACCCTACTGCTAGGATCTCGATCTTGCTTCCCCTTCTGCGCCTTCTTGTGAAGGAGAAGATTTAGCATGGTCTTTTGGTTGATCTGCACCAACACCGCCCGTCCACTTCCAATCGCGCACTTCTGGCATATCATCGCCGTGTTCGCGGATATAAAGCTTGTGCTCGATTAACTTGTCGTGAATTATCTGCTTCACGTGAGCGCGTTCATACTTGAATCGGTGTACGCGGTCAAGTGCATCATCTGCCAAACTAAAGCGATCTATCTCATTGAGAACGCACATATCGAATGGTGTGGTGGTCGTTCCCTCTTCTTTGTATCCCCGAACATGGAGGTTATCATGGTTTGGACGACGGTAGGTGAGACGGTGGATTACCCAGGGGTAGCCGTGAAAGGCGAAGATAATTGGTTTATCGGGCGTGAAAATTGCTTCGTAATCCCGATCGTTGATCCCGTGAGGATGTTCGCTTGGTGGCTGGAGTGTCATTAAGTCCACTACGTTCACCACGCGAATCTTAATGTCAGGGAGGTGTTGCCGCAGGAAGTCCACAGCAGCCAGAGTTTCTTGGGTCGGAATATCTCCACAACATGCCATCACAACGTCTGGTTCTGTGCCTTGATCGTTGCTTGCCCACCCCCAGATGCCAAGACCTTCAGTGCAGTGCTTGATGGCATCATCCATGTCGAGGTATTGCAATGCTGGTTGCTTCCCGGCTACGATCACATTCACGTAATTGTGACTCCGTAAACAATGGTCGGTGACGGATAGCAGTGTATTGGCATCAGGAGGTAGGTAAACCCGAACGATTTCTGATTTTTTGTTGATCACATGATCGATAAAACCCGGGTCTTGGTGGGAAAAGCCGTTGTGATCCTGTCGCCAAACGTGGGAAGTTAGCAGGTAGTTGAGAGAGGCGATCGGTCTACGCCAAGGAATATGACGGGTCACCTTCAGCCACTTGGCGTGCTGGTTAAACATGGAGTCTATGATATGGATGAATGCCTCATAGCAAGAGAAGAAGCCGTGGCGACCCGTAAGTAAATAACCTTCTAGCCAACCCTCACAGGTGTGTTCGCTGAGGATTTCCATTACATGACCATCAGGAGACAAGTGGTCGTCGTAAGAATAGGTTTCTTCCATCCAAGTGCGACCTGTTGCCTCAAACACATCACTCAAGCGGTTTGAAGCTGTCTCATCTGGACCCATGATCCGGAAAGTGTGCATATTCCGCTTCATCACATCCCGCAGGAATTTACCCATAATCCGGGTAGCTTCTGCGACACCCGTGCCTGGTTTAGGCACATCAACTGCATAGTCCCGGAAGTCAGGCATCTTCAAGTCGCGCAGCAGTAAACCACCGTTGGCATGAGGGTTTGCACCCATGCGGCGATCGCCTTTCGGAGCTAGTTCTGCTAGTTCGTCAATCAGTTTGCCGTTCTCGTCGAAGAGTTCTTCTGGCTTGTAGCTTTTCATCCACTCGGACAGCAGCTTCACGTGTTCTGGCTTGGTTGCCATTTCTGAGAAAGGTACTTGGTGCGATCGCCAAAAACCCTCGGTTTTCTTCCCATCTACTTCCTTCGGACCTGTCCACCCTTTGGGGGTACGCATGATAATCATCGGCCAGCGAGGCAGCTTGGTCAAGCCATTGGTGCGGGCATCCTGCTGGATAGCTTTGATCTCGGCAATGACAGTATCCAGGGTAGCCGCCATCACCTGGTGTACCGTTTCCGGGTCAGAACCCTCGACAAAGTAAGGCTTGTAGCCATAGCCAAGGAATAAGTTCTCTAAGTCCTCATGGCTGATCCGAGCCAATACTGTTGGGTTAGCAATCTTGTAACCATTTAGGTGCAGGATTGGTAGCACTGCACCATCGTGAACGGGGTTGAGGAATTTATTGGAGTGCCAACTGGCTGCAAGCGGTCCGGTTTCAGCTTCGCCGTCGCCGACAATACAGGCTACAATCAGGTCAGGATTGTCGAAGGCAGCTCCGAAAGCATGGGAAACGGAATACCCAAGTTCACCACCTTCGTGAATTGAGCCAGGAGTTTCGGGTGCTACGTGGCTGGGAATCCCACCTGGGAAAGAGAACTGCTTGAACAGCTTTCTCATGCCATCAGCATCTTGAGACATGTTGGGGTAGAATTCGCTGTAAGTGCCTTCTAAATAAGTGTTGGCGACTATGCCAGGACCACCGTGTCCAGGTCCCGCAATGTAGATCATGTTCAAATCATCCCGCTTGATCGCTCGGTTGAGATGGACATAGATGAAATTGAGTCCGGGAGTTGTACCCCAATGACCCAGCAACCTAGGTTTGATGTCATCTAACGTCAGTGGTTCTTTGAGCAGCGGATTTTTAAATAGATAAATTTGCCCAACAGACAGGTAGTTTGCGGCTCGCCAATAGGCGTTCATCTTCCGCAACTCTTCTGCACCCAAAGGCGCTTGCATGGTGGATTTGTCTTCTGCTTGCGGCTGAGTCTGCTCTTTTGAAGGTGAGATCGTCATGATTTCTAACTCCTAGGCAAGATGTTAATTCAAAGATTGACTTGATGCAGAAATGGCCTATTTCATGTCTCTGTTAATAATTAACATTAGGTTAAGAATATACTAAGCTTTGTTCAAATTCCTGTTCAAAAACATATTTATGTTGAGCCTTTTCAATGGATTATACAACAATCTCAAATCACGCTACAAAGTTCATCAATATTTGCTTAGTACTCTACATTTAATTAACGCGGATGTTCTATTGTTGTCTTCTATCAATCTTGAGGCATCGCAGTTTTGAGAATTTCAGAGTTATTTTAATTAATTCAATAAAATAGCACCATATCTTACTAGAAAATTCATAGCAATCAATAATCATAGATTATTCCTAATGATAGATTTTATAACTCTATCATTAGAAATAGTTTTTCTTTTTAGTAATTGCCTACTCCTTTCCCGCCATTAAATTACGGAAAGTTTTCCCTTTTGTGTTAGCCCCACAAGCGATGCCTTCTCGTGCGGCTTGCCCCTTCGGTCTCGCACCATAATTGAAACTTCGTGCCGTACTGCTGCTTCAAGTACGCACCCGACAAGATTCTGACTAGCCCTTTCAAGGTGACTCCTAGAATCTCTTACTCCCTCTCTGCTTTCTGGTGCGCCCGGGGCGGTTCAAAAGTCTTTTATTTAATCGCCCCAAGCGCAGAGGAGCCAGCGCTCTGTGTCGGGTCTGCGACGCTTTTGTCCTGCACTTGCGCCTCCGTAGGCGACTGGCGTGACACAGAGGTAAGAGAGATCTGTAGCCAACAAAATAGTCAAGATGGTGACGTGGTAGTTTATAAAACTTAAGAATTTAATAAAATCTAGAAAAAGGCTCTTTTCACTGGATTTACGGCACTTTAAGGTTACAAGCAAGCTTCCCGACGCAGAAAATGCTGCATAAGTCCTGTGAGTTAAAACGTAATAAAAGTGGAATCACTGAAATGTCATTATGGACATCATTCCATTAGAGGCAACTGCCAGAGAAAGAGTTGAGTGGGACGAAAGGGGGTTGTGATGCAAACTTTAAAACAGGGTTTCGAGGAGCGCAATCTCACTATGGCACGAGAAATGGAAGAACTGGCGCAATATTGGCACAAGCGTCTAGCAGTGGAGTGTCCAGAACAAAGTGAGGCTTCCAGGGAAAGTATTATTAGTTGGCTTTTAGGAAGTGAGTCAAAACGGTTTGAGGCGATCAACCCTAAGGAACTGGAGACTGCAAAGCTGGCGATGGAATATCGCTATCGGATTTTAATTCAACGATACTTGGGGACGGGGCGTGAGCGTGCTTATCGTAATTTGATTACTCGACTGGGAAGTCTAGTGACATTACGAAATAAGATTCAAACTTGGATATCCCTCAGCCGCGATCGCCAGCGCAGTGTACTGGATGTACTGCTTGAAGTGCTGCAAGAACTACTGCAAAACGATAGCTACATACAGCAGCAAATGGTCTGCATTGGCGAGTTTACAAGTAATCCTCGCCTACAAAGCGAGCTGCTGTTCGCTAGTATAGAAGAGTATTGTCTACGACCAGTACGTAATCAACCGCTACTAGTCTATCGCTTTGTTAACTACCTACGTCGCACTCAGCGTGGTGGCTTGACCCAAGTGCCTAGCAGTGACAAAGTCAGGCTAGTCTCGGAAGAAATTCTGACAGACGATAGTGATAATCGGGTTAACTTATTAGATAACCAGGTGATCGCAGAATATCAAGAGGCACAAGATCAGGAGGAGCAACAGGCGCTGCGTCAAGCGGTACAACAGGAATTTGAGAATTATTTACTTGAAAATCTGGGACCGGAGGCTGTGCAGTGGCTGCGACTTTACCTGCAAGGCAAGTCTCAGGATGAGATCGCCAAAAAATTAAATCAGCCAATTCAGTTCGTTTACCGTTTGCGAGAAAAAATTAGCTACCACGCTGTGCGTGTATTTGCCCTTAAAGGTAAACCAGAACTTGTAGAAAACTGGCTCTCAACTTCCTTAAAAGAACATAACTTGGGACTAACGCAAAAGCAATTTGACCTCTTGTTAGAAAAATTGACTGCTATGCAACGCCAGATACTCGAACTGCGCCTTGCAGACAATGCAATAGATGCGATCGCCCAACAGTTAAAACTCAAAACTCATCAAGTGATGGGCGAATGGACTAAAGTCTATCTTGTAGCTCAATCTCTCAGAACTCAAGAATAATCTGCACCACGATCGCCTAGACCACAATCGGGCGTTGCTGATTCTATGTATGAAAATCATTTTACGTGCGGACCAAAATCCTTGTAGAGACGTTCCCAATACTGCAAGGGCTGAGATAAATTATCAACAGTCAACCTATGTAGAGACGCGACATGTCGCGTCTCTACACCTTAAATTCCCAGCACAAATCCTTAACCTACGTAGTATTGGAGACGTTCCGCTGGAACGTCTCTACATCCATATTCATACCTCAATAAAACAACGCCCACAATAGAACCGTAGGGGCGCGGTTTCCGCGCCCTCACCCCGCCCTTACAATGTGACATTCCTGCTGCAGATAGTAGAATATACACTTAGTTTATTTAATACTTCGACATACTTAACTAACAGTACTCTTGTAGCTTTTTGATAGGATAGAAGGAAAATTAAGAAACCAAACCATATGTTGTCTTCAGAGGGCAAATCAACTGGTATCGAAGTCGTTAGTAAGCAGGTGCTATCTGCGACTCCTCCTGAGTCTGTGTCAGGACTAGATCGCGATCAAATATTCCGGCGCATTGAAAATATCTTGTCCTTGCTGCAAGAACGACTTCTCCTCAACCAGGATGCAAACTCAAGATCCTTAGAGGCTTTCACTACGTTGAACCAACTTTTGGACAATTTAGACCATCAGATCAGAATACTCGTTGAGGCTGCAGAGCAACCAAAAAACAGCAAAGAAAAACTCTGTCAGTGAAACTGCTGATTTCGATCTTATACTTAATTATGTTGTGATAGAACCTTAAACCGAACAACGATAGCGTGAAGGTATTACGGTTCGTCGGAAATTCCTGTGTCAATCAGGCAAGGGATTGAAGACTATATCAAAACCTGCGCCCAATAGTGCGGGTTATTGAACCAAGAACCTCCCAACTTTTAGTTAGGAGAGTGTCAAGGTTGGGAAAAATATATAGTAGCAAACCATTATTTCCGCTCCCGATCCATTTTTTGCAGATATTTCATGCAGACTGAGGTTTTTAGTGGGCTTTTCCCTTTAATGAGTACAGCCAGTCCCCAAACATTGGAATGGCTGCTAAGTGTTGCAATTGAACATGAATACCCAACTGGGCGAGCCGTTTTGATGGAAGATGCCTGGGGTAACGCAGTTTACTTCGTGGTTTCTGGTTGGGTTAAAGTCCGGCGCACTGTAGGCGATGATTCTATCGCCCTGGCAATTTTAGGTCGGGGCGACTTTTTTGGAGAAATGGCAATTTTAGATGAATCTCCGCGATCAACTGATGTCATTGCCCTTTCGAGAGTGAAATTACTAAGTATCTCTAGAGAGAGCTTTATTCAAATATTGTTCAAAGATCCGCAGTTACATCACCGAATGCTGCAACTCATGGTGCGGCGATTGCGACACGTTAACATGCGCTTGCAAATGCGGTCTTCACCGCCTGCGGTTAAACTAGCCCATACCTTAGTCACTTTAGGCGAAAACTATGGTCAAGAATCAGATTTGGGAAAAGAAATTTTTCACATTCCCTACAAAGATTTAGCCGATGTAACAGAAATCAGTATTGAAGAAACTACCAAAATCATGGAAAAGCTGCATGAGAAAGGTTGGCTCAAAATTGACAGTGCCAATCAGGTAGTTTATCTCGTCAACTTTAAACAGTTAATGAATTTGGCTGGCAAAGTCTAACTGAGTCTGTAGTCAACAGCCAATATTCCATAGTCAATAGTCGCTAGTTGGTGATTTCTTGACTAATGTAGAGACGTCGCATGCAACGTCTCTACAATAATCATTAATCACTTAGAAATCTATACTCCTAAATACAAATGACTGAAGCAACCGCACTTCGCCACAACATCACTGTTGAGGAAAGCTTACCGACAATTCATTACCAAGTAGCAATGCCCCAACCAGAAACCCACCTGTTTGAGGTGACATTGCGCCTTGTGGGCTACCCATTGCCGATTCTCGATTTGAAACTACCTGTCTGGACACCAGGTTCCTACTTAGTGCGGGAATATGCTAGGCATTTACAGGATTTTACTGCTGAGGCGGGAGAGAAGCCTTTGGCTTGGCGGAAAATTAGTAAGAATCACTGGCAAGTACAGACAAGAGGCAATACATCCATAAATGTGCATTACCGCATTTTTGCAAATGAGCTATCAGTACGGACAAATCACTTGGATGCAACCCATGGCTATTTCAATGGTGCTGCATTGTTTTTTAGACTACCCGGTCGAGAAGGGCAACCAATTCAAGTTACGATCGCACCGCCACGCCCAGAATGGCAGGTAACGACGGCATTACCCTCCGTTCCAGGGCAAGCTAACACTTTCAGCGCTGCAGATTTTGATACCCTTGTCGATAGTCCCTTCGAGATTGGTTGCCACCAGTTGTATCATTTTGAGGTATTAGGAAAATCCCATGAATTGGCAATCTGGGGGCAGGGCAATTTCCAAGTACAGCAGATAATTACCGATCTCAAGAAAATTATCGCAGCGGAAGCACAGATGTTTGGCGGTTTGCCATATCAAAGATATGTGTTTCTGTTACACCTATTTTCTCAAGCTTATGGAGGTTTGGAGCATAAAAACTGTAGCTCGTTAGTTTATCAACGGTTTGGATTTCGCGATCCCGATAAGTACGATCGCTTTATACAATTGGTTGCACACGAGTTCTTTCACTTATGGAACGTCAAGCGCATTCGCCCTAAAGCACTAGAAGTTTTTGATTACGACTGCGAAAACTATACACCATCCCTATGGTTTTGTGAGGGAACAACAAGTTACTACGACTTACTGATTCCTTTACGCGCTGGAATTTATGATGCTAAGTCATTTTTGAATAATTGGAGCAAGGAAATTACTAGGTTTTTAACTATACCAGGGCGTAAGGTGCAATCACTTTCGGAGTCCAGTTTTGATGCTTGGATTAAGCTGTATCGTCAAGATGCCAATAGTAATAATTCCCAAATGTCTTACTATTTAAAAGGGGAAATGGTGTCTTTATTGCTAGATTTGCTGATTCGTTCACTGCATAAAAATCAGCGATCGCTTGATGACGTGATGTTCTTGATGTGGCAGCAATTTGGCAAAGACGAAGTTGGCTATACGCCAGAACAATTGCAGCAAGTCTTTGAATCGGTCGCGAAAATAGATTTATCTAATTTCTTTGCCCGTTACATTGATGGTACTGAGGATTTGCCCTTCAATGATTATCTGGAAGCTTTTGGCTTGCAAGTGGTAGCGGATACAGAGGAAGAATCTTACTTTGGTGTCAAGGCAGTTACTGAGAATGGCAGGGAGCTAATCAAGTTTGTGGAGGCGGGTTCACCTGCACAATTAGCAGGAATTGACCCTGGGGATGAGCTGCTGGCAATTGATGGGATCAAGGTGACGGCGAGTCAGTTAAGCGATCGCCTCAAAGATTACCAACCAAGTGACACTATCCAAGTTACGGTTTTCCATCAAGATGAACTGCGTACCCATCCAGTAACTTTAGCTAATCCACGTGTGAGTAGGTATCAAGTAAAACCTCTCACTCATCCTAACTCTACGCAGCAAGAAAACTTTGCTGGGTGGTTAGGCATGCCGCTGACAAGTATTTGGTAAAAAAGTATATAGCAGTTGTTATATCATCTCTGGTTAAATAAGTATGATATGCAGCAGTTTTCAATTGGACACGTGCCAGATTGTAAGGGCGGGGAAACCCCGCCCCTACAATTGTAAATCTAATTTTGGGAGAGGAACATGGCAAAGTACGTATGTAACATTTGTGCTTATGAATATGACCCAGAAGTAGGCGATCCCGATAGCGGAATACAGCCGGGAACAGCTTTTGAGGACATTCCAGACGACTGGGTATGTCCAGTATGTGGAGCGGTAAAAAGCGATTTTGAGCCGCAGGAGGGATAAAAGCTGCTTGACGCGCACAAGGCGACTTACCGTCCGCTAAGATAAGAAATGTAATACTTCATTATAATTTTAAGTGACAGTGGAACCGCTACGGGTAATAGTTGTGGGCGGTGGAGCAGCCGGTTTTTTTGGTGCGATCGCCTCTGCTCAAGCCAATTCCCATGCTCAAGTTACTTTACTCGAAGCCAGTCGGCAACCACTGGCTAAAGTTCGTATTTCTGGCGGCGGACGCTGCAACGTCACTCACGCTTGCTTTGACACGTCTGGGTTAGTGCCAAATTACCCCAGAGGCGGAAAAGCTCTACTAGGTGCCTTCACTCGTTTTCAAGCTCAAGATACTGTAACCTGGTTTGCTACTCACGGAGTGCCGCTAAAAACCGAAGCTGATGGCAGGATGTTTCCGATTACAGATAACTCAGAAACTGTAGTTAGATGTTTAATGGATGCAGCTTCTTCATCTGGAGTTGAATTGCGTACAGGAATACCTGTTATATCAGTAAAATTATTTAGTACAGACGTGACGGCGGAACGTCTGTACTTTGAAGTTTTCCTGAAATCAGGAGATATTTTGGAGTGCGATCGCCTAATCCTGGCTACAGGTAGTAATCCAATAGGGTATAAAATAGCACAAAAATTAGGGCATACAATTAACCCACCAGTCCCCTCTTTATTTACCTTCAACATTAGCGATCAAAAGCTGAGGGAACTTGCTGGTGTGAGCGTAGACTCTGCGCAGTTGCGCTTAAATTTAGCAGGAAAATCTCAGCTAGAACAAACTGGACCATTGCTCATTACCCATTGGGGTTTGAGTGGTCCAGCTGTGCTGAAACTTTCTGCTTGGGGTGCGAGAGTGCTTCACGACCGTCACTATCAAGCCACTTTGCTGATTAATTGGCTACCGCAACTTGACCAAGAACAAGTGCGGCAGAAATTGTTAGCAGTCAAGAATGAATGGGCGAAGCGGGCGATCGCATTGCATCGCGGTTTTGACTTACCTCACCGCCTTTGGCAGTATATTATTTCCCGTGCAGGAATTTCAACAGAAGACCGTTGGGCAGAACTATCTAATAAAACACTCAATCAGTTAGTACAAGAACTCACTCAAGGACAATACTTAATCAATGGTAAAGGAGCCTTCAAAGAAGAATTTGTCACCTGTGGTGGTGTCAACCTTAAAGAAGTCAACTTTAAAACAATGGAAAGTCGCTTAGTTCCAGGTCTTTACTTTGCTGGAGAAATTTTGGATATAGATGGTGTCACTGGCGGCTTTAACTTCCAAAGTGCTTGGACAACTGCTTATTTAGCAGGGTTGGCGATGGCAACTTAAGAAAAAGAGCCAATTGTCAAGGGAATATTACACCTAATGTGCTATTGAATAAAATGAAAAATGCCCCCATAAGCCAGGGCATTCCATACTTCGACTTAGAAACTGGTGACTTTCACAGGTAGCCAGTTTTTAACTATGTATCTGTGAGCGTTTAATCCCTTTTCTTCGTTGCTCAACCGAACGCATTTATGCGTGGGGTAATAATTACGAATTACGAATTACGAATTACGAATTACGAATTACCCCTTACTGTGCTTCTTCAAAACTCCTGGTTCTTGCTGCATGGGCAAGACATCTAAAATATCGGTTTGGGAACAATATTTCAGGTCTTCAAGACAATCTAGCCGCAACAGGCGTTTACCGTGACTGGCGAGGTGGAGAAGTCCCAATAAGTTATTTTGCCACTGAGAGTAAAGGGCGATCGCGTTAATGACTTCATCGTTACCCGCTAGTTCGTCAAGAGACAAATCGGTTTGCTGCAAGACACTATGGGCGATCGCACCTGCACAAGCTGTGTCTTCTAAGGAAAAACTGCCTTCCCAACCTGAACCTACGATCCATACTGTTTCTGGTTGCTGTTCTAAGAGATACTGCACCACCGCAGCACGGTTAATCAAAGCAGCTGCCAGTACAGTTTTTGCATCCTGCACTCGTTGTAAAGCACGTGTACCATTGGTAGTACTTATAAACAAGCGCTTTCCGTGGACACGCTCTGGTGTACAGTCGAGAGGAGAGTTACCTAGATCGTAGCCTGGAACTTTCGCGCCGCCGCGTTCTCCAGCTCGTAAGCGTTTTTCCGCAGGCCAAGATTCGCTCTTGTGCATGAGTTGATCTAAATCGCTGAAGACTTGAACTGCTTCGCCTCCAGATGCCAAGACGGTCGCCATTGTAGTGGTAGCTCGCAGCACATCAACTGCGATCGCGCATTCTGGCACTTTATCCGTTGGCGTCAATTCCGGAGTGTGGTAAACGAATAGCTTCATGCGCTAAATACACCTAATTTGATACCGAAATTACATTGTACCCAGATAATGTCACAAACCATAGTGACAGTTTATGCTTGAGCCTTTTTGCGGCTGTCGGTCTTAGCTTGGCTATTTTTTTGGCAATTTCTGCTATTTTCAGCATAACAGCTGATCAACTACAAGCTAAACATGTAATCTGAAAAAGAACAGCCCCGAAGAAGCTGTGTTTGACTAAGGGCATAGAGCATGCCCTATGCCCCATTCCCCATTCCCCATTCCCCAAATCGATATGGCACCTTTACCTGACTACCGTCCCAAACAACTGTCTGTTGGTCCTTTGGAAGCAGAAATTTTGAATATCATTTGGGAACTTGGTTCAGCTACAGTTAAGGATGTACACGATCGCATTCTTACTGATCCCAACCGGGAATTAGCTTATACTTCTGTAACCACCGTCCTGCGGCGCCTCACCGAAAAAGGTTGGCTTCACTGCGATAAAAAAGAGCGGGCATTTTATTGGCGACCGTTGGTGACAAAACAGCAGGCAGAGGTGATCAAGGCACACGAACAGTTACAGCGATTTCTGGCGGTGGGCAACCCTGATGTGGTTGCAGCTTTTGCAGATAGTCTGGATGAAGCTGCAAGTGAGCAAATACAAGCGATCGCCAAACGCATTCAAGCCGCACGGCAAGCGAGGGAGGAACTTTAATGCATCTGATTATGATTTTAGCTGCTTTGGCAGGTGCTTACTGGACACGAAGATCCACATGGACTGATATCCATTGCAATTGGAGTGTGCGGTGGCGGCGAGCGCTATTTTTATTTCTCTTTCCGCCCTTGCTAATTTTGATGACAGCGGTGTCCCTCTTGTGCATGGGACCTCAAGGTAAAATGGGCGGGTTACAGACAGGCTGTTTCGCTTATGTCATTGCATTAAGCTGCCTTGCTTTTTTTAGCATTCTGTGCATTAAACTGACTGGGGAGGGATGGCAATCTGTGAAATCCGCCCGTAACTGTCCCCTAATTCATCTTGCAGGTAGACAAGTCCGACTCCTGAACACAAAAGCGCTGTTTGCAGGTCAAATCGGTTTTTGGCAACCTGAACTTGTCCTCAGCGAGGGATTGCTACAAACTCTCTCACCAGATCATTTAGAAACTGTCTTAGCTCATGAGCAGGGGCATTACCATTACCGAGATACATTCTGGTTTTTCTGGTTGGGATGCATGCGTTCCTGCACGGACTGGTTGCCAAACACAGACGCCTTATGGCAAGAACTGTTAGTCTTGCGCGAACTACGTGCCGACGCACACGCTGCATTACAGGTAGACCCCTTGCTGCTAGCGGAATCACTTCTGCTAGTCGTAAATACTCCGCCTGTATCCTCAGAAATTTGCTGTGCGGCATTGGGTTCACCTAGCATAGACCGCTTACACCAGAGAATAGATGCTCTACTAGCACAACCAGAACCAACCCCAGAAGCTCAACTACAGTCTTGGAATTACTTTCTCTTAGCGTTCTTGCCGTTGGTGACAGTAATATTTCACACCTAATAAGTTAGGAGTTAAAAGTGAGGAGTGAGGAATTATGAATTATTACTCACTCCTACTCCGAACTTTTAACTTTTAATTCCTTAGGAACGGGACGATTTTTTAAGTCATAAGTGATAACACTAATACTGCCGTCAGACTCTATATATGCCTTTTTCACGTCAGCAATAAATTCTACGCCTTGCTGACGTAACTGACTCATCAACTCTTGCTCCGTAATCAGCTCGCGTTGCATATGGCGAGTAATCATCTGACCATTCTTCACAAGCAGCAACGGAGGGGGATTCAAGAGATTCTGGATAAATGGAAATTTGTATCCCAACCAGTTAAGGAAGTAGCTCCAAAAAATCATAGTTCCTACCAGAATAGCTCCTTCAGTAATCGATGTATAGTGAGTCACCATCGCATTTTGAGCGGCTTCAGCAAACAGCACGACTACCAGCAAATCGGCAATTCCTAGCGTTCCTTTTTGTCGGCTGGGCATGATGCGTAAAACTGAAAACAGTGCTAAGTACACCAGCGTTCCCCGTATTATCAGTTCAGCAACGGAAATACTGGGAACAAAGATTTCTTGCCAATTGATCTGGAACAATATGTCCATTGCTTCTTACCTCTGTGTCACGCCAGTCGCCCGTAGCTCGCAAAAACCGAAAAACATGCGCGCTGGCTCCTCTGCTCCTCTGCGGTTTTTTAAATCAGCACCTACCCTACTCGAAGGTGCAAGATGTCAGTCAGCCCATATCAATAAAGGTTTGTAGTTGTGCAGAGAGCGCCCATATAAGTGTCCCAAGATAGCACAACTACTAACATTCTACATATATTTACATAGTTAGAGATTTTCTCGCCTACCTACTTAGTAAAGTATTGTCTTCAAACTAAATAGCAAGTTAATCAGTAATGCCCACGACTCAAATTACTTGTAACCATCGACGTAGCCTTTGGTATACACTTGTGATAAAGTTGGCTGGTTATTAATATCAAGTTTAAAAACCTCTAGTGTCGGATCGTACCTTTTAGCATTGCTGAAATCTGCCTTACCTTGCTGATGACCTAAGTTGTAATCTTTTTTCTCTTGTGCTGAAGAAGCACTGTTTTCACTGTCAAGGGTAACAGAGTATCGTGGAATCCAGCCTTCGCCACCTCTTTGCCCAACGATCAGAAACCAGCGATTATTACCGCTACTATGCTGACCAGTAACCTTCACCTTATCTCCTTTATGGAGGGAACGAACCACACTGTATTTCCTCCCAGGACCAGAATGAATATTGATGACTTTCCTGTTGATGGTTCCGGTTAGAGCCAATGCAGGTAAAGCTACAGCAAGGGAAGTAATGGCTGCAAGCATAGACGAGAGTAAGTTTTTTACTTTCATAGTTTTCTACTCTTCATAATTTGACTCTGTTTGATTCAACTAATTTCGACATCAGACAAACAGGGCAAATCATTTACTCTCAAACAGGATTTGCCCCGGAATGTAAAATCTAAGTTAAGTTATTTATTGTTACCGATGGAGGTTATGGTGATCAAGTTTTCGCATCTCAAATCTTTGTTTGTCTTCGGCGTCACCGTTTGCTTAGTGCTGGTGTCCTCCCTTGCATTGGGAGGCGTTCCAGGTCAGCCTTGGACAACTCGGACAGTGGGAGAGTTATCCCAACAAACCCTTCAGTTGTCGCCAAATATTCTCAACGAAAGGACTGACTTTGTCGACGTTGTTTCCACAAAGCAACTAAGCGTCTCCTCGCCCCCTCCGCTGAGAGCAATCGTCAAGCTGGCGCAGGCAAACATTACTGGCACTCTAATTCTGACGCAGCGAGGCAATGAATTGGTAAGGATTTCGGGCAAGATTCAAGGCGATCCGGCAACGCTGACTCCCGGTTTGCACGGACTCCATATTCATGCTGCGGGCGTGTGCCAACCAGATGCCCAACCTCCTTTTAGCAGCAGTGGTGGGCATTTTGACCCCGGTCCTTTTGGTTCAGAACTTCCTGTAGAAGCCAACCATCCGTACCATCTGGGTGACTTGCCAAACTTAATGGTGGATGATTCGGGAGGCGCAACGTACAATGCACTGACCAGTCGAGTTACCCTGAGTGAAGGTCCCCTCACCGTGTTTGACGACAATAGTAGTGCAATTATCATTCATCAGTTAATAGATCAACAAAAAGCTGGCGCAACCGCAGCGGAAGCGGGCGGGGGACGGTTAGCCTGTGGGGTCATAACTCGTGACGATCAATCTCAGCAATCAGACGCTCAAACATGATCCGGCTTCTGATTCTTGGTGGGACAGGCGATGCAGCAGAACTGGCGGCGAAAGCCTCAACTATCAAAGGGATTGAGGTGATTACGTCTCTGGCTGGGCGCACCCGTCAACCATCTGTGCCGACAGGTCATGTTCGCATTGGGGGGTTCGGTGGTGAAGCTGGACTGGCTGACTATCTGCGCGAAAAGCAGATCAACTTTTTGATTGACGCAACCCATCCCTTTGCTACTCAGATTTCCTGCAATGCAGCAGCAGCAGCAGCAGCAGTTGGACTACAGCATTTGATGCTAATTCGTCCAGTGTGGCAAAAGGTGAAGGGCGATCGCTGGCTGGAAGTGGACAGCGTTGAAGCAGCAGCAGCATCTCTACCCAACCAGGCAAAACGGGTATTGTTGACAGTAGGTAGGCAGCAACTTGCTGCCTTTGCGAGTTTGGATGATATCTGGTTCCTCATGCGGCTCATCGATCCTCCTGCACCTGATGCTTTGGTGCCCAAGGGGATGTTATTGTGCGATCGCGGACCCTTTGCCTTAGAACATGAAAGAGAAATCCTGCTACAGCACGAAATTGATACCATAGTCAGTAAAAATAGTGGCGGGGAAGCTACCTATGCCAAGATTATTGCAGCGCGTGATCTGGGCGTAAATATTGTGATGGTAAGCCGTCCAGCTACGCCGCCAGGAGAACAAGTTGCTGATGTTGACAGTGCGTTGGCGTGGCTGAGGAGTAAGCTGGAAATATAATTCGTAATTAACAATTAAATTACGAATTACGAATTACGAATTACGAATTACGAATTATACTGGCTTTACTACTATCCACTGGGTTACAGGTGCCATAGCTCGCCAACCCAAAAATTTGCCAATCGGCTCAGCATGCTGGATAGCGATGCGAGTCAAATTGCCGCTCTTGTGTTCGTGCCATTCCAGTAACTTCCGCTCACCCTCGACCGTTACCACATTGGCAACCAAGCGTCCGCCTGAACGCAAGGCTGTCCAACACTCCTCGAAAAGTCCCTCTGCTGTGACC
Source organism: Stigonema sp. (assembly GCA_965249805.1). Lineage (GTDB taxonomy): Bacteria > Cyanobacteriota > Cyanobacteriia > Cyanobacteriales > Nostocaceae > Stigonema. Next base: position 2,649,410 of record CBDFMX010000002.1, read on the forward strand.
CCACCACCAATAAAGATAGCGTCAGGTGTGGGCAAGTCTTTGAGAGCAGTTGGTGCTTCACCCTCGATAATTTGGAGGTTCGGGGTTCCAAGGGCAGCGGCGTTGTCAGCAATGTACTGCAGTCTTGGCGAGTTCTGTTCAATGGCGATCGCCCGACACCGAGAATGGCTCCGCATCCACTCGATAGAAATTGAGCCACAACCAGCGCCCACATCCCACAGCAGTTCTCCTGGTGTGGGAGCCAGGGCTGCTAGGGTGATTGCCCTAACCTGACGCTTAGTTAACTGCCCATCGTGGTGATAAGCGCTATCCGGTAGTCCTGGTAGAAAGGGTAAACAAACAACCCCAGGATCGGCAGTACAATGAACTGCGATCGTATTCAGATTGGCGAGTTCTATTTCAGCCCAAGATGAAGCCGTACCTTCTATGATTCGTTCTCGATCGCCGCCCATGCGTTCCAATACAGTAATCTGACTCCTGCCAAAACCACGTTGAGTTAACATTTGGGCGACAAGCGCAGGTGTAAATTTTCCCTCACTCAAAATCAATAGCCGTGCTCCAGCATAAATGTAAGACTGGAGCAAGGAAGGTGGACGACCGTTCAAGCTTAAGGTTTCCACCTCAGTTAGGGACCATCCAAGTCTGGCACAAGCGAGGCTGAAAGCTGACGGTGCCGGGATAATTGTCATCTCTGAGACTGGAAGTCGCCGCGTTAGAGTCACACCGATGCCATAGCACATCGGATCGCCACTTGCAAGTACGCACACCGACTGACCCCGACGACGCACAATCTCCTCGACTGAGGCACCAATAGGGGATGTCCAGGCTAATTTGTCGTGCTTATCGTCTATGGGGAGCATTGCTAGATGGCGATCGCCCCCGACGATAACTTGGGCTTGTGAAACTAAAGAACGGGCTGCTGGACTCAACCCCAACAACCCATCTTCGCCAATGCCTACAATAGATAGCCATTTGTGTCTCATAATTCATCTTGTGTGTAGCACCGAGTGTAAAGTACTTAGTAATACCTGGGCTGTGAAGGGTTTTGACAAGGCTCCTTGGATTTTGAGGCGATTGTTTTGAGCAGTAGCCCCATTGAGCATCAGTCCACTCATGGCAATAATTTGTACATGCAAATTCATGCGTTGCAACTTGAGAATCGTGGTAGCACCATCCATACCAGGCATCATCAGGTCTATCAATACCACACTGATGTCATTCTTGTGCTGAGCGTAGAGTGCGATTGCCCCAACTCCATCGCTGGCGGTTAAAACCCTGTAATTATGGCTTTCCAAGGTAGTTTTAGTAATCTCGCAAATTGTGACCTCGTCATCTACTACCAAAATCAATTCGCCATTGCCGTTTGGTAGTTCAGTATCGGCTGCTGCTTGAGTTTCATTGACTTGGCTACTCGGTAGATACACTTTAAAGGTACTCCCCTTGGACACCTCGCTGTACACAGTCACAAAACCGCCGTGACTTTTAATAATACCCATCGCAGTAGAAAGTCCAAGACCAGTCCCCTTGCCTAACTCTTTGGTGGTAAAAAAGGGATCAAAAATGCGTTCCATAATTTCCGGCTTAATGCCCGTGCCGCTATCAGCAACAGCGATCAGAATATAATGACCCACCTGTGCATCCACATGTATACGAGCATAGTTTTGATCGAGCCAAAGGTTTTCGGCGCTAATGTTCAGGCTCCCGCCATCGGGCATGGCATCGCGAGCATTGACTATGAGGTTCATCAGCACCTGATGGAGTTGAGTTGCATCTGCAAAAACCATCCAGAGATCGGGTACTATATTAGTCTGGGTTTCAATAGATTTTGGAAAGGTTCGACGGGCAAAGATCACCACATCTGAAAGCAAATGCCGCACCTGAACATTGGTACGACTCCCTTCCATCCCACGAGTAAAGGATAGAATTTGCTTGACCAAATCAGCACCACGTTTGGCGCTGCTTTCTAGTATCTTCAGCAGTTGCTGAGTGCGGTCATCAAGGTTGGGGAATTTGAGAGGAAGTAGTTGAGCTGCTGCCAAAATAGGAGTGAGGATGTTGTTAAAGTCGTGGGCAATACCGCTGGCGAGAGTGCCCAGGTTTTCCAGTCGTTGGGCGCGGAGGAATTGTGCCTCCAGTTTTTTCTTTTCAGTAATATCGGTACTGACTGTCAGAATAGATTTGGGGAAACCAGCTTCATCGCGCACGAGTGACCAGCGACTTTCAACGATGATGTCCAAGCCATTTTTTTGTACCTGGGTTAACTCACCCTGCCACTTACCATCCTTAGCCAGCATTGTTTGTATTTCTTTGAATTGCAGCAAATCCCCAGACCTGTACAAAAGCTCAGCAGCATTCTGATTAAGGACTTCTACTGCCTCCCATTTGTAAAGGCGCTCAGCACCTTTATTCCAGAATAAAATTTTGTTTTCCAAGTCACAAACGCAGATTGCGTCTGTTGAAATATCGAGTAGGGCTGCTTGTTCGTATATTCTCTGTGCTGCTTGCTTGCGCTCAGTGATGTCTTCGATTGTCCCCACATGACCGAGAAACTGATTTTGTGAGGAGTAAATTGGGCTGGCAAGAACACGCACCCACCTAACCTGACCCTGAGGAGTAAGGAGCCTGTGTTCATGAACCCAGGAGCCTTGTTCAGACACTGTGCGCTGCCAATCCTCAAAGACCTGGTCGCGGTCTTCTGGATGGATCGCCCGATCCCAGCCATAACCTGAACTCTCCTTTTCATCTAAACCCGAAATCTCATACCATAAAGGATTATTATAAATATGCTGCCCTTGGGCATCGGTCTGAAAGATCGCAAGGGGAGCCGAAGAGCAGAGTGTCCGAAAACGGTCTTCGCTTTCCCGTAGAGCCTGTTCCGCCCTGTACCGTTTTTGCCGATCCAAAGCTTCCCGTAACTCTCGCTCCACTGCAGGCACGAGGCGGGTGAGATTGCCTTTGATCAAGTAATCGTGAGCACCGGCTTTCATGGCGGCGACGGCAGTATCCTCGCCAATAGTGCCGGAGACAATGATAAATGGTAGATCCAGCTGATAGCTCTGGAGGAGTTTCAGGGCTTCTGGCGCACTGAAGGCAGGCAAACTGTAATCTGCAATTACGAAGTCCCACGGCTGTTGCTGTAGCGCTACCTTCATGTCAACTGGGGTCTCGACCCGAACATGGGTCAGGATGTATCCACCACGACGCAGCTCCCTCAGGGTCAGGAGAGTATCATCTTCAGAATCTTCAACAATCAGAACACGCAGGTGGGGTTTCATCTGGACTAACTCCCTAAATTGGGGGTGGCTGGTTCATCAGTAGCCAGTACATCCCTAGTTGCCGGACTGCTTCCGAAAACTGGAGAAAATCTACGGGTTTGCGGATGTAACTATTGCAACCCAAACTGTAACTATCGAGTAAATCCTGTTCTTCGCTGGAGGTGGTCAGGATTACCACAGGTAGCAGCCTATTACTTTGATCTTCTCGCAAGCGGCGCAGTACTTCAAGGCCATCAACACAGGGCAGCTTGAGATCCAGCAAAATTACCGCAGGCTTGACGCACAGATCCCGACCTGCATAAATTCCAGTTCCAAACAAGTAATCCAAGGCTTCAACACCGTCATGAGCCACTACAATCTCATTGCTGATGTGATTGCGTTTAAGGGCTCGGATCGCCAAAGCTTCGTCATCAGGATTATCTTCTACTAAAAGAATAATTTTTTCGCTCACCCTCATGCCCCTGCCTCATCTGCTATTAAGGTAAAGTAAAAAGTAGCTCCTTGTTCCACAGCCGCTTCTGCCCACACTCGACCGCCATGCCGATGCACAATTCGCTGCACCGTGGCTAGTCCGACCCCATTACCAGGAAAATCATTCATTTTGTGCAACCGCTGGAATGGTGCAAATAACTTGTTGGCGTAAGCCATATCAAATCCCGCGCCATCATCTCGGACATAGTAGACTGGGACACCACTTTCGCTTTTGCTCGCGCCAAACTCAATTCGTGCTTGGGTGTGCTTAGAGGTAAATTTCCAGGCATTGTTGAGTAAGTTCACCAATACTACTCGCAACAGACGGCGATCGCCTTGGGCTAACAGCCCACTTTGAACGATCAACTCTACCTGCCGCTCTGACTGATACTGTAATTCAGTGCAAATACCATTAGCTAAAAGACTCAGATCCACAGTTTCAAAGCGCATTTCGCTGCGCATCACCCGAGATAGGTTGAGGAGGTCATCAATTAATTGCCCCATCCGCTGAGTGGCGGCCCGAATTCGTCCTAGGTAATCCTGCCCAGTTACGTCCAGATGATCGTGGTACTCTTCTAAGAGAGCTTGACTGAAGCCATCAATACTGCGCAACGGAGCACGCAGGTCATGGGAGACAGAGTAGCTAAAGGCTTCCAGCTCCTTGAGCGCGGACTGCAGTTCAACGATCGCTCGTTGCAGTCCGAAGTTCAGGGCTTGAACTGCTTGCTGTGCGGTCTGGCGCTCCAGTACTTCTGCCTGTAGGTCAGTCAGGAGTTCCGCATGCTGTAGGGCTACCCCCAAATGGCTAGCAATTTGGGTAACAAACTCGATCTCTGTCGCCAGCCACTCTCGGGGAGCGCGACACTGGTGAATACAGAGCAATCCCCAGAGATTTTGACCCTGGAGGAGCGGCACCACTAAATTGGCTCTTACCTGAAATTGTGATAGAATCTGAATGTGACAGTCGCTGAGACCATAATTGTAAATATCTGCCACTGCCTGAATTCGATTTTGCTGATAATGGACTGCAAACTGATCTCCAAAGCAGTGGTCGTGGATTTTTTGTGCCATTGCTGACCTAAAACCTTGCTCCACGTCTTCAGAAACAAATTCTCCATCATCCCAGCCGGAGTTTGGGTAAAAGCGAAACATGCCGACTCTGTCTGCTGCTAAAAGTTGGCGAACTTCGCAAGCTGTGGCTTGAAAAATCCTTTCCAGGTTTAGAGGTTCCCGCAGGCGGGTAATTACACGGAACAATGCTTTCTGCTGCTCCACCTGGAAATACGCTTGATGGATTTCTTGCTCCAGATGTTGCACTTCGTCGGCAAAAGTCTGCTTTAGCTGCTCAAATGCCGCTTCATCTCGACACAATTCCCGCAATCTTACCAATCTCTCTGGGTTCATTAGTTACAGCTAGTACCGCGAAGCGGAATTAAAAATTAAAAATCGCAAAGCGTTGCGAGCAAAGCGAAGCAATCTAAAATTAAAAAGTTTGAAATACAAGGGTTTTGACTGTTTGAGATGGTAGCGTTATTTCCGCCGTCATGTACTAGTTAGATCGGAAAATCACTTTCAAGATTGGCGAAAATTTTGGGTCAGCCAGTTCACAAAAGGATTTTTCCGAGTGTTTAACAAATTTTAGGCCTAGTAAGCGGGTGATGTAGTTCCTTAGAAATATAATATAATAAGGATGAAGCTACCTCTTCATCTCGTTAATAGTATTCAATAATTCCTCTGTCGTGTAGGGCTTCGACAAAAATGCTTTGACAGCAATGCCATCAGCTATCTTCGTGTTTGATCCTAGTCCGCTCATGGCAATAACTTTGACATGCGGGTTGATTTTTTGTAACGTGCGGATGAGTGTTGCGCCATCGATAGACGCCATCATCATATCGGTCAACACTAGACTAATTTCATTCTGATGCTGGGTATACAGTGCGATCGCCTCCATCCCATTATTAGCAGTGAGGACGTTGTAGTTATGTGTTTTGAGCACTATTTTGGTAATCTCAAGCACTGAAGCCTCGTCATCTACAACTAGAATCGATTCTCCTTGCCCTGTGGGCATTTCCCCCTCGAGTTTTGGCTGTGAAAGGGCTTCAGACACCGCAGGCAAATACACCTCAAATTGACTACCTTTGCCCACCTCACTCGCCACGTTCACAAAACCGCCGTGACTTTTGATGGTGCCGATCACGGTTGAAAGACCCAGCCCCGGACCTTTACCAACCTCTTTGGTAGTAAAAAAAGGCTCAAAAATTCTATCAAGTATTTCCGGCGGCATTCCCATTCCAGTATCAGAGACAGTAATCACAATGTAATCACCCACACAGGCTTCAAGATTTATCCTGGCATAGTTTTCATCAATGAAAAAGTTTTTGGCACAGACCCTTAAGATCCCACCCTCAGGCATTACATCTCGAGCATTGACGGCAAGATTAATCAGAACCTGTTGCAGTTGTGTGGGATCGCCAGAGACAGCCCAAAGGTTGGACGGTATATCAGTATGGAGTTGAATTGATTTGGGAAATGTCTGTTTGGCAATCTGCTCCAGTTCTAAAAGCAGATGCTTGACTTGTAGAATCGTCCGCTCGCCTTCGACTGCACGAGCAAACGACAGCACTTGCTTGACTAAAGCCGCAGAGCGTTTTACACTATTCTCTAGTCTCTGCAGCAGCCGCTGATTCTGCTCATCAGGCAATTTCATTTTTAGCAGTTGCACTGACATCAGAATCGGTGCCAGCATATTGTTTAGTTCGTGCGCCATGCCGCTTGCCAGTGTGCCCACGCTCTCCAGTCGCTGGGCGCGAAGAAACTGCGCTTCGAGTTGTTTCTTTTCTGTGATGTCGGTATTGACTACAAGAATTGACTTGGGTTGCCCCTTAAAATCGCGTACTAATGTCCAACGGCTTTCAACAATGACTTTCTGCCCATCTTTTTGTACCTCGGTTAACTCACCCTGCCACTCGCTTCTTTGTGCAACAACCTTGTAGATATCTTGGAGTTGCGGTGAAGTGCCCTGGAACAAAAGATCGTTGGCATTTAATCCTAGGGTTTCGTGTGCCAACCAGCCGTATAGGCGCTCAGCACCTTTGTTCCAGAAAACGATTCTGTTTTCCAGATCTCGAACTAAAATCGCGTCTTTTGCAACATTAAGCAGAGCAGCTTGCTCGCTGATTTTCTGTTCTCTTAGCTTGCGTTCATTCAGTTCGATTTGTATCTGTTCTAAAAGTGTAGATTGCTGAATGGCGATCGCCATTTGGTCAGCCACGGCGCAAGTTAATTCTACCTCTTCCTCCTGCCACGGCGCAAGTTGAAACGGACGAACCAGACCCAGACTGCCCCAAACTGCCGAACCAAAGTGCAACGGGATCAACAACCAGGTTCCAGGAAAGGTTTGAGCAAAGCCACGATTGATTTCATCTTCACAAGTACTGGCATCGTCAATCCGAACGACTTCTAATCGTTTAAGTTGGGCGGCAATCTCATTGCCTTCATCTGGAATTTCCAGTCCCAAAGCCCCTGGTAGATCTGGAGAACGACGATAATCTGCTACATTCAGCCAAATATGCCGTTGTGGCAGATATTGCACAATCTGAGCCCTGTCAGCTTGCAGGAGTTGCGCAATCTCAAAAGCTGCTGTGGAAAAGATGGTTTTCAAGTCAAGAGAATTGCGGATGGTTTGAATGACCCGATTGAGTGCCTGCTCTCTTTGAAGTTGATATTGAGTTTGTTTATAAAGTTGGCTCTGTTGAAGCGCAATAGCTAGCTGCGTTGCTAATTGCTTGAGCAAGTCAATCTCCAACTGCTGCCACTGTCGTGGTGATGAACAATGGTTAGCTACCAGTAATCCCCATAATTGTTCTTCTTGTAAGATTGGTACTACTAAGGTAGCTCTCACTTGAAACTGCGCTAGAAAATCGATATAGCATTGGGGGAGACTGCTTGTATAGATATCGGTGGTCGCTTGGAGCCTACCTTCAATATAGGAATCTATACAACTTTGGGCAAAGGTGGGGTCTTTAAGACTATTGCCGACAAGAGATCGAAAGCCGTCACCCACAGATTCTGCCACGACTTCGCCACCCCAGTCATGCTCAAAGCGGTAAATGAACACTCGCTCTGTCTGAAGAAACTGCCGCACTTCAGACACTGTAGTGTTAAGAATTGCTTCTAGATTCAAACTCTGCCGGATGCGGTGGGCAATATCCGTCACCAGTCGCTCCCGCGCTCGTTGCTGTTGTAGTAATTCCTCTGCTTGCTGGATCTCGGTAGTGGCGCGGGTCAAGTTGACTAAATTCCGTCGCATTTCAAGTTGTGCGAGAACTTGGCGACCTAATAACCGTAAATCCTCCAATTGCTCTGGATTGAGATGTTTCTCTTTGTAGTCCATTACACATAGGTAACCGAGTACATATCCTGCAGGTGTCATCAAAAATACTCCAGCATAAAACCGGAAATTGGGATTTGATGTGACTACAGGCTTTACTTCCCAACATTCATCAACCAAAGTATGAGAAGAAACAAGGACGTCATCCTGTAGCAAGCTACATTCGGGGCATATTCCCCATTTACGAGCCACAGAAGTTACATCCAAACCTACCTTTGACTTAAACCACTGACGGTTTTCATCAATAAAACTTATTAATGCAATAGGGGTTCCACAAATATGCGCAGCTAAACGAGTGAGATTGTCGAACGCCTCTTCGGGTTCTGTGTCGAGAATCTGATACTGGCGGAGGGTTTCGAGCCTCGCAGCTTCATTGTAGTTAGATCGAGTTTTCACTGTTTAGAAATATTAAAGTATGTTTTAAGTAACGACAGCTTAAAATTGGTGTATTATACTAAACGTAAAAATATTCATATTTGCTATATTTTATCTTATTTTACATTTTTGGTATATTTTAGCAAATTTTACATTCATTTTATTAATTAAGCTAATTAAGAACTAAATATTTAAAAGTTGGTAGTGTATACCAACCCAGATTTGTTAACTAAGAATTAAGGTTTTGCGATTGACAAATTTGCACTCGTACCCTTTTTTTGATGCAGGTGCAAGATGTCGGTTTTAGCAAAAAAAGCATCTAATTTCAAGGCACCGCTAAACCTCACTGATGCACTGCAATTGATATCAAATCCGGTTAAATGAACACACAAACGGTAGGGGCAAAAGCTTTGCTGTGCCCCTACAAATACCATGTGCAATCAACCGGATTTGATATGAGCGGTCAAATTGAAGGTTATGAAACTGACATAGGCGCAAAAATTGCAGGTCGCATCAACTTTGTTGCAGTTCGAGAAGGCGATCGCCTTTAAAAAGGACAGGTGATTGTAAAACTGGATGATGCAGAGATTCAAGCGCAACTAAAGGGAGCAAAGGCAAAGTTAGCACCTCAGTCTATGTATTTTTTCAGAGATTTGCCCTGATCTGTATAGACGACCTCAGGTAAATTTTATTAACCTATCCCCCTACTTATTATTTTCCATTACCTGAAGGATAATTGACAGAATAATTCGTAATTCGTAATTCGTAATTCGTAATTAAAAATTACTAAATTAATTAATAATTAATTCATTAAGGGTACAGAGCAAGTGACTGCCCCGCGAGCGCGAACAGCGCTGACGCTCCGTCCGGAGAAGCGTCTCGTAGAATGGATACTTGTTTTTGCCTTATTTTCGACAGAAACTGTCTCAAAGCCTGATTTTAGCGTCTTCGTGTGGCGGATATTTGCAATTGGCGTAGACGCGGAGCGGCTTGTCGCAGACATCGCAGGAGTGAAAGCAAGTCTAAGAGCAGTATTGATATTTTTCGGAGATGTCTAATAGGTATTCTATGAGTGGGACACTCCTTTGTAGCTAGTGGAAAGATTAGGCACATCAGGATGTAAGATATTAAATAGGGCAACCCCACACCAAAAAGGAGTGGGAGAGTCAATAAAGCTTGGAATTGGGAAACTCCGGTGAAATCCCGGGACTGTGCCGCAGCTGTAATGGGATAACCCAAGTCAGAATGCCAACTCCAAGATTGTCCTAAATATCTACTCGCCGTCTACTCCCTGCGTCGCACAGGGAAGGAGTTCAGTCTTGCAATCCGGATTTACCGCCTGTCCTGGCTTATTTTACGCCACACCTGCCCGAGACGGCATCTTGTCTCGCATCAGAATACCAGGTGGAATTGTTAATAGTAAACAGTGCCGTGTACTTGCAGATATCGCTCTCGCGTGTGGGGGTGGGTATGCAGATGTGACTAATCGAGGTAACCTGCAAGTTCGCGAAATCAGCACAAAGATAGATGCAAAATTGCTGATAATCTTACAAAAGATCGGGTTGGGTTCTAGTAATACAGGTGTGGACCATATCCGCAATATTATGAGCAGCCCAACTGCTGGCATCGATCCCCAAGAGTTGATCGATACTCGCCCTTTTGTCGAAGCCTGGGATCAGTACATTGCCACACATCCCCACCTGTCGGGACTACCAGCAAAATTTAGTGTTTGCTTTGACGGTGGTGGGGCAGTTCGGGTGTGCGATCGCCCAAATGATATCGGGTTTGCTGCCGTTATGGTTGACGGTAGTGTTTACAAACGCCTCCATCTCAGCGTAGGTGTCAAGGGACTCCCACCCATCGATACAGGAATTTTGTTGAAACCAGAGGAATGCTTACCAGTCTTGGCAGCTTTGGCTGATGTGTACCTGAATCACCTCGACACCACGAGCGATCGCAAACCGCGTCTCTTAGAATTGCTAAATAGTTTGGGTTGTGACTCGTATCTCCAAGAAGTTGAGCGTTGTCTACCCTTTGCCCTCCAGCATGTTGCAAGCACAGAGTACCAAACTCAAATTCCCACTGCTATGTATGGACATATCGGTGTTCATCCTCAGCGTCAAAGTGGCTTATCTTACATTGGCGTTGTTCTTCCTCTCGGTCGCTTAGAAACCTTACAAATACGAGGATTGGCAGATTTAGCAGAACGCTACGGTAGCGGCACAATCAGGCTGACTCCCTGGCAAAACCTCCTGATATCAGATATTCCAAATCCAAGAGTTCCAGATGTTCAGAGTGAAATTGAAAGCCTAGGATTACATTGGTCGGTAGCCAACATTCGCAGTGCGCTAGTTGCTTGCTCTGGGAACACGGGATGCGCCTCTTCAGCAACTGACACCAAAGGTCACGCCAGAGCATTAGCAGAGTATCTCGATCGCATTGAGCTTCTTCAACCTGTTAACATCCACTTTAGCGGGTGCAATAAATCCTGCGCCCAGCATACCAAAAGTGACATTGCTCTACTTGGTGTCAGTGTAGATTCAGGCAAAGCAACTGTCGAGGGCTATCACATCTATGTGGGTGACAAAGACGAGAAATTCGGTCGAGAAATTTACCAAAATGTGACTTTTGCCGAACTTCCCGCATTAATAGAGCGAATGCTAACAGTGTATAAAATCCATCGCCTAACGCCTGACGAGTCCTTTAGAGAATTCGCCAATCGACACGCAATTTCCACTCTTAAACAGTTATTCTCACGCTACACACCCCCTCACCCGTTTAGGGAATTAAAAATTTTTAATTTTTAATTTTGCATTTTTAATTTTTAATTGGAGCGACTTCCCTAACTCAATGCCTAACTATATCCAGGATGCCAACGAAATCTATCGTAATTCCTTCGCTATTATCCGATCGGAAGCTCATCTGGAAGTACTACCTTCAGATGTAGCTAAAGTTACAGTGCGTTTAATTCACGCCTGTGGAATGACGGATATTGTGACTGACATGGGATATTCACCAACAGCGGTGCAGTCCGGACGGGCAGCACTGGCGGCGGGAGCGCCGATTCTCTGCGATTGCCGGATGGTAGCTGAAGGTATTACACGGCGGCGGCTAAGCGCGGACAATCAAGTTATCTGTACCCTTAACGATCCTGAAGTGCCAGAAATTGCTCAGCGTCAGGGTACTACGAGATCCGCTGCAGCGCTGGAATTATGGCGAAAGCACCTATTCGGGGCAGTTGTGGCAATTGGTAATGCACCCACGGCACTGTTCCGATTGCTGGAAATGCTGGATACAGGAGTACCACGACCTGCTGTGATTCTTGGCTTTCCAGTTGGTTTCGTTGGTGCAGCTGAGTCTAAAGCAGCACTGGCAGCGGATAGCAGGAATGTACCATTTTTGACTTTACATGGTCGGCGTGGCGGTAGTGCGATCGCCGCCGCTGCCGTGAATGCTTTAGCAACGGAGGAGGAATAATGTCAAAAACAGGAGGTCGTCTTTACGGCATAGGAGTTGGTCCAGGCGATCCTGAGCTTTTAACACTCAAGGCACTGCGACTATTACGTGCTGCCCCAGTAGTCGCCTATCAATCGGCAGAAAATCGGGAGAGTGTTGCCCGGTCAATTGTTGCTGAATATCTTCCCGGCAACCAAATCGAGGTACTTTTTCATCTTCCCCGCGCCAGCGATCCCTACGAGGCGCAACCCATTTACGATCGGATTGTGGAACCGATCGCGGAACATTTGGCAGCAGGACGAGATGTAGTGGTTTTGTGCGAAGGCGATCCGTTGTTTTATGGGTCATTCATGTATTTATTTACCCGATTAGCCAAGCAATTTGAAACACAAGTGGTGCCTGGGATTTCCTCACCAATGGCGTCTGCCTCAGCTTTAGGATTAGCCCTAAGCTACCGTAACGATATATTTAGTGTCATACCTGCTACCCTTTCGGCTGAAATACTGGCAGCACAATTGTTAAACGCCGATGCCGCTGCCATTATCAAGCTAGGACGGCACTTCGCAAAAGTCCGCGATGTTCTGCATTCCTTGGGGCTAGTATCGCGATCGCACTACATTGAACGGGCGACAATGGCAAAGCAAAGGATTGTGCCGCTGGATGAGGTTGATCCCACAACAGTGCCGTATTTTTCTCTAATTGTGATGCCGAGCAAGTATCAATTATGACAACAAACAATGCACCTGTGGTTGTGGTGCTTGGTAATAAAAGTATACCAGTGGCGCGGCAAATTGTCAACGTTATTCCAGGGGCAACGCTCTACGGTCTAGCAAATCGCACGTTAGATGTTGATGTCAGCTTTACAAATTTTGGCGAGACACTGCGGGAGTTGTTCGCTGCTGGAACGCCAATTATTGGCATTTGTGCCGCAGGTATTTTAATCAGGACTCTAGCACCGATGCTTTCTGATAAACGACAGGAACCACCTGTGCTGGCTGTTGCTGAAGATGGTAGCGCAGTAGTGCCGTTGCTGGGTGGACTCAATGGGGTGAACGATTTGGCACGTTGCATTGCTCTTGCACTTGGTGTAAAACCAGCAATCACCACAACTGGGGATGTCCGATTTGGAATAGTGCTGGAGAATCCCCCCACTGGCTACTGCTTAGCAAACCCGGAACAGGCGAAGTCCTTTATGTCAGATTTACTGGCAGGTGCGACGGTGAGAATAAATGGCACTGCGCCTTGGTTAAGTGGCAGTGCGCTACCGATTGACCCTAAAGGAGATTTGACCATCCATATTACCGAACGAGCAATCACTCCTGAACCCAACATTCTGGTCTACCACCCGGCAACTGTGGCGATCGCCATGAGTGAAACTGCCTCAGCAGTGGCAGTACAACAGCTACTAGCAGATGCTGAACTGGCAACTGCATCAGTGGCAGGGGTTTTTGCAATGATAACGGCATCTGCTTATCCGGAAATCCACGCAGTTGCTAGGGCATTTGGAGTACCAGTACGATTCTTCAATGCAACTGATATGTCAGGTTTGCTGTCATCAGGTTATACCCAGGTTCAAGCAGCAGCACTCACAGCAGCTGGTGCATCAGGTCAGCTCATTTATTCTCCATCGCCTGAAGTGGCGATCGCCATCTCACCCCAACCGATAGACCCGAATACCACAGGTCAGCCACGCGGTCGGTTAGCAATTATTGGTACAGGTCCCGGTGGGTTGCAGTGGATGTCTCCTGAGGTGAAAGAGATACTCAAGTCGGCAACAGATTTGGTAGGATACAAAACTTACCTCGATTTAGTGGGTTGCCTTGGCAATGGTAAACGACGGCATGAGTCTGATAACCGAGAAGAAGAAGCACGGGCAATGATGGCGCTGGATTTGGCAGCGCAAGGGCGATCGGTCGCAGTGGTTTCCTCTGGCGATCCTGGTATTTATGCCATGGCAGCAGCTATCTTTGAGGTACTCGATCGTTATGCTAAACCTGAATGGAATAGCATCGACATTCAGGTTGCTCCTGGGATTTCGGCAATGCAAGCAGCAGCGGCGGCAATTGGTGCTCCTTTGGGTCATGACTTTTGCGCGATTTCCCTGTCTGACATTTTGAAGCCTTGGTCAATTATCGAACAAAGAATTACCGCTGCAGCCCAAGGTGATTTTGTGATTGCCTTCTACAATCCTGTTTCCAAAGAGCGTACCTGGCAACTTGCACAAGCGAGAGATATTTTGCTGAGGTGGCGATCGCCTAATACTCCAGTCGTGTTAGCGCGGAATCTGGGCAGACCAGGGCAAACTGTCAAGGTGATAACTCTTGACCAGTTAGCACCAGAATCTGCCGATATGCGAACAGTCATTCTCGTTGGTTCAACTCAGACACGGACAATACAGCGAGGCGATGGTGGTGTTTGGGTTTATACGCCGCGTCGATATATTTAGGACTTACGCATCGTACATAGCAGGGGGCATTAGGTTTTACGTGTTGAACGAGTATAAATGATTGCCTATTCACAAACACGCGGCTACTACAGCTAATGTAAAATACAATAACCCAAGATAAGTTCTTCACTGTGACCGATTCCCTTTTTCCTGAACTGACCAACTATGACGCTTTTCTAACCACCCTTAAACAGCGTGTTCGCACAGCGCAAATGCGGGCGGCACTTGCTGTTAACCAAGAGTTAGTGCTGCTTTATTGGCAGATCGGCAGGGAGATTTTACAACGCCAGCAGGATGAAGGGTGGGGAACTAAGGTAATTGCCCTGCTTGCCAAAGACTTGAAACGGGAGTTCCCGGATATAAAGGGGTTCTCCCGTACAAACCTGCTCTATATGCGGGCTTTTGCCGAGGCTTACCCTGACGAGCAAATTGTCCAGCAGGCTGCTGGACAAATTCCCTGGTTCCATAACTGTGTCTTGCTGGATCAATCAGTTGCGGGTATCATTTTGGACGTTTAATTCCACCCCGCCGTTTTACTTTAAATCCATACAGGTAAATTTCAGGCATATTAATGCGCCCATCAGAACGGCTTTCAACAATTCCAAGTTGCAGTAAATAGCTCAAAACTTCCTCCGGTTTTGAAGTTGGTGGGCGTTTTGCTGGTTGTTCACTCCATTCTGTAGTTGTCAGTGCTTCCAAAAACTTGGTTTTTTGAATAGGGACTTCAAGACCTAAGAGACTTGGTTTCAGGGCTTCTAGCCAAGGATATTCTTCTTGTGCTAACTCGCGAATGCGATCAACAGAAGTCTCCATCAGTGCTCCTTGTAAATCGGACGGCTGTAAGAGGGTAGTTCCTGACAGAGTAGGTTCGCGCTCATTTTCTAATCTACTCTTCGCTGCTAAAGAGAACAACTTTAAAAAAGAGCGTGGTGCAATTCTGCCTCCAGCGTCCTGAAGATGATTGGTAATCCACCTATATGTGTACCCCATCAGGAGCGTTAGCACCCATAAATTTGCCAATTATTTTCTCAATCATTAATTGAAAAAGTGATTCTTCCGATGCTGTAATTATTCCAAGAGCGGTATTATTTTCGGTGATTAGGTTTGGAACCAGATGCAAATACTCCGTCATTTCCGAACCAGAGTTTGCTAAACGCTTGAATAGCAACTGATACAACCATAAAGGCTTCCATTCTAGATTTATCTGATGTGTTCGTAGCTTGGAAGCATCAGGAAAACCTAAAAAATCTTCTCGGAAAAGGTCTGTACGCAAAAAAATCTTTGGTCGTATCCGTACCCAGCGACGCCACCGATCCAGCCAAAAAGCTAAAAGTTCACGAATGGGAGCAGCCAGTTCACTATATGAGGACACTATCCTGTCTAATTCATCATAAGTAACAAATAGCCATTCATCAGCCTCGATCAATTTTTCGTCTAACAGATCTAGAGCATAATTCATCTGTTCAAGATTCTGGCGTACCAGAGGAAGCCAGTCTGACAGCAGTGGTAGCTTATCTGTTAAAGCTTGACGAATATCCATTGGTATGCTGTCAGCCCAGGTCGTATTTAATGCTCCACTTTTTTGCCGAAGCATTATTCCCAACATCAACCCAATCCAGAAAGTACGCCAATCAATGCTATTAGCATTTTGCATCCGTGCTTCTACAGTTTCTGGCACTGGGAACGTTTTTTCTTTTTGTCGGGTACGACCAAAAGCCGCAATCCATGTTGTTTTATCCAACGAGGACAAAGCCCTAATCCCTAAGTGTTCTACTAGTGTGGCGCGTCCGGAGGGAAGAGCTAATAAACGAAATAATTCTGTTTTGCCTACACCGCGTCCTCCTAAGATTAACAGTATGTCCGGTTCCAAAGCTCGGCGGTAGTCAGGAACAGGGAGAAAGTTCTTGAGGAAAAGTGTATCATCATCACTTTCATGCTCTGCTGTTCCCCTTCCCGGTGCTATATCAACCATCAATGCCAGCAGTTTCTCTTTATTAAAATTACTCATGCCCCTACCCCATTTTTCTTGTTCAATTCCCGCCCAAAAAGTCGGCAAAGTCTCTCTGCTAGCTCTTGATAAGGTTGGCTGACGATCGCACTAACAAGTTCTGACAAGCGACTGGCATATAGCTGGACTATCATCACGAGCGAATAAAGCAATATCTCCTCGTGATTAAAGTCCATCCCCACATCATGCGCCACAGATGCGGCTATTTCCTAGCTGACCAAGGTCGCTCAACCAGGGATATTCAAGGGTATCTAGGTCATACAAATATTCAACGTACAGTCCGCTACACTGCCCAAAACCCGAAAAGGTTTGAGCATTTTGATTGGGACTGGTGACCCAATCACGCTAGCCGACAACCTAAAGCTGATTTTTTGCAAAATATTTAGTCGCACATCACGTGTATTTGGTTTCAAAGGTAAAATAGGCTAGGCTTTTTGTAGCAGAAATTTCCACATTTCCAACAACATAGGGGTAAAAATATGGGACTTCAAGAAGAAATTGACAAAATGAGGCAAGAGATCAGAGCCGATAACTATTCAATGTCTATCGGGGAATGGATAAGCCTGTATGAAAATCAAGAAATCGATATACATCCTGAATTTCAAAGATTTTTCCGTTGGACTAATATCCAAAAAACAAGGTTGATAGAATCAATTTTACTTGGTATACCTATTCCACCAATTTTTGTGTCTCAACGATAAGATGGGATTTGGGATGTTGTAGATGGTCTACAAAGACTATCTACAATCTATGAATTTGTAGGAAAACTAAAAGATGAAAATAAAAAAAAGGTTGAGCCATTAATACTTGAAAATACTAAATATTTACCAAATTTGAAAGATAAAAAGTGGGAAGATCCCGACGATATACCAAATTCTCTAACACAAGCCCAACGTCTCTTAATCAAAAGAGCAAAAATAGATGCAACTATTCTGCTTAAAGAAAGTGACGAGATTGCAAAATATGAGTTATTCCAAAGATTAAACACTGGAGGTTCAATAGCTACTCCACAGGAAGTGAGGAATTGCATCTTAGTAATGTTTAATCGTGAGATGTTTCATTGGGTTAAACAAATAAGTCAAAATGAAATGTTTAGAGAGTGTATAGCTCTTAGTGAACGACCACTGGAAGAACAATATGATATGGAGCTATTGCTAAGATTTTTAGTGTTCCGCACTCTTGAAGAAAAAGACATGAGGAAGATAGGTAATGATTTAAGCGGTTTTTTGACAGATAGAATGGTAGAGATGGCTAAAGACAAAAAAATTAATTATAAACAAGAAGAAGACGCATTTAATAAAACATTTGAAATTTTGTATGAACAAATGGGAAGTGATAGCTTTCGCAGATATTCTCCCAATAAAGATAAGTTTTTAGGAGGTTTTTTAGTTTCTGCTTATGAAGTAATTGCTTTAGGAATTGGTTATAACTACGAAAGTTTATCTCATTCGCACATCGACATAAGAGACAGGGTAAAGCAAATTTGGACAAGTCCTGAATATACAAATTGGTCAGGTTCAGGTACTACTGCACAGCGAAGAGTACCAAAATTAGTTCCTTTTGGTCGTCAGATGTTCAAACCATGAAAATACGTACTTTAGAGCAGCTAAGTGATAAGTTGGCATCAGAACTTGCATGGCGAAAAAAGGAGCTTTCAGCATTGAAAGCTTTGATTGATTTAAAATCATTCTCACGAGGAAAGCAAAATGCATTACTTCGTAGTGGAATCACTATGCTTTATGCCCATTGGGAGGGATTTATTAAAGTAGCAGCTAACAGTTATTTAGAATTTGTGGCTATGCAGAATTTACCTTATAATAAACTTTCCAATAATTTCGTAGCATTAGCAATGAAAGATAAATTAGACCAGGCTAGTCAAACAAATAAAGCAACTATATACAGTGAAGTGGCAGATTTCTTTCTGAACAAACTAACTGAGCGAAGTATTATAAAATATGAGAATAGAATTGCTACATCTAATTTATCATCATCAGGTTTCAAAGAAATAGTGTGTTTGTTGGGACTAGACTATGATTTCTTTGAATCAAAAGAAGTGCTAATAGATGAACGATTACTAAAAAAAAGAAATATGATTGCTCATGGGAATTATCTGGATATAGATGAACAACAGTATGATGAATTACACTCACAAATAGTAGCAATAATGGATATCTTTCGGAATCAAATAGATAATTGTGCATCCACAAAACAATATTATTGCCAAATTACACCTTTTAAATCCCTCTAACATGTTTTTCAAAATTTTCTCACCTAGCTACCAAAAAGCTAATTCCTGCAATTATCGCAATGTCTTAAACCTAAATGGCGTATAACGGTCAAGGCGATCGCTCTTGACCAGTTAGTACCAGAAGCAGCTGAGATGCGAACGGTCATTTTCGTTGGTTAAAGTCAGAAACGGACAATACAACTGTGCAATAGTGGTGTTTTTGTTTATACGTTATGCTGAGCTAGCGATGAATCAGTTGCGGGTATATGACTTGACCCGAAGCGTTCATTGGTTCATCTAGTCGGTTTCAGATGCCATCTGAGTATCTTTGGTTTATTGACAAGCAGGTTTTGAGAGCGTTATCTGGCTGCAACAAGTATCACAAGTGATATTAACTTTACAACTAACTCTTAGCTATATCTGGTAACTTTGCTAGATTCAGAATCCTTTCTCTTTGCCTCTGACTAAGTAGAATCTCTTACACCATGAGGAGTGTAGCATTTCTTTAAGCTCAAACTAAGTCAGAATTTTCGACTTTAAAGAATGCCTGTTAACGCCTCAAACCACAGAACCCACTTAAGTTAAGGGTTCTGTAGTTCCCGAACAACTGATAACAGTTTTAATATCAATCCCAGCAAGGTCCTTGTTGTGGTACTAACCCATACTTATTGCAGTGGTCAGCGATCGCAGGGGAGAGAGCTAAAATCAGCAGGTCGGATATATTTATTCTGATATCCATTTCCAGAAGCGGTAAGCACCATAACCTACAGCTGCCGCTGCTGCTGCTGGTGCTGCAACTGTAATAGCAACACCCGCTACCATGCCACCACCGACTGTTGCTCCAACCGCTGCTAACCCGGAAGTTATTCCAGCAGCACTCAGACCAGCAACGCTTCCGGCAGCAGCAACCGCACCAACGGCTCCCACAGTGCCAGCAGCAGCACCAACAGTTGTCATTGTCCTGCCAACTGCACGAGCTTCACGCTCATCATTAGAAAGACTCTCATCATCTTCTAAAACCTTATTCATTGCCAAGCTTGTCATTGCAGCTGGAGTCACGCCAAGTACACCAATACCTGCAACAGCACCACCGCCAATGACTCCGCCTACTGTAGCCAGACCTGACATAATCCCGGCTCCTCCACTTAGCCCAGCCGCAGCTCCAACAGCGCCGACAACACCGACACTACCCGCAACTGCGGCTCCACTTCCAGATGCTCCTCCTGCGGCTGCTCCTGCATTTTTTACTTGTTCGCTTGCGTGTATACCTATCTTGCACCATGTAGCGAAGTGTTCGCAATTATTATCAAACAGGTCGTAGGCATTTTCTCCTAATCTGCTTTCGGCGCGTTCAATTATAATATCTGGCGAGTCACAATTACCGTACTCCCTCACAAATACTGTCATTCCAGATGCAAAAGAATCCCAAGAAATACGAGAAATGTTTCCCTGACTCTTTGTGTAGTGGATGACTGTACCATCACCACAGTCGATACCATGATGGCTGTAAGCACCGCAATTATAGTAAACGTGATCTCCTAAACTCATACTATCGTCACCTTTAATACTCAGTTTTTATTGATAGCAACGGAACTAGAAGCTGTCTAAGATATTTGTGGCACTATCTATATCTGGATGCCTAGAGTAGATAAACTGAGTTAGCTTGAATAGGTTTTTCTGTAGCTTCAGGGATTTTTCGGATTTATAGTAATTGCAACTGCTGCCAGAATCAAGGAACACACTGCAAGAGTACGTGAGATGATGCAACCAATTCTGGCAGAATTTTGTGGACGCTGGGGCTGTACTTGGTGGGAGAGAATTCTTACCGTTATCTTTATTAGTCCTGGAGGGGTGATAATATTTTTGGTTCTGGGTGCTGTACTGTTGTTAGTCAGTGCGGTACTGCCTTTACTACTTATAGGAGCCTTAACCTACCAGATTGGAGCTATTACCAGTTGGTTTAAGGGCGAACAGAAAGCCAAGCTAGCAAACAAGTTTCAGCAACAAGATAAACGCATCCTGTCAACAGGTAGCAAGTTATTAGCTCATGCTGCAAAAATCCTTGCACCAAGTGATGAAAACGCAGGTAAGTCTCAACATCAAGACGAACATATTCTATCAGCAGGAGGCAAATTACGATCTCGTGCTGTGAAATTCCTTGAGCGCAAAAAAAATACCAACGGTTAGTTATTAGGGCAGATAGCGAAAGAAAAGGGTTTGTAGGGTTGTTGTAGCGTTCGCACACTGTTTGGATCAATATCCCAATACCCCAGTCGTGTTAGCGCCTAACCTTGGCATTCGGGGGCAAACTGTCAAGGCGATCGCTCTTGAGCAGTTAGTACCAGAAGCAGCCGATATGCGAACGGTCATTCTCGTTGGTTCAACTCAGACACGGACAATACAGTGGTGCGATGGTGGTGTCTGGATTTATAGGCCGCGTCGATACACTGATGAATCAGTTGCGGGTATCATTTTGGACGGTAAATTATGGTTTGGAAAATAACAGGTGACGAATTGTTGGAGCGATATGCTGCTGGGGAACGTAACTTTGCTGGAATTGAATTGGTTGAGTATGGCTTCCGCCCTTCCAAGTATCGTGGAGAAGGAAGCGATCTTGACGGTGTGGTTTTGCGAGATATCAACTTGCGAGGGGCTTACCTCCATGAAGTCTACTTGGAGGGAGCCGATCTGACTGGATCTGATTTGGTGGGGATTTTCTTGAGAGAATGTTCCTTGGCAGAGGCAATTATTCGTAACGCTAATTTGCGTGCTGCTAACTTGTATTGGAGTTGTTTTGACAATGCCGATTTGCGCTTAAGCAGCTTGGATTACATGAATGCCTGTGGTTCCACCTTTCGTGGAACTCAAATCGGGTATTTCGAGTGTGCTATTCTCGCTCAGACTAATTTCAAAGGTGCCCACACCGAAAGCGGTCTTATTTGTAGTGGGTGGAATTTGATATGGCGCACCACTATGCCCGATGGAATTGTCGTACAAGGTCCCCAGTGGGGAAATGGTCGTGATGCGAGATGAGGATAATTCTTCATCAGTTGCAACCATTAGAGGAGCCGATGGGGTATTAAAAGCATCAATTTTTGCTGTAATGTCTCCAACTTTTCGCTTTTGAAGAAGTAACGGACATCTTCTCTGCTTCCTCTAGTTGTAGTCTCCTTGGTAGACTGGTACTGGTATCTTAAATCGTAATAACCACCTTAACTCCCACCTAGACTAAATTAGATCTACCAATTCAAAACGCACTATGAGTGCCAATGACTCTGGCAGCACGATCAATAGTATCCAAGGTTACAGATGCGTTATATCATGTCCGGTTAAATACTTATAATAAAATCGGTAAATGTAGGTTGGGTTGAACGCAGTGAAACCCAACAAATACAATAATTTGATGTTGGGTTTCGTTCCTCAACCCAACCTACAGGTATTATAAGTGTTCATCCGGACATGATATTATTTGGATCTAGAAGTCGATCCAGAGATGACCTACTAGTCTTCATCTCTTTCGCCATAGCCTTCTTAGTTAGTTTCCTTTCTTCCATTACCTGCCTAATTTGCCATGCAATGACCCGCTTGATGGCAACCAAGTTAATCTCATCAAGTGTACCCTCTTCTTCCAGAAGATCATCAAGAGACAAACCGATATAAGGGTTGTTACTCATTCCTTCGCCTCCAATTCCAATTCTCGTTTACGTTCTAAAGCTAAATTCAATTCTTTTTTAGGGGTTTTCTGAGATTTTTTGATAAATCCATGAAGCAAAATCATCTCACCTTCATAGATTTCGTCTGCCAACTCGCTATTGAAGTGACAAAATGTTAAACTATATTTATAACTGCTAACATTTTATCACAATAAAGGTGAATTTATTTGCTGATTGTGTTAAATTGTTGGTACAAGTATATATCTACAGACATTTTGTCAGAAAACGGGAAAGCGTGGGAAGAAACACAAACGATTGATTTAAATATGTCGAAGACACAGCAGTTGCTGGATCTTGTCCGTGAAGTTGGGGTGATCCGAGCTAAAGATGTAGAGGCAAAAGGAATTCATCGAGAGTATCTCAAACGTCTTGAGCAGCAAGGATTGCTTATGCGTTCGGGTCGTGGTATTTATACTTTTGCTAATGCTGAGATTACAGAGAGTCATAGCTTAGTTGAGGCAACTCAACGAGTTCCTCACGGGGTCATTTGCCTACTTTCCGCACTCAGCTTCTATGAACTAACCACTCAAGCTCCCTTTGAGATTTGGCTTGCTATAGACCAAAAAGCACGTTCGCCTAAGGATAATATTCTTCCTCTGCGGATTGTTCATATGTCTAATAAAACATTGAAGGCTGGGATTGAGGAACATGACATTGAAGGAGTGCGTCTGCCAATCTATTGTGTTGCTAAAACAGTTATAGACTGCTTTAAGTTTCGCAACAAAATTGGTCTTGATGTTGCCCTAGAAGCACTGCGGGAATGTCGGAGAGAACGACGCTGTACAGTAGATGAACTTTGGCATTACGCTAAGATTTGTCGAATGCAGAATGTGATCCGCCCGTATCTGGAATTTCTCGGATGAATCAGAATAAGCCTCGTTGTGTAGCAGATTCCATTAGAGCCAGATTATACAATTTAGCAAAGCAGCGAAGAGAAGACTACAACTATGTGCTAATAAGCTACGCCTCGGAGCGACTGTTGTACAGGCTGAGCCAATCTCAATACAAACAAATATTCATTCTCAAGGGAGCTACCCTATTCAGGGTATGGAATGGTGAACCTCACCGAGCAACGAAAGATTTAGATTTGCTCTGTTTTGGTGTAAACGAAATTTCACATCTAGTCAAGGTTTTTAACGAAATTTGCTCTATAAACTGTGAAGAAGATGGAATTAATTTTCAAGAGGAAAGTGTTATGGGGGAAAGAATAAAGGAAGACCAAGAATACGAAGGGGTACGACTCAAGTTAAAAGGAAAGCTAGGTTCTATTGCGATTGCCATTCAAGTAGACATTGGATTTGGGGATGCAGTCACTCCTACGCCTGAAAAAGTTGAATTTCCCGCCATCTTGGATTTGCCAGCACCTTGTCTGCGAATTTATCCTCGTGAGACAGTGGTTGCTGAAAAATTTCAAGCAATGGTTATTCTCGGTATAAATAACAGCCGAATGAAGGACTTTTACGATGTTTGGTTTCTTTGCCAGAATTTTGAGTTTCAAGGAGATTTTCTCAGCAAAGCTATTAAAAATACTTTTGAGCGGCGTAAAACTTCCCTGCCAAAAACAGAGCCTTTTGCTCTTACAACAGAATTTGCTGAAGACCCTGGAAAACAGAAGCAGTGGCTTGCTTTTCTTAAAAGGGGACAACTTAAGTCTGAGCAAAATTCATTAAGTGAAGTGATTACTATTATTAGTGATTTCCTCATGCCACCTTGTTTAGCTGCGGCACAAGATAAAGCATTTAATCAGCTTTGGGTTAGAGCAAGACACTGGCAAGCTTCTGATATTAACTTTACAACTAACTCTTAGCTATATCTGGTAACTTTGCTAGATTCAGAATCATTTCTCTTTGCCTATGACTAAGCAGAATCTTTTACACCATGAGGAGTATAGCATTTCTTTAAGCTCAAACTAAGTCAGAATTTTCGACTTTAAAGAACGTTCTTTGACTTCCTAAAAATGAGGAAAAAAATTGCGTTCAAATATAGCTACCATTCCATCGTCTTGGCTTAGGCAGACATCTAGTTATTACACAATTTCGCTCAATATCCAAATACCTCAGTCCTGTTAGCGCGTAATCTTGGCAGACCAAGGCGATCGCTCTTTGAGCAGTTAGTACCAGAAGCCGCCGATATGCGGGTCATTCTTGTTAGTTCAACTCAGACACGGAAAATACACCCCCACAGAGCATGATTCCTCAGTTCTTAACTTGTCCCTGGTCTTCAAGAATGAAGGCGGGTCCCTGTTGATTGGAAATCTCTACATTAGATGTTTGGACTGTGGCATTCCTAACAACAATACCTGTTTGAGAAAAGATATTGACGTTAGTTAAGACGATGTTGAATAGTGGCTTTTCTGGTAACCCGACTATGGTGGCTGCGACTTTTCCACCCTTTGCAAAGAGATTAGTAATCGAAATGTCGTGAAAAAATGGGGTCGTGTCTACGATCGGTTGAGGTGTATCCTCCTTGGGGATATCGGGATAGTAGGTAGTAAAGGTAATGACCGGACTGACGTCCTCCATCTCTATGTCGCGATAGATGATATTCCCTACACTCCCTCCCCGACCTCGCAATGACTTAATGCGTAAGCCATTTTGAGTTAAGTGAAACTTACAACGCTCTACAATAACGTTCTCTACACCACCATTAGTTTCACTGCCGATTGAAACTCCGTGACCGTGGAGAAATGTGCAGTCAGAGATAGTAATGTCGGCGCTACCAGCATTCGGATAAGCAGGGTCTACATAACCTGATTTAATAGCTATGTTGTCGTCTCCAGTATCAATCGTGCAACGGGAGATGTGAACGTGGTGAGAGGACGACGGATCGATCCCGTCTGTATTGGGAGAGTCGGCTGGTGCTTTAATTGTCACATCTTGGATCGCGACATCCTCAGAAAACATTGGCACCAAGTGGAAACTTGGGGAATTAGTCAAGGTGATGCCTTTGACCCGGACTCTCTGACAGTGGGAGAATAGGACAAGTCGAGGTCGATCTACATCTGGCTGTCCATGTGCAACAGCTGCACGTTCAGCCTGCCACCAAGGCGCGCCTGCACCATCGATGGTGCCTCTTCCTACAATCGCTATGTCCGTTTGATTGACTGCATTGACTAAGGCTAGAAGCTTCTCTGATTTGACAGCGCCATTTGCATCAGAGGTTACTGACCGATAGCTGTTTTGGTCTTGAGAAGCCAGCAGCACAGCATTAGCGTTGATTTCAAGTGTCACCTTACTCTTAAGGAAAATTGGCTCACTGAGATATTTTCCGGATGAAAGCCGAACAATACCTCCCCCAGCCTCAGCGCAATTTTCTATGGCAGACTGAATGGCATTGGTATCTTTGTGAATGCCATCAGCTTTAGCACCAAAATCTGTTGGATTACAGACTTTCACTAATTCTTGTGGGTGAGTATTCCCGATGTCTAAAAGACAAAGAAAATACGTGAATATAGTAATCATTAAGTGTATTGTCATTCATAAATAATAGGTTAACTGGTACATTCATCTTGGCAATTAAACACTTTTTTGAGTGGCAAAAATGTCTACTTATCCAGAAACGCTCAGATGTATCAAATAAGCTCGCTAACAAGATTACAAACTAAGGTTTTGTAGCGTTGTTGTAGCGATCGCACACGAGTTGGCACAATTTACAGGGTAAGAAAATCCCCACCACAAGTACCCTGGGATCAGACTTGAACATCGGACGCAAGAAGCCGCGACACCTCCGCGTGTGTCATCACAACGTCGGGGTCGCGCTGGATGGCATCGTAGTAATGTTTTTCAAAGCCAGCGCCCTCCTCAGACGGATTGAGCAATGCGCGTGCTTGCTCTATAAGACTCTTCGCATCGTTCTCCGTCACTGGATCGTCCGCGTCTAAGAACTCGTCGATCTGGACCACGAGTTCGGAAACGGGGTGAAGCCAAGCAAACCACTCGTGTTGGATGACGAGTTTTAGAAGTTCGTTGCTGGAAGTGACTCGCCCGTGGACCCGTTCATAGGAGATGCGCTCTGAGTCAACCAGCGCCTTATGGAGACGGAGAAGCCCGTGGCGCAAGTCGCGCAAGTGTGCTAGTGTGAGATCTGAAGCAGGGCTGATAGGGAATATGAACTCTGTCATAGTAGTAATTACCTTCTCTATTTTTGTTAGGCTTTCAAGTCGTGGCGGAATTTAATCCCGTCACCAATACCCACCTGTATCGTTTAAGCATCCAGCATTTGTGAGTATTCCCAACTGCCAATTTTGTTGGAGCGGTAAGTTTTGCGATCCATGCCTGTTTCCGGCATGGTTGAGTTTAGCTCCGGAGGATACCAAATACGCTTGATCTTAACAGGAGTTTTGAGTTGGGCGATCGCCTGATTCATTCGTGTATCTGCGCTCAGACACCAGGGGCAGATAAAGTCCGAGGTTATTTCTGTTGTTAAGGTCATTGTTGCCTCCTCAAACCTAAATTAGCCAAATATTCAAAATAAACAGCAAAATTTAACGGCTACCATACCAAATGATCAGTAAGACGAACAAAAGCGTTTGATACTAAGAGTAATTCCCTAATTTATTAATATTGAGCGTGGCGTAGCAAACGAACTACTTATCGTGCCATAACTTGGGTAAGCAACGCAGGTGTCCGCTCGTTTATTGTAGCGATCGCCCTTTTTTGTTTGCTCTCACTTTTTCGCTTTGCTTCCATACCAGTGTAGCATTTTGTGGGAAAATAGTCCTAATTACACCTTACCAACAAATCGCTAGTCCAGAAGCTTCTCAACAAGATCTTTAATAGACGAATTATCTTCTCAAGTCGTGTAGCTGCTGTAATTGGTACTGTGGCAGGACTAATGTTTGGAGCAAGTCTTGAAGTGATTCGAATTTTGAAGCAGCAACGCGATCGAGAAGAGGCGATCGCGCTATGAAGGTGAGCAATCCCAATCAATAGTCCTGCAACTTAATTCTAATCAAACTAATGCGATCGTCCACCCTGAGAAAAATCTGCTCTAGTACCGCTGCGCGGAATTAAAAATTAAAAATCGTAAAGCGTTGCGAGCAAAGCGAAGCAATCTAAAATTAAAAAGCTTGAAATACAAGGTTTTTGGCTGTTTGGTATGGTAACTGTATTTCCGCCGTCATGTACTAATGATTTGGGATGTTATCAGACTCAGTTGTTTTGACTATCCTAGAAGTCTGGGGCTAAACAAACAAAGCCGCAAGGCAATGCCTTTACAGAGTCTGTTTAGCGGTGACTTTCATAGTCCCATCTATTTGCTTTTTTAACTCCCCAGGCCGGATTCGAACCAGCGACCAATCGATTAACAGTCGATCGCTCTACCACTGAGCTACTGAGGATTACACTTACTAATACTAAACCAAGAAATATTATTTGGCAAGTACCTTTGCCAAAATTTTTTCAATTTTTTTCCAGTAGACGCTTAACTATAAAAATGTCCGCAGTCTTAATCAGCTTTTAACCTCCACCTCGTAGCTTTTGATGCTAATATAGTAATGTCAGCTATTTCAATTCCCTTCGCAATTCAGCTAAACGCTGCAGTGCTTTAGGGTCAATGGAATTGGCTAAAAATCTACTCTTCGATTGTTTCCGTGGTTGATAATTGTACCTTGCACGGCAGACAGCCGCTTCTACGTCGTAACATAGTTGTAGTGCCGACATCCATTCAGCGCCATACCCTTGTACCATCAACTGCTGTAGGCGATCGGATGTGGCTACAATCACTCGGTAAATGTGAGATTTAGCTATTTGCTGGCGAAGAGATGCACAAGATTTTTCAATATATGTATCTGCTGTCTGCCCGAAATCAGTGTAATGAACTGATAAAAGTCCAGTAATTACTTCCTTGTTGCTACAGGTGTTCTGATATTGAGCATCAAACACGATCTGAGTTTCATAGCCTTGAAATGCAGTGTAACTAGTTAAAGATTCAACCAGTTCCCAGCGTGCCGCTTCTAGTCCTGCAGTATCACGAGTTTTTTTAAGGCAAGGCCAAGCGCCTATTATATTATAGCCGTCTACTAGTAAAACGGCTTGGGGTAATGGACAGGGCATGGTTTTTGAGCAAAATTTTCTAGAGTTAACAAGATTCATTCATAGCTTTCATCGTAGTTCAATTTATTTTGTAACACAATGTTACAAATGATAAAAAATCTGATTTAGTCATTAGACATGGAGTGAAAAACAATGTAGAGACGCGCGAGGTCGCGTCTCTACAAGGGTTTTAAACAACGCACAATTAATTTATGGAGATGTCTATTAGTCATTAGTAAGGACTAATGACTAATAGATATCAAGAAGCTTCGTTGTGCAGCCCCATCAAACGTTGTTCAAGGCGCTGGGGATCTCCTTGATCGACAAGATCGCCTCTTTCCATTAAGAAAGCGCCATCACAGTAATCCAACTCATCTAAGCGATGCGTTACCCAAAGAGCTGTAATACCTTGACTTTTGACTAGACGGCGAACACTAACCACTAATTCCAGTTGACTATCTGGATCAAGTAAGGCAGTGGGTTCATCTAATAATAAGACTTCACACCGACGAGCTAGGGCGCCAGCGATCGCTACTCGCTGTTTCTGTCCACCACTCAAAGCATAGATAGGGCGTCGTTCCAGTGCTAGCAAATTCACCGACTCGAGTGCTTCTTCAACCCGTGTTCTCACAGCAGCAGTTGGTAGTCTTTCCTCCACCAGCCCAAAAGCCACATCAGCACCAACAGTTGGCATGACCAATTGGTGATCGGGGTTTTGGAAGACAAAGCCAACGGGATGCACAACTCGAATTTCGCCCCTCTCAGGAGTTAATAGCCCCACCAGTAGTCTGAGTAAAGTTGATTTGCCACTGCCGTTTGTACCCAAGAGCATCCAAAATTCACCTTTGGGTACTTCTAGAGAGCAAGATTTAATGACTTTCTCTCCCGACGGCCAACTGAAATTTAAATCCTTTACCTCAATGCCCAGTTCCGTCATTTGTACATCACCATCTGCTTACTCAGCAGTTAAGGCGAAAAATCCAGGTGGTCTACCACCACCACCGACTGTACCGTCTCTTTGAGAGACTTGGACTCCAGAAATTTCACTGGCACGAACTGCGACTTTTTTCTCTGTCTTGCCCTCACTCTTTAGTTCCACAATGTCGGGGTTACCAGAGCGCATTGCTGCCAAAATCAATTGATAGACAGCATCAGCATCTTCAGCTGACTTACGTTCTACTGACATGGGGAAAGCAGTGTTTTTTACGGTTAGGTCTATGGTAAACATTTGGCGTTGATCAAATTTAACTGACTGTAGGACTCATTTTAGCGTTAGCTAACTGATCTCAGTGGGGAATGGGGAATGGGGAGTGGGGAGTGGGGAGTGGGGAATGGGGAGTGGGGAGTGGGGAGTGGGGAGTGGGGAGGGAGACAAGGAAGCATCCCTCCCCCTTGTCCCCCTTGTCCCCCTTGTCCCCCTTGTCTCCCTTGTCCCCCTTGTCTCCTTTGTCCCCCTTGTCCCCCTTGTCCCCCTTGTCTCCCCACTCCCTACTCCCCACTCCCTACTCCCTATTACCCTCTAACAGTAGTTAGATTTATTAAGTAAAGTTAAAAATCTAGTGGAAAAATTAGTGATTTGCACCTATATTATTAATAGAGAGTAAAAAATTGTTAACTTGATTAACAATTTGGTTGATCTTCTGTGTTTAGACGGTCAGAAAGCTGCACGTCTATATATAGATAGAGAAACAAAACCCGTACTTATAAACATTTGGAGATTCGCTCTAATGACTATTGCAGTTGGACGAGCCCCCAGTAGCAGAGGGTGGTTTGACGCTCTCGATGACTGGCTGAAGCGCGATCGCTTTGTATTCGTAGGTTGGTCAGGGATATTACTGTTTCCCTGTGCCTTTCTAGCCTTGGGCGGTTGGCTGACCGGGACTACCTTCGTCACATCTTGGTATACCCACGGATTAGCCTCCTCCTACCTGGAAGGCTGTAACTTCCTCACAGTGGCAGTATCCACTCCTGCCAACAGTATGGGACATTCCCTGTTGCTGTTGTGGGGACCTGAAGCACAAGGGGACTTGACCCGTTGGTTTCAAATCGGTGGCTTGTGGCCATTCGTGGCGTTGCATGGAGCATTTGGTTTGATTGGCTTCATGTTGCGACAATTTGAAATTTCCCGATTGGTAGGGATTCGCCCTTACAACGCGATCGCTTTCTCCGGTCCCATCGCGGTCTTCGTCAGTGTGTTCTTGATGTACCCCTTGGGACAGTCTTCGTGGTTCTTTGCTCCCAGCTTCGGTGTGGCGGCAATTTTCCGCTTCCTGCTGTTTTTGCAAGGCTTCCACAACTGGACACTCAACCCCTTCCACATGATGGGAGTCGCAGGTATTCTCGGTGGTGCGCTGCTGTGTGCAATTCACGGTGCGACAGTCGAGAACACTTTGTTTGAAGATGGTGAAGGTTCTAATACCTTCCGCGCCTTCAATCCCACCCAAGCGGAAGAAACCTACTCCATGGTGACGGCAAACCGTTTCTGGTCACAGATTTTTGGGATTGCCTTCTCCAACAAGCGCTGGTTACACTTCTTCATGTTGTTCGTGCCCGTCACTGGTTTGTGGATGAGCGCGGTTGGCATTGTCGGATTGGCACTGAACCTGCGGGCTTACGACTTCGTGTCGCAAGAATTGCGGGCGGCAGAAGACCCAGAGTTTGAAACTTTCTATACAAAGAACATTTTGCTGAACGAGGGTATCCGTGCTTGGATGGCTCCTCAAGATCAGCCTCACGAACAATTTGTATTCCCTGAGGAAGTTCTACCTCGCGGTAACGCTTTGTAATAGTCAGGCAATTTTCAGCCTTTTATAGCTGAATTCTCCCCCGCCTATTGGTGGGGGTTTTTTTATTTTGTTGATTTTTAGTAGTTAGTAGGTAGTGGTTAGTTGTCAACAACCACCAACTACCAACCACCAACAACTAACAACTAACAACTAACAACTAACAACTAACCACCAACCACATTTCCAAATAGATGTGCTATAGTGAATAAAGTAAAGCTCAGAAGCTTTGAGCTTCTGCCTTTTTGAAACTAAGACCGCTTAGGCAACAAGGAGGTGATGCCCATGATAGAAAGTAGTAAAACCATGGGTCATCAGGTTGCAGCAAGCCGGCTGTGTGCTGGAGCTGTTCTCTAAAAGTTAGTCTTAGTCTTCTTGAGAGACTAAGTTTGACCAAGTAGCTAGGCTAGCCTGGAGATCCTTCCAGCAGTCTGGTTGCAACCTGAAGACCCGCTAGACCGCTCTAATTTAGATCACCCGATCTAAATTAGAGCGGATAGTTTTTTAGGGGTAACTTTTTAGAGATCTGAAAAGAAATTTTGGAGTTAGTGAATTATCTTTGCCCGTCTGAAAAAGTGCAAGGTGTCACATAGGGCATGGGGCATAGGGCATAGGGCATGGGGCATGGGGCATGGAATAATCCTTTCAATTCTTAATACCCTATGACCTTGGAGCAATGATCAAATGCTTTGAAAAATGAGCAATTGACGTAACGTGAGCGTACTGTACCAGTAGCCCCATTCCCCATTCCCCATTCCCCATTCCCCATTCCCCATTCCCCAATGATGTGTGACAGTTGATAATGCGACACTCGTGTCTTGCCATCGAAATTAGAAGACTTATAATTACTTAGTATACAGCTATGTTTTTGCATAAGTTAATTGCACAATTTATTTACCGTAATTTAACTAACTGTTAGCTTGGCAAAAACTGAAATGTGACTAAAGAAAAGCATACCTCAGACAGAGGTTACAACACCAAAAAGAAGTCACATTTTTGTGTGTAAGTTGCAGCAAATAAAAATTTAAAAAAAAGGTGTGAGGAGAAAAGGACATGATGTCTAATCTATTGTGGAAATCCTTGGTGGTTAGCCCAGCAGTTTTAGGAGCAACATTGCTAGTTTCAACGACTGCGATCGCTGCGCAGCATTCCACCAAATCTGAAGCTGTGAAGACAGAAGTCTCACAAGCCAAAAATTTAGAGACTTTTACCTCTGTATCAGAATTAGCAAATTCAACAGTTGGAACTAAAGTTGGTCAGAATTCACAAACGTTTGCCCAAACACCACAAACACAACTCAACGTTTCCGGATTAGCAAATTCAACAGTTGGAACTAAAGTTGCTCAGAATTCACAAACGTTTGCCCAAACACCACAAACACAACTCAACGTTTCCGGATTAGCAAATTCAACAGTTGGAACTAAAGTTGCTCAATCACAAACGGTTGCCCAAACAGCACAAACACAACTTAACGTTTCCGGATTAGCAAATTCAACAGTTGGAACTAAAGTTGCTCAAAAGTCACAAACTTTGGCTGAAGTACAAAAACAAACAGACGTCAATGTTTTGGAGCAAGTTAACAAATATAGCAATGAAGGGAAAAACAATTCTCAGTCCCAAGTAACATCTGTTTCCCAGTTCTCAGACGTGCAGCCAACCGATTGGGCATTCCAGGCGTTGCAGTCCTTGGTTGAGCGTTATGGTTGTATTGCTGGTTATCCCAATGGGACTTATCGCGGGAACCGTGCTATGACCCGATATGAATTTGCAGCAGGTTTAAATGCCTGTTTAGACCGGGTTAACGAATTGATTGCCACAGCTACGGCTGATTTGGTGAAAAAAGAAGATTTGGCTACCTTGCAGCGGTTGCAAGAAGAATTTGCTGCTGAAGTAGCAACTGTCCGGGGTCGTGTAGATGCCTTAGAATCCCGTACTGCTGAAATAGAGGCAAATCAGTTCTCCACTACCACCAAATTAGTGGGTGAAGCGATTTTTGCGCTATCTGACACCTTGGGAGATAACGCTGGTGGCAACAGGAACCATACTGTCTTACAAGACAGGATACGTTTAGACTTGCAAACCAGCTTTACAGGTAGAGATGTTCTGCATACCAGGATATCTGCTGGTAACGGTGGTTATAGCAACAGATACGATCTGGGAACAGCTGCGGTAGGTCCTGGTGCTGGATTCAGAAGTTCTGAAGGCACTCAAACCTTTAGCCTTAGTTCAACTAACGGTAGTAATGGTAATAACAGTGTCAATTTAGATTGGCTGTCGTATTACTTTCCTATCGGACCTGCCAACCTTTACATCGTAGCTACTGGTGGTACTCATAGCGATTATGCCCCCACTAATAACCCTTACTTTGAGGACTTTGACGGCGGTAACGGTGCTTTGTCTACCTTTGCTTCCAGAAATCCGATCTATAACATTGGTGGTGGTGCAGGTGGAGCGGTTAGCTTCAAATTTGGTAAGGGTGGTGGGATCTTCAGACCAAGTTCATTAACTGTGGGTTACTTGGCGTCTGACCCCAATAACCCTGGTGTTGGTAGAGGTCTTGCAAACGGTAGCTACGCAGCCCTCGGACAGTTGAACTTTAATATTAGTAGTCGCTTTGCCATCGGTGCAACCTACGTCCACGGGTATCACAAGGGAGGTACTTCTATATTCGATGAGGGTGGATTCCTACAACCAGGCATTGGTGTAGAAGGTACTGCACAAGCCAACCGACTCATTAATGCAGCCGAAAGTAATAACTACGGTGTTGAGGGAGCATTCAGACTCACCGATAAAGTCTCCATCAGTGGCTTTGGCACATACTCAGATGTATCAGGCAAAGTGAGTAGCCAAGATAACTTCAAAGCTTGGACCTACGGAGGCGGGATAGCCTTGGCTGACTTGGGTAAGAAGGGTAACGTTTTAGGCTTATTCGCCGGTGCAGAACCTTATGCTCTTAACCGCAGAGGTTTTGGTGGTGGTTCTATACCAATCCACGTTGAAGGGTTCTACAAGTATCGTGTGAGCGACAACATCTCCATTACCCCTGGGATCATCTATTTGACCTCTCCTGGTCAAAATAGTAACAACGACGATGCATTTATCGGTACTCTCAGAACAACTTTCACCTTCTAGAGAGTTGACAATCTGATTACAATATTAAAACATGCATGCTCCCCGCCTTTTGGTGGGGTTTTTGTCGTCGGTAGTAGAAAATCTGAAACTCCAGTAGTTAACCGGAGTATAATATAAAAGAGGATGAGGGAGTACAAGAATTAAGAATTAAAAATTAAAAATGCAAAATTAAAAATTTTTAATTTTTAATTGATTTGTCTTTCCCCACTCCTATACAGACAGATGAGAACGACGTCAAGCCCAAAACTGTAGACAATGCCGTCATAGAAGAAATCTGGCTTGAAGCACGTCTAGCAGCAAACTTAGCTTTGCAAAACTACACGCTTGCCGATATCAGTGAAAAACGGGATTCTCGACGGCATCTGGATATTATGTACTACATTTAGTTAGTTGTTAGTTGTTGGTTCGCCAGTCCTTGCAGCTTGTTTCCCGCGCCCTGGGAACTGGTGAACCCCAAGGGTTGTTGAGTGCTACCTACTAACCACTATCAACTAACAACTAAGATAAATTGGAGTAATGGCTGATTCTAACTACTACGAAACGCTCAAAGTTAATCCAAGTGCGAGCCAAACAGAGATTAAACAAGCTTATCGCCGTTTGGTAAAAATGTTTCATCCTGACAGCAATCAGGATACGGCAGACCATGAGCAGATTATTCGGATCAATGCAGCTTACGAGGTCTTAGGCGATGCTCAAAGTCGCTTAAGTTACGACCAAAAAATCCGTGTTCGTTCCCAAAAAGGCAATAGCGATCGCCAACAGCGTACAGCATCTGCTCAAAAGCAATACCAGACAAAACGACGAAAAACAGGAAGGCATGTCGATGAACAGGTCGAGGAATGGCTGATACTGGTTTATCAACCAGTTAATCGCTTCCTTTGTCAAATTCTCAATTCCCTACAAGAGCAAATTGAGAAACTAGCGGCAGACCCCTTTGATGATGAACTTTTACAGGAATTTCAGGATTACTTATCAACCTGTGGAGATGACCTCAAGCAGGCACAAGTCACTTTTAGTTCTCTGCCTAATCCCCCCAGTTTAGCAAGAACAGCGGCTCACCTCTACTACTGCCTTAATCAAGTTAGCGATGGACTTGACGAGTTAGAATATTTTCCCCTAAATTACGATGAAAGTTACTTGCATACAGGGCAAGAAATGTTCCGCATTGCCACTCACTTGCACAGTGAGGCACAAGAATCTGTTAATTGTTAATTGTTGGTAGTTACAATCAACAATCAACAATCAACAAAATTAGTTTATGCTATAAGTAGAAAAATTTTAATAATTATTAAATCTTGTTTCTAATATACTCATGCAATGTATTGTAAATCGTCGTGCTCAGTTTTCAGCAAGCCATCGATACTGGTTGCCAGAACTGAGTGAAGCAGAAAACATTGAGAAATTTGGTGCTTGCTCTCGATTTCCTGGACACGGACATAACTATGTCTTATTTGTCTCCCTTAGTGGAGAATTAAATCAACATGGCATGGTGCTCAACTTATCAGACGTAAAACAGGTCATTAAACGGGAAGTTACAAGCCAACTCGACTTTTCCTACCTCAACGATACGTGGGCAGAATTTCAACAAACTCTGCCCACTACTGAAAATATTACACGGGTGATCTGGCAGCGGCTAGCACCCCACTTACCTTTAGTCCGCATACAGATATTTGAAAATCCTGAACTTTGGGCAGATTATATAGGAAACCAAATGGAAGCTTACCTCACAGTCAGCACTCACTTTAGCGCCGCCCATCGACTTGCTCAGACTCACCTCAGTACGGAAGAGAACTTCGAGATTTACGGTAAGTGCGCTCGTCCTAACGGTCACGGGCACAACTATCATCTAGAAGTCACCGTGCTTGGGGAAATTGATCCACGCACTGGAATGATTGTTGATTTAGTTGCTTTGAATCAGGCGATCAAAGATTATGTAATCGAGCCGTTAGATCACACCTTCCTCAATAAAGACATCCCTTACTTTGAGGAAGTTGTTCCTACAGCAGAGAATATTGCACTTTACATTAGTAATTTACTGCGATCGCCTATTCAGAAACTAGGAGCTTCGCTTTACAAAGTTAAATTAATCGAAAGTCCAAATAACTCCTGCGAAATCTACTGCACTCACTTAGAATCAAACTCACCAACTATAGCACAAAATGAATCAGTTTTAGTGCCAGTGTAACTTCAATAGTATTTTAGGGCGGGCAGGATGCCCACCCCACAATTTGTTAAATGTCTTGTGGGGTGGGCATCCTGCCCGCCCATTTTAAGTTTAATTGTGACTGCATACTTAAAATTTATTTACATAACTTAACGTGCTAAGTTTCGTAGATAGCGGTAAATTACCCATGCCAGAAATCCGAAAAACACATTGAGTAGTAAGCGGCTAAGTATAAACAATAAAACACGAGTTTGGAAAAGCTGCAAATAACTCCAGGAACCCACACTTTTTGCTAAGAGAAATAGCCCAAAAATAGCGTTTCCACCCAGCGCGAGAGTAAACAGTACCAAACCGATTTGCCAGTGACGATGACAGAGTGTAGAGCCTGAGATCAACATTATCGGAGGTTTACCCTGTAATCTGAACAATAATTGCTCTAGTCGCCAAAACATCCACAACAGAAATGGAAACAAACCATAGCTTAGAAAACGCAGCAGTCCTGGATAACGCCAAGCACTAGATAGGACATTTACTAAAGCATGACAGATGACAGAATTGAGCCAAGCCTTAGGAACAAGCTTTCTATCTTGATTAAAGCTAATATGTGACTTAATAGATATTCCTAGAGCGTACCCCCAAGGAGCAGAGAACATAGCGTGGATGGGGGTACTGATGATACGGTCAAGAGGCGATGCTGTGCCATAGAAAAGGTAAATCCAGTTTTCTTCAGCAGTGAATCCAAGGGCAACAGCTATGGTAAAGAGGAAAACAGTACTGGGACGTAATCGATACCGACGTTGGAAATAGCAGGTGGGAGCAATAACCGCTGCTAACTTACATGCTTCTTCTATTGAACCTACTTCCAGAAACTGCCGTAGGGCGATACCTCCAAGCGATCGCTCTATTCTCTGCCAGTCTACAATCCAGTTGGCTACAGTTTCAAAAACCCACTCTAGTTTGAGGGCAAAGAAACCGGATATTGTCCCAAAGATAAAGAACAGTAGCACCCGTGCTAGGGATGGGGCAGTAGGGATGCGGTAATAGTAGAAAACTAAAAGCAGCAGCGGTGGGATCGCTGCCCACAAAATTTCAGTATCCAGACGTAGCATGCTACGTCTCTACAACTGAGCAACGATCGTGCGGTGACGAGGGCTGTTTGCAGTGATTGTGGGAGCATTGAAACCCGCGTCAATTAGCACCTGCTCAATATCCAATGTAAAATATTCATCTAAATAAGGTTCAGTACTTTTGAGCAGAGTCAAAATGTAAGGCGGCATTTTCTTGTAAATTGCTGATTTGGGATTCATGTCCATAATTGCCAGGTGACCACCCGGACGCAGTAACCGCCGCGCCTCAGCAAAGATCTGCTGGGTTGCTGACTGTGGCAATTCGTGGAACATCAAGAAACTGGAGATTAAATCAAACGAGGCGTCTGGTAGCCCAGTGGATTCAGCAGCGGCATGAACCCAATTGATTTTAGTTTGACGTTGCTGAGTGCGGTAGTGAGCAACGGCTAAGAAATAAGGAGATAAATCTAAACCAATGATGTTGGCGTTGGGATAAACAAATTGCAAGGCAAAGGTACTCATGCCCACACTGCAACCCAAGTCTAAGATGTCTTGCGGTTCAGATTGAATGCAGCTAGTAAGGATGTCATGGTAACTTTGACGCAGTTTCGGATCGCCTTGCGCTTCTGCATCGGGCCAAATCTTAGCGTGAACGGCATAAGCAGCAGACTCTACCTCAAAAGCAGCTTGCCAGTTAAGATTTCCGTTTTCGTAGGCGTGAAATGACCGCAGATAGTAGTCTGGGTAGGAAAGAAATCGGTTTTGTACAACTGCGAACTCAGTTTCCCAATCATGTGCTTGTAGTGTCTGCACTTGTTTGGTCCAAGGTACGCCAATTTTCTCGGCGCGTTTAATCATCATTTGCCTAGCTTGGTGCTTAGCTAGGTTGGCTAAAGGCTTAATTGTCAAGACCCCATTCACTAAGCGAGAAGCTAAGCCAGGAGTAGTTTTTTCAGCAGCGATCATAAATGAATAATTATGTTGATGGTTGATTGTTAATTGTTAATTGTTAATTGTTAATTGAACAATCAACCATTAACAATCAACAATCAACAATTCCTAAGAAGCTGTTTTCTGCTTCAGTGCTAACAGCATCTCCATTCTACTGGTAGATTTGTCAGGGCTTGTAGCAGTTACTCCTAAACCACGAATAGAATTTAGGATAGTACTGGCTTCAGGAGAAATCGGCTGGTGAGGTGTACTATAAAAACGGTTTACCAGAGACATGGTTTTGTCCATATCCAAGTAAAAGTAACCACCATTCGGTTTTGGCAACGACCCAGCTACAACTTTAAAGTTTTCGCTACTATCTAAAGACTGATTTTTAGGAGCAGTCAGCGCGTCAGCTACAGGTCCACCAAGAGCCACAAATACGGTATCTTGATCCAGCCAACCATGTGTTAGTAAAGCGCCTTGTAGGGGGATTTGCCACTCCGTTACATCTTTACCGCTAATATTTCTTTGGGCTATGTTAACTTGTTGTGATTTGGCGAGGGTATCTAGTTTGGTGAAGGTGGATTCAGCAGTTTGGCGATCGCTTGTATGAAATACGAAAGCTGCCCCAAAACCAACTGGTGCCAACACAGCAGGAGTCGAGGGAATGGCGGCGACAGCAAATTCCCCATTCATCCAGCCAAAAACTTCTTTATCTAGGTCAATATTGACTGA
The DNA here is from genome assembly GCA_965249805.1 of Stigonema sp. Classification (GTDB taxonomy): domain Bacteria; phylum Cyanobacteriota; class Cyanobacteriia; order Cyanobacteriales; family Nostocaceae; genus Stigonema. The sequence continues at coordinate 2,688,617 of CBDFMX010000002.1, forward strand.
TTTCGTTTGTGCGCGCATCTGCTGGAGTGCTTGATTCAAGTCAGGATAATCTTTTGATTCCACTAACGCTGACCACCAAGTACTGATTCCCTGTCCGCTGACCATAGCAAAAGTATCAGCAGGTAATTGAGACACGACCCGCGAGTCCGTATTTTGATACGGGAATTTAACCAATGGATCTAAATTGGCTTGAGCCTTCATCCTGACTCCCACATTATCAAGACCTACACCCGCCACCATAGATTTCACCTGTTTCAATTGCGCTCTTGTTTGTGGGGGTAACTGCGTTGCTTTCTGTATCATATCCGTATAGTTTGGCACGTAAATTTGTGCCAAGGTGTTTTCTAGATCCACTCCTTTTGTCAGGATGTTATTTGCACCTTCTTTACTTGCAAAAGAAGGCTCTCCTTTATAAGTGTCAATCGCATGTTCTACAGCTAGCTTTTGGGGAGCTAAGACTAAATAAGTATTATTTAATACTGCACTATAAGTAGGTGTACTTTTGCCTGTTGTTTCGGTAATTTTTTCCCCTTTGTAGTCAATTTCTTTACTCGTGACGCCTTTTTGCGACTTTAATTTGTTGGCAAAATTCAAGGCGCTAATTTTATCCTTAATTCCCACTACCATAAGAATATTATTTAGTTCTTGTGCCGGAGGTTGAGCATTTTGCACACTTTTGGCTGCAGTTTGTGGCATCATAGCAATCATCACACCACTGACCCAAGGTTCTAAATCTTTTTCATAAGAAATGTTGCTATCATTTAACACCTCTTGATTAAAGTTCTGCAAACCGCGTGCCACAACCTTTTGTGCTTCTGGAGTCCCAAACTGCTGTAACTTTGCCCAAATTTTCGGGTCAGTGGAAATATAAGTTGCCATAATTGCCTCATTTGGTACAATTTTGGCACTTGCCAAAGCTCCTGAGACATCGCCAGTAGGTCCACTTTTAAAATACATGTAGGCAGCAATACCCGCAGCCACAACTACAGCAGTGCCAACAGCAGGAATTAAAAATTTTGATTTACTTTCGGGCATTGTTATTGTCCTCTTTTCCTCAAATTGTCGTCGAGGCTTGTAAAAACGTCATTGTAGAGTTTTCGGATCTGTAATTTATTTCCGCGCTTGGCGCGGTATTTACTGATAACATTAGTAGCCCTACATACAGTAGGTTGGAAATTGCACCAAGAATTACTTCAAAAGTATAAAGACCATTACCGCAAATAGTTATGTTCTTTATAGAAAAAAATTAATTAAAATCACAGTATCAAGCTATCCTAAGCTATATAAATTCTCAGCAGTATTTCCACCCAATCAGAACCAATAAAGTACTAAGACACCCTTAACCCAATGACAATTGGGTGCAAAATATCAGGGAACCTCAGGGTTGATTTGGAAAATACTCGCTTCGGTCGCTGTTTTTTAAAGAAATTCAGCTAGAGTTATCAGGATTAAAAGGTCAGTAAGCATCAATGTTGCAGTATTATTTTGATACAGAAAATCATTTACACAAATCTTTTGAGTTACCAGGCGCAAGACCACACTACAACCCCGATCGCCCTGGACAGGTGGAACATATTTTTCTAGACCTCAACCTAGATCTACCTAACCAAAGTTACTATGGCAAATGCAGCATCACTCTGACACCAATCAGCAACGGTATTGATCGTCTGATTTTGGATGCTGTCAACTTGAACATTCAATCTGTCCAAGTGGATGAGGTGTCGCAGAATTTTGACTACGACGGGGAACAATTGTCTGTTCAACTTAAGCAGCCGACACAGGTTAATCAGCGGCTGGCGATCGCGATCGCCTACTCGGTGGAAAAACCTCAACGCGGTATCTACTTTATTCAACCAGACAAACACTACCCCAATAAGCCGATCCAAGTCTGGACTCAGGGAGAAGACGAAGACTCTCGCTTTTGGTTTCCTTGCTTCGACTACCCAGGACAACTTTCTACTTCTGAAATTCGTGTCCGAGTACCTAAACACCTGATTGCTATTTCCAACGGCGAACTGATTGCGACACTTGAAGACGGCGATGAAAAAATCTACCACTGGTCGCTTTCTCAAGTTCATCCTACCTACTTGATGACTCTGGCTGTAGGTGACTTTGCGGAAATTCGGGATCGCTGGAACGACAAACCCGTAACTTACTATGTGGAAAAAGGACGGGAGGAAGATGCTAAACGTAGTCTGGGTAAAACTCCCAAAATGATGGAGTTTTTGAGCGAAAAGTACGGTTATCCTTATGCTTTCCCGAAATACGCTCAAGTCTGCGTTGATGACTTCATCTTTGGTGGGATGGAAAATACCTCCACAACGCTGTTAACTGATAGATGTTTACTGGATGAGAGAGCAGCATTAGATAACTACAATACCGAAAGCTTAGTTGTCCATGAATTGGCGCACCAGTGGTTTGGTGATTTGGTGGTGATTAAGCATTGGTCCCATGCTTGGATTAAGGAAGGGATGGCTTCCTACTCCGAGGTGATATGGACAAAACATGAATATGGTGTCGAAGAAGCAGCATACTATCGATTACTGGAAGCTCGTAGTTATTTAGCTGAAGATAGCAGTCGCTACCGCCGTCCGATGGTGACCCACGTCTACCGGGAAGCGATCGAACTTTATGACCGCCATATCTACGAAAAGGGTTCTTGTGTTTATCACATGATTCAGGCGGAATTGGGCGAAGAGCTATTTTGGAAGGCAATCCAAACATTTGTGCGGGATAATGCTCATAAAACTGTAGAAACAGTAGACTTGCTACGGGCGATTGAAAAGGCTACAGGGCGTAATCTTTTGTTCCTCTTCGACCAGTACGTTTATCGCGGTGGTCATCCTGATTTTAAAGTAGCTTATTCTTGGGATGGGGATAGCAAGCTCGGGAAAGTGACAGTGACTCAAACCCAAGCAAGTGCATCTCGTAATGGTAGCAGTAGCAACTTGTTTGACCTGAAAATTCCCATCGGTTTTGGGTACGTTCAGGAGTCAGGAACAGACGGGACAGCGGAACGTCTGTACGAATCCAAAATCTTTAAAGTGCGGGTTCATGAAAGGGAACAAAGCTTTTACTTCCCACTAGAAGAAAAGCCCCAGTTTATCAGCTTTGATGTGGGGAATAATTACTTAAAAACAGTAACTTTGGAGTACCCAGTACCAGAGTTAAAAGCGCAACTGGAATTTGACCCCGATCCCATTTCCCGCATTTATGCTGCAGTTGCTTTGGCAAAAAAAGGAGGGTTAGAGGTGGTGAAGGCGCTATCTGTAGCTGGGCTTCAAGATCCTTACTGGGGTGTGCGTGCTGAGGTGGCTACACAACTCGGAGAAATCAAGTTAGATCAAGCCTTTGAAGGATTAGTTGCTGGGTTACAAGATCCAGAGGCTGATACACGGCGCGCTGTGGTGGACGCACTGGCTAAAATTAAAACGAATGATTGCTACCAGGCTGTGCGAGAACTGCTGTCCAAGGGCGATCCCAGCTACTATGTAGAAGCAGCTGCGGCTCATGCTATTGGGGCAATTACTGCTACAGGGGAAGATAAAACTCAGTCAGAAGAGGTACTCAAGCTGCTGCAATCCGTTTTATCATCTCGCGCGGGTTGGAATGAAGTGGTCAGGAGTGGAGCGATCGCCGGTTTAGCCGAACTTAAAACCTCATCGCCTGCGTTAAATCTGGTCATGGAGTACACTAAACTGGGTGTACCACAACCCCTGCGGTTAGCTGCAATTCGCGCTCTTGGTAAAATTTCTGTTGGTCAAATTGCTACAAATTTGTCACGAATTTTAGAGCGATTAGCAGAAATTTCTCAAGAAACGTTCTTTTTAACGCAAGTAGCGGTGGTTACAGCTCTTGGACAAATGGAAACTCCCAAGGCGATCGGCATTTTGCAAGCTATGGCTGAGCGCATACTGGATGGGCGTATACGTTGCTATATCGAAGAAGAGATTACTAAGTTGCAAAAGAATATTGGTCCAGAAAGTGCACTTGTTCAGTTGCGCTCTGAACTAGACCAAATCAAACAACAAAACCAGGAACTTAGAAGCCGTTTAGAAAGTTTGGAAGCTAAATCTAAGTAGCACTGCACAATTAAGTGGGAATGGGGCACAGAATTTTTCTCCCCTAGCCCAATCATACCAGTCGCCTCAAGTCAGGTTTCTTGACTTGAGGCGACTGGTATGTTGACACCTAACCGCACTTGCGGAGAAATACTTATTCCAGCCGCCGGGTGGCGTCATGCAAAGTACTGTAAAGTTGAAAGTTTGTTAATTTATTGTAAAGCAATTTTGAGGCTCTGGGAAACTAGAAGTATAAACTACTTCTTACTCACTATTAAATTACTTAAAGTTAGTAGAGTATGTTAGCACTGTTAAGATCGCATCTAGTTCAATCATGATGCCTGACTGTGACAATTACACACCTTACAGAATAGGTAATTTTCGCTCTTGTTCGGGAGTCTAGCAAAATTCCTGTACTAGATGATTTTTTATCTAGATAAAATTTGATAAATTATACAACCGTAGTACTGTGGAATTTGTAAATATTTCATAAAAAAACCTACATTTAACTTGTGTAAATGCTAGGGGATAATACTATTAGGGAGTTGTAACTAAACATGTGTGTAAAAACAGCAATAGATTCAAAGTGTCTTTTTAAATCAATCAAATGTTGAGTCGCTCTTAGCAGCGTTGCAACTAGGCTGCAAAATCGCGATCTGCACTTGCGGTCGGTCAGATGATATTTTCTCAGAGGCTTATTAGCCATAATTCCTGCACTCACTACGACATACGACAGTGAAACCTTGCTTGTAGTCTTTATACGCTTTTATCATCAAGCAAGTTACTGCACAGTTGTGAATTGTTAAATAATTGTGAATTTATTGTGATGTTATTTTGAATTTAAAGTATCAACAAGAACAAAAGCCAGGAAAATTAGCATATATGTATGATTTTTACGACAAGAATTATACAGAGTTATATGTTTTTTTTATGAATTTTTCATGAAAATACATATATTTAAGTCTTATAGATACTAAGATTTGAAAAGTGTAATTAAACTTCTATGTAGAAATAGCATATATTCCAGTGTGTCTTTTGGAAAGTAGAGATGCTTATCAGTGTATGTAACAAAATATACGAATTGTCCGAAATACGTAAACATGCGTTGATAATTTTTGACTATTTCTATTTTTAGAATATTACTAACGACAGAATGCAGATAATATGAAGTTTATTTACTTTTGAGGAGGACGTAACAAATATTTTTGGCGGAAGTGTATTTAAAAATTGAAAAAAAACCCCGTGATTTTACGGGATTAGTGCAGTATATTTGTTATGCGTAAACCTGTAGTGACTATTTTTTACCAGTTTAATCCTTGGCACACCACTATCGGAGGAATTCAGACACTCATAAACACCTTTATCAAATATGCTCCCAGCGAGTTTGAGGTTCGGCTTGTCGGCACAGGAAACGATCTAAATCAATCTTTAGGTAGATGGCAAAAAGCAGAATTTGCCGGTAGAGAAATTAGTTTTCTGCCTTTATTTAGATTGGAAAATGATAATTTCAGAAGTTTGATACCTACAACCATCAAGTATACTGCAGCTCTAATGGGACGTTGCTTTGCCTCAGACTTCATGCACTTTTATAGACTGGAACCAACCATAGCAACCCTGAATTGGCCTGGAGACAAAACGCTGTTTATTCAGAATGATATTCAGAAGCAGATGACATCTGCGGACGATCAAAATGCGATTCTTTGGCGGCGATTTCCCGGAGCGTATTTTGCCCTTGAAAGGTTGTTAGTGAGACAATTTAACCAAATTTTCTCGTGTAACACCAATTCCTTGGAACTGTACCGCGAGCGTTATCCGGAAGTGCGAGACCGTGTCGCCTTCCTGAAAAACACTTTTGACGAGGAGATTTGTTATCCGTTATCTATTGAAGAACGCGATCGCCAAAGGCGCAACCTAGCGCTGAAGCTAAATCTTAACGAGGATACACGCTTTCTCCTGTTTGCTGGTCGCCTGCATCCCCAAAAGGATCCGATTCTGCTGGTGCGTGCGTTCGCCGCTTTAAATGAGCCTAATATTCACTTGTTGATCGCAGGAGATGGCGAGTTAGCCAATCAAGTGCGTTCGGAAATTGCTCAGTTGGGACTGGTTGAGCGGGTGACGATGCTTGGGGCGCTCCAGCAAGCGGAACTTGCTGATTTACACCGTGTCTGCAACGCTTTGGTTCTGACCAGTGCTTTTGAAGGTCTACCTTTCGTCGTTCTTGAGGCTCTTGCCTGCGGAACGCCAGTGGTCACAACTCGATCTGGTGAAACCCCACACCTGCTAAGTCCTGACACTGGAGTTATTTGTGAAGAACGGACCCCAATTGGTATAGCAGATAACTTGCGCAAGGTACTGGCACAGGTAGAAAATTATCCAATAGCATCGTGTGTGCGTTCCGCTGAGCCTTATGCTGCACGGATCGTTGTTAACGAAGTTTACAGCCAAATGTGGAAACGCTGGGAGCAAAGCTCGCTTTCCGGAGCTACCATCTGACCGTATTAACCCAACAGAGGAGCAAAACTAGAAAGTAATGAAAATCGCTGTGATTGGTGCAAAAGGTCTTCCACCCAAACAGGGTGGCATTGAGCATTACTGTGCTGAGGTTTATCCCCGCATGGTAGCTAAAGGTAACAGCGTGGATTTATATGCCCGCTCCTCTTACACAGAGTGTTCTTGGGGTGAAAGTTATAACTTTCAAGGCGTCCAAGTGATCTCCCTACCCGGCTTGCCGATCAGAGGGGCAGATGCGTTTTCGACCTCAGCGATTGGGGCAATGGTCGCCTCTTTAAACAAATACGATATTGTTCATTTCCATGCTCTGGGTCCATCTCTATTTACTTGTTTACCCAGAATTGCCACGTCTACAAAGGTAGTCGTTACCTGTCAGGGGTTAGACTGGCAACGTGCAAAGTGGGGCAGCTTCTCTACTCGCGTCATTCAAATGGGAGAGAAGGCGGCAGCACGTTTCGCTCACGGATTGATTGTCGTATCAGATGCGCTGCAAACCTACTTTTGGCAAACTTATGGTAGGAAGACAATTTACATCCCCAACGCTCCAGCCAGCTACGGCGAGTCTGACCCAAATTTTGGTTACGCTACCCAGCTAGGTCTGAACCAGGATCGCTATATTCTGTTTTTAGGCAGACTGGTACCGGAAAAGCGTCCCGATTTGCTCGTCGAAGCCTTCAGTGCTTTAAAGCCCCCTGGATGGAAACTTGTTCTGGCAGGAGGAGTCAGTGATACTAAATCGTTTACCTCACAGTTATTAGAAAAAGTTGCAAACAATCCAGATATCGTATTTGCAGGCGAACTTCGCGGATCTCGTCTATGGGAGATTGTTCGGGGAGCAGGGTTGTTTGTCCTTCCTTCTGATTTGGAAGGATTACCTTTGGCGATGTTAGAGGCAATGGGGGAAGGTATACCAGTGCTGGCAAGTGACATCCCACCTCACCAGCAATTAATTGGTGGAAGTCGAGGAACGCTTTTTGAGGCGGGAAACTGCGACGCTTGTATTCGTTCCCTAGACTGGGCGATTAATCACCGTGAAGAAATAGCGGCGATGGCTAAGAATGCACAAAGGTATATCCAGATCAACTATAGCTGGGAACACATTACGAATGAAACCTTGAAACTCTATACAACACTTTTGCATTCGTCTGAGTCAGTAGGGAGCTCCGAGCCTACCGCTCGTGGACTTGCTGGGGTGTTCGGCAAAAAATAGGCAGCTTGTGGTCATTAGTTATTTGTCCACATGTCATGACTCATGAATAATGACACATAAAACAGGGTATATGTAATGGAAAAAGGCGTTGTTACCTTACTAGCGGTTTTAAAACGACGAAGTTTGCCCGCCCTAGCTACTTTCTCTGCTGTCATATGTGGGGCGATCGCCTACCTTGAGGTTACCCCAAGTCTGTACGATACATCCGCACGACTGATACTTAACGACCAAAGGGCGAGCGTTTCCGAGTTTGGTCGCGAACTGTCCCAAGGCCGAACGAGTACACCAGGGGGTTCTAACCCACTGGCTGACGAAGCAGAATTAATCAAGTCCCAACGTGTTCTCCAAAGAGCGGTTGCGAAAGCTTTTCCCAACTCGAATTTGACTACAACCCAGATCAAGCAAAAAATTGAAGAGCTTAGTAGTCACTTGAAAGTGAAAATTGTTCCAGCTACGAACATTCTTGAGGTGAGCTATCAAGCCAAAAACCCAATACTCGCTACCAAGCTTGTCAATGCCGTTTCCCTAGCAATGGTTGAGGATAGTACTGAAGTCATCCGCAAAGAGGCTGCCAGCGTGGTGGAATTTTTGAGCAAAGAGGTACCATTAGCCAGACACAGGCTGGAAGACGCAGAAAAAGCTGAAAACAGATATAGACGAAGCAGCGGCATTGTTTCTGTTGACGACCAAACCAAAAGTTTAGTCGATAGTATAGCGAACTTGGAAAATCAGGAGCGTACTCTCACAACTCAACTCCAAGAGGCAAAGTCGCGGGACACATCTTTGCGGCAAGTGACCGATGCTAAAGCACTTAATAGTGCCTACGCAACTGTACGTGGTGGTCAAGATTCACAACTCAAGGCGTTACGAGATAAGTTGACAGAATCGGAAACGAAGCTAGTGGAAGCTCGTACTAAGTTGACAGAAGATCATCCGGTTGTCCAAGAGTTGATTACTCAACGGGACTCTATGATCAAATTGTATAAGGAGCAACTTAATCGCGTCTCGCCTGGAAGTAAAGTTATCGCCCCTGGTACTGTAGCAGGAGATCAGATTAGTCAAGACCTGACCTCCAAACTGATCACCAATAATATTGAGCAATCGGCAGTAGAAAAAAGTCTCAAAGTTGTACAGGCTAATCGCGTTAAACTCCAGGCACGCCTAGAAGATCTACCACTTAAACAACAACCCCTGACTGCCCTAGTCCGTCAACGGCAAGAGGCGGCGGCATCTTTGAAGTTGCTACAAAGTAAACTTGAGGAAGCACGCGTTGCTGAAGCCCAACTGGTTGGGAATATCCAAATTATAGAAGCGGCTCAAGCACCAACTCTACCAACTTCGCCCAAGCACAAAGCTGTGCTGGCAATTGCTAGCGTCTTTGGAGCTGTCTTAGCCATGGGCGTTGTGCTACTGCTGGAAGTCATGGATAATACACTGCGCGATCCTTCCGAAGCGGAGCAACTGCTGAACCTACCATTGCTGGGAGTCTTACCTCGTTTACCTGCTAAGACGCTGATTCTTGAGCCAGCCGAACAATTCTTAGATGATGTAGGCTTGCTTGAGCCTTACCGCATGCTCTTTAAAACCTTGGAGTTTCGTAGTCCGGAGCAGTTGCGAGTAATTGTTGTTAGTAGTAGCATCTCCGGAGAGGGTAAGTCGGTAGTAGCCTCGCACCTAGCTGCCGTTTCAGCTATGTTGTCTTGGCGAACATTGATCGTTGATGCCGATTTGCGAAGACCTGTGCAGCATACGCTGTTCAACTTAACTCCCCAGCCGGGGATCACGGATGTGATTAACGGAGAAAAATCTCTGCAGCAAGCAGTGCAGCCAACAAATATTGAGAACCTCGATGTGTTGACTTGTGGTGACCTGCGCGGACGCCCCGCGCAGTTACTAGAGTCAGTGGCGATGAAGTCTCTATTGGAACTCGCTTCCCAAGAATATGATTTAGTTATTATAGATACACCTCCTCTCAGTGCTTCTGCGGATGCGGCTAGCTTGAGTCGGCATAGTGACGGAGTCATGCTGGTTACACGTCCAGGCTTCACGCTCAAAGAGGTACTATCAAGAGCAGCATCAGAATTAACACAAAATCGCATACCAATCTTGGGAGTTGTGGTCAATGGAACGACAACTTCAACAGAACAGTATTACCGCTATCCTGTTAAGAGTTACCAATCCGTGAAGCAATTGACTGCTCCTAGCAAGTCGCGCCAAGAATTCCCAAAACACAATGAGGGCTAGGTAAAGATGTTGAATAATCAACCCTCAAGTCGTTCCTCGCTTTTGGCACTCTTGATCGGGTTGGCAGGCGTAGGGATTGGTGTAGTCGCAGGATTTTACGCAGGTGTGGAGCCCCGTTATCTGTGGTTAAGTGTAGTCGCAGTGGCGGCAGTTGTCTGCTTCTTTACCTATTTTGAGCAATCCGTACTGGGTTTATTGATTGTACGTACTTGTCTCGATCCATTCTCTGGTCAGCAAATACCAGCCGCGTATGCCTTGGGGTTAGATGCCTTGACCTTACTTTACGTAATCGTGATGCTATTTCGCGGTCGGCGAGTCCATACCGACAGTTTTTGGTGGTTCTTTGCGGGCTGGGTCATGTTACAGGGTTTGTGGGTAATACTCCTACCACTGGGAGGGGTGGGGCTAAATGGGGGGTTTTTGCCAGAAAGTCTCCGTGAGTGGATACGTCTATTTAGTTGGGTGTTGGTCTACTTGCTGGTGATGCAGCTCAAGGACCGACTCACTCCCAAAAAAGCGATCACCTGTCTGTTTTTGGCTCTTGTCATCCCGGTTTCAGTAGCGTTGATCCAGGCGTTTGTGCCAAGTATGCTACCTTCGTTTTTGCAGGATGGTGGAGGTGAAATCGGCGGAATGCCAGTTGCCGGACCATCACGAATCAGGGGGACTATTGGTCATCCCAATGGTTTCGCATCGTTGCTGCTGCTGTTTATCTCTCTCACCTATTGGAAGCTAACTATCTCCAAGCCACCCTGGCCTTGGCTTGTGATACTAGGCTTACTAGCATTTTGCTTTGTGAGTACCAAAGCTTTAACAGGCTTGACTATGCTTGCTGTTTTTGTTCTGGTTTTGGTTGCCCCTAAATTGAGCCTCGTCAACCTGATCGGTGGAATGCTATTTTTTGGTGTAATCATCGCGCTATTTGCCAATTCAGAGTTTGGACAACAACGCCTTGGTTCCCTTGCTAACACACCGCTTCTGAATCCGCAGATGGACTTATCGCGGGCAATTCTCCTGTCAACTGGAGACGGCAATAGCTTTAACTGGCGGCTTTCTCAATGGAATTTACTCCTAACCACTGTTTTCCCCGAATATCCGATCTTTGGTTATGGTTTGGGGTTGAGTATCCAAGCAGGTGGTAATGGTTATCTTCCCCACAATGATTACGTTAGGGCTTTGGTTGAAGGCGGAATTGTCGGTTTTGTAACTTATATTGGCTTTTTCGTTGCTATAGGTTTACGTCTGATCCTGTTAATTAGGTCTGCTCCTCCTAGAAGTCCACAACGCAACTTGTGTTTCATCCTCTTAGCGGTGATGTTCGGCATATTGACGGGAATGCTGAGTGACAATATCTGGAGTCATACCATTCTCTTTTTCTACTTCTTCACTACGTTGGCGATCGCTGGCTGGAACTGGAACAATTTGCCGTTAGCAAATAGTCAGGATACTTATGTATCATTCATGAAGGATTGAGAAGACAAAATGAGTAACTTTATTAATTATGTTTTACAAGATTGGTCAGCTAATAAAGAAGGAAACTCAAAAACTCGTTTCATATTACTGATGTTTCGCTCAGCGCAAATACTAGGACGTTTGCCGGCACCTTTTTCGGTATTATCTATTTTTTTTAAGAACTTTTATACGCTAATAATAGAGTGGATATTAGGCGTTGAACTGCCTTGGGACACAAAGGTTGGACAAAACCTTAGACTGATTCATGGTGTAGGTTTAGTCGTCAATCATGAAACTATAATTGGGGCAAATTGTACGATCAGACATTGCACAACTATTGGTAATAAAAAACTATCAGATGGCTCATACAGTGGATCGCCTCATATTGGGAACAATGTAGAAATAGGTTCTAATGTAGTCATTATAGGACCGATTACAGTCGGGGATCATGCTGTGATCGGGGCAGGTTCAGTTATTGTGAAAGATGTCCCTGAAGGGGCTGTGGTTGTAGGCAACCCGGCAAGAGTCATTCGCGTTAACAATCAAGCCAACTCGTTCGCGCAGGCTTCCGAACTAGCTTCAGTATCAACTATTTCCACTATTGATAAGAGATAGTTGAATTGCAATGACTTAACTATTCTAGAAATTAAAAATATGCCCTTATGTTCCGTTATTATTCCAGCGTACAATGCGATGAAGTATCTCCCAGAAACCCTGGAGAGTGTCCTACAGCAAACCTTTACTGACTTTGAAGTATTAATTATTAATGATGGTAGTTCCGATAATATTGTGCAATGGGCGGATGGGCTACTAGACCCACGAGTGAAATTGATTTCGCAAGAAAACCAGGGTTTGTCAGGAGCTCGCAACACAGGTATTGCCCATGCTATAGCTGATTACATAGCATTTGTGGACGCTGACGATCTGTGGGAGCCAACTAAATTAGAAAAGCAAGTACGTTGTCTAGACGATCATCCGGAAGTTGGCTTGGTGCATGCTTGGATGGCTTTAGTGGATGAAAGGGGCAAATCTACTGGTCGAGTGATTAAGTCCAGTGTCGAGGGGTATGTATGGGAGCAAATTGTTCAGTGGAATAAGATTGCTTGTCCCTCAGTGATGGTTCGTCGTTGTTGTTTTGACACAATGGGGGTATTTGATCGAAATTTACGCTCGGTTGAAGATTGGGATATGTGGATTCGCATCGCCACTCGCTATCCCTTTGCTGCGATCAAAGAACCTCTGGCTTACTATCGACAACTTCCCAATAGTATGTCCAAAAACTGTCAAGTGATGGAACAAGCGTTTCATCAAGTTATTGAGAAAACATTTCAGTCAGCACCAACAGAGCAACTCTACTTGAAGAATCGCAGTTACAGTTATGCAAACCTCTGCTTGGCTTGGAAAGCTTTGCAAAGTACAAACAGAGATTACTTGCTGGCAATTCATTATCGCGCCTTAGCCATTGACCACAACCCTCAGCTACGCTACTCTCACGAGTGCATGCGTCTGAGTTTGGCGATCGCGGCGCTGCAATTGTTTGGCACCAATAGCTACAGCAGACTGCTAGAGCTAGCTTACGCTCTACGGCGACGCATTTCAAGTTCTGCCCGATGACATTTGTCAGAATTACAAAGCTGTGTAAATTAAAACTATGCTGGAATATCAAATTACAGAGCAGCATGAAGTGGCTAGACACAAACCAGTCGCCACGACCACTCAAGAACCAACGATCGCATTACTGCATTGTATAGACCTAATCGATGATTTTTTAGAGCATATAAATATTTCATTCGAGACTTACTGTAATGAGTTTATCGGTAGCTGGATGTTTGGCTACATCAATGCTTTGAAACAGGTTGGGGTCAGAACTGTGCTGTTCTGTATTTCCGCCCGTTTTACTGAGACGTCACGCTTCACTCATCTGCCTACTGGGACCAGAATTTGCGTTTTACCTGCTTCTAAAAGCTATCTTGCCTACCGTGCTGTTAGACAGAAGGCACTTAGGCTTTACGGCGCGGACGAAGGAAAAACCTTCAGAGACATTCAAGACTCTAATGTACGCCGTCATTCCCTACTCACAAAATTGAAGAATCTAGCTCAAAGTGTAGGGACTTACCTGTCTACGCCATTAGGTTTACTTGCCCAGGAGATGCGACGCGAGGGTATTGATGCAATTTTATGCCAAGAATATGAGTACGCTCGTTTTGATGCTTGTGTGCTTTTAGGGCAGTCGATCGGTCTGCCAGTATTCGCTACTTTTCAAGGGTCTGACGAGATGCACAGCTTTCTGGAATACCCCCTGAGACGATTGGCATTTCAGCGATGTACAGGCGTGATTATCTCTACGCAAAAAGAGATTGAGCGGGTTGGTACTAGTTATAAAGTAGCAGATGCCAAGATAGCTCGTATTTTCGATCCAATTGATACGGCGATCTGGAGTGCTGTAGACCGCAACGAGGCACGGGCGGATCTCGGCATTCCAAGAGATGCACGGGTGGCGGTGTGTCATGGGCGGATTGATTTTCATCGTAAGGGGCTAGATATCCTCGTGGCTGCTTGGGATCAAATCTGCCGGGAGCGCCCTGAGCAAGACCTGCGGCTCTTGCTTGTGGGGACAGGTTCTGATGCCGATAAACTCCGTGAGTGCATTGCTAAAATGCAGTTGCGGGGCGTCATGTGGCGAGACGAATTTGTGAACGATCGCGCCGTGATTCGGCGTTACCTCTCAGCTGCTGACGTTTATACCCTTTCATCCCGACAAGAAGGCTTTCCCATAGCACCCCTGGAAGCGATGGCTTGCGGTCTGCCCGTAGTCGCCACCGATGCTCCGGGTGTGCCAGACATTCTGGAAGGAGGTGAGATTTCTGGTGGAATTGTCATACCAAGGGAAGATGCAACAGCACTGGCGTTAGCACTCGGTCGTGTTCTGGATGATGAAGCTTGGGGGCGGAAATTGGGTAGAAATGCTCGTCGTAGAATAGAGGAGTACTTCTCGCCTGAGGCGATCGGCAAGCAACTGGGGGACTTTATGTTGAGGCAGAACGTGTGAATCAGCAAGCTCATTACTAATTCGTAATTAGGTACGCGCACCATGATTTATTGATGGACTAGAAAAATGCTCAGATAATTATTTCAAAGGTAATTAGGAATTATACTAACTGTGGAATGTGACTGTTACAAATTGTTTACCTTTAAGGAGAGCAAATAATGCCAAAGGTTTCTGTTGTGATTCCAGCCTACAATGCTATGGCTTACTTGCCAGAAACTCTGGAGAGTGTTCTAAAGCAAACGTTCACTGATTTTGAAGTGTTGATTGTTAACGATGGCAGTTCGGATCACATTGTCGAATGGGCGAATCAGGTAGAACGTACAGACCCGAGAGTGAAACTGATTTCGCAAGAAAACCAGCGTGTGTCGGCAGCACGTAACACAGGCATTGTCCATGCTCAAGGGGAGTATATAGCATTCCTAGATGCTGACGATTTGTGGGAGCCAACTAAGCTAGAAAAGCAAGCACGTTGTCTGGACGATCGTCCAGAAGTAGGTTTGGTATATACTTGGACGCTTTTAGTCGATCAGCAAAACAATCCCACTGGCAGAATTTTTGCTTCCGATGTAGAAGGCAAGGCATGGAATAAAATTCTGGAAAATGACATGATTTCTAGTGGCAGTTCAACCATGATTCGTCGTAGTTGCTTTGACACTGTCGGGCTGTTTGACCGGAATTTAGCTTATGCACCAGATCTGGATATGTGGGTTCGCATTGCTTTTCATTATCCAATTGCAGTAGTCAAAGAACCGCTACTCCGCTATCGACAGCTTCCTAACAGTTTCTCCAGAAACCGCCCAAAGATGACTCGGGATATTCGCCAAGTGATCGAGAAAACATTTCAGTCTGTCCCCCTAGAATTGCTGTATTTGAGAAACCGCTGTTATGCCAGTCTCATCTTCGGTTTAGCATGGCTGGCTATAGATGAGGGGGACTACAAAAAGGCGATTAATTTCCGAAAGCAAGTTTTTCTACACCATCCGCAAGCATGTTTTAAGGAAAACTTTATCCGGTTGAGTTTGGCGATCTTTATGATCCGCTGGTTTGGTCCGAATGGCTATGATGGAGTGCGATCGCTGACCCATATTCTGCGTCAACGCCTGTTAAGTGTTTTGATCTAACTTTATCTGCTTATTTATTTCTGTAAGAGTTCTTTTCTTTATACAAATTCTAGTTTTAGAGGTAGATAAAAAATCATGAGTACTAAAGAACTAATCATCGAGGCAGGTCGGACTGAGAGTCAGTACTGGAAAGACCTGTGGAAATACAGAGAATTATTCTACTTTTTGGCATGGCGCGATATTTTGGTGCGCTACAAGCAAACTGTGATTGGTATGGCATGGGCATTGATTCGCCCCTTCTTAACAATGCTGGTGTTCACAGTTGTATTTAGCTATATCGCAAAGCTACCCACCGAAGGTAATGCGCCTTACCCAATTCTGGTATTTGCAGCGCTATTGCCTTGGCAGTTTTTCTCTGGTGCGTTAACCGAATGCAGCAATAGTTTAGTTAACAACGCCAACCTACTTTCTAAGGTCTACTTTCCCCGTCTGATTGTGCCAACGAGTGCCGTGATTGTCAGCTTTGTAGACTTCCTAATTTCTGGCATGATTATGCTGGGATTGATGGCATGGTATAATTTTGTACCCGATTGGCGCATATTGACTCTGCCATTGTTTGTTGCCATTGCCTTTGCGGCATCGATAGGGGCGGGGTTATGGCTAGCGGCTTTAACTGTGGAGTACCGAGATTTCCGGATTGTCGTGCCGTTTATCGTGCAGTTCGGTCTGTACATTTCGCCTGTAGGTTTTAGCAGCAAGATTGTTCCTCAACAATGGCAGCTGCTTTATTCACTCAACCCAATGGTAGGAGTCATTGACGGTTTCCGCTGGGCGATTTTGGGTGGCGATTCGCAGATATATTTACCAGG
Source organism: Stigonema sp. (assembly GCA_965249805.1). Classification (GTDB taxonomy): domain Bacteria; phylum Cyanobacteriota; class Cyanobacteriia; order Cyanobacteriales; family Nostocaceae; genus Stigonema. Next base: position 2,705,074 of record CBDFMX010000002.1, read on the forward strand.
GTTTGCACTGTCTCTGGTTGTAGTGGCGCTGATACTGTGGAGTGGTATTTGGTATTTCCGGAGGATGGAGCGCACATTTGCTGACGTGATTTAGACGTATGTATTAGTTAGGAGTTAAACAGGTGTCAGATACTGTAATTAGAGTTGAGAACTTAGCTAAAAAGTACGTCCTTGGACATCAGGAAGAGGGACTTTATAGTTACAAGACATTTCGGGGAGCAATGACTAATGCCGCAAAATCCTTCACTGGTGCTTTCAACCCCCGCACCAAGAAGGAAGCATCAAAGCTGCATGAATTTTGGGCATTGAAAGATCTGTCGTTTGAGATTAAGCAGGGTGAAAGGGTTGGCATTATTGGTCGCAATGGGGCAGGGAAGTCAACCCTACTGAAAATCCTCAGCAGAATTACCGAACCAACAAGGGGAACTGTCCGGATTAAGGGCCGAGTTGCTAGTTTATTAGAAGTTGGGACAGGTTTTCACCCAGAGTTAACAGGGCGGGAAAATGTTTTTCTCAATGGTGCAATCCTAGGAATGAGTAAGGCGGAGATTACGCGCAAGTTTGATGAAATTGTAGCGTTTGCGGAAGTCGAAAAATTTTTAGATACGCCAGTTAAACGTTATTCGTCAGGGATGTATGTGCGGTTGGCTTTCGCCGTAGCTGCTCACTTGCAGCCAGAAATATTGATAGTAGATGAAGTGTTGGCAGTAGGAGATGCCCAATTTCAGAGGAAGTGTTTGGGCAAGTTGGAGGATGTCGGTAAAGAGGGAAGAACAGTTTTATTTGTGAGTCATAACATGGCAGCAATCAGATCACTCTGTAGTCGGGCGTTATTGATGCGAAGCGGTCAACTATTAATGGATTCTGAAATTGAAGCTGCTATGAGTAATTATCTGGCGGAAGATACTGCCTCAGATGCCCATATAATCTGGAACGAACAAAACGCTCCACAATCACCTGAAATTCGTTTTCTTGAAGCTTATATTTTGAACGATAAAGGGGAATATGCCGCTTCTATTGATTGTCGCAAAGGATTTTCAATTGTAGTTAAATATGAAGTATTACGACCCCTTAATGGATTAAGAATCGGCTTTTTCATGCAAAATGTAGAAGGGATACCTATCTGTGGATCTAACGATCCAATGGCATGGTCAAAGTTAGTAAGAGAACCTGGTGAGTATATTAGTCAATGTGATTTTCCTGGTTATAGCATAAATGCTGGGAAATACTCGATGTACTTTGGAGCAGACGTACCACCGTATAATAAATCTCTTGTGAACACTCCCTACTGTCTTAGCTTAGTCATTGAGGATGTTGAAGGTCATGGTCCGATGAATGAGAAATTGCCGGGAGTAGTAAGACCTAAGCTAGATTGGAATGTTAAGCAATTAGTCAAGTGATAAAAATGCAAGAACTTTACTCAGTTGAAAACGCGGAAAAATTCAATTGGTCTTCTATCAGTGGCAACTTAAATGCAGAACGGGTGTCACATCTTGAAAAGTATTTGGTAGGTAAAAAAATTTTAGATGCTGGTTGCGGTGGGGGCGCGTATGTAGAATTTTTGTCTCAAAAGGGTTTAGAGGTAACAGGTGTTGACAAATATGAGCAATTTTTGCAAGTGGCGAGAGAAAAAGGAAGATTAGGAACTTACGTTCAAGGTGATGTTACTAATCTTCCTTTTCCTGACAAAGCTTTTGATTGTACCTATTGTTATGACGTTTTAGAGCATGTAGACGATCAAGTAGCCATCAAAGAATTGATGAGAGTAACTTCCCAAAGACTGATTATTGCAGTACCACAGGAAGATGAAATCATGAATAACTTTAATCTTACCTTCTTACATTATCAAGATAAAACTCACTTAAGGAACTACACAGAAGCTTCTTTAAAAAAGCTGATTATAGATAATGGCATTTCAAATATAACTATCTTTCCGGAACTTTTTATTCCTACAAGATACTTGGTAAATGAAATGATCTTGAAACCTCAAACAGAAAATCTATTGCAGAAAGTTTATTACAAACTACTTAATCGCTTACTGGGAAAAGTTTCATATAAACAAATAAACACTGGCTTGGTGGCTGTTATCAACTTGTAATTGCATGTATGAAAGTCTTATACGACGTCTCACTTCTTGGAGTAGGACACTATTACCCTACTGGACGAACAGGAATTTTTAGAGTTATTGAGAATTTGGCTTATGGTCTGAAAAATTCAAACCAGTGCGATCTAAATTTAATTTTCTGCACAAGTGGTGCTACTTCTAGATTAGACGACTTCCTCGACTATTTAGAATCTAATCCAGAACTAACGGGAGTACCTTTGGCTTACAGAGATGAAGACTGGAAATTTAAGCGAAGTCTCCTCAAAATTCAGCGTCAACTTAGTCTGAAAATCGACGATACTTCAGGTTCACGAGAAATTCTGTTGAAGGTTTTCAGGAAGTTTCTACATTATACTGCTCGCGGCGTCGAACTCTTTCCTAGAAAAATTGCTCCCAAAATATTTGCAGAAACAGACATTTATCACTCACCTTTTGAAGCAATACCTGAGGAAATCATCAAAGCAATTCATCTAAAAAAGTTTCTCACTGTTCACGATCTGATTCCTATTTTACATCCGGAATTATTCAAGTTTAATGAAAACACTAATCTTGAAAGATCCTTAGGGAGTTTAGATCCACAGTCGTGGGTTTTATGTGTCTCTCAGTCCACTAAAAACGATTTATGCAACTACTCAAAAGTCGTTGCTCCTGACCGAGTGTTTGTCACTCACTTAGCCGCATCAAAGCTTTTCTATCCCGAATTAGATACTCAACGACTTGAACTCGTCAAGAGCAAATACCAAATCCCTAATGCGCCCTATATTCTCAGCTTGAGTACTTTAGAACCCCGAAAAAACATTGACCATACAATCCGATGTTTTATCAAGCTGGTTCAGCAAGAAAATATTCAGGATTTGTATCTGGTATTAGTCGGCACAAAAGGCTGGAAATACGAGAAAATTTTTGCGGAAATCTCCAAAAACTCTGCTGTGAAAGACAAAATTATTGTTACCGGCTTTGTTTGCGATCAAGACTTGGCTGCTGTCTACAGTGGTGCGCTTGCCTTTATCTATCCTTCCTTCTATGAAGGCTTTGGTTTGCCACCGTTAGAAGCCATGCAGTGTGGCGTCCCTGTGATCACCTCCAACACCTCTTCGCTACCGGAAGTGGTTGGTGATGCTGGGATTATGCTTGACCCCAAAGACGTTGATGGGCTGTGTCATAGTATGTTTGAGCTTTATAACAAACCATTTTTACGTCAGTCTATGACTGACAAGTCTCTAGAACAGGCAAAAAAATTTAGTTGGGACTCGTGTGTTCAACAGACGATCGCTGCTTACAAAACTGCTTTATCAGCTTGAACTATGAAAACATTTATCATCTCTACTTCCTTCCTGATGTAAGATTAACTCTCTCTGACGCTGCATCCTCTGCGGTTCATTAATAAGTATTCTTTGGACAATCATAATTCTCTACGAGTAAAAAATATATGAGATGCAAGTTGCTGGCTGTATTAATGTCTAGACAAAAGCAAATGTGATTCAAGCGTTTGGATGAGGTAAAAGTAAGGCAGATGTCTGATACTGTAATTAGAGTTGAAAACTTAGCGAAGAAGTACGACCTGGGACATCAGGAAGAGGGAGTTTATGGCAAATCAACACTGCTGAAGATTATTCGCAGAATTAAAGTGTTTGAGAGGACTATGAGTCATGCAAATTTTATATGATGGTCAAATATACGCGATACAAACTACTGGCGGGATTAATCGATACTTCGCCAACTTAATCGGCAGACTACCAGAAAGTTATCGGCCTACGCTTACGACTATTCATCAGGCTTATAACTTGAACTACCCAGTGAACTCAAATTTGTCAGTTTACAACTATCTAAGATTTCGTCCTAGGAGAATCTCTTGGAGACTTGAAAAATATTATTTTAGATTTTTAACTGATCTTACGCGCTTTGATATTGCTCATCCTACTTACTACTATTTACTCACTAAACGAGAAATTAAAGAATATTCTTGCCCAGTAGTCATTACTGTTCATGATATGATTCATGAGATTTTTGCTAAGGAAATGGATGTAAAAGGTGATGAAGCCGAGATGAAACGCAAGGCAATACTTGCGGCTCAGGCAATTATCTGTGTTTCGGAAAATACTAAAAAAGATTTGCTAGAACGATATCCTATATCTGAGGATAAAATATCAGTAACGTATTTAGCTTCAGAAATAGATGCTAGCCTTTCCTATGGTTCTGAACCAGTGCCCTCCAGACCCTACTATCTCTACGTAGGCAATCACCAAGTAGGTTACAAAAACTTTGATGGGTTGCTACACGCTTTCTCTAAAACTGTTTCTGTTAATCCTGATGTTGCCCTCTGTGTCGTGGGTGGGCCTTTTAATAATGTAGAACGAAAACTGATTGAGTCCCTCAAATTAACTGAACACATGGAGCATTATGGATATGTTAAGGATACTCATTTAGCTAAGCTCTATCGTTGTAGTCTTGCCTTTGTTTACCCCTCTCTCTACGAAGGTTTCGGCATTCCTCCACTAGAGGCAATGGCTTGCGGAACGGTTGTAGTTGCTTCCAATTCTTCTAGTATTCCCGAAGTTGTGGGTGATGCTGGCATACTTTTTGATCCAAACGCAACTGGCGATCTAGCAGATATATTTCTCTCTCTTCTTAATGGTTCTCAAGAGCGCGATACCTTAATTGCTCTCGGATATCAAAGGGCTAAACAATTTAGTTGGGATAAAACAGTAGCGCAAACTCTTGATGTTTATCGTTCTGTTGTCTGAGGTGAAATGGTCGATAAATATGGCAAATTAGCACATATTATTAACAATTAGAAAGTAATTTTTCTGACTTTAAACACAGAATATCCAACTTTTTTATAGTCAAAGTAAATAACTAAATCAATCGACTTCTTGACGATGAAAAACTATTTCCATAACTAAGGGTTAACAAAACATGATCAGTGTCATCACACCAGTTTATAACGGAGAACGATTCATTGAAGCCTGCATCAACGTTGTCATCGACCAAAAATGTCCAGATGTTGAACACATCATTGTAGATGGTAGTTCAACAGACCGCACTGTAGAAATCATCAAACAGTGTGCACAGATATATCCACACATTCGTTGGATTTCTGAAAAGGACAAAGGACAATCGGATGCGATGAATAAGGGAGTTGTGATGGCTAAGGGAGACATTTTAACAATTCTGAATGTAGATGACTACTATGAGCAAAATGTGCTGAACCGCCTAGCAGAAATATTTAAAACATTACCAGAGCCAAGCTTCGTCGTGGGAAACTGTAATGTTTGGGACGATGAAGGTAGACTCATACATTTAAACAAGCCAGCGAAATTAGAGTTCAGCGCTCTACTGCTTGCTCCATACATAAATTCTTTTCCAATGAACCCGTCCGCATATTTTTACCATGCTTCGTTGCATCAAAAAATAGGACTCTATAAAGTTGATGAACACTATGCTATGGATTACGACTTCATTCTTAGAGCAGTACAAGCAGTAACAACCAAGTATGTAGATGAAACTTGGGGAAACTATCGACTAATAGAGGGTACAAAAACTAGAAATGATGAGAAAAGTGGTCAGAGTTTCCAACGACTGGAACGCCTTTTAACGAACTATCGAAGAGAACTTCCCCTACTTAAGCGTTGGAAAATAGCTTTTATCAGAGATTTTTGTAGAAAATACAATCAATTCAGATACTACTTAGATATAGTCAAGTACTATTGGAAAAAGCCAGATGATATTTTGCCTAAAATCAGAATAAAGTTGATGAAAATATTCAGTTTGGCATCGTCATCTTGAACATTACTAGGAGCTTTATGCTGAGATATTTACAATTAACAGTAAGGTGAAATAACTTATGAGCTTAGTGAAAAATCTGTTCGCAGACCGTATATACCAACGTATCAAGGTTCAAATTATTAGCAGAGAAATTCCGGTCGAGAATACAAGGGGTAACGCTACTTATATTCTAGATTTTATGCGCTACTTACGGCAGGTAGGTTGTGAAATTGAGTTCATACTCATTAATTCATCACCTAAAGGCAGAGTTCCTTGGTGTATCATTCCGTCTACATTGGCAGCACTTGCTAATGTTTCAGCTAAGGATAACTTGAGGATAGGCCGTGTTCTGCTAAGAGTTAACTCGTTATCAGATTTGCTGATTGAGTTACTGCGACTATTTTACGATCGGTTGCCTGAAACTTTGAAAAATATTTACCGTTCTGACAGGGAGAAACGACAGCAACCGCCCAAGTATATGTTTGCCTCTCAATCTTGGGATATTTTGGCTACACCAGAGGAAGTAGCTTTTGCCAGTTCACGGTTTGTCACATTTAAACCAGATGTCGTAGTTGCTAATTACGCCTTTTTAGGCAACGTTTTAGACTCCTCTGTTTTAGATGAAACAGCATTAAAAGTCATACTTACCCACGACATACGTCATCACAGAAATGCTCAATTCAAAGAATTAGGACTTGCTACTTTTGAGTCGGACTGGAATCGGCAACAGGAAATTATCGGGTTGAGCAAAGCACAAGTACTGTTAGCCATTCAGGAAGAAGATGCTAACCTCTTCAAAGAAATGGTACCCCAGTGTGAGGTGATTTGCATGCCCATGTCTGCAGTATGTCACTCTCATACAGTCAAGCAAGTACCTGGTCGTTGCTTGTTTGTTGGTAGTTACACAGATCACAACTACTACGGTCTACAGTGGTTTCTTGAGAATGTATGGCCAACTGTTATACAGTTAATCCCCGACTGTAGCCTCCACGTATGTGGTACTGTGTGTAACTTTATTCAAGGAACTTTTCCAAACGTTCGTTTTCTAGGTAGGGTGGAGGATTTGAAACCTGAATATGGTGCTGCTGAAGTTTGCCTGGTTCCTTTGCTAGCTGGCAGTGGGCTGAAGATTAAGCTTGTAGAGGCAATGTCCTATGGTCGCGCTTGTATTTCAACCAGTGTGGGTGTTCAAGGAGTGCGTGAGATTGCAGGTAAAACTACACTTGTGGCAGACACGGCTCTTGATTTTGCGGCGGCTGTGCATACGCTTTTAACCAATCCAGAAAAACGCCGATGGATGGAGGAACAAGCTCATAGGTACGTGACCGAAAAGCTTTCTCCTAAAGCAGCCTATCAGCCTTTTGTCGATTACATTCATCAGTACTTGCAGCAAGTATTAAGCCAACCTAAGATAGTTGGCTTTGAGGAAACTGTGGACTTGGGCAAGGTCACATCTTCAAGTAAGTAAGAAAGCATTTGTATCTCATACATTTAACGACAGTAATATAAACCCTAAAATCATTAAAAGTAAACACAAAATAATTGGTATCAAGCAGATGAACGTAGTCAGCAGAGTGCAATTTCCTCAGACAGATGAAACTTCAGACTTATATATCAAGCTGGCTCAAGGTATCTCTATAGACTTTCATGCAGGCGACACTAAAATAATTCTGCCTGAAGGTAGCACTCTATCTTTAAACACTTACTTCAACTCAATTTACGAAAAATATTATACGAAATATACAACTCTTCGCTCCCTTTCCTATTTATTAAAACTAGAGGGTGATTTTGAAGTTTCTGCTTATCGAGAAACACATGAAGCAAGTACAAAAAAACTCATTCATAGCCAGACAATTAAGAATTGCCAACTCTCAGATTATGTAAAAATTTTATTGCCAGAACTTGTGCAAAGTCAAGAAGCTGGTCGAATTTATCTGGAAATAACTTGCCTGAGTGAACAAGGTTTATTTACAGAAGGGTTAGTTGTCACCGAACAAGAACAGCTTCGGGAAGTGTCCTTAGGTATCATCACTTGTACATTCAAAAAAGAAGTTTATGTAAAAAAGACAGTTAACGCTATTTTGCAAGACAGTTTTTTGCAGGATAAGAAGTTCAAAATCTTTGTAGTTGACAATGGCAGAACTCTCAATGAAAGTGAGTTTTCAGACGATAGAGTTGAACTCATTTCTAATCGCAATGTTGGTGGAAGTGGCGGTTTTTCTAAGGGACTGATTGAGGCATTGCAGTCAGACGTTTATACCCACTTCTTGTTCATGGATGATGATATAGAGTTAGACAGTGAAGTGATCTACAGGCTGTTCTCTTTATATGAGTATGCGCAGCAGGATTTTGCTGTAGCTGGCAGTATGCTTGATTTCAAGAAAAAATACCTTTTGCATGAAGCAGGAGCATTACATAACAAACACAAGGATGATGAGGGAAACGTCCGATATGGTCCATTCCAAGACAATTCTCTCAAGCATAATCTCGATTTACGAAACCCCACCTCACTTAACTTACTTTTGGTTGAAGAAAATATAGATTATGGGGCATTTTGGTTTTTCTCTTTCTCTAAAGATTTTGTACAAAGAATTGGATTACCACTACCATTTTTTATCAAAATAGACGACGTAGAGTTTGGTTTAAGAATCAACGAACATTTTGAGAATGGAATAGTGGCTTTTCCATCTTTAGCTGTATGGCATGAACCCTTTTATGGAAAAAGACCTATTTGGGATATTTACTATTGCTGTCGTAATCAACTAATAACAGATTCAATTCATAGTCAGCTCACATATTTGACTGCAGTAAAATCTTTAACACAACCTGTTATTTATCATTTATTAAGATTTGATTATAATTCCGCACAAATGTTTGTCCTCGCTTTTAAAGATTATATTCAAGGACCCAAGTTTATTATAAATAATGATCCAGAGATTCTGCATTCCCAAATTTGTGAATATAGTAAAAGTCATAAAAGTCAAACTATAGTGGCTAATTCAATATCGAAAAATGAAGATTATCAATTTACAAAAACAGGAAAATTACAAAAACTACTTAGTTTGTTAACCCTTAATGGTCATTTCCTCCCGAAATTTCTCATTAGTAATGAGAGTACAACAATTCGAGTACGATTAGAAATTGATGGAGACGACAAAGCTCAAGACTCAGTTTCTAAAGGATTTGCAAAAAAAAGAATTATTTTTATGCAGGAAGAAATTTATTACTCTTATCAAAATGAACTGGAGCAAAAAGTTGGCATAAATATTTTATTTGCTTGGGTTCAATCTGTTATTACAGGTAGATTGAGATGGTCAAACGTAAGTGCAGAGTGGAAAAAAGCTGCCAAAGATTTGGCTTCTATTCCATTTTGGCAAAATTACCTTGAACCCCATAAGTAAGATTAAGTCTCAATATCAAAATTATGTCAAGTAAGGAGAAGCCACATAAAAGTAGAGCGATCTGATAAAGATAATATTTTTAACAGTAAACATAAAAGGTAGAAAGTAGATGAACGTAGTAAGCAGAGTAAAATTTCCTCACACGAATGAAACTTCAGACTTATATATAAAGTTAGGTCAAGGTATATCTATAGACTTTCAAGAGGACGACAGCAAAATAATTTTCCCTGAAGGTAGTACTATATCTTTGAACACTTACTTCAACTCAATTTACGAAAAATATTATACGAAATATACAACTCTTAGCTCCCTTTCCTATTTACTAAAACTAGAGGGCGATTTTGAAGTTTCTGCTTATCGAGAAACACCTGAAGCGAGTACAAAAGAACTCATTCATAGCCAGACAATTAAGAATTGCCACCTTTCGGATTCTGTAAAAATTTTATTGCCAGAACTTGTGCAAAGTCAAGAATCTGGTCGAATTTATCTGGAAATAACTTGTCTGAGTGAACAAGGTCTATTTAAAGAAGGCTTAGTTGTTACCGAACAAGAACAGCTTCGGGATGTGTCCTTAGGTATTATTACTTGTACATTCAAAAAAGAAGCCTATGTAAAAAAGACAGTTAACGCTATTTTGCAAGACAGTTTTTTGGCGGAGAAAAAGTTCAAAATCTTTGTAGTTGACAATGGCAGAACTCTCAATGAGAGTGAGTTTGAAGACGATAGAGTTCAACTCATTTCTAATCGGAATGTTGGTGGAAGTGGCGGTTTTACTAGAGGACTGATTGAGGCGTTGCACTCAGGGGTTTATACCCACTTCTTATTCATGGATGACGATATAGAGTTAGACAGTGAAGTTATCTACAGGCTTTTCTCTTTATATGAGTATGCTCAGCAGGATTTTGCCGTAGCTGGCAGCATGCTTGATTTATATAAAAAACACATTTTGTATGAATCCGGAGCAATATATAACAAAGACAAGGACGATGAGGGAAACGTTCGATCTAGCCCCTTGGCAGTCACTCCTCTAAAGCAAAATCTTGATCTACGAAACCCGACCTCGCTTAACTCTCTTTTGGTAGAGGAGAATATAGATTATGGGGGATTTTGGTTCTTCTCTTTTTCTAAAGAAGTTGTTGAGAAGATTGGATTACCACTACCATTTTTTATCAAAATAGACGACATGGAGTTTGGTTTAAGAATCAACGAACATTTTGATAATGGAATAGTGGCTTTTCCGTCTTTAGCCGTGTGGCATGAACCTTTTTATGCTAAAAAGCCTGGTTGGGATTTTTACTATTACTCTCGTAATCAACTCATAACAGATTCAATTCATGGTTCGCTCACATATTTTACCGCAGTAAAATGCTTGACACAAGCTATCGTTTATCATTTATTAAGATTTGATTATAATTCGGCACAAATGTTTGTTAAAGGTTTTGAAGATTATATGGAAGGACCCAAGTTCATTGTAAATAATGAACCAGAAATCCTACATGCTCGGATTTGTGAATATAGTAAAACTCATAAAAGCCAAAGTATAGTGCATAATTCCATTTCCCATAGAGATGATTATCAAATAACAAAAATTGGAAAATTTCAAAAATTGCTGAGTTTGTTAACGCTAAATGGTCATTTACTTCCGAAGTTTCTCATTAGAGATGCGAGTGCGATCGTTCGAGAGCCGATTATGGAACAAGAACGTGAATCTATTTGTAAAGGATTTCCGAAAAGAAGAGTAATTTTTGTCACCCAGAATCTTGCTCACTCTTATCAAAATGAATTGGATAATCAAGCGGGTATTAATATTTTATTTGCCTGGTTTAAATCTGCTATTAAAAATAGTTTAAGATGGTCAGATGTAAGTGCAGAGTGGAAAAAAGCTGCAAAAGATTTTACCTCTATTCAATTTTGGCAAAATTACCTTGCACCTCATAGGTAAGACCGAGTTTCAATATTCAAATTACGTCTAGCAAGGAGAAGCTTCATGAAAGTAGATTGGGTGATTGTAGGGGCTGGATATTCAGGCTGTATACTAGCTGAACGGATTGCAACTCAGTTAGCACAACGAGTACTCATTATAGAACGGCGAGACCACATCGGCGGCAATGCCTACGACTACTACAACGAGCATGGTATTTTAGTACATAAGTACGGTCCCCATATTTTCCACACCAAATCCAAAAAAGTCTGGGATTACTTATCCCAATTCACTGAGTGGAGACACTACTTTCACCATGTACTTGGTGTGGTGGAAGGGAAGAAGGTTCCCATACCATTCAATTTGAATTCACTTTACGCGCTTTTTCCTCCCCGCTACGCCGAAAAGCTAGAGGGACAGCTTTTAGAACACTTTGGCTTTGGAGTCAAAGTCCCAATTCTCAAGTTGCGTGAAAGCGCCATTGGAGATCTAGAGTTTTTAGCTAACTACATTTATGACAATGTCTTCTACCGCTACACACTCAAGCAGTGGGGAATGAAACCAGAGGAACTCGACCGTGGGGTAACAGGGCGGGTTCCAGTCTACATCAGCAGAGACAATCGCTACTTCCAAGATCCTTACCAAGCAATGCCAAGGCTCGGTTATACTGAGATGTTCCGTAGTATGCTCGCTCATCCCAATATTAAGGTACTCCTGAACGCGGACTACCGTGAAGTGATTAAGGACATCAATTTCAACCGAATGGTTTACACAGGTCCGATTGATACCTTCTTTGACTATATGTATGGCGAACTACCTTATCGCAGCTTACGCTTTCAATTTGATACGCTGGATCAGGAACACTACCAGGAAGTAGGTACAGTTAATTACCCTAACGACTACGATATTACCCGGATTACCGAACAAAAGTATCTATCTGGGCAAACTTCACCCAAAACCACGTTGGTAATGGAGTATCCTCAAGCATATGTACCAGGCAAAAACGACCCTTACTACCCGATCCTGCATGAGGAAAACCGTCAGCGTTATGACCTCTATCTCAAAGAAGTTGAGAAACTCAACGGTACAGTCATCTTTGCTGGACGGCTTGCTGAATATAAGTACTACGACATGGATCAGGCTGCATTACGAGCATTAAGCTTGTTCGAGAAAGAAGTAGTCAGTCAGTAATCGATTATACTTAGGGGTGCAACTCATCTGTAAACTAAATGGCGGTAATGCTACCTACCTTATTTAAGCTAAGTAGTATTCCAAATACTTGACAAATACTGTGTTTGAAGTTTTAAGCGCTTATGAGTTCTTCTCCACTTTTCCTTGATTCAGTCGTTGTGCCTCTAGTCACAGGAAAAACTCTGCTAGATGTTGGATGTGGCTTGGGACGATGGGGCAATCTAATTCAAAATAATTACTGGGAGGCACAATTAGAAAAACCTCCATTAATTGACGGGGTTGATGCGTTTCAAGCCAATGTAGAATTTTGTTCTAAACAGCAATGTTATCGTCATGTGTGGTATCAGGTAATGCCATCTACTCTATCGGATAAATGGGATACAGTTTTAGCGTGTGAAATCATTGAACACTTAGAACCAGAAAAAATAGAAGATTTTTTCAATGTTTTGGAGAATGCTGCTAATAAAAGAGTTATTATTTCAACACCTAATTATCCATCCTTGCGAGAAGGTTCAGATACTTTAGTAGGGTTTAATGATTTTGACGCTCACTTAAGTTATATACCGCGCGCTGATTTCCTTCGTCGTGGATATAAAGTAGTGGGTGCTGGTTTGCGAAAATGGACTAAGTCTCCCGGTCTTGCCATAGAAAAATTTATTGCACCTTGGAAGCCCGGTTTTGAATCGCTTTCAAGATTTATACCCGTTTTTGCAGATTCAATCGTTGCTTATAAAGATATGTAGCAAAGTGAGGACTGCTAATTGCTAATTGCTAATTGCTAATTGCTAAGGGCTAATTGCTAATTGTGAGTCCAGGAAAGTGCAGCTTGTTTCCCGCGCCCTCGGAACAGGTGTTGCAGCGCCTACGGCGGGAAACTTGCCGTAGGCGACTGCACCAAGCTTTATGGCTCTCCCGTTGGGCTAATTGCTAATTGCCTGACTACGATTAGCAATTAACCATTAGCAAGCATTACCAACTACCTACTTAGTTATTTGGTCAGTTTTTCAGAGGTGGAGCAAGAGCTACACGGGGAGTCCCACCACCACCGATGCTTTGCGGTCCATTGTTATCAACAATCTGAAGCGCTTGGAATAGCTTCATAAAATCTTCATAGAACTTTCCACTTGTACCCTGAAAATCGTAGCCGAAGGTTTTGCGAAACTCTTCAAGAACTCCTTTTTCCACTGCAAAGTAATGACTGTCCCAGCCTGCGCTATCAACAACGTAAGCACCGTAATTTTGCAAGGCATAAAACAGCTTTTTACCAGCTGGTGTTTGCAATTTGAGACTAGCTAAGGTTATCTTTGGCGGAATTGCCAGTAGCGATCCTTGCACAAGAGCAGGGTTTTTACCATGATATATGCTGGGTGCAGCGCTATCTGTAAGTTCTGCAGGCCAGCGTTTCCCAGGAACATCCTTTGAGTAGTAAAGGTACTTCTGCTCCCAAATCACAACTTTTAATGCGTGACGAATCTGCTCATTGCTGGTGAGTTCACCTTTGCGAATTGAGCCACCAATACCAGAAAGACCTGAACCAAAATGCGATCCGCCTATTCCCTCTCCATTAATATCTTCATCACGATAAAAATGGAAACCATAGATTGGACCTCCGGCTTTACAACGAGCGAGCGGTCCAATCTGCACTAAGGTTTTACCATCTGGCATCAGAAAGGCTGAAGCATTGTTGGGTGTGTAGCCTTTCTTTGAATCTGGAACAATTAATTTGTCTGGAATGGGCATTGGTGCGATTGCCACAGGCTTAGTGCCTGTACAACGCCCCCCTTCCCAGGGACCAGGCTCATATAATTGACGCAACGGATCGCCTTCCTTGAGCTTGAATAAGTACTCTTCATCTGCGGCAGCAAAGCCTGCCTTTTGAAAGTTCGCTGGTACGTAACGCGCACCTGAGCCAATGGGCATATTCCAAGGCGATGTCGGTGAAAATGGCCAGAGAAACTTGTCTCGTGTGGGGGTTGTGCTGGGAGTCGCTATATTACCTAGAAAAAGAGCGAGAACTACACCAGCTACAAATACCAGTAGACTATACCTTTGCACCCGGCTTGTCAAAGGTCGAAAAATACTCATGAAAAAGTCACTCCAAATTAATTATTGGCTGTGAGACTGTGGTAGTGTAATTTCCTGCTGTGGTTTAAGCACCAAGGAGATGCTAATTACCAGTACCATAATCTTACAGAAGTAAATGTTTATAGTTTTATAAATTTAATTTAAGAAATAGTAAAAAAACTGAAGTTTAGACTCAGCAGATCCCGCTATTGTTGCCGTCACAACTGTAATTTCACTTATAAGAGATTTCAAGTCTAAATTTATACTTAGTTTAGCTCGCAACGGTTTTATAGAGTTAAGAATATCGGACTCTGTTACAGGCTTTTTTTTATGGCTTTAAGTTGCTATAAAAAGATACTATTAGTACATAGATAGTTGTAGTTTACTGAAATAAAATCTTTATTTGCTGGCGATCGTAAGTATTTATACTTTTATGTATTAATATAAAATAATAGAGATAAAGTAACGTTTAGTAAAGCTTGACTACATTACATAAGATAACAGAGGCAAAGCCGCTCAAGCATTTGTTTAGATAAAAGGATGCTGGGGATCGGCTTACAAAAGCAAAACCTTTTTTTCAGTTGCAGAGGTAAATAAGGGAGTGAATTGGCAAACCCTTACACAAAATAATCGACATTACGATCCAAAAGCGATCGCTAGTTACTACCGCTACCGTCCTTGGCTTGCTTGGGCGCGGGCGCTCTCAATTATCTCGAGTTTTGCGGTATTTATACTGAGTATAAAGTGGGATGAATGGCGTTGGGAAGTAGAGCAGAACAAGTTGAAACGCGCTACCCAGTTGCGGCAGTTGCTCACCCGCCTTGGTCCGACTTTTATTAAAGTTGGTCAAGCTCTATCAACGCGTCCAGACTTGGTACGCAAGGACTTCCTAGATGAACTCGTGAAGCTGCAAGACCAGTTGCCAGCTTTTGATGATGCGATCGCCTATCAAATTATTGAAACCGAACTAGAACGTCCAATTAAGGAAATGTTTAGCGTTCTATCGGCAAGTCCTGTAGCCGCTGCTAGCTTAGGTCAAGTCTACCGTGGTCGATTATTAAGCGGCGAAGAAGTGGCGGTGAAGGTGCAACGCCCTAACTTACGCCCGGTGCTTGCACTCGACCTTTATCTATTACGTTGGGCGGCGGGTTGGCTAGCTCCTTGGTTACCCCTAAATCTTGGTCACGACCTGACTTTGATTGTGGACGAGTTTGGGATGAAGTTATTTGAGGAAATCGACTATATCAACGAAGCTCGCAACGCGGAAAAATTTGCTCACAACTTCCGTAACGATGCTCAAGTCAAAGTGCCAGGTATTCATTGGGGTTACACCAGTAACCATGTTTTAACCCTAGAGTGGATTAACGGCTTCAAACTTACTGATACAACAAGCATCCGCAAATCAGGTTTAGATCCAGAGGCGATTATCCAGATTGGCGTTACCTCAGGGTTGAAACAGCTATTGGAATACGGTTTTTTCCACGCTGATCCCCATCCAGGCAATTTGTTTGCCATGCCCGATGGTCGTATGGCGTACATTGATTTCGGCATGATGGATCAGTTGGATGAAACCACAAAAGAAACTTTGGTGGATGCAGTTGTGCATCTGATCAATAAAGACTACTGTGACTTAGCAAAAGACTTTGTGAGCTTAGGTTTTCTCACCCCGGATACAGATATTCGTCCGATTGTACCAGCATTAGAAAAGGTTCTAGGAGATGCCATTGGCAAAAACGTCAAACATTTTAACTTCAAAACCATTACAGATCAGTTCTCAGAACTGATGTATGATTATCCTTTCCGAATTCCAGCGCAGTTTGCTTTGATTATTCGCTCTTTGGTGACACAAGAAGGTATTGCCCTCAGCCTCAACGCGAATTTCAAAATAGTCGAGGTGGCTTATCCCTATGTAGCAAGACGCCTGCTAACAGGCGAATCTGCTGATGTGCGCCGACGGTTGCTAAATGTGCTGATCAAAGATGGTAAATTCCAGTGGCATCGATTAGAGAATTTGATTGCGATCGCTCGCACTGATAATAACTTTGATGTGTTGCCAACAGCCCAGCTAGGCTTACAATATCTGCTTTCTGATGAAGGCAAGTTTCTCCAGCGACAGTTGGTGCTTGCTCTAACTGAGGATGACCGACTCCACACTGTAGAAGTCCAACGTCTATGGAACTTGGTTAAAGATGACTTAAAACCGACTCGTTTGCTAAATGTAGCACTCGGAGTTTTGAAAGAGTTATCCAGAGAAAGCGCTGCTGCGATCTTACCAAAAACTGCCACTGCTTTTAGTAGCAAGCAGTCATAACTGGGGAATAGTTAGTAGATAGTGGTTAGTAGTTAGTGGAAAAACAACTAACAACTAACAACTAACCACTAACCACTAACCACTAACCACTAACCACTAACCACTAACCACTAACCACTAACCACTAACTACTAACCACTAACCACTAACCACTAACCACTAACCACTAACCACTAACCACTAACAATATTAATCAGGAGTTTTCATGTACTACTATCCATTACAACCACCGTATGTTCTACTAGCTGTAGGAATCTTTGCTGCCTTAACTTCTGGTGTAGCGTTTGCCGGAACGCTGAAATTAATTGTGCAGAAATGGCGAGGCGATGGTGCAGAAAAATCCTCCAGTTCTCGTTTGTCAACTAGACAATTGCTTATACCATTTCTGGGAATAACTATTGGTCTGATTATGTTTCTGTGTTCGGGCTTGGAGATATTTGGCTTTCCACCCTTTCTTGCCTATGCCGTTGGTGTGCCAGTCGCTCTTCTAACTAGCTTGCTAGTTTGGTTCCAGCTAGGAAGCATGCTCACCTTTGTGGAGCGCCAAGGAATGCATTCTCTAAATTTAGATTCTTAAAGTAATACACTGTAGGGGCACAACAATGTTGTGCCCCTACAAGCAAAAAATAACTTGCTTCAAACCATCTCAGATGATGTTTGTACTACTGACTGGGGTTGGGGTTGAAACATGAACAAAGAGTATACCACATCTCGGCGGATATTGGTCATCATATCCAAGAATAGTTCGTATCCTTCGCTCTTATACTCAATTAGCGGATCTTTTTGACCATAACCTCGCAGTCCCACGGATTCACGCAAAGCGTCCATTTGTTGCAGGTGTTCTCGCCACAGGGTATCAATCCGTTGCAAAATAAAGAAGCGCTCGGCTTGCCGCATCAGCCCATGCTGAATTTCGTCAATTTGTGCTTCCTTAAGGTCGTAGGCAATGCGTACCTGTTCATGGAGGAAGGCTTTGATCTCGGCAACTGACATCTCCTCTAATTGACTAGGCTGCATGTCCGCCAGCAGATAGACAAATTCTTTGACTTTCTCAACCAACTTATCTAATTCCCACTCTTCAGAGGGTAAGTCTGGGTTGATGTAATAGTCAACGATGTCATCCATCGTTTTTTCAGCGTACTTGATCACCTGTTCTTTCAAGTCTTGACCTTCTAGAACCCGACGGCGTTCGGCGTAGATGGCGCGACGCTGGTTGTTCATCACCTCATCATACTCAAACACCTGCTTACGGATGTCGTAATAGTAGGTTTCGACTTTTTTCTGAGCGCCTTCCAAACTCCGGGTAAGCATCCCAGATTCAATAGGCATATCTTCTTCCACGTTGAAGGCATCCATTAAGCGGGCAACGCGATCGCCACCAAAAATCCGCAGTAAGTTATCCTCTAAACTCAGAAAAAATCTCGTCGTTCCCGGGTCGCCTTGCCGTCCAGCACGTCCGCGCAACTGATTGTCAATGCGCCGTGACTCGTGCCGTTCTGTACCAATTACGTGCAACCCGCCCAAAGCCACTACCTCATCGTGTTCGCGGTTAGTGAACTGTTCGTACTCGTGCTTGACGCGGTTGTAAGCTTCCCGTAATTTCAGGATGACGGGGTCGTCAATTGGGGCTTTTTCTGCCGCCACAGCTACTTTGTCTTCCGCTTCCAGTTCTGGTAAGTTGCGCTCACCATACGAACGAACCGCAAATTCCACCGCTTGTTTGAGCAACTGTTCTGTTTCTTTAGAAAGCTGAATGGGGAAAACCTGTGGCGAAGCCTTCCAAGTTTTCACTTTTCTGCCTGGAACAAAGCCTTGACCGCTACCAGTTCCCATAGGTAACCCAGCTGCTCTGTGGATGCCAAAAGTATCTTCATCTTCTGGCTTGACAATCCGGGGCATAAAGTATTCCCGTAGTTTCAGGCGTGCCATGTATTCAGCATTACCACCCAGAATGATGTCAGTACCTCTACCCGCCATGTTAGTGGCAATGGTAAGAGCACCTTTGCGTCCTGCTTGGGCGACAATCTCCGCCTCGCGTTCCACGTTTTCTGGTCTAGCGTTGAGCAACTCGTGGGGAATGCTTTGGGCTTTAAGTAGCTTACTGAGATACTCTGATTTTTCCACACTCGTAGTTCCCACCAGCACTGGTCTGCCTATGGTATGCATTTCGGCGCATTCTTTAGCGATCGCTCCCCACTTACCAGGTTCGGTCTTAAATACCATATCAGACCAGTCTTCACGTCTTCTGGGTCTGTTAGTAGGAGTCAGCGTTACTTCCAGTTTGTAAATTTTTTCAAACTCAACTTCTTCCGTTTTTGCCGTTCCCGTCATTCCACCAAGTTTGGGATACAGCAAGAACAGATTTTGATAGGTAATCGTTGCTAGAGTTTGAGTTTCCGGCTGAATTTCTACCCCTTCTTTCGCTTCAATTGCTTGGTGCAGTCCATCACTCCAGCGTCTTCCTGGCAGCACCCTACCAGTAAATTCGTCTACAATGACCACTTCCCCGTTCCGGACGATATAGTTTACATCGAGGAGAAACAGTTCTTTGCCTTTAATAGCGTTGAAAACGAAGTGCGCCCAGGGGTCTTCTGGGTCAAATAGATCTTTTACTCCCAAAAGCTGCTCTGCTTCGGCAAAACCTTCATCTGATAACAGCACGTTCCGAGCTTTTTCATCCACTTCGTAATGCTCATCTTTTTTCAGCGCTGTTGCTATTTGGGCGGCTTTCAGGTATTTCTCCGTGGGTCGTTCTACCTGTCCGGAAATAATCAGCGGTGTCCGCGCCTCATCAACTAAGATTGAGTCTACCTCGTCAATCACACAGAAGTTAAACGGGCGTTGCACCACGTCTTTCATGTCTGTCGCCATGTTGTCGCGCAGGTAGTCAAAGCCTACTTCACTGTTAGTGACATAGGTAATGTCGCAGTTGTAGTTTTTCTGGCGTTCTATTGGCGTCATGGTTTGCTGAATTAGCCCCACGCTTAAGCCCAAGAAGCGATGCACCTGTCCCATCCATTCCGCGTCCCGACGAGCCAGGTAATCGTTCACAGTGATGACGTGTACACCTTTGCCAGTCAGGGCATTCAAATAACTGGGTAAGGTAGCAACCAGGGTTTTGCCCTCACCGGTCTTCATTTCAGCAATTTGCCCTGTATGCAGGATGATACCACCTAAGAGTTGGACATCAAAGTGCCGCAACCCTAACACTCGCCGTCCCGCCTCCCGTACCACAGCAAACGCTTCCGGCAAGATGTCGTCTAGGGTTTCGCCTTTGCCGAGGCGCTGTTTAAACTCTGCTGTTTTGCCCTTTAACTCTTCATCCGAAAGGGCTTTAACTTCTTCTTCTAAGAGGTTAACTTCAGTAATGGAAGGTTGGTATTTTTTCAGCTTACGAGCGTTGGGGTCGCCCAACAAAGTTTTTAGCATGGCAGATTATTCAACAGAATCAAGGGGGATGGGAATTAAAGGTTTGGCATTAGATTATCAGCACTTAACCCAACTTAGCTTTTGTAGTTGTGGATGGGTTGTAAATGAGAATTGGCTCAAAAATAACAAACTTGATGAGCCAATCAGTTTACTAAATAATTGCTTTTATCTGACGGTTGTATTTCGACTGTCTTTATAGTATCATTTCACCCCTTGATGACGCAGTGAACTCCAACCGTGCAGAAGTAGCGATTTCCCGCCATCGTTCGTAGGGAATGGGGAGTGGGGAGTGGGGGGAGTAGGGGGAGTGGGGGGAGTAGGGGGAGTGGGGGGAGTAGGGGGAGTGGGGGGAGTAGGGGGAGTGGGGGGAGTAGGGGGAGACAAATTAATTTCCTCATCTCCCTCATCTCCCTCATCTCCCTCATCTCCCTCATCTCCCTCATCTCCCTCATCTCCCTCATCTCCCTCATCTCCCTCATCTCCCTCATCTCCCTCATCTCCCCCTACTCCCTATTCCCCATTCCCCACTCCCCCTCTCACTGCGAATTCTCCCACTCACTCGTCAGACGACGAAAATTGAAGTCGGCGGCGCTGGGATGACAGCTGACACAGCTGCCAATCTGTACAGGGCTTGGCAACTTGACTTTAGGATGCAAAGCTTTGAAATAGCGCGAACTGTTGACGCGATAGGGTGTTTCTTCCTCTTGCTGGAGGGGACGAGAGAAAGCCGCAAGATACTTCCACACCAGAATGCGCGGCGGATCAATTAAAGGCTTGATCTGCACACCGTAGTGCTGCGAGTCTTGTAGGAGGTTTTTCCAAGTTTGGTTGGGCAAAACAGATGGTGGTAAGGCGATGTGACAAGTGGAGCAGTTTTCTAAATACAGTTGTTGTCCCAACTGGTACTGTGCAGGCACTACATCAACAGTACCAATTTGGTTCGGGGGAGTAGCACCTTGGGCATTAGTTGCCAAGCCTACTATCCAGCCCATAGCCAGACTCCAAGCTAAAATTAGTAAGAGTATTCCAATAGGCTTTCGCCTTAGTTGCCGATCGCGGAACTTGCGGTTATCAATATTTGACATACACCTCACACTCCCAGACTTCAAATGTGGCGGTTGAGCTAATCATATGACTTAAAGGGCATGGGGCATAGGGCATAGGGCATAGGGCATAGGGCATAGGGCATAGGGCATAGGGCATAGGGCATATGGAATAAGTAGTAAAAGGTGAGAGGATGACAACCGATTAAATACTTGGAGAATACGGAGTAGGAATTTGCCGCACGATCATCTTTCACCCATGCCCCATGCCCCATGCCCCATGCCCCATGCCCCATGCCCCATGCCCCATGCCCCATGCCCCATTTCCGAATTATGGAATTGGCACCGATCGCAATAATCTCTCTACTACAGTTCTAGCCCTGCGTCCTCCTGCTGGGATGAGGCGATGGCAAAGAACATGAGGAGCAAGAAATTTTACATCATCGGGAATGGCGTAATCACGCCCTAAAAGAAAAGCTAGGGCTTGGGTTGCCCGTTGTAATGCCATGGTACCCCGAGGACTAACACCAAGAGTGATTTCCTCATCATGCCTTGTTGCCCGCACTAAGTCGAGGATGTACTGTTGCAATTCGGTTTCCACTCTTACCTTAGAGCAAATGTGGCGCAATTGCTGTACTTGTTCTAAGGTAATGCAAGGTTCCAAATCCAAGAAACCCGGTTTCTTAGAGAAACCGGGTTTCTCTAGACGTTGTAACATTTGTAGTTCTTCTGCCTCACTTGGATAACCCAAGCTCAACGACAACATAAATCGGTCCAACTGCGCTTCTGGCAAAGGAAAAGTACCTTGGTATTCGATGGGGTTTTGGGTAGCAATGACAAAGAAGGGCGTGGGAACGGCACGAGAGACACCATCTACTGTTACCTGCTGCTCTTCCATAACTTCTAGCAAAGCCGACTGGGTGCGGGGTGTGGCGCGGTTGATTTCATCGGCTAGCAGCACATTGGCAAATACAGGACCGGAAAGAAAGTTAAATTCACCGCTTTTTGGGTTCCAGATATTAGTGCCGGTGATGTCAGTCGGTAGTAAATCGGGGGTGCATTGTAGCCGTTGAAACTTCCCCTCAATAGAACGAGCGAGTGATTTGGCAAGAAGGGTTTTGCCAACCCCAGGAACATCTTCTAACAAGGCATGACCACCAGCTAGCAGGGCAACTAGCACTAAGCGTATTGCTTCGGTTTTACCAACAATGGTAAGAGCCAAATTTTGTGTCAGAGCGTCAATTTTTTCTCTCATGCATTAGCGAGTTGTTAGTTGTTAGTGGATAGTGGATAGTGGTTAGGGGTTAGTGGATAGTTGTTAATTCGTACTACTAACTACTAACTACTAACCACTAACTACTAACCAGTTCCTTCACTAGTATTCCCACTTAGCACTTCGCACTTAGCACTCCGCAGTAAAAAAAGCTCTGGCTGCAGCGCAATCAAGTTGAATTTGTGTCTTCAAGGCTTCTAAAGAAGGAAATTTTTGTTCAGGTCGCAAAAATTTTTCTAAGTACACAGTCAGCTTCTTGCAATACAAATCACCAGACCAATCTAGTAAATGTACTTCTACAGTTGGATGGATACCATTTACTGTTGGACGGTTGCCGATGTTCATCACTCCCCAGCAGTCAAAAGAAGCAGCATCTGATACCTCACCTACATTCTTGACACGAACAGCATAGACACCAAACCGAGGCAAAAACTTTTGTGTTGGCAGTTGCAGGTTGGCGGTGGGAAAGCCGATAGTTCTACCCAATTGTTGACCTTTAATGACAGAACCTACGAGGGTGTAGGGGCGTCCTAGCAGGTGGTTTGCCTGTTGGATGTCGCCAAGTTCAAGATATTGGCGGATTAGTGAAGTACTGATCCGTTCGCATGTACTGTCTGTTGACAAGTCACCTGTACAAATTTGTAAAGGAACGATAGTCACGGGGATGTCGTACTTAGCGCCAAGCAATTGTAAATCGGTGGCGGTACCGCTGCGCTTGCTACCAAAACGAAAATCTTCCCCGACGCTAATTTGTTGACATTGCAGTTGTTGTACCAGAATCTTTTCGACAAACTGTTCGGGAGTCAAAGCCGCTAATTCTTTGTCGAAAGGTAGTAGTACCAGTTGTTCTACCCCAAGCGATCGCAACTGTTGGATTTTTTCATCCAGTGGTGTTAACAAACTACGGGGTTCCCCTGTAAAAAACTCTTGTGGATGGGGATTAAAAGTGACAACCGTTGAGTAAGTGTATCCGGAAGAAAGTGAAAGATCTCTTGAGTAGGTGGAATATGTTGCTCCCCGATCTTCCTCTGCTGTTTGTGTTCCTTCCTCACTTACCGCTTTCAGAATAGGTTGAATCACCTGTTGATGACCACGATGTACACCGTCAAATTTGCCAAGAGCAACAACAGTTGGCGTTAGAACCAATTCAGTCGAAGAACTAACCCACACAGAACACCCATTTTGAGACAGATTTAGCAACACGTCGATTCTGGGATTTGAGGTTTGTTAAACTATCAGCCCAGAAGAGGAGGGGGAGAGAGGGATGAGGAGGATGAGGAGGATGAGGAGGATGAGGAGGATCGGGACGATGGAGAGGATAAGGAGGATGAGGAGGACTTGGAAGCATCCCTCTGTTTTGTCTCCCTTGTCTCCCTTGTCTCCCTTGTCTCCCTTGTCTCCCTTGTCTCCCTTGTCTCCCTTGTCTCCCTTGTCTCCCTTGTCTCCCTCATCTCCCTCATCTCCCTCATCTCCCTCATCTCCCTCATCTCCTGCTGACAGATCTTAATCACCAATCTAATCTAAAATTTAAAATTGCTCCGACTGCAACCTTTATATAGAAAACTTGCTAACAGGAAAAGATTCTGATAACGAAACTTCTAGGGGAACTTGGAGGACCATTCCTTCCCGTGCCATGATCGCACCTGGAAATTTCTTCACCACTTCTTCTCCTACACGATCTAAAAACTCATCGTCGTGGGATGGGTCGTGGTGGAAAATCACCAGAGTTTTGACCGAAGCCGCGAGGGCTACCTTCACAGCTTCTTGCCATGTAGAATGTCCCCAACCGATTTTAGGTTTGCTTGGCAAATGATATTCCTCATTGGTATAGGTGGAATCGTAGATGAGGATATCGGCGTTACGAGACAGCCACAAAACATTTTCATCCAACCGATCAAGAAAATGTTCAGTATCGGTAATGTACGCAGCAGCGCCGCCACGCCAGTTAACTCGGTATCCTACGGCTTCCCCCGGATGGTTCAGCGGTGCGGTTTCTACGGTAATGTCATTCAGGTGTATAGGTTGCCCTGGTTTGACGTCGTAGAAATCTAAATTTGCTTGCATAATCTGCAAGGGTACGGGAAAATTGGGATGCAGCATCTGGTCATTCAGGCGTTGTTCTACTGTAGAACCATCGGGAGCGATCGCGCCGTAAATATGAAAAGTATTTCCCTTGACAAACCCTGGTGTAAAGAAGGGAAACCCTTGCATATGATCCCAGTGGGAGTGGGTGAAGAAGATATCAGCTTCTATCGGCATTTTTGGCAACAAAGATTGCCCTAAGACATGCAGTCCTGTGCCACCATCGAAAACTAAGCGTTTTTTGCCCACTTGCATTTCAACACAAGGGGTATTACCGCCATAACGGACGGTGTGTGGTCCCGGACAGGGTATACTGCCGCGAACGCCCCAAAAATGTACGGTAAATTGGTTCTCTAACCTAAACATGAGTGTTGCTTGCTGGACTGATTGGGCGATCAATACAAAAATTTTTACTTGTACTGCTAAGTTTATGCTGTCTCACCAATTTTAGTAGAGGGGTATTTATTGGTAAAACAGCATACTGATACTTTTAAGCTGAACATAATTGAACATTGCTGCCCAACTCAGCTACGACCTCATCAGCAGAAACAGTGCTGACAAGGGTGGTATCCCACAACGCCTTCAGGAATATCCCGAAGGCTCCTTGAAAATCGCGCTTAATTGTGTAACCACAACTAGGGCATTTAAAGGTTTTGTTGCCGCCTAACTTGTGATGTACGTGACCGCACTTTGTACAAGTTTTACTGGTATATTCTTCGGTTACTCGGACTAATTTGGAACCGTAACGGTTACACAAATGTTGTAATGTCTGAGAAAATTCATAGAACGCCCAAGTCATCATTGCACGGGCTGATTTGCTTTTTAACTTACGTTTTGATTTGGCTACCATCTGGGATGTTTCAAAAGTAGGTAGATAAATGATATTGTAGTTACGAGCAAGGTGCGACGCTACTTGCTTGTGGCATTCACTTCGCAGGTTTTTAATGCGTGTTCTTACCCGTTCCATCGCGATTCTTAGCTGATAGCGATATCGTTTGTTCTGACCACCCTTAGCCTTGTCATGCCTAGATTTTAATTGGTCTAGACAATAGCATAACTTAGCTATTTTGTTGAAGTCGCCGTTAGCAAACTCCGTAAAATACTGACCATCGAAGCCAGTTAAGAACGTTCTCAATCCGGGGTCAAGAGCAATAACTTTACCCTCATTACTCCGAGATTCAACTTCTACATCTACTGGGAAGTTGGCGAACCAGCGACCTTTATTGTAAGTTAACTCTGAAGCTTTGCAATAGTTAATCAAACAATAATCTTGCCCCCAAAACTCTGCCTTGGACAGTCCACGCGTTGCCATCCAATGCCCGTTCTTGTAATCGGAGGGATCAAACTGAATGGTTTGGTTTTTGTCTCGGATAGAGCGTAATTTCGCTATTCTAAATCCAAACATTCGATTGGGCTTTTTATCCTTACCCTTGCCAATAAATTTAGGCTGCTTGTCGGTATGACTCCATGCTATATAAGCCTCGAATAAAGCATTATCTAAAGCATGAGCAATATTCAAATCTTTACACCATTGGGGTATTATTTCTAACCCTAGTGTTTTACAGAACGATCTAAATTCTTTCTTGCCAGACGTTCTTACCTCTCCTTTCGTATTGGTGTAAGTAAAACTTTGATACTGATTAAGATACGCAATCGCGTTGTTATAAACTTTGCGATAGGCATGGATTCTAAGCATCCAAGTTTCCTTGGTTTCGCCTGTTGGATACACTCGGTAAGTCAGGGTCTTCTTTAATTTTCTGCTTGTATTTCCTGAGTCCGTAAAGTCGGCAGCTGAAGACGTGGATGATGGCAAGAACATCTTCAAGCATTTCTCGTTCTGGGCTAAGAACATTGTTGTTGAGAACCAGAATTTCACAGTGGGAGCGGTTTGCAAACCATGAAATAAGATCGAACCCGAATCTACAAAGTCGGTCTTTGTTGGCAACGACCACCATTCCGACATCGCCTGACAGAACTCGTTCCAGTAAGGCAAGTAACCCTTTTCGTTTAAAGTTGAGTCCCGATCCGATGTCTTTAACGACTTCGCAACCGGGGTATTGAGCGACAAGAAACTGAATTTGTCTTTCAAGCTCAGGTTTTTGAGAATGGCTGGAAACTCTAGCGTAAAGGATGGTTGGCTTGTCGGAATGTCTAACAGGGATAATTGAATCGAGGTCGTATCTACGCTGACCGTTTGGCGTTTTGATTGTTTTGATTTTACCTGCTTCTTCCCATCTGAGCAGGGTTCTAAGTGTAACGCCAAGTTTAGCTGTTGCCACTCTTGCTGGGACATAATTTGCCATACATGAATATCACTTGATCTAGTCAGACAATACCTGTAATGTTCAGCTATGTCAAGTGATGTTCAGTAAATCATGTACTAGGAGTTAACTCTTTTTGAGGCTAGTTTTACTAAATATGAGTGAGGCACTCCAAAAAATTAGCCTCAAGGTTTCTGAGCGTCTTAGTACGGGTTAACTTTAACGTTGCTCCTACTTTATAACCTAAATTTTGTCGTGGTGCATTTAACGCTCACAATCCGTTTACCCCTACAGAGAATGGTTCA
This sequence comes from Stigonema sp., assembly GCA_965249805.1. Taxonomy (GTDB): domain Bacteria; phylum Cyanobacteriota; class Cyanobacteriia; order Cyanobacteriales; family Nostocaceae; genus Stigonema. Next base: position 2,732,224 of record CBDFMX010000002.1, read on the forward strand.
CGGAAACTTAAATTCCCAGTTAGATAATTGCTCCAGTCCAGTTGCATAAGTGAGATTGTATTGCAATGGTGTGATGCTGATCAAGTTTTTCCGGATAACATGTATGTCGAGGGGTAAATCTTGAGGCAAATTTAAACTTATAGGTGGTTCCGCATCTTCTAAAACTTCTCCTGTTAACCAGTAGTAGGTTTTACCACGCGGATCGACTCGCTTGTCAAAAACATCAACATAGCGCCGCACTCCTTGACGGGTGAGAGTGACTCCGGCAATTTCTGACCACTTGACAGCTGGAATGTTAATATTAAGCAACATCAGATCTGGTAAAGGTTTTTGGGCTAATTGCGCCACGAGATTTTTGGCAAAGTTAGCAGCAGGTTGAAAGTCCTTATGGGAGAAACTGGTAAGACTGAGTGCCACACCAGGAATGCCTTCAATTAAGCCTTCCATTGCCGCAGAAACAGTACCAGAATAAAGAATTTCGGTTCCCAAATTAGCACCTTGGTTAATGCCAGAAAGCACTAGATCGGGCCGAGACTCTAGCAAAGCCCACAATGCCAATTTTACACAGTCAGAGGGAGTACCATCGCAAGCCCAAGCTTTGATAGCAGGATGAAAAACAGATTCGACAATTTCAGCCCGAATTGGTTGGTGCAGTGTTAGTCCATGCCCAGTTGCAGATCGCTCTCGATCTGGGCAAACTACACTCACATCATGACCTGCTTCAGCTAAAGTGTTGGCTAGAGTACGTATACCTAGGGCAAAAATCCCGTCATCGTTGCTAATCAGTAATTTCATAGTCATTTTTCAATAGTCAATAGTTAATAGTCAGTAGTCAAGAGTTACTTGTCAATGTCAGATATCACAGGTATGGGACAAAAAAAGACACACTCACACACCCAAGCAGCTTAAACTGGAAACAAAGAGTTGGATTCCAACTGTTCCCTTTGACTTATCTATGGCATATTACTAAGTGTGATGAGTCCAAAGTCTAAAGTCCAAAACTATTGACTATTGAAAAATGACTATTGACAAATGACTAGCAATTTAGAGACTCAACTTTTAGCACTGCAAGAAGAAGGAGAAAAAGCGATCGCCCAAGCTGATACGCTCTTAATCCTAGAGGAACTGAGAGTCAGCTACCTGGGTAAGAAAGGTAAGCTGGGGGCGCTGTTACGGATTATGGGGCAATTGAGTGCGGAGGAAAAACCAATAATTGGCGCGATCGCCAATACAGTCAAAGAAGCCCTACAAAATAACCTAGACCAGCAACGCACCGCCCTAGAAACTGCTGAAATTCAGGCACAGCTAGAGGCTGAAACTCTGGATGTGACAATGCCAGGAATTTATCGCCCCCAAGGTCGCATCCATCCCCTGAATGGGATAATCGATCAAGCACTGGATATTTTCGTCGGTATGGGCTACACGGTGGCAAATGGTCCAGAGATGGAAACAGATTACTACAACTTCGAGGCACTTAATACTCCGCCCGACCACCCAGCCCGTGATATGCAAGATACCTTCTACCTACCAGACGGAAATCTGCTCCGGACTCACACCTCGTCGGTGCAAATTCGTTACATGGAAGCCGAGGAACCGCCAATTCGGATTGTTGCACCAGGGCGAGTTTATCGAAGAGATAACGTAGACGCGACTCACGCAGCTGTTTTCCATCAAATTGAACTTTTAGCAGTTGACGAGGGGCTGACTTTTACTGACCTCAAAGGCACTGTTAAAGTGTTTCTACAGGCGATGTTTGGTGACGTACCCATCCGCTTCCGTGCCAGTTACTTCCCGTTTACAGAACCCTCAGCTGAAGTAGATTTGCAGTGGAATGGGCGCTGGCTGGAAGTTATGGGCTGCGGGATGGTCGATCCCAATGTGTTGAAAGCGGTAGGTTACGACCCAGAAGTTTATTCAGGCTTTGCTGCCGGATTTGGTGTGGAACGCTTTGCCATGGTGCTGCACCAACTTGATGATATTCGCCGCGTCTATACCAGCGACCTGCGGTTTTTGCGGCAATTCTAACAATTTGCTAACAGCTAATTGCTAATTGCTCATTGCCAGATAGCTATTAGCCATTAGCCATTAGCCATTAGCAAATTTTTTGGCAATGATCGCAATGTCCACAACGCCATGCAGCTTCTTTGTCAAAACCAAAGGCGCTTAACAAAAACTGCCAACGGCATTGCTTGGTAGTAAGATACTGAGTCATCTGCTGAGCTGCAACCAATTGTCTTGAAGGGTGGTTTCGTACAGTCTTGACGATGCTGTAATGGAAAGGGTCAAGCCAATTTAATTGACCAGCGCTGTGCAGGAGAGAAAGGGCGATCGCACCATCGGGAAATTGTCGCGCTACTGCATCTACTTCCCCCTGTGGTGGGAGTTTTTTCACTAATTGCTGGGCAGAATGGTGTAGCGATCGCACCCGTTCTTCAAAAAACCTTCGTCTTTGCCGATCCTCTGGATCTAACCATCCCGTAGGTTCACTCACCAACGTCAAGACATCAGCCGGAGTGCCGTCTCGTCCGGCGCGTCCAATTTCCTGTACATACTCAGATAGCAATAATGGTGTGTGAAAGTGCAGCACCCACCGCACATCTGGCTTGTTTATCCCCATGCCAAAGGCAGAGGTACAGACGACAAAGGGAACTTTTCCACTCAGCCAGCCAGCTTCTACGGTGCGGCGTTCCTCTGCTCCCAATCCCGCGTGATAACTAGCTGTGACAAAACCCACCTCTTGCAACCAGACAGCCAAATTCTCGCTATCTCGCCTAGTACGAACATAAACTAACCCAGTTTGTTTTGGTCTATTTTGAATAAATTTTAATAATTGTTGTTTTCTACCCCGTGGCGTCCAAGCTATACGGACACTCGGATTAAGATTAGAACGGTAGGGATTAATATGGAAAATTGCAGGTTGCTGCAATTGTAAAGCTTCTTTGATGATTGTTTGGGCTGTAGGGTCAGCGGTAGCGGTAAAAGCCGCCAGCACTATCTTTGTTCCCGGTGGTTTTGACTTGAGCAACGCTGGTCGCACTGCCCCCAATCTTCGATAAGCTGGTCTAAATGTGTCTCCCCATTGCACTAGACAATGCGCTTCATCTAAAATCAAGCCGTTGATCGCGAGTTGCGGCTGACATAATCTTTCCCATACTGGTGCACTTAGTAAAGTTTCTGGGGACAAGTAGAGTAATCTCAGTTGCTGTTGTTCCAATGCTTGTAGGGTTTGTCTCCGCGCCAAGGAGGGCAATTCACTATGCAAAAGAGCAGCGTTTAAGTTACGAGTACGCAGTTCCTGTACTTGGTTTTCCATCAACGCTACCAAGGGCGAAACTACTAACGTTAATCCAGTTTGTAGTAGTGCCGGAAGTTGAAAGCAAATGGACTTTCCCCCACCTGTGGGCATAATAATTAGCGTGTCTTTTTTCGCCAATAAACTTTGGATGATTTCTCCTTGTGGCGGACGAAAATCTTCATATCCCCAGATTTTTTGAAAGGCAGTGCGCACTTCGTTCCAAGATGTTGTTACCGAATTATTCATAAGCGGTAATAGATATTTGTGGTTCTAAATATCTTTTCTGCTCTCGCTTTATTTGTTCAGGAATCTTGTTAAGATTTCAGTGTTTTCCACTAGACTTGCTTTTTCTTTTATTTACTTTTTCCGCGTATTGACGGTTTGTTTATTATAAAACATGAGCTATAGCAATCCTATCTGAGTTGTGAAGAACACTTTTTTAACGAACCGCCAAGGCGCCAAGAACGCCAAGGAAAGAAAGAGAGTATTTCAGCTATAGATGATTTTGTAGGGTGGGCAATGCCCACAGAATTCGCGAATTTCACTTTGCTATAATCATCACAGACGTAACACCACTATGCAACTACTGCCTAGCAGTTATGCTAAGATTGTTCGCTGGTTTCAAGATTCTGTTTCATTGCAATACCCACGCCATAGGCAGCTTGGTCTATACTTTGTAGAAGCTTATGTGCAACGCTTTGTTGATCTATCTGACTGCGATTCTGACTGAGTTTGTATTTCCCTTCTAATCGCGTGACCACCATCTCGAAACCAATAATCCCGTTCATCATTCCCTCACGAAAACCTTCCGATAAGCTGTGCCACTGCGATTTGTAATCAGGACCATAGCTATCAATCATCTCGTCGATCATCTTGTCCATGAGTTCTCGCGAGTCACCCTGAGTAATGATTTGGGGAATACCATACGCATGAACAGCAATATAGTTCCACGTTGGCACACTCTCATGTTTTTCATATAGAGACGGCGAGATATAAGCGTGTGGACCTGTGAAAATGGCAAGCGACTCACTTGTTCTAAAGGCTTTCCATTGCGGGTTTGGCTTGGCAAGGTGACCTGTCAGTTTGACCATCTCGTCTTGCAGCGTGACGACAAGCGGAATATGGGACGCTGAAAGTACGCCTTCTAGAGTCGAGACTAGTGTGGCAAAACTGTTAGCACGCATGAAGGCGACTAGCTTCTCAACGTCATCTTCCCGATAAACATTTGGGATGTACATGATGTTTCCTACAAATGTAGTACTGATTGCAAAATTGCTGTAATTACATTAAATCCAGGTGCATTGCATTGCTGTTGGAAAAACCAAGACTTTCGTAGACTGGTTTGCCTGATGCAGAAGCATTAAGAACAACTCGTGTACAATTGATCGCTTGCAAATAGGCGATCGCCATGCTAGTGAGTTGCTTGGCAATTCCTTGTCTACGGTATGAAGGCTCAACATAAACGCCCCAGATGTATCCAAATTTTCGGTACTGCGCCTTGAGAACACTGGGGTAAAGACCTGCAAAAAGTTGACAACTTCCAGAACCAACAACTACGCCATCAACTTCTGCAACAAACGCTTTGTAAAACAAATCACGCCGAGCCTGTTCGATAAACTGGAGGGTAATATTAAGCCAGTCAGATTCGATAGCGTCATCAGGAACTTGATTATCTCGCCACATCTGGTAAAAATGCTTTGCAATGAGTGAGTCTTCCTGTGGAGTTGCTTCTCTAAGAGTAATATGTTCTTGCATTAGCATCTTTAGGAGCGCTCAATTCAAATACTGTCAGAGTAATTCTCCAAGTGGTTTTCAACAAGAGTCACTTTTAGGATTTAATATTAGTCTACATTATTATTTAATCGATATTTTATTTTGTGGATTTAATACCAGTTCTATATGAAGTTGCCATAAATCAGATCCCCCCAACCCCCCTTTTTTAGGGGGGCTAAGAGAGAATATTTAGCGCAGCTTCATGGAGAAACGGTATAAGGTGTAGGCTATCGATTTCGCTATTACGTTAAACAGCAATTCCCCTCTACCACTCCATCAACAAATCTACGAGGAACTGCGTCTACACACATCAGACGGGGATGATCTTTTGTCCCTTCAGGTAGCTCATTAACTTCACAATCTCCTCGCCAGTGTCAAGGTGCATCTCTTGAAAACCAAAGCGCCGCGCCTTATTCACGTCGAAGAAAGCGTCATTCTCGACGTTGAAGATGAAGTCACCGAACGGCCAGTTGGCAAGATCTCTCAGAAAATTCGGTGCAAGTCCATATTTTTGCACCATCTCGAACCAGATCGGTTCCTTATCCTGCATCGCCTCAGTGAGGGAGAAGGTCTGCGGATCGGCGCAGTTGATGCCAAAGGATTCGGCGATCTGCGGGAAGACTTGGCTCCAGCGAAATACGTCGCCATTGGTGATATTGAAGATCTCACCATAGCACGCTTCGTTCAACGCCGCCCATTCCATCGCTTTCGCTAACAAAGTTGCGTCGGTGCCATTGGCGAGAATGTGGTAGGCTTTGGGGCTAGCGGGGTAGCGCAACGGCACGCCTAACTCCTTGCACAGGCTCGCATAGACGGCGATCAAGTTGCCGAGATTCATCGGGTTGCCAACTGCAAAGCCAAACATGATGTCAGGTCGCAGCGCCGTCCATCCCCAACGCTTGCCCTTGGCGACATCGCGCAGGTAATCTTCTTGGTCGTAGTAGAAGTTGGGCGGGAAATGGCGTGGGTCGGTTTCCTTCGCTGGCGTTTTGTACAGTCCGAAATGCGCGCCGTAGGCCTTGCCGCCTTGAATGAATGTGACATGGCGGAAGCCGTCTGCTGCCTTCTCCACCGCTTCGACAATGTTACGTAGCATACCGACGTTATATTTCGACAGTAAGGCGTTCGTCTTGTGTTCCTGATAGGCAGCATAGAAAATATGTGTGATGTCCTTCAGCCAGTCGTGTTTGAGAGCGATCGCATCTTTGTTAAGCAAATCAATGGATTGGAAATCTGCCCGCGTTTCAAAATCAGGAACACGGCGGGAGATAGCCTTGATTTGCCATGCTTCCTTGTCTTCAAGATAATGGATCAAATTGCGCCCAATAATGCCTTGTCCACCCAGTACCAGTGCCGTGTTCTTCGCTGTCATGTATCTGCTCCTTTTATAGATTGCCGAAGTAATTGTAAAGGTTAGTATTCGCCAATCCAAATCTGGTTAAAATCAACGTGTGAAGTCATCTCGCCCAACGGAGAGGCAAGCCTTATTTCTTGACCGACGCCCTAGGCGATCGCTCCGTTCCGTGAGTCTAACGCTGAAATCCTGATGAATATCCCACAAAGTCAATCAATAGCACATCCGTTCACAGATACACCCATCAACAAAATATACGATGTTGTCATAGTTGGTGCTGGACCTGTTGGTTTAGCAACTGCTGTTGGTTTACGCAAACTTGGTATTGACAATATTCTCGTAATAGACCAAACTCGTGCTTTTCGTCAGGTGGGTCAGGTTGTGGATCTTCTGCCTAACGGGTTAAAAGCTCTGAAATATATAGATCCTAACGCTTACGAAGCCGTCAAAACAGCGAGTCTTACTTTCGTTAATTCCCAGCAGTCTGACGACGATAAAACCACCGAAGTCATTGAGCCAAAACCTCCAAAGGCTTCACTAGAATGGGTTTTTAAAAACTTTCAGGGACAAAGAGTTCGGTCAATTTCTCTGAGTTTTGATGTTTGGTTTGAAAATTATGGTGAAGGTCGAGTTTCAATTTCTTGGTATGATTTGCAAACTACCTTAAGACAACTGCTCCCGGAAGACCAAGTTAAACCTAATCACCGTTGCATCAATGTTGTCGATGAGCAAGAATTTGGATGCGTCCGGCTCGATTGCGTTAGTAGTGCTAGTGTAGAAGCCAACCCCTATGCATATTGGGCAGATGGACAAAAAAATAATGATCCACAGTCCCAAAATTCAGACAGCGCCCCTCAACCATCAGTCACAAAATCATTCCAAGCTAAGCTAATTGTTGCAGCAGACGGTATTAACTCTACAGTTCGTAGGATACTTTATGCTGATAGCTCTAACCAAGCTTTTGCTAAACCAGAATATTCTGGGTTTGCTGGAATATATTGTAGAGAAATACCCGACATACCAAACGAACTGCAATCGCATATTGAAGATAAATTTTTTGCAGGTTCGCCAATTATAACAGTGACTAACTATGAGCACACGAGCGATCGTGCTTTTAGTGAATGTCCGAGAATGTTGTTATTTAACAGACAAAGCATAGGCTATGTAGTGCATGTACCTGTACCTTTGCATTCAGTGCAAGGGAAGTCTGGCAGTGATTTGCTTGACTTAGCTTTGCAAGAGTTAGAACTCGCTGGTTTTCCCGATGCACTAAAAGAATTAGTGCGGTTATCTCCAAAAGAAAATATACTACAGCGTCCGTATTACATTCATCGTGCCGCTATTTCTGAGAAACAACCACCAGCCTGGAGTGCAGGACGAGTTGTATTAGTCGGTGATGCCGCACATGGTATGCCTCCTTTTATGGCTCAAGGAGCTAATCAAGGATTTGAAGATGCAATGATAGTTACAACATTAATTACTAACATTGCCAAAGAAAATAATTGGGATAACAAGCAAGCCATAGCCTCAGCGTTCGAGAAATATGAGCGTCTTCGTCGCCCGTTTATGGAATATATTCAAGAGGCAACATTAACACAATTTTCCCATTCGTCAAACCAAGCATGGCAGGAATATAACCAAAAAGTATACACCCGCAACGTATCCGCTCAATAAATAGGGGTAGCCAAGAAAATTAGGTAATCGTTCTGGGGGGAGTGTCCTTGAAGATAGCTAGCTATTGCCTAAGAACATTGGTGAAGCCCAGATGTTAAATGAAAATAAACCTAGGTGGATTGAGGCATATTGACCCAGGCGATCGTTGTGAAAGATAGCGCATCTAGGATGCAGGTGCTTGAAAAGTAGTCTAGAAGCTGATATAAATGCTCCTGGTGTACGCACGGGAAAATGAAGGACTGATAAGCCTGATTTTATGTAAAGCGATCGGGCTGCAATCTTTATCGTTAAGGCTATGGTCTGAAGCCAATTGTATTGGTGTTGGTTAAAGTTTGGTGTGTGCCAAGTTGGGGTAGCACGAAAAAATAAAAAGATTTAAATGTACGCATGGTGCTGTAGAATGTAACACATGACGCAAAAACATGAGAGCAAAAAACCAGTACAGGAATTGCTGCAAAGCATCGACCCAAGAGGAATTGCAGACCATTCACTGCGTCCGACTATAGAATTACTATTAAACTTAATAGAAGAGCTAAATTTAAAGATAAAAATTTTAGAAGAAGAAAACCACTCATGTTCGAGATGAGAACAATCGCCTCAAAGGAGAAAAGGGCAAACCAGATATTAAAGTCAATAAAATTAGTGGGTTCAAAAAAGACCACTCATCAGAGAAAGAACGAAAAACTCCGTCTCAGCATACTAAAAGTAGTAAAAACGCCGACATTAAAATAGATAGAGAAAGGATTTTAGAGTATCCGAAATCTGAGCTACCATCCGATGCGGAGTTTAAGGGTTACGAGGAAGTAATCGTACAAGATATCTCACTGAAAACCGATAATGTACTATTTCGTAAACAAAAATACTACTCCGCGTATCAGTTGGAAAAACATACTTGGCACCACTACCAGTAGGTTATGACGGAGAATTTGGTCCTGGAGTAAAAGCGTTGGTCTTGAGTCTGTACTACGGAGGTAACATGACTCAGGGTAAACTTTTAGAGTTTCTAGAAGATATTGGGATCTCGATGTCAGCAGGATATTTGTCAAATCTGCTGATTGAAAAACAGGAAAATTTTGAAGTTGAGTTGAATGAAGTTTACATAGAAGGGTTAGTTAGTAGTCCCTGGCAACACTTAGATCAAACGTCTGCGCGTGTTAAAGGTGTCAATCACACCACAAATGTAATTTGTAACCCGTTGTATACAGTCTATTCTACGACACTGAAAAAAGACCGATTCAGCGTACTTAGTGTATTACAGAACAAGCAACAACTCCAATTTATCATCAGTCCACTTACTTACGAATTACTCGCTCGCCTAAATTTACCAACCAAGTGGAAAAATCAACTCAAATTATTACCCCAATTTACAGCGTTCACGGAGTCAGAGTTTAATACCCTACTTGATAAGTATCTGAGCAAATTGGGTTCTCAATTGCGTACTCGTGTATTAGAAGCAGCAGCAATTAGTTTTTATCATCAGCAAATCGACATTCCAATAGTACAAATTATCGTATGCGATGATGCCCCTCAATTCAAACTATTGACTAGTAATATAGCTCTGTGCTGGGTGCATGAAGGGCGACACTACAAAAAAATGACTCCGTTTGTTGCTTGCCATCAAGAGATTTTAGACGATTTCCTTACAGAGTTTTGGGATTACTACCGAGAATTACTTGCTTATAGAGATTCTCCAAATCAAAAGAAAAAACTTGAACTTCAGTCAAAATTTTGGGAAATCTTTGGTACTGAAACTGGTTATAAACAGTTAGATGAACGAAAACGCTTAACAGCAGCAAAAGTATCTGAGTTGTTGTTGGTCTTAGAGTATCCTGAACTACCATTACATAATAACCCTGCTGAACTAGCTGCTAGAACTATGGTGCAGCGGCGCAATATTAGTTATGCGACGATAAACTTGTGAGGGTACTAAAGCTTGGGATATTTTTATGTCTCTTGTTGCAACTACTCGTAAATTAGGAATCAGCTTTTTTGAATATATGCGCTCTGCGGATTTCTCAAATCAGCAAAATTCCATCTTTAGCAACTATTATTCGCGAGAAATGTTTCCTTAACCCTCAAGAAAAGTCATGCCAAGAAGAGGAACAAGTAATTTGCATGTCAGGGTAAACACAAAGAAAAAAATCACGAGTGAAATTGAAAACTGATTACATTCATTATATATTACTAGATATAATTTGGGCTGGGTAAAAACTTTTACTTACCCTGGTATAGTGCTGAGGGTTGGTGCGACGGAATGCCTTACAGCAACGCTATGGATACTCCATATATTTATAATCGGTAATAATCTATTTATATTATACCTTTTTCGTCACTATAATCAGTTTTTCTATCTGGTAGTAAATATTACGCCCAGCTATCTTAAAACTAGATGTGTTTGTGCTGAAAATAAAGACCGATTAAGCGTAGTTAAGGTGTTACCTTCCGGGGCGAGAACTGGAGTTTATCCTCAATGAATGTCAATATTCCTCAATCTTGGGTTGACATTGGTTAACGATCGCACTGCGTCGATATTCCTCAATCTACATCGGTCGATTTTCATTTCATATCTGGGCTTTATCGATTAATTAAGCAACGTGTATTTTCAAGGGCGCTCCCCCCGCTCACGGTTACTACTACCCCGACTTATTGAGCCGATACTTTTTAGAAGATATTGGTATCTTCATGTCAGCAGGTCATTTGTCGAATCTGTTGATCAAAAACCACACAGATTTTGAAACAGAGAAAAGTGAAATCTATTTGTCGGGACTAGCCAGTAGTCCTTGGCAGCACTTCGACCAAACTGGTGCCCGTGTTGGCGGAATCAACCACACCACTAATGTCATCTGCAACCCTTTATATACAGTCTACTTTACAACACCCAAGAAAGATAGACTTACCGTGGTCAAAGGATTACAAAACGGTCAGGAACTTGAATTTATTCTCAATCCACTCACCGATGAATTGCTGGAAAACTTCCAACTACCCATCAAATGGAAGAATTCTCTAAAATTATTACCCCAAGATACTGTATTTAGCGCTACTCAGTTCGAGACCCTACTTGATACGTATCTACCCAAATTAGGCTCTCAACAACGTACTCGTGTAATGGGCGCAGCAGCGATCGCTTTTTATCATCAGCAAACTGACTGGCCAGTGGTGCAAACTCTCGTATGTGATGATGCTCCTCAGTTCAAGTTACTGACTGATGATTTGGCTCTATGTTGGGTACATGAGGGACGACACTACAAAAAGTTGAGTCCTGTGGTTGCTTACCATCAAGAGCTTTTAGATGAGTTCTTAGACCAATTTTGGGATTACTACAGAGAACTACTGGCTTACACAGATTCTCCAAGCGCAGAAATCGCACGGGAGCTCAAGTCTAAATTCTGGAAACTGTTTGATACAAAAAGCGGTTACGAACAGTTAGATGAACGAAAACGATTAACCGCTGCCAAAGCGTCGAAGTTACTTCTAGTTTTGGAGCATCCTGAATTGCCGTTGCATAATAATCCGGCTGAATTAGCTGCTAGGACGATGGTTCAGCGACGCAATATTAGTTATGCCACTCAGACTGCTGAGGGTACTAAGGCTTGGGACACTTTTATGTCTCTTGTTGCCACTACTCGTAAGTTGGGAATCAGTTTTTTTGAGTATGTGCGCTTCGCGCATTTGTGAAGCTCGCATCATCCCCTCTTTGGCAACTATTCTTCGCGAGAAGTCTTCTGCTAATCCCTTGGCTTCGTCTTGGCAACCAGAATAATTGCTTACCCCGAAGTATTGAGGGGATACCATTTTTGTTTCCGGCAAGAGGTAGACCACAGTATGACCGTAGGGGCGCGGTTTCCGCGCCCTTACAATGTGGTCAATTCTCGCTCTCAGCGCGATGCCCCAAATTGGCTCTGCACCTTCGTGCTTGTGGAATACTCAAGAGTTTCGTAAACTACCTCCTCTAAAGTAGACTAAAAATAGTATGAAATGCCCTCGAATTTGCAAGGCAAAAGCAATTAACGATCGCACCTTGGTGGTTGAATTCACAAATCTTGAAGTCAAGAAATATGATATTCTCCATCTTTTAGAAAATCCCATGTTTGCTCCACTTCGTCAACCTGCATTTTTCAAGAACTTTAAGGTTGAGCAAGGGGGCTACGGGATTGTGTGGAATGAAGATATCGATCTGAGTGAGTATGAGCTTTGGAAAAATGGCATGACGGTGGCATCCGGCGATCACTCAGTTACGCTTTCCGGATAGCAACTCGGTTTTTGTATTATTCGTAACCGCTCCTGCACTTCGTTAACCCACTCTACAAGATCGGCGATCGCACGCTCATCAACTAGTGGAAGACAAATTATCTCAACGCCAATGGATTCCCTGAGTCAGTACCGTGCAATTGTGCAAACCATCCTGAGCGAGTACAGCACTCGACGATCAACAGATGAAATCGAATCGCAATGCTGCTTCGACCTCCAGCGCGATCATTACCAAATCGTCAACGTCGGCTGGGAAAATCACCGCCGAGTCTATGGTTGTGTTCTCCACCTCGACATTAAAAACAACAAAATTTGGCTGCAATATAACGGCACCGAAATCGACATCGCGCAAGAACTCGTTGACCGAGGCGTTCCCAAATCTGATATTGTTTTGGGCTTTCAGCCGCCTTACCGCAGACACCTGACCGAGTATGCAGCTTCTTGATCAACATTTATGATTTAATATCAGTCCACTTTGGAAACGTGGACTATGGATTTCGCGCTCGCACACAATCACTGGAAAGCATGAAGGCTCACACTTAGCTTGAAGAGATTTGAGGACTACTGCGGGTGTGCCGTTAAATCCTTTGTAATTCTAATGTCGAGTTTAGTGTTTATTTTTTCGTTAATATCCCTCTTCATTTGCGGGCAGAAGGTATAAGCCAGGTTCTGCATTATCGCCTGGAAGAATGTCACGGCTGCTCTTGACATCCCTACTTTTACAAGTAATTGCAAAGGCTTGTAAACTTTCTAATCTAGCTAACAACTCACTCAATGCATCGAGATACTCAGCCACAGCTATTTGGCGGTATGTCCACTTCTGATCAAATTCAGAACTGTAAGACATTTCAAATTCTAACTCCGCATCCTTTTTCTTGCGTCGTATTTGGTCTTTAGATAAAGAGCTATCTAAAGAAGAAATATAAGCTATTCTCTCTGTCCGTTCTGGATTAATATGTTTTTTAAAGTGAGGTGCGGCAAAGCGGTAAGCTGTTGCAAGTTGCGATCGCTCATCAGCTACTAATGCATCTGACCACTCAAAGGCAATATTTTTAAATTTTGGAATTTCAAAGGCAAGTAACTGTTGTGCCTCATCAATTTGCCCAGTTTCTAACAGAAGATAAGCTTCTGTTGCTGTTGCTACTGCCCAACCTTGAGTAGCGACATCCGCCATTAACATCGTTTGTGCCTCTAAAGCTGGTTTTGCTTGTATTGCTTGGTCAGAGAGAACTATTCTCACACGCGATGCAACCTTCAGAGCATCTCGTGCAGGGGCATCAGGATAGCGACTTCGGTCTAAAATCTCAGCCTGTAAGTCTGCTATTTCCTTAATTAAAATTGTTCTATGAAGTTCTAAAATTGCTTTGCCGATGCGTTGCTGTTCTTGTCTGCTGTGTTCAACCAGTAAATGAAGATAGGCAAGCTGACTTGATAAATTATCTAAACGCTCCTCAATCCGATGAAAGCCTGCTTCCAGGGATTGTTGTACATTATCTAAAGCATTTTGAATTTGGTTTAGTTTATAGCCCATGTAGGCAAATCCAGCAATACTGACACCAAGATTCAAAACACTTGCTCCAGCAGCAATTTGAGTCAATTGTAGAACAGATAACAATTGCTGCTGCATTTTGTCCAGCTTATAAATCGTGACACCATGACCAACCAAATTTGTAATTAAGGAAGCGCCGCCTAAGACTGGGGATAGGGGTAGAGTCATTAATTGGTTTGTTAAACTAGGCGTTTCGAGCAAATGACGTACAATTCGACCCGTCGCAGCTTCTCGAATTACCCCTCCAAATCGCTTTAGAGAACCATCCAGTAAACCTTGAATGATTGCTGAGTCCTTGACTAAGAGAGTGGTTTCAATCAACATAAAAATGTCTCTTTTTTATAAAAGATAAACACCGATATTCTCATAAGATTTACTGGGTAGCCGAGGGGAAGCTTTGACCTTAGTTGAAATCTCAGGTAGTATTTTGAATGCATCTGATTTGTCTATTGAATTCGCGTTAGGCTGGAAACCAACATGAGGTTTTTTTAGCTCAAGTTGCACAAAATAAACGTCATACTCAGATTGCTCTTCCTCTGTTAATGCGTGTTCTTCATCAACGCGCCTTTTAATTCCGAATTACAAGAAATTTGTTTGATTACCCATCCACAAAGCCCGTGTACTATGGTAAAGTTCCTCGGCTTCATTTAGCGTCACTTTAGAATTTGGTTTGAAATCTTGTATTATGCTTGTATTGCCTGCATTTATAATCAATACTAAAATCCAACTATTTTTCTGATTGTCTTGACTAGGAGGTAGAGTAGGAATAGGTTGACTATTTCTAAGTTTATGCTCTTCCTTTTTTTGCTCTTCTGAACGACGAACAAGATAACCTAATCCTATCAATGAAGCAACCGCAATCAGAAATATTTTAAGGTTCATATGTTTCATTAAATCCAGTGAACATGAAAGTATATTTAATGGAAAAAAGTTGTTTAATCCCGAAATAGGGTTCTCTTCACAACTAGATTGTTTAGACTTTAAAACTTTTATCCAGTCTCGAATATCAGCAGTTTCACTGGGTGTTATTTGCAGCTTACGACACCAAGCATCAACTGCGTCATCTAATAAATTATTTTTGTCATCAATGCGCGATATTTCTTGGTAAATTTCTTCCAAGGCTTTATCAAAAAGCTCAGTAACCATTATTTTGTTCGATATTATTTGACAAGCAAGATTCTTTTTCTAACTGCTGACGAACTGTTGTAACTGAAGCTTTTTGAAATTCAAGATGACTCCAGCGTTGCATTTCAGTTGCCAAGTTTTCCTCTATAATTCTTAATTGCTCTTGAAGAGCGCGTTCCGCCAAGTTGATAACATCATTTACTGATTTATCAAATGCGTCACTTGCTCTATTCAAACCTTCAATAATCCAGTTACAAAGAATATCCCATAAATTTTCTTTACCTTTTTTTATACCATCTGACCATTGTTCAGCCATCGTCTTTGCATCTGGAAGCGACAGTTCATTATATTCAACAACTCCCCAAACATTACGAGATACAGGTCTCGAATGTTCACTTTTAAAGCAACTTCCCGTGGTGTAGTTTTCAGTTATATCTTTCTTTCCAACAAGTTCTGTGTTTTTGATATAACGTTGTTTATTAACCTCGGAAATCTCAAAAAACCTCTCAGGCAAAACTGGAAGATTGGAGAACATATTCTTCTTAAAATCAGCAATTATTGCCTGATCTAGCTTGAGCAGTTTAAACTGTTGACAAAGAAAACTAAGTTCCTCCTCTTTCTCCTTGACTAAGCATTTCAAGGCTGTTTCAATTTTTTGCGCCTGCGCCTGAAGCATAAATTCAGCCCGAACTGACATTGCTTCTCGCATCGCTCGGTAGAGTGCGCGAACAGCACGTTCTGCGTGTTCAAGCTCCCTTATACCTTTTGTATCGTCTTTACGTACACGCTTATTAAAATATCCAGAGTTATGAGTAAAGTTATCAATTTTACGACTTGTTAAATCATATCCTCTGGCAATATCATTTGCCATTACAGGAGTGATAACTTTACTCAATTTTTCCTCTAGATCATAGGCACTTTGGTTATTTGTGAGCGCGTCTCTTACAGGTAAAATTAGCTCCCTTGTTAAATCTTGTTCAACTACCTTAACGGCTTCAAAAAGCTGTAAAAAACCCTGAGAGCGTTTTTTTTGGAACCTTTGTTCTACACGACTGCGAGCGTCTGCATCGTTTTTCTTTAAGTCTTCGATAGTGTTTTTAGCGTCGGTCAAGAATTCTTCACGGATATTTTCAACTGCCTCATGCCACCTTCGGCGACTCTCCTGAATTTTTGCTTGTTGTGCCTCAATTTGTTCTTTATGCTCTATTTTTCTAATACTGGCAACAGTATCAATGGCGGTTTCTAATGCGTCGTAGTTCTCAAAAACCTCAATTAAAGCTGGTAGTAATATAAGTTCAGGGAAAGCTTCTTGAACGCGGTTACGTAAGCAAGTCCACAAATTGCTACCTCCACTCCACTCAAGAGCATACTGGAGAAGTTTCCGCATCGTATCATCGCTAATGTTGTCACCGTCGTCTACGGTATCTTCGACATAGCGAAACCAACGCCGCAATTCTTTATCATCACTTGTGTGCTGTTTAATTGTTCCTGCACAGTCGGTGAACATTGCCTTTAACAGTTTCAAACGTGTGTGTTGCTCAACTAATGATGCTTGATTTAGAGACAGTGACCCCCAAGCGCATTGAGCATAGTATAGAAGCCTTGCGTTGAAAGGCAGAATTTCTGGTGGTTCTTTTAGAGAAAGTACTTCTTGAATTTCTTCCTGAAGTTTTTCAATACGCGTTGAAATTGGGATATCATCAGCGCCGCGCTGGTCTACCCTGTTCAAAATGAAAATCATTGAATCAGTGCGACCTTGCAGGTACTCTACAACTCGTTTTAGCTCTTCTAACAAACGTTTTCTGTGTTTGTCATCCACCTGCATATAGTCAAGAGCAACCAAACTAAAAGCTTTGTGAACCTTTTCTTGGATAACTTTTAAATTGTCACGATCTTGAACCGACTTTAGACCCGGTAAATCAATCAACTCAACTCCTACTCCAAAGGGCAGTCCCAGTAGACTTTGCTCAGACGCAGGCAAAAGTGGAACAAACGCAGTCACTCGTGGAGCAATACAATCTCTTTTCTCGCGGGTGTCATGATAAGGGCGCATCACTCCGTCGCGGATTCGCTCATATATAGCTTCATCACTCAAGTCTGACCAAACACCAGTTTCCCAAGTAGCCCCTTCTGTTTCTTCCACTACTAATTTGCGCTCGGAAGCATGGCGAAGGGTTAAAACACCCCCGCTCATCTCACCTGCTTCTATAGGAGCAATTTTGCTACCAATTAAGGCGTTGACGATGGTTGACTTGCCAGAAGATGTTGTACCAATCGTTGCGATAGATAAACTTGGAGTCTCTAACCTATCTACAGCTTCTCGATGCGCCTGACGAAAGGCTTCTAGCCGTTCCCTAATACCCGTATCATCGAACACATCTGGGTAGGTTGTTACTAGGTTTTCAACAGCCTCACCAAGTTCTCTTAATTGGCTGCGGACATTACGCAAAATTGTTTCAACATCGATGGTCATTTTATGTGTCCACGAAAAAATACACAGGACTTATATGGCTATATACATAGGGTTCCCAAAAATTATTCAGAAATTACAAAACTAATGCACGTTCAGCCTGACTGCTAAAAATGAATCCTTAGCGCAAAATTACGGTAAACTCAAAGTTCAAATGAGAATTTTGGGTGCGAACTGACTTGTCAGCGCCAGCGCTATCGTGCTTGCTCCTGAATGAGCTTTACAGCGACCAGCGCGGCAAACTCAAAGTTTTCATAACTTATTTTTGACTTTTTTGTCTGCGCGGTTAGACGAACGGAACTTCCCCTGAGGGTAATCATGGTCAAGTGACAAAGTGGCGATCGCTTTCCCTACTGCCTCTTTACTTCCCTCGACAGCGATCGCCTAAATCCAATAACCAATGTCGGGGTCACCGTGCAGCGTACAAGTGAGAGCGCGTTTTTAGACCCTTGATTGCCAAGTTTTCGGGTCTCGCTTGCTATGAAACACAGCCAACACTACAATCTGGTTCGTTTCAATCCGATAAAAAATGGAGTAAGGAAACCTTTGTACAACTGCACGCCGAACATCTTCAAAGACCATCTCGTAAGACTTTGGCCTTGACTCAATCCGAGCCAGTACATCTGCAACACAGTCAAGAAAATCTAGCCCAAGTCCTGCTTGCTGCTGCTCATACCAATCGAAAGCTTCGTCAAACTCAGCCCGTGCCCCAAGTCTAAAGACAATGGGCAGATTCATTGACAAGACCTCGCTCTTGCTTGGGCTTTAACTTCCTCCCAAGAAATAACAGCACTGGGGTTAGCGGCATGTTCTGCAAGACGACGTGCTAACTCCTGTCTTTGAGCCTCCGTCAACTCAAGCTGCTCCCCACCGTTAGCAACAATGCTGTCCCAAATCGCTTGCACTAGACGAATGCGTTCGTCAATGCTCAACGTCTTGATTTCTGTCAACGCGGCAGAAATATCCATGATTGTGACCTTACATAAAATTGAGAAGGATGTACTAATATTAACAATCCTAGTGCGTCACACAACTGGAACACATGATGCGATTCACATTGCAGTTACTACAGTTTACGGCTTGGACTATCTGTTAACGTGGAACTGTAAGCATATATCGATAGGCGATACTTTTTTCCAAGCGTCTGATTCATTCGCAGCACACCAAAGGTCATATTTCTGCTGAAGGTTTAACCAAAGCTCAGGAGTGGTTTGAAAGGCAGTAGCCAAGCGAAGTGCCATATTAGGTGTGACGCTTGCCTGTTCGTTAACTATCTCGGATGCAGTTTTGCGAGAAACATTAAGAATGGCCGCAAGTTGAGTAATTGTCATGTTAAGAGGTTCAAGATATTGACGCTTGATTAAACCTCCTGGATGTCTAGGTTTTCTTTTAGTAATCATGTTTTTCATACAAGCGTGGTAATCTTCGTAATTTACGTCGTAAGCGTCGCCGTCTTCAAAGGTAAAGAAAAATAGTATTTTTACTTATTCGCCCTCTAGCTTCTCTATCTAAATAAAAGGGTGGGCGATCGCTAAAATTGTTATCTACAGAATTAGGGCTTCGATTTTTGCCTGCACTTCTTCAATTAAATCCTGCTCCGCTTTCTCTACAAACAGAATTTTTCTGGCTCTCCAGTCTAGAGATTTGATTTGGTCAGTTAAGATTACACCACTAGTTTTCATGCCTTCTGTTAAAGGTACTTCAAAACTAAGACCTTTTTTGTGACTAGTAACAGGACACGCTAAAACCATAGAAGCTATTCGATTGTACTTAAATGGTGATACGACTAAAACAGGGCGATAACCTTGCTGTTCTCGCCCTTGTCGTTCCAGATCAGTATTTAGTGTTTTGGCAATTTCTTCAAACGACATACCTGAGTTTTTTAACGCGAATGCCCGTTTGACCAAATCAGCCGTAATTTCCACTAATCCAAATTCCAACTTGACAATATCACCCCTGTCTGGCGTGTATAAACTATTTACCAAATTTCATTCCCCACAGCGATTCCAGTATCAATTTCCGAATGGAATTTATCTGGTGTCATGCCTTCTAGCAATTCATCAAGCGTATATTTTTTCCGCTTTTTTGGTGTAATGACAATGCTGTCACCCGAAATGCTAAAAGTCACATCAGTTCCTTCTTGAATTTGTACCTGTTCAGCCAATGCTTTAGGAATGCGAACAGCTAAGCTGTTTCCCCACTTAGTAACGATGGTGGTCATAAATACTCCTAATAATGTTCGTTAAAGAATTACACGATCAATGTAAAACTTACATAGATAGACAAAAATAACTCGTTAATGTTATGTATATACTTTGAATATACATAACAAGTTATAAAAATGTCAACTGTTAAGTTTTAGCAGCAGTAGCAAACAGGTAAGCAAATTAATTCCAGTACTCTATAACTCAATACGCTTCAGTTAGTTAGTAGCGTTTACTCCATGAAGATCCCCCCAACCCCCCTTAAAAAGTTCTGCTATTTCCCTTTCCCACCTACCTACTTAGTTGGAGCAGATGAAACAATAACAGGAGTCTTTAGAGGATGTTTTAGCTAAATTAGAGATAGCACCGAGGATCAAATTTCTAAGACAAGCGATGAACCAAACTCTATTTCATCTTGCCTTCCCTGTCACTGACATTGCCCAAACAAAAGCATATTATATTGATGGTTTGGGCTGCACCTCCGGTCGGGAAAATCGCCATGCCCTAATTCTCAATCTCTACGGTCATCAACTGGTTGCTCACCTTACAAAAGAACCACTCAAACCCCAAGGCAGTATCTATCCTAGACACTTTGGGCTAATTTTTACATCAGTTGGTGACTGGGAGGATCTACTAGCAAGAGCACAACAGCAACAGCTTCTTTTTAAAGAAGAACCCAAGCAACGCTTTGTTGGGTCTGCTTTGGAGCATTACACTTTCTTTCTAGAAGACCCTTTTTATAATTTAATGGAGTTCAAGTATTACTGTTCCCCTCAGGCGATTTTCGGGAGTTACGAGTATACGCAGATTGGCGAATCGGGGCTATAGCGGCTCATAAATCGCGTTCTCCACCGCGCCCTTGAGCGCTAATGTGATATTCTGTCTATAGTAGCGGGGGTTTCACTGGGTGAATCTTGATCGGGAATTGAAATAACTGGGCTTGCCAATGCGGATGCTAGTGCTGCTAAACTTCTGGAATCAGTCAGCATTCCAGCATGAGTAAAAACTGGCACGATCGCATTCCGTCCTACAGGCATTTGTGAACTATTTGCTGGAAAAATCATCAAATCGTAAGGCGTCCAAATAGAGGTAAAATCAAGGTGTTCCAACATAGCAGCATCTCGATTCAAATCCTGTAAAAAAGCACTGTCTGGACGCATCTGAATACAACCCAGACCTTGGCGACAGTAGGCAATCCAGGTGCCATGATTCGGTGCTGAGAGGGTAATGAACCGCTGCACACGATTTATTCCTCCTAGTCGCTGGACATAGTAACGGCTGACAAGACCACCCATGCTAAAACCTACCAAATCTAGGGGTTGTTCTGGCGAAAATGTAGCATTAACATAATCAGCTACCTGCTGTGCCAATTGGTCAAGACCCATATTGCCATCATTGGGTACTAAATCTAGGTCATACACCGTCCAACCCTTCTGCATTAGATAGGGAACCATTCTATGGAAAACTCGACCTGTATCAAAAATACCATGCACTAATAACACGGGATTGCGCTGCTTAATCAAATTGTTCATATACAAAAAAATAAAGCTTAATCTAGTCACTACAAAATTTTACAAAGTATCATCGCCACTTACAAACGAGCTATGACACTCTCTCCACTGGGAGGTTCAACACCACTTTCTTGACTTAAATACGTAATTTTGCGAGTAATATAGGAATCCTATTTGATTTTTGTATATGTAGGGGAGCCACAAAGAGTGCGCGGTGAGACAGCCCTGAAGGAGGGTTTCCCTCCTGCAGGATCTGCGTAAGCGTTGCGTTAGCGTAAGCGTTGCGTTAGCCGGTACTCCGGCGTCGGAACGAGCGTCACCCGAAGGGGTTCCCCGCGTTGAGAGGAGTGGTGAAGCAGCGCGAATGACGGCTTTCCCTCCGTAGGCGACTGCACCAAGCTTTATGGCGTTGGGCACTGCCAACCACATCCAGGTTCTGGTGGGCAGTGCCCACCCTACTTAAAATTTTTCATGAATGATTTAGGATGACTATAGTTAAGTTATGTGAAGCCTACTCTCAAAATCTTGCCCTAAGTGACAGTAAAATTTAATAATTAAGTCTGACTATATATAGGTTACAAGTGCTTGCGAGAAACAATTTAGAGCATTTGCCTTGTACCGTCATCACAAAGTTGATAAAACACAACCGATGAAGAATTTCACCTAGTTTAGGTGACACAATTAGAGAGATAAGTCAAGTATATCTTGATAAGATGTAACAATACCCCGTAATTTTTCTCAGGATTGCGGTTATATACCAGATATAAAAGGCAGGAGCAGTTGTAATGATCGGTTTTATCAAAAACTTAATCTCCGGAATTCTGAATTTCTTTACTGGGCTTTTCGGTGGTAAAAAAAGCGGCTACTATCTAGAATTGAAAGAAGACGCCGAAGCAGCGTTAGATGAAGCTAAATCAGCCGCATCGAACGCTAAGAAAGCGGTAGAATCAGCCGCATCGAATACTCAGAAAGCGGTAGAATCAACAGTATCGAATACTAAAAAAGCGGTAGAATCAGCCGCATCGAATACTCAGAAAGCAGCGCAAACAGTTACAGAAACTGCCCCAGCCGTATCTAACGGCAAAAAAAGCGCTGCTGCTACTGCCAAAGCAAAACCAGCTGAAGTTGAGCTAGTGCAGACTGCTAAAGGTGTTAAGGCTCAACCTGCCAAAAAGTCAAAAGCTTCAGCAGCAAGTGTAACCCCAGAGCAGCCAAAAGAAACTACCTTTGCACCCAAATATCTCGTACCAACCAATTCCAATGGTCGTCGGCGTCCAGGTGCGAACATGAGTTCTTTTCTAGACATGGCACGTCAGGTGAAAACTCCTGGCTAAGGGAATCAAAAAATAAATTATCTATGCCGTAGGGTATGTTATCTGAGAGTACGGCATCGACGATCGCCTGTTGAGGTGTCGTACTCTCTTCGTCTAACGGTCTGCCTACCAAGTTGGACTGCTACGGCTTGCCGAAACCGGATGCCTAACAAACCAGTGCAATTAATAGCGCTCTTTTCATCTGACATTTTTCCGAAAAATCAGCCCACTATATAAATGAAACGCTGGATCCCAATTGGTCTGTTTGCGACGCAATATGTGAATGTGAGACTGGATTTGCTCCAGCATTTCTGTTTGATCCAGCACTGTCTGTGCAAAGGTTGTAAAGTCTGACATAACCTTGGTTTGGGTTTGGGACAATTGTTTGTCAACCCAACTGAGTAAGCTGTTCCAATTGATGCTGATAGTATTTTGGCTGGCGTGGTTAGCGATTTCTAACCCTTGCTGAAAGTCGTAGCCATTGTCATAAAATCTGAGAATACAACCTCTATTAGGTAGGTGTAAATCATAAAATTGGAAGTAGTCTTGAGTTTGGGTTTTACGTTCCAATTTACCCCGTACATCCCGGTCTATTACTTCTTCAAAAATCGGCAACGATCCTAGTACGCGCCCTTTCACTTCTGACCAATCAAAACTCAGGGAACCAAGTTGATTTTCTTGATTACGGCAAACTACAGTGGCTTTTGATCTAGATTCTAGAAAATAGTTGGCTTGAAAAACTTGAATTTTCTGAATTTCAGCTAATGCTACCCAAAAGCAGGGAATGCCAGCGTTTCGTAGCTGTTCACCATAAAATTTTAGTTCCCCAACTGCCCCACTGCGGTACAAGCGCCAGCTACGACTTGGTAGTATCAACCTTGCGCTATAAATATCTACCTGCATAATCTGGGCGAATTTTTGGGCTGCATGAGTTTTCAATTCATTGCTGATGGGTTCTAAGACTAATACGCCTATGGCATTACTAGCATCAGCCATTGTCGCTTGAACAATGGCTCGCTTTCGTTCTTCAAGCTCAATCTCTTGCAGCCGTTGTAAACCCTGACGTGCTTGACTTAATATTTTGGCATTAGTTGTACTGCACAGTAGTTGCCGATAAACTTTTTCTGCTTCTTGGGGAATTCCAGATACTTCATGCAGCCGTCCTAGATAAAATTGCACCCAAGGATTTTCCGGCGATTCTTTTAGCAGATGTTTGAGTAATTTGGTAGCAGTTTGATAGTCTTTGCGCTCAAAAGCAGTGGCAATTTGCTCAAGCATGTTTACAAGTTAGGAGTTAGGAGTGAGGAATTAAGAAAACTCATAATTCCTCACTTAATATGCACTGATTCTAATTCATCTGCCAGTATTAGGAGTAGGGTGCGCTATAGCTTTGCCGTAACGCACCATTTTTAGCAAAATGCATGGGTTTAGGTGCGTTACGTTTCACTAACGCACCCTACTGTTGATTCTAATTGAGCTGCCACAATTGATAAGGCGACAATGGGGGCTGTAACTGCTCTAAGTATGCGACGACCAAGGGAAACTGGTTGAAATCCAGCGTTAATGGCGTTTTCTACCTCCATTAGCGTCCACCCTCCCTCTGGACCGATCGCAATTGTGATTTGTCCAATATCTTTAGTCAGCCGTTTGTTATGTAAGCAATCTTGTAAATGAGGATAGCTACCTCTAGCCTCACAAATATATTGCTGATTTGTTGCCAATGACAAATAACTATCGACTAATGACAAAAAGGAAACTGGTTGTAAAATTGTTGGCACAAACGATCGCTCTGACTGTTCTGCAGCTTCTTGGGCGATCCGCCGCCAACGTTCGAGTTTTTGAGGACTAGGGTTAAGTAAAGTGCGATCGCTCACTACCGGAGCAATAACAGCTACTCCCAACTCAGTACAACAACGCACGACTTCATCAAATCCGTTACCTTTTGGCAACGCTACCATCAGCGTAATAGATACAGGTAACTCAGTTTGCACCTCTAGTGGTTCTAAAACCTGTGCTTGAGTTCCTGCTAGCTGCGCCAGCCACCATTTACCTTTGCCATCCATTGCAATAAAGCGATCGCCTTCGCGCAACCTTAACACTCGTCCTAGGTAATGTTGTTGCTCAAGGGTTAGCAAAATTTGCTCTTGTTGGAACTGGGTGGAGGCGATCGCTATTCTTTGCAGTTGAGTCATGAGATTTTAAGTCTTGTTCAAGACAGGAATTATTTAACGCTAAAATTACTCTATTTAGAGGTATTGAGAGGGATAAAATGAAAGTTCTAACACTTACTGGCAAAATCGACTCTGACGGGCATTTACGTTTAGATGTACTGACTGAACTACCAGCCGGGAATGTTGAAATTGCCTTGGTCATCAACCCGAATCTTCAGCCTCAGCCTGAACCTAAAAAATACGATTTTTCTGACTTGGCTGGAAAGTTAACCTGGCAGGGTGATGCCGTTGCCATCCAAAGAAACCTACGCTCCGGAGTGTAACCGTTACTTGCTTGATACCAATGCCATAATTGCACTGCTTCAAAGTAACAACAAGTTAGCGCAACAAATACAAAATGCTGAATGGATTGGCATCTCCATAATCAAATTGAATTCCTAGCTTTTTCAGATTTGAGTGAGAAAGACTTGCAATTGTTTAGTCAATTTATACAGCGTGTTGATGTAATCGGATTGGAAAAAAATCAGACTGAACTAATTAATTTGATTATCCTTTAATACATGGGCTAATGTTTTTGTCAATGCGTAATATCAAATCCGGTTGATTGCACATGGTATTTGTAGGGGCACAGCGGTTAAAACCGCAGCTACACAGACAAAACCCGCAAGACAAGGGTTTCAAAACCCTTAATTTTCCATTAGTCCGCGTAGGCGGACTTTGTTTGTGTAGCCAAGCCAGCGCGCATGAGGAGGGTTAGCCCGCTCTCGCGGCGACTGGCGCGCGAATTCTATTCGTCGGGGCTTAAGTTGACACCAATGAGCACTGCTGTGCCCCTACCGTTTGTGTGTTCATTTAACCGGATTTGGTGTAATTTATATAAATATTCCTTAGAGTTTTCATGAATTTGACAGGCTTAGAGCGGTAAATTTCTACTACTTTGCCCCTCATGACAAGAACCCTATATTTACCTTTACAGAAAATATACCAAATATTACTTAAAAGAAGATGCAAAGTAAAATACCATCTTCTTGGATGTTGATAACAGCATCCATTCTCGTTTTCCCAAGTTATCTTTCCAAAAAAAGGAGAACAACAAATTGCTACAGCGTTTTTTTAAAGCCCAACACTCAAGAGGTTTTGCGTTACGACTGGGTGTTGTAGCGACAGCAGCGATCGCCACCGGATTCGCTTCCCCTGTTTACGCTCAGAGTTTCACGTTTATTCCAGGTGATCTGATCGTCTCTGGCAGTACTTATTCGGGCACCGCAAGTAGTGTGACTGTCGGTCAGACACTTCCGGGCGACGGTACAGCGGTGGCAGACGGCACTTATCCAGGCGTTTTCAACAATGCTACAGCAGATAGCAGCTTTGGCATTACTTCGCCAATTTTCCTCCACGAGATTACTACATCTGGCACGGATGTCGGTACGGCGAAGATTGATCCTAGCGTCATTACAACCAGCTTTTCGTCAAAATCGGAATTGGCGTTGAATCTCACATCCGACGGCACCGGCTTGACTTTCATGGGTTACGCTAGCCCGATCAACCAGCTCGACGTGTCAAACTCTAACACGCCGGCAATTATCGAACCAGGCAACCCTGTGACAACGACTCCTACCTACAGGGAAGTAGCGCAAATCAACCATGATGCACAAATCAACTCTAATGGTTATATCACCCCCCAGGTAACTACAACCAACGCATACTCCGGCAACAATGGTCGTGCAGCGATACTAGGTTCAAACGGCTTGTACTACACCGTGGGTAATGCTGGTAATGGAAACGGATCGCCAGCAGTCACAGCTGCCGCAGGTGTGCAAATTGTAACTCCTGGTCAGAACGCGACTCCGTCAACTGCTGGCACGAATCAGGTAGGAGCGTTCAACATTACTCAGTATGGCTACCCAGCAGACAAGAGTGCCAAGGACAACAATTTCCGAGGCGAGACTATTTTCAATAACACCTTGTATGTAACGAAAGGTAGTGGCGGCAACGGAATTGATACTGTATATCAGGTCGGCGACGCAGGTAGCTTACCAAGCCTCGCCAACGCTGCTAATGCACCAATCACCATCCTCCCTGGCTTCCCCACGAACCTCGCGAATGGCACTGCAAGCACCATCAACCACCCCTTCGGTCTCTTCTTTGCCAACGCAAACACGCTGTATGTTGCCGATGAGGGCGACGGTGTTGCTGCTGACGCAGCAACCAGCACTACCGCCGGTCTTGAGAAGTGGAGTCTGGTAAACGGCACCTGGCAACAGGACTACGTTCTGCAAAATGGCTTGAATCTCGGTCAGCAATACACCGTAGCCGGTTTGCCTACTAACTACAATCCTGCAACAGACGGTCTTCGCAATCTTACGGCTAAAGTCAATGATGACGGCACCGTCTCATTGTATGCAGTAACTTCGACCGTCAGCGGCAGTGGCGATCAAGGAGCAGATCCAAACGAAGTGGTTGCCATCACCGACACACTATCTTACACAACAGCGGCACAGGCAGCGTCTGAGCAGTTCATTGTCATCGACGCCCCCACCTCCGGTCAAGTACTGCGCGGTGTATCTTTCGCCCCAGCCGCAGTTTCTGAACCTAGCAGCGTAGTTGGTTCATTAGGGGCATTAGGGTTTGGTGTGTTCTTTCTTCGTCGCCGATTCAAGTCCAGAAGCATAGTTGGTCTCTAACCCTATGCAATAAAGCGATCGCCCTCGCGCAACCTTAATACTCGTCCTAGGTAATGTTGTTGCTCAAGGGGCGCGCAAAATTTGCCCTTGTTGGAATAGGTTCGAGGCGATCGCTATTCTTTGCAGTTGAGTCATATCAAGTTCAGGTTTTAATTACGAATTACGTTAGCGAAGCGTTAGCGAGGCACGAGCGTCATTATAAATTACGAATTATTTTAATGCCCAGGATTTCTGGTGTGGTTAAAGCAAAACTCTGGCGTAATTGAAAAGTGCGTAGTCGTTCTTTCACGGTTGCATGCAAATAAGATTGTACTAAATTGGGGCAACGAAAAGTGAGGTAATCTAAAGCCACTGCTAATTGCAAGCTGGCAAAATCAGGCACAACGTTGGTAGAAAAACTGGGTAGATCGTACTCTGAAAGCACCTGCAATGCTTGTTTTAAAGCTTGCTCGGTTCTCGCAATAAAAGGATGCGGGGTAATGTTTTCTGGGGAGTACCGTGCCAAACTAACGTGCCGAAATGCGGTTTCAATTAGCATTTTACCCAAAGCAAAACGCTGACATGCTTGGAAGGTGGAGAATATTGGATCGGATATCAAATAGGCAGCAATCACACTGCTTTCATATAATGTATCTCCATTGTCTAATTGTAAAACCGGGACGGTTGAAAATGGATTCACAGCAACCAAATTTGCAGGTATTTCCCACGGATCAACCCAGATCAATGCCATTTCTTTTATGTCGTATTCCAACGCACAAATTAAAATAAAGCGTGCAAATGGGGAAGTATCGTTTAAATAAAGCTTCATATATTCATCAATTGTGTGGAATGTTCCGGATCAGTGGCCATTATGCATAAAATTGCCATGACTAAAGCTGTAGCGCTGATGGCGTATAAGGGTAAATAAGAATCGGTATGACTAATTAACAGCGTCATACAGAACCCACCGATCGCTTGAGTTAACGCAAATGAAAAAGTCATAGCACCCCATGCATGACGATGTTGCTTTGCGCCAACCAGTTGAAGGGCGTACATTGAGACTAAAGTAACAACCCCTGGTGTGAACATCCCCACCAAGAACGCGGATAAATGTAATACCCACAGAGTATTAGTTACCAAAGGTAAAGCAACACCAAAGGCTTTCAGCGCAAAACAGACCAATAGACATCGCCTCAATCCCAAGCGATCGCCTAATATACCAGTCAAGAGTGGTCCCAAAGCGGCACCAATGCCAAATAATGACCAAGACATACCACCCACTGCCAGAGAAAACCCTAACTCCCGCACGATAAAATCTACCCAAAATAATGTGTGCGGCAAAAAACCAACCGCGCTAAATGCGTAAGCTATCAATAAATACCACATGCTATGGTTTCGCCAAAAGTTGACGCCTGTATCACCGATGTGGGAATGATTGACATGAGTAGATGAAACAGATATCTCTGACCAAGTATTCCATGTCACTAGACTTAACACGCCACAAGTGATACTCATTGCCAACCATGCAAAAGCGACGTGAATACTGACGATCGCAGGGATGAGCAACCCGGCGAAAGCAGCACCCAGTCCAATACCTGAAAAAATCAGTCCGGCAACACGTCCACGTTGAGGGGTGGCGACGTGCGGCAAAATCATCGGTGCAGCCAAAACCATCAAGATTGCTCCACCAAAGCCTGCTAAAAATCTCCAAGTATAAAACCATGCAAAGCTCATGTTTTGGAATGAGCAGGCAAGGTAACTGAGAGAGCATAACACCATGCTAAATCGTACCAAAATCGTGTTACTGATTTTTTTTGTTGCATGTTGAATAAATATTGGACCGAGTAAATAACCGATTAAGCTGGCTACGCCCAGTTGCGCCGCATCTTCTTTGGAGAACCAGTTAGCTTGAATCAGTGCGGGGATCAGGGTGATATAGGCAAAACGCCCAATACCATTGCCCGTAAATGTAGCGGCTAACCCTGCAAACCAGAAACTAGGTTTATTTTGGATCATAAACCTTCTCCATTACCTCGGTCTGAATACGAGCATATTTTTCGTTGATTTGATTGACCAAGGATTGCACAACTCGATCCGCATCAAGTAATGTAGTCGAGTTAACAAAAGGTCGTGGCAAAATAAATGTATAAAACTTCGGTCCCTCTATGGGTGTTCCTAATGCCCAAAAGTTTTTGTAAACACGATCTTCTCTGCTAATTAAGTTAAAATCTTGTGAAACATCCAAACCATTGGGATGGAATTGATTATTAAAAAATGGGCGGGCAGAACCATCAGCTATGAGTTGTTGCAACAATATATTTGAGCTTTCTTGAGGGATGGGCATGGCAATACGCGAACGAATCAAAGCTTCAGCCTCAATAGTTTCAAACTGCCCATTAATCACAAATACATTCCTGGTATGATCGAAGCTCCACTGAGGGTTTGGTCCCAGATCCATTTTGAGTATTCCGGCTTTTTTTAAGCACAGCATCTCCTCAATTCTGATTTTTGGCGGACCTACTGCTAAACGATTCATTACCGGAATAAATGCAGATAAAAGCCAGCGATGACTGCTTTCTGTTAGTCCGGAAAAATCAACGGCATATCTGATATTGTCTCTTAAGTCTCTCAAGAGATCGCAGGCGGATTTTAAAGGGTTGGAGAGATTACCTTCATTAGCATTACTGATATCTTCATGCAAATAATTATCGAGCCATTGATCAAATTTATCTTTTGATGACAAAGCGCTTGAGGGTATGGGGTTGTTCAAGGTTTTCCAATCAAAGTGATGCGGCGGTGGAATATAATCAAAAATCAAAGCTTTACGTTCTGTTTCTTTTGCACTTAAATAAGCATTAGCAAATCTATTGGCAGCAATGTAACCATGATGTTTTTTGATATAAGTTTTGCTATAGACAAACTCCATATCACTTAATAATAACGGCAGAATCTGAGACTCGAAATCTAATTTTTCATGCTTTGATTTCAGTTCACTTACTGCGGTACGAGTCAGAAAATGAGCTTTATATTGTTCGCGGACTTCTTTTTCATTCCTAGCTCGAGCAGATAGTGGTAATCCAGAACGCGAAAAGCAGATTATTTTTGGTTCCTTTTGTGAGGCTTGATAGCAAAGAACCCCTTCTTGATTGCGGATAAATTTTCCTCCCCGACCGATCGTTAGTGTCGATAACACATCGCATGTTGATAGTCCAAGACCTTCCACTGCTACGGTTTCGTGGGCTTGAATGCCTGATGTCGATTGATCGAGAGGATAGGCAGGGAATATGCGACTGTTTTTTTCATCCTTTTTCATGATTTCATATTCATGCCCTGTTGTTAAAAAAACATAATCTTTGTAGTATATTTCGCCATTATCTGTCTTAATTTGCCATGTCATCGGCGATGGAGAAGCAGAAATGACACGCCGTGAAACGGGTATAATATTTAGTGTGTCAGGTGCAAGATCGCACAAATAACGAAAGCCCCATTGCAGGTACTCACCCAATAGCTTTCTGGGATAATAGCCATTTGGGTCATGTGATGATGAGGTATGGTCACAAAGCCATTCATAAAAAGAAGGTCCTTCTAAAATAAAGCCAGATCCTTGAACGGTATGGTCTGAAAAAATAGTAATTTGACTGGCGATAGTATTAATCAGTAAATGCTCTGCCTGGTCAGTAGAATGACAACCTACGCCGAAAGGATTGGAGTCAAAAATAGTAATGTTTATGTCTAGTGGAAATTGTTTTACTTTGGAAAAGGCGACAATACGCTCCAGAATGCTTAAACCCCTAAAACCCAAACCAATAATCGCAATAGCAACAGCATTCGCTCCTATCCATTTACTCGAATCAGATGTAAAATTTATTTGGTTATTTAAAATTTTTTCCATGATTTCAGATTGCGGATTTAAAAAAGATTTATTGCTAGACTGCGAAGCACGCAAAATTGCACCAACATCTGAGACGATCTGCTTCGGATCGTCCATTACCTCAGATTTGAAAGTTTTTGTTAGAACACCCTGAAACTTATAGTTCCTAAAAACTTGGAGTTAAACCACAATTGCATTAGCGACTTGCTAATTGCTGCTGGACAGGAATTTGAATTGCAAATTCTGTCCCCATTCCTGGCGTTGAAAAACACTTTAGCTTACCGCCATGATTTTCCGTGATAATTTTGTAACTGATAGCCATTCCCATTCCTGTTCCTTTGCCGACAGGCTTTGTTGTGAAGAATGGATTAAAAATATATTGTTGAATTGCTTCGGGAATTCCAGTCCCATTGTCTGCAATCGCAATTTCCACCCATTGTGAGTCAACCACAGATGTGCGAATCGCGATCTGGCTGCGGTAATCTTTAATTTCCTGGTACGTCCGTTGAGCGTTGAATTCTTCAATCGCGTCGATCGCATTTGCCAGAATATTCATGAATACTTGGTTAAGTTGTCCGACATGGCACTCGACCAAGGGCAAATGACCATAGTCTCGGATGACTTCGATCTCTGTATATGCCGATGCGGCTTTCAGTCGATGTTGCAGAATCAGTAGGGTGCTATCAATGCCTTCATGGATCTCAACTGCTTTGACTCCAGTTTCATCCATACGCGAGAAATTACGGAGTGACAGCACAATCTGGGCAATTCGCTCGGTACCCATTTCCATCGAATTGAGGATTTTGGGAAAATCTGCTTGCAAAAACTCCAAGTCTATTTTCTTGGCTGCTTTCTCAATTTCCGATACCGGACTAGGGTAATGCTTTTGATACAATTTTAAAAAATTCATTACTGTGTGTGTGTAGTCTTGCAGATGAATGAGGTTGCCATAAATAAAGTTGACCGGGTTATTAATTTCATGTGCAATCCCTGCAACTAACTGCCCTAAAGCGGACATTTTTTCTGCTTGAATCAGTTGGGCTTGGGTCTGCCGTAACTCAGTAATTAAGTGTTGCAGTTGTGCGGCTTCCAGTTGTAAACGAGTATTAGCTTTACTCAACTCTTGAGTACGTTTAGCCACCTGCTGTTCCAAGGCTTTGTTGACCTCTTCTAGCCTGCGTTTTGCTTCCTTTTGTTCGGTGACATCTCGTAACACTAAAACTGAACTTACAGAGTCATCTGTCTCTGTAAGGTTGCTGCTAATTTCTACAAATGACCAGGCAATTTCTAGGATTAGGGATTGATTTGATTGCTGAAATTCATAACATTGTTTGCCACCTTTTCTTGTTTCTAGAGAAATCGTCACAGGATGAGCGTTCGCAGAGACTACTTGTCCATCAAGTAATAAGGGCAATTTATTTACTAATAATGTTCCGAGAAGCAGCAAACGAGACTGTCCAAAAAAACGTTCGAGAGCCGCATTACACCACTTGATTCTGCCCCGACGATCTGTCCAAACAATACATTCCTCAACCGTGCTCAGAGCAATTTCCATTTTGCTAAGAGTTGATCGAAGTTGTTTGATTTGGGAATCTGAGTCAAACATCTGCAATATTCAATCCTTATGAAGCTACGCCATTTCCAGAGGACGTAATTTTGCAGCAAACAGCCAGCGATCTTCTTGTTTCTCAGCAATAATAAAGTGTTCAGATTCAATTTCTCGATGATCTTTTGTCACCGCCTTAAGATTTAACGGATGATTGAGGACAGTGGCTTTTCCAGTGGCTGAAAAGCGAGCAAATCCTAAATTATGGGAGTCCTGAAAAAACGGTGGGAGAATCACCGTCAATGGCTGACCAATAATTTCTTGAGCAGTCCACCCAAAAACAGTTTCAAAATGAGTGTTTATATCAACCACGATTCCCTCATCATCTGCGACGATCACAGGTACATCACCTTGTTTAAGTTGCTCAATCGTTGGAGTTGACATTGTATTCCTCACAAATAACTTATCTAAATAGATTTTTCCCATTTTTCAGGGAGAAATAACTATATAACCCGATCTTGTTATCAATACCTTGTCCTAAGGGACAGGCAACGCCTTCGCCAATTTCTGAAAAGCCCTACAGGCTATAAGCCTGAACGCCAGTCGCCGTGAGAGCGGGCTAACCCTCCTGCAGCGCTGGCTCGGCTACACGTACAAAGCCCACCAACGCGAGTCTGTAAGGATTCCAGCCCACGAAGGTGGGCTTTGTTTGTATAGCCCCACTCTTCTAGAGTGAGGGCAATAAGAGCGAAGGTATTGGTTATGGGAGTGAGTTTTTATTACTCTGATTCAACATGGCATGAAAGTACTTGTGGGATCGTCGTGGAAGTCCACATTTATTGCCTAAAGTTTCGATGAAGCTGCTAGGTAGTGATTTGATTCATATCTTGCACCTGTCCATTGGAATGTCAATCGCTTCGCTCAAATTAAAAATTAAAAATTAAAAATTAAAAATTAATACCCTATGTCTAAACTCAGATCTTGCACCATTCTCAATAATACCTAAAAAACCGGGTTGATCAACGATTAATAAAGGGCTTCAGCCTTCAATATTTGCAAGAAACCCGGTTTTTGATGCTGGTGCAAGATAGATATGAGTAAAGCCATTGGCAAGGAATCTTTACGTTCAAATCTTCCCCCAATCAGGTAAATCTGTAGTAGCGATCAATAAATAAGCTTTATAAAAACAATCCCAACATCCCTTGGCGGTTTGGAGGTTGGTACTGCGTTCACGTAGCCTGTCCGAAGGACAAGGCATATAAGTGGTGAGAAGTTGCCACATTCAAATTATAAATGTGAGGCAGTAGCCTCACTGTAGGCATTCCCTGACAGAGTCAGGGAACGAGAAGGAGAAAATAATGCCCCCTCTCCGAAGCGGAGAGGGGGTTGGGGGGTGAGGTTCCTACTACTGATTTTTCAGGTAATCTTGCAGTGCCTCATTTACCAATTGAGTCATCGACTTGCCTTGGCTGACAGCAGTTTCCTTGAGTTGATTGTAAACATCATCTTGGAGGCTAACACGATGCCGCCCTTTGCTAGCAGCAATAGTCGTATTAGCTATTGCTACCTCCTGACGATTGCTCTCTTCTGTAATTGGTGCAGTAGTAGAGTCTGCCATTGTCTCTACCAAACCATCACTATCGTCTGTGATTTCTGGCGGAGCAATAGTTTGAGACTCGTACTGAGCAGCAAATTCTCGGATAGCATCAAAACCGAGGCGATCGCAAAAATCACCGAAACCTTCTTCTAGCTGGCGTGATTGCTTGAAGTAGACAAAAATTGGTTCTAGCTGGGTTTCCAAATCATTAAGATTCAGCCTTTCCATATAAGGTAACGCCAACCGCGTTTGATCTCGCGAACCCCCCAGCCAAACTTGGTAAGCCTCCGGTGCGCTACCTACAAAGCCGAGTTCCGCCATGTAAGGACGAGCACAGCCGTTGGGGCAACCAGTCATCCTTACCACAAAATGCTCGTCTTGTAAACCTAATTTGTTCAAAAGTGCGCGAATCCGCTCTAAAACTCCTGGTATTGCCCTTTCTGATTCGGTAATTGCCAAACCGCAGGTAGGAAAAGCTGGGCAAGCCATCGAGTACCGTACTATCGGGTCGATTTTATCTAGGTCCAAGACGACGCCGTAACGGTTAAGAGTCTTTTGAATGGCTTGTTTATTACCAGGCGCAATGTCGCAAAGGATAACGTTTTGGTGAGGTGTGAGATGGATGGGTAAGTTAAACTCCTCAACAATTTCCCGCAAAGCGGTTTTCAGTTGGAAGTTACCTTCATCCTTAATTCGACCATTGTCAACGGAAATACCTAAGAAAAGTTTACCGTCGCCTTGTTCATTCCAACCCAAGAAGTCCTGATATTTAAACTCTGGTAATGGTTGAAAGGGAGCAACTGATTTGCCAAAGTATTTTTCTACCATTGAACGGAACTTGTCAACGCCCCAGTCGTGAATTAAATATTTTAACCGGGCGTGACGACGGTCAGTGCGATCGCCGTAATCTCTTTGAGTAGCAACAATCGCTTTCACTAAATCGTAAACGTCATCCTTTGCTACATAGCAAATCGGATCTGCTAAGCGGGCAAAGGTTTCTTCTTTATTGTGCGTTCGCCCCAATCCGCCACCAGCAAGGACGTTAAATCCCTCTAACTCTCCCAAGTCATTAGTAATGACCACCAAGGAGAGGTCTTGGGTATACACATCAATTGAATTATCCCCTGGAACCGTGACGCTAACTTTAAACTTGCGGGGCATGTAGTAAGTGCCATAGATGGGTTCTTCCTTGTCGTGGAAGATTGTCCCAGTGCCATTCTGCTGTCGCGCTGCTTTTACATCTGGGTCTTCTTCTGCACTAATTGCCATTTCCCCATCTAGCCAAATCTCGTAATAAGCTCCGGTTTGGGGCGTTAGCAATTCAGCAATATTATTAGCGTATTCCCAAGCATACTCATATTCTGGCTTATTTTTAAAGGGAGCCGGTGGTGCCATGACGTTACGGTTCAGGTCGCCGCACGCCCCCAGTGTCGTACCCATGTTTTTGATAATCGCGGCAAGTGTTGCTTTGAGATTTTTCTTCAAAATCCCGTGCAACTGAAACCCTTGACGGGTAGTTGCCCGCAAGGTGTTGTTACCATATTCATCAGCCAGCTTATCTAAAGTCAGATAAAGCTGTGGCGGCACAAACCCACCTGGGTTCTTTGTCCGCAACATAAATTGATAATCTTTCTCCTGTCCTTTAACCCGATTGTCGCGGTTATCTTGCTGGTAAGAGCCGTGAAACTTCAGAATTTGTACTGCATCTTCGCTAAAGTGAGTTGTATCTTGAAGGATCTCGGTTGCCACAGGTTCACGCAAAAAATTACTGCGTTCCTTGAGCGCTTCTACTTTAGAAGGTTTGCGGTCTGTTGTCGGCGGCGGAGCGGGTTTAACCATTGGAGTGATACAGTTTTCTTAAAAAGGCATTGGTAAGAGCCGAAGCAGGAAGTTATCAGCACCCTTTCGGCACATTCATCCCCGGATATCCGGTCGGAATTTAGAGGAATTTTCCTATTTTAACATGGCAAAAGCTGGGTTTGTCTGTGATGCAACTTAACAAACCCAGAAATACTACATATCTTAGGACTTACGCATTGACATAAGTACTCAAGTATGATGTGGTTTCGGTAGGGCGGCGGAGCGTTTTCTTTAATTAGCGTAAACCACAATATAAACGTAGGGGCGGGGTTCCCCCGCCCTTACCACGTGGTCAATTCTACGAGATGAAACGACCAAATTCCCTTATACACATGATGATAAATTTGTATAGTGCGTAAGTCGTATTATATTAGCCCTTTCCTGCTGTGTAGAAATTCCATAAAATTAACTCCTATGCATCTCTCTTACCTCTGTGTACTCAGTGCCTCTGCGGTTAAATAAAATACTCTTTAACCACAGAGACGCAGCGGAAAGTCTGAGCGGAGGCTTCCTCCGTAGACGCGACAGCGGCTTGCCGCAGGCATCAGAACTTTCCAAGAGAGAGAACGCGGAGAAGAAGTAAGAGATTCTAGGAGTCACCTTGAAAGGGCTGGTCGTATTATATTTAATTATGTCAACCACTACAAAAACATTGTCTGGTTTAATGGGAGTGTGTGTGGGTGATGCTTTGGGTGTGCCAGTAGAGTTCACAAACCGTATTGAACGAGTTAAATCTCCAGTGACATCAATGCAGGGTTATGGAACTTGGGATGTACCTCCTGGTACTTGGTCTGATGACAGTTCACTGACGTTTTGCCTAGCAGAATGTCTTTGTAATGGGTTTTCATTGGATGCCATAGCTAATTCATTTTGGCGCTGGTACAACGAAGCTTACTGGACAGCCCACGGTGATGTATTTGATATTGGCAATACTACGTTTTTGGCGATTGTGAATTGGCGACAAGGATCTCCACCCTTAAATGCAGGAGGAAAGAGTGAAAACAGTAATGGCAATGGTTCTTTGATGAGAATTTTGCCAATGGCTTATTGTCACAAAAGCTTAAACTTCCTCGAACTGATTTCGCGGACACATCAAGTTTCTTGTATTACTCACGCCCATTTAAGGTCGCAAATTGCCTGTGGTATTTATATCAGTATTGCAGTTTCTTTATTAGAAGGGGCTGACGATTTGCAAGCGGCTTATATGCAAGGTTTAAAAAAGATAAATCATATTTACTCATCATCTGAGTACGCTTCAGAAATGCCACATTTTGCTAGAGTTTTTAGTGGAGAAATTGCCCAGTTGCCAGTAGAAGAGATTCGTTCTAGCGGCTATGTAGTTGATACGTTAGAAGCATCGCTTTGGTGTATGCTAAATAGCTCATCCTATGCTGAAGCAGTACTCAAAGCTGTAAACTTGGGCGGTGATACAGATACCACCGCCGCTGTTACTGGTGGATTGGCGGGGATTTACTACGGTGTGGAAAATATTCCTCAAGATTGGATTCAGCAAATTGCCCGCAAAGAGGACATTATTAATTTAGCAGCGCGTTTAGCAGTGGCTGTTTACTAAATGTCGTAGGTATATCACTCAAG
Source organism: Stigonema sp. (assembly GCA_965249805.1). Lineage (GTDB taxonomy): Bacteria > Cyanobacteriota > Cyanobacteriia > Cyanobacteriales > Nostocaceae > Stigonema. The sequence continues at coordinate 2,770,044 of CBDFMX010000002.1, forward strand.
GAACGGGCTGAGGAAAAGTCCCCCGCGAAACTGGTTCTCATTGAGCCTGCGGTCGAGCCTAAGTGGGGAGCTTTTACCGAGATGGCGATCAAAGATGTCGCCGTAATTACCGACGGCGGCAAGAACGCGGCGCTGCCACTCCTGATCGAGACCTAGTTCGGGTGCGGCGATCGGCATTGCCCCAGCGCCGCCCGCGTACCATCGTGTTTCCCGTCTCTCCGCGCTAACCAGCGTATGCACTGTCCACCCGACGATCGCGGACCACTGCGCATCGTCGGTTCCAGTCGCAGCGATCACCGGGAAGGTCATCAGGGTATCCGGGAGGATGCGGCTTGACAATCGGTTCACCCCTGAATCGAGGCGGATCGTTGCGAGGGTCGCGATCTCGCCAGCAATGGCATGGCAATTCTGCACGTTGTAAGTGTCGATCATCTCCCCATCCTCGGAGAACGCCCGACGGAACCAGTTTCGATGGAGCGCACCAAAGTACGCCTCAAGGCTGCGATCGACCGAGCTGCCAATCATGAAGCAAATGGTGTCCTTGGCGAGGTCGCTGACGTGGCGCGCTGCCGAGGTAGACGCCACCATCACCCCATGAGATTCCACGAAGACAGTAGGACCCGGTACCAGCTTGCCTGCCAGCTTTTGCTCGTTGATTTCAGAGCCTGTAAGGAAGTAGACGTCGTCCTGGTGATTGCGCACGGCATCGAAGTCCTTCGGCGTCTCGTACTCATGATATTCGATTCGTTCGGGCGATTTGAGCACTGCGGCGGCGATCGCACGGCAGACATCCACGTTGAGACCTCGCCAGTGACCGTGGTCGTCGGCACTTGCCAGACCCGGTCGCTCGACACTGCCGCAGCGGACCACACCACGCGCCTTCACACGTTCGACGACCGATCCCGCCTGAGCGACGGAGATCGAGCCGCAGACACCGAGCAGGGTCAGCAAGACCAACAGCAAGCGCATAAATTCTATTCTCCTAAGGGAATGTCGAAAAAGGGGGATGTTACTGCAAAGCAGGGGAGTAGGGGGAGTAGGGGGAGTAGGGGGAGTAGGGGGAGTAAGGGGAGTAGGGGGAGTAGGGGGAGTAGGGGGAGAAATTACTTCCTCATCTCCCCCCACTTCCTCATCTTCCCCCACTCCCCACTCCCCACTCCCCACTCCCCCACTTGCTATTCGTCTTTAAGGGTTAGCCGCTGGGTAGGTGCTAGGCAGAGGGTTGAAGCCCTTGGGGATTTTGTTGACGATCCCCTGGCGCTGGTCCTCCGGCGTGATCCCGATCGCTTGGCAGCCTTGCCCACCGTAGTGCGGTAGCGTGTTCACAACGTTGTCTGGAATCGTCGCAAACGAGGCTGGCAGCAGCGGCGAGATGCCCAACAGGCGCTTCGGATCGAAGCCCGACAGTAGACTGTCGGTGATCGGTGAGTTGATGTCGCGTGGACCGAGGTACTTCTGCTCGAATCCTGGAGGTCCGAACTGGTTGAACTGCGGGGAGTTACCAGCCGCGAGCGCCTGTGCTTCATCGGGCAGGCTGGCAAGCGAGGGCAGACCGAAGATCGCGTTGATTGTCTGGATCACCGAGTTGTGATCGCCCTCGACGTGCGAGACGGCGTGAGTCCGTGCGTAGGGCGAGATCAGGATCAGGGGTACGCGGACGCCACGGGAGAGCGGCAGCCCGTCAGGACCGTAGGACAGGATGCGGGGCGGGACGTGGTCGTAGAAGCCATCCGACTCGTCGTAGGTGATGATGATTGCACTTTGCTTCCAGAGCTTGGGATTGGAGGCGATCGCGTTGATCGCACGGGCTGCCATCCCCTCGCTGAGCTGTCGATCGCTGTACGCTGGGTGGTCGTCGTCGCCCGACTTCGCCGCATTAATCGCAGCGACCTCATCCGCAGGCGTGTTGGGGTTCGTGATTGGCGGTTTTAGCCCCTGCTGATTCGTGTAGCCGCCCCGGATGTAGAACACGCCGCCTTTGGGCAGCGCATTATTGGCTATGTCGGTGAAGAAGTCACCAAGCCCGCGCAGGTTGTTGCTTATTTGCGGCGTATTGGCGATATAGCCGAAATACTGCGCGCCGTTGTGATGGCTGACATAGGCATTGTGCGAGGCGACTCCGTTCAGGTCGGTTGGCTCAAGATTGTAGCCTTCTTGATACCAGCGCCAGTTAACGGGCTTGATCCCCAGGTTCTGGATGAACGGGATATCCTGCTGGATGTCCGGCAGATCGAAGGAAGGGTTTTTGTTGCCGGACAGGATCGCCTGAATGTCTTGCCCTTGAAAGGTGAGCGGCAGGCTGGCAAAGGTGAGGTTCGAGGCGATGTTGCTGTCGGCGTAGCTCTCCTTTGTGCCAGCCGGCTGCCTGTTGTCTGTCGTTTGGTCGAACTGGGAGCCGTAGAAGGGCTGCGGATCGTTGACCAACGGTGGACCCTGCGTCGTGCCCTTATGACCGTCCACGGTGTAGGACTGACCCTCTGAGCCGTGCTTGACCCACTGCGTTTCACCCGACTGACCCGCGAGCATTGCCACCGCATTCGGGGTAGAAGGCGTATCCTCAGTCGCGAAGATATTGTCGAACATCGTGAAGCGACTGCTCCACTTCCAGAAGAACGGAATGGTGTCGCAGTCGATGTGCGACATCACGAGGTTTGCGTACTGCGTACCCTGAGAGATGTTGGCTGCTCCCCCTCTCGACGCAAAGCGCGTGTACTCGTCGGAGGCGAACTGGTCCATCTGTGGTTCGCCGTTCACGACGTTGATCTTGGACGCCAGCCCGGTATGCGAGTGATCGACGCTGTCCACGACGGTAGCGTTCTGATCGGGACCGATCCGAAATGGCTGAACCGTGACGTTCAAGCCATTAGCGTCCTTGTAGGTTTGAGTAAAGCCCAGCGTCTGCTCTGCGGAACGAGGCTTCTGACCGTCAGAGTAGAGTCCATTGACTCCTGGGAACGTGCCGTACTCATTGTCGAACGAGTGGTTTTCGTTGAAGATCACGAAAACGTACTTGATCCGATTCCGCAGCAGTTGCGCGAGCACCTTCGGCGGCAGCTTGGGTTCCTTAGCCGGGTCGTTAAGGTATCGTGCGACGTCAGAACTGACGCCAGGCTGGGTCGTGACGGTCGGGGGCTGCCGTAAAGATTCGTTCGTGGTTGATCCAGCGAAGGCGATCGGGACGATAGAGGACTGTAGCAGCGTGGCTGCCATAGCTAAGGCAAGACGAGAGTTCGTAAATCGTCTCAAAGCGCATCTGCTTGGTAAATTCGATTTAGCTAGTCCCAAAATCAGCACACTAATAGATGCACAGTCGAACCATTTCTTCTGAGTTTTGCTGCTCATCTTCACTTAAGATTAAAATTTTTAATCGGTAAACACTGATGACAATGTTTATTTTCAACTCTATAGGTTAAGCAAAAGATAAGAGAGGGTTATTATTTTTGGATAAAAAATTAATTAATATAACAATCCTGTTTAGTTTTGGCAGCTTGCTGAGTTTTAATTTATACAAATAGACGAGATCGACCAAGGTATCGTAAGGTGAAAACAGTAATGGCAATTAAGCAAATTGTCCGCAAACTGACATCTTGCACCAACGATTGGGAGGGTAAGGTGGGCAGTCCCTATCACAACCTTTGGGGCGAACACGCAAAAATGGTTTTCCTAACATATCCATTGGAGGATAGTGAGACAATGAGATGGAAAGGTAGGCGATCGCCTCTGACCTAAACTTCATAAAGCAGGAACCTTAAGACCATGAAAGCATACGAATTTCAAGCCCTAGTTACGCCCGATGGAAAGCTTGAACTACCAGATGTGCGGCTAGAAAACCTGCCGAATAATCCGGTTGTGAGAGTAATCATTCTGATTGAAGAACCAACAGATGTAAAAATTGATGAGGATGAAGATGAGGAGGATCAAGAAAATCTAGAATTTGCGGTAGAGAGTTTTCGCAGATCGTGGCATGAGGCTAGGATTGGGCAACGGATTCCACTTTCCCAACTCTGGGAGGGTATAGAGACTGATGCAGACTCATCCTCCCTCAATTCATATTGACTCAACCTATGAATTTCAGCAGAAATTACGTGTTTTAGCGAAAAAGTATCGAAAGATTTCTAATGATCTTCAGCCTATTATTGCTCGACTACAATTAGGAGAACAAATAGGCGACCAAATTCCAAGACTTAAGGGCTATGTAGTTTTTAAGGTGCGTGTAAAGAACAGTGATATTCAAAAAGGTAAAAGCTCTGGTTACCGCCTAATTTACTGGGTTGAATCACCCACCAGCATTGTATTATTGGATATATACACTAAATCTGAACAAACAGACATACCAGCGAGACAAATTCAGCAAATTATAGCTGAGTTTGAGCAGCAGAGTGAAAAGTCAGAAACTGAACACGAATAAAGCAATCGCTAATCGAATCCCTCAACTCAAAATTGATAGACTAGTACATGACGGCGGAAATAACCCTACTATCTCAAACAGCCAAAACCCTTGTATTTCAATCTTTTTAATTTTTAATTTTTAATTTTTAATTCCGCTACGCGGTACTAGTAGAGCCAAAAGTTGCATCTAGAGAAGCTGCTATTTGCATAAATACCCGACCTACTGTAGAAGTGGGATCTGTTAAAGTCAGCGGTTGTCCTGTGTCGCCTCCTGCACAGATGCGTGGATTGATCGGCACCTGTCCAAGCAACGGGACATGGAGTTCTGTTGCTAGCTGTTGACCACCACCACTGCCGAAAATGGGAGTCGGTTCTCCACAGTGTTCGCAGATCAGATAGCTCATATTTTCAATAATTCCTAAAACTGGAACCCCGACCTGACGAAACATATGAATGCTACGACGGACATCTGAGATTGCTACCTGTTGTGGCGTTGCAACTAAAATCACCCCACAGATAGGACTTTCCTGCACAATCGTGATTTGGGCATCGCCTGTACCTGGTGGCAGATCAATCAGTAGGTAGTCGAGATCGCCCCACGCAACTTCGTGAATGAACTGAGTCACAATTTTATGCAAGACAGGACCACGCCAAGCCAAGGGATGATCGGGTTCTGCCAGTAACCCAACTGACATGACCTTGATGCCGTGGGCGAATAGAGGCAAAAAACGTTGACCGTTTGCGGTGTCTAGCATGTTCACATCTGTTTGTCCCAACCCCATCATCTGAGGCACATTCGGACCATAGACATCAGCATCTAGTAGCCCCACCTTTGCTCCTTGTAAACTTAGGGCAACTGCCAGATTGACAGAGACAGTTGATTTGCCAACGCCACCCTTGCCGCTAGAAATTGCTAGAGTCGTTCTGACTCCAGGAATTGTACAAATGTGAATATATGCCTTTTTACACCAAGATAAAGTTGACAAAGCCGATTGAATTTGCTGTTCCAACTGGTGTTGATGCCGCCCAACGTAAAGACGCAGGTAAATATAGTTATCTACAACCCTTAGATTACGAACCATCCCCAAACTGACAATATTATTTTTGAGAATCGGTTCGGTAATTTGCTTGAGACAGTCAATGACTGCAAGTTGTCGATCGCCCACCTGCGAGTCAGGAACTGCTGACTTCTCTACACCAGCTTGCTCATCGTTAGGCATGGGCAGATCCCTGCTGCGCCTGAATGGCTTGAATAGCGCGTTGTGCGTGAATACAAACGTCTCGATCCGGGTCATCTAGCGCTTGCTGGAGGGCATTGAGCGCGACGGGGTTCTTAAGAATACCAAGCGCGATCGCCGCATCTCGACGCACATCCGATGATTCATCAGTCAACGCTTTCACGCATGCAGGTAAAAACCGAGCATCCGGTGTTTTCTGCAATACCTGAAAAGAAAATTTGCGCACTTGCCAATGTTCATCCTCTAGGGCAGTCCCAAGGACTGGCAATACTTCGGTCGATGCATGCAGTGCAAGGGATTTGGCTGCATTCCGGCGTACCTGCCAATCACGATCTGATATCAGCGCTTGACATAGTAAGTTAACCACCTGTTGGTCTGCCAGATGTCCTAGGGTAAGAGCAGCTGCACGGCGCACTGTTGCATCTGAATCTGCCATCAACGCCAGGGCTGGCTGACACCGCTCCACTTGGTTGAGATACCGCAGCGTAGTAACGGCTGCTTCTCGTAAAGCTGCTTTCTCCGCATTAAAACATGCTAACACATAAGGTAGAGATTGAGCATCATGAATTTTCCTTAACAGAGTCAGCACACTTATCTGTACGTTTGGATTGTCTTTCTGGACAGCATCCAAAAGTAGCAGGAGATGGTCAGGTGTAACTAGCTCCCCCAAAGCTGACAATGCTTCTTGACGAATCTCAGCATCAGGTGATTCTAAGCAGGTCAATAAAGCTGGAACAGCATTTTCGTTTGCCAACTCCCAAAGTGCCGTCACTGCCAACTTTTGCACCGCCAGACTTTCATCTTGTAGTGCTGTAATTAATGGCTGTAGCGCCGCCTCCTCACCCAAATGTTGCAGAGTTTTCACCGCAACTAAGCGATCGCTTAAAGAAGGCGATCGCAGCATATCTAACCATTCGTTCAGATCAGAATCCGGATCGGCAACCATGTTTTCTCCTCTCTAGTAGATTACCGTAACAGAAATGGAATTTGCACCGTAATCGCGTTTGTCGGGCATTCCTTCTCACAGGGTAAGCAGAACCAGCACTCGTCGTACTTCATATAAGCCTTGCCTGTTTCAGGATTCTTCGCCAGCACATCTAACGGACAAACCTCAATGCAAACTCTACATTTTTCTAGACACTTCGACTCATCGACAATCACAGGAACATCCACTCTTTGGGTTGCTAAAGCCATAAAATTTTCTATCCTATCTTCTTCTTGGCGTTCTTGGCGTCTTGGCGGTTCATCAAATAAGTATTTCACGGGTAGGACAGGAGTAAACGACCCTAGCGAACAGCAACATCATAAACCTCTTTTTCTAGATCCACCTCCACCACATATGGCTCAATCTGACGCTTAAAGAGAAACATTTCCCCCGACTCCTGCTTCTTCAAGTTAACGTGGCAGAACCATTCTTCATTGTTTTTCTCCGGGTAGTCTAATCGGTAGTGGTACAGCCCCCACCGACTTTCCTTGCGATACAGCGATGACCGTGCTGCCATCTCGGCACAATCCCGAATGAAGTGAACCTCCATACACCGCATGAGTTCGTGGGGATCGCGAGCACCCATCATGTCCAAGGTTTCGCTGTAGCGGGTAAAGTAGTTCAACCCAATTTCCATCTTGTGACCGACTTTAGGCGGCTGTAGATAATCGTTGACATATCTCCGCAATTTATACTCTACTTGCGTATGTGGAATTCCATTCGGGCGAGCGTATGGAGCATAGATCCGCGCTTTCTCTGCCTCCAAAAAGTCTAAGTCAGGCGACCCATGCTCCAAATCTTGGAGGTAGTCTACAGCATGGATGCCCGCTAATCGTCCAGAAACGAATGCCCCAATCATGTAATTATGGGGAACACTTGCCATATCGCCAGCTGCATACAATCCTGGTACAGTCGTTTCTGCCGAATCATTCACCCAAACGCCAGATGCACTGTGACCACTGCACAAACCAATCTCAGAAATGTGCATCTCTACGCCATGAGTGCGGTAATTTTCTCCGCGCCCTTCATGAAACCGCCCACGACTAGGGCGCTCGTTTGACCAAAGAATGGATTCAATCTCAGCGATTGTATCCTCATCTAGGTGGGTCATTTTAAGTTGGATCGGTCCTTTACCAGAGTTCAGTTCCTTCCAAACCTCCAGCATCATTTGACCGCTCCAGTAATCACACCGGATGAAGCGATGACCTTCAGCATTGGCAGTGTAAGCACCAAAGGGACCAGCAACATAAGCACACGCAGGTCCATTATAATCTTTGATCAATGGATTGATCTGAAAGCACTCGATATTTGTTAGCTCTGCTCCAGCATGATATGCCATCGAGTAGCCATCCCCTGCATTCGTGGGATTTTCATATGTGCCGTAGAGGTAGCCAGACAGAGGCAGCCCCAAACGCCCACAGGCTCCGGTACAGAGAATCACTGCCTTTGCTTGAATGACGACAAAATCCCCCGATCGCACGTCAAACCCAACTGCCCCGATCGCACGTCCATTGTTCACAAGGACGCGAGTTGCCATGACGCGATTGGTGACTCTAGCTTGATGTCGTTTCACCTGACGGGTCAAAATCGTCTTGAGATCTTTTCCTTCTGGCATCGGTAATACATATTTTCCCACCCGATGCACTTGTTTTAAGTCGTAATTGCCTTGAGGGTCTTTTTGAAACTTAACTCCCCAGCTTTCTAGTTCTTGGATCACCTCAAAGCCAAGCTTACCAGTTTGATAGACTGTTTTTTGGTTCAGGATGCCATCATTCGCAACGGTTACCTCGCGAACATACTGCTCTGGGGTTGAATTGCCTGGAATAACGGCTGTGTTGACACCATCCATACCCATGGCGATCGCGCCACTCCGACGAATGTTTGCCTTTTCTAGAATCAGTACATCACCATCGGGATTTGCTTGCTTCGCCTTGATCGCTGCCATTGTTCCAGCGGTACCTCCCCCAATGACTAGGACATCCGTCTGTATCCGTTGTGTGTTGATTTGAATATCCACCCTGAATTCCTCTCTAGTAAGGCACCATGACCACTTTTTTATCGAACCGCCAAGACGCCAAGAACGCCAAGAAAAGAAAGACTATATTTAATTTAAATATATAGCAATCCTAAATCAATTGTGAAAATCCCAAGCATCAGAAACCCGGTTTCTTAAAGAAACCGGGTTTCTCTGCTTTCACGAATCATTTAGGACTGCTATAGTATGAGCAAGGTAAATACTGCTTATAGGGTAACTAATCTAATTCCATGTTTTTGAGCGTTTCTTCCCGAATTAACTCAAAAACTTGCCGATTCAATTTGACAAATTCAGGCGATAATATAATATCTATATGGCGAGGACGTTCCAGAAATACATCAATCTCCGCTTTGATATTACCTGGATTAAAACCCATGACAAAGATTCTGTCACTTAGAAAAACGGCTTCCTCAATATCGTGGGTAACAAAAATAACCGTTGTTTTTAGAGTACTCCAAATCGTTAACAATAGCTCTTGCATCATCTGACGTGTTTGGGCGTCCAAAGCTGCAAACGGTTCATCCATAAGTAGTACTGAAGGGGAGTTTACCAACGCTCTGATAATACTTGCACGTTGCTGCATTCCTCCTGAAAGTTGATCAGGGTAGGAATGACGGTGCTGATAAAGACCCACTCTATTTAAGTAATCATTCACCAACTCCTGTCGTTCTGATTTTGGCACTCCCCGAATCTTCAGCCCAAACTCGACATTCTGAAATGTTGTTTTCCAGGGTAACAAAGAATACTGTTGGAAAACAAAACCCCGGTCAGCACCAGGAGTCTTGACTTGTTGTTTGTCAACAAAAATACAGCCGCTTGTTGGCTTGATGAATCCCGCGATCGCATTCAGAATCGTTGATTTCCCACAGCCTGACGGTCCCAATAAACAAGCAAATTCACCAGGACGGAGTTGAAGATTGATAGAATCTAAAACCTGCACCGTCTGACCCTTCCGCTTAAAAGAGACAGACAAATTCTCAATTTCGACGAATCCCTTCAGCGATCGCATCGAACTTATATCCGCCACTATTGCCATTGTAGTAGTCTTATGTATTGGACTTTGGACAAAAAGAGGTGTTCGCGGATATTTTTCGCGAAACAAGTAGGTAGTACAGGAGAATGAAAGGCTTACCGCTACTTTCTCAACCGAAAGCGCACCGGCATTCCATCGGAAGGATAAATCAAAAGGTTCTGCTGTAACTGTTCCAGAGATGAACGACCATTGACCAACTCCCAGTCGAAGTAGCAAAGCAGTAGTGCCAGCATCACCGTTGCTTCCAGCATTGACAGATGCTCTCCCAAGCAACGATGAGAACCTGAGCCAAAGTCTATCATTGGAAGTGGACTATTTTCCGTACTCTTCTCTAACCAACGCTCCGGCAGAAATTCCTCAGGACGAGAATAGACTTCTGGATCTCGTCCAGCAGCAAGCATTGACCAGAATACTTTCGTACCACGAGGAATCACCTTACCCTCAATAACGGTATCACGTTGAGCCTCCAATGAAGTCGAGCCTGAAGCGACTGAATAAAGACGTAAAGTCTCCTTGATAATAGCGCGAATGTAAGTCAATTCCTTGAGGCTTTCTATATTAATGCCGCCTCGACTTTGGTACGCTTGGTCAACGACAGCCTGTGCCTGCTGAAAAACTCTTTGATTTAAGGTCAACTCTCCTACTGCAAAGGATAAACTATGGGCTGTTGTGTCAGTACCAGCTATTAAGAGTTCAATAGCTTCTGCTACCAATGTTTCCCGATTGTATTTTGGTTCTTTAGCAGCTATTTTCACTATCATTGATTCTTGAAACAAAGGACTTACCTGTCCAAAATCGGTCTTATTTTGTTCTCTCATCTGTAAAGCTAAGTCTACTCGGGGAGTAATAAACTCCTCTAAATATCGCCGGGACACCCAATAATCTCGTGAAGTCTTGATTGGCAAATATTTCATCCATCTTTTCTCGCCAGTAGCTACCCGTAGGAATCGATAGCCTACAATAGACATCGCCTCGTACACCTTGAGAACATCTAGGGATTGTCCTTCATGACTAGCAATCTTGCTATCCACAGGAATGCCCAATACTAGACAGGAAATCACCCTCATCGTCAGTTCTACAAACAGAGGATCTACCTGAACTTCTTTTGGTGGTGCAGCTTCCTTAAGTATCTCGATGACTTGTTCGCAGGCTTGGCTAATAATTTCAACATATTTAGAGAGACTGCTAGAACTGAATTCGGGGTTCCAAGCCTTGCGTCGCCACTGCCACTCCGTTCCGGTTTGACCCAAAAGAATGGGTCCACCGATGTCGTTCCAAGCTTTGCGCGTTTGCTCTGACCGAACTAGGCTACCGTCTCTCATCCCATTTACAATGGTGTCTTCGATAACTTTTGGCTTACTCAAAACGAGAATTGGATTGCCAGTCCAGTAAACATACATTGGACCAAGCTGCTGACTCCAATCAAACAACAATTGGAAGTATTTTTTCTCTTTCACTGCTGCTAACACTTGAGGAATATTTCCTAATAGCCAGTGTCTGGGAGGAGAGGGGAGTGACTGTAGAGATTTGTAAGTGTTCTTTTGTTGCCACTAGCGCCAGCCAACTATTCCTGCTATGCTAGTAACGCCCAAAACGGGGACTAAATATGGAAATGAGTCAGAAAAAGCAATCTGAGTAGCAGTCTCTTGATACATAAATCCGCCTTCGCCCAATAAAAACTTCAGGTTATCCAGATATTAACGTATTCTCTCTAGACCTAGAAGCTGTTACACGACTTGTATTTAAGCTAGATAACGACCCCATTCCTCTGGCTTTTGTGCCACGGTGCGTGGGCAAGGGGAATGGGCGATCGCGCTAAAGCTATAGAAGAAGTTGGAAACATTGGTGAGGGAGTGGGGCTGTCCCAAATCAAAAGCCCCTTGATTCTTTTGTCAGGGGTATCGCGTTAGATGTTGGGGGAGTGTGAACGGGGTTACATGAAAAGGTGTGCTTTTACCCGTAATTAATGGCTGTTGTCTACAACTCCGACACGTAAGGCGACGCGCTTATACTTGTGAGCATTATAGGGAGTGCCTGTGTGCATGACTTGCGAGTTGTCCCAAAAAACAATATCGCCCGACTGCCAAACATGAGCGTAAACTGGTGTACGCTCCAGAACTGTTTGAAACAATTCTTGCCAAAACTGTTTTGCTGAGTCTGGTAATTTCTCCATACCAACAGGAATTGCTGTGTCGGCACCAAGGTATAATCCTTTTCGCCCAGTTACTTTATGGGTTGATACGATTGGATGCAATTTCATCGGCACATCTTCCCCAGGCTGAGGGGAAAATGGTGACGCATGATACATAGACATGGTTTCTAATTGTCGCTGATGTTCCGGTTCGAGGTTGTTGTAGGCTTCTATCATGTCGAGGAATTGCGTCGTGTGAGGCTGTCCATCGGCTCCTTCTTCTGGTATTTCTACTCCATAAAGCATCACCACATACAGAGCATTCATATCCAGTCCTTCTGTGCGTGGTAAGTGATCCTTGTCTTGATGCCATTGCCAAGCAATCTTGCCCACTATTTCCTGAGTATGACCTTTGGGATTTCCTAAGATCGATACACCTGGACTTTGTAAGTCTAGATCGATTTCGGGGTCATTGGGTTTAGGCCTCAGCCCAAGCCTGACATCACCAAAAGTCTGTTTGGCAAATTCCTTCAACTGTGATGCAGTCAGCCGTTGCTGTCTGACGACAACAACACCGTGTTCCCAAAGAGATTTCTTAAATTCATGTACTTGTTGTTCTGTAAGTTGCATGAGATTGCAATCTTGCAGTACTTCAGTGCCAAGTCTAGGATGTTGCTGCACTGTTTTGTGTTCCATTATTGGAATCCTCATTTATGCGAGTCGTTTTAGATTTTACGACGATCAACTGTTCAGGATAGGGCGACTTTAGCAATTTTTAACTGCATGCAGTATATCTGTCAGAGTCTATTCAAGGATTAGAACCAGCCCTTTCAAGGTGACCAACGAAGATACGTTGTTTCAGTGCTACAATCTCGAATCCTCCGCTCAGATTTTGGGCTTTTTGAAGGTTGAAATAACCAATACTCGTTCCGAATTTCACCACCTTGAAAGGGCTAGGCTTAGAACTTACTTATTGACAAAACTTTGCTTGTATGGGATAGCCATAGAAGATACAAATCATCTCAATGTAGTAGGGTTTTGAACCTAGAAGACATAAGCCCTCCTTCTATTTCTTATTGTTATATAGGTGTAAGCGAAATCAACTTATTCACTTTTTTGAAGGGTGAGGGGTAATTATGTCTTGCACAGCTTGGAATGTAGCTGATAGAGGGAATCAGGCATTTTAATGAGTGCAAGAATCTCAATACTGCTCGGTTAATCCCAGAAGATCCCCCCAAGCTCCCTTAAAAAGGCAGGGCTATATTCCCCCTTAAAAAGGGGGGCTAGGGGGGATCAAGTCTTAATTGATATCTTGCACCATTCGATAGTTCGTGTAGGGTGGGCACTGCCCACCATCGCAAAAATAGGCCCATAGGTCAATGGTGGGCGATGCCCACCCAGCCCTTTCAACGCGAACAAATGTACTACTTAAGCGAAGGCTGAAACCCTCTCCCACACTAGAGCCAAAAATCGTAGATCTAAGTCATCCATAGAAGTAATGCGATCGCTCTTATCAAAGACGGTCAAAATATTAACCCATTGGTTGAGTATTTTATTGAAGAAAATCCCGTAAGGACGATAGCACAAAGATTAATAGAGTCGCCAAAAATATAGTACAAATGTTCGCGTTGAAAGGGCTGGCGATGCCCACCCTACAAAAATAGCGTTATTGCAACTAGCGCAAGATATGAGTTAACTCATATCTTGCGCCAAAGTGTTAATACTGAAGCTTTGCATTTTTAATAAACATATATTTTTGTCAATAAAACGCAAAATCAAGGTCATTAGCCTGCGTAGGCACCAGAGTTGTCCCTACGGCGGGTTTCCCGCCGTAGGGAACTTCGGAGCTTTGTTCGTATAGCCTCACCCTTGTAGGGTGTAGGTGCAAGATGTGAGTTAACCGAGAAGTATTGGCAAGAATCTGTCTTTGAACTTCGTTGATAGGTGTAATGAAGATAGTAAAATCAGGGAGAATGTAGTTCGGATGCTAACTGGAAGCGTGTTGGACAATTTTCTAATAACAAAGTTTGGCTACTTCAACAGTCTACCGGACTAATTGTGACGGCTAATAAATTAGCTGTTCATGTTTCCTCCGTGGTCTAAAGACGCACGGTTTCCACATGGAGCGGAGATTTTTAGATGAAATTTGCACAAAATCCCACTTGGTCCAAGCGGCGTTATAGCTTGCTTAAAGGACTGGCTCTGGCTTTTTTCTTGCTGGCATCCGTAATGCCCCCAAATGTTCTAGCCAACGAGAGCGAAAAAGCCACATTCGACAGCACGACCACACTTCAAAGCATACTCACCAGCAGTCATCGATCTGAGCAGAATCGCCTCCGAGACAAGTACCGTCACCCAGACCAGACCCTCCTCTTCTTCGGTCTGCGCCCAAATATGAGCGTGGTTGAATTGTGGCCGGGGAGCGGTTGGTATACTGAGATATTAGCCCCTTTTGTAGCCCAAAAGGGACAACTTATAGTTACTAACTTTGCTCCTAACCAAAATAAACAAGCCTTGGCTTTCCAAGAGAAGCTAGCGGCTCATCCAGAGGTTTTTGGTAAGGTCAAAGTGGTTGAAATTAATCCACCAACCGAACTCACTCTAGCCTCAGACAACTCTGTGGACATGGTTGTTACCTTCCGCAATATTCACAACTGGGTTAAGGCTGGCTATGCCGATCGGGTTTACGCTGCTGCTTATAAAGCACTCAAGCCGGGGGGTATCCTGGGAGTGGAAGAACACCGGGCCAAACCAGGCATTTCTTTGCAAGAGAGTATCAAAACCGGTTACATGTCTGAAGATGGGGTAATTGCTGCTGTGGAGAAAGCCGGCTTCAAGTTAGTGAGCAAATCAGAGATTAACGCCAACCCAAAGGATACTAAAGACTATCCGGGCGGAGTCTGGACACTACCTCCGACCTTGAGCGAAGGTCAAAAGGATAGGCAACGCTTTCTCTCCATTGGGGAAAGCGATCGCATGACCCTCAAGTTCGTCAAACCCAAAGCCTCCTAAGAGGGAGGTTTCTTGAGCAGGGAGACAACTGTTGCCTGCTGACAATGACCGAATAATTCGTAATTCGTAATTCGTAATTCGTAATTCGTTCAAACGTGTTGATGTGCGGCTGAGTTTAGGGTTCTGTGCAGCAGGTTTGTTTCTCATTGCAGGTCAGTTGCCCCAGTTTTTCTTCACCACTACCCAACAAATGACGAATGAAAAGACAGTAGTTCCCATTTGTACAGCTATGGAGTTTGCCTATGTGTTGAGGCTAACAGTGCGATCGCCAAATTTTTAATTTTTAATTTTTAATTTTTAATTTTTTAAGAACTCTGCTTCTTCGTCACTCGCCACGGCATGAGCAATCGAGTCAGCTTATCGACCGCATAAGTGCTAGCAGCACCCATTAAGCCAATCAGTAACATTCCCATCACAATTGGGGGATAGTTCGATGTCACATACGATTCCCAAGTTATATAGCCTATTCCATAACGACCTGCGAGAATTTCAGCCGTTACCAAGCAGAACCAGGCGTTACCCATGCCAATCACCAGACCACTGGCAATACTAGGCATTGCTCCTGGAACCACAATATCGAGGAACAGATGCCACTGCTTTGCTCCTAAGCATTGACCTACCCGCAGCAGTAATAAATCTGTATTCTCGACGCCTCGGATTGTGCTGATGAGAATTGGGAAAAACGCGCCGATGAAAGTGATATAAATCATACCAGATTCTGAAGAGGGAAACATCAGAATCGCCAGAGGAATCCAGGCGACGGCTGGAATCGGTCTTAATAGTTCCAAGGGTAGAAATATTAAGTCCTCAAGCTGCTGGAACCAGCCGATCAAGATGCCCAAGCTGATGCCAACCAGGGCAGCGATCGCAAAGCCAGACAGTACCCGAACTGCGCTTGCCCAAATGTGCAGCATCGGGTTTTTGGAGAAGAACTGGATGGTTGCTCCCAGAACTTCTAAGGGTGACGGTAGAAACGTGAAGTTAATAAAGAAGTTGAATTTGATGACGCAGAGAAATTGCCAAAGACCAAAAAATAACACTAGGGAAAGAACCCGCCTGAATCCCTTGGGGCTAAAAAGGAACTGAAATGGCGATCTTTCACCTAGCAACACATTCAATGAGTGGGCAATTATGGCGCTGACGCTTCCAAACGCCTTGGTCTTGCGTGACGAACGCTCAGAAACTGGACCAGACATTGAATACCTCTAGATATTAGGTAACCCCAGTCTAGCTTCACATTCCTCAAAGCTATCTTTAAGTTTTATGACTTTGACGGTTGCTGAGTTTGGGCAGAGGATTGCTGTAGTTCCTTAAAATTAACAACCTTGACACCTGACTTTTGAGCAAAGTCTTGAGCCTCTTTCTGAGTTAAGAATGCAGAAACTTCATTGCCATTTTGAACATAGAAGGAATTTTCTGCAAGCAGTTTCCAGCCATGACTGCGATCGTGAACAAAGATTACCCCTTGATCTTGTTTACCTTCAGCCTTCAGCTTTTGTAACATTCCCATCATGTTTTTGATTGAGGCAAAATTCATCACCATTACGTTACCTTTAAGCCAAATTTGGGCAGCCATTTTAGGCTCTTTAATCGGTTCTTTCGTTTGAGCATCTTCACCCGAAATCACAAAGTCTTTTGCATTGGCGACATCATCATAATTAAGACCTATTTCTTTCATAGCTTGCCGCAAATAGCTATCATCCGCCCACTTGGTTACATCTTCAGGACTGACACTAGTATCTAACCGACCTAATTGCTTTAAGGTTTCCACGCTATTTTTTAAAGCATTAAAGTTAACTTGACGAATTGCTGGATTAATTTGTTGTACTCCAGAAGGACCAAGAAACATGTAGACAACTTCACGCTCAACACCACACCATTTCTCAATCTTAGTTGCCATTGCCTCTGGCTGCTCTCGGAACATTTTATCTGCTTCTAATAATGCTTTAAGATAAGCTACAACAACTTCCGGATTTTCTTTAGCAAAATCTGAGCGGACTAACACTCCATGAAAGGTAGGAATTCCTGTCTGTGCTCCGTCAAAAATTTTTCTAGCAAAACCCCGAAAAGGAAATAGCTCACCGAAAGGAACAAAGTTAGCATGAGCATCAATTTGACTTGTCTTTAAACTACTTCCTCCTATTTCTGGACTTTGGCTACTTAGAGTTAAATCTTTCTGCGGATCGATCCCTACATCCCTTAAAGCTTTCAACAACATTCCGTGAGCCGCTGAACCAAAAGGTACAGAAACTTGCTTACCCCTCAAATCATTTAAAGTATTAATAGAACTATTTTTAGGAACCATCACTGCATTCCCAGCCCCATTTGGACTATAGGCAAGGCTGGCAATGTAAATGGTTTTCACACCATTTCCCTTCTGCTGGAAAGTTGTCATATTAATGGTTGATGGAAAGTCGCCCATCATACCAATATCAATTTGATTTGCCAGCATTTTATTAGTTATGGGAGGTCCTGATGTATAGCTTGTCCACTCGATTTTGTATTCTACATTTTCATATTTACCAGTCTTAGGTAAGTACTTTTCTAAAAGTTTCTCCTCCCGAATCACTGCACCTCCCGTTACCGTGTTAACGGTTTGGTCTTGGGTTCCAATAGCAATGCGAAGGACTTTTTTGTTGTCATTGTTGGTACTATTGGTCGAATTTTTGTCAGAAGTCGGATTAGAACAGGCACTTGTAAAAACTAGAGAAACTACTAGTAAGCAAGATAGTAAGTTCCTACGAGACATCTGGTGTAGAGACATAACAGAATAAATCCTTAGATCATTGAGTTAATTCAAAGGAGAAATATAGGCAGTTATTGTCAGGTTAATTGAGGGTCACACAGGGAGAGTATTTGGCAAACTTCTCCCATAAATAAAAAGTCAAACTTGTACCGCCGTTACCGTTTCCCAGCCGAGATTATTAACCAATGTGTGATTTTTGTAACTTACAATAGCATTAGAGAGTGGTGCAAAAAGTTTGGGCAGCAATACGCCGATGAGATTCGCCGTTGCCATCCACAACCTACAGATCAAAGTCTTAACAAATTTATATTTTTGCAGTTTTTGAACCCTTTTTTTCTCGATTTGTCAGAAATACAGGTGAATTGGATGATTTCTTTTCTTGTCAGATCAAGCCAATTTAAAGATTTAGTTAAATATGAAAACTGACAAGCATCCAAAGACACTTGACGTGCGATCGTAGATCTTGCTACTGTTTAAACTTATACAGAGTGCATTTTAAAGCCAATAGATCTGATTTAGAGACTTCCAATTAAAAAAATCTCCAATTTAGTGTAGGGTGCGTTAGACGGAACGTCGTAACGCACCGTAACAAACTAAGAAGGTGCGTTACGCTGTCGCTAACGCACCCTACGGAATTGATAATTTATTTTTTGGTATTCCCTTATGTCCATATCTGACAGAAGCATCTTCATATTTATTTATCCTGATCGGGGATGGGTAGAAACTCAAATCTGACCGTTTTTACTCGGATAAATGCATCTACTAAGCAGCTACTAAATGTTTAGTTCTTAGAGGGGATTAGTTCATTGCTTTGGAAGATTCCTTGTGGGCAATCGGCGCATGGTGGCAAGGCGTTAGTGTCAAGGTAAAATTCACCTCTCTGGCGATCGCAATGAGTACGATTCCAGTGTTAGCGATTGGACGAACTGCCTATTACTTTGCCAATCAGTCCATTACCCAGCAAGTGGAAGCCTTTGGCAAAGCGAGGGTGGTTGACTTGCAACAAAAAGCGAACCTGTTTATGCGCCAACGCTTTGCTGACATCCAGGCGATGGCAAGCTTAGATGCGTTTACCGATCCTAAATTGTGGTCACGGACGACAGCCCAAGTAATGGTGCCAGTTCTTACCCGCCTCATGAATAGCTATGGTATCTATGACAGCATTGCGATATTTGACTTACAGGGGAATGTCGTTGCTCAAACTCTAGGACCATTACTCGGGAACCAACTCAATCAACATTATATTCAAGCAGCCTTAAAAAACAACGGACCGAGTATTAGCCAGCCAATGCTTTCGGAAAACTCAAAGGTTTTTTGTCTTTATGCAGCTTCGATTATTAAAGACAAAGCAACAGATCGACGCATAGGTTTCATTCGTGCGCGTGTTCCTATGGAATTTCTGGATGAGGTACTCCGAAATTATGAAACTCAAGGATCGCAGTATTACCTGATCAATGCTGATAACGAGGTTTTTCTAGGTCCTCAAGGCTCTACTGAAGGCACAAGAGTAATCACATTTAACCCTTCAAATACAAGCACAACGAAGCGGCGAGAGGAATACAAAAAAATTGTTACTGAAGAGATTTATCCTTTCTTTGAGCGCCTCAAAGCAGTCAATGAAGTCAGCACTGCTATTTCCTACAATTCAATAACTAAGATTGAGCAACTGCTCACCTATAGTCCTCCTGTTCAGCTTCGAGGTTTACCAAATGTTGATTGGCGGGCGATTGTTTCTGTCGATACAGATACTGCTTTCGTTTCGCAACGACAGTACCAGCTCACGTTGTCAATGGGAACTGGTCTGACCGCTTTATTGGTGGCGGCGATCGCAGCAGTTATTGCGGACCGAGCAACTCGTCCGATTCTAGAGGCGGCAACGGCAGTAGAAAAAATTGGTCAAGGAGCGTTGGGAACTCGCCTACACTTTCAAATTGCTGATAGAAGTAGACCCCATTGAGCAAGAGTTGGTCGTTAAACCCTTCGGCGCTGCGATCTCGCCTCCCAGCTATACTTACGGCTGCACTATTTTGGGGGATGGCAGTCTTATTCCTGTGATTGATGCTGATGCCCTCCTGAGCTTTGCTCAAACGCAAAACAGGGGTGCGGTTAACGATACATCTGGTTCGCAAGCTGCTCAAACCAAAAGTGCATCAGTTAGTCCGTCCTTGACTGCCAGCAAACCCGTTCTCGCACCGATGGTTCTCGTTGTCGATGATGCAGTCACTCTCCGCCAAACTTTGGTTCTTTCTTTAAAAAGAGCTGGTTTTCGAGTCCTACAGGCACAAAATGGACAAGAAGCAATCGAGCTATTACGGCAAAATTCCTCAGTACAACTCGTAATTTGTGACATCGAAATGCCGAGAATGAATGGCTTTGAGTTTCTCAGCTACCACCGTCAATATCCTCAATTTTCGCATATTCCAGTTGTGATGCTCACGTCTCGTAGCAATGAGAAACATTACCGCTTAGCAATGCAATTGGGTGCAACTGCTTACTTCGCCAAACCTTATCTGGAACAAGAGTTGGTCATGATAGTAAACAATATTCTTGCGGACGCGGCGCTGAAAAGTAGAATATGTTGATAGTTGATAGTTGATAGTTGATAGTTGATAGTTGATAGTTGATTGTTGATTGTTCTATTAACAACCAACAACTAACAACTAACAACCAACAACTAACAACTAACAACCAACAACTAACTAAACACTAGACAGAGAGTAAACTTGTCCGTCAATCAACAGGCGCGTGATTCCCTTTGCCTGTAGATGATAACGAGCTTTGTGCAGCATTTTACTATCGGGAACTTTAATCACGCGATCGCGCTTTGTGGAAAAGCGCTTTGCCACACGATGGTTATCAAACACGGGCAAGGTTTTTTCCTGGATTTCTAAGTTAGGAATGTGCCCTAAGTCACCAAAGTCCTTGAGTGGTCGGGTGATTAATTCTGAGGATCGGTCTATCACTAAATAGCAAGTTTTGGGCAAACTGGCTGCTGACAGTGGCAAGACTCGAACTAATGAGTCACCAGACCTTGGTCTTGTAACTATCGGCGGTGCTGTATCAAAGTCTTCTTCCTCTTCGTCTAAGTATTCCTCATCATCTTCTAAATCATCTATATCCTCCAACTCGTCGTCCGAGTCTAGCAAATCTTCGCCCAGCATTTGAGCAATTGCTTTGGCTTCAGAATGTGCATCTTCTAACCGTGGACTAGGAATGCTTTTTATTTCTGGAGGTTTTTGTTCAAAAAGCTCCAATTGCTCTCCTACTGGTTGACTCGATTGCGTCGTAGCTGAGGAACGACGCCGTATCCGTTTAATAACAGAGATTGAGTCACTATCACTGTCATCAGTCGGGCTACGTTGCTCCTCTACTATGAACACAGGTAACTGAACCTCTTGAGCAACCGATTGCGCAGCCACCGCTAGGACTTCTGTTTCTGGCTCTAGCTGAGAGAATACAGGCGGCTTTTCGTAGGTTACCTGTGCTCTTCCTTCTGGAGTTCTGGCAGCACGCTTTAAAGAAACGAGGTATTCGTACTCGTCTTCTGGCAAGGTACTTTTGAGTAGGCGGCTAATTGTCGAGTTACTCACGCCATAACGATCCGCCAAAGTTGAAGTCGTTTCGGCAGTCTCGCGATATAATTTTAGAATTTCTTGTTTATCAGAGTCTGTTAGTTTTCTCACGGTAGACACCAAAAATCTTTTCTAAGCTCTTTTTCGTCCACGCTCCCGTTTAGAACGGTTTAATAATGCGTCATATTCTAGGGCAGCACCCATACCAAATAAAACCCCACTCCATACCCAAAACACTTCCAATATCTCCCCACTTTGATAATTTTGAATCCAATTTGTGGCGTATTTAAACCACATATCTGCTATGTATAACGAAAATGCTGCCGCTGCAATCATTCGCCAAGACAAAGAAGCTCGTCCGCCCCAAAATGCTAGTAGTAAGGTAGTGGCAATCATTAACAGTAGCACGTCGCTAACGATATAAAACCAATTCAAAATTGGCGCAATAATCGCCAACGATGCTGGCACTTGCTCAACGGCTGCTTCTTTTGGTTGATTAGAGATTAGCCATGCTAACGCACTACCAAAGGCTCCAATTGTCAACACAATTATCCACTGCCATGTTTCCAAGTTAAGTCGCCTAGATGCTACTGCCAAAATCATGCCTACTGCTAACAATAGATAAGTTGTAACAAAAAATACATCGCAAAAGGAAACAAGCGGTACTTCTTTTAAGACGATTTCCTTATAATCAAAAAATATCCCTCCCAAAAAATAAGAAAGCATACCGATACCAATTGCAAGCCAAACATTCCGACCGCTGACGATTTGCGGACTGTACCAATTCCTTAAGCATAGTAGACCAGCACCCAGATAAGCTACTGCTTCTAAAATATATGTACCTATCATGTACCAGTTGGCACGCTTTTCTATGCCATCTAGATCTGGAATTTTGGCACTAAACAACAAAAAGTACAACAGTGCCAGCACACCCCAGCCGATGCTAACTAGGACAATGTTCTGAGTGGTCAACATGGATTTAGGTCGGTATGATTTGTCGTAAGCCCTACTCATATAACTTTATTGTATATATGCACTTTAGCAGTATTTTGTCTGATAGATTGTATGGGTTGCAGCCGTTTTGACAATAACGACTAAGGTAAAGCCACAGCCATGAATCATCCCATCTTCAGAGAAACTGCGATGTACTAATGCCATAGTTTACTCACAGAAGATTGATTTAGCCAAGTGATGAACAGCGATCGCTCTTCCTCTGGCATATCTTGTAACCTCTCAATTGCTTCATGAGCAAAGTCGGTATTGCCAAAATACGCTTTCGCCAGCCGATGCAGTTCTTGCAAGAAGGTTATGACATGATTTTCTTGCCAACCCGGCATTTGGGTTGTTTGTAACGGGTTCATAGTCAGCAAGTATTTAGCTGCGTCTGGTGAAGACACAGGGGGAAATTGCCCATGCTGCAATACGGACGCAATATCTTTCTCAAACAATCCCGCTTGCCGAGTGCCTAAAAATTCTTCAATGTCTATGTACACTAATTGCAGCAGCAATATACTGGCGATCGTGAAAATTCTTGTCCTGTTATGGCTATCTATGTCATTACTTAGCTGCTCTAAACGAATTTTCCCCCAGACGCTGTAGCGATCCGGTTCCTCCAGCAAAACGCAAGCTTTGCCTCTGCGATCCGTTAAATCTCTCCACAAAGCTCTGGCTTCTTCTTCTTGGTTAGCTTTAAAGATGCTAATCAAGCGAAAGGTTTGCCCCTCATAATGGAGGATCGGCATCGGCCGATCCCGCTTTGGGTGCTGAATGGTCGATATATCAACATCCTGCCGTTTGAGAATAAACATGGCACTGGCAAGTAACTCCTCATAGGGGCTTTTTTAAACATAGGAGATATAATAATAGCTCTTGGTTGCGTTGGCGTGACGATACTAATTCCTCATTTGCTTGGTTTTTAGTTTAGATTTACGTATGAATTGGATCTTAGCCTTGCAAGTGTGAAATCTGCAATTTTAAGTTGCATTTTGTTGGGAATTTAGGTATAATACTAGAATAGACTCTTTTTAGAGCCTGAATGTTAATATGGGCGCGTAACTCAGCTGGATAGAGTAACAGATTTCTAATCTGTCTGCCGCAGGTTCAAGTCCTGCCGCGCTCGTTTTACATATATACGAACCCTCAAGCGGTGTAAGGTGATATGATGCTCAAACCAAATTGAGGGTTCATTTGTGCTGCATCACACTAAAAACAAAGGTGATATTGCTGCGACAAAAGCGATCGCAGACCTATACTGCGAACGGTTCAAAACTTCACTTAATATAGAACCCCTCTCCAAACCTCTCCCCGATGCGGGGAGAGGCTTAAGAACCGGATGCGCGAATGTTAAATAAGTATAGTTTTCAGCCGTTTTTAGTATAAAGCTTAAAGGTATCGGCTCAATAAGTCGGGGTAGTAGTAACCGTGAGCGGGGGGAGCGCCCTTGAAAATACACGTTGCTTAATTAATCGATAAAGCCCAGATATGAAATGAAAATCGACCGATGTAGATTGAGGAATATCGACGCAGTGCGATCGTTAACCAATGTCAACCCAAGATTGAGGAATATTGACATTCATTGAGGATAAACTCCAGTTCTCGCCCCGGAAGGTAACACCTTAACTACGCTTAATCGGTCTTTATTTTCAGCACAAACACATCTAGTTTTAAGATAGCTGGGCGTAATATTTACTACCAGATAGAAAAACTGATTATAGTGACGAAAAAGGTATAATATAAATAGATTATTACCGATTATAAATATATGGAGTATCCATAGCGTTGCTGTAAGGCATTCCGTCGCACCAACCCTCAGCACTATACCAGGGTAAGTAAAAGTTTTTACCCAGCCCAAATTATATCTAGTAATATATAATGAATGTAATCAGTTTTCAATTTCACTCGTGATTTTTTTCTTTGTGTTTACCCTGACATGCAAATTACTTGTTCCTCTTCTTGGCATGACTTTTCTTGAGGGTTAAGGAAACATTTCTCGCGAATAATAGTTGCTAAAGATGGAATTTTGCTGATTTGAGAAATCCGCAGAGCGCATATATTCAAAAAAGCTGATTCCTAATTTACGAGTAGTTGCAACAAGAGACATAAAAATATCCCAAGCTTTAGTACCCTCACAAGTTTATCGTCGCATAACTAATATTGCGCCGCTGCACCATAGTTCTAGCAGCTAGTTCAGCAGGGTTATTATGTAATGGTAGTTCAGGATACTCTAAGACCAACAACAACTCAGATACTTTTGCTGCTGTTAAGCGTTTTCGTTCATCTAACTGTTTATAACCAGTTTCAGTACCAAAGATTTCCCAAAATTTTGACTGAAGTTCAAGTTTTTTCTTTTGATTTGGAGAATCTCTATAAGCAAGTAATTCTCGGTAGTAATCCCAAAACTCTGTAAGGAAATCGTCTAAAATCTCTTGATGGCAAGCAACAAACGGAGTCATTTTTTTGTAGTGTCGCCCTTCATGCACCCAGCACAGAGCTATATTACTAGTCAATAGTTTGAATTGAGGGGCATCATCGCATACGATAATTTGTACTATTGGAATGTCGATTTGCTGATGATAAAAACTAATTGCTGCTGCTTCTAATACACGAGTACGCAATTGAGAACCCAATTTGCTCAGATACTTATCAAGTAGGGTATTAAACTCTGACTCCGTGAACGCTGTAAATTGGGGTAATAATTTGAGTTGATTTTTCCACTTGGTTGGTAAATTTAGGCGAGCGAGTAATTCGTAAGTAAGTGGACTGATGATAAATTGGAGTTGTTGCTTGTTCTGTAATACACTAAGTACGCTGAATCGGTCTTTTTTCAGTGTCGTAGAATAGACTGTATACAACGGGTTACAAATTACATTTGTGGTGTGATTGACACCTTTAACACGCGCAGACGTTTGATCTAAGTGTTGCCAGGGACTACTAACTAACCCTTCTATGTAAACTTCATTCAACTCAACTTCAAAATTTTCCTGTTTTTCAATCAGCAGATTTGACAAATATCCTGCTGACATCGAGATCCCAATATCTTCTAGAAACTCTAAAAGTTTACCCTGAGTCATGTTACCTCCGTAGTACAGACTCAAGACCAACGCTTTTACTCCAGGACCAAATTCTCCGTCATAACCTACTGGTAGTGGTGCCAAGTATGTTTTTCCAACTGATACGCGGAGTAGTATTTTTGTTTACGAAATAGTACATTATCGGTTTTCAGTGAGATATCTTGTACGATTACTTCCTCGTAACCCTTAAACTCCGCATCGGATGGTAGCTCAGATTTCGGATACTCTAAAATCCTTTCTCTATCTATTTTAATGTCGGCGTTTTTACTACTTTTAGTATGCTGAGACGGAGTTTTTCGTTCTTTCTCTGATGAGTGGTCTTTTTTGAACCCACTAATTTTATTGACTTTAATATCTGGTTTGCCCTTTTCTCCTTTGAGGCGATTGTTCTCATCTCGAACATGAGTGGTTTTCTTCTTCTAAAATTTTTATCTTTAAATTTAGCTCTTCTATTAAGTTTAATAGTAATTCTATAGTCGGACGCAGTGAATGGTCTGCAATTCCTCTTGGGTCGATGCTTTGCAGCAATTCCTGTACTGGTTTTTTGCTCTCATGTTTTTGCGTCATGTGTTACATTCTACAGCACCATGCGTACATTTAAATCTTTTTATTTTTTCGTGCTACCCCAACTTGGCACACACCAAACTTTAACCAACACCAATACAATTGGCTTCAGACCATAGCCTTAACGATAAAGATTGCAGCCCGATCGCTTTACATAAAATCAGGCTTATCAGTCCTTCATTTTCCCGTGCGTACACCAGGAGCATTTATATCAGCTTCTAGACTACTTTTCAAGCACCTGCATCCTAGATGCGCTATCTTTCACAACGATCGCCTGGGTCAATATGCCTCAATCCACCTAGGTTTATTTTCATTTAACATCTGGGCTTCACCAATGTTCTTAGGCAATAGCTAGCTATCTTCAAGGACACTCCCCCCAGAACGATTACCTAATTTTCTTGGCTACCCCTATTTATTGAGCGGATACGCTTAAAGGATACTTGATTTTCACACCAGTCGTTTGTGAGCATTTACCTTTTGATTTGGTTGCTTACAAAGACGACAAATTTTATAAAATACAAGCTAAATACTCAGGAGACAACAGAGTAGTAAATAGGACTATTTGGGTCGATAAAAAAGGTATTCATAAGAAAAAGTATAAAGCAGACGACTTTGACTTTTATGCTACTTATCTCCCAGATATAGATAAAGTCGTCTATCCATCAGTTAACTTTAGTGGTTACTCTATAAGTACCCAAATACCTAATTCACCTACACCTTTTTACTGGTGGGAAGACTTTACAGACTTTACAGAACAAGCCCCTAAGCGAACCTACAAAGAATTTGGAGTTGACTTAACAACCAGGAAAGTTGACCCAGATTCAAGAATTCACACGAGAAAAGTGGAAAGACCATCAAAAGAAGAACTGGAAAAACTGGTTTGGGAAAAACCAACATTGCAAATAGCTAAAGACTTTGGCGTCTCTGACAAAGCCGTAGAAAAATGGTGTAAAACTTATGGCATAGAAAAGCCACCCAGAGGATATTGGGTTAAGAAAGCTTATGCAAAAATCTCAGAATAGTTAAGATATCTTTATCTCGTTCCTACGCAGAGCGTAGGAACCCATTTCAGCAGGCTCTACTTCCCTACAGTTTACCAGAGGCAGAGCCTCTGTTAAGGCATTCCCAGGCTGGAGCCTGGGAACGAGCGATAGATTTCAATCCACTTTAGGGAACTTTAGCTATTAGCCTGGGAATTTATTCCCAGGCGAGCCTTTATTTGATCAGCTGCCGCTCTTTTGTACAGCATCTCCTGGTCCTGCGGTGACAACCACTAGGTTCTCTGGATGAATGAAATCCTGAATTGCCTGTTGCACCTGAGCCATATTAACTGCCTCAATGCGCTTGGGAAAATCTCGGATTTCCTGTTGAGAAAACCCTAAGACGGCATTTTCCAAAATTATGCTTGCCACACTACTAGGGTTGGCTAACTCCACAGGGTAGCTGTTAGTAATTGAGCGTTTCGCTGTGTTCAATTCAGCCTCAGTAACTCCTTGCTCTCGCAACTGCTTGAGTAGAGCTAGAGCGCTGGTGACTGCCTTCTGGGCATCTCCTGGAGCAGTCTGCATCTGGATTAAGAAGGGACCAGGATTAATACCTGCAGCAAAGGCACTGTAGATCCCGTAGGTCAAACCTTGGCGATCGCGCACTTCAGTACCCAAGCGACTAGATAAGGTATCGCCACCCAAAATTTGATTCAGCACTGTCGCAGCATAAAAACGGGGGTCTTTCCGCGAGATAGCGTTGTAACCGATATAGGTAACAGCCTCTGCCTTACCGGGAATCACTTTGTCTTGGCGTGTCGTAGTTTGCGGCAATGACACTGGCG
Source organism: Stigonema sp. (assembly GCA_965249805.1). GTDB lineage: Bacteria > Cyanobacteriota > Cyanobacteriia > Cyanobacteriales > Nostocaceae > Stigonema. The sequence continues at coordinate 2,797,647 of CBDFMX010000002.1, forward strand.
GTATGTTGAGAACCGGTCGCTTACCGTTTGCCTGCCATTTGTCAAACGCCTGATTAAGCAACGCTTTTACTTGAGTTGGGTCAAAGTCACCAACTAGGGCGAGGGTTGTCGTATCTGGTCGGTAGTGTTCTTGGTAGAAACGAACTACATCGTCGCGAGCAATACTTTTTAAGCTTTCTTCTGTGGGAAAGCTATGAAACGGATGATTTTCGGGATAAATTACCTGCTGGAATACCCGTCGTCCCAGTCCACGAGGGTCATCTAGCTGTACTTTTAAACCCGTTAACGCCCGCTGACGACTGAGATCCAACTGGTCGCCTGGAAAAGTTGCATGTTGCACCACATCTGCTAGGGTTTGAATCAATATTGGCAGATTAGCAGACAGCCCATTGCCACCAATGCTGACACCCTCGCGACTAGCAGCGAAACCCAAGCTAGCTCCTCGGTCTTCTAGGGTTTTCGCTAGAGTGAGAGCATTTTTTGTTTGCGTCCCATTCATTAAGTTACCAGCAGTCAGACTTGCTAGACCAGCTTTTTGATTGCCGTCAAATTCACTACCAGCATCGATTTGTCCACTCAGGTTAACGGTGGGGACGCTATGGTCAGCCAGTATGAAAACTCGCATTCCATTGTCGAGGGTGAATTGCTGTGGTAGCTCTTGTTTAGTAGAATCAGTAGCTGATGTAGCAGGCGGCAGATATTTGGCAAGTTCTGCTGGATCTACAGGCTTACCAGGGCTGAAGTTCTCAGCTGTACGACCAGTACCAGCGCCTTTAGTTCCTGGTTTACCATCTGGTTGGGTTGGGATAAAGAAACCGATAGTTTGTTTAGCAGGATTGAGGTAAGTTTTCGCCACTCGCTGCACATCCGCTGCCGTTACTTTGGCGATCGCCGCCAAATACCGCTCAACATACCGATAATCCCCAGCGACAGTTTGGTTATACCCCAGTTGAGTTGCCTGACTGCTAATATCCTGGTTACTCAATATAAAAGAGGCTTGCAGTTGCGTTTTTGCCCGATTCAATTCTTCTGTAGAAACTGGTTCCTGTTGAAATTTATTCAGAGACTGTTGCAGCACAGAAGTAACTTTTGATACTTCTTTCCCCGGAGCAGCCGTAGCGCTAATTTCGTACCAACCCGGTTCGATCAGTTCTGCAGCACTTGCTCCGACGGAGCTTGCTATACCAGATTCCACCAAAGCTTGGTAAAGCCTAGAGCTACGCCCACCTGTAAGGATAGTATCCATCAAATCGATAGCAGGCACATCTGGATGATTAATATTAGGTAGGGGATATACGGCTTGCAACAATGCCGCACTTCCTGGTTGTTTCAGAACAATCGGCGTTTTATTACCAGCAGAAGTAGCATCTACTGGAGCAGTAGATACTTTAGGAGGAGCCGTCTTTTCCCGTTTCGGCAGTTTCCCAAAAGTTTGTTGGACAGTTTTGAGTACAGGTTCAGTGGCAAAATCTCCTGTAACCACTAACGTGGCATTGTCTGGGCTGTAGTATGTGTGGTAGTAGTTGCGTACCTGCTCCAACGTGAATTTCTGCACATCAGCTTTTGTGCCTCCTACAGGTAAACCATAAGGTCGATTTGGGAATGCAGTTCGCATTACAGCCTTACTAAGGCGGTAGCTTGGTGAATTTTCGTATCCCTGCAACTCTGAGATCACAACGCGCTTCTCACTAGCCAGTTGCTCGGCTCCAATCAAAGAGCCTTCCATGCGATCGGCTTCCAAGGTTAACAGTGCTTCCAACTTATCGCGCTGCACTGTGCCATGGTAAGCTGTTTCGTCATAACTGGTAAAGGCATTAAACTGACTGCCCAAAGCACTAAACAGCCGACCAAACTGTACGGGACGATCGGTAGTGCCTTTAAACATCAAATGCTCTAGCTGGTGAGAAATGCCATTCACCCCTACTGACTCGTTACGCGAACCAACTCGGTACCATACCTGTACGCTTACCACTGGCGCGGTATGGACTTCTTTGGTTAGCACCGTTAAGCCGTTATCTAATATTGTTTTCCGCACACCTTGGGTGAGGGCAACACTAGATACTGGTGTTGCTGGTGTTGGTGTGGCAGCATTACTGAAATTGTTCCCCAAAAGTACTGCACTCAGGAAGAAGCTGAGGAACAACCTGACGAGAAAATCCGGACGTAGCTTGGAGACGAAAGGCATGGTAAGTTTTACAAGAAATAAAAATAAAGGCGTAAATAGATAATATATGGTATATTTCCCTCCTGCCACTTACCCAACAACAGAGAACAAAATTTAGTAGTAGATTAAATTTAAGCACAGACAATTTTGGGAAAATCCAGGGTGATTTTATGTTAGTTTCGGGTCAGAGAACAAAAATTAATACTATATATAAAATAGGACGATAGAGCCAGAAGTGACTAGTATTGAAAAAGACATTTTAGCTATTTCAGGACAAGCGCTGATTCCACAGGCGCCGCCTGGGTTTAAGTCAGGTTTTATCGGCATTATTGGTCGTCCTAATGTCGGTAAATCTACGCTGATGAATCAATTAGTAGGACAGAAAATTGCCATTACATCGCCAGTAGCACAAACGACACGCAATCGATTGCGAGGCATTTTAACGACACCAGAAGCGCAGCTAATTTTTGTGGATACCCCAGGAATTCATAAACCTCATCATCAACTGGGGGAAGTACTGGTGCAAAATGCCAAAATAGCCATTGAATCTGTGGATGTAGTGCTGTTTGTGGTGGATGGAACAACGAACTGTGGTACAGGCGATCGCTTTATTGCTGATTTACTGAGTCACAGCCCAACACCAGTCATTTTGGGTTTGAACAAAATCGACCAACAACCACCAGAACCCCAACTTTTAGATGATAGCTACACACACTTGGCTCAGTTGCATCAATGGCAAACAGTGAAATTCTCTGCTAAGACTGGTACACAATTGCCGGAATTGCAACAGTTATTGATTCAAAAGCTAGAAACAGGACCATTATACTATCCACCCGACTTGGTAACTGACCAGCCAGAACGCTTTATTATGGGCGAATTGATTCGCGAACAGATTTTACTGTTGACTCGTGAGGAAGTTCCCCATTCGGTAGCCATCTCCATCGATCTGGTAGAAGAGACACCAACCATTACTCGTGTACTCGCCACTGTTCATGTAGAGAGAGATTCCCAAAAAGGTATTCTTATTGGTAAAGGCGGAACGATGCTAAAAGCAATTGGTAGTGCAGCACGCGAACAAATCCAAAAATTAATCGCAGGCAAAGTCTACCTAGAACTGTTCGTCAAAGTGCAACTAAAGTGGCGACAGTCTCGTGTGCGTTTGGCAGAGTTGGGGTATCGCGTGGAAGAATAAATGAGTTGTTGATTGTTGATTGTTGATTGTTAGTTGTTGATTCTAACAACTAACAATCAACAATCAACAACTAACAACTAACAACTAACAACTAACAACTCTTTAACATGTCTCCAAATACAGCCTTTTCCTTAAATCTGCCGAATGATGCTTCTGTGTTGCGGGTTTTAATTGTAGAAGATGACCCGATGATGCAACTGGGACTAGAACAGTCATTAATGGCTAATCCACAGTTAGAAATTGTCGGACAAGCAGAAGATGGCTATTTGGGCGTACAAGCAGCACTGAAATTGAAACCAGATTTGGTCGTGATGGATATTGGGTTACCTCGACTGGATGGCATTGCGGCGACACAGCAAATTAAGGCAGCACTGCCAGAAACTCGTGTAGTGATGTTGACATCCCATAAAACGGATACGGAAATTATTGCTGCACTGTCTAGCGGTGCGGATGCATATTGTATTAAAGGGGCGAGTATAGAACGACTATTGAACGCGATCGCTGCTGCAGTTGAAGGTGCAACATACCTCGATCCCCAAATTGCCAGACGAGTCATTGACAACCTCAAACCACCATCTCCTTCTGGAAACGTAGCAAACTTATCTGGGCGTGAGTTAGAAGTATTGAAACTGATGGTAGATGGTCTGAGTAACCCACAGATTGCAGAGAAACTTTATCTCAGCCCAAACACTGTGAAAACTCACGTCCGGGGAATTATGAATAAACTATCCGTTGACGATCGCGTACAGGCTGCAGTTGTAGCACTGCGTTCTGGATTAGTGTAATTACACAAAATCATTTTATACATTTATGAAAAATTTTAAGTAGGGGAGCCACAAAGAGTGCGCGGTGAGACAGCCCCGAAGGAGGGTTTCCCTCCTGCAGGATCTGCGTAAGCGTTGCGTTAGCGTAAGCGTTGCGTTAGCCGGTACTCCGGCGTCGGAACGAGCGTCACCCGAAGGGGTTCCCCGCGTTGAGAGGAGTGGTGAAGCAGCGCGAATGACGGCTTTCCCTCATCGCTTCTGCACCAAGCTTTATGGCGTTGGGCACTGCCCACCACATCTAGGTTTTGTGCGCTTGCACCCTGCCTACATATATTTCAAAAATCAAAGAGGATTTTTATATGAAAAACAAATATTGCTCTTTAATAATTTTGCCTTTGGCAGTTGCGACAACTTTTTTGCTCAACGCAAGTCAATCCATCGCCAATTTACCGCCATTAATTAAGCGGCAGATTCTGTTTGGAAACCCAGAACGTGCAAAACCGCAACTGTCTCCAGACGGAAAATATCTCACATACCTTGCACCTGATACAAATAACGTTTTGCAGGTATGCATTCGCACTCTCAGTCAGAACGACGACCAAGTGCTGACCGCTGACAAAAAGCGCGGTATCCGAAATTACTTTTGGACTTATGACGGCGAACAATTAATTTACCTGCAAGACTCAGACGGTGATGAAAACTTCCACTTTTATGCTGTCAATGTTAAGTCGAAACAGGTGCGCGACCTGACGCCGTTCAAGGGCGTGAAAGCAGAAATGATCGCCCTCGATCGCAAATTCCCCACTGAAGTACTAGTGGGGATGAATATCAAAGACCCCCGCAAGCACGATGCTTACCGCATCAACCTGAAAACGGGTAAAGCTACGTTAGAGGTGGAAAATCCCGGTACTGTAGTTGAGTCAGTAGCAGATCCCCAGTTTCAGATCCGTGCGGCTGTCGCGACTACACCTGATGCTGGTTCCACCTTAGCGGTCAGGAAAGCAATTGATCAACCTTGGAAGACAATTCGGACATGGGGACCGGACGATCAAGGTGGTGCAGTTAGCTTCTATGATGACAAAACGCTGTATATCACAGACACTCATAATGCCAATGCAACAAGACTCTTAGCACTTAACTTGGCAACTGGCAAAGAAACTGTCATGGCTCAAGATCCGCAATATGATGTTGGGGGGATGTTTGTTCATCCGGTGAAGCGCCAAATTCAGGCAGTTGCCTTCAACAAAGATAAATTAGAGTGGCAGGTGTTAGATAACAGTATCGCCGCAGATTTTCAAGCACTCGCCAAAGTTCGGCGAGGAGAATTTTCAGTAGTTGACCGCGATCTTGCCGATCAAACTTGGCTTGTTTCTTACAAAACAGACAATGGTCCAGTTTACTACTATACCTACGATCGCACTTCTAAAAAAAGTCAACTCCTCTTCAGCAACCAACCCAAACTTGAAGGGTTATCGCTGGCGCAAATGACACCAATTTCCTATAAATCCCGCGACGGGTTGACGATCCACGGCTACCTAACAACACCAGTAGGTATTCCGGCAACTCGCTTACCCACGGTCTTACTTGTACATGGCGGACCTTGGGCACGGGATATCTGGGGCTACAATCCGATGGTGCAGTGGTTGGCAAATCGTGGCTATGCAGTCCTACAAGTTAACTTCCGAGGTTCTACTGGGTACGGTAAACAATTCCTCAACGCTGGTAACCGTGAATGGGCGAGTAAAATGCACGATGATCTAATTGATGGCGTTAACTGGATTGTTAAACAGGGCATCGCCGATCCCAAAAAGGTTGCCATCATGGGAGGTTCCTACGGTGGTTATGCTACTTTGGTAGGATTGACATTCACACCCGATGTGTTTGCTGCTGGTGTAGACATCGTTGGTCCCAGCAACTTGCTGACTCTGCTAAAGAGTCTCCCCCCCTACTGGGAGTCGGGGAGGGCGATGTTTTATCATCGTGTGGGTAATTTAGAAAAAGAACCAGACTTCCTCAAATCCCGTTCTCCATTGTTTTTTGCCGATCGCATCAAAGCCCCATTGCTGATCGGACAAGGCGCAAATGACCCCCGGGTGAAGCAAGCGGAAAGTGAGCAGATTGTTGCAGCAATGCGAGCAAGCAATAAGCCTGTAGAATACGTCGTGTACACAGATGAAGGACACGGCTTTGTCCGTCCACCAAACAGGCTACACTTCTATGCCAAAGCCGAAGAGTTTCTCGCTAAATACTTAGGTGGTCGGATGGAACCGATGGAGAATATACCAGGGAATTCTGGCGTGATTAAGTAGGGATTGTTGATTGTTAGTTGTTAGTTGTTAGTTGTTAGTTGTTAGTTGTTCTACTAACAACTAACAACTTCCTTTATCAAACCATTGGATGATGATTAATCAGCCTCCGAATTGACACAATGGCACTTATGAGGCGCGATCTGAAAGCACGCGCAAAGGGTGAAGGCATGATTAAATCTTGGATGGTGGTTGGAGGTGTAACTTTCTTAGTTGCATTAGGTGCAAACTTCATTACTCCTAGCGATACTAAATGGTTCAAGCGCTTACAAAGACCGAGATGGCTAACTTTCGAGGCAGCGATTCCACTTATCTGGAGTGTAATCTTTATTTGCGGTGCTTGGTCAGCTTATAATGTGTGGGAAAAGAACCCAGGAACCACTAATACCTGGTTATTCATGGGGTTTTACCTGCTTCTGGAAATTGCTACCATTGCCTATACCCCTGTAATGTTCCGGCTTCGCAGTCTTAAAGTGGGTACGATTATCGGTGGCACTGGTTTCGTTATAGCCATTATATTAACCCTCGCAGTTCTAACTATATCTGGTTGGGCAGCACTGTTACTTGTTCCTTATTTGCTTTGGAGTCCAATTGGTACTTACACCACTTGGGAGATGGGGCATCTTAATCCTCAAGATGCTTAATATTTTGTTAGTGGTTAGTGGTTAGTGGTTAGTTGTTAGTTGCTAGTAGTTAGTGGTTAGTTGTTAATGGTTAGTGGTTAGTTGTTAGTTGTTAGTGGTTAGTTGTTAGTTGTTAGTGGTTAGTTGTTAGTTGTGACTATAACACAATACGGTTCAGTTAAGATAATTTACCTACTGACAACCTATGTACAGACGCGAAATTTCGCGTCTCTACACAACCTAAAATTCCCACCGTTCAATCTTAACTGAACCGTATTGTACTATAACAACTAACAACCAACAACCAACAACTAACAACCAACAACTAACTACTAACTACTAATAATCAAACTTGTGGCTGATGAAAGTCATACCCTAAATTGTCAAAATTATAGGACTTACGTATTGACATAAAGAATAAAATGTACATGCCTCTCGTTACAAGGCTCTGCCTTGTAATGCTCTGATCGCAGATCTGCTGCCTCAGGGTTTGACGGGAGGCTCTGCCTCCCTTAATCACATTCCCAGGCAGAGCAAGATTTTGAACTGCCATACATATGATGGTCAATGTGTAAAGTGCGTAAGTCCTAAATTAATGTGTAAGACTTGACAAAACACATAAAAAAGGGTAATAACAATGATTAAATCTTGGATGGTAATTGCGGCTGTAACTTTCTTTATCGAGTTTGGCAGTTTCTTTATCACGCCGCGTGATGTCAAGTGGTTTGCAAGGTTAAGTCGCCCCAAATGGCTGGTTTTTGAGCCTCTAATCCCGGTAATCTGGACTTTTATTTTTATATGCGGTGCTGCTTCCGCTAATATGGTTTGGCAAAAAAATCCAGGCGGCTTAATCACTTGGGTGCTAATCGGTTTTTACCTGTTGCTGGAAATTATCACCGTCGCCTACATCCCATTAATGTTAAGGTGGCGTAGTCTAAAAGTAGGGGAAATTGTTGGGTCAATTGGTGTGATTTTAGGTGTGCTGCTCACAATCTCCGTTTTGCCGACTTCTAAACTAGCGGCATTATTACTTGTCCCATATCTAATATGGAGTCCAGTGGGAACGTACACTACGGAAGAGTTAATCCAGCTAAATCCTCAAGATGCTTAGAAAGTGTTGGTTGTTGGTTGTTGGTTGTTGGTTGTTAGTTGTTAGTTGTTGGTTGTTAGTTGTTGGTTGTTAATATAGGTAAATCCTCAAGCTGGGTAGGGTGCGTTAGCGACAGCGTAACGCACCTGACATCAAACGCCCATAGCGTGCAACAACGGCATTATCTTGCTGTGCTTCATTATTCAGCCAAGCCCACATTTGATCTCCTAAAGAGAAGTGCCACCACTCTCGAGGATTGCGTTTAAATCCAGCTTTTTCCATAACGTCGCACAATAGCTGACGATTAATATGATATTGCTGTGCCTGTGGGTGGGAACGATTGGCAAAGTATTCTGGAAGCGATCGCTCTGACATTTCATCAATTGCTGAACCCATATTCACTATTTCCCCTGTATTATCTACCAGGGTCACATCTACAGCTGCACCGGTACTATGGGGAGGTGGAGTCTTTTCATCTAGACTAGGTTCAGCCCAAATTTTATAAACCTCCTCCCAGATAGCTTGGCGTTGTGTTTCTGATATCTCAAAATTGCTAAGTCCCGCCCTTTGCAAAGCTTCAGCAAAAGTGTAATCAACCATAAACTGCTGTACAGCTACAGGGCGATAGGCATCAAAGATTTGGATAAGCCAGTTAGGACGCAGCAGTTGGAGGTAATTTTGGGCTTCTATCAAACTGTCAACAACGCTTTGTCGAAGAAAATAAGGGGAGTGTTCGCCATAAGGCGCACCTAATTTTTTATAAGGATGGGGAGATTCTACAGCAAACAGTTTTAAAGGAACTTCTACCAACGGTTCACCACACTCGACAATTGGCACTTGATGATAAGGTTTCATTCCGATTTTGTTAGTTGTTAGTTGTTGGTTGTTAGTTGTTAGTTGTTAGTTGTTGGTGAACCAGCGCGAATGACGGCTTTCCGACGCCAGGTGCCTGCGACGGGAAACCCGTCTTCAGCACTGGCTCCTCCGTAGGCGACTGGTGTAAGCGTTGCGATCTTCGACGAAGGAGCGTCACCCGAAGGGTTGTTGGTTGTTGGTTGTTGGTTGTTGGTTGTTAGTTGTTGGTTGTTAGTTGTCTCCCCTTACTCCCCCTACTCCCCCTACTCCCCCTACTCCCCCTCATCCCCCTCATCTCCCCCTACTCCCCACTCCTCCTCTCCTCTGGCACTGGATCGTAGCCTCCTGGATGAAATGGATGACAGCGTAAGATGCGGCGAATTGCCAACCAACTACCGCGCCAGACTCCAAATCGTTCAATTGCTTGGATGGCATACATAGAACAAGTTGGTTGAAAGCGACAAGTAGGGAGCAATAGGGGTGAGATAAACATTCGGTAGAACTGAATCAGCCAAATTAATAATAGTTTCAATAGTTTCATTGCTGTCGCTTAAATCGAATAAAGTGATAACAAAGGTCAAATTTCTCTATATCGTTACTTCTTTGCTGAGTTCATTTCCTGATTTACAGTCAATTCCCCCTTTATGGCTGCAAATTGCCAGCGTTGCAGTTTGGCTGTCACTGATCCTCCTGATTGCAGGGGTGGTAAACGCAAAAGCCAAAGACGATCCAGAAATCGTGCGGAAGATAGTTCATATTGGCACTGGCAATGTGATTCTGCTTGCTTGGTGGTTAGATATCCCAGCAAGTTTGGGCATTACAGCTTCGATCTTAGCGAGCACTGTTACCTTATTGTCCTATCTATTTCCCATTCTCCCTGGTATTAATAGTGTCGGACGCAAAAGTTTCGGGACATTTTTCTATTCCGTTAGTATTGGTGTTTTAGTTGCCTGCTTCTGGTATTTGCAACAACCTCAGTACGCAGCACTGGGAATTTTGGTTATGGCGTGGGGAGATGGACTAGCAGCACTGATTGGGCAGCGGTTTGGTAAACATAAATACAACTTACTTGGCAGGCAAAAAAGCTGGGAAGGCTCTCTGGCGATGGCTATTGTTAGCTTTTTTATCAGTGTTATGATTTTTGTTGGTGTCGAAGGCAACATTTGGCAAACTTGGGTGATATCACTAGCAGTGGCATTAGTCGCTACTGGCTTAGAAACTATTTCGTTTGTAGGTGTTGACAATTTAACAGTTCCTTTAGGCAGTGCAGCCCTAGCTTTTTTCTTAACTCAGCTAATTATTCATAAGTAGATAGCCTTGTAGTTGCGCTGTCTTCGCGCTCATCGCAACTACGAGCCATCACGCAATTTCTATTTTAATACCGCTTATGGTAATACCCAGGATAGTAATCCCCGTGACGGTAGTATCCATTATTATAGTAATACCGCTGATTGTCATATCCATGACGGTAGTAACTATTATTATGGTAATCCCCGTAACGGTAATACTGGGGATAATAATTTCTGTGACGGTAGTACCTATTGTTATGGTAATATTGCCGATGGTAACCAGCAGACTCGGGATAGTAATACCCACGAAGGTAATATCTGTGACCTTGCAGACAGGAACTATGATGATAATACCGATGAGCGAGCAGGTAAGGACGCTGGTAATTTGTGTGCCTCAGTTCCTCAGTATCAGCTTCCCGATCTCCCTGAATTGAAGAAGATCCTGCGCTCGGAAACAGTGAGGAATTTACTACATCTCGATTTGCCTTTGTCTGTTGCGGACTCAAGCCTAATTCCTCGGATGGCAAAGTCTGAACACCATTTTTGATCGATGCTGCAGCTATCTTAAATCCTAGGCAACTGGGCAATATTAAAACACTAACCAATAACTTCCAAAACATTGTTTCACACTCCTAATTTCTTCTCCTCTCGCAGAGCTAGGAAATGCCTACTGTGAGATGGCGCTGATTAGGACTTACGCAGTGAAACGAAAAATCGAGGCTAACTTCTGCGTAGGGGAAGGCAGAAGCCTATAACCTATAGAAAAGGCATACCACGAAGATTATGGTGAAGAGAGTTCCTGGCGATCGCTACTCTGATGCACGAAAAACTCTTAATCATTTGTTAATATTTACGTTGTCAATTACCGCAGTGTTAGATAGTGAGGATTCTTGTTCTGGTTCAGAGTAGTCATCTAGCATTACCAGGATGGATATTTGGATTGACAACTCGCCAGATGCAGCTGCGGCAACTAGTTTTGGCGGTAATGATAACCCACCTTGGTCTTCTTCTCGAATCGTGCTAATGTACAAATCAGCATTACAATTAGTCCGAGCCAGCACCGCCAGACTTGACGAAATTTTCTCTAGCGTAGTAGCAGCTTGTAGCATCTGATTGTCTCTTTCTTCTTTTGTGTTGTCAGAGTCAAACTTAGCAAGTTCGAGTATCCACACATCAACGGGTTGGACTCTCTTTTTTGAAATGCGATCGCCACGCCGCTGGAATTTTGTAGGTGTAAGCCCTAGAGTTTGTGTTAATTCTTCTAAAGAAGGGAGATTACCTCCCAGTCGCAAAGACATTTGGACTATACTCACCGTACGCAAACTCTATTACTTCTTTGAAATAAACTCATCGATTAGACAAATTATCTATCCAGGAATTCTTCTGCTAAATCAAGCAGTTCGCTGTAAGTAAAATTAACATCTCTGTCTCTGTTCTCACTGCGCTTAATATTTTCAATAGAATCTCCAAATTCCCTTATTTCTACCTCGCTCATATGCTTTTTTCAGGCAACGTTATCGACCATTTTACGGTCTTTTTTATTCGCTCCTCTGCCTCGTCCTAGCCTTTGTGTTTTACGTTGCCTTTCCTTTAGTTGCTCCAGTAGTTCTTCAAGTTCGTCGTCAGACGACAAATCGCTCCCTCCTAATACGTGCCCCTTCTACTATCTGCTAACCATTACAATATATAATGATCTCAGAAGTTCAACCGCCAAACTATGCCAACCGTCATTACCAGACCTTCATCCTTACTTAGCAGCATTAGAATGGAAAAAGTAGACAACTTCCATCTGTTCAAATTTAATGATGAACTTCAAGTACGAATGGAGGTACTTCTGGAGCGCAAAAAAGCTGATTTGCTGAGTCCAGAAGAGGTGAGCGAACTAGAGGCAATTGGAGAGTTAGACAGGATTTTCACCCATATCAATGCTATGTTGGTAGCTCAGGGATGACAATTGATGAGATTACCCGACAGTTCGTGCGCAAACGGGCGAATTACCGATGCGAGTACTGCCACTCTCCAGAACGTATTTGTACAACACGATTTACTCTCGATCATATTATACCAAAATCTCTAAGTGGTTCTGACGACGCTGATAATATCGCCCTAGCTTGTCGCAGGTGTAATGAGCGTCGGTACAACTTCCTCGCTGGATTTGATCCGGAAACTCAGGTAATAGTTCCGCTGTTTAATCCTCGTCAACAACAATGGTCAGAACATTTCATCTGGACAGTAGATGGTCGAACCATTCTAGGAATTACGCCCATAGGTAGAGCAACCTGCAAACGGCTTGACATTAATGATGAACGCTATGAAGAGGAGGATTCGATTCGGGGTGCGCGGGGCTTTTGGATAAAAGCTGGTTTGCATCCTCCTAATGAAGACCCCCGTCAGCAACCTTAGTTTACTCCTAAAGCCAAAAGGCGCGCGATCTCGCCTTTTGGCTATGCTGCTTCGAGACTAAGTTACCCCTCTTTTGTGTGCTACACAGTCACTTCTAAAGGAAAAATACAAAAGTCGGTGGATTAGGAAATCCTAATCCACCGACTTTAATTTGAATTGACTCATTTTATCTCTTCATCTACCAATTTTCGTTTGTCCCTTCTTGATCAGGCTCACCTGTAAAAGGTTGCACGCCAATATAAGGATAAACATCATTATTAGGAGCAAAACTCCGCATCACAGCTTCAGAAATATACTGCATAATCCGGGCAAGCATTCTGAAAATAGCCATAAGATCAACTCCCATTTTTTGTAGTTGCTTTAATTGCGATGTATCTACTTTAGTTCTGATATTTTCGGCTGACTCTAATTCTCAATATATTGACATTATCAGCAACAATTATTGAGATATATTTGCAATAATTTAATTTGTCTGTGAGATTTGTAGCTTCCTATCAACTGGGTATCCCAAGGTAGCGAGCTTACTTAAAGACGCCAGCATAGTGGCTCGTTCCGAATCTTGACGCTGTAGGGACGGAAGCACTGTTCCCACTTTGTTGGCATGGGCAAGGCATTGAGAGATTGAATTGGTTAACACTGGATGCGCACTAATCTCAATAAAGATATCATGACCTGCATGAATGAGTCCATTCACTGCTACAGCAAACAGCACCGGATTCCTCATATTTTGCACCCAGTAGGCGGCATCCAATTCTGGACCCAAGACCTGCTGACCTGTGACTGTGGAAAAAATGGGAATAGTCGCTGGTTGAGGATTAATTTCTTGCAGAGACTCCAATAATTCTGCTTTTAATGGCTCCATCTTCCGGCTGTGATAAGGTACCTCTACCCGCAAAAATCGGCAGAAAATCTGTTTCTGAGCTAAAGATTGAGCAATTTCTGCAAGGGCGGTGCTATCTCCAGAGAGGGTGACGGCGCTGGGGCTGTTGATGGCTGCAATCGATACCTCTTCTGAGTATCCGATTAATAGGCACTCAGCCTCCAAAGTTGACAGTCCGATGGCTAACATCCTTCCTTGACCTGCGGCACGCGCTTGGACACGGCTACGATAGAAAATGACTTGAATGGCGTCTTCCAGACTCAGAACTCCGGCTACGTAAGCAGCCGCAACCTCGCCAACACTGTGACCCACAACAGTATCTGGATAAATTCCCCAGGAACCCCACAAAGCAGCCAAAGCTATTTGCACACAAAAGATAGCTGGCTGGGCAATTTGGGTTTCATTAATACGCGATCGCTCCTTCGATGCTGTCAGTTCCTCACACAATGACCATCTCGCTTGCAACCTCAGTAAATCATCACATCGATTGATGACTTCCCGAAATACAGTTTCCTCTGACCATAACTGACGCCCCATCGCCCACCATTGCGACCCTATGCCAGAGAATACAAAAGCTAGTTTGGGCAACCGATCTTGAAAGTGATTAGAAGATATTCCTAGATTGGGTTCTGTCTCAGAGGTGTATAACTTGCCTTGTTCAGAATTCTGAGTCATGATGCAATCTTTATATGTGTGAGAATCTGTACACATTGTATGATTTCTGAAAATGCATAACATCATGTCCGTTTGAACACTTACAATGTTTGTGAGGGTCGGTAATCGGTAATGGGGAAAAAAATACCGATTACCTACTTAGACAAACATCATTATTATTAATTCAAACTATTAATAAATGTTAAATAATTACTAAGTTTACTATTAAACCATCCGTAAACATACTGGGAAGAAGCATCTTTTGAAATATATAGCAGTCCGATCTGATTTGTGAAATTCTTCGTTTGGTGGGCAATGCCCACTCCTCCTGGTAATGGTGGGCATTGCCCACCCTACAACATCATTTATTATTCACGCTTTCCTCCACGGGTTGCTATATCATTTAGTAGTTGACATTATTTATGGTGGAAAATACCATAAAAGAAGAAGCATTCTTGTAAGGACGCTCTTTGATGACAACTTTCCCCGGCGTATCTACAAACAATCAGCATAAGCATTGCCTAGACAACCAGGAACTGACGCTCTGTGCTCTTGACTACAGTCTGTTGACTGACCTTTACGAGCTAACAATGACAGCTTGTTATGTAGGTGAAGGTGTAGAAAAACGACAGGCAAGCTTTGAGTTGTTTGCCAGAAGCTTGCCAGAGGGTTTTGGCTATTTAATTGCTATGGGGTTGGCACAGGCGTTGGAATACTTGGAAAAATTCCGATTTAGTCAGTCTCAGATAGCGGCTTTACAAGCAACGGGCATTTTTGCTAATGCGACCGATCGCTTTTGGTCAGTGCTAGCTGAAGGAAGTTTTACCGGCGATGTTTGGGCAGTACCAGAGGGGACAGCAGTGTTTGCTTCTGAGCCGTTGTTGCGAGTGGAAGCACATCTGTGGCAAGCGCAACTGGTAGAAACTTATCTGCTAAATACCCTCAATTACCAGAGCTTGATTGCTACACGGGCAGCACGGTTGCGCGATGTAGCAGGTTCGCAGGCAACGCTGCTGGAATTTGGGACAAGAAGGGCGTTTAGTCCCCAAGCCTCTTTGTGGGCAGCAAGGGCGGCTTTGGCAGCAGGTTTAGATGCTACATCGAATGTGTTAGCTGCGCTACAACTAGGTGAGAAACCTAGTGGTACAATTGCCCACGCTTTGGTGATGGCGCTGTCGGCGCTTCAAGGAAGTGAAGAAAAAGCTTTTACAGCTTTTCATCGCTATTTTCCGGGTGCGTCATTGTTAATTGATACTTACGATACAATCGCGGCTGCCCAGCAGTTAGCTGAAAAAGTAAATTCAGGGGAAATGGAATTAGCAGGGGTGAGGTTAGACTCAGGAGAATTGGTGTCTTTGTCAAAGCAGGTGCGATCGCTTCTTCCCAGTGTGTCAATTTTCGCTAGTGGCGATTTGGATGAGTGGGAAATTGCGAAGCTAAAAGCCGCCGGTGCAGAAATTGATGGTTATGGGCTGGGAACACGACTGGTTACAGGGTCGCCTATTAATGGAGTCTATAAACTGGTAGAGATTGATGGCATCCCAGTAATGAAACAGTCAAGTGGCAAAGTAACTTATCCAGGACGCAAGCAGATTTTTCGCTCGTTTGAGTCCGGTAAGTTGAAAGCAGACTCTTTGGGATTGGCTTCGGAGAATCCTCTTGGAGTACAACCTTTATTGCAGCTCTTCCTAAAAGAAGGTAAACGGGTGCAACCACCAGAGACTTTGGCTCAAATTCGTCAACGTACCGCCGCAACGGTAGCTCAATTGCCCCAGGAGGTGAGACAACTGGATAATCCGGTACAGCTTGAGGTGGAAATTTCGCCTAAGTTGAGGGAGTTGACTGAGGAGACGGGGAGAAGATGATGAGGGGGATGAGGGGGATGAGGGGGATGAGGTTAGTATCTTGACAACCAACAACTATACTGCGAACGGTTCAAAACTTCACTTAATATGGACTGAGCTCCAAACCTCTCCCCGATGCGGGGAGAGGCTTAAGAACCGGATGCGCGAATGTTAAATAAGTATAGTTTTCCGCAGTTTTTAGTATAACAACTAACAACCAACAACTAACAACTAACAACTAACCACTAACAACTAACAAATTATGAAAGTTGCTTTGTTTGGTACGAGTGCCGATCCACCGACTGCTGGGCATCAGGCGATTATCAGCTGGTTGTCTGAACGTTATGATTGGGTGGCAGTTTGGGCGGCGGATAATCCTTTTAAGTCACATCAAACGCCTTTGGAACATCGGGTAGCAATGCTGCGATTATTGATTGCGAATATAGATTCTCCACGGCAGAATATTGGGTTAGGGCAGGAATTGAGTGCGATGAGAACGCTGGAAACGGTGGAGAAAGCGAAAGTGCGTTGGGGAAATGATGCTGAGTTCACGTTGGTGATTGGTTCAGATTTACTAACTCAGTTACCGCGTTGGTATCGTTCTAAAGATTTGTTGCAGCAAGTGCAGTTACTGGTGGTGTCACGACCGGGATATGCAATAGATGAATTTAGTTTGGAGTCTGTACGCATGTTGTCCGGAAAGATTGCGATCGCCAACTTTACTGGTCCAGAAGTTTCTTCCACAGCGTATCGTGAAAATGGAGATCCCGACGCTTTAACGCCCCCTGTAGTTGCCTATATTCATAGAGAGCATTTGTACAAATGCCAGGACACAACCAAAGAAAGATTGCAGATCAGCTAAATCAACAACCTTTAGCTGATTTCAAGGTTGGTGTTGATAATGTAATTTTTTCTGTGGATACCACGCAGAATCGGCTGCTAGTTCTATTAGTCATGCGACACCAGGAACCATTTTTAAATTATTGGAGCCTTCCCGGTACTTTGGTACGTCAAGGGGAGTCGCTAGAAAATGGCGCTTATCGCATTTTGGCAGAGAAAATTCGCGTGAAAAATTTGTATTTGGAGCAATTATATACTTTTGGCGGCCCCGATCGCGATCCGCGAGAAGCAACTGATAGTTATGACGTGCGTTATCTATCGGTTAGTTACTTTGCCCTTGTGCGGTTTGAGGAAGCGGAATTGATTGCTGATAAAGTAACGGGAATAGCTTGGTATCCGGTAAAGCATGTGCCGCAATTAGCTTTTGACCATAATGAAATTCTTGCATATGGACATAGGCGTCTGCGAAATAAATTGGAGTATAGTCCAGTGGCTTTTGAAGTCCTGCCAGAAATGTTTACTTTAAATGATTTATACCAACTTTACACTACGGTTTTAGGAGAAAATTTTTCTGATTATTCTAATTTTCGATCGCGTCTCTTAAAGTTGGGTTTTTTGTGTGATACCGGAATTAAGGTGTCGCGGGGTGCTGGTCGTCCAGCTAGTTTATATCGGTTTGATGCGGAGGCTTTTGCTCCATTGAAGAATAAACCTTTGGTTTTTATTTAATGTGGCAACGGATGTGGCAACGGATGTGGCAACGGATGTGGCAACGGATGTAACGGATGATTTAACTGTGGGACTCACAGATAAGCTATCCGCTACATCCGCTATATCATCCGTTGCCAAAATTTAAAATCTAAAATCTAAAATTTTCCAGATGAAAATTGCGATCGCTCAACTTAATCCCACAATTGGTGATTTGGCTAAAAATGCCCAAAATCTACTGGATGCGGCACAACGGGCAGTAGCAAAAGGCGCGCGTTTGTTGTTGACGCCGGAACTTTCTTTATGTGGCTATCCACCACGGGATTTATTGCTAAATCCTGGTTTTGTGCAAGCTATGGACACGACTTTGCGACAATTGGCAAGAAATTTGCCACCAAAGTTAGCTGTTTTGGTAGGAACAGTGGAGGAAAATTTAAAGGCGCATGTGACTGGTGGTAAACCTTTATTTAATAGCATTGCTTTGTTAGAGCAAGGATCTGTGCAGCGAGTTTTTCACAAGCGGCTTTTGCCTACTTACGATGTGTTTGATGAAAACCGCTATTTTGAACCAGGCTTGCAAGCAAATTATTTCACTCTAGATAATCTCAATATTGGCGTTACTATTTGTGAAGATTTATGGAACGATGAGGAGTTTTGGGGCAAACGTAATTACGCCACCAATCCTATTGCTGATTTAGCAATTCTGGGTGTAGATTTAACTGTGAATTTGTCGGCTTCGCCCTACAGTGTTAGCAAGCCGCAGTTTCGAGAAACAATGCTGAGGCATAGTGCGGTGCGTTTTCGGCAACCGATTATCTATACTAATCAGGTTGGGGGAAATGATGACTTAATTTTTGATGGCTGCAGTTTTGCCTTAAATCGTCAGGGTGAAATAGTGTGTCGCCTAAAAGCTTTTGAAACAGATTTACAGATAGTTGAATTTGACGAGGTGCAGCAGGATTTGCCTATGGGTTCTGTCGTACCAAAATTTGATTCAGAAGATGAGGAAATTTGGCTGGCTTTGGTTTTGGGATTGCGAGATTATACTCGTAAGTGTGGCTTTTCTAAGGTTGTGCTGGGTTTGAGTGGTGGAGTTGATTCTTCATTGGTGGCGGCGATCGCCACTGCGGCGTTAGGTAAAGAAAATGTCTTCGGTGTCCTCATGCCGAGTCCCCACAGTTCAGACCATTCCATCAGTGATGCTTTAGCATTGGCGGAAAATATCGGCATCAAAACGACTACCTTACCGATAGGGGAGTTAATGCAAGGCTATGACAAAACGTTAGCCGAGTTGTTTGCTGGGACAGAGTTTGGACTGGCGGAGGAGAATCTTCAATCCCGAATCAGGGGTAATTTATTGATGGCGATCTCTAACAAATTCGGCTATCTCCTTCTGTCTACTGGCAATAAGTCAGAAATGGCTGTGGGTTATTGTACCCTCTACGGTGATATGAATGGGGGATTAGCAGTGATTGCTGATGTTCCTAAAACCCGCGTTTATTCTTTATGTCGTTGGTTGAATAATTACCGATACTTTATGGGCGTGGGGACTGCGGGCGGGGAGACCCCGCCCCTACGTACGGAAATTATCCCGCAAAATGTTATTATCAAAGCACCTAGTGCTGAACTCAGACCGGGTCAAGTTGATCAAGACTCGTTGCCACCCTACGATATATTGGACGATATTTTGCAACGCCTAATTCAGAATAATCAATCAGCAGCACAAATTGTTGCAGCAGGTCACGATCCAGTCGTTGTAGACCGAGTTATTCAAATGGTGGGGCGTGCAGAATTTAAGCGGCGACAAGCACCTCCCGGGTTGAAAATCACCGATCGCGCCTTTGGTAGTGGTTGGCGAATGCCCATTGCCAGTAACTGGGTGGCGGTCAACAATAGCTATCAGACGAAAAATCTCCCAACCCCCAGCTTGGTAAGTCGGGATGGACACAACGCCCATCCGCAAATTAAGTAGTTTGTTGTGGTGCAGATGCGTGTGTGAGGGGTGTCCGATACGGTGAAGTGAGGGCTTACAGTACCATTATCGGTTAGATCACAATAAACCGTAGGGGCGCGGTCTCCGCGCCCTTACAATCTGGCGATAAAACTATATTTTATTTAACTTCAAAAGGGGATATAATTAGCAACATCTGAAGGGGAGTAGCTGCTGGCATGAAACGCACGCCAGTCCACCTGAGTCAACATGCTGGCAATCATTGCCTGGTTCAGGTGACAAGTTTTTGAACACTTGGGAGCAAGACCTTCATCGGGTTCACTTATATGTGAGCTTGGTGAAGTTGATCAGCTCTCATCAAGCTCACTCAAACAGTAGGTATTGAGGGATTTGATGAGATGTTAACATCTTTTACTTCCAGCTTGTTGCTGGTTACTACCGCAGAGTTAGGAGACAAAACGTTTTTTGTTGCCCTGATTCTGGCTATGCGACATGCACGTTGCCGACGACTGATATTTTTTGGGGTCATAGCTGCTTTGGGTTTAATGACAGCCATTTCCGTTGTAGCTGGAGATCTCTTATCTTTCATACCCAAGGTTTACGTTCATTATTGTGAAGTTGCTTTGTTTGTTTTCTTTGGGGTGAAATTGCTGTATGATGCCAGTCGAATGTCAGCAAGAGTAGACGAAACAGAGCAACAAGAAGCAGAAGCTTTTGTTAATCAAGCCGAGTCAAATTTGCCAAAAAAACAGACTAAGCTCATGGTTTTTAGAGAAGCTTTTGTCTTAACTTTTTTAGCAGAATGGGGGGATCGTACCCAAATTACTACGATCGCTCTAGCAGCTGCTTACGATCCCGTAGGTGTGATTGCTGGTTCAATACTTGGTCACGCTATCTGTACCGCGATCGCAGTGCTGGGAGGACGCCTGGTGGCTAAGCGAATTTCAGAACGGACAATTACGGCTTTCGGTGGGTTACTCTATTTGCTCTTTGCTAGCCTGACTTGGTTTGAGGGTTGAACGGTTTAGAGTCGGAGTTGAACTTGGTAAACATCGGGGCGTACTTCCTTAAAATCAACAATCACCCCAGATTTTTTAGCTTTGTTTAGCTTTTTGATTTCAGGGGGCGTTATTTCCATCACCCGCCTTCTTTCTAACGGCGTGAGTGCCTCCCATGCTATCGACTCATATTCGCTATGAATATTCAGTACGAATAATATCTCATGCCAGGAAGACGCTGTTTGAAGGGTGTGAATGAGTAACTCGATGGGCGATAGCTCAGTTTGAACGTCGTGGGGTGAGAATGGTTGAGCGTAATCACCATACTCAACTGTGTCGTCGTCCTTTTCGGGTTCTGGTTCAAAAGTCCAGCCATCGCCACTACCGCCCTCAAATTGCTCAGATGCCTCCAATTCCTTTACTGAATATTGTTCTGCTGCTAAATCAGGGATAGCGTAAGCCTCCAAACAAGGCTCAACTTCTGGCTCTTGCTCTGTTGGCATATGCTCGTACTTTGCTGCTGCAGAGGAAACTGCCACCAAGCGTCCTTCTTTAAATGCCTGCCGTAAGGAAATCGCCTCCGCTACGATGCGCTGGCTCGTCAGTCCTTCCTCATCCATCATTTGTTGCAGGATGATGCCAGTCTGTTGATTTTCTTCGTGAATGGGTGGAATTTGACAGTAGCGCCTACCATCAGGTGTCTGTCGCCAAATAGTAGGATTTTCAGATTTTGGAACTCTAGGCTGACGTTGCTGTTGGATAAGCGATCTCACTACTGCTTGGGTAATTTCAGGTAAATCTAGCAGTTGGTCAAGCACGGGCTGGTATTTCTTGGGGTTATTTGCCAACTGGAATATGGTGGCAGGCTCGATTTGTGCCAAGTCCTGGGGCGAGAAGTTCTCAAATGCTGCTGCCACCTTAAGATACCTTTTCTCTTCTCCTTTCCAGCCGAGGTCAGAGAGCATTTGTTTGTACTCATGCTTGGAGCGCGTCTTCTCTTTGCTTAAGAATTCGGCATGACGCAAGATGTCTTGGGTGGCGACCTCCAGAGATTGGAAGCTCAAAAGTGGTGCATCGTTAGCGGCTTGTTCTGCAACGTACTGTTCTAGTTCGGCTTGGGCTTGAGCCTGTTCGTTCTTGTCTGTGCAAACGCTTTGTAGTTGTGTCATCATAGTTAAACTGGCTCCAAGTTTGGGAGTTATATCTAGAAGGCGGTCGCATGATTCTTGGCGGAATGTGGGCGATCGCCTTTGTTTTTTACAAATTTTTTTGGCGGTGTTTGTCTAATCCACACCACTTTTATTCTACTTTAAAAGTAGACTTAAATGCATGAAGATACTATAAATAATTTTTTTTTATGTATAATGTAATAAGTAGAGAAATCTACGCTTAACAGCTTTTAAACTGGGGATGTAGTGTATGTCTACAAATAAAATGATTCGTTGGAAATTGAATGAGGTTATGGCGCGAAAGCGAGTCAGGAATAAGGATCTAGCTGAGGCGCTAGGTATTACTGAGAATTCGGTATACAGACTGCGTAAAGTTGACGAGATGCCAAGATTGGCTCCTGAAAGACTCAATGGAATTTGTGCAAAACTGAACTGCCAGCCTGGAGAGCTTTTAGAGTATGTACCGGATGATGGTGACAGCAAGGTTGTTCCCATCGTGGAGGTGGCATGAGTGCGATTACACCAAACACAATAAATCCCCTCACACTGCCATCACTTGCCTTGGCAGATAGACGAAATTTACCTCACTGCTCAGCCATCTACTTTCACACTTCGTACAAAATGATATTCCCACTCGCTTAAAGAATTTGGCTATTCACCTTGCTAAAATCAATTCACTTTTAAGCGAGACGACGCAGTACGATGAAGCAATCCGTCTCATTAGAGAAAGTCAGTACTTTATTGAATGGACAGCCCCCTACATGGATATTGACCTTGCCGCAGAACTAGTAGATTTAGGACGCGCTTTATCAAGATGGAAATTGAATTGGGAAAATATTTGGTCTGACACCGCAGCAAGAACTCAAGTTGCCCAAGAAGTTAACTCTTTGTCGCAACAGGTTTTGTCCATGTCTGGATTGCTATCTGAGCCAAGAAGCGCCAACTAGCTAAAACTTAGATTCAATGAACGTTGCAGACAACCCCTACCTTCATTGGTAGGGGGTATTTACCAGGGCAGAAATTAAACTTAAATGCCCCTCTTCAAGTTTTTGCCGATCGCATTTGTTGTGGGAATCTAGCGAAAAGTACAAATATTTTTTGAATATACTTTTGGGGGTTTGAAGCGTGAAAATCCTTGTTTACTGTAAATACTTCAATTTCAAAAACACATTGGAGAAACCGAGGATAGAAACATTTGTAGTAGAATTACCTCAAATTCCGCATATAGGAGAAACAATTGTAGTCGAGAGGATGTCTCCCAAAAATCAATTTGTAATTATTTTTGAATATATAGTGACAGCAGTACAGCTTAATGCAAACTCGTCAGAGGATAATTCACCTTCTTCTCGTGTTCAAGCTTTCTTAAATCACTGTTGGTCAGGTACATCAAATTTTAATGTGGCAAACTTTTTAGAGAAACAACCTTTGTTTTGATACTGACAAGTGAACCTCATTTCCAGAGCGGTAAGCATGCTAACGGGATGACAAGACATGCATGAGAGTGGAAATTCCCGATCTTGTAGCGATCGCCCTAGATCCTGAATCCTTACGTGCAAACAGTGGAAATTCCCAATCAGGTAGCGATCGCGCTCTTGAATAAAGCATCAGTATCGGACTGCCTCAATTAGTGGGGTAGGCACGCAGATCATCTGCCTAGTACAGGTATTTTTGCTTTGGAGTGACTTCTTTGTTAACATATTGATAGTAGTAATGACAACACTCCAATTCTTTAGGACTTACGCAGAAGCATTCAGTTATCTCACATCTTGCACCATTCTCAACAAGGTAAGAGAAACCGGTGAGAAAGCGCGCACGAACGGCGGGTTTCCCGCGCAGTGGCTCCTGGTGAAGCAGCGAGCAGATCTCACGTCCGGAAACCGGACGTAAGAAACTACGGTGCTTCTGTTGTCGGTTTTCCCTCATCGCTTCTGCACCAAGCTTTATGGCGAACCCGTAAGCGTTGCGATCTTCGGGTACAAGGAGCCGAAGAACGAGCGTCAGGGGTTTATAAACGATAAATTAAGGGTGTAAGCTTTAAATATTTGCAATAAACCCGGTATAAGAGCGGTGGTGCAAGATGTAAGTTATCCGACTATTAATGATTGCATGAGCCTCGCTCATGGCTATGTTCATGGCTGTGCTTAGGACCGTGAGAACAGTTTTGCAGATCCTGGCTCATCAGATTTTCGCTGACAACTGCAAGAGATTCATCCACAGGCTTTAAGCCAATCCAGGCGTCAACGAGTTCGACATCGAAACCCACCTCACGGCGATCGCCCACCTGAATCAAAGGACGGCGAATCAAAATTGGATCGCCTACCATCTGTGTCAAAGCCGTTTCAGCATCTATCTGTTCGGGAACCACCTCACCAGATTTTATCCGTGGGGCGGTGCGGTTAAACCATTCGACTACAGGGCGATCGCCAAAAAATAAGCGCAAACGCTCAGTTGTCCAAGGTTCCTTCAACAGGTTATAAGTTTCTAACTCATGACCTGCGGCTGCAAGCAAAGTTTTTTGCTTGGTATTATTCTTACAGCCTGGTTTTTCATAGAAAATCACTCTTGTCATTGCAATATCTCCTAATTAGGTAGTGGTTAGTGGTTAGTAGTTAGTAGTTAGTAGTTAGTAGTTAGTGGTTCTTTTCTTGACAAACAACTATCAACTATCAACTATCAACTATCAACTATCAACTAACAATCAAAAATTCTTAGCAGTATAGGTAACTGGGTCAAACTCAAATCGCTCTTTCGGGGAAGTTTCGCCATAAACATTAAAAGTCACAGTTGGTTCATTACCCAATGCTTCCACACTGTGGATTGCATCAGCAGCGAAGCTAATAATATCCCCTGGAAATAGCGTAAGCTCTCCCGCTCGTTCGATTTTGTCCTGAACTCCTGGTACAGAGGTTCGCCGCCAAAAAGTGTTTCTTTCCTGACCTTTCAACACCGCCACTATTCCCCATGTTCCATGATTATGAATTGTCGATAGTGTTCCTGGTGCAAATGTGACTGTTTGCACAGTAAACGGAAAACCTAACTCATCATACAAAAGTAAAACCGAGGTTCCAGTTGTGGGTTTTGGTTCCAAATTTTGACTTTGTACCCAGTAAGAGTTAAGAATCAACCGCCTTACCAGCATCCGGATTTCTGAAAGACGGCTGCTTTCGTCTTCAACATCATTGATAACATCTTCCATCTCAGTCAGAAACCGATAAAGGCGATAATTCTCCCTCAACAAATCCCATGCTCTAACAGATTTACAGGCTTGATGCTGCCCGTCTTTAGTTACAAACCAATCCCTACCTTTCATAATGTTTTAACAACAAGTTTAAAATAGTACGGGGAGAGGGGAGATCAAGAATTAAAAATTAAGAATTAAAAATTAAAAATGGCAATTCTTCATTTTTAATTTTTAATTCTTAATTTTTAATTTATTTTCCTACTCCCCAGTTATTCTTCTTCACTAGGGCGTGTTAGAATATCAAGCAATAGTGCTGAGGAAAACTCGTTTTTATCGTCAAGTTCCTTGATCTGAGTACTAATATTTTTTGCTTGCTCTATTTCTCCCAGCTTTGCTGATACCAATGCCAAAGCAGCATAAGTAGTTAAAAATAATCTAATTTTGGGTTCTTCTTTACGACTAACTAATATTAGCTTAAGTTCTTGCCAGTCGTCAGGTAATTTCTCTGATTTTTTAATTATATCTCTAACTTTGACTGCTGTTTGTAGTGCCATATCGTAGTTATTTTTGTAGTAAAAATATCGATAAGCTGCCACCAAAACATCTGTATTATCACCTGTTTTGGCTAAAGCTTGGTTAATATATTTTTCAGCTTCTAAGGAATTGTCCCAATTTTGCGACGCCATTATCAATAACTTTTTGATATCCTCTGGAACTTTGAACCAAGAGAACGTTTCAGCATGAACTTGCATAAAAATCTCCTTAATAGAATTGTTAGTTGTTGGTTGTTAGTAGTTAGTTGTGAAGAAACCCCACTAACCACTAACTACTAACAACTAACATTCTTTTAAAACAGAGTGAGAATATACAGCAGAGAGAACAGAACAATCCAGATGATGTCTACGAAGTGCCAGTAAATTTCTGCCATTTCGATGCCAGTGTGTTTGGTAGCAGAATAGTGACCGGGACGACGCGATCGCCATAACACACCCAAAATTAACAGCAGTCCCACAAAAACGTGTATACCGTGGAACCCAGTCATCAAGTAAAAGCAGTTGGCAAATACATTAGTAGTCAGACCGTACCCCAAAGTCATGTACTCAAAAGCCTGACCAAGTAAGAAAATTGCGCCCATGATCGCAGTGATTTTGTACCACCGCCGCATTCCCTCAACATCATTGTTTTTAATCGCTGTATCACCAAAGTGAATGACGAAACTACTAGAAACCAGAATGATGGTATTAATCGTAGGCAATAATAACTCTACTTCCGTTCCTTCTGGAGGCCAGACTTCGTTAGTGCCTCGGAAGAACAAATAGGTGGCGAAAAATCCTCCAAACATGAGAGATTCAGAGGCAAGGAACGTCAATAGTCCCCAAACTCGCAAATCTGCATGTTCTTCGTGATGTTCCGCACTCGTCGTTCCAATGGCGGTATTGTTGACAATATGATCTGCTGCGTCCATTGTTTACTCTTGAATAAATTTTTGAGTTGATTGCTGATGGCTAATTGCTAATTGCTAATTGCTAATGGCTTTTAACAATTAGCAATGAACAATTAGCGATTAACAACTAACAACTAATAACTAACAACCGTTTCACCTGTTTCCAGGACAGCACTGTGACCATTTTTGCCGTAGTCGTAAGGACCGTGAGTGACAACGGGCAGTACTTCCCAGTTTTCAATCGCAGGTGGTGAAGTGGTAGTCCATTCTAATGTCAGCGCACGCCAAGGATTATCACCTGCTTTGGGTCCAGCAATCCAACTCCAGATGATGTTGATCGCGAAGGGAATCACCGATAGTCCTAAAACAAAAGCACCAAAGGTACAAATCTGATTGAGGGTGATAAATTGTGGGTCGTACATTGCGACTCGTCGGGGCATTCCTTGCAAACCCAACTCATGCATGGGCAGGAAGGTCAGATTGGTGCCGATGAAAGTGAGGAAAAAATGAACGCGACCCCAGGTTTCGTTCAGCATCCGCCCTGTCATCTTGGGGAACCAGTGATAAATTCCAGAGTAGATGCCAAATACGGAACCGCCAAATAAGACGTAGTGGAAGTGTCCCACGACATAGTAGGTATCGTGGACATGAATATCAAAAGGGGCTGTTCCCATCGTCACACCACTCAAGCCACCCATGACGAACATGGACAACAAGCCAACGGCGAATAGCATGGCACTGGTAAAGCGGATTTTTCCACCCCAGAGGGTAGCAACCCAACCGAAAATTTTCACGCCTGTGGGAACGGCAACAATCAGCGTAGAGATGGTAAAGAACATCCGCATCCAACCCGGTGTACCGCTGGTAAACATGTGGTGTACCCAGACGAACAAACCCACAACACAGATTGCCAAACTAGAATAAGCGATCGCCTTATACCCAAAGATTGGCTTGCGGGCGTGAACCGGAATCACCTCTGACATAATGCCGAAGATGGGCAAAATCATCAGATAAACTGCCGGATGGGAATAGAACCAAAACAGGTGCTGGTAAATCACCACGTTACCGCCTGCATCTGGTTTGAAGAACGAGGTACCAAAGTTCAAGTCAAACAACAGCAGCACCAACCCCGCCGCTAACACTGGGGTGGAGACAAGTGCAAGGACAGAAGTTGCCATCATCGCCCAGCAGAACAAGGGAAGTTGATCCCATTTCATGCTAGGAACTTTCATTTTCAACATGGTGACGACAAAATTCACCGAACCTAAAATCGAGGAAGTTCCCACGAGGACGATGGCAAGTATCCACATGGTTTGTGCAGTGTTAGCCGTAACCAGGCTTAGGGGTGGGTAGGCTGTCCAACCAGATTGCGATCCGCCAAAGAAGAAACTGCCTAACAACAGTGCCCCGGCAGGTGGGTTCAACCAAAAGGCGATCGCGTTCAGCTTTGGAAAAGCCATATCCCTAGCGCCAATCATCAATGGCACCAGATAGTTGCCAAATCCACCAATCGCACTAGGCACAATCCACAGAAAAATCATGATCGTTCCGTGATTGGTCATGAAGGCGTTGTACAGGTTCGGATCGAGCAAGTCTGCATCTGGTGTTGCCAGTTCAGCACGCATGGCAACAGCCATGAGTCCACCGATGAGATAAAACATAAAAGATGTCACTAGGTATTGAATGCCAATAACCTTGTGATCAACATTAAACGTGAAGTAGTCGTACCATTTCCACGCTTTGGGATACTCAGTGTGTTCTGCTACCTCAGTAGGTTGATTGTTTCCAGGTGGAGTGTTTCGTGGAAGTTCTACTTGGGTCATATTTTTTCCTTTGTTGGTTGTTAGTTGTTGGTTGTTAGTTGTTAGTTGTTGGTTGTTAGTTGTTAGTTGTTGGTTGTTAGTTGTTGGTGAACCAGCGCGAATGACGGCTTTCCCTCCGTAGGCGACTGGTGAACCCGAAGGGTTGTTAGTTGTGAAAAAGAACTACTAACCACTAACCACTAACCACTAACCACTAACCACTAACCACTAACTACTAACCACTAACCACTAACCACTAACCACTAACTCTTGACTAATTTCTTGAGAGTTTCTGAATTAATTCCTAGATCGCGGGTGTAGGGAGCGAGAAACTCCGGCGTTGATAAGTCATCTGGCTTGAGAGCAACAGCAGCATTTAGTTCTTGGTTTTGAGCAATGCGGTTTTCGTCCAGCCAGCTTTCAAACTCTTCTGGCGTTTGGACAATGACCTGTGACCTCATTGAGCCGTGGTAGCCGCCGCACAGTTCAGTACAAACTACAGGGTATGTTCCTAGTCTGGTAGCTACGAATCGCAGTTCGGTAGGTATGCCAGGAATTGCATCTTGCTTTAACCGAAATTGTGGTACCCAGAACGAGTGAATCACATCCGTTGCAGAAAGGTTGAGTTGCACGTCCGCGCCGACTGGAACGTGTAATTCTCCTCCATTGACTCCACTATCGGGGTAGTTAAATAACCAAGCAAACTGCATCCCTGTGACATTGACAACCAAGTCTGCTGCTTTGTTTAAGTCTTTGGGATTTGCACCAATGCCAATTTCCGGGCTAACTGCTGGCGCTGTCATTTGTGACTCCATATCAGAGGCGTCACTCAACGTAGCAGCAATGGCACTCCCTGACATCTGGGAAACATGAGCTGGGGAATGGTGATTCGGCAGGTGAGGATGGCTTCCTGGCTCAAACCCTCCCATTTGTTGAAAAACATCAACACTGTAGATTCCCAAGCACAGGACGATCAGCGTTGGGATTGCCGTCCAAAAAATTTCTAAGGGAAAGTTGCCCTCAACATCCACGCCATCTGTATCATCTCCTGGACGGCGACGGAACTGGATCAAAAAAATCACAATGGTTCCTTCTACCACTAAAAAGAGAGCCGTGGCAATGGAAACCATAATGTTAAAAAATCCGTCTACCAAAGGTGCTTGTTGCGATGCTTGCACCGGTAGTAGACCGTGGTTTTGACCAACCCAGATGCTGACAATTGTGATTAGTATTCCAGCAACTAAAGTTAATAGTGAAACAGGAATTTGTAGCATAAATACCTGCTTGGTGTGTCATTGGTAATTGGTGAGCCGGCGCTGCAGGAGGGTTTCCCTCCGTAGGCGACTGGCGAACCCCGAAGGGGTAATTGGTCATTGGTCATTTGTTGGTTGTTATTCCTTCACTACTATCGCAATCCTATTTGAGTTACAAATTTGCCAGGCCTCAGAAACCGGGTTTCTCGAAGGAGCGCGAATCATTTAGGATTGCTATAACCACTAACTAATCACTAACGACTAATGCTCAATAAATCATGACATTTTCAATGGAGAATTTGGGGGAAATTTAGATATTTTTTAATGTCTTTCCCCCACATCACTTAAAACTATCGCTCAACTCCTAAGGCAGAGGAGCTTTTTACTTCAAGAAAAGATAGGACAAGAGGAGGTCGCTGTTAGTCCCAACTATTGATTAGAGTATATGAGTAGCAAGTTTTAATTTGTTAATAGCTGACAATTTGCAATTTACGGATTAGTTTACTGTGAACTTTTTGTGTTAGTTCCGGTAAATATTGAGTTTTCCCCTCTGGTTACCTTGCTAGGCTTGCTATTCGCACCACAACAAACTCTTCTCCAACAACGCCCTATGAACACAAATCCCTGACCAACCCAAAAAATACTTAGTTGTCTAATGCAGCATGGGTATAGCAGTTCTTGGAACAAATCCTTGCACAAGCCTCGCAACCAACACAATTTTCTGGGTTGGTAACCGTCATCACTTTCTTTTCAATTTCATCATCTTCTTCATCTTCCACGAATTCCCCTTCTTCGTTCATTGCCTTTAACAGCAGCACATTGTGTCCGCATATTTTAAAGCATCTGCCACAACCAATACATTTGTCTTGATCAATGTCTTGAACGAATTTGGGTGTCCAAGTCTTACCACCAAATGTCAATCCTGTTAGTGTTGCCATGAACTTACCTTTTGTAATTTTGCCTACAAGTTAGGTCGAGCCTGTATCCTCATCCTAACTTAATATTAATTCTCTTCTTCTGATGTTATCAAATTTTATAATTAAATAAAAATTAGATTATTTAGATTTTATAAAAAATATTTATTTCAAGTAGATAAGAATAACATTATAACAATATTTATTGATTTCGCTGGTAAGATTTTCCACCTTTTCCCATTTGTTACTAATGATAAAGAGCTTAGTTTTTTTATTGTTATAAACAAACATATAAAATTATCTTTATAAGTTATTGTTTGATTATGACAAGTAATAATAATATTTTTAAACAAATTCGTATGTATATCAAAAAATGTCACCAGTTTTTAAGTATAAAAAAACATATGTAGCAGTCCTAAATGATTCGTGAAAGCAGAGAAACCCCAACGGGAAAGCCAGTCGCCGGGGCGCGGGAAACACTCGTGTCGGCGCGCTGGACTCACCGGTTTCTTAAAGAAACCGGGTAACTGATGCTTGAGATTTTCACAAATGATTTAGGATTGCTATATCACTGGCGATCGCAAAAATAGGGAGCAGACGTTAGGGAATACCAAAAAATAAATTATCCATTCCGTAGGGTGCGAAGCATCGTGTTGTAATGCCGTACTCTCGCCGTAAGAGCGCACCCTACAAAATTGGAGATTTTTTTAATTGGAAGTCCCTTACCTCGGAACGTCTGCAGGTCCGTAGGGAGTACGAACAAGTAAGTCAGATCTTCCAACAACAGTGTTACCGACGGCAGCCCAAACGAGACGACAATATAACCGTAGGGGCGACGTACCCCGCCCTTACAATGTGGTCAATTCAATTGAAAACTGCTGTCAGACAGGTTAAGGAAATCTTCTGGGGAGAGACATGGCTTTCCTGTACGGTATTAGATGTGAAAAGGAGAATTTTGTCAACAGAAGCGAAAAAGTAATCAGGTTTTAGCAAAAATGTAAAATTATCAACACAATAATAAGTTTGCTTGAATATTAATAGTATTAAACATTACTTATCAAAGGAATAATAATATGTTTAAAGGTTTGGCAATAACAATTTTTAAAAGTATTTATAACCACCTTAAAATGTTAGCTAATAACCTATTTTTTTCATACAAAAGCATTTATTAGCTCATTGATAACAAAAGGTAATAAATATTTATGGAATGTTATAGATAAGAGAACTAGAAAATTAGGCTCCGGTTTAAAAGCGTTGAATAGCTGACAATTGGATGTGCGTTACGAATGTGGATGTGGGTAATTAGTACGGTAAATATTATTTATTTATGAATACAATCTAATGTTGTGGAGACTAGTGAATAACGAGGAGACATCCAGGGGAGACTTGAGCCAGACATCTCAACGAGTAAAGTTGGAAGAAGCTTATGCCGTATACAATTCCTAACACTAGTTGCGTTGGATGTGACAACTGCCGTCCCCAATGTCCTACAGGTGCAATCAAAATAGAGAACAATAAATACTGGATCGACCCAAGTCTATGTAATAACTGCGAGGGTTTTTACTCCAAACCCCAATGTTTAGCCGTTTGTCCAACTCTTTCCCCCAAACCCTTGCAAGCAAAAAGAGGAAGATGCAAAGTTGATTCCAGAGATCAAAGCAGTCCAGATTTATTCTCCAACGGAAAGAGTAACCCATTTGCTTCGGCTATTGTCATCTGGGAAGCTTGCAACGTGCTGGCGCAACGCAGATCGCTACCTTGGGAAACCGATGAAGCCGGGAACCTGTGCTATCGCCGACAAGTCCGCCAAAAGCGGGGGGCGATCGCTTTTCACATCACCAGTTCACCCCATAGCAGCGATCGGGTAACGGAGTTAGGGGCAATTGAGGCACTTGATATCAGAACTGCTTGTATCCATCTGATTTTTGCAGCTCATGCTACAGTTGTAGACCAGCCTTGGGAGCAGGAGTTTGCCATTGACGATCGCCAAATTGAGAAATATTTGGGGCTGGAGAAACGCAAAGACTTGAGCAAAGCCGCCAAGCTGACTTTAATGAAAAATATGGTACAGCAAGCTTGCTCGCTGATTGCTTCTATTGACTGGCCCCAACAAGGTCTAATTAGAGGATTTTCAGTGCAACAGAGCAAATTGTGGCACTTGCAGGAAATTCAGCATCACTTTCAAGAAGACGACCTCGGATGCAAATATCTGATCGGACTAACTTTTAAAGTGAAAGCGGGAATCTGGGCGCAGTATTTTTTAAACAAACAAAAATGCAAGGAACGAAGCGCGTTTTATCAATACGGCAGTCTGCCCAAAACCTTGTTAACCACAGTGATGAGTATTTGGCAGCAACATGAAGGAGCAGCGCGGCTGATGCTATGGTTACTGTTTAAAACTAAAATGGGCAAAGAACAACGGATTACAGTT
Source organism: Stigonema sp. (assembly GCA_965249805.1). Taxonomy (GTDB): domain Bacteria; phylum Cyanobacteriota; class Cyanobacteriia; order Cyanobacteriales; family Nostocaceae; genus Stigonema. Next base: position 2,830,402 of record CBDFMX010000002.1, read on the forward strand.
CCCACCTTACTGCGTGTTGCCTACGGCGAAGAGAAAGTCAGCCTTGCTTGTAGGCAACGGGAAGAACGCAAGCGGCTGCTGCGAACCTTTGAAAACGATTTGGAAGTCCTCAATCATTATGGCATAAAAGCAATTTTCGACCCAGTAACTTACCCACCAGAAATTCAACCTTTGTGGGCAAAATTGGTTAATATTCCTGAAGATCCAGACGAAGCATTAGAATTTTGGATGAATGACGGCAGCGGAGACAGGCGTTTGACAGATACAGGTCCCCGTGGTAAATGGAATCTGCTGCTGAATGCCCGGATTTTGTCCTTTGATCTACCACCAGAATGGGAGCAGCAAAGTCCTGAATCAGAAAAAAAGTCGCGTGCGAAGAGCAGAATAAAATCAAAAACTACAGTAGCTTATCTACTAGGCGAGCAAATTTTGCAAGCACGAAAAAATTTGAATCTTTCCCAGAGAGAATTGGCAAAGTTAACAGGTAAAAGCCAAAGCTGGATTCGTGATTTGGAAAATGGTCGCTTAAAAGCCAAGTTAGAAGACCAAGCATTGTTACGGAAAGTGCTGGGTATAGCTTAATTCAGCAATTCTCACGCAAAGGTTAGCAACAGATGACATAACGGATGAAACGGATTTATCCATGTGTAAGACCCCGATATCAAGCATCCGTTACATCCGCGCTCATCATCCGTTGCCAGTTTTTTCACCAGATGAGCCGACGTGCGAACTATTTACAGGACATATTGGCTGAGGTAAGTCTACAGAATTGTTGCGGCTGAAAGCAGAATTAGAGCAAGAAGGGTTTCATGTGGTTTATTTCGAGTCCAGTCAAGACTTGGAAATGGGTGATGTCGATATCACTGATATTATGCTGGCGATCGCACACCGAGTCAGTGAAAGTCTTGATAGTTCTGTCATGGTGAATGCGTCTCCTCTATGTTTTATCAGGGTGATGCAGAAAACCCTTGAGGCTGAATATAGAAATCGGCTTTTCCCTTTTTCATCTGCTGCACCGACCACCAAGCCGCTTCTGTATTTTCAAAATCAAATAAATCCGCTCTCAGTATCTTTTCAAGAACGATGCGGATCAGCTACGAAGCATCCCTACGAGTGCAAATTGTCCTCAGATGGGAAGTCTATCGAAATACATTTAGTATAGGATTAAGGTACATTTCAAAAATCGATGAAATGCTGAGAATTAGCGTTGAGGAAGCAGATCTTAACCTAAAAGCTCTTTTGGAGCGGGTAGCCAAGGGAGAAGAAGTGGTTCTGTTAGAGCAAGAAAAGGCTATAGCCCGCTTAGTTCCACTGCAACAAAAGGAGCAGCGGTTAGCTAGTAGGAGGGAATTTCGAGATTCTCTTCCAGTCAAAGGTGAATCTTTAAGTGCAACTGTGATTAATGTACGCGAACAGGAGCGCTATTGATTTATCTAGATACTAGCGTTATAGCTCCCCTTTACTGGACAGAAGCAATGAGTAACACAGTTGAGCAATTACAACGAGCGCGTGAGTGGATTAGTCGGTTTGAAACACCCTTGCGGACTTTGGATGCCCTACATCTAGCAATTGCTGCTGAAAATGACTTGTGTCTGGTAACATCTGACGCAGGTTTTGCGATCAGTGCTGAGACTTTCGGAATCAAAGTCCAGATATTAAGACCTCCAATTGAAGGTTAAAATCCCGATCCTAGTCAGGCGCTATCAAAAACTTAGGTAAACTTGGGCAGTGTATGAAAAACCCGTTTTGGCACGGGATGCCTTCCCTCTGTTTACAAGTCGTACCCTCAAGCGCACCGAGGGTACTTTCGCCTGGGATTCTCACCCTGGAAAGCCAGGAGTCGTACTCCTGACTCGCAAGTGGCTTGCGCCTTGCTTACTACCCAAAGCCTTTACCTTTCGGTTCAAGCTAAGACTAGCAAGCGTGACCTGCGTGAGGCTGTTTGCCCCCGACTTCTGGGTAAAAAATACATGTCGGTTCCGAGAACCTTTCGTATTCAGTACCTTTGCTACCACGCTCCATGCTTTCCATACGTGCCTAAAGCTATCCACTGGTTTCTTTAGGGCGACATGGAGAGCGCGAGGTAAGCGCTCAGATTTCTTTAAGGCACGACGGGCTAAAACTAAAGCTGCTGCGCTCCCACTATTTAACCCATACATCGCCATAAACTTTGTCAGACCTTGCACAGAAGAGAATGCCGGGTCTTTTTTGATAAGTTCAATTCCACGCTTAAGACACCTAGCTAACAACATCTGAGCAAATGTAGAGTAGGTGAAATTAGAAAGCATCCGCGCATATCTTGAAGACTTTTCGCCCAAAGATGCTTTCTTTTTAGCAAAGTCTAACTTCTCAATGCTAATCGGAACACCATAGTTTTCGGCGATTCTTACCACGAGAGCACATACTTTACCAATTGCGTCCTTAGTTGCATTCGTTGACTTATCCTGAATATTTAACTTAATGTTTCCTTTGTCTTTTAAGTTTCCTTGGGCATCACATACTGACCAATCGACCGAATTGGGGTTTAAATCAATTCCTAGAACGCCATTAATTCTATGTGATTGATAAGGAACTTCTGGTAACTCTACAGTAGTATGCAGATACCATTGCTCACCTTTTTTAATAATCAGATGAGTTAATGGTGCAATTGTCCCCGTCCTGTAAGTTAATTCACCTGTCTTCTTGTTGGTATTTTCAAACCTCTTCGGGGTCAAGGCTGCATTAATATATTCTTGCCCATAACGAAAAGCAACGCCAGTGAATGTAATATGAGTACCAAACTCTTCTTTTAGCTTGGGCGGAACAGTGATTTTCAGTTCCCCAGCCTCAGTTAAGCGGCACAGTAGATTACCAGAGCCAAACCGATTAGACCCTACATAAAAGATGTGGTTAGACCGCGCTGCTTGCCAGTCTTTTAACCACTCATCATGGTTTCTGTAACCATTTTCGTGCAGATTAAATTGAGCTAGGAATAGTTTTTTTGAACCAAACGTTACCGAGAAATTACCGGACTTCTTCGTGGCTTCTAGTTCAGCAAGTCGAGCATTTTTCCGTGCTAGTTTGCGTTTTTTATGATGAATTTTAAACTCAAGAGAGGGGATGAATTTCAACAAATCTTGCTTTTTGTTACCCTGTTCTCGAAGAAGGTTAATCTTATCCTCAAGCTTTTTGATAGCTGATTTAATGGAGGAAATAGAATCGAGGATCTGCTCTATATAGAGGTTAACTAATTCTTTTTGGGACTTATAATTAGCCTCAGCCTTAGTGATGATATTCCGAACATCTTGGGAACTAAGCCCATTATTCTGCTGTAATTCATTCTCAAAAGCTTTGTCAATTACTCTCCCCTTGTTGATGGCATTAAAGGCACTTCGCTCTATCGCACCAAACTTAGCTGCCATAGCTTCTAGAAAATTTATTGAGTTTTTATCTTCGCTATTTAGCTTGGTTTGAGTAGTAAAGCTTTGCATTTTCGACCGACTTTGTTCTGAATTTAATATAGTATACCTATTACGGTTTCGTCAACAACCACTTAGACAATTTTCCAAACTCTTCTGAACTTAATTCCTTTCTCCCGATCCGTTCCATCGTTTCAGAAACAGAATAACCCATGACAGATGCTAATTCTTGCCATGCAGCCCAGGCTACATCGGTCATAAAAGGATGGCGCTTCCTCTTCGTCTCTCCCCATATCGGTTCTCTTGGTCTTAAATTACTGTTCATACTCTACTCACTACAGGAGTACTTTAATGAGTATATCACGCTAATTCTGGGTACAGCAAGATATTACTGAATAATGCCTAAAACAACTTAAGTTTTTCTTGTGCAGCGCTCACCCGATCGCCCCTGTATCCACCACCCCATTTTCCTATCCGTTACATCCGTTATCTCATCCGTTGCCAATCTTCCACCGCCCCTAAAGCTTTCAGCGTGGCTTTCTCTGCTGCCGTTAAACCCGTTACCCTTGTAATATTCATGCCCTCATAGGGTCTTTCGGGTCTAAGTGTCTTGACACACTCACCCAGTTTAACATCCCAAAGCTTAATACTTCCATCTCCGCTGGCACTAGCTAGAATTTGTCCATCGGGACTAAAGGAAATGGATACTACCCAATTCATGTGTCCCTGTAAAGTTTTGAGACACCTACCATCTGAGACATCCCAAAGTTTTATTGTTCTGTCGTAACTGCCAGTAGCCAAAATTCGACCATCAGGACTAAAGGCAACTGACCTGACTGCAAGGGCATGTCCCTGCAAAGTTTTGAGGCATTGACCAGTATTGACATCCCAAAGTTTTATTGTTCTGTCGTAACTGCCACTAGCCAAAATTCGACCATCGGGGCTGAAGTGAGCTGACCATACCCAATCAATGTGTCCCTGGAAGGTTTTGAGGCACTGACCAGTATTAACATCCCAAAATTTTATTGTCCTATCCTCACTCCCACTAGCTAGGATTTGTTTATTAGGAGTGAAAGTAAGGGTACTTATCCGATTGGTGTGACCCTGTAGATTTCTCAAGCACTTACCAGTAGAGACATTCCACAAATTGATCGTCTTTTCAGAAATACTAGCCAGAATTTCCCCATCAAGACTGAAAGCAACTGGTGATCCCAGATCGCTATCTCCTTCTAAAGTTTTGAGGCACTGACCAGTATTAACATCCCAAAGTTTTACGGTTCTATCGCCACTACTAGCGAAGATTTGTCCGTCAGGACTGAACGTAATTGACGATGCCCAAGTGGTATGACCTTGTAAAGTCTTGAAGCATTTACCTGTACTAGTGTTCCATAACCTCAATATGCCATCCTTACTACCACTGGCTAATGTGTGACCATCAGGACTAAAGGCAGCAGATGATACTACATAATGGTAGCCCTGCAAAGTTTTGATACATTCACCAGTATTAATGTCCCACAATCGCGCCGTTTGGTCATCTCCACCACTAGCTAGGATTTGGTTATCTGAACTAAATGTGACTGACCTGACCCAATCAGTATGCCCTTGAAGAATTTTAAAGCATTCTCCAGTGTGAACATCCCATAATCTTACTGTTTGATCGGTGCTGCCGCTTGCTAATATGTGACCATTAAGACTAAAGGTAACCGACAGTACTTTATGAAGGTGTCCTTGTAAAGTTTTGAGGCATTCACCAGTGTGAATATCCCATAATCTTACTGTTTGATCAATACTGCTACTAGCTAAGATTTGACCATCAGGACTGAAGGTAACTGACAGGACCCTATCAGTATGTCCCCGTAAAGTTCTAAGGCATTCAGCAGTATTGACATTCCACAAACGCAGAGTCTGATCGCTACTTGCAGTAGCGAGTACGCTGCTATCAGGACTGAAGCTGACTGAATTTATCTCACCAGTATATCCTTCCCAAGTTTGGAGACATTGACCAGTCTGAACATCCCACAGTCGCACTGTTTGGTCAATACTACCACTAGCTAAAATGCCACCATTAGGACTAAAAGCAACTGACCTTACCTGTTGAGTGTGCCCTTGCAAAGTTTGGAGGCATTGACTAGTAGTGGTATTCCACAATCTCACTGTTTGGTCATCACTACCACTAACTAGCATGCGACCATCAGGACTAAAAGCAATTGAACGCACCCAATTAATGTGTCCACTAAAGGTTAAAATTCGTTCATAATCTTTGACGCTCCACAAATGAATCTCACCGCTGGCATCACCTGTAGCCAAGATTTTGCTGTCTGGACTGAATGCTACTGACAAGACAGTATCCAAGGCTTGAGTAAAAGAAGAATCAGCCAGATACGCCTCGGCAAAATTGACACGGCACAGGCTAGCCTTACTAAAATCAGCACCTTTAATCACAGCGTGGGTGAGGTCTTTCCCTTCAAGGGCAGTTTTATCAACTTTCACCAGCAGCGTTGCCGCATTTCCCCCAACGTAACCCACTTCGGCTTCAGTTTTATTGCGGGTATTTTGTAAAATTTGTAATAATGTGGCAACGGATGTTGTAGCGGATGTAGCAGATGTGGCAACGGATGTTGTAGCGGATGTAGCGGATGCTTGATCTGGTTGGACCACAGTTAACTCATCCTTTGTAGCGGATGTAGCGGATGTGGCAACGGATGTTGTAGCGGATGTAGCGGATGCTTGATCTGGTTGGACCACAGTTAACTCATCCTTTGTAGCGGATGTAGCGGATGTGGCAACGGATGTTGTAGCGGATGTAGCGGATGCTTGATCTGGTTGGACCACAGTTAACTCATCCTTTGTAGCGGATGTAGCGGATGTGGCAACGGATGTTGTAGCGGATATAGCGGATGCTTCATATGTTATTCCCACAGTTAACTCATCCGTTACATCCGTTACCACATCCGTTGCCAACATGGGCACAATCAAATCCATAACTGCCTTCGTTAGTGGTGCTTGCCCAAAACTATTGCGAAGCTGCACTAAAGGTTCTCTGACAAATCCCTTCAGCGGTGGGATCGGCATAATATTCCGCCGATCCATCTGGCGCTGGAAATAGGATGACCAAGTGTAATCCTGAGGTGTAGCACCTTCATCTAAATGCGACTGTGCTTGCGCCAATGCGGTAAAATCATCAGCCAACACCCCCAATTCAGCAGCAAACTTGTATGCCACAAAAAACTCTAACAGAGAACGATGAGCCGGAGTGTAATCACCATCAGCATTGCGGATGAGCATCGTCTGACCCATCATGTCAAAATGCCAGTGGTCTAAGTCCTTTTCCTCACGCACAACGGAACCAAATAAGCGACGAATGCGGTCAGGGAAAAGTCGGTAGTTCAGGCTCATCTCGTCTGTAGACAGCATTTCCCACGACAACTCACACAAAAAGTAGAGCTTATCCGCTAGAGAAGTAAAGGTACGCTCCGCTTTAATATCTCGCTCCATCTTCCGCTGCACAGCATACAGGTAAACCCGCGACATATCCACAGGTTTACCTGCTTCAATATCTGGCAATGCTTCCAAAATTAACTCTGTCATCACCGGACGACGTGCCAAGTCTAACAGTTGAGGATTGCTCATTACTTGTTCAACTGTTGTAGGTTCAGCTTGGAACAACAACACCTGTCGGATTTGTTCGTCGTTAAATTTCTCTAGTTCCAGCACTTCAAACTGGGGAGTTTCACCAGTTAGATTGGCAGTAGACGCTTGTAATTCTGCATTAAGCAAAGCCCGTCCTTCTTTTGCTTCTGGAAAATGCTCGGTGCGACAAGTGAGGATGACTTTAGCACCTGGTGCTACCACCTTAGCCAGTTCCCAAAAGTTGTTAATCATTTGCTGGCGATCGCACTTTGCCGCCATCTCATCAAAACCATCAAAAATCAGCAGCAGTTTCCCCATGCTGTTGAGTTGATCAAAAACTTCACTGTTCAAGCGGATATTATGTTGAGTAAAAAAGAAACCTGCCAGAACATTCTCAACATTGAGTGCTTTAGCATAGTCGCGCAGTGTAATCACCAAAGGAAGACGAGGACGTTCAACTCCGCGTTTTTGAGCATCCAAATAACGTTGCAATGCAGTCCAAGCATAGTGGAAAGCAAACCAAGTCTTGCCAGTGCCGAACTCTCCCAAAATCGAGATATGCTCCTTGGCTGGATCATCAAGCCAAAGGTCGATATAACCATCAATCCAGCCATCGCGTTCATCGTAACGACTGACTCCTATTTGACGCTGACTTGATAAGTCAAACTCTTCTTTAGTACAAGCTAGCGGCACATACTTTTTGTCAATTTCCCGGCGTTTGATTTCAGCCTCTAGCCAGTCGATATACCCGCTAAAGTCAGCATCCTGATCTATAAGTTCGTCGAAAGTATAACACTCAAGGTGACGATTTTCCTCTTTTTCAACTTCATCACGCGCCGCCCGTGAAATACGCCGTGCCGTCACCAACCAGCCTTCATCTGTTTTTTGCGCCTCCACTGAGGAGCGCAAAGCCATCACATCGCCCAGTCCCGCCTCACCTTCAATCCCACGCACGAGAATGCGGTCATATCGATTACGTCTGACTGGGATATTGACAATAAACTCAAAATATGCATCTTCCCATACTTCATACTTCTCAAAGCGATAGTCCAAGGTTTCAAACCAACCTCGCATCTGCTGGGCAAGAGCGATCGCTCTACATTTTTTTTCCTGTAGAGACGCGAAATTTCGCGTCTCTACACCTGTTGGCAGTGCAGGATAACTCTGTGCTGCCAACCGCGCCATCTCTGTTCTCATGCCTTCCAGTGTTGGCAACCTATTGAGTTGTTCTTGAATACTTACTATTGTTTTATGTAAAGAGCCTATATGCTGGTTCATCAACACGTCAGCAGGTGTGCGGCTGCGCTTAGCAACCTCGATGAAGACAGTGGCAAAGGCGGCGACTTCTCGCCTCATGTCAATTCCGAAGCTTTTGATTTCATCCCCTAAAGCATAGGTATCAAGAAAAGCTTGAACCTCAGAGAGGAGAATTGAGGGGTTGTTGTGATCGAATGCTTTGCGAAAAGCTAACTTTATTTCTTCTTGCCGGAAAAGTTCGAGGAATGGCTTGGGTTTGCCTACGCCGTATTCTACCAACGTGTAGGCGTAGACACCGCTAAAATCAGCTGGAGGATGCTCAGGATCAAGGTTAAATTGCTTTAATAATTTGATAACAGTCTCATTGCGCTGAACTTTGTTTTTTATTAAAGCAGTAGGATTGACGATGCCAGTAATTGCACTGATTAACGAGTCAAGACTAATCGGTATCACAGGCGCAGTTTTAATATAAAGGGAATTTCTTTTACTTACTCTTATGTTAACTTCTGATCTAATTTTTCATTCAGAGACTTGCCGACGAATCCGAAACTTGCTCTTGAGGGCAATCACAATCGCCCCATTTGCCAAATCTTCACTATGACGATTTAATACATCTTCTAGTAAGGTTATTCTCTCAGTGCGAGGTAAATTTTCCAGTCGCAAAACCCCACAGTGACGCTTGCTCTGTAACCAGATCATCTGCTCAAAGTCACTGTCAGTTGTAACGATGACTCGTTGTTCTCTAATTGCCCAATCTAGGATGTCCTCATCGGTCATTTTAGGGTCACGATCGCTAACTGCAGCAACATCATGACCCATTGTTCTTAACCAAACTACCAAAGCACCGCTAGAATTGACATCTACTAAGAATTTCATACTTTCGTACTAGGAATAATTTCTCGCTCATGAATCTCTTCCTTAGTTACTAGATAGTAAGCATAAAGCAATGCTGCTCGCAAATCGTCTGGTTCAAGTTCTGGATAATCTTCCAAAATTTCCTGGTTTGTGGCTCCCTTTGCTAAGAGTTCAAAAATCATCGCCACTGAAATTCTTAAACCTCGAATGACAGGTTTACCACCAAGCACTTTTCGGTCAAATGCGATCCGTTTTAGCAAGTCATCCATTGTCAAAACCTCTCTAAATAGCCCATTTATCACAAGTTTCCACCACACTGTTCAATTGCTTCATTCATCTCTTCGATAGAAACTGGTTTCCTGGCTGCATTGTGAAGGATACCAGACAATTCTTCTACTTTGACATTCAATGGTTGAATGTAGACTCTACCATCGGCTTCGATGATGATATTTATGCGATCGCCCACATGTAACTTGAGTAGATCTCGAATTTCTTTTGGGATAGTTGTCTGACCTTTACTAGTAATTGTGGCAATGGACATAAAACTTCCTTACTTTATAAGTAATTTCTTACTTTATTGTAAGAATTAACCTGTAGACAGTCAAGCAGAGGAGAAAAGCTAATCGCCTCTGCGTTCTCATTATTAGATGGAGTCTAACAAACTCTTCAACATCAAATAACACGAAGTCGCTCCTGGATCTTGATGTCCCACACTCCGCTCTCCTAGGTAGCTAGCCCGCCCTTTCTTAGCAATCATGAGCGTGGTGTCCTTCATTCCCTGTTCCGCTGCTACTACAGCCTGTTGCATAGCTTCCAACATACCCTTACCCTCACCCACAGCCTGCTCAAAAGCCGCTACACTAGGAGATAGCGCATCCACCATAGTCTTGTCGCGTAGTTGTGCCTTACCACGTTGAAGTACTCCATCTAACCCAGCCTGAAGCATCCCAAGCATATCCTCTTCAGTGAGTTCTTGCTTGCCTGCTACGGCTGTACTTGCTCGCAGGAAAAAAGTACCATAAAGAGGACCACTGGCACCGCCGATTGTCGAAATCAAGGTCATACTCACCGCTTTTAAAATACTGCTAATGTCCTTGTCTGCAAAACTCGGCAACTGAGTCATGACCTTTTTGAAACCACGATCCATATTGCTCCCGTAGTCTCCATCACCAAGCGCCGCATCTAATTCAGTCAAATAATCCTTGTTCTGCTCTATTTGGGCTGTAAATGTCTGCAACCATTGCAGAATTTGCTCTTTCCTCACTCGCTTTCCCTCTGCTCCAAAATTATAAATTCGCTCATTCAAAATTACAAACCCCATCGATTTTGTCGCATGAACACAGAAATTTTTAATTTTTAATTTTTAATTTTTAATTCAAAAAATGGTCAAGTCGCTTCGCTCCAATTCGTAATTCGTAATTCGTAATTCGTAGTGACGCTCGTGCCGACGCCGGAGTACCGGCTAACGCAACGCTTACGTTCGCGTTCGCGAAGCGTCTCGAAGAGAAGCGTCTCCCCTTGGGAGAAGATCGCAACGCTTACGTAATTATTACGAGCCAAAATGCGGTGTGGCTGTGCCTGCCGCATTATTGGCGTCCCCATGCATAAATGCAGGGGCTTTTCGTAAAGATGCTTCGCTTTTTTTTCTTTTTCATAATTAAAATTAGGGGAACCTATACCCTTAATGAATTAATTATTAATTAATTTAGTAATTTTTAATTACGAATTACGAATTACGAATTACGAATTATTCGGTCACCATCTCTCAAATTCCCCACCGCAAACCTGGCGTCAGGACAGGTGCATCCCATAACCCGATCATCTCATTATCCAACTTCAGCAGGGTAATTGAGCAACCCTGCATATCCAAAGAAGTGATGTAAGGACCAATCAGGTTTCGGACAATTTGCAGTCCCTGCTGCTCACAAATTTCTACCAGTTTGCGGTAGACAATATAAAGTTCACTCAGCGGAGTTCCACCCATGCTGTTAACGAAAGCTAGCAGGCGATCGCCCCTCTCAAAAACCTGATTAACAAGTTCCACATCCACCCATTCCCCTCGATCTTCATCCCACTCCCGTAGTGTGCGGCGGTAGGGTGAATCCTCAATAATCGATAGCGCCAGCATCTCAGTAATCTCCGAAGCTGATTTTATGCTCATGCGCGAACGTCCTAGTTCACCGTGAATGCCGATGCCCATTTCTATTTCGCGATCGCCCAGTTGAAATGTCGGTGTTCCTTTAGCAGGGACAGTGCAGTTCGTCAGTGCTACCCCCATACTCCGCCCATTCAAGTTTACCCGTCGGCACAAATCTGCTATTTGTTGCAGATTATACCCCTGCTCGGCTGCTGCACCACAAATTTTTTCTGCCAGCACCGTCGTTCCCACACCCCGGCGTCCCTGAGTATACAAGCTGTCCTTCACTGCTACATCATCGTCAATTAATATATTCAGTACCCTCATCCCCTCACCACGGGCTAACTCCGTTGCCATTTCAAAGTTCATCACATCGCCACTGTAGTTTTTGACGATGTAAAGAATACCAGCCCCACCATCTACCTGCTTAGCTGCTTCCAGCATTTGGTCAGGGGTGGGAGAGGTAAAAACCTCTCCTGGACAAGCAGCAGCGAGCATTCCCATCCCCACAAAACCAGCATGCATCGGTTCGTGACCACTTCCACCACCAGAAATAATTGCTACCTTCCCTTGTACGGGTGCATTGGCTTTATAGACAAAGGCTGGGTCATAGTGGACTTTGATTAAATCGGGATAAGCTGCTGCCATACCCTCCAGACTTTCGCGTACAAAGTCAAGAGGCTCGTTAATCAGCTTTTTCATAGTCTAGTCACTCTTGGTTTAGAAACTGCTAAAATCCAGGATAAAAGACTTTGACCCTATTTCTTTGCGTTCTCTGCGTCTTCGCGGTTCGTTACTCTTAGTTCCGTGTTATTAACTACAAGCTTTTGGTACTCCTGCTCAGTGATGATGTCAAGAGTACTCTCCAACCGATCCAAAAAGACAATACCGTCGAGATGGTCATGCTCGTGTTGAAAGATCCGAGCCACAAAATCAGTAAATTCTTGCTTTTGGGGCTTGCCATTTCGGTCAATGTATTCAACCTCAACCGCCTCATACCTAGGAACTAAGCCCCTAATCCCTGGAATACTCAAACAGCCTTCCCAACCTTTGACCACTTCAGTTGAATTCGCCAGAATTCTAGGGTTAATCATGGCAGTGGGTTCCATTTCTGGGGCATTGGGATACCTAAGATTAGGACGGGAGGCAACAATGAATAAACGATCTTGTTTTGCTACTTGAGGTGCAGCAATTCCAACCCCGTTAGCCTTGGCGACTGTTGCCATTAAATCGTCAATTAGTTTCTGAATCCTCGGAGCATGAATATTTTCGACTTCATCAGCTTTTTGTCGCAGTATCGGATTGCCTAATTCAATAATTGGAAGTAGTTCTGCCATAATATAAACCCCTGGTAAATTATGAATTATAAATGATGAATCATGAAAATTTTTCATTCATAATTCATCATTCATAATTCATCATTATTTAGCTTTCACGCTGAACTGGCAAAGGTGCGGGTTTTACCGCTACTTGTACTGTTTGCCCATTGCGTTGCAATTGTAGTTGTAAAGGAACTCCTATTTTACTGCTTTCTACTAGCTTTTGGAGATCTTCAATGGTAGTGACAGGCTGATTATTAATGCTTTGAATCACATCACCTGCGCGTAGTCCAGCATCTGCGGCTGGCGAACGAGGGACGACACCAATCAACAAAATTCCTTTATCTAGTGCCAGATTAACCCCAAGTTTACTATTGACTCTTTGTTTAATATCTGGCGTGAGTGTCACCATCTGAACACCTAAATAAGGATGCTCAACCTTGCCTTGAGCAATTAATTGTTGACTAATCCGCTGCGCAGTATTAATGGGAATGGCAAATCCTAGCCCTTGCGCGCCTCGGATAATGGCGGTGTTCATGCCAATCACCTCACCACGAGCATTTAGTAGTGGTCCGCCAGAATTACCAGGGTTAATTGCCGCATCGGTTTGAATGTAATCAACCCGCTTATCACTCGCACCAATGTCGCTGCTAGAACGACCTGTGGCGCTGATAATCCCAGAGGTGACGGTATTGTCTAAACCTAAAGGATTACCGATCGCAATCACCGGTTCTCCTGGTTGCAAGAGTTCAGAATTGCCTTCAGCAACGATTGGCAGGTTATTGGCATTAATTTTAATCACAGCAACGTCCGTTACCGGGTCTTCACCCTGTACACGTCCGTCAAAAGTCCGACCATCTTTCAGTTTCACTGTTACAGTGTCAGCACCGTTGACCACGTGGGAGTTAGTTAAAATCTGACCATTAGCGTTGATAATAAACCCAGAGCCACTACCCTTTTCTATTTGCTGTCTAGGTGATGGGACTCGGTCGCCGAAAAACCGCCGGAAAAGAGGATCGTTATACTGGTCTGGAACTTGAGAAGTTATCGTTCTGGTGGAATCAATGCGAACAACGGCAGGTCCTACCCTTTGCACCACTGCGACGACAAAGTACGGATCTTTATTGGACGATGAGATAATAGGGGGTGGGACGGTTGCGGGATTTGTCTGGGTTGTGTTTTGGGCTTGATTTTGAGATTGAACATTTGTTCTTTGGGTTTCAAGCAGATTGGTAGGTATAGAGCACCCTCCAAGAGACACAACTGTAATTCCACTTACTAGTATGGACAGAATACTGTCAATGGTAAGTCTGTAGGGTGGGAGCGAGTGAGTGGCTCCCCAGCCTCCCTGGGCTCCCCTGTTAGTACCTACCCTGAGATGGATTTTGGCAACAAGTCCAGTGTATTTTAGCTCAATGTCATGTTCTTTTTTCTTCATGTGTCTTTGCTTGGTGCGTGTGAATCAGTGGGTGGTAGGATATTGCCTACTGGGAGGAGTCCAAGAATAATTACAACTTAAAAGCTTGTTTCCGGTCTAAAGTATAGTCTGCTGAATTGGGTAACGCTTGTATCTTTATCTTCTATTGTGACGATTGCTAGCATTGGTGGTAAAACATGGAAATTGCCATAGAAAGTCTGTGGACTCAGGTACTGGAGCGCTTGCAGCTGCAGCTATCCCGTCCCACGTTTGAAACTTGGATCAAAACTGCCAATGCAGAGCGATTGGAAAATAATTGCTTGGTCATTCGTACTCCTAATCCCTTTGCTCGTAATTGGTTACAGAAGTATTACATAAAAACTATTGCTAATGTAGTGCAAGATATTCTTGGCTATCCAGTAGAAATCTATATAACTGTTGCTAGTGATGAATCTCATTTAAGCGAACGCTCGTATTCTGCGGGATTACCGGAGGTCACCAGTGTGACTGAAATTGTTCTCCAAAACAAACAAAGAACTACTGATTTAAACCTGAAGTATGTATTTTCCAGATTTGTAGTTGGTGCCAACAGTCGTATGGCTCATGCTGCAGCGTTAGCAGTTGCTGAATCTCCTGGAAGGGAGTTTAATCCCTTATTTTTATGTGGTGGTGTGGGCTTGGGTAAGACGCACCTGATGCAGGCGATCGGTCACTATCGCTTGGAAATTTGTCCTGATTCTAGAATATTTTACGTCTCTACTGAGCAGTTTACGAATGATTTAATTACTGCTATTCGCAAGGATAGTATGCAAAGTTTCCGGGAGCATTACCGTGCTGCTGATGTCATTTTGGTAGATGACATTCAGTTTCTCGAGGGCAAGGAGTACACCCAAGAAGAATTTTTTCATACTTTTAATACTTTACATGAAGCTGGCAAGCAGGTTGTTATAGCTTCCGACCGTCCGCCTAACCAAATTCCTCGGCTACAAGAACGCCTGTGTTCTCGTTTTTCTATGGGATTAATTGCTGATATCCAACCACCAGATTTGGAAACTAGAATGGCGATTTTACAAAAAAAAGCCGAGTACGAAAACATTCGTCTGCCAAGAGATGTTATAGAGTATATTGCTTCTAACTACACCTCTAATATTCGAGAATTAGAGGGAGCTTTAATTCGGGCAGTTGCCTATATCTCCATTTGGGGTTTGCCTATGACGGTAGAAAATATAGCACCAGTTTTAGAACCACCAACTGAGAAGGTAGAAGCAACCCCAGAGGTAATTTTGACGATTATAGCTGATACATTTGATCTCTCAATCGAAGACCTGAAAAGCAATTCGCGCCGACGGGAAATCAGCTTTGCACGTCAAATCGGAATGTATCTGATGCGACAGCATACAGATCTGAGTTTACCTCGAATCGGAGAAGAATTCGGTGGAAAAGACCACACTACTGTAATGTACAGTTGTGAAAAAATTACCCAACTGCGAGAAACCGATCGGGGTATGGTACAAACACTGCGTCAACTGAGCGATCGCATCAATATGACTAGCCGTCCCAAAAAATTATATTGACAACTCTGACGAACTGTTTTCCACAGGTAGCATCACCATCACTCAACTTAAAGGACTGACAGCTATTCATTTATATTAAGTAGAGTATAAAAATTAATTAAGATAAAGTTAGTTTGTGGAAAAGATGCTGACCTTTTGTGGAAAACTCCAAAAACTTCTGTGGAAAACATGATATCAGAGAGGGAAAATTTTTATTAAGTATAAAGACGCTGTGGAAAAACTAGGAGGTTTTCCACAGCTTTTCCACAGGCTCTTACCTACAGAACTGTCAGTCAAACAGATTCCTCTCTAGGTTTTCCACAATTTCCACACCCAACACACAAGCTGAATCTAACAATGAAATTAGTTTGCACCCAAAGCGATCTTAGTACTAACCTCTCACTCACAAGCCGTGCTGTACCTTCACGCCCGACTCATCCAGTACTTGCCAATGTGCTGCTACAAGCAGATGCAGAAACTAACCGGGTCAGCTTAACAGGCTTTGATCTTAGCTTAGGTATCCGCACTAGCTTTAGCGCCGAAGTTGAGCAGGGGGGAGCAATTGCCATTCCTGCTAAGCTGCTTAATGATATCACCTCTCGTCTTTCAGAAGGAGAAATTACCTTAGAAGATGAATCGGCATCTATAAGTACCCCTGGTAGCGAAGGTTTAATTGTCACACTCACACCCAAAAGTGGGCGTTATCAAGTGCGAGCAATGGGAGCCGAAGATTTTCCGGAACTACCTGTGATCGAAAATGTAGAGACGCGAAATTTCGCGTCTCTACAAGCTACTGCATTAATTGAGGGACTGCGAGGTTCATTATTTGCTACGAGTGCTGATGAAACCAAGCAGGTACTTACTGGAGTACATTTAACAGTTAAACAAGACACTCTGGAATTTGCTGCTACTGATGGTCATCGCTTAGCTGTGGTGGAAACTACGAACGAGAGTTTAGACGCAAAAGATCTAGAGACGGAATTCGCGTCTCTAGAAGTGACAATACCAGCTAGAGCCTTACGCGAACTAGAGCGGATGGTGACTCACGGAATACAGGATCAACCTGTAGCCTTGTATTTTGATCAAGGTCAAGTTGTGTTTGAATTGGCCGATCAACGGTTAACTAGCCGCACTTTAGAAGGACAGTATCCGGCTTACCGTCTACTCATACCCCGCCAATTTGAACGAGAATTAACTCTAGATCGGCGACAATTCTTAAGCACCTTGGAGCGGATTGCTGTATTAGCCGATCAAAAGAATAATATTGTGAAAGTTAGCTTAGATAGCGTAGCTCAAGAAATCACCTTGTCTTGTGAAGCTCAAGATGTAGGCAACGCTACTGAGTCAATGTCAGCACAAATATCTGGAGAAAATATAGACATAGCTTTTAATATTAAATATCTCATGGAAGGCTTAAAAGCTTTGCCTGCTTCAGAAATTCTCATGCAGTTAAATCAAGCCTTAACCCCGGTAATTTTCACGCCTCTAGGTGGTGTTAAAATGACCTATTTAGCCATGCCCGTGCAACTGCGAAGTTAGTAGGTTGGGTCTGCTAATTGCTAATAGTTAATAGCTCATTGCCAGATGACAATTAGCAATTAGCCATTAGCCATTAGCCATTTGTGATTTGTGTCGTTGGAATTTCAATCCAGAATTCCGTGCCTAACCCTGGCTGCGAATCACATTTTAAGACACCACCGTGTTGATTTACAATAATTTGGTAACTAATTGAAAGTCCCAAGCCAGTGCCCCTACCTACTGGTTTAGTTGTAAAAAACGGATCGAACACTCTGCCAATAACATCTTTCGGTATGCCGCCACCATTGTCGGCAATGCGAATCAACACCCGGTTGCTGTCAAGCACTTCAGTACGAATCCGAATTTGGGGCGTCGGGAGTGTGTAGGGGCGGGGTTTCCCCGCCCTTACAGGAGTAGGGGGAGATAAGGGGGAGTAGGGGGAGAGAGGGAGAGAAGGAGAGGGGCGGGAAGTAGAAGAAATTTCTCCCACTCCCCCCACTCCCCCTACTCCCCCTACTCCCCCCACTCCCCACTCCCCACTCCCCACTCCCTCCTCTAGGGCATCGATCGCATTATTTAAAACATTTATAAATACCTGATTCAGTTGTCCGGCGTAGCACTCAACCAAAGGTAGGTCACCGTACTCTTTGATCACCTCAATACCTGAGCTATCTACCGTTGCTTTCCAGCGATGCTGTAAAATTAGTAGGGTGCTATTAATGCCTTCGTGAATATCAACCGACTTCATTTCAGCTTGGTCGTGCCGAGAGAAATTTCGTAAAGACAGAACTATCTGGCTGATGCGTTCAACCCCAATCTTCATTGAGGACAGCATTTTTGGCAAATCTTCGATGATAAAATCTAAGTCAATCTCTTGCGATCGCTGAAGAATTTCCGGGCTGGGGTTAGAGCAATGCTGTAGATAGAGTGTCAGTATACTGAGTAAATCATCGGCGTATTCACTCATATAAGTAATGTTGCCAGAGATAAAGCTCACTGGATTGTTAATTTCGTGGGCAACACCCGCCACTAGTTGACCGAGTGAGGACATTTTTTCGGTTTGGATCAGCTGGGTTTGAGTCTGTTGTAAATTGTGTAACGTCTGAGACAACTGAAGAGCTTGTTGTTGTGTTTGAGCGAGTAATTCCGTTTGCTGGAGTGCCACCCCAAGTTGAGCAGCAACCTGACTCAGAAAATTAATTTCAGATGGTTCCCAATGACGAGTTTGAGAGTGTTGATAAGCTACCAGCAAACCCCAGAGTTTTTGCCCAACAAATATTGGAGTCAGCGCATAAGCCTTGATGCTGAATTGCTCTAGAATCTCAATGTGGCATTTCGAGTGACCAACTTGATAGATGTCATCGACGGCAAATGATTCATGATTGCGGTAGCGTCCTCCTTGTGTCTCTTGTAAATAAGTGTCGTTCCAGATGGTTTTAGTCGTCAATTTGACAAAATTCCCATAAGCGGGACCGGCAATCTCAAAATCATATAGAAATTCACCACCCCAGTCAGGGTTGAAGCGATAGACAGCGACTCGATCCGCTTTGATCAATTGACAAACCTCTTTGGTGGTTGTCTGAAAAATAGTGTCAACGTCGAGGGACTCACGAATCTTGGCAACGACTCCAAATAACGCCTGTTGTTGTTCAGTTGCTTGTTGTAGCTTGAGTGTGCGCTCTTTGACTTGATTTTCTAAGTTGGTATTAAACGCAGACACTTGTTGGTATAGCTCATACTGATAAATTGCTGTCGCAAATTGTTTGCCCAGTGAATCAGCAAGTGCGATCTCGTCAGCAGTCCACTCCCAAGCTTGTGCCTTTTTTGATTCTCGCCAGATCTCAAACGATAAACGGGGAGACAATTGTCGTTGATCTAAGTCAAACTGACCTGCCCAAAGAGTTTCTGTGTCAATCTCGTCCCGAAAAATGCTTAAGTACCCCAGCAACTGCTGATGATACTCCAATGGGATCATTAAAATGCTACGAATTTTTGTTGGTCGGAAAGCAACTTGCAGATTTCGCAATTCAGGCGTTTGATAGATATCTGGAATTGCCCAAACATGATACTCACCAGATTTGTAGTGTTCCTGCCAGACGCTATATTGTTCCATCAATCGATATCTTGCCAATGGCATTACAGGCTGTTGACCATAGGTATACACCTGCACATCACTGCTTTCAAGTTCCAAGCACTCTGCTAAACTTTTAACGCTGCAATGAGACTTATGCGTAAATTGGTGTAGAACGTTATCGGGGCAAGGGTCTAAATCCCGCATCGGGATTGGAATATGAAAATTCCAGGCTTCATCTCTCATGCACAGCCTGCCACCACTTCCCCCAAAGGTATTGACGGCTTCTTCTAAAGCTGATTGTAATTTAATCGTGGGTAGTGAATGCAGCAGTGAGGCGATGCGGTTGATGATGGCTTCCCTTTTAGCTCTTTCAGCGGTTTGGGTAAGCAAAGTACTTTGGGCGATCGCTACTGACATCTGATCTACCACCATTTGCACCGCTTCGATTTCATAATTTGAAATGGAACGTGGCTGTGAGTGGTGAGACACCAGCAACCCCCAAAGTTTCTCTTGATAAAGAATAGGTGCTACTAAAGAGGATTGTACCCCCATTGCAGTCAGATATTCCACGTGGCAGGGGTCTACAGGACGGTAACAGATATCTTCCGATCTAGTTTCTCCATTTTCCAACTCATGTAGATGGCTTTGACCAATCTGTCGAGTCTCAACATTGACAACTGAACGCATCCGTGATTTGATAAACAATTCACGGGCATGAGGCGGAATATCATCGGCAGGAAAATTTAGCCCTAGCAGCGACGGTAGCTGACGATCGCATATAGATTCAGCAATGACCTGACCGCTGCCATCAGAATGAAACTTGTAAATCTTCACTCTGTCAGTTCTAAGAAAACAACCTACCTCCGTCGCTGTTGTCGTGAGAATGTCTTGCAGGTCGAGAGTTTGACGGATACTGTTGATAACACGGCGCAGCAAATCTGTTAGGGTCGAGGAGAGCATTACTGCTCTGCCCCTCCCATCCGAAACCGTGCGTGCCACTTTCATGGCACACGGCTACTCAGTGTGTTGTCCATTTGTCAATTCGGACTTCCTGACGGCGCGACCAATGAAATTAGGGATGTCGTTCACCCACTCCCAGTCAAACGAATCCCAGAATTGGGAAAGTTTTTCAAGGAATTTAAAGTGGTCTTTCCTCCTAATTTCTTTTAGGTCAAGTGCAGTCTTTTCGTCGTGACAATGCCGATGTAGCAGTTGTAGATTTTTGTATTCATCCTTACCGCGTAGCGCTCTGGGGATGATATGGTCTACCTCAAGAACATCCCAGTCTTGAAAGCTTAATCCACACCAAGGACATTTACCCAATTGCAGTTTTAACAGCTTAGCCTTACGATTAGGCATTTCAGGGTATGTCCCTAGTCTTGAACTCCAGTAAACTAGGTCGCCATCGTAGGGGCTTTTATCGCCTTTAACTTTCACATAGTCGGTGCTACTGCAACTGGTGTCACTATGTTTTAGTAACCGAAAGGGGTTCGCTTCCCCAATCCTTGTTGCGAATACCCAGTTATCGCCCTCGATGGAAGTCCAGTATTTGATGTGACCATCATTAATGTTTCCACAGCGGCGTTTTGCCCATCGTCGAAGTTTCAGGTATGTGAGGTAGTCTTGTTTGGATAATTCCCCAACGGATTGAGCGTCAGAGTTTGAGTAGAAAGAAGACCATCCCCTTACGACAGGGTTGAGGTCTTTTATGAGAGCCGCTTGGGGCGAAGACCTATGTTTTGTGATGATGATTCTTCCGATTTCCTCACTATGCACCTTACTCGCCTTCTCGGATGGGGTGATGAGAGTGTTAAAACCTAGTATTTTACCGTGACCGTTAACATTACTTCGGTATTTACCGACTGGGTGTTGCTGGATGTGGTGACCAAGGAAATCAAATCCAGCTTTTCCATCTTCACTTTCTTTGGAATGAAGTGTATGGGCTAACCGGGTTTTTTCGGGTTTTAACTCAAGCCCTATACCAGCTAACCATTCCGAGATTATTTCTCGGCATCCTTGGACAACGGTTTTATCTTTGTGGAGAACCAGAAAATCATCTGCATACCTTACAAATCCAAGATTATCGCGATTGTCTCGTTTTCCTCCTGGTAGTGTTTCGGCATATTTTATCAGGTGGTTTTCTAAGCCGTGGAGGGCAATATTCGCCAAAAGTGGTGAAATGACACCTCCTTGTGGTGTACCCTCGGATGTGGAAGTAAATGCTCCTTGGTCTATTACTCCGGACTTTAACCAGGCTTTTATTTGTTGCCTGATTCTGCCTTTGATGTTCAACTTTTGGAGTAGTACTTCATGGTTGATGCGGTCAAAAGTGGGTAGCTAGCCAGCGAGGTTTCCGATTGGTTCCTTTTCCGACTAGCCCCCTCCGAACCGTGCTTGCGAGTTTTCCAGGCACACGGCTCTCCAGTATTCCTATTCCGTGACCCGCTTATTTATAGGCTTACCAGCATGTATGGCATCATGGCAAGTGCGGCAAACCATTAAGGTTTTCCGCTTGCGGGCGGACATAATTTGCATCCAGAGCGGTTTTTCCTTCCTACCTTTGACGAGGAGGTCTTTGAGAGCGCGAATGTGGTGAACTTCAATATCACCATTAGCGCCACAGACCTCGCATTCGTCTGCTGAGAGCCGTTTTATCAATTCATTTCTGAATGCAGGCTTTCGCAATTTTGGCAAGTCTAGAATGGTCGCTTTGGGATTGCGTTTCAGTTGCAGACCACCAAAACGAGTCACTAGTGGTTTCAAGCCTTCCCTGGGGACGATAATTTCAACACATTTTCTTAGCCCATGCGGAAGTTTGACCGTTTTCTGGTACTTTTCGCAGATTTTCGCCACGCTAGTTTTATATTTACAAGCGAGAGTTTTCATCAGCGAACTCCACATAATCCATCTGACTTTTTCAAGCCAGGCGATGTTTAGGGCAAGACTGTAGTATTGTACGTATCCTCTATATTCTGACTGGTAGATATTGACAATCGAAAAATCGTCATCATTAATCAGTTCAGTCCGATGAATGGGTTTACCATTTTTCATGTAGAGGGCGCACTTTTCTTCTACAAAACGTGCTGGAATTCGTAGTCCAATAATTCCATTGAGTGAGCGTCTACCAGAGGTGTGCTTACTGTCAGAGTATTGAACGACGATTTCGTATCCTAGGAAGTTTGCCGCCCCGGTTTTGGCATTGGTAATTAAGGTCTTTTCTGGTGATAGTTCCAGCTTCAAATTCTCGGCTAGGAATGTCCTCAGTTTTTCCTTGATTTCCTTTGCCTCTGCAACTGACCCGATGAAGCCAAGTAGAAAATCGTCCGCATATCGTACGTAAGACAATCTTCTATACTCAGGGTCACGGACATCTTTAGAAGGCATTTTCTGGTATTGAATTTCCAGAGCACGCGCTCTTTGTGTTTGTCCGGTTTTCCTAAAGTACCAAGCGAGTTTCTGGAGTTTTGAATACTCCGGATTCTCTGCCCTTCTTTGACCGAGTGTGTATTCTGGGATGAGGATTTGTTCGACAAATTTATCCAATTTATCAAGGTAAATGTTAGCGAGAATAGGTGAAACAATCGCGCCTTGTGGCGCTCCACTCAAGGTAGAGTGATAGTTCCACGAGTCGCAGTAACCTGCCTTGAGTAAATTTTCAATCAGCCTGAGAAAGCGGTTATCTTTGATTTTATCGCCCAGAATTGACATCAAGATTTTATGGTCTATATTGTCAAAGCAACCGCGAATATCTCCTTCGATAAACCACTTGGTTCCCTGCCAAGTGCGGTCTATTACAGTTAGAGCCGTATGGCATCCGCGCTCAGGTCTAAAACCGTGACTGCTGTCAGAAAATTGGGGTTCGTAGTATGCTGATAAAATCAAGCGTATTACCTCCTGAGCCAATTTGTCTGTCCAAGTAGGAATACCCAGTGGTCGAGTTTTACCATTCTTTTTGGGAATGTTGATTCGTCGCACTGGTGTCCATCGAAAACGTTCGTAACGAATGTCTTCTATCAGACTTTCAATCTTTTTCCTGGACATACCGTCAACAGTCTCCTCAGTACCTCCTGGCGTCATTGCCCCATTATTTTTGTAGATGCGGCTATAGGCAAGGAGGTAAAGATTGGGATTGAATAGTTGTCTATAGACATCATCCAGAGGTAACTCACGATAGCCTCTATCTCGGATTACATTTAGAACCGTTTCGGCGTTCCGCATCCCGCGTACCTCATGGTTAAAATGTGAGGAATACCTGTTTTCCTTCGCCATGTGGACGGCTTTCCCGCCCTCGGACTACTATGAAAACTCTGTAGTCATAGGACTCGCGTCCCTTAGACCATCCCGCGCTTTATCAACTCGATACGTCATAGTGTGATTTAGGTGTCCCATTCATTCTTTAAGCCGTCTCATCGATGGCTGACATCGTTTGAAGAAGTTGCGTGGTTCCAATGTTTATAACTACGCACAAACGATTATTCCTGTTAGGTGTTGTAGGAATAGGCAATCGCCTATGCCGTCAGAATTGGGCTTAAGGTAGTTTAACCTTCACCATGTCACACAAGTCTTGCCGAGCTATGGTTTGAACACCTTCTCTCCATCTTCGGCTTTACCAACATGCTGTTGTCCCCTTTGTCTTTCGACTCTAGGTGGGTTGGTTGACTTAGAGACATTCTTCTTACTCTCTCCCAACTGAGTTGGGGATACCGCGTTGACTGTCGCGGCGCACACAACGCGCAATATCTGCGTCTAGCACGTATTTTGCCTTGTTTTGAATACAGTTTTTAATCTGTTTTATCGCATCGTGGCATGACCTTCCGGGTCTAAAACCATAGGAATTAGGTTCAAAGACCGCTTCCCATTCTGGCTCAAGCGTAGCTTTGACTACAGCCTGTAGTGCGCGGTCGTACATAGTGGGTATTCCTAGGGGGCGCTTTTCTTCTCTACCTGGCTTTGGTATCCAAACTCTACGAGTAGGTTTGGATTTGCCAGTTAGCTTGAGTTCCCCAACCAATTCCATACGGGCTTCTGGGGATAGTGCTTTAACACCGTCCACTCCTGCCGTTTTCTTTCCTTGGTTTTCGACTGTGACCCGTCGTACCGCTAACACTTTATTAGACCAGGACCTCAACAGCGTCTTTTGGAGCTTGCGGCATCGCTTGACATCACCACGGCGGGAAGCAGCGCGGCATTTTTCGGGGGAAACTTCCCCCGAAAAGATGCCTTGTAGATGCGTTTTTGCAACTTAAAAACATATCGCTCGGCTTTCGCCCAATTGATTTGTTTCCATCCCTCGGTCTTTATTTCTAAATCCGAATTAGGCTTTTTCATAGCTACTGTTACCTCTAGCTTTCCCACACTGCGGCTCACGTCTGCTTATCCCGGTAATTACACCATCCCTTTTCAGGCATTACCCGTCAGTTCGGGTTGGGCATTGGCTTCTTGAACCATCCTTTCCTCTTGTTGCTTATGGCTTGACACCTACCCGTTACCTTAATCGGGAGCATCACAAGAGGGTTACATCGTTCCCGCTATCCATTGATTGAGTCTTTAGGGCGTGTCTATCCACCGAGGTTATAGGAAGTGCGCTATCTCGGTTAAGAAATCCTGATAGTCCTTACCTTTGTCGGCTATTTCCGACCCAAGAGGTAGACCGAAGTCTACTAGCTTATTTCCCTTGGCGTCTCGTAACGATGGTTCAACGACACTTCGTCTGTTCTACCCATAAACTCGTGCTAGCGGCTTGCGTTTTCAGCTATTATCGCCTCAACCGCTTTCACTCCCGCTTCTATATCTGGGTTGTCAGTCCAGATATATGGGAAACTCCTCACCTACCTCACGGTAGGGGGCGCTGTGTGCTTTAAACCTCGCACCGAGGCTGTAGGACTTGGTGTATTTTTGGATTGGGTTATGATTTAAGTTGATGGCTTAAATCCTTTTTCCCTAATTCCTCTAGCTTTCTTGGCTTGTTAGCTTGGCTAGATTTCCTCACCTACATGGATAGTGAGTTGTCCTTGGTTGAGGATGAAAGTGCGAACTCTACCCAGGATTGGGTTACTCAACCAATGCCAACCGTCCCCCCATTTCGGGTTTAGGTTGAACGAATCGCACTCTTGCTCAAGACGAGCCCGCAAGTAGTGTTTAGCGATCGTGGTCATTGCTTTGATATATAATAATAAATTACTGAAAATAATTTGTAAAGAGATACAAATAGACCTAAAAATATTGTCAAATTTAATTAATATACTTGTCTTCAGTAAAACTACGGTGAATTTTATTGAATAAAATTTATATTTCAATATGGTTCAGTTAAGGCGTTGATCGGAACTAGCCCAATACTACGTAGGTTTTGGATTTGTGGTGGGAATTTAAGGTGTGTAGAGACGCGCTCATTTGAGCCAGCGCTGCAGGAGGGTTTCCCTCCGTAGGCGACAGGTGTTGCAGCGCTGCAGGCGGGTTTCCCGCCGTAGGCGACAGGTGTTGCAGCGCTGCAGGCGGGTTTCCCGCCGTAGGCGACAGGTGTTGCAGCGCTGCAGGCGGGTTTCCCGCCGTAGGCGACAGGTGTTGCAGCGCTGCAGGCGGGTTTCCCGCCGTAGGCGACAGGTGTTGCAGCGCTGCAGGCGGGTTTCCCGCCGTAGGCGACAGGTGTTGCAGCGCTGCAGGCGGGTTTCCCGCCGTAGGCGACTGCTGAACCCGAAGGGCGTCGCGTCTCTACATAGGTTGACGGTTGATAATTTATCTTAACCGAGCAGTATTGGGAACTAGCCCACGGCAGTAGCCTAGGCTACTGACTTTCCTTAAAAAGCTATCAATTACCCACATCTTTCTTAATAATCGCAAAACTCTTATAGTAAAAGGTTTTACTCGAGGTGCGGGTTGAAAGGGGTTGAATTTAATTAAATGATACCGTTTCCAAAGAGCTTATTTGCCTATAGCTTCTCCCTCGCGACGGGGATCTGCGCCGCCGATCAAACCCTGCTCGGTGAGCATAATGGCATGGGAACCACTGGTTTGCTCCACAACTTGCACCGAATGACCGAGTGCTTCTAACGCAGACTTGAGGTCAGCAACACTTGTGCCAGCCTCCAGTTCCGTTGGACCATTGCGGTTACCGAAATTTGGCACTGATAACGCTTGCTGGCTGTCGAGTTTCCAGTCCAGTGCTGCAACCAGTGCCTTAGCAACGTAGTTGATAATTCTCGCACCGCCTGCAGAGCCAACCACCATGACTAGCTTGCCATTTTGGTCAAATACCATCATAGGAGCCATCGAACTTCTGGGGCGCTTTCCTGGTTCTACGCGATTAGCGACAGGCTTGCCATCACCTGTTGTGGGTGAGAAAGAGAAATCTGTGAGTTGATTGTTGAGCAAGAAGCCTCGCACCAGCAATCTTGAGCCAAAAGCATCTTCAATACTAGTAGTCATCGACACCGCGTTACCGTAGCGATCGACAATTGCAATATGGCTGGTGGAGGGAAACTCTGGGGAATCATCTTTTCCCCCCACAAACGCAGGCTGTAGAGATAGCTCACCTGGTTGAGCTTCAGTCGTCAAGGCACGGTCAAGACTGATTAGCGCCGCGCGGCGCCTGAGGTATTCAGGGTCGATCAATTCGTGAGATGGCACGGACACAAAATCTGGATCGGCTATGTAGAATCCCCGGTCAGCAAAGGCAAGCCGCCCAGCTTCAGCGAACAGATGCACTGCCTTTAATGAAGCCGGCTCCAAGCTAGCCAAGTTGAAATTTTCGAGGATGCCAAGAATTTGTAACACGGTTAGACCCCCAGCGCTTGGAGCTCCCATCCCGCAAACTTTGTAAACTCGGTAAATTCCACACACTGGTGGTCGTTCTATTGCTTGATAGGCTGCAAGATCGGTGGTTGTTAAATCGCCTGGTACGCCTGCCTTTTGCACCGTGGCAACGATATCGTTAGCAATTTCACCCTTGTAAAAGGCATCCGCACCTCGCTTAGCAATTTGGCGCAATACCTCGGCATAAGACCGATTGACAAGTATAGTGCCGACAGGTTTGGGAGTGCCATCCGGTTGGAAGAAGTAGCTCCTAGCTGGTTCAGAGCGCTGGAGATACTGTTCTGTGCTCAGTAGAGTGTACAAGCGTGGCGAGATGGGGAAGCCTTTTTCAGCCAGTTCGATGGCAGGTCGAAAAAGTTGCTTCCAAGGTAACCTGCCATGTGCCTTGTGTGCCTTTTCTAGCATCCTGACTGCCCCAGGCACACCTACAGATTTTCCTCCAATAACAGCATCGTAGAACTCTAGGGGTTTGCCATCCGCATCAAGAAAACGGTCTGGTTTAGCAGCAGATGGAGCAGTTTCTCTACCGTCATAGGTACGAAGTTGTTTAGCTTTAGCATCGTAGTAAACGAGGAATGCCCCTCCACCCAGTCCTGATGACTGTGGCTCAACTAAGCCGAGTACTAATTGGATCGCGATCGCCGCATCAACCGCACTTCCTCCAGCGCGGAGAATTTCACTACCTGCTGCTGATGCTAGAGGGTTAGCTGCTACTGCCATATACTTCTGAGCGATGACAGCTTCGCGCTCAATGCGGCCACTACCTGCCTCGGGTGCATCTTGTGTACGCGCCACCATAGGCTGCAAGAGGGCGGTTCCGACGGCAAGAGCCAGCAAACCAAAACGCAAGCGAATTCTACGTGCTATGACCACAGAGATTACCCTAAGTTATGTAATTTTATAACTACTATTAGACCAGATAAGCGGATGTGACTCAATACTGCGTAGGTTTTGGAATAATGGAGGGTAGAATAAAGAAAATAGTATTCTTAATAATAATACCTTCGCCAAAATGCAACACCCTAGAAGGGTGTCGCTATACTTATATTTCTTAAAAAGTTGTCAGAAGTAAATAGTCCAACGTCCAAACTTGAAAGGTTTCGACTATTGACTATTGACCGACTAACTATTTTTCACATTGTCAGTAAAGCGGATTTTGAGATAATCATCCTCCATTTTGGCTCCGGCTGGTTGGAGTGCTGCTAACGCTTGTGGTAATACTAAGTTACGGCGGTGGTTACCAATGGTAATATTTAATTCATCACCTGTTTTATTTAGTTGAATCTGGTCTTTGGGAATCCCTGGTAAATAAAGCTCTAAGCTGTATTGATTTTTCTCTTGGACAACTCTGATAGTGGTTTCTTTGTAATAAACTTGAGATGGATCTTCATCTTTGTAGAGAGTTTCTTTCAGCCTTTCTAAAGCGTCTAAACCACACATTTCTTCAGAAAACAAGGGAACTTCTTTTACGGGTAGAGGGTGGAAGTTTTGATGAATTTCCTGGCGATACTGCTCCTGATTTTCCTTCCAGCGCTTGAAGAAAGGATCTTGTACTTCGTTAGGAATGATGCGATTGGCGACTACCAAATCCGTTGCCACATTATACAAACTTAGATAAGCATGGGCGCGGAGAGACTCTTTAATCACCATCTTTTCTGGGTTAGTAACGAGGCGCACTGAGGTTTGAGTATTGTCAGTTAATACTTTTTCTAGAGCTTCAATTTGCTGATAAAACTCGTAAGGTGCGTCCATTACCTCTTTGTCTGGTAAAGAAAAACCAGCGATCGGCTTAAAGAAAGGTTCTACGAGTGGTCTAAGTGCTACCGAGATATTTTGAAACGGTTTGTAAAAACGGCGCATATACCAGCCGCTAACTTCTGGTAGACTCAGCAGGCGCAGTGCTGTCCCGGTCGGGGCTGAGTCAATAATTAACACATCATACTCGCCTTCATCGTAGTGGCGTTTCATCCTTACCAAGCCAAAAATCTCATCCATGCCTGGTAAAATTGCCAATTCTTCTGCCTGTACCCCGTCCAGACCTCGTGCCTGTAAAACTTGGGTAATATAGCGCTTCACAGAACCCCAGTTTACCTCTAGTTCTATTAGGGCATCCAGTTCTGCACCCCACAAATTTGGCCGAATTTGTCGCGGTGCGTGTTCTAGTTCCAAGTCAAAACTGTCTGCTAAGGAGTGAGCAGGGTCTGTACTTAAAACCAGTGTACGATAACCCAGTTCCGCACACCTGAGTCCGGTGGCGGCGGCTACGGAGGTTTTGCCCACGCCGCCTTTCCCTGTCATCAAAATTACACGCATGAATGGTTTTATCCTAGCTGAGAAATGTTTACACTTATTTACATTATCGACTGTTTGCAGGAAATAAATGCTGCTTCAGCACATCTAGCCGCGAACAGTTCCAATAATCAATGTGGGAAACAATCAAGCCAACAGAGTTGAGGCGTAATTCGCTCCAGCCAGGAATAGAAATGCGGGGTTTCCAGGGCAGAGGGGTATTCCAGCTCAGTGTCCACTCAGTTTTTATTGTATCTCCCAAGCGTTGAATGTTGTGCAAATCCATTTTGGTGTGTATAAACAAAGTCTCGATGAATTTAATCATCTGCTTATACCGTTCAACACCACGAAATTTGTTAAGTGGGTCTTGAAAATAGACGTCTTGAGCGTAGATGCTATAAGTCTGATTAACTGGAAATCTTTGATAGTCTTGTTGAAGGATTTGAATGATATCCATATTGTTAGTTGTTAGTTGTTGATTGTTGATTGTTGATTGTTGATTGTTTGCCATTAACAATTAACAATTAACAATTACCTATATTAAGCTTCTATCTCATTCCATAGGCGTTCTAACTGACGCTGCCAAGCAGCTAAAACCTCTGACTGTGCTTCTGGGGTTTGGTCTATTTCACCCAACAATCCTTCTGCATAAAAGCGTTCTAGGCTTTGCATTGTGGCTTGCAGAGATTGACCTTGCAGTTTTGCTGCTTGGATAATTTGCCGGAGGCGGCTTTCTATCAGTCGATTAAAGGCATCATCTAAACCAACTTCAGATAGGGAAATGAGTCGGGCGATCGCATCGCGAAAATCATCTACAACCAAACTGCTACAGTTGTGCTGAAATACCCCCCACACGACATCTTGGTGTAATGCGTAGCGTACTTCCTGAGTGTCATCAAAGTTCGCTTCTAAAAACTGTTCTAAAAAAGGTTGGGCTTCTTGTACTGGCGCAATGGGTAGTAAAACTCGTAGCCAACTTTCATCGTCCGAAAGCATTACCAATAACCGAGAATTAGGAGTTTCTATTTGCCAGGAACCTGGTGCAACAGCATTGATAGATGCTACACCAAATAACTCTGTCAGCGTATCGGCGATTTCTGAGGGTTTCATAAACTTTTTCGTGCTTCACCCTCTAGGGTACGTTTCCTCAGCCTCAATAACAAGCTTAACAACACCAACGCCAAGGGAGCTTTCTGCTGCTTTGGAATTTGTTTTCGGGGGGTTGTTTTTTTCTTGTCCTGTAATAATTATGAGTCAGATATGCGATCTATGGTAAGAGCATCTTAACAATCGTTGACAAAACAATGAATTTGTGATTTGTTTGCAATGTAAGCGTTTGGATGGAGCGGCGAATCGGCATTGCATTCGACAATATAGGGACCAGAATCCAGTAAAACTTTCATTTTTGTGGAAATAGCGGTCGATTTGAGAGACGATCTTCATCTAATGCCTTTTATAGATATTCAAGAGTCTCTCGCTGCTCCTGTTCGTCTCCCTCTTCTGCCCACTTACGATACCATTCAATTAAAGCTTGATTGATCTCGTGTTGTTCTTCTTTCGTTCTTTTGGGAACTACGTAAGCATCTTGGTCTATCAGAGCTTGAGCGCGCTTTCCTTTGCTCTCAATTAAATCGGAAATTTCTTGCAAAAGGCTAGTTTTAATTGCACTTATCTGCTCATCAAACACTGAATTCATTAATACTTTTAGCTCTTCCACTGTTATTTATGCTACTTGTTTTCCTGTCATTTTCACTCATCCTCTATTGCATCTCAAATCATTGTCACACTATCTTATCGAATACTTTAACTTATCTGGATTTTGGTAGGCAGTGCCTGACTGCGCTTCTGAGATTTGGTCTATTTTACCCAACAATTCTTCTGCCATCTGCTCCTTTCTATTAATGACTGCAACTCAGTATTTTAAAAATGAACAACGGGGACTGCACAAATATTTTTCAGCCTACAACTAGTTTCAATGCCGAATCTTTTCCGGTAATCTTGATAGATATAATCTAAATTTGTTTTGATTTTGTGAGCAACATAAACAAAGTATTGAACTCCATACTTTTTACGCTTTCCCTTTCTATATTTGCAGATAATCCATAAATCAAATGTGACTGAATCGTCTTTACCCTGGGTGACGGAGATGATCCAAATTGAACAAGCGGAATGGCTGGATCAGGAAAAGAAGAGTTTTCGGTTGTTGAACGATTAATGAGAATAATAAAAATAAAACCCTCGGCACAATTACCGGGGGTTTGCATGTGGTTCGTGCGCTTAAAGCAGTAATAAGCGCTTGTTACTTCAGTTGGGCAACTTCCAGCTTGTTACTATAGTCTAGTTAGGGTTATATAGGATTACTACACTTTGATTTACACAATGTAGTAACCAGCTTATTCCAAACCTATTTTTCATACGTTAGCACTCCATTAATATTAGCAATATGTTTGTCAAGGTCTATATTGTCTTCAACATATTGTCCATTACGGGCGCGACATCTTGCTCCCATAGTATTCTCATACACTCCTATAATGTAACAAGTCTTTTCAAAATCGCCATGACTTGCCCAGCGTAAATGACCATTATCATTTGTAATATAGTCATTTAAGTCTATAGACGTATAGTTAACACTTCCATTTCTCGTTCTGCAATCAGCAACTAAATATACTGGTTCGTCTGTCTCAATGTTGTCACATGTCTTACTAAACTGACCACTCGCTAGAGCTTTCCCCATTGATATCATGAGCAGACTGGCGCTAATCGGCAGTGCGGCTGTTAAACCTAAAGCCTTAAAGAACTGAGATGGACGACTAATACGCATCGTGTTTCTCCTTTTTGAATATCACATCTGCTTACTTCTCTGCGACAGGCATAGGTGTTTTACGCCAAACCCGCTATTTTGTTACAAAACTTTATTGTTGGGTTTGTAAAAGCTCAGGTTAGGCACAATCATTTGGGATGAGCGCTGCCACTGACAAGGGTACGCCCATCAGGACTAAAGGTGATAAAATTTATATACGACCTATGGCACGGAATGAGCATCTACTTTGGACGCGAAATTTGTGGCACTCTCAATGCTGCCCAAGGGCGGGAGTGGTTGGTAACCAATGGCATCGGCGGTTATGCTTCCGGCACAGTGGCGGGTTTGCTAACGCGCCACTATCACGGCTTACTGGTGGCAGCACTGAAGCCACCGCTTGGCAGAACTCTGCTCCTGACTAAGCTAGATGAGACAGCCCTGTATAATCAACGCTCTTATCCCTTGGGGACTAACCGTTGGACTGGTGGAACAATAGAACCAGAGGGCTATGTACACATTGAACGCTTTGAGCTAGAAGGCACAATACCTGTATGGCGCTTCGCTTGTGGGGATGCACTGTTGGAAAAACGTGTGTGGATGCACCTTGGTAGCAATACCACCTATATTCACTACTACCTGCAGCGTGCCACCCAGCCGCTAGCACTAACCATGAAAGCCCTGGTCAACTATCGCGATCATCACGGCGGCACACATGCCAACGGCTGGCAGATGAATGTTGATTCGATTGAACATGGAGTCTGTATCACCGCTTTTCCTCAAGCTGCACCGCTATATCTGTTAACTAATAGCGGCAATGCCTCATCTGCACACGAGTGGTACTACGGATTTCACTTAGCAGTAGAACGCGATCGCGGACTTGACGATCGCTCCGATCACCTGCACGCGGCAACCTTTGACTCTACCCTCAAGCCTGGTGAATCACTCACGTTTGTTGCCAGTACAGAGAACCGCCCAGATTTGAATGGTGCCGCAGCACTGGAAACCCGTCGCGCCTACGAGCAAAAGTTGACACAATGGCAACTGGGGACTGAGAAAGAAGAATCCAAATCCTTTTCTTCCCAATCCAAAATCACGCCACTTCGCTCAACTTTGGGAACCAAAGCAGGCGAGTGGCTCCAAAATCCGAGTGATTGGATAACTCACCTAGTTCTTGCAGCTGACCAATTCATCGTCAGTCGCCCACTACCTGATGACGCTGATGGTAAAACCATCATTGCCGGTTACCACTGGTTTGGTGACTGGGGCAGGGATACCATGATTAGCCTACCGGGTCTGACAATCTCCGTTGGTCGTCCGGAAGTGGCACGCTCGATTCTACGCACCTTTGCCCGCTACGTGGATCAAGGCATGTTGCCTAACCGTTTTCCAGATGCGGGTGAGACACCAGAATACAATACGGTGGATGCGACCCTTTGGTACTTTGAAGCGATTCGCGCTTACCATGCCGCGACTGGAGATGACGATAGCTTGCGCGAACTCTTTCCTGTCTTAGCAGACATTGTTGATTGGCACTGTCAAGGAACGCGCTACAATATTCACTTAGATCGTGATGATGGTCTACTTTATGCTGGCGAGGCAGGTGTGCAACTCACTTGGATGGATGCTAAAATAGGCGATTGGGTAGTGACGCCACGCACAGGAAAACCTATAGAAGTCAACGCCTTGTGGTTTAACGCTTTGCGTACAATGGCTGCATTTGCCCTGCATCTTGGCAAGCCGCACCAAGAGTATGAGCAGATGCAAGAACGCGCGGCGATCGGATTTAAGCGCTTTTGGAACGATGCAGTCGGTTACTGCTATGACGTTCTGGATGGACCTGAGGGAAACGATGCTTCGCTGCGACCAAACCAGATATTTGCTGTGTCTTTACCAGCAAGCCCTCTGACATCAGTTCAGCAACGGTGTGTGGTAGAGTCGTGCGCGCGATCGCTTCTTACCTCTCACGGTTTACGCAGTCTCGACCCCAACCATCCCCAGTATCAGGGTCACTACGGTGGAGATCAGCGTCAGCGTGACAGTGTCTATCATCAGGGAACGGTTTGGGGCTGGCTGATTGGTCCTTTTGTCTTGGCACATCTACGTGTTTTCAACGATCCTGTCCAAGCGCGCAGTTTCCTGGAACCGATGGTCAATCATCTGTGGGCACACGGTGTCGGCAGTTGCAGTGAGATTTTTGATGGTGATGAACCTCTGACGCCAAAGGGTTGTATTGCCCAAGCTTGGACGGTAGCGGAGGTGCTTCGCGCTTGGATGGCAACGGAGATCAGCTGATCTAGAGAAATGCGATCGGCATCAGCCGCCGATCAGAACTGATGATATAGCGATCCTAAATCATTTGTGAAAAACGAGAATCCCGGTTTCTTGAAGAAACCGGGATTCTAAGACTTTCCATTTTCACAACTCATATAGGAATGCTATATCTTTAACCAGGATTACGGTGTTTCTTGTAAATCAAAAAGACTGAACCAATTGGTCCAAAGTTTTCTACATAGATTTTGTTGTTATAGTACAATCCAGGAGATAAACCTCCATCAAATAACATCCCTTCTTTAATTTTGCCTAAACAATTATTGCGAGCAATTCCTTCGAGAACATTATCAAACATATCTGGCTTCAATTCTTGATTAAGTTGGGATATTTCAATATTTGAATTGGCTTTAGCATCATTAACCAGCAGAATCACATAACCTTTCTCAGTGATAGCTACCATAGAGCGATTAGTTGCCTGTTTACAAGCAATTTCTCCCAAATCGTGACAAATATCTTTAAACTTGCCGTCACGATAAAATCTGCCATTACCTCCCACTAGGTTGTAATTGAGAATAGCATCATTCCTTTTTCCCATCTGCATGGTAGCCTGACGTCGTTTTGCTTCTCCTCCTGATATACCAAAGGAGGATCGCTTATTTTTAAATATTCCTGAATACTCTACTCCACGAGAAATATTCAAGCCTTGGGGTTTATTATCAGTATCTATATAGTCCGCGTTAATTGCTGCCAACGGTGCTTGTCCGTTTAAGAACGCATTTTCGTCAGCAATGATTTCATGAAACTGTTTCGGCACATATTCTTGACGTAGCTTACCCCGATCATCTTTGGCATAAAGTTTATGAGATAAACCAACATTGACTTTGAAATCTAATACTTCTGATTTAGGGTTAAAAATAATTACATGATTGATACCTCTTTCATCTTTTTTACCTTGGTTATTAGTTTTTAAAAAATCGATACTGAAGTTTTTATCTGTACCTATACATGTTTTTGATAATGCCATAGATGAAGTTGAATGAATATTTTTACATGCAGAAAAAAGAATAATTGACAAGATAAATATAAATTGTAATCGAAATGATTTTAGGTTACACATACTTAAATAATTTCTATGTATTAATTCGTAGCAATATTGTCACGCTGATGAGATAATAATATCTAAAATCTTGTAACACCGAATCTAACTTGAGCTACGATAATACCTGCAAATATCTTGCTGAACAATATCCGGCTGAGTTTGTCACCTGGTTACTTGCAGCTGACACCTCTAATGTCCAAGTTCTCAAAACCGAACTCAGCCTAGAACCTGTTCGTGCAGATTCTGTAACTTTCCTGCAAATCAGCGATACCATCCTGCACCTGGAATTTCAAACCCTACCAGCATCAAATCCTGCCATCGATTTTCGGATGCTGGATTACTACACGCGACTCAAGCGGGAATATGAATGTCAAATTGAGCAGGTTGTAATTTTTTTACAGCAAACCTCCTCAGAAATTGTCTTTAAGCAAGAATATGTGGATACAAACACCAGACATCGCTATCGAGTCATCCGCTTGTGGGAGCAAGACCCCGCACCACTACTGGCTAACGCCGCTCTCCTACCACTAGCAACCTTAGCTCGTAGCAGCTCACCTAACACCCTGCTAGAACAAGTAGCCGCCCAAATCGATATGATTAAGGAAAACGATGAGCGACAGAATATCTCAGCTTGTACACAAATTCTAGCTGGCTTGCGGTTTAAGAAAGATTTGATTCAACAACTATTTCGAGAGGAAATTATGCAAGAATCTGTGATTTATCAAGACATACTTCAAAAAGGAGAGCAAAGAGGTCTACAACGAGGAAAGCAAGAGGAGGCGCTAGCACTGATTATGCGTCAACTGGCACGTCGGCTTGGTGCGATCGCTCCTCAACTCGAAGACCAAATTCGCGGCTTATCCGTCCCGCAACTGGAAGATTTGGGAGAGGCGCTTTTAGATTTCTCCAGTGAAACTGATTTAACTAGCTGGTTAGCTACCCAGCAGTCGTAAGCAAAATCCCAAAAGCAAAAAACCGCTACAGGATTACCGTAGCGGAGTCTGAACTTTTATGTTAATTCTGGCTAATCCAAAATTAAGACAGCCATTCTAAAACAGCTTCTTCTTTAGTGTTAGTATTCCGGGATGGTGTTTCACGGTTAAAACTCATGTGAATTGACCGCGTTTGTTCACCATCAGCAGCAACAGCCAAAATTGGATAGTCAATCAAACCATCTTGGAAGGACATTTGGAAGCGGAAAGTACCATCTGGATTCAGCTTAATTGGACGACCGCCAATTGTGACGGTAGCATCGGGTTCGGTTGCACCGTAGACAATCAGCTCAGCATCAGCAATTAACCAGAACTGACGCGGACGCATTGGTACAGCGTCTGCTGAGAAACCAGCACCCGACATTCCCACACCTGAAGCTGTTAAACCAGACATCGTAGGTACTGCCCACATACCCACGCCAGAGGGGAAGACGTAGGAACTGATAGCTTGTTCTGGAAGCGCAGAACCAGGAACGTGCTGCATAGAGCCGAACACAGAGCCAGCAACCCGTTGCGCTTCGGCAGATTCAGCCAAGCCAAAGATTTGGTCGTAAATAGGGTTAGCGTTAGCGTTAGCGTAGCTGCCATTGGTAGCAGCAGCAGTAGTACCAACCTTTCTGGTAGGAGGAACCAGTTCGTAGACGGTCTTACCTTGCAAATCTTCTTCAAAGTTCACTGTGATGAAGACGTCCTCAATCCAGTCGGAAGGATAGACAGGAGGAATGTGTACCCGTGCAGAACGAGCCAATACCAGCCAGCGACCATCAGCACAACGGTAGCCAATGTCGATGACATAATCGCGATCGCTTACCGGCACTGGCAAATACCATTCCCGTGCCAGTTCATCGCTAGGATACTCCTGAATGCTGTGCGGGCTTTGGTAATCTAAGTTAATGTCGGTGACATCGTAAATCCTTAGTGCCAGCTGTTGTCCCCCTTGGCGACGCAGTTCTTCTTTGTGTTCGTTGGGCACATCCCAGTAGGTGTAAGCCCACTGCGGGTCGCGAGGCATAAGCACAATGCGGCTTTCACCATACCCACTGGGAAGATCTGGCAGTCCTTCATCCACATCTGTGAGAATGCCACCAGTACGATCTACTACCTGACCCAACTCAAATTTTGCTGCTTCCACGGTTTCCTGTGCCTCTATTGAACGAGATTGGCTGAGTAAAACTTTGCTGCGCTCGACGTCTTGAATCGATGCCAGCAATTGCGATTTGCGCATCCGGCTATAACGAGAGACGGCATATTCGCTGGCTACTTTACGTAGTTGCCGTAATGTCATTTCTTCTAGCGGTGGGCGTTCTTTTGCCATAATTTTGGTCTCCATCTATTAATTTGAAAGGTTAATAATATCCCCCATTTAAAAAGTGATTGATAGTTTGCGATCAACCCTAGATGAACTTCTTACTCCTGACTCCTGGTTTTGTTTAAGGTTTAAATTTTTTAGTGTGTTTTTTAATTGCGGGTTACTCCCTTTCAATTTTCTGTCCTGCCAAAATCAGCATTTTGTTTTGGGAGTGGAGGAGGCTTTGTTAATAAACATTAACCTATAAGCATATGTAGGGATCAAGGGGGTTTCCGACACATTTTCGTTCTCTTGACGAATTTATCAGCCCTCCGGGGATCAAAAAGTCATGTTTCCCTGACATTACACTTTAATAACAGATTTCTGACCGTCCAATGGTGGTCAAAAAGTCATAGTTTCATGACAAAGTTTCGGGATTGAGGAAGAAACCTTCCGCTGGAACGTCTGTACATCGTGATGTACATGCACTTCTCTACAAGTAAGTGCAGGCTTCTTAATGTCCATCAACACAGTTTTTAGACGCTGGCTGGTGCTTGGGCAAAACATTAAGAACTTCCTTCGAGGTACTAAGCATTGAGCCGAGATACGTGTAAATTCCAGCAAGATGCTCTAAAAACCCATTACCTATCTAGTCCGCGAAAATTTGCTACATCGTAGTTGAAAAAGCCGTTATTTGCAACGGAAAATCAAGACGATTGCTAATCTTTGTAGAGCGATTTTTTTTAAATCTTTGGAAGAGTCCTATAGCTATATATGACAATTTAAACCAACAGCAAGATAATCTGAATAACAGGCAAGAATTTTTTGAACTTTAAAATTCCAGTTTGATTCTTCTTCACTAACAGGTGCGTCACAATGCAAGTAAATTCTTTTTAAAACCTGTACACTTACTTGTTTACTTATATCATGCCACTGACCATCAGGGGTTACAATAGCATAAGGGATGATTTCAGACAAGTTTTCTACTAAGCATGGATAGTTAATAGGTGCTTCGGATTCTGTACATTCTGCTTCAATAAAGTTGTACAAATCCCATTTTCCTTGAGGTTTAATAGTTATCATTCGGTAGGAACCATATTCGTCAACACCTACTATATTTTCTTCATACCAATCGAGATTTATCTTGGCTAAGCTCTCCACATCATCACTTGAAACTTCATATTCTGCTGCTAACTTGTCAATGTTTTCTCTAGAAAAAGTTGACAGACGTTGTACTTCTATTTCAACAATTGCTTGGTTTAAATACTCTTTATATGGTTTAACTTCTAGCTCAGAGTTATAAGGGCTGAGCAGTTCTTTTACTTTTTCTTGAACATCACTTGTGTCTTTTGGTAAAATAACTAAAACTTTGGAATGTGCCATATTATACAAGAAAATATGAAAAAAACAACATAGCACAACCACTATGAATGATAGTAATTGCACACCAAATTTTCTAATTACATCATCATTTTATGTCTGCTGAACTATCTAGCAGACAATTACTAATTGTATAGCAGACAATAACTTGAAAACACCATACAGTACCTAATTGTATGGCAGACAATAACTTAAAAACACCCTACAACTTCGAGCAGACAATTACTTATGTATGGCATACAGTAACTTGAAAATACCATACACTAAACCATACAGCACCAAACTGTATGGCATACAATAACTTGAAAACACCATACAGTACCTAATTGTATGGCAGACAATAACTTAAAAACACCCTACAACTTCGAGCAGACAATTATATCATGTCCGTATAAACAGTTACGATATCCAGCCCTCGCCCCCGTCCCCTCTCCCATGCTTGGGAGAGGGGTGCCCGGAGGGCGGGGTGAGGGTTCATATAATAAGTCATTAACCGGACATGATATTACTTATGTATGGCATACAGTAACTTGAAAATACCATACACTAAACCATACAGTACCAAACTGTATGGCATACAATAACTTGAAAACACCATACACTACATCGTAAAGCACACAATTGTAGAGCAGACTCGGCATTAAGCCGAGATACGTATAATTTCCTGCAAGATGCTCTGAAAACCCTTATTCTGTCTAAGGAGCGAAAATTTGCTACATCGTAGTTAAAAAAGCCGTTATTTGCAACGGAAAATCAAGCATGAGTGAAGGCCGGAGTGCAGGTTTTTACAAGTATCCCCGTGTCATGCCTATTTTGCGCTGATCTTGTTGATCACGGACATCTCTCGGATACGCCATACATCTCCGACACGAACCAAATCGTACTTTACTCGCAATTTTTCTTGACCAGATTTTTTCATGACTCCGTTTTCATAA
This sequence comes from Stigonema sp., assembly GCA_965249805.1. GTDB lineage: Bacteria > Cyanobacteriota > Cyanobacteriia > Cyanobacteriales > Nostocaceae > Stigonema. The sequence continues at coordinate 2,870,423 of CBDFMX010000002.1, forward strand.
AAGTGTGTTACCTCAGTCACCGAGGCTTGGACGGTAACACGATTCTGGTCCGTCAGGCTTGTATCTAAAGATTCTACTTTCAGGCTGTGTTCATACGAACGATAGCGGTGACTTGCTTTTTCCTGTTGGGCAATTAGCCGCCATTGAGACAGAGATGAGCCAACTAAAATATGATCTAAACTATCAATTTCATGGTGAGAACCTAAAGCTGTAGCTTTTGTAGATAGCCAAGTCTTAATCACCTCCCCAGCAGCCTCCTCTGTCAAAGGTCCTGTTGGTAATTGCGGTTTGCTGTTGGAGTCAGGGATCGGTATTGGTGGTTCATTAAGCTGCACCTGCAACTGTTCATTTTGCAAAGATGGTGAGGCGGAAAACAGATTTTTTACCCATCCAACAGTTGTTATGACGATCGACAAAAATACTAGTACACCTGCGAAAGAAGCAAATACCATCCACACCAGTCTCGTTCGTGCTTCTGTGCGGGAAACAGGTCGCCGTCGATAACTACTATGACGATTATCTAAGGCAATATGAGCGCTACTAGCTTGAGTGCGTCTACGCCTCCTTTGTCTTGGGGGTTGTGTCGTAGCTGCTTTACTATTTAAGTTCTGGTTGGTTCCTCTGGTAGTGCCAGCACTATAGACAGGTGTTGCTGGAGTTTCTACTTTTAGAGGAGAAGCAGCTGAATTCGTGGGTGATTTAGGAAAGCTGGGTGGCGAAACCTTTGTTCTGTTGTTATGGGATTGGTTCTCAATCTCAGGTGCATTGCTACGGCGACGGGGATGAGTTGTCTGTGGTAATATGTTAGGCTGGCTGTTGATGGGTGTCGATTCAGGAGTTGAAAGTGCCTCCCAAGGCATTGTTTCTAAATAAGCTTGTACTTGCGCGTCGGCAAAATAATCTTTTAGGGAAGCTTGCTCACCAGCCAAATCGCGAAAGTGCGGAAACACTTCGTCGTGCAGCCACTGTTCTCCATATAAACACAGTCCCGGCAAAAGGTCTGGAGAATCTTGAGAATTGTCTCGAATAAAAACCAGAGCTTCGTATTCTTGACTGAGTTCCAAAGCACGGGTTGCTACTTCTGTCTGCCCTAGCAGTAGCGCACATAGTGACTGTTCTAGATGGACATCTTGGCGTTTGCTCAGACGGGTTAGCATTTGCCTTGCCTGACGAATTAAAGCGGGTTGACGTTGGGCAAATCCCCGTGCTATCAATGCATAAACTGCCAAATATGTGGCAACAGCGGAAGGACGCTGACTTTCAGCCTCAAACAACAGGTGCTGTTCTGCTACTGTTAAGTAGTTGCGTAGTTGCTGGATAAATCGCAGAAAGTCATCTATGTTTAGACCAGATTGGTCATCTCCATTACCATCAATGCCACAGCGCTGGTCTAAAACGTCCTGTAATAGTTGTAACCCTTGCCCTCGTTCAGCAGTCTTTTCTGTCGGTAGTGCTAGTAACTCCAGTATTCTATATGGTCGCAGCCGATAAAGATCCGCGACAATTTCATCGCGAACGCTGGGGAATAGTCCTTCACGTGATAAAACTTCCTCGCCTGTTTCTAGAGAAATGGCAGCATTTTCGTAGTAACCTTGCTGCCATTGCTCGCGACCTAGTTCCAAACATGCTAGGGCGACGGTAAGAACAATGTCTGGACGTTCAGCACGAGAGTTGGATTCTTCACTTATTGGTTTGTTGCTTGGTTTGACACCTACTGCACCATTTTTATTAATGATGTACGGACGACCATGTTCCAGCACCAGTTCATATTCGCCTAGTTCTTGCAGAATCAGTAAAGCACCAATTAACTCCTCTCGGGAAATGTCAATGCTAAGACTATTACTGTCAAGATTACCGTTGTGGCTCTTGATGCGGTTTTCAACCGCTACTGTCGCATTTTGACTACTATCACCATACGCATTGGCAAGATAAAGCTGATCGTAGGCTTTGCGTTCTTTTGCATCTGATAAAACCACGTAAGCTTCTTCTATAAGTTGTTTACGATATGTAATTGCTGCTTGGGAGTACTCACGCCGTGGCAGTTGCACAATGCGATCGCTGTATGCCTGCCGCAATTGTTCATCACTTGCCGCCAATGGTAGTCCTAAAATTCGGTAGTAATCTAGCGGAATTCGCACAGTCTACTTCCCCTGCAGCGCGAGCAACATAATTTTTCTAGAGCATTCCAGGTCTGCAAAACCGTGCCATAATAATAACTTGTTGACTTCAGACTATAAGTATGTATTGCAACAAGTTTACTTGTGCCTTCCCAAAAATAGAGCCTTTACCCTATATATTTACTAATTTTTACCTTTACTATTAAAAGCGCCTGACTTTTTCTTTGTTATTTTTGATATCTTTAGGCTTAACAGACCTGCTATCAGCCTTTGACACCATATAGAACCTATAGCACCGGAGGTTGTGCTTGCAGGAGATTTTTTTATTCTATGTACGGTTGCTTGACCATTTCTGTGACTGGTTCAGAATACACTTCCCCCAGCATAAATAAGGTGAAGCTAACACGCCTTGATAGTTAAGCTGCTACTAGTAAGCGAAGCTGATCGTATCATGACTAAGCTCTGATATCAATTATCTTTAGGTTAAGTTATGAGCATTTTCGCAGCTATTTTTTTAAATTGTTAATGAATATGCAGAAATATTGCCATTCTCATTGGTAGCCTATAAGGGAGAATGGGAATTTGTTGGTTGTTAGTGGTTAGTGGTTAGTTGTTGGGTGTTGGGTGTTGGGTGTTGGGTGTAAAAAAATACAATTAACTAATCTACCCGCGCTCCTACCGTTCGCCCCTACTAACCACTAACATTATTAAAAGCTTACGCTGTCCGAAAGCAACTAAGCCGAAAAGTTTTACGACAGGGATACTCAAAAATAATGGTTCAAGAACGTACCTTACCTAGATTTGATGTGGCAAAAGCGCAAATAACCAAAGAAGTTGGGTTGCGGTTATACGAAGATATGGTGTTAGGGCGTACATTTGAAGACAAATGCGCCGAAATGTACTATAGAGGCAAAATGTTTGGTTTTGTACATTTATATAATGGTCAGGAAGCTGTATCCAGTGGAGTGATCAACGGTGCGATGCGACCGGGTGAAGATTTTGTTTGTAGTACTTACCGCGACCACGTTCATGCTTTGAGTGCTGGAGTACCTGCAAAACAGGTAATGGCAGAGTTATTTGGCAAAGCCACAGGTTGCAGTAAAGGGCGAGGTGGTTCAATGCATATGTTTTCCGCTGAACATCGCTTGCTTGGTGGCTATGCTTTTGTGGCTGAGGGTATTCCTGTAGCAGCAGGAGCGGCTTTTCAAAGTAAATACCGCCGAGAAGTGTTAGGCGATGAAACCGCTGACCAAGTGACAGCTTGCTTTTTTGGCGATGGAGCCTGCAATAACGGTCAGTTTTTTGAGACATTGAATATGGCAGCACTGTGGAAACTGCCGATTCTTTTTGTTGTAGAAAATAATAAGTGGGCGATCGGTATGGCTCACGAACGGGCAACTTCTCAGCCAGAGATTTATAAGAAAGCCAGTCTATTTGATATGGTAGGTGTGGAAGTAGACGGTATGGATGTACTGGCAGTGCGAGCAGTAGCGCAAGAAGCTGTAGCCCGTGCCCGCAAAGGAGAGGGTCCGACATTAATTGAAGCACTTACCTACCGTTTCCGGGGTCACTCTCTAGCAGACCCAGATGAGATGCGCTCTCAAGCAGAGAAAGAATTCTGGTTTGCTCGCGACCCCATTAAGAATTTAGCGACACATCTGGTTGAGCAAAACCTAGTGACTCAAGAGGAACTCCTCGCTATAGACCGTCAAATACAGCAGCTTATAGATGAGGCGGTGAAATTTGCCCAAAGTAGTCCCGAACCCGACAAGAGCGAGTTGTATCGCTTTATATTTGCCGAAGACGAGTAAAATGTAGTTAGTTGATAGTTGTTAGTTGATAGTTGATAGTCGTTAGTAGTTCTACAGCTAACAACTATCAACTGTACGGGCGCTCCTGCAGGAGCGCCCCTACTAAAAACCAACAACTAACAACTAACCACTAACAACTAACAACCAACAACCAACAACAAATGACTAAACTTCACCTCCAAACAAATCAGTCCCAGCTTTCGGTCTTACCAGAACGAGGCGGTATTATCCTCAGTTGGCTTGTACAAGGTCAAGAAATTTTCTATCTGGACGAGGAACGCTTTGCTAATCCTCAACTAAGTATCAGAGGTGGAGTTCCGATTTTGTTCCCGATTTGTGGGAACTTAGCCGATAACAGCTACACTTACAAAGGTAAGCAGTACACTCTCAAACAACACGGCTTTGCTCGTGACTTGCCTTGGGAAGTTGGAGACAACCACGCCGATCAAGCAAACCCCAGCCTTACCGTAGTGCTGAACAGCAACGAGGAAACACGAGCAGTTTATCCTTTTGACTTTAAAGTGGCTTTCACCTACCAATTACAAGGCAATACCTTAGAGATTCGGCAGCACTATACAAATCTCTCCTCTGAACCGATGCCTTTTTCTGCGGGGTTCCATCCTTACTTTTCGGCGCTTGATAAAAGCACAGCTAAAGTTTGAAATTCCCTCTGGTGAGTACCAAGACAAGGAAACAAAGGAAATTCATCCTTTCAACGGCAATTTTGATTTTAGCCGAGATGAAATTGATGTGACTTTTAAGCAACTTCATGCTACATCCGCTACAGTGACTGACAATACACGTCGGTTAAAATTGACGTTGGATGTAGATGAGATCTTTTCCACGCTGGTGTTTTGGACGGTTAAAGGCAAGGACTTCTACTGTCTGGAACCTTGGAGTGCTGGTCGCAACGCCCTCAACACAGGAGAAAACCTCACTGTCCTGCAACCAGGATCTGACTTGGTGACCACTATCCGCCTCTCGGCAAATTTTTTCTAAAACAATTTACAAAATTAGAGATTTTTATGTTAAAGTAATTGGAGTCGTGACAAACGATAAACGGGTCGCTAACTCAACGGTAGAGTACTCGGCTTTTAACCGATTAGTTCCGGGTTCGAATCCCGGGCGACCCATAAATTTGGTAAAATGTTAGTTGTTGATTGTTGATTGTTAGAGTTACAACAATTAACAATCAACAATCAACAATCAACAAAGCTCTCACCTCTACCTTTGGCATAAATTTTTTCAGCATAGGCACACATCACTAGTTATAATTTCCTATATGTTGAAAAAACTCTTAAGATTAGCGTAATAATCACGCTTATCTAAAACCGACTAGCTGACTACCACATTAGGAGGACTATCTATGGCGATCGTACCATTGCGGCTGCTGTTGGATCACGCTGCTGAGAACGGTTACGGCATCCCAGCCTATAATGTTAACAATATGGAGCAGATTCAAGCTATCATGCAGGCTGCTCAACAAACAGATAGCCCAGTGATTTTGCAGGCTTCTCGTGGCGCTCGTAAGTATGCCGGTGAAAACTTCCTGCGTCATCTGATTTTGGCTGCGGTAGAAACCTACCCTCATATTCCCATTACTATGCACCAAGATCATGGCAACAGCCCTGCAACTTGCTATTCTGCAATTCGTAATGGTTTCACGAGTGTAATGATGGACGGTTCGCTGGAAGAGGATGCCAAAACCCCAGCCAGCTTCGAGTACAACGTTAGTGTCACCCGCGAAGTGGTGAAAGTTGCTCACTCTGTAGGCGCCAGCGTTGAAGGCGAACTCGGTTGCTTGGGTTCTCTGGAAACAGGTATGGGCGACAAAGAAGATGGTCACGGTGCGGAAGGTAAGCTTTCTCACGACCAGTTGCTGACTGACCCAGACGAAGCAGTTAACTTTGTGGAGCAAACTCAGGTAGATGCTTTGGCTGTAGCTATTGGTACTAGCCACGGTGCTTACAAGTTTACCCGCAAACCGACTGGAGAAATTTTGGCAATCAGCCGCATTGAAGAAATTCATCGTCGGTTGCCCAACACCCACTTAGTTATGCACGGCTCATCCTCTGTACCCGAAGATTTGCTTGCCATAATTAACAAGTATGGCGGTCAAATTCCCGAAACCTACGGTGTACCTGTGGAAGAAATCCAAAAAGGTATCCAAAGTGGTGTGCGTAAGATAAATATTGACACAGACAACCGTCTGGCAATTACCGCAGCGGTGCGTGAAGCTTTGGCAGCAGATCCAAAGGAATTTGACCCTCGCCACTTCCTCAAGCCTTCTATTAAGTATATGCAGAAGGTTTGTAGCGATCGCTATCAGCAATTTGGTACTGCTGGTAACGCTAGCAAGATTAAGCAGATTTCTCTAGATGATTTTGCTGCTAAGTATGCCAAGGGCGAACTCACAGCTGTAACTAAGAAAACTGCTAACGTCTAATTTGAGAACTAAGTAAATAGGGACACTATACTAAGGTGTCCCTAATATCACTGAGGATTCTCTTATTCGAGTTGACTCAACCGGGTGTACTTAGGTTCCCCGGTTTTTTGTTTTATTTACTGCCAAGCTGCAACCAGTAGAATTTGTTGATTCAGACCCGATAAGTGCAACAACATGAGGCACAGGGCGAGGAGTATGACTTACTAAAGATTTGCCTTTGTAAACTAAGGAAGTACTCTGACCTGAATCTACCATCACCGCATCCTGCAATCCAGCTTTAGCTAAAGCTACTCCCAAAGATACAGCGTCAGTATTTCCTAGAGAAACGCCGATAGTGGGAACTAAAGCTTGGTTAATGCCCCAAAAGGCTCGATAACGCGCTTGATCGAAACCATACAGACCTTTAAAGGTACTTGCGTCTTGAGGTTGACCATTTTTCACCAGCCACGCCGCTGCCACAAAAGCATCAGTGACATCTGGCATTTCGGCTTGGATTCCATCTAATGTGTTATGCTTCACAGGATCGAAGGGAAGATAACGTACTGCGTGGGGACCGATCAGTACCAGAGGACGTCCAGCTAATTTTGGGATATCATTTCTGTCACCAGGAATAAATTGGTTTGTGACCTGGCTGAAAACAGGTCCGATCATGAAATTAGAATTTAATAATTTCAGGGAAAAGAAACCCCCGTCTACAGCCGCGATCGCATTAGTGCCACTCTTAGCCAAAATTTCTGTAACCTGATAACGACTGTTGGCATGGATAGTTATCGGTTTACCACCGGAAATTAAGCTGAGAGAAATTTTGTCGATGGTAGTTTCAGTCCGTTGAACAGGACTGGCAAAGTCGAAGCCTAGTTTCCAGGGTGGCAATATGGGTCCTCCCCAAGCTTGGGCGATCGCATCTTTTAATCTTGATTGACCAATGCGCTTAACTGCCAATAAACTGTCTGAGAAAGCTGCAAACTGCTCACGATCATCATTCATTGTCAATGCTAACTGATATCCGGCGGCATACAGCGACTGTGCGACTCGCTCATCATATTTTCCTCCAGGATAAGTAAAGTAGCGGATGGGAATACCTAAATTTGCCGCTAAAATTCTCTTTGACTCCGTGACTTCTGTTTGCAGTTGTTCTGGAGGCATTACTCTTAAATCACCAGGCTGAGTGACACTATTAGATGCGATCGTCACTAAAGGATCAGCTGCCATCTGCCGTAGTTGTTCCCAACTGACATGAGATTTTTCAGTTTTTTTACTGATAGCATTAGTATAAACTGAAAATACAGCAGGATAACCGTATTTTTTCAGCAGTGGATAAACATACTCGTAGTGCCCACTATAACCATCATCGAACGTCAACAAAATTGGTTTTTTTGGTAGCGGTAGTCCTGTCTGCAAATGATTCATTAACTGGTCAAGACTTATGGGAGTGACGCCAGATTCTCTAATTAGCTGAAAATGCTGCTCTAATTCATTAGGACTAAGATCGAAAGATACTTGTTTTTGCGGCAGGATGTCATGGTACATGAGTATAGGTACTCTTGCCAACTTTGCCCGTTGATTAATGTTTGGCCACGGGCTACGATTTAGGTAAGCAAATACATACGGTCCGAGTGCTTGAACAAGGTTTTGCACACCCAAATTAGGCTGACCTACCCAAGTTGATACCTCTAGACTCATGTTTGCTAAACTGGAAACTTGCTGCTGTAACCTTGTTTCGTTACTACAAGCTTCATCATGTGTGGAACTTTTTGGTACAGCTTTATTTATAGTGTAAGATTTCGCAATCGCAACTTCTGGAGATTTTTGTAAAAAAGAATATATAACCAAAAATACCAACATCAAGCTAGCAATGAAACTTTGACGTTTGCCAAAAAAGCAGTCATTCAGAAGTTTGTAGTTTAGAATACGATTTTTATGTACGATCATACTTACTTTTTCAGAACAAGACGAGTTTAACAGTGTAATTGTTCTGACTTAAAGAGAGAGCAGTTAGTATTATAATCACTATAAGTTAAGAAAATATTAAGCAAAGTTTTAAGTAGATGGTTACTAAAATGGGCGGGCAGGATGCCCACCCCACAATTCGTTAAATATCTTGTGGGGTGGGCATCCTGTCCGCCCTAAAATACAAATTGCGTAAGCGATCAGAATACCCGATGTTGCAAGCTGGGCATTTGACGGCGGACTTGTTCGAGTCGTGAAGGGTTGATTTCGGCGATCGCAACTCCAGGCTGCTCACCAGCATCCGCTAAAATCGTCCCCCAAGGGTCGATAATCATCGCGTGTCCATGTGTTTGGCGACGGGCGTAGTTTAGCCCGGTTTGGGCTGGAGCAATGATATAGCAGGTGTTTTCAATAGCACGCGCTTGCAGTAGCACTTGCCAGTGGTCTTTGCCAGTGAAAGCAGTGAAGGCAGCAGGTATAAAAATAACATCTGCTCCTTTGTCTGACAAGTGTCGGTAAAGTTCGGGGAATCGGACATCGTAGCACACAGAAAGTCCTAGATTTCCCAGTTCTGGCGAGAAATAGACAGAAGGTAGTTGCTTACCAGCCATTACCGTACTAGATTCTCGATAAGTGTTGCCATCAGGGACGTTAACATCAAATAGGTGTACTTTGTGGTAGCAAGCAAGTTCTTGACCGTTGGGGTCCATGAGTAAGGCGGTGTTGTGGACTTTATCTGTACTTTCTACGGGAACTGGAAAGCCACCTCCTAAGATGGTAATTTGAAAACGCTGAGCCATTGTTTTGAGGAATTTTTCGGTTTCCGTTGCGATCGCATCGGCTTGAGCAAGTTTCTCCTTCTCTTCTCCCATAAAGGAGAAGTTTTCTGGCAAACCGATCAATTCAGCACCCTGACGTACAGCAAGATCGATAAAATCCTCTGCCTGTGCCAAATTCTTTTGGAGATCGGACACACTAGTCATTTGAACAGCGGCGGCTAGATAAGACTTCATAAATTCAAAGCGCGAACAGTGGAGTTGTGTGGAGTAGATTATCAAGATCTATCTTGACTTGAAAGAAGGCTTACTCACCTCATCACCCCGGTTTCCTCACTTGAATCTTGCTAAGGGTTCTAGAAAACAGGGCGGGATTCAGGTTAGGTTGTGAGAAAACCCTGATAAACCCTGTCATCTGTGGATATTTCTATCTCTGTTTTAGTCAAAACTTTTGTCGCTGTGTTCGTCCTTGCGGATGCTGTGGGTAATATACCGATACTTTTAGTTCTAACGAAAGGTATGGAACCAGCGAAAAGAAACAAAGTTATAGATAAGGCGATTTTGGTAGCAATCGGAGTGCTTTTGCTCTTTGCCCTTGGTGGTCAATTTATTTTAAATTACTTAGAGGTCAGCTTCGGGTCTTTACGAGTAGCTGGGGGACTGTTACTATTACTGATTGCTTTAAAAATGCTCCAAGGAGAATCAGATACGCCAATCATTGATCAAGATCGTGATGTGGCAATTACCCCACTAGCTTTGCCACTGCTAGCCGGACCTGGTACACTGACGAGTGTGATGCTGTTAATTTCAGAAGCTGCCAATCCTAATTTTAGCGTAGTGCTGGGTATTTTGGCGGCAATGTTTGTCAGTTGCTTAATTTTACGTTTGGCAAACAGCATTGATAAGTTTATCGGTGCAGAAGGTGAGGTGATTATTACTCAGCTTTTGGGTTTTTTGTTGGCAGCGCTGGCGGTGGAGATTGGCAGTGCGGGGATAAAGGAGTTGTTTTTTTAGCGAGGATAATACCACCATCTGCCGACAACGCACCACCCCAGATGCAGGGATCGTTACTTGTTATGCAAACGCTGCCAATTGATGAACTGCTCAAAATTGCTCACAGTCAAGTACCATTGGTGCAACAACAACGCCATATGATGCTGCTGGAAAAAAATCAATTGGCATCAATGACAGCAGAGGAACGTCAGGAACTCAGTGATTTGCGTTCTGCTGCCGATCGGTTGATGCTGGAAAAAGCTTATGCTTGGGCTGTTTTACGTTGGCGTGGTCATCGAGTGCCAGCATTAGAGGAATTACCGAGGGAATAATTGTGCCTGAAATTCCCAAAGTAGTCCGGCTGCAAGTGATGGCTGAAGCAGGCGATCGCGCTTGTATACTGTCGTACAAACTCTATGGATTGCCCAAGATTGGCATCCACCGTCTGAGTGAAGTTAGATTGGGGAGAGAAACAATGAAGCGAGATAGAGTCGAATTCGCTCTTCAGATACAAAACTTTGATAGTTTACGAAATGCCATAGAGCATGTCCTAACCAATCTGGCTACTGCTATATATTGAGAAATTCATTATCCGAGTTTATAGGGGTTTACCGTACCAATAGATTACGATTTTCCCCCCCCGGAAAACATGCTTATTTTGTCGATCGGTAATCATCATTTATTTAGTGATAAAAACCGAATTTGCCCTCTAATTGTTAATTAATAATATGAGATTAAAGCAACGATTTAAATTTTAAATTGATAAGTCTTCAACGAGGGATGCCCAAAATGTTAGTTCGTTACAAACCAAGGCTTGAATTCAACACTCTTCAACGTCAAATGAACCACTTGTTTAATTCAGCTTTAGTACCATCTACAGTAGGGGAAGAAGCTCTTACACGGGTTCCTGCTGCTGAAATTAATGAAACTGAAGATGCTATTCATTTGAAGCTAGAACTGCCAGGAATCGAAGCTAAAAACTTGGATGTGCAAGTCACCGAGAATGCAGTTTCTATCAGTGGCGATCGCAAGTCGGAAAAAAAGACTGAAGATAAAGGTCGTACTGTGACTGAATTCCACTATGGTAAATTCCAGCGTGTAATTCCATTAAGAGCGCGAATTCAAAACACCAATGTTAAGGCAGAATACAAAGATGGCATTCTGAATCTGACACTGCCCAAGGCTGAAGAAGAAAAGAACAAGATCGTCAAAGTTAATTTGGAGCAAGAGTAGTGCCTAATTGGTTGTCCGACGCCATTCATTTACCTTGGCGATCGAGGTAATGTCGGTTTGAATGCACAGTAAAATAATCCCTACCCCGGACGCTTTCATGCAACCGGGCTTTTTTATTTTCCTACACAAACATACCAAGTCCTCAAATTTCCTAATATTAAGCATGACTAATGTCACACTTAGCTCTCCACTAAAGTCATAAATAAGTTAGTAAATTTTTCCCTACCTACTAAGAAATTGGACTTTTAAGATAGTGAGTATCAACAACAGAGTTAAACAATCTCTAAAAGGAAATTTAAGTTGTATGAAAAAGATTATTGCTGGTGCAATTGTTGCTATACCTTTAATGATGACTACTTTAGGAGCTAAAGCATCGGCGTCAGAGGTTTATGTAAATAGGGGTGTTCACCCAATTGCATCTAAATCAGAATTCATTGCACGAGCTAGGCATCGTGTGTTGGTTCCTGGGCATTGGGAATACAGAAATCACCATCGCCAGTGGGTTAAAGCATACTACGAGTGGAGATATTAGGACTATAGAATGATCGACAAAGCATTACTGCCAATCGTCAACATATAAATAGCTTTATCAACGATTTATTTGTTTGAAGTAGAGCTTTTTCTCACTCACAAACCATAATCACACCTCAGAAATACCCTCTAAATAGGGGGTATTTTTCTTTTTTGGAGTTGAGCAAGACAAATGCTGTATTACGGTGCGGTGAACCAATCTAATGCAGAGCGTGCAATCTGAGGGGGAACTTTGTGGAAACTGTTAAACTCCCGATAAGTCACGTCGTAGCCAGCACTTTGCAGTTGCGGCACAAGAGAGCGGTTGCATCGGTCGATTGGCAAAACATTGTCCCACTTACCGTGAGAGATAAACAGGCGCGGCTTGCCCCTAGCGGACGCAGATGCCATAAACCCAGGCGAGAACGCTATGACATGAGTGAACAGGTCGCCGTTAGTAATACGACGATATAAATATTGTTAATGTACGTAATGGGACATCCAATGCGGTAGTCTCTAGTTATCTATAATGAGAGATATACAGTCTTGAAAACGGGTACTTTTCGTCGGATTGGTACAATTATCACCTTCTTCCTAGCATCTTATTTGCTGTTTTTCTTCCAAAAGACTGCATTCAGTACTGCTTTGTCAACCAAGAGTTATCATTTGATAAAAAAAGTTGTACTTGGTGAAGAAGGCTCTTGGGATTATCTTACCTTAGACAGCACTGCTCGTCGCTTATACATTACACGTTCTACACGGGTAATAGTACTTGACGTTGATACTGGCTTGGTAGTAGGTGAAGTTCCGAATACGAATGGGGTACATGGTGTTGCCATTGCGACTGAACTCGGTCGTGGCTTTACTAGCAATGGTAAAGCCTCTACAGTTAGCATCTTTGATTTGAAGACATTACAAGTTCTAGGACAAGTCAAAACTGAATTAAATCCAGATGCTATTGTTTACGACCCTTTCTCTGAACAAGTTTTTACTTTTAACGGTAAAAGCAACTCTGCTACTGTTTTCAATGCCAAAAGTGCTAAAGTCGTTGGCAATATCATGTTAGGCGGAAAACCAGAATTTGCTGTTACTGATGGTAATGGGCGAATTTACGTCAATATAGAGGATAAAAGCGAAGTATTAACCCTTGATGCTAAAAGTCTCACGGTTAAAGCGCGATGGTCGCTGACACCTTGCTCTGAACCAACTGGCTTAGCGATGGATAAGTATCATCGGCGATTATTCGTTGGTTGTAGAAACCAGATGATGGCTGTGGTGGATGCAGATGCAGGTCAAATTAAAGCGACTCTACCAATTGGCAGTGGTACAGATGCTACCGCCTTTGATCCCATAACGGGATTAGCTTTCAGCTCGAATGGCGCAGGTTCACTGACGGTGGTGCATGAAGACTCACCAGACAAATTCAGTATTGTGGATAATGTCATGACGCAGCGTGGAACTCGTACTATGGCTTTAGACCTCAAAACACACAATGTGTATTTGACCACAGCTAATTTCAGACCAACGCCCAACCGTATCCCAGGACAGCCATTCGTTAGACCAAGTATTATACCAGGCACTTTCGTAGTTCTAATCTATGGACGGATGTAGTGTCAAACTATAACTGAAGAGGGATTCCGCAAATGTCATCAACAAACATCACCTACACGCAAGAAGAACAGAAGAATATCGAGCTTGCCAAAGAATATATGCTCATCGCTTACGATCCCAAGCGTGCCAGCGCCGAGGCAGTAGCACATTTGTGCGCTCCTGGCAACAAGTTCATTGCTCCCACGACGTTCCCTGGTGTTAATACATTGGAGGAATATGCTAAGGATCACGGTAAAATCATGCAGCAAGTCAACGATTTACACATTGTCAATTTCGATGTTCTATTTGCCAAAGGAGACAATGTATGTATAAGGTATACCGCTGAAGGAACTCATAGCGGTGCGCCTCATGGGGATATTGAGGCTAGTGGGAAAAAGGCGCAGTGGACGGCAAGTGCATTATTTAAGGTAGAGAATGGGAAGCTGGTCGAATTTATCAAGGACTGGAACAAGCTATCCATGTGGGAACAGTTGGGATGGCCCATCGAGGAGTGTTTGACTAAGTAGTGGGAGTGCGATCGGGTAATAAGTTAAATAAATTACTTTTTAAATGCAGAGGCACACAGGAGATAGTGTGCGGACACAAGTGTTTCCGACGCCTAGGCGACTGGCGTAACATAGAGAGAAAAGTAGCGGTTTGACCGCCAGAACTAAGATTTATAGAAGAATAGTAATGCTAATTGGTGTACAAAGCAGGATAGGGAAGAGAAACAATGAAGCGGGATGAGGTTTTAGCAATTGTAGCAGCACATCGAGAGCAATTGCAGACTATGGGGGTGATGTCTTTAAATTTATTTGGTTCAGTAGCACGGGATGAAGCCGGTCCAGATAGTGATGTAGATTTTTTGGTAGAGTTTGATCGCCCAGTGGGACTGTTTGAGTTTAACCAAGTGCAGCTATATTTAGAAGATATCCTGGGGCATTCTGTAGATATAGGAAGACTACAAGCTTTGAGGGAACATCTACGGGAACCTGTCCTTAAGGAGGCTATCCGTGCCATCTAGAGAATGGCAACTTCGTATTCAAGACATACTAATATCCGTAAATGAAATCCTAGAACTCACGGCAGGCACGAAATATCAGGATTTTCTGGCGAATCGGGTAATTACAAAAGCTGTACTTTACAATTTTGTAATTATTGGTGAAGCTACCAAAAATCTCCCTGTTGAAATTAGATCTCGTTATCCAGAGATACCCTGGCGTTTAATGGGGAATATGCGCCTGGGTCATGACTCACGAATATTTCCAAGTGGACTTAGAGATAATTTGGACTACTATCCTAGATAGCCTTCCATTGCTAATACCACAGATACAGAACCTAATGGAGCGCGAAGGAATAGAACAATAGTAATGCTAATTGGTGTACAAAGTAGGATACGGGAGAGAAACAATGAAGCGGGATGAGGTTTTAGCAATTGTAGCAGCACATCGAGAGCAATTGCAGACTATGGGGGTGAAGTCTTTAAATTTATTTGGTTCAGTAGCACGGGATGAAGCAGGTCCAGATAGTGATGTAGATTTTTTGGTAGAGTTCGATCGCCCAGTGGGACTGTTTGAGTTTATTGAGGTGCGACTCTTTTTAGAAGATTTATTAGGGCCTTCTGTAGATATGGGAACCTTGGATGCCTTGAGAGAACATTTGCGAGAACCTGTTCTGAAGGATGTGATTCATGTCCTCTAGAGACTGGCGGCTTCGGATTCAAGATATTGTGCGTGGGAAGGATCGTACATACTAATCTCACGCATAATTTCTCACAATAACCTCTTTAATCTTCCCTCTTCCGGCTCCCTTAGAGTTAATTGCGCGAGAGGCTTCAATGGTCTCCACATTATATTCTTGATAAAGTTCGAGAATAAGAGGCGCTGACGAGTTAGAAAGCATCCACTGTACGCCCTTGCGATCGAGTCGTGAGCATAAATCCCGCAGCGTCTCCTGATCCTTGTTACTAAAGCCATCCTTAGAATAACTTGTGAAGTTCGACGTAGCGGTAAGAGGAGCATAAGGTGGATCGAAGTAAACGAAATCACCTCGTTGAGCATGCGTTTCAACCCAAAGGTATGAGTCACATCGGATTTCGGCTTCCTGAAGCACCTGACTGCAAGCTCGAAGGTTTTCAGGATCACAAATTTTTGGGTTGCGATACTCACCAAAAGGAGCGTTAAAATAACCCTTGGAGTTGACTCGGTAAAGACCGTTATAGCAGGTTTTATTCAAATAAATGAAGCGGCTTGCCTTCTTAACAGCACTCCAACGTAGATAATTTGGGCGGCGATCGACTTCGCGAATCGTATAGAAGTACGACTCCTCATAAATGTGCTTTGAAAGGCTTTTGATCAGAGCTTCTACATTGCATTTTACAACATTATAGACATTGATCAGTTCTTGATTTACATCAGAAAGATATGCACGTTCTGGCTGAAGGTGAAAAAAAAGCGCCCCTCCGCCAATGAATGGTTCATAGTAATGCATGAATGTGGGAGGAAGCCTCGCAGTCAGCTGATCAATGAGTTGTGTTTTTCCTCCGACCCATTTTACAAATGGCTTTGCATTGACTTTTTCTAGGTCTTCTGTTAAAACAACCACATTACTAATGGATAGTTTATTTTGACTGCTATTGTGATGGGCGGGGTAACCCATGCGTGTCAACTTAAGCTGTAACCCTTGAAAATATAGGCTTCTAGTTTGGGCTGCTGCCTCCAACTTCAAGATGAGGCAGCAGCCCACTGTAATGCATTCCCACGCTCTGCGTGGGAACGAGAAAGGTCTGGAACGAGCATTTAGTAAGGGGTTTGTCCTTAAGTTGACACCAATGGGGGTTACCCCGCCCCTACGTTTAACTAATTATTAATTCGTAATTCGTAATTCGTAATTTGTGGGTTGAATTCCCGACGTTAAATGTGGTCACTGTATAGGTCGGGGTCTAAATCCCTGTTTGAAACCGGATTTAATTACGAATTATAAATTACGAATTACGAATTATTTTAAGAAAGGCCCAGTTTTTCTTTTAAAGCATCTGGTACATTAACTGCCGTGTCTAACCCACATACACCCTCCCACTCTAGATTTTCATTGCAAGTCATTTTTTCAAGGTTAGCGTCGCTGAGGTCAACACCGCTGAGAATGGCATAACTGAGGTTGGTATGGCTGAGATCGGCGCCATTGAGGATGGCACCACTGAGGTTACTGCCACTGAGGTTGGCGCTGCTGAGATTGGCGTAGCTGAGGTCAGTTCCGAAGAGTATAGCGTCACTCAAGTCAGCACATCTCAGGTCGGCTTCGTTGAGAATAACCCCACTCAGGTCGGCTTCGTTGAGAATAACGCTGTTAAGTTCTACGCTACTGAGGTCTGCGCCTAAGAGAATTGCGCCCTTGAGGTTAGCACCGTTGAGTTTTGCGCCGTTAAGCTTGGCGTAGCTGAGGTCAGCGGCAACGAGGATGGCATCCGTAAGGTTGGTACTAAAGAGAATAGAGTCGCTAAGGTTGGAGCCTTTCATCATAGCGCGACCGAGGTCAGCACCACTCAGGTCGGCACGGCAAAGATCGGCATAGCTGAGGTCTACGTAACTAAGATTAGCATCACTGAGGTTGGCACCAAAGAGGATAGCGTTACTCAGGTTAGCGCTACAGAATTTGGCATCCTTCAGGTTGGCGGAGGTCAGGTTAGCACCTTTGAGATTCGCGCTGCTTAAGTCAGCACCAGTTAGGTCAGCGCTGCTGAGGTCGGCGCCACTAAGGTTAGCACCACTAAGATTAGCACTACTAAGGTTGGCGCTGCTAAAGTCGGTGCGCTTGAGGTTAGCACCACTAAAGTTGGCACTGCTGAGGTTGGCATCGCCGAGATTCGCGGTTTTGAGGTTGGCATTACTGAAGTCAGCACCAGTCAGGTTGGCATCTCCAAGGTTGGCAGCACTGAGGTTAGCACCACTGAAGTTAGCACCAGTTAGGTTAGCATCCCCAAGGTAAGCACCGCTAAAGTTGCCTCCTTTAAGGAATTCCCCGACTACATTACTAAAATTGCCAATTTCTATGGCATCGCTGTAGTTAATGATACGCAGCAGTTGGGATGTGAAAAAATTGTCTGTATTTCTTTTACCCGATGGATAGAATATAATTTGTTCCTTAAGATCATCTTGTTCTTGAGCATGACGGTGTAATTCTAAGAGCAAAATCATCACATTCAGTCCCGTATTTATGTCTGCCTGCCGTAACCCGATGGTAATGTTTTGTGCTTGCATCTTTAGCATCTTTTTCTGAGGCAAGTTATCACTGGGTGCAGCATCAATAAATTGTCCCTGACACCAACAGCGATAAAAATCTTCTAAGCGGCGGAACAGGGGCACTAGGCAAAATTCATGACTAGTCATGAGCCTGTTGATGATTTTTTCGACAATTTCTGATTTCAGCGCCCCATCGCCCAGTAAATCGTAAATTTCCTCATGCAGTTGCCGATCGCTGATCTTGAATGTGCAACCACTACTTAGTTCTATCCATTCTTGCAAGCTTTTGTACAGTCGTTGCTGAAATAAAAATTCCGGTGAGTCCCTGCTACAGAGGGGTTTCCCTCGTGTCGGATCTGCTTTCCGGTTGGGCAAATTTATTTGATAAAACTCCACACTTTTATCTGAATCTTTCACAATTTTTATTAGAGGCAAAACAGGAATGGCTTTGAGAGAATTTTTCTTTGGTATCTCTTGTACCCATAATCCTCTCACGTAAGTTTTCAAAAGCTTCCAGACTTGATATAAATGGAACATGTTGTGTTCTTTAATACTAAGCACCTACTGATTTACTTCGGGTCACTTGATTGATCGTTGCTTGATAAATGAGTTTCAAGCCGAAACGTTATTGTCTTATTTATGACATCGGTTTATAATGAGAGTGTTGACATTTTTCTTAATCTTTATACTAAGAATATCAGCTTAAAAAGTTTTTCGCTTTTCCGGAAACTTAAGTATTTATAGTTGAATATTTATACTAAAGTCTCAGCATTATTTCTAATTTGATGTGAAAATAATACGTGCATTTTGCTACAGACGCAATTGTTGGGAAAAATACTACATTAAAACCAGTGCAACAAGGCTGAAAAATAGCGCTTACACCTGATTTAAGGCGTTTGCTGTTTGATATAGAGCAGCAAGGAGTGTTTTCAGGTGCTATCAGTGGGTGAGGAGAGTTCAAAGTGGCTTTGCAGGCAATGGAAATTAGAGACGGAATTTTTGTCAAGGAAAGATGGGATGAAGAGATTAACCTTTTGTGTTATTTTTCTGAATGGTTTGTTTTTGGCAATAGCAACCACCAGCGCTAACTCACTAACCACGAAAGCGGTTGTAAACACTACTGTTATAAATCAGGGAAAAGAGGACGCTACGCTGTTGAGCAGGGGACATGGGGATACGGGGAATATAAATGAAACAATCTCCGCGTCTTTAATGGGCGTTACCGCATCTTCCCAAGCGTCGTCGAAAGTGTGGGTCATTCATCAGAACAAACAGGCACAGCGATCCTCTTGGCTTTGGGTAGTTAAAGATACCAAAAAGGCTGAACAACAACCATTTTTGCTAGTTGGGACTTATCCGAATCAGCCCGATCTGGCAAGTGAAAAGCCCAGTTCCAACTCGCAGCCACAAAAAAAGGACGAGTTAGAGCCGTTTGATGAAGTCGTGAAAAATACCCAAAAGCTGGAGGGAGTGTTCACCTTATACCGGAATCAGGAAAAGAACAAAATCTATTTAGAAATTAAAGAAGAGCAACTGAATAAAAATTATCTCGCTACAGCAACGTTAGAATCTGGCATTGGCGAAGCAGGAATTTACAGCGGTATGCCTTTGCAAGATTTTTTGTTTTACTTCCGGCGGGTGAATAACAACTTGCACTTTGTGGTTCGCAATGTAAATTTCCGCACAAATGAAGGAGATCCCCAAGAGCGATCGCGCTTAAGGTCTTTCAGTGACTCAGTTCTCTACGCAATTTCGATTAAAAGCATTCATCCGCAACGCAAAACCATTCTGATCGACTTGGGCGACCTACTACTTACAGACTTAGCTGGATTGTCTTCAAGTTTGGGGGTGTCCCGAAGCACAGATAAGTCCTATTTTGGTACGGCTAAAGCCTTTCCCCAAAACATAGAAATTGAGTCAGTTTTAAATTTTTTTAGCACTGGTAGTAAGAGCAAGGATAATCAAATGCTGCGGTTTGCCACCCTTGCTGACAATCGTGGCTTTACCTTGCGCGTTCACTATAGTCTCTCTCAACTTCCAGAAAACAACTACAAACCGCGTTTAGCTGACGATCGCCTCGGTTATTTTATCACCGCTTACCAAGACTTATCTAATGACGAGCGCGGCGATCCATTTGTCCGCTACATCAATCGCTGGCATTTAGAAAAGCAAAACCCCAAAGCCGCAATTTCTCCACCTAAAAAACCGATTGTTTTTTGGATTGATAACGCTGTACCCGAGGAGTACCGCGATGCCATTATTGAAGGCGTCCTGATGTGGAACCTCGCCTTTGAAAAGGCAGGATTTAAAAATGCGATCCAAGTAAATCAGATGCCGGATAATTCCAAATGGGACTCAGCCGATATCCGCTACAACACGATTCGCTGGATTCATACGGTAGATGGATATTTTGCTATGGGACCATCTCGCGTTAACCCTTTGACTGGGGAAATCTTGAACGCCACCATTTTAGTAGATGCCAGCTTTGTGCGCTTACTTAAGAGTGATTACGGCAGAATTGTACAACCCAACCAAACCCAAACCCAGACTACCTTATCGGCGTTGATGCAAAATCGCCTGCTTTGCGCCAGTGGTTTAGAAGCCAAAGGCAACGCCATGCAGACGAACGAGCAAAATCAAGAAGAGCAAACGCCGTTTAGCCGTTTATCCAAACTGGCAGGTGAGTACGACCTTTGCTACGGCATGGAAGCTGCTAACCAGTTTGCTTTTGGTCCACTGGCGATGTCACTTTTGCAAAACATCTCGCCTGATAGCAACCAAGTGAAAGACTATATCCATCAATATTTACGCTTAATCATCGCTCACGAAGTCGGACACACCCTAGGGTTAAGACATAACTTTCGTGGTGCTGCATTACTGTCACCAGAGGAGATGAACAACACTCAAATTACCCACAAAAAAGGTCTAGTCTCGTCGGTAATGGATTACATTCCAC
The DNA here is from genome assembly GCA_965249805.1 of Stigonema sp. Lineage (GTDB taxonomy): Bacteria > Cyanobacteriota > Cyanobacteriia > Cyanobacteriales > Nostocaceae > Stigonema. The sequence goes on from CBDFMX010000002.1 coordinate 2,891,043, forward strand.
CAAACATCGCACCCCAAGGTACTAAGCAGGGAGATTATTTTCCCATTATGGTGGGACCTTACGATCGCTGGGCGATTCAGTACGGTTACACACCTACTCAGGCAGTAACTCCCATCGCTGAAAAGCCATTTTTGGAGAAAATTGCCCAGCAATCTTACAAGCCGGAGTTGAGTTATTCTACAGACGAGGATCTGCTAGACATCGACCCAACTACCAATGCTTGGGCTTATAGCAGCGATGTCCTACAGTATTCCCAGTGGCAAATGGATAATTGTCGTTTGATCTGGGATCGTCTCAATACTCGTTACCCACTTTCTGGAGAGAGTTACAGTGATGTGAGTGAAAGGTTTGGCACAGTCTTAGGAAACTATTTCCAGAATATATACTTTACTACAAAATATATTGGGGGTCAATCTTTCTACCGAGTTCATGCTGGCGCTCCCCAAGAGCGATTGCCATTTGAACCTGTGCCAGTAGAAAAACAACGACAGGCGTTAGCGGTGCTACAAAAATATGTATTTGCTGAGGATGCTTTTAACTTTTCGCCAGAACTGCTGAATAAATTAGCACCGTCCCGTTGGCGACATTGGGGTAGTTCTCCGCAAATTGGTCGGTTGGACTATCCAATTCACGACTTAGTGTTGTTTTTGCAGAGTGCGGTGTTGGAAGATTTGCTGTCGCGCGATCGCCTCACACGTCTAGAAGATATCGAACTTAAAAGTCAGCCGAGTCAAGCCCTGACTCTTCCAGAACTGTTTGACACTTTGCAGTCAGGAATTTGGACTGAGGTGCTAAAACCAAAGGGCAAATCAATCAAGATTTCTAGTCTGCGTCGAGGCTTACAGCGGCAATACTTGGACATACTCACAGATATAGTGTTGCGCAAGCAAAACGTGCCTGAAGATGCTCACACACTCGCATGGTATAAAATGCGACAATTAAGTGAGAAACTGGATAAGGTAAGTTCAGACGACGAATACACCAAGGCACACTTGCTAGAAACAAGCGATCGCATTCACAAAGTTTTGAATGCTCCCTTGCAAGGAAAATAATAAAGGGGAGTGGGGAGTGGGGAGTGGGGAGTGGGGAGTGGGGAGTGGGGGGAGTGGGGGGAGTACGGGGAGTAGGGGGAGTAGGGGGAGTAGGGGGAGAGAAATTAACTCCCTCATCTCCCCACACTTCCCCCACTTCCCCCACTTCTCCTACTTCTCCTACTTCTCCTACTCCCCACTCCCCACTCCCTACTCCCTACTCCCTACACTGGTCTTCCAGCACGCAAGCGTTTTACCAGAATCAGCATCCGAGAAAAGAAGAGCTTTAAAAAGGCGATTTTGCTTTGCCACCCTTTATACTTACACAATAGTTGCCATGTGTCGGTTGGGCTAAGCCATAGACTCTGGTAACTTTCTAAGTGTCTAGCCAACTCTACTCCATCAAGGGAAGCGGAGAGCGTGTTTGTCAAATCTAGGCTAAGTGGTAACTTGTTCAGGCAGGCAGACGAATCGCTATGTGCGTTTGCCCAAGCTGGTTCCCCTCCTGTATTGTATGTTTTTGCCTCAGGGTGTCCGAACCCGATATTATGTACAAAGGATACCATTGGCGTAATATGTACATATCCCTTGTACAGGGCAGCTAAAGTCAGGGTTATCACCCAATCGTGCTTTTTATTTTTTTCTAGAAAGAATTGATTAAGAATTGTATACTTTGTTTGTACGGTTGCAGGAATGTCGTAAAAATGACCAAAAGGGTTGTTACCTTGCTTGTAGTTAGCAAAATCTAAGTCTTGCCAACGATCTGCCCAAGTTCCTAAACCCAAGGCAAATACCCGCTTTGATACCATAAAATCCTCTGATATCAGTTGATTCAGCCCACTGGGAAAGTTTGCATAGGCTGTAACGGAAAACACTTGGGGGAAGTTACGGTAAGCTGATAATAGGCGACACATGCGATCGTAAAAGTAAGGATTTGGAACAATGTCGTCTTCTAAGTAAATCGCAGCAGGGTAACGGGAAAAAGCCTCTGTGAGTGCAGAGACGGCATTGACATCACAACCCAGGTTGTGCGATCGCTTGACAATTTCAACTGGAATAGTATGGTCGAATTCTGTTAATAACTTAATGCATTCTTCAACCAAAGGTTGATCTTTGGCGTTGCGTGGTCCATCAATGAAAGCTAAAATCTTCTGTGGACACAAGGTTTGCTCAGCTATAGCCGACAGAACTTGCTTGAGAAGTTCGGGACGGGTAAAGGCAACTAGAACGATTGGCGGTAATTCCTGAGAAAGTGAAATATCGTCTAGCTGAACAGGCAGTTGTAAGTCTTGGTTAATGGTAGTTCGTGTATTAGGATCTAGCAGCACACGCAGTTGTAAGTCTTGATTCATGGTAATTCGTGTATTTCCGGTTTAAAAAAAACTTCATAGGGCAAGAAAAATCTTTTCAGGAAAGCGGGTTTCAGAATTGGAGAAGTTTCAGCATCTATGGGTAAGCACTGAGAACGGTAAACTTCAATTGCCTGTTTTTTCTTGCTTTGAACAGGATGAATCGATATCCGGTAAGCACCTGCTAACTCATGTAGTTTCAAGTCACGAAACAATAGAGACTTCCAGAAAATCCAAATGGGGTACTGTAGCAGCACAACTTCAATTCCAGAAAGCTGAATCGCTGCTTGAACTAATTCATAAGTTGCTTCGTGGTCTTTGGTACGGTCGTTGCGATGAGGAACATAGATTTCCCCAGGCTGGAATGACCTCAAAAGTTGAGCCAATTGCTGAATTGTTTGCTGACGCTGGTTTGGATCTAGATACCGAAGCTTACTATCTGGTTTGTTGAGAAAGTGAATTTGCGAGGAGTCAACACCTAAGATATTTAAAGCTGTAAGTGCTTCATCCTTACGAATTGGCACCAATTCCCCAGATTGAAACTTAGTCAGCCAGGAATGAGAAGCCGCCCCATCAGTCACAAAAACAATTTGGACTGGTACATTCTGTTCTCGCTTGATTCCAATCAAACCACCACACCCAAGAACTTCATCATCTTGGTGTGGCGCAATTACCATTGCAGATTTCTGGCTAATGCTCATAGGTTTACTAGCAACATGCAATAGCCAACGGAACTGTAACATGCTGAGAAGTTCTGGAAATTTATAGTTATATAGCCATAAAATTTTGTTTTGTACCCGCTGAAGATAATGTTTTACGTTCAGCATTCTTTTTCCTCGCATACTCCACTCGTAAATCTCGGTTTTTGTCATCTAATTCCCTTGTAAAAATGCGCGGAGGTAGATCAACAATCATTAATGCGATGCTGAGATGACAGCGTAGCTTTCTCGTCAGAGCGATCGCTGCAGCTTAGACATTTAATTTTTACAATTTTCTCTATCCTCCTTATTTGTCGATCTCATAATACATATTTCCCAGCTAAGAATTAGCTAATTAAAAGTCAACATATTTATGATAATTCACAGGAAAAATCTATTGATTGTTATGTTTCTAAAGTAGATGATTCTCATTCATTGTGAAAATCGCATAAATACTTAATTTTGATTGATGATTATATGCGTATATTTGTGGAATTTTCTATTATTTATATTATTTATTCGTAAAAATACAGATACACTTTGTGCTTTTCGATAATCATTGCCTTAAAACCTAAATTTTTAGCCTCGTTAATTGCACGTTCCAACATTTGCTTTCCTAGACCGATGCCGCGAGCCTGCGGTGCAAGATACATTTTCCTCAATTTGCAAGTATCTTCATTAATCGGCAGCAGAGCAAAAGTGCCTAAAAGATTATTTTCCTTATCCTCCAGAATTTTGAAAATACCGCCGGACTGAAGATAAGTTGCTTCAATATTAAGCAAATCGGACTCGGAATTTGAAAATTCTGGCGGCAAACCAAACTCTTTCAGAATAATTGGTATCAGTTTTTGCCACTCCTAGCTGCCACTCCTAAATCTTAGTCCTAGAACACCGATTCAGTAATCTTGGAAGAACCTCTCCCCCAATCCCTCCCCTACGAGGCTATCCATTACCCGGATCTTTCTTAACATTGCTGTAAGCGAGATAGGGGAGGGATTATAGTAGTGAAGAATTTTGAATGGATTGACAATAGTACGAGAATGTGTAAGGGAAGATTTTCAGAGGCGATCGTTAATTAAAGGTACTAATTAGGGAATTGGAGTGAAGCAGTTTCCAGGTAGCTGAAATATCATGTAATCGTCTCAGCCCTCGCCAAATTGTTTTCACACGATATTCCTGCTTTCTTTTAACGACTCAACGCCCTTAAGAACCGTTGCATGCTCCGGAAGATACTGGACTTTTTGGCTGAAGCAGCTTCTCCTAGTGTTTGCGGTTGTCCGTTCATCAAGATCGTATCCAATTCATCGCCTGAGGGTTTTTGCGGTAATTCTGCGATCTTTTGATACTCGCCGCCAGTCTCTAGCCACACTTCCCAAAGTCCGGGATAGCAGCGGAATACTGCTGCTTCTTCAAATATAGGACGCAGGTAGTAGCAGGATTCAAGTGTACTAATGAAACGCTGGTAGGTTTGTCGCGCCGTATAACCAATGCCAACAGCTCCGGCTTCTTCCATGCGGGGATTTAAGATCACTAAAGGGCGATCGCCTATTTCTTCACACAGCTTTTCTAATGGCAACACTTCCATTGAAGTAGGGGCAATAAATAAGAAAATTTCATCCTCTGGCTGAATTTTTTGTTTTTTGCCAGTTTTGCCGCTGCCAATATCAGAGATATTAAATGATACATCTGCCCAATCGCGTTGGGCAAGGGCTGCACCACCTGCATCAGGAAAGAAAACCTTGAGCTTAGAACCGTATTGTTCAAATAGTGATAGGAATTGCTGTGCTACAGGCATTGGTTTGAGTTCTGGGAATAGTAACTCAACTTGTAGCCGAGTATACCCCTCTGCAAGTGCAGCTTGAGTAGCTTCCTGGGCTTGGGCGATCGCATCTTCTAGTGTCTTTGGAATTTCAGCCATCTCAAACAATTTTAGATTTTATATTTTATCATAATTCGTAATTATAAAGAAGTTTAAATCTCCGTCTTAAAAATAATTACGAATTACGAATTACGAATTACGAATTTTTATTTAATCGTGCCAAAACTTGCTTCAAAACCATTGCCACCCAATCCACATCTGCTTCCGTGGTATCGCGCCCTAGTGTCATCCGAATTGCTCCCAAGGCAGCTTTTTCTGAATACCCCATTGCTAACAGTATTGGGCTTGGGTTAAGTTTACCACTATGACAGGCTGCTCCAGCACTAATGCCAATGCCAGCTAAATTTAACTGGCGCACCAGAGTTTTGCCGGTGAGTTTTTCACCATCGGCGTGTTTCAGGCAAAAACTTAAGTGGTGAGGTAAGCGGTGTTCGGGTTCGCCTGTGGGAATTAAACCAGGAATGTTAGTTAACTGGGCAAACAGGCGATCGCGTAACTTAATTAACCTGGGTGTTTCTGTTGGCATTTCTTGCTTGACTAATTCTGCTGCTATGCCAAATCCGGCGATCGCTGGTACTGCTTGCGTACCAGAACGCAGTCGCCTTTCTTGTCCCCCACCACCCAGCAGCGGCACTAACTCTACACCCGGACGCACATACAGCGCCCCAGCACCTTGCGGTCCATAAAATTTGTGACTAGATATGCTCAGTAAATCTACGGGAAGCTTTTGCACATCTATAGGTAAGCGTCCTGCCACTTGCACCGCATCTGTGTGGAATAAAACATTGTGCGAACGAGCAATATTTCCCAGTTCCTCAATCGGTTGAATTGTACCAACTTCACTTTGACCGTAGATCGCGGACACTAATACGGTGTTATCTTGTAGCGCCACCTTTAAATCTGAAGGGCTAACTCTTCCTTTCGCATCCACTTGCAATTTCGTGACCTGCCAACCCCATAACTCTAGCAACTGTACTGGTTCGGCGACAGCTGAATGCTCAACACTAGAAATAATTATATGTTGCGGTCTGGAGTACAAACGGGCAACTCCCATAATTGCCAGATTATTTGCCTCAGTACCCCCAGAAGTAAAGATGATAGATTCTGGAACGTCGGCGTTAATTAAACCAGCAACCTGTATTCTCGCTTGTTCCACAACCGTTGCTGCCCGTTGTCCCCACTCATGCAAACTAGTAGGGTTGCCCCACTGTGTGGTAAGGACTGTTTGCATGAGGGCGATCGCTTCTGGACGAGTGGGAGTGGTAGCGCTGTAATCTAGATAGATTTGCATAAACTCTCTAATAAGAACACACCTGACACGAGTCGTACTCTGCTTGAATACTTATAATATCGCCTAGGTTGGTAATAGGTAATAGCTAATGGCTAATTGCTAATCGCTAATGGTAGTTAAGCAATTAGCAATTAGCAATTAGCAATCAACAATTAGCTTTTCCCCCTATGATTATGGAGAAGCTAGCCCAAACGCCTGAATGCGATCCGTGCCGACGAACACCACGCCGTGGGCGATCGCAGGGACGTTGTACTTGCCGCCCACATTTAGTTGCTCAGGGGTGCTGTTCCACAGCGGAGAAAGGGTGGTGGCATCAATGGCGTAAAGGATCGGGTGAGGCACATTATTGTCAGTCAGAGACTGCGAACGGGTGATGTTCGCCACCAGCACCCAGACAATTGCGTTAGTGGAACCGTTACTGGTCACGACCGGCGAACCTGGAGTGAGGAACGTTAAGCTGTTCTCCGTGGCGTCAACGGCTAGATAGGCTGGCTGGTCAGGCGCAGTCACAATCCGCAGCCTTGCGAAGGATGGCGGTACGGACGTCGTTGAGTTGATAGCCGCCTTACTAGAGCCGGAGACGAACAAATAGGGTGTCCCGTCAGATCCTTGGAAGTAGGCTGGAGTTGTGCGCCCTTTTGCATAATCTGAGTTACCGAAGTTCTCCGAGTACGGTCCAAACACGTTTAGTGGACCACGGGTTCCGAACTGCGGTTGGGAATCGGGCGGTAACAGCGAACCGTCTGTCGTTGAGTCAGTGCTGCAAGGCTGCCGCTGGTCCAATCTGCCTGGGAGGTTGTCCCGATCGACCAAGTAGACGTTGCCCTGCTTGCCGCCAAAGGTAACTAAGTGTGGTGTACTGGTAGTTGAGGCATCCAAATCTGGTAGGATGAGCGGTCCGCCCCCAGCCAGGTCAATGTCGCCTTCATCCATTGCACAGTAGTTGAACGGCGTGTATGTCCCGCTCAGCTGCAAGGTCGATTGCCCCGACCACACTAACAACGACTGCCCCCAGACACCTGTGGCGTTGGCGGAGCCTGTCGGGCTATTTCCTGAGGTCACATAGACCCGACCGTCGTTATCTACGGCGGCTCCGCCTGACGCCCACATCCCGCCGTTGGCAGTCGCCTCGGACGACGGCGCACCGGAAAAGGCGCTCTCCACCACGGCGTTAAGCGTGTTGATGGTGACCATCCAGCCCGCGCCACCGTCATTATATGCACCGAAGGGCACATAGAGCAGATTGCGATCTGGGCTAAGGTTCAACGCCCCGCGCTGGGACATCTCTAAGGTTCCTTGAAACTTGGCTGGACCGTTTTGATTAACAGGAGCAAGTACCTCGTCGTTGATGGCGATCGGCCACCCAGGCAGGATGTTGCCATTGGTTAAGTCGAGCGCAAAGACTTGCCAGCCTGCCGACGCATCGACTGAGGCGACGTACAGGCGGGGGGGTGAGGCGTTGAGGTCGATAATTGGTGTGCTCAACACCCCTAGGGGCAAGTCCCCATCGAAACCGGGAATGATCGTAGGCGTGCCCAAGCGTTGACTCCACAAAATAGTGCCAGCGTCGATGGGATTGTCGCCACTCGTAGGTGACGCATTCACCGCATAGACAAAGCCGTTGTTGGTAGCAGCAAAAACCGCATTTACCGTCGAGTTCGCAAATTGTCCGCCCGACAGCAGCACGTTGTCAACGTATAAAGGAGAGGCGTAAAGGTGCGGCGCATATGTGGTATTGCCGATCGCCACCGAGTCAAATTGGGGAGAGTTCCACAGTGGTCCAAAGGAACCACTAGAGACACTGTCTGGGGTCAAAACTGTTTCCGCTGCGTTCCATCCCAAGCGCTGAGGGTCGCCATGAAAAGTCAGCGTGTTCACAGCAGGAGAGCTAGTTTGAGAGAGACTAACTTTTAATGGCGTGGCAAGTAAGATAATCGTCAATGCCACTGCCAAACTCAGTAGAATTCTTGAAGTGAATTTCTGCATTTCATCAAGTCTCAAAAAATACTTTATATTTACTTCATAATATATACTTTGAAGCTTTAATCAGTCGCAAATGTTTGCGGCTAATTCACCCATCACTACTGTAGTCAATCGTTTTCATAGCGGTACTCACTATAAAAGCTACCTAATTAAGCTAAAGGCTGCGTAATTATTTTATGACCAAAAGATTATGAACAGGTTAAGTTTAGGTTGTTTGTCGAGTTTGATCGCGACTGTTTTGGGGCAATAGTTACAGGTTTAACAGCAGAGTAGAAAGTGGGCGTTACGGGAATGGATGAGGCGATCGCAGACAGCTACCACGATTGCACATCTGACCAACGCAAGTAGACGTAGTGCATTAAAATTTTTGGCTGTTAAGAATCCTTAAAAATAGCTAGGTATGGGCTATAAGCAAAAGAGCGGTTACGTTTATATCCAGTAATTTCTTGTAAAAGTCCTATATTACAGATATCTTTGATTAGTTTGTTTGCGTTAGCATATGATAATTTAGTAATTTCTTCAGCAAATTCCACATTAAAAATTGGTTTGAAATAAAGCTTTTCAAGTAGAGCTATAGCGTTTCCTGCGAAAGTGATAGAGGCAATGGAAGATGATTAAGACAAGTGACACTGTAATCTAACACCACTGTCTTTAAACTGCGGTAAGAATACGAATGAGCATGAGGAAGGTAATTTTCCATGCTCATTTTTATCATATTTCATCTTTCCGCTCTAGTGACGCAATTATAATTTCCAAATTTTCTTTAACCTTTTCGTTTAAAGGTAGTTTTGTTACCGGCTTATACACCTATTTTTATATTTAAGTCAGGTTACGCACAACAGATGTAGCAGATTTCACGGAGAGATTCCTCATAGATTCTTCAAAAGACTCACAAGCTGCCTATCCGTTACATCCGTTCCCATCCGTTGCCAAAGTTGCCATTATCCGTCTCATATACAATGCCTGAAATCGACACACGCAATTTTGGTAACTATAAATTTTGTCTGGCGTGATTTCTGGAAAAAATTGCACTTCTTTAAATTAAATTCCGCAATAACCGTATTGCTGTTACCTCTATTTAAAACAATACTGGTGAACAACATAACTCAGTAAATCAGTAATCTGATAACTGGGGTGCATCCCACATTGGAAAAAACCTAATTATATAGCAATACCGTTTAGTTAACGCATTGATCCCCCCTAGCCCCCCTTAAAAAAGGGGGGAATAAGCCCCCCAAATCATCGGGGGTTTGAGGGGATCTATCTTCAGTCCGTGAATACTACTAACTGAACTTTATTGAATTATATAGCCTGCGAAGGCAGGCTTTGTTCGTGTAGCCGAGGCAGCGCTGCAGGAGGGTCTCCCTCCGTAGGCGACTGCCGTCCAGACTTCCAGTCTGTCGGTGAGCAATTAACCAAACCCGGATGCTCCCAATAACTATAAATGAAATTCATAAAATATTTTATTACTCCTCACAAACGCAAGTTTTCGCGCTTTGCCAAAACAGTCTTTATATTACTGCTTTTCATTGGTGGGTTTGTTCTAGTTAACATCCTCAAGCCTTCACCAAAAGAAATTCTCAAACTACCCCAAGACCCTGCTGTTCAAGTTTATTTCAACCAGAATCAAGCTTCTTCTTATGAAGACCCTTATCGCCACTTTACCCGCAAGGGGGACAACTTAGAACAGCAGATTATTGATGTAATCAATCAGGCACAATCAACTGTGGATTTAGCGGTGATGCAGTTTAGGCTGACAAAAGTAGCGGAAGCACTCAAGTCTGCCCACAAGCGCGGAGTAAAAGTCAGGATATTAATTGACAACAAATACAACAAAACTATCACTGACTATACAACAGAAGAAATAGCACGGATGAATAAGCATGATTTGCAAGCTTATGAAGAGTTGAAGCGCTATCCTGCTGATGCCTTAGCCATGCTGCGTGAGAGTGGAATTGAGATCAAAGATGACACAGGTGGCGGAGTCACTAAAGGTAGTGGACTGATGCATCACAAGTTTGTTGTAGTAGATGGCAAGACTACTATCATATCCAGTGGCAACTTTACGATTTCCGATATGCATGGGCATTTTGACAACTTTGAAACTCGGGGTAATCCTAATAATATGGTTGTGGTTCCCGATAACGCTCAATTTGCCCAAACTTTTTCTCATGAATTCGGCTATATGTGGCAGGGATTATTCAAATCTCATAAGCCTGAAAGACATCCTGTAACAATTTCGGCTGGATCTGGAACTATCACAGTCAATTTTTCACCTGCGCACAAAAATGAGGAGATCGCAATAACTAGTAACGGAATCATTGCCTCTTATATGCAGCAAGCTAAAAAGAGTGTACATATGGCATTGTTTGTCTATTCAGACCAAAAGATTAGTGATACTCTCAGCAGTGTACACGAGCAAGGGGTAGAAGACATCAAAGTTTTAATAGACCCAGATTTCTTCGGAAGACCTTACTCGAAAGCCTATGACGCGATGGGGGTATGCCCATATGCAGGTAAGAAAAACCAATTAACCAAAGTTCATCCCTGGAAGCATCCAATAACCACAATTGGTATTCCTATTTCCCCAATAGGCGATCGCGGAGTACATAGCAAAATGGCAATTTTGGACGGGGTATTGGTCATTACTGGTAGTCATAACTGGTCTAGTTCGGCGAATTACTTAAACGACGAGACTTTGGTATTTATACAGAATCCCATCGTCGCCCCACATTATGAGCAGGAATTTAGTCGGCTTTATGCAACAGCGCAGGTAGGTTTACAAACTTTACCTCATACCCAGAAGTGCAATGCGCAAGAAAGCACAACTTCAACTGAATTGGAAGCTTTACCTGCAGATAATTAAGGGAATTGCTAAGGGAATTGCTAATTGCTAATTGCTAATTGTCAATTGTTACAATTCCCCATTCCCCACTCCCCATTCCCTACTCCCCACTCCCCACTCCCCACTCCCCACATTACTAGACAAGGGCAGCTTATACTGCTAATAATGCTTTACTATTAATCCAAGTGTCTATTGCAAATAGGTTGTTCAAGAACCTGGACTCCCGACCCAGACTGATAATTTCCGTCGGCTTTGCTGTATTAGTCTCAGCAATACTACCGTCTTGGCTGCACTTGGCAACGCGCACTCTTTGTACTTGGAACTCAGGCGTTGAGTGTTTCTTAGGCTTGACTTGGTGGATAATGATCAGGGCTACCCCAGAAAATATGCGTCGTTATGCCCAGCGTGAATACACAGGACGTTTGGCTATCTTCACTGTGATTATCGCCTGTGCCTGTGCTAGCGTGTTAGCGATTGGGTTTTTGCTCGGTGAGAATAAAAAAGGGCAGGCAGCGTCTGTGCTAGCACTACATGTTACCCTTGCAGTCATGACAATTGTAAGTTCCTGGTTACTGGTGCATACAATGTTCACGTTGCAATATGCACATAGTTATTATCAACGTAGTGATACAGAAGAAATAGCTGGGGGTCTAGATTTTCCTGATGACAGTGAACCAGATTATTGGGACTTTTTATATTTTTCTTTTGTGATTGGCATGACTAGCCAAGTTTCAGATATTCAGACAACATCACGCTCTATGAGGCGCATAGCTCTCATACATGGAATATTATCCTTCTTTTTTAATACCACAATCTTAGCTATGAGCATCAATATCATAGCAGCGCTAATTTAAAAGATAATTTTTGCTAACATATGCTATTTTGTAACTTATCTGTTGTAGGCTCAGCCAAAGGTATAGTGGCAATTTTGTATATCTGCTTGTAGAAAGAGGACAATTTACCTCCAAGTTCATAGGATGAACTCAAGTCTAGATAATCGGAGTTAGTTTATGCCTTATAACAAGATAGATGAATTACCTCAAGAAATCAAAGAAGGATTGCCTCAAGCAGCCCAGCAGATTTTTGTTGCAGCATTCAATGCTTCTCAAAAAGATGGTTTGAGTGAACAGGGTGCCGTTAAAGTAGCTTGGAACAGCGTCAAGAACCAATACGAGAAAGGCGCAGATGGTCAATGGCACTCCAGAGGCGAAGTTACTGCTCAACATAATAAAGCTATCACCACGGGCGGTAATTAAGTTAATTTTAAATAAAGGTTAAATAAAAGGAGGTTTGTAGTTTTTACAAACCTCCTTTTGCTGATTGGGAATTCTATTACTTACACCAATTCACTTTAATCGCGAGACAAATTCTAGATGTAGAGACGCGATATATCGCGTCTTTATAGGGCAATACGCTTGGTGTTAAGGCTTTGATCCCCCCTAGCCCCCCTTAAAAAGGGGGGAAAAAGCAGAACTTTTTAAGGGGGGTTGGGGGGATCTTCAGGGAATAAACGCCACTAACTGAACCGTATTGCTTTATAGGGTTGAACGTATTATGTCCGATCGTAAAACGCTCATGGCAATAGACCACAAGAAATCAGTAAACTGATAGAAGCCCTGCTCTTATTGACTGATGACTGAACAACCTGCTAGAATCTGTATACTTGGTGGAGGCTTTGGTGGTCTCAACACTGCTTTGCGCTTGAGCCAGTTACCTTGGGAACCTACGCAAAAACCTGAAATAGTTCTGGTAGATCAAAGCGATCGCTTCCTCTTTTCTCCCCTTCTCTACGAACTACTTACAGGCGAACTGCAAACCTGGGAAATTGCACCTCCATTTGAAGAAATTTTCCGAAATACAGGTGTTCGTTTTTATCAAGGAGTCGTGTCGGGAATTGACATAGACCAGCAACGAGTACATTTACAAGATGGACCAGAAATTTCCTATGACAAATTAGTGTTAGCGCTAGGCGGCGAAACACCACTAGATATAGTACCAGGAGCAACATCCTACGCTTATGCCTTCCGTACTATTACGGATGTTTATCGTTTAGAAGAACGCCTGCGAGTATTGGAAGAATCGGACAAAGATAAAATTCGAGTGGCAATTGTCGGCGCTGGTTACAGCGGTGTGGAGTTAGCTTGCAAACTAGCAGACAGACTTGGAGAAAGAGGACGATTCCGGTTAATTGAACTAAGCGATCAAATTTTGCGAACATCCCCAGAGTTCAACCGAGAAGCAGCAAGCAAAGCCTTGGAAGCACGTGGTGTATTTATTGATTTAGAAACGAAGATAGAATCAATTGGGCAAGACAATATCTCGTTAGAGTACAAAAATCAGGTAGATACGATTCCTGTGGATTTGGTAATTTGGACAGTGGGAACGCGGGTAACACCCGTAGTGCGATGTCTCCCTGTAAAGCAAAACCAGCGTGGTCAAATCAGCATTACACCAACTCTACAAGTTCAAGATCATCCCGAAATATTTGCCTTGGGAGACTTGGCAGATTGCCTTGATGCTGAAGGTAAGCAAGTTCCCACAACAGCACAAGCTGCACTCCAACAAGCCGATCATACCGCTTGGAATATCTGGGCAACTCTGACTAACCGCCCTTTGCTTCCATTCCGCTACCAGTACTTAGGTGAAATGATCGCACTGGGAATAGATAGCGCTACTCTCACTAGTCTAGGCATCAAACTGGATGGTCCATTGGCATACGTCGCCCGTCGTCTTGCCTATCTCTATCGCCTGCCAACTTTAGATCATCGACTGAAAGTTGGTTTTAACTGGCTAGTCCGTCCTATTATAGAAACACTTTCTAAATAGCACTCAGCGCACAAGACGCCCTACCGGAGGCTTCTGTCAAACAAGCTGATAGCTGAAAGCTGTAGCTATAGACGCTTATTATGGAACGACCGAAAGTTATTTTTTTAGATGCTGTTGGCACACTCTTCGGCGTTAAAGGCAGTGTGGGTGAAGTTTATAGCCAGATAGCGCAGGAGTTTGGCGTCGAAATTTCAGCCGAAACTTTGAATAAAACATTTATCCAGAGTTTTAAAGCAGCGCCGCCGCCAATATTTCTTTATGTAGAACCGCAAGATATTCCCCAGTACGAGTTTGAGTGGTGGCTTAGCGTCGTTCTTAAGACCTTTGAACAAGCAGGCGTTCTCAAACAATTTTCCGACTTTTCGGCTTTTTTTAGTGAAGTCTATATTCACTTTGGTACTGCCGAACCGTGGTTTGTTTATCCAGATGTCCTAGCAGCTTTAGTAAATTGGCAGCGGATGGGAATTGAACTAGGGGTATTGTCTAATTTCGATTCCCGTATTTATTCGGTGTTACAGTCTCTAGAACTGAGAGATTTTTTCGAGTCTATCACCATTTCCACTCAGGCAGGCGCTGCTAAACCGGATGCGAAAATTTTTGCTACTGCCTTGGAAAAACACAACTGTCCACCTGAGGCGGCATGGCATATTGGCGATAGTATCACAGAAGACTATCAAGGAGCTAAGGCAGCTGGACTGAGAGGTATTTGGATCAACCGTCTCACTCACAGTTCTATCCCCCGAAGAACTCAATAGTAGCACGTCGGTTTGAGCGAATACCAATATCAGTAGTTATCAACAGTAATTTCCGAATAATATTTTCTCAGTTTTTGCCCTCCTGGTTGTTTGACAATCAGGGTTTTGCTTTTCTCTCTATTTTGTCTTCAGTCTCGAAAAATCCGCAAATATACCATTTATTATGTCTAGGATTTAACTTTATCCTGGAGATTTAAGGAAGAACATGGGATACGTATTTTTCAGCCTAAGACCCGAAGACATGAGAAATTGAGGAAGAGCGATGCCAGGAAATGAGCGGGAAAAAATACGCCACCTGTTAGTTGTCCAAGACCTTCAAGGGCAACGAACTATCCCCCTGCAAGAGGCTACTTATTCTCTCGGACGGGATCCGAGGAACGCGATCGTCGTCCATTCTCGGTTAGTGTCGAGACAACACGCCATTTTATTGCGGGTCACTGTTCTAGAAACTCACCTATATGGCTTTCGGATTATTGATGGCAGCTTCAAGGGGAAAAGGAGTACTAATGGCTTATTCATTAATGGCACTAAATGCTTCTCTCACGACCTCAAGCATGGGGATGTCATTGAGTTTGGCAATAATCAAGTTCATGCCAAATACTATGTTATTTCCAACCTTTCCGAAAAAGCGTTTTCTGAATCTTGTGAAGTTGAAGACGTATCTGCTTTCTTGTCGGAACAAGCCAGTCCCGCCAATCCCTTTGAAACTCAAATTCTCAGCGATGCGCTCCTCGAAGACGCTAGTGAAGTGGCACTAGTTCGCTTAGCATCCTTCCCTGAACTCATCCCGAATCCAATTATCGAGATAGATTTAGAGGGACAGATAACTTATCTCAATCCAGCTGCTGCTCTGAAATTTCCCCAAATCAGAGAAGCTGGAAAGCAACATCCTATTATAGCAGGTCTTCCTACTGTAGTTCAGAATCGAGAAGGGAATTCTTTTGTTCGGGAGGTGGAAGTTGGCAAAGAAGTTTTTGAACAATCTGTTCACTATCTGCCTGAAAGTGATTTGATTAGAACTTTTGTCATTAGGGAGATTACAGAGCAAAAGCAAGCCGAAGCAGAACTACGCCAGCGCGATCGCTTGCTTGTCGGAGTTGCTGAAGCCGCCAATTATTTGCTGGTGGAAATGAACCACGAGACAGCTATTAACAAAGCCCTGGCGGCGCTGGGCGAAGCAGCCGAGGCAGATCGCGCCTACCTCTTCGAGAATCATCCCCACCCAGCTACGGGAGAAATGGCTGTGAGTGTGCGGTTTGAATGGACACGCGCAGACCTTCAGCCTTCGGGTCACCACTGGCAGAATCAGCTTTATCAGGCTTCTGGACTAACTCGTTGGTACACTACCTTAAAGAGTGGACAGTCTATTAGCGGTTTGACCCGAGAATTTCCATTTACCGAACAACAACTCCTCAGCCAAGATAATATTCAATCCCTTCTTTTAGTACCCTTACGGCTGGACGATGAGTTCTGGGGTTACCTTGGCTTGGCAGACTGTTCAAAAGAGCGTCAGTGGTCAAGGCACGAACAATCTACCCTTTTGACGTTAGCAGCCAGTATCAGTGGTGCTAGGCAGCGCCAAGAGGTGGAAGCAAGGATTCGCTACCAAGCTCTCCATGACCTACTCACTGGGTTGCCCAATCGCCGGCTATTTTACGAAATTCTAGCCACAGATCTGCCTAACGCAGTTCGGAGTGGGAAAAGTTTAGCCGTGATTTTCCTCGACTTGGATCGGTTCAAGACCATCAATGACACTTTAGGGCATTCATTGGGAGACAAACTGTTGCAAGCAGTTGCTCAAAGACTCAGAGATTGCCTCAGAACAGGGGATACCGTTGCCCGTTGGGGAGGCGATGAATTCACTATCCTACTGTCCCAAGTTAATCACGTGGAAGAAGTAACCCAGGTAGCCCAGAGAATCCTAGCAGCCTTAGAGAAAGCCTTTCATCTAGAAGAACACGAACTTTACGTAAGTGCTAGCCAAGGCATTGCTTTGTTAGATCGGGACAGTCCTGATGCCGAAACCATAGTCCAGCACGCGGATTGTGCTCTATATCATGCTAAAGACGCGGGAAGGAATAACTACCAGTTCTACACTGCTTCCTTAGATGTTAAAGCTCCCGAACTCTTGGCTTTACAGAAGAGCTTACGTTATGCCTTAGAGCGGGAAGAATTGGTAGTGTACTACCAGCCTCGGGTTAATATTGCGACCGGAAAAATTACAGGTATGGAGGCTCTATTGCGTTGGCAGCACCCCGAAATGGGACTAGTGGCGCCCAATGTCTTCATTCCGCTGGCTGAGGAAAGTGGACTGATTATCTCCATTGGAGAATGGGTTCTGCTCACAGCTTGTATTCAGAATAAAATCTGGCAAGTTGCCGGATTACCTCCCCTGACAATGGCTGTCAATCTCTCTCCCAAGCAGTTCCGCCAACCCAAACTAGAGGATACAGTGGCGATTATTTTAGCACAAACAAGGCTAGAACCGCACTTTTTAGAGTTAGAAATTACGGAAACGACCGCAATCGAAGATCTAGAATTTACTAAAACGGTGCTACATAAGCTCGAACAGATGGGTGTTCACCTCTCCATTGATGACTTTGGCACAGGTCATTCTTCCCTCTCCCGCCTGCAACTCTTACCGTTCCACAATTTGAAAATTGACCGCTCTTTCATCAAAGCGTTGACGACTGATGCCAAAGTGGCGCATATTGTCACGGCGATAGTTACCTTGGGACAAAGCCTAGGGTTAAGGCTTACTGCGGAAGGGGTAGAAAAGGAAGAGGAACTAGAATTCTTGAGATCTATTAACTGCGACGATGTACAAGGCTACCTATTCCACCGACCACTTCCTGCTATCAAAGCGACAGAAATCCTTCAAAATAATTCGTAATTCGTAATTCGTAATTCGTAATTCGTAGTTGAGTAGACAGACACAAATAACTCTAAAATATATGTTCTCAAGATAGGACAGGATGCACTCCCTATTTTCAGCCCACTATTGCTTCTGCTTATGTATAAGTTACAAAGTTTTGGTGGGCAATGCCTTAATTAATTACGAATTACGAATTACGAATTATGAATTACTAGCACTTGCTCTCCAGCAGGAACTAATGTTTGACCTACTGGTAAAACAGCTAAACTGTTGGTTAGAGCTAGATTAATTAAATTGCCGGAACTGTGACTACCGCAAGCTTTCTGAAATTCGTAAACGGACTCCCTACTCAAAAACATCTGACCCCAAAAGTAAGTTTCGCGTTTGCCGTCAGATCGCAGTTCATGACGCGATCGCGCTTTCACAAACCTTGGTTCCCAGCCAACAGCCAGTCCAGCTCGCTTTTTTATTGCTGGTTGCACAAACCGCCAAAAAGTCACTAACGCAGCAACAGGATTTCCCGGTAACCCAAAATATAACGGTGAATCCGCAATCCGTCGTCGTAGGGGCGGGGTCCCCCCGCCCTCACACCCATCCGCAATCCGTCGTCGTAGGGGCAGAGTCCCCCCGCCCTCACACCCATCGCCAATGGGAAATGTAGCAACAGTCAAAGGTTTACCTGGTTTCATCGCCACCGCACGAATCCGAATTTCTCCTCCTAAGGACTCTAAAATTTGCTCAACGTAGTCATAATCTCCTACCGAAACACCTCCAGAAGAGAGAACTATATCCGCATTGGCGATCGCGTAGGCAACAGCTTGCTCAAGGGCAACTGGTTCATCTTTAACAATTCCTAACATTAACGGTTCTGCCCCACTCTGTCTCACCAAAACTGCCAGTGCATACTGATTTGAATCCACAATTTGCCCTGGTTGCAACGGTTGATCGACCGATATCAGTTCGTCACCAGTGGATAAAATTGCTACAATAGGTTTCCGAAAAACTTCCAGTCGCGTACACTGAGCAGCAGCTAACACAGCAATTTCTGGGGCATTCAAAATAATTCCTGTGGGTAGTAATTGCGTCCCAGCTTGGTAGTACGAAGCACGATGTCTGACAAATTCTTGTGGTTTTGAGGCAAGAAGGATGAAGACGCGGTTTTCCTCCCGCCGTGTCACTTCCTGCATCACCACCGTATCTGCACCCACTGGCATCACCGCACCCGTCAAAATCCGCGCTGCTTGCCCCTGTTGAATTGTCGATTGGGGCTGGTAGCCTGCCTTAATTTCCTCGACGATTTCTAAAACTGCTGGATTTTCGGCGCTACAGTCTTTTACGTCTTCATAACGCACTGCGTAGCCATCCATTGCTGAATTATCCCAATGGGGAAAGTCTCTCTGACTTGAGACAGGCTTTGCCAGAATGCGACCGTCTGCTGCTAATAAATCTACAACTTCTGTATCCAGCGGTTGCACCAAATTTAAAATAATTGCTTCTGCATCGTTAACTGACAGCATAGTTAGTAACTCAAAGTTTGTACCTTGTGGAATCCTGTACTCAGCCCATAACCTCCAATGAGTGACATGAAGGTTGACATTATTAACATTGACGATTCTTTGGCAGCGATCGCACTGCGTTCTGTGTTGGAATACTTTGGGGGCAAAAGTTTACATAAAGCGCATCAAAAAGCCTCATCTCACGACTCAGATACAGCGATGTTCAAGCTTTACCAAAAATAACATTGACACAAGCAGGGGCGATCGCTGCCACTTATTCTGCCTCCCTACGACAATAAATTGTTGAATATATAGCAGTTTTATTCAATTTGTGAAATTCTTAGTAGGTAGGGCTATGGCTTACAAATGTGATAATGGGCATTGCCCACCCTACTGCTATTTAGTAAGGGTAACGGTTAAGTAGAGCGATGACCTTAGTCGTAACTTTAATATAAAAACTACTTATAATGTATGACTATAGAAAGAGTTCCTACCCCAAAACACTATCCCAAGGCTGAGTTTGCGCGACGAGGTATGGCGTTAGGGATTGATTTCCTGAGTGTCTGGTTGATCAGTTCCATATTCGGCAGCAGCGAATCAGGCATTCAAGTTGTTCAGATACTGGTTTTTGCGATCGCTTGGCTGGTTTTGCGGGTGCTAATGGTGTATAACAATCAAGGGCAGAGTTTGGGGCGTTTTGCTTTCGATCTCAAGGTGTTGGAAGTTGAACGAGGAAAAGTTCCTGATTTGGAGGCACTTTTAAAGCGAGAGGGGATAGTGGGGTTGGGTGCGCTTTTGGTTTCTATTGCCTTAGGCAACATCATCAGCAATCCCACTGCTATACTGCTAGTGATTCCCCTAGCTATTGACTGTGGTGCAGCTTTTTCTGATACTCAGGCGCGGCAAGCTTTGCACGATCGCGCAAGTAGGACTATGATAGTTTCGTCGCGTCGAGGCTATTCGCTAGATATTAAAGTCAAGCGATTAGTTGAAAAAATGCGGCGCAATGTGCGATAATGGATATTTGTGTTAATTCTCCTCTAGTACTGATTGTAAGATTATGGCTAAGAGTAAAGGTGTCCGCATAGTAGTGACACTAGAATGTACTGAGTGTCGCACTAACGTAGATAAGCGTTCTGCTGGCGTTTCACGCTATACCACTACTAAAAATCGTCGCAACACCACCAACAGGCTAGAACTGAAAAAGTTCTGTCGTCATTGCAACAGACATATCGTTCACAAGGAAATTAAGTAGCATATGAGTTATTACCGTCGTCGCCTGTCTCCAATTAAACCAGGAGAACCAATAGATTATAAAGATGTAGATTTATTGCGTAAGTTCATCACTGAACGAGGTAAGATACTACCCCGCAGGATTACTGGACTGACTGCTCAGCAACAGCGAGAGTTGACATATTCGATTAAACGCGCTCGAATTTTGGCTTTGTTGCCATTCATTAATGCGGAAGGCTAAAAATAGTGATGAGTGATGAGTGTTGAATTATGAATTAATTTGAACTCAAAACTCAAAACTTAAAATTTAAAACTTAAAACTTCTTAAAACGCGAAGCTTGTGGACAAGGGGACGCTAGTAGAATTTAGAGTTGGTAGCGATCGCCGTCTGGGTGTAGTAGATCGTCCTGACGGTAAAGCCCGTTGGTTTGTAGTAGACGAACGGGGTCAATCCCACAGTCTTGCATCTCGACAAATGACCTACACAGTTACAGGACAAACCTATAAGCCTTCGCAAATACCGCAA
Organism: Stigonema sp.; assembly: GCA_965249805.1. Lineage (GTDB taxonomy): Bacteria > Cyanobacteriota > Cyanobacteriia > Cyanobacteriales > Nostocaceae > Stigonema. Next base: position 2,911,830 of record CBDFMX010000002.1, read on the forward strand.
TTTCTGGAGGGACTAAAGCCTTATTTAGATCCATCAAGTTTGGAGGTTGCTTGGGAATTACTGGTTGAGGGTGGAGAAACAGTCACCCCGGCAGAAATGGCGAATCTGCTGTTTTCCGAATCACAAGTACCACAGTGTTACGCTGCTCATTGCTTGTTATCAGACGACAAAATCTACTTCAAGCAGAAGGGAGAAGGTTACGAACCGCGCTCTTTAGCTCAAGTAGCAGATCGTAAACACCAGATGGAAGTAGAAGCCCAAAAAGCTAGAGGACAGCAGGACTTTTTGGATCGTGTAGAGCAAGCACTTAATGGTGTTGCGGTGGAGTGGCAACGTGTGGAACGCCAACGTTTGGAAGCATTGGAAAAATATGCAACATTGCTTGCTGACGTCGTGCGTGAGAGGCTAAATTATGACTCTCTGGCGCGTGCCTATCCTCCAAGTACACCGATCCTGGAAACCATGACAATGCTAGGGCGTCCCGCAACCCCCCAAGGAGCCTTTCAACTGTTAATGGACTTGGGTTGGTGGAGTCAGCATGAGAATTTATTTTTGCGTCGTTCGTCAATCCCGGTTCAGTTCCCTAGCAAGGTATTAGAAGTGGCGCAACAGCGTTTTGATTCCCCTCCACCAGACCAAGATGCAAACCGTCTAGATCTGACAAAGCTGAAGGTGTACACAATTGATGATGAAAGTACTACCGAGATAGACGATGGTCTGAGTTGGGAATTACTCCCCGATGGACGGGAGCGTGTGTGGGTGCATATCGCCGATCCGACACGGATGCTGATACCAGAAGATGAATTAGACCTAGAAGCCAGAAAACGAGGCAGTACAGTTTATTTACCGACGGGAATGATTCCCATGTTCCCAGAAGTATTGGCAACTGGACCAATGAGTCTGGTGCAGGGACATGTTTGTTGCGCCTTAAGTTTTGGGATTGTTTTAGATGCACTTGGGGCAGTAGAAGATTATAGCATACAGACAAGTCTAATTAAGCCGACCTATCGCCTGACCTACGAAGATGTAGATGAAATGCTAGAGTTGGGCGTAGAGGCAGAACCAGAAATTGAGGCGATCGCGACTTGGGCAGATCGACGCAAAGCATGGCGGTATGCTCAAGGAGCAATCAGCATCAATATGCCAGAGGCGATGATTAAAGTCAAAAATGACGACATCAGTATTGAAGTTTTAGATGACTCTTCATCCCGCCAACTGGTAGCAGAAATGATGATTCTTGCAGGTGAGGTTGCTGCCCGCTACGGTCGAACTCACAACATTCCCTTACCCTTTCGCGGTCAGCCACAGCCAGAATTACCCCCAGACGAAGAATTACTCCAACTCCCAGCCGGGTTTGTCCGTGCTTGTGCTATGCGTCGCTGTATGCCTAAAAGCGAAATGAGCATCAGCCCTGTACGTCACGCTGGTTTGGGTTTAGATAATTACACTCAGGCAACTTCTCCGATTCGCCGCTACAGCGACTTGCTGACGCACTTTCAACTTAAAGCCCATCTACGCGGTGAAGTTCTCCCTTTCTCTGCAGAAGAACTTAAACAAGTAATGATGTCTGTTTCTACTATCACCCAAGAGGTGACCACAGTAGAACGAGATACTAACAGATATTGGGCTTTAGAGTATTTGCGTCGCCATCCTGATAATGTTTGGCAGATTACTGTACTCATGTGGCTTCGTGAAGACAGCAACTTGGCACTGATTATGTTAGAGGATTTGGGCTTACAGTTACCAATGTTTTTTAAACGAGATGTGACATTGGGAGAACAACTGTTAGTCAAAGTCAGCCATGCCGATCCGCGTAAAGATATGATTCAGTTTCAAGAAATAATTTATCAACAAGCGCAGACAGCAGTGAATTAAAACCTACGGTATGCAAACATTTGAGTCAAGAAGATAAGTCAAAATAGCTGCTCCCTTGTCTCATACTCTCCCTGTTCTGGTCTTTGTAGCGGTTCTCCCACCCAACCGCCAATTACTTCTTCAAAAAAACCAGGCATCCAGCCTCTTTGTTGTGGTGTGACTCTTTGAATTGTTACTGTCACCTCGATTTCTGTATCTGTCATTTCTACTGGAAGATCAAGATGTAATATTCCATCTTTTCCGACACGAGAACGTAATTTTATACTTTGCATTGTTGTTTATCCAAAGGATATTAAACGAACTAAACGGGAAAGTAGCTTACTTTGGACTTAGCGTTGCCCTTTCCAGAGAAATTACCCGATCCGGTATCAGCACACTGCCAACAGTCACTACAAACAGTGTCTCAGTTTCTTGAGAATACTGTGCTTTAACATCTTTTGGCGATGGCAAAGCACTCTGCTCCAAATTTTTCTCTAAGTCTTTCCGTAGTGATGCTAAAAACATAGAGTCATTACCGATATCGGATGCCTCATCCTCATCTACATCTTCGATGTTTTTGAGACGTTCTTGGTATGTCTCAATTAGATTATCAATGGCTTCAATGATAAACTGTATGTATTTAAATGATAGATTCATTTGAAATTCCTTAGATACAATACTAGTATTGTTTTGGCTATTCAGTGAGCATTAAGTTCCAACTAGAAATGCCTAGTAGGCTGGAGTCAGCCTTGTATTATATACCCCATGCAACCGTCTATTTGATCGTAACTTCCAACTCCGGTTTTTTTAAGGAGCCTCCCTACCTCACATCTTGCACCTGGAAATTTGAATGTCAATTCCTTGACTAAGTGTCAGTTCTCTCAGGCGTTCAATGTCTTGTAAATTCAGGTACAACTACCAATTGTGGAAATATAGTTTGGAATGGGATTTCTGCGGCTTGTCCCCAATCAGGTAGATCCTTCGAGGCGATCGCCGCCTGAAGTTGCGCCCAATGCGCCAAAACATAAGAAATAAGAGACAGTACGAACCAACGGTAAACGCCTAAAAGTGTCCCCTGTCCCAACGGGAAAGCAGTCGCCTACGGAGGGAAAACCGACAACATGCGCGCTGACTCACCAAAACTGTGCAACCCAAAACGGTGTTTTGCAGTTTTAAACCAGCCCTCTATCTGCCATCTTCGTTTGTATTCGTTTTCATTAGTAACGGCTCTGGCTGTAAATTACTGAAGATAATGCCTTCGGTTGGTTCAACCATTGTGGTCTATTTATCTGGAAATTTCAGTATTTTAGAAATATGGTTATTCAGGTTCTTTAGTTAGAACACAGTAAAAAGAATTTTCATCATTGTAGTAAAGATATGTAGCTTTATTAAGTCCTTGCTTGGCGTATTTTTTATTACATATATATTTATCCATATCTAAACCTATAGTCATTCTATCTGACGCACCTGCTATTGAATTATCTTTACCAATTTTATAAACACATTTCCAGCGATATGCACGAATAACTTGTTTAAATGTTTCACTGTCATCAAATTTTAGTCCTTCTGCCTTAATAGTCACCGATTTTTGGTTTTGAAGATAATATCTTCGGGAAAAAATTTCGTGTTCGTAATAGTCTTTATTTAGACATAATTTTTTCATGTCTTCTGTTTCAATATGTATTTTAATAGAGTCGTCATTAGGGATATATTTATATTTATAGATAGCTATAATTATACTTAAGAGAGCTAAACAGCCAATAATTACCTTGATAGGAAGAACAGGTATCGATTGAAATTTGTTTCCTTTAGGAGATTGATTGTCTATTTTATCAAGATCTTTCAACACTTCATCCACTGACTGATAGCGTTGAGAATTATTAGAATAAACCATTTTTCGGATAACTCGTTTTAAATCTTCAGAGGCTGATGTCAGAGGCTCCCAAAAACTTTCCCCGGTCTTTTGATCTTTAAGCCAATTATCAGGTCGTCTTCCGGTTAGGGCTTGGATACTTATCATTCCTACTGCATAAATATCACTGCAAGGATATGCATCTCCACGAAATTGTTCGGGAGCAGCGTAAATACTTCCAATATTTGTCCTTTGACCAGTTGTTTGCTCTTTTTCTTTAATATTTAAATCATTTGTGACGGCACCAAAATCAATTAGTACAATTTTTTTATCCCTATTTCTGCGAATAAGATTATCCGGTTTAATATCTCGGTGAACCAAGTTTTCCCTGTGAACAGCTTGAAGAATTGTTAGAATATTCTTCAACAAATTTATCAAGTCTTTTTCCTGAAGTTTATTCTCTTCTCTAAGTTCTTGCTGACTTAAGTTTGCTCCATCAATGTATTCCATCACCAAATAAAAATCATCGTTTTCTTCAAAGTAAGCTTCTAGTCGTGGAATTTGGGAATGGTTACTTCCTAATTGCTTATAAGTTTTTGCTTCTCTTTTAAATAATTCTTTCGCTTTTACCTTAAAGTCTTCAGAATACGACTCGACCCTAAGTAGCTTAACTACAACTGTTTCATTAAATTTTCCAGTATCAGTAGCTTTATATGTTTCGCCAAAGCTACCCTTACCTAGTTCTTCCTTAATTGTATAGCGTCCACCTATCAGTGAATTTTCATTTGGAAACATAGACTTCTATCTCCTGATGAATTCGTTGAATAGATTTTTAACCAGGCTAAAACCTAATGACTACACAGTTTTTTTAGGTCTTGTAAGACTTCTGATACGGACTGGTAACGTTCTTTCCAGTCCGGACACGCCATTTTGTCAAGGATATTTATAAACTCTGGGCTAGTCTTGACTTGCTGATGCCAGATGATTTTTCCGGTTTCGTGATTTACCTTAAATTTTTTGGGTGGAACTCCCGTTAGCCCTTGGATACCTACCATCGCCAGGGCATAAATATCGCTACAAAATTTAGGAATACCTTGACTTTGTTCAGGCGCACTATACCCTAAAGTTCCTGTGAAAGTGCGTGTTTGTAATGACCCTAACTCCTTAATCAAACCAAAATTAATTAAGGATATCTTGCCGTCAGGACTTTGGATTAAATTACTAGGTCTAATGTCTCGATGAATGACGCTTCTTTTATGCACAAACTCTAAGACATTAAGAACCTTAAGCAACAAATTAATTACTGACTCTTCTTTCCAAAGAAGACCTGACTCCTCTTCAGGCAATCTCTTGTTGAGTGATTCACCCTCTACGTATTCATAAACTAAATAGAAACTTTGCTCATCTTCAAAGTGAGCGAGATACCCTGGGATTTGATTATGCCAACCTAATTGATAAAGAAAACCGACTTCTATATCAAAATTTTTCCTAGTTACTGTATCATTTTTTTTGCGAATGATTTGCTTGACGATACAGAGCTTATTCTTAAGATCCAAATCCTTTGCTTGGTAAATTTTACTAAAATCTCCTTTATTAATAATCTGGATAATTTGATAGCGTTTTCGGAGAACTTGACCGATTACATCAATTTTTAAATATTCTTCATATGCTTTTTCTAAAATACTTCTAAAATTACGTTTCGTGACTTTTCGTCCAGTTATCTGAGTTAAACGATCCCATAGCTTGGGAGCAGTTTGTGTTTTTACATAGCCAATTGTGTGACCGCAAAAAGGCTCTTCTAGCTCCTCGTAAGGTTTGTTTTCTTCCCAACATTGACAAATAATATTTTCTTCAGCAAACGTAAGAGGTTTTCTAGTTTTCTCAACCATTTGCTCTTTTAAAAATTTTAATATTTCTTGATGTTCCATATTTTTACTAAAGTGACAGTGATTCCATTTAGAGTATAACTCGGTTCATGAATTGTCAATATGAAAAATATGAATTTTATCAGTGTATTTAAAATTAGAAATATCAAAGCTTTCAGCCTGCCTCTCTATCATCAAAAATTTTTGTATTATTTAATATACTTTCACCTTAAGCCTAAGAGAGTTATATGAATTTTAGAAATGTTAAACACAATTAATTAGGTGAAGATGTAATCAGCCAATTTACCTCCTTCCCCAAATGCTCAAATCATCAGGGTGACCATCAATGTTCCAAGGGTCTAAGTCCCCCACTTAAATCTTCGCTTCGATTTGTGGCTTGTAATTTTAGGGGGTTTGAAGCACTCACTGTATTGCATTTCTTCTGCCTTCATCACTTGATACTCAGAGGATGTTTTAAAAGTCCCGGAAGGTATAATTTTACTGTTCTGACTTAGGTCAACTGCAACGAAAAATCTAGGTTTCAGCCGTGTACTGAGATAGTTCGGTGTGTTCACCATGAGAGCAAAAGACCCTTTAAAAACATCCTCTCAAGCAAAAGTTAATAACCTGTTAATAGAGTTTGAATTATGGAAAGACAAACTTCTAATGCCTCTGACAAAAGCGTCTACATTCCTATTTTTGGGGATAGTTCTGACAAATCATGTCAGTTTGAAACAAATGATGAAAAGCTTGAAAAGAAACCATCTCAATTGGATTGGCGAAAAATACTCAGAATTATAAGGAATGTCAGTTCTATTACGTCTGTTTTCATTACTTTACTTAAATTGTTGCAGGAGTTAGGTCTAATACCCTAATGGGGGTCACGTGCCATTTTGGAAATTTTGTACCCTAAGCTCAAAATCCTTTCTGTGTCTACCCTCAAGTAACTTGCACTCTTGTTCTGTTGCTAGTTTTAGGGAAATCTGGACGAAAAATCGTCATCACAGCCTTTTTGTTGCTACAAGTGAAGTTCAAAAACTCGCACTCCTAATTCTTACCATAGATTGATTAACGATTTGGGGACACGAAATAATTAAACACACAATTACGACACCTGATTTAAGTGGGTCGGGAAATCAAGCATGTGATCCACCTCAACTACCATCAGGAATTGCTTTAGCTTGAGCAATTTTTAATAGATAAGCTAATAAACAAAAACTCTTGGACAATAAGTACTCCAAGGGTTTTTGTTATCTCAGATCTTGCACCTAGAAATATGAATGTCAAATCCGTGACTACGTGCAAGAGGAATCATTTGTTCAATATCAAGTAAAAGAAGAGACACTAGTAATTGCGGGAAGATAAATTCGCTTGTCTGTTTGTGCAGCTTCACCCCAATCCGGTAAACCAGGTAACTGAGTTTGAAGTTGTGCCCAGTGAGCCAAAATATAAGCAATCAGTGACAGCACCAACCAACGGTAAACACCCACTCATGGTTCCCTGACTAAAGCGATGTAACCCAAACCGATGCGAAGCTGTCTTAACCTCACGTTTGAGGTAATACCAGGAAACTGAGACAGGAAACTTCAAACCCACTAAACGTACTTGCTGACCACGTTTGTGCAGATGTTTCAGGCATCGCCCATCGGCAAGCAAGCGGTCGTAACGCACACCTGTAATCGCATGATATTTGAGCTTGCGTATCCCATGCAGAAACTCTACACTACCAAATGCGGAAGAGCGCCAAAATCATCACTTGAAAGTGTTTGGTTAATGATTTGGGCAAACATGAAACCAGTTTTAGTCCCAACTTTACGGATGAGTCCGTACCTTTGCCTCTCCAAATGGGAAAACTCCACGGCACACGCCATCGTCCAACGACCAGATATAGCACTACCAGATGCAACACCAATTCTTCATGTATTAGTGGTTTATCCTGTTAGCTGCAAGATCTGAGCTACCCAAACAAACGCTCAACAGCACAACTAAACCCAGGCAAAAGAGGACTGGTTAAGTTATCTTCCTTGTACAAAGTTGCAGCTAGTTTCAAAACAGCATTTTCCCGACGATAAACTTCAACTTTTTGCTTTTCGCGGTCAAAAATCCAGTATTCCTGCACTCCTTGAGCTGAATAGAGTTTGAGTTTCAACTGCTTGTCACGCATTTCCTGCTTTTCTCCAGGAGACAGCACCTCTACTACCAACTCTGGCGCACCTGTCAAATGTCCTGCCTCATCTAGTAATTCTGCTAAACTTTCATTACTCGCCCACACAACATCAGGAATCACGTTGTCAGCATTGGTAAAGATGATGCCAGGTGCATAGGCAACTCTTCCCAAACCAGTCTGAGTTGACCAGATTTCTAATTGTGTACCTATTTTTACACAGACTTCTTGATGCTTCCAGTGGGGCGATCTGGTCACAAATAATTCTCCATCAATAATCTCATAACGCTTGCCGTCATCAGGAAATAACTCCAAGTCGGCAGTTGTCCAACGTACTTTTTCTGATGCTGTGGATGTCATAAGGCAATCCTAAGTAATTATGCTTATATTTTAAATGTTGCAACTCCAAAGCAATCGCTGTTACTACTTTATCTTTCTTGGTGCAAATTGGAGGTTCATCAGAAATTGTGGTTATCCATCATGTAGTTATTAAGGGCATTGCTGATTCCATATATGATGCAGGATTTTACGTGCAAATATAGCCAAGCTGATACCAGAGCCAAATTAGCCAGTAAAACCCTTACAATACAAGGTTTTCATCGAATGATGGTGAGTGATCGCAACTAATTAATTGGAGAATTACTGCGAATTTTAGGCATCACTGACCGTGAGATCACTTAAAATTGCCTTTGTTATGGCGATCGCTTGCTCAAAACCTTCAACAACATAAACATTTTCTGGCGATATTTTCTGGAAGAAAAGCTTGCTTTCTTCGTCGTCACTCAACAAAATAACTTTCTTCTTTCCTTTCAAAGCTAAGGCAATTTCTGACGTCGTACCTGCACCCATACCACAAGCAATCACCACATCAGAGGAGAGAACATTAATATTATTTCTAGCATTTCCCATGTCAGTGAAAATAGCAATATCAACTGCCTCAGAAATACCATTATTACGATCATCGGGAAGAATGCCAATAGTCAGCCCGTTTGCAGATTTTGCACCCTGACTTGCTGCATCCATCACCCCAGCATTCCTACCGCCAGTCAGCAATACCCATCCATGCTGGGCGACAAGTTTCCCTAGTTCATAAGCGTTTTCTAAATCATTGGCGGTAGCATTTTCTCCCGGTCCCATCACCCCAATGATGATTTTTCTCATAAATTTCAAATTGTAACCGCTGATAAACGCAGATAAAACAGAAAATCATCTGCGTTGAGGGTGGTTCAAAATTCTCTTACCATGCTTCAGTCCAATAAACAATTTCGGAAGCTGATTTATCAATCGCTACTCCATAGCTATCTCCATGATTCCACCTGAAGTCACGGCTTCCCCTGTCGTGTGCATCTAATACTAATATTTCATAGCTGGGTGGAAAAGAGTCTTCTTTGGAGTCACCAGTATAAAAGAAAGTTGTCGGCACACCGTTGGGTAGGTTTGCGTGGTCGTTTGTGTTACCACCTCTATATTTGTGTTGAGAAATCTCACTGTACTGTGAAAGTAATTTTTTGATCTTTTCTGGTGGCTGTTTCAGTCTAATTTGAAAAAAACTATCTCCTTGCGAAGAAGCTGGAGAATAAGCAATATGTACGCCTAATGCATCAGGGGGAATATCTGTGGGGAAATGTTTTACTTGTGTTTGATTAGACCAAAGATGATTGCGAATTTCTCCATAGTGTGAAGTATCAGCGATCGTCTGGTTTTCCCCTATGCTGCTAAAGGCTTTTCTCAGAAAAAAACCTCCGCCAATAATACTAAAACTGCCAAAGAACAATAAAACTATAGTAACAATTTTAAGAATCTGCGCTCGTTTCATCGAAGTATGAGCATCTAACGTTTATAGGTATATACCTAATTATTAGCTGAGAAGCGTAGAATTTCGGAGCAAGCGCTAGATATATTTACAGAAAATTCAGTATAAACTCGGTTGTGTGAAGAAAAGAATTTATTTGTAGAGACGCGATATATCGCGTCTCTCCTTTGAGCAAAACTAGTACAGCAGGCGCCCAAATAAAGCAACCATTAAAGGAATAGCGCGAAAAGCTGATCGTGTAATCTTTTCTAATTTCTAGATTGCTTCGCTTCGCTCGCAACGCTACGCGATTTTTAATTTTTAATTCCGCAATGCGGTACTAGAAACTTCCAGCAATCATCCCAGCAAGTAGGATAAAACCAATCCACATATTTTGCCGGAACATCTCACCGTATACAGAGTTAGACAGATCTTGTTGTCTTAATCGAAAGTACTGCCAAACCCAAGCGATGGTAGCAAGTGCAAGGCTGATCCAATAGGAGGAGTGAAGCTGGATGACAACGCCTAGCCAACCGAGTAAAAAGACAGTACCAGCAAAGAAAATTCCAATAGCAACAGGCGCGTAATTACCAAAAAACAGGGCGCTGGAATTAACACCAACACGGCGATCGTCATCACGATCGCTCATCGCGTAAACAGTATCAAATCCCAATGTCCAAAGTACAGTCGCGCCCCAAAGCAGCCAAGTGGGCTGTTCCAGGTTTTGCGTCACTGCACTCCAGCTAATCAACACGCCAAAACCCCAAGCTATTGAAAGCATTAGCTGTGGTACAGGAAACACTCGCTTTGCACCTGGGTAAAGTATAATGACTGGCACTGCTGCCACACACAACCAGAATGAAAGTGGGTTAAGATAGAAGGCAAGAATCGCAGCACATACAGTCGCTACTATCGCCACAACAATACCAACTTTCACAGAAAGTGACCGAGAAGCGAGGGGGCGATCGCGTGTTCTTTCCACTAATGGATCAATATCTCTATCCCACATATCGTTGACAACACACCCAGCAGCACTTGTGGCAAGAGTTCCTAAAATTATTACGCCAACCAATGGTAGAGGAGGTTTTCCTGAAGCTGCTAAAAAGACAGCCCAAAGAGCCGGAATCATCAGAATTAACCGTCCTTCAGGTTTATGCCACCGTAAAAGCCTGATGATCATCAGCCACATGGGAGCCTGGTTGCGTTCTGGGGTTATCTGCATAGTCATTTACAATTATTTATATTTATTTGATATTTTATTTGATATTTTGGCTGAATTTTACCCACAGCCGGTGAAGATTCTTAGTACAGGATTGCACAAGTTCGGATCGTTAAGAAGATAACATTTATGGGTTGTAGTTGCGATTGAGTGCGCGGTCAGCGCAACTACGAACCAAACAGGTACGAAGTTCTGACTTGTTGTAGTTAGTTTATGGAAAGTTTGGTCAAAGCAGCAATTTGATAAATTTTTAGGAATTTATGGCGATGTATGTTTTTACCTGTAAGTAGATGAGGCTTTTAAATGTAACATTTCTAGTAAAATCTGAGCAAAAATTGCAACTTTGGTTACATCTAAATAGTCACTTTAGTTGTAAGTAACAGGGTAAAGCTTTTGACTATGGCACAGTCGCCAAATAGTCAAACACACAAAAAGCTTGTTTATATAATACCCCTGCCAAGAGCGCCAATACTGCCAGATTTTACCATCCTTAATACAAAAGAGAAAAACAAGATGGTGAGTTTAATTTCTACTAACTGGGATATGACAACTCAAACAGGTGACCAACACCGGATAATCGCTGCTATTGACTTGGGGACAAATTCTCTGCATATGGTAATTGTGCGAATTGAAACAACATTACCAGCTTTTAGCATCATCGGCAGAGAAAAAGAAACCGTGAGACTGGGCGATCGCGATCTGGCTACGGGGTGTCTCAAACCAGAGGTGATGGAAAGGGCGATCGCGGCTTTGCAACGCTTCCAAGGAGTTGCTAAAGCTGTCAACGCTGAAACAATCATTGCTGTAGCAACCAGCGCAGTACGGGAAGCGCCGAATGGTCAAGATTTTTTGCAAAGAGTAGAAACCGAAATAGGTTTAAGCGTTGACCTAATTTCTGGTCAAGAAGAAGCACGGCGAATTTACTTAGGTGTACTGTCGGGGATGGAATTTAACAACCATCCCCACATCATTATAGACATTGGCGGCGGTTCCACAGAATTAATTTTGGGCGATACTCATGAGGCGCGAACCCTTACCAGTACCAAAATCGGCGCAGTCCGACTGACTAGCGAGTTAATCACCACCGACCCCGTCAGCAACGCTCAATTTCAGTACTTACAGGGATACATACGCGCTATGTTAGAACGTTCCGCTGAAGAAGTGCAGGCGAACTTACAGTTGGATGAACATCCTCGTTTTGTGGGAACTTCTGGCACCATTGAAACTCTGGCGACGATCGATGCACGGGAAAAGTTGGGTTCTGTTCCTTCCACACTCAATGGCTACTCGTTCAGTCTCAAAGACTTGCAGGAGTGGGTCAATCGTTTGCGGAAACTGAGTTACTCAGAACGGGCGGCGATTCCTGGTATGCCAGACAAGCGGTCAGAAGTTATACTAAGTGGAGCAGTAATTTTACAGGAAGCAATGACTTTGTTAGGGGTTGAGTCGGTCACCGTGTGTGAGCGTGCCCTCCGAGAAGGTGTGATCGTGGACTGGATGCTCACCCACGGCTTAATCGAAGACCGCCTGCGCTACCAGGGTTCAGTGCGTGAGCGCAATGTCCTCAAAACTGCTAAGAAATACCACGTCAACTTAGAACACTGCGAACGTGTGGCAGAATTTGCCCTCAGTTTATTTGACCAAATGCAAGGCAAATTGCATAACTGGGGGACAGAAGAACGAGAACTACTTTGGGCTGCAGCAATACTACACAATTGTGGTCATTATGTCAGCCATTCATCTCACCACAAACACTCTTACTATCTCATTCGCAATGGTGAATTACTCGGCTATACAGAAACCGAGATAGAAATTATTGCCAATGTAGCGCGTTATCATCGCAAATCTCCTCCTAAGAAAAAGCACGAAAATTACCGCAAGCTGTTGAAAAAGAATCACCGACAAATTGTTAATCAATTGAGTGCTATTTTAAGATTGGCAACGGCTCTAGATCGGCGTCAAGTTGGTGCGATCGCCCGAGTAGAGTATGAATATCTTCCAGAGGTGCAGGAATACAAAATGCTAATTTTTACTACTCGTATTGATGATGATTGTGATTTAGAACTCTGGAGTTTAGATTACAACAAAGGAGTATTTGAGGATGAATTTGGTGTTAAATTAGTGGCGACTTTGCAGTATGACGTTACCGTTAATTAACACTGCCTAAACAAGGTGCGTTTACCGAGAGTACGGCACCTTGTTTAGGCAGTGTTGATTTGATAAAATTAGTGGCGATCGCCTGACTGGAATGATTACATCCTCTAAAACATTATTCATTGCTTCAGCTCCCCTACCTGACCCAAAAACTCTACGAACTGAGCAACCTTCTAACAGTATCAAAGATGACCCACTGATTGCTAAGGGCTGGGAAAACTCTGTTTATGTAGGCTCTGTTTTGATTGTGTTGGGCGTCTTGGTCATTGTGGGAATTTTTAGCCAAAAAATTGAATACGTTGTTGGTATGGCTTTAGTTCTAACTGTTATATTGATTGCTTGCTTTATGGTTATGAGTTTATAGGGTAATATGGTTGCTGATCAGTAGCAGCCCAAAAACGCGGTTTCTTTGCCCCCACCCTTAACTGAAACGACCGACTAACCACTCATGTCACTTTTAAAGGTAAGTAAGTCGGCAGGGGGAAGGACAAAGCTGGTAATTCTCTAGACAGCTCACAGATTAACCACGAGTAGAGCCAAGGAGAAAGAAACCAAAAAAGATATAGTCGAGAATTGGGTTGTGGGTTTGATTGCTCGATTCCAAGGCAAAGATTACGTCTCAATGACTGACAGACAAGACCATAAAATTCAGTACTTCCCAATCCTGATATTAGGTGCGATCGCATCCCTACCTTACATCTTGCACCTGGGTGAAAAACCGGGTTTCTTGAGAATGACTAATGGTCTTCCCCTTGATTTTTGGTTGAGAAACCCCTTCGGGTTCGCAGTCGCCTAGGACTTGCTCACACTCATAATGCGCTTACGCTCCCCGTGGCCAAGGGGGGAACAACCTTCTCAAAGTCCTCCTTTTTAAGGAGGATTTAGGAGGATCTAAAGTTTTTGATACATCAGCCACCACTTTCAAAACATCCTCTTACTCCCTTCCCGCCAGAAGATTACATATAAAAAACCGCCAAGACGCCGAGAACGCCAAGGTTCAAGAACGGTAATTTTGTACCGGGAAGGGAGTAAACCTAATTTTCCTACTTTGAGCTTTTTATTAATTACAAACAACCTACTTTTCCTACTTTTCCTACTTGAAATTATCTTGAATTTTTGATAATTTACTAATGGCTAAACATTACACTGTTATTAACTACTTAACAAGTAGTCTTCTTTCTGCGCAAGGTTACTAAAAACCTATAAAAGACTTCATTTCAAGTCTAAGGTTGAGTCTGTTGTAGTTTTTTTAAACAACTTTTTGAGAGATTGTTTGCAAGATAATTATAACTTCGTTTTCTGGCAAAAAAAATAACAGTTTGATGCACATCTAAATACAATTTAACCATGAAAAAGCTCAGTTCATTTGTTTTGGCAGCACTTTTGTTTATCAGTACTTTGCTGTCTATCACTCCCAGTGCTTTTGCTCAAGCAACTTCTAATACAGTTACTATTGCATTGGCTGTAAAATCTGCTGTTAAAGCAGCAGACAACAAAGTGGTCATCTTTAAAGATGGTGACTTCCAAGGAGCTAGCCAGCAACTTAGTGTGGGTAGCTACGACATTAAAGACTTAACATTCGGTAACGATCAGTTGAGTTCGTTAAAAGTACCAGCAGGCTATAAGGTGACTCTATACGAACATGGCGGATTTCAGGGTAAATCTAAGACCTTTACTAGCGATGCTGGATGGGTGGGTGACGATCTTAACGACATAACATCCTCACTTAAAGTCGAGCCTTCCTTAAACAAACAATCTGCAACTGGTACTCAAATCGAGCCGACCACAATCACTATTGAAGAAGACTTTGGCAAAGTTGAGGTTCAAAAGCCAATAAATACACGTGTGTGTACGCCTGGAAGTCAGCGTTTACCCTTGGGGCATACTGCAGTCAGCCCGGATTTCTCACCACGATTTCCCAAAAGTTGATGAAACCTAGATTAACGGTAAAATAAAGCGTTCAACACTGTGTCAAAATTCCTGGTTGGTCAAAAATGTCCGAAACATAGTCAGGATAAAGGCTGTGAGGAGTGCGTAGACGCTCTGCGCATCGTTCACGAGTGAGAAATGCAGGATAGGGCGATCGCGCCTACCGCTCAATAAAGCCTACCCAAGCCTTATCCACCTATGGGTAAGGCTTGGCAAAAACTATCCAATTTCGTCGCGCTAACGCAGAGTTTCCAAACGTATCGGAGGTTTTAGATGAAAAAGCTCAGTTCATTTGTTCTGGCAGCACTTTTGTTGATCGGTACTATGCTGTCTATCGCTCCCAGTGCTTTTGCTCAAGCAACTTCTAACACAGTTACTGTCATATGGACTGTTCCCAAAATTGCAACTGGAAATACCACATCTGATTCTACAAATTGGGAGGTTTACAACGACAATAGTATTTATGTCGATGTTGATACTAGTGCTGCGAATTTCACCCAAATACCAACATACTTTACGTCACTTGGTGGCGATAGTTCACATTGGGCATCTATTAGAGGTAGTTCTATCTCTAGCCCTACTGCCAAAAGTTTTCGTGTATATCTCAACTTTACTGAGAATAATATAACTCCAGCAACTGCTAATAGTTGGGGATGGCATATCCATTGGATTGGCATCGAGCCTACTACTGATGAAGCAGCCTTAAGCAAAGTTGCCATCTAACAAAACCTGCATTCCTATTCTAGGTGAAACTTAAGGCTGACTAAAAATAAATGTTTTTTATAACTAATGACATTGAATGATACATACCAACATGAAAAGCAACACAAACAAACGCGCCCTCAAGCTTTTAGCTACGCTAGCTGGAGTAGTCTTAACAACCGGACTGACTGTCGATGGTTCCGCCAACCCTGTTCAAGCTGCCGAGTTTAATTATTCTTACTCTAGTGACAGAGTTGAAGCTAGTGGAGTCTTAACAACCACTGACAGCAGGGATGCAAATGGCTACCTAACAATCACAGGGATCACGGGACAGCGAAATGGCGCGACGATTACGGCACTACTACCTCCTGGTAGTTTTCCGAATGACGTTCCGCCGTTCGGAGTGCCTAACGATAATCTCTTCTCCCCAACACAACCATTCCTTAGCTTCAATGGTTTTTCTTACTTAGTTGGCTCTCAGCCTGAAAACGTCTTTTATTATGAGGAAGTTGGAGGGTATGCGGAAACCGACGATCCGAATGGTGCTCCTGTTAATTATAGATTATTGAATAAATTTGATGTTCAGCGTGTACCCGAACCTTCTAGTGCAGGTAGTTTGAGCGTGGTTCTTCTGTGCGGCGCGTGGTTGCTAAAGAAAAAACTTGTTCCAAGCGCATAGCAGGTAAATAGACCTTTTTTTGTCTCACGCAAAGGCGCAAAGACGAGGGCAGCGCGCATTATGAGTGTTTCCGACGCCCAACGGGAGCGCAGATCCTGCAGGAGGGTTTCCCGACAGAGGGGCTGTCTCACCAGATGCCTGCGATCGCGTTACCCGTCTTCTCCCAGGGGGAGACGCTTCGCGAACAGCACTGGCTCCTCCGTAGGCGACTGCCCGTCGCAAAGAAGAACGCTAAAAAATGTGGTCTAAATAAGTGAAAACTGCTGTAATATCACGTGCGGTTAAATAACCTTAATAAGTTTGTAGTGAGGACTGAAGTCCTCTGGCGCTAAAAAGCAAGGACTGAAGTCCTTACTACAAACAAGTTTTATTATGGGCGATTGACCGGACATGATATAACAGCCGCTTATCTGCCTCGTTTGTTATCCATTTAGCCGCTGATGTGCTGGCACTGTGGTGGCAATTCTGGGTCGGCATTGCCTTACCATCCCCAAGTACCGGGTTCACCTTTGAACGGTCCAACCATATCACTAGTAATCCAGCCACCGTAGAAATTCCCTGGTTGTGGTTGCACCTTTTCCCCGTCAACGTAGCAAGCATCCATTACATGAGCGTAAAAAGCTACATAGTCTTTGATAGTTGTAAAGGCGGGTGTGGGGTTAGGATAGAACCACGCTGCATTCTGGACTTCTTTATCCCCGACACGAATAGTGTAGTAACCGGCACGTCCCTTCCACTCACAAAAGCTAGATTGCGGTGTTAGAAGCAGGTACTCCATTTTGATATCTGTTGGTGGGATATAGTAACCTGGGGGATGACTTGTTTCTAAAACGCGCTGAGCATCATGGGTATCTACAATAGTGACACCGTTAAAAATGATCTGGATATGTTTGCTTGTTTCCTCAAGGCGAGGCGGACGAGGATAGTCCCAGACTGATTCTTGTCCGGGACCGGGTTCTATGCGTTCGGGTCTTAACATTTGGATTGCTAATTGTTGATTGTTGATTGTTAATTGTTAATTGTTAATTGTTAATAGCTTACTAACTGTACCATTAGCCATTAGCCATTAGCAATTAACTATTAACTTTTGAATTGTTTAACGCACCTCTTTGAGACTATCAACTTGCTTGGTAAACTGCTCGGTAAACAGACTCATGACTGATCGTTCTTCGCGGACTTTAATGTTAGCGGTGATAGACATTCCTGATTGTAAGGAAATGTTTCTACCCTTAATGACTAGTGATTGTTGATCTAAATGTACTCTTACGGGGAAACGATATACTTGATGTGTTTGGTCTGGTGGTAAGGCGTCTGACCCCACAGAAATTAATTGTCCCTTGATATCACCAAACTCACTGTAAGGAAACGAGTCAATCCTGATATCAGCCTTCATTCCTTCCCGCACGAAACCAATATCTTTGTTGGTGACAAAAGCCTCGGCGATAAAGCTATCGGTTGGCACAATTTGTAGGAGTTTTTGGGTGGTATTTGCTACAAAACCAGGGTTTTTTGCTTGTAAATCGAAAACTGTCCCTGCAACAGGAGCACGAACTGCTTGATACCCGAAGTTCGATAGCGCTTGAGAAATTTTGCTATTAGTCTGCGCCAACTGCTTTTCATTTTCCAGTAAGCTTTTACTTAATTGACTGTCGATTTCAGCAATGCGCTTTTTGTTTTCAGCTATTTTATCCACCACTGCTTTATTAGAAACAGCTATTGTGTTTTTTAATTGCTCTTGCCCTTGTTGAATTTCAAAGTTTAGGCGTTTCTGTTCCTCAATTGCTTTGTTCATTTCAGCCGTAACGTCTTGTACCTGTTTTTGCTGTTGGATATACTGAAGCTGAGAAATACCGCCTTGTTCTGCTAAGCCTTTAAGTTTATTTAAAATGTTCTCTTCAATTACTAAAGTTGCTCTGTTTGCACTGATTTGGACTTTATTTTGAGTAAGTTTTTTCCGGGTTTGTTCGACTTGTAACTGCGCTGCCGCCGCACGGGAATCTAACTCAGTTTTGGCATTTAATAGACGTTGTTGTTCATCAAGTCCCAACCCTACACTGGCAGTAGAGTTCTTTAATTCAGTTCGCAATAACTGATTTTCTGCAAGTAAAGACGCCCGATTTTTAAGCAGAAAAGTAGCTTCTTTTGGCAAATTCCCGCGCAAAAATTCCATTTCAACTGCTTGAGCAGACTTTGTATCCATTAAATGGCGATAAATCTGGTTTTCTTGCATTAAAGAATTGCGAATCTTGTTTAAAGAATCTAATTCAGCTTTGGTAGTAATAGTATCGAAAACTAGCAACACGTCTCCAGCTTTTACGTGTTGTCCATCTTTAACATAAACAGTTTTCACTACTCCATTAACTGGAGCTTGAACTTCTTTAACCGCTCCCTCAGGTTTTATCTGACCTGTAGCAGGAATGACTTGCTCGATTTTAGCAATGCATGCCCAACCAATCCCAAAAGTAGCTAACCCCATCAATGTCAGCATGATTGCGCGTGACCAAACTGGAGATTGGCGGAGTACAACAGATTGCTCAAATGTTTGATCATATGAGTTATTGAAAGATGGTTTAGGATTTGTGGATTCAGCTGAAAGTACCCGTGAATTTAGCTGGACTGCAGTTTCTTGCTTTCTTTCACGATGATTGTCGTTAAGTTTATTTCCATTTAGTTGAGTCATAAAAATTTTAAATTGTTGGTTGTTGGTGGTTGATTGTTGATTGTTGGTGAACCAGCGCGAATGACGGCTTTCCCTCCGTAGGCGACTGGTGTTAGCGAAGCGTTAGCGACGAAGGAGCGTCACCCGAAGGGTTGTTGATTGTTGATTGTTGATTGCAATTAACAATTAACAATTAACAATCAACAATTAACTAATTACAACTTCGCGTCTTGTTGATTGTATAGATAGTAATAATGATTTCTCAAAGCCATCAATTCCTCATGACTTCCTTGTTCTATCACCTTACCAGTATCCATGACAACAATGATGTCTGCATTTCTGACTGTGTTGAGACGGTGGGTAATAAAAAACACTGTATTACCCTTAAACGCCTGTGCTAAATTTAGACAGACTTGTCGTTCTGTGGGATAATCTAAAGCGCTAGTTGCTTCATCTAAAACTAATAATTTTGGTTTTTGTAAAACAGAACGTGCTATAGCAATTCTTTGTCTTTGTCCACCTGAAAGAGAAGCACCTCGTTCGCCCACCCGCGTATTGTAACCGTTGGCTAAGTTCATAATAAAGTCGTGGGCTACTGCAATGCGAGCAGCTTCAATAATTTCCTCGGTTGTTGCATCGGGATTAGTTAGGGCAATATTTTCCTGAATCGTGCCGTCAAACAACAGTGTATCTTGAGGAACTACACCAATTTGTCGCCGCAAAGAGTAGAGTTCTATCTTGGCAATATCGTAACCATCGACTAAAATCCTGCCTGCTTCTGGGTCGTAAAGCCTGATTAACAATTTCATCGCCGTACTTTTACCTGACCCACTTTGTCCCACAATTGCGGTAAATGTGCCTGCTGGAAAATCGAGATTGACGTTGCTTAGTTGCATTGGACCGCTTGTGCCAAACCGGAAGGAAATATTTTCATATTTCACTGCTCCCGCAATTGGAGGTAAGGTAATATTATTTTTGTCTTTTTCGGCTTCTTGTGGCGTATCAACAATATCGCCTAAGCGCTCTAGAGACAAGGCAGTTTCTTGGAAACTTTGCCAAATTTGAGCTAAGCGCAGGATCGGGCTAGTAACGTAACCGGAGATGATTCTAAAAGCGATTAATTCCCCTAAGGTTAAATCTCCTTTGAGGACCATATATGCTCCGAACCATAAAACAAGCAAGCTGCTGAGTTTGTTGAGAAAGTTGCTGGTAGAACTAGCGAGGGTGGAGATGATTACGGTTTTAAAACCTGCCGCCACAAAACGAGCATAACGCTCTTGCCAGGAAAAACGCGCACGCAACTCGATATTTTGCGCTTTCACTGTTTGAATTCCTGACATGACCTCAACTAGATAAGATTGAGTCTCAGCGTTGCGTTCAGCTTTTCTACGTAACTGTCTGCTGACTGTAGGAGACGCAATTAGGGTGATCGCGACAAACAGCGGAATCGTACCTAAACCCACGAGAGTGAGTTCCCAGCTGTAAAACAGCATCACGATAATATAAACTACCGAGAAGACCGCATCTAACACCACTGTTAGAGCAGTTCCGGTGAGAAACTGACGAATATTTTCTAATTCGTTGATGCGAGTGGACAGTTCTCCTACTGGTCGGCGTTCAAAATAACGTAGTGGTAGACGTAATAAGTGGTCGATAATTTCTGACCCCAAACCCATATCGATCCTGTTGGTTGTATCGACAAATAAGTAAGTCCGCAATGCGCCTAGCAGTGTTTCAAACAGCCCCAGCACCAGTAGTAAAACGCCTAAAACATTCAGCGTACCGATACTATTTTGCGTAATAACTTTATCGATGATCACCTGTATGACCAGTGGATTTCCCAGCGCCGCCAACTGTACGAAGAAGGAAGCAATGAAAACTTCTATCAGCACTCGGCGGTGTTGCGACAAATAGGGAACAAACCACTGAATACCAAAGCGTTGCTTGGGTGTTGCACTGGTAGGAGAAACTAGTAGTACCCTCATCTGAGGCGGATAATTATTAGTTTTTTCTACCTCCAGTTCCAATTTGGCAATCAGTTCAGCGGGTTTATAGCGCTGGATTCCCTGGGATGGTACACCCAAAACTATCACCTGTTCGCTTGTTTCGTATAAAACAGCATAGCTTTCAGCAAAGCGAATCAGCGCTGGTGTCGGAATGCGGTTAAGAGCAAATAGGGGTATATCGACAAGCTGCGCCTTGAGTCCGATTAACTCTGCCAGGTAAGCACAAAGCTGAAACGATATAGTACTCTGGCGTTTCATCTGGTCAGTTAAAACGCGCCGAACCACCTCCCGACGCATGGGCATTTCCAAATGTTTTGACAGCATTTGGAAACAGGCGATCGCCGAGTTTAATTGCCCTTGACCGCGAAAAAACGGATATTTACCAGTTTTTTGTTGACCATTTGCAGTTTGAGATGCTGAAGAAAGCTGTTCTTCTTCTGGTGCGTAAGGAATTTCTAGTTCTTCGTCGGTTATGTCGCTTGTAGTATCGTTTATCTGAGGCTGTATCTGATGACCATTCAGTACGATCAAATCCGACGGACGTACACCAATCAAACGCGCCGCATTTCCCTTAACCTCGATTTCGTCTTGCACGTCGCTCAATTCTAAACGATATCCAGGAGAGAAGTTTGTTACTGTTCCACCACCACTGACAAACCAAACGCAATCAAGATCTAGTTGGTTGAATGAAGTTTTTCCGGGTGGGAGGTAATGTAGCTTCGCCTCTATCAAAGCATTTTGAGCGATTTCTTTGAGATTTGCACCACTTAAAGCTTGCTTTTCTAACTGTAAACCCAATACATCGAAGACTTCTAGCAAATGACAGCGGTTTTTGCGAACTCTCGCAAAAGCTGGGTAGAGATCAAATAAGTTCAAAAACTCTACCGCACCAATTGTTAAACATGTAACTTCGGTGGAGGCGATCGCTGTCTCGCAGGCTAACCCCCGCAACAAACTGATTTCGCCAACAATTGCCCCTGGTTCCAGCAATTTTAAGGTCGTTGGCATGTTCGTACCCAGATCGTATGCCAACAGACGAGCTTTTCCTTCATAAATAATTGTGACTCGGTCAGCTATTCTTTCTTTCCCAAGAATTTTCTGACCTATGCGGTAGCGCCACGGTTGAATTTGCTCTGATAAATTGGCGATTACCTCAGTTGGTAACTGGTCAAAACCTTCAATATTGTTGAGGAATTCTTGAAAATCGCCCTTATTATAAGTCATATCACTTTTATGTTTCTGATTTTGGATTCGGTAAACCAACTTACTAATGGTGTAATCTCAAATTTTAAATTATATATTTTTTTATATTAGACTAGTTAATTTGCCACTTGTTTGCTAATATACATTATCTTGGTTAAGTATTAAAGTGTTTATTGCTTTCAGTCGGTAAATAATCATCTCTTTCGTAGATAGCAGCATTTGGTACTCCACCAATGATGGCAAAACTTCTTTCAGTAAGCAAGCTTCATGCGCTTACCTATTTGAACTGCGAATATTATGACTTTTTCTCTGTACTGCCAATGTTATGAATTGTCTCAGACAAATCAAGGCAATGTAACATACTTTTTACTTAAAAAACACAAAATTTATCAAGCCATCATCAGTGTAGACGCTGGCGATCGCGCTAAGATTGCTTGAGCAAGCAAACTGTTGTCATTGTACTCACCTAAACGAGGAGTTTAACTTTGATGAGGAATTACCCCAAACTAGTTGACACCTTTGGGTTGACGACTGATAATTGTACTGGGATTGACTTGTGTGTTACTTATTCCTACATCAGGTTCAATATAAGTAAATAAATATGTTAAAAACATATAAAAATATGTAAAAAAATAATGCCAAGATCAGCAACGGATTTGGCAACGGATGTAACGGATAATTTAAGTGTGGGACGACGGGATAATGTTGGCAACGGATGAGATAACGGATGTAACGGATAATTTAACTGTGGGACTTACAGATAAAGCATCCGCTATATCCGCTACAACATTGGCAACGGATGAGATCACGGATATAACGGATAATTTAACTGTGGGACTTACAGATAAAGCATCCGCTATATCCGCTACAACATTGGCAACGGATGAGATCACGGATGTAACGGATAATTTAACTGTGGGACTTACAGATAAAGCATCCGCTATATCCGCTACAACATTGGCAACGGATGAGATCACGGATATAACGGATAATTTAACTGTGGGACTTACAGATAAAGCATCCGCTATATCTGCTACAACAT
Source organism: Stigonema sp. (assembly GCA_965249805.1). Taxonomy (GTDB): domain Bacteria; phylum Cyanobacteriota; class Cyanobacteriia; order Cyanobacteriales; family Nostocaceae; genus Stigonema. The sequence continues at coordinate 2,934,950 of CBDFMX010000002.1, forward strand.
TGGCAACGGATGAGATCACGGATGTAACGGATAATTTAACTGTGGGACTTACAGATATTGCATCCGTTATATCCGCTACAACATTGGCAACGGATGAGATCGCGGATGTAACGGATAATTTAACTGTGGGATTTACAGATCTTGCATCCGCTATATCCGCTACAACATTGGCAACGGATGAGATAACGGATATAACGGATAATTTAACTGTGGGACTTACAGATCTTGCATCCGTTATATCCGCTACAACATCCGTTGCTGCATCCGCTGCCACAGATTAGCGGAATTTACCGGGATCTAAGCGATAGCCGCTTTGAGGTTGAGACGGAGGACGAAGTGCGACTCCGTTGCGAAGTTTGGTTCCGGTACCGCGATCGGCGCGATCGAGGAAAGGTTTGAGATTGATGGCGTCTTTAGATGAAGAAACGGGTTTTTTGCCACCGTTGAAAATTGAGCGACCTAAATTATATACTTGGTCTACGCCGTTGCCGCCGCTACCAGTACTTGTATAAGTGTTGACGCCAACAGTTTGCTGTCCGTTATCAGCGTCTGTGAGGTTTTGGAAAACGCTATTGCGTACAACATTTGGGTCTTTTTCGGGAGGTACTGTGAAGACAATTCGGCAGTTGGGATTAGACTCAGTTGTGACGCAGAGAATGTTCTGTGTGTTTTCTACGCCTGTTTGAAGTTCCACCAAGCCATCTGGGCGATATGATTCCAAGCGCTGGGCGATCGCTTGACAGCGTTTTTGTGTATCCCAGCCTCCACCCAAACTTCTCGGATTCGCCCAAGCAAAGTATTCACCTTGACGGCTTTCTGGCTGGTACATAACGGTGTACTGACCATTGTAGAACTGGCAGCTAAACCGAGTACTACTATTAACAGTGGTTGAAGTGTCTGTTGTCGTCCTTGTTCTTGAGGTATCTGTTCGTGTGTTGGTTGTATTTGAGGTGCCACTTCCTGATTGTGTTGGTACGACAACATCACCAGAAGAACGACCACCTTGTGCGATCGCTGCGGAATTACCTAGGAATAAGGACAAACCAAGACCGCCCAAAAATAGAAATTTCAAAGTTGGTGATGACATAAATCATCCTTACACTTGTATTAACGTAGAAAGTTGATAGCTTCAATGACGAAGAATTTTGTTTTTTGATTCAGCGCGATCGCGGTTACCATGCAAAGCTGTACTTAGATAGGAACCGTCAGCGGAATACCGTTATCTGTGGATTTCAATTGGAGTATAAAGGGAACTGCTTTCAGTACCCATTCAGAAATGGGTGTGTAAGCAGCAGCTTCTTCTCCAAAGCAAATGTCCAGCATATCAGTATGAATGATCCCAGGATTGAGGGGAATAGCAGCCATGCCAGCAGGTAGTTCTTGCGCTAAAGAACGAGTTAGCCCTTCAATTGCCCACTTGGAAGCACAGTAGGGTGCAACCATAGGGGAAGTAGAGCGTCCCCAACCGGAACTAAAGTTGACAATAATACCACTTTTCCTCTCTACCATTGCCGGGACAAAGTTGCGAATTATCCAAACCACTCCTTTAATGTTGACATCAATAAGCCGTGAAAATTCCTCAGGCGGAACCTGCCATAAAGGCGCTAAGTGATTGATACTTGCTGCATTATTAATCAGCAAATCTGGTGGTTCGTATTGGTTGAGTAAGTTCTGCGCCCAAGCTTTGACTTGTTGCTCATCCGCTACATCTATAGTGGCAAAATCATGGGGAGAACCAAACTTTTGCCGTAATTTCTCCACTGCTTTTTCTGAACGAGCACAACCGACAACAGTATGTCCCTCATGAATAAACTGCTCAGTCATTGCATAACCGAGCCCCCGACTCACACCAGTAATGAGAATGAGCTTTGTCATATTTGTGCTTGGCATTAACTGCCCGTTATAGAAAACCTCTGCCCGTGTCTTTACTTGCTAACCTAGCATAATAAATTCAAGTACTAGTTTAAGAGGTTAGTTAACATGGGTAAAGTTGTAATGCCAAATCTTCAGGGCAAACAGATGAGGCAAGTTATCGTCACCCTTACCGTCACTAACCGTATTGATCAAGTTTTAGCTGAGCGAGGCTTTATTTCGATTGCAGTTCGCTCCTGCACCTTAAATGATGTCTTAGTCGATACAGGAGAAATGTTAAAATCAGGCGATCGCGAATCGAGTCAAAATTCATTGGAGCTTTAACTATGCGAGCGCTGGTATTGTGCGATATAGGTCAGCTAGAGTTACGCCTTGTGCCGCCAGACTTCGTAGGGACACACGATGTAAGAGTGCGCGTGTCGGCAGTGGGATTGTGCGGCACGGACTTCCACATTTTTTCTGGGCAATCTAACTATAATACGGACAAACGAGGAAAGCCAATTTCCCTGCAAGAACAACCCCAGATTCTAGGTCATGAAATCGTTGGTGTGGTTGAAGAGGTGGGGCGAAGAGTTGAAGATTTGCGCGTAGGCGATCGCGTAGTTCTCGACCAAGGATTAAACTGCATTAGCAGTTTACACCAACCACTCTGCGAATACTGTGCCACCGGCGATTCACATCAATGCCAGTCTTTCCGCGAATACGGCATTACTGGTTTACCTGGGGGATTCGCTGAATATGTGACGATCCCAGCCGTCAATGCTATCCGCATTAATTCAGACTTGGATAATGTCGAGGCTGTCCTCACAGAACCCCTTGGTTGTATCGTTCACGCCTCAGATATGGTGGCACGTTCCCGGACACGCTATGCCATTAATGCTGACTCTTGCGATCGCCGGGTGCGGTCAATTTTGATTTTTGGCGCTGGACCTGCGGGTTTGATATTTACTCAGTACCTGAGAAATGTCCTTGGGTATGATGGCTTGCTTCTAGTGGTCGAGCCAAATCGACGCAAGCGTGAGTTAGCAGTACGCTTCGGTGCCGAGGCGATCGACCCCAATGCGTTTGATCTGGTAGAAGTGGTGCAGGAGAAGACCGGTGGACGGCTTGTGGAGTATTTAATCGATGCATGTGGATCTGGTTCTGTCTTTACATCTATCCCCAGTTTGATTCGCAAACAATCCACAGTACTACTTTACGGATTAGGTCATGCAGGCACAGATTTGAGCGTACTGAACAATTTACAGTACATAGAACCGACGCTGGTCACTGCTACAGGTGCGTCAGGTGGATTCGATCTTGACGGACGCCCATTAACCTACCGTAGATCAATGAGCTTAATTGAAGCCAAGCAGATAGAGGTGGCTTCATGGATCACCCACCGTTATCACTCTCTTGAAGCCGTGTCTCAAGCCTTTACCAGCGACCACCAAGCTGACGACTATATCAAGGGTGTATTTGTGTTACCATCTTGACCGAATAATTCGTAATTCGTAATGACGCTCGTGCCTCGCTAACGCTTCGCTAACGTAATTCGTAATTTAAAATTCCTAAATTCCTTATTAATTAATTCATTAAGGGTATAGGTTCCCCCAACTTTGAATTATGAAAAAGAAAAAAAAGCGAGATCTTTTTTACTACAGGTTCCCCAAAGTTAGTTTGACACTATCCTGCCAAAGGTTGAAAACCCTTGGCAAGATGTATCCTTAAGGAAGAACCCTCTGCAAGCTGTTACCAGGTGCAAAGAATCCCCCTCTCCTCCCTGTGCAGGGAGACGTCAAGGAGTGGGAATGCTCGAAACAGTAAATGGTAGATCGGGTGTCAGCCCTGGTCCACGTTTGTTAAATTGAGAGTTGACAACTAAGAGGTGCTCCCCGACTTGGGTAATGGCAGTCGGGTAGGCAAACGATGGGTCAGTCGTGCTGGAAACCACGGTGCCACGGGAGAAATTCTCTGTTAGTTTCACTTTGACTATCAAAGATTGCTGGTTACGCACAACGTACAAAATCTGCTCCCCGCTGAGCAAGATACCATCGCCATTGGTAAGTGTCTCACCGCCTAGGTTGATTTCGGTGACTTGCTTACCTGCAATATCGATCCGAAAGAGCTTTCCGGTATTGCTCTGCACAACTATCAGGTACTTTCCGTCTTTGGTTGCGGCGATGCCGTTGAGGTTAAAGCCTGACTGGTACTTTAAACTCGTACCAGTAAAATCAAGCCAAGGCTCAAACACGATTTCCTGAGCCTGATTGGTCGAAACTTTGTACAAAATTGGGTCAGATGAGTCGGTGAAGTACGCATCTCCATTTGGGGTAATGGCGGCATCATTGATGAATGTGGAAGTCTTTTGGTTACTGAACTTACCAAGCAGTTTGCCACTGTGGATGTCGTAGACAAAGATTTGACCAGTATTACCTCCTGCTACAAATAGACGGTCTTTGTAGTCGTCCACTTTCACGCCGATGGCTGTTGTGCGCCCGGACTCGCCACCCGGTAGGAATACGTCCGCTGATTCTTTTTGGAGATTACCTCGGAAAATCGTGCCGTCTGTAGTGCTACTGACAAAAAAATCCTTGGTTCTGTCTCGGTAAGCAATACTTTCTGGAAAAACAGTCTCTCCGGGAAGAATATAGCGGTCGAGGGTGGTAACTTTAGCTTGGGCACTGGCGAAATCGAAAGTGATTAGTGAGACTACCACGACTACGAGCAGCAAGAGGTATTTCAATTTAGACATCAGTTTTTTTTTAACTTTACAACTCCAGATTGAGTGTATAGCTTTAACTAAAGGTTGTAGATAATTAAAGTTTCAGTTAATTCTAAGTTAACAGTCGTCATTCTACAAAAGCGCCGAGGGGTGTCACCCTCCACACAGCTATTATGCTGCTTCAGGTAAACTCAAGTGTGATTTGGCTCTTGGTTGTTGCTCTGGAGATGACATAATGCTTCTTCTCGATGCTCCCAATGTTCAAGTAATTGCTGGCGAAAATGCGGTTCCTGTTTCTCAATTGCCAAAAGTGTGGCAAGAGATGGCTGCGAAAGACGCTGGCTTTGGACTTTTAGATCCGCAAAGCTATGTTGAGATGGCGCAGTTGTTCCAGTATAAATTGGAGCAAGGTGATATTGATCTGTTCAACGAACGCCCACAACTTGCTCACTTATTGCCATCATTTACTGAGTTGTTCGGACAGTTGGCGCGGGAAACGCTGGAATTCTACGGACACGACTTTAAGGTTGAAAGCTATCCGAATTTTGCAGAAGTTCTTCGGGAAGTGGAGTCAAAAGGGTTAGAGTATGCGAATGAAGTGAAAGTCGCTCGCATCGGCATGGAACTGTTTCATGAGTTCGGTTATGAACTGCCCGCAAGCTTCTACCAAGTGCATCTTGCTCCTATTTACCGCGACCATGTGTTTGAAGAACGGGCTTTACGGTTTGACCCTCGTGATGTAGAACACAAGCGTTCTTGGGATGCATCACTTCACGCTTGCAAGGTGTTTGCTGTGCAAATGAAGGTGCAAAGCATTGCTTCCAAATACGGTTTTACCTATCAGCACGGTTGCGGTTGCGAAAACCATTTATCCTCTATCGATCAGTCTCGGGGAGCTTTTGACTATGAATTGCATCCCCAAAAGCGTCAACGGTGGATTCGCAGTTTCATCTGGACAGCATGGTATGAGTATGCCTTCTTCCCCATCGTACCGAATACGAGTTACTTAGTGTAATAGTCTTGGCAACGGATGTTGTAGCGGATGTAACGGATGCTTGATGTGTTATTCCCACCGTCAAGTCATCTGTTACAGTTACTTAGTGTAATAGTCTTGGCAACGGATGTTGTAGCGGATGTAACGGATGCTGGATGTGTTATTCCCACCGTCAAGTCATCTGTTACAGTTACTTAGTGTAATAGTCTTGGCAACGGATGTTGTAGCGGATGTAACGGATGCTGGATGTGTTATTCCCACCGTCAAGTCATCTGTTACAGTTACTTAGTGTAATAGTCTTGGCAACGGATGTTGTAGCGGATGTAACGGATGCTTGATGTGTTATTCCCACCGTCAAGTCATCTGTTACAGTTACTTAGTGTAATAGTCTTGGCAACGGATGTTGTAGCGGATGTAACGGATGCTTGATGTGTTATTCCCACCGTCAAGTCATCTGTTACAGTTATTTAGTGTAATAGTCTTGGCAACGGATGTTGTAGCGGATGTAACGGATGCTTGATGTGTTATTCTTACCGTCAAGTCATCTGTTACATCCGTTATGTCATCCGTTGCCGGTCTTTGCGCATCTGTGAGGATTTTACTAGCGAACTGATTCCAGCACTAAATCTTGAAACATGGGTGTGCTAAGGTAGCGTTCGCCATAGGAAGGTTGGATGACTACGATTAAACGACCCGCATTTTCTGGGCGTTTAGCTACCTCGATCGCCGCATACAAAACTGCACCAGAGGATATACCCGACAATAAACCTTCTTCCCTTGCTAGCCGCCGCCCATATGCCATAGCCTGATCGTCGCTAACAGTAATCACTTCATCGATCAAATCTGTGCGGAGAATCTCAGGGACAAATCCGGCACCAATACCTTGGATTTTATGGGATCCTGGTTGACCTCCAGAAATGACAGGACTATTACTCGGTTCAACGGCGATCGCCTGAAAACTTGGTTTGCGCCCTTTAATGACTTCAGCAACTCCAGTAATCGTCCCACCAGTACCGACACCGGCAATCACAATATCCACCTCTCCATCCGTATCCGCCCAGATTTCTTCTGCGGTAGTTTCTCGATGAATTTTTGGATTAGCTGGATTGCGGAATTGTTGCAACATAAAAGCATCAGGAGTTTCAGCCACAATTTCTTCAGCTTTGCGAATTGCTCCTCGCATTCCCTCAATTCCTGGTGTCAGCGTCAAAGTTGCACCATAAGCTTTTAGCATGGCGCGTCGTTCTGAACTCATGGTTTCCGGCATTGTCAAAATTAAACGATAACCACGAGCTGCCGCTACCATTGCTAACCCAATCCCCGTATTACCGGAAGTCGGCTCGACTAAAATGCTTTTTCCTGGTTTAATCGATCCCTCCGCTTCTGCCGCCTGCACCATACTTGCAGCAATGCGGTCTTTCACCGAGGCGGCTGGATTCATTCCTTCTAATTTCATCACAATCCTCCCCACACATCCTTCTGCTTGGGGAATCTTGTTTAGCCGAACTAAAGGAGTTCGTCCAATCAGTTCTGTAACGTCATTAGCAATCCGCATTAATTTCCTCCTAAAAAGCTACAATTACGACCGAATTTTCTTTGTACTGATTAAGTAGATAAATATAAATTTTAAAATATATCATGTTTCTTTTCGTATTTTAAAACTATTTTTAAATTTTTTTCATTTTGTAAATTAAATTTAAGATTTTGTGAGTTGTTAGTCGTTAGTCGTTGGTTGTTGGGACAACTAACTATTGTACGGGCGTTCCGACCGTTCGCTTCTACTAACGGCTAACCACTCCCAGTCAAGTACTGTACTTTTTTGAGTACAGGATTTGGTTTCAAAGAACGAGCAAACAAACCATCATCTAGCAAAGCATAGACTGGTTTCATGTTGAGTACACAAATGCCAGACCCCCACCTTGTAAATACAAGTACCATAGCCCAAAAATACTAGTACCCATACCCCAAAAAATTTTTTAAAAACTTAGCAAGTGGGAATTGCAGGCTTTGAGTACAACCTTAATTAATTTAATAATCTTGATCCAGTTGAGACAAAACGTTGTGTGGTGAGGCAGATGATATAAAACCTATAGGATTTACGCAGAGATTCCCCTCTACCCCCCGACATTCCTCGACACAAGCCTAGGAACCAGGGGGGACTTCTTAAACCCCGATCCCTGCAAGCAGGATAAATCAAAATGAACGAGGGTGGAGTGCCTCAGTCCTATTTTAATCCCCGAACGGGATTCATACAGACGGTTCGCTGCCTCCATAGATACAATACAACATTCTGTGCGCCTGGTGTGTTTGACAGAGATGAAAACCGCAATAACAAAGAGCGAGAATTCATTTCTCAATTACCAAAGCAGGTAACGGCTGAAGATACACGGTCGCATCAACAAAGTCGTAACAGGAAGCTTGTATCAACCGAGCGTAAGCGCATGTTGTCGGGTTTCCCGATTTACGGGCAACTGGCGCGTTCAAGATACTTTCTCGCGCTCGTGCGTACTCCCAAACAAGGGAGAGCCAATATGAAGTGCAAATTTGTAAAGATTCTCACAGTTTGTTTAATTACTTTAGCTGTACTTTCTCCAGAGGTAGTAGTATTTGGCGTAGTTTGGGATCGACATATGTCGCTAGTACAAATACAGAATTTAGCCTGTAAAGGTAATCAGATTAGTACAGGCAAATTGGCATTTTATCCCAAACAAAAAGAGCTAATATCGGAGCGAGATCAAACTAGCTACAAATTCTTTAATGTTAATTTCGTTGAGCAATTCTTGACTCTCACTGAACACTATGAAATTGTCAAGATAATGCAATGGCTTTTCTTGTTTATTCCTATTTTTTTAGGAATATTAACTCTTGTGTACGATAGGTATCTTATGTATCGCGCTGCAATTTTTCAACAACAAGTAGAAATGTTAGAAAAGCTGTGGCAGCAAAGTATTGAGCAATAAGCAGGTGGGTTCGCTAACAGCTAATAGCTAAGGACAAACTGACAATTAGTAATTAGTAATTAGCAATCAACAATCAACAATCAACAATCAACAATTAGCAATTAGCAATTAGCAATTAGCAATTAGCACTAGTTCAGTTCATTTTCGCAAAAATAATTATGACAGAACAACGCCAAGCCCTATATTTCGACCTGATTGATAAACTAATCAATTGCCCAAATGGTCAGGAACCGGAAATTTTGGAGCAAGATTCAGAATTAATTGATGCTGGTTTCGTAAACACAATTGTACAAGTGGCAACTATATTCGCACACGAAGGTAATGAAGATGGTGCAAAGTTTTTAATCCATGTTGCCCGCGATCTATCTAAGCAACTGGGATTGTACCCTGAGGTTTCAAATAAGGAGTAAAAATGCTATTGACTTCGACTGACGCCGGACAAATAGCGTTAGAGTTTCTCATGGCTGAATGGAATATCTCAGAAGATGATAGAGAGTGGTTCGTCATTGTTAACTCTCGCCTCATTGGTGAAAGTTGGTATGTTGTGGAATTGGCTGTACAAGGATTGCCTGATAGATGGTTCATGCAAGTGTACGACAATGGAGAATGCGACCCCAACTATACATTTATCTCTCCTATCCGTGGTTCAGGGGGATGTATTGAACTTCCAGAGTTGCCATACATTGTAGCAGAAGTATTAGGAGCGGAGCGTAATACCCGATAAGAAAAAAATAAAATTCCAAAGAGACAAGTGCAAATTAAATGCACTATAGGAATCTGTACGGAATAGCGTGAAAAATATACATGTAGTAGGGTGGGTATTGCCCACCATATCTGGGTTTTGTGCGCTTGCGCCCTGCCTACTACGTGTATTTCAAAAATTAAATAGAAATCCAATATAATTCGATACCGTTGAGTTAAGGTTTCATCGGTGGTAATTTTAGTAGAGATGCGATTAATCGCCTCTCTACGTAGGTTAACGGTAGGTAAACTATCTGAAATGAACTGTGTTGTACTATAATTTTGAATTTTAAATTTAAGATTTTTGGCAAAGAGGAGGTTATGCAAAAAAAATTGCTAACCTCCTTTTATTTTTGGAATATTTTTAAATAAATCACTATTTAGTTATGTTTATATGATGGATTTATGTTAGATTAAATAATGTGACAAACCCTACAAAAATCATATTTGTCATGATTAGTGAAGACATCCTAGCTAAAGAATTCATCAGGGTCGTCAATCACTATTACCCAAAAGTAGGGGAATTATTGGATGGCTGTCATGTGAAAGTCATCACCTGTTTTTGGGGACGACCTCCTAAACGCTTGCAATACATCGGAATTTATTGCTCTGACGAAGTGATGCCCTATGTGCAAGCCCAAAAAGATGTACTGAGAGAAGTAGCAGACAACATGGGACTAGTTCAGGTAGTCTTTTTGAATGCTACGCGACTGTTACGCGATCCAATGTCGAAGCTTAAGCAGGCAGAACCCCGCTTGTGGTTGGATTTACATTGGGTCGCAACTTAGGCAAAATAGCGATCGCAATGAAAACTGGAATTTTCTGTAATTACGAAAATCATCACCACGATGCCCATCGCGCCATCGAGGAGCAAGTTACGCTGGTCAAACATGCGGAAAGCTTAGGCTTTGAGGAAGCCTGGGTGAGTGAGCATCATTTTAATGAATTTAATCTCACCCCGTCAATTTTGCTGTTGATGGCACATTTGGCGGCGTTGACCTCAACTATCAGATTAGGTTCGGCGGCGGTATTGCTACCTTTTCATAACCTGATTCGTGTGGCGGAAGATATAGCGACACTGGATAACTTGTGCAATGGGCGACTCGCCTTTGGAATTGCCAAAGGTGGACCGTTTCCTGAACAAAACAAGCACTTTGCCGCATCAATCAGTGAATCCCGCGCTAAGACTCTAGAGGCAATGGCGTTGATTCAGAAGCTGTTGTATAAAAAAGATGTGTCTTTCTACGGGCAATATTATCAGTGCGAGCAAATCACGATTCACCCGAAACCATTGCAGCAGGAAATTCCAGTGTATGTGGCAAGCGGCGATGATGAGGCGATCGCCTTTGCCGCAAAACATTCCTTCGGCTTGATGGGCGGACCACCGTTTGCCTTAGAGAGACTGAAGAATACTGTCACCAAATATCGTACCTTAAATTCCAGTGGTTCTGACAACCTGATGCTGGCAAGGTTCTTTTTCGTTGCCAAAACATACGATGAAGCCGTGAGTGAAGCTTTGCCTTTCATCCAAAAATATAGTCTTAAAATGAAAGCCAACTCTGCTCAAGTCAGGCAAAATAGCCACAATCAAAACATGAAGCCTTACGATCGTACAAACATCTGTTTTGATGAAGACTTTTTGATTGAGAACTCGATTATTGGTGATGTAGCGACTTGTCGTGACAAAATCAAAAAGTTTCACGATGAATTAAACTTAGCCACGTTAGCACTCAAACCCTCGTCTTTTGACATGCAAAAAAACCTTGACAGTCTGACTCGCTACAACGAAGAGGTACGAAATTATATTGGTTAGTTGATTGTTGATTGTTAATTGTTGATTGTATTTACTAATAACAACTAACAACCAACAACTAACTACTAACAACTAACAATTACTTATGATGAATAAATCCTTCCTTCCTGCAGATGATTTGCCACCAACTGAGGTGACGCAAAAAGATCGTATACTGCATTGGCAACTAGAACGGGCTACTGGTAAATGCTTTTATGAAGCGTGCGATCGCATTACACAAGCATTATTAACTAGTTGTCAGTGGTACATCACAACGGTTGCCAATACTTTGATGCTGGTTATTGACTGCCCTGACATCGTAACTTATTGGCATATAGTCAGCAATATTCCACAAATTGGGAATAGGCTGGAGAGACTTGCTAGTAGCGCCAAAATCCGCGTTTATCCTCCTTTTGGCAAAGGGATGCCGTTTGAAATCGGCGTGAATGAAATATCAGCTTATCGAGATTGGCTTTAAGATGATTTTGGATTTTGAACCCCAGATCATTGATACCGTTCAGTTAAGAGTTATCGGTGGGAATTTAAATCGGTGTAGAGACGCGATCGGTCGCGTCTCTTTTCCTCAACCTGTGACGAATGCTCTAGTCCTCAGCATCTGAGGTATTCTGCAGGTTTATCCCAATTTCAACAATCACTGTTTTTAAAGGTGGCAATCCTTCCTGAACTGTTGCCCAAAGCACCTTTACATCAATTCCCCAATATTCATGTACTAACACATCTCGCATCCCAGCCACAGATTTCCAAGGAATTTGAGTGTGTTGACTGCGAATGTCGTCAGGAATCCGCTTGACTGCTTCTCCTAAGATCTCGATTGACTTCACAACAGCTAAAATCTTCTCTCGGTTGACGCGAAATGTCTCAAAATCAATCCCGTCCGTAAACATTTCAATATCTGCAATAGCATCTAATATATCTTGGAGAAATTCCGATAGTTGTCGTTTGGTCATACATAAACGACTTCCGATAACACTTGCTTGCGGATTCTTGGCTTCAAACCGTTTTGCGTTACTACATCAACCTTCATACCGATTGCACTACTGAGATAGTCACGTAGCTCTACCAACTTAAACAAAGTAGGCGCTTGATCGTAGTCAATGAGTAGATCAACATCACTTTCCTCAGTTTGTTCACCACGAGCGTAAGAACCAAAGATGCCTAGCTGAGTGATCTGATAGTGTTCCTGCAACAACGGTTTACTCTGTCTCAGAATTTGCTTAATTTCCTCTAACGTTTTCATTTTTAAAAGTTTTACTTCAAACTTGTTGAACATTATATCATCAAAAGTTATGCTTACGATTGCTTCGCTTCACTTCGTTGCGATCGCGGCGGACTTTTGATGAGTAATTAAACGGACTTGATATTACAGGGGTGGCTCGTTCAGGAGACGCTGTGTAGAATTAACTAACGAATTATGAGACTGACGTTGGTCTTTCACAGTTCTAGAAACCTCTATAATTGGATTTAAGCAGCGTTTAGCATCTTCGTAACCACGCTTTTTAAGTTCGGCGATGCGTTCGGAACTAAAATCCAGGTAGCTATCAATTTTGCCAATTATCAGAGTGTCAGACTTTTCAATTCCCTCAGAAGGTCTGATTTCAATTACAGTTTGTTCGGGAAAATCGTGGCGGTTCCAAGCTGCACCATTTTTTAAGTGAATTACAATTACATTTTTGCAGCCACGTTTTGCCAAAGCTCTCAAAGGTACATTATCAGCTAAACCGCCATCTACATATGATTTTCCGTTAACCTTCCGACTAGGAAATGCCAGGGGAAGGGCAGCACTGGCTAGAAGCAAGTTGTAAATTTCATCATCGGTAAAGTCTTGTATGCAAAGCCAATGAGCATCCGTACCAGTACGAGCGCGGATAAAATCAACTAACCAGTCGTAACCCAAACCAGGTATTTTCAAAGAAGGAAAGACTGTCACCCATAACTCAATACCGCGCCGCAGTTCATCAGGTTTAACAGCTTCCCGTAATAGTTGCTCAATCGGAGCAGGGTCAAAAATAGCACTTGAATCTTGCATTAAACCTTCCGCTACCAGAAAATCAAGCAGCCATCCCCGCAGTGTTGGTGTAAATGTTTGAGTAGCGTAGCTGAGAGTACGGAGAACAGCACCCGTATTTGAGCGTATAATCTTTGCTTTAGCCAACTGTTCCCAAAGTTGGTTCAGGCGTTGGACAGCGTAGGGGAAAGGGCGATCGGCTGAGAGAACAGCACCATTAAGAGCGCCAATGCTAGTTCCGGCAATAATTTGGGGTTCTAGTTCTCTAGTAACTGAGTTAAGTCTTGACGAGACTGCTCAATTATCTTTCTCACTTGTTCACGAACACTATCTAATAATACGTTTGTTTTCTCTCTTGGGTAAGCGATTGCTGTTTCTGCTGCAATTCAACTAAAAAGTTAGCAGAAGTAAACGCACGTCGGGCAGAAATTTCAAAGACAAGATTTTTATTATCTGCATCACCAATGCCAAATTCCGCCGCCACAAACTGCTGCACCTGCTCTGGACTCATATCACCTTCACGGCGTTGATCAACTTTGTTAATCAACACATACAAATTATTTTCGCCGCGTAATTTAATCACTTCCTCAACATCTTTTCTAACTTTCTCTGCGGCTTCGTTTTTTAACTGCGTAAAGTCTAGAACAATCAACACAATTGAGCTTTTGCAAAGCTGTTCTTCTACTACAGCCGGTAGCCGGAGATTTTCTCCCGCTTCGTTTGGTCCCGGTGTATCGACAATCACTAAATTACCAAGTTCCGGCTGTTGTTCTGTTTTTTGTAAACGCCAAAATGGAGTTTTGATTCTAGGAGCATCCGTTAAGTAGTGTATGGGATTTGCACTTGGGTTTAGAATGCTACACAAGCGAACAATATCATTCAAGAAAGTTAAAGTATGACTGATATTTTCACGACCTTCACTCTTTTCAGTAATTAAATTGCTTACAGCTTGTTGAATTTGTTCTGGCATTTCCGCCAAATGTGGGTACTGAGCAAGTTTTTCTTGCACGTGATCCATCCCTAAATATTCAATCTTACTGCGCAAAGATAATAGTGTTTCTTGAAAATCTGACAATACCTCTGTACTCAGATACAAAACTGGTTCAGTCAGTTCCGCATCAAAAATAATTTCTGTCGGAAGTGTCGTCATGGCGGAGTTGCGACTTGGCAAAATCTCCTGTCCGATAATGGCATTTATAATAGTAGACTTACCAGCCTTCATCGGCGCGACAATTGCCATTCTCAGCTCAAGGTTTTGCACTTTATTGGCTTCTTGGCTGATTTGCTGTTGATACTGTGTATACTTGTTTTCAACGCCAGCAGCAACCAACACTGAACTAGCTTGATACATCAATTTGCTAATTTTTTCTAGCAGTTCGACAACATCTTTTTGCAAGTCCTGCACATTCGGCTTCAGCACCTTAGCAACCATGTGTTTTTACTCCGCCAATCTTTAATCCACTTATGTTGATTCTGGCTCAACAGAAACATAATCGGCTCGGTAAAAACACTGTTTAGTTTGTGAGCGTGAGCGCAAGGACGTGGAAGGCGCGATCGCCATCCCTTATCCTCTGGCTCCTTAGAATAGCATAGACATTATTTGATTGACCCATTCCTCAGCAGTATAAGCTTCCCGAACGAGGATGAGTGCTTCAATATGCATCACTAATATCATGTCCGGTTGAACACTTATAATAAGGCTTGTAGTTGCGCTTCAGCGCTCTTAACACTATGAGAGCGTTTAGCCCTGATTTTGCGGCAGATCTATCTACCTCTCGCTTAAGACCGACCGCTTCAAAGTAGCTACTATATCTATGTAGCCGAGCCTAAAATAGATATGGTGCAAGATCTGAGATAAACAACTGAATCGAGCGATATCCGAGTCCCTTCGATCCAATATCCTTCATCTCGTTGTTCGATATATCGTTTTGCTATGGTTGGGGAAGCTGTCATAAAACTGCTGGCTACTCTTTATCTAGATATCAAGTGATCGCTCATCTGCCCAGTACAGTTAGGGTTCGACCCCATAGCTACATCACTCAATCCTTATAGATTACCTTGCCGTCTTCTCGGAGTCCTCCCAACGCGGGTTTAGCTACTTCTGACTTTAAATTTGATCAGGGTCAATTCCTGCCTGTCGCAGACGTTCTGCTAAACGTTCTGCCCTAGCTTGAGCCAATTCTTTCTCCTGTCGCTCTTTTTCTACTGTAGCCTGAGCCAATTCTTTCTCCTGTCGCTCCTGTTGCTCCTTTTCCGCTGTGGTAGGAATCCAGTGACCTATCGCATCATACCAACGCAGCCATTGTCGCTCTTTGCCACGATACTCTCCCTGCCATAGTCCTAAACCCAACTCCAGACTCGGTATCCAAACTTTAGATTCGGGCAATTCCATCTTTTTGTAGCGATCGCCTTCTAACTGAAAAACTTGCAGTTCATCAGTGTAGCGATCAAACACAACGTAGTAGGGAACGCCTAAAACTTGCTCATAGACTTCCCATTTTGTTGGTTGTTTACCTTTGCGCTCACTTTTGCCTAAATCTTCATTTCTCGTGCTAGGAGAAAGCAATTCTATGACCACAATAGGTCTGATCCCCTCTTGCCAAATCACATAACTTAAACGGAGTTCCTGACCTTCGTAAAGTCGAGAAACTCCAACTACAGCAAACCAGTCAGGACGTTTGTACCATCCAGTGTGCTGTAGGTCGTAATAAAGATTCAAATCACTGGCTACGAAAACTTGGTCAGGAGAATAGGTAGGTGGACAAAAAGTCGCGCTACATAACTCAGACTGCCACAGATGGTACTCGTCAGGCAAACCAGCGTCCTCCGGGTTTTCAGAAGGCAGGTCATACATAGTAGGCAAGGTTTCTTTGGGTGAACGGGGCGGATCAGCCTGCTCAATTGGGAATCTTGCTTTCAACATAGGGAGCCTCAAGATTGCGATAATCAATTATACCAATTCTCCAATCCAGTTCCCCTCAGTGCAGAAACCTGCAAAATCCGAATTTGGCGATTGACCTGCTGGACGTATTCTATGCAACGTTGAACGTCAAACTGCACGTAAGGTAGCAAATCGATTTTAGTGAGAACCATTACCACAAAGAGCGCGAAACACAAAGCGCGATCGCGGTCGTACAGAAAGAGATTCGCTGTTTGTACTCTGCTTCGCTGGACATACAATCGAAAACGCAAAGGGCTGATTTTATTGTTCTGCTTTGATTCAAAGCAGTGCTAAAATTCTAACTTAAAATTTTTCACGCTCTCATTTGGGACTGCTATATTTGCCAGTTTATACTGCCTTTATATTTGATTTATTCTGTTTTTACATTTGGTTAATCTAAATTAAATAGAATATTTGTAGAAATACGGTTATTACAAGCTATACCTGATGGCTATAGTTAAGAAATCACACAATTTTATGTAATAAAGTCTCCATGAGTTGTCAAGTGGTTTCCAATCGAATTAAACCTTATAATATTCTAGTTGTCGGTAATACAGGTGTTGGCAAAAGTACGCTGATCGGCACTATCTCACAAATTTACACCAGTGATACTGTTACTACAAAGATTTCGGAAAAGCCATACACGACTCCTGGGTCTTTGTTTGCTCTCTATGATACGCCTGGTCTTGAAAGGGACAAGAAACAGCGTAATCAGGTGAAACAAGATGTTGCTCATCTTATCCAGCAGCAGAAACAATGGCGTAAAGAGCCAGAAGAACATATTCATGCTGTATGGTACTGTATTAATTCTCAAATCACGAGAGGGTGTGACATTGACCAAAAATGGATTGCAGACCTTGCCAAAGAAGTACCTGTTATTGCGGTGATCACACGGTCTTTGAGTAAAGAAAAAAGTCAGTTTCAAAAGCAACTAGAAACCAAACCAAACATTCGTCATGTTGTACCAGTTTTGGCAGAAGCAGAGAATACCAATAATGGTCTTGTTAACTCTCATGGTTTAAAGTTATTACTGGCTACAACTGAAAAATTGTTGGAAGAAATTGCTCAAACTGCAATTCTCAACGCAGTAAACTCCAAGGCAAATGAAGCATTTGGTTGGTGTAGAGATGGCTGTGCTAAGGTACTTGCAACTCAATTGCTGCCGATTCCACCAGTATTTAAAGCGCCTGCGGCATCCCTAATTCAGACTCGGCTGTTTGTAGATATTTCAAAGACATTTGGATGTGAGTTTGAACAATCGTTCATCACTCAACTACGTACAGTGGAGTTAAGAGCAGTGGGGTTAAGTGCAGTTGGCTTTGACATATTGGTTGAAAAGGCATTGAAGAACCTACCCATTGACTATAACAACATTCAAACAGTTAAAGATGTTTTTTCTCACCTTACTACAACTTTAGAACAAGTCGCAGGAGAACTACCTTTCAAGGAGCAACTGCTAGAGATATTGTCAGTTGTAGCTAATTGTAATTTAATCAGTGGGTTGCCAATCTTGTCATGTATCACCACAATTGCGACAACTTTGTCAACAGGAGTGATAGCTGTTGCCTGTATAGAGGCATTAAAAATCTATAAAATTGCTGAATATAAAGGACAACCTTTATCTCTAGAGGAACTGAAAAAGATACGAGATGAACAATTGAACTGGTTGTCGAAGTTATGCGCAAATGGATGGGAGGGGGAGGATGGAGTACTGGCTCTGTGACCTGATGTCTTATACCGTTTTTATATGAAGCTGCATATAATTAGCCTGCGTAGGCAGGCTTTGTTTGTGTAGCCCTAGGCTTCTAGCCTGAGGGCGTTAATGTGCAGCCTCACATAGAATTGGTATTACTGCTTGTAGCGATCGCCCTCTAACTGAAAAGCTTGTAGTTCATCAGTGTAGCGATCAAACACAATGTAATAGGGGACGCTCAAAACTTGCTCAGGAGAATAGGTGGGTGGGCTAAAAGTAGCGCTACACAACTCAGATTGCCACAGATGCTACTCGTCAGGCAAACCAGCCGACTCCGGATCTTCAGAAGGTAGATCATACATAGTAGGCAAGGTTTCTTTGGGAGAACGGGGCGGATCGACCTGTTCAATCGGGGATCTTGCTATTGACATAGGGAGCCTGGTTGGGAGAGAGAGGGCATGTTCTGCCTGTTAAGAATAATTATACTAAGCTTGTGGGTAATCTTTCCCGTTACCCCTGACTGTTCTATAGCAGTCCCAAATAATTCATGAAATACTCTAATTCTTTTCTTGGCGTTCTTGCGATCGCATCCACCGAAGAGTTCACTCTCATTCAACAGATAATTACAGCGTTTCGTTGCGAATCAAACTGTAGAAAAAGCTCTGAACAGTTCCGCAATTTTTGCCTTGAGAGCTGCAATCGCCTCTTCTATGGACTCATGAGATTCTGTGCCAAGTAAGTAGGCATCATCTTCATCGGTACTTGACCATAGGTAAGAGGGTTGTCCTATGGTAAGATGTCCGCGCCAGAAAAGTTCATAAGTATCGAGTGTTATGAAAAAGCTCCTTGACCACTCGTGCTAGTACAAGTTCTGGTTTTTTATTTTCACAAATCACAGGATTGAGTCTTAACAATCAGGATGATCTAGTTTATTCGCTTTTTTCTGGCGGTAGCGATCCATCCGGTAGTATAGTACGCAACGACGCCGAGATTGCTTTTTTTAACGATCTTCAGGCAAATAGAAGTGAAAATCGTTTTCGCAGTATTGGTAATTTTGCTCTCAATAACTCTGGCATAGTAAATTTTTTCGCCACACCACTTCCGGAAAAGGGAGCGAGTGGTTCTGGCACAAGGGCGATTTTCAGCAGTGATGGTAGTTCCCTCACCACTGTGTTGGAAACAGACGCCACTGAGTTTAACGTCAACGATCATGAAGATTTTGTGCTGTTAAATCAGGATAGCATCCAGTTGTTTAACAGTGCTAGTGGTAAAGTAACCACGATTGCTGATACGAGCGGTCCGTATAGAAAATTTGCCACTCCAGCGATCAATAACAATGGTAAGGTGGCAATACAGTTCGGATTAGATCGCCGGCATCCGTCTTGGGGTATGTTCTGCAAGTTTTGAATAGTTATAAGTAGCTAGGCATTCATAAACCTAAAGACAGGGCGGGCAGGATGCCCACCCCACAAAATATCTGATTGATTCTATTGTGGGGTGGGCATCTCGCCCGCCCTGTTCAACAACCAGCATTTTATATTTATTTATGTCCTAGACCACTTTCACCGTTAGCTTAACAGTCATACAGGAATCTGCGTTGACAAGTTTGCTACTTGCGATACCCAATCGTACCAATTCTCCAATCCAGTTCCAGTCAGTGCCGAAACCTGAAAAATCCGAATTTCGGGATTTACCTGCTGAGCATATTCTATACAACGTTCAACATCAAACTGCACGTAAGGCAGCAAATCAATTTTAGTGAGAACCATAATATCACTAGCACGGAACATGTGGGGATATTTGATTGGCTTATCTTCACCTTCTGTAACCGAGAGAATCACTACTTTTGCCTGTTCTCCCAAATCAAATAAAGCTGGACAAACCAGATTGCCAACATTCTCAATCATCACCATTGAGTTCAGCGGTGGATTCAGTTGTTGTAATCCTCGTTCTACCATTGCTGCATCCAGATGACAGCCTGTCCCTGTGTTGATTTGCACAACTTTACAGCCTGTTTCTTTGATTTTTTTCGCATCGTTACTTGTTTCTTGGTCGCCTTCAATGACACTGATAGATAATTGATGCTTTAAATCATTGATGGTTCGAGTTAAAAGAGTTGTTTTTCCCGATCCGGGAGAACTCATGAGATTTAAAGTGAGGATATTTCGACCTTTGAACCAGCCGCGATTTTGGGCTGCTATCAGGTTATTTTTCGCTAAAATATCCTGTTCTAAAGATATCGTTGTGCCATGTATTTTGGCATGAACTTGAGATGTTTCGGTGATGGCATCGTGATGGGAATGGGTAATTACAGTGCCATCTGCTAAAGTGTGAGTATGGTGGTTATTACCTTGAGAGTTTATTGCCACTACTTCACCTGTTTCAGGATGAGCAATTGTAGCTTCAGCATCATCAGAACAACCGCAGGTTACACACATACTGACACAATCTCTATTTCCTTGATTTTTAGTTCTTCACCAGCTATTAAATCTAGTTGCTTGCTGCCACATCTACAGCTACCAAAGGGTTTTTCTAAAGGAATTTCTGCACCGCACTGGCGACATTTTGCTAATCCTGGAGTTTCTAAAATTTCTAGTGTAGCTCCTTGTAAAACTGTATTTTGAGAACAAATATCGAAACAAAATCTTATAGCATCAGGCATGATGGCTGAAAGTTTGCCAATTTCTAATAATACTCGTCGGACTTTTGTACCTTGGGCTTGTTCAGCTACAATTGCTACAATATTTTGAGTAATTCCTAGTTCGTGCATAATTTTATATAAAATACTATCAGTTTGCTTTGGGTGAAACAGTAGCTATGTTAACGAACCGCTAAGACGAGGCAGCGCGAATGACGGCTTTCCCTCCGTAGGCGACTGCCGTGCTAAGGACGCAAAGGAAGAGTAAGAAGAGAGATGAATGATTTTACGTATGAATTAAGATATAAGAATCCTAAATCATTGATGAAAAATTTTAACTAGTGTAGGGTGGGCACTGCCCACCAGATCCGGGTTTTGGTGGGCAGTGCCCACCCTACGTATATTTCAAAAATCAAATATGATTCCTATAATTAACAAATTCTCGGTAGTTGCTCGCCCACAAGCATATCCAGGATGCGTTCAGTACCGAAACCAGTTTTTAACAAGACAACGCCTGAGGGTGAGGGAATGACTTCACCGATGATGCAAGCATCTTTTCCCGCTGGGTGAGATTTCATAGCAGATAAAACAGTTTCGGCATTCTCGCGTCCGACTACCACCACTAGCTTACCTTCATTCGCCAGATACAATGGATCTAAACCTAGAATTTCGCAAACACCTTTAACCTCTTCGCGAATTGGGAGAGACTGATCATCAAGGCGAATTCCTACATTAGAACTGAGAGCAAATTCATTTAACACTGTGGCTAAACCGCCGCGTGTTGCATCCCGCATGGCATGAATTTGGGGACAGACATTGAGGATTGTTTCAACTAAACCATTCAACGGCTGACAGTCACTTTCAATATTAGTTTCTAATGCTAATTCCCCACGGGCTATTAAAATTGCTGTGCCATGATTACCTAGTTCACCATTAATAATTACTGTATCTCCAGGTTGGATATTGTGGGCAGAAATAGTAACTCCTGCTGGAATCACTCCAATACCAGCGGTATTAATAAACAGTTTATCTGCGGCACCGCGATGGACAACTTTTGTGTCACCTGTAACAATTTGTACACCAGCTTTTTTAGCGGCTACTTGCATACTTTCGGCAACGCGCCGCAAAGTTTCCACAGCAAGTCCTTCTTCTAAAATTACGCTACAGGTAAGATACAACGGTTTAGCACCACTCACCGCTAAATCGTTGACTGTGCCATTGATGGCTAATTCTCCTATATCACCGCCAGGAAAAAATAAAGGGTCTACAACGTAGGAATCAGTAGTAAAAGCAAGTCTATCTCCCTGTTGCATTAGAGTAGCTAAATTCAAACTTGCTTGGTCTTCTAATTGCGAGAGAATCGGATTATTAAAAGTATTGACAAAGATATCGTCTATTAAATCGCGCATTGCTTTGCCACCGCTACCATGTGCGAGGGTGATATGAGTATCTCGCACTTTACCTCGACGACGACGGATCTTATTAAAGAGGGAATTTTGTATAATGTTCATAGTTCATGCTGCTGTATAGCCACCATCTACAAACAAAACAGCACCCGTGACGTAAGACGATGCATCCGAAGCTAAGAAAACGACTGGACCAATTAGCTCCTCTGGCTTGCCACGACGAGCCATTGGTGTAAAGGTAGTAATCTGCTGCTGCTTTTCGGGTTTTTCATGCTCCGCATCTACGTTACGCATGATATTCTCGAAGTAGCCTGGAGCGATCGCATTGACGCGGATTTTCTTCGATGCAAATTCAAGTGCCATGACGCGTGTCAGTTGGTTGATTCCACCCTTTGCTGCACTGTAGGCAACTAGTCCTTGGATGCCCACAACTGAGGCAATGGAAGAAATGTTGATAATAGAACCGCCCGTTCCTTGCTTCATCATTTGGATGGCGGCAAATTGAGAACAGTTGAAGTGTCCTTTAAGGTCAACGTCGAGAATTTGGTCCCATTCTGACTCGGAAAGTACTTCTGCTGGTTTAATAATGTCAATTCCAGCGCTGTTCACAAGGATATCGATACGTCCGAATGTGTCGAGAGTGAACTTAATTAAGTCCTCGCAGCTTTGACGCACTGAGATATCAACAAAAGTGGCATTTGCAACTCCTCCACCAGCAATGATTTCCTGTGCTGTCTGCTTTGCTTCGTTTAATGTGCGATGTCTGGCGACAAGCCGCTTCGCGTCTACGCAAATAATAACCTTAGCACCAAACTCAGCCAAACCCGTAGCCATCACTTTTCCCAAACCCCGCCCAGATCCAGTTACAACCGCTACTTTTCCAGACAAGTCAAATAACTTTGTGTTCATTTTTAAATAGAGATTATAGTGCTAAGGTGATAAATAGCATATAACTTGCTCAAATCTTTTCTTTTGTTCCTCATTCATGACTCCTTGCCTTGGCGTCCTTGGCGGTTCGTTAAATATTCTTCAGTTGGAAAAGCAGTAGGCAATCAAATAGCTAGCTTTGCTTTTTCAGGCATCATTTTCATAGCAGCCTGAGAAAAGCGACCATACTTGTAGTAAGCTGCACAGGCACCTTCAGAAGATACCATGCAAGTACCAATAGGTGTTTCTGGGGTGCAGGCTGTACCGAATACTTTACATTGCCAAGGCTTCAAGACTCCTTTGAGGATTTCACCACATTGACAAGCTTTATGGTCGGCAACTCTGAGATTAGGAATGGTAAATTTCAGTTCGGCGTCAAATTGGGCATACTCAGGACGAATTTTTAACCCAGAATGAGGGATTTCGCCTAAGCCGCGCCAAGCAAAATTTTCTCGCACTGCAAAAACTTTGTTGATGGCTGCAAGCGCTAGATGATTTCCCGCTTTCTTTACTAGTCGGTTATATTGGTTTTCGACTTCACAACGATTTTCTACGATCTGCTGCAACAGCATCCAAATCGATTGGAAAATATCTAAAGGTTCAAATCCTGAAACAACAATTGGTTTATGATATTGTTGGGAAATAAACTCATAAGGGTCAGTACCAATTACCATGCTGACATGACCAGGACCAATAAATCCATCCAGTTGCAGATCGGGGTTATCTAGCAGTGCTTTGAGGGCGGGAATCACGAGAACGTGATTGGAAAACATACTGAAGTTAGGAATTTTTTCGGCTGCTGCTTGCAGGATGGTGAAAGCGGTACTAGGGGCGGTGGTTTCAAAGCCTAAGGCGAAGAAGACCACTTCTTTGTCGGGGTGTTCTCTAGCAATTTGCAGGCTATCTAGGGGAGAGTAAACCATGCGGATATCTGCGCCTTTTGCTCTGGCTTGTAGTAAGCTGTTTTTGGAACCAGGAACCCGCATCGCATCCCCAAATGTGGCGAAGATGACGTTGGAATTTTGGGAGATGGCGATCGCATCATCTAACCTCCCCTTTGGCATCACACACACTGGGCAACCAGGACCATGAATTAGTTCAATAACATCGGGTAAAATTTCTTCAATGCCATACTTAAAAATAGAATGGGTATGACCGCCGCATACTTCCATTATTTTGATAGGCTGTGCTAACTGTTTGCAGAATTTTTCGATTTCGCGGAGTAAAGCTTTAGCTTTTTGAGGTTCGCGGAATTCATCAATGTATTTCATATGTTAGTGGTTAGTTGTTAGTTGTTAGTTGTTAGTTGTTAGTTGTTGGTTGCTAATTGTTAAAAGCCAGTCTTCCATTAGCCATTAGCTATTAGCCACTAACAACTAACCACTACCCACTAACTATTAACTATTTCCTGCAATAACTGTAATGTTTGAATCGCTTCTTGTTCGTTAATTCTATTCATGGCAAAGCCGACGTGAACTAGTACCCAATCACCTATACAAGATTCGGGTGGATGCTGTTCGTCAACTATGCAAGCAATATTAATTTGACGTTTTACACCACCAATGTTGACAATGGCTAATTTTTGCTGGATGTTAGTTATTTCTATAATTTTACCGGGAATTCCTAGACACATTTTATTTTCCTTTTAGAAGAGAACTGGGCAACGGATAGGAACGGATGTAACGGATGGTTTGACGGTGGAACGAGGAGATCGAGCATCCGCTATATCCGTTCTTATCCGTTGCTTAGGACGACAAGAAATATAAAGAAGAGAAATAGATTAGTTAAAGAATAAATTAGGATTGCTGTATCTTTGATTGAGCGGCTGCAATGACGGCTTGCCCTAGGGATAAACCGCCATCATTGGGTGGAACTAAGGTGTGAGTTAGTACATTAAATCCTAATGTTTGTAAGCGAGTAGTGACTAGCTCTAATAGAATACAATTTTGAAAAACGCCTCCTGACAGTACTACCTGATTTGTTGCATTTTCTTGACAAAGATGGTTAACCATTTTTACAATGGCGTTAGCCAAGCTTTTATGAAATTTAGTAGCTATGATTGCTTGAGGAATTTGCTGCTGCAAGTCATGGAGCAAGGCTTGCCACATTGGGCGCGGATCTATACAGTAAATACTATCTAAGATGTCAAGATTAAAGGGGTAATTTAGCGTTTCTTTATGATGATTTAAGATATTTTTAGCGACTAAGGCTTCCATTTCAATAGCTGCTTGTCCTTCATAGCTACATTCTTGTCGGCAAATACCGATAGCAGCAGCTACTGCATCAAATAAACGCCCAACTGATGAAGTTAGAGGAGAGTTGATTCTTTTTTCTCTAAGCTGATTGAGAAGGTTAAGTGGCTTTTGTTCGATAAATTTTACCAATTCTAAATTACCATATTGATTTTTTAAATCGTCCCAAGAAAAGGCTGATAATAATTGAGCATAGGTGTTACGCCAAGGCTGCTTAATTGCTTGTACTCCACCAATCATTGCTACTGGCTTAAATGTTGCCAGTCGCTTAAAGGAGCGATAATCTGCTAAAATAAATTCTCCACCCCACAAAGTTCTATCTTCGCCATAACCTAATCCATCTAAAGCAATACCCAAAATAGGTGGGGAATCGAGAGGTATGCCATTTTCTGCCATGCAAGCGGCAATGTGGGCGTGATGATGCTGAATATTGTAAAGCTTGATTTGATTAGCGGCTGCTAGTTCTTTACCAAGTTTTGATGATAGATATTCGGGATGAAGATCGATCGCAATTGCTTCGGGTTGATGCTCAAATAAATTTAAGTATAAATTCAGCGTATCTTGATAGGCTTTAAAAGCTGCAGCATTTTCTAAATCTCCCAAATGTTGAGACAGAATTGCTTGTCCGTTCCGCAACAAGCAAAAGGTATTTTTCAACTCGCCGCCCATTGCTAAAATCTGAGGAACGCTATTAAATCCAGGTGGTAAATTGATAGGTGCTGGTGCGTATCCTCTGGCACGGCGAATTGTTTGCACTCGATCGCCTACAACTCTCACTACCGAATCATCTACCCGATTGATAATCTCCCGATTATGGAGAAGAAAATAATCAGCAATTTTTCCTAATTTATCACGCGCTTCGTCGTTATCAATACATTGCGGTTCATCTGAAAGATTGCCACTTGTTAGGACAATTGGGCGATTCATTCGTTTGAGAATTAGGTGATGTAAGGGGGTGTAAGGTAGCATAAAGCCGAGGGTATTCTGCCCTGGTGCGACGGAAGGTGCAATATGGGGAGTGGGGAGTGGGGAGTGGGGAGTGGGGAATGGGGAGTGGGGAATGGGGAGTGGGGAGTGGGGAGTGGGGAGTGGGGAGTTTTCTCCTTGTCTCCTTGTCTCCTTGTCCCCTTGTCCACGCCAGTCGCCTACGGAGGGAAAGCCGTCATTCGCGCAGGCTTCCCTTGTCCCAAGGTTCCCTACTCCCCACTCCCTACTCCCTACTCCCTTCTTCTCCAATAAAACAATCGGCGCTGCGGAACTTTCCAGTAGTTCTTTTTCCTGGGCGCTGAGGGTGCAGTATTCCTCAATGACTGCTATGTCCCGCGCCATTAAAGCAAAGGGTTTGCGATCGCGTCCTTTGGAGTCACGCAGTTTTTGCACAGCAGTTTCTTGTGTCGCATCGCAAGCAAGATGAATTCCACCCAACCCCTTAATGGCAACAATCTCGCCTTTTTGTAATAGAGTACAGACAGCATCGACATCATCCATCATGGAGAACATGGAAGCTGTAATCGGTTTACCATCGGCACGTTCTAAAGTCGCTTTGGGACCGCAAATGTGACAAGCTATAGGTTGGGCATGAAATCGGCGATTTTCTACATCTTTGTATTCCTGTGCGCAATTTGAACACATGGCAAAAGCCGCCATGCTGGTGTGATGTCGGTCGTATGGAATGGCACGAATAATACTTAGGCGGGGACCACAATGAGTACAATTGGTAAAGGGATAACGATACCAGCGGCTAAAGGGGTCGAAGGTTTCTGCTTTACATTGTGGACAAGTGGCAGCATCGGGAGCAATTTCTGTTTTTACCGCACTACTAACACTGCTAGAAATGACAAAATCATTAAAGGTAAATTCACCTTCATAACGCTGGCGCGTTAGTTGATTAATTCTTGCCAGAGGTGGACATTCTTGCTGCAATCTTTGGACAAATTCTTCTAAAGATGCTTCACTACCAGATGCCCGAATTAACACACCTTGACCGTCATTACAAACTTCTCCACGTAACCCACACGCTTTTGCAAGACGATACACAGTAGGGCGAAATCCTACACCCTGAACAGTACCAAATATCCGTATCTCTTCTATTTTCTCTGTGTCGCGCCAGTTGCTACAACGGGGGGAACCCCCGCAACGCACTGGCTTCTCTGCGCCTCTGCGGTTCATTTTTCTTTATACCCCATTTGCCACAGCAAAATTCGGTTGTTTCCAGAGTCAGCTATGACCGCAGTCTTGCCATATATTTTTATCCCATAACACCAATTCAGACTGTCTCGCGTTGGCAATCCAAAATCACGATTTTCACCTTTACTTTGTACATCTATTTGTCCGGCGATCGCCCCCCGAACAGCACCTTCTAAAGATAAAATTGATTGTGGCTTCCAACCTAACAACCGAGAGTTAGCAGTATCTGCAACTACCAGCCAATCATCATTCGCAGCTACACCATAAGGCATACTCAGACTACTAGCATTAGGAAAATAAACTCCTTGATTCATTTCCACGGAATCGAAACTTTTTTGTCCTAACACCACTGCGCAAGGTGCATTATTTTCTGTTGGCATACCGGACCAGATCATCACACGGTTATTACCCGCATCAGTGACGACCAGATTTTCTCCCCAAAAGGTAATATCGTGACACCAACGCATACTCGATGCTGAGGGAGTACCGCCGCTGTTTTCATTGCGCGATCGCATATCCGGTTGTCCCAACACTAAATCTGCTGGTTGACCATTTTCTGCAGGTAATTGATGCCAAATCAATACCCGCCGATTTCCTGTATCAGTTACAAATAGCTGTCCTTGGTGATAGAAAACACCATAACACCAGTTTAAAGTATTAGCTGCGGCTTCTCGGTTGCCTCTGTTCTGTTCAATGTTCGTAAAATTAACTTGACCTAACACTAAATCTGCCGGAACATTGCTATCTTCAGGTAACTTTTTCCAAATCAAAACGCGGTGATTCCAAGCATCCGCTACCGCCAATCCTTCCCCACAAGCACAAATTCCTGTCGGCACACTTAAGGTTGTCCTTCCGGGTGTACCTTTGGCATTTTGTCCCTCATGGTTAAAATCAGGTTGTCCAATTACCCAATCGGCAGGTTGACTATCTCTAGTAGGTAAACTCCGCCATCCTAATAAACGATGATGTCCCGTATCTGAAACCCACAATGGTCCTTCAGATATTAAACATACACCACGAGGACCAAACATGTCTATCCTGCTTGGCGCTACAGGAATCACTAATTTTTCCGGTTCAATAATCCTTCCTAAAATCACTTCTGCACCCTGAGGCGTGAGAGGTAATCTTTGGGTAATTCCTGTTGATGTGGGAGTTATTTTTACTGGGGTATCCATCAATCAATTTTGGATTTTAGATTTTGGATTGAGAAAAATTTTCCTCTTCTCCTATCTTGTCTTCGCGTCCTTGGCACGGCAGTCGCCTACGGAGGGAAACCCTCCTGCAGCGCTGCCTCGTCTTGGCGGTTTGACTAGTTCGTGATAAAGCAGTACTCCGTACACTACTTCGTCTTGAACAGCATGACGTAAGGCGGGCATTGATTCTTGCTTGACGCTTTTAATCAAGCGCACTAATGCCTCTTTATGCAAGGCTTCAATTGCTCTTTTTAATCCCACTACTACGCCGCGCTGGCTTTCATCCCACTCAGATATAATTGCCTCAAAGCGGCTAATTTCTTGCACCAATTCTTCAAGATTTGTCATTAGTTAGTAGTTAGTGGTTAGTTGTTAGTTGTTAGTGGGTAGTAGTTAGTGGTTAGTGGTTAGTTGTTAGTGGTTCTTTTTCTAACAGCCAACAACTAACAACTAACAACCAACAACTAACAACTAACAATCAACAATTCATTTCATTTTAAAATCCTTAAGGAGAAATGGCATAATAGCACCCGTCACTAAGCTTGACATTACTACTGATACCCATAAGGGAAATTTAACTAATGCAATTGATACCAGCACTAGCAAACCTATAACAGTGCCAATCGCAGTTTGTCGCAGAAAATACTTTGGTTCGCGTAGTAACTTTCCCTTAAAAAATAGCTTAGCAGAAAACCACCCTATTTCTAACATGATTACTCCTAGTAATTTGTTAACAAATTAAGCATAAATAGTCCTAATAGTATCGCTGGAATCACACCTGCAGGAGCAAATAATCCACCAAGTATTGCGGAAAATTGATAACCAATATCTTTCCCAGCTAACAACATCCCGCCAATAGCACCGCCAACCATAGATAATACGGTTGCTATTAATAACCACACCAATCCTGTTATTAGGTTAATTTCACCAACTGCTAAGCTTGTGAATAAATGCCTAAAAGTAGGGCTTGTGAAAATATTTGTCATTTTGTGTTTTCCTCTAGTGTTGGTAATTATTGATTCTTTTTCTATTAGCGGGGAGACCCAGGGCGGGGAGACCCAGGGCGGGGAGACCCCGCTACAGGAGGGCTTGGGCTACGACTTGTGCTTGTTCTATCTGTTCGTACTGGGTGAAGATTTCTAAAGCTTCTTGATAGTAGGCACGTGCTTGTAAGAGATTTTGTGGATTGCCGGCTTCTGGCTTTTCTGGGTCGTCAGGTAAGTTGAATAAGGCGTTGGCTTTGTTAGAAATTGTATTGGCGTATTCTAGGGGCGTATCTTTGGGGTTACGAACTTTTAACGCTTCGTTATAAGCGTTGAGTGCCCGTAAAATATTATCTAAGGGATGCCCACTAGGTAAATATTGCAAAGCATTGCCCAAATTGTTTTGCAACATCGCATATTCCCTAGGGTGTTCAAGTAGCTGTATATGCTTCAGTGCCTCTTCAAATGTTTGTAGTGCTAACCCTTGATGCAAGTATTCCTGTTCTAATAACAGTGGCATTGAAAGGTAAGCGATCGCAATATTGTTGTGTAAAATCGCATATTCCTGCGGGTACTTCTGCCAAGTAAATACTTGCAAAGCCTGATGATAAGCTTGGATGCTATCTGCTATCCGCGCTAAATTGAAGGGTACTAACGACTGCAACACTAACCCCCAATTCATCTGGGCTTCCGCCACTTCTTCTGCTGAGGCTAACTGTAGCAAAATCGGTAGCGCTTCTTCATAGGCTGTTTTTGCTTGTAGCAGTAGTTGGGTGCCAACATCTGGAATTGTTCGTAACGCCCCCGCCATCCCTACTTTTGCTCTGGCTTTTAGCAAAGGATAATCCAAGGCGCACATTTCGTTCGCCCGGTTATACAACTCAACTGCATTCCATAAATCTTGGGTTGTTTTAGGCTTTTTCTGAAAGCCCTGCGCCATCTCAATCAGCATCTCGATTTTTTCTTGTGTCGTTGCTGACTCAGAGGCGATCGCTGCGATCGCCGCTTTCACTGCTGAATCTGTAATGCTAGTCATCACTACCCTCGTCTTGTCGATTAGGGAATTGCGCCTTTTTACGCCTACGAAACTTACACACGCGCTTCAAGGTAGGGTGCGTTAGGCGCAGCCGTAACGCACCGCAATTGACAGTTTTGGTGCGTTACGCTTCGCTAACGCACCCTACATTTTATGTGTTTTTATGTTGAAATACTCTATATAGAGTTAGATCCTTAATATTAGTATCCATTCTAATTATTTCCTGATATTTTTACCGTAAAATTCAAGATGCACAAAGATGAGCAGGGTTTATATATTATCCGCTTATTGATATACATATCTGTTAGTGACTAACCTTTTAATAATATTATTCTGCAACTTTTATTACAATTTAAAATCAAGTTTTATTTAATCATAAATAATGAATAGTAAAAAATTATAATATGAAAAAGTAAATGTTTAGAAACAGGTGAGTCTCTCCAAAATCGGTCACCTGAATTAGGCATGGTAAAAATCTCAAAAAGATAGCTGATGACTAACTTACTATGGCTGCACGGTGGTGCTTGTTCAGGTAACACCATGTCATTTCTCAACGCCGAAGAACCGACAGTTTGCGATCTGATTGCCGACTTTGGCATCAAGATACTTTGGCATCCATCCCTGGGACTGGAACTGGGCGTAAACCTGCAAAAACTTTTGTACGATTGCATTTCCGGCGAAATTCCTCTGGACATCTTGGTATTTGAAGGTACGGTCATCAACGCGCCCAATGGCACCGGTGAATGGAATCGGTTTGCTGACCGTCCTATGAAAGACTGGTTAAGTGACCTATCCAAAGTTGCTAATTTTGTCGTGGCTGTGGGAGACTGCGCTACATGGGGAGGAATTCCTGCAATAGCACCTAACCCTAGTGAATCCCAAGGATTACAATTTCTCAAACGTCAAGAAGGCGGTTCTTTAGGGAAAGATTTCCGGGCAAAATCGGGATTACCTGTGATCAACATTCCTGGATGTCCAGCCCATCCCGACTGGATTACCCAAATATTAGTTGCGATCGCCACAAATCGAATAGGTGACATAACTCTCGACGAACTACACCGTCCGCAAACTTTCTTCAACAGTTTTACCCAAACAGGTTGTACTCGCAACATCCACTTTGCCTACAAAGCATCAACCGCTGAATTTGGTCAGCGTAAAGGATGCCTATTCTACGATTTGGGCTGTCGTGGACCGATGACCCATTCTTCCTGCAACCGCATTTTGTGGAATCGCGTTTCCTCCAAAACACGTGCGGGAATGCCTTGTTTAGGTTGCACCGAACCAGAATTCCCCTTCTTTGACCTCAAACCCGGAACCGTATTTAAAACGCAAACTGTGATGGGTGTTCCTAAAGAATTACCGCCAGGAGTAAAGAAGACAGACTATGCCATCCTCACTGTTGTAGCAAAAGATGCCGCACCAGCTTGGGCAGAAGAAGACATTTTTACAGTTTAGTTAGTGGTTAGTGGTTAGTGGTTAGTGGTTAGTGGTTAGTGGTTAGTGGTTAGTGGTTAGTGGTTAGTAGTTAGTGGTTAGTGGTTAGTGGTTAGTGGTTAGTGGTTAGTGGTTAGTAGGAAATACAGCCAACAACCAACAACCAACAACCAACAACCAACAACTAACAACCAACAACTAACAACCCTTCGGGTTCACCAGTCGCCTACGGAGGGAAACCCTCCTGCAGCGCTGGTTCACCAACAACCCTTCGGGTTCACCAGTCGCCTACGGAGGGAAACCCTCCTGCAGCGCTGGTTCACCAACAACCCTTCGGGTTCACCAGTCGCCTACGGAGGGAAACCCTCCTGCAGCGCTGGTTCACCAACAACCCTTCGGGTTCACCAGTCGCCTACGGAGGGAAACCCTCCTGCAGCGCTGGTTCACCAACAACCCTTCGGGTTCACCAGTCGCCCACGGAGGGAAACCCTCCTGCAGCGCTGGTTCACCAACAACCAACAACCAACAACTAACAACTAACAACTAACAACTAACAACCAACAACTAACAACCAACAACCATGACAATTCAAACATTAGACATTTCCCCAGTCGGAAGAGTTGAGGGCGATTTAGATGTCCGAGTCGAAATAGAAGATGGACAGGTAGTTAACGCCTGGACTCATGCCGAACTCTTCCGAGGATTTGAAGTTATCCTGCGCGGCAAAGACCCTCAAGCCGGATTAATTGTTACGCCTCGCATTTGTGGGATTTGCGGTGGTAGTCACCTCACTTGTGCATCTTCGGCATTAGATACTGCTTGGGAAACAGAAGTTCCGCGTAATGCCATATTAGCAAGAAATCTAGGTCAAATTGTTGAAACAATTCAAAGCATACCTCGGTACTTTTATGGTCTATTTGCTATTGACTTGACCAATAAAAATTACCGAAGTAGTCGCTTTTATGAAGAAGCTTGCAGACGCTTTGCCGCATTCACGGGCAAGTCCTACGAAATTGGCGTGACAATTTCTGGCAAACCTGTAGAAATTTACGCGCTGTTGGGTGGTCAATGGCCCCATTCTAGCTACATGGTACCCGGTGGAGTCATGTGCGCTCCTACCTTAACAGACATTACCCGCGCTTGGGCTATTCTAGAATACTTCCGCACTAATTGGTTAGAACCAGTGTGGTTGGGTTGTTCTTTGGAACGCTACGAAGAAATCAAGACTTATGATGACTTCATGACGTGGCTAGATGAAGACCTCAATCATCGTGATTCTGACTTAGGTTTTTATTGGCGCATGGGTTTAGATATCGGTCTAGATAGATATGGTGCTGGTGTTGGTAAATATGTCACTTGGGGATATTTACCCCATGAGGACAAATACCAGAAACCAACAATTGCAAGGCGAAATGCTGCTATGATTATGAAAAGTGGAGTGTATGACAGTTTCGCTGACACTCACACTTTGATGGATCATAGTTTTGCCAGGGAGAATACTACTCGCTCTTGGTATGACGAAGGGACTGCAGATGTTCACCCCTTTGCTCGCACGAGTAAACCTACTCAAAAGAATGACAAAGACTTCGACAATGCCTATTCTTGGTCAACTGCCGTACTTCACCAAGACTACGGACGTTTGGAAGCTGGTCCTTTAGCGCGTCAGTTGGTTGCGGGAGGTCAGCATGGCGAGTCTTGGCAGCACTATGATGGGTTTATCTTGGATGTATTCAAGCATATGGGTGGTGCAAATATCCATGTGCGTCAATTAGCAAGAGTTCACGAAGTGGTTAAGTTGTATCGCCAAGCGGAACGCTGCTTGCGTGAGTTCCGATTAAATGACCCCTGGTATATCAAACCCAAAGAAAAGGATGGACGGGGTTGGGGTGCAACGGAAGCAGCGCGGGGTTCCCTGTGTCATTGGATAGAGATTGAGGGCGGTAAGATTAAGAATTACCAAGTTATCGCCCCCAGTACTTGGAATATCGGACCCCGTGACGCTGAAGGAAACAAGGGACCAATTGAAGAGGCTTTGATCGGCACACCGATTTATGACTCCACCGATCCAGTGGAGGTGGGTCATGTGGCGCGTTCTTTTGATTCTTGTCTGGTTTGCACTGTTCACGCCCATGATGCCAAGACGGGTAAGGAACTAGCGCGTTTCCGTACTGCGTAGGGTGCGTTAGCGTAGCGTAACGCACCAGCTTCAACTGTAAAATCACTGTGCGTTACGGACTAAGTCCTAACGCACCCTACCGAGACTGCAATTACTCTCGTTCCTAGCGTTACGGCGTAGGGTGCGAAAGCCCTTGAGTACGGCATCAAATTTATGAATCACAGTGCGTTACGGACTAAGTCCTAACGCACCCTAGCGAGACTAACTAAAACTGAAATTTACAAGGTAAGCTTGTGTCTGATTTAGCGTTACACGAATATCTTTCTCGCCTTCCCGAAGAAGCACTGCAAGAGTTTACAGAATGGTGTATTTTAGAGCAGGCTAAAGAAGCGGGATACGACTTTACTCCAGATAGAAGTAAGTTAGATAACCTACCGACAGGAGACTACATCCACAAGTTGGTGGATCAGTTTATGGCAGTGAAAAAAAACCCGATTAAAGATGGTCTGGCTGCAGTAGTTGCAGGAACCCAGGCTGACAAACACACTTTACCAAGTGTCGCGGCTATAGTGGATTTTGTTTCACTTTATGTCAAGTATTTATTTCCCCGACAAAATAGCGATGAAGCACAGACGGAAGCAATATTAACTCAAGCATCACAACAGCAATTGGAGAAAGTTTCTCAAATTGCCCAAAAATATCATGTGGAGTTGCAAGTTTAAAGTACTAGGTACTAATATCTTGCACTTACCCACTATCTCGCCAGGGTTAGGGATAAACCTAGAAAAATCCGGCAACCTTCGGAAAAATCGTCCGATCAAGTATCGATCCAAAACCTGGAAAAATCTGGAATCGGACGATTTTTACTTACTAACCCGGGTGTCCCAAAGTGTTGTCAAATCAAAGGCTTGCCGGATTTTTATGGATTTTATGTAACGGATTTTAAATCGCATACAAGTAACAGCGTGATGCAAGAATAGTCAAAATAATTCGTAATTCATAATTCGTAATTCGTAATTATTACCCCATGCATAAATGCATTAGCTCTGTAGTAAAGATGCTTCGCTTTTTTTTCTTTTTCATAATTAAAATTACTTGCTCTGTACCCTTAATGAATTAATTATTAATTAATTTAGTAATTTTTAATTACGAATTACGAATTATTCGGTCACGTCTTTCCACAGAAAAGTTAAGGAGCATATAGCCAATTTTAGTCAATTAAGAAAATTCCTGTTTTTCAATATAGGGTAAAATATTTTTCCACTACTCAGTCATTAAGCAATTATTTGTTTCCTATAGCAAATAAAATCGGCTAAAGTACGAGTGATAGGCATACCTGTTGCATATTCCATCCAAAGATATTTTCCAAATGGATTTACATCCAGTAACCAATATTCTTCGTTAGAATCTACGCACAAGTCTATGCATGCGTAATCAAGATGCAAAATATTACAAAGTTCCAAAATATTATTATTCAATTCTATGGGAATTTCCACCTGATAATGAGGGGTATTAGGCAAATCATATGCCCGATAATCTAGACGACCAACTGGCGACTTGCTAGCATCAATTTTACAAGCCAGAACTTTAGTTCCAATTACTATTAACCTAATGTCATACAATTTGTTTATAAATTTTTGTAAAAATAAAGGGCTTTGATTTGATTGTTTATAGTCAATAAAATCTTGTTTTAAAACTTCCTGTGTTAGCAGCATTGTAGGCTCACCTTCAAAGGTTAGAGACATTTGATGCAACGTTTTTAAAACAATATTATTATCTTTATCGAAAAAACTATTAATTGAAATTTCTGAATTACTAATCAGAGTCATTGGAAGTTTTAATCCAATTTTATTTGCAATTGGAAATACTACAATCTTATTTTGGCATGCCAAGCAATTCTCAATTGACTTATTAACAAATTTGTCATTAATAGACAATAATGAGTAGAAACCAAAAAGAGCTTCTTTCCAAGAAAAATACCAAAACCTTGATTCTTGTAACTGCGGTATACTGTCACTCCTAAACAGAGGCGAAAAACAAAAAGCTAATTCTACTTCACTGATATTTATTGTCTTATTAAACTGATTAATTTGGCATG
Organism: Stigonema sp.; assembly: GCA_965249805.1. Classification (GTDB taxonomy): domain Bacteria; phylum Cyanobacteriota; class Cyanobacteriia; order Cyanobacteriales; family Nostocaceae; genus Stigonema. The sequence continues at coordinate 2,970,943 of CBDFMX010000002.1, forward strand.
AATATTGACCATTTTTATTTGAATAAAAACAAAACTGTGTTTACAATAAATCAGCATGTTTTGTAGATAAAATTTCACAATCTTGTGTGAGACTCAATTCATTACGTAATTCCTGTAGATGAGGATCGTCAACATCTCCAATAAGAAGTATCATTAGCACTTTTCAATTTATTTAAAAAATGAATTAAATTAGTTTTAGGGGCGTGTAATAACAGATTAGCAAAGTTAGCTATGCTATTACTTTCGCAATTTTGTAGTTACAAATAGCCGCCCCTTAATAGCCTCATAAAGTCACAGAGTAACTGAAGCAATTAAAGATTAAGTCTAATTGCAAATTTACCTTACTCATTTGTATAATCATCCGATTTGTTTTTGCCGGAAAAAGTCGCTGTTTTTATGTTGAATATAAATGGTCTAGAAGGCTCCCATATCCATTTATCAGGACTATCTGCAATAGAAGGATTAGACTTTAAAAACCTCAAAGAGAAAGATTTTTCGACGGTTTGAATGCCTGTTTTGTTGTCCATCATGGTCTTGAATTTTTCCTTTTTTCCAAGTTTGAACTAAATTCTATGAAACATAGTCACACTGTTTAGCGTTAAAGTGTTTTTTATTCACGGATTGGGTCAGGGTACAAAGGTGAAAAGTGTAATTCAACCTCACAAACCTTAAAAGATTATAAAAAAATGCTCTGACCTTGACCTCGTAAGAGTTTCAACATTCAACTCATTCCAAGATAATCTTACTTTCTATGAAACAGCATCAGTGGAAATACTGGCAATTAGCTGAGATGCCGGGGATGAAATAGGGACTTACACAGTTGTTCTTTCTCTCTCCTAGTTCCCAATTTGTTGGCTTAAACCCAACAAGAATGACACTGGTAGCACATTTTGACCAGCGCACTTGTGCAGCAGCCTCTGTGTTGTCTCATACCTCATATCCTGCACCACCGTCTTGTTGCGAAAATAAAAGCCGAAAAAGCTCATGATTTCGTAAGGTGGGCAGTGCCCACCCTACCCTTATTGAGAAGGTGCAAGATGTCAGATACCAAACCAATTTTTACTTTCTTTATTTTTTAGCCCGCGTCGGTGGTGAGTCCAGCCCCTACGGAGGGAAACCCTCCGTAGGGGACTGGCGTTAGCGTAAGCGTTGCGATCTTCCGGTACAAGGAGCCGAAGAACGAGCTTCACCCGAAGGGGCTTTGTTTGTGTAGCCCCTGTCTTCTAAACTATTGGGCTTTTATAGGGTCATAAAAAAGGATTTTGTCTTACAATATGCTTAAGATTAATCTTTCCTATTATGCCTGCTAGAGATGTCTACCATAATGCAGTGAAAACAGCCCTTACCAAGGATGGTTGGACAATTACGGCTGACCCTTACATAATCGCCTATGAAGATACTCAGCTATTTGCTGACCTTGCTGCTGAGAAGACGCTGGCGGCTGAACGGAATGGATGGAAGATTGTCGTTGAAGTTAAGAGCTTTCTAGGGCGATCGCCTATCAACGATTTTGAGAATGCACTTGGTCAATATATTCTTTATCGTAATCTCATTGCTATCACGGAACCGCAATATCAGCTTTATTTGGCAATTAAAGAGAGTACTTATGACAATTTTTTCAAGCGAAAAGCAATTCAAATAGTAGTTGAGCAGAATCAACTCCTTTTAATAGTTGTGGATATGGAAAGTGAGGTTATTGTTCAATGGATAAGCTAATTCACTACAGCAACCTAATTAAAAGTATCTTGCGGGAATACGATAAGTTGGCAACTAGTTCACCTAGGGATAATCTTGAAAGTCTCCTAGCTTTTGACGAGGAACGAAAACAATATCTTTGGTTTCAGGTTGGGTGGAAGCAAAAGCAACGAGTTAAAGGAATTACTGTTCATGTTCGGATTAAAAATGACAAAATTTGGATTGAAGAAGATTGGACAGAAGAAGGTATTGCAACTGAATTACTAAAAGCAGGGGTTCCTAACAGCGACATTGTGCTGGCTTTTCATCATCCAAATGAGCGTGCTTTGACTGAATTTGCAGTTGCCTAGCTGATGTCATCTGTTTAATATGCATTATTTGTTTGATGGTATGAGTACGATAAATAATCCATCCGTTACATCCGCTACATCATCCGCTGCAATTTTGTATGTGAGGTAAATTCAGTAAGTAAAGTTTTATTAACGACGTATATATCCTTCTGCTTCTAATTTCTTTAAAGCTCTGTTGGCAGCTTCTGCTCCATATCGTTGACCAATTACTATGGATTCCTGGGTAAGTTGGGGAAGAACCGTGATTGTTTTTTTACCTACAGGTGTTTGATAAAATGCAATTATTTGTTTTATTTCTTCATTAGAATAGTACTTACTGTAAATAGGAATAACTTCATTCAATAGGTCATCAGGCTTAAGTTCCGCCTGAAAAGAATCCCAAGCTTTTTGCGGCACTTGAGGGTATTGGGACTTCATACTAACTAACATTTGCGTTACAATCTGTTGGAAAAGATTTGCCGCACCTGTGACTGCAAGCAATTGTTTGATGTTATTGACTTTTTCGGTTTCTTGAGCGTTAGTTGGTGCGTTACTATCAGTTGGAGTCTGAGCCAAGGCGGCTCCATTAACAGTAGTTACTATCGAAAGCAGTACGGCTGAAACAAAAAGCTTTAGTTTCATATTATTTTGCAGTTTTAAATCTAGTAAAAGAGCAATCCTTATATATTTATCCTCCTTCAACATTGATGATGTCAAGATAACGGGGATGGGGCATTATGAATTATTCTTTCACTACCTTTATAAATCAATACGCTGACTGTAGTTGTTTACCTACCGTTAACCTATATAGAACGAGGGGCGTTCTACAGCGATTTAAATTCCCGCCACCACTACATGAACGGTATTGCTTTAAAAATGCGATCGCGGCGGCGTTCCATTTTCTATCGTTGAGTGGTAGTATACTTTCATTATCGGCTTCACATCAGCAGTTGGCATTTCCGGATAGTAGCAAGTGAACATATATAGTAGGGGATGAACGAAGATCTCGTTGAGTGGCTCCATTCACCATACTGGTATGTGTGTATCCACCAGGGTTCAAGGAGGAACACGAACTTGAGAAGTTACATTGTTAATGTACGACCATTGCCCAACTAATCAAGATACAGTTATGATTACTCAAATGATGGTTCAGCCCTCATCCTGGGTTGAGTCTGGGATTAAAATCAGCAAAGTTAGAGATTTGCTTTTGTTCAAATTCACCTATGTACTACAGTCTCGGCTCGAAGAACTTTCTGAGAAGAGAAAAGCTGGTATGCTAACCTCCGAGGAAGAAGCAGAATTAGCAGGAATATTGGAACTTGATAGAATTTTTACTTTGCTCAATGCTAGAATAATAGCTGAATCATGAAAGTTAATGATGCAACTAGAAAATTAGTCAGAGAAAGAGCAAAATTCCTTTGCGAATACTGTCATTCTCTAGAAGAAGCAAGTGCATCTCTGTTTTCTATTGACCATATCATTCCACAATCTCTCAGTGGTTCGGATGAATCTAACAATTTAGCGTTAGCATGTCAAAGATGTAATGGTTATCGCTACAACTTTACAACTGGTATTGATCCCGAAACACAGGAGATAATCCCTGTATTTAATCCCCGTAAGCAAAAGTGGTCAGCAGATGGTTTAAAAATTATCGGCGTTACTCCTACAGGGCGAGCTACTTGTAATCGTTTAGACCTCAACGATGAACGTCACAACGAAGGCTCTATCGTAAAGGTGCGTCGTCTTTGGACAAAAGGTGGTTGGCATCCACCAGATGAAGATCCCCGAAAATCAGACGAGGCTTGAGAATCGCCACTTTCTCCTACACCTCCAAGTGCATCAAAAATGTGATATGATGTCCGATTAAGGGATTTCCAAGTAAAAAAATATCCAACTATTTCTTGTGGGATGGGCTTCTAGCCCGTCCTATGAACTGGGCGGGCTAGAAGCCCACCCCACAATATTGGATAATTTAACTGAAGACAACATCAATTCATCTTGGTGATATTCCTCCCAATCCATACCTGATATCTTGCACCATTCTCAACAAGGTGAGAGAGCCCGGGTTTATAAACGAGAAATCAAGGGTTTCAGCTTTACTGATTCGCAATAAATCTGGTTTCTGGCGGTGGTGCAAGATGTGAGATACCAGGGTTTATCTGCTTTTGCTGAGAAGGATGCAAGCTTCTTTTTTGGGCGGGAGAAATTTATAAATGCGAACTCGTGCGCAGCGCTTGAGATCTTTCGCTGCGGGCTGGATTGCTTCCCAACGCTTGCAATGACTGTAATTAATTTTGTGTAGTTACTTACCGCGATCGCTTTGACCCACCAAACAGTTTCCTTAAATTTTTACAACTTTCAAAGTCTTCAGGCTAGTATCAGCACAACCACTTATAAATCCGCCCATAGCTTGGATTGAAAGCAAATATTCTAAAGCAGCTTTAGTGATAACTTCTCCAGGCATCAAAACAGGAATACCAGGGGGATAGGGACAGACGATTTCGGTAGAAATGCGATCGCTTGTTTCTTGCAGGCGCAAAGTTTCTGTTGCGGCAAAAAAAGCCTCACGGGGGGAAAAATGCATACAAGATCCCACATTACTAACAACATTATCCCATATGGGGGTTTTTAGAACCGCGTTAACGGGGAAAGGTACGGTTTTGCCATACAATGCGGCAAGAGTAGTGAAACCTTGTACCAATCGCTCAATATCCTCCTGGGTATTGCCCAAACTGATAATAAAGGTCAGATGTTGTAGTGACGGGAATTCAGCAGTTACACCCAGCTTGTCATTGAGAATTTCATCGGCTTCAAAGCCAGTCAAGCCTAAACCAGAAACTGTTACAGTTAACCGCGTTCTGTCTAACCTCACCCCGCCTCCGGCACCCCTCTCCGCAAGCGGAGAGGGGTTGGGGGTGAGGTCCAAAACTGATAAGCCCGGAATTTGGCTGATCCGGGTTCTCGCTACATCCGCAAGTTGCAATGTCCGAGACATCAACTCCTTTCCGTGAAGTGCCATTTGTTGACGTGCTGCATCTAAAGAAGCGAGGAGTAAATAACTTGGACTGCTAGACTGGACGAGTTGCAACGCTTTACTGACGCGATCGCCATCTATCCTATTACCTTGAACGTGCAGCATTGATGCCTGTGTCATCGCACCAAGTACCTTGTGAATCGATTGGACAGTTAAATCGGCACCTGCTGTTAAAGCTGGGATAGGTAGTTGGGGATGAAAAGCGAAGTGTGCGCCGTGTGCCTCATCTACCAGTAAAGGAATATTGTATTGGTGAGCAAGGGATGCGATCGCACTGACATCTCCACAAACACCATAATATGTGGGATAAACCGTGAGTACCGCTTTCGCGTCGGGATGCTGTTCTAATGCTGCTTGTAAGTTGCTGGGTGTGATACTGTGGGCAATATCTAAAACTGGATCGTATTCTGGATTGACAAAAATTGGCATAGCGCCAGAGAGAATTAAACCTGCTATTGCTGAGGAATGGACATTTCGCGGCAGGATAATTTTATCTCCTGTGCTACAAGTAGCCAAAATTGCCGCTTCCACTCCACAGGTGGAACCATTGACTAAAAACCAAGTCCGTTGTGCGCCAAACGCCTCTGCTGCTAGTTGTTGTGCTTCCTGGATACAAGCACTAGGTGCAAAAAGGTTATCCAGTTCTGCCAATTCTGTTAAATCGGCGCGAAACACAGCGAAACCGAATAAATCAGCTAAGGGTTGAGAAATTCCTTGTCCTCGCTTGTGTCCAGGGGTGTAAAACGGTGCATGAGGATGTTCTGCACAGGCTTTTAAGGTGTCTAATAAGGGTGTTTGGTTTTGATTGAGCATTTTTGGCAACGTGGCAACGGATGTGGCAACGGATGTAACGGATGATTTAACTGTAGGACTAACAGATCAAGCATCCGCTACATCCGCGCTCATTATCCGTTGCCACATCCGCTACATCCGCGCTCATTATCCGTTGCCACATCCGCTACATCCGCGCTCATTATCCGTTGCCACATCCGCTACATTCGCGCTCATTATCCGTTGCCACATCCGCTACATCCGCGCTCATTATCCGTTGCCACATCCGCTACATTCGCGCTCATTATCCGTTGCCACATCCGCTACATCCGCGCTCATTATCCGTTGCCACATCCGCTACATCCGCTACCACATCCGTTGCCACATCCGCTACATCCGCTACCACATCCGTTGCCACGTTGCCTCTATTTGTGGTTATAAAGGTTGGAGTTTGGATAGAATACAACAAGGTGATGGTTCCAGGTATCATTTACCTAAAATCCCAAATCAAAAATCTCATGCTACGAGCTGGAATTGTCGGACTCCCCAACGTCGGAAAATCTACTTTATTCAATGCCGTGGTTGCTAATGCCAAGGCTGAGGCTGCTAACTTTCCTTTTTGTACGATTGAACCGAATGTCGGTATTGTCTCTGTACCAGATGAGCGGTTAAATGTTTTAGCTAAAATTTCCAGTTCGGCAGAAATTCTTCCAGCGCGTGTTGAGTTTGTGGATATTGCCGGTTTAGTCAAAGGTGCTAGTCAGGGTGAGGGACTAGGTAATAAATTTTTGTCCCACATTCGGGAAGTTGATGCGATCGTGCATGTGGTACGTTGTTTTGAAAATGACGACATTATCCACGTTGCCGGTTCTATTGATCCACTAAGGGATATCGAAATTATCAATTTGGAACTTGGTTTATCTGATTTGGCTCAGATTGAGCGGCGGATCGAGCGCACCCGCAAACAAGCTCGTACTAGCAAAGAAGGTCAGGTAGAATTAGCATTGTTAGAAAAATTAGCTGCTGTATTAAATGAAGGTAAATCGGTACGACAGGTAAGCTTGACTGAAGAAGAAGCTGAGACCATTAAAGGACTGGAATTGCTTACTGCTAAACCGATTATCTACGCAGCTAATGTGTCGGAAGATGAATTGGCAACAGGTAATGAATACGTGGAACTCGTGCGGCAAATTGCATCTGCTGAAAATGCACAAGTCGTGGTAGTGTCTGCACAGGTGGAATCAGAATTAGTTGAATTACCAGAGTCAGATAGAGCAGATTTCCTAGCATCTTTGGGTGTAGAAGAAGGCGGTTTGAAATCTTTGATTCGCGCTACTTATAAACTTTTAGGTTTGCGTACTTATTTCACAACTGGTCCCAAAGAAACCCGTGCTTGGACGATTCATGCTGGAATGACTGCACCGCAAGCAGCGGGTGTGATTCACAGTGATTTTGAACGGGGATTTATTCGTGCTGAAACTGTTGCTTATGATGATTTAGTGGCAGGTGGTTCGATGAATGCTGCAAAGGAAAAAGGGTTAGTTCGCAGTGAAGGAAAAGATTACGTCGTGGATGAAGGCGACGTACTTTTGTTCCGGTTTAATGTATAAGGTTGATGAACTCTCAAGTTGGATGGCTTAACCTCAAACAAGTATGCTGATTGCAGGTTAAGATAATTCCTCAGAACCTATACTTCCATGCGATCGCCAAAATTGTATTAAAGGGCATGTGCTGTGATACAGGCATTTTGGCGGATGGTTAGCAGCATGATAGCGAAGCGCTTCTGCCTTCGGCAGATCGCGCTTTGAGCTTATGTCAAAATCAGGTAATTCTGGCAATTTTGCAACGTTCTGGTGGTTAAGCTTAGTCATAGTTTAACTTGTATGCTATGTTTTTCAAACGCAATCAAAAGCCTTAGTCGTGGTCGCAACAACCAAAGTGGGTATCTAAGGATCTTTGAGACTGGATTCCACTTTTATCTGGGGATTTTCTACCCAAAGCAATACCAGAAATCATATATTATTGATTTGCATATTTGTTCGCATTAATATCAATCAATTTCACACTGATTTGTGTCAAGTACATGATGTTTGCGATCGTTGAGTAATCAGCCAAAATATGCAGCTTGTGGGTAGGGGGCGAGGGAAAAGGGCGATCGCTGCGGTTCGGACTGACTGCTAGCATGTCACGAATGCATTGGTAATAACTAAAAATATATCTCGCAGCACCTAAAAGTACTAAAGATATTTTTTTGGGGTGACGGGTGCGATCAAAAGCCAATCTAATTACTTCCCATAATCTTAAACAGTGGGGTTTTAATTTTTTGACGGTGGAACGTAACTCTAAACCGAAGTCCTTAAAAGACTGATTAGATTAATATTTGATATGCTGCAACTGTGACAACTCACCAATCACCTGGTAGCTGCCATCCCAACTCAATCATTTTAGTTAACAGTTGTAAAGGAAACTCATTTATAATCTTTGCTAACTGCTTAAACCGATAAAATTTATCCAATGTAGATAGGTCCGTCGGATCTAAGCAAGAAAACTCACAAAACAAAAAAAAATCTTCGGCGATTTTTATATAAAAACGATTTAACCCACCCACAAAAACCTTTGTAGCTTTTTCGGATTCAGATTGAAACCCAAAATTTTCCTGGTCTAGGTGGTTGTAATCATTCCCCCGATCAGTCATTTTATTCAGCTCGTGTAATTATTCGTTGACAGCGAGAGAAGCAATCTGAATCCCCTTAATAAAATTTTGCAATTGGCGTTAAGTCACTCCAATTACTACTAGTACTGCTCCCTTGGAATTAAAAATTAAAAAAGCTTACATCATAACTTTTTCGCTGATTTTAAATGGTTGCTTTATTCTCGCGATCAATGTACTAGAGGGATAGGGATTCTAGTCAGCATTGGAAACGTAATCAGGTTCAGCGCTATCTTAAAACTAAAAGATGTTAACAGCAGTTAACACCTTGGTAACACCTTACTCTTTTACAATTTTCCTTGTATATCTATCTCAAGAGAGATTATTTTGTTTTGACGTATTAATATTAAAGTCTATTTAATGTGATTTTCTATACCTATTTTAGGTAACACGACAGTAATTGGAAGTGACGTTTGGAATCCCCTCCCCGACTACGAAGCCAAGTCGGGGAGGATGTCAATTTCATAGTCCAAAGTTGGTTGCTCTGTCCCCAACGGTTAATTATTAATTAATTTAGGAATTTTTAATTACGAATTACGAATTACGAATTACGAATTACGAATTACGAATTATTCGGTCACAATCTGCTCTTATGTAAAACTTTTTTAAATATGCGACCTAAATTATCAATGGAGTGGATGGGAACATAAAGACTTATCATTTGCCAGAATTTCAGTTGAGATTTTTTGGTGAACTTTAAACCATAAAGCTTTATAGGTATATCCAAAAGGCTAAGAATTTTGTCAAATCTCTCTGTATCTTTTTGCTTAATAGTTCTCTTCATAAAATCTATAAGTCTCTCTTGACACATTTGCCTCAAATCTTTATAATAATCCTGAATTATTTGATAGTATTTAATGTAAGAATCCTTACTGCTAGGTCTCCAATCAGCGATGTCACCAAAAGTGCATGTATTAGATTGATGAATCCGATAATAGTGACCTATCATAGGAGTATGAATGAAAGAAATGTCTTGCATTAAGATATCTAGTTGAAATTTACAGTCTTCCAGAAAGCTCAATGTTGGATCGAACATTACTTTTTTGGCAATAGTTTTTTTGAAAAGTAAGCCATTACAGTGCAAACAAAAATAATTTAACAGATGCTCGATCATTTCCTCTTTTGATGAGCAATCATATTCATAAAAAGTTTTTCTTTGACCTTCACCTTCAATGAATATTTCAATGACTAACTCATGGTCACAATAAAGAACTACATCATCACAGTCATAATTTTTCATGTAATCTAGCTGAAAGCTAATTTTCTCATGGTGAAGCCAATCATCCGAATCCAGAAGTTGAATCCATTCTCCTCTCGCATGTTCTATACCAAAGTTGCGAGCAGAAGAAACCCCGCCATTTTCTTTATATAAATATCTAACCCTTCGGTCTAGACTCATGAGGTTCTCACTTAGTTCGCGAGTATTATCAGTTGAGCCATCGTCTACAATTAGGCATTCAAAATTGGTAAAGGTTTGCTTTAGAACACTTTGAACAGCTTTTTCAAGGTACTGTTCTCGATTATAAGTAGGAATAATGACTGATACTATAGGAGAAATAGAAGCAGATGAATCCGAAGCATTCAATAAAGAATCTTTGTGAATAAGCATTTGATAGATACCCTTGACTAATCCCTGAAACAGAGTTTGTTTAATTTGGAAAAGCGAGATTTCAGCCTTTATTGGTACAGAAACCCGCTTCCTCAACCGAGACTTCCGATCCTAAATTAATAACTATAGTAGTCCTATCTGCAAAGTGAAATTCTTCGTAGTTAGGGCTATGCCGCACAAACCTGATAATGGTGGGCATTGCCCACCCTACAACATCATTTATTATTTACGAATGATTTAGGATTGCTAAGTACATGACGGCGGAAATAAACATACTATTCAAAACAGCCAAAAAGCTCATACTGAAAGATTTTTTAATTTTAGATTGCTTCGCTTTGCTCGCAACGCTTCTCTTCGAGACGCTTCGCGAACGCGAACGCGATTTTTAATTTTTAATTTCGCAAAGCGTTACTAGGCAAGCACTCAACTTTTCAGCAAGCACTTGTACGTGGGGTTCTTGTACCATACTCAAGTGGCTCCCAGGAATCTCGTAGATATCTAATCCACCAGCAGCAAGTTCGCCCCAACCCAATTGAGTCACAGGGTAATAGCTGAAATCGAGAGTAGCTTCTTTAGCTTGGAAGAGGGTGATTCGACCAGGGTAAACTTGGGGTACATAATTTCCTGATGCCTGCCAATTATGCTGCTCAAAAGCGTAGGCTTGAAGATAGTCAGGTAAGGGAGAACCAATACGTTGGTAAAACTTGTAGGCAGTTTCCTTGAAAGTATCATTGAGTCTACGCAATACAGACTTCGTTGCCTTCTGCCAGATGTAGATCGGGCCAAGTTGTAAAAATTTACTCCAATGACCAGATAACCGTTCACGAATTGGCACTAGTTGAACTGAGTTTGGAGCGTATGTATCCAACAAGGCTAGCAGAGATACTTTCTGACCTTGCGCTACTAACTGCTGAGCCATCTCGAATGCTACAACACCTCCAAAAGACATGCCGACTAAAAAATAAGGTCCCTCTGGTTGAAGAATCTGCATCTCTTTAATGTAGTGAGCCGCTAAATCTTCAGCCCGATGGAGGCAAGCAGACGAATTATCTACTGTTGGTATCGCTAGTCCATAAAGAGGTTGCTCTGTACCTAGATACTTTACCATAGGGCGGTAAAACTTTAAACCCTTACCAAGCACATGAATACAGAAAAGAGGCGGTTTGGAACCTTTAGGTTGAATCACCCTTAATGAGGAAAAAGGTGATGACCATTTTTCTTGACGGATAACGCTAGCCAGTTTCTCAATGGTTGATGCTTGAAAGACAGTAGCTAAGGGAAGATTTTTGTGATATATCTTCTCTAGTTGAGCGACCAGACGCACAGCGAGCATGGAGTGTCCGCCTAAGTCAAAAAAGTTATCTCTCACACTAATGGGATGAACGCCTAACATTTTTTCCCAAATTTTTACAAGCCGCAGTTCTAATTCATCGCGGGGAGCAACAAAGGTTTCTTCTGGTTCTGGTCGAACTGGGTTAAGTATGAGTGCACGACGGTCTACTTTGCCATTAGAGTTTAGGGGTAAGGCATCTAGCAGTACAATATGAGGTATCATGTAGTCGGGTAGCTTGTGCTTTAGGTAACGACGCAATTCCGCGATCGTGAGCGTCTGGTTCTGGTTTTGAACAACATAAGCTACTATAGTTTTCTCATCCGTTACGTCTTCTGTGATTGTAACTACTGTTTCTCGCACGCTAGGATGTTGTAAGAGTACGGCTTCAATTTCTCCAAGTTCGATGCGGAAGCCACGAATTTTTACCTGATTATCTTGGCGACCAACAAATTCAATGTTACCATCGCGCAAAATACGGACTATGTCACCTGTTTTGTAAAGGCGACTGAGATTTAGGTTTTGAGATTGCGTCACAACGCTTGCAACGCTTCTCAACTCCAGTCGGAGACGCTGCGCGAACGAGACGCTTCTCTTCGAGACGCTTCTCCTGACGGAGACGCTTCTCTTCGAGACGCTTCGCATTCGCGTTCGCGAACGCGGTTTTGAATTTTGAATTGAAGAATTTTCTTCTAACTCATAACTCATAACTTTGAACTCATCACTCTTTAAGAAGGGATTGGGAATGAATTTCTCTTGGGTTAACTCAGGGCGGTTAATGTACCCTTGGGCTAAGCCGTCACCACCAATGTAAAGTTCGCCCTTGACGCCAATGGGAACCGGTTGAAGGTTTTGGTCTAGCACATAAACTTGTGTGTTGGAAATTGGGCGACCAATGGGGAGGGTGGTAACTTCTTCTGGTACTGTTTGCACCAAGTACCAGGTAGAGAATGTTGTACTCTCTGTAGGTCCGTAAACATGAAGCAATCGTTGTGGAGAACCGTTTCTCAGTACCTCTAGGACACATATTGGATCAACAGCTTCACCGCCGAATAGAAGATGTCGCACAGAACAAAAGGCTTGCGGAACAACTCTAGCCATCTGATTGAATAAAGCTGTTGTCAGGAACAATACGCTAATCTCGTATTTTCGGATGTATGCTGCAAAGTCTCGAGGTGAAAGAACCACATCCTTTGTCATGACCACAAGCTGTGCTCCATGCAGAAGCGCTCCCCAGATTTCAAATGTAGCGGCGTCGAAAGAAGCATTCGAGGCTTGGGCAACTTTGTCATTCGGTTCTAACTTTATGTAGTTTGTGTTGTATAAGAGCCGAATCACAGCTTGATGGGGAACAGCTACACCCTTGGGTTTTCCTGTAGAACCACTGGTGTAGATGACATAAGCTAGGTCGTCAGATGTGACGCAGGTGTTTGGGTTCTCTTGGTTCTCTCGCGAGATAACTTCCCAGTCTGTGTCTAGAGAGACTACTTGCACTCGGTGTTCAAATTTTTCAACCCACTGTTGTTGCGTTAACAGTACTGACACAGAGGCATCCTCTAGCATGAAGGAGAGACGCTCCTGCGGATATGCTGAGTCAAGTGGTACATAGGCTGCACCGGCTTTCAGGATGCCTAGTAGTCCGATCGCCATTAAGAGCGATCGCTCTACATAAATTCCCACCCTCACCCCTGGTCCTACACCTAAAGAGCGCAGGTAGTGCGCTATTTTGTTGGCACGGGCGTTCAACTCTCCATAAGTGAGTTGTTGGTCATAAAATACCACTGCTACAGCATCAGGATTGCGCTCTACTTGGGCTTCAAATAATTGATGTATACAAGTTTCGTGGGGGTAATTTGTCTGGGTGTGATTCCACTCCACTAACAACTGGTATCGCTCTTGCTCCGTAAGCAGGGGCAATTCACAAACCTGCTGCTCTTGGTGAGTCACGATCCCGGCGAGCAGAGTCTGAAAATGCCCTACCATCCGAGTAATGGTGTCAGCATCAAACAGGTCAGTATTGTATTCTAATTCTCCAAGTAGTCCTTGGTCTGTGTTTTCCAAAGATAGAGTCAAATCAAACTTTGCCGTCAAACTTTCGACTGGCAATGGCGTTAAATTTAAGCCTTGAAATTCCATCGCCAGCGTCGGCGCATTCTGGAACACGAACATCACCTGGAACAGCGGTGTGTGTCGTAAATCTCGCTCTGGCTGCAAAGTCTCCACCAGCAATTCAAAAGGCAAGTCTTGATGAGCATAGGCTTGCAGTGCCACTTCCCGAACTCTTCTCAGTAATTCCCGAAAACTAGGGTGACCAGAAAAATCAGTACGCAGCACCAGTGTGTTCACAAACAAGCCAATCAATCCTTCAATTTGGGCGTGATTGCGGTTAGCAATGGGGGAACCGATCAGAATGTCTTGTTGACCGGTGTAGCGGTAAAGCAATGTCCCAAACGCTGCCAACAGCGTCATGAACAAGGTGACTCCTTCTCGCCGACTCAGTAAAGTCAGCGCCTCCGTGAGTTCATGGGAGAGGGTGAAAGATTGATACGCTCCCCGCAGGCTTTGAATTGCTGTTCTCGGTCGGTCAGTGGGCAGTGATAAGTAGGTGGGTGCGCCGTTGAGTTGTTGCTGCCAGTAAGCTAGTTGTGATTCCAGAACTTCCCCCTGCAACCACTGTCGCTGCCAAACAGCAAAATCAGCGTACTGAATAGGTAGTTCTGGTAGGAGTGAGGGCAAATCATTGCACTCGGCTGAGTAGAGTGCTGCTAACTCCTGCATCAGTACACCGATTGACCAACCATCGGCGACAATATGGTGCATACACAGCAGCAATATCTGTTCTGTCTCTCCTAATAAGAGCAAACTAGCCCGCACTAAAAGTTCATTTGTGAGGTCAAAGGGGCGTTGGGCTTGGGCAGTTAATAATCGCTGTATTTCTGGCTCAGTTTCAGGGGCACGCAAATCCACCACTGTTAGTGTTAAGCAACGCTCTGGGTGAATGATTTGTATTGGTTGCCCATCAAGAGTAGTAAAGTTGGTGCGTAAGGCTGAGTGTCGCTTGATGATTTCGTTGAGGCTGTTTTCTAAAGCTGTCAGTTTCAGATCGCCTTGAAGACGCACCGCCACCGGAATGTTATAATTGGCACTATCTGGCTGTAATTTGTCCAAGAACCACAACCGTTGTTGGGCAAACGACAATGGTGAAGGTGTATCTGGTGCTTTGGGTATCCGTGGTGGTGCTGACAGTTGTTTTGAATCTCGCTGCCACTGGGCAATGTACTGAGCCAAATCGGCGATGGTGGGAGCTTCAAACAAACTACGTAATGGTAATTCCACGGACATGGTGGTCCGCACTCGTGAAATCACTTGGGTCGCTAGTAAAGAATGTCCTCCCAAGCTAAAGAAGTTGTCTAATACACCTACAAGCTCAACTCCCAGAACATCAGCCCAGATCAAAGCTAACATCTCTTCGATGGGAGTTCGCGCGATCGCAAAGGTAGCTGAGTGTTCGCGACTTAACTCAGGTACTGGTAGGGCACGGCGGTCTACCTTACCATTGGGTGTTTTAGGTATGGCTTCTAGCATCACAAATGCTGTTGGAACCATAGAGGAGGGCAATTGCTGTTTCAGGAAGCGGCGCAGTTGATCAATAGTGGGTGATGGCTGCTGGTGTGGGACGATATAAGCTACGAGGCGCTGGTTACCGGGACTGTCTTCACGGGCTGTCACCACAGTCTGTTGCACGTTGGGGTGTTGCGCTAGTGCTGACTCCACTTCGCCCAGTTCGATGCGGAAGCCGCGTATCTTCACCTGATGGTCCATGCGCCCTAGGTACTCAATGTTGCCGTCCGGCAGGTAGCGGGCTAAATCCCCAGTTTTGTACAAACGATGAAATTTTGAGTTTTGAATTGAAGAATTTTCTTCTAACTCATCACTCTTGAAGAAGGGGTTGGGGATGAATTTCTGTTGAGTCAACTCTATTCGGTGGAGGTAGCCGCGAGCAAGACCTGCACCACCAATGTGGAGTTCGCCTGCTACACCGATAGGAACTGGTTGGAGATGGGTATCCAGCAGATAGATTTGCGTATTGGCAATGGGACGCCCAATCGAGGAGGTGGTGTCTTTGGTACGGTCAGCCTCGACTTTGTAGACAGTTGACCAGACGGTGGTTTCGGTTGGTCCGTACAAATTCCAAACACAGGTGCTTTTTTCTAGTAGTTGATTGGCTAGTTCTTGGGGTAAAGCTTCACCGCCGCAAAGGATTTTCAGTCGCGGAGTGTCAGACCACCCAGATGCGAGAAGCAGACGCCAGGTGGCGGGAGTCGCTTGCATCACCGTCGCGCCACTTTTGACCAGTTGCGCCAACAACTGCGTGCCATCAGATGCGACTTCGCGGCTGACTAAAACCACCTTGGCCCCCACAATCAGTGGTAGGTAAAGTTCCAGGACTGCAATGTCAAAAGATATAGTAGTGACTGCTAGGAGAATGTCAGCGGCTGTCAATCCTGGCTGCTGCTGCATGGAATTTAAGAAGTTGGTCGCCGACTGGTGGCTGATTTCCACACCCTTGGGCTGACCTGTTGAGCCGCTGGTGTAAATCACATAAGCCAAGTTGTCGGACTTAACTCCACTGATGGGATTGTCCTGACTCTCAAGCGCGATACTTCTGAAGTCGGTATCCAGACACACCAGACGCACTTCATGTTCCGGCAGTTGTGCCACCAAATTCTGGGTCGTCAACAGGATCGGCAGTTGAGAATCATTCAACATCAAGACTAATCGCTCTTGAGGTAGTTGCGGATCTAAAGGTACATAAGCACCACCCGCCTTGAGAATCCCCAACAGTCCCACCATCATCAACAGTGAACGTTCGACACAAATCCCCACTAGCACTTCTGGTCCCACACCCAGAGTCTGCAAATAATGCGCGACTTTGTTCGCACGGACGTTCAACTCTCGATAGGTGAGTTGTTGCTCAGAAAACACCACTGCTACAGCATCAGGGGTGCGTTCTACCTGGGCTTCAAATAACTGATGTATACAAGTTTCGCGGGGGTAATTTGTCTGGGTGTGATTCCACTCCACTAAAAGCCGATCGCGTTCAAGTTCAGTCAGCAGGGGTAAGTCCAAAAGGCGCTGGTGTGGGTTAGCGACAATGCCTTCTAATAAAGTTTGAAAATGGTTGACCATCCGGGCGATGGTAGCGGCGTGGAACAGATCTGTGTTGTATTCAAACCAACCACTGATCCCCTTGGAGGTTTCTTCTAGTTCGAGGGTTAAATCAAACTGCGCTGTCCCATTGTGGACTTCCAAAGGTATCAGGGTCAGTCCGGACAACTCCAGACTCTGCATCACTGTCTTCTGGAGAGCAAACATCACCTGAAACAATGGTGTGCGGCTCAAATCTCGTTCTATCTGTAGTTCTTTGACTAACTTCTCGAAGGGTAGATCTTGATGAGAATAAGCATTTATTGCTACCTCCCGCACCTGAGTGAGAAATTTCCGGAAACTCGGGTTGTCTCTCAGGTCGGTGCGGAATGCCAAAGTGTTGACAAAACATCCGATCAACCCCTTGGTTTCTGACCGATTGCGACCTGCGATCGCACTACCCACGATGATATCTTCTTGGCTTGTGTAGCGGTAAAGCAATATTTTAAACGCTGCTAGCAGGGTCATGAATAGAGTGACTCCTTCCTGCTGACTCAGCGTCTTCAGAGAATCGCTTAGGTTCTTAGGTAGTTTCAGAAATTGCTTTGCGCCTTGGTATGTCTGGACTGGTGTTCGCGCTTTGTCAGTAGGTAATTCTAATACAGGGGTGCTAGCGTTTAGTTGCTGTTTCCAGTAGGATAGTTGAGTTTCTAGAATATTGCCGCTCATCCATTCGCTCTGCCAAACAGCAAAATCTGCGTACTGGATAGATAGGTCACACAGCGGTGAGGGTTTGTTGTTGGAGAAGGCTGTGTAGAGAACAGTAAGTTCTTGAAAAAGCACATTCAAAGACCAGCCGTCACTAACAATGTGGTGCATTGTTACCATGAACACATATTCTTCTTTGGCTAGGCGCAGAAGTTTGACGCGTAACAATGGTCCAGTCGCTAAGTTGAATGGCTGCTGGGCTTCTTCAACAGTCAGTCGCTGAGCTTCAACCTCACGCTCAGTTTCAGTAAATTCTTGCAAGTCTATTACCAGCAACGTCAAAGTTAAATCTGGAGAGATAACTTGAACTGCTCGCCCATCCACCATCTGAAAGGTAGTTCTTAGGACTTCGTGGCGTCGCACAATTTCCGCCAAGCTTTGCTCTAATGCGGCTACGTTGAGTGAACCTTTAAGGTAAAAAGCTACTGGAATGTTATTAACACATGTGTCAGGTTTTAATTGCTCAAGAAACCACAACCGCTGCTGAGCATAAGAGAGAGACAGTTTTTCATCTCGCAAAACGCGCTGCATTGGCGGTCCTTGCCGAGATGAACTTAAGACAGAGCGAAGTTTATTCCAGAGTTCCTTTTTTCCTTGTTTGTCTTTGGATTGATCAACAGGAGGAAGCATGGTTTGTGATTAATAAATTTTATAATCTGATTGCTATAGCATCGATTCAGTCATCAAAAACCTAACCCCCCAGCCCTCTTCCCTACAAGGGAAGGGGGAGTTTAGCTCCCCTTCCCTTGTAGGGGAGGGGTAGGGGGAGAGGTTCTATTTTTTATCTGTGACTCGCAAGTCTATTCCTGATTTTTTCAGCGTAGTTATCAGTATAATTAATAGTCTTACTTACTCGTGTCAAAATATTTTTGTGAAGCTCTTCAAGAATTTGAAAATCATAGTTCATTTCTTGCCACTTCTTGTAAGAAATACCATAACCTAAATATTCCCATATATCAGCATTTCTTTGTTCAGCGTAACCGTAAGGTTCTAAGAGAATAACAGGTGTAGCAGACGCCAATGAATCGATGAGAGTTCCCCCACCCGGTTTGCTGATTATTGCCAGGGTTTGGCTGACTAAATCATAAAATTCATGATGTTCTTCTTGATTTTTAAAATTTGTTGTACCTTCCCTTATTTCTCCAAAAGGCGGAAACTCATGCTGATTCTTTGAGTTTACCTGCCAGGGTGACCACTCAGGGTCTACCATAAAATATCTGTTGCCTTCTTTTTTCCGAGAAGTTTCTGCAAAATCATAAGCCACTATATCTAATAATATTCCCCTCTCCTCTAATTCCGATATTTTATTCTGATATGTACCGATTCCCCATCCGCCGCCATGTATAACAAATCTATTCTCTCTTTCGTAGTACGGGATAGTCGGTTTACTTGTAACCGGAATTTCATGAATTAATTTTTTTTGTTCCCAATTCCAAAGCCATACCTCACGATCATCCTGATGACACTCTTGATAAATTTTAAATGATGCTGATATTTCAGCATCGATCCGACAAAGGTCTATATTTACTTTTTGAGGTGATACTCGACTTCGATATTTTTCAAGAATAGGCATCCAGAATCCTGACCAAACAATAAAATCGCACCTCTTTTCATTTTCCCATTTTTCCAACAGGCTGTTAACGAGTTCACTATCTAAACTGAACTGAATATCTTTGGTCATTTTATGAGCCATAAGAGCAGTTGAGAAGCTATTATGGTATGCCTTTTTGTGTACACTTAATTTTTCTTTACTTTCACTCGTATAATAATTTTCTAAAACAACGACTTCCGTATTAAGCTGCTGATTTTTTAATTGATAATTAACAAGTAAAGCAGGGATATAGACTCCTAGTGCTACACCTGAACCAAGAATTGTAATTGGTGTTTTTGAATCCCTCTCCATATTGATCGGTTATCCTTAAATTATATTTTCTGCGTTGTCATTTTTTGACTTAATAGAAATTCGCTGAGTTTTTCAATCGATTTCAGATAGGAAAACTCTAACTTTTCAAAATCAATTTCTATTGACAAATCACTTTCTATTGCCAACATAAATTCAACCATTTCCAAGGAGTCTAGTTCTAGATCTTCGATAATATCTGCTGTATCAGCAATCTCTTTAGATAATCCAGGTATTCCCTTAACTTTTTCCAAAATAATTTTGATCTCGTCAATCATAAATCTTGTCTCCATATAAACCTCCATATTAAGAATCAGATTATTATCAGTTGTTTACTTGCCTATTCTTTTTTACTGCCATGCCAATTCCCATATATGGACCAATACCTTCATATTGTTCTGTATATTCAAAACAGTTATATTCCTCCATACTTTTTACCTCATTCCAGACTTTGTTTACTCCTGTAAAATCAATATTTGTAATATCATGAAGGACAATAATATTTGCTTTATCTTTAACTGCATAAAACTCATTTCTGCATTCATTTTCTTCATGATTAGCATCAATCAAAACTAAATCAACCTGTTCACATTCCTTAATGAATTCTTTAAATTGTATTGTTTGAGTATTTATTTTAACAAATTCTACTCTAGAATTAATTTTTTTATACTCAGCCATTGATGGACTAGACATTATGTCAATCCCAATAGCAAATTTAAGTGGGTAAAACTTATCTAGATACTCGACTGTAGTTACAAATGTACCACCATGTCTAACACCTATTTCCAGATAAGAGCTAATTGTTATTTTAGATAAATCAACTAAATATTTGTTAAATTGGATCGGATACTGCCATATGCGTAAACCCTGTCCACAATAAGGATGCAAATTTTCCGGAATTTCTTCCAGTCCATCATCATTTAAGCCAAGAGCAAGTATTAGTGATTCTATGTTATTCGGATTAGATAAAAATTCTAAATCTTTTTCACGTATTAAGGAAATACGCTCTAACTCTATAGCTATGGGCTGTAATCTTTTTAATTTCTTCCAGCTTTTTGCTAAAATTTCAAATTTTAAGTTGAAGTTATTCATTTTTTCAAGTATGTGTAATTTTTCCAGTTACTGTTTTAAGCAATTCTTGGCAAATTTCAATATGTTTAGGAATCATATGTTTTTCGAGATGTAGAGAACAATAGTGAATAATGTCTTTTTCCATTAATTCCGATTTTTCCGACAAAACTATGCATGCTTTTATTGCCTGACCTAAAGTTTCATCTTTTACACCAAATACCACAACCTCATTTACTCCTTCTAATTCATATAAGATATTTTCAATTTCTTTCGGGCTTACTAGTTCTCCTCCTGTCTTAATCAAATCATCTTTTCGGGCTACGAAATAGAGATAGTTTTCGTCATCAATTTTAAATAAGTCACCCGTGTGTAAAACTTTTTGGTAAGGATCGGAACCTGCTTGTAAAACTTTTGCTGTTTCTTGGGGAAGATTCCAGTATCCTTGCATCACATTCGCTCCTCGTACCATGAGTTCTCCTATCTCTCCTGGCTGAGTAATGCGATCGCCATTTTGATTAACAATATATGCTTCTGTATTCGGCATTGCCTTACCTACCGAATCCGGCTTTCTTAGTAAGTCTTCGGGAGGAAGATAAGATACTCTTTTACATTCCGTCAACCCATACATTGAATAAATTTTTACTTGAGGAAATAATTCACTTAGTTGAAAAATATGCTTTTGCGGCAGAGCTTGCCCAGTACTGGTAATATATCTTAGACTGGGAAAATGATACTTGCCCAAGTTTTTAAACTTTAAAAGACATGCAATTATTGTAGGTACAAGTGGTAAACCAGTTACCTTTTCCTTGTTAACTAAACCAATGAGTTGGTAGGGATAAATAAATGACTTTTCAAGAAGAACCGTTCCGCCAAAATAAAACGGCATTAAAAGATTATATAGACCGTAGTCAAACGATAAAGGTAAAAAATTGATGATAATGTCTTCATTTGTATTTTCTAAATACTGGATTATGGAGTTAGCTGCAGACACCATATTTAAATGCGTGAGCATAACTCCTTTGGGATTACCAGTAGAACCAGAGGTATAAATAAGGCTACATAAATCAGTGTCTATACTCTGATTAGAGGGGGAGTTGTTTTGAGATTGCTTGATAAAATCCCAGAAAGAAAATGTTTTTAGGCATTTTTCTGGCAAATCAGGTTTTTCCTTAGTTAGTAAGATTAAATCTAGGCTAGAACAATAACCTGCTTCCGGAAAAAGCAATGCATCTGTAATGATAAGTTTGACCTGACAGTCATTTAATATATATTGTAATTTTCTGGCTTTAACTTGAGGATTTATTATGAGAAATATCCCCCCAGCTTTCAGAATACCAAAAATAGAAATGACCGACTCGACTGAGTTTTCTAAATATATAGCAACTCTATCTAGTTTTTGCAGTCCTGCAACTATTAGAGCATTAGCAAGACGATTAGCAAAATTTTCTATATCGCTAAATGTGAACCTTTTTTCGTTACAAATAAGCGCTTCCTTATCAGGCGATCGCTCTGCGCTTTTCTCAAGTAAATGATGCACTAGCATGATTTTAATGGCTGTTCTGACAAGGAGTCGCCAACCCTCGGCTGGCTTTCTTTAAGTAACTTTAATCACATCTTGCACCAGTTGCAATAATGCTATTTTTGTAATCGCCCACCATTGACAGATCGGGCCTATTTTTGCGTTGGTAAGCTCTAGCCTTACCTACCCTGATTGAGAATGGTGGAAGATATCAGTTTATGAAAACCCTCTAGAATACAAAAGACTACATTTTGAACACACTGGCATTAGACCGCAGTTATCAATTGTGTGTCTAACCTCTGTAAATTTACTGCCATGCCAAACATCATGAACGCTGTCGCTTTTGAGATCCCCAACTGAAAATTCTGGGTAGAATTTACAGGAAATGACCTCACCATTAGGAAAAATGTCCATACGAGTTTTGATCGCTAAACATTTTGTTTTATTTTGAGCGGGTTTATCACTCCCCAAAATAAACTCTTTGAGTTCATCTATATCCAATGCCGGATTATAACGTAATTTAATCTTCCATTTTCTCTGATTAACTCGATTGAGTTCATCAATTAATGCATCAACAGCATTTGGATTAAGCCCGTATTTATAAGCATGCCAACTAGGTCTGGTATCCTCGTCAGTACACAGTGAATTCAAATTCATTGTAAAATACTTATCCATTTTTACTGAAGTTTCTTTAGATAAGTACCAGAGGAAACTTAAATAAACTGTATCAACTTTTTTTTCTTCAAAAAATTCCATAAATTCATATAATCTACCGATCATTTTTTCGGTAATTACACAATTTATGGAAATTTCTCCCTTGTATTTACCTTCTTTTCTCTGTTCTAATAATAAATCAATTCCTCGAAGCGTTTTTTCATAATTTCCTTTTCCTCTGATAGAGTCATGCTCCTCCTTAAAACCCTCAACAGCAACATACATTTCCAGGTGGTCTGATATTTTTAATAGAGATGGTAATTTTTTTTCTATTTCAATGCCGTTAGTACAAATAGATGTCCATCGTGGGTCTTTTTCTAGTAAATCAACTAACTTATCCCAGTCTCTGTAAATCAGAGGTTCTCCGCCCCATAAGAAAATATTTGATTTTAACTCATGTGTTGAAGCCAAAACTTTCTCAATGACAGAAAAATCTAAATCTCTATTTTGTTCTGTTTGATCGAGATCGTGATGGTGACCTTCTTCATTCCATTGATAACAATGCTTGCATCTTAAATTACACCGATTCGTCAGTTTAAAAGCGACTTCCTCCGGCAAATTTCTAACATAATGTTCATCTATTTTTTGCTCTCTTTTAGCAGCTAAAAAATTAGGCATTATCCTTTTCATTTTTTCAAAGGCAACCCGATCCAGCTTGATATCTGACTTAGGTTTCATAGTTTACTTTTCTTGGATGTCCTTAATAGCTTTTTTTGAATATTATGAAAAACACTTAAAAAGTGTGTTAGTATCTTTCAAATGTCTGTCAGTTTTTATGAAATGCTCTAGTTATATCAAGTCCGGCTAATCACTGATCATTTAGTTCTGACCTCGAGAGCGCCTTTGACTTGCATCAAAGTCACCCCTCCCCTATTAGGGGAGGGGTAGGGGAGCCAGCGAGCAGTTCTGAGGAGGGTTTCCCGAATTGCGACTTCTCTTCTCCGAAAGAAACTGCGGTGCGCATGAGGAGGGTCTCCTCCGTAGGCGACTAGCGTGGAGAGGTCGCTTATTATAAGTGTTTCACAAGACATGATATCAATACTTTTTTGTTTAATATCACTCTTTGTACAATAAAGGATTCTTAAATATAAAAAGCAAAAAAAATTTTTTTTTACATAATCTTTATATCCGACCTTCCGCACCTAGGACTGTCACCTAGTCTAATTACTTAGAGAAAACATTTTTTTGAGTAATTAATTATGCTTTATTACAAAAAAAAGCCAGCTATGCCAATACGGTTCCCAGAAGATAATCTACACACCGATAACTTCTGTAGAGACACGCTCATTCACGCAGTCTAGGGGAACCCGATCCTTTTTTTCTTTTGACTTTTTTCTTTTGACTTCGAGCGTTCGCGCAGCGGCGAGGAATTGGGAGAAGCGAGCGGTCACCCATAAAGACGTTGCGTCTTTACATGTATAAAATTATCAATTTTATCTCAATAATTATTAATCTTTGCAATTTAGTTTACATAAAAGTAACAAATTGATAAATAATATTAATTTTTTAGACAATTAGTCAATAAATCTCAAATTAAGATTTGGATTTTTTATACATAAGCAATCCGCTACAAAATCAAGTATATTTACGCATATCAGTGCTTAAACTTACAAAATCTTCATATACAGTTAGTTGTGCGCTTTTTATGAAAACGCATCTCTATTTTTTCACTGTAGGGATAATAATCAAGGTTGTGGGTCAATACGGTTTGATGGTACCTTATCTGGTTACACTACATGAAAAGCTGGTAGATAAGCAACCTTCCCCCTGTACCTTCCCTGATAGTTTTGCAGGTAGTGGTCGTCAAGACATCATCTGGCACTGAGGTGCGCCAAACACTTCCAGAATAAAATCCCCTTGTCTGTACCTCTGCACCTTTGTGGTTCGATAAAAAAAGGTGGGCAATCCGACCCGATTTTTTTAATGTGTAATAAAGTTGAAATCAATTTGTTAACCGTAATTATCTAAATTTTGACATCTAGGAATTTCAATTACAAATTCTGTACCTTGACCCACTTCGCTAAAACAGTACAGTTGACCGCCATGTTTTTCAATAACAATCTGATAACTAATAGATAGACCTAAACCCGTACCAACACCAACAGCTTTAGTAGTAAAGAATGGGTCAAATAAGCGTTTTTTGACTTCTGGTGTCATTCCTGAACCATTATCAGCAATGCGAATGGCAATATGATTATTTTCTAAAACTTCCGTGGAAATCTGAATACGGGGAGACAAGGGAGACAAGGGAGAGGGATTGCATCCTTGTCCTCCTTGTCCTCCCCTACTCCCCACTCCCCACTCCCCACTCCCCACTCCCTCTTCTAGAGCATCAATAGCATTAGCAAGCAAATTCATAAACACTTGGTTAAGCTGTCCCGCGTAGCACTCTACTAGTGGTAAGTTGCCATAGTTTTTAATCACTTCAATTTCCGGATAATCCGGTTTAGTTTTCAGGCGATTTTGCAGAATCATCAGTGTGCTTTCAATGCCTTCATGAATATCTACTTCCTTCATCTCGGCTTCGTCATGACGGGAGAAGCTTCGTAATGACCGAACAATTCCTCGGATGCGATCTGATCCTACCTTCATAGAAGACAGCAGGTTTGGCAAGTCTGAAACCAAGAAATCTAAATCTATAGCGTCAATTTCCTCTATAATTTCTGGTGTAGGTTGGGGATATGCTTGCTGATAGAGTTTTAGTAAGCCTAGTATGTCCTTAATATATTCGTTGGCGTGAGCTAAGTTGCCATAAATAAAGTTAACCGGGTTGTTAATCTCGTGGGCAACACCAGCAACAAGCTGCCCTAAACTAGACATTTTTTCACTTTGCACCAACTGGGTTTGCGTTCTGTTAAGTTCTTCGAGAGTTTGTTCGAGTTGCTGTGCCTGTTTTTGGGCAGTGATAGCAGTGTGGTGTGTTTGGGCATAAAGTTCAGCTTGGTTAATAGCAATGGCAAGCTGAACGACTACTGCTTGCAGCAATTCCACTTCAGTGTCAGTCCAAGGACGAGGGCAAGTACACTGACCACAGACAATCACACCAATGTCGCCAGAAAGAGTTTTAATCGGTAGCACAATTTCCGATTGGTATCCTAGAGATTGCATCAACTGTCGATGGATTGGTTCACTAAAACTTGCCACATCATCTATTTGCAGTATTTCTTGGTTTAAAAGCTGCTGAGTCACTGGTCCAACCTCAGTAGCAGGGTAGCAACCGAGTATACTTGGCAAATCCGAATTTTTTGCTTCCTTGATGACTTCCCAAGTCGGTGGTTCGGCATCTGGTTTATACCAACTGAAGCAACAGCGATCGATCTGTAGTAATTGCTGAATTTCTTGGATTGTTGTTTCCACTACTGTATCTAAATTGAGGGAGTGACGGATTTGACTAGCTAACCTGTTGAGCAGTTGTTCCCGCTGTGCTAGTTCTCGATACCGTGCTTCTGATTGCCGTAGTGCTGACTCTGCTTGTTTGCGTTCTGTAATATCCATCATCACACCATCCCAGACAAGATCGCCGTTTGCCTGCAATTCTGGTCGGGATTGTGCTTGCACCCACTTCAGGTCGGCTGAAGGGGTGATGATACGATATTGGTGGTTGAAGGGTTGTAAAGTTTTGGCTGAAACCAATATCGCAGTCGAAAACTCGCTGTAGTCATCTGGATGGATGAGGTTAAAGAGAGCAGCAATATCAAGCTGAATTTCCTCTGGTTCTAATTCAAACAATTCACGACAACCAGGAGTGATATAAGAAAAATACTGAGTGTTATCTGGACGCCGCACAAATTGATAGATCATTCCCGGTACGTTGGCAGCAAGCTTTTGTAACCGCGCCTCGCTTGCCTTTAATGTCTCCTGGGTACGCTTGGATTCAGTAATCACCTTAGTGAACAAGACAATACCCCCAATTTCACCGTTGTGGTCATACCAAGGACGACTCTCCCATTTCACCCACTCAACTGAACCATCGACTCGGACAAAGCTATCAGCATCATTACTCTCGAAAGCACCAGCTAAACAACGCTGGTGAATTGCCTTCCACTTTTCGGCAGTTTGGGGAAATACGTCGTAATGGCAACGACCAATCAAACTTTGCTGATTGATGCCGTAGTCTGTTAACCACCTGCGAGTGGTGGCAATGTAACGCATTTCGCGGTCAAACAGGGCAACAGCGACGGGTGTATGTTCCAAAAACAGTCGGAATTGTGAATTATTTTGCAAGTGCATAGATTAGCTGGAAGAGGCTTGAGGCAAGCTTAAACATAGCTTGCGATCGCAGTGCTACTCAAGAGTGGGATATAGCAATTCCTGTAATGTAACTAGCCTCCTGTTACTTCAGCTTGCGAGTTTTCGCTTAATTTTGAGAGCTAGCTATGAAAAAATATTAATAATTGTAGATATTCTGACATTAATGTAAAAAAGTTCCGTCTGCGGATCGATCCCCAGGCTGATAGCACAAGTCCGTTAAACTGACTGAATGCGCGCTATGAACCGGAGGTTTAAACCTCAGGCAGACAATTAGCTATCAAGTAATTTTGCACAATCTGCAAAATGTGTTCTGCTGCATGACCATCTCCAAAGGGATTAATTGCGTTTGCCATTGCTTCATATAAGATTGGGTTACTTAATAATTCGGCAGCGGTAGCAACTATTTTCTCTGGTTTTGTTCCCACCAATTTAGCTGTACCCGCAGTCACTGCTTCTGGTCTTTCGGTAGTTTCTCTAAGAACCAGCACTGGTTTTCCTAAACTAGGTGCTTCTTCCTGTAAACCTCCAGAATCGGTAAGCAAAAGATGCGATCGCATAATCGCCCCCACCAATTCCGCATAATCCAAAGGTTCTGTTAAGAAAATCCGGGGATGATTCCCTAAAAGTGCCTGTAACGGTTCTCGCACTGTGGGATTGCGGTGCAATGGCAACAGTAATGCTGTATCAGGAAACTTATCTAGTATCTGTAAAAATCCTTCGGCAATATCTTGTAGTGGCTGTCCCCAATTCTCACGACGATGAACTGTTGCAAGCATTACACGATATTTTTCCCATTCCAATCCTGGGATATTACAGCTAGGAATGCTTCCCGCAACACTTAACAGCGCATCAATCACGGTGTTACCCGTCAGGTGGATTTCACCCAAAACACCAGAACGTTGGAGGTTTTCACAAGCCTTAGGGGTTGGCGCAAAGTGCAACTGGGTGAGTTGAGAAATTAGTCGCCGATTAGCTTCTTCTGGGTAAGGATTGAATAATTCATCAGTTCTTAAGCCCGCTTCTACATGTCCTACAGGTATTTTGTGGTAAAATGCTGCCAAAGTTGCAGCAAAAGCCGTTGTGGTATCTCCCTGCACTAACACTAAATCTGGCTTGCCCACCTGAAATAGTCCTGACAAACCTTGTAAGCTGCGACAGGTAATATCACTTAGAGATTGGTTTGGTTGCATAATTTCCAAGTCGCGATCTGCTTTCAGGTTAAACAGCTGCATCACTTGCTGAACCATCTCGCGATGTTGTCCAGTCAAAATAACTTGCAACTCAAACAGGAGCGATCGTTGGAACACTTGAATGACCGGAGCCAGTTTAATTGCTTCCGGTCGAGTACCTAAGATAATGTAAACTCGTTTGGTCATTAGTCAATAGTCAATAGTTATTAGTTAATGATTATAAACCTTAAAATTTAGTGATTTGACAACTAACAACTGTACGACCCTCCGCCGCCACACCCCTACTAACAACTAACAACTAACAACTATACATAAAAAACCCGGCTTAACCGGGCAGATGTACTGTTTGTCGAATCAAGCAATGATGGTTACAACTTATCAATTTCACAAGTTAAGGGGCAAGCAGCAAAAACGCTAGTATGCATTTTGTCTGTTTCTCCGTGCAGCCAACTTAACCATTGGACTTGCTGCGGGTGAACACCCTTAAGAGTTAACATCCCAGCAGCGAAAATAACCGCCATTACATTCAACATAATTAGAGTGCCTGCTACAAGCAAAACAGCACTAACAGGCATCACAGATTGCAGAACAACCGACAACAAACACCCGACCGTAGCCATCAAGACAACTAAAGGAAAACCGACAACCAGCAAGCATACTGCCAGGGTGAACGTCCAGATCAAAAAGCTTTTAACCATCAACAAAGAGTCGGTCTTGCTTAAATTAGACGTTTGAGACAAAGCCATGACTTTTCCTCGAAAATTTAGAACAAAAATTAGAGTGCGATCTACATTTAGTGAAGTTCAGTATATAAAAACTAAATAATAGAATGAGCGTTTATTCATGAAACTTTACAGTTAATTTTTAGTAATTATGAATGAAGGGCTAGTTTGCCATCTAGTAAAAAACCTATTTTTAGCATCTATCTTTAGACTGAGAAGCTAAGAAGCATTATTCTTCAAGGTAAATTTCAGGGAGTTTGCTTTCTAGTATGGTTAATATTTCTTATAAAAATGAGTGCCTATTCTCATAATTCATCACAGGGGTAGCTTACATCTTGCACCAGCGCCAGAAACCGCTTTGTAACGCTTTCAATTGTGATTGCAGTTTTTGCCTCGTAACACTGCGCTACGTTTGTCAGTAAGCAATTGTTCTGACTTTCCGCCAATTTATGTAGAGACGCGAAATTCTCGCTGTGCGCGCATGTTGTCGGTTTTCCCGCGCAGTGGCTCCTGCACCAAGCTTTATGGCGCTCCCCTTGGGCGTCGCGTCTCTACATAATCGGCAAGCGTATTGGGTTATAAGAAACTGGCGTTAATTGCTAAGAATTTTCTCAGATAACAGTTGAGAGATTGCGTAAATAAAAGTATTCATTTTTACTTGTTATTATAAATATATTTACTGAATCTATTTGTATTTGTGGTATGTTAAACCTTTTTATATAGGTCAAAAAAACCACAACTAGATCATAGAGATTTTGATTGGAATAAGAAAAAAGATACGAGTAAAGGTGATGGGAGGGTGACTCTTTGCTGATTGAACTTCCTGCCACATTAAAAACCGATATGAAAGTATCGACACTCGCTTCAGCAGCGAGTCGCGCTGTTGAGATTACCTCGCTGACACATACTCACTCATTTAAAGATATATGACAGAATCACAACTTCCAACGATGACTACACACCGCAGTATGCCGCCACTGCCACCACCACCACCAGCAATAAGTACCCAGCGCCAGCAGACACAAACGCTGGAAATGTCAGGTGATAGAAGTGTCCCCCGCGCTGCTTCCACTCCTGCTTCTGCCCATCGTCCAGGGACTCCACCGCCGATGTCAAATCCTATAGGTTCTAGAAGTAGTTCCAAACTGACTCTAGAGTATTTGATCAAGGAAGCATACGATCAGGGGTATTCTGACCTTCACCTTGGTGTGGGAGAAGTGCCTCGCTTCCGTAATCGCGGAGAAATCCAGACAACAAATTATCCTGAAACCGACAAAGAGACTTTTAAGAGTTGGATGCAGGAGGTAATGACAGAAGCAGAAATTCAGGGTTTTGAAGAACGCCTGGAATTTGACGGCGCAACTCAATACGACTTTGCCCGTGTGCGAATCAATATTTTCGGTTCCCTCAAAGGCTCTGCAATGGTACTGCGGTTGATTCCGCTGAAAATATTGACTATGGAACAGTTGCGGTTACCCTCTATTTTTAGAGATATTTGCCACTACCACAAAGGCTTGATTTTGGTGACGGGTCCGACTGGTTCCGGTAAGTCTACCACAATGGCGGCGATGGTTGACTACATTAATAAAGAAATGGCAAAGCACATCATCACCATTGAAGACCCGATTGAATTTATCCACAAAAGCCAAAAGTCTTTGGTCAAACAGCGGGAAGTGGGAATGCACACCCGGAAATTTGACAACGCTTTGAAAGCGGCTTTGCGGGAAGACCCAGATTTGATTCTGGTGGGAGAAATGCGGGATAAAGAAACGGTAAACACCGCTCTGAAAGCCGCTCAAACTGGTCACTTGGTCATGGGAACCCTCCACACCAACAGCGCTGTGAAAACGATTGAGCGTATCCTCAATCTCTACTCAGGCGAAGAACAGGAAGCAATGCGGGTGGCACTTGCCGAGTCTTTAGTCGCAGTTATTGCCCAAGGTTTGTGTCGCACAACCGATGGCAAGCGTGCTGCTTTCCACGATATCTTGATCAACACTGAAGCTGTCAAAGACTGGGTTAAAGACGGTAAGTACGATCAAATTACCGAACTCATGAAGCAAGCCAGTTTTGACGGCATGATTACTATGAACCAATCTTTGCTCAACCTCTACCAAGAAGGTCGCATTACTGAAGAAACAGCTTTAGAAATGTCACCTACTCCTAACGAAATGGCGCAATTTCTCCGAGGTCGAGTGTAGGTGGGAAATAAATTAAAAATTAAAAATGTAAAATTAAAAATGAATAATTCCCCTTTTTAATTTTTAATTTTTAATTTTTAATCCTTTTAATCAGACCTTTTAATTCTGTTAATTTCTCGTTGCAATTCTTCAAGTTGACGGCGCAAAGTTTCTACTTCGTTTTGGTTCGTTTGGGCTGTAACATCGACTGATCCTTCGTTGTTATTTCGCTGATAATTTCCGCTCTTAATCTGTTGATATTCTTCAGATACAGCCCATGAACGTAAGTAATGCAAGCGTTCCACAGGAAAAGGATGGCTGAGCATTGTACCTTGAGCACCGTTATAAATCAAGAATTTGTAAATTTGATTCAGTCCATCTTCGTCGAGTGCTTGATAATTTTCTGACTGACGGATAAACTCTTGTAAACTGCATTCGTTGGCATATTTGATACTGCCACCAGAGATGAGCATCATTGAAGACATGACTGGATTCAAATCATCGACAACCAACAACGCGGCGCGATCGGCAGATAACTCGGCTTTACGCCGCCACTCATAAAAGGCATAAATCAAACCTTGACTAACGAAATTACCTATACCAAAAGTTAATTCACCAAGGGCAGAGGCAGCACTCATCGCCCACATCGCCATTTGAATTAAAATAGTATGACCACATTTAATATGCCCCAGTTCATGGGCTAGCACCGCCCTGATTTCGGCTTCGTTCAGCAAGTCTAATATCCCAGTATTTATGACTATATAAGGATGATCTTGCCCCAAGGCATAGCTATTTGCGCTCGGGTTTTGTTCAATAAACAGTGCTGGCTCTGGATATATGTCCAAATCCCGCACACATTCCCGAAAAATCTGGTAAATAGTGGAGTATTGGCGGGGTCCAACTTGAATGGTATTGCCCATTAAATAAACCAACTGGAGGCGTTCGGCGAAAAATTCCACGAATTTACGGGCGATAAAATCAAATCCGGGTAAACTGCGTAAAGCTTGCTCGGCTTGGCGATCTAGGGGATGCCTGAAAGCTTCACTGGAAATTCCTTTATAGGTTGGCATAATTTAGAGGAACTGGTTAGTGGTTAGTAGTTAGTGGTTAATATAACAACTGTAGGGGCGAACAGCGGTTCGCCCCTACTAACCACTAACGACTGGTAAATAACAACATAATAGAAATGGGGCTGTTGCAAGTAAAAATCACTTTGTATGGAATGAAAAGCGTGTGATTGAGGCAGAAGTTCATTTGTCACTACATAACTTCCTGCGATCGCAGGCGGGTTTCCCGAACTGGCCCCATCATTTGACGATGGCAAGGTTGGTAGCACGTGCTTTGCGTCTGGGACGTAGCGCCTTAATTCAAGTGGGGGCAGTTTGTGGCTATCAAGGGCGGTATCGCACAAGTTTTGTGGCATCGGCATTGATGTGGCATGGTCCTGTGATCGTTGTTGCTCCTGAAGCCGTACAGCAACGCCTGCTGCGAGTGGAAATTCCTCGGCTGCAGCAGTGGTTGCAAGTCAATAAACCGATCAGAACAGGCGAAGCTTGGCCAAGTGATGATTTCCAAGGAATCCTCTTAGTTTCCCCGGAAGCTTGGTTAAGATCGCAGTTAACTTCAGGAGATGATTTCCCTGGTGGCATTCCCACAATTATTGACAGTGTAGACGACCTAGAAGATTGGGTGCGCCATCAACTTACTGTAAGTTTGTCAGCCCATGACTGGGATCAACTTATGTTTGCTTGTCCGAACCAAGCTGAGGCTATTCGTACCTCAAGGGTGCAACTCACACGAGAACTCTTCCAGCATCCTGCCAATCCCTACGAATGTTATCTGATTTCCCTGCCTGAAGAGGAAATTTTGAGCCGTCTTTATTCGGCGCTACCAACCAGCTGCCTTCCTGATGCCTGGACTCAGTTCTGGCAGCTATTTCAAAATAGGCATGAACATCCCTCTCCCCTCTGTGACTCCCCTCCCCCTCCTCTGCTTTGGGCTACCATTGCCCGTCGTCAAGGTTTATTTTCTTTGCACTGCGCCCCAATTGAATTAGGGAAAATACTATCGCCAATCTGGCAGCGGCAACCTGTAGTCTTAATTGGTAGCGCCATAGAATCAGAAACTGAGGCTCCTATTTTCCGCCAGCGTCTAGGGTTGGATGATTTGACTTGCTTGAAGTTTTCTTCAGATAGCCAATCGGAAGCAATTCAACTGTACGTACCCTATCATTTACCCCTACCGAATACACCGGAATTTCAAGCAGCATTTATTCACAAAGTTCGCACATTGCTGTGTCTAAGTGCGACAGCCCAGGGATTGACAGTGGTGCTGGTGGGGGATGTACCGCTGAAGTCTCAGGTAGGCGCAATTCTTGCCTCTGAGTTTGGTTCGCGGGTACAGGTAGAAAAAACTTGTTTGGATGAAAATGGTATTTTGGTGAGCGGTTGGGAATTTTGGCGAGAGCATCAAAAAGTCTTGCCTGCTCCCCAGCTTTTAATTATTGCTACTTTACCACTGCCATCCCTGGAAAATCCTTTGGTAGCTGGTAGGGTGGCTTATTATAAGAAATCGCATCAGGATTGGTTTCGTTTGTACTTACTGCCAGCTGCTTTAAATGAATTGCAACGGGCGATCGCGCCAGTGCGAGAAAGTCAAGGCATCGTTGCTTTGCTTGATAGCCGTGTGGTGATCCGTAGCTACGGTACTCAAGTTTTAGCCGCCCTCAGTCCCTCGGCACGTATTGATTATCTCGATCCCAATCTGTTTTCCATTGCTAATGAGGACGATTCTACATAATGGCTCCTGACTCCCCAAAAGTAATTTAAGAATATTCACTGGCGCTTGCTGCCCAGCAAACGCTATTATCAGCCATAGTAGAAATTCTATTTTGAACACTATGGGTGAAGCAAAACGTCGTAAAGCCGCACTGGGAGAAAAATACGGTCAAGAAAGTAGGATCTTGCCTTGGGTTCCAATCACCAAAACTCAAGCGGAACAATTTGTAAAATGGTCGAATCGCGGCGCGTGGATTGGCATTGGCGCTACGATTGCACTTTGGGTAACAATCCGTTTTATTGGTCCAGCTTTCGGTTGGTGGCAAGTTGTATAAACGCACTGTTGCACACATTTTGTGAAAAAAGACAGCTCACTTGCTTAGCTGTCTTTTTATTTATTAATAATATTTAAGTCAATACGCCACGTGGGCATGGGGGAGCGTAAGCGCATGTTGTCGGGTTTCCCAACAACATGCGCGCTGGCGTCATAGCATCCTTGCACACCCTTTCGATGGATCGGCAAGGATGCCCATCCCACAAGAAAAAAGCTGTACCGCATTGAAACGAGAAGCGCTATATAAGTATAAAACAATAATTTTTAGCATAGTACGTTTAAGTAGCGGCATTAGATATTTAACAAAGTTTATACAAAATACTGCCGAAATGGCAACATGGCTTTCCTTGGTTTAGTTATTGTCAGTAATAAGTCAAACGATTTAAGTTTTAGATTTGGGATTGTGAATTAGGGTAATTTTCCGTATAGTATTCACTGTAAAATCAGT
Source organism: Stigonema sp. (assembly GCA_965249805.1). Taxonomy (GTDB): domain Bacteria; phylum Cyanobacteriota; class Cyanobacteriia; order Cyanobacteriales; family Nostocaceae; genus Stigonema. The sequence continues at coordinate 3,005,443 of CBDFMX010000002.1, forward strand.
TACCAATCCCCAGAGAAAATTTCAAGTTGCTACGGTCATCTACTAAAATTGAGATAATACAGGAGAAATTGAATAGATCCCCTAAAACTTGGGGTTCGCCGGATGACTGTCGGAACACAGATCGCAGCTTAACTTCATCCTAAAATCAGCTGAAAACAACGTGTAGAAGCGTCACAGCTATTGGGGATCGCTAATTTAGCTGAAAATACTCATTAAAGATGCAATATGTCTATTTTTAATGGTTGACTTTTACCCAATATGCGTTACTGTTAAAGCGGATTGCTTTCCGCTACCATCTACCCTGACAGAATTTTGTAAAGATAACGTTAAATTAAATTGATTCTGTCGGAAATTTTCAATCTGCAAACTGAATACTTTGATACGACAAGCAGCACAATTTTAGACTACCGTAAGCAAGGTAGACTACTCGCAACTGTATACTATGTCAGGCAATTGTAATGAATAGTTTACAATACCAGTAGATGAGAAAATCTAAAAAAATTATAAAAGAGACTCAAATGACTGTGGTGTTCGGAGGAATAACGTGTTTCTGAGATTAGCGCAACAACATCAGCAATTTGTCCAAGACTTAGTGATGAACCTGCAAGCCTTGGCAATTGTTCTAGAGCGACGCGGATATCTTGCGTCCTGCTATACGTGTGGCAACCAGATGAACAGTGCTTCGTTTATGGTGAGCCTGGGAGAAAACCACCTAATTCGGTTTTTAGTATCGGATTACGGGATCACTTGGACAGAGATGCGCGATGACCGCGAACTCATGAAGTTAGAGGGTGCGGAGGCGGTAAACCAGTTACAGGAACTTGCCAATATCATCAAGCAACCTCTGCCAACAATTACAAATAATAAAACCCTTGCCAAACGGTGAGCGAAATTCCTGGTTCTAATGGAGTAGTCCGACTCAGGTAATTATTTGTTAATAGGCTTAGCCTCAAAAAGCGCTCACTACTAGTTCAGGCTTTTTTTAACTGTGATACCTCTGGCTTATAGAATGCATGCTCAGCCAGAGGCTGGGAGCGACGCCTAAAGTGCATTTCCAATCAAAGTGCATAATGCCTAATACTAGTACATGACGGCGGAAATAACGCTACCATCTCAAACAGCCAAAACCCTTGTATTTCAAGCTTTTTAATTTTTAGATTGCTTCGCTTTGCTCGCAACGCTTCTCAGTAGCACCAGACGCTTCGCGAACGCGATTTTTAATTCCAAGGGAGCGGTACTAGGGGTGATTAAAGAGGAGGAATAAGAGCGAGGGTTCCTAAAAAACTTAAATATGTCTGAAGAAAAACCCAATCAACCACAACTTCCGCCCACCAGTGCGCTTGATAGTCCGTCGCGCCAAACATTGGAAAATTGGTTTGAATATTTTGTAAGAGCGCAACCTCACCACACTGATTATGCAGGCGTTGTTTGGCATGGTTCTTACATTGCTTGGATGGAAGAAGCGCGGGTGGAATGTTTATGCTCGATAGGTATCGAATTTGCCGATTTAGTAGCTTTGGGCTGTGATTTACCAGTTGTAGATCTATCGGTACGCTATCACCGTTCACTTCAGTTAGGTAAGAGAGCGGTGGTAAGAACGCGTATGGCTGAGGTGACTGGTGTCCGGATAAACTGGGATTATACAATTGAATCGCCAGATAGGCAAGAATTATACGTAACTGCCAAGGTAACGCTCGTGGCAGTAGATCGTGAAAGAGGCAAGATTATGCGTCAGCTACCTGCAAGTGTCAAAGACGCATTATCACGGCTTTCAGCATCAACAAAAAATTAAGCATTGGTATTAGTTAGTTGTTAGTCGTTAGTAGTTAGTAGTACTTTTTGACAACTAACAACTAACAAATTAAGCATTGGTATTAGTTAGTGGTTAGTCGTTAGTAGTTAGTAGTACTTTTTGACAACTAACAATCAACAACTAACAATCAACAATCAACAATCAACAATCAACAACTAACAACTAACAACTAACAACTAACAACTAACAACAAATAATTTGCTTGCTGCCCTCACTTCCTGCCTTGCCCATCGATCTGCTGCCACAATGTCATCTAAGGAAGGGTTGGGACGGTTATCATTTTGATGGCGATCGCACACCCATTCAATACACCTAGGTATATCTAAAAACCTAATTTCTTCCGACAAAAACAAAGCCACGGCTTGTTCATTTGCTGCATTCAACACAGCCGGCATTGAACCGCCAGCCCTACCTGCCGCATAAGCCAATTTCATGCAAGGATACTTCTGGTGATCTGGTTCACGGAAGGTTAAATTTCCAGCTTTTACCAAATCTAGTTGTTCCCAATCAGTATAAATGCGCTCTGGCCAAGATAAAGCATAAAGTAGGGGTAAGCGCATATCAGGCCAACCAAGTTGGGCTAAAACAGAAGTATCTTGCAACTCAATCAACGAGTGAATAATGCTCTGAGGATGAATGACAATGTCAATCTTGTCATAATCTAAACCCAAAGAGGAAGTGAGCCTCAATCACTTCCAATCCCTTGTTCATCAAAGTGGCAGAGTCAACTGTGATTTTACGCCCCATAGACCAATTAGGATGCTTGAGGGCATCGGCGACTGTGACGAATGCCAACTTTTCGGTTGCCCAATCCCGGAAAGCACCGCCCGAAGCCGTCAGCAAAATCCGCCGTAAACCGTTCTTTGGTATACCTTGCAAGCACTGAAATATGGCAGAATGTTCTGAGTCAGCTGGTAGTAGTTTGACTCCATGTTTTTCAATCAGGGGTAGAACAACGGGAGCCCCAGCAATTAAGGTTTCTTTGTTTGCTAAGGCAATATCTTTACCAGCTTCAATAGCGGCGATAGTGGGTAGTAACCCAGCACAACCAACAATACCCGTAACAACGGTTTCAGCATCACCGTAGCGGGCGACTTCTATAACTCCCGCTTCACCCGCCAGAATAATTGGTTGGGGATCGAGGTCTTTAATCGCTTCTTTAAGCGCTGGCAATTTCTCTTCTGAGCAAATTGCTGCTATACTCGGTCGAAATTGCCGAATCTGCTTCGCCAACATTTCCACATTATTCCCAGATGCCAATCCCACAATCCGAAACTGATCGGGGTATTGAGTCACAATATCTAAAGTCTGAGTACCAATAGAGCCTGTGGAACCAAGAATAGTAATCGCTTTCACAATATTTTCATAAGTAACTCCAAATACACTATAAAAGCTGCTGGGTAATTCTTATCACCTTTTTATCGAGAAAATGCTGAAAACTCCGTGAATAAAGTCCGGAAATGAAAGCTAATTGATGATGTCTATTGGTTAATTCGTCTGAAGTATAACTCCTCATAGACTCGTTCCCTGGCTAGTGCCAGGGAATGCTTTACTGTTGGCTGCTGCCTCTGCTAATATTTTCAGGACTTACGCAAAAATTGACAAAAAGCGCAACATTATTCAATCGAACGCATTTATGCGTGGAGATTAATAATTTTTAATTTTTAATTTTTAATTTTTAATTTTTAATGGAACGTAGGGGTTGACTCCAACTTTGTTTAAATTGTGAAAAACAGATAAACTCTCCTTGACTTTTCAGCCAGATCAAGTATTTCTCTAGTTTGTTAATCATTGGTTCACCAGAGTATCTTTTAATATAACTTGGCAGTTTAAAACTTGTGATATCTGTAAATTCCCAAGGGTGAAAATAAATATTTAGATAATTATCATGTTGAAGTGTTATTTGAGAATTTAATTTAGTTAACCATAGAGGAAAATTTTTAAAACTCAACCAGAATAAGGGAAATCGAATTATTGGTGTTACTGAAACTGGAATATTGAGTAAATTATTTGAGTAATACGCAGTTCTAGGTTTCCAGAAATTATTATATCTTCCAGGGAGATAAGTTGGGTTAATTGAGGAATTGTATTCGTAACCAGCTTTTATTATTTCTTGCTCATTAATTTCCTGAAGTCGAGGCATCCTAAAACCTAAGACTTTATTACCAGTAATTTCTGACAAAAATATCCGGGAATTTTTCAAGTCTTCTATCCTAAACTCAGAGTGATAAAAACCATGAGAAGCTATTTCATGGTTTTTGGTCACTTCCCGAATTATGGTTTGATTATGAAAAGCAAAATTTGCTGTCACAAAAAAAGTTGCCTGGATATTTAATTTATCCAGCAAGGACAGAATAGATTTTAACCCATTCAAAGAAACTGCAAATTTGACGGTATTTTCAATTTCCTGACCATATTCCTCGGGAATATCAAATTCTTCGATATCAAAACTTAATAGAATACTTTGATTCATACCTACTACCCCCATATTTATATCTTATTTGTAATAAATTTACAAACATTTTGAGAGAATCTTTCAAAATATTTACTTTTGAGTGTTTGTATAGATGTTGCGCTGAGACGATAGCGGGTATTTCTCCAATACGATACCCTTCTTTGTGAGCTATATATATCAGTTCAACATCAAATGAAAAGCCTCTTATCTGTTGTCGTTTAAATAGATCTTTTGCCACATCATTCTTAAATCCCTTTATTCCAGCTTGCATATCACTAAATGGTAAATTAAGTATAAACCTAGAAAGCCAGTTAAATGTTTTACCAGCAATTCTCCTAATTAAACTTAAACCTTTTATGTGACTTGATGTGAGATTTCTGCAACCAATCACGATATCAAAGTATTCTAACTTTTCAACAATGAGTTCAAGATGTTCTAGAGAATAAGCTAAATCGCTGTCCATGTAGCAGATATAATCACCGTATGCGGATCTTACTCCAGTTTTGATCGCGTATCCTTTGCCTTTATTATCTTCGTAAGAAATCACCTTTACATTAGCTATTTTTGCTGATTCTATTTTGTTCGACAAAATTTCTTTTGTTTTATCTGTAGAACCATCATTCACAAAAATAAAATTATAGTAAGGTTTATTTACAGCAAATTCAAAAATAGATTTCAATGTTTTTTCTATGCATTTTGCCTCATTATATACAGGCAGTATAACTGATACTTTCTTCATTTTCCTCACCCACGCAGAATCCCGATCCATCAATACAAAGTCTAAGACTTGCTAAATTTTTCTGAGTTCCTCTCGCAACTGCAACCAACGCGCCAAAGCTTGAGGTTGGGAAGCAACTTTCTTTTGCAGTAGCACCACTCCATCTTGCACATCCACAAGTCCATATCTTCCTTGGGCGAGAAGCTGGTCAGTCAAAGTCAGAAAATCTCTCAGTTGCTGCCGCTCACCTTTAAAAGCTGCTTGATACTTTTGCAGTACCCATAGGTCTGCAAAGGCGTAATCAACATCAATGACTTCTTTTGAATCAATTTCCAACTGTAAAGCTGGTAAACGAATAATTCCCCGGCGAGTTGCTAGGTGGGGAAGCAAATCAGTGGTTGCGGAAACGCTCTTCTCGGCAGGAATAAACTTCATGAGCGCCCGAATGTGTCCTACATGTTCCCACTGACGGGTTAGAGAAATATAAACCCAAGGATGGAGTGAGTCTGGAATTAAAAAGTAGAAAGCTCGATTTGGACTAGAAGCAATTGCAAATACAAGTGACAGTGCAATACATCTGATCCACCAGCGACGAAACTGCGGCTTAAATCGCTCTTCATGTTGAGACCACCACAGAATTGTGCCGTAAAACAAGCCTGGAACCACAGTTAACGCATAGCGAACACTTATACCAAGAGCCATCTTCCTTTCTTGCATTAACAGTACCAGTAATGGTGGACCTGTAATTGTCCAAGCTGCGGTTGATATAGCAGGTATAAATGCTAAAGGTAGCCACTGACCTAAAAAGTATTTCACTCGCCTATCGATAGGAGTAAACAAGCTCTTAAAAAGTTCTTGAGGGTGGGTTAAGATACCCCACAAAAGTTGTAAAGTACTAGGGCTATTATTTCCCGGAACAAATTTACTAAAGTATTCACTCAAATACAGTCGAGAATTATCATTAGAAAATAGAGGCATAATAGTGTTCGTCACTAATGTGGTGTAGCTAAATCCCAACAGGCATAAAGCTACACCCAGACGCGGATAGCGACGGATAAAAATTAGATAAAGACCAATACCAAAGAGAATGATTCCTGTGTCTTCTCGAATCCCTAATGTCAAAATTACAAATAACCAAAAAAGCCACCATTTACGCTTTTCTAAAGCCAGTAGTAAAGAAAAAACAAATAAAGGAATTTGGCAATGTTCATAAAAATTACTAAAGGTTGGCCCAATAACTGCATAGCCTCCGTAAAAACTGGCAGTAATTAAAACAGCGATTGAGTTTCGCAGATAATGGCGAGCTAGAGCGTAGAGAACTAAACCTGCAGCAGTTATCAAAGCAACTTGTAAAACAACAAGAGTCGCGCCAGTGGGAAATAAGGCATATATAGGCATCCACAGCAAAAAGTCAATAACAAAGTGTTGCCCTAAATGGCAGTAAAACACAGTATGTATTTGACCGTCTTTGAGAACAGCGCTTGATTGACCTGAAGAGAGAGAACCTTGAAAGAAGTTTCCATTTACAGTGTTCCAAAAAACTTGGTCAAAAAGACCTTGGTCGTAAGATGCGTAAAAAGTGTAGAAGCGATGGAGAGCAAAAACCGACATGAAGGTGAAAAAAATTGCTGCAAATGTTAGTGGTATCCGTAAGCTATGTTTGTTTTTTATCACGTAAAATCTGTTGAGCAGCATGACTAATTTAAGTAAATCAAATTATAGATTTTTTCAGACATCAATTCTCACCCTCTATAGGATTTCTATTTTATTGTTGAAATAAACGTAGGGTGGGCATTGCCCACCATATCCGGGTTTTGGTGGGCTAAAGCCCTGCCTACATTACTTACGATTTTTCACAAATGATTTAGGATTTCTATATGCAGTAAAATACTGTACTTAATTACGCTACGTAAAAGTTCTTTCTGCTAGCTTAGTTATATATAGTACATCCACATATTCACTCTCATTATGGACAAAGACTTTTACCTACAGTATGCAGCTGTTGAAGATCGGCACTGGTGGTTTGCGGGTCGCCGCCTGATTTTGGACCAAGTCATTCGTAAACTAAATTTACCGGAAAACTCAGAAATTCTAGAAGCAGGTTGTGGTACGGGTGGTAATTTGAGAATGTTAGCCCGTCACGGCAAACTCTCCGCAATGGAGTTAGATGAAATCGCTTGCAAACTTGCCAATGCGCGGCAAGTCATTCAAGTTCAGTTGGGTAGCTTGCCTGATAACATTCCCTTCACCGATCAGTATGACCTGATTCTGATGCTAGATATTTTGGAACATCTGGATGATGATCTGGCAGCGCTTGTGGCATTACATTCAAGATTAAAGCCAGGAGGTTGGTTGTTAATTACAGTTCCTGCGTACCAGTTTTTGTGGAGCCATCACGATGATATTAATCACCACAAACGTCGCTACGTCTTGAGAGGTTTGAAGCAGGTTGTAAGTAAAGCTGGCTATACGGTGCATTATGGCGGCTACTTTAACACTTTTCTGTTTCCCATCGTTGCTGCTGTACGTTACTTAAAAAAATTGTTACGCATCGATAGCAGTTCGGGGAGTAGCAACGATCTACTTTTGCCGCCGAAACCTGTCAATCAGTTTTTAAGTCTGTTGTTTGCCAGCGAACGTCACTTAATGGATCGGTTTAGCCTTCCCTTTGGTGTCTCTGTTTTGCTTTTGGCACAAAAAACTACATCAAAGTAATAAAAGTTCTTGCTCGCAAACTGTCTGGTAATGTCACATGCGTATTACCATTTAAATTCAGGAGTGCCTGATTTATAAATAATAAAATAATAACTGTGAGCAAGCAAATATACTCTATAGTTATACCGATATATAACGAAGAAGAAAATATTACGGAAATGTATCGCCGTATTACTCATGTGATACAACAATTAGAGGGCGAGGCTGAGTTGATTTTGATTGACGATGGTAGTCGCGATCGCTCTCTAAGTATGATCCGCGAACTCCACCACCGCGATAGTCGGGTGCGTTACCTAAGTTTGGCGCGGAATTTTGGTCATCAAATCGCAGTGACAGCAGGGCTGAACTTTATTGGCGGCAAAATCGTCATCGTGATGGATGCCGATCTGCAAGACCCACCCGAGCTAATTTTAGCCATGATTGAAAAATGGCGACAAGGCTACCAAGTAGTCTATGCCCAACGAAGTGTACGCAAACAGGAAAGCTGGCTCAAACGCTTTACAGCTTATATCTTCTATCGTATTCTGCGACTACTAGCTGATGTCGATATACCTCCTGATACAGGTGATTTCTGCTTGATGGATCGGCAAGTAGTAGATATTCTCAATGCAATGCCTGAACGTAACCGTTACATTCGCGGCTTGCGTGCTTGGGTAGGTTTCCGTCAAACAGCGGTGCATTTTGAACGCGACCCCCGCTTTGCTGGCAAAGAGAAGTATACCTTCGGTAAGTCTTGGGCTTTAGCAGTTAACGGAATTATTTCTCTGTCAAAAGTTCCCTTAAGGCTTGCCACTTATTTAGGAATGCTGTCGGCGGGATTAGCCCTGTTAATGATCTTGCTAGTGTTGTATTGGCGCTTGTTCGATCCAGCTTCTCCATTAATTGGCTTCACATTGATTACAATTGCTCTCTTTTTCTTAGGCTCAGTCCAATTGTTTAGTATTGGTATTTTAGGCGAGTACATTGGTCGGATATATGAAGAAGTCAAAGGGCGTCCTATTTATACTCTCAAGGAAATTGGAGGTATAAAGGAAGGCATCAGCAATGCCAGCCTCTGAACCCTCTAATCATTCATTATTTTAATAATGCTAAATCTAAAATTTATGGCTCCAAAATAGTATGACTCCGCAAGAATTTAGTTTACTACTGATGTCAGTAATAGCCAGTGTAGCAGGACAGTTATTTTTAAAACTAGGCGCAAATAAGTTAGGCAAAGTTAATATAGCAAATGCTGTTAATCTAATTATCAGCATGACCACAACGCCTGAACTTTTAATTGGGCTAGCTTGCTACGGTTTCGGCGCTGTAGCCTATATCCTCCTCCTAACTAGAGTCAACCTGAGCATTGCCGCTCCATCAGCATCACTAGTTTATGTTTTCTCAGTCTTGCTAGGTTACTTTTTCCTTAAAGAAACCATTCCCCTAATACGTCTACTAGGCTTGAGCTTCATTGTTAGTGGAGTCATATTAGTTATCTGGCGAAAATAAATTAAATTATAAAAATGTATATAAATAAATGTAGAATACAGATTGTATTTTGGGGCGGGCAAGATGCCCACCCCACAAGAAGTTAAAGCTCTTGTGGGGTGGGCATCTTGCCCGCCCATTTTAAGTTTAATTGTGACTACCTATATAAGAATGCAGCAAAAATTAACCACGATTGTGATAAGTTATGGGCAGTATTCCTTAATATACTTTTAGATTCATAATGCATTTTTTAAAAAAGCTTGTCATCAATGATTATCAAAGCATAAATATTATTTTTCCAGTAGCAATGTGGCTATCGAGCCGACTCGCGATCGCTGTTGCTATCTTATTAATTGCCCCTTTACTTCCGGCTCCACCCGATAGCGTTGCTGCCACATTTAACTGGCAAGCTTTCTCAGCATGGGACAGTATTTGGTATCACAAAATAGCAACTTTTGGTTATGATTACGCCCATGATGGCAAAGAACATTCGGTGGCATTTTTTCCATTATTTCCCTTAGTTATCCGAACAGTTATGACCTTGAACCTGCCTTTTGAAGTTGCAGGCATCTTGGTGAATAACTTAGCATTTTTGGCTGCCTTGATCGTACTGTACTTTTGGGTAGAGGAGCGTCATGGCAAAAGCGCAGCTAAGTGGGCAACAGCTACTTTAGCGTGGTGTCCTTATTCCCTCTACGGAACTGTAATTTACACAGAAGGACTGTTTTTGTTGTGCAGCACCGCAGCTTTACGTGCCTTCGACAGACAGCAGCATATCTGGGCAGCCTTTTGGGGAGTATTAGCTACGGCGACGCGAGTGACTGGAGTTATGCTCGTACCAGCTTTTTTGCTTGCTGCTGTCAAAGAGCGTAGAGGCGTCTGGGCGTATATTGCTAGTTTAGCCGCTGGTAGCGGTCTATTTCTGTTCAGCTTATATTGCTTAATTACATTTGGGGACGCTTTCGCGTTCCTCCATGTACAGAAAGCGTGGCGTTCTTCATACGGATTTGCTTGGCAGGGTTGGTGGCAAATGCTCATGCAAATTGTAGTGGGTACAACAAATATTGATGGCTACATCATAGACCCTTGGCATCCACTGCTGTTTGCCATGATTGTCAGTAGCGGTTATTTATTATGGCGCTTCCGTTTGCAACTGGGTTTTGTCATGCCCGTCCTATTTTGTTTCTTATGGATATTGCTGTGGTTATTGACACGCGATCCGTTACCAGACGATTTCTTCTCAGGCGATCCATTAGTTAAAATTGCACTGATTTTTGGTGGAATCTATTTGCTATGGTTTTCACGGACTCAAATTCCCTTTGTTGCAGTTGTCTATGGCTTTTGCTCCTTTGGCTTAATCCTCAACACTGGACTTACCGCTTCTGTTGAACGCTACGCTTATGGTATTGTGTCGCTGTCGTTTGCATTTGGACTTTTGCTTGCTCGTTACCCGCGATGGGGATACGCAGTTATAGTATTCTTCGCCCTTCCACTCCTCAGCTTAAGTGTGCGATTTGCCCAAAAACTTTGGGTAGCCTAAGTAGTTAGTGGTTAGTGGTTAGTTGTTAGTGGTTAGTTGTTAGTGGTTAGTTAGTTGTTAGTTGTTAGTTGTTAGTTGTTAGTGGTTAATAAAACAATCAACAATCAACAACCAACAACCAACAATCAACAATCAACAATCAACAATCAACAATCAACAACCAACAACCAACAACCAGCAACTAACAACTAACAACTAACAATCAACAATCAACAATTAACAATTCAAATCGGTGTGTGGATGAAAAAAAATGTTAGTTGGATGATTGGCGTAAGTGCCTTAATTTTATTTGCGTCCAGCAGCTTACGACATCTTCTTTTTCACTCGACCGCCTGGGACTTAGGAATTTTTGACCAAGCGGTTTATTTAATCAGTCAGGGACAGACGCCGATTTCTTCTTTCATGGGTTTTCACATTCTGGGCGACCATGCGGCTTTGATTTTTTACCCGTTGGCTGTACTGTACAAAATTTACCCCAGTGTTTATTGGTTATTTGCCGTACAAGCAGCAGCTTTGGCGTATGGTGCATTGCCGATTTGGCGTCTAGCACAGCAAGCGGGATTGAAAGATAGTCTTGCTATAGCTTGTACGTTCGCGTACTTGCTGTATCCACTAGTGTTTAATATCAATCTATTTGATTTCCACCCAGAGGTAATCGCTGTACCAGCATTGTTGGTCGCGGTGTGGGCGGCGAGAGAGAGAAAAACTTTATGGTTTTGTGCGAGCATCCTGCTAGTGTTTGCATGTAAGGCGGTATTATCTTTAACAGTTACCGCCATGGGAGTCGGGCTGCTGGTGTTTGAGAAGCGACGTTTATCAGGTGCGATCGCCATAATTTCCGGGATCGCTTGGTTTGCGATCGCCACTAAAGGGATCATCCCTTATTTTGGTGGTGCTACAGCGTCAGTGGATCGTCATATTTATCGGTATAGCTATCTCGGACACTCGTTTCCAGAAATAACTAAAAATTTGCTGTTCCACCCAAGACTTGTCTTAGCCAATGTTTTTTCAGCCGATAACCTGTTCTATTTAGTTTTACTGCTAGCACCTGTAATGTGGGGATTTTCACGAACAGGGATGACGCCTTTAATCGGTGCTATTCCTACTTTGGCGATTAATCTTCTAGCTGACTACCCAATGCAAAAAGATTTAATCCACCAGTATTCTCTACCAGCTATACCATTTTTATTTTTGGTGGTGATTAAAAGCCTTGCAGAAAATCGGGGATGGCTCAAAAATCAACGCGCAATTATCTTATGGTCGTTAGTGGCATTTTTAGCCCTGGCAAAGTTTGGCTTTCTTTGGTCGAAATATCTGTTATCTCTAGATACATGGACCGCCACACGAGAAGCGATCGCCCTAGTTCAAACTCAAGGCAGTGTTTACACCACAACGCAAATTTCCCCACATTTAAGCCATCGACGATTCATTCAATCTACGGATACCAATTCCCCGCCAGCTGATTTAAATGCCTTTGAATATGTATTGCTCGATACTCGTCACCCCGGTTTGGCAAGTAGTCAAGACTTTGCTGTCAGCTTGGTAAATCAACTCAAAAATCAGCAAGCATTTAAGTTAAGTTATCAGCGTGATGATGTGTATTTGTTTGTCAAAAAGATATCTACAGACTAGAAGTCTGTGGCTACAGAAACAAAGTCCGCCTGCGCGGACTCCATAGAGCCTGCGAAGGCAGGCTTTGTTTGTGTAGCCGCGACTTTAGTCGTATGGTAATTTTGCATTAATAAACAAAGAAATGACTTCCAAAAAAATTATCATTACAGCTATTTTACCTTTAATTATATGCGGCGCATTTATCTTATGCGCTGCTGTGGGCATGCTGATATATCCTGATGCTTTCCATAAGTTCTTTTCCTCATCACAATTATTTCCAGACATTCCTCTACAGAAATCTCGTAGTTACTACTGGGATGTAAAATTTTACGCCCAGAAGGCTCTAAATCCCACTTGCGACGCCTTTTACCCTCTCTGGCCTTTCATCATCCGCACCTTGTTCCATCCTCAAACTCTAGAACAAGCCGCACACTACTTATTAATCGTTGCAACTGCTCTCTTCTTTCTTTCAACTTTTTTAATATTTTGGGTTTTTAAAACAGGATTAGAACGCTTAGATTTGGCTTTCTTATTAGTGAGTGCTTACACTGTTAATCCTATGGCAATTTTCCGAGTTATAGGATACACAGAAAGTTTATTTGCTACACTTAGTACTCTGTTTATCTGGATTTGTTTGCCTCAATTAAAACTTCAGGAGCATCTGAAACTTTTTTTTATTTTCATTGTCACATTTTTGATGGCTTTAACTCGACCAGTATTAATCCAAATATTATTTTCCAGCACAGCAACCCTAGGTACAATCTTTACTTTTGAAATTTTGAAAGTAAAAATATTTTCTGGTAGTCAATTATTAACTAGCTTTAAAAACTATATACATGAGGTTAAGGTAACTCTTATTATTTGGGTATCATCCTTATTAGGATATTTTATATATGGGAGTTTCTGTTTAAGAACTAGAGGTAATTTTTTTGCTCCTTTCCAAGACCAAAAATTTTGGGGTAAAAAGTTGGGCTTACATTTAGAACTGTTATTTCTTCCTAAATCATTACTATTTGACCTTTTAGGACTTTATCTACCTTTAATTATTTTGTTTTTATCACTTACTTTTGTTTACTTCAAAGTTATTCAGCATCAACCCTATATATATACTCCTAAATCTCTTGTATGGAATATATTATTTATTTATCCACCTTTGCTAATTATTTTATATTTTTTCAATTTTATTAAATTTCCCAAATCAAGTCAGCTGATAACGTCAGATTATACTCACGGCTTGTCTGGGAACTATATTTTTTGGTTTTGCGTCTACTTTGCTGCTATTCACTCGATTATCGTATTTTTTACGCAAGACCGTCTGTTTAGTTTAGCCAGATTTATATTTGCATTACCTTTCTTTTTCCTAGCGGTTGGATATGTACATCGCTGTATTCCTGGTCAAACAAAATATAAGACTCTGTTATGGTTTATTTTAATTTCAGCTATTACTCTAGTTCAACAATGGATTAATTATGGTCAAGATAAATGGCTTGGTTGATAGGCAACGGATGACATAACGGATGTAACGGATGATTTAACTGTGGGACGACGAACATAGCCCATCCGCTACATCCGTTACTTCATCCGTTGCCACATTATTGAACGGGATTGCGGTTGCGATATCAGTTTATACCAAAGGAGTTAAGTGAGAGAGCAATGCTCAAAAAACGGGATGACATAACGGATGTAACGGATGATTTAACTGTGGGACGACGAACATAGCCCATCCGCTACATCCGTCATCCGTTGCATTATTGAACGGGATTGCGGTTGCGATATCAGTTTATACCAAAGGAGTTAAGTGAGAGAGCAATGCTCAAAAAACTAGACAATCTTAATGTTGTCAGCTTGATGATAAGCGCGAGTGCTTTAATTTTATTTACTTGTAGCAGTGTACGACACTTTCTTTTTCATTCCAGTGCCTTAGACTTAGGGATTTTTGACCAAGCGGTTTATTTAATCAGTCAAGGACAGAAACCGATTTCTTCGATCATCGGTTTTCACATTCTGGGCGACCATGCGGCTTGGATTTTCTATCCGATCGCTGTACTTTACAAAATATACCCAAGTGTTTATTGGTTATTCGCTGTGCAAGCAGTGGCTTTGGCGTTAGGAGGTTTGCCGATTTGGGGTTTAGCCAAACAAGCAGAATTGAAGGATAGCCAGGGAGTAGCGATCGCGGCGGCGTACTTATTATATCCAGCGCTATTTAATATCAATCTATTTGATTTCCATCCAGAGGTGATCGCTGTACCAGCACTGTTGGCGGCGGTGTGGGCGGCGAGAGGGGGAAAAATTTGGTGGTTTTGTGGAAGTATCCTCTTAGTGTTTGGATGTAAGGCGGTATTGTCTTTAACTGTTGCGGCTATGGGAGTTTGGCTGCTGGTGTTTGAGAAGCGACGTTTATCTGGTGCGATCGCCATGGTTTCCGGGATCGCTTGGTTTGCGATCGCCACCAAAGCGATTATCCCTTATTTTGGTGGTGCGGCAGCGTCGGTGGATCGTCATATTTATCGGTATAGCTATCTCGGACACTCGTTTCCAGAGATGATTCAAAATTTGCTGTTCCACCCAGAAATCTTTTTTAGCAAGGTTTTTTCATCAGCTAATCTGGAATATTTGCTCTTGCTTGTAGCACCTGTGATTTGGGGTTTTTCCCGAACAGCGATCGCGCCTTTAATCGGTGCTATGCCAATTTTAGTAATTAACCTTCTAGCTCATTACCATCCGCAAAAAGATTTAATCCACCAATATTCTTTACCAATTATACCATTTTTATTTTTGGTGGTGATTCAAAGCCTTGCCGCAAATCGGGGATTGTTTAAACAAAAGCGCGCCATCATTTTATGGTCGTTAGTAGCGTTTTTAGCTTTGGCTAAGTATAGTTTTTTTGGCTCAAAATATCTGTCATCTCTGGATACATGGCAAGCCACACGAGACGCGATCGCCCAAGTACGAACTCAAGGCAGTGTTCTCACCTTAGATGAAATTGTCCCACATTTAAGTCACAGAAAATTTATTAGGTTACTATCTCCAGAATCTCCAGAAATTGATTTTAACGTGTTTGATTACGTATTGCTCAATACCAACCACGCCTTTTCGCCATCGCATCAAAAGTTAGCTGTTAGCTATGTAAATCAATTAAAAAATCACCCCAAATTTAAGTTAAGCTTTGAACGCAACTATGTGTACTTATTTAAAAAAAGCTAATTGCTCTTACTTAATTTATTGCGAGTTATTTAGATGAGCCAAAGCAAAAATATAAATCATAATAAGTTATTTTTCCCAATTTTAATGTGGCTATCCAGCCGAATGTTCATCTGCATTGCTATGTTGTTGATTGTCCCTTTGCTTCCACATGCTTCTAAAGGAGTGACGATCGCACACGGCTGGCATGTTTTTTCCGCGTGGGATAGTACCTTCTATAAAACAATTGCTACTTCTGGTTACGATGACTCGCTTGTAGGATTTTTCCCCTTATTGCCTTTAGTTACCCGAGTATTTATGTCCTTTGGCTTGCCTTTTGAAGTAGCAGGCACATTGGTAAATAACTTAGCTTTTTTGGGAGCGGCGATCGTATTATATACTTGGATCAATGAACGTCATGGTATAAGCGCAGCACGATGGACAACAACTGTGCTAACATGGTGTCCACTGTCTTTATTTGGTACGGTAATTTACTCTGAAGGGCTGTATCTTTTGTTTAGTACAGCTGCTTTAAGAGCTTTTGATAAAAAACAATATGCTGGGACAGCACTTTGGGGTGTGATCGCCACTGCAGCGCGTCCAACAGGGATAGCCCTTATACCTGCACTTTTACTAGTGGCTAAAATTCAACGCCGATCCGCCTCAGCCTACATTGCCAGTTTAGCTGCTGGTGGTGGTTTGTTTCTGTTCAGCCTGTATTGCCAAATTAAATTTGGGGATGCTTTGGCGTTCCTCCATGCACAGAAGGCGTGGCGTCCATCATTAGGATTTGATTGGCTGCATTGGTCAAAGATGCTGATGCAAATCGTAGTCGGTACAACTAATTGGAAGTCTGGCTACATTAAAGATCCTTGGCATCCAATGCTATTCGCGATTATTGTTTGTAGCTGTATCTGTTTATGGTGCTTGCGCAAAAAATTGAATGCTGGCAAGATAGATTATGGCTTTGCCTGCTTGGGATTATTTTTGTGGTTGTTAGCAGGCGATCCTTTAACCAACGTTGTAATGATTTTTGGTGGGATATATTTATTATGGCTTGTACGTACTGAAATCAGCCTGATTACTGTTGTCTATGGCTTTTGCGGCATCGGTATGTTACTAGCGTCTGGAGGTACAATCTCTTTAAATCGTCTGGTTTATGGTATTGTATCGCTGTCAATAGCGCTAGGTATACTGGTGGCGCGTCATCCTCGTAGGGGATACGCTGTTATCAGTATATTTACAATCATATTAGCAAGCTTTGCTGTGCGATTTGCCCAACAGCAATGGGTAGCGTAATGTAATGTATACAATTTAGATTGAAGAGAGAGTATCCCTTGGAACCAAGAAACCATATAGAGTAGATTTGCGTCTAGCTAGTTAATAACAGGCAAAAGCAATAGTCTCTTTGTAAAAAATTCACATTTTCTTTCCAGCAAAAAGTAACCATAAGTAGTATAATGCTGTTTGTTAACTATGAAACCAATATTTTATAAAATTAAATGATACTAAATCTTAATCTTGTCTAGGCAAAGGATTTGTTCCTGATTTACACTATTAGGAGTCGCAGTGGTCTAAAGCCATACAATCAAGGCTGATCTTAAACGTGTATAATCTATCAGTCGAATTTCTAAAGTTCTGTTAATCCGTGCTTTTTCACGATTAGAAGCTAGTTAAGTATCTAATATCTACAATTATCTACAAAAACTGTATTATTACGTACCGTCAAATCTTTCAATGAGGGTTTGACATCTGAAGGAGATATGAAGTGGAAAATCATAAGTCGTTAATTTGGCCGCAAGGAATATTAGTGGCGCTGGTTGCTTTATGTAGCACTTTTGGCATTGGCTTGATGTTGCCCATAAGCCCAAAAACCTCTGAGGCTCAAACTAAACAGACTATAGACTTGAAGGATAAAGCTGCCGAGACAGAAACTCAGCAGCGCATTGAGAAATTGAAGGCGGCGATGCTGACGACTTGGCAGCAAGAAGCAAAAATCAAGGGTCTTTCCTACGCTGTGCCATCCCGCTTTCTCGGAGCAACGATTGAGGAAGCACAACTTAGTCCAGCACAGAAAGTGATTGCTCTCACTTTTGATGATGGTCCATGGCCTGAAAGCACAAAGCAGGTGCTGGACATCTTGAAGAAAGAAAATATCAAGGCGACATTTTTTGAGATCGGGCAGAACCTGAAGCTTTATCCAGACTTAGGAAAGCGGGTTGTGTCTGAAGGTCACGTGCTTGGTAACCATACTTGGCATCACTGGTATCATTACATGAATCCACAAGCCGCCGCCTTTGAAATAGAAAGCACATCAAATTTGATTTATCAGACTACAGGCGTTAAAACAAATTTGTTCCGACCGCCTGGGGGGATATTGCGCAATGGGGTGTATGATTATGCGAAAAACAAAAAGTACGCCGTCATTATGTGGTCAGCTGACTCTATAGATTACAGCCGTCCCCCTGTGCCAAGGTTAATTCACAATATTATGAGAGAGTCAAAACCCGGTGGTATTGTACTCATGCATGATGGTGGCGGTAATCGCTCCCACACTGTGGAGGCTTTACCCCAAGTTATTAGCACCTTTAGGAAGCAGGGCTATCGTTTTGTAACGATCCCAGAACTTTTAGAAATGCAAGAAAAAGAAGATGTGGCGACAGCTAAAAAGCAACCACCGAATAAAGACCAAAATCTGAGGACAGCTAAAAAGCAATCGCCGGATCAAAACCAAAATGCGCCGACAGCTAAAAAGTAAGCCTACCTACTGTTCTTGTGGGGTGGGCATCCTGCCCGCCCACATTTAGCATGGGCGGGCAAGATGCCCACCCCACAGTAGTCAATAGTCACTGACTAATAACTAACGAGCTGCTTTTCTTCTAAAACTTGGGGATTAGCTTCTGGACTGTCAGCCTCAGAAGGCGGAACCAACTGCCAGAACTTGGGCAAGAATTCTTGCCAATGTTGTAAAATCATCTTTGCCTTTGGTGAATTCGTGCGTTCCGCATGAGATCTAATTAACTCTTGCAGTTGCTTCTCGCCTGCGAGTGCAATCACCCGTTGAAGCTTGACAATTCCCAGGTTAACTGCTTCAGGGAACTCACCGTCTTCATCCAAGAAGTAGGCAAGTCCGCCAGTCATCCCAGCTGCTACGTTGCGTCCGACTTTGCCGAGAACAATAATTACGCCACCAGTCATGTACTCGCAGCAGTGGTCACCGGCTCCCTCAATCACCGCAGTACCGTTGGAGTTACGCACGGCAAAACGTTCCCCTGCTAAACCGTTAGCAAACAAAACACCACCAGTAGCACCGTAGAGGCAGGTATTGCCAATTATCACATTCTGTGCAGGATCGTAGGTGGCATTAGCAGGAGGCTTGATGATAATTTCACCACCGTTCATCCCCTTACCTACGTAGTCATTTGCCTCCCCGGACAAAGTAAGAATCATGCCAGGAATATTGAAAGCACCAAAGCTTTGCCCAACACTACCTTGGAAGTTAAGGTCAATTTGCCCTGCAAAGCCGTTGTCGCCATACTGGGAAGCGATCGCCCCTGCTAACCGTGCACCTACTGTTCTGTCAGTATTGACGATCTTGAACGTCTTGGTGACAGTAGACTGGTGGCGAATAGCAGCTTGAATGTCTGGATCGGCAAGCAATTGGTCATCCAAAACCACACCGTTGCTGTGGACTTCTTCATGCTTTAACCAGCTACGGTTACTGGTAGTATCCGGTAGCTGAAGTAAGCAGTTAAGGTTCAGTGCTTGTACCTTAGTTAAATGTATATTTTCGCGCTCTTTGATTAAATCGGCACGTCCAATAACTTCTGACAAAGAACGGTAGCCGAGTCGTGCCAAGAGACTACGCACTTCCTCAGCAATAAAGTAGAAGAAGTTGACGACATGTTCAGGCATGCCGGGAAACCGCTTGCGCAGTTCTTCGTCCTGAGTAGCAACACCCGCTGGGCAGGTATTCTTGTGGCAAATCCGCGCCATGATACAGCCTTCGGCAATCATGGCAATAGAGCCGAAGCCAAATTCTTCAGCGCCCATCAATGCGCCCATCATCACATCCCAGCCACTCTTAAAGCCTCCATCCACACGTAAAATCACGCGATCGCGCAAGCTATTTTCCATCAACACTCGATGTACTTCTGTCAATCCGAGTTCCCACGGTGTACCAGCGTGCTTAATCGAACTTAATGGTGATGCTCCTGTGCCGCCGTCGTGACCGGAAATCTGAATGATATCGGCATTTGCTTTTGCCACACCAGCAGCGATCGTACCGATGCCGATTTCTGCTACTAGCTTCACCGACACCTGTGCTTTCGGGTTAATCTGGTGCAGGTCAAAGATCAACTGCGCCAGGTCTTCAATAGAATAGATATCGTGGTGCGGCGGTGGCGAAATCAGGGTAACTCCCGGTTTAGAGCGCCGTAACATGGCAATGTATGGGCTGACCTTTTTCCCTGGTAGCTGTCCGCCTTCCCCTGGTTTTGCACCTTGGGCAATTTTGATTTCAATTTGTTTAGCGTTCATCAGGTATTCTGGTGTCACACCAAAACGTCCTGATGCGACTTGCTTAATGGCGCTGGAAGCTGTATCCCCGTTCCGCAATCCTTTCAAATGCGGTAGCGTCGGCGAGTGACCATCACTGTCCACATCGTCCAAGACTTTGAAACGCACTGGATCTTCGCCACCTTCCCCAGAATTAGACTTACCGCCAATGCGATTCATGGCGATCGCCAAAACTTCATGAGCTTCTCGCGACAACGCCCCCAAAGACATTCCTCCAGTGCAGAAGCGCTTGACAATCTCACTCACCGCCTCCACGAATTCAATCGGAATAGGCGATCGCTCACTACCCAGATCCAGTAAATCACGCAACGCCGTTACTGGTCTGTTTTGCAAGTATTTCTTGTAAACTTCGTAATGGTCATAGGCGGCAACAGATAGCCTTCTGCTAACGGATGTAGCGGATTTATCTGTATAACCCACAGACAAACTATCCGTTACATCCGCTACAACATCCGCTGCCACCTTTACTGCTTTATGTAGGGCTTTTGCCAGTTCCGGGCTGTTCATGTGGTACTCACCGTGAGGACGGTAGTTAACAAAGCCAAAGTTTTCTAGCTTCTTCGTCGTCAGTTCTGGAAAAGCCTTGCTGTGGAATGAAAGCACCTCAACCGCCAATTCACTGACACTCAAACCCCCGACACGAGAAATCGTGCCAAAGAATCCCAGATTTAACAAATCCTGACCAATGCCAATGGCTTCAAAGATTTGTGCGCCTTGGTAACTGGAGATCAAAGAAATTCCCATTTTTGAGAGAATCTTTAACAAACCGGACTCAACCGCCTGACGATAGTTTATCCGAGCTTGCTCTAAGCTGATGGCAGGAATTTTACCCCGTTCCATAAACTGTTGAGTCTTGGGATCGAACCACCAATTGTCTACAGTGTCCAAAGCCAGATAAGGACAAACTGCAGCAGCACCATAGCCAATCAGGCAAGCAAAGTGATGGGTACTCCAACACTGGGCAGTCTCGACAACTAGGGATGCTTTCATTCGCAGTCCCTCGCGGATCAGGTGATGGTGTACCGCACCCACAGCCAGTAGGGGGGGAATGTATGTGTACTCAGTGCTGACCCCAGAAGGGGTTGAGGGAGTAGGGGAAGATGAGGGAGTGGGGGAAGTAATTTCTCCCCCTACTCCCCCTACTCCCTCAACAAGGATGCGATCGCTCAAGATCAAAATCGTCGCTCCCGCCCGCACTGATTCAGCTGCTTGGGATTGCAAAGACTGAACTGCGGCTTTCAACCCTTGAGGACCATTGGCAATTTCAAACAGGGTTGACAACTCAGCCGTTGCAAATCCCGACAGCTTGATAGCCTGCAAATCTGTACTACTAAGTACTGGCGATTCTAGCTTCAGCCTGCGGGCATATTCTGGCTTTGGCAGCAATAAGTTACCCCGCTCACCTAGTTCTACTTTCAAGGACATCACCAGGCTTTCTCGTAGGGGATCAATTGCTGGGTTTGTCACCTGGGCAAAGCGCTGTTTGAAATAGTCATAAAGTACGTGGGGTTTTTCTGACAGCACTGCTAAAGGAATATCATCTCCCATGCAGAAAGTTGGCTCTTTGCCTTCCGCAGCCATTGGCTGAATTACCATTTCCACATCTTCTATGTTGTACCCAAAAGCTATTTGATGCCGCAGTAGGGGCGGGGTCCCCCCGCCCTCCTTCTCAGCGTACCCACCAGAAGATAACCCATTCCCATTCCCATTACCATTCCCGATTCCCGATTCCCCACTCCCTAATTCTTGTCGGTGCTGTCGCAACCATTCCCCATATGGTTGCTGCTTAGCAACGCGCTGCTTAATCTCCCAATTCTTTAGTACCTCATGAGTTTCTAAATCCACAGCAATCATTTGCCCTGGTCCAAGTCTACCTTTCTCGATAATATCGGCTTCGGGAAAGTCTACTACACCTGCTTCTGAAGCTACGACGATGTAGTCATCCTTGGTGATAGTGTAGCGAGCTGGTCTTAAGCCATTACGATCTAGAGTTGCACCAACTTTTCGCCCATCACTGAACACCAAAAGTGCTGGTCCATCCCATGCTTCTTGCAGACCACTATAATATTCGTAGAAATCGATAATCTCCGGATGATCGCGCAAAGAAGGCTGATTTTGGTAAGCCTCTGGAACCATAATCATCAAGGCTTCCAAAGGACTGCGTCCGGAACGCACGAGTAACTCCAGCACATTGTCGAGGTTGGCTGAGTCGCTGTTGCCAATATAGACAAATGGCTTGAGTTCGTCTAGGCGATCGCCCCACACTGGATGATTCAAAGAAGCTTCTCGTGCCATCATCCAGTTGATGTTACCTAACAAGGTGTTAATTTCACCATTGTGACCCAAAAGCCGCATCGGTTGAGCCAAGGGCCACTTGGGCATTGTATTGGTACTAAAGCGGCGATGATAGACAGCAAAGGCGCTGGTGTAAGCCGGATTTTTTAAATCAAGATAAAACTCTCCTAAAACTGCCGAACGCACCATGCCTTTATAGACAATTGTGAGGTTTGACAGAGAGCAAATGTAAAATTCCTCTGACCAGTTGCTGTTTAAATTGCGGATAGCTTTAAACATCCGGCGACGGGTAATATACAGTTGCCGTTCCAGTTCATCGCTGCTTTTCTCAACTGATGCTACAAAAATTTGTTCAATCTGGGGTTGATTTTCTCTTGCTTGCACCCCCAGTAAATCAGGCTGTACTGGCACTACTCGCCAGCCCAGTACAGTTAAATTTTCTTGATTCGCCACTTGTTCAACCGTCGCTTTCGCAAGTTGAGCTGCTTCCTTGTTTTGTGGTAAGAATATCATGCCTACAGCAACGTTGCTGACAGAGGGAAGTTGTATCCCGTCACGAGTCAAGTCCTGTTGAAACAACTCCCAAGGGATCGCAGTTAATATCCCTGCACCATCACCCGAGTCTTGGTCGGCGCTACAACCACCCCGATGTTCTAAGCAGGTCAAAGCAGCTAAAGCTTTTGCCACAACTTCTCGCTTTGCATGATTCTGGCAATGAGCAATAAAACCCACACCACAGGCATCTCGTTCTTCTACTAACCACCGAGGTCCTTGATAAATACTGTCTTGTAAAGTTTCTGAATGTGTAATTTTCTGTTCTTGTTGCATCCTTTTGTTATTCATAGCAGTCCCTGACGTTTTGAGTTACGAATGCCACTACCTGTGAGAAAAATTTCCTGAGTAATGAAAATTTAGAGAAAAAAAATTTTAACCTCGGGTTTTCTGTTGTTTCTCCCGTGTTAAAATTTTCTCGTTATTTTTATGTGTTTATGCTGTGTTAGGTAAACTGTCTTCTACCCATATAGGTTTCTATTTATATCCTGAAGCTATGTATTTCCGCAATTCATTTTTTCCTAATTAAAGATAATTTTCTGCTTCTAGCACCTCTGGGCTGACCTAGAACAAAACTCTTGTCTTATGGCTTTACTACTTTTGGTGCTGAAATGCCCCCAATTCAGCTACAAAATTAGCGTATTACACTACAGCCCATTTGACAATTCCTAATATATTTTTCTTGTTTCTTAGGTCTTTACTGGCTACCCACTGCCAGTTTTGTTACTACACTCCAGAATTAACTTGAGTAGCAACCACCACATATAAGGGAACATCTGAATTTAACTTTAATAACCAAAACTACTAAATTGATTCGTAGTTGCGCGCCAGATGCTTCAAGCGGGGGAACCCCAACGCTCTTACGCTCATGGGGGTAACGAACATGACCCTTACGGGAACGCCTGTCACCTGGGCGCGAAAAACAAGCTGCAAGTGATGGACTCACCGCGCTGGCTTGCTTTAGCGAAGACAGCGCAACTACGAACCTATCAAAACAATCTTGACAGACTAATACTGCCGTGGTGGTTTTTGCATTGGTATTAGTTAACACGTTAAATTGTAATGGTAATATTGGGAAGATTTATTGTTTATTTGTGCCAAATACAGATATCCCATATATACATTATCACGTTCTAGTTCAAATCTCAGGTCATTATTTCTTGATATTTGCCAAAATTTAGTTACTTTAAACATTGAGAGATAGTTTTTAAAAGTACACATAAGCATTATGGTGAAAATACTAAATTTTTACCGTCAACAATTTTCCAATAGCTCCTTAAGCAAAATTTTGGTATTGCCAATACTTTCCACAGTACTGTATTTAACAGCTACCTGTACGACTAGTGCCCAGTCACTAACAGGTGTGCAAGTGGGGGGAGTGGGGAATGGGGAATGGGGAGTGGGGGAAGTGGGGGGAGTGAGGGGAGACAAATTAACCTCCTCATCTTCCGCAACTTCCGCAACTTCCCCTACTCCCCCTACTTCCCCTACTCCCCCCACTCCCCCTACTCCCCCTACTCCCCCTACTTCCCCAACTTCCTCTGGTAATCAAATTTCCCTCAATGGTCGTATACTGCCCGGTGTTTGGTTGCAGCGACGCGGAACATCTGACTCCATCATCAGCACTTATATTAATGACGGGTCAATCAGGCAATTAATCGGGGTTGATTTATTAAACAGTAGCGATCCGTACAAGCAACCAATACAGTGGTTTTCATCAGTCACAAAACCAATGGTTTTATCCAGCTGGCTGCAATCCGGATATCGGTATCTGGATATTACGGATTTTGCCAAAGCAGCAGAATGGCAAATGCAGGCAAATGGCAATACTTTGGTAATTTCTACACCGATGGCGAAAGTGACAGATATTCATCAGGATCGGCAACATAATGGCTCGCGCATTCTTGTAGATTTAGATCGACCAGTTCTCTGGCAAGTCACTCAATTATCAGTTAGAAAACCTCACCCCCCAACCGCCCCCAATCCCAAAGCAGATCCCGATTCCCCTACTCCCTCTCTGCCCTCCTCACCACCCAGTAGAGAGTGGACAATTACCTTAGACGCGATCGCCGATCCCAGCTTAATAAAACGCTACACTCCCAATGCCCCATCCCCCTCATCCCCCTCATCTCCCTCATCCCCCTCATCTCCCTCATCTCCCCCATCCCCTCCACCGACATCAACACCTGCACTAATTAAACTGGTAGAGGTGGTCAACAACCAAACAATAATTCATCTAAGCCTGACCCCTAGTTTGTCCCCTCAAGTAAGTACTTTACCCAACCCCAATCGCTTAATTATCGATGTTCAACCCGATGCTATGGTACACCGGGATATAACTTGGGCACCGGGATTACGGTGGCGACAGCAGTTGGTGAATTTAGGTCAGGAACGCTTGGACGTTGTGTGGTTGGAAGTTAGTCCTCGGGTTGGAATAAAGCTGAAACCGATTTGGACGAACCCCGATACCCTCGTAGGTACTGCTCCCTTGATGCAAACTGCACAACGTTACTTAGCAGTAGCGGCAATCAATGGTGGTTTTTTTAACCGCAATAACCAATTACCTTTGGGAGCAATTCGCCGGGATGGTCAATGGTTGTCAAGTCCGATTCTTAATCGGGGAGCGATCGCCTGGAATGATGGAGGGCAATATTACATTGGTCGTGTCACTCTGCTAGAAACTTTAATCGGAACAAATAATGTGCAGTTGCCGATTTCGACCCTCAACAGTGGTTACGTTCAGAATGGCATTGCCCGTTACACTCCTGTTTGGGGATCAACTTACACTCCTCTAAGCGACAACGAAATCATCCTCGTTGTTCAGAAAAACCAAGTTACCAGTCAATTACCAGGAGTTAAAGCAGGTCAAACCCCTGTTCCCATTCCCCAAAATGGCTATTTGCTAACTTTACGTGGTAACGCTGCTAGTGCTTCAAAATTACCCATTGACTCTTTTGTACGCATTATCAGCACCACCAGTCCCGCTGATTTAAACCGTTACCCCCACATTATGGGAGCTGGACCACTGCTGTTGCAAAATCGTCAAATTGTTCTTGATGCTAAAGCTGAACAATTCAGCAATGCCTTTATTTCCCAAAAGGCTATTCGTAGTAGCATCTGCACCACTGCAACAGGAACCCTCATTATTGCTGCCGTACACAATCGCGCTGGTGATTCGGGACCCACTTTGGCGGAACTAGCCCAAGTAACGCAGCTTTTGGGATGTGTGGATGCCCTAAATTTGGATGGCGGTAGTTCCACTAGTCTTTATTTGGGAGGGCAGCTACTTGACCGGAGTCCTAGTACTGCAGCTCGTGTTCACAATGGAATTGGTATTTTCTTGAGTCATTAGGCATGGGGCATGGGGCATGGGGCATAGAGACTTTAAAGCTTCCCATAAGCTGTTTTGTTGCTTGATGAAGACTTTATGTAGACAGATGATTTTTAGTAGTTCTCGATTACACCTACGCATTTGATTTTGCTATGTTGGCAAAGGTGACATGAATTGCTAATTTTCACGGTTGCCATCTCGCGCCATATTTTTCATCAATAGTTTAAAGTACTGGAAATTTATCCCTGTACGAAAACCTGTAAAAAAACGAGGTAACTATGGCTCAAATCCAAGAAGCAACACAAACTCACACACTGCCCCTACCACCATCTGCCGCCCCCAAAGGCATTGCGGCGACAGAACTTCGCCCTTGGGGTTCTTTTACGATTTTGGAAGAAGGGCGCGGATACAAAATCAAGCGGATTGAAGTTAAGCCGGGACATCGTCTCAGCTTGCAAATGCACCACCACCGCAGTGAACACTGGATTGTTGTCTCTGGCACTGCTAGAGTAACCTGTGGCGAGGCAGAAGTGATACTGAGCAATAATCAGTCAACCTATGTACCCCAGTGTACAACTCATCGTCTAGAGAATCCTGGCGTGATTCCCTTGGTGTTGATCGAAGTACAAAATGGGGAATACCTGGGAGAAGACGACATTATCCGTTACCAAGATGACTACGCCCGCACCGAAAAATTAAACCACCAATTAACCTCTGTGGTTTAAAAATTTAACATTAAGTTGTTTTTGCTAACCACCTGACAAGTCCCTGCCCGATTAGGGTAGGGACTTAATTGTTAATTGCTAATGGCTAATGGCTAATGGCTAATTGTTACCATTAGCCATTAGCAGCCCTAAGTATCAACTCCTGCAACTTACGTTAATATTTAAGATGGGGTTTCAATTTTGTAGCAAATTCGATGATTGATCTGAGTGCAGCAGCCGTAAGTGAGATCGGGCGATTAAAGTCAAAGCAGCCAAACTGCTTGTTTCGATTGGCAGTTAAACCCGGTGGCTGCTGCGAATGGTTTTACGATATGACCTTTGAGTCAGCGGTAAGGGTTGGCGATCGCGTTTTTGAAGAACTTGGGATTCAAGTCGCGATCGATGCCGAAAGTCTACAATACATCAACGGCTTACAGTTGGATTATTCAGAGGATCTGATGGGCGGTGGTTTTCGCTTCCACAACCCCCAGGCGGGTGCTACTTGTGGTTGTGGTAATTCATTCTCAATTAGTTATTAGATAGTGGTTAGTAGATAGTGGTTACAACAACTAACTACTAACCACTATCTACTAACAAAATACTATTGACATAAGAATACCAGATAGGGTATAATGAGAATTTGTTAAAACTTAGCAATAAAACAGCTTAACATGCTGTAACTCATGCCAACAATACAGCAACTCATACGTAATGAACGCGAACAAGCGCGTCAGAAAACCAAGTCGCCAGCTCTGAAACAATGCCCACAACGTCGGGGTGTTTGTACCAGAGTATACACGACCACACCGAAAAAGCCTAACTCAGCTTTGCGTAAAGTAGCGCGGGTAAGACTTACTTCTGGATTTGAAGTTACCGCTTACATTCCAGGAATTGGTCACAACTTGCAAGAACATTCGGTTGTGATGATACGTGGAGGTCGGGTTAAGGATCTACCAGGCGTGAGATACCACATTATCCGTGGAACCCTAGATACAGCCGGAGTCAAAGACCGCAAGCAAGGTCGTTCCAAGTATGGAACTAAGCGTCCAAAGAAACAAGCTTAAGCTAGATTAATCGTCAGATTGCTCAATTAATTGCGGCGGAGGTCGCGTTTATTCAGCAAGAAAGAGGTTAGCGTCCGCAAGGAAATAAGATTGCTTAGTTCGTAAAAAATGTAATTGCAGCTTGCATTGCAGTTAAGTTGCTTTGGAACGGCAATATTCATAGATGCTAGCCGATTGACAGAAATCAAGTTAAATTGGTATAGCTTCTACTTGCACCCTACCAATTTTGGATTTGGGATTTCAGATTCTGGATTAGAAGTTAGGGGAGAATCCAGTTAATAATCTAAAATCTAAAATCCAAAATTTTTAGTAAATAGTTCAGTGTAGGAAATTTTCCTCCTCTCTGTAAGCGACAGCAGTATTTTCATCTATATATGTATATAGATATATAGAAGGTATATTAATGTTGTCGCCTTGTTTGTCTAGTTGAGAGAAGCAAGTCACAAGGTCAGCGCTCTTTGTAGTCTTCAGCTTGATCAAAGTTGTCCAATACTGCAAGCGCATATAGTATATAGTTGCCAAAACCAAACTAAGGGTTAAGTATGTCTCGTCGTGGTGTTATTCAAAGGCGCCCTGTTCCGCCAGACTCCGTGTATAACAGCCGTCTTGTTAGCATGATAGTTCGGCGGGTGATGCGTCATGGGAAAAAATCACTTGCCTCACGGATTGTTTATAATGCCTTGAAAACTATTGAGGAACGCACTGGTGGCGATGCCTTGGAAACGTTTGAAAGAGCAGTGCGGAATGCTACGCCTTTGGTAGAAGTAAAAGCTCGGCGAGTAGGCGGGGCTACCTACCAAGTACCAATGGAAGTGCGATCGGATCGGGGTACTACCCTAGCACTGCGTTGGCTGGTGCAGTATTCCAGGTCTAGACCTGGTCGTACAATGGCAAGCAAACTGGCAAATGAGTTAATGGATGCTGCTAACGAAACCGGAAATGCAATTCGCAAACGGGAAGAAACCCACCGGATGGCGGAAGCAAACAAAGCTTTTGCACACTATCGTTACTAAGTAAAAAACCGATATATCGTGATTCAAAGCGATATATCGTGCTAATTACAAAAAAAAGACGGTTTTCCGTAAAAGTATAACATCTTTAACAAAGTGTAATATACAAGATATCATGGGGCAAAAACTATAGGAGGTTATTGTGGCACGTATAAACCCGCTAGAGAGAGTACGCAATATCGGCATTGCGGCGCATATAGATGCGGGTAAAACAACGACAACAGAGAGAATATTGTTTTACTCTGGGATAATTCATAAGATTGGTGAAGTCCATGAAGGAACCGCTGTAACCGACTGGATGGAACAGGAGCGGGAGCGGGGAATTACTATTACTGCTGCTGCTATTAGTACCAGCTGGAATAATCATCAAATTAACATTATCGATACTCCCGGACACGTTGACTTCACAATTGAAGTAGAACGTTCCATGCGGGTGCTGGATGGTGTAATTACAGTTCTATGTTCTGTAGGCGGTGTGCAGCCTCAAACAGAAACTGTGTGGCGTCAAGCAGATCGTTATAAAATACCTCGGATCATTTTTATTAACAAAATGGATCGCACAGGCGCGAACTTTTATAAAGTTCACGAGCAGGTACGCGATCGCCTCCGGGCTAACGCGATCGCCATTCAGTTGCCTATAGGCAGTGAAAATGAATTCCGGGGTATTGTTGATTTGGTGAAGATGAGTGCATACATCTATACCAACGACCAGGGAACTGATATCCAGGAAACTGAGATCCCCGAAGACATGCAAGCTCAGGTAGAAGAACACCGTACCAAACTGATTGAAGCGGTATCGGAAACTGACGATAACCTGATGACCAAGTACTTCGAGGGCGAAGCACTCACCGAAGCCGAAATCCGGAGCGCCTTGCGTAAAGGCACAATAGCAGGCAATATTGTCCCACTGCTTTGCGGCTCAGCCTTTAAAAACAAAGGTGTGCAGCTGATGTTGGATGCGGTAGTAGATTACCTACCCGCACCAAACGACGTACCGCCAATTCAAGGGCTATTGCCGAATGGGGATACTGTTGAACGTCGCGCCGACGACAATGAACCACTGTCGGCACTGGCATTCAAGATTATGGCTGACCCCTACGGTCGCCTGACCTTCGTTCGCGTCTATTCTGGCATCCTCAAAAAAGGCAGCTATGTCTACAACGCCACGAAAAACAAGAAAGAAAGAATTTCTCGTTTGGTGGTTTTAAAAGCGGACGATCGGCTCGACGTTGATGAACTAAGAGCAGGTGATTTGGGAGCCGCTTTGGGATTGAAAGACACCTTGACAGGTGACACAATTTGTGATGAAGGCGCACCAGTGATTCTGGAATCCCTGTTTATTCCAGAGCCTGTGATCTCGGTGGCGGTTGAACCCAAAACCAAGAACGACATGGATAAGCTGTCCAAAGCCTTACAATCCCTCTCCGAAGAAGACCCAACCTTCCGCGTTCATGTCGATCCGGAAACCAATCAAACCGTGATTGCAGGCATGGGAGAGCTACACCTGGAAATTCTGGTTGACCGAATGTTACGAGAATTCAAAGTAGAAGCGAACGTCGGTGCGCCGCAAGTAGCTTACCGCGAAACAATTCGTAAGCGTGTCAACAAAGTAGAAGGTAAATTCATCCGCCAAAGCGGTGGAAAAGGTCAGTACGGTCACGTTGTTATTGATTTGGAACCAGGAGAACCCGGAACTGGCTTTGAATTCGTTTCCAAAATTGTTGGTGGTACCGTACCTAAAGAGTACATTTCGCCAGCAGAAGCAGGAATGAAAGAAAGCTGCGAATCGGGTGTTCTAGCTGGATATCCACTAATTGACGTCAAAGCAACGTTGATCGATGGTTCTTACCACGATGTAGACTCGTCAGAAATGGCTTTCAAAATCGCTGGTTCAATGGCAATGAAAGAGGCGGTAATGAAAGCTTCACCCGTGCTGTTAGAGCCTATGATGAAAGTTGAAGTTGAAGTTCCCGAAAACTTCCTTGGGGATGTTATGGGAGACCTCAATTCCCGTCGTGGGCAAATTGAGGGCATGGGATCTGAGCAGGGTCTTGCCAAAGTAACTGCTAAAGTCCCATTAGCAGAAATGTTTGGCTACGCCACTGATATCCGGTCGAAGACTCAAGGGCGGGGCATTTTCTCTATGCAGTTTAGCCACTACGAAGAAGTGCCTCGCAACGTGGCTGAAGCAATCATCGCTAAAAGCAAAGGAAACGCTTAAAAGAGTTATGGGTTATGAGTTATGAGTTATGAGTTATGAGTTGAAATTAGCTCAACACTCAAAACTTATAACTCCTCTCAAAACTCTGATAGAAGGAAAAACTCAAAATTCAAAACTCGAAACTATTCTCATGGCACGCGCAAAGTTTGAAAGGAATAAACCCCACGTTAACATCGGTACGATTGGCCACGTTGACCATGGGAAAACCACGTTGACGGCAGCTATTACCATGACCTTAGCAGCTATGGGTCAGGCTGTAGCTAAGGGTTACGACCAAATCGATAACGCACCAGAAGAAAAGGCACGGGGTATTACCATCAATACCGCTCACGTAGAGTATGAAACTGGCAATCGCCACTATGCTCACGTAGATTGCCCAGGACACGCTGACTATGTGAAGAACATGATCACGGGTGCTGCTCAGATGGATGGTGCCATCCTCGTGGTTTCTGCTGCTGATGGTCCTATGCCTCAAACCCGCGAACACATTCTACTAGCAAAGCAGGTCGGCGTTCCTAGCCTAGTTGTCTTCTTGAACAAAGAAGACATGGTAGACGACGCAGAACTACTGGAACTGGTAGAACTGGAAGTCCGGGATTTGCTCTCAAGCTACGATTTCCCAGGTGACGATATCCCCATTGTCACAGGCTCCGGTCTACAGGCACTGGAAAAAATGACGGCTACCCCTAAGACAAAGCGGGGTGAAGATCCGTGGGTAGATAAAATCTACTCATTGATGGATGCCGTAGACTCATACATCCCCACTCCTGAACGGGATATTGATAAGCCCTTCCTGATGGCTGTAGAAGACGTATTCTCGATCACAGGTCGTGGTACAGTAGCTACTGGTCGGATTGAGCGGGGTAAAGTCAAAATCGGCGATAACGTAGAACTAGTAGGCATTAGACCCACTCGTAGCACCACCGTAACCGGGATCGAGATGTTCAAGAAGAGCCTCGATGAAGGTATGGCTGGAGATAACGCCGGCATCCTGCTGCGCGGTATGCAGAAAGCCGATATTGAACGAGGCATGGTGATCGCCAAGCCAGGTTCGATTACCCCCCATACCCAATTTGAAGGTGAAGTTTATGTCTTAACCGAGAAAGAAGGCGGTCGTAAGACTCCGTTTTTCCCTGGCTACCGTCCTCAGTTCTATGTGCGGACAACCGATGTAACTGGCACTATCAGAACCTTCGTTGCTGATGATGGTAGTGAAGCGGAAATGGTAATGCCCGGAGACCGCATCAAGATGACTGTGGAACTCATCAGCCCGATTGCTATTGAGCAAGGAATGCGCTTCGCTATTCGTGAAGGTGGTCGCACCATCGGTGCTGGTGTCGTCGCAAAAATCGTTAAGTAGCACACCCGTTACCCTAACAACATCTAGAGCAGAGATGGTATAATGCCTCTCTGCTCTTTTATCTGAATAGTTAGTTGTTGGTTGTTAGTTGTTAGTTGTTAGTTGTTGGGTGTTGGTTGTTAAATAAAACGACTCACCACCCAACGGGAAAGCCAGTCGCCTCTGTCGGGAAACCCGACACAGAGCGCTGGCTCACTAACTACTAACCACTGTACGGGCGAACGGTGAGACAGCCCCTCTGTCGGGAAACACTCCCAATCGGATCTGCGCTCCCGTTGGGCAGGAGCGCCCCTAATAACCACTAACCACTAACCACTAACAACCAACAACTAACAACCCTTCGGGTGACGCTCCTTCGTCGAAGATCGCAACGCTAACACCAGTCGCCTACGGAGGGAAACCCTCCTGCAGCGCTGGTTCACCAACAACTAACCAGAACCAGGAAAATTTCAAATGGCAACGCTACAGCAGCAAAAGATTAGAATTCGCTTGCAGGCATTTGACCGACGCTTGTTGGATACATCTTGCGAGAAGATAGTAGACACAGCCAACCGCACTAATGCCACAGCTATAGGACCTATTCCTTTACCAACAAAACGTCGCATATACTGTCTATTACGATCGCCTCACGTAGATAAGGATTCGCGTGAACACTTTGAAACCCGTACCCATCGCCGGATTATTGACATTTACCAGCCAAGTTCTAAAACTATTGATGCACTGATGAAACTTGACCTACCATCAGGTGTGGACATTGAAGTAAAACTGTAATAGTTATTTGCTAGTGGTTAGTGGTTAGTAGAGAAGAAATATCGATTAACAACTAACCACTAACAACTAACTACTACTTTTGCCCCTGAAGAAATCTATCTCAGGGCTTTTTATTAGTATAAGAATCCTATTTTATTTTTGAAATATATGTAGGGGAGCCACAAAGAGTGCGCGGTGAGACCAGTGCTGAAGGAGGGTTTCCCTCCGTAGGCAACTGGCGATCTTCGTTGCGTTAGCGAGTCCGCGAGCGTCACCCGGAGGGGTTCCCCGCGTTGAGAGGAGTGGCGTTGGGCACCACCAAAACCTGTATGTGGTGGGCAGTGCCCACCCTACCAGGACTTAAAATTTTTCATGCATGATTTAGTCTGACTGTCGTAAAACAAAATGATAGAATGAAAAAAAAGTAATAGAAAAGCAGAGAAGAATATATTGTAAAGGTTAAATTTATACCAAGGTAACAATGACATTCTCTTCTAAAATTGCGGTTCGTGAATTACCTCTGTTCCCGTTACCGGAAGTGGTTCTGTTTCCCAGCAGACCATTGCCCCTGCAAATCTTTGAACCTCGCTACCGAATCATGATGAACACGATTTTGGAGAGCGATCGTCGGTTCGGTGTGCTGATGGTAGATCCAGCGAAAAGCACGATCGCCAATATTGGCTGCTGTGCTGAAATTATTCATTACCAGCGCTTGCCAGATCACAGGATGAAAATGTGGACTTTGGGACAGCAAAGGTTTCGCCTCCTAGAGTATGTTCGAGAAAAGCCGTACCCTGTTGGCTTGGTCGAGTGGATTGAAGACCAGCCATCAGCTAAAGATCTACGACCTTTGGCAACTGATGTAGAACAACTTCTACGAGATGTTGTCCGTCTGTCAGCCAAGTTAACTGAACAAAACATCGAATTGCCAGAGGATTTGCCAGATTTGCCCATGGAACTATCTTACTGGGTAGCGAGCAATCTCTACGGCGTCGCTGTAGAGCAGCAAACATTGTTAGAAACGCAGGACACTGCCACTCGATTAGAACGAGAAGCAGCAATTTTGACATCTACTCGCAATCACCTGGCAGCTCGTACAGTTCTTAAAGACACCTTAAATGAAAAGTTATAAATAGTTAGTGGTTAGTGGTTAGTAGTTAGTAGTTAGTAGTTAGTGGTTAGTG
The DNA here is from genome assembly GCA_965249805.1 of Stigonema sp. Taxonomy (GTDB): domain Bacteria; phylum Cyanobacteriota; class Cyanobacteriia; order Cyanobacteriales; family Nostocaceae; genus Stigonema. The sequence continues at coordinate 3,039,994 of CBDFMX010000002.1, forward strand.
GTTAGTAGTTAGTGGTTAGTGGTAACAACTATCAACTATCAACTATCAACTACCAACTATCAACTAACAACTATCAACTACCAACTATCAACTATCAACTATCAACTATCAACTATCAACTACCAACTATCAACTATCAACTATCAACTATCAACTATCAACTACCAACTACCAACTATCAACTATCAACTATCAACTAACTCACTGATAAAACACTGTAGCTGCCAAAAATTTTGAGTACTTCTGTATGGCTGATTAATTCGGCTATTGCAGATTGTACTTGAGGATTGCCAGCGTCGGTTTCTAAATCAATGAAAAATAAGTATTCCCCTAGCGATCGCTTTGTAGGGCGAGACTCAATCCGGCTGAGATTAATGCCCAGTTGAGCAAATACTTGTAGTTGTTTAACTAGGGCACCTGGTACATTGGCAAGCGTACTGAATGCAAGCGAGGTATGACTGGCACTTATTGAATTAGCCTGATAGGTGGCGCTTAGTTGACCCTGACTTACTACCCAGAAGCGAGTAAAATTTTCAGGATAGTCGTTAATACCCTTGGCTAGTATGGGCAAGTGATATAGTTGCGCCGCTCTTGGAGATGAGATAGCCGCAGCTGTTAAGTTATGCTCTAGTAGCAGCAGCGACTCGGTTGTCGAGTTACTGGGAATTAGCTCTACAGTCGGGAGAAATCGCTCCAACCATCCCTGACATTGTGCTAATGCCTGCGGATGAGAGTAAACTGTCTTGATGTCATTTAAGCTGGCAGCACAGGAAATTAATGTATGGGCGATTGGTAGCACCAAAGCTAGCTGAATTTGCAAACTATCGAGTTGCCACATTGTATCTAAGGTCATGGTCACACTACCTTCAATAGAATTTTCTACTGGGACAACAGCTAACAGTGCCTGACCTTGGGCAACAGATCGTAGTGTTTGGGCGATGCTGGGATAGGGGCATAAAATAGCTTCAGATCCTGTAGTTTTTCTCAACCAGTTGAGATAAAACATAGCTGCTTGCTCTGTATATGTGCCAGGAGGTCCTAAATGTGCGATCGATAGAGTCATGAGGTTTAGTATGATTAAATAGAGGAGTGAAGACTGCTAATTGTTAATTGCTAATTGCTAATTGCTAATTGCTAATATTAAATATCTGACTAATGGTGGATAACAGGAAGGCAATATAGTTTGTAAGATATCAGATGGTTTGGCATTCATATTGCTGTTATACAATCAGAACATAATTTCTTAAAAAATAATAGAATTCTCGAACAATTATTTATTTTTATCTGCTCATGGTTACTCGGTTTACTGCCTCTCTATCGGTTGAAATTGCTGTTCCAGAGCAGCCTATTCCGATTCAGCACTACTTACGTCAGCCTCAACGCTTAGTTAGTGCTTTAGTTGACCCCAGCCGCGTTCAGCAAATTTCTGAAGAAGTTTTTCGCTTGAAAATGCGTCCTCTCAATTTTATATCGCTTAGCATTCAACCTACTGTTGACATGAGAGTGTGGGCAGAGTCAAACGGAACAATTCATGTGAAATCAATAGGTTGTGAAGTTCTGGGTGTAGAGTATATTAATGAGCGGTTTTCTCTAGATTTAAAAGGGCATTTGTCTCCCTACCAACTCAGCAGTGGTACTCGTCTGACAGGAAGAGCCGACTTAGAAGTGCAGGTGGAGTTACCACCACCCTTTTGCTTCACCCCGAAGGTGATTTTGGAAGCCACTGGCAATAGTCTACTGAAAAGCGTTCTGTTAACTATTAAGCAAAGATTGCTACACCATCTTTTGGCGGATTACCGACGGTGGGTGATATCACAAACGAAAGAAATAGAGCTTGGTGATGAAATTGGTGAGTTACCAATCCTCAACCCAGAGTGATTTCTTGGGAATTATATTATAGCAGTTCTTAAGGGAGCTGCAATACATGCTTGCTACGGAATGTCAGAATAGACATAAAGTGAAAATTAATTATGCGTTCGTTAAAACCGAAGGTAGGGGCGAACGGCAGTTCGCCCCGACATCATTCCTGGAGATGTCTAATGAGCGTCAAAATAATTCGTAATTGATAATTCGTAATTCGTAATTGCAATCAGTGTTCGCTTTTCCCCCGCCACTGATTGTAGACCACGCGTAATCATTGATGAGCGTGTTCGCAAGTACCCTCTTTAATTACGAATTACGAATTACGAATTACGAATTAGTAATTATTTGGTCACCCGTAAGGGCGTCGGAAACACTCGTGTCGGCGCTTACGCTCCCCAACTCCCTCCCTTATTAGGGGAGGGACAACTTTGAATTAGTTCAAAGGCGGGGAGAGGTGGGGACTAAAGGTTATTGTTGGCAAGGACGAAAGGACTTGCGATGCAAGCGTGACACACCATACTGTTGCAGCGCTCTAAGATGTCGCTGACTTCCATAACCTTTGTTGCGCTCTAAGTCATACATAGGGTACTTAGAGGCGAGACGAAGTAATAAATCGTCACGCCAAACTTTAGCAACAATGCTAGCAGCGGCAATAGCGAGCGATCGCGAATCTCCTTTTACTATTGTTTGTTGCGGGAATGGTAAGTCGCGTATCGACTGATTACCATCAATTAGACAGAGAGTGGGCTGCACATAAAGCTTCAGAACAGCCCGCTTCATTGCCAGCAGTGATGCTTCCAGGATATTGATCTGGTCAATTTCGGCACTTGTTGCAAAACCGATTTTCCAGTCTGCCAATGTACAAACAAGCCGCGCTAACTGAGTTCTTCTTTTACTAGACAGTTGTTTGCTGTCTTTTATTTGAGCTGCGTTAAGGGACGGTAAAGCATGCGCTGGTAGGATCACTGCTGCCGCAACTACAGGACCAAACAAAGCACCTCGCCCCACTTCGTCCACGCCTGCAACCACTCCTTGAAAGCTTGACAGCATGGAGAACTCCAGCCAATCTGCTGAAATTAGGGGTGCTGGCGACCAAAGATCTGCGACAACTTGCTCTGTCTTAACCATAACTTTTGTTAAGTCTCAAATGTCATAGACGTACCTGTTTCTGTAGCAGAGGAACGACGGCGACGGCGACGGTTGACAGAGGAGGCGTTGCTATTTTCATCATCCTCCATCACAGAAGAATCTAATATCTCAGTTGGAACTTCAACTTCAGTCAAGGATTCAGTTGGTGGTTCAACGATTCGTGGTTCAAGTATTCGTGGTTCAACGATTCGTGGTTCAAGTATTCGTGGTTCAACGATTCGTGGTTCAACGATTGCTTCACGAATTGCAGGTGCGGTAGCAGTTGATTCTGAGGTAGATTCAGTCGGTGTGGCAGGAGCTTGCCCTGGTACTGTGACGTTAATAATCACAGACTTAGGATTTTTCACCTCCCGATTTAAACGCACCTTCTCTAAAGGAGAAACTCCCATCAAAGCGTAAACATCTTGTTCTTTTGGTGTCATTTCTACAGTGATAATCTCCGGTGGTTCTACTACTGGTTTGACTGGCTCTAACTTAGTAGTTCTAACACGCTCTGTTTTTTCACCCCAAGCCACCACTTTGTTAACAGGGGGTAAAGATATCTCTGGTGGTGCGGCGGGAGCATCTCCTTCAGCATCAATGTCCAATGGCTCGTCGTTGACAAAAGCTATTGAGTCAGCAGCAATCCGTGGCTCATCTTTGCCATTCGTCCCATTTATCCCCAACCGAGTACTAGTACTACGGCGGGTACGACGCTTTGTGCGATCGCTGACTTCGTGATAGCTAGGATGATTATCCAGATTGAGGGCACTATAGTCAGTATCAGTCTCGTCTCCTTCCACAAATTGATGATCGTAAGTTTCCCGTGGCTCCGTTATGCGAGCAATTGGCAAACGCGGTTCCTTGTGAGGCAGAGATACAAAGCGCTCTGGGAATTCTGCTGGTGTTGGCAATCTGCTTTCATTTTCTCCTGGCAAATGGACAATATGACCATTACCGCCACAAGTGGGACAAGTTTGACCAAACAATTCGTAAATGTTTTGACCTTGACGCTTACGGGTTAGTTCTACCAAACCCAGCTCGGTCAGTTGGGCAATTTGGGGACGAGCTTTGTCTGCTTTGAGTGCTTTATTGAAATGTTCGAGAACTTGCAGTTGATCGCGTCGTGATTCCATATCAATGAAATCCACGACAATCACTCCAGCAATATTACGTAGCCGCAGTTGGCGGGCAATTTCTGTGGCAGATTCGCAGTTTGTCCAAAGAACAGTTTCTCGGGCTGTTGCCGATCGCGTAAAGGAGCCGGAGTTAACATCTATCACCGTTAATGCTTCTGTCGGCTCAATAATAATGTAGCCTCCACTCGGTAAATCTACCCGTGGTTTTAGCGCTTCTCGAATCGCAGCACTGATGCGGAAGTATTCTAAAATCGGCTGGCGATCGCGATGATGGTCGATCAACAAACCTTGTGGAGTTTGTCCGCCACTCCAGTTCTGCAAATACTGCTTCACCCGCTTCAAACCAGTACTGGAATCGACCACAATCCGATTTACATCTGCGCCGTACATATCTCGCAGTACGCGTTGGATAAAATCATCGTCTCGATTCAGCAGTGCTGGAGCGCGAGTAGATTGCGCTTCCAACTGGATTGCCTCCCATTGCTTTTGCAGCGCTTCTAAATCTTCGATAATCGCTTCTTCTGGCTTGCCCTCAGCTTCCGTGCGAACTAGCAAACCCATCCCTGCCGGTTTAATCAAAATCGCCAGCGCCCGTAAGCGGTTGCGCTCACTTTCACTTTTGATCCGGCGTGATAAATTTACACCTCTTCCATAGGGCATCAGTACTACGTAACGTCCTGGCAAAGTAATGTTACCTGTGAGCCTCGGTCCTTTCGTACCTGTTGGCTCTTTCATCACTTGCACCAATACTTTTTGCTGCGGTGCCAACAATTCCGTAATTGCTGCTGCTGTGCGCTTTAGTCTCAACGGTCCTAAATCTGTCACATGGATAAAGCCGTTACGTTCCGGATCTCCGATGTTAACGAAAGCCGCATCTATCCCAGGTAATACATTCTCAACTACTCCCAAATAAATATCGCCTATTTGGTGATGACCCGTGGCTACAACGAGTTCCTGTATTTGATCTTCGGAAAAAACTGCAGCAATCTGATGCTGCTCCGCGATGATAATTTGTTTTGGCATTCAATTTCCTCAAAAATTAGCAGCACAGACACGCTTGGAGGCAAGTCATTCGTTTCAGCCTTACAAGCCCTAAGCGGCGCTGCTGATAATAAAAATTGTGAATCAAGGAACTACTTACGCTCTAAGCTTGCGTTTACACGCCTGATAATTCCAGAACGGCTGCATATTAATTAAGCAATTAAATCATCGCGTCCGTGGTTAATTTTTGATGCAACGACCTCACCAAAAGGAGTCCTGAGTTAAAAATCAATTGTACTGAGTTAGACTTTTACTCAGTACACTTGATTTAACAAGTGACTTGAGTTGTAAAGAAAAAGAAACTACTTCTTTTTTCCATCCCTTGGACTTATCCTTAAGGGTCTACTCAGAGAGGAAGCACTCAGCACTACTAAAGTGTGGATTGGCGCATTGCAGTTGTTTGAAAAAGCATAGAGTTGGAGAAGCCGACCGCGCCTGTTGTTGGTAACTGATTCACAAGGTAGTTATAAAGAGAGAGTGTTCTTTTTTCTGCCTTAGTTTATCTGGGATAAAATCCTAGAAATGACACTCTAATATTTTTGCTCTACCACCCTGAGTACCAGGGTTGTGAATCGGCTCAATCAATGCAGCGCCAGAAAATTTCTCTTCATCTCATTCTAACGCAACCTTGTTAAAAATCAATTCAAATTCTATGCTCTGCCATGAGAGGGCAACTACTAGCAAATTGCCCTCTGGGAATTAAACCCCTAAAACTAACCGATTGCGGTGGATATGTAGCAGATGAAATTCTGCGCTTGCCACAGGCAAGACACATGTAGCTACATGTTCTAGCATAAACAAGATTTGTTCAGGGCGCAATACTGTACCATCATTGTGATAACTACCTACATAGCGCAGGATAACCACTGACTCTTCTTGGTGATCTTGGCATGGCAGTTGCTTCAAACCGGGGAACCAGTTTAACTCACTGCCTCGTTTTGGCGGTTCGATTAATTCTAACTCGAACAAGCGATCGCGCAGATTTACCAAGCGAGTGTTACCTGACTTAGTTGTTTGCTCTAACCAAATCTCATCTTTTCCTTTAATTGTATCAATCCAGTCTTGCCATTGTGCACTTCTTGCCTCACCAAGATAAGCCACAGTCATCAAATACTCCGCAGCTTGCAACATTTGGGCAGCAGCACTAGCTTTTAAATCCACCGTTTCTACATTATATATAGGTATGTCTGGTGGTAGTGCTAGAGCCAGTTGCGATCGGAAAGTATCAGCATCAACCGAGTGAGTTAACTCAAAATCCACAATTTCACCGCTGCTAGTAGATCCCAACGGTAAAGCATTCGCAATAGAAATGCGAGGCGTCGGATTAAACCCACCAGTAAAAGCAACTGGCAATCCTACCCGTCGTACAGTTCTATCAAACAAGCGCATTAAATCCAAATGGCTGACCAACGCCATGTTGCCTTGCTTACCAAACCAGACACGCAGCCTTTGTGCTTTGGTAGTATTTGGCACAAATTTGCCAGCAAATTCCGGGATGGGTGGCGGCGAAATCACGACATTATGACCAAAATCAGTGCCACAAACTCCACAGTGAGAACAACCTTCAAAAGAGCAATCCGGTACAGTTGCCGCTTCTAAGGCGCGTTGCAAATCTGACTTCAGCCACTTTTTGTCAATACCAGTGTCAATGTGGTCCCAAGGTAGGGGAAGGTCGAGGGAGTGGGGAGATGAGGAAGTGGGGGAAGTGGGGGAAGTTGGAGAAGATGAGGGAGTAATTTCTCCCCCTACTCCCCCTACTCCCCACTCCCCACTCCCCACTCCCCCTACCTGAAAAAGGTTCCACTCACCGTTTTCGACTTGGCGGTATTTCCAATCCAAGCCTGCTTCGGCTATCGCCACGGACCAAGCTGTAAAAGCTTCATCTAAATTATCGTACCAAGAATCCATACCCGCACCCAGTTCCCAAGCACGGCGCAAAACGGTCGCCAAACTGCGATCGCCTCGACCAATAAAATCCTCCATTGCCGAAATGCGGACATCAGTGAAATTTACCTTGACGGACTTCATCCTGCGGAATGCTTGTCGCAGTAGCCCTTGCTTGCGCTTAAACTCCGTAGTAGAAACCGAGTGCCACTGAAAGGGTGTATGGGGCTTAGGCGTAAAGTTAGAAATCGTCAAGTTAAACGAGAGCGGTTTTCTGCCTGAACGCCAACACTCGCGCTGTAGCCAGCTGACAGTTTCTGCGATGCCCAACACATCGGCATCAGTTTCACCTGGTAAGCCAATCATGAAATACAACTTAATTTTATCCCAACCTTTCTCCCAAGCAGTTTTCACACCCCTTAACAGTTCTTCATTTGTCAAACCCTTATTCACGATATCGCGCATCCGCTGGGTTCCAGCTTCTGGGGCAAAGGTCAGTCCACCTTGCCGCATACCGCCAAGGATGTTGGCAATATTTTCATCAAATCTGTCTACTCGTTGACTTGGTAGAGAAAGGGTAATATTTTCTTCTTTTAAACGATTTTTGATTTCCATCCCTACCGCCGGCAGAGACAAATAATCAGAACAACTCAGGGATAGCAAGGAAAACTCATTGTACCCAGTTGTCCGCATTCCCTTTTCAATCGCTTCCACAACCTTTTCCGGTTCTACATCTCGCGCTGGTCGGGTGAGCATTCCTGGTTGACAGAAGCGACAACCACGAGTACAGCCGCGCCGAATTTCAATCGTCAGGCGATCGTGCACCGTCTCCACATAGGGTACTAGTCCAATGGAATATGCTGGTATCGGCGTTGCTACTCGTCGGAGAATTCGTGACGGCACATCAGGGCGGTTAGGAGAAACTGAGCCGCTACCTGCCATTTCATAAAACTGAGGAACATATACGCCTGGTATTTGAGCCAAATCTAGCAATAACTCTTGGCGGTTCAATCCGGCTTTTTTACCTTCTTCCAAAACTAAGCCAATTTCTGGTAACAGTTCCTCCCCATCGCCCAAGGCGAAAAAGTCGAAGAAGTCGGCGTAAGGTTCAGGATTAGATGTTGCTGTTTGTCCGCCAGCAAAAATCAACGGGAATGGGGCATGGGGAATGGGGAGTGGGGAATGGGGAGTGGGGGAGGATGAGGAGAATGAGGGGGACAAGGAGGACAAGGAAGCATCCCCCCTCTCTCCCTCATCTCCCTCATCTCCCTCATCTCCCCCTACTCCCCCTACTCCCCCTACTTCCCCTACTCCCTGCCTTTCTCGCCATGTCAAGGGTATACCAGCTAAGTCCAACATTTCTAAAATGTTAGTTGCTCCTAGCTCATAACTTAGACTAAAGCCTAAAATGTCAAATTCCCGGAGCGATCGCTTTGACTCTACAGCAAAAAGCGGCGTATTTGTTTCCCGTAGTTTTGCTGCCAGATCTGGTCCTGGTAGATAAGCGCGATCGCATAACTGGCGAGGTTGGGCATTCAAGATGTTATAGAGGATGACATGCCCTAAATTAGATGCACCGACTTCATATACTTCTGGATAAGTTAATACCCAGCGTATTGCTGCCGTATCCCAAGGCTTATGTACTGCTAAGAGCTCGTTACCTAGGTAACGAGCTGGCTTTAAAATATCCGATGTGATTAATTTTTCTACTGCAACAGTCACGGTCGCTATCTTCTAGCTACTTTAATTACAGCTACTCACCTCCAACCTTAGCATTGATTAAGCGTCCTCTCCAAAACTTAACTATTTTTCTGCCAAAGTTTTTTAGCTAAACACCAGCGTACCTTCTTCCAAAGTCCGGCTAGCAGCTTCAAATGCAGCTTTACTTTCAAATATTTCAAATACTTTATCAAGTTGAGTAAGTTCAAAGATAATTCTGATTGACGGAGAAATAGAGCAAAGGCTGAAACGCCGTCCTAAATTATGAGCCGTTTTCCGGGCTGACACCAATGCCATTAAGCTAGCGCTATCTAATGATTGTACTTGCTCTAAATCTAGTAACAAGACAGTATTTCCATCTTGTGCCAATGCTGTTGTTAGGTCTGTCTCAAATTCTAAGGCATTTGTGGCATTCAGGCTACCTTGGGGACGAATAACTGTAACTTTTCGAGAATTCAGCACTGCTTGCATTGTTATATCCTATTAAAGTTAATGAGCTTTAAAGTTTAGATGTATTTGACCATAAACTGTTTTTTCTAACATCGACCATTCGTCTTAGGTTTCTTTGCTAAATCTTTATAACTCTAGAGTCTTTATTTAAAGATTCTTACACGTATTCCCAAAAATATGTATTTATATATACATTTTTTTGTGTGACTAAAAAAAATCAAAATTTGCCCCTATCCAGACAATTAACAGCTAACTAAGCAGAAACACCTTACTTATTCTGAGACTTTAGCTGATCTATGCTACTAAAAGCAGAAACTTAAGTACTCTTACTTAGACATTTTTTACTCCTTATCTGCATTAGCAACAGGATAAATACTTAGTTAATTCATTGTGAGCTAAATCACTAATACTTTGTAATCCGGATCACATTTTATCCTAAGCTTTCGCTCAGATAATTAGTATTTAAACATAGTAGGTTTATTTCTTATGAGAACTAGGTACGCTATTCGTCAATTGGTAGAAAAAGCTCTTGATATTAAAAAATTAACTCCTGAAATAGAAAATGAAATTAACTCAGAATTGACTGAAATGGGTTACATTTCTGATGTTGACTACGAAGCTTTGGAACTATTAATGGCAGAAATGGATGCAGGACGAATTCAGTTGGTTGCTAGCCTGAGATAGTCATCCTAGCTACTTTCCATTGAGGCTAAGAACACAAAATTAAGTTAACCCAAAAAATACCCTACCTCTATTACCTCTTTAACTGAGTGTTCAAATAAGTACCTGACTAGACTAATTTTCACGACACGTCGCGCTGCACCTAAACAACCTTAAACATTGCCCATAAAGATATATAGCGTGGCGTAAAATGTGCTAATGTGTTTCCTTCCTGACATTATTTAGTAGTAAATCGCCATGCAGCTCGCCCTTAGGCTTAACTTTTAAGTTTATTTGTGCTTACCTACTTATGCGCTTGCCAAACTTGGTGAATAAACTGATTGAGTTGAAGCTTTGCGGCTGAGTCAGTTCCTGGTTTTGGTTCTTTTGCCAAAACTTTGCTCAACAGCGTAATGACTTCTGTGTCTAGGGCTGGTCGAAACATATCTATAGACCAAAGTAGGTCAGATGCACCTCGCAAGTCGGTTATTAGCTGCGGTACATCGGTATTGGTAACCAGCATTAAAGGACGCACCCAGCACAACCGACGGGAAACCACAACTTGAATGACTTCTGTATATAGCCTCTTGTCGTCATGCTCTAAAGATACAATTTGTCCTGGTTGAAAGTTAGGGCTAATCATCAGGAATGGGGAGTGGGGAGTGGGGAGTGGGGAGTGGGGAGTGGGGAGTGGGTAAAAGAAATCTTGCTTTTTCCCAATTACCAATTACCAATTATTTATAAATGCTATACAATAAATTAATAACTGTTAAGCTACGGCTTAGCAGTGACTCTATTGTAGTAAATTTACTAGAAAAAAACAAAGAGCCGTGTCAGTCGAAACCATTGAGAAGCGTTCCACATCCCGTAAGCTAGCGCCTCCATATCGCGTTTTGCTTCATAACGACAGTTACAACTCCATGGAGCATGTGGTGGAGGTTTTATTAACCACAGTACCCAGCCTTACCCAACCTCAAGCTGTAAGCATCATGATGGAAGCCCACACTAATGGAATAGCTTTAGTCATTACTTGCGCTCAGGAACACGCCGAATTCTATTGCGAAACCTTGAAAAATCAAGGTTTGACCAGCACAATTGAACCAGATCAATAAGCCAATGGGTGTCACCACTGCTAATTGCTAATTGCTCTACTATGATTAGCGATTAGCCAATAGCTATTAAGACCCCTATATGAAAATAAAACTTCTCCGCTTAGCCCAGTACCCTGCCCCTATCAGACTGGGCTGCTTTGTGCTGACCTTATTAGTACTGTGGTTACCCTTAGCTGCACCAATTTACCTACTTGTCAAAGATACTAACTTAGTTAGTATATTGACAATTGTGCTGCTATATGTAGAGTTCATCTTCTTACTCAGGCTATGGGGCAAGTACATCTACAACATTGACAAGCTATTGCAGCACTATGGCTTAGAAATAACGCGGAAAAATGGTGTGGATTTGCTGCGTGGGTTGGCGATCGCCACAATTAGCCTCTTGATACTATTTGGGTTAGAAGGAGCATTAGGTTGGCTAGTATGGCAACAACCTCAATCTTATGGTTACTTCCGCAGAGTGATTTTAGAAGGTTTAATAGTAGGCTTGGGCATAGGGTTTGCCGAGGAATTGTTATTTCGTGGTTGGTTGCTGGATGAGTTGCAGCGGGATTACACCCTGCGGATCGCACTTTGGATAGATGCCTCTTTATTTGCAATATCACACTTTATCAAGCCTCTAGAGGCAATTATTCATACACTACCTCAATTTCCTGCTTTATTACTACTAGGGTTAACGCAAGTATGGGGAAAGCGTTGGCGGAGGGGACGCTTGGGCTTACCAATTGGTTTACATGGTGGTTTAGTCTGGGTATACTACATTATTAATGTTGGGCAATTAATGAAATATTCTCATCAGGTTCCAGATTGGATAACTGGTGTGAATAATAATCCTTTAGCTGGGGTGATGGGGTTGGTGTTGTTGAGTGGGTTAGGGTTGTGGATGAGGGGGCAAAGCAGGCGATCGCTCCTTGGCATCGATATTATTACGAAACGGTGAAGTAGTTCCGTTTGTATGGGAATCACAACTATGACGCAATCTAATAGCCCACCATGCATCTGTTGCAGTTTTTGAGAGTCGCGAATCGCCAAAAATGTACCAGATGACTGCGTGGGTATCAGCGACAGCACGCAGCATTAAATGTCCTCCCGTGGGAAGTTAGCCCATTCTTCATTGCGGGCTGTATCAATTTCATCTGCTGACGGTGCTTTTCCCAAAGCAGCACGCAATCCCCATAATGATTTACGGGGAGTAGGCGCGTTATTGACTAATTCGCGCTGGATATCAGCTGCTATTAGCTGAATTAAACGCACTTTATCTACCGTTGAAAGCTGCTTTGCTAGGTTAAGAACTTCCTGTAGACTCACAACATTGTCCTTGCATCACCTGCGAAAATTCTAGCAGCACTCATGCTGGAATTCTTGCTAAACTTCGACGGGAACAGGCTCAACATCTCCACAGTTTTATTGATCGCCCAGAAACCAAGAAAACCTCTCCTCTGTGTTCTCTGTGTCTTGGCGGTTCATTAAGTCAGAACAAAGAACTACGACGAAACCACCTCAGCCACTGTTCCCACCAAACAAGCTTTATTCAAATTAACCCCACTTAAATTCGTACCCTCTAATTCAGCACATAGCAAATTCGCACCAGTCAAATTCGCGCCCGCGAGATTCGCACCCCGCAAGTCGGCTTCCTCCAGATTTGCCTCACTTAACAACGCCCCTTGCAAATCAGCACGACATAAGTCTGTGCCTTTAAGATTTGCTCCAGTCAGGTTCACTCCACGCAAGTCAGCACCCCGGAAGTCAACACCTTGTAAGTTAACATTCATCAAATTAGCACCACTTAAAAAAGCGCCAGCAAAAGATACATCGCTGAGTCTGGCTCCCATGAAGTTCGCGCCCCGCAAATTGCTACCCCGCAAATCAGCGCCTGTCAAATCTGCTTGCATCAAGTTCGCTCCCATCAGGTTCGCCCGCAAGTCTGTTTGGGCAAGGTTTGCTCCCATTAAGTTCGCACCTTCTAAATGCCCACCTTCCAATTTAGAACCAGTGAAATTGGTACCGACAAGAGTAGCACCAGCAAGATTGACGCGGCTTAAATCAAGATTTGATAAATCCTCGTCTTCTAAATCTGCTCCTGGCAGTTGTTTGAGATTTCCTAAGCGAATTGCTTCAATGTTCATAGGTATGACGAAATATCCTCTTCGCGCTTTTCTTAGTCTCGTTCCCAAGCAATAGCTCAGGAACGAGAGCAGAAAGCACAAAAAGTTATCTTGTAGGTAAGTTCTGATTTATACTAACACTAGTGTTTGTTTGATCAACTACATTGCTATCAAGTAGCCACATGCTGGCACTGACTTTGGGTGTCATCAGGGGTAAGTCGAGTCCTTGTTGTAAACCCATGACTAAGAGTTCTAGGATATCTACAAGTTTAGGGTCAAAGCGACGCGATTGTTTTTGCCTGCACTCTGACAAAGCTTGAGTAAATATCTCTTGGTGACTCAATTGAGAAGTTTTTTTCTGATTTAGCCGCCATTGAAAGTCTGCTGCTAACGCCAAAATTCTCGACTCTAAAGGAATTTCGTCCCCTGCTAACCCTGCTGGTTCTCCTGTACCATCCCACCACTCGGTTTGATGAGTGATAATTTGTGCGATCGCCCGTAACTGTGGCATTGTTCGCAACACTTGTGTTCCCGGTATTAAAGGACAACTTGGTGCATTCTCCTGGTAGCGGCTGGAAGTCTCATTGATCAGAACACTTTCTGCTCTTTGTAACGGATCAATACGGTGCAACAAGGAACTCAGCCGTAAGCGCTTAATTTGCCATGCAGGAAGATCTAAAAGCTGGCCCATGGTTTCGCAAAGCGCCACCACTTCTGCTGCTGCCATTGGGTTGGTTATATCAGTAGCATCCATTATTTGCGCCATCCGTAAAAATGCCTGGATTTCGTTAGAAATCAAGTTGCGATCTAGGGCTTGGTGGCTAGTTGCAGTTGGCAATGTGTTTACCTGCCCAACCTGGAGGTAATCTACTACACGGGAGACTACTGTTCCCAAGTTTTCTGGTGTGGCAAAACTCAGCGGAATTTCTTCTTTGTCGGCAATTAGTTTTTTCGCGAGTTCTGGATTGTAGCGTTTGATGTGGGCGATCGCGTTTGCGGCTGTTTCTTGCACTAACTCTGGCTCAAATGTCCATAAGCCGTAGAATTTTCGCTCCATGTCCGATGCGGGTAGTCCGGCAGAGCCATAATCAGCTAATGATAACTCTTGACAAATTACCATAGCTGTATATGATGGTGACAGGATAATCAAGTGCCACTCCTGCGCGACTGGATCGGCTGGATCTAATGTCACTAAATTTATATTGGGCTGTTGGCTTGTGGGATGTTCCGCAAATCCAGCATGGGGAGCAGCCATAATGACTATTTGGCGCGATCGCTTGGCTATATCTGCATAGCGTTCTGCTTCTTGCAGATACCATTTCCCCATCTGGAAGGCTGAGATAACTAGGGGTTTACTGTCGTCGCTTAAAATATGGTCTTCCAGCGCATGGCACAGGGAAACAAGGGTGTTTTTGTAGTAAACGCCGAATCTAATTGGTCTAGTACTGTTATTATGAGCTGTTTGCAGCTGTTGGAGGATTGAGCCTTCTAACATGGGTGTTGGGTTTTTAAACGAACCGCCAAGATGAGGCAGCGCTCTCCGGCGGGTTTCCCGCCGTAGGCGACTGCCGTCGCCAAGGACGCTAAGGGAGTAGGGTGGGCACTGCCCACCACATACTCAAATGGTGGGCAATGCCCACCCTACAGGTTATGAAACGCTTACTAGTTGTTTTTCTTTTGTTTCAATAGGTGCGGAAAGTGCTTCTTCTAAGTCGGCACAACCCAGTTTTTGTTCTAATATTTTCATGACTTCGCGTCCGAAGTCATTAGGGTTTTGTCGCCATGCTTGTAAGCAAACTTCGCCAAAGAAGGAACCAAGGGGTTCGGGATTCCACAATAATTTTTTGGCATTCCACGGCATCAAGTTCATTGGATCGTAGCCTTGTTTGATAATACCTTCTTTGAAGGCGTATTCTTCTAAATGGGTATGGGGTTGTAGTCCAATAAAGAAGATGGCAGGTTCGACTTTATCAACACCAAAGATCCGTTCTAGTTCGCGGTGGTAGGCGATGGTTTGGCGAATGGTTTCGGGGCGTTCGTCAATGACGTTAAAGGAGTAGTTGACGGAAATTAAGTCGTTGAACCCTGCGGCTTTCAAGTCGCGACAGTTTTGCAAGACAGTTCGCAGGTTATAACCCATCCGCATTTTCCGTACTAATTCCTGAGAACCACTGGTAATACCGATTTCAAAGTAGTTCATCCCAGTGAGTACCATCAACTCGCACAATTGGGGGGTGAGGTTGTCAGCACGGATGTATGCTGCCCAGTGGATGTCCGTCATTCCGGAATCGACGATTTTCTGTAGCAGTTCTACAGCGTCGTCGATAAATTTTCGGGCTGGGATGAATTGGGCGTCGGTAAACCAAAAGTTGCGAATGCCGCGATCGTAAAGTTGGCGCATTTCGGCAACAACTTCCTGGGCGGGGTTGATGCGTACCTGTTTACCTTCGACAACAGTGTAAATGCAATAACAGCAGTTGTGGGGACAACCACGTTTGGTTTGCACACCGATGTAAAAGTCTTCTTCAAGTAGGTAATAGTTAAACTCAGGCCAGATGCTTTGAATATAGTCGTAGTTACAAGCGGTTTTTTGTACTGGAGTCGGTTGTTCGTGGATCAGGCGATCGCGTGGTTGAGTTTCTCCGACTACATAACACCGTTCATCCCTAAAGTCTCTTCCTGTTAACAGTTTTTCTAGCAGTGTTTCGCCTTCACCCACTGATATTATTGTTTTCTTGGGCAAGGTTCTACCCAACTGTTCGTAAAACACGCTGACTGCACCCCCACCTACAACTAAGCGGGTATCTGGATGATATTTCCGCGCACGTTTGAATCCGCGTTTAATTAATACCTGGTTACGCCACAGTTCTGTAAAGTAACCTGTGAGGACGCGCAAGCCTCCGAATGCGCCATGTAATTTCTTGAGGGGATTTTTAGCGTAAAAGATTTCAAAGGAGTATTGCAGTGGGTTTCCGCCACGTCCGCCTACGGGAGCATAAATTTGGATATCCCGCCAAGAAAAGATTAACAGTGTTGGTTTAAATTCATCAATACAGCGATCCAGTTCCCTAGCGTAATCTAAGGGTGGTACAGTTCCTAGGTCAAAGATGCGCTGTTCGATTGTGGGAAACAGCTTGTGGACGTGATCGCTAAGATAGACAACCCCAATCGGAAAGATCGGGTTACAAGGAAGGCGAACGTAAAGAATTCTGTTTTCGATAATTGGTGTTTTCACTTCCATCTTGCCGTTCCTTATCAGAATAGGAGATCAAAATTTGTTCTTAAAGTTTTTTTTGAGTTACTCTTCTCTACTACCATCGTACTTGACATTTAAACCAATTATTATGAAAAATTTACCTTCTATTACCATTTGAGGAAACAGCAAAAATTATCAGGCACTTTAGATGCTTAGTATATATATAGGGATCCTCTTTGATTTTTAAAATATATGTAGCCCACTACATCCAGGTTTTGGTGGGCAGTGTCCACCCTACACTACTGAGTAAACAGCAAAAATTATCAGGCACTTTAGATGCCTAGTATATATAGATGTGATGAAACTGGTTAACATATACCTTTACGATAACATTCCGTGATTCACGTTCGTAGCGATTATCCATACATATTGGTCTTGGGATAGACGAAATAAGCAACGGCGGAATTAGCTATTGTAAAGGCAAGGGGATAGCTTTTTTCACCTGGCTAGTAAATATATAGGATTACTATTTGATTTTTGAAATACACGTAGGGGAGCCACAAAGTGTGCGCGGTGAGACCAGTGCGCCTATGTGGGTAAACCCTCATAGGCAACTGGCGATCTTCTCCCAAGGGGAGACGAGTAGCGCACTCGTACGTCGCTACCGCAACCAGAGGCGCGAACGACGTTCGTAGCGTCACCCTCCGGGGTTAAGCGCGCCCTCGAGGAGTGGTGAGACAGCCCCTACGGAGGGTTTCACTCCCAATCGGATCTGCGCTTTCGTTGGGCGTTGGGCATTGCCCACCATGTCTGGGCTTATGGCTATAGTGCCCACCCTACAGAACCTGTATTTTTTCAATAATCAAAGCGGATTCCTATAGTAATGGTTTATTGCATAATATATAGATGCAAAAAAGGCATAGATTTTTACAAAATTTTCATATTGTCACCATAATTGAAGATAGAAATGATGTAGAAAGGTTCAGTTGGTAGTCGGAGTTACAGCATGTGGGGATCACTCAGTGTTAATTTTGCAACTGTAATATAAAATTGTGGCGTACATATCCTCAGCAGTTATGACTCAAATATTAGATTCTCTACCACCTGAGCAATCAGGTAAGATTCTCTGCTGCTACGTTAATGCCACGAGCAAAATACAGGTTGCTCGCATCTCGGATATTCCCAACTGGTACTTTGAACGGGTTGTTTTTCCAGGACAACGGTTAGTGTTTGAAGCCCCAAGAGAAGCTCATCTAGAGATTCATACGGGGATGATGGCAAGTGCAATTTTGTCGGATAATATTCCGTGCGATCGCCTTGTCATCCACGAGCCTAGCAGTTATCCGCATTTAAAAGACTCGGAACCAGTAAGAGACCCTTTCAATAAAAAACCAATTGTGCAGGAATTTAATACCAAAACCGGAGATTCCATAAAATCTTTAACAGTGGCTGGTTTAGTATCCATCATTGATTAAAAAAAATTTTGTTCAATTTGAGGGTTGCTCTTGTCAGCAGCCCTTTTTTTTGTTTCTTGGTCATTTGTGATTGAAAATAGGGAGGGCATCGGGCATTGGTAATTACCTCCATGCCCGATGCCCCAATTCCCGTATACAATCCTGAATATGGATCTACCTTCTTTTCTTTGGTTGTGGAAAATAGCCGCGTGGTCGATGGGCTTGTCGCTGCTAGCTTATTTGCTACTAGCGGTAACGGGCATTTGGATGTTTCGCGCTAGAACATCGCAGCACTCTGCTTTTACGGGGGGACATAGGGAGATGCGTTACCTCCACTATATAATCGGCAGCTGCATGGTAAGTTTAGTGATGCTACTGCTACTCGTTGGCATTATTGGCACTCTGGGTCACTTTGGTTCCTTAGGACACTCGCGACATTTATTTGCTGGGTTAACAGTGGTGGCGCTGGTTTTACTTTCTGCTGGAAGTGCGACGCTAATTAGTACCACAAGACCTTGGGCTAGACGTATCCATATTGGTGCTAACATTGCCCTACTGATTAGCTTCACTTGGGTGTCGTTAACTGGTTGGATTGTGGTGCAAAAGTATTTGCCTTAAAAAAATTTGTCTTTACCTTATTTCTGATTATATACATCACCATTCTCGGTTAAACCGCAATATCACTGTAGGGGCGCGGTTTCCGCTTCTGGTCAATGTAGTCAATTCAATTGAAAACTGCTGTAAAGTAAATTTATCAATGACCTATTACCACCGAGGGTGCAAGTAATAGACAAGGGCAGTTTATCATTCGTCTGCTGCATAGTTGGTGCCACTGTTAGCATCTGGGAATATGGCATTAAACAAAGGATAGCATCGTAATTGAAAAAGGATTACCATTTCTGGTCAATCCAAAATCCCAACTCCCAAATACCAAATGGCATCGCCTTCTGTGTTTCGTCTTTCTCCTTTAATTCGGATTACACTTTTGAGTCTATACGTAGCACTCACAGCACCATTACCGTTTTTGTCCCAGGTAACAGCTGCACCAGTATCGCCAGCATGGTTGTGGGTGGGTATTAGTATCGGTTTAATTGCCTTGTATGCAGCGTTAAGCGAACGGGTAATTTTAGATGACCAGGGAATTCAGGTAGCTTATCCCAACTGGATACCGCATTTTTTCCGTAAAGGTTGGTCGTTACCCTGGTCGTCGGCGATCGAGTTAAAACCCCGTACCACTGGTCAAGGAGGACTAGTTTACTACTTCCTCAGCAACGAAGGGAAAGCTTATTTACTACCGATGCGTGTAGCAGGTTTTGCCCGGTTGGTGAAACTAGTGCAAGAAAAGACGGGGATAGACACGACAAATGTTTACCCGTTGGCGCAGCCGTGGATGTATTTTATTTTACTAGTATTTACGCTATTGCTGCTGTTGGTAGATGGTTGGACAATTACTACAGCTTTGACGCAGGGTCATTTTAAATAAAACCTCACGCAAACGCAGCAACGGATGTCGCAACGGATTTTGTAACAGATGTAGCGGATGCTTGATCTGTTAGTCCTACTGTTGGAGGAATCCGTTACATCCGTTATGACATCCGTTGCCAAAGCCGTTGCCAGAAATTTCAAGGAATTGTCTATTGAACTTGGATAATATGACTCCACAAGCTCAATTACGGCTGGAGCAAGTTAGTTTATTTACAAAGCTGAAAACTCAGGGAAAGGAAAACCTGCAAGGATACCCTATATTGCAGGATATTTCATTTGAGGTACTTGAAGGCGATCGCATTGCCATTGTTGGACCTTCAGGTGCCGGAAAAACTTACTTGTTACGCCTTTTGAACCGCTTAAGTGAACCCAGTAGTGGCAAAATATATCTGGAAAATCAGGAGTATCGGCAAATTCCAGTTTTACAGCTACGCGCCACCTTGACACTTGTACCGCAAGAGTCTAGGTTGTTGGGGATGACAGTGAAAGAAGCTTTGGCTTATCCGCTCGTTTTGCGTGGTTTACCTAAACAGACAATTCAGGAACGCGTGAGTTACGGGATGGAACAGTTGCACATTCCGAGTGATTGGTTGGGGCGCATGGAAGTACAACTTTCAGCAGGACAGCGACAACTTGTGGCTCTAGCTCGTGCGTTAGTTATCCAACCGAAAATTTTATTATTAGATGAGCCAACTTCTGCTTTAGATTCCAGTACGGCTTTGCGTCTTTTAGATGTATTGACTCAGCTGGCTCAAAGTCATCAAACGACGATTTTTATGGTAAATCACCAGCTAGAGCTAGCCCATTCATTTTGTACACGGGTGTTACACTTACAGCAAGGTCGGTTGTTAGCAGATCAAACGTCACTTGTAGATTGGGTTAACTTACAAGAAAGTTTAATGCAAGCAAAAGCTCAAGAGGATTTTGGATTTTAAATTTGTTAGTTGTTAGTTGTTAGTTGTTAGTTGTTAGTTGTTAGTTGTTAGTTGTTGGTTGTTGGTTGTTAGTTGTTGGTTGTTGTATTAAATACTATCTACTAACCACTAACCACTAACCACTATCTACTAACCACTATCTACTAACCACTATCCACTACTAAGCTTTGAACGGGGAATAGCTGAGTCTTTCTTTGGCAGCTAACTTTGTTGGTGGCTGAGAAATATTGGTATTTAAAATTTCTATGTTAAACCTGTATCCCACATTGCGGATGGTTTGAATTAAACTGGGTTGCCTAGGATCTAGTTCAACTTTTTTCCGCAACGATAAAACGTGAGTATCTATAGTGCGTGGGTTATCGATGGCGTCTGGCCAAGCGCGACGTAGTAATTCCGACCTAGACAAGGGTACTCCGCCAGCTTGTGCCAAAACATACAGCAAACTAAATTCTTGAGGTGTTAAGTCGATGAACTCCCCTTGAAAGCGAACACGACGTTGTACTAAATCGATTTGTAGAGCGCCATAGTCGAGATATGCTGGTGCAACGGGTGCGCGCTTGCGGCGAATGAGTGCCTCTACCCGTGCAAGAAACTCTTGCATCCCAAAAGGTTTACTAAGGTAGTCATCTGCCCCTGCCTTCAAACCTGCCACGATGTCAGCTTCATTACTGCGGGCAGATAACATTAACATTAAAGGTTGTTGCTGACGATGCAACCAACGGCAAAAGTCAATGCCATCACCATCAGGCAGATCGGCATCAAGAATAACTAGTGTTGGTTGATGGCTTAAAAACACTTCTCTTGCTTGATAAATGCTTGCTGCTTGATGCACCCGATAGTCGAGTTGTTGCAAGTGCCAGCCAAGCAACGACCTCAGATGGGGATTTCCCTCAACGATTTCAATACAAACCGAATTCACGGTGACAAGATCCCTTAGTGTGCATGACTTTCAAAGTAACAAAGCCGATGTCTAAGGTTTTGTAACCCTTGTTACCTCATTTGCCTTCTTTTTTACATTTACTCATGCTAAAGCTGCCAATATTTTTAACTTATGCCTTGCCCAAAGCCTATTTAGTAATCTTCTTAAATTTTTGTTACAGATATGCAAAAATTTTTGTTATAGTTATTCAAAGTGCTTCTGGTTAAATATATTGCTTTTAAACAGGTGTAAATTACCGAAGAACTCTCGTGCGTGTTATTTAGATTGGCAGTGAAAACGAGATCTTTATACACAAATTGGTGGTCTCACCCCCCAATACAATTTAGATCTTAACAGGGATAATCATAACGATAGCTTGCTAAGCGATCCTATTCTCTGTCTTTTGGAATATGATTGGCTTAAGTTGTAGATGCTTTTGGGTGATCCCCAAAGGAGAGATATTTATTTTGATTTGATGTCAAGCTAAAAGTA
Source organism: Stigonema sp. (assembly GCA_965249805.1). Taxonomy (GTDB): domain Bacteria; phylum Cyanobacteriota; class Cyanobacteriia; order Cyanobacteriales; family Nostocaceae; genus Stigonema. Next base: position 3,061,576 of record CBDFMX010000002.1, read on the forward strand.
ATACTTCCCATTTCAGCTTGAATAAATTACAATTCTCATTCCAAAGAAATATCTAAAGCATTTATGCTCCAAGACACACAAACCATCCGCTATTACCAAAGACTAACTGACGCCCTCGTCGAGTTATGGAATCGCGGTTATCGTACTGATGATATGCGGATGTATTTGGATGGCTATTTAGCCGCCCTGCGAAATAGTCACGCCATTGAACCTTTTCTGATTCATCGTTTAGAGGAGGAAGTCACTCGCTACTTATACGATGCATCAAACTTTGCCATGACGCAACCACAGCCAGACTACGACTACCGTTAATGCCCTTGATTCGGTCATGCATGGTAATCGCTCAGCAACGCTGACAATCATAGCATATTTTCTGCTTGAGTCAATGCTGTAATGGTGTTAAATTTTGGAGACATTTCTTTACAAAAATCATCCCCCCAGTCATACTTTGGTGTTTCCAAACTGACTGAGGGGATTTTTCGGACATGACTCTGCCTGCGTCCTCTACCGAGTAAGCATACACACCCAAAGGATGTTACGAAGCTAGGGCAACTTCCACAGTTTGCTGCAATTCGCCTTTCTGGTACATTTCAATCAAGATGTCTGAACCGCCGACAAATTCACCATTAATATACACTTGGGGAATTGTTGGCCAGTTAGAGTACTCTTTAATTCCCTGACGGATTTCCGAGTCGGCTAAAACATCAACAGTCTCGAAAGGTACTCCCAATGTATTGAGCATTTGTACTACATTGTTAGAGAAACCACACTGAGGCATCAACTTGGTTCCCTTCATGAAAACCAAAATTTTATTCTGTTTTAACAAGTTGTCAATTCGCTCTTTGAGTTCTGGGGTCATGGTCTTTTAGTTTCCTATTCTACATTTACAGTGAGGGTTCAATGAGTGAGGAGTGAGGAGTTATAAATTTATAACTCATAACTCATAACTCATAACTCCTCACTCTTAGAATCCTCACTCCCTGAAGGAGTAGATGTTTTTAGTGCCAAGGCATGAATCGCTTCACTGGACATCGCTTGCTGTAACGCACTATAAACTAGCTGATGCTGTTGCACTAGTCTCTTGCCTGCAAACTGCGATGAAACTACTGTGACTTGATAGTGGTCACCGCCACCAGTCAAGTCTTGCACCTGAACTTGGGCGTCTGGCATTTCCGCCTTGATCATTGCCTCAACCTGCTGCGGACTAATCATCGCAATTCCTATAAAACTTATCTTCTATTATTCTATTCCAATCCCTGATAGGGATTCGGGCTGCCACACTGAACTAAATCCTGTCCATTTATTTATTTCTTTCTTTCTTTAAATCCCTGATAGGGATTTGTGTCTGGGCTGCTGCCATCAATTCTACATCAATTTTCAAAGGGGCTGCCGCCTATGCCAACTTAAAGTTTGAGCAAGGCTAAGCATGAACACGCTCTGAACACCTATTTCTGAGAAAACCATGCACCCTTATGGTGATAATTCCATCTTATTGGTGAGATGAAGAAGGTCGCAGAGAAAAGTATAACAGTAATTTGATTATTTATTTTTCCTCTTTTTACCAGAAGAGGAAGAGGAATTATTACTATCGGTAGGAGCGGGGGAAGAGGTATTAGTACTGTTGTTAGGAGAGGCGGAAGGAATATTACTACCTACTCCACCAGTATAGGGAGCATCAACAAAACCCAACTCTAACAACTGCTGGTAAGCTTTTTTACCTAAATCCCGCGTCGGATTTTGACTCTTAATAATTTGCACCAGCAACGGCACAGCTAATTCCGGCTGATTTTGCGCTCTATGCACCAGTGCTAGCTGATAGGTGGCTTCATCGCGCATTTGGGCAGTTTCTAGCGCCTTTTTCCGCTGACCGTCGGCTACTCTATTGTCAATCCCAGAAAAGCTAGCAGTTAGCTCCTGATAGAAATTAGATAGCTGATTAAAAACCTGACGAGCTTCTTGGAGTTTCTTCGCAGCTTGGGGGTAGTTTTGCGAAGAAACAGCACTACTTGCTTCTGCCATCAGATGCTTCCCACCGTCAACGCTTAAAAGGCTGCCGTTTGGGGCTGTTGGATGGAGGCTATTCGGAGCATTGGGGTCAATGGGTTGTACAAGGTTTGGATTGTCTGGTAGCTTAACTTGAGCATTAACAGGTGACAGCAAGCTGAGGGCTGCTATGACTGATATGGAAGTGAAGCGAATCAAGGGAACAGTTGTAGCAAGGTTCATGAGATCAATTTTGTGCAACAACTAAACAAAACCGGGATGGAAACTTCGGGTATCTTAACTCTGTTTTGCTCTTTAACAAAGCAGAACGGTATAGTACGTTTCTCTGATTTAGACGGAAAATCAGTCGAATTGGGTTCCCCTAGTTCCTGCACAGTAGCGAAAAAGCCTCCAGCAATTGTGCACCAGCTATGTGGTTTCCGGGTATTTTTGTTTTTATACTACCAGCGCGATCGCCACTGAACTTTCTGGACGCTTGATGCTCACCACGGAGCGGATGGGGTTGCCTGCTACAATCTGGGAAACTTTACAAGTAACTTCGGTGATACCGAGGAGTGCAACACTTGTCCTGTGCGAAAGTTGCGGCGCTAGTTTTGTCAACGAATCCTGACTTAACGGCACAAAAATTGAATAAATGGGAATTAACTTTAGGAATTTAGTCAGAGCCTGTTTATTACAACCAACAATCAACAATTAACAAATTTGTGAGGAATCATTTTCGATTCGTGATAGCTTAATTGTTGGAGTGCCTTTGCTAAATCAGTCATAAGTCGCGGGGCATCTTGTTTGACGTGCTTCTTAGCGTAATCTGATACTTTGAGAGCAGCGCCAATGTGAATACTAACATCCGTACCCCACTCAGGTAATGGCTGACTGTAATTGATGGTGATCGGTATAATTTTAACTCCCAGCCCTGGTTGATTAGATTCAGCAGTCAAAGCCAAACGGGCGATTCCTGGCTTCAAATTGTGAATTTCCCGATCGCGAAAAATGCCACCTTCAGGATAAATAACTAACATTTCTTCGTTTTGAAGTAATTCAACTGCATAACGGAGAGTTGAAATTGACGGGCGTTGAAGATCCACAGGAAACCCTCCCAAGCGGCGGACGAACCAGCCTTGCAGCCCTTGGCACTCAGTTTTAGTGATCATGAATCGCAAGTCTCTACCTGTGACACAACGACCAGCAGCGTAGGGTAGGAGCAAAGAATCCCAGCGTGCTCGATGGGTTGGTGCGAGGATAACAGGACCGGTTTTGGGGAGATGTTCTTGTCCAGTGATTCTAATTTGTCCAAAGAAAAATGGCAGAAGGAAATGACTCCCAAACATATACGCCAGAGGACTTAACCAAGGAGAAACCTGTGAATTAGAAACAGCTACCTTAGCTATTGCTGGTGTGTTAGCTGGGGTTTCACAACAGGTATTAGAAGAAGAAAGTAGCTCAATCATGACTATGTCTGGTGAGTGTTGAGTAAAATATAATGAAAGCCTTATAAATACACCGTAGATTTTCTTCCCTCATTTGTGTTCCACTAACTGGACACTTTTACCTCTGTCCTTTAAGTGCTACTGTGTCGTCGGTTAGCAAACCAAGTTTGCAACTGTTGACGACACTTAGACTCCATAATGCCTCCAATGACACGCAAGTGGTGATTGGAAGCAGCACTATCAGGTATGTTGGTAACGGTACGAATTGCCCCGGTTTTTGGATCGTCTACTCCATAGACTAAAAGTCCTATCCGCGCCTGTACAATTGCACCCGCACACATCGGACAAGGTTCCAGAGTAACGTAGAGGGTGCATTGATTCAGACGCCAATTGAGTAACGTTTTAGCGGCTTTTGCGATCGCCATAATTTCTGCATGAGCCGTAGGATCTTTGTCACGTTCTTTTCTATTTTCACCCTCCGCTAGTAAATTTTTAGATGAATCAATAATAACAGCACCTACGGGAATATCACCCGCATCACCTGCTGCTTGCGCCAATTCTAAAGCGTGATTCATCCATTGTCGATGTATAAGATATTCTGGGTAATCAATTAACATATTAAGGGAGTGGGGAGTGGGGAGTGGGGGGAGTAGGGGGAGTAGGGGGAGTAGGGGGAGAAAAATTAACTCCTCTATATCCCATTACCTCCTGATCTTTTTCATCTCCCCCCACTGCCTCATCTTCCCCTACTCCCTCATCTCCCCCCACTCCCCACTCCCTACTCCCCACTCCCCAGTTCTAAGCCAGAAGGGTGTCGAGTTGACCTTGCGAATCTAACTGATAAAGGTCATCACAGCCGCCGACATGCTGATTATTAATGAAAGTTTGCGGTACTGTACGGCGTCCATTAGCACGTTCCGCCATTTTAGCTCTGGCTACTTCATCACCGTCGATTTTGTATTCAGTGAATTTTGCACCTTTCCACCACAGCAGCAGTTTGGCGCGGATGCAGTAAGGGCAAGTTTGCCAGGTATAGATTTCTACGTTAGCTTTGACGCGCTCTGGATGACGACCGAAAAGAGGGTTGAGAAAGTCCAGCATATTCTAAATCTGATAAATTTTATTTCAGCTTTCTCCAGCCTATCTTCAGCAGCAATATGAAGTATAAAATAGCGCAATAATTAAAATTTGTCAAATCAGTAAGCAGCAAAACTTAACACATGCAAGAGTAGAGACTATTCTCCACATGTATCCGCCTTTTGGTAGACTTTAAGACTGAAACAGCTAGATGAAAAGACGCAACATCAAGCATCACCAGAGGGCAGAGTTTGTGGAAAATACACTTGGTTTAGAGATTATTGAGGTAGTTGAGCAAGCCGCGATCGCATCCTCCCGGTGGATGGGCAAAGGCGAAAAAAACATCGCTGACCAAGTGGCTGTAGAAGCCATGCGGGAGCGAATGAACAAAATTCATATGCGAGGTCGTATTGTCATCGGAGAAGGTGAACGAGACGATGCTCCCATGCTCTACATTGGGGAAGAGGTCGGCATTTGTACCCGTGAAGATGCCAAAGCCTTCTGCAACCCAGATGAACTCATAGAAATTGACATCGCCGTGGACCCCTGCGAAGGTACCAACCTTGTAGCTTACGGTCAAAATGGCTCAATGGCAGTGTTGGCAATTTCTGAGAAAGGTGGTTTATTTGCTGCGCCAGACTTCTACATGAAGAAGTTAGCAGCACCAGCCCCAGCACGCGGTCACGTTGATATCAACAAGACCGCCACTCAAAACCTCAAGATTATATCCGAATGCTTAGACCGTGCCGTTGAGGAATTGGTGGTAGTGGTGATGGATCGTCCCCGCCACGAAGAACTCATTCAGGAAATCCGCACAGCCGGAGCAAGAGTGCGACTAATTAGTGATGGTGACGTTTCCGCTGCCATCTCCTGCGCCTTTGCCGGTACGAACATCCATGCATTAATGGGTATTGGTGCTGCACCCGAAGGTGTCATTTCTGCTGCTGCTCTCCGTTGCTTGGGTGGACACTTCCAAGGGCAATTGATCTACGATCCAGAAGTAGTGAAAACAGGTTTGATTGGGGAAAGCAAAGAAGGCAATCTCGCCAGACTTAAAGAAATGGGTATTACAGACCCAGATCGGACTTACAATGCTGATGAATTAGCTTCTGGCAATACGGTACTATTTGCAGCTTGTGGTATTACTCCTGGAGTCTTAATGGAAGGCGTTCGCTTCTTCCACGGAGGCGCAAGGACTCAAAGCCTGGTTATTTCAAACCAGTCGCAAACTGCTCGATTTGTCGATACAATCCATTTATTTGAAGAACCCAAGGTTCTGCAACTGCGGTAACAATAAGGGAGGAGTTAGTGGTTAGTGGTTAGTGGTTAGTGGTTACTAAAACAACTAACCACCAACAACTAACTACTAACTAATTAGCAATTAGCAATTACCAATTACCATTTAGCAAATGAATATAGCAGTAGTGGGGTTAAGCCATAAAACAGCCCCAGTAGAAGTCCGGGAAAAGCTGAGTATTCCAGAACCACAAATGGAAAGTGCGATCGCGCACCTAGTCAGCTATCCCCATATTGTAGAAGTCGCAATACTAAGCACTTGTAACCGCTTAGAAATTTACATCGTTACCCACGAAACAGAACAAGGTATACGAGAAGTTACTCAGTTTCTTTCAGAACATAGTAAATTGCCTATACCGTCTTTAAGGCAACACTTATTTATGTTGCTACATCAAGATGCGGTAATGCACTTGATGCGGGTAGCGGCTGGTTTAGATAGCTTGGTACTCGGAGAAGGTCAAATTCTGGCTCAGGTAAAGCATACTCACAAACTGGGACAGCAATACAGCGGTATTAAAACGATTTTGAATAAATTATTTAAACAAGCGCTGACAGCTGGTAAGCGAGTTCGGACTGAAACCAGTATTGGTAGTGGCGCAGTCTCGATTAGTTCGGCGGCTGTGGAGTTGGCGCAGATGAAAGGGCAAAATTTAGCCGCTTGCCGAGTGGCAATTATCGGCGCTGGCAAAATGTCGCGGTTGCTGGTGCAACACCTACTTTCTAAAGGCGCTGTCCAAGTTCGGATTTTAAATCGCTCTGTGGAACGGGCAGAGGAATTGGCAAAGCATTTCCCTCAACTACCAATCCAAACTCATCCACTTTCGGAAATGATGACAGTAATTACCGAAAGCGATTTGGTGTTTACGAGTACTTCAGCTACAGAGCCAATACTCGATCGCGCTAAATTAGAAATGGTTTTAGAACCGAGCCGACCTTTAATGTTATTTGATATTTCTGTGCCGCGTAATGTCCACGGAGATGTGAACGAACTGGCAAATGTCCAGGCGTTTAATGTGGATGATTTGAAGGCGGTGGTGGCGCAAAACCAAGAAAGTCGCCGCCGAATGGCGCAGGAAGCTGAGGGACTCTTAGAAGAAGAAGTGTCATCCTTTGATGTTTGGTGGCGATCGCTCGAAACAGTTTCCACCATCAGTTGTCTGCGAAATAAAATCGAAACCATTCGCGAACAAGAATTAGAAAAAGCTTTGTCGAGATTGGGTTCGGAATTCGCTGAAAAACATCAAGAAGTTATCGAAGCCTTGACACGGGGAATTGTTAATAAAATTTTACACGATCCGATGGTGCAGTTACGAGCTCAGCAAGATGTTGAGGCAAGACAGCGCTGTATGCAGACCTTGCAAACTTTGTTTAACCTAGATGCAGAGGAACAGTTTAGTTAATCTTAATGCTGTGGAATTGTTAATAGCTAATGGCTAATAGCTAGTCGTAGTAATTAACAACTAGCTATTATAGCAATCCTATTTGATTTGTGAGAAAATACTGAGCCTCAGAAACCCGGTATCTTGGACAATACCTTCGCTCTTATTACCCTCACTCTAGAAGAGTGGGGCTATACAAACAAAGCCCACCTCCGTGGGCTGTAAGGATTCCAGACTCGCGTTGGTGGGCTTTGTACGTGTAGCCTCGCCAGCGCGAATGACGGCTTTCCCGACAGAGGCGACTGGCGCTCAGGCTTATAGCCTGTAAGGCTTTTCAGAAATTGGCGAAGGTATTGTTGGAGATACCGGGTTTCTTTATATCACGAATGATTTAGGAATGCTATAGCTATTAGCCATTCTCAGCAATGATCAAATAATGACTAATTCGTAATCGATATCCAGATCAGATGCGCTTAGCGTGCATCTTCGTGAGCGCTATCGCGATCGTTAGGACTTTCATTCGCCTCATTCTCGTCGGTGTGTTTGTTGGAAGAAGTCACAGCGTGATGCTTTTGCTTCCCTTGGGGTGCGGAAGCTACTGTATGGATGCTAGCATGATGCCGATGCTTGACGACAACAGCACGCTTGGATTGGGCATTAACACTTTGAGCTAACCCACCCAGTCCTAAAGTGGCTAGGATAGAAACTGCTAGAAGGATTTTGGTTAAGGTTTTCATAAGTAAAACTCTTGAAATCTTGGTTTGTGGACTCACTGTAGAGAGCAAAAGTCAAGAACTCGGAAAGATGGGCTTTATTCTCGTAGGGTGCGTTACACTTCTTTCACGCACCTTGGACTTACGCACTATACAAATTAAGCATCATGTGTATAACAGAATTCGGTTGTTTGAGACAGCCCTCAAACAGAATTGACGACATTGTAAGGGCGGGGTAACCCCGCCCCTACAAGGGTTGATCGGCTGCTAAGCGGACAGTGAAACAGCTACCAACTCCGATCTGACTCGTAACACTAATCAATCCACCATGGTTTTGAGCAATAGACTGAGCGATCGCTAACCCCAAACCAGAACCGCCATCCCGATAAGAACGTGCTTGATCCGCCCGCCAAAGCCGTTCAAAAACCTGCTTCAGATGTTCTGGTGCAATACCAATTCCCGTATCTTTGACATTGACGTACAAATTAGCACCTGTGTGGCGGGCTTGGACTTCCACACTACCGCCTACTGGGGTGTATTGCAGTGCGTTATCAATTAAATTGGCAAATAACCTTGTGATTTGAACTGCATCGCCTAGCAAGTACAAACTCTCTTTTATGTCAGCTTTCAGATTGATTTGTTTTGTTTGAGCTTGAGATTGATCCAGCTGCACTAAGTTATTTAACAAAATTCCACGGAATTCCCCGCCTTCTTTAAGGCGGGGATGGATAGTGGGGCAAAAACGAGCGCGCCCTTGACCAATGGTTAGCGCAGCTAACCAAGGGAGAGGGTGTCCGAGTTTTTGCCATTTTCAAGTTCGAGCGAATCAATTAGTTCTTCAATTACTTGAGTCATAGCTTTGTCTTTTTGAGCCGCGTATAATCGCAGCTTATTTAGTCTGCGTTCAGACATCCGTAAATTCAATGTTTTATCTTTCATAACGCCAGTACAAAGCTGTTACGTTAATGTTAACATGTAAATAGATAAGGAGGTGATTCGTTTGTCAGTTGAATATGGCGCTCAAAAAGTTAGGTTGTCTTTGCCCTCAATGGAGAAAGAAGTAGTACTGTTCCTCCTAGAACAAGCTAAATTAGCTAATTGTGCTATTTATGCTCTTAGGCAATCTGTTATTTGGTTTGGTAGAACTAGCTTTCACCTGGAAGTAACAAAAAACGAGTTCTACCTTAAGGAAAATGTGCATTACACTATTCTGCATTCCCAAGCTGGACAAAGTGCAAAATAGCTGAAAACTTCCGCCTACCAAGAAGGGATAAGTGCATTTTTTCAAGGTCAAAATGCGATTAAACCTAAATTACCCCACTACAGAAAAAAAGGTGGACTTCATGAAATAACCTATCCACAACAAGCATTGAAGAAAAAGTACGATGATCAGGGGTATCCTGTGTTGGGTTTTCCATTAGGATGGGATATCAAAAAACTGTATGGTTCGGATAATTCGATTACCTGGATGCCTTACCCAACCAATATCAATGACATAGTTGAAGTGACAATCTCTCCTCAAAATGATTTATATGCGGTTTTTGTGTATAACTTCACCAGAGATTAAAGCACTCAATTACGAATTAGCGTTAGGGATTGACCACGGCGTTAACAACTGGCTTACCTGTGTTCCTAACACCGATTTATTATTGATGGAAAACAGTTAAAGAGCTTCAACCAGCTTTATCACAAAGAAGTTTCTAAAGCTAAGACGGGCAAGCCTGAAGGATTTTGGAATAATCACTGATAGATTGACAGGCATTCGCAATGTCAAATGCAGGACGCGACTAATAAAGCTGCCAAGTTCAATTGAAAGAATCGATTGGCAGGTCAATCGCAAAACATGGAAATGGGGCGCCAAAATTTTGCGACTATTGGAAAGTTAAAAGAACTCAAACAAATGTGCCTTAGATCGGAATTCGTTTCCATGAGACGGAAGCTTACACTAGCAAGAGTTCATTTTTTGAAACTGATCACCTTCACGTATTTGGTGAAAAACCCAAAAGTTGGAAGGCAAGTGGTCAGAGAACGAAGAGAGGACTCTACGTTACTAGCAAAGGTTTTCATATCTCATGTCAGCTTTCAGATTGATTTGTTTTGTTTGAGCTTGAGATTGATCCAGCTGCACTAAGTTATTTAATATCTCTGTTAAATTAACAATATCTCGTTTAGAGGTGAGAATTTGGTCAGTCCGAGCTAACAATAACAAATCTTCAGTTAAACTAGTCATTTGGCTAGCAGCACTGGCGATCGCCTGAAATTTTTTGGCATCGGTATGGCGCATTCCCTCGGCATACTTCAGCGCTACTGCAGCATTGCTTTTAATTGCCATTAGTGGACTGCGTAGTTCATGAGAAGCATCCGCCGTAAACTGTTTCAATCGCTGAAAACTCTCCTCAATTGGCTGCATTGCCGATCCGGTTAAAATTATTCCGCCAATACTGCTAAAAACTAAAGCTAAAACTATTCCACCACCTAAACCAAAATCTAATTTATTAATATTTTCGTCAAATTCTTCTAAGGATTGACTCGCCCTCACATAACCAATCAACTGACCATTATCACTGTTGATTACAGGTAAAGTTACACCTTCGACACGCTTCTTACCTGTCTGAATTTGAACGGTATTTTTTCTAGAAAGTGGCAATTTTAATATATATTTTCCTTGTTTAGCGATCGCATTACCTTGAATATCAAACCACTCTAAAGCTTGGTCACTATTTATCAAACTTTGTGAATAAAAATCACTTCTTATTTGGATTTTCCCGTTCTCTACCTCTATATTGGCAGCAGCACCCTGTCCTAAAGCTGTTAGCTTTTCTACTGTTTGTTTTTTTAAGCTTTGAGTAAAAACAACACGAACTGCAACAGTAAATATTCCTAATATTGATACTAGGATAGCTAAATAATATAATAGTAACTGATACCGGATTTTTTGAAACACAAAATTTTTAAATTAATGGATATTAAAAAGTTTATTTAGACGATAACCGATGCCGTACACTGTCTCAATTAAATCTTCTTTACTGCCTGCTAACCTTAGCTTTTTCCGGAGATTGGTCAAATGAGTTTTGATGGTTTCCTCTCCAGATATTTGCTCCACTTCCCATAACTTATCCAAAAGTGCTGAACGGCTAAACACGTGGTTAGGATTCCTTAAAAAAAGTTCTAAAATCAGATATTCTTTAGGTGTGAGGGATAATGGCTTTGCTTTGTAAGTTACATTGCAAGTACTGGGATTAAGTTGTAGTTCCCCATAATTTAAGACAGACTCTTTGATTTCTCGGCTGCGACGCGATAAAGCCCTAATTCTCGCGGCTAGTTCCTCTATTTCAAATGGCTTAACTAAATAATCATCAGCACCGGCATCTAAACCCATGACTTTATCTGTAGTTGTATCTCTTGCCGTTAACATGAAAATTAAACCTTTATATTGACTGGAACGCAGACGCTGACACAGGGTAATTCCATCGAGTTTTGGTAGCATTAAATCTAATAAAATCAAATCATATTCTATAGAGTTTGCGTATTCCCAACCCTCAAGTCCATCCAATGCTATGTCTACAACATGGCGCTGATGAGTGAGTTCTTCAGCTAAAGGTTCGGCAATGCGATCGTCATCTTCGATTAGTAAGATTTTCATATTGCTGTCACGGATAAATCCGGAGTTTTTGGATGCTGGGATAATAGACTAGTACCGCTCCCTTGGAATTAAAAATTAAAAATTAAAAATTAAAAAGCTTGAAAGACAAGGGTTTTAGCTGTTTGAGATGGTAGCGTTATTTCCGCCGTCATGTACTAGTCGCTTTACGCGATCAAGGCTCAACTATCAACACTATTGGGTTCACACCTGATGGAGAGTGGATAATTATCTTTATTGTGTTAGATACCCCCGTTCAATGGGAATTCTAGAAATAAGCACTGAGGATGGAAATTAAGTAAAGGTGTAAATTGCTGAAGACAGCACGATCATCTCAACTCTGACCCGTTTGAGTGCTAACGCACCTGTATTGGCTCAACATCTGGCAACTTATTGAGTATAATTTATAACTTACTTAGCTTGCTGAGTGCGTTTTTGTTGAAGCCAATTCTTTGTAGTCCTAGGTAGTAAGATGATGAATGATTTGAGCATAAGAGAACCTCAGTCTAGTGTCTCAAATAGGTTCAGGCGAGTCATTCGCCGTATGAGTATTGGTCAAAAGATTAGCTATGGGTATGCACTTACGCTCAGTATTGCTGTTGTGGGTACAGTTACTGGGTTTATAATTGGAGATTACTACCAAAGACAAGCTAGGGAGAAAAGGGAGCATGCCCAATCAGAAATCCGTCTTCTCCATAGCTTGCAAAGTTCTGTACTAGAGGCACGGTCATCCCAACAAGAGTTTATTCCTTTGATTGCGCAGCCGGATCTGTTGAAAAAGGAATACTCTGAGTATATCGATTATGCGGCGAACGTTAAACAGGCGTGGTCAGCACTTGAGTCTTATGCAAACAGTGAAAGTTATAAACACGAGAAACACGCTGATAACATACCAGAGTTTCTACAGTCTTATCGGGGTGTACCAAACGCCTATCTGCTGCAAGTAGAAGAACTGATGAAGCAAATTGAGCCGGATCAGTTGAAGCCCAAGGATGTTGAAGCAACACAAAAATATCTGTTGAGTTTTACCAACTCACCTTTAGTTCTCAAGTTTGATGGTATAGATGATGACCTAATTAAAATGATTAATGCTTCTTATCAGGACGATCGGCTGGCAGAGGCTGCTTTGGTAGATGCAGAAACGCTGCGATTTCAGATTATTCTGGTAAGCATTTTATTGTCAGTTGCAAGTGCCTTTTTGATAGCTAAATATACTATTAACATACTCACAAGTCCGCTCGTAGCCGTGACTCAGGTAGCGCAGCACACAACACAACAATTGAAATTTGACAGGTTTGCTTTAGTGACGACGGAAGATGAAGTGGGAGTTTTAGCCACGTCCCTCAACCAACTCATTCAACAACTAGCAAAATACACTCATGAACTTGAGCTAGCTCATGATACTTTAGAAAGTCGTGTGCAGGAAAGGACTCGAGAACTTAGCCAAGCTTTAGAAAACTTGAAGCAGACTCAAGCTCAACTCATTCAATCCGAAAAAATGGTAAGTTTGGGGCAACTGGTGGCAGGGGTGGCGCATGAAATCAACAACCCGGTAAGCTTTATCTACGGTAATATTGACTACCTTAACAAATATGTTCAAGACCTGCTCAGTTTAGTACACCTTTATCAGCAGCACTACCCCAGCCCGAAACCGGAGATTCAAGACCTGATTGAAGCCATTGAGCTTGACTATCTGACTAAAGACCTGCCTCACATTATCAACTCGATGAAAATGGGTACTGAGCGCATCTGTGAATTGGTTAAGTCTTTGCGGAATTTCTCCCGCCTAGATGAAGCCGAACTTAAATTTGTCAATATCCAAGAAGGGATTGACAGCACACTATTAATTCTCGATAGCAAGCTTAAGCAGGGAATTGACGTTGTCAAGCAATATGGGAATTTGCCTTTAGTTAAGTGTTATCCAGCACAACTGAATCAGGTGTTTATGAATATCCTGGATAATGCAATTGATGCCTTGATAACACAAGGACAACCAGTTAGGAAGCAGCTGGTGATTCAGACGGCAATTGTTGACTCTGACCAAGTACAAGTGCGGATTAGGGATAACGGTCCTGGTATTCCAGAATCTATCCAAGAACGGGTATTCGACCCATTTTTCACGACAAAAGATGTGGGGAAGGGCACTGGGTTAGGACTTAGCATTTGCTATCAGATTATTGAAAAGCATAAAGGCAAAATTTCGGTGATTTCATCGCCTGGGCAGGGAACCGAGTTTGTAGTTACAATACCTGTTCAACCATAGTTTTCAGCAAAATGGAACTTCCGGTCTGACTCGTAACAGTAATCAATCCACCGTGGTTATGAGCAATAGACTGAGCGATGCCTGCGGCAAGCCGCTTCTCCTGGCGGAGACGCTGCGCGAACGCGTCTACGCGCTTCCCCAAACCAGAACCGCCATCCCGATCAGAACGTGCTTGATCCGCCTGAATTTTTTTGGCATTTAAAAATTATTTCTAAATTTTTAATTTTTAATTTTTAATTTTTAATTTAAAAAATGGTCAGAGACGTTGCTATGTCTGAACTTTTGCAGTTTCAGCATGATGATGCACATCATCAGCCACAGAAATCCTACTCCGTAGCCTGCAATTATATCGGTGGGCCAGTGTACTCCTAAATACAGCCGACTAATACCAACAGCAGCAATCAAAACGACTGCGAAACTATAGATGAATTTGGCTTGTTTGGGATAGTGGGTTGCGAGTTCGTAAGCTAGAAACCCGTACAATACTAAAGATCCTAAAGCATGACCGCTAGGAAAGCTAAAAGATGTTTCAGAGATCAACTGATGCCAAAGTTGGGGACGAACTTTACCAAAAGCAAGCTTCAATCCTGTACATAGGATCAAAGCCCCCAAACAAGCAAGGACAAAAATTTTTGCTTCTTCTCGGTAACGCCGCCACCAAAGTATTCCTAAAGTCACTCCGGCAACAATCACCACTATCCCAGGATCGCCCAACCGAGTTATGGTCAGCATGACATGATCTAAACTCGGATTGGCGAATTGGTGCAGCCATAACAAAAAAGATTTATCAAATGCAAAAGCTTCTCCCTCTAGCACTTCTCCCGCAAGCTTTGCTAAAAGAAAAAGGATGAGCAGACAAATGGCAAGTCCAACAACGCCAATTGTGGCGATTAAGGAAGTCAAACGAGGATTTACACGACCCAACCAAAAACGTGAAATTTTTTTGAGCATAGTTGAAGTTATCTCAAGCAAGTAGCAGTCATAGAGATTATTCCAGAATTGTCAAGAACTCGAAAAGATGCTGATGATGATAAAAGATTCTTAACATCGTCGGGCTGCAAAATTTTGGGAGCAACCAAATCTTTACAAGTTCTTGACGTTTGCTGCGTATAGTAAACCTACAAACTTAGATTTACAGGGTTTACACACATGAAAACTTCCACAAAAATCGCTTTGACAGCAGCTTTGATAGGTACTTTGGGCATTGGTGCGGTAGTAAGAACGGTGTACGCCTCCCCCTCTCACAAGATTGTGCAAGTAGCTGAGGCTGATGATGGTGACGGTGAAACTAACGACGATGCACACGAATCTCAGGAAGCAGCCAAATTACAGCCTTTAGCTAAAATTACAGCACAGCAAGCACAGAAGGCTGCTGAAACATCTGTCAACGGTAAGGCTAGGGGCGTGAAATTAGAAAATGAAGATGGCAATTTAGTTTATGCTGTAGAAATTGGTCAGCAATTCGTTAAGGTAGATGCTGGTAATAACAAGGTTCTCTACACTGAGAATGCCAGCCAAGAGGATGAGAAAAATGAAGCTTCTCGTCCTAAGAGTAGCATTCAAGTTCCCGATCGTCAGGACGGATCTCGCGAAACCAAGCATCATGCCAAGTAGAGGTAATGTCACCCATAACCCTATTGAGATATAAGTAGGATTGACATATAAGGGAACTCCAACAAATAAATTATCCAATATTGTGGGGGAGCCAGCGCGCATGTTGTCGGTTTTCCCTCCGTAGGCGACTGGCGTTGGGCATCCTGCCCGCCCAGTTCATAGGACGGGCAGGATGCCCATCCCACAAGAAATAGTTGGATATTTTTTAACTGGGAAATTCCTAAGTACGTTGGCACAAATAAATCATCATGGGTTCGTAGTTGCGCTGATTGTGCGCTCTCTGCGCAACTACAAGCCTTTGTAGTCATGTTACAAAATTTTATATAGTTGGTATACTGCAGACCTACTTAGGATTTTTGAAGATAAATTTTTTAAATTTATAGTAGTATAAAATGTTATTATAAATATTTTTTTTACGAAAAACTACGAGAGGGTACGTGAAGAATAAGCGCCCACCAGGTCTTGTTGCGATTGTATTTTACAAAACTTTTGTTGCTTCGCTGCTAGCGGTTACTTCTATAGCCTTACTCTTAGCACATAAAAATCATCAACATCTAAAAACATTTTCTGAATCTTATCTTTTAGAATTTCAGCTAGAATTTATTGACTGGCTTTTAGACAAGCTTTTGAATGTCAATCCGAATACTTTGTGGTTTAGTGGTATAGCTGCTGGACTTTATGCAGTTATGACTGCAATCCAAGCTTATGGGTTATGGTATGAAAAAGCTTGGGCAAGATTCTTAGTGCTAGGGGTAGTTGGTATTAGTTTACCTCTAGAAATATGGGAATTAATTAAAGGAATAACAATACTCAAGTTAGTGGTATTTTTCGTAAATTTAGCTCTGTTTTGGTACTTGCTGCGTCATTTTCCCAAGCATAGTAGAGGGACTAGAACACCGATTCAGTAATCTTAGAAAGACCTCTCCCCTAACCCCTCCCCTACGAGGGGAGGGGAACTTGACTCCCCCGGACCTTGTAGGGAAGGGGGCAGGGGGGTTAGGTTTTTGATTACTGAATTCGTACTCTAGGGGCTAGGCTTCGGGTGTAAGGTTTAGCAATGCGATCGCCATCTTCAATTAGTAAAATTTTCATACTGCTGCCATAATGGTTGATAAAATTTTCCAACAGATTTCTCGACTGACTTTACTGCTGTTAGGTTTATGGCTGTTTTTTGATTTAGCTTCGCACCTAACAGCAGAAATTTTGTGGAGGAGTGAAGTTGGATATCTACCAGAATTTTTATTGCGCTTGAAGACGCAGCTAGGGTTGTGGGCGATCGCCTTTTGCACTACCAGTGGTTTTTTACTTGCCAATTTGGCTATAGCCTCTAGGTTGAAGAACCTCACCCCTAACCCCTCTTTGCAAACCCAGAGGGGAACAATGAATCTGGGTCATCCCCACAAACCTAGGGGCGGGGTCTCCCCGCCCATACATTCAGGAATAAAGTTGCGCTTTTTGCTACCAGTGGTGTTAGGACTGAGTGTGGTGGCGGGGTTGATACTGATTTACTATGGTCAGAAAGCTTGGAACTTTTGGCATCCAAATATCAAATTGCCCAGCATATCCTTGCATCTCGCACCTTGGGTACAGCAGGTGTTCAAGTTAGTGCATTTGCAGCAGCTTCCTATCTCCATTGGTGAGTTAGGTTTGCTGCTGGGATTGATTATCGCAATTTTCATCAACCCTGAGTTTTCCTTAAGGGCGATCGCACTGCTGATCGGTTTGCTTTTGAGTTTCCTGCTATCACAAAGCTGGGTAATAATTTTACAGTATTTCCATGCCATCAATTTTAACCGCACAGAGCCACTATTTAACCAGGATATTAGCTTTTATGTCTTCTCCCTGCCGATATGGGAAATGTTGGAATTTTGGTTACTTGGACTATTTCTCTACACCATAGTAGCTGTGACATTAATTTATCTGCAAGCAGCAGATAGTCTAAGTGAAGGTTTCTTTGCGGGGTTTTCTCTACCTCAGCGACTCCACTTACACATTTTAGCTAGCTTACTGATGCTGGCGATCGCCCTGCATTATTGGATTGCACGCTACCAACTTTTGTATTCCACCGATGGGGTAAATTACGGTGCTAGCTACACCGCCGCCAATGTACAGTTGCCAATTTACACCGGCTTAAATCTTTTGGCAGTGGCGATCGCAATTTACCTGCTATTGCGGATAATTATTTTATCCCAGGCGGTCAAAGCAAGTTCTAAACTAATTTCCTATCCACGTCATCTAATTTACGTGCTGGGATTATATCTAGCAGTCGCAGTGGTTGGTGGCGAAATCTTGCCAATAGTGGTACAAAGCCTGATAGTACAACCAAACGAGCTTGCCCGCGAACGCCCCTATATCGAGCGTACCATCAGCCTGACGCGACAAGCATTTAATTTAAACCAGATCGAAGCGCAGACCTTTGATCCGCAAGGTCAGCTGACTGCATCTGACTTGCAAGCAAACAACCTGACAGTTCGCAATATCCGTCTGTGGGATAAACGACCCCTACTAGAAACCAATCGCCAGCTGCAACAAATCCGACCTTACTACAAGTTTTCTGATGCTGACATTGACCGCTACACCCTAAAGAACGAGGGGGCGAGTGAAAAGCAGCAGACGATTATAGCCGCACGGGAACTAGATTATACAGCGGTACCAGGGCAAGCTAAAACTTGGGTGAACGAACATCTTATATATACTCACGGATACGGCTTTACACTCAGTCCGGTGAATACTGTCGGTCCTGGTGGATTACCTGATTACTATGTTAAGAATATTGGCGTTGATGGCATCGGGAAAGAAGGCTCTTTGCAGATATCAAATGCAGCAATTGGGGCAAGTATTCCCATTGGTCAACCGCGAATTTATTACGGCAAAATTACAAACACATATGTGATGACTGGGACAAAAACCCAAGAATTGGACTATCCCAGCGGCAATGAAAATGTCTATAACGTTTACGATGGACGTGGTGGAATTACGATTGGGGCTACGTGGCGACGCTTGTTGTTTGCCCAATATCTCAAAGATTGGCAGATGCTGCTGACACGGGATTTTAGACCACAAACGAAGTTGCTATTTCGGCGCAATATTCTAGAACGGGTGCAGGCGCTGGCTCCTTTTTTCCGCTACGACAGTGAACCTTATTTGGTGGCGGCAGATGCGGGAGGAAGCAATATCAAAGGGGAAAAAACTTATCTTTACTGGATTGTTGATGCTTACACTACTAGCGATCGCTATCCCTATTCCGATCCAGGCAAAAATGAATTTAACTACATCCGCAATTCTGTGAAAGTTGTCATTGATGCTTACAATGGCGATGTTAATTTCTACGTTTCTGACTCTCAAGACCCAATCATCAATACGACTAAAGCAATTTTCCCCAACCTGCTAAAACCGCTTTCATCAATGCCATCTGCGCTCAAAAGCCATATCCGGTATCCACAGGATTTATTCAAGATTCAATCTGAGCGATTGCTTACTTATCATATGACCGATCCACAGGTATTTTATAACCGAGAAGACCAGTGGCAAGTCCCCAACGAAATTTATGGTAGCGAATCGCAACAGGTAGAACCTTACTACTTAATTATGAAACTGCCAAAAGCACAGTCAGAAGAATTCATTCTACTGCTGCCTTTTACGCCTACACAACGCACTAATTTAATTGCTTGGTTAGCAGCGCGTTCAGACGGGCAAGAATCTGGCAAATTGTTGCTATATAATTTTCCTAAGCAACAGTTGGTTTATGGAACCGAACAAATCGAAGCTTTAATTAACCAAGATCCAGTGATTTCCCAGCAGATTTCTCTGTGGAACCGCCAAGGTTCAAAGGCAATTCAAGGAAATCTATTGGTAATTCCCATTGAGCGCTCCCTCCTCTACGTCGAACCACTATATTTAGAAGCGGAAAAAAACAGTTTGCCAACGTTAGTTAGGGTAATTGTCACCTACAATAACCGGATTGTGATGGCAGAAAATTTAGAGCAAGCACTTTCTGCGATCTTCCAACCAAAGCAACCAATCACACCTGCAATCGTCCGTCCACTAGAGTAAAATTCCACACAGAGGTAGATTGAAAGTGATTGTATAGAGGACAAAAAGAATGAATTCAGGGATAAATCGACAATTTCGCTTGAAGACTCGTCCTGTGGGCGATATCAAGGAAAGCAATTTTGAATACCGAGAGGAGCCAATTCCTAGCCCTCAAGATGGTGAGGTGCTGGTACGCACCATATATCTTTCCTTAGATCCGACTAATCGCATCTGGATGAGCGACATACCACAGTATATGGCTCCAGTTGAAATAGGGCAAGTTATGCGTGGTGTTGTTACAGGTGTGGTAGAAGAGTCGAAAAATCCCGATTTTCAACCAGGGGATCTGGTTTTTGGTACGCTTGGTTGGCAGGATTATGCGATCGCCTTTGGCAACAGTGGTTCTGCGATCGCCCGACTACCTCACCCTCTGCCTGCCCCGCTTACCGCATTTACAGGACCACTTGGATTAACTGGTTGCACAGCCTATTTTGGGCTTTTAGACATAGGACAGCCTAAAGCCGGGGAAACTGTAGTTGTATCAGCTGCATCAGGAGCAGTTGGTTCCGTTGTTGGACAAATTGCTAAGATAAAGGGTTGTCGAGTAGTTGGTATAACTGGCAGTGATGAAAAATGCCGCTGGCTTATAGAAGAGCTTGGTTTTGATGCTGCTATCAACTACAAAACGGCTGATTTGAAAACAGAACTTGCTCAATCGTGTCCCAATGGAATTGATGTGTATTTTGATAATGTTGGCGGTTCTATCTTGGATGCTGTTTTAACACTCGTTAATTTGCACGCACGTATTCCCTTATGCGGTTTGATTTCAACTTATAATGCAACCGAACCTGTTCCAGGACCATTAAATTACAGTCAAATTTTAATGAAGCGTGTACGTGTAGAAGGGTTTATTATCTTAGATTATCTGACTCGATGGTCTGAAGCTATAACGGATATTGGACAATGGGTCAACTCTGGGAAAATTAAATACGCTCTTGAAATTGTTGATGGTTTGGAAAATGCTCCATCAGCTATCCTAAAACTATTCGATGGCAACAAAAACGGAAAACTAGTCGTTAAAGTCTCAGAAGAACCTTAGTTCTCAATAATTCGTAATTCGTAATTCGTAATTCGTAATTGAGGGGTAATAGCAACTAGACTGCCGCGCTTCGCGTTTTAATTATGAACTTGGTTTAAATGTGGATTACGAATTGCAGCTTCGCTGCTTGAACGCGAAGCGATTCCGTTCATAAGCTTCTATCCGGAAGACTTCGCGTGCCTTGTAGCACATTCTTTCTTTTCCATAAATAAATCGCAAAGCGCGGCAGTCTAGTTACAAGTACCCTCAATAATTAATTACGAATTACGAATTACGAATTACGAATTATGCTGACTTTCCTAAGTATGCTTCCAAAACTTTCGAGTTGCGCTGAATTTCTTCTGGGATACCGTCGGCAAGATTTCGACCTTCAGCAAGCACCCAAACGCGATCGCACAACGACATAATCACATCCATATTATGTTCAATAATCAAAAATGTCATCCCCTCCTGATTCCAACCGATAATCCGTTCGCAAATCTCATCAATCAGTCTCGGATTCACCCCTGCTGCTGGTTCATCCAACAAAATTAACTTGGGATTAGTCATCAGCGCCCGTCCCATCTCCAGCAACTTGCGTTGTCCCCCAGATAAACCTCCAGCATAATCCTGTGCTTTTTGTACCAATCCCACTGACTCTAACAGGAAAATTGCCCGTTCTCGTTGTTGTCTTTCTTCTTTGGCTATTTTGTGTTGCTGGAATTGCACCTGCCAAAAATTCTCACCGGTTTGTTTTTGCGCCGCCAGCAGCATATTTTCCAGCACCGATAACCGCGACAAAGTTTTAGCAACTTGAAAGGTGCGGATCATTCCCTGCTGGGCAATTTGGTAAGGCTGCAAGTGCTGAATAGGTTCGCCGTCAAAAACCACTTTGCCGCGTTCGGCGCGGATAAAGTTAGAAAGTAAGTTAAATAAGGTGGTTTTGCCAGCACCGTTAGGACCAATTAACCCAGTAATGCTACCACTTGCAACTTGAATTTCGGCACTATCTACTGCTTTGATGCCACCAAAGCTTTTGCAAAGTCCACTTGCTGCTAAAAGTGGAAATTCAGATGACTGGTTATTTGCCAAGGGTGAGTTCCTCCTTTTTCCCTAAGATACCTTGAGGACGCCAAATCATGAGTACCATCAAAATCAAACCTATGACCATGATCCGAAATGCACCTAAACGTGCTTCATCAAAGGGTACAATTTTAGGCAACAATTCGCGAGTCAGAGCATCGTAAGCAAAGTAAATCACCGCACCTAAGATTGTGCCGAGATTATTACCAGAACCACCTAAAATTACCATGATCCAAGAGTCAAAAGTCAGCTGCGGTTGGAAATTATCAGGGTAAATGGCGCTGAGTTGCCATGCGAAGAAAGCACCAGCAATACCTGCGATCGCACCACCCAACATCAGCGATTGTAGTTTGTACCAAAAGACATTTTTTCCTAGTGCCTTGGGAACTTCTTCGTCTTCGCGGATGGCTTTGAGGACTCGACCCCAAGGCGATCGCACTAAAATTTCTAAGCGCCAAAAGACTAAAGCTAATGTAATGAGTGACAATAGCATCAAACCCGCTTTCGGATTATAATTATACAGTGCGATCGCCCCGGAAATATAAATTGCTGCTGACAGCATTGCCAACAAAATTCCCACCACTAAGCGAGTCACAAATTCTTGCTTGTCACCCACCTTCTTGTTGTGTGAATCAACAAGCGACGGTTGTGCTGCACGAATCCATCGCCACAACTGCCAGAAAGTTAAGCCAGCCAGCAGTGTCAGTAGCCCAATCATCAAGAGTTTGACGAACAAATTGGGTGTAACAGTAGATAGGGGTATGGTATAACTTTGCACACCAAAAGCCCCAGATATCCAAGTGTCACCAACAGGTAAATCTTGATTATTCACAACTAGACGAATCAGTTCCCCAACACCAATGGTGACAATCGCCAGGTAATCTTCTCGCAAGCGCAGAGTCGAGAAACCGATCAGCAATCCCAACAAAGCTGCTGCAACTGCCCCAAGCAGCGCCGAAAGCAGCAGGGGGACGCCCTTAAAGCTTAATAACACTGTGGTATATGCTCCCAACGTCATAAAAGCAATATGACCAAAGTTAACTAACCCTGTAAAGCCCCACTGCAAATTCAGTCCCAAACCGAACAGCGCAAAAATTGATGTAGAAATAGCGAGGAAAATTAAGTAGTCAATCATGTTGGTTGGTTGTTAGTTGTTAGTTGTTAGTTGTTAGTTGTTGGTTGTTGGTTGTTGGTTGTTGGTTGTTAGTTGTTAGTTGTTGGTTGTTAGTTGTATAAAAGTATATTAACTACTCCCCCCACTCCCCCCACTCCCCACTCCCCACTCCCCACTCCCCACTCCCCACTCCCCACTCCCCCTCATCCCAATGCCAGATGTTTAGAGTCAGCATTAAAGCCAACACTTAAAACTGTATAAGGGTGACAAGGGATTGGCTGCACTTGCCTTAAACTGGTTTTTGAGAAACACTTTACTTGAGATTTCCCTATGGACGTTACGGCACTTTGGCAACGATACCAGAAATGGTTATATTTCCACGAAGGATTAGGATTTTACCTAGATGTTAGCCGGATGCGGTTTGATGATGCCTTTGTGGAGGCGTTGCAGCCGAAGTTTGAAAAGGCTTTTGCGGATATGGTGGAACTTGAGAAGGGTGCGATCGCTAACCCTGACGAAAACCGCATGGTTGGACATTACTGGCTGCGAAATCCATCTCTTGCGCCAACGCCAGAATTCCAAAAAGAAATTGTCGATAGCATCGAACACATCGAAGCGTTTGCCGAAAAAATCCACACAGGTGGGATTCATCCCCCGAAAGCGCCTCGCTTCACCGATATTATCTCGATTGGGATTGGTGGTTCTGCACTTGGTCCGGAATTTGTTGCCCAAGCCTTAGCCCCAGACTTTCCACCTGTGGCAATTCATTTTATCGACAATAGCGATCCAGCAGGCATCGATCGCGTTTTGACTCATCTGCGAAACCGACTTGCGAGTACTTTAGTATTGGTGATTTCTAAATCTGGGGGAACGCCGGAACCACGCATCGGTATGATTGAAGTCAAAAAAGCCTATGCGGGACAGAATTTGGATTTTGCCAATTATGCGATCGCCATTACTATGGCTGGTAGTAAGCTAGACGAACTCGCAAAATCCGAAGGTTGGCTGGCAAGGTTTCCCATGTTCGACTGGGTAGGAGGACGCACCTCAGAAATGTCTGCTGTCGGGCAAGTACCAGCGGCATTGCAGGGCATTGATATTAGTGCCATGCTAGATGGTGCAAAAGAAATGGATGACGCTACCCGCGTCCCTGATTTGCAAAAGAACCCAGCGGCATTGTTAGCCTTGTCTTGGTATTACTCTGGCAATGGACGAGGCGAAAAAGATATGGTTGTCCTACCTTATAAGGACAGTTTATTCTTATTCAGCCGTTATTTGCAACAGCTGGTGATGGAATCCTTGGGTAAAGAGAAAGACTTAGATGGAAACATCGTCCATCAAGGTATCGCCGTTTACGGCAACAAAGGCTCAACGGATCAACATGCTTACGTCCAGCAGTTACGCGAAGGGGTGGCGAATTTCTTTGTCACATTCATTGAAGTTTTAGAAGACCGTAAGGGACAATCCCCAGAAATAGACTCTGGAATCACATCAGGCGATTATCTGTCTGGTTTTCTGCAAGGAACCCGACAAGCGCTTTATGAAAACCACCGCGATTCGATTACAGTCACTATTCCCCAAGTCAATGCCCGAACAGTGGGGGCGTTAATCGCTTTGTACGAACGCGCTGTTGGTTTTTATGGCAGTTTAGTGAATGTAAATGCCTACCATCAACCAGGGGTAGAAGCTGGTAAGAAAGCCGCCGCCGTCATTCTCGACTTGCAAAAACGAGTCATGGAAGTTTTACAAACGGAAAAAACTGCTCTTTCTCTGGAAGCGGTTGCACAAAAAGCAGGTACACCAGACCAGACTGAGGCGATTTACAAGATTCTGCGTCATTTGCAGGCAAATCAGCGTGGTGTCGTGTTGCAAGGGAATCCAGCACAACCTGGTAGTTTGAAGGTTTATACTACCTGATAGATTTAGCTTCTATACCATGTTTTGGTACTTTTTGTTGCACAAGCAACATTTTTTTATGTGTGAGCATCTAAGATTGAAGGTATCACTTCAATCTTTATGATGCTTTTTTTGGATGCTGCTATGAGTAAAGTTAGGGGAATCGAAATCCGTCAGTTAGAGTCGATCAAAGGGGGAATGACTGAGTTTTTTACCCCCCAAGCCAGCCATGAAACGGTGCTTGTACAGGTTGCGCCCAATACAGTAGATGATTTATTTGTTCACAAATCGCAAACTGACCAAATACTGGTAGTTAGAGGTCGGTTTGTACTCGTAACTTTGATTAATAGGCAATACCAGTACATTGCCCTAGGTGAAGACCGTCCTGTGGTGGTGACAATTCCACCAGGAGTCTTACACGGAGCAATTAATCTGAGTTCAGAACCGTGTGTTGTGGTAAATGCAGTGCTGCGTCACCGATCAGTTCAAGAACGGGATTATGTTACCCGTGGGCGTCCATTTCCTTATGATTTAGCAGCAGCAGAGGCGGCTTTGAAGCAATTGTCAGCTACGAAAGAGTGGGCGAAGCCGACGCATTTTGTATAATCACTAGTACCCAAATTTATAAGAAAGTTGCATCAGGGGTGGGCTATTTGCCCACCCTTATTAATATTTAGGTAAGTTCATATCCTGTAGCAATAGCCTGGGTGGGCAAGATGCCCATTCCACACTCTTATTGATTTTTCTTGTGGGATGGGCATCTTGCCCGTCCTACCTATTTGAGGTGCAAAATATAAGTAAGGAGTCTCTGCATGCACAGGGAGAAGCAAGATTTTATGTCTATTCTGGCAAGGTGCTATTGGATGAACAGCAGTATGAGATTCCTGTATTCGCATTGATAAATGCTATGGCTGCTACATTGATATAATCACCAAAAATAAGATATCTATAGCAAGCAAAGGATAACAGGAAATGTCATCAAATCAGCAAGATTACTTTAGTAAAGCCAGCCTAAAAGAGCGTGGCTGGACTGATACGGCGATCGCCAAATTCTTGGGCGAAGAAGACAAAAAAGATGCCAATTCTCACAATCGTTATTCCCCCATGCGCTTGTACCTGAAGAAGCGTGTGAGCGAAATCGAAAGCACACCAGAATTTAAGGCATGGCAGGAAAAATCAAAAAAACGTAGCGAAGCTGCTAAGAAGGGCGCTCAAACGAGGTTATTAAATGTTGCGCAAGAGGAGCAATTACGCATAGAACAGTTACGTAATTTCAGTGAAAAGGTAAGTGCTTCTGTGTTGGCTATTCAGCCTCTGAATCACAAGGAATTGATTCAAATTGTTCTAAATCGCTGGAACGAGCAAAACCCATCTCCTAAAAGAGTGCAAATAAAAAACGTTAAATTAAATGCTGAAATCAAGCGTCTTGCTAAGTCGGCAAAACAAAAAGTTACTGCGTTAGTTGGTAATACTAATAATGCTTTAAAGCGGCATTTTGAGCGCGTCGAGAAGAATGCAGGCACAGACGATTTAACAAAGAGTGTCAATGATTTTTACGCTTTAATTCGGGGGTTTATAAACTTTTTTAACAAAGAGCAGGCATTTGCTAAATTGATTGTTGATGACATGGGAATTGTGGAAGCGATCGCCAACAATAAACAGCTAGACCCGATGCTTAACTGGCTGTCAGAAATGATTGATTTTATAGAAGAAGATCTAGAGGTAGCTGTTTGTGAGGAGAACGGAATTAACTTAATTGCTCTGGCGACAGAACAGGTATTATTGCAACACGATGAGGCACTTAATAATTTTAAAGCCTATTTATTAGAAATTGCTGCACAGTTCCCGTTGGTGCCTAATCGATATGAAGTAGTTTGCCGCAAGTTTTTCAATGAACTAATTCGGTTATATCCGGCTTTATCTCAAGAATTGGTGAAGCGTTGCTCTGCCGATCAATTAAATTGGAAGTCGCAACCAGAGTTGGAAGAATTTTCGCTCCAATCTAATCAAATAGATGTTTTTGGGGCTGCTATTGTTTGAAAATGAACCGCCAAGACGCAGAGGGCGCAGAGGTAAGAAAGAAGTAAGGAGAAGGCTATGTTTGAGTAATTGGTAAGTTGCGTAGTTCGTAAAAGCAGCAACGCCATTTACTTTTTCTAACCAAATTTATATTGCTATGTTATAGCAGTTTTAAATCATTCCTGAACAATAAATAATTTAGTAGGGTGGGCATTGCCCACCACACTGGTAATGATGTGCAATTCCCACCACTAGCTTGAATTTTATAAATCATTTAAGAGTGCTATACCTGAATACGGTTCGGTTAGGGCTGATCGGTGTGAATTTAAATCGGTGTAGAGACGCGAAATTTCGCGTCTCTACATAGGTTGACAGTATGCAAATTATCTTAACTGAACCGTATTGTGCTATACCTACGAAATAATATTAAAATAGTAGGAAAAAAATTGGGTTACTACTATGACTGAATCAACACCTCGTCGAGGCAGAATATTTCCGGAACGCACTTTACCACCAGAAGAACTAGCTAGGCGCAAAGCTGAACGAGAAGTGTTTCATCAGCGTTGTCGAGCAATTTTTGAACGAGTGCGTCCTGAATGGATCAAGGAACACTACGGTTGGTATATTGCTATTGAGCCTGATAGTGGCGATTACTTTATTGATGGAGATAAAGAAGTCGCCAGCCTTAAAGCACGTCAGAAGCATCCGAATGCTATCCACTGTATGTTTTGCCTGAATGAGACTGGAGCCACTGGCACAATATGATTCAGGGGGAGAGGGAGATGGCTGGGTTTATGTTATATACAGGATAATACTAAAATAGTATTGATAGATGGGCTTAATACTATGACTGAATCAACACATCAAAAACCAGCACGTCGTCGAGGCAGAATATTCCCAGAAATCACTATACCACCAGAAGAACTAGCTAGGCGCAAAGCTGAAAATGAAGCATTTTTTCAGCGTTGTAATGTAATTTTTGAGCGAGTGCGTCCCGATTGGATCAAGGAACACTACGGCTGGTATATTGCCATTGAGCCTGATAGTGGCGATTACTTTATTGATGCAGGTAAAGAAGTCGCTCACAGAAAAGCCCGTCAAAAGTACCCAAATGCTGACCATTGCGTATTTTGCCTGAATGAGACTGGAACCACTGGCGCAATATGATTCAGGGTACGTTTGGCAGTAAAGGAGAGCTATTTTTTGAAGTTGAATTGATTACTGCTGATGGATTAAATCTCCCTGTTGATGCGATGCTCGATACAGGGTTCACAGAGTTTATGGCGTTGAACAAACATGTTATTTTTATACTTAACGTGTTCGGTATTAATGAGACTTGAGCCACTGGCACAGTATGACGATTATAAGTAATTCGCTCTTCTGTGTCTTCGCGCTTATCCACCTCTACTAGCTGAGGCTAAAGAAGTTGTTGACAGAGTATTGTTGTTACTGTTGTTTTGGTTGAGAATCTACGAATAATGGCAAAACTTACTGTTTACGGCATTCCCCAAAGTACTTATGTCCGTACCGTCCGGTTGCTGCTTGAGGAAGCTGGTGCAGACTATGACCTTAAAAAAGTCGATATTTTCAACGGTGAAAGCCAGTCGGCAGAGTACCTAGCCAAGAATCCATTTGGTAAGATACCGACACTCGAAGTTGATGGGGAACTACTTTATGAAACGGCTGCCATTACCGACTACCTTGACACTGTCTTAGCAGGTAACAAGTTCAGCCCGTCAAATCCGCTACTCCAAGCTCGGATGCGGCAGATTATGGCAATTATTGATAATTATCTCTATTCACCTGCGATCGTGTCAATTGTGATCCAGCGCCTAATTATGCCAAGTCAGGGCGGTAAAACAGATGAGTCCAAGGTGAAAAATGCCGTTGCGCCTGCACAAAAAGCGTTAGAGGCTATCGAGTCGCTAACCGTTGGTAGCCCGTATCTATTAGGCAGCGAAGTCGGCATTGCCGATTTCTACCTCATTCCAATCTTCATCTACCTCTCGCAGACTCCAGAGTTCGATTCAATTACCGCTCAAACTCCTAAACTCCGGACTTGGTGGGATCAGGTCAGCTTGCTGACCAGCGTGAAAACAGTGTGCGCGTAACTTCGTCTTCGTTAAGCGATCGCATGGTGCCCGATCAATTAGCTGTTGAGTAGTCGTCTGTCAAGATTGTTTTGATAGGTTCGTAGTTGCGCTGTCTTCGCGCTAAGCGCAACTACGAACAAGCTTCGTTTACCCCTCAGATGACAATACAGTTCGCTTAAGAGTTATTGGTGAGCATTTCAGACGTGTAGAGACGCGAAATTTCGCGTCTCTACAGGAATTATAGGTATGTAGATTATCTAATCTGAACCATATTGCCTCAGATGATTAGTAAGTCGCGTAGTTCGTAAAAGTAGTAACACCATTTACTTTTGATAGCAAAAGTTCTATTGCTATGTTTTCTAGGAAATAATATTAAAATAGTAGGAAAAAATAGGGTTACTACTATGACTGAATCAACACCTCCTCAAAGAGCGCGTCGTCGAGGCAGAATATTCCCAGAAATCATTATACCACCAGAAGAGCTAGCTAGGCGTAAAGCGGAAGGAGAAGCATTTAGTCAGCGTTGTCGGGTAATTTTTGAAAGACTATTACCTGAACTGCTCGAGAAATACTATGACTGGTATATTGCCATTGAACCAGATAGCGGAGATTATTTTATTGATATAGATAAGGAAGTGGCAAGCCTTAAAGCTCGTCAGCAGCACCCTCAGGCTATTCATCATATGTTCGGTATTAATGAGACTGGAGCCACTGGCACAATATGATTCCTGGTCAGTTTGGCAGTCGCGGACAGCTATTGTTTGAAATTGAATTGATTACTGCTGATGGATTAAATCTGCCTGTGGATGCCGTGTTAGATACTGGTTTCACAGGCGGCTTTCTAGCAATTAACAAGCAAGATTTAGAGGGTCTTGATTGGGTTTATGTACGTCGGGATGAACTGCGAACTGCACTCTTAGAAGCATTTTTTGATGTTTATTCAGGCAAGGTTCTATTGGATGGACAGGAGTATGAAATTCCGGTTTTTGCAGGGGACGCAATTATAGAAGTATTGCTGGGTTCAGAGTGGCTAAAAATTTTACCGTTGGTTGTGAATTATCAGGCTAGAATACTGACGCTGGGATGAATATTATATCTGCTTTAAGATAAACGAACCGCCAAGACGCCAAGGACGCAAAGGTAAGAAAGAAGTAAGGAGAGAGCTAAGTTTGGGTAATTCGTAAGTCGCGTAGGAAGTAAAAGCGATCGCGTATCCAATCTTCTCCTTTAATTCGCCCTACATAACCTATCAAAGGAGAGGAAAGTTCAACGAGAATTTCGTGGATTTCTCTATATCCCAGTGATTGAGGGGGATGAGAACTTACATAAGCACCATGAAGTCCTTCCACTCCAGCACGTTCATATTTGCTAGCTTCTAAATAGTTTTTCAAGACTTGCACTATGTGCGATCGCAGCTTGATATCTTGATAAACTTTGTCGATGTAATTGCTAATTTTGTCGTCAGCTAAACCAAAAGGAACGTTTTGCAAACAATGCTTTAGTTCTATCAAGTTGATACAGCCTTTGTACTGTGTTTGTATTTCAACTAGTTTTTGCAAAGTTTCAGGTTTAATAACATTCATATAGTTTTCGGTAGCTGTTCTGAGTGCGTATGAAGTGAGTTCTCCAGCGGCTACAATTAATTTAATTGAACGGTCATACTGAGCTTTACCCAGATGGTTCATGCCTATTTTCAGAAGTTGTGCAGGTGTTCCATCAGAAATCTTTTCTGACTTTGTTGCTTTGCATTCTCCTACCATTGTCCAAGGATATTCACAGTAAAGATCCATACCACCTGCCCCACCAGTTGAATCAGCAGCTAGTCCTGAACCTGTAAAGCCTAATTTTAGTAATCCTTTACGGACTAATTTTTCAAAGGTATGTCCGTCGCTGGAGTTTCCTACTTGAGCAATTTTATGAATCCAAGCTAAGTCTGAATCAACGGAATTTGTATATTGGTCACTACTCCAGCCTAAAAATACTTTGATATCCCGATCTAATTCTTTAGCGGCTGGGTTGGTGATGCTAAGGGACGCGATCGCACTCTGCAAGTTTTCCAATTCAGGATGCAGTGGCGGTTGGCGTGTTTCTAGTTGGTGTTTGCGGAGGTTAAAGATGCGATCGCTTAACACAGGGTTTGCTTCAGAAACATTCACAGGCTGCGGTAAAGCAACAAACTGACTGTTTTTCTTGACTGGGATTTCAATTGCTTTAGGCAAGTAATAAATGCGTAAATAAGCAAGAAAGATGTTTTGCCGTTGCTTAAGTGTTTCCTGTAAAGCTTCTTTTGTCCAAATCGTTAGTGAAGATAAAGCAGCTAATAATTCAGTATCATTGATAATTTGGCACAGTTCGCATCTTGCCCAAGCTTGAATTGAGACTGTCTCGGCGGTTAAGAGGGGAAGCTGTAACTGTTCGTTTTCTGCAAGCAAGCTCATTTGCTTGGGTTGGATAAAAAATCCCTGAGAATTTAACTTTGTGAGCGCACTGTCAGCGATTTCTAAGAAACTTGAGCGATAGTATTGCTCCGTTGAAAGTGGAATAGCTGAAGAGTCGTCTGGGTAGAGAGCAAATTGCTGCCTAGGACGGATAAACATCCTGGGTAAAGCGGCAATTGTTCGCCCCTGTATTAAGGCTTCAATATCAGGGGCGGGTAGACACAGCGCTGTTGGAATTGAAACAAGCTGATTCATTTCTAATTAGCTATAGCTAGGTTAATGTCAATGTGATCAGCAATATCAGAAACGCTTTGAGGAGTGCTTATCGGCAAGTCATCATCAGTGAAAGTATCAGGACTTTGAGCAGAGGGATTGCGCAAAATTTCTCGAACTAAAGGATTGTCAATGGCTATTTTTTTGTGCTTAATAAAAGCAATAATTTCTTCCTTAGTTAGTTCATAATCTTCAGACTTATTATATAGAAATGAGATAGCCAAAAGAGGTTTAATGTCTTGACTTTGTAACAGTACCCACTTTCCACCTTGCTCTTGCAAAAGTATTCTCAAACAGTCTCTAGGTACTGCTGCTCCTGGATTAATTTTCTTTGAGCGAACTAAGCAACCCCGAGTTAAGTCAAACTTTCTATATTCAATTAGTCGCTTCAATGCGGCTCCCACATATTTACCGCCAGTTTGCTGTATCACATCGACCCCTATCTTGACTTTTTCTTTATTGCCAACAATTTTGAAATCGATATAGTCTTGGTCTGCTGAACTAGCCTCAACTTTTTGAATAACTTCAATTTTTATTCCCTCTACTGTTTCTCCTACTAAGCTACAGAAGGCAAGCCGAAGCGCCTTAGCAATTACTGCTTCATCTTCTAACAAGTAATTAATAGAAGCATCAACATCTGCTAACTCGCTTTGGAAGTATGGTTCAACAGCATTTGTTTCAATTATAGGTGGATGGAAACCAGTCACAACAAAATTGTCCGCACACCACTTTAAAATTGACCTGACAGTAGGTTTACTCCTACCCAGTTCTCTGAGTTTAGTCTCATCAAATGGATAGAGAGAATGAGGAGGAGTTTGTTGATTTTTATCATAAAACTCCTTTAACCACTGACGAACAACCGCAACGATATCATCTGAGTTTAAATATCTCAACTCAATTGGCTTTCTATCAGGTTGCTCACTGACTAATCTATCAATCACTGCTTCTGCTTGTGGCAAACTCCTGATTTGCATATTCCAAGTATCAGGATACATTGCCAGTAGTAAAACGCCTCCTTTAAGACTGTTGTATAAATCCTTAGCTAGACTGGCAATAACCTGTGCTGCCGTAAAGCCGTTATCAGCAATATCTACATTATCTAATTCGTCAAAGCAAATAACTGGAACTCTGTAATCGCTTATAATTTCTAGAATCTGGCGAGTATTTTTTAATGCTTCAGCTTCTCTATCTTCTGTTTTAGGATTTGGTAATCCCATTGCTTCAGCTTGTGCCTGCGTTAATTCCAAACCTGATAGCCAATAATTTGCATAATTAGCATGGACAGAGGATAGTGTCCACAAAATTGCTTTCACTAAGTAAGGGTTGGTGATTTCAGGCTTGGTTTGCAGAACAAGTTCAGTTAAGCCATCAAAGAATTTAGTTGAGTATTTGCTCAACCAAGTAGGGTAAATTTTAATATATTGCTCAGGTGTATAGTTCCACTGCTTGACTTGATTAATTAAAGCAGCTGCTATTTCTTGCCACTGCATCACCCTTTGACTACCAATCGCTCTCAAGCTGGATGCGACAGTTTGGAGAAATTGATACTTAATCTGGTTTAAGTTGTCATATTTGCTCATGTAGATGAATAAGGCTTTGTCTTCTGCTTGCAAACGGTGACGAATCCGGCTTATAAGGTGGCTTTTCCCTAGCCCCTTTTCAGCTGTGATGGTGATACCCACAGTTTCACGCTGTCCTTGACGGACTTTTTCCACTGCATCAAAAACTGCATTGGAGGCATGAGCATTAATTGAGGAAACATCAGGGAAGCTTTTTCCCCATATTTGTGAGGGTCTAACAACAACATGCCCTGCAAACGGATTTTTATTTCTAATTAGGTCATCAATTGAAGACGTACTAACAATCATATTTTTGCGAAATCAATGAGTAAGGAGTGAAAGACAGATTAGAATTTCAGACGCTTGGCGTAGCAGCGTAATCCATCGAGTTCTGTAGTAACGGAATCTTCAATTTTGTCCGGTGCGCTGTCTTCTACGCTGCCGCCTTGTAGTTGCAATATGTCGTCAGCTTGCATTTCTAGCAGCCATTCATTGAATTCGGAACGACTTACGTAATTGCCTACTTCTCTTCTAATCCGATAAATTGGCACTAAATCATTCAGGTTATAGTCACGATTAAGCTGGTCGTAAACTTTTAACACCACCTGTTTGAAATCGTTGTAAGATGGGACGGCTTCGCTGAATCCGGAGGCGATCGCACTCTTTACCCCGTTTAATGATACTAATGTACTACTAGCGAACCCATTCATTTCGCTAATCCACTTCAGCAGCGCATTTGCCGTCCAAGTGCCGACAATAGTCCCTTCAAACCTAAAATCACGACTCTTCAAACCTTCTCCCAGTACCTCTAGCCCATTGGGAGATACCAGAGAGTAGCCTTTTTTGGAGATAGCGATCGCTCCAAGTTTCTCCAATTCCTTAAAGATGTCCTGATAATCTGCTACCTTCTTACCCTGAGTTGCTATTCGCTTCGTCAATTCACCTTTCTTCACTTCAAGCTTTGCTCCTCCCAAATCCCATAGAGCAAGTAGGAGGCGAGTTTTAGCTTGGGCTTCCCTACCTTGTAAACCTGTGTTTTTTAATGCCATATTCAGTGTTATATTTGACAGCATCAGTATAGTTTAATGAATAAAATAGCTGACAATATAGTGAGAAATATGCGGATATTTTTAGGCAAATATTTCTAGATGTTCTATATATTTAAGTGAAATTACTCATAAAAAAGGCGACACGAACTTAAAAGTGTCGCCTCTGTACCCAATACGGTTCGCAATACTGCTTGGTAATCGGGATTTATCAACCGACAAAGGATTTCCAATTAAAAAAATATCCAACTATTTCTTGTGGGATGGGCATCCTTTGCGTCCTATGAACTGGGCGGGCAGGATGCAAGGGCGCCAGTCGCCTACGTCCGGAAACCCTCCTCATGCGCTTACGCTCCCCCACAATATTGGATAATTTATTTGTTGGAGTTCCCCAAACCCTGTAGAGACGCGATCGGTCGCGTCTCTACACGCTGAAATTCCCACTCACAACCCAAAACCCTTGCAGTATTGATACGGTTCGGATAAAACTTGATCCTCCCTAAGCCCCCCTTAACTCAGATCTTGCACCAACCCCTAGCGAATAGAATTCGCGCGCCAGTCGCCTACGGAGGGAAGCCCTCCTGCAGCGCTGGCTTGGCTATACAAACTAAGTCCGCCTACGCGGACTCACGGAAAATCAAGGGTTTTAAACCCGCGAAGGCGGGTTTTGTCTGTGTAGCCGCGACTTACAGTCGTCAGGTGCAAGATGTGAGTTAATAACGAGGGATCTTAGCCCCCCTTTTTAAGGGGGGTTGGGGGGATCTCCGTATTGCCTCTGTACCTGTATTCTTGTTCCTAGACTGCTTGCGAGAAAAGATGAATGCGCTCTAACTACTTACTTCCTAGGGATGAATGCAACTTCTATCGAAGGCAGGATGCAAAACTTGAAAAATGTCATCATTATATCAAAAACAAGGTATACTGTGCTGTTGGAAATGAGCGGTCAATGTTGTTTCAATCTTAGGAAAAACAACAGTACCACAGCACAGTTTTTAGCTTAGGTAGGGTGAAGAGGAAACAGGATGAACACGATAGCCCCAAATCGCAAAAAAGCTCCGCGCCCAATGGCGGTCTTTCTTTCGACATTGTTAACACTCCCGCTGCTTAGTAGCTGCGGCGGCGGTTCCCGAAATGCTGCACCGCCAGCACCTGTTAACGATACTGTTGGCAGACAAGTGAATAACCCGGGTCAAATCCCAACAAAAGAAGGGATTGTCTACAGGGCAGAAAGTGGGGATAACGTTAGTAGGCGCCGCCGCACTTTACTACCTCTACAAACAGCATCAAAATTCTCAAAAAGAGGGATCGCAGGGTAAGTACTATCTTTCTAAAAACGGGCGTGTTTACTACCGCGATGCTCAAGGTAAGCCTAACTGGGTAACACCACCTTCTGGAGGCGTTCAAGTTCCAGAGTCGGAAGCGCAACAGTACCAAAATTTCCAAGGTTATAATGGGCGCACAACAGGTCGCACTCTATCTGACGTAGCCCCAGCAGGAGCTCAGTGATTTTAGATCAGTAAGGCAAAGCCGCTTCACCTAAGACCACAGCGATCGCGCGGCGAGGCGACTCAAAGCTACAAAAAAAGATAAATACAAAGTTCAGTACGAACTTAAAAGGGAGATATGTCATGGTAGACGATTTTATCCGTAAGGCGAAGGATTTACTCCTCGGAGGAAATGAGGGTCAACAAGACGCCGATTACCGCGATCGCCAAGTAAGTTCAGCTAGTGAAGATCCCTACGGCGACGCAGCAGATCAAAATGAATACGGCGCTATCCCTGCCAGCCAAGATCCCTACGGCGACCCAGCAGATCACCCGGAACAGTTTCCCAACGTCCGCCCAGCTAGTGAAGACCCCTACGGCGATCCAGGCGACATCCGCCCAGCTAGTGAAGACCCCTACGGCGATCCAGCAGATCAAGCCTATTAGGCAATTAGGTTTTACAGAAATTTTCCATTGAACCACATCGTAGGGGCGGGGTTTCCCCGCCCTTACACTTAGGTTTTACGTTTTTTTCCATTAATGAATTAAGGGCAACTTGTACCCTTAATTTATTAATTACGAATTACGAATTACGAATTACGAATTATTCGGTCATATTGCGGTCTATTTACCCACACCCACGAAAATTTCCTCGACTCTATCAATACTTTTACGTATAGCTTGAGCACAAGCATGCAAAGCAGACCTTTCTACATCGCTAAGGTTCAATTCCATTACTCTCTCAATCCCACCGCATGCCAAATGACAGGGAACACCGATAAAAATATCCTTTAAACCATATTCACCTTGAAGATACGCCGCTACTGGTAAAAGGCGTGACTGATTTAGCAAAATTGATTCCACCATCACACAGGTGGAAGAAGCAGGGGCAAAAAAAGCGCTACCTGTCTGCATCAGTGCCACAATTTCCGCCCCACCATTACGAGTACGTTCTACTAAGCGTTCAATCGTAGCTGCGTCCAGTAATTCTGTAATCGGAATGCCATTGACAGTCGAATAACGCGGCAAAGGCACCATCAGATCACCGTGGCTACCTAATACCATCGCGTTGACATCGGTGGGACAAACCCCCAATTCCAAAGCAATGAAGGTTTCAAAGCGGGCAGAGTCTAAAACGCC
The DNA here is from genome assembly GCA_965249805.1 of Stigonema sp. Lineage (GTDB taxonomy): Bacteria > Cyanobacteriota > Cyanobacteriia > Cyanobacteriales > Nostocaceae > Stigonema. The sequence goes on from CBDFMX010000002.1 coordinate 3,098,244, forward strand.
CGCCATGCCCATAATCCGATCGCCTGGTAAACCTGTTGCTTGCCAAGCTAAATAAGTCATCACATCCAAGGGATTTGTGACCACAATATAGACGGCATTGGGTGAATAGGCGATCGCTTTAGTTGCTGAATCCACCACAATCTTGGCATTCATCAGCAGCAAATCATCCCGACTCATCCCAGGTTTACGGGGAAACCCTGCCGTAATTACCACGACATCAGAACCAGATGTATCAGCATAGCTGTTTGTACCGATAATCTGGCGATGATGGAGTTCAATTCCCCTTGCCTCCATCAAATCCAGCGCCAGTCCTTGGGGTATTCCCTCAACGATATCCAATAACACCACATCTGCCAGATTTTTTTCAGCAATGCGTTGGGCTAGGGTACTGCCAACCTTACCAGCACCGATAACGGTGACACGGGGTGAATGACACGGAATTGGGGAAGCAGGGAAATAACTCATAATTGCAGTGCCTTTGCTAATAATTAATAAAGTCAGCTTTCAGCAATCAGCCTGCTGACGGCTGACGGCTGACAGCTTTCATTGTTATTTAAACTCTTCTAGCTGATCCAGACGTAACCAAATGTTAGGGGTTGGCACTTTCCCGAACTTGACCAAGGCGTACTCACCTTTGATATCTACAACTTCTCCCTTGCTATCAAACAAATAGGAAGGAAAGCGGGAATCACTGGCTTGTGCTTCCAGACTGTTTTCCAGCTTCTCGCGGATTGCGCGAACCATATCTCCTCTTTTGACAGCCATGAGTTTCCCTCTTAAGTATGTAAATTGTTTTCTTCAGGATTTTAGCTCGCCCTCAGTCTATCTTCAGCGTCGGGAAATGCCTTTTTACCAGTAGATTTTGTGGCTGCTTTCTTTGAAGCGCTTCCCCACTGGTAGTTGCCCCAACTCAAAACTGCCCCCGCAGATGCACGCGGATGTACGCAGATGAATTATCTGCGTCGAGGGTGCGGTTCAAAATTCAAAATCAGTTTGAGCCTAGTAGTGCCATTAATTCTTATACCGTTAGATTGCCACAATTTGATCGCAATCTTTCGGATTTTTTAATGTTATATTTTAATCGCTTATTGCTGACACTGCATACAAAAGTGACTTGAACGCCCAGCTAACCTAGTGCGCTGAATCGCTGTGCCACAAACTCGACAGGGTTCTCCGGCGCGGTTGTAAACCAATGCTACACCGCCGTAGTTACCGTTGACGCCCTTGACGTTGAGAAAATTACTAAAAGTCGTGCCACCAACCTCAATACTGGCGAATAGTACTTGAATTATACTGGAGCGCAAACGCTCTATTTGCTCTCGCTGCAAATTTGCACACAAAGTTTCTGGTAACACTCCACTCAGAAACAGTGCTTCATCAGCATAAATATTACCTAGTCCTGCGACCACTGACTGATCTAGTAGCGCAGTCTTGATTGGACGGCGGCGGTTTTGCAGTTTGCTTGCTAAATACTCGACTGTGAATTCTGGTGAGAAAGGGTCTACTGCTAGTTTTCCCAAACCCGTAATAATGCTTTCTACGGCAACTCCTGGGGGAACCCACCACATTTGACCGAAGGTGCGCTGATCGACAAAGCGTAATTCTTGCCGATCCCCAATAAATAATCTTACCCGCGTGTGCTTGTGTAATGGTTCATCTTGATGTAGCCACAGTAATTGACCAGTCATTCGCAGATGAACCCCTAGCCAGCCTGCAGGGGGAAATGGGGAGTGGGGAGTGGGGAGTGGGGAGTGGGGAGTGGGGGAAGTGGGGGAAGTGGGGGAAGTGGGGGAAGTGGGGGAAGATGAGGGAGTGGAAGATGAGGGAATTAATTTTTCTCCCCCTACTCCCCCTACTCCCCCTACTCCCCCTACTCCCAAAGGGATGAGTTCGGCTAGGAGATATTTGCCGCGACGATGCCAAGTTGCGATCGCACTTCCCTTAATTCCAGTTAAAAACTCATATACAGAATACGGGTAGGCGATCGTGCGATCAAGCAACACATCTCCACCCGTGATTTCCTGGTTTAGGGTCAATTGATTTAGACCCCGGCGTACTGTTTCAACTTCAGGCAGTTCAGGCATTGATTAAGTAAGCACTTTGGTTATTTGGAGAGGGAGATGAGGAAGATGAGGGAGTACAAGAATTAAAAATGTAAAATTAATTTTTAATTTTTAATTTTTAATTTTTAATTCATCTGTCCTCCTCATCCTCCCCTACTCCCTTAGTAGCCTCTTACTTTTTCGCCTTTGCCTGTGGTGGTTCAACCTCTATTAATTCATTCTCGGCAAAGTTATTGGTGTTGACGCCAGCGTAATTGACCTTGTTAAACCGGACAATTACTGGGTATCTGCCGCTGCCCTGCTCAATAGTCGCTACAGTTCCTAGATCTTGATACCAGTAGGATTCTGGGCGGAGAACACGTACTTTAGAACCACGTTGTACCATGAGTTTCTTCCCTTTAAGTTATTAATCGCCAATATATACGGCTAATTCTTTTCACTTTACAACTTGACTGTCTCACGAAGATGCTTTGTTAAGTTATTTGTCTTACTGGGGAATGGGGGGTGGGGAGTGGGGAGTGGGGAATGGGGAATGGGGAATGGGGAATGGGGGGAGATGAGGGAGTAATTTCTCCCCCTGCTCCCCCTGCTCCCCCTACTCCCCCTACTCCCTACTCCCCACTCCCCACTCCCCAAATCAAACGTAGGGTGTAACCCATCTTGACAAAGTTTTAACGATCGCTTACTTTTTATGTTCGCTGGGAACATTTTATGCTTTGGTTAAGACAAACACACTACCCTCGTTACCTCTGCCAATACGCAAATTACTGTCTATATAAGTAATGTCCAACCAGCCTTGTTGTTCACTACTCTTTAAAGGAAAATCAATCGCAGTGAATTTTTTACCAAATTCAATTTGTTGGATAAAATTATCGGGGTCATCATAACCTATTAAACGTTGTAAACCGATAATAGAACGCTCAAATTTGACGTTAACGCGACGAGATGAAACTGGCTCAAATTTTGCAGCTACACTGATTAAGCTTTCGAGAAAAGGCAGACCAAAAATCTCAGCTATGTTGTAAACACTGTTAGTTTCTACGCGAATACACTGGTAAATTTGACCAAGTTTGTACAAGGGAATTTGATCGAGATTTAAGAGTGCCCTGCTACTGGTATAGAGTAGTCGCCAATTGCCATTAAGCAAATCTTGCGCTTCCACTGGACGTGGTGTAGGATTAATATCTTCCAAGTTAGCAATTGCTACTAAAATAGCTTGTTTCTCCAGTTCAGTTGCCAATAAACCGCGATTTGTAGCTGCGATTGCTTCAAAAAGAGCTGTTTTTCCCATTGCCTGTCACCTCGAACAACATCTGTATTAAGAAGGTATTAATGACCAATGTATAGAGTCATACCACTAACTAATTTGCTGCAACTGTTTGCCCGCTGAATAATAAATAAAACTTTTTTTTTCGGATTTTGGAGCAAAAGACTTGAATCAACAACTATATAATCGATTATCAAGTGATAGACTCTAAATGTCTAGTAATTTTACCCTTGTTGTATCTTCGTCGATATGTTGAATTATCCATTACGTGAAGAACCTCGTAATCAGCGTGCCGCCGTAATCCCATTAAAGCAAGAATCCTCCTTATTAGACTGGTTACAGTCGAGCGGTCGTATAATCTCGCGTGACGTTCACGAACCAGATTTTCTTGAAGACGAAGAAGAAATAGAATCGCTAATGGGTGTAGATGATGGAGGAATTGGCGATTACGACTTCGATGACAGCGAACAGCTGGTTCCAGACGAAGAATAGCCGATTAAGGCGCTTAGCATTGTCGGCAGCATACTATAGTCGTCATTGTTCATTTTTGCTAGTGTGGAGTGAAGGGAAATTTTTGTGGATGCTAAATTATCTCCCGCCCGAGGGTTAAATATTTCTGGAGTCTTACTAGTCTCTTTATTAAGTGTAGGGCTTGGTGTAGCAGCACTGATTCTGGATGGCATGGCAAATAGGTTGCCTTGGCAAAGTATTTCGCTCACCCTGCCATTATTATTTTGTGCTATGACCTCAGCTGCCATCGGCTACTGGGTAATACCGATGCTGCAAGTGCTGAAAACTGGGCAAATAATCCGCGAGGATGGTCCCCAAGCCCATTTAAAAAAGGCAGGCACCCCAACTATGGGGGGCATATTCTTTGTCCCCGTCGCAGTCATAGCTGCTTGTATATGGTCTAAGTTTGCTGGTGAAGTGCTTGCCGTTTCCGCATTGACACTGAGCTACGGTTTAATTGGCTGGATCGACGATTGGCAAATTCTGCGCCGCAAGTCGAACAAAGGAATATCCCCCCGCGTAAAACTGGCTATGCAAATCGGTTTTGCGGCAGTGTTCTGTGCGTGGATGATTTTTAGTCAGCCGTCTAATATTACAAATATTGCTTTACCCTTGGGTTTTTATCTACCCTTAGGAATATTTTTCTGGCCTTTAGCTGGTTTTGTGCTAGTAGCAGAGAGTAACGCTACTAATCTAACTGATGGCATTGATGGTTTGGCAGCAGGAACGGTAGCGATCGCATTGCTGGCATTAGGTGCTCTGATTGCACCCACTTCACTTGGATTAATGGTTTTCTGTGCTTGTCTAAGTGGCAGTTGCTTGGGCTTCTTAGCCCATAATCGTAACCCTGCCCGTGTTTTCATGGGAGATACCGGTTCTCTGGCACTGGGAGGAGCTTTAGCTGCAGTGGGTCTGCTAACTAATAGCCTAGTAGCTCTGTTTATTCTCAGCGGTGTTTTCTTTGTCGAAACCCTTTCCGTAATGGCGCAGGTTAGCTACTACAAAGCTACCAAAGGTCCTGATGGCAAAGGCAAGCGCCTATTCAAAATGGCTCCACTACACCATCATCTAGAACTTTCTGGCTGGTCAGAATTGCAAGTGGTTGCTGTATTTTACACCATCGGTGCAATTCTCGCTAGCTTTAGTTTGATGATTTGTCAATAGTTTTTTCCAAAAATCAATGAACCGAACCCACTAACCCCCACAATTATTATCGGGGGTTGTTTTTTCCTAATAGCTAATAGCTAATGGCTAATGGCTAATAGCTAATAGTAAAAAGACAATTAACAATTAACAATTAACAATTAGCAATTAGCCATCTTTCAATTGACTAACTAAGTGAGCGAGTTCTGGTAAAATCAGCTTTTCCATCGCTAATCGCACAGCATTGCTGGAACCAGGGAGGGAGAAAATTAATTTCTGTTGATAAACACCTGCTACAGCGCGAGATGCGATCGCACGCGAACCTATTTCTTGATAACTTAAAAAGCGAAACAACTCACCAAACCCAGGCAGAGTTTTTTCCAGTAACTGCGATAAAGCATCGTAAGTGGTGTCTCTCGGCGCAATTCCAGTACCACCATTAAAAATTACGACATCTAAATTTGTGCGAGTACCAAGTATTTCTAAGAGTTGTTGAATAGATGCTGGTTCATCTTTGATAATCGTGTAGGCTTCTATAGTATGTTTAGCATCTCGCAGTAATTCCTGAATTAACTGACCACTCTTGTCTGTTTCTCTTGAGCGAGTATCGCTAACAGTAACAACTGCACAAGTTACTGTCATGCCCTTTGGATCGGGGTGAGGTTGGTGCGTCATATTCTTGTTAGTTGTTAGTGGTTAGTTGTTAGTTGTTAGTGGTTGGTTGTTGGTTGTTGGTTGTTGGTGAACCAGCGCTGCAGGAGGGTTTCCCTCCGTAGGCGACTGGTGAACCCGAAGGGTTGTTGGTTGTTGGTGAACCAGCGCTGCAGGAGGGTTTCCCTCCGTAGGCGACTGGTGAACCCGAAGGGTTGTTGGTTGTTGGTTGTTAGTTGTTGGTTGTTGGTTGTTGGTTGTTGGTTGTTAGTTGTTAGTTGTTAGTCGATATTCTTTCACTACTAACCACTAACCACTAACTACTAACCACTAACCACTAACCACTAACCAATTATTTTTAAGTTTTATTAAATCCCAAGTCGTTCTCCTCAGCATAGCGCTCCATAAACCGCATAAAGCGCTCCCATTCTTGTTGGGATTTCATCAGGTAAACTGCTTCTAATGCTTCCGGCTTACCGTTGAGGAATCTACCCTTGACTTCGCGGGTGATGATTTCTCCTTCTTCGTCAATCATGTACATGCCGGTGATGTCTTCAGTGCTGCTATTGCTCAAAGCCTTGGGTTTTGTGAAAATAAAAGTCGCTGTGCCACTATCGCCAGTAACCGATCGCGTCAGGCGCACTTCTGGAATTACGTCTTCGTCAATACCTCTAGAAAACTGAATTTGAGCCATGATGAGTGAATTTAAAGTCTTATTTTGGTTAACTTAACATTCTCTCATTATTTAGAACTTTGGTAGCATTAGGTTCAGGTGCAATTGGGAAACGCGATCGCACCGTCAACTTACTCCCGAACCGCCCGAAGATTATCTATTTAATAAACCGCGTACTGCGAAGCAGAAGCCGTTCGCGTTAGCGACGAAGAATTGGGAGAAGGCTAGACGCAAAAGACACGTTCGCGCAGCGTCTCCGACAGGAGAAGAAAAAAGAGAAAAAAGATCGGTAATCTTACACCGATTCAGGAGTATGTAGAACGCCGCACGTTCTACATACTCCTGAATTCCTATCGATAACCCTTAACTGAACGGTATTGACCTGTAAGGAAGTGCATATCCCCGTTGAAGCGCTTTCCCCTCAAAGTGGAGTGACGCTAGGTCTGAGGCGCTGACTCCTCCATCTTCTTCCGTAGGCTTTCCGGCCTCATCAAGTACCAAACTAACAATCTACGTAGGTCGGCGCGAAAAACCAAACTATGTCATTGCGAGCGAAACGAAGTGGAGCGAAGCAATCGCAAAGATTTTTAATGACTTTACATTCTATACTTGCTACATTTATTTATGCCGACCTACTTACTCCAAACGTGTAGATGCTTGAATATCCATTTCATCAAGTGGTTCTTCAATAGCATTACGTATCTCAGATCTTGCACCAACCCCTAGCGAATAGAATTCGCGGCTATACAAACTAAGTCCGCCCACGCGGACTTACGGAAAATCAAGGGTTTGAAACCCGCGAAGGCGGGTTTTGTCTGTGTAGCCGCGACTTACAGTCGCCAGGTGCAAGATGTCAGGTATCCAAGTCGGGTCAAATTTATCTTGTGTGTGCGCTTATAAAATTAATTGACCAATGCGTTTTAATACACTTAGTACCTGTTGGAATTCTGCATCTCGTTCAATTGATAATGCATAAGAACGAGCATATTTTGGCTTTTCTTGCTGAACTAGCTTAACAAAAACAAACTCTCTACCGTTGACAAGTAACCCAAAGGTTGGTCGTTCAATATTAAGAATATCAAGCATATAAGCAAGTGCTTGGGGTAATGCAGTTAAGACATCAAATTTAATGCTTTTAGATTCAATAACTAGTACCCAAAGACGTTTTTGAATTACCAAAACATCAATGTTACCTTTGACTATTATGCTTTCATCTACAGCAGAAATATCAGTAGATTTTTCAGTTTCTATTTCAAAAGGTGGCTGATAAAAACCTGCTAAATCAAGCAGTGGAGATAGCACTACCATCTTCACCGCTTCTTCTGACATTGGACGACGTTGAGTTAAATTCAAATAGTTACTTTTAACTCTTAAGAGCGAGAAAATTTCTGCATCATTCACCGATGGTAAATCATTTGTCCATTCTCGAAAAAAATCAGTATTTGTAACCAATTGCAAACCAAATTTTTCTTCTAGTTCGTAAAGGCTAATATCCCGCGCTTGGATTGTTTGTACCATAATTAATTTGCGAATAAGAAATACATCAAGTTAGTTGTTAGTTGTTAGTTGTTCGGTGTTCGGTGTTGGGTGTTAGTTGTTCGGTGTTGGGTGTTGGGTGTTGGGTGTTGGTTGTTAAAAAAAACCACTAACTAGTAACAACTAACCACTAACAACTAACCACTAACAACTAACCACTAACAACTAACCACTAACAACTAACCACTAACCACTAACTATTTCCCAAATCCTTTGCCACGAGTGCTGGAAGGAAGACAAATACAGTTTTCTAGTTGTTGTCGCAACTGATCGGAATCCAGATTTTGACCAATTAGTACTAACTGATTTTTCTTCTCACCTTTCCAATCATCATCTTCCAAAGTAAAGCGCTTGCCGCAAAGATGGAAAATATGACGTTTGGGGCTTTCGTCAAACCACATAATCCCTTTTGCCCGGAAGACGTTAGTGGGTAGCTGGTTATCTAAGAAATATTGAAACTTCCTGATCACAAAGGGCTTGTCAGTTTGGAAAGACAATGAGGTGAAGCCGTCATTTTCTAAATGGTCGGAATGATCGTGATGCTCATGATTGTGGTCATGGTCGTGGTCATGTTCGTGGTCGTGGTCATGTTCATGGTGATGGTGATGGTCGTGGTCGTGACCATGCTTGTCTGCAGCGTCAAAATACTTGTCAGTCTCAAACAGACCGACGCTGAGAATTAAGGGTAGTGGCACTTGACTACGCGTAGTGCGGATAATTCTTGCGCCTTCCTTAACTTCCTGAATTTTTGCTTCCAATGCTTCCAGTTCTGCCGGAGGAACTAAATCCGTTTTATTAAGCAGAATCACATCACCATAAGCTATCTGACTGTGAGCTGCCTCAGAAGTGAATAAATCTAGGCTGTAATTTGCCGCGTCTACTACTGTAATAATTGAATCTAGACGGGTCAAATCACGCAACTCTGTGCTCAGAAATGAGAGAGCTACTGGTAGTGGATCTGCAAGCCCAGTTGTTTCCACAACTAGATAATCTATCTTTTCTGGGCGTTCTAAAACTTTGTAAACGGCATCTACCAGATCATTGTTGATCGTGCAGCAGATACAACCGTTGTTTAGCTCCACCATGTTCTCGTCTGTGGAGACAATTAACTCGTTATCGATGCCAATTTCGCCAAATTCATTCACCAACACAGCAGTTTTTAGACCCTGCTGATTGCTCAGGATATGATTGAGTAAAGTCGTCTTACCGCTACCGAGAAAGCCTGTAATAATTGTTACTGGTAGTTGGATCGGTGTATCCATTGCTTGAGATTCGGAAGTAACTGCTGATTGCATAGCGCTGCTGTTAAAAAGTCAAAACTAGAAATGTAGCGCAGAGAGTACAGAAAACACTAGCATAGGGATGTTGGTATTTCATCCCAGATGCTCTCCTCTATTATTACCTATCTTTATTTCAGTATTACTTGGCTATGACCCTAACCGTTTACAATACCCTTACCCGGCATCAAGAATCCTTTGAAAGTATTGAAAAAGGATTGGTTAAGATGTATTGCTGCGGTGTGACAGTGTATGACTACTGCCATCTAGGTCATGCTCGTTCCTACATTGTCTGGGATACTATACGTCGCTATCTCCAATGGCGCGGCTATCAAGTCCACTACATTCAGAACTTTACTGACATTGACGACAAGATTCTCAACCGTGCCAAAGAACAAGGTACGACAATGGAGGCGGTGGCAAATCGCTTTATCGATGCCTATTTTGAAGATATCCGCCGCTTAAACGTCATGGATGCTGATAAGTATCCCCGCGTAACTGAAAATATTCCCGCAATTGTAGAACTGATTCAAGCCTTAGAGGCAAAAAGCTACGCCTACGCCGTTGGCGGTGATGTTTATTATAGGGTAGAGCGATTTCCTGCATATGGCAAGCTTTCTGGACGAGAACTGGAACAAATGCAAGCAGGTGCAAGCGGTAGAGTAGATCTTGAAGATCCGGAAGAGAAGAAAAAAGAACATCCCTTTGACTTTGCTTTGTGGAAAGCCGCGAAACCAGGAGAACCTGCTTGGGACTCGCCTTGGGGTAAAGGTCGTCCGGGATGGCATATCGAATGTTCGGCGATGATTCGCGCGCTTCTGGGGGAAACCATTGATATTCATAGTGGAGGCGGAGATTTGATATTTCCCCACCATGAAAATGAAATTGCCCAGTCGGAAGGGGCTATGAACCGGACGCTGGCGCGTTACTGGATGCATAACGGTATGGTGATGATTGATGGTAAGAAAATGTCCAAGTCTTTGGGCAACTTCATCACTATTCGGGAGTTGTTGGATCGTCCGGTTGACCCGATGGCAGTCCGATTCTTTGTGCTGCAAGCTCATTATCGCAAACCGCTTGATTTTACTGATGATGCGATCGCCACTGCTGAACATAGCTGGAAAACCCTCAAAGAAGGTTTGCTATTCGGCTATCAGTACGGTAAACAATTAGGTTTTACAACTCCTTCGCAGGGGATAACACCAGAGGTGCTAGACCAAGAAATCATCCAACGGTTTGAAGTATCGGGAGATGATGACTTTAACTTTTCTGTGAGTTTAGCAGTGCTGTTTGAACTGGCTAAAAATTTACAGCGAGAAGGAAATATCTTGGTGCATCAGGGGAAAACAAAGACGCCATCTGTAGAATTACAAAGACAGTGGCAGACATTAGTTACCTTAGCTGAAGTTCTTGGATTAGAAACCAAGATGGAAGCAGAAACTCCTCAGAGTGGTGATTTAAGCGATGCAGAAATTGATGCGAAAATTCAGCTTCGTCAACAAGCGCGTCAAACGAAAAATTTTGCTTTATCCGATCGCATCCGTGACGAACTACACCAAGCTGGTATTACCTTGATTGATAGCCGTGATGGCACTCGATGGCACCGTAGTTAATTTAAATTGAATCATGTGGTCTGAACTCTCAAAGGCGATCGCTAGCATCGATGTTTCCGTAGATTGGCTGGGCATAAGAGTAGTAAAAGAAACTTCTTTTACTCATAATGTTCGTGACGGCTTACCCCAAAACAACGGCAAATCCTCCACTACTGGAGCCATGCTCGAAGTTATGGTTGACGGCTGTTTCGGCTATGCAGCTACCAATTCCCTGCAACTACAGTCCCTGCAAACTGCTGCTGAATCAGCGTATAAACAAGCACTTACAGCTAAAAAGTGGTGGATATATCCTTTTCAAGCAGCAAGAGAACGTCCTAAAGTAGTCGGTCAATATACTTCCCCGTTTCTCAAAGCTTTGGATACTCTCAGCCCAGGAGAAATAAATGATTTACTTGTCCGCATTTGCCATACCTTGAATGTTTGTGACCAAATTGTACAAACCTTAGCTAGCACCACTACCATCGAGAGAGAGACTTGGTTCGTTAGTAGCAACGACTCAGAAGTGTATCAAAAATTTATGTTTTTGGGTACTCATTACGGAGCTACAGCTCAAGATGGAGCGATCGTTCAGCAGCGCACCCACAACGGCTTGCATGCTAACTATTACCAAGGTGGACTGGAACTTTTCAAAGCAGCGGACTTATGGCGTCGAGTGCAGCAAATTGGCGAACAGGTGGTAGAACTGTTGACAGCAGACGAATGCCCGACCACTCGCACAAATCTGGTATTAGCCCCAGATCAAATGATGCTGCAAATCCACGAAAGTGTCGGGCATCCCCTAGAAATTGATCGGATTTTAGGAGATGAGCGTAACTACGCTGGGGGTAGCTTTGTCAAAAAGAGTGATTTCGGTAATCTGGTCTATGGTTCGCCGCAAATGAACATCACCTTTGATCCCACAGTACCTGGTGAATTTGCTAGTTATGGCTTTGATGATACCGGTGCTGTTGCCAGCCGTGAGTATTTAATTAAAGAAGGTATACTCCTGAGGGGTGTGGGTAGTCTGGAAAGTCAAGCAAGGTCTGGCGTTCCGGGGGTAGCCTGTGCCCGTGCTTGCTCTTGGAATCGACCGGCAATTGACCGCATGGCAAACTTGAATCTCGAACCAGGAAAAGCTACCTTTGATGAAATCATCGCTTCGGTAGAACACGGTGTATACATGCATTCTAACCGCTCTTGGTCAATTGACGATCGGCGCTATAAATTCCAATTTGGTTGCGAATACGCTAAATTGATTGAAAACGGTAAGCTTACCAAAACCCTCCGCAATCCCAACTACAGAGCCACTACTCCAGAGTTTTGGACCAACTTAATTAATGTCGGAAACTCTTCTACTTGGGAAATGTACGGTACTCCTTTCTGTGGTAAAGGAGAACCAAACCAGGCAATTTGGGTAGGACATGGTTCACCAGTTTGCGTATTTGCTAACACCGAAGTCTTTGGCGGCGGCGCTTGAAAGGGAATAGGGAGTGGGGAGTGGGGAGTAGGGGGAGTAGGGGGAGTAGGGGGAGCTGGGGGAGAAATTACTCCCTCATCTCCCCCCACTCCCTCATCTCCCCCCACTCCCTCATCCCCCCCACTCCCTCATCTCCCCCCACTCCCCACTCCCCACTCCCCACTCCCCATTCCCCACTCCCCACTCCCCTATAATGCTTATGAAAAAAGAAGAATTGTCTGCCCTTGAAATCAGCTTTAACCAATTAATTGAAACTCTGCTGGATAAAAAAGCAGAAAATGAACAATTCACTGCAAAATTGAGTAGTGAGCGGAGTCAATTTACTCGATTCAATCAAGCCAAGGTGCGACAAACAGGTTATGTTGCTGATGGTTGGATCGAACTGACTTTGATGCAAAATCAGCGCAGTAGTTTTCGGCAGTTTGCCTTTACCGGAAATTGGGAAGTCGATTGGCAAGTGGCATATAAAGCTTTGCAGGAGCTACGTGAAGAAGTTCCCTTGTTACCCGTCGATCCGTATTTAGTGTTGCCATCAGGAAAAAATATCAGCCGAGAAATACATTCTGGGAATTTATTGGCAGTAGAAGCAGTAGTGCCAACGGTACTGGAAGTGGTTGAAGAATTAGATTTTACAGGCTTTTATGCTGGGGGAGTTGTCGTTAAAGCTTATGGCGATTCCTGCGGTCAAAAACACTGGTTTGCTACTGATTCTTTTACGTTAGATTACTCTATATTCACGACTGAAGGACAAGCAGTAAAAGGCATTTTTGCAGGTAGTGATTGGAATAATGAAGCTTATACAGACCAAATTAATTACGCGAAAAAACAGTTAAAATTACTTTCTCATCCAGCTAAAGAATTGCCACGAGGACAGTATAAAACTTATTTTGAGCCATCAGCAGTTGCTAATTTATTGGCTATGCTTTCTTGGGGAGGAGTGAGCGAAGCTGATTTACAACAAGGAGGTAGTGCGTTAGCTGCGCTGTGGCGTCAAGAAAAGCAGTTGTCTGTTGCATTTAGTTTGAAAGAAAACTTTCGACGAGGGTTGATGCCGCGATTTAATGAATGGGGAGAAATGGCAGATCCGGAGTTACTTTTAATTCAACAAGGGGTTTTGATAAATACCTTGGTGAATTCTCGCACAGCCAAGGAATATCAAAAAACTGCTAACGGTGCTAATGGTTATGAGTCTTTACGTGTACCAGAACTGAATATAGGGAATTTAGGATTTGAGCAGATTCTACCTAGTTTGGATACGGGGTTATATGTATCGAATTTGCATTACTTAAATTGGAGCGATCGCCCTAGTGGTCGAATTACAGGTATGACCCGTTATGCCTGTTTTTGGGTAGAAGGTGGCGAAATTGTTGCCCCTATTGAAAATTTGCGTTTTGATGACAGTCTCTATCGCTTCTGGGGAGAAAACTTGGTAGATTTGACGAATTTTCAAGAATTTATTCCCGAAGTAGGAACATACGAAGGACGCCAACTCGGAGGCAGTATGGTTCCTGGTATGTTGGTAGAAGATTTTACTTATACTTTATAATTTCAAGACACCGGAAGATGACGAGTTTATAAATTTATGAACCTTTTAATTCTTCTTGTAAGATTTTCTGATACACTTGAGGTAAAGACCGACTCACAGAATTAGTTTCTATCCCATATCCCAAACTTGTCCAAGTGGGAGAAAGTCGCCGCAAGACTTGATCTAACTTTTTCTGATGCAGCAGTTGAGAAATGTCAGTTCCCCAAAATTGCGAGTCACTCAGCCAACGATAAACCACTGCGTCTTGATACTCTGGTTCAAAACTATAAGTATTCCAAAACATAAACCGCATCGGGCTTGGGTGATAGCGGGGAGCGAGTTGATACCAAGTAGTATTTATTACTTGATATCGACCGGCAGCTGTGGAACAATTTCCTTTGTTGGGACCGATCGCAATGGCGACGCAAATCTCAGGATGACGGCTGAGGTTGCTGACGTGATGTCCGCCATACAAAAGCGAATAAGGACGATTGCTATTAGCTTCACTTGCTGAGATGGTTCGCATTAAAGCGCGGATGTAAGGATCGCCCCCTTTCATGACCAAGGGTGGTTGTTGAACGCTAAATACGGGATCGTCATGCGATCGCAAGTCACCATATATATACCACTGCAACAAACATACTAAGCCGAGAAGCGCAGCTATCGGTCCGATGAGTTTTTCGGCGCCTTTAAGTTCAAAGCCTTTCAGAGTCTGACTCCTTCAATAGTCAAAATAATTAAAAATTAAAAATTAAAAATGCAAAATTAAAGACTCCACGAATGAATTCTGAGGCTTGTTAAAATCCATGCTTTTCCTTTTTGTTTTCCATCTTTAAAATCAGGGACTTGTATCCTTAATTAAACAATTAAAAATTATTTATAAGTTTTTAATTGTTTAATTTTTAATTTTTAATTCAAAAAATAGTCAATAGTCATTACTATGGACTACTGACTATTGACTATGGACTAACGTTAGCAAATAGTTCTCCAAAGCTTTTGAGTGGTGCTTCTGCTTTAGCAACAATTTCCACAATTTTATTCCGTGCTTTTGGATCGGACAGTGCTTCTACACAAACCTGAGCGACTTTTTGGCGAGGAATACTACCATCGAACAAAGTATCTGCACTCTGCATTAAAACCGGGTAGGAGTTATCTTCATTCTTCAAACCACCAGGTCGCACAATCGTATAGGTAAGACCGCTTTTAATAATGTACTCTTCAGCTTGCTTTTTCCAAAGCAAAATAAGCCAGAACAAATTTAGTGGATGGAAAAACTGGGAGGTACACAAAGAAGAAACCAAAACAAAATGTTCAATTGCTTTAACCTTGGCAGCATCTACCAAATTTTTAGTCCCTTCGTAATCTACCTTATATGGTCCGGTTGGGTCAAAGCTTGGTTTTGCTCCAGTAGCACACAGCAGTACCGTGCTATCTCCCAAAGCAGCAGTCAGGCTTTCTGGTTTTAACACGTCACCCTCTACCAACTCAATGCCAGCAGGTAAAATACCTCTAGCTTTCTCAACATCCCGTACTAATGCACGAACGGGAATATTCCGCGCTACCAGTTCAAGTACGATGCGGCGACCTGTTTCACCGCCAGCCCCGGCTACAAATGCTTTCATCTTCAACCTTATCCTGGGAAACTAATATATCTGTTTTCAGTTCTCTATTGTAGAGATTAGATAAACTTTTTGACACATTCTTGAGGTTTAGGTAAAAATAAACTTTTAGTGTGCAAAATCGCATCCAACATGGGAATGATTAATTTAGGCAAATTCAAAGCACTATAAAAATTCATTATGCTTTCCACACACTCCGAGTATCAATCGTTTGAAACAAAAGAAGCAGTTTTGTCTGTGGCATCAAGTATAGCAGACGTTAAAGACGCATCCGAAGCAGCAATAGGGACACCTACAACCTTTCACGGTTGTTATAACGACTGTATGGAAATGTCTGCTCCAGCACTTAATGTTGCTGAGTATCTCAACAGTCACGCCTCATGGTTTTCTCGCTGCGCTGAACCTATGAAGGTGGAAACCCTGGGGAACAATGGCTATGCTTTAGGGATCGGTCGCTTTGGCGCTTTTGGTTATGAAGTAGAGCCAAAAATAGGTTTGGAACTATTACCCCCAGAGTCAGGGGTTTACCGCATTTGTACTATCCCCATTCCTGATTACCAAGCTCCTGGTTATGAAGTCGATTATCGGTCATCGCTACAGTTGGTAGAAAATCCGGCAAGTAATGCATGCCCAGACTTAGGTGAGACGACACTCGTGATCTGGGAATTGGAGTTAACAGTTCACATTCACTTTCCCAAGTTTATTCAGCGACTGCCCAAGTCTTTAATCGAATCTACAGGCGATCGCTTACTTAACCAAATCGTCCGCCAAGTATCTCGACGCTTAACTAGCAAAGTACAAGAAGATTTTCATCTATCTTTGGGTATACCTTTACAGAAAAATTCTCCGAAAAAGCGTTTTCGTTAAGAGCCAAGAGTCAATAGTCAATAATTTTAGTTGTAGACTATTGACTATTGATTAATAATTATGCTTGAGTGAGAATCTTTTGAACAATTTGCACACCAGTGAAAGCCTGCCAAGCAAAAAGTCCCAAAACCACGAAATTCACCAAAATGTGAGTGACACGTGCCCAATTTGCCCCTTTTTGCATAAAAGGAGATAAAGCAGCAGAAAAAGTAATCAGACTTGTCATACCCAGTCCGGCAAGTAAGTGAGGTCCGACAAATAACTTGTGATTATTGATGTAAGTAACAGCCATAGCAGCAATAGCACCTGTTACCATGAAAGCCAAGAGTATAGAACCGATTTGATGGTGTTTAATGTTGTATCTACCTTTGATCAGTTCTTTCTTTTCTTCGCCCTGAGCATTTCTGGTCCGCTGGACTTGCAATCCTAGGTAAGCAGCATAAATGGAAAGTAGCAATAGCGCCCACATCAATATCGGGTGAACGAAGTTTAACCCATATTTGACCGATGGTGAAAGTTCAAAATTCATCGCCGTCTCTCCTGTTCTTAAATCTTTATAAAAATTAGCATAACCCTAATGGGGAATGGGGAATGGAGTAATGTTATTTGTTGATTGTTAGTTGTCAAAAAGAACGACTAACGACTAACAACTAACAACTAACAACTAACAAATGACTCAAAACAAGGATGTCTCGCTGCTGTTAGCTGCGAAAAGTGGTGATATTAAGGGTGTGCTTCGGCTACTAGCGTCAGGTGTGCCTGTTGACGTAAGCGATCGCGATGGCACTACGACGTTAATGTTTGCTGCCAATCTAGGTTACACCGAAATTGTGCGTATTCTCCTAGAAGCGGGAGCAAATATCAACTTGAAAAGAAAACGCTATGGCTTGACGGCTTTGATGTTAGCAGCGAGCGCTAATCAACTTGATATTGTAAAGCTTTTAGTCAACAATGGTGCAGATGTCAATACTACCAATGAAGATGGCAGTACAGCGTTAATGGCTGCTGCCATGAAAGGCTATGGCGATGTAGTGCGAGTCTTACTTGCTGCTGGTGCTCAGGTGAATGTCAAAGATAAAGATGATGACACCGCTTTGAAACTAGCAATCCGTTTTGGAGATATCACCATTGTGGAAAGTATACTACAAGCAGGTGCGGATGTCAATTCCCAAGATGAAGAGGGTGAAACCGCATTGATGGTGGCGGCTGACCTAGGAGATTTAGAAGTTGTGCAAGCACTGTTAGCGGCGGGGGCAGATGTCAAAATTTGCTCTAGCGATGGTGGAACTGCACTGTCAGCAGCAGCAGCAGCAGGACACAGTGCGATCGCTTACTCTCTACTTGCTCATGGTGCGGATGTCAATGTCCAAGACAAAGATGGTGAAACTGCCCTGAACCTTGCCGTTGTGGAAGGTTACGCTGATGTGGTGGAAGTTTTATTTGCTCATGGTGCGGATGTGCAGATCAGGAACCACTTAGGTGATACACCAATGCTTGTAGCAGCATTACAGGGACATAGCCAAATTGTTGAGGCACTGCTGCATCATGGAGGGAATGTGAATGAGAAAAATTTGGGTGAGATGCCTTTGACTTTAGCAGCAATGCAAGGACACGCGGCGACAGTGCTTGCGTTGCTTAACTTCGGTGCTGATCCCAATACTAAAGGTGATGATGGCAAAACCGCCTTGATCAAGGCAGCAGAAAGGAATCGTATAGGTGTACTCAAACAGCTAGTAGCACATTCGGCAGATGTAAATTTGCTAGACTCAGCTATGGCGACGGCATTAATGTGGGCAGCTTCGCGGGGTTACGGTGAGGCAGTGCAATTGTTGATTAAAGCTGGGGCTGACATGAATTTGAAAAACCAAGGTGGTTATACAGCTTTGATGCTGGCAGAGTTTAATGGGTATCGCAGTATAGTCCGAAGTTTAAAGACAGCAGGCGCACAGGAATAAAGATCTGCCAAAGTTCTATGCCAATTGCGTGTAACCCACTCCCCGAAATTATTTGCCATCCACGGGTTTTGTGGGTGGGAATTGGTTGTAATCAGGGAACTGCAAAGCAACTGATTGAAGCCGCAATTCAGCAAGTGTTGAGAGAAAATCAACTACAAGAAGAAGCAGTAGCAGGCATTGCCAGTATCGACATTAAAGCGAATGAAGCTGGTTTAATAGAACTTTGCCGAGAACGAAATTTGCCTTTAAAAACCTTTAGCGCTGATGTTCTCCGTACTGTCTGTGTCCCCAACCCGGACATAGTCGTCGGCAAACAAGTCGGGACTCCCAGTGTAGCGGAGGCTGCTGCTTTGCGTGCCGCCTTTGATCTCACCCCCAGCCCCTCTGGGCAACCGGAGAGGGGTGGCGGCGGGGTGAGGTTATTGGTGTCTAAACAAATTTTCCGATCGGATGGGTTCGGGGCGGTAACGGTAGCTGTTGCTACTCAACTGTTCTAAATAAGTAGCTAATTATACTAGAAACAATTGCCAGCACAACAGAACCTAACAAAGCAGATCCGAAGTTTCTAATTTCAAAACCAGGAGTAAGGGCGCTTGCTAGCCAAAGTGTTAAAGCGTTAAGGACAAATGTAAATAAACCAAAGGAAATTAAGGTAATAGGAAGAGATAAAACAGCCAAAAGAGGTTTAACAAACGCATTAATTAGCCCGATAACAAAGGAGGCGACGAGGGAGGTAGTAAAATTATTGATAAAGAAGCCAGGAACAATTTTAGCGGTAATTAGCAAAGCCACTGCCGTGGCTAACCAAGTTAATAAAAAATGTATCATTAGCTTTTTCGCATACTACTATTTTATATAAGGGATGTAAAAATTGTTGAAATTTTATTGGAGCTTTTACATCAACCTCAACAGATAAACTCGCACTCCAACTTAGCGCCGCCGCGTTAGAACTTCCCAGGTTCCTGCACCAACTATACCGTCAGCCTCCATACCATAACGTTGTTGAGCGGCTTTAACTGCAGTCTCAGTTTTTGCGCCAAAGTCCCCATCAATATTACCGTCAAAGAAACCAAGCTTTTGCAGTTTTTGTTGTAGCTTAACAACTTCTGGACCATGCATCCCTACACGTAAAATCGGTAAACCTTCTGAGGTGTACTGAATTGCAGGGTTTCGCTGAGTACCAGCAGTTTGCTGGGATTGAGAGTGAGTCGGCGATGATTGTCGTACAGGTGTCTTCTGTGAATTGGCAGTTGTACTTGGTGTGGCAGGTTTTGGCTCAGGGTTGGGATTAACACCCCTGTTCGTAGCAGTTGTACTTGGTGTTGTCGGTTTTGGCGCAGGACTCGGATTGACACTCCTGTTCGTAGCAGTTGTATTCGGTGTTGTCCGTTTTGGCTCAGGACTTGGATTAACACCCCTGTTCGTAGCAGTTGTACTTGGTGTTGTCGGTTTTGGCTCAGGACTTGGATTGACACCCCTGTTGGTAGCAGTTGTATTGGGATTGACAACCTTGGTGGTATTGGAAGTTTGAGACGGAACAGGAAATTTGCTTGCGGAGTTAGATGAAGAGACAGAACTCGCCCCTGTTGAGTCGCTAGGGAAAAGTTTTTGCCAAGTAGTTGCATCAACAACGCCATCTGGATTCAAGCCAACTGATTGCTTAAACCGGGAAACAGCGCTAGCGGTTATATTGTTATAAACTCCATCCACTGCACTTGTGTAAAAGCCTAAAAGTTTCAAAGCTGCCTGTAATTCGGACACATACTCTCCCTGGCTACCAAGTTTGAGTGTAGGACGGTTAATGCTAGCTGTTGAGTTTACTTGGGCAATTTGTGGTGTTGCGGCAACCGATACTACAGTAAAGTATCCGAGAAAGATCGTTACACATAAGTACAGCAGTATTTCTATCCCTATTTCAATTCCGGGTAAGGATTTAGACACCAGCCCTCTTTCAATTCTACTGCAATCTGTAGATAAGTTTCGTAATCGTAAGTAGTTCAATATACGTGCTTTTCTACTGCCTTTCATGGAACTTGCCCTAGGAAAAGATCATGCTAATAGTACAGTCGATGTGCGCTATTAGACAACTGGTGGGAGAAGGCTGAGAAAGCGATAAGCGCTACGCGGAATTAAAAATCGCGTTCGCGTAAGCGTTGCGGTAGCGACGTTCGCGCAGCGTCTCCCCTTGGGAGAAGGAGCGTCAGCGTCTCGAAGAGAAGCGTTGCGAGCGAAGCGAAGCAATCTAAAAATTAAAAAAGCATGATTAGCAAGCTTTCTAGCAATTCCGAATCATAGCTTTATTTCCGCCATCATGTACTAGATTTAGATGAATGCACTATTAACTGCTTCTTCAGGACCGACTAAAGACACATAAGGTTCCTGTAAATATCGGTTGGCAGCTGCCATTGCATCTGTAGCACTGACAGATGCAATCACCTCCTGAAATTCTGAGTCAAAATCAATTCCTAGCCCTAAAATTTCGTACCAGCCATAAATTTGAGCAATTTGGGCGTTAGTCTGTTTACCCAAGGCGTACTGTCCTAGTATCTTGTTCTTAGCTGCTTGGAGTAAATCTGACTCAATCTGGTTTGCATACAGTAAATCAACTTCTGCCCTCAGTCCAGAAAGGGCTAATTTGGTGTTTTCCGGAGCAGTACCCATGTAAACTACAAATGACGCCGGAAACAACCGTGTAGGGTAGAATGCCGATACCTCATAAGCTAAACCGCGTTTTTCCCGCAATTCTACGAACAAGCGACTGGAAAGCCCATTTCCCAAGTAGGTAGATAGCAACTTCAATGCGCCGTAGTCAGCAGAATGCACGGATGGTCCCAAGTAACCCAGCATGACAATTGATTGCTGCGTTTGTTGAGGCGCGATCGTATGTTGTGGTTCAACCTGAAGCTCAGGTAAATGTAGTATGGGTGGCGGTGAAGCAGGAGTTTGCCAATCACCAAAAACCATTTCTACCAAAGCGATGCTATCTGCTGCTGTCACTCGACCAGCAATACTGATTACCACATTATCTGGACGGAAATAAGTCTGATGATATTGCACCAAGTCTGTACGACATAAGCCGCTCATGGTTGTTTCATCTCCCAACGCCGACATAGCATAAGGATGGTTTTGGTACATTGTCAGCCGCAGTTGCTCGAAAGCGATGGAGAAAGGCTGCTCTTTTTGTGAGCGAATATCTTGTAGAGCAATCCGCCGTTCTAGTTCCACTTCAGCTTCTGGAAAAGTAGGCGATCGCAAAATCTGCCCTGCCAATGTGAAAATTTCGGCAAAATCTGAAGCTACTGTCTTCACGGACAGCAAAAAATAATCAGCAGTCGTATCCGCGCTCAAGCTTGCTCCCGCTGACTCTACTCGTTCGGCAATTTCCAAACTAGAAAATCCATCACATCCTTTCGTCAGCAATGCTGACAGCAAATGTACTAACCCAGCCTGTTCCCGGTTTTCGTAACAGCTACCAGCGCGAACAAAAATCCGCGCCGCGACAATATCCGCAGCGGGATTTTCTGTCACTAGTACTACAATGCCATTGTTTAATACAGTGCGATGAATAGTCGATTGTTGCAGCAAGGTTGTCATTTTTATTTGTTGGTTGTTAATTGTTGGTTGTTGGTTGTTAGTTGTTAGTTGTTGGTTGTTAGTTGTTGGTTGTTAGTTGTCATTTTTAGTTGTTAGTTGTTAGTTGTTGGTTGTTGGTTGTTGGTTGTTGGTTGTTGTATTAACCACTAACCACTAACCACTAACCACTAACCACTAACCTTACCTGGGTTTGAGTAGGGTAACTGTGTAATTATTAGGGGAAAGATACTCTTGTGCTAATTGTTGTAGTTCAAGGCGATCGAAGGACTGAATTTGCTGGGGATAATTTACCGCTAACTCAGCTTGGGCGATCGTATTGTAGTAACCATAAAGTCCTGCAAGTTGATTTGGCGTCTCAGTAGAAAACGCATAGTCATTACACAGCAGCCGTTGGCACCTGGCTAATTCCTGCTCACTAATTCCAAAGCTCAGCAAATCATTCAAATGAAGGCGAATTAAGGTTTCTACACGCTCTATTTGTTCTGGTTCTAACCAAGCTGTAATTGTAAATAAACTAGATTCTCGTTGTAGCGAAAAATTACTGCAAATACCTTGTACCAGTTGCTGTTCTTCTCGCAAATCGCGCACTAAACGAGAAGTCCGCCCTTCTGCTAGTAATACTGAGAGCAAATCCAAAGCATAAGCGGTGCGGAGTTGTTCCACTCCTGGTGCAGTCCATGCCATTAGCAACCGCGCTTGCTCGAGTCGCGGCAAATAAATTTCTTGGCGGCGAATTCCAGCTATGACTGGTACTACTTCTTTTGGTTGTGGACAATCACAGCTAGGCTCGGCAAAATTAACAAACGAGCTGTTGACTAATTCTAGAGCATGCTCTTGGGCAATTCCCCCTACAATCACCACCGTCATGTTTTCTGGTTGGTAGTGAGTGCGGTGAAAACAGCGCATTGCTCCTGGCGAATGCTGCATTAGTTCTCGTTGGCTACCCATTATAGAACGTCCATAGGGGTGGCGTTGGTAAACGCTGGAAATGAGAGCTTGAAATCCTATCCAATCTGGATCGTCGTTTGCCTGACGGATTTCTTCTAACACCACATCCCGTTCGCGGCTAAATTCATTTTCTGGGATCGCTGCATTAAGTAGTAGTTCACCCAAGTAAGGCAAAGTATCCTCTAGGTAAGGAGAAGCTGTGGTAAGAGAGTAATGGGCGTAATCATAGCTTGTCGCTGCATTTGTTACTCCACCCTGGTTTTCAATCTTCTGATCGAATACTCTAGGAGGTAGCTTTTCAGTACCTTTGAATATCATGTGCTCTAAAAAGTGAGCCATACCGAACCAAGATTCTGGCTCAAGGTTTGCACCAGCACGTACCCAAATATCTGCTACCACCACGGGGGTGATGGGAATTTCTTGATGAATCAACGATAAACCATTGTCTAGTTTTAAGACTGAGGCTGGAAACACGCTATTAATTTGTTTGTTTAACAATTTTTTTTACAGATTTAACCAATAACTCACCCAATTTTGGTAATTTTAACTCTTATATACACCTAAATTAGAATCAACTTATATCAAGTTCAGGTTATTACTTGTAAATTCAGTGGCTCGTAGTTGCGCCCTTGCGCGCTAAAGCGCAACTACAAACTTTACATAAGTGTTTAACTGAAGATGATCTTACACAGGTTTTTGCTTGATAAAATAGGACAGTCATTTCTTATTCTTAAGTTCATAGACATAGTATTAGCATAATCAATAAAGCCACAATAATCGTGAAGTATTAGCATGGCATTTTTGATTTCTAATTTTTAATGATTTATCAGGTATATAACTTATTTTAATAATTAAAGCTCCCCAGTCTTAGTTGACTTTGGGAGCTCAATTGTTTTAAATGCACCGCAACGCCGTTTTACCTAAGTTTATGACCTGGTTAAACCAGGTGGGCACCAAACTCATCGTTTAAAGTTTCCGGGTACATGCCCGGTCTACTGCCACGAGATCTTATGGTTCCCTTATCATTCAAGGCATAGATCAAAAAACTTTATGGCAGTCACCAACGTAGCAGTGCAACTCCTCCATTATAGCTATCTAAATGATTTTGTGTGTAGAAAATTAAAAACTTTTCGCTACTTTAACTTGAATACCAGATGGATTCTATAGTGTGAGCGATCGCACTTGCCTGATATACAGTTGTGTTATCCAGCAAAACGGTGACATGTCCCAGCTTACGCCCAGGACGTGATTCATTTTTACCGTACCAGTGAACGTGAGCTTGGGGAATTTGTTTTAGTTGCTGACGTTTAGTAATGTATTCGCTTTGGGAATTTTCATATCCTAAAAGGTTTACCATGATAGCACAGGGGCAAATCAAAGCTGTATTACCCAAAGGCAATCCACAAACTGCTCGTAAATGCTGCTCAAATTGAGAAGTTTCGCAGGCGTCTAGGGAAAAATGTCCAGAATTGTGGGTGCGGGGTGCAATTTCGTTTACTAGCACCTTACCATCAGTAGTGAGAAATAGCTCAATTCCAAAAATTCCCACTGCTTCTAGACTATTTAGTAAGGTGTGAGCAATACCCTCTACTTTGGCTGCTAGTTCTGGTGTAATATCCGCAGGCGCAATCACCCGCCGACAAACCTCTTGTTCTTGTTGAGTTTCTACAACCGGGTAGGTCACAACCTCACCACTTACAGAACGTGCCGCAATTACCGCCAGTTCCCGTTCAAATGGTATAAATTCTTCTAATAAAAGATTTGATTTACTTAAGTTAGTTTTTGTGCTAAGGAATTCTAATTTGTCCTTGAGAGTATCGATATCCTTAACTATGAAAGTACCCTGACCATCATAACTATGGCGGCGAACTTTCAAAACCACTGGAAAACCTAGGTTACAGAGGGATGAGGAGGATGACGGGGATGAGGAGGATAATATTACTCCCTCATCTCCCTCATCTCCCCCTACTCCCTCAAGGGCGAAAAACTTAGGTATGGGTAAACCCAGATCGCGTAAATAACAACGCTGGTGATATTTATCTAAAAGGGGAGCTAATGCTTCCAGTTTCGGACGAAAACAAACTCCTTGCTGAGCTAAGGGTAACAAAGCATTTAAATTCACAAACTCATTTTCAAAGGTGATGACATCACATTTCTTTGCCAACTCAGCTGTAGCAATGGCATCATCTACTGGTGCAAGAACGGTGTCTTGGGCGATCGCCACAGCTGGGTCGTTGACGCTAGGAGTTTGTACCACCAATTTCACTCCTAGCTTAGAAGCGGCACCACCCATCATCCATGCTAGTTGTCCGCCACCAATTACACCAACACGCTTCATTGACATCCCAGAGAATCACGAGTTTCCACGCCAGTTTTAGAATTCACGCCACTGGCTTTTTTACACAGTTCTTTGATTTGCGCCCGCTCTAAAATTGCATCTGTAAAATCTGCTCCAGTTATATTCACATCAGTAAATACAGCACGAAGCAAAAGGGTTTCTGTAAAAACAGCATCACTCAAATCAGCCCCACTCAAGTTTACCTGATCTACCATTGCATTGGTTAAATTTGCTTTGTGTAAGTTCGCCTTTGTCATCAGCGAAGCACTTAAAACAGCTCCTCGCAAGTCAGCATTTGTAAAGTTAGCCAGTTCCAGATTAGCGTTAGAAAACTCAGCCGCTTGTAAGCTTTGACTAGAAAAATCGTGTCGTGCCAATGAAGCATTGCTGAATGACAGCGGATGAGTCCAATCTGCTAAAGCTGGTTTTGCCCAAGAAAACATACTAATTGCCAAAAGTACCGTTGCCAGTAGTCGCCAAAACATATAGGATAGTCAATTTTGTGTATAGTAGCTGCTTTTAAGCTTACTCCATAGACTACATGCAATACGGTTCGGATCAGATAATCTACATACCGATAACTTCTGTAGAGACGCGAAATTTCGCGTCTCTACACCTATGTAATCCTCACCAACAACTCTTAACAGAACGGAATTGGGACTACATGACTCCACACGAAAATATAGTAACGTAAGTTGCACTCCTTGTATAGTTAGGGCTGGTAATGGCTAATGGAAGATTGGCAATTAGCAATTAGCAATTAGCAATTACCAGCAACTTTCTGTCCAAGGAGTGTGTATTGCTTCATAGAAGCTTTATAATTTTGATGCTAATTTCCCCGACGACTACGTCCTGCTGCCGATGCCATGCTAGAAATACATCGGCAGGAGGCTTAAAATCCCTATAAATAAATCAAAATGTCTCTGCACGAAGAATCTGAAAAACTGAAATCTCAATTTGTATTTTAATGTATCCAAATTTACGGAGTTAATATGAAAAGTTTGAATCAGAAACCAATGAAATCTTTGTGGGCAATATTGGCTACAGTTACAGGAACAGCTTCTGTCTTAGCTACGACGTTGGGAATACCTTCGTCTGCTTTTGCCTCCCAATCAGTTTTTAACTGTAGCGCTGAAGGCGTAATTGTTGAAGTTTCTAGTCTAGGCAATGGGACGTTGCGTTACAAAGCCTATAATATTCCTACTAATCATCAACGTCCCAATCTTGTCATTGACAGGGGTACAGTAGCAAAGAACTCTAAAGGAGATACCCTTTACAGATTTAGAAACAACAATTACCTTTATGTTGCTGTTAAAGATAAGGGTTACGGCAAAGTTCTAGTTTACAAGAATAATCAACTCATTGCCACCAAATATTGTGGGGATGTTTAATATTACTCCCTTCCCGCCATAAGATTACCGATCTTTTTATCTTCTTTCTTCTCCTGACGGAGACGCTGCGCGAACGCGTACTTCGCGCCTAGCCTGCGGCAACTGCAAAGCAGTACGCGGTTCATTCAAATAGGTATTCTTCGAGCGGGAAGGGAGTAAGAGTTGATTTTTAAGTAAATCTTAAATTTGTATGGTGTGTTAACCGAGAGTACGGCATTATATGACTCAAATTAATTTTTCCTTTGTAAATGCCTTTTAAGTTCTCAAGCAGGAGGGATAATCATTAGGCGCGATCGCATTGACAGAAACAGTCAAGTATGATTTGGTTTCGGTAGGGCGGAGGAGCGCAATATTCATTTGGGTAGACCATAAAACCGTAGGGGCGCGGTTTCCGCTTCTGGTCCATGTGGTCAATTCTACGAGATGAAACGACGGAATTCCGTTATACACATGATGCTCAATTTGTGAGCGTGCATAAGTCCTAGTTAAGATCAATCTCTTGCTAAATTGTTGAGAAATATTGCATTTCCAATTCCTAGGTAAAGTTTATTTTCTTTCAAGTCCAAGCGGCGCTATATTCTGTTAAAATTTTAATTAAACAAAACTTTATTTGACTGTTATTACAAATGACTCAAATAAATGAATAAAGCTTAATAATTATCAAATAATCGTTACTTTTGTAGCAATTGGCTAACTCGTTAGAAATAGCCGCGACCTATATATTCAGTTGTTAAAACAATATCTAAAGACGAATCGCCAGCTTTCATATGAAACATTATCGTGACGAATGGATTGAAGAATGGTGCCATGAAAATGGCTGGACTGATTTAGTTGTAGAACGGTGTGACAACTACTGGGCTTTTCCTCCAGGGGCAGTAATGCCTGAACCAATTCCGACTCATGTTCTCAAATTGATCAAAGCCAAAAAGGGATTAACCTTTGAGGAAAGATTGTGGTCGGTATCAGCAGTAATTTGCACAATGATAGCGGTTATTTCTACTTATTTGTTCAAGTGTCCGATGCCGCTAGTTTTTGCTTTTGCTTTTGACGCGGTGACAGCGGCTCAACTTGAGGTAGAGGAGGTATAGAAGGTTGATTCGTCGTCAGATTACCGCTTCCGTTCCATTTGCCCTTGCGTCACTGATAATTTCACTACGGATGCGCTTGCCGATGTGCCAGTACAACATCACTAACTCGGTGTTGATCGCTTGGGCGATGCGTTGGCGTCTTTTTTCAATCAGGATACGGATGTCACCTAGTAGCTGGTCAGTGACAAATGAAATCTAACTTGATCGAAGCGTGGTCACAAGACGGACTGATTATTTGTTCTCGCTATCAGAATAAAATCACCGAAGATGGAATAAATTCTGCTAAGAGTCTTGGTGAGCGGAACAGTAAAAAGGATTTTCAATTTTATTCTAAACTGTTTGATGGAATTCCTATTCGCAGGACAGTTTCCATTCTAGATATTGGATGCGGTAAAGGAGAATTATTACCTTTTCTGAAAAACAGTTATCCTGAAGTCAAAATAAATCGCTATCTAGGACTTGATCTAGTTCAGGAGTTTCTAGATGTAGCGCAGTGTAATTATCCAGAGTATGAGTTCATCAGAGAGAATTTTATTGGCGATTGCTTCAGACCAAAGGAACCCTTTACTATAGTTGTAGCCCTTGGAGTTCTTGTATCGCGAGTGCGAAATTATCAAGAGTTCGTCGAATATTTTATTGATAAAATGGTTCAATGTAGCTCAGATCATATTTTATTCAATTTAATTAGTGAAGTCGATTTTTCATTTCTAAACTACTTAAACTATGAACAAGTAGGTCACTCGACATTTTTTTCGAGTCAAGCTCTCGAATCGATTCTAGACAAGATTGAAAATACAAGCTATCGCATTGTGTCAGAGCGAATTTTTCCAGACGCTACAGATATGTTTGTTCACATTTTTAGGGCTAATTCCTAATTTTATTAATTATTAACGTGTCCACTGGTGTTTCTCCCTGGCATTCACTAAAAATTCAAGTTTGGCGCGATCGCTCAGGGGATTTTTGTCACATTAACGTAATATGCTATATTACTCTAATTTCTCCCATACTTTTGTGAGTATGAATCACCCCACCACAAAAAAACACCCATTGGTTGCTTTGTAAAAACAAAAGCCTTTAGATTCAATCCCAGCATTACAAGTGTTTTTGACGGCTTGAGAATCAATAATGATTAAAGTTGTCCATTCTGGTTTTTTGTTGATTTTCGGGCATGAGAATCCCATGTAATATCTTCATTATTTCTTCGATTACCCCTTCATCTCTCCACTGTTTGTAATGCCAAATATTTCAGAACTTGATCTCGTCGGCTGAAAACCCCATTCTTTAGTGACTTTTGGCTCTACTGAAACTAGAGAGGAAGAAGCGCGATCGCCTGAGAACCGAAAAAGATCCCAAATGGGTTCTATAGAACGTTTTGCAGTAAATAATGAGTTAGAGGTAGTTGATTGGGTAACTACCTTGAATAATTTTGTTGATAAACAGTAATTTTAAGCCTGTAATTAATTTTTTTGAACCTTCTAGAAAAGGGTTACCCCGCCCTACAATTATATTGTCGTCTCCCCGACGAAGGTGCTGTAAATTATCCGTTACATCCGTTATCTCATCCGTTGCCAAACGCCTAGAAATTACTACCTTAGAGCAGGTATCTCTACCTTGGGGTAGATGTTGTTGTCAGCACTATAACTAGAACGTTAAACATAGTGCCACCAAAACTTACCTTTAAAAATTAAAATATGCCGTTTCGCGTGAATGTTGGTCCCCCGACCCTGACAATAAATCAAGGTAGCACCTTTATGGTGACTGAACAGGACGCGCAGATCACTACTGATGGAGAACTCGGTGTCTTTATGAATGACACCCGCTTTTTGAGCTACTATTCCTGTTCTGCAAACGGTCAGCCTTGGGATCGACTAAATTCCAGCACCACAGCATATTATGCTGCACGGATCTACCTGACAAATCCGGAGTTAACGACCGAAGATGGTCCGATTGCCCAAGGTTCCGTGGGGTTTGTCATCACCCGAATTGCTGGGTCAGGTATCCACGAGGATCTCGACATCACGAATTATGGTCTGACGCCAGTCCGCTTTAATTTAGAAATTGCGTTGCGCTCAGACTTTGCCGATATTTTTGAGGTAAAAGCACACAAATTTGTTCGGCGGGGGCACATCGTAACTCAGTGGGAGGAGGAAAGTAGCGAACTGCATACAGCCTATACTAACCGCGATTTCTATCGCCGCTTCACCTACCGATTGGGCAACTGCACATCTCAACCTTTCTACGCTAACGGTCGCATCACTTTTGAGGTGGCACTTGACCCTGGCGCAACCTGGCATTCATGCGGCTACTACATTCTCGTGGAGTCCGACCAAGTTCACGAACCTAGCTCGGAATGTTATCACGTATCATCTGAGACAGAAAAGCTACAGCAGCAGTGGCTTAACCGTGCAACCAAACTGACAACTGCTAACGAGGAAATATATAACCTGTACCATCAATCCATTGAGGATATGGGCGCACTGCGGCTATACGATCGCAACTTAGCCCCTGATGTTTGGATACCTGCGGCGGGAGTTCCTTGGTTCGTAAGTATTTTTGGACGCGATAGTTTAACCGTCAGCCTGCAAAACATGATGATTTATGCTGGTTTTGCACGGGGCGCACTACAGAGACTTGCTCAACTTCAGGCAACCGAGATAGACGATTGGCGCGACGCCCAACCGGGGAAAATGCCTCATGAACTTCGCTCCGGGGAACTGGCGCATTTCCATAAAATTCCGCACACGCCCTACTATGGCACTGCTGATACGACGCCGTTATACTTGATTACCCTCCATGAAGCTTGGAAATGGATGGGAGACGATTCGCTGCTGCGTGAGTACCGTGATGTGGCGTTGCGCTGTCTCGAATGGATCGACCAGTATGGGGACTTGGATGGTGATGGGTTTCAAGAATACAAATCACGCTCCTCAATGGGTACTCAAAATCAGAGTTGGAAAGATTCTGGAGATGCTATAGTTTACCCTGACGGCAGTCAAGTACCGCCACCACTCGCATTGTGCGAGTTGCAAGGCTACGTTTTTGATGCGTGGATGCGCATGGCAGAGGTGTTCACCGCGCTTGGGGAGGATGATCGAGCAACTGAGCTACGGACAAAAGCTGCTAAACTGCAAGCACATTTTGAAGAAAGCTTTTGGTGCGAGGACATCGGCTTTTATGCCTTTGCGCTCGATCCGCACAAACAGCCAGTGCGCACGATCGCCTCGAACCCAGGTCACTGTCTATGGAGTGGCATTGCCAGCCCGGAACATGCCGCCCGAGTTGTCAAGCGGCTAATGGAGCCAGATATGTGGACAGGCTGGGGCATTCGTACACTATCAGCACACAACCCTGCTTACAATCCTTACTCCTACCAGCTCGGCGCGATCTGGCCTCATGATAATGGGATCATCGCCCTAGGCTTCAAGCGCTACGGCTTTGCCGCCGAAGCAGCACGCATCGCCCGTGGAATTTCTGAGGCTGCCAGCTTTTTCTCAAACTCCCGCCTTCCAGAGGTCTACGCTGGAATTGAAGAACAGCCGGGAACGTTTCCGGTGCAGTACTTTCAAGCGAACGTACCTCAGGCATGGGCGGCGGGGTCTATCTTCCAGCTTTTACAGGCGATTCTCGGTTTGCTTGCAGACGCTCCTAATAAACGACTTTACGTCAATCCCGACCTGCCAAAATGGCTACCGGAGATTACACTCCGCGAAGTTAGCGTTGGTAATGCGAGTGTTGACCTGCGATTCTGGCGGGATGGCGATCAAACACGATGGGATGCTTCTGTCCAAGCAGGTGACATTAATATAGAGGAGCAAACCTGGCAACCTTGGCTTGGAGTGTAGGGTGGGCATTGCCCACCAGATCCTAGTTTTGTGCGGCATAGCCCATCCTACGTGTATTTCAAAAATAAAATAGGAATCCTATATGCAAAATGTTGATGATTTTGTCATAAATAAATCAGCAGATACTCAGTATCCTATCGATGATTTACTCTCAAAGCGCTGGAGTCCCCTAGCTTTTTCAGAGCGCTTGGTTGAACCAGAGAAATTACGCAGCGTTTTAGAAGCAGCACGATGGGCGGCTTCTTCCTATAATGAGCAGCCGTGGAGTTTTATTGTTGCTACTAGGGATAACCAAGCTGAATTTGACCGTCTACTAGGCTGTTTAGCCGAAGGCAACCAACCGTGGGCGCAGAACGCTCCAGTATTAATGATTTCAGTGGCAAAGCTTAACTTTGAGCGTAACGGTGTGGAAAACCGACATGCTTTTCATGATGTCGGGGCTGCTGCTGCTCAGTTGACGATGCAAGCAACGGCATTGGGGTTATTTATCCACCAAATGGCGGGATTTGACGTACCCAAGGCTGTGAGTGTGTATAACATTCCTCAAGGTTATGAGCCAGTAGCAGCGATCGTACTTGGTTATATAGGAGATCCACAAACTTTACCTGAAAAATATCTTCAACGAGAACTATCGCCTCGTACTCGTAAACCGTTAGAAAATTTTGTCTTCTCTGGTAGTTGGAACCAAACTTCACCATTGATTACAAGCTAAGGTTAGGGTGAGATGCGGTCGTTTCATATCGTAGATTTGACCACGTGGTAAGGGCGCCCAGACCGCGCCCCTACGGTTTTATGGTCTACCCAAATGAATATTGCGCTCCGCCGCCCTACCGAAACAACAGCATACAAGGCTATTTATGTCAAGTCGCTATCTCACGAATCGTAATTCGTAATTCTTCGTTCTTAATTATTACCCCACAAGTCGCTTTGCACGGCTGTCACTCGTCTAAGGTAACAAGTCAAAATTAAGAATTATTTAATTACTTTTGAATTATTACCTTAGACGAGTGACTTTCCCCGTTCGCGAATGCGGCGAGGAATTGGGAGAAGGGGGCGGGGGAACCTATACCCTCAATGAATTAATTATTAATTAATTCATAATTCTGTAATTTTTAATTACGAATTACGAATTACGAATTACGAATAATTCGGTCAATGCGTAAGTCATAGAAACATCAAATTTAGATGCGTTTGCCCTTGGCAGCCGACGGTGATTCTTTGCCCCCATTAAATATCTGTGCTAACTGTTCTGCTGTAAAAGAGTGTATCAGACTCAGGTTTAACGGTGCTTGACTGATAGACTTGGCATAAGCTGCGCTGAGATAGGGACGATATTGCTGTTGATTCCTGAGATGAGTTTGAAAGAAAGCCAAGCTTAGAGAGTTGACATAGGAGCGAGCGATCGCCGGATTGGGACCAATTAAGCTAGGTGGAACAGGCAATACGTTATTGGCAGAATCTAATTCGCCTAACGTGGAAAAATGCGTTCCATTTTCAATGAGTACAAGGTACTTATTTTGATTTTGCAGCCAAGTAAACGGGCGAATCTGCTCTGGTAAAGCTGGGGTAACAATATCTTGACTACCTGCAACTAGCATCACGGGAACTTGAATTTGGCTCAATCCCCTTTGTCCAAAAATTGTGCTAACTAAAGGATTAATCGCCATAACTGCCTTGACTCGTTGGTCAAGTAAGAGATAATTAGCAGGTGGTAGTTCATCAGCGCGGCACTGTAAGAAAACTGACAAATCTAAAGAGCGGTTGGGATGACAATCCTTTTGGATTTGCTCAAAATTAATCTTTGCCCCTGCTAAAGTCAGAGCTGTATACCCTCCATAAGAATGCCCGATCGCACCAACCTGTTGCAGATTCAATTGTCCCTTCAGATTAGAATTAGTCTCAGAAAGACGCTGGAGTTCATCCAGCATAAATTTTACATCTAGTGAACGGTCGATCAATTCCTTTGCTTTTGGTGGACCTGCCAAACCCGCAAAAAATTGCCTAAATTCCTTGGCATCACTTCCAGGATGATCCAAGACTGCAACTGCAAAGCCATAAGATGCCAAATGTTGCGCTACATAGGCATATGTCTGGCGGTCTTCCGCTACACCGTGAGAAATCACAATCACCGGGAAAGGAGGCGATGGAGTATTTTGAGTTTTAGTTCCTGTTTGCGGTACATACAGATCAGCCATAAAATGGCGATTTCGCGAGCTTTCATCCAGATTCAGGGTTTGTTTCTGCCACTTAAAAGAACCTGTACTCCGTAGATCTGGCTGTTGTGAAAAATCAACTTTTGACTCACTAGCCGCATCTGCTTCTGCTGTTTGCTGAAGTGCGAAAACAACTGCATCTCTTTTTTTCAGCAGTTCTGACAAGTTACCAATAATTTCTTGTGTGCCGCTCAAGTTCAGCCGAATACTGTTGGAGGGGTAGCGACGGATTAAATTCACTATGCTTAAGCCATCTCGGTCAGCAGCAGATAAGATCAAGGCAGAGCGCAAAGCATAGAAACCATTTTGTCTACTCTGTGTTTGCACCAATTCCCCCAGACGTTGCAGCACGTTTTCACCAATAGGTGAATAGGTAAACTGGGATACTAGGGTGGGAGTGACTTCAAACCGTGTCTGCAGCAGGTCGCGCAGTTGAGCCAACTGCTGTGGCGGGATTCGCTTAGCATAATAGGCAAATTCACTCGTAATCTTACCTTCCTTAGCAAACACCTCTAGGGAATCCGTAGAGAGATAAAAGTCACCAAACGGAGGGTAAGAGAAAGAAACCCGCTCTGCTCCCAGTCCTGGAGTAGGAGCGATCGCACTGGAAAAAACTCCGAAGGTAAACGCGGCTAATGCTGTTCGTAGCCAATGCCGTCTTTTGAAGTGAAAGTTCGGGAAGGAATTGCGATCGCGCCAATGCTGTTCCATTCCCAACAGCACTTTTGAGTCAACACCCGTATGGTTTTTCGGTTTAGCCATGTGAAATATTTTACTCGCTTTCTTACAGCAGTTTTCAATTGAATTGACCGCGTTGTAAGGGCGCGGAAACCGCGCCCCTACGGTTATATTGTGGTCTACTCGATCATGGTGCTGTAAGAAGACCTTACCGTATTGCTTGGCTTAATACTAGCGAGTGTTTTTATGCAATGGCGGTAAAAACATTCGATTGATATAACCCAACTCTTCCAGCTTGTGCAAAACTTTAGTTGCGCTTTCAGCAACGCCTTCAAGATCGGTTTTACATTCGACTTCCGGTTGTAATGGCACTTCGTAGGGGTCATCAATGCCAGTGAAGTGTTTAATTTCCCCCGATCGTACTTTCTTATACAGCCCTTTTACATCTCGCTGTTCGCAAACGAACAATGGCGCGTTGACGTACACTTCAATGAAATCTCCAATGCATTGCCGCACTTGTTCCCTCATAGCACGGTAGGGTGAGATGACCGAAACCAATACAATGACATTATTTTTGGTAAGAAGGTGAGCGACAAAGGCAATCCGGCGAATATTCTCGTTCCGATCCTCCTTGCTAAAACCCAACTCCTTGCTCAGATGTTGGCGCACCACATCACCGTCAAGTACTTCAACTTTGTATCCCTGAGTCTGCAGTTCTTTCTCCACAACTTGACAGATAGTAGTTTTGCCTGCACCACTCAGACCAGTTAACCATACTGTCACACCGCGCTGTTGTTGCTCCATCCTACCTCCGCTGTTTGGTAGTATTTCAACATTTCACTTTTTACTCCTCTATCTATTCAACATTACTTTGAGGGCTATATTGCCATTTGTCAATAGTAAACTTCCACGCTTCATATACCTTTTTTATTGTTTCCTCATCAAAGGAGTATTTATTTGTTTCATAATCTGACTGAGAGTCAATATATTTTTTAAAATTTTCTTCCGCTTCTTCAAATTCAGGTAGATTGAGTTGCTCGTATACCCTCTTTAATTCTGTAACTTCCTTGCCGACAAAATCTTCATACTTAATTTCCACATAGTTTTCTTGAGGGATAAGATTTTTATCTAGAAAAAATTTCTGCATTAGCTCATGATAAAATTTCAGGATATTTGCATCTATCTCTTTTTCGTTTACATCTTGCAAAATAAATTCCGGTAAAAGTTTTTTATAAAGATGTGATGTTGATTTATAAACTATATATGGATTTCTATAAATATGAATAAACTTGGCGTTGGGAAAAATTTCTAATAATAGTTTTATTCGGGCTGTATTTGAAGGATTTTTAAGAACCAGTCTTTTCCCATTGACGCTAAGAGTTGCTTTTTTTAAAATTATCATATATATTTTTTTCCAGTCATTCTTTATTTCTTCAGATACTCCTTCAAAAAGTACAAAATTTTTAAAATATTTTTTGATATTTTTCGGAAAAAAGAAACCATGATAAAAAGAGTACTGAGATATATTTCCTATAGCATATTCTTCCTCTTGAGGTAAATCACTTGAGAGCGCTACATTATCCATTGGTCTTTTTTTAGGTATAACTTTACTGGTAATAAGTTTCCAGAGTGGCTGACTAATTAAAAACATTTCAGGTATCCATGTTTGACTTGTTGACACAAATCCTATATTTTCATCTTGAGCCATCATATTATGAAGGTATGTTGTGCCGCTTCTCCAATGTCCGAGGATAAAAATTGGAGGATATTGAATTTGTATATTTTCAATTTTTTTGCTAAATATAGCTGTCTCAAAAAATCTGAAAGGAATACCTAATAAACTAATAACAGACACTAAAACTGCTCTCATTATATATTTTCTATCTACTCCACCATTGTCGATCAGCAATTTTACCCAGTTAATAAAGGAACCGCCAGCTAGGGGTTGAAAGGTTAAAGTAATTTTCTCTTTGTTCATAGTCATAATTCTTAAGGCGTTTTGTAGCCTAAAAAGTCAACTAAAATGCAATACGCTTGGTGTTAGGACGCTCATGGTATGAATTGCTGCTTTGTCTTGACGTTGCACTTGCTAGTCTCTACAAAGGTTGACGGTAGTAAACAACTACTGAACCGTATTGAACTAAAATGGCAAATTTAGTCAGATTTTATGTAATATCATATTCGCGCTTATTACTTATAATAAGCGACCTCTCCATGCCAGAAGCGATAAGGGAAAATCACATCTTGCACCAGTTGCAATAATGCTATTTTTGTGGGGTGGGCATCGCCCACTATTGACATGGTGGGCCTATTTTTGCGTTTGTGGGCAGTGCCCAACGCCCAACGGGAAAGCCCTTCGGGTTCAGCAGTCGCCTCTGTCGGGAAACACTCGTGTCGGCGCGCTGCTTCACCAGTCGCCGGGGCGCGGGAAACACTCGTGTCGGCGCGCTGGACTCACCACTCCTCGAGGGCGCGCTTAACCCCGAAGTTTGCAAGGGAGGGAAACCCTACCGCCAGTCGCCGGGGCGCGGGAAACACTCGTGTCGGCGCGCTGGCTCCCTTGCAACTTCTCTCCGCGCACTCTTTGTGGCTCCCCTACCCTGATTGAGAATGGTGCAAGATATCAGGAAATGCTCCTACAACGCTGGCTCCCCAAACCCTCCGTTAATAGGGGAGGGGAGACTTTGACTTGCGTCAAAGGCGCTCTCGAGGTCAAACCTAAATAATAAGTCATTTACCGAACATGATATAAACAAATTGCTCCGCACCTGCTTAAATACTGATCTGAGATATTACTTTTTTAGTGTATTCAACTTGAGCGTATTCTTTTTGTAGAAACAATTACAAAAGTTTAGGTTTATTCCTAAATTAATAAAAAGGTTTTTTTATTAATTATTAGTACTAAAAATATTTAATTTAACTTATTTATTTAATTTTTAACTTCAGTTTTATATTCCAATACAGTTTAGCTCAGATAATTTGTAATAACGATAACCTTTGTAGAGACGTTGCATGCAACGTCTCTACATTACATGTGAAATCTCCACAAACAATCCGACGAGGAGCAACGTAGCGACTCAAACTTGCTTCAGGTAATACTCAAACCGCTCCCGGAGTTGTTCAACCGTGAGATTTTGAGTCCAGTACTCCACTAAGGCGTGACCAAATGCCCAGGCATTGCGATCCGGTGAAGCAGATTCCAGCAGCAGTGGCCACAGGGATAGCAGGTCAAAGTTGAGGGGATTGGCGTCGCCAGGATTTAAGAGCGAGAAAAGGTCATATGCCATCTGGAGTTTGCCGATAACGACAGGCAACTGTTCTACTGGAATCTGCTGTGCCAGTAAATATGCTAAAGCTGGAGATCCGGTTGACAGCGTAGAAATGAACTGGAGGATGGGACTTTTGAGCAGTGCAGCTAGTCCCTGTGTTGTCGCC
The DNA here is from genome assembly GCA_965249805.1 of Stigonema sp. Classification (GTDB taxonomy): domain Bacteria; phylum Cyanobacteriota; class Cyanobacteriia; order Cyanobacteriales; family Nostocaceae; genus Stigonema. The sequence continues at coordinate 3,135,926 of CBDFMX010000002.1, forward strand.
ATCTGGAAGGTATAGTGGTCGATAATTTTGGCGGCGGCGACGGTGCGGGCTTCCAAGTTACGCAAAAAGCGGGCAAGACGGAGTTGCTTGGCAGGTGCGATCGCATCCACCAATCCCAACGATAGCGCTTCCACTCCCCAGGCAGCTCGACCCGTTTTGATGTCTCCTGTGACGACGGGCAGAACCAGAGAACAATAGTCGCCCAACATCTCTGTGCGATACTCAGTAGCTTGGCGAATAGCAATTTCCTTTGGGCGATCGCCCCATTGCCAGTCGTAGGGTGGCGACCACTCGCGTATAGGACGGAGACGATCCACCTGAGTAACGACGGTAATGACAGGCAAGTCTGTAACTTCCGCCTTCATGTCTTTAAGAAAGTCCACATCCATTTGCCCAGCAGGATCGAGGGCAGGGGTAACTAACAGCAGCAGATCGGCGTTTGTGGCATACTCAAGCACTATCTCCCGTAGATCGGCACGGTTCACTTGTTCATAACCCGGAGTATCCCAAAGCGTCAGCGTTTCGAGCGTTTGGGTCTGCCAGTGGTAATTTTGAATCCGATCCGTACTGGGCAAAACATCGACTGCTGCAAGATCTGCCTGAAACAGCGTGTTAATCAGGCTGCTTTTTCCGGACCCCGTTCGCCCCACAAGCAGAATACTGACGGGTTTTTGCTCAACCGCCTCGGCTGGTTCTGCTCGAGCGATGATTTCTCGAAGTGTTTGGGTCTTTGCCGCCTTTACCGTCGGTGTGGGTAAGGAAGATTCTGAAACTGGTAATGTGCTACCGCTGTAGAGAGCAACTGCCTGCCGACATAAGTTCCTAAGGGCAGCTTCCCGAAGCATCTGGCTTAAATTCACCAGCAGTTGCTGATTTGCCTGTTGTGTGTAGCGCTGACTGGCAACTCTTGCCACCGCCACCGCCGGGTTCAACAGCCACCGTGCCCAGTTCCATACTTGCCAGAGTTTACGCGCAGATGGCTCCAGTTTACGGTAGACTTCGTATGCCTGGTAAACTTGCCCAACTGTAACCTGATTGAGGGCAGGAGATAACTTCTGCATCCACTGATCTAAGTCATCCACTGTTCCTCGAATCAGTGTATAAACTTGGGGAACGTGAATGTTCAGCAGAGGATACTTTACTTCCGGATAGTAGATCTGGGCGATCGCCACAACAAGCTCTTGACAACGCTGCCAAAATGTTTGCCAGTCTTCCCAAATCGGTGAATCGTTTTGGGAAGCTTTCAGGATATCTTGTAGGGCTACTTCTGCTTGTGCGGCATCATTTCCTGCTGGTAGTGAGTCGGTAGATGCAGATTCCAGTTCTTCACGGACTTCTGCCACAACCGCTTCCACCTGCTCTACCATCGGTCGGGTCCATTTGACCAACAGCCAACGCCAGCCCACAAATATGAGGGTAAATACCGCCCAAATCCAACTTATGCCCCACTCATGGATCTGCCACCCCGCTGCTACCATCAAGAAACTGACGATAGTCGCTAGAGGCATTGCCAACACAACCCACTGCCACAGCTTTAATCGCACCATTGCCCCATGCCTAGATTAAACTTCTTATACTGCTATTGTCGATCTAATAATCCTCTGATGAGTACTAGACCGCTTACTTATTGAAGGGCTAGCCGTCGTACAATAGTAGACAGACTAGCGCTCCCGCGTGAAAAGTAAAAGCCTATGCCACAGGCAATCCTTAACGAAATCCTCGATCAGCTTGAGACACTTAATCTAGAGGAACTACAGCAGCTTCATCAAGCTCTCCAGAAATATCTTACTGATAAACAAGAAGCTGCTCAAAAAACAACATTTCACGAAGCACTGTTAACTTCTGGCTTAGTGAAACAAATCAAGCAACCCTCTGATAGTCGGCAAACTGAACGGCGACTCATTCAGGTACAGGGTAAGCCTGTTTCTGAGACAATCATTGAAGAACGCCGTTAAATGGCAGTTACGATTGATGAAAATGGACGATGAACAATGCTTGCTCCTTAAGCAGCGATATCCTATTGGTCGTAAGTTTTGGGCAAAAGTGAGAAGAATCAGACCCCCCTTTTACATGCAACTTGGAGTGAGCAAGAAATCAAAAATCATAAGAATTTACTTATAGATATTGCTCTCAAAGTTTTTTATCCATAATTTTCAATTACAAAAGACGAAGTTACATCAAATGTCAATATGTTCCTCGTAGTGATTTGACTGCCGTTCTCGAAAAGGCTTTTTGTTCGCTATTAATTAACTTTCAGGTTAATCCAATATGGCTGCTAAGAGTGCGATCGCACTCTATAGGGGTTAGTATCGAATTGGATATGTGCGTGAACGCACTCTATAGCCGCTACGCGAAATGATTGCAACAATTATTATTATTCTTTTCATTGGACTGATTATCACTGGAATTTTCATCAGTCCCGTCCTCACTAAACAGCGAAGAAATCGTCTTAAACATCGTCCTTTTCCCTCACTTTGGAACTCTACTATCGAGAATAATCTTCCCATTTGCACCCGTCTTTCTCCCACTGAACGAAGACGGCTTCAGGGACATGTTCAAGTGTTTTTAGCAGAAAAACAATTCATTGGTTGTGGAGGATTACAAGTGACGGAGGAAATGAAGCTGACTATTGCTGCTGTCGCCTGTTTGCTCCTGCTGAATGAGCGCGGAGAATATTTCCCTAAACTTCGTTCAATTCTAATTTATCCTAGCACTTATTTTGTTAATGAAACCATTGCGATCGGGAATTATGTTGTCGAGTCAAGGCGCGTGGCAAGACTAGGGGAATCATGGATTAATGACCAATTGGTACTATCTTGGGAACAGGTGCAACAAGACACTCGCAATTGGAGGGATGGACATAACGTTGTTATTCATGAATTCGCCCACCAGTTAGATCTTGAAGATGGTAAAGCGGAGGGTGTTCCTATTTTGCAACGAAACTCCGACTATCCCATTTGGGCGCAGGTGATGACAGAAGAATATCAACAACTCTGTCATCATGTTCAACAAGACATAAAGACCGTAATGGATAGCTATGGCACAACGAATCCCGCAGAATTTTTTGCCGTAGCGACTGAGACATTCTTTGAGAAACCGCACCAATTGCTGAATCAGCATCCGGCACTTTATGAGCTACTACAACGCTACTATCGATTAGATCCTGTGCAATGGGCTTAGACATTAGATTGGGTCGAGGCGTAAGCTTTATAGGCTGTTGAATTAAAAATTATCATCGCAGCGATAAATCCATCAAATTCGCCAGCTTGTAAACTATCCGCGCACCGACATTACCATCCCACTCAGCATCACCAACTTCGCACAGATCAAAGCCAATTATTTTGCGATCGCTATTGATCAATTCACGAAATAGCATATATGTTTGCTCCAATTCCAGTCCACCCGGAACTGGAGTACCTGTACTCGCACAGAATTTTGGATCGAGACCATCAACATCAAAGCTGATATAAACGTATTCAGGTAAATGACTAATAATTTCTCGGCATAAATCAATCCAAGTTGTTCCAGAGTAAAGCTTTTGTTTAATAGCTGGGTCATAATAAGCAACAATCCTACCATTAGATTGGTTAATCAAAAGCACTTCATCATGAGAAATATCACGCAAGCCTACCTGCACTAACCTAGAAATTTGCGGTAGTTTCATCGCATTGAACATGATGGACGCATGAGAAAACTCAAATCCCTCATAAGCATCGCGTAAATCTGCGTGTGCATCAATGTGCAAAATGCCATAGTTAGTGTAGCGAGTCGCCAAGGCTTGGAAATAACCTAACGGTGAACTGTGATCCCCGCCAATGACTGCGACTCGTTTGCCATTCTTAATTGCTTCAAAGCACTGTTCAAACAACCATTGATTCACCTGTTGGCAAGCTTGATTAACTTCTGTAAGTACAGGTGTCAAATCTGGTGTATCTGTCACCGATTTACCTTGCTCTAGTCGCTTGATAATTTTTGCCGCTAAGGTGCGATAATATTCATTCTGCTCTAGAATATCCTGAGGAATTTCCACCATGAAAATTCCCTGTTTCCATCCATCAGGGTTGTCAAAATCAAATAAATCTAACTGAGTCGAAGCATCGAGAACACGCTGTGGTCCGTTGGCAGTACCAGCACCATAGGAAACAGTGACTTCCCAAGGTACGCCAAAGACAATCAGGTTTGCCGACTCGTAATTAAATGGTAAACCCAAGAGGTTGCCATTGATTTGAGCTATGGCACTGGGATTGTAGTCTTGGAGTTGATTATTCATAGATCATCTTCTGGGTAGACAAAAAACCGGGTAGATACCTGCATTATTGTAGCGAAGCTTAGAAGTTTCATCTGACATGGTCATTCATAAAACAGCTTTTGTACCATAGAATTGGTGTGTATGGGATACAGCACCAGGAAGAAACCCCGTCTCTTTGAGCAGCAGCAGTAGTTTTGCGTGATGAAATTTCGTGTCTTTTTTGTTATTTCCCCACATATCAGCAAAGAAGTCTTGCATCAGGGCAATGATGCTGCGGTATTTGACAATGCTGGCAACATAGAACTCATCTAACTTCATGATCCCATCAGCATGTATCTGCTCGATGTTGTCGAGTAATATAGACCGCAGTTCATGATGTTGTAAGCCTTCTTTTATGCCATATTTTTCCATTATCCTGCGTTTATCGTTCTCCGAACATGAATCATACGACGGTCGAATAAGGTGTCCAAGATTCCGCAGGACTTCTCCGTAGTCGTAAAATGTGTTCTGCTTAAAGAAAGACTCTTCATCTTTTGTCAACGTAAAACTCTTGTCAAGTACCAAACCAAAATCGGTCAAATATATCTGCTCACCGTCTGTGAGGACGTTGTGAAAATGCGCATCAAAGTGGATGATTCCCTTCGTCCTCAAAAAGTCAATCGTCGTGCGTAAGTCATCCAGGGGTTTCTTGCATTTGTTAGGGTTTTCCCGCAGCCATGTTTCCAGAACATGCGGTATATGCTCTATAAACAGAACCAACTCATAGTTGGCGTTCGCTCTATCTACCACATAATTCCCGGCGTTCGCACTATTACCCCAGTACTCCACATAACCTTTTAGACGATCCATATCCACATCCGCCCGCCGCCCGGAGAACGGAATAATCCGATAATGGTACATCAGTGGGAAGGTGGCGATCGCCCCCTCCAATACCCAGTTGGTTGTCTTGATATGGGTCACGAGTTCACGGAAGACCCCAAAACCAGTGGATCCGAAGCCGTAATTACAGTAAGTCGGCAGATCGTAGAGGTTTCTGGTGGAGAACAGGTTATCATATTCGATGTTCGTAACTGGAACACGTTTCACAAAGACCTTGGATTGCCCAAGGACGATGGCGTGATTTATCCCCCAACCCGTGCTCGACTCATTCGACTCACTATTGTTAAACAGAGAATGCAATTGTGCATTATCTAACTGAGCGATTTGTGAACTGAGCTTGAAGTATCTCTTCCTTCTAAGTTCTATATGATTCTTAACCATTTTTCCCCGTCCAGGTAAAAAGAGTTGATCTGGGTAAATTAAGGATATCTATCTCAACTCACAGTTTTGTCATATTTACTTTATAATTTTTTGTCTTAATCATCATTATTTTTTTTCCTAGTTCCATCGAAACGAACTCATCGTCCACTAATATTTTTGAGTAAACAGCGATCGCGCTTTGAGCGAAAAGTTACGGATATTGATGAAAAAAATTGCATGTGCTAGGGCATAGTTAGCTGTAGGTTGGATAAAACGTATGGAACCCAAACATTTGCAAAGAATTTGATGGGTTCCGTCTCCTGCTACACTCAACTTACTAATTTCGCTACTTTTTACAGCACGATTGTCGCTCCAACACCCCTGTGAGGAGTGCTAGAGTGCTTACATGGGAGCAAAATTGAGCAAACAAGCTATGCAAACCATTACCGACATTGGCACACTGATTGTCCGCACACCAGGAACCTGCGGTGGTCGTCCCCGCATCGCCGGAACCCGGATTACAGTTCAGTATATTGTGAATGAGATTAAAGCGGGTATCACACCTGAAGAAATCCTGGAAGATAAACCACACCTAACGCTAGCAGGGATTTATAGCGCTTTGGCGTACTACTATGCCAACAAAGAATCGCTCTCATCCGAATTTGCTGCCTATGATGAAGAATGCAGTCGCTTGTCAGCCGATTATAAAGCAGGAAATTTGTTGTGAGCCGTTTTCGCTTGTACTTAGATGAAGACACAATTAAAGGGGCGCTGGTACAAGCTCTGCGAAATGCGGATTTGGATGTCGTTACAGTCGCGGATGCTGGTACACTAGGCTATCCTGATGAAGAACAACTTATTTGGGCAGCAGTGCAAGGGCGAGTGATTTATAGCTTCAACATTGGAGATTTTTGCCGATTGCACGGTGAGTTTATGGCTCAAGAAAGAAGCCATGCTGGCATCGTTCTTGCCCCACAACAGCAATACTCGGTTGGACAGCAGTTACGTGGTTTACTTAAATTAGCTGCTGATAAGTCAGCCCTGGAAATGGCAAACCAACTGGTGTTTTTGAGTGTTTGGATTGAGAAAAGCTATTAAAAGCGCTATCCCAAAAAAAGTTTGTATGCCAGATTCTGGCTTTCATCCCAATAACTAAGCTTGAGAGTATCGAGAAATGCCTGCCACTCCTCCATCTCGTGGGGGGGCACTTGCATCCCCACGACAATTCGTCCGTAGTCTGCGCCGTTGTTGCGGTAATGAAAGAGGCTGATATTCCAGTCGGGACTCATAGAATCGACGAACTTCATCAATGCGCCGGGACGTTCGGGAAACTCAAAACGATAAAGCAATTCATTGTGGGCGAGGGGAGAGTGTCCACCAACCATGTGCCGCAGATGCAATTTCGTCAGTTCGTCATCCGTTAAGTCAATGGTTTTGAACCCATTAGCTTCAAAGGTTTCAACCATCTTGGCGGCGTCGGCACGGTTTTGAATTTGCACACCCACAAAAATATGAGCTTCTTTTTTTGCGGCAATGCGATAATTAAACTCAGTCAGATTGCGTTTGCCAATACATTCACAAAACTTGCGCAGACTACCCCGTTCTTCGGGAATCGTGACAGCAAAAATAGCTTCGCGGCGTTCACCTAACTCTGCTCGTTCTGCGACAAACCGGAGGCGGTCGAAGTTCATGTTCGCACCGCAGGCAATGGCAATTAATGTTTGTCCCTGGATTTGCTTTTGTTCTACGTAGGCTTTGGCACCGGCGATCGCCAAAGCACCTGCAGGTTCCAGAATTGATCGCGTATCCTCAAACACGTCTTTAATTGCGGCACAAGTGTCATCCGTATCGACTAGAATGATGTCATCCACATACTGCTGACACAGACGGAAGGTTTCTTCACCCACAAGTCGCACCGCCACCCCGTCGGCAAATAAGCCCACATGGGACAAGCGCACCCGTCTCCCGGCTTTCAGCGATTGAGACATGGCGTCGGCATCCATCGGCTCAACGCCAATGATTTTGATTTCGGGACGCAAGCGTTTCACATATGCCGCAATCCCAGAAATCAATCCCCCACCCCCAATCGCCACAAAAATGGCATGGATGGGTTGCTGGTATTGCCGCAGAATTTCCATGCCGATGGTCCCCTGTCCGGCAATTACATCCGGATCGTCAAAGGGGTGAATAAAAGTCAAGCCTTTTTCTGCCTCAAGTTGACGGGCATAAGCACAGGCATCATCGTAAGTATCCCCAGACAACACGACCTCTCCACCCCTAGATCTGACCGCATCCACCTTGACTTGGGGGGTGGTCACAGGCATGACGATAATCGCTTGTGTTCCTAGCTGACGGGCACTGAGGGCAACTCCCTGAGCATGGTTCCCAGCAGACGCGGTAATTACACCCTGTGCCAGCACATCCGGCGGTAGTTTCGCCATCTTGTTATAAGCACCCCGCAGCTTAAAGGAAAACACTGACTGCATATCCTCCCGCTTGAGCAGGAGTTTGTTATTCAGTCGCGTGGAGAGATTTGGGGCATACTCCAGTGGTGTTTCTTGGGCAACATCGTATACACGGGCAGTCAGGATTCGTTCGAGGTAGTCGGAATGCATGGGGTCAACAGGTTAGTAAATGCCGGATGGAGGATAATTTTACAGCATCCGTATCGATCCCAGGTAATGGTTGTTTGTGAGGAGCGACCGACCGACGGCGCACCACTAGCCCAAACTATTAACAATAGATATCTCCGAAAAAGAATGTAGAGACGCGACTGATCGCGTCTCTACAAAGATTTCAGGTAATGCATAGTTAATTTCCGGAAATGTCTAATTAGCTTTTCTCAAAGTTTTTTAAATCCTCGAAATAGATTGTGGTGCTTCCTTGCCTTCGAGCAAAGGCTCATTCACCAATTCAGCCGCCTCTGGAGCCAAACCTACCTTTAACAATGCTTTCCAATCAGCTTTGAATTCCGGATTATTAGGACTGGTGGAAAGCAACTGAGCCAAAGTGGCAAGGCTATCTTGCCAAATGCCAGATGTTGCATAAAGATTTACACGCTCTTCAAGGGTTGCATTTTCTAACTTCGTCGTCAGTTGCTGTTGAGGTTGAATCCGTTTAATCACACCATCCACAACCTGATCCTGGGAACGTTCTTTAGGATTGCAAATAACTGCGAAGTACCAACGATATTCCTTGCCTACTTCTAGTGAAGTCGCTGTCACATGAATACCAACAACTCCTGCTTTGCCCGTTGGTTTGTAGGTTTGCTTGTATTGTTGATTTTTATCGTACACAATCAGCTCTACGGATGGTGCAGAAGTTCGAGGAACATAGAAAAATAAGGTAGGGTTTGCTACTGTTGTTAACCCTACATCGGATGGGGGCACTATCACAGTCAGACGCTTCTTGTGTTCTGGTAAACAACTATTATTTATTCTCGCCCCACCGGCTACTCGCCTACCAGGTACTCCTAGACCAGCAGGTGGTGCATTAAATGTTATCCGCGCTTGTGCAGTTGTCCACGGAATCAGGGAGGACAATACCACAATTGCAGGTAAAAGTTTGGTTTCCAGGCTGTATTGTGCAAGGATCTTCATAAAAGTAATGCTACTCCGAAACCTCATTTATATCAGGCATATAAGGAGGAGCCGCTCCTTGGATACTTGGTTGACAATATAATTCTAATATGCATCTATCTACTTATACATAAGTATAGGAAAATGTTATAGTGCCGTTTTGTCCCCACTCATGATAAAGATTAATCAAGAGTAGTTCGGGAAACTACTGAGAATTTTGACATAAGCTTGGGGGTAAAGACAGTGGTGGTTCTCAGTTGGTGGAGTTGGTGCGCTCAGCTAGGGCTAGCGAGTGCTTTAGTCGCGGGTACGATCGGCGCCAGGGGCGATCGCGCTTATGCCCAGAGCAAAATCACCCCCGATGCTACGCTAGGAGGTGAAAGGTCTGTGGTTACACCGAACGTCACAATTAAGGGGCTGCCAAGTGACAAAATTGACGGCGGTGCAACTCGCGGTAGTAACCTTTTCCACAGTTTCAGTGAATTTAATGTCGGTGGAGGACGAGGTGTCTACTTCAGTAATCCCGCTGGGATTGTGAACATTTTCAGTCGGGTGACGGGAAATATCCGCTCCGAAATTCTGGGGACGCTTGGTGTCACGGGTGGCAATGCCAACCTGTTTTTTATTAACCCCAATGGTATCATCTTTGGTCCCAATGCCCGTTTGGATGTAGGTGGTTCGTTTCTGGCAAGTACAGCGAATGCAATCCAGTTTGGAAATCAGGGCAAGTTCAGTGCGTCTAATCCTGATGCTCCACCCTTGCTGACCATCAATCCGGACGCTTTACTATATCTTAACCAAATTCCTGGGACGTCTATCCAAAATAACTCAGTTGCCTTAGATCTTTCAGCCACCTCTGCGGGTCTACATGTTCCTGATGGTCAGAGTTTGCTACTAGTAGGCGGCAACATCATCATGGATGGCGGAATATTGAATGCGAGTGGTGGTCGAGTTGAGTTGGGAGGGTTAGCAGGATCAGGAACTGTCGGACTGAACGTGAATGGTAATAATCTGAGTCTGAGTTTTCCTGATGCAGTGGTACGGGCAGATGTATCACTCAACAACGGCGCTGCAGTTGATGTAAAAGCTGGAGGTGGAGGTAGTATTGCGGTTAACGCCCGGAATATAGATGTTTTGGGAGGAAGTAACCTTTCAGCTGGTATCAGGTCAGGTTTGGGCGCAGTTGGTAGTCAGGCGGGTGATATTACGCTCAATGCTACAGGGGCAACACAAGTCGTCAAAAGCTATATCAACAACAATTTTGGCTCTAGAGCAACGGGTAAAAGTGGTGGCAACATCAACATTACCACTGGCTCCCTTTATGTAAAAAATTTTGCACAATTGAATGCTAGCACCGATGGGACGGGCGATGCTGGCGCAGTGACTATCAATGCACAGGATACAGTCTCCTTTGATAGCGCATATACCTTTAATATTGTAGCAACCGGAGCCGTAGGCAACAGTGGAGGCATCAACATCAACACTGGGTCGCTCTTCTTAGCCAATGGTGCTCAACTACAAACCTTAGTTGCTGGATCTGACAATCAACTTCCAGCAGGACGTGGCAATGCTGGGGACATAAATATCACTGCCCGCGATATGGTTTCCTTCTATAGGGAGAAACCCGAAGGCTTTGTAAGTGCAGTCTTCAGTTCTTTAGGTCAGGGAGGCGAGGGCAAAGGCGGCGACATCGACATCAAAGCCGGATCGCTCTCATTGACCGATGGTGCTCAAGTAAATACCGGGGCTTACGGAAAGGGAGATGCAGGGAATGTCACCATTAAGGCCAGCGATACTGTCTCCCTGAATAACGGTACCGTATTCAGCAATGTCACAGGCAAAGGTAATGGAGGCAGTATCGATATTACTGCTCCATCTCTCTCCTTGATTCAAAACTCCGCTTTGAAAACTGCTGTAGAGACAGGCGGACAGGGAAAGGCAGGATCTATAAACATACATGTCCAAGGTTCAGTTTTAATGGATGGAGAAGTACAGGATAGACTACCTGCAATCGCCAGTTACATCAGACCCGGAAGCAAAAACACAGGAGGCGCGGAAAGTCAGGGAGGCGATATTATTATCAAGGCTGGCTCTTTGTCTCTAAGGAGAGCGGCGGAAATTGGCACTGGAGTTGGTGATAATGAAAATCGGGCAATGGCGCAGGGGAATGGGGGAAATATATCAATCAATCTCCGGGATGCCCTCTCACTCAACCAGAGTTTTATCGCCAGCCAGGTGTTTAGTAATGGGTCTGGCCATGCTGGAAACATTGATATTCAAGCCGGGTCTGTCTCGACCAATCAGTCTGTTATTTCTGCCAGCACCGCCGGAATGGGGAACGCTGGGAAGGTTTCTGTGAAAGCTGTAGGAGGTGCAATTTCCCTGACTAATAGTGACATCTCCACGGAAACAACGGGAATGGGCGACGCCCAGGGGATTAAGATAACGGCGCGATCGCTCTCATTGACCAATGGCGCTCAACTGAATGCAGTCACCTCAGGAAAAGGAAAAGCAGGCGATATCGTCATCGATGCAACTGATACAGTCAGTGTTTCCGGAACGAATACGACATTGACTCCCCGTGACCTTTTCAAGTCCCTTGCACCAGAGTTTACGACTGCCCCAGACTTCAAAGTGGGCAATCCAGGTGCATTCAGTGGGTTAACTGTGAGTAGTACTGGGTCAGGAAATGCAGGCAACATTGACATCAACGCCGGATCGCTCTCATTGACAGATGGTGCTCAACTGGTTGCCAGCACCAGTGGAAAGGGAGATGCAGGCAGCGTGAGGATTACTGCCACAGGTCCCGTCTCCTTCAACAAAAGTTATGCATTCAGCACCGTGGAAGCGGGAGGCGAGGGCAAAGGCGGCAACATTGACATCAAGGCCGGATCGCTCTCATTGACCGATGGTGTTCAACTGCAAGCTCAGACCAGTGGAAAGGGAGATGCAGGCAGTGTGAGGATTACTGCCACAGGTCTGGTTTCCTTCAAGAACAACAGTTATGCATTCAGCACCGTGGAAGCGGGAGCAGTGGGCAAAGGCGGCGACATCGACATCAAAGCAGGCTCGCTCTCATTGACCGAGGGTGCTCAACTGGTTGCTAGCACCCGTGGAAAGGGAGACTCAGGCAGCGTGAGGATTACTGCCACAGGTCCCGTCTCCTTCAACAACAGTTCTGCATTCAGCAGCGTGGAAGCGGGAGGCGAGGGCAAAGGCGGCGACATCGACATCAAAGCCGGATCGCTCTCATTGACCGATGGTGCTCAAGTAAATACCGGGGCTTACGGAAAGGGAGATGCAGGGAATGTCACCATTAAGGCCAGCGATACTGTCTCCCTGAATAACGGTACCGTATTCAGCAATGTCACAGGCAAAGGTAATGGAGGCAGTATCGATATTACTGCTCCATCTCTCTCCTTGATTCAAAACTCCGCTTTGAAAACTGCTGTAGAGACAGGCGGACAGGGAAAGGCAGGATCTATAAACATACATGTCCAAGGTTCAGTTTTAATGGATGGAGAAGTACAGGATAGACTACCTGCAATCGCCAGTTACATCAGACCCGGAAGCAAAAACACAGGAGGCGCGGAAAGTCAGGGAGGCGATATTATTATCAAGGCTGGCTCTTTGTCTCTAAGGAGAGCGGCGGAAATTGGCACTGGAGTTGGTGATAATGAAAATCGGGCAATGGCGCAGGGGAATGGGGGAAATATATCAATCAATCTCCGGGATGCCCTCTCACTCAACCAGAGTTTTATCGCCAGCCAGGTGTTTAGTAATGGGTCTGGCCATGCTGGAAACATTGATATTCAAGCTGGGTCTGTCTCGACCAATCAGTCTGTTATTTCTGCTAGCACCGCCGGAATGGGGAACGCTGGGAAGGTTTCTGTGAAAGCTGTAGGAGGTGCAATTTCCCTGACTAATAGTGACATCTCCACGGAAACAACGGGAATGGGCGACGCCCAGGGGATTAAGATAACGGCGCGATCGCTCTCATTGACCAATGGCGCTCAACTGAATGCAGTCACCTCAGGAAAAGGAAAAGCAGGCGATATCGTCATCGATGCAACTGATACAGTCAGTGTTTCTGGAACGAATACGACATTTACTCCCCGTGACCTTTTCAAGTCCCTTGCACCAGAGTTTACGACTGCCCCAGACTTCAAAGTGGGCAATCTAGGTGCATTCAGTGGGTTAACTGTGAGTAGTACTGGGTCAGGAAATGCAGGCAACCTTCAGGTACAGGCGCGCCAAATTCGGCTAGACAATCAAGGGACACTTACATCTGACGATTCATCAGGGGGTAATGGCGGAAACATTAGCCTATCGGCATCGGACTTATTGCTATTGCGCCACGGCAGTTTAATATCCACCAGCGCTGGCACTGCCCAGAGGGGTGGGGACGGCGGCAAAGTGGATATCAACGCTCAGTTCATCGTCGCCGTTCCACAAGAAGATAGCGATATCAGAGCCAATGCTTTCAAGGGCAAAGGCGGTACAATCGACATCAAAACCTCTGGTGTATTTGGCTTCCAAATCAATCCACCGCAAGATACCCCACTTAGTGACATCACTGCCAGTTCTGAGGTTGGACCACAAGGTATCGTGACTATCAACACGCCAGAGGTTAACCCCGCAAGCGGTTTATTTGTCTTACCTGTACAGGTGGTTGATGCCTCGCGGCAGATTGTTGCCTCTGGTTGTCCAGCAGGAGATGGGATCACGGGCAATCAATTTATCGTCACCGGACGGGGAGGATTGCCACCGAGTCCTGACGACATACTCAGCGGTGATGTGGTGTGGTCAGATACTCGACTTCAGGGTTTCACGGCATCTGGGCATCCCCAGCAGCGTGTGAGTGCCAAGCCGCGATCTCACCCGGCTGCCGTGGCGATCGTGCCTGCTACTGGCTGGGTGTTCAATAATAAAGGAGAAGTAACTCTCATTGCTTCACCCAATGCTACCCCCGAAAGTTTTGGGTCTAATGGCGTTTCCTGCCATGTGTCCTCAAAGTAGAAATTAACTAGGTAGCAGGGATCAGTGCTTTAACTTCAAAAAAATAAGCAGCATTTCTTAATACCGTGCTATATATCAATACGGTTCAGTTAAGATAATTTACCTACCCTCAACCTTTGTCTTAACGTTGCATTGCAACGTCAAGACACACCAGAAATTCCTACCATGAGCGCCCTAACTGAACCGTATTGCACAATATCCAGGTTTTGGTGGGCAATGCCCACCCTACACTACTTAACATTTTTCACAAAGGATTTAGGATTCCTATAGTCAATTTGCCTTATACAGAAAAGCTAGAATTTCTAATTTCGCCTAGTGTTCTAATAGATAGGTTGTGGTCTTTCCCTTTCTTCGAGCAATGGCTCATTCGCCTGTTTATCCAAGTGCTGTGCCGTTAACAATGCTTTCCAATCAGCTTTCAATTGCACATCATTAGGACGGGAAGAAAGCAACTGAGCTAAAGTGGCAAGGCTATCATACCAAATGCCAGATTCTGCATAAACATTTCCACGCTCTTGAGGGGTGGCATCCTTTAACTTTGTCATTAGTTGCGGTTGTGGTTGAATGCGTTTAATCGCACCATTCACAACCTGATCTTCGGAACGTTGTTTAGGATCGCAAATGACAGCGAAGAACCAATGATACTCCTTGCCTACCTCAAGTGTTGCTGCTTTCAGGGAAAACCCGACAACTCCAGCTTTGCCAGTTGGCTTGTAAATTTGCTTAACGGATCTTTTATCTTGATCCTGCACAACCAGCTCTAGTGCTGGTGCAGAAGTTCGCGGAATATAGAAAAATAATATCGGATTTTCTAATGTTGTTAACCCTACGTTGGATTGGGGAACTATAGCAGTCAGAGGCTTATTCTCTGGTAAACAATTATTGTCAACTCGCGCCCCGCCTGCTACCCGCCTACCAGGTACTCCTAGACCACTCGGTGCATTAAATGTTATTCGAGCTTCTGCGGTGGTCAAAGGAATCAGGAAGGACAATCCCAAAATTGCAGGTAAAAGTTTTGTCACCAGTCTCTGTTGAGCAAGGATATTCATAAGGTAAGGCGGCAGCGAAAACCTCATTTATATAAGGCATATTAAGGAGGAGCCACTCCCTCGATACTTGGTTGACAATACTATTGTAGTATGAATTTATCTATATGTCTATATATAGAATGGAAGATCATACTACTGTTTCGTCACTGCTTATAGTAAAGATTAATCAATAGTAGTTCATGAAACTACTATTTGCTGGATGTTTAACGATGAAGGTGAAGTGGGATCAGTGCTTTAACTTCAATAATGTATAAAAAAAATGGCATCCCCTAAGATATTGTTATATACAAGCCAAAACAGATGATTAGTCAAGTTTCCGAAAAAAAGATGCATTTAGTCAGATGGCTACTGGCAATCGGCTGGGTGGCGTTAATCTTTTCTTTATTTTACGATCCAATTTCACCTTGGTTGACAGACCCCAGTCATCTCATCAGTCCTTTTCATGTTCATCCTGAGAAGTGCGTCAAACTTCAGTCCGTATGTCTACCACAACAGCCATATGCTATGGGGGCACGTATCTTTTGGTCAATGGTGCTCCCCATAGCAATCATAATTTTGCTGGTGTTTGGTCATGAATTTTGGCGGCGGATTTGTCCATTGTCTTTCTTGTCCCAAATTCCTCGCGCACTGGGAATTCAACGCAAGCGCAAAATGTTTAACTCCGACACTCTTAGTGTACGTTACGAATTGGCAGGGGTAGAGAAGGAGTCTTGGCTGGGTCGCAATTACCTATATCTGCAATTTGGTCTATTATACTTGGGCTTGAATATCCGCATTCTCTTTGTTGATACCGATCGCACAGCATTAGGGCTTTTCTTGCTATTTACCATCGCCTCAGCCATGAGTGTGGGCTTTCTCTTCAATGGGAAAAGCTGGTGTCAGTACTTTTGCCCCATGGCACCAGTACAAATGTTTTACACAGGTCCACGGGGCTTGCTAGGAAGTGACGCTCACCTCAAACCACCACAAAGCATCACCCAGTCCACCTGTAGAACGGTCGATAGTTCTGGTCAAGAGAAGAGTGCTTGTGTGAGTTGTCAATCTCCTTGTATCGACATTGACGCAGAGCGTTCCTACTGGGAGGGAATCACAAGATCCGATCAGAAGCTCGTCTTCTATAGTTACTTCGGTCTGATGCTGGGATTTCATATCTACTACTTCTTGTACTCCGGCAACTGGGAATACTTTTACTCTGGTAGATCGGGCCTTGAATCCGGGCAAGTACGCACACTCTTAAACCCCGGATTTTACATCTTTAATCACCCAATTCCCATTCCCAAGTTAATTGCAGCTCCCCTCACCCTAGCTGTTTTTTGCGCTGCTAGCTATTTTAGCTGTGTAGCTATAGAAAAAGCTTATAAAGCTTATTTGAAAAATAAAAACAAATACCTGAATGAGGAACAGGTTTTGCACGTCTGTTTTGTTTTGTGTACCTTTGTATCCTTCAACGTCTACTTTATTTTTGGCGGTCGCTCTAATTTGAACTTACTGCCAAATTGGGCTATCCTCACATTCAACGCGTTGATCGTGCTAGTTAGCAGCCTATGGCTGTATCGGAGCTGGGAGCGTAGTCAAGAGCGTTATTCCCGTGAAAGTCTGGCAAGTAGTTTGCGTCGGCAGTTGAACAAGTTAGCAGTAGACTGGTCAAAGTTGCTTGAAGGACGTTCATTGCAAGACCTGATGGCAGATGAGGTATACGTTCTGGCGAAGGTAGTGCCTGGTTTTAACCGTGTAGACAGAGTGCAAGTTTATAAAGGAGTTTTGCGCGAAGCCTTAGAAGAAGGAAATGTCGGTTCTTTTGAGAGTTTGGAAGTTCTCAAGGATCTGCGTCAGGAATTGAACGTAACTGATGAGGAGCATTACTCTAACTTAGGGGAACTTGGGGTGGAATATCCTACCTTACTCAATCCGCAAAAGCAACTAAGCCGCGAAAATAAATTGCGGATCGAGGGCTATCGGCGTGCATTAGAGTTACTGATCCTGGATCTGGTGGAAAGTGGCACACCTTTGCAAAAGGCGATCGAGCGCAAGCAAAAGCAAATCCTGACATTAAGACAGGAGTATGCCATTACCGCAGATGAACAGGAAAAAGTCTTAGCTGAGATGTTTAATCAAGACGGTCCACTGTTGCAGACAGCTGAAACGCTATTAGCTGAGCTGCAAGACTTGGCTGTGCGTGTTCAAATGCTGTACAACACAGTACCAAACCCGCAAGCACCTGTTTATGTTTTGCTGCGACTCGTCGTGCAGGAGAAGGAAAAACTGATTACCACCCAGTTATTCCGCATCCTAGAAATGCTGGGGGACTCTCCTGAAGCTCTCAACATTGCTCGTTCAACAGGCGTATTGGCGGCAACTGTCGTCGAAGAAATTTTGCGGTCTAACGATCGGCAGTTAAGATGGCACTCGCGTTTGAGTAGAAGAATCATCACTTCATTACGACAAAAAGACCAGCTAACTCAGCCTTTGTCATCATCAACTGGAGTTGTCAATCAATTAGGTGCTCAGCAGATATTTCGTTCAGAGGCAATTAATGATGTCCTGCTCGCACTCTTACAAGACTTAGATCCCCTAGTGCAAGCTGCCAGTCTTTATGCCCTGCATCAGTTAAATCCTTCTGTTAGCTTCCAGCAAGCGCGAAGTGTGCTGGAAGCCACGCAAAATAAAGATTGGCTCTTACAGGAAACAGCTCAAAGAATTCTCGGTCAGGGTCAACACCAGAATGAGCATGCTAATGTACCGACTCTAATTGCTCAGGTCAGAGCATTGGGACGCACAGAAAGGCGGATTTTCCAGCAACCGACAATTCGAGTGGGACGAGGACACGAAAACGATATCGTTATTTTGGATAACCGTGTTTCCCGACAGCACGCGATATTCTATATGGATGAAAAAGGAGTCCGTGTTAAAGATTTGGGAAGCAGCAATGGTCTACGCATTGGTAAGGAACATATTCACGACCAAGACAAGCAACTCAAACAAGGAGATATTGTTCGCTTTAGCAGTGGAGATGAGTTGGTCATCCTCGTGCAGTGGGAAAAGCGACCTTTGCAGGAAGAGACAATTACAGAATCTGTAGGAACCCTAGAAAAGCTGTTTTGGCTTTATAACAGCAGCTTCTTCCATGGGTTGAAAGCAAATGCTTTGATTGAACTGGCTCGCAACGCCAACGTGCGGGTTTATGGTCCGCAACAGGAAATCTGCAAAATGGGAACACCTGCTGTTGAACTGATAGTCCTGATTGATGGCAAGGTAATGATACTTCCAAACAATACAGGGAAGGATCTGACCATGTTGCCAGGGCAAACTATCGGTGAACTAGAAATGTTGACTCACAGCTATTATACAGCCACAGTAGTAGTAGAGGTCAGGACTCGGGCTTTAGCTATCAAGGCACAAGATTTTGAAGCAGTGCTTTCACAAGACCCACTACTGGCAAGGAATCTCTTAGAAATCGTGAGTATTCGCCTCCAAGAAAGTTTAGGGCAGACAGCAGCTATTACTCAAACCTAACAGAACAGTATTAGTTACTAAAAACACATTTAATATCAAATCCGTTTGGATCGGAATTATTCCTCCGTTCTCTCTCTCTGCGTCACGCCAGTCGCCTAGGAGCGGGAAACACTCGTGTCGGCGCGCTGGCTCCTCTGCGTCTGGGGCGGTTTTTTAATCATTCAGATGCTACCGGATTTGATAAAATAGCATATACTTACATTTTAAAAAAGTAGAAATACCATCAGAATGGAGTCAATAGCTATTGAATACACTCTCTCGCTTATAACAAAGTATACCTCATGGATCAAATCCTCTCAAGACGAATGTCCAGCGAATTTCAGTCAATTGGAATGGACTTACAGCTATTTTCTGTTTATTACCCAGTAGATTGCCTTAGGGGCAACGGCTTTGCTGCACCTACAATGTGGTCTATTTACCCTAATTGTTATAAGCTATTAGTCCGGCAATTAATTTATCCAAACGAACTCAACTCCTTTATAGAGCCTCAAACAGATTTGATCTGATTTGTGCTTGTTTTCCGTAATTGTCCTTACTTAGGTTGTAGATTATTATTGGAACCCAGGCATTGCTGCGAATGGAAAAGCTGTAGTTCCTAGTGTGGGTGTCACTCCAATTGTGAGATGGAGGGTGTTGCACAAGTTAAATAATATTCTTGGATGGAAATGGGTATGATTAGAATCAACGTAATCGATCCACAGAAGCAAGACCAGCAGCAATTCGTAGACTTAAAACCAGAAACAAAGCTCAATCAGGAGTGCCTTATCGGGCGCTTGTCAAACTGTGATTTAGCTCTAGACAGCGCTGAAGTCAGCCGGATGCATGGTAAAATTTCCAAGAAAAATGGGAATTATTATTTTGCTGACCTTGCAAGCAGCTGTGGTTCCCGGATTAATGGCGAAAATGCCCAAATTAATCAGGATTATCTCCTCAAACCCGACGACATGATTCAAATCGGTAGGTTTGTCCTGGTAATTTTACAAATTAGCTTAGAGGAGGACATAACGGTCCTTGAATTACAAAAAAACAGCACACAAGAAATCACCACTCGCCAGAACAACACTCAGGCGATCGCCTCTCCCCTAGAATATATGCCAGTAGCGATGGTAGAACCATCAGAGATGGAACGCTGGTCCAAGGGAGAGTTGACAGTTCGCTGCTTAAGTGTAATCGATGAAACACATGATGTAAAAACCTTTCGCTTTGTGGCAGATCCTCCAGTGTTGTTCACCTACAAGCCAGGTCAGTTTGTCACCCTCGATTTAGAAATTAATGGCGAACAGGTATCGCGTTCCTACTCCATCTCATCAACCCCTTCACGTCCCCATACCTTAGAAATCACTGTCAAACGTCTCCCGCCTCCCCCTGGTTCTGAATCTAAGATACCACAGGCTCTAGTTTCTAACTGGCTGCACGACAACGTTACACTCGGCAGTACAATCAAGATCAATGGACCGATGGGAAAGTTTACCTGTTTTGCCAACCCCTGCCAAAAACTGTTGTTGATCTCAGCAGGCAGCGGCATTACACCGATGATGTCCATGTCTCGCTGGCTGTGTGACACGGTCGCTAATTGCGATATTATCTTTTTCCACTGCGCCCGCACCCCCCGCGATATCATTTTCCGGCAGGAACTAGAGCTGATGTCAGCACAGCATCCAAATTTTCATCTGGCGGTTTCCACCACTCGCAAAGAACTTGGTCATAGTTGGCTGAGTCTAACAGGCAGGCTGAATGCAGCCATGCTACAAGTTGTAGCCCCTGATTTTCGCGAACGGAGTGTGTATGTCTGCGGACCAAATGCCTTTATGGAAAATGTCAACCTGATGCTGGAAGATCTCGACTTCCCCATGCATAACTACTATGAGGAAAGCTTTGGACCTCCACGCAAGAAGTTCCAATCTGCTGTGCTCAAACAAAAGGGTGCTGCTAACAGCACAACTCAAAACCTCACCCGTCATGTTCAGCAAGGCTTGAAACAGATATTCATGATGCCAACAGAAACTGTTCCTGAGTCAGATGTGGATAGACATGCAGCCACCAGTACACCAGTTGCCACACAAACTCGCACCTTGCCAAAGTCAACGTCCTCGAGCGAAATTGCTGTAGTTTTCTCTAAGTCAGGGCATGAAGTCGCCTGCGACGGCGAAGAACCCATCCTCAACTTAGCTGAACGCGAAGGAGTTAAAATTCGCAGTAATTGCCGTTCTGGAGTTTGTGGTAGCTGCAAGAAGCGGAAGTTACAAGGATTCGTCAGGGTGGAAGGTGAACCCGAAGGGTTAGACGAGACTGAACGTCAGGAGGGCTACATTCTCACTTGCATCTCTTACCCCACTAGCCGGGTTGTGATTGATGCTTAATGAGATGGGGAAAAGGTAATTGTTAGTTGGTAGTTGTTAGTTGTTAGTTGGTAGTTGGTAGTTGGTAGTTGGTAGTTGTTAGTTGTTAGTTGGTAGTTGGTAGTTGTTAGTTGTTAGTTAGTTGTTAGTTGTTTAATTTTTATTAGCAGCCTATTGATTAGCATAATACTTAGAATAAATTTTAATTTTTAATTTTTAATTTTTAATTGCTTATGCTTGACAGGTTAAAAAATATACTGACACAGCCGACAGTTGTTGCTAGCTTAATGGCGGGTTTGTTGCTTGTTGGGGTGCAACGGTTGGGAGTGCTAGAGTCAATAGAACTGAAGGCTTTTGATCAGATGATGCAAAGGCGTGCCGATAATGGTCCAGACAAGCGCCTCTTAATTGTGGCATTTACAGAAAATGATATTCAAAAATTTCAGCAGCCATCGCCAAATGGCATAGTTTTGGACTCTATCTTGAGCAAACTAGAGCGCTATGAAGCAAAAGTCATCGGTATAGACTTCTTTCGGGATGTGCCTGCAGAACCCGGTCACCAAAAGCTATTGGCACACCTAAAACAGAGTTCGCGCATTGTTCCTATTTGCAGAGTTGGTGGAGATCAGATTCCTGCCGTACCGCCACCTGCGGGTATCGAACCGGAGAATGTAGGATTCGTTGATATTCCAGAAGATAAAGATGGGATAATTCGGCGAAATCTACTAGTGGTCACGCCCAACCCCAAGTCAAGTTGTGTATCCCAAGCTTCCTTGGCGCTGCAACTGGCAGTTGAGTACCTGAAGATTCAACCACAATTCACGCCCCTAGGCAATCTGCAACTGGGTAAAAAGGTGTTTAAACGCCTAGAAGCTGACTCAGGTGGTTATCGGCATCTAGATGCTAGGGGTTTTCAAATACTGCTGAACTACCGGAGTCAGAACTACGTTGCACAGCAAGTCAGTGTCACAGATTTGCTAGGTTCTAGCTTCGATCCAAGTTGGGTGAAAAACCGCATTGTCTTGATTGGATCAACCGCACCAAGTTCCCAGGACATTCGCTACACACCTTATAGCGATGGCAAGCCGGACAATTCTGGCAAAATGCCTGGAGTTATTCTCCATGCCCAAATGGTGAGTCAGATTCTGGATGCAGTTTCCGACACACGACCTCTATTTTGGTTTTTGCCTGAGTGGGGAGAAATTCTCTGGATATGGGGTTGGACTTTGGCAGGTGGAATTCTGGCATGGCGCATTCAGCATCCACTGCGCTTGGGACTGTTAACCTGCGCCGCCTTAGTAACATTGCTCTTCAGCTGCTTTGTCATTTTTATTCAAGCAGGTTGGATACCGTTAACACCTCCGGCGTTAGGGTTTCTTGTCGCGGAAGGGGGTGTTTTTGCTTATACGGCATTCCAAAACAAGCAACAGCAAGACAAAATAACGCTTCAGATTCAACAGCAAAAGGAAACCATCTCCTTATTGCAAGCGCTTTTAAGGGAAGGTGGGAGTAACGCAACGCAGGCACCAACAGGAATTTATGATGGCTTACAAACAAAAAAACTCCTGAACAAACGCTACAGAGTCACTGCAATGCTGGGTTCTGGGGGATTTAGTTATACTTATCTAGCTGAAGATACTCATCGCCCAGGGAAACCTATATGTGTGGTTAAGCACTTGCAACCTGCTCGCAAAGATGATGTATTTTTAGAGGTCGCTAGGCGTCTATTTAAAACTGAAGCAGAAATTTTAGAGCTTTTAGGTGAGCACGAGCAGATTCCACAATTGATGGCTTATTTTGAAGAAAATCAGCAATTTTACCTTGTGCAAGAGTATATTCAAGGGCATTCTCTACAAGCAGAACTGGCTTCTCGTAACCGCTTTTCGCAGGCTCAAATCGTAGATTTCCTCAAGGATGTTTTGCACATACTCGTGTTTGTTCATAGTCGTGGTGTGATCCATCGAGATCTAAAACCTAGCAACTTGATGCGGCGGCAAAAAGATGAACAAATATTTTTAATTGACTTTGGCGCTGTTAAACAAATTCAGCCTCAGCAGCAACAGGAGAACCCCACAATAGCCGTGGGTACTGTGGGTTATGCACCTCCGGAGCAATTTATGGGACAGCCAAGGTTAAATAGCGATATCTATGCTTTAGGAATGATTGCTATCCAAGCCGTAACTGGGACACCTACGACAAACCTCGAACGAGACTCGACAACGGCACTAGTTTGGCGACATCTTGCAGAAACTACGGAAGGATTTGCTGCAATCTTAGACAAAATGGTGTACTTTGACTTTCAAAAGCGATACCAGTCAGCAGAGGAAGTTTTACAAAGTCTAGAAAATTTATGAAGTCAGGAGTCAGGAGTTGTAGAGACGCGATATATCGCGTCTTTCCAGTGGTCAGGAGCCAGGAGTCAGAAAATATAAGCCTCCTGACTCCTGACTTCTGGATTCTGACTCCTTTCATAATCTGAAAAATCATTACGAATTACGAATTACGTTAGCGTCAGCGTTAGCGACGAAGGAGCGTCACTACGAATTTTTAAAACCTCACAGCCAGTTGCCTACCAGAACATAGGGTGCCCAGTAGTACGGATGCTGGTATTGAGGATTTGTCAGCAGGGTAAGTTGAGCACGCTTAAAGGCTTCTGCTTTACTGATTTTGGGTTGATTTAACTGTTTGTAAAACTCACCCATGATCTTAGCAGTCGCCTCGTCGTCTACAGCCCAAAGTGATGCTAATGTACTACG
The DNA here is from genome assembly GCA_965249805.1 of Stigonema sp. Classification (GTDB taxonomy): domain Bacteria; phylum Cyanobacteriota; class Cyanobacteriia; order Cyanobacteriales; family Nostocaceae; genus Stigonema. The sequence continues at coordinate 3,159,668 of CBDFMX010000002.1, forward strand.
TGCACCAGATCGGACAGCGATTCCAGCAATTCCTAAGGCGGCTCGTTTGTCTCCTGCTGCCGTTTTGCAAGCACTGAGAACAAGTAACTCAATCGCACCCTGTTGGTTGGTTTCCCTGGTTTTGATTAACTTACTCAACTCGTTGACAGTGAGCTTATCATCATAAGTGGGAATGAAGTTATCTTCTTCCTTAGAACTAAACTGACCATGAGTTGCTAGGTGAACCACAGGCGCACTCAACGACTTAATCGCGTTTTCAATAGCATTGGTGGTAAATTTCTGGTTAAGCAGCACTTGAGTGTTGGGAACGTTTGACTTGATTTCATTCAGTTCATTTTGTACAAAAGGCAGACCTTCGGTTAGTCCACCAGCAATAGTTTGCAATTTAGCGCGTACTAAAGGCTGAGGGTTTAATAGCTGTAAACCGGGTGTGAGAGCAATGTTATAGTGAGCGACAAGATACTGCTTTCCGTCGTGCAACGCTCCCATTGGGATATTTCGCAGTGAACCATCTAAGACAAACACCAAGTTTTTGATGTGACGATTTGCCAGTTCATGTGCAAACGGTTGAATAATCCAGTTATTTACTTCTTGGGACGGGCCCAAAAACTCAAAAGTAGTGCGATTTTCTAATTTTTGCCGCAGATCATCGACAGTTGAATCAACTGTCTGTTGGCTTACAGGAATTGTGTGACGTAGAATCTGACTTGACTTTTGGTTGGGTGAGTCCGAAGGCAGAGAAAGGATGACTTCCAAGCGATCGCTCAATATCACTGGATAAATCACTGCTGCTGTCCGATCAATTTGGTCAATCTGGACAGGTTTGGCGTCTATACAGGCTCTACGGAAGAAGTTGTCTAGTTCAGCCAACTGTAGTGACTCGATCGCATTCCTAGCTTTGTCAAGGGAGTCTTGACTAGGTTGGTTGTTTCCAGACTGCAATAGCAAACTCACCAGTTCGCGATATATTGGCTCGACTCCCTCTTGAAAAGAAAATTGCACTTCGCGATTGATGGCGACTAAATCAGTGCGTAAAGACTTGAGTTGATCGACAGATTTGGTATATGCGGCTAGAGCCCCAGGCTGATTTCCTCTTGCTTTAAGTATCCGACCTAACTGCCATTGCCAACGATAGCCAATATCCGGTGCAGCAATACTTTCACTTATTCCCAACGCTTGCTGGGTCAATTTTTGCGCCTCATTCCACTGCTGAGTCTGCTCGTACAGCCCTCCGAGAGTTCCCAGCGCATAACTTTCAGCACGCTTGTCTCCCAGGCTTTTTGCCTGCTCAACAGCCGTTGCCCCAATAGTCGCGATCGCAGTCCATTCTGGGGTTTCGTTCGTTTTTGTCTGTTTTGCCGCACTCTCCAGTTTGGGACAACTGAAACTTGGGGGAATTCCTCTTGCCTCTGTTCTCTGTTTGAGACAAGCCAGACTCTGGGCTAAGCTTATTCTAGCATAAACTGTCTTGCGAGTTAGCGGTAAGGTGGCAAGCTGAGATTGAATTTGAGTCCACATCTGGTAAGAAGCCTTTTGCCCTGCCTCTATAGATAAACGCAGTTGATTCATTTGCGCCTCCACCCGAGTTATGGGCGAGGTAGAAGCAGCAGCTTGTTGGTAATAATTTAACGCTTTAGTGGTATAATCTTGCTTTGGCTTTAACTCTTGAGTCGTATTTCGCAGTGCTAGGTTCGTGTTCCCTAAACTTAGGTTAATTTGTGCCACTAGTTCCCTAGAGTTTAGTTTAGATGCCACTGCCAAACTTTGTTCTAGCGCCTCCTGAGAACCAAGGCTGTCTATTGCCTTGGTCTTTGGGTCTTTCTGGTCTAAAACTCCCACGACTCGTAGAGTATTACCCAAACTCAGCAGTCCAGTCGCTTTGAGCAAAGAGTCAGGTTGCTGTTGTAGCAGTTGATTGACCTGCGTCAGGGTAATACGAGCCCGACGGTAAAGCCCCAACGCTTGCAGTGCCTGAGCCTGGTTAATTTTGCTACCAATCTCACCCGCATTATCCCGGTTTTTACTATAGAGATCTGTGGCTTCTTTCCAACTGGCAAGAGCTTTTTCAGACTGACCTTGTGCCAATTGTATCTGACCTTGAGTATTGAATGCCTGGGCACGAACTGATAAATATTCTGGAGAATTTCTGCCATTTTTTGGTAATAGCAGCAAACTGTCTGCGATCGCCCTACTTGCTTGGGGTAACTGTCCCAGCTGCTGTAAAGCCAATGCTACATAGTTCAATGCTAAGGCTTGATTCAGGACATCGCCTTGGGTTTTAAATGTCTCAGCCGCCTGTTGTAATACCTGCACGGCTTGGGAGAATTGTTCTGTCTGGTAGAGTTTCAAGCCTTGCTGCAATTGTCCGGCATTCCCCGCCTGTACAACCTGCGTTGGCTGACTTTGTCTTGACGCGATATATGGCGTCAAGACAGTTTGTGAGTAATTGGCTGCATCAGCCACGAGAGCAATTGGGCTGGTGGCGGCTATAAATTGGGCAAGAACACCTAGAAGGACGAATCTAGACATAAGGAGTGGGGAGTGGGGAGTGGGGAGTGGGGAGTGGGGAGGATGAGGAGGATGAGGAGGATGAGGAGGATGAGGAGGAATAATAATTGTTCGATTGTTTGCTTACTCCCCGATCTTCTCCTACTCCCTCATCTCCCTCATCTCCCTCATCTCCCCATCATTTTCATTAAAAAGGTTGGGTATAAACGACAGAAAAATACAGACCTTCTGCTTGTAAAGTTTGTAAAGAGCTATTGCGTAGTTTGGCATCAACTAGAGGAATGCCCCAGTCAAATCGGGCACTAAGCCTGTCGCTCTGCCACAGTAACCCCAGTCCTGCGGATGCAAGGGTGTTGGGGTCTTGATTGGCTCTACCAGAGCTATTCCAGGCAGTTCCCAAATCAATAAACGGGGTGATTTGCAGCAGACCCCTTACTTGTGGTACGCGGACAATTGGATACCTAAATTCTGCCGAAGCCAAAAAGGCATTATCTGTTAGCAGCAGGTCTTGACGATAGCCCCGGACTGTGCGTTGTCCTCCTAAACCAAACTGCTCTAAAGGCACTAAAGCCCTGTCGGCTAATTGAGCATCTGCACGGATTAATAGTAAGGTATCCGGAGCTACAAGCCGCGCCCACTGTGCTTGTCCTTGCCAGGAAAAAAAGCGACTATCCGGTGGTTTCTGGTTAATGGTAGAATCAATGGCATCTATACCCAAGCTAAACTGCGATCGCGCGGCAAGCACTTGTCGGCTACTGCGCTTAGTCCAATCTTGAAAAAACCGTAGTATTGATAAGCGAGTGTTTCCGGCATTATCGGCGCCGGGTTCAGGAAAACCCACTCGTTCACCAGTCAGGGCTTTCAAATAGCCAATGTCACTTTCTCGACGAGTTGCGGTGAGTCCGAGGGCAAATTCTTGGGTGGGGGTTTGCACGACTGGTTGACGCAGTGTCAAAGCAAAGTCTTGTGCGGTGCCATTGATATCTAAAATATTGAACGGTTTTTCAATGACATTGCTGGTTGTATAATTATAGTTAAATCCCAGCGTCCCATTACGGGCATTAATTGGGAAGGTATAGTTGAGATTGACATCGTTACTACCATCGGTGTTGGCATAGCCGATACTTAGACCATCTCCCAGTCCTAACAAGTTAGCTTGGTTGAGTTGGATTTGCCGCTCAAAGCTACCTATACTGGGGATACGATTGTTGTCTAAGCTGATTTGGGCAGTGAATGTCTTTGCCTCCGCCACTCTGACATCTAGCACATTAGCACCGGGGGTTGACCCAGTCGTAAGTTCTGCAGAGACATTTTGAATCAGCGGATTAAGTTGGAGTAGTTGCAGTGCTTTTAGCAATCTATTCACATTCAGGGGTTTGTGAGTGGCGATCGCTAAACGGCTGCGGATATAATTAGGGTTCAACCGCTTCAAACCTCGAACCTGGATAGTTTCCAAGCTACCTTCCACTACCTGAATTTTGATGACACTTCCTTCTTCGTTGAAGGTTTGATTGGCTGGAATGAAAGCCCCAGAAGTTGCGTAACCTTTTTCGCGGTAGAGTTGGGTAATTGCTTCAGAAGCCTGTAGCAGTTCAGCAAAGGTAATCCGTTTATTGGTGAATTTTTCAGTTGCTTTAGCTAACTGTTTGGGGCTGAATACAGAGTTGCCAACTACATCAAAGCGAGAGACTTTGATGGTTCCGGGAAACTCAATAGGGGCTTCGGGAGTGGGAGGAGTTGAGGGAGGAGATGGAGATAACTTTTCTAGAGGTGGGATGACTGGAGGTGTTTCGGGTGCGATAGGGGGATTTTCTTGTCCTGGTCGGCGAAATATGTCTGATGGTGTCTGGGTTTGGGCAGTTTCAATGTTAGGCTGGAGAGCCTGAGCAGTATTTACAGTTTGTGCTGACAACGGTTGTTGCAAGAAGCTACTGACTAGTGTTAGGGTCAGTGTGAGTAGACTGGGCGATCGCCAGTGGTAATAGAGACTCAGGAACTTTTTATTTGCCATGACAAGTAGATGGACGAGAGTCAGATGGATAGAAAGTGCTAGGAGAGTTGGCTATGAGGGTGACTTCACCTTTGCCGTTGAATACCCAACCAGTAGCAGGTACAATTTCCAGAGCCTTTGAGTGAGAGCGGATTGGGACTGACGCTTTGAGATTCTCCCGATTGCCGATGTTTGTCAGCCGCGTATCAGACCACACTACATCGCTACTGAGGGGTTCGTCTGGGCTAGGGGGCAATCCTCCCCGTCCGGTGACGGTGAAGCTATTGCCCGTTGTCCCATCTCCTGCAGGACAGCCAGAGGCAATCTTCTGCGAGGGATCAACAACCTGTACGGGTAAGACAAATACACCACGACTAGGGTCAACATCTGGCGTGTTGATAGTTACGATACCTTGTGGTCCAAGGTCAGAACTGGCAGTGATGTCACTAAGTAGGGTATCTTGCGGTGGATTGATTTGAAAGCCAAATACACCAGAGGTTTTGATGTTGACAGTACCGCCTTTGCCCTTGAAAGCATTGGCTCTGATGTGGCTAACTTCTTTTGGAACGGCGACGATCAAGCCCGACGGGGCATCGATAGTAATGTTACCGCCATCGCCACGAGTACCAGGAGTACCCGCATTAGTGGTGATTTCGCTGCCACGACGCAAGAGTAACAAGTCTTGGACTATTAAGTTGATGTCCCCACCCTGACCGAAACTGCTTGTAGCTGTAAGGGTTGCTTTCTTATCTAAGTTGATAGAGCGAGAACGGACTTCTATGTTTCCAGCAGTTCCCTGTCCGATGCTGTTAGCATTCAGTTGCGCACCATTGGCGAGAGACAGTTTGCCTGTGTTGATGTTAATGTCACCACCCTTGCCCCCCGCTTCTGGTGATTCCACACTGCTGAATGCCACACTGGAGCTTTGATTGCTGCCCACCCCATCAAAGGACACGGTATCGCGGGCAGTAATGTTGACGTTGCCTGCCGCCCCGGCTCCATTCGTGAGAGCATCTAGTCGAGCGCCTTTGGTGACAAACAGTGAGCCTGTGTTGATGTTAATGTCACCGCCTTTGCCTGCTGCTCCTGCTCCCACACTGCTGAATGCCACACTGGAGCTTTTATTGCTGCCCACCCCATCAAAGGACACGGTATCGCGGGCAGTAATGTTGACGTTGCCTGCCGCCCCCGATCCATTCGTGCTGGCATCTAGTCGAGCGCCATTGCTTACTGTGAGGGAACCTGTGTTGATGTTGATCTCACCGCCTTTGCCTGCTGCTCCTGCTCCGACACTACTGAATGCAAAACTGGAGCTTTGATTGCTGCCCACCCCATCAAAGGACACGGTATCGCGGGCAGTAATGTTGACGTTGCCTGCATTCCCTGTTCCACCAGTACTGGCATCTAGTCGAGCGCCATTGCGTACTGTGAGGGAGCCTGTATTGATGTTAATGTCACCGCCCTTGCCTGCTCCCGATCCCACACTACTGAATGCATAACTGGAGGCTCCATTGCTGCCCACCCCATCAAAGGACACGGTATCGCGGGCAGTAATCTTGACTTTGCCTGCATCCCCCGATCCATTACTACTGGCATCTAGCCGAGCGCCATTGCTGACTGTGAGGGAACCTGTGTTGATGTTGATCTCCGCACCCTTGCCTGCTGCTCCTGATTCCACATTGCTGAATGCACCGGAGCTGCCATTGCTGCCCACCCCATCAAAGGACACGGTATCGCGGGCAGTAATGTTGACGTTGCCTGCATTCCCTCCTCCACTAGTACTGGCATCTAGTTGAGTACCATTGAGTACTGTGAGGGAGCCTGTGTTGATGTTGACGTTGCCTGCATTCCCTTGTCCAAGAGTTTTGGCATCTAGTTGAGCGCCATTGAGTACTGTGAGGGAGCCTGTATTGATGTTGATGTTGCCTGCATTTCCTTTTCCTTTTGTGCTGGCATCTAGCTGAGCACCATTGCGTACTGTGAGGGAGCCTGTATTGATGTTGAGATCGCCGCCCTTACCTGCTGCTCCCGCTCCCACATTGCTGAATGCAACAGAGCCTCCATTGCTACCTACCCCATCAAAAGACACGGTATCGCGGGCAGTAATATTGACGTTGCCTGCCGCCCCCGATCCATTCGTGCTGGCATCTAGTCGAGCACCATTGCTTACTGTGAGGGAGCCTGTATTGATGTTAATGTCACCGCCCTTGCCTGCTGCTCCCGCTCCCACATTGCTGAATGCATAACTGGAGGCTTTATTGCTACCTACCCCATCAAAAGACACGGTATCGCGGGCAGTAATGTTGACGTTGCCTGCCGCCCCCGATCCATTCGTGCTGGCATCTAGTCGAGCGCCATTGCTGACTGTGAGGGAGCCTGTATTGATGTTAATGTCACCGCCTTTGCCTGCTGCTCCCGATCCCACATTGCTGAATACGAGACTTGCACCGCTGTTGCCCACCCCATCAAAAAACACGGTATCGCCGGCAGTAATGGTGACGTTGCCGGCATCCCCCGAACCATTCGTGCTGGCATCTAGTCGAGCGCCATCGCGTACTGTGAGGGAACCTGTGGTGATCCGGATGTCGCCTGCCTTTCCGGTTGCCCCAGATGGTACTGTATTATTGAGCGCAATACTGCCACCATTGGCAGCACGCACATCTACAATAGCACCATTGGTAAGTGACACATCACCTCGCGCCACTCCATCAGGAAAACTTAGACTCAGATTATTGCTATTCACTTGCAGCCCAACCGTTCCTGTACCCGCCAATCCTCCCAATTCCACTCGACCACCAAAGGCATTCAATCTTCCGCCATTCATGTTGATGTCGCCGCCTGCTAGCAGCAAACTCTGACCATCTGGAACACTTAGACTGGCTACTGAGTTATTTTGAATCGATGCCGCAGCGATTTGATTAAACAGCAATGCAGAAGGGTTCACCGTGAGCAAGGGTGAAGGAGCATTAGGAACAGACGCACTGAAAAAGCCCTGAGTGCCAAACTGGATGGCATTAGCTGTTGTCCCGACAAAGGAACCACCCACATTCAAAGAGGCATTGGGTCCAAAGATAATCCCATTGGGATTGAGCAAAAATAAATTAGCTGTTCCATTTGCCCGCAGAATACCATCAATATTAGATGGAGACAAACCTGTTACCCGACTAATAATGTTCTGCACACTTAGGGCATTGTTGAAAAAAGCCTGTCCATTGGTGGGTACAGAGAATTGACTGAAGCTGTGGAACAGATTGGAACCGACTTGAGTCCCACCCGTAATCGTGAAGTTATTGCCTACAGATGTCACAGCAGAGTTAAGCGGTAGGGTGGCATCAGGTGCTACTTGTTGGGCTAGGGCGGCATCCACTGCCGATGCGATCGCTCCAAACACCCCCAAAAGCACTACTAGCCCCAACCAATAGCATCCTTGTTTCCGGCTTTGAGTCATTGAGAGTTCTGTCTCCCTAAGATATTTCAGTCATCTGACTTATGACCTGAAGTTGAGCAAATTTTCACTTTGACTGATAAAGATAATACTTACGATATATTCCCAGAAACTCGCCACTTTTTGCCTAACCATTGGAAAAATCATTCTTTAGGAGGAGGAACCTCTACTCAATGTTTAACTATCCAACTGGGTTAAAATATTTTGAAAGTCCAAGATGAGGCAAAAGTCAATACGGTTCAGTTAAGATAATTCATCAACCGTCAACCTATGTAGAGACGCGAAATTTCGCGTCTCTACACCGATTTAAATTCCTACCGATCAGCCTTAACTGAACTGTATTGGGGCAAAAGTGACTGTGAGCGGTAAAAGTACAGGTTCACCTGGGAACTTGACCATTAGAATAATTTAAAAAGTATAAGTGTTTTTGCACTTTTTTTAGGTTGTCTTTAAAAAAAACCACTATTTTTGGACTTGATTTCATCTTGGTTTATATTTTTCATGTAATAATCATGAAAAATATATGATTTTTTAATCAAGTTAATCAGCCATCTCTTGTAATTTCCATAGTTACAGATATAGTATTTTTACAGAAAAATTAGGGTAGTGCTGACTAAGTACTGCATTTCATAAATCCGGCTCATAATAAAAGGCTTGTAGTTGCGCTTTAGCGCTAAAGCGCAACTACGAACATAACTCTACGAACTTGTGCGATTCTGTACTAAGGTCGCATAATTTTTACTGAGAAAATCGTAATAGTAACAGGCTTGTACCAATTTATCGGTAAAGGATACAAGATGAGTTTGAAGAGATTGAGAAAAAACTTAAACAAGGCTACAGCAGTGGCTGCGGTTATTGGGATTGCAACTTGTGTATTTCCGGCGATCGCTCAAGCTCAATTGAGAAGGGTCTTCCAAAGTTCTGGCAATTCCGATCTTCAGTCAGATGTTATTATTAATTTTTCTTTGGATACCTCTGTTGAGAATACGAACAGCCTAGATTCCGATCAAGGAGAGTTCCCAGGAGCTATTCAAAACTTTACAGATAGTGGCAATCCAAACACAGATCTCAGTCCTCTATCTTTTACGTCTGGAGATCTGACGGTTTCTACACTTACCACCGATCCTAATACTGGTAATTTCCCCGGACTTGACATTGGCTATCAGGATATCACTGGCGACACTCTTAGTAGTGCTTTTAACAATGACGGGTTGAGGTACGATGTTACATTTCCCGACGGGACTGAATTGACTTTGTTCATTCCATCCAATGATTCTAGTCTGATTAATTCCCTATCCAGTTTATCTGATTTTTTAAGCTCAACTGGAGATAATCAAATAGAAGGAGTGCTACATCGTCCCGACGGTAGAGAAGAAAAATTGATATTCAGAAACCTGCCTGACAGACGAGGCTTTAAGTTTAGCACTGTCCCCGACTAATGCTACAGCTAGTCTGCTTGGCGTTGGAGCTTGAGGTCCAGTATCACGAATGAAGCGCAACAAGCCGGAAGTCTAAAGACCCTTACCAAAAATTCCCAAACCTCATCCCCCAATACGGTTCGGATAAAACTTGATCTCCCCTAACCCACGCCCGAATGGCGTGGGTTAGGGGGGATCTTCAAGGGATGAACATGACTAACCGAACCGTATTGCCACATCCCCTTACTTTCAGCAAGGGGATGAGGTTTTGCCGCAATGTGTGTGTAATGGTAATAAATATCAATAAAAAATTAGTCCAAAACCTGGTAAATTTTGGTCAGTGAGCAAAATCATAAGTTACTGATTATACATTCATTTCTCTAGATGGTTAAATATATAATGTCTTATGAGAATTTGCCCCTTCCGATTCTGGACCTTTAGTGGAAGTGCCTTGTTTTGGCTGTTAGCCTCCTACCCTATAACAGCACAAATCGTCCCAGATGCAACGCTACCCAATAATTCTCGCGTCACAACAGTTGGCAACATCATAACTATTGAGGGAGGAACCCAAGCCGGACGCAATTTGTTCCACAGTTTCCAGGAGTTTTCTGTACCAACTGGCAGTACGGCTCATTTTAACAATAGTGTAGATATTCAGAACATCATTAGCCGGGTAACGGGTGGGTCTATTTCTACTATTGATGGTTTAATCCAAGCCAACCGCACTACCAACGGCCCCAATCTGTTTTTTATTAACCCCAATGGTATCACTTTTGGACCGAATGCCAGTTTGAATATTGGGGGTTCGTTTGTAGCAAGTACAGCTAACAGTCTGAGGTTTGCTGATGGCACAGAATTTAGCGCCACCAATCCTCAAGCCACCCCTCTGCTAACGATAAGTGTTCCTTCAGGACTGCAATTTGGCTCAAATCCTGGAAGTATTGTTAATAAGTCCCAGGCTAGCCTATATGGAGCAGTTAATAGTAATGATCCGCCTGCTCCTGCTGGTCTGCAAGTTCCTGAGGGAAAAACCTTGGCGCTGGTAGGTGGTAATGTCTCCCTAGAGGGTGGTAATTTAACAGCACTAGGTGGAAGAATTGAGCTAGGTAGCGTTGGGACAGGTGTGGTTAATTTGACTGAAATGCCACAAGGCTACTACGCTTGGGAATATTCGGGCGTGCAGAACTTCCAAGATATTAATCTCTCTAATGGTGCTCAGGTTGATGCTAGCGGTGCGAGGGGCGGCGATATTCATGTACAGGGCAGGAACATTAACCTTACGGATGGTGCAGCAATTTTTTCTACCACCCAAACAAGCACAGGCGGAAATCTGACAGTAAACGCTGCTGAGTCTGTAAAGTTGAGTGGAGATAGCACTGCATTATCTACTCAAACTTCAGGTGCTGGGTCTGCTGGCAACTTAACAATCACAACTAGGAACCTAACAGTTGAAAGTGGTGCATTTATACAAACTCCTAATTCTGGTGAGGGTCAAGCTGGGGATTTACTGGTGAAAGCCACTGATACTGTAACACTATCAGGAACAACAACCAATGGTCAGCCCAGTGGCTTGTCTGCTGAAGTAAACACGGACGCTACAGGCAAGGGTGGAAACCTGACAATTGAAACGGGGCGACTGACAATCCGAGATGGAGCAGCCGTGGATGCTTCAACTTTGGGTGCGGCTCAAGCTGGGAATCTCCAAGTCACAGCAAGGGATGTAGAACTAGTGGGGGTCGGACCTAGAACACCAAATGGAAACTTTTCCACCAGTGGCATTTTTGCTCAAGTCGGAGATGGAGCCATAGAAAATAAGGCAGGCAATGCAGGAACTCTGACCATTGAAACTGAACGGCTAACTGCCTTGGGTGGAGCACAGATATCGACGGCTGCCCGAAAAGGGGGAAATGGGGGGAATTTGACCATAAACGCCTCAGATTCGATTAAACTGAGTGGCGCTTTACCAGACGCTACTCAGATGGGAGGTAGCAGTGGCATTTTTGTTTCTGCTCAGAAAGGATCTACGGGTGATGTCGGAAATCTCAAGATTACTACTGGGCTCCTCACTGTCGAGAATGGGGCTAAAATCTCAGCTAATAATCGCGGCGCAGGTCAAGGGGGAACCCTGACCTTGGACGTCAGGCAGTTAACGATTCGGGATGGGGGGTTGGTACAATCTGGCTCTTTTGCTCCAGGTCAAGGTCCTGGCGGAAGTTTGACTGTAAAAGCTGCCGACTCTGTCCAGGTCATCGGCAAGGGAAGCATTGGTTCTACCCCCGTGGTCAGTGCCCTGACGGCTGCATCTGAAACCCCTGGAAAAGCTGGCGACTTGAACATTACAACTAGGAGTTTGAAAGTCCAAGATGGGGCAGAAGTGAGTGTGAGCGGTACAGATAGAGGTTCAGGTTCATCTGGGAAATTGACCATTGCAGCTAACGACCTTCGCCTAGACCGAGGAAGTCTCACAGCTACAACCAACGCCGGAGAGGGGGCGAAAATCAGTCTACAAAACTTAGACCTGTTGTTGATGCAAAATAACAGCCTGATTTCTGCTCAAGCTTTCAACAATGCTAATGGCGGGAACATCACTATCGATGCTGCAAAAGGTGTTGTTGTTGCAGTTCCTAATCAAAACAATTATATCATTGCTAAAGCTGTTGGAGGTGAAGGTGGCAAAATAGACATCACAACAGGGGGTATCTTTGGAATTGCGCAGCGCAAGTCCACTCCAGGAAACACCAATATTATTGATGCTAGCTCTGACTTTGGCTTGGCGGGTACAGTGACTATTAACACACCAGATGTTGATCCGGTTCGAGGCTTGGTTGTACTGCCCACAGGTATAGTTGATGTTTCAAGGCAAATTGCCTCTGGATGTGCTGCTTTTGATGGTAAAGAGGTTAGTCAATTTATCGTCACAGGACGTGGTGGATTGCCCCCCAGCCCTGACGAACTCTTAAGCAGTGACGTGGTGTGGTCAGATACTCGCATTCCCAAGACTACGGCACAGCACTCCCAAAATGTCACCACCACGCACCAGCATGACAGTCATACAGGTGCTATTGTGCCTGCTACTGGTTGGGTGTTCAACGGCAAAGGCGAAGTCACTCTCATCTCTTCTGCGTCAGGTGCCACTGGTTTGGGGTCTACTCCTGCTACCTGCCCTAAACGGTGAAACAGCAGTACTGCTTCGCGGAATTAAAAATTAAAAATTAAAAATCGCGTTCGCGCCTCTGGTTGCGTTAGCGACGAAGGAGCGTCAGCGTCTCCGTCAATATAAGCGTTGTTCGCTGTGCGAAGCAATCTAAAAGCTTACAGCATAAGCTTTTAGCCCTATTCCTCTAATGGTTGCTTTATTTCCGCCGTCTTGTACTAGATGCCAGCAGAAGCACTTAGCGTCTGACTGAGTTTACGTGGGTTGGGAAAAGGTGATACATGGTGTTTTGAGGGGCAAGACGAGTAGCTGTGTTATGGTCTGCCATTGCTTTTAACTGATCCCCGATTTCATAGTAAAGCTGACTGCGCCAAAGGTATAATAGAGCATTATCAGGATGGAGATTAATCGCCTGGGTGTAATCCTCAAGTGCACCAAGTCGATCGCCTAAATTTCTGCGGCGAAAGTTAGCCCTTTCGGTGTAAAGGTTAGCCTCGTGGGGATGAACACGAATTGCACTATTTAATTGAGCGATCGCTCTTTGAACATCTCCTTGTCGAAAGGAGGTATGAGCTTGTTCAACGTATGCAGCAGGAGCAATCTGTTTATTACTAGATGTGGTATCTTCAATAGCAATAGATCCTGGATGCTGATTTGCCGTCTTTGAAGAAGGCTTGTCCACATTAGGCGCTTTACAGAATACACTGACCGTGGTGCCCAAGGCTAAGATAACACCTACTGCGACCAGTATGACCGCCAAATCATGACCGCCACTGCTACTGGAGTCTTGAAAGGTGAGTTCTTTTTTGAGAGAATTTTCTACTACTTGAGTGGCTTGTGCAGACTCGAGAAAACCTGTCGCTGCTAGTCCTGTGATTACTAGCAGTGGTGCGGTAGCGAGGATTTTTTTCTTCATAATGTTCAGCTAACTCTACTACAGTACACAGCCCTTCTAAGTTGCAAATAACCAGGAAAATAACTAAAACTTATTGCTTTGGTGAAAAAAATTGTTTAGCACCATTAAAGTTGATTTTTCACGCTTGCTGTTTGGAACACCGGTTGTTACTGTATCTAATCTTCTCAGAATCTCTCAGATTTGACTTCTGTAAATAGAACTATTCCGAAGGAAAAATTATGACTCTATTTTAAATAGACTCTACCACCATTAGCCTGGTAGTAACAGCAGTATAATCACTGACATACGGTTTAGCCATGTTAGTTTGGTAAGTTGAGCAAAGCACCGTGAGTCGCTGACAAGTGTGTCGCTATTCCTAGCTGCTTTTGCAATCATGTGCCGCAGTTGAGTTTGGTAAACTGGATCTACATCCTCATCCATCAGATAGCGAATCATCGTGACTTGTTTGAGCTATTTGTGTTGTGCTTTTACCTGAACTGAGTACGCCAGCTGCGCGAAGTGCTTTATAAACTTCTGGATCGCGTCCATACTTTGCGATCGCGCGATCGCAACTTAATAATTCCAGGATGAGGATTCATTTCTTGCGCCTTTCGTTGCTGATGACTCCATCCCAGCCAATCAGCAAAATATTTACCAACCTCTTCCTTGTTGTGCAAGTAATACAAAATTGTCGCGTAAACTTGCTCAAGGTACAGTCCGAAACTTCGGGACGATTTCCTCTGGACTAAGCTGGCGATGAATATACTCATAGAGAATACTCTCGATCCCAACCCGCGTTCCTTTTATCCGAATATCGTTCGGTGCTAAAAAGTCGAAATAATCTTCTAGTTGCATATTTTATTCCTCATTAGTAAAATAATTTCACTATGACTCTTGTTTCTAGAGTAGTCGAGGCAGTTAAGGGAACTCCAACAAATAAATTATCCAATATTGTGGGGGAGCCAGCGCTGCAGGAGGGTTTCCCTCCGTAGGCGACTGGCGTTGGGCATCCTGCCCGCCCTATGAACTGGGCGGGCAGGATGCCCACCCCACAAGTAATACAATAAGAGTGTGGGGTAAGCTTCTACTTCCTATTATTTAGTATATTAGTGTAAATTTTTACATACTGTACGTCCATAGTCCATTCCTCAACTCAAGCTTGCTACAAGACAAAGCTTATTACTTCTTACTGACACAGCCACATTGTAAGGGCGGGGGAAGGGCGCCCCTACGAAGGCGACAAATTTTCCGGTTCACATAATCTTTAAATATCCCTTATACAATTCAATCCTCCAGAAACTCAAGAAATTTCGGACAATAGTAAATTAAGTCGAGCATTATACGACTAACTCAAATTCTGAATGGAGAATATGACTCAAACCTTCCTAGAACGCTTGCACAGTCCTGAACGCCCAGTTATCGTCTTCGATGGTGCGATGGGAACCAACCTGCAAAGGCAAAACCTGACCGCAGAAGACTTCGGTGGTCCTCAGTACGAAGGTTGCAACGAATACCTCGTACACACTAACCCAGAAGCGGTAGCGAAGGTTCACCGGGACTTTCTCGCAGCTGGTGCAGATGTGATTGAGACTGATACCTTTGGCGCGATGTCAATTGTCTTGGCAGAATACGATTTAGCAGACAAGGCATACTATCTTAACAAAACAGCAGCAGAACTGGCAAAACGCGTTGCTGCTGAATTTTCCACCCCAGAAAAACCCCGGTTTGTAGCTGGTTCAATCGGACCAACGACTAAACTACCTACCTTGGGACATATTGACTTTGACACCATGAAAGCTACTTTTGCTGAACAAGCAGAAGCGCTGTTTGATGGTGGTGTGGATTTATTCATTGTCGAGACTTGCCAAGATGTACTGCAAATTAAAGCGGCGCTGAATGGGATTGAAGAAGTCTTTGCCAAGAAAGGTGAACGGCGTCCGCTGATGGTATCAGTGACAATGGAACCTATGGGGACGATGCTGGTAGGGACAGAAATCAGCGCTGTACTCACAATCTTGGAATCTTACCCAATTGACATTCTCGGTCTGAACTGTGCTACAGGTCCAGACTTAATGAAACCACATATCAAGTATCTTTCCGAGCATTCTCATTTCGTAGTTTCCTGTATTCCCAACGCGGGTTTACCAGAAAACGTTGGTGGTCAAGCACATTACCGCCTGACACCAATGGAATTACGGATGGCGTTAATGCACTTTGTTGAAGATTTGGGTGTCCAAGTGATTGGGGGTTGCTGTGGGACAGGTCCAGAACACATTCAACAATTAGCAGAAATTGCCAAAGAACTGAAGCCAAAAGTTAGACAACCGGAAGTCGAACCAGCAGCAGCGTCAATTTATAGTACTCAGCCTTACGATCAAGACAACTCTTTCCTAATTGTAGGTGAACGTCTGAACGCCAGTGGTTCTAAGAAATGCCGCGATTTGCTGAATGCGGAAGATTGGGATGGACTAGTATCAATGGCGAAGGCGCAAGTCAAGGAAGGCGCACACATCCTGGATGTGAACGTGGATTATGTAGGGCGTGACGGTGTGCGGGATATGCACGAATTGGTTTCACGTGTTGTAAATAATGTTACATTGCCTCTGATGCTTGACTCTACCGAATGGGAAAAGATGGAGGCGGGTTTAAAAGTTGCTGGTGGTAAGTGCCTGCTGAATTCTACCAATTACGAAGACGGAGAACCGCGTTTTTTGAAGGTGTTGGAATTAGCGAAGAAGTATGGCGCAGGTGTCGTCATTGGCACAATTGATGAAGATGGGATGGCGCGGACTGCTGAGAAAAAGTTTGCGATCGCCCAACGTGCCTATCGTCAAGCTGTAGAATACGGCATCGCTCCGTATGAAATATTTTTTGATACCCTGGCTTTGCCTGTTTCTACTGGTATTGAAGAAGACCGAGAAAATGGCAAAGGTACAATTGAATCCATCCGTCGCATTCGCCAAGAATTGCCAGGTTGTCATGTGATTTTGGGTGTTTCCAACATTTCCTTTGGTTTAAACCCAGCATCGCGGATAGTGCTGAACTCGATGTTTTTACACGAAGCGATGAAAGCTGGGATGGATGCGGCAATTGTTAGTGCTAGTAAGATTTTACCTTTGGCACGGATTGAAGAACGACATCAAGAAGTCTGTCGCCAGTTGATTTATGATGAACGCAAATTTGAGGGAGATGTGTGCGTTTACGATCCTTTAACAGAACTGACGACACTGTTTGAAGGGGTAACAACAAAGCGCGATCGCACAGGTGACGAAAGTCTACCTGTAGAAGAACGCCTCAAGCGCCACATCATTGATGGCGAACGTATTGGTTTAGAGGAACAACTGACAAAAGCGCTGGAAACATATCCTCCTCTGCATATTATCAACACCTTTCTGCTGGATGGCATGAAAGTGGTGGGTGAATTGTTCGGTTCTGGGCAAATGCAGCTACCCTTCGTATTACAATCAGCGGAAACCATGAAAACAGCGGTGGCTTATCTCGAACCGTTCATGGAAAAGTCAGAGTCAGGGAACAACGCCAAGGGAAAGGTGGTCATTGCCACAGTTAAAGGTGATGTTCACGATATTGGTAAAAATCTGGTGGATATCATCTTGTCCAACAACGGCTACAAGGTGGTTAACTTAGGAATTAAGCAGCCAGTGGAAAACATTATTCAGGCTTACGAACAGCACAAAGTTGATTGTATTGCCATGAGTGGTTTGCTGGTCAAGTCTACCGCTTTTATGAAAGAGAACTTGGAGATCTTCAATGAAAAGGGTATTACTGTCCCTGTGATTTTAGGCGGTGCGGCGCTGACTCCGAAGTTTGTCTATGAAGATTGCCAAAATACCTATAAAGGTAAGGTGGTTTATGGCAAGGATGCGTTTTCTGACTTGCACTTCATGGATAAATTAATGCCAGCGAAGGCTGCTAGCCAGTGGGATGATTTACGGGGCTTCTTGGCAACGGATGAGGTAACGGATGTAACGGATAATTTGACTGTGGGACTTACAGATCAAGTATCCGCTACATCATCCCCACTCCCCACTCCCCACTCCCCACTCCCTATAGAAGTTGATACAAGGCGTTCGGAAGCTGTGGCTGTGGATATTGAACGTCCGACTCCACCTTTTTGGGGAACGAAGTTGTTTGAGAGGGGTGAGATTCCGATAGAGGAGGTATTCTGGTATTTGGATTTACAGGCTTTGATTGCAGGACAGTGGCAGTTCCGTAAGCCGAAGGAGCAATCTAAGGAGGAGTATCAGGCTTTCTTGGATGAGAAGGTGTATCCGATTTTGGCGGAGTGGAAGCAGCGGGTTATTGAGGAGAATTTGCTGCATCCACAGGCTGTTTATGGGTATTTTCCTTGTCAGGCTGAGGGGAATTCGTTGTATGTTTATGAAACGAACCGCCAAGGCGCCAAGGACGCCAAGGAGATAGCTACTTTTGAGTTTCCGAGGCAAAGGTCTTTGAGGAGGTTGTGTATTGCTGATTTCTTTGCGCCGAAGGAGTTGGGGATTGTTGATGTGTTCCCGATGCAGGCGGTGACTGTGGGGCATGTTGCTACGGAGTTTGCTCAAAAGCTGTTTGCTGATAATCGATACAAGGATTATCTGTATTTCCACGGTTTAGCGGTGCAGGTGGCGGAAGCGATTTCTGAGTGGACGCATGCTCGCATTCGTCGGGAGTTGGGCTTTGCGGCTGAGGAACCGGATAATATTCGGGATATTTTGGCACAACGCTATCGTGGTTCGCGGTACAGTTTTGGGTATCCGGCTTGTCCGAATATGCAGGATCAGTATAAGTTGCTGGATTTGTTGGGGAGCGATCGCATTAATTTACATATGGATGAAAGTGAGCAGCTTTATCCTGAACAGTCTACGACGGCGATTGTTACTTATCACCCAGTAGCTAAGTACTTCAGCGCTTAATCGTAAATCTTCGGTTTGTCCGATAACCCGCCCTGCAATCAATTGCAGGGCTAACAGCGCTCATTCCATTGCAACATAGCCAACCACCCAAGCATCAAACCCCAGTCTTTTTTACGCCAATTAGTTTATGCAGCTCTTCCTCTCGGTGAGGGTATTATTGCAGATACCTTTATGGGTTCAGGTTCCACAGTAGCAGCGGCGGAAGCGTATGGTGTTTGTTGTATTGAGCGGCATACTGAGTATTACGAGATGAGTCGCACGGCTATTCCCAAGTTGGCAGCATTGAATACGCAATTTGACCTAAAAACACCTAAAGTTCTAATCCCTTGGTGTGCAGTTGTTGATTAATGAAACCGAGAAAATCAATCTCAGATCACAAGCATGCCTATTTCATTCTTACTTCGGTAGCCTCAAAATAAATTTCAAGGCTAATAGCATCTCTTCGGCTAAAACAGACTTAATTGCCGTTTTTTTATTTGAGTCCGTTTCACTGTCTTGGGCAGGTAACAGGAGTAGGATTCAAAGCGGTGGCATTAGGTGCAGAGGATATCAGCGTTACTTCTCCTTTACCATTGAACACCCAGCCAGTAGCAGGTACAATTGCCACAGGTTCAGGTTTTGAGGATGGTTTAGCAGCAGATATTTTGGGTTTATGCTGCTGTGCTGTGGTATTCGCAAGCCGAGTATCTGACCATACCACATCAGTGCTAAGAGGTTCCTCGGGGCTGGGAGGTAAACCACCGCGTCCGGTAACGATAAACTGACTACCCGTTTTCCCATCTCCTGCGGGACAGCCTCGGGCAATTATCTTTGAGGGATCAACAACCTTTGGGGGGGGCTGGTTTACTAGCGATCGACTGGGTTCAGTATTCGGACTAGCAATAGTCACTTGACCATTTAATGAAGGGATACCAGTGAATGAAATTGCCGTGATATAGTTAAGATTATTTGGATTATTTATTTGATTGGGATCGGTCGTTCCGAACTGATTCTGGAACTGCTTTAATGTGAGTGACTCTATCCCTAAGATACCATCGGCTTTGATAGTGACAGTTCCTCCCTTACCCCTAAAAGAGTTAGCCGTAATAGAGCTATTCTTCATCGGAACCGCGACAAGGTATGCGGGAGCAGAGATATTAATTATGCCACCGTCGCCTGGTCTGCCTACGCCACCTGCAGTGGTGGAGATACGACTCTGACCGCCCAATAGCAGTAAATCTGAGTTGTTTATTGTAATATTTCCACCATTGCCAGAGGCGGCTTCAGCGACGATTCCTCCCCGTTTATCCGGTTCAGGGGCTTGAGCTACGAACCCGTTACTCAGAAGGATAGTTGGAGCGGTAATTGTAATGTTACCTGCACCTTTAGCATTATTGGCGGTATTCTTATCGTTTACAGTGATGATGCCTCCATCCCGAACTGTCAATCTTCCAGTAGATATATTTATGTCTCCTCCTTTTGCAGTATTGTCTACATTTTGAGAAAAAATACCACTACGAGACAGTTCTCCTTTTTTAGTAGTTCCACGTCCAACTAACTCTACAAAATCCGAGGCGTTCACATCCAGTCTCCCTCCTGTACCTTGACCTACGCTTGAAGCAGAGACTTGTGCTCCACCACTGACTATCAAACGTCCAGTCTTGATTATTATCTCTCCTCCGATTCCATTACCTTTACCAACAGCATTACCGTTTTCATCGATTTGACTTCGAGCCAACAAGGAGCTTACGGTATTTACATCTTTTGATAGACCTATCAGTTCCACAGACTTGCGGGCGGTCACCGTCAACTTTCCGCCCCGCCCATTGCCTTCGGTATTAGCTAATATTTGTGCTCCATCTTGGACAATTAACTTTCCTGTGTTAATATTTATGTCTCCCGCATCTCCAGTTCCCCCTGTTGAACTTCTTAAGACACTGGCATTCTTAGCATTCGCACCACTTAGTATCACCGAGTCAGAAGCGACTACAGTCAAATTGCCCCCCTTACCATAACCAGCCGTCGCGGTGTCTACGAATGCCCCATCTCGGACAATCAGTTTACCTGTTGTGATGGTAGTGTTACCAGCGCTTCCTTTAGCAGAACCTGCAGATCCAGATCTTAACCATGTGTTACCTGAGGAAGTGCCAATGAGTTCTACAGAGTCAGCGACGTTCACAGTCAAATTCCCTGCATTACCATTGCCTTGAGTTAGCGTTTGTATCTGTGCCCCATCTTGGACTGTTAACTTGCTGGTATTAATTGTGATGTTTCCAGCCTTTCCTTTAGCGATATCATTTGTGGGGTTTTGAGATTGAGCATTTAAGCTAGAATTGCCAGTAAGTATTACGGAGTCGGAGGCGTTCACCTCCAAATCTCCTGCGTTACCATTGCCTCCAGTCAGCGTTTGTATCTGTGCCCCATCTTGGACAACTAACTTCCCAGTATTAATTGTGATTTTTCCAGCATCTCCGGTTCCAGTAGTTGCGGCACTTATGAAAGTGTGATTTTTGTCGGCTGACATACCCTCCAGTGTCACGGAGTTGGGGGCTGTGATGGAAATGCTTCCCTGACCTGTGCTGTTTCCTGTGGTTTCTGCCTGTATTATTGCCCCATCTGCCAACCTCACGTTCCTGCCTTGTACCTGAATTGTACCACCCCCATTCCCACTGGCATCGACAATAGATCCTTGAGTTAGCTTGATATCCCCGAAGTTGGTTACATCTGCATATCCAAAGGCATAACCTTTATCAATAGCAGTTAGGCTGACTAAACCTGGTCCTGCAACGCTACCCAACTCAATTCTTCCTTGTTCTGCTTTTAAGTTTCCCCCCTCCAGCGTTACATCACCACCAACCAGCGCTAGCGTTTTTTCAGGTTCCACTTGCAAACCTACGGGGTTTTGGGTATATTTATCATTTGGACCCGCTTGTGATCTATTAACAATAGCTCCAGCAGTTGAGCCAAACTGTAGTCCCGTTGGAACACTTATAGTTAATAGAGGGGTGGTTTGAGGAGCTTTTGTGCTAAACTCTGTGCCATCGGCAAACTTCAGGCTTTCCGCTGTAGTTGCTACAAAAGAGCCGCCAACATTTAACGAAGCACCTTGTCCAAATACAATCCCTGATGGATTAATCAAAAACAGGTTAGCTGTACCTTTAGCACTAATTAACCCATTAATGTTCGAGACATTGCCACCTGTCACTCGGCTAATGATGTTTTGAAGATCCGCTGCATTGTTAAAATGGGCTTCTTGACCAGTGCCAACAGAAAATTCCTTGAAGCTGTGGAATAGGTTGTTTCCTGCTCTGGTGCCGTCAGTAATATTCCAGATTTTACCATCAAACTTGACGCTGGAATTAGTGGGTAGAGTATTATCTGGGGTAATTTGGGCAAGAACCCAATTTGCACTCCAAAAGCTTGAACCCACTATTCCCATCCCAAACCCGAAAAACCTGCTCCAACTCCAACTGTTAGTACTTAGCATCGGTACTTGCACTCCTTGAATAAACACCAGTGATTGAACAAAACTGATGTGGCAAAATTATGATTAACATAATTGCATACCTATATTGCTCCCAAAAAATAGGGGTAGGGGTGGAGCCAATACGTTTCGGTTAAGATAATTTGCGGTGTTAGAAACCCGGTTGCTCAAACAATACCTTCGCCAATTTCTGAAAAGCCTTACAGGCTATAAGCCTGAACGCCAGAAGCGATGAGGGAAAGCCGTCATTCGCGCTGGCGAGGCTACACGTACAAAGCCCACCAACGCGAGTCTGGAATCCTTACAGACTCGCGTTGGTGGGCTTTGTTTGTATAGCCCCACTCTTCTAGAGTGAGGGTAATAAGAGCGAAGGTATTGTCAAACAAACCAGGTTTCTTTCCTTGCTTATCCAAAAAGTACTGGGGGTGGCTCGGCACTAAAAACTTTGATCAAATAGTATACCATAAAATACTTGCTAGAGCTTGAGTAATTTGAACCATTTTGTATTATTCATTTAGGGCTTACCCAACGATTGTGATTGATTTATTATTATACATGTACAAAATATATTATCTTCATAAATTTATCGGTTTCTTTATAAAAAATTTACAAACAAGATGATGAATAGTCCGTAAGAATACCTTGTAAACCTCGTTAGCAGAGATGCCTTATGAATAATCAAGGTTTACGGTATTTATCTGTAGGTTTACGCTGGAAAAGCTTTGGAGCGATCGCGTTTTTGGCTTTAACTAGTTTAGTCATGAGTACAACAAAAGCTTTAGCATTTGTTTATCCAACGCCAGCTCCTACTTCCCCGCCATCATTAGGAACTCCCGGTCCTGGTAACTTCGCTCGTCTAGGTGTTTCACCTTTAGACAACGCATTGTTTTCAAGAGTGGTGGATGCAGATGTAACGACGTTGCCAACTTCTCTAGATGTTTTACCTTTAGACAACTTAAAAGGATCTGGTGGAGGTAACGTAGCTGACATCTTCAGAGCAGCCGCAGACCGTTGGGAGCAGGCTCTTAAAGATGACTTTGTACTCACGCTCAAATTTGGAGTCGCTAACTTTTCTGGTGAAGTACCCAATTCGGATGGGAACGCCAACTCCCCCAGCCTCCCATTCACAGGTCCCACTAATATCGATGGAGTACTAGGGCTTTATATCCCAGATAAAGTCGCATCAGATGGAAGCCGAGAGACAGGGGGTACTATTCTTTTCAATACCGACCCCAGCATCACTTATTTTCTAGACCCTACCCCCGGACAGAGTCAGGAGTATGGTCAGTTCTCTGACGAAAACAGCGATTTAGGAGGAGGCACTGTTAATGTAGGACGCCAAGCCACTGCCATCTCTACTAGTGATGCCTCTCGAAGATATGACTTGTATACAGTTGCTCTCCATGAAATCGGAAATGCGTTAGCACAGAGCAACGCAAATTCATCTGTTGCACCGGAGGTTGACCAGGATGGTAATCTTAATGTCACAGCACCACGTCCGTTTGCAGGTACAAAAATACCTATAACATTGTCAAAATACGGATTTTACCCAATCGATCCCAACCAATTTCCAAATACTGTAGAGGCTCCACAACTTAGTCAGGGAACGCGAAGACAATTGTCTTGTATTGATGCTTTGAAAGTCGCTGAGTTCGGCAACTTCAAAGATGTGGATTTAGATTCTGGCGGTGTTTGTGACAATCAACAATCAAAGCCCAAGAGTGTTCCAGAACCTTATTCCCTCGCTTCCCTTTTTGGCGTAGGAGTTGCATTGGTTGCAAGCCGGAAACGTCTGGGAGTCAAACCGTTGAATGCACATTTGTAACTGATTCTTAGTTAATCACCTTTATTTTCGGCTTTGCTGATTGACGGGATGAAAATTTCGCGCAAAGACGCCAAGGAGCAAAAAAACCTTGGCGTCTTTTTGCTCCTTATGCGTGAGGCTAAAAAATTATTCATCCGCGAATTCAGCAGTTGAGGGCGATTTGGAGTATTTTTCCAAGCCGATCGCTCATTCACACAATCTTCATACATTACTGATGTAATTCTATCCTTCATAAATCTCAAAAATTTTGGAAAATAGTTAATAAGATAAGACTGACCTAACTTTTTAGGGTAAAATATGATTCATTCCTTTCTAGAACGCTTGCATAGTTAGAATCGCCCGGTTATCGTCTTTGACGGTGCAATGGGGACTAACTTGCAAACGCAAAACCTTACTGCCGAAGATTTCGGTGGCGCACAATACGAAGGTTGTAACGAAATTGAGGCTTACGAACAGCACAAAGTTGATTGTATTGCCATGAGTGGTTTGCTGGTGAAGTCTACCGCTTTTATGAAAGAGAACTTGGAGATTTTCAATGAAAAGGGTATTACTGTCCCTGTGATTTTAGGCGGTGCGGCGCTGACTCCGAAGTTTGTCTATGAAGATTGCCAAAACACCTACAAAGGTAAGGTTGTTTATGGCAAGGATGCGTTTTCTGACTTGCACTTCATGGATAAATTAATGCCAGCGAAGGCTGCTAGCCAGTGGGATGATTTACGGGGCTTTTTGGCAACGGATGAGGTAACGGATGTAACGGATGAGTTAACGGTGGAAATAACAGAATAAGTTGCTCGATTTGTTGGGGAGCTAAATGCCTCTGAATCTCCACTTGCGATCCGAGACTGGATCGTTCAACCTCCTAACTGGCTTCAAATTCAAGAAGAGTAAAATTCCTGCCATTTTTCCGAATAAAAAGGCGATCGCCGTAAATTTCCAAGGGAGCGCCTAGACTTTGGAAATGGCTTGCCTTAAGGCATCGCAGTTGGCTTAAAATTACCTGCAATTTCTTATTCATATCTATTAGACATCTCCGAAAATTAATTATGCATTACCTGAAATCCTTGTAGAGACGCGAAATTTCGCGTCTCTACATTCTTTTTCGGAGATGTCTATTGCAGTACAACCGTATTTGTCAGTCAATTTCTCCGCTGCAACCAAGCAAATACTTCATCAACGCATAGAGTCAGGGTTATACCTTCTAATACAGGCAAAACATCTGCACCAGCTAACAAATCGGGAAGGCGATCGCGCTGATAGACTAATACAGAGCGCTCGCTTGGATCAATTAACCATCCCATCTGACTGCCATGCCTCAAACAGTATAGAATAATGCCAGTAACCTTGGTCTGACTTTGATCGGGCGAAAGGATTTCAATGACCCAAGGTGGTGCAAACTCAATACCAGTGCTAGCGATATCACCATTTTCATCCAGTGGTAGTTGATTGGTGGCAACAACTACTACATCAGGAAGGACTGAACGATTACCAAAGCTACAGCGCAATTCTGGAAAGGCTTCGTAGTTGCTACCTGCTGCATCAATCGCAGCAACTAAACGCTTCTGTAACAAGCTATGTTTGCCACCCCCCATCGGTTTGGGAACCACTCCTCCGTTGATGTACTCACTCGCTGGTGATTCATTAATATATGGAAGTTTTAGGAACTCCTCTAGAGTAGTGGCTCCTAGAACTGCGATTGTCATTTCCGTAACCACCTTTTAATTTAGCATACTTATTCTTTGCGTATGCGATACCAGTAATGTCATAACAGTATTTTAGCATCGACCCCGAAGCGCGATCGCTCCTAGTTTTTATTTATCTGACCTTCAGAAAAAAGCTGGTATTACGGAGGAACGGATGAATGAGCTTTTACGATCGCACGTTATCAATCCAGTTGCTCTACGTACAGATAATTTTGAAATATTTTTTCAAACTCGACACAAAGCTTTGTTTGCAAGAATTGAGCAAGCTATGGGCAAAACGCTTCTGTCTGATGCCAATCAATCAGAAGATACAGAACTAGTAGAGTATGATGAAGAACTAGATCATTAGAAATAGATAAACAACTGCTAAATGGCGATTTCGCATAGAACAAATTGGTGTGAGCACTAATTATTATTAGGAAATCGCATCATGCGATCGCGACATTCACTGTATACAAAATAGCTTGTAACTATTGTACCAATACGGTGTTTTAATGCTTGAATTTAATATCCAGCCGCAGGCTGGTGGATGGTTCATCTTCCCTGAAAACGCTGATTGCGAGATATATCAACCGCTTGACTATCCATCAAAAATAATTGAAGGACAGAATGTCTGCCAAATTGAAGTTTGTGGCTGCGAAGTATCGTTTTCATACGAAATGCATGGCATTCATGTTGTTTTCGAGTCGGGTATCATAGCAGGAGAAACAGCTTTTGCAATTGTTACATCAATCAGCGATCGTTTAGCAGCTATCACAGGACAGCCAACTGTTATCTATGAGAGTTGATTGAACAAGTTATGTAAGGAGCAAATATAACCAGTTTTAGTAGATACAGGCAATACTAATTATTCGATGCTTAATATATTTACAAGACGGCGCACCCACAGGCGAAAAGCCTTCATTGTTGCATTTCTACCTACCGTTTTACTTTGCTCCAAATATTGGGGAATCACATCAAACAGTGGTAAATTAGGAAAATTTGAGCTTGACTGAGACTCTATATAATGCCCATCTCGTAGTAAATTAATTTGGAGTTTGCCTTTTTCAAAACGCCAAAGTTCCGGAACTTGTAGTGCTTCATAAATACTTGAATGAGTTCGGGAGGTAATATCTACTTCTAACGCTAAATCTGGAGGAGGGTCTACTGTTAAATCTAATCGTTTCTTGCCGCGAATTTTACTTTCATTTTTGATATAAAAACACTGATCGGGTTCTATACCCGCTTGCATTGCTTGGTTTTTGAAGGTTGTGGAACCAAGACTTCTAAACTCAATATCAAGTTCCTCTAAAAGTGCCTTCACTAAATCGCCAACAATTTCTTTATCGTCTTCATGTTCTGGGAATGGTGCCATAATTTCTAACACTTCCTTGTCATAGGCAATTCGTGCTGCACGGTGTTCCCCTAGTTCCTCTAAAATTTCCTCAAATTCTTGCCAGGTAACATTTTGTAGTAGCACTCGTTGTCCTGGTGGAATATGGATGTGCTTTAATTCCAACAACATTTCTCGACTCCCAGCAGTTGTTTAATTACTAATTCGTAATTCGTAATTCGTAATTAGGTACGCGCACCATTATTTATTTACTAGAAAAAGGCTCAGATCATTATTTCAAGCTAGCGCATTCATGGGTGGGGAAATTACGAATTACGAATTATCAATTACGAATTATTTTGACTACTCCTCCTCATCACCAAAATCAGGTTCCACGCCAAGCGCACGCAGTTGCTCTGCTAATCGCGCAGCCCGTCGCCTTTCCCTTTGAGCTATTTGTCTTTCCCGTTCTTCGGGTGTAACTATCCAATTACCAAGGGCATCATACCACCGCAACCATTGCCGCTCGATATCCTTGTAAACACCTTGCCAAAGTCCTAAGCCTAGCTTAATGTCATCTATCCATACACGCTGTTGTCGTAACTCTAACTCAGTGTAGCTGCTACCTTGTAACTGAAATGCCCGTAGATGGTTGGCGTAACGGTTAAAAACGATGTAATAAGGAATACGCAAAATTCGCTCATAGACTTCCCACTTGGTTGGAGGTTGGTCAACATCTCGTAGAGTTTGCCCTAAGTCTTCTTTTTCTGTTCCTGGTGAGAGCAGTTCTACTACAACAAAGGGATTAACCCCTTCTTGCCAAACTACATAGCTCAGGCGTAGTTCCTGCTGTTCATGTAGTCTTGGTACATCCAAAACTGCGAACCAGTCGGGGCGTTTGTACCAAAGAGAATGACGCACATCGTAGTAGAGATTTAAATCGCTGGCGACGAATACCCGATCCTCTGGGTAGTTGGGAGGTGAAAAGGTTTCTCGTAATAGCTGGGGTTGGAAAATATGAAACTCGTCGGGCAATCCTGGCTCCTGTGGGTCTTCACTAGGGAGGTCATACATCGTGGGTAAGACTTCCTTAGGGGGACGTGGCGGGTCGTGTTGATACATGATGTCTAGTCTGGAAGAGTGGGAAGGTCAGCCTGATATTATTTTCGCTTAATCAGTTTGGGGATGGTGCATAGGCGCTGTGTAGAGACGTAGCATGCTACGTCTCTACATTAATTCGTTAGACATCGCTATCCTCTCTATTGTACGTAAGTTTTGTCTAAATTTTTGTGCTATTTATTGGAAATTTGTTACTAAGTATAGGTTGAGTGGGAATTCTATAACTAAGTCCTCCAAAACTTCTTCAGTTGGGACTGCTTACACGCCCAATACGGTTCGGTTAGTAGTATTCAGTCCTTGAAGATCAGAACTGGCTCCCCTTAAAAAGGGGGGCTAGCGCTCTGTGTCGGGTTAGCCCGCTCTCGCGGCGACTGGCGTGGGTTGGGGGGATCAACGCCTTATCCGAACCGTATTGTTTACACGCCTACATAAAAAACAAAATTTGAGGTGAGTTGTGGCAAAGATGTTTCCTGATCAACTACGCTCTGATGTCAAAAGTGATGCAGAAAGACATTTATATCAGGTATTTAAGAAACAGTTATCAGATAAATTTATTGTCTTTCATTCGGTTTCCTGGCAAGTACAAAATCTTAACAATGGTGCAAGAGATGGGGAAGTGGACTTTGTGATCGCTTGTCCCAATCTAGGCATCTTGGTACTAGAGGTCAAAGGAGGCAAAATCAGCTACGATGGCAACGCCGATCAATGGTATAGCAATCACCACGCTATCAAAGACCCTTTCAAACAAGCATGCGAAAGCAAGCATAGTTTGCTGAGTTTGCTTAAGGATAAACCTTTCTGGAAAAAACATTGGATTCCCATCGGTTATGCAGTTGCCTTCCCTGATGTCAAAGTAAAGGGTGGGCTACCTCTACACGCTCCTGGCGAAATCATATTAGATGGCAGCCAGTTGACTGATTTATCAGCTTGGGTACAAGCAGTTATGAACTACTGGCGCGGTCAGAATCCAGCTAACAGCCATCTTGATATTAATGGAGTTGAACAACTCGTCAAAATCCTCCGCCCATCAATAATTGATTCGGTACTGCTACCTTTTGAGAATGATGAGTGGAAGTTTAGAGATTTAGTCGATAAACAATTCCGGATATTGGATTTTTTAGCAAAGCATCGTCGTGTAGCTATCAGTGGTTGTGCTGGTTCTGGCAAAACTTTATTGGCGCTGGAGAAAGCCCGTCGTTTGAACGAACAAGGGTTTAGCGTTTTACTCACTTGTTACAACAAAGCTTTGGCTCAGTTATTGCGCTACTCGCTTGGGCACAGACAAAATTTGCACATTTACACCTTTCACGGCATTTGTGAAAAACTGTCTCACCAAGCTGGTCTTGCAACAGATAACGACCAAATCCCTAAAGATAAACTTTTCAAAGAAATTTATCCTAATCTGCTGATAGAAGCTGCCGACAGGCTCAATTGGCGAGTGGATGCGATAATTGTGGATGAAGGACAGGATTTCTGCGAAGACTGGTGGCTGGCACTCAAGTTACTGCTGCACGATCCCGATCGTGGTATCTTCTACTTCTTTCACGACGATAATCAGAACATTTTCGGTTCAGGCTGGAAACCCCCTTTAGAAGAAGCGCCCTTTGCCTTGACCGAAAACTGTCGCAATACCCAGAAGATACACTCCTATGTTCGTCCGTTTTACTCTGGATCTCAGCTAACAACCGCTCCTGGACCACTAGGGCGGGATGTAGAAATTCACTACTATACAGGGGATAATGAATTGAAGAATACCCTTGGTCGCGTTCTCCAGCGCTTAGTTAACGATGAGAAAATTGCTACCAAAGATATTGTGATTCTGACAACTAGACGCAAACAAGCACTTCAAAACCAAATTTTAGGTCGCTTCCGAGTCAAAGCAGATCCCGACATCAATAATAATGAGATTCGCTGCAACACAATTCATTACTTCAAAGGATTGGAAAGTCCAGTTGTCATTTTAGTTGAGATTGATTTGAATAATGTTCCTCATCTCAAAAATTTGTTGTATGTAGGGGCTTCTCGCGCTCGCCACCACTTGATTATTATTCGACCAGACGCTCCATTTTAGGAGTAAGTTGATTGTTGATAACCTAAAACACTTTTGCAGTGCATCTACCTTAACTTTAAGAACTTCTCCTCTTTCCTCTCTGTGTTCTCTGTGCCTCTGCGGTTCGTTAAATAAATTCTCTGCGCCTAAGCGCGAGGTAACAAGTGTTGATTGTGCCGGAGAGGTGCGCAAGGCAATTTGGTCAGCGCGGGATAATCTAGAAACAGAGTCGTAGGAGAAATATCATGCAAGCTTACAAACTCAAGGGAAAAATTGATCCAGCAGGTAACTTAGTGATTACCGAACAAGTTAAAATGCTACCTGGAGATGTGGAAGTGATTGTTTTGCAGGTAGTTCCTGCCGGGGAAAATGCTACAGTTCCAGAAACTGAGGTACAGCCCGAAGTCCCCAAACAGAAATTACAATCCAGGGTCAAATCACTTAGGGAATTACTAGAAAATGCCCCACCTGTTCCGCCTGACTTTGACCCAGAGCAAGCGAGATGGGAAGCATTGAAGGAAAAATACGGCTTGTGATCATGCTGCTTGATACCAATATTATCGTAGACGTTGCCCTTGAACGTCAGCCTCATTTTCAGGCTCAACTGGATGCGATCGCTACCCAAAATCTGCTCTTATTTTCCCATCATGACTCCTCGAATTATAACTCCCAGGCAATTGGTGGGCAGTGCCCACCCTACAATTTGGAACTATTCTAGATAGAAGCGCTCAACTGTTCTTCAGAAACCCAAGCACCGTGGAACCCATAAGGTACTCGCTGGAGAATTAGCACCCGCGCCACTGGTTCCGCAGTCACATCCTGAGCATTTACTACTACTAGTTCTGAAGTGTCCTCCCTAGTATCGTAAACAAAGGTGATCAGCCAACCTTCATCCTCATCCCCCTGTAGGGAAGTACAAGGAACAAATACCGCCTCACCGCCATAGCGTCCCCGTCCAAATTCATGAGTTTCTGACTTGCCAGTATGATGGTCGTACTTAATTAAACCATCGAACAACGGCATCTGACCCTTCGTCATCCTACCAGCGTAGCCATATCGCGTTTGACGTCCCAACAGGTTTTCGTTCACACGAGGAAATTCGGCAGGTACATCATCCAACATCTCCTCACGTAGATTCCCTGTACTCAAGTTAAACCGCCATTGATACAGGCGCGGGATATTTCCTTCCGGATCGGGTTGCGAATCTTGAGACAATACGGTGGTGGAATTCATCCGACAGCCAATCAGCACTACCTCGTCCCCATCCTCGTAAGCGTTGAGGGTATGGAAAACGTAACAAGCGGGACTCTCAAACCAGCGGATGCTGCTATTATCGCCGTGACGCGGAACAATCCCAAAACGACTGGGGCGATCGCGCTCAAACATCATCAAAGGTTCTCCCCGCTGCATCCGTTCCCCGCTGAAAGTTAAGGGCAGATCCATAAAAATTGTATAGTTTTCCGTGATGGCAAAATCATGCATCATCACCCCCATCAGTAAGTCAATTGGCACAGTCCGCAATAGTTCACCCGTTGCTGAAACTACACTATATTTCAAGTATGGTGGTGCAAAGGAGTAGCCAAAGAACATCATTTCACCCGTAACCGGGTCTACTTTAGGATGGGCAGTGAAGGCAGAAGCCAGTTTACCATTGTAAGTGTTCTCCCCAACTGTCTCTAAATTAGGAACCTTGATGGCATGAGGCGCACCTCCTTCCCACAGCGCCAAGAATTGACCTGCATGCCATACAAGAGCAGTGTTAGCGGTATTCGTGCTGATATTTTTGGGTGTATCTTTCTGTGGCGGTTCTAACAGCCCACTCCACATAGCCTTACCTGCTTGGTTCTCTAGTTGCCATTTTTTTGTCCTGACATAGCGGTTGCGATAGGTAGCAATACCCTTGCTAATTCGCACCCCATGCAACATCCCATCACCGTCAAACCAATGGTACTTACCAATGGGTGTCCATTGAGGGTTGGGACCATTGCGCACAAACATTCCTGATAAGTCAGGGGGTAACTCACCTATAACTTGCAAGGTATCAGTGGTGATTTCTTTATCTATTGGTGCAAAGTTGCCGTCAAGATAGGGATTAACTGCTACTGTTGTTTCCATTGTGTGTGTTTGGAGATCAAGTGAATCTATTACTCGCACTTTTTTAAATATATTCGCTTGGCAACGGTGAAGGTGCGGGATGTAGCGGATACTTTATCTGTTCTTCCCACCGTCAACTCATCCGTTATTGGCACTTTTTTAAATATATTCGCTCACGAGTTGATTTAATCTAGACATTGGCAACGGATGTTGTAGCGGATGTAACGGATGTAACGGATGCAGCAAAGGTATTGAGCGCAGACGAGTGCGGATGCACTAACGGTGAAGGTGCGGGATGTAGCGGATACTTTATCTGTATATTCCCACACTCAACTCATCCGTTACATCCGTTATGTCATCCGTTGCCCCACACTCAACTCATCCGTTACATCCGTTATGTCATCCGTTGCCCCACACTCAACTCATCCGTTACATCCGTTATGTCATCCGTTGCCCCACACTCAACTCATCCGTTACATCCGTTATGTCATCCGTTGCCCCACACTCAACTCATCCGTTACATCCGTTATGTCATCCGTTGCCCCACCCTCAACTCATCCGTTACATCCGCTACAACATCCGTTGCCCCACCCTCAACTCATCCGTTACATCCGCTACAACATCCGTTGCCCCACCCTCAACTCATCCGTTACATCCGTTATGTCATCCGTTGCCCCACCCTCAACTCATCCGTTACATCCGTTATGTCATCCGTTGCCCCACCCTCAACTCATCCGTTACATCCGTTATGTCATCCGTTGCCCCACACTCAACTCATCCGTTACATCCGCTACAACATCCGTTGCCTAATTGTGCCAAGCCCTAAAAACAGATTTTTACCATGATTCCTGCTATTTCTACCATTCCGCTGCGTCAAATGGCTTCTGGCGATCGCCTGTCGCTTCAAGTTTACAAATTTATTGGCGCTCACATTGGTAAAAAAGTTTACATACAATCAAATCTACACGGTGCTGAAATTGTTGGTAATGCGGTTATTCACCAACTTATTGAGTTTTTACTAACAGTAAATGACACAGATTTAGCTGGAGAAATCTGGCTGGTTCCTGTTTGTAATCCAATGGGAACCAACCAGCGTTCTCATATTTTTTCCTCTGGTAGATACTGTGTTTATGAAGCTAAGGACTGGAACCGCATCTTTTGGGACTACGAAAAAGAAGCTGATGATTTATTCGCCTTTGCTAAATCTCAAATTGATTTTGACTCTGAGGTTGTGAGAAAGAATTACCTCAGCAAAATTCAAGCAAAATTTGCTAAACTTTTAGAAAAGATTAATTCTCCCAGTGGCGTACCTTATACTGAACGGTTTCGCTATCAACTGCAATCTCTTAGTTTAGACGCAGACTACTTAATTGACTTACACAGTTCCACAAATCAAGGCTTAAATTATCTATATTACTTCCTAAATCGAGAAGACAGTGCCAAATACTTTCTTCTCGATTTAGGCATCTTACTTGATGCTTATGATGGTGATGCTTTTGATGAAGCGTTTATCAAACCTTGGTTAGCGCTGGAAAAATGTTTTAAACAGCTTGGTAGAGAAATCAGGTTTGATGTGGAGGCTTGGACGCTGGAACTTGGTACGGGAATGCAGATAAATCCGGATTCAGTTACCAAAGGTGTCCGGGGTGTGAAAAATTATTTAGCACAGAAAGGTGTTTTACAGATATCTGAGTTGACTGTTGGCAAGACCACATCTCCAGAAATGACTTTTGGAACTAGAAGTCAGGTGATAAAATACTATGCTCCCTCTGGTGGAATGATTCAGTCAAGAGTTGAATTGGGTAGTTCAGTCAAAGCTGGAGAACGACTTTATCAAATTCTCAGTTTTAATAAAGAGGCTACGCTACCTACTGTAATTGATGTTGAGGCAAAACAGAATGGATTGGTTTATGATGTCTCAACTAATCAGGCGGTGAATGAAGGCGAGTTTGTTATAGGAATTTTGTACCCTCTTTAATTACGAATTACGAATTACGAATTACGAATTAGTAATTATGATGGTTGTCATGGTTTGTTTTTCACTGGTAAATATGGCACATTGTAGGGACACGGCAGTGCCGTTCCCCTACGACAATTTGTGGTTCAATAAACAGAAAATAGTTGTAAACAAAAAATATTCGCTCTTTGCGTCGAAATACATCCGCCCTTAGGCGTACCCACAATCCCGCGCTCTTGGTAGCGCGGGATTGTGGAAGGCTGGTAAAGTCAAATATATGTGGAGGTGGTAACTTATGACCCAAGCACAAACCCAAACCCAAGCAGAACCAAAAATATACACCTTTGATGAGTTTATCGAATGGTATCCAGAGAACTCAGTAGTACGATACGAATTGCACGATGGAGTAATTTTTGAGATGCCTAAACCAAAAGGGAAGCATTCAAAATTAACAGGTTCTCTTGTGGGAAAATTTCTGACAACCATTAGTGAAATTGGTAAAACCGATATTTGGTTTATTCCTAGAGAATCGATTGTTAAACCGGGGCGCGATAAATCGGGCTACGAACCGGACATTATTATTTTAAATCAAGAAACTATTGATACTGAGACACGCTGGGAAACAGAATCAATTATTCAAAACGCAACTTCAGTCAAACTAATAGTTGAAGTCGTTAGCAGCAATTGGCAGGACGACTACTACGATAAGCTTCGTGACTATGAAGGTATGGGCATCCCTGAATATTGGATTGTGGATTATGCAGCAATGGGCGGACGCAAGTTTATCGGCAACCCCAAACAACCAACGATTTTTGTGTGCGAGTTGATTGACGGTGAATATCAAATGACCCCGTTTAGGGGTGACGATTTGATTTTATCCCCAACATTCCTACAGTTGAACCTAACCGCGCAACAGATTTTTGACTCGGTATTGTAAGTTTGTTTTGGGTATTTGTTACCTTAGATGTTGGGTTTCGTTCCTCAAACGCCAGATTCCTACGCCGGTAAACCAAGCTGCAGAACTTGCTGCCCAACCTACACAATTTCATTTTTCTATGTATTCCCACCATTAACTCATCCGTTACATCCCGTACTTTCACCGTTGCTCTCATACGTTGCGCAAACCCGACTGCACACGCCAGAGACTCGCATAAATGCCGTTTTCCTCCAGCAATTTTTCATGCTTTCCTGACTCGACTAATTTTCCGTGTTCCATGACATAAATGCTATCGGCATTGCGGATGGTGGAAAGACGGTGGGCGATCGCAATTGTCGTTCTATCGATAGTAATTCGTTCAAGCGATCGCTGAATTGCGGCTTCTGTTTCGTTATCTACTGCCGATGTCGCTTCATCTAAAATCAAAATTGGTGGGTTTTTCAAGACAGCGCGGGCGATCGCAATCCGCTGTCGTTGTCCACCAGATAACTTTTGCCCGCGTTCGCCGACAATTGTTTCATAACCTTGAGGCAGTCGCATGATAAATTCATGTGCCTCAGCAATCTTAGCCGCCCTGATTATTTCTTGTTCTGTGGCGTCAAAGCTGCCGTAGGCAACATTCTCTCCTACAGTACCATGAAATAAGAAAACATCCTGACTCACCAAGCCAATACAGCGACGCAAATCCCGTAAATTTAAATTTTGGATATCAATGCCATCAAGGGTAATGATTCCCAATCGCACTTCGTACAATCGCAATAGAAGTTTCACTAAAGTGCTTTTACCAGAACCAGTAGAACCCACAATCGCAATTGTTTTACCTGCAGGAATATGCAAAGACAGATTTTTAATCACTGGTGACCTATCTCTATAGGCAAAAGTGACATTTTTGAATTCTAATTCTCCGCGTACTGTATCTAATGGCAAAGCAACATTCCCTGTAGGAATGGCGATCGGAGTATCTAATAAATCCATGACTCGATTAGTAGAAGCCATCGCCCGTTGATATTGGTCAAAGGTTTCGCCTAATCTGGTTAAGGGCCAGAGCAAACGCTGAATTAAAAACACTAACACACTGTAAGTGCCCACAGACATTTTGCCCTGAACTGCTGCCATACCACCATATAGCAGTAATGCTGTAAACCCTCCCAAAATCAACATCCGAATTAAGGGAACAAATGCCGCCGAAAGTTTAATTGCTTTGGCATTACTACGACGATAGGCGTCACTTTCTTCTGCTAGACGTGAGATTTCGTAATCTTCAGACGTGAAACTTTTAATCGTCGTAATACCGCTCAAATTATTTGATAGGCGGGAGTTGAGTAACCCAACACGTTCTCTGACATTAGCGTAGCGTGGCGCCAGCAAACTCTGATAAGCAAACGAACTCCAAAGGATAAATGGTATCGGCAACATTGACATCCATGCTACACTGGGAGCCAAAACAAAGAAAGCACCGCCAATAATGACTACCGTTGTCAAAACTTGCAGAATGTCATTTGCTCCTGTGTCCAAAAAGCGTTCCAGTTGATTAATGTCATCACTAAGAATGGACATTAAACCGCCTGTGCTGCGCTCTTCAAAATATGCCAGTTCCAACTCTTGTAAATGTTTGTAAGCATCCAGACGTAAATCATGCTGAATGTTCTGTGCCAAATTGCGCCAAAGTCTAGCGAAGGCATATTCAAAAACCGATTCTAGTATCCAAATAATGACGGTAAGGACCGAAAGTATCAAAAATTGCCCAAAAACATCTTTCACTCCCCATTGAGCAATGATAGAATCTTGCTGCTTTACCACCACATCCACGGCAAAGCCAATTAACGCTGGTGGTGCTAAGTCAAAAAGTTTATTGAGGATAGAACAAGCAGTTGCCTGCCAAATTTGTTTACGATACTTGTGTCCGTAGTCAAGCAAGCGCTTGAGGGGATGGACCGAATGAGATTGACGAATTGATGCCGGACGAGATTTGAATACGGTAGCCACGCCTGTTTGCCGTTGCCTGAAATTGAAATTTTACCATAGAAAACAGCCCTAAGTGCGTCTCCTGCCTTTCCTTGATTAAAATCAAGAGCCAGCAACTAACTTTAGTCGAGTCGCAGAAAAACTTTTGATTATTTGCTATCCTCGAATTCATCCCTAGAGTTTACTCAGGAACGCTAGTCTGACCAAAGAAGGGAGTAGGGAGTAGGGAGTAGGGAGTAGGGAGTAGGGAGTAGGGAGTAGGGAGTAGGGAGTAGGGAGTAGGGAGTAGGGAGTAGGGAGTAGGGATACGATCTTCTTCCTCCCTACTTCCAAGTGAATAAAAGCTAATGAATTCATTTATGGAGATTGAAAATGATTCCCGATCGCCTTGGCGTAACGCAAGAAATAAAGCGTCCTTGTTAAACCCCCTAGTTTTAACTATGTGGATACCCTACTCCCTACTCCCTACTCCCTACTCCCTCTTTAAGGCAGTCCCAAGTTGGGAAACGATGTACGCCTTTAATCTAGGTAATATACAAAATTAACCCTCACCTTGAAATTATCGGGTGAGCAATACTTACCTCCGATCCAAAGCACACACTCAGGAATAATAAACAAATTTATGTCTAGCACACATCAAAATCATCTCACTGTTGAAGAAGCTAAAAAAATTCTTAATAAATTCAACTGTCTAGACATTGCACCACCGATAAAACCATCAGAAAAAACTATCATCCGTGAGGCGCTACTTTTGCTAGCCAACCTTTCTGATTATAAAATCATAGGTATTTGTGCTGATACAGCCGAAGAAGGAATGCTCGCAATGAAAACTTATTCCCTGGCTTTAGGATATGAACCACCAAGCAATTTGCCCATAATTGAGGGTCCAGTTTATATCAAATTAAACGGCAAAAACGGCTTGTGCTATCTCGATTCCTATTTAGGACATCATCGCGGTGTACTGGTATCTTGCCAGTCTTACTCTGAAGAGGGAGTTAACGAATTGTACGGGCATTTGCCTCTGGATTTATTTGTTTAGAATGTTGGTAGTTGTTAGTGGTTAATTGTTAGTGGTTAGTTGTTAGTTGTTGATTGTTGTGATTAGTGCTAACCTGCAACTATCAACTATCAACTACCAACTATCAACTATCAACTATCAACTATCAACTATCAACTATCAACTATCAACTATCAACTATCAACTATCAACTATCAACTATCAACTATCAACTATCAACTACCAACTATCAACTACCAACTATCAACTACCAACTATCAACTATCAACTACCAACTATCAACTACCAACTATCAACTAACAACTATCAACTAACAACAAAATTTTATGAGTTTAATTACGCTACAATCTGTTAAAAAAGATTTTGGGATCAAGGAAATTTTAAGAGATGCCAGTTTTAGTCTGGACGCTAGTGATAAAGTTGGCTTAATCGGCACTAACGGTTCTGGTAAGTCAACATTATTAAAAATGATTGCCGGACTAGAACCAATTGACAGTGGTCAAATTTTAGTCAACTCTGGATCTAAAATTATCTACCTGCCCCAACAGCCAGACTTAGATGAAAATCGCACAGTTATAGAGCAAGTCTTTGCTGATAGTGGCGAACAAATGCCTTTGGTGCGTGAGTATGAAGAACTTTCTGATAAATTAGCCCACTTACCGGATGATAAGCAGTTGATGGCGCGGTTGTCTTCCGTTATGCAGCGCATGGAAGCAACAGGCGCTTGGGAATTAGAAACTAATGCTAAAATCATTCTGACAAAGTTAGGAATTACAGACTTTAATGCGGTTATCGGCACTTTATCTGGTGGTTATCGCAAGCGCGTTGCTTTAGCCGCAGCTTTGCTGTCAGAACCAGATTTGTTACTGATGGATGAGCCAACAAACCATCTGGATGCGCTTTCTGTGGAGTGGTTGCAGAGTTATTTGAACCGCTATAACGGCGCACTATTGCTAATAACACACGACCGTTATTTTCTAGATCGCGTTACCAATCGGATCGTAGAAATTGACCGAGGAGATATTTATAGTTACGCGGGTAACTATTCATATTATTTAGAAAAGAAAGCACTAGCTGAAGAATCTGCGGTTAGCACTCAACGCAAACATCAAGGTGTATTGCGGCGCGAGTTGGAATGGTTAAAACGAGGACCAAAAGCACGTAGTACCAAACAAAAAGCTAGAATTGATCGCGCTCATGCTTTGCAGGAAACTGAGTTTAAACAAGTTCAGGGTAAAGTAGATATTTCTACAGTTAGTCGTCGCATTGGTAAAAAAGTTATTGAACTTAATAATGTATCTAAAGCTTATAATGGACGCACCTTAATTAAGGATTTTACCTATGAATTTAGCCCAGAAGACCACTTGGGGATCATTGGTGCTAACGGCGCGGGTAAATCTACGTTAATGGATATGATCACAGGGCGCGTTCAGCCAGATTCTGGCAGGGTGGAAATTGGTACTACCATTCACTTCGGTTATTTTAACCAACATTCGGAGGAATTACTCACGGCGTTGAACGAAAATCAGCGCGTGATTGACTACATTAAAGAAGAAGGAGAATTTGTCAGTATAGCCGACGGAACTAAAATTACTGCTTCCCAAATGTTGGAGCGTTTTTTGTTTCCTGGTAACCAGCAGTATGCCCCAATTTCTAAACTTTCAGGTGGGGAAAAACGGCGGTTGTTTCTGTTGCGTATTCTGATGAGTGCGCCGAATGTTTTGATATTAGATGAACCAACGAATGATTTGGATGTGCAAACGTTGGCAGTGCTAGAGGAATATTTAGAAGATTTTTCCGGATGTGTCATTATAGTTTCTCATGATCGCTACTTTCTAGACCGCACCGTAGATACAATTTTTGCCATTGAAGAACTCGGTCAAATCCGCCAATATCCAGGTAATTACTCAGTTTATCTGGACTACAAAAAAGCTGAGTCAGAAAAGCAGCAACAAACTGTCAATATTAAGGAAAAGCCGAAAAATGTAGAGACGCCGCCTACACCGTCTCAACCTAAAGATACCGACAATAAAAAGCGGCGCGGACTATCAAATTGGCAAAAGCGGGAATTTGAGCAGTTGGAAGGTAAAATTGCCCAGCTAGAAGCAGAGAAAGCACAAGCAGAGAAAGAGCTGGTGAATGTCTCTCCCGGTAATTATACTCAAGTGCAAAAACTCTACGAACAGGTGGAAGTGCTGAAGCAGGCGATCGATCAGGCGACTGAACGCTGGATGGAATTGGCTGAAATGGAGTCTTAGAAGTTTATAAAAGAGATTAAAGGAATAGGGAGGAATTTAATGGACATCCCCCAG
Organism: Stigonema sp.; assembly: GCA_965249805.1. GTDB lineage: Bacteria > Cyanobacteriota > Cyanobacteriia > Cyanobacteriales > Nostocaceae > Stigonema. The sequence continues at coordinate 3,199,761 of CBDFMX010000002.1, forward strand.
TACTACCGGACATATGCCTTCATCCTCCGGATTTTATCCGGGGGATGAAGGCTAAGCGCTAGTTTAACTCGCGCCTGAAACTGTTGTTGTATCTGACTTTTCCCGTTAAGTCTCCATCCGTAATTAAGCGGCTTGTTGTTTTTTCAACTCTTGTATCAATGCTTGGCATTCAACACTGGCATCTCTGGCTTGTCGCATCAAATCAAGTCCTTGTTTGCGGTTCACCTTGGAAGCTTCTACCGCCTGATTGCTTAATGTTGCGGCTTGTTTGCCCAAGGCTTTTATCCTGGCTATGAGTTCTTCCATTTCAACCCTCTAATTCTGAAATTACAGCATCTAGATTTTCTATTTGTTCATAAAGTATAGCTGCCCTGCTTTGAAGTAAGCTAGCATCATCAAAATCCCTTGTCTCTAGAGCATCATCAGCTAGATTGTACAATTCCCTTGTTATCTCCTCAAGCTGTACATATACTCGCAACAGTGCGTTAAGTGTCTTTTGTTTCAACTCGTTATTACCTCAGATTGGTCTGACTCGCCCTAAAAAAGCGCTTTGAAGAAATCTCGTTTTTTCCTAAACACACCCCTGAAAATCTGGTAAATACTTATGCAAAAATATTTATGTCCGAAGCGAACGAAGTGAAGCAATCCCAAACCCCTGCGGTTGCTTCATTCTGCCACCAGTCCAGCATTGCTGTCACCTTTAATATCAAGTTCGGTTGAACACTTATCATCAGCGACCTCTCCACGCCCTTACGGGTTCGCCCTTCGGGTTCACCAGTCGCCTACGGAGGGAGACCCTCCTGCAGCGCAGGCTCCCCAACCCCTCCCCTAATAGGGGAGGGGAGACTTTGACGCAAGTCAAAGGCGGGGAGAGGTCAAAGCTAAATGATGAGTCATATCATGTCCGTTCAAATAACCAAATAATCAAATCAATTCTGCTGCTTCAAAAATCTGCCTTACTGTTAGTTCCAACCCAGGCAATAACTCATCCACAATAGGCATGGTATCAGTGTAAACTTGACTTGAACCATCTGGATAAAAAACTTTAATACTAATAGCTTCAGGATCTACAATCCAAACCCGTGACACACCTGCGCTGAAGTAATCTTTAGCTTTATCTTCAAACTCTTTTAAAGTTTGACTAGGGGATATAATCTCAATCACTAATTCCGGGGGAACAGGACAGGCTTCATTACGCTTCCAACTACTCGGTAGCCGCTGATAAGAAATATACGTTAGATCCGGTACAGGTGCCCAGTCCTGCTGATTACGCTTCAACAGCACTGCCCATTCCTGAATGACTCGTCCGCGTCCTCGACACCACGCACCAATCAGAACCCATAGAGTTGATTGTAATACTGAATGAAAAAGCTTAGGAGACACTTTAGGTATTGCCTGACTATCCACAAACTCATAGATTACATCTTCTTCTGACATTGCCAGAAATTCTTGCAGGGTAAGTTTGCTTCTAGCCTTAATCATCAGATACCTAAATGGGTGAATGATTATATCATAACAAAATCTCTTAATTTCTAGGCTATGGCTACGCCGATAGACAACTCATAACAGGCTAATAACAAAGCCATGAGAAGTCGGTAGTGGTGGGCAGTGCCCACCCTACGATTATGAAGTCGTCCCGCAATTATGCAACGCCCAATTTTTTATTTGTTATCTAGTAACAATATCGTCTCTAAGAATCCCCTCGATGTTGCGTTCTGCTAAAGCTGCAATGGTGAAGGAGGGATTTGTGCATCCTGTAGAGCCTGGAATCATAGCGCCATCAACAACATAAAGCCCCCGATATCCCATAACTCGCCCGTAAAAATCACAAGCTTTTCCCAAAACTGCTCCCCCTAAAGTATGACCGGTACCACTTTGATCCAGGGTAACTGTAATTGGGTTCTTAGCCTGATATTTCTTATTAAGTAGTTTGTAAGTCAACTCCGCAGCTTGTAAAACCTTGGTGTCTTTTGGTTGATTACTATTAACTGGCCAGGTTAATTTAACTAAACCTGTAGTTGCATCGTAGTTAAATTTGCCCCTCAGTGTTGGGATACCTATACCAAGAGATATTAGGTTTCCTTCAGGAGCATTCCATTGTGTATCATGTAGTATTGAGATTGGACCTAAAGGATTATCGAAGTGTTGAACAATTGCAGATGCAGTACCTCCTTGACCAGGATTTGTAGGTTCTGAAAAACCTGAGCTAAGAGCCACATTATCTCCATCATTTCCCCATCCTAAACCTATATGTTCATTTAATCTAGGTAGAGTGTCGGTTGCTTTAGCCTTCACCAAAAGTGCAGAAGTTCCCATAGAACCTGCTGCTAAAAATAAATAGCGACTGGTAAAAGTTTTTGTCGCCACGACTTCTCCGGATTCGTTAATTTCAGTGACTGAAACACGATAACCGAATCTTGGAAGTTCATTTATTGCCGTTACTAAATGTAAAGGGAGAATATTTACATGTCCAGTTTGCTCGGCTTGGGCTAGATAGTTACGGTCTAGACTGTTTTTTGCTCCACTGTTCAAACCATACCAGTCTTCACCAATAATAGCGTCAGGAATTTTAGTTCCCTGAATTTGTTGACGAATTATGTCCCAATCCAAAGCTGCATCTACCAAACCATGAGGTAATCCCGCAATATTTGCTTGTTTAAGAAACAGCCGCGCTGAATCATAGTAACTGGTATTTAAAATATCTTGTGGAATCGGAGATGCTTTTAGCATTGAACTGACACGCGGATAATAGACTCTATCCAACTCGTCGTAGTCAATGTCGCGAGGAAAGACTTTATAAAATAATTCACGAGGAGGTTGATAAGTAGCGCCGTTATAAACTAGGGATCCACCGCCAACGCCAGCGCCACATAAAACGGTAATTCCATTTTCATCTTTACGCTCTAAAATCCCTGTATATACATCAATAGGTATACCATCAAAAGTCGTTGGACTGAGCCATGCAGCTCGCCCATCAGGTTTACGGTAGGTAGCAAAAGTATTTTGCTCAGGCGTAATGGGCCAACGACGACCTCGTTCTAGTACTAAGGTAGTAATACCAGCTTGTCCTAAACGCAAAGCTGCAACAGCACCACCAAAACCACTACCGATCACAATGGCTTCTACACTCTCATCACTGGCGCGAACGGGACGATCGCTCAACAGTGAAGCCATTAAACCAGTAGAAAATATCGCGGAATTTTGAAGAAACCGACGGCGTCCGTGGGACTGATGAAACATAATTCACACACCAGGTAATTAGTTGGTTGTAATTCACATTGTCAAGGTAAGAAGTCGCGCAGAAATAACTGATAAACCTTGCTTATCAAAGCTTTCATATTTGTGCGCTGTTCCTATGCTGCAAGAAGAAAAAACTTTTCAACGCTAGTGCGATCGCATTAAATCAATGCTGACTTTTAGGACAAAGGCGATCGCTACTTCATTCAGCCACTTCTAGGCTACGTCGGCGCAGCAGAAAACTTACGGACAGCACTCCCATACCAACCAGTGTTGTGTTGTTTTCCGGTTCCGGAACTGACTGAGGCGTTTTAATCGTGCCATTTACTACAGTCTTACCTATTAATGGAGCAGTTGGATCTGGACTGAGTTTGTATGTATCGATCAGGCTCAGTGTACCAGTAGCGCCGCTAAATCTGCCGGAACCACCAGTAATAGTCTCAGTGCCAGAAGCGGTCACTGTGAGGTTTGTGAGGTCAGCAACAGCGGTAGCGCTACTGATTCCATACAGATGATCGTTGCCGCTTCCCAAGAAAATATCAGTGAAGCTTGGTAAACCATCTAAACCAAATGCGGCTGCATCTGGACCAGCTGTTGTCACACCAGTATTAGGGTCAAGCCGAGTGTAGTTCATGCTCGTCAGCTTAGTCAGACCGTATGGAGCATCAGCACTCTCACCTGTGACAGTTACTTTTGAGACATCTGGCGTGATTGGTTCAGATTCAGTCAGTATATCGTATGTTGCTTGAAATGGATAGGTAGTTTGGGCGCTCACTTTTGTAGCACCCGCTCCGAAACCCAAGACTGTGAGAGCTACCGGAACGAGCCAAACACGTTGTGAACGCAGCATGATAGCTGATTTATTAAGTAAAGACATACGGTAGCGAGGGATGAAGAGTATAAGAATTGACAATATTTGCACTTCTGAGCAAAGCCTAAAATATACTACATTGCGATCGCAATGAATAAACTTTTGATAGTTTTGACATTTCTTTGGGTTAAAAGCAATTCTGCGGCTTCAACACTTCCTATTTTGAGACGGACTCACAAAATCATGTAAGTTCTCATCCCATATACTAATGTAAATAAAATCACACTCTTGACGCACAATCTGACCCTTCAATGAGCCTTTGGTAAAAGAGACATGATCTAACTGACGCTGTTGCACTTGTTGCAATTGCTGCTGAATTTTTTCAGTAGCTTCACCGCCTAACATTCCCTGCAAGGTTGTCTGCATTACCTGAGGATCTACAGACTGGGAAAAAGACACCTCAGTTTGACGCAGTTCTCCAGACTTACGGTCAAATAAATAGCCAAGGTCGATTTGATTTGGCACAAAATGATAGGTAACAGCACGGGTATTGCCCCAAGCACCTCTTGAATCTTTGGCTGAACCGAGAGTATCTTCTACAGCGCTTCTTGGTGTACCCGTAGGAAAGGCTGGAACGGTCTGGATATTGGTAGCTAAGCTTGAGTTATGGCGAAGCGGGTTGTTTTTCAATGGAGCTGGAGTAGACTCTGGCGTGGGAGACGCGTTGTTTTTCAATGGTGCTGGAGTAGACTCTGGCGTGGGAGATGGTGTAGGCGTGAGGTTGTCTTTTTCTAGTGATATCGATGCTGGTGGAAATGTGGGAGGATCTGAATCTACTGGTTCGGTTTCTAGCTGTGGTGTCGATCTAACTGGTGTTGGGGAAGGTGTAGGAGTTACTGGCTGCTGTCGTGGAACTGATGCAATTGGGATTGAAGGTGTGACGATTGCAACAGGCTTCTTAGTAGGTGTAAAAGTAGGAGTTGGGGATGCGGGTGAAGGGGTTGGATTTGTTGTGTTAGATTCTGAAGACAATGTGGGTGAAGGCGATATGGCAATGGGTGCTTCAGATTCTGGCTGGCGATTGATACTGGCGATCGCACCAGCGCCAATCAAGCCTCCCGCAACCAAACTACCGACGATCCAAATCGGCTTTTGCCAGTTTCTGGGAGTGGAAGGATGAGTTGATAATGGCTGAATTGGCTGGGTAGTACCAGCAACAGCAGACAGGGCTACTGTCGGTGTAGGAGGAATAAAAGCAGCAGACTGTAAGGCATGTAGCATTTTGCTAGCGGTAGTGTAGCGATCGCTAGTATGAGGCTTAATTGCCTGATTGAGTATCATCGCTAAATTCGGGGACACTCCAGAGGCTTGATGCTGCCAAAGTATTTCCCCAGTGTGAGGATCGGTTTCTAGTTCGTGTGGGTGTTTGCCAGTCAACAGATAAATTGCTGTCAAACCTAGACTATAGATATCACTAGCGTAAACTGGTCGTCCCACAGCTTGCTCACTAGGCATATACCCAGGTGTGCCAATCACAAGCGATTTCGGATGATATCCTGGGGAATTGACCACCGAACGTATCGTTTCTTTGACTGCACCAAAATCAATTAAAACCGGCTTACCCTCCACAGTTCCTTGATTAGGGGAGGTGCTGGAGGCTGCTAAGTTTCGCAGAAGGATATTATCAGGCTTGATATCTCGGTGGATGATGCCTTTGCTGTGTACATAATCTAAGACTGACAACAGACTCAATAAAATTTCCCTGACAGCAGTCTCGTTCAGTAGACCTTTAGCTTTGAAAAATTCCGTCAAGGTTGGACCGTGAATCCATTCCTGTACGAGGTAAAACTGCCCGTTTTCCGAAAAGTAGGCGTAGAGTTTGGGAATTTGGTCACTACCTTCGCCCAGATACTCCAAAGTTGCTGCTTCCCGTTCAAACCGCTGTTGAATCATTTTGTAGGTTTGCGGGTCATTTGCGATCGGTTTGAGTTGCTTAATTACACAGCGACGGCGAGAAGGCATATAGGTATCTTCTGCCAAAAAGGTTTCACCAAACCCACCAGCACTCAGTACCTGGATAACTTGATAGCGATTGTTTAGCATGGGGAATGGGGAGTGGGGAGTGGGGAGTGGGGAATGGCAATGAACAATTAGCAATCAACAATCAACAATCAACAATCAACAATCAACAATCAACATTTTCTAGAGTCAGACGGACTCTCAAAATCATGTAAGTCCGCATCCCATATACTGATATAAATTAAATCACACTCCTGACGCACAATCTGACCCTTCAACGAGCCTTTGGTAAAACTGTAATTATCTAACTGACGCTGTTGCACCTGTTGCAGTCCCTGCTTGACTTCTTCTGTTGCTTTACCGCCTAACATTCCTTCTGAGGTTGTCAGCATGACTTGAAAGTCTACAGATTGGGCAAAAGCTACCTCTGTTTGGCGAATCACCCCAGAATCGCGGTTAAATAAGTAACCTAGTTCGATTTGATTTGGCACTAATTTATAAGTGACAGCACGGGTATTTTGCCAAACACCTCTTGAATCTTTAGCTGGCTTGCCGAGGAATGCTTCTACAGTGCTTCTTGCTGTACCCGTAGGAAATGTTGGAACGTGACTTATGTTGGTAGTGCTAGCTAAATGATTGCGAGTGTTATTTTTATGTGGTGCTGGAAGCGTCGATGCGACTGGAACTGCGCGAAGATCTGATTTTAGTGGCTTGTTTTGAGAAGTTGTTCGTCGCCGTGGTGGTAAAGTTTGTGCAATTGGGGTTCTTGGAGGTTGCGAAGCCACAGGCGTATTGGCTACTTTATTCGTGGGCATGGGGGATTCTGTTCGCGGTGTGGGTGAAGGTGCTGTGGCAATGGGTGCTTCCGACACTGGCTGGCGATTGATACTGGCGATCGCTACCGCACCAATCACGCCACCCACAACCAAACTGCCGACGATCCAAGTCAGCTTTTGCCAGTTTCTATTTTGCCAGTTTCTAATAGTCGCAGACGCAAGGGTAACTGGAATGTTTCGAGGGTAAGACAATGTCTGGTTTTGCTGAGGCGATGCACCACTAGGGGGAGGCAGGAATAGTGTGGGTTGAGTTGCAGCCGTTTGCGTAGGGGAGGCAGTGCGTTCCTCTGGTTGCCACAGTTGTAGCAACTGCCGCCGAGCGGTCGCTGACTGCAAAGCATGTAACATTTTACTAGCAGTGGTGTAGCGATCGCTCGCTTGGGGCTTAATTGCCCGATCAAGTATCATTGCCAAATTCGGAGACACTCCCGGGGCGTGATGCTGCCAAAGTATTTCCCCTGTTTGAGGGTTAGTTTGTAACTCTTGCGGGCGTTTGCCAGTCAGGAGATAAATTGCTGTCAAGCCTAGGCTGTAAATATCAGTAGCGAAAAGCGGACGTCCAACAGCTTGTTCGCTAGGCATATACCCTGGTGTGCCCATCACCAGCGATTGAGTCAGGTATCCTGAGGCATCCACCTCTGAAAGTACCGTTGCCTTGACTGCACCAAAATCAATCAACACCGGCTTACCACCCAGATCAGAAGCGGTGCTGCTGGGATTTGGGTTGCCAAGAAGGATATTATCAGGCTTGATATCTCGGTGGATGATGCCTTTGCTGTGGATATAATCCAAAACTGGCAGCAGACTCAATAAAATTTCCCTGACTGCAGTTTCGTTCAGTGAACCTTTAGCTTTGACAATGTCCGTCAAGGTTGGACCTTGAATCCATTCCTGCACAAGGTAAAACTGCCCGTTCTCAGAAAAGTAGGCGTAGAGTTTGGGAATTTGGTCACTAGCTTCGCCTAGATATTCCAAAGTTGCCGCTTCGCGTTCAAAGCGCTGTTGAATCTTTCGGTAAGTTTTTGGGTCATTTGTTATCGGTTTGAGTTGCTTAATTACACAGCGACGGCGAGAAGGCATATAGGTATCTTCTGCCAAAAAGGTTTCGCCAAACCCACCAGCACTCAGTACCTGAATAACTTGATAGCGATTGTTCAACAGCGTGGTTGTCATGCTTGGCTAAAAGCGTACACCCGAAGGGCGCATGTCTAAGACATTGCCCTCTTCAAATGTATATCAAATGCCCTGAGAAGTGGTTTGTTTCATTGTTGATTGTTGATTGTTGATTGTTGATTGTTGATTGTTGATTGTTGATTGTTGATTGCTAATTGCTAATTGCTAGTTGTCTCCCCCTACTCCCTCATCTCCCTCATCTCCCCCTACTCCCCACTCCCCATTACGCCAGTCGCCTACGGAGGGAAACACTCGTGTCGGCGCGCTGGCTCCCCTACTCCCCACTCCCCATGTTTCTTGAAAGCTATTTCGTGTCAGCGATCACCCATTTGTTATTTTCCGCATCCCACCAAAGAGAGAAACGTACAGAACCAGGAACTACCTTCCCTGTTTTCATCTGATATTTCAACCGAGTATCTACTGTAGCCCTTTCTGTACTTGCTTCTACCAAGCTAACTCGCTCAACATCTACCTTTTGAACCTGTCCCTCCCACCAGTCGATGTATGAAAAATAACCATCTGGGTGAAGGCGTTTATTGTTTTGATAATTGGGAGATAGCTGATTCCACGCAGTTCGATACTGACGCTGATTACTGAACTTTAGACTAAATGGGCGATCGTTAAAAAGGCTTGTTCATTGGAATTGATACTAGGCAACAACAAAATTACCCAGTAGTGCTGAGTTAATGAACTGAAAACCTTAAAGATAATTTGTCAAAAGGTCAAGCCAATTTTGACAGTGGTTTTTTTGGTAATAAAGTACCTTTTTTGACAGTTGGATAACGAATTCTACGGTTTCGAGGCTGCCCTTCAGGCCAACCTGGAGACTTTCCACGGGTTTGAGGAGAAAGGTCGCGGTGTACCAATCACCGCTAAAACTCCGGAAATCGACTGAGCAACTCAACAGGAGCGTCATTTTGTTGACTATTGATATTGATTTTTGCCAAGGAAGAGGATTGTCACCGGCAATCTCACGGGCTAACCATAGTTGCCAAGTGAGTAGTGGCATGAGATCACTCCATCGGTCACACTGTTCTGGGGTGCTCAGTTTTGGTAGCGAGAGCGTGCAGGCGTTGCTTGGCGAATCGATACCAGTGGTCAACGGCAAAACGACGCAGGTACTGACGCCAAATTTGGTGAAGTTGGAACATTCCCTCCCCCACCCAAACTAACCATAAAGGTTTGAATGTTTTTCCGTTCACTTCATCGGTGCGCGAAACTTGTATCAAATGCATAGGATGCTTGGCAGACTGTTGAAAGTGAAGATCGTGCCACAGACAGATGCGTAGTTGCCCCAACTTTGGATCTAGTAAATCTAATACTTGGTCAGGTGTCCACCATGTTGTTGGGTCATTGAGCTTGAACTTATTCCCATGAATCCGAGGACGACCAATGCCTGTATAAGGTGGGGGTGCACCATAAAGAACGCGATTGGAACGTGAGCGCATCAACTTATCGGCAGCAATGTCAGCTGTCTGCTTCACAAACGAGGCACAGCCATATTCGGCATCCCACAACGATAACGGGCGTTTTGGCAGATTTTGGCAGACAAGTCTGAGTTGGGATGCAGCCTTTTCAAGGGGATTAGAAAAACTGGTGATCCGCTCATGTAATAGGGGTAATGCCCAACTCCCAGATGTTTCTGGAACAATAGCTATGGTACTGTAACCCTGTCCCACTGTGACGGGCTTTGCCCCTGACAAAGGTTATCGCTTGATGCTCATAAGTACGCTCTCTTAGTGTCGGAGCGTCAAGTCTTGGCCAAGCAGTATGATCTCCTGCTAATATAATTTGTTCTGTCTGGGGAAGTTGTTCGATATATAACCGCATCAATTCTGCTCGCGGTGGATTGCCATCTTCTAGAGCTTCGTAAATACTAGACCACTGCCGTCGGAATACTGGTGATACCGAAAGTTCCACGAACGAGTAAACACTGCGTGTAACTAACACTGCATCCATCAGGTCAAACAAGGCATCTTTGGCATTCCCCAGGATCGTGTACACTGATGTGCGGAATTGTTTAAGCTTATCAAATGTCATGGTCAATCTGATACTTTTTTCCTTTTATCAGCATTGACCAATTTGTGGTCAGTTCAACATGGCTGACCACTTTTTCTTTCCTGGGACGTTTCAATTCCAGTTATAGCGTAATTTTTTTTACCTACAATTATGTAGACCTGATGTTCCGATCGCTCACCGTTAATCGAAATTTTATTGATCATGATCATCAATCCGGGGCAGAGGATCGCGACGATCGCCTCTGCCCCGGATTGCAAAATTCTCCTTCTTGTAATTAACAGCAATACAAATGTATTACTAAGTGGTAACCTGTCACAGGTGGGTTGAGACTGACTCGTTCGTATTTTTACCCGAAATTTCAGTAGCAAGAGCGTTCCCAAATATCGCTTTTAGTCTAAACTCCAGTGATTAATAGTTAAGAAATAATTTTGTAAAGCTTGTTCTGGTGATGGTCTATTAACTGGCGGTGGTGTTGTGTCAGAAAGTTGATCGGATTGAGTTTGACTTTTAACAGGTGTGGCAGTAGTATTGGGAGGAGTAGAGCTAGGAACTTGCGTTGGCTGTGGGATAGTGTCCTGAGGTTCAATAGCTGCTGTTGAAGGTTGAATACTAGATGAAGCTGTTGGCAGCTTTTCGGGTTGTTGTGCTACCTGTTGAGGTTGTTGTTTGTTGAGGGTAAGACCAATGATGACAGACGCACCAATCAAACCACCTGCAATTAAACTACCTAGAAAAATTCCTCTTTGCCCATGACTTTGATGGGAAGGTTGATGTGAAGGTGCTGGACTAACAGCAATTGTGTTTTCAGGTGTTACAGATGGTGGTTGAATATAAGGAACTGTAGGTGGAAATGGGACGCCTGATTGTAAAGCTGCCAGCATTTCTCTAACGCTGGAGTAGCGATCGCCTGGATTAAACTGAATCGCTTTATCTAACACAGTTGCAAAACTGGGAGTCACACTCAAAGCATATTCCCGCCACAAAATATTACCTGTAGCCGGATCGGTGGCTAACTCTTGCGGCACCTTGCCTGTGAGCAAATAAATGGCTGTTAATCCTAAACTATATATATCACTAGCAAACATCGGGCGTCCTACCGATTGTTCACTTGGCATAAACCCTGGTGTGCCAATGACAATTGATTTGGTAGAATTCCCAGAGGGAGTCACCATCGTTCCTACTGTTTCTTTAACTGCGCCAAAGTCGATTAAAATCGGCTTGCCATCGGCATAGCGAATGAGGATGTTATCTGGCTTGATATCTCGATGGACAATGCCTTTGCTGTGGACGTAATCGAGAACTGGCAAAATACTAGTTAAAATTTCTTTTACGGAACTCTCACTCACAGAACCCTGCTGTTGTACCTTTGCCGTGAGAGTTTGTCCTTCAATATACTCTTGTACTAAGTAAAATTGACCATTTTCCGAAAAGTAGGCATACAATCGAGGAATTTGATTGCTGCCATCACCCAGTTCTTCTAAAATCGCTGCTTCACGCTGAAAGCGCTGTTGTACCAACTGGTAAACTTGGGGATTATTCTGAATTGGTCTGAGTTGTTTTATTACACAGCGACGGTTGGAGGGTATTTGGGTATCTTCAGCCAAGAAAGTTTCACCAAATCCACCGCCTCCTAAAGTCCGAATTATTCGATAACGGTTGTTTAGCAGCATTTATATTAATCAGCGTCAGTCAGGACAAAATCAGATATTTTACCCAGTTTATCCTGTCGCCAAATGGTAAGTAGGAGGGCATAAATAAACATAAAATGCTGGTTCTTAAGTAGGGCGGGCGAGACGCCCACCCCACAAGAGAATCATATATTTTGTGGGGTGGGCATCCTGCCCGCCCTGCTTTCAGGTTTGTTTTACCTAGCTACTTATTGTGAGCAATGTCTGGCGGCTAGGCTGGGACGAATGAGTCTCCACCGCGCTACGCGTCTACGCCATCTCCAGCCAAGTAGTTTGTTTATTTACGATTTGTTATGCGATCAAAGACAAGGCGAGACATTTCTGGAAAAATTTTCTTGCTAGCAGCGTAGGCTGGTCTACAGTGACAAATTATCTGTAGTCGATGACACTTTATTGTCGTGAGAACATTTTGTTGTCGCTTAAGAGCCAATTGCTGAAATGACCCTTAGTAGCGATCGCAAAACAGGAAAAGAAGGACTAACGATAGCAGGTTTGTTAATGTTTGGCAAACTTCCGTCAATCCTTGAAGCAGTACCTCACTATGTAGTGGATTATCAAGAACGTCCAGAACCAAGAACGGAGGCGCGGTGGGTTGATCGTGTCACTACAGATGGAACATGGTCGGGAAATTTGTATGATTTTTACCGTCGGGTTATTCAAAAACTTTTTTCAGACCTCAAAGTTCCCTTTAAACTTAAAGGAGCAAAACGGGTGGATGATACACCCGTACATGAAGCTTTACGAGAAGCATTAATTAACACAATAATTCACCCAGACTATACTGGGCGAGTGCCAATACAGATTATCAAGCGCCCCGATATGTTTGTATTTCGGAACCCTGGCATCATGAGGCTACCTCTAGAAGATGCCCTGCGGGGTGGTACAAGTGATTGCCGCAATCGTAAGTTACAAAAAATGTTTCTGCTTGTGGGTATTGGAGAACAAGCTGGTTCAGGTATTCCCAAAATTTACCGTAACTGGAGCCAGCAGCACTGGCGACTACCAGCTTTGCTAGAAGAAGTAGAACCAGACCAAACGCTACTTGCAATGCTCATGGTTAACCTACTACCAGAGGAAACTCTTAGAGAACTTGACGAACGATTTGGTGTTGCATTCAGGGAATTATCAGATGATCAACGCCTTGCTTTAGTGACAGTAGCCCTTGAGGGGAAGGTGACTCATGCTCGACTCAAGTGTATGAGTGCTACTCATCCCCATGATTTAACAAAGGCTTTGTCTAGTCTTGTTAGGGATGGCTTCCTTGAATCTGGCGGTATTGCACGCGGAACTTTCTATTTTTTTCCAGGTGAGCCTCCTAACGTAGAAGTTGACTTAGTAGCTCAAAATTATAAGTTTGTAGAAAAAACCAGTCCAGAAGATTTGTTGTTAGGAATTATACCAGAAGAAATTTTTGATGATTTGGAGCCAAGCTCCGATGATTTGGAATTAAGCTCCGATGATTTGGAATCATTAAAAGCGATCGCAGCACCTGTCAGAAATAAGGGCAAGGTATCAACAGATATTATGGAAGCAACAATTCTCAAGCTTTGCCAAGGCAGGTTTTTGAACCATAAACAACTTCAAGAATTATTAGATCGTTCTTACAATACGTTACGGCTTGGTTACCTGAGTAAGATGCAAAAGAAAGGTCAACTGGAATTACGATACCCTGATAAACCTACTCATCCCAACCAAGGATACCGTACTAAAAAGTCAAGCAGTAGTTATTTTTAAAACACAAGCACTTTTTTGATACTTAGCCATCTCTGCAAACAATTGTAGCTAAGGTAGTGGAAAAGACTTTACACGATGTGGAAATGTCTCACCGCCGGAATGCTAGGGTATGCGAACTGAGTGGGGGACAGCGGAAACGAGTAAGTATTGGCGTGGAGTTACTTGCCGATCCGAAGTTGTTTTTCTTAGACTGATATCTTGCACCATTCTCCTCTTTCGTGTAGTGTGGGCACTGCCCACCAACGCAAAAATAGGCCCTCTAGGTCAATGGTGGGCGATGCCCACCCTACAAAAATAGCGTTATTGCAAGGAGTGCAAGATGTGATTATGTAAAGACGTTGTACGCAACGTCAAGACACGTGTGAAACCTCCACTGACCCTACTTGAAGGGGGTGATTGTCAGATATTTGACTCGGTTTTTTTTGGTTGCCAACTGCGATCGCGCCCTCCTGTGCAAGAAGAATCAGTAAAAGAGAGCAGAGGCATGTGCTATTTGCGAAAAAATGGCAGGATTTTACGAAAGATTTTCTATGGTCAGCGAGTCTGTTTAATGTCAACTTAGATACTAGAGAAATATATCTCTTAGTCAATTCTCTAGAAAGTATTGAAATGCTGACAACACAATTAAGTGTATTATGAAAATTATTCGCAAAAATATCAAAACAGTAATTATTGCTGGTGTAGTGGCTGCCCTGGTCATCGTATCTGGAACTCCAGCAATTTCTCAGATTCCTCAGAATTATAATCAGGTATCAAATCAGATATTCAACGGCAGTCCTAATGCCTTTCTACCAGGATTTTTGCCAGGATTTCTGTCAGGATTTAGTCAATACAGTACAATTTCTTCTTCATCCCATAGCGCTGATTCTGCTTTTGCTGCCTCAGGCAGTTACGGTTTTCTGAGAGGAAAGATTTTTGGTCAGAAGGTAAGTGTGAGAAAGAACGTTGTTGACCTTACCCCACAAGAGAAAAAAGCATTCGTTAATGCTGTGCGGAAATTAAAAAATACAATTCCCAAGGGCAGCAATATCAGTATATATGACCAGTTTGTGGCAGTACATGTAGGAGCAATGGGTTTAATGTACAACGATGCCCAAGGTCCTGCTGCTGGGCATGATGGTGCCCATGAAAGTGCTCTATTGCTACCGTGGCATCGTGAGTTGATCTACCGATTTGAAAAAGCTTTGCAATCAGTAGATTCTAAAGTAACGCTTCCCTACTGGGATTGGACGGACTCGAAGGCGTTGGAAGTTATCTTTAATGATGACTTTATGGGACCAAATGGTCAAGGAGTAACCCTCAATATCCCGGCGGATTTAAGTAATGTTCAAGGTGGACCTGATGGTCAATCCGGAAACCCCAACATCCCGGATTCAGGTAATGTTCAAGGTGGACCTGATGGTCAATCTGTAAACTCCAATATCCCGGATTCAGGTAATGTTCAAGGTGGACCTGATATGTCAGGTTCGGATGGTCAATCCGTAAACTCTAACATCCCATTGATTAGTGTTAAAGGGGGACCTGTTCAGTCTGGTCCTTTCTCAGCAGCTAGTGGATGGTTTGCAAACCCAGACTTACATTTCAAGCCATCAGGTGAATCATTCGGCAAGCAAATCTTACGCTTTCTGCAAGTGCCGCCTACAAGTAATTACCCTCTTCCTAAAGAAGATATTGAGCAAATCCTTGCTATTGACGACTATGAAACTTTTCGCCCAGCTTTAGAAGGATTTATCAAAATAGATAGCGCTACTAAACAACCAACGAATGGGGTGTTTTTGCATAACTATTTTCATAGCTTCGTCGGTGGGGCTACTTTTGACCCGGCTATTGGTCGTCCCTCTCCTCTAGGCACAATGGCTGACCTTGCTACTTCGATCAACGATCCAGTATTTTGGCTGATTCATGCGAATGTGGATCGCCTTTGGGCTGAATGGCAGAACTCTGGGCATGCGGGTAGCAATTATTATCCAGCCGCAGGTGGTCATTATGGAGAGAATCTCAACGATCGCTTGTGGCCCTGGGACGGAGGTGAGTCCACTCCAGCGAATTGGGGTCCAGGAGATTTGTTATCCTTATTACCTCGTTTTTCATCAGATGATATTGTCACAGCTGCAGACACTTTGAATTTCCGAAAGTATGGCTACATATATAAGTAGTCTATGTAGGGTGCGCTCTTCGAAGCGTAACGCACCGTAGTTGAAGAATTTGGTGCATTGCTGATGCCTGAATGCATCGTGGTGGAAGAATTTGGTGCGTTAGCAAAGCGTAACGCACCCTACGCTTAAAATTTATTTACATATTTTTGGTTGTCGGGTTGGGCTTTCAACGAATTGTCGCCCACAGTCGTGACATTTAAACCGTTGTTTCCCATCTCGGAGTGTGTCCATTTTTGACTATGTTTTTTGAGTTACATTGAGGGCAGTACATAGATCCTGTATTGAACGATACTTTTTTATTTTATCATTACTATGCATTACTACCCAGCACCCAAATAGGCATAAATCCTAATAAGTACATTAAATTATGTTGGTGGTGTAATCCATTCACAATCAAAAGTTTTATTTAATAATTTTTTGAAACTAATTACCTTAATACTCGCATTGTGAATTTCACCAGTTTTGCTTTGAATATTAACAATTTCATACCCAATATCTTTTAATTCCTCTGTAAAAGATACATAGCCAAAATAGTCATAGCTATCCTCTATTTGTTCTCCACTATCTGGGATACACATATCCCAACAAACTATAAAATTCGTTACAATAAAAGGATGGTTATATTGCTCAATAGAGGAAAAACTGTATTTATATTCTAAACCTCTTTGAACTGTGTCTTTTAAGCTATTTTCCTGTAAAGGAACTGCTATACTATCAAGACCAACACCAGAAAAAGTTAGTGGACGTACCCATAAGTTTGCATAAGGTGAATCAACAGTCACTAGATGAGAAAACATTGTATATAATGCCCCAACCCAATGTTCTTCACCAATTTCAGGCTGTATAATCCATTAGACATCTCCGAAAAATACCAATGCCTCTCTATGACTGGCTTTCAACTGGCGATCGCCAATTGCAAATATCAGCCACTCTCAACGCTAAAATAACGCTTTGAGACAGTTTCTGTTGATAATGAGGTAAAAATAGGTATCCATGCACACCAATTTTAATGAAGGAAAAATCGCGCTATCTTATATTTATAAGACTAACGCTCCTATTCGGAATCTGACAAGTCCACATATCGTCATAATTATTTTTTCGTATTTTGTTGGATTTAATCTAAATCTTTCAGACGCAGCTCTAAATATTTTTAATATCCGAATTAAATGTTCAACGAATATTCTGTCGGAAGCCATTTCTTTATTTCCCCTTTTTTGTGAGAGGCTTAATTCTCCTTTTTTTGGCTTTTTTGTAGGAGTCTTAATTGATGGCTCTCCAATATAACCTAGATCGCCTTGAAATTTTTGATTGGGTTCAAAGTCTTTTTGCCCTAGACGAAATAAAGCTATATCACTTTTTGGTCCTGGGAATCCCGCCATTATATCAACAATATCTTGACCATCAGGTAGAACAGTAATTTGATTTTTAAATGTATGAATTTTCTTCTTTCCAGAGTAATAATCCTGCTAGAAGCTCGCCGGGGGAAGCTTCCCCCGGCAGACTTCGCTCTTGATACTCTCCAGGTCTTTCCCGTGGCTGTTCAGAGCTATCCACTATTAGTTCATAATCTGTTAAAATTTCTTGAACTATCTCGTAATCACTTGCGTTTTTTTTTACCTGTTCAAGTAAACTTGATGGGAGTAGTTCTTGTATAATTGTAAGCCAGTAATTAAATGTGTCATTGGCGGTTGATTCACTGATTCCAAACTGTATACCTAATAATTGAAACGTTGTCATGTGTCTTAAATATGTCAACGTTAAGAGAATTTGGTCTTCGTTAGATAACTTTACCTTCCGACCACCACCTTTATTTATAATTCTAACTTTCTTTGTTTCTACGTCTTGTTGCTTTTGGGTATGTAAGGCGATCGCTTGCTTTATCAGTTGCTCTAATTGCTCATACTTTACACCCACTAATCGCTGTGTTTCTTGAGGGTTATTTTGAATATAACTTAACATGTCACTCATATTTTTATGGTAAAAAAGATAGTTTTATACCCTTTTACCACAAAACTGTTCTATTTTGGAGATGTCTATTTATCTTTTAATTGATCTATATTTTTGACCTTAAATCTATTTCTATTTTGAACACCTTTTTTTAATGCCCCCAGTTTTTGGGTATATGCTTCTAACTTTTCCTCTTGATTTTCTTTATTTAATCTTTCAATTAACTCACGAAAAATAGAAAGTTGTCTTTTAGCTTCATCAAAAAACTTTTTAATATTATCAAGAAATATAGGAGCTTTTAAAATTTGCCTGGAAGCATCAGTGACAGCATTCCTATTTGTAACGACATCAAAGGTACCATTAATAATTAAAATATAATGAGATTGAGCTTTAGCCTCACCTAGTAATTGATATTCTTTCAATGAACTATTTTCAAAAATTTCATTATAGGAGCAAATTCTAACACCTTCAGATGAGATAAATACACCTCTTTGATCCGCTAATCTAATACCTGATCGTTTTTGGCCTTTTCTACTTAATTCTATATATTTATTTAATGCTCTGCGATGCCCATCTATTGCTAAAACTATACAATAAGTTGTTTCTTCGTGTAAAAAAGTAGAACAATAACGGGCTGAAAAATTACCATTATTAAGTGATGATATTTGAGAAGGAGTTTTAATTTTACTTTCTTCAGTTTGATCTGGTTTGTCTAAATAAGGATATCCTGAGTTTATTTCTTGTAAACTATATTTACTCTTTTTTTTAGACCATAAATATAGCTTGCATTGATCATTGTATCCTACAGTTTTAGTAAATGAAATTGCTCTTCTCTCAGGAAACCCTGTGTCAACAGGTCTAAGTATTCTCATGTCACCATGCTTTGTATTAAAGCGTATATAATGCTTTAAGTATGACCATGTATTTACGCCAAAGTCGTCAGAAGAATAGTATGCTGAAAAATTATCAACCTCTAATTCCTCAACAATAATAATTGTACCTTGAACATTAAATTTAGAGTTGAAGAAATCTTGATTTAATTGGTCAAGTACATTTCTGGTTTGATTTTTCGCTCTCGGAAAAAGTTTATTAAAAATTTCCCAAGGCTGGTGATGATATTGAGAAGAAATATCATATTTTTCATTAAGATTATTTTTGGGATTATCTATTGATATATATCTCCAAAACAGTTCATCCTGGCACTTAGTAATAACAGTTATTTTTTTAGAAGCAAAACAAAGTTTTGAGCCTTGACATTTATAGCCAATAGATTCTCCTTGAATTTTCGTTGATTTCCCAATAGAGAAAAAAGCAACATAAGGAGTAATTCCATTAATCTCTTGTGTCTCATCTAAGCCAATACCATCATCACAATATATAAATCCTTTTTCTTGCAAAAGTGGATATATTTCAATATTTTTAGCCTTGGCATCATAAGAATTAGATACTAATTCTCGCATAACCTCACATGGATCTTTACGATTAACAGAGAGTTCAGAAAGAATATGACTATAAGAAATAACAGGAAATTTTGCTTTTTCCATATTTTTTTACTAATGAACTATTCTAATTTCTATTTGTGGTTTATAAGTCAATACGGTTCAGTTAAGGATCGGTGGGAGCAAAGAAACCGGGTTTCTGATCTGGTGCTTAACTGAACTGTATTGGTTTATAAGTAAGATGTATTTAGTTTTGTAAAATCCTTACTTCTGACATTGATTATCTAATACAAAAGTCTGAGAAACAAGTCTTGACTAAAACGTCATATTTAACTTGTAACAGACTCAATAGAGCTGGTTTTTTATGCCTTGCTTGTTGAGCAATCGCACTTTTCATCCTAATTAATATAAACACAAACGTTGTAGGTTGTGGATCACAGGATCAACAGCCTAGCCATGAAAATCAATCGGCACGGATGCACCAAGCTTATTTCTCTCCTTAGACACACTTATCTAGAATGCGACGAACTACTGACGACTTAACAAAATAGGAAAGCCCAGCTTGTGGGGACTCAGCATCACGAGGCATTGATTTCTTGGTGCGAAAGTTTCCATTCAATTAGTTTCCCCAGCGAGTGGGAACTGCTCCATATTAAACCCTTACCTAGCAAGTCGTCTAGAGGCTGTTTACGAGGGAGTCAGATTTTGAAGGCACAAACACAGAAAAGTTCGCGAGAATTGGAACCCCTTGGAATTGCATGAGGCAATCACCATGATACAGGGATTCTCACAAACCACCGTTTTTGAGACAAGATGAGGTAAAGTCGGATAGCATCCTGTAGTTTCAAAAAAAGAAGGTGATTTATGGATATGGAAAAACGATATGAGAATGCACTAAATGACTTACTTGAGACTATTGAAGTGCGGAATGTGGGTTACAAGAACAGAGCAAATAATCTCTTCTGCGCGATCGCCAGTGGGGAAAAAGGTTTTTGCTATCAGCTTATAAATCTGTGACCAGCCTTGCTTTTCTGAGAATAAATGTTAGCATCGTCTCTTGTTTGGAAATGATATCGGCGGTCACTTCCATTCCTGGTTGAAGGGGATAGGAAATACCACCTTTTTCTAAATCCAACTTCTCTGGCTGGATTGTTACCTCATAGTAAGGTGCTATTGTGCTATTTTGAGGCGTAATCGCATCGGCAGTTATACCTGTTACAGCACCTTTGAGTGTGCCATAATCTGGGTAAGGATAAGCAGAAACTCGTAAAACTACTTTGCCTTCTGTGCATTTTGTTACTTGTACGGCTTTGCATAAGCGCACTTTACCAATATCTTGAGCGGCAATATGGGCTTTGATGACTATCGGGGCGTTACTAGGGGCAATTTGGGCGATCGCATCTCCAGTACGCACAACTTGCCCAGAGTTTCTTAATTCTAATTTGAGAATAGTGCCTGACTCTGGGCTGGCGATTATAGTTTTTTGCAGTTCCGTCAATACTTGAAAGAGTTCTTTTTGCGTACTACTGATTTGATTTTGAATTTCAACTTGACGTCGGCGCAGTTCTTCTCGTTCTTTTGTTAATGTAGCTAAGGTTGATTCACCTTTTGCCTGTTCTTGGGCAATACGTTCAAGTGCGATCGCCACATTTGCAGAACTGGGATTAAGTCCAGCTTGAGTGCGTTCAAGTCTAGCCGCAGCAGCTTTGAAAGTTTGTTCTTTCTCCTTGATTTGTAGAGATGCGATCGCCCCAGTGTTTGCCAGTTGCTGATATCGCTGCAATTCCTCCTTCGCTAATTCCACAGATGCTTGTGCTTCTTGTACTTCTGTTTGAGTTATAATTTGCTTGTCTTGATAGTCTCGTTGGTTGCGACTCAGATCTGCTTTTGCTGATGCGATCGCCCGTTGCATTGAATTAGACTCAGCGGTGATTTGAGTTTGTAGCGCTTTCAGTTGGGCAGAGATTTGGGCGATTTGTAACTGATTTTGTTGAATATTGCCGATGAGTTGGCTTTTTTTGGTTTGTAATTGGGAGTTGTCGATGAATGCGATCGCATCCCCTTGTTGAACCACTTGATTTTCTTGCACCTTAATGCTTTTGACAATCCCTTCTGTAGCTGCTTGGACTATCCGTATTTCCCCAGAAGGTCTGACAGTGGCAGCAGCTTTGACTGTAATGTTGTACTTTGTGAAGGCAGCAGTGGCGATCGCTATGCCAACGGTGCTGATGAGAAACAGCCCCCCTAGTGTTGTCCAACGACTAATTGGGGGGAGAAATTCGTCACCAGATATAGGGTACAGAAAGTCTGGTTTGGATTCGCTGAGCATAAAATTTCAGAAGTATCGGCAAAAAAACCAATGGGATTGGGAAAGACATTGGATAAATGTGCTATATTAAATAATTAGTTTTGTCAGCAGCATAAATTAAAAGCGAAAGTAGCCAGCAAGTGTGACTGAGATAGTCGTCTGCTGGCTGGAATTAAAATCATGCTGTTAAGTCAGCAAAAATGCTTGTATGAGCAGTTAACACTCCTGTCAGAACGGATCAAGCCTTGTACAAAGTATCCAAAAGTTTCTTTTCATCCTTAGTCAGTACTGATAACATCTTTCCCATACTGTCACTTTCGGATTGAGTCAGTTGATGCGTTGAGTAATGGTCGTAGAATCCGTATGCTGCCGTTTTTCCAGCGGTTGTTTTCAGGTCAATACCTAGATTAGTGTTGATCTTAGTAGCGATCGTACTCAGCTTCCCTTGTGCGTATGCGGTTCCAAACGCCGGCAAACTCCCGCCTGTTTGTGCTTCCATTTGGGCATCTGTAAGTTCTTCCAGTCCTAACTGATTTGCCATAACAGGTTTTGTTATTTTCTTCATTTTTATAATCGCTTGTAGTGTACAACTGTGTACTACTCCATTTGACTCTGAACAACTAAAATCACCTTCAGTGCAATCACTTATTTTTGTATCTTTGTACACTAACTTTATTGAGTAGTCAGTTATCTAAAGTTTCAGCAAAAGGTTTTTGGCGACATTTGACACAGAGTAATTTCTGTGCTATTAACCGACGACTGAAGTCGCGGCTATAAAAACAAAGTCCGCCTGCGCGGACTAATAGGATAAAAGCCTGCTCTCGTCTGGCTTTGTTTGTATAGCCCCAGACAGAAGAGTCTGAGAGCGTTTATCTATAGCGGCTTGCAAGTCAATGAGATACGTTGGTAGGGGCGATCGGCCGATCGCCCCTACACTGGGGGTGTACTTCATTGACACGAAAACCGCTATAAGACGTTGCATCCGAAAGTTCTACACACCTAGGACTTATGCACACTCACAAATTAAGCATCATATGTATGACCATTTTTTGAATTCGCTCATTCGCTCATTCGCTCGTTCAAAATTTCCGTTCAGGATTTTGAATGAAGGAAGTTGGGAACAGGTTCCCCTGTTTTTAAACATGGAAAACAAAAAAAGCACAGCATCGTTGATTTAGGTTCCCCTAAATGGGCGTTCCGTTTAATTTTTAATTTTTAATTTGAGCGAAGCGTAAGTCCTATATTCATTTGGGTAGACCATAAAACCGTAGGGGCGCGGTTTCCGCTTCTGGTCCACGTAGTCAATTCTACGAGATGAAATGACTGAATTGCGTTATACACATGATGCTTAATTTGTGAGTGTGCGTAAGTCCTAACACCATAAATTCCCACCAAAACTGAACGGTATTGACTCATAACGTGCGATCTGTTGTCCACTTCTGGGAACTCTAGGTTAGAGGTTGAACACAACTGGGCATCAGATGAAATACCAAAATGTCTTGCAGCATAGCGAAGAAGACTGCGGCGCAGCAAGTCTTGCTACCATAGCCAAACATCATGGGCGCACCCTTACCATCAACCGCATCCGTGAAGCCATAGGCACTGGACAGATGGGAACCACATTACTGGGTTTAAAGCAGGGGTCAGAAGCACTCGGTTTTAATGCCCGAGGCTTCACAGCATCAGAGGTATTCTTAGACAAGATAAATGAAGCCCCTCTACCAGCGATTATTCACTGGAAAGGCTACCACTGGGTTGTTTTGTATGGCAAGCGGCGCAGAAAGTATGTCATTGCTGACCCATCTGTAGGCATTCGTTACCTTTCCAAAAAAGAGCTAAAGGAGGGCTGGCTAAATGGCGTCTTGCTCTTACTGGAACCAGATCCTGTACGCTTCTTTGCCCAAAGCGAGGATCAAATTGGCGGCTTCGGGCGTTTTTTTGCGCCTGTTTGGAATTATCGCAGTATTCTGGCTGAGGCATTTCTCATCAACCTCGTCCTCGGTCTGCTTTCCCTGACTTCCCCCTTCTTAATTCAAATCCTCACTGATGATGTCTTAGTTCGAGGTGATACCCAGCTGCTTGCTGGAGTGGTTGTTGCCGTTGTGGTGATGAACTTAGTGTCAACAAGTCTCGGACTGGTGCAATCTACCCTAATTTCTCACTTCGCCCAACGGCTAGAGTTAGGGCTAGTTCTAGAATTTTGTCGAGCAATTCTACGTTTACCACTGTCCTACTATGAAGCCCGTCGCAGTGGCGAAATTATCAGCCGACTGCGAGATATTCAAGAAATTAATCAACTAGTATCTCAAGTCGTTGTTGGTTTGCCCAGTCAACTGTTTATTTCAGTTGTTTCCTTTGGTTTCATGCTGTTCTACAGTTGGAAACTGACAATCGCTGCCGTATGCATTGCTGCTTTGATGACACTATCAACGATTGTTTTCTTGCCCACATTGCAACAAAAAACACGGGCTTTATTAGTTTTAGATGCAGAAAACCAAGGTGTTTTAGTCGAAACTTTTAAAGGCGCACTCACCCTCAAAACCACAACAGCTGCTCCCCAATTTTGGGAAGAACTTCAAAGTCGGTTTAGCCGCCTAGCCAACCTCGCCTTCCGCACTATTCAAATTGCTATTATTAACAGCACCTTTTCTGGATTAGTTTCTAGTATTGGTAGTGTCGCCTTACTGTGGTTGGGTAGTAGCCTAGTGATCGGCAAAGAATTAAGCATTGGTCAGCTGTTGGCATTCAACAGCATGAATGGTAATTTTATCGGCTTCATTGGTACTGTCATTGGACTTGTAAATGCACTGATCCAGGTGAAAACCGCTGTGCAGCGCCTCACAGAAGTCATCGACTCCACACCGGAAAATCAAGGCGATACTAAAAAACCCTTTGCTAAAATTCCTGGTGATACCAATATTATTTGCACTAACCTCAACTTTCACCACGCTGGTAGAGTTGACTTACTAGAAGATTTTTCCCTGAAACTTCCTGGTGGTAAAGTGATTGCCTTAATTGGCAAATCAGGTTGTGGTAAAAGTACACTGGCAAAACTCATTGCCGGATTATATTTGTCTCAGTCTGGTAATATTCGCATTGGTATCTATAACCTGCAAGACCTCTCTCTCGATTGCCTTCGTCAACAAGTTATCCTCGTTCCCCAAGAACCCCACTTCTGGAGTCGTTCAATTATGGAAAACTTCCGCTTAGGTTCTCCTCATGTTACCTTGGAGGAAATTGTCACAGCTTGTCAAATAGCGGGCGCTGATGAATTTATCAGCCGACTACCAGATAAATATCAAACTGTTTTAGGAGAATTTGGGGCAAATATTTCTGGTGGACAAAGGCAAAGACTAGCTATAGCAAGAGCGATTGTCAATACTCCACCAGTCCTAATTTTAGATGAATCAACGGCTGGACTCGACCCAGTGAGTGAAGCAGAAGTTCTAGACAAGCTTTTGTTTTACAGACAAGGCAAAACGACAATCCTCATCAGCCATCGTCCCAGGGTCATCAATCGTGCTGATTGGATTGTGTTATTAGATCAGGGCAAATTGAAAATGCAAGGCACTTTGGAGGAGTTGCGTTTACAAAGCGGCGACCATTTAGATTTTTTAAATCCCTGATTGTCAAAATAATTGGTGAGAGAAACCGATGAGAAGATCGCGCATGTTGTCGGTTAGCCCGCTCTCACCGCGACTGGTTCGCAGATCCTGAATTTCGGTTTCACTCCCAATCGGATCTGCTTTCCCGTTGGGGTTTCTAAACGAAAAATTAAGGATTTCTGCTTTACTGATTTGCACTCGTTCCCGGTTTCTGGCAGTGGTGCAAGATCTGAGTTACCCCAATACAGTTCAGTTAAGCACCAGATCAGAAACCGGGTTTCTCCTAGAAACCCGGTTTCTTTGCTCCCACCTAAGTAGGTAGGCACAATAAAACATAACTATATTAAGTTCTGTTAAGAGGCTGTCAGCCTACTAACAACTGTACGGGCGAACGGCCGTTCGCCCCTACTAACTACTAACAGCCTTAACAGATAGTTGTGTTTATTTACGCCCACTTACTTATCCTTAACTGAAACGTATTTAGGACTTACGCACAAGACACATTGACCATCATATGTATAGTAGACTTGTTAAGTTCAAAATCTTACCCTGCCTCGTTCCCAGGCAGAGCCACAGAATGCGATCTCTTAGAGGCTCTGCCGGACGATTTGAACCCACATTCCGCACCCTAAACTGTCACACCAGAGGGATTTAGTACATATGAACTAAAATAGAAGCAGCACGAAGAGGTCTAATGAGAATTAATAGCATTAAAATAAGTGGTTGCTTATAAGCGAGACTTTCGTGCTGAATAAAGATTAGGACTTACGCATTGATAGTAAATACCAAATTAATGGTATAAATTTCAGGCATTCAAATCTGATTTTTCGCTCTTTCTTGAGCGCGATCGCAACCCTACAGACGGTAATTGTCAAAAGCTTGAAACCACCAAATTCAGTTCACACAGATGATGTCTCATTTGTACAGGCGTAAGTCCGAGCAGATTTAGCCGAGAATCAGAGAATATGAAGGTAGGGAGTAGAAAGGTAGGTGGTATGTGGGGAACCCCATAAATAAATTTAGGGGTTTCAAACAAGGACGCTTTATTTCTTGTGCCTACTCAACGCGATCGGGAATATTTTATTCATAAATAAATTAAGGGGCTTGTACCCAATGGGGAACTCGCAACCCTACCTACTACCTACCTCTCGGTCAAAGGGGTAAGAAAAATTAATTGTAAAAATCAATCTTAATGTAAAAATTGAAACAGAAAGGCTTATGGGGAATTCTGTTGTCATGCTTAATGTCAAAGACATTGAAATTCAAGATATAGACCATTTGGGCATAGTAGCAGGAATAGTAGATTCAATTGGATTGGTAGAAATAATCAATGATTTAGTAGGTGAAGAGAAAGGAGAAAAAATTAGCGCAGGCCATGTTGTCAAAGCAATGATTTTAAACGGTTTAGGATTTGTATCTAAGCCTCTGTATATGTTTCCGAAGTTTTTTGAATCAATAGCTTGCGAGCATTTGATAGGGATCGGAGTAAAGCCAGAGTATTTAAACGACGATAAACTCGGTAGAGTCATGGATAAATTATTTCTCAAAGGGCTTAATACAGTATTTTTGGCAGTGTCGTTAAATACAGTTAATAAATTTAATATATCCCTATCTTCATCACATTTAGATTCATCATCAATGCACCTCCACGGGGAATATAGTTCAAGTTTACCAGAAGTAATATTTGAAAATCAAAGGGATGAAAATTCTCAATTACAAGAAAACTCACAATTAAAATCACTACAACCCATAAGTATAACCTATGGTTATTCACGCGATCACCGACCAGATTTAAAACAATTCCTAATAGAATTGATCTGCTCTAGTGACGGGGATATACCAATATTTTTGAAGTCAGCCTCTGGAAATCAAGCAGATTCTTCGTGCTTCGTAAAAATAGCTGTTGATTATAAAAAACAGATACAAGTTGATAGTTTAATAGTCGCAGACTGTGCCATATATACAGAAGCGAATATTAAATTAATGTCTGAGCTTAAGTGGTTGTGTCGAGTACCTTTAAGTATAAAATCAGCGCAATTATTAGTATCAACCTTGCCAGAATCAGAATTTATAAAAAGTCAATTAGAAGGATATTCATTTGCAGAAAAAAGAGTAACTTATGCTGAAATAGAGCAAAGGTGGTTAGTAGTGCAAAGCAAAGCTAGAAGGGAATCAGACCTACGTAAGCTTTCACAAAAAATCACCAAGTCACATGAAAAAGCAAAAAGCGAATTGAGAAAGCTTTCACAAGAAAAATTTGCCTGTGAAGCGGATGCAATCAAAGCATTATCAAAACTCTCAAAACAATTTAAATATTATCAAATTGAGCAGACTGAAGTAATTGAAGCTAAACCGGAGCGCCAAGATTATCAGCAAGAAACTGGTTATCAAATATCAGCGACAATATCTAAAGATGAAAGTAAAATCAACGCGGAAGTGCTAGGTGCAGGTAGATTTATAATTGCTACAAATATTTTAGAGTCAAGTGAACTCGGCAACGATTCAATGATTTGCGAATATAAAGCGCAGCAATCATGTGAAAGGGGATTTGGCTTTCTCAAAGACCCACTATTTTTCGCAGATAGTATTTTTCTCAAAAGTCCGGAGAGAATAGAGTCATTGGCAATGATAATGGGCTTATGCTTGCTGGTCTACACTCTTGCTCAAAGACAAATACGAGCAGCTTTGTCCGAGTCCAAATCAGCGATTAAAAATCAGTTAGGTAAATTAACTGAACGTCCCACTTTACGTTGGATATTTCAGTGTTTTCAATCGATTCATCTAGTGACATTTGATGAGCAAAAAAAAGTTTCTAATTGGAATGCAGATAGAGATTTTATTCTAACATTGTTGCCACTCGATTGTCTCCGTTACTATCAGTTCGTTACATAATTATTTTGGCTCATTGTATTTATTTGATAATTTACTTTTGACAATGGTCGCTATTTAATTTGATTGATAGCTCTCAATAACCATGTGACAACTGTAGATTTCTAAGTGCCAGACATCAGTAATATTGATATTTTATCCAGTCCTTGAAAATTTAACGATCGCGCAATACTAAATATATCTCTAATCTTTATTGCTCCTTATTGATAATAGGTTTTGATGTCATAATAAAATGTCTATGGCATCTTTAATGTCTTTTTTGATTATGAATGTTATATTTTATTCCTTTTTGACTTTTTTATTTCCGTAATTACCGATTGTGACACCCTTGGGTGCGGAATGTGGGTTTGATGGGGTGCCGAGCCGACCACAAGAGCATTACAAGGCAGAGCCTTGTAACGAGAGAGTGTACGGTTTGTTTTTTTTGTCAATGCGTAAGTCCTAGTATTGTGAGTTACCCAAGAGCGAATTTTGCATAATTTGGTATATTTACTGAACTTCTAGCAGATTTACCCTTGCCATCTTCAGGAAGTTTGGTATAAAAAGGAAGAGTTTGTATAGGAAACTACTTGTGAAAGGTTGGTGGGCTTTAGCCCTGCCTACATGTTTATTCGCCAATAACATCTTCAAATCGCAGGCTTGGTTTTGGTTTTTTCCAAGCTCAAATTGCTTTTCATAAAATTCCAAAACAATAAACTTGTATATCCCAACGACAAACATTCACTTTTGTTTGGAGAATTAATCAGATGTCTATTTCAAACATGAAGAAAAAGGTATCGATGGCTATTGTTGGTGCTGCATTTATCACTCTTGGAACTGCCGCACCATCAATGGCGGATATAACCTATACAGGCACTACTTTAAATCAACCCACTTGGAATCGCCCTGATTATAATAACCCTTCTACAACTCTTAGTGGTGTTGTTGTTCCTTATAGCTCATATCCATTCTCTGTTAACACCAATGGTGATTACAAGCTGGCGAGTAAAACTGATAATTTCAACTATTATTCTTCTTTGTTCTTGTACGAGAACAGCTTTAACTCCAGTCAACCAAATACTAACGTTCTATCTGGAGATAAATATGTATCGGGTTCCTCATATTACGGTAACAACGATAGCGTACCTTTAAAAGGAGGGACAAATTATTTTTTAGTCACTACTGGAGATACTAGCGCAGACTATGGAAGTTTTACCAGCACCATCTCTCCTGTCCCCGAACCTATGAGTATATTGGGTTCATTAACAGCGATTACTTTTGGTGCAAATTTATGCCGGACATTCAAGCAGCAAAAGAAGGCTAAAGCGAAAGTGTAGGTTAACAACCTGATGCGCACACAGTCATATGATGCCCCTAAAAATGACCAGTTTTTGAATTAAAAATTAAAAATTAAAAATTTACGTTCAGGATTTTGAATGAAGGAAGTTGGATAGAGGTTCCCCTGTTTTTAAACGAGCAACATTATTCAGAGCAAGTAAATTTATTTATGGGGTTTGTAATTTTTAATTTTTAATTGGAGCGAAGCGAATGACTGCCACAAGACCATTAAAAAATGCCGACTTTTGGCTATTAGGAATAGGAGCAAGCTTAATTGCGATTCATCTAACTCTATTCCTAAGAGATAACAATGTTGACTTCTTCGGCATCAGTCTTGTGGTTTTCGCAGCAGCATCTTTTCTTGTTTGGGAAAAGCGCCACAGCTTAAATTTAGAAAGTGGAATATTTTCTAGTTTTTTGGGTCTATCAATCATCGCTTTGATATTTCTTAATAGTGCATGTCCGATAAATTTTGGTGGCTTATTTTTACTCTCACCTTTGATTTCTGGTATCGGTCTTGCCCTACTGGCTTCTGGTTTTAAAGGATTAAAGCAATACTGGAAAGCACTACTTGCTGTGTTTTATTTAAGTGTAAATACAGCATTATCCATAAACGCAACTGATATCTCACCCCTGACTGCCAAGTTTGCTGCTTACATTCTTTGGTATGCAGGCTTTCAAGCTTCTCTTTCTGGAGTCAATATTGCTCTCCAAACAGGAGGTGTTGAAGTACTTGCTGGTTGTTCTGGAAAAAGTGTCATTATCCTTTTGCTCACCTTAGCAGGACTTTTTATCTTAATATTTCCCCTAAATTGGCAGCAAAAAATTCTTGTACCAATTGTAGCTGCTATCTTAGGATTTATTGTGAATGGGGTACGGATTGCCCTGATGGCTATTCTAGTAGCAAAAAGTCAGCAACAAGCATTTGAATACTGGCATGATGGCGATGGTTCCTTGATATTTGTCATGATTGCTGTGTTACTTTTTGGGTGCTTCTGCCAGTTTTTACTCCATATAAATCAAACAGAAAATCAAAATCTTATTGAGTACTTAAAGTGATGTTTCTTTGGAAACAATTTCGCATTTGGCTTTTGGCACTCACTTTTGGCAGTTCCATTTTGGTTTTGGGAAAAGTTATCCTGCTTCCTCACTTAGATAAATCAAAAGAAACTGCCTTTGTTTTTCCCGAAAAAGTACCCTTACCACAATGGCAGTTAAGAGCAACGAGCGCCTTAGAACAGCCAAGAGTCGAACATCCAGAACTGATTGCTCATCAACATTATCGATTTATTGAAAACGACTTGACTCTAGATATCGAAATGCGCTATTTGCATAATTTGTACAATGCTGATGTTAATTCCCTCATACATTCGTATACAAACAGACCATCTTCTGCTAAAGTCCGTCGGCGAGAGGGAGTAGGCTACTACGGTCTTGGGGTTGACAAAAAGCGAGCCTATTTAAGTGCTTGTATCAATCCACGAGGTGGTAGTACTTTCACCCATACACAGTTTAGAAGAAATCGGTACTTAGAAGACGTGCGCCTTGAGCGCCTACTGCCCGTGTTACAGAATCAGGAGCTACTTTTAGACAAACGCTGTCTCTGGGCACATTTTTCCGTTCCTTTACAAAATTCTTCAACGGATGCTGCCTACCAAATCTTGGAGAAGGCTTGGTTTTCCTGGTATCAGTGGTGGCGACCCCGATTTCCGAACCCCTGAGTTTTCGTCAACAGACCTCTTGCATAAATAATTTTTTGCAAATCGCAAAGACGCAAAGAAGAACACTAAGACTTATGACTTTTGCAAGAAGTCTAATATAAATCTTTAGATTCATAGAACAAATCATGCATGAGTTAGACAACCAGAAATTAGTTGAACCAAAGTACTTGGAAATGGAATCAAAGTACTTGGAAATGGAATCACGCTACGTGGAATTGCGCAATCTACTAAGGTTTCTGCTTGGGTCAATAAATCTTTGGCGTTGGCTAGGCTACGGTTTACTTGTATTAGCTTTATTTGACGTAATTGAGATATTTATTCCCCCAAAATTTATGAATCCTGCTTGGGAATTCCATACAATGGAGGCACTGGTTGGGCGAGTACCCTTATCGTTAATTGGGTTAGTGTTGGTATTTAGTGGAAAGTTTTATGACCGAGGTAAAAGAGAACTGACTTTATTGAAGTTTTTATCTTGGTTAACTTTATTGTTGGGAGTATTGTTTATATTACTAATTCCTTTAGGAATCGCTAACACTATACGGTTGAATTACATAAATTTATCTCAAATTAATTCCCAATATAACCAACAAATGTCTCAAGTAGAGCAGTTTCAAAAGCAGCTAAGCCAAGCAAAACCTGAAGAAATAGAAGATAATTTTAAGCGCCAAGGTCGTTTATTAGATGGTAAAAGCCCTCAAGAGTTGAAAAGCCAAGCCTTGTCAAATCTCGCTCAAACAAAGCAAAAAATCAAAACTACAACACAGCAAACTCGCTCTTCTCAAAGTCTAGACTTGCTCAAGAGTTCTGTGAAATTGAATTTAGGAGCTTTGATTGCTGGGATTTTGTATATTGGTATTTGGCGGCTGACTTCCTGGGTAAGAATGAGGTGAAGTACGAATTAGGAATTAGTAACTATTCGGGAGGCGGAGCCTCCAAGATGGCATTCCCAGGCGGAGCCTGGGAACGAGAGATATATATAATAGATTATCTCGGCTTGACTACAAACACTGAACACTGAGCATCTTCTACTACTTGAATACTGACAGAGCCTTGGACAATTCGTGTCATACCAGTTAATCCACGACTGCCAATGACAATTAAGTCAGCCTGATAAATATTAGCAAGACGAATAATTTCCTCTGCCGGATCGCCTGTTACTATCTCTAATTCAGTTTGGAGTGATAACTGGGCTTGGTAAGATTGCAGCTGTTTTTCAATTTGTAAATAAGATAGTGCTGATGACTCTGGATGAGGACGATCAGCGGGTAGTTCCATTTCTGACTCGGTCGTGGGAAATACATGACAGAGAATAACTTTGCTGTCTTGTGGTAGTACCAATTCTGGCAAAGTTTCAATGACTCTATCTGCAAGTTCTGAATCGTCCAGAGCTACCAAAATAGTCTTTAGCACCGCTCTCGTCTCCTCAACATAAGAATTTAGAATTAATCTTCCTCTTCAACTCGGCGTCTGACTGATTCAGCATGGGATGGCAAACCCTCAGCCTCCGCTAGCACGTCAATTGCACCAGCAACCTTGGACAGGGCGGTTTGCGAGTATTGGATGATGCTGGAGTGTTTCAAGAACGTTTCGACTCCCAATGCCGAGGCATAGCGAGCAGCTCCAGAAGTCGGTAAAGTGTGGTTTGGTCCTGCCAAATAGTCTCCTACTGCTTCTGGGGTAGAGTAGCCCAAGAAAATAGCACCAGCATGGCGAATTTGTGGTAGTAGTGCCCAAGGATCTTCTACTTCTAGCTCTAAATGTTCGGGAGCAAACTCATTCGAGAGTTCAGCTGCCGCTTCGAGTGATTCGACAATCACAATTAAGCCATAGTGAGCGATCGCCTTTTCTGTGTCTAGCCGACGTGGGTGATCGACGAGTTGTCTTTCCACGGCAACTTGTACGTTCTTTGCCAAAGCGGCATCCGTCGTCAACAAAATTGCCGCTGCCATCGGGTCATGTTCTGCTTGCGCTAACAAGTCAGCAGCAACATGTACTGGATTTGCTGCTTGATCGGCAATAATCAGCACCTCACTTGGTCCCGCTAAGGAATCGATGCCGACGATGCCGTAGACAAGTTTTTTCGCTAGGGTAACGTAAATGTTACCAGGTCCAGTGATGACATTAACTTTAGGAATTGTTTCTGTGCCGTAAGCTAAAGCGGCGATCGCCTGCGCCCCCCCGACGCGATAAATTTCTTGGACTCCAGCTTCTTGGGCAGCGACTAACACTGCTGGGTTAATCGACTTTCCTACTCCTGGTGGTGTTACCATCACCACACGCGGTACACCAGCCACGGCAGCTGGAATCGCATTCATGAGTACCGTACTTGGATAGGTAGCGCGACCACCAGGGACATATAGACCAGCTCGGTCTACGGGAGTGTAGCGCTTGCCTAGTACTACATCATCATCACCAAAATTTACCCAGCTTTTCGGAACTCGCTGGCGGTGAAATGCCTCAATTTGGCGGCAAGCGAGTCGAATTGCCAAGAGCAACTCTTTCGATACTTGTTGGTAAGCAGCATCTAGTTCTGAGCCTGTAACACGTAGTTCTTCTTGCCTGAGAGTTTTTTGATCAAATTCGGCTGTGTAATGTAACACAGCTTTGTCGCCTTGGCGCTTCACTGCCTGCAACACTTCCCGCACTGTTGCCTCTTTGTGAAGCACCTGTTCATCATGGGTGCGATCGCAGATCCTTTGTAGTTCTGCTCTGACGTCTGCCTGCTGAGTAATAATTCGCAGCATGGAGTAAGGACAATGCCAAATGATTGAAAATTTTTAACTGAGAATAAGTTTTGCTCATTACCCGAAAGGGTGCAAAGCTAACCCTAACTCTCTTCTCTAGCTTAACCTGGATTTTTTTGATACTTCCACGGTTTCCAGCACGTGGTTTGCTTAAGAAGGTGAATAAATAGAGAAACTTTTTTGCCTTACCCTGACGGGAAAGCTCAAGAGTCTAAAGGTGGGAGCGGGTGTACCAAGTTTTACTATTTTCTTGCTCCACTCCCAGACCTGTTTGCTTGGGTTTCGTGTGATGATGATTTTTCCATAGTCTTGTAGTATTATACATAAAAATCTGCCTAAACGCCCGGTTTTTTTGTTGAACATGGGATGAATTGTAGGTAGACCCGCCTATGGCAAGCCCAGTTGTATAATTATATTCTTTACACTACTCAAGCATATAAGTAAGAAGAGGCATTTGTCATCTCGGAAGCTCTGTACCATCTTGCTGATAGTTTGAGTATTTAATTTTAACGCATTTTTTCACGCGCAGGTTATAACAGATTAAAACATTGGATTGCCCTGAATCGGCAGATATGCGATACGCCCCTAAAAAGAAACAGAACAAGCTAAAACCTTACCAGCAATTACTAATATTTTCAGTAGCTTTAGTAGTTTTATTGGGGAGTATTTTGACAAAATTGCCTGCTATTAACCAGTTAGATTCGGCTAGTGCGGCAATGACAGTACAACTGCCACTTTCAAGCCGTGGTGCAAAAATCGTTGATGCTCAAGGCAATAGAGTATTACTCAGAGGTGTCAACTGGTTTGGGATGGAAACAGAATCTCACGCTCCAGGAGGCTTGTGGAAGCGCGATTATAAAGAAATGCTAGCGCAAATTAAAAGCCTAGGATATAACCCGCTGGCAATGCAATTCTCGCTGTGAATCCTAACTGGCTGATTGTCGTGGAAGGGGTAGAAAATAATGTCCCAGGTCAAAAACTGCAGTGGCATTGGCAAGGGGGCAATTTAGAAGGAGTGAAGCGCTATCCAGTACGTTTAGCACGTTGGAACAAGCTCGTCTATTCCCTCCATGAGTACGGTCCTGGAGTATATAATCAACCCTACTTTTCCGATCCCAGTTTTCCGAAAAATCTTGTCAAACGTTGGCAAATAGGATTTCAATATATTTCTAGTCAGAAGATTGCTCCCATCTTGATTGGGGAGTTTGGTGGCAGAAAAGTAGACACAAATTCCAAAGAAGGAATTTGGCAAAATGAGTTTGTGAAATATATTCAAAAGAAAAACTTAAGCTTTGCTTACTGGAGTTGGAATCCTAACAGTGCTGATACAGGTGGCATCTTGCTAGACGATTGGCTAAATATTGATATCCCTAAGCAGCAACTGCTGTCCCCATTGCTGCAAAAGTAAGAGTTGTTGGTTGTTAGTTGTTAGTTGTTGGTTGTTAGTTGTTAGTTGTTGGTTGTTGGTTGTTAGTTGTTAGTTGTTAGTTGTTGGTTGTTAGTTGTTAGTTGTTGGTTGTTAGTTGTTGGTGAACCAGCGCGAATGACGGCTTTCCCTCCGTAGGCGACTGGTGAACCCGAAGGGTTGTTAGTGGTTAGTTGGTGGTTGTTTTTTCCAACTAACCACTAACCACTAACCACTAACAATTCCTATTTACTCTTCATCTTCGTCGTCGAAATCGTCCTCTTCGTCGTCGAAATCGTCCTCTTCTACTTCTACTTCTACAAGATCGTCTACTTCATCAGCAATTAACTCGTCATCATCATCCAAAATCGACTTTTCTGCGCGTCTGGAACCAAATCCTGATTCCCCTAGGCTTGGAGAATCCAAATTGTAGGTGCGGGCTGTACGGTCGTCTAGCACCATATCCAGTGGGTCATCGACTTCATCCAAGACACTACTGGTGAGATCGGTAGCATAGTCCTCAATCGCACCTGGTTCTTCATAGGCATTGAAACCAGTACCGGCAGGAATTAATCGTCCAATAATGACGTTTTCCTTCAAGCCACGCAGCCAGTCGGATTTGCCTTCAATTGCTGCCTCAGTTAAGACCCGTGTTGTCTCTTGGAAGGATGCGGCGGAAATAAAGCTGTCGGTGTTCAAAGATGCTTTGGTAATACCCAACAATACTGGGGTGTACTGTGCTCGCGCACCACCAGTGATTGCCATAGCTTCGTTCACTTGCTCAATTTGGCGCAACTCCACCAATTCTCCAGGGAGCATGGTGGTGTCACCACCATCATCCACCCGCACTTTCGCGGTCATCTGACGGACAATCACTTCAATGTGCTTATCGGCGATATCAATGCCTTGGGACTGATACACTGATTGCACTTCATTCACCAAGAACGTCTGTACCTTTTGCAAGGCATGGCTAGCACAGGCATAAACTCCGTCCTCAGAACCTAAGTTGAAGAAGATTTCCAAAATTTCATGGGGATTGGAAGGACCATCAGTCAACACCTGTCCTGCTTGTATTTGCGCTCCATCGGGAATTATCAAGTTTTGTCCGGGTCCGATTGTATAATCTGTGACCACGCCGTTAGCTTCGAGGATCTTGATGGCGATCGCTTCATCACCATCGCCGTAAACCACCTTGACTTCTCCTGAACGACGTGCTAGTACACACGCTTCTTTCGGCTTCCGGGCTTCTAGTAGTTCCTCGATTCTCGGCAAACCTTGAATAATATCTCCGGTTTTAGCACGTTCAAACACAAGCAACACCAGGTTATCGCCGCGCTGCACCAAATCGCCATCTTCTACCTGCAATACAGCCCCAGGGCTGACGCGGTAGGGGCGACCGATCCGGACGGTGACTTCCCATAATGCTGGTGTTGCTAAAGTGCCAGAGGAGGAATCTCCTTCTGCACTTTCCAAACCTTCCAAACGTACAGCTTTCTTCACTTCCACCACTTGCCCAGATTCCTCGGCAAAAACTCCATTCGCGAGTTCTCCACCCTCTACCAGCAAGTCAGCTATCTTCACCTTTGGCTTGACTTGAGTATTCATGGTCATCATGTCACTATGACGCAACACCAAGCAACGGCGAACTGTCTCGGTTCCTCTTTGCACACCCCGCACAATACCACCGTCTTTACATAAGATTTGGGTACGTGCGACCACAGACCCTGGTGCGATTGTGTCTCCATCCTCTACCTCTAGAGTTGTATTGGTACTGCCTTGGGTAGCGTCGGCAGTAATGTCCCGACGAATCACCAAGGACTCCAAAATCACCAGTTGCAAGCGCTGGATTTCTGAATCATCGGTATCAGACACCAATTCAATATCTGCTGCTAGGGGAGAAGCGTTGTGGTCAAGTTCACCTTCCTGCTCAATTTCCAGCACCAACTGGGTTCGCAGCAGTTCCACACCCTCAACACACTTGACACGCTCAGAATCTTTATAAGGCAGTCGCTGCACTGCTCGCAACTCAATTGAACGCCCTGTTTGTTGACTAACTGAAGTGGTTGATGGCACATCAGGATTGCTTGGCACGGCAAACTCAACTACCGGACGACTCAGCAGTGCTGGACCTTCTGGTGACTCTACATATTCGATGTAGCGCAACTCTGTAGCGACTTGCCCCAACAATTCCTCACCAGGCTGAACAAAGGTACCGTCTTTACCAATCACTGCTTCTGGATCGTCCACCATCAGCAGTTCTCCAGGCTTGACCACCACTTCCCGGAGGATGTCGTTTTTCTGGGTAACTTCTACCACACCATTGTTTTGGCAGAAGATATCCTTGACGACCTCAGTGCCAGCTTCGACAAACTGACCGTCTTCTACCAAAAGCAGGGAAATATCTTTGTTAACTTCGTGGGTTTCTTCCGGAATCCACAGTAAGGTACCGCCCTGTACAACTTCATAACCTTGTTTCGCTTTACCTTTTTTCTGGACTTCCACACCAGCGTACTTCAGTAAGCCACCAGTGGTTGTGCGATAACGGTCATCAATTAACTCAGCAACTACTTGACCATTTTGGACTTTAGTGCCTGGGGTTGCTCTAAGGTTAAAGACTTGGTTATTTCCCGTAGAGACTAAGTAGTTGTTGCGACCTTGAGAGCTTTGGACTGTCACTGTTGCTTGGTCTAACACCACAGAAGCAGTGATAATCTCAATTTCTCGTGTACTCTTGCCTGGGGTTGCTTCAGGCAAGCGCACTACACCACCATGCAAAGTCGTTAACTGGGTTTCTGCCAGTACACCATTGGTGGCGATATTATCCCCATCTTTGACCACCAATTCTGCTCCTGGTGGTAAGTTATAAACTTCCCCCGACAGAATCCAAATCAATCCACCCCGAGTTGCGGTGGTGGTAGTGTTGCCTTGACGGTCAGTTTTTTGCTCCGCCACCACCTCAGAAAACTTCACTTCCCCTGCCAAGTCGGAGGCTACATCTTTAACAGCTTTTTCTGTATTGGCACGGGTTGTACGTCCACCAAGAGCAACTTCTGCTATGAGATCGCCCTCTTTTACCTGCTGTTTATCGACAATGTATACTGTTGAACCTTGAGTAACGGCAATTTCCATGGAGGTGGGGCTCTTATTTGCGGACGGATCTGCCGCTACCTCTAAAACCAAGGTTCCATTTGATTCTACATACAAGGCGTCTTCTCCGTGGCGAGTGCGAAATGCTCTTGTCCGCAGCGTTTTTTGGGCAAAGCGCACCACACCATCCGCTTCTGCCCGCACTTGTTTTGCCACCTCACCGGTGAATACACCGCCTGTGTGGAATGTCCGCATGGTCAACTGGGTTCCCGGCTCACCGATGCTCTGTGCCGCAATAATACCTACGGCTTCCCCCAGATCTACCATTTTCGCGTGTGCCAGACTCCAGCCGTAGCAGTGTTGGCACACAGAACGAGCAGCTTCACAAGTTAGGGGCGATCGCACGACGACTTCCGCCACCCCAGCTTTTTGAATTTTAAAAGCCAAATCATCATCAACTGGCGTATTCCGTGGTGCAATCACTTCTCCTGTTGTCGGATGCACCACGTCAACGCCAATCACCCGTCCGTACAAGCGTGTGGCAAGGGGAATTAAAACTTTACTACCTTCTGTCATTGGACGTAAGGGTATTCCCCTAGTCGTGCCGCAGTCAAATTCCCGAATAATTACATCTTGGGATACGTCTACCAAACGGCGAGTCAGATAACCGGAGTCGGCAGTCCGTAAGGCTGTATCCACCAGGCCTTTTCTCGCTCCGTAAGAGGAAATAATATATTCCGTTACGGTGAGTCCTTCGCGGAAGTTGGTTTTGATGGGCAAGTCGATAATTTCCCCTTGGGGATCTGCCATTAGTCCCCGCATTCCCACTAATTGCCGCACTTGGGAGATGTTACCCCTAGCCCCGGAGTTTTGCATCATATACACCGAGTTCAGGGGACTTGTCTTCTCGAAGTGGTTAACGACTTCATCTTTGAGGGCTTCACTTGTACTATTCCAAGTGTCAATAACTTTTTGAAAGCGTTCCACTTCGGTGATTTCTCCCCGTTGGTAACGGATTTCGGTGGCACGGATTTCGGCTTCAGCAGCTTCCAAGAGACTCCGCTTACTTGGTGGAATCATCAAATCATCAATACTGATCGATACTCCGGCTTTAGTCGCGTAGCGAAATCCCAAATCTTTCAATTTGTCCGCCATCACTGCCGTGCGAGCCGTACCATAATGCGTAAACGACCAAGCAATTAAATTTCTCAGTTGACCTTTGCCAACTATACGATTCCGAAAAATCACTTTTTCATCAGTCATTGGTCAATTGTTAGTTGTTAGTTGTTAGTTGTTGATTGTTAATTGTTGATTGTTGATTGTTCTATTAACCATGAACAATTAACAATCAACAATTAACAATTAGCTGGCAATTGCTTCATGAATTGCCTTGTTGTAAATAACGCGACCAGGGGTTGTGCGGATATACTGAGAGATTAAATTCCCCTTGGCATCTTCTCTGACACGGCGGAACTTATACATCAGAGTCTTGGTTCCGTCAATGTTTTCTTCTACCTGCACCGGTTCTGTGTCTGGTTTGTCGGTTTCGACTTCTCCGTCAAACCGGACGTAGATAAAGGCGTGTAGTTCGACTTGCTTTTGCTCGTAAGCCATGATTACGTCTTCTAGAGAAGCGAAGTACCGCCCTGCACCCAAAGTTGCATCAGGATTTTCTGCAGTTAAGTAATATGCCCCCAACACCATGTCTTGACTGGGTGTAATGATTGGCTTGCCTGTGGCAGGTGACAAAATGTTGTTAGAAGCCAACATTAACAACCGTGCCTCTGCCTGACTTTCCAATGATAGTGGTACGTGTACCGCCATTTGGTCTCCGTCAAAGTCAGCGTTAAACGCTGGACATACAAGCGGGTGCAGTTGAATAGCACGACCTTCCACCAAAATTGGCTCAAAAGCCTGAATACCAAGACGGTGCAGCGTTGGTGCTCGGTTGAGCATCACCGGGTGTCCTTCAATGACTTCTTCCAGCACATCCCAAACACTGGGGTCTGACCGAGATATGAGCTTTTTCGCTGCTTTGATGTTATTCACCATCCCGCTGCGAATCAGACGATTGATCACAAACGGTTGAAAGAGTTCAATCGCCATTTCTCGTGGCAAACCGCACTGGTGAATTTTTAGCTTTGGTCCCACTACAATTACGGACCGTCCAGAGTAGTCAACTCGTTTACCCAGCAAGTTTTGCCGGAAACGTCCTTGCTTACCCTCAATAATGTCCGACAAAGACTTCAGCGGTCGGTTATTTGCTCCCACCACTGTTCGTCCCCGACGACCATTGTCGATTAATGCGTCCACTGCTTCTTGCAGCATCCGCTTTTCGTTACGAACAATAATTTCTGGTGCGAGAATTTCTTGCAGGCGTGCCAGACGATTATTACGGTTAATCACCCGTCGATATAAATCATTCAAATCACTCGTGGCAAACCGTCCACCATCCAACTGCACCATCGGGCGCAAGTCTGGGGGAATCACAGGAATCACGGTCATCACCATCCACTCTGGTTTAGAACCGGTGGCAATGAAGTTGTCAATCACCCGCAGTCTTTTAATCAGCTTCGCCCGCTTTTGACCTTTGGCGACTTGAATTTCTTCCCGCAGGCTTTCGGCTTCAAGTTCTAAGTTAATATCAGCAAGCAACCGCAGTAACGCCTCGGCGCCAATGCCTACCTCTACTCCCTGTAGCTGAGAATCTTCGCTATAAATTTGGTCTTCTATTTCCAGCCACTGATCTTCACTAAGCAGCTGTTTGTAGGTTAGGGTGTCGGCATTGCCAGGACTGAGAACAACATAAGAATTGAAATAGACAATTTGCTCCACATCCCGCAAGGGCATATCCAGCAAGATGGAGATATAGCTGGGAATGCCTTTGAGATACCAAACGTGAGCTACTGGTGCGGCCAGCTTAATGAAGCCCATACGGTGGCGACGTACCCGTGATTCGGTAACTTCCACACCACAGCGTTCGCACACAATCCCACGGTGGCGTACTCTTTTATACTTACCACAATGGCATTCCCAATCTTTAGCCGGACCAAAAATGCGTTCGCAGAATAAGCCGTCCATTTCCGGCTTCAAGGTGCGGTAATTTATCGTCTCTGGCTTGGTAACTTCACCTACCACTTGACCGTTGGGCAAAGTTCTTTCGCCCCACTGGCGAATTCGTTCTGGTGACGCCAAGCCGATTTTGACGTAGTCAAACTGATTAGTTTGGGCAGGTCTCATCTGTTTAGTACTGGTTCTAAGTTATGACTTCATTAGGAACACCAGCTTTAAAGCCGTGTTTGTTTCGGTATTCAGTTGTTAGTTGATAGTTGTTAGTTGATAGTTGATAGTTGATAGTTGTTAGTTGTTAGTTGTTAGTTGTTGGTTGATAGTTGTTCTTAACGACTAACTACTAACCACTAACCACTAACCACTAACGACTAACCACTAACCACTAACGACTAACCACTATCTACTCTTCTTCTTCCATCGAATCACGGGAAAGAGATTCGTAAGTTGGGCGTGGAGGTGTGCGACGGTTTCCTTGATCTGCCATCAAATCGACTTCCACGTCTAAGGAACTACCGTCTGCTTGGGTTTCTACTTTGTGTACAGCAATATCTAACCCCAGGGACTGTAGTTCTCGCATCAACACTTTGAATGATTCTGGTGTTCCTGGTCGGGGAATTGCTTTGCCTTTGACGATCGCATTGAGCGCTTCATTCCGCCCCTGCATATCATCTGATTTCACGGTGAGCAACTCCTGCAAGGTGTAAGCTGCACCAAAGGCTTCCAATGCCCACACTTCCATTTCACCGAACCGCTGACCACCCTGTTGTGCCTTACCGCCCAAGGGCTGCTGGGTCACCAGTGAGTATGGACCTGTAGACCGGGCGTGGATCTTGTCGTCCACCAAATGCACCAGCTTCAGCATATAAGCCACACCGACGGTAACAGGTCTGTCAAACGCTTCTCCTGTACGACCATCAAAGACCATGATCTTGCCTGGTTGCTCCGGGTCAAATACCCAGTCTTTGCCTGTTTCGTCCCGTGCTTCAAGTAACTTGCCATGCACAATGGTTCGGGATGACTCTTCTCCGTACATTTCGTCAAAGGGTGTGAGCTTAAACCTTACTCCTAGGTTGTGACCAGCCCAACCTAGCAGACACTCATACACCTGTCCGACGTTCATCCGGCTGGGTACGCCTAAGGGGTTGAGTACGATATCCACTGGTGTTCCATCTGGCAAATAAGGCATATCTTCCAGCGGCAGAATGCGGGAAAT
Organism: Stigonema sp.; assembly: GCA_965249805.1. Taxonomy (GTDB): domain Bacteria; phylum Cyanobacteriota; class Cyanobacteriia; order Cyanobacteriales; family Nostocaceae; genus Stigonema. Next base: position 3,242,181 of record CBDFMX010000002.1, read on the forward strand.
AATTCCCTTATTGCCGTGGCGTCCTGCCATTTTGTCGCCTACTTGGATTTTGCGCTTCTGCGCTACGTACACCCGGACTACCATGTTGGCACCTGGGGGCAGTTCATCGCCTTGTTCGCGAGTAAACAAGCGCACATCAACGACACGCCCCTTTTCTCCGTTGGGTACACGTAGGGAGTTATCTCGGACATCCCGCGCTTTTTCACCGAAGATTGCCCGCAACAGCTTTTCTTCTGGTGGCTGATCCGATTCACCCTTTGGTGTTACCTTACCAACCAAAATATCTCCAGCTTCTACCCATGCCCCAATCCGAATGATTCCTTGTTCATCCAACTGGCGCAAGGCGTCTTCCCCAACGTTAGGAATTTCTCTGGTGATTTCTTCTGGTCCCAGCTTGGTTTGTCGAGCCTCTATTTCATATTTTTCAATGTGAATCGAGGTGTAGACATCTTCCTGTACCAACTTTTCGGAAATTAAAATGGCGTCCTCATAGTTGTAGCCTTCCCAAGGCATATAGGCAACGACAATATTTTGTCCTAGTGCCAATTCACCACCTTCGGTTGAGGAACCATCCGCTAGCACCTGACCTGCCACGACCCGTTCTCCTACACGAACGAGGGGTTTTTGGTTGAGACAGGTGTCTTGGTTAGACCGCTGGTACTTGGAAATGGTGTACCTAATTTCATGCGGGGTTCTGTGAGGATCGCGTGTTGATTCTTTACGGGCAGGTGCTTCCGAGTCACGACCGTTCATGAGTGAACTCGTCGGCAGGTTTCCTGTGTTCGTGTCCGTTGGCTGCATTCGTGTACGTACACGAATTTCTGTGGCATCCACGTAGGTAACATCCCCGTCGGTACGCGATACGATCACCATACCGGAATCTCGCGCTCCTTGTGCTTCTAAACCCGTTCCCACCAAAGGACGCTCTGGTTTTAGCAGTGGCACTGCTTGCCGTTGCATGTTTGACCCCATGAGTGCGCGGTTAGCGTCGTCATGCTCCAAGAATGGAATCATGCTTGTAGCAACCGACACAATTTGTACTGGGGAAACTGCGATATAGTCTACTTGTTCTAGTGGTGTAGTAGAGAATTCCTGACGATAGCGCACGGGGACTTGCGGTCCAATTAGGTAGCCGTTTTCATCCGTCGGTGCATCTCCTGCCGCAACTCGCAGGTCATCCTCTTCATCTGCTGTCATGTATACCGGCTGGATGTCATACCGCACCCGCCCATTTTCTACTGGTCTAAATGGGGTTTCCAAGAAGCCATACAGATTCACCTTGGCATGGGTTGCTAATGAACCAATCAAACCAGCGTTGGGACCTTCTGGTGTCTCAATCGGGCAAATGCGTCCGTAGTGGGAGGGATGAATATCCCGCACGGCAAAACCTGCACGTTCACGAGTCAAACCTCCAGGACCAAGGGCAGAAAGACGGCGTTTGTGGGTCAGTTCTGCCAGAGGATTTGTCTGATCCATGAACTGCGACAACTGACTGGAACCGAAGAATTCTTTAATTGCTGCCACTAATGGTTTAGGGTTCACCAAAGAAGCAGGAGTTAGTACCTCAGCATCGGATACAGTCATCCGTTCCCGAATAATGCGCTCTAAACGGTTTAAACCAACCCGTACTTGGTTTTGCAGCAACTCGCCAACGCTTCGCACTCGGCGGTTACCCAAGTGGTCGATGTCGTCTGTGTTACCAATGTCAAATTCAAGGTTGATCAGGTAATCCACTGCTGCTAAAATATCGGGGCTTGTGAGTACCCTCATGGTGTCTGGGACTTGGAGGCGCAGTTTCTTGTTGAGCTTGTACCGTCCAACGCGCCCAAGGTCGTAGCGTTTGGGGTCAAAGAAGCGGGAGTCTAAAAGTTGTTGTCCTCCTAATACTGTCGGCGGTTCACCAGGACGGAGTTTGCGATACAACTCCATCAAGGCTTCTTCTTCGGAAAACTGCCCTTCTTTCTCGATAGTTTTTTGGAAATATTCTGGGTGGCGCAAGGCGTCAAAGATTTCGTTGTCTGACAACCCCAAGGCTTTCAGGAGTACTTGTGCTGAAAGCTTACGAGTTTTGTCGATGCGTACCCAAACTAAGTCGTTACGGTCTGTTTCAAATTTCAGCCATGCTCCTCGGTTAGGGATTAAGCTAGCTGAATAGGTACGTCGCCCGTTTTTATCAATTTCCGATTTGTAGTATACTCCAGGCGATCGCACTATCTGGTTGACAATTACACGTTCAGCACCGTTAATAATAAACGTGCCGCGATCTGTCATCAGCGGCAAATCCCCAATGAATACTTCTTGCTCTTTGATTTCCCCCGTTTCTTTGTTAATCAAGCGTGTGGGGACGTACATTTGTACGGCATAGGTACTATCTCGCCGTTTGGCTTCTTCTACGCTGTACTTTGGCTCTTTCAGTTTGTAGTTATGACCCAAAAAGTGCAGTTCTAGTTTGCCTGTGTAGTCTGTGATCGGACTAAAGGAGTTAAGTTCTTCTATCAGCCCTTCTTCCAAAAACCAGCGGAAGCTAGAACGCTGGATTTCAATCAAGTCGGGCAACAAAAAGGCGGGTTCCATAATAGTTTCGTCAGTCATGCCTCTACCTTTGTTAACCTGGTTAAACTCGTCACTGTTTGGGAACTTCTCCTTACACCACCTGTTAGGGGCATTCGGGCAAAGGTCGCTATTAAACTTGGCTGGACCGATTTCAGCCCAAGGTTTGTTGCTTTTTTACGCAAAATTGGACTAAATCGAGATAATAGCTGAATTTTTTTTAGCACGTGCTGTAGCCGTTGCTGTATTATTTTTCCTTTCTTCACGAACCCCTCCAAAAAGCACGTTACTTCACCTTCGCATCTCTAGGTTGTCTGGGAATGCGGTCTTTGTATTTTTACTCAACTTTAAAGTATCCTAAAGTACTAAGGTAATCCCCTAAGCTTGTTCTTTATCTGTCTGTTCTGGATGTTTGCGGGTAGTGTTCACAAGGCAATTACGTTTAATGATTTTCTATATGTGAAAATGGAGCCGCCACGTAGCCGCTTAGAGCTAGCTCAACCTCAGTTGACAGGGGTAAATATACTGGATGAAGAGCATCCGTTTGTAGAGATAGGAGGATGGTCAAGTGGATAGTATCCCAACTAACGCATAGGAGTTTGTGGTCGCTTCCTTAAACATTATGACGCAAGCAAACCTTTTTTGGAGGAAATCATATTACCATATTTTTGACAACCTCAAATTTTATTTTTTTAAATCAACTCCATGACGTGAAGACGAAGGTACATTTTATAGTGCCAAGCCAAATAATTCACAGGCGTTTTGGGTGGTGAGAGCGGCGATCGCTTCTACAGTTTCTCCCCGCAGTCGGGCTACTTGTTCAGCTACATAGCGAACATATGCAGGTTCGTTGCGCCGTTCGCCTCGTTTCGGAACTGGTGCTAGGAAAGGGCAGTCTGTTTCAATGAGCAGGCGATCGCTTCTGACCATAGCAGCCGAGTCTTGGATTTGTTTGGCATTCTTGAAGGTCACAGTTCCACTAAAGCTAATGTAAAAGCCTAAATCGAGGAACCATTGGGTTTCTTCCGGCGTTCCACCCCAGCAGTGCATCACGCCTCGGACCCGCGATCCATGATGGTTCTGCCATTTTTGCAGGACTTCTCTTACATGTTTTGCCGCATCGCGGCAGTGGATAATCACTGGTAAACTCAGTTCGGTCGCGATCAATAGCTGTGCTTCAAACACCATTAGCTGTTGTTCATAGTTATTTGCTTTGTAAAAATCCAGTCCCGTCTCCCCAATTGCGACTACTTTAGAGTCAGAACCAGCGTCATATTTTACTTGCTCTGCTGTCAAGTCACTCCATTTATCAGCATCTAAAGGATGTAATCCTACGGCAAAGCTGAGTTCAGGAAACCGATGAGCTAGGGCTTGAATGCTAGAAAATTCAGCAGGCTCAACACAGGAGTGTACTAAACGCACTACACCTTCTTGTTGCCATCGCGATCGCACTGTTTCTAAATCTACCTGGAAAATATCAAAGTTGATATGAACGTGGGTGTCAATTAACTGCATTTTTGTCATTTTTCATTGGTAATCCAGCGAGCAGTACGTCCGAGGGTTTCCGGACGTAAGAAACTGCTGTCCGCATGAGGAGGGTAAAACTGCTCTCGCGGCGACTGGCGAACCCCGAAGGGGTCATTTGTGATTAGTCATTAGTCATTTACGAGACCAATGACTAATGATTCATGACAATTCAGCAGTTGCTTCTACTGGTTGTGTATAAGGTTTTAGTCTTTGAGCCAATTTCGACTTTTTCCTTGCCCCATTGTTAGGATGGAGAATGCCCCGCTTTACAGCTTTATCGATTTTGCTGTATGCCTCTGACATCCGAGCCAGTACTTCAAGCTTTAATTCTTCGTCTGGTTTAGCTGCATATGTTTCTACAGCTGTAAAGTATTTCTTCATCAGCGTTTTCACTGCTGATTTGTAAGCTTTGTTACGCAGCCGATTGCGTTCTGCGATATTGGCGCGCTTAAGAGCAGACTTTGTATTCGCCACTGTCAATTCCAGAAAGATTATTAATTATTTAAACACACTACTAGATTTACTAATATAGCATTTATATTGCCATATTAGTATAAAACGGAAAAATACTACCAAAAGTTTTTTTAACCAATGGCACAAATAAACTAAAAATCGGGTGGAAAGGATTGCCCCCTCCATAATCTTAGTTGCTTTCCTTGTGGGTTGGGCGATGGCGTACCCATTCTGGTCAAAAATCGCGCCAAACCCCTGATTAAACGATCGTTCCAGACCTTTCTCGTTCCCACTTTGCTTTGGGAATGCATTACAGTGGGCTGCTGCCTCCTTTTAAAGTCGGAGGCAGCAGCCCAAACGAGAACTCGCATTTTCGAGGTTTACCTATTAGTTGACACCAATGTCGCTTACCGCCTGATCTTCAAAACAAATGTGTCTGTCTACTTATACGTATCAGCATAATTTCGTAAGTATGAATTGTTACTTAAAATCAAATTTTGATGTTTTGTTTTCAAATTAATCAGTTATACGCAAAATGTAAGTATTATTTAAAACATCTATACTAAAAAATATGTTTTTCACGTTACAAAAATATTGAATATACTAGTAATATCACTTATAGATTTTGTCTAAAACCTTTTAATATCTTGGTTTCACCGAATGTTGTTTAGTTTCTAAATTTACAGAAAATTTAATTATTTTACTTACCTCTTCATGACTTTTACATTGAAATGGTTAATATAGATAATAAATTGGATACTAAGGCAGTAAACATATTCACTGATCGCTAAAAAGCAAGAGTTACTACATTTTACAAGCGCTAACCGGGCTGCTGCAATCTACCCATTGTCTTTTCTGATAACTAATTCAACTTTTAAAAAAATATGTCTCTATCTGCACTAACAAAATTTTTTCTGCCACCTGCAATAGCTTCTATTGCTGTTTTCTCAGCGATGACAATACCCCTTGCTGTACTGGGAGACAAGCAAATTGGCATCAAATTTCAGGAAGAACCTTTTTTTTCCGGCAGACTGAGAGATATTGCTACTCCTTACGTAGTATTTGTAACTGCCCTCTGCTTAGGGGCTGGGATATCTGCTACTGCTGTGTGTGGATGGCGAAATTCTTCTCAAAAAGGGGCAGAATTTGAGCAGCAGTTATCTATCTTAGAAAAACACCTGCAGGAAAAGGATGAATTACTCAAGGATCTCAAACTTTCAGAGACTCGACTACAAGTTACTGGATTGAACAATTTTCTGGATGACGAAGTGCCTTTTGAACAAGTTGTAAATACAAAAACCTTCCCCATAAGTATATCTCAACCTGTTGTGGCGCAAACTCCACCCCAAGTGCATCAACCGCCAGTAAATCTTGCAAATCGCAATGCGGCTAAAAAAAACACCAATGAGATCGCAGCTGTTACTGCCGCGTCCACATTTGCTTCAGCCCAAACTTTCCTTGGCTATACGAAAGAAACTGCTGTCGTAGGTGAAGTAAATCAAACAGTAATCACACCATTAGAGTTTGAAGAGTTGCAAAAACAACTTAGGGGGATGATGTTGCAGATGCAGGCAATGCAAAATAATATGCAATTAATGCCTCAGTCAACACATGCTGAGGTAAAAGCGCCAGATAAATTTAGGATATACTATGATTCCCCAAATACCGATGAGGTGAAGGTTTTATAAGTTAGGGAAGCTTTTAAAAGGAGTCAGATTAAAAATTCGTAGTTCGTAATTCGTAATTCGTAATTATTTTTCAGACGGAGATTTAAGCCTCGACTGAAAAATGACCACGTATAGACGTGGGGGCATCAAACCCGTTTTTACCTGTACCTGTGCTCTTTGCAATTACGAATTATGATGAATTGCTTCATCTGTTTGGACTTCTGACTTTTAACTTTATGACTCGTAGTTGCGCGCCAGATGCTTCAAGCGGGGGAACCCCGCTCTTGGATTAGAATCGTTACTTTCAAGAAACATATCCCATCGTAGGGTGGGCACTGCCCACCTTAGCCTTTAACTCGAAGGTGCGAGATGTCAGCGCATTGTAAGGGCGGGGAAACCCCGCCCCTACGGTCAAAATAATTCGTAATTGATAATTCGTAATTCGTAAGGCATCTTTACGTTCAAAGTTTCCCAAGGCATTTATGTTCGTCAGTTGACGAACATAAGATGCCGCCCGAAAAATGCCGTAATTATTACGAGCCAAAATGCGGTGTGGCTAAGCCGGACAGCATTATTGGCGTCCCCATGCATAAATGCACTTGCGATCGCAGCAAAGAAGATCTCGCTTTTTTTTCTTTTTCATAATTGAAATTAGTTGCTCTGTCCCCAACGGTTAATTATTAATTAATTTAGGAATTTTTAATTACGAATTACGAATTACGAATTACGAATTATTCGGTCATGTTGTGGTCTACCCGACGGAAAGAAGCTGTAGAACCTAGAAGCCCTATGGTTCAACGTAAAAATTCGGCAGGTGTCAAGGGAGCATTAGTCTGCCTGAATTTAGGTTGTGGAAGTAGGGTAACTTTAGAAGCTATTGATTGAGGCGGGATTTGATATCGGGTTCCCCAGCCACCATTGAACTCTTCTGGTTGGGGACGAGGTGGTATTGTTTTTCCGGAGAAGTTCAAGCAACGCCAAGATTCTAAGATTAAACAACTTTTACAAGTTTTGTAGGGGAATACTTTTGGTAACGGATTCGGCAACGGATGAGATAACGGATGTAACGGATAATTTAACTGTGGGATTTACAGTAAAATTATCCGCACTCGTCCGCTACAACATTGGCAACGGATGAGATAACGGATGTAACGGATGATTTAACTGTGGGACTTACAGTAAAATCATCCGCACTCGTCCGCTACAACATTGGCAACGGATGAGATAACTGATGTAACGGATAATTTAACTGTGGGATTTACAGTAAAATTATCCGCACTCGTCCGCGACAACATTGGCAACGGATGAGATAACGGATGTAACGGATGATTTAACTGTGGGACTTACAGTAAAATCATCCGCACTCGTCCGCGACAACATTGGCAACGGATGAGATAACGGATGTAACGGATGATTTAACTGTGGGACTTACAGTAAAATCATCCGCACTCGTCCGCGACAACATCCGTTGCCTCTGTTCACGATTCTTAATCTTGATCAGCCCTCCTTCCCTGGTGACAGAAGTCACCCTATCTAATAGGCTGATCTACAGTGGCAATTTTTCAGCAACGTTGTCTTAGAGTCTGCTTAGGCAGTGAGTCCAGCCATGAAGGAGGGTTTCCGACGCCAGATGCCTGCTTTTCGCGTTACCCGTCTTCTCCTGACGGAGACGCTGACGCGAACAGCACTGGCTCCTCCGCAGGGGACTGGCGTTAGCGTAAGCGTTGCGATCAAACGGTACTCCGGCGTCGGAACGAGCGTCACCCGGAGGGGTTTTGTTTGAGCCCCATTCGAGGATACTGAGACGCGAATCTAAAGTAGGGTGGGCACTGCCCACCAACTACCTAGAAAGGTGGGCAGTGCCCACCCTACAATTTGGAATTTTTAGGAGCCACGCCAACAACATCCTTCTAGTCTAAGGGTGAAAACGTATAAGATGTCGCCTACCCTAATCATTAACTAATACCTGTAAGCAAAATGTCCCTAAAAATTATTCAAAATTTTGATGCTAGTTTCACTCTCGAACCACAAGCTCAAGAAAATCTATTCAAATTATTGACGACTGAAGCATTTTTACAGCAAATATGTCAACAGTTGAAGTGTCAAGAAGTCAAATTTACCGAATTACTTTTTCAGCCAGTTCCCTACTGCACAGCTAGCCCTAAAGGAATGCCAGCAGAATTTGAAAAGTACCATGAATCTGAGGAGTACGCCATCATTAACGTACCGCCTAATTTTATGTTTAATGCTAAGATTTTTAAACCTAGCCGCCTTTGTGCGATTTATCGAAAAATAGGATAAATGTCGCTCTTCTAATTTACCATACAGCCTGTAGAGACGTTATATGTAATGTCTCTACAAGGTCTACGCCCTTACCTATTATAAACGCTCCATCTTTTGAACTTGGTTTATGACAACTGAAACTAATATTGATTCTTTAACAAGTCTGGAATACATCACTTATATTGACGATAACGGTCAATTACCTGAACAACTTCAAGGTAAAATAGGGGTATACGCAATTTTTGACCCAGAAAAAGTTCTGCAATTTGTAGGATATTCCCGTGATGTTTATCTCAGCTTAAAGCAGCACTTAGTACGTCAGCCGCAATACTGCTACTGGGTGAAAGTCCAAACCATTGAACGCCCTAGTCGCACGGTGTTAGAAAATATTGAGAATGCTTGGATTTCCGAAAATGGCAGTGTGCCTGTGGGAAATGGGGATAGCAAAGAAAAATGGACGCAGCCTATTGATGCCAAAGTTTTAATGACGTCTGAAGAAAAGGCGAATTATGACAAGCCTACTAATGATGAAATGGCGCAAGCGAAAATCATTAAAAATGTGGCGCGGCGAGTAGAGGCAGAAATTTTAGCAGTGCTTGAAGCGCGGGGTTTACAAATGCAAATTCGCTTCAATCCTAAGTTGAAAGAAGAAGGGTTACTGGATTTGAAATGATAAAAAGTACCCGACGACTAAAGTCGCGGCTACAAAAACAAAGTCCGCCTGCGCGGACTGATAGCATAAAAGCCTGCGTAGGCACCACAGAAGTCCTGACTGAAGAAAGGTTTCCTTTCGTAGGGAACTTCCGAGCTTTGTTTGCGTAGTGGCAGTGATTAAGGCTTTTATTGAAGGTGATCGCCTAACATAGAACATCCGTGAAAATATCAGAGAATTGTATGTTTGTCAAGGAGGTAGAGGATGCATATGATAAATCCAGCTTAGGGAAAGGCTTTCGCAGGGCTTTGACCACGCCTAAATCTTGATTTTCTTTGGTACGAAAATACTTTACTGGGTCGGTAGCTTTATTCAGATCTTGCACCTATCGGGATAAACCACAAATAGGCAAATAAAGAGGGTAAAACAGTGACATTAAAAGTATCAAAGGGCTTGCGTAATAAACAGCAAATTAGATAACTAGTTGAATGGTGAGATTACGTAATCAACCAAGAACTCGGACGGCACGTTTTATCTGGGAGTGATGCTCCAAATGGTGAGTGGCGATGAGTGGCGATCATTAATAATCAGAGTGGCTCAATTTGTGGAATTGTCCAATTTATGAGAGAAAGGGGCGTGTAAAGCATATAAAAATCAAGCATATGAGCGCCTCTATTTCCGTTTTCGTCCGGATCTCGGCTCAACCTCACATTGGTACCGATTGATTATTTTATCAATAGTGCAATAAGTCTAGAGTGTTGAGCAAGTTCTAAATATTAAGCAAATCTAGCACTTGCTGTGCCTTTGAATACTGCGAGCTTAGTTGTAAGAACCTTGCATAATTCTGATAGTCGGGAGCAATCACATTTACAAATGCTTGTTGTTGAGCAACGGGTAATTCTCGCAATTCAGCACGAATAGACTCTCGCACGGCTACCATTTCATCAAAGTAAGATTCGGCAGCTTCTAGTTGATTTTGCTGTAACATCAATCGACCGAGATTACTTAACACCATGCCGGACGACAAGCGATCGCCAATTTGTCGATATATAGGCAAAGCTTTTTGGTAGTGTTCAAAAGAAAGCAAAGGTTGGTTGAGGTCCAGGTACACGTTGCCCAAATTGGTCAGCACAATTGCTTCTTCTCTCTTGTTGCACATCTGTTGAACCAGTGGCAAGGCTTCCAAATAGCAAGCTAGAGCCTGTTGGAATTGTGCAAGGCGACGGTAAGGAACACCCAAATTTATTAAGACGCTGGCTTCACCTTGACGATTACCGACAAGCTTCTCAATCTGCAAGGCTTGCTGGTAAAACTCAATTGCCTGTTGGTAGCATTTAAGGTTGTCGTGAACAATCCCTAAATTCGTCAGTACTAATGCTACGTCTCGTTGAGCATCAATTTCTTGAAATACGGGGAGAGCTTGTTGATAAAAGTCAATTGCCTGTTGATATTGACCAAGATTGTCGTAGGCAATACCTAGTCTATTTAAGGCAGTTCCTTCTTCGTAACGATTATGAAACATACGTAGGATGGGCAAAGCTGCAAGGTAGCACTCGATTGCCCGTGCATATTGACTGAGATGATTGTAAGCCCAGCCTTGACAAATTAAGGTATTTGCTTGGACAAGTCTATTACCTAGATGTTGATGAATAGGTAGTGCTTGCTCGCAGCATAAAACAAGCGATTGAAAATCACCGAAATGCTCAAAGATAGGTATGGCTTGCTGATAGCTTTCAACCGCTTGTTGAAATTGGCTGACATGAAGGTAAGCCATGCCCAAATTTGTCAGAATAGAAGCTACTGTATCAGTGAAGAGGAAAGGGAGGTATTTGTAGATAAGTTGTTGAGTGAAGATTAGTGACTGTCTATACTGTAGTTTTTGACACTAATATTTTATTTTCTGGCTTAGGTTGGCAAGGTAGTCCATTTTGTTGTCTGGAATTAGCCAGAAATGAGGTTGTAATATCGGTGACTTGCCAATAAATTTTGGCAGAACTAGAAGAAAAGTTGCAACTGAAACGGAAAATGTCTGCCGCAAATGCAGCATTGGAGGTGGCTAGGATTCTGTCATTTTCACGAATGGTGACAATTACCAAAACGCTTCAGGGAATAGCCCCCGATCCAGATGATGACATGGTTTTGGAATGTGCAGTGGTAGTCCGTGTGAGTCACATTGTCACAGGCGATCGCGATTTCCTCTCCCTTTCCCGTTATCAAGACATCGCCATTGTAAGTGCGGCTGATTTTCTGACTTTATTGTCTTAACTTTGATGGGGAAAGAGAGGGGCGAATTTTTTGCCGGAAGTGCCTATTACGGAAACTCAGATCTTGCACCATTCTCAATAAGACCTAAAAAACCGGGTTGATCAACGACCAATAATATCAAATCCGGTTAAATGAACACACAAACGGTGGGGGCACAGCACTGCTGTGCCCCTACAAATACCATGTGCAATCAACCGGATTTGATATAAAAGGCTTCTGCCTTCAATAATTCGCAAGAAACCCGGTTTTTGATGCTGGTGGCGGTAAATATTCGCTCTAGCCTCACCAAACTCCACAATTTGACTAAAAAATGACTTAGAGCGTGATTGTCCAACAAGCGTCGCTACTCAATCATTTCGTCATATTGATTGGTGTCGTCTGACTGCAATTGTTTCATCTCCACCCTCACCTCCGCCAAAGTTTTTTCATCTAGCCATTGATGACGATATGAGGTATAGTCTCCTTTACCGGGACTGAAATATTGAATAAAGCGAATAGTATCGGCAACTCCTAGAGAATTGATTAAGGCATCGTAGCCTTGTTTGATAATTTCATTTTGGGTTTTCATCATTGCTTTCCTCGGCTTGTAATACGGATGCCAGCCATTGAACGGGGTTATTAATCTTTACGTTCATCAATTGAGAGTTTTTTTGGGCTTTTTTGAAGAGTCTGTCATCTGTTGTGAGAAATACATCTGCCTGACTTCTTTCGGCACTTGTGCTGTGGGCGATCGCCTGAGGGATGGGTTGGAGGAATGGGCGATCGCTTACCCTCATTTCCTCTCTCATCTTGAATGTTACATTAAGCACTACTGACATCAATTTCTGGGTTGCTAGTGGTCATATTCCAAATATATTTGCGGCAAGTGTCGCAGGCAGCTTTTGCTTCTTCAGTTTGCGGATTTGTGAAGACGGGATGGTGGCGGAGGCGATCGCAGCAGACTTGCAACCATGCTTGCCAACCACCCCGCCACAACCGTACTGTTCTGTCATCACTACCACTGACTATATTTTGCCCATCTGGGCTAAAGACAACTGACCACACAGAATCTTCATGTCCCCGAAATGGTGAACCAATAGGGTTGCCCGCTAAATCCCACAACCGCAATGTGTTGTCATCACTGCCACTGACGATCTTTTGCCCATCAGGACTAAAGGCGACTGACCATATATAACCCTCGTGTCCCCAAAATGGTTGACCTATGAGGTTGCCCGCTAAATCCCACAACCGCACTGTGTTGTCAATACTGCCACTGGCTATCCTTTGCCCATCGGGACTAAAGGCGATGGCAGTAACAGAACCCTCATGTCCCCGAAAGGGTTGAGTGATCGGGTTACCCTGGATGTTCCACAACTGCACTGTCCCATCACGACTGCCACTAACAATTCTCTGTCCATCAAGGGTAATAGCGATGGCAGTGACATAACTTTCATGCCCCAACAACAGTTGAGTGATTGGGTTGCCCTGAATGTCCCACAACTGCAGTGTTCCGTCACCACTGCCACTAACCATTCTTTGTCCATCTGGGCTGATAGCAACGGAAAAAACAACATCCTTATGCCCCTGAAGGGGTTGAGTGATCGGGTTGCCCCTAAAGTCCCACAACCTCAATGTCCCGTCACCACTGCCACTGACTATTTTTTCCCCATTGGGACTAAAGGCGACTGACCACACAGAATCCTTATACTTTTGGAAGGGTTGAGTGATTGGATTGCCCCTAAAGTCCCACAATCGCAATGTCCCGTCACCACTGCCACTGACTATTTTTTGCCCATCGGGACTAAAGGCGACTGACCACACAGAAGCCTCATGCCCCTCCAAGGGTTGAGCGATCTGATTGCCTAGCAAGTCCCATAACCGCACTGTTCTGTCAACACCGCCACTGACAATTTTCTGCCCATCTGGGCTGATAGCAACTGAATAGATAATATTCTCATGCCCACGCAAGGGTTGACTGATGGGGTTTCCTTGGATGTCCCACAACCGTACTGTCCCGTCATCACTGCCACTAACAATCCGCTGCCCATTCCGGCTAAAGCCGACTGAAGTCACAGGACCCTCATGCCCTTGGAAGGGTTGAGTGTTCAGGTTGCCCTCTAAGTTCCATAACCGCACCGTCCCGTCACGACTACCACTGACGATCTTTTGCCCATCGGGACTAAAGGCGACTGACCATACATAACCTTCATGCCCCCAAAATGGTTTATTAATGAGGTTGCCCGATAAATCCCACAACCGCACTGTGTTATCAATACTGCTACTAACGATCTTTTGCCCATCGGGACTAAAGCTAACAGCAGTGACATAACCCTCATGTCCCCAAAAGGGTTGAGCGATCGGGTTGCCCTCAATGTCCCACAACTGCACTGTCTTGTCCCAACTACCACTGACGATCTTTTGCCCATCGGGACTAAAGCCAACAGCAGTGACATAAGCCTCATGCCCCCGAAACGGTTGACCAATCAGGTTGCCCTCTAAGTCCCATAACCGCACAGTCCCGTCACGACTACCACTGAGTATCTTTTGCCCATCGGGACTAAAGGCGACTGAATTGACAGTACCCTCATGCCCCTGGAAGGGTTGAGCGATCGGGTTGCCCGCCAAATCCCACAACCGCACTGTTTTGTCAACACTGCCACTGATAATCATCTGTCCGTTGGGGCTTATGGCGACTGAATTTATAGTACCCTCATGCCCTAGAAAGGGAATCGACACTCTAACTGTTTCCATCGCGCTATGCAGACTATTCTGAACTGGAGTAAGAATATGCTCTGGCATTTTTTCCAGATTTTCTCCCATTGATTGAATCGCCAGAACCAGACCTTCTAGCGGTTGGAAAGGTAGTAAATTTAACACCCTCGCAGCTTTTTCTCGTAAAGTGGCTTGGGTGAGCGCTTTTTCTGCTTGGGTGAGCGCTTTTTCTAAAGTAGCGATTTGGTCTTTTTCATGGGCATCACTGCGCTGATAAAACTCCCTAGCTGCCCTATATGAATCCGGTTCCAATTGTCGCCATTTCTCTCGCACTTGCGCCAGCAACCCGCCCATCATTAAATTTTCATTCTTGGGCTGCTTCTGCCATTCCCGTAGAGCATCTTCCACCCGATCGCTCAGTCGCCTTAGTTCCCGATTTTCTTGCCGCCACTGGGCAAAGCGCTGCCAACCTTCCATCAAGGCTTCATGGGCTAAATCAATCCAGGCTTCTCCTTGCTGATTTTCTTGCCCACTTACCAACAAGCGTCCTCGAATCAACTCATCCAGAATATCTCTAATTATGTTGTCACCACCAATGACTAACAGTTTACCTTTGGGTTGCCGCTGTCTGGTATCCTTTATACCCTCACCTGTTCGCACCAGCTTCAAGAAGATTCGCTTCACCCATTGCTGCTCTTGCTCAGTAAAACTTTGATAAATAGCTTCAGCGTGGCGATCTAATGCACCAATCACCCCAGCCATAGCCCAATACTGATCCAGTGTTAGCTGATACTTTTGGCAGTCTCGTTTCTCCCAAAGTTCAGTCAAAGCAAATTGTAACAGGGGCAAGCATTCTTTCTCTTGACCCACATCTTGCAGAATAGCTCCCAGTAAACCAGTCTCAAGCTGATAACCTTGCCCTTTTGCAGGAGTTGCGATCGCCTGCTCTAATTCTGCCCCTACCAACGGTGGCATATACACTACCTGATTTTGAATTAGTTTAGTCAACAAGGGATAGCTCAAACAGGGTTCGAGAAAATCCGCCCGCATGGTGGTGACTATTGCTAAGCGCGAAGATCCCCCCAACCCCCCTTGAAAAAGGGGGCAGGATGTTAATAACTCAATAAATCTACGTCTCTCCTCTTCCTTGGGACAAAGGGTAAACACCTCTTCAAATTGATCCACCACCAACAAGAAACGCTCTGAAGCAGGGAGATTTTCAAAAATAGAATGTAAGCCATCCGGGTGATTGTGGATAAAATCATAAAGCTGCTGAATCTCCTTTGGACGCTGAAAAAATAGCTCAAAGGCTCCTCTCAATTTTGCTAACGGCTCTATTCCTGGTTTAATCGGATCTAAAATTCGCCAGCCATTGTTCTCTAACTGAGGAATCAAACCAGCACGCACCACACTAGACTTACCACTCCCCGACGCGCCAATTATTGGGACAAACTGACCTTGAGTAACTTTATGTAGTATGTCATCAACTACATTTTTTCGACCAAAGAAGAACTGTGCATGCTGCTTGTCAAAAGCTTCTAAACCTCGATAGGGACACTCCTCATGCACAACTGTAGTAATCACCGGATTCTTTGGCAAATACCAGACGAGAGGAATTGACCTTCCGCCCCCCATATAAATTGGCTCTTGCCCACTCTGCTTAAGTTCCCGTGAGATAAAGTCAAATAAGCCATTGGCACTTACTTCTCCAGTAGCTTCATCAGCCTTATCCTCAGATAGTCCTTTGAGAACTGCTTGAGTAAAAATACCGCCTTGTGCATCTTCCCGCGCTCTTTCAAACTCACGCGAGGCAGTAATCAGGCAATAGTCCTGCTTGGAGTTAAAAATTGGGAAACTTGACCTGAGAAAACTCTTCTCAAGCATTGACCCAGCATAGCAGCAGTCAAGCAGTACCACCAAACTACCAAGCTCAGATTCCTTGATTAAATCATTAAAGTCGTCAAAGGCGATCGCGTTCTGCCCATCACTCGTACAATCAGATGTCGCCAGATAACCTTTCTGTTTACCTGTGAGGGTTGGTGCTTCAAATCCATGTCCGGCAAAATAAATCAGTGCTTCATGATTTTTTGCCTTCTCCAGCAGAAAAATCCTCAGTACTTGACCGAGTTCTTTGCCAGTTAACTTTTTTTCCGGCGTGACTTCCCAGCGATTCTCACTCTCTATTAACTTTGCAGGTAACGGTTGAACATCAAAGCGACCGTATTCACGCAGTACGTGGGCGATCGCCTGTGCATCGGTAACAGCTTTTGGCAGGTTTGGAGTTAATTTGTCATACTTAGCGTTGCCAATCACCAGGGCATATCGAGCCATACTGTACAGCAAGGCATAGGGAGCATTCTAGAGTATTGTAACTAACATAAAATCTGCAAATTACTTGAGGGGATATTGATGTCAGAAATACAACGCCTGATCGTCAAAGAAGGCGATCAAGAGTACGAACTCTACGTAGAATCAAAAACAGCCCCCGAAGTTCCCGAACAAGAGGAACCCGGATACCGTGATGTTCTACCCACGATTAACATTCAGGAGTTTCACGCAAAGCTTCGTGGTTATACTAAATTGGCTCTTGGGGCGTTCAAATATTTACCTGAAGCTGAAGAAGTAACAGTTAAATTTGGCATTAAGCTAGGTGGCAAAGTTGGCATTCCCATTTTGGCTGAAGGCTCTACCGAAGGCAATTTTGAAGTTGAGGTGAAGTGTAAGTTTCCTGATCGAGATCAAAATTCCCGCACTAGTTAAGTAGCTATTAAATGTCACGCTAAGACGGGCAACGGATTCGGCAACGGATTCGGCAACGGATGTAACGGATAAGTTAACTGTGGGATGACGAGATAATGCATCCGTTACATCCGCTACAACATCCGTTGCCACCTTTGCGTGAGATGATCTTTAACTGGACTAAACACCGTAAAATCAGGGCATGACTAACCAGCAATCTTACTCTAAAATCCCCCCCTGCACTTGGAGTCGTCCCATCGGTTTAGGTTGGGACAAACCCTACACTGTGCGTTACGCCAGCAACATCGATGATGGTCCTTGGCATGGAATGCCTTTAGGTGGCTTTGGCGCAGGTTGTATCGGTCGTTCCTCGCGGGGAGATTTTAACCTCTGGCACATTGACGGCGGTGAACACACCTTTAAAAGCATCCCCGCCTGCCAATTCAGTGTGTTTGAGTCAGATGGCGCATCCTCCCAAGCTTATGCTTTGTGTACACAAGCGCCTGAAGAAATGAGTCTGGAAGCGTGGCAATGGTATCCAGCTAGTGGAGAAGTAGGGGAAGTGGGGGGAGATGAGGGAGTGGGTGGAGATGAGGGAGATAAGGGAGATGAGCGAGATAAGATTAATTACTCTTCCCCTACTCCCCCTACTCCCCTTACTTCCCCTACTTCCCCTACTCCCCACTCCCCACTCCCCACTCCCCACTCCACAGGGACGTATCACGCTTTATACCCACGCAGTTGGTTTGTCTATGAAGGGGTATTTCAAGCACAGTTAACTTGTGAGCAGTTCTCCCCTATTTGGGCTGACAATTACCAAGAAACTAGCTACCCAGTAGCGGTGTTTGTCTGGACTGCTCACAATCCCACGGATGCTTCGTTGACTCTCAGCATCATGCTTACCTGGCAAAATATGGTAGGCTGGTTTACTAATGCATTGAGATGTCCCCAAGTGGAGGTGCGGGATGATGGTAGCCCAGTGTACGAGTACCAACCGCGCTTGGGTGAAAGTCAAAATAATTTTAACACACTAGTTGAAAATTTTGAATATATTGGCTGTGTCTTAGGTCGGGTTGATATCGATGAACCTTTGCCCGAAGGCGAGGGACAATGGTGCATTGCTACCAAGAAAAATCCCCAGGTAGAAGTATTTTATCACACCCGGTGGAATCCAAGTGGATCGGGTGCAGATACATGGGAAAACTTTGGTAAAGACGGTTCTTTGCCCAATTGTGTAGATGAAACACCAGCAGTGGAGGGTGAACAAATAGGAGCAGCGATCGCCCTCCGTTTTACTCTACAACCAGGAGAAACCTTGGAAATTCCCTTTGTCCTCACTTGGGATTTGCCTGTGACAGAATTTGCCGCCGAAATTAACTACTACCGTAGATATACTGATTTTTTTGGTCGTAGTGGCTTGAATGCTTGGGCGATCGCATCCACTGCCCTGAAAGAATATCATACATGGCTTTCTCAAATTCAATCTTGGCAACAACCCATTCTTGACCGTCAAGACTTGCCATCTTGGTTCAAAATGGCTCTGTTTAATGAGCTTTACGACCTCACCTGCGGGGGTACACTCTGGAGTGCGGCTTCTGTTCGTGACCCTATCGGTCAGTTTGCTGTACTAGAATGCTTAGATTACCGCTGGTACGAAAGCCTAGATGTGCGGTTATACGGTTCTTTTGCTTTATTGATGCTATTTCCAGAACTGGAAAAGTCGGTAATTCGTGCTTTTGCACGGGCAATACCCACCAGTGACCATACTCCCCGTGTGATTGGTTACTATTACATTAGCGGCGCCAAAAGTCCAACCGCTGTCCGCAAAGCCGCAGGCGCAACACCCCATGATTTGGGTGCACCAAATGAACACGTCTGGGAGAAAACTAACTACACCAGCTATCAAGACTGCAATTTGTGGAAGGATTTAGGCTGTGACTTTGTTTTGCAGGTCTACCGAGACTTTCTCCTGACGGGTGCAACTGATGTGGAATTCCTGGCTGACTGCTGGGATGCTATTGTTCAAACGCTGAACTACCTCAAGACTTTTGACAAAGATGGGGATGGTATTCCGGAAAATTCCGGTGCGCCTGACCAAACTTTTGATGATTGGCGGTTGTGTGGCGTGAGTGCTTATTGTGGTGGTTTGTGGTTGGCGGCTTTGGAGGCGGCGATCGCGATTTGTGAGGTTTTTTTAATTAACCGCCAAGGCGCCAAGAACGCCAAGAAAAACCTTGGCGTCTTGGCGGTTCAAAAATCTATCTATGAAAGTTGGTTGGAAGAATCTCGACCTGTTTACCAAGAAAAACTGTGGAATGGGGAGTACTACCGACTTGATAGTGAGAGTGGATCTGATGTGGTGATGGCAGACCAGTTGTGTGGACAATTTTACGCTGGTTTACTGGGATTGCCTGATATTGTACCAAAAGAGTGTGCGCTGATCGCGATCAAAACTGTTTACGATGCTTGCTTCCTAAAGTTTCACAATGGTACGTTCGGTGCGGCTAACGGTGTTCGTCCTGATGGTTCGCCGGAAAACCCGAAAGCTACCCATCCCTTAGAAGTTTGGACGGGGATAAACTTTGGGATAGCAGCTTTTCTTGTGCAAATGGGAATGAAGGATGAAGGATTTAGGCTGACACAAGCTGTCGTGCAGCAAATTTACGATAATGGGCTACAATTCCGCACACCCGAAGGTATCACCGCATCTAGTACCTTCCGCGCCAGTACTTACCTCCGGGCGATGGCAATTTGGACAGTTTATTTAGTTACTAGTGAATAGGGGGTTACGCACCTGATTGCTGTAGTCACTAGGGGCTGTCTACCCTATTGCTTTAGTCCGCGAGGACTGACATATAATATGTTTTCCAGTCGGTTGTTACAGACTTAGACTGTGGTTCCAGAAAAAAATTTTGGGACAAGTTATGCAATAAATCATACAACTCTTAGTTTTCAAGGCTTAGGGGTAGGGGTTTGTTTTTTGAAAAATTCAAATAATAGCTGTAGCTACAAAAACAATCATTAATAAGTGTATGTGTACGATTAACAATTTTCTAGCTAAAAAAATGATTTCTCTGGAATTGTCAGAGTTTGATCAAAAAAATATCTTTAAAGTTGTAACCTTGTCGGGTTTAAGCCACAGATTCAGGTTTTTACACTGCAAGTTTACGTTTCAAAAAATTTAACAAGCTTACCCAAATATCAAAGATGAAACGATGAACTTCTTCTCGTCGTTAAAAGGTCAGGGAGAGCGTAATCCTACCAGCAATCAGCAGTCTCCCACTGCAGATGCGGCTAGCTTCAACCTTTTGAGGTTAGCTGCAGAAGATACGAGTCTAGCATCAGATTTAAGCCAAATTTGTGTTGTTCGTGAGTTTCAACTGGGTGACAATCTGACTAGCTACAGTCCAGATCGGGAAACAGAAGCAGACCGCAATTTTCTTTATTTAGTTTGCCAAGGTCGAGTGCGACTGCTTGGGTTTGATGCAACTCAAGGAAAGTTCGTGTCAACTCAATTGCTTTTGGAACAGCAAACCTTTGGGGCAGACCATTTTTTCTGCAATCAACCTTTACCTTACGAGGCGATCGCTGCTAGTGCTGGTTTTGTTGCTCAAATTCGCCTTTCTGATTTGATGCCGTGGCTTTCTCGAATACCGAAACTAGATGATTACTTACAACGGATGGCTTACAAGCGACAAGCGCTAATTTTCTTCAAGACTAGCACCGAGTTACGCTCACAAAAAGGTCATACTCTGCGACAACTTTTACCGTACTTGGTACAAACCAAAATAAGTGCTGGATCATCCTTGGCGGAAGCAACACCCCCCCATCAGGGTCGCTATTGGCTTGCAAGTGGAGAAATCGGCATCTCAACAGTACACAAACGGGTGCCGCCGATCGGCGGAAGCTGGGGATACCCTGAGATAACGCTACCGCTTTGGAACGCTCAAACTGAGCTGTTAGTGTACCACCTGTCTATAGAACATTGGGAGTTAGCAACGGCGATCGCACCTGAGCTATTTCCCCAAGGGGAGCAGGGGGAGCAGGGGGAGCAGGGGGAGCAGGGGGAGCAGGGGGAGACAAGGGAGACAAGGGAGATAGGGGGGATGCTTCCTTGTCCCCCTCATCCCCCCATTCCTACAACGGTTGAAACAACAGAGAACTCCGATCTGGAAGAAGCGCAGTTCGTTGGTTCGGTCGCTGACGAACCCCAACAAACTCGCCAACCTTGGTCAACAGGTTTATTACGAGGGCGCTATCCCTTTGTTCAACAACAAAGTTCTTCCGATTGTGGTGCAGCGTGTTTGGCGATGATTAGCCTGTACTGGTGGGGCAGACGTTCGGACCTGAGCACTCTGCGTAACTTGGCGCGTACAGACCGCACGGGTGCGTCGCTTCATGCTTTAGCAGATGCAGCCCAAAGCCTAGGATATCATGCCCTACCTGTGCGGGCTTCTTTAAGTAAGATGGAGCCAAAAATTAACCCCTGGATTGCTCACTGGCAAGGAATTCACTATGTGGTCGTCTGGAAAGTTAAAGGAGATCGGGTGTTGATTTGCGATCCAGCGATCGGCAAGCGATCGCTACCTCGCCAAGAGTTTGAAGCTAGCTGGACTGGATATGCCTTGCTTTTATCTCCAACCGTTCGCCTAAACACGATCAAAAGCGAACAAATTTCCTTAGGTAAACTTTGGCAAGCATTTTGGCATCACCGTAATCCACTAGGGCAAATCATTGTCGCTTCAGTGCTGCTGCAAGTTTTTGGGCTGGCAACTCCCTTATTTGCGCAGGTTGTTCTTGACAGAGTGATGCCACACAAAAGCTTTGCCACTCTGAATCTTTTCGCTATTGGCTTCCTGATCTTCGGTCTGTGGCGCGTTGCCTTAACAGCAGCGCGCCAATACCTACTAGACTATTTTTCCAACCGCATGGACCTTACCTTGATTGGCGGTTTTATGCGCCACACGCTGCAGTTACCGTTACAGTTTTTTGCATCGCGTCAAGTGGGGGATATTATCACCCGTGTTCAGGAAAACCGCAAAATCCAACAGTTTCTGACCCGTAAAGCTGTAAGTGCCACCCTAGACGCTCTGATGGCAGTTGTCTATCTGGAACTGATGGCTTATTACAATTTACAACTTACTTTCCTGATGCTGGTTTTAATTCTACCCATCGTGATTTTGACTCTTGGAGCGAGTCCATTCCTCAAAAGAGTGTCGCGAGAAATCTTTAAAGAATCAGCAGCGCAAAACTCTTCAATGGTAGAAATGATGACTGGTGTTGCCACAGTAAAAACCGCTGGGGTTGAACGTCCGGTGCGTTGGCGTTGGGAAGAGCGCTTGACGAACATGGTGAAAGCGCGGATTCGGGGTCAGAAGCTGGCTAATAATTTGCATTTAGCCACTAGTTTAATGCATCACCTCTGTAGCACGGCTGTGTTGTGGTATGGGGCGACTCTGGTTATTCGTGAGGAAATGTCAATTGGTCAGTTTGTGGCTTTTAATCTACTGATTGGCAATGCAATTAATCCTGTTGTGTCATTGGTGGGGCTGTGGGATGAGTTTCAAGAGGTACTAATTTCTGTGGAACGGCTTAACGATGTCTTAGCCGCCGAACCAGAAGAAAATTCTCAACAACCGCTACTGGTTATACCCCCGATTCAGGGTGACGTGCATTTTGAGAATGTCTCTTTTCGTTATCATCAAGATCAAGAGCGCAACACTCTGCAAAATATTTCTTTTAAGGTGAAAGCTGGGCAAACCATTGGTATTGTCGGTTCTAGTGGCTCAGGTAAAAGCACTTTAATTAATTTGCTTGCTGGTTTATACCATCCCAATACTGGACGCATTTTAATTGATGGATATGATATAACTCAAGTTTCTCTGCAGTCGTTGCGCAGTCAGTTGAGCGTAGTGCCTCAAGAATGTTTTCTGTTTTCCGCAACTATTTTTGAAAACATTACACTGTACAACTCGGAGTATACCCAGGAGCAAGTAATCGCATCTGCCGCTATTGCAGAGGCACATACTTTTATCAAGGCGCTGCCTTTAGGGTACAACACCCAGGTGGGAGAACGGGGAATGATGCTTTCGGGTGGACAGCGACAAAGAATTGCGATCGCTCGTGCACTTATTAGGAAACCACGAATTTTAATTTTGGATGAAGCCACTAGCTCCCTAGATGCTGAGTCCGAAAGCCGATTTCAACAAAACTTAGTCCGATTGAGTCCGAAAGTTGCTACTCCTAATGAGGCTTGCACCACAATTTTTATCATTGCTCATCGTCTTTCCACTGTTCACAATGCTGACTATATCCTCGTCCTCGACCGAGGTGTTCTTGTTGAGCAAGGTAACCATCAAGAATTAATGACAATTAACGGTCTTTATCACCACTTAGCTCAACAGCAATTGCATCTGTAAACTTCCCTGCATAAGTCTGTTATATTTCCGGATAGATGCAAATGGTTTCTAAAAAACTTCAGAGATATCCTCTGCATTTTAGCTTTCTGCGACTAATTAATTACATAAATCTACTTTATATGTTAATAACCTATACAAGAAAATAGTAAAATTCATCACTTATTTTATAGACTTCATCACTAATTATGCAATAAATATAGCTATTCTTTTACCTAGATGCAATGCTTTTAGAGTCTGTAAGCCTTGTTATACAATGATAAATATTAAATACCGACAGTAGGGATATATTTTTTTATCTTGTCAACACGTGACCAAAGTATTTAGTTAATAAAGATTATCTAAATGCTACTTATAGTACTATATCTTTAGAGATATTAGAAATATAGTTAATAGTCAAACGTTCGATGATGTTAGGAGAAAAAAGTCTTAACGAAACGCTATCTGAGGGGTATTACCCCCTAAGTTTTCCGAAAAAAAAGTCCAAGTAAATATCCGGAAAATACTTCGACAAATCTATAAGCAATCATAAAAAATAATTTTAAAAATTCCCAAATAACAGATGACATTTACTGCAAAAAATAGTATAAATAAAAATATGACTCTTAACGATCAAGGATAAATACTTTTTCGGAAAAATCCTAAAAAGTATGCATTCTTACTCGCAATCTCCTAATGTTTTGGTATAAAATCAATATATAAAGTTACCAGAAAAAAGTCATTGAATTAGGAGAAGCGGGAAAATTGGAGAGGACAAAACTGCATCTACCAAGAGCCACGCGGAGACTATATGACATGACAAAAGGTAAATTTTTTCCTAGAGTACAGAATGCATCAAAGCTATCGAAGTGGCGCTCATGCGCCGTGTCCATCCATAAACGAGGTAGTAAACAGTAGCGGCGTTGCCGATGTGAACTATTGGTCGTTGCTGCTTTGGAGGCAGGCTGCTGAACTTCAAAGTGAATCAAGAGAATTCCGGCTTAGCAGCAAAAAGACTTGAATAAAAAGTCAGGTTTCCGATCACAGGTCAGATCATGGACAGAATCATCAGGTCAAATGCAGTCGAAACCTCAAACCAATCAAACAGTTCAGGAATTAACGTTCATCTAATGCCTGAGATGAGATTAATCTCCGGGGGCAGTGTCGCAGCAACAGAAGCTTTACCAGCGCCACCCACCAAAACCCACAGCGCCACACTCATAACACCCAAAACAGCAATTGAAAATACAGGTAATTGGTCTAGATCCTTGCAGACTTTGCAGCAGCAGCCGCCCTCAATCCTTCCCTATATTGTCCTGTTAAGCAGCGTAGCTTTTTTTGTGACTGTTGTCGTTTGGGCATGCGTAGAAAAGATTGAGGAAGTCGGTTTCCTCCAAGGAAAATTCTTACCAATAGAAGAGCTTCATAAACAGCAAGCGCAGAATTTAGGCGTTATATACGGACTTAACATCCATCGCGCCTTTAAAGTCGTTAAAAACGGACGAACCATTACTGAAATAGCTCCCCAGAATGCACCTCTAGTTTTAGTGGCTACTCTGTCTGATGAAGAAGTAGGTTTTGTCAATAAAGAAGACAAAGTACAAATCAAATTGGATGATGACCTAGGTCCGGATGAAGGCATCATCTCCGGGAGAGTCATATCTATTTTTCCAGATGCTAGCGTCAATAAAAAATTGGGTGTGATTTATCGAGTTGAAGTAGCTTTAGATGGCAATTATGCCACGGAAAACAAACAAATTATCAAATTTAAAGTGGGTCAGACAGCCACTGCAAAAATAATCCACCTCCGCCGCATTGCAGATATATTCCTTGAACCAATCAAGCAGTTGCAACAAAGAAGGCAGCGTCGGCAACTACCTTTATCAGAGCAATTTATCAACCTCCCTTGATCCACAAATAATCACAGGAACTAATAGACTAGTTAACTTCAGCTAAAACAATGAACATCATGAATATTGACATCTCTCGAAATAGTAGCAACGTAGATAAAAAAATTAATCCTGAACAATTTGATCAAGTAGTTGAGGCAATTCTTGCAGGCAAGTATTCCTGGGCTTGTGTTTTGCTGCTGCGTTTCGCTGGCCACAATCCTCTACATTACATTCCCTACCGCACCTACAATCGATTGCTCAAAGAAAACTCCCAAGTGGCCAGAGCCAACCAACAAAGCGAAAATATAAAAGTTGCCAATATCTCATCTGATAAAAGGTCTGATGCTAAAGTTTCACAAAGCTGCTTAAGCAAGATTAAAGACCTAGCTTATCTTGAAGTAGTTGGCAAGCAAAAAAACGAAGTTCGTGGGGGCAGTTTGGAGCAGTGGTTAGTAATGCAAATTCAGGAATATTAATCAATAAGGAAGAGAGCGTGAATAATAAATGATCTTGTAGGGTGGGCATTGCCCACCATAACCAGGAGGAGTGGAAATTGAAAAAGTGACGGTAAAACCATTGTCATGGCTGGTAGAACTTATAGCTATGAACGCTTCTATACTTGGTTATCCTAATCCTAGTCCTCCCAATTAGGATTA
The DNA here is from genome assembly GCA_965249805.1 of Stigonema sp. GTDB lineage: Bacteria > Cyanobacteriota > Cyanobacteriia > Cyanobacteriales > Nostocaceae > Stigonema. Next base: position 3,267,951 of record CBDFMX010000002.1, read on the forward strand.
TAACTGCTTTGTAAACTAGCGATTCATACAACAACAACTGGAAGCTAAAAATCTTGAATAGCTTCCAGTTTTTTATATGATGGGTAATGGCTAATGGCTAATGGTGAGACCAGGAAAGTGCAGCTTGTTTCCCGGGTCCTCTTAACTGGTGAGACAGAGCGACAGGATGGTTTCCCTCCTGCAGGATCTGCGCTCCCGTTGGGCTCATTGAAATCAACAATTAGCAATTAGCAATTAGCAATTGACAATTAGCAATTAGCAATTAGCAATGAATGACTTTTCAAAAAAAGCTATTGAGCCGGAAGAAATTGTCAACTTCTTGAAAAGCGAAATGAATTTACAGGAAGTATGCCAACAAATTTTGTTCCAAAGAGTTGTAAACCGCGCTGCGCAGGAAAAAGGAATAACTGTTACAACTGAAGAAATTCAGGCTGAGGCAGATATTCAGCGCCGCGAAAAGCGTTTGGAGAAGGCTGAGGATACATTAGCGTGGTTAGCAGATCAATTGGTCAGTCCCCATGATTGGGAAATGGGAATCCGCCATCGTCTGCTGGCGCAAAAGTTAGCTAAGGTGCTTTTTGCTGAAGAAGTAAAAAAGTTTTTTGTGCAAAACCGCTTAGAGTTTGAGCAAGTTATCCTTTATCAAATGATTGTCTCTTCTGAAAAACTGGCTCAAGAACTTTACTATCAAATCGAAGAAGGTGAAATCAGTTTTTATGATGCGGCTCACCTTTACGATATTAATGATGACCGCAGATATAAGTGTGGTTACGAAGGAAAAGTTTACCGTTGGGCTATTCAGGCAGATTTAGCTGCTGTTGTATTTAGTACACCACCTAAACAGTTGATTGGTCCGATCAAAACTGAGCAAGGCTATCATCTTTTGAGAGTGGAAGAGTTGATTCCAGCGGAATTAACTTCTCAAAGATCTACAGAAATTCTCAATAACATGTTTCAACAGTGGTTAGTTACTGAGTTAGACTATATACTTCATTCTTCTTGAGCGAATATAGTCCTGGCATTTACTTAAAGAATGCTAGTACTTGAAGGATGCAGCCTAAGGAATAGTACACAGGGCGTGGAAATAAGCGTATCATTCAAAACAGCCAGAAAGCTGATGATGAGAGCTTTTTAAATTTTAAATTCCGCAAAGCGGTACTAGTCTTTTACTTGATTAAGATTATTAACCAGTTGGTGCTAATCTTATTTTAAGACCTTAGATAGATGTTAATATTTTTTATTTTTGGTATAATAAATATTTTTTAACTATTATTAATGCCTAGTGGCTCTTTAAAAAATATATTATAGAATAAAAATAATATATTCTTTAACAAAATTTTATAATTTTTCATATAAAGATCTTGTGAAGAATAAATAAAAATTAGATTGATTTATCAGAAAACTATTGACGAAATGTAGGGAAATTTACTATTTAAATAGTTGTAAGATAAAACGGTGTCAAAGGCTACTACTTTTTTATAAAACTTGTCAAGATGCTAAACTCAGATTTATGAGAACCTCCTGACTAGGTAACAAAAGGGTCAGTAGAACGCAAAGGTAACTTGTATGTGTTGCAATTGGACTTCGGGTAATGATTTTCAAGTTCTGTATAGGGTAAAAAGTTTTTCACGTAATTTTCAAGAAAACTTAACTAAATCTTAATGCAGAACTGAGCAAAATCCTCAAATTTCTTGCCAATTATTTTATAAATGGTAAAGAAATGATACTTGTTTCCTAGCACAATTTAAAGTAAGCCACTAAAATTTCAGGGAATAGTTATAGTTAGTGAGTTGTTCACTGCTTTTGATAGCTCTACCAGCTACTCGTTGTTTATTAAGGATGCAACTACCATGCTTTTTCCACATATTTTTAGAGACGCCGCTCAGCGCCGACTAACAAAGTGCGTCAGCAACTTGGTTGTAAAATTCAGAAGCAGTTTTTTACTATGTTTAGAAAGTAAAAAAAAGGAATTTTGTCTGAATAGCGAATTTTGGCTTGCCCCTTGCTTCTAAAGTGAAGCGAGTGAACAGGCGGAGTTTGGCAATCAAAACGCCAGACTACCCTAGGGAGAGTCCTCCTAGCTTGCACAAATACCAGGAGGGTAAATACCTAAGGTTAGTTGTACATCAAGTAACTGCTCGATTAGCCTTTGACGACTAATTAACTGTGCAGCTGTAAACTGTGAAACCTTGTCCGGGATTTCAGCAACAGCCGCAACAGCATACACCTAAGTCACACAGTTGATGTCAACTGGACGTAATTATGACAAATTATTTAAGTTATGACAATGCTCTTGTAACGCATAACACAAGAGAAAGTAAGTTTTTAACGCCTTTTCAACGTCAGGTGCTGCTGAAGAATTTAGCAGCTGATTTGCAACCAGAATACCGCCGAAGGCTGGAAATTATCTTGCTTGCGGATATGGGAAAATCTCAAACCCAAGTCTGTGAGATCTTAGGTTGTTCCCAGGAGATGGCGCGGTACTGGATTTCCATAGCGAAAGCAGGTCTGGCGCACAAATGGCAGGAGCGACTCGTTGGCAGACCAAAGACTGCCAACGACCAATACATTCTCCGGTTGAAGGAATTAGTGAGCAATAGCCCTCGTGAGTATGGCTATGCATTTGCTTGCTGGACAGCTTTCTGGTTAAGCAGACATTTAGCTCAGGAATTTGGCATTGAAATCAGCGATCGCCACATCAATCGCTTGTTGAAACAAATGGGGCTTTCCACGAAAAAACCTCAAGAAGGAAAAACTGTGCTGGCATTACAATCTGCGACTTGCAATCCAACTGTAAGTCGAGTGTCCATTGGTCATTAAATCTAATTTCGACCAGTAACTTAGTTGGAGGTAAGAGAATGCCATCAGTCCTTTCCCAGCAATGGCTGGGTCAGCAACTTATCACCACTTTAGGTGAGACGCTTTCAGAAACAGATATGCATTACTGCATGTCTTCTGTAGAAATCGTGGAGCCACCAGTAGCAACGCAGTTCTGGCAAGCAACAGACCAAATGAGGGCCGGAATTTATCTAGTCCTGGCGGGAAAAGTCAGGCTGCTGGATATCTCTGATAACTTAATCATCACCCTCACGAGCGGGTCATCATTCGGTGAGTTGACTCTGTTTCGCGAAGAAAACTTCCTACCCTACGTCGCCAGAGCTTCCACAAACTTAAAGCTTTGCTATCTTAAGTCAGAGACGTTGCAGGCTTTGAGCGACAAATATCCCAAAATCCGCGATCGCCTCTATAAGCAAGCAGAACTATGGGATTTGCTGCTGTTATGTCACCAAAACTCGCAACTGACTGGCAATTCATCTGGTGTGCAAGGGATGCTCCTCGCCTTATCCCTGTTTGAGCGGCACAATCTAGATAGCAAGAGTGAAATATCTCCACCATCAGATGCCAAGCTGTGGCTGCTGCGTCAAGGTAAAATGCTACACTCTCAGGGTCATTCCTTGACACCGGGAAAAATCTATGCTGAGCCAAAACAAGGGAGTTGGCAAGCGACACAACCAACAATCGCTTACATTCTCAGGGTTTCGGATTGGCCTAGAGCACTCTTAAACTTGCCCCAATTAGCGGAGTTTGTCGATCCGGAGGATCGCCCAACTACCGTTGACGATCGCGATCCACACCAAGGCAGATCTAGACCAGAACGTGCCTCTTCCCAAAATGTCATTCCTTTTCCACTTCCACAGCGAGAACCCGCGCCACAACAAAAGCAAAAAAAATCACGCCCTTACTTTCCCAGTCCCAAGTTAAAAGTGGGGCATTGGTGGGGACGCCTCACCCGGAGCTATCCGTTCTATGCCCAACAAAGTGCCGCCGACTGCGGATCTGCAAGTCTTGTGATGATTGGTAGCTATTGGGGCAAGCACTTTAGTGTCAATCGCCTGCGGGATATGACCAACGTTAACCGCAGTGGCGCATCTTTACGTGCCATAGCAACGGCAGCAGAAAACCTCGGTTTTGCCACCCGTCCAGTGAAAGCCACTCTCGATAAATTGGCAGAACAACCCCTGCCAGCGATCGCCCACTGGGAAGGCAACCACTTCATCGTCGTTTATGAAATCAGCAAAACACGGGTGATTGTGGGCGATCCTGCCGTGGGTCAACGTATCCTGACAAAAGCCGAATTTCAAGCAGGTTGGAGTGGTTATGCATTGTTACTGCAACCCACAGCCCTACTAAAAGAGGCTAAAGCCGAGAGTATAGGTTTCTGGAAGTTTTTTGAGTTAGTCAAACCTCATTATTGGGTACTGCTAGAAGTCTTCCTGGCAAGTGTGCTGATGCAGCTATTTGGACTGGTAACGCCGATATTCACCCAGTTGTTGCTAGACCGAGTGCTTGTGCAACGCAGCATTCCCACCTTAAACGCCGTTGGTTTGGGGATGATCGTTTTTGGTTTGTTCAGTATCGCCATGAACGGAGTGCGGCAATATCTGCTTGCCCACACTGCCAACCGCATCAGCGTATCACTACTGGTGGGTTTTATCAAACATACCTTCCGGTTGCCCCTTTCGTATTTTGAGTCGCGTTACGTCGGGGACATCGTTTCTCGCATCCAAGAAAACCAGAAAATTCAGCACTTCCTTACCGGGCAAACACTGTCAATCGTACTGGATATGCTGACATTGGTGATCTATCTAGGCCTGATGTTCTCGTATAGCTGGCGCATGGCATTATTCGTGCTGTTTACAGTGCCGCCATTTTTTATTTTGGCGCTGGCTAGCACAAGTATTTTGCGCCGGATCTCCAGAGAGATTTTTAATGCAGGCGCCAAAGAAAACAGCTATCTCATAGAATCCCTCACAGGAGTTCGTACAGTCCGTTCATTAGCAATCGAACAGACGGTGCGCTGGCGTTGGGAGGAACTGCTGAATAATTTGGTCAGAAAAGGCTTTAATGCTCAGATCATAGGCATCCGCCTGCAAGTCCTCAGTGGCGTCATTCAAACCTTTGTGAATACCGCATTGATGTGGTATGGAGCAATGCAGGTGATTCAAGGGGAACTGAGCGTTGGACAATTAATTGCTTTCAACATGCTGGTGGGTAACGTCTTGAGTCCTTTTCAACGGCTGTCGCAACTGTGGAATGAATTGCAGGAAATCGTTATTTCCACCGAACGTATTAATGATGTTCTAGAGGCGGAACCAGAAGAAGACTTGCACAATAAACCACGGAAGTCACTAGGTAGACTTCGTGGTAATATCCGCTTTCATAATGTCACTTTCCGCTATCACGCTGAAAGTAAAACTAACGTGCTGGAAAATCTCAGCTTTGAAATCCAGCCCGAGCAAACGGTGGCAATAGTGGGGCGCAGTGGTTCGGGAAAAACAACCCTGAGCAAGTTGATTCTGGGTTTATATCCTCCGACAGATGGCAAAGTGTTAATTGATGGTCATGATGTCACGACTGTTTCACTGCGATCGCTCCGTTCCCAAGTTGGTGTGGTGGATCAAGATACCTTTCTGTTTGGTGGCACTATTCGCGAAAACATCTCCATCGCTCACCCTGAAGCGTCTTTAGAAGAAATTATTCAAGCAGCAAAATTTGCCGGAGCAGATGAATTTATTCAGCAACTGCCATTGGCTTACGAATCCCAAATCGGTGAAGGCGGCGGACTCCTCTCAGGCGGACAACGCCAACGCCTAGCCATTGCCCGTGCTTTGCTCGGAAATCCCCGTTTGTTACTTTTTGATGAAGCCACAAGTAACCTAGACTCTGAATCAGAACGTATTATTCAGAACAATTTAAAAACAATTCTTCAAGGGCGCACTAGTGTGATCATTGCCCACCGCCTCTCTACTGTACGCAATGCTGACTTGATCCTGGTTTTGGATCGCGGCGTACTGGTCGAAAGCGGTACTCATGACGACTTAATCGGTAAAAAAGGCCATTACTACTACCTGAATCAACAACAATTGGCTCAAGCTAGTTGAGTTGGTTGTTGGTTGTTGGTTGTTGGTTGTTAGTTGTTAGTTGTTGGTTGTTAGTTGTTGGTTGTTAGTTGTTAGTTGTTGGTTGTTAGTTGTTGGTTGTTGGTTGTTAGTTGTTAGGAGTTCTTATTCCCCCTTATCTAACACCAACAATTCCCCAATTCCCCAATTCCCCAATTCCCCAATTCCCCAATTCCCCCATTAACAACTAACAACTAACAACTAACAACTAACAACTTCCCCATCTATAAAATAAAACTATGCCATCTGCATCTCCTGATTTATCATCAGCACGAACCAACGATCAGCCTGATGAGTATCAAATTTACACACAGACAGAGACATCTGCTGAGGTTCACGAGCAGACAGAAACTTCAAGTGATGCCAAAGATTGGCATTATGGCACTGAAGAATTACTAGATGCCCTACCTAGGGTTTGGACGCGTGGTGTGCTTTATGTGCTGGTAGCCTTTGCCGTCTTCGCCTTACCTTGGGCAATCCTCTCAAAGGTGGATGAGACTGGAACCGCCAGAGGACGTATAGAACCTCAAGGCGCAACCCAAAAATTGGATACCCAAGTAGGTGGGAGCGTCAAAGCTGTGAAAGTCAGAGAAGGCGACACCGTAAAAGCAGGGCAGGTTTTGCTCGTCTTGGAGTCTGATATCTTGCAAACGGAACTGCAACAGGTGTACACAAAGCTTTATGGACTGCAGAATCAACGGGCGCAAATGGATGTACTCAAAAACCAACTACAGTTGACCCTAAACGTTCAGGAGCAACAAAACCGATCGCAAGCCTTGGAAAAAATGTCCCAAGTGAACCAAGCATCACAAAACCTGGATGCAAAACAGAGTACCTATAACCTCCAAAAGTTAGAAAAACAGGCGTTAGTAAATCAGGCGCGGCTACAGATTAAAAGCACTCAGGATGACCAGAATTCAGCTCAAAGTCGTTTGAGTATAGATTCAAAACAAGTTATACGCTTTAGTCAACTTGTCAAGGATGGTGCGGTTTCCGCCACCCAAATTGACCAACTTAGAAAAGAAGAACAAGAAAGCAAACGACTCAACCAAAAAGCGCAATCTGACATCAAACAAGCACAATTGCATTTTGCTGAAGAACTGAGTCGCTATCAGACAACAATCAATCAGTTGAAGTCTGATATCAAACAAGCAAAACTCCGACAGCAAGAGGAACGCAACAGCTATCAAAGCTTAGTGCAAGCTGGTACATTGGCAAAGCTGAAAAATCAGCAACAACTCAAAGATCTGCAAGCACAAATCACTGCTCTGGAATCCCAAATTGCTCAGACACAAAGCCAGATAACATCCCTAAAAATTCAGATGCAGCAACGAATAGTGCGATCGCCCATTGATGGAGTGATTTATGAGTTCCCAGTTACCAAGCCAGGAGCAGTGCTACAACCCGGTCAGAGGATTGCCCAAATTGCAGCCAAAAATACTAACTTTGCACTCAAAGCTCAGATACCTAGTCAGGACAGCGGCTTCTTGAAGGTAGGAATGCCAGTCAAAATCAAGTTCGATGCCTACCCCTTCCAGGAATATGGCATCGTGCAAGGAAAAGTGACTCGGATTTCTCCTGACTCTAAAGTTAACCAAACAGCCCAAGGAAACATAGAAACGTATGAGTTAGAAATCGCCTTAGATCAGCAGTACATTCAAAATAGTGAGAAACGTATTCCATTAAGCGCCGGTCAGACAGCAAACGCCGAAGTAGTTATTCGCCAACGGCACGTTATTGACTTTGTCTTAGATCCATTTAAGAAACTGCAAAAAGACGCTTTAAAGCATTAGTCAAGAGTTAATAGCTAATGGCCAATAGCTAATGGCTAATGGCAACAACTAACAACTAACAACCAACAACCAACAACTAACAACTAACAACCAACAACTAACAACCAACAACCAACAACTAACAACCAACAACTAACAACCAACAACCAACAACTAACAACTAACAACCAACAACCAACAACCAACAACCAACAATGAACAATTAGCAATAGGAATTGCTTTATGTCAAAACCTTTGACCATTTCCAGTTCAGATATAATTCACAGCATTAAACTTTCCTGCCAAGTTCCTGGTGTCGTGGAGGCGATCGCCACTCAAAAAATTATTGCCGAATCTGCCCAGTCAGCTGGCATTCAAGTTTCTCCAGAAGAACTACAGCTTGAAGGAGATAGCCTGCGGTTAGCCCAGAAACTCGTAAAAGCTAAAGACACTTGGACATGGCTGAAAAAACATCATCTGTCTTTGGATGAATTTGAAGAATTAGTCCACAACACAGTCCTGAGGAAGAAGTTAGCCAATCATCTATTTTCGGATCGCGTCGAACAGTTCTTTTATGAACACCAACTAGATTATGTCGCCGCCGTCACCTATGAAGTCGTCCTCGAAGATAGAGACTTGACTTTAGAACTATTTTATGCTCTGCAAGAAGATGAAATCAGTTTTCCTGAAATCGCTCGTTTATATATCCAAGACCCAGAACTCCGCCGTTCTCGTGGATACCAGGGACTCCGATACCGCAAAGATTTTCGCTTGGAGATTGTGGCGGCTGTCTTTGCTGCAAATCCGCCTCAGATTCTCAAACCGATTACCACGCCAAAAGGAGTGTATCTGATTTGGGTGGAAGAAATTATTCAACCCCAATTAGATGAGCAGTTACGCCAAAAAATCATTACAGAATTGTTTGATGATTGGTTAAAGCAACAAATCGAATGCATAGAAATTGTCACTCAGCTAGACTCGGATGCCAATTTGCAACCACAGGAGGAACTGCGGAAGCAGGCTTAAGTCTGTTATTAACAAACAGTAAATAGCTCATTGAATTGAAACATATTTGTGACCATTTTTTAAATTCAAAATTAAAAATTAAAAATTAAAAATTTAAGAAATAATTTTGAATTGCTCAGTTGGGTACAGGTTACCCTGTTTTTAACCATGGAAAACAAAAAAAGCGCAGCATCCTTGATTCAATCCCAGGCTTTAGACATGGGGTATTAATTTTTAATTTTTAATTTTTAATTTGAGCGAAGCCATTGACTGATGATTCGCCCAATATCGGGTGACTAAAATATTATTCCTTTTTGAAAAATAATTAATATAAGCACTGCAAATATATAGATATAGTGGGTTTCATTTGGATGAAGTACACCCACAGCTTAGGGGCGCTCCAGCAGAAGCGCCCCTACCCATGTAACTCGTTCAATCGCAAACCGCTACAAGCATGAAATTTATTTTCAAGTCTATTGTATAAAATCCTTGCTTTATAAGCTGTACAAGCTTTTGAAAAGCTAAAAAATAATCAATATACTGTTCCTTTGTAGTAAAAGCAATGCTGATTACTGCGAATTTTTTTATAGCAAAAACTAATAGTTGGCATAGAAAAATAAGTGGTAAAGATCGTGGATAAATTAAGACAATTATGTCCAAAATTAACTCGTAAAATAGTTGACTTATAAAATGAGTAAGGTATATTAGAAATGTAAGCAACAAAAACAAGTTGTTTACACAAACAATTCCCAAAAGCTAACATTCAATTCCCAGGAGAAACCCAATGATTATTTCTGATCTTAACTACTTGGAAGTTACCTCTGAAGAAATCTTCGGTGGTCGTGGTGTTCAAATCAACAGCAACTTTAACTTGAACAAAAACGTTCAAGCTAACGTTAACGAAACCTTCAACAAGACCGTTTCCACCAACTTGGGTGGTTTACAAGGTAACGTAGCTGAAGTAGCTGGTACCTCTGACGCTCGTGGTACTAACAACACCTTCACCAGCATCATCTTTGGTACCCAAACCGAGCCAGGTATTTCTGAATCCTTGGTTAATGCTATTTCCGCTACCAAATAGTTCTAGTCCAATTTATGTAACCTCTTACTAAAGATTCTTTTTTAGGAGGTTACAAGTAAAGTTCCTTCAGTTCGACTATGGTCGAACTGGGGAATTTTAAGGGTTTTTTGTGGAGATTTCACACGTATAGTTGCATGCAACGTCTTTACAGGTGTGCTTCTTGCAAATTATCTTATGTGAACTATATTTAGATAAAAGCAAGCGGTGATAGTTACGCCTATAAAGCGCTCAATAAAAATCGTAAAAAATAATTAGGTGGGGCAATTTTGCGGAAGGATGACGCTAATTTTGCCACATTTTTTGCACGTGTTACTAGTTAAAATTTTGCTCAAAAATCATGAATTGATTGAACAATAAGAAGTTACCCAATTATGGCTGATTATAAAGTTGTGATTAAACGGATAGTCTCACCTGATGGCAAGGTGGTCGCCGAAGCAAAAAGTGTAGTTATAGCATCTGGCGATGGAGAAAGTCAGATTAGTCAAAGTGTTTCAGTAAACATTTCTTCTGGCAGTAGTTCTAGCAGTTCCGTAAAATCGAGTTCTAGCAGTTCTTCAAAATCTAGTTCTTGTGACAATCAGTGAAGCGGATTAGATTCATCATTAAAAATTAAAAATTAAAAAAGCTTATGATGTAAGCTTTTCGCGCTATGAGCGAATGGTTGCTTTATTTGCACCTTTTTGTACTAGTTTTGGTTTGGCTTGATGCTTGAGAAAGCTGTTTTGACAACTTTTTTAAATAGCTCTAAAATTTCACACTTGATACTAAATACCAATTCTTTATGAAGATCCACACAAAGCTAAAGAGGCGTGTTATTGTTTTCCTCGTTTTCCTCTGTTCTTTACTTTTTTCGACTCTACTATCCTACAGTTTTATGCCGCCTCACATAGAACTGGCATTAGGAGCTGATACCTGTACCACTAACCTATTAAGAAATGTCCTAACAGGAACTGATGGAGACGATGTATGTAGTGTACCTAACGGAGACTCCAATGTCACTAATTACAGCATCTTTGGTCTTGGCGGAGACGACAGCCTGACAGGAGGAGGAGGCAAGGACAAAATTTTTGGGAGCTTCGGCGATGACAAGCTTTACGGGCGGCTCAATGATGACCAGCTTTTTGGTGACATCGGCAATGACCAGCACTTTGGCGGGGATGGCAATGACCAAATCTATGCGGGTCTAGGTGATGACAATGTCTTTGGCGAGAATGGCGATGACAAACTCAATGGGGATCTCGGTCAAGACAACATCGATGGAGGTAGCGGTAAAGACCAGTTAGATGGGGGTGCAGATGATGATGTGTTGTTTGGGGGTGACGGTAATGACACCCTCAAAGGAGGTACGGGCGATGACACCGTTGTTGGGGGTAAGGGCGAAGATACTCTTGCGGGGTTTGGTAGTACTACAGGAAACAACCCTGAAATAGATACCTTAATTGGTGGCGGTAACGTTACATTTGACGATCAAGGTAATGCTAGTGTCGATACCTTCGGTGATGGTGTTAAAGATACATTCGTGCTTGGGGATGATAGTAAAGCTTTTTACGCTCAAGCAGGCACCAACGACTACGTTAAAATTGTGGGCTTCGAGCCAGGTATAGATCAGCTCCAGCTCAGCCCGACTGCGACTTATACATTTGGGACTGACTCCATTGTCTCCAATCTTGATACGGTAATTTTCGCTAACCTCCCTAGTGGTCAAGAGCTGATTGCTATTGTGGCAGGAGTCAAGATTAACCCCTAAGAATTGTGGATTTAATCAGGTCATTTTCGTAGGGTGCGTTAACGTAGACGCGGAGCGGCTTCCCGTTGGGTAGTGTAACGCACCAGCATTCTGGAGCTTGATATGAGTGACTTGGTGCTTTAGAAAGTTATCCTGACAACTTTTTCAAATAGCTCTAAGATTTTCACACTTTATACCAAATACCAATTCTTTATGAAGATCCACATAAAGCTGAAGAAGCGTGCAATTCTTTTCCTCGTTTTCCTCTGTTCTTTACTTTTTTCGACTGTACTATCCTACAGTTTTACGCCGCCTCACACACAACTGGCATTAGGAGATGATATCTGTACCATATCAGGAAATATCATTACAGGAACTGATGGAGACGATGTATGTAGTGTACCCGACGGGGACTCGAATCTCAATGATTACACGATCTTAGGTCTTGGTGGAAACGACACCCTGACAGGAGGAGGAGGTCAAGACAACCTCGATGGAGGTAACGATAACGACCAGTTAATTGCGGGCGCAAATAATGATGTGTTATTTGGGGGTGACGGTAATGACACCCTCTTAGGAGGTACGGGCAATGACACCGTTGTTGGGGGTAACGGCGAGGATATTCTTGCGGGGTTTGGTGGTAGTTCAGGAAACAACCCTGAAATAGATACTTTAATTGGTGGCGGTAACGTTACAATTGACGCTCAAGGTAATTCTAGTGTAAATAGCCTCGGGGATGGTGCTAAAGATATCTTCGTGCTTGGAAATGATAGTAACGTTTTTTACGCTAATGCAGGCTCCGACGACTACGCTAAGATTGTGGGCTTCGAGAAAGATGTGGATCAGCTGCGGCTCACCCCAAATCGGAATTATACATTTGTGACTGGGTCCGTTTTCAGCGATCTTGATACGTTGATTTTCCTTAAACCTACTGAAGGGGATTCGACTACTGATGGGGATCTGATTGGTATTGTGGTAGGAGTCAATACAGTACCAAACCAATAACATCAGATCCTGTCAGATCAAATACTGACCAGCAGGGAGGTTAACCTCTCCCCCCTTCCCTCTCCTTGCAGGAGAGGGAAGGGGGGCTAGGAGGGGTAGGTTTGCCTTATATTCGCAGAGAAACCTTACAACAATATAAACAAAAGATTCATGGCATCACAAACTCTATTTTTACAACCAACTAATACAATTTCTAATCCCAATCCTAATTTTGCTAAGGCTACAGGGCTTACTGTTTTCTCCAACTATAGTCAAGCTTCAGGAGATTTGACTTTCGCCCTGGCGGAGACATTGGTCAAAGGTGGCGTAGCTGTAGCTATTGCTGAAGCAAAAGCTATTTTTAACAATGACCCAACTTTCTCTGCACTCTTCACTGACAGTACTGGCATTGGTTTAGAAGGTCCCTATGCGGGAAGTGCCAACAGTGAAACTAAAGTGGTTGCTAATTTTGCAGTTGGCGCTAATCAAACCTTCTCTTTCGATTTTTCAGCAGATTTAGCACTGACAGCTAAAGAAATTGAAAATCCCGATACTGAATATAACGAGGCTCAGTCTAAAACCGCTTTCCTGGTGTTAGACACCAAAGATCCCAATAAACCCCAGGTCTTAGATTATTTTGGCATCAGGGGTAAGTTAATCTCCTCTAAGCAAATCGGGCAACTGAAGTTTAGCCGTAGTCGCAACGTCAAAATTGCCAGTCGCGATCAAACTACTGATGTTAATGGCAACAATGGTCAAGACTTCCTCACGGGCAAGTATGTAGGAACTTATCAGGAGACGTTTAAGCGCGATACCAAAATAACTCTAGTGGAAATTAATGCCAGTGCCGTTACCTTTTTGGGGGATACTTTAATCGGCAATCTGGGAAAAGATGTCATCTATGGCACGATTAACAACGATAAACTAAATGGCACCGATGATGCCGACAAAATGTATGGCAGCCTAGGAGACGATCGCCTGGATGGAAACAAAGGTGATGATATCCTCGAAGGAGGTGAAGGGAACGATCGCCTAAATGGAGGTCAGGGTAATGATAAACTCTATGGTGGTTCTGGCGATGACATCCTGATTGGTGGTCGTGGTAGTGATATTTTGGTGGGTGGCGACGGCTATGACCAATTTGTTTTTAAACGTGGCGATAGCTTGAATAGCGATCTGGATGTCATTCAAGACTTCCAGGTTGGTATCGATAAGATTGTACTCCAAAACTGGGGTAATCTTAATCCCGATCAATGGTTAAAAGAGATGTTTTCTCAAGGTAATATCACCAATACCAAGGATGGTGTTCTCTTCAAGTTTGATAGTGGACGGAATGAAGGGACATTACTGATTGCGGGTGTGAGTTCCAATCAGATTAACTCTCAATCAATAGTGTTCGATTAGGGCTAACTGCTCTCTAGGACACCGATTTAGTATTCAAAATTGTAGTGAATAGTATTATAAGTCAGGGTTTTACAAACCGGGTTTCTGTACCAGGGAAGACCGAAATTTTGTCTTTATAAATCAAAGAAACCTGGTTTCTGGGATTACTGAATTGGTGTTTTAGTCAGATTTTGAGGCTATAAACCGCAACCGTATTGGGCTATAAACAAGGGCAGCTTACTAAACAACTCGATATTACTTGCATCTAGCCATGAAGACCGAAAATATTTCAGATAATTCAGATAATAACGTTAAATCTCTCATCGAAATGGCGTTGCAGAAGCATCAGTCAGGTCAATTGGATGAAGCTGAATCGCTATACAAACAGATATTACAACTTCAACCAGAATTAGAAAATCAAGATCGCGCGATCGCCAGTAGCAATTTAGGAAGTATATTTGAGCAGCAGGGCTTTTTAGACGCAGCCCTAGAGTCCTACCAACAAGCTTTACAACTTAAACCTGACTATGCTGAGGCTCATTACAATTTAGGTAATGTCCGCCAGAAACAGGGTAATTTAGAGGCAGCCGTAGAGTCATACCAGCAAGCATTAAAAATCCAACCCGAAATTGCTCAAGCTCATAACAATTTGGGAAATGTCCTCGAAAAACAGGGCTTTTTAGAGGCTGCCTTAGAGTGCTACCAAAAAGCTTTAACGCTCAAACCTGACTATGCTCAAGCTCATAACAATTTGGGAAATGTCTTCCAGCAACAGGGTAATTTAGAGGCTGCCTTAACATCATACCAGCAAGCATTAAAAATTAAACCTGATTATGCTCAGGCTTATAACAATCTAGGGAATGTCTTCCTGCAACAGGGCAAGTTAGGGGCAGCTGTAGAATCCTACCAGCAAACATTAAAAATTCAACCTAACTATGCCTCGGCTCATCACAACTTGGGAAATGCACTTAAGCTACAGGGCAATCTAGAGGCAGCTTTAAAGTCCTATCGGCAAGCTATCAGCCTTAACCCTAATTATGCCGAAGTTCACCATAACTTAGGAAATACACTCTACGAACAGGGCAGTCTCGAGGCAGCCATAGAATCATACCATGAAGCTTTACGGCTTAAACCTGACTTTGCTCCTGCCAAATTTGGAATTGTCATCGGTCAACTGCCGATTATTTATTCAAGTTTAGCTCAAATAAATCTCCAGCGCAATAATTATCAACAACACCTTCAAGATTTAGCTCAAAGCTATCAACAAGCCTTGCCTAAAGAGCAAGAATTGGCGGCGGATGCTGTAGGTTCATTACAACCTTTTTATCTAGCTTATCAAGGCTGCAATGACCGTTCTTTGCAGCAAATATATGGGCAAATGATTGTTCAGCTGATGTCGAGTCGCTATCCCCAGTGGAGTCAGCCGATTGCGCTGCCAGAATTGCCAGCAAATGAAAAAATTCGCATTGGTTTTGTTTCCAGATTTTTTTACAATCATTCTAATTGGAAAATCCCCATTAAGGGTTGGGTAGAAAACCTAGATCGAAGTGAGTTTGAATTATTTGGATATCACACTGACTCAAAACGAGATCAAGAGACGGTCACAGCAGCGAAAGTATTTGATAAATTTACGACTGGACCACTGCTGCTGGAACAATGGTGTGAGTTAATTCAAAAAGATAAGCTACACGTTCTGATTTTTCCGGAATTTGGGATGGACCCGATGACAGTTAAGTTGGGTTGCTTAAGATTGGCTCCCATTCAAATGACATCCTGGGGACACCCTGATACTAGTGGGCTACCAACGATTGACTATTACTTAAGTAGTACCTGCATGGAACCGGAAAATGCACAAGAGCATTACACCGAGCAGTTAGTCAGATTACCCAATTTATCTATTTATTATACGCCTTTGGCAATTCAACCTCAAGTCATAAACAAAAAAGAAATAGGCATCAAAAATGACGAAGTCATGTTCTGGTGCTGTCAATCATTATTCAAGTATTTACCGCAAAATGATGATGTATTTCCGCGAATTGCCAAAGATTTAGGGAGTTGCAAGTTTGTATTTATTCAATATGACAAAGGCGAATATGTGACGGAGGTGTTTCAGCAGCGATTAAGCCGTGCTTTTCAAGATAATGGGCTGAATTATCAAGACTACTGCATATTTTTGCCTCCTCTCGATCCTAGGAGGTTTGCCGGAATGGCAGCGATCGCCGATGTCTTCCTGGATAGCATCGGTTGGTCCGGATGCAACTCGACATTGGAAGCGATCGCCCATAATATACCAGTCGTCACCTTGCCAGGAAACCTGATGCGGGGACGGCATACTATGGCAATGCTGAAAATAATGGGCATAGAAGAGACGATAGCGGCGACGAAAGATGAGTATGTGCTTTTGTCAGTTCGTCTGGGGCAAGATGCTGAATATCGTCAACATATTAAGAAGCAAGTCGCTGAGAATAAATATAAGTTATATCGCGACTTAAAGCCAGTCAGAGCGCTGTCAGATTTTCTTTTGAATGCAGTTGGGAAAAAATCTAGAGTCAATCAATCGAATCAGGATAATGTTTTAGAATCAGATGTTCAATTTCTCATCAACACCGCTGTTGAGAAACATCAGTTAAATAAATTGTCAGAAGCTGAATCTCTCTACAAACAAGTATTACAAATTCAGCCCAATCATCTTGTCGCTCAAGTCTCCTTAGCAGAACTATTGCAAGAAAAAGGTGAGTTAGACGAGGCGATAGAAGCTTACCAAAAAGTTTTAAACCTTGATCCAAATCCCCTCATAGCTGCTGTAGCACTGAACAACTTGGGAAATGCCCTCAAGGACCAGGGCAACTTAGAAAAAGCGGTAGAGTTTTATCAGCAAGCCTTACAAATCGACCCTAATCGTGCCTCTTTTTATCACAATTTGGGAAATACACTCTGCGACCAGGGTAAATTAGAGGTAGGAGTAGACGCCTACCAGCAAGCATTAGACATCCAACCTGACTTTGCTCCAGCCTTATTTGGCATTTGTATGAGTCAGCTGGCGATTATTTATTCCAGTGTTGACGAAATTCAGTTGCGGCGAAATAATTATCAGCAACGTCTCCAAAATTTAGCCGACCACTATCAACTAGCTACTCCCTCTGAAAAAGCAGAGGCGGTTAAAGCTATCGGTTTAGTGCAACCTTTTTATCTGGCTTATCAAGGCTTAAATGACCGGACTTTACAGCAAATATATGGGAAAATGATTGCCGATCTGATGTCCAGTCACTATCCCCAGTGGAGTCAGCCGATTGCACTGCCGCAGTTAGCAGCCAACGAAAAAATTCGCATCGGTTTTGTTTCCAGATTTTTTTACAATCATTCTAATTGGAAAATCCCCATTAAGGGTTGGGTAGAAAACCTGGATAAGAGTGAGTTTGAATTATTTGGGTATCACACTCACTCAATACGAGATCGGGAGACTGTCACAGCAGCGAAAGTGTTTGACAAATTTACTCAGGGACCACTGCAGCTAGAACAATGGTGTGAGTTAATTCAACTCGACAAGTTACACATTCTGATTTTTCCAGAATTCGGAATGGACCCGATGACAGTGCAGTTGGGTTGCTTAAGATTAGCTCCCATTCAAATGACATCCTGGGGACACCCTGATACTAGTGGGCTACCAACAATTGACTACTACTTAAGTAGTACCTGCATGGAACCGGAAAATGCACAAGAGCATTATACCGAGCAGTTAGTGAGATTACCGAATCTGGCGATTCATTACACGCCTTTGGCAATTCAACCGCAAGCAATCAGTAAACGGGAAATTGGCATTGCCGAGTCCGAAATCATGTTCTGGTGCTGCCAATCCTTATTCAAGTATTTACCACAACATGATGATGTCTTTCCGCTAATTGCCAAGGACTTAGTTAATTTTAAATTTGTCTTTATTGAAGCGCCACAAGGTGAATATGTTACCGAAGTCTTTCGCCAACGGTTAAGACAAGCTTTTGCGGAATTCGGACTCAATTATCAAGACTACTGCATTTTTTCGCCTCGCTTAGATGTCACGAAGTTTGCTAGCACCACCGCCATCGCGGATGTCTTCTTGGATAGCATCGGTTGGTCGGGATGCAACTCGACAATGGATGCGATCGCGCACAATATACCAGTCGTCACCTTGCCAGGTAACCTGATGCGGGGACGGCATACTATGGCCATCCTGAAAATGATGGGTATCGAAGAGACGATAGCGGCAACTAAAGAAGATTATGTGAAAATTGCCATCCGTTTGGGGCAAGATGCTGAATTTCGTCAACACATCTCCCAGCAAATTGCTGACAATAAATATAAGTTATATGGCGACTTAAAACCAGTCAGAGCACTGGAAGATTTTTTCTTCAAGGTGGTCAATAAGCCAAGACGATTTGGCGCTAAAGAAGTGGCTGAAACGCTCCAACTCGCAGTTCAACACCATCACGCTAACCGCTTAGACGAGGCACATCTGCTATATCGTCAAGTGCTGGAACTCCAACCTGACCACCCGGAAGCTTTATACAGTTTAGGTATGCTGGCGCAGCAGTTGGGGCAACTCCAAACCGCTGAACAGTTGCTAAGTGCTGCATCGCTTGTCCAGCCAGACTCAGTTAAGACTTGGTTCAGTTTAGCTAATTTGCGCGCTTCTCAACAGCAGTATCCCGAAGCAGTCATCGCTTACCGTCAAGCTCTAGCCCGAAGACCAGACTCACTACCAATTTACAACAACTTGGGCTATGCTCTGCAACAACTTGGACTATTTGACGAAGCAATTAACTGCTATCAAAAAGTCCTAGAGTTGAAGCCAGACTTTATCGAAGCAGAAGCGAGTTTGGGGAATGCGCTGCACGCGAAAGGCTTACTCTCACCAGAGAAACAACTCCAATATGCACAATTGAATCAGAAGTTGGGTGATGCGCGGAAAAAAGCTGGTGATTTGAAGACAGCAGCGGCATACTATCGACAATGGTTAAAGCTGATTAATCCCCACTACGCCCAAGCTGTGGAAGCTTACCATGATGCTGAAACTACTCAGTCGCCGTCAGTAACACCACCAATTCCCCAAACAGAAGTCACTGTCGGAGCTTATCAGTTTCCAGCTATTCCACCCGTATCAGACGGTAAGACGCGACCTTTCTGGAGTGTGGTGGTAACTGTATATAACCGCACCGACTATCTGCTCGAATGTCTTACCAGTGTACTAGCACAATGGCCAAAAGAGGAGGAGATGGAAATTCTGGTTATGGATAATGCTAGTCAGACACAAGTGTTTGAACTGGTAAATGAGATTGGGGGAGGTGTTGTGCGTTATTACCGAAACCCCCAAAATATTGGTGCAGTGAGAAATTTCAACACAGGTGTTGCCCTCAGCCGTGGTAAGTGGATTCATATACTCAACGATGATGACTATGTCCTTCCTGGTTTTTATGCCCAGCTTAAGCAGACTTTAGAGGGGTGTCCAGATTCTATCGGCGCTGCTTTTACAGGATATGAAAATATTAATGAGCAGGGGAAAGTTATTTTCTCCCCACAGTTGTACGGGGATCTGGGGGGAATTCCTCAGGACTGGCTACAGCAAATTGGTGTATTCAATCCATTGAATATTTGTGCGGTAGTCATTCGTCGGGCAGCCCATGAACGATTAGGTGGATATCTTCCTGAGTTGACGCACGCGCCGGACTGGGAACTTTATAAACGCATTGCTGCTTTTTATGATTGGTGGCATGAACCAGAAATTTTAGCTCGTTACCGTCAACATTGCCAGAATCTAACAATTGAAACTTTGTTATCTAGCGTTGAGTCGGCATCCATCCACCAAGCGATCGAGATATCCCAAAGTTATTTACCGGCTGAGTATTGTGCAGAGATTACAGCCAAAGCTCGTAGCCATTACTTTAATATTTGTTTAGCATTCGCCAGAGATAGCAATCCTATCTAATTTGTGAAATTCGAGCGTAGGGTGGGCATTACCCACCCTACAAAATTATCTATTGTTCAGGGATAATTTAGGATTGCTATAGATATAACCTATAGAAAAACAGGCATTAGTCAATCAAATATAGCAGCAGATTAGCACCACTCTACGACCAAGCAAAATCCGACTTAAAATCAGCTAAATTGCGTTTATATGAAGAAATTAATCTTTATGAAGCAACAATTAATTAGTTAGTATTAAGCTGATATCAAGCAAGTAAAAATTTTACTATAAAAACCTTATAATAGCTATTAAAGCTTACTACAAGCTGTTAAAATAGTAATCATAAAAAATTAGCAATTACTTAAATACATATATCCGCAAATTGGGCGATGCAATCCTTATTTATAAAAAAAATCAAAAAACATAGCTTTTTTTGTTTTAAAAGTATATTATGAATGTGAGGAGTAAGAAAAAAAATTGCTTGCTTAAAAACAAGCAAAAATAAGCTATTAACTCCCAAGATGAACACTTGTACTCCGAAATACAAAGGTGAAAAAGGCAGCTATGCTGCTATGCTGAGGGGAAAAGGGATGCAATACAGTACAGGCTTCAAAACCGCACTTATTGCAAGGCACTAAATCATCTTCTTCAGAGACGCTGAGCGAACGATTTTAGTGGGGGACTTAAACCGAGGCACACGGGCGATCGCTCTTATGTTCAAGGACAGAAACCTTCAGCATAGCTGCCCTCAAACTTCTGCCTTTCTTATTAAAGGGTAAGAGAGTTTAATAATTCTTTGCTTGCCGTCAAGTTTGTTTCTCAAAAAAGCAATTGTTAGATGTTTCAGATGATGGAGTGAGTATACTGCTATTTCCATCTCTCAAATATTCTAGTTTTCATCTCTTTTTTTCAACTTTCGCTAGTGAATTATGAGGTTTCTCATGAGTAGATTACAGATATCAGATTTAAGTTTTTGTGAAACTGAACTTCTTCTTAACAGTCAAGTCCAAGGCGGAGCAAACATTTCTTTGAAAATCAGCAAAGCGCTTAATTTAAACAATGGCGATCAAATCAGAGCAAAAGTAAGTTTGCTGGACGATCAAACCAGCCCAGAAGTAAGTTTGACCGCTGGTCCTGACTACACAGTAACCACATCAAGTGACGAAAATACTACTCAATATCTAGTCTTTAATAAAGTTGGCGAAATTGCAGCAAGTTTAGGATTCAGTCGTCTTGATAACGGTGGTAAAATTGTCTCGGCTTTTACAAGTAGCAATATTTCGTAAAAGTTGGAAACCTTTGAATTTTCCTAAGTCAAAAAGGAGTAATATATGTCTGAAAGAGATCGGCAAACTCAGCAACAAGCAGTGCCATTCTTCGCTCGCTTCTTAGAAGGACAATTTTGTGAAGACGTGTCTGAGGAGGAAATGAACGAAGTCATCGGGGGCATCGCATCTGTAGAAAGCGGTATTGTCACCACATTGAAGTACCCCTCAGATAACGAAGACGGTAGTCACGGAATAACTAGAAAGTTCGACTTCGATCATGAAGGAGGAGGTTCTGGAATAACTAA
The DNA here is from genome assembly GCA_965249805.1 of Stigonema sp. Classification (GTDB taxonomy): domain Bacteria; phylum Cyanobacteriota; class Cyanobacteriia; order Cyanobacteriales; family Nostocaceae; genus Stigonema. The sequence continues at coordinate 3,289,373 of CBDFMX010000002.1, forward strand.
AAAGCACCCTTCTGATAGTGATGAAGCATTCACGAATAAGTACCCATCAGATGGCGACGATCGCCTGACTATAGATTATTTAGAGTAAAGCTTTGGGATTGCCTCTGTTCATATCTTGCCTGACTCATTCTCATCCTCTATTTTATGCATCGCTCGCGTAATGTCGTTTTATTACTCACCCACAGTGGTGATTTCTTCACAGTAGATAGAGTCGCAGAAGCTTTATCAAAACGGGGGGTACAACCATTTCGCCTCGACACTGATAAATTTCCGCTCGAATTGCAACTGGAGGCGTTGCTGGGCAACTTTGGGAGTGAACACAGGCTAGAATATGACGATCGCTCTATCAACATAGAGCAGGTGCAAGCAGTTTGGGTGCGCCGGATCTGGCAACCTCAACTAAGCAAAGAATTGGCTCCACAGTTTCAAGCAGCCTGCGTCCGAGAGTCACTAGCGGCTCTGGATGGCTTTTGGGACAGCCTAAGATTTGCTCGTTGGGTGGATGATTTGCAGCTGATAAACGCTGCTGAGAACAAGTTGCGCCAGTTGAGGGTTGCTTGTGAAGTAGGTCTTGTCATCCCCCAAACTCTTGTCACCAATAACCCAAAGAAGGCAAGGGAGTTTTTCCACGAGGTTAAGGGGAAGATGGTTGCCAAGCTGTTGACTCCGCTTTCCTCTAGTATGAAAGGCTCCCCTTTCTTTCTTTACACCAGTGCCGTCAAAGAGCAAGACTTGTTTGATGCTGAAACACTGCGCTATTGCCCAATGGTTTTTCAAGAGCAAATACCCAAGCAGCAGGAACTGCGAGTGGTATTTGTAAATGGAAATCTATTTGCGGGGGCGCTAGATGCGTCTGTGTATGCAGCATCTACACTTGACTGGCGAAGTGCTAGTGCAGAGGCTTGTGTATGGCAACCCCACAAGCTACCGGATAAAGTAGCTGTTTGTCTCCGAGCCTTTATGGCAAGGTTCGGGCTGGTGTTTGGAGCCTTTGACTTGATCCAAACACCATCAGGAGAATACGTCTTTTTGGAAGTTAACCCCACAGGAGAGTGGGGAATGCTGGAGCGAGATTTGGACTACCCCATTTCGGATGCGATCGCCGAAGCCCTAATTTCTATGGTAAATCCGAAATTGATATGACTGTTTTAATTATTACTCACAGCCAAGACAACGAAAGCATTCCTCTGGCGATCAAAGCAATTGAGGATCAAGGCGGAAAAGCATTTCGTTTTGACACAGACAGATTTCCCACCCAAGTGCAACTGGATGCTTACTACAGCAAGGGATGTTCGCGCCTGATTTTGGCTACTGACCAACAAAAGTTAGATTTGAGTGAGGTCTGTGCTGTTTGGTATCGACGGATTGCGATCGGGGCAAGAATTCCCAAAACGATGGACCCACAACTTAGGCAAGCATCTGTTCAAGAATCTCGCGCCACCATTCAGGGAATGATTGCTAGCATCACGGGGTTCCACCTCGACCCCTTGCCAAATGTCCGCCAAGCAGAGAATAAGCAACTACAGCTGCAAGTGGCACGGCATGTGGATTTGGATACCCCACGCACCTTAATTACGAACAATCCCGAGGCAGTAAAGAAATTTGCCCAAGAGTGCGAGCAGGGTATGATTGCAAAAATGCTCTCTTCCTTCGCCATTTATGATGAACAAGATATTGAGCTGGTTGTGTTCACGAATCCAATTGCTCCTGAGCAACTCGACCACCTTGAGGGGCTACGTTTCTGCCCAATGACGTTTCAGGAGCGAGTCCCAAAGGAACTGGAACTGCGAGTAACTATTGTAGGAAAGCGTGTGTTCACTGCTGCTGTTGACTCCCAAAGTTCCCACAAAGCGATGTACGACTGGCGGCGACAGGGGATTGCCTTACTCAACGCTTGGCAGTCCTACAACCTACCCCAAGATGTCGAGAAAAAGCTTCTGAAACTGATGGCTCACTTCGGCTTAAACTATGGGGCAATTGATATCATTTTGACACCTGATGGTCGCTATGTATTCCTTGAGGTCAATCCAGTCGGGGAGTTCTTTTGGCTAGAACGCTGTCCCGGCTTACCGATTTCCCAAGCAATTGCTGAGATTCTGTTGACACTCCCCATCCCTAAAGGTTCGGGGATTCTTTAAGAGGTTTAGCCGTATCTCTTAAATATCCAACTGTCGGAGTTTCCCACACATGGCGGTGATTCCCGTAGGCTTGGTTCCTAGTCTCAACCCCTAGGGATTGATATCTACTAGGCGTGACTTCCCCGGAGTCTCCAGGTAGGGTCAATTTATTTTTTGGGAAGACCAGTCCCACTCTTCTAGCTATTGTCCGACTAGCTTTTGTATCTGCGTGTTCTGTATGATGACACGCTACACAAAGAAACTTTTCTCCCTCGCGGTTAGCTTTGTCTATATGACCGCATGATGGGCATTCCTGTGATGAATGTTTTGCCGGAACTAGAACCACTGGTTTACCAGCTTTAACAGCAAGCCATGCAATTTTATTGAAGATATCGCCCCAACCAGCATCAAGCATAACGCGGTTTAATCCGGTTTTTTGGCTTGCGCCGTTACGTTCGTACCCACCCTTGCCGTCGTGTTTAGGCTTGGCACGTTTAACCATGTTTTTGATGTTGAGATCCTCACGACCAACAACATCAGCAACCTTAACGATGGTAGATGCAACTTGCCAGTTATACCCCTCTCTATGTTCGGCAATTTTATGTTGCTGTTTGGCTAATTTCTTGACAGCTTTAATTTTATTCTTAGACCCTTGCTGCTTGCGACTGATAGCACGCTGCCGCATTGCTCTTCGACGCGCTGTCCGTTTGTTAGTTGCTATCCGTTTGTTTTCTTGGAAGCTACCATCAGACAGCGCAACTAATTTGTTGACGCCTACATCAATGCCGACAACTGATTTACACTGGTCTAGTGGTTTTAATTCCGGTAGTATGGTAGGAATATCAACTAGCATGCTTATATACCAGTTGCCACCTTCACGCTTGATTGTGCAAGTTCTTAAATCTTGAATCAACGATAAATCCCGACTGTTATGAAACTTGATATCACCGATTCCTGGTAGATAAGCAGTAGCATAATTCTTCCGGATGTGACGCAATATGACACGACCAGGCTTGTATTCAAAAGAATCTAGTCGTCTTAGGAACTGTGGAAATCTATGAGTGTGTTTCCAAAAGTTTGTATAAGGGTAGGGTCGAGGTGTGCATTACTGCATCACCCCTCCCATCCGAAACCGTGCATGCGACTTTTACCGCACACGGCTACTCAGCGTGTTGTCCATTTGTTAAATCGGACTTCCTGACAACACGACCAATAAAATTAGGAATATCGTTCACCCACTCCCAGTCAAACTTTTCCCAAAATTGAGATAGTTTTTCCAGGAATTTTGAGTGGTCTTTCCTCCTAATTTCTTTTAGGTCAAGTGCAGTCTTTTCGTCGTGACAATGCCGATGTAATAGTTGCAGGTTTTTGTAGTCATCCTTACCGCGTAGCGCTCTGGGGATGATATGGTCTACTTCTAAGACATCCCAATCGTGGAAGCTTAATCCACACCAAGGACATTTACCCTTTTGTTGTTTGAGTAGCTTAGCCTTACGATTAGGCATCTCAGGGTGTGTCCCTAGTCTTGAACTCCAGTAAACTAGGTCGCCATCATAGGGGCTTTTTTCGTCTTTAACTTTCACATAGTCAGTGCTACTGCAAGCAATCTCACTATGTTTTAGTAACCGAAGGGGGTTCGCTTTCCCTTTCTTGGTCGCGAATACCCAGTTATCGCCATCTATGGAAGTCCAGTATTTGATATGACCATCATTAATGTTTCCACAGCGACGTTTTGCCCATCGTCGAAGTTTCAGGTAGGTGAGGTTGTCTTGTTTTGATAATTCTCCGACGTTATTAACGTCGGACTTTGAGTAAAAAGAAGTCCATCCCCTTATTACAGGGTTAAGGTCTTTTATGAGTGCTGATTGGGGTGAAGACCTATGTTTTGTGCGGCATTTTTCGGGGGAAACTTCCCCCGAAAAGATGCCTTGATGATTCTTCCGATTTCCTCAGCGTGAACCTTACTCGCCTTCGCGGATGGGGTGATGAGGGTGTTGAAACCTAATATCGTACCGTAACTATTTATGGTGCTTCGGTATTTCCCGGCTGGGTATTGCTGAATGTGATGACCAAGAAAGTCAAATCCAGCTTTACCATCCTCACTTAATTCAGGATTGAATGTATGGGTTAGCCGAGTTTTTTCAGGTTTCAACTCAAGTCCTATGCCAGATAACCATTCCGATGTTATTTCTCGGCATCTTTGGACAACAGTCTTATCTTCATGGAGTATCACAAAGTCGTCCGCATAACGGATGACATTTGGGGGATAAAATGTCGTCCCTTTCTTGTGAAACCAAGTATCCCTCATTGTACTGGACATTCTTGGGAATTCTTGTTTTATCCGTTCTTCTAGACCGTGGAGGGCTATATTTGCAAGTAGTGGTGAAATAACACCACCCTGCGGTGTACCCTCAGATGTAGCAGTAAATGCCCCTTGGTCGATTACTCCGGATTTAAGCCAAGATTTGATTTGTTGCCTGACCTTTCCTTTGATGTTCAACTTTTGGAGCAATACTTCATGGTTGATGCGGTCAAAAGTGGGTAGCTAGCCAGCGAGGTTTCCGATTGGTTCCTTTTCCGACTAGCCCCCTCCGAACCGTGCTTGCGAGTTTTCCAGGCACACGGCTCTCCAGTATTCCTATTCCGTGACCCGCTTATTTATAGGCTTACCAGCATGTATGGCATCATGGCAAGTGCGGCAAACCATTAAGGTTTTCCGCTTGCGGGCGGACATAATTTGCATCCAGAGCGGTTTTTCCTTCCTACCTTTGACGAGGAGGTCTTTGAGAGCGCGAATGTGGTGAACTTCAATATCACCATTAGCGCCACAGACCTCGCATTCGTCTGCTGAGAGCCGTTTTATCAATTCATTTCTGAATGCAGGCTTTCGCAATTTTGGCAAGTCTAGAATGGTCGCTTTGGGATTGCGTTTCAGTTGCAGACCACCAAAACGAGTCACTAGTGGTTTCAAGCCTTCCCTGGGGACGATAATTTCAACACATTTTCTTAGCCCATGCGGAAGTTTGACCGTTTTCTGGTACTTTTCGCAGATTTTCGCCACGCTAGTTTTATATTTACAAGCGAGAGTTTTCATCAGCGAACTCCACATAATCCATCTGACTTTTTCAAGCCAGGCGATGTTTAGGGCAAGACTGTAGTATTGTACGTATCCTCTATATTCTGACTGGTAGATATTGACAATCGAAAAATCGTCATCATTAATCAGTTCAGTCCGATGAATGGGTTTACCATTTTTCATGTAGAGGGCGCACTTTTCTTCTACAAAACGTGCTGGAATTCGTAGTCCAATAATTCCATTGAGTGAGCGTCTACCAGAGGTGTGCTTACTGTCAGAGTATTGAACGACGATTTCGTATCCTAGGAAGTTTGCCGCCCCGGTTTTGGCATTGGTAATTAAGGTCTTTTCTGGTGATAGTTCCAGCTTCAAATTCTCGGCTAGGAATGTCCTCAGTTTTTCCTTGATTTCCTTTGCCTCTGCAACTGACCCGATGAAGCCAAGTAGAAAATCGTCCGCATATCGTACGTAAGACAATCTTCTATACTCAGGGTCACGGACATCTTTAGAAGGCATTTTCTGGTATTGAATTTCCAGAGCACGCGCTCTTTGTGTTTGTCCGGTTTTCCTAAAGTACCAAGCGAGTTTCTGGAGTTTTGAATACTCCGGATTCTCTGCCCTTCTTTGACCGAGTGTGTATTCTGGGATGAGGATTTGTTCGACAAATTTATCCAATTTATCAAGGTAAATGTTAGCGAGAATAGGTGAAACAATCGCGCCTTGTGGCGCTCCACTCAAGGTAGAGTGATAGTTCCACGAGTCGCAGTAACCTGCCTTGAGTAAATTTTCAATCAGCCTGAGAAAGCGGTTATCTTTGATTTTATCGCCCAGAATTGACATCAAGATTTTATGGTCTATATTGTCAAAGCAACCGCGAATATCTCCTTCGATAAACCACTTGGTTCCCTGCCAAGTGCGGTCTATTACAGTTAGAGCCGTATGGCATCCGCGCTCAGGTCTAAAACCGTGACTGCTGTCAGAAAATTGGGGTTCGTAGTATGCTGATAAAATCAAGCGTATTACCTCCTGAGCCAATTTGTCTGTCCAAGTAGGAATACCCAGTGGTCGAGTTTTACCATTCTTTTTGGGAATGTTGATTCGTCGCACTGGTGTCCATCGAAAACGTTCGTAACGAATGTCTTCTATCAGACTTTCAATCTTTTTCCTGGACATACCGTCAACAGTCTCCTCAGTACCTCCTGGCGTCATTGCCCCATTATTTTTGTAGATGCGGCTATAGGCAAGGAGGTAAAGATTGGGATTGAATAGTTGTCTATAGACATCATCCAGAGGTAACTCACGATAGCCTCTATCTCGGATTACATTTAGAACCGTTTCGGCGTTCCGCATCCCGCGTACCTCATGGTTAAAATGTGAGGAATACCTGTTTTCCTTCGCCATGTGGACGGCTTTCCCGCCCTCGGACTACTATGAAAACTCTGTAGTCATAGGACTCGCGTCCCTTAGACCATCCCGCGCTTTATCAACTCGATACGTCATAGTGTGATTTAGGTGTCCCATTCATTCTTTAAGCCGTCTCATCGATGGCTGACATCGTTTGAAGAAGTTGCGTGGTTCCAATGTTTATAACTACGCACAAACGATTATTCCTGTTAGGTGTTGTAGGAATAGGCAATCGCCTATGCCGTCAGAATTGGGCTTAAGGTAGTTTAACCTTCACCATGTCACACAAGTCTTGCCGAGCTATGGTTTGAACACCTTCTCTCCATCTTCGGCTTTACCAACATGCTGTTGTCCCCTTTGTCTTTCGACTCTAGGTGGGTTGGTTGACTTAGAGACATTCTTCTTACTCTCTCCCAACTGAGTTGGGGATACCGCGTTGACTGTCGCGGCGCACACATTTAGCTATATCCGCGTCTAGTGCGTATTTTGCCTTGCTCTGAATACAGATTTTAATCTGTTTTACCGCATCGTGGCATGACCTTCCTGGTCTAAAGCCATAAGAATTTGGTTCAAATACCGCTTCCCATTCAGGCTCAAGTGCAGCTTTCACTACAGCTTGTAGTGCGCGGTCGTACATTGTGGGTATACCAAGGGGGCGTTTTTCTTCTCTACCCGGCTTTGGTATCCAGACTCTACGGGTGGGTTTGGATTTGCCAGTTAGCTTAAGTTCCCCAACCAATTCCAAACGCGCTTTTGGGGATAGTGCTTTTACACCGTCCACACCTGCCGTCTTCTTGCCTTGGTTTTCGACTGTTACCCTACGTACCGCTAGTACCTTATTAGACCAAGACCTCATCAAGGTCTTCTGGAGTTTGCGGCATCGCTTGACATCACCACGGCGGGAAGCAGCGCGGCATTTTTCGGGGGAAACTTCCCCCGAAAAGATGCCTTATAGATGCGTTTTTGCAACTTGAAGACGTACCGCTCGGCTCGTCGCCAATTGATTTGTCCCCATCCCTCAGTCTTCATGATTGAATCCGAATTAGGCTTTTGCATTGCTACTAACTCCTAAATGCGTTCCCACACTGCGGTTCACGTCTGCTTATCCCGGTAGTTATACCATCCCTTTTCAGGCATTACCCGTTGATTCGGGTTGGGCATTAGCTTTTTGAACCATCCCATCCCATCGTTGCTTATGGCTTGACACCTACCTGTTACCAATTTCAGGAGCATACGAAGGGGTTACTTCGTTCCCACTATCCATTTGATTGAGTCTTTAGGGCGTGTCTCTCCACCGAGGTTCTAAGAGGTGCGCTATCTTGGTCACCGAAACCCGATAGTCTTTACCTTTGTCGGCTTTTTCCAACCCAAGAGGTAGACCGGAGTCTACAAGCTTATATCCCTTGGCAAACTGTAACGATGGTTTGAACAACACTTTGCCTGTTCTACCCATGGACTCTTGCTTGCAGTGGGCGCTTTCAGCTATTACCGCCTATTCCTGCTTTCACTCCCGCTTCTACATCTGGATTGTCAGTCCAGATATAGGGGAAACTCCTCACCTACCTCGCGGTAGGGGGCGCTGTGTGCTTTAAACCTCGCACCAAGGCTGTAGGACTTGGTGTATTTTGGATTGGGTTATAATTTAAGTTGTTAAGACTTTAAACCTTTTCCCCGTTCCTCTAGCTTTCTTAGCTTATTGGCTTGGCTAGATTTGCTCACCTACATGGATAGTGAGTTGTCTTTGGTTGAGGATGAAAGTGCGAACTCTACCCAAAATTGGGTTACTCAACCAATGCCAACCGTCCTCCCTTTCAGGTTTAGGCTGAACGAATCGCACCAGTATCTAGATTAGCAATATTACGCTGCAAAACACATGAGTCAATTGCGGCGAACTGAGGCAATAATTGTCGCAATTGTGACGTAGCTTTCATCTGTATACCAGATGCTGAGTCCCATGCAATAGTAGTTGACAAAACTTTCTTAGTGTCCTTGTCCCTAGTTTTAGACTCTTTAAATGCTAATTCTAGGTGAGGAGGAATGACACCATGTTTCAGTACTGGACAGGTTAAAGGGCAACTTGAGCCGTACTCTATTCTTGAATCTAAGTCACAATATGACCCATAAGCATAAACAACCTGGGTATTAGCTTCGGAATTGTTAGTCTCAAACCCATCTTTACGTTCCCGTAAAGCGTAATTACGGTGCTTTCTTAATGTCACTAACCAATCTTCAAGAGTCGCCTCCTGAGATTGATTAGGCAACATCTTGAAATTCCACCGCACTTGCATGCTTGCTTATTCCTTTTGATTATGTAGCTTTGATGAAAATACTATATACTTAAAAGCTAGATAGCGCCAGTCTTTTTTATGAAGAAATTTAAATCTAATAAGAACGTTGTTTATTCATAAGGCATCTTTACGTTCAAAGTTTCCCAAGGCATTTATGTTCCTCCGTTGACGAACATAAGATGCCGCCCGAAAAATGCCGTGCAAATACCATGTTGTCTGGACTTCCATTGTATCGGCGTAGCGTCCTCAAGGATGGAGTAGATTTAAGGCTTAAAGAGCTTTTAGAGCAAATAGCGCTCGTAAATACGGGTCGAGATCATTGAGATGGAAATAATGCCCGACCACGTTCATCTACTCATTGAAGTAGATCCCCAGTTTGGTATCCATAGAGCGGTTAAGCGGTTCAAAGGCGCAACATCTAAGTATCTCAGGTTGGAATTTCCACCTATTTAATCAAAACGAACGACACTGTGAACTAATTCTTACTTTGTCTCTACCGTTGGAGGCGCACCGTTGGATATTGTTAAACTGTACATTCAAAATCAAAAAGAAACTTGACGGGGAATAAATTCCCCTATGCGGCTCTAACCCATAAATAGAATTTAGGGGATAAAAGCGCCCTATGAATTTCGGTCAATCGCTTCGCTCAAATTAAAAATTAATACCCCATGTCGCGCATCCAGGGGAACCTAAATCAAGGATGCTGCGCTTTTTTTGTTTTCCATGTTTAAAAACAGGGTCAAGTCGCTTCGCTCCAAGTCAAAAGTCAAAAGTCAAAAGTCAAAAGTAAGGACCCCATAAATAAATCGCGAAGCGCCACGAGCGAAGCGTGGTGGTCTGGGCTTGTAATAAGGACGTAGTATTTCTTGCGCTACGCGTCTCGAAATACATATTTTTCATTTTCCATAAATAAATCGCGCAGCGTTGCGAGCGAAGCGCGGCAATCTAGGGGCTTGTACCTTTTTTGTACTTTTGACTTTTGAATGAGTGACTTTTGACTTCCCGAAGGGCGGTCACCTGTACCCAAGGCCCGCAATTCAAAAAAATTTGCTGAAATTTTGAATGAGCGAATTTTGAATTTTGAATTCAAAAAATGGTCAATTTCTGTCCAGACACAGCAAAGAAGCCCCATTTCCCGTGTTGGTAAATTTTTATATACGTACTTATACTAAGGCTCAGGCAAAATATTTTTGATAAATTTTCTGTAAATAATTGTGAAATATCTGTAAAAATTGTCAGTTATACAATTTTAAACTTGTTTAAATTAATACTAATATGTTATGCATATATCTTTTGCTTATAGATGTTGTCAGCTAAATAGACCACATTGTCGGGGCACAGCACTGCTGCGCCCAGCCGCTACTTTAAAGAAATGCTTGAGAAGCGACTTACTTAATAAGGTATTAATCTTATATTAAGCTTTCTGTGGTTTTTGTGCTTGACGTTAGACAATAATGCTACAAATCCCATTCCAACAATATTATTTGTAAATGTTATGAAAGTTTTTAATACGAACCCACCCTCAGAGGCACAAACCCGCGTCCGTATTTTACAAGCGGCACAGCGGTTATTTGCATCTTTTGGATTTGATGGCACAACAACCCGCGATTTAGCACAAGCAGCAGGTGTAGCTGAAGGCACTCTGTTTCGTCATTTTCCCAATAAAAAAGCTATTTTGGTTGAAGTCGCGACACAAGGATGGGTGGAGATTCTGACAGATTTACTGACAGAATTAAGTGAAATGGGCAGCTATAAGGCTATAGCTCAAGTGATGCGTCGCCGCATGTGGAATATGCAGAAAAATGTTGAGATCATGCGGGTTTGTTTTATGGAGGCGCAGTTTCACCCAGACTTGCGCGATCGCATTCAATCGGAAGTGATTGACAAAATGACCAATGTTGCCGAAGCTTTTTTTCAAACCGCCATGGATAAAGGTATCTATCGTCAGATGGATGCAAAAATTGTCGCTAAAGTTTTCCTCGGAATGTTTGCCGTCGCAGGCTTTTCCAACAACACCGTTATGGAACCAGAAGCCTCCCCCCAACAAATGCAGGAAATTGCAGAAGGTCTGGCTGACATCTTCCTCAATGGTGTGCTAGCTAATGGCTAAGCTGGTTAGTGGTTAGTGGTTAGTGGTTAGTAGTTAGTAGTTAGTGGTTAGTAGAACAACCAACAACCAACAACTAACAACTAACAACTAACAACCAACAACATCTTTGCTTGTTGACTCCACTGTTGCACTCGCTCGACCGGAGGACACAAATCTCGCCGTTGCATCGTTGCTACAGACAACCGCAAAACTTGTTGGTGCAATCTGTGAGGGGGTATAGTCGCCAGTTGCGCAACAGTTGCAACACCTGCATGTAACAATAATCCACAATATTGGGTTCCTACACTAGGAATACGAGCTAAGTCAGCTAACGCCACCCATTTATTGACATACTGAAGATGAATCTGTAATTTACTTGCCAGCGCTAACCGAGCGTCTGGAGTTTTCCCTTGTTGAATTAGGGCAATTGTTGTTGTAATGCCACAGTTTTGGAGTTGGGATTGTTCCTGTTGATTTAATCCTGGTAATTGCCCTATTTGCCAGTCACAGGAGCGAATATTGTTCACACTAAGTTTATGTTTAGAAGACATTCCTTTAACACAGAAATACGATTAAGTAGGTGGGTATAAATAAACATTGGTTGAGGCGGCTAATCGTAATCAGGCAATTAGCAATTAGCAATTAGCAATTAGCCATTAGCAGACCTTACCAGTACTTACGCTGCCCTATTACTTAACTAGACACTATTAATCTTAAATCTTTTGCTTCAAGTTCCTAGCCATGCTTTACCAAAACACTTCTAGTTCCCTTATTGATACCCTACGCCATCGACGGCAACAACTAGCCACCCTCATCAATTTTCCAGCTATTCTCTGGTCTGGAAATAGTAGTCCGCGCAACTATCCAGCCAATGTGTTTCCTTACCGTGCTAGCAGTCATTTCCTCTACTTTGCCGGATTACCACTACCAAACGTGGCAATTCTCCTAGAAGCAGGCAAACTAGAACTATTTATGGATGATCCCAAACCAAATAGCGCCCTTTGGCATGGAGAAATGCCAAGGCGAGAGGAAATTGCCCAGATGATCGGAGCGGATGCAGCTAAACCAATGGCAGAATTAAGTTCATGGGTGGAAGGTGCAGCAACAATTACCGCGCAGGATGCAGCCACTTGGACGCAACAGTCGCAGATCCTGAATAGATGGGTTTTACCGCAAAATCCACCGCAAGGAATTGACTTGGAGTTAGCTAAGGCTATTATCTCTCTACGGCTGATCCACGACGACAGCGCATTAGCTGAATTGCGCTCGTCCGCTGCTGTCACCGTAGAGGCACACCGCGCTGGCATGATGGCTACGACGAGCGCCAAGATAGAAGCATTCGTCCGTGCAGCGATGGAACAAGTGATTATCGCCCATAACATGACCACTTCCTACAACAGTATCGTCACCGTTCACGGCGAAGTGCTGCACAACGAGCAATACCATCACCCATTGCAACCAGGCGATTTACTACTTGCTGATGTCGGCGCTGAAACGTCTATGGGTTGGGCTGCCGATGTCACTCGTACATGGCCAGTTTCTGGTAAGTTCTCATCTACCCAAAGAGATATTTATAATCTGGTTTTGGCGGCTCATGATGCTTGCATTGCCAAAATACGTCCTGGTGTGGAGTATCAGGATATTCATCTTTTAGCTTGTACTGTCATTGCTCTTGGTTTGAGAGATTTAGGCATTTTGCAAGGAAACCCTGAAGATTTGGTAGAAATGGATGCTCACACCCTATTTTTCCCTCATGGGATTGGTCATCTTGTAGGTTTGGATGTTCATGATATGGAAGATTTGGGAGATTTAGCAGGGTATGAAGAAGGACGACAAAGAAGCGATCGCTTTGGATGGCGCTACCTACGTTTAAATCGCCCCTTACATCCAGGGATGTTAGTCACAATTGAGCCTGGTTTTTATCAAGTTCCAGCAATTTTAAACGATCCCGATCTACGAGCAAAATATCAGCATGTAGTCAACTGGGATCGCTTATCTCAATTTGCCGATGTGCGGGGAATTCGCATTGAAGATGATGTTTTGGTTACAGCAGAAGGTAGCGAAGTTCTAACTGCTGCATTACCTACGGATGCAAGCGTTGTTGAGAAACTTGTGAGTAATAAGTAAGTTGGCTAAGGCTGTTAGTTGTTAGTTGGTAGTTGTTAGTTGGTAGTTGTTAGTTGTTAGTTGGTATTTGTTAGTTGGTATTTGTTAGTTGTTAGTTGGCTGACAGCCTCTTAACAGAACTTAATATAGTTGTGTTTTATTGTGCCTACCTACTTATTAGATAAAATAGTGTTGATTCAAAGTGGGAAATTTACTACAAAACAACGGAGCTTTCAAGAAAGATGGAAACTAAACGTGTAACGAACATGACTGTTGAAGAACTTAAAGCTTTGATTGTGGAGGTCGTTGATGAGCGGCTACGCAACAAGGAACAACGAAGTGAAAAACGTTCTTTGCAAGAGATTTTTGACTCTATCGATCGCCACAGGTGGACGCCACCCCCAGGAGCAAAAACATCGCTCGAACTCCTACGTGAGGATAGAGACCGATGACAAAAACCTATGTGGTAGATACAAGCGTAGTGATGCAGTATTTACTCATCGAAACTTACACGTCACAAGCAATAGTCTTGGTGCAGCGTTTGCGCCAAGGCTTGCAGTTGTGTGTGCCAGAGTTTTGCCTATTGGAGTGCGCGAATGTCTTTTGGAAGCAGGTACGCTTTCAGGGTATGCTACAAACAGATGCAGAGCAACTACTCGTTGAACTTTTGGCTTTACCGTTCCAGATTATGCCTGTAAGCAATTTGCTGCCACATGCTTTAAAAATTGGTTTGTCGTATTATTTAGAGTAGAAAATATTGGAGTAATCCGGAGTATTCTTGAGTTAACCGCTACTCCGGATTACATGTTTGATTTGGATTTCTCCCACCCTTACGGGGTTTAGTTTGCTTTAAAAATGTTGAAAGGGCTTGGCAAGGCACGTTTGCGGGGGAATCTTCCCCCGCAAAGCTGCCGCACTAAGGTCGGTGTTTCACCTGCTAATGGGCAATGTTCCTGCGGCATTTTCCGGGGGAGGATTCCCCCGGAAAGATGCCTTCCTCTAACCGCTTAAGAAAGCGCGAATCTTATTGAGGTTATGACCCTTCAAACGTAGACTCTGTTTCAAGTCTTTTTCTGGCGTAGCAATCAATCAGCAGCCCTATTACAGGAAGTTTATATCGAATTGATACCGAATGACTCCGGGAAGAGCGCTACTCTCACAATTTAGCTATTTACGACTCATTTTACATTGCGTTGGCAGAAAGTTGAAATTGCCTTAATGTTGACCATAAGCAAGCCAAAGCTGCAATTGCCAGCAATGTAGTTATGAAACCTATCACTGATTTTGTGTAATGGCGATCGCATCCAAACGTTGTCCACGGCGTCGGCACTCTCCATCGGCGCTCTGGATATGTGACAATAGGTTATGTTTGGTGGACCTTTGGGTAGGCTTGTTAGAATCTTTAATACGCTCTGACATCAAGTACCCTGTTTTCACCTAGCGACGATCCTCGACCTTTATTCGCTTGGAATATTGCCGTGGGCTTTGGTAAATAGCACCATTAAAAGCAACTACTGCCTGTAACCTAATTATGTTTGATGCACTTGCCGATCGTTTAGAAACTACCTGGAAGAAACTGCGCGGTCAGGACAAAATTTCCCAGTCCAATGTTCAAGAGGCTTTGCGGGAAGTGCGCCGCGCCCTGTTAGAAGCAGATGTCAATCTCCAGGTAGTTAAAGATTTTATTACCGAAGTTGAAGCCAAGGCACTTGGATCTGAGGTAATTAGTGGTGTGCGCCCTGACCAACAGTTCATCAAAATTGTTTACGATGAGTTGGTACAGGTAATGGGATCTGAGAATGTTCCCCTAGAAAGCGCCTCACCACCGCCTACAATTATACTGATGGCAGGGTTACAGGGTACAGGAAAAACTACTGCTACTGCCAAATTAGCCTTATATCTTCGGAAATTGAACCGTAGTTGCTTGATGGTGGCAACAGACGTGTACCGCCCAGCAGCTATCGATCAACTAGTGACGTTAGGTAAGCAAATTGAAGTGCCTGTATTTTCCCTGGGAAGTGATGCTGACCCAGTAGAGATTGCCCGACAGGGTGTTGAACGTGGCGCTTTGGACGGTGTTGATACTGTGATTATTGATACTGCAGGTCGCTTACAAATCGACGAAGATATGATGGCGGAGTTAGCCCGCATTAAAAAAACTGTCCAACCCCAGGAAACACTCTTGGTTGTGGACGCCATGACTGGTCAAGAAGCAGCAAATCTTACCCGTACTTTCCACGATCAAATAGGAATTACTGGTGCAATTCTTACCAAATTGGATGGTGATAGCCGTGGTGGGGCGGCTTTATCGGTCAGGCAGATTTCGGGTGCTCCGATTAAGTTTGTCGGTGTTGGTGAAAAAGTCGAAGCCCTACAACCATTTTATCCCGACCGGATGGCATCGCGGATTTTGGGCATGGGAGATGTCTTGACCCTGGTAGAAAAAGCCCAGGAAGAAATCGACTTGGCGGATGCGGAGAAAATGCAGGAGAAAATCCTGACGGCAAAGTTTGACTTTACCGACTTTCTCAAACAGATGCGCCTGCTCAAGAATATGGGATCGTTGGGAGGCATCATGAAGATGATTCCAGGGATGAACAAGCTGACAGATGACCAACTCAAGCAAGGAGAAACCCAGCTCAAGCGCTGCGAAGCAATGATTAATTCCATGACACCGCAAGAACGCCGCGA
The DNA here is from genome assembly GCA_965249805.1 of Stigonema sp. Classification (GTDB taxonomy): domain Bacteria; phylum Cyanobacteriota; class Cyanobacteriia; order Cyanobacteriales; family Nostocaceae; genus Stigonema. Next base: position 3,305,144 of record CBDFMX010000002.1, read on the forward strand.
TCCCGATGTTTTGTCAAGTTCTCCTAGTCGGCGACGACGGATTGCTACAGGAGCTGGCTATAGGGAGACGGATGTTAGTAAGCTGGTAAGTGACTTCCAAAGAATGCGTGGTTTGATGCAGCAAATGGGTCAAGGTCGCTTACCCGGTGGTATGCCTGGAATGTTTGGTGGGAACGACGCGATCTCTACCGCAGGCAATAATCGCTCGGCTCCTGGGTGGAGGGGTTACACTGATACAGCCAGCACAAAAAAGAAGCCCAAGAAAGACAAAAAGAAGAAAGGCTTCGGTACGCTTTAGTTAAGTTAGTAGTTAGTGGTCAGTAACAACTAACCACTAACCACTAACCACTAACAAATAGCAGTTAATGCTAGGTAAGTGCTAAAATGGGCATTTTAGCATCAGCTAACTGTACACTTATACCTACAAATAGGAGAATGATTTCTTAACCATGGTTAAATTGCGCTTGAAGCGATACGGTAAAAAGCGGGAAGCGAGTTACCGCATAGTCGCCATTAACAGCCTCTCTCGCCGCGATGGTCGTCCTCTAGAAGAACTGGGATTCTATAATCCTAGAACTGATGAAGTGCGATTGGACGTTCCCGGTATTGTCAAGCGACTACAACAAGGCGCCCAACCGACTGACACCGTGCGTCGCATCTTACAAAAAGCCAATGTTCTTGAACAGGTCAGTGCAAAAGCCGCATCCTAAGGTAGGAAATAAATACCCAATAACCAGTCCTGACTATACTGGGCTAGTAAGGTTTTTAATGCAGCCGTTTTTAGATTCTCCAGAGTCTTTGAGCGTTGATTGTGAAAACTCTGATACCCGTAAACGGGTTTGGATTCGGATTGCTTTTGAAAGTACAGATAAAGGGAAAGTGTTTGGTCGGGGTGGACGCAATATTCAGGCGATTCGCACTGTAGTTACCGCTGCAGCCGAAGCTGCTGGACAATCAGTATATCTGGATATCTACGGTAGCACTGCTGGTAGTCGGGATGACTTGTCTTTTGAGGAAGACGACTCAGAACGACTACCGCCACCCATATCGAGAGAAAGAGGTTCAAATGATACTCCCAGACCTATTGCTAAACCCCGCTCCCGCTTAGTCTAAACTTAGGTGAAGAACGACTCTGTTTGATCCGCTCGACGATGAGCGTGTTAAACATCGCGTCACAATCAGACGTTTACGTTGCCGACACGCTACTAGATAAGGAATTCATCGCTCTTGAATTGAGAAAATGTGTGTTTTTGATCGGGACTCGTCAGCGCCATACTGCTTGACGTTGGCAAGTGAAGTGAGAGAATCTGATAATCATGAAGGAGCCAGACTGAAGGGTGAAACTTGGGAGTGGCTGAAGTCCATTTGGGTGAAAATGAGTCGATTGACTCGGCACTAAGACGTTTTAAAAAGAAAATTCATGCATCCGGGATGTTATCCTCAGTCAAACGCCGAGAAAGATCCGAAAAACCCAGCCGGCGCGCGATCGCAAAGCGTCAGCCGCACGCTTGATCGGTGGTCACTATTAAGTCAGAGCAATGTCTCCGATCAAAGTGGTTAACCGATGCCATCTGTTAAAGTTAGGGTTTGAAAGCAGTTGTAGATCAAACCTAGACAAAGTAGAGACGCGATCGCGTCTCTACTTTTCCTATATTTTGAATTTTAAATTTTTTATGGCAGATGCCTTAACAATTCAGCTGCCGATACCGAATATCGATAGCGCGATCGCCCTAGCAGGAGATAATGAAGTTAATCTCAAAACCTTATCTCAGCAAACAGGCGCCACTCTCGTGCTGCGTGGACAGGAACTATACATTTCTGGTACAAATCAGCAAGTTGACTACTGTTGTCGATTAGTGCGATCGCTTGAAGACCTATGGAGTAAGGGCAAGACCATCTCTAGTATCGATATTCTCACAAGCATTCAAGCCTTGGAAACCCATCAGGAAGAGAAACTGCAAGACTTACAGCGCGTTCTCGCCCGAACTCGTAAAGGTGAAGAAGTCCGCGCTAAAACCTTCCAACAGAAAAAGTACATAGAAGCGTTACGTCAGCGCGACCTCACCTTCTGCGTCGGTCCTGCTGGTACTGGTAAGACTTTCCTTGCTGTTGTTGTCGCCGTACAAGAACTGCTAGCCAACAAGTTTGAACGGCTAATTTTAACCCGTCCTGCCGTCGAAGCAGGCGAAAAACTCGGCTTTTTACCAGGCGACTTGCAGCAGAAAATTGATCCCTATCTCCGCCCACTCTATGATGCCATCAATGAATTCATCGACCCAGAAAAATTACCATCATTAATGGAAAGAGGCGTGATTGAAGTTGCTCCTTTAGCTTATATGCGGGGACGTACACTCAACAACGCTTTTGTCATTGTGGATGAAGCCCAAAACACTACACCATCTCAGATCAAAATGGTTTTAACTCGTTTGGGTTTCAATTCTCGCATGGTAATCACCGGCGATATGACGCAAACAGATTTACCAACCAACCAAAAATCTGGATTAGCAGTAGCAACACATGTTTTAACAGACGTTCAAGGCATTGCCTTTTGCGAATTCTCCCAAAAAGATGTCGTGCGCCATCCACTAGTCCAGCGCATCGTCGCTGCTTACGAAAAACACGAAAAATAGTTAATTGTTAATTGTTAATTGTTAATTGTTAATTGTTAGTGGTTAGTAGTTAGTGGTTAGTGGTTAGTGGTTAGTGGTTAACAACCATCAACTAACCACTATCAACTATCAACTATCAACTATCAACTATCAACTATCAACTATCAACTATCAACTATCAACCATCAACTATCAACCATCAACCATCAACTATCAACTATCAACTATCAACTATCAACCATCAACCATCAACCATCAACTATCAACCATCAACTATCAACCAACAAATACTGATGACTACCACCTTAAAAGAATTTTTGTCAGCTTGCCATACCCTCGGAACTTTACGTTTAATTGTGACTAGCAGCGCTGCTGTTTTGGAAGCACGGGGTAAGCTAGAAAATCTGTTTTACGCGGAATTACCTAAAGGTAAGTATGCGAATATGCACACTGAAAACTTTGAGTTTCACTTAAATATGGACAAAATAACTCAGGTGAAATTTGAAACAGGTGAGTCAAAGCGCGGTAACTTTACCACTTATGCAATCCGCTTTCTGGATGAGAAACAGGAAGCAGCTTTAAGTTTGTTTCTTCAATGGGGTAAGCCAGGAGAATATGAACCAGGTCAAGTAGAAGCATGGCTTGCTCTACAGGAGCAGTATGGGTTAGTGTGGTCGCCAGCACCAGCAGAAATTTGAAGAGTGCTAATTGCCAAGAGTGCTAATTGCTAATTGTTCATGGCTAATTGCTTGACTACGATTAGCAATTAGCAATTAGCGATTAGCAATTAGCAAATTTTACTTCAATTCAATAAACTCAAATACATCGTGATAGCCACCACGAAGCACGGATTCAGTGTGTTTGCCTTGCAAGCGCTTACCGAGGGTCTGCTCTAATGCTCCCCAAACAGCACCTAGCGTGTAAGTACATTTACGCTGAGAACCTTGGTTTTCACCTGCAGAACATAAGGTTTCTGTAGTGTAAACCTTGATGAGATCGCCGTCTTGGATCATCTTCTCAATTATACATAGGCGAGTACCGTCTTTACCTAAAGCTAAGCTGAGTTTGTTGGTAAGCTCATCTAAGGACAAGTTTGACCCGACTAAACCTAATTCGTGTGCGAGATGTTTGCCGCGACTACGACCTGCAGCAGTCAACGCGATCGCTGTCGCCTTTTCACCTAAAGCATCTTCCATGCCAGTAATTGCTGACTTAAAACAGACAATACTACTGAAATCTCCTAGTGTTGAACGTAACATAAATAATCCTCCGGCAAATCTAGTTATATGGGTGTGGAGATTTTAGATTTTAGATTCCAATCCAAAACCCAAAATCTATGGCTCCAAAATTGGTTGACTTCTAAGCCAATAGGGGAGAAATTCTACCAACAACCCGTTTAACTTCCAGAAATAGTACGCCTTGCTTGACACCAGCACTGGCGAGAACTAACAAAACTGCCTCTGTACCACAGCCTACCAATACCCCATAACCTTTCTCGCCTTCCACAACAATACGGTCAACATTACCGCGTGCTAGTTCGTGTCCGATGCGTTCGCCCAAGGAAAGCATAGATGCAGACATAGCAGCAGTACGCTCTTCATCCATTCCCATCGAAAGTACAGAAGCTAGAGCAAAGCCATCAGGGCTGGCTAAAACTGCACCCTGAACCTCAGCGCTACTAGAGACAAAGTTTTGCAGCTCGTCCTGTAGCATAGAAACGTTAATCATGAATTTTTCCTCCAAAATTGTCTGTGAAGTTGTTTTTATATTTCTCGGTGTTGTCGCTAACGGCGTTGGTTCCGTTGTCGCCAACTCTAATGTATTTGCAGGCTCAGTAGGCTCCTGAAATGCCCGTAAAATTTGCTTCACGAAATTGCCCAAAGACATAATAATTCGTAATTCGTAGTGACGCTCGTGCCTCGCTAACGCTTCGCTAACGTAATTCGTAATTGAGATTCAAGCCCCGGAGTTCATTCATGGAAAATAAAAAACTGCTAAGCATAATTGTTTCAAGCCCCTAACTTTAGTTTTGGGTTAATTAATTACGAATTACGAATTATAAATTACGAATTATTCAGCGGCGTTTTGGTAGTATTTAGCAGCTGATTGAATGAGTTCAATCAGCGCTGCTGACACAGAAGTGCGATCGGTAGCATTAACTGTAATGATTTGCGGTCGAGAAAGGTGATCCACCAGCCCCAAGGCGATCGCCACATCTTCCTCTTCCCAAGCTTCTGGACAATCGGTATGAGTTAGCCCGATTAAATATGGAATTTGCACCCGTTGGTTGATGAAGTTGAGAATCCGCCGTCCAGAGCGCAAATGCTCTGGGCGGTGTGCATCTACTAGCAGGATATAGGCATGGGCTTTTGCAATCAAAATCTCCCACATAAACTCAAATCGGCTTTGTCCTGGTGTGCCATAAAGGTGCAGTGATTGATTTGGTGCAATGCTGAGTCGCCCAAAGTCTAACGCTACGGTGGTTTTTTCCTTTAGTTGCGCTATTTCATCTGTCGCTGTTTTGTCAGTATCCACCACTTCTATTTCACTGATTGTGCGAATCAAGCTTGTTTTCCCTGCTCCTACGCCTCCTGTCACTACTATGCGTAGGATTTCCATCTATACCTCCGCAATATTACTGTCATGAGCTTTTGCCTTTTCTGTAACGATTGCATCCCCTATTCCGCACCCTGTATCAACATCAGAGACGTTCCGCCGGAACGTCTATACTTGAATCGTATTACACCCTGAAATATAATTATCTGTTTTTGCGATTTTACACCACTAATTAATTAGTTTACAAACTTAATCGCCTTACTTTGGAAATTTGACCTTCGTGTCCTACATGTTCTGCTTCGCAGTAAGCGGTTAAAAAACATTTTTTAACCACGTAGACGCAAAGAGCAAGGCAGAAAAACCGGGTTCTTGCCAACAGAGGTACGATTCTCACTATCGTTAAGCTTTACTCTTTAAAAACCCAACCAGATTTTGCAGAAATGAAGTACTTACCTTAAGGGTTTCTGGTTCTTTGGATTTTTGGGAGCCAAAATTAGGGAAATTTACTAAACTGCCATTTATTGAGTAATTATTTAGACTGGACGTGGATGTCACTACGGGAACTTCTTCTACTAAAGCAGCAACCATCAAGCGCAAAGCTGCTTGCTGCACTAAAGCTATTGGTTGATTGAGTTGATTCGCGATCGCATGAACAGAAATATTACCATTAGCAAACTCCCACACCTGCCACTCTAAAGGATGTAAGTGAAGCTGTGGTTTGTCAGGAGTCATACTTTTTATGGCTGAACCTGGATCGGGGAGCACATCAGCCAGCAATTCCCAGTTTTTCAGTATTCTCAAAGCCATCAGCGCCACTTCCGTCGCTTTTAAGCTTAATCCTGTCATCTCACCCCAAGGCAAGCTTGCCTTGCTATCCAGTTTAAATACACCTTTTTGGATTTCAAAAAGTTCGCGAATTTGCTGGAGTTGGCTGGCAAATAACAGGTTTAGCTGCTCCGCACTCAAAAATCCTTGAGTTTTTAAATGTAATCCTACAGGCGTGATGGATACTCCAGTAAAAAGGTTTTCTATAACTCCCTGCTTTGCCCAACCCCGTTTGATTATTTTGCCGATTAAATCTTGACCATTTAGACGATTGGTAGCCGCCACAATACGCCCTTGTTTAAACCAAATGTAGAAGTATTGGGATTTAGATTCAGGAGCATGAAGATCCGGTAAAGTACAGACAGTTAAACAACCTGACTTTCGTCCTTGGTCAATTAATTGGAACAGTTCAGCTAAGGAAAAATCTGTAAAAGAACTAGATAGGCTCATTAGTTCAACGATTATTATACAAGCACTTTACTCGAACTTGCACCCTCTTGATATTTGTCTTGTGGTGTAAATTTGATACTGACACCACCACATCGCTACTTAAGCCCTGAGCTTTAGCATTATTCATCAGCATAAGTATACGATTAAATAATTAGAATAAGTAATTTTGCTGATAAATAAATCTAATTTTTTATCTTTATTGTTTATTTAGTATTATTTACTTAAATTAGCGACTTTTTAAAGTAGTTATTAATACAAGTTTTTTCAGGCATTTGCGTAATATTTAGTTTTAAGCATTGCTATTAATCTCGGATTAAACGCAAAATCCATCGGACTTACAGCAATTTTCAGGTAATCAGACCACAGTCGTAGGGGCGCTCCTGCACGGAGGGTGACGCTACGAACGTCGTTCGCGACTCGTCTCCCCGAGTGAGAAGTAGCACGCGCTATCGCAGTCCCCAGCTTCGGGAAACCCGCGCCTTGCGGGCTGTCTCACCGTTCGCCCCTACAAACGGTGTGGTTCATTTAGGTGACAATTGCTGTAAACACCCTAAACAGGTTTCTCAATGTCTGGTGGGAGTTTTAGGGTTGCACACTCAAGAACCCTTGCCTGTGGAAGAAATTGAGTTGGGAGGTGATGTTTTTGTTGAGTTTATTGCTGTAAAGATTAAATTTAGTGAAAAAATGTAACAATTCCCTTTATACTACTAAAGAATCATTTTTCAGCGATCGCTATTGACTATTTTGTAGTATAAATGTAGTATGTAATACTGGGAGCTATAAGCTCGCACTCTATACAGTGTGCATCATGGCGAAATTCCAAGATATTATCAATTACTTTCGTCCATACTGGAAGCTGAGTATTTTTAGTATTGCAGCATCCAGTGTTGAAGAGATTATTGATTTGGTTGTACCTTATGCGATCGGGCAGATTTTAAATATTTTGTCTGGTCAAGCGTTAGACAAACCACTTCAAGAGGCGATCGCAACTTTCGCAAACACCATCAATTACCCAGTAAGTAAACCTCTATCTTTAGGTGTATTACTGGGTTTAATTTTCGTTGTCACCGTATTGAGAGCGCCGACTCAGCCTTGGTTAACCAGTTGGTTTCACTGGGATATAGCCTTAAGGGCGCGTCGAGATCACAGCCAAAAAGCTTTAGAAAAAATTCTCACCCTACCACTGGAATTTTATGACGAAAATAACCCCGGACGTATTGCAGGAAGAGTAGCCAGAGGTGTCACCAACCACACTTTCACCTATCCCGAAATCGCTGGACAGTTGATTCCTAAATTTTTCCGGGTTCTGGGAATTTTTGTGTTTATCTGGTTTGTGGAGTGGCAGATTGCCATTTTATGTCTGATTTCCTTTGTAGTTATCCTTGTCTTTATCTTAAAGAAGTTGCAGCAGCTCGTGTGGCACGATAACCGCTTGGATAAATACATGGAAGACACCGACAGCCGCACATCGGAAATCATCAGCAACATCAAAACAGTCAAAGCATTTGCCACGGAAGCAAATGAACTCAAACGGCAAAAGCAACGTTTAGCGCGTGAATTCACGGTGGTTGTTTATCGCATCCACAAAGGTTATGTGCAACTGGGTACTTGGCGGAGGACTGTCATTCAGTTGTGCGTGTTTACGATCCTAGGATTGACTTTAGCGGCGACATTAAATGGCAGGATTTCCCTAGGTCATTTTATCATGACATTAACTCTTTCCAGCATGGCTTATGCCGAGTTGGAACCTATCAGCATCCTAGCGGAGACTTTTGCCCGTCGCTATCCTTCAATGCTGCGGTTTTACGAGTTCCTAAAAGAGCCATCTGGAGTTGATTCAGTTGGTCTTTTAGATGAGCAACACGAGCAAGAAACACCACTACAATTTACTGGCAAAGTCGAGTTTTCTCACGTCAGTTTTGGGTATGACGCCAACCGCCGAGTTTTGCATGATATCAATTTACTGATTGAGCCATATCAAACCGTGGCGTTAGTAGGGCGATCGGGTTCTGGTAAATCGACTTTAGTGAAGTTGATGTTGCGATACTTTGAACCCCAAGCAGGTCAAATTCTGATTGATGGTCAAGATATTCGCACTTTGGATGTAGGTAAGTATCGGCGAAGGTTAGCCGTAGTTCACCAAGATGTAGACGTTTTCAACGGTACCTTGCTGGATAACCTTAAATATGGGAAGACTAATGCCAGTTTTGAGCAAGTTGAGGAAGCCTGTAGAATAGCCAGACTTGACGAAGTCGTGCTGCACCTACCTAAAGGTTACTACACTGTGGTTGGTGAGAGAGGCGTCAGATTGTCTGGTGGACAGAGACAGCGCTTAGGAATTGCTAGGGCGTTGTTGGTACAACCAGACGTGTTGATTTTTGACGAAGCCACCTCTAGTTTAGATTACGAGTCGGAGCGTTCAATTCAGTTGGCAATGCAATCTATTCTAGGAACCCGCACCACAATTATCGTTGCCCACCGTCTGAGTACAGTACGGGAAGCAGATAAGATAGTGGTTCTGGATGAGGGCAAGATTGTAGAAGTAGGTAGCCATGATGAACTTTTGCATCACCAGGGGATTTATCGCCGCTTGCACTCGTTGCAAGAAACAGGCGAACTCCTGAATTAGGAGTAAGGGCGCGGAAACCGCGCCCCTACGGAATATTGATTTTTTTTGAAAAAAACTTTGCATTTCAAAAACACTTGTGATACTATAACAATTAGTGGGCAACAAGGGTCGATGTCCGAGTGGTTAATGGAGGCGGACTGTAAATCCGCTGGCTTACGCCTACGCTAGTTCGAATCTAGCTCGGCCCACCATTTCAAGAGTGATGAGTTATGAGTGATGAGTTAAAAATAAGAACTCTTAACTCTTAACTCCCTACTCCTAAGTATAAATCGTTTTTTGCCCGTGTGGCTCAGTGGTAGAGCACACCCTTGGTAAGGGTGAGGTCACGAGTTCAATCCTCGTCACGGGCTTTTAAATTTTAGATATCCTAAAACGGTGAAAGCCTTGATATATAAGGATTTGCCGCTTTTAAATTTTTGAAGAGGCAATGGTAATGCTTCTTTACCAAGGTAATTTTGTCTATCTTTCGTGCTTTTTGTCTATCTTTGTTAAGAAATTCTGCTGATCTTGCCTGATTTGGATACGATTTGGATACGATTTACAAGAACACATTATTATCGTATCCAAATCAAATGAATGAAACACAAAAAGCGCCAAAAGGCTCCGTAAGCATTAGTGTGAATCAGGGAAGATTAAGATTAAGCCTTCCAAGGCAACTTTATGAAGGAAACCGAAAATATTTAATACTCGGACTTGCGGACACTCCAGAAAATCGTAACCTAGCAGAACAGAAAGCGCATCAAATAGAACTAGACATCCTAGCTGACGACTTCGATGAGACACTCGCTAAGTACAAGCCACAGAGACACTTATCCATAGTCAACCCAGAGGAACCACAGAAAGTATTAACAATTTCAGAACTGTGGGATAGATATATTGACTACAAGCGCCAATCGTTAAAACCTAGAACCCTAGATAAATTAGCTGTACTTGAGAAACACATTAAACGTTGCCCTTACCAATCATTAGATGAAGCCATAAGAATTCGTCTTTCGCTGTTGCAACAAACAACCAATTCACAAGCCAAAGATGTACTCATGTACCTTTCATCAGCCTGTAAATGGGGAATTAAACACAGTCTAGTTACTTTTAATCCCTTTGATGGGATGTATAACGAACTTCCTAAGCACAAATGGCAAGATGATTCACAACCTAACGCTTTCAGCGAAGAAGAAAAGCAAAAGATAATCCAGGCTTTTAAAAACCACAAACCGTCTAAAGGTATTGGGTACAGCCATTACGCACCCTTTGTTGCGTTTTTATTCCTGACTGGCTGTAGACCTTCAGAAGCAATTGGTCTTCAGTGGAAGCATATTATGCCCGATTGTTCTAGAATTACGTTTGAAGGCGCATTAGTACAGGTGGGCAACGGTGAAAGGGTGAGAGTTAATGGATCGAAGAATAATAAAAAGCGAGTTTTTAACTGCAATCAACAACTACAGCAATTACTTATAGAAATCAAGCCAGAAAATTCTGAGCCTGATTCATTAATATTTCCATCTCCAGAAGGATTATCAATCCATTACAGAAACTTTTCTCGTCGGGCTTGGGATAAAATTGTAGACCCATTAGTAGAACGCAAAACAACTCCTTACTCTTGTCGTGATACTTTTATATCTGAGCAAATTGCCAAAGGTGTACCTACTGCTGTAGTTGCCAAATGGTGTGATAATTCTGTAGAGATGATTGAACAAAAATATCTTGATTCTAATGTTTTAGAGCAACTGAAACCGCTATAGTATTTTTACTTTGTATAAGTTTAAGTAAGTAGACACTCATAAATTTCACTCTTATCTGGAACACCTCTCTCCAAACCTCTCTCCTGCAAGGAGAGAGGCTTTGAATTCTCACCCGAACCTTTTAGGGAAGGGGGCTGGGGGGTTAGGTTTTGCGTTGGTTTTTCCACATGACGTGACTCGTGAGCAAATCAAATGATTCATGCGATCGCCAACTGAGTCAGGCGCGCTAATGGCTAATAGTAATGAGCAATTAGCAATTAGCAATTAGCAATTAGCAATTAGCAATCATCAATCAACACTATTCCAAATGAGTTGATGCCTGAATATCCATTTCATCAAGCACTTCTTCAATTGCATTACGAATCCAGTTGCGGTCAAATTCCAGTTGGGTATGCGCTTGAACTTCAATTTGAATCGTCATTTCATTAGCTTTGTCAGACAAAGTTTGTAGCAACTCAAATATCTGGAAGATTTGAGACTTCTTGGCAAGTAAATTTAGCTTGTAGTACCGCGCTGGTTTTTTACCTTTGACAATATCTACTAAAATTGAGCTTTCAACGCTACTTGTCTTGGAATTATACTTAACAGTCTCTTTCTCTTCTTTTACCAGATTCCCTTTAGTGTCACTGTTACCCCAAGATTTGCTAGAATTCTCCGCATCAGTTGAGTTTTCATTATTAGAGTCAGGCTTGGTCGTGTCAGCATCATCAGATGAAAAAGTACGCAACAGACCGACTAACCAGGGTGATAATAAATAACCGCTGAGGTCTAATTCTTCGACTGGAATGACTTGCTCAAAGCTAATTAAACTGGTATTCTCAATAGTCGGGGTAGTATTGCCATGAATGGTTATTGAGGGAATATAGCCAATTAGTCCCCGTTCAATAGCTTTAATCACTGCCTTCTGAATTCCCGACACATCCAGCATTTTTGGTAACGTGGGAAATCGGAAAAAGTAACTGACCAACTCCTCGGCTTTGATGTAGCCAGTTTCTGAGTTCTGTAAACTAGAATGCTGGACTAATTTAGCTGGTGTAATCGAGTCAAAAACATGATTTTTCAAGGCATCTAGCACTCGGTCTTGAAGGTTTTGACTGGTGTTGAGTTGCGACTGCAAATCAATCATTTCTAGACGGATAGGATTATTGCCTTCTTGACAAGGTAACGGCAGCAAAATATATTCATAAAGGCGGCGTAAGGCAGCATTGACTTCGCTTGCAGCATCTTTAGCCTTGCCGTTAAGTTCTTCTGTATCTTCAACTGTAAACTTATACTTGACTTTTTGCTCAAGCAGTGAGGCGATCGCCAGTGCAGTTCTAGCACCCTTGCGTGCCTTATCCATCTGCACTTTGTTACTCACAACAAAAGCGATCGCATTCTTGTATTCTCGTTTATCTTTACCACGTTGTTCTAGCCAATTCAGTGCTTCACCTGAGGTGAGTTCAGGACTTTTTTCCGCCCAGTCAGGATTGAGATAAACAATGCTGAACTGGGGTACATGATCGGCGATCGCCATTGAATCCTTGGGCCACAGCACCACTTTCCCACGACTATTTTGCAAAGACTTACTCAAATCGACTCTGATTTTCTCTAAAACATCATCAACCGCAATTTTGCCTTCTTCATCAGCAACTAATTTATTCAGATTCGGCTTAGTTTCAAACCGATAGCGTCGTCCAACATAATGCAGATACAACAGTTGTTCGCGCAGGTCGCTTAAAGTAGCTGTAATCGTGTTTCGGTCTAGTCCAGGTGCAAGACAAGCAGCAATCACTTCCTGTTCCACAACCCCCCGATCTTCACCATTTCGTACCCCAAAAGAATACAGCAAAATCCCTGAAGCCAGTCTGGTTCCCACCTTCAAGCTAGTGAGGGCTGGTGCATCTTGGGCAATCCGATTGTCTACAGCTTTTACCTTCGCCTTACGACCAATTAAGTCAGCAGCAATCACTGAACTGAAACGTTCTCGTTCTCCGACCTGGGAAAAAAACGCTCCCCTAACACCCTCATCGTCAAAAGGGATATTCCCAGGACCAATTAACAGAGAAGTGTCCCCGGCTTGTCGTAAAGCATAAACCACACGTGCTAAAAATTGTAAAGCTCCACGGGTACGTTGATAACTGGGTAAACTACCCCAGCGATGGTACATCAAATCCAGTAAGTCCGGATGAAACGGATAGCTAGATTGAATTCGTTCGGCTAGAAGATCGGCTTGCTGTTGAACTTCCTGTTTACCACGATTAGTATCCTCGTAGCTTTCTCGAAACCTCCGAAATAGTTCAGCTTGTTGACGCGCAATTTCTTGAATCACATCTGGATCGCCCACATCAGCAAACAACCGCCGCTGAATGATTTTCATGACTTCATCACCAGAGACAGGTTCTCTTTTAGCATCAATACGGCTGACTAATTTATCCAGAATATTCAAAAGTCCTTCATCACCCACAGCTTCCTGAACGCTGGCTTGCAACGAGTAAACCAAAACTGTTTTAGGTAAATCTCGGACAACTTCCGTCAGCTTCTGCACAAAAGTCAAAACTTGACGACCAAAAGTTGTGTCTCCTACAACCAACCCCATTGCATCAGAAACATAGACAAGAAACTCATCCATCAGCAGCAAAATAGACTTGTCGCCAAAAATTTTTCTCAGCAAATCGCTACCGGGAGCAATCCGTTGCCGATCCTCTGTTTCAACCAAAGCATAAGTTTCCGCCCCACCAATCTGCCAAGCCAAATATCCCCAAGGTGTGAGAATCTGGGGACCATTTTCTATTTGAATGCCCGTACTAGCGCTAATATCAGTCCCAATAAAAATAGCCACCTTCACCAACCCAGGATCTGGTAGCGTTGCCAATTCCGGAAACTGCGACTTATGGCGATTGGTAGCAATATGGTAAAGACTGACAAGAGAATGAGTTTTACCACCACCAAACGGGGTACGTAATTGCAGGACGCGATCGCCCGATTCTCCCTGCAATCCTCTAAGTACATCTTCCAGCAGTTTCCTCAATTCTTTAGTGAGATAAGTTGCAGCGAAAAATTCACGGGCATCACGATAAACTCTAGGGCAATTGGAGTCTTGGCGCACTACTGAACCCAAGCTTGCTGCATAGACGGATGTATCCAGGCGACCTTCTAAAATATCTTGATGGGGAGTAACAATTTGAGTCCAAGGTTTAAGTTGATAAGCGTTCATTGTTAATTGTTGATTGTTAATTGGTTCGTAGTTGCGCTTCAGCGCACTCCTATCCCACCCGAAGAATTCCTATTTTATGAACCGCGAAGACGCGAAGTACGCGAAGAAAGGAGAGAAGAGGTAGGTAATCTTATAGTGGTTCGGGAGTAATTGGTTCGTAGTTGCGCTTCAGTGCAACTACGAGGCTTACTTACTTAGAGTGAAAAGGTTTTCTTCCACTAGGCGTTTCCAAGAAGCTAGCAGTGTATCTATAGCCCGTTGTTCTTGTGTGCGGTTGATTGTAACTTCTTGCCCAGTGTTGTTCAGGAGAGTACGTCCGGCTAGGGCTTGGGCGACGAGGCGCAATTGGTTGGCGTCAGGCATTGCTAAGGCTAGGAAATTGGGAATATCTTGCGGTTTTTTGTCTGCTAGCCACAGCAGACGATGCAGGATGTCGATTAATGTAGGAGCAGTACTAGTAGCTTGGGGTTTGACGTTGGGGTTTTGTTGTTTTTCGGTTTTCTGAATGCCTAAATCTTCATGGGAACCTCTTTCGCTGTAGTCCCGCAGCTGCACTTGATTTTTGGTTTTCTTGACTAGTGCTAACTTGCCATTTGTTAAGCCACTAGGACCATCTAGTTCAACCCCGACACCCCGCGCCAAGGTATTGGCTTCGTCAAATTCAACGATCGCTTCCCCGTATTCGTAGCGTCCCAGAATGTAATACTGGGTGGGTTTATCGACAGCACTAACGCCGCGTTTGTCGCAGAATAATACTTCAGTCAGGATGGTTTCTAAGACTTCTTTTTGCACTTCGTTCAAGAAGGTTTGGGCATCCAGTTCTTCACCGTTGGGTAGTTCTACACGGTCAAATTGGGTGTAAGCTCGTAGTCCAGCACCGATGCAGGCAATACCTAAATTAGCACCTGTAACATCTTCTTCGCTCAAGCTTTTGACACGTTCTTTGACTATTTCTGCTAGTTGGGGTTTGACTTCCATTGCGTAGTCACCTACAGATGAAGCTTCGCGTTTACGGGCAACTAGGAATATGCTGGAAGCGAGGGCAGCTGAGTTTTGGGCAATAGATCGAGCCTTCATTTCAGTATCAAGGGGCCATGCTTCGGTAATTGTGAAGCTTGCACGTCTTAGCGAATCAATTAAGGTGACCCAGCCTGATGTAGTTTTGTGGGCATACACGACAACCATCACCCCGCCTGGTTTCAGCACTCTGTTGGCTTCGCAGAATGCCTTGTGCATCATGTCTTCATAAACCTTTGCTGCTTTGGCTTTATTACCTTCATGTCGCGAAGGTGCCATGATTGCTTCATTCTTCTTAGGAGTCAGCCGACCAGAAAAATGCTCTGGATACAGATGACCAATTGCTCGTTTTAGCCACACGTAAAAGAAATCTGAAAGGTCGGCATATGCTATGGAGTTAAAATAAGGTGGATCTGTAATGACAGCATCTAAAGTTTCAGATTCAATAGACATACCCATTGCTGAACCACGTTGTAGAGACGCGAAATTTCGCGTCTCTACAGATTCTTGTCTGATAAATTGCCGAATCCAGCTTAACGCACCTTCAGCATTACCAGAAGCATTCCCCAGTGGATTAATTTCAACAAAATCCCAAACCATTGGTAAGGCTTGACGAGTAAAAGTGTGGCTTGTTTTTTCTCCGGTATTGTGCCAGCTAGTAATTGAGCTATTGTAGTCAGCGATGCGATCGCACATAATGCCAAGATAAGTAGCGATCGCTTTCCCAAACTCCTCCTCATACCCTTGCTGCATAATTTCTTCATGCGCCAGCCTGACCCACTTCACAAAAGTCATCAGTGCTAGCAATTGCCGAAGCGTAAACAAATCTTTAAACTCAGTTAATCCATACAGTGGCACTTTAAAATTAAGCGAATCATTTTTTTCTATAGGTTCATGAGGAATTGTCAAACCTGTTTCTTCACAAAGTTTATTTAGTTGGTTATTCAGAGCATCTGGTTCAGGAATGTAGTGTTCATATTGCTTTCCTGCTAAATAAGTTTTGCCTTGCTCACCAGGAGTGGTACAAACAATTGCCATTAGTTGATGATCAATGCAACCTGCTATTCCTTCTTTTTTGACATCCTTAATATCTACCGTTGTGCCGCAATGCCGACAGACAGAATTTCCCCGTGAACTACCTGCAGAGGGGTCAAAACCTAATCCTTTTTCTGTAGTAGCTTGCAGCACTTCAAATTCAACTTGTTTCGTCTGGTAATTCGGGATAACTTTAAACGCAACGTACTTATTTTTCTTCTTACACAGCCAAGTTTGACGAACAAGTGGTACTGATGCACCGCAGGCTGGGTTAGGACATTTAACTGTGCGCGTCCATAAATAGGCAACAGGCGTTAGATTGTTGGCTAAGCTTAACTGTTTAGGTTTAGATTGAGGAAGTAATTCTATTTGCTCAAACTTTTCTGTTATGACTTCCCCAATTTTAATTAGTGGATAAAAGTCGCCAATTTCTGCCCGGACTTTCTCAATGACCCAATTACCCCACTTTTCCACCTCATCAGCTAATTTATTACCGTACTTTTGAGGATAAACTAGGGTACAAAGTTCAATTATATGAGCTACCGGATTTAGTTCAACGGCATAAGTTTCACAGCCCAAACGCAACGCTTCTAAAGGTATAGCACCACCACCAGCAAACATATCCAAAACCTTCGGTGGCGGTACTTCATTAAGAGGAGTATCAGCAGGCAAATTCAGACGTTCCCGTTGGGCTTCTAAAATTTTCTTTCTAGCCCTCGCGATTGTATTTTCCCCTGCTTCCCATCGGCAGAGATCGATCATCGTTTTCTTTAAACAGGCGCGTTTCTGATAAGTTTCAGGTGCTGCCACCAGTGATGCAAAAACCGCCGCCCGTGCTGCTACTAATGGTCGTCTTGCCCACCATAAATGCAGCGTTGAAATGTGTCCTTTACGAATTGATTTCTCCCTAGCAGCTTGGGCAGAAATTTCCCGAATTGGAATAAAATCTTCAATTAAACGGCGGATTGGATTCATGCAGCTTTATAAACTATTATTTATTGCTGCTCTTATCTTTCCCCTTTTAATAGTTAAAATTACACTTCAATTTCAAAATTAACTAATTTTATTATTAAGTAATTCAGCACGAACAAATCATGGTTCGTAGTTTGCGCTTCAGCGCACTAAAGCGCAACTACAAGCTTTTCTCCTCAATTGTACAAGACTTTACATATATAGGAATCCTATTTGATTTTTGAAATATATGTAGGGTGGGCACTGCTCACCAAACTTGGTAATGGTGGGCAGTGCCCACCCTACTAAATCATCTATTTTTCACGAATGATTTAAGATTGCTATATTAGCATTATTGTCACAGACCTACTTATAACAATATTCAAGCATGTTTAAATAAATCTACTAGGAATGTAGCAAATTCATGTTGAGTAGTCATAAATGAAATGTGATATTCTTATGAATGCTGCTAATAGCTAATGGCTAATAGTCATTCATGCAATTAACAATTAGCAATTAGCAATTAGCAATTACTAATCAATATTAACACTGATTAAATACAGATGATACCCCGCAAAAATACTGAACTAATTACTGTAATTTTGAGATAATTGACTGGAATGAGTCAGCTACTTAAGTAAATGTACAGAAACTCACAGTGGAAAGCCGTATGACTGAGTAATTAACTAACAGCCGTAAAACACGGATATGCCCTTGAGCATTTTATATTTATAGCAATTTTGATTTGAACGAGGTACACGGGTAGGGGAATTGGTGACAAGTTAAGCGGGAGCATCCCATTTTGGCGAATCGCCCTCAGACTAGAAGTCTGGGGCTAAACAAACAAAGTCCGCCTTCGCGGACTGCTTGAAACCCGCCTGCGCGGGTTTAGTTTGTATAGCCGCGATTTCTAAGTTTAGTCAAACAACTTAAGCAACCAACATCAAGTCAAGCAACTGAACGCCAACTAATCCCAGTTCATGGTAATACCGTTTTTATCTGAAGCTGCATATAATTAGCCTGCGTAGGCAGTGAGTCCAGCCCTGAAGGAGGGTTTCCCTCCGTAGGGGACTGGCGTAAGCGTTGCGGTAGCGACGAAGGAGCGTCACCCGAAGGGGCTTTGTTTATGTAGCCGAGGCAGCGCTGCAGGAGGGTTTCCCTCCGTAGGCGACTGCCGTCCAGGCATAAGAGCCTGAGGGCGTTAATGTGCAGCCTCATATAGAATTGGTATAAGCCTATTTCTGAGACAATTATTGAGGAACGCCGCTAAATGGCAGTAGCCTAAATTTATGACTAGCAAGGAAGTAATCAGAAGTGTAGCTACAGAAATTCAATTGTTTAATGATGTAGAGTAGGCAGCAGGCGCAAACACTCTGCCTTCACCCTTGGACGCTCTTTTGGGGCAATTCGCATTTTTGCCCTTCGGGTGACGCTCGTTCCTCGCTACCGCAACGCTTACGCCAGTTGCCTACGGCGGGAAACCCGCCTTCAGCACTGGACTCACCATTAATGCGGCTGCCACTGGATTTTGCTGTTGCAGAAAATCCCGCCAGTTTAGCCGATTGAGTTGAATTGATGTGAAGTTGAATTCCAGTACCTTCAAAGAAAGGAAACTCTACCTGATATTGTTTGCGCTCTTCCCGTTTTGGTTCATCAAAGGAAAACACCACCACTGGATAAATAGGCAGCAGATGTTCTTGATGCAGCTTAGCGAAATAGAAGAACATACGCCCTTGCAAAGTCGGCTTCAGTAAAGGACTGGTTCTCTACATGAATAATAAAGCAAGTCTCTTGCCCTCGAAACCTTACCAGTGCCAGCAAATCAATAATTTTGCGCTCTCCAGTAACAATGTCAGTAAAGGCAGGACTGTTGCAAGAAGGTGATTCAATACTTCTCGGTTAACAAGAGCGAACATCCCCTCTCCTGCAAGGGTCGGTATGAATTTTTCCCCCATTCCCTTGTAGGGAAGGGGGGTTAGGGGGGTAAGGGAGTGCCTTATCCGAGAAGTATTGGAAGGTGATTGGTTCACGCTCAAGATAGTTGGCTACTTCTGGTAGAAATAGCTCTATGAACTCGAAAAAAAATGTAGACAGGAGTTTTTTAAAAAGTTGATCGTGGTCAATCTGTTCGGTCATGCAGCAATACTACAAGTTCTCTAGTTTTATTTATCACCTAAAACCCCAAGAGAATCAGGAACTTTACTTGTTAAGGTAGCCACCTCGACGTTCTGCAAGATCTTGTTCGATTTCTGCTTCGTTAAGCAATTGCATTCCAGAGGCGATCGCTACTAATGAGCAAGGTGACTTAACGTTAGGGGAAGCAGCCAAGGCAAAAGTTTATCGAGTGCTGACCAATGATGCAGGACAAATATTGCTTGACCCCATAGACATAGAAAGTATTCCCGAAAGACAGCGTTGGTTGTGGCAAAATCCAGAAGCGTTGGCTCTATTATTACTTAATATTGAACGTCTTCGACATGAAAGCACTTATTCACGGAATTGACATTCGTATTTCCAGGTGCAATATCTGAGTAAACCACAGAAATTAATGCAGTACAAACACACTATTTACAAATAAGCCAATTCGCTAGTTATGAAAGACAATAAGGTTAGTATTTAGAGTACAATCTCTTTACCATAGACAATATCCTCGCTCGCGAACAACAATAGGAGTAAATCAGTGAAAACGACTAGTCCCGATCATAGTAAGATTAGCCCGACTGCCAAGTTGGTGGCTTATTTCCGGCAATTTTCAGATATTCCCTCTCTTCAGGGATGTTGCTACACTGATACATGCAGAAGATGTTTTAAAAAATTTCTCACAAGGAACGAACCTCACACCAGAATTTTTGAAATGGGCAGATCTTGCTGCTGAGATACGTTATAAAAGTATTGTCAGCGCGATCAAGAAAGAGGGCATTACGCAGGTTTTGGAGTTAGCCAGTGGGCTATCATTTCGTGGGCTAGCTATGACTGAAGACCCAGAGTATATTTATGTGGAGACAGATCTGACTGAGCTAATGCAAGAAAAGCAACAAATCCTGTCAAGAATTATATCTAATCACGGCCTAAGAGAGCGCAAGAATTTATTCTTTGATGCCGTAAACATTCTTTCGTTTCCTGAAATTGAATCAGCCATCCGTCACTTTAAGCCAAATCATCCAGTAGCCGTCATCCACGAAGGACTTTATCATTACCTTTCAATGGAAGAAAAGGAGAGGGCAGCACGCAACATCCATTCGGTTCTTTCCCGCTTCGGTGGCGCGTGGATCACTCCTGATTTTCTAACAAACGCTCTCGCATGAAGGACGTTTACAGACTCACCCAGAATTGCAGAATATCGCGCAAGGCGTCCAAGGCACAACGCAGCGTGATGTGCACAAAACAGGCTTTGATAATCAACAACAAATTGTGGACTTTTTTTCACACTTAGGTTTTAGGATCGCTATCTCTCCACAAATAGACGGAAGTTATCAGCTAACTGCAATGCAAAAATTAGACATATCTGAAGCCGAGTTCAAAAACTATAAATCCCTGAACTTTAATATTTGGACATTAACAGTGGAATAGTGAGGGCATTGAGCCGAGATGTTTTTCAGAGGGAACTCTTAACATCGATGTTCCAGGAAACCCCCGCCCCTACGGGCACATTGCTGCAATGCCTCAGCCGCTACGATATACCGGGTTACTTGCTTGATTTCCTTGGCATCTCCCGCCAACGCCTTAGCAGGATTCTGGATCATCAGCAACTGCGGACTTTCAGTCTTACATCCCCAAACCACATATAGCCAGTAAGAATCCCCTAACTGCTGTGCCTTGCGCCACTCATTCACCGTTAGGGAAACTTGTTGGTACAACTGTGCCCGTCCCTTCACCTCAATTCGCCGCACTGGTGCGTAGACACGAAGTGGTGAGGCAGACATCGCCCCAGCCCCCCCGATCAAGGAGGGTTCAATTTGCCCCCCCTTATTAAGGGGGGGTTGGGGGGGATCAACTGGTCCCACACTGCGGATATCAAAACCACTGCCATCTTGATTTTTGCTGACATCCTCTGGTTCCCAACCGCGTTGGCGTTCGTAATCCATCACATATTGCATAGCAAAGGCTTCCACCTCAGGGTCATTTTGCATCCCTGGATACTTGGATGCCACTGGTGCAGGATGTACCAAAGCCGTTCCCAAATACGCCACACGCCCCGGGCGAATAATCTTGAGATCATCAAGTTCACCTTGTTTATTTTTATACCGTTCCTGTAAATCCCGCACCTTGTTCTGGGCGCTGTCCCGTGCCACTCGGTAGGTTTCATCCCCCGCTGCTACCTTTGACGCTAACTTCATTTGAGTCAGTTGGGCATCCCGGATAGCAGATTCCATCGCCTGCTTTAAGTAATCCTGTCTTATTTGTAACTCGCGTTGCCGTTGCGATCGCTCTTGGTTCATTAACGGCAGCTGCACCTTCACCTTCAACCAGTTTTCCACTTTTTGTTGTTCTTGGGGAGTTGGCGTGGCAACGGATTTTGTAGCGGATGTAGCGAATGTAGCGGATGCTTGATTTATTATTCCTACCTTTAACTCATCCGTTACATCCGTTACCACATCCGTTGCCAACACAGATTTTGTCGCGGATGCTTGATTTATTATTCCTACCTTTAACTCATCCGTTACATCCGTTACCACATCCGTTGCCACCGTTGCCACCGTTGCCACTGGGGCTAAATTATGCAGACAGTCGGGCGAAATCAGTGCCAGTTCACCTGTAGATTTTTCTGCCACAGCACACAACTGTGCCTTGAGAACTTTATCCTTTCCTTGACGCCCAACACCTGCCACCTGCACTTCAAAAAAGTGAATGCTGTAGGGTTGTTGGGCATCAGCATCGATAAATACAGCAGACTGCTGGGATTGTTCTAACAGTTGAGTATCTAATCGTTCGACAATAGCTGCAAATAAAGGATGTCCCGGTGAGACTAAATCTGCATCTTGATGAGATGGATTTGCCAAATGTTCTTTATAAAATGTCAGCTTCAGATATTCTTTTTCTGCTGTGCCCAAACGTCGCACAGACTCCAAATTATTCGAGCGAAATTCTTCTTTCACATAAGTTACCCGCCACAACCCATCAGCACGGCTTTCTAAGTTCACGCGCAGATACTCACAAGTACGTTTAAAGAATTCTTCCACATAGCGCGGCATTAACCGCTGTTCTTCAGAAATATAGTCTTGAGTTTGGGTGCGACGAATTTGAGATAAATCCACATGGGAAGTAGCCAACGCCACACCAGTTGCTTGTTCTAAAGCTTCTAAGCGTTTGGGGTCAAGACGTTCAATTTGCTCCAAAACCTCATCTTCACTCTTCTTAGTATAAGTGGCTTCCCTGACCAGTTCCTCAAACCTGATATCATTAAGTTGCAGCAATTGTCCGATGACATCAAACACGCGATCGCCCATTGATTTTCTAATTTCTGCCAACTTAAATAGCAACTTTTCTAATACCCGACCTTCTACCGTATTCACCGCCACAAAGTTAAAAATATAAACATCATTTGTTTGACCAATGCGGTGAATTCTCCCCATCCGCTGTTCCAACCGATTAGGATTCCAGGGAAGATCGTAGTTAATCATTAACCGACAAAATTGCAGATTAATCCCTTCTCCGGCTGCTTCTGTCGCCAAACAAATTTGCTTATTGAATTGAAAATCCTTTTGTGCGACCTTTCTCGCAATAGCACTCATCCCCCCATGAATTTCACAAGTGCTGTAACCCCAAGCTTTCAAATTTTTATTGAGATATTCCAAAGTATCTCTATGCTCAGTAAAAATTAGTAATTTCCCTCGCCCATCTTTTAATTCATCAAATTCTGTTTCCAGACATTTTTTTAATTCATTTAACTTAGTCTCACTACCAATATCAATTGTTTGTTGAGCTAGCTTGACTAATCGCTCTAGTTCCCGTAATTCTTCCCGCAATTGGTCTAGTTGTTCTGCGACAGTAGACTCGATAGCTAATTCCTCTAATTGTTCCTCTTCACAGTCATCACTTTCTAACTCTGGATCAACTGGCTTACCCAAGTTAATTAAACGTTCCTTCTGCTCTCGAGGGGATAGTTCGTCCAGTTCCTCCAACAAATCAGCAAAACGCCGTTGACGCTTTTTCATTGAACTGAAAATTGCATTCAAACTACTTGCCAAACGCCGCTGCAAAACCGTTCTTGCCAATGCCACTGCGGCTTGCTTACGCCCTTTAGTTTTGCCTAAATATTTGTTGATGTACTTGGTTACTTGGTCATATAGGTGCTTTTCTGCAGGAGATAAATCAAAAGGCACAGTTATAGGAAAACGTTCTTTAAAGAGTTTATATCCGTTAAAGTCTTTTAAATCTTCTTTAATTCGCCGCAGGAACCAAGGACTATCCTCTAAACTTAACATCTGCGGATTTAGTTCGTTAGAAATAAATTGTTCTGGGTCAAGTAACCGTAAAAAGTTATGAAATTGCTTCACATCACCTTGGTGTGGAGTAGCAGTTAGCAGCAAAATTCTTTCTGTCATTCGTGATAATTCTTCTGCTAACTTGTAGCGTCCAGTGCGGCGTAAATCATCGCCTTGGGTACGCGCCGAACACTTGTGAGCCTCATCTATAATGACTAAATCCCAGTCTACTTGCAAAATACCAGGAGCGATATCATCGCGTTTGGCAAAATCAATTGAAGCAATACATTGACGAAATCTTTCCCAAGGATTACCTGCTAGTTGATTCTTTGCTAGTGTGGAATTGATAACTTCAAAAGTTTCAGAGAATTTGCTGCGTAATTCGTCTTGCCATTGAATAGTCAGCGGTGCTGGTGCGAGAATGAGTACGCGGTCAATAGCGTTTCGCAGTTTGAGTTCCTTTAACAGCAACCCCGCCATAATAGTTTTACCAGCACCAGGGTCGTCGGCAAGCAGGAACCTCAACCGCACTTGCGGTAAGATTCTCTCGTAGACTGCTTCTAGCTGGTGTGGTAAGGGACGCACACCACTGAGACTTACAGCAAAGTGTGGGTCGTAGGCGAATGCTGTTTTAATCCGTGCTGACTCAATAAACAGGAAAAATGAATTAGCATCGACCGTCGCAGCAGAAGTTTGCTGTTGATCAGCTAAAATCTCTTCAATGTCTGAGTTACTCAAAAGAGCTTCGCGCAATTCGCCTTGTTGAGTACGCACCTGTAACAATACGGTATCATCAACAACTGTGACCGATTCGACAGTGACCGCCCTTCGGGAAGTCAAAAGTCAAAAGTCAAAAGTCAAAAGTACAAAAAAGGTACAAGCCCCTAAATTTATTTATGGAAAATGAAAAATATGTATTTCGAGACGCGTAGCGCAAGAAATACTACGTCCTTATTACAAGCCCCTAAATTTATTTATGGGGTTCTTACTTTTGACTTTTGACTTTTGACTTTTGACTTGGAGCGAAGCGACTTGACACTCCCTGTGAATTGTCCGGGGATAGAAATTCGTTTTCCGATTAGGTGCATTGGTAATTGTTAATTGTTAATTGTTAATTGTTAATTGTTAATTGCTAATTGCTAATTGTTAATTGTTAATTGCATTTAAGGTTAGAAGATTACATGTTAGCGCTTCTTTTATTGCCAATGTAATGGTGGGTTCGCTAGTCACAAAAAAGGGTTATTCGTACAGTCCTGCTAGGGTAAGCAAAGGAGAAACGAGCAATTGGTTAACCGTTCCCTCTGCAAAAACACTACGTTCTCTATGGCGTAGGAAGCGGTTGTAAATTTGGTCCATAGTTTCTAATTCTACAGCGTTAAGGTCGGGCAGGTTTTGCTGCCATTCTAGAAAGAATTGGTCATCTCAGCAAGGGTAGTGATAGTTTTAGAGATGGCACGTGTCTTAATCATAAATACAATTAGCAATTAGCAATTAGCAATCAACACTATTCCAAATCATATTTGTCTAAATTAACTTACTAATTAGTTTCAGCTTTTTCAAAAAATTCTGTCCTGTGTCATTTACCATCCAGCCATTTGTTCCGGCATTAATAACAGCCCCAACAACTGGAATTAACTCTGCAATCTTTATTCCTCCCGTGACACCAAGCCTAACCCCCAATGCTCTAAGTATGGGTACTAAGAGAGTTGTTACCAAAGGTTTTAAGGCTACTTCTCTTGCAACACCACTGCCAATTTCTTCTACAATCTTAAATGCTTTTTCTATGAGGTTAGATTCTCCTGAAACACCAGCTAATACAAAAGCCTTCACTCTATCATCACTTGTGTCCAATCCGTAAATTTCTGCAAGTACACCACACATCTCTGTAATGTGATACGTCAAAGAAGTAACATCTGCTGTACCAGCACCTAATCCAGCTAACCCACCGGGAAGTCCGGCAATACCGCCTTGCATTGTCATCTTAGAAGCAGCTTGCCAGATGACCTCATGAGCTGCATCTTCTTTATTCCATCCTTTAGCCGCTTGAATATCACGGGCATATTCCTTAAACCGTGTTGAGTCATAATATGCGATTTCCAAAACTTTAGCTAAAAAACCACCATCACCAACTTCAGCTAGTGCATCGTCAAATAAACTCATATTTTTATACCCTGATTTACTAACAAATACACTCACTATCCCTATTTGACGAAAATTGTTTTTAGGCTTCGCGTCAATTAGTACATTTGCTCAAACATAATACCTATAAGACTTTGGGTTTTCCATATCATTGACGCGACCGGACAAAGTAATTGACGTTAGATACTAGCAGCAGCATATACTAATTATAAAGTCAATGAAGCAACCCAGAGTATTAATATTCACGCTGCTGTTTGCGGCAATGCTGGTAATTAGCACGATCGCAGGTCAGAACAATTCCCTACAAGCAGCTTCGTCTATTGGCAAAGACACACTAACAACGATCACCTCCCCCGACTATCCCCCTTACGAGTATTACGACATTAAGGGAAGTGAGACTCAAATCGTTGGTTTTGATGTTGATATTGCCAAGGCGATCGCCAAACAACTAGGATTCAAACTCAAGGTGATGGAGTCCGATTTTAACGGTTTGATTCCTGCACTCCAAGCAAATCGGGCTGACTTTGTGATGGCTGGGATGACTCCCACAGAAGAACGCAAGAAAAACGTCGATTTCTCCATCATTTATTACGAAGCCAAAGATACCATTGTTGCTCCCAAAGGCAGCAACTTAAAGCAGCCACAAGACTTATCAGGGAAAAAAGTTGGCGTCCAACTGGGGACAATTCAAGAACAAAATGCCAAGAAAATTGCCCAAAAAGTTACGGGTATTCAGCTAAAGCAACTTAATAAAGTGCCTGAAGTCATTCAGGAAATCAAATCTAAGCGAATTGACGCCGCGATTGTAGAAGATACTGTCGCTAAGGGATTTGCCCAAGCTAACCCGGAATTAGAGTTTAACGTCATTCCCAAAGAAGAGGTTGCCGGTTCAGCGATCGCCTTTCCCAAAAGTTCTCCCTTCGTAGAACCCTTTAACAAAGTCCTTCAGCAAATGAAGGACAAGGGCGAACTGGAAAAACTAACAACAAAGTGGTTCTCACTCTCGAAAACAGCACCCGCCCCTAAAGGTGGATTCAATCTAGACTTCACCAGAATCATTCCAGATATTCCTTTTATTCTTCAAGGAATACCCTTAACACTGTTATTTACAGGATTATCAGTATTACTAGGTTTAATTTGGGGGACAGTACTATCCTTATTAAAGATTTCTGGCATTCAACCCCTTGGCTGGTTTGCCAACGCCTACACCTCCATATTCCGAGGTACACCATTGCTGTTACAACTGGCGTTGGTTTACTATGCAACACCCCAGCTGACAGGATATGACATTTCAGCATTACAAGCAGGGGTGTTTACTTTTACCCTTAACTCTGGGGCTTATATGTCGGAAACTATCCGGGGTGGAATTCAGGCGGTAGATAAAGGACAGAGTGAAGCGGCAATGTCTTTGGGTATTCCTTATTGGTTGATGATGTGGGACGTGATTTTGCCCCAAGCATTGAAGAACATTTTGCCTGCCTTAGTAAATGAGACAATTGGACTGTTGAAAGATTCCGCTTTGGTATCAACTGTAGGTGTCGTGGAAATATTACGCAGTGCTCAAATTGTCGGTGCGAATAAATATATATACTTTGAACCCTTACTGTTTGCTGGGTTAATTTATTACATTTTGGTCATGGGTCTGACTATGAGTGCATCTGCACTCGAAAGGAGGTTAAGGCGAAGTGAGTAATGATTTTAGCAATCCTAAGTGCGATCGGGCAAAGCCATTCTTAGAAAAAATGCTTTAGCCTCTACCTAAAGAGTGAACCTCTTAACCTACTCTTACAATCGAAGTCACACTTACGCATTATCTTCAAATGATTGTCACAAAAGATTCACATCCTTTTGCTACAGTTGTATAAAGCAAACATTTAGTTTGCTCCTCACACCACACTAAAGCTCTCTTGTTGATTAAACCCCAAGAGAGCTTTTTCTTGTCTAAGCCTGCTGTTGTGGAACCTGTGCTATTTCTGCTACCTGCTTTTCCTTATCTAGCCTACGTTTTCTGGCATAAAGCTGAATAGTAGCTGCCATAGCAACAATCAAGCCGACAATGCCCCAGGCGGTAATATCAGTAGGTAGATTATTCTTGAAAACAGCCAGCAAGACAATCACCACCAACATGACAGTAGGTGCTTCATTCAAAGCACGCAACTGCTGACCATTCCAACCGCATTTGTCTGCCGCCAACTGCTTCATGAGACGACGGCAGTAATGATGATAGCCAATGAGAAGGACGACAAACAGCAGTTTGATGTGCAACCAACGTTCTTTGAGAACATCCGGTTCAGTCGTTAGTAAACCGATCGCCATTGCGATCGTCAGCAGCATCCCTGGCGTTGTGATGATATTGTAGAGGCGGAGTTCCATGATCTGATACTGATTTTTCAGGATCGTGCGTGCTGGTTCCGGTTCTTGGTTAGCTTCAACGTGATAGATAAAAAGACGTACTAAGTAAAATAAACCAGCAAACCAAACTACTATACCGACAAGGTGAAACGCTTTAAACCACGAATAAGCCATGAATCATAACCTGCCTTTCTAGACTTGTTTATAAAGTATAGAGTAGACGTGTACTTGCCCCCAGTAGCTCTGACCAAGACACTGGCAACAAGATTTAATCAATCCACGACGCGACGCCTAGACCGCGTCAAGGGATTATTAAGGAAGCGGTGGAGTTGCTGTACAACAGGCTTAACCCAACCCTGAAGAGATTGTAAGACCTACTGGGCATTCAAAGCCGTGGAGAGATTTTATTTATATATAATTCCTATTTGATTTTTGAAATACACGTAGGGGAGCCACAAAGAGTGCGCAGGTTCCCCGCGTTGAGAGGACTGCTTTCCCGTTGGGCGTTGGGCACTGCCCACCAAAACCCGGATATGGTGGGCAGTGCCCACCCTACATTACAAGCGAGATTTTTCAAGAATGATTTAGGATTCCTATAGATGAAGATCGCATCATAAAATAATCATGGAAGGTGGCAATCGCAAGGCAAAAATGAACAAACCAAAAATTCTCAAACTTGGCGAATCTTATACATTCAGTAAATACTTTCAAAAAGTTAGGGATGTCTTTTTTAACATTTTCTTCTATTGTTTGAATATCAGTTATATATCGTCCCCATGCATTCTTTGTTTTTTCGTTATTTAATATTTTGCATATTCACGCATAAACCACTAATTCCATACCTAATATGATGTCCGGCAAATCAACCACAATAAAAACCTGTCAACCTATGTAGAGACTAGCAAGTCTCCACATTATGGCTAATTAACCGGACATTATATAACTTGCACTCTTTGCCTTACTACAATCATCTGCAATTCACATCATCAACTAGATGCAGAACGACGCATAAAGGGCAATAGGTCTTCAAGAATCGTTTCATGGTAGTGTTCTTGAGGATAATGCCCAACGTTGTTAAGTTTGACTAATTCTCCCTGAGGTACGGAACTGACAAAACTTTGTGCCATATCTACGCTTAGCCAAGGGTCATTCATTCCCCATAAAATTAAAATTTGCTGTTGCCATTGTTTAAAGCCTACTTCGATTTCTGCCATTGCTGGCTTTAATTGCAAATTACGAATAGTTGCTAGCAAACCTCGCCCTGCGGCAGAAGTTTTCAAAAATGGTTTACGATAAATATCCAAATCCTTATCGTCTATGCGGTAGCGGCTACCACCTTCTAGGGTACGATCAACCAGCAGGGGGTCTTGGGTCATAACTTCACCTGCCAAAGGTAAACCCATTTGTTGAATTTTCCAGGGTAATTTTGCCGTACTAGAAATTGGTGTATTAAGTATAGCTATGTTGGCAATTTGTTCCGGGTGGCGCAAAGCATATTGTAACCCCACAGAGCCTAAAAAACCTTGAACAACTAAGGAAAAACGTTCTAGTTCTAAGGCTTTTGTAAATGCTTCTAAAGCTGTAATAAAGGCATCAGGGGTGTAAGCAAAATCTCTTTTTTCGGGTTTTGATGAAAAGCCATAACCAATCCAGTCAGGGGCGATCGCTTTTGTCCCTTGTGTTGCCAAAGCAGGCATGATATTGCGCCAACTGTAACTTTGTGACGGTAAGCCATGCAGGAATAATACAGGTAGCAAGTCAGTTCTGCCAATTGGTAGAGATTCGCGGTAAAACCATTCCAATGAGCCGACTTTAATTTTATTTTCTGTTATTGACATTTGAGTTAATAGCCTCACGCAAAGACGCAAAGGCGCAAAGATGAAAAGGTAGTTTGTTATTAGACATCTCCAGAAATTAATTGTGCGTTGTTTACAACCCTTGTAGAGACGCGAAATTTCGCGTCTCTACATTGTTTTTCACCAGATGTCTATTGGGTATTGTTTGTAATCATCTCACGAATTGCGCAAGCTGTGGCGGGTGCTAGTAAAACGCCGTTGCGATAGTGTCCAGTAGCGAGGAGGACGTTACTAAATCCTGGCAGTTTACCAATAATCGGTGCTGGGCGTCCTTCAGGGCGGGGACGTAACCCTGACCATGTGCGGATAGTAGTTGCTTGTGCTAAGTCTGGGCAAAAGGCAATTGCTTGTTGTCTGACAGACTCCAGCAGTTCTTTGTTGGGTGGTATCTCTTGACCATTGACGGGAAACTCAACTGTTGCACCCACCCAGTAATCCCCGACTCCCTGTGGGACTATGTGAACATCATTACCAGTGATGACTGGCTGAAAGTCAGGATTTCCTAAAGAATGTCCCAAACGCATGTGTAAAGCTTGTCCCAACACAGGGCGGATATCAACCATCTGCTTTAATTGTGACGTTAGGGGGGATGAACCCAGTCCTGCTGCGACTACAAACCAATCAGCCGTGATTTTTCCCTCTGTTGTCTCAAATTGGTGGCAAAAGTTTTCATCCCCTCCCTGTTCACGGGGTCCAGTACCCAAAACATCAACGCCAAATTTGAAAGTGACGCCGTGATGTCTTGCAGCGTCAACTAGGGCTAATGTTAAGGCTGTTGGATCAACTTGGCGATCGCCTGGAGAATAAATAGCGCCAATATTTTTTTTGTTATCTACCTGAGGACAGATTTTTTGAAGTTTATCCGTGTCCCATATTTCTAAGGGCAAACCTTGAGAGTGGCGAATTTCTACCAGCTTTTCCCATTCTAATATCCCCTCGGGGGGATCGGATAACAGCATGAGAATTCCCTGGCGGTTAAAAGGGATTGTACGACCAGTAAGGGTTTCTAGTTCTGGAATCAAGGTTTCATAGCGTTCAATGCTCTTTTGTCGCATCAACCAAGCATTACCCTTGATTTTGTGGCTGACGATCCCCATCAAAACACCCAGCGCTGCCCCTGTAGAGGCTTGTGCTGGTGGTTGTCTGTCAACAACCGTGACGAGTAGCTGTTTGACTTGGCTGAGTTCATAGGCGATCGCCGCCCCAACTACACCGCAACCGATGATAACTACATTCATGGCTTGTTAGTTGATTGTTGACTGTTGATTGTTGATTGTTGTTTGATGCCAATTAACAATCAACAATCAACAACTAACAACTAAAGCTTAACTCTGTTGTGGCTGAGTGCTGGTTTCAGGAAGCAGTTGTAGGAATTTGTCAATATCAGTATATGCGTCAAGATAACTACTCAAAGCAGTTTGAGAGTTAGCTGTTTGAGCAGCTTGATCAATTTTAACCAGGTGGTCAAATAAATTTCGCGCTACTTTACGTGCTGTTTCTTGGTCTTTAGGTAGGAGATTGGAAGCAATATAATTCATGTGCAACCTTGCTTCTGCCATCGGTCCGTGTATAAAGTTACCGACATTGATCCATTGTTTGGTTTGGATCAGCTGTTCTAGTTCACCTGAGCGATCGCGCACAGTTAAAATATCAGGCACGTATTCCTGAATTTTCTCTAGTTGAGCCTGTGTGTAAGTTGGAGGTGCTGTGGCGACGCTAGGGCTACCACAACCGATCAGGAATGTTGCTAAAATTACGAGAATGAATGACAAGATAGAGCGTTGACGCGCCATAAACTGAACTTATTTATCTACTGATTAACAGTGTAATTTTAGATCGCCAGTGTAATTTATCTTTCTACCAAGCCGGATTTTGGCTAAATTCTTCTATTCTTACTCAATATTTTGCTCTTTAAGCGCAGTTTCAGCTTCCTTTATGAAATAATTAGGTATAATTGCTGAAAATACTCATAGACAGTTAATGTCAGGAAAGCCTGATTTTAAGTTGCTACATTAAAAGGGTATTGATCAGCTAAAACACTATACAATTATTATTCTGGCGGTTTTTCTGTCGTCACATCTAAAATTTGCCGACACAATATTAGGAGTGTTTTCCGTGAACGCATCTGAGATGGCAACAAACCTTGAATTCGCCAGCAAGATTGCTACCGTAGTTAATTTGTTCAAATTTGAGTTTCCTGACGCGAGATCGGACCTCAAACCTTGGAAAAATGACCCGGAAACCAGGGAGTTAGTCGATCCTGATTCTATAGACATTGGCTTTCACTTTCCTGGGATCAGTAAATCCTGGCGAAGCCGCAGTATTTTAATTCAAATCCGTTTTTATCAAGATCCCATCAACGGTATACATCGTGCAATAGGTGTAGAAATTGCTGGATTTAACCATCTTGGCGAACAGTGGCGACTTTCTACAGTCGAAAGCTGGAGTTTTGTTGGTACGCTTGTGCCTTCAAAAGAAGTAGGGGAAAAGCTAAAACAATTTTGCAGGCAGATTCTAGAGGTGTTCAACACATCACAAGAAAGTTAAGACTGGTTAGTGGTTAGTGGTTAGTGGTTAGTGGTTAGTGGTTAGTGGTTAGTGGTTAGTTGTGAGTTGTGAGTTGTTGGTTGTTAGTGGTTAGTTGTTAGTGGTGAGTGGTGAGTGGTGAGTCAGTGCGTTGGTCAGGCAGCGAACAGTTCGACGGAGGGAAACGCCACACCAGGCGACTGCCGCTCATAGTTTCCCGGCTGCCGCGCAACTGGCGATCTTCTCACTCGGGGAGACGAGTAGCGCGAACGAGACACCAGCAGCACCCGAAGAGTACTTTTTGTCAACTAACAACTAACCACTAACAACTAACAACTAACAACTAACAACTAACCACTAACCACTAACCACTAACCACTAACTCTTACAACTACCATCAGCACAGTAAGCTGATTTATATGTACTAGAACGCTTGCCAAAGAGGGTGTAGCGGTTGTCGCGGATTTGTTCGTAAAAGCGATCGCCTACCCATTTTACCCCTGGCAAAGCGCGATATGCTTCCACAAATACACTGCCTAAAGGTAATAATCGCCCAATTTCCTCCGCTGCTGCACTACCTTGCCAGCGTTTTTCTGGGGCATCTGCATCAATCAAAATCATACCCAACTCACAATCTTGGGGTGTAATTCCCCAATGGGAAAGTGTCTGAGCATCTTGCATCGATATATAGCGAAACAGTTTTCCTTGGTCGAAGGTTTCCAGCATTTGCACGGTTGTAACGCAGAGATTACAATTTCCGTCGTAGATAACGTAGTAATTCATGAGAAGATTTGATATATGTTTAAATTATAAATGGTAACAATGAAAGCAGTACGCATGCATTCTTATGGTGGACTGGAAGTGCTTGTTTACATTGAAGCTTGACATACTCATGGCAAAATAGTTTTGCAAGTTGTCAATTAATTAAATTTGGTACAGAATATGCCAGAGTTTACCTCCCATGAATCAGATGTCTTAGTGGTTGGTGCGGGTCCGGTTGGGTTGACTTTGGCATCGGAGCTTACACGCTACGGTGTTAGATGTCGGATTGTAGACAAAGACTCAGGTATCAAGAACATTTCCAAGGCATTGATCCTACATGTACGAACGCAGGAAGTATTAGAAGCGATGGGAGCGATCGCTCCTGTAAAAGCCGAGAGTAAACCCCTGCGTCAAGTCGAGTTACACGCTTACGGCAAGCATATCGGTCACTGGACGCTGGATGGAATCGACAGTCCTCATCCGCATCCGGTAATTATTGGTCAAAACCGAACCGAACACATTCTGGAACAGCACCTTAATAATTTAGGTGTCAAAGTAGATTGGCAGGTGGAAACTACTGGATTTCAGCAGGATGGGGACGGGGTTACAGTTACCCTGCGTCATGCAGATGTTCCGGAAGAAAAGAGCCGCGTCAAGTGGCTTGTTGGCTGCGAAGGCGCTCACAGCATAGTCCGCAAGCAACTGGGACTCAGCTTTGAAGGTGGTCGCTACGAAAACGAGCAGTTCATCCAAGCAGATGCGAAGATTCGTTGGACACTACCCAAGGGAGTCAGTTATTTATTCTTGACAAGCGCAGGCTATATGATGGTGATTGAGATGCCAGACGATATCGTTCGAGTCTTCATCTCTTTACCAGACCCCGATCCTACCAACGACACTGCCCCCAGTTTACAAGAAGTTCAGGATGCATTAAACAAACTGGGGGGGAGCGATGCAGAACTATACGATCCAGTCTGGCTAGCGCGTTACCGTACCTCCCACCGTAGGGCAGATCGTTTTCGAGAAGGACGTGTCTTTGTTGCTGGAGACGCAGGTCATGTACATGTCCCAATTGGCGGACAAGGGATGAATACTGGCATTCAAGATGCTTTCAATCTGGCGTGGAAACTGGCATACGTTCTCAAGGGAGTAGCACATCCCCAACTGCTAGACAGTTATAACAGCGAACGACATCCAGTTGCCGTAGCACTATTGGAGGGAACAGATAAGGCTTACCGCAATATCCTACATCCTAACAAACTTTTACAAAACACTGCGCGTGTGTTCGGTCCTTTTATTATGCGTCTGGAATCGGTGCAAACCCGCTTCCGCAACACCCTGGAAGAAATTGAAGTTGGTTACAAGGACAGTTCTCTTACAGCTGATTTTAGTGGTAATAGTGGACCTGCCGCAGGTGAAAGAGCACCGGATGCTTTAATTGTTAGACTTTCAGATAAACAGACTATCCGCCTGTTTGAGGTATTTCAGGGAACCCATTGGACGCTGCTTTTGCTTAGTGGTAAGCAGACAAATTCCAAGTCTTACAAGCAACTGGTGGAAATTGGTCAAATTATCAACAGCAAGTATGGAAAGCAGATCACAACCCATCTTGTAGTAGCAGATACCGCACCACCTGCAAACCTGAATTGGGATGGCTCGATTCTTATGGATAGGCAGCATTACCTTCATACAAAGTACGAGGTAAGTTATGCAAGGCTATACTTGGTGCGTCCGGACTGGTATATCGGCTTCCGAGGTCATTCTTCTGACAGTCACAACCTCTTAGTATATCTTGAGAGTATTTTGACTGTATAGTTATATACCAGATATGGAAAAAGTAGAATCAATCGCTCGCAAATATGGTATTGAATTTTTGAATTGAGCAGAGTGCAATTATTTTCCCGTGACTAGATTCTAAACACAGGAGAGTCAGGATGTGCTGGATTCGGGATTAAACGCTGATTTTTACAATCCACATGTAAATCTAACGTTTCCAACACAGTCTGACCAATCAGCACCTCGTCACCTGCAACTAATGCAGCTTCAGTGGTTTCACGTCCTTCTACCTCAATAATCACAGGTCCAGTCAACCCCACCGCTTCCTGTCTGCCATCAGCATACTTAGCTAACTGCTGACCCCGAATTCTTAAACCAAGCTGCTGCACTATATCCATCGACAGCACAGTGCGTACTGCGCCAGTGTCTACAAGTGCTTGTGTCTCATATGTACGTAATTGATTTGGGTTCAGCAGTCCTCGCTTGACTAACTCTTCATCGACTGCATTCGTTAGCTTTACCTGTACTCGGACTTCTCCCATATTTTCATTGACTACACGATCGCAACGATTGAAATCTAACATTAGTTGTACTCTCCTTTAAAGTGGTTGATGCAGTTAGCTAGTACTGGATAAGTAGACAGACATTAATAACTCTAAAATATTTGTTCTCCAGATAGGGCGGGCAGGATGCCCACCCCACAAGAAAAGCCACTAAGATTGTGGGGCGGGCATCCTGCCCGCCATATTTTCAGTTTATTTGCGCCTACTTACTTGTACTGATATCTTGCACCATTCGATAGTTCGTGTAGGCACTGCCCACCAACACAAAAATAGGCCCGATCTGTTAATGGTGGGCTAAAGCCCTACCTACAAAAATAGCGTTATTGCAACTGGTGCAAGATGTGATTGTAGCTATTTTGCTCTACTTGTCAAATTGAGCTTAGTTTTCCCCAAAACTTCTTGCAGACTGACACGATCCACCATCGCCTCTACGGTGGATCGTTCAGTGCGATAGATAACCATTGCATATTTTAGGGATAGTAACAACATAGTAAATTAACAAAAATTATAACTATTAAAGCAATAATTCCATCTGTCGGTAGAGAGTTTCCGACGCCATAGCTCTATCTGTAAACTTGTTTTATCAAGTAAAAATAGAACTATGAGTAACAACCCGAATCGTCTTTACCCAACCCGCATTGACATTCCCGCCGATCAGCGTACCCAACTGGCTGCACTCCTCAACCAAACTCTCGCAGCTAGTTTGGATCTGAAAACCCAGGTAAAGCAAGCGCACTGGAATGTCAAAGGCACAGACTTTTACCAGTTGCACGAGTTGTTTGATGAAATTGCTGGTGAGTTAGAAGAGTACATTGATTTGGTAGCTGAACGGGTAACCGCTTTGGGTGCATATGCTCTTGGAACAGCTCGCTTGGCTGTTGCAAATTCAATACTGCCAGAATATCCTCTTGATATTGATGCCGGAATTGATCATGTGACGGCTTTGGCAGATCGCTTTGCACCTTACGCTAAGCATCTCAGGGAAGCGATCGACAAAAGCAATAACTTAGGCGACGCTGACACCGCTGACCTTTACACTGAAGTTTCTCGCACCATTGACAAGCGTCTCTGGTTCCTAGAAGCCCATTTGCAAGCATCTGCAGCTAATGGCAAAGATGGTGCAGCATCTCCTACTACAGCTAAACAACCAGCTATTGCTAGATAAGTATAGCAATCCGTGGAGGAGAGCGTGAATAATAAATGATGTTGTAGGGTGGGCAATGCCCACCATTACCAGGTTTGATGGGCATTGCCCTAACTACGAATAATTTCACAGATCAGATAGGACTGCTATAGTTTTGAGTTCAAACCTAACAGTATCTTTTTGGTAAGTACGCCACTTTTAAGTGCGTACTTTTCATTGTTTAATAAAAAACATTACAATTGAGTTAAGTAACAGAGCAGAAATAAACGTAACAGGTGAGGACTGCTAATTGTTAATTGCTAGTTGCTAATCGTAGTGAGGCAATTAGCTATTAACAATTAGCCATTAGCAATCAGACAAAATGGAGGTAAAACCTATGGTTAATAATACCACAACTAAGCTAATTCACGATAGAAATGCACGCGGTCATACTAAGATCGGCTGGCTTGATAGTTACCACACATTTTCCTTTGGGAGTTTTCACGATCCGAACCGCATCGGATTTCGCTCTTTAAGAGTGATTAATGATGACCGTGTCGTTGCTGGTGCTGGGTTTTCTACCCACGGTCATCGGGACATGGAAATCCTCACCTATGTTTTAGAAGGTGCAATAGAGCATAAAGACAGCTTAGGAACTGGGTCTGTGATTCGTCCAGGTGAAGCACAAATCATGAGTGCTGGTACTGGCATTATGCACAGTGAATATAATCATTCTCAAACTGACCCAGTCCATTTCTTGCAAATTTGGATTCTTCCTAACCAGCAAGGAATAAAACCAAGGTATGAGCAAAAAGCTTTTCCCTTGGAACAAAGGCGCGGTCAACTACGTTTAATTGCCGCAAAGGATGGACGCGACGGTGCTGTTACTATTTACCAAGATGTAGATTTATACACATCTGTTCTGGAACCTGGTAATGTTGTAAATTATCACGTCAAGCCTAATCGTTATGCCTGGTTGCAAATGGCTCAAGGCGTAGCAACTTTGAATGGTGAAGAGATCACTGCAGGCGATGGAGTGCAATTGAGTGGGGAAGAACAACTCGAAATAACCACTGACATCGGCGCGGAAATCTTGCTTTTCGATCTGGGATAATTAGGACTGAGATCGTGTCCGGTTAAATACTAATGATATAAGCCCTCACCCCGCCCTATGGGGCACCCCTCTCCCAAGTTTGGGAGAGGGGTACGTTTACGCCCGGAAGGCGGGGATTAACTATTTTTTAAAAACCCGCTCCGCGATCGCACGCAAAATTGCTACTCCAAACACCAAATGGTAACAAACAAATATCCAGGTGTTTTGGGTTTGTAGGTAACGAAGCAGCCACGCGATCGCTGCTATAGGAAAAAATTTAGGAGTTACGCATTGACAGAAACGACAAACTATGAATTGCCTCTCGTTACAAGGCTCTGCCTTGTAATGCTCTTGTTGGAGGCTCTGCCTCCCGGTTTGACGTCCGTCAGAGCCTCCAAGATCTCATTCCCAGGATCTGCCTGGGAACGAGGCAACGAGCCCCGGCAAGAGTTTTAGGTTAATAAGCCGCGAATTGCACATGATGGTCAATGTGTAAAGTGCGTAAGTCCTATGGAGGTTGGATTGTAGCAAGTTCTGTCGTTACCCAAGAGTGATGGTAATCACGGCGATCAGTGAGGGCTACGAGGGGATCAGTGTCAAGGATAATTTGAGTCGCGCATTAGGCACCATATCCTTCCATGTACTCAGGATTAGTAGAGAGGTTTCCAGGACCAACGCCAGCACCGATATAAGCTTGGGCTGTTTCTAAGAAGGATTGAGCTGGTTCCATGTTCGTGGATGGTAGTCTAGACCGCTTGGTTTTGAGAAACTCTGCAAAGTCCAGAACCTCTTGTTGCTCAGTAAGAGACAGTGTCTGGAGTGCTTCAATAACTTGCTGTTGAATAGGCTGCATAGGGGAAATCCTCATTTTGCATTAGACATCTCCGAAAAAGAATGTAGAGACGCGACGCCCTTACGGGTTCAGCAGTCGCCTACGGCGGGAAACCCGCCTGCAGCGCTGCAACACCTGTCGCCTACGGCGGGAAACCCGCCTGCAGCGCTGCAACACCTGTCGCCTACGGCGGGAAACCCGCCTGCAGCGCTGCAACACCTGTCGCCTACGGCGGGAAACCCGCCTGCAGCGCTGCAACACCTGTCGCCTACGGCGGGAAACCCGCCTGCAGCGCTGCAACACCTGTCGCCTACGGCGGGAAACCCGCCTGCAGCGCTGCAACACCTGTCGCCTACGGCGGGAAACCCGCCTGCAGCGCTGCAACACCTGTCGCCTACGGCGGGAAACCCGCCTGCAGCGCTGCAACACCTGTCGCCTACGGCGGGAAACCCGCCTGCAGCGCTGGCTCAAATTTCGCGTCTCTACAAGGGTTTCAGACAACCAATAATTAATTTCTGGAGATGTCTATTAAAATCAAATCAAATGAACCAGAACGCTCTTATTCCTTTGAGTAGATGATTACTGTGTTTGGCGCTCAGTCAAGTGGGTGAGTGTGAGGGGCGATCGCTCTCGATCGTCATGGCAATTTCTTTGTTAGTACGCCTTTGTTAGTGCAGTCTTGTCTAGGTGATTCTAGCGTCTGAAATCGGGAAGAGCGATGCGATCGCTCATGTGTAATCAGACTACCAAAAATTTACCGGAACTGATAACATCGTCTGGAATCGTATTTTCTTAATTTGTAGTTTTATATAGATACTGTTTTTTGAGAGCCTATTATCGATGAAAGCTATGCAAATTAGTATCGCAGATAACACAAAAAAAGGCTTTCATGCAGCCTGTGCTATCCGTGGGTTGAAGATGAGCCAAGTGAAACTCTCGCTAATTGAGCAATGGCTAAAGAATACCGAAGATTCCCTATCCAGTAAGCTCAATCTAGTTACCAGATCCGTTAACAATGAGGGAAGCTCTACATAATGTCCAAGGAGAAGGTATTAATTTTAGCAGCAATTCCCGATGGATTACGTTTGGATAAAGAAATTCGGGAAATAGAAGAAGCTATTAAACGGGCAGTAAAACGGGACTTGTTTGAAATTAAAATTAGAACTGCTGTACGTCCTCAAGATATTCGTCGTGCGATGTCTGACGACAAGCCGCTTCGCGTCTACGCAGAAGAACATCCTCAATTTGTACATTTTTGTGGACATGGAATGTCAGATGGTAGTTTGGTGCTAGAAGACGATTCTGGCAATCATCAGCCTGTATCATCAGAGGGATTAGCAGCATTATTTAAGCTGCATACTAATTATGTTAAGTGTGTATTACTGAATGCTTGTTATTCAGAAAAATCCGCTGTGGCTATTAGCCAACATATTAATTATACTATTGGCATGAATCAACCGATTGGTGACAAAGCTGCTATTGTATTTGCTCAAGGTTTTTACGATGGACTAGGGTATGAAAATCCAGATAATCAAGATGTTATTCCTCGGGCTTTTGAAGAAGGATTGGTTGCCATTCAAATGGAACAACTACAATGGCAGATACCCGTTTTGAAAAAAAAACTTGATCCCGACATAAACATATATCTTGAACGCTCAAATGCCGGAAATAATATATCTAACTCTTCTCCAGTTATGGAATTAGAATATCCAGATGGATATGTGCCACTTAATTCACATTTTTATATAGAACAGGATGGCATTGAATCTGTTTACGAAGCACTCTTGAAGCCTGGTTCCCTAATTCGGATTAAAGCACCAAAACTGATGGGTAAAACTTCTTTATTGACTAGGCTTTTGAATTACGCAGAAAAACAGAATTATCAATCAGTTTATTTAGATTTAGGTGGTACAGACAAAGCGATATTAACAAATATTGATAAATTTTTGCGTTGGTTCTGTGGAAGAGTTAGTGATGAGCTTAACCTGGAGAATAAAGTGTCAGAGGCATGGAATACGAACATTCTAGGTAGCAATGATAATTGTACAGCTTACTTTAAAAAGTATATTTTAGCCAAAATTAATCATCCTTTAGTTTTAGGTTTAGATGAAGTTGACCGATTATTTACTTATAATGAAGTGGTGGAAGATTATTTTGGATTGTTACGTTCTTGGCATGAAAAAGGGAAAATTTCTGATGTTTGGAAAAAACTACGTTTAGTACTAGCACATTCCACAGAAGTGTACATCCCTTTGGATGTCCATCAATCTCCCTTTAATGCTGGATTACCTGTAGAACTGGAGGAATTTAATCAGCAGCAGATCAAAGAACTAGCGAAAAAACATGGAATACAAGATGCGGATGCTCTTTTAGAAGAATTAAGGACAATGGTAGGAGGACACCCCTATCTGTTGCGGTTAGCGATGTATGAGATTGCAATGGGGAAGGTAACTCTCAAAAATTTATTACAATCGGCGACAACAGAAGCAGGGATTTATAATAATCACTTACGCTATTTATTGGG
Organism: Stigonema sp.; assembly: GCA_965249805.1. GTDB lineage: Bacteria > Cyanobacteriota > Cyanobacteriia > Cyanobacteriales > Nostocaceae > Stigonema. The sequence continues at coordinate 3,346,122 of CBDFMX010000002.1, forward strand.
AGTTTTGCAAACAGCACCAGAACTAGCCCAATCTTTAAAACGGGTGGTTAATTCCAATGTAGGGGTAGAATTAGATCCAATGCAAATTTACAAATTGCACAGTTTGGGGCTAGTACAAAAACAGAATAATCATGTTACACCCCGTTGCCTACTTTACCGTGAGTATTTCCGCCGCGTCTTGTAACTATTGTAGGGTGCGTTAGACGCAAGTCGTAACGCACCCTACGTATTTGTTCAATAATCAAATAGTAGTCCTATATAGGAGTCATATTTGATTTGTGAAATACACGTAGGGTGTGTTAGGACGAAGTCCGTAACGCACCATCCCAAACTTTCGGTGCGTTACGCTGCGCTAACACACCCTACCAAACTACTGAGATTTTTTCAAAAATCAAATCTGATTGCTATAGTAAATCATGTTACACCCCGTTGCCTACTTTACCGTGAGTATTTCCGCCGCGTCTTGTAAGGAGGTTTGAAAAGTGGTAGCCAGTAGTTCCAATTTCTATCAGCTTGGTGCGAGTCTCCCGGTTGATGCTAAAAGCTATGTGCAGCGACAAGCGGACGAGGAATTTTACCAAAAATTGCGATCGGGTAAATTTTGTTACGTGCTGAACTCGCGGCAGATGGGTAAGTCTAGCTTGCGGGTGCAGACTATGCAACGGTTAAAACTTGATGGGATTATCTGTGCGGCGATTGACTTGACAGGAATTGGTAAGCACAAGGTAACACTATCACAGTGGTATGGAGGGATTGTTTACCATTTGGTAGAAAGTTGTCAGTTAGAAGATAAATTTGATTTTGATTGGCAGACATGGTGGCAAAAAAACCAAGAGATACTAGATCCAGTCATGTGTTTGAGATTGTTTATCGAACAAGTATTACTGGAAAAAATTCAGCAACCGATAGTCATTTTTGTGGATGAAATTGACAGGGTACTAAGTCAGGATTTTTCTCTGGATGATTTTTTTGCTCTGATTCGGTTTTTTCAAAATCAACGAGTTGATAATCCGATTTTTGAACGGTTGACGTTTGCTTTGTTGGGGGTGGCGACTCCCAGCGATTTGATTACTGACAAAACCCAAACTCCTTTTAATATTGGAGAAGGAATTGAACTGCATGGTTTTCGGATTTCAGAAGTCCAACCGCTGATCAACGGATTGCAAGGTAAGGTATCAAATCCCCAACAAGTCATGGAAGAAATCTTAGATTGGACAGGTGGACAACCGTTTCTTACTCAAAAGTTGTGTAAGTTTATGGTTGAGGAGTCCGAGAAGGATAATCCTCGTTCTGTTGGGGAGGTAGTAAGAGCAAGGATTATTGAAAATTGGGAATCTCAGGATGACCCAGAGCATTTACGAACGATACGCGATCGCATTCTTTCAAACGAGCAACGAGCTAGTTATCTGCTGGAATTGTATCAGCTTCTTCGACAATCAGGAGAAATAGCTAGTAATAATAGTATTGAAGTTAGTGAATTGCAGTTGTCGGGATTAGTTGTCAAAAGACAGGAAAAGTTAAGAGTTTATAATCGCATTTATCAACAAATATTTGACTCCTATTGGATTGAAAGTCAGTTAAAGAACCTGCGTCCATATTCTGAGAATTTCCACTTTTGGGTGGCTTCTGGAGAAAATGATAAATCCCGGCTGTTGCGCGGAAAGGCGTTGCAGGATGCTTTGTCATGGGCGAGTGATAAAAATTTAAGTTACCAAGATAAACAGTTTTTAGCAGCTAGTCAAACTCAGGAACGAGAAGAAGAAATAGCTGTTAAAGAAAAAGAAGCGCAATTGGAACGAGAGAGGAAGGATAGGGAAGCAGTAGAACAAAGGAATCAGGTGCTGGCTGAAGCTAATCAGACATTGACTCAAGCAAATAAGAAAGCTAAACAACAGATTCGTGTTGGGAGTATTTTCTTAGTTGTCACTTTGTCGCTCACAGGAATTTTCGGGATACTATCAGTGTCTTTAGGGAAGAAAGTTGCAGAAAGAAATAATTACCTTAAAACAACCCAAAATTACCTTAAAACAGTCCAAGAGCTAACTAAACTAGCGGCACAAGTTCAAGATGAGGGTTCCTACTCAGAAGCGGAAGAACTTTTCTCACAAGCAGGTCAATCTGTCAATATTAATGACCAAAATCTGAAAATGGATATTCTCAATACTGGAATATCTTATGCTTATCAGAAACTTAAAAGTAAAGAATTGCAAAAAGCTCAGAAGTATCTTAAAGAAGTAAAAGTTAGTTCTAAAGATAATTCTCCTGAAGAATTGCAAATCCATGTTCTCTACCTCAAAACTCAAGGGAGTTTATTTGAAAAACAAAACAACCAAAAATTGGCAGTTGATAGTTATACAAAAGCTTTTGATATTTGGTCTTTAGAAAAAAATAAAATTAGTCCATTTAATAAAGAATTAAAAAACAGAATTCTTTCTTCAAAAAACGTAGAAGCGCTACATCGAGAACTGATAAGTATACTTGAAAAAAACAATAGGGATAAATCTTCTCAGCAAAAAGTTGAGAAATCTTTAAAAGAGCATTATTACGCTGAACTAGATAATCTACTGAAAAACAAGAAGTGGGAAGCGGCTGACAGGCTAACATCTAAGCTCATGGTTTATATTGCTAATAGAGAAAAAGAACAATATTTAGATTATGACAACATTAATAGTTTTTCTTGTCCAGACTTGCAAAGAATAAACAAGCTTTGGGTCCATTCAGACAAACGTTTTGGCTTTAGTGTCCAAAAGGAAATATGGATTAACACTGGGAATAAACTGGGTATAAAACGAGAAGACTGGACTACCAAAGATGGGGAAAATTATTATAAATTTGCAGCAGCAGTTGGATGGTATAATTTCGGGGACAATGAAACGGGTACGGTGGGCAGCCAGGGACAACGAAGGGGCGAGATGGAAACTTACGAAGAACTGTTGAAGCGTATAGAAAGTAACCCGAATAAGCCAGGGACAACGAAGGGGCGAGATGGAAACTTACGAAGAACTGTTGAAGCGTATAGATTAAACCCGGAGACCTTTTCTCGTGCGGAGACCTTTTCTCCGTGGGCGAACGAGTGGGCGTGTATCCGCCTTTTTACTCTTTTCTCGCGTTGCGACTTGTAAACTGTAACATATAAGCGTTTCCGAATTTTGTAAAGATTTATAACAGCACTCCTTTCCACGATACAATCAGCATTTCAGAAATCCGATACCTGGCACTGCTGGGTTATAGCAATTTCGTACACTCAGTAACTCTTTGCTTGTCCCAAGGTAAACTCATCTGTCCCGGAGATTTCTTTGCTTTATTCTTACTTTTCAGTAGTGACGGCAAAAAACTACTACCCCAGTAGCTTCGCTTCTCCGGTTTCCCAAGTGGTCGATATTTTTGGCAAAACCGTCGATATTTGGCAGCGCACTCTTCTAAAGTTCGACCCAACTGTAAAAACGCCGGATGCCATTGGGTGATACCATCATTGCTCAAGCGATCGTGAGTGCCATAATTACTAAAGTCATAGAAAAACCCCTGCTGCATATTGGCAGCCTTCGGGTTAGCGTGAATGTACCGCAGCGTGTTTAATGCTCTTTTATAATCGCTTTTCTCAAAGCCACTACTGTGATAACGCTTCTCCCAAAAGTGACCAGTACGGTTTAGCATTCGATTAAAGCACATGGCTGTGTACCAATTTAGCCAGTGCATGATTTTAGGAAGGTCTTCTGGTTGTTCTGGTTCAAGCAGGTAATGAACATGATTACTCATAATGCACAACGCATAGAGTTTAAACTTGAATTTGTCCTGAGCCTTTTTAATAGCGTAGAGAAACACCTCTCGGCATTCATGACTACTCAACTTAAACTCTCGGTTGTTGCACCGGGTAGTAATGTGGTAGCAGTAGTTTGGTTTGAGTTCTCGTGGTTGGCGCGGCATTAGTTTTCAACTGGTGGGCATTTAACACAACATTTTAGACTTAAAAAAATACATTGCTGCGTTTGAATGCGATCGCCAAAATTATTAGGACTTACGCACGCTCACAAATAGAGCATCATGTGTATAACGGAATTCGGTCGTTTCGAATTTAATTATTCGTTGTCTGAAACCCTTGTAGAGACGCGAAATTTGAGCCAGCGCTGCAGGAGGGTTTCCCGCCGTAGGCGACTGCTGAACCCGTAAGGGCGTCGCGTCTCTACAATCATTTTCGGAGATGTCTAATATGGTTGTCAGGTTGCCTAATGTAAGTCTGCGTGGAAAGAGTTATGCTGACTTACAGCAGTTTTCAATGGAACCCGCGCCACATTGTAGGGGCGCGGAGACCGCGCCCCTACAATGTGGTCAACCCGAATGAAACCCGCGCTGCAGCAAGGGGGAAAATTTGCTTGGCTGTTGAAACTTATAGCGTTGCTGATTCCATACGGTGAGGTGAAGCCTTACAGCACCATTAAACCGTAGGGGCGCGGTTTCCGCGCCCTGACAACGTGGCACCGATTCAATAGCCCTCTCCGAAAAAGAATCTATGAACGCGCAGCGTTCTACAAGGATGGAAGGTAACGCATAATTAATTTCCACTCCATGTCTAATTGAAAACTGCTGTATAAGCTGTTCCACATTTAACTTGCATAATTTGGGCGGGCAAGATGCCCAACGCCAGTCGCCTACGGAGGGAAACCCTCCTGCAGCGCTGGCTCCCCCACAAGACTTTAATGCAATTAAGATATGCAAACTAGGTGTGGAACAGCTTATCATAACAACTACCGGACATGATATCATTCAGGCATTAAGGCGATTTGACATTAACTATTTTTTAAAAATCCTGTAGCGATCGCACCCAAAATTGCTACTCCAAACACCAATCGGTAACAAACAAATACCCAAGTGTTTTGGGTTTGTAGGTAACGAAGCAGCCATGCGATCGCCAGATAGGAAAAAATTGTCGTAGAAATCAGTCCCACAATCAACGGCAGTACAACCGTACTTCCCAACTCTACTTTGAAAGCATCCTTCAACTCAACTAAACCAGCTAATGTAACGGCTGGAATGCCCAACAAAAATGAAAAACGCGCCGCCGTTTCCCGTTCCAAACCCATAAACAGCCCAGCCGTTAGTGTTGCACCAGACCGAGAAACGCCTGGGATAATTGCGAGAGATTGAGCAAAACCCATTATAATGCTATCAGTCAAACCCAGTTGAGCAAAGTTACGCTTACGCCTCCCCAACAGTTCGGCAATTCCTAGTAGTAGAGACATAACAATCGAAGCTATTGCGATCGCAGACAAACTCCGCAGCGGTGATTGGTCATAGTTGGGAATCAAGACTTTGACCAAAAGTCCAAAAAAGATTGCAGGTAGAGTTCCTATAGCAATTCCCAGCCCTAAGCGAAAATCTTGTGAGTTGTAATTACCTGTCTTTATAGCTTTGAAAAAACCGAAAGTGATTTGCCTTAAATCTTGCCAGAAGTACCACACGGCTGCTGCAACACAACCAAGTGGCAGCACAGCAGTAACAGCAAGACCCGGATCGCCCCAACCTAATGCTACTGGCACTACTTTTAAATGGGCGGTACTGCTAATAGGCAAAAACTCTGCTAACCCTTGCACTATCCCTAAAATAAATGCTTGAAAGATCGTCATCTGGGACATCTTTGTTGTGGTAGTAGCTTCTGCAAGTACTGGTGACAATTGAGTTCCAAGGACGAGGAACGTGCAAAACCCACTAATTCCTAATAGCTTAAATAACCGACTTTTTGAGTATACCATAATAACCGATTAACCACGAGCTAGATAAATTTATTCTCAGTGTACTAAAATAATAATTACGAATTACTCATGATCAATTACGAATTATTTTGAGGTTCTATCCAAACCTAAAAGACTCATTAAACTAAGAGTTAGAAAGATTTTAGTTGCATTCCTCATGTTTTAAGTCCCTTTTAGGTTTGTGTTCCCATCCTAAGTAGCAAATGTCAAGAAGTCGGAAAGATTTTTAAGGTTTTCTCACCAAGAGCGATCGCTCTATTTCTCCTTATAGTCAGGGCGGGACTTTTTACTCAACTCGGTTCGGGGCATGAGTAGCATTCTCCCGTGCGACCCGAACTCGCACAGCAGACATCTTGCACCTTCTCCTCCTCAGGCTAGGTGGGCAGTGCTAGCCCTTTCAAGGTAGCTAAAATTTTTGGACAAAAATTTCTCGGATCTCTGTGTTCTCTGCGCCTAATAGGTTAAATAAATTACTTTTTAACCGCAGAGGCACAGAGGAGCCAGCGCTGCAGTCGGGTAAGCCCGCTCTCACGACGACTGGCGTAACACAGAGAGAACAGTAGAGGTTTGACCGCCAGAACTAAGATTTTATGAATCACCTTGAAAGGGCTGGCAGTGCCCACCCTACAACATAATCTTTTCGAGTTCTTGACATTTGTTTTCTATGATTGCGCTGCGAACTTAAATTAGAGGAGTTTCATTCCTTGAGTAAACTTCCCAAAATCACCCTTTATTTTTGGATCATGAAGATTTGTGCCACCACTCTGGGGGAAACCGCAGGGGATCTTTTATCCATGACCCTGAATATAGGCTATGCTGCCAGTTCTATTATTTTGATTGGACTATTTTTGATTTCTCTCGTGTCTCAACTTGTGGCGAAAAAATATAACCCGTTACTTTATTGGACTGTCATCCTTTCAACCAGCACAGCCGGCACAACGATGTCAGACTATATGGATCGCACTTTAGGACTGGGCTACGCCAAAGGTTCTTTGATTCTACTTACCATTTTGCTAGCTATTTTAGCATTTTGGCGTTTTAGTATCGGCTCCCTATCTGTTAACAATGTCAAAACATTTAAAGTTGAACTGATTTATTGGACTGCAATTCTGGTTTCAAACACATTAGGTACCGCTCTGGGTGATTTCTTAGCCGATAGTTCCGGTCTTGGTTTTGCAGGAGGAGCGCTTCTCATTTCTGCTTTGTTGGGACTTGTAATCATCGCCACATTTTATACCCAAATTTCTAAAGTCCTATTGTTCTGGGTTGCGTTTGTCCTCACCCGTCCCCTTGGTGCGACAGTCGGTGACTTTCTGACAAAAACGCATGAAAAAGGCGGTCTTGGATTTGGCACTATCGGCTCGTCTTTGGTTCTTGCAACAATACTTGTATTTTTTGTCTTGCTTACAATTAGAAACAGACCTGTTGCGGAATAAGTTCTAAGCTTGACCGAATAATTACTAATTCGTAATTCGTAATTAAAGTACAGGTTTCCCAGACCAAGGCATCTTTTCGGGGGTTGCTGACCCCGAAAAATGCCGCACCACGCGAGCGCGAATGGCGCTATGCGATTTATTAATGGAAAAAAAACAAATTTTTTCCTTGTTTCTTGCGAACGGCGTGACGAGGCTCCCTAAATAATTACGAATTACGAATTATAAATTACGAATTATTTTGACGGCGATCGCACAGCAAATTGCCTAAATTCTGTCCACTCCAGAAATTCTCACCAACAGCCAAACTGTGTATCTTGCTACGGCAAACTTCACTACGAGACAGAAGCGAGAATTCATCTTTACCGAGTTTGTCTCGTTCTGCTTAATCAGTTTTATATTTTATATGTGTATCTATTCCCATTAAAGTATTATTAAAAACTAAATATTTTTTTGACTGAATACTATTAAGCTTTATTTATATACCTTTAGGGTGATTTTATTGTAACAAACTTTAGTGATATAAGTTACTAGAGATATTTGACATTCTCAACACACAATGTAGTTTGCTATAGATCAATACGGTTCAGTAGTTGTTTACCTAACATCAACCATTGTAGAGGCGTTGCATTGCAACGTCTCTACACACCTGACATTCCTACCGGAGATCCCTAACTAAACCGTATTGCGCTATAGATGAAGGAAGCAATTATACAAGCGGTCAAACAGAATTATTGGCGATGGTATGGTTAGCGGCAATCAGTGCAACACCAAGCATCAATAGAATTTACACAACTTAGAAAAAGGAAAAAAAGCGCCGAAATTTATAAACAAGTAATCGACACAAAAACCGAAATAAAAACATAAAATTTATCAAAAAAAAAAGGATATATATGCAATCACCTGTGGTACTGATAAATGTCTTTTCCGTTCCCAAAGGCATGGAAGACGAATTCATCAAAATGTGGAATGAGACTGCCCAAGAAATGAAGAAGCAGCCAGGATTTATCGATACCAAGCTTCACCGCAGCCTTGATGAAAACGCACGGTTTGAGTTCATTAATGTAGCCCATTGGGAAAGCAAAGAAGCATGGCAGGCAGCAATGTCTAATGTTATGATTAAAGAAAGACAAAAGTCGGTAGAAGCTAACCCCGCTCTTTATGAAGTTGCAGTGCAGTACTAAATAATCGGCGTTGCTGAATTTGGATATGAAATTGGTTTTTTGTACAACCACGATTTTTGTAGAGACGCGATTAATCGCGTCTCTACAGATGACGTTCATATTGTAATTCAGCAACCCCAATTCATATCTAGATTCAGCAACGCCAATCATTTTACTAAAAACAATCGGAGGGAAGTATGAGCAAATTAGAGGGAAAAATTGCCTTCATAGCCGGAGGTACAGGCGGTGTTGGCGAAGGTATTGTCCGGGCTTTTCTGGATGAGGGGGCGACTGTAGTTGTGCCATCACGTAAACAAGAGAACCTTGACCAGTTGCGCGGATACTTGGGATCGGCAACGGAGCGCTTTATTCCAGTAGTGGGGGATATGAGCAGTACCGAGAGCGCCGAAAGTTTGCGCGACGAGGTTCTCAATCAAGTCGGACGGTTGGATGCTGTAGTCGCCTCACTCAACGGTCGATGGAATCAAGACATACCGCTCACAAAAACATCATTAGAGGACTGGAAGCGGATGCTGGATAGCAACCTGACCTCTCATTTTATTGCTGCACGGACATTCTTACCTATACTGGAACGGGGCAGCAGCTATACCTTAATTGGTGGCGGTGCTGCTGACCAACCTATGCCTAACTATGGTTTGGTCTGTATTCCAGCAGCAGGAGAAATAATGCTCACACAGATACTAATAGAGGAAAACAAAAGCAGTGGTGTGCGCATTAATGAAGTCGTGCTGCACAGTATGATTGCTACCCGCGAACGACCTGCAGATGGACATCCGGAATGGCTTACTGCTGACGAAGTAGGTAAATATACTGCTTGGCTAGCTTCAGATGAGGCAAGCATGGTGACTGGTAGCATTATTAGGTTATATGAGCATCCATAACTGAAGGAAAGGAAATAAGCATGCCAACACCGAGCAATAATCGCCCCACGACTGCTGATTCCCGTCGATGGCTGGTGCTGGCACTCCTCTGTGCATCACAGTTTATGGTGGTGCTGGACTTCTCGATTGTCAATGTTGCACTACCCGCGATGCAGAAAGACCTTGGCTTTTCTCAGCAAAATCTCCAATGGGTAATCAGCGCTTACGCCCTCACATTTGGAGGCTTTTTGTTGCTGGGCGGTCGGGCAGCAGACCTGTTTGGTCGTCGCCGAGTCTTCATGGCTGGGCTAGGTTTATTCGTCCTTGCCTCGCTGGTCGGTGGTTTGGCTCACGAACAGTGGGTATTGATCAGTGCCAGAGCGTTTCAAGGGCTGGGTGCCGCCATCGTCTCTCCTGCTGCCCTGTCAATTTTGACCACGACTTTTACAGAAGGACAAGAGCGCAATCGAGCGTTAAGCATCTGGGGGGCGATCGCCGCTGGAGGCTTTGCGGCAGGAGTGCTGCTGGGTGGGATTCTGACGGATGCGCTTTCGTGGCGATGGGTAATGTTTGTGAACGTGCCGATTGGCATTGCGGCAGTTGCTTTATCCCCAGCGCTGCTGAGCGAAAGCCGAAAGCAAACCGCAACAACGCAAATTGATCTCGCGGGTGCGGTCACAGTGACAGCTGGATTGGTGTTGCTGGTCTACGCACTGGTGCAAGCCCCGTCAGCCGGATGGGTTGCTGTTTCGACCGTTTTGATGTTGGGGGGAGCGATCGCCTTTTTAGCTCTGTTTATTTGGGTGGAGTCGCGATCGCCCGCACCCTTAGTGCCGCTGGTGATTTTTCGCTCCTCCACACTCACAGGTGCCAATCTGGTGGGTGCCCTGCTGAGTGCTGCGGTTGCTTCAATGGTCTTTATCCTGACACTTTACATGCAGCAGGTATTGGGTTACTCGGCACTGCAGACTGGAATGGCGTTTCTACCTCATGCATTAGCGGCGATGGCTGCTGCTCCCCTGGCTTCTCAACTTTTAACCCGCATCGGTGTGAAGTCCACAATGGTGAGCGGTATGGTGGCGTCAATGGTGGGGCTGTTGCTCTTAACTCATATTCCCGTCCAGGGCAATTTTGTCCGCGATCTGCTGCCAGGAACGGTGCTCGTTGGGTTTGGCATCGTGACTGGTCTGGTTTCAGTGACGATCGCTGCTACTGCTGGAGTTGCCGACAGTGAACAAGGGCTGGCATCAGGACTGCTGAACACTGCTCAACAGATTGGTTCCGCCGTGGGATTAGCAATCTTGGTTGCAGTTGCCACTGCACGGACACAAGCGATCGTTGCCAGCACAGGCAACTCAAGAGCCGCGTTACAAACAGCCACTACGGGCGGCTTTCAAGCTGCACTCGCTGTGGGTGCTGGTTTTGCTGCTATTGGCATTATCGTGGCGTTACTGGTGATTCGCGAGCAAAAATCTCCGCTCCTACGTTAGGGAGTGGGGAGTGGGGAGTGGGGAGTGGGGAGTCGGGGGAGTAGGGGGAGTAGGGGAAGAAATTACTTTCTCATCTCCCTCATCTCCCTCATCTTCCCTATTCCCCACTCCCCAAGAACGTTAACAAAAACACGACAACTTAATTGGAGAAAAGCGGAATGACTAGCACAACAAAGAATGAGAAAATCATCGTCCCAGATGTGTCAAATCGCTCGTTGCCCGAATTGATTTCTTTGCAGGGAAAGGTGGCTGTCGTCACTGGTGGAAATAAGGGCATTGGTTTGGCGATCTGCAAACGACTGGCAGAAGCGGGTGCGAACGTAGTGGTTGCTGGACACCACGAGGAAAGCGCGAATGAGGCAGCAGCACAACTAACTACTACAGATCATCGAGCGATCGGCGTAGAGGTAGATGCTAGCAATTCTGCTTCGCTAAGTACCTTGGCTGAGAGAGCCATTTCTGAGTTCGGGCGACTCGATATATGGGTCAATAACGCTGGCATCTATCCCGTCAAACCAGTGCTGGAATCCTCGGATGAAGACTGGCAGAAAGTGATTAATCTCGACCTGAATGGGGTGTTTTTTGCATCACGGGAAGCAGCGAAGCGCATGATTGCGGCAGGCAATGGTGGGGTGATTATCAACATCTCGTCTGTGGCGGGCTACAGTGCGCCTGGACCCGGAATGAGCGCTTATGTTTCTGCTAAGCATGGTATCGGTGGGCTGACTAAGAGTTTAGCTGTTGAACTGGGTCCTGTGGGCATTCGGGTATTGGCGATCGCGCCGACATTTATTGAAACTCCTGGTACTGATTCAGCCGAATTTCGAGAGGCTTCTGGTCTAGATAGCGATAAAATTGCACAGACGCTGCCGTTAGGTCGAGTTGGTGTTCCTGATGATGTTGCTCGTGTCGCTTTGTTCTGCGCTAGTGACTTGGCAGTTTATATGACTGGCGATACGCTACTGGTCGATGCCGGACAAGTGGCGCAGTAGAATTGCTAATTGCTAATGGAGATTTTTAGACTATGGCATTTCTGATAGGGAAAGTAGCAATTGTAACAGGTGCATCGCGCTTTATTGGACGGGCGATTGCCCAGCACCTTGCTCAAGACGGTGCAGCAGTTGCGATCAACTATGGACACAGTGCTGACGAAGCCAAGGAACTCGTCTCAATCATTGAGTCTGAGGGTCGCAAAGCCCTAGCAGTTCAGGCGGACATGAGCCAAGTTGCGGATATTCGTCGCCTATTTCAGGAAACGCTCGCGCACTTTGGACAGTTAGACATTCTGGTTAACAACGCTGGCATTGGCAAAGGTGGACCGATTGCTGAGGTAACTGAAGAAGATTTTAATACCGTCTTTACCGTGAATGTTCGGGGAGTTCTCTTCGCCTTGCAAGAAGCAGCACGGCAGATGAACGAAGGTGGACGCATTGTTAATGTCTCATCCACAACTACCGTTTACCCTAGTCCGGGTCTTGCTATCTACGCCGCTAGCAAAGCAGCAGTAAAACTTTTTACTGAAGTTCTTGCTCAAGAGGTGGGAGGACGCGGAATTACGGTTAATAGCGTTGTTCCCGGTCCAACGTCCCCAGGAATGTTTGAGAAAAGATCGGTTGAGGAGCAAGAAGCGGCAGCAAAGAGTTCTCCTTTTGGTCGTATTGGGCGGGCTGACGACATTGCCGATGTGGTCGCTTTTCTGGTCAGTGAAGAAGCACGGTGGATCACTGGGCAGCATATTGTGACGGGGGAGCAAAGATTTAATTCTTAGAAGTTGATATGAGGTACATCGGGTAGAGGCGCCCCCTACACTGTGGGTGTACTTCATTCACATGAAAAGCGCTATAAATAGCGAGGAAGAACAATGGATGGGTTTGAGACTATAATTTCGCTATCTAGTAATAAGCGATCGCCATTCAAGGCACATAAAATGTACATCAGGCGTCATTCAGCCTTTAGCCTTAATTTGTCCTATGGGTAGTACTGGACTCGAACCAGTGACATCCTGCTTGTAAGGCAGGCGCTCTACCAACTGAGCTAACCACCCGTTTGCGGCTTACAAGAATTAATGTTAGCACACAAATCCTCAGAACGCGCTAGTATTTTGAAGAAAAATTTTGCAGATAAACTAATCCAACCAAAATCGCTATTATGCCCTCTGGTCGGACGCACGATCGCATTACTTTATGGGCTTTGCCGTTTATAGCTGGTGTCACTTTCTTTCTGACTTGGAGTGGCAATCTCACTTTATTGGTTGCAGGCGGGTTTATGTTCGGGGGGTTGATGTTTGGTCCCGACTTGGATATTTACTCCCGCCACTACCAACGCTGGGGTTTGTTGCGCTTCATTTGGTTACCTTATCAAAAAAGTCTCCGCCATCGCTCTTTCTTATCCCACGGACCAATTATTGGCACTATGCTGCGAGTGCTTTATTTAGGCACTATAGTCGGCATCTTGGCTATTTTTGCTGTAGTAATTGCCGAAAAGCTGTGGAATATCAGCTTGTGGCAGATGCTGAGTCAAAATGTTGTGCGATCGCTGACTCGTTATAGTGCAGAATTTCTCTCTCTATTGCTAGGACTGGAACTTGGTGCAATGAGTCATTCTCTCAGCGATTGGGGTGGTTCTGCTTACAAGCGTTTCCAAAAGCAGGGAGTTCGTGGTTTGCTGCCGCGTGCGAAAATCAAGAAACGTAAAGCAACGAGTGACGGTAGTCGTCGGGGTAAAGTAAAAACCAGCAAAAGTCGCACGAATAGTAAGTAGGGGGAGTAGGGGGAGATGAGGGAGATGAGGGAGATGAGGGAGATGAGGGAGATGAGGGAGATGAGGGAGATGAGGGAGATGAGGGAGATGAGGGAGTAGCTAGTGGTTAGTAAAACAACCAACTAACAACTAACAACTAACAACTAACAACTAACAACCAACAACCAACAACCAACAACCAACAAATATGATAAATGCTGAAACTTTGGCGGCGTTGCAAGAGTTGATTGATGTGGTGGCAAAGTTGCGATCGCCTGATGGTGGGTGTCCGTGGGATTTGGCACAAACTCCTCAAACGTTGACACCATATGTTATAGAAGAAGCTTATGAAGTAGTAAACGCTATCGACAGTGGCGATCGAGATGCGATCGCGGAAGAATTGGGCGACTTACTTTTACAAGTTGTCCTCCAAGCACAAATCGCCAGCGAATACAAACAATTTTCTTTGAAGGAAGTAGCCCAAGGTATCTCACAAAAGCTGATTCGCCGTCATCCTCACGTATTTGGTGATGTGACGGTGCAAAGCATTGATGAAGTGCGGCAAAACTGGGAACAAATCAAAGCTGTGGAAAAAGGGGAACCATCTCCAGAACATCAAAAACTCAGCCATAAACTGAGTGGCTATGTACGTAAACTTCCCCCATTGATGGCAACGATGAAAATTTCCCAAAAAGCTGCTGCTGTAGGGTTCGAGTGGGAAAATATAGATGGAGTGTGGGAAAAGTTTAATGAGGAATTGACAGAATTTAAACAAGCTTTAGCTCACGAAACACCGGAACGACAACAAGCAGAATTAGGCGATGTGCTGTTTTCTCTTCTCCAGCTTGCTCGTTGGTTAAACCTTAACCCCAGTGAAGCTTTGCAAGGAACAAATCAACGATTTATCCAGCGGCTACAAAAAATGGAGGCGTTTGCTTCCCGCCCCCTTTCAGATTACAGTTTAGATGAGTTAGAAGCGCTTTGGCAACAGGCTAAAGCTCAACTTGCCCAAGAGCATTAAGTTTGGTAATTGCTAATTGTCAATTGCTAATAGCTAATGGCTAATTGTTACTAAGTAAGTCGGCGTAAATAAACACAACTATCTGTTAGGGCTGTTAGTAGTTAGTGAGCCAGCGCGCATTATGAGTCTCTCCCTCCGTAGGCGACTGGCTTTCCCGTTGGGTAGTTAGTTGTTAGTTGGCTGACAGCCTCTTAACAGAAGTTAATATAGTTCAATACGGTTCAGTTAGGGCTGAACGGTGGGAATTTTAGGTTGTGTAGAGACGCGACGCCAGTCGCCGGGGCGCGGGAAACACTCATGAGAGCGCACAGCGAGAATTTCGCGTCTCTACTATTAGCAATTTCTATAATTTAATTGTAACCGTCTTAACCTCCGTATATTGCTGCAAGCCGTACTCACCTAGTTCGCGACCAATACCAGATTGCTTGAAACCACCGAAAGGCGCGGCGGTGTCCAATACGTCGTAGCAATTGACCCAGACGGTACCAGCGCGGACGTTGTTGGCGATCGCATGGGCTTTGGTGATATCCTTTGTCCATACACCTGCGGCTAGACCATAGATTTTCGATAGCTTCATCCAGATCGGCGTCGGCAAAGACAATGTTGGGACTCTTACCACCAAGTTCCAACGTGACGCGCTTGAGGTTACTCTTGGCTGCTGCTTCCATGACCAAATGCCCTACCTCTGTGGAGCCGGTAAATGCCACTTTGTCAATATCCATGTGGCGGGCGATCGCATCTCCTGCTGTTGGTCCATATCCCGACAGAATGTTGACCACACCAGGGGGGAAACCAGCCTCGATAATCAACTCACCCACCCGTAGCGCTGACAACGGCGTCTGCTCAGCTGTTTTCAGAACCACAGTATTGCCAGTTGCCAAAGCTGGTGCTAGCTTCCAAGCCTGCATCAAGAGCGGGAAATTCCAAGGAATAATCTGACCCACCACACCCACAGGCTCATGGCGAGTGTAGCAAAAGTACGGTCCTTTGATGGGGATAGTCTTACCTTGCACCTTATCCGCCCAGCCTGCATAGTACCAGAATACTTCTGGCTCCTGACTTCTGAATTCTGGACTCAATTGTAAATCGCTTAACTGCTGCTGCCTTTCAAAAGCACCGCACAGACGACGCCTAGGATAATCAATCCACCACCTAGTCGGATAACTCACATCTTGCACCTTATCAATAAGGGCTGGTGGGCAGTGCCCAACGCCATAAAGCTTGGTGCAGTCGCCTCTGTCGGGAAACCAACGCCAGTCACCAGGGCGCGGGAAACCCGCCGGAGAGTGCTGGCTCCTCCTGCAGCGCTGCTTCACCACTCCACGAAGACGCGGCGAACCCCGAAGTTTGCTCGGAGGGAAACCCTACCGCCAGTCGCCTACGGCGGGAAACCCGCCTCATGCGCGCTGGCTCCCTTGCAACTTCTCTCCGCGCACTCTTTGTGGCTCCCCTACGTAATCATAAGCATTTTGTAGCTCTGATTTTCGCAACAAGACAATGGTGCAAGATCTGAGATAAGATAATTGACCTACCGATAACCTTTGTAGAGACGCGAAATTTCGCGTCTCTACAGATCTGACATTCCCACCAACAACCATTAACCGAAGCGTATTGCATCCTCTCGGAGCCGTCACGATGGTATGCCTTTAAAACAGGGGTATTATTATAGATAGAATGCCCGTGCAGGGTAGAAAAACAACTTATGTCGGCTAAAGATAAATTTCATGACATTGTTAAATCAGCATTATAAAAGGATGGTTGTTTAAAAGTTAAATCTGAGCAATACATTTTTTTTAAGCACCCGCTTTAAAAATCTGTTGTGCGGTCAAGTTTAACTACAATCTTGACAAACTACTAGGCGTTTGATTTAAATCCATGACTGCTTCCCAAGATGATTTTTCTCACCTAATTGCAATTGCCCAAAAAACCCGACTCGCAGCACTCAAGCTGGCTGTTCTCTCAACAGAAAAGAGAAATCAAGCAATCAATGCGATCGCTCAAGCTTTAGAATCGGCACTTGATGAAATTTTGTTAGCAAATGTTACTGATTGTCAAGTTGCTGCTACAGAGGGAATTGCCAAACCACTTTACAAGCGCTTGCAGTTAGATGAACATAAGTTAAGAGATGCGATCGCCGGGGTACGAGATGTCGGCAACCTTCCCGATCCAGTCGGTGCAGTGCAAATTCACCGGGAACTAGATACAGGCTTAATCCTGAAGCGAATTACTTGTCCTTTGGGTGTTTTGGGCGTGATTTTTGAAGCACGTCCGGAAGCAGCAATTCAAATTGTCTCTCTGGCAATCAAATCAGGTAATGGCGTTATTCTCAAAGGTGGAAAAGAAGCTATTCGTTCTTGTGAGGCGATCGTCAAGGCAATTAAACTTGGATTATCTCAAACTGCCGTTAACCCAGACGCGGTACAGTTGTTGACGACAAGAGAAGAAACCCTGGAACTTTTGAAATTGGATAAATATGTAGATTTAATTATTCCCAGAGGTTCTAACTCGTTTGTTCGATTTGTGCAGGACAATACCCGCATTCCTGTACTAGGTCACGCTGATGGAATATGTCATCTTTATATAGATAAAGCCGCAGATATTGAGAAAGCTATTGCCATTACAGTCGATGCGAAAACAACCTATCCTGCTGCTTGTAATGCAATTGAAACTTTGCTAGTTCACAGGAACATCGCCGCAGCATTTTTACCAAGGTGCAATGAGGCATTGCAAAAACTCAATGTGGAATTAAGAGGAGATGAACGCAGCCGCGAGATTTTACAAAATATCGCAGTTGCAACAGAAAAAGATTGGGAGACAGAGTACAGCGATTTGATTTTGTCAATTAAAATTGTGGATTCTGTGGAGGAAGCGATCGCCCACATCAACGATTATGGCTCTAAACACACCGATGCGATCGTCACGGAAGATATAGAAGCTGCTGAAACTTTCTTGGCGCTAGTGAATGCAGCTGGAGTTTACCACAACTGTTCTACTCGCTTTGCTGATGGCTTCCGCTACGGTTTTGGTGCAGAAGTTGGAATTAGTACCCAACAAATGCCACCCCGTGGTCCCGTCGGTTTAGAAGGTTTAGTGACATATAAGTATCAAATGACTGGTGATGGTCATGTTGTAGCTACTTATACGGGAGCGAAGGCTAAACCCTTGATTCATCGGGATTTATAGTCAACCAACTTTGGTAATGGTAAGTAGGTCGGTGTCATTAAACTAATACATGTAAAGATTTGTCTTGGGTAAGGGTAAGTTTTCTTACCCTTACCCAATTTAATATACTTCCCACAGGTACAGATTGCGCGTCGTTCATCTATGTAAACACTCAACTTATGACCGTGCAAAGTATAGTTATGTTTATTTGCGCCCACCTATTTAAGTGAATTGCTCATAATCTACTAAAACCCTTGAAATACCGTAGCAAATTCTGACTTATGGCGTGGGTTTCAGGAGCCACACCAACAGTGTCAGCTGCTGTACTTGGTAGGGCATCCCCAGATAATCACCTAAAATCACAACAATCTTCAGCACCATTTCCGAAATACTTCGGAGCTAGTTTGTAGAGTGTATTAGAGATCAAGAGGAACAGTATAAACTTAGAACTAAAACTGAACAATAAAGAGAGAACCTTAATGACCATTTTTTGAATTAACAATTCAAAATTCGCTCATTCAAAATTTCAGGAAATTTTTTTGAATTACTCAGTTGGGTACAGGTTACCCTGTTTTTAAACATGGAAAACAAAAAAAAGCGAAGCAATATTATTCAACCGAACGCATTTATGCGTGGGGATTAATAATTTTCAATTTTTAATTTTTAATTTTTAATTGAACGTAGGGATAGAGACAATGTCAGTATTATCCGTTCTAGCCTCTGGTGGTTAGCGATGTCTTAGACATGCGCCAATCCCAAAGTCTACGCCTGTTACTTTCCCTTTTTACGGAAATTCATTTGTTGTCAACTTTGTCAATGTTTAAGTCCTAAAGATTTCAAAGTTAACCTATCCACAGCCGAGATGAGTTTCTTGACAAGCGTTGCCAGTTCCCGAAACGCGAGCGTGCAAGTGATGCACAACTTAAGTAAACCACAAAGATGTGATGCACAACTATGGATAAGTTTTATAGGAGCAGGTAGCAAATGAATTGCCCTAGTTGCCGATTAGAAAATCCGGTGGGAGCAAAGTTCTGTATTAAGTGCGGCACTTCCCTGAGGAAACAGTGTCCCCATTGTCAGATGGAGAACCTGCCACAGGCTAATTTCTGTATGGGATGTGGCATCCCCCTGACAAAGGAGACTCCCCTGATCGGACAGCAGCAAAATAAGGGAGAAGCACCACCACCCCAATCCCCACAAACCGAACGTCGCCAAGTCTCAGTCATGTTTTGTGATTTGGTTGGCTCGACCGCACTTTCAGAGCAACTTGACCCGGAAGAGTTGCAGGAGATTTTGCTGGCTTATCGAAGGGTAAGTGCTGATGTCATCCGCCGCAATGGTGGGCAAATAGCCCAGAGTTTCGGGGATGGGCTGATGGTGTACTTTGGGTATCCCATTGCCCACGAAGATAACCCCCAGAGGGCAATCGGCGCTGGGTTAGAAATCATAGCGCAGATGGAGCAGCTTTCGACTGGCCTGATGCAGGAATTGGGCGTGGAATTGAATGTGCGCATCGGCATTCACACAGGTAAAGCCGTAGTGGGAGAAATGGGCACCGGTGATACCTACGAACACATGGGTATTGTAGGGGATACTCCCAATATTGCCGCTCGCATCCAGAGTATCGCTGCACCAAATACAGTCGCCATTAGTGCTGCTACGTATCGGATATCACAAGGGTATTTTGAGTGTGAATCTCTGGGAGAGCACACTCTCAAAGGCATCAGCGTGCCAATGGCAGTGTATCGAGTGCAAAAAGAGAAATTGCTCCACAACAGGCTGGAAGCGGCGACAAGTGGCCTAACACCCTATGTAGGCAGAGAGCTTGAACTAGAGAGCTTAGTGCAGTTATGGCAGCAGGTCAAATCAGGCAATGGGCAAGTCGTCTTGCTCACAGGCGAGGCGGGTATGGGTAAATCGCGTTTGGTGCAGGTGTTTCAAGAGCGGATTGCCACCGATGACTATAATCTGCGAGAGTTATACTGTTCTCCATATTACACCAACAGCGCCTTCTATCCGGTGATTGAGATGGTTCGGAGACAGGGAGTGCAGTTAAGTCGAGAAGACTCAACTCAAGAGCAACTGGCTAAGTTGGAGCAGTTTCTGGTTGAGTATGAGTTGGACATGGCGCAAGTGGTGCCACTGTTTGCCTCTTTACTATCAATTCCGTTAGATGAGCGTTATCCTCCTCTCCACCTTTCTCCCGCCGCACAAAAACAGAAGACTTTAGAAGTTTTACTGGCTATGGTGCGCAACCTGGTGCAAGATTCGCCATGCTTAATAGTCATAGAAGACCTGCACTGGGTTGATCCTTCGATGCTGGAACTGCTCAACCTTGTGATTGAAAAGGTATCAGATCATCGCCTCTTGTTGCTGTGTACGGCAAGACCAACCTTGAAGTCGCCATGGAAAGACCATAAGCATCTTCGCCAAATCAGCCTCACTGCCTTAATTCGTGAGCAAACTGAGCTGTTGGTCAAGGAGATCGCAGGTGGCTTGACGCTACCCAAACAAGTGTTAGAGCTAGTAATCGCAAAAAGCGATTGCATCCCCCTGTTTGTAGAAGAGATGACCAAAATGGTGCTGGAGTCGGGATGGCTCACACATGCAAAAAAAGCTTATGATCTGACTGGGCAAATACCTGATCTGGCAATTCCAACCACGCTGCAAGACTTGCTGATGGCAAGGCTGGATCAAAAGGAAACAGTGAAACAGGTGGCGCTTCTCGGAGCCACCATCGGGCGGGAGTTTAGTTATGAGTTGCTTAAGGCTGTTTGGCCAGGGTATGAGGATACGCTCATTCAAGGGCTGGAGCAATTAGTCAATAACCAGTTGCTGTTTATGAGTGGTGAACTTCCGGCGGCTAAGTACCTGTTCAAGCACGCTTTGATTCAGGAGGCTGCCTATGAGTCATTGCTCAAGAGTACCCGAAAGCAGTATCACCAACAGATTGCCCAAGTGTTAGAGCAGCAGTTTCCAGAAACGGTTGAACGAGAGCCAGAAATGTTGGCTCATCACTATACAAGAGCGGGTTTGAACGAGCAAGCAATTCGCTACTGGCACTTAGCGAGTCAGAAAGCTGTGAAATCTTCGGCTTATGTGGAAGCAATTGGTCATCTCACTTTGGGGCTGGAACTGCTATTGAGGTTGCCAGAAACCCGGTGGCGGGATCAACAAGAGCTGGATTTGCAGCTCTTGTTGAGTGTAGCTTTGAGAAACACAAAAGGTTACGCCGCCAGTGAGGTCGAACTTGCTTACAAGCGGAGTGAGGAACTCTGCCATTTGCTAGGGGAAACCCCTGATCTCTTTTGGGTGCGGTGGGGACTGTGGACGTTTTATTTAGGGCAAGCCAAATTACAGACTGCACTTGAAGTGGCACACCAGTTAATCAATTTGGCTAAGGGAATCCACGACGATAGTCTGGTCTTGGAAGCTCGCTATGCCCTTGGGTTTACCTTATGCTACAATGGAGAGTTAGCATCTGCCCATGAACACTTGGAGCAGGCGATTGCTCTCGATGACCAACAGCCGCATCACTCCCAAATATTCGTCACCGGGGAGGATGTTAGAGTGTATTCGCTAGCTGTGGCGTCCGTGCAACTGTGGCTCTCTGGGTTTCCAGAGCAGGCGCTTTTTCGGAGTCAAGAGGCTCACAGCTTGGCTATTGAGCTATCTCATCCCTACAGTCTCGCCCATGCCCTTGTCACAGGTGCTATCTTCCATCAATACTGCTATGAGCGGCAAGCCACCCAAGAACTGGCAGAGGCAGCGATCGCCTTAGCGACCGAGCAGGGGTTTGCATTATGGTTGGCCTGTGGAACTATCCTACGGGGCTGGGTGCTAGCCGAGGCGGGAGAGCTTGAGTCGGGGATTGCCCAAATGTGCCAGGGTTTGGACAGCTACAAAGCCACAGGTGCAGAGCTTTTGCGACCGTATTTTCTGGCTGTATTGGCTAAAGCATATTTGAAAGCGGATCTCTTAGAAGTTGGGATCGGCGTTTTAACTGAGGCACTCGAAGCGGTAGAAAAAACTGGGGAGCGTTTCTGGGAGGCAGAGCTATATCGGCTTCAAGGAGAGCATTTGCGGGCAAAACTTCAGCGAACCTCGGCAAAAGAAACAGAGGCTCAGGTTGAGGAATGTTTCCGTCAAGCCCTCGATATTTCCCGTCGTCAGGGTGCTAAGTCATTGGAACTGAGGGCAGCAATGAGCTTGGCACGTCTCTGGCAGCAACAGAGTCAGACAGAACAAGCGCGACAACTGCTCTTTGAGATTTACAGTTGGTTTACCGAGGGATTTGACACAGCAGATTTAAAGGATGCCAAAGCGCTGCTCACAGAACTGTCATGAACAAGCACCTGTCAAACAAATGCCTGTATAGATTAAGACTTGCTATCTGTCTGACGCTGTCAGATAAATCATTTAGTCAGTTGTTGCCCACACTGGGAACAGAATTTGAAATTAGCCGTATTATTGTGATTGCAATTGGTACATAAAATCTGATTTTCAACTGGAGTTTGAGGCGATCGCACGCTATTGCCAACATTGCTTGAATCAGATTCGATTGGTGCGTTAGTCCTAATTGAATGATAAAGAGCATCAAGCTTCGCTTTTAGATCCGGGGGGATGGATGTGAAATCGAGATAAAAACTACCAGTGTTAGCTGATTTTTCTGATACCTTGGCATAGATATCAACGTTTGCTTCTGCTAAGTGGTACGTTCTTTTCAAGTTTAGCTTGATATTGCTCAGCGGCTCAGGTACACTCGACCCTCTTAGACGATCGCAGCGAACCTCAGCACCCTTGGCTGAAAGCTTAACTAAACTTCCCTTGCACAGCGTTTCACCAAGATGCTTTCCATCCAGAACCACGTATTGTACCGGGATTGCTTCGGGAAGGGGAAAGAATACCTCTTCTTCTTTAGTCAGTTTGAGATTGTATGGAACACCCATACCCCCGACTTCATAGATTGTGATCGGCTGTTGAACTCCTTTGAGTTGTACCTCCTTTTGCCCATGGATTTTCACGATTGATCCCGCCGCTTTTAAGGTCGCCTCTGAAATCAGAATTTGACCGCCTAGTGTACAGGATTCTATGCGGTAAGTCAGGTTCACCTGGCTGCCAACGATACCGTACTTGGTACGTTTTTCACAGCCGATATTTCCTACTACAACAATGCCAGTATTGATGCCGATGCCCATTTCTAGTTTCGGCAACTCCCACGAGTGCATCTTTTCGTTGACATGAACCATTGCTAACTGCATCTCAATGGCACAGGCGACAGCCCGTTGGGCATCGTCTTTTCTGACAATGGGGGCACCAAACAGAACCAAAATCCCATCCCCCATGAACTCATCAATTGTTCCCTGGTACTTAGTAATCACATTTGCCATGCATTCCAGATAGAAGTTGAGGATTTTAATGACTTCTTCCGGAGATAATCTTTCGGAAAGGCTAGTGAATCCTCTTAAATCGGAGGTCATGATCGTAACTCTCTGCCTCTCGCCACCGAGTTTCAATCCTTCGGTGTTTTCTAGCAAATTGTCTACCACTTCATCAGTCAGGTAACGCCCAAAGATCCCGCGAATCAGCGCGTTACTTTTTCCTAACTCTGTATTGGCTAAAGCCAAATCGGCGGTGCGTTCCCTGACACGGAGTTCTAATTCCAAAGCGATTTGACGCAGCCTTTTGAGAGACAGGGTCTGCCCTGAGAGTCCCAACGCGAATATTCCCCCTAAAATCACAAATGTTCCCGTCAAGCCTGCGTTGGTCTGCGCTTTGAAGCTGTCTAGGGGCTGAATGATCTCCCAGACTCCTCTGATGTCCCCCACTTTCCAGTCTTTTTTCGGACTATCAGGGAAAGTGTTATGACAAGCGACGCAGGTGGAGTTCATGATGCTGGGTGTTGCATATCGCAATGAGGCCCGACCAAGGAAGTTTTCAACGCGAAAAAATGGCTGATTAGGATTTTGTCTCAAGTAACTAAGCGCTTTCTGCTCAAAATCGTCTCTGGGACCACCTTCGGCTTTTCGCTTGGGAAAGGGGTAGTCACTATACAGGCGGTAAAGTTTGTCCGGGCTTTTTTGACTGATATGCTGCCCGAGTTCGATGGCGTATGTTGATGGTACGGGGATTCCCCCCTTTTTATCTGCGTAGTAAGGGGTGACGTCAATCCCTGGTACTGTTTTGGCCTTCGCAACGACCTCGTCGCTGTAGAGGTTGACCGCTTCCTGAATCGATTGGGCAGACAAGGCTGCATTCTGAAGTGCTTGTGATTCAATTAGGTTGTTCGCCAGATGAAACATATTCGACAAAGCTAACCCCCCGCCAACGCAGAACAGGATCGTCAGAATGAGAATAGTCTGTTCAACGAACAATTTCAGGAACCATTGCAAGGCTTGAGAAATGAACTGTTTCATAACATTACCTAAGTTCGACTTCGGCGAGTGCCTAGGGGTTAGTAGCGCTTGCTACTAAAATACAGCAGTTGGCACGACAAAGTCTTTTGGGTGAAGGTGAGTGCAAATAGTTCTAGCCTAGCGTGACTTCAAACTCTGTGTTCAAGGTTTGGGCAGGAATGGCATTAAGTACAGCCTTGCATTAAGACGAATAGATTTTAGCAAAACTATTATAAGTAGGTGGGCGCAAATAAACATAACTATTAAATTGGGTAAGGGTAAGAAAACTTACCCTTACCCTTTACAAATCTGTACCTATATCAGTTTAATGACACCGACCTACTTAAGCGAATTCAGAAAAGTCTCTAATACCAAATCGGGTATATGAGTCATTAGTCCTTTTTTTTTGGTAAATTCATCACCAAGATGTTTTGATTCCGGGAGCCAACCCGTTCGTAGAGGAACTTATCAACGCCTTTAATGGCAAGATACAATCCTAGCCCGCCAATAGGTCGCTGTTCTGTTGGCAAGTGTATCTGTTCTTCCTCCACGTTCAATTTCTCGAAGGGGTCGAAGGCTTCACCAGTATCTTCCATGGAGAGGGTCAGGGCTTGCTCGTCGAGACTGACCCGCAAGTTTATTACCCCTTCCCGACCCATTTCTTCATAGGCGTGAAGAATGATGTTGGTGGCGATTTCTTCTACTGCCAGACGGAGCTTATAGGTGGCTTTTTTATCTAAACCAGCTACTGCCGCTGCTTGCTTGACGTATTCCGCGATCGTTCCCAAAGAGTCTAGGGTTCCAGATACCGTTAAAAGTTCCATAAGCAATGGTTCCATTGCTGAGCGATAATTTTTACATTGGAATTTTACCCACTGAAAACAAGTAGCTAGGGAAAACTAGTTAATATCCTGTGGGGCGTGGGTCTTAGATTACGGGTGTCCGCCGTACAACTAGCATGGTAATGTCATCAAATTGTGGCGCGTTGTCAATGTGAGTAAACAAATTGGTTTTGATGCGCTCCAGTAAGTCACATGCTGAGGGGGGAGATTCCTTCAGGAGTGATAGCAGTCGCTTGGCAGTAAAGAACTCACGGCTAGGGGCACGAGCTTCAGTAACCCCGTCGGTATAGCCAACCAAGATATCACCCGGTTCCAGCTGAACCTGCTGAATTTTAAACTTCGTGTTAGGCATTATTCCCACCACTGGTCCCGTAGGTTTGAGACTCGCCTTCACCTCAGAGTCGCCGACGATAAAAAGAGGTTCATGTCCACCATTGATGTAGGTCAGACAGCCATTCTCCGGATTTAGCACTCCAAAAAAGAGTGTCGCAAACATGTTCATCTCACTGTGTTCCTGGGCGATGTAGTTGTTTGTGAGCGCAACAGCCTTCAGCGCGTTGAGTTGGTTTAAGTCGGTTGTCAGCGAGGGGTCAATCAAACAGTCCAACCCATGATCATTGCCAATTATGGACAATCCCTCCAAGTGGGTTTGTCCAGAAAAGACTCGGATTAAGCTGCGGAATAAAGCCATAAATAGTGCTGCGCCCACGCCCTTATCGCATACATCAGCAATCACTAGCCCTAGGTAGTTACCGGGAAGCATGAAAGCGTCGTAGAAGTCGCCAGCTACCTGACGGGCGGGATAGAAACAGGCTGCAATCTCCCAATTTGGCAACTGTGGGATTTCTCTGGGCAGAAAATCTTTCTGAATCTGCCTGCCCTTTTCTAGTTCAGAATCGAGTGCTTTTGAATAGGCTTCGATCGCGCCTTTAGCCTTGTCTAAGGAGTTGTAAGATTCTTCTAGTTTCCCGTAGAGTCGGGCATTTTCTAGGACTAGGGCTATTTGGTGGGCAGTCACCTCCATTAGATAGGCGGTTTCAAGGCTAAAATGCCCCGGCTCTTGGTGCAGCAGGGTAAGAATGCCCAGCAACTCCTCATTTTTAAGAATGGGAACAGCCAAGGCTGAGCGAACAATGTAAGGCTGATTGGGCAGCACCAGCCAGCGGTCATCAGTCTCGGTGTCGGTGATTAATCCTACCTGGCGGTGGCGGAACACCCAGCCGGCGAGACCCTTGTCCAAAACACTGCCGAGCAAGCGAGCTTGTACCTCTAACGTTGCGTCCAATTGCGTCAGGATACTGTCAGTGACTTCACCATTGCTATTGACTAAAAACAGACTGCCTTTCTCTGCTCCGCATAGCTTGCTGGAGACATGTAAAGTATCGTGTAACGTCGCTTTCAACATTTCCTCACAGACTGAACAACCTGCCATCGCTACCAAATGCTCAAGTAGCTCTCTTTGCGCCTCAAAAGCCACTTTTTGTGTTTTGAGTTCAGTTATGTCTCGGCGCAGCGCTTCCAATTCCTCGATTAATTGTTGTTGAGGTTGTTCTTGAGATTGATGATTGATAGCAACCATACTGTTAACCCTGAGTAATGATACTGATAACGATTTAGTTGTTAGTCTTTTCTTTTAAGAACTAACAACTATAGGACTTACGCACTATACAAATAGAGCATCATGTGTGTAACGGAATTCGGTCGTTTCATGTCGTATAATTGACCGCATGGTAAGGGCGGAGAAAGTCGCTTCGCTCCAAGTCAAAAGTCAAAAGTCAAAAGTCAAAAGTAATTAAATAATTCTTAATTTTGACTTTTGACTTTTGACTTTTGAATTCCCCGTAGGGGTTGCTCCGCCGCCCAACCGTTACCACCCCATACAAGACTATTTCTGTCAATGCGTAAGTCCTAAACTAATAACTGACCCTAGACTTTTTCTATCTTGTCTTTGTCATATTCATCAACTAAAATAACACTTTGATCAAATCCAGTTTTGTTCAAGGTGTCTAATACCATTTCCTGAGCGCCAACCACATAGATGTCAGTATCGGCACCCATCTTTTGCTTAGTGAATAAGAGTACTCGCAGACCGGCGCTGGACATATATTCTAGGTCTTGCACGATCAGAACGAGATGTTTTGGATGCACGCTCGCCGCTTTCTCTACCTCTTTCTGGAAAATCGGTGCAGCAACTGCATCCAATTCTCCAGCCAAAGTGATTTTAGCGATCCCCTTGCTTGTTTCCAGTGTTGCGTTGAAAGCCATAATCTTGTCCTTTGTCATTTGTCATTTGTCATTTGTCATTAGTCAAAAGCTTTTGACTAATGACCAATCTCATTTGCCGACCAAGATGGCTACAGAGCGATCGCCTAGGAGTATTCCAGACTGATTCTCCAGCACAGGTTCTGTACCTGGTTTCCAACTGTCCAATGGTGGGGTGACACCAGTATTGGCAAACACATGCCATTGCATTCCATCTGGCAATCCTGGGATTTCAAACCAGCGTGCCTCCCAATGCATATTCATGGCTACATAGACGTAGTTGTCTTCAATTGTACCCTCCTTAGCGTGCTTGCCACAGAGCATAAAAGCGAGGGTGCAACTGGAGTCGGACCAGTCAGCATTCCATGCTTGGGTACCATGCCAAGTGATATCGGCATAACCACTGCCTGCATAGTCCTCATTGCGGAAGTGCCACCGATTTCTCAGCACTGGGTGAGCGTTGCGGAAGGCAATGCAGTGTTGGAAAAACCGAAACAAGTCGTTATTGGACTGCAACAGCGTCCAGTCCATCCAGTTCAGTTCGTTGTCGTGGCAGTAAGCATTGTTGTTGCCTTTTTGGGATCGCCCCACCTCATCCCCCATGAGGATCATCGGCACTCCCTGGCTCACCATCAACATCGCCACAGCATTTTTGATCTGCCGCTTCCGCAAAGCGTTAATGCCCGGATCGTCCGTCCATCCTTCCGCCCCACAGTTCCAGCTGTCGTTATCGTTGCCACCGTCGTTGTTGTTTTCCCCGTTAGCCTCGTTGTGCTTGTCGTTAAAAGAAACCAGGTCAGCGAGGGTAAAACCGTCGTGGCAGGTGATGAAATTAATTGATGTGGCAGGCGCACGACCTGCCCACGCATACAGGTCTGGCGAACCTTGCAGTCGCTGTGCCATGTCTCCTACCCGACCTGGTTCGCCTTTGAGGAATTTGCGAATGCCGTCGCGGTACTTGCCGTTCCACTCAGCCCAGCGACCAAAGGCTGGGAAGGAACCTACTTGGTAGAGACCGCCTGCATCCCAAGCCTCGGCAATTAGTTTGCACTTTGCTAGAATCGGGTCAAATGCCAAAGCTTCTAGCAAAGGCGGGTTAGCCATTGGCGCACCCCAAGGGTCGCGACCCAGGATAGAGGCAAGGTCAAATCGGAAGCCATCGATGTGATACTCAGCTGCCCAGTAGCGCAGACAGTCGAGCACCATATAGCGAACAACTGGGTTGTTGCAGTTCAGCGTGTTGCCAGTGCCACTGAAGTTAAAGTAGTAGCCATCCGGCGTCAGCATGTAGTAGGTTTGGTTGTCGATCCCCCGAAATGAGATCGTGGGACCTTGCTCGTTGCCTTCCGCCGTATGGTTGAAGACAACGTCCAGAATCACCTCAATGCCATTTCTGTGCAATTCTTTTACCAGGGCTTTGAGTTCATCAACTTGCATGCCGAATTTGGCTGTAGCCGCATAGCCAGCCTTGGGCGCAAAGAAGCCTACAGTACTGTAACCCCAGTAATTCATCAACACTTCCCCTGTTTGCGGGTTAGGGCGACTGTTTTCAAATTCATCGAATTCATAAATAGGCATCAGTTCAACACAGTTGATGCCTAACTCTTTAATGTAAAGAATTTTTTCGCGGATAGCAGCAAATGTTCCAGGATGCTTTACTCCAGAGGAGGGATGGCGGGTAAAGCTGCGGACGTGCATCTCATAAATAATCTGATCCTCCGGTGGGATTTCCAGAGGACGGTCATCCTCCCAGTCAAAGTCGTCAAAAGCAAGACGCCCTCGATGCTGGTAGATGTTATTCCAGTCAGGCGTTTGTCCCCAAATATCCCTACCACTGATGATTTTGGCGTAGGGATCCAAAAGAATTTTACTGGAGTCAAACCAGTAGCCTTCTCTGGGGTTGAAAGGACCGTCCATGCGGAAGCCGTATTCAATATTTTCGTAATCCAAGTCAAATACGACCATGCTATAGACATTCCCAATCCGAAACGCTTCCGGAAAGGGAATTTCCGCCATTGGTTCGCTTGCATGCTTTTTGAACAGCACTAAGGTACAGGATTTGGCATGCCGTGAATATATCGAGAAATTAACTCCTCCCGGCACTAAAGTGGCTCCAGGGGACAATGGACGACCGACACGCAGCTTGAAGTTGCCGTAGGTGTGGGTTGGATGAATGTCTATTCTTTGTAGCTCCATTTCCGCCTTCTCCTAACTAAAATTTAGGGACAAATATTTAGGTACTACCTATTTGAGGCTAGGTGGGGAGAACTTGAAGCTTGACATTGAGAGCTTTTAATCCTGAATCAAGCGTGTCACTAGTCTTAAAAAAGTCGAGGAAGCCAGTAATGGACATTGTGTCCTTAATCTCTTCGGCAACCCCCACCAGCAGCAACTGTCCGTTTTGACTTAAGACCAGTCGGTACAGCGACAGCAGCAACCGCAAACCGGCACTAGACATATAAGGTACCTTGGTCATATCTAGAAGAATCTTGCTATCTGGCTGGACTAGTGGCAAAACTTGCTTTTGGACCAAAGGTGCAGTATTGCTATCCACATCACCCGCCATTTCGATCACGGTTACTGGTTGAACCTGCAGGGCGCTAACCTCCTCTTGGACTGTCGCGGTAGTATTGACTTCCACCTTAACAGCCGCTTCCACCGCTGTTACTTGGAGTGTCTTGATATTGATCTCCATGATGCTTCTTGAGTACTAGGCTCAATGATTAGGGACGATTTGAACTTTGACTTTCACTTGTTCTTTCGTATCCGGCAGTTTAACCGTCAGGGCATCAGCGTCAAAATCGTTATACGGTTCATCGTTGAGCCAACAGGTCCCAATCTTCACGCTGCCAGACGGGAGAATATCTGGTGACACCCGCAGGATATTATCTTTGAATGCTCCTGGCAGAGGCTTGAAGTAAAAGTCCATCGGCTGTTTAGTGAACAGCAGGTTGGTATAAACTGAAGCCAAGTAACACAGTTCAGTTGAGTGATAACCGCTCATTGAGTGGCTACCTTTGAACCGCTCAGTACCTACTAGGAAGGGTAGCCCGTTTGCCAGGACGTTGAAGTAGATGCCGCCGTCGTCATGGTCGAGGAAGTGGGCATTATAGAAGGCTGCGGCTTCACGGGCATGACGCAAATATTCAGGATTCTGAGTGATGCCGTTCAGGATCAGGTAGGCTAAAATCGCTTGTTCCTGCTGCCACCACGCTTTGCGATCGTGCCAAACCAAGCGGTGTTGCTCTTCCCCTTCGTCTAGTACCCGCTCCACAACGTCATACCAGCCACCACGCTGCTGGTCGCTACCGACTTTGGGCATGAGTCCGGCAATTTTTTCCGCCAAAGCCACATACTTATCTTTGGGTTTGAGGCTTTGCATCCGCATTAGGTTCCAGGCAATTTTCAGGTTATGCCCGATGACAGCGCGGTTTTGCTGCCAGCCCCAGGTTTGGTCAAGGCTCCAATCTTCATGG
This sequence comes from Stigonema sp., assembly GCA_965249805.1. Taxonomy (GTDB): domain Bacteria; phylum Cyanobacteriota; class Cyanobacteriia; order Cyanobacteriales; family Nostocaceae; genus Stigonema. Next base: position 3,376,733 of record CBDFMX010000002.1, read on the forward strand.
AACTTTTCTTGAACAAAGGGACTATGGTCGTAGTCTGGGAAATATTTTTCAATTGTGTCAAAGGTGTACTCCAGCATGTCGGCGTATTTTTGTTCGCCGGTTGCCAGCCACAGGTTGATCAGGTAAGCCGGAGCGTGATCTCCAACGGAGTTCCAGTTTTTGCGGGCGCGGTTGCGACCTAGAGACTCAGATCGCGGGTCGAGGGTGATGGGGTCGATGTGGGAGAAATAGCCAGTGCCTTCTTTATCTAAGAAGAATTTGTCTAATAAATCTACGGTCATCTCAGCATCTTTGAGAATGCGCGGATCGCCAGTAATCCGGTAAGTTTGGATGGGACCTGCCAAAGCATAAATTTGTTCATATGCTGGGATAGCGTCGTAGTCATCGCCAAACTCGGAGGTTAGGAGTTTTTGTTCCCGATTGCCTGTGACCTTAATGCCGTGATACCAGTAAATCAGGTTTTCATCAGGGTCATAAAACCGCATGTGCTGGCGCAGGTATTCGGTGCCTTTTTCAGCGGCTTCTAGGAAGCGGTCTTCGCCAGTCATCAAGTAGGCTGAGGCAAAACCATAAACCAAGCGGGAAACGGTGTCGGTTTCTTGAAGGTAATCATCTTCGCGCTTTTTGACACCAGTCACCCTTAGGAAGGTGCGGTATTGCCGATAATCGATTTCATTTTCGGGGTAGTTAAACTGCCAATAGAGGTAACTATCGGCAATTGAACGCACTTGCTTGACCCACCAATCCGGCTCTTCATGCCGATATACGCTCTTAGCATCACCAGGAAAGACAAAGGACTTGACCTCAAATTTGTGCCCTTCACCCTGTGGGTAGAAAATACCGTAGGCAAACACATGCTGACCCGGCGTTAGCAACTCGGCAAGGCGTTGCGTACAGTCGTTGTAAGGTTCCTCTAAATTTTGGGCAATCCGACCCCAGGTAGTGGGGGTAAGGTATGCCTGGAATTCCCGGTCATCTGATGTCTTGATGCCAAAGCTTTTTTCGCTGCGGTTAAAGTGAGTGACGTACCCAGCGATGGTGTCAGAAAAGGAAAAACTCATGTGATCCATGGGGTGACCTCCAGGATTGTTGAAGTAAAGTAGCTCTGTGTGAGCAAATTTCTATCTACTAGCAAGACGTTTCCAAGTAGCGCAGGTAAGTAAATTTTGAGTTTTCCTCTCAAACATCACACAAGTGATTATGTCCCCACTGCTACTTTCTGCATTTTCTCCTGCTTTTGAATTTCTGCGACAAAAGTTTCCATGAATTTATCTACAACTCCTGGGTGTTTTCCTGAGATCAGGTTGCCATCTATAACCAAATCAGCAGTTGCGTCCCCGTCATAGACAACATCACCACCAGCATTTTCCACATCGCAGATGATGTTGTGAGCACAAGTAACTTTCCGACCTTTGATTAAATCTGAATCAGCACAGAATAGCCACAAGCTATGACAGATTGTTCCTATTTTCAAACCTTCTGTCTGAAGAGCTTTTCTGAGAAATACAACTGCCGGAGCTTGATTTTTCTGACCTTTCTTTACAGAGACCTGATATCTCAGCCGATCCGTTGCATAGGCACCAATACAAATTATTCCTTTGTAATCTGCTGGAGCAACATGATTGATTTCTGTTGTAACTGTGACATGGTCTTCGACTACACCAGTATCAGGGTTGGCCCCGAAGGTTAACTCTGGATTGCCCCAAAGATGAGAAATATACTCGACTTGATAGCCAAGCTTTGGAAAATACTCGTTGAATCTGCGAAATTCAGTTTGATCGAAATGTTCCTCAATTAGGACGCCAATTTTACCCTTGATTGGTTCGCCAATTCTACCGTTATTTAAAGGTGTAGATGTCATGATATTTTCCTTATTTATGTTAATTTTAACAATTTTTATTACTAATTAATCCAAAGTGACATACCCTGTTTCTGTCACTGCTTGCGTTTCAGTACTGAACCTGTACCTAAAGCACCAAATACCAATACACTAAACACAGAAGTGGGTTCGGGGACAGAGGTGAGTTTAACATTGTCAACCAATAATCCTGAATCGAGAGTGGTATCTCCCACATTTGTTACTCCGAGTCCCAATGTGTATGTTCCGGTGGTCGGTATGTTGAAGGAAAAAGTGTGAAAGCCAGTCTCTTTGAAAAACCGTGTTGCGGAAATTGCCGATGTTACGGTAGTTATATCAGCCAGTTCTGACAGGTAACTGATTGAGCCGTCTGACTGGGAATTGATTGAGACGAAGGAGAAATCTGAAAACGGGACTGGCGGCAATACTTCATCCGTGAGAAAATCCCAATCGAAAGTCAAAATGTCTCCAGCCTTGGCTGTAAATGTTTGTTCAATAGCAGAGCCTTGGGTTGCTGTTTGTTGAATAGGAGAAAAAGCAGAACTGTCGGGGGTAATTTCCCGAGCAAGATTATTCAGGCTTCCAGCATTTAGCCCCAGGAATTTTTCTATAATTGAGCCATCAAATTTGGCACCCCCAGTTGATAATAAAGATTGGTAAGTTCCGTTGGTTGGACCACTACCAAAGGCTGCCGTCTCAATATTGGTAGAGCCTAATGTTTTCCATCCAGTAAAATCACCAGTTTCAAAGCCACCATTGATGAGTCTTGAGTTAGTAGAGGGTTTGGTCAGAGGAAAATCCTTTAATGATAGTGTATAGCTACCAGATTGAAAGTGGTCACCAGCAAGATTAATATCTCTGGTTCCAGACAATGCCAAGTTCAGATTGCCACTTACTGGTATGGTTCCGGTTAGTAGGGGTAGAACATTATTATCAGATTGATCATCGTTGATTGCTAGGATCTTACCAGAATCATCAAGCCACCCCAGAAGTGGATCGAATGACTGTGAATTTACCTCTGCGGTAAATAAATTTCCGCGATCAAGACCTGAGAAGGTGTAATAGTCAACTTTTTCGTTGCTAAGTTGTCCATCTACAGTACTGGTAGCAGATGGTATAAATTTTCTGGTAGCGAAAGAGTTATTAGTTTCGCTCTCAGATACTGCACGAGCAGGTTGCGCTATAAGGAGAAAACTGAGAGAAATTGAACAAGCAGTGCTAATAGCTAGCGAGGAAAGTACTTTCATTTATATTCAGCTTGGAAATTAGATACATTTGGATAAGTCCTGTTGTAGTTACCAGTACGCGCTGGTCATCCATCGTACTGAACTTCTTCTGCTAGGAGCTACGATACCACCTGGTAGGGCAGCATCATCTCATTGTCCTCGTGTCCAAGCATATGGCAGTGCCACACGTAGGTTCCGGTGAACGAGTTGCCGAAGGGCAGGTTCTGGGCTGCTTGAGCACCGAACGGGACAATGAGGCGGACGACCTCATACGGGTTGACTAGCACTGTATCCTTCCATCCGGCCTCGTTTGGCGCAGGCGATGTTGCCGGACCGATCGCAAACTCTCTGGGATCGGGCGGTGGGTAGCCAGCTGGCACCGTCGGCCCACCCATTGCATGATCTATGATGACTGTGCGGGGACCAGTGGCAAAGTATGCCTTCAGATACTGGGATCCATTAATCTTTTGTCGGTTGAGGATCTGGAACGGAACTAGATGCAAGTGCATCGGGTGGGCGACAGGCTGAATGTTGATGATGTTCCACTGCTCTACAGTGTCCACCTTCGGCCGCTCCATCAGATCCGGGTTTTTGAGTGCCTCATCCCAGTAGACATTGTTCAGCAGCAACACAACCGGCCCTCTTGATCCCGTCAGCTCCACCAGCGTCAGGAACCGTTGGCGCACCGGCTCAACAGCAATCGGCTTGATGAGTGGTTTATGCAGTCGCAGTATCTTGGGAACTGACTTGGGGGCAGCAGCACCCGCGTTCACTGTGAACTGCATCATTTCGGGCAGTAGGGGATTAGGTACAAATATGTTAGCCCTACCAAATGGATACGGCGAAGTAGCGTCATTTTCCAAGACGATCTTGTCGAACGGCAGACTGTTGGAGAAGTCTAGAAGCACATCAGCCCGCTCACCGGGAGAGAGCAGCAGACTGGACAAATACACCGGAGCGTTGAGCATCCCTTGGTCAGTGCCGATTTGAATGATTGGCTGCTTCGACGACAGCTTGAGGTTGTAGGTGCGTGCGCTTGAGCCGTTGACTATCCGGAATCGGTAAAGGGTGCGGTCAACATTAAGGTTCGGCCACGCCTTGCCGTTGACGGTGGCGACGTCAACGACATACTCTGATAACCAGGGGGGCTGGTTGGGGTGGGACACCGAGCCATCGGTGTTGAAAGAACGGTCCTGCAGCACCAGTGGCACTTCATACGGAGCTCCAGCTGGTATACCGAGGGGCCCATTGCCACCCACCGGATCGTCAACGTCCCTAAGTAGGTATAACCCAGCGAGTCCTGCCAACACATTCAAGCCGGTCATCCCAAGCGTATGGTCGTGATACCACAGTGTCGCTGCTTCTTGATTGTTGTTGAAGTTGTACGTGTAGGTCTGTCCGGGTGTGAACGTGTCCGTTGGGTAACCGTCGCTTTGTGGTTCGGTGTTGCTGCCATGCAGGTGCAACGCCATCCGTGGGCTGGTAAGGTCCGACTCCAGTACACCGTGCAACTGCGTGTCAACTGCCCCCAGCAGCGGATGGTCGCCGACGATGTTGTTGACCACGTTGATGCTAACCGGCGTGCCCCTCGTGACCTCGATAGTAGGGCCGAGGATTGGAAAACCGCCGTAGCCGAAGGTGGGTCCTGCCCCTAGGTTGCTGTGGAACGAGTATGAACTCTTTGCGATCGTTAAGGTGCTAGGTGGCGAACCCGCGAACGGGGTGGGCAGAGACTCGGTAAATTTTGTTATCTGCGGGGAGTCGGCAACAGTTCTATTTGCCTTAAGCATCGCAGAACCCAAAAATGCTGCTCCTGCCCCCGCACTTGTTAGAATAAATTGTCTTCTCGTTAACATGACTACCTTCTTTTTAGCCGGATACATACACTGGCGGATAGGCGCGATCGCATCTTTAAGACAGAAAACTCCTGCAAGTGATGAGTGGACTTGAACGAGAAATCGCGATCGCAACTATTTATTAGAAAGGGGTTGAGCTATTTTTTTATCAAAAAATGGTGCAAATCAGACCTCGCAATTATCATATAGCGATCGCTGTACAATTTTAGAAACCATGATTAAACCTATAGCAAAACAATGATTTTCAAATGGCAGCAAATCGGTCATGCATTCAACTTAGCCAGCACCGTTGCCACTTTGCTGCCGAGATTTTCGACTGCCACCTGTTGGTTAGCGTCTTTCAATGTGCCATCAGAATTAAAAGCATCATAAGCCTTGGGAACAGCTATCTGATCGGGAATAACAAGAACTTTAATATTCCCAAGTATTGCCCGCAAATGAACTAGACCGCGCAGACCTCCCAGCGCTCCCGGTGAGGCGCTCATAATTGCCGCCACCTTGTCCATAAAACAAGTCAGCGGCTCTTCGCCTGGGACTGGACGTGACACCCAATCAATAGCATTCTTCAAAACAGCTGAGATTGAGCTGTTGTATTCAGGAGAAGCAATCAGAAGTCCCTGATGTGCCAGCATAAGATCCTTCAACTTACGGGCATTAGGAGGAAGACCTTCTTGGGCTTCCAAGTCTTCATCAAATAGCGGCAAGGGAATGTCGCGCAGAGCCAAATAAGTGACTTCAGCACCTGCGGCTTGTGCGCCGTTCATCGCAATTTTCAGCAGCTTCTTGTTGTATGATTCAGCACGTGTGCTGCCAGCGAAAGCCAAGATTTTGGGTGTGGTTGTCATAGATGCACTAATCATGGTGAGAGGGTTTCGTTTGCTGCTGCTGTCGGCTGTCGGATGACTAAAAACGCGACGAGTGCACCGAGCGCAACCAGACCTGCACCAAGGAGAAAGGCAGACTGAAAGCCTTCGGTTAGCGCGGTCGTTTGTATCGCCTGGGAGTTCCCTCGCGCTGCGACAATCTCTGCCGTGCGGGCGCTCGCGTTCGCCACTAGCAACGCCAGAACTATTGCAGCACCGATCTGCTGGCTAGTGCTGAGCAGCCCAGAGGCAAGCCCGGTGTCCTCAGCCCTGACGCCAGTGACACCGGCGATGGTCAACGGTACAAAGGCGAGACCTGCGCTGGTGCCGACAATGAGCGAGGGCAGCAGCACGTCACTCACATAGGTGCCATCGACAGAAACCTGGGCAAAGAGTACGAGACCAACAGCCATCAAGAGCATCCCGACCACCATGACTGGCTTGACTCCGAAGCGGTTCACCAGCACTGATGCCACGCCGGACGCGACTATGCCTGCCAGCGCAAAGGGCAGGAAGGCGAGTCCCGAGTTAATCGACGAGAAACCTAGCACCTGCTGGAGGTAGAGCGAGATGAAGAACAAGGTACACAACGGTCCCGTGCCGTGGACCAAAGTCACGAGGTTGGCACCAGTGAGGTTACGCAGGCGAAAAATCCGCAACGATACTAGTGGAGCAGGAGATCGCCGTTCAATCAGGATGAAGCTGACGAGCAGAAGAATCGAGAGGGAAAACAGGGAGATTGTCTGCACCCGGTTGGAACCGTTACTCACGATTGCGAAGACAAGCAAGACCAGCCCTGCCGTAACACAGAAAGCACCCGCTATGTCAAAGTACTGAGAACCCTTTGTTCTGGCGCTTTCGCGCAGCAGTATCGGGGCAAATATGGCTGCCGCGCCACTAATCGGCACGTTGACAAACAGCACCCACTGCCAACCAAGGAAACCAGTGAGTAGCCCACCTAGTAGCACGCCAGCTGCACCACCTGACGCACCCGTAGCCCCCCAGACTCCCAAGGCGCGGTTGCGCTCGGAGCCTGCTGCGAAAGTCGTGGTGAGAATCGACAATGCCGTAGGGGAGCTGAGCGCGGCACCAAAACCCTGAATACTGCGTGCAGCAATCAGCATGCTCTCAGACTGGGAAAAACCGCCCATCAGTGAGGCGAGCGAAAAGAGGCTAAGCCCGATTATGAAGACGCGACGGTGACCGAACAGGTCTCCTGCCCGACCACCAAGCAGGAGAAAGCCGCCAAAGGCGAGTGAGTAAGCGTTGACCACCCATTGAAGGTTCTGTGGGGAGAACCTTAACTCCCGTTGTATCGAGGGAAGGGCAACGTTGATGATCGAGACGTCTAGCACGAACATGAACTGCGTGGCACAAAGCAGGATGAGTACGAGCCAGCGTCGGGAATCTACTGCAGTCTTGGTCATTGGGTTTTCTTATCCTCCCAATATGTGAGTTACGCCCTTTCTTCAAGGGTTAGTCGGCGAGCTAACTAATCACTGCGCCTGCGTTGTGAAGACGACCTTGTACAAGTGGAAATCGTGAGGCAATTCTAAAATCTGCTCCACGGGATTCATAAATTCCGAGTTTTGAAGAGCCGATTCAAGCGCTTGTTGGCTACTCCACTGGGCGTAGTTGGTGACCCGCGTACCATCTAAACTCTTATGGATATTGGCTGATATGAAGCCCGTCTGCTTCTTGGCTTTTTCGATGTTACTTACAAGGTGCTCCACTAAGCGCTGCTGCTGTTCGGGACTTTCGACTGTGAAGACGTTGATCACAGTAATTAGATCGGCTTTTTCGCTAATTGTTGTCATGTTGCCTCCTAGTTACGATAACTCTCGATGTCCAGAATTCAAGTGGGTAGTAGGGAATAGGGAGTAGAAAGTAGAGCCTGAATCAGGTAATGTATGTGCTACATCACCTGTTCGCGTGCCATTTGGGCTTCGGGAATTAAGATGAATTGGACGAGCAGTTGAGTGGCTATAAATTTCGCAAGTTGCTTGTTGGGAAAACGACAAATGAATCGGCAAATACTCTTCGTTTGGAACTCTGGCAGCGACGACGCCGCAGGACACCAACTCCGAACACACCCATGACAACAAGCGCCGTGTCGGATTTCGGTTCCGGAACTTGGAGAACTTGGAAGGAGCCTTTCACCTCAGCCCGACCTTTAAAAGGAGTATTTGGCTCTAGACTGAGTGTGCCGACCTCGGAAAAATCCAGGGTGCCATTAGCGCCCGTGAATCTGCCCTCCCCGCCAGTGATAGTATAAGTACCAGAAGTTGTCGCTGTGAGGGTCTGGAAGTCAACTACAGCGGAGGCACTATCGGTCGCAAACAACTTGTCACTGCCGCTTCCTTCTAGGACAATCAAGCCAGTAGGTTCGCCCTGCAAGCCGAACTTTGTTGGATCTGTGTCGAAGCTGAATTTGCCAGTAGCAAAGTCAGTCTGGCTGTAGGCTAGTCCGCTAAGATTGGTCAGTCCGTACGGGGCGTTAGTACTCTTCCATGAGGGAGATACCTGTAAGATGTCCGACGTGATGTTCCTGGTGTTGTTTAATGTGTCGTAGTTGGCACTAAATGTGTAACTAGTCTGCGCGATCGCCGCTGGGCAAATCGACCCAAAACCGACTAATGTAAGAGCTGCTGGAACAAGCCATTTAGGATTTGAGCGGCGCATGATTTGTGTTCCTGTTAATAAAAGTTTGACGTTATTTTAAGAACTTTCAAGCAGCTGACTAGGCGAAAACGAAATCCCTAGCCGAAAGTTCGTTGGACAGAATACCCGACACATTTGCCAGGGATATCTCCTTGCCGTCTAACGTAGCGAGAATGCTGGTAGTGCGAAGATCGCCAAAAGCGGGTAGCAATTTCAAGTCATCAAAAGAAGAGATCCCGTTGATGCCGTTAATGTAAATCTTGTCAATACCTAGTTTAAAGTTTATGATCGTGTTCTGAGTATCTTCTAACGGCGGTAGGGTTGGAAAAGGTGCTGGCTGATCGGTTATTTGCCTGGGATCGGGAACTGTATCAGGTATTTTGCCGTTAGCAATCCAGAACTGGTCAGCGCCAGAACCTGCGTAAAGGAGATTGTTGCCGCCATTGACGATGTATATATCGTTACCTGCGCCCCCAACCAGTTTATCCTTGCTGTTAGCGAAGAGTATATCGTCACCCCCGCTGCCTTCGATCAAGTTATAACCTGTATCATCAGGGATAACTGGTCCATTATATTGCCGTGGGATTACTGAGATTGCCAGCGAATCTACTTCTGCGTCTCCAAAATTGCTGAGCGAGTATTTGTTCCCTGGTGCAATATAGACAAAAGTGTCCGGTCCGGCAAGCCTTGTTTCATCACCAATTTTGACAGACAGTTGCCCTTTGTTTACATACAAAAGTTCATCGTTTTCACTCTCAACCGGGTCGGCAAAATCATTAGTCGTGCTAGCAATTTGACCCCGAATTTCGCCAGTGGGATGATCTGAGGTGTCAACTTCGAGGTAGAAGTTAGATTGCTGACCTGGTAAGCCACTATGAGCAAGGAAATCACTTAGGGTCGTGGGAATCTCCTTGTCTGCCTGACGCCAGGTGCCGTTAATAGTGGTCGAGCCATCCGGATTCAACCTGAGCGACTGGTAACTTGCATCCTGATGGCTCGGATCTAGGATATTAAATACGTGTGAGCCATTGCTGCCGCGATCTCCTGAATCGATATAGATACCGGTGACATCATCTTTATTCTCAGGCGTCTGGGAAGTACCCCACTCCGCGAATTTCTCAAAGTTCAAGCCAGTTACCGTTAAGTTATAGTCAATATCTCCTTGCTCATTGAGTTTTACAGTGGCAACGCCAGTTGCTAACGATTCAGTATGCTTCACCTCTTGGTTGGCATTTAAGTTAGCTTGGGCAAAGGTATTAGTCACTTGGGGCGCAAGGGAAAACTGGTTGTATGAAAATTCATTCCCCGTTTCTTCCAAGCTGGCTAGGGAAGTGTACTCGATCCCAAAAGGTCCAGTAAATTTTGGTCGCTGCCGTAAACCTGCTTGCTCGCCAGTCGTCCAGACGCTAAAACCATCAACCTTTGACAGCGCGATCGCTCCCTCTACGACATCACCCTCGGCATCAGGTGGAAGCACCAGTAGATAATTGAGAGCATTTTCGGGTGGTTGATAATCTGGAGTAGCAATCGTTATGCCAGCATTGGTTCGCAGCGCAAATTCTGCCAGTTTTGTGAAGACTTCAACCGTGTTAGGGAGAGTAGGTACCGGCTGATTCCTATCTGTGACTTGCCCAGCTACAGTATCAAAGAAGAGGTCTAACGCCCCTGGAGTAGTCATCGAAAGTGTCCTTGCTCCTGGAGTTATCCCCGATATTGATGCCGTCGAGTCGATGTTATGATATCCGTGTACTCTGTTTCTGGGACCGAAGACCAAAGTGCCTTCAGGCACCACCAAAGTATCAGTTCCCTCGTTACCTAAAGTGTATTCAATCTCCCCAGCAGTTACATACCACACCTCGTGTTCGTAACGGTGGTAGTGTGGAGATGGTCCGGCGTTGACTGGAAGGAAGAAATCGAAAAAATTGAACGCAAAGTTAGTCTCCCTAGAAGTTGCTAAGAACGTATACAAGTCGCCAGAACCATAGACTGCCGGACGATTTGGATCGTCCTGTGGCACAAGCAGGTAATCCTCAACAACTTCACTTGCTGTGGATGGGGAGATTTTAGCAAGGGGACCTGTGGTATGTGACATGGGAATGAATCTCCTTTAGTGAGCATTGGTTTTTGGTTAATAACAAGCTGATTTGTGCTTGGTTTGTTAGCGTTTGAGCAACAAACTTGCACCGAGGTAAACCACATCCCAAATACACCTAATCAAAAAGAGGGTTCGGAACAGTCGAAGTACAGAGCAACAGCGTTCTTGCTAAGTCGCCCGGAAGTTTTGAAATGTCTAGGGTGTGTCTTTTGGTTTTTGCTTGGAAACCGCTCTGGGTAGACTCAAAGAGTGCTAGATCACATCGCTTTCAAATCCGGACATTGGTCGCAGATGCATCTGGATAAACTCGCCACTCATAAATCTTATCCCCGTCAAAACGATAGATATCAACGCAAGGAACCTGAACAAATCGCTTGTCCGGCTTATGGACATAGTTAGCATCCATTTCCAAAATAATCGTATTGCCGAGTTCCCACATTCCTCGGGTGTTGTGGGTTGTCAGTTTGAGGGTTTTATAGATATTCTGCAAAAGGTCGCGACAAGCTTGTGGTCCAATCACTGGGTCATTTGCACCGATTTTGTAGAGTAGGTTGGGGGTAAAGAAGGTCATAAATTCATCCCAATTTTCGGCGTGCAGAGCCTCATACATTTTCTCAAGCCTTTTTGTCAAGGAACCGCCTGAAGAAGCAGGTTGGGGCTGTAATTCTTCTGTTTCAAAGACTGGACTGATATCCATATAAATTCTCAGTTCCTGGACTTTATCGCCTTTGAAGATAATGGTGTCGCAGCAAGGAAGCCTGAAAACCTTGCCATCATAACGAATGTAGGTTACCTCCATTTCGCAGATGACAGTGTCTCCCTCTTCCCATATATTCTTGATGTGGTGGTTAACTTTTGCCACTTTCTTCAAGAAATCAACTGAACTGTCCTTGATGCCTTGGTGTCCATAGGCAACTGGGAAGTTGCTGAACTGATACAGGCAGTCATCGGTGTAGAACTTGACGAAGTTGTCCACATTCATCGACTCGCCCGCTAGAAACATCTGCCTAACTATTTCGGACTTGGTTCCTGGAGTTGTTGTTGTTGTTGTTAACATAGCTTTTCCCTGATTTTTAGTCGTGTCTTCGATGAAACTTTTCAGATGAAGGGTAGCCATTTCAATCAATTCTGGTTGAGCAGCTTTTATAAAATGCTGGGCTGACTCTTGCTCTAGGGCTTGATCGGTGGTCGGCTTTAACTCAATAACGTTAGTAAGTATGGGTAACGACCCCGAATCGTGATTCGCCGACAGAGTCACTTGGTTCATGAACGTAACAGTGAACTGCGGGTAATTCACTATCTCGTATGTTACTTTTCCCGCTTTTTCGTCCACTGTGACTCTTTCTGTCACGTGCATCTCAGGCGTTTTTACTTTGCGCAGAACTCCATCGTCATATCTCTCCAATACCTTTAAGTCTTCAACAACATAGGGCATGTAGCGGCCGGGGTTTTGCATTTTGTCCAACAAAACCTCCCAAACAAATTCCCTCGTGGCATTGACAGGAATGCTGTATGATGCGTACACCTTACTTGCGCTTGAACCTTTTTGGGCGGTTGCAACCTGTTTTTGGGAATTTAAAAACGAGTAATTTGTCTTGTTTGCTTTGTTATATTCCTCCTCTGCTCTAGTAAAGTTTTCTTTGGCTTTACGAGTCACTTGATTAAATTCAAGCTGTTCCCCGTTGGGACCTTTACAGTAAAACAATGACCAGCCTTCAAAATCACCGAAGTCTGAATCTGAGTAGCCTTCTACAAAATATTCTGGCTCATTCCAAAATTTGTTGGCATTGTACTTGAGGGCAACGTTTTTTCTTTCAGCTTCCGACTTCACATCAATGATTCGGTTACAAACAACGTCGGTCAACCCTCGCTTTTGACAATCTTCTTCCAATATTTTCGCGAACTGATTGAGATCTACATCATCTTTCACATAAAAAGAAATGTGTGGTACGTTCGCATAACCTACACAGGAAGTTACCTTTTCAAAAACATTAGGTGCATTAGGTGTTAACTTAGCATCTCGGAAATGGATGAGTTCTAATACGGTGTTACCAAAGGAAACGAACCTAACGTCCAACGATTCTTCTGAACCATCTCTGAGGTTAGGCACACCAAGTTTTCTCGGTTCGATACCTAGTTCAAGCGCCTCAAGAGCTTCTTTTTGAAACAGAGTATTAGACAAGACATCGCCTATAAATCCATCTCCGCTAATGGCTACTTTCCCTCCCAACACTTCAGTGTAAAATTCCATGGCCTTTGCCATATCATAAACTGTGATCCCGAAGTGTTGAACTCCTTGCAGGTAATGACCTAACCCAGACTTACCATTTTGCTTGCTGTTCATCAGAGAAACTATGTCCTCCTTAAGTTGATTGGTTGCTCCTACTTTCGCGATCAGATCTGCCACCCTAGAACTTCTTTGACCCGCTAGAGTCATCTGACCGTTGTAGACAAAAGTGTAAGCACTCCGCTCTGGAAATGAGTTGACTTGTTTAACATACTTTGCTTGATTTCTGACAGCTGCCGCGTACTCAATTGATGCAAAGAACTTTTCCATTTCTAGAGGATTGGCGAAAGCAATTTCAAAAGCTGCCTGATACTGCTTGTCTGATGGTTCATCATGAGATACTCCCGCAGCATCCGACCGCGAGTTGTCTACGAACTCAAACAAATGCAGTCGGAACTTGAGAACCGAGTCACTCTGGACAACAGCTGCGGCAAAGCTGTCTGTCATATATTTGCGAAACTCGTCCACACTCACGGCATCTGCTTTCTTGACCATAACGTGGAACTTCAGGATACCCAGTTCTCCGTTTGGGTCACCCGTGGGAATGCCATCAACATAAGTTTTGGAATTCCCAGAGTTCGTGTTGTATCCAATCGCCTTGCTGAATAAGTTGTGTTCGTCATCCATCAGAATGGCAGCAGCTTTGAACCATATCTGACGGTCAGCTTCTGTCTCAAACGTTAATTCGGCAATGCCATCGAACTGGTCTTCGTCCGGACTGGTGTACTCAATGCCATCAATAGTTGGCCACAGACCACCCTGATTATGAGCCAAGTGGAACTGCCAGTATTGGTGCTGACCTGGTAGTCGGGCGCAGACTGGGCCATGCACATTTCTCCAGTATTCATCGAACAGATCTAAGGAGATTCCCTTTCGTTTCCACAGGAGAACGTAGAAGACTACTTTGCCATTTTGATCGCGTATTGCATAATCGGGCTTTTTGATTGCTGATATCATTGCCGCTTTCCTTGGTTCAACACTACTTTGCTCAAAAATCTCATTAAGTGTGCCGAAGCAGCCTGCCACCTTATTGAATCCCGCATAAACACACATGAACAAAAGAAGTTCTTCAATTTCCTCGCGAGTAGCTCCCTGTTTGAGAGCCATATTCACATGTGCGGCAAAAGGATTGCCGGAACCTTTGTGATCCTGATTGACAATATCAACTGCAAGCGTGATTAAAGCCTTGGTCTTTTGGTCAATTAATGGCAAACCCCATGCTTCACCTGCTACACGAGTAACAAAGTCACCAAACTTCGGGTTGATACCTTTTAAAGCTGCTTGCAGTTCCAAGTCATCCAAAACAGCATTTTCGTATGCCCTATCCCCTGTCATCTTAGGCTGTGGTGATCAACTTCAATAGTCCATCTGGGGCAAAAACATCGCGGTAGAAAGTCAGTTGCTCGGTTTTGAGGTGGCATGCACCTCTGTGACCCCGTCGCACCCAGGTGACATTTCCCTTAGCAATTGTTTCGTTGGTTTCATCGTCCACACACTTCCATTCAAAGTAGGTAACTTCCCCATGAAACATGACGATTGGCCAGCACATAGTGACTCCTGGTTGCGCAATTAATGCCCACCAATGTTGCTCTCGCAATTTTTGTTGTTCCAAGCCGTAATACGGGCCATCCTGGCATAAATAAACGAGATCATCGCGATATTCGCCGGTTAATATATCGCCTCTTCCCTGCCTCAATGCCTCGCAATGAGTGGGCCACCACTCCTTGTTCTCGAATTCAATTTGTTTTAGGGTGTAATAAGAATCTATTTGTGGCAGCGTCTTTTCTTTCATTGCCACGTACTTTTCGGCATCCTCAATGAGTTTTTTCGCTACATAGGAAGTAACGAGTCCCGGTCTGGAATAATCAGCTGCCAAATCTTTGTAGTAATTAGTTCGCGTTTTACTGGGAGTATTTGTAGTGTTTTGCAGCCGACTCCCATAACCATCCGAGGAACCATTCGAGTTTGAAATGAGCTTTTGATCTAGCATGAGCGAAACTATGTCCTCCTTTAGTTGATTGGTTGCTCCAATGTTCACGATCAGATCTGCCACCGTTGAACTCCGCTGACCCGCTAGAGTCATCTGACCGTTGTAGACAAAAGTGTAGGCACTCCGCTCTGGAAATGGGTTGATTTGTTTGATATACTTTGCTTGATTTCTGACAGATGCTGCGTACTCAATTGAGGCAAAGAATTTTTCCATTTCTAGAGGATTGGAGAACGCAATTTCAAAAGCTGCCTGATATTGCTTCTCTGATGGTTCAGAATGAGATACTCCCGCAGCATCTGGGCGCGAGTTGTCTACGAATTCAAACAAATGCAGTCGGAACTTGAGAACCGAGTCACTCTGGACAACAGATGCAGCAAAGCTGTCTGTCATATATTTGCGAAACTCGTCCACACTTACAGCATCTGCTTTCTTGACCATAACGTGGAACTTCAGGATACCCAGTTCTCCGTTTGGATCCCCCGTGGGGATGCCATCAACATAAGTTTTGGAATTACCAGGGCTAGTGTTGTATCCAATCGCCTTGCTGAATAAGTTGTGTTCGTCATCCATCAGAATGGCAGCAGCTTTGAACCATGTCTGACGGTCGGCTTCTGTTTGGAAGGTTAATTCGGCAATGCCATCGAACTGATCTTCTGACTGACTGGTGTACTCAATGCCATCAATAGCTGGCCACAGACCACCCTGATTATGAGCTAGGTGGAACTGCCAGTATTGGTGCTGACCTGGTAGTCGGGCGCAGACTGGACCATGAACATCTCTCCAGTAATCATCGAACAGATCTAACGTTATTGACCTTCGTTTCCACAGGAGAACGTAGAAGACTGCTTTGCCATTTTGATCGCGTAAGGCATAATCAGCCTTTCTGATTGCTGATATCATTTTGACAACACCAATTTGATTGCATGAAAATCGGGTTTTTAAACTACATTGTTTAAATTAAACCCAATTTGATCATTTTAACAGTAGCAAGCTATCTCTGAATATTAGGATAGAGAATCCCAAATCTCATTAAGTGTGCCGAAGCAACCTGCTACCTTATTGAATCCCGCATAAACACACATGAATAAAAGAAGTTCCTCGATTTCCTCCCGAGTGGCTCCTTGCTTTATAGCCATATTCACATGTGCTCCAAAAGGATTGCCGGGACCGATATGATCCTGATTCACAATATCAACTGCGATCGTTATTAAAGCCTTGGTTTTTTGATCAATTAATGGCAGACCCCATGCTTCACCTGCTACACGAGTTACAAACTCACCAAACTTCGGATTGATAAACTTTAAACCTTCTTGAAGTTCTTTATCATCCAAAACTGCATTTTCGTATGTCATTTTCCTCCCCTATTCATCCGAAATCCACTTTTGAAACTGAACCAATGCTATCTACTCGTTAATTGATGCTCCTGATGGGTTAACGTGAGTTAGATGAACTTAGAAAACCGCAGCAGGCACAAGCGCGCGACGGCTAAAACCAAAACCCTTCATCTATTTCCTTATAGGTGTCAGTGAAATCAACTTATGCACTTATTCAATGGGGCATAAATGAAAAATGGGCGTTGCAGAAATAGCAAATGATTCGAGGCTAATCTCCATCCTGTAAATTTTACTTAATTATAAAAAATTATTTAAGTACTTATTATCCAAAAGCCACTGAGGCTTTAATAGTACCCTCAAGGGTACTCTTGCGTTAGAGTGTTGCTGACTAGACCTGTCTGTTTGAAGTTTTTTCCGCTATTACGTAGACTTAGAAAGCATTTCACCTATCCCTTTCGTTCTCATTTTATTGAGTAAACCCAAATTGGTTGAACCTCGCAGAACACTATGCCATTGCCAAAGACCTTTGGGATTACTTTTACTTATTAGTTATATCTCCGTTAAAGTCTTTGTTTGCTCTCCGTTAAAGTCTTTGTTTGCTAGGTTATACATATTTCATAAATACTGAATATCCGGTTTTAATTAATTCACCCCACTTAGTTAGGACTTTTACCTTGACTCTGAATCTTTGGTTTAATAAGTACATTTTATAATATTTGCTTGGAATTGAATACAAATTTAACAAAGGGAAACACTAGTACCGCTTCGCGGAATTAAAAATGAAAAATGAAAAATGAAAAAGCTTGAAATACATGGGTTTTGGCTGTTTGAGATGGTAGCGTTATTTCCGCCGTCATGTACTAACCCAAGTTGCGGGTTATCAAGTACAAACTTACTATTTCAGGCGATCGCGCACTTCAAAGTGGTGGTGGCGCGTCGCGCCACCACCACTTTGACTTGAGCAAAAGTATAAGTATTAAATTAATTTAATGTATTATATTGTATTTTTAAACAAATGCTTGTTGAAGAGTAAATGCAAAAATGAATGCTTGTAGTTTCAGTAAAAACCCCTCCATGGTACATGCATGAATTTATTTTGGAAAGACACAATTTATACTACTAAACACTGTTTCAATATAACGCCTTGTATGTTTCTTAACATACTGATTCCATGGTTCATCTTGACGCTTGGAATTCTTTTTCCGCATGACTTTGAGAGATATTTGGCTTAATTCTTCGCTTATCACCTCTACGGTATAATCAGTATAGCCTGCATCCGTATATACTTCACTCCCAGGTGGTAAATTGAATGGTAATGCGTTTAATCCACGCACATCATTTGCACTCCCTGGTAAAAAAGCAAATTCTACAGGAATACCGCTTTTAGTACTCATTAACTGGACTCTGACTCCGTAGAAATAGCGTTTATTCGATGCATTTGTCCTCTGTATTCTTCTGACTGTATCAACCGGACTTGAAAAATGCCGATGTTGTCACAGATTGGAACGGGAAATGAGTCTAAAAGATACTCCGTTGAATCACTTATTTCCTTAATTATCATTCCTATTTGATGAAATAAATCATTGATTAACATCGATAAATTGTGTAATCGCCGATTAAAGCGTGATTTTTCTAACATCTTTGGTATTAATTTGTGGTCTTTCATATAGGCGCAAGCCTTGCTATGATTACCATTGAAGAACATAGCGGCAACAAGTGCCGTAGTGATAATTTCTGCATCAATCATGTCGCGCCGAATGTCGTCGTTATGCCCAATCGCCTTGACTAAGTCATCAGGGAAGCGCATAGATTGCAATTATTTCCCGCGCGCATATATCCCTCCTATTTTGACTCTGGAGGGAATTTTATTGCTTAAATGACCCCGTTGCGATCGCCTGAATCTGTAACTAGCAACTTGGGTTACTAGTGATCTAGCTAAAATATAATTTATCAGATTGGTAAGTGCAAGTAACAGGTAACTTGTCATAGATCAGCCCAAGCTAAGACGCTAACTCGGTGTTATCCTCACCCTCTTGGCGATCGCTGGCTATGCCCGTCTTCCGCACCAGAGGGTTCCTACTTCAGATTGAGTATTCATGCATTATTTAGTCAGTTGTTGCCCACACTGGGAACAGAATTTGAAATTAGCCGTATTATTGTGATTGCAATTGGTACATGAAAGAAGATGTTGAACCGGAGTTTGAGGCGATCGCACGCTATTGCCAACATTGCTTGAATTAGATTCGATTGGTGCGTTAGTCCTAATTGAATGATAAAGAGCATCAAGCTTCGCTTTTAGATCCGGGGGGATGGATGTGAAATCGAGATAAAAACTACCAGTGTTAGCTGATTTTTCTGATACCTTGGCATAGATATCAACGTTTGCTTCTGCTAAGTGGTACGTTCTTTTCAAGTTTAGCTTGATATTGCTCAGCGGCTCAGGTACACTCGACCCTCTTAGACGATCGCAGCGAACCTCAGCACCCTTGGCTGAAAGCTTAACTAAACTTCCCTTGCACAGCGTTTCACCAAGATGCTTTCCATCCAGAACCACATATTGTACCGGGATTGCTTCGGGAAGGGGAAAGAATACCTCTTCTTCTTTAGTCAGTTTGAGATTGTATGGAACACCCATACCCCCGACTTCATAGATTGTGATCGGCTGTTGAACTCCTTTGAGTTGTACCTCCTTTTGCCCATGGATTTTCACGATTGATCCCGCCGCTTTTAAGGTCGCCTCTGAAATTAGAATTTGACCGCCTAGTGTACAGGATTCTATGCGGTAAGTCAGGTTCACCTGGCTGCCAACGATACCGTACTTGGTACGTTTTTCACAGCCGATATTTCCTACCACAACAATGCCAGTATTGATGCCGATGCCCATTTCTAGTTTCGGCAACTCCCACGAGTGCATCTTTTCGTTGACATGAACCATTGCTAACTGCATCTCAATGGCACAGGCGACAGCCCGTTGGGCATCGTCTTTTCTGACAATGGGGGCACCAAACAGAACCAAAATCCCATCCCCCATGAACTCATCAATTGTTCCCTGGTACTTAGTAATCACATTTGCCATGCATTCCAGATAGAAGTTGAGGATTTTAATGACTTCTTCCGGAGATAATCTTTCGGAAAGGCTAGTGAATCCTCTTAAATCGGAGGTCATGATCGTAACTCTCTGCCTCTCGCCACCGAGTTTCAATCCTTCGGTGTTTTCTAGCAAATTGTCTACCACTTCATCAGTCAGATAACGCCCAAAGATCCCGCGAATCAGCGCGTTACTTTTTCCTAACTCTGTATTGGCTAAAGCCAAATCGGCGGTGCGTTCCCTGACACGGAGTTCTAATTCCAAAGCGATTTGACGCAGCCTTTTGAGAGACAGGGTCTGCCCTGAGAGTCCCAACGCAAATATTCCCCCTAAAATGACAAATGTTCCCGTCAAGCCTGCGTTGGTCTGCGCTTTGAAGCTGTCTAGGGGCTGAATGATCTCCCAGACTCCTCTGACGTCCCCCACTTTCCAGTCTTTTTTCGGACTATCAGGGAAAGTGTTATGACAAGCGACACAGGTGGAGTTCATGATGCTGGGTGTTGCATATCGCAATGAGGTCCGACCAAGGAAGTTCTCAACGCGAAAAAATGGCTGATTAGGATTTTGTCTCAAGTAACTAAGCGCTTTCTGCTCAAAATCGTCTCTGGGACCACCTTCGGCTTTTCGCTTGGGAAAGGGGTAGTCACTATACAGGCGGTAAAGTTTGTCCGGGCTTTTTTGACTGATGTGCTGCCCGAGTTCGATGGCGTATGTTGATGGTACGGGGATTCCCCCCTTTTTATCTGCGTAGTAAGGGGTGACGTCAATCCCTGGTACTGTTTTGGCCTTCGCAACGACCTCGTCGCTGTAGAGGTTGACCGCTTCCTGAATCGATTGGGCAGACAAGGCTGCATTCTGAAGTGCTTGTGATTCAATTAGGTTGTTCGCCAGATGAAACATATTCGACAAAGCTAACCCCCCGCCAACGCAGAACAGGATCGTCAGAATGAGAATAGTCTGTTCAACGAACAATTTCAGGAACCATTGCAAGGCTTGAGAAATGAACTGTTTCACAACATCATCTGAAGTAGGCGTCAGAGTAAGTCTAGGTCTTAGTAGGCTTGGCTACTAAAAGACAGTAGCAGGCAGATGGACAAGGTCTTTTGGGTGAAGGTGAGTGCAATAGCTTTTCCTCACCTAAGTTAGATTTTAATACCAAGTTTGTTTGATTAAGTCAATACTTTATACTAATGCTTTCAGCAAAGCCTGAAGCTTGAGTTGAACTTCTGCAAGTTCTTTATCAGGATCGGAACCAGCGACGATTCCGGCACCTGCGTAAAGTCTGGCGCGATCGCCATCGATCAGCGCTGAACGAATGCCGACAATAAACTCGCAGTTACCGTTCGAGTCTACCCAACCTAACGGCGCCGCATACAAACCCCGATTAAAGCTT
This sequence comes from Stigonema sp., assembly GCA_965249805.1. GTDB lineage: Bacteria > Cyanobacteriota > Cyanobacteriia > Cyanobacteriales > Nostocaceae > Stigonema. The sequence goes on from CBDFMX010000002.1 coordinate 3,397,384, forward strand.
TCGTAACGACGGATTTCTCTACAAGCAAGATCTCGTGCTGCACCAGCAACCGCTGGTGTAGGATGCAGTTGGGCAACAATTTTTAAGGGATGGACGTTGGGAGGAACTATGGCGCTAATTGGAGTCCACAAATGCTGGATGTTAGATAGCTGTCGCAAGCGAGGTGCTAAGATTTGGGGTGATAGACCTAGCTGACATAGGCTGTGAGTAATGAAATCAATCACCAACGAATGTTCGTGCCTTTCTTTATCACTGTTCACTAAGAGATTGGCATTGGCGGCATCTTCATCGGGTGTTTTACCCCGTGGTGCAGAACCTGCCAAAGCATCGGTGATTAACTGTTGATTGTGAATACTAATTAAGCGTTCTGGACTTGCGCCAATAAAGTTTTGTCCCTTACCGTTACTTAAAGAAAATATATAACAATTAGGATGTAGTTGTCGCAGATTGTTTAAAGATTTAAATAAGTTAAAATAATTCTTTGACTTGACATCTAATATATCTGCCAGAACAACTTTACTTAAATGACTAGACCGAATAGTTTCTAAAGCTGACAAAACTGAAAGTTTAAACTTTTCAGGATTAGCAACAGTTTTTTTCCTAAATTTAGCCGGAGAACAATCAAAATGTGGGGAGTGATATCCTAAAGAATGAATTACTTCAATTTTTTCACATAAATTCTGCCAAATACTCTGAATATTTACTTCGGCATTGATAATTGTATTCGCAACTAATGTGCAGCGCTCATCTTTAACACCTACTTGCCAACGAGGCAGAAAAACTGTAGCTGCTGGAAATGGGTCATCGGCTTGGTTGTTTTTATCAAAAAAGCTAAAGCCACAAAAAAACTGTGGACCGGAAAAAGGTAAATTTGTTTTAGAAAAAGAAGTTATTTTGTGAAGACACTCTTGGATAAACTCTTCAGATTTAATGAAACGGTCTTTCGCGGCAATTTGTAATTTTTCTACAGCACCAAGAGCAGCGAGCGCTTCTTTTTTGCTCTTATTCTCCCAGTAGAAATTTAGTTGATTTGGTTGTGCCAGTTTATCAAGTACTACCAAGGGGTCAACTCTGTCAATCTCCAGCGAAATACTGACAATTTGCGTAAAGTTACTTTTTATGCAATTCCGTTGCTCTAAAAGAAATTGATAGATTTCCCTATTATATACAACGAAGTCCGCAGGACAAGGTGAAACTGTCATGGATCTCAAAATAGTAAATTTTTTTGAAGTTATCTTCCTAAAGAGTGTTAAATCGTGGTGGTATTTCTACAGGTAGCACAAAGAGCCGTCCTTTCACCAGAGTAGGGCTGGGCAATACCCTAGATGAAATTGCCCAGTTTGGGGCTGGAATTTGAGGGGAAGGAATGACCACAGGCAGGTTAACTTGGTATATTGCAGCTTATAACTCCTAGATCGTACAGACAAAGCGGATTTCTTGAATGTGATGCTTAAATCAGGTGGATTTCAAAACCATAAGGTACGGCATCAAAAGTTGCTGACAAATTATAATCTTGAATGATGACTACAAAGCTGATTTCATATCCCAATAATAAGTTATGGATGGCGGCAATTAAACCGCCAATGTACAGCGTTGCCATCATGCCCATCTGGGTAGGAACGGCTGTAGCTTTTGCGGAAACTAAGATTTTTAATGGAGCAGTATTTTCCACTTTTTTAGCTGCGGCAATTTTAATTCTGGCTTGGGAAAATCTCAGTAATGATGTTTTTGATTCAGAAACAGGGATTGATAAAAATAAACAACATTCTTTGGTGAATTTGACAGGGGATAAACTATTAATATTTTGGTTAGGAAACTCGTTTTTAGGTTTGGGTTTGCTGGGAATACTGGCGATCGCCTGGTGGCAACAAGACCTAACCGTGATTGGGATAATTGTGTTGTGCTGTGCCTTGGGCTACGTTTACCAAGGACCACCCTTTCGTTTAGGATACCAAGGTTTAGGAGAGATAATTTGCTTTTTTGCCTTTGGTCCCTTGGCAGTAACAGCAGCATACTACAGTCAAACCCAAACTTGGTCAATGACCAGTTTAGCAGCCTCGGTGATTGTCGGAATTCCCACGAGTTTAATTTTGTTTTGCTCCCACTTTCACCAAGTTAAGGATGACATAGCAGCCGGGAAGCGATCGCCTATCGTCCGGATGGGAACGCAAAAAGCAGCCCAACTCCTTTATTGGGTTACTGGCAGCATTTATGCCCTAACTACAGTGTTTGTCCTATGTTCAATTTTCCCAGTGTGGACTTTACTGAGTTGGGCAAGTTTACCCTTTGCTATAAAGTTATGCCGCCACGTCCAGCAATATCATAACCAGCCAGAAAAAGTCAGTAACTGTAAATTCATTGCCGTAGCGCTGCATTTTTGTAGTTGCTTACTGTTCGGTTTAGGATTCCTGCTGACATCTGGTTAGTAGTTAGTGGTTAGTAGTTAGTTGTCTGACATCTTGCACCTTCTCCTCCTCAGGGTAGGTGGGCAATGCCCACCCTACGATCGGCATAAGCTTTTTGTTGCTCTGATTTTCGCAACTTGACGGTGGTGCAAGATATGAGCCTCTAACGGGCGCGGCGATCGCTCCCGTGAAATATGAAAGAAACACATTTTACTCAAATCTCTAGAAGCCTTGCTATATATGGATTTCAAAATGTGTTTCTTAGGATCTGTTCTACTAACCACTAACAACTAACAACTAACCACTAACAATTAATGATTTATCAATTTGAGTTTCGTCCTTATCAGCGGAAATTTGTGCGATCGCTGGCGACTAACCATGGTGTGTGGAGTCACCGCGATGGCATTATCCTCCGCCTCACCAATGAAACATGTACAGGTTGGGGAGAAATTGCTCCTATAAGCTGGTTTGGTTCTGAAACCCTAGAACAAGCCTTAGATTTTTGTCGCCAACTACCAGGCAAAATTACAGACGAGATAATTTTCTCAATCCCAAATGAGTTGCCAGCCTGTCAATTTGGGTTTGAGTCAGCAGCTTCTTGGGGAGTGGGGAATGGGGAATGGGGAATAGGGAGTGGGGAATGGGGAATAGGGAGTGGGGAGTGGGGAGTGGGGAATAGGGGAGATGAGGGAGATGATAAAGTAATTTCTTCCCCTACTCCCCCCACTCCCCTTACTCCCCCCACTCCCCCCACTCCCCTTACTCCCCCCACTCCCCCCACTCCCCTTACTCCCCCCACTCCCCACTCCCCACTTCCCACTCCCCACTCCCTAACCTACAGCGGCTTATTACCAGCAGGGGAAGCAGCGCTTTTAGCATGGCAACCCCTGTGGCAGCAGGGGTATCGTACTTTTAAATGGAAAATTGGTGTCTATGCCACAGCAAAGGAATTGGAAATTTTTGAATTACTGACTCAAGCCTTACCAGATAAAGCAAAACTGCGATTAGATGCCAACGGCGGACTCAAGCTTCAGGAAGCTGACTTATGGTTGTGGACTTGCGACAACGTTAATGCCAATGATGAATTGTCACTAGAAATTGAATTTATCGAACAGCCACTTTCCGTGGATCATTTTCCGGAAATGTTGGAATTAAGCACGACCTACACGACTGCGATCGCCTTAGATGAGTCTGTTGCGACACTTAACCAACTAGTAACCTGTTATCAACAGGGTTGGCAAGAGATTTTTGTGATTAAGCCAGGGATAGTTGGTTCACCATCGCGTCTACGTCAGTTTTGCCAACAGCATAAAATTGATGCTGTGTTTTCATCCGTGTTTGAAACTGCAATTGGCAGACAAGCTGCACTTCAGCTAGCAGCAGAATTATCCCAGCGCAACAGGGCAGTCGGTTTTGGCATCAACCACTTTTTTGTTCAAGAGGAGGATACCTGGCTAAAAAATTTATGGAACGACCTTTAACCTATCTCAAAAATCTCACTAATAACTGGATCGTCGGTAACGACAGCCGTCAGTTTCAGCACATAGCCGAAGAATTGTATTTAGAACTAACACAGGTATCAGAATGTGGAAAGCCACCAACAATCATCTTAGCTGAACCCGATCCAATAAGGTTTTTAGCAGGTTTTATTGCAGCTTGTGCAGCTAATTGTCCAGTTTTTCTTTGTAACCCCAATTGGGTAAAACTTGAATGGCAACAAGTTTTTGATTTAGTCCAACCAGATGTGATTTGGGGCATGGGGAGTGGGGAGTGGGGAGTAGGGAGTAGGGAGTGGGGAGTAGGGGGAGTAGGGGGAGTAGGGGAAAAAATTACTCCCTCATCCCCCTCATCCCCCCCCACTCCCTCATCCCCCTCATCCCCCCCCACTCCCTCATCCCCCCACTCCCCCCAGATCATGATTCCCACTGGTGGTTCATCGGGACAAATTAAGTTTGCCATCCACACTTGGGAAACTCTCATGGCATCTGTGCGAGGATTTCAAGAATATTTCTTGCTAAATCAAGTCAATTCCTTTTGTATGTTGCCCATATATCACGTCAGTGGTTTAATGCAATTTATGCGCTCCTTCACCACTGGGGGTAAACTGGCTATACTGCCATTCAAAGCAGTAGAATCTGGTCAAACATATAATATTCAATCCTCGCAATTTTTCATATCTTTAGTACCAACGCAGTTACAGCGTTTTTTACAAAACCCAGAGTTAACAGAGTGGCTATCCCAATTTAAAACTGTACTTTTAGGTGGTGCACCAGCTTGGAATGAACTTCTAGAAAAAGCAAGATACTACAAAATCCGCTTAGCCCCTACCTATGGGATGACAGAAACAGCCTCTCAAATTGCCACACTCAAACCTGATGATTTTCTTAATGGTAAAGTTAGCTCCGGTAAAATTCTCCCCCATGCTAAGGTAACTATTTGTAATGCTCAAGGCGAGGTTTTACCTGAAAATCAAATAGGAAATATTATAATTGAAGCTGAATCCTTAGCTCTTGGTTACTATGGCTTACATCTTACATCTAAAGAGGAGGCATCTCCTAGTCCTAGTTACCAAGCTCAGCGAGATTATTTACGAGTAGATGATTTAGGTTTCTTAGATGAGCAAGGCTATTTAAATATTGTCGGACGTAGCAGTGACAAAATTATTACAGGCGGTGAAAACGTCTACCCAATAGAAATTGAATCAGCCATTAGAGCAACCGAAATGGTAGCAGATGTTTGTGTAATTGGCATACCAGACAAACGTTGGGGACAAGCAGTAACAGCTATTTATATTCCCAAAAACTCCAATATTACTACGGTAGAAATCCAAAGATTGCTAAAAGATAACCTGAGCAAATTTAAAATGCCCAAACATTGGATACCCGTGCCAACCCTACCCCGCAACCCCCAAGGCAAAATCAACCGTCAACAGTTACAGCAAATGATAATTGCTAATTGCTAATTGCTAATTGTTGATTGTTGATTGTTGATTGTTGATTGTTGATTGTTGATTGTTGATTGTCTTCTTTACTATTAACAACTAACAACTAACAACTAACAACTAACAACTAACAACTAACAACTAACAATTCTAACCATTTTATTATTTGTTCAGGCAACTCTCTTTTACTTCTACTACTTGTATCAATACAAACGTGCCTAGTAATTGTCTTAGCAGCCATTACCTCAGTAACCATAACTTCGTAGGTAACTTCAAACCTATCACCACTTAACTGTTGAGGCATTAACCTAATAAGCAAATTGTCTCCACAAAACATTGGTCGAAAGAAATCTACACTAGCATGAACAATCGGAAAAGCTACAGATGGATTAGTAAAAAAGTCTTTAAGATTAATACCTGATACTCCTAGAGATTCTTCATAAGCTTCATGACAAATAGCCAAGACATTGGCAAAGTAAACCACTCCAGCAGCATCAGTATCTTGAAATCGAATGATGCGGTTATAAGTAAAGGGCATATTGAAAAATTAAAAATTAAAAATTAAAAATTATAACGGTAAGCTTTTATCTTGCCATAGTTTATTATTTTACCGCAATCACAAGTATTAAGTCATTTATAAAATAAAAATCAAATTATAGTAGGGTGCGTTAGGCGCTTTTGCGCCGTAACGCACCATTTTCTACCTAGCGGTGCCGTACTCTCGGTTAACGCACCCTAAGTTTGAAAATTTACTTCGCGTCCTTTGCGTCTTTGCGGTTTGTAAAAAAAATTAAGTATTCTTTGGGTGGGAAAGGAGTAAATTAGGACTTACGCACAAGACACACTGACCATCATATGTATGGCAGTTCAAAATCTTGCCGGGGCTCGTTCCCAGGCTCTGCCTGGGAAGGTGATTAAGGGAGGGCTGCTGCCTCCGGTCATACCGTGAGGCAGAGCCTCCGATAAGAGCATTACAAGGCTCTGCCTTGTAACGAGAGACATGTACATTTTGTTCTTTCTGTCAATGCGTAAGTTTTATAAATGTTTAACAATTTATTCGGTTTAACGGGTAGTATATATCTTCAGAACTGGGATTGAGGTAAGGACGCTGCAAATTAATGCCCAGTTGTGCAAAATGTTGGCAGATTGTACTCATCCGTTCTTCAGGCGAATTTTTGTCTTTTTGCCAAGCTGACAACAAAGCATAAGCGACAATTTGGCAACGGTTCATCCCAAAACTTTCCGTAAGAGCAAATTTTTGCCTTGGTTCTTCGGCTAAACTCAACCCAGGTGCCAAAAACTTAGTGAACAAGGGGACTTCCCTCTGGAAATATGATTGATGCTTTGCATATACATCTTGAAGGACTTGTCGCACTGCTGGATAGTCGTTGCGTTCAAAGTAGAGTATCCCTGAGTCATAACGTCCATATGCAGATCGATTGTATGGAACCTGAAAACTAAAGGGAATAGCTGCAGCGTTTAGTTGCAGTGTCAGGCTGTCCATGAGGGCGATCGCACCATAGGGAGTTAAGTTAAAGTAGACTCGCCCTACACCCAAATCAGCATCTGGGTAACCAGGCTGTTCGTTCCTTTCATTACTAACTGCAATGTAAAAGCTGTTTTGCAGTCGATTTTTAGGCATCCAAATAGCAACAGACTCACCAGGCTTAGCAGATTTTCTCGTCGGTTCTAGATGACACTCACGTTCAACGTACAATGTCAAACCACCTTTTGTCACTGCTATACTACCATCAGGTTCCTGCCGCAACACCTGCCAACCAGGGTCAAAGTAACCTGTACCGTGATTACTAGCATGCAGGAGATCGTAAAATTGCCAATCAATTCCTAAGGGGGAATTGTTTTCTAAATTTTGGTATGGCATGAAGTTGGCAGTATCTGCATTGACTGCCAAGGTGGTTTGTAAAGAGCCATTATAATAAATACCGTGGAGGAAATTTCGCAGTAGCACGATGAGATATTTATGCTGCAAAGCCGCCGGAGTTTGCTGAAATTGGTCTGCTACTTGAGTTGGCAGTGCAAAGGGTTGATAATTAGGATGCCGAATGCAAAAATTCGGCTCGATTTGTATATTGCTGGCAATCTCGAAGAGAGAATTTAGCAGTTGATTGATCGCAGAAGTTAGCATTATTAGGATTTAATTAATTGTTAATTGTTAATTGTTAATTGTTAATTGTTAATTGCAATCAACAATCAACAATCAACAATTCCCAGCATCAACATCCCCGCAAGCGAGTTTTGTCGTAATACAGCCGATGCAAATTATGCTTTTTTTCTGTCTGAGGCTGGTTTGAAATTGCACAAGGCTTAATGATTTCCAACTCGGAAATACCAAAAATCGTCAGCACAGACTCTTGGGGTCTGGTTAGCAAAGTTTTAGCAACTTGGAGTTGACAAATACCAGCATTGTCAAAGTATTTGCGGTACTGAATCATTTCCTGAATTTGATGAATTAGGACTAGACCCGCAAACCGGATAACTCGTAAGATAAAGTCTCGATGGTACTCCACAATCATTGGGTAAGCATTCAGATATGCCCTAATTAATGCCAGCATTGACGGTTGGAGAACTTCCAACGGTGTCACCGCTAGCTGTAGAGATTCTTCTAACTCAATGATTGGGTCTACAATCAGGCTATGCAGCCAAATTCCTAAATAGTTTGCTACCAGAGTTCCCAAATCAAATGCCGGATCTCCCCAAGCACAAGCTTCCCAATCAATTAGTCGCACAAGGCAATTGTCTAGCTGATCCCACCTTGAATGCACCAAAATGTTGTTAAACTTCAGGTCGTTATGAGTCAAGCAGCAAGGATGCCATTCATTTGCTAATTCAGCAATTGCTGCTGACAAACTTTCGTAATACTGATAGAGAACATAGAATTTTAATGCATCGGTGGGAATCATACCAAAAATCTCAGGTCCAATTGACCCTATCCCTTGCACCGGATTGTAAAACTGATAGCGGAACTGTCCTTGGGGAGCAGTTGCCATAAAATTACGATACTCTTGACGATTGAAGGTGGCACGATGCAGCATTCCTAAGGTAGTGCCAATAACCACAGCGATCGCCTCTGGGAAGTACAGCTTGTTTTGATAAAAACTTGCTAGCTCAACATATTCCGTTAGGTAGTTACGGATAATAATGGAATTTTCTGCATCAAAATGCGCTACTAATGGTGCGATCGCAGAAATGTTTCCCAGTTCTGGAAACCGCTGAAGCAATTGGTGAAACAGCCACTCATTGAAAAACTCGTGCGGATTTCCATCATTTTCAATGTAACGTTCCTGTTTAACCAGCAACTGACGATTTTCTGACAGAGTAACTAGTAAGTTGAAATTCTTCTTGCTACTTAGATACAATTCAGAGTCTGCATATGCGCCATCTTCTGAGCTACTTAGTCCTACATTTTGCAGATACTGGATAACGTTATAAGAAGACAGTGAAAGTACCATATATTAGTTCCTTGAGTGTGATTTTTATTAAAAAAAGCAATATTTTAGTATTAGCTTAAATTCCGAATATTTTTTTAAATAGCAACAAGTGTGCGAATATCAATAACGATTGGTACTATCTATTAATAGCCGCTATTTTTATGATAAACATGCCAAAATGGCAATATTTTATTTACTATTACTTTAACTTTTACCGCCACACTTTATTAAATCTTTAAGTATTTTATCCGGCTTACTTTCGGTTAATGAATAAACATTAATCGACATATAGCAATCCTAAATCATTCGTGAATAATAAATGATTTTGTGGGGTGGCCATTGCCCACTACTCCTGGTAATGGTGAGCAATGCCCACCCTACGAAGAATTTCACTTTGCAGATAGGACTGCTATATTCCTTAGTTTAGCTAACAACAATACAAGATTTATTGGTTGATCCCCGGATAAATTTAATTATTTATTCAAATAAAATAATTACATTCAGAAGTAGCTAGGAGTCAAGAGCCAGAATAATACGGTTCGGATATAGCAGTCCTATTTGATTTATGAACAAGGGGAGCCTCACATCTTGCACCTACACCCTAGAAGGGTGAGGCTATACGAACAAAGCTCCGAAGTTCCCTGGGCGCGGGAAACAAGCTGCAAGGACAACTCTGGTGCCTGCCGCCGGGCTAATAACCTTTATTTTCCGTATTATTGAAAAAAATTATGTTTATTGAAACCAAAGAGTTTCAGTATTAACACGTTGGTGCAAGATATGAGGAGCCAGCGCGCATGAGGAGGGAACTGGCTTTCCCGTTGGGCGTGGACTTGGGAGAGGTGTTCACGAATCATTTAGGATTGCTATAAGATAATTTACCTGCCGACAACCTCTGTAGAGACGCGAAATTTGAGCGTAAGCGCCGACACGAGTGTTTCCGACAAGTTGCCTGCACTTGCCGAACGTAGTTTGCGCTTTCGTTGGGCGTCGCGTCTCTACACGTTTGCTATCCACCCCAAAAACCCGACACCGAACCGTATTGGAAGCGAGAATAGCTAGAAATGCGACTAGTAAATGACTCTTTAGTCATAGCCGCCCTTGATAGGCAAAATCATGAAAAGAAATCTTTGTAATATTACAAAATCAATTTTGCGGTAATATAAATGTACTATTTTCCGGGATTTGAGGTAGGGAGAGTAGATCTATGTCATAAAATGACCAGAATGCCCGTTTCCGGCAAGCTTATGCTACCTTGCTATCAATGAATTCACGATCATCGCTAGAGCCACTATACCCAAAATAGCCATTAATCCCGCAGGCATAAACTTGCGTGTTTTAGCAAGTCTAAATGCAAAGAAAACTACTAAAATAGCGGTGACGATCGCTGCTAAAATCAAACCCCAAGTCTGTCCTTGAAGTTGGACAACAGCCGCGAACACCAGTAATAAACCGCTGATACTACCACTGATGATTGAAACTTGGCTACTTGCTTTCTGGTAACCAATGGCACCACCAATAATTGCTAAAATGCCGTATACGAAAGTGGCAAAAATACCTAAAGTCATTGTTAGAACCTATGTAGATTTTAATTTTGCGGCAAGTGTCAGCAGACAATTTACCATAGCTATTTAGCTACATCACCGAGACAGTCAATGGATAATCAAGCGATTGCAAAGATCCAATTCCTCCAGCGCCAAGCCGCCTCCCTTTTACTCTACCAATCTGTCCTTCAAGGTGAAGTAGGGATCGCATTTCTTGACCTGTTGCAAGCTCTACGTTACACTGATGTCGATGCGCTGCTTTGCCTCCAAGCCTACGGTAGCTACTTCAAGTCCTTGGCTGCCAGAAATCAAAACTGGGAAGAATATCTAATTACTCAAATCGAGAAAGCTGATAATCCCTTTACTCGACTAGCTCAACAGGTAGAATTTGAGAATTTGCCTCCATCTTTAGTAGCAGCAGCTGAACATGATTTACAAGCGTTGCAAAGCCTTTATGAATGTAGCAGCGCTTGTTTGAGTGAGTGGGTACAAACCGTAGCCCATTTGTCTGTTTCACCAGTAGTATGGTATCAACAGCAAGATGGGGTAGGAGTAGAGACGCAATTGATCGCGTCTTTACAACAGTTAGAGAATTGGGCTGATGCTGTAGAAGAATTGGTAGCTTATTATCGGCAATTTGGCACAGGTTTATTTGCAGAGTATCGGGCTGTGCGCTGGCAAGCTGGATTTATTGGCATCCGGTATTCCGATCCAGTGAAGTTGAGTGAACTGGTGAGTTACGAGTCTCAAAAAGAAACTTTGCAGAAAAATACAGAATTTTTATTATCGGGACTCTTAGCACTGCACGTATTACTTTACGGTAGTCGTGGTTCGGGAAAATCTTCTTTAGTGAAAGCTTTATTGAATGAGTATGGCGATCGTAACTTACGCTTAGTGGAAGTAGCAAAATCTGAATTGAAAGACTTACCAAAAATTGTGGAAAAGTTACGGGGACTCCCACAAAAATTTATCATCTTTGTCGATGACCTTTCCTTTGAAGAAGATGACGACGCCTTTAAAGCACTCAAGGTGGTTTTAGAAGGCAATTTAACCGCACGACCGCAAAATGTTGTGGTATATGCTACTTCTAACCGTCGCCACCTGATTCGAGAGTTTTTTGCAGATAGACCAGCTGCTAGGGACAATGATGAAATTCATGCATGGGATACGATGCAGGAGAAGCTTTCGTTTAGCGATCGCTTTGGTCTGACCTTAACTTTTGAACCGGCAGATCAAAAAACTTATTTACAAATTGTCCGGCATTTAGCAGCACAAGCTGGAATTAATATAAAGCAAGAAGATTTGGAATATCAAGCTTTACAATGGTCAACTCGTCACAATGGTCGTTCTGGACGAACTGCACGGCAATTTGTTGATTTCTTGAAAGCTGACGTCACAGTTTTTGGTTCACAAAACTATGCAGCTAACACGTAGTCATCATGCTCTTTGAGCAATAATTTGAGTTTTCATGACTTCAAAAAATCCTTATTCTGACAACTTGGCTATGCTAAAAACAAGCAATATGCAATCAGGAACGATCGGCAATAGATTTATGATAGGTATAGTTGCCTTTGGCGTGAGTTTTGGTCTTAGTCTCGTCCTAAGCTGGGATTTTAATAAAGCCTTTCTCACAGGTTTCATTACAGTACCTGCAACCTACTTAGCAGCATTATTTGTCGATAAACGACGAAAATATCATGAAATGCTAGTTTTAGATTCTCTTCAGAGACGAATTAAAGAACTTGAGGGAATGAAGTTCCATATCGTCTCAGAAATTAATCAACTCGAGGATCATCGGGCTGGATTATATGCAGAGTCAAATCAACTACAAAATCAAGTAGCAGAACGCCGTAACCAAAGAGAAAGTCTAAATCGAGAGTTAAGTGCTTTCGTTGGAGAAAAAAAGCAGTTAGAAGCAGAAATTAGCTATCGGCAGGCTGAAATCCACAATCTGCAAAAAAATCAAGTAGAACTGAATAATTCCTTTTCGGCTTTAACAGCAGAAAAACGTCGTCTTGAGTTGAATTGCAATATATCTCGAGCTGAAATAATCCAGTTGCAAACTCGTATTAGCGAACTTCTAAAGCAGAGGCAAGAACTGGAAAGTAATTTAACCTTATTAAATAGACTCAAGCCTCAACTAGAAGAAAAATTATATGAACTCCGAGGTGAAATTCAAGATTTAGAAGTTCAGGAAAACAAGCAAAATAAATTAATATTAGATAAAACATCAGAAAGGAAAAATATAGAAGCCAGCCTGAATTCCTTACAAACTATATTAACAGAACAGCAAACAGAACTAAAACAGTTACAAGAACAAGTTGTATTATTGCAAGAGGAACGAGATCAACTGCAAAGCCAAATTTGGGAATTACTCCAACAAGTGGAAACCCTAAATTTCTCACCTATACCTGATAACACACAAGAAAATGATAACTTATTTCCTTTCTCTGATTTGATTGATTCTAAAGAATCAATAGATACTTTAATCGAACAACAAAACAATCTACCTGAAGAATGGACTAAACTTTTGGAGCAGCTACTAGGCTACGAAATTCAGGTATTAAAAGCCGTGCTAGAGCAAGAAAATCCTAGTTATGCTTTGAAAAAGATTGCAGAAGAAAATATTACCATGCCAAATTTATTAATCGATTCTATAAACGAACGTGCTAATAATACTATTGGTGAATTGATAATTGATCCGGGTTCTGAACCTGTAAAAATTTATCCAGAACATCTAACGAATATCAAAAAAATCATTGCCATATATGAAGACATGATGGCTAGGCAAACCTCATCAAATTAAACCGCTGCGCTAATTTATGAGCTTAGTCAACAGTCAAGAGGGTATAATACTCTAAACTGTTGATTCTTAATCCATGGCTCCAAAATTGCGAAGCATTGCAAGCGTTGCGCGGCAACCTAAAATCCCAAATCGATAGCAATGCCCACCTTCAAGCTAAAATAAGGTGATGTGAGGTGATCTTAATGGCAAAGCTCAAAATCTCGAAAAAAATATCCACGGCTTTAATAAATTCTCTTAGTGCGGGGGTAGTGCCAAGAGTAGGACTAGAACACATAGCAGTAGGTCGGGAACAAGAACTGAAAAGCCTATTAAAAAATCTTGATGATATAGCTGAAGGAGTAGCAGCGTTTCGCTTCATAATAGGTAACTACGGTTCGGGCAAAAGCTTCACTCTGCAGCTGATGCGTAACCATGCTATAGAGCAAGGTTTTGTAGTTGCTGACGCTGATTTATCTCCTGAACGCCGACTGGCTGGAACAAACAATGAAGGTCTAGCAACCTATCGAGAATTAATGAGCCGCCTTGCCACAAAAACTCGTCCTGATGGTGGTGCTTTAGTTTCTATTTTAGAAGGATGGATTAACAAAATTCAACAAGAAGTCGCTAAAGAAACCGGAATGCGTCCTAATGACGAAGGTTTTGATGACCAAGTTGAAGCGAAAATTAGGGAAGTCGTTCAGTATATTGAAGACTTGGTTCACGGATTTGATTTTGGCAGCGTCGTTATTGCTTATTGGCGTGGCTATCGATTGGATGATGATGCCTTGAAGGGTGCTGCCTTGCGGTGGTTGCGAGGAGAATTTAGCACTAAAATTGAGGCAAAAGCAGCTTTGGGAGTACGTGTAATTATTGATGATGATAGTTGGTATGACTACATCAAGCTCTTAGCTAAGTTTGTGGCTGAGATTGGCTATAAGGGAATTTTAGTCTTGGTTGATGAAGCTGTGCATTTATACCAAATATCTACTACAGTTACTCGTGAAAAAAATTATAACAGACTGCTGGGAATTTTCAATGACATTATGCAGTGCAAGGCAGAGCATCTTGGCATTGTGATCGGTGGAACAACAAAATTTTTGGAAGACCCAAATCGGGGGCTTTTTGCAGATGCAGCTTGGCGACGACGCACAAAAGAAAGCCGTTTTGTCACCCAAGCTGATGTTCAGGAATACTTGGGACCTGTACTCCGGCTTAACCCGCTTACTCAAGAAGAAATTCTCACACTTTTGCTCATATTAGCTGAGGTACATGCTTTAAACTTTGCTTATAACCAAGCTTTGACGATTGCTGATTTGAAAGATTTTGTGCAAGAAATTGTCAATCGCTTAGGTGCAGAAGCATTGCTGACTCCCGGTGAAATTGTGCGAGATTTTATTAGTGTGCTAAATATTCTTTACCAAAACCCGAAAATCTCGTTTAGTAAACTCATTCATGGTAGTAATTTTAAACCTACGGCTGTCGGTAAAGATGCAGGTGTGGATGAGGGCGATGTAGCAGAATTTAGTTTATGATCAACGAACCGCAGAGGCGCCAAGGACGCAGAGGAAAGAAATATAGAGTTGCAGATCATACGCCTTGTTGCGAAAATCAGAGCAACAAAAAGCTAATGCTTTAGTAGGCACTGCCCACCAGCCCTGGAATTTTCTTCAAGTATCAGCCTAGCAATCAGCTCAACAGTGGTATCTGTGCTGACGAAAAACGCTTGCGCCAAGTCTTAATTAACCTCTTGGGTAACGCTATTAAGTTTACCCATCAAGGTGGGGTGACATTTAAAGTAGAAGTATTGGCAACGAATTTGGCAACGGATGATTTAACGGTAGGAATCACAAACAAAGCATCCGTTACATCCGCTACAACATCCGTTGCCAAAATTTACTTCCAAATCGAAGACACGGGCACGGGTATGACCCCCTAACAGCTAGAGAAAATTTTCCAACCTTTTGAGATGGTTGGAAACGTTGAAAAGCAAGCAGAAGGCACAGGCTTAGGGTTAGCCGTCAGCCAAAAGGTTGTTGCTCTGATGGCTAGCACAATACAGGTGCAAAGTCAGCAAGAGCTATAATTCCGCTATCTAGTAATAAGCGATCGCATGTTTTCCAGACTCGCCCCCTTTATCCAAGAATATATATACAATCACAACTGGACTGAATTACGACCAGTCCAAATAGAGGCAAGTCAAGTTATTTTTAACACAGATGCTCACTTGCTGATTACTGCTGGAACTGCTTCGGGGAAAACAGAAGCTGCGTTTCTGCCAATTTTAACTTTATTACATGAAACCCCTGCGGCTACCATAGGAGCATTATATATTGGTCCGATTAAAGCTTTAATTAATGACCAATTTGAACGTCTTAATAATTTGCTCAAAGAAGCCGATATCCCAGTTTGCCACTGGCACGGTGATGTTTATCAAAGTCATAAAAATAAGCTGATCAAAAACCCTAAAGGTATTTTGCAAATTACACCGGAATCTCTAGAAAGTTTGTTGATTAAAAAAAATCATGACTTATTGCGTTTATTTGGTGATTTGCGGTTTGTCGTTATTGATGAAATTCATGCTTTCATGGGTTCGCAACGGGGTTGTCAGATTCTTTGCCAATTAACACGGTTGGCGAAGATAACGCGAACGCAACCTCGGAGGATTGGTTTGTCGGCTACTCTCGGTGATTATTCAATGGCTGAAGAGTGGTTGCGTTCTGGCACTGAAAGGTCAGTGATTACATCGAAAATTGAGTCTGGGAAACGGCAAGTTAAACTTGCTGTGGAACATTTTTATGTTCGTGATGATGATGGAATTTCTAGAGAGACGAACCGCCGAGGAGCCAGCGCTGCGGGAGGGTTTCCCTCCGCAGGCGACTGGAGTCACGCGGAGAACGCAGAGAGAAGAGAAAGGGAGAGAGTAGGAGGTAATGTTAATGTCATAAATTTGTATAATTCAGCAGATAAATCAGGTGTAAGTTCATACGATGAATATATTTTTAATTTAAGTAAATCTCGCAAGTGTCTTATTTTTGCTAATAATAAATCTCAAACTGAATCTGTTATTGCATCTTTGCGTCAGATTGCTGTAGATGAGGGACAACCAGATATTTATCATGTGCATCATGGTAGTATATCTGCTGGTTTGCGACAAGCTGCTGAATGTGCTATGCGTGAACCTAATGAGCCAGCTGTAACTGCGGCTACACTGACTTTGGAATTAGGGATGGATCTCGGTCATTTAGAGCGAGTGATTCAGTTAGAATCGCCTCTGTCTGTGGCTAGCTTTTTACAGCGATTGGGACGTACTGGGAGGCGAGGTGAAGCTGCTGATATGCGGTTTGTTTGTGCTGAAGATGAACTGTTATCAGAAGCAACGCTACCGGAAAAAATTCCTTGGCAACTTTTGCAGTGTATTGCAATTATTCAACTTTATTTAGAGGAGCGTTGGATTGAACCGATTAAGCCTCTTAAATATCCTTTGAGTTTGTTATATCAGCAAACAATGAGTATTTTAGCAGCAACTGGGGAAATTGCACCTGCTGCCCTTGCTCAAGAGGTTTTAAGCCTACCAACTTTTGGTGCTATTACTAAAGAAGATTTCAAGCTATTCCTGCGTTATTTAATTGATCTAGACCATATGCAGCTAACTGAGAAACGGACATTGATCCTTGGTTTGGCTGGGGAAAAGGTGGTAGGAAGATTTCAGTTTTATGCTATTTTTCCTGATAATCAGGAATATATTGTCAAGCAAGGAACGATGGAAATTGGTAGTATTGTTAAGCCTTTGCCTGTGGGTAATCAATTTGCCTTGGCTGGCAAAAGTTGGGAAGTTTTAGAAGTTGATTTTAAAAGAAAGATTGTTTTTGTTAAGCAAGTAGAAGGTAAAGCTAGTATTTATTGGCGTGGTGGGAGTGGTACTATTCATACAAGAATTTTGCAACGGATGCGGCAGGTGCTGTTTGAGGATATAGAGTATAGCTACTTGCAAAAAAATGCTTTGGAACGTTTGCACACAGTCCGTCGCTTAACGCGAGAGGCGGGATTAGATAAACAAAATATTTTACTAATAGAAAAAGGTAAGTGCTGCATTTTTCCTTGGATGGGTACTGTGGCATACCGTACTTTGTCAAGATTGCTTAACTGTTTTTGTCGGGAGTCTTTGGAAATTCAAAGTATTAGTGGTGTTAATCCCTATTTTTTGACAATTAAATTAGCGAAAGACAAATTTCAATACCTTGAATCAGAAATTATTTCCTTGTGCAAGCAAAGAATTACAGCCAAGGATTTATTAACTAATGGGGAAGTGGAGAGAGAAAAATATGATGAGTTTATCCCTAACACACTTTTACAGAAAGCATTTGCTACCGATTATTTAGATATGTTGGAACTGAGACAGCAAGTCGCACTCTGGCAAAGTTTTTCTACGTCCTGAGACTGATAGTAGGGTGGGCACTGCCCACCTACTCCCGAACCGCTACAAAATTACCTATCTTCTTCAAGGCATCTTCAAGGCGTCCTTGGCACTCGCCAGCTTTTCTGGTAACGTGGAGAAGTCATAAGACTTTCTTCGGTACTACTTAACACCCATCTCAAACGCTGTACTACGCATAAAATCAAGGCGCTGCTCAAAATCCAAGGCTTTGATTGATTCTACAAATTCTTTTGTTTCATCTGGCAATTGATAGTCAGATGGCACTTGAATCACAGTACCCTTTTCCATCGCTTGTGCGAGTCTGAGCCATACATCCAGCTTGGCGCTGGGATCTAATGCTCCATAAGTGCGGCTAATAGGCTTATCTACACAACCAGCAATGTCACGCTGCGCTTGCAGTTGTTCTTCTTTGGACATGGCTTCAATTTGGTGAAATACTGCTTCGGCGGTTGTTTGTGAAGAAGTTGCATTTGCTGGTGTGAGTTTGTCTTTGAGCTCTAGGTAACCGAACCACAGCAAACCTAGCTGAGTGTCTACATCAAATTTACGAAACTTTTGTAAAGTTTGTTTTGTTTTGTCGTCAGTAGTGAAAGTCATAAAAATCTCCAATTGCTGAATAAACAGTAGTTGTCTGTGTTACACAGGTGACTCTCTAGCACCTGCTTTACAACATTTAATAAATTGACAACTGGAGATTAACCTGGCTATAGGCATAAATGCAGTACATAGCTTAAGACGGATGTAAATAATACATTCTTGGTTAGAGACGAATTTACAAAATTCCACAGATGTTAGGACTAGCCCTGTTTTCAGTCAATTTTCTTTACCCCTCAAAGCTCCAAGTCCAGCCTTTCTTTCTATGTAATCGGCTAAGTTGATAAAATCGTCACGCGGATAAGATTTTCCGCCAATCAGGTCAAATGCCAACGTACTCGTGGGATTTTCTGGGTTTTCTAAGATATGTATACCCCAATAATAAAGTTGGTCACTAGCGCGAATACACACTTCTTCTGGATCTATACAGTGAAACTTATCATCTGTTTGGCTAACTTCTTTATAAGTATCAAAATAAACATTTTTCAGCAGCCGTAGGCGCTGACGACCTGGATCTTTAAAGTTATTAACTACTACAAACAGGTGTGCGTTTTGATTGATTTGACGTATCAATTGAACAGTATCTTTAATAACTTTGCCATGCTTGTTGATTCCTAGCGGATTTAAGGTTGTTGGGATGATACAATATTGGAGTTTCTCCATAAGTTGTCTAGGATTGCGTTCCAGTGCAGGTGAGCAATCACAAATCACTATTTTACTATCGCGGGCAGAATCTTCATGCCAATCATTGCCATCAAACACTTCGATAGTTGTACCAACGCCTTTAGGATTGGGAATAAAAAGCCCATCGCCGACAAGCTTTTGCAAGTTTTGTTCTGGGTCTAAATCGACAAGCGCTACATTCAATCCTTGTAAAGCAAATGCTCCTGCTAAGTGCCCTGCTATGGTAGTTTTACCTACTCCACCTTTGCAAGTAAAAATGCCAAAATAAACTTTCTCCGCCCCAGTTTTGTCTTGATTACCTTTATCTTCGCAATCAATGCCATCAATGCCAACAAAGTTTTTTTCCTGAGCAATGCCGCAGCGTATTTTAGGATTTTTTCCCCAAGATCTTATTAAAGCTCGTGCTGGTTCGCTAAAACCTTTTGTAGTTACGAACAATCCAAAATTGAATTTTTTGCCTTCAGGAGAATCTAAAAAATTAGCAAAGTTTAAAATTTGTGGTGCTGCAACACTATTTCTTAGCCATTTAATCTGAACAGCGCCAACTAAATTTCCTTTTCTTATAAATAAATTATAATTAGGCTGGTTTGTCTCGGCAACTATAACTGTCCACCCCGCCCTATGGAGTAGTTTTACTACGTGCTGTTCAAAATGGGTATAGTCTTGAATGTAAGCAGGCTCCATAGATATTGTCATAAAAAACGACTAGTACCGCTGCGCGGAATTAAAAATTAAAAATTAAAAATTATAAAAGCTTGATTTACAAGCTTTCTAGCAATTCCGAAGGGTAGCTTTATTTCCGCCGTCATGTACTAGAAGAGCATTAGCGTCTTGGTTCAGAGAATGTAGTTTTTAGATACAAGTGCGCACTTATATCGCAATCCTAGATGAGTTACAAACACCTCTCCTTTGTCCCCCTTGTCTCCCTTGTCCACGCCCTTCGGGTGACGCTCGTGCCGACGCTCGTTCCTCGCTAACCCAACGCTGACGTTCGCGTTCGCGAAGCGTCTCGAAGAGAAGCGGCGAGGAATTGGGAGAAGATCGCAACGCTTACGCCAGTTCCCTAGGTCGGGCTAACCCTCCTTTAGGACTGGACTCACCAGTCGCCGTGAGAGCGGGCTAACACTCGTGTCGGCGCGCTGGCTCCCCTTGTCCCCCTTGTTCTGCTCTCAAATAGGATTGCTATAAGTAAATACACGATTAATCTCCCCAATACAGTTCCTCGTAGTTTTGTCAAAAGTTCAATAGTTTTCCTGAGACTCATTTTTATTACTAGCGTAGATAACTATCTCATAAAACCTCATAAAACTCTTATTTAGTCTAACATTCACAATTCATTTACAGGTGTTACGAATATGTAAAGCTATTAACTATATAGGATTCCTATTTTATTTTTGAAATACACGTAAATAGGGCTATGCCGCACAAAACCCCGATATGGTGGGCTTTAGCCCTACCTACACTACTGCATAACTTAGCCCTTTTGACAAGTAGCAGTCAGCATGTTCGGTGATTTTTAAGAAATTACAGTATAGTTACGGTAGAGGTGCTGCGGTACTGAAAGCAAGACTCACTGACTTGGAAAAGTATCACCACGTTGGCTATGACTGTTTTTGCCTCCTGTATAGCATTCAAAGCCATTAGTCACCTTTAAATTGTCATTTGCGGCAATTCAACTTCTCTTTAACATCACTCAAAACCAAAGTAGCTTTTTAAGTATAAATACGAGAAAGAATACAGCTTTCATAAATTTTTCAATAAGTTATTTTGGTGATTACAAATAACACGTTGATTTTTGGTTAAGCTGGAAGCGCGGATCTGAGGAGTGAAGTCAGAGTTATGCACTTGTTGTTATCTGGACCGTTGAAAGTAGAGAAATTGACGGTTAAGATTGCAGATTTACCAGCTTCGTTACACGGAACAAAGCTGGTGCAATTATCGGATCTGCATTACGATGGCTTGCGGCTGTCGGAAGAAATGTTAGAAAAAGCGATAGCCCTCAGTAATGAAGCTGAACCCGATTTAATAGTATTAACCGGCGACTACGTTACTGACGATCCATCACCAATTGTTCAACTGGTGCTACGACTCAAAAATCTACATAGTCGCGCCGGTATCTATGCCATACTCGGCAACCACGATTTATATTACAGCCACTCAAAAGTAAAAGTTACAACTGCGCTTAATAGCATCGGCATCAACGTTCTCTGGAATGAAATCGCCTATCCCCTGGGAAAAGAATTGCCACTAGTTGGGCTAGCTGATTATTGGTCACGGGAATTTAACCCCACTGTCATGAACCAGTTAGACGCTGCAATACCCCGGATCGTATTATCCCACAACCCAGATTCCGCTCACGTATTGCAACAATGGCGAGTGGATTTGCAATTATCTGGTCATACCCACGGCGGTCAAATTGTTATTCCAGGAATCGGTCCTGTAGTAGTCTATTATAGAAAGCTACTTTACAAATATAAAAAGCTCGTTGGCAAACTTCCCAAAAAATTGCGGCGATGGCTACCATTATTGTTAGCAGACAACACAAAAGTAGTGCGACACTGGGAATGGTTCCAAGGCTTTCACAAGGTAGGCAAAAATCAACTATATGTCAATCGCGGCTTAGGAACTTATCTACCAGGACGTGTGTTTTGCACACCAGAAGTTACTGTAATTACTTTACAAAGTGAGGAGTGACGGACATAATATAGCAATCCTAAATGATTTGTGAAAAATTTTAAGTTGTGTAGGGGAGCCACAAAGAGTGCGCTCCCCTACGTGTATTTCTGGAATTTTCACCTATGTAATAGGATTGCTATATTACAGCAGTTTTAAATTGAATTGACTACATTCTAAGGGCGGGGCACGTCGCTGCGCTCCAAGTCAAAAGTCAAAATTCAAAAGTCAAAAGTAATTAAATAATTCTTAATTTTGACTTTTGAATGAGTGATTTTTGATTTGAACGTAGGGGTTACCCCGCCCCTACCCTTAACGACTCCCGAACCACTTTGGGTAGTTCGGTCCTGCATCAATCAGACTTGATATAAATCACTGACCGGAACTGCTCGTACTATCGTTACTAGAACTGGATGAGCTACTAGATGAGCTACTATCTGTTTTAGTATCTGTTTGACCCTCTGTATTTATAGGGGAAGTGCTACTAGTGGAGTTGTTTGGCTTCCCTTGAGTAGATGTGCTACTTCTGTTGCTTTGTGACTGCGTAGAGTTTGGTTGCGTTGAAGGTGTAGGATTTGCCGTAGGATGCTCCCCTTTTGTGGGGGCTGAAGTTGCTGATGTTTGTGGTTGGGGAATTAAAATGGGAACTGGAACATCTCTAGTTCTTTCAACGGGAACAGGAACATCTCTGGTTCTTTCAATAATGGTGGTTTGTTTTTGAGGCGCTTGAGAGGCTTGAGGAGATGGACTGGAGGACGGACGGCTAGAAGCAGTAGGAACCGCTACTGGCACAGCATTATCTTTTACCGCTTCGTCACGCTGGTTGAAAAACCAGAAAGCACCAGCTGTTAATCCTACGAGTCCGGTCAGGAGAATACCAATCACCAAACCACTAGCCGCATTTTTGTTATCACGCGCCGCTAAATTTTTTTCCTGCTCAAGACGTTCGGAAGCTTGACCGTTTACGTAACCATTGCCGTAGGAGTTATGGTTAGAATTAGCTGTTTCAGTGGTTCGAGTCACCTTAGTGTGATTATGACCCTTAGCATCGGTATAAGTATCTTGCTGAACTTCACTGTTAAAGCTTTTTTGCTCGTTTTTGTTATCCATGACTGTTTATTAAATTTCCTTAATAGATATAAACAAACGAAATAATTCAAAGCACAAGAGGTTTTAGCAAATTTTAAAATCAGCTTGCTGTGCTACCCTTGTCTCTTACTTGCATTTAGAACGCAATACGGTTCAGTTAAGATAATTTACCAACCGATAGCCTATGTAGAGACGCGAAATTTCGCGTCTCTACACAACCTAAAATTCCTACCGATCAGCCTTAACTGAACCGTATTGATTTAGAACGTTGATTCAGTAATCCTAAAAAGACCTCTCCCCTAACCCCTCCCCTAGTAGGGAAGGGTAATCTGACTCCCCCAATCCTAGTAGGAAAGGGGGGTGGGAGGTTAGGTTTTTGATTACTGAATCGGTGTTCTAAGGACACCTTACCTGATGTTTTTATGACTGAGTATTGAATTGCTCTCAGAATAACTTCTGTAATCTTATACTTGGCTCTATCTTAAGGAAGGTAGTTCATTTGCATCGAAAGAATGACTAAGCAATGTAGGCGGATGCTAGCTCATTTTTTAGCTGTAAAAATTGTCTAATTATTGATTTAATGAAGTTGGATAAAGTTAATTTAAAGGCAATTTAAATTAAAGATAAATAAATTGTAAAATTGACATTTTCATCTTCAAAAAAACACTAACTCTCACGTCCACAATCATTAAGATTGCTCCTATAGAAATCCGTGCACACCATAGTGAACTCCTCTCCCTGGTCGAGTTTGTCCCCCTTGTGCATGAATCAAATAGAACTGCTATGTCAGTCAAAAGGCAATAGCGTAATAGTCTTATCCCCATTGCCACTAGCTAGCGTCTTACCATCTGGACTAAAGACAACGGAATAAATCGGCTCTTCATTTCCTGTAAAGGTACGGAGTTCGTTGCCTGTATCCACCTGCCAAATCTTGATCGTATTGTCTGTACTACCACTGGCTAGAGTCTTGCCGTCTGGGCTGAAAGCAACAGAACAGACTTGGTCGGAATGCCCCGTGAGAGTGCGGAGTTCTTTACCACTCGACATTTGCCAAATCTTGATTGTATTGTCTGTACTACCGCTGGCTAGAGTCTTGCCGTCTGGACTGAAAGCAATAGAATTAATTCCTCCAAACAAGCCAGAATGTCCCTTGAGGGTCAAGAATTTATTTTCAGATAGATACCAAATTTTGATAGTTTTATCATTAAGAGCACCGCTACTAGCTAAAATCTTGCCATCCGGGCTAAACGCAACGCATAAAACCTCGTCGGCATGGCCAGGAATAGTATATATTCCTTTATATCTTTCTATCGACCAAAGCTTGATAGTCTTGTCTTTACTACCACTGGCTAAAGTCTTTCCATCCGGGCTAAACGCTATAGAGTAAACTTTGTTTTCATGCCCTGTAAAAGTGCAGATTTCCTTTCCTGTCTGCACATCCCACAACTTTATAGTTTTATCATCACAACCACTAGCGATCTGCTTACCATTAGGGCTAAATGCAACTGAATTAACCCCTCCAGAATTGTCAGATACTTCGTATCCTGTGAAGGTGCGGGGTTCATTGCTAGCCAAATTCCAAATTTTTATGGTTTTGTCATTACTACCACTGGCTAAAGTCTGCCCATCAGGGCTAAAGGCGACAGACATGACTTTATCTGAATGTCCTTTAAGAGTGCGTATAAATACTAAGTTATGCTTTGTTGATTGTGATGTAGGTGTAACGATAACTGGTGTAAATACCTTGGGTGTTTTTTCATCAACCTGAGGATTGGAGTCTTTGTTTACCTCATTAGGTGATGTATTTTGAGAAGAACTTGTTTGCGGCTTCTGAGGCGTTACTGGTTGTGGGGATTTGGAGTCAGCGCCTTCTGCAAGTTGCCCGACTTGAGACGCCAGCGCCTGCTGCGGGTTTCCCACGCCAGTTCGTACAACCTCAGGAACCGATCCACTCGTCTGTTGAGACTTGAGGCGAGTGCCGTCGGACTGCCGTTCCGTTGAATTAAGTGGCGTCGAACTGGTGTAAGACTGCTGTGAGGTTGTTTGAGGTTGTTGAGGCTTCAAATCTTCTCGGTTTCTAATTCTCTGTGACGCATTGAGTGAGTCTTGCTCAGCCAGGGTCAGCGACAGGGTTAATACTTGCAGTTCAGTCTGGATCTGAGTGAGTGCGTACTTTAATTCCTCTATATGTTTTTGAGTATTTATATTTAGTTTTCTTGTCAGGACATCAAGTTGAGTCAAACGCTGTCTGAGGTCATCGATATTATACTCCTGCTGGTTGCGCTGTAATTCTTGGATCTGTTGTTGGGTAGTTTTACTTAATTGCTGTGTTAAAGCATCAAGTTGAGTGAGACGCTGGCTGAGCGGCTCAATCTGCTTTTGAGTACTTGTACTCAATTGTTGCGTGAGGGCATCAAGTTGAGTCAAACGCTGTCTGAAATCCTCGATCTTATAGTCCTGCTGGTTGCGCTGTAATTCTTGGATCTGTTGTTGAGTGGTTTTACTTAATTGTTGTGTTAAAGCATCAATTTCAGTGAGACGCTGGTTGAGGGGGTCAATCTGTTGTTGAGTATTTGTACTTAATTGTTCTGCTAGGGCATCAAGTTGAGTCAAGTGCTGGCTAAAAGCGTCAACATTCTGCTCCTCTTGGTTACGTTGTAATTCTTGTATCTGTTGTTGAACGGTTATACTCAACTGTTGTGTGAAGGCATCAAGTTTAGTTAGACGCTGCGAAAAAACATCGATGGAAAGCTGCTGGCTATTGCGTAATTGTTCAAATTGCTGCCCAGTTGTTGTCGTCTGTTTTTGCGTAAAGGCATCGAAGTTTTCCAGGCGCTGTCTAAGTGGGTCGATAAGTAAGTCTAGTCTAGTGAGCGTGCGGGCGTGATCCTGCTGGTTCAAATACTTTAACCTTTCCCGATTAGCTATGTTCAAGCCGATAGTTAAAGTCAGGGGAGCTACTGCGTAGACAATCTGTTGAGTTACTGCTGCTGTGACGATTCCAATTGTAGACAGAGAGAGTCCGGCATATTCGCTAACTTCTAGCCAGTGGAGTTGTGTCATAGGTAGACTGCTGTGCTTAATGGTTGAAGAAAAAATAGCTGTGACTGCTTTGCGTTGTGTATCCTCATCTTCTTTCAAGAAAGTTTTCCAATCTGTGCTGAAAATTCCTCATTACTCACAGTATGCTAAAAGCAAGTGCGTCGGTTGGGTGTGTACTTCATCTGAATTGCCTCTTGAACCTCAGTAAACGCTTTATCCACTGGAAAAACCGAGCTATCAGGGATTTTGGCTTTGATTCGCGTCTTGACGATGGTGATGCAGAATTCGTCTGTTTATTTCCCAAATTGTGTTCTAGCTGTGCAGCTTTATTTAAGTCTGAAGTGGTTCTATGTTCATATCCCAATTGGGAGCAGATAAACCCACGATATTTGTACGCTTCAATACAGTAAGGATTGAGACGAATAGCTTGAGTAAAGCTGGCGATCGCTTCGTCGTATCTTCCTAGTTTTGCATTCTCTACCCCCCAGTTGTAAAAAGTTTCGGCATTAGAGCGATCGCTAGAAATTTTTGTAGGTCTTGTTTGGAAAGATGGATTTGCTAAGCTGGGCTGATAAGATTTAAGCTGGTTATAAGCTGCGTTAATCTGTTTGATTTTTTCCTCTGCTTCCTGCTTTTGCTGTGGATGAGCAAAACGATCTGGATGCCAAGTCTTAACCAGCTGACGATAAGCTTGCTTAACATCTGCAAGTGAAGCACCAGGTTTCAGATCCAAAATAGAGTAGGCATAATTTATGTCAAGGCAATCATCGCGCATACTGGGAAAATAGGCACAATCGTAAATCCATGTTAACTATTCCCAGAAATCCCAGTCACTCAACTCAAACACCCCACAGCGGTTATCACTGGAACCGTAGTAGTATTCGCTTCTTTGAAGGCTGGTATTATCGCGTAACTTTGCCCAAAGAAGGTCAGACCTTTGCTTTTATGTACTCCATCGAAGACCCCATCGGTGGTAAACCCAAAAGCGGTGGTGCAGCACAAATTCTCGGTCCAAATGATGAGTATTTGTGCCGTACTTTTCCGGATGTGAGCAAATTTTGGGCTAGTCGCGATCGCTTAGCTTTGGGTCATTGGGGAAAAACAGATTTCACCCAACCCCTCTACCTTCTACCAGTAGAATTTGAGCGTCATGTACAACAAGGCTATCAAGCCACAGCTACCCTAAATCAAGGAGCAATTCACGATCCTGCTACTGGTGACTATTGTCGTTGGCAATATGAAATTCAACCACTGCTTGGTTGGGGTAATCAAGGAAGTACTCAGCAATCAACCGCAGGCTGGCTATCATTTTTGCAAATTTTTGAACCAGGATGGCAAATTTTAATGGCTCACGGTTTGGCGAATGGTTGGATAGACTGGAATGGCAAACGCTACGAATTCACCAACGCCCCAGCTTATAGTGAGAAAAATTGGGGAGGTGCATTTCCTCAAAAATGGTTTTGGGTGAACTGCAATAGCTTTGAGGGAGAACCGAATCTGGCATTAACCGCTGGTGGCGGACGGCGTTCTGTGTTGTGGTGGATGGAATCTGTCGCCATGATTGGCTTGCACTATCAAGGTAAATTTTATGAGTTCGTGCCTTGGAACTCACAAGTACACTGGAATATTCAGCCTTGGGGAAGATGGGAGATGCAAGCTAGAAACGAAAAGTATGAGGTAGAGTTGGTAGGTACTACTGATTTATCAGGTACTCAACTACGTGCACCGACGGAAAATGGTTTAGTCTTTTGCTGTCGTGACACTATGCAGGGTCAGTTAAATTTAGAACTGCGAGAATTCAGTAGTCAGCAACCAAAAATTATCCTGAAAGCACAAAGTTCTCTTTGTGGATTAGAAACCGGTGGCGGACCTTGGGAAAATTCTTGGCAATCCCGCTAAAAATGGTATGATAGTAACTGATATCCATTTGGGGCTGTAGCTCAGCTGGATAGAGCGAGCGCCTCCTAAGCGCTAGGTCGCCGGTTCGAACCTGGCCAGTCCCGTTAGGTGAAAAAAACTCATTAAATTTAGCCGGAAAAGCTTTCTATCTGCTTGAATAGCGAATAAAATCGTGCATGGTTTAAAAATACCTGTTGCTTTTAAGTACAGGTGGTATCAAATGTGTACATGTCATCCCTATTTGCCCTGTTAAGTGGCAATACCGTTCAAGTAGGGTTACGGGCGATTTTACATGTGTAGAGACGTTGCATCCAAAGTCTCTACATAGGTTAAAGGTAGATAAATTATCTTTACTTAACCGTATTGTGTTAAGTGGGACTTGAGAAAAAGGGGGGTGATTAAACCGGATTTAATCTAAAAGCTTAAGTTATTGAAAAATAACTCAAATTTGTATTTGGGTATGTTTTTCATAAATCTGCTAATCTACATAATTATTATTTGAAGCTAAAAAATTACTGTCCTTGCAGCCGATACTGATAGAACCTTGAATAAGTTACTATCTAAAAATCTTTCTTTTCGGTTTACGATCCTAGCCCTACCACTAATGCTGTTGTGGGGTTACAAGGATATTGAAAGCCAATTTGTACAACCCCAAGCAGTTTTAGTCTTGGGTGGTTCAACAACGAAATTAGAGCGAGAGAAGTTTACAGCAGATTTTGCTCGTAAACATCCCAGATTACCCATTTGGATTTCTGGAGGTAGTCCGCCAAAAGTGACTAGACAAGTGTTTGTCAAAGCCGGAATTGATACTAAGCGGTTACACTTAGACTATGAGGCAAATAATACATTAGAGAATTTCACTACTATAGTTGACGATTTGAAGTCTCGCGGAGTCAAGAGTGTGTATCTGATTACCTCAGACTACCATATGCGTCGTGCTAGAGTCGTGGGCGAAATTGTTTTAGGTAGTCGGGGAATTGATTTCAAACCAGTGCCAGTTCCTTCTGAACACTCCCCTGAACCAATTGCAAAATCCATTCGCGATGGCGTGAGAGCTATACTTTGGGTAGCAACTGGCTATACAGGCACGAATCAGGCAAAATATAGACGGTGACCGAATAATTACTAATTCGTAATTCGTAATTAGTAATTCGTAATTCGTAATAAGGATGCTTCGCATTTTTTCCGAATTCATAATTAAAATTAGGGTCACCTATACCCTCAATGAATTAATTATTAATTAATTCATAATTCCGGAATTTTTAATTACGAATTACAAATTACGAATTACCAATTATTCGGTCATCTGTTTCAAGACGATCAGTTGGTTTTGGTCACCTCAGACCATGAACTGAAAGTTGCGGCGCAATTATCCGGGTTGGTTGTTCTTGATCCAGAGGAAGAAGAGGCAAAGAGTTCTCCGTGATTTTTGGAAATAATCAGGTATGTTTACTCAAGCTTAAACTGACGCCGCCGCTTTTTCTTGCACAAGTACATAAGGCTGCACAATCAGAGTAACAAATCGCTTAGTACGATCGCCATTCCACTCTCCCACCTGACTAACTGAAGGCTTGGCAATCAATGCGAATTCAATCCAGGTTTGCACTTGAGATACGTTATCGCTGGCGATCGCTACCCCCACATCTAACAAATCTAATTCCGCCACCACCACAATCACTGAATCCCGCTGCACATGGGGAATTAACCACTCCCACTCAGCCTCATCCAGATTTTCTGTTAATTCCGCTTTTAAATCTGACATAAATTTCCAAATTTTATGCGCTTAGACTCATTCTACTGAAGAGTAGATTTTCCGGGCTTTGGTGATTAGAAGTCAGTAAGTTTCAAACTGGTGCGTTACACTTCGTTAACGCACCCTACGCTCTTGAATCAATCTAAAATAAAAAAATGCAACCGCAGATAATTGTTGTATCCGCGTGCATCTGGGTTTAAAATCCAATTAGGATATTATCGCCCTAAATCGTGGAGCGCATTAATTGCAGCTGCGCACTGTTGCGTTACCGTCTCCAATTCCTCCTTATCAGTGGAACTAGGGACATCAATCAACTTGCCAATTCGCACCGTCACCGGAACTGGACGCAGCGAACCGGGTTGCTCTATTGCCTGAGTACCCCATAAACAAACTGGTACTAAAGGTACTTTTGCCTTAGCCGCAATGAGTGCTGCACCACGTTTTGGGTCTGTAATTCGTCCGTCTGGGGTGCGAGTGCCTTGCAAAAAAACACCGACAGCCCATCCCTCCTCAAGACATTTCAACGCGGCGCGGATAGCAGTGCGATCGGCAGACCCCCGACTTACAGGGTAAGCACCGTATAACTGAATTGCTTGTTTCAAAATTGGGATTTTAAACAGTTCTTCCTTTGCCATGTACGCCACTGGGCGGCGGACACAATTGGAAACAATCGGCGGGTCAAAGTTACTTGCATGATTGCTGACAACCACCAATGGTCCGGTTTTGGGGACATTTTCCACGCCATAAATTCGCCCTTGAAGGTAAGTGTGGAGCATAGGACTAACCACCGACCACTTAAAGGCGTGATAGAGTAACAGACTTACAAACGGTTCGCGGCTTTTGCCCACGGAAGATAATTCAAATCAGAGCGAGTATTAGCATAACAAAAAACTGTAGAGACAGAGAATTTTCTGTCTCTACACGAAAGTGGCACTCCATTCCTTGAAAACCTGAGAGGTCCAACTGATGTCGGGGCGATTAATCACCCGGATGGTTCTACTCTTACCACCTACCGCTGACCGTTTGCGTGTATCATAATAGATATTATTTGCTGCACGATTCAGTGAAAATACAGGTTTATTCCTAAAATGGATCATGGGTAATGGAAGATTAGCAATTAGCAATTAGCAATTAGCAATTACCATATATTAAGCAGGTAAATCAGCAGCACTGCGGACATTTTCTAAGATTAAGTCAGGGCATGTGCGTTTAATTAAACCTGTCAGAACGTTACCAGGACCAATTTCCACGACTCGCTCGATGCCATTGGCTGGAAATGCAAGTGAAATTTCTCGCCACCGTACAGAACTAGTCATTTGTCGCATCAGGCGCTGCTTTAAAACATCGCCATCAACAGATGGAACTGGTTCTACATTAGATAATACTGGCACAGAAGCTTGCTGAAATTCGACAACTTCTAAAACCTCTTGAAACTCAGCGGCTGCAGTAGCTATGAGGGGTGAGTGAAAAGCTCCAGAAACCTTCAAGGGAAGAGCACGTTTTGCCTTTACTTGGGACATTACTGCTTGTACAGCTTCTGGACTACCAGAAATAACGACCTGAGCTGGACTATTGTCATTTGCCAACACCACATTAGGAGTTTGGGCGATGACTGTCTCTAGTTGTTGGCGGTCAAAATTCATCAGAGCAGCCATCATACCATCTGCTGCGCTATCCATGAGTTCAGCACGACGCTTCACTATGTGCAACCCAGTAGACCACTCAAAGACCCCAGTCACGTAAAGGGCGATATATTCTCCCAAACTGTGACCTGCAACTAAATCTGGTTGTTCTTTTTCCCGCATGATATCAGCGAGAATGCTTTCTATTACATACAAACACGGCTGAGTGTAGAGGGTACGTGATAACTTTTCGGTATCGTTTTGGCAAATTTCGGTTACAGACCAGCCTAAAATTTCCTCAGCTTGGCTAAACTTGTCTTTAGCTAATGGTAGGTTTAGTAAATCCATTCCCATTCCTAACGACTGAGAACCTTGGCCGGGAAAGACCCATGCGGTTTTAGTCATTGGTTAATTGTTAATTGTTAATTGTTAATTGCTAATTGCTAATTGCTAATTGCTAATTGTTGGTTGGTAGTTGTTAGTTGAACAATCAACAATCAACAATGAACAATCAACAAATTTCTATCTTCCCCATTGAAAAATTGCTGCTCCCCAGGAAAGTCCTGCACCAAAGCCGGATGCGACGATGACATTCCCTTGCTGAATTTTTCCTTGCTGTACAGCTTCATCGAGAGCAAGGGGGATAGAGGCGGCAGAGGTGTTACCGTAGTAAGCGAGATTACTGATAACTTTATGCTCTGGAATATTTAGGCGCGATCGCACAGCGTCGATAATGCGCTGATTGGCTTGATGCAATAGTAGCCAATCTATTTGGTCAACACTAAGGTTGGCGCAGAACAAAGCTTTGTCGATCACTTCTGGCACTTTTTGTACAGCAAAGCGATAGACTTCTTTGCCGTTCATAACGATCGGCTGAAAGTTACCTTTACCGACATTTACACCTTGAATAAGGTCTGTAGGCTCAGGTGTGTAGGCAAGTTTGAGGTCGTTGTATAGAGTGCCGTCGCTTTTGAGTTCAAATCCCAGCAAGCGATCGCGCGAGTTCGCCTGTAATACTACAGCACCGGCTCCATCGCCGAATAATACACAAGTGCCTCTGTCTTGCCAATCTACCCATCGGGAGAGGATATCTGCTCCTATTAGGAGTATACTTTTATAGGTTCCTGCCCTAATAAATTGGGCAGCGGTAACTAATCCAAAAACAAAACCGGAGCAGGCAGCTGTCAAGTCAAATGCTACAGCTTTGCTGGCTCCTAATTCAGCCTGAATCTGACAAGCACTGCCGAATAAGTCATCAGGGCTGGAGGTTGCTAATATAATCAGATCCAAGTCTTGTGATGTTATTCCTGCGGCGGCGATCGCTTTTTTACTGGCTGCAGTAGCAAGCGCCGTTAAAGACTCACCAGCTGCTGCCAACCGCCGTTGACGAATTCCTGTCCTTGCGGTTATCCACTCATCTGATGTATCAACTAGTTCAGTCAGCCCCTGGTTATCTAGGAAAGTTGCTGGTACTGCCGAGCCACTTCCTGTGATTGCTATGCCTAAATTATGCACTCCTACATCTCCCAAGCTATCAGTTATTAGTTAGTGGTTAGTGGTTAGTGGTTAGTTGTTAGTTGTTAGTTGTTTGTTCTATAGGATTCCTATTTGATTTTTGAAATACACGGAGGTGGGCATTGCCCACCCTACTGCTAACCCGAAAGGCTTTCCCGTTGGGTTGTTTGTTTTAGTAGCCACTAACTACTAACCACTAACTACTAACGTTGAAAAATAACTGTTAACTGCTTTCGCGCTCTAGACTTTGATATTGATACTGAATTTGTTGCAGCACTTGGTTATCCACTGCTTCTTTTGCCATGCGAATTGCGTTAAAAATGGAAGGTGCTTGGGAACTACCGTGGCTGATAATGCAAATTCCTGCCACACCTAGAAGTAAAGCCCCGCCGTGTTCCGCGTGATCTACCCTTTGCTTGAGCCGCTTGAGGTTTGGTTTTAACATTACCGTACCTAGTTGACCGCGCAATCCTTGGGGTAACTCTTCCCGGAGCATTTGCAGCAGTACTTCTCCGACTGCTTCGGCAAATTTTAACAACACATTGCCCACAAAACCATCACATACAATTACATCAAAACGACCGGAAAGCACATCACGCCCTTCGGCATTGCCAATAAAAGAAATTTGAGAATTTTCACGCAGCATTTGGTGAGCACGGACGGCTGCATCATTGCCTTTGCTGTCTTCTTCACCAATATTCAATAAACCGACTTTAGGTTCTGGAGTACCCAAGACGTACTGACTATAAACCGACCCCATGACAGCAAACTGCTCTAAAAATTTGGGGCGGCAATCTACATTTGCGCCGACATCAAGTATCAGCACTGGCTTACTAGCTACTATTGTGGGAAATACCGCGCCAATTGCTGGGCGGTCAATTCCCGGCAGTCGTCCTAAACGGAGCAAAGCTGCTGCCATAGCTGCCCCAGAATGACCAGCAGAAACCACAGCATCTGCCCGACTTAGCTTCACCAAATCCATCGCTACGTTAATCGAAGCCTTAGGTTTGCGTCTGATGCCGCTTAAAGGCTCCTCGTCCATAGCGATCGCTTCCTCAGCAGGAACAATCTCTAAAAACCCCAAATTTGCTTTTGGGGGCAGTTGGCATTCAATTTTTTGGGGATCTCCCACCAACAACACTTCCACACCCAATTCTTCCCGTGCCCGCAGTGCGCCAGCTACGATTTCACCGGGTGCGTGATCCCCTCCCATTGCATCAATTGCGATCCGTACGCCAGTCGATCCCATTGCTTAGAGCTTCTAGAAACCTTACAAATTTTACCAGATACCTATGTTGAAAGTAGTTGATTTCTAACTGACAACAGAGGTTTTGCCTAGCCCAACATAACACGAATCACTACCATAACTTGTTGATTAACTAGTGTCGGTACTGGAACAAACAACAATGGCTGCCTAAAATTCCCAAAAATTGCCTGATTTAGACGCCCAGATGAGGAATATCTTGGGTAGACACAAAAACGTCATTATATGAGATGCAACACTGGAAAACGTTGTCATCTGAGAATCCTGACGCCTACTGAGACTAAATTCAGGGTCATGCGCCTCACCACAAATTTATTGTCTACCCTACTTCCGCAAGTAAAGATCAGCAGTTATCATTACTCAATGCTTAAGGGCATTGACTACCTAACATATGATTACAGAAAAAAAGTAGCACATCCTACAGAGGAATGAAGCATGCTGGAAATATTTGGTTCAGGTTTGATTTCACTTTGGCTAGAGATGGCTGGGGTACAGGTCAAGCCAATCGAAACCTTAGATCTATTAACATGGCAAAGTAGCCCTGGCTTGGTTCTTGCCGCCGATCCAAATCCAGCTTGGGCTACCACAGTGCAACAATATCTGCAGGAACTGCAAACATTGAAATTAGTGGCTGTTAATCAAACCGAGAGTCAGGGAGTGTGGATGCAGTCGGGACCGATGCTGATGGCTAATCACCAAGGTACGACTCCTCTAAGCGCAGCCTCCTTAACCAAGATAGCCACGACGCTAGTTGCTTTAAAAAATTTGGGACCAGACCACCAGTTTCAGACTTTGGTAGGTGCTACAGGACCAGTGCATAATGGGGTGTTGCAGGGCGACTTGGTGATTTCTGGCGGTGGCGATCCTTTATTTGTCTGGGAAGAAGCGATCGCCCTTGGTAATACTCTCAACCAAATGGGCATCAAGCAGGTCAAGGGGAATTTAGTCATTACTGGCACTTTCGCGCTAAATTTCCAACGCCATCCGTTACTAGCAGGTCAGTTACTCAAGCAAGCACTGAATTACACCACCTGGCCTCGTCCTGCTACTTACCAATACTCACTGATGCCCCATGGAACTCCCAAGCCTCAGGTTGTCATTAAAGGGCAAGTGCAAGTAGCAATGATGACACCAAAACAAACCTTGCTGCTCCGTCACTATTCGTTACCACTCAAGCAACTCATCAAGGAGATGAACGTTTTTAGCAACAATGAGATGGCAGAAATGCTGGCAGAGTCGGTAGGAGGAGCAACTGTAGTACAATCAACCGCAGCATCGCTTGCTAGTGTACCAGAGTCAGAAATTCAGTTAATCAATGGTTCAGGACTAGGACCAGAAAATCGCATTTCCCCACGAGCTGTGTGTGCCATGTTAATGGCAATTCAACGAGAAGCATTTACCTATCAACTAGATGTGGCGGATTTGTTTCTTATGTCTGGGTTAGATCACCGAGGTACTATGCAAGGCAGACACATCCCCCCTGCCACGGTCATCAAAACTGGGACTCTTAACGATGTCAGTGCTTTAGCTGGTGTAATGCCTACGCGCGATCGCGGTTTAGTCTGGTTTACGATCATTAACCGTGGTACAAATGTAGCGGGTTTCCGCACTGGGCAAGACCAACTCTTGCAACGTCTTGTACAGCAACTTCAAATAGCACCCGAAGTTCCCACTGCTTTAACTCCTCACCCAAGCTTAAATACTGCACAAGAACTAGGTACACTCAGTCGTAATGAAATTTTGTATAAAGGATAGTTGTTAGTTGTTAGTTGGTAGTTGAAGGATAGTTGTTAGTTGTTAGTTGTTAGTTGGTAGTTGTTAGTTGATAGTTGAGAGTTGTCCTACTAACCACTAACCACTAACCACTAACCACTATCCACTATCCACTATCCACTATCCATTAGCTATTGTGGAACAATCTGTGTAACTACCCTGCCGCCAGAATGACCACCATTAACGACAATAGTGTCTGCTTCTAAATTACCGTTCGCATGTTGACCTCTAAAAGTTAATGGTGGGTTAACTTGGTGATAAACTACATTTCCCTCGGCTGCAATTAAATGATTGTTAAGATACCAAGTCATAGTCTGAGAGTGGAGTGATTGACCGCGCTGCCCAACACCTTGGACGTTACCTGTTAAATAAACAGTTTTCTGCGGGATCTTCATTTCACCTTGATTTGCAGTCACACGCACATTTTCAGCACGATGAAACACACGTACAGGAGTATTTGTCGTTACAGTTTCCGTGTTTAGGTTCCAGGTCATAGAGTTACTAGCTACTTGCATTGGCGGGTCTAGTAATTCTATCTGGGCATTCTTTTTAACAGTAGCAATCTTAGTTTTTAAGTTGAGTTCAGCAGTATCTCCCTGACCACGGTCGGTAATTTGATTATTTGTGTAACGGTCAATTTGGACAGGGCGATCGCCTATAAGTTTTTCCTCTTTTATCTGCCAGATCAAATGCTCAGTTCGCATTTGCACTTGCGGTTCAGTAGAGTTTGCTACAACCTGACCAGAAAAGTCCATGCGCTGTTCGCGAGTTTTTACTCGTGCTTCCTGCGCTACCCCCTGTAGTTGTTTGTGGGTAACGTTGAGTTTGTCACGGACAATTAACAAATCTTCTTTAGGTCGCCATTCCAATTCATTACCTCGCAATACAATACCATTGTGAGGGTCTGTGGCAATAATGTTTCCCTTAAGAAACAGTTCCTTCCCATCCTCCTTAATATCTGCCTGTTGTCCTTGTACTTGATAAACTACTTTGCCATCTTGGTACAGTTCACCATATGGACTTTCAGCCTTACCAATTTGTTTTTCTTGGGTGTATTTTGCCTTTTTAGCTTTAACTTTCCAAATGGGTCTTCCCACTTCATCTGCCTGTTCTAAAGTGACATCAAAGAAATTCAAATTGCTGTCCACTTCTTGGGGAGATATACTCTTGACTTTTGATTTATTCGCCGTATGGGTTTGATTTCCACAGGCTACCAGTCCAAGTACTAAGCAAAGAGTTAAAGGTAGCAACAGGAGTGAGGAAGTAGGGGGATATGAGGGAGTAGGGGAAGATGAGGGAGTGGGGGGAGATGAGGGGGATAAAGGAGTAATTTCTCCCCCTACTCCCCCTACTCCCCCTACTCCCCCTACTCCCCCTACTCTCTTTCGTCCGGGGTTCATCACTCTTGAATTTCCAGGTGACTATCGGTTTGTCTTGGCTCTTCTAAAAAACTAATACCAGACAATGGTCGATATGGGTAACTTTGGCGAGGAGTTTTTTGGATATCTTCTTTGATAGCTTCTAAGTCAATATAGCGATCGGAAACATTGATTAAGCTGTCACTTGTCATTGCTCGCAAACTAACCACCTCTACCCGCACACCGCGATAGCTAACCGAGTTAACCGCATATGCCAAATCGCCATCGCCACTCACTAAAACTGCTGTATCATAGGAATCTACTAAAGCCATCATATCCACTGCAATTTCTACATCCAAATTGGCTTTTTTTGAGCCGTCTGGCAGTTGGACTAAATCCTTGGCGATAACTCGATAGCCGTTGCGACGCATCCACAGCAGAAAACCCTGTTGCTTCTCGTTAGTGCGATCTACGCCTGTGTAGAAGAAAGCCCGCAGCAGCCTAGATCCCCCTGTTAGGCGGCATAATAGCTTTGTATAATCAATTTCGATTCCTAGTTGCAGCGCCGCGTAAAATAAATTTGAGCCATCGATAAATATAGCGACACGACCCCGATTTTCCAAAACTTGTTCTGGCGTAAAGATTGAGTCGTTGTCCAAGTTATTCAACATTCTTGTCATACCTCATTTTTTATTGTGTAATAATTGTTATTTGTCTTCTAAGTGTAAATGCACCTTAGAGCAGCTTATGATAATCTTTCAGGGCTAATAAATTCAGCCCTGACAAATTTAAAAAAACAGACTTTGAAAGGACTAATGGTTTTCAGGCAGTTCTATTCGCTTAAAGATTGGACGGGGTTCACCCAACTTTTGTTGACTGCTGAGTACTCCCCATGTACCATGAATTGCAAAAGGAGCGATAATTGAAGTCTGTATTTGAGCGTTAAAATCTATTCCGAAGCCCAGCTGCTGGTAAATATCGCTACTGATATTGGGAATAATTGGAGACAGAAGATAAGCTGCTAGTCTCGCTGATTCTAAAACTGCATACAATACTTGTTCCACTACTTGCTGCTGTCCTTTTTTATACAATGACCAAGGAGCTTGATCGTCAATAAACTTATTGCTGGCTTGCACTAGCAATAGGACAGCCTCACAAGCTTGATTGAAAGCTAGCGCTTCATAAGCATTTTTTACCTGTTCCCCTAGACGTAAACCAATGGATTTCAAAGGATGCTCAAAAGGAATTTCTTCATTTGTGATTTGCGGCACATTCCCAGCGCAGTATCTTTTCACCATGCCTAAAGTGCGGTTTAGCAAATTGCCTAAATCATTTGCTAAATCTGCATTCACAACATTGATGAATCTACTTTCATTAAAATCGCCATCCTTGCCAAACTCGATTTCCTTAAGGAAGTAATAACGAACGGCATCTGCACCATAGCACTTAATGAGTGATATGGGGTCAAGGGTGTTACCCAGACTTTTACCCATCTTTTGACCATCTTTAGTCAAAAAGCCATGCCCAAATACTCGAAGAGGCAGAGGTAAGTCAGCTGACATCAGCATTGCAGGCCAATAAACTGCATGGAAGCGCAGGATATCCTTACCAATTAAGTGCAGGTTGATTGGCCACCATTTTGCTAGAGCATTTTCTAAAGTTGGTTCTTCATCTGGTTCTAGCAATGCTGTAACATAGCCCAGCAGCGCATCAAACCAGACATAAATAGTGTGCTTGGGATTAACTGGTATGGGAAAACCCCATTCCAGATTCACCCGCGAAATAGAAAAGTCCTGCAACCCCTGATTCACAAAGTTGAGGACTTCATTACGACGACTTTCAGGCAGGATAAAATCAGGTCTAGATTTGTACAGTGCTTGCAATTGAGATTGATATTTCGATAAGCGGAAAAAGTAGTTTTGCTCGTCTCGCCACTCGACTTCTTTGTTCGTGTGGATGGAACAACGGTGTCCCTCTAGTAGTTCTCGTTCCTCTTTAAATTCTTCACAGGAGACGCAGTACCAGCCTTGTTGTTGTCCCTGGTAGATGTCACCACTTTCCCATACTCGCTGGAAGAATTCTTTGACGATCGCTTCATGCCGACGATCTGTAGTCCGAATAAAGCGATCGTATTCAATGTTTAGCAACTGCCACAGAGAGACGAAACCAACAGACATTTCATCGCTAAAGCTTTGAGGATTAAGCCCTTTGCTTTCGGCTGTCCGCTGAATTTTTTGTCCATGCTCATCTGTACCTGTAATTAGCAGTACCGAATGTCCCAAAAGTCTTTGAAACCGTGCCACCACATCTGCTGCCATTGTTGTGTAAGCACTGCCAATGTGGGGTAAATCGTTCACATAATATAGGGGGGTCGTCAGAGCAAATGTCAATTCTTTTTTATCCACTAGATTTACACAAAATAAAAATAACTTGTTAAGACTGTTTTCAATCTTACTTGGCTCGACAAAACCCCGTTATTATATAGTATAACTACCAATTTTTCAAGCAGCACCCTAATACTAGCAAATTTATCCAATTTGGGATTGTAGAAGAATAAAGAATCCCGATTTGCATTCTGGATTTTGCTAGCTTTATAGAACACACATTTCTACCTCAGGGCAGTCGTCTCCTAGGTCAGGAATGTAAAAACTGGATGAAGATACACTGGGATATTGGGATATTTGGTTAAAATTTATATTCAAAAGGTATGAGAGTAAATAGCCCCCTAGAGATTTCTCGCTACTTACTGGCGGCGCTATCAATGAAAATGTTTCTCTATTATGAGGATCGCATTCCCCAGGATGGTAGTGTGCTGGTAGTAAGCAATCACCGCAGCTTTATGGATGCACCGATTCTGATGGCAGCGATATCGCGTCCGATCCGTTTTGCTTGTCATCACTACATGGGGCAAGTGCCAGTCATGCGGGAGATTGTCACCGGACAATTGGGATGCTTTCCTTTGGAAGCAACTGCTGGGCGCAAGCAAAGCTTTTTTGATCAGTCACAAACGCTTTTACAATCAAAACAGGTGGTGGGGGTGTTTCCTGAAGGAACTCAACCAATGGTAAAAATTACCCAGCCTAACCAAGTGGGGGAATTTCACCGGGGATTTGCCCATTTGGCATTACGAGCTTCTGTACAGGATTTAGCAATTTTGCCGATCGCAATTGCCTCCCTTGAAGAAGTTAACACATCCGCCGTACCTCTAAAACTTTTAAGTTTTTTTGATCCTTCAGAGCCTTTATTTAATCAATCAGGTTGGCATCCTTTGGTAATGTATAGTCGCGTAGCCGTTTTCATTGGGCGTCCCTATTGGATTAAGCCCCAACATCAGGAAAAATACCACGGTCGGGGAGCGAAAACAGTTGTAGGGGAACTAACAGATCACTGTCACTCCGAAATTGCTAACTTGCTACATAAAGGTTGTTATTAGAACCTTTGTTAGTTGTTAGTTGTTAGTTGTTAGTTGTCATTTGACTCATGTTGTGAGTCGCTTTCCGTCGGTAAAACCATGACTGGCTAGTTTATTAGTCAAAAGCCGAATAACTAATTCCCCATGCCCTATGCCCCATGCCCCATGCCCAATAACCAATGACTATCCCAAAAGTTGAGCTAAATCCGTGTTTTCTCACTCCTAAACACCTACAGCCACAATATCCCCTGTTTATATATTTGCCAGGAATGGATGGAACTGGTCAACTATTGCGATCGCAAACTGCTGGATTAGAAGCTGGCTTTGATGTCCGGTGTTTGGCGATCCCACGTGAAGACTTTAATAGTTGGGATGTACTCACCAATAATGTCTTGAACTTAATCCATGCGGAATTGGAAAAAAGCCCTCAGCGATCAGTTTACCTGTGCGGAGAGTCGTTTGGGGGTTGTCTGGCTCAGAAAATAGCTGTTGCTGCACCTACTCTATTTAAACGCATCATTCTGATTAATCCAGCCTCTAGCTTTCATCTTCGCCCTTGGTTGAATTGGGCATCACAATTAACTTACTTAGCACCATCATCCCTTTATGACATTAGCGCACTCGCTTTGTTGCCATTTTTAGCAGCTTTACAACGCATTTCCAGAAGCGATCGCCAAGAACTTTTAAAAACTATGCGTTCGGTACCACCAGCAACCGTTCTCTGGCGATTGTCTTTAGTGAAGGAGTTTAATGTTAATGAAGAGCAGTTACGTCATCTCACTCAACCAGTTTTGGTAATGGCTAGTGCTTGCGATCGGCTTTTGCCCTCATTAGCTGAAGCTAGACGTTTAGTCAATATTTTACCCAATGCCAAGATGGTAGTACTACCATCAAGTGGACACGCCTGTTTACTAGAAACAGACATTAACCTCTACGACGTTATGAAAGCTCACAATTTTTTAGACAGTAGCTTTGACACAGTTAAAGAGATAGAGGTGAAGGGATAAGGCGCTACTCATGCTAGAACAAAACCTTAGGCAGTTGATAATACTACAAATAAACAAAACTCACATTGAAACACACTATGACGCAAAAAACTGTAAGACTGCAAATTTCTTTTGAATCCCTAGCCAATGCGATCGCTTGCCTCCCACGGGAAGAAAAACGTATACTTTGGCAAATGTTAGATGAGGAGATTAACCCAAGTGACAAAGCAGACTTGCTAGAACAAGACCCCTACGAATGGGGATCTCAAGGACAACCAAAAGGCAAGCCAGTAGAGTATATTCCTGGAGTAGGGATAGCAGTCATTGGTGGCAAAGATGAGATCGCCTAATCTGCTTGAGTGTGGTGATGTCATCATAGTCAACTTAAGAAAAAATGGGCGGTCGAAACCGCT
Organism: Stigonema sp.; assembly: GCA_965249805.1. GTDB lineage: Bacteria > Cyanobacteriota > Cyanobacteriia > Cyanobacteriales > Nostocaceae > Stigonema. The sequence goes on from CBDFMX010000002.1 coordinate 3,439,017, forward strand.
GCTACACAGACAAAACCCCTTCGGGTTCGCCAGTCCCCTACGGAGGGAAACCCTCCTTCAGGGCTGGACTCACCGCCTGCGCGGGTTTGAAAACCCTTGATATTCCGTGAGTCCGCGTAGGCGGACTTTGTTTGTGTAGCCAAGCCAGCGCGCATGTTGTCGGTTTTCCCGACAGAGGCGACTGGCGCGCGAATTCTATTCGCCAGGGCTTAAGTTGACACGCATGGGCAGTGCCTTTGCCCCTACAATTTGGTCTATTTACTTGAAAATAGCTGCAAGTTTGATAAATTACTTAAAATATTTGACAATTGTACTTGCAGAGAGAGGAAAAAGCGATCGCACCAGCGCTACAACCCAAATAGAAAGACGTTCAGAACAGTGCTGAAAAATGAAAGACAAACCCCACCAACAGCCAGCTGACTTACCCGCAAGAGCGTTACCAACAATCGGCAATCCATTGGCAAAGACTCCGCAAAAAGATAAACTATCTTTTTTGACATCCTTTTTGCAAGCTGGACAAGACGCAGTCAAAACAGCAGTTGGAGTGGGAGAAGCAACGGCAAAACAAACACAAACGCTCGTTGATCAAGCAACTCAAGGCGCGGGAATCTTCGCCAATCGCTTAGGTAACATCTGGCTGATCCGAAAGCTAGCGGGCGTGTTAAATCTTAATTGGCTCGTTGGTGCTGTTGACAGCGTTAATTTGGAAAAGGCAGAAAAGGCAGTAAAAAAGCTACAGCAACAGCATCCCAACGAATCACCCAACCAGCTTGCTCACCGGATCATGGTGGAGAAAGCAACTAAAGCTGGGCAAATTGGTCTAGTAACTAGTTTTTTGCCAGGAGCTGCAATAGCGCTGTTGGCAATTGATTTGGCAGCAACGACAGAATTGCAGTCAGAAATGGTTTATCAAATTGCATCTGCCTATGGGCTAGATTTAAATGACCCTGCCCGTAAAGGTGAAGTTTTAGGGATTTTTGGTCTAGCGTTAGGTGGCGGTCGTCTGCTGAAAGCCACGGGTTTAACTTTGCTGCGAAATATCCCTTTTGCTGGTGCGGTCATTGGTGCTAGCTCAAATGCGACGATGATTTATTCATTGGGGTATGCTGCTTGTCGATTTTATGAAGCGAAGCTGGATGCATCAAAGTCGCTAACTAACAAAGAAACACTCGCACAGTTAAAGCAAGAGAGCGAAAATTATCTGGAAAAAGCGCTAGCTCAAGAAGCGGTCATGGATCAAATCTTAGTTCACATGATTCTAGCGAGTAAGCAAGACTTGACTTGGGCAGAAATTTTGCCCCAATTGCAAGCTTTAAACCTTAGTTCTAACTCGTTAGCAGCGATCGCTCAAAACATTAAATCACCCCAGCCAATGGAAACACTTCTCAATCAACTCAACCGTGATTTTGCTGTACCGCTGTTAGCTCAGTGTTACAGAATTGCCCACTTTGATGGTGAAATTACACCAGATGAACAAAAGGTGATCGAAGCGATCGCTGCTAAGTTTGACATTGACTTGCATTCGATTCAATCAACCATTAATTCAGTAGTATCAGTGTAAAATACTACTTTGTTATGACTTACGCACTATACAAATTGAGCATCATGTGTATAACGAAATTCGGTCGTTTCATCTCGTAGCATTGACCACGTGGTAAGGGCGCGGAAACCGCGCCCCTACGGTTTTATGGCCTACCCAAATGAATATTGTGCTTCGCAGCCCTACCGAAACTACTGCATACAAGACTATTTCTTTGTAATTACAAATTACGAATTACGAATTAGTAATTATGTTGATTGGCTATGCCTATGGAGTGAGAAGTTTTTACCTTAAGAGCGTTTATACTACCTCCAGGGAGTTAGATACGGCACTAGCGTTTGAGGTGCTGTGTTTGGGAGTGTTATTTAAACGTGTTGCTCGTGGGTTGATGCAAACTATTACCAGCGATCTCAATAGCGATGTAATTGTCCGTAGGCTGATGCTGAGTGCGATCGCCCTGCCCCTCATTCTCGGCTGGTTAATCGTTGAGGGACAACGGGCTAATTTCTACGATCCCACCTTTGGTATATCGTTGATGGCGGTATTCCTGAGTGTCATTTACGGAACACTGATTTGGCGGAGTGTCAAGTTTCTTCAGCACGTTGACGAGAATCGCCAGTGTGCTGAAGAAGCATTGCGTGAAAGTGAAGCCCGCTACAATATGATGACTCTCGCTGTACCAGAGATTCTCTTTACTACTCTGCCTGACGGGCGAACTGATTACACAAGTCAACGTTTTTACGAGTATACTCGAATGCCGCCAGGAGCCGGTGAAGGTTTTGGGTGGACAACGGCGCTGCATCCTGATGATCGAGAACGCTGCACAGCACAATGGATGGAATCGGTCAAAACGGGACAGCCCTTTGAAATAGAGTTCCGCTTCCGGCGTGTCGATGGTGTGTACTGCTGGTTTAGATCTCGCAGTCTCCCGATGCGCGATGCTCTTGGCAACATCATCAAGTGGTATGGTGTCTGCATGGACATTGATGACCAGAAGCGCACTAAGGAAGCACTATGCGAGAGTGAACAACGCTATCGGTTACTTGTGGAAAACGTTCCCCAACTATTCAGGATTACCCGCCCCGATGGCTTTGTGGAATATTTCAACCAGCGCTGGCTGGACTATACTGGACTCAAACCCCACGAAACCTTAGGTTGGGATTGGCAACAGGTGGTTCATCCCGACGACCTACCACTTTGCAACGAACACTGGACGACTGGACTTAGGACAGGAAATCAAATTGAGGTGCAGTATCGCCTGAAACGGTTTGATGGCGTTTACCGTTGGCATATTGCAAAGGCTTTACCACTACGCGATCCCAATGAAACCATTCTCAAATGGTACGGCACTTGCACTGATATTGATGACCGCAAACTCGCAGAAGAAGCATTGCGCCAGAGCGAATCTCGGTTGCGGCAGTTTGTAAAATCAGACATCATTGGCATTATTATTTCCGATGTATATGGGGGATTTCATGAGGTGAACGATGCGTTTCTCCGCATTGTTGGCTATACCCGCAAAGATTTCTTGGCTGGTGGATTAAGCTGGACTGATATGACGCCACCTCAGTATCTACCGTTAGATTATGCCGCGATCTCTGAGGCAAAACAGAGGGGAGTTTGCACTCCCTACGAAAAAGAGTACATCCGTAAAGATGGAACTCATGTTCCGATATTGATTGGCTACACCTTGATTGGGGAGCAAAAGGAAGAGGCGATCGCCTTTATTCTGGATATGACCGATCTAAAAAATGCCCAAGCAGCCTTAACTGAAAGTGAGAAGCGCTTTCGCTATGTCACAGATACAGCGCCGATGATGATTTGGATGTCGGGTGCGGATAAACTTTGTACCTACTTCAATCAGTCATGGCTAAATTTTACTGGACGAACTATCCAACAAGAGCTTGGCAATGGTTGGGCGGAAGGCTTGTATGTCGATGACGAACAGCGTTGTCTGGAGACTTATGTTAACGCGTTTGATACCCGCCAAGATTTTCAAATGGAGTACCGCCTCCGACGGTTTGATGGAGAATATCGTTGGATTTTAAATATTGGTGTGCCTAGGTTCACGCCAGCAGGTGAGTTTCTTGGTTATATTGGATCTTGTATAGATATTAACGATCGCAAACTTGCCGAAGCCCAAATTCAGCAACTTAACGAAACGCTGGAAGAACGGGTAAAGCAGCGCACCGCCCAACTAGAAGCCGCAAACAAAGAACTGGAATCCTTTTCATACTCAGTTTCTCATGACTTGCGCGCACCGTTACGGCACATTACTGGATTCGTTGATTTGCTGCAAAAACGCCTTGGGACAACAACACTAGATGAAACTAGTCAGCGTTACATCAATATTATCAGCGAAAGTACCAAACAAGCGGGTAAACTGATCGATGACCTCCTTGCTTTCTCCCGCATGGGACGCACTGAGATGCGCTACACCATGATTGACATGAGTCAACTGGTGCGGGAGGTGCAACGCGAACTAGAGCCAGAAACCAGAAACAGTCAAGTTTCCTGGCAAATTGAACCTTTACCGCAGGTACAGGGTGACCCCTCAATGTTGCGGCTAGCTGTTCGTAACCTGCTGGAAAACGCGCTCAAATACACCAAAACCCGTCCGGTAGCAGAAATTACGGTAGGTAGTCATAGCAGTGAGCAAGAAGTGATATTTTTCTGGCGAGATAATGGCATTGGCTTTGATATGCGATACATTCATAAACTATTTGGTGTCTTTCAACGTCTACATAGCGATCCTCAGTTTGAAGGCACAGGCGTTGGACTGGCAAACGTCCAACGCATCATTCACCGTCACGGCGGACGCGTCTGGGCAGAAAGTGAGATAGATTCGGGGGCGACATTTTATTTTGCGCTACCAAAAGGATCGGGGAGTGGTGAGTAGGGAGCAAGCAATGGAACTTAAGCGAATTCTCCTGGTTGAAGACAGCATTAACGACGTTGAGTTAATCCTGACTTCCCTGGCAGAAAACCATTTAGGCAATGAAGTCGTTGTCGTTCGTGATGGCGAAGAAGCATTAGATTACCTCTACCGCCGTGGTGTTTATCGATTGCGCCGAGAGGGTAATCCTGTTGCAGTGCTATTGGATCTGAAGCTACCAAAAGTTGACGGCATAGAAGTCTTGACACAACTCAAGGTTGACCCAATTTTAAGAGTCGTGCCGGTGGTGGTGCTGACGAGCTCCCGTGAGGAGCAAGACCTGACTCGCTGTTATGAACTTGGCGCAAATGGCTATGTCGTTAAGCCGATCGATTTTCATGAATTTGTGGATGTGATTAGGGGATTAGGGTTATTTTGGGCAATAATTAATGAACCGCCGCCCGGTTCTATACCGCCCATACACAGCAGTAGTCAAGGAGTCGCAGGAATATAGTCATGTCAGGTCTAAGGTTTCTCTTGCTAGAAGATAGTTTGCTGGATGCAGAATTACTGCACGCCCTATTGACCCAGAGCGATATTGCCTGTAAAATAGATCAGGTGAAAACACGCATTGAGTTTCAGACGGCGGTAGAGCAAGGTGGTTTTGACCTGATTCTTTCTGATTACTCCTTACCAGGGTTTGATGGCATTGCAGCTTTGGAGATAGCGCAGCATCAATGCCCGGATGTGCCGTTTATTTTTGTCACAGCAACTATGGGCGAGGAAGTAGCAATTGAAACCCTTAAAAGTGGTGCTACTGACTATGTACTCAAGCAACGATTAGAGCGTTTGATACCCTCTATACAACGCGCACTGCGATCGGCCCAAGAAAGACGCGCTCGCCTACAAGCAGAGGCAGAACTGCACCGCCGCGAACAGGAGTTTCGCGCTTTAGTCGAAAATTCGCCCGACGCGATCGCCAGAATTGACAAAAATCTCCGCTGTTTATACGTAAATCCCGCAGTTGAACGAGCAACGGGAATACCACACCCTGTCCTGATTGGAAAAACTGCTGCTGAACTGGGGTTTTCAGAGGAAATTTATGCTCCTTGGGAAGCAAGACTAAGTCAGGTATTTACCACAGGAAATGCGTGCTTTTTTGAGTTCAATTTTCCATCTACTGATGGCATCCGTTATTACCAGTCGCAAATCGTACCAGAGTTTAATTTGGATGGTTTTGTAGAAACGCTACTAAATATTACCCGTGATATTACGGAATCAAAGCTAGCAGAACAGGCATTGCGTCAACAAAAAGAAGAGCTAGAACAGGCAAATCAGGTTAAAGATGAATTTCTAGCCGTGCTTTCCCACGAATTGCGATCGCCACTGAATGCAATACTCGGCTGGTCAAAAATACTGCGTACCCGCAAATTAGATCCAAAAACCGAGGATCGTGCTTTAGAAACTATTGAGCGCAATGCTAAGCTACAAACTCAACTCATTGAAGATTTGCTGGATGTGAGTCGCATCATTCGCGGTAAATTGACTCTACATCCCCAACCAACCAGTCTGATACCAGTAATTGAAGCCGCGATCGATACCATGCGTCTGGCTGCTCAAGCAAAATCAATCGATTTACAATTCACGGTTTTAGATTTAGACGTAGGGGCGCGGTTTCCGCGCCCACACGAGTGTGAGAAAGCAAAACCCATAATCCACAATCCAAAATTCCGCGTTTTAGGTGATCCCAGTCGATTACAACAAATCATCTGGAATCTGCTGTCAAACGCTATCAAGTTTACCCCTAATAATGGGCAAGTTGAGGTACTACTGTCAACGGTAGGGAGTAGGGAATGGGGAGTAGGGAATGGGGAAGAATTTCACCACTCCCCACGGACGTACAGACGTTCCGCTGTCCCGTCTCTTCCCTACTCCCCTGCTTATGCCCAAATTACTGTAAAAGACACAGGCATTGGTATAAGCCCAGATTTTATCCCCTATGTGTTTGACTCATTTCGGCAGGCGGATGGTTCAATTACTCGTAAACAAGGTGGTTTGGGGTTAGGGTTGGCGATTGTGCGTCACTTGGTAGAATTGCATGGTGGCACAGTCACCGTCAGTAGTTCTGGAGTAGGACAAGGAGCGACATTTACGGTGCAGCTACCACTTATTGAAGAAAGTAGGGAATGGGGAGTAGGGAGTAGGGATAAATTTCCCCACTCCCCACTCCCCACTCCCCACTCCCCCCTTCAAGGTGTGCGCGTCTTGGTGGTCGATGATGAAGCTGATTCACGGGATTTTTTGGTGTTTGCCCTTTTAGAGTATGGGGCAATCGCCACTGGTGTTTCCTCTGCTGCCTCAGCATTAGAAGTTCTCGGATCTTTCAAACCAGACGTGTTGCTTTCCGACATTGGTATGCCTGAACAAGATGGCTATACTTTCATCCGTCAAGTGAGAGTACTACCACCTGCACTAGGAGGACAAATTCCGGCGATCGCCCTCACCGCTTATGCAGGAGATAAAGACCGCCAAAGTGCGATCGCAGCAGGTTTCCAAAAGCATCTCTCTAAGCCTGTCGTGCCTGATGAACTTATTCATGCGATTGCAGAATTAGTTAATTGTTAGTGGTTAGTGGTTAGTGGTTAGTGGTTAGTAGTTAGTGGTTAGTGGTTAGTGGTTAGTGGTTAGTGGTTAGGGGTTAGTAGTACTTCTTGCCAACTAACAACTAACAACCAACAACCAACAACTAACAACTAACAACTCCCCTATAAGCACAAAGTCTATATTTTAAGCAATACTGGTACAAGAACTTTTACACAGAAGCCCAAAATGGAAATTCGCGCGATTAATACCCAGGTTCTAGAGTGGACTGGGGACGCTTTGGCAATCGGATTATTTGAAGATGCAGGATTAACTGGCGATCTAGCAACTTTGGATGAAAAGTTTGCTGGTTCGATGAAAGAACTGATTGCCGAAGAGGAATTTAAGGGTAAACAAGGCAGCAGTATTGTTACACGAGTAGGTACTGGTAGCCCAGTGCGGAAAGTCATATTGGTGGGTTTAGGAAAGCCAGAAGCTCTAAAACTAGAAACCTTGAGGAGAGCCGCAGCAGCAGTTGCTCGTGTAGCCAAAAAGCAAAAGTGCAAAACTTTAGGGATTAGTTTACCAATCTGGAACAACGATGCCGCACAAACCGCGCAAGCGCTAGCCGAAGGTGTTCAGTTGGCACTATATCAGGATAACCGCTTTAAGTCTGAAGTTGAGGATAAAGGACCACAAGTCGAACAAGTAGATTTACTGGGGCTGAGTGGACAGGAAGCAGCTATTACCCGCGCCGAGCAAATCTGTTCTGGTGTCATTTTGGCACGGCAGTTGGTAGCAGCTCCAGCTAACGCGGTCACACCAATTACTATGGCAGAAACTGCAGAGGCGATCGCTTCTGAACACGGGTTGCAACTGGAAATCCTCGAACGGGAAGACTGTGAAAAGTTGGGCATGGGTGCTTTTTTGGGAGTAGCACAAGCTTCTGATTTGCCACCTAAATTCATTCACCTCACCTATAAGCCAGAAGGTACGCCTAAGCGGAAGCTGGCAATTGTGGGTAAAGGTTTAACCTTCGACTCTGGTGGACTTAACATTAAAGGTGCAGGTAGTGGCGTTGAAAACATGAAGATGGACATGGGCGGTGCTGCGGCTGCTTTAGGAGCTGCTAAAGCCATTGGTCAGCTTAAGCCTGATGTCGAAGTTCATTTTGTCTCCGCTGTGACTGAAAATATGATCAGCGGTCGTGCTATGCGCCCAGGCGACATTCTGAAGGCTTCTAATGGTAAGACTATTGAAGTTAATAACACTGATGCTGAAGGACGTTTGACTTTGGCAGATGCTCTAGTGTTTACCGATAAGCTGGGAGTCGATGCGATCGTTGATTTAGCCACCCTAACTGGTGCTTGCATTATTGCCTTGGGAGATGATATTGCTGGCTTGTTCTCTCCTGATGATGCTTTAGCTTCTCAGTTAGAGAAAGCTGGTGAAATCGCCGGCGAAAAGTTTTGGCGGCTACCGATGGAAGAAAAATACTTTGAAGGGATGAAATCTGGCATTGCTGATATGAAGAATACCGGACCGCGTGCAGGCGGTTCAATTACCGCTTCCCTTTTCCTCAAGCAGTTCGTTAAAGATACACCCGCTTGGGCGCACTTAGACGTTGCAGGTCCAGTTTGGGCGGATAAAGAAAACGGTTACAACGGTCCAGGCGCAACTGGCTTCGGTGTTCGGACACTAGTTAATTGGGTGTTAAGCGACGTCTAATTCTCATCAACGCTCCCTGTTCTACTTTTGTAGGGTGCGTTAGACAGGGAGAGTACGGCATCGCAACAAGAAAGACTGATCGCTGAAGCAAAAGCACGTGTAGAACGAATGATTTTAGGGATGGAGTAAGTGCTGTGAAAGGAGGAAGTAAATATCAGCCACTTCTGGAATATCTACGTGGCAGCAGTCAAAGTGAAATCATTCTCACCTTTACAGAAATTGAGACATTAATGGGTGCCACCCTACCCGACTCAGCACGAAACGAGCAGCGCTGGTGGGGAAATCGCAGCAAAGGCGCACTGCAAGCTTCAGCTTGGATGAACGCGGGGTATCTTGTGGCAGAACTAGACCTAGATGGAGAGCGTGTCACTTTTCGTAAACCTACTAGTGGATACAAGGTTCAACCTGTAGCTAATACTGTGCAGTGGAACAGTGACTCAATCAAAGCACTGCGTCTTCAGATGGGACTTACTCAGTCACAGTTAGCTGAGGAGTTAGGCGTTCGCCAACAAACTGTTAGCGAGTGGGAAAACGGTATGTATGAGCCAACTCGCGCTAGTTCAAAACACCTGGGTATAGTAGCCGAGAAAGCTGGATTCAAATACAAGGCAAGAGAATAGCACAAATTTCAACTTATTGGTTGACACAAATAAACGCTAGCGTGTAAAATATAAGCAGCTGACGAACAGTCACACTTCTAGTACCGTTATGCGTCCAAGTGGCAAAAAATGAGTGTGAAAAACTATGAGTAAGAAAAATGATTTCCGAAAAACATGGCGGACATTAACTGAGCTTGGTCAGGAGTTTGGTGTTTCTGCAGTCAAGTTTGGCAATCTTTTGAAACAGCATGGACTTAGGGAAAAAGATGGTGAACCTACACAGAATGCAAAAGATGGTGGTTTTTTTGAGAAAATCATCCCGAACGATGGGAAACCTTATTATCTATGGCATCGCGACAAAACGGTTGAGTTTCTCCAAAGTCTAGGTGTTAAGAAAAATGGCGCTTCTTCTCAAGAAGCCTTGAAAACAACTGAAGCTAGAAAGCTTGCACGGGAATGGATTGAAGCTCAACGTCTTGATGATGAAGGGTCAAAACTTGGTTACATTATGGCTTGTGAGTTAGAACGTGAAATTAAGCGTATTGGCGTTGATCTGGTTCAATCACAGCTGAAGAAACTCGGCTCTCAAATTGTTCTAAATTTTGATGATGCTTTGATGTCATGAACTCTAGGGGAGAAGTCAATACTGCTCGGTTAATCCCAGAAGATCTGAACATCCCACGCCCAACGGGAACGCCATAAAGCTTGGTGCAGTCGCCTAGGGAGGGTTTCCCTCCTGCAGCGCTGCTTCACCAGTTCCCTACGGAGGGTTTCCCTCGCCCGCAAACTTCGGGGGGGGATCATAAAACTTGGGGGAAAATTTTCTTTGACGGCATTGTAAGGGCGGGGAGACCCCGCCCCTACGGTGATATTGTGGTCTACTTCTGACCGGAAAAATCTGCAGACCTTTACTATTTTTGTCAATATGTAATTCCTACAATTTTGACAAACTACTAGCGCCTGTTGTTAAAAGGAGCGATCGCGTTGCAGGGATCAACGGGATAAGTTGATTAACAGTGATTATAAAGAAATTCTTAATATAAAATTAATTTGTTAAAAATTGCTTGATAATACTTTATATAAGCATAAAAACACACAAACCATTTATTTTATCTGGAAAGTAGTTGTATTTGTGACTTGTATAGTCCTGAAGATGAGTTAAAACCCAAATACAAGGGGATCTCTCCACTTTGTCAGAGATGCCTGTAAGTATTTAATGTTATTTGTTCCAATCCTTTTCCAAAGGCATCGGTTACAACACTCTTGTTACATCAACTTATTTAGAAAAATGTTGAATTCATCTACTATTGCCAGTTCTGAGGGCATTCTTTGCCACTACGTTAACGTCACGAGTCAGATTCAGATTGCTCGAATCTCAAATATTCCCAACTGGTACTTTGAGCGCGTTGTTTTTCCTGGACAACACCTTTTCTTTGATGCACCACAAAAGGCACAGTTGGAAATCCATACGGGTATAATGGCAACCGCTGTGATATCCGATACAATTGCTTGTCAACGCTTACGAGTTGAAGGTACTGATAACTCCACTAAATCCCCTTATGCGATCCTCTCTACGCCTGACGTGCAAGAGCTAAGTCACGAATTAGTGGGACTCTCGAACTGATGTAAGCATTGATGATGCAGATTTCTTCACTGCTGAGAAATGTCTTGTTTTTCAGCTGTGTTAGTAACTGCTGGATTAGATCTGCATCACTAAACATGAGAAGAGTAGTGGTCTGAGTTTCCTCAACTATAGACCAAAGATGACGTAGTATTGAAGAATTCACTAGGTATACCTCCATTCCAACCGCTAGTTCTTGCTTTTCTAGCATACCAGCACATATGACAATCTAAAGAAAATATTAAGTTATTAAATCTAAAGAAAATCTTGAAATTTACATTAGTTAACTAATTACATAAAAATCTTAACAAGAGTTTAAAGTTGGACATGCAGAGTCGGTAAGTATTTCTCTGGATAATTTCAAGATTGTAGGGCAAACACCCCACAATCCTTTGTAGCTACTTGAGTTCTGGATGTGCCGTTTCCGTTGCGGTGGGAGTGCCCATCTGGTTAATCGCTGCGATCATCTGGTACAAGCGCCCTAAGTCTCTTTGATTAAAGTACAAAATGAGGCGAGGTAGTCCAATTTCATCTTGTGCTTCTTGGGGTAACGCAAGACTTTTTTCAATTCGTCCTCTAACCAAAATATCGCTGAAATCAGCATTGAGTTGCGCTACCTCAGCATCTGATAAATCTGACTTGAGGCGGATTACCAAGCGATCGCCCACATAGCGGCTGGAGTGATAAACCAGGTAAAAACTGGTGATGACATTGCAAGCCACATCGAGGTTATTTGTAACCGTGTAAAGACTGGGATCTTCCGGACTTACTAGACCTTTTTGCACCAGTTGCTTATCGATATATTCGCTCCAAGACCGCCAGTAATCACCACCCGGGTGATCGATTAAAACCAAAGGAAGCGGACCAAACTTACCCGTCTGGCTTAACGTCATGCACTCAAAAGCTTCATCTTGCGTACCAAAGCCACCAGGGAACAAGGCTATAGCATCACTTTCCTTGACAAGAAACAGTTTGCGGGTGAAGAAATACTTGAAGTGAATCAGCTTGGGATCTCCTTCAATAAACGGGTTCGCCTGCTGCTCAAACGGTAACTGTATGTTTAAGCCAAAGGAATTTTCTCGCCCAGCACCTTCGTGACCAGCCTGCATGATCCCGCCACCACCGCCGGTCATTACCATGAATCCCAATTGAGTAACACGGCGAGCAAAGTCAACCGCCATACGGTAATCTGGGGTTTCTGATGATAGGCGAGCCGAACCAAAGATGGTGACTTTGCGAACGTGTCGGTAGGCGTAAAAGAGCTCGAAACCCAGCTCCATATCCGCTAAAGTAGTCGATAATATCTTCCAATCAAGACGTTCAATTTCACTCTCAGATAGACGCAGTATAGTAGCTAGTGCTTGCTGGATAAATTGTCCATTCTTTAATGTTGGTAGGCGATCAATTAATTCAGCGAGATCTGCTTTGAGAGACTCTAAAGTGTCAACTGACGCAAATGGGGTCATGAGAAATGCTGCCAAAATGGCATTCTATTTTACTGAGATTTTCTGTTTAATTGTATTAAAAGCTACTGATCGTCATTTGTCCTTTGTCCAAAACTAATAACTAATGACAAATGAGTAGTTTTTAGCATCTAAAAAAGCACCTGTAGCTACAAGAGCATAGGCGCTGCTAAAACACAGCCCAAACCGCAAAAGTAAAAAGTCGTATAGAGACGCGAAAGTTGCCGCATCTCAAGCTTGGTTACAAATATTTACCTTAGGTTAGAGCAAATCAATTACTCCAGATTAATTTTTAGTCAATTAAATTTGAACGCGAACGCACTATGCCCAAAGGAAGCTTATATTTGAGGAAACTTTGCGCTTTAAAGTCTTATGACTTATGCACTTTACCAGAGATCCTGGGTTCCTCAGTATATCCTTAGAGCTTGTGCGTGAGCGTACACAAACTGTAAAAAGTATTATGAATATAACAACTTTTTACTTATTTAAGATATTTAGACGAATAGTAAAATTGGTCTGTGTATCCTGCTTAAAAGCTTTCTACCGTACCACTTTTACTAATAGTATTCTAACCCCAAAATCAAGAAAATCACTCCTCTGTACCTGTACTTTTTGACACTTACCCTACCTAACAAAAAGTATAGGTAGGGACTGCGCTCAACACGCTCGGTTCAAAGATACTTTTCCAAAGTGTTAGCTAATGTAGTTTTCGGTACTGCACCGACCACCATATCAACTTTTTGCCCACCCTTAAAAATCATTAGTGTGGGAATGCTGCGAATCCCGTACTGACTGGCAACATTAGGATTTTCGTCAGTGTTGACTTTAACTACCCTCAGTTGACCATCGTACTGAGCGGCGATTTCATCGACAACAGGGGCAACCATCCGGCAGGGTCCGCACCAGGGTGCCCAAAAGTCAACTAAAACAGGAACTTCGCTATCCAGCACTTCCTGCTTAAAGGTAGAGTCCGTAACTTGTGCCGCTGCTGACATGCCTACAAACCTTTGCCTGTTATGTTTTTGAGTCTGCTCAAAATTCTACCATAGCAAAAACCATTGCATTGTAAACAAGGCATATACATTTGCAAAGAGCTTTACAATTTATGAAGTAGTCAGGAGCCAGAAGTCAAGACTCAGAATAACTTATTGGTCGAAATCCGGCTCTTGATGGGCTGAATCACCAAAAATAAATTATTAGCGAGCTAAAAAAATCTCATCCCCCTGTGGGCATTCGTCAGGATTCTTCTGGATATGATGATTTAAGAATATTAAGGAACCGCCCGAACCTTAGTCCGGGCGGAGTGTGGTGTGAGGAGTGAACGGAAACATGCGTCTCCGCTATCTCTATTGTAGGCGACATATATGATTTTTCCAGTAATTGTTTAAGAGTCTGGAAAAATTTCTTGAAAGATTGTTAGTGGTTAGTGGTTAGTGGTTAGTGGTTAGTGGTTAGTTGGTAGTTGGTTTTCTGACCGGAACGCACCTTCTCCTCGAACGGGGTAGGTGGGCAGTGCCCACCCGAAGATCGGCGTAAGCTTTTTATTGCTCTGATTTTCGCAACAACAGTGTTGTGCAAGATATGAGTTTCTTAACCACTAACCACTAACTACTAACCACTAACCACTAACTACTAGTATTCACTTACCCATACCTAAGTGTTGAGCGTTTTGATAGACTTTGCCTTCAGTTAATAGGCTTGGCGCGATCGCAACTTCAACTTGCTGCATTTCCTTGATGTTTTTAGCTCCTAAAGTGCCCATACTCGTTTTTAAAGCGCCTAAAAGATTATGAGTACCGTCATCGAGTTGTGCAGGTCCTGTGAGAATTTGCGCGACGGTGCCAGTAGTACCCACACGAATGCGCGTACCACGGGGTAATACGGGACTGGGAGTTGCCATCCCCCAATGATAACCTCGTCCAGGAGCTTCGGCGGCTCTAGCAAATGGAGAGCCAATCATCACACCATCAGCACCGCAAGCAATGCACTTGCAGATGTCACCACCAGTGATTAAACCCCCATCGGCAATCACTGGCACGTAATTACCAGTTTCCTGATAATAATCATTGCGTGCTGCAGCACAGTCGGCGATCGCAGTGGCTTGTGGCACACCGACACCCAGCACTCCGCGAGAGGTACATGCTGCACCCGGACCGATTCCCACTAGTACCGCAGCAGCCCCAGCTTTCATCAAATTTAAAGCTACTTCATAACTCACGCAATTTCCTAACACCACAGGAATCGACATTTCCTGACAAAATTGCGCCAAATCCAATGGTACTACAGACTCAGGGGACAAGTGTGCAGTGGAAACCACTGTTGCTTGCACAAAAAATAAATCTGCTCCGGTTTTTGCTGCGACACTTCCGTATTGGCTGGAAAAAGCTGGGGTAGCACTCACACAAGCAATACCATCTTTAAGTTTAATTTCCTGAATCCTTTGTGCTATTAAGTCCGGTTTAATTGGTTCAGCATAAAGTTCTTGCATCAGGGGAACAAATTCATTTTTCCCGACTGAGGTAATGCGGTCTAAAATTGGCTCAACTTCCGCATAGCGAGTGTGGATACCTTCTAAGTTCAGAACACCCAATGCTCCCAACTGCGACAAGCGCACAGCCATGCCAACATCTACCACGCTATCCATCGCACTGGCAATAATCGGGATATCTCGCTCAATATTGCCAATCCGCCATTTAGTATCAGCCAAACTTGGATCTAGTGTCCTATTACCTGGGACTAGAGCAATTTCATCTATGCCGTAGGCTCTTTTAGCTGTCTTTCCGCACCCAATTTGAATATCCACTGTGTTATTGTTCCCAAACCTATTTAAGTTAGGGTATCAAATTTATTGGGGCATGGGGCATGGGGCATGGGGCATGCCCCATGCCCCATGCCCCAACTTTAGAGAAGTTTTGTAGAGCAGCAGATAGTATTGTTACCATAGTTTTAGATTAGATGTTGAAGCCCTTGATCCAATCTGAAACTTTAGAACTATTAGAATGGCATCGCCTTTGCCAGCATCTGTCCACCTTTACGGCAACTAAGCTGGGGGTAATAGCTGCGCGTCGGTTGCAAATTCCCAACTCTCAAGTAAAAAGCGAGCAGTTACTAGCACAAACCAAAGAAGTTTACCATTTAGAAAGTCGTCTCGCTACTGGATTGTCATTTGAGGGAATTAAAGATATAGGCGATTCTCTGGAACGGGCAGAACTTCAAGGTGTTTTGGTAGGTGATGAACTGTTAGCGATCGCTACCACTCTTGCTGGTACAAGAAATTTACGTCGGCTGATCGATAACCAACCTGATGTACCAATATTAAATGAGTTGGTTGCGGATCTACGGACTTATCCAGAGTTAGAGCAGGAAATTCATCGCTGTATTGATGAGCGAGGAAAAGTAACTGATCGCGCTAGCCAAAAACTCGGCGAAATTCGCACAACGCTACGACAATTACGTAGTCAAATCACTCAAAAACTGCAAAATATATTACAAGTAAAAGCCAACGCAGTTCAAGAACAGTTAATTACTCAAAGGGGCGATCGCTTTGTCATTCCGGTGAAAGCGCCGCAAAAAGACTCCATCCCAGGCATTGTCCACGATACCTCAACCAGCGGTGCGACACTGTATGTGGAACCTAATGCCATAGTCCCACTGGGAAATCAGCTACGGCAGTTATTGCGGCTTGAACAAGTAGAAGAAGAAGCGATTCGTCGCGTGTTAACCCAGCAAGTAGCAGCGGTAAAACCCGATTTAGAAAGATTGTTAGCAATTGCGACAACTTTGGATTTGGCAACCGCTAAGGCACGTTATAGTTTGTGGCTAGGAGCAAATCCCCCCCGATTTATTCACCGTTCCGAAAATGAAAGCATTACCTTGAGGCAGCTGCGTCATCCACTCTTGGTCTGGCAGTATCAACACGAACAAGGCCAACCAGTCGTTCCCGTAGATTTGTTAATCACTCCGCACATTCGAGTCGTCACAATTACTGGACCAAACACTGGGGGTAAAACTGTGACTCTCAAAACCTTAGGATTGGCAGCATTGATGGCAAAGATCGGTTTATTTGTTCCTGCCCGTGAACCAGTTGAAATACCTTGGTTTGACTTTGTCTTGGCAGATATTGGCGACGAACAATCCCTACAGCAAAGTTTATCCACATTTTCTGGACATATCCGTCGCATTAGTCGAATTTTGAATGCCTTGGGTGACGTAGGGGGAGATGAGGAAGTAGGGGGAGATAAGGAAGAAATTAATTTGTCTCCCCCTACTCCCCCCACTCCCCCCACTCCCCACTCCCCACTCCCCACTCCCCACTCCCTAGTATTACTTGACGAAGTAGGCGCAGGAACAGACCCTGTTGAGGGTAGTGCTTTAGCGATCGCCCTGCTGCAACATCTAGCTGTTCACGCGCAGTTAACTATTGCGACTACTCACTTTGGTGAACTGAAAGCTCTAAAATATCAAGATGAACGGTTTGAAAATGCCTCTGTAGAATTTGACGAAAGTACCCTTTCGCCAACTTACCGTCTGCTGTGGGGAATTCCCGGACGTTCCAACGCTTTGACAATTGCTAGTCGCTTAGGGCTGAAACCAGAAGTTGTAGAACAGGCGAAAATTCAACTGGGAGGAGTAACAGACGAAGTCAACGAGGTAATTGCTGGATTGGAAGCGCAACGCCGCCGCCAAGAAACCAAAGCGGCAGAAGCACAAGATTTGTTACAGCAAGCTGAGCGATTATACAAGGAAGTATCCGCAAAAGCCGCAGCATTAGAGTCAAGGGAACGAGATTTACGTGCTTCACAAGAAGCAGCAGTGCAGCAAGCACTTTCTCAAGCAAAAGGTGAAATTGCGCAAGTGATTCGCGGCTTGCAGCAAGGTAAACCCACTGCCCAAGATGCCCAGCAAGCTACCAATGTTTTAAATCAAATTGCTGAAAAATTTACACCATCACCGCCACCAAAACCAAAAGTAGGGTTTATTCCCAAAGTGGGCGATCGCGTCCGCATTCCTAAGTTAGGGCAAACAGCAGACGTTTTAACCACCCATGATGAAGATGGTGAGTTAACTGTGCGCTTTGGCATAATGAAGATGAGAGTAAAACTGGAAGATGTAGAATCGCTCTCTGGTCAAAAACCTGAACCAGTAGTCAAACCGAAAGCGGCGCCAGCAGCACCAGTACCTAGCGCACAACCAACCCCAGCAATTCGCACATCCCAAAATACGGTAGATTTGCGCGGACGCAGGGTAGCTGATGCAGAACTTGTTTTAGATAAGGCAATCTCAGAAGCTACAGGACCAATATGGATTATTCACGGTCATGGTACTGGTAAGTTGCGGCAAGGTATTCACGCCTTTTTACAGCAGCACCCCCAAGTCAGCAACTTTGAAGCAGCAGAACCCTCTGACGGCGGCACTGGTGTCACTATTGCATATATTAAATAAGTGGCAGGCAAGGAGATGGATGCTGACATAAATGCTGCCAAAAATATTGCAGCTTTAGGGGTATCCATACGGATACCAGAAGCACCAATCCCTTGTAGCCTAGTACCGCAGGCGGTCTTAGGGGTAAAACCCTAGCCTCATACCATTTCACTTTAATGGTGATACAAATACATCGGTAGGGACACAGCAGTGCTGTGTCCCTACAAGAAATCTATAATGTATCAAGATTTTAGTAAATTAGTATCAGCCGTACTCGGCAGGCTAGGGTAGTTTAATAAAAGGTTTTCGTCATAGAGTAAGACAAATACTCTTGCTGTTGACCAAACACACAAAAGCTGTAGTCGTATAAATGCCTATTCTGGGTGCTGACCGTAGGGTAGGCAAGCCGGACAGTTTCATAGCTATTGGAAACCAACCTTAACCCACGAAAGTCTGGTTTCAAAATGCGTAACAGCAAAAGATCCTACCAGCCCGATCACCTATGCTAAAAGTTATGTACTCTGCCGCCAATTCACCCACTCCAACTTCCCAGTGGGAGGATCTCACTAAGCTCTCAGCCCCAAACCAAGTTCAGTGGGACAATATAAAAACCCAGTTGGACTTGGTACTGTTGGCGCTAGAAACTTTGACGGGCATTGGTTCCGAGGCAATGCTTTCAGCGGCGATTGATTTGAATTTAGAGTCAAGGGTACCAGACCGGGTAGCGCTCTGGCGACTGCGCCAGTCAAATCCACTCCGTAAAGGTCAAGGAGGGCGAAAAAAACTAGATGTAGAAGAAGCGCGATCGCTTGTCCTCATCATTTGCTACCTTGCCAAACAGCACCAAGAATTGATTCGCCGTGCTGTTGGTTTATTAGAACAAATGGCTCAGGACAATCGCGAACCTCATCAGGCTGCAATACTTGGAGATTACATTGATGCTTTTTGTAACACCTACCAAGAACGGATGGAGGAGGACGCGACAATATCCACCGATGAACTTACCCACCTGGCACTAAAACTGCTTATTGATGTACTTTTTTACACTGCTCCCGGTGGACACCGCCGTCTTTGGCTTGCACTTATTGACCGTTCCACTAAATTTTAGATTTTAGTCATTAGTCAACAGTCAAAAACTCTTGGACTATGGACTATAGACTATTCACTAATGCAAAATCCTCTATTATTCTGCTCGCAGTTCCTGCCATGCCTGTATCAAATCATCTGATTCGTAGGTATACACCGCCCACTTGTACTCTATCCGTATTGGGGCAAAACTCTGCATTATCCCGTTGGATGGGAAAACCTGCCCTAAAGCAGCTCAGCTTTGAGCTTCACTTTGACGATCCGCGACTACCAGAAGAACAAAGGCTCATAATTCGGGGTAATCACGACCAACTTGAGGCTTTGTGCATAGCAGTAACAAACTACGTTCAGGAATTACTTCAAAAATCACCTGAAAAGTTCTGGGTAATCTCACAAGCCAAGGAGTCAAGCATAGCATCTGATGCTTCTCAAACGCAAGATTTTAATGATTCTTCCCGGCAGACTCACATATTAGACTCCTATAGCACCCAGATACAAGGGTCAGAAATACATATACAACCAAGCAACCGTTTGACTCACGACCTTTTTATTGGTTCCTTGGCAACCAAGGCATCTGGAGATGTCATTCAACTCAGTTTGCTGCAACTATTTGATTTGGCAACTGCCTTAGATGAATATTCGGCTGATGTCGTAGCGCTACCAAATCTCAATCCTGAGGGTTCGGTTCGTAGCTTACCTGCTTGGGTGCCGATTGCAGCAGTGCTAGTGTTAGCTGTAGGTTTAACACCAGTGACCTGGCAATATGCTAATAGTATCAGGAAAAAGCCGCAAACAGCCAAAAAACCTACTCCCGCATCCGAGAAAATCGCCCTACAACCCTCGCCTTCACCTTATCTGCCACCGCTGCCAACACCATCCCCACTCCTCACGCCTCCAGATAGTTTGCTGTCGTCACTGCCGCCACGACCACCTCTAGGCTCTACTATGCCATTGCTGGGTTCCCCTGTACCTTTAACCGCTCAATCATCCCCTAGTTCCAATTTCCCTACAACGTTGCGAACGTCCCCCAAAACCAATCCCTTAACCCGGCAAAAATATCCTAATCTCACTGTTCCCAAAGCTTCTGTGCCATCTACAGGAAGTACGACACTAACCATACCTGAGACGATGGCTCAAATTCCCTCCTCAAAGAAAACAACACCTTTCGCACTAGAAAGCTCACAATCTCTTGAACCTAATTTTAGACAGAGTAGCACTGGGTTAATTTCCAAGCAAAGCCCAAAATCTTTTCAACCCAATTTTAGACAGAATGGCACTGGCTCAATTTCCCAAGGTGGAATTCCTCTCCCTCCAACTGGGATGCCATCAAACGATTTACCGACAACAAACAGCACATCCCCCGATGCTACAAAAGTTTACCCGCCCCTTGCTACCGTGCCTGACTTAAGTAGCAGCGGTAGCACTAAAAACCCCAACTTGCAAACAGATCCCTCAGTGTCAAGTGCGAATTCATTAGTTGCTAGATTAAGGGGAACTCGTCACAACACTTCTAAAGAGGTTGCAACTGGCACATTATTTGACACAGCCCAAATATCCGAAGCTAGAACATTCTTGAAAAAACGCTGGCAACCACCTAATCAATTGAAGCAAACACTAGAGTATAGTTTGGTAGTGGGTGTTGACGGCACAATTGAACAAATTTTACCTCTTGGAAAGGCTGCAAGAGACTACATCGATCGCACGGGAATGCCGCTAATCGGTGAACGCTTTGTTTCTCCTAATAAAAGTGGACAAGCTGTCAGAATTCGAGCGGTTTTCGGTCCCGATGGTAAGGTGCAGACTTTTCCAGAAGCTCAATGAATATAGTACTCTGACGAAATAATTACTAATGCGTAATTCGTAATTAGGTAGGCACTATAGGAATCCTAAATCATTCATGAAAAATTTAAAGTAGTGTCGGGGAGCCACAAAGAGTGCGCGGGTTACTGGTCTTGCCCTGCCTCGTTCCCAGGCTCTGCCTGGGAATGAGATAAAGGAGGCTCTGCCTCCTGGTTTGACGGTCGGCAGAGTTGACCACAAGAGCATTATAAGGCTGTGCCTTGTAACGAGAGAAAGGTACAGTTGGTTGTTTGTGTCAATGCGTAAGTCCTAATATATTTCACAAATCAAATAGGATTTCTATATTTGTGCCGACCTACTTAGCATTAAGTGTCAGGTAGCGTACGAATAAATACAATGAAGATTAAATCTGTTTCCTTAAATATACGGTTCAGTTAGTAGTGTTCAAAACTAAATATCCCTCCAACCCCCTTTTTAAGGGGTTAGGGGGTATCTTCGGTATTGTATTAGACCCTTAACCGAAATTTAGTAATTCAATTAATAACTGGATTTTTTTCGGTTGAGTTTTTGCTTTTTACGTCGCCGTTGGGCAGAAGCGATCGCCGATTCCACTGGATATCCAATGACAGGGATTACCTGATATTTGCGATCTTCTTCTAACTTTTTCAGTTCGGTGTAATCCACCCAGTGGATGCAATCAACAGGACAAGTGTCAATCGCCTCTTGAATTAGATCCTCTGGTTCGCCATCTTGGCGAATTACTCGCGATCGCCCGTAATCTGGTTCAATGTAGAACGTATTACGGGCTACGTGAGCACAGTGCTTGCAGCCAATGCAGGTAATTTCATCAACATAAATACCCTTTTGACGCACCATACCACCCAGTTCTGGCTCTAAACCAGAGCGTTCTGGCGCATCTCGTAATAAGCCACCTAATTCTGGTTCTAAACCGGAGCGATTGTCTTCTCCATCTTCCGGCGATGGCGAAAAATCAGACATTAAGCACTCCAGCGTTGTACTACTAGGCTAATAGAACCATCTTGATTTTGTTTTTGTTCAGCAACTTGAAAGCCAACGCGAGTCGTTTCTTTCAATACTGTCTGGTAAGCATAACGCTGCGTTACCTGGCGCAAAAATCCTTCAACAGACTTGTTCTGCTGCCAATATTGCAAGTCAGCAACCAATTCGTACTCTTTTCCATTCCATCGAAAGCCGATATCGTAGCCATTTTCCTGCTCGATAGTAATTTCAGCAGCATGGGTTTGACCGCGATAGCCACGTACCTCACGTGGACCCTGTTTCCAGTCAACGCCCAATTCATCGAGAGCATCTTTCAAAGAGTCAATGTTACGGATTTGGGTCTTGATTTGGCTAAAGTGTGACATAGTGGTTGTGAATCAATAAAACTGAAATGTGTGTGACAATTTACCAATCGCTAAAATTGGTTTGTGTATTCGCCACATCCGATTGCTGCAATTTCGTGGCGAAGTATTCTGAGGTTGGCTCATAGCTAACTACTTGTCCTAGCTGTGCCTCTATCGCCGCTGTCACTTCAGCGCATGAAGCACCCACAATGCCAGTGACTTTTTCTTGTACCCGACCATCTGGATATATTATGAACTCTAATGTCTCCATACTTTTGGCCAACCACAATAGTACGCTTGGACTGTACTGCTTAGGCAGCAAGCTACAAATGTAGCCATCGGAATGTTTTTCCTTAGCTACAAATAAGCCATGTGTTAACTAATGTTCCATCTCTCAAAATATATAGCTCATAAACTTTACAAAACTTATTATTTTTATAAGTTGTTACCTTTGTCTATTGTTAGTTTCCCGTAACTTTATCAATAAGTCAAGTTTAATAGACATCTCCAGAAATGATGTAGGGGCGAACGGCCGTTCGCCCCTACCAAGGGTTTCAGACAACGAATAATTAATTTTCGGAAATGTCTAATAGAGAACTGACAATAAAAGTAGAAAAAGGTAGAAAAACAAGCAATAGCAGGAGAAAAAGCCGCATAAAAAGTGAAAATTATTGAAAAAATTTATCATTATTCCAAGTTTTGCCGTATTAAACTAGCTAAAAGCTTCATCTCATAATTTTTTTAACTCAACCAATTAACCATGAATGCAAAGCAAAGAGCTATAAGTGTCGGAGTACTGGGCTTTGGTGGACTAGGGCAAGCTGCCGCTAGGGTACTTGCTCTTAAACAGGAAATGATTTTAGTGGCAGCGGCAGACAAACAAGGTTACGCCTACACGAAATTCGGTTTAAACGCTCAAGAGTGCATTACCACTTATCAGTCTCAAGGTTCGGTGGGTTATCTAGAACCAGTTGGAACCATATCAAACCGTAGTATTGAGGATTTAATCGAAAGCGCCGATCTCGTAGATGGGTATTTTCTCGCTTTACCGAATCTACCTAATAATTTCATTTCTTCTGTAGCTCAACAGTTTATTAAATCTGGTTGGCGTGGGGTACTGGTGGATGCTATTAAACGCACCAGTGCTGTAGAACAGTTACTGGCAATGAAAGACGAACTGCTTGCAGCAGGAATTACTTACATGACTGGATGTGGGGCAACACCAGGACTGTTAACGGCAGCAGCAGCTTTGGCGGCACAAAGCTATGCTGAAATTCATCGGGTTGAGATTACCTTTGGAGTGGGAATTGCCAACTGGGAAGCGTATCGCGCCACCATTCGCGAGGATATTGCCCATATGCAAGGGTTTACGGTGGAAAGTGCTCAAGCAATGACTGATGCACAAGTAGAAGCACTACTAGATAAAACTAATGGTGTGCTGACACTAGAGAATATGGAACACGCTGATGATGTCATGCTGGAGTTGGCAGGAATTGTTGACCGCGATCGCGTCATCGTTGGTGGTGTCGTTGATACCCGTAATCCCAAAAAGCCCCTGAGTACTAATGTAAAAGTAACTGGTCGCACCTTTGAAGGTAAGATTTCCACCCATACCTTTACTTTAGGAGATGAAACCAGCATGGCAGCCAATGTCTGTGGTCCAGCCTTTGGTTATCTCAAAGCTGGTCAGCAATTGCACCAGCGAGGCATGTATGGAATCTTCACCGCAGCTGAAATTATGCCTCAGTTCGTCAGGTAAAAATCTTGAAGGAGGATGAGGGGGATGAGGAGGATGAGGAGGATGAGGGAGATGGGGGAGTAGGGGGAGTAGGGGGAGTAGGGGGGGATGAAGAGGATGAGGAGGTTAATTTGTCTCCCTCATCCCCCCCATCCCCCCCATCTCCCCCATCTCCCCACTCCCCACTCCCCACTCCCTACTCCCCATCATTCAGATTGACGAAACAGATGACTGTGTTCAGGATGATATAGACGCGATCGCGCTGTTACTTGAGACAGCGCGGGACTGACTACATAAAGTGTGGTGCGAATCAGCTTTTCCTGATACGTACAATCTGCCATTTGATTGAGGGGGACAACCCAGATTTTTTCATCGGGCCACCCGATGCGAAAGCAAATCGCCACAGGTGTATCTTCCGGGTAGTGTTCTAGTAGTTTAGCTTGGGCATCTTCGACGTGACGCGCACTGAGATACAGGCAGAGGCTAGCTTGATGAGCTGCGAGTGTTGCTAATTCTTCTAGTGCAGGAACTTCTGTTTTTCCACTTATACGTGTAAGTATGATGCTTTGGACTAAGCCTGGAACTGTGAGTTCTACTTTAAGTTTAGCGGCTGCGGCTTGAAAAGCGCTGATACCTGGTATAACTTCAAAGGGAATTTCCGCATCTGCCAAAAGGTGCATTTGTTCGTGGATAGTACTGTAGAGACTGGGGTCGCCGGAATGAAGACGGACGACAGATTTGTGCGATCGCACCCGTTCTATCATCAGCGGCAAAATCTCTTCTAAAGTCTTATTTGCAGTCTGAATAATCTCCGCATCGACACGGCATAATTGCAAAATCTGTTCGGGCACTAAAGAATCAGCAAACAAAATTACATCTGCAGCAACCAACAGTTTCTGCGCTTTAATGGTTAACAAATCAGGATCTCCCGGACCTGCTCCCACAATGTATACTGCTGGCTTTAAATAATCATTAGTGAGATTCATTGTAATGCGCGATAAGTAGAATGATTTGTAAAATTGCTCACATTAAAAGTACGGTTCTTCTGGTAGTCCCTGTCAATTTATTTCGAGGTGTGGTCAAAACAATTCACAAAAAAAAAATTTCGGCATTTCCGTCAGTACCTTTCCGGATATACTCCCTATTCCTAGTAGAGAGAATTGGTAGATGCACCCTGGTTAAGCCCTAGAGAAAACTCTGGGGCATTTTTTATTTTGAGTTAGTGGTTAGTGGTTAGTTGTTAGTGGTTAGTGGTTAGTGGTTAGTGGTTAGTGGTTAGTTGTTAGTTGTTAGTTGTTAGTTGTTAGTTGTTAGTAGTGAAGAAGTACTACTCCCATTACTCCCTCATCTCCCCCCACTCCCTCATCTCCCCCCACTCCCTCATCTCCCCCCACTCCCTCATCTCCCCCTACTCCCTCATCTCCCCATTTGCTCTAGGGGTGAAAACTACATCTGGTAGTGGGCGTTTAGCTAAGTAAAGCCATGCTAGCCCAGCTAATCCCAAGGCAATTCCAATTAAGCTCACTACTTGTGCTATCCGCAGCGGTCCTAGCATCAAGCTATCGGTTCTAAGACCTTCGATCCACAAGCGTCCTAAGCTGTAGGCTACCAAGTAAACCATAGGTAGCGTACCAACCTTCAAGTCTGGCTTTCCTTGCAAACCACGAAAAAATAACGTTATCAGCAAGGCGAACACCATTAAATCCCATAGAGATTCGTAGAGGAAGGTGGGGTGAAAGTATGCATAATTAGCCAAATTTGGGGGACGGCGTTCCAAAGGAATATATAACTTCCAAGGTAAATTTGTGCGATCGCCAAAAGCTTCTGAGTTGAAGAAATTGCCCCAACGTCCGATCGCCTGCCCTAAAATCAGCGAAGGAGCGACTAAATCTGCTAGTTGCCAGAAAGCAACCCGCTTAAGTTTGGCAAAGATTAACGCCGCCACAACGCCCCCGATTATTGCTCCGTGAATCGCAATGCCTCCTTGCCAAATGGCAACGATCCGCTCTGGGTGTTGGGCATAATCTGACCATTGAAATAAAACGTAATATAATCGCGCTGCTGGAATTGCACCAATCACCAGCCAAATTGACAAATCGCTCAGCAACTCTGGATTAACGTCACGACGCTTTGCTAGGGACTGGGAAAGGGTGACGCCAATTAACACTGCCGTGGCAATCAATAAGCCATACCAGCGGATAGCTAAGGGTCCTATTTTAACCAGAATCGGTCCTGGAGAAGTAAATTGAAACGCCAAGGGCAAGGTGGAAAGATCCAGTGCCATGCAAAAGTACCTAGAAGACTGTATGATTCATCGCAGCGACTATAAAAGCCACAGCATTAATCTTAATCTGGACTTACACATCTTCGTTGTTTATTAAGACTGGCTAAGGGCTAATGGCTAATGGCTAATGGCTAATGGCTAATGGCTAATGGCTAATGGCTAATGGCTAAGGGCTAAGGGCTAATGGCTAAGGGCTAAGGGCTAATGGCTAATGGCTAAGGTCAGACTGGCAATTAGCAATGAACAATTAGCAATGAACAATTAGCAATTAGCCATTCCCCAGACCCCCACACCCTCACACCCCTACATTTATTATTTATTACTAAAGTTAAAATTGCTGTTCGTGAGGCAACAGAGGTTAGATATAATCACCTAAACAAGCTTGAGACATCTTCGATTGTGATTGCTATTTATCCAGGTAGCTTTGACCCCATAACCTTGGGACACCTAGACCTCATCGAACGCGGCTCAAGGCTGTTTGCGATGGTGATTGTCGCTGTCCTGCGGAATCCCAACAAAACGCCGCTGTTTACCGTGGAACAACGGCTAGAACAAATTCGTCTATCTACGCAACATTTGCCAAATGTAGAAGTAGACAGCTTCGTCGGTCTTACAGTTCAGTACGCCCAAATGCAAGGAGCACAAGTCCTGCTGCGGGGTCTGCGGGCGATTTCAGATTTTGAAGTAGAGCTTCAGATGGCTCACACAAATAAAACCCTTTTTACTCAAATAGAAACAGTTTTCTTAGCGACATCAAATGAGTATAGTTTTTTAAGTAGTAGTGTGGTGAGAGAAGTCGCTAGGTTTGGTGGCTCTGTCGATCATCTTGTTCCCCCGCACGTTGCCCTAGATATTTACCAATGCTACGCTCACAACCATCCAGTACCGAACCCAATCAAAACGGAAGTCATCTCACCCCTGAAGAATTTACCGAAGAATCAGGAAGTTTAGAGATTCAGCAGGAACTCAACCACTTAGAGGAAATAATTCTCGCTAATCCCCGGATTCCACTGATCCGGCGCACGTTGGTGGATGAAGAAAAGCTGCTGGAGCAGCTTGATTACATCAGGCTTTCTTTGCCAGCAGCTTTTCAGGAAGCAGCAGGGATTATAGCACAAAAGGAGGAAATTCTTCTCCAAGCAGAAGAGTATGGGCAGCAAATTGTTGACGCAGCGCAAGCCAAAAGAGCGCAAATTTTGGATGAAAGCGACATCATTCGACAGGCAGAACGAGAAGCCGCCGAACTGCGGCGACAAGTAGCACAAGAGTCTGAGGCGATGCTGCAAGAAACTTTGGCGGAAATTGACCAGAGACGACGTCAATGCCAGCAAGAGTTGGAGCAAATGCAGCAAAGAGCGATCGCAGAAGCTGAAGCAATTGAACAGGGCGCCGATAATTACGCTGATAGTGTCCTAGAAAATATTGAGCAGCACCTGAGCGATATGTTGCGTATCATTCGTAACGGACGTCAACAACTGCATCCAGAAGCCCCTCCACAACGCAATTCACCCCCTCCTAAGAAGAAATAGAGTGGGGGGAGTAGGGGGAGTAGGGGGAGTAGGGGAGAAAAAAGGACATAGTTTAGGCGAACAACTGCTTAAATTACCACCACAATCTGAATCAAAATTTGCTACACACCTTTGGTGGGATCAGCGAATCGCATTCAGAAGCTCGTTGGGTTTAGCATCCTTGAGCAGATAACCTTGAGCACCTGCTGACAATCCGCCAAAACTCACTTATATTAAGCGCCTAACGCACCCTACTTTATAAATTATCTAGAAAAAAAATCTCACATTTTCAACAAATGCCAAGGGATTTTCAAAGTGAATATTATGACCATAATTACTAATTACTTTTAACTGGCAACAATCAGAAATTTTAGCCATTTTCGTATTTATAGTTAGAAATTTTTCATCAGATTCACCAACGAGTAAAAGCAAAGGATTTGTATTTTCTTTAAGCGAGTCCCACAATGAAGGTTGGCATCCAGTACCCATCAACTGAAGTGATTTAGCCAATTCTATAGGATTATTCTGCAACCGAGTTTCTATCAAGCGCTGAAATTGCGGATTATTTTTGATAGAACCAAAAATTGGTTGATTATACCAGTTTGATAAAAATGCGGCAAAATCAGTTTTTGCTACACTTCTGACTAACTTCCTGGCTATTTGCTCATCACGTTTAACTCGTTCTAATTGCTCTGCTTCTGTTAGCAAACCAGGGGAAGCTGATTCGAGAACAACTTTAGGGAAACGTTGGGGAAAATGCAAGGTGAGGTATAAAGCTAGCCTCCCACCCATGGAATAACCAACCAAGAAGCATTTAATAATTTTTAACTCATCGAGTAAGTTGATTAAGGCATGGGCAGTATTTGCCATTTTATAGTACTCATCGCCACCCAAAACTTGAGTTTTGCCATGTCCGGGGAGGTCAACTGTCAGACAGTAAAATTTGTCAGATAGCAGTTGTATAGCTTCATCAAATTCATGGCTATTACCCATGAATCCGTGCAAAAAAAGAATCGTTGGTTTACCTGAACTTCCACTAAAAGAATAGTGTAATTGATAATTTTCCAGGATCGTATTTCGAGAAATCACGTTATCAGCCTTGGCGAATGGAATTCGCGGCTACACAAACATACGGCCGCATAGCCTTCTGCTGACAAAGACGAGTCGCACGTGTTTGTGACGCCAGCCTAAGGCAAAAACCGATCCAAAGCAGCTTTAAGTTGTTCAATTTCAACTTCAATATTACCCTCTTGTGCTGCTCTGCCAATACACTCAGTTAAATGTTCATCCAGCACAATTCGCGCTACTCGATCCAGTGCACCCCGCACTGCAGCAATTTGCAATAAAACATCAGGACAAGGGCTACTTTGCTGTACCATTGTCTTGATGCCCCGAATATGCCCTTCTATACGCGATAGTCGATTAACAATTCGCCGCAAAGACTCTTCACTATGGACATGAGCATGATCTGACTGTCCATGATTATGTATATGTTCTTCACTGGGCAAATCTTCATCTTGCTGAGAATTAGGCAAGGATTCTTTACCTAATCGGTTTGATCGATTCATGAGTTCTTATTGAGGTGCTGGCAGTACTAAGATCCTAACCTACAAAGAAATGGGGAAGTGGGGTGAAGAGTATTTGCGTCGAGGATGCCCGGCAGTTGCGTGACTGCCGCTTAACCCTAGTCGAGCACTGCGTCGAGGGCGCGGTTAAAATCCAAAATGGGATTTATGGGTAAAATCCGAACCTTTAAAGGGTAAATGTCCAGATTAGCTTTTTCCCCAATATTGTTTAATAAATTTAATGACAGACAACTTGCGCGATGCTTTGAGGAGATCAGGCATAACCTCAAGTAAAGAGGAAAGTGTAAAAATAGCTTTAGAGCGAATTGTCACCATTTAACAACAATTAAGCTAAAAAAATAAGGTTTTGGTTATGCGATCCAAACTACCTCTATCTATACGTCAACTCAGCATCCATGTCTTAGCCATTATTCTAGGAGTTGTGCTAACTGCTGGCACCGTGCAGGTGTCCCCAACACATGCAGAACCAGCACCGGATACTTTGACTGCCGACTCCCCACAACTAGTTGCTCAAAGGCAATCGCCCGCGTCTGCTGCTGTAAGTAATAGTAGCTTTGTCACTGCAGCAGTCAATCGTGTTGGTTCAGCAGTTGTAAGAATTGATACTGAGCGGACAATTACTCGTCGCGTTCCGGAGCAATTCTTGGACGACCCCTTTTTGCGGCAGTTTTTGGTGATAGCTTCCGGACTCAGGCGCCATCAGAACAATTACGTGGTTTGGGATCGGGTTTCATAATTAACAAGAGTGGATTGGTTCTTACCAATGCCCATGTGGTGGATAAGGCTGATAAAGTGACAGTCCACCTTAAAGATGGTCGCACCTTGGAAGGCAAAGTTCAAGGCGTTGATGAAGTGACCGATTTGGCGCTCGTTAAAATTAACGCTGGTAGCGATTTACCAGTTGCGCCTTTGGGTTCTTCAGCTAATGTTCAAGTTGGAGACTGGGCGATCGCAGTTGGTAATCCCTTGGGATTAGATAACACCGTTACCTTAGGAATTATCAGTACCCTCAGACGTTCCAGCGCCCAAGTTGGCATCGGTAACAAACGCTTGGATTTCATTCAAACTGACGCCGCCATTAACCCCGGTAACTCTGGCGGACCACTATTAAATGCCCAAGGTGAAGTCATTGGCATCAATACTGCGATTCGTGGCGACGCTACAGGTATTGGGTTTGCTATTCCCATTGATAGAGCTAAAACAATTGCCGCCCAACTACAACGTGGTGAAAAAGTTGCTCATCCTTATTTAGGTGTGGGAATGGAGGATTTAACTCCTGAAGTGGCAAAGAGACTCAATGCTAACCCCAATTCCCCCATCCAAGTGCCAGAAATTAACGGTGTTTTGGTAGCCCGAGTTGTACCCAATTCCCCAGCCGCCGCTGCAGGTATTCGTCCGGGAGACGTTATCTCTCAGGTTGATGGACAACAAATTACCAATGGCGAACAGTTGCTTAACATTGTGGAAAGCAGTCGCCTCGGTCAGGTGTTGCAGGTCAGGGTGCAGCGCAAAGACCAGACAAAGCAACTATCAATACGCACAGCGCAACTGCAAGACGCTTCGTAATTAGAAACCGGGTTTCTTGAACAATACCTTCGCCAAAATACCCTCACTCTAGAAGAGTGGGGCTATCCGAACAAAGGCTGCCTTCGCAGCCTGCAAGGATTGCAGACTCGCGTTGGTGGGCTTCGTTTGTGTAGCCTCGCCAGCGCGCATGAGGAGGGTTTCCCTCCGTAGGCGACTGGCGTCCAGGCTTATAGCCTGTGGGGCTTTTCAGAAATTGGCGAAGGTATTGTTGAAGAAACCCGGTTTCTGACTCAAAGCTGTTTATTTGCCAAAAACGATCGCAAACTCAGTAAACTCAGGGTTTGCCCTAAAGCTAGCGGTAAAGCTGTTACTCCTTCTAAGCGAGACTGAACCCAACCTTCTCCCCAATACCATTCTTGAAAGCCGTCAATTCCTTGACTCAGTAGCAAGCGCAAGCAGTTGGAACTTACTATATCTACTTGATGATGAATCGCCACTGGTCCGATCTTACTAGTATACTCCAATCCTGAATGCAGTTGTTCTGGCATTCCAAAGGCAAAGCGACCTGAAAGTAACCATTTTTCTAGTTGTTCAGGACGCACCAAACTATTGCGAATTGTAGTTGCTGATGCTTCAAGTTCTATCCGCAGTTGACTTTGTTGATAATTACCTAGCATTTTTTTTGTTGTTAGTAGTTAGTGGTTAGTGGTTAGTGGTTAGTAGTTAGTGGTTTTTTTGACAACCAACAACCAACTACTAACTACTAACAATTTTTCCAACATTCTATCCCACTGATTACACACCTGTTTGAAGTTAAGTATAGTTATACTAAGATAACTATCAATCCCATGCTAAAAAGCAGGGGCGAACAGTAAGACATTATTGGTAAGGTTTTTCATGGCGGATCAGTTAATTCGCGCCACAGCAGCTGAAGGCGGGATTCGTGCAGTTGGTGCAATCACCACACGTTTAACAGAAGAAGCAAAGGCTAAGCATCAGCTCTCATATGTGGCGACAGCAGCGCTGGGTCGGACTATGACAGCAGGCTTGTTAATGGCTTCTAGTATGAAGCGAGCTAGGTCTAGAGTCAACGTTCGCGTTAAAGGCGATGGACCTTTAGGTGGTATATTAGTAGATGCGGGCTTGGATGGAACAGTACGCGGCTATGTAGAAAACCCAGATGTGGAACTGCCTCCAAATGCTAAAGGTAAGCTAGATGTCGGTGGCGCAGTTGGTAATGGCTATCTTTACGTCGTGCGCGATGTCGGTTATGGCTATCCTTACTCCAGTACGGTGGAACTCGTTTCGGGTGAAATCGGAGACGATGTAACTCACTACTTGGTGAGTTCGGAACAAACACCTTCAGCAGTCGTTTTAGGTGTGTTTGTGGGTGCAAGTGGGGTGACGGCAGCAGGAGGGTTACTCGTACAAGTGTTGCCCAAAGCAGCCAGAGACGAAGCCTTGGTAGAAACTTTGGAGTCACGAGTAGCTGCTTTATCGGGATTTACGCCTTTGTTGCAAGCCGGCTTATCTTTGCCAGACATCTTTCAAAATTTATTAGGAGACATGGGGCTTGTTATCTTTCCCGAAACTCAAATGCTACGTTTTCATTGCCGTTGCTCCTTTGACCGCGTACTGGGAGCATTAAAGATGTTGGGAGAGGAAGAACTGCAAGACATGATTACCAAAGATAATGGTGCAGAAGCAACTTGCGACTTTTGCGGCACAGTTTACCAGGCAAGTAGCGCTGACTTGGCTCAGCTCATTGAGGATTTGCGTACAGATTCAGCTTCAGTGTAAAGTATAAAAAACTGCTTTTGAATTGGGAGATTGTATAGTAGCTATAGAATTATAAGATTGCAAGAGATAACTTTTTCGGTTTGGAGAAAGTTACTACGGCAGGAACTATCGCTATTAAATTATTTTGGTGTGAGACATGACAAAGCGGGATATTCCAGAAAGCTGGTCACTAGCCAGAGCAAGAGATCCAGATGAAATAGCTAGATTATCCCAAGGTCTGCAAAAGCCTGAAACTCATTCATCGGGTGTTCCTGCTACTGGTTCTACCTCCAAATTTGTGAAGCGATCAAAACAAAGCGATTCTGAACCACCGCCTTTAAACAGTCAGTCACAAGAAACTCTCCCACCCAGCAAAAATTATGGAAAATTACCCCGTTGGCTGACAAGCTGGATATTATGGGTGTTTTTGTTAACGTTGATTCCTGCCGGTATAGCATTAATGTCAATGTCGATGCTAGTCAAGCTGCCATCGGCGCCAAATTGTCCATCGATTTTTTGGCCTTTGGCAAGTGCGTCGGTGCGGTTACACTGTGCTCAGTTAGCAGCTTCTAAGCAGACAGTGAACGACCTACTGCAAGCGATCGCCTTGGTGAAGAAACTGCCACCCAGTCACCCACTACGCGGAGAAATCGATCACTTTCTCGAACAATGGTCGAGGGATATTTTGCAGCTAGCCGATCAGAGTTTCCAAACTGGGAAATTAGACGAAGCGATCGCCACTGCAGGCAAGATTCCTGAAGATGTCTCTACTTATAAATTGGTAAATGAGAAAATTACCAAGTGGCAATCAACTTGGTCCAAGGCAGAAGACATCTATCAGGAAGCGGAAAGAGAAATACGCTCTGAACACTGGCATCAAGCATTTATGGTTGCTTCCAGATTGTTACGCGTGCATAATAAATACTGGAACGGTACTAAGTACGACGAATTAAATCAACTGATTATCAGCAATCGGGAAGATGGCGAGAAGTTGGCAAAAGCTCAAAGTCTATCTAAAAATAGGGTAGTAGATAGTTTACTCAAAGCTATTAACCTGGCTGGGTCGATTGGGCAAAACAGTTATATTTATCAGAAGGCTCAAGAGGCGATTCCCGGATTTGGACGCAAGATGTTGGAATTAGCTCAGACAAAGCTGGAGCAACAAAATGCGGATGAAGCTATCCTGATTGCCCAAAAAATTCCTCCAACTACTGGGCTAAACTCAGAAACCGAGGATTTTATTACCTTAGCTGAGGCGGAAAGAAGTGCATGGACAGGTAGTATAGCAGGTTTAGACGCAGCAATCTCTCAAGCTCAACAAATTGATTCTACAAGACCAACTTATGAAAAAGCGCAAAAACTGATTGCTCGTTGGCAGTTAGAAATTGAAGATGTTGCTCACCTGGAAAAAGCGCGATCGCTCGCCTCCGGAGGAGCAATCCCCGATTTGACGGCAGCGATTAGCGAAGCTCAGGTGATCCCTGCTAGCAATCCCCGCGCCAAAGAAGCAAGACTTGAAATTGGTCAATGGGTTACCCAGATACAGACAATCGAAGACCGACCTTATTTGGATCGCGCTGATGAGCTGGCGTTGATAGAGGATATTAACGGATTGCAAGCAGCGATCGTCCAAGCAACTCAAATCCGCCGAGGTCGTGCATTATATAAAGAAGCACAAACCAAAATAGCGAATTGGACGGATAAAATTCAACGAATCCAAGACCAGCCCTACTTAGAACAGGCGCGAGAACTTGCTCATAGCGGCGATCTCCCCGCCGCAATTGCTACAGCGCAACAAATAACATCAGGGAGAGCGCTTTCGGGTGAAGCACAAGCAGCTATAAATGATTGGCGAGGGCAAATCCGCGCTAGAGAAAACTGGAATAAAGCGCGGGAAGTAGCACTTGCAGGAACTCCAAATGCTTTAGCAGAGGCAATTCGGCTGGCAGATCGAGTGCCAAACAGTAGCATCCTACGCAACGATGTGAATGTAGCCCTTGACCAATGGAGTCAGCAATTATTAGACATTGCACGCTCTCAAGGTGAGTCTGATGTTGTCAGGGCGATCGAGACAGCCAAGCTGATTCCAAGAGGTACTACTGCTTACAGTGCGGCACGCGAGCAAATTAGGACTTGGCGAGAGCTTCTAAATCCTCAGCCTGCACCTGAGACATTTCAGCCATCAACGACAAATGATCAGCAGGATAATCAGTAATATCATGTTGGTAATGGGTAATTGGTAATTGGTAATTGGGATTTTGTTTACAGCTATTTTCAGTTAATTAGACCACAATATAACCGTAGGGGCGCGGTTTCCGCGCCCTTACAATGTGTTGAATTCAATTGAAAACTGCTGGAATTCCCATTACCTGCCCAGGCGATAGTATAAGTATTCAAGCGGACATACGAATTACGAGTTATCAATTACGAATTATTTTGACGAATCAGGTAGTAATTCACGATGCCGGACTCAAGCAGTGGCTTCGCTTCCGAGAACCGGAAGAGGTTATCAGGGCTGATTGCGTTGACCAAGTAGTTCCTAAATTGGAACTTGTCCAGCGAACGATCCGCGAGCAGAAAATGTATGCAGCTGGTTTTATCAGTTACGAAGCTTCACCAGCTTTTGACATGGCACTTCACACCCATTCCCTATCTTCATTTCCCTTACTTTGGTTCGGTCTCTACAAAAAACCTGAAGTCATTGATCTGACCATACCTTCTCCGAGTTCAGATTATACCCAGCACGAATGGTCACCTTCGGTAAGTGAGTCAGAATACAAAGTCGCGATCGCCCGGATCAAGTCACACATTGCTCGTGGCGAAACTTACCAAGTCAATTACACGATGCGTCTACACACACCTTTTTCGGGCAACCCGTACTCATTCTTCCTGAAATTGGTACAAGCGCAGCAGACTGATTACGCCGCCTATGTAGATATCGAGCAGTTCACCATTTGCTCAGCCTCGCCAGAACTCTTTTTCAGTCTTTCTGGCAACCAGTTGATCTCACGTCCAATGAAAGGAACTACAGCACGCGGCTGTACGTTAATTGAAGATCGGGCTATGGCTGAGTGGTTGCACCATTCAGAGAAAAATCGTGCCGAGAATGTAATGATTGTCGATATGATCCGCAACGACATCGGAAAGGTTGCAGACCTACACAGTGTCCGAGTCCCCAGTCTATTTGATGTTGAGCAGTATCCCACCGTCTGGCAAATGACATCCACTGTCACAGCCACCACAAGTGCCTCACTATGTGATATAATATCGTCTCTTTTCCCTTGCGCTTCCATCACTGGAGCACCGAAGCCAAGCACCATGCGGATCATTTCTACGTTGGAAACAACACCGCGTCGGATCTACACCGGGTGCATCGGTTTTACCTCTCCCGATCGCACTCAATTCAATGTCGCGATTCGCACCGTACTCATTGACAAACAAATCGGTCAAGCCGATTTTTGAATATGGTGTTGGCGGTGGAATCGTA
Organism: Stigonema sp.; assembly: GCA_965249805.1. GTDB lineage: Bacteria > Cyanobacteriota > Cyanobacteriia > Cyanobacteriales > Nostocaceae > Stigonema. The sequence goes on from CBDFMX010000002.1 coordinate 3,475,003, forward strand.
TGGGACTCTGTCAGCGGTGACGAGTATGTAGAATGTCAAATCAAAGCACGAGTTCTCACAACCATGCTCAATCGCCCCGATTTTTGACGTTGCATACAAAGCTTAGCAACGGATGATCTAACGGATGTAACGGATGATTTAACTGTCAGACGACCAGAGCAAGCATCTGAGCAACCAGATCAATCATCCGCTACATCCGCTACAACATCCGTTGCCAACTTTTCCCCGTTACAAACCATGCTCTAGACATCGGATGATTCAACTGTGACACAACCAGATCAATCATCCGCTACATCCGCTACAACATCCGTTGCCAACTTTTTTTCCCCGTTACAAACCATGCTCTAGACATCGGATGATTCAACTATGAGACAACCAGATCAATCATCCGCTACATCCGCTACAACATCCGTTGCCAACTTTTCCCCGTTACAAACCATGCTCTAGACATCGGATGATTCAACTATGAGACAACCAGATCAATCATCCGCTACATCCGCTACAACATCCGTTGCCAACTTTTCCCCGTTACAAACCATGCTCTAGACATCGGATGATTCAACTATGAGACAACCAGATCAATCATCCGCTACATCCGCTACAACATCCGTTGCCAACTTTTCCCTACTAGAAACCATCCTATGGACGCCAGATAATCGATACTTTTTACTGAGTTATCATCTCAAACGTCTGCAAGATTCTGCTATCTATTTTAGCATATCAGTGGACATAGAGGAGGTTCGCAAGAAGATCGAAGCTAAGGCAAACTCGTTGCCAAATGAACCTCATAAGGTACGGCTACTTGTAGGTCAAAATGGTGACATCACCTGCGAGGCTTCCTCCCTATTGGCGATCGCCAATTCTCATCCCCTACAGATCCGTCTATCTCCAACACCAGTGGATTCAACTAATCCATTTCTGTATCATAAAACTACCAATCGCCAAGTCTATAATCTTGTCCAAGCATCTTGTCCTGACTACGACGATGTTTTGTTGTGGAATGAGCGGGGTGAGATTACAGAAATGTGTATTGCTAATGTTATTGTTCAAATGAAAGGTGAACTGCTAACGCCGCCAGTTGAGTGTGGGTTGTTACCAGGGACTTTTCGTGCTTATTTGCTTGCTCAGGGAAAAGTGCGGGAGGAGGTAATCACGGTTGAAGCACTGAAACAATGCGATCGGATCTATGCAGTTAACTCGGTGCGGAAGTGGCGTAAAGCTTTTGTGGTACTTTCGTAAAGAACCAGCACAATAGCAGCGTCTGGTGATATTATGATAGACTTTTTTTGTCTCACGCAAAGGCGAGGGCAGCGCTGCAGGAGGGTGAGCAAGTCCTAGGCGACTGCCCGTCGCAAAGACGCAAAGAAGAACGTAAAAGTTAAGCGAGATATAATTTATCTTAAACAATAAAAGCAATGTTGCAGTCAGTGGAAAGGATTTATCGGGACGGTAAAGTTGAGTTGCTGGAAACTCCTGATGGCATGAATGGGGATCGAGTCATTGTTACATTCCTATCTGCCCCGAACTCTGTAGATTTGCCTGATCGTGGCATCGATCAGGAGCAAGCCCTAGACCTGCGCAGCCGATGGTGCAGTTTTGCTGAAGATTGGGAAAGACCTGACATGGCTGCTTACGATGCCTTATAATCGTGGAGAAGTTGTACTATTTGGTGACGCGAGGTATATGGGATAAGTAATGAAGACTGTCATAACTTACATTTGAATTTCTTTATTAAACTTTGTTAACGAAGTGGAAAAATGTAAGATTATTTTGATATAGTGGATTTAGTGAAAAAAAATTTCGTTCGCTTCGCTCACTAAGAAAGTGTAAATAAAATAAGGGTAGAGGGGAAAATGGCAAAAGTGTCAAGGGCTACTAAGTCCTCTGCGCGGGACCGCACACTACCCGAAAACCGATGTCGTAGTCGTCGTTGTCCGGGGAGTTCCTGTTGCGGTTGGCAGAACGGCAGTACTCAGGATTGTAGTACCACGAACCACCGCGCAGCAGGCGTCCAATTCGATTATCATTCTCATTATTTACTATCCATGCATTACCATTGGTAGGCGCTTCCTCGTAATTCTCATGCCAATGATCAATACACCATTCCCACAGGTTCCCATGCATATCATGTAAGCCAAAGGGATTTGCCGGGAAAAGTCCTACAGGTGTAGTTTCCCTTCTATATATTCCTAATGGACCTTCACCATAATATCCTTGATAAAGAGTCTCGCCAATTTTTTCGTCTGTGCCGCAATAATTAGCTAACTCAGTTGTAATTGTCTCACCAAAATGAAATGGTGTAGTAGTGCCAGCGCGACAGGCGTATTCCCACTCCGCTTCGCTCGGAAGTCGATAATCTTTACCTGTCACTTTAGATAGTCTAGCACAGAATTCTACCGCATCAAACCAAGATATATATTCTACAGGACGGTTATCACCTTTGAAATAAGAAGGGTCAGGTTTAAGGTCACGGTCAACTCTAGGTAAGGCAGCAACTGCTCTCCATTGCACTTGGGTGACTGGATATTTGCCGATAAAGAAGGGTTCAACAGTGACTTCGTGCTGGGGTTTTTCATCATCATATCCTTCGCCTTCTGGTGAACCCATGAGAAAAGTGCCACCAGGGATAGCCACCATTTCTAGATTAATACCATTACCCAATTCGGTGAAGTATTGGGCTTGTTTGGGTTCTTTTTTGATAATTTCGCCGCGACGGTTGACGGTAACGACCTCAAATGTAAATTTTTGTAAAGCATCAGTTGTCGGAGTTAAAATAGGTATAGCCGAACCTATACCTATATCTGTTGTAAAACCCACAGAGGCGGCATTAAGAATAAACTTCTGCTGGATGGTAGATTGATAAAAATCTCTTAATTCTTGATTGCCTGGGTTTGTCTCATACGCAGCCAAGATGAGGCGTCCTAGTTTTCCTCTGGCTTCTGCCCATTTGATTAAATTGAAAGTAACTTGAGTCCGGTTCCCTCCCCCTGCGATCGCATGGAGGTTTTCATCTAACTTAAAACTGACCATCATTTCCAGATCAGTTTCACTAGGATAAGCACTAATAATAGCTTGGAGTAATTGCTGCCGTTGATCACCTTTTAGTTTTAGATCCATGACTAGCTTTTTTTCCTACAAGATTTATTCAGTAACAGAGGGCTAACAACTGTTCAATAAAATTTATATCATATCTTGACAAAGCTTACTATTTGTTCATGCCAGGAGTGCCTTGTTCAGTAGTATGACTTACCTATTAACTCATTACCCCAAGGACTGGCACAGTGTCTCGCATGTATCATAAAAGTTAAGCGAGATATAATTTATCTTAAACAATAAATGTTGCACTGAGTGGAAGGGATTTATCGAGACGGCAAAGTTGAGTTGCAGGAAACGCCTGATGGTATGGATGGGGTACGAGTCATTGTTACCCTCTCCAGTCACAAGTCACCAGTCCCCGTTTGAAATGTGAGGATACCATGACTCAAGCACTACGAAAACTAATAACCTTCGAGGAATTTGCACTCCTGAAACCAGAAGATGGACGCTATGAACTGCATGATGGAGTAATAGTCAAAATGCCGCAACCATTGGGAGAGCATGAGGAAATCACAGGATTTATAATTAGAAAATTGAGTGCAGAAATAGACAGATTAAATCTGCCCTATGTTCTACCCAAAACAGCGCTAGTTAAACCAGCAGAGAGCGAATCTGGTTACTCGCCAGATGTGCTGATAGTAAACCGTCCTAACTTGGTAAATGAACCACTATGGAAAAAGGCATCAACTGTAATCTATGCGGCATCAATCCCATTGGTAATTGAGGTAGTTAGTACAAACTGGCGCGATGACTATTTTAAAAAACGTGGTGAATATGAGGGAATTGGTATTCCTGAGTATTGGATTATAGATTACTTAGCTTTAGGCGGTAAGCAGTTTATTGGTAATCCCAAACAACCAACCATCTCTATTTACACTTTGATTGAGGGTGAATATCAAGTTAACCAGTATGTAGGTGATGACCGTATCCAGTCTCCAACATTTCCAGAGTTGAACTTGACTGTACAACAGATTTTTGAAATTGGTAATATTGCATGAGTACATGCCCTTGGTGTCATCATCCTCTGCGATCGCGTGCTGTATATCGTGCAAAAATGCGGAGTGTTGCTGCTGACCTGACCATGACAGACTATAGACTCATTGCTTCAACATCTGGCAGAGTGTCTCGCATGTATCAGATAAAGTGAAGCGGGATCTAATTTACCTTAGACAATAATTGATATAGGAATCCTAAATCATTTATGAAAAATTTTAAGTAGCGTAGGGGAGCCACTCCTCGAGGAGTGGAGTTGGGCAGTGCCCACCCTCACCCGTATCTGGTGGGCAGTGCCCACCCTACGTATATTTCAAAAATCAAATATGATTCATATATATGGATAAGTCTGATGACAAAAGCAGAAGTATTGCAAGCACTTAAACAGATGAACACCGAGGATCGTCTAGAAATCATCGAAGTGGCATCAAGGTTGATCCGAGAAGAACTAGCAGTCAAGCCTAGAGTTAAAGTTGAGCAATTGACTTTAGCAGCAGCGGTTGAAGTGATGCGCCCTTACTATGAACAAGGAAGTGAACTAACGAAGTTCACAGACCAGGATACTGAAGACTTCTACGAGTACGAAGAGTATGCGTAGAGGTCAAATTTGGTTATACAACTCAGACCCCACCGTAGGAGATGAAATTGGCAAGACCCGCCCAGCAATAATTGTGAACAACGATGAAATTGGCACTTTGCGACTGAAGATCATTGTGCCGATTACCGGATGGAACGATGCTTTTTCGGGAGTTGTGTGGATGGTGCGACTAGAACCCAGTGCTGAAACAGGCTTGAGCAAGCTATCAGCAGCAGATACGTTTCAAGTGCGCTCAATTTCTCAACAGAGGCTAATACGTCAGATGGGAACCCTCTGTGACGAGACAATGCAAGCCATTTCTAGAGCCTTAGCAATTGTCTTAAGCATCTGTGAGTAGAGTGTAGTTACTACCCCTGTCAAAATAGCATACCGCGATCGCGTACCGTATATCATGCAAAAGTGCGGGGTGTTGCTTTGAAGTTATTTTCGGATAGCCTGCACAAATTCCTGAACAGCCTCGTACTGATCGGGATTGGCGATATAACGCAGCAACAAAGCCGGATCTAAATTTGGCAAAAATCCACTACGGTTGACGAATTCATATTCTCCTGCTGCGTTCAAATGAAATATCTTAATTTGATTAGATTTCCAAAACCAAACTTCCGGCACTTTCTTAGGCTTGAATAGCTCTTTTCTATTAATAGTGCCACTGGTGACAATGACTTCAATAACAATGTCAGGAACTTCTGTTTTTGTACCAATGCTATAAGACTCATCAGGTGTCCCAGAAGCATATCCAGGTTCTTCCAGAGTGAAACCACCGCGTCTGTAAAACCGGATGCCCAACTCTTTCATGTAAGCTTCTAGCAGTAAGCCAAGAGTACTTTTAACTTCCTCATTGGTATTCCCTAACAGCGATCGCCATTATTTATATTTATAGTCTGAATATCCTAGACGTGGGCTTTGCCTGCATTCTACAGTTTTTGAGCCTCAATTTGCCTGACTACCGTCAGTGCTGAGTAACTCACGCCAGCAGTACCTTCGCCTGGATGAGTTGAGTCTCCAACTAACCAAAGATGCTTGATGGGTGTACGATTGGCAAAACCAAAAGGACCGAAAGTCGGTATGCGTTGCCCAATACCACCAACAATACCGCGCGAGCGTCCAGTATATCGCGCAAAAGTGCGGGGTGTTGCTGCAGACCGATGAATAATGGTTTCGGGTTTTAAGCAAAAGAATTTAGCAAGATGGGCGATCGCATCTTCTGTATACTGTTCTTTTAGCTCTTCATAATCCTTAGTACGCCACCACTTTTCTGGGTCTACAAACGAAGAAGCAATAATCGTTGCTTTCCCATCTGGGGCGCGACCATCGCCAGGATGACTAACAGAAACAAACAGTGAATTATTTTCACCGATCGGACCGTTAGCATCGTACAGAAACTGCAGATGAGGCGGACACCCAGGAGGAATAGCGCTTTCGTCTACACCTAAATACACCACAAACGCACCCGATGCGGGTGGTAATTTTTCCACTCGCTTTTTGTACCCACGAGGTGCCGAGTCACCTAATAACTGTACCAAGTTCTGCACAGTGACATTAGCAACGACATGGTCAGCTGGTTCAGTCCACACTTCGTTATTCTGATTACGAATGACAACAGCAGTAGCAAGACCCTTCTCTACCTTGATACATTCAACCTTATGACCCATTAACAACTTACCACCATCTCTTTTAAAAGCAGAAACTAGGCGATCGCTCAATTTCTGCATACTACCTTGGAGATGAAACAATCCTTGCGGTAGTTGCGATACGCTCAAAGCTGTTGCAGCATAAAGTAGCGCTGTTTCCTCTACATCAACCTGGGAATACAGCTTCAATTGCAAATCCAAAAACGTCCTCAGGCGGCGATCGTTCCCTAGTCCACAGGCACGCAAAGCATCTCCCACTGTGAACAAAGTGTAAGGTACAGTAATCAATGTACTGCTACGCACTGCCTGAATGAGCTGCCACAAGTCCCAAACATTACGCGGCGGTAGCACCGGATCGCGCCCCTGAAATTCCCAGCTAGCATGAAACAAAGATGCTATCAACCGCCAGAAAGGTTCGCTACCAGGAAACTGTTGGGAGCGTTCCTCAAGCCATTTCTCTGGCGATCGCCAAACATTGATTGGTGTCACCTCACCAGGAAGGTACACCGCACAAGCTGGATCGCAAGGTGTTGCTTCCGGTAAGTCAATTTCTAATTCCGAGAAAATACGGTGGTGAATACCTCCCGGTTCCAACCCAGCTACCTGAGTCGCTCCCACATCAAAGGTGAAGCCTTGGCGTTTAAACGTAGAAGCACATCCCCCGGGAACGATCGCTTGATCCAGGATTAAGACACTGTAACCTTTATGTGCCAATAATGCCCCGGCTGTGAGTCCACCAATTCCGGCACCGATAACGATCGCACGGGATTTACGAGTGCCAACACGATAATTTGGCATTGATTTATACGACATATTTATTAATATTTATAATATTAATCTTAAAATATTTAATCCGCTACGGCATTATATTTAGCTACAAAATTTGATGAATACTTTCAACAACTTGCTCAATAAAGTCAACTGCATCATTAACCAATAATTCATCGATATTCCATCGATTTCCTATATTAAAGGTAGGATCTATATCAGCCTGATGAGCAATTTTATTTCTCCGATCAACAATTGAACTCAGTTGTTGTTTGATATCTTTTGTTGGCTTACCTATTTTAACAGCAACCTCTTCCCATAATTTCTTATCTGATATCAGCCTAATTGCGTCAGCAATCTTATCTGGTTGTTGAAAGCTTTTATAACTAAGACTTTCTCGGATTTCATTTTCTAGCCAAGAAATATTATTATTAAGCTTATTCGCTATACTACTTGCTATTGCTGGAATTAAAGACGAGATTGTATGAGACTGCTGTATAAATGTGGAGCCGTAACTCTGTTGAATCTCGGTTTCCAACCAAGATGCAACATCTATCGCCATTATCCGCTCTTGACGAGCAGCACTTAACGAAATTTCAAACCGGGAAAAGGCTGATTGACTGGTGTTTGCTGGAGGGCTGGGTTCAGGACGTTGATGGCAATGAATTTCTAGCATCCCCAGTGTAACAACTTCGTGAATGTAATAGTCTAAAGCACTCACAACTAGAACCAAAGATGCCCTTAAAATATCCGACACATCCAAGGCACTGGTAGCTTGAGCTTTTACAGAGTTGTGAAGAGCAATGAGGTCTCGAACGCGACCAATGCTAATACGAAATTGGTCAAGCGCAGACTGCATAAGTAGAGGTAGAAGTTAGTGCAATAATCTTCTCTGCTAAGTCTGAAAAAGTTTCCCTAAATTCTTCTTGTTTCTTTTGGTTATTCTCTAATACTATTCCTTTTTGTCCCAGTTGCTTAGGTGTGAGGTCATAAACTGGGGTTTGGTGTTCCTGAGACAGGGCAATTAGACTATTAAAATTTGATATTTTCGTAAGAGAGAATCTATCATTAATACCCTGCTCTGTGTAGACTGTTGCAGGTAGCATCATATTATTCTGGCGTAAAATAGGGACTAACTTATTAGAAACAGCTCCTTCAACTTTCCGAATCCATGTTTGAAAGGCAGCAGTCTCTTTTCCACGTATAATTCGATAATTTTGAACAATAGTTCCTAAAAAACGCAACGTCACGTTAGGAAATGGGTAGGCAGCATCTTTCAGAATTGGGAGAGAACTTGCTGTTTTAGCCCAAGCGCACCATCTTGGTAAAACTTTAGCTAAAGAGTCTATTGCCATTACGGAGAAGAAATCAGCAGTGGTTGGAACCAGAAAAAAGTCGCTCGTCATTAATAAATTCTGATTGATCGAGCCTAAACTTGGACTCATATCAATCAAAATATAGTCCGCATTAAACTTAGTAGCTGTTTTCTCAAGTAAATCAGTGATGGAACCTGGTAAGTTTTTCAGGGCTTGAATTGAACCACTTAATTCTTGAGCAATACCTAATGTCACCTCGTATTCAGCAAATCCAACATGACCAGGCAATAAAAATAACCCATCTCGACCTTGTACTGGGATACAGTCTACAGCCTCAATAGCCCTCGGTTGAGACTCAAAAGCGGGAGCTAAACCCGTCTTAATGTTTGACGTTGTGTTATATATATTTTCTATTCTTGCCTCATCATCCTCTGTTTCTTCTCCCAGAGCCATTCCTGTGAGATTACATTGCGGGTCAGTATCCACAAGGATTACTCTCTTACCTTTTGAGGCAAGCATCCATCCTAAATTAAATGTGGTTGTTGTTTTGCTAACTCCGCCCTTGTGATTAAACAAGGCAATTTTTTGAACCATCGTACTATGCCTGCATAAACTGGCTTTCAGGTTTCAATTCTAAGTATAGCTACAGAAGAAAGCGATCGCCCTCCGTTTCTACAGGAGTAGGTACGATTGCCTGCTCAATTGACCTCAATAGCATACAATTGCCGCGACGGCAGGTTTCTACTTTGAACCACGGTTGTTCTGGGTTGCCACTTTCACTGTAGCAATGGTTGCAAGGGTTTGCTGTTGTTTGTTGGAGTAGAATTTCCCGTTGTCTGGTTCTATTTTACAAGCGTTCGTGTCAGAAACAAGGGTAGCTTTGGCAAGAGGAAGAACAGGTGAATTGGGATGGAGTTCAAGCGTGCGATCGCCTAACTACTATGCACTTGATTACTCTGACGACAGTATGGCAAAAGATATTTTTCATAACACCGTTAAAACTGCGCTTCAAAAAGACGGTTGGACGAGCACCCACGACCCTTACCGTTGCGCTACGGTGTTGTCGATGTCTATATTGACCTAGCTGTAGAATCCGCGATCGCAGCCCAGAAGGAAGGACGTAAAATAGCAGTAGAGGCGAAATGAATACTGCATTTACGGATGCGCGATGCAGCTAGATATTATCGAGGGTAAAATTTGGATTCAGCACAACAGCACTGAGATTTTTATTGATCGAGAACTAATGAGAGCGTGGGGTTGACCACAAAGATATTATTCTAGGGTTTCGTTCCCCCGGCGTCCGCAAACTTCTGGCTGCTGCTGATTAAAAATAAAAGCTTTAACCGAACATGATATAAGCGAGCCAACCAGCAGATGCTTGATCAAGCAGTGAGCGCGGATACAAGTAAAAACGGACGTCGCAGAGGCAAATAAAAGACTTTTAGCTTAACAAGCCTGTGATGCACATGATTGTCAATGTGTAAAGTGCGTAACTCCTATCTGAGAATATTTAAGAAAAATAGTGCATTTGCCTTAGGTAGAGACATTGTATGCAACGTCTCTTAAGCCATATGTAAGAATTAAGAGTATAAGCTCACCCTTAAATACCAATGACCTCAACCCTGCTGAAATCTCCTCGTCTCAATGCGCCAAAGCTACACCAACTACCCAATGGGTTGACGATAGTAGCGGAGCAAATGCCGATAGAAGCAGTTAACCTCAGCTTGTGGCTTAACGTTGGCTCAGCCGTAGAATCGGATACTATTAACGGTATGGCGCACTTCCTAGAGCATATGATTTTTAAGGGAACTGAAGCTCTGGCAAGCGGTGAGTTTGAACGTAGAATTGAAGAGCGTGGTGCAGTTACCAATGCTGCCACTAGTCAAGACTATACCCATTACTACATTACCACTGCTCCTAAAGATTTTGCAGATCTGGCTCCACTACAAATTGATGTGGTAGTCAATGCCAGCATAGCTGACGACGCCTTTGACCGCGAGCGATCGGTAATTCTGGAAGAAATTAGGCGATCGGCGGATAATCCTCGCCGCCGGACTTTTGAACGAGCAATGGAAATGGCGTTTGAAAAACTACCCTATCAACGTTCAGTTTTGGGACCAGAAACAGTTATTTCCCAACTCCAACCCCAGCAAATGCGGGATTTTCACACTAGTTGGTATCAACCTCACTTAATGACTGCTGTAGCTGTGGGCAATTTGCCAGTGGAAGAATTAATCGAAATTGTCACACAATCATTTGAAGTCGCTATCAACAATCAACAATCAACAATCAACAATCAACAATCAACAACCAACCCTGAACCTCCGTTTACAGAAATTGTTCGCAGGGAATTTATTGATGAAAGCCTCCAGCAAGCACGGTTGGTGATGGTTTGGCGAGTACCAGGGTTACTCCAACTAAATCAAACTTATGCACTGGATGTTTTGGCGGGAATTTTGGGACACGGACGGACATCAAGGTTAGTGCGGGATTTGCGAGAAGAACAGGGACTGGTTTCCCATATTTCTGTAAGCAATATTACGCAGCGGTTGCAGGGAACATTTTATATTTCAGTGCAATGTGCAGTGGAAAATGTGCCAGTCGTAGAAGCTGCGATCGCGCAACACATCCGCAAGCTACAAACAGAAATGGTCAAAGAAGCAGAAATCGCCCGCGTGCGGCGGCGAGTCGCGAATAGGTTTATTTTTGGTAATGAAACACCCAGCGATCGCGCTGGTTTATACGGCTACTATCAATCATTAGTAGGAGACTTGGAAGGGGCGTTCAACTACCCAGCACACATTCAAGCCCAAGATGCAAATGACTTAATGCAAGCTTCCCAAAATTATCTTTCCCCAGACGCCTATGGTGTAGTTGTCCTCAAGCCAGCTTAAATTGGGGAGTGGGGAGTGGGGAGTGGGGAGTAGGGGGAGTAGGGGGAGTAGGGGGAGATAAGGAGGATAAGAGAATAATTAATTTTTCTCCCTCCACTTCCCCCACTTCCCCCACTTCCCCCACTCCCCACTCCCCACTCCCCACTCCCTATTCCCTACTCCCTATTCCCATGATGTGGACTGAAATTGACGCTCATATTAGCCAGGTAAGTGGCGAAAAATTTCACTCGTCACAACGGCGCACAGTTGGCGGCGGCTGTATCAATCAAGGTTATGCTGTCTCTGATGGTCAGGGCACCTACTTTGTCAAGCTCAACCAAGCATCCCAAGTTAGTATGTTTGAGGCCGAGGCGCTGGGTTTACAGCAAATGCTCCAAACAGATACAATCCGCGTTCCTAAACCCATATGCTGGGGTATAGCTGGCAATTCTGGCTATCTGGTGTTGGAGTGGTTGTCCATGAGTGGAGGAAATACCGAATCTTGGTTCGAGATGGGGCGGAAGTTGGCGGCGATGCACCTCGCTACTAGTAGCCAAGGTTTCGGTTGGGACATGAACAATACCATCGGTTCCACGCCTCAAATCAATACTTGGACAGCAAACTGGACGGAATTTTATGCCAAATATCGGCTTTTGTATCAATTCCAGTTGGCAAGGCGACGGGGTGGTGATTTTCCTCAAGAGAAAGAGTTACTAGCGGCTATCCCTGAATTATTGACACACCAACCGCAACCTTCTTTGGTACATGGAGATTTGTGGTCACAGAATGCTGGGTGTACGGTGTCGGGACCGATAATTTTCGATCCGGCAACTTATTTTGGCGATCGCGAAGTTGATATTGCCATGACTGAACTTTTCGGGAGCTTTCCTGTAGCCTTTTATCGCGGCTACAACGAAGTTTGGCGTTTAGATGAAGGGTATGAGCGCAGAAAAACACTGTATAATTTATATCATATTCTCAATCACTTCAATTTATTCGGTGGCGGTTATGCTTCGCAGGCAAACCGCATTATTTCCCAGATATTGGTTTAAATTTCACGCCAAGGCAAGGCAGTGCGTTGGTGAGGCAGCGCGGTCATGTTCTTTACCCCCATGAGCGACTGCCGCTCATGGTTCCCCGGCAGCCGCGCAACTGCCGCGCAAAGTCGCAAAGTCGAGTCGCCAAATTTGGTATTTATACAATTTTTGAGCGCATAATTAAGTAATATCACTGAACGATTGACCACGATCGCCTGTTCAAAGAACTAAGACAGCAGGAGGAAGTTATGCAAATCGTCACCAGCTGGATGCAAGAAAATATTGAACAAGGAAGGCAGCAGGAAGCAGCTTTGCTGGTTATGCGCCAACTAAACCGCCGCTTGGGTATGGTAAGTCCGCAGTTACAAAAGCAGATTCAGAGTTTGTCAACTGTCGAGTTAGAAGATTTGGGTGACTGATATCTTGCACCTTCGATAGGGAGGGCTGGTGGGCAGTTCCCACCCTACGTAGTTATATGCTTTTTGGGCTTTTATTTTCGCAACAAGACAGTGATGCAAGATCTGAGGTGAGGCGCTGTTGGATTTCACTAATACTGCTGATTTAGAGACTTGGTTGAGGAATAGATAGGTGATCGCGCTTTAATTGGAAAGAGTAGAGCGATCGCCAAGTACTGCTACAGATACTAATGAATTACGAAACTGCTCACAAATTCCTCATTGACCAAACAATAACAGCCGAAGAAAATTCAGATGCCCTTTTAATGCGTCTCAAGCAAGGAAAACCGCCGATACCTGGTCAGATTACCTCGATTTTGTTGGCATTGAAAGTAGTATTTTCAGGTCTGGAAGATCAAAGCACTCTAGACCGAGAATTGGCTTACACTTTGTATAAGTTAAGCATGAAGACGCAACAGTTATTTACAGCGGGGCGCAAAGCAGGGGTAGATTGGCCACCGCTGCTCAAAGAAGATTTGCTCAGAATTGCGATCGCATCTGAAAGTATCTTTTCTGGTAATTGGCAAAATCTACACTAATTGATAGTGGTTAGTGGTTAGTTGTTAGTGGTTAGTGGTTAGTAGTTAGTGGTTAGTTGTTAGTGGTTAGTTGTTAGTTGTTAGTAGAATAACTATCAACTACCAACTATCAACTATCAACTATCAACTACCAACTATCAACAATCAACAATCAACAATCAACAATCAACAAACATTATCGATTTCGCAGTTCTGCTTCCAGCTTGTCTAAGTCAGTTTTCAGCAAAACTGTCATTTGACCGACAAATGCTTTGCCTTCTTTTGGTTGTGCCACTTCCACCCAATAAACATAGCGATCGCCTACACGCAACTCTCCCCGCAAAGCTTCTCCCACAGGAGTTTTTGCGAAATGATCGGAGTTAATCGCACTTTGGTTGGGATACTGGTACACAACAAGAGCGCGATTAAAGTCTTGATATATGTCCAAGCCATAAATTATCCGCAAGGATTCTTGGAGGCGCTCAATTGTCATGCCGTTAATGGCATCATACATAGCAATGCGCTCACTGCGAATTTTGCTGCGATCGTTACTAAACTCCACCTTCCCAGGAGGCAATACCGATGCTTGAAATGTGAATCGTTGGGCAGATGTATCGGTCTTTTGCACCAAGAATCGCTCTCCAATGGCAGGACGAAGCGTAGGATGTGCTTTAATCCAAGCACCTACTTCCTCTGTAGATTGCCCTGGTAGAGCGTTAGCTGCTGAATCAAACATTGCTACACTAAACCAGGGAACTAGGGAAAAAGGCAAAATTAAAAAGTTAAGCAGGAGTTTTTGTAACATTTATCTTTAGGACTTACTGGCTAATCAGATACATCCCCACAAGTGCAAATCGCTCTTGTTTGACCCTAACTGGCACAAAGCGGGATAATCATAGTCTGCCCAAACTATTTCCTTAAACTAACGTTGATAGCATTATTAACTGAACTGGAAGAAATACGGGAGGACGAGGATTCATGAGTCGATACAGCATGATTGTTCAGTGGTCAGATGAAGATCAGCTTTTCTTAGTCACAATTCCAGAGTTTGCCGATCGCGTTGTCATGCCCTGCACTCATGGCAAAACTCGTGAGTCAGCAATTCATCATGGTGAAGAAGTGATTGAAATATACTTAGAAGGTTGGCAAGCGGAAGGTGAATCAATACCTGAACCTAGTACGCTTCAAATTGTCTGATTGCCACACCTTGAAGGAATAATTCGTAATTCGTAATTCGTAATTCGTAATTAAAAATTCCTAAATTAATTAATAATTAATTCATTAAGGGCTACTAGCAACTAGACGAACTCGCAACGCGAGGCAATACGGTTCGGATAAGATAATCTACATACCGATAATTCCTGTAGAGACGCGAAATTTCGCGTCTCTACACTTATGTAATCCTCTCCAATAATTCTTAACCGAACCGTATTGCAACGCGAGGGAGCGCTGACGCTACGAGCGTCGCTACCGCAACCAGAGGCGCGTTTTAATTATGAAAAATAAAAAAAATGCGTTGCATCTTTACTACAGAGCTAATGCATTTATGCATGGGGACGAGCCAAAATGCGGTCGGCCACGAGCGAACCGCATTTTGGCTCGTAATAATTCAATACAGTTCAGTTAAGCACCAGATCAGAAACCCGGTTTCTCTCAGAAACCGGGTTTCTTTGCTCCCACCTATCCTTAACTGAACCGTATTGCGTAATAATTACGAATTACGTTAGCGTAAGCGTTGCGTTAGCCGGTACTCCGGCGTCAGCGTTAGCGATAGCGCAGCGTTAGCGAGGAACGAGCGTCGGCACGAGCGTCATTATCAATTACGAATTATTTTGACCCTAATCATCTTCGCCACCATTGTGTTTGAAAATTTACAGGTGGAACTTTTTTATTTCTCTACAGTCCGTATTGCTACTTTAATCACCTTACGCTCTCTCATATCACAGAACACCTGTTCCAAATCTTTTAATGGACGGTGTTCACTAATGAATAACTCAAAGGGAATCTTCCTGCTAGCAATCAGTGATAGCGCTGCCCGGACATATTCTGGAGTGTTGTGAAATACCCCTTTGAGGGTGAGTTCGCTGTAATGTAGCTGTTCTGTATTTACAGTAATAGTGGTATCCCGTGGACAACCGCCGAATAAGTTGACAGTTGCACCAGGACGGGCGCAAGCGATCGCCATTTCCCAAACACTTGGCACACCAGTCGCCTCAATTACCACATCTGCACCCCATCCTTGTGTAAGTTCTTTCACGACAGTAGGAATATCAGGTTGTTGATGGTAATTAAAGGTGGTTGCTGCACCCAATTTTTTCCCAATTTTTAACCTTTGGTCATTGCCTCCGAACAGCAATACGGAATCTGACAATTCGTTTGCCAATGCCACAAACATCAGCCCAATCGCCCCATCTCCAAACACCACCACACGGTCGCCTGCTTTGATGTTAGAACGAGCTACTCCATGCATCACACAAGCTAAAGGCTCGGTCATTGCCGCTAATTCGTCGGGTAATTCATCCGGCAGCGGCAAGAGATTTTGTTGCACAATTGACGCAGGAATTCTCAGGTATTCAGCAAAAGTGCCGTTATTCCAGATTAAATTGGGACACAAAGAGTATTCTTGGCGTTGACAAAAAAAACATTTTGTGCAAGGAGCAGAGTTATTTGCCACCACGCGATCGCCCACTTGCCAACCTGTAACACCTTCTCCCAAAGCCACAATCCGCCCAGATGCCTCATGACCAAACAAAGTCGGAAGTTGCAGCATTTTAGCATGACCGCCACGACGCCATACTTTCAAGTCTGTACCACAAGTTGTTGCTGCTCCCACTTGAATCACCACTTCACCTGCTGCAGGGGTGGGATCGGGAACTTGTTCTAAACGTAAATCTTCTTTACCGTAAAGTAACGCTGCTAACACAGCTAGTAACCTATAAATTAGCTCCAACTGATTTTATCAGTTGGAGCTAATTTATTAAAAATTAATTGATCTTAAGTTCCAGAAATACACGGACTTACGGTTTGCTGGACAACGACCTAAATAATTCGTAATTCGTAATTAACGAGAGGCTTCCAGCCCAAAACTAGCACTGCGGAAAAACTCAAAAGTGTAGCTACCTGATTTCAAATCATAGCTTTCATCCATGAAATAATAATTACGAATTACGTTAGCGAAGCGTTAGCGAGGAACGAGCGTCATTATCAATTACGAATTGGAGCGAAGCGACTTGACTCCTGTAGTTCTTGCTTCCACACTAGGTATACGACTGGCAGTTAACATCGGTACTTCTTGCCTGCAAGTATGACAAAACCAGTAGAGTTCACCATGACGGATATGACGCAGGAGCGAACCGCCGCAACAGGGACAGTTGTTGGCTATCATACTCATACTAAACGTCCTCCTTCAAAAAAGTTCTTCATTTAGATTCACTAAAAAGTTGATCGTTAAAATGCGGATAGCAACATTTATGCTGCCATTTAAATCAATTTCCTGACCACGATTACCTGCATTTAGCCACACACCAATCTCAGACTAGCAGTAATGACCATTAATTAATTACACTCTTAAGATATATTAATCATGCTTAAATCTCGTTTCATCTACCTTGGGGATCAGAAAATTTCCAATATTTTGTAGTATAAGTTACTGTTTTCCCATAGGGGAGCAATTTTTTAGAGAGGATTAAGGAGTGGTTAACAGTTAGTGCTACTTTTAACAACTAACAACTAACAACTAACAACTAACAACTAACAACTAACTAATGAAAATTGCTACTTGGAATGTCAACTCGATTCGCACTCGCTTAGAACACGTTGTCAATTGGTTGAACCAAAATCCCGTTGATCTGCTGTGTTTGCAAGAAACCAAAGTTGTAGACGCTGATTTTCCCCGATCGCCCTTTGAGTCGTTGGGATATAAGCTTTACTTATCGGGACAAAAGGCTTACAACGGTGTTGCCATTTTCAGCCGTAAACCGTTAGAAGACGTAAGTACTGGTTTCACAAAGATGAGGGCAAACATACAGCCAGAGTGGGATGATCAAAAGCGGGTAATTACGGGTGTCATTGATGGTATTAGGATTATCAATCTTTACGTACCCAATGGTGGAGCAGTAGGAACCGAGAAATATGAATACAAGCTGGGTTGGTTAAGAGTGCTGGGGGAGTATTTGCAATCAGATGAGTTTTCACCTGCCATCTGTATGTGTGGTGACTTCAACATTGCTCTTGAATCTGAAGATATACACGATAATATTAGTAGTGAAAATCACATTATGGCGACCGAACTAGAGCGCCAAGCTCTCAGAGATATTCTCACACCTAACTTTGCCGATGCCTTTCGCAAATTTACAAACGTTGGCGGACACTACACTTGGTGGGACTATCGCGCCGCATCCTTTCGTCGTAACTTGGGTTGGCGGATTGACCACCACTATCTCACCAACGTCCTCTATGAGCGTGCTAAAAGCTGCATTATTGATGTAACCCCAAGAAAATTGCCTCAACCCAGCGACCATACGCCAGTGATTGTCGAATTTTAGATTATAAGAAAGTGGTTAGTGGTTAGTGGTTAGTGAGCCAGCGCTGCAGGAGGGTTTCCCTCCGTAGGCGACTGGCGAACCCGAAGGGTGGTTAGTGGTTAGTGGTTAGTAGTTAGTAGTATTTTTACAACCAACAACCAACAACCAACAACCAACAACTAACAACTAACAACTAACAACTAACAACTAACAACTAACAACCAACAACCAACAACCAACAATCCAAAAGCTTTATGTATTTAGTCACAGGAGCAACCGGGGGAATAGGTAGCAGAGTTGTGAGACTCCTATGTGAAAGGGAGATGCAGGTGCGGGCATTTGTCCGCCTTACCTCGCGCTATAGCGAGTTAGAACACCGGGGAGCTAACATCTTTATCGGTGATTTGCGGCTTGAAAAGGATATCCAGAAAGCTTGTCAGGATGTTCAGTATATCATTAGCACTCACGGTTCTGATGGCGATGCTTTATCCTTAGACTACCGTGCCAACATTGAACTCATTGACTCTGCAAAAGCTACTGGAGTAGAGCACTTTGTCTTCATTTCTGTATTGGGAGCAGATCGGGGGTATGAAGATGCTCCCGTTTTTAAAGCCAAACACGCGGTAGAGCGATACTTGGCAGCTAGTGGTTTAAACTACACTATTTTACGCCCATCTGGATTAGCATCGAATTTGCTGCCACTAGCAGAAAGGTTTCGGGAAACGGGATTTTATCTGCTCATCGGCGACCCCAAAAACCGTACATCTATTGTAAGTACAGATGATTTGGCAAGGATAGTTGTGGATGCTGTGAGAGTTAAAGCAGCTCTTAATCAGATTTTACCTGTTGGAGGACCAGAAATTTTATTGCGAGAGCATATTCCGCAAATTTTTAGTCGCATTCTTAATAAAGAACCAGTGGTCATTAACCCCCCACTGTTCCTAATTGATGGGTTACGGAGTGCAATGGGTTTGTTGAATCCCCAAGGGCAAAAAGCTTCAGGTACTTTTCGCACGTTATTGGCAAATGAATTTTTCTGCACAAAAGAGGAGATTTCTCACCTAGAGGAAATTTTCAATTTTAAATTGGAGACACTGGAAAAATTCTTGCGACGGTATTTAGCAGTATGAATGGGGAGTGGGGAGTGGGGAGTGGGGAGTGGTAATTTTTGATAACTACCAACTAACAACTAACAACTACCAACTACCAACTACCAACTACCAACTAACAACTACCAACTAACAACTAACAACTAACAACTAACAATCCAAAATTTTATGAAATCTTACTTTGTAGCAAATGCTACTCAAGCACGGCAGACAAAACAGCGATTTGCTAAACCAGACGAAAAACTTTCCTATGAATTGGGTAAGGCAGTACAGGAGTTGCCACCCATTTACACTAGATTCTTAGCAGGAACGATCAGCGTCGTGGTATTCGGGGCGATCGCATGGGCGCAATTTTCCCAGGTAGATGAAGTAGCGACAGCACCTGGGGAGTTAATTGCGTCCACACAGGTACGACCTGTGACAGCGCTGGGTGGTGGGTCAATTGTGGCGGTGAATGTTAAAGAAGGCGATCGCGTCGTCAAAGGTCAGGTTTTAGTTCAACGCGATCCCGACTTGAAACAAGTCGATGTTGCTCGCCTAGGCAAATCGGCTAATTTGATTCAAGAAGACTTGCGACGTTTAGATGCAGAACATATAGGAGCCAAAACTACTGGCACCCAACTGCAAGATGAACTGTTAAACTCGCGGTTGCGAGACTACCAAGCGCATCAAGCTGCAGCCCAAGCCGATGCAAATCGCCAACAGGCGCTAATTGATCAGGCGAAAGTACGTCTGACGCGCTTGCAAGAAAATCTGGTCAACGCCAAAACCAGCCTCGCCAACGCTAAAAGTAACTTTGTCAACGCCCAAAACATCAGCGCTAAAGTTGACACAAATTTAGCGCTGGCGCAACAAAGGGAAAAAAGCCTAGGCATCCTAGTTAATTCTGGCGCGTTCCCTCGACTTGATTACTTAGATGCTCAAGAAAAACTGAATCGTGCGAATACGGAAATCACTAAGTCGAAAGATGAGATAATCAACGCCCAAAATAGGGTAACAGAGGCTCAAGACAAAGTCTCATCCCTAGAAAAAGATATTGCAGCCCAAGGTCAAGAAATTCGCCAAGCCCAACAAGCTTATCAAGGTGCTCGTAATCAGGTAGAGCGTTTGGTATCGGCACGCCAAAGTGAAATTTTGACCCAGATGAACAAACGTAAAGAAGAATTTACCAGTGTTACTGGTCAACTGGATCAGGCGAAAAAACAGCAAGAGAACGAAACTATCAAGGCTCCAGTTGCCGGAACCATATACAAAGTTAAAGCAACTAAAGGACCAGTGCAATCGGGTGAAGAATTACTGTCTATTTTGCCACAAGGCAAAGAATTACAGCTTGAGGTGAAAGTTCTTAACCGAGATATTGGGTTTATTCGTGAAGGGATGAGGGCAAAGGTTAAGATGGCGACCTTCCCATTTCAAGAATTTGGCACAATTGAGGGTGAGGTAGTGCAAGTCAGTCCTAATGCAGTCGTTGATAGAGAATTGGGCTTGGTTTTCCCAACTAGAATTCAGCTGAGGAAACACTCAATTCAGGTGCGGGGACAAGAAGTAGCATTTACTCCAGGGATGAGTGCGACTGGTGAAATTGTGACTCGTAAGAAGTCGATTTTAACTTTCATCATTGAGCCTGTGACTCGTAGGTTCAGCGAAGCATTTTCTGTCAGGTAAGCAAGTGGTGGGTTGATTTGAGGAATCGGAAGTTGTTGACGAATTTTAGAAAACCTCAAACTGTAGGGTCGGCAGTGCCTACCTTCCCACTCTTGCTGCAATCGCACGATCGCAAACATTGGATCATGACGTAATTCTTCGCGATCGTTTAAATCCTCGTATCCCACGATGAACCCGTATATCGCGGTTCCCGTATTGGTGAGGTACATATCTTGTGGGGGAGCCAGCGCGCATTATGAGTGTTTCCCTCCGTAGGCGACTGGCGTTGGGCTTCCAGCCCGCCCTTTTCATGGACGGGCTGGAAGCCCATCCCACAAGAGAAAGGCTGTACCTCATTGAAACGAAAAGCGCTCATTGCCTGAGTCATCGCAATACATACAAAAGTATTTCTGTCAATGCGTAAGTCCTAGTTATATCACAATACGGTTCAGTTAAGAGAATTTGCCAACCGTCAACCTGTGTAGAGACGCGATTAATCGCGTCTCTTTTAGCCGTTTTTAGTATAGT
This sequence comes from Stigonema sp., assembly GCA_965249805.1. Taxonomy (GTDB): domain Bacteria; phylum Cyanobacteriota; class Cyanobacteriia; order Cyanobacteriales; family Nostocaceae; genus Stigonema. The sequence goes on from CBDFMX010000002.1 coordinate 3,496,092, forward strand.
ATTATGCCGTTAATAGAGATGGGTAAACGTTCGGCTTTTACACCTACCAGGCTACCCAACCCAGTTTGATTTTCGGATACTGTCACCAGTACCACAGGAGCAGGTCTGGACTGCTTTTAACACGCTCGACGCATTCCCATACGCCGACTCTGGCACAAAGCAGCGCTCGCGGCGGAAACCACAACCCGAAACCCGATGTTGTTGTTCCTGTTGTCCGGATAGTCGTAGTAGTTACGACACGCTGAACGGCAATTCCTCGGATTGTTGTTCCAGGAACCGCCCCGCAGCATCCGAAAGTGCCTACCCCTTCTTCACTCTCTTATAAAAACAAGAGATGCGAATATCTTTTGACGTAGCTGCCAACTATCGCCGTGAGCAAGGTGACCTTGCCAACTCTAAATTGAGCATTGCACGTCTTGAAGCTCAATTATACCGTAAAAGTGATTTTAAGATTTCGTGGTCAATAAGTAGTCATGCAAAATTAAATATATAATGTCCGAAGCGAATGGAGCGAAGCGGAATGAAGCAATCGTAAGGGTTTGGGATTGCTTCACTTCGTTCGCAATGACATAAATATTTTTGTATAAGTACTTATACTGTTTTTATATGAAGCTGCATATAACGCTCTTCTAAGACTCTGGAGAAAGAAAAATCTCATTAAACCTCGACGACTGGAAGTCGCGGCTACACAAACAAAGTCCGCCTGCGCGGACTAACCTAAAAATAGGGTTTCAAATTTAATCTGACAAGAGTAATAAAAGAGCGATAATTAGCCTGCGAAGGCAGGCTTTGTTTGTGTAGCCCCAGGCTTCCAGCCTGAGGGCGTTAATGTGCCGCCTCACATAGAATTGGTATTACTATGAAAATATTTATTCTAGTTGATTTAATTTTTCTTGAGCGTATCGTGCTAGTATTAAGCCTATAGCATGTCGTAAAGTCCGGCTATGATCCTGTCCCCTAAAACAAATTTATGTTTTATGGGCAGACAATCTAAAATAGGCACGTACCATTTAATCAGGTCATAGGTTTTGTGAATAATCGGTAAATCTGGCATTTGGGCAAAAAAATTAGTTTGCACAACCCACTTGACAAAATCTACCTCTTCCTGGATACTATTGATAGTCGTGCCAAATATAAAAAAAATATCGACCGCCTTCGGCGGGGGTAAGGGAAAAATAAAAACCGTAGAGGGCTAAAGGGAAAAATGTAAAGAATTAAGTCCTCGCGGCGGAAACCACAACCCGAAACCCGATGAAGCTGTCCCTGCTGTCCGGATAGTCACGACACGCAGAACGGCAATACCTCGGAATGTAGTACCAGGAAGCGCCCCGTATCAGCCATAATTTAATTTGATTATCATTCTCGTTCTCACCAAGCTCTGTAGCCTCATTTATCCAAACACTACCATCTGTAGGAGCGCCTTCGTAATTATCGTGCCAATGGTCAGCGCACCATTCCCAGACATTGCCGTGCATATCATACAAACCGAAGGAATTTGCTACGTTAAAGCTCCCTACTGGTGTCGATTCCCCTATGTACTTACCTTTTGGACTATCGGCATAGGTTTCTTCAGCATTGTAGTTTGCTAAATCGGCTGTGATAGTTTCGCCAAAGTGGAACGGAGTTGTCGTGCCTGCTCTACAAGCGTACTCCCACTCGGCTTCACTAGGAAGTCGGTAGTTTTGTCCGGTATGTTTTGATAGTCTATCACAAAACTCTACCGCTTGATACCAATTAATTTGCTCTACTGGTAAATTATCCCCTTTAAAGTGTGATGGGTCGGGGTCAAGTTCATGATTTATTTGTGGAAGAGCAGCTATAGCCCGCCATTGTGCCTGAGTGACGGGGTACTTACCCATAAAAAAGGGTGGAACAGTTACTTCGTGCTGGGGGCTTTCGCTGTCGTCACGTTGGGCTTCAGTTTCCGGAGAACCCATGAGGAATGTGCCACCGGGAATGACAACCATTTCTAGGATGATGTTGTTGCCCAGGTTTTCGCTGAAGTATTGGGCGCGTTTGGTTTCTTGCTGAATAATTTCGCCAAGTCGGTTAACTGTAGGCGTTGTATAGTCAAAAACCTCAAGGATTCCTCTTTTTCGTTCAAATTGTGTAATTTGTTCCTGTAATTTCTCAACTGTGGAGCGATAAGCTGGACCAAGAGTTGCTAAAGTTTCTGCCTTAAGGCGAGCAAATGGCAGTGTTTGATCATCCAAATCCAGAGTTTCAATTCCACGAAGATGCGGAATAAAACCAGCAAAGCTCTTTCCTCGTCCAGCTTTTTTGTTGATAAAGCTTTCTACTGCATCCCAGACATTCTTAGTTTCTGAGGTATGTACTGTGCGACGAAGTAAGGCTCGAACACCATCATGAAATTCAAAGACTTGTTGATTTTTCGCTATTATAGTAGATGATTCAGGCAATAAATAAACCAACCCACTGGTTATTACTTCAGCGAGATGAACTAATTTCGACTGTTCTTTCAGTACACTAGTCTGGATGAGACGTATAACAGGAAGGGTCAATGGCACACTGGCTAGAAGACCAGCTAACTTTTGTGCTAATGGTGAAGCAAAAGCCTGAAATGAGGTCACTAGTTCAAGTGGATCTAAGGTTTTTTTAATTTCAAGTACGTTACTATTGTCCTCGTAAGTTCTATCCAATTTTAATGAAGCAGTGTATGTAGAAGGGATATAGATGTAACCAGTACCAGTGAGCATTTTTGCCCAATCTGATAGGAAATCGGGTTCGAGTGCTACAACTGGAATCGGTATATCAGATTTATTGCTGCTAGATTCTTCGGAAGAGAAACTAGATAATGGTTCAATTTTGAAATGAGTATTGGATATAACTGGTTCGTATGCGGTGACCTGGATATCTATGTTACGAAGTACGGTTCGGCTCCAGAGACTTTCAGGAAAAACCTGAAGTATTGTGACACTCATCTGCTTAGCCCATTTAGCCAACAGGCGAATTAAATCATCTTCTTGCCATGCAGGCGCCACACAGTCTGACAGAATCAGGAGAAGGCAATTGTTGCGATCGCCAAGAAATCGCTCGGGTGATACAGTTTGACGCTTAGTTGTAGTGGATAGAATTTTAATATGTTTGCTTTCTGTTTCAAGATGCCATACTTGCACTGCCCGAAACCCTAACCTGGAAAGAACTTGGGTGAGTTCTTTGGCTGTCTCCTGCCAGATCAGCATACTACTAGAGTTGTCTACCAGGAGGACGACTTCAAGCCAGGGAATTGGTACTGGCTGGAACACAGGTATCACAGTTAACTTATTACGGTAACTTTGCTCAGCACTCTCCTGAGCCGTGGCTTCCGCATCCAAGCTTGATTCAGTTCGTGAGCCAACATCCCGCTTCAAGGGCTTAAGCGCACGCTCAATTGCCCTTGGATTAGGCAAAGCCCATCCCGTAGGACTTTGAAAGACAGCAGCAGGAACAGTTTGAGAAGATGTTGATTCACGAGCAGGCTGATTGACGAATGCATCGAATCTATTTTCTTCTGAACTGCCACCATCTTTTGATCTAAGATTTCCTTCGGCAGGTGGTAATCCAGGTAATTCACTCTTATCCTTATTGGTAGAATCTTTGGGCGATGGGGGGGCTATGTCAGGAGAAGAGGAAGAGAATGGTTTGAGGCTGGCTATCCAGAGGGCATCAACAATTTGATGCCAGGTTATATCTGGATCTGCCCTTATGAGCGTTTTAATCAAATTTGCTAATTCTGGCACATGCCTCATGTTCACCTACTCTAATGATCGAAACAAGTTATCTATCAGATCCTGCTTAAGCTTTTTGTTCTCAGTTTGATCTGTTGATTGGACTCTAGATACTAAAAAAATAGCATTTAAAAGTTGATCGTTTGCGAGGGTTTCCACCTTTCCTTTCTGGATAAACTGAGCAATTATGTCATTAATAGTACTCTGATACCCTATTTTTTCTAGATGAGCTTTAACGATCTTGGTCAGCTTCTGAGTAAACTTCTGCTCATCCTCCGGGTTAGCCAAATCTAAGCGAAGGCATCGACGAAGAAAAGCTGGAGGAAAATCTCGTTCGCCATTGCTAGTGAGGACAACAAACGGAAACTCGTGGCAATAGATCTGCCCTTTAATAATCGGAACTTTCTCTTCACTGTCGGCAGGCAGGACATTAATACCCTCGCCGCTATTTTGTAAACGAACCAACTCAGGAATGTCGAATTTGCCTTCTTCAAAAATATTGAGTAGATCGTTGGGAAGATCAATATCGCACTTATCGACCTCATCGATCAGGAGGACACGAGGCTTTTTGGTTGGTAACAGTGCGGTTCCCAGTGGTCCTAGACGAATGTAGTCTCCAATATCAGGAGTCTTGCCGGGATTTATGTTGGATTCCTGTAGACGACCGATCGCATCATACGAGTACAACCCATCTTTAAGCGTTGTGCGACTGGTGATATTCCAACGCAACACTGAGCCAAGATTGAGTTCATAAGCAACAGAATACGCTAAAGACGACTTCCCTATACCGGGCTGACCTGTCACTAACAAAGGTCGGCGCAGGTTGAGTGCCATGTTAACCATTTGGATTTCTTTATCATCTGCTTCATAATTTTTCCCCTTGGTTTCCTCAGCAGCAGAGATTTTTTTAATGCTGGAATAGTAATCTTTATAGGCATCATTATCAGGATTAGATGTGTTGAAGCACCGCCAGGGCGGTGCTGATGGAATCTTTACCTCATCATTTCGCTGCTCTCTTGTTCCCCTGTATACTTCCCAATCTTCTTTGGGTTGCGTCATATTCTCCTGCCTTCCTCATGTAGATTTAGTGAACATGATTTCTCTTCCGCTCTTCGTAAAAGTTTAGCTTTGTTGGAAACCACTGGTAAATTGCCCTCCCTCAGACTGGAAGTCTGGGGCTACACAAACAAAGCCTGCCTCCGCAGGCTAGAATTAGTCCGCGTAGGCGGACTTTGTTTGTGTAGCCGCGATTTCTAATCGTTTGGTGTTTTTGTAAAAATGGGATGCTCCCATTATGATGTCCTTAGAGAATTACTTGGCTGAGGAGTAATAGCAATAGAATCATTAATAATCGTGTGCGCTGGATCTTCCCAAAGTAGGGAAATGTGAGAGCCAAAATCTTTGTTTGTTAAACGATAATCTTTTATAACGGTAAGAAGCTTACTTGTATCTTGAACTTCGTTTTTCACTATCAATTCATTATATAAATCAATGGAGATAGGAGATTTGCGAAGCCAAATTGCAATTGGTATTGGAACACCAAGCATTTTTTTGAATGAATCAATATCTCGTTCCGAATCTAACGGGTCAGGAAATATTACTACGTTTACTTTCTGATAATTACTAGTCTTAAGTTGATTATACATCTGTTCTTTGTCTTCAACAAGAAATGGCTTTATATTTTCAGACCAACGCTTTATTAAAGAGTTTTTATAAATCTTTTGTTGATCGTGTTTCCGTAGTAGTCTGACAACAACATCATGTTCCTTACCTAAATATGACTCTATGCCAAGAGGTGTTTTAAATTCCCACTGATCCATTTCTAAGGATAAAATCATTTCCTCTTTCAAGAAGAAATGTATCATCTTTAACGGTTTGTTTTCTGCGTCACAGTCAGCAGCTAATTTTTCTATAGTGGGAATCGTTTTTTCTCGAAAATCTTGCAAAATATTTGAAGAAATAATAGGGAGTCCACCCTTATTTAAAAACCTCTTTCCAGACTCATATGTGTAAATAGTAATCTTACCTGTTCTTTTTTTGCTTCTTTTATCTCTTAAATCGTCGATTTCAAAATAAATTAATAAATCAGTTTGACTCGATTGAGTTTCTGTATCTATAAGGTACCTATCAATGTCGTTAAGATCTTCTTCTGAAACTGTATGCTTAGTTTTAATTAGTGCTTGCGTTATGTCAGAAGTCTTACGTCGATCTGGTAATTTTTCTATGTTCGTCAAGCAATTTTTTATGAATTCTACTAAAGGATAAGTGCCATTAATTTTTTGTGGAAAGCCAGCAAGATGGTAAACCACTTTCAAAAAAGTGCATTTTTGAGATTTGATAGAACGGTTATAATTATACCAACAGGGTAGATTTAGTTTGTCATTCATTATTTGAGAAAAGATATTTTCTAATTCTATTAAGTCATTCACTACTTTCAAAAATTCATCTAGTTCCTTAAACTTATCCGAGTCTCCATCTTTTACACGAAGCAGCTTATTAAAAAGATAATCGAAGTTATCGGAGCTACATTTATTAAGAATATCATCGATTATTTGCAAGGGTTCTAAACCCGCTCCATGCCTAATGCTCCCCTCTTGTATTGTAGTTTCTCTCTCTAATGCATCAATGATTCCGTTTCTTGATAATTCATCATTTAGGCTAGGGAGGTAATAAAGTAGTTCAGCACAAATAGTTTTTAGCTGAGAATTACCAAGAATATTTTCAAACATTTCCTAATAATCAATCTAACTTTTTTAAGGAGTATCTTAAATTTGCAGTGGTTAAAATAAAACTAAATTTAAACTAATAATAGTTAGAAAAAACTAATTCTCAGCCTCTTTAGTTCTGAGCAATTAGCTCTTTTATAAGCTCTTCTACCTCGACAAACTCAACCGTGCTCCCATCGCGATCGCGAAGCATCTCAAGAAAGACCTTAAAGCTACCTGAATAAGACCTACATTTCTTCAGAATATCTTCGATTATTTGCAATGGTTGTAAACCTGCTCCATGCCTAATGCTCCCCTTTGTTATTGTAGTTTCTCTCTCTAATTCATCAATGATTCCGTTTCTTAATAATTCATCATCTAACGCAGGGCACGCTAAAAGTTTCCGGGAAAGCGCGTTCAGTTGCATGAATGAAAGTTCTCTCACATCAAGCTCAGGCTGGTTTGATGGTTCCTTCTGTGTAATTCGCGCTACGTTTTCCCTCAAAGCTTTTATTTCATCTGAATTTCTTTCATAAAAATTCATGAGGTATAGCAACTCATCTACCCCATGCGGATAGCTAAGACAAATTTTGATTAAGTCCATTACATCTCTCGCATCTCCACCCTGATTAAACTCATTTGCTATTCCATAGCGAAGTTGCTGAACAATTGATCTTCGCGTAGCGGAATCATTTATCGATGGGCAGGCGAGAAATCGAGTCCGCAATTCTGCCTCAGCAGGAGTTAGATCCTGGAAACGCTTCAATACTACTGAAGAGGTTTGAACCCCGTCAACTTCAGATTTAGGCTGAAGAACAAAACTTTCTGCGTTCCCATTCACTATGTACAGAGTATAAGCGGGTGTTTGTTGAGACTGCCCCTTAACCCGTAGTTCTTCAAACTCCTGCTGAACACTGTTCATAATAACTTTCATGTCAGGAGGCCATGTTTCAGCAGGTAATGAATTTACTTGTTTAAGTACCTCATCAGAGAACAAACCCGCTTTTTCAATTCCTTTGTTTTCGGCATATTCACCAGAACTAGCGGCAAACATCACAAATTGACTCAGCTTTGGTAGCGGATCGCCGAGAGCAGGCTGATCGTGAGGCAATTCTCCCTCTTTCAGCTTGTAGGAATTGGCACAAGCATCTACAATAATGACTTGCTCAGAAATGCCTTTGTAGAGAGTGGAGCGCATTGCCGTTAACTGTTGGCTTAGATCCAAATTCTTGTAGGATTGGCGTGTTGCATCAGCATAAAACAACCGCCGATCGCCTAGCGCTGTCACCCAGCCATGTCCACCCCAAAGCATCAAGAACAAACTTGCCTGAGTCTCTTTAAGTTGCTCAAACGCTTGATCAACCTTTCCCCTCGTTGCTGCTGGCAAAGATGTTTTACCAAGCAGTGCAGCAATATCTTGGGCAATCTTCTTATTTTGCTCAAGGGGTGACAGTAAAACGGAGATGTTATCCTTAGGAACCTTACGATCGAGCAGCCACTGCGCAAAACGGTAAACGTCGTTCGCAGGTGCATCTAGCGGGTTAACGCCATCATTATACTGCTCAATACCAATGAGGAGAGCATGGGTTGTAGAAGGATCAACCATCAGTCATCCCACTTTAATGTTTCTCAGGGTCTTATCAATCTTATCCCAAACCTCATTTTTGCCGTTGTTGTCTTTCCAATAGGCACCATGTGAGTCAGGGAAAGGTTTTCCACTCTCTACATGAAAATCTTCAACCCGATCGGGAAAGACCTTACCACCTATGTAACTCAGCAGGTCATCGCGATCGTAGATATTCAACCATTGCGGGAATGTGGATGGTAGCTTTGCATTGGGGTCATAGGGCATCCCAAATAGCGCATTTATTTCATATAAAAGAGGTGCCCGGGAGCCAATCGTCACCAGCAGAGCCACCTTGGGAGGATCGGATTCCAATAGCAGATCAACACAGGCGATTCCACCTAAGCTATGACCCAGTAGAACAACGGGTCCAGGATATTTGCCGATTTCTTCACGGATAAAGCTGCGAATTAACTGCCCACGAGCCTGGTACATTAAAATATCGCCAACAGTTCCACTGATTTTTGATGTGAATTTACTACGTCCATGCTTGAGCATATTTGTAGTAGAACGCTTGACCATGCCCATCAAAAACTCTTTGGGAGCATCTAACATCCCCCTTTCTGTACCGCCTAATTCGTTAACAAGCTGCTGAACAATTCGATCGCGCAGTTCAACACTTAGAAACAGGCTAAGGTCATCACCATACTCGTCTTGAGCTAAAATCACACTTTGGGCAACCAAGGCACGGGCGATCGCAGTACGGTAATCACCGAAAGGAGGCTGTGCAGAGTCCACAGCCTCCTGGTAATCGCGATCGCTAGTTATTTGCTCACGAGATCGATCAAAAACGTCCGCTATTCCCGCGTCCTCAAGCAATCTACACAGTTCATCTGATGGAGCTAGAGTTTTAACATCTTCTTTAAGCTTGTAACCAGGCGGTCTACCACCAGGCAATGCTTCCTTCCCTGAATGCAGGTGTAGAATTTGTAGTTCCAGCAATGGGTCTTGATAAAGCAACTCCCACAAGCCGAACCGGAACTCTGCCTCACTCAGGTCTGCGTTCAATCCTCTCTTAGTATCAGACGGGGGAATTGAGGCTCCCGCAGCACGTAGTGTTGTCCCATGTACCCCTCCCCAATAACACTCATGAACACGCAGGTTACTGTCCCGTCTCTTTAACTGCTCAGAGATAGCACTAAAAGATTTACTATAATCTGGCTGCCGTACTCCAGTGCCGTGAACGAAAAGGATATCAAAACTCATGAAAATAATCCTGATATTTGGGGTTAGTCAGGCAACGTGGGGCGATCGCAACAAAACATTCTGCCGGATCTCAGCATCTCTCAAAATTATAGGATATGTGACCATTTTTTGAATTAAAAATTAAAAATTAAAAATTAAAAATTTCCGTTCAGGATTTGGAACTATTTAATTAAGGTACAGGTTCCCCTGTTTTTAAACATGGAAAACAAAAAAAGCGGAGCAACATTATTCAACCGAAGGCATTTATGCGTGGGGATTAATAATTTTTAATTTTTAATTTTTAATTGAACGTAGGGGTTGACTGTCCCCTTTCATGATAGATAGCTTCTCTTAGTGCTGTGAGTGACTCATCATCAGCAAGGGCACCTGCCTGCTGTAGGATGGTTCGGCTGCCCAACGATTTCAATCACTTGTTGTGGGAAACGTAGAATAATATGATGTACTGCAAGAGATTTTGCCAAAGCGGCATAATGGAATTACCCTGATTACCGTGATTGCTATGACCCAGTTATCACAACCGCGCCATACGCATATTGTGCCGCCATCCCCAGCCGATCCGGAGGTAGTCCAACGTGAGCGGGAGAAGCAACGCGCCTTGCGCGCGAGATGCCGTCCCGTGTTCGAGCGTCTCCGCCCCACCCTTAGAGAAATCCATCCGAACTGGTTTATTGCCATCGACCCGGACAATGGAGAATATCTCCTCGACCCCACTCTGCGAGGCATCACCCAGCAAATCAGTCAAGCAAATAGCAGAAACACGATCAGGATGATCTTCCGGCTCAATGATACGGGAACCTGTGGCAGGCTATGGATGTAGGGACATTTGGCCAGGACGGCGAGTTGTTCTTAGAGCTTCAGCTTGTACCCGCGAACAGTGCACCGTTTTTTATTCCGGTCCTGTTCGATACCGGGTTTACCGATGGGTGGTTCGTCATGGATACGCAGGACTTGGAAGCGCTGGAATGGTTGGAGGTTCTGGGGCAGGTCGAAATGCGGACAGCGCGTGGGGAAGGGGATTTCTACATCCACAAAGGCAGGGTCATCATTGATGGCATCGAGGTGATTATCCCTGTGCATGTCGGGCGTGATGTCCCCGAAACCGCAATGGGGTCAGCGTGGCTCGATATGATCAAGCTGGTCATCAACAAACCGGAAGGTATTTTTACCCTAGAGATGATCGAGTCTCCGTGAAAACAGGTTCGCTGTCTGTTGCCCACTCGGTTACACATTAGACATCTCCGAAAAACAATGTAGAGACGCGAAATTTCGCGTCTCTACAAGGGTTATAGACAACGCATAGTTAATTTTCGGAGATGTCTATTTTTAGCAAGTACGGGGAGTAGCCTGAAATTTGCTGATGGCACAGAGTTTAGTGAGAATTGAGAGACGTGTAGAACGCTGCGCGTTCTACAGAGGTTATCGGTATGTTATACTCAAGACTGCTGAAAACTATACTTATTTAACATTCGCGCATCCGGTTCTTAAGCCTCTCCCCGCATCGGGGAGAGGTTTGGAGCTCAGTCCATATTAAGTGAAGTTTTGAACCGTTCGCAGTATAACTAATCATTTTTGATGCTACACCAGCGTTTCGCGCTTCTTCACAATATTGTCGGCATCAGTCTCATCATCACTACTAATGCTGTAGTGACTATTGTCGCCGAGAGTACTTTGGTAGTAGCTCAAGAATTGCGACCCGATATTTGAGTTCACAAACATATCGTTGCTCTCAGTTATAGGTTTGGCACTGAAGCTAGTGCTGGCAATCATGCTCTCAGTTACAGGTTTGGGATGGAAGCTAGTGCTTGCAATCATGCTGTTGATTGTAGGGCTGGCTTTTGCAGCTTGCGTACTATTTCCTGCTGGCTGTGTAACAATCTGACGCACTTGGCTATCAGTCAGATTGTGGTTAGCACTGAGCATCAGGGCAACTACACCAGCAACGTGGGGAGTTGCCATAGATGTGCCGCTATAACTCGCATACTGATTATCTGGAATTGTGGAGTAGATATTTACTCCTGGGGCTGTGACGTAAGCAAGCTGGTTAAATCCGGCTCGGTTCGAGAAGTCAGGCATGTTTTTATTCTGATCGACAGCCCCTACAGCAAGTCCCGAGTTCTTGGCATAGCGGGCAGGATAACTCGGTGCTATGCCACTCTCATTACCAGCTGCCATGACGACAACTACATTTTTGCTGCTGGCATATTGAATTGCTGACTCTAGAGAACTGTCGCCATTACCACCACCTAGGCTAAGGTTGATAACATTAGCTCCATGATCTACAGCATAATGAATACCTTTAGCTATGGTAGCATTGCTGCCAGCACCAGAGTCATCTAGAACTTTGACCGGCATAATCTTGGCATCATAGGCAATGCCAGTCACACCAAAGCCATTGTTCTCCCCAGCAATAGTACCAGCAACATGGGTGCCATGACCAATTTTGTCTTTGCCTAGGACGTCATTGTTGTTGTCAACAAAATTCCAGCCGTGGATATCATTAATATAGCCATCGCCATTATTATCCTTGCCGTTACCAGGGTTGGGATTCGTCCAGATATTATCCTTTAAATCTGGGTGGGTGTAGTCAACTCCAGTATCTAGAACAGCGACGACAACACCTTTACCTGTGTATCCCTTTGCCCAAGCTTCTGGTGCTTTTATGAGGTCGGCTCCCCAATTATTGCCGCCAAGCGCAGGAACGTCAGCAAAGGTATTTTGACCAGCAGCTTTAGCTACTGCTGCTGCTGCATTAATTAAGCCATAGCCAGAGGTAAAGCTATACTTCCCACTAGCCCCAGCATTCGTCATCGTAAACGGCTCAACAGTATCCGTCTCTAAATTATTCACAACTGGGTTGAAGCTGCTACGACCGCTGAGGCGTAAGCTATAGTCATCGTTGAGATTAAAATAATTTTCTGAGGAGATGGGATTAATATTTAGCCCTTGATTAGACAAAAAATTGTTACTAGTATAATTAATGGGCATCAGTATTTTCTCCTCAAGTAGTTGAGTTTTGTTTTGACAGCATGAACTGTTAAAACCTTATCTAAAATAAGATTTCAACATTTTTTATGCATTAGTAAATAATTACTTTTTTAGTCCATATAAAATGATATTTAATTAACAAAATGACCATTAAAATTATAATTTTTATTTATTTATTTTTATAATTATGCCAATTATATTAATTGGTATATCTCATAACTATTGATAGTACAATATGAGCAATACGTTTCGGTTAAGAGTTATTGGTGAGAATTTCGTGTCTCTACAAACGTTATCGGTAGGTAAATTATCTGAGCGTAACGGTATTGACAACAATACAGTTCAGTTAGTAGTATTTACGGACTAAAGATCCCCCCTAACCCCCCTTAAAAAGGGGGGAAAAAGCCCCCCTTAAAAAGGGGGGTTGGGGGGATCAACGCCTTAAATGAACCGTATTGGTATTGACAATACGGTTCATTTAAATAAGTCAACCAAATAAAAACCTCTTTAGAGAAGATAGGAATCAGATCGTTGCAGTCTAGCACTTGATTTGCAAACAACTTCCTTAGATCTGGGCGTTGCTGAATACAGGTATGAATTGCCCTCATCCCCAACCCTTCTCCCAATAGGGAGAAGGGAGCTAAATTCTTTCCCCTCTCCGTCTTGGGAGAGGGTTAGGGTGAGGGTCAATGGTTTGGCAATATTCCAAAATCATTCCTCAATTCAGCAACGCCTAGATCTGCACGTATAACTGCATTTTAAATATTGTGGTCAAACTGGTCAGATGGTGGCTGTTGATCTGGTAATAGCGATCGCTCGTCGCACAGCAGCATTAGAGAACAGGGCGGAATTTGTATTCTTTTTCTCCCCTGCTCTCCAGATCCCCTGTGTGCTTTAGACAGTAGATTTAGTTCTAGTCAGACAGATGCTAATTTTGCCGCCAAAGTCTGGAATAGGTGCGGCGAGTTTGCTCAAAGTGACTTGGACTTGTGTCAAGCGATCGCTCTTTACCAAGATAGAATCTGCAATGGTGGTTGCTAAGCGTTCCACCAAAACAAACTTCGATGTCTTGACCAGATGTTGTACCAAGCTGATAATGCTACGGTAATCCAGAGTATCTTCGATCGCATCAGTTTTGGCAGATGTAGAGATATCTAGCCATAAACTCACATCCACCTCAAACCATTGTCCCAGCACCTGTTCCTCTGGCAAATACCCTGTGTAGCCATAGCCGCGAATTCCTGTTAAATGAATGCAGTCCATAAAAAATATTCCTGACTCTCCTGATTACTCTAGGATAAGAAGACTGATGGAAAAAAGAGGGACATCGGGCATCGGGCATCGGGCATCGGGCATCGGGCATCGGGGAAAAGGTTATTGGGAGGAATATTTTCTACTCCCCACTCCCCACTCCCTACTCCCCACTCCCTACTCCCCACTCCCCACTCCCCACTCCCCACTCCCCACTCCCCATTCCTAATGACTATCGATTTTAGAAACATTAATACTGTATGGGCATCAATTTTTACCGAGACATTAAAGCGACTCGGATTGACTTGTGTCGTCATTTGTCCGGGTTCCCGTTCCACACCCCTAGCAGTTGCTTTTGCCCAGCAACTACCGCATATTGAAGCGATTTCCATTCTTGATGAACGCGCCGCCGCCTTTTTTGCCTTGGGAGTCGCCAAAGCAACTGGACGCCCCACAGCAGTTGTTTGCACCTCTGGGACGGCGTCCGCGAATTTTTATCCGGCGGTGATTGAAGCCTCATATAGTCGCGTACCGTTGTTGCTGTTTACAGCTGATAGACCGCCAGAATTGCGAGATTGCCATTCTGGACAAACTATAGACCAGTTGAAATTATATGGCAATTACCCAAATTGGCAGGCAGAGTTAGCTTTGCCCACGCCATCTATGGAAATGTTAGCTTACTTGCGGCAAATGGTGATCCATGGGTGGGAGCGATCTCAAACTCCCGTACCAGGACCAGTGCATCTGAATATTCCGTTTCGCGATCCCCTCGTACCTATTGCTGATGGAGAGACGTTGCATGCAATGTTTCTACAATCATTACAGTCCCAGTTTTATATAGAAGACTTCTTTGTTGGCATTACAAGCACTACTAAATGTACTTGTGAGGGCGGGGGGACCCCGCCCCTACAGGCTTTTCAACAATGGCAGCAATGCGATCGCGGAATTATTATCGCTGGTGTTGCCCAACCGCAACTGCCACATTCGTATTGTAGTGCGATCGCTCAACTTTCCCAAACTCTCAAATGGCCCGTGCTGGCGGAGGGACTCTCCCCTGTAAGAAATTATGCCGATTTCAATCCCCAGATCGTTTCCACCTATGACTTGATTTTGCGGAATCATGAATTAGCGAAAGAACTAGCACCCGAAATGGTGATTCAAATTGGTGAAATGCCCACCAGTCCAGTACTGCGTACTTGGCTTAAAGCTACCCAAGCCTTACGATGGGTGATTGACCCTAGCGATCAAAACCTTGATCCCTTACACGGTAGGACAACTCACCTGCAAATATCCGCACAACAGCTAGCTGAGGTATTAACTCGTTCCCTGCCGCAGCCTCCTATCGCTTGTAGTACCTCACCTGAGTATCTCCAGCTATGGTGTACAACTGAAGCGAAAGTAAGGGCATCTGTTGACCTGACTATGGCGAAAACAGAGGAGTTATTTGAAGGCAAAGCTGCCTGGTTACTTTCTCAGAGTTTACCACCAAAAACGCCTGTATTGATCGCCAATAGTATGCCGGTGCGAGATGTGGAATTTTTCTGGAAACCGAGTCACTCAGGTGTGCAACCCTTGTTCAACCGAGGTGCGAATGGCATTGATGGCACATTATCCACTGCTTTGGGAATTGCCCATCGCCATCAAAGCAGTGTGATGTTAACAGGGGATTTAGCTTTGTTACACGACACCAATGGATTTTTAATCAGAAATAAATTTGTCGGACATCTAACCATTTTGTTAATTAACAACAATGGTGGAGGAATTTTTGAAATGTTACCTATTGCCAAATTTGAGCCACCATTTGAAGAATTTTTTGCTACTCCGCAGGATATTGATTTCGCTCAATTATGTACAACTTATGGTATTGAGCATGAATTAATCACTTCTTGGGAGCAGTTGCAGCAAAGATTAAACCCACTACCAACAACAGGAATTAGGGTTTTGGAGTTGCGAACAAATCGCAAAGCAGATGCCAAATGGCGTCAGGAGAATTTGGGTAAATTTGTCTGACATCTTAAAGTAGTTTCCGTCTACTCGGCGATCAATAGACATAAATAAACATCAAATATAATTTATATTTTGAGGTGTGCAGGATGCCTACCCTATTAGGACTTACGCACACTCTACGAATTCTTGGCGAACAAGAGCGCCTTGGCGGTTCGATAAATTAAGCTTTTTGACAATTTTTGCGTAAGTCCTATATATTTTCGGGAAATCTGCGGGAAGGTAGTTTGACAGCTTGTCTTTTGACACGGTTATTGACTTTACTTAAAATAATTTCTTCTGAGTGAATGGTGGGGAGATAGCATCGATAATCTTAAAACTGTTGTCTGTTTTCCAACCCTTTCAATTAGCTCAGACTACTTCGCTCACTTTTATAAATTCTATGTTCTACCGCAATTTAAATAAACATTTGGGATGGGTATTACTTTCAGTTCTAATTACTACACCAGTTTCTGCCCACACCGAAAAGGTATCCGGAGATGTGGGCGGTTTGCTGCATATAGAACCCCACGACAATCCGCAAGCAGGTAAAACGGCTCAAGCGTGGATCGTGCTAACCCGTAAAGGAGGGCAACTCATTCCCCTTGCACAATGTAACTGTCAGTTGGCTGTCTACCCTAACCCTCATACTGAAGGCGATGCTCCGCTACTGAAACCAAGTTTGCATGCCGTAACAGCCCAGCAGCATCAGGATCTTCCCGGAGCGGACATCGTATTTCCTAAAGCAGGAGGTTATGAACTGGAGTTCAGCGGCACTCCAAAATCAGGAGCCAGTTTCAAGCCGTTTAAGTTGTCATACACTGTTAATGTCGGTTCCTAACAAATATCTAACACGCGGACATAATTAATTTGAATATCGGGCGGGCAGGATGCCCACCCTACAAGAGGAATGATTATCTTGTGGGGTGGGCGGGCAGGATGCCCACCCTATTCTCGTTCCCAGCCTCTGGCTGGGAATGCCTAATTGGAGGCTCTGCCTCCACAGTTTGCTTGCAATGAGGCAGAGCCTCCAAGACTGCATTCCCATGCAGAGCATGGGAACGAGAAACGAGCGTTCTACAAGAGTTTCACTATAAAAGTTATATTCAACTACTTCTTTTGGCAAAAAATCTATGATTCATCATCGGACTCTTTTTCCGGCTGCTTTTTGGCGACAATTTCCTCAAGTTCTTTAAGGTGTTGGGCGCTGATCAGCCATTCCGCTTCTGGGATAGATGTATCTGAATCAGACTTATCTTGTTGCTCAGCTAAAGTTTTTACTTGATTAACAATTATTGATAATGCTTTACCTTGGGAAATCGCAGTTTTCAACACCTCAAACCTTGCTGGTTCATCTAGCCGACGTAACAACTGTGAGATGATCCGACTGATTCTCGTTTCATTGCTGAAATCAAATATTGTTGTAGGTTCATCTTCAACACACAACAGTTGTTCGCCAACATCAAAAAAAGCTTGCACAATTGCCGGAATTCTGTCTAAAGGAATTGCTTGTTCAGTGTAATTATCCAGTTGTTCCAGAAATGCTCTTACTTGTGTTGTGCCATCTGGACGTATTTGCTCAGCAAGTTCTACCAGGCTTTCTCCAAATGCCTTAGTGTCAAAAGCTGTAGCAATAATTGCTGTTATTTGAGTATGAGATAATTCACTTTCAGATAAATTTAAACGAAAGTAAACGGGAAATATTTCTGGGCAGCATACACGCAGTTCCTTGCACCATTCTGATTCTTGTTTTTCATCGTATTCGCTACTACCCCAAACACATTCTAATTTAGGAAAAAGACCCATTAGTAACTTTTGAACTGGCTGCTTATCCTCATCTGGAAGATCAGCTATCCAGGAATTTTGTATATTTTTGAGTTGGTCAAGTGAATAATTTGCTTCTCCGAGGAAAGCATTTTTGTTTTTGCGGATGATGTCGTATACCATCGGGCAAAATACTCGTAGCGATTCCAAAGCAATGAAGTCAACTGGGTTCACTTCATCTTTCACTGATGCATATGTCAGTTTCAGAGTATCAGTCAGATGAACAATATCACGGAGGTTGGTAATAAAATGGTCTATTCCTTGATAGTAAATCTTGCTCCAGTAGGCTGGCTCAAATAACTGCTTTTGTGCGTCAGCCATGACACCTTCAAGTTTTTCAAAAAGTAGTCTCCGGAGTGAGGTTTTATCCGGAGGAGGTAACTCAAAAGCAATCTGAATAATTTTCTCGAGGTATGCTTCTCCAGATACCTCTTGAGTTTCTGTTAGTGCTTTGAGAATAACTTCTTTATCAAAAACCAGAAGATAGACAACGTTAGTAAAACTCGGAATTGCCTTCAGCAGGCGGAATAGCTGCTTGATCTCCTCACCAGAAAGCCGATCGATATCGTCAATTGCTACGACTATTCGTTGCTTCTGCTGTGTTAGTGTGACTTCGACTTCTTCTTTTAACTCGGAAGCCTCCTTTGCCTTATCGTCAAATATTGTCGCTATTGCTGAACCAGTTTGAGCGTAAGGTAGAGGAATTTGCGAAACAACTTTAGCCACGTCGGCTATTCGTTCTCTTACGCCTTTCGGCACATATGTCGCTTTGGTAAGAACCGTTTGTAATTGGTCAAAAAAGCGCCTTGTAATGTCTTGGTAGCCTGAAAATAACCAGGGATTAAAGGGGACGATAATTGGTTGCTCATCTTCTGGCTTTTGCTGGAGATATTCAACTATAAACTTCATCAATGTTGATTTGCCGGAACCCCAAGAACCGTACACCGCGATCACATATCCTTCAGCAATAGTCATGTCGCAAATACTGTCTGCCAAATACTGCGCAAAGGTTGCATATCCCAGTCGGTCTGTTTCAGCAGTGATTAAGGTATCCTCTGTCGTCAGCTCGTCAACTTTCGGTGATGCCATAAAAAGCTTTTTTACTTTTACTTATATAACGATTATCTTGGCACGGTTATTAGATCGGCATAGCTCACCCTAAGATACAATTCTCAAGCTGAAGTATCACTCCATCCTGGAAATGCAAATCAACTGGCAACCTGCTAAAACCTACGAAGATATCCTGTATCACAAAGCTGACGGCATTGCTAAAATTACCATCAACCGTCCCCACAAACGCAATGCCTTTCGTCCCAAAACTGTATTTGAACTGTACGATGCTTTCTGTAACGCTCGCGAAGATATCAGGATTGGTGTTGTATTATTTACTGGTGCGGGACCGCACACTGATGGGAAATACGCTTTCTGCGCGGGAGGCGATCAAAGTGTTCGAGGACACGCTGGTTATGTGGACGATGATGGGATACCCCGTTTAAACGTGCTAGACTTGCAACGCCTGATTCGTTCTATGCCAAAAGTAGTAATTGCTCTTGTGGCTGGGTATGCGATCGGTGGTGGACACGTCCTTCATTTGATTTGTGACCTCACAATTGCTGCAGATAATGCTATTTTCGGACAGACTGGTCCCAAAGTTGGCAGTTTCGATGGTGGTTTTGGCGCCAGCTATCTTGCCCGCATCGTCGGACAAAAAAAGGCACGAGAAATCTGGTTTCTCTGTCGCCAATACAATGCCCAGCAAGCACAAGAAATGGGTTTGATTAATTGCGTTGTCCCAATGGAACAATTAGAAGCAGAAGGTATCCAATGGGCGCAAGAAATTTTAGAAAAAAGCCCGATTGCTATTCGCTGTCTGAAAGCAGCATTTAATGCTGACTGTGATGGTCAAGCTGGTTTGCAAGAACTCGCTGGCAATGCTACTTTACTCTATTACATGACAGAAGAAGGAGCGGAGGGAAAACAAGCGTTTTTGGAAAAACGTTCACCAAATTTTCGCGCCTTTCCTTGGCTACCATAAAATTGTAAAAGTCGCACTATTAACAAATGTTACTTGTTAGTTGTTCTGACTTTTCACGTCATGTGGAAAAACCAACGCAAAACCTAACCCCCCAGCCCCCTTCCCTAAAAGGGAAGGGGGAGAATTCAAAGCCTCTCTCCTTGCAGGAGAGAGGAATGGAAGCGAGGTTTTCCAGATAAGAGTGAAAATTAAGGTTAGTTATTCTTATTAAAACTAACAACTAACCATAAATAAGACTGAATGGTATTGCCCTATAAATATCTCTTTCACAAAGGAAAAATGTGAAACGTTCGCTGGTTGTGAAAATTGGTATTGACGTTTCTTGAAACCACACTATAATTGTATTCCGGTAATGTGATTCCTAATTTTGTAAACAAGTATAAAGGCTAAATTAGCACTGCCTCAACTTTTGCTTGTTTACAAGAGGTACAGGAAGCTGTTTCATCAACAGCAGCGAGTGGAGATTTATTTAAACTTGAAGCTAGGACTGGTGTTGCATTTGGCAAACTCCAAGCATCTTCTAAACTTTCCCACGAAGGTGCAAAAGGTGGTATTGCCAAAGAGCAAGCTTTCCAATTTGCTTGAACTGGTGCTCCTAGTTGCTGGCAAACTCCGCCACGACGCCCTTCCGGCTTGTAATAATGACAGTAACGACAGGCCGAAGTCAACAGTTTGATGTGGTTCATATTTAGTGCCGTCTAAGGCTGACATTTCTTTACTTTTATTTTGCTTCTAGACATAAATACGGATAAGAGCCAAAAACCGTTATACGGTCAATGTTCTGGCGATCCCAACGAAAAAATTAACTTTAGAATGTTTTTAGGTTTGTGTCATATTTTTCAACTATTTTGTTAACAATACGATACATAGCTTCTGGGAACTGATGCCTCATAAATTTTGCCTAAAACTTATTGGGGATCAAAGCTAAAAATAAATATATCGATTTATCCAGCCTTTTAACTTCAGTCTGGAGAAACACCTTTAGCGATTGAATCGCTTGCGTCGTTAGGCTTAGTTTGCATCATAAAAAAGTAACTTATGCCGTACATGAAAGAAGTAAAACACTTCTAACCAATGGCAGATGAAGTTACTTGAAAATAAATTATGTGTAAGTGAGTGAGGAGTGGGGAGTGGTGGTACGTTTTCACAACTAACAACCAACAACCAACAACTAACAACTAACATTCTTCATTCCTGACTGTTTAGCAGCACACAGAGAACAGACACGCCAGCGCTGGAGTTCGCCTGGTGGGGTTGGACAGTGGCATTGGGGACAAAGAGGTAAGCCATGCGATCGCGCTTGCACTGTTTTAGCCCAATCCTTAAAGACACTATTTACGTTCCCAGTAGTGGGTGTCACATCACCACCTACCCTGATTCCCGAAGTACTCTCGGGCGGAAGCCGTTGGAGAGACTTCTCTTCATCACCTAGGTAACTGGGATGCTGGGACGACACTGGGGTTTGTTGCTTCGATTTTGTGTCTTGAGGACGCTGCCACCCAGCAGTAGAAAAGCGAATATCTACCAAAGGAGTTGGCAGTTTTTCATTCAATTTTAAAAGCAGCTGCTGACGCTGGAAAGTCAGGTTTTGCGCCCAAGCAGCGCTAGAAGTTGCCACTCGCAAAACCTGACGCTGAATCGACAATGGTTGAGTATGACCGGCAATCACTGCTCCCACGACTTCGGCCCAAAACTTGAGCAAGCTTTGGAAAGGTTGCTCCTCAAATTTAGCCTGAACCTCTAAAACACCTAAAATATCATTAACTGATTTAAACGACATTTTGCTAAACAAGCGCAAAAATTGCAGCTTGGTTCTGCAATATAAATAGGTGGGTATAAATAAACATCGGTTAATGCGGCTAATAGCTAATTGCTAATCGGGCTAAATTCCTTCCGTTATGATAGTAACATGTTTAGCCCCAAGGTCGAAAGGGGAGGCGATCGGGAACAATGCAGACAACATTTAGGTTTAAGCTACGACCCAATCAATCAGTGACGAATGAAATGATTGACTGGCAAGGTAAAATTAGCTATGTAAAAAATAGAATGATTGGTGATCGGGAATTCACTTATCATCGTCAGTTTGTTATGGGAGACTACTGCGCTTTACATAATAAACAAACTTACACTGTATCCGCATTGCGCTCTGACCTTACCGTAAAAGCAGATCACCCTGATCTAGGAGAGAGCTTTGAGGCACTTAGCTCAGGCTTATCTTGTTCAGTTAATCGTAATGTATCCTTGGGCGATCCTTGGAAAACAGGTGACGAAAACAAGCGACGACCGCGTAAACCTAAACCTGGGAAGGAACCAAAGAAAGAAGCCAAAAAACCTTCGCTTAAGCGCTCAAATTACGAAGTTCAAGCATCATATTTACCAAGACTTAAACAAGAAAAGCCAGAACTGGCCACGGTGACAGCATTTGTTCTGCAAAGAGCAGTTAACAATGTTGACGAAGCTTTTCGCTCATTTTTTACTGGTATTGGCGGTTATCCTAATTACACTTATCCTCACGATCAGGGATTTGAGTTTGACCCAGCAACTGTTAAGTTAGACTTGAAGGCTTACAAGGTGTATTTGTCTGGGTTTGGTTGGGTTCGATTCTTTAATTCACGTGAATGGTGGGATGGAATTAATATTGGCAAGACCACTGTCACGAGGGAGGCAGATGGATTTTATGTTTCAATTTTAATCAAGGATGACTCAATCCCCGATATTCAAATCATTGGCAATGACAAGATTGAGACTGTTATTGGTGGTGATATGGGGATCAAGAAGTTGCTGAGTACTTCTGGGAACGTACAATATTTAAATCCACAATTCAAGAAAGCTGAAAGTCGTAAACTAACAATTAGGCAACGTAGAGTATCGAAGAAGCAACTCGGCTCTAAAAATAGGAAGACAGCCAACATTAAAGTTGCCAGACTTCATCAAGAAATTGCGCGCAAACGTGATGACTACCAAAATAAAGCGGCGAAGTCTTTTGTAGATCAAGCTGACATGAATGTGGTAGAAGATTTGAATGTTTCTGGAATGAAAAAACGTTGCCAGCCAAAAATTGATGAAAATGGAAAATACATCAAAAATGGGCAAGCAGCGAAGTCAGCGTTAAACGAAGCGATTTCAGATGCAGCCTGGTATCAGTTTCGTCAAAAGATAGCTCAACAATCAAAGAAGCAAGGCAAGAAGCATGTAATTGTTTCACCGCATCATACATCACAGGAATGCCCAGAATGTCATCACATTAGAGCGGATAACCGTGACAAAGAAAAATTTGTTTGCTTAGAGTGCGGACATTTTGATGATGCTGATAACAATGCCGGAGTGAATATAGGGAATAAAGGGATTAAGCAAGAGATGCTTAATTTGGATCGAGTACGGTTGGTCAGACCGGAATTTACGCCTCAAATACGTTTACGGAGAAATCACTTCCTTCGAGTCGTGAGCCGAGGAACCAGCAAATCTAAGGTCATTGACCTGAAAACTGGATGCTTGCGGAGTGATCCAAAAGACTATAAGACCAAGCTACGCTATGGTCTTAGTAGTTCAAGATAATCTTCGTAATAGCTTGGAATAAATGTATCTTAAATTTATCCGGCAGTCAAGGTTACAGACAGGCAATGAGTCAAAACCCTCTGGTAGATACGTCAACGGCTCAATTTTCCAAAACATCAGGGTTGAAGCCAGCACTAGCGGCAGCACTAGCAAGTTTAGAAGTACAACTAGATCAAGAGTTAGCCCGATACCGACGAACACGAACTTTATATAGAACTCTCACCCAACTCCATGTAGGGAGTTCTACTAGCAATCAACTCCAACAGTTGACTGTTATTAGTACAAAAGAAGGTAAAAAGCAAACATCTGAGGAAAGTCGTAGAGGTAATCAAAATAATTTTGGATCAGTAACAACAAACACCCATGCACCAACTGTACAGCCAGAGCAACTATCTGTTGCTGACAAAACTGACACACGACCGGTATCTCCTGCAGAGACTCAAGAGGAGATACCAGCTACGCCAAAAACTGAGGAACTACACAACCTCAAGATCCCCTCTGTTGGAGCAAAAACAAATTCTACTAGTATCGTGCCGACGATCGCTGTAGATCGCAAGAGTGAAAATCCAAAAGAGCCAGATGACTTCTTGGAATCGTCTGAAGCATTGCTGCAAAGTCTAAAAGAAGAACCGAACACTCAACGGCGATCAAATTCCAGCGACATGCTATCACCCTTGGGCATTGGCTCAATGCTGCTGCTATTATTAGCGAGTCTTACCTTAGGCTTCATCGTGTTTAATCCCATTCGCTTGCCGTACTTTAGTTTAGACGGATGGTTGAAGCCAAAGACACTAACAAATGCAGAAAATACAGACGAATCCCGGAAGAATACCAAAACTGGGTTACAGCAGCCACAACTTACGCCTATACCCAAGTATCCTAATCTAGCGGAAAGCGAATTTCCGGAACTGAGAAACCCAAATGATGTAGTCGGCTTAAAACCCAAAGTTAGACCGACTATTAAAGCATCTCCCTACCCAGCCGCTACCCCAAAACCAACAAATCCTGGAACTACAGCTATTCAGCTACAGCCTGTTGCTCCCCCCAGAAAATCACCACCAATCTCAACAGCAACAACCCCAAATCGCTCCTCCCACTCGCCAGTTGCAACCCAACAACAGCCCGATACACAACTCAAACCGTCAAGTGATGGATATTATCACGTAGTCACAGAAAATCTAGGCGATCGCACTTTTGCCTCTGCAAGAAACGTAGTTCCTAATGCTTATTTATCAACAGACGGCAAATTGATTCATCTAGCTACCGTCAAGAATAAAGAGAAAGCACAAAAACTGCTGCAACATCTACAGGCACAGGGAATTAAGGCACGGATTCAACAGCCTTAGTCTGGATGTTGGGGAATGGTTAATGGGTAATGGCTAATGGAAGACTGGCTTTTAACAACTGGCCATGAACAATTAGCAATTCCCCATTACCTACGCCCTAGGCTAAAATTTTTACTATATGTTTACTACCTGATATCTTGCACCATTCGATAGTTCGTGTAGCACTGCCCACCAACGCAAAAATCGGCCCGATCTGTCAATGGTGGGCAATGCCCACTACAAAAATAGCGTTATTGCAGGGAGTGCAAGATCTAAGCTACTAAAAAAACAAAGGACGCTTCAGCCCACAGCTAGAAGCAGTAAGCTAAGTATTATGCATCTTGGAAAATACGAAAGCCAACAAGCTTAGACTTGGCAAAAAGTGAATGGAGGGTCCAATATGGGACTAATTGACCGTATCCAGCGTGTGATTCGCGCCAACGTTAACAGTTTTATGAGCAGTGCGAATGATCCAGAAAAACAAATGGAAGCACTCGTCATGGAAATGCAGGATAATCTGCTGCAATTGCGACAAGCGGTAGCGCAAGCGATCGCCACCCAAAAACGCACAGAACGGCAGTCGGCTCAAGCACAATCAACAGTAGAGGAGTGGTATCGTCGTGCCCAAATGGCTTTGCAACAAGGCAATGAACTTTTAACAAGGGAAGCTCTTACTAAACGGCGAGCCTATCAAGAACAGCTTTCAACCCTCTCAACTCAGATTGAGCAGCAAAAAACTCTGGTGGATAAGCTGAAACAGGATATGCGGACCCTAGAGCTAAAAATTGCCGAGGTAAAAACTAAAAAAGATATGTACATTGCTCGCGCCCGGTCTGCCGAGGCGTCATATAAACTACAGGAAATGCTGAGCGGGGTTTCCAGTTCAAACCAATTGAATGCTTTTGAGCGTATGGAAGAAAAAGTTTCACAACTGGAAGCCCAAACAGAAGCAATCGCTCTTCTCGACACAGATGAGCTGCAACAGCGGTTTGCTTCGTTAGAATCAAGTAATGGTATTGAAGCCGAGTTGGCAGCAATGAAGGGGCAGCTTTTAACAGGCATTGACCACACACAACAGCACCCCAGTCGCTTAGAGGAGAATCCCCGAACAGCGTCGAGAACACCCAAAACTCAGGATACTTGAAGATTGGACCAAGACCAAGTTGGGAACATATCTTAAGAATAGCGGCTTCGGAAAGGAGTTACCGATTTAGAACGAAACGATTACATTGAAATAAGTGGCTATGAAATAGTAAAAAAGCTAACTACCACAAGAAACGTGCGTAAATCGCCAAAGGAAAAATAAAGTTATGGGATTATTTGATCGCATCAAGCGAGTCGTCAGCTCTAACCTCAACGAATTGGTAAGTAAAGCCGAAGACCCCGAAAAAATGCTGGAACAAGCCCTTGTGGAAATGCAAGAAGACTTGGTACAGCTGCGTCAAGGAGTTGCTCAGGCAATTGCTGCCCAAAAACGCAGCGAAAAACAGTACAATGATGCCCAAAATGAAATTAACAAGTGGCAACGCAATGCCCAGTTAGCGCTGCAAAAAGGTGACGAGAACTTAGCACGACAAGCACTGGAGCGGAAAAAGACTTTTAATGAAACAGCAAATGCACTCAAAGCTAGCTTAGATCAGCAAACTACTACTGTTGAAAATCTTAAGCGCAACTTAATCCAACTGGAAAGCAAAATTTCAGAGGCAAAGACCAAGAAAGAAATGCTCAAAGCTCGGATTACCGCCGCCAAAGCCCAGGAGCAACTCCAAGGCATGGTGCGTGGTATGAATACCAGCAGTGCAATGGCAGCATTCGAGCGGATGGAAGAAAAAGTCATGATCCAAGAAGCCCGGGCTCAGTCGGTGGGAGAGTTGGCTGGTACAGATTTGGAAAGCCAATTTGCCGCTTTGGAATCTGGTAGCGACGTAGACGATGAATTGGCAGCTTTGAAAGCGCAGATGATTCTGCCGCCAGGAGGTTCACCCAATCCATCACACGCACTACCGCCGCAACAAACCTCCGCTCCCAAATCTCCGGAAGTGGTTGATGCGGAGTTGGATTCGCTACGCAAGCAATTGGATCAAATGTAAAATTTGGATAAAACTTGTTGGCGCTAGTCCCACGCCTGTAGGTAGTGGGATTTTGCATCCTTTGTCATTGGTTATTGCTCATTTGTTCAATACTAATGACCAATGACTAACATATTGGGATAAAGTATTGTGTGTGCCAACGCATGATAGATGCCACCTGATGGAGATCTACAATGAGTAAGGGTGTGATAACCATAACTGATGCTGAGTTTGAAACCGAAGTGTTGCAAGCCGAGATGCCAGTATTGGTTTACTTTTGGGCTTCTTGGTGCGGACCTTGTCAATTGATGTCCCCTGCGATTAACTTAGCTGCGACTACATACAGCGATCGCCTTAAAGTGGTCAAAATGGAAATTGACCCTAACCCAGTCACCGTTAAACAGTACCAGGTGGAAGGTGTACCAGCTCTCAGGCTGGTTCAAGGAGACAAGCTGTTAGCGTCTGCTGAGGGAGTGATCGGCAAAGACAAATTAATCAGTATCTTAGATCCTCACCTAAATTAGTCAGTGGTTAGTCGTTAGTAGTTAGTGGTTAATTGCTAATGGCTAATGGCTAATGGCTAATGGAAGACTGGCAATGAACCCTTCTGGTTCGCCATAAAGCTTGGTGCAGTCGCCGTGAGTAGCGGGAAATCCTCATAGGCGCACGCAAAAGGAGCAATTAGCAATTAGCAACCAACACCCGACAACTAACAACTAACAACTAACAATTAACAACTAACAATTCAAATGCAATTTGCCCAGCGTTTACAACCCCTAAAATCTAATGTATTTGCTGATATGGACACAGCCAAGGCTAAAGCTTTGGCTGCTGGTGTAGCGACCATTGATTTGTCATTGGGGTCTTCCGATCTGCCAGCCGAGGCGCATGTGATTGAGGCGATCGCCCAATCTCTTAAAGATCCTCGTACCCACGGCTATTTGCTGTTTAATGGCACTCAAGCGTTTCGCCAAGCAGCAGCCAACTGGTATGAGCAAAAATTCGGCATTCCTGTTGACCACCAAACTGAAGTGCTACCTTTGATTGGGTCCCAAGAAGGCACGGCGCATTTACCCCTAGCAGTACTCAACCCAGGAGACTTTGCTCTGTTGCTCGATCCGGGTTATCCCTCCCATGCAGGAGGAGTTCACCTAGCTGGTGGTCAAATATACACAATGCCTCTACGGCCAGAGAACGATTTTTTACCAGTGTTTGCGGATATTCCTACACCTGTGTTGGACCAGGCGCGGATGATGGTGTTGAGCTATCCTCACAATCCCACCAGTGCGATCGCACCTTTATCTTTATTTCAAGAAGCTGTTGTCTTTTGTCAGCAACATAATCTCGTTTTGGTTCACGATTTCCCCTACGTAGATTTAGTATTTGAGTCCACAATCAACAACCCTTCGGGTGACGCTCGCGGACTCGCTAACGCTGCGCTATCGCAGTCGCCTCTGTCGGGAAACCAACGCCAGTCACCTACGGCGGGAAACCCGCCTACAGTGCTGGCTCCTCCTGCAGCGCTGACTCATCAACAATCCCTCGCTCCCTCTATTTTGCAAGCCGACCCAGATAAAACCATCTCAATTGAATTTTTCACTCTTTCCAAGTCCTATAATATGGGTGGCTTCCGCATTGGCTTTGCCATTGGCAATGCCCAGTTGATTCAGGCATTACGTCAGGTAAAAGCAGCAGTTGATTTTAATCAGTATCAGGGGATTTTGAATGGCGCGATCGCTGCTCTTACTGGTCCTCAAGCTGGAGTCAAAGCTGCTGTGGCTACCTTACGCCAACGGCGAGATGCCTTTATCAGTGCTTTGCACCACATTGGCTGGCATGTTTCCCCTCCTAAAGCAACAATGTACATCTGGGCAAAGTTGCCGGAACCTTGGAGTAAAGATTCTGTTAAATTTTGTACTCAGCTAGTGGAAAAAACTGGAGTAGCCGCTTCACCCGGTGCTGGTTTTGGCAAATTTGGAGAAGGGTATGTCCGCTTTGCCTTGGTACATTCCCCACTTGTCTTAGAGACTGCTGTGGAAAGAATTGCTAAGTTCCTCTAGTGAAGTACCATACAATTTTGTTTAAGTAATTAAACTTAAACAAAATCATAAATAGTGGTCATATTTGTATCCAGCATTTATTAATAATCTACAGAGGCTTTGCTTGATCGCATCTCCCAGTCTGTCGAATACTTCTCAAAGAAGGCACTCCCTTACCCCCCTAACCCCATTGCTTTTTAGAGAATGGGGGAATTTTTATCTATAAAAACTTGTTAGCATACCACAAATCTAAAAAAAATAACTCAATCAAAGTAAACTTTTTCTAAAGCTTATATTTTGGTTTAATATTTTAATGCATATGTAATATCACGTTCGCGTGAACACTTGTATGAAGTTTTTCGTTGCGCTTGAGGGCGCAACTACGACCTATTTAATTTACAATTAATTATCCGACCTTGACATCAGAATGTTAATTTCTTAATTGCTCTGAATATATTTCATCAAAATTTATATTCATTAAAAAATTTTGCCACCGCTATAGTGTAAATTTTGACAATACCAATAAGTGTTGACATAAGATTATAGGTAAAAATGACAGCACAAATATTTTCCATACAGCAAAAGCCCCTGCCAAGCCAAAGTAAACGCATTTTACTTATTGAAGACAATCATGTTAATAGGATGTTGCTGAGCGACTATCTCACTTACTGTAATTATGAAGTCCAAGGCTTGCCAGAAGCATCTAATGTTTTCTCAACTATAGATCAATTCCAGCCAGAGTTAATTTTATTAGACTTGAAATTACCAAATATCGATGGTTATTTAGTGCTAGAGCAAATGCAGCAGAAACCACATCTCTCCAAGATACCGATCATTGTAGTTTCAGCTTTTGCTTTTAAAGCAGATCAGGAACGAGCTATAAGACTTGGCGCTCGTCGTTACTTTGTTAAACCTGTAAACCTCAGAAACCTGATAATAGCAATTGAAGAAGAGTTAGCTTATCAGCGCATATGATTTTTTTCCTCCAAGGGAGACATTTATTCAGCTTCTTGTTGGGTAATGAACTCCTCAACATTCTGACTAAGGCTTTGTACAGAACTGCCAATCTGATTAATTTTAAGTTGTAACTGTGCAAGCAGCAAAGTTGCTGCTTGCAGCTCGTTGAGTGTTTCACACATTTGGTTACGATACCGAGACTCAAAGTCTTGCAAATTCATTATTTTCATCCTGTAAAAATATATTGACTAGATGCAATAGTCATAACTAATAAATTGAATTACATAAATCCGTTCATTCTCTGAAAATTTGTGTCCACACAAAAATTAAGAATCTTCTCTATTCATAGTCGATTTATATAGCATTTTTACAGGCTTAATCAAAATTTTATCAGAAGTTAAAATAAATATAAACCTCCCTGAATGCGATAAGATAAAGTATATTATTGACGAAAAAACATCAAGCAATTTGATTGATATATGCTTTATTAATTTATTGAAAAAAAAACTGGAATCAGCAACGCCGTTTTTTTGAACGCCTATCTACTAAAAAATAATTGCTCGTGAACGCAGAGAAACTGAGTGAGTTGCACTAGGAATTTTCCGAAAAAGGCGTCCTTTTTTTAGGTTCCCCAGACCAAGGCATCTTTTCGGGGGAAACTTCCCCCGAAAAATGCCCCACCACGCGAGCGCGAATGGCGCTGACGCTCCTTCTCCCAAGGGGAGACGCTGCGCGAACGTCGCTACCGCAACCAGAGGCGCGATTTATTTTGGTGGTTCTTAATTTTTAATTTTTAATTTTTAATTTGAGCGAAGCGATTGACATAGTTTGGTTTTTTCTTTCGACCTACTTACTGTCTAGTAATCAATTCTGAATAACTACTGAAAAATGACTAAATAATTAAGTAGGATTGATATCTATAGAAATCCTAAATCATTTGTGAAAAATTTTAAGTGGCGTAGCCCACCAAAACCCGGATATGGTGGGCTTTAGCCCTGCCTAAGTAGGTAGGCGAGAAAATTTATAACTATGTCGTTGCGAAGGTCGCGAAGCTTCGTGAAGCAATTCGCTTGCGGTTTCGAGCGTTTTACATTTTGTACTTGCTAGGTTTATTTGTGCCTACCTACTTACATGTATAGGACTTACGCACAAGACACATTGACCATCATGTGCAAGAAAGGCTTATTAACCTAAAACTCTTGCCGGGCCTCGTTCCTGGGCTGCTGCCTGGGAATGAGATCAAGTGGGCTGCTGCTTGCCGTCAAACCGTCCGGCAGAGCCGACCACATGAGCATTACAAGGCTCTGCCTTGTAACGAGAGGCAATTCATAGTTTGTCGTTTCTGTCACTGCGTAAGTTCTAATGTATTTCAAAAATAAAATAGGAATCCTATATCTCAGATCTTGCACCAACCCCTAACGAATAGAATTCGCCAGGTGCAAGATGTGAGATATGGCAAAAATGTTAAATCAACACAAAATTACAGTAATTTTACTTAAAATAGATATAGGTAAATTGGAAAAGCCAAACTCGGGTTGTCATGAACTCTAGGGGGAGGAGTAAACCCCACGGCTGTAAGCCGGGGGCTTGCAACTTCTCGTACATGACCAGCCTAGGTTTCTAGCAAACTACGTTCAGTTTAAGTGTTAAAGCTCCTACCTTGGAATGCGTGCTAGTTCCAAGCTCTAGAACCGAAACATTAAAAGTTTTAGAGAGTTAAAACG
This sequence comes from Stigonema sp., assembly GCA_965249805.1. Taxonomy (GTDB): domain Bacteria; phylum Cyanobacteriota; class Cyanobacteriia; order Cyanobacteriales; family Nostocaceae; genus Stigonema. Next base: position 3,527,102 of record CBDFMX010000002.1, read on the forward strand.
GTGTGTTTTGGAAAGTACCGGAACTGAACATTGGCGTTCGCGAAGCGTCTCCCCTTGGGAGAAGCAAACATTACCCAGCAATGGAGGCTCTTTATGAGCAAAGTACTAGTAATAGATACTGAAAAAAGACCGTTAAACCCAATACATCCAGCGCAAGCGAGACAATTATTAAGGAGCAATTTTGCTGCTGTTTTTAGACGCTTCCCCTTTACAATTATCCTTAAAGAATCTCAGAAGGAGGTGTCAGTCGATCCACTCAGAATCAAGATCGACCCTGGCGCGAAGTACACCGGAATTGCAATCGTTAACGATGCTACGGGCGAAGTTGTATTCGCAGCAGAACTTCAACATCGAGGTTTTGCCATTAAAGAATCTCTACTATCTCGCAAACAGTTGCGTAAAGGCAGAAGAAACCCTTCGGGTTCGCAGTCCCCTACGGAGGGAAACCCTCCTTCAGGGCTGTCTCACCGCAAAACTCGTTATCGCCAACCTCCAAAACATGAATGGTCTAGGAAAGGGAATAAGATGCCATCTCCCAAACAACGTCGGAATGGTTGGCTACCACCAAGTTTGTTGAGTCGAGTTCACAATATTGAAACTTGGGTCAAGAGACTAAGTAAATATGCAAACATCACAGCTATTTCTCAAGAGTTAGTGAAGTTCGATACTCAGATTATGCAGAATCCAGAAATCCAGGGTAACGAATATCAACAGGGTACTCTCGCCGGATACGAAACCCGTCAATACCTGTTAGAAAAATGGGGTAGAAACTGCGCGTATTGCGGTAAACCAGGATTAAAGTTACAGGTAGAACATATACAACCAAAAGGCAAAGGAGGATATAATCGGATCTCAAATCTGACGTTGAGTTGTGAAAGTTGTAATCTCAAAAAAGGAACTCAAGACATTAAAGATTTTCTAAAAAAAGACCCAGAACGGTTAAAGACAATCCTAGCACAGGCAAAGAAGCCAATGGCTGATACTGCCGCTGTTAATGCAACTCGTTTCAAATTACTTGAAACGATAAAGGCGATTGGATTGCCAGTTGAAATTGGTTCTGGTGGATTAACTAAGTTCAACCGAACCACCCAAAACCTGGAAAAGACTCATTGGATTGATGCTGCTTGCACTGGCAAATCTACCCCAACCCTCAGCATTAAAGGTGTTACGCCTTTACTAATAAAAGCGAATGGGCATGGAACTCGTCAAATGGCGGGGACGGATAAACACGGGTTTCCTACTCGTCATCGTACAACTCAACAAATCCATTTTGGTTTTCAAACAGGGGACATCGTTAAGGCAGTTGTCACCAAAGGGAAAAAAGTAGGCGTTTATGTTGGTCGAGTTCTATGCCGTGCTACTGGTAGTTTCGATATTTCCACTCCGTCAGGGAGAGTGGCGGGAATTAACCACAATTATTGTTTACCTATTCACAAAAGGGACGGATACTCATATGGCGTATAGCGTTTCAGATTTCTGGACGGGGACTCTTGTCCCCTGTTCCTACGGACCATATCTAAAGCTAGGGGCTTCCGGAACGAGGAGCTTTTGGTGAAAAAGTCGGCTCAAACAGTACCACTAGTTAAAGATCCAGAACGCCTAGAAAGCCGTCTGGTGGAAATTCCGCCGGCACCGGGAGTTTATTTTATGCGGGATGGAAGCGATCGCATCATATATATAGGTAAATCGCGGAAATTGCGATCGCGTGTGCGTTCCTATTTCCGAGAGTCCCAAAGACTGAGCGATCGCATCGCCATAATGGTAAAGCAGGTGACCGAAATTGAATTTATCGTCACCGACACAGAAGCTGAAGCTTTAGCGCTGGAAGCAAATCTGATCAAGCAGCACCAGCCGTATTTCAACGTGCTGCTTAAGGATGATAAACAATATCCATACGTTTGCATCACATGGTCAGAAGACTATCCTCGGATTTTCATCACTCGTAAACGTAAACTAGGCAAAGAAAAAGATAAATTCTACGGTCCTTATACCGATGCTCGCCTACTGCGAGAGATATTACACTTGTGCAAGCGGATCTTTCCCCTAAAGCAACGACCTCAACCACTATTTAAAGACCGTCCTTGCTTGAATTACGATTTAGGACGCTGTCCGGGTGTGTGTCAACAGCTAATTTCACCAGCAGAATACCGCAAAACCGTACACTCATGTGCGATGGTGTTCCAAGGTCGGACTCAGGAACTTATTGATACTTTAACTCTTCAAATGCACAAAGCAGCGGAGGCGCTGAACTTTGAGTCGGCGGCGCGTGTTCGTGACCAAATCACCGGGTTGAAGTCGCTGAGTGCGGGACAAAAAGTATCCCTACCAGACGATACAGTTTCACGCGACGCGATCGCCCTCGCAGCAGACGAACAACACGCTTGCATCCAATTATTCCAGATCCGTGCTGGGCAATTAGTAGGGCGATTAGGATTTGTGGCCGAAGTTTCCTTCCCCACTCCCCACTCCCCACTCCCCACTCCCCAATTAGAACCAGGAGCAATCTTACAGCGCGTCTTAGAAGAGCATTATCAAACCGCTGACTCAGTAGAAATTCCTCTAGAGATTTTAGTGCAGCACGAGTTGCCAGATGCAGATCTGTTGACAGATGTATTGACTGGGCGTAAAGGTAGAAAAGTTACGATTTTGACTCCCCAACGGCAGACAAAAGCGGAATTAATTGAAATGGTGGAGCGAAATGCTGAATATGAATTGCAAAGAATGCAAAAATTGGGCGATCGCAATCAACAGGCGACGCAAGATTTAGCTGCTGTTCTGGACTTACCCGACTTACCCCACCGCATTGAAGGTTACGACATTTCCCACATTCAGGGTGCAAATGCAGTCGCCTCCCAAGTCGTGTTTATCGACGGTTTACCAGCAAAGCAGTACTATCGTCACTATAAGATTAAAAATCCGACTGTAACTGCGGGACACTCAGATGACTTTGCCAGTCTTGCCGAAGTTATCCAGCGTCGTTTCCGTAAGTATGCTACAGATCCGCAATTACCGCGAGCGGGTGATGCCGATTGGCCTGATGTGATCGTGATCGATGGTGGTAAAGGTCAGCTATCATCAGTTGTCGCTGTTTTGCAAGAGATGAATTTATTAGAAGACTTGCGAGTTGTCAGTCTTGCTAAGCAAAGAGAGGAGATTTTTTTACCGGGAGAATCACAACCACTGGAAACTGATGCAGAACAACCAGGGGTGCAACTGTTGCGGCGGTTGCGGGATGAGGCGCATCGGTTTGCTGTGAGTTTTCACCGACAGCAGCGTAGTGATAAGTTGCGGCGATCGCGTTTAGATGAAATTCCGGGGTTGGGACACCATCGGCAAAAGCTGCTTTTAGGGCATTTTCGCTCGGTTGATTATATTCGGCAAGCTACACCTGTACAACTGGCTGAGGTGGCGGGAATTGGACCGCATTTGGCTCAAGAAATTTACGATTATTTTCATCCTGCGTCAAAATAATTCGTAATTTATAATTCGTAATTCGTAATTATTTAGGGAGCCTCGTCACGCCGTTCGCTTGAAACAAGGAAAAAATTTGTTTTTTTCCATTAATAAACAAGGTGCAAGTACCTTTAATTACGAATTACGAATTAGTAATTATTCGGTCTTGAAGAGGGCAGGCGTATGCTTTAAACCGTGGCGATCGTGACGCGATCGCGACCCTCCTCCTTGGCTTGGTATAGCGCTGCGTCAGCTGCTCTTAGCACCGCCTTTCCAGTCAGTCCATGTTCTGGGAAGCAAGCCACCCCTAAGGAGAGCGAGATCCTACCGAGCATCTGATGGCGATGCTGCACATTTAAGTGATTAGCTCCTTGGCGCAGTAGCTCTGCTCGCGATCGGGTCACATCTAAGCATGCTTCCGGCAGAATCAGCGTCAACTCCTCACCCCCGTAACGACAGGCAATATCTGACCCCCGGATATTGCGAAGCAATAACTGACCCAATTCCTGCAGGATGAAATCACCAGCCTCGTGACCAAAGGTGTCATTAAATTGCTTGAAGTGGTCAACGTCAAGCATGATGATTCCTAAAGATTGCTGTTTGCGTTCGCATCGGTGTACTTCCCGTTCCAGGGATTCCTCCAGGTAGCGCCGATTGAATAGACCTGTGAGCGGGTCACGAATACTCTGTTTCTGTAGCGTTTCGCGCAGTTTTAAGTTCGCCAAAGACAGCGCGATGTTTTCAGTAACCGCCGATGCCAGATGTTGTTTGGTTTCTGTTAATTTTCCCAATGTTTGTGAACTCAAATACAGCAAGCCCAACGATTCCCCTTGCGCCATCATCGGGACGCAGAGTGATTCAGCAGGTGATGAGTCTTGATGTATATGTTTGCATACCAATCCCGTGTGCGTATCTGACACCCGATGCTGCCGACCCCGCCGCAGCGCCCAGCACTGATCGGGTGTGAACATCTCTGGGCTGGAAAGTGGTGGAGAACCCCAACTGGCAACGGCTTCGACCAGATTGTTTGAGGCAGTGATTAAAAAAATACCGCCGTTTGCCTCAGGGAATAGGGGTTGTATTAACGAGGGGAGTACGCTGTAAGCTTCCGTGACTGTGAGGCAAGCTTGCAGGATATCGCTCATTTGACTGAGCAGGGCGATCTCACGGTTGCGCTGTTCTAGTTCGTTCACCCAGCCAGTGAGTTTCTCGTTGGCTTGAAAAAGTGCTGCCTCAGATTCCTTGCGTTCAGTGATGTCCTTCATAAAGCAGTAGTGTCCGATGAATTTCTGCTGCTTGTCATAGGCGCTAACCATCATCACTTCTTTGAAAAAGACAGAACCGTCTTTACGCACCCCTCTTGCCGTGGCTTGCACCTTGCCATTGGTTAGCATATCTTGGTAAGCGGTCATCATATTTTCCAGATCTTCCGGGTGTACCGTCGGATGCCATTCCATGCCAATCATCTCTTCGGGCTTGTAACCAACCATGCTGGCATAGGCTTTGTTGACAGAGGTGTAGCGCCCTTGCGTGTCTAACTGTGCAATTCCCTCCACAGCATTTTCCAGCGCCATGCTCATTTCACGCACTTCTTCCTCTACCTGCTGGCGTTGTGTGATATCAATTGCCACGCCCCCAAGCAACCGTTGCCCAGAAATATCCTGGAAAGGGAACTTGAAAGACAACCAATGGCGGAGACATCCATCTGGGGTGGGAACAATTTCAACTAACTCTAGGGTTTTACCAGCAGCGAAAACAGCCCTGTCATTTTCACGGAACTGCTGAGCTAATTCCTCTGGCCAGACGTCGAAATCCGTTTTCCCTAGCCAATCCGTCATTCTGATGTTGAAACATCGCTCGAACGGCTCGTTGAGATAAACGAAGCGCCCCTGTTCGTCCTTCATGAAAGCCACTGCCGGACTGTTGTTCATAAACGCCTTAAAGCGTTCGTCGCTTTCAAGTAGTGCCGTCTCTATGCCCTTGCGCTCTGCAATTTCACGTTCCAGTTCTTTGTTGGTAACAGACTCTTGGTGCTTCTTGTTTAGTGTCTTTTGAGCCAGATGAACTGTCAACGCCAGCAGCCAAGCCATCAACAGTCCCCCAACCAACACCACTTGCGGGAGAGGGGATTGTGCTAAAGCTAGCAACTCAGGTTGAGGCCAGACCCGCACGCGCCAAGTGACGCCATAAAGATTAATTTTCGTCTCCTGACCCCATTCCTGAGAGTGTTGCCTGGTGACAACGTTGCGGCTGTAGATTTCTGACTCACCGTCGAACACGGTAATTGAGTACCCGCGCCTAACATTTTCTTCTCCTTGCAAGATGGTGTCGAGCAATCTCTCATGTCGAAAGACACCGACGATGAATCCCCGAAAATCTTCACCTTGAAAGATTGGTACGTAAGCCAGAAACCCCTTGCCACCCTGAACTAGACTTATGGAGCGCGTGGCTGTAACTTGATGCCGATTTCTCGCAGCATCCATTGCAATTCGTCTTTGTGGCTCCCGTGCGACGTTTAAATTTTGAGCAGCTTCGTTTCCTGCTAGTGGCACAATCCAACGGATGTGGAACGAGGGGTCTGCCCATTCAATCGCCTGGAAACTTTTGTCGTCGCTCACATAAGACTGAGCATCAAATTCCCACTCTCGTTTTGGTGTTCCGCCCCGGATCTCCCAACGGTTAGCCATCCTCTGCAGCGCATTGATCCGACTTTTCAACTGCGTCTCGATTAAATTGTTCACGTTTGATGATTCCAATTGAATCATCTGCTCAATCTGAGTGCGTTCCTGGTCAATTAGTGCCTGCCATACGAATAGAGTAGCTGTTGAAATGCCGACCCCAACAAGAATCGGCAGCCATCGTAGTGAGGTGGAAATTCTGGCAACAATCGCTACTCGTTTCCAGCAGCGTGCGGTTAATTTCTCTTCAGGAATCTTCAGTGGCATTAGGCTTGAGTTCCTTCCTTTAGTTATAGCCCACATTCCGCACTCCCACTGTCACAATCGGTTTTTACTTATTTTTCAGGTGCGGCAATGCTATATATAAGACTCTTGTTTCTAGTAAAAAATAGTCTGATAAAGTATTTTTTACTAGAGATATTAGTTGACATTCATCTAGGGTATTTTAATCACAAGTAAGTGAAATAGAGAAGTCCACAATCACAAAATCAAAAGTATCCATTTTTTGTAAAAACCTGGATACTTTACAAAACAAACATAAAATAAATTTAACCTAACTTCTACTATTAGTCGTGCGAAACTTCACTGAAGTTTCGCCCAATTTACGCTTCGCCGCCAAATTACTTAAGTGAAAGTACCCTGGTGAACAGTCGAGGTGGGAATTGAGTGAGAATCATATCTAGGACTTACGCATTGACCGGAAATCGTAGGGCGCAGAGCAAATGCATTTATGCATGGGGTAAGACCGAACGGGAATTTATTCCCCGTCTTAAATCTATGTTTTTTGCTATATACTGCGAACGGTTCAAAACTTCACTTACACTTAATATAGAACCCCTCTCCAAACCTCTCCCCGATGCGGGGAGAGGCTTAAGAACCGGATGCGCGAATGTTAAATAAGTATAGTTTTCAGCCGTTTTTAGTATAATACAATCAAACAGGTCTTCTAGACCCTACCCCCGGACTGGGGGAGAGGTCAAACCTAAATCATAAGTCATTTACCGAACATGATATAAGTCCTAATATCAAATCCGGTTGATTGCACATGGTATTTGTAGGGGCGCAGCACTGCTGTGCCCCACCCGCCTCCCAGTGGGACAGCGATCTGTAGACGCGCCACCTAAAGGTGCAAGATAATTGACTATTTCTTACTTGCTCTCAGTTGTCCACAAGCAGCATCGGCTTCTAAACCACGGGAGTAGCGAACGCTAACAGCGATGTGTTGTTGTTTAAGGACTTTGACAAAGGAGGCAATGCGATCGCGGTTGGGACGTTTGTAGTCGGCTTCTTGGATGGGATTGTAAGGAATCAAATTGACATGACTCTGGAATCCCCGCAAGTGTTGCGCCAATTCTAATGCATGTTGTGGCAAATCGTTCACGCCGGCGAGGAGAATGTATTCAAACGTTACACGGCGACCTGTGATTTCCACATATTCTCGACATTCAGTCAGCAAATCTTGTATAGGATAAGAGTGAGCGCTGGGAATGAGTTGTTCCCGCAGTGCTTGGTTGGGTGCGTGGAGACTAACGGCGAGAGTGACTTGCAGATTGTGTTGAGCAAACTGGCGGATGCGATCGCGAATACCTACAGTAGAGACAGTGAGCGATCGCTGTCCGATTCCCACGTCTTGATTTAGGGATTTGATAGATCCTAGGACATGATCTATATTCAACAACGGTTCACCCATGCCCATAAATACGACATGGCTAACCCGTTGCTGGAAATCTTCCTGAACTGTCAACACCTGATCGATAATTTCATGACGTGCTAAATTGCGCTTGTAGCCTCCTTTACCAGTGGCGCAGAAATCACACGCCATCGGACAACCTACTTGAGTAGAGACGCAAACCGTCAAACGGGATTTTGGATTTTCACCCCCGCCTCCGAAAGTGGGGATACCTACGGTTTCAACAATTTGACCATCTGCAAGTTGCAAAAGATATTTAACAGTGTCATCGGGGGCGACAGAGCGGTAGTGTAAAGTTGAGCGCCCAATCGGAATTTCTGCTACTTCAGTACGCCATTGTTTGGAAAATACAGAGATATCGGCGAGCGATCGCACTCCCTTTTGATAGATCCACTCGTGCAGTTGCTTTCCTCTATAAGCTGGTTGTCCTTGCTGCTGTACCCAAGCGGTTAACTCAGCTAGCGTTGCACCTAGTAGGGGAGGAGTTTGCACCTCGTCGGATGCTTGATCTAATTTTTCTTGGGTAAGGGAGTCAACCTGAGACAAAAGAGGTGTGGCGGACATAAGGAATACTAGTTGATGCTGCGATCTCTATGCTACAACTTCTCACTTAAAACTGGGGCAGGGTTACCCCGCCCGTATAGGAGTAGGCAGTGTACGGCTGTAAGCAGAAAAATTGAAGGATTGCCTGGAAAAGGAAAGAGGTTTTCAATACAAGCTCTAATATATAGATAATACCTGCACCGAATTGGAGGCGCCATGACCGAAACAAAACCAACTCGCACCGCGTGCAGAGGAAGAATATTCCCAGAAATACAGTGGACTGATGAACAACTTGCCGAATGGGACGCTGAACACAAGGAATTCAGAGAGCGTTGTCAACCAATATTTGATAACGTTAAATCGGAATTGATTGAGACTCATTATAATTGGTTCGTTGCGGTTGAACCTGACAGCGGTAATTATTTCGTTGATAAAGACTCATCAGTAGCTTCACGTCAATGCCGCGAAAAGCATCCAGGTAAGATACCTCATGTCTTCCGAATTAACTCTACTGGTGTGTGCGGTACAATATGACGATTTCAGGATTTTTTGGTGATGAGGATGCTCTGTTTTTTGAGATAGCACTTGTTGATGATGAAGGATTAGAGTTACAAGTTGATGCAATGTTTGATACGGGCTTCTCGTACTGGCTAGCGCTTAATAACCAAGATGCAATTGTCCTTAATTGGGTGCGTTTAGAACGACAGACACTCTTAACCGCACGTGGAAATTTTGACTTTGATATTTATGCAGGTAAGGTCATACTAGATGGTCAAGAATATGATATTCCTGTCCATGTCGGTAAAGGCTTAACAGAAGTTCTAATTTGGCGCCAGTGGTTACAAAGTAAAGAATTAATAGTAAACATGTCAAAGCGTATATTAACTCTAGGATAATTTCAAGGGGAAAGGCAATGCTAAACTCGCACTCAATATATTCCCCTTCTAGCAGTTGATAAAATTTTAAATCTCGCCCGTTATATCTCCAGAGTTCAGCTATACCCAATGCTGAGTAAATCCCAAGTTTGTTAACTGAACTGCTAGTAATATCAATTTCAATCGCCAAGTCAGGCGGCGGATCTGTTTCTAAATCGAGTTTTTGCTGACCTCTGATTTTTGATTCGGTTTGAATATAGTAGCAATTATCAGGCTCTATTCCTCGCTTTGCTAATCGCCGCTTCAATGTTGTAGAACCCGCACTTTTAATTTCAATTTCTAGTTCTTCAGCTAAGGCAAAGATAAAACGGTCAAATTGAATTTTGGGGTTTTCATGTTCAAAGAGCGGGGTCATAATTTCTAAAGTGCCACACTCATAAGCAAATCGAGAGCCTCTGTCCTCACCTGTATCTTGCAGTAAGGCTTCAAAAGTCTCCCAGCTAATATTTTGTAGCACTGTTCTTTGTTCAGCGGGGCTTGAGGTAGCAATCATACTTGAGGTTGGCAATAGAAGAAATACTTAGTGGAGAACCAATATCATAGTAAATGTGCGTGACCCTGATATTCTTTCTAACTTAGACCCTCAACAAATAACAAATTACCTGGAAGCACAGGGGTGGCATCAGGAGAGTCAAATTGATAATAAAGAATCGGTTTGGGTTAAAAACCTAACCCCCTAACCCCCTTCCCTACGAGGGAAGGGGGAATAATACTCCCCTCTCCTTGTAGGAGAGGGGTTGGGGGAGAGGTGATTTCAGTGATTCGCCAACAACATCAGCCTCTGTAGAGACTTTACATGTAAAGTCTCTACAGCCTGTGGGCGGATATTTGTTCATTTAAAGAAACTGCCAAAAAAGTCAAGAGTTTCCTTCAACGCCTTGATGAAAACATCAATTTCTTCACGGGTATTGTAGAAAGATAAACTTGCCCGTGCAGTCGCCGGAATAACTAAATAGCGGTGTAATGGTTGTGTACAGTGATGTCCAGAACGGATAGCAACACCTTCTTGATCTAATAATGTAGATAAGTCATTGGCGTGAATATTGCCAGCAGTAAAAGCAGCCAAAGCTGCTCTACCCAAACCTGCTACCATAGGCTTAGGACCATAAATGCGAATTTCGGGAATTTGTCCTAGCTGCTCGAATAGATAGCTAGTCAACTCTGATTCGTAGGTATAGATTTTATCTAAGCCAATACCCGTAAGGTAGTCTACAGCTGCACCAAGACCGATCGCTTCCCCAATTGTCGGTGTACCTGCTTCAAATTTATGTGGTAAATCTGCGTAGGTAGAATGGTCTAAAAACACCTCCGCAATCATCTCACCACCACCCAAGAAGGGAGGCATTGACCGTAGCAATTCCAACTTGCCGTACAAAAAACCTATGCCAGTTGGAGCACACATTTTATGCCCAGACGCCACCAACCAGTCACAGTCAATTTGCTGTACATCGATAGGCATATGTGGCACACTTTGGCAAGCATCAATTAATACTTTGGCACCGTATTTGTGAGCGATCGCACAAATCTCCTTCACTGGGTTAATACAACCCAAAGTGTTAGAGACATGAACGACAGACACCAGCTTCGTCTTGTCAGAAATCAGCTTGTTGAATTGTTCCAAATCAAACGTTTCTTCTGGAGTCAGTTCGACAAACTTCAGCACCGCACCTGTTTTTTGTGCCACAAAATGCCAAGGGACCAAATTACTGTGGTGTTCCATCACCGACAGAATAATTTCATCTCCCGGCTGCAAGTTAGTCATTCCCCAACTGTAAGCAACCAAGTTGATCGCCTCAGTCGCATTGCGGGTAAAGACAATTTCCTGACGCGATGCAGCATTGATGAAATTAGCAACCTTGTCTCGCGCTGCTTCATAAGCATCGGTAGCTTTAGCGCTGAGGGTATGCACACCACGATGCACATTAGAATTGTACTGCTCGTAGTAATCCCGGAGGGTATTGAGTACGAGCAAAGGTTTTTGGGATGTGGCAGCGTTGTCAAAGTAAACTAAAGGTTTGCCGTTAACTTCCTGGTGTAATATGGGGAAATCAGATCGGACTTTATCTGCAAGGGTTTTTTGTTGGGTAAAGGTCATAAGAATGTTAGTTGTTAGTTGTTAGTTGTTAGTTGTTAGTTGTTAGTTGTTAGTTGGCAAAAATTACTACTAACCACTAACAACTAACCACTAACCAATTGTGTTAGTTGTTAGTTGTTAAAAGTTACCACTAACTACTAACTACTAACTACTAACCAATTGTGTGAGTCTTTCTCGTAAAGAGGGAAGGGGTACTTGGTTGATAATTTCGGCGGCAAAGGCGTTAATTAATAAGTTACGAGCATCATTTTCATCGATCCCTCGGCTTTGCAGGTAGAAAATTTCATCATCTTCCAACTGACTGACCGTAGCACCGTGAGCGCATTTAACATTATCAGCAGTAATTTCCAGTTGTGGTTTAGTATCAACTCTAGCTTTAGATGATAACAGCAAATTGCGATTCATCTGGGTTGCATCTGTCAACTGCGCTGGTTTGGGAACAAAAATTTTGCCGTTGAATACTGAATGAGCGCGATCGCCAACAATACACTTATGTAATTGCCGACTTGTACCGTGGGGATAATTCAGGGCGATCGTACTGTGAGTATCCGCCAACTGGTTCCCTCCAATCATCGTCAACCCATTGAGAGTTGTTTCCGTTTGCTCCCCAGTTTGCAAAATCTCTAAATTGTGGCGCGACAGCTTTCCACCAAGAGCGATCGCATTACAGATATATCGACTGTAACGCCCTTGCGAAATAACACTCTTACCAACATGGAAAGCCGACTCCCCATCCTGCTGTACCCTAACATGACTTACCTGAGCATTCTCCTCCAACCAAATCTCCGTCACCGCATTCGTAAAATAAACCTCTTCCTTGGCGTTCTTCTCCTGTCGGAGACGCTGCGCGAAGGCTTCTTGAGCAACGGATGTTGTAGCGGATGTAGCGGATGTAGCGGATGCGGCAACGGATGTTGTAGCGGATGCAAGATCTGTAAGTCCCACAGTTAAATTATCCGTTACATCCGTTATCTCATCCGTTGCCAATGTTGTAGCGGATGTAGCGGATGCAAGATCTGTAAGTCCCACCGTTAAATTATCCGTTACATCCGTTATCTCATCCGTTGCCAATGTTGTAGCGGATGTAGCGGATGCAAGATCTGTAAGTCCCACCGTTAAATTATCCGTTACATCCGTTATCTCATCCGTTGCCAATGTTGTAGCGGATGTAGCGGATGCAAGATCTGTAAGTCCCACCGTTAAATTATCCGTTACATCCGTTATCTCATCCGTTGCCAATGTTGTAGCGGATGTAGCGGATGCAAGATCTGTAAGTCCCACCGTTAACTCATCCGTTACATCCGTTCCTATCCGTTGCTCATTTTGGCGGTTCGTATACTCCTCCACAAAACTCACCTGAGAACCACTTTCCGCCACAACCAAACAACGCGGAAAACAAAGCGTTGGCGTCTCACCAGCAGCAGAAATAAACAGCAAATGAATTGGAGTTTCAACCACCACATTCTTCGCCACCCAAACCACAGCGACATCACTCATCCCTGTAGTATTAAGAGCAGTAAACACTTCCTGCGATCCCGAAGCACAAGCCAAATACTCACGTACACGGGAGTGTAGAGACGCGAAATTTCGCGTCTCTATAGGTAAACCAGCCAAATTACTAACAACAACACCATCAGGTAAACCAGCAACTGCTGATAACTCAGGCGCATAAACGCCATTGACAAACACCAAACGACTGTGAACAGCTTCTGGTAGGATTAACGGCGCGATGTCTATTTGTCTTGACGCGATCGGTGGTGTCTCTACATTAAATTCCACTTGTCGTAGAGAAGACAAATCAGTAAAGCGCCATTCTTCATCGCGGGTGGTAGGGAGAGTGGATTGACGCACCCAAAGCGCAGCGCGATCGCGTAATTCCTGCAACCAATCCTGTAGAGACGCGAAATTTCGCGTCTGTACAACATAATTTAACAACCCAGTCAAATAAGCATCTCGATCTAGCACAGCAGAAGTCAAGTCAGAAATTGGACTGGGAGAAACTTGAATAGACATTTATACACCCACCTCAGTCACAACTTCCTCAACAATCCAGTCATAACCACGGGATTCTAACTCCAGCGCCAGTTCCTTACCACCACAGATCACAATTCGACCTTGTGCCATCACATGAATATAGTCAGGCACAATGTAGTTGAGTAACCGCTGGTAGTGAGTAATCATAATCGTGGCATTCTCCGGACTAGCCAATTGGTTTACCCCATTTGCCACAATTTTCAGCGCATCAATATCCAAACCAGAATCCGTCTCATCCAGAATTGCCAATTTCGGTTCCAGTAGCGCCATCTGCAGAATTTCATTCCGCTTCTTCTCACCACCAGAAAAGCCCTCATTCAAACTCCGACTAAGGAAAGCCGGATTCATCTTCACCACTTCCAGCTTTTGCTCGATCAAATCATCAAAATCAAACGCATCCAATTCCTCCAAACCCTGCGCCTTACGGCCGGAATTGTACGCCACCCGCAAAAAATCCAAATTGCTCACACCAGGAATTTCCAACGGATACTGAAACGCCAAAAATATCCCAGCCCTAGCACGTTCCTCCGGTTCCATCTCCAGCAAATTTTGCCCCTGGAAAATCACCTCACCACCAGTCACCTTATACGCCGGATGTCCAGCCAACACCTTCGAGAAAGTACTCTTCCCCGAACCATTCGGTCCCATAATCGCATGCATCTCACCCAACCGCACCTCAAGATCCACACCCTTGAGAATCGGCGTTCCATTAATTTCAGCTGTCAAATCCCTTACCGACAGCACCACTTCACTATTTTCAACAATCATCTTCTCTCTCTACTCAAACAATTAGCCCTTCGGGTTCGCAGTCCCCTACGGAGGGAAACCCTCCTTCAGGGCTGTCTCACAATTAGCAATTAGCAATTAGCAATTAGCTAATCACTAACAACTGATAGCTTTTTAACCCACACTACCTTCCAACTTCAAACTCAACAACTTATCAGCTTCCACCGCGAACTCCATCGGCAGCTGATTAAACACATCCTTACAGAAACCGCTAATCATCATTGAAACAGCATCTTCTGCCGAAATGCCCCGCTGCGCGAAGTAGAATAGTTGGTCCTCCCCAATCTTAGAAGTAGAAGCTTCATGCTCCACCTTCGCCGCCTGATTCTGCACTTGGATATAAGGGAAAGTATTAGCATGGGCATTATCCCCAATCAGCATCGAGTCGCACTGGGAATAGTTTCTTGCTCCTTCTGCCTTGGGATTGATTTTCACCAAACCCCGATAGCTATTGCTGGATTTCCCAGCAGAAATTCCCTTAGAAATAATCGTGCTGCGGGTATTTTTGCCAACGTGAATCATCTTAGTACCCGTATCTGCTTGCTGCATATGATTTGTCAGCGCCACAGAGTAAAACTCACCCACAGAGTTATCACCCACCAAGACACAGCTAGGATACTTCCACGTGATCGCACTCCCTGTCTCTACTTGTGTCCAAGAAATCTTGGAATTCACACCTTGACATAAACCGCGCTTGGTGACGAAGTTGTAAATACCACCTTTGCCGTTAGCATCGCCGGCGTACCAGTTCTGTACCGTAGAGTATTTAATCTCGGCATTGTCAAGAGCGACGAGTTCTACAACAGCAGCGTGCAACTGGTTGCTATCGTACATCGGCGCGGTACAGCCTTCCAGATAAGAAACGTGGCTGTCTTCTTCGGCGATAATCAGTGTCCGCTCAAATTGTCCTGTGTCACCGTTGTTAATGCGGAAGTAGGTAGACAGTTCCATCGGGCATTTCACGCCTTTAGGAATATAGACGAAGGAACCATCACTGAATACAGCCGCATTCAAAGCAGCAAAGTAGTTATCTGCTGGTGGAACAACGCTACCTAAGTACTTCTTCACCAATTCCGGGTGTTCCTGCAATGCTTCGGAAATAGAGCAGAAAATGACGCCTTCTTTGAAAAGCTTTTCCTTGAAAGTAGTGGCGATGGAAACGCTATCAAAAATCGCATCAACTGCAACGTTGGAAAGTCGCTTCTGTTCAGACAGGGAAATCCCTAGCTTCTCGAAGGTTTCTAAGATGGCTGGATCAACTTCGTCTAAGCTGTTCAGTTTTTTTTGGCTCTGCTTCTTCGGTGCTGAGTAGTAAATGATATCCTGATAATTAATTGGCGGATACTTGACGTTGGGCCAAGTTGGTTCTGTCATTTTTAGCCACTGGCGGTAAGCTCTGAGGCGAAATTCCAGCATAAACTCCGGCTCATTCTTCTTCGCGGAGATCAGGCGAACAATGTCCTCGTTCAGTCCACGCGGAATTGTGTCGGCTTCAATGTCAGTGACAAAGCCGTATTTGTAGGGCTGGTTGACTAAGGTCTTGACAGTGGCACTCATCGTTAATTTTCTCTGTGGTACAGTTGGGAATCTCTTTAAGGATGGGAGACGGGCTGTTTACCCTTAATTCCCATGGACAGTCGCCGAGTTGTTATACGGCTGCTATTATAAGGATAGACATTAAAACAACAAGTATGTTGTTTAATATATCTTCATTTTAGGCTAGATTAACAACGACAATGTTGTCAAAGTCAAATTTTCCAATAAATTTATGGGACGAAGATGGCGATTATCCACCAGTCCTCAACTAAGCAAGATATCCTAGAATATCTCCTGAACCACTCGCAAGCAACAGCAATCGAGCTAGCCGCCACTTTAGATGTTAGCCCCCAAGCAATTCGTCGTCATCTCAAGGATTTAGAGGCAGAGAAACTAATTCTGTTCTCGTCGGTGCAGGCGGGGATGGGACGTCCTCAGCATATTTATCACTTGAGTCATCAGGGACGCGATCGCCTGAGTCGGACAGCAAGCGATCGCCAAAGTGATAGCTACGGTCAATTTGCCGTTTCTTTACTGAATACCTTAGCAGAAACAGTGGGACATGACCAGGTAAGTGCGATTTTACGAAAACAGTGGGAGCGTAAAGCACTTTTATATCGAGAGCGCTTAGGTAATGCAACGCTACCCCAGAGGGTCGCAACTTTGGTAGAACTGAGAAAAGCTGAAGGCTTCATGGCTGAGTGTCACCCTGTAGATGCGAGTCAGTCATCACAGGGCGATCGTTTTATCTTAACTGAGCATAATTGCGCGATTTCCAACGTTGCCGAGTCATTCCCTAGTGTATGCGGTCATGAATTAGAAATGTTCGCTGCAGTGCTACCCGACTGTACAGTAGAGCGCACCCACTGGATTATCAACGGCGAACACCGTTGTGGCTATTTAGTCCAAGCACGAAAACAAAAACCAAAACAATAAATTAGTTTTCATATTAATTTTAGATCATTGGTAATCAGTAATCGGTAATCTGTTTTACCAATTAGCAATTAGCAATTAGCAATTCACATGGACTCACAACCACAGCAACCTTCAACACAATTTCTCACCCTAGAAGAGTCAGCAAAGGTAGATGCTGCTTTACTTTCTTCCCCGGAGAAATTTTTAACTAGATTGACGATTTCTTCGCTTAAGCTTTTGAAGCACATTGCTCAAGAGTACAATGTAGCCATTGAAGATTTGACAGTGCAGCAAATTATCGCTTGGTTTGAGAAAGATGGCAAGATTCGCCGGGAACAGGGAATCGAAGCTTCATATCTGAAGTGGTAGTGGTTAGTAGTTAGTGGTTAGTGGTTAGTGGTTAGTGGTTAATAGAACAACTAACCACTATCAACTAACTACTATCAACTAACAACTAACCACTATCAACTTGTTTTACCAAACATTTTTTAGGTGTAATTGTTGGTACGCGGAGTGCGTGCGCCAGCTGCTGCTCCAATCATTGAGGCAAGTAAACCTAATAAGGAACCGAATACAAACCACCACAATCCAGAACGTACATTTGCAGCAATGTCAGATGCAATTGATCTAGGTTTACCCGAGTCTTCAATAGTGCCTGCTCCAATTGCACTAAACAAGGCACTTAATATTAACTGCGTGGCTAAGGCAACCAACAACCCAGAAATAATTGGTCCCCAGCGAACACGGTCAAAATAATTCGTAATTGATAATTCGTAATTCGTAAGGCATCTTTACGTTCAAAGTTTCCCAAGGCATTTATCTTCCTCCGTTTCCCAGATAAAATCCTTCAGCTTAGGTAAGTTAAGGCAAAATTGGGAACATTGCGAATGCGTAGGCTGTCATCAAAGATTCCCTCAGGTAATATTGGAAAATGCATCTGCTCCTCAACGTAGTGTCCGCTGTTCTTATTGTGAAGAGCGCCGTTTATGGACGCTGCGCAAATAGACACTTATAGATGTCAGTGCGTCTACTGATTATATGCTCAATGCCAGCCAAAAATCCTTGAAGAAACTGTTGCTGTATATACACGTTGATAACTATCTAAATATCATCTGCTATAAATTGTGGTTACCATTTTTGCTTGGTTATATACAGTAATAAAGGCATGATTGTAGGTAATGATTTGTAGCTTGTTAAAAATGAAATGGTAACAAAATAGACGTATGCACTCTGGTGTAAACTCTAGAACATGGTTAACTATTTATAAATATTTTGTAAAAGTAAAGAAATGGAGTTTTCAAAATCGAAGATTTTTGTTTTAATAGACAAGCATTTACGGAAGTTGTAGAAGAAATTGCAAAAACTTTCAGGTAATTAACTGTGTACAATCGAACATCGTTAGTAGTAAGTGTTCTCTTGATCGGAAGCATTGCTGTAACAATGCCCTCAGTAACTCAAGCTCAGGTGTTATTGGCGCCACAAAAAAGCAGTCCCGAGGTAAAACAACTGCTACAAGAAGGGCGAAAGCTAGTGGATAGGGGCGATTATAATGGCGCGATCGCCGTTTATCAACAAGCAGCAAGCTTGGAGCCAAAAAACGCCACAATTTCTGCTGGAATTGGGTATTTGTATGCTCAACAAAGAAATTTTTCTGCAGCGTTAGCAGCTTACCGCCGTGCTGTTGCCCTCAACCCTAACAATGGCGATTATCAATACGCTTTAGGTTACGTCAGCGGTAATTTGGGAGACTATAAGGGAGCAAAGGAAGCTTACCGTCATACGATCCAACTCAGCCGGAATAACGTCAATGCCTATTTGGGATTGTCTACAGTCCTGCTGCATTTGAGAGAATACGATAATTCTAAGTGGGCATACGAGCAAGCTGTAAAGCTGGACCCGAAAAACCCTCAGGCATACGAGTTACGGGGTACGATGTTGGTGAAGCAGGGTAAATCCAAAGAAGCAATTGTCGTGTTTCAACAAGCTCGTGATTTGTACGAACGCCAGGGTAAGTCAGAGAGTGTCGCTAGGGTAAATGCCGTGTTGCATACTTTAGGGGTGTGAGATTAATCTAATTGGCGATCGGGTGATATTAGATAGCTATTTTCTTGCTGCAGACGGACGTAAATGAAAGATGCGGACAGTTATTTGCTCTTTTGCTTTGTATCCGAGTGTATCAGCGTCTGCTTCTTTGCTACAGCGATCGCTCTAGTACAGTGAACGCGGAAATAAAGATCCCATTCAATATTGGCGAAAAGTTTACGTCATAAACTTTTTTAATTTTTAATTTTTAATTTTTAATTTTGAGAAAGCGGGATGGAGGAAAAACAATGCAAGTCCTTGGGTATACTGATGTTGCGGCATAGATAACTTTTACCCTTAGGATTGGAGTACAAAACCTTGGGAATAGAACTACGCAGTTTCGTCTTTCTCGACAGCCTGCAACCTCAACATGCAGCATATATGGGAACAGTAGCCCAAGGTTTCTTGCCATTACCAGGGGATACATCCCTGTGGATTGAAATCTCTCCTGGTATCGAAATTAATCGGATTACAAATGTAGCGCTCAAAGCTGCCTCTGTCCGTCCGGGAGTACAGGTAGTCGAACGACTGTACGGTCTATTGGAAGTTCATTCTAGCTCCTTTGGCGAAACGCGATCTGCTGGGCAAGCTATTTTGGCGGCACTAGGAGTCAAAAAAGAAGAATGCCTCAAACCGCGTGTCGTTTCCAGCCAGATTATACGCAACATTGATGCTTACCAAACACAACTTATTAATCGCACACGACGGGGACAGCTACTACTAGCAGGGCAAACACTGTATGTCTTAGAAGTTGAGCCTGCTGCTTACGCTGCACTGGCTGCAAATGAAGCGGAGAAAGCAGCAGCAATTAACATCCTTGAAGTGCAAGCAGTCGGCAGCTTTGGACGGCTTTACTTAGGTGGACAAGAACAGGATATTTTTGCAGGTGCGGCGTCGGCGTTAACGGCGATTGAAAGTGTAGCGGGTCGGGTAAATCCCCTGGGTGGCGCTAATGAGTAAAGGAGAGAGAATGGCAAATCGAGAGCATCTGGCTTTACTGAAAGCAGGTGCAGTCATATGGATGGAGTGGAGAAAGAAAAATCCCCAGATTGAACCAGACCTTAGCGCCGCGAACCTGCAAGGGGTAAACTTGAGCAGGGTAGATCTAGGTAATGCTTTACTCGTGGGAGCAAACCTTAGCGGTGCCGATCTCAGTGGCGCTAACCTCGAAAAAGCCAACCTTGCTGAAGCTAACCTGAGCGCTGCTAACTTCAGTGTTGCTAACTTGCGCGGTGCTAAACTTACACAGGCAGATCTGAGTCATGCCAATCTGATTGGATCTGACTTGAGTCAGGCGAATCTCAAAGGCGCTGCGATCGCTGATGCTAACCTGATTGGAACTGACTTGAGAGGCGCTAACTTGAGAGATGCCGATTTGGGTACAGCGAAGCTTCACCGGACTAACCTCTGTTTTGCAAACCTCATCGAAGCTAACTTGATTGCGGCTGACCTAACCAATGCAAACCTTTATGAAGCGGAGTTAATGGGAGCTTACCTTTACAAAACCGACCTGTACAAAGCTAATCTGACCCGATCTCACCTGAATGGTGCATATATGAGTAAGGCTAACCTGAGTGAGGCTGATTTGAGAGGTGCTAACTTGGGATGGGCTAACCTCAGAGGCGCTAACTTGGCTGGGGCTAACCTGAGGGGCGCTAACCTGAGGGGCGCTAACCTCACCAGTGTGAATCTTCAGGAAACAATTATGCCAGACCAAATAATTCGTAATTCGTAATTCGTAATTCGTAATTCGTATTTATTACCCGTACCTAAAGGCGCTTGCAAGGGAATAATGTAGCGATCGCAACTTCTACTTGAGGGGAAGAAATATGTCGGCGATCGCCTCATGCTCCTAGGCGGCTTGCCTTAGACGAGCGGCATCCAGCTATCGGTGCGCTTCCATATAGGCTCGCAGTAGGGCGTTGATTTGGGTTTGATAACCTCGTCCTTGTAACTTAAACCACTCCAATACATCGCTGTCAATGCGTAGCGTGACCTGTGCTTTGTTTTTGGCAGCAGGTAAGCCCTGTCGAACGACTGCCTTAGCAAACAGTTCAGGTGTAATTTCTAGACAATCCGATAGGTCAATGTCCTGATCGGTCATCGCATCGAGTCGTTGCCAATCAGTTTGAGAATTGCTCGAAATAGGTTCGTTGCTCATACTTGGTTGCCTTTCTTGCAGAAATAATGCGGGTGGAATCGCCACGTTTGGTATGGACAACAGCAACGACTCGCCCTTGCAACAAGCCAAACGTGACGAAACGCTGCTCTCCGTAGTCATAGCGATTATCTTCAACCGTTACCGTATCTTCGTTAAACACGTCTGGAACATCGATAAAATCGATCCCGTGCTTGCGAATATTGACAAGACGCTTTGCTTCATCCCATTCAAACTCCATCACCAAATTGCAGCTACAACTGCCTAATTGTAACTACAATTTGTCACCACAGCCACTTTTCTCATCCGGTATTTGGCTACTCTCCTGAAAATTCCTAAAGTAGAGGTAGAGGCTAAGTCTTCCCTGTTGGCTGCACTTGGCTTGGACGCAACGCCGGATTTTAGTGGAGCGGAATTAATTATGACTGCTTTAACTTTACAATTACCTCCTAATTTCAAATTTACAGATGAGGAATTTGAACAGATTGTGGCTGTGAATAAAGAGTTGCGTTTGGAATTAACTGCTGAAGGAGAATTGGTAATCATGTCACCCACTGGAGGAGAAACGGGAAACCGTAATTTTGATTTGTTAGGTCAATTATGGTTTTGGAACAGTCAAAAAAATTTAGGACTCGCTTTTGATTCTTCCACTGGTTTTAAACTTCCCAACGGTGCAACTCGTTCTCCTGATGCTTCTTGGGTAAAGATGGAACGGTGGGATGCTCTTACACCACAACAAAGAAAAAAATATCTCCCCTTGTGTCCAGATTTTGCAGTGGAATTGGTTTCTGAAACTGATGATGTGGAAGACACTCAAGCCAAGATGCAGGAATACTTAGCTTCGGGCTTACAACTTGGTTGGTTAATTAATCCCAAAGATAAACAAGTAATAATTTATCGTTTTAATCAAGTACCTGAAATTTTACAATCTCCGACAAGTTTATCTGGTGAAGATGTTCTCCCTGGTTTTATTTTAAATTTACAGCCGATTTTTGCTTAGATGAAGTTGATAGCTGTTGGCTGCGCAATGCTTTACTCGTGGGATCAAACCTCAGGGGTGCGGATCTGAGTGGCGCTAACCTCTACAAAGCACTCCTCATTGAAGCCAAACTGAGCGCGGCGAGGCTGGAGATGCTTCGCCTTACCAAGAGATTTTTGGTGCAAATTTGCGCGGCGATCGCGGACAATACTTTACACCACGGGGTATCATCAAGCTGGCGGTGGAAATGCTTGACCTTTATGACTCTCGTCGCTTAAATACTTTCTTACCACGAATTGAAATTCAGAGGATAGCACTATAGTAAAGTTAATCATCTTGACTAATTTCTTCAATTCCTATGAACACCAGCACACAAAGAGGTAGAAATAGTGAGTCTAAAGTGCTTCATGAATTTAAGGAAGCCCACACAGAAGAGATCCAAGCACTTGCTAAGAGCGTTAGTGAAGATCACAAATTTATCAGAGGAACTAGTAAAACCCCACCTTGATGCGATGCTTGAGCAGTTGGTGAAGTCTAAACAGGAACGTCCATTTTATGAAACCGCCACAGCTTCTGAATGGATTCAAGCATTGAAAGAGTGGAGCCAAAGCCACAGACGAGATACACCACTACTTTCCGACTATGCTGTTAGTCGGGCAGGTATATACGAAGACGAGGAGTTTTAGTGGCGTATCTCATTGATACAAATATCATACGGTCCCAGTTGCGTGACTAGAATTCCCTAGAACTGTGCGTAGACGCTTTGCAACGTATGCCTAATGCAGCATTCTCTAATTAGGAGCCACTCTGATAAGTAAGTAGAAAGAGCGCAAATAAGATTAAGTTAGGACTTACGTACTATACAAATTGAACATCATGTGTATAACGGGATTCGGACGTTTCATCTCGTAGGATTGACCACGTGGACCAGAAGCGGAAACAGCGCCCCTACGGTTTTGTTGTCTACCCAAATGAATATTGCGCTCCGCCGCCCAACCGTTACCACTCCACACAAGACTATTTCTGTCAATCCGTAATATCATGTCCGGTTAATGACTTATTATATGAACCCTCACCCCGCCCTCGCTCGCTCCCCTCTCCCATGCATGGGAGAGGGGAGCGAGCGAGGGCTGGATATCGTAACTGTTTATACGGACATTATATAAGTCCTATTCTAGTAAAAATTGAACAAACACGTGCCGACACTCGGTATTCTATCAGTGTGGCAATTTGTCAGGCAAAAATTGTAGAAATTGATAAACTTTAATTTTTAGTAGTAAAAAAAATAGGATATAGCTGTAGCTAATGCCGTAAATCCTCTATGTTATAAGCATTCTAGCTTGTTCAGGTAACCGAAGTCCGGAAAAGTTAACTTGGATCTGAAGAACGGAACATATATGAAAAGCGACATGGCAGTAGAACAATTACACCGCTATAAAGAATACGGGGAATCGATACTCCAAAGTCTTGAGTTGGTATCACAAAACCCACCTCCTCAGGAAAAGTGGGTTCCCAGTAGCATCCACGAAAGCATCCAGCGTCTTCAGCAGTCCGCCCTGAGAATGGTGCAGCTTGCATCCTCGCCAGTCAAAATCGGCATCATGGGGGAATTCAGTAGCGGAAAAACCTTGCTTCTTGGCAGTCTCATTGGCTACGCCGATGCCTTGCCAGTCAGTGAAACCCCCACTACAGGTAACGTTACAGCCATCCACCTCGTTCAACAAAAAGATTTTCAAACCACAAAAGTTGGTAATTTTAAAGTTGAATATCTTTCTCACGAAGGGGTGAAAGAGTGCCTGCGCTTTATGCTTGAAGAAGCCCAAAAACGGGCAAGAGCAGCAGAAGTGTCTCCAGCAGAACTTGCTACATTGAGCAGTTTACATCCTACAAGTGTCATTGACACTAACGATATCCTCAAATGGTGTGAGCAAATATGGAATCAGACCCAAAGCTTGGAACTACGCTCTCTGCTGTGGGAACTGGTAGTGTTTGTTCGTACATATAGCGTGTATGGAGAAAATATCTGTAGCAAAAACTACCAAATAGACAATACCACTGCTTACAAAGGGCTGAGACTAGCCGATCCGCCCATGAATATCTTAGAACTCAGCTTCTCTCTTCTACCTCCTGCTCCCAAATCTTGGGAAACCTGGATGCAGCCATCAGCTAAAGACTTGCAAAATAGCTTTTCATTAATTCGCCGTATAGATCTCACAATCAAGATATCAAAGGAAATCTGGGATTTATCTTCTTTACAAGGAACAAATGAATTCGTTCTCCTAGACTTTCCGGGATTAGGATCTGCTGATTCTGGCGTCAGGGATGCCTTTTTGTCTTTGCGGGAATTAGCAGATGTACAAACTATCCTACTGCTGCTTAACGGCAGATATCCAGGCGGCGTCACTGCGGCTAAAATCCGCAGTATGCTTGAGCGGGATAAAGGACAAGACCTCAAAGACCGCATTATAGTTGGCGTGGGACGCTTCAATCAACTTCCTCTGTCTTGGAGTGATGAACGTGCTATTGACGAACTTTTGGAAGAACCCCTGTCAGAAGAAGAATTACTTGAGCGCCTAAGTATTCTCAAACTAACGATCGCCAGCGCCAGCAATTTGACCACAGAAAAAAAGAATATTGTCCTGCTGTCGCAACTTTATGGGCTGAATAAACTGGCAGAACTTTCCTCGCTTGTGCAAGTTTGCTCACCAGAGTTTTTGCCAGAACTGGACAAACCAAACAAACCGGAATCGGATCTGCGGCAAAAATGGCAGAAATTAAGTGAAATGTTGCCCACCTCTAGTACACTGCATAAGCAACTGAGTGACTATGCCGAGGATGGAGGGATTGGCAGGCTACGCTCATTACTTAAAGAGCATGTAGCTGTTCATGGCATGAAACAACTTTTAGAAGACACTCAAAGGGCTGTAGAAATTGTACGTAAAGAGCAGAATCAACTAAAAAATTTGCTACAAGAAATGCCAGCATATATACCGTTTGTGGAAAGTCCAGCTTTTCTCACCTTACGGGAGGCGATCGAGAACCTAGTCACTACCTACAGGCAATTTGAAGAAGATTTAGAGAAACAGCCGATATTGAAGAACCGCAATGGTGTAGCTGTCAGTGATGTGCTTAAAGATGAGCTAACTAATAAAATATTCTTTGATTGGAGCGAGTGGACTTTGCTCTTTGACAGAACCAAAAATGGCACGATCGCCTTAACAAAAGGTGAAAGTTTTTTTGAGGAAGATGAAGTTGACGACTTCATTCCAACTAAAAGTGACGATTTTTATCCGGCATTTGTACAAACAATTAACGAAATGCAAGGTTTCGCTCACGATCGCACTATAGAAGCAGTCAAAGACTTGTTTAGCAAATTGTCTAGTGATGTGGAAATAGAACGTGACAAACTGAACACAATTTTGCTACCAGATAAAGAACAGAAAATCGAGAAAAAATTTGGCAAGAATCAAGTCCGCCTATTCAGAAATCTGTTACGAGGCGTAGATCCTGCTAATAAATGGCAAAAGCTCATCATCCAACATAGCGGATTGGCACTTAGTGCTACTCCGCTCAACGCTGACGCCTTATTTCCCTTAGCACGTAAAGACGACAAACACTCCAACGGTCAAATCTTTGACTGGAGTCCTGATAAAAAGTTTCCTGTTCCCCCAAGACCATTTAATCACCAGATTGCAGTTTTACGACTGCGAGACGAAATCACCACTACCGCAGCATTGCACCTCATCCAGTACGTGAGTCAGTTAACCAAACAAGTGAAATCTTCTTTTTCCCAAGCACTCAAGGAGATAGTAGACAATCTGCAAGAACTTTTAAAATCGAAGCACGAACCCTTACTCAGGTACATCGCCTCTGCAGAAGAAAGCACTACCTCCACTCCACCCTGGTTAGACAACCTTTCCCAAATCCCAACTATTTCTTATCCAGAGTAGTTAGTGGTTAGTTGTTAGTGGTTAGTGGTTAGTGGTTAGTGGTTAGTTGTTAGTGGTTAGTAGCTAATGGCTAATAGGAAAAATTGACAATTAGCAATTAGCAATTAGCAATTAGCAATTAGCAATTAGCAATTAGCAATTAGCAACCAACAACCAACAACCCTTCGGGTTCACCAGTCGCCTCTGTCGGGAAACCAACGCCAGTCACCTACGGCGGGAAACCCGCCGGAGAGTGCTGGCTCCTCCTGCAGCGCTGGTTCACCAACAACTAACAACTAACAACTAACAACTAACAACTAACAATCTAAAGTCGGTATGCCCGTAAAAATAGAGCTTTTAAATCGTTATCAACTGCGTATTAAAGACAATAACCTGTTGCTTTTACCAGGAATAGAAATAAAACCTAGTGCAAGTTACAATTTACCCCATATTTCCCGAATTGATATTTCTGTCAGTGGCACACCAGAAGAACTAGCAGCACAGATACAAACTGTATATAAAAGTGTCAACTTTTATAGCACAAATAAACTACTCAGACTCTCTACCCCGCAGCGATTAAAGCAAACCGATTGTTGGTGGGATAAACCTTTACCAGCAGGCGTCAACTGCAATTTGCTAGTTACTATAGAGTATTTCGACTCTGACAATGGGACTGGCGATCCAAATCTATCTGCAACCAAAGCCTCTACATCTGAGTGCAATATATGGACTTTCGGAGATATATTATTCACACCAATGTTTGTCAACGAGCCATCTAACCCGGAACCTACTCACGAAAGCAGAAAGCCAGAAATTACCTATCCAGGCTGGTTCGCTATTGATTTTGGCACGTCTAACTCCACAGTTACACTTTACGATCCTAAAGTCATTGTGACTCCAGATAGTTTGCCCAGCGAGCAAGAAGTGCGGTTGCGCGATCGCTTAGCAGTGTGGCTAAATCAATGTCCTGTGGATGAGTTACCGGGTATCAGTCGTGATGCTTGGAACGCAGAGTGGCAAAAGTTTCTCCATGAACTGAGGAAAATTTCAATTTCTGTTTCAATCCCCGATCCGGATTATAGTAG
This sequence comes from Stigonema sp., assembly GCA_965249805.1. Taxonomy (GTDB): domain Bacteria; phylum Cyanobacteriota; class Cyanobacteriia; order Cyanobacteriales; family Nostocaceae; genus Stigonema. Next base: position 3,554,000 of record CBDFMX010000002.1, read on the forward strand.
ATCAACTTTTGCCACCCTAGATATAATACCACATAATCTCGGAGAACAACTATTTCGGGGTGTTAACAATATCGACTTGTTGGACGCTCTGCGGCAGATAGAAATTTGTCTCAGCAAACGCCTACCTTGGTTTCGTCGCGCTGCCAGCAAACGGTTGAACCAGATATACCACGAAGTCTTCCGCGTTCCACCTCTTGAGTGGCAAAGTTTGATACCAATAGAACTCGATAAAGACCGTCGTCTAAATGAAATTACCAGTGAATTAGAAGTCGTCAGTCTAGAACCTTCTTTACCAGAGGACGATCCGGCAAAAGTTAAAGTCATCTTGGGAGAAAAAGCAAGGCAGCACAGACTAAACGCCATTGGAAATGGAGCGGAGATTGAAGGCAAATTCCTCCACTCACCCAAACGCTATTTTGGTCAAGAACGCTCTTTCCAAGTCACACTCAATGGCAAAGAGGACACAATTCAGGTTAACAACCTACTCCAAGCTGCCTATGCTGAACTGATAGAGTTGACCGAAGAATATAGACGACGTTACCCTGGTAAATGTTCCGAGGGCAAATTCTACCGAGCAGTGGTGACTTATCCAACAATTGCCTCACCATTTGTGCGTCGTGAGATTGAGAATCTGGTTAAAAAACTGGATATCGAAGATGTGCAAATGGCTTACGACGAAGCGATATCAGTAGCGATCTTCTTCCTGTGGCGTGAATTTGGCGGTGATTTGAACGTGGGGATTGAATCTTTCAAAACGCGCTGTCGTTACAACGGGGATAAATGGTGGCAAAATGTGCTAGTTTTAGATATCGGTGGGGGAACTACTGATTTAGCGCTGATTCGCCTAACGCTGCAAGAAATTAACCCATTTGAACCGGGTGAAGACCGAGGTGATGGCGGACGCTACTATAAACTTACCCCCAAACTGTTAGGTTCTTCTGGTCATTTGCAGTTAGGCGGCGAACTGATCACACTGCGACTTTTCTTGCTAATGAAAGCGGCGATAGCGGACTGTCTGTTAACAGCAGTCATCGAAGAACGCTTAGCAAAAGATGTGTTGAAAGTGCAGATAGAGGAATTGAGCGATCGCTTCCTTGATAACGGCAAATTCCACTCCGGTTGGCTATTGGCTTGTGTAGACAAGGAGATCCGAGAAGGCGAAGCTTACAAAGATGCTTTAAATCTGGCGGAAAAAGTACTCCCTACCCGCTGGAAAAACTCGCCCTCTCGGGTACAAACCTTTTACAGCCTTTGGGAACAAGCGGAAAATGCGAAAATTACACTCGGACAAAAGCAGCAAAAAGATACAGATGTACTAACCTTCGTCCTCGACGGGCAGAAAATTGCTGAACTGCTGCTACAAAACGACATTCAATTGCCAAACGAGGTGATTGAGAGTCTGAGTGTGACGTTAACAGTAGAGCAATTTGAAAGGGCGGTATCTCCTGTGATTCAAGAAGCTGTAGGTATCGCCAAAGGGCTGGTAGAGAATGCGTTATCGACTAAGTTTTCCAATCAGCAAGATTCTCAAAGCCATAAAGAGCAAGTAGATTGGTTGATTCTCTCTGGAAAAACCTGCAATCTGGAATTAGTTGAGCGCGAATTATACCGGGTATTTAGCAAGTCTGACTATTTGGTGTGGAACGAAGAACGAGTCACCTTTGAACCTGAATATACCAAGCTAGCAACCTCTGCCGGAGCCTGCTTTGCTGAGAAGCTCAAGCAATTGGGTTTCGCCCCTCAAGAGTCTAAGGAATTGCTGCGTAGAGGAGCAAACCAACTATATATAGATGTCAAAAATTTGTTTTATTTTCTACCATGCTCTTTTAAAAGGGAGGTCATTGGGGGAAGTTTAGATGCAATTTTTCAAGCAGGTCAAGAACTGTATCAACTTAACGCTGATGATGCTATGGCAAAGTATCGCAGTAGTTGGCAGGGAATGCAATTGACGAATAACATCATCCGTCAAGACTTTGAGAATATAAAACCTCAACTTTGGGGCAGCTATAACGGCGACGCTTTGATGAAAAAACTGGAAATGAATGAGGATGATTTTAAAAATCAAATCAAAGTCCAGTTTGAGATTAATCAAAAGCTCGATATCGACTTGCTGCTTTGTCGGGGTAATCCCTACTACTTAATTCCTGTGAATATTCCCTGTCTTGATACGGCAAAAGCAATCTTGACGTCAGCAGTGATTTCGGAAGACAGTCAGGTAGTGTGCGATATTGCTGTCAATGTCGCTGAATCGGCAAATGCTTTGAAAACAGATGCTCATACTGTGGTATTTGCCGCCGAGAAAAACTACAGTAAGGATCTGAGAGTTTTTCAATATGACGATGACGGTATGCAGCCACAAGGAATTGGTTTAATTGCTGAATTACCTCCTTTTCCTACAAGTCGCAAGCACACTTTCTACTTCCAATTTCATAATCCAAAATCTAATAAGTGGGAACTGATTGGCGAATTGCCTCAACCAGAAGTTAAAAGCGAGTATCCTTGCCGATATTACGTCTCTCTCAACGAGAAAGGTATTTTACGAGTACATGCGTTTGAAGTGCCTTACTGGACATCAACAACTCCAGAATGTCTCAAGCAAGAGGGATGCGTTTTTCGGGACACTCTCCAACCACAACCTAACGATGTTAAGGCAGAACGGGATCCGTTTTCTGGAGAACACTGAGCAAATAATTAATAGTTCGTAATTCGTAATTCGTAATTGAGTTGTTAATTACGAATTACGAATTGCGAATTACGAATTATAAGGAGGATTTATGCAGCCGCTTAGCAAGTTATTAGAGATTGACAACTCAAATTTAGCTTCGGTACTGCGGTTGGGTTTGTACGGATTGCGGACTCAATTACAGCAAGCTCTTAAAACAGCCACAATAGATCCAGGGAGCAGTGCTTGCGAGGAATTGCTGAGAGAATTGGACATTATTTTGGAACCGACACCTAAACTGGATCTCAGTCAGGAGATCTTGTCTAGTGAGGATAATTCCTCATGGGAGGATGTGTTAGAGCCAGTAACAGGCAGTACCCAACGACTGAAACATATTGGTGAAGCTTTGCTTGCTGACCGGGAATTGTTGAACTACATCGGTCAGTACCAATTTTACAGTATTAATGATGCCGATTTCTGGAACGAGATGCAACGTCTGCTGCTGCGCGTTCCGGAGAAAGTAGCTCATGCTTGGCGATCGCGTATCTTGACAGACGTGAGTCAGGTGGGCGCAAGGGAGAACAATTGCTCACTTTCATCACTACCCTTTATCCGCGATGAATCTCTTTACCCTGGTTTGACGGGAAAGGTCAGGGCTACTGGGTTATGGTTGTCAGATAAAATTGATTTTGATTCGCGATTGATGGTGGAAACACGAGGCGGAGAACTTGATTTACTTGCTGGAGTTGTTTCTATTTATCTGAAGTTTATTGAGTTAGACTTGTCTTTGCACCATGCTCTCAAGAGTGTGGATCGATTTAGTGTTAGGTCTTTGAGCTTAGAGTCAGAAAAATCTAAGTACATCACAGCACTGGTAGACCGTTTCCGGCGAGTACAAGCAACTATTGACGCCGATCCAGTAACAGCTTTGCGTGCGAGACTAGATTTAGATGAGGCGATCCACTCTTTGGTGTATTTGCCAACGTGCGATCGCTACTCTTGGTGGGGTAAGCTGCAACTTGAAACACGACGCACCCTCGATCCGGTGCTAGAAAAGGCGCGTCAAGCTGGTTACCAGGTACAGATCCGCCCGTTATGGGGAACTTATGCCGATGTCTTTAGTTGGTCAAAAGATGATCTGCAACTGGAGATTGGTGGAGTGCGTTCTGAAGTGTCTGCGTGTCTCCGAGTTTATGCCAAGATTAACGATGAAGTGCTTCCAGGGCGTGTACTTTTTCGTTCGGCGTGATTAATAAAATAAGTGCTACGCAATTGCGGAATTATCTCTAAGTCGTCCAAATATCGAGCCTCACTATCTGCAATTATTAGGACTTACGCACTATACAAATTGAGCATCATGTGTACAACGGAACTCGATCTCTTCATAAAGTAGAATTGACCACGTGGTAAGGGCGCGGAAACCGCGCCCCTACGGTTTTATGGTCTACCTAAATAGACATCTGGTGGAAATTAATTATGTCTTACCTTCCATCCTTGTAGAGACGCGATGGGTCGCGTCTCTACATTCATTTTCGGAGATGTCTAATGAATATAGGACTTACGCATTGACAGAAATAGTTAAATATGAGTCCGGCAAGAGGTAGACCAAAATTTGACCGTAGGGGCGCGGAAACCGCGCCCTGACAATGTGCCACTTGGTAAGGGCAATCGCATACCTACAGACTAGTCGATCCTTTTTTGACAAAATAGTTACGAAAACGACCTGAAATAACGGATACTAAGTTATGATCAAAAAGGTAACAGTTGTATTTGATGAAAGTGTTTCAAGTCCGGATGCGCCCTTGGATTTGACACCGAATACTTGCTATGTAATTGTGATTCAAGAGTTGATTTCGGCACCTGTAGAAGGTGATGCTTGGGATGTGCTGGAGGCGATGATGGGAACGATAGAAGCACCGCCCGACTGGTAAGCGCGAACATGACCATTATTTGTATGGTACGCCTAAGAGGGAGTTAGATTATCCTGGTAAAAACGCAAGAAAAACTGAATGCCGCCCAAAAGCGCTATGAATTGAACATACAGGATCTGCAAACTCTCCCCTCCTCACGAATTGATTGCTTTCCTATATCAACACCCGTACCGGGTATTGATCCCGATCCCATTTCATGCTCCAGACCTTGAACATTTAAGGTTTGTTTGTTGTTAAGTTGAACCGCCGACAAGGCGTACGCAAAAACACGTAGAAAACCAAATGCTCTTGCCCAAACATCAGTAATAGTACGAGGGCATCGTATTTTTCCAGGCTTTACACTGTAGGGCGTAAATATTTTCATGCGTATATTTACAGTTGTGCTAGCGTGACGTCCTCAACGTCACGTTTTGCTGATGTCAGAAGCTGTGGACGTACTCTCCGAAACCCCCTAAGAAAGCAAGCCCTCATAGGTACTATGATTAATCAATGCTGTAAATTGACCGATATAGACTTCATCGGTTGCGATGGAATTGGAACACCGATAATTTTTATTTCTGATTATGTCATCATCGGTGGAGTATGTATGGCAATAGATAGCGACTACATTTCACCTCGCTACACCTCACCATCCCTATGCAGCTACTGTGGCACTCCCAAAGATCCCATGATGCTGGATTGTCCCGAATGCGCTAGAGCCTACTAATCGCGATCGCTTAGATGAGCGCACTGGAGAAATATACATATTGGCTGGAAAGGATCTAGGAATATTAATACCTCGTGACGGCAACTGGAGATTCGATCAATGACCACACCTAATTTTGACCAAATGAGTAAATCGGAATTGAAAGCTTATCTTATTACACACGCCAACGACACACAAGCTTTTTATGCTTTGATGGATAGTCCTAGTCACTTACATTAATGCGGTTCGCTCGTAAGGCATCTTTACGTTCAAAGTTTCCCCCGAAAAATGCCGTGCTGGACAGCATTATTGGCGTCCCCATGCATAAATGCAGGGGAACCTGCAGTAAAGAAGATCTCGCTTTTTTTCTTTTTCATAATTAAAACGCGCCTCTGGTTGCGGTAGCGACGCTCGTAGCGTCAGCGCTGCAAGCGTTGCGCGGCAGTCAGGGTAACCTATACCCTTAATGAATTAATTATTAATTAATTTAGGAATTTTTAATTACGAATTACGAATTACGAATTACGAATTATTCGGTCACGATAGCTTTTGCATGACTGCATCCAACAACTTACCACCACCAAAACGTACTGCATCTGTACAGGGTAGCCCAGTTTCTGCCTCAGTGTGGGCGATCGCATCCAATGCCGCCGACTCATCTAAATGACCAGTGTTCAGAGCAATACCCACCACAGGTACTGCGGCAAAAGCACCAGCTGCACTAGCGACAGTTTCATAAAGCCGTACCACCTCTGATAACTGCCCAATTGGTACACCACTTACCACCTCAGTTTGTCCAGCACGATGTACTAGTATCATCTGCGTTGGTTGAGAACCGCGTATCAAAGGCAGTGTTGCTGTGGAACCGGGGTGCAGTAGGGAACCTTGTCCTTCAATATGCACGATGTCGTAATTTTTACCATAGCGCATGACCATCTGTTCTACAGCACCGGCGGCAAAATCCACCCGCACAGCATCCAATGGCACACCATCCCCTTCTAACATTAAACCAGTTTGACCTGTAGCAAGGAACTTAGAACGCCAGCCGCGCAGTCTTGACGCCCGATGTAACTCCAGGCTTGTTGACATTTTGCCGACTGACATATCAGTACCCACACTTAACACCCGCCGACAGGAAAGAGTACGTGCCAGACCACTAGCCACTTCTAAGTTAGGTGGTTCTTTGCGCACATCCCAAATTATTTGCCCCGGTTTCAGCAGTGTCTTTAACTCGGGAATAGTTGCCAATGGTGTGTGCAAACCATTCACCACAGACATTCCAGCTAATAAAGCGTCCTTGATCTCATGCCAATAATCTTCTGGCAAGACGCCGCCTTTGGGGGCAACGCCGATTACCAAAACTTGGGGTTGGTACTTCAAAGCTGCTGCTACCGATGGCACTATCGGCACATCACGCTTGATCCCCGTTAATTCCTGCAAGGATTTCCCTGCACAATCGCGATCGACCACGGCTACAATTGGCGCTTCACTGTAGCGTAAAATTGACAATCCTGTTTTGCCATGAGTTCCGCGAATTTCCTCATGCAGTAGGATAGCGATTCGTTGATTAAGCGGTAGACGCATGACGTTCCACCCCCAAACCCGGTAAATTGTTTGGCAAAACTCTCGAATCTTGCACGAATGCACCCTTAAAAGGGTCATCGATTAAATTGAGGTGACTGTCTAAGTCTATATAGTCAGCACAAGGTGCAAGCTGCACCGCTGCTGTATTGGCTAGTGTACTGTCGGAATAGCAACCGAACATCACTTTCAACCCATGAGCGCGTGCCGTATGTACCATCCGCATTGCTTCGGTTAAACCCCCAGATTTCATCAGTTTAATATTAATGCCATCCACACAGTTTGCCAATTTAGGAATATCAAAGCTAGTATTGCAACTTTCATCCACAAAGATCGGCAGAGGCGATCGCTGTTTAAGTTGGAATAAATTTTTTTCCTGTCCTCGTGGCAGTGGCTGCTCTACATATTTTACACCCAGATCGGCAAGGAAGGTACACATCAGTTCTGCATCCGACAAACTCCACCCGCCGTTTGCATCTACGTACAAATCTTGTACTGGTGCTTCTTCTCGCACTGCCACGATCATTTTTTGGTCGGCGGCAATGCCCTCAGGATTACCTAACTTTACCTTAAAAATCCGAACATCGGTAAATTGTAACCAGTCTCGTGCCCTAGCCCTTGCTCCTGCTGGTGAATTAATGCCAATAGTCACTGAAGTCGGCACGATCCTGTTGGGATCAAGTCCCCACATCTGCCATAGGGGTAGCCCGACGCGTTTTCCTAACCAGTCGTGCATTGCCATATCTAATGCCGCCGAGGCAGATGAAGGAACGAGTGCTTTTGTTAACACTAGTTCAATTGCGGACCGTTGTAACGGGCTGAATGCTTGCAAAGACGGTGCTACTTGCTGCAAGGCAACTTTGATCATTTCAGTTGATTGCGGATGACTGCCAGCATTAAACGGTGATGCTTCTCCCCAACCTTCGATCCCATCATGGGCAATTCTCACCCATACATTTGTTGTCTGTGCGGTTGTGCCACGACTAATGGTCAAAGGAAAGCGCTTGTTTACAGTAAATAGTTCTACCTCTATTTGCATTGGGGCTGCCTCTGTTATACTTTTTACCAAGCCTTGATTTTTGCTATTAGGTTTTTGCAGATTTTGGGATCTATGTCCATGACCAATTTACAAAAATGGAAGATTTTGCGCTCAAAAATGGTCTTAGATCATCACTGGTGCAAGGTGAGACAAGATGTAATAAAATTACCTAATGGTAGGATTATAGATGATTATTTTGTCAATATTAAACCAGAAGTTGCTTTAATTTTACCTATTACTAGCAGTAGAGATATTGTTTTTGTACGTCAATATAGACACGCGGTAGGTGAATTTTTTGTAGAACTGCCTGCAGGTGGTTTCGACCCAGCAGAAGAAAGCGCTGAAGCAGCAGCAGTCCGAGAACTACAAGAAGAAACTGGTTATATTGCCCAACAAGTTACAAAAATAGCAACTCTATACGATAAGCCTAGCAAAGATACTAATAAAATACATTTATTTTTAGCAGAAAATGTGATATTGTCTGGAGAAACTAAACTAGATATTACAGAAGAAATAGAAGTAATCCTAATTCCACTGGAATCAGTCAGAGATAAAATACTCCTTGGAGAGATTTGTGTAGCAGGAAGCGTTGCGGCTCTTAGTTTGGGTTTGGATTTTCTTAAGTAACGCACCACTGCAAAGTTGGTGAGTTACGGCGCAACACACTAGTGTCATTAGACATCTCCGGAAATTAATTGTGCGTTGCTTACAACCCTTGTAGAGACGCGAAATTTCGCGTCTCTACATTCTTTTTCGGAGATGTCTATTAGTGAAAACTCAAAATATGAATGCGGATATAACACAATACGGTTCAGTTAAGGATAGGTGAGAGCAAAGAAACCCGGTTTCTCGGAGAAACCGGGTTTCTGATCTGGTGCTTAACTGAACTGTATTGGGATATAACAGACAATTATCTGCCTACATCTAAGTAGGTAGGCATAATAAAACATAACTATATTAACGAATGTTAAGAGGCTATTCGCCAACTAACAACTAACAACTATACTGCGAACGGTTCAAAACTTCACTTAATATGGAACCCCTCTCCAAACCTCTCCCCGATGCGGGGAGAGGCTTAAGAACCGGATGCGCGAATGTTAAATAAGTATAGTTTTCACCCGTTTTTAGTATAACAGCCCTAACAGATAGTTGTGTTTATTTACGCCGACTTATTTACAGTTCAAAATTCAGCGTGCCCATTGCTGTAAGATGTAAGCGTAGAAACGCTCTTTGTCTACCCGATCCATGGCATAAATCTTACGACCTCCAGACACTATCTTGGTACGCCCCTGACTGAGACGAGTGGTAATAATTTCTGTTTCCCACTCGCGCAATTGATAGAATTCCGGGTGAGCAAGATAAGCAGTTGCTAGCACATCCCAAAAATAATAATCTTGGGGGATCACAAGCGCATAACATTGTCCTGCCAAATCAGATATAGGATAGTGGCGTTGTCGCCCCATTTTGTAGACTATCTCGGATGTTACTGGCACATTGTTAGTCAAATCCAAAGGACACATAATGATTTCAATCGGCGTTTGCCATACCCGGTTTGCAGAAATTGGGTCCCAATAAACATTCCATTCCGCAGAACCGTCTTGTCCTGCTTCTATACTTTTTTCCACATTACCAGACACATTCAGCGCACCGCCCATCCAGACAATCCTTTGAATTTTCTCGCTGATTTCTGGTGCTTTATCCAGTGCTGCTGCAACTGTCGTTAAAGGACCGGTTACCATCAGCGTTACTGGTGCTGACGCCTCACGCAATACCCGAACCATGAAATCTTGACCTGATAAAGCAACCAGAGGGGTACGAATGGTTTCGTTTTGATTGAGAATGGGGAGATGGTCAACGATAAACGAATCGCGGCGGTAAAGACGGGGGAAGGGGTTGATACCACGCACGGTGCTTTCTGCGACAGGGATATGAGAACTCCCCATTAAGTCTAGGATTTTACGTGTAGCGCTGACAGCTGGTTCGGCGTAGCAATCAGCTGGAGTGACTACGACGCCGAGGGGTTGGATACGATCCATCGTCATCAGCAGCATAGTTGCTAGATAATCATCTACACCACCATCGTGGTCCATCAATACGAGTTGTTTTGACATATAAGGAGAATTAAAAAATGGACGAATTTATGGAAGCGGCGATCGCACAAGCAAAACAAGGCAGACTTGAAGGTGGAATTCCCATTGGTTCAGTTTTAATCAAGGATGGCTTGATTGTCGGTAGGGGACACAATAAGCGTGTGCAAGAAGCCGATCCCGTCACCCATGCGGAAATCGATTGCCTTCGCAACGCTGGTAGAATCGGCAGCTACAAAGGTACAATACTGTATTCAACCTTAATGCCGTGCTATTTGTGCGCAGGAGCAGTCGTACAGTTTGGTATTAAAAAAGTCATTGCCGGAGAATCAAGAACCTTCCCCGGTGCGAAAGAATTTATGGTATCCCACGGCGTAGAAGTCATTGATTTGAACCTCGATGAATGCGAACAGATGATGAATAAGTTTATTGAAGCTAATCCTGAACTTTGGAATGAAGATATTGGTAGTTGGTAGTTGGTAGTTGTTGATTGTTGATTGTTGATTGCTATTAACAATTAACAATCAACAATTAGCAATTAGCCCTTTCTTGGAGAAATGCATTAAAAGTGAGGCGATCGGGAAGCGAAGGCTGCGCCCCTGGTTTCGTCGCAGCCATTGCACCCGCCGCCGCACCCCAAACAACTGCCTGACGTATTGATTGCCCTTCAAAAAGTGCTGCTGCTAAACCGCCATTAAACGCATCCCCAGCAGCTACTGTATCAACCACCTGAACTAGAAACGCAGGCACAAAAAAGGTTTCCTCAGGTGTTGCACAGAAAACTCCCTTAGCACCCAGTTTAACGATCGCACATTTCACACCTCTTTGCAGTAAAACTGTACCTGCTTTTTTCGCTGACTCCTCCCCGAATACAGGAAAACCCACCAGTTGCCCTGCTTCTACTTCATTTGGTGTAATAATGTCTACCAACGGGTAAAGTTCGGCAGGCACATCCATTTGTGCAGGTGCTGGATCGAGAATAACGCTTACTCCCGCTTGTCGCGCCGAAGAAGCTGCTGCAATCACAGTAGATATGGGGATTTCAAATTGTAAAAGCAGCGTTGTGGCTCCTGGTAATAAAGGTGATAATCGTTCTACATCTGACTGATTTACACGTCCATTTGCACCAGGAATGATAATAATTTGATTTTCACCTGCATCATTTACAGCGATCGTCGCGACACCAGAACTCACTGTTTCATCTACGAATACGTTATCAGTCTGCACACCCGAAGCTTTTAAATTATTGACGAGTTCTGCACCAAAACTATCTCCACCAACACGCCCAACCATCTGAGTAGGAACTCCGAGTCTCGCTAATGCTACCGCTTGATTAGCTCCTTTGCCACCTGGTGCCTGAAAAAAATCACGCCCCAGCAGCGTTTCCCCTGCAACTGGTAATCGGGGTGCTGTCGCTACCAGATCTATATTGATGCTGCCAAAGACGATGATGCTCATTATTGTTTATTTTTACTACCTTGGGAGTTAAACACAGTACCAGAAACTACCAACGCCGGACGGGTTTTCCGAATTTCCGTGCCTATAGATGGGTCAAAAATAGAGCGCCAATCCAAATATTATTGCCAATTTTTATGGCAGTTTCGTACTCTTAAATACTGCATAACGAGCCTTTCCCTGCTTTTTAGCGTGATACATGGCGATATCAGCATCCCGCAGTAGGTTTTCTGGCTGATCATAATTACTGCTATTTAAAGCAATACCAATGCTGGCTGTGGTCAATATTTCATGTCCATTGAGATGAAGTGGCAACTTCAAGGTATCTTGAATGCGTCTAGCAACGTTTGTAGCGTCAGTAACATCTTTAATGTCTTCTAAAAGAACGGTAAACTCATCCCCGCCAAATCGGGCTACAGTATCGCCACTACGTAAGCTGGACTCTAAGCGTCGGGCGATCGCTACTAAAAAATCATCGCCCATCCGATGCCCAAAGCGATCGTTAATCCCCTTGAAGCCATCTAAATCCAAAAATAAAACGCCGTAGCGATAATTATGCCGTCGTTTACCACGCTCAAACGCTTGCCTCAGTCGATCGTTGAATAAAACTCTATTAGGTAGTGCTGTCAGTGCATCGTAAAAAGCATTGCGGTGCAGTTCTGCTTCTGCCTGTTTGCGTTGAGTGATATCTTGAAAAACGAATACCGCACCAGTAATATTACCATCGTCATTGCGGATGGGTGCAACACTATCTCCAATGGGTATTTTTGTGCCATTTTTAGCAATTAAAATACAATTTTCTGGTAATTGCAACACCCTACCTACTTTCATTACCTTTGTGGCTAAATTTTCAATTTTTTCTTCCGTATCTTTGTCAACCAGGCTTAATACTTCTGCTATATCTTTACTGTAAGCTTCATCTTGCTGCCAACTAGTGAGTGCTGACGCTACCGGATTAATCATTTGAATATAACCATCAGTATCTGTGACGACTACTGCACAGCCCATACTATTGATGATTGCCTTCATCTGCTGCTTTTCTGACTGCAATATCCTTTCTATTTGGTGCTTATAAAGCGCCATTTCTATGGTTATATACATGTCTTTTTCAGTAAATGGTTTGACAAGATAACTAAAAGGCTCATTTTGTAATTTTTTTGGGAATGTATTTTCTAAATATTCTGTTAAATATATCACTGGTACTTGGAAAGTATTTTTGATGATTTCTGCCACGCCCACACCATTTATTTGTGCAGCTAAGCAGATATCAATTAATACTAAATTAGGGTTAGTTTCTGCTACTTGCTTTATCGCTTCTTCAAGGCTATTAGTGACTTTTACTACAGAATATCCTAATGTTTGTAAGCTATTCTTAATATCTATAGCTAGCATTTTATCATCTTCAATAACTAGGATTTTGTCACCGCTCATGCTAAAATTGCCTGTCTGCTAAAGGTTTAAATATTTTCATATAAAACTTTATAATAAAGGGAATAGTTTCAGCTGAATCAACATCCAAAGTACCCGAGCCTTTACTTAACTATAATACTGATTCATTGTCAAGTTAAATATTTATAAATTACCGCATTTACGGTGTTTAGTAAAGCCGCCTCAGATTATTTTGTGTAGTTAATATCAAGTTATTAAACTAATTCAGTTAAATAAAAATAAATAGGATATTTACGTATTGGCTGAATAACTTAAGGTAGCAAGGTTCAAACCCACATTCCGTAACCCGACTGTTAAAAACGGGTTTATCGTATTTTTATTCACAATTAAAGTTGCATTTTATACAACAACGTAAAATTTGGGGATGGCGAACCCTAATCTCAAATCTTTAAACGACCAAAATTCGGACTGTGACACTTTAGAGAAAACCACAAAAAAAGTGAACGAACGTACAGGCAGTTTTCGGATGGGACCGACCATTAAATCAAAATACGGCAAGGCACTTTTTTCTGGGCATTATTTTAAGGGTGCGGAATGTGGATTAAAAGGTACACAAAACGTCATAGAGTATGACACATGACGCAAAAACAATCCAGCGACAAGCAAGTATCCGATTTACTGCAAACCATTGACCCTGATGCCCAGCTTAAGGTATAGTTATATTAAGTAGTCATTAGCCAATGAGCGGGAAGACGAAAGGAACAGGGCGATGTCTACGCACTTATGTGGTGTGATCGAGGCAACGCTACGATGACACTAGATCTGCCTATTACATGAATTATTTAATATTTTGAGTCACCTGAACTTGACAATTATGTATATTGTTGGACTAAACTAACCAAACGTTAGGCTTTAAAATATGAAGCTAGCAAATCATAATTTTTCGTCTTCGGATTTATCAAATATCCTCTCTCATACCTAAGAAAAATTTATTCCTGATCTTCTCCGGTTACACCAGAGGCTGGTAGCTCGATCGCTCTTGTTTGAGAAAAGGAGCAGCTTTGAACATTCAGAACCGAAAGATTTCTATTAACATAGGAGGGTTTTGGAGATTAATCACCCAAATCATAAATTGGTTATTCTGTTAAGAATCTAACAAAAAGGAGGAGTGAAAACTTGCTAATGCTATATTTAGACTCTCCGAATCCCTGGTTGATTGGAGCGGGATTGAACACAATTCTGTTGGCTGTAGCTTGGATTGTTCCCAAAAAGCTGCTCACTCCTGCCGGATTATTCCACAGTTGGTTACTTGGTGTCCTAATATGGGGAACACTGGGTTGGCAGGGATATGTAGTAGTCATGTTCTATTTTCTCGTTGGTTCTTTTGCCACGCGCATTGGTATGGCACAAAAGGAAGCAGAAGGCATTGCAGAAAAGCGTTCTGGGGTTAGAGGACCAGAAAATGTCTGGGGTTCAGCGTTGACAGGGGCGCTGTGTGCTTTGGGCGTAGGATTAATAGATTGGGGAATTATACCCAGTCCCCACTCGCATATGGGCGGGGTAACCTCGCCCCTACTAATGTTAGGCTATGTAGCCAGTTTCAGTACCAAGCTTTCTGACACTTGTGCTAGCGAAGTGGGTAAAGCTTACGGTAAACGTACTTTTTTGATTACTACACTACAACCAGTGCCGCGCGGAACAGAAGGAGCGATCAGCTTAGAGGGAACCCTCGCTGGTGTGGTGGCGTCAGTTGCTCAAGCACTCATTGGCTGGGCAGTTGGTTTAATTGATGTCGCGGGTGTCGCTTGGTGTGTGCTAGCAGCTTTTATTGCTACCAATTTAGAAAGTGTGATTGGGGCTACCTTACAATCTCGTTTTAGCTGGCTAACTAATGAATTGGTAAATATTTTGAATACATTGATCGGCGCGATCGTGGCAATGTTGTTTGCTTGGTTATGGACAAGTGCAATTGCCTAATTATCTTTTCATCGATCGCAACTTGTAGATAATTAATCAAGGATTAGTTGCCGCTTTACCTGAGAAGCGCATAAGATTGCAATAGCACTGTCACCCGATTTTAAATTTTAGATTGTGGAGCCATGTATTTACCCTATGTAGGACAGCCAGGGGCTTGAAGATTTTAGATTCACCGAGCCATTGAGCCAGTTCCAAGCGCGAAACAGGGGGCTTGTACCAAAAAAATTTGTTAATCGAAAATCGGCAATCTAAAATCCAAAATTTATTGTCAGCTACAATCCAAGTACGTTTATACGATCAATTGTATATTTTTTTCCGCGTTTTATACCTATTGAATTCATGGAATCGTTAGCATTTTTGACCGTCGATGACCAGCCTATTTATGTTGGGCAAGCAGTAAAATATCTGCAAGCTTCTGGAAAATTGGGACAGTATATTGGGGATATTCTCCGTCAGCACGTAATTGAACAAGTACTACGAACACGAGAAGATATTGTCATTAGCCCTGCTGTAACAGAACAGACAATTATTGATTTTCGACTAAAGAATCAACTAACTGACCCAAAAAGTTTTCAAGAATGGCTAGAGAATAATGGTACAGATTATGCGACCTTTCACTCAACAGTCACTTTTGGCTTTAAATTAGAAAAACTAAAAGCAGTGGTTACAGAAGCAAAACTGCAAGAATATTTCATAGAACGGAAAATTTTTCTAGATCGAGTAGTACTTTCGCGGATTATTGTTGATAATCGGGAACTAGCTGAGGAACTACAAGCGCAAATCGAAGAAGGAGCAAGTTTTGAGCAACTAGCTAAAGAATATTCATTAGCAGATGACAAAATGGTTAACGGTATGATGGGACCAGTTAGTCGCGGCACGATGCCGGATATACTGAGAGCATCTGTTGATATGGCTAGTCCTGGAGAGTTGGTAGGACCAATAGAACTTGAAGAACGTTATGGATTGTTTCGTGTAGAACAATTTTTGTCAGCGTCGTTAGAAGATACTCAACTAAAGCAAGCACTACAAAATGAGTTGTTTGAGAAATGGCTAGCAGAGAAAATTCAAAAGCTGACGGTAAAATTGCAAGTGAACTAATATCTCTGAAAGATGAATCTCCGCAAACGAGGGTGCTAGCTTCTCTACCTTGGAATCAACCACCGCTTTGTTGGCTAACTCCTGAACAACAAAACCAATTGCAAAATCAGTCAGAAACTCAACGTTTTCGTTTGGGAGAAAAAATTTGGTCCACAGAAGCGGTTGGTTACCAGTTCCTGATTGTTTCTGGTAAAGTTCGTTTACGGGAAGAAAGTGTCGCTAAGCCATTGGCAGCCCTACAAACAGGGGATTGGTTTGGTGATTTAAAAAAGTTTTCTGTGGAGTGCAAAGCTGTAGCTGCTAGTAAAGAAGTGGTAGTTGTGCGCTGGAATACAACAGTGTGGGCAGAACTTTCCACTCCCCAGATTGAGGAATTTTGGCTACTAGGAGGAGAAGAGGAGGACAAGGGGACAAGGAGACAAGGAGACTCCCCACTCCCCACTCCCCACTCCCCACTCCCCACTCCCCACTCCCCACTCCCCACTCCCGTATCAACTTATCCTTTTATTTCCAGCCAGAACACAGCTGCTGCGTGTTTAACAATGGTGGCGCAACAGTTGGACAATGCTGTGCAACTGGAATGGGCGATTCGCCAACTCCGAGGACAGCGCCCGAAAAATCTTGTGGAAGCCGCAGAAAAGTTAGGATTTGTGCTGCGGCAGTTACAAGTCAGTTGGAGTGAGTTGCGACAATTATCTTTCCCGGCTTTACTACTTTGGAATTCTGATTCTCCGACACCTAAGACGGACCATTGGGTGGTAGCGTATGGAGTCAAGGGCAGCTGCCTGCTTGTTGCTAATCCCCTAAATCCCAGTCATACTTGTGAAAGTTTACCACAGTCAGTAGTTGAGGCATGTTGGGATGGACAACTGTGGCAAGTAGAACTGATCCAGACGCAAGAAAAATTCAACCTCGGTTGGTTTACTCCAGCAGTTTGGAAGTACCGGAAATTACTTACAGAAGTATTGCTGGCGTCTTTTACTTTGCAGCTTTTAGGGTTAACCACACCACTCATTACCCAAGTCGTCATCGATAAGGTGATGGTGCAGGAGAGTTTGCCGACTCTTGATGTCATGGCGATCGCACTCCTGCTGGTGGCAATCTTCGAGGCAATACTCGGCATTCTGAGGCTATTTATCTTTACCCACACTGCCCGACGGCTGGATCTGAGTTTATCAGCACAGCTATTTCGCCACCTCATGCGGTTGCCATTGGCTTATTTTGAGTCGCGACGGGTAGGAGACACAATTGCACGAGTCCAAGAACTAGAACAAATCCGGCAGTTTCTCACAGGCACGGCGTTGACTGTGATTTTGGACAGCATCTTTGCTGTAGTCTACCTGGCATTGATGTTTTACTATAATGTCCCACTTACCTTCGTGGCGTTGGCAGTACTGCCACTGTTTGCGATTTTGACAATAACATCAACGCCAATTCTCCGCAACTGGCTTAACGAAACATTTAACCGCAGTGCCGATAGTCAATCGTTTCTGGTTGAGACGGTGACAGGAATTCACTCAGTAAAAGCCCATGCAGCAGAACCAGTAGCACGCACTCGTTGGGAAGGTTTGTTTGCCCGCTTCATTCGCACAGGTTTTAAAGCTTCTACCACTTCCAACATTAGCAGTAATATTGGTGACTTCCTCACCAAATTTTCCAGCTTGCTAATTCTCTGGTATGGAGCTAAATTAGTCATCGAACATCAGCTGACTGTCGGTCAACTTGTGGCATTTCAAATGCTTTCTGGTAGAGTCACAGGACCACTTTTGCGCCTAGTGCAGTTGTGGCAAAATCTGCAACAAGTCCTGCTTTCTGTAGACCGAATTGGCGATATTCTCAATGTTGCTCCTGAAGCTGAACCTGGAACTGGTTTAGTTTTACCAGATCTTAAAGGTCAAGTCACCTTTGAGCAAGTCTTCTTCCGCTATCGACCAAATATTGAACCCGTCGTGCGAGGAATCTCTTTCACCGTGCAACCTGGGCAGTTTGTTGGTATTGTGGGACGGTCAGGGTCTGGTAAAAGTACCCTTTCTAAGCTGCTGCAACGCCTCTATCAAATTGAATCTGGACGCATCCTGATCGATGGTTTTGATATTAAAAGCGCCGATCTAGCTTCGCTACGCCAACAAACTGGTGTGGTTCTTCAAGAAGACTTCTTATTCAATGGTTCCGTCTCGGAAAATATCACTCTTGGTAATCCCGACATTACCGCAGAACAAGTAGTGGAAGCCGCAAGATCTGCCGTTGCCCACGACTTTATCAGTGAATTACCCCAAGGCTATGAAACCAATGTCGGAGAACGTGGTACAGCTTTATCTGGCGGACAGCGACAACGTATTGCTTTAGCGCGTTTATTTCTCTTGCAAGCACCGATTTTAATTCTGGATGAAGCTACTAGCGCTTTGGATAGTGAAACAGAACAACAAGTCCTACAAAACCTGCAAAAAATCTCCACTAACCGCACCGTATTTCTGATCGCCCACCGTTTTGCTCCTCTCAAGCGTGCTGATTTAATTTTGGTGCTAGAAAAGGGAGTGATCGCTGAACGTGGTACTCACTCGGAACTGTTGCAACAAAAGGGTTTGTACTGGTCACTGTATCAACGCCAGCAGTCAAATGTATGAACTTCAGTTGTGGGTGGGGCGGGCAATCCTTACCCGCTCTTAATTGATGACGGGCGAGACGCCCGTCCCACAATGATTAAGTTTTAGAAACTCCCACAAAGGGTAGATCCACATTAGCTCCTGCAGAGGCGGAGTCGTCGCCGATGAAGAAGTAGTTTGACTGCTGATAGGGATTATAGGCTAGCTCGGTGGGATTATATGGTGAGTAGTTTTTGACTTTCCCAGTCAGGATTGGTGATCCATCAGCAAAAAGCTTGTAAGTGTTGTCCACAATTGACAACTCATAGCGGGTCGTCACAGTGGTATCGCGAACAACTCGCTCAACGTTGTCGTGTGTCAACGAAGCCTTACCATCAACACCGAAAACAATTTGTTTCGCCCAGATTTCATTATTCCAAAAGCCGAGTTCAATTCCTAGGCGATCGCTCGCCAGAAGGACAACGCCGAAACCTGCTTGGTCATTACTACTGTGGCTCTCGCTGTTCACCTTAGCATCAAAATCGATGGTAAAACCAGCAGTCTGATCGAGTGTGGGGAATTGCGAGTTGAGTTGGTTGCCGTTGTAGCTGCTGTAACCACCCGTAATCTTTGGATCTTGAGTGCTATCAAAGCCACCGTTACCAGTTGGAATGGGTAGATTGACTACATTAGTAGGCTGTGTATTTGTATTTGGGTCTGCATTTGGGTCTGTATTTGGGTCTATCGTTGGTTGTGCATTTGGTATAGTTCCAAAACTCAGCCAACTTTGATTGTTGGGCGCACCACCCAAATCTGGATTTCCCAATAAGGATACATTTATATCGTAGTTAGTGTTAGCACCCTTACCAGAGCTTACTTTAATGTAATAAGTGCCTGCAGCTAAATATCTGCGGTTGATTGCTTCTGACACCGCGCCCCTGCTAGCCGAGGAGTCAATCAACGTAGTGCCATTGTTGTCAGCCCTAATTAGTTGCACGTTGACATCTGCATTGAAGTTATTCACGGCAATTGTCAAGTTATTGCTGCTTTCCACCAGATTGAATTTGTAGTAGTCGTTGTTGTGAATATCACCCACAAAGTCAGTCCAAGTTTTTGTCAGCAAGCTACTAGTAATGTCACGAGCAGTGTCTAAGGTGTTTGCTTGATAGTAATTTCCCGCACGTCCCTCGTTTTGTCCATATTGGACAAAGTGTGTGTATGCCTGTTGATTATTATAGCCTGCTGCGACTAAGTCAGGATTATTAGCAAGGTAGACCTTGACATTGAAAGTGGGTGATGATATGCGTCCTTGATCCAGACCGTTGGACTCGAAGTCTTCCAACAGTTGCTGATTCGTTAGATTTGGTGCTAAGTCGCGATTAAGACTGCGATAGTAGTTGACGTCAAAGGCAGGGTCGAACTTGCGTCCCTCCTTCAAACCGTAGAGTTGGAAGTGTTCTAAAAATTGAATACTGTTGAAACCTCTTTGAACCAAGTCGGGATTACTCCCTTTGTAGTAATTAAGATCGAAAAACTGCGAAAATTGCCGTCCCTCATTAATTCCGTAACTTCCCAGATGCTGAAATAGCTGCTCGTTATTTAAGTTATTTAGGTCACTATTAGCGTTGCGATAAAAATTTAGGTCCAAAACCTGTGAGAAGCGACGCCCTTGACTGATCCCAGAATTCTGCAGATCCGCAAACGCTTGTACATTGTTCAACCCACTTAGGTCAGCATTGCTGGCGCGATAGAAGTTGAGATCCACAAGCGGTGAAAAGGCACGTCCTTGGCTCAAACCATAGTTTTGAAAGTGCGAAAACAATTGTGCATCTGTAGTCAGACCACCGGCAGCCAAGTCAGGATTAGCTGCACGGTAAAAATTAGCATCAAATAAAGTTGAATTGTTGACTACCATAATTTAATCTCTTGCCAAGATAATAAAATTCTTTACACTATTAGTAGTGTATTTTGTCACGTAAAAATAGATACGAAGGAATATTATTTTGATTTCAGTCGATTGTCAATACCCAAATATGACAAATATTTATTGATTTATATACATTTTTTTAGGATTTTTACTTAGTCACATGCAAAAGTGGGGAAGAGACCTTCCGGCGGAACGTCTTTCCGGTAAAATTTTTTCATTGGGGCTGCCTCCTCTTCAAGTCGGAGGCAGCAGCCCAAACGAGAACTTGGCTATATTTTCAAGGGTGGGATAAGTTTAATTTTTAGTTTTAGAAACTCCAACAAATGCTATATCGACATTAGCCCCTGCCTCCGTGGAGTCGTCACCGATGAAGAAGAAGTTTGGCTGCTGATAGGGATTGTAGCCCAAACCAGAGGCTTGAAATGTTGAGTAGTCTTTGACGCTTCCAGTTAGGATTGATGAACCATTGGCAGAAAGCTGGTAAGTGTTGCCCGAAACTGACAACTCATAGCGGGTCGTCACAGTGGTATCGCGAAGAACTCTCTCAGTGTTGTCATGTTTAAACAAGGTGCCACCATCAGAAGCGAGAACAGTACCAGTATCTTTCGCCCAAATTTCATTATTCCAATAGCCGAGTTCAATTCCTTGGCGATCGCTCCCGAGAAGGACAACGTTGAAACCTGCTTGGTCATTACTGCTGTGGGTTTCGCTGTTAAGCTTGACATCAAAATCGATGGTAAAACCAGTAGTGCGATCAAGTTTGGGGAACTGCGGGTTAAGTAGGTCGGGCATTGGGAACGAATAGTAGCTGGTGTAACCACCTGTACTTGTTGGATCTTTAGTGCTGTCCAAGTTAGTTACGTCACCGTTAGTGGTTGAAGTGGGTAGATTGCTTAAGTTAGTAGGCGGTATCTTTGGTACAGTTCCTAAAGACAGCCAATTTTGAGTGCTGGGCGAACCCCCTAAATCAAATGAGGAGACTTTCAGATTGTAGTTAGTATTAGCGCTTGCTTGACCTTGGTTTACCCTGATGTAGTAAGTGCCTGCTGCTAAACTGTTACTGTGCAATGCGAATGACATCGCACCGTTGTTTTCTGAGGAGCCAATTACCTGGTTATTGGCACTACTAATCAGCTGCACGTTGACATCTGCATTCAGGTTATTCAAGCCGATGGTCAAGTTAGTAGGGTTGTCCAGATTGAATTTGTAGTAGTCGTCGGCGTCAGTGGCGCCCACAAAGTCAGTCCAGGTCTTCGTCAGCAAGCCATTAGTAATGTCGCGAGCAGTGTCTAAGGTGTTTCCTGCATAATCACTACCAGGACGGCCCTCTTTTTGTCCATAAAGGACAAAGTGTGTGTATGCCTGTTGATTATTAAAGTGAGCTGCGGTCAAGTCAGAATTATTAGCAAGGTAGACCTTGACATCAAAAGCGGGTGAGGATATGCGTCCCTCATTCAAACCATAAAGTTCAAAGTGGTCTAACAATTGCTTGTTTTCTTTTACACCAGCTGCTGCTAAGTCGGGATTAAGACTGCGATAGTAGTTGACATCAAAGGCAGGGTCGAACTGCTGTCCCTGCTTCAAACCGTAAATCTCGAAATTTTGTAACAATTGTTTACTACCGTTCAAACCTGCCTGACCTAAGTCGGGATTATTCGCTTTGTAGTAATTAGGATCGAAAAACTGTGAAAATTGCCGTCCCTCAGCCAATCCATAATTTTCCAAATGCTGAAATAGTTGCTCGTTGTTTAAGCTACTTAGGTCACTATTAGCGGCGCGATAGAAATTTAGGTCAAAAACGTCTGAGAAGCGACGCCCTTCACTAATACCATAATTTTCTAGATGATCGAGCGCTTGTTTATTGTTAAAACTAGCTAGGTCAGAGTTGCTGGCGCGATAAAAGTTGAGATCCACAAGCGGTGAAAAGGCACGCCCTTCGTTCAAACCATAGGCTTGGAAGTGTGAAAGCAATTGTGCATTTGTGGTCAGACCAGCGGCAGCCAAGTCAGGATTAGCTGCACTGTAAAAATTGGCATCAAATAAATTTGAAATGTTAACTGCCATAACTTTATTCTCTAAAAAGATAATAATTTTCTCCGTACTACCACTAATGTGGTTTACACCGTTAAAAAAGATACAGAATGTTATTTTTATATTAATTGATAGTAAATCTACGAATATAGCAAATATCTATTGATTTTTATACAATTTTTTAGTATTTTTACTTCAGGAAATATATTAAGCTCACAGCGTCGTCTTAATCACACCTTCTCAATTGGTAGAAACAAGAGAAAGACTACCTCAAACCTCGGAGACGTTTATCTATATCGCGATGATTCGTATTATGGTCAGACGACTCGCACGATTTTTGACCGACTTTGACTTTTAAAACATCCTTTAAACATAACTTTTACAGGGTGAGGGCGGGCAAGATGCCCACCCCACAAGAACTTTATTCCTCTTGTGGGGTGGGCATCCTGCCCGCTCGATATTCAAGTTAATTATGTCCACTTACTTGAGTATATATTTAAGTTTGTCTACGCGGACGTGCGTTGGTGTCACTCCACCATGAGAGAATAAGGTAACAAAAACAATGCGTGCAGCTTGGTATGAAAAACTTGGTAACGCCCAAGACGTTCTCAGCGTGGGCTTCGTCGATATCCCGGAAGTTGGTTCAGGCGAAGTGCGGGTGAAAGTTCACGCGAGTGGTGTCAACCCATCCGATGTCAAGCAGCGCAGTGGCTGGGGTGGACTGAAAATGCGGCATCCACGAGTGATTCCCCATAATGATGGAGCGGGGGTAATCGAAGCAGTGGGAGAAGGCGTATCCCCCTCACGGATTGGGGAACGGGTGTGGATTTATGAAGCTACCCTGAGTCGTCCGTTTGGGACAGCAGCAGAATATGTCGTCGTGGCTAGTGACAATGCTGTTTTCTTGCCCGACAACACAGAATTTGCGGCTGGCGCTTGTTTAGGTGTGCCGGCGATGACTGCTCACTACAGTGTTTTCCAGGATGGCGCTGTGGCTGGACAGACAATTTTAGTCACTGGCGGTGCTGGTGCGGTGGGAAATTACGCGATTCAGTTGGCAAAGTGGGGTGGTGCAAGGGCGATCGCCACGGTAAGTTCACCCGAAAAAGCAGAAATTGCCCGTGCTGCAGGAGCAGATTACATAATCAACTACAAAACAGAAGATGTGGCGGCTCGTGTTAAAGAGATTACAGGCAAAGAAGGCGTAGACCGCGTAGTTGAGGTTGACTTTGCCAGCAATATTGAGACGAACTTGGCAGTGTTGAAGCGCAATGGAGTCATTGCCACTTATGCCTCTGATTCTAACGTTCAACCGCAGATACCCTTTTACCAGTTAGTCTACAAAAACGTTACGGTTCATTACGTGTTGGTCTATGTGATGCCGAAAGCTGCTCATCAAGCAGCCGCAGAGGATATTACAACTTGCCTAAAAGCTGGTGTTTTAAATCACGTTATTGCTCAGCGCTTTCCCTTAGCTGAGATTGCAGCAGCTCATGAAGCAGTGGAAAGTGGACGGGCGATCGGCAATCAGGTTGTCGAGATTATTTGAGTACAAGGGTAGGGGCGGGGTTACCCCGCCCTTACGGTCATATTGTGGTTTACTTCCTCTTTGTCTCAAGCATGAGTATAGTGGGTTACTGGTAGCTCAACTAGTTTCGGTATCGGCTGAGGTAGTATAGCGATTGTGCAAGTAACTGATAACAAAGTTGCTACCCCAAAATTTTTTAAACAAAGAAGAGGTTTTTATGCAAGTTTTGGTCATCGCCCGTGTAATTGCAGGCACTGCAATTGAAAAGGTTCTACCTCTAGTAAAACCTGAAGCCGCAAAAGTTTGGGAATACTACGCAGCGGATATAGTTCGCACAGTACACTACTTTGCCGACAACAGTGGCGCAGTGCTGCTATTTGAAGCACCCAATCTGGAAGCAGTGAATGGCGCAGTAACGCAGTTACCAATGGTACAAGCTGGGTTGTTGGAATGCGAAGTTATTCCTCTAGCCCCTTACACAGGAATCGCGGAATTGTTTGCTAAATGAGTACTTCCAATCCTGTTGCTTTGATTATTGGTGCCACCGGCACAACAGGTTCTCACCTGGTCAATTTGCTAGAACAAGACCGTGGTCCAGACAACCTTGAGATCCGTGTTGCGGTTCGTAAACCTGAACAAGCTGAAACCTTCGCAAAACGGGGTATCGCGACTGTGCATCTTGACCTTGATGACCTCTCGACCTACGAAAAAGCACTGCAAGGTGTAAAGCGCTTATTTATGATTACTGGCTACACAGTAGATATGCTTAGCCAGGGCAAAAACCTAACCGATGCTGCCAAAGACGCAGGTGTTGAATATATCGTCCACGTCGGCACCTTTCACCAACCTGGTCGTCCGCAAACGAAACTAATTCGCCATTACATCTGGCATCAACTTGTGGAAACGTATATTGAAGCAAGCGGCATTGCTTGGACTCACCTGCACCCTAACGCTTTCATGCAAAACTTCTTCGGCGCAGTGCAGGATGGCAAACTTCGCATGTTCTTTGGTCACGAACGTGTGGGATTAGTGGACTGTTTTGACCTTGCTCGTGTTGCTGCTGCGGCACTGCGTCACCCCCAAAAGCATGCGGGAGGGCGATATTTCCTGAGTGTGGAAGCGCTGACTATGACTGAAGCCGCGCAAATCCTCTCGGAAGAACTTGGCAAACCCATCATCTACGAACCGCTACCTGCCTCGGATATGCGAAAGCTGCCCATTGGGCAAGCGATGGAATCTGCCTATTTTGAGTGCATCGTCCGCCAGATGGAACTGCTTCAGGCAGGACTTCTTCCTGACTTTGCTGATGTTTACAACAACATACCGCAAATTATCGGTGAAAAACCAACGATGTTTCGCGAATTCGTCCGCCATAATCGGGCTTTGTTTGAGGCTGCGTAAGTTGAGCAATAAATGAGGATAAAACTATGCATCGTGACAAAAAGATTGCTCTAGTCACCGGAGCAAACAAAGGACTTGGTTTTGAAATCAGCCGCCTACTGGCGCAAAACAGATATGGGGAGTGATGAGGCGAGCTACACGGCAGAGCAAAGTGCTGACACTCCTGTGTGGCGGGCAACGCTACAAGAAGATGGTCTACAGGTGGTTACTTTAATGCTCGTCAGCCAATACCATGGTAATTTATAGATATGTCTGCAATTACAGGATTTGCCATTGAAAGCAGGGCGGACAACAATACTTCTCGGTTAACAAGAGCGAACATCCCCTCTCCTGCAAGGGTCGGTATGAATTTTTCCCCCATTCCCTTGTAGGGAAGGGGGGTTAGGGGGGTAAGGGAGTGCCTTATCCGAGAAGTATTGGGGCGGACAATCCTTTCCATCCCACAAAATAAGTGGTTTTGTTGTGGGGTCAAAATAATTGGTAATTATTCCCCCACTGATGAATCCTCCCAAAATTTAGTGGAGGCAGAGCCTCCCGAAAGCGTTCCCACGCAGAGCGTAGGAACGCGAGGAAATCCTCCAATAGACATCTCCGGAAATTAATTGTGCGTTGCCTACAACCCTTGTAGAGACGCGCTCATTTGAGCCAGCGCGTTTGGGAGTGTTTCCCGCCGTAGGCGACTGCACCAAGCCGAAGGGCGAACACGAAGGGCGTCGCGTCTCTACATTTTTTTTCGGAGATGTCTAATGCGGTTGATGCTGGGAAAGTATGCTTATAGCAAGTTTCGTCAGAAGATTGAGTCACTGACTGCTGAGTTAAATGCTTGGGAGGAAGTTGCAGCAAATACTGATTTTAATAATTTTTAACTCGTAATTCGTAATTAAAGTTTAAGGATACTGATATCTTGCACCATTAGATAGTTCGTGTAGGGCAATGCCCACCAACGTAAAAATAGGCCCCGGTCAATGGTGGGCAATGCCCACCCTACAAAAATAGCGTTATTGCAACTGGTGCAAGATGTGAGGATAATTAAGAATTACGAATTACGAATTATAAATTACGAATTACGCAGTTACTTGTTGTTGATTGTGTTTGTTTTGTAATACTGCAGACAATCGATTAAGTGCATTTACGTAAGCTTGGGCTGAGGCCACGATAATATCTGTGTTAGCTGCATGACCTGCAAACACTCGATTTTCGTGCTTAAGGC
The DNA here is from genome assembly GCA_965249805.1 of Stigonema sp. Classification (GTDB taxonomy): domain Bacteria; phylum Cyanobacteriota; class Cyanobacteriia; order Cyanobacteriales; family Nostocaceae; genus Stigonema. Next base: position 3,580,583 of record CBDFMX010000002.1, read on the forward strand.
GGATGGTGACTTCCCCAATAGCATCAATACCTGCTGTTACCGACTGTACGGAATACTCAATCAACTGGTTGGGTACATTCACCACGCGGTTGATTGCTTTATAAACAGCATCTACTGGTCCTGTCCCGATCGCCGCATCGGTTAATTCTTCACCCTCTGGAGTCCTGAGGGTGACGGTAGCGGTGGGACGGGCGCGATCGCCGCAGGAAACTTGCACTAACTCTAAACGGAACAAATCGGGGGCTTGTTGGATTTCATCGTTAATGATTGCTTCCAAATCCCAATCTGAAACTTCTTTCTTTTTATCCGCTACCTCTTTAAACCTGATGAACGCTTTATTTAATTCAGTATCGGACAATTCATACCCTAATTCCCGCAATTGAGTCCGGAAAGCATTTCTTCCTGAATGTTTGCCCAAAACAATTTGATTTTCTGTCAATCCAATTGATTGGGCATCCATAATTTCATAAGTGAGCTTATTTTTCAGCACACCATCTTGGTGAATGCCTGACTCGTGGGCAAAGGCATTTGCCCCGACAATTGCTTTATTTGGCTGCACTAGCATTCCCGTCAAATTAGAAACTAAGCGTGAGGTTTTGTAAATTTGCCTAGTGTCAATATTTGTTAAAAGTTCTTCAGAATCAGCTGGGCGTCCAAAAAACGGATTGAAATATTGCCGTCTCACATACAAAGCCATTACCAATTCTTCTAGCGCTGCATTTCCCGCTCGCTCACCAATACCGTTTATAGTACATTCTAACTGCCGTGCACCATTTTTCACGGCTTCTAAGAAGTTGGCAACTGCTAAACCTAAATCATTATGTCCATGAACGGAAATAATTGCTTGGTCTATATTAGGTACGTTTTCTTTAATACCCTTAATCAGCGCCCCAAATTCAGTAGGTGTGATGTAGCCGACAGTGTCAGGAATATTAACTGTTGTTGCGCCTGCAATGATTACTCGCTCTAATACTTGGTAAAGAAATTCCGGCTCAGATCGTCCGGCATCTTCCGGAGAAAATTCTACATCAGCCGTGAAGGTTTTGGCATAAGCCACCATTTCTTCGGCGATCGCTAGCACTTCCGATCTCGTTTTTTTCAGTTTGTACTTGAGGTGAATATCGCTTGTGGCCAGAAAAGTATGAATTCTACCTTTAGCAGATGGTTTTATAGCTTCTGCTGCTGCTTTAATATCATCCTGCCGCGCTCTTGCCAAAGAGCAAATTATCGGACCATCTTCTGTTCCCACTATTTCGGCAATTTTGCTAATAGCGTCCTTATCTCCAGGACTAGCAAAGGCGAACCCGGCTTCGATTACATCCACACCCAGACGCGCCAGTTGCTTTGCTATTACTAGCTTTTCATCTATATTCAGGGTTGCTCCCGGACTCTGCTCACCATCTCGGAGTGTGGTGTCAAAAATGATAATTTTATCTGATTTGGTATTCATTTCCATCTCGTTGTTTAATTTTGACTTTTCGCTTAAAATACCTTATAACGCTATTTTTTTACTCTTACCTTTGGAGAAAATAATTGCTAAGACTACTAGCCTTCTGTTTTTTCTATTTGGTCGCGGATATCGTTTAAGTCTATATATCTGTCCGTAGCATTACGTAATTCTCTAGCTATCATTCCTTCTGTTGACACTACTGTAATATGAGTATTTTTTGAGCGTAATAGTTCAATCGCTCTTTCAAAATCTCCATCTCCACTGAATAAAACTACTCTGTCATACTGATCTACTGTATTAAACATATCTACAACAATTTCAATATCTAAATTTGCTTTTTGCGAGTAACGACCAGAAGAATCATCGTAGTATTCTTTAAGAATTTTAGTTCTGACTGTATATCCCAAACTAATTAGAGCATCTCTGAAACCGCGCTGATCTTGTGGGTCTTTTAAACCAGTGTACCAGAATGCATTGATTAAGGTTGTCTCTGACTGCTCGTGTTTGAAGTAATCTAAGACCCGTCTTGGGTCAAAAAACCAGCCATTTTTTTGTTGAGCATAGAACATATTGTTTCCGTCTACAAAAATAGACAGACGATTCATCGGAGAACCCATAGAAAATTACACCTAATAATAGAAAAGAATTTAGATTGAACAATAGATTATAGCAATTATAAAATAATAAGTTTGCTAATATCTATATACATATTGTCATATATAGCTTGTATCTAACCTCTCTTACAATAGAAAATCGCCTGAAACATTGATGTTAAGCTTAACATGTGCAAAACTTTTTTCACCCTCGGCGTGGTCATAGGCATACCGTAATCAAAATCTACCCATAAAGTTGACTTAATAACAGCATGCTTAGCTGTATACCAGTCAAGTTTACTCCTAAAGAGGTATTTAATAGATAGGGGCAGGGTGTAAACTTCATCTGTTGTTGTACTCCTGGGAAAAACGTTGGTATTGACACCCAAAGAAATGCTTGCTATAGGGTGGGACGCCCCTCACACCTCTATGCCTGAATAAGAAGTTGTGGTGCTGGTGCAAGCGTGCTTCCCATTAGATAGAGTAGCAGTGCAGCAGTGGTGGCAGAATCTTCAAGACACTTGCATAAACATGACTAGGAGCGCGTCTTAAGCCCGTAAGACGAGGATTTGGTTTATATGCCTCCTCATGTAACGGGTGTGCCGCAAAAACCGGGTGTTTACAAAAAAGTAACACTTACACAAGTTTTGTGAAGAATAGAGGATACTTTACAAAACTATAAGACTTTCATCGGAAATACTAAAAAATAAATTATCCATTCCCACGGGAGCGCTCTTCGGATACGGCACCGTTTTAGCTTGTCGTGGTGTCGTACTCTCGTCGTCAGAGCGCACCCTACACTCATTAGAGATTTTTTTAATTGGAAGTCCCATAGAAGTCTAATTTCATAGTTATTACACAAAATGAAGGGAGTCAGGCGTCAGGAGAACCCTATCCATAAGGAGATGGTGTTTAATAAATGTTGATAATAATTTATTTTGATCGTTCCATCCATTAAGGGTGGGCATTTAACTCAAGAGTCATTCACCAATCCAACAGCAACAATTCTGGCTCTTGGCTCCTGACTACTTCTTCGTAAATAAAGGCATTATAAGTAAAAGAATATGGTAAAAGAACCTAGATCTACATTAAGTAAAAAATATATTTCTGCTGCCAATCAACTGTCAAATAAACCAACAAAAGCGACTTCTACGGGGTTGGCACGCTCATTAAAGCTAATGGTTCGCTTAGGTCATACGCTCAATGTCACTTTGGCAGTAGGAGCAGCAATGCTAGCAGCTTCTAGTTTGGACTTGGCTCAATTTATGGAAAGTCAGGCGCAAACATTGTTTTATGTACTGCGGGGACAGTTAACTCCGACCAAAGACATAGTGATTCTGGCAATTGACGATCAGTCTATATCAGTCCCAGCACAGTACTATAAAACAAATCCACAACAGTATGCCTACTGGGAACCATTAAAAGCTTTTCCCTTTAAACGTGAGGCATACGCCCAAGTTACTGAGAAGTTAATTCGAGCCGGGGCAAAATCTGTAGCTTTAGATGTGCTTTTTGATACATTAAGTAGTTACGGCAAAGACGACGATGAAAAGTTACGGCAGTTATTGCAGCGTTATGGAGGTCAAGTTACTTTAGCTGCGGATTACGAAAATTCTGAAACAGACCAAGGCAGCTTCATACAACTGAAGCTGCCGCAGCAAATGTTTCTTACAGGGTCTGTATCCATTGGTTCGGTTAATTTTCCCTTAGACGTAGATGGTAAAATTCGCAAATTTGCCAGCGAGTTTCCCAAGTTGTTAGGTAATGCTCTGACAGAGAAAATACCATCCTTTGATGAAGCAGTTCTGAGAGCAGCCCAAGTAAATTATCCCCGACCTCAAGGCAATCAAATTTATTTTGACGGACCTGCAGGTACATTTGAAGTCATTCCTTTCTCCTACGTACTTGACCCACAAAATTGGCACACCTATTTGCAGCAGGGAAAGATTTTTAAAGACAAAATTGTGCTGATTGGCGCAACAAGCAAGTTGGGAAACGATTATCACTCCACTGGTGCTGAAGGCTGGCTGAATCCTGACCACATGTCGGGAATAGAAATTCACGCGGCGGCGATCGCAACTTTAATGGCAGGTAAAGCGATCGCGCCAGCAATGAAGAGCGATCTCTGGAGTGGTTTGTTTGTACTTGGTTTAGTTGGTGGATGTGGGCTAATAATTTCCACTCCTAAGCGGGGTATAAGTAGATTGTTGCTCAGTTTCGCTCTTGCCACGACCTGGTCCGGAATTAGCTATGTATTCTTCGTTTATGGTCAGTTAATTTTCCCGACAACTTTGCCAGTAGTAGCGATCGTCGCTGTCGGACTCTGCTACTTGGGAACTGAGGTGGCTAGGGAAATATTCAGAAAAAGTCAATTAATAGATATTTTTCAGAAATATGCATCTCACCATGTTGTCCAAGAGATTCTTAGTCAGCAGGATGACCTGAAAGATTTACTCCAGCAAAAGGAAATAGCCAGATCGGGAAAAGTCCTTGATGGGCGCTATAAAATTGTCAAAGTTCTAGGTGCAGGTGGATTTAGCGAAACTTATATTGCCGAAGATATGAGACTTCCAGGCAACCCTCTCTGTGTTGTTAAGCAACTAAAACCAGCCCACAATAAACCACAGGAGTTGATAGTTGCCAGACGTTTATTTAATTCAGAAGCCCAAACCCTCCAAAAATTGGGAACAAACAACCAGATACCTCAGCTTTTAGCTTATTTTGAAGAGTCAGAAGAATTTTATTTAGTTCAAGAGTATATAATTGGTCACGATCTGAGTCAAGAACTGCCAACAGGCAAACCCATCAATGAAACTACAGTTATCGAGATTTTGCGAGACTTATTGCAAATATTGGCATTTGTCCATCAAAATGGCGTCATCCACCGGGATATTAAACCCAGCAATATTATCCGGCGAGACTCAGACGGCAAACTGGTACTGATTGACTTTGGTGCTGTCAAAGAAGTCACGACACAACTACTTGATAATCAAGAGCAAAACGCCTTCACCATTGGCATTGGTACTAAAGGTTATGCACCAAGTGAGCAATGTTTTGGGCGTCCACAATACAGCAGTGACATCTATGCACTCGGCATGCTTGGCATAAAAGCCTTAACTGGTATAGCTCCCCATGAGATAGAAACAGATGCTAATGGCGAGGTGAAATGGAGTGCCTTAGCAAAAGTAAGCCATTCTCTGGCTAGTATTCTTAGCAAAATGGTTTTGGAAAACTTCCAACAGCGTTATCAATCTGCATCCCTAGCTCTTGAGGCACTAGAGGAGCTGATAAATGACGACACACGCCAATCATCAATGCCTACTTTACCTTTAGAAGATGATTCAGAAACTTCTACCACACCGTGAACCGAACCTCATGAAAACCTAACGAGTACGCCGCCCTCCAGGCATCTACTTGGGATTGAGTCGTTGTTGAATTCGTGACGGATTAGTTGGTCGTTGTTCAACTGGTGGCGGTGGCTGTGGGGTGGCGGTTTGGATTGGGGGTGCGATCGTTGGTGGCGGTGGCTGTGGGGTGGCGGTTTGGATTGGGGGTGCGATCGTTGGTGGCGGTGGCTGTGGGGTGGTGGTTTGGATTGGGGGTGCGATCGTTGGTGGCGGTGGCTGTGGGGTGGCGGTTTGGATTGGGGGTGCGATCGTTGGTGGCGGAGGCTGTGGGGTGGCGGTTTGGATTGGTGTCTCTGTTTCTCTAACAGTTGTAGGGTCTTTGCTGTTTACTAGGCTGTTGCCAGCACCAACATTAACCCCATTATTGGGCAGGATTTGTCCTATTTCTAGTAAAGTGTTTGTTGGGGAATTGTCTCTGATAGTCTCTTGGCTAGACAAGTTTGAAGAACTAGGAGTCAGCCTTAAAAAAGATGGGTTTTCAACTACTCCGCTCCCAGTTACTGGCAACTGGGCGGCGACAGCAGCAGCGGTTTCAGCTTGAACTTCTGCGATCGCCGGATCTGGATTAGGTATACTACCCTGACTTAGATTAAGTCCTTGTACCAGATTACTAGTTTCATAAAAAGTTCTCAAATCAAATTCGTATAAACCCTGAAATTTACCTTTAACTACAACCATCAATTGCCCTGCCGGAAGCTTCTGACTTTGAGAAGCATCCTTGTTAAAGACTTGAATGCCACTATTTGTCAATGCACCGACAATCGTGGTATCTGTTTTCTGGTCATAGCGCACAAATAGTGCCGAACCGCGAATCGCTGCTGCTGCATTCGGCGTGTTCACGCGTGTTTGCCCCTTTCCTGGTGGGATAAGCATTAGTACAGTCCCGTTTGAAAGGTTAAAGTTTCGCGTCTTCGGCAAAAATCTAAACAATGCCCGCTCTCCTACCCGTGCCAAAGAACCATCGTTGAAGCGTAAGTCAGCTAGGGAAGCACGCCCCGTGGTTAACCCATCCCCAGGAATTATTGCATCGCGTTTGCGTGCCTGACGCCTCGGCTGATTTTGGGGCATGAGTTGCACTAAGTTGCGAAGGTCTTGAATCTCGCCTTTGGTTAGAGGTGTAGTCGCATCTGCCCAATTTGGTAGAGGTAGCACAACCACTCCCCATAGACCTATGACCACTAGTGGTAAAAACTTGCGAAACCTAGTTTGGAACACGTTTAATTCTTTCAATTGTTGTTGCAAGTTCATTCAGGTAAATTTGCTGAGAATTTTTGAAAAATTAATAGAGAATGAACAAATACCTTAAGTTTATATTCGGAGTTATTAAATGTATGGATACAAGCATGTAAAACTTACAATTTTCTTGTCGTTTTAATTTATGGCAAATACTTTTTAAAATAGCAAAAATTGCAGTAAATTATAATATTATAAATAAGAAAAATTAACGCAGTTTGTGGGATTTACGGTTAGAGAAACTTATTATTAAAGATGCAACCCAAAGGCGGGAAAAATTTGTCGGTTTGGATTTTTTTGTTAACCTCTATAGGTGCTAACTGGTATAACACTAGGGTAGATGCAGCGTCGGCTAAAAATCCAAACTTCAGAAGTCGCCAAGATAACCTTGTGTCAAGGATAACATCTTCGGCTGTCATGGGTGAGGAGCAAGGAAGCATAGAAGTTGAAGAAATTGTAAACTTTCATTTTTCTGGGAAATCCCTAGTCCCCAGTCGAATTGAAGAGAAGTTCAGTGAAACGTCAATATACTCACAGACACGAACTGCACCTCCCCAAACCAATCGGGCGATCGCCAACAGTCTTGGAGATAGTCAACATGTAGAACCCCCACCGCTAGAAGGACAGCCTACCAATGATTTTCTGGGAACTCCAACACCAATAGAGCAGCGCTTGAAAGTACCTCCTATAATAGATTTCACAGAAAGACGTGAGAGGCTACTACGACGGCTGCAAGAGAAAAAACAACAGCAGCAACAGACAAATAGCACTGAGGAACTAGGCAAATTATTTTTGCGCCAACGACAGCTAGAACAAATACCCAACCCAGCACTAGCACCACCCGTAGCTCAGTCTAAACCTGTTGGCTACCTGCTAACTCATGTTGGTTACTTTCAGACAAGTAACATTTTTTCCTCATCTACTCCAATAAAGGACGGCTTAATTTTTTATGGACTGACGCTAGCCTCTGCACCTTTGCCCTTGGGAACCAAGACTTATTTGAATGGGTCAATTGATGGCAACCTGATTCGTTACATAAATCAATCAAAATATAATTACAGCCAAATAAGATTTAACCTCGATATTTACCAGCAGCTAACGCCGCGAATGTATGGAGACATCGGTTGGAGCAATCAACAGTTGTTCTACGCTGGAAAGATCTCCAATTTTAGCCCTGGCGATCGCTTTTTAAACGAGAATTCTCTGCGCCTGTCTTTAGGACGGCGAGATCCGCTCACTTCCAAGTTGATGCTAGATAGCTTCTATGAATTGCGTATGAGTTTTACTGACCCCCCCAGTGGACAAGATAACCGCAATCGGGTAATCAATTCCTTGTGGGTTTCTTTGGACTACTACTGGCAAAAATTATTCCAAATTGGTGTTGACTACCAATTTGGCTTATCAAATTTCACCGAACGTCAAAGAGCAGACCAAAATCAACGGCTATTTGGTCACTTAACTTACGGAATATCCAACTACAGCAATCTTCGTTTGGAAGGTGGCGTAACTTTAGGCACATCTACCGAGCGCAACGTTGATTTTAATGGCTGGTTCTTCACGCTCAATTACAATTTGGAATTAGGTCGATTTTGAAATTTGTTAGTGGTTAGTGGTTAGTGGTTAGTGGTTGGTGGTTAGTGGTTAGTAGTTAGTGGTTAGTGGTTAGTAGTTAGTGGTTAGTGGTTAGTGGTTAGTGGTTAGTAGTAATTTTTAACAACCAACAACCAACAACTAACAACTAACAACCAACAACTAACAACTAACAACCAACAACCAACAATTAACTAATAACTAATCCAATCACTCCAGCTACCAGGATAAAGTTTAGCTGTATGAATACCAGCCAGATCTAAAGAGAGTAAGTTGACACAAGCCGTAACACCAGAACCACAGTAAACAATAATTTCCTCTGCATTTTCAAGATTGGACCAACGGCGGTTTTGCTCTTGTAGGGGAAGTAGATAGCCTGCTGTATCTATAACTTCAAGCCAGGGATAGTTAACCGCGCCTGGAATATGACCAGCAATTTTATCAATTGGTTCTCGATCGCCTAGGTAGCGATCTCTTTCTCGGGAATCTACCAAAACTACGTTTGGGATATCTTTGCGACTTTTTACAGCCGTAATATCCACTACCATATGCATTTGTACTTCGGGAACAAAGGTAGCGATTCGACTTGAAGGAATGACATTTGTGACGGGATACCCAGCTTTTTGCCATCCGGTAAAGCCGCCATCCAGTACCGCCACTTGCTCATGTCCTAGATAGCGTAATAACCACCATAAACGACCTGCAAAAGCAAGGTAGGAATCATCGTAAGCCACAACCAAAGTTTTTTGGGAATTCACTCCAATTGCTGATAACTTTTCAGCTAACTCAGTGGGTTTGGGTAAAGGATGTCTCCCCCCATGCTCTTCCACGGGACTGGAAAGATCCTCCTTTAAATCCAGATGGTAAGCTCCACTTATGTGACTTACTTGGTACTGCTGTTTTCCCAGTTGTGGATCTGCGAGAGAAAAGCGACAATCCACTATGACTACTTGGGGATCGTCAAGATGTTCAAACAGCCACTTACAAGAAACGAAAGAAGAGGTTTTAGTCATAACGTTCATGTACTAATTGGTAACTGGTAATTGGTAATTGGTAATTGGTCATATTCCTATATGATTTTTATTTGATTTTTGAAATACACGTAGTAGGGTGGGCAATGCCCACCATATCCAGGTTGTGGTTGGCATAGCCCACCCTACACTATATATTTTTCACAAATGATTTAGGATTTCTATATTACCCATTACCCATTACCCATTACCCATTACCTATTACGCATTATTCCTTCATAGAACACTATGTCAGACTTTGAGAATTTTGTACCGCAACCAACAGCAGATGGCTCTTTTACCTTCTTTTCCAAAGAGTTTAGTGAATTATTTCACAGCCATTATGGAGCACGTCAGGAGAGTTTTCTCAAATTTGTGGTTCCTACTCAACTAGCAATGAGCCGACACAAACCAGTATTGCGGCTGTTAGATGTTTGTTATGGGCTAGGATATAACACAGCAGCGGCTTTGCAGACAATTTGGGCGGTGAATCCAACTTGTTATGTAGAAGTCATTGGGTTAGAACTGAATACAACTGTACCACAAGCGGCGATCGCTCATAACCTATTCGACAGTTGGGGGTGTGAGTCTACCCAAATTTTGACCCAGCTTGCTAAGGAGCATCAAGTGCAAACAGAAAGATGTACGGCGAAGTTATTAATTGGCGATGCAAGAAGCTCGATTAAACTAGTTTACGAGTCTAATTTTCGGAGTGACGCAATTTTTCTCGATCCCTTTTCACCACCTCAGTGTCCTGAGTTATGGACTGTTGAATTTATTAAACAACTTTCACTCTCGTTACATGAAGATGGCATTCTTGCTACTTATTCCTGTGCTGCTGCTGTACGCACAGCTCTTCTAGCAGCAGGGTTACAAATAGGTTCTACACCACCAGTGGGTAGGCGATCGCCTAGTACGGTAGCAGCGTTTGTAAGAGTAGGGGGAGTAGGGGGAGTAGGGGGAGTGAAATTAACGAACCCCACGAACCCCACTTCCTCCTCATCTCCCCTCCCCCCGCTTTCGCAAGCAGAAAAAGAACATTTGCTCACTCGTGCTGCCATTCCGTATCGCGATCCAAAATTAAGCGATCCTGCTGATATCATAGTGAGGCGGCGTCAGTTAGAGCAACAAGCCTGTTCCCTAGAGCCTACCTCACGTTGGCGAAAACGGTGGTGCAAAAATGAACAGGAGTCAGGATTTGGCAGTCCGCTGGTTCCTGACTCCTGAACGCCAGTTTGCAAGGGTATTGGAAACATCAAGGGAGGTCAAACCGTCAAGCCCGAATGCAACGGGAGCGAACGCCTTCCGGACCACAGTTTCTTATGTCCGGAAACACAAAGGACGTACTGCTCGCTGTCTCACCAGTCGCCTTGAAGGAACCACACGCAACTGGCTCCTCCTGACTTTTTGTTAGCCAAGTAAAATAAATGTAAAATTTATTACCTGTTTTTTACTTTTTTTCGCAAATCGTGGGTTAATAAGTTTTTGCGATCTTAATCACTTAAGTTAGAAGTAAGTCGTCACTGCTACCCAGACTTGTCGTCGGTTTAATAATTTTCATAACTTATAGTGGTAAAACACGTAGGTACTTAGCTCAAAGTCAAAAGTTTAAACTAAAAACCTCCTACTTGAAATCTAAAGCAAGTCAAATACCTTCTTCACTAATATGTTAACGAATATCCGTAAAAAACCCGAATGAAAATTTGTAAAAATTGTCCATAGTAGAATGACAAACAGTAAAAATTTGCCACAATATTTATAATGTTATAGAAGAAACAAATAAAAGAAGGAATGCTAGGTGCAAAAAAGACATCAAACTAGATTATGCGTTAAGCTGGTGAAAAACAAGACTGAAACGCAGTCAAGTCCTAAACTAGTTTTTCAAAATTGACACTTTTAACTATTTTTTAAATTGGAGTGCCTTTGTGGTGCAATGGAAATCCAAGTATACAGGGTCTACCGAACAAGTTGCTAGTGGGCCAACCACCCCAAACAAAACTAATCATATCGATTCAAATCATGCCTTAGCATTGCAAAATGCCGAAGGTTATTATTTGGATGCCAATAAACAGGAACTGACGTTTGAAAAGACTGAAGCCGCCCCTTCTTTGATGAACCTTAGTGTTAATCCTAGTTACAATTCATTGGGGTCTGGAACGGTACAAGTCCTCGGTTCTACAGTGAATGGCTTTGATATAGATGTGCCGAAAGTTTTAGTAGTTGATGACCATGCTGCTAGTCGTATGACTGCTGTAGCTCTCCTGGCAATGGAAGGCTACGAAGTGATCGAGGCAGACAGTGGTTCAACAGCAGTAGAACTTGTAAATCAAAAACAATTAGATTTAATTTTGTTGGATGTGATGATGCCAGGAATGGATGGGTTTGAAGTGTGTCAGTTACTCAAGCAGGACGAACACACCAGACTGATCCCAGTGATTTTCATTACCGCTTTAAACGATCGGCGATCGCGTATAAGGGGAATTGAAGTAGGAGCAGATGATTTTATTACCAAACCATTTGACCGTGTAGAACTGGCGGCGCGTGTGAAGTCTTTGGTGCGGCAGAAGCGTTTGAATGAAGATTTGGACCACGCCGAACAAGTGCTATTTTCCATTGCAGGGGCGATCGAAAGTCGCGATCCGAATACTGGGGACCACTGCGAACGTTTGGTGAAACTCGGAAAAGCTTTTGGTGAATACCTCAATTTCTCACGCATTCAAATACGGGATTTGATGTGGGGAGGTTATCTGCATGACATTGGGAAGGTAGGCATTCCTGATGCGGTGCTACTCAAGCGTGGCAAACTGACCCTCGAAGAGTGGGATATTATGAAACAGCATGTTTTGATTGGAGAAAAAATCTGCCTACCACTACGTAGCATGCGAGGTGTGATTCCGATCATTCGCCATCACCACGAACGTTGGAACGGATCGGGCTACCCTGATGGATTGATTGGGGATGATATTCCCTATCTGGCACAAGTGTTTCAGATGATTGATATTTATGATGCTCTGACAAGCGAACGACCTTATAAAAGAGCTTTTACTAGAGTTGAAGCTCTCTGTGTGATGGTGGAAGAAACCAACTCGGGTTGGCGCAATCCTAAACTAATGGAGCAGTTTGCAGAGTTTATTGCCTCCTACAAAGATTAGTATTTGTAGGCAAGTTTTATTTAGGGTTGCGAGAAGATCGCGCTGTATCATTATGAGCCTACACTCAAATTAGTCAGCGCATTAATAGCAGTTTACTCATAGCCAATAGCTAAGTATGGTAGTTGTAGCAATTCTAGCGGCAGGACGTGGAACAAGGATGAAATCAAACCTGCCCAAGGTCTTACATTCTTTGGGTGGGATGAAACTCATCGAAAGAGTTCTGGAGAGTGCAAGACCGCTTTCGCCTTCAAGGCAGATGGTGATTGTGGGATATCAGGGAGAGGAAGTGAAAGCAGCCATGCAGTCAATTCCCACTCTAGAGTTTGTCGAACAGACTGTGCAACTAGGGACAGGTCATGCCATCCAGCAATTACTCCCCTACTTAGAAGACTACACTGGGGATTTGCTGGTGTTATCTGGAGATGTGCCGTTGTTACGCACCCAAACCCTGAAACAACTGTTGCAAATTCATCAAGAACACCAAAACGCCGCCACTATCCTCACGGCGTACTTGAGCGATCCGAATGGTTACGGGCGTGTTTTTTGCGATCGTCAAAATATCCTACAACAAATCGTTGAAGACCGGGATTGCACTCCTACCCAAAAACAAAATTGCCGTATCAATGCTGGAATTTACTGCTTCCGTTGGCAGGATTTAGCAAAAGTTTTACCGCACTTGCAGACGAACAATGCCCAGAAAGAATACTATTTAACCGATGCTGTGAGTCAGTTGTCACCAGTTATGGCAGTAGATTTACAGGATAATCAAGAAATTTTCGGCATAAACGATCGCCTACAACTGGCAACAGCGTATGAGATTTTACAAAGGCGAATCAAAGAAAAATGGATGGCAGCGGGTGTCACTCTCATAGACCCCGCCAGCATCACTATTGATGACACTGTAGAATTACAACCGGATGTGATTATTGAACCTCAAACTCACCTACGAGGCAATACAGTCATTCAGACAGGAAGCCGCATCGGTCCAGGAAGTTTAATTGAAAACAGCCAGTTAGGTGAAAATGTTACGGCGCTATATTCTGTGGTAAAGAATAGTATCGTACAAGCGGGAACTCAGATTGGTCCCTATGCCCATCTGCGCGGTCATGTGGAAGTGGGTGCTGGTTGTCGTGTGGGGAATTTTGTGGAATTGAAAAATACCAAGTTGGGTGATAAGACCAACGTTGCTCATTTGTCCTATCTGGGCGATACCACGGCAGGAAATCGCGTCAATATCGGTGCAGGTACAATTACTGCCAACTATGATGGTATAAAAAAGCACCGTACTATTATAGGCGATCGCACTGGTACAGGTTCTAATAGCGTTTTAATTGCCCCCATAACCCTGGGAAATGATGTTTACGTAGCAGCTGGTTCCACAATTACAGAAGATGTCCCTAATGATTGTTTGGTGATTGCCCGTACCCGCCAAGTAGTGAAACCAGGTTGGCGCTTAAAATCCACAAAAGAATAGTCTCGTTCAGATAGGATTTGGCGGCAAAAGCATCTCACTTATGTAAAATTTTTTACAAATACATCCGGATATGTAGATGTTCGTTTGTTATTTGTATACAAGTGTATTCCTAGTTTAGATGCTCCCGACCAATCATTATCGAACGAGATCCAGCTCCATGAAAATAGCTTATGTAACCACCTATGATGCTAAGGATATTAGGCAGTGGTCAGGAACAGGTTATTACATGCCCTTGGCTCTGAAAAATCAATCCATATCAGTTGAGTATATCGGTCCTTTAGAGGAAAAGTATTTACGACTTTCCAACGCAAAGGAACGTATATACCGAAGTCGTTTTTTTAAGAAAACTTATCTGAGGGACAGAGAGCCTCTCGTTCGCAAAGACTATGCACATCAAGTTAGTGAAAGATTATCTAGTATTGATGCGGATCTAGTATTTGCTCCAGGAACAATTCCGATTGCCGAACTTGAATGTAATCAGCCGATAGTTTTTTGGACAGATGCTACGTTTGCCGGAGTGATAGATTATTACTCCCCATTCAGCAATTTATGCCAAGAAACCATTAAAAATGGTCATGCACTAGAAAAATCTGCTCTGGAAAGATGTAAATTAGCTATTTATTCATCTGAATGGGCGGCTAAAATAGCTATTGAATATTATAAAATTAATCCTTCAAAAGTAAAAGTTGTTCCTTTGGGCGCGAATATTGAATGCGATCGGAACATTTATGATATAAAGTCCTTACTGGAGTTAAGATCTCCAAATAAATGCAAATTGCTATTTTTAGGTGTGGATTGGTTTAGAAAGGGAGGAGACATAGCTCTTGAGGTGACTAGACAGTTAAACCAAGCAGGGGTTAGTGCAGAGCTAACAGTAGTCGGATGTCAACCAGTTTTGGAAGGTTCTCTTCCAAACTATGTTAAAGCTTTAGGTTTCATAAGTAAGACCACAAAAGAGGGAAGACAACAAATTGATAGACTATTAGCTGAATCTCACTTTTTAATCTTACCTTCTAGAGCAGAGTGTTTTGGAATTGTTTTTTGCGAGGCTAACTCATTTGGGGTTCCTTGCATATCTAGAATTGAAGGTGGAATACCAACAGTTATTAAGGATGGATTGAACGGTAAGTTGTTTTCAAAAGATGCTGAAATTTCAGAGTATTGTCAATATATTAGTGATCTTTGGTTTAACTATTCTCAATATAAAAGTTTAGCTCTCTCTGCGTTTCATGAGTATGAGTCTCGTCTTAATTGGTCAGTCATCGGAAAAACCGTTAAAGAGCTACTCATAGATTTAATTTAGTTGATGATAAATAGAAATTATAAATAATTCACAGATTTGGGACAGACAAGGCAAAAGGAAGAAAAATCTTACCTTTTGCCTGTTTACTTTCGACTAGAAAAGGCAGCCGATGTCTGTACCTACAGGAATTTCCAAGGTATCACCGATCCTTTCGCCGTTGTGGTAGGCGGCGAGGAGGGCTTCGCTAGTTTTACCCCAAGCGATCGCACCATGTGCATCAAGAGCGATCGCCCCAAAATCCCGGTTGTACTCGCTTGCTTCTGCAAACGTGCGCTGCATAGCATCCTTAAGGGTCATACCATCGGTTACACGTACCACAATCCGTGGTGCTAAGCACTCATCAAGAATGTCTTCCCCAATTCCCGTGCAGCTAACTGCTGCATACTTTGTAGCATAATTTCCTGCTGGCATAGCAGAATCACTGACGCGACCAAGCCGCTCAAATCCCTTACCACCTGTGGAAGTGCCAGCAGCTAGTCTTCCATGAGTATCCAAAGCAACTACACCAATTGTGCCGCGTCGGGCATTGCTGGTTTCTAGCAGTTCCTCTTCTGCTACTACCCCAGCCATTGCTCTTTTAAAATTGTCTTGACGCTCTTGTATCCACTCTTGCAATCGTAACTCGGTTAAACCGTTGTAGCTGGGAATTTGCAGCTCCCGCGCCAGTTCAGATGCGCCGAAATCTGACAGCACCCGGTCTGGCGAGTTCTGTAAAAATTGCGCCAACTCAATGGGATTTCTGACCCGCGAGACATTAATCACGCCACTAAAACTTTGAGCCTCACCATCCATCAAAGAAGCACTCATGCGGATTTGACCATCTGATTGCAGCACTGAACCAGTACCAGAATTAAAGCAGGGGTCATCTTCCAACATTTGACAACCCCGCACCACCGCTTCTTTGGCACTCACTCCCGATAGTAGTAAAGAATACACTTCCTCTACCACTGGATAGAGCGATCGGCGCACTGTCTCCATTCCTCCTTTACTTTTTAAGGAACTACCAGCTCCACCATGAATAATTAATTTAGGTTGTATTTTTAAATTCATCTGTCCTTTGTACTCTTTGCGTCTCAGTCAGGGTTTAATTTGTTTCATTTGTAGCTTCAGAACGCCGCCGACGGCAACGTTCTGAGCAGTATTTCACCTCGTCCCAACAATCTTCCCATTTCTTGCGCCAAGTAAAGGGGCGTTGACATACCGGACAGACTTTTGTAGGTAGGTCAGATTTAGAACGAACACGTCCCATATTAATACCGTACAAATTAGAGTTTTATTTCTCAGATTTGGATTGGATAACCCAATGCTAGCAACGATCGTGGCTGTATATTGTGCATACTGAACACTTACGAAACTACGGAGATTTTGAGGGGTACAACTCGTCACAAAATTTACCAAAAGTAAGCGGCTGCACAATAAAATCACACTAACGGCAATAGCAAACGATTGACTACCCGACCATCTGGTAATTGATAGAAATGCAATTCTCCTCCAAGTTGTTGCATGAGGTTTTGGCAAATCAGCAAATGTAAACCTGGTGGTTGGTCGAGAGTGGAGGGAGCAAGCACATCCTTAAGAGTATCTTGATGTAGATCTGCCAGTAACTGTGGTTCAATAATGCCATTGTCTGTAATTGACACCTCTAGCAATGTCTGACGACAAGCCCCAACTCCAGTGGTCGCCGCAAGCTGATCTAGGCGGCGACACCAAATGTCAATCCTTCCCACACCTGTAGAACGGTGACAAGCAGCAACCAACAATTCATAGAGAACTAATTCAATTTTCTGTATGTCGCCAGCGATCGCTAGTGAGGAGTGAGGATAGCCTGAGGTTTGAACTTTGGGCAGGAGTGAGGAGTTTTTTGCTAACTCCTCATCCTGCACTTGTTGTCCCAAACCATGCACACCTACCCACAGCTTTTTTTGTTTCACTAAATTTTCAACTCTTTCGAGTGATCGCTTCAGCAAACTGCTAATTGGCATTGTTTCCTGGTGAGTATGCAACTGCCACTGCTCAAGTTTTAGCACTGCAGTTATTGAAGCAGTTGTGTTGTCTAACTGCCGCAGCAATTGCTGGTAGCGCATCTGAGTCACTTCATTAGCAGGAATTCCCAAATCATGCATTTGACTCAGTAACAATGCCACCGTTCTTTGCATGTCCTCTAGACGACGATGTTTGTACCAATTGAGTTGTTGTAATTCTTCAGTTGTTGAGTGAAGAATTTGGGTAATTTGCAGCCATCGACGCGACCAAGCCAGTTGGCAAACTAGTGTTTCTGTGGCACTAAGACTCTGTTTTGACCACTGACGTTCTAAATGGTCTGCCATCAGCACCACACCTGTGGATTCATAATCACCAGCGGTGCGTAATGCCATAACCAAAATTTGACCAATACTTGGACCATTCAGCCATTTCTTGGTATCAGGTGGTAAATCATCCACCTTTAGGGTCAACAGACCATCCATAGAAAGCGCCCACTGAATCAGTGCCTCAGTCTGGAGTGAGATTGGTGTATCCGCAACAATCGCAAACCGACTATTGGCAATTACCCCAGGAATAATTTCTGCCACATTCTGCCCAGGCGTCCAGGATAGCAGTATCACCAGAGGACAGTTGAGAACAGATGCTATTTGTTCCAGTGCTGCAAGTTCCAACTGCTGGAGAGGTCTTTCTTTTGCCGTCTGTGCCTCTTCCATAATATGCAGGCATTGTTGAAAGCTACCCAAAATTTTTTGCTGCTGCGAGGTTTCTTGGTGAAGTTGCCACTGACGGAAAATCACACCAATCTGTTGACTAACAACTTGCAGCAGTTCCTTTTCCGCAGTTGTCCAACAGCGATTAATTTCAGTTGCGATCGCTAAAACCGCTTCTGGTCTATGACCTTGAGTGCAGTTACCAATCAGAAGCGATCGCATGCCATTTGCTAACAAAGGGGAACGCCAGTTAAAAAACCGCAAATCTGACTCTAAATTTTCAATACCTACGGCTTCTTTTGCATTTTGTAAAAGCTGACAATCCAATTCTGTGAGAGGATCGAGGCCAAATTTCAACAATCTCTTATTGTGCGGTTGGCTTTGGTAAAAAATTTGATACCTATTTTGGTCATTGTGGTACTGCAACAGCAAAAACCGCATGGCAGTAAATCGCTCCAAAACTCTCGCCGCGCAATTGTATAAAACTGACTCAAGGTCGTTATTACTATAGATAGCCTGGGCAATTTGACCAGTTAGGTGAGCGTCAAGTTGAATTTTTTTTATAGTGCTTTCTATATCTTCGCGATTGTTCACTAGGGAGATTAACCCAGCAGCACCCTTGACGAAATTTGTGTCTGCTTCCGTCCAAATTCGAGCTTCTTTGCTTTCCACTGCTAGAAAGCCAACCAAGTCCTTTTGCCAGATGATCGGCGCTGCTAAAAGTGAGCGTACACGCAGGCGTTGCAGCAGCTTAGTCGTGAAATTACTTTTGAGAGAACTGCGGCTTTCCCCAATTGTGACAATTTGATTGCTAGACAAAGCATAATAAAATTCGCTCAAATCCTGCATCGTAATTCCTGCTACTCCTTGCTGATCAGCCTTTGCCGACACCACGTTAAGTAGTTGATTACTGACTCTCAGCCAAAAGTAGCGCCGGGAGTGTTCAAACCAGTAAATATTTGTGCGAGTGGGCAAAACAAATTTATGGGTGGCTTGTACCACTGCTTCTAGTTTTTGCTCTAGGTTACTAACAGAGCGCAAATTTTCCAGCAATTGGAACAACGGCTCGTCACAGCGTTTGGTTTGCTTATGCTGCAAATCTATTTCAATTTGATAAAGCACTGCTCCCAGTTCGCCCAAAAGCATTATCAGTCGTGCTTTTGCTTCACCACTTAGTAAATAACCCCAACGCTGGGAACCCAGCAACACTAAACCTAAACAGCGGTCTTTATAGCGAATTGGCAAAATTATCGTTCCCTGGATATTAAACTTTTGTGCCAGTTCCCGCCATCCTTCAGATCGGGTTTCGGTTCGCAAATCCGCTATACCCAAGGGACTCTGTGAAATCACCACTTGCTCTAATAGATCCCCTGGACTGATAACTAATCTTTGTTGCAAAAAATTAGTGTCACTACCCGGCGTGATGCCGCCTTTGCCAATTAATATGTGATTCAGGCGATCGTATAAGGCAATCCAAATCAGGCTGTAGTCGAACTGCTCGTTGAGATAAGAAATGGTAGTTTCAATCAGAACGTCAACATTATCCTCTTCCCGCAGTTTCTGGAGGACGAGTCCTAAGGAAAGGATCTGTTGTTCGGCGGCTATAAGTTTTTGTGGCTGCCCCATCTAAACGATCGGTAATGAGTGCTTGTTAATATATAAGATGCCCAGAATAGCACTGTGATTAAGCAATTCTTCAATACGTAATGGGTAATGGGGCATAGGGCATGCCCTATGCCCTATGCCCTATTGAAAATCTAAAATTGGTCAAGCTGAATTGGATATTTATCAAGTTTTAATTCGTCCGATTTTGTTCTCTCTGGTAAAAACAGATCCAGAGTGGTTACATAGACAGACAATTCGCTCTTTAAGCTGGTTGGGAAACACTAGCCGTCGCCCACCAGCTAGTTGGGTAAACAAACAGCTACAGTCCTTGTGCCTATTTGATCGGCGTCTGGAACAAACTCTGTTTGGGCTAAACTTCCCTAATCCTGTGGGTTTGGCAGCGGGGTTTGACAAGGATGGTGTCGCAACTCCCATTTGGTCCAGCCTTGGTTTTGGCTTTGCAGAAGTGGGAACTGTAACTTTTCAGGCACAACCAGGAAATCCGCGTCCGCGATTGTTTCGCTTGCCCTTAGACAAAGCTGCTCTTAACCGGATGGGCTTTAATAATTGCGGGGCACAGGCAATGGCAGAGCGGTTAGCACAGATTAAGCATCAGTTTACCTTGTCAATACCTATAGGTATAAATTTAGGTAAGTCTAAGGTAACACCGTTAGAAGAAGCTGCAAAGGATTATCTCAATAGTTTTCGCTTACTCCAGAATTGTGGAGATTATTTTGTTGTCAATGTGTCTTCCCCAAATACGCCCGGGTTGCGATCGCTTCAAGATGCAGCCATGCTAGGTTCTATCTTGGATGCCTTGCAACATGAAAACAATGCACATAAGCCAATTTTTGTCAAGATAGCGCCTGATTTGGAGTGGGATGCGATCGCCGATATTACTTCCCTCGCCAAAACCTACCAACTGGCCGGAATTATCGCTACTAACACTACCATTCGCCGGGATGGACTGAAAACTCAGATTATTGCCCAGACAGGCAAGTCGGTCACGGATGAAGCAGGTGGTATAAGCGGTGCGCCCTTAGGCGATCGTTCCACTGAAATCATTCGTTTTATTTGGCAGCAAACCCAAGGGAAAATGCCGATTATCGGTGTTGGCGGCATTTTTACCCCTGAAGACGCCTGGGACAAAATTACTGCAGGTGCAAGCCTGATCCAAGTTTATACAGGGTGGACTTATGAAGGTCCACTTATGGTACGTCGTATTCTTGAAGGTTTATGCTCAAAGTTAGAACAAAACAAATTAAATTCCATCTCTGAAGCTGTCGGTTTAAAAATAAGATAAGGGGAGTGGGGAGTGGGGAGTGGGGAGTGGGGGAAGTGGGGGAAGTGGGGGGAGATAAGGAGGACAAGGAGGACAAGGAGGACAAGGAAGCATCCCTCTGTTTTGTCTCCCTTGTCTCCCTCATCTCCCTCATCTCCCCCTACTCCCCACTCCCCACTCCCCACTCCCCATCTTAAAGTTAATTTTTGCCTTCCTCTTCTAGGGGAAAAAACTCCTTAGTTTTTCTGGAATATGTCCAAGCAATGCCATCTGGATCTTTACTGCGACTCCATTCAGGAAAATCTGGATCTTCTCGCCGTTTATATACTGTGCTGGAATAAACATTTAATCGTTTAGCAAGTTCAGATTGAATGAGAGAGCCAAAAATTAACTGTTTTTCCAGTGGTCGTTTGACTTCCTCCTGGGTCGGTTGGGGTTGTGATTCAGTTTCTGGTTCTTGCTGCTGTTTAGGCTGCGGTGGTGTCAGAAGTGGTAGGGCGGTTTTGGCAACTGGTTGAGCAGAAAGTTCTTTGGGTGGCTCACTACTGTCAAGTATGCTGCCTAGAGTGCTAGCGGTGATAAAGTAATACACCTGGCTTGCCTCTTTAGAGTCAAGGGTGTGGGCACCAAATTCCACTGCTTTAGTGTCTAAGTAGCGTTTTGCCGTCTCTCCTGAAAAATTTCCCTTGATTGCCAAGTCTATTGGCGTAATCCTGCCTTGATTTTCCCGAATCAGTTGATTGAAGATCGGGTTGACTTGCAGACACCACTGTTGCCACTTATAGTACTGCCAAATATTGAAAGCCAAGACGATTAGAATTACCGCCACCCAAACTTTCCAGGTGGCAACAAGGAAAATAATCAAAAATGAGATTGGCAAAAGTAGAACGAGAAAACCCTTGCCGTAGCTTTCTATTGTTTTTTCACTCATGCCGATTTTTGCCAAATGGCTTTTAGGAAAATCATAATATTATCTTGACAAAAATTGGGACATTTGTTTGTAGCGTTTGTTTTTTTGCTGAAATTTTTCCTGGCAAATTAACCTATCGTAGGGGCGGGGTAACCCCGCCATTCAATACCGTTCGGTTAACCACATCCATCCCTAGAAGATCCGCTTAACCCACGCCCTTATACCGTTTCACAAAAACCTTGATACAAATACACACCTGTAGAGATGCTAGTGATCGCGTCTCCACAAAATCGGCAAAAATCCTGCAAGCAACAGGCTAGGGAACACAGCTATATATGGCAATACTACCTCTGTAGCAACCGCAAAATTAGTTTTCCAATCCCTTGACATCCCAAAATACATATACTACATTAATAATACAAGCCGATGTTCACAAAGGAGATGTCTAATTGGTAGAACGCCCATCTTGTCCGCAAGGGCTGACATATCGAGGGTTATCGCTGATAACTTAAACTACACCCTTGATTCAACTTCTGGAGATGCGGGTTTAAATCCCGCTCTGCTACACCAAAAGTTCTATCGAAGTATTTTGGCTTAATTCTTCATAAAAACATCAGTAAAAACCCCTTGGTCAAAAGTTAAATTTAGAATCGAAAATTGTATATGTGGCAGGTAGCTCAATGCTAGAGCGCCAATTTTGCCTGAAAGGGCCGAAGAATTGAGGGTTATCGTTTTTAACGAACCCCCCCTTGATTCGCCGGAAATGCGGGTTCAAGTCCCGCCCCGCTACACCAAATTTAGTGATGAGTGAGGAGTTTTCAAGTTCAAATTTTTCACTCATAACTCCTAACTCATAACTCCTAACTTTACATGTGGTGGGTAGCTCAGCTTGGATAGAGCGCTAAAACATCCTTTTTCACCCCTTGCCTGCAAAGGCCGAAGAATGAGGGTTATCGATTGGGATCGAGAGGTCGCGGGTTCAAATCCTGCCCCACTACACCTATGTAGGGGTAGCCAAGTGGTTCAAGGCGGCGGATGGGTGAATAACTCATCCGCCGCCTTGGTTCACAAACTTGTCTGCAAAGGCTGAAGAATTGAGGGTTATCGTACCGCCATTCGCAGGTTCAAATCCTGCCCCCTACACAAAATTGAGTGCTGAGTTATGAGTTAGAGCGAATTTCATTTGGGTAGATCGCAACACAACCGTAGGGGCGCGGTTTCCGCGCCCTTACAATGCGGTCAATTCAATTGAAAACTCCTAACTCCTAACTTTACATGTGGCGGATAGCTCAGTTGGTAGAGCGCCAGAAACATCCTTGTTCAGACCTTGCCTGCAAAGGCCGAAGAATGAGGGTTATCGTACCTTCTGAGGTCGCAGGTTCGAGTCCTGCTCCGCCATCTTCTATTTTTGCCTGCAAAGGCTGGGAGATAAAACAATGAATTACAAGTTCTTTACCCAAAAAGGGACACCACAAACTCAGCCTATTCCTGGACGAGAAGCAGAGATGATCCAGGGACGTTCTCAAGGTTGGATGTTTGATGCTGGTATTTGGAAAATGCTGCGGCGCTGTTTGCTAATTGGTACAGCACAAAGCACATACTATGCTGGAAAGCAGGAATTGACCGAGGATTTTGTGACGGTTGTAAGACAAGCGATCGCCAAAAATCCAAGAACTGTAGCCGAAGAAATCCTTTACGCTAGCGATGGACGCGCCATCAACAACAGTGCGCCGATCTTAGCTTTGGTGTTGCTATCGATGGGTGAAGCACCATTCGCCAAAAAAGCATTTGGTGAAATCTTTCCGCAAGTTGTCCGCACAGGTAGTCATTTTTATGAATGGCTGAACTACACCAAGTCTATGCGGGGATTTGGTAAGGTTGTGCGCGAAGCTGGGAAAAATTGGTTTTTGCGGGAAGATGTTAAAGGTTTAGCTTACCAGTTGCTGAAGTACCAGCAACGGTATGATTTCTCCCACCGCGACGCTTTGCGTTTGTTCCATGTCAAACCACCTACACAAGACCATCAACAACTGTTTGAGTGGGTAGTCAAAGGTTGGGAAATATTGCCAGAGGAAATCCCCTCGGCGGCGTTGGCGCAAATTTGGTGGTATGAGTGGTTAAAGCGTAATCCAGATCATACCCCTGAAGCTATTGCCCAAGGTCATTTAACCCACGAAATGGCGAACCCTGTCGGCAAGATGGATAAATCGGCTTGGCAGTTGCTGTTCAATGAAATGCCAATTGGTGCATTGCTGCGTAACTTGGGTTCACTGACTGAACTGGGTGTTTTAGGGTCTGACGAACGCGCTAATTTGCAGCGCGTTGAAGCGGTTCTCAACAACAAAGAACATTTGCGTAAAGGTCGCATTCATCCGATTGATGTTTTGAAAGCACTCAAGACTTATCAATCTGGTGGGAGATTAGGACGCAGCAAGAAGACTTGGAACCCAGTTGACCAAATTGTGGACATTTTAGAAAAGGCGGTTGAATTGTCTTTTGATGTGGTGCAACCCACAGGTAAAGTGTTTATGCACGCCGTAGATGTTTCCGGTTCTATGGGTAGCTTAATTGCGGATATGGGACTAAGTTGTTGTGAAGTTGCCACAACAATGGCATTAGTAACAGCAAAGGCAGAGAAGAACTACATGATTCGTGGCTTTGCTAACGACTTCCGCGACTTAGGTATCACTGCCAAAGATAGTTTTAGTTCTGCTGTTCGCAAAGCTAGCAACCAAAATTTTGGTGGAACAGATGCGTCTGTTGCTTACGACTGGATGATTAAGAACAAGTTCAAAGCTGATGTCGTCTGTTTCTGGACGGACTCAGAAAGCTGGTCTGGTTCTAGGCATCCAAGTCAAGCGCTTGCCAAGTATCGGGAAAAGGTAAATACCAACGTCAAGGCGGTGTACATCACCCTTGCACCTTACCAAATTACGCTGGTAGATCCTCAAGATCCACTGTCTTGGGATCTAAGCGGATTCGATCCGGGAATGCCTCGGATTATTCAGATGTTGGCTACGGGTGAGTTGTAAACCTCACTCCCTTCCCCTCTCCGCTTACGGAGAGGGATGTCCGATAGGGCGGGGTGAGGTTCTTCCGGACAAACTCATGGCGGGTTACCCTGGTTCACAACTTGCCTTTCGGGGACGAAGAATTTAGGGTTATCGGTTACGTTTCCACCTAATTGGGGACTAGCGGGTTCAATCCCCGCACCCGCCGTTAAATATCAACTCAAGCCTCAAAAGTCCATATATGACTACCAATCTTGATCACATTTCCCGGAGTCAGCCAGACGGGTTGGTTCGGGACAAGTCGCTGTCCACTGACAAAAGTGCCATTGGAACTACCTAGATCAATGATCTGGTAGCGAATACCTTGAGGGTCAGTTAGTTTAATAATTTGGGCATGGTGGCGCGAACAAAGGTGATCGTCAAGGATGAGGGTGTTGCTTGGTTCGCGTCCAATGGTAAAAGGGCTGGTTGACAATATTACGATCGCACCCGATGACTGGTTTACCAAACGTGCGATCGCATCTTCCCCAGAATTTGGGTCTAGCACTGTTGGCGGAAGCGTATAGCGGTCACGATTTGGCATAGCTTGAGGAGATTCTCCTTCAAGAGCAATACTCCTAGCTTCCACAGCCGCGCCGAGAGTAGGGTCACTTGAGTTAGGGTTGCGACCAGAGATAACGTTAACCTGCTGCACTGGCGGCGGTAGTATCTGTGGGCGACCAGCCTGGGCAATCTGCGCCTTTAACGCGGCTTCGTGTTCAGCTTCCTCTCGGGCGCTCATACCTTCGACTTGACGAATGACTCCACGAACCTGAGGGAAGCTGATGTCGTTCACCCGCACATCTTCTAGAGCAAAGCCTAAGGAATAGTAAACTTCAGGATGGTCGAGAATGTATTGCCGAATTTGCGCTCTTCCTTGAGTCGTCAACTGTTCGACACGCACTCCTCCAATTGCCACCCCTAAATTATCTTTGACCGCACTTACGAGGGCGGAGATCGGTTCAGATAATTCCAAAGCCACTCGTTTAGAGTCCACTACCTGATACATCACATTTAGGGAAACATTAATCACATACTGGTCTTGGGATAAAAAGTCTCCATGAGAAACAATTTCCAAGTTGCGAATCTTGGTGTCTACCAGAATCAGATCGCATTGTTCTAGCAAGGGTAGGGCGAAGCTGAAATGACGTCCTGGTTCCAATTTCCGTACAACACGACCATTTTTGATCAACAAACCTGTATAGCCTGCCTCAATAAAGTCCATGCTCCACCCGACCCAGCGTTCTGGGGTATACGTTTCGATCAGAGGAGGAGAGTCGGTAGACATGAGACGATACCTAAAAGAGGGATTGATTAGATCTGTGTTCTCTTTACTTAAAGAGTAGCAAATAATCCTGATAGTTGGGTTGCTCGCTGCTTTGTAGACAAACGTGCGATCGGGTAGGATATTGGCATCGAGCCAGAATATCTTTCTACTCTAGGTCGTCATCATCTGACAATATCTCCTCAGTCGTCAATTGACCACATTGACCAGAAGCGAAAACCGCGCCCCTAAGGTTATATTGTGGTTTACCCAATAATGGTGCTGTCAGCTTTGGCACAGGTGCGGCGATACCAACAAGGACTAACAGAAAATTAAGGTTTATGAAAACCTGCGGCGGCACAGAGAAGTTACTTGGAGTACCTACCTGTAAGACACCTGCCTATAACCACAGCCTTGCCAATATTGACTTTAAAATCACATTTTTCAAAATTACAATCTATCTTTAGTATTACTTTTTTTAAAGTGATTAATTTGTTACTGCTGAAAAATGTCCTAATTTACATCTACCATTTGGTAAACAAGTCTGTAAATCATGGGTATTAACCTTTGTAAAGTCAGTAAGAAGCTTAATTCTATCAGCACAGCAATGTCAATGAATCATGACTTATCAGTAAACATACTTGAAATTACTTTAAATTTTAAGTATCTTTTCACCTATTTTAATTTTATAGGTTTCTAAAAATTTTCGGAAAACTGAGGATTTCCGTTTTGCGTATGCATCTGCAGCCTTGAAAGTTGATGCAAAACGTAGTAAATCAAAGTAATCGCTTAAAAATAGACATTTATAGCCGTAATTGCTAGATGATCTCCTCTAAAGTCGCTAATATCTACTTGACTACTCAAGTGATACTTATAAATTTAAAGTTACTAAAAGTTACTATGTATTCTTTAATCTTATTCACACTATATAAATCAATATGATTACGGTTATGGTTACTTGATAAAAAATGCAACAATCATTGCAACGACAAAGTTTTGAAAAACATACTTTTATACACCATAAAAAGATGCTACGCATCTAATTTTTTTACTATATAAAGTTTGGTGTAATAGTTAACTTTGTTCAAAAATAAAATAATTGCAATCTGGGGTGCTAAAGATGAAACTATTGCTTGCATTCATGGTAAATAGCAAAAATTTACCTAGCTTTTGTCCGTTAAGTTTCTCTAATAAAAAGCATATAAGTAGGTTGGCTCAAAAAAACCTAACTATGTAACGAAATGTAAAATGCTCAAAACCCTTGCGATTGCTTCGCTCCACTTCGTTTCGCTCGCAATGACATAGTTATAAATTTTCCCACCCACCTACTTACCCCCAATATATAAATACTTCGCAGGATTAGTTAAACCTAACCCTCCTAGCCTCCTTGACCCTCAATACTTGTCGGTTAACGATAGTCGATCTGCCACAAACCGATGAGTCCAGCACGCTCACTCACCAGATGCCTGCGATCGCGTTACCCGTATAGGCGCACTGGCTCCTCCGTAGGTGACTGCACCAAGCTTTATGGCTTTCCCGTTGGGGTTTCTTATTTTCGCTCTTTCCAAGCAGTATTGCCTTGACCCTAATCCCCAACGCCCTGACGGATGACGCTCGTTCCTGATTGCGGTAGCGACGTGATTGAGGGACTCGTCTCCTCTGAAGAGACTAACCGAGAAGTATTGCTCAACACATTTCGGTCCGTAGGGGCGGGGTTACCACGCCCTGACAATGTGGTCAACTAATAGTAATTTTCATCTATGCATTGTCCAGCCACATAGTAAACGATGCCTAGCGGTTCTCAAGAGATCTGTAGACTTTAGCATGTCGGCTTATTTAAGAAGTATTGCCTAGACCAAGCTAAACATTAGCTCTCTTCTTTGGCTTGGGCTTTAGTTCCTTAACAATAGCTTCTTAAAAGTAGAAAAAACTTCAGTAAAATTCTACTCTTTGTAAACATTACTGTGTATAAAACATTGATTTGTCTTTGGTAAAAAAAGCTAATTGATTAAGCTAATGCAATTATTTATTATCAGCCATTGACATCTATTTTTTAGCAGTAAATCATTCTCCTAAATCCAATTCTTCTAGTGCTAGTTTGATTTATGGAGTATTTATGAACGAAATTATTTTTCCAGAATTATACTGCCCATTTCCATATCAAATTAATAAGAATGTTGAGCTTCTAGAAGATTATGCTTTAAAATGGGTGCTGCGCTTCAATCTACTGACAAATGAATCAATTTATCAACGTTTCTGCAAAACAAAAGTTTTTTTGCTGAGTGCAGGTGTCTACCCTCACTACCAGATGAAAGAACTAAAGATTGGAAATGACTGGTTGAGTTGGTTATTTATTTGGGATGACTATTGCGAACTATCAGAATTTAAAAATAAACCCGAATTGCTAAAGGTTTTCCACCAGAGATTTATGGAAATATTCAGAGGAGCAGAACTGACGAGTCAGGATATACCTATTAGTAGAGCTTTAAGCGATTTACGACAGCGGATGCTTCAAGTATGGGGTGCAAAATGCTTCCCTCTCTTAGTCCCCTGCCTTGAGAATTATTTCCACGGATATGTCCTGGAAGCAACCAATCAATCTTACAATCGTATACCTGATCTTGACACTTATATCAAGACACGTAGGTTAAGCGTAGCAGGAGATCTTGTCCTCGCGTGGATTGAATATTTCAATCAGTTGATGATTCCAAATTTTTTACGAAAGCACGACTTGAAAAGTATAAACAAAATCGCAATCGACATTCTAGCTTGGTGTAATGATATATTTTCCTTTCCCAATAAATTAGCTAGTAGTGATGTTCACAATTTAGTATTGGTACTTCATTATCAACAAGAACTTTCTCTGGATAAAGCACTTAAGCGTGCTGTTGAAATGCATAATCAAGAGGTAAGTTCATTGTTAAGTTTAGAAGTATCTATTCCATCTTTTGGAAAAGAGGTAAATGCTGAAATTGCAAAATATATGTCAGGAATACATGACTGGATATATGGCAACTTCTATTGGGCTTCTCATACTGCTCGTTATCATTAGACTGTAGAAACCCTCAATTTGTCCTTCATTTTGACTTATAGGTGATAGCTTTTGGGACTTATCTTGTGTGTTTGCTACTTTATTTTTTGTTTAATAAAGGTCACAACCTGTGCTAGCTGTTTCTTCAAGCCATCGATTTCCGCCTGCATCTTGATAATTTTTTCATTAAATGCTTCAATTTCAGTAGACGAGGTTTTTGCAGCAATAGAGGTTGGTGCTTGATTTTGAGCAGGAACAGCTACTTCTTTGGTAGGTTCTTGGCGCGGCTGTTTAGCCTTTGTCATTGCTAACTTAATCGCGCCAATGAGTTGCTTCTGGTCAAAAGGCTTTCCCAGAAATTCAAAATGTCCAAAGGGCTCTGGAATTTTCTCTGTAACCTCTTCTTTCCGACCAGACATGATTACTAAAGGAATCTTCTTGAGCTCCGGGTGGGATTGAATTTGTTGGAAAACTTCCCAGCCACTTAATTTAGGCAATAGAAAATCCAACATGATCAGGCTAAGTTTTTCTTGACGTATTAAATTTAGCCCTTCCATACCGTCTTTTGCTTCCAATACTTGGAAGTTACCGGGAGGCAACATTTCTCGTACTTTTACCCTAACAACGGTAGTGTCATCGATAACTAAAATTTTGTTACTTGCCACGACTGATTGCTCTAACAAAAACTTATGGTTTATATGGCTGCTTCGCCGTTTAAGGCTTTTGAGCTATCTCACTATATCTAAAATTTATGTTGATTGGGGAAGAGTAATTTCCGGTATAAATCATGATATTAGATGTATTATAATAAACTTTTGTCTATGTAATTTCAATTTTGTTTCGTGGCGTAGGCTAGGCTTTTGCCAACCACTGTGTTAAGTAGAAATTTATGAAGAAGTCAGGAGAAGCCAGCGCCAAGGGATCTGCAACGAAGAAAAGTCCTAATTCGGGAAACCCTCCCGCCGAACTTCGTTTAAACCCGTATAGCCGCCGTGACTCTTGTGTAGGAGACTAGCGTTCAGGAGCCAGAATTGTTACTGTGTTCCTCCTCCTAACCAATCCAAAGTCTAAAATCAAAAATCGGTATTATGACCTCTTCACAAAAAGCCCAACTTAAGTCTGAAATTACGGCAATGCCAAGGTGGTTGCGTCGCTCCATTGGCAAAGCTAGTGAGATCTCTACTGTACAACGTATTATTAAGCAGCGCCAAATTCATACGATTTGCGAAGAAGGACGGTGTCCCAACCGGGGAGAATGCTACGCCCAAAAAACTGCTACTTTCTTACTTATGGGACCAACTTGTACTCGGTCTTGTGCTTTTTGTCAAGTTGATAAAGGTCATGCGCCGATGTCTATTGACCCAGAAGAACCGCAAAAGGTAGCAGAATCTGTACAGATTTTGGGATTACGTTATGTGGTATTGACTTCTGTAGCTCGCGATGATTTACCAGATCAAGGATCCGGTCAATTTGTCAAGACAATGGAGACTATCCGCCAGTTGAACCCGCAAACCCAAATTGAGGTGCTGACACCAGACTTCTGGGGTGGTGGAAATGCTGAACAAGGTCAACGCGAGCGTATACATATAATTGTGAACGCTAAACCAGCTTGTTATAACCACAATATTGAGACAGTGCGACGGTTGCAAGGACCAGTCCGTCGGGGAGCAAGGTACGATCGCTCACTCAATGTACTGCAAGTGGTGAAAGACATTGATTCTACGATTCCCACTAAATCTGGTTTAATGCTCGGACACGGAGAAACTGTCGCAGAAATCATCGAGACAATGACCGATCTCCGCCAAGTGAAATGCGATCGCCTAACCATTGGTCAGTACATGCGTCCTTCCTTAGAGCATCTGCCAGTACAAAAATACTGGACACCAGAAGAGTTTGACCAATTGGGTACAATAGCAGAGGAGATGGGATTCAGCCATGTCCGTTCTGGTCCTCTAGTTCGCAGCTCATACCACGCTAGCGAGAGCGCTTGATTTATTAAAGGAGTCAGGAGTTAGAATGAGGATTTTTTCCAGGCTTCTAGCTCCTCTACAGACGCGATTAATCGCGTCTGTACAGGTCATTTACAGGCAAAAAATAGATTATTATGATACATTTTGTTGATTTTTACTGCTTTGGGACCCAAAATCGACAAAAATATTTTTAACAAATTTCACCGAATATGACGGCTCTTTGGTATTTGTTAATAAGTCTTTAAAATTAGGAGAGAATACAATGACTACTGAAGCCAAGGCAGTACCTGCTAGCAAAAAAGTTGGTATAGACGTTGCCAAAACAGGAGGCAAACCTCCTTATCTCTTTCGTACAGGTTGGGCGCTGCTGCTCTTAGCTATAAACTTCCTGGTGGCTGCCTATTATTTCCATCTCATCCAATAAGAGTGAATAATTGGGGCATAGGGGATGAATATCCTATGCCCTATATTCTAGTGTTGCTCAAATCGTGCCTTTAAATAAACCTTTGGGACGAATCAGCAGCACTAGAATCATTATTAGCAGTGCCACACCTTGTTTATACTGAGAGCCTAACCAAGGAGTACTAACTTCTTGGACAATACCAATAATAAAAGCACCTGCGATCGCACCATACGGGTTGCCAATTCCTCCTAAAATGACGGAGGCAAACAGTGGTAAAATTAAAAACCAGCCCATATTTGGTCGCACAGCAGTAATTAAGCCGTACATACTTCCTCCCAAGGAAGTAACACTGCCAGTAATTACCCAAGTCCAGAGTATTATTCTGTCAACATTAATACCAGATACCCTAGCGAGATCCTGATCGTCAGCAACTGCTCGCATCGCCTTTCCGATTTTGGTATTTTGTAAAAGGTAGTGCAACGCCAAAATAGCCAGCACTGCCATTAAGAGAACTAACAATTGATTTTGCGGTATCTTTATACCTAAAATGTCTAAAGCAGGGCTAACAGGCACATTGTAATTTTTGTTGCTGCCACCCCAGATGAAGATAATGCCATTGCGAAGGAATAACGCCAGTCCAATGGAAATAATAATTAATGTAGTGGAAGTGGCACGGATAGAGCGCATCCTTGACCAAAGTAACTTTTCCGCTAGCAGCATCGCTGCTATCGTCCCCACCCCAGCCAGCACCATCGACACCCAAATATTTACCCCAACGCTATTGATAAATAGCGTCAGATAAGCTCCCAAAGTTAGAAAGTCACCGTGGGCAAAATTAGACAGCCGTAAAATTCCAAAAGTTAGGGTTAGTCCGACCGCAGCTAGAGCAATAATGCTCCCAACTGCAATACCGTTAACGATTAATTGAGCGAGTTGTACATCCATTGTCTTAATTTAGTTTTTAGGGGAGTGGGGAGTGGGGGGAGTGGGGGGAGTAGGGGGAGTAGGGGGAGATGAGGGAATAAGGGGAGATCGGGAACTAGTATAAAATTCGACTAACAACTAACAACTAACAACTAACAACTAACAATTAACAATCCCTTGATTGCTCTTCTACAATAGAATTTAACAGGTGCTATACCCTTTGGTTAGATTGGAAGATGATGCTGATAGAAAAACTTGAGCAACTAAAAGCGATATTTGTAGAAATGGAGCAGGCTTTGATTGCCTACTCTGGTGGTGTTGATAGCACTTTAGTTGCCAAGATTGCTTATGATGTACTAGGCGATCGGGCTTTAGCTGTGACAGCTGTTTCTCCTTCACTGTTGCCAGAAGAATTGGAAGACGCGAAAATACAAGCAGCAACAATTGGGATTCCTCATCAAATCGTCCAAACGCACGAAATGGAAAATCCCAATTACACTTCTAACCCCGTTAATCGCTGTTATTTTTGCAAGAGTGAATTGCACGACACCCTTAAGCCCTTAGCTATTAAGTTGGGTTATCCTTATGTTGTGGATGGGGTAAATGCTGATGATTTGCATGATTATCGCCCAGGAATTCAAGCTGCAAAAGAAAGAGGTGCGCGATCGCCTTTAGCAGAAATTGGGATCGCTAAAGCTGAAGTCCGTCAACTTTCGCAACAACTCAGTTTACCTTGGTGGGATAAACCTGCCCAACCTTGTCTTAGTTCTCGCTTTCCTTATGGTGAAGAGATTACCGTAGCCAAGTTGCAACGAGTGGGTAGGGCGGAAATTTACTTACGGAAATTGGGTTTGAAGAATTTGCGGGTGCGTTCTGAAGGGGATACGGCACGCATAGAATTACCGTCAGAACAAATCAAAGAATTTGTGTTGACAACGGATTTACAGTCAGTAGTTTCCGCATTTCAGGAGTTTGGTTTTGTCTACGTAACCCTGGATTTAGAAGGTTATCGCAGTGGCAAATTGAATCAGGTTTTAAATCGAGAAGCCCTGAGCGTTAAAGCGTAAAATTTGGTTTACTTATACAATACCTTCGCTCCTATGCCCTCACTCTAAACGCGAGGGGCTATACAAACACTCGTGTGCCGCCCACGGAGTATACCGCCGCTATTTCTAAAGACATCCACATCCATCCGCATCAAGGGTGCGGTTCAAAATTTAAATTTACATTAAACGGAGAGGGGGGGATTCGAACCCCCGTTGACGTCGCCGCCAAAACGCATTTCGAGTGCGTCACCATCAACCACTCGGACACCTCTCCACAGGCAATAATATTCCTATATTATTAATAATACTATCACAGACTCGTAAGTTTTTACAAGGTTGATGTTTTGTTTTCTGTCGCTTGGATGAATGCCTCAAACTGACCGTTAGGTGTCCACTGGATAGCACCATCTCTTGCTGTTAGGAACACTTTTGTCTGACTTTGATTCAGTTCAGACAAAGTTTGTCGGTCAAGTGTGGTGTAATTTGCGATCGCCACCTGTGGTTGCAAGGTCTGAACTAATTCTTTCAAAGACTCACCAAGACACCACAGCACCTGCGGATGAGGTAACCCCCCGCTTTTGACAAGCTGACTGAGTTCATCTGGGTTGAGATTACCTACTAATAGCCAACTCTGACCTAGTATGTTCAGTTGTAAGATCGGCAATTGGTCGTTGATTAATTGTGCGACAGTTGTACCAGCATTTACCGTTTGACCAACTATCGAAGGCTGGTAAATGCCGTTTTGGTTTTGGACTTCTGTTTGAATTCCCAGATTGACCAAGGAAGA
Organism: Stigonema sp.; assembly: GCA_965249805.1. Lineage (GTDB taxonomy): Bacteria > Cyanobacteriota > Cyanobacteriia > Cyanobacteriales > Nostocaceae > Stigonema. The sequence goes on from CBDFMX010000002.1 coordinate 3,614,760, forward strand.
CTCCGGCTTTAAAGAATATTGATAAAAAACTTTTACTGGTAAATGTTGTAGCACCTCTACCCAACTATTACTGCCTTGTCCTTGGAAATCAGCGGCGATCGCCCAATCAATTTGATTCACACCCTGCTGTTGTAGAAATGGCAGTATGGTGTAGCGTCCTGTTCCCTCATCTCCACTATTAATCAGCGTTACTTTTCCTTGGTCTTGAACTACCAAAACTGGTTCTCCACCAGATGCTAGCACTGTTATCCGAAACAAAGTGTTTGCATGCCATATTGGAATCAATACTAAACCAACGGATATCAAGCCTGCAAACCACCATCGCTTTTGCCACCAAGGTATCAACCAAGCTAAGATAATCAATGTATAAATGGCTAACATCTGCCCAGTAGATATGCTGCCAACAGCAATAGATGCACCTGGTAATTTAGCGAAAAATCCCACTAAGTGAATAAATAAATGTGTTGGATAATACAATAAACTCGCCAAAGCGCTGGCGACATCAGGCAAGATTAAGCTTGCCAAGGCACTGATAATACCACCAATAGTAATTATGGAAATAAATGGGCAGACAAGGATATTCAATGGCAAACTATAAACTGCTACCACGCTAAAAACGTGCAACAGGAGTGGTAAAGTCCAAATTGTGGCGGCGAGGGGAAGTGCAATTAAAGAAGCGATCGCAGGTGGTAACCAATCCAAACGTTGAATTAATGGCCGGACTGTAACAATCAACCCCAGTGTTGCTAAAAAACTCAGTTGAAACCCTAAATCCCAAATCCATAGCGGATTAAACAGCAACAATAGTACTGCCGCCACCAGCAGTGTACCCAACCTTTTTACTTTTCGTTTCAATCCTACGCCAATTAATGCTGCCAATCCCATAATTACGGCTTTAAGTACTGGTGGCTGGAAACCCGTTAAACCTAAGAAGATAATTAATGCTATACAGCCAAGAGTAAATTGGGTTACTCTTGTGGAACGCCTTGTCAATCCCAGTACCACACTTAAAATCAAAGAAGTTTTTAACCCTGGCGATCCTAAAACATGAGCTAAACCAGTCACCACAAACAAGTCGCGGATATCGTAGGGTAAATCAACGGCTTTGCTGCCTAAAACCATTGCACTCACAAGTGGACCATTGGGAATACCCAACCCACGAACGTGCGATCGCACAATTTGCTCTCGGACTTTCCACCATCCCCATTTACGCTCCTCATCCAAAATACTTACCCGCCGTCCACTTAAACCAGCAAAAGCGCCCTGTTGCTTGAGAAACTGCTGAAAGTCGAAAGCGCCAGGATTTGATGCTGGTTTTGGTTGGTACAAAATGCCAGTAACAGCAATTTGTTGATTAGGGTATAACCCAGTAGCCTCAAGTAAAGGCACAGTTACGTATAACCTACCAGTCACGCCTTTACTGACACTTGTTGGACCATTATCATTTTTTACCTCATCTATCTGAGTCGCTGCCAACCAAAATTGTCCCCGGTGGTTACGAGTCAAGCGAGGTGTACTTGTTACCTGACCGCGAACAATAAATAGTTGTTCTTGATGATTGCTATTATCTAAAGGGATGAACTTACTAACGTCATTAACTCCTGGCTGGGGAATCCGCGCTTGAAAATACAGGCTTGCCAACAACCCCACCACACCAGCAACCAGCCATACTCTAGGCTTAGGAGTACTTTGCAGCAATTGCGGTGCTGTCTTAATATTTGCTAGAGGCTTTTTCGTATTTTGCGGTGGTTTCCGTAGTGTAGAGCGTCCAATGGTAAACGTAACTGCGAGTACTACGCCCACAGCTAATACCCAAAAACCACCCTTAGGAACAGCTGTAAATAGTAACCCGAAAATGTAGCCAAGACAAATAATTACACCACTTGCCTGAATCATTAGCAAAATTACCTGACAACTGAAGTTGCGCGCCAGTCGCCTACGGAGGGAAACCCTCCTGCAGCGATGGCTTGGCTACAAAAACAAAGTCCGCGCCAACGGACTTCATCAAGCCTGCATAGGCCGACTTTGTTCGTGTAGCCCCAGACTTCCAGTCTGGAGGCGTTTAGCAAAATTGGCAATAGCTACCAGACTCATGCTGAACTTGAGCGATTCTATCCGTTCTGATCAAGCTAGTGGCTCGCAAAGACTGGCAACGGTGAAGGTGCGGGATGTAGCGGATGTTGTAATGGTATTAAGCGCGGACGAGTGCGGATGCTTTATCTGTTATTCCCATCTTTAACTCATCCGTTACATCGGCAAAGACTGGCAACGGTGAAGGTGCGGGATGTAGCGGATGTTGTAATGGTATTGAGCACCGACGAGTGCGGATGCTTTATCTGTTATTCCCATCTTTAACTCATCCGTTACATCCGTTATTTCATCCGTTGCCAGTCTTTAACAGCGGAAAACCCAACTTCTCCCGTTGTTCCACATACAGTTGAGCCACTTTCCGCGCCAAATGCCGAATTCTGGCAATATAACGAGTCCGTTCCGTTACTGAAATGACTCCTCTCGCATCCAGTAAATTGAACATGTGTGAACACTTGAGTACATAGTCCAAGCTTGGTAACACCAATCCTCGCTCCGTCAATTGCTGAGCCTCTTGCTCGTACATATTAAATAGAGTTAGCAGCATTTCAGGATTCGAGGCTTCAAAGTTGTAGACACACTGCTCAATCTCTCCTTGAAGGAAAACATCTCCATATGTAATGTTGTCCGTCCAAGCGATCTTCGTTATTGCTTCTACACCTTGGAGATACATCGTTAAACGTTCCAGACCATAAGTCATCTCAATAGACACTGGACGACAATCAAGTCCTCCACACTGCTGGAAGTAAGTAAATTGAGTAACTTCCATCCCATCTAGCCATACTTCCCAGCCAGTACCCCACGCTCCCACCGTTGCATCTTCCCAGTTATCCTCAACAAAGCGGATATCGTGGTCTTCAGGACGAATGCCTAAAGCTCTCAAGGAGTCGAGATAAATCTCCTGAATATTGTCTGGGGAAGGTTTAATCAGGACTTGGTACTGATAATAGTGTTGAAAGCGATTTGGATTTTCGCCGTAGCGCCCATCTGTAGGGCGGCGACAGGGTTCAACGTAAGCCACAGCCCACGGTTCGGGTCCCAGCGCTCTTAAAAATGTATGAGGGTTTTTAGTGCCTGCTCCTTTTTCAATGTCGTAGGGCTGGGCAATTAGGCAACCGCGATCGGTCCAAAACTGATGCAATATTGCTATTACCGATTGAAAATTCACTTATATACTGTTCCTTATTCACCACAGTGCATACCCCATTGTTGCGTAAACCAAGCACTGTAAGCCTTTTAGGGCGATGAAAAAACAATCTCAAAAAACTTTGAGAAAAAGCTTGACAGACTGAAACCGACTCGCTACTATAAATGAGTGCCCAAAAAGCGAGACTCGAAAGAGCGACGCCTTAGGGACGCCGAACCTTGAAAATATTATAGTTTGAAAGCCAGTAAACAATCAATAGCCTGCGTCAGTAAAAAAAACTAACCTAGGCTGATGGGTTGAATATCAGCCAAAAATGTAGAGACGCGATTAGTCGCGTCTATCTACCAGAATCAAAACGGAGAGTTTGATCCTGGCTCAGGATGAACGCTGGCGGTATGCTTAACACATGCAAGTCGAACGGAATCCTTCGGGATTTAGTGGCGGACGGGTGAGTAACGCGTGAGAATCTGCCTTCAGGTCGGGGACAACCACTGGAAACGGTGGCTAATACCGGATATACCTAACAGTGAAAGATTTATTGCCTGAAGAGGAGCTCGCGTCTGATTAGCTAGTTGGTGGGGTAAAAGCCTACCAAGGCGACGATCAGTAGCTGGTCTGAGAGGACGATCAGCCACACTGGAACTGAGACACGGTCCAGACTCCTACGGGAGGCAGCAGTGGGGAATTTTCCGCAATGGGCGAAAGCCTGACGGAGCAATACCGCGTGAGGGAGGAAGGCTCTTGGGTTGTAAACCTCTTTTCTCAGGGAAGAAAAAAATGACGGTACCTGAGGAATCAGCATCGGCTAACTCCGTGCCAGCAGCCGCGGTAATACGGAGGATGCAAGCGTTATCCGGAATGATTGGGCGTAAAGCGTCCGCAGGTGGCATTGAAAGTCTGCTGTCAAAGAGTCTGGCTCAACCAGATAAAGGCAGTGGAAACTACAAAGCTAGAGTACGTTCGGGGCAGAGGGAATTCCTGGTGTAGCGGTGAAATGCGTAGAGATCAGGAAGAACACCGGTGGCGAAAGCGCTCTGCTAGGCCGTAACTGACACTGAGGGACGAAAGCTAGGGGAGCGAATGGGATTAGATACCCCAGTAGTCCTAGCCGTAAACGATGGATACTAGGTGTTGCTTGTATCGACCCGAGCAGTACCGTAGCTAACGCGTTAAGTATCCCGCCTGGGGAGTACGCAGGCAACTGTGAAACTCAAAGGAATTGACGGGGGCCCGCACAAGCGGTGGAGTATGTGGTTTAATTCGATGCAACGCGAAGAACCTTACCAGGGCTTGACATGTCGCGAATCTCAGGGAAACTTGAGAGTGCCTTCGGGAGCGCGAACACAGGTGGTGCATGGCTGTCGTCAGCTCGTGTCGTGAGATGTTGGGTTAAGTCCCGCAACGAGCGCAACCCTCGTTTTTAGTTGCCATCATTAAGTTGGGCACTCTAGAGAGACTGCCGGTGACAAACCGGAGGAAGGTGGGGATGACGTCAAGTCAGCATGCCCCTTACGTCCTGGGCTACACACGTACTACAATGCTACGAACAGAGGGCAGCAAGCATGCGAATGCAAGCTAATCCCGGAAATCGTAGCTCAGTTCAGATCGCAGGCTGCAACTCGCCTGCGTGAAGTTGGAATCGCTAGTAATTGCAGGTCAGCATACTGCAGTGAATTCGTTCCCGGGCCTTGTACACACCGCCCGTCACACCATGGAAGCTGGTAGTGCCCGAAGTCATTACCCCAACCTTTCGGGGAGGGGGATGCCTAAGGCAGGACTGGTGACTGGGGTGAAGTCGTAACAAGGTAGCCGTACCGGAAGGTGTGGCTGGATCACCTCCTTTTAGGGAGACCTGCCCCATCAGTGGACTGAAATACACTATAGAAGTCACGTGATGAGGTCACCCAAGGTCGGTCGCATTCTATTCGAGAGTAAATTGGCATTCAAACTATAAATTAGGTAAGGCATAGGGGCTATTAGCTCAGGTGGTTAGAGCGCACCCCTGA
>CBDFMX010000002.1:3625000-4875000 GCA_965249805.1 Stigonema sp.
ACCACGCAATATTCGTCGAGTTAACATCAACAGTCGAATTGTTCGGGAACAGCAATTGCTGTGGTTAGAGGAAATTAGCCGCGATCCAGAGAACCAACTACTGTGGTCAGAGGAAGTTACATTAGTCAAGCCTCATATTTTTAAGCAACTCATTAAAGACTTCACACGCAACACTGAAGCGGGAAATCCCAATTTACCTAACCCCCCAGCTTATCGCTTTTCAGTATTTAGTAACCAAAATCAATCTAGCAAGGTACATCAGCATGGTAAGCTGAGAGCAGCTAGATTGTACGTCTTTTTGCTGTTGCTTTGTGGAACTGTTTATGCATTACTAGGAGGTAAGCTGAAAAACCCAATCCAACTAGAAAAGCTAAAATCTGCCGCTCCTAGTCCAAGTGCTTCCACCCCATCGTCAGACACATTTGCAGAAGCAGTGCGAGTTGCCAACTATGCTTCCACAAGTCGCGAAACAGCCAAAACATCAGCCCAGTGGTTGGATCTAGCTGCTAGGTGGCAACGGGCATCAGAATTAATGAATACCGTGCCACCAAACTATAGCCGCTATCAGGAAGCGCAGATTCGTACTAAATTATACAGGAAATATAGTGACGCTGCTGAACAAGAAGCAAAAAAAACGCCACCCTAAGCACTCATCTCTAGCATCCTTTGAATTGGTCGTAGAGCAGCTAAGCGAGTATCCTCGGACATGGTGATTTCTGGAGTGCGATTTTTCATTGCCCAGTAGAGCTTTTCCAGAGTATTTAACCGCATAAAAGGACACTCGTTGCAAGCGCAATTATTTATCGGCGGTGCAGGAATAAATTTCTTATGCGGCGCTTGTTTTTGCATTTGGTGAATGATTCCTGGTTCTGTAGCAACGATAAATTCATTGGTAGGGCTTTCTTGACAATATTTGAGTAAAGCCGCTGTAGAGCCAATATAACTCGCGTGGCGTAATACTGAAGTTTCACATTCTGGGTGAGCGATCGCCTCTGCTTCAGGATGTGCAATTTTCAACTGGACAATTTTCTTTTCCGAAAAGGTTTCATGGACAACACAGCTACCTTCCCAAAGCACCAAATCTCGTCCAGTCTTTTCCATAACATACCGCCCCAAATTGCGATCCGGGGCAAAAATAATCGGTTGTTCTTCCGGTATCTGCTGCACTATTTTAACCGCGTTAGAACTGGTGCAGATAATATCGCTCATTGCCTTAATTTCAGCAGAGCAGTTGACGTAAGAAACTACTATATGATTGGGGTGCGCTGACTTAAAAGCTGCAAACTCCTCTGGTGGACAACTGTCGGCTAAAGAACAACCAGCATTTAAATCTGGTAAAAGTACCAATTTGTCGGGACTGAGAATCTTTGCCGTTTCTGCCATAAAGTGGACACCAGCAAAGACTATCACGTCTGCATTGGTGTTAGCTGCTGCTTTTGCTAGTTGTAGTGAATCTCCAATAAAATCCGCGATATCCTGAATATCTGGCTCTTGATAGTAATGCGCCAGAATCACCGCATTGAGTTCTTTTTTAAGACTCTCAATGGCTGCAAATAAATCCAGTGGTAGATCACCCGGTTGGGTTTTGTCTCGTTGAGCAAGTGCAGTTGTAAACACAGTAGGGGTTGCTTATAATTGCAAGTTATTGTCTAGTGGATTCAATTATAGTAGCTTTTACCAAAAGTAAAAGGTGGGTAATCCTCACTTGTCGGCGTTAGTGTCAAAATCCCCGTGAGTTTCCTATGCTGGAAACATATATGCTAGGAAAGTGGCATGACCAGTCAGAAAACTAACTCAAAAACATTGAAAATAGCTGTAGTAGGAGATGTTCACGACCAATGGTCAGAAGAAGATGGCATTGCACTCAAGCATCAGGATGTTGACTTAGTGCTGTTTGTCGGGGATTTTGGGAATGAGTCGGTGGACGTGGTAAGAGCGATCGCATCTCTCAACATTCCCAAAGCAACAGTGTTGGGAAACCATGATGCTTGGTATACTGCCACAGATTGGGGACGGAAGAAGTGCCCTTATGACCGCACCAAAGAAGACTGGGTACAGCAACAACTGGATTTATTGGGTGAAACCCATGTCGGTTACAGTCAGCTGGATTTTCCAGCCTTAAATTTGACGGTTGTCGGCGGTCGTCCCTTTAGCTGGGGTGGACCAGAGTGGAAATATGCCGATTTCTACAAACAAAGGTATGGGGTGAAAAGTTTTGAAGAATCCACAGCCCGCATTTTAGCAGCTGTAAACAGCGCGGCTTGTGAGACAATTATCTTTTTGGGTCACAATGGTCCTACCGGGTTAGGCGATCGTCCTGAAGACCCCTGTGGCAAAGACTGGAACCCACCAGGAGGAGACTTTGGCGATCCAGATTTTGCCGAGGCGATTTCTCGGACTCTCACTGCTGGTAAAACCATTCCCCTCGTCGCATTTGGTCATATGCACCACAGCCTACGACACACCAAAAAAGTGCTGCGAAAGCGTATTTTTAGAAATCCAGAGGGTACAATATACTTAAATGCGGCAAGCGTACCGAGAATTGTGGAAGATGGCAGCCAGAAGCTGCGTAACTTCTCAATTGTACTGATGGAAGGGAATGCTGTTTCCCAAGTCTCCCTCGTCTGGGTTGGCAAGGATTTCACCATTGCATCTGAGGAAATTTTGTATCAACAATCCAATCAAGTAGTGCAAACTGCCTAAAGGATGTGATACACTATATAGTCGGTCAGCATAGTCTTAATTGACTGCTGACAGCTTGACTGGAGAGGTGGCAGAGTGGTCGAATGCGCTCGACTTGAAATCGAGTGATGCGAAAGTATCCGTGAGTTCGAATCTCACCCTCTCCGTTTTGTAAAACACTCATATCCAAACGCTTTATCAAAAAACTAACCAAGTATCAGACTTCTCTGGCTGATATTTGGATTGAGTATTTTGGTTGAGTTTTGACGATGGACTGACTATGATTGCTTCATTGCATTCGAGTATGTGTTCATAGTCAAAGGGAATTACAAAGTACATGTAGTAAAGCATCTAAGGGGTCAGTAGGCGTTGAATCTTTCCAAGGTAGTAGGACTTACTTATGGTACAAATTGACCATCATATGCGTCATCGGATAATGGTCGTTTCAGACTTGTAGGGGCGCAAGCATGAGCGCCCCTACGGTGGGTGATGATGGTTCTCATGCGTTAAAAAATCAAATATTGAGGTGATAAAAATGCCTACTCCATATCTAACTATTTCTGTCAATGCGTAAGTCCTAGGTAGGTTACGGCTAAGACTGCCAATTTACCACTTCTTTAATCGTCATTAATTAAGTACCCCAAACTGCTCTCCCGCCGGTAACAGAAGACATTTCCTTCTCATTCAAAGCCACGACTGGCAAGGTTGTCTTTAGCACTGGTTTGACTTGCTTGTTGTCTTTCTTTTTGGTTTCCATCGTGAATTCTCCGTGTTTCAGTGAATTAGGATTGAGTGGAATGGAAGAGAAGCCGGGTTTTTTGCCACTTTTAGAGTCAAGATACCATGACTGTGGTTTCAGTGCTTACTTTACTTGTAAAGAAATGTCACATATATATAGATATATTTAGTAAGGGAATTTGCACCTCAATAGATAGATTTAGTTAGGATTTAAGCTGACATCTTCTGTTGTCTGAGCTAAAGAATGGTCAGATTTGTTAAATATCCTTGTGTTTTACAGCAAGGTTATGAAACTTTGACAAGCAACTAATCGGCAGACCGCAATTTGGCTCTAGGGAGTCAAAAAATCTAAATGATTTCCTTGTTGCGAATCTCCTTCTCCTGTCGGAGACGCTGCGCGAACGGAGACACTTCGTGAACGCAGATCTTCCAAAGAACCTTGCATTTTTAATTTACCCTGCTCCAGTAGCACAATCCAATCAGCTCGATTAATTACTCTGGGACGATGACTAATCAAAATTGTAGTTCTGCCAATGCGGTGAAACAAAAGGTTGTTTAGGACTGTAGTTTCACTCATGGGGTCGAGGTTAGCAGTTGATTCATCTAGAATCAGAATTGGTGGGTCTGTGACAATCGCTCTTGCTATAGCCAATCGTTGGCGTTGTCCTCCTGAAATACTCGCGCCAAACTCTCCTAAGACAGTTTGATATTTATCAGGTAGCTTGCTGATAAAATCATCCGCTTTAGCCAATTGACAGGCATTGACAATTTCTTCAAAAGTGACATGGGGAGCGCCTAAACGAAAGTTGGCAATAATTGAGCGACTCCAAAAATGAGGTTCTTGAGGAATCAGGATAACCTGTTGGCGCAGGCAATCAAGGGAAAGGTCTTGCAGGTTATATTTACCAATGCGAATATTACCAGATTCTAAGGTATATAACCCCGCAATCAATTTCGCCAAGGTACTTTTACCACATCCTGACTCCCCAATTAAAGCAACTACCTTACCACCACGAATGAAGAGTGAAAATTCCTCTAGTAAATCAACTTGACCCGGATAATTAAAATTGAGGTTGTCGCAAATTATATCAGCATTTGCCGGAATTTCAACAAAAGGTTTTTTAACATCATCTCTTTGCGTTTCTGGTGTAGCGTCTGTGACCTCAGTGAGACGTTCAGCAGCAGTTTTTATCCAGGTTAATTCGTTGATAATTATTATTAAATCAGTCATTAACCGAATCACATTTTGATATAAAGTATAGGAAGCAACAAGCTGACCAATAGTAATTGCTCTTGCAAATACCAATTGGCTGCCAAACCAAAGCAAGCCAACACTGCCGAGATTAGAGACAATATCAGAAAACGTGCGGTTAGTAATTGCAATCTGAATAGCGCGAAAGGTCATATTTGCTACTCTGCTAGAGCGCCATTGAAGTTGTTCCCACAACTGCGGTGCAGCAGAGGTAGTTTTGAGCGTGAGTCCTCCCTTAAAGGTTTCTACCAGAATCGCTTGGGTTTCACCTTCTTCGGCTAATACCGTTCGGGTTTTTTGCTGGAGTGTAGGTAGGAAAGCTACTGTCGATAGTGACATCACAGCCGCAATAGATGCGGTGATTAGCATCAGTTTCCAGTTGTAAAAAAGCAGGAAGCCCATTGAAGCAATAGCAATAAAAAACTCACTGGGCAGACTGACTAAAAGCTGGGATATTATATTTCTAATTCTTTGAATATCTCGGAGGCGGCTAATGATTTCGCCACTACGATGGGTTTCATAATAAGTCAGGGGCAAGCGCAGAATTTGGCGCGTAAATTCTAGAATTAGCCCCATTTCTAGCCTTTGTGCAAAGTGGGCAATCAAGTTTGACTGCGCTAGTTTGAGTCCGCTACCAATCAGACTCATCACTGCAACGGCAATCACGATACCATTGAGCAGCTTGGTATCTTCCCGCACTAGCACATCATCGGAGAGAATTTGGATCAGGAAGGGGTAAGCAAGGGTAATCAAACCCACAACGAAGTTGAGCAGCAATGCCTGTGATAGAATCGCGCGGTAAGGGACGATGCGCTGCAAAAAGCGTCCCAGATTTTTAACTTGATCATTCGGCTGTTCAGCCAGACGGACTGGATCTGCCTCCAGTATCAGCAGGATGTAATTTTGCCAGCCTTCGGTTAGCTGCTTGAGGGATAAATAACGAACACCAACAGCAGGATCGGCAATAACGTATTTTTTACCCTGTCGCCCATACAACACCACCCAGTGATAACCCTGCCAGTGAATAATTGCAGGCAGGGGTAGGGCATCGATTTGGTCTATAATCTCTGGTGCGGCTTTGACTCCTTGGGCATTAAATCCTAAAGCCTCTGCACCTCGTTTCAAACCCAGTAGTGTTGTTCCCTGTTGCCCTGTGCCGACAACTTCCCGAATGTGGCTAATTCCAAGGTTACGCTCGTAGTGTTTAGCAATGGAAGCCAAACAAGCTACACCACAATCTGACTCACCATGCTGCAATATGCAGGGATATTTAACAAACATTAACAGTTTATAAATCAGCAAATATAAGGTATCAGCCTATATTCAAGCAGTTCTATCGAAAATATAGATGATTTTTCTCACAACTTTAGCGTTGGCAATCAAGCTTATGCAATAATACTTACAATGCATTAGTTTAATTATTTAATGTAGGATATCTCATCTGGGAGTGGTAGTGCCAGATGGTAGGTTCAATTGATCCAATGTAAATTAACTCAAATACCGATAATTATATCATGGAAATCAAAAAGCAAGACAAGAAAGAAGCTAAAATACTGTTGTTGGCTAACTTGCCATTAGTGACACTGACTGAAAAGGATATGTCATCTGTCAGTGGCGGGGGGCGGAGTTGGGCTTAGGTTCAATCCACTAAATACAAATCCACTCAAATAGCGAGAATTACATTATGGAAATCAAAAAGCAAGACAAGAAAGAAGCTAAAATACTGTTGTTGGCTAACTTGCCATTAGTGACACTGACTGAAAAGGATATGTCATCTGTCAGTGGCGGGGGGCGGAGTTGGTCTTAGGTTCAATCCACTAAATACAAATCCACTCAAATAGCGAGAATTACATCATGGAAATCAAAAAGCAAGACAAGAAAGATGCTAAAATACTGCCATTGGCTAACCTGCCATTGGTGACACTGACTGCAAAGGATATGTCATCTGTCAGTGGCGGGGGGCGGATTTGGTGATGACCCCTCCACTCAATTGATAAAGCGGTATGCTTTGCAGATAGTCCGCTTCTGCCTACTTAAACTTAAGTAATAGGAGTTAACCCGGTAAGTATTATAACATAAGCTTCCGGGTTTTAATTTTTCCAACCAGCAGCTTCTATTCCTAGTGGTAATGCTTCTCTCTCGTTTGCCTACGGCTAAATTTTTTGGTCAAATACCTGATAACTTAGATCTTGCACCTACCGAATAAACCCGAAGAAAACAAATAAAGAGTGCAAAAATGTGACAGTAGATAAAGAGTAAAGCTTAAGTAAGATGTAGTGATAAATTTAACTGAATATATTCGTAATATCACAGCCTGAGCGGCAAGAAAAAATTAAGATATAAGATGACGCTTTGCCTCATCCCCAAAGTGCGATCGCCAGCGCTGGCGAGACCATTCGTGAGGCTTGTTTGTAATATCTACTTAAAATATCAGAAAAAGGGCGTGAAAGGTAATTCTATGAGATAAGCCTGAACAATGCTTACCCACGCCCAAGAGTTAGTCTACAACTTAACCGAGTTAATGCCGACACAGTACCAAAAAGATAACCTAGAAGCAATGCTGGTATTATTCTTAGATGCACTCATAGCATCCCTTGCCAGAACACTCTCAAACGAAATCTCCAAGTGCATTAAGTCGGTTTTTAAATATAAATCCTTGGTCAACCAGGGACATGATTCGCATTGTTCGCCGCCACATATTGGAACAAGTTTTATCTGAGTCTCCGCGCATGACGTAAACCATTTCTACAGGTGATTATTCACCTAACAACCCTTGATAAATCCGGTAAATTTAAAGAATTTGAGCATTTAATTTCCGTTGATAACGGGAAACGTGGACTGCATCTGGTGGTGCTGTACTTAGTTGTTGGACGGTGGCGAATACCTTGGAGTTTTCGTGTTTGGAGAGGAAAAGGTACTACCTCACCCGCACAGTTAGGACTGAAACTGGTTCAACGGTTACCAAAATCCTTGAAATCGAGCTTTCAGGTGATGATTTTGGCTGATACAGCCCTCGAATGTTTCTTTCCTCAAATACTTGTGTCTCTTATTTTACTTGATATTGAACGTTTGATTCCTCTTGTACGTAGTCATGGATTTGACATTCATATTTTCAGGTGCAAGATCTGAGATAACAGATGACATATTCTTCTAAGTCATCATCATGCTGAGCGATCCACATCCAGACCTACTCCGTCTAATTAAAAGCGACGACTTTCTTCCTCCCATCGGTCTTTGGACAAATCTTGGTAGCTTTTTTCTAGTTGGAGCCGTTGGCGCTGCCTTCACACTCGCTGCTGCCATCAAGTATGATGTCACTGTCAAAGCACCCGCCTTCGTTCGACCTACTGGGGAAGTACGGCTCGTGCAAGCAGCCAAAGAAGGAACTGTTAAAAGTATTTTGGTCAAAGAGAATCAGTTGGTTAAACAGGGAGATCCGATCGCCACCATTGATGACTCGCAACTCCAGACCAAAAAAAGCCAATTGCAAGGAAATATTCAGCAAAGCCAGCAGCAATTAACTCAAATCACTGCCCAAATTAGCCAGTTAGATTCTCAGATAGCAGCCCAGTCGCAATTGATGAACCGCACCATTGTATCCGCACAAGCCGATCTAACTCACAACCAACGGGACTATCGAGACAAGCAAATTACAACGGGAGCAGAAGTACAAGAAGCAGAAGCTGCCCTAGAATTAGCTCAGGAGGAACTCAAACGGTATCAGCAGCTGGGTAACACGGGGGCGATCGCAACTCTACAAATCAAGGAGAAAGAACAAGGTTTCAAAGCTGCTGTTGCTAAACTGCAACGCGCCAAAGCCGGACTTAATCCCAGTGATGCAACTGTGGCGATCGCAGTTGAGAGAATTGCTCAAGAAAAGGCAAAGGGTGAGTCTACCCGCGCCACATTGAATAAAGAACGAGAAGAACTCATCCGCCGTCAAGTTGAAATCAAAAACCAAATCAGTAGCGCTCAAAAAGAATTAAAACAAGTCTTGACTGAACTGCAAAAAACTATAATTCGGACAACTGAGGCAGGTACTATCCTCAAATTGCAACTGAGAAATCCAGGTCAAGTGGTACGTTCTGGAGAAGCGATCGCACAAATTGCTCCTGGTAATGCCTCTTTAGTAGTCAAAGCCCGTGTTGCCGCTCAAGATATTGGTAAAGTTAAAGTCTGTAAAGCCGAAAAAGTTTCAAACTGTAAACAGGGCAAAGTGCAACTGCGAATTTCTGCTTATCCTTACCCCGATTATGGCACACTCCCTGGTGCTGTCAGAGCCATAACTGGCGATGCCATTACATCTCAAAGTAATTTATCTGGGGCAGCAGCGCCTTATTACGAGGTGACAATTCAGCCATCCAAGCTTTATTTAGAAAAGGATGGTATTTCCTATCCCATTCAACCAGGGATGGAGGCTACATCTGACATTATTGCTAAAGAAGAAACGGTACTGACGTTTATTCTTAGAAAAGCAAGGTTACTAAGCGACTTGTAATCGTCTGTAGTTGCTTTATTATAATTGTGCGTAGTAGTTTCTTAGTTTTTGCCATGTATATACATGTAGGACTTACGTACTATACAAATTAAGCATCATGTGGATGACGGAATTCGGTCGTTTAAGACGGACGAGCGAGCACATAAAGGTGCAGAGCAAATTTGGGACATGGCTTTCAAGCAGAATTGACCACATTGTCAGGGCAGGGTAACCCCCAAAGCTAACAACCTTTCAGCTGTTGTAACCATTCCCACTCGTTCAGCCAATAAAAATCAATAAGTGCTGTTGCGCCCTTGAATTGTTCCTTTAAGAGATAGCATAGACCTGAGTTTCTTGACGACGCACGCGCAGATCTTCAACGGTTAAGTTGAGTAGTTCTGCTGCCTTCATTTCTGAAGTTTTGCCCAATTTTAAGGCATTCCAAATTAGATAGACATACCGTTCATTTTCTGGAAATTCCTCTAGGTCTAGGGCTGGTGGTAATTCCATTGAATTCTCAAGAGATGAGCCATGATGTCGTTTTTTGTAAATAGCACAAATTTTGGCTTTCTCTTTTGCGTAATCGATGACTCCCATTTCTGCTAAACGGCTCAAGATGACTTGGTAACTCACCCGAAAATGCCGCTTGAGCTTAACGATATCCTGGGTAAGCTCATACATACGCTCAAATTCAGCTTGG
Source organism: Stigonema sp. (assembly GCA_965249805.1). Classification (GTDB taxonomy): domain Bacteria; phylum Cyanobacteriota; class Cyanobacteriia; order Cyanobacteriales; family Nostocaceae; genus Stigonema. The sequence goes on from CBDFMX010000002.1 coordinate 3,634,850, forward strand.
GGAACAAGTAGATGAAGAGCAAAGTAATCAGCAACCTTCTCCCGTGCTTTTTCTTCTTCCTTAATTCCCTCCTCAATGAGAGTATCTTGGTACTCTACTCGATGGAAAATAAGGTGTCCAATCTCATGTGCCAAGGTAAACAACTGACGTTCAATAGTTATGTCATAGGTATTCACCAACACAAAAGCACCTTGAGCATCACTACAGGCACTTAGACCAAAGAAACCTTTAATGGGAATCGAGGAGCGTAGAACTTTTAAACCGATTTCTTCCACTACTTGAAACAGGTTGAAAATAGGAGCGAGTCCCAATCCCAAACGGTGGCGAAACTGAGCAGCAATGGCTTGGATGCGTTTTTCGTTGCCTTCTACTTGGTTGCAAGGTGTACTTTCTGGGGTGTACGGAGGTAAGCTGACGGCTTGCTCTAGGGCGTTGTAAGTTCCCAGTGTTCGCAGCACTTGGGCTGCAAACTGGGGATTGTTGCCGAATGTTGCATGGGCGCGGAACCGGAAGTTGGGTAGTCCTTCGCTGAAGATTTCTGTCAATGAGTAAGTCCTACTAAAGTTTTATTTCGTGTAGAAGTTGAGCAACTTCTGTCAGGCTTTATCGATCCCAAGTGAGTAGTCTAGAGAATATCGCTCTTGAGGATACTTCATTGACTGCATCTTCTGTTGACATCTATCATGCTAGATTCTGCAAGGTGCTTGAGTACATCGATACTCATCTGGACGACGATCTTACTGTCGCTCAGATCAGCATCGTTGCTGCATTCTCGAAGTATCACTTTCACAGGCAGTTCTCTGAGCTTTTTGGGGTTAGCCTGTACAAATACGTTCAGCTTAATCGCTTGAAGCGTGCTTCTTATCAACTCGCCTTTCGTCACGAAAGGCAGATCATCGATGTCGCGCTGGCGAGTGGCTACGAAAATCATGAATCGTTTTCTCGCGCATTCAAGAAGAGCATAGGGCAGACCCCTTCTGAGTTCAGAAAGCAGCCGCAGTGGGGTCTTTGGCACTTGACTTACCAACCATTAAGTGAATTAAGGATCAAGCACATGAAACCAGAAAATCAGCTCGCGCAAGTCAAGCTAATCTCCTTTAAAAACACCAAAGTTGCAGCCCTTGAGCATCGTGGCGACCCGAATCTCATCGGGAACTCCGTGTGCAAATTTATCGAATGGCGAAAGCAGAACAATCTGCTGCCTATGCTCAGTGACACTTTCAACATCCTCTACGATCATCCGTCCGAAACCGCACCCGACGACTATCGCTTTGATATATGTGCATCAACGGAGCGTGATGTGGTTGACAACTCATTTGGGGTTGTAGAAAAAATCATTCCTGGTGGCAGATGTGCTGTATTGCGGCACTTAGGCTCTGATAGCAACATCAGCGAGAGCGTAACTTATCTGTACTCCACATGGCTCCCCCTGAGCGGAGAAGAGCCGCGAGACTTTCCACTGTATCTCCAGAGAGTCAGTTTTTTTCCTGATGTGCCTGAGCATGAGGCGATCACCGACATATTTCTTCCCCTCAAGTAGAAGTTGAGCCGAGATAGCTGCATTTTCGGACAAGTCTTGTAAATCTTTACCCATCAATTATCGTATATATGACAAACAGGAAGGTAAGACGAAAAATGATTATTTGAGAGAAATGATTACCGAAGTTTTGGGTTGGGGACTTACGCCGTGGACAGTACCGGAGCTTGGTATTCCAGGCGCGAAAACCTGAAATTCTTTAAAGACAATGAACTAAGGTTTTTTCCCTCTCTCCTGATCCCAACCCACACAGGTCGTATCATGCTACCATTGCCAGTAAACCCTACTGAGAGGTTTAGTGATGACTACCCTTCAGGCGCTAGATCTACCTGATGCCTTGTTTGCAAGATTGTCCAAGCTAGCCGAAGCTCAAAACATTTCAATTGACGCCCAAATAATCACCTTATTAGAGAAAGCCTTACCGACAGAGGCACAGCAAACAGAAGAGGAGAGGCGAAAGAATGTGCCGCAACTTCTGGAGGTTCTAGAGGAAAGTCGCCGCCGTCGTGAGCAGCTTCCAACTAATATCGAATGGCTCGATAGTACTGCCATGATCCGAGAAGACCGCGACAGATGACAATTTCTCTAAGGTACGTACTGGATACAAGTGTTTGCATCAAGCACTTTATCCCAGACCCGCTATCCCCGAAAGTTGATCAACTGTTGGTTCACATTGCTAATCCTCAAAATCAATTCTTTGTCCCTGACCTGTTTTACATTGAGTGTGCTAATACCCTGTGGAAATATGTCCGTGCTGGGCGCTACCCTAGCGTTAAAGTTCCAGCAGATTTAGCCACTCTCAAAGCTTTCTCCTTGCGTGTCGTCTCGACTGCTGACTTGATTGAGAATGCCGTGAGTATCGCTTTGGCTTGTGGCATTTCCGCTTATGATGCCTCTTACGTTGCGCTTTCACAGCAGGTTAATGCGCCGCTATTGACTCTTGACGCGAAGCTGGTAAGGGCTTTAAGAGCTACTTCTTACGATGTTTACTCGTTCAATGACTTCGAGGTTCCACCGTTGCCGTGAAGATGTTGCACATTGGATGATAAACTCGCGCAAAGACGAGCAAAGGATGATTTAACGGATAGATTGCTCGTAGGACTTACCAATAAACCATCCGTTATATCCGCTACAAAATCCGTTGCCGAAAATCATCACTTACAGCAGTTTTCAATTGAATTGACCACATTGTAAGGGCGCGGTTTCCGCGCCCCTACGGTTATATTGTGGTCTACCCGACTGATATTCGCTGTAATTGTGCAACGCCAGTACCTATACAGAAAAGCAATAATTATCACAATTATTATTAAACTAACACCGCATATCTTCGGAACAAACCCAGCCAAATAAAAACCGTATATCTTCCCTAGCAAGCTGTATAGAGGCAGTGCTAACTTAGCTGCATAAACAGGGTGGTACTGCCATGTCATAAATATAACTATTGCAGGCAGGGAAGGAAATGGCTATTGGTAATGAAGAACAAAGTAGCAAATTTATCACAACCGAACCGCTAAAGGCTAATGGTGAAGCGTGTGAGCAGAAAGTTTGGGATGCTGTTCGTAGTGCGTTTTCTGATAAAAACTGTATCGGCTACTGGCGCTATCCGATTTTCTCGAAGGTGGGGGAAATTCGCAAAGAGCCTGATATTCTCATCGCTGAGCGAGAATTGGGTTTAGTTGTGATTGAGGTCATGTCAGTCACGATTGACCAAATTGTTGCTATTAATGATGATCATTGGCAATTGCAAAACCTAGACACCAATGTAGAGACGCGATTAATCGCGTCTCTACACTATCACCATAGCGAACATCAGCTACGAGCATTGATAGCGTATAGCGATCGCGAACCAGCGATTTGGCGCAAAGTTACCGGACGAGCGATAGTTGCACTACCTCTCATCACCCAAGAACAATGGCAGCAAAGAGGCTGGGACCAATTACCCAACTCCTCTTCTCTGATTTTCCAAGACCAGTTAGGCAAAGTGGGCTTGCTGGAACGCATTCAACAAATCCCTCCCTTAGTTCCAGGCGAAAACCTAGAAGATAAAGACTGGGAATTGCTACTATCAGTTATTGGCGGCACCCCTGTGCTGCGTAAAACTAGGAGCACTACAGTCTCAACTGGCAAAACCCGCGCCAGTGTGATGGACAGTTTGCGCCAAAGACTATACGAAATCGACTTGCAGCAAGAACATATCGGTAAAGAAATTCCTCCAGGACCACAGAGAATTCGTGGTATTGCTGGGTCAGGTAAAACAGTGCTGCTGTGCCAAAAAGCTGCGCATATGCACCTCAAGCATCCAGACTGGGATATTGCCTTGGTGTTTTTCACGCGATCGCTCTACGATTTGATGATTGGGCTACTGGATCAGTGGCTACGCCGCTTCAGTGGTGGTGAGTTTCATTACGACCCGAAGACGAACCTCAAGCTGCGAGTGCTGCATGCGTGGGGAGCGATCGCCCAACCAGGTCTGTACGGGACAATTTGCGACTTCCACGGCAAAAAACGCGGAACAGTTGCAGACACTAAGGAAAAACAACCTAACCGCAAATTGGCAGAACTCTGTAAACGGCTACAGGAAGAGAGCGAAATTGAACCGATGTTTGACGCCATCTTAATTGATGAAGGTCAAGATTTAGTAGCCGAAGATGATTTGAAATATGAAGATAAGCAAGCTATCTACTGGTTAGCTTATCAAGCTTTGCGACCCGTGAGTGAGGAAAATTCTGAGGAACGGCGCTTAATTTGGGCTTACGATGAAGCACAAAGCCTTGATAGTCTAGCAGTGCCAAAGGCTAAAGAGATATTTGGCGAGAAATTGAGCAATCTTTTGAACAAGCAACCACAATACCCAGGCGGTATCAAACGTTCTGAAGTGATGCGCCACTGTTACCGCACTCCCGGACCAATTCTCACAGCTGGTCATGCCATTGGTATGGGTTTGCTACGGACTGAAGGAATACTCGCAGGCATTACTAACAAAGAAGATTGGAACAGAATCGGCTACGAAGTCCAAGGAGACTTTCGGCGTGTTGGTAAGCCAATAACCGTGCATCGACCCCCACAATATTCACCAAATCCCATTCCTGAACTTTGGGGTCAACCTGTATTAGAATTTCAAACTTATAGTTCTCGTCAGGAAGAAATGACGGCGCTGGCTGAGAACATTAAGCATAACATTGCCTATGATGGTCTCAATCCCAGCCGCGATATTTTAGTGGTAGTTTTAGGCAAGACGAACGAGGCGATCAAGTTAGAAACTGAAATTGCTAGTTTCTTAATAGATCAAGATATTGATATTTATATCCCCACTGCTTTGCAACTAAATGATTTGGTTCCCCAATGGCCCAACCAGCACTGCGACCGTTTCTGGCACGAGTCTGGGGTAACTGTGTCTCGCATCAATCGTGCCAAGGGACATGAAGCTGATATGGTCTATGTGGTTGGCTTTGATATTGTGGCGCGGAATGAAAGTGATGTAAATTTCCGTAATCAGTTGTTTGTCGCTTTAACTAGGGCGCGGGGTTGGGCAAGTCTGAGTGGTGTAGGCAATTACCCCATGTATGATGAAATGCGACAGGTAATTGCCAGCGGCGACACTTTCACGTTTACCTACAAACGTCCACCAAAACGGGATATTGGGGATTGTTAGTGGTTAGTGGTTAGTGGTTAGTGGTTAGTGGTTAGTGGTTAGCGGTTAGTGGTTAGTGGTTAGTGGTTAGTGGTTAGTGGTTAGTGGTTAATAGTAGAACAACTAACAACCAACAACTAACAACTAACAATCAACAACTAACAACTAACAACTAACCCTACTCCTCAACTACCTCTACCAAGTCCTCAATCATCACATCAAAGGTGCGGGCTAACTTTTGGATAGCGGTAAAGTCAATCAACGACATCCCAGGCGAACGGGCATAGGTTCTGAGCGTACTGTAAACTACACCGGAACGATCAGACACCTCCTTGATTGTCCAGCCCTTCTCAGCAGCAAGTTCTCGAATCCTTAGCCTAATTATTCCCATTCCCTATTGACAATTGACTACAACTGGTCGTTTAATTATTATATTCTATAAAACGATCGCCCTTTGGCCTGGAAACTGAAGATTGATCGCACTTTTCAAAAATATCCCGTTAAACGAGAGGAATTTTTTCTCTTCATTGGGAGACAATTTCCTCGTTATCCGGACACAATTTCATGTTACCATCACTCAAGCCAAAAGCGATCGTCATCCGCGAATCAAAAATTGTCCACAAATCGCCCATTCTCCATATGAAGAGCGCGATTTGTCACGGAAGAGGCAGTTTGCCTGATGTTTGACATCAAGGTTGAAGATATCTATGTTGTGGAATGCTGGCGGTACATGGTTTATGTCCACGCCGTCATGTGTAAGTAAGTTTGTTAGCTACGCTGATTTTCCGCCAATTGTGGGAGTCAAGCCACCCTCCCCTACAGAATTTGTGATCTGGCGCAAACGCTGGCGAAAACAAAACGAATCTGGTCATAGCAAACAAGCACCCAAATGGTGGGCGGAATTTTTTGCCGATGAATTCTGGCAAGCTTCGAGAGAGCATATACTGTACAGTTGGGGCAAATTAGTTGGGTTAATCAAATTTGCCTTTACAGAATCAACGTTACAGGAACTCCGAGAGAGCTATCGCTCAACACTTGTTAGTGGTTAGTAGTTAGTAGATAGTGGTTAGTAGTTAGTAGATAGTGATTAGTAGTACTTTTTGACAACCAACACCCAACACCCAACAACTAACAACTAACAACTAACAACTAACAACTAACAACTAACAACTAACAACTAACAACTAACTATTCCGAAACCTTATTCTTGACTCGCTCTGCACGCGCTTCGGCTGATGCCATGACGTCGTCCATATTTTCTAGCATTTCGCCTGGGAAATTTTCCAAAACTCTGGTAGAAAGAGCAACTCGACCTTTACCTTCATCCAAGTCCAAGATGACAGCTTTAATTTGCTGACCAACTTGAAATATCTTTTCCAGATTTTCAATAAATTTCTGGCTGACCTGCTTGATGTGGAGCAAAGCGTTGATACCTTCTAGATCCACAAACACACCAAAGGGCTTGATACCAGTAACTTTACCGGACACTAGCTGACCTAGTTCCAAGGTACTAAAGCTAGCACTCCGAGTTGCCAAGCGCTGGGAAAGTATCAGTTTGTTATTATTGCGATCAATTTCCAAAAAGCTAGTAGTCAGAGTTTGACCTTTGAGTGCTTCTAAGTTATTTCGCTCCACTAGATGCGATCGCGGAATAAATCCCCGCAAACCCTGTAACTCGACGGTAACTCCACCTTTATTCACATTCATTACCCGCACTTGAACGGTCTGGGCATTTTCCTGCATTTGCGCCAGTCGTTCCCAAATGTGCTTAATTTCTAACTGCTTTCGCGAAAGGGTTACTTGACCTTCCGCATCCTGATCTCGGATGATTAAGAATTCTAGATCCTCACTTAACGGTAGCACCTCCGACAAATCAGTTACTGCTCTCAAAGAAGCTTCATCGCGGGGGACAAAAGCTGACGCCTTGCCACCAATATCGACATAGGCACCATCTGGGTCTAGTTGGAACACTTTGCCGTGTACCACCTGTCCCTTTTGAAATTGGTAGTCGTGTTTTTCCAGTGCCTTGGCAAAATCGTCCATTGTAAAAGACGAATGGGCTTCTTGAGAAAGTTTCGCTTCAGAATTCATGACTTTTGAAGATAAGTTGTTAGTTGCTAATTGCTAATGGCTAATTGCACGAGTTTATAGTTAGGGCTGGTAATGGGTAATGAGGAACGCGGTAATGGTCAGAAAAAACTGAGTCCCTTTTTCCCAATTACCAATTACCAATTACCAATTACCCATTACCGATTACCAATTACCAATTACCGTGCATCATATAAGTCTAACTAGCAACTGGGTTATTAATTGTTTTTTCCATTAACCATTAGCCGTTTGAATGGATGTTTCTTGACTACTCAGTTGCTGAGTTGCTGTTCAAACAGTTGCTTCACCTGTTCCCAAGCATCGGCTGCAGCTTTAGGATTATAGCTGGCGCGTTGGTCGCAGAAAAATCCGTGGTCAGCTCCATCGTAGCGAAACACACGATGAGGAATTTTGTATTTTTCTAACTCTGCCTCAATCTCATCTATTTGTTCAGTAGGAATGCTGTTGTCTTCTAAGCCAAAGAAGGCGTAAAGAGTGCCCTGAATTTCCGGGGTATGAGTGATGGTGGGAGCACCTTCTCCTAAAGTGCGGATGGCAATGCCAGCACCGTAGAAGGAAGCAGTGGCTTTGATATCTGGTAGAGTAGCAGCAAGATATGCCACATGACCGCCAAAGCAGAAGCCAATACAGCCAAAACCATCTTTTTTAACGGATGGCAGGGTTTTGAGGTAGTTAATGGCTGTTTGAATATAGCTCAATAACTCCTGCCTAGTGGTTTGCATCGCATAGTTTCTGCCAATTTCAATGTCTTGGTTTGTGTAGCCGGTTTCAAAATTAGGAGCAACTCGTTGAAAGATTGCAGGTGCGATCGCCACATAACCTTCGCGGGCAAGACGTTCTGTAACATCCCGAATGTGAACGTTGACGCCAAAAATTTCTTGCAATACTACAATTCCTGGATAAGAACCAGCATCTACAGGTGAGGCCAAGTAAGCAGGTATTTGCAAATCAGCTTGCGAAAGTTTTACAGTTGTAGTATCGATTGCTCGTGTCATGACAGTTTTTACCAGTGCCGTAGGATTAATAGACATAGCAATGCCAGTACCGCAAGGCTATCTCCAATCAAATTATCAATTACTAGTAGCAAGAGTACTAGAAATTTCTACCAGATTAATTCAATGTATAAATTAAGATATTTGAAAGGTAGCATCTCCAGCTCGTCACATGCCGCCAGTAGTACGCAAGAGGAGGAGTGATGATCCAGTTCCGTATTCAACCGGACAGCGAAATTCCCGCATCAGCCCAGCTGTTTAATCAAATTAGGTTTGCGATTGCATCTCGGCAATATTCACCAGGTTATAAATTGCCGAGTACCCGGGCACTAGCCATGCAAACAGGGTTGCACCGTAATACTATCAGCAAGGTTTATCGCCAACTAGAGGAAGAAGGATTTGTAGAAAGTCTGGCAGGTTCAGGAATTTACGTCCGCCCCCAAGGTCATGAAGGCGGTAGCAAGTTGCAATCTCCAATTCTTAAACAAGATCCTCAAGCATACAAAGTTGTCCAGCAAGCACTTGACGAACTGCTTTCTCAAGGCTGCTCCCTCAATCAAGCCAGAGAGATATTTTTAGCGGAAATTGATTGGCGCTTGCGTTGTAGTGCAAGGGTGCTGGTGACCGCCCCTGCTCAAGATATCGGTGTTGGGGAAGTCATGGTGTATGAATTGGAAGAATCTCTCAAAACACCAGTACAGTTGGTAGCGATCGAAGAATTAGCTGCTGTACTAGATCAAACTTCCTCAGCTACAGTGGTCACAAGCCGATATTTTATTGCGGACGTGGAGGCGATCGCAGCTCCCAAAGCAGTGCGCGTCATTCCTCTTGATATCTACGACTACGCTAAAGAGTTAAGCCTAGCTAAAAACCTACCAAAAGATGCCTGTATTGGCATAGTCAGCCTCAGTCCTGGCATTCTTCGAGGAACAGAAGTGATCCTCCACGGTCTCCGGGGAGATGAACTACTCGTGATGACTTCGCAACCAAAAGATGTTTACAAACTTCAGGCGATCGTCAAGCGGGCGCAGGTGATTTTCTGCACCGAACCCGCAAGCTTTTCTGCCGTCCAAGCAGCACTACATGTCGCTCAAGAAGACATTATTCGTCCACCCAAGCTGATTCGCTGCGAAAACTACATTGGTATTCAGTCGATTAACTTGCTGAAGCGAGAATTAGGTTTGGTTTAGTCTGGAAATTGTTAGTAGTTAGTAGTTAGTTGCTAATTGCTAATTGCTAATTGCTAATTGTGAGTGAGCGTGCGCCTATGAGGGAAACCCTCGTGTCGGCTCTGGTGAGACAGCCCGCTCAGGAGGGTTTAACTCCCAATCGGATCTGCGCTCCCGTTGGGTCAATTTTTACTATTAGCGATTAGCGATTAGCGATTAGCGATTAACAACTAACAACCAACAACTAACAACTAACTAATTCAAAAACTCTCTTACCCGTGTAAGGTAAGTTGCAGCATCCTCCAACATCGGAAAATGAGCAGTATTGGGAATCACGACCAACTCAATTTTTTTGTTCAGTGCTGCTGCCTGACGTCCCATGGCGGCGGGAATAATCTTATCATACTCTCCTGCTACCAGCAGCGTGGACACAGTCAGCTTAGCAAACTCCTGTGGCATCACCTCAGATGCTGTCTTGCTTACAGAAGTAAAAATTGTACCCAAAGCTGCAGCGTAATCTGCTTGGATAAAATCCTCCAAGAAAGCCTGACGTTCCGCAGCAGGTATAGACTTATGCAAAAATCGCGCCATAAACATTCTGTCAGCCAACGGTATTTTAACTAGCCACTTAGGTCTAAATTTGACTACGTAACCACCGAATTTATGAAAGGCTGCAAATGCTTTTTCGTCGTACTCAAAAATGCCGCTACAGGTCAAAATTGCTCGTTCTACGCGATGGGGGTAGCGGTTGAGAAACAAAGTGGCAATTGACGCGCCCATCGAATGAGCATTGATATACACGCGTTGAAACTGCAACCCATCCAGCAAAGCTGCTAAGTCGTCAGTGTATTCCTCTAGTTCATACGTTAACTCTTTGAGGGCAACAGATTCTGACAGTCGCGATTGCGATTCGACAAAAGATTCACTTGCTTTGGCGACAGTTGGTTGTCCATGGGAACGCCCAAATCCCCGCAAATCGTAGAGCAAACAATCAAACTCGTCTGATAAAGCATCGGCGGTGCTTTTCCAGTACCTAGCTGAACCAGCCCAACCGTGCATGAAAACCATTACTGGCTTGATCTGAGCAGCAGATAATTTTCTTATCCACTCGTAATAATGCTCAACGCCACGAACATTAATGTATGGCATTTTCAGAGTGAGGATTTTAAAGTTTTTTGCTAATTGCTAATAGCTAATTGCTAATGGTAAATAGGCAATTAGCTATTAGCCATTAACAATTAACAGTTTATGCTGATTCTGGTTTGGGTAGTGAGGATGGGAGCATCAGCAGTTCGGCGGTTGATCGCTTCTCGACCATTTCCCGCGTTACCATGCAGCGAGCCACATCTTTACGAGAGGGTAATTCGTACATCACTTCCAGCATCAGTTCTTCCACAATACCCCGCAACGCTCTGGCACCGGTTTTACGGCGATAGGCTTCTTGAGCGATCGCCCGCAAAGCATCTGGTTTAAACTCTAGCTGGACATTATCCATTTTCAGTAACTTCTGGTACTGCTTCACTAGAGCACTGCGTGGCTGGGTCAAAATCGCCATCAGCGCTTCTTCATCTAGCGGATCTACCACCGCTACCATTGGCACTCGTCCAATAAATTCTGGAATCATGCCAAATTTCACTAGGTCATCCGGTTCTAAATGGCGTAAAGTGTCTGCTGTGCGCTTATCCTTCGTCTGACCCTCTCCTGGTTGCACAAAGCCCATTGACTTTTTACCAGTTCTCTGCTCTACCACTTTGTCTAAGCCTACGAAGGCACCGCCACAAATAAATAGGATGTTGCTCGTATCAATTTGGATGCAGTCTTGATAGGGGTGCTTGCGTCCTCCCTGAGGGGGCACGTTCGCGACTGTCCCTTCCAACATTTTCAACAAAGCTTGCTGTACGCCTTCGCCAGAAACATCCCGCGTAATCGAGGGGTTCTCGCTCTTGCGAGCAATCTTGTCTATTTCGTCGATGTAGATAATTCCCCGCTGTGCTTCTTCTACATCCAAGTCTGCTACCTGTAACAGCCGCAGCAATATATTTTCCACATCTTCTCCCACATACCCCGCTTCAGTTAGCGTGGTAGCGTCGGCGACAGCAAACGGGACATCCAGAATTTTCGCCAGAGTTTGAGCTAAAAGAGTTTTGCCGCACCCTGTCGGACCCATTAGCAGAATGTTGGACTTTTGGAGTTCGACTGAGTCTTCCCCCGAACCTTTGCCACTGGCTTTAGACTGAACCACTGCTAGCCGCTTGTAGTGATTGTAGACTGCGACTGAAAGCACTTTTTTGGCTTCATCTTGACCAATTACGTGATCGTCGAGATACTTTTTAATCTCTCGTGGCTTCGGTATTTGATTAAACGAGATATTCGCGGAGCGGGCGCGGCGTTTCTGTGGTGGTTCTGACCTCGGTGCTGGCTGTGACGGGGCTGATCCATTCGTATCGAGTAACTCCTCATCTAGTATTTCATTACACAAGTCCACGCATTCGTCGCAGATGTACACTCCTGGTCCAGCGATTAGTTTTCGCACCTGCTCCTGAGACTTGCCACAAAACGAACATTTTAAATGGGAGTCGTACTTAGACATACCAGCCTCTTATTTCAGAATGGTGACATTTTCCCCTGCTGCGGGAAGATTTTGTCGGGAGATGACCTGGTCGATCAAGCCATAGTTTTTTGCATCGTCTGCCGACATATAAAAGTTGCGTTCAGAATCTGCTTCAATTCTTTCTAAAGGTTGACCAGTATGTTGAGCCAGTAACTGATTCAACATAGACTTATGATAAATAATTTCTTTAGCTCGGATCTCGATGTCAGCGGCTTGCCCCTGAGCACCTCCCAACGGTTGATGGATGAGTATCCGAGAATCAGGTAGAGACATGCGCTTACCTTTAGCTCCTGCTGCCAACAAAAGTGCCCCCATACCTGCGGCTGCTCCAAAACAGATGGTAACCACATCGGGACGAATTTGTTGCATCGTATCATAAATTGCCATCGCTGGTGTGACGAATCCACCAGGAGGAATACCAGGAGAATTCACGTAGATTTGAATGTCCTTTTCTGAATCTTCAGCGTCTAGAAACAACAACTGGGCAATAATTGAGTTGGCTAGATCATCATCTATTTGCGTTCCCAAAAACACAATCCGCTCTCGCAGTAAGCGGGAGAAGATGTCGAAAGCCCGTTCTCCCACGCCAGATTGTTCTACCACCATCGGGATGACGTTGCTAGGACTGGTAAGTGAGTTATTTTGGTAACTCAAACTGCTAATTTGGGAATTTCCCGACTGCGATACAAGCATAAAAGAACATTTAACAATCAGTAGGACAGACAACCATGCAGCGATCGCGCGGCAACGAGCGCTATGTGTTAACCATTATGCCTCATTTAACACTGCTATGCCTTTAATCCGTGCCATTTTTGGGCTAAAGTTACCCAAAATGGGTTACTCCTGAGGACAGGTCACGACGGAAAAAGGTTTCCGCTCTTCTTCGGTTTAAAACCCTGACGACTACCTTAAGTGCCAAAATTTTGTCAGCTGTCAAAACAAGGATTTATTGACTTATGAGAATTCGTGGTCATAGCAACGCTACAGTTGTTTTTATTATGGCGCATTAAAAAGCTATCAGCCATCAGCTATCAGTATTTTAATTCTGACGCTGACGGCTGATACCCGATTCTGAGGCTTATCCGTCCTCACTAGTCGGAGCAGGTGTATTTTCTGGGGAGGTTTCCTCACTGATACTTTTTTGTGACTCTGTTTCTTCTGTTTCTAATGATTCAGAATCAGTTTCTGGTGCTTCAACGTCAGCCGCAGCAAAAGTTGGTGCAGTTTCCTCTGCGACGGCATCAGGATTACTAGCGCTCAAAGAGCCTTCAGGTACAAGTTCTAATGTAGAGTGTTCCAAAAGCCAATTGAGGATTTTTTCGGTTAACAGTTCGTTTTCTACAACCGTTCGCGCTTTTTCTGGGTCAAACTCTTGCCCCGAGTACTCTTGGCTCAGTTCTTGGACTCTCGCTTCGATTTCTTCTGTTGACACTTGGATGGACTCCTGCTTAGAGACGAACTGCAAAGCGAGCGATCGCTTCAGGCGCTCAATTGCTTCACCACGAGAACGTTCCCGCAATTGAGGAATCACATCTTGGGTAAACAACTTCTTGACATCAAGCCCTTGTTGCGAAAGCCGGATCGCTGTTTGTGTCAGCATGGCATCCACTTCCTGTTGAATCATCGTTTCTGGCAAATCAACAAACACTTGCTGCGTCAGGACAGCCAACAAGGCTTCTTGCTGATTCGATGAAGTTTTCTCTTGGGCTTCTTTCTGAAAACGCTCTGACAAAGAATTGCGTAATTGCTCCAGAGTTTCGTACTCGCTGACGTCTTGGGCAAAGTCGTCATTCAATAGCGGTAGTTCTTTTTCCTTCAGTTCTTTAAGCGTCACCGTGAAAACAGCTGGTTTTCCTGCCAACTCTTCGTTCACGTAAGGATCTGGAAACTGTGCGGAAATCTCTTTTGTTTCTCCGGGATTCATCCCTACTATGCCAGTGACAAAGCCGGGAATAAATTTATCTGACAGCAACTCTACTTGAAAATCATTTGCTTCCCCACCAGGTACTGGCTGAGGTTCTGCTGTTTCATCCTCACCCTCACCTTTTACCAGAACACCTTTGAAATCGACCACTGCAACATCGCCTATTTGGGCGGGGCGTCCTTCCACAGGAATTAACGTCGCCATTTTTTGGCGTTCTTTTTCCAAAACGAGATCCACTTGCTCTGGATCGTACTTGACCTCTTCAGCTTTCACTTGTAAGCCAGTGTACTGATTCAGATTAAGTTCTGGTTCTACATCCACAGAGGCGGAAAATGTCAGGGGTTTCCCTGGTTCATAGTTACTAATCAATTCCTCGTATGAGGAGCGCAATTGTGGTTGTCCAATCACCTGGCGTTCTGCTTGCTTCAAGGCTTGCTCGATCCCATCTTGAATGAGTTCTTCCAGCGCTGCTGCCTTGATTCGAGTTGTACCTAAGCGCTGTAGCAGTATTTGCCGAGGCACCTTACCTTTGCGAAACCCAGGAATATTTGTAGTACTGGCTAAGTTTTTAATGACCTGTTCGTAAGTTTGCCTGGTCATTTCTGGCGCAATCTCTATTTCCAGACCGATTTGACTGGCGGGAAGTTTCTCCTGGGTGACTTTCATGCTTTTTCTCAAGTTTTCTGGTATTTATTTTTACTGCATGGGGCATGGGGGAGCCAGCGCTCTGTGTCGGGTTTCCCGACAGAGGCGACTGGCGTCATGGGGCATGGGGGAGCCAGCGCTCTGTGTCGGGTTTCCCGACAGAGGCGACTGGCGTCATGGGGCATGGGGCATGGGGCATAAATAATATGCAATTTCTTCGCTCCCTCATCTCCCTCATCTCCCTCATCTCCCTATGCCCTATGCCCTATGCCCCTTTATCAGAGGGCTAACATCGTGATATCCTGTTTTTCAACTAGATATTCTTACTCCAAAGTTGTACGATTGATATTACCTTGTGGGACTGAGCGCAGAAGAATGCTTTGCTCATGTTCTGTGTTGCTAGTTTCAAACCATTTGAATCATAGTACATCAATTGTCCAGACAACACACCTTACAAGACGGGCTAGTTGACCACGCAAAGAGCGCAGATATATCTTTCCACTTTGCTAGCAGTTTGTTGTACAATGTAATACTTTAATTTATTTGGGAATTGATAATTAATTGTTGTAAACTGCAATATTGCGAGTGCGCAATCAAGAAAATAAATGTATTAAATTAAGAAATACATCTGACTGCAAATAGTCTAAGTATTCAAATTGCTTTAATTTGTGAAGGATGCTATTTAAGTAGGGATAAATTGTAACTTTTTCGGAATTGCGCATAAACATCTCTAAGGAGGAAGTAAGTTTGTCTAAATCCTACCAAGTGGCGATTTTGGGAGCGACGGGTGCCGTTGGCAAAGAGTTGCTGGAATTACTGGAACGCCGTAATTTTCCGATAGCTAACTTAAAGTTGTTGGCGTCCGTACGTAGTGAGGGACGGAAACTGTCGTTTTGTGGGGAAAATCTACCAGTAGAGGCTGTGAACGCTCGCGCCTTTGATAATGTGGACATAGTGCTGGCAAGTGCAGGTAGTTCCACTTCCATTACTTGGATACCACTCGCCAATTCGGCTGGTGCAGTGGTGATTGATAACTCCAGTGCCTTTCGCATGAACCCAGAAGTTCCCTTGGTGGTTCCAGAAGTAAATCCCGAAGCTGTAGCCAACCATAAAGGCATTATTGCCGTCCCCAACTGTACGACGATTTTAATGGCGGTAGCGGTTTGGCCATTGCATAAAGTTATACCAGTTCAACGCATTATTGCCGCAACCTACCAATCTGCTAGTGGTGCTGGTGCGAAAGCGATGGAAGAAGTGAAAACCCAAGCTAGAGCCATTCTATCAGGCTTGCAACCTGTTGCCGAAGTATTTCCTTACCCGTTAGCATTTAATTTATTCCCGCATAACTCCCCATTAAACGATCGGGGGTACTGCGAAGAAGAAATGAAAATGGTCAACGAAACCCGCAAAATATTTGGTAATCAGCAAATAAGAATTACTGCAACTTGTGTACGGGTTCCCGTACTACGCGCTCACTCGGAAGCAATTAATCTAGAATTTGAGACGGCATTTAGCCCAGAAGAAGCAAGAGAAATTTTAAGTAAATCCCCTGGGGTGAAATTGGTAGAAGATTGGAAAGCAAATCATTTCCCCATGCCAATAGAAGCCACTGGGAGGGATGAAGTTTTAGTGGGAAGAATTCGTCAAGATATTTCTCATCCGTGCAGCTTGGAAATGTGGCTGTGTGGTGACCAAATCCGTAAAGGCGCAGCATTGAATGCAATACAAATAGCGGAGTTATTGGTAGAAAAAAATTTACTTAAGTCGTTAGTAAACGTTAGTAGTTAGTGGTTAGTGGTTAGTGGTTAGTAGTTAGTAGGGGCGAATGGCAGGATCGCCCGTACAGTGGTTAGTAGTTAGTAGCATAACCAACAACTCAAGACAAAAATGACTTGAAAGTAATAAATAAATGAGTTATTACAATAGAAAACCACCAAGACATAAAAAAACTGCATAGGGTAATTAGGAGTGAAAAGAGGGTGGTAGATTTTGGCAGGGTTTTAACCGCTATGATTACGCCGTTTAAAGAAGACGGCAGTGTTAACTACGATATGGCAGCACAACTGGCAGCATATCTAGCTAACAACGGTACAGATACATTGGTAGTTTGTGGCACAACGGGAGAAGCCCCTACCTTGACTTGGGAAGAAGAATACCAGTTGTTTAGTGTGGTATTGGAGGCTGTGGATCAAAAAGCTAAGGTGATTGCCGGATGTGGTTCCAATTCCACCAAAGAAGCGATCGCAGCTACCCAAAAAGCCGCTAAAATAGATATACATGGAACTCTACAAGTGGTTCCTTACTACAACAAACCGCCGCAAGCGGGACTTTATCAGCACTTTCAGGCAGTAGCCCAATCCTCCCCTGACCTACCGTTGCTGTTATACAACGTCCCTGGTCGTACTGGTCAAAACCTTCAGCCAGAAACAGTTGCCCGCTTAGCGTCCGTGAAGAACATTGTCGGGATTAAAGAATCCACTGGCAACATAGACCAGGTAAGTGAAATTCGCCGCTTGACACCAAAAGAATTCCAGATTTACTCTGGTGATGATTACATGACTCTGCCCTTGTTAGCAATCGGGGCAAAAGGTGTAGTTAGCGTGGCTTCTCATCTTGTAGGACCCAAACTACAGCAGATGATTCAAGCCTTTAGTTACGGTCAAGTTCAAGTGGCTACAGAGATTCATCTCCAACTCTTCCCGTTGTTTAAAGCTTTGTTTGCAACTACAAATCCCATCCCAGTCAAGCAAGCACTGAAACTTCAGGGTTGGGAGGTCGGTTCAACGAGACCGCCCGTATGCGAAGCTGACACAGCCATCAGTCAGAAGTTAGAGACGGTTCTGAAGGAACTTAATTTAATCAAGCCAGGAACTTGAGGATTACTTGTGTACCTGGTAGCGGACGATACATATTTATACTGTGCGTAATTTTTACAATGTTGCAGGTAAAACACCTGTGTTAGGACTGACGAATATAGTATGAATCCTGAAAGTGTAAAGACCATTTGCTAATCGAAATTGAAAATCCGATTAAAACGCTCGTTGCTTTCAAACTGACTTTATAGACAGTTCGTGCTGCTTGTGCTACAAGACCGCTAATCTTTCATACTTTTTAACTACAAAGAATAATCTCAGGAGAAAATGGCTAAAAACGAAATAGACTCCGCCCTAAAAATTATTCCGTTGGGCGGACTGCATGAAATTGGTAAAAATACCTGTGTTTTCGAGTACGAAGATGAAATTATTCTGTTAGATGCCGGGTTGGCTTTTCCTACAGACGGAATGCATGGGGTGAATATTGTCCTCCCAGACATGACCTATTTGCGGGAAAATCGCCAAAAAATTAAAGGCATGATCGTTACCCACGGTCATGAAGACCATATCGGCGGAATTGCCTTTCACTTGAAGCAATTGGACATTCCCCTGATTTATGGTCCTCGTCTGGCATTGGCAATGCTAGAAGGCAAACTGGAAGAAGCAGGAGTACGCGATCGCACCGAATTAAGAACCGTCCTTCCTCGCGATCTGGTGCGGATTGGCAACCATTTTTTTGTGGAGTATATCCGTAACACCCACTCCATCGCCGATAGCTTTACTGTCGCTCTCCATACTCCCATGGGTGTGGTAATCCATACCGGGGATTTTAAATTTGACCACACCCCAGTGGATGGCGAACATTTTGACTTGCAACGTCTAGCCGAACATGGTGAAAAAGGCATACTTTGCCTCCTCTCCGACTCAACTAACTCGGAAGTACCAGGATTCACCCCTTCAGAACGTTCAGTGTATCCAAATCTGGAGCGGATTTTCCTTCAAACTCCTGGGCGACTGTTCGTGACAACGTTCGCTTCCAGTGTGCATCGGATCAACATGGTTTTGCAGCTGGCGCAGAAGTATAATCGCGTAGTCAGCGTAGTGGGACGTTCTATGCTGAATCTGATTGCCCATGCCCGCAATCTTGGATATATCAAGTGTGATGATAACCTGCTTCAGCCTTTGCACGTTGTCCGCAATCTTCCTGATGAAAAGGTGTTGATTTTGACAACTGGTTCTCAAGGGGAGTCGATGTCGGCAATGACGCGCATTGCTAACAAAGATCATCCCCACATCAGAATCCGCCAAGGGGATACAGTAGTATTTTCGGCTAACCCAATTCCGGGAAATACGATCGCTGTAGTCAACATCATCGATAAGTTGATGATGCAGGGAGCAAATGTGATTTATGGACGAGAAAAAGGAATTCACGTCTCAGGTCATGGATGTCAAGAAGACCAAAAGTTGATGATTGCCTTGACTCGACCCAAGTTCTTCGTGCCAGTTCACGGCGAACATCGGATGCTGGTGAAGCACTCCCAGACAGCCCAGAGTATGGGCATTCCTGCCGAAAACATGATAATTATTCAGAATGGCGATGTCATAGAACTCACTGCTGAATCGATCCGCGTGGCTGGTAAAGTGCCAGCTGGTATTGAACTAGTAGATACTTCAGGTTCTGGCATGGTCAGTGCTAAGGTGCTGCAAGAACGGCAACGCATGGCAGAAGAAGGCATTGTTACTATAGCGGCGGCAATAGATTGGAATGGCAAGCTGATGGCAAAGCCAGAAATTCACTTGCGGGGTGTAGTGACGAGTATTGAGCGATCGCTGCTGCAAAAGTGGGTACAGCAGCGGATGGAGGAAATCCTCAACCAACGCTGGTCAGAATTTGCCCAGTCTGTTGATGGTGACCAAGTCGAGGGGATCGACTGGGGTGGATTGCAAGGGTATTTAGAGAAGGAACTGCTGCGTTCTCTAAAACGGGAACTACAATGTCAACCATCTGTGACTTTGTTAATGCAAATCCCTGAAGAACCTGTGAAAGTCTCCGACGGTAGAAGGCGTCGCACCCGTACTGCTGCTCAAGTAGCATCTTAAAAAGGGGCATGGGGAATCCCCATGCCCCATTGCCTATCAATACTCAAATGTAGGGGCGAACGGTGAAGCAGCGCTGCTTCACCGTTCGCCCTAAGCTAGTATTTATACTTATTTTATTTATTTTATTGATAAAAAGAGATAAACTTCTATCTTAAGATAGAAGACTTTATAAAAATTTTATATTTACCCAGTTATAAATAAGATGCCATAATCACACTTCTGATCCCCGTAAAATTGAGGTTAACTTGACGTAAGATCGAACAGGTTGTGATTCAAGTGGCTACATAAACAACAGATGCCATCTCAGTCAAAGCAAAATTCTTCCGGGAAAGCCCGTCTCCAGATTGTATATCTTCTTCGGACAGGTGAAGACCCTCACTAAATCAGAGGAGTGAACCATGAAGGTGTTTGATAATACCACCAAAAAAATATTTCTTGCTAGCTGGGTATCGCTAAATCAAGCACATGCCAGTGACGCTTTTGTCAACCGATTGCTGCATCCTTCTTTCAAGCCTAATGGTAATATTCTCCAACCCCTACGTTCGTGGATGGACAATATTCAAATCCGCGATCGCCAACTAGCTCACCGCTTGTGCAAACTCATTCCTGCTCAATGTCCCTTTGAGCGCGATGTTACAGTATTTGGTAAAACCCTATTTCATATTCCGCCGATGTGCAAGCTCAACCCTTTATATGACGAATTGGTTGGCTTACGCTTCCGAGCTTTGTGCTATCTAGCCGATGAATGTGGCGAGGATGTAACACAATACTGCTAATTAGTTAGTGGTTAGTAGTTAGTGGTTAGTGGTTAGTGGTTAGTGGTTAGTGGTTAGTGGTGAAAGAATATCGACTAACAACTAACAACCCTTCGGGTTCACCAGTCGCCTACGGAGGGAAAGCCGTCATTCGCGCTGGTTCACCAACAACTAACAACTAACAACTAACAATTATTTTTTCTGCCATTGTTGAATCGCGTTACTCGCTTTTTTATAAGCTTCAGTGCCCTTAATAGCTAATGACTAATCGCTAATGGCAATTAGCAACTAGCAATTAGCAATTAGCCATTAGCAATTAGCAATTAATTATGGTTCTGCTGTACTGACGCACTAGAAGATGGCGGCACAGCTGTTGATTGGCGATTTGGTTCAACTGGTGCGGTTAGTGGCGCGGATTTAACCTTTGTGTCACTAGGAGCAGTATCGGGTAATGCTGGGCTTTGGTTAACTCTAAGTCCTGCGTTATCGCGGAAAAGAACTATTAAAATTAAGCATAGTACCAGCATAGTAGTTGCACCCCACAAGAGAAACATTTGCCAAAATTGCGCATATGCTGCTTCTTTGTCTTGAAAATTAGGGAGTGGCGAAGAGACGTTCCGGCGGAACGTCTGTACGGGAATGGGAGTGGGGGGAGATGAGGGAGTGGGGGGAGATGAGGGAGTGGGGGGAGATGAGGAAGTGGGGGGAGATGAAGAAGTGGGGGGAGATGAGGAAGTAAATTTTACTCCCCCTACTCCCCCTACTCCCCCCACTCCCCCCACTCCCCCTGCTACAACGGCATCCGGGAAAACTTCTTCTAAACTAAAAATAAATGTATCTTCAAGATCGCTTTTCACCTCTAGTTGCGGTAGGATTATTTGCTCCCTGAATGCGATCGCACTGACAGGGTTTTGTGTAGGACGCCAGTGGTGTTGACATAATTCCGGGGTGCGAATGCTTAGGTATCTTTCTAGATTTGCCAAAGTGCTGCCATTACCAGAACGTAAAGCTTCTAACAGCGCTGCTGTAAAGAATCCATGACCTAGTTCGCTACTTTCGTGGGAGAATTGCTCTGGTTGGCAAGAAACAATTGTGGGAACTTTTAATTCTTGGGCTAGTTCTATGGTTTCAAGCCCAACGAGTGTATATGCTTGAGTGCCAAAAGCGCGGTTGATATCCAGCAATACCAAAGTATTAAGTACAGCAACTTGCAGACTTTGTATCAGAGAACGCAATTTTATGCCAGTCTCTTCCACATGCTCAGGATTTCCTTCCACTGGCATCAAGTAATCTTGTCCATTGTAGTTAACGCCATAACCGCTAAAGAACAACCACAGTCTATCTTGTGGTTGCCAACAAGCTGCTGCCAAATCCTCAAGCAAAAGGAGAATATTTTCCTTAGTAGGATAGGTGGGTCTATCTCCTAGAGGCGGCGACGTATCTGTAATAAGTATACATTGTTGCGGCAAAAAACCTCCTTCTGTCACCAAAAAATCCTTTAGCGCCTCGGCGTCTGCTTGAGCACAACCTAAAGGTTGAAAGAAGTGATATTGATTAATGCCTATAGCGATCGCCCAGTTATTTGCCATCGCACTCTTTTTCGGTTGTTGTTTGCTTGCTTTTTCAGTAGTCCTAGGAGTGCTGTGCGAATTCTGACTCAGCACTGTTTGAGTGGTGGTTGGCAATGCTTAAAAAACAAAGCTAACCTATGTCTAATAGTCTCGGTGAATCAGAGAACACCTGAAGATAAAGTGTAATTTTTATGACTTTGAGCTACCGATAAAATACCTTTACCTAATTCAAATTCATTTTTCACAGTGAGGAGCGAATTCGTGATGAGGAGGAGTTGTGCTTACCAAACATAAGTGCGTCATTTCCGAGCCAGTTAGAAGTCGATCAAAGACGCTTATTAAATCTATGCCATTAATTGGCAAGAAAATCCGGATCGCTTCAGCCTTATTTTTGCTTTTGTCTGGGGTGCCATTATGGCTGGCGTGTGAAGCGATATCGCCCCAGATTGTGCAAGCTTACACCGCTAGAGTAGACCTTTCTATTGACCGCCTGCCAGAAGAAAACTACGAAACCTTACTGCGAAGGGCTGAAACGGCTGCAAGATCTGCCACTCAGCGTAGCTTCGATCAAGATATTTTGGTGACAGATGTTTCAATCATCGTTTCCGTACAAAATTATGGAGCGATCGCACCAGTTCTGGAGTTGGCAGTCAGTCGTCCGCAATGGCGCAATCGCCCCGATCCGCAACGCTGGGCAACTTATTTTAAAACTGCGCGCTCATTACTATTTTTTGGACAAAATTTCAACACACAAACACCATTACCACAACCTCTCACTCCTACTCCAAAAAAAACACCAGTCCCACCGCCTCCTGCACAACAGACGCCATTACCAAAATAAGCATCTTTACTTAGTCGATCGCTGCATCTGAACTCTATGACCTAGAATAGTAGGGTTGTAAAAAATTGCAGTACCCGCTCTCATGGCTGTTCCAAAGAAGAAAACATCCAAATCCAAACGAGATAAACGCCGAGCTACCTGGAGGCATAAAGCTGTAGTTGAAGCTCAGAAAGCTCTCTCTCTAGGCAAGTCGATTTTGACTGGACGTTCTACATTTGTCTATCCATCTGCTGAAGAAGAGGAAGAAGAGGAATCATAAAATTAGTAATTGCTAATTGCTAATTGCTAATTGCTAATTGTTAATTGTTACCATGAGCCATTAGCCATTAGCCATTAGCTATTAGCTATTAGCTATAACCGATGACCAAATAATCATCAAAAAAGTAAATTATTTTTATAAAACTTATTTTCTGCTGCTATGATCGGAAAATTTTTTCAGAAACCTACGAAGCAAGAGTCAGAACGCGTTCCTCCAGGTCAACACTTGGCTAAAGGTTTCCCCGTATTAACTTATGGTGAAACCCCCCGAATCAGCGTAGATGAATGGAAATTTCGGGTTTGGGGTTTGGCAAAACCTGTGACCTTTAGCTGGTCAGACTTTATGGAACTACCCCAAAACGAATTCACAAGGGACTTCCACTGTGTAACGCGTTGGTCTAAACTCGATGTCAAGTGGACTGGGATTAAGGTGACAGATTTCATGAAAGTAATTGAGGTAGACCCCAAAGCAGCCCACATGATCGAACATTGCTACGGCGGCTACACCACCAATATTTCAATGGCAGACTTTGTGCGAGAAGAAAACTTCTTTGCCTTTGAAGTATTTGGCGAACCATTACCAACAGAACACGGTGGTCCGATGCGGCTGGTTGTTCCCCACCTCTATGCTTGGAAAAGCGCCAAGTGGATCAGTGGTTTAGAATTTCTAGAACGTGAGGAACTTGGTTTTTGGGAGCGCAATGGCTACCACCGCCGTGGCGAACCTTGGGCAGAGGAACGTTACAGTAGCTTTTAATAGCAATGGCGAATAGGGAATTAAAAATTAAAAATTAAAAATTAAAAATTGAAATTCTTCATTTTTAATTTTTAAGAAGTAGCTTCAACCAAGATAATTTGCCCTTATAGGGAGGGTATAAAAACTTAAAGTCTAGTAGGAAAGGTTTGTGTAAGACACTTTTGTAATGAGAAAAGGTATCAAAACTGGCTTTACCATGATATTTACCGATACCGCTATTACCTACACCTCCAAATGGTAGAGAGGAGACACTCATATACATCATTGTGTTGTTGATGCCGACTCCACCAGATGAGGTTTGCTGCAAAACTTGCTGTTGCAGGTTTTTGTTATTAGAAAATAAGTATAAAGCTAAGGGTGAGGGTCTAGAGTTAATTATGGCGATCGCCTCTGTGATATCTGTATATTCAATCACAGGCAGGATCGGACCAAAAATTTCTGACTGCATTACGGAATCTGTTAAGGAGACACGATCAATAACCGTGGGGGCAATATAACGCTCCGAAAGGTTAGTTTCTCCTCCAATCCTGATTTTGCCATCTTTTAAGAGATTAACCAACCGCTCTAAGTGTTTATTATTGATAATCCTGCCATAATCACAACTGTTAGCTGGGTTATCGCCATAAAATTCTTGGATGCAACCTTGAATAGCATCTAACAAATTTTCCTTGATAGTTTTATTGACTAAAAGATAGTCAGGTGCGATACAACTTTGTCCAGCATTGATAAACTTCCCCCAAGTAATGCGTCTAGCAGTCAGTTCAATATTGATGTCAGAATCAACAATGCAAGGAGATTTACCGCCCAATTCCAGAGTCACAGGCGTGAGATGTTTTGCTGCTGCTTCCATGATTATTTTGCCCACAGCTGTGCCACCAGTAAAAAAGATGTGGTCAAACTTTTCTGCTAGTAGTTGCTGACTAGTTTCCACGCCTCCTTCTACCACTGCAATATAAGCCGGATCAAAATGTTTGAGGATAATCTCACATACAATCCGAGATGTGTGGGGAGCAAGTTCTGAGGGTTTGAGAATTGCACAGTTTCCAGCGGAGATCGCCCCTACGAGTGGTGCAATAATTAGCTGAAATGGGTAGTTCCAAGGACCAATAATTAAAACTACCCCCAGCGGTTCTGGATAAATTCTTGCCGAAGCTGGTAAGAGTTGAACGGGAACTGCTACTGTCTGAGGCTTAGTCCAAGTCTTCAAATGTTTAATAGCATAGTCAATTTCTTTTAAAATCAAGACCGTCTCGGTAGCAAAACTCTCTAGTTCCGGTTTATTTAAATCTGCCTTTAATGCCTTAAAAATTGCTGGTTCGTATTCAATTATTACTTTTTTAAAACTTTTAAGTTGCTGAAAGCGAAAATCAATATCTTTTGTTTTACCAGTTTGAAAAAAATTACGTTGGTTGCAGATAATGTCAGTTGTTGATACTTCAGTTCTCATCTTTTTTCCTCACTAGCAAGGATTGCTTAATTCAAAATATAAAATTCTTCTGACTACTGTTTTATCGGTAGACGTACAACAAATACACTACCTTTACCAACCTCAGAATTCACCTGAATGCTGCCTTGATGTGCCTCGACAATTCGATGAGAAAGGTACAGTCCTAAGCCACTACCAGAACGCTTGTGACTTCCTTGGCGAAATCGTTCAAATAAGATTGCTTGCTCTTCAAGGGGAATACCTTGACCTGTATCTGCTACCTCAATGGTAATGCTATCATCTACAGCCGCGCTTTTCAAACGGATGGTCACTGAACCGATATCGGTAAATTTAATTGCATTACCTATTAAATTGGTAAAAAGCCGATGTAGTTCTAAGCGATCGCCGATGATGCTGATAGGTTCCTCACCAAAATCCAGATTTACTGAAAGTTGCTTTTCGTCAGCTAAAGGAGTTAATTCTTTAGCGATCTCTTCTAGTAAGGAGCGTAGATTAACTGGTTGAAACGCCAGAGTTTTGCGACCAGCTTCAAAGCGATAAACTTCCAGCAAGGTATTGACCATTTGCAGCAGGTTGCTGTTACTGCGAGCCATAATGCCAATCACTTCCTGCATTTGCGCTGATAGATCCCCCAATGCTCCCTGTTGAAACAGCAGCAGTATCCGGTCAGCCGCTACTAAGGGAGTGCGTAAGTCGTGGGTAAGGCGGGAGACAAAATCTTGCCGTTGGTGAGCGATTTCATCACGTTCATCGATAGTATGCTTGAGGCGGAGGAGCGATCGCACTCGTGCCAGCAATTCGTCTACTGTGACAGGTTTGCGGATAAAATCATCAGCACCCAAGTCTAATCCATGAGCGACATTAGGTGAGTCGTGAGCGGTAATCAGCAGAATTGGGATAAAAGGCAATTCCGTATTTTCCCGGACGCGCTTAGTAACTTCGTAACCATCCATTCCTGGCATCATCAGATCCAGCAATACTAAGTCACAAGGAGATTGGGCAATTTTTTCCAAAGCATAAGCACCGTTTTCTGCCGTACTAACTGTGTAGCCTTCCTCCTCCAAAATGGTTCTGATTAAAAACACATTATCTGGAGAATCATCTACAACGAGAATTTTCTCAGATTGAGAAGATTGTGAACTCATGAGACGGAAAGATATATAGTAAAAGTAAATTTTTATAAAATCAGATTCAGCAACGAGAGTGGAAGTCGCCTGCGGATACTCCCAAGATTTTGCAAGAAATATTAAGTTTGCTGGCAACAGATGATGTTGGCAACGGATTAAAAACGGATGTAACAGATAAGTTATCTATGAGAATAACAGATCAAGCATCCGCTACATCCGCTACAACATCCGCTGCCGCATCCGCTACAGAAGAAGTTCTATTGGTTGAGGTTTCTCAACTCTTTGCGATCATCAAACGGAATGCTGGTATTGATGAAAAAGTTGGTATAGCCTATGCCAACTTACTTTTAAGTGATGAAGGTCAAAGACTTGTAGAGCAAGCAGGTTATGTACCTATCCGCAATAGCAAGTGAGTACAACTTTGCCTGCTTAGATTAAATCTCACTTTCCTGACGTGGATCTTCTTGGGGAGGATGCCAGCCAACTCGTACCCAAAGCTGCCGTGATTTCTGAATGAAACCATTACCACGACGTTCATCATTCATATCAAGTCGATTACACGTTGCTCGACCTATTGGGGTTGTTCCTAAAATTTTGATACCATCTAATGTCCAGATAAAATGTTCTGACCACTGCTGCTTACGAGGATTAAATAAAGGGACTTCCTCTTGAGTTTTGGGGTCAATTCCTGATGTACCTTAGCGACGTTCATTACAACGACGGCAACATAAAGCTAGATTTTACAGTTCATCCGAGCCACCTAGAGACTGTGGAACAATATGATCGACAGTGAAACGGTCAGTATTTACAAACTCTGGGGAGTGGCAGTATTCACAGAGGGATTTTGCTCTTTCACCGACGATTTCTCGGATGGAGTTGGGAACCATTTTGATTCAGCAGCTAAAACAGAATTAGCATAGGTAAAAATCTGTGCCAACTCAGATATACTATCTAATTCAGCTTTTTCTTCTGGCGTGATTAATCCTGATTTGCTTCGTTCTAGCAGTTCATTTGAACGAGCTTGCAGATCTGCGGTAAATTTAAATAAATTAAGATTATTAACTTTTTCAAGTTTGATTCCTGTTTCCAACCAGTATGAAGGTTCAATCATTAATTTTGGAGTCATCATGGGTTGAACATGGAATGCTGTACTTTAATCTTAGCTTTTAAAAAGCGCTAATGCCGTCAACAATGGGTAACGCCAGATTCCTTGGGCGCTGCAACAAAATTCACAAAGGACAAAACCTCAGCCAATTCTTCACGGGTAGCTGCGAGTGTATCCTTGTTGGCGTAAACACCCTGCCATCCGGAAATATCTCCGTAAAATGTCCCATTATCTGGCAAAATATTATACTTTGATTGATGATTACCAACTTTTATGTATTTTTTAAGAGGGAACTCTTAACAGGGAACTCTTAACAGGGAAATCCCCATAATTAAAATCAGGGGATTTGTAAGGCATCTTTTCGGGGTCAGCAACCCCCGAAAAATGCCGTACAAGGACGTATTTTTTCTTGCGCTATGCGTCTCGAAAAAAATATTTTTATTTCTTTTCATAAATAAATTATGGTGCAAGTACCCTTGATCTTCGGGGCTAATTTCTTTTCTGTTAAGAGTTCCCTGTTAAGAGTTCCCGCCCCGAAGGGGCTTGGTCAAAATCACAACTGCTCCCACTCGTCCTTCTCAATCCCAGCCTGTCGCAATACCTCAGCTAAAAGCTTCTTACCGATATCACTTCCATGAGGGTTTGGTAAATGATAGAAGAATCAATTGATTTTTTTGATTTGGAAGAGTTTCGAGTTAGATTAGATAAAATTCATGAATTTATCCAGCAACTCGAACCAGTTAATTGTCTAGAATCTAACGATGTAGAATCTTCTCCAAAATACCAAATAGAAGTTAAATCAACTGAGAGTTTAAAAAACCTAGCTGAGGAAATACGAAATAACCCTCTACCGAAAGATTGGATTATCTCGGATGGAAGTACCAAAAAGGATGGTGTTCTAGTTGTGGTAACAGAAAGTTTAGAAATACGAACTATTCTCCACAAAGCAGGTGTTTGGAGAGGTTTTGCATCTAATGTAGAGGAACCACAAAATGTAGAGGAACCACAAAGTGATCAAAAAAAAACGCCAATCCTACCCTCAATCGAACCTCCAGAGGAGGAGAAATCTCCAATTCCTCCTCCTCTGAACCAAAAACTTCGCTTAATGATATTGTTGGTATCAGCAACAATAACAATCACGCTGATGCTAGTGAGTCTCAAATTGATGTTCCAACCCCAACAGACACCACAACCCCAAACCCAGGAGCAACAGATTTTGCAACCTCAAACGCAACCAACTCATATACCATAAAAAGCGATGAAGAAAAATTATTGGAGAAATTATTATATTTTAATAATGTACCAGAACTGATAAATTTAATATCTCAGATAGACAATGAACAAAAAGAGAACTTATTAACTATTTTCAGATTTTTGAATGTATGTGAATCTTCCAAAGCGAATCAAGAACAAAACAATTATAAAAAAGTAGAAAAAACATACTATGCACCCTTAGTTGCATCCTTAAATAAATGTGATTATAAAGTTGAAATAAATATTTTTCATAATTTATTAGAGAAAATTTTCACTAATCTTATATCTACGGGGACACATATAGACTTGCTTAAATATTTTATTAAAGTGACACCTTATGGACAAAAGAATTTGCTAAACATCGTTAAATTTGTCTGCTATTCTCAGAAAAATAAGCTAGATAAAAAAAACTATATTTCGCAGACAGACTGGAATAAATACAGAGAGTTAATTAAAAAAATTAAATCTCTACCTATAAATGAGCATATTTAGGGGTGAAATGAGCATCCATTCCGAAACTTACGTTAAGGACTTGATGACCTGTTTTCAACATCTTTTCCACCTGTGAGAAACCTGTACCAATTGAAGCCTCTGAAATTTAGGAGCCTCAAACCGCTGCTGTGCCGTACAAAAAAGCTGTGCCAAATAGCTTATAGGTGAATTGGCATAGCAGTAGCGTACTGCATATTATTTTTTGGTGAGTCACTGCATTTTTATTTGAAAAACTCTTGCACAGCAAGGTTTTTAACCGTTGTGTGGCGGCGAACGTCAGCAACGCTGATCCTACCCCAAGTAGGTAGGCGGGGAAATTTATAACTATGTAACGAAAACTTAACTATAGGCGCTAAAGTTAAATTTTACAAGTTGCTAAAAATCAGAACTTCTACGTTCCTGCTTAGTCTTTTTAACTCTCTCCAGAAGTTCAGAAAAACGAGTAGCATCTTCGAGATCTGCTATAGTTCCAGTTGCCAAAACATGTTCATTACCCAGCTTGTCCATATAAGCATGAAAAGCTTGTTCATCATCTCGATGTTCAAGTATATAAGCGCGAAGTTCTGTCCTACTCATGGAGTGAAAATTTAGCTGTGTCATAGGAACTCCCACCTACCATCACGGTTAATCACAATTTCTGTCTCTTCTCCTGCCAAGATGAATATCTGCCCTGTAAGTGGCGATCGCTACTCCTTCAGGTGATCTCCGGGGTACAGGCTTTTTCATCTCACAATCACGGATACTTACTCACTTGCTCTCATGTAGTTGAAGACTCTGGCGAACCGTCCAAGGTGAGAGTGAATGGGCAAGCGGTTGACTGGGTGTATTTAGGCGATCGCACTTACGACGACTTCGCCATCTTGTGGTTTGAGTTGTTATACATATTAAATTCGTTTGAAGCACAAGACAATTAGAATCACCTTAGAATAACAATTACAATCAAGAAGAATTCTTTAGTTGTTGGTTAGACGCTTAACATGAGACAAGTAATCATGTACAAAGATGAGGATGGTTATTGGGTTGTGGAATGCCGAAGCCTAAAAGGATGTATTAGCCAAGGCAAAACAAAAGAGTCAGCCCTATCTAATATTAAAGAAGCGATCGCTGGATACATTGCGGCTTTAGAAGAAGACGGTTTACCCGTTCCTACAGATAATTTTGAAGCTTACCTGGTAGTTGTATGAGCAAGCTACCAAGTATTTCCGGAAAAGAATGTGTAAAAGCTTTGGAGAAAATAGGCTTTTACCAAAAGCGTAGAGAAAGTAGTCATATTATTATGCGGGAGATGATCCATTTGCCCAAGTTGTCGTTCCAGACCATGATGAAATAGCCAAGGTAACGCTGCGAGCAATTATTCGAGATACCGATTTAACTCTGGAAGAGTTTATCGCTTTGCTTGGATAAACTTGGTGTATCGAAAGGAACCGACAAAAAACCAACAAATTGAGTTTATTGTGATGGTCTTTGGGGTAGCCTACGCTTTGTGCTTAGAGTCTTCAAGAAAAAGCATAGCATCACCCCTTCTGTCGTAATATTTTGATATTAAAGCTATCCTGTAAATTGATATCAAATCAGTAAAAACTAAGGTTAACAATGGTATCTACTGAGTTAGTGGAACAGTTACGCAAGCTTGATCGCGTAGATAAACTTCAGATTATCGAACTTTTGGCTGCCGAGCTAGCAAACGAGGAAACAAATCTCCTTAAATCAGGTGCATCATACCCCGTTTGGTCTCCCTACGATGCAGTAGAGGCTGCCAATATAATGTTAGAGGCTTTGAATGCTGAAACTTCCTTAAATCATGAGTAACCCAACAAGATATTCTTTTGTCTCAACTGATAGCAGTTTGGGGGAAGCAAGCTTCAAACCATTTTTGCCACTGACGTTAAATTATCGGGAAAAATCACAGGAAGTTATTGGGCTTTTGGATACGGGAGCGATGGTAAATGTTCTTCCGTATCAAATAGGAGTTGAATTAGGAGCAGTTTGGGAAGAACAAACAACGATGCTTCAATTATCAGGCAACTTAGCTCAGTTTGAAGCACGGGTATTGATTTTATCTGCGACTATCGGACAATTTCCGAGTGTTAGGTTGGTTTTCGCTTGGACGCAGGCTACCCAGATTCCTCTGCTGTTGGGACAAGCAAACTTTTTTATGGAATTTGATGTTTGTTTTTATCGATCTCAAAAGATATTTGAAGTGACTCCCAAAAAATCATCATAAGGGACTTCTAATAAAAAAATATTCAATTCTGTGGTACTAGGGTAGGAATTGAAACAATCCTTTATGATTTCATCCATCGTGCCCGTACTCCAGAAGAGATTGCCCAAACTTATCCATCCCTCACCTTTACGTACATAATAAAGAAGCCGTCAGCAAGTATGTAGCCGACGGCTTGGAGTGGAATCACCAAGAAGTTAAAGCGCAACAACTTCACCCTTCACCCGCCGCAATTCGCACATCCATTGCGAAGCAACGGTGAGGGTTCATAACACCCAGGCAAGCTTAAACTCGTTTAAATCCTGTCTTAACCTAAAACTCTGATACTGAAAGCTGAGACTCTTTAGGTTTTAGATATGGTTCGACTCAAGGGTTATATATTATTTCTGTGCTTTTCTCTGGCATTGTCTTCGAGCGTACTCCTAGGAAGTATCAATTCTGCTCCCGCTATTAGCTACATTTCCAAGCTAAATACTCTCAACGGACAACCTCCCATAGTCATCGGTCACCGAGGAGGTGGAACTGGGTATCGTCCAGAACATACGATAGGAGACTTTGGGGGTGACCTGATTGGTTCTCACAACTTAGGTATTCAATTTGGTGCAGACTATATTGAACCTGACTTGGTAGTGACCAAGGACGGAGTCCTCATCGTTCGCCACGAACCTCTGTTGGGAACTGTGAAGACGGATAACAATGGCAATATTATTAACGATGACAACGGTAAGCCTGTTATCCAAGAAGCCACGACAAACGTCGCCGATTTCCCGGAATTTGCTTCACGTCTGACGACCAAAAACCTTGATGGTAGCAATGTTACAGGCTGGTTCGCAGAAGACTTTACTTTGGCTGAGATCAAAAAACTGCGAGCAATTGAGCGTCTTCCCGCTATTCGTCCTAATAATACTCGCTACAATGGTCTGTTCCAAATCCCTACTTTCGACGAAGTTATCAACCTCGCCAAACAGCGTGAAGCAGAAACTGGTCGGAAAATTGGCATCTATCCCGAAACCAAGCACCCCACATACTTTGCTGAAGCAGGCCATTATCTGGATGGCACTCCCATCCACGTCAATACATCACAACTCCTGATTGATGACCTGGTTGCTAACAACTATACCGATCCCGATCGCATTTTTATCCAATCCTTTGAAGTCTCCAATCTCAAAAACTTAAAAGAGAATATCATGCCAGCTGCAGGGGTAGATATTCCCATAATTCAGTTAATTGATAGCAGTGGTGCTCCCTATGACTTCGTTTACCACAACGTTCCTCAAACCTACGCCGATCTGATCACTCCTAATGGATTAACACAAGTTCATACTTATGCCACAGGAATTGGTCCTGACAAGCGACTGATTGTGCCAGCCTCTGCAAAATTGGATGATAACGGTCAACCGATTGATCTCAATGGCGATGGAGTGATTAGCGATGCCGATAAATTCCTGGGTACGCCAACTTCCCTCATAAACGATGCTCATAAAGCAGGTTTGCTAGTCCATCTCTACACCCTCCGCAGCGATCCATATTTTCTGTCGCCTGACTACCAGGGTCAACCGCTTCGTGAGTATAAGCAGTTTATCGAGCTAGGTATAGATGGTTACTTTACTGACTTTGCCAATGATGGATATGCTGCAAAGCAAAAGGCAATAGCATCATTGAGCGGTAAAGGTCATCGAGGATTTGCCAAGCACTAATCGAGAAGCTGTGATGCGTTGCGCGTACAAAGGCTGCCTACCCAACTCCAGTCACAAGACGCACTCGCGTTCGGGAACGACATCCATTGAACACAGCCTCAGCTAATAAATAGCCCGCGCCGGCGGGCTTTGTTTGTATACTTGGTTCAGAGTGAATTTTTAGCTAAATTAACAGCAATCTGTGACAAATGCGATCGTATCCTCACTCCATAGATAGTGCGATCGCTCTTTGAAGAGAAGCGATCGCATTTGGATCAGAGGTACTATATGCTTAATCTACATCATTAAGTAGGCGATCGCCGTTGGGAAAGATGACGCTTCGGGCGTCTGATGGTAATGGGTTTGCCAAGCGACCACCTAAGAAGTACAAGACTACGTTTGTATCTAACAAAATTAAAGGTTGTATCAACGCCACTCATCCCTAAGAAGCTGCTGATACTGCAAATGGTCTGGAGTAAGTTTAATTACACCCGCATAATTGTTTGTATTAAACTCTTCTTTTTGTTGTAATTGATGAGCCTCTAATATTTGCTCTATTTTCTGCCAGTCCTGATAATCAATCAAAACTGCAATCGGACGCATTGCTTCATCAGTCAAATTTTTTTTCGGAAAAGGTAGCATGACTTTCTGCTTCAGATGCAACGTTTAATTCCATATTTACAATTCTCCCCCAGATGTACTCTCGTTGAGAAGCTGCTGGAATTCTTCTATAGAACCAACGGTAATTGCATTTGTGAAGAGGGTTTGCAGCAAAGACTGATCCCCAATGCCATTGATGACTTCCACAACTGAAGAGGGCGTTACTCCAAACCGCGTCTGTAGGATTTTAATCACATTCTCTTGTAAAGTTTGGAGCATTCCTTCTTCTTTTGCCAGTCGCTCAATACTTGTTACGTACCGCATTCTGTTTGCCTCCTCGTAACTTCTCACTTCTTGTTTAAAACTACGTGCCAACTCCTTTGGCAAGACCATTATCCAGTCGATAAAGCGAAATAACCCGAAAATATCTTCTCGGGTATATCCCCGTTCATACAGCCTTCTGGTTAGGCTCAATTTCCACTGTAACCGACTCTCCGGGTTTCGGTGCGTCGCCTTGGTTTTCAGATGCGCCATTACAACCACCCCAAAGGGATTGGTGGTTTCTAAGAGGGTTTCCCACTGCGCTTCATAGTCCAAAAGTTTCGCCACGGGAAACTCCAAACTGACGCGACATCCCCCAAGTTGATAGCTGTAACTTGAAGGTCGCCAATTTGCTTCTTCGTCTGCCAAAACTGCCAAACTAATGACTTGCTGTTGGTGACGGTCAAACAAGCGGTAATTATATGTGTACATCCGTTTGGCAAATTGGCTATCATACTGCCCTTGGACTTCGACATGAACCAATACCCAAGCCTCTTCGCCATCAAGTAGCCAAACCTTCGCCACTTTATCGACGAGTCGCTTGCCAATTTCTGCATCCGGTTCTAGCTGTTGCAGTTCTGTGTCCAGAAATTCATGAGGTCGTGTCCAGTCAATTTCGGCGTAGGCTAGGGGGAAAAAGAACTCTAAGAAGCGAGGAAAATATAGTTCAATGACTTCTTTCCAAGGACTATCGTAATCTGTACGTTGTTCGGTCATGCAATTGTCAATTCTGGCATAAGCATTCAAGGCGGTTTTAGAACAAGAAATAACGTTGCGCCATTGGCAAAACTGTCGCTGGTTCACAAGTCAGCAACTCTCCATCTGCCCTCACTTCATAAGTTTCCGAATCAACTTCAATATGAGGTAGCGCATCGTTCAGCTTCATATCCCGCTTACTCAACTGGCGTGTTCCAGAAACAGCAACCGCCGTTTTTTGCAACCCTAACTGATTGGGAATTTCCCTTTCTAAAGCCGCTTGCGAAACAAAAGTTAACGAAGTGGAGTGACGCGCACCCGCAAAACTGCCAAACATTGGTCGCATATGCACTGGTTGCGGTGTGGGAATACTCGCATTGGCATCCCCCATTTGTGACCAAGCAATCATTCCTCCCTTAATCACTATCTCCGGCTTCACGCCAAAAAACGCCGGACGCCACAAGCACAAATCTGCCAGTTTTCCCTCTTCCACTGAACCCACATACTGAGCTATACCGTGAGTAATTGCTGGATTTATCGTATACTTAGCAACATACCGCTTAGCCCGAAAATTGTCTGACCTCTCCCCAACCCCTCTCCTCTTAGGAGAGGGGCTAGGGGTGAGGTCACCTCGCTGCACTTTCATCTTGTGCGCTGTCTGCCAGGTGCGAATTATCACCTCACCAACCCGTCCCATCGCCTGAGAGTCGGAAGAAATCATACTAAATGCCCCAAGGTCGTGCAGAATATCTTCAGCGGCAATTGTTTCGCGGCGGATGCGCGACTCGGCAAAGGCGACATCCTCGGCAATTCCAGGATCGAGGTGATGGCATACCATCAGCATATCCAGGTGTTCATCTAAGGTATTGACGGTGTAAGGACGTGTGGGGTTGGTGGAAGATGGTAGTACATTAGCCTCCCCACAAACTTTAATAATGTCCGGTGCGTGACCCCCACCAGCGCCTTCGGTGTGGTAGGTGTGGATAACACGCTTTTTGAAAGCGGCAATGGTATCTTCCACAAACCCCGCTTCGTTCAACGTGTCTGTGTGAATTGCTACCTGCACATCGTAGTCATCGGCAACGCTCAGACAGGTATCAATTGCTGCTGGGGTAGTTCCCCAATCTTCGTGCAGCTTTAACCCCATTGCACCCGCTTGCACTTGTTCTACCAGTCCTTGAGGTTGGCTAGCGTTGCCTTTACCTAAAAATCCCAGGTTCACCGGGAAGGCATCAGCAGCTTGCAGCATTCGGTAAATATTCCAAGGTCCAGGGGTGCAGGTAGTAGCGTTTGTACCTGTAGCCGGACCAGTACCGCCGCCAATCATGGTAGTAATGCCAGAAGCAATAGCAACTTCAATCTGTTGGGGACAGATAAAGTGTATGTGGGTGTCGATACCGCCCGCAGTGAGAATCATTCCTTCCCCAGCTAAGGCTTCGGTTCCAGGACCGATAATAATATCTACGTTGTCTTGAATATAAGGATTTCCGGCTTTACCAATTTTGAATATCTTGCCATCTTTAATGCCGATATCGGCTTTGACTACACCCCACCAATCGAGAATCAAGGCGTTGGTAATGACCAAATCAACGGCGCCATCTGCGTTAGAAATGGGGGATTGTCCCATGCCGTCACGGATGACTTTACCGCCGCCAAATTTTACTTCTTCGCCGTAGGTGGTGAGGTCTTGTTCAACTTCTATAAATAATTCTGTGTCGGCTAGTCGGATGCGATCGCCTATTGTTGGACCAAAGGTTTCCGCGTAGGCGCGGCGATCCATTCTGTAACTCATGTTTGACTCCTGAAGAATTATCGAACCGCCAAGACGAGGCAGCGCTGCAGGAGGGTTTCCCTCCGTAGGCAACTGCCGTGCCAAGGACGCCAAGAAGAAAGAGAGTTTTTTAAGAATCTAGTTGTCCGTTTATTTTGGCGTTGAAG
The DNA here is from genome assembly GCA_965249805.1 of Stigonema sp. Lineage (GTDB taxonomy): Bacteria > Cyanobacteriota > Cyanobacteriia > Cyanobacteriales > Nostocaceae > Stigonema. The sequence continues at coordinate 3,671,440 of CBDFMX010000002.1, forward strand.
CCGTAGACTTGGCGAGTACCGGCGAGGGGGACGAGTGTGACTTCTTTTTCGTCGCCTGGTTCAAAGCGGACTGCGGTTCCGGCGGGGATGTCGAGGCGCATTCCTCGCGCTTGAACTCTTTCAAAGTTTAGTGCGGTGTTGACTTCGTAAAAGTGAAAGTGGGAACCGACTTGAATGGGGCGATCGCCTGTGTTTGACACACACAACTTCACAGTCGGACGACCGACATTTAGTTCTATTTCCCCCAATGGTGTGATAATTTCCCCTGGAATCATACTTTGCTACGAGTGCGTGAGTTTTATCTAATCGGATTATGCACTGTTACCAACTTCGTCCCATCAGGAAAAGTCGCTTCCACCTGCACTTCATGCACCATTTCTGGCACCCCTTCCATCACCTGATCCCGCGTTAACAGCGTTGTACCATAACTCATTAATTCTGCTACCGTTTGTCCATCTCTCGCACCTTCTAAAATGGCAGCAGAAACATATGCCACCGCTTCCGGATAATTCAACTTTAAACCTCTTTCCTTACGTCTTTCTGCTAACAACGCAGCCGTAAAAATCAACAATTTATCTTTTTCCTGCGGCGTCAGTTGCATCTGCTACCTCTCCTTCTCCTCTCTTGGCGTCCTTGGCTACTTGGCGGTTCGTTAAATTTGCCAAACCCTCGGTAAACAATTACCACGACTCAAAAACGACAAACGCAGTAACTGCCAAACACTTATAAACCAGTTTCTCACCTCCGAAGTCACAGAACCACGATATCGACACAATAATCCATTTTCTAAAAGAGTCACCCCTGTTGAGGAAGGGGGAGTGGGGAGGAGCCACTGCGTTGCGGAGCCAGTTCTGCAGGAGGGTTTCCCTCCGTAGGAATCTGGCGTTGGGGTTCCCCCCGTTGAAGCAAGTGGCGTTGGGGAGTGGGGAGTGGGGAATTTCCAAAGGTTTCGCGCTTTCTCTACTAGATCTGGTGAAACCTCTTGCCCAACAAATACTAAACTACCTACGATTGGTTTTCCCGACAAGCCGTGGGGACTGTGGAAAACTTCATCGCTGGCGGGTAACCATTGTCGATCAATCCACAAGGGAACGCCTTGCTGCCAAATTTCCGTGTGCGATCGCCACTCTCCCTGCAAAAATTTTTCTCCTCTAGCACTGCGACCAAAGCGGGTAATTTCCCAGCCTATCCAGCTTGCTCCCGTTGCTAATTCTACCCGTAAGTCTTGCCGATAAATTGCACCGTTAAAAACAATTGTTTCCTGGGGTAACCACTCTAAACAAGCACCAGTATCAACTTGTATTTCGATGCTTTGTCTTGCTTGGATGCCGTTACTACGATAAATTTTACTTGCTGTAGCTGTAGTGATTAATGCCTGGGCGTTGGGTTGGAGATGGAAGTTGCACTTCAGGCGATCGCCCCCCACTACACCCCCGGCTGTGTGCAAAATCACGCTATGGCAAACTTCTTGCCCTTCTGGATAAAATGGACGTTGCACTTTCAGTGGTGCTTGATGGGAATTGTGAATTAGTGCTGTTGTCCCTTGGCGATGGGCGTACACTAGGTTAAGTTTGCCTTGCCAGCCATCTGGGTGTTGTGCTGTTGTTTGACTGTTACGCTGTTGATTCACAACTTATTAATATTTTTAAATAGATTTAGTAGGGTGGGCAATGCCCACCATTACCGAAGTTGGTGGGCATTGCCCACCCTACTTATATTTATGACGATTTTTTTGCCAAGATTACATAGTCATCTAATGTATAGTGTGATTGATACTTCTGACCAAGATACTTCTGACTCAGCGGACTCATATACAATTTTTTAGGTAATTTCTCTTGGGCAAATTTGGCAAATTCAGCACCTCCAAGAGGTGTTCTTAAACTTGTTGATGTTAAATATTTATACCATACTAGCTCTAGACCAATCTCCCCAATGAATTTGCTCACCAACCTTTTTTCCTGTTCGTGGTCTTCACATTGGTTAGCATGGTAATATTTGAATAACTTTTTATCTTGAACAATTAGAATAACATAACCTTGACTCTTTAGACTATTGAAAATTATTTGCTTATAAATACTGTTTCCTTGAATACATTTTTCATGGTCGTTAAAGAAGCAGTGGGAAATTACGATAAAATCAAAAAAATCTTTCGGTATGTTACTAGATTTGGCATCCCAAGTAAATATGTCAGTAGTCACAAAGCGAAAGTAAGCATTTACGGGAGTTTTCCGGGACTCTATATATCGTCTCCAAAACTGTAACCCTCGAAATTGAAATGCATCTTGCTTTTCCAAAGAGTAGTAGGATATTTGCATTTGCGGCATAGAGAAAAAGCCGCTAGTACTTTGGAGAAACAAAGCTAGACCATAAGCAACTGTTCCTGGACCAGCGGCAATATCAAGTATGTTAACTTTAGTTGGTAGTAACCCAGCTTGGTAAATAAGAAACCAGACTAAATAAGTGCAATATACATGTTCTAAAAAATATTTCATAAAGTAGACATGGGGAGTCAGACTAAAACCATAGTCTGGGTCGTGTCCACTCTTTAGGCTATTAAGGTCCTCAAAAGCATCTTGGAGTTTAACTACTAGTTTATCATCAGGTATTTTACTAAATTCTTCTTGGAGATATTCAACTAGCCTAGCTTCAAAATCATCAAATATCCGTTCATCAATTCCAGCACACTGTAGTTTATTTTCATCATGCTCTATCAAATTAAAAATTTTAATTATATAATCAATTAATTCTTGATTGAGCGCTAATATAAAATTGTCTACATTTTCACGATTTACTTGTAATTCTGGATTTTCTAGCCGCTGTAATGCTGCGTTTAGATTACTACTTAAATTTTCTGCTTCTTTTTTATAGTTTTGTGAAGAACGTTCAAACTGAAGCTTATCTCTAAATAGCTTTTCCAACCAAGAGAATCTTGCACCTGATTTTTGAATCTCTTGCAGAAGCTGCACAGCCAGTCTGGTATCGCCTCGCTTCAGGGCTGACTGAAACTGCTGACTTCTCCACCAATTTACGAACTTGTTACTCATAGCCAAATCCGTCTTTACCTTCCTTGATTTCTACACCAGGAAGCCGAGTTACTAAAATTTCCTTAAATCTCATATAGCTTAACTGTTCTTCGTCATACCACCAAGCGTATTTTTGCTTAATATCTTGTGCTTCTTGCCTAGTTGATGCGATAAGAGAACGATTATGGCTAGGGTGAAAATCCTGAATAACAACCCTATCTGCAATTTTTAGTTTGTCAATAAAAGCAACTTCGTCCTTTGGTAGAGTGGGAAGGAGGGGTGTAATGGTAATAGAAATTTTAGGGATAAAACCTTTTAAAGAATCAATACTTTGTTTAATTTTTGCGATCGCATTAAGTCTGGCTTTGATGCTAGGCGATCGCGGCTCAAAATCTTTTCTCACCAACTCACTGCCAGTGGGGATACTCATATTAATCCGCAACCGCTGAAATCGTTGTAAAATATCAATATCTCTCGTAATTATCGGACTGCGAGTTTGGATGACCAGGGTAGGACGATAGTCCAGCATCACTTCTAACAATCTGCGAGTCAGCTGATATTTAGACTCAATCGGTTGATAAGGATCTGTAACGCTGCTCATATAAATACTAGGAGGATTGTTAGGGTTTTTGTGATACCATGCTTCTAGTTCTTTATCTAAAATTTGAGCGGTATTTTCCTTGATAATTACCCATTTACCCCATTCCTGACGCATTTGAGTATTAGGGCTAAATGCAGCCGCGTAGCAATAACTACATCCATATTGGCAACCCCGGTAAGGATTCAGGGTAAAATCATAAGCAGCGATAAAACCAGTTGCTTTGTTAAGCAGTGATTTAGCATTTTGGCTATAAACATTGATATCCCCGAATTTTTCTCGGAGCAACTTTGTTGGAGTTCCTTCACAATAACCCTCATACCGTGGTTTCGCCATTTTTAAACCAGCTATTAAGTTGACTAAAAGTTAGCAACGGACTCGGCAACGGATGTTGTCACGGATGTAACGGATGATTTAACGGTAGGAATCACACATAAAGCATCCGCTTCATCCGCTACAACATCCGTTGCCCATCAAGCATCCGCTTCATCCGCTACAACATCCGTTGCCCATCAAGCATCCGCTTCATCCGCTACAACATCCGTTGCCCATCAAGCATCCGCTTCATCCGCTACAACATCCGTTGCCAGGGTCGGCAAGGTGTACGCTGGTTAGATAAGCCATGTACACAAAACCATGCCGATCGCACTCGCGCTGATACAACTGTTGCAAATCGGCAACGAGTTGCTGTTGCGCCACGCCTTCACGAGGAATGTAGGAAGAACTCATCGCACGACCAATAAGTCCAGTTAAATCTAACTCGTGCCTGTTAACAAACGTATATTCACGGATGTTGAAAAAATGCGAACTCGCTAGCAATGGTTCTTCCGACTTCATCCGCGCTTCGGCTGCGTGGTTATTCGATGCTATACGTATGATTTGGCTATATTCGTTAGTGAAAGCATCTTCTCGATCGCGGTTATTCCACACAACAGCCAACCGTCCCGATGGTTTTAAAATGCGGTGTAACTCCGACAAAGTTGGTTCCGGGTTGAACCAGTGAAAGGCTTGAAAACAAGTTACTAAATCAACCGATGCGTCTCTTAGGTTAGTAACTTCCGCTGTTCCATCGCGAAATTCTACTCTTGGATGAGGTTCACCAGCTTCTCTCATCGCCGCGTTTGGTTCAATGGCGAGTACACGCACTCCGCGTTCAGCTAACAACCGCGAAGAAATTCCCGTACCCGCACCAATATCTGCTGCTACAAGTTGTGATGGCGGTGCTAATTCTTCCAAGATAATATCAATTGCTGCGGCTGGGTAGCTTGGTCGGTATTTTACATAATCCGTTGCTCTGTCGGAGAAGCGGGTGAGAGGGTTGAGTGTGTGTAGGGGTGTGGGTTCGGGGTTGGGTCGGGTCATGGGTGAAAGGTTCGTAAAAAAACAGCCGCCTCCCGGAGGAAGCAGCTGTGTTGAAAAATAGGTGGGCAATGCCCACCCTACGGAATATTAGTAATCGAAGTCGCCGCCGCCCATACCAGCGCCAGCACCAGCACCAGCATTATCCTTAGGCTCAGGCTTATCAACCACGATGCACTCGGTGGTCAAGACCATACCTGCGATAGATGCAGCATTTTGCAGAGCCGAACGAGTTACTTTAGCAGGGTCAACAATACCAGCAGCCAACAAATCAACGAATTCATTGGTAGCGGCGTTGTAGCCAACATTGAACTCCTTCTCCTTGACGCGCTCAGCAATGACAGCACCATTCTGACCAGCGTTTTCAGCAATCCGCTTCAGAGGAGCAGGTAAGGCGCGAGCTACAATCAACGCCCCAATCAACTCTTCATTTTTGAGGTTGCTGTTTGCCCATTGTTCCAACTGAGGAGCCAAGTGAGCCAGAGTCGTACCACCGCCAGGAACGATACCTTCTTCCACAGCAGCTTTGGTGGCGTTGATAGCGTCTTCTAGGCGCAGCTTCTTGTCCTTCATTTCGGTTTCGGTCGCAGCACCCACCTTCACCACGGCGACACCACCAGCTAGCTTCGCGAGACGCTCTTGCAGCTTCTCTTTGTCGTAGCTTGATTCTGTTTCGTCCATTTGACGGCGAATTTGCTCGACACGAGCCTTGACACCAGCTTCGTTACCTTCTGCAACAATGGTGGTGTTGTCCTTGGTGATGGTGATGCGGCGAGCTTTACCTAAAGACTCCAGCTTGGTATTTTCCAGCTTTAGACCGGCATCTTCGGTGACTAATTGACCACCTGTGAGGACTGCAATGTCTTCTAGCATTGCTTTGCGGCGATCGCCAAAACCAGGAGCCTTGACAGCAGCAACATTCAGTACACCGCGCAGGCGGTTTACTACCAAGGTTGCCAAAGCTTCTTTTTCGATGTCCTCGGCGATAATTACCAAAGGACGACCAGCACGAGCAACTTGCTCTAGCACTGGTACGAGGTCTTGTACCAAGGCAATTTTCTTATCGGTCAGCAGGATGTAAGGCTCATCGAAAATTGCTTCCATCCGCTCAGGATCGGTGGCGAAGTAAGGAGAGATGTAGCCTTTGTCAAAGCGCATCCCTTCGGTGATTTCCAGTTCGGTGGTCATGGATTTTCCTTCTTCCAAGGAAATCACGCCTTCTTTGCCTACCTTGTCCATTGCTTGGGCAATCATCTGACCGACTTCTTCGTCGTTACCAGCTGATATCGCACCAACTTGAGCAATGGCTTTGGAATCTCCGACTGGACGAGCGTGTTCTTTGATTTTCTCTACCAGGAAGTTGGTAGCTTTGTCAATACCGCGCTTCAGCGAAATCGCATTTGCACCAGCAGCAACGTTGCGCAAGCCTTCTTTCACCATTGCATGAGCCAAAACGGTCGCAGTGGTGGTTCCATCACCAGCCGCATCGTTGGTCTTAGAAGCTGCTTGACGAATCAGAGCAACGCCAGTATTTTCTACGTGGTCTTCTAATTCAATTTCTTTGGCGATCGTCACACCATCATTGATGATTTGCGGTGCGCCAAACTTTTTCTCTAGTACTACGTTACGACCTTTGGGACCGAGGGTAACAGCCACAGCCTCAGCCAGGATATCCATGCCTCGTTCTAAGGCACGACGAGCATTTTCGTTGTAGATAATGCGCTTTGCCATAATTTACCCTTGTTAAGTGATTGAGGAAAAGCTAATTGCTAATTGCTAATTGTGAGTCCAGGAAAGAGCAGCTTGTTTCCCGCGCCCTCTTAACTGGCGCTCCCGTTGGGCTAATTGCTAATTGCCGACTTTGTGCCATTAGCCATTAGCCATTAGCTATTAGCTAACGACTGCGAGAATGTCTTTCTCAGAAAGCAGTACGTATTCGTCAGTGCCCAGTTTGATGTCAGTACCGGCGTACTTAGAGTAGAGAACCTTGTCTCCCACCTTTACGTCCAACGCCTGACGCGCACCGTCATCTTTGAGTTTGCCATCACCCACAGCAACTACTTCGCCTACTTGAGGCTTTTCTTTAGCCGTGTCGGGCAAATACAGACCACCTGCGGTCTTTTCTTCAGAGGCGCTCACTTTTACAAATACGCGATCGCCTAGTGGTTTTACTGTTGAAACGCTTAGAGATACAGCTGCCATATAAATTTCTCTCCTTGTTAGCACTCTCAACTCCTGAGTGCTAATTTACTTAACAATAGCGTGTTATGGCAACATTTGCTGTAGTACGGGTTCCCGAACTTAGCAATAGCAGGTATACTTGAGTAAAAATACTCAAAAAACCGGATTTTTCGGGTTTTGTCCTGGAAGTTACGAATATTTGTATATCGTCAACTTTATTTGCAAAGCGAGGAAATTGTTCTAAAACAGTAATCAGGGAGCCGCGATCGGGAGTGACTTTGAGAGCGATCAAGTCCAGCCCTCAAATACCAAAAACCACCAAACTTCCACCAAATAAAGCCCTAAGTAATTCCAGAGAAACGTTCTTGACTTGCAAAAATCAGCGCCACACGTTTTTATCTGTGCTGACCAGATTGGTAGATGCTGTACACTCTTAAGCTAGTCTGGAATCTTGGGAATAGTTTAAAAAGCGCTCGGTCGCAAACTAAAACTCGATTCTCCATCAGATAGCCGTTCTAGTTGCATCTTTAGAAAAAAAGTCAACTGCTTGCGAGTTTGTTGTTCTGGACCGATAATGGTGGTTTACTCGGATGGTGTAAGGCACTAGCCTTGCAACTCCGTTCGTCCGAACAGAGGGTTATCCAAGAACGTTTGTTAGACCAATGGTGGTTGAATAATATGCGTTTTTAGTCCATCCTTTGCCAAAAACTTCCCTAGCTTCTGATAAATAACTGATAGAAGCTTAACCTTTCAAGGATATGGAAAAGCAGTAAGCTTGGTGAAAGCACGGGTTGATTTGCTCCAAAAGCATCTAAAGCCACCAATTATTTGTTAACTTAAAGGATTATTATTTAATCGGTGTTTTTTTACCCGCAACTTTCAAAGAGATATATAATAGCGCATTATAGATACTACTGCTCTAAGTATCCTTACTAAACTTTTGCCGTTGATATATGTATTTTCTTAAAAGTTATCACTACTTTTAAGATTTCCACAAAGCAAAGGCAGGTTAAGTGGGAAGAAAAAGCACAACATCTCAATAATCCACCATAGAGGATAACTATTCAAGACCTTGATGCATCAAAGCGCGACAAGTGCCACTGCTATGAAAGAACCCAGCATGAAAGATCACAAACGACTTCTACTCATTGATGACGACCCCAACCTCATTTTGCTGGTGAAGGATTATTTGGAATTTCGGGGATATGAAGTGATCACCGCTGAAAATGGTCGAGAAGCACTGGAAATTTTAGAGCAGGATGTTCCAGACATGATCATCTGTGACGTGATGATGCCGGAAATGGACGGATATACTTTTGTGGAACAAGTCCGGCAAACTGAACGCACCAGCTGGATTCCCGTTCTCTTCCTTTCAGCTAAGGGTCAAAGCGCAGACCGAGTTAAAGGTCTGAATAAAGGTGCTGATGTCTATATGGTCAAACCTTTTGAACCAGAAGAATTAGTAGCACAAGTAGAATCTTCTCTCAAACAAACCATTCGCTGGAAAGAACACCAAGCAAAAGGAGGAGAAAACGGTTCCCGCATCCAAGTCCCCTTCGATGTCCAGTTAACCCCAACCGAACTGAAGGTAGTGCAATTCGTGGCTAGAGGCTTAGCTAACCGGGAAATTGCTGAAGAATTAAACGTCAGTCAGCGCACGGTTGAAAGCCATGTCTCTAACATGTTGGGCAAAACCAATCTCCATAACCGCACTGAATTAGCGCGGTGGGCGATTGAAAATCAAATGGCTTAAGTAGAGTGAGGAGTTATGAGTTATGAGTTATGAGTTATGAAAATTCAAAACTCAAAACTTAAAATTCTCAACTCCTCACTCCTGACTCGATTTACCAGCCTTCTTCTTGTGTTATGGATTGATGCAAAATTACTGCATCAAGTTTACTTATGTCTAAGTACCGTTCAGTTAAGGCTTATCGGTGAGAATCAAATCGGTATAGAGACGCGACCGATCGCTTCTCTACAGAGGTTGACGTAGGTAAACAACTACTGAACCGTATTTACTTAAGTAGGTCAGCGTAAATAAATCATCTTGGTTCGTAGTTGCGCCCTTGCGCGCTAAAGCCCAACTACAAGCCTTCTCCTTCCTTTTACAAAACTTTACATAGTTGGGATTAATCTCGCCAACTTACTTATGTCCAACTCAAAGCAGACTAATTGTGGCACATGACCGCCTAACTAAGCAGCAGTAATTGAGTGTAAAAACGCAATTGAACCCAGGTTCAGGCAAACCTAAATCTGAGTTCACTAAACTTAAAAAAAATTAATTTTTCTTCAAGTAGGGTGGGCAATGCCCACCATCCTATACATTGGTGGGCATTGCTCAGCCTACGGCAAATGTGTATTCCAATCAATTAAAACTCGGCATTTTCTGGTGTACGTGGGAAAGGAATCACATCGCGGATATTTCCCATCCCGGTCATAAATTGCACGAGTCGTTCAAAACCCAGTCCAAAACCAGCATGGGGGACAGTACCGTAGCGACGCAAGTCAAGATACCACCACAAATCTTCTGTCTTCAAACCTTGGGCTAGGATGCGGCGTTCCAAAACTTCTAAGCGTTCTTCCCGCTGAGAACCGCCGATAATTTCGCCAATCTTAGGCGCGAGGATGTCCATTGCAGCGACGGTTTTTTCGTCGTCGTCTAAGCGCATGTAAAATGCTTTGATTTTGGCAGGGTAATTAGTGACGATCGCAGGCTTTTGAAATTGTTCACAAAGATAGCGTTCGTGTTCTGATTGTAAATCCTTGCCCCAACTTACCGGATATTCAAACTTGGCATCGGCTTTCTCTAAGAGGGCGATCGCATCCGTGTAAGTTATGCGCTCAAATTGATTGTTAATAATGTTATCCGCCGTTGCCAACACGGTATTATCAATGCGCTGATTGAAAAATTCCATGTCTTCTGAGCAAGTTTCCATCACGTATTTGAAAATGTGCTTGAGAAACGCCTCAGCTAAATCCATATCCCCTACCAGATCGCAAAACGCCATTTCTGGTTCTACCATCCAAAATTCTGCTAAGTGGCGGGAGGTATTGGAATTTTCTGCACGGAAGGTAGGACCAAAAGTGTAAACGTTACTAAAAGCCATCGCCATAACTTCTGCTTCTAGCTGACCGCTGACTGTTAAGTATGTTGGTCTACCAAAAAAGTCTTTGCTGTAATCTACTGCTTGCGTTTGCGTGCGCGGGATGTTCTTGAGATCTAAACCGGTAACGCTAAAAAGTTCTCCTGCGCCTTCGCAATCGCTAGCAGTGATAATGGGAGTGTGTACCCATAAAAAGCCTCTTTGTTGAAAGAACTGGTGAATTGCGTAGGCGCAGGCGTTTCTAACGCGGAAAACTGCACCAAAAGAATTGGTACGCCCTCGCAAATGTCCGATGGACCGCAAAAACTCAAAGGAATGGCGTTTCTTTTGCAGAGGGTAAGTCTCGGGATCAGCTTCCCCGTGGACGATCGCCTTCTCAGCTTTCAACTCAACTCGCTGTCCTTTACCAACAGAAGCCACCAGTACTCCACCCACTTCCACTGCAGCACCGGTGTTCAGCTTTTTCAATATATCGTCGTAGTTTGGCAAATCCTGATTGAGTACTACTTGCAAACCAGTCAAGCATGAGCCGTCGTTGACTTCAATAAAAGCGAACCCTTTCAACTCCCGTTTTGTCCGAACCCAGCCTTGAACTATAAGCGACTCATCAGGTTGACCATTTCGCAATATTTCTGCAATCCGTCGATTTCCCATATCATCCAGTGAAAGACTTTAATATCCAGCCTATGATAACGCCCAATCCGCCAAAGCGGACGGCTTGCCAGAAAGGTTTCTTGAGGCTACCCCAGGAAAATAACTGACTTTCTAAGTTAAGTTCTAGCACTTCCAACTGCTGTTTAATTTGCCTTAACTCGGCTTTCATTTCTGGATGTTGATTGCGGTGCAGTTTTTTCAGGCGTTGTTGTAATTCTGCTTGACGGGACTTGTCCGCTTGCACTTGAGTGTAGCGTTCTTTCAATGACAGGAGAATACGCTCTACTGACATTAACTCTTGTTCAAAATCTCGTTCCTGATTTTCCTCACCAGATGGCTCTAACGGTTGAGATGGCGGCTTCATTTACAAGTTGTAAACTAAGATTAAATAGAATACCAATCGCTAATGGCTAATTGCTAATGGCTAATGGCTAATTGCTAATTGCTCGTGAAAGCGTGCGCCAATGAGGGTTTCCCTCGTGCCGGCTTTTGAGCGATCCCGTTGGGCTATTAGCCATTAGCAATTAGCTCAGGAGTTAATATCATGTCTCAATCAACTCAGCTGCCCAAAACCAGTCAACTGAATGAATTTAGTACTCTTGAACTAGCCCAAGCTCTGATGGAGAGACTGAGTATTTCTCCTAACGATTGGCATCGCCTCAAGTCTAACCGCAAAGTTCGTGCAAGTGAACAAGCTGCTGCTGCCCTTGTGTTTCTTCTAAAAGACGAATCACAAGAAGCTTTACCAAGACTCCAGCAAGCAACTGGTTGGTTAGATCGCTCTATTTCCGCACCACCTTGTCCGACTCACGGCAAGGAGTAGGAATTGTTAGTTGTTAGTTGTTAGTTGTTGGTTGTTGGTTGTTAGTTGTTGGTTGTTAGTTGTTGGTTGTTAGTTGTTGGTTGTTAATTGTTAGTTGTTCCACTAATCACTAACTACTAACTACTAACCACTAACCACTAACCACTAACCACTAACTATTCCCTGATTACCGCCGCAAAGCTAACCGAGGTCGATGCTCTAATTGTTTACAAAGCCTTAACTCTGTGCCTCTTCTATTCCATTCAACCTGATCGAAAATTTGGTGAAGAATAGATAAACCACGACCGCTTTCTGCCTCATCAGGCGGTAAGCATTCTTCGGGAGCAATATCGCCGCCACCTGATGAAGGACTAAAGCCTCCGCCTTGGTCTGATATGATCCACCAATACTGATTATCTATTAAGGAAAAACGAACTTGTACTCTTTTTCCAGGATCGAGATTGTTGCCGTGTTTAGCTGCGTTTACTAAGGCTTCTTGAAGTCCTAGTCGCAGTTCTGCTTGCAATTTTGCAGGAATCTCCGCCAACAGTAAATCTAATATTGGACAAAGATATAGAGTTGAGGCAAAACTGATTGTACCCCAATTGCGTCCCACAGGACGAAGCGAAATAGTAATCACAAGAGAAACCCCGTAGCCTTCAGAGTAAGCTAGACATCGGTTTGTTGTCACAGGCACCCTGAACAAAACTGAGGTGGTCGTATTGCCTTCAAACTTGCGTCTTTACAACTAAATTTTGAAAATGCTAGGGAGCATAGGCTCTCTTTGTTAATATTGGGTTTTTTGCATGTAAGACGGTGAAGATGAAACTGCCCAAGCAGTTAGCAACTAAAAAAAGACGCTTTGAGTAAGAAAGAGTATTTTTCTACTCTTTTTTAAACCGACCTGCAATATAAGCAACCCAATTCAAGTTTTTGAACAGCCCATGCAACTTTAATTTATGTAAACGAAAGGAATTATATTTTTAGCTTAATTCAAGTTTAGCATTTTTACTATGCACTAAAGTAGAAATTTTCCAGAAAACGGCGAGCAATCACACAAATTGTCGGGGTGGTCCGAATCCATACCCCATACCCCATGCCCCATGCCCTATGCCCTATGCCCTATGCCCCATGCCCTATGCCCTATGCCCCATGCCCCATGCCCCATTCCCTAACCTTTGTTCCAATCCGATCGTACAAGAAAAGCGGCAGTTTCCACATGAGCAGTTTCGGGAAAAAAATCAGCAGGCTGTATCCGTATAATCTTATACACACCATTTTCACAAAGTAATCTCAAGTCACGGGCGAGGGTGGCGACTTTACAGCTGACGTAAACTATCCGAGGTGGCAGGACTTGCAATAAAGTGTCAATGACAGCGCGATCGCATCCCTTACGCGGGGGATCGAGCAAAACAACATCCGGGGTCATCGACATTTGCGGCAGTAATTTTTCTACTTTACCCGTCTTAAAAGTTACATTCTCAATGCTATTTAATTGGGCATTTAAAATTGCCTGTTCTACCGCCTCTGGTTGCACTTCTAACCCTGTAGCCAGACGGACTTGTTTCGCCAGTGGCAAAGTTAAAGTCCCAATACCACAATAAGTATCAAGTAGCACCTCATCCCCTTGTAAATTCAGCTCTGACTGAATAACTTTTAACAACGCTTCTGCTGTCTCGGTGTAAACTTGGAAAAAGGTATCTGGTCGTACCTGGAATTCCAGTCCGGCGAAGTGTTCTCGTAGGTAGGTCCGTCCAGCAATGCAACGGGTTTGGGGTCCAAAAATGGCATTAGTGCGATCTGGGTTGCGGTTTAACGATACTCCCACCAAGTGGGGATAGCGTTTTAACCACTCCTGTGCTTGGTCTTGAATTCCTGGTAAATTCCAGTCCTTCACAACCATTGTCAGCAACATTTCCCCTGTGCGGCGACCAATGCGTAAACTAAGATGGCGTACATGACCTGTGTGACGTTGTTCTTTGTAAATTTGCCAACCCTGCTTTTGGATGTCCTGTTTGACTTCTAACAGCAGTGGATTGAATCGTGCGTCTTGCACTGGGCATTGATTTAAGTTAATTAATTGGTGGCTACCTTTTTGGTAGTAACCAGCTTGAACTTGTCCAGCACCAGATATGCCTACAGGATAGCTAGCTTTGTTACGATAGCCTAAAGGTGAGGGACCAGCCAAAACCGGATCTACTGGTGGTTGTGGGAAACCGCCAATGTGTGACAAAGCTTGAATAACTTGCTGGCGCTTGGCTTCTAGCTGGTACTGATAATCAATATGTTGCCACTGACAACCACCACACTTGTCAGCCACAATACAACTAGGTCGGATACGGTAAGGTGATGACTGCAATAATTCTAGAAGTTTAGCATGGGCATATTTGGGTTTAACGTGTACCAGGCGGACAAGAGCGCGATCGCCTGTTACAGTATCAGGTACAAAGACTACCCGTTCATCCCAACGCCCCACACCATCTCCCGTATCACTTAAGTCTGTAATTGTAACTTCAATTAATTCACCCTGCAGCCATGTTTCAGTCATTGGTTAGTGGTTAGTGGTTAGTGGTTAGTGGTTAGTGGTTAGTGGTTACTAAAACAACCAACAACTAACCACTAACAACCAACATCTTCCTTATACCTCTTTATTTGTGTCCGCAAGACTGGTTAAACTAGCTAATAATAATCCATGTCATTGCAATAATCATGACTGTAGTAAGCCAAGTTATTCTCCAAGCCGACGACGAACTGCGTTATCCCAGCAGTGGTGAACTCAAGAATATCAAAGACTTTTTGCAAACCGGTGAACAGCGGGTACGGATCACCACTACCCTAGCTGAAAACGAAAAAAAGATAGTTCAAGAAGCAACTAAACAGCTTTGGCAGAAGCGTCCTGACTTTATCGCACCAGGGGGTAATGCTTACGGAGAGCGCCAGCGTGCTCTATGTGTCCGTGACTTTGGCTGGTACTTGCGCCTAATTACTTATGGTATACTTTCTGGCGACAAAGAGCCAATTGAAAAAATTGGTTTGATTGGTGTGCGGGAAATGTACAACTCGTTGGGCGTTCCCGTACCAGGGATGGTAGAAGCAATTAACTGTCTGAAAAAAGCCTCCCTTGACTTACTGAAAGCGGAAGACGTCTCCGAAGCAGCGCCCTACTTTGACTACGTCATTCAAGCAATGTCTTGAGCCTGACGTAGTACGTACTACCTTCACTATCCTCCCGCAAATCCGGTAATTGAGATTTTTTTTCGGTATGGACGAACGGTCTACTAGAATGAGTGCCAGATATTAGCACTTGCATTTTTTATGATAATTTGCGGGAATACCATTCTTTAATCATACCCTCCCCACACTTGGTAGTGGCTCTGGCAGATTATCTGTCAAGTTACTAACACGTTGTGGGGAAATTTTATTGAATGGTTAGTTGATAGTTGATAGTTGATAGTTGATAGTTGATAGTTGATAGTTGATAGTTGATAGTTGATAGTTGATAGTTGATAGTTGATAGTTGATGGTTGATAGTTGATAGTTGATAGTTGATGGTTGATAGTTGTTAGTCATTCTCCCCCCACTCCCCATACTCCCCCTACTCCCCCTACTCCCCCTACTCCCCACTCCCCACTCCCCACTCCCTACTTTCCTGTTTTTAAGACAAAAAGCCGACAGTCTTTTCATTAAGGCTGTCGGCAATCAATATGTTCCCTATTAATGACTCGGTTAGAGTTCATCTATGGGAAATTTTCCCAATTTGCCTATCGTAGGAATAGGATCTTAGTCATAGATACCTGTGATTCCGATCACCGCTACTACCCAAGGTGAAGATACCAAAACTACTCGTTCATAAGCTATACAGACTTAGGAACGATATGACTACGAAGCCATTCTGTAAATTCGTCTCGCCCTAATTCACCAGACGCGACTTGCAAAATTACCTGCTCTTGCTCATCCACTGCTGCATCAATTTCAAAGTTATTCAATACCAAGAAGACTTCTATAGCAGCGTGACCAATGCGTTTGTTACCATCGATGAAAGGATGGTTTTTAATCAAAGAAAAACCAAGAGCCGAAGCCTTTTCAACTATGGTAGGGTAAAGTTCCTCTCCACCAAACGTCATGCATGGTTGAGCTATAGCTGACTCCAGTCCACCGATATTGGAAATACCCGTTGATCCACCAGACTGCTCAATGATGCGATGATAGAGTTCTAAGACCTCAGTGAGAGTGAGATAGCGCATTACGCCAGTCGGTGGTAAAGTTCAGCATTTTTATTAAGTACGTAGTTCATGGCGCTTTTGAAGGATGATTCTTGCTTATTAACCAATTCTTCTACACCTAACAGCATTAATTCTTCTATTGTTACACCAAGGTTAGTGGCAGTTTTTTGCAGCAGCAGTAGGCGCTCATCCGAAATTTCTATGGTAATGGTGTTCATAGATTTCACTATACTACTAATGTGTTACAAAAAACTTCTGCCACTACATTGAGGCTACTTGAGAGAGCAAGCCTCTTAGGTGATTAGCATATTAATCTATTATTATAGCTTTTTTAAACGTGAGTGCTATTGTATTTTCTAGGACTTACGCATCGACAGAAATAGTAAAGGTAGTAGTCCGGATTTTCCGGCAATTCGTAAACCACAATATGACCGTAGGGGCGCGGTTTCCGCGCCCTTACAATGTGGTCTCTTTGAGATCGATACCCCAAAGAAAGCTCTGCAGCTTCGTGGCTCATCCGTCTGAAACCACCGAATTTCGTCATACACATGACGCGGTAGAGCGTATAGTGCGTAAGTCCTATTTTCTTAGTTTATATAGATAAGACGGCGATCGCTATTTAAAAAAATCTCCTAGCATCCTAAAATCCCCTTAACGGCATTTACCAACATAGCGACTAATTCTAGTGATCCTGTGACTGTAGCAATTGGGGTTATCAGTGGTGCTATTACTGGTGCCATCGCATCGAAGCTAGCTCCGGCTACGATCATTGGTACTAGTGTACTTGCCACAGCAGCCACAATCCCAGTACCACTGACACCCAAAATAACTAAAATTGGGCTTAACGTAACAAGTATGATAGTCCACTGCAGTGGATTAGGACTTTGACAAGCCCCGGATTGAGCTAGGTGTATTATATTAATGGTAAAATTCATTTTAATGCTTTACTTAAGTTAATAATTTTTATAGCAAATACTGTATGTTGCTTGAAATAGTGGAAATACGCCTTATTACCTCAAGCTTTGATTGAAAAATTACGTAGTTTTACAGTAGAGCTAGAAAACCAATCATCGGGTCACATAAGCTTGAGGTAGTAGAATGCTTGATTTACGCGGAAATCGATAAAATAGACCTCTGTCCCCTTGATGCATTACTTCCATGACCCTCACCTCCCAATCTCCCTTTTCCCCTAAAGAAATCGCCGATGAAGGTTTGAAGCCAGAAGAATATGAAGAAATTGTTCGGCGGCTGGGGCGTCATCCTAACAAAGCTGAATTGGGAATGTTTGGGGTAATGTGGTCAGAGCATTGCTGTTATAAAAATTCTCGACCTTTACTAAAACAATTTCCTACCACAGGACCCCGTATTCTTGTAGGACCAGGTGAAAATGCTGGTGTTGTAGACCTAGGTGATGGACTGCAACTCGCGTTTAAGATTGAATCTCACAACCACCCCTCAGCTGTCGAACCATTCCAAGGAGCTGCGACGGGAGTAGGAGGTATTCTCCGCGATATATTTACAATGGGGGCGCGTCCCATAGCCATATTAAACTCCCTCCGCTTCGGTTCTCTGGAAAATGCCAAAACTCAACGGCTTTTTAGCGGTGTGGTAGCAGGAATCTCCCACTATGGTAATTGCGTTGGAGTACCGACTGTTGGCGGTGAAGTCTACTTTGACTCCGCTTACGACCATAACCCCCTGGTCAACGTTATGGCACTGGGATTGATGGAAACGCCAGAAATTGTCAAATCAGGAGCATCTGGCATCGGAAATCCCGTGCTGTATGTAGGTTCTACCACAGGACGAGATGGCATGGGAGGCGCAAGTTTTGCCAGTGCAGAACTTAGCGATGAGTCAGTAGATAACCGTCCGGCGGTGCAGGTTGGCGACCCATTTTTGGAAAAGTCGTTAATTGAAGCTTGCCTAGAGGCGTTTAAGACAGGTGCAGTTGTAGCAGCACAAGATATGGGCGCCGCTGGCATTACCTGTTCTACATCGGAAATGGCAGCAAAAGGCGGCGTCGGAATTGAACTAGATTTAGACAAGATTCCTGTACGAGAAACGGGGATGGTTCCTTATGAATACCTGCTTTCCGAATCTCAAGAACGGATGCTGTTTGTTGCCCAAAAGGGACGGGAACAAGAGTTAATCGATATTTTCCACCGTTGGGGACTGCATGCAGTTGTCGCCGGCACTGTCATTGCCGAACCTATTGTACGAATTTGGTTCAAAGGTGAAGTAGCAGCAGAAATCCCGGCTGAAGCTTTGGCAGAAAATACGCCATTATATCATAGAGAAGTATTGACAAACCCACCGGAGTATGCAGTTAAAGCTTGGGAATGGACGCCTGATTCTCTGCCTGAGAGTACAACTGCTGGCATCGAAATTCAAGGACACCTGCAAAGTTGGAATGACATCCTATTGACTTTACTCGATACTCCCACCATTGCTTCTAAACGTTGGGTTTATCGTCAGTATGACCATCAAGTGCAGAACAATACCGTTATGCTACCTGGTGGTGCAGATGCAGCTATTATCCGCTTGCGTCCTCTTCAGGGAGAGCAGGGGGGGCAGGGGGAGATGAGGGAGATGAGGGAGATGAGGGAGATGAGGGAGCAGGGGGAGAAATTCACCACTCCCCACTCCCCACTCCCTACTCCCCACTCCCCAAAATCAGGTGTTGCTGCTACGGTTGATTGCAATCCTCGTTACGTTTATCTTGATCCCTATGAAGGAGCTAAGGCGGTGGTGGCAGAAGCTGCTCGCAATCTTAGCTGTGTGGGCGCCGAACCTGTGGCGGTGACTGATAACCTGAATTTCGGCAGTCCAGAAAAACCTGTTGGTTACTGGCAATTAGCTGAAGCTTGTCGCGGTTTGGCTGTTGGTTGTCGAGAGTTGGCAACCCCAGTCACTGGCGGGAATGTGTCCCTGTACAACCTCACCCTCGATTCCCAAGGCAACCCCCAATCAATCTATCCCACTCCAGTTGTCGGTATGGTGGGGTTGATTCCCGATTTAACTAAGATTTGTGGTCAAGGTTGGCTTGCAGTTGGCGATGTGATTTATCTTCTGGGATTACCGATCGCATCCAAAATTGCGGAGGATTGCGAGCAAAGCGCGGCAACCTCAAATCTCAAATCTCAAATAACTTTGGGTGGATCTGAATATTTAGCGACTATCCACGGTACTGTTGCGGGAAAACCGCCCCTAGTAGATTTTGACTTGGAACGCCGCGTGCAGCAAGTGTGCCGCGATCTAATTCGTCTTGAATGGGTGCGATCGGCTCATGATTGTGCTGAGGGTGGAGTCGCTGTAGCATTGGCAGAATGTAGCATATCTGGCAATCTCGGTGCAGAAATCATGTTAGAAGTGGCAGGAATGCCCGATATTCGTTGGGATGAAGTACTGTTTGGTGAGGGTGGTGCGCGAATTTTAGTTTCTGTGGCTTCAGGACAACAAGAAATTTGGGAATCATACTTACGGGAAAATCTCGGTCAAGAGTGGCAAAAACTTGGTAAAGTCGGGAATTCCGGAATGGGTTTGCGGGTTTTAACCACTAATAACCAAACCTTAATCAACGTTAGTATTGAAGATCTGAGCGATCGCTACTCTAAAGCCATAGAAAGGCGTTTATCCATCCACACTGATACTCCTAATGAGAGAAGTTAGGAGTATCAGTAAAAAGCACAATTTCGTAGGGTCACGGCACTGTTGCCGAATAACTATTCGCGCTCTTAAGCATTATTGCGATAAAGTTTTAATTGGATGGTTAATAAGTTGTTAATATTTTTTTAACCATTCCTTTACATAATTTTCAGTGACTTGATACCCTCATCAGGAGCAAAGCTACCATGATTCCCAACGAGCCCGTCACTTTGGACGTAAAGCAAGCCAAAGACTCAACTGAAGCAGGTGAAGATTTTTGTGATAAGCCAGAAGAAGCTTGCGGTGTTTTTGGCGTCTACGCACCCGAGGAAGACGTTGCCAAACTTACCTATTTTGGATTATACGCCCTCCAACATCGGGGTCAAGAATCAGCTGGTATTGCCACGTTTGAAGGTACACAAGTCCACTTGCACAAAGACATGGGGTTGGTGTCCCAAGTCTTCAATGAACTTATTTTAAGCAACTTAACTGGTAGTATCGCCGTTGGTCACACTCGTTATTCAACCACAGGTTCCAGCCGCAAAGTTAATGCTCAGCCTGCTGTGGTTGAAACCCGCTTAGGAAAACTTGCTCTAGCACATAATGGTAATTTAGTCAATGCTGTGAAGCTACGAGATGAATTGCTAAAGCAGAAATGTAACTTAGTGACGACAACTGACTCAGAAATGATTGCTTTTGCGATCGCTCAAGAAATCGATGCTGGTGGCGATTGGTTAGAAGGCACAATTCGGGCGTTGCAACGTTGTCAAGGCGCCTTTAGTTTAGTAGTTGGTACTCACTCAAGCATCATGGGCATCCGCGATCCCAATGGCATTCGCCCTCTCGTGATTGGCACATTGGGCGAGAATCCAGTCCGTTACGTTCTGGCTTCAGAAACTTGTGCTTTAGACATCATTGGTGCTGAATACGTGCGAGAGGTGGCACCTGGTGAGTTAGTTTGGATCGACGAAACAGGTTTGACCTCCTACCAATGGAGTCAAAAGGAACGCAAGCTGTGCATCTTTGAGATGATTTACTTTGCCCGCCCCGATAGCGTCATGCACAACGAGAGTTTGTATAGCTACCGAATGCGGTTAGGGCGGAGACTAGCTGAAGAATCTCCTGCTGATGCTGATATTGTTTTTGGTGTTCCTGATTCTGGTGTTCCCGCTGCTATTGGTTATTCCCAAGCTTCTGGCATTCCCTACGTAGAAGGGTTGATTAAAAATCGCTACGTAGGGCGCACCTTTATTCAGCCTACACAAGCTATGCGTGAGTCGGGTATCCGCATGAAACTCAACCCCCTCAAGGATGTGCTATACGGCAAACGAGTGGTGATAGTCGATGACTCGATTGTTCGGGGAACCACCAGTCGCAAACTGGTCAAAACTTTGCTTGAGGCGGGTGCGGTGGAAGTCCATATGCGAATTTCCTCTCCTCCAGTGACTCACCCCTGCTTTTATGGTATTGATACTGATACTCAAGAACAACTTATTGCTGCTACCAAGTCAGTG
This sequence comes from Stigonema sp., assembly GCA_965249805.1. Classification (GTDB taxonomy): domain Bacteria; phylum Cyanobacteriota; class Cyanobacteriia; order Cyanobacteriales; family Nostocaceae; genus Stigonema. Next base: position 3,692,543 of record CBDFMX010000002.1, read on the forward strand.
GAAGAGATTGCCAAGCAACTTGAGGTTGACTCTCTTGCCTATCTTAGTTGGGAGGGAATGCTGGAAGCAACGCGAGAAGACCCCAATACTTTCTGTTCTGCCTGCTTTACGGGAGATTACCCCGTTTCCGTTCCTGAACAGGTGAAGCGTTCTAAGTTGATCTTAGAAAAAGCAGTGGTGTAGGGAAAAAGCTAATTGCTAATTGCTAATTGCTAATTGGGAAAAAGCTAATTGCTAATTGTGTTGTTTTACTATTAGCTATTAGCTATTAGCCATTAGCTAATTGAGATTTTCTAGGGTAATGCGAGGATCGGCAGCTTTGAGCATCAAGTCGGCAAGGAAATTACCGATAATTAGCAGGACTGCGCCCATCATCAAACTTGCCATTAATAAATATAAATCTTGAGACTGCACAGCTTGTATAGTCAACCTTCCTAAACCGGGCCAGTTGAAGAAAAATTCGGCAATGAAGGCACCACTTAATAAACTTGCCAACTCAAAACCCAACAAGGTAATTAGGGGATTGATCGCATTGCGGAGTGCGTGAACGTAGATAACTCGGTTTTCTGGTAGTCCTTTTGCACGCGCTGTTTGAATGTAATCTTCACGTAGTACATCTAACAATTGACCGCGTGCGAAGCGCTGCAAGCCAGCAAAGCTAGTGACACTTAAAGCGACGGTGGGTAAAATCATGTGCCAGCTAGTATCCAGGAGTTTTCCCAACCACGATAGTTCGCTGTGATCGATGCTAGTCATACCCCCCACTGGAAACACAGGCGAAGTGTTTTGGGCAAAAATCAGCAGCAACAAAGCAGTGATGAAACTGGGAAATCCTTGTCCGGCATAGCTAATCACTTGTAAAATGCGGTCAGTGCTGCGATTTTGCTTAACTGCAGCGACAATACCCAAAGGGATAGCGATCGCCCAAGTTACAACTAAAGAAGCGATCGCTAACAGCAAAGTTGCCGGTACCCGCTCCCACAACAGGGATGCTACCGAACGTTGGTAAACAAAACTTGTGCCAAAATCTCCTTTGGTCACGATGCGCCATAACCATAGCCCATATTGCTCTGGCCAAGGGCGATCGAGACCAAACTGTCGCTTTAGCTCCTCAATTCTTTCCGGGGAAATTTTTGGGTTTTGCCGCAATGTGTCTACATAATCTCCAGGAGCCAATTGAATAATCACAAACGACAACGCTGACGCCAACAACAAAGTCAACAGCGCTTGCAATAGCCGCTTGATCGTATAAACAAACGTCTCGCTCGTGACCAGCCTCATTAGCCAATCACGACCTGTCTCCATGGAAATTCTCGTTGTAGTCATTCGTCCAATGTCCAATGTCCTTTGTTGGTTGTTAGTTGTTAGTTGTTGGTTGTTAGTTGTTAGTTGTTAGTTGTTAGTTGTTAGTTGTTAGTTGTTAGTTGTTAGTTGCTAATTGCTAATTGGGTTCGTGCTAATTGCTAATTGTTCGTTGCCATTAGCGATTAGCCATTAGCGATTAGCCATTAGCCACTAACCACTAACCACTAACCACTAACCACTAACCAATGACTAATATTGTACAAGGCTGATAATCGGCACATCCGGCAGATTTTTACGCCCTTGCAAATCCTGTAGCTCGATGATAAACCCAAAAGCCACTAGTTCGCAGCCAATTTTCTGCACCAGCTTAGCCGTTGCACTCGCCGTTCCACCTGTAGCAATCAGATCGTCCACAATTAAAACTCGGCTACCTGGGAGCAGAGCATCCTGATGGACTTCCAAACAATCTGTACCATACTCCAGTGCATATTCAATTGAGTGAACTGCTGCTGGTAACTTTCCTTTTTTGCGTACAGGAATAAAACCAGATCCTAACTTATAAGCCAGCAATGAGCCAAAAATGAAGCCCCGCGACTCCATTCCTACCACGTATTCTGCCCAGAGATTGGCATCAACAAACGAACGTGCGAATATGTCAATACAATAGCGCAGTCCTTCAGGGTCGCGTAGCAGCGTGGTAATATCTCGGAATAAAATTCCGGGTTTAGGAAAATCGGGGATGTCACGAATAACAGACTTCAAATCCATAAAAAAGCATAGCGTTGATTTTGGTTCACAGCAGTACCAGAAAAATCCCCATACCCTGACACCTCTTCTTAGGTGAGAAAGTGGGCAGATACCTGAAAAATCGTACACTATAAAGTCATACCCTTGAGATCAGCGTTCTAGTTTCCTTATCCGTTGACGATTATGAGAATCTACACCAAGCTAGGGATGTAATGGTACTTGCCTTCCCTGAGGAAGAGAAAACTTTGATTTTCTGATGCGGAAACCTTTGAGTAGAAAGAGTAAGTCATGTATAGATCAGGCAGTTCTCGTGCCACTACCACTAGTCTAATTTTGTTGTTTGGTTAACTATCTTAAATTAGTTTTACCTAGTTTGTTGCTGCCGTACAAGGTATTTATAATGAATGTCTCTACTAGTTTAACGCCGTTTAACAGTCCAACTCCCCAGTCAGCGCCAATGGTTTTGGATAGTTTACCCGATCCAGCGATTGAGGGACAGGGATGTCCCCGTAGAACCCGGTTGCAAATTGACCTGATTTTACTGGCAATTGAAGCTTTAGAGCTTGGTGGCTCTGAAGCCATCCTGACATTTGCTGAAGAGTTGGATCTCAAAGCAATAATTAAAGATCGGGTGAATTTATGGCGAATGCGTAGTTCTAACCCCTTGCGACGGGCACACATGCGCCGCCCTCTATCTGTCACTGAGGCAAAAGCCTTAGTGGTAATTGCTTGCTATATGGCGCGGCGGTTAACAGTTGTCATCCGTCAGTTGCTAGCGCTTTATCAACAGATGAGCGAAAAACAGATTCCACTAGAACAGAATTTGCGGCTATCTAATTACCTAGAGCGGTTTAGAGCACATTTTAAAAGCCGAATGCATGCCCGACGTTCTGGTGTAATGGCATTAAATTCTGATGACAAATTAGACGATCTAGCTATAAATTTGTTGGGGAAATTACTATTTTGTACTGGAACGGCTGGAATGCAGCGGTTTTGGATTAGTCTTTTCGACGGTGAAGCAGAATGAATATTCAACGTAAATATAGTTTACCTAATTGCACACTACTTTTAGAAGGTTTAAGTGATGCCGCAAGGAGTGCACACTTTCAGGAAATGCGCCCAGAACTATCAGTATTGGTAAATGCAGAATGCTATTTAGCTGGCTATAATCAGCCACTGATGGGAGGGCGGGATTTTTTTGAAAGTTTGGTGAGGTCGGTTAGTGCTTACGCCCAAGAATTTTTAAGTAATGTACCGAATCCGCAAGCACACAACTTGGAATCGGAGTTAGTGCATTTGCAGAGAATTGACAGCAACCGACACAGGTTGCTTGTGCGTTCAGAGATTGGACCCCAAGATTCCCAGTCTAATCATAACTCTACGAAACCGCTCACTCAAGTCGATTTGAATACCGTACAGTTATTCGATTTAGTGGAAGCGGTAGATCAATTTTTCGCTGACAGCCAAACTTTACCAGAGTTGTCACTACAACTACAACCAGTTGGCAGACGCTTTGGTGCTGCCAATCAAGCCTTACTTAAACAGGTAGTGCCTGCGAGTGTGGGAGTTTCAAGTTTAGCAGTAGCAGCTCTTGCCCTCGGCTTGATTCCAGTTCCACAAGTACGTTCACCGCAGCCGACGAAGACACAAAAACAAGGAATTGTTAGTCCAAGTCCAGCCAAGAACGTCAATAGTTCTACAACCGCTGCTCTCATCTCTACCCCCTCTCCCAATGAACAAATAGCTGCAACACCCACATTTACGCCCACACCTGCTACCACACTAAATGCATCCCTTGCTGTTAACAATTTAGAAGCACTTTTAAACACAGTTCCCGAAATTACCGATGCATCGCAATTACGTGCATTGATTCGCCAAGCTTACAACCAAATTAATTCAGACTGGAAAAATCGCTCAGAATTGAAAGATGATCTGGTCTACCGTGTAGGTGTGGCAGCCGATGGTGCGATTGTAGGTTATAAAGGGGTGAACAAAGAGGCGACTGACGTAGTAGCGAAAACTCCCCTACCTCACCTACTTTATAATCCTGCTAGCCGTGGTTCCATGACTAAGGAACCAATTGCCCAAATTAGAGTAGTTCTTAAAAGAAGTGGCATCTTGGAAATTAGCCCTTGGCGGGGATATGCTAGAACACCAGATGTTGTAGGGGCAAAAATCACCGACCCTAACACAATTAAGAATTTAAATCAAAAGCTCAATGATACCCTTCGCCAAAATTGGAGCGACACTCCCACCTTTGCGCGAGATTTGAAGTATCGAGTGGCAGTAAACAAAGATGGCACGATTGCCGACTACGAGCCACTTAACCAAGTCGCCTTTGACTATTTCCGGCAAACACCCCTCCCCAAGATGTTCCAAGCCGTTTATGGCTCAACTTTAGCGGCTCCAAACAATAAAGAACCTCTTGCCCACTTCCAAGTAGTATTCAAGCCCAACGGCGCACTGGAAGTTAACCCTTGGCAGGGATATAGATAATTGGGGAATTGTTAGTGGTTAGTGGTTAGTGGTTAGTGGTTATTTTTGCCAACCAACAACTAACAACCAACCAACCAACAACTAACAACCAACCAACAACTAACAACTAACCACTAACTAACAACTATTTGACAATTTTCCCCATATAACTTCCCCATAACTGTGCAGCTTGAGCGCTACTACCAGATGTGGGGGAATTGTTGTCGTTTCCTAGCCAAATACCAGTTACTAGTCGCTGACTGGGAATAAAGCCGATGAACCACAAATCAACGTTTTTATTTGTTGTACCGGTTTTGCCAGCTTCCCCCAGTCCCAGAGATGCACTACGACCAGTACCTTCTGTGATTACTCCACGCAGCAACCGAGTCATTGTATTGGCTACTTCAGTTTTCAGCACTCGCTTGTTCGCCTCTGGATCTTGGTCGAAGGAGTAGATGACGCGGCATGTCTTTAAATCGTTGCGATCGCGGCAATCACTGCTGTCTAGAATCCGGCTAATCGCATGGGGACGATTCCACACCCCGCCGTTGCTAATGCCACCAAAAGCACCCGTCATTTCCAAGACATTGACGACACTTTGACCGATCACCAAGCCTGGAACTGGATCGAGGGGAGATCTGACTCCTAAGCGTCGCGCCATCCCCACGACTTTATCTAGCCCTATTTGCTTGGCAACCCGCAGAGCAATTGGGTTTTCCGACTGGGCAAGTCCAGTGGCGATACTTAACTCGCTAGCTTCTGTACGACAGGGTTTGTAGGTAAAGCCAAGCCAAGGCAAAGCAGCGCAGGAATAAGATGTGTCTGGTGAAATCCCTTGCTCTATAGCAGCTGTGTAAGTAAAGACTTTAAAGGTGGAACCGGGTTGTCTTTTGGCTTGGAAAGCACGATTGAACTGACTAGTTTTATAATTAGTGCCGCCCACCATAGAGAGAATGCCACCAGTGCTGGAATCAAGGGTAACGAGTGCTCCTTGAGAAAAACCAAAAGAGGGTCCATTATTGCGAATATGTCTACGCAGCGCTGCATCTGCTTGTGCTTGAACTGCTGGATCTAGCTGCGTTTCAATGATAAAGTTGCCTTCTTGTGCCAAGTCTTTTCCTAAGATGAATTCGAGTTCTTGGAAGACATAACTGTAAAAATAAGGAGCAATAGTCTTTGCCTGCTGTTCGCAAACTTTACGGCTGATATCAAGGGGCGATCGCCTAGCTCGGTTATACTCATCAAGTTTAATGTTGCCGTTCTCCAGCAATCGTCTGAGTACGCGGTTGCGGTATTCTGTTGTTTTTAGCTTATTCTGGGTATCTCCACCACAAAAATCGAAGCCGTTGGGAGCAGGTAAAATTGCCACTAACGTTGCTGCTTCGGAGAGAGTTAACTCTTTTGCCGATTTATCAAAGTAATACTTAGCAGCATCCTCAAAGCCATAAGTATCTGCTCCCAAGAAAACCCGATTTAAGTATGTCAGCAAAATCTCATCTTTGCTGTAAAAAGCTTCTAATTTCAAGGCGACAACCGCTTCTCGGAATTTTCGACCGAGGGAGTCTTGTCTTCCCACATAATCGCGGAACAAACTGCGGGCGACTTGCTGAGTGACAGTGCTGGCACCTTGTTGGACATCGCCGCTTTTGGTATTTATAAACACTGCTCGCAAAATCCCCAGTGGGTCTACCCCAAAGTGCCAGTAATAACGGGTGTCTTCTGAGGCTACCACTGCTGCTGGCAAATAAGGACCAAAGTCTTGCAACTGCTTCCTGTCCAAGTGAGCAGTAGTCCGAGGCTCACGTAATGGTGTGACACCATTGCGGGCATAAATAACCACTGGGGAGCGCGTAGCCCCTGGTAGGGGTCTTACCGAAAATTTTAACGATTCCACACCAATGACTAACGCTGTCAGGGCAGTAACACCACCAATACCGTAAGCTGTCCAAGTTGCTGCTTTAACATATAATGGTGGTGGATCTACGTATTGCAGCCGCACTGAAGCAGCGAGTTCTGGTGGTCCTAGGGTGAGGACATCGCCGTGACGCAATTCTAGAGAATTAACCCGACGCTTGCCCCGATAAATACCATTGGTGGAGTTTTCATCTTTAATAAAGAAAACAGGGGTTCGTTGAGTGGAATCCCGTGATAGTGACAGGTGAATCTGGCTGACAACTGGGTTGCGGATGACAATATCGCAGGATTTGGAACTGCGACCTAACATGTAGCGATCGCCCAACAGCGGATATACCTCTGCCTTATCCGCCCCCGCATCCTGTACCCAAAGTTCTGGTACTCTGGCATTAGGTTTGAGCGCCAGTTTGGAGAAATCAACCCTAGCTTGAATTGTATGTACTGCTTGAGTTAGCTGACCAAGCAGAGTTTGTGGCTTTTGAGGAGGTTGGGGGGAACTCATCGGCTATTCACACCACGGTGGTTATTACTGAAAAATTGGGCAAACTGCGGTCCTGAGATGCTAATATTCCACCATTGTACTCATAAGCTTATGAGGACTTTAGCTTTAAGGAATTGTTCCCCATTCTAGCTGACACAAAATCAATCTATGTTGAGTGGACTTGTGTTGCTAATTTTGTTAAGTTTTGATCCTCTCTATAATTCTTATCACTGTGATATAATTTTTAATATTCTTTCCCTTGACTAGTTGCTCGGGAAAGCCAGCACTCTGATTTGGTATTGTTATAAATCATTTATTGAGCTACAAAAAAGTTAAATATCACATCATTAAAACAGCTAGATGTTTTAATGGCGAAATATAAATCTTCATTTAGGAAGGTTTCATAAAGCCTATTATGTGATTTAATAGTGCGGAGTACTCAGTTGAGGTGTTGAGGTTGAGTAATATGAAGGGAAAATATTTGACCCTGATAGGTACAGCCCTGATTCTGGCATTAACCAGCAAAGCTGTTGATGCCCAAGCATCTAAGTTTAGTGTCCAACAGATCAATGATGCTAGTGGTGGTCCGGCTGTAACCCCGTCTACTGGTCAGCCTATTAGCCAAGGCTCTAGCACATCCACTAGCTCATCCACACCACGCAAGCTGCGACCGGACGTGTTGAAAATTTTGTGTCGGGACTTTCCGCAAAATTCCCAATGTCAGGAAAGCTCAGCAGCAACACCAAGCCCCACAAGTGGCAGTACATCAGAACCCAAGCCTCCTGGTAGACACCACAAAAAACCTAAAAAAGGCCAAGGCGCAGATACACCAGGTACAGCTACACCAGGTACAGCGCCATCTGATACAGGCACACCAGGCAGCGGTAGAGGTGCGCCTCCAGACTCTGTCACCCCCTTAGCTCCTGGGTCAGGCACAGGTACACCTGACAACACTAACCCATCAGGAACCCCAAACCCAGGTAATTCTGGCAGTCCTGGTAGCGGTACTCAACAAAACGCTCCAGGTACAGCTACACCAGGTACAGCGCCATCTGATACAGGCACACCAGGCAGCGGTAGAGGTACTCCTCCAGACTCCACTACCCCATTATCTCCTAAGTCTGAAACAGGTAATCCTGGTCAGATCAAACCAGGAAAAAGAAATTCAGGTGCTGATTCAAATCCTACTTCCGGCACTTCCAGCCCATCGCCTACTGACGTAAGCCCAAGTACCCCCGGTGGTAGTATTACTCCAGATAGCGGTAGCGGTACTCAAAGAATCACCCCAGGCGGCAGCGGTAGTCAACTCACCCCGCCTACCGATTCCAGCACCCCTGGTAGCAGCGGTAGTCAACTAAACTCCCCTACTGGATCGGGCACTCCTGGTAGCATTACCAACCCTGGCACCAGTTCACCCACTCAAGTTCCAGGCGCTGGTTCAGGAACAACTCCTACCCGCTAATTAAGGTATAAAACTATACCAGATAATTAAAAGAAAAAGGAAAAAGGCAAAATTCACCTTTTTCCTTTTTCTTTTTATCTTGATATATGACTTGAATTTGGTGTTTTTTGGAAGGTAGAGATCAGCAGGCAAATAATGCCGATATTAATAAATGCATCTGCCAAATTAAATACTGGAAAGTTAATCAGGCGAAAATCTAGAAAATCAACAACGTGACCCAAAACAAACCGATCTATACCATTACCCATAGCCCCACCTAAAATCAAGCCGTAGCCTAGCCGATCCCAACGATTTAACACCGGACCAAAGCAAGAGAGTGCTATCAATGCCAAACTCACTCCCAAAGATAGCCAGCGTAACAAATCTACTTTCCCTGTGAACAGACTAAAAGCTGCCCCAGTATTGGTCACATAGGTCAGGTGAAATACCCCGCTAATCAGTGCTTGTGTCTGACGTAAGCTAAAAGTTCGCACTACCCAGTATTTTGTCAGTTGGTCTAAGAAAAAAGCAATGAAGGCAGCAGTCCATAAGAGGCGGTTTTTTAAACGCATAAAATTCGTTAATTGCTAATTGCTAATTGCTAATTGCTAATTGCTAATTGCTAATTGCTCAGGGTAAAAACAACTAACAACTAACAACTAACAACTAACAACTAACAACTAACAACTAACAACTAACAACTAACAACTAACAATTAACTAATAAAACATGAACTGTCGTAGCACATATGCTATTACAGTCACAGCGCATACTACAGCTAGTTGCCCTGGTAGTGCAAACCAGGAGTATCTGATAATTTCTTCCATCAAGGGCAGATTTTCTGTGCCTTTCCACTGAAAAATATAGCTAATAATCAAATAAGTAATACCGCAAATGTGGACAGTTAACAATCCACAAAAACTACTAAACGCTAAAGTTTCCAGTCTAGGTCTAGCTTTAAAGGCAAAAAAGCCACAAATCCATGCACCAGGAATGAAGCCTAGTAAGTAGCCAAATTGGGACAGCTTAACATAACCGATACCGCCACCATCAGCAAACACGGGTAACAAGGTTAAACCCATTACTAAGTAGGCAATTTGCGAGAGCGCACCAGCATTTTTGCCGCCTAAACAACCAACAAGCAGCACCCCGCCAATTTGATAGGTGACACCTAGAGAAAAAGTATGAATTCCCACATGACTCCAACTCCAAGGTATGGTAGTGACATAGGCTTCTAGGAAAGTACCACCCATTGTTAGCAATAAGCCAATCATAGACCATAGTAATTGATTGGATGCTGCTAACATTTACAAGACGCTCCCGGAAAAGATTCTTAACTATCTAATTCTATTTTTTTATTTTTAACCAATAACGCTACTAAACTGCCATTGTTTTATCATCAGTTTTTGGCGATTTTTATAATACATATGTACTAAATGTATGATTTATGCTCCGAATGCAACTGATTAGCAACATTTTTTTTAGCAATCACAGAAAATATATTTTGGAGACTTTAAGGAAAAAAAAGATGATCGTCCAACAATGTTAACCTTCTCTTTACTATCAAGGTGTATAGTATAGACGCGAATCTGAAAATTTACTAAAACTTCACATCTATGCTTCTGCGTTCCCGTGTAACTAATCCTGCTCACATAACAAGAGCAATTTCAGTACTAGCACTATCACTCAGCTTAGCTGCTTGTGGTGGTGGACAGGAAGGTCAAAATAATGCCACAAGCACTACTGAGGCGTCTCCTGGTGCTGCTACCAATACGACTACTACTACTTCTCCAGGAAAATTGGACCTAGGTGGCAACGTATCGTTAACTGGTGCTGGTGCCTCTTTCCCCGCACCACTTTACCAGACTTGGTTTCAGGCTTTGAAGCAGAAATATCCCAATCTCCAAGTTAACTACCAGTCAGTTGGCAGCGGTGCTGGAGTTCAGCAATTCACCGCAGGCACTGTAGACTTTGGTGCCAGCGATGTTGCCATGACCGATCTTGAAATTCAGAAGGTGCAACGGGGAGTCATTTTGCTGCCCATGACCGCTGGTGCTATTGTGCTGTCTTACAATCTCCCCAGTGTTCAACAGCCGATCAAGTTACCACGGGACGTGTATACAAACATCTTCCTTGGCAAAATCAAGTCTTGGAACGACCCCAAAATTACTGCCGCTAACCCTGGCGTTAACCTTCCTAACCAGCCAATTGCAGTTGTGCATCGTTCTGACGGTAGTGGCACCACGGCTGTGTTTACGCAACACCTCAGTGCTATTAGTCCAGAATGGAATAGCGGTCCCAAGAGTGGCAAAACTGTAAACTGGCCCGTGGGAGTTGGTGCTAAAGGTAATGAAGGTGTTACCGCTCAAATTACTCAAACTCAAGGTGCCATTGGTTATGTAGAGTACGGCTACGCTAAACAAAACAATCTCAAGTTTGCTGCTTTACAAAATAAAGCAGGTAGCTTTATTGACGCTAACGACGGGTCCGCAGCAAAAACCCTCGAATCAGTCACTTTGCCAGATAATCTCCGCGCCTTCATTACAGATCCAGAAGGCAAAGATTCTTATCCAATCGTCACCTACACTTGGCTTTTGGTTTATAAGCAATATCCTGATAAGGCAAAAGCCAAAGCAGTTGAAGCGATGGTTGAGTACGGCTTGACTGAAGGTCAGAAAGCGAGTACACAACTAGGGTATGTTCCTCTACCTCAAAACGTGGTTGAGAAAGTCGCTGCCGCCGCTCAGCAAATCAGCCCAGATTATAAAATTAACGTAGCTACTAAGTAGTTGTTGGTTGTTAGTTGTTAGTTGTTGGTTGTTAGTTGTTAGTTGTTGGTTGTTAGTTGTTGGTTGTTAGTTGTTAGTTGTTGGTTGTTAGTTGTTCTTACAGTGGCAAATGACAAATGGCAAATGGCAAATGGCAAATGGCAAATGGCAAATTTTGTTCGCTCCCACTTTTTCGACCGTTGATGGGTAATTTGATTCATGCGTACACAAGCCCAGGATCGTCAACCAATTGTGAGACCTCTCACTCAAACAGAAAAGTCAGTGGATCGTGGCTTTATTCTGTTGACTCAAATTTTTGCGCTCTCCGTCGCAGGCATCTTATTATGGATAGCGATTCAGGTTGCTATTCAGGCAACGCCAGCCATCCTCAAGTTTGGTCCTAGCTTTTTAGCTAATAGCACTTGGGATCCGGTAAATAACTCCTACGGAGTGCTACCACAAATTTACGGAACTTTAGTGAGTGCTTTGATTGGTCTGCTGATAGCTGTACCGATTGGTGTTGGCACCGCTTTGTTACTCAGCGAAAAGTTGCTACCATCACCTATTGAGGTGGTAGTGGTTTTCTTAGTAGAACTGCTAGCAGCCATTCCTAGCGTTGTGTATGGAGTATGGGGGATTTTTGTTTTGATTCCCCTGATCGCACCTGTGGGAAAATTGCTCAATACTTACTTAGGCTTTTTGCCATTTTTTAGCACCCCTCCTGCAGGACCAGGGTTGTTTCCTGCAGGAGTCATCTTAGCAATTATGACTTTGCCAATCATCACAGCCATCTCCCGCGATGCTTTGATTTCTGTACCGCGCAGTTTACGCGAAGCAGCTTTCGGATTGGGAGCAACTCGGTGGGAAACGATTTTTAAAGTTATCATCCCTGCTGCGTTTTCTGGCATCGTGAGTGCTATAATGCTTGGTCTTGGTCGGGCGATGGGAGAAACAATGGCTGTCACGATGATCATTGGTAACTCCAACAACATCAGCGCCTCGATATTTGCACCTTCAAATACAATTGCTTCTCTATTGGCAAGTCAATTCTCGGAAGCAAGCGGTCTGCAAGTCAGTTCATTGATGTTCGCCGCTTTAGTTCTATTCATTCTAACTCTGATAGTTAATATTTTGGCAGAGCTAATCGTTCTGCGAATGAAGCGACTGTAAAATTTTGGTGTTTCAATTATGACGAATGCTTTTCCAGACCAACACGCTCATGGATTTGCTCCAGGCAGTCTGAATCGCTCCTCAACGTCATCTCGGACACTGTTTAGTACGGCGATGACAGTTTTGGCATTTGTCTGCGGCATATTGGCTCTTTTGCCTTTATTGGGAGTGCTTTCTTACGTCCTTATTCAAGGCTTTAGCAGTCTCAGACCGAACCTGTTTACCGAATTGCCACCACCGCCGTTGGTTCCAGGAGGAGGCTTTGCCAATGCCATTGTCGGCACACTGATTATGGTAGGACTGGGTGCGCTGATTAGCGTTCCCGTAGGAGTGTTGGCAGCAATTTATTTGACAGAATATAGCTCTGGTAAAATCAGGCGTGTGATTCGCTTTGCTACTAATGTTCTCAGCGGAGTTCCCTCAATTATTGCTGGAGTTTTTGCTTACGGCATTATAGTCGCTACAACACATAATTACTCAGCTGTAGCTGGAGGAGCGGCTTTGTCAATTTTGATGTTGCCAATTATTGTGCGCACAACTGACGAATCTTTGCAGTTAGTCTCACAAGATTTGCGACAAGCCGCTGTGGGGTTAGGCGCGACTAACTTTCAAACAGTCTCACAGGTAGTTTTGCCAGCAGCTTTACCGGCAATTGTCACTGGGGCAACTTTAGCGATCGCCCGTGCGGCTGGAGAAACTGCACCTCTACTGTTTACTGCGTTATTCTCCCAGAACTGGACTAATACCTTATTCGCACCCACCGCTTCTCTTGCTGTTTTAGTCTACAACTTCGCAACTTCTCCTTTTAAAAATCAACAGTCGCTAGCTTGGGCGGCGTCTTTGATTTTGGTGTTGCTGGTTCTGCTAACCAGTATCATCGCTCGTTGGGCAACTAGTCGCAAATTTAAATAAGCAAGCAGTGGAAGAGTTTAACCTCACTTAGATTAAAACCTTTACAATATATGGCTACTAACATTAGGGATGCTAATCAAACCGAAGCTGCGTTACGTACAGAGGGTCTAAACGTTTACTACGGCGATTTTTTGGCAGTACGTGATGTTTGGCTGGATATCCCCAAAAATCGGGTAACAGCCTTTATTGGTCCGTCTGGCTGCGGTAAAAGTACGCTACTACGGTGTTACAATCGCCTCAATGACCTGATTGAATCATTCCGGGCTGAAGGTAAAGTTTATTACAACGGGGAAAACCTGTATGCACCCGAAATTGACCCTGTAGAAGTGCGTCGTAGGATTGGGATGGTGTTTCAAAGACCGAACCCTTTTCCTAAGTCAATTTATGAAAATGTCGCTTTTGGACCGAGAATCAACGGCTACAAAGGTAATATGGATGAATTGGTAGAGCGATCGCTTAAGCAAGCTGCTATATGGGATGAAGTGAAAGACAAACTGCGGCAGAGTGGCTTATCTCTGTCTGGTGGACAACAGCAGCGTCTGTGTATCGCCCGTGCGATCGCCACTCAGCCTGACGTGATTTTAATGGACGAACCAGCCTCCGCCCTAGACCCAATTTCCAGCCTCAGGGTTGAAGACTTGCTGCACGAACTCAAAGAGCAGTACACAATAGTGATCGTCACTCACAATATGCAACAAGCTTCGCGAGTGTCGGATATGACTGCCTTTTTTAACGTCCAGACCTCAGACAAAGGAGGTCGCACCGGCTACTTGGTTGAGTACGATCGCACAGAAAATATTTTCCAAAATCCCCAGCAAGAAGCCACTAAGGAATACGTCAGTGGTAAGTTTGGTTAAAGATTATATATTACTCACTCATATCAAATAATTTTGTCGGGTGTGTTACGGGGAACCAGTAACACACCTTATTTGTAAATTAGGTGCGGTTCTTCTATCTTCATAACAGCACCTCAGTCGGATAGACCACAATATAACCGTAGGGGCGGGGTTCCCCCGCCCTTACAATGTGGTCGATTCAATTGAAAACTCCTGTAAGCCGTTAAACACAGTCTTGATGTTTTTATGAGTGTAAATCCAGTATCATCCCTAAGCCCGTCTTCTGCAGCATTCACTGAAATTGCTGGTCAACGCCATGATATCTTTATTCAAATTCTGACTCAACTTCGCCGATATGATGTGGCACAAGAGATTCAAAATCGATTGTCATTTTTGCCAAATATGACACTTTCAGATAAATTTCAGCAGGTGGCGAGACTCAAAGCTTGGTTGGATAGCTTTCGTCCACTCCCGCCAACAGTAGTCGCAGAACTTAAGAAACTATACGATGTGCGCTTCACATATAACTCGAACGCGATCGAAGGCAATACTCTGACGCAAAGTGAAACCGCTTTGGTGCTAGAAACCGGAATCACAATTGGCGGTAAAACGCTGCGCGAACATTTAGAAGTCATTGGGCATAAAGATGCGATCGACTATATCGAACAACTCGCACAACACTCAACTGCCATTGGAGAATGGGAAATCAAACAGATTCATAATTTGATTCTCCGAGCAATTGCTCCTGAAGAAGCGGGGCGCTATCGCCAACTTGATGTCAAAGCGGCAGGAACCGAGTATGTCTATCCACCCCACTATTTACTTAATGATTTAATGACCGAGTTTGTTACTTGGTTGAATTCGGCTTCTTCCGCCGTTGAACACCCAATCAAGTTCGCGGCTGAAGCTCATTTGCGATTTGTTTCGATTCATCCATTTCGAGATGGAAATGGACGCACGGGACGATTATTAATGAATTTGCTGTTATTGCAGACAGGCTATCCGATCGTAGTGATTCCCAACCAAGTTCGTAAAGCGTATATTGATGCGATTGTAGAGGGTCAACAACGCAACGAACACTCCCCATTATTGACGTTGCTCTTAGATGCTGCTATCCGCTCGTTGATTGAAATGCTGCAGATTCTATCGACTGCGAAGGAAAGTCGGGGACGAGGCTTACCTTTCTACGAAGAGATGTTGGCTTTTTTAAGCGAACATCGTGAAAACGAATAATGGTAGTCCTTGATCCCTTGTCAGAATTTATTGGTGCGGTTTCCCACGGTTCTCTAGCTCAGAATCTTGATACAGAACTGTATGACCAATAAACTTTCTGTCGATTGTTTTTGGTTGTCTTGGCACTTCTGGCAAAATCTCTATCGCAACTGATTTGGCGAAGGTATTGGGGAACGCCAACAAATAAATTATCCAATATTGTGGGGGAGACCACAAGAATGACGGCTTTCCCTCCGTAGGCGACTGGCGTTGGGCATCCTGCCATTGGTGTCAACTAATAGGTAAACCTTGAAAATACAGGCAAGTCCTCGTTACTAGGCTCTGCCTGGTAACGCTGATCCGGAGGCTCTGCCTCCTTACCCTGGAGGCAGAGCCTCACGGAATACATGGAGCGGAGAGCGTGGGAACGAGAAATCGCAACTGATTTGGCGAAGGTATTGGGGAACTCCAACAAATAAATTATCCAATATTGTGGGGGAGACCACAAGAATGACGGCTTTCCCTCCGTAGGCGACTGGCGTTGGGCATCCTGCCCGCCCAGTTGAGAGGACGGGCAGGATGCCCATCCCACAAGAAATAGTTGGATATTTTTTTTAAACTTGGAAATCCCTTGGGAGAAGTTACCGGGTTTCAAGCCGTTTTAATTTTCACAACTCAAAGCTGTCTTTGAGTAAAATTGTGAACCCTAAGATATTGTTTGTATCTCATTGAGGCATCTGTTGGCACTTTTGCCCAATCTTCTTCGGGAACTTGTGCAGCCAGATCGATAGCAACGTCCACCAGCGAACGAGCGGTTGTGTCATAGGTTTCTGCCAGTTTCTGCTTGACTTGCTGAATTTGGGCATCCCAACAGCTCTGCTTTTGTTGAAGTGTTTTTTGCACAATTTGAGCCACGAGAAACTCTAAATCAGCGACGGTGAGGCTGGAGATCGAGTCATTGGGCTGAAGTTCAGACGGTGTCATGGCAGAATATCTGGCATTCAGGCATTTAAGGTTTGATAAGCGGGCAGCGGGAATCGAACCCGCATTATTAGCTTGGAAGGCTAAAGTTTTACCACTAAACTACGCCCGCAAATTTGCAACTAAATCAGTATAACACTATTTTAACTAAACGCCAAGTATTTAATCAAAAATATTTGGACTTGGGCTGGATTCTGATATGTACTACCAGATTGCTCACAGGTGGTTTTTCGCCATTGCTGCTGGTAGCGGGGATAAATTTCTGATCTTTGAAAACTGAGAGCGCATATTCTCGGTATTGGGTTCTTTGCGGTATGTTCTGTGGTATATATACGTCCAATAATTTGCCTGTGTTATCAATTATAAGCGAGGCTGGGAACTCTATGGGCTGATTATTGAGTTCTCTGGTGATTGAAAGTGAGTTCAGGTCTTGTTCCCTGCTGCTTCCTATAAATTGAGCTGGTTTTTCTAGTCTATCTTTCTGCACTCCATAAGCTTCTACACTCCAAGTCGCTACTAGTCCGGACCCTGCAGGAGTTTGCACTTTCTTGGTAGGGAGGCGTGGAGTTTCCCTCAGAGTTAGTCGAGCTTTGTGGATCTCAGTTCGTGGAGTTTCACTCGGAGTTGGTTGTGCTTTGTGGATCTCAGTTCGTGGAGTTTCCCCTGTCTGAGTTCTTGGGGCTTCCCCTATCTGTTCGCCATTATTTACTGGATCTAATGGTGGCGACTGTTGATCACCTGTTAGGGGAGAAGACTTTCTGAGGCGGGTAGTATCAGTTGAGTGTGTTGTGTTGCGCCTCGGTTGTGAAAACTGGTGAGGCTCACCGAAGTTTGTGTTTGTATGAAAAGGTGTTGGTGAATTTCTATTTTCAGGAGTTTGCGACTGCGGGATGGGAGTTGACTGAATATTATCAGGAATATTTGGTGATAATGTAGTAACTAGTTTTGGAGTAAGTTTAAATTTTTTTGTAGCTTTAAGCTCAGAAGACGCTATTTTTTGCCTAACTGTCGGTGTTTTTAGAAATCTCTTAGGCAAATTTAGTGCGCTAATTTGAGATGTGCTTGCTTTTTTGTTGTTAGCGAAAGCAATCGTATTCCGATCTTCATTACTCGGAGCAGGTAAGGCTTTGAAATGCTCTTGAGTTACTCGCTTTGGTAAACTTGTTGCTCCCGTTCGAGTTGTGAATGATGATGGTGAAACTGGTTTTGCTTTTGATTGTGGTCTAGCTTTTGGGGAAGTCTCCACAAATTCAATTGGGATATCAGCACTAGATTGCTGCTGCGACAACAGGCTAAGCTCAGATGATCGCATCAGCCAGAACAGCAGCAAGTGCAGAGCAACTGAACTTGTAGCTACACCAATCCACAAACCTCGTGGATCGGTATGTCGCCTCCATATCTTATCTGGAATTGGAGTTTTGCCAGCAACCGATTGTGTCATATATCAAAATTTATGTTAGTTGTTAGTTGTTAGTTGTTAGTTGTTAGTTGTTAATTGTTAGTTGTTAGTTGTCAAAAAAATCCCACTAACCACTAACTACTAACCACTATCAATATTATGTTAGTTGTCAAAAAAATCCCACTAACCACTAACTACTAACCACTATCAATATTATGTTAGTTGTCAAAGAATTCCCACTAACCACTAACTACTAACTACTATCAATTAGCTATTAGGTCTGAAGTAACAGCGAAGGTAAGAACGGTTTCATCTACTCCTTTAAGTTCTAGCGGAGTGCGTTTAATAATTTCATCTTCTTGCAAATAATCTGCTACGGCAGCAGAAACCAATATAGTACTTGGAGCAGCCGCTTGTTGTAACCTTGCTGCAATATTCACACTAGGACCAATGGCTGTGTAGTCAGATCTTTCGGCGCCACCAAACATTCCTACAACTGCTGTACCTTGGTGAATACCACAGCGAAACTGTACGCCACTGCTGCTATTGGCGTCGAAGATCCCTTGGTTCAGCCAACGTTGGTTCAACTGATGGAGCGATCGCAGCATTGCTCTTGCTGTGTTAATGGCGCGGCGCACCTGTTCATTAGGCGTTAGTTCTTCTGGCGCTCCAAATAAAGCTAAAATAGCATCCCCCATAAATTTATCCACGGTGCCGCCGTTATTAAACACCGCTCGTGTCATTTCTTCTAAATATTCATTCAGTATTTCTGCTACTCGTCGCGATCTGAGGGTATTTGCCAGTTGAGTAAAACCGACAATGTCACTAAACAAAACTGTAATTAAGCGCGGTTCCGGTCGCAAATCCAAGACTAAATTTCCGACTGCGGCTTTTTGCACCAAAGCAGGCGGCAAAAAGCGCTTGAGTACCGACTCTGTTAAATAAGTATTTAACTCCACAACCCGTCGTTCATTTTCCTTCAAGGCTAAGAGATTCCGCACCTCAGCCAGAAGTTCCCGGTCATTAAATGGCTTAGCCAGATAAGCATCAGCGCCACGTTCTGTGCCGTCAATCCTCGTTTCTTCATCAACTTTCGCTGTCAGCAGGATGATTGGTGTTCCTTTCAAATTCTCCTCATTGCGGATCATCCGAATCATCTCTAGTCCTGATACTAAAGGCATCATCAAGTCGCTGACAATTAAGCTAGGTACAATTTCTCTAGCTATCCGCAAACCCTCTAAACCGTTACGAGCTGTCTGCACTTGATAGCCGTTAGCACGCAGAATCCCGGACACATAAGTTCGCAGATCCTGGTTGTCGTCTACTACTAGGATAGAGGAGTGGGGGAGTGGGGGCAGGGAGAGAGTCATTGGAGAATCACTTTTTGGAGAATCTTCCTCTTTCTCTCTTTCCCACTCCTCTTCTAACATTTCTAAATCAGCTAATTCCACGCTAGCACGACTGATGTTCAGTTCACCAGGCTCTTCCAGTACCTGCGTCGGGGGCAAGTGAGCGCTTCCTCTGACAAGCCAGATACTAAAGGTAGTACCTTTACCGTAAACTGATTCTACTTTGACTTGACCGCCGTGGAGTTCGACTAACTCTTTTACTAAAGCTAAACCCAAACCACTACCTTCATAGGAGCGGTTTTCTGAGCCTTCAGCTTGGCGAAAGCGCTCAAATAGGTAGGGCAGTTGTTCCTGAACAATGCCAATCCCGGTGTCTTGTACTTGAAGGATGCAATTTTCGCCTGCTGGTTGCACGGTGACGTTAATAGTACCGCCTTCAGGGGTAAATTTCATGGCATTCGATAGCAAATTGTAAACCACCTTGTCGAATTTTTCCATATCCAAGTAAACGCTCGGACATTCACCGATCTGGGTAACCAAATGCAGTCCCTTTTTCTCGCAGTAGGGACGAAACGACTCGACAATTTGGCTGACAGTTTGTACTAAATTGCACAAACGAAAACTCGGCTGCATCTTCCCAGCATCGAGACGTTGCAAATCCAGTAGTTGATTTACCAGTCGCAGCAGACGGCGGGAGTTACGGAGGGCGATCGCGCATTGGGCGTAGGATAACCCAACATTTGCCCCGACTGCCGACTCTAATGGTCCTTGAATTAAGGTGATCGGAGTGCGGAACTCATGGGAGATATTTTGGAAAAATTCCGTTTTTTGTTGATCTAATTCCAGCAAGCGTTCAGCTTGTTCGCGGGTTTTTTGGTAAAGGTGGGACTGCTGCACGGCGATCGCGGCTTGAGCTGCTACTGCTTTAGCTAACTCGATCTCAGATGAGAGCCACTGACGTGTTCTGCTTCCTTCCCTCAGGGTGATACTACCGATACTTTTCCCATCAGCTAGCAGGGGAACTACCATTAGCGATCGCGCAAGGCTATTCAAAGGTAAATCAAACCCCTTAATTGCTAAGTCGGCTGGGCTTATCTCCGTAATTACCACAGGTTGCTGTGTTCGCAAAATCTCTTGTAATATGACATTTCCCTTAATTGGTGCTGAAGACTGGGGTAGAGCAATGCTAACGTGGCGATCGCTTTTGTTTTCAGTCTCTGGGTTTTGAGAACAGTCATACAAGCCGACGCACTCGACAAACTCATCTGACTCTGTCCATAAAGACAAAACGCAGCCATCTACTTGTAGGGCTTGTCCGAGTTGTTGAGTGATAGCCGCAAATATGTCTTGAGGATTTAGGCTAGAGCGAATAGCGCTGGTAATCGTATTAATCAGGACTTCCCGCTTTGCAAGGGCATGTACTTGCTCATAAGCACGGGCTTGAGACAAAGCCAGAGATGCCTGATCTGCCACCATCATTACCAGTTGCACCTCGTCTTCGCCCCAAAAGCGAAGCTGGTCGCGCTGGTGCAGCGCCAGTACTGCCATCAGTTCTTGTCGGCAAATTAGTGGCACTACCAAGCTTGAGCAAATGTTAGCTGCAACGAAAGCTGCAGCGCGATCGTTCAGTTCATAAGTATTACCGTGGATTCGCTTGTCGCAAGTTACATCGTTAATGACTTGGACTTCTCGAGTTTCCCACACCGTTTGAGCCAGTAGATCTGGAGTGGGGGAAGTGGGGGAAGTGAGGGAAGTGAGGGAAGATGAAGGAGTTAAATTCTCTTGAACTACTCCCCCTACTCCCCCTACTCTCTCTACACCCACTCTCCGACTGTCACTCATCGCCTTTTGATAAATAAATCCTTCATCTACCAACTGGTCATTTTGAAAGGGACGCAAAAGGCAAACGTCCACCTCCAGCATCATCCCGACGGTATCTACTATTGTTTGGAGAATTAGCCGATAGTCTAAGGCGCTGCGAATCGTATTTGTGACGGTGTTCAGCAGTGATTCCCGACGGAGTGTGCGGGTTAGTTCGCGGGTGCGGGCTTTTAGGACATTGTGGGTATCCAGGGCTTGGCGTACCACTGTTTTGAGTTCCTCTGCTTCCCACGGTTTGGTGACATATTTAAATACCTTACCAGTGTTGATTGCTTCCACCAGGTCTTCGACATCAGTGTAGCCAGTTAAGATAATCCGGATGATATCTGGATATTGAGCCGCTGTTAGGCTCAAAAATTCTGTACCGCTCATCATCGGCATTCGCTGATCGGAGATGATGACTGATACATCTCCTTCGAGTGCCAGCAAATCCAGTGCAGCTGGACCTGAACTTGCCCTTAGCACCTTATAGTCGCGATAAAAGGTGCGGTAGAGCAAGTCAAGGTTGTCAGGTTCGTCATCGACAACCAAAATTTTAGGCTTACTGTTTGCTTGGGATTTCATGCACCGCTTTCCTGCTGCAATGGCAGTCGGATAAAGAATAATCTGATCGGGTAAAGATTTTTCTGAGTCAGTTGATAGCAGAGCATTTCGAGCGATAAGGCTGTTTGCCTACATAAGTGCTGAATAGAGGAGTAGGAGTATGTACTCACAGCCCTTTGCCTCAATAATTTGAGCCGACTACCATTTGTTCTGGTGCACCCCAATTCAGTTGACGATCAGTTGTACTCTTAGAGAAAAGATGTTTAGTTGCCAAATCTTGCCTCACCTCCGGCGAGAACTGTGTATTAACGTTTACAGCAAGCTCTGCTGGCTGAATGATCCAGCTGTAGCCGCATATTAAGTTTTCCCATTCCAGCACTGGCGCTAACACTTTTAGATAAATTTTATTTATGTTAGTCATGGTAAAGTCAGCAATATTACAACTATAAGATTTCTGGGCAAAGTATACTATTAGACAAAGAACTCTTTCCAATTTAGCAATTAGGACAATCAGTCCGCTATAGGTCAATACCGTAGTCGATTGCCGTCATCCCAGAAAGTTTTCTTACAGGTTTAATGATGTTTTAGGATATTTAAGAAGATTTTCGTCGCACAAAATCAACCACTAGCTAGCCTTGATACCCTGGTTTTTTCAATCATCTCACCAAGAACCAGTCACAGATGCCCTCGCTGGGGCTTCGTGCCAATTCCAAATCCGTCCGGCTACATCTGCTGATTTGACTGGTGTTGCCCAAATCATTACTGAAAGCTTTCACAAACAAAATGGTATATGGGGATGGGCTTTCCCGTTAATACGTTTAGGTATTTACGAAGACCTAAGACACCGTATAGCAACAGCTTCGCCCCACCAAGTCTGTTTGGTTGCCGTTGACACTACTACTAATGCGGCAAATAACTTAGTTGGAACTGTAGAACTTGGTCTGCGTTTCACTGATGCTTGGACACAGGTTAATAAGAGTTTTCCTTACCTGTCTAATTTAGCTGTCCACCCAAAATACCGTCAGCAGGGTGCTGCTTCAAAGTTGCTTGCAGCTTGTGAAAAAGTCGTTATGAGTTGGGGATTTCAGGACTTATACCTCCATGTTTTGGAAGATAACCATCAGGCACGGCAGCTTTATGTCAAGTTGGGATATCAGGTACATAATGTCGAATCTCATTGGAATACATTTCTTCTAGGACGTTCGCGCCAGATATTCTTACATAAGCAAATTGGCGCTGACTCAACTGTTTGAATTTTATCAATGTAGCTATCTTTACTCCTTCATTTCTCACAAGTATTGGCTTCATAAAAAGTAAAGTATTCTGAGGCAATATCAAGCTAATATCAAGCTAATTTACTGATTGATCTGACATCATGAAATATTTCAGCCGATCGCTTTATATTAAGTTTTTTTAAGTTTTTCAACTTTTTAGCATCCAACTAGAGGAATCCTAAATCATTTGTGAAAAATATATACGTAGTGTAGGCAGGGCATTGCCCACCAAAACCAGGATATGGTGGGCAATGCCCAACGCCCTTCGGGTGAAGCCCGTTCCTCTGCTGGTGTACCCTTATATCGCAAAGCTTACGCTACCGCAACGCTTACGCAGATCCTACAGTCGGGAAACCCTCGCCTTGCGGGCTGTCTCACCACTCCTCTCAACGCGCTTAAGCGCACTCTTTGTGGCTCCCCTACGTGTATTTCAAAAATCAAATAGGAATCCTATATATACTATGGGTTGCTACAGGGAGCAGTTCTTATGAGTGTTTCCCTCGTGTCGGCAAGGAGCGTCACCCCGAAGGAGCGCTGGCTCAAGCGCGTCCCTCTTGTTTATAAATCAAATAGGATTGCTATAGGAGTCCTCTACTTATTTTCTATTCTCACAAAGAAATCTTTTAAACGGGTTTTTCTACATAACTACTTACTGATTATTAGAATAATAAGATATATATTGCCTGCTAATTTTGTTAATTTGAAGGATGCAAACATTTTTGAAACTAATTTATTATTTAAATCACAGATATGGAATATAAAATCTTTTTTTTTAGCGATATCAGTACATTTACGCTAAATAATTATTGAATTCCTTACAATAACTTTGTATTAGATTTCTTCTTCTTTATAAAATCTTTAAATAAAAAATTGGTAATTTTGAAGACAAATCGAATTAAATCCCATAGAATATGATTACTTAATTACTGACCAATGCCTATTTATTTTTATCTTAAGTTGAGTAGAGCAAGGAAATCTTGACTTGATAATGCAGAAAAAATCAAAAATTTGAGTTAACAGCAAGTCATCTATTGCAGTGCATACAAGTACCAAATTCATCCAGAGTTTCAGAAAACATGGATAGCGAAAAGAGCCGACGCTATCAAACTGCTATGGTATCAACTTATTACCCTGACACCAGTTTCCTTGACTATTTTGTCATGCCAGATGTAACTGAGCGATTCTATGGCTCGGATCTCTTGACAACGCTGCTCAGTGGAAAGGTTTTCATAGTCAACAGTCGTAGGCGGAATGGATTAATATTGTTTAAACGCTATCATGCAGAGTTTGCTGGACCAGGGGCAGCAGTAGGTGGTGATTACGATCGCAATTGCCAAGGAGTGCTGCCTATTGGAAATCTGTCTTTATTGACTCCCGAATCTCATGAGGAGCGTCAGAAGGCTTATTTAATCAGGAGACAGTGGATTAGGTTGATCAAACAAATTACAGAAAATCCAGTACCTGGGCAGCGAGTCCAGAAGATTCTCGATCAATTTGAGCAGTACTTTCCACCAGAAATAGTAGCTCAGCTACCGGATGTTGCCTTTGCTCTTCTGGTGGGTGTGCTGCCACAAACAGTGGGGATAGTACGTCGTTTAGGCAGCGACGTGGACGGCAGGTTTGATTACTAAGTTATAATGGCTAATACCAAAGAGTACAATTAGCAATTAGCAATTATCGATCTTTGTAATTCTGTATTAATCCCTATCAGGGATTGAAATGAAACTGAACTAAACGGTTCAGTGTACGGACGTTTTCCTCGGTCGTCCCGACAGTAATTCGTAATCCTCCGCTTATTTCCCGCACAAGAGTGCCAGAAGCTTTGAGATAAGAGTGAAGATTTTTTAAAGCAGCGTCTTGTGAGTGACGAAGATTTGGTTTGAGGCGCAGGAAAATAAAGTTAGCAGCACTTTGGGTGACGTGGAATGCTGGGTTTTGGGATAAAGCGTGGATGAGTTTGGCTCGTTCAGAGAGTGTTTGGGGAATTGACTCTAGTAAGAGTTGGCGGTTTTGCAGAGCAATTAATGCTGCAGCAATTGAGAAGCTAGGGAGATTGTAGGGTAAGCGAACTTTTTCTAGGATGTTTATTAACTCAGGATGGGCGACGCAGTAGCCAACCCGCAATGCAGCCAACCGGAAAGCTTTAGAAAATGTGCGTAGCACCACCCAGTTTGGGCGCTGTGGTAATTCACCAACTAGGGTATTCTGGCTAAATTCAAAGTAAGCTTCATCAATCACTACTAAAATCTGTTCACTTAAACTTCTTAACCATGCTAACTCTGCTACGGTCAAGGGATTGGCAGTGGGGGAATTGGGGTGAACTACAAAAACAGCTTTAATAGGAGGATTTTGAGTTTTTTCTATAGCTAATTGAGCGCGATTTAAGTCAATTTCAAAATGAGTTTCATTTCTACCTACTGCCACCACTGGGATGCCGAGAGTTTGGGCTAAAATAGCGTACATAGAGAAAGTGGGTTGAGCTATTAGAATAGAGCCGACTCCCAAACAGCTAGCAATTAATAACGAGCGGATGATCTCATCGGAACCATTACCCACAGAAATATTGGCAGCAGTGATTCTCGTTCGCGACTCAAAAGCTGACTCATTGACGTACTGGGCGATCGCATCCTTAAGTGTCTCATGTCCACCATCAGGATAACGATTCGTCTCAATCGTTTGCTGATAAGTCCCAGCCAGCTTTTGTTTTAACTCAGGCGGTAAATCTAATGGGCTTTCATTCGTATCTAGGCGATCTAGCTGGTTTGACGCGCCATCGTTTGTATCACTACTAGGGTGGGGTTTGTAAGCCGTAAACTGGGCTAAGTCTGAGCGGATAAATGGTAACATAATTTGTTAGTTGTTAGTTGTTAGTTGTTAGTTGTTAGTTGTTAGTTGTTAGTTGTTAGTTGTTAGTTGTTAGTTGTTATTAATAATTAACAACATAATTTGTTATTTGAAAGTTGTTAATTGCTATTAATAATTAACAACATAATTTATTATTGGTTAATTGTTAGTTGTTAGTGGTCAGTTGCAACTAACAACTAACAACTAACTACTAACAATTAACAATAACTGTATATTATACAACTTCAAGGTATCAAAAGAACAAGCGAATTGCTTGCCAAATTTCTGACATGACATTTCCCAAAGCGTGATCGCTCTTCAGTTCTACTAACTCCACCCAAGGACGTGATTTGGCAAAGTCCCGACTGGCAGAGATCGGAATCACTTCATCGTCTTGTCCATGCAGGATCAGGGTAGGGATGGGGCGCTGCAAGATCTCCTCTTTGTATTGAGCAGCATCTGTGATGAAATCATAACTTAACGGCAGCGATCGCCCCTCTCCATAATGGTTAACCATGAGATATTTTTCCTGTTGCCAATGGTTTATCTGTTCATCTCCGAACTTAGACAACCAATGAGATAAAAACTGAAAAGCAGGTGCAAGCAGGACGAGGCGTTGCACCTGCGGGTGTTGCTGTCCTAAGTAGGCAGATGTCAAACCACCCAAGCTCGACCCAATGAGCGTTACTGGTGTAGAATCGTGACTGATTTCTGACACAGTCTGATTTAACTGGCGGGTGATTGTCAGGTGGAAAAAATCACCAGCATTGAGATCGGGAACTTTCAGGTTTATCTGAACTTCTGCAAAGCGATCGCGTAGATACCGGGCTTTAGCAGAATTAGGACTGGATGCAAAGCCATGAAGGTAAATGTACTGCAAGATAGTGTTGGTTGTTGATTGTTGATTGTTAATTGTTAATTGTTGATTGTTCTACTAACAACTAACAACTAACAACTAACAACTCTTATTACCGCATTGTCACGAATTCTTCTGCTGCTGAGGGATGAACACCGACAGTGGCGTCAAAGTCTTTTTTGGTTGCGCCCATCTTGAGGGCGATCGCCACGCCTTGAATGATCTCACCGGCGCTTTCTCCCACCATATGGGCACCCAGCACTTTGTCGGTGTTGCCATCTACCACCAATTTCATCATTGTTCTTTCTTGGGCACCGGTCAAACTATGGAACAAAGGGCGGAAGCGAGTGCGATAGATTTTCACCCCGTCGTCTCCCAGTTTAATTCTTGCTTCGGCTTCGGTCAAACCCACCGTAGCGGCTTCGGGTGTGGAAAATACGGCTGTGGGGATAGTTTCGTGATTGAATACACGGCGGGTGTCGCCGAATTCACTATCTGCAAAAGCACGACCTTCACCTATTGCTACAGGAGTTAAATTCATGCGATCGGTGACATCACCTACGGCAAAGATATTATCCTGAGAAGTTTGACTGTATTCGTTAACGGCGATCGCATTCATGGTGCTGTATCCTGGTCCTTCGATGGAACTGGGGACCACATTCACTCCGGCATTTTCCAAACCCAGTCCTTGTACATTGGGAACCCGACCAGTCGCCACCAAAAACACATCGGCAATTACTGGTTCTTCATGTTCTCCAGAGAACATCAGCTTCAAACCTTCAGGTCCGCGCTCAACTGCTTTCACCACTGTATTCTGGATGAAACGAATACCGTGATTTGCCATACCCTCCTGAATCCCGGTGCGGACATCTTCATCAAACCCCTTCAAAATGAGGTCTTTGCGGATAATTTGTGTCACCTCACTGCCCAAACCACGCATGATACAGGCAAACTCCGTGCCGATATAACCAGAACCAATAATGGCGATGTGCTTCGGTTGTGCTTTCAGGTGAAACATTTCGTTGGAGGTAATGCTATATTCCATCCCTGGGATATCTGGTTTGATGGGACGCCCCCCGACACCAATCAAAATTTTGTCAGCTGTCACTTTGCGTCCGTCAACTTCTACAGTGTGGGGATCTAAGAGTGTGGCGCGACTCTTAATGAGATCCACCCCAGCTTTTTCTAGGAAGTTAATATGCATTTGCGACAGTCGTCGGACTTCCTTATCTATAGATGTAATCAAATGTTCCCAGTCCAACTCAGCTTCACCCACCTTCCAACCATAGCCAGCCGCATCGTGAAACAATGCCGGAAAGTGAGATCCGTAGACCATGAGTTTTTTGGGAATGCAGCCCCGAATCACACAAGTGCCACCGACTAAATCTTCTTCGGCGATCGCTACCTTCGCCCCGTAGCTAGCGGCGCGTTTGGAAGCTGCCAAACCTCCAGAACCAGCACCAATGACAAACAGGTCGTAATCATAGGTCATAAACTCAGGTGTCCCTTTCAAAATTTAAAAAATTTGATACCAATTTACCAACGAAGAAACGACAAATCGCGCCGTAAATTGGTATCTTTTAAAAAGGATATTCCAGCAAGACTAATTCATCCCTTATTGAGATTCAAACAGATAGAACTCCTCTGCTGTTGTCGGATGAATACCAATTGTCTCATCCAGGTCTTGCTTAGTAATACCCTTGCCAATGGCAACGGTGAGAATTTGAATGATGTCCGCTGCGTGTTCACCCACCATGTGAGCGCCCAAAATGCGTTCGGACTCACCCTCAACCACTAACTTGATCGTAGCTTGCTCACCATCTTCCGTCAGTTGGGACAAAAGTGGTTGGAACTGCTGACGATAACATTTTACCGACTCACCAAATTTTGAGCGCGCTTTTGCCTCAGTCATGCCTACACTTGCTGCTTCTGGACGAGAAAAAACTGCAGACGGCACATAATCATAATTCAGTTTTTGCGGCTTTAAGCCAAAAACTGTATTGGCAAAGACAGTACCTTCCGATCTGGCAACTGGGGTTAATTGCAAGCTATTTGTGCAATCACCCACGGCAAAAATATTTGACTGGGTGGTACGGCTGTATTCATCTACTTTGATGGCGTCTTTTTCGCCTAGTTCAACTCCAGCCTTTTCCAAACCGAGATTTTTGGTATTTGGGGCGCGACCAGTAGCAATGAGGATGGTGTCTGTTGTAATGATGTTTTGGTTTTCGCCGGTAATGGTCAACAGCAAAGTCTCTTCTGAGTATTTGATTTCTTCAGCGGTACTGTTATTGATAAAGCGAATTCCCCTTTTGCTCAAACCTTCTTGAACGCCAGAGCGGATGTCATCATCAAACCCTGATAAAATCATCTCATCGCGATCGATAACGGTGACCTCACAACCGAAAGCCTTCATCATGCTGGAAAATTCTACGCCAATGTAACCGCCGCCAAGAATTGCCAACCGTTTAGGCAGGTAAGGTAGGTGAAACATCTCGCGGGAGGTGATGGAGAATTCTATACCAGGTATTTTTGGCTGGATAGGTTGTGCGCCCACAGCAATTAAAATCTTGTCAGCTGTGACTTTGCGTCCATTAATCTCGATAGTATGGGCATCGCTGAAAGTAGCGTGACTCCGAATGAGTTCAATTCCAGCGCGTTGCAACTGAACACTTGCTGAGTGGTGAATGCTTTCAATATGATGGTGTACTGACTTGATGAATTTCGTCCAATCAAAGGCAGTTTGACAGTCACTCCACCCGTAGCTATACGCCATTTGATTTTGTAGGGCGACGTCAGCCGCGTTGACAATCAGTTTTTTAGGAACGCAACCGCGATTAACACAGGTACCGCCGAGGTCTTCTTGTTCGGCAACAGCGACACGAACACCGTAACTAGCTGCTTTTTTGGCTGCTGCTAGCCCTCCAGGACCAGCACCTATGACAAACAGGTCATAATCAAATGTCATGGCTTTTGGGAAGAATGAAGAGCAAAGAAAGAATGAATCTCTTTTTATATTTACTGTTCCCATTTACACCAACATCTATCTTGACTTTGATTTTTCATACTTTCAACAGCAATTCATCCGAAAGGGGTAGTCCCTCAGAATAGAATTCTGGACGGCAGTCGCCTACGGAGGGAGACCCTCCTACAGCGCTGCCTCGGCTACACAAACTAAGCCCGCCTTCGCCCCTCAGAATAGAATTCTGGACGGCAGTCGCCTACGGAGGGAGACCCTCCTACAGCGCTGCCTCGGCTACACAAACTAAGCCCGCCTTCGCGGGCTATATAAAAAGGGGTTTTAAAACCGGATTTGATATTAGTAGGGTGGGCACTGCCCACCATAATAAGCAATTATGCCGACAAAGCGACTTTTTTGGGCAATGCGAAGTTAAGCACCAGATCACAAACCCGGTTTCTCCTAGAAACCGGGTTTCTTTGCTCCCACCTATCCTTAACTGAACCGTATTGCTTCATAGCCTGCGGAGGCTAGCTTCGTTTGTGTAGCCGCACTTGCGCGTCGTCCGGCAGGCAAAAAGCGATCGCTTTTACGCCACAGCAAACCCCGTGTACTAATACTACCCAACCGCAAAATCACTAAACTGACGCATAAAGGGCGTGTGGAACCCTAGGACAATATCTTGCTTTGACACCCCTAACTCCATTAATTCAGCAGCAATGTCATCTTCCGTACCATTCCACTGAATCCAAATCTTGCCATTTTTAATATCTAGATGCATGACAGGTCCATAAACCCGCCGTCCTTTATCCCAGCCGACATAGATCAGCTGATAGTGGTCGCGCACCGGATCAAAAATGGTTTGCATCTCCAATTCATCATCCTGGTTACGGGAAGTTCGCTGCTTGGCATAGTCTGTCAATACACGTTGGATATGTTCCCGATATTCTTCTAGCTTTGCCATAGCACAATCTCCGCCTTTACTGGATTGAAGATGAGTAGATTGATTTTACTGCGTTGAATGACTGACTGAATAAATGGTGTAGTGAAAAAATCTTCATAAATGATCGCTGGTACTGCTAAATATAAAACACGCTCTGGCTCATAATCTGCTAATGCATAGCGATAATTGATAAACTGCCCTAAAGCTGTGTGAAATTCTGAAATGGTAGAAGGACTCAAAAAACTTTTTACTTCAACGGCAATCTTTTTTCCCTCTCTGTCTGCCACAATTAGTTTTTCTGCGGCTAGGTCAATAAATATATTGGTGATGCGGTCTACAGCAATTCGTAGCGGGTCATCAGTAATCACCCACCCTTCTTTTTGGAGTGACGTTTTTACTACATCGTGAAATCTATCTTTGGCTGACATATCCTGCTACTAGGAGCTTATGTAAATTTATAGTCGAAAAACATGGCGGACAACTTAGCTGTCTCTCTGCTCCAGAGCCAGGGGCTTTCTTTGCGATCTCATATCTTGCACCTGACAACTGGCGCGCGAATTTTATTCGTTAGGGGCTGGTGCAAGATCTGAGCGATCAAGATTCCCATTCAGCAGTTACTGGGCAGGAATTTTAGGGAACTCTAGAATTATAGTTCAATAACTAGAGTGCCAAAATTTATGCACAAGTCCCTTAACCACTCAATAGATACTCTCAATGTTCCTTTAGAGCGCGATGTGTTTTTACGTACATTAATTCGAGAATTATCAGGCACATTGCAGGACGTAGTTGGGTTAGAAGAAGCCTCTGGATTTATTAGTGTAGTTGGTCAAAGCATGGGTAAACAGCTAAACCTTGATTACAAAGCAGCCTTGGAAGTATCAAAGCTTTCTCGCGAGCAAGTTGCCGATGTCTTGGTTGATTTGAAAAAACGGATTCAGGGAGATTTTTACATTATTGAGCAGAATAATGAAAAGATTGTCTTTGGGAACCGAGTTTGCCCATTTGGCGAAAAAGTGTTCGATCGCCCTGCCATGTGCATGATGACTTCAAACGTCTTTGGGACTGTGGCGGCTGACAATATCGGGTATGCCAAGGTGGAGCTGCAAGAGACAATAGCACAAGGCGCTAGTGGATGCAGGGTCGTTGTTTACTTAAAACTTACAGAAGAGTCAGAAGATGCAGAAGGTCGAGAATACTTTAGAGGACTAGAAGCCACATAAACTCTTCAGCACTCAGCTAACCTAGGGTATGAGCTGAGTGCAGGTGCAAAGATAGTCAAAATAATTAAAAATTAAAAATTAAAAATTAAAAATTAAAGATCCCAGGAATGAATTCTGGGGCTTGTAAAAATCGATGCTTTTGAAATTAGAAACTGCATGACTCCCGAACAATTTCTTGAACTTGCCAGAGTTTTGCCAGAACCTTTACTCCTGGTAAGCGGTTCGGGTCAGATCCTAGCCATCAATCAACCAGTAGTAGATATGCTGGAGTTACGCCCTCAGGAATTGCGGCGGAAAACGCTCTTTGAGATCGTCACTGAGCCTCCCGAAAAAATTATCACGTACCTGCAAGCTTGTGCAAGTAGTAGGGCAATGGTTCTTGGCTCTTTGACTCTACGCAAGAACGATAGACAAACATTAATATGTCGTAGCCAAGGAGCGTTAATTCAACCTTGGTCTGCTGAATCTTCAGATCTAATTCTCTTACGCTTAGAAAATAAGGCTGTAGCCTGTAGTAATTTCGTCCTGCTTAATCAGAAAATAGACGAGTTAGCAAAAGAAATCACTAGACGTATACAGGTAGAAGAAGCACTCTTGAAAACCAATGAAGAGCTAGAACTCCGAGTTGAGAAACGTACAACTGCTTTAAAAGAAACTCTAAACGAACTGCAACGTACCCAAACCCACCTGATTCAAACCGAGAAAATGTCCAGCTTGGGTCAGATGGTTGCTGGTGTCGCCCACGAAATTAACAACCCCGTTACCTTTATTCAAAGCAATCTCACCTACGCCCAGCAATACACTGAAGATTTGCTGAGGTTGGTGCAACTTTATCAACAGTACTATCCAAAGCCTCCTCAAGAAATACAAGAGGAAATAGAAGTCATTGACTTGGATTTTCTGATGCCAGACCTGACTAAAGTTCTCAATTCTATGACAGTAAGAACAGAGCGCATTCAGGAAATTGTTAAATCGTTACTAAACTTTTCTCGTCTTAATGAAGCCGAACTGAAAAAGGTCGATATCCACGAAGGAATTGACAGTACTCTAATGATACTTGGACACCGCTTGCAAGCTACACATGAACATCCTGAAATCAAGGTTATTAAAGAGTACGCCCAACTACCTTTAGTTGAGTGCTACCCCGGTCAACTTAACCAAGTGTTTATGAATATTATTGATAATGCGATCGATGCCTTGTCAGAGGGAGTGGGGAGTAGGGAGTGGGGAGTGGGGGGAGTGGGGGGAGAAATTACTCCCTCATCTTCCTCATCTCCCTCCACTTCCTCATCTCTCCTTACGGACTCATCTCCCTCATCTCCCCCCACTCCCTACTCCCTACTCCCTACTCCCCAAATTCACATTCGCACCGAATTACTTGATGATAACTGGGTAGCAATAACCATTGCCGATAATGGTCCGGGAATGAATGAACAAGTGCGCTCAAAGTTATTTGATCCCTTTTTTACCACTAAACCTGTGGGCAAAGGCGCTGGAATCGGGCTATCGATTAGCTATCAAATTATAGTCGAAAAACATGGCGGACAACTTAGCTTTATCTCTGCTCCTGAGCAAGGGGCTTTTTTTGTGATTAAGATTCCTGTAGACTCACTTGATTCAAGCTGAATGACTGCCTTAGCATATCAAAAATAGCAAGGATGGGCGGATTAAAAAAAAATTGCATTGATAGTCAAATCAAACCAGAAACCTGATGACTCCGGAACAATTTCTTGAAATTGCCAAAGTTTTGCCAGAACCTTTACTTCTAGTGAACGGTGAGGGTCAGATCCTAGCCAGCAATAAACCAGTAGTAGATATGCTGGGGTTACGCCGTAAGGAACTACAGGGGAGAACGCTTTTTGATCTCGCAACTGAGACTCCCAACAAAATTTTAACCTACCTGCAAGCTTGTGCAAGTAGCAGAGCAATGGTTCTTGGCTCTTTGACTCTACGCCAGAACGATGGACAAACATTAGTATGTCGTTGCGAAGGAGCAGTCATTCAACCTTGGTCTGCTGAATCTTCTGCCTTGATTCTCTTACGCTTGGCAAATAGGGCTGTAGGCATCAACAATTTTGTCCTGCTTAACAAGAAAATAGACGAGTTAGCAAAAGAAATCCAAAAACGTAAATATGCAGAAGAAGCACTCTCGAAAGCCAATGAAGAGCTAGAACTCCGAGTTGAAGAACGTACAACTGCCCTAAAAGAAACACTCAATGAACTGCAAAGTACCCAAACTCAACTTATTCAAACTGAGAAAATGTCTAGTTTGGGTCAGATGGTTGCTGGTGTCGCTCATGAAATTAACAACCCTGTCAGCTTTATTGGAGGTAATCTCACTTACGCCCAAGAATATATCAAAGATTTACTGAAATTGGTGCGACTTTATCAAAAGTATTATCCCAATCCTTCTCAAGAAATACAAGAGGAAATAAAAGTAATAGATTTAGATTTTATGGTGCCAGACCTGACTAAACTTCTCAATTCCATGACAGTAGGAACACAACGTATTGAAGAAATTGTTAAATCATTGCGAAACTTCTCTCGTCTTGATGAAGCCGAACTCAAGCAAGTCAATATCCACGAAGGAATTGACAGTACTCTAATGATACTTGAACACCGCTTGCAAGCTACACATAAACATTCGGAAATCAAAGTTATTAAAGAGTACGCAAAACTACCTTTAGTCGAGTGCTACCCCGGTAAACTCAACCAAGTGTTTATGAATATTATTGCTAATGCGATCGATGCCTTGTCAGAGGGAGTGGGGAGTAGGGAGTGGGGAGTAGGGGGAGTGCGGGGAGTAGGGGGAGTGCGGGGAGTAGGGGGGGTAGGGGGAGAAATTACTCCCTCATCTTCCTCATCTCTCCTTACGGAGTCATCTCCCTCATCTCCCCCCACTCCCTACTCCCTACTCCCTACTCCCCAAATTCATATTCGCACCGAATTACTTGATGATAACTGGGTAGCTATAACCATTGCCGATAATGGTCCAGGAATGAATGAACAAGTGCGCTCAAAGTTATTTGACCCCTTTTTTACCACTAAACCTGTGGGCAAAGGCACTGGAATCGGGCTATCGATCAGTTATCAGATTATAGTCGAAAAACATGGCGGACAACTTAACTGTCTCTCTGGTTTAGGGCAAGGTGCTTTCTTTGTGATTAAGATTCCCATTCAGCAGCAATGAACGTGAATTGGCGTAAAACGCTCTTTTTAGTCTTAACCGCAAACCCTCCTACACCACCACCGAAGTTTCTTAGGTTTGGAAACACAAAGAACGTACTGCGAGCAGAATCGCCAATTACTAATTATATCATGTTCGGTAAATGACTTATCATTTAGGTTTGACCTCTCCCCGCCTTTGACTTGCGTCAAAGTCTCCCCTCCCCTATTAGGGGAGGGGTTGGGGAGCCAGCGCTGCAGGAGGGTTTCCCTCCGTAGGCGACTGGCGTGGAGAGGTTCTTTATTACAAGTAATAAGCGCGAACATGATATTACCCATTACCAATTACCCATTACCATTAATCATTTGATAGTTTGTCCACGCTTGCCAAAAAATGTAGATTGACAATATTCCTAAAAAGATACGAAGGATAAGACTCACGGTAGAGTCAGGCAACTTTGGCAATGTGCGAGTACTCATCTGAACTCCTAAAAGACCGCCGCACCCTAAAACTAGACCTGGAACAAACAGGATATTTCCCCTTAAACTGTGTCCTATATATGCAGCTAAAGCAGTGATGACGATCACACCAAGACTTGTCTGAATTGCTACTTTGATTTCTTCTTTTAGTAGTAACATTTGCAGCGGAACCATGACTGTGCCGCCACCTAAACCAAATAAACCAGCTAAAATTCCTGCTGCTCCCCCTGTACCAATTCTAGAAAGTAAAGGGTTAAATGTTGGTTCTGTATTCTCTATTTCAACAGAGGCAAGATACATACGTAGCTCTATTAAATAAATATTAACTAGTAGTATGATGCCAAAGGTGAAGAGTATGATGTATGGTGGAATTTGGTTGGCAAAATATACTCCAACTGTAGTAGTTAAAAAAGCAGGAATTCCTAAATAAACTACTTTTTTAAAGTTAAAGTAGCCCAGCAACCAATTCTGCACACTTCCAGAAATTGCAGTAATGACAATGAAAAGACTACTAGTGGCGATCGCCTCCACAGGCGTGTAACCCAGTGTAACCATCAGAGGAATTGTGACAATACCGCCACCAATTCCTAAAAGCCCCGATATTACACCAGATATTAAACCTCCAGCCACTAAAATCACCCAATTAAAATCAATCATAAAGATGAGTTTGTGTTAAGTAACAAATAAGTGCTAATTGCTAATTGCTAATAGCTAATAGAAAACTGACAATGAACAATCAACAATTAGCAATTAACAATCAACAATCAACAATCAACCCTGTACTTTGACTGGATGACTAACAACGCCTCCATATAGCAATCCAGCATCATTCCAGGGAACAGTTGTTGGCTGTGTGTTGCCCAAGTTGTCAGTGGCACAAGCTTGAAGAGAATACTCTCCAGGAACTGCATCCCAATCAAGATCCCACCGCACCCACGCCATAGGAAAATTCGGTTCTCGAAGTCGTGCAAGTTGCCTGGTTCTCCCACCATCTGTGCTAACTTCCACACGGACAATTTTTCCTTTCCCAGACCATGAACGTCCACGTAGAAGGTAAGGTCCGGTGGGAAGTGTAGCAGGCCATGCAAGCTCAAAAGCGCTTTTGACGTTTTGGGATGCGATCAACTTACCTTTATATGGAGGCTTAGATGGGTAGTCTGAACCAATGAGGACCATTTGATCTGTCACCCACCGACTATATATGGGTGTTTCAGAAACCTCAATCCGCTCAACCCACTTAACGTTGGCGTTTCCAGCCCAACCGGGAAACAGAACACGACATGGACTACCATGATCGGCAGGCAGTGGTTCCCCGTTCATTGCATAGACAAGGAGCGAGTCATCCAAGAGTGCTTTTGCAATCGGGACCACAGTGCTGAACTTGGACTTCTTCGTCTCTTTTGATGAGAGCGAATCTAAATCTGCTCCTTCAACGAGTACGTCTAGTGCAGTAGATCTCAGCCCAGTGCGCTCTAAAAATAAGCCAAGTGGCACACCCGTCCACTCAGCTACGCCAATAGCGCCCAGCCTCCAGCGCGTTCCTTCCATCGGCTTGTTGTAAGCCTCGGAAAAGAAGCGCCGACCGTTGGCAGCACATTCAATGGCGCGAGTCACTGAGATTGAAGGCATACCAATGATTTCATCGTAAGTGAACTCGCGAGTCACATTGACACCCGTTCCCTCAACTCGCAAGCGCCAAGTAGATGGATCAAAAGGGGGAGGTGTATTGCGGTTGTGAACGTAGAACCAGTCATTTGGTACCAAATACCCACGCCCATACATCGCTTCCCAGTTCATCTCCAATGTGCCTTTGCCATGATATATGTACCCTGGTGGCAATGGCTTAAGTATATTGCTGCCGTTGGTTTTGAAGGACTTCGATGTGCTTGACTCACTTTGGGCAGGTGCAGGATTAGCCAACCCCCCAATGGCTGGGGCGACAACCATCGTGGCTAGTATTTGCAGAAAACGCAAGCGCGACACACCAGCATTTCTACTTTGCTGCCAGATGTACTCATCAACCCGTGCCTGTATATAATCTTCTTGGTTCAAGAGGTTTTCATCGCTCAAGCGCCGATCTCCTTGTTAATTGCTAATTGTTAATTGCTAATTGTTCCATTGTTCATTGTTATTAAGCTAATTGCTAATCAGGGCTATTTCATTCTCAGATCGCAACCTCACTCGCCGTGCGTAATAAATTCCTAGGCTAATAGCTGAAGTCGGCTTAAGCCGACTTGAACGCCTGTTAAATGAGCGTCCGTTTTAACGGACTTGTAGAGACGCGAAATTTCGCGTCTCTACAGAGCCAAGACTAGATTTCAAGGCTATGGTTTAGAATTAAATAGCCCTAATTGCTAAATGTTCCATTGTTCATTGCAATTAGCAATTAGCAATTAGCAATTAGCAGTCTTCACTTTAAAATTACTGTCCAAGTACCAGTTGTCTCATCCTGTTTGTAGTGGGGTAAATAGCTATCAAGCCCGGTTCCGGCTATTTCTGAAATTGCGGTAAGGAAGCGATCGCAGTCTTCAAAGGTGTTGTACACAGCAAAGCTCGCTCGGATAATGCTCGGAATGTTCCGTGTAACTCCCATCTCTACTTCTGCAGCAATTTGGCAGTCTTGCTCATCTGAAATATTCTTCAGCTTGCGGATGTATTCGTAGGTGCAGAAAGCGCCGGCTCTGACTCCAATTCCGTATTCTTGGGCCAGGATTTCCGCCACTAGTCGCCCATCAAACTCATTAATGTCAAAGGGAATGACATGAGCTAAACTCTCTCCTGAGATATGCACGGTGACACCAGGAATCTGCCGCAGCCGTGTAAACGTGTATTCGACCAAACAATGTTCATACTTGGCAATTCGTTCTTGTCCCAGATCTCCGATAATCTGGATTGCTTTAGCAATAGAAATCGCACCCATTGCGTTAGGTGTTCCAGGGTCATGTGCCCGTTCTGTATAGAACCGCTTTATTTCCAGGTTCCTAGTGATGTAAGGCAGATTCCCGCCGCCAATTTGGTACGGATAGAAGCTGTCAAAAAACTCCTTCGGTCCTACTATGACTCCCGTCCCATACGGAGCGTACATTTTGTGTCCGGAAAAAGCTACAAAATCTAGGTGGCAAGGATCGTCTTCCGCACGCATGTCTACTCGTTCATGCTGAATTAACTGACACACATCGGCAAACATCTTGGCACCATACCGATGAGCTAAAGCTGCAAGTTCATAAATAGGCGGTCTGTAACCTGTAATTGTCGAAGCACCAGTAATGGTCAATAGCTTAATCTGCTCATTTTTTGGTCGCTGTTGGTGTGCTTTTAAAATATTCTCGATTTCAACTAAATCAACATTTCCGTTTGGCTGTGTTCGGTACTGGACAACTTGATCTTTGGTTACCCAAGGTAGCAAGTTTGAAGAATGCTCAATATCAGAAACCAAAATTTTGCCGGGTATGTTTGCCCATAGTGTGGCAGCTCCATTGATTGCTTCCGTCGTATTCTTCGCAAAAATTACATACTTCTGCGAAGAGGCGCCCACAAAGTTTCGGATGATATCTCTGCTGGCGTCGTACTCGCGAGTAGAGATGAGAGATTTTTGCCCAGAACCTCGATGCACGCTGCCATAAGAATCAAGCATCTCGTTCACGTATTGCTTAACGGGTGCAAAGGGAGTGGTCGTGGCTCCATTATCTAAGTTGACGTACTTGATATCGTTTCCGTTCAGGGTCTTTACTTTGAAGAATAAAGATTTATCCGTGAATAGAGGTCTAATTTCCTGCTCCCAAAATTTATGAAGGTTTAAGAGTGTGTTTTCTGTAGTTTCTGTTTTTAGAAGTAGCATATCTTGCTTACACTCAACGAATTTATAAAATTGAAAAATCTGAACCATAAGCTAATTTCTAAGATTTTTTAATAATTGCTGAAAAAATGTATCCGTAATTGCATTGATCTTTTTTTTGCGAATAAATAAAAAAATACAATGTTAAAAAATGAGGGGTTTCACTAAGTACAAATTTTTCGTTCTTCATATTAAAAATACATTCCTTTCACTAAGCAAGTCTTAAATCAACTTCCTAGCAGTACATACCTTTGAAAAACGCTTGCACTAAGCTTTGACTAAATATATGGGCGTAATTAAACATAAGTCCAATGTCCTTTGTGCCTGACTTTTGACTAATAACGACCCTAACTAGTAAGATTTATTTGTGCCGACCTACTTAACTTTGAAAAAATATCTTCAAATTATTTTTATAAATTAGGTGTAAATTTATACTTATAAGAATAGTGTTATTACGATTGTGTCAATGTTTCATGACCTTCGCAACGCTCCAATTAAAAATTAAAAATTAAAAATTAAAAATGATGCAAGCCCCTAAATTTATGATGATGTTGGCGAATTACTGAAATAACCTCGGGAACATCCCCTCTCCTACAAAGAGAGGGGAGTATTATTCCCACAAGTAATGTATTCCCAAAGCAAAGTGGGAACGAGAAAGGTCGTTAGATCACGTCCGGTTAAACAACCTTAATAAGTTTGTAATGAGGACTTCAGTCCTAAGCGCGCTCTTAAGCAAGGACTAAAGTCCTTACTACAAACAAGTTTTATGATGGGCGATTGACCGGACATGATATTACGGCGAGTTTAGTAAAGGGTTTGGCGCGATTATTGACACGAATGTGGGTGTCGCCGCCTCGATGTCGGGGACAAAGAGCAGGTAAACAAGTTATCATCTTATTATCTATCAATTTACCGATGTAAGTTTTGTCTTCTATCTAAAGTAATAAATGAATTGTCAAGCAAATAACATCCTAAGTACCTGCTCAAAATATAACTTAAGCAGCTTGTAATTCTATTTATAATGTGCATATAACAGTAGAGTCTAAGAACTCGGCTGGCAACGGATGTGGTAACGGATGTAACGGATTCCTCCAACGGATGTAACGGATTCCTCTAACGGTGGAACCAACATATAAAGCATCTGCTACATCCGTGACAAAATCCGCTGCCAAAATTCGCTGCGGGAGTCTTTCAGCGCCTGAGAAAAAACTTTTAGGTAACGCTGTTGGCAACGGATGTGGTAACGGATGTAACGGATTCCTCTAACGGTGGAACCAACATATAAAGCATCTGCTACATCCGTGACAAAATCCGCTGCCAAAATTCGCTGCGGGAGTCTTTCACCGCCTGAGAAAAAACTTTTAGGTAACGCTGTTGGCAACGGATTCCTCTAACGGTGGAACCAAGATATAAAGCATCTGCTACATCCGTGACAAAATCCGCTGCCAAAATTCGCATTCCTTTGAAGGGAATTGCTAATGGCTAATGGTAATGAATAATTAGCAATTAGCAATGAACAATTAGCAATTAGCCATTAGCAATTAGCCATTACCTATTACCTATTACCTGAGAGGTAACAACTGCTGTTGGGTGCAAGGTTGGTGTATTGACAATGGAATTGTTAGCCAGTGTAAACAAAGGATTCGACAAAATGCCTGCAATGGAAGTGGCGATTAAAGTCGCTACCAATCCTACCTGCAAAGGTCTAAACCCTGGCAAATCCCAACGCACTTCGGGATAATTCTTCACTACGTCGGACATTTCTTGGGGTTCTTTGACCACCATCATCCTGACTACGCGGATGTAGTAGTAGATGGAGACGACTGTCGTCACTAACCCTAGCAAGACTAAGCCGTATTCTCCTGCTTGCCAACCAGCCCAGAACAAGTAAATCTTCCCGAAAAATCCAGCTAGTGGCGGAATTCCGCCTAAGGAAAGCAGGGAAATGCTCAATCCCAGAGTCAGGAGTGGGTCTTTCTGATACAATCCGGAGTATTCGCTAATCTGGTCGGTTCCTGTGCGCAGGGAGAACAGAATCACGCAGGTAAAGCCGCACAAGTTCATAAACAGGTAGACCAGGAGATAAAATATCATGCTGGCATATCCTGCTTGTGTTCCAGCAACAAAGCCAATCATGATGAACCCGGCTTGACCAATGGACGAATAAGCCAACATCCGTTTCATGCTGGTTTGGGTGAGGGCGACTACGTTACCCAAAATCATGCTCATTACCGCCAGGGCGGTGAAGACAAACTTCCATTCGTCAATAACGAGGGGGAAGGCTGTTGTCAGCAAGCGGATGGCTAGGGCAAATCCAGCTGCTTTGGAACCGACAGATAAAAAGGCAATCACTGGGGTAGGAGCACCTTCGTAGACGTCTGGCGCCCACTGATGGAAAGGTGCAGCAGAGATTTTGAAGCCAATACCTGCAATCACAAAAACCAGAGCAATTACTAAGCCTAAGGATTGACCAACATCAGCTATAGCAATGCCATTGGCGATCGCACTCAGTCTAGTCTGTCCACCTGATAGACCGTAAAGCAGTGAAACCCCATACAAAAATACTGCTGTACTCGAAGCGCCAATCAACAGGTATTTCAGCGCCGCTTCATTCGAGCGAGGGTCCCGCTTAGTATAACCTGTGAGCAAATAAGAAGAGATACTCAGGGTTTCTAGAGAGATGAAAATCATCACCAACTCACTAGCCCCGGATAAAAACATCCCTCCTAAGGTAGCACTTAGTAAAATCGCGATGAATTCGGCTAAAGGCGTACCACTTTGTTCGATGTAGCGAATCGACATCAAAATAGTGACAGCACTAGACAAAGCCACGATCCCACGAAAGACGATACTAAGGTCGTCACTATTGAAGGAATCACCGAAGAACATGGGATTGGTGTTATCCCATTGAAAATATAGGGCGACAATAGAAGCAAATAACCCTGCGATCGCTAGATACCCTATCCAGCGCGAGGATTTACGCCCCAAAATCAAGTCAACAATCAAAACTCCCAACAGGGTGATCGTCACAATCCCCTCTGGCAGGATCGTTCCAGCATTTAACTGGGATGCAAGGTTAGCAAAATCCATGAGCTATATAGGTTTTGGCTATTAGACATTAATGGTCCAACTGTGTTAATTCTATTGTCTTTTGTTTGAGTTGCATTAACCTGTTTTTTGGGCATGCCCTATGCCCAATTCCCAATTCCCAATTTCCAAGTAATTTTCATAAAAAATTAAGCAGTTCAGTTGTTAACTGAACTGCTCACTTAAAAATTAACAGTTCAGATATTTTCTAAACTGCCATTCCTTAATCAAATTGTTAGGAACTTCCACCTAAAAAAATAGCCAATTAGTGTACGGTGCGCTCTTACGGAACGTCGTAAAGCACTACAACATCTAAAATGTAGTAGCCTTAACATATGCTACAGAAGAGTGGATAATTTATTTTGTGGTATTCCCTTAGGGATTTCCAAGTAAAAAAATATCCTACTATTTATTGTGGGATGGGCATCCTTGCGTCCCATGAACTGGGCGGGCTGGATGCCATTGGTGTCAACTTAAGGTTAAACCCCTTACTAAAAGATCGTTCCAGACCTTTCTCGTTCCCACGCTCTGCGTGGGAATGTATTCCGGGAGGCAGAGCCTCCCGATAGCGCGTTACTAGGCAGAGCCTAGCAACGAGAAACGCTTGTATTTTCAAGGGTTACAGCTTAAGTTGACACCCATAGCAGGATGCCCACCCCACAATATTGGATAATTTATTTGTTGGTATTCCCTTAACAAACTTTTAAGCTTTACCCGCTCGATAAATTGAAGACTTAATAGCGCCGACTAGAGTATCCACCCTCGCTATTTTTGTTACCCCAGCTACCACCGCCAGAGCGACTAGGTCTTTCCTCCCGTGGTCTAGCTTTGTTAACTTTCATGACTCGCCCCATCCACTCAGCACCATCGAGAGCGTTAATTGCGGCGTCTTCTGCAGCTTCTGATTCCATTTCTACGAAACCAAAGCCCCGTGCGCGACCTGTTTCCCTATCGGTAGGTATTTGTACTCGCTTGACAGCGCCGTACTCTGAAAATACCTCAGTGATCTCGTCTTGGGTGACGTTGTAGGATAGGTTACCTACGTAGATAGACATGAAACTCTCCAAAATCCGATTATGTAGAGATGTTTATTCGGAGAGCCGCTTGCAGTTATTAATACAAACAAGGATGATTACGCCGAATCTACAACTCATGAGTTATGGTAGCATGATTCCTCTTCAAAAAAAAAAGCCTGCTGATTGAAATTTTGCCTTAATTTTTTCTTGTTGCTCGCCGGAACTACTCCAGCCGCGAATTGCGCTATAGGGTAAGGGTAAGTTAACAACAGCAAGGACTGACCCTTACTCAAAGCAAAACTTTACATAGTTGAGTTGAAGAACGCGACCTACTTATTAACCTTGAGGGAGATTTTGAAAACTGCACTCGCCAATTATGCCTCAGATAAGTTAAAGATTGAAATAACTAGAAGTTCATACTCCTGCCTCCCCAACTCTTCCCGACTTTAGGATTTACCTACTGTTAGAGGCTAAGAATGGGGAGAAACCTAGGGTCTATGAGGCTTTTCGCCTGTAGCTTGGGAAACCACGCGGCAAATTCTCTCTGCTTGTAGTGCTGGATCTCATGTACCCAAAGTTAAAGGAAATGCACGCGCCAATTCTGGCAGTTTGTGTGAGGATGAAATCACGTGCAAAGCCGTGAATTTTTAGCTTGACATCTCGCGCTCGATTAAATCAACCCGACTGTTTAGCTTAGCAGCTATTCTTTTTTTTGAAATTTACATGTCAACTCTTGTCATCGTCGAATCTCCGACCAAAGCTCGTACCATTCGTAATTACCTACCAAGAGACTATCGGGTGGAAGCGTCTATGGGTCATGTACGTGACCTTCCCCAGTCGGCTAGTGAAATTCCCGCTACTGTTAAAGGGGAAAAATGGGCGCAGCTAGGGGTGAATGTAGACGCCGACTTTGAACCCCTGTATGTAGTCCCTAAAGATAAAAAGAAAATTGTCAGCCAGCTCAAAGAAGCCCTTAAAGATGTAGATGAACTGATTCTGGCGACGGACGAAGACCGGGAAGGGGAAAGTATCAGTTGGCATTTATACCAGTTACTTAAGCCAAAAGTTCCTACCAAGCGCATGGTGTTTCACGAAATTACCCAAGAGGCGATCAAAAAAGCCTTAAAAAACTGTCGTGAAATTGATGAGCAATTGGTTCATGCCCAAGAAACACGGCGAATTTTAGATCGACTTGTGGGCTATACCCTATCACCTCTGCTATGGAAGAAAATCGCTTGGGGATTGTCTGCAGGGCGGGTGCAATCTGTTTCGGTGCGGCTTTTGGTGACTCGGGAACGCCAACGCCGTGCCTTCCGCCAAGGTGCATACTGGGATCTAAAGGCAACTTTAACCCCCCCGGAGGAAAGAGTCGGGGGAGTGGGGGGAGTTTCTACCTCCCCTACTTCCCCTACTTCCCCGACTTCCCCTACCTCCCCAAGCTTTACCGCCCAATTGGTAACACTGGGAAAAACCAAGGTGGCAATTGGTAGCGATTTTGACTCAGCTACTGGACAAATTGCCCAAGATCGCCGCGTTGTCTTACTAAACGAAGCAGAAGCCTTAGCTCTCAAGGAACGCTTAGGTCGGAAAAATTGGCAAGTCACAGACATTGAAGAACGTCCTGTGACACGTAAACCAGCGCCACCATTTACAACCTCTACCCTGCAACAAGAATCTAACCGCAAACTACGCTTGT
Organism: Stigonema sp.; assembly: GCA_965249805.1. Lineage (GTDB taxonomy): Bacteria > Cyanobacteriota > Cyanobacteriia > Cyanobacteriales > Nostocaceae > Stigonema. The sequence continues at coordinate 3,737,332 of CBDFMX010000002.1, forward strand.
CAGCACGGGATACAATGCGGATTGCGCAGAATTTGTACGAACAGGGGTATATTACCTACATGCGTACAGATTCAGTGCATTTGTCAGAGCAGGCGCTCTCTGCTGCTCGTGCTTGTGTAGAACAACTTTATGGCACACAATACCTCAGCCCCCAACCCAGAAAATACACTACTAAATCCAAAGGCGCACAAGAAGCACACGAAGCTATTCGCCCCGCAGGTAGTACTTTCCGCACCCCTCAAGAAACCGGGTTAAGTGGTCGGGAACTGCAAATGTACGACCTGATTTGGAAGCGTACTGTCGCCAGCCAAATGGCTGACGCCCGGATTACCCAAATTACCATGCTGCTGTTAGTAGAAGATGCTGGTTTTCGGTCTTCAGGTAAGCGCATTGACTTTCCAGGGTTTTTACGTGCTTACGTCGAAGGTTCCGACGATCCCGAAGCAGCGCTGGAAGACCAAGACGTCATCTTGCCTAACCTGAAGGTAGGCGATCGCCCAAACTGTACTGACCTAGAAGCGATCGCTCATGAAACCCAACCTCCAGCTAGATACACCGAAGCAACCTTGGTGAAAACCCTCGAAAGTGAAGGCATCGGCCGTCCTAGCACTTACGCCAGTATCATTGGCACGATCATAGACAAGGGTTACGCTCAATTGACAAATAACGCCCTTGTGCCCACCTTCACCGCTTTTGCCGTTACCGATCTGCTGGAAAAATACTTTCCCGACATTGTAGATAACGGCTTTACCTCAAAAATGGAGCAAACCCTAGATGACATTTCCACTGGAGAAGCTGAGTGGCTACCCTACTTGCGGGAATTCTATCTGGGAGACAAAGGTCTAGAAACTTTAGTCAGGGAACAGGAAAACCAAATTGATGCCAATACAGCCAGGACTGTAGAACTGGAAAACTTAGATGCTAAAGTCCGCATTGGCAAATTTGGTCCATACATCGAAGTCGAAAATGGTGACGGTCTGATCACAGCGTCAATTCCCAAAGACCTAACTCCAGCAGACCTCGATCCTAAAACCGTAGAAACGCTGCTGCGCCAAAAAACCACAGGTCCCGACCAGTTAGGTATCCATCCAGAAACTGGCGAACCAATTTATGTCCTAATTGGTCCTTACGGTCCTTATGTCCAGTTGGCGGAGAAGTCAGAGTCAAACCCCAAACCTAAACAAGCTTCCCTTCCTAAAGGTGTAACGCTAGAAAACGTCACCCTTGATGTGGCGGTTGGTCTGTTGGCACTACCCCGGACATTAGGCGTTCATCCAGTTACAGGCGCTAAAATCCAAGCGAATCTAGGACGATTTGGTCCTTATGTCGTTCATGACCAAGGAAAGGAAGGAAAAGACTATCGTTCCCTGAAGGCAGGTGATGATGTCTTGACAATTTCCTTAGAACGAGCTTTGGAGTTATTGTCTGAACCGAAAAAAGGACGCACCACCAGCAAATCTAAGGCAGCTTTAAAGGATTTAGGTTCTCACCCAGAGGACGGCGAACCAGTGAACGTATACAATGGACCCTACGGTCCTTACATTAAGCATGGCAAAACTAATGTGAGTATTCCCGAAGGTCAATCAGTTGAAGATATGACTCTGTCTACGGCGCTAGAGTTGTTAGCAACCAAAGCACAAACCACGAAATCCACTAGCAAAACGAGTAAATCAAAAAGTTCTAGCACTAAGTCAACTGCTAAGTCCTCAACAACCACTACTAAAAAAAAATGACTGGGAGAGACGCGATCCATAGCGTCTCTACAACTGCTGACTCTTGATCCCTGACTTCTTGATTAATACCAAATACCCTCCTTAGTAAGATGCGGTTTTATCAGGTATTAATGTGATAATCTAGAAAGACAAGGAGAACAACTCCAATTTATAAGTGGCTCATACCCGGAATCCGGGAGTGGGAATCAAGTAGGCTTCAAGCCAGAGTGTGGAAGTAGGCTAGTTTCTCCGTAATTGATCATCAATAATTGAGGTAGTAACTCAGGAGCGGTCAGTTCAATGGACTATATAGAAAAGGTGCTAGAAAAGCTTAAGGAGTTAGCACGGAAGCTGATTGAAGCCCTACTGGGGCCCGATCCTGAGCCGGAACCGGAACTGATTCCGATTCCAGTGAATGAGCGATCGCGCAGGCGCTAGGAACTTAAATGTGTTGTCAATGACTTTGCGCCCCTTAAGCGTTCTAGTACTGCATGGACCAAACCTGAATTTGCTAGGACAAAGAGAACCAGGAATTTATGGTTCCCTAACTCTGGTGGAAATTAATCGCCTGTTAGAAGCAGAAGGACTAAAGCTACAGGCGAAAATAGATTTTATGCAGTCAAATCATGAAGGGATTCTGGTAGACGCTATTCATAAAGCATTGGCGCATCACCAAGGAATTGTGATCAACGCTGGAGCATATACCCATACAAGTGTGGCGTTGCGGGATGCGATCGCAGCCGTTAACTTACCGACAGTAGAAGTACACCTAAGTAACATCTACCGTCGGGAAGATTTTCGTCATCACTCGTATATTGCTCCAGTAGCGATTGGGCAAATTAGTGGCTTTGGTGTGCAAAGTTATTTATTAGGCTTGCAGGCGTTAGTACAACATATAAGAAAGGATGAATTATGAGTTATGAATGTTAAATAATTCATAACTCATAATTCATAATTTCTATTATGCGCTACTCTCTTGTAAGTAGGTTCAGAGGCACAATCCTGGGAGCACTTTTGGGAGAAATTATCACCTCTGGTGGTAATGTAGAGGCTTTGGATGCAACGTCTCTACATTGGCACAAAATGGCAGTTCAGGGTGCTGAAAGTTTAATTAATTTGGGAAGAGTTGATTTAAATAATTGGCAAGAGCAACAGCAAGAATTTCCTAACTTAGCCGCCACATTAAGTGTCTCGCCACTCGCTATTCTTGCCACGCTGCCATTAGCGCTATTTTTTCACGAAAATATCATTAAACTGCGAGAAAACTTGCTGGATGTAGTCCACATATGGCACAATGACCCATTGATCCAGGATGAAATACTAGCAGTAAGTTTTGCGATCGCTCAGTCCCTGACGGAAAAACTCTCAAGAGTCACTCTGATCCCCCAAACGATTTCCTTGATCGGGGAAACGACAACAAGTTTGCCAGAACAATTATTAAAAGTTAATTATTTGTTAGATTGTCAGGCAGGATTAGAAAGAGCAAAAGCCGAGTTGATCACAGAAGAAAACCACAGATGTACTATTGCTATGGCTTTTTACTGCTTTCTTAGTACCTTAGAAGACTTCCGCCTTTCAGTTTTACAAGCTACTCAAAATGAAGATGATTTACCGGGTCTAAGTGCGATAACTGGTGCTTTGTCAGGGGCTTATAACAGTAGTGTCGGTATTCCCGTAACTTGGCAAGTTTTACCTTTGAATGCATTGTCAAAAGCATCTGAACTTACTAGCGAGTCCCAAATGCTAAAATTGGCTGACGCACTTATGGCTGTATGGTCGGGAGTGTATAATACCTCATACTCAAACGAAGTCACAGATTCCGATTGTGCATTGGCACAATCAAACTTGCCGTTACAGGCGATCGCAGCTCCTCGCGTTATTCGTTAGACGACTTCTTGGTCAATCCTTTTATTTTATCGTCAGCCTTTATACTAATATTTACAAAGTCAACCTTCGATTTTATTCTGTAGGTAGTTAAATGGCTTTAAGTTTGGTTTGGCTCAAAATTGTCTTGTTTTAAGTGATCAAAGTCAGCAACTGCGGTCATAGCTGATGAAACTTGCATCACTGTTGCAATCCTTTATGCAGCAATTGACTCAATGGTGGCAACGGTACAATGCATTACGCTGTTTGTACTTATCCACCACGAGCAACAAAGGCGGACACGGAACACGAAGAGCGTTGCTCTCAATGGCAAAGTCGGTAAAAATGAAACGTGGCATTTATGCAGGAGGTTTGGGCTGGGTTTGTGCAAAGCCAACTCTTGTTATTTTTGCGATCGCAGTATTGTCCTTAACAGGAGTTATGGGACACAAGTTATACAATCAGCCTCAGCTTCGCGTGGGGACTACTGCACCACAAACGATTAAAGCACCAGCGACTGCTCTCATCCAGGATAAGAACAAAACAGAAGCCCAACGCCAAGCCGCTAGTACAAGTTCGATCCCAGTGTTAATGGTTGATCGGGGCATCAATGAAGAAATCAACCAAGACTTGCAAGAACTTTTAGATGAGGGCAAGGAAATTCGTTCCTCTGTAAAACCTTTTCCTTTTTTTGACACTTTCGTATTATCCCTCTCTACTCAACATTACCTGCGCTCCTGTTCTAATTGGGAATGGGAAGCGCTGCTACTAACTACAGAAAATAAAAAAGCGCAAAATTCCCGACTGTTGGGTCATCCGAATAAAAGTAAAGTTATAGCACTTAAGACTCTGGAAGGTTACAGACGAGATTCTGTGCATGTGCGAATCCAAGACTCAAAACCAGTTGATTTTTCCCAAAAAGCTGACTTTACTCAAGCGGTGGCAGAATTAGAAGCTTACCGCCACTCAAATTCAAAGCAAAACTGGTCCTCACTGCTCTTACAAATCTCACAAGCACGCCAAGGATATGCTAAAGCAAGCACCCAAATTTTACAGCTTTTAACCATCAAGCTGAAAACAACAGACAACGAAACTTCGTTACTCGACTTGTCAGATGAGGATTGGGCAAAAACCCAAATGGGAATCCAACAAAGTGCCGAAAGGATTCTCACCCAAGGTATACCCCCCGGACTACCGTCAAATATTTTGCAGAATGCAGTGAGACTACAGGTACAGACTTTGGTGCCAAAAAATGCCGAACCCTTGGCTACCAAACTATTGTTGACTGTACTTAAACCAAATCTTCAGAAAGATTTAGTACAAACGACACTACAAGCTGGACAGGCTGCTGCGCTTGTAAAACCAGTGATGGTGTCGGTGCAGCAAGATCAGGTCATTGTTCGTAAGGGAGAAAAGATTTCTGCATGGGACTTTGATGTGCTGGAGCACTATCATCTGATTCGTCGGGAGATTAATTGGCTGCTGTTGATGCATTTAGGAAGTTTTGTCAGTGGCGCTGTTTGCATTTTTACCTTGGTAGAAGGGCGGAGAGAGTGCGAATTGCGGCAAAGCGATCGCCTGTTGGTGTTGTTGCTTGCCCTAAGTACGCCAGTAGTGCTAACAATGGGTATTCCCTATACGACTTGGAGCGCTGTTGGTTTATTGTTGGGTAGTTACTATGGACCCGTCTTGAGTGTGACAGTAGTGGGACTACTGTTGTTGCTGCTACCAATTAGTTTAGAAGTTAGTAAGGTTGCGCTTTTGGCTGGTGCAGCGGGGGGAGTGTTAGGAAGTTGCATCGCACAAAGACTGCGATCGCGTGAAGAACTCGCTCTCCTAGGTCTTGCCATTGCCTTAACTCAAGGCGGCGTTTACCTGATAATTAAACTCGTGATTGGGAAAGCATTTGGTTTAGCTACATATATCGTACTCAAGCAAGCAGCGTTATTTGCTTTATCCGGCTTAGCTTGGAGTGTTGTGGCGCTAGGTTTAAGTCCTTATCTGGAAAAACTATTTGATTTAGTCACCCCGATCCGTTTAGCAGAACTGGCAAATCCTAACCGCCCCTTATTAATGCGACTTGCCACTGAAACTCCTGGAACTTTTCAGCATACGCTATTTGTCGCTACCCTTGCCGAAGCTGCTGCTAAACAATTGGGTTGCAATGTCGAACTGGTCAGGGCTGGAACATTATATCATGATATTGGCAAAATGCACGACCCATTGTCATTTATTGAAAATCAAATGGGAGGACCAAATAAACACGATACAGAAATTAAAGACCCTTGGAAGAGTGCAAAAATAATCAAAAAACACGTCACTGAAGGGTTGGTGATGGCACGGAAACACAGATTGCCTACAGCAATTCAAGCTTTTATTCCACAGCATCAGGGAACAATGCAGATTGCTTATTTTTATCACCAAGCCCAGCAAATGGCACTAGAAGATCCAAATTTAAAAGTCATAGAGGCAGATTTTCGCTACGATGGTCCAACTCCTCAGTCACGAGAAACCGGGATTGTGATGTTGGCAGATTCTTGTGAAGCGGCACTGCGATCGCTCAAAGACGCCACTCCAGAACAAGCCCTCGCAATGCTGAACAATATTCTCCGTGCCCGGTGGCAAGACAATCAAATGGTAGATTCCCGGCTAACACGAACCGAAATGAGCCAAATAGCTGAAATTTTTGTCCAAGTTTGGCAGCAATTTCATCATCAACGCATTGCTTATCCAAAGATGAAGACTGGTAATTAGTGAATGGGGAGTGGGGAGGGAGAGGATGTGCTGCCAAACTTTGTGCTGGATCTAGCACAGATATTAAGTTAGTATCGCTCCCGTGGAATTAAAAATTAAAAATTAAAAATTAAAATTATAAAAACTTAGATCATAAACCATAAGGGACTCCACAATGCAGCAGCTAAAATCAGCAGAGGAAATGCCTGGTAACTATGGCTTACCTTTTGTAGGGGAGATTCTGGAACTATTTCAGGATCTGGAACTTTTCTACGGGCGGCGATTCCAAAGTTATGGACCCGTTTTCAAGAGCAGCTTTTTAGGCACTAAAGGAGCTTGTTTAATTGGTCCGGATGCTAATAGGCTAGTGCTGGTAGAACAGGCAGAACACATGTCATCGCGGATCGGATGGTTGTTTTTAGAACCCCTGTTTGGCAACAATATATTACTACAAGATGGAGAGGAACATCGGTTTACTCGTCGCCTAATGTATCCAGCGTTTCACGGACGGGCGATCGCAACCTACTTCGACACAATTCAAAACATTGTGCAAGAGGAACTCAAGGATTGGGGAAAGCGCGGGACAATTCCCCTAAATTCCGATTTCCGCAAGCTAACTTTGATTGTTGCTAGCCGTCTGTTCATGGGAAGCCAAACCAACAGCGAAGTTGAGCAAATAAGTCAGTGGTTTACACAACTGTTTGAAAGCAGATTAGCACTGCTGAAGTGGGATTTACCTTTCATGTTGCATGGTCGTGGTCAGAATGCTCGTCGAAAGTTAGTCGCTTACTTGCGTCAAGTCATTGCGGAACGCCAGCGCCAAAGTAACTTACTTGAATCAAAAGACGTTTTAGGATTGCTGTTAGCGGCTGTTGATGAAGATGGTAACAAATTGAGTGAAGCACAAATCATCAACGAAACATTACTGCTGTTGTTTGCTGGACATGAGACAACAGCGTCATTGCTAAGTTGGGCGCTATTTGAGTTAGGCAATCATCCCGAATGGCGACAGCTATTGCGTGAAGAACAAACCCAAGTCGTGGGTGATAACTCACTAACGCTATCCCATCTCAAGCAATTTACCCTGCTAACCAACGTACTCAAAGAAGCAGAACGTCTTTATCCGCCAGTATCATCTTTTAGTCGTGGTGTCCTCAAGGATATTGAGTATGCAGGCTACCGCATCCCAGCGGGTTGGTTGGTGACTATATCGCCAATGCTGACTCACCGCTTACCAGAACTTTACACCGACCCTGACCGTTTCGATCCAGATCGTTTTGCACCACCGCGTGAAGAAGACAAGAAGCATCCCTTTGCCTTAGTGGGTTTTGGTAATGGTCCGCATAGTTGCTTAGGTTTTGAATTTGCCCAAATGGAAATGAAGATCGTTCTTTCTACATTACTACGCCATTACGATTGGACTGTCACACCTGAGCGTTCTGCTATTGTGCCTGTTCGTCAACCCTCTAAAGTTCAAGAAACTTTACAGGCGCAGGTTATTTCGATTAGACATCTCCGAAAAACAATGTAGAGACGCGAAATTTCGCGTCTCTACAACGTTTGTAGACAACGCACAATTAATTTCTGGAGATGTCTATTAAATGAGCAATGTCCAACAACGAACCTCAAGAACACTTACACCTCCTCTCCAGCGATGAGGCGGGATGGAATGGTTTGCAGCTGATCTATGAGCGAGAACCCGCTGACGAAATACCTGAAAATTGGTTTACCCAGCATCTGCTGCTGATCTTTCTTGAGGATGTTCAGGCAAATTTCATGGTCAACGGTAGTTGGCAGCGTGAATGTTACACCAACGGTGATATTGCTATTCTCCCGGCAAGCCAACTCTTCCCTAGGACACAGATCGAACGCGAATTTACATTAATTGACCTTTATGTTGAACCCGCAACCCTTGCCCATGCTGCCCATGAATCTGTAGATGCAGACAAGATCGAGATTACACCACAGTGGAAGTTACGCGATCCGTTGATTGAGCAGATGGGACTAGCTCTTAAGGTAGAGCTAGAAGCAGGGGGCGCAGACAGTCGGCTTTATGCAGAGTCAATGGCAACGGCTTTAGCAGTGCATTTGCTGCGGCGATACTCGTTACGCAAACAAGAGATTAAAGATTATACGGGTGGATTACCTAAGTATAGGCTAAGGCAAGCGATCGCCTACATCAATGAGCATTTAGACCAAAACTTGACTCTAGCTGAACTTGCTTTTGTCGTACAGATGAGTCCGCATTATTTTGCCAGTTTATTCAAACAATCTACAGGACTTTCACCTCATCAATATGTGACAAAATGCCGAATTGAAAAAGCAAAGCAACTACTGACAAAGCAGGAGTTGACAATTGTCGAAATTTGTCAGCAAGTTGGCTTTCAGAGTCAGAGTCATTTTACTAGAGTTTTTCGCCAACATACTGCAACGACACCAAAGGCATATCGAGATGCAATACGGTTCGGTTAAGGGTTTTTGGTGATAATTTTAGACGTGTAGAGACGCGACGCCAGTCGCCTACGGAGGGAAACCCTCCTACAGCGCTGGCTCAACTTTCGCGTCTCTACATAGGTTATCGGTAGGTAAATTATCTTATCCGAACCGTATTGTATCGAGACTCGCTTTAAAGTTGTCGGAAGATTAGGACATTTTTTGGCAGAATAGGCAAGACAGCGACTGAGGGCGATCGCTAAACTCAGTACCGATAATCAATCTCCTTCAGGAGTAATAAAGTATGAAAGGTACTAAACTCGCTGTCCAAGGATGGAGTATCGTTGGTTGGTCAGCACTGGCGATCGGCATTATGGTTAGTGTTATCTGGCTTGTTCATGGTATTAATGAACAAGGGATGCGGATAGCAATCCGAGCAACTGCCCGTACCTCCTGTATCCTATTCCTTATTGCTTTTGTTGCTTCCGCACTTCGCAGAATTTGGTCAACCCCACTCACAGCATGGCTGTTGAAAAATCGCCGCTATCTGGGACTGTCCTTTGCGGTGTCCCATACTTATCATGCGCTACTCAAAACTTCAGCAAACTTAAGGATTTACGCCCTTAAGGCTGATAGAACCTGTAGCGCGGGGGCTTTTGCAAATATGAGGGGTCACTAAGACCTGTACAGTATCACGCCCACAATTCGCATTTGTTTGCCGTAGCTTGCTGTACAACGAACTGTTGGTTCGTGCCTGTTTGATACCCTTACGGGTTCGCCAGTTCCCTACGGCGGGAAACAAGCTGCAAGGACTGGACTCACCAAGAGAATACCATTTGTGACGATTAAAACCACCACAAATGTTTATTCTCTTAGCTACCTGACGCCAAGCTCCCGACTTCAATTTGTCCTCTGGCTTCTTGAAGTAAGAATCAAGGCGTCTAGGTAATTTTTCGGTTCGATTCTGACCACGACGCGCAACTACCAACGCTGCGGCGCAACCAGAATTTAGACCGTAAACTGCCATGTATTTCGTAACACCAATTACGCTGGTATAGGCAGCATCAACTTTGATTAGTTCTACCCCAGATTTAATGCAACGCGACTCAATCATCTGGATGAACTGGCTGTAAGCCATATTAGAAAGCATCCGTGCATATTTTGCACCTTGTTCTTTCATTGATGCTTTCTTTCGAGCAAAATCTAAATCTTCAATAACTATGGGTACGCTGTACTTCGATGCAATTCTAACTACTTCAGATACAGCCTTACCGATAATGTCTTTTGTTTGTGCAGAACGTTTATCCTGAACGTTTATCTTGATAGTGCCATGCCGCTTTAAGTTGCCATGACGGTCTATTAAAGTCCAACCAATACTAGTAGGATTAAAGTCTATTCCTAACGCACCGTTTTCTAAAGAAGTTTGGATTACTGGGTCTACAGTCTCCAGAGTTGCGTTAACATAAAACTTGCCTTCTTTGTTAATTATTTCGTAGGTAACTGGCTGCCTGCTACCATTTCTAGAATCTTCCTTTTTCTCCCCGTCTTTGCCTTTGCGGGTGGAGGTACGCTTAACTGTTTTTATAGCAACCAGCAACCGATCTTGACCGTAGGAAAAACTAACATTTTGAAGAGTAACAGTATTACCGTACTTTGCTCTTAACTTTGGGGTAACAGTAATGGTCAAAGTATGCAAACTAGCATCATATCTAACCAGTTGATTACCACCCTGATAGTTCTTGGAGCCTACAAAGAAAGAATGACTAGAACGCACTGAGCGCCAATCCTCTAGCCATTTTTCTTTGCTTTCATAGCCGTTTTCTTCTAACCTGTATTGCTTTTCAAATAACTTTGACGACCCAAAAGTTACGGTAAAATGTCCGGTAGCTTTCGACTCCTTAAGACGTAAAATTTTAGCGTCAAGCTTATTGATTTTTTGCTGCTTAAAATGAATCTTTTTGTTCAACTTTTTAACAGTAGATTCCTGACCAGAGGCAGCAGCTTTGTTAAGCTTGAACTCTATTTTTTTGATCGTCCTACGAATTTCCTTAATGCGGTTGTAGTTATCCTCTATATACAGGTCTACCAACTCGAACTGAGACTTGTATAGTGCCTCTGCCTTGTTGTAAGCGTTTTTGGCTTCTGAGTTAGAAATTCCAATGGCAAGAAAATGGAGTGTTGTGTGGTTCTGTACCTGCACTACCAGGATGTCATACTTGGGGAGAGAGCTACGAACACTTGCTCTTGATGTTACAGGAAGCTGTTCAAGGTTGGTTAGAAGTTGCACTTCAGTGAACGCAATTAAGCAGCTTTATTAACAGTTGGTTCTGGAAGCTTTTCACCTGTTGCTTCGTAAGCCATAATTAAAGACTCTAATGCTTCAATTCCATTTGTTACAGCTTCCTGATAACTATCACCATGAGTTCTCCAACGCTGTCCAGGAAAATCAGGAAACCCCACCAAAAAACAATTGTCTTCTTCAGACCATTGAATCAGCATTTGATACTTAAATTTGCCCATCTTCTGGCTTCTCCTGCTATTGTTTTGCCTCTACTTCTTTTATAGCTTGCCGAACCTCTTTTTCTTGGTAAGGTTTAGCGTCCGAACCATCTTTACCTGAGAGCGTTAACTTTCCATTGTATAAGGGATGTATCCAGTTGGTGTGACTACCTTTACCTGGGAGTTCAGTAAAATATAATTGGCGTAGCATCTGTTTTAACTCCCTGATTTTCTTGGGCACTGTTCATGTATCGACTATCAACCACAGCTAATTAAAAAAAGTAACTTTATACAACCCTATGAAAACCCAAGAAATTCTTCGATCTCTACCCAAATTAAGTAAAAGTGACTGCTTAAAAATTGCAGAAGCGGCACTAGAAATAATTCATCAAGGACAAAATTATCTCACAAAAGATGAGCAAAAACGTGTTTTAGCAGCCGCCGCCAAAACAGCAAAACAAGATTATGCTGCTGGTAGTCAACTAATTGCTTTCTCTGAAATTGAGGGAGAAGACTTTTATGACTATCCGGATCCAAAAATTTAAACTGGGAAAACGATGCATAGACGTGAAATTTGGTTAGTAAATCTAAATCCAACAGTATGAGAAGGTGCAAGATGTCAGTTATATCACAATACGGTTCAGTTAGGGCTGATCGGTAGGAATTACATAGGTGTAGAGACGCGAAATTTCGCGTCTCTACAGGAGTTGACGGTAGGTACATTATCTTAACTGAACCGTATTGAGTTATATCAAATCCGGTTAAATGAACACACAAACGGTAGGGGCACAGCAATCCTGTGCCCCTACAAATACCATGTGCAATCAACCGGATTTGATATTAAAGGAGTCCTAGATGCGGATGTGATGATTTCTCGATAGCTGTATCGGGGAGTCGGCTCCATTCATTCCATGAACCATCGTAGTTCCGTACATGCGGATATCCTAATAAATACTTTAAGACAAACCAGGTATGTCCCGATCGCGCTCTAACCGCGCAGTAGGCGATCGCTTCCTTGTCTGCGGTAATACCCTTGTCGTGGTAGAGTGCCTGCAATTCCTCCTTCGGCTTGAAGGTTCCATCTTCGTTTAAAGCAAGTTCATAATAGACATGCATTGCACTTGGAATATGACCTGCACGTTCGGTTCCTTGTGGGGGTTTGTCAAAAAACCATTCGCCACTATATTCTTGGAGCGATCGCACATCCACTAACACGCGATCCTTTCGTCCAATGGATTCCCGTACATCCTCATACAGTGCCCGCAGACGTGCATCAGGCTTCTGTACACGATACTGAGTCGGTGTCACAATCGGCTGCTTTGCTGTGAGTGGGCGTCATAAAGCTATCCATTTCCGGCGACCACCGTTGAGGACGCGCACATCGCGATGACCGAAGAGTTTCAACAACCAGAATATCCATGCTCCACTGACAGGGTGTTCACCATATGCAATCACGGTGGTGTCGTTCGCAATACCGGAACGCGCGAGCAATCCTTCTAACGCGACTGGATCAAGATTGGTATGGTTATCAATTCGTATTAGCTCATTGAACACGTTCCAGAAAATTGCGCCTGGGATGTGTCCGTCATCGTATGCCTGGGAACCTACATTCCCTTCGACCAAACGTATGTTAGGGTCGCTCAAATGGTCAGCAACCCATTGGGTATTGACAAGTACTTCCGGATGTGCATAATGTAACATGAGTTTCTTCCTTTCAACAAGTAAAGCATTTTCTTTGCGATTCTCAGGTTAGGCTGTAGGGTCAGAGGTCGCCTCAGACAGGGAAGACAGATTAAGTTCAGTAGAGGTTATAGCACCTGGGTCGGGGAACACCATGCGCCATGCCCGAAGTTAAAACTGATTGTCATGATGAGAATTATTCTTCAGGGTGAATCAGTGGATAGCAATTGCAACAGAATCTATACTAGGGATACCTACCAGCCACGCCTAGTCCTCGAACGGGTACACTTTGCAGGAACGATATGGCGAATTCTTTGCAGTCTTTATTTCAAGCGATCGCCAACGCTCATAACGAGCATGAACTACGGCTGCACGTCATGGATAAAGTGAGTGAGTATTTTGTCGCTCACCGTTGGGGGCTTTTTTTCTTTGATCAGCTCCCCACTGCTGGGACAACGATTCCAGGCATCCTGAAATTAGCGTTCTCCATAGAACACAATCCGGTCTTGCGCTACTTGCTTGAGCGCCATGCCCCAGTTCACGAAGAATTGGTGTTACCTCCTAAGGCATGGCAGATTATTTGCCCGCGCTTTGACCACGGGCATGTGATGGCTGGACCGATTGTCAGCAATGGTCGCCTTGTTGGAGGAGTTGGCTTTACCCGCAATCAGGCTAATCCTGCTTTCAATGCTCTTTCCTCTTGCCGACCTGAGTGCCCTTTGCCTTCATCTGTCAACTTGTCTAATCAAGATGCGATCTCAACCCACAAAATTCAATTCTTTAAATATTGATCGTTTAACGCCGCGTGAAATTCAAATTGCTGAACTGGTGGCACAGGGACTAACCAATGCTGAAATTGGTACAGCAATTTGGATTACAGAAAATTCTGTTAAGCAAGCCCTGAAGCGAATGTTTCGCAAGCTTGAGGTTTCCTCTCGTGCCGAAATGGTGGCAGTGCTTCACAATGTCCTAGGTTCAACACGTTAAGAAGCAGCGCTACGGCTTTATTCGCGATCCGCACGAATGAGTAGCTTTTTTAGAGTATCCAGGAGGCAAGTTCAACGATGAAGTACGTCTGCGTGTTCTGCGGTTCTAGTATGGGTGTGCAACCAGTCTACAAACAGGCTGCTCAGGCAATGGGCGAAGCGCTGGTCAGACGCGATTTGGGTTTGGTTTATGGGGGTGGCAATGTTGGGTTAATGGGTACAATTGCTGATGCAACTCTAGCGGCTGGTGGTGAGGTAATTGGGGTGATTCCAGAATTCCTAGTCGCCAAGGAAATTGCTCACACGGGACTCACGCAGCTTTTCGTTTCACAGGCGACTTGACTAAGGGCGCGATCGTTGAGTACAAACCAGAGGAATGCCTGAGTATCCAGCAGAAACTTCATGGCATATAGTCGTGAAAGTCTGACTCGTGGGTTTCGTTTTCGGACAGGATGATTAGGGTTCCGACTGCACTGCCGGGCTGGCGAGGCTTGCGGGGTGGTTGGGGTTCGGCAATCAGTCTGGCGACGGCACGATCGCCGGAAAAAATCTGCACTTCTTCACCGGGTTGCAGACTTGCAATCAGTTCGCTTAAACGAAGTTGGGCTTCTGCTAATGGAATCCGTGTCATTGTTTTGTGCTTCTATGCGAGCGCTCTTGCTTAATTTTACCACCTAAGAATTTAGAAAAAGAAAAGCATAGTGATTTACGTTGGTTTAAACTCAGTAATTTGCCACATAACATTACGCTAACAACTACAAGTGCGGTGAATTTTTTAAACCAATATCTGTCCAAATATTAAATTACGATCGACTCAAGAACAGAAATGCTGTTTGCATCGACCCGACAACAAAACCCAAAACACCGCCCAAAATCACAATTGCCTGCAATTCACTTTTCACAATTCCCTCGATGGCAGCTTCTAAATCAGCAGGTGAAGTTGACTTGACGCGCTCAAGAATCATCTGATCGATAGCCAAAATGGGAATTGCCTGAGCAACAATTGCTTCTAAATCTTTTTCCAAATACCGATCGAAAATTAAAGCCAGTTCTTTACTCACGACTTCTAAAGAAGCACTCGCAACCGGGGAATTGCCGAGGCGATTTAGCAGCATCACAGCAATATTTCCCCAGTCAACTGACTCACTTAATCCTTGCAGCAAATCGCTACCCCGTGTTTGTAAGTATTGGCGGACATTTTCGCGTGTCGTCTTTCGCAATTGCCGTACCGTCCCTATAGGCAAATTTTGTAAAGAAATTTCTTGCAAAAATCTCTTGATGCGATCGCGCACTTGCAAATCTTGAAACAATTCCTGCAAACGAGCATTGGTATCGTCTTTTTCATCCAAGCAATAAGTTCGCAGACGGCTTAAAGTATTGCGTAAGCCAAACAGATTTGCCACTACCCAATAAGTGCCACTGGTTTTTTCCCGAAAGCGTTCATCAATAGTTTGAATTGTGCGATCGGTCAAAAAATCAATTGCTGCCAGCCGCAGAACATCTGGTGGTATAACTACTTGCAGCAGCCAATCAGCAAGGCGAGTAGCTTGTTCTTCATTCAGTTGAAATTCCAGAAATATCTGGTCAAAAATTTGATTGATCTGCGCTGACAAAAAGTCTTCGCGCCGCGCCAAAACCTTGAGGAGACGAGGCAAAGATTCTCCTAACAAATCCCGCAAAATTCCTGCCACAATCTTGGCAGTTTTCTGCTCTTTATCGGATTTGACTTGGTCGATCGCCATTTGCAGTAACCAGAGAATTGCTTTTTGCACGCGTTCTGTTTGCAACAGTCGCCGTGCCAGATTTTGCAATTCCTCTGGTGTCAGCAGCGATCCCATAATAGTTTCTGAGACATTCTTAGCAAGGCGTTCCTGGTTGCGGGGAATCAATCCAGGGGTAAAGGGAACCCTTCGTCCACCGATATAAATTGTTCGGTAGGGACGAAATAACATTTTGATGGCTATATCGTTAGTGAAATAGCCAATAATTCCACCCAAAACCGGGGGAGAGACATAAAGCCAGAGATGAGACCAATCCAAGGGAAAGATTTAGTTAGTTGTTAGTTGTTAGGAGTTAGTTGTTAGTTGTTAGGAGTTAGGAGTTATAAATTTTTATTCCTCACTCCTCGCTCTTGACTCCTGACTCTTGACTCCTCAGTCTTTTTTTGAAACCACTAGCACTCCCATCATACCGTTCGCAATGGGATAGTGTGTGGCAGTTGCAAAACCAACTTGACGAGCTATCTCTAGCTGCTCCTTTCCTCTAGGAAAACGGTCTAAGCTGGGACTGATGTAGGCGTATTCTTCCTTTAAACCCATTTGATTGGCAACTGGAACGACAAGATGATCCATATACCACTGCTGAAAAGTACGCATTTGTGGATTGCTGGGACGATGAAAGTCTAAAATCGCAGCTTTGGCACCTGTTTTCAGGACGCGGTGTATTTCTTTCAGACTGCGCTTAATATCTGTAACATTTCTTAACCCATAGCCCATTGTCGCGGCGTCGAATCGGTTGTCCTCAAAGGGTAAATCCAGCACGTCAGCTTCAACCCAGGTGATGGAGAGAGGCGGATACTGATGTTGAGAGCGAAATGAAGCAATTTCTAACTGCGCGGTCGAGAAATCTACTCCATACACCAGTCCCGTTGCTCCCACTTGCCGCGCTAGGCGTAAGGATAGATCCCCACTACCACAACACAGATCTAGGCAAGTATCTCCCGCTTTGGCAGCACTCCATTTCACTGTCATTTCCTTCCAGATCCGGTGCTGTCCCAGACTCAGCCAATCGTTCAACTGGTCATAAACTGGAGCGATGCGGTCGAAAATAGCACGAATTTCGTTAGTCATTGGTCAAGCAGCTTCGCTGCAATTCGTAATTTGTAATTCGTAATTCGTAATTAATAGCCCACGCTTGAAAGCAGGGGTCTAATTGAGGATACTTCGCATTTAAACCAAGTTCATAATTAAAACGCTTCGCTTACGCAGCGCTTCGCGAGTTCATCTATTCGCATCTTCGCTCAATTACGAATTACGAATTACGAATTACGAATTATTATGGTATCCCATAGAAGTAAGTGTGAGCGCTACTAGTTGGGCTGCTAATTGAATAAGTTTCAGTTCATCTTCTCGCAAAGTACAGGGCTGAACCCACTGTAGCGACAATACCGCTAACACTTGATTCTGGGATGCGATCGGCGCCAGGAGATGTGCTTGAACACCAGAATTGAGGTAATGGGCAACACCAGCAAGTTTTGGATCTTTGGGGATATTGGCTGAAACTTGCATCTGCTGAGTGGCGATCGCCTCGTCAAACAGAGGGTCTTGCGCTAGCCAATTTTCTACTTTAAAATCACTACTGTAAGTGCCTTGAGTTGCAATCAAGGTATTGCTCTTTACCAATTGCAAAATACAGCCGTCCGCCGCCAAACCTTCACCAAAAACCGTGGCAATTGGGTTTAGAGTTGCTTCTAAGCTAGGAACTTCGTGAGTAATCTGTAATAAAACAGCCAATAACGCTATTTGGGCATTCGCACGGCGTAATTCTTCTGTACGTTGCTTGAGCAAATCATAGCTTTCCGCCGCTCGTTGCACCACCGCCTTCAGTTCCCCAGGGTCCCAAGGCTTAGTAATGTATTTATAAACTTGGCCTGCGTTAATCGCTTCTACCAAATCTTCAATATCGGTAAAACCTGTGAGGATAATCCTTACCGTGTCTGGAAACTGAGGTACAGTTTTGCTCAGAAACTCTGTTCCCTTCATTTCTGGCATCCGCTGGTCAGAGATGATGACCGCCACTTCTCCTTCTGCTGCCAAAACTTCCAGGGCGCTCCCACCACTATCTGCTTTAAAAACATTGAAGTCACGGCGAAATGTCCGATAGAGCAGATCTAGATTATCTGGCTCATCGTCAACTACTAAGATTTTCTGCTTTTTTGGTCTTTCTATAGTCATTAACTGACACCATGTTTTATCCAGTTCAGGAATTGGATTATCCATAAGAACAATCCTTTAAGTGTAACCCTTTCGTTATATTCCATACCAAGCTAGATTGAAAATAGCTTGCAGTACTGGCTTGAATCCACCTTGAAATTATGTAACAAGATAGATTCTGAATCACAATATACTCTAAGTGCAATTACGTAATTGCCATGAGCGGTAATTGTTTTTTATTCATAACTCATCGTTAGACTATAAAATAATATTTGGTGCTATAGGTGTATTTGTACTGACATAAATGTTCGCCCTATCTACTATGACTGACTTACCACCCAATACTCAAAATCCTGAACGTGAGAAGAACGATATAGCGCCACTACTGCAAAAGCTCAGAAAAAAGCAAGGCAACTGGGTGGAATGGGGAACGGCGATCGCCCAACTGCAAAAAGCCGGTTACAATCCTCAAACGATTTTTGAAGAAACTGGTTTTGAGCCAATTCAACAGAATCAGGTAATTGTGGGTGCGCAAGTTTATAATTCTTTAGAAAAGACTGGGGGATCAGAGGCAGTGCGATCGCACTACGTTGCACGGGGAAGCGATGTATTATATGAACTACGTTTGCTTACAGAAGAAGAACGCGCCGCCGCCGCCGAACTAACCTTCCTGCATAAACTTGACGTTGATGAAGCAAGGGAAGTCGCCAAAGCAATAAAAGATTTCTCTCGCTTGCCGATCCTCCCTGAGGGGTATGACAATCATCCGGGAGATGCTGTGGCTTATCATTGTTGGAAACTGGCACGCCAAAACTCAGACTTACAAGAGCGATCGCGCCTCATCGGCAAAGGCTTGAAATTTGCTCACACGCAAACAGCAAGGCAACAAGTCGAACGATTACTAACTGATTTTACCATCGTACCCAAACGTCCTGCACCTACTTTACCCTTTTACCGTCTAGAATCAGAGGAAGAATTGCCCCGCCTCGTGCCAGTGGTGGGTGAGTTGCCATTAACACCACAAGATCTGCAAGCTGTTCCTCTAGTAGAACAAATAGAACCATTTCGCATGGTCAAATTTGCTGGAGAGCAAGCTTGGGTGCCTTTACCAGGTTGGCAAACACTGTTGAGTGCAGAAGACCCAGTGGTGATTTTGTGCAATAGCGATAATCTTCCTAAGCAAACACAATCCGCCCCAGGACTCGTGTTGGTAGTTTTAGACCGCGCCCAACGGCAATGGGATGCTAGCAGTTACTTTGTATTTGAGAACTCTGGTCAATTAGATTTTCAGTGGTTTGAAACCGCACCAGAAATTCCTCTCTTAGGACGAATTATTGTGATTTTGCGTCCAAAGAAAATTCTGGATGAAGAACTGACAAAAGATTCTTGGCAGATCGACGAATAGTTGGTTGTTAGTTGTTAGTTGTTAGTTGTTAGTTGTTGGTTGTTGGTTGTTGGTTGTTAGTTGTTGGTTGTCAGAAAAGAATTACTCACGAGATTGCTTAACAATAAAGTTAAGTGTATACACACTTAACTTTATGTAAGGGACTTCCAATTAAAAAAATCTCCAATTTTGTAGGGTGCGCTCTTACGGGGAGAGTACGGCACCATAAGAGCCTAAGACGGTGCATTACGAGTAGCGAAGAGCGCACCCTACTACGGAATGGATAATTTATTTTTTGGTATTCCCTAAGACCAAACTACTCAGTTAGAGTTACTCAAAAAAAGTCGGGACTGAATAATTGTGCAGTGGAACTTCTGGCAGTTCAACTAAACAGACTTGATCCCATCAATTGGACTGAGATCTCCCACAAAATTTAATAGATCTGCCAAGGTGAATGTTCCTGGTTCTTTCGCAGGAAGTGTCGGCTTCCAGTTAGGTCTTTGTACCAAAAACGAGTTACTATCCCTCGACTCTAGAAGTCCGACAAAGACCTCAGCAACGATTCGGCTTCCTACCTGACCTAGGTGCTTTCCTTCGCCCTGAATTAGAGCTTCCTTGAGAATGTAGTACCAGAGCGGAGATTCGATGTCGAAACCTTGTGCTTTGGCAACTTCTCCATCTGGACCTTGAGAAATGTCATCCGGAGTTAAAGGCTCGAATCCCATAAACTTGGCGACACTTTGACCAGAGGGTAAGCCAAGACTACGACCTCGTAAAAGGTTCCTGACCGCCAGCGCATTAGGCTGTGGAACGTTTGGTAAAGTTTGCAGAGGAACAACCAGCAAAGGATCCAGCTTTCGGCTGAAATTAACTTTTACCTGAGGATCTAATTCAACGAACCTCCTCCAATCGATAATCCAGTTGCTAGGAATTGGAACAGGAACCTTGCCATCGCTCGACTTTGCAGTAAACTCAAACAGCAATTGAAGAGTTGCTTCTGTGATGTGACCGGGACTATTTTTGTCAGTGCCAAAAATTCGGTTGTAGTCGTACACTGAACGGACCATACTATGACCGAGCCGATACGCTGCTACTGAAAACTCCACAGGTATAAATGGATCTTTGTCGAACTTGTAAAAACTTCTACCTTCTGTCAACACCAGATCTAGCTGCTCAGTGTCAAGAACGCGCCGTAAGAAATCGTGAAGCACAATCCATTGGTAGTGCCAAATGACTAAGTCTCTTGCCTCCTCAAAAGGTGTCTTCCCGATAGGCGATTCTTGTGTGATAGTTCCATTCTTGATGCCCTCAACCACCTTGTTATGAAACTTTAGAAAAGCGACATGTAGTTGCGAAACTATTAAGTTCTCGTCGTTGCGTGGGTCACCGAGCAAACCAAGACGACTCTGCGCACGAGGGAGGTCGTTTGGCAGTGGATCTATGCCTGTATTAAGTTTTTGCGTTGTCCCAATCAGAAACAGTTCTTGAGGATCAGTCCCTGGACTAAATTGGTAGAGATAGGGTTGAGCATCTGGACCAGACCCGTAGACACTGTCCAGATCCAACAACGGCGAACGAAAGTTTCTCACCCCCAACGGGTCAACAATAATTTCTTGTAGAGATGTGGTGTCGAACGTAATGTCGTGATCGACGAATTGACCAAAATAGGTATATCCGGCTGGCACTGTTACGTTATCTCCGTCTTCCTGATTCGGGTCTGGATCTACCATTGCTTTTCCAAGCTCTGTCAGACTTTCCTCTGAAGGAAGAAATGGGCGAAGTTCCGGGAACAGTCTGCCAAACTTCCCTGATTGAACCATTTGAGAAGCTCGACCGCGAGGTTGATTCTCTCCTGTGCGAGGTCCAAATCCGTGAAGAAATCTAGCCATATTTGCTATTCTCCTATGGGCGTAGGTAAAGGTTTTAGAGTTTAGCTATTGAACCTTTAGTTTGCATAACATGACACTCACTCACACATGCTCTGCTTTGCTTACAAAGCGTTGGGTATACAATCTAAATGCTTAATAGCTTAGTGAATGTGTTGGACACATCTATATATAGGAATCCTAAATCATTTGTAAAAAATATATACGTAGTGTAGGGTGGGCATTGCCCACCAAAACCCGGATAGGGTGGGCATTGCCCACCCTACGTGTATTTCAAAAATCAAATAGGAATCCTATATATAATGTTTTTCCAAAAGTCTTGATAAGGGTAGTACCCTACAGGGTAATATTTGCCAGTATTGTCAACTTATAATCAAATTATCTGTTTCAATTTACAGTTAAAATTTTAAATTATCACATCGATAAAGTTGATAGGGAATGCCAATGCGGTAGTACTGTTTGGAATCTATCGTGCAAGTGCTTTGCCTAGAAAGTACTAACTGCTGGGGATAGTCCCGGTGTTTTCTTCCCGGACCAATAATCCATAAATTAAGCTTAGATGTTGTTAGTGTTCTTAGTTGGGAAAGCTTTTGCCAAACAGATTGAAAATCTGGAGATTGCTTGAAAAAAGCAAAATTAGAAGAGGGGAGTGGGGAGTGGGGAGGAGCCAGCGCCGTGCGGGGGTTCCCCCCGTTGAGGCGACTGGCGTTGGGGAGTGGGGGAGATGAGGGAGTGGGGGGAGATGAGGGAGTGGGGGGAGATGAGGGGGATAAGGGGGATGAGGGAGTAGGGGGAGATGAGGGAGATGAGGGAGATGAGGGAGAAATTAATTTGTCTTTCTCTACTCCCCCTACTCCCCCCACTCCCCCTACTCCCCCTACTCCCCCCACTCCCCCTACTCCCCCCACTCCCCCTACTTCCCTAAGTGGTTTAAGTGCTAAGGCAAAACTTAACCCTAATGCCACATCCTGATAATCTCTGTACCCCACCACAACCATGAGAGGAATAGAGGGATCTTGGTTCATTTTTTGGGCGACTCGCTCAGGCTCAAAGGGTTTTTGGAACGCCAAGTTAGAAACAACGAAAATACAACTGAGGATGCCAACAAGTACAACAATGAATTTTGAATTTTGAACTTTGCTAAGACTCGCTGCCATTAACGCACAGAAGCTAGGATAATAGACAAAGTTATAGCGGGGAATAGCGGTAATATCTTTTTTTAATAAATAGACAATGGCAAAAAATTCTAATAGCACCCAAACAGAGAAACTTAAGAGAGTTAGTGTAGCTAGATGAGTTGACGGTGTAGACCACAACTGCTTTAAACCTTTAAAGACTTGCCACCCCACCCAGATACCAAAAAAAAGCATTAACATGCCAGATATAACTGTAATTGGGAGGGGTTGATTTTCTACAGGTAGAGCGATCGCCATCAGTACCCAGCCAATCAAAGTTTCGTAAACGGGGGAAAGATATTCAGGAGATGGTAGCCAATCGGTTTCAGCGCGCCTAGAATGACTTAGCATTACCAGCAACCAGGGGAGGAAACTAATTACAACACCAGTTGTAGATAGAATGAGTGCTAGCCAGATTTGGCGCTGATTCTGAGTATTTGCTCCCCGCCAATACATCAACACAAGTAGCGTAGCAATTTGAGCAATGAAGGCAAGAATAAAGAAGTAGTGGACGTAAAGACCGATACTATTAATAATTGCCCATCCCAACCAAACCCAAAATCTGATCGTCTGACGCTTTTCCAAATCCTGCTGAATTTGTACCAGCCCTAATAACGCTAAAGTAATTAGCAGCATCGGCAAGGAGTAGTGCCGTGCTTCTTGGGAAAGGTAAACGGCGAAAGGCGATACTGCCATTAAAGTAGCTGCTGTGATTCCAGCAGAGGGAAAAAAGGCAAGACGATTTACACAGTAGATGACAACGATCGCACCCACACCAAATAATGCTGGTAGCGATCGCAATTTAAGTACCCAATCTGAAGCCAACGGACTCATCCACCCCAGCCAACTATACATCCAGCAAAAAAATAGTGGCGGATGAGTAGACTGAGTCGCGACGGTTTGGGCAATTTGAGGACAACTAACCCCAGGTTGGAAAGTAAAAATCTCCTGCAAACGCGCCAAAGGAAAAACTACTTCCATTGGCACATCGTTATAGGTTTTACCCAAGCTAAAAATAGCAGTAATGACCTCATCCATCCACAAGGGTTTTAAATCCAAATGCCAAAAGCGCAAGATAGCACCAAGTGCGATCGCAAGAGCTAAACTTAGATAATGTAGAGATTTGTGTTTGATCATTTTTAATTGCTAATTGCTAATTGCTAATGGCTAATCGTCAAGTCGCTATCTCCCTACTCGTAATTCGTAATTCGTAGTGACGCTCGTGCCGACGCCGGAGTACCGGCTAACGCAACGCTTACGTTCGCGTTCGCGAAGCGTCTCGAAGAGAAGCGTCTCCCCTTGGGAGAAGATCGCAACGCTTACGTAATTATTACGAGCCAAAATGCGGTGTGGCTAAGCCGGACAGCATTATTGGCGTCCCCATGCATAAATGCAGGGGCTTTTCGTAAAGAAGATCTCGCTTTTTTTTCTTTTTCATAATCCAAAGTTGGGGGCTTGTACCCTTAATGAATTAATTATTAATTAATTTAGTAATTTTTAATTACGAATTACGTTAGCGAAGCGTTAGCGAGGCACGAGCGTCATTACGAATTACGAATTATTCGGTCATCAGGCAATTAGCAATTAACCATTAGCAAATAATCTGTTGTAAATAATTATCTGCGTTAAAATAATTCGTAATTGCAATCAGTGTTCGCTTTTCCACCGCCACTGATTGTAGACCAATAAATCTTTGATTTAGTGGGGGCTTTTACCCTCTTTAATTACGAATTACGAATTACGAATTAGTAATTATTTGGTCGAGGGTGCGGTTCAAAATCTAAAATTATATATATAAGACGCTAATTTTACATTAACAGTGCCTCCAGAATCTTATTCCGTCGAAGTACATCCTGAGTTACCTGTCTCTTCTGTGCGGGAGACAGCGATCGCACTTATCCGTAATCGTCTGCGTCCCGGACAGCAGCAAATGGCTGACTGGAACTCTGGTCCACTGGCTGTTTCAGCGGTTCCTGGGGCTGGTAAATCCACGGGTATGGCAGCAGCAGCAGCAATTGCGATCGCACGTCAATATGAGCGATCCGCTGAATTACCCCAAAAGACTCGTCGTCAACTCATTGTTGTCACCTTTACTCGTTCGGCTGCTGCCAATATTAAAGCCAAAATCCGCAAGTACTTACGGGATGATTTGTCCTTACCCCAGACTGGCTTTGTTGTACAGACGCTGCATGGTTTGGCATTGAATATTGCTAGCCGCTATCCCGATTTCTCGGGATTGCAACTAGAAAATGTCACATTAATCACTCCAAATCAAAGTCACCGCTTCATCCGTACTGCTGTAGAGCAATGGGTTGCTACTCATCCTCAACAGTATTATCGCTTACTAGAAGGTATTCAATTTGACGGAGAAGAAACAGAAAGACTGCGTCGCCAATCAGTGCTGCGGACAGAAGTATTGCCAGAACTAGCAACTACGGTGATTCATGAGGCGAAAAGTTCTGGTCTATCACCGTTCGATTTGCATTCGTTAAATGAACAAACCACAGACGAATATGCAATTTTAAGCATCGCCACTGGATTGTATGAGCAATATCAAAATTTAATGCGATCGCGTGACTTCATCGACTACGACGACATGATTTTAGCCGCGTTGCGAGCACTGGAAAACGAAAATGTCCGCAGAATTGAGCAAAACCAAGTTTTCGCCGTCTTTGAAGATGAAGCACAAGATTCAAGCCCCCTGCAGACAAAGCTATTAGAAATTCTGGCTTCTGATCCTATAGAGGAAGTGGGGGGAGTAGGGGGAGATAGGGGAGATGAGGAGGATGAGGGGGTGGGGGAAGTGGGGGAAGTGGGGGAAGTGGGGGAAGTGGGGGAAGTGGGGTTCGTATTTTCTCCCCCTACTCCCTCATCTCCCCCTACTCCCTCATCCCCCTCATCCCCCTCATCCAAAATCAATTTGGTGCGTGTGGGCGATCCCAATCAGGCGATTAACTCCACTTTCACCCCAGCCGATCCGATTTATTTTCGGCAATTCTGCCAAGAGTGTCATGCGCAAGGAAGACTGGCGACAATGGATCAAGCTGGTCGCAGTACCAGAATTATCATTGAAGCCGCCAACTTTGTCCTCGAGTGGGTAAATAGCCAGCAACGGATGAAAGCGGATGTAACGGATGGTTTATCTCGCCGGACAACAGATAACTCATCCGTTACATCCGTTACTCATCCGTTGCAACCATTTCGTCCCCAGAAAATTCGCCCTGTTGACTTTGGTGACCCCCAACCCGATGCGAATCCTGAAAAAATAGGACGGGGATTAGAACTTTATACTCCCCGTGACATTCATCACACGGTTGAGTTGCTATCCCAGAGAGCGATCGAGCTATTTGCCCAAGATCCAAAAAATCAGAATGCAGCTATTCTAGTGCGAGAAAATCGCCAAGGACGTTGGTTGGCAGAGGCGCTTGCCCCTGTATGTAAAGAGCATAAAATTACACTTTACGATGTGGGAGAACACGATCGCCATTCTCATGTACCTGAGGAAATTTTGGCACTGCTGCAATTTTGCGATCGCCCCCATTCGCCTGACTACCTCAAAGCAACACTACAAGTCCTTGTACAAAGACGGTTGATTGAAACCCAAGACCTCAATGCTCTCGTTAGTCTGCCAGAAGAGTTTTTGTATCCAGGTCCCCTCGCGCCACCCCAGCTAGAACCAGTGCGAAAAGCCGCACACTTATGTCGCAGCTTTCTCCGTGCTCGCTTAGAACTACCTCTGTACCAGCTAATTTCTTTCCTCGCCTTGGCATTAAATTATGAGCAAGCAGAACTAGCAACAGCTGACAAACTAGCAGAACGAGTCAACCAGCAAATAGCTGGCATTGCTTCCTTGGGGGCGATGCTGGGTGTACTTAGTGAAATCGTCAGTTCCGAACGGTTTGAACCTGTGGAAACAGAAGATTTGGAAGCACGTTACACTCGTGGCGGTCAACTTACTATTATCACAATGCACAAAGCCAAAGGGCTGGATTGGGACTGTGTTTTTATCCCCTTTCTGCACGAAAACTTAATTCCTGGAAAATTTTGGGTTCCTCCCCAAAGCCAGTTTTTAGGCGACTTTACCTTATCAGAGGTAGCCCGTGCTCAAATTCGCTCTGCTCTCCACGGTCAATCGACTTTACCAACCGTCACTGCAGCGAGTGAGCAGGCAAAACACCTGAAAACTGCTGAAGAATACCGTTTATTATACGTCGCTATGACACGGGCAAAGCGCCTGTTATGGATATCCGCTGCTCAGAAAGCACCATTTACTTGGAGTAAACCAGATAATTTACAATCTTCAGCGCCTTGTCCCGTTTTTCCGGCATTGAAACGCCAGTTTCCTGAGTGTTGTTTCTCCAAGTAAAATATCTACACCGAATGCGCTGGTTCAGGTAGCGATCGCCTATACTGCAATTGGTAAATAAATACCACATTGCCGTAGTATATGAAACTTACAGCCAAGCTATTGCCATTGATTTATAACCCCCTCAAGTCCCCTAAAGAAGTTGTGTTGACTCTGGCGTTGACAAGCCTGCTATCTAGTGGAATTGGACTCAGAGACAACAATTCTGCTGCTGCTTTTCCTGGATCTGAAAACATGAGGAGCGAACGTATCAGTCAGTTGTCCGAACGGCAGCAGTCAAATAGGCTGCCGCACGCGATCGCTCTGATGATTTTGCGTGATGCGCGACAGCGTTCCAGCATCCCGATTCGTGAATTGCAGATCAAGGAGAGTCACACCAAAAACTTTAGTAATCCTTGCATTTTCAAGTTTGGGGAAATTTGTACAAGGGAATACAACCCTATTGAAGGTTGGGAAGTCGTTGTACAAGTACAAAAGCAGTCTTGGACTTACCATGTTGATCGATCCGGCAGCCAAATTGTTTTAGATCCTAAAGTCAGTACATCTAAGTCAGCCGCACTACCTCAAGAAATCCAAGATGCGATTTTACAGGATGCTTCAGACCGTTCAGGAGTCGCAAGTGCTGATTTGCAGATTACCCAAGTTACGGAGAAAACCTTTAGCAATCCCTGCGTTTTCAAGTTTGGCGAAATTTGCACCTTAGAGTACAATCCTGTTAAGGGGTGGGAAGTCGTTGTACAGGTGCAGCAGCAAGCTTGGATTTACCATGTTGATGAATCAGGCTCACAAATTGTTTTAGATCCAAAAGTTAGTCAGTAGTCGCCAAGCATCAACTCCCATAATTCCCTCGATCGCTCGACTATTATAGCAGGGCAATTAATTGCGGTTAGACTTTTGTTACTTGTTTGCGGCTAATATATAGTATTGGTTTATAATTAGAGATTGTGTCGTTTTAAAGTCAACCCATGCCTAAACTGAAAACTCGTAAAGCAGCAGCGAAGAGATTCCGCGCCACCGGCACGGGTAAAATCATGCGTCGCAAAGCAGGCAAAAATCACCTTCTAGAACACAAGACTTCTAATAAGAAGGGTAAAATGTCGAAAATGGCTGTCGTCAACGAGCGCGATGAAGAAAATGTGCGCTTAATGCTCCCCTATTTGTAAGTACTTCAGGAAATAAGTTATGACTCGGGTAAAACGCGGTAACGTTGCTCGTAAACGCCGCAATAAAATTCTCAAACTAGCTAAAGGTTTTCGCGGTTCCCACTCAACTCTGTTTAGAACTGCTAATCAACAAGTCATGAAGGCACTGCGGAGTGCCTACCGAGATCGCAAAAACCGCAAACGCGATTTCCGCAGCCTTTGGATTACCCGCATTAACGCTGCTGCACGTCTACACGGCATGAGTTACAGCAAGTTGATCGGCAATCTAAAAAAAGCTAATATCCTATTAAATCGCAAAATGTTGGCGCAAATGGCAGTGGTGGACCCAGCTAGTTTTAGCAAAGTAGTTGAATTGGCTAGCCTTGCTAAAGGATAAAGGTGGCAACGGATGTTTAACGGATGTAACGGATGATTTATATGTGTGACTTACAGACAAACCATCCTCTACATTTGCTAAAGAATCCGCAGCCTCGGCCGCTGAAAAGGTTAAATCGGCTGAGATCTTTTGCGATCGTTCTTGTGTTGGGTTTTTGTTTTGTAATTGTCGGTACACAATTAACAGCATCTGCCGCCGAATTGTCAAAAATTCAGCGGCGGGGCTATTTAAATATTGCTGTTAAAGATAACTTACATCCTCTGGGATTTAGAGATGTGAGTGGTAATTTGCAAGGTTTTGAAATTGACTTAGCAAAAGCGTTAGCGGTTGACCTGTTGGGCAAGCAAAATGCTGTAAAGTTGCAACCTGTAGCGAATCGCGATCGCCTGTCTTTAGTGTTAGACAATAAAGTTGATCTAACGATAGCACGGGTAACAGCAACTTCTTCACGCGCTCGCTTAGTAAGTTTCAGTGTTCCTTACTATTTAGATGGTACTGTGTTAGTCACAAAAGATTCCTCAGTGAAAAAGCTGAGTGATTTGACAAGACGAAAAATAGCTGTTCTCAAAAACTCCAGTACCATCGCAACAATACAGTATTATTTGCCGTCTGCTGAGTTAGTAGGAGTTGATTCTTACGAGTCAGGGCGATCGCTTACAGAAAGCAATGCAGCAACAGCTTTTGCTGCAGATGCTAGCGTCCTCAGCAGTTGGGTACAAAAAGATAATCGGTATAGATTATTACCAACCAAGTTATCAACTGAACCTTTGTCTGTAGTCATGCCCAAGGGATTGCAGTACGATCAGTTGCGACAACAAGTGAATCAAGCGATCGCTCATCATATAGCTGAAGGTTGGCTCAAACAACGTGCTACCTATTGGGGTTTACCATAGATTAGGGAGTAAAAGAATTAAAAATTAAAAATTAAAAATGCCAAATTAATAATTTTTAATTTTTAATTGATTATTAGTTTTTAATAAAGGCAATGGATAACAATTTAGCGGTTTTTTATCTCTCAATTTTGGTGGTTCTGCTCTTATTTACGGTTGTAAGCATTCTTCGGCAAGTATTTAAAACACGTAAACTTGAAAGCGCATTCTCAAGATTGCGGAAAAAACTGAGTAAAGAAAAGGGTACAGCGCAAGAATACTACGAATTAGCAAGTATTTATTTAGAGAAAAAATTATTTTCCCAAGCTATAACCCTATCTCAAAAAGCCATCAAAGCAGCCGAAGAAGAAAAACTCGAAAATGTTGCCCCCATTTACAATGGGTTAGGCTATGCTTACTTTGCTCAAGAACAGTACGACTTAGCAATTCGTCATTATAAAGAAGCACTGAAAAATAAACCTGACTATGTGATAGGACTTAACAATCTTGGTCATGCCTATGAGCGCAAAAAGTTAACCGCTCAGGCATTGGAAACTTACGAAGAAGCACTCAAACACGAGCCGAAAAACGATACTGCCAAACGCCGCGCTGAATCTTTGCGACGTCTGGTTTCTGCATAATTAAGGAGCATTTTCTGGCATTACTGAATTCGCTAGTGTCAATCAGCAACGCCCATTTTATCGGTTGCATCTGCTGCATCGTAACTTTACCGTTAAGCGATCGCCCTACTGCCCCTAATCATCAAAAGCATGGATGGTTTAGTAAGTAATAATTTACTTTGTGTTTTTAGTTACTTTCAATCTTAATTTAAGATGAACCTATAGGTGGAGGAAACAACTTTAGTATCCGAAGTAAATTTTATATACAGGGTGTCTGTTGCCAACCTAAAGTTATCCGGGCGTCTACTTAATAGAAGGTTCTAATGATCACTGTTTAGTTTTGTTGTTCACATTGTTCCGCTAATTAGATCGGGGGGAGAATGTGAACATTCTTATAAAAAGGGATGACAACAATAGCTGGTATGCAGATGTTGATAATGGTGCTTCTCGCTTGACAACAACTCATTTAAGCGGCAGAGATTCTGGTAATTGAAGAGGCTCTTTGTTAAACCATTTTTGGTAAATTTGTTTGTAAGTACCATTAGACAACAAAGTTGCTATGCCTTTGTTAATACTATCTAGGTTGGGAGAATCTTTAGGTGTAGCAATGCCGTAGTATTCTTCAGTAAGCAGCCCACCAACAACTTTGATTCTTTTCAGATTGCCAATTTTAATAGCATACAAAGTAGCGAATGCATCGCTAAGTACAGCATCAACATTGCCATTAAGCAAGTCTTGGAAAAATTCTGGTCCAGAATTAAATTTATTAATTTTGGCATTCGGGATGGTTTTGGCAAAATCTGCTCCAGGTGTACCAATTTGTACAGCAATTTTTTTTCCTTGGAGACTGTTGAGATCTTTAATATCCTGGTTATCAACTCTTACAGTAATTGCCAGTCCGGCTTTAAGATAAGGTCGCGAAAAGGAAATTGTTTTGAGACGTTCAGCAGTAATTGTGATTCCACTAATTGCCGCATCAACTTTTTTGGCTTGCAGACTAGAGATCATACCATCAAAAGGAAGGCTTTCAAACTGAACTGCAAATCCAGCTATCTTGGCGATCGCATTCATCAAGTCAATATCAAAGCCTTCCAGATTGCCGTTCTTTGTTTGGATTTCAAAAGGGATAAAAGTGGGATCGCAAGCAACCTTGAGAGATTTAATACCATGATTTGGGGTTGTGTTGATAGTAGGATGCTCATTGTTGCAGGCAATAATCAGTAGCAAACAGCTTAAGCCGAGAATGATCTGACGCCATTTTAGGAAAAATGGGTCAGCGATCGCCAAGTTGTAATTCAGAAGCATTCAATCGGTAAAACACATGGGGTAAACCTACGTGGATAATATCTCGCTCGTATTTGAATCTCAACTTCTCCATGACCCGTTGCGACGCCCGGTTAGTTGTCAGGGTAAAGCAAACCACGTCCGCCAAACCAAGTTGTTCAAAACCTACCTTCAAGATAGCCTCACCCATCTCTGTTGCCAACCCCTTACCCCAAAATTCTGCCATCAGCGCGTAGGCTAACTCTACCTCGTTATTACCGCCTATATAGGTTTTCCTTAGTCCACCGCGACCGACAAATTGACCGTCCACCTTGTCTCGAAACACCCATAACCCGAAACCGTGACGATCCCAATGCTCTAGGTTTCTTGTGAGAACTTGCCGTGTTTCATTGTCTGAGAGGATACCACCGTGGGCTGTTAAAGTCGCCATGACTCTGGGATCTTGATGCATACGGCAGAGGTCGTCAAAATCCTCAGATTGTAGGCGATCGGCGCTCAGGCGTTTAGTTTGAAATGTTTCTATCGATTGCATTAGGGTAGGCATTCACTCGAACATCGTGACAGCATTACTACCGACAGTTCTACTGGTTCCCCTCAGGTAAAGCACGCTGAAACTAGCTTAGCTTGATCTGAAGCACCGTCCTTCGATTATGCAGCATTAGAACAACTTCATACTTCTTGATTTTGATGAAGATTCTAATAATGATACTATTTCAGCCAATTTTCTGAGTACACGATTGCATAAATACGAGCGCGTTATTTTATTGTGTAGGGTGGGCATTGCCCACCATTCTGATAGTTGGTGGGCAATGCCCACCCTACGAAATCAATTCGATACGAATTTACGCAATTCAGTACTTAGTTCTAGACCAACAGCTTCTGCCAGTCCGTTTTTATATAGCATTATTAGACACCAGCAATCATACTTTTGTACATTACTTCAAATTTGGAGATAATTCCCTATATTGCGCAAAGGAAGGAGAAAAGCATCAGTTGTCAGCCATTAAAAATCAGAATATTGGCACTCCCAGAATTTCGATTATCATTCCGACTCTCAATGAAGCGGGAAATATCAAAGCAGCCATAGCCAGTACTCAATCCAGTACAAACGTAGAAGTGATTGTGGTGGATGGTGGTTCAAAAGATGATACAGTTGAAATAGCTAAGTCTTTATGTGTCAAAGTTATCTCAGCCCCCGCTGGTCGTGCTTGTCAAATGAATGCAGGTGCGTTGGTTGCAAGCGGTGATATTCTGCTATTTCTTCATGCGGATACCTTGTTACCTCCAGAATTTGATCTCATGGTTCGTACATCACTGTACCAGCCAACAACTGTCGCTGGTGCGTTTACTTTACGGATCAACGCATCGCTTTGGAGTTTACGGTTAGTGGAATGGGGAGTGAATTGGCGATCGCATTTTTTGCAAATGCCTTATGGAGATCAAGCAATTTTTTTAACAAAAGAGATATTTTACCAAATTGGTAATTTTCCCGACTTGCCTATTATGGAAGACTTTGAACTCATGCGTCGTTTAAAACGTATCGGGAGCATTACCATTATCTCTGTGTCACTTGTGACTTCTGTACGTCGGTGGCAGCAAAAGGGGGTTTTCAAAACCACGCTGATTAATCAAATAGTAATTATTGCTTATTTATTTGGTGTTTCCCCGAAGCGAATTGTAGACTGGTATCGTAGGGAAAAATTAAGTTAGTTACTAGGGAAGAACGGCAGGAGTACCTCTATAGTTGATAGTTGATAGTTGA
Source organism: Stigonema sp. (assembly GCA_965249805.1). GTDB lineage: Bacteria > Cyanobacteriota > Cyanobacteriia > Cyanobacteriales > Nostocaceae > Stigonema. The sequence goes on from CBDFMX010000002.1 coordinate 3,770,055, forward strand.
TAGTTGATAGTTGTTGTTGGTTGATTGTTGATTGTTGATTGTTGTTTGGAACTAAGTAGGTAAGCACAAATAAGCCAAACTATTTAACAAAATGTAAAACGCTCGAAATCCTTGTGATTGCTTCGCTCCGTTCGCTTCGGACATAGTTATAAATTTTTCCGCCTACCTACTTAACAACTAACAACCAACAACTAACAACTAACAACTAACAACTAACAACCAACAACTAACAACCAACAACCAACAAACAACAACCAACAACTAACAACTAACAACTAACAACCAACAACTAACAACCAACAACCAACAAGCAACTTTATGTCAAATTCAGAATTCCAGAGAGTCACAGTCCGCCCAATGGACATGTATAACCAAGAACTGATTTCCTGCGTACATCCACTAAACTGGGATAATCCGAAACCTGCTGATTGTTACGATTTAGTGGTGATGGGGGCGGGTACGGCGGGATTAGTCGTGGCGGCGGGTGCAGCAGGTCTGGGTTTGGGTTTGAAAGTAGCTTTAATTGAAAAGCATCTTATGGGAGGAGATTGCTTGAATGTTGGTTGCATACCATCTAAATGCATGATCCGGTCTTCTCGTGTGGTTGGGGAAATGTGGTATGCGAAAGACTTTGGAATTCAGGTGCCAAAACACATTGAAGTTGATTTTCCCACGGTTATGGAGCGGATGCGACGGATCAGGTCTGGAATTAGCCATCACGACTCGGCAGAACGCTTTCAAAAGCTGGGAGTTGATGTCTTTTTGGGTAGCGGTCGGTTTACGCGTCACAATACTGTGGAAGTTAGCGATCAAACTCTCCGGTTCAAAAAAGCTGTCATTGCTACTGGCGCAAGATCTGTACGACCCTCGATTCCAGGAATTGAAGAAGCAGGTTATCTTACCAATGAGACAGTTTTTTCCCTCACCCAAAGACCGCAACGTTTGGCGGTGATTGGTGGTGGTCCTCTTGGTTGCGAATTGGCGCAGGTTTTCCAGCGCTTGGGTTGTGATGTGGTACTATTGCATCAAGGTACTCACATTCTCAGCAAAGAGGATGCTGATGCTGCTGAAATTCTCCAAAATGTCTTTATTCGGGAAGGAATTCGCTTTTTTCTGGGTTGTCAGATACAGCGAGTAGAAAGCACTAGCCATGGCAAGAAGCTTTATTTTACCTGCAATGGCGAGCAAGATTCTGTGACGGTAGATGAAATTTTAGCAGGTGTAGGACGCGCCCCGAATGTGGAAGGTCTGAATTTAGAAGCAGTTGGGGTGGAGTACGACCACCGCCGAGGTGTCAGAGTGAATGATTATTTACAAACGACAAACTCAAAGATTTATGCAGCTGGTGATATCTGCATGCACTGGAAGTTTACCCATGCTGCTGATGCAGCGGCGCGGATTGTGATTAAGAATACGCTGTTCTCTCCTTTTGGCTTAGGACGGCAAAAACTTAGCAGTTTGGTTATGCCTAAAGTAACTTATACCGATCCGGAAATTGCCCATGTAGGAATCTCTGAACACCAGGCGCAGAACATGGGCATTCCGGTGGCGACAATCAAAATTCCTTTTAGGAGTGTAGACCGAGCGATCGCGGATGGTGAAGAAGAAGGATTTGTCAAAATTCTTCACAAAAGAGGATCGGATGAAATTTTGGGTGCAACCATTGTCGCTCGTCATGCAGGTGAGATGATCTCAGAAGTCACGACGGCAATTGTCGGTAAGCTGGGTTTAAACAAGCTTAGTAGTGTGATTCATCCTTATCCGACTCAGGCGGAAGGTATTAAGAAAGCGGCAGACGCTTATCGTCGCACACTCCTGACACCAAACACCAAACAATTTTTGGCATGGCTTTACAAACTTTCTTGACTACTTAGTTCATAGTTCTGACGCTGTATCTGGAGCAACGATTTCTCCAGTACCTAACTGTAGTATCATGTCCTGGTCAGTAATCAATTCGCTGAGTTCTTTAACTTGCAAATTCATTTCCTCGCAAGCTTTCCGTAATTCTCGCGCAAAGGTATTAAGGTCTTCACCATAGCCACATTGATAAGCAGCGGTTTCAATTCCTTGTTTGGCATTCGCTTTAGCACAATCTACTAATTCGGTGCCTTTTAGCGGTGTTGTGGATGCCATAGCTGTAGTTATTATCTATTTAAGTATTCTTTGCTAGATTAACAGGTATTCAATATTCACTCATCCTTCTAACGGTTGAGGAGCTAGTTAAGAGTCAGGAGTGAGGAGTTAAGAGTGAGGAATAAAAATTTATAACTCTTCACTCCGCACTCCTAACTCCTAACTTTTACTCTAGCCGTTGACTACTTCTGCACCATTAGGATGTAAAACTTGACCAGACATATAAGAAGCATCATCGGAGGCTAAAAATACGTAGCTAGGTGCAACTTCTTCAGGCTGTCCAGGTCGTTGCATTGGAACTTGTTTACCAAAGCTTTCAACTTTCTCTGGAGGGAAAGTTGAGGGGATCAAAGGTGTCCATATAGGACCTGGGGCTACGGCATTAACGCGAATTCCCTTGGATAATAGACTTTGTGACAGGGAACGAGTAAAAGCAACGATCGCGCCTTTTGTGGATGAGTAATCAAGTAGTTGTGGACTACCTTTATAAGCTGTTACCGATGTAGTGTTGATGATAGCGCTACCTTCCTTGAGGTATTTAAGCGCTGCTTTGGTCATGAAAAACATCGAGAAAATGTTAGTGCGGAAAGTGCGTTCTAGTTGCTCTTTCGTAATATCCTCGATGCTTTCTTGCGGGTGCTGTTCTGCTGCATTGTTGATGAGAATATCGAGTTTGCCAAACTCATCTACCGTTTGTTGTACAGCTTGCTGACAAAAAGCTTCATCGCCAATGTCGCCTGCTATGGTTACTGCACGCCGCCCTTGTGCTTCCACCAATTTTTTGGTTTCTTTAGCGTCGTCGTGTTCGTTCAGGTACAAGATTGCCACATCTGCGCCTTCTTTGGCAAATGCGATCGCCACAGCGCGACCAATACCACTGTCTGCACCTGTGATCAATGCTACTTTGCCTTTTAACTTGTCACTTCCCTGATACTGCGGATCATCTGCTTTGGGTTTTGGTGTCATTTCTGATTCAGTACCAGGTGGTTGCTGTTGTTGTGGTGGTTGTGATGATTGTTCTTGTGGCATATAGTAATATCTCCTGGAAATTCTTTGAACTAAAGCAAACAATTTGTACATTAAAACTCAACATTGGAGCGAAACTTCAATCAAAGGTTGAGTTTTTGTGTTCGCTCCCCATTGTGAATTTTTCAATCCCGTAAATGTTGGATTTCTCTGTCGCATCTGCTTTTAAGTTAACTGGTATGTCGCCGCAATTTATCACTCTTGAGATGCAAACAAACTCAAAATTTATTCACCTTAAGATGTAAAACAGATGTCAAAAAATGTTGTATACTTTATCACGATAAGTCTAAAGTTATTGACGTTTTGGTGGGCAATGCACCGACTACGTGTATTTCAAAAATCAAATATAGCAATCCTAAATGATTCGTGAACACCTCTGCCTTGTCCCCCTTGTCCCCCTTGTTCATAAATAAAATAGCCCTGCTATAAGTCCTTGAAGTATTGCAAATGGGCAGATAATTGTTACTTACGGTAGATAAGATTAAGAAAGCAGCTATAGGGACCCTGGCAGGGCTTAACTCATGCAAACGCTAAATGTCTCAGATTTAGAACAGATTGACAAGTTTCGCGATTTACAGTCAACTTTGCGCGATCGCTGGGAAACTATTGAGCTATTTGATAACAGCGACGCGGATATTTTAGTTATTCCCTCCCTCAGCCTCGACCAGTGCGAACTAAACAAGATCGAAGGTTGCGAACATTACGAAGAACGACTACTGTTTTCCTTAATTCGTTTGCAGAATCCTCGCACACGGCTGATTTATGTCACATCAATGCCACTACATCCCAGCATCATCGATTATTATCTACAACTATTGCCAGGAATTCCTTTTTCTCACGCCCGCAATCGCTTGCTACTACTTTCAACTTACGATTCCTCTAAAAGACCCCTAAGTCAAAAGATTTTAGAACGCCCTCGTTTGATGCAGCGGATTCGCCAAGCTTTGAGGTCGGAAAAATCATTTATGACATGCTATAATGCATCAAATTGGGAAGCACAATTGTCGGTAAAATTAGGTGTGCCGCTGTACGCTATTGCACCAGATTTGCAGAGTTGGGGAACTAAAAGTGGCAGTAGGCAAATCTTTGCTGAGAGCGAAGTTCCGCATCCTGATGGCAGTTACAGTATTTGGAATCAAAATGATTTGGTAGCCGCCGCCGCCGAGTTGTGGGAACGCCAGCCTTCATTACAACGGATGGTAGTCAAACTCAACGAAGGCATTTCTGGAGAAGGAAATGCGTTGCTTGATTTGAAACCGTTTGCCAGTGTAGCACCTCCTGGTGGTTCTTATGCGGAACGGGTGGCAGCAATTAGTGAGTGCTTGCCAAATATGCGCTTTCAAGCAAAACAAGAGACTTGGGAGAATTTTTCAGGACGGATCGGCGAGATCGGGGCAATTGTCGAGGCATTTGTGTCCGGGGAAATCAAGCGATCGCCCAGCGTACAAGGACGCATCACACCTAACGGCGACGTGGAAATTCTCTCAACCCACGACCAGATTCTCGGAGGACCGGACGGTCAGATTTATCTCGGTTGCCAATTTCCCGCAGATGAAGCTTATCGGCTGCAATTGCAGCAACTCGGGTTACAAATTGGCAGAAACTTGGCAAAAAAAGGCGCATTAGAAAGATATGGAGTAGATTTTATCGCCGTTGACAAGGGTAATGGTCAGTGGGATCTTCAAGCAATTGAAATCAATCTGCGCAAAGGTGGCACCACTCATCCTTTTATGGCATTGAAACTGTTAACTAACGGTCGCTATAACCTCTCGACAGGTTTGTTTTATAGTCAGCAGGGTCGAACCAAATACTATATTGCCACTGATAACCTGCAAAAAGAGCGTTATCAAGGACTCCTGCCTAATGATTTCATGGACATCATTGCTCACCACAAGCTACACTTTGACACAGCCACCGAGACAGGCACAGTCTTTCATCTGATGGGATGCCTTTCCCAGTTTGGTAAGTTGGGATTAACCAGCATAGGTGATTCTCCACAACAGGCAGAGGAAATATATAACAGGGTTGTCAAAGTTCTGGATCTTGAAACAAACAGTAGCGATAAAGCTTTGTCTTCGTTAACAGAAAACACCTTCCCCAGTGCTTGGGATGGATATAGTTGTTAGGTAGGTGGGGAGTGGGGCAATGAATTAAAAATTAAAAATTAAAAATTAAAAATTTTTAATTCTTTAAGAACTCACGGACTCATCTTCCCCACTCCCCACTCCCCATTCCCCATTTCCCACTCATTATTTGTGTACAATCAACTAGAGCCTTTGTTTTTTCGTGGCTGTGTCCTACATTTAATAAAGTGCGTGCCATATACTGCATCAATCCAGACTGTCAACGTCCTTATCCCCAGCGTTGGGGAAACAAGTTTTGCAACAGTTGTGGCGCATCGCTACAGCTTGTAGACCGTTATGTCCCACTTGAACGTCTGGGGACGGGAGGTTTTGCCCAAATTTACACGGTTTGGGATCAAAAGACGCAAACAGAAAAGGTACTGAAAGTCTTGGTGGAAGATTCACCAAAGGCTTTGGAATTGTTTGTCCAAGAGGCAGCGGTTTTAAGCAGTTTGCGTCATCCAAGTGTGCCCAAAGTTGATGCCGATGGGTATTTTTCTGTAGAAATGTTGCAGGCAACGTCTTTACAAGGGAATTTTATCCCACGCCAGCTATCTTGTCTGGTGATGGAAAAAATTAATGGTCAAACTTTGGAAGAGGTATTCCAGCAATTTCCCCAAGGGTGTCCCCAAGAGTTGGTGTTAAACTGGTTGGCGCAGGCTGTGGAGATTTTGCAGGAATTACACAAACGCAACATTATTCACCGCGATATTAAACCTTCTAATTTAATGCTGCGATCGCCCTTAGCCCCTCTGAATAAAGGGGGTTGGGGAGATTTGATCCTGATTGATTTTGGTGGGGCGAAACAATTTAGTTTCAGCCTCTTTCGTCGAGAACCTTCTTCAACCAGGTTATTTTCTTCAGGCTACAGTCCACCAGAACAAATAGCTGGGGGTAATGTCGGACCAAGTAGCGATTTTTACGCCCTTGGTCGGACGATGATTGAGATGTTGACTGGCATTTCTCTCCTTGACTTGGAAGATCCGCTGAGTGGAAAATTGCTCTGGCGCAATGGGGTGAATGTCAATCCTAAACTAGCAGATTTGCTGGATGAAATGGTGCAGGAGGACATGCGATCGCGTCCAGCAAACGCGGCGATCGTGCAAAAAAGTTTAGCTAATATTGCCCAACCCTCTGCCCAACAGCAGTTTTTCTCCCAGCTAGGGTTATCTTTCCGTCTGACATTAGGCAGTATTAAGCAAGCGCCCACTTACTTGATTAAAGCCTTTGGCAAAACGACTTTCTTCATATTCAAGGGAATTTTTAAGGTCTTACTAGCCTGTATAGATACAACTTGGACAATGCTTTTAACTGGCGTTGGCGCTGGTTTTGGTGCGATCTTGGGGTTGATTTTGGCGAATCAAACAAACTTGGATAACCAATTAACCGAATTTTTGTCTCGTCAGCTACCCGGACTTTTTCCGAACCATCAAACTGTTTCAAGTTCACAGATGCTTTTATTTGTCGGATCTGGCTTGGGAACTGCATGGGGGCTGACGGTGGCGGGGGGTTTTGGTCAGCGGCGACGATTTTTGGTGGCGTCGCTGATGGGGATCGTTGCTTATGGGTTTGGTTGGATCGTTTTGCAATTAACTACACCACAAAATGCAGTTGATGGTTTTGTGGAAATGATTTTGGCTGCTGTTTTCCTGCTTACCCTTGGTTTAGGTCTGCGCAGCCATCACATAATTCACGCTGTGATGGCGGGATTCGGCACTGCGATCGTGTTCGCGGGTTTGATTGTTTTAGGGTTTCCAACTAATATATTATTTTTTAGTTCTTCGAGTTGGAATCAGTTGTGGCTTTCTGTTACTTTTTTTGGCTTTATGGGTGTCGTTCTGAGTTTCTGGTTAGGGGTAAGTAATTACCTCATCGTCCCTGGTTTACGCTTTTTGGGTTGGCGTTAGTCTATGACTTGCTAATGGCTAATTGCTAATGGCTAATTGCTAATGGCTAATGGCAATGAACAATTAGCAATCAACAATTAGCAATCAACAATGAACAATTAGCAATTGACGATTAGCAAAAATAAGATCCCCCCTTGCCACTTTTTTAATTTGGCAAGGGGGGGTCTGATGTTTCCTTGTCTATAGAGCTTCTGTATAAGTTTGGGTGACACTCTCCTGGCTCAAGCCACAAAGATCGATAGAAGGTAGGCTAACCGACTAAACCCTAATCACCCGTAGGTTTTCGGCAATCTCATGAGTGTCAACTCCGTGTAACCTCTTGCCCTTAACGGGGTCTGAGTATATTTGTCAGCACTTACTGCGCTTGACTTCATGATTCTATAGTAGAAATTATTTATGACTTTGCCAACCCTTTTTACCAGAGTTTATATATTTTTTATAAATCTTTTATTATTTATTCATATTTCGAGTGTGCCACAGAAGTGGTATGTGTAAGGATGACAGTAAGTAGGTCGAAAAAATAAATCATCATTGGTTCGTAGTTGCGCAAAGCGCGCTATGAGCGCAACTACAAGCCTTTCGCCTCTATTTTACAAAAATTTACATAGTTGGTATGATTCTCACCGACCTACTTATATGCTGGCTAAAATAATCAACTTTTAACCCATCTGTAAAAAATATGAACCTTAAGATTGCCGCCACCGTTACCCTGTTCGTTTTTTTTGGGCTGACAGAGCGAACTTTTGCAGCCAATCAGCAAGACTTGGCACAGTTGAAGGCAACGGGTTCCTGTAATCGATGTGATTTGACTGGTGCTGATTTAACTAGATTTAATCTGACTGGAGCAAATTTGCGAAGTGCGAATTTAAGTAAAGCCAATTTATCCCAGGCTAATCTCACGAATGCCGACCTCACAAGTGCAAATCTGGAAGGTACAGTGTTGAATGGTACAAATCTCAATAGCGCCTCCCTGACGGGTGCGAATCTAAAAGCGGCAGCGTTGGAAAATGCCGATCTAACTTTTGCTAATTTCGTCGGCACCAATTTAGAAGCTGCTAACCTGAAGGGTGCTAAATTGCAGATCACTAATTTCCGGGGAGCGAACTTCCGGCTGACAACTATGCCCGCAGGTGACGTCTCTTCTAACAAACCTTATTGGTGGTCCTTACAGCGTCAAAGTCTTGGGGAGTGTAACGAGTTCAAACAAAGCGGTGTCCCTGGCACAACCTGCTACGGACAATAAAAAAGTCAGTAGGGGCACGGCATTGCCGTGTACCTACTTTAAATAAAATACAACTTAGTCCAAAATGTGATACTGTATGGTCTGCTAAATACCTATTAGGGCTTGATCGTCAGGAATGCAAGTATTTTCGTAAAAATGCCTACCAGGTATTTAATCAGAGTTATCTATCATTGAAAGAAAAGCGCGTAAAGTTTTATTAATCGATGCTCACCCGTATTAAAGACTTAGCAACAACAATAGCGCCCCGCTTGATTGAAATTCGCCGTCACATTCACTCTCACCCAGAACTAAGCGGTCAGGAATACCAAACAGCTGCCTTCGTTGCTGGTGTATTATCTTCCAGTGGTATTGCTGTCCAGGAGGGAGTAGGCAAAACCGGGGTGATCGGAGAAATACAAGGCACTGGCAACGATGAGCGTATTTTGGCAGTTCGCACTGATATGGATGCTTTGCCAATTCAAGAACGCAATAGTTTGGAGTTCGGTTCTCGCGCACAAGGCATAATGCACGCTTGCGGTCACGATGTCCATACTACATTGGGCTTAGGAACAGCAATGATCCTGTCACAAATGGCAGAAGAGTTACCTGGTAAGGTGCGGTTTTTATTTCAGTCAGCAGAGGAAATTGCCCAAGGTGCTTCTTGGATGGTGAAAGATGGGGCAATGGAAAATGTTTCCGCTATATTAGGTGTTCATGTTTTCCCTTCTATACCGGGCGGTTCAATTGGTGTGCGTTATGGAGCACTGACGGCAGCGGCTGATGAATTGGAGATTATCATCATTGGAGAATCCGGGCATGGTGCTCGTCCCCATGAGGCAATTGATGCGATCTGGATTGCCGCACAAGTTATTACCACACTGCAACAAGCAATTAGCCGGACGCAGAATCCCTTGCGTCCACTAGTACTAAGTATAGGGCAGATTAATGGTGGCAGAGCGCCGAATGTGATTGCGGATCAGGTGCGGTTGTTGGGAACCGTGCGATCGCTACATCCCGAAACCCGTGCCAATCTGCCAAATTGGATTGAAAAAATTGTCGCCAGCGTTTGCAATTCCTACGGCGCGAAATATGAAGTTAATTATCGCCGGGGTGTACCAAGCGTACAAAATGATTATTCCTTGACGCAGTTAATACAGGTAGCCGCAGAAGAAGCTTGGGGTAGCGATCGCGTCCAAGTCCTACCCGAACCTTCTCTTGGCGCTGAAGATTTCTCCATTTATTTAGAACACGCCCCTGGTTCCATGTTTCGCTTAGGTGTAGGCTTCAAAGATAGAGCCGTTAATTACCCGTTACACCATCCTCAATTTGAAGTCAACGAATCTGCTATTGTCACTGGGGTTGTGACCCTTGCCTATAGTGTTTATAAATATTGGCAGCAAGCTTAAAACCCCTTATACAGCAAGTATTTTAAATCCAACTGAGTAGCTATTGAGTAGCTACTCAGTTGCAACCTCGATGCGTTTTTCTGTAGTTCCAAGGCTGTGTGTCGGTATTGGAAAGCTTGAAGCCAATAAGCCAGCGAGACAAGTGCCGAAAGTACAGCTAGTACTAAGTAAAGAAGATGTAGAAGTTCCATAATGGACTGAGTTGGTACGGTGACTCAATCGAACTTGCGGGAACTTCCCGGTGTTCGACCACGGGAAGTTCCCGTATTTTTGTGGTTTTTTTGACAAAGATTCTCTCAGTACTTTTGTCAGGGGAGTTTTCAAATAACAACTCCCTTCACATAGTGAAGGGAGTTGTAAATTTAAGCCAGCATGCCATTAAACTCTAGATTAGACGAGGCGAAATTTCGCTCATCTAAGTCCATTGACTACTTCTATTAGACATCTGGTGGAAACTAATTATGCGTTACCTGAAATCCTTGTAGAGACGCGAAATTCTCGCGGTGCGCGTTTGGGAGTGTTTCCCGACAGAGGCGACAGGTGTTGCAGCGCTGAATGAGTGTTTCCCGCCGTAGGCGACTGCTGAACCCGTAAGGGCGTCGCGTCTCTACATTGTTTACCGGAGATGTCTATTTGCTGACAACACCCATTTTTTCTTGAATCTTGGTCTTAGCAGCTTTGAACTCAGTAGCTAATTGCTCGCTTTGTTGAGTGCTCAAGTTGCTGCGAATGGCGGCGAACATGGTGCTTTCTTCTTGACGAATGTGGTCGCCAACAGCATCCATCAGCTGTTTGATTTTATCTTTGAATTGAGCGGAAGAAGGACTGATAGCCTTAATTTCATCTAACATCCGCTTCATTTCGGCTTGTTCGTCGAACAGTTCCTGAGTATCCTTATCACCGTAGAAAGGACGTACTTTGGGGTAGACGACTTGCTCTTCAGCTTCAGCGTGAGCGCTCAGATCTTTGTAGATTTGACCGAAGTATTCTTGGATCTTTTGGGGATCGTTACTAGCCAGTAGTTCGGTGAACAGGGTATTTACCTTACCGTGATCCAGGCGGATAACATCCTGGATATTCATATCCTGCTTGTCAGTGGTTTGGGTTACAGCACTACCAACTACGCCGCTGAAGGCTGCCATAGCGTCTTGAACCCGTGCCCAAATTCCTTGATCCGCTTCAAGCCCAGTCAGTTCGCGGACACCCAAAACTTCCAGAACACCCTTGAGTTGCTCTTGGTGAGCGCGGTTCTCAAAGTTAATCGTATTCAAAGGTCCGATTGCCAGCACAACATCAGCACCAACTTTTTGAGCTGCTTTGTGAACTGTCAAACCGCTCATCACTTGCTGATGCTTCAGCAATTCATGCTGAAATACTTTTTCATATATGCTCAATTCAGAGCCTTTCATCAGCTTTTGAAGCGTTTCAATCATTTGTGTAATGGTTTGTTTTGGCTGAGCTTGGATGCCATACTGACCAATTACAGTCTCAAGAACGCCCAGATTTTTCTGGTCATCTTTGAGGAAATCTTGGATGCGCTGTTTGATTTCTGAATCGCTGATTTCGCTCAAAAACAGTTGTTCATTTTCAATGAGCAACTGTTGAATTGCTTTCATATCTGCCAATTTTACTGCTATAGCAGAGCGCTTAGTATCATCTAAAGTTGCTACCATTTTGTCGTTCTCCTCGGAAAACAAAATATTTATTATTCTCAATATTTAGGTTGTCACAAGAATTAGGACTCCTCCATCTTTCTTTTGAACGATAACACTCAATACTAGAGGTAGAGAAATGATATCTCGTTTGCTATTGTATCTTTTTTATGTGAAATAGATCACATCTAAAGCTTGACTATATCGTTAAATAGAAAAATTTACAACGACTTTTATAGTGATATTTATACTAATAGATAGATAACACTTAAAGCTTTACTCCACCATTAGATAGATAAAATTTTCCTACCATTTTTATAAATTGACTCCAGGATAGTTAAACAGGAGAATCAGTTAGAATGCCGGATAGTCCTGGACTAGGAGAGCAAGCGCTGAATAAAGCAGCAGAATTAGGTCTATCTAGCCAGTTAGATGAAGTAGAAAGTTTGGATGTTAACATCAAGACAGATCCCCTGAAACTGGTTCAAGGACAGGTGGACGCAGTCATAATCGAAGGCGAAGGATTGGTAATGCAAAAAGACCTCCGCATGGAGGAATTGGAAATGCAAATGAGTAGCGTTGCCATCAATCCTCTGAGTGCTGCTTTTGGCAAAATTGAACTTACTCAACCCACAGAAGCCAGTGTCAGAGTTGTTTTAACCGAAGACGATATCAACCGCGCTTTTAATTCTGAATATATCCGCCAACAATTGCAAAGCCAGAAAATTCATGTTAATGGGCAATTAAGGACAATTGTTTCCCAAAAGGTAGAATTTCATTTACTGGGTGATGGTAAAGTAGCACTGAAGGCAACTGTCCTGTTAAAGGAAACTAATGAAACCCACCAAGTTGCTTTTTCGGCAACTCCTAGTGTTAGCGCTAACGGACAAACAGTTTCTCTAGAAAATGTTGAGTATGGTAGTGCGGAGGAAACGTCACCAGAACTGACAAAAGCATTGGTAAATGAAACTAGCAAAATATTGAATTTGAGTAACTTTGATTTAAAAGGAATGACCCTGCAGGTTAAGCAACTAGAGGTGGAAGCAGGCAAATTAACACTGCAAGCTGAAGCCTACGTTGAACAAATTCCTACTAGTTAGTAGTTCGTGGTTAGTGGTTATTGGTTAGTAGAACAACTAACAACTAACAACTAACAACTAACAACTAACAACTAACAACTAACAACTAACAACTAACAACTAACAACTAAAAATGGAAACTGAAGACAGAGAGACAACACCATACCCGAATATTCCAGCCTTTTTAGAAAGTGACAGCAGAGAGTTTCGCGATCCCGGTGTGCCTAGTACTGTGGCGATCGCAGGGCATCCCATTCATCCCCTTCTCGTGCAATTCCCAATCTCTTTTCTTGTTGGGGCACTTCTCACTGATGGAGTCTTCTGGTTGACTAGTGATGTTTTTTGGGCACGCGCCTCTTACTGGCTGATAGTCGGTGGATTGGCAGCAGGTGTAGTAGCAGCTATAACTGGGTTGCTGGACTTCTTGAGAATAGAACGAGTCCGTAAGCGCACTGCTGGTTGGGCACATTTGATTCTTAACGTTTCTGCCTTGGCGCTGACAATTGTCAACTTGCTACTACGGTGGAACGATCCGGTGTCGCTTATATTGCCCTGGGGACTCATAGTATCAGTCGTCGTATCCGGGCTTCTCGGACTTTCTGGCTGGTACGGCGGCGAATTAGTTTACCGACATAAGATTTCCGTGATTGGCAACGGTAACCCCAATTACCCCTAGAAGTAGCGAATGTAGCGGATGTAGTGAATAATTAATCTGTAAATCTCACACATAGCTCATCCGTTACATCCGTTACCTCATCCGTTGCCAGCTTTCTCTGATGTGGTCAAAACCAAATCAAAACTTATATATAATCTTTTCCCCCCTGCTCATCGTTGTGTCGATGAGCTTTTTCTTTAAATACTATAGCGCTTCTCAGTTGTGTGCAATACGCTGTGTAGAGACGCGAAATTTCGCGTCTCTACATTTATTTTTTGAACATGTATGTGATTCAAATGAGAACCGCTATATAGTGGTTCTGCTTATCAGTTAATCCGGTTCAGGGTGGTTATGCAAAAAAAAGTCAAAGTTAAACCTAATTCCAAACTTCAAAAGATTGAGGAAGAAGCCGACGGTAGTCTGATTGTGCATTTAAAATCTCCCCCTGTAGATGGTAAGGCTAATGAAGAGTTAATCAAACTACTAGCTAAAAAATTTGACGTGCCCAAATCACATATTAGAATTAAATCTGGTTTGTCTTCGCGGCAAAAGCTGATTGAAATTGACACGAATAGTTAGAGTTTATGAGCATCTATAGCAGTCCTATTTGATTTAGGGACTTGGAAGACTTGGAAGACTTGGGAGAGGTGTTTACCAATCATTTAGGATTGCTATAGGCAACTTGGCAACTATTCCAATTAAGTGAAGAGTATCGTGGGTAATTGAAACAGTTTTGTGCTTATATAACTTGGTAGCCTCAGGTTCGTCACTTGAGGCTTTATTTTAGTTTTTGCTCCTAACTTCTAATTAAAGCCGCAGAATCTACATCTAAAAATAACGTTGCTTGGGGTTGTTGGCGGAGAAAAGAAGCGGGACATTGTGTGGCGATCGCCCCCTGCAACATCTGTTGCACTACTTTAGCCTTGCGTTTTTCTGGTGCGAGGCAGAGAATTTGTTTTGCTGAACAAATCATCGGGATGGTGACGGTAAAAGCGTATTGCGGTACGCTTTCGAGATTTGGAAAATAACCTGTGCTGACTTGTTGCTGGCGGTTGATAGTATCCAGCTTCACCAGTTTCATCATGTATGAATCATGAAAATCTACTACTGCTGGATCGTTAAAAGCCAAGTGTCCATTTTCTCCCACGCCAAGACAGCACAAGTCAATTGGTTGTGCTTGCAGCAGTTTGGTGTAGCGATCGCACTCTGCCAAAGGTTGCATTGCATCACCTTCTATATAGTGAAATTCTCTAGGATTGACCCGCTTCTGGACACGTTCCCGCAGATAGCGCCGGAAACTAGCAGAATGGTCAGCAGAAATTCCTAAATATTCATCTAAATGGAACAAGGTAATTCGCGACCAATCTACACCGCCCAAACCAATCAAAGCATCAAGAAATTTTATTTGGGAGTTGCCTGTCGCTAACAATACAGCCGCAGTATTATGTTTCTGGAGGGTGGACTGTAAATGTTTTTGTGCGATTTCCGCTACATCTTGCGCTAGTTCGAGTTCAGAGTTGTAAATCTGCACCCCTAGGGAATCGACACGAAAAAATTTTTTGGCTGTTGACATTTGATTATCCCTATCCCCGATCGCGTAGGCAAAATTCAGAATGCTTACTTTCCAAGGATGACAACTTTAGAACTGTTTTGTCTGTTGGAAAATTGACAAATACAGGATCATTATCGAGTAGACCACATTGTCAGGGCGGAGTTACCCCCTCAGGAGAAAAAATAATGTAAACTATGTAAATTAACTTTACAATACTTTACACAAACGCGAAAACTATGCCAGCGGCAATTCTGTTTGACTTAGACGGAACTATCGTCAACACTGATCCTATACACTACCAAGCTTGGGGGGAAATGCTCTTGAAGTACGGCGTGGAAATTGACGAAGCATTCTACAAATCCCGCATCAGTGGGCGGCTTAACCCAGAAATTGTCAAAGACATCCTGCCACAATTATCACCAGAAGCAGGTGCTCTGTTTGCAGACGAAAAAGAGGCACTTTTCCGTGAAAGAGCCAGGAATCTCAAACCCCTGAGTGGATTTCCTGAACTCCTAGCATGGACAGATACACATCATCTCAAACGTGCTTTAGTCACGAATGCACCGAGATTAAATGCCCAATTCATGCTAGAAGTTTTGGGAATCAAAGCAGCTTTTGATACAGTTATTTTAGCAGAGGATTGCATAGCAGGTAAACCAGATCCTGCACCCTACCAAGCTGCTTTAGAGAGATTGGCGATTACAGCAGCACAAGCGATCGCCCTCGAAGACTCACCCTCTGGTATTCGTTCTGCTATCGGTGCTGATATCCGTACAATTGGCATTGCTTCCACCCACGATCCACAAGTTCTCCAAGAAATTGGGGCATTTATGGTAATTCCAGATTTTACTGATTTGCAGCTGTGGACATTCCTGAATTCACAGGTAGATGGTGATTTGGTTGGCATAGATGAGTAGGGTTTGTGGTATGAACAACTCTCTGTTGCTTATACTCCAATACGCTTGCTGTAGTTGTTTATCTACCGACAACCTATGTAGAGACGCGAAATTTCGCGTCTCTAAGACGCGAAATTTCGCGTCTCTACACTTATACTCGTAGAACACCAACAGTGTTCCAAGTGAGTATGAAATCATGCCACGCATTTTCGACAACATTGATTTGCAACTACTACCGATTTTGCGAGAGACGCTTAAAGTGTCTTATCGGGCGGATTTTTGCGTTGGCTATTTCAACCTCAGAGGTTGGCGGAAAATTGATGATTTGATTGAACAGTATATTGGTGGCGTTGACGGGGGACATGGTTCTTGTTGTCGTCTACTGATTGGGATGCAAAGTCTGCCAACAATAGAAGAAATGCCGAATGTGGTTTATTCTACCCGTGCTCATACTCACACACCCCTGCAACCAGAGGGAGTACTGCTTTACATGAAAACCGCTGAAGGCAATGATTCTTTGATTTACGTTGACCGCAACGGTAACTGCATCACCCAGTCACAATTAGCAATTTTCCGGGCGGCGGCGTGTGAAGAATCTACCCCTGCCATACGCAGAGATGAACAATACCATGATTTAGTTAAAAAGGGTACTGAATTGATTGCTGAAGAAGAAAAGAATGCAGGTGGTGAACTAGGGCGACCATCAGGGGCAAGGTTTCGTACCTATGAACTGCTTAAGAGTTATGCTCAACAAATGAAGGGAACACTATTTGTTACTGAAGAACTTTTGAAGGCGATCGACGATATTTACCGTTACCCGTTGCGACAGTCAGCCATTGACACATTTAACCGTCAACTAAGAAGCGGTATTAGTAATCAGCATTTGGCTGAATTAGTTGTTGCTTTGCGCATGGATGACCGTTTGTGTATTGTCAGTGAAGAAGTCGAGAAACGAGAACCTCTGATTGTTTGTTCACTGGGATTATTCCACCCGTAGGGGCGGGGTTCCCCCGCCCTTACAATCTGGTCAGTTCAATTAAAAACTGCTGTAAATGGCAATTGTTGGGTAACGCGCTTTGCTCAACCCTACCTACAATTATCCTTAACTGAACTGTATTGGTTTATAAGCCTAGACCGAATTAAGTCTATGTAGAGTGCGCTCTTGCGGCAGCCGTAAATTTATCAAGTTTAAAAAATTTAGTTAAAAATGTCACCCGAACAATAAGGGTTTCATAAAGTCCGCACTAGCAGACTTGGTTTATATAGCCCCCCTTTTCAAGGGGGGTTAGTTCTGATCAGCCATTCGAGGATATCAACGAACTACTCATCAAGCTAGATGCAAACCTCTGTCGTCTACTCATTGATTTGTATGGTATCCAAAATCTACGTAGAGACGCGATTAATCGCGTCTCTACAAACGTGAATTTTTACCGGACTGCCTCTAGACAACGATAGTCACGCATCCACTCTTCCCCTTCCAAGTCGCTCAGCACGGCAATCCGCCCAGTCGTCAAAAATGCCAGCTTAAAAATCTCCCACTGCTCGTCAGTGACGTCACCTTGCTGTGAACTGACGCCTCCCTCTTCCCAAATAATCGTCACTTCTCTGCCTCCAGCAATCTCGAAGTTCCCCATGCGAGTCACTCGACCAAGATGCCACTCGAATGCGGCTCCGGCTTGTTTCGCCTGAGCCGTCTCGACCGCCTCTGTGCCAGAGTTGTGAATATGGTGCGCTTCATTTACCGATGATTTTTGCTTTGTCATAAGTTTTTGCCCTACTCCTTTTATTTGCTTTGCTTGCGTTGATTTTGCCCAAGGGCGACTTAATCGGTAGTTCAATTGAAAACAACCGCTAATCCGTTACCATGGTATTGGTACATTGATCAAACTGATCAAAAGACTTTTCATTGACCCATACAACCAAAACATTCACCTATTCCTTGAGCAAATGTTTTGGCAAAGGAAGATCGTGCTCAAATATAGCCACTGACTTCACTGTGGGGACTACGAACAAAAAGCAACAGAATCATCGGACTACTTTTTGCCTCAGCTATGCATTTGCTGAAAAAGTTCAATCTATTACGGTTAGTAGCGGTTACCACCGAACGAACCACCTCTGTCTTCCTTGGGTTTAGCCTTATTCACTTTCAGGTCGCGACCCATCAATTCAGCACCATCAAGACCTTCAATAGCTGCTGATTCTTCTGCTTCTGTTCCCATTTCCACAAAAGCAAAACCGCGCGGTTGTCCTGTTTCACGGTTACTTGGAACCTGAACCCCCTTAACAGTACCATATTCTGCAAACACAGAATTCAGCGCATCCTGTGTAACTTCATATGAGAGGTTGCCTACATAAACTGACATAGATTTTCTCCAAAATCATAAACGTGTAGAGATTTAGATTTCGGAGAGAAGTCTTTCAATACCAAAAGGGCAAAGCCCATCAATAAAAAAAACAAACACAGTTACCGAATTAATTCTCAGTAATAATTATAACATATCAGCTAACTATCAGGGGGAAAGTTAGTCAAACTGTTACAAACCGAGATGTCTTGCACTTAGAGGCAACATTTTACTGGGTGTGAGTGACGGCACGCATTGGGCAAGCCATTTCTGGAGTACGCAACCCAAATGGATTATTGAAAAACTTTTGGAAAGTATAGCGCAGGGGGAAGCGATCGCCCATTATCCTCCTCTTAAACTAGATTTTGAGGCATCTGTAAGACTAGAATCAATACATCAGACGAGCGCGAGGCTGGGGAAAAATGTCGGAGTCACAACCAGCACCAAGCCAAAGGTACAATTCGCACGATCGGTCAAGAGATGGAGGATTGTGAAGTTCCATAGAATATAAGACTTACGCACTATACAAATTTAGCATCATGTATATAACAGAATTCGGTCGTTTCATCTCGTAGAATTGACCACGTGGTAAGGGCGCGGTTTCCGCGCCCCTACGGTTAGATTCTGCTTTACCCTAATGAATATTGCGCTCTGCAGCCCTACCGAAACGATACCATACTTGAGTATTTCTGTCAATGCGATCATCCTAGAATTAGCCCTTTCAATGTGACTCCTAGAATCTCTTACTCCCTCTCTGCGTTCTCTGCGCCTCTGCGGTTCAAAAGTCTTTTAGGACTGCTATATAATAGACATCTCCGAAATAGAATGTAGAGACGCGACGCCCTTACGGGTTCGCCATAAAGCTTGGTGCAGTCGCCTACGGAGGGAAAGCCGTCATTCGCGCTGCAACACCTGTTCCCTACGGAGGGAAACCCTCCTTCAGGACTGGACTCACCAGTCGCCTACGGAGGGAAACCCTCCTGCAGCGCACCGCGAGAATTTCGCGTCTCTACAAGGATCTCAGGTAATGCATAGTTAATTTCCACCAGATGTCTAATCGATAACCGCAATCAAAACGGAATAGTATTTGTACCGATCCCCGAAACCTAGATTGAACCGCCTATTTATCGCGTGTTCAGGACACCGTTAATGGTTTTCAGTAGTTCCTGTGTCGTGTAAGGCTTGGGCAAAAATGTTTTCACACCAATGCCCATAGCAGCAGCGACCTTTTCACTTGAAGCCAGTCCGCTGACAGCAATAATTAAGACATGCGAGTTGATTTTTTGCAATGTCCGAATGGTGGTTAGACCGTCCATTTCCGGCATGATCATATCCAGTAACACAGTATTGATTTCATGCTTATGCTGGGCATACAGTGCGATCGCCTCAATCCCGTCATTAGCAATTAGAACTTTGTAGTTGTGTTTTTCCAGCGTGATTTTGGTAATCTCTCGAATTAAAGCTTCGTCATCCACGACCAGAATCCATTCTCCATGTCCTGCTAGCAGTTCCAAGTCTTCTGTCGGCTGTGTTTGGGTGTCTTCCACTGCTGGTAAGTACACCTTAAATTGGCTACCTTTTCCAATTTCACTAGATACGAGTACAAAACCGCCGTGGCTTTTAATAATGCCGATCGCTGTGGAAAGACCAAGCCCCGTGCCTTTGCCTACCTCTTTAGTTGTAAAAAATGGTTCAAAGATTCTCTCCAAGATTTCCGGCAACATACCAGTTCCCGTATCCGAGACATTTATGACACTGTAGGGACCGACATTTGCCTCAAGATTCATCCTAGCGTAGTTTTCATCAATGAACAAGTTTTCAGCACAAATGCTCAAAGTACCACCATCAGGCATAGCATCGCGAGCGTTGACGACTAAGTTCATCAGCACCTGATGGAGTTGAGTAGCATCGGCATAGACAGTCCAAAGGGTTGGCGATATATCTGTATAGACTTTGATTGACTTAGGAAATGTCCGCATGATGATCTGCTGAATTTCTAAAAGCAAGTGCCTGACTTGCACCTGTGTGCGCTGACTTTCGATCCCTCGTGCAAACGACAGCACTTGCTTGACTAAATTAGCCCCGCGTTTGGCACTATTTTTCAGTTCTGCAAGCAACTGCTGACTTTGCTTGTCGGGGATTTTTAACTGCAAAAGTTCAGCGATCATCAGCACGGGGCCGAAGACATTGTTCAGGTCGTGAGCAATGCCGGAGGCGAGAGTACCGATGCTCTCCAATCGCTGGGCGCGGAGAAACTGCGCTTCAAGTTGTTTCTTCTGTGTAATGTCAGTGTTGACGACCAGAATTGATTTTGGTTGCCCTGATTCATCGCGCACCAGTGTCCAGCGACTTAAGACGATGATTTCCTGGCCTGATTTTTGTACCTGACTCAACTCACCAGACCACTCGCCTTCAGAGACGACAGCCTTTTGAGCCTCTTCGAGTGAGGGCGAAATTTCTTCGGACAAAAGCTCGTATGCCAACTGACCTAGAGCCTCTTTTACCTGCCAGCCGTACAAATGCTCAGCGCCTTTATTCCAAAATAAGATTTGGTTTTCTAGATCGAGAACGAAAATAGCATCTGTTGCCACATTGAGCAGGGCAGCTTGTTCCGAGATTTTCTGTTCCGCCTGCAAGCGATCCGCAAGTTCAGTTCGGACCTGCTCGAAGAGTGTGGATTGCTGAATGGCGATCGCCACCTGCGTTTCCAATTGCTTGAGCAAATCGATTTCCAATTGTTGCCACTGCCGTGGTGACGAACACTGGTGAGCCACTAGCAATCCCCACAATTCCCCTTGGAAGATTGGCACCACTAAGGCTGCCTTGACTTGAAACTGAGCCAGAAAATCAACGTAACATTGAGTTAGCTCTCCTGCATAAATGTCCGGTGTAGCTTGTATCCGACCTTGTTTGTAAAGCTGGACAAAACTTTGGGCAAACGTCGGGTCTTTGAGTTTACTTCCTAGAATAGGTTTCCACTTAGAAGCTACAGATTCTGCGATCACAACTCCACCCCAGTCAGGCTCAAAGCGGTAGATAAACACTCGCTCCACCTGAAGAAACTGCCGCACTTCAGATACTGTAGTGCTAAGAATTTCCTCTAAATTCAAAGATTGGCGGATGCGTTGGGCAATCAGCGCCACCAGTCGTTCCCGCTCTGTTTGCTGTTGCAGTGCCTCTGCTATCTGCTTATATTCAGTAGCAGTGCGTGCAAGGGTTGCTGCATGACGCCGGATTTCTAGTTGTGTCATGACTTGATGAGCTAATGCCCGCAATGCGGACACCTGTTCCGGACTGATTGACCGTGGGACGCGGTCAATCACACAAAGCGTTCCCAACGCGTGTCCAGAGGGTGTTATTAGGGAGACGCCAGCATAAAATCGGATATGGGGATCGGATGTTACTAATGGGTTTGTGGCGAATCTCTGGTCTGCCAGTGCATCAGGAACAATCAAAACATCGGGTTGCAGGATTGTATGAATGCAGAACGCCATATGGCGCGGCGTTTCTGTTGCTTCCATTCCTACCTTCGACTTGAACCACTGGCGGTGAGCGTCAAGCAGGCTGACCAAGGCAATGGGGGTTCCACAAATATACGCGGCTAAACGGGTGATATCGTCGATAGCCGAATCGGTTTCAGTGTCGAGAATTTCGTATTGGTATAGACTTTCTAGCCTTGCTGCTTCATTATCTGGCAGTGGAGCTTTCATTTAATTTTTAAAGCCAGTGCGTTTAGCTGACAACTTTATGAGACTTTTTTAAATCTATTTTAGAACTCCTCTACATATTTACACAAATTTTCAATTGACTTTGTTTTATCTTTGCTCTTTGACTGAGTCAGAGACCGTCTCTAAACCAGCTATAGCTGAAATCAAACCACCACTTACCACACCAAATCCAGCACCAGCTAAAAATAACAAAACACATCCAGTATGACCAAGCGCCGTACATCCTCTAGATGTTCCTCCGCGTAGGTGTATGCAACTGGCGCACTCATGTCATACCTTAAATCTGTCACGAATCGCAATCAAGGCTAATTCTTTTTTACTCAATCTCTTCTAGATCCTCAACTTTCGTAACTACTCCTGCATCGGCAGCTAGATTACCGATATTAATTTGGGTTGGGTAGCCAAGTTTTGGGTTGTATTCCACACTCAGGCTAGATTGTCCACGGCCGATCGTATCCTTAATTAAATTAAAGAGCTTAGGAATTGTGTCGTAGTCTTGGAATAGTTTTGAATTGACAGGCATGCCAGTATCCGCGTTTCTGATGCTCGTCGTTATGCCGTTACGTACTTCAATGATTACTGGTCCTCTAGCTTCGGCTATGCAGAAGCAATCGTTTGTTAATCTATAACGATAGTTGGAGATTTTTTGCTGCGTCCACAATCGACGATTAATCCTTAACTGCCCCAAGTTTGAGTCAGTAACTAGGGGTGATTGTGCTAGCTGTAAGGGCGATTGAGACATTACTGGTGCGTTCAAACCCAGAAACATTACTAATCCCATGCCAATAATCGACAGGCGCATATAAATCCATCCATTTCCACTTCAGATCATCACTATAATATCGCAAATTACATGTTGAACGATGTCTTATGATGTCTAGTAAATCAGGTTCAGTAGATCCCGGTATTACCTTTGGACAAAATTGGAATTGCAGAAATAACATTTGTTAATATTAACTGTCGAGGGTGCGGTTCAAAATCCTGTTAGAGGTAGCATCGAACGCCAACGCCACCGCCCCCCACAACGGCGCATCATCACCCAACGCCGCCGACACAACTTCAAAATTCACCTCAGGTAACGCCGTCTGGTGCGCCACCTTTCGCACCACATCCCAAAAACCCTCCCCCGCCTTCGTCACACCACCACCCAACACAAACCGCTGCGGATTCATCAGATTCGCCACATTCCCAATACCCATACCCAACGCCCACCCAGCCCTATACAAAAACTCCTTCGCCAAATCATCCCCAGCCGCCGCCGCCTCACTCACCACCTTCCCCGTAATCAACTCCAAATCACCCCCCACCAAAGCCCTCAACACCTCTCCGCGTTCTCCGCGCTGCGGTTCATTCTCCAAAACCTCCCTCACATCCTGCGCCATATACGGTCCCGAAGCCAACCGTTCCACACACCCCCGCTTCCCACACAAACACATAGGTCCAGCAGGGTCAACAACCATGTGTCCAATTTCACCAGCCATCCCCTCCGCACCTCGCCAAGGCTGACCATTCAGTATCCAACCACCCCCTACACCAGTACTGACAGTAATATAAAACAGACTATCGTACCCCTGACCCGCACCAAAACGATATTCACCCAAAGCAGCGACATTCGCATCATTGTCCACACTCACAGTCACACCAAACTCCTCCGCCAGCAAGTCCTGTAAAGGATAATTTTCCCATCCTGGGACATGATGCGACAGCCGCACCTTTCCAGTAGTTGCGTCTACCGGTCCGCCAAAACTGACACCGATCGCATCAGGTTTCGCGGCTTGTAGCAGAGAATAAATGAGCGATCGCATAATTTCCAAGTCAGTATTCGCATTTGCATCTCTTAGACAAAGGCGACGTTCATAACCCAGCCATTCCCTAGAACCCGCATTTACCATCGCCGCCGCCAGCTTAGTTCCACCAAAATCGAGTGCTAATAATAATGTCATAGTTAATTGTTGATTGTTAATTGTTGATTGTTAATTGTTGATTGTTAATTGCTAATTGTTAATTGTTAATTGCTATTAGCCATTAGCCATTACTAAGTCAATAAATTGTTGCAATCGTTCATAATGTGACCCTTTCCAATAAACTTGAGAACAGTTTTGGCAGCGATGAAACTCATTAATTTGCAATTGGATATTTTCTGGCACTTGGTCAATAATGGATTCCTTAGCTACAGGTTCTAGTAATCCGTTACAGCGTAAACACCGTTGAAAGGGCAATACTAATTTAAACAAGTCGAAGCGTCGTAATACTTCCACGATTTGTTGCTGCGGGTCAGTATTTCTCACATAATATCCATAAGTCACCAGACTCCGCATCAATAGACCCAGATCGCGAGTTAACAGAATTCGTTCTTGCGTACTGGAGATCCGGGCTAATTCCTCATCCTCGTAGTCATTGCGGTACAACGTATCAAAGCCTAACAGGCGTAAAGATGTTGCAAGTTTACCCAAATGAATATCTAAAACGAAGCGAATGACACTTAACGGTTTCGGTCGAACAGATATAGTTGGCGTAATACGGGTTGTTGCCGATATTGGATAGACGTTAATAATATCTTTATCTTGGACTATGTAGGAAAAATCAACTGAGTTGCCGTTGACTTCAATATAATCAACTTCTGGATGGGGAACACCCAACGACTCCATCATGTCCTTGATTGAGACTCTCTCTGCAAAAAAATGGTCTATTCCCACTTGCCTTTTATGCGGTGGTAAAAAATCATTCAATTCTGCATGAAAGCGGAAAGAAGCAATAGCCATAGGAACGAGTCAGAAGGGTTGTTCATCCACCATACTAACCCTGACTTGTAAATGGGGAGTAGGGAGTGGGGAGTGGGGAGTGGGGGGAGTAATATCATCCTCCTCATCCCCCTCATCCCCCTCATCCCCCTCATCTCCCCCCACTACGCCAGTCGCCTACGGAGGGAAAGCCGTCATTCTTGTGGTCTCCCCCATTCCCCACTCCCCACTCCCATGTTTCTTGAAAGCGCAAAGCTGGCTGCGACAAGCTTTATCAACTCTTATGCCTGTCTTTACTCTAATTTAACTAAGATATATGAGTGAAATATCGTAAGATAAACAGTATTAATTGTCAATTGCTTGATTTTATTATTGACTTCAGTTACAGTCAAAGCAGACTCCCAGACCAAGCCTGATGTAATTTACAGTCAAGGTAATGGGCGTGAAAGGGTGAAAGCTAGATTAGGAGAGAAAAAATGTCGGAAAAAAATGCAAAATCTGCCCAAAAACCGTTCAATACAAGCAAAATTCAGATTGAAGTCAAGGAAATTCCCCAGTTTCAGCTTAGTAAAAATACTCTGTCTCAGTTAAATTCTGATGCAGATGGAAGTGACCTTACTAACGAATAATTGCTAGTCTTTAGCATTTAGGTTATAAATGAGGAGTGAAGGGTATCATACAATTACCCCTTACTCCCAATTCAAGGTTTATTTTATCTTAATATTGAGAAAATTTATCAACATGCGTTCTTTGAGAGATATATTAAAACCATATAGTGTCGAGGAATTCTTCACAAAGAATTGGACAAGCAAAGCAGTGTTTATACCTAGTGAAGAGCCTCAGAAATTTGCTCACCTGTTTTCTTGGGACTCACTGACATATCTTTTGAACTTTCATCAATTAAAGTATCCAGAGATGCGCTCTTGCTTAGATGAGAAAGTCCTAGATGAAAGTGCCAATGCTAATCCGATCCAGCAATGCCAACTCGGTGCAACTCTGATCGTCAACGGGGTGCATAAACTAATTCCCGAACTTGCTGCTTTTGCTGAGGAAGTGAAATATGATTTAGGCTGTGGTTTACAAGTCAATGCCTACTGTTCATGGCCACAAAAACAAGGTTTTTCTTCCCACTATGACACCCATGAAGTCTTTATTTTACAAGTAGATGGCACAAAAAAATGGTATATTTTTCCTGATACATTTAAGTATCCTTTGCCTGAACAAAAATCATCTTCTTTGTCGCCGCCAGAAGGAGAACCTTACTTAACTTGCACTCTTAAACCAGGTGATGTTCTTTACATTCCTCGTGGTCATTGGCACTATGCGATCGCCCTCGATGAACCTTCATTGCATCTAACTTTAGGGGTTCATTGCCGAACCGGGATTGACTTTTTAGAATGGTTAGTTAATCAGCTACGTCAGCAGGAAGATTGGCGTAAAAGTATGCCCTTGGGTTTAGAGACAAAAGCTATATCTGGCTGTTTAGATAATTTAATAGATAGATTAAATAACTACGTCGCATCAAGTAACATTTATGATGATTACATAAGTTATGTAGATAGCTTATGCAAACCAATAGCCCGCTACTCCCTACCATATCAAGCAGGGTTTAGTATATTTGCTGCTGGTACTGAAACAAAATTTAGAAATGCCAAGTTTCAGCGAGTGAGATTTTCCGAACTGCCTGACGGTAACGGATACAAAATTATTGTTGCAGGTAAGGAAGTATCTCTCCTCGGAATACCTATCTCTGTTGTGGAGAAATTATTCACTACAGATACTTTTATCGGAAATGATGTTCTCAACTGGCTACCAGATTTTGACTGGGAAATTGACATTGTTCCATTGTTGTCTCGCTTGGTAGTCGAAGGCATTATTTTCGTTGACACTAGCGACCATCAGTCTTATGAAGGGAGATTGTAGCCTATTGAACTATAGGGTGTTTGCCATATCCTTTTTTCAACTCAACCAATTAGTACATCAATGAACACTTTTTTTTGTGCCCACCATTCACGACAATCCGGAGAAGATATTATTGGTAGTGCCACCAATTACCAAACTTACATCCTAGTAGAGTGTCCTCCACCATGGTTATCGGAAACGTTTAATTCTAAGTGTGTTCCTGAAAATTTGCGGATTTTGGTGAAGGAGGTGAAACAAGCTAAACTGCCAATAACATTTTTGTTAATTGCTAATAATATATCACATAAAGTAGACAGCACAACCCTTTTAATTTATCACAGAAAAGAGGGGCTTGGTAATGGGTATTGCCAGCAAGAGTTTCAGCTAGCAAACATTGAGCAAGTAGCAGCGGTGGTGAGAAAATGGCTAGAAAGTGGAATTCATAGCTGTCAAGTAGAAACAACTGCTACAAGAGATATCTTAGTGTGTACTCATGGTAGTCATGACATGTGCTGTGCCAGATATGGTAATCCCTTCTACTACCAAGCTACAACCACTGTTTCTAATTTAGGCTTGGATCGTGTCCGGATTTGGAAATCTAGCCACTTTGGCGGACATCGGTTTGCACCAACAGCGATCGACTTGCCAGAAGGAAGATACTACGGCGCTCTTGATATTGAGTCATTCAAGTCAATTTTGACCCGTACTGGCGATATCACATGCTTGAATGAAGTTTACCGAGGCTGGGGAATTCTGCCAACCGCAATTCAGGTTTTAGAAAGAGAACTCATGCTCCGCTACGGATGGGATTGGTTTAACTACAAAGTTGCAGGCAGAATCATTGAGCCTAGTTTAGACAAAAATACGATTCAAGCTGAGCTAACTGTGGAAAAACCTGATTGTTCTTTGTACACATACCTTGCTAGCCTGGTAAAATATGACACCAAAAATTTGCAGATAAAGGGTTCTTGTCATGCCAAGCAAGAGGCAGTGTTTACGAAATACGCTGTAGCTAGTCTCTCGCTTGCTGAAAAAAAGCTTCTAACTTGTAGTACATGAAAATGTGGGGAATGTCCAGATAATCAAAGAATTCCCCCTCCCGCACAAATCCTAGTCGCGTATAAAAGTTGATCGCACTGATTCGCGCCCTTAATCTCAAAGTCCGGAGATTTTTTTCAGTAGCTGTTTCTATCAATTTCTCCATCAGCTTTGTGCCAATACCCTGATTGCGAAATTCCGGTAGTACAGCAACATAAGCAATGCTGCCTACGTCTAGTGAAAGTAATCGCAGTCTTGCCGAACCAATGATTTGACTGTCGCAAACAGCAACTAAATGAAAGGCGCTATCTTCATACTTGTCTTTCTCTGTTCCCCAATGCAATCCCAAAGGTGATCTCAGCACAAGCCACCTTTGGTAGAACATATCATTTAGTTCTTGCTCATTTTTAACCGGGCGTACTTCTACCATAGTTAGCCTCTGGCTTGCTTCTCATCAGCTTGTAAAAACGTGCATATGACGAGATAATCCGAGATAATCACCCCCAATGTCACGATCGTTAAGGGTGTTTGGTTTACGGGTTCGCCAAGCATTCTGGTTGGTAAATCACCGCGCTTGTGTATGCCTTTGCCCTGGACACACCCCCAACCAGGACTTTGAGTGTATTTTAACCTGGCTTAAATTCTGTCTTCATAGTTAGCGTTGTGTTACATTAGCATTACTTGCACGAACAATGTATTGAACAATAAGAGGAAATCATTATCGTAGTCCAAAAACAACTGATTAATTCGCAAATCAAGTCACCTCATGTCTTCTTGATTGACCATGAAAATAACAATCGTGGTCTAATCGACACCTATGAGGCTCTACAGATAGCTCAGAACCTAGATCTTGACCTAGTTGTAGTCTCCGAAGGTACTGAAGCTCCAGTAGCGAAAATTCTTAACTATGGCAAGCTTCTGTATCAAAAGAAAAAGCGTCAGGGCCAGAGTGCTAAACCTGTGGTAAAGGAAGTTCGGTTCCGTCCAAACGTCGGTGTAGCTGATTACAACTTACGCATTGAGCAAGCGACTCAGTGGTTGAGTAAAGGTGATTCAGTAAAGTTTTCTATTCGTTTACGAGGTCGAGAACACCAATATCGCGAACAGGCAGGAGAACTGCTAGATCGTGTTGTCACCGATCTTAGTCAAGTAGGTAAAGTCCAATCGCTTGATAAACGCTCATTGATTGCTCAAGTCATTCCTACGTAAATTAATTTTTCTTTTCCAGGCGCTACAGAAACGGTGTTCGTATGCTGTAGAAAGCAACTCATAAATGGAAACAACAATCCAAGGGAGTACATCCCTTGGATTCAGGAGTCAAGTGAGCAGTTGTGCAGAAAACTTGCCAATGCAGAGTTGACGCACTCCAAAGTCGATGTTTGGTGGTAGGAATTATTGATGAAATAGGTGATGCAACCCTGTTTCGCCCGAATTCAACTAAGCTGTAAACGCCACGCTACCATTGTTGTTAATAGCGATATATTCCCTGTTCACTTACTGTTGATCGGCATCGAAGAGATCGAGCAAGATTGTAAATTTTCGAGCGTTGTTGTCCGACTAAATCTTTTACAAGAAATGGAAGTTGGATGGACTGAGTTGGTTAGCATGAACCCCAACAAAAAGCAAATCTTCTCCGGGACTCAAGGTTAATAAAGCCCCTTTTTCGGTATCAACGAGTTGATGCCCAGAAACGATCCCATTAAACCAAGTTGAGGCATCAACGTTGCCCCAACCCTGAAAATCTACCTCATCCTTCCCGACCTCAAAATTCTTAAGATCGTACTTCCCTGGTAGTAAGTCATCTTTGTTGACAACAAATTTGCCATGGTCGGCTCCGCCAGTCAAGGCGTCTTTACCATCCTGAGTGCTGGTTAAAGTATCTGCCAATGCCACGGAACTGTTATTAACCTCCACTACAGTGATGTTAGTGGCGTGGTTAAATCTCCGCTGATAAGTCCCACTAACCTTGTTAGTCAGGGATTCCGTGTCTTTGCTGCCATCATCAGGTTTGTTAACCTCGTCTTTAATCTTAACGTGGTAACTAGTGCTAATTTTCAGGTTGTGAATTTGTGATGGGGAACTGAGATCTCCTGAGATGCCAAAATAATCTAAAACCTTGGGTTTATTGACGGACGTTGTGTCCAAAACCAGGAAAGCGGTTTTCGACTTAGCCTCGTTAGATCCAGTTTGACAATTTTCAATTTCTTTAACTGTTAATGCTAACTCTCCTAAAAAATCGAAAGAGAAGGTTTGATGAGCGGCGATCGCAAAACTAGCAGCCACTAGAGTCTCACTGTTACTTTTGACCTGATTATTACCGCCCGAACTGATTCCAGTACTGTTAGTGAAGAGATCGTCCAAGGCTGCGTCGTTGTTAAAAGTAGCTGATGCGTCAGCTAACGCCACCCCCACACCACCATTAACTAACGTGTCCGCCTGTGATTGAGTCAAAATGCTGGCAGCACTCTCACTATAGTTGGAGAATAAGATGTCTGCCTTGGCTTGAGCGAAGCGGCTTTGGTCATTTTGTGATGAAATATTTGAGTCCATAAAAATCCTGTAATTTATCCAAAAATTCCCGAAAAAAATGAAAACGCAGGCTTTGCGCCCCTCAAGTTAGCCCATAAGAGCGAAGTATAAATGCATTATTTTTTACCTTTGCTAAAAGGGGAATTGGAGTTTAGGTATCAAATTTACCTGGAATTTTAGTTTAAATCCCATTGTGCAAGAATATACGTAAAGATTAAGTAAAATCCTCCCTAAATTGTAAATTTTCCATTAGAGCGATCAGCGAAATTTACAACGTGTCCCCTTCAGTCGCGTATCCCGGCTCAACCCGACGAGGGCAGGTGACATCAGCGTTCGATCTATGCCTTCATACTCATCGGCGGCATTGGAGACAAAGTATACCAACCTATGTCTTACCCAACATCTGTAGATTATGCAAAGTAGCGTACAGTCCTCCTTGCTGTAGCAGTTCTTCATGACTTCCTTGTTCGATTAATTCTCCCTGCTTCAGCACAAAAATTCGATCCACATTGCGAATGGTAGACAGGCGGTGAGCGATGATAATGGCAGTACGTCCCACCAAAAGCTCGTTTAAAGCTTTTTGAACTAAAGCTTCTGTCCCCACATCTAGGCTTGCCGTCGCCTCATCGAGTACCAAAATTTCTGGATCGCGAATAGCAGCACGGGCAAAAGCTAAAAGTTGCTTTTCACCACTAGAAATATTTGTACCCCGTTCTCGAAGTTGGGTATCGTAGCCTTGGGGCAGTTGTGCAATAAACTGGGCGATGTTGGTTTTTTCTGCCGCTTGTTGAATTTCTTCAAAGGTGTAGCTATCTCCTAGGGTGATGTTGCTTTTAACATCGCCAGCAAATAAAAAGCCTTCTTGCAAAATCACTCCCATGTAACGGCGCAGTTCGGCTTGGGGTAATTCCCGGATATCTATTCCATCTACCAAAATGCGTCCTTTGCTTGGTTCATAGAGGCGACACAAAAGACGAATGATGGAACTTTTACCCGCACCTGTAGGACCGACTAAGGCAATTTTCTCACCCGGATGGATCGTGAAGTCTAGGTCTTTAATTACGTAATCATCGTCTTTGTAAGCAAACCAGACATTTTCAAAGCGAATTTCTCCCAGATCCGATTTAGGATTTGCGATTTGAGAGTTGAGATTATCTGGTTGCTCATCAGTGTCTTCCAGTCTTGGCAACTCGTCGATATACCCCAATCTAGAATCCAAAATCGAGAATCTAGGATTGCTGGTATCGCTGATTTCTATCGGTTCATCCAAAATGTCGCCAACGCGCTCAATAGCGGTAAAACCAGCTTGAAGTGTCGTGAATTTTTCTGCAAACTGCCGTAAAGGGTCGAATAATTTCTGACCATACAATACAAATGCAGATAATATCCCAAAAGTCAACTGCTTTTTAAAAAGCAAAAAACCGCCCACCCACAGAACACCTGCAACGGCAATCAGGGCAATCCATTCCAGAGTAGCCGAAACCGCTGAATCATAAAAGATGGTCTGATCCAGATCTTGGATGTAACGCTTGTTGGTAGTGCGAAACAACTCAGCATTGAATTTTTCTCGCCGGAACAACTGCACTACATTAATACCGACAATGTTTTCTTGTAGCTGAGAATTAAGTATAGAAAGTTCATCCCGCGCTTTGTAATTGGCGACACGGTACTGCTGCTGGAAGTAGATAATTAACCCCGTCACTGGTAACAGCATCAACAGCAGCAACAAAGCGAGTTCCCACTGAATGGAAAACATAAAACCGATAATTACCAGCATGGAAAACAAATCTGACACAATGCCGATCGCCCCTGTGGAAAACACATCTCCTAACACTTCCACATCACTGGTAAGCCTGGTAATTAATTTACCTACGGGTGTCCTGTCAAAAAAGCGCACTGCTAGAGATGTTACATGCTGAAATAAGTCTTGCCGAATTGCCGCAGTGATTTGTTGTCCCACCTTCTGCACGAGATAACCCTGAATACCTGTAAATGAAAGTTGTACCGACACCGTGGTCAACAACAACACCTCTAGAATATTTAGCCCTTGTAATAATGGGCGATTCCTGAGAAATTGGTACGTGCTAGGTTCTTTGCGAATTAGGGAGATAGCCTGTCCGATGAGTAGTGGTTGCACGGCGTTAGCTACGGCGATCGGCACAAGTAGCAGCACACAAATTACCAGCAGTCCTCTACTACTACGGGCATAAGGTACTAAACGCAAAAATAACCGCCAGTCATTTTCACGCCGACGACGGTGTTTTGTGTCAAAATTCTTTAACGGTTTTTCAGCGCTCATATTAGAGCATTATATTAATTTTTACAATATCAAAATTATACAATCTCATTGTAATGTTTGCGTTTGTACCTTGACACTATGCCATGGTCAGGCAATGGACGCTATCCTCCGGATTGCTAGTGGCGGCAAATTGCGGGTGAATGGGCTACACAGTCATATTGGGACGTTCATCATGGAACCCGCTGCCTATGCCCGCCAAGTCGAGAAAATGGTGACAGTCTAGTTGGTGGATTATTACCTGCAAATGCAATGGGCATTTCAAGCATTGCAGTCTTTGGTTGAACGCTATGGTTGCATTACAGGTTATTGTGACAAAACCTATAGAGGGAATCGTGCCCTCACCCGTTACGAGTTGGCGGCTGGATTAAGTACATAAACGTAGCTTATTAATCACTTTAATGCTCTCAGTACTGCTGATTTGGTCAAGAAAGAAGATCAAGAAACTTTTTCAAAGTTGCTTGAGGAATTTGCCGCAGAACTTACAACTTTACGAGGTCGAATTGATGCGATCGCCAACCTCGCTATGCTCAAAAGGATGCTATATTTCACGACGATGTGTTCTCGATGCTTGAAAAAAGAAGCGCGCTTGGCTCACGATCTGGCAGAATTAGAAAAAAAGGATTATTATGGCACGTCGAGATACAAGTGAATTGAAGGCATTATTTGCAGAGATAGAATCTCATGTTCATCAAGGAAACAGCGGCATCTTGACAATTGTTTCCGATCGCATGCAGTTTGAAATTGACATTCGCAAAGACGAAAGCGGTAATGTTACCTGGGGGTACGAACTTGGTCACAAAAAGTTAATGACAGCGAAACTTGTTCATCCAGGACGTTACGGACTGACGTTGCGCACTTTCTTGCCTTTATTCTACGAACAAATCAACGACGATGGTCGTTGTATTCGGATTCCGTACAAAGAAGTACGTGGTTATGTTCTGATTTCTGCGGATGATTTTCAATACCAGCGCTTGACGGCTGAACAGATGGAAATCTGCCATTGCACTGATGCTATGACTGGGCTGACCATCGATCCAGAAAAGGGGGTTCTTTATCGTTGATGATAGTAGGCTTAGGGATGCGAGATTGGAGCGGGATTCAATAATCTGGGTTGTCAGGCATAATCAGAAGTAGGTTCTATCGATTATCTGTCCCCATGCAGCCAACTAGCCCCTCTATACCACAGACAGATCCGCCTCTTCCTCCAAAACTGACGCTGCCTACGATGTATGATTTACCAAGTGAAGACCCGGAGGAACCTGGATTGCCTGATGAATTTCACCACCTGCAACCCCAGTTGCTGAGTCGCACACTACGATTAATAGACTACACAAGTGACCGTATTTTCACTGGCACCGACCTCAATCTCTACTATGATGTACGTCATCCTCTATGGCACAAACGTCCGGATTGGTTCTTAGTGTTGGATGTACCGCGTTTGTATGAAGAAACCGACTTGCGCTCTAGTTACGTCATTTGGCAAGAAGGAGTGAATCCCTTTGTGGTGATTGAACTACTTTCACCAGGAACTCAGAAAGAAGATTTGGGCGATTATGCAGAGTTAGAACCAATGGTTGCTGAAACAAGAACTGATGCTTTAAGCATAACTAGTTCTGAATCTGAGCAGAACAATGGGCAAGGTGTGAAAGAAACTCCTCCTAAAAAATGGGATGTTTATGAGCGCATCTTACGAGTGCCCTACTATGCAGTATTTAGTCGCTATACGAATCGTTTGCGTGGGTTCCAACTAGAAGGAGGACACTACCAAGAGCAAACCATAGACTCTGACAATCCTCGTTTTTGGATTCCTGAGTTGAAGTTGGGATTAGGTGTGTCGCAAGGAGAGTTTGAAGGCATTACTCGTCAATGGTTGCGCTGGTATGATTCACAGGGCAATTGGGTGCTAACAGATACAGAACACGAACAAAAGAAGCTAGTCAAACTGACCGAAAAGCTGCGATCGCTTTCTCCTGAGCAGTTAGAAGCTCTGGGTATTGACCTTCAAGAGTTAGAATAACATAATTTTGGGAAACTATTCGCAGCTTTTGAGCGCGTGTTGACAGCAGTTTATAGCGCTTTTAGATCCAGATGTTGCCCAAGCTTTTCCTGATGATGCAGCAGTGAATGACGCACTGCGATCGCAACAAGATTGCTAATTTCCGTGCAGTATCATCTTTTGAGCGATCGCACTTTGACCGTGTGGAAATAAAAGTTGCCGCATCCACCTACCCCAATCAAAGTCGGTACAACTTTCATAAATCTTATTAATTATTAGAGTGTGCCTCTAAAGGAAAACTACGGACAAAACAAAGTATCACGTGTAGCCCGTCCCGTAGTGGGATTAGTGCCTTGAGCAACCTTACACAATTTGTCTTGCTCATCCTGACGCAGCAGCACATCAGTAAAATCTGCTCCGTCAACGATCGCACCATCAAACTTGGCATTAGCAGCAAACGCATTCTCTAACACCGCATTTGTCAAATTTGCTTTGATCAAACGAGTTGAGCCTAGTGTGGCATTTGTGAGGTCAGCCCCCTCTAAAGAAGCTGACTCTAAATTTGCTGCAAAGAAACTAACACCACGTAAATTTGCGTAGCTAAAGTTGCTACTACGGAGATTGGCTCTGGTAAAGTTGGAGTCTGTTAGGTCACGTCTTGAGAAATCAGCCCCAAGCAAAATTTCTCCGTTGTAATCGAGTGCCAAAGCTTGTGGAGCCTCACCTACAAGTGCTATGCAAAATACGAGAACAAGCAATACATTGAGTATACTGGTCCAAAGTGGATTGTTAAATTTAGAATTCATCTTATTTTTAGCCTATGGCAATACATCCTCTATATAATTATCATGATATAGGTGTCAGAGGAGAAGACTTGGTTGCCCAATGGTTACAATCAAAAGGATGGGCAATTCTGCACCGTCGATGGCGTTGCAAATTCGGAGAAATTGACATTATTGCCCAACACAGTGGGGAGCAGGGGAAAACCCAATACTCACAACCGACATTGGCATTTGTTGAAGTCAAAACTCGCAGCCAAGGGAATTGGGATGCTGGGGGAAGAAGTGCGATCGCCCTCAAAAAGCAAACGAAACTTTGGCGCACTGGGGAGATGTTTTTAGCTCGTTATCCCCAGAAGGCAGATTACACCTGCCGTTTTGATGTTGCTATTGTCCAATATCAAACATTATCACCAGATCTGGCTACAGTTACAGTTAACCAGGAAGCTCTAGCCTGTGCATCAGCTGGCGGATATGAGTTAACGCTGCTTGAATACATTCCAGCAGCTTTTGACTCTTCAATAGTTAGCGGGTAGTGGCTTTTGACTTAGTACAGCGTTGCACAAGTTCGTAGCGCTATTGATTCCTTAAAAGCCTTGTCAGCGAGTGGCTCAATTCGTCACGGATTTATGAAATGCTGTACTTAGCCACTATCCATTAGTAATTATTCATTTATTCTCGCAGCGTTAAAACTGGATACTATCAAGCCAGTGTTTCTGGACAGTAGCCTAATCCTCTCACAAACTGTTGACGGAAAGCCTCGATTTCCTCTTTCTCTGGGCTACCATGAGACACTATCGCTACTTGGTAACGACGCATCACGTCTACAGGACACTGACCTGCTTCCAAACTCCAAAGTGCCATCTGGACCCGCATCGGTGGCTCGAAGCTAATTCCTAATTCATTTAAAAAAGCATTAAAGTCCCCATCTTCTTGGGCTGAGACGTGACCCCTGAGTTTGATCCTCACCACCCAACCATCAATCTGATGAATTACGGTGACGAACGAAACAGGTATCCGGGGTCGGGTGTGCAAGAATTCAATAACCCTCAGAGTTAGACTGGCATTTGCCAGGTAGTACAAGTATTCCATTTCGGTGCTTGGGATCAAAGCCAATCCTACATCTCTATTATTGGTAGATAGACCACACTAACCGCTAGGGTAAAAGCCCCCGTTTTTAAATGGGGAGGTTTACCCAATTTTCATATTAGTATTTACGTGTTACCTAAAGTTCAAGTCTAGTACCGCTGCGCGGAATTAAAAATTAAAAATTAAAAAAGCTTGAGTTGCAGGCTTGATAGCAATTCCGTAGACGCGCAGCAGTGAGTCAGCGCGCATGTTGTCGGGTTTCCCTCATCGCTTCTGCTTTCGGTGTTGGGCTTTTCTCCGGGTATGTCCGCTTTATTTCCGCCGTCATGTACTTGGTCTGAAATTTAGCGGTGAAGCATTAAAGTTCAGTATAAAGGAGATCTGAAACCACCAAGTTTTCAGGAAAGCCAATTTGAACGCAATATCTAACCCTAGGATGGAAGACTTTGAATTAGATTGTTCTTTAGCTGGGTATGACTATGAATTACCTCAAGAACTCATTGCCCAAAACCCAGCAGTTCCCAGAGATAGCTGTAAGCTACTAGTAGTAAATTCTATCAGTACAGGTGCAGAAGCAGCTGAACAACATTATATTTTCCATGACTTACCAGAGCTACTGCAACCAGGGGATTTACTGGTGATGAATAATACACGAGTTATTTCAGCGCGCCTGTATGGTCGTAAGTCCACTGGTGCAGAGATAGAAGTGTTACTTTTGGAAGAGCGACAGCATAACTGTTGGTTAGCCTTAGTCAAGCCAGGAAAACGCTGCCTACCGGGAGCGGAGATTATTTTTGAAGCAAGGAGAGTAGGGGGAGTAGGGGGAGATGAGGGAGATGAGGGAGATGCTTCCAAGTCCTCCAAGTCCTCCAAGTCCCCCCACTCCTCACTCCTAACGGCTACAGTTTTGGAGACAGATCAAGTGACTGGAGGGCGGTTGTTGCAATTTGATCTGCCGGAGGGAATGTCTTTAGTGCAATTGTTGGATGTATTTGGTGTAGTACCTTTACCACCTTATATCACTGAGTCACATGCCGACGATGAACAGTATCAGACAGTATATGCCAAACATCCAGGAGCGATCGCAGCTCCTACAGCAGGGCTACACTTTACTCCAGAATTACTACATCGGCTGAGCGATCGCGGGATTAATCAAGCTTTTATCACACTGCATGTCGGTTTGGGGACATTTCGCCCCATAGATGTGGAGAACGTAACCACCCACAAAATGCATGAAGAATGGATTGAAGTACCTTTGTCAACGGTAGAGATGATCCGTGCTACTAAAGCATCTGGCGG
This sequence comes from Stigonema sp., assembly GCA_965249805.1. Classification (GTDB taxonomy): domain Bacteria; phylum Cyanobacteriota; class Cyanobacteriia; order Cyanobacteriales; family Nostocaceae; genus Stigonema. The sequence continues at coordinate 3,807,448 of CBDFMX010000002.1, forward strand.
TCGGATTATTGCTGTAGGTACAACGGTAACACGAGCATTAGAAGGGGCGGCTCAATCTGGCGATTTGCAACCATTTTGTGGTAAGACAAACTTGTTTATCTATCCGGGTTACCAATGGCGAGTCGTGGAAGGTCTAATTACCAACTTCCACCTGCCGCGTTCCAGTTTGTTAATGCTAGTGAGCGCTTTAATTAGTAGACAAAAATTGTTAAATGTATACCAGCAAGCCATAGCATCTCAATATCGCTTCTATTCCTTCGGCGACGCCATGTTAATTCTGCCGCCGTAGGGGCGGGGTCCCCCCGCCCTTCTAGGAGTGAGTCTATCTAATATCGCCACTTATTTACCTGCATAAGTCAACTCGCGTTTCACCTACTAAACATCGTGTAGTAGAGTCCTCTTTACTAACCTTGTTAGGAGATGATCCCGCAATGTCTGAAAATATACAGCGTGAGCTAAGTCCACGAGATCCAAAGACCTCCAATTTCTTTGCTTTATTAATAGGTATTGATTGCTACTTACCAAACATATTGCCAGAAGGGTCTTCCTACAAAAGCCTAGCCGGATGCGTGCGCGACATTAGCCATGTAGAATCTTTCCTGAGAAACACACTGCAAGTGCCCGAAGCACAGATTCTGAAACTAACGGCTTCTAACACTGACAAATCAAACCTACCACAAGAGCCACCAGAGCATCTGCCAACCTATGAGAATATCGTAACCAAATTTAAGCAACTTACTGATTTGGCTCAACCTCAAGACCAAGTATATATCCACTACTCTGGACATGGTGGACGTTCAGCAACAATTTATCGGGAGCTTAAGGGAAATTACGGAGTGGATGAATCACTCGTTCCCACAGATATTGGTAATTCAGAAGCCCGTTATTTGCGTGACCTAGAGTTGGCAAAACTCCTACAAAATATGGTAGATAAAGGGTTAGTGGTCACACTGGTGCTGGATAGCTGTCATTCTGGAGGAGCAACGCGAGGAGGAGTTAATGATTCTGGTATTCGCGGTTTAAATAAGAATATTATAGACACAACGCCGCGACCAACAGAGAGTCTAGTCGCATCCGCTGAAGAATTGATCCAAAACTGGCAAGGATTAACACAGGGACAACAAAACACTCGCAACGTAACCGCAGCTAGTGGTTGGTTACCCGAACCTAGAGGATATGTTTTATTAGCTGCCTGTCGAGATAATGAGTCTGCTTATGAGTATGCTTTTGATGGCAAAGAACGTAACGGTGCGCTAACCTATTGGTTACTAGACTCTCTACAGAAACTGGGAAGTGATTGTAGCTGCAAGCTACTTCACGATCGCATTCTCGCAAAAATAAACAGTCAGTTTCAACAACAAACTCCGATGCTGCTTGGTGTTGGCGATCGCCTGATCTTCAGCGGTAAATCTACAAACTCACAATCTGCCGTTATTGTCAAGAAAGTAGATGTAGCGTCATATCGGGTACTCCTGCAAACAGGTGAAGCACAAGGTTTGCGTAAGGGAGCGGAGTTTGCTATCTATCAATTAGGCACAACCGATTTTACCCAAACTCAAGAGCGAGTTGCACTGGCTAAGGTTGTAGAAGTGCGTGCAGAAGAATCTTGGGCTGAAATTACAAAAATCCTGCGTCCAGAAAAATCAGGTAACAACTTGCGTCTTTATATTCCTCCTTCTAAAGCTGGTAATTCAACACAGCAAACCCTGAACGAAGGAACGATTGAAGATGGTGCTTCTGCAATAATGCTGTCTCCTAGTGTCAAACTTGTCCGTAAGGTACGTTTATTACCACCTATAGAAAATCCGCAACTACCAAAAGACATAGATTCAATAGAAGCATTGGCAGCAGTCAAAGCAGTCAAAGAAAAAGTAGAAGGTAATGGTTGGGTAGAGTTCTTATCTAGTGATGACAAGAGCGATGAACCTGTCAGCTATCAGGTGTCTGTCAACACTGAAGGTGAGTATGAAATTCTTGATGCAGGTGGAGAACCAATTAGGTTGCGATCGCCACTGAAAGTAGGTGAACAGAATGCTGCGGCTAGTGTCGTCAACCGCTTAGTGCATCTGTCCAAATATCAAGCGACTTTACAGCTAGACAACAACGACCCAATATCATCTTTAGCAGGAAAGCTGATAGTTGACATCTGCCTAGCGGGAGAAAATCGCGGTGAATTACTGCCATTAAATGCTCCTGGTAACGTCCCAACGTTTGATGTTGATGAATATGCACTCTTGCGTATCCGCAATGAATCTACCCAAGTTCTCAATATTACCGTACTGGCAATTCAGCCTGATTGGAGTATTTCCCAGGTACACCCAGAGGGGGCTTCTGCGTTTGAACCGTTAGATCCGGGTAGGGAGAAACTGGTTCGCATCCATACAAGCCTTCCTGAAGGTTACAACGAAGGTGCTGACATTCTCAAAGTTTTTGCCACAGTTGGTGCAACGAATTTCCGATGGCTTGAACTACCAGCATTAGACAAACCTCGTAAGGGAACCCAGGTATTTAGAGCAAATAATCCACTTGAAGAATTATTAGCAGCTGTTGCAAGTGAACAACCTCCAAATAGAAATGTGAGTGCTGCGGCTTATCCCAGTGATAAATGGACAACAGAACAGGTGAAACTTCTGGTGAAACAGACGTGACAATTGAAAAAGAACTCCTTCTTCGTGTTCTTCGCGTCTTCGCGGTTCAAAAATATTTTTTAACCACGAAGACACGAAGAACACGAAGGTAAAATCTTTAACTCTGCGCCCTCTCTTGCCTCTGCGGTTATTTAAAATGAATAACAACACCCATGTCAAAACCATTTTGATTCTGGCAGCAAATCCGACAAGTACCTCAAGGCTGCGACTCGATGAAGAAGTACGGGAAATTGATGAAGGATTGCGACGCGCTAACAAACGAGAGGAATTCAAATTAGAGCAAAAATGGGCGGTGCGATCGCGTGACTTCTACAGAGCCATCTTAGATTATCAGCCCCAGATTGTACACTTCTGCGGACACGGTGCTGGGAAAGATGGTATTGTTTTAGATGATGAGACGGGACAGCCAGCATTAATCTCCGCAGATGCACTGGGGAGTATGTTTAAGCTGTTTGCTACTAAAGGCGTCGATTGCGTACTTTTAAACGCTTGTTACTCACTCGTGCAAGCAGAAGCAATCAGCCAACACGTCAATTATGTGATTGGCATGAATTCAACAGTAGGGGATAAAGCAGCCGTTGCATTTGCTGTAGCATTTTATGATGCGATCGCCGCCGGGGAAGAGGTGGAGTTTGCCTACGATTTGGGTTGCTCTCAAATGATCGGTTTTTTGGAGCAGCAGATTCCGGTACTCAGAAAAAAACAGTCAATTTCTGTTCCCACAGCACCCCAAACAGAAGTTATTCCTCCCAACCCCTACCAAGGATTGTCTGCATTTGGAGAAGATGATGCAGCATTCTTTTTTGGGCGAGAGAAGCTTGTGAATAGCTTAGTGCAAGCAACTCACTCTCAGCCGTTGGTAGCAGTAATTGGTCCGAGTGGGAGTGGCAAATCTTCGGTGGTGTTTGCCGGACTAATTCCACAGTTGCGAACACAAGGAAATTGGCTGATTGAATCTTTCCGTCCTGGTAATCAACCATTTTATCAGCTTGCTTCTGCATTGGTGCGTCAATTAGAACCAGAAATTGGTGAAACTCAACAATTGCAATCAGCGGCAGGACTAGCGACAAATATACAGCAGGGGAAAGTTACCTTGCAGCAGGTAGCGTCTCGCATTATAGAACGTAACCCAGATAAACGTCTTCTGTTGTTTGTAGATCAATTTGAAGAACTCTACACCCTTTGCCAGAAGGAAGAACAAGAACTCTTTGCTGATATGTTGCTCCAAGCTATCCATCAGAAAAGTATAACGCTGGTTTTTACTTTACGTGCTGACTTCTACGGCTATGTCCTCTCCTACCGACCTTTTCGAGATGCATTGCAGGAGTTTACACCCCAACTAGTGAGTTCCATGAGTCGAGAGGAACTTATTGCGGCGATCGCGCAACCTGCACAAAAGCTATTCGTGCAACTTGAGGCACAATTACAAGAGCGAATCTTGGATGATGTGGGACTTGAACCGGGTAACTTACCACTATTGGAATTTGCTCTTACCCGACTGTGGTCAAAGCAGCAAAACCGGATGTTAACTCACCAATCATATAATGAGATTGGCGGTGTGAAAAAGGCATTAGCTAATCATGCTGAGCAGATTTATCGTCAACTTAGCCAGACAGAGCAAAAGCAGGCACAGCGAATTTTTGTACAATTAGTGCGTCCGGGGGAAGGAACGGAAGATACTCGGCGATTAGCTACCCGCGAAGAAGTTGGGGAAGAGAATTGGGGATTGGTAAGTTATTTAGCAGGATACCAAGCCCGTTTAGTGGTGACGGGACGCGATGACAAGTCAGGAGAAGATACGGTGGAAGTTGTCCATGAAGCGCTGATTCGGGAATGGATAACTTTGCGAGAGTGGATGAATGCTAATCGTCAGTTTCGCGTTTGGCAGGAACGGTTAAAAGTAGCAATGCTTGAGTGGAAAAATAACAATCATGACTCTGAGGCGTTGTTACGAGGTGTGCCGTTGACTGTGGCAGAAGATTGGTTGCACAAACGCGCTTCGGTTTTGACGCAGGAGGAGCGAAACTTTATTGAGGCTAGCGCAAGTCAACGGGATAGGGAGAAGCTGGAACGCGATCGCAGAAGGCAAAGGACAATTATTGCACTAGGTAGCTTCTGGGCGGTTACTCTAATTTTAGCTGGGGTAGCTAGTTTTGGTTGGTGGAGTGCCGCAATCAGACAAATTAATTCTCTTACTATTACTTCAGATGCGCTGTTGAACTCAGATAGGCGAAAAGCCCTAAAAGCAAGTTTAAAAGCTGTTGTGCAAATGCAACATACACCTTGGGTAGATGCTGATACCCGTACACAGGTAGAACTGGCATTACTAGATACAGTTCATAATGTTGCAGCCCCGAACACTTTGGGAGGACACGCAAACGCGGTTAGGGGCGTCAGCTTCAGCCCAGATGGCAAAATGCTGGCTTCAGCTAGTGATGACAACACGGTGAAACTGTGGAATCCCGCCATAGGTAAAGAAATTAAAACCCTCTCTGGGCATACAAACGTGGTTTGGGGCGTCAGCTTCAGCCCGGATGGCAAAATGCTGGCTTCTGCTAGTGCTGACAGCACTGTGAAACTGTGGGATACCTTCACAGGTAAAGAAATTAAAACCCTCTCTGGGCATAAAAGCGCGGTTATTGGCGTCAGCTTCAGCCCAGATGGCAAAATGCTGGCTTCTGCTGGTAGGGACAGCACTGTGAAACTGTGGGATACCTTCACAGGTAAAGAAATTAAAACCCTCTCTAGGCATACAACCGTGGTTTGGGGCGTCAGCTTCAGCCCAGATGGCAAAATGCTGGCAACTGCAAGTGCTGACAAAACGGTGAAACTGTGGAATCCCTTCACAGGTAAAGAAATTAAAACCCTCTCTGGGCATACAAACCAGGTTAAGGGCGTCAGCTTCAGCCCGGATGGCAAGATGCTGGCAACTGCAAGTGATGACAAGATGGTGAAATTGTGGAACCCCGCCACAGGTAAAGAAATTAAAACCCTCTCTGGGCATACAAATGTGGTTAGGGGCGTCAGCTTCAGCCCGGATGGCAAGATGCTGGCAACTGCAAGTGATGACAAGATGGTGAAACTGTGGGATACCGCCACAGGTAAAGAAATCAAAACCCTCTCTGGGCATACAGACGGGGTTTGGGGCGTCAGCTTCAGCCCGGATGGCAAAATGCTGGCTTCTGCTAGTGCTGACAAGATGGTGAAACTGTGGGATACCGCCACAGGTAAAGAAATTAAAACCCTCTCTGGGCATACAGACGGGGTTATTGGCGTCAGCTTCAGCCCAAATGGCAAAATGCTGGCAACTGCAAGTGATGACAAGACGGTGAAACTGTGGGATACCGTCACAGGTAAAGAAATTAAAACCCTGACTGGGCATAAAAGCGCGGTTTGGGGCGTCAGCTTCAGCCCAGATGGCAAAATGCTGGCTTCTGCTAGTAGGGACAGCACTATGAAACTGTGGGATACCGCCACAGGTAAAGAAATTAAAACCCTGACTGGGCATAAAAGCGCAGTTTGGGGCGTCAGCTTCAGCCCAGATGGCAAAATGCTGGCTTCTGCTAGTTCTGACAAGACGGTGAAACTGTGGGATACCGCCACAGGTAAGGAAATTAAAACCCTGACTGGGCATACACAAGTGGTTATGGCGTCAGCTTCAGCCCGGATGGCAAAATGCTGGCTTCTGCTAGTATGACAAGCACTATGAAACTGTGGGATACCGCCACAGGTAAAGAAATTAAAACCCTCTCTGGGCATAAAAATGTGGTTATTGGCGTCAGCTTCAGCCCGGATGGCAAAATGCTGGCTTCTGCAAGTGCTGACAACACTGTGAAACTGTGGGATACCGCCACAGGTAAAGAAATTAAAACCCTCTCTGGGCATACAGACGACGGTTACGGGCGTCAGCTTCAGCCCGGATGGCAAAATGCTGGCTTCTGCTAGTGCTGACGGCACAGTGATACTGTGGGATACCGCCACAGGTAAAGAAATCAAAACCTCTGACTGGGCATACACAAGTGGTTTATGGCGTCAGCTTCAGCCCGGATGGCAAAATGCTGGCTTCTGCTAGTGCTGACAACACGGTGAGACTGTGGAGATGGAATTTTGATTATTTACTCAGGGAAGGGTGCGATTTCATCCGTGAGTATTTCAAAACTAATCCCAAGGATGCTGATGCTGAAATTGACAGTATGTGCGATCGCCTACCAAATCGGTAAGAAACTGGTTTTTCGGCATCTCTGGGGCAATGAGTGCGATCGCCCATCACTGACATAGTTAATCTAATTTTACAATTAATAATACTAATTGACAAATAAATTATTTTGTGTATTAACAACACTACTTTGCCACGCCTTTAACAGCGGAAATAGAGTTACCAACTCAAACTTTTCGGCATTTTTTAGCATGGGGCAATGAGTGCGTCAGAAAACAACAGCAGCAACTCAAGACCATAATATCAATTGGCTAGTGACGCAACAGGGCTTTGTATAAAGACTTGATATTGCATGGTGGATTTGTTCAAAGCGCGATCGCTGCTTGTATTCGCCCGTGTAGATCACGCAAAGAGAATGAAATCCATCACACTCAGGCTCCATTTAGTACTTTTGGTTTAAGTTAAGTCGGCAAAATTTATCAATTTTTCTGCAATGTCTCCAATTTTAGCTTCTAAAGCTAACCAAAAAGTCTGTTAACCTTTAGGGTTAATCACTTTTTTGAAACATTTGCTAAGATGGATATAGTGTTTAAAAACAAAAAACTTGAAAAAGAATGTAATAACCAGAGACTTCTAGAGAAAAACCACGGTAAAGTTAGATCAAAACGCATTCTGCAACGACTTTATGATTTACGTGGTGCCAACGTACTTGAGGATATGCGAAACCTTCCAGGACGTTGCCACGAATTGCTTCACGATCGTGCAGATCAGTTATCAGTGGATTTAGACCACCCGTATCGGCTTATATTTGAGCCTGCAAATGAACCAATCCCTACCAAACCAGATGGTGGCATAGACTGGACTAAAGTTACTGCCGTAAGAATACTCGGCGTAGAGGATACCCATGAGTAATGCAATTCAAAATCAGTACATGCCAAACTACGCTTCTCCTCCTGGGGAGACTCTTCAAGAAGTCCTTGAAGAACGTGGGATGTCTCAAGCAGAATTGGCGGAAAGGACGGGTAGACCAAAAAAAACGATTAACGAAATTATCAACGCTAAAGCAGCAATTACCCCGGAAACGGCATTGCAGTTAGAGCGAGTATTAGGAATTCCAGCAAGTTTTTGGAACAACCGCGAACGACATTATCGGGAAGCTTTAGCAAGGATAGAAGAACAAGAGCGCTTGCAAAAGCAAGTAGCGTGGCTTAAACAAATTCCTGTTCAAGCCATGATTAAGTTTGGCTGGATTCAGCGCTATGAAGACAAGGTTGAACAGCTACGGTCCGTGCTAAATTTTTTCGCCGTCGCCTCCCCTGAACAATGGGAGGAAGTATGGTGCAGCACTCATGTATTCTTTCGCAAATCTCAAGCGTTCCAAAGTGACTTTGGTCATGTCATCGCTTGGCTGCGTCAGGGAGAAATTGAAGCAGCTGAAGTTAAGTGTGCCATCTACGACGCCAACAAGTTTAAAGAGGCACTGCAAAAAATCCGCATTCTAACAGTGAAACCACCAAAAATTTTTCAGTCAGAAGTGGTACGATTGTGTGCTGAAGCTGGTGTAGCTGTAGTTTTTGTGCCGCAACTTCCCAAAACACGAACTTGTGGAGCAACTCGTTGGTTGAATCCTAACAAGGCACTGATTCAACTTAGCCTTCGCTACAAGACTGATGACCATCTGTGGGTTGCCTTTTTTCATGAGGCTGGTCATATTCTGCTGCATGGCAAACGTGATGTTTTCTTTGAGGAAAAAGGCGTTCAAGGTGTCGAGAAAGACGACAAGGAACAAGAAGCAGACAAGTTCGCTGCGGATATTCTCATCCCCCCTGCTGAGTTGAAGCGTTTCCTAGTATCAGGACAACAACAGAGTAAAGCAGGTATTTTGCAGTTTGCGACTGAAATTGGCATTGCACCAGGGATTTTGGTTGGAAGACTTCAGCAAGATGGAGTTTTACCCTCTAGTCATTGCAATGACCTAAAGCAACGATTTGAGTGGGCGTTTGATACCCATAAGCGAATTTTACGGTGCATTAAGAGCAACTCAACCTTATCCAGGAACGGAGGAAATTCGTGAAATTGTCGGCAAATCTTTGGCTCAAGAAATAATTAACAAATAAGAATGGGAAATAGTCTAAATTTAAATGAAACTTTAAGGAGCAGATTGAAGGCGTGCGAGCAAAGATACGGGATACAGAAATTTACTTTGATGTTGAAGGCGCTTCCTTAGTGGTGGATGGACCACGGATGCGCGAGAAGCCAGTGGCTTTAGTCATTCACGGTGGACCTGGTGCCGACCACACTTCCTATAAACCCACCCTTTCTCCCCTCAGCCATAAAATGCAACTTGTTTATTTTGACCATCGAGGTCAGGGACGGTCGGCGCGTGGACTAAAGGAAACCTATACGCTGGAAAATAATGTCGAGGACATGGAGGCACTACGTCAATATCTGGGTCTAGAAAAAATTGTGGTTCTCGGTTCTTCCTACGGCGGCATGGTTGCCCTTTCCTACGCGGTTCGCTATCCCCAGAACGTCTCTCACTTGATCGTCATCGCCACGGTGGCAGATTCCCGCTTTCTTTTGCGAGCACAGGAAATTCTAGCAGAACGGGGAACTGAAGAGCAAAAGGCTCAAGCTCAACGACTCTGGGACGGCACCTTCGAGAGTGAGGAACAACTGCGCGAGTACTTTCAAGTGATGATGCCGATGTACTCGGTCACCTACGACCCCAATTCACGGCAGGAAATAGGGAATCGAGCCATTCTTTCTCCCGATGCCATCAATGTCGCCTTTGGTGGCTTCTTGCGCTCTTACAACATCCTAAACCAGTTAGATAAAATTACGTCACCAACCTTAGTGATTGCCGGACGAAGTGACTGGATTTGTCCACCTGAATTTTCTGAAGAAATTGCCAGGAAAATTCCCAACGCCGACCTGAGAATCTTTGAAAACAGCGGTCACTTGATCCGGGCTGATGAGCCGGAAGCTCTCCTCGATGCGATCGCTGGGTTTTTGGTCTATAAACAAACGGCTTATATTTGAGCCAGCAACAGATCCGCGATCGCGCAGGTTTTCCAAAGGAAAATCATGGCACTCCCGCGTGTTTATTCTTGGGATTCTTCTTGGGCGACAAGTCTTACTTGTGCGATCGCTAACCCAAGTAACTCTGCAACCTCTTCCTGTGTCATACCACGCGCTAACATCCGAGGCACAAGTTCCAGCTTTAGTTCCTCTCGACCTTCTTCTCGACCCTCGTCTCGACCTTCTTCTCGACCTTCTTCTCGACCTTCTTCTCGACCTTCTGCTTTGGCTTGTTGATAAACTCTAGTTTCCTCTAAATTGACTCCTAACATCGCTTCCACCTCTTCACGGCTCAGGTTTGGTATAAAAAATGGCATCGCGTCTCACAAGTAGCTCCCATCGAAGTCATTATTAAGCGGGATAGCAGTGGCACTCTTAGCCGCTTTCTTTGTGTCAATAATAGCTCTATGCTTTTAAGTAATGTCATAGCATATTTTTGGATACTTTTTGCATTTTTTTAAATCTTATCTTTTTGCACTGCGCTTTCTGGGGATTCGGATTGGATTTCAGCGACAGTTCAATTTTCAGTTTCGTGGTGGGTACTCTGACTTAAGAGCATCTAGCAATAAGTGCAGGTTTGTCATTTATGTCTCATAAATATCAACTTTCCCAGTGGTTTTACACTACCTTTAAGGTGGCACTTCACCGGAGTTTAAAGCAGCAAAAGCCGCGCCAAGGAGTTCTCTATGCTACTTCGGTTATTTTGGTGTTAATGGCGACAATTACTGAGTTACCAGCAAGCAAGCTGTTAGCACAAGTCCCGTCTCAGAATTTGGAAGCAGCTAGCTTCTACCAACAGGGAGTCATGCGCTATTACCGCAAAGACTTACAAGCAGCAGAATATGCTTTTCGCAAATCCTTGCAACAAGACCCTAACCTTGGGACAGCACGCAATTACCTAGGCAATATTATGTTGCAGCAAAATCGCCTAGATGTAGCGGCGCAAGAGTATACAGAGGCGATTAGAATTAATCCCAATTACGGCGAGGCTTATTATAACTTGGGGTTAACGTTACACAAGCAAGGACAAACAGATGCAGCAATTACAGTTTACCGCCAAGCGTTGGTGATCGATCCAACCTTGGCATCTGCCCAGTATAATTTGGGGTTAGCATTGTATGAAAGAGGACAAAAAAATGAGGCGATCGCCGCCTACCAGCAAGCAATTAATCTTGATCCCGGCAATGCCAATGCCTACATTAACTTAGCGATCGCCCTACAAGATGGTGGCAGAAATACCGAAGCGATCGCCGCCTATCGCCGCGCCCAGCAGCTAAATCCTAGCAATGCTATAGCTTACAATAACATAGCAAATCTTTTGGCTCTCCAAGGTCAAACATCTCAAGCTATTGCCACTTACATAGAAGCTATTCACCACATTCCTAATAATACTGTCGCTTACTATAACTTGGGAGTAACTTTGTATAATCAGGGCGACTTTCAAAAAGCTAAGGTCGTTCTCAAACAAGCCCGAAACCAATACCGTGAACAAGGTAACATCGAGCAAGCTGTAATGGCTGAGCAATTAGTGCAGGAAATTGCCCTGATGCAAAAGCGTCCAGAAACTCAACTTGGTCAAACCTCAACTCTCTTACCGACTCAAACCTCTACAAGTAATGTAGTGCAGCCTGTGCAGCAGCCAAATCAACTAGCAACTCCTGCACAAACACAAGGTAACCCTAGCAGTGTGCCTGTTTCGGTTGACCAGACGCCGCCTACAGTACCACAAATGCCAAGTCTGCCAGAAACTCCCTTGGAAACGCCAGTCAAAAACCCTAGTAATGTGCCTGTTTCAGGTAAATAAAAGTTAGCCAATAGTCATTAGTCCAAAGTAAATGAGGAGTATAAAGTCAAAAGTCTATAATAGGACTGACGCATTGACAGAAATAGTCTTGTATGCAGTAGGATGAGTCAGGCGGCGGAGCGCAATATTCATTTGACTAGACCACGATATGACCGTAGGGGCGGGGTAAACCCATGCGTGTCAACTTAAGAAAAAATGGGCTGTTGAAACCCCTGCTACACAGACAAAACCCCTTCGGGTGACGCTCGTTCCGACGCTCCTTGTACCGGAAGATCGCAACGCTATCGCTACCGCTGACGCTCCTTGTACCGGAAGATCGCAACGCTAACGCTAACGCCAGTCCCCTAGGTCGGGCTAACCCGAAGGGTGCGGGCTGGACTCACCGCCTACGCGGGTTTGAAAACTCTTGATTTTCCGTGAGTCCGCGCAGGCGGACTTTGTTTGTGTAGCCGCGAATTCCATTCGCCAGGGCTTAAGTTGACACCAATGGGGTTACCCCGCCCTTACCATGTTGTCAATTCCACTGTTTGATGGCGAGCGCTCTTGTGTCTGAAAGTGGAGTCATAATGTGGGGGTTTCGCTCTCGTGTAGGTTTACCTTTAGTTTGCCTTGGCTGCAACACCTTGATAAAAATAACCCATCATTTTAGGAAAATTCTCAGCGTAAAACTCTTCTACCGTTAGCGTATCAAACTGTTTCTCGATCAGCTGTCGAATATTGCGATCAAGATGACAACCATCCCCAATCACTCTCTGGATTGGGGTCAATCGAGTTTGCCAAACTTGAATTTTAGGTTCGTTGCTCAACCCATGTTCCACAAAAAAGAATTGCCCGCCCGGTTTCAACACCCGATAGATTTCTTTGAGGGCTTGCTCAACATTCGTGATACTGCATAACGTGAAGGTACTGACAACACTATCAAACGTCTCCTCTGCCATTGGCAAACATTCTCCATTTAAGATGTGATGATTTACCGCGATCGCAGATGTCTGAATGCGCTTTTGAGCCAGTTTATGAATGCCAGGATTCACATCCACCGTGACGATTTTATGAATTTCCTCGGGATAGTAGGAAAGATTTAGACCCGTGCCAAACCCAATTTCTAACACGTCTCCGTTCACATTCTTCAGAGTTTTCTGGCGATACTTCCCAAAATCGGCACTGGACATCGACCAATCCAGCAGGTAGGGAAAAATCCTTTGTGAGTAAAATCCCATTGAGTTCTCCTAGCGTTTAGAGGATGAAGTCCTTTGATGAAAGACGACTTGCCATCGCCCGTCCAGAAATTTCCATTATCCCAAAGTAGACGAGGCGTTAGTTTTTCTTTTTTTTAAAAATTATTAATTTTATCATGACTAATATTTTCTAAGTGTTCTGCTAAATCGGCAAACGACTAATATCTTTATTGCAGCCAATAACTACGATCTCTGATCCCTGCTCAAGACACAAATTGGGGTCAGGATTAATTTGCAATTTGCCATCCTGGCTTACAGCCAACAAATTCAAACCGTAACGGTTAAGAAGTTGCAGTTCGGCGATAGTTTTGCCGGAAAATTCATCAGGCAAAATTAATTTGGCAATACTGTGTTCGGGGTCTAAATCAAATCGGTCTAAGATCGCTGGTTGGGTAAGCGATCGCCCCAGCGCACAACCCGCCTCGTATTCTGGATAAACAACATAGTCTGCCCCAACTCGCTGCAATAACTTACTATGAATTTCTGAAGAAGCTTTAGCGACAACGTAGTGAACACCCGCTTCCTTTAAATTCAACGTTGTGATAATGCTTTCTTGTAAATAATTCCCAATAGCAACAATAACTGTTTCAAACTCAAAAATACCGGCTTGTTTCAGGGCTGCTGGTTCGGTAGAATCTAGTTGTAAAGCATGGGTAGCTAGCTGTTCATTCAAAACTTGAGAAACTCGTTTTTTATCAATGTCAACACCCAACACTTCATATCCTAACTTATGGAGTGTTGAACATACTGCTCTTCCAAAGCGTCCCAAACCAATAATTGCAAACTCTTTATTGTCTCGCGGCAAACTGCGGAAAAAATTTAAAGAGAACAGATTCACACTTTTTAACTTTATTTTAATGAATTAATGCTTACCCTATTAACAAATTTTCCTCTGGATATTCAACTACGCTAGGGGGAGAATCTCCTATGACAGCAGACATAAAAAGTAAAACGCCAACTCGTCCAATGTACATAGTTACAACTAATATCAGCTTAGCAGGTACAGATAAAATCGCCGTGATCCCAGTCGAAAGACCAACAGTAGCAAAAGCTGATACAACCTCAAACAGGATTTGCAGAAAATTCAACTCTAAATCAGTGAATGCAATTAAAGTCGTTGCCAAGATAACGACTCCCAGTGAACCAACTGCCACACCAACAGCTTTTAAAATTAAAGATACTGGTATTTGACGCTGGTACATCAAAACTTCCTCTTTACCTTGTAAAATCGCTGTGGTACAACTGGTGAGAATTCTGAGTGTCGTCGTTTTAATCCCACCACCCATACTACCAGGACTTGCACCAATAAACATGAGTGCGATCGCAATAAATAACGAAGCAGTATTCATCTGAGCAATATCAATAGTATTAAAACCTCCTGTTCTGGTAGAAACAGATAAAAATCCAGCTACCATCAGTTTTTCTGATAAACTCAAATGACCAATTGTTTCGGGATTTTTAAACTCAGTGATGTAAAAAGTAACAGTTCCAAAAATTAAAAGTACAAGTGTTGTGCTAGTGACAACTTTAAGCTGAAGAGAAAATATCTTTTTTTCTGGGTTCCTGATGATGCGATCGCGCACCCATAGAGACATCTCAGCTATGACTTGATAACCAAGACCACCAAAAATAATCATCAAAGCAATTGCTACATTTAGTAACACCGATGACTGGTAGCTAATCAACCCATCCTTAAATAAGCTAAAACCACTATTAGCCCAGGAATTAATACTATAAAAAACTGCCAACCATATTCCCTGTTTCCAACCGGAATCTGGCAGGAAAACCGGGAAAATTAGCAAAACTCCGAGGATTTCAAAAATAAGTGTAGTAGCAACAATAGAGCGAACCAATTGTAAACTTCCCTGTATCCCTGGTTTCTCTAAAGACTGTTGTAGTGCAATTTTGTCTTGCAAACCAAACTTACGACCTAACAACTGTAGCAGAAAGGTTGTGGCAGTCATGTAACCCAGTCCCCCAACCTGCAAAAGAATCAGAATTAGTAGTTGTCCCCAAAAAGAGAAATACGTGCCGATATCTACCACCGATAAACCCGTGACACAAACTGCGGAAGTTGAGGTGAACAGTGCCACAATTGGGTTATTCCACGTACCAAGGCTGGTAGAAAAAGGCATCATCAGTAAGATAGTACCCACAGCGATCACTGCCAAAAATCCTAAGCAAATTGTGCGAGAAACAGTCATGTTTAGGTAAAAATTATAACGCTTCTGGGCAGTAGGGTCAGGGTTTACCCGAACTGGAAGCAAAAACACCCTAATTTAATTAAAAATACACGTGGTAGCGTACAGTATGTGATTTATTTGAATATAGCTTTGCCTTAACCCTGCTTTTTTAATGAACGCAACACTTTACCAACAAATTCAGCAGTTTTACGATGCCTCCTCTGGTCTGTGGGAACAGATATGGGGCGAACATATGCACCACGGTTACTACGGTGCAGATGGTACGCAAAAAAAAGACCGCCGTCAAGCACAAATTGATTTAATCGAAGAACTCCTCAAGTGGGCAGGGGTGCAGCAAGCAGAGAACATTCTCGATGTGGGTTGTGGAATTGGTGGTAGTTCTGTTTATTTAGCAGAAAAATTTCATGCCAAAGCAACAGGAATTACTCTGAGTCCCATGCAAGTGAAGAGAGCGACGGAACGCGCACATTCGTTTGGGTTGACTGATAGATCTAGTTTCCAAGTTGCAGATGCTCAAGCAATGCCCTTTGCTGACAATTCTTTTGACTTGGTTTGGTCGCTGGAAAGTGGTGAGCATATGCCTGATAAACGGAAGTTTATACAGGAGTGCTACCGGGTACTGAAACCAGGTGGAACTTTGATTATGGTGACTTGGTGTCATCGACCGATGGATACACCACTGACTACTGATGAGCGAAAGCACTTGCAGGAGATTTATCGGGTGTACTGTTTGCCTTATGTGATTTCTTTGCCAGAGTATGAAGCGATCGCCCATAAACTTGGGTTGCAAAATATTCGTACTGCTGATTGGTCAAAGGCTGTGGCTCCGTTTTGGGATGTGGTGATTGATTCGGCGTTTACTCCAAGTGCGATTTGGGGTTTGCTGGTTTCGGGTTGGAGTACTATTCAAGCGGCGCTGTCTTTGGGGTTGATGCGTCGGGGTTATGAGAGTGGGTTGATTCGGTTTGGGTTGTTGTGTGGAAATAAGTAACGAACCGCCAAGACGCCAAGAACGCCAAGAGGAGAAAAGAGGATGAGTCAGGTTTCACAGCAAGGGTTTCGGGGTAGTTGGTTTTATGCTTTTTGGAAGTTTTCGCGTCCGCACACGATTGTTGGTACGAGTTTGAGTGTGTTGGGGTTATATTTGATTGCTGTTGCTGCTGGTAAGGGTAGTTATTCCCTATTCCCTCTTTTGGGAGCGTGGATTGCCTGTTTATGTGGCAATGTCTATATTGTGGGGCTGAATCAACTTGAGGATGTCGCGATTGACAAGATTAATAAGCCTCATTTGCCTCTTGCTTCTGAGGAGTTTTCTAGGGCGCAAGCTAATTTGATTGTCATAGTTAGTGGGATTTTGGCGTTAGTTTTAGCGTTGCTTTTTGGACCGTTTTTGTTCGGTATGGTGGCTATTAGTTTGGCGATTGGTACGGCTTATTCTTTACCGCCAATTCGCTTGAAGCGGTTTCCTTTTTGGGCAGCGCTGTGTATTTTTTCTGTGCGAGGGGCGATTGTTAATTTAGGGCTGTTTTTGCATTTTAGTTGGGTTTTCCAACAAAACCCGTCAATTCCGGCTGCGGTGTGGGTGCTGACGGTATTTATTGTGGTATTTTCGTTGGCGATCGCGATCTTTAAAGATATCCCCGATCTGGAAGGCGATCGGCAGTACAATATTACTACTTTAACTATCCAATTCGGTAAGCAAGCAGTTTTCAATTTTGCCTGCTGGGTGTTAACTATCTGTTATTTGGGGATGGTTGTGGTTGGTGTGCTGCGCTTTGCTGAGGTGAACTCAGTTTTCCTTGTGATGACTCATCTCGTGGCTCTGTTTTTGATGTGGTGGCAAAGTAGGCAAGTGGACTTGCAAGATAAAAGTGCGATCACCCAGTTTTATCAATTTATTTGGAAACTCTTTTTCATTGAATATCTGATTTATCCTATCGCCTGTCTTTTGGGTTAAGACAATGTTAGAAAACTTTCATCAAAATGATATTATCGCCATCGTTATTGTCATTCTTAGTATTTCAATTCTCGCTTATTTCTCTTGGAAAACATTGATAACTTCTAACTATTTTCAAAAAGGAGTCACTCTTTATCAGCAAAAAGATTACGAAGGGGCAGAAGCAGTTCTTCGCAAAGTAATTTCCCTAAATTCTACTAATGATGTGGTTCACTTGCTGTTGGGTGATGCTTTGATGCAGCAAGGCAAATTAGAGTCAGCGACGCAACAGTTCCAAGAAGTGATTCGCCGCGCTCCTAAAAAAGTTGATGCATATTTACGCCTGTCAAATATTTTGATCCAGCAAAAAAAGAAAGAGGAAGCAATTGCCACTCTGCAACAAGCTAGAGACTTATTCCAGGCACAGCGTCAACCTCAACAAGCTGAACAAATTCAGCGGTTGTTGGAGAAAATTGGGTAATTGCTAATTGTGAGTCCAGTCCTGAAGGCGGGTTTCCCGCCGTAGGGAACTGGCTTTCCCGTTGGGCTAATTGCTAATTGCTAATTGCAATGAACCCAACGGGAAAGCCAGTTGCCTGGGCGCGGGAAACCCGCCTTCTCCCAATTCCTCACCGCTGACGCCGGAGTACCGGAAGATCGCAACGCTTACGCGAACAGCACTGGACTCACAATTAGCAATTTAGATTTTACCTACGTGATTGTGACCCTGATTTTACTGTTTGGGCAAAAAACATGACTGAACAAAGGGGGAAAGTTTACCTCGTAGGTGCTGGACCTGGAGATGTGGCATACCTGACGGTACTCGCCTATAATCTTTTGGGAGTTGCTCAGGTGTTGGTTTATGATGCTCTAGTGGATGCACAGTTGTTGGAATGTGTACCACCTAATTGCCTGAAGTTGGATATGGGCAAACGTGGTGGCAAACTCAGCACCTCCCAGGCTGAGATTAACAATTTATTGGTAAAGTACTGCCAACAAGGAAAATTAGTTGTTCGCCTCAAGTCGGGCGATCCGTTTATTTTTGGTCGCTGTAGTTCCGAAATTGAGGCTTTGAAAGCAGCAGGTTGCGAGTTTGAAGTCGTACCAGGCATTTCCTCGGCTTTAGCAGCGCCATTGCTGGCAGGTATTCCCCTAACAGATCCAGTTCTAAGTCGGTGTTTTGCGGTGTTTACAGCCCACGAACCAGATGTTTTGGATTGGGAAGCGCTGTCACGCTTAGAGACGTTGGTGATTTTGATGGGAGGACAAAATCTCTCGGAGATTGTACATCGGCTGTGGCAACATGGGCGATCGCGCTTAACGCCTGTTGCCATTATCCATTGGGCAGGAACTCCGCAACAAAAAATCTGGACAGGCACACTAGAAACTATTGTTGAGCAAACATCTGGTGTGTCGCTGTCGCCTGCGGTCATTGTGATTGGTGAAGTTGTGGGACTGCGGAAGTACTTACAACCTGAGAAAATACATTTAGACGATTTCCCAGTAGTCAGTGCGAAGCACCCCACAATTATGACAACGACTCAACCACCGTCTCCCCACGGAAGTAAGGGCGGGGGAATCCCGCCCCTACATCCTCTGCCTCTGGTAGGTAAAACAATTCTGGTGACACGTTCAGTTGGGCAATCGAGTGAATTGACTCAAGTCCTAACTGCATCAGGCGCTACCGTCATTGAAATGCCGACATTAGAAATTGGTCCGCCTTCGAGTTGGTCCGCTTTGGATCATGCGATCGCCCATATATCCGACTTCCACTGGTTAATTCTCACTTCCACTAACGCCATAGACTACTTCTTTGAACGCTTAATTACACAGGGTAAAGATGCTCGTGTTTTGACGGGAATCAAAATTGCCGTTGTGGGAGAGAAAACAGCCCAAAGCCTCAAACAATACTGTCTGCAACCAGACTTTATTCCCCCAAATTTTGTCGCTGACTCGATGGTAGCGAACTTCCCTGAAGAACTAACAGGTAAAAAGGTTTTGTTTCCTAGAGTTGAAAGCGGCGGACGAGAAGTTTTGCTGCGAGAGTTGACTAACATGGGAGCAGAGGTTATAGAAGTCGCGGCATACCAATCTTGCTGTCCTAATAGCATCCCACCCTCGGCGGAGTTAGCGCTTCAGAGTGGAACGGTGGATGTCATTACTTTTGCCAGTTCCAAAACTGTGCAATTTTTCTGTCAACTAGCAGAAAGAATATTTTCCGAAAACGTTGAGGGCAATCAATCATCTGTGGTAGCAAATTCTTTAGAGGGGGTTTGTATTGCCTCTATCGGTCCCCAAACCTCTAACGCTTGTCGTTCCTTAATCGGTCGCGTAGATGTAGAGGCAGAAGAGTATACCTTGGAGGGATTAACTCAAGCATTGATAAAATGGGCGAAAGCTGCTAATTGTTAATTGTTGATTGTTAATTGTTGATTGTTGATTACTATTAGCAATTAGCAATTAACAATTAGCAATTAGCAATTAGCAAATGACTAAACGTATCATCGGTTTAACTGGAGGTATTGCTACAGGCAAAACGACTGTTGCCAATTATTTGGCTAGTGCTTACAATTTGCCAATTTTGGATGCAGATGTTTATGCAAGGGAAGCTGTATCTGTAGGTTCAACTATTATCGGCGCGATCGCCCAACGTTATGGTGAACAAATTCTGCTTGCAGATGGTAATCTCAACCGCCAATTGTTGGGTGAGACTATCTTTAATCATCCAGAAGAACGCAACTGGGTAGAGCAATTGATTCATCCTGACGTGCGCGATCGCTTTCTTAAAGAAATTGCTGCATTGTCTGCACCGACACTGGTGTTAGTAGTACCTTTGCTGTTTGAAGCGGGCATGACAGATTTAGTGACAGAAATCTGGGTTGTGCGTTGTTCTGAAGCACAACAACTACAGAGATTGATACAACGAAATCACTTAAGTAGAGAACAGGCACAAGCCAGGATTGATAGCCAGATACCCATTGAAGAAAAAGCTGCTCGTGCAGATATCGTTTTATTTAATACCTCTACACTTGAAGAATTACTTAATCAGGTGGATGCTGTAATATCAGAGAATTTTTAGCTGCAATCTTGGGTGTATTCTCTTCTTTGACGTACTCCCCACGGCTAAAGCTTCGGTCTTGCGTCTCGCTTTTTGGTCACAACTGACATAAAAAACGTGGCGCTATTGACGCCACGCAACACAAAGACATTTGCACCTTTACATTAATTATAAGGTTCCTATTAATACAACGATATTCGTCACATTACTGATGTTTCAGCAAGTGTGTTTGATTTTTTAAGTGTTTCTGCCGAAGTAACTACTCTTTGCAGAAGTTTCAGTCCACAATAGTCCTCAGCAACATAATGGCAAAACTCAAGCCAAGGCAAATAACCCAAACCGAAGCGATAATATAAGCACTCTTGTGAGGCACTAGCTAGAATTGATAGCCAATTAACCCATTGAAGAAAAAGCATATCGTGCTGATGTAGTTTTAGATAATACTTTTGCACTTGCAGAACTACTTAAACAAATTGATGCTACAATATCATTGACTGAATAATAACGATGACCCAAACTTCACTCAAACAGTTACCGCCAGGGTATCGAACACAATCCTCTGATACGCATCCGGACGCGGAACAAATTATTTTTCAACGCCTGCGGCAGATGTCCCCTGGTGAAAAGGCACAGATGGTTCGCAATGCGACTAAGCAGTGCTGGCGTTTAAGTTTGATCGGAATTTGGAACCAATATCCACAAGCGAATCCACATCAAGTGCGGAGAGAATTTATCCGACGGCGATTCGGTGTCCAATGGGTAGATAAATTATGCAGTGAAGATGATTGGGGGAAGTTCGGCAGTATATCAGGAATCGAAACTGCGATGGAAGACGCGATTTGGCTAGCGTTGAAGCTGGCTGGGATTTTAGAGGTGTTGGATATCCCCTACTTGGTTGGTGGGTCGGTCGCCAGTTCGTTACTCGGCGAACCGCGTGCGACGCTGGACTTGGATTTGGTCGTTGATGTCCAGGTGCATCAAGTCCAGGCGCTTGTTGCGGCAATGACAGGCGAGTTTTACATCAGTCAGGATACAGTCCAAGAGGCAGTTGAACGCAAAACGTCGAATGTTATACATCTTGAAACTACGGAAAAGGCTGACTTGTTTGTCATTGGCGACGATGGGTTTTCGCAATCAAAAATGCGTCGTCGCCAAGAGTATGCTTTACCCGGTCAACCACAAAAGTCAATTTATATTTACTCTGCTGAAGATATCATCCTGCAAAAACTGCGTTGGTATCGGATCGGTTTTAGTGAATCGGACCGTCAGTGGCGAGATGTGTTGGGTGTCCTAAAAGTGCAGGATGCGCGGCTTAAGTTAGATTATCTCCAGCAGTGGGGGCAGACGCTAGGACTCACCGATTTACTCGACCGTGCGCTTTGCGAATCTGGACTGCAAGGATAACGCAATACAGACGCTAAGAATCAGGCGTTGCACTTGCTAGTCTCTACAAACCAGAAATTCATACCATGAGCGCCCTAACTGAACCGTATTGCATTATATCTGTAAAATATATCAGATTAATTGCAAATAAACGTGATGTTAATTACACAATTACACAGATTTTTAACGTACCCGAACGCTGAAAAAAATAGACACGGTAATTCTAGATTTTCTGTAGCGTTTTGGTTCAGTTTAAGTCTGTGTTTTGCCGTGGGCTACATTTTCATCGGACTACAGCACGCTTTTAGTAATGAGTACGTCGTGGGGGATAATGCGCGGGAATATGTATCTTGGATGTATCGGTACTCGACGAGAGAGTTATTTCCCCATGACTTAATTGCTGATTATTTTCAGTCCGTTACACCGATTGGATATGGGGCTTTCTATCAGGTGATGTCGGGTTTAGGCGTTGATCCAGTTCTGTTAGGTAAACTTTTACCAATGGTGCTGGGACTGATTACAACAGGCTACGGCTTTGCGGTCTGTATGCAAATATTACCAGTGCCAATGGCGGGATTTATCGTCACGTTACTGCTGAATCAAAGTATCTGCCTTCACGATGACCTTTTCTCAGCCTGTCCCAGAGATTTTATTTATCCGCTGTTTTTAGTGTTTTTGTACTATTTGCTGCGGCGTTCATTGCTAGGAGTGATGATTGCGATCGCACTCCAATCGCTGTTTTATCCTCCAATCGCATTCATCAATTCCGGAATCTTACTCCTACGACTATGGGACTGGCAAATTGGGCGAATTCGCTTATCCCGCGAGAGGAAAGATTATCTGTTCTGCGTCATGGGACTAGGTATTGCTCTGGTGGCAATGATACCTTACGCTATAAAATCCTCTGAGTTTGGACCAACAATTACCGCAGCTGTGGCAAGAACAATTCCAGAGTATTTGTCAGGGGGAAGGGTAAGTTATTTTAACCTCAATCCTGTGAGTTTTTGGCTCGACGGCAGGGACAGTGGTGCTTTTGCTTTGATCAGTCCACCCCAACTCTTTATTGGTTTGTTGTTACCAATTATACTGCTATACCCGTCCCGATTTCCCTTGGTCCAACAAGTGACGAGTGGAGTTAAAATCCTGCCGCAAATTGTGCTGGCATCTTTAGGTATGTTCTTTATTGCCCATGCTGTGGCGTTTAAGATACATTGGCCTAGCCGATATACCCATCATACCTTCAAGATAGTCTTCGCTTTAGCAGCTGGAATAACACTGACTCTCATGCTAGATGCGGTTTTTCATTGGTTAGAACAGCCAGCAAAATCCCGTCAAAAAGGGCGACAGTTTTTAACTTTGGGGACTGCGGCTATACTAGGAGCAGCACTTATCCTGTACCCAAGCTTTTTGAAAACCTTTCCTAAAACTCCCTACGTAACGGGTGGAGTGCCAGCACTGTATAAGTTTTTGCAACAGCAACCGCAAGATAGTCTTGTTGCATCTTTGGCAGCAGAAGCAGACAATATACCAGTCTTTGCCAAACGGTCAATTTTAGTGGGTAGAGAATATGCTTTGCCATTTCATACAAAGTACTATGCGCAGTTTCGTCAACGGATGATTGACCTGATCGATGCTCAATATAGTCAGGATCTTAAGGGGGCGATCGGCTTTATGGGTAAATATAATGTGAAATTCTGGCTTTTAGAGCGCACTGCCTTTAAACCTGAGTATATTGCTGACAATAAATGGATTAAACAGTATCAGCCAGCAGCAAATATGGCGATCGCAAAGCTACAGCAGGGAAGTACACCAGTTTTGTCAAAGCTGATCAAGTCTTGTAATGTTTTCGAGACTGAGAGTTTGGTTCTTCTGAAGGCAGAATGTATTAAAGAAGCAAAAATTCCTATCTAAGACTGCTGTGACAACCGCTGCACAAATGCGGCATGTTCTATGGAATTCAAACCTCGTAGAACTAGCCCTTTCAATGTGGTGAAATTCGGAACGAAGATTGGTTATTTCAACCTGAGATCTTGCACTAATCCCAACAACCGCCTGGGAATGAATTCCCTTGCTTATAGCCAAAGTCTTCTAAAGAAGACTAACAAAGAGTTTCAGTCCCTTAAGTGGACAGAAGCTCTTAGTTTCAACGGACGCTCATTCCGAAAAGTTCTAGTCGGCTTAAGCCGACTTCAGCTATTAGACTAGGAATTTATTCCTAGGCTTGTGGGTTGTGATCTTAGAATGAAATAGCCGTGGTTAGGATATGGTGGGAGGGTAGGATTGCATTCTTTGCCTGGAAGCGAACGGTTTTACGACAACCAGTTAATGCACATGGTATTTGTAGGGGCACAGCATTGCTGTGCCCCTACTTACCTCCGAAATTATACGGTTAATATTAGAGCGGCGATCCCTCCTCCCCCTAGCAACAAAATATTCGGTATGTCTTTCAGCTTAGGTAGGGGCATCTGAATGACGAGGGCACATATTCCGAACACCATAGATGCCACCAAAAAACGCAGCAATACTAAGTGACCGGGTTTTTTCGTCCCCAAACCTGAGTGTTCCGCACGTAACCAATAAAACAATTCTCGTCTTTTGCAAGAACCTCTAGGTCATCTGCTAGTTGCATCATAACTTCCTTCGTAGCCAAACCAGCATCTACAGCTGCATTTGTTGCTTCTTTGACATTTAATTTGAGCAGACGCTTTTCGTCTACAGTTGATAAAACTGGTTGAACCAACTGGGCTTCGATACCTACGAAGCCTAGGTTATTAAACATCTGAGGCAACTTCAAGCCAAGATCCATATCTGTTCCATTAGCTTTTCTTAATGCCGCCCATAACTGTAACCATTTATCAAAAGCTGGAGATTGTGGGTAGCAGAAGCTGACGCTAACAGTAGCTTCTTCACAGGCAATAATTCCATCTTGACTCAAACGTCTATACATAGCCTGCATAACATCTTCTGGACGTTGAATATGAACCAGGAGAAAGCGACAATAAATAAAGTCAAAAGACTCATTAATCTTGTCTAAGTCAAAAGCTGAGAGTTGTCTAAATTCAATATTCTTAACACCCAGTGCTTCAGCATTCCTACGCCCAATCTTTAGTTGCTCTTCGCTTATATCAACCGCAACCACCTTGCCTTTAGTCTGTTGCGCCATCCAACATGTCATCTCTCCAGTTCCACAGGCTACATCTAGAATAGATTGGCGGTTTCCAACACCTGCTTTTGTCAAAAAGAATTGGCTAAGTGGATTATACAGACTATTTAAGATATTCAGGCGTTGTTCGCCGTCTTTGCCAACCTGAAAAGTATAGCGTGATGTTTTTACACTTTCAGATGGAATTGTTCCCGCACCGAGACTTCGTGCAGAGGTATCTTCTGGAATAATTTCTTTTCCTGTTTCTGGATTTACCTGCATGGTTTACTCATAAGTTTAAACAATCTTTACTTGCTTTTCTAAGTTCATAGCACTTGAGTAAAGAACTAGCAATATTTAATTCCAGGCATCTGTGAATTCAAAATCTATTTCGCTGATAATATGAAGTTCTTCAGCTAATTTATTCAGTCCGGAAAAATCACGAACTAGTTTTCCATTGGCTGTATCTGCTTCCTGAGGGGGCGACAAGCGCCACCTAGCCTCCGAAATTATACTGCGAACGGTTCAAAACTTCACTTAATATGGACTGAGATCCAAACCTCTCCCCGATGCGGGGAGAGGCTTAAGAACCGGATGCGCGAATGTTAAATAAGTATAGTTTTCAGCCGTTTTTAGTATATACGGTTAATACTATACTATACCGGCGCTGGGCGGATGATATTGCTGCATATCGACGCTCAAATTCATAGCGAGTTAGGCGATCGCCACTTTCTAACGATGGGATGCGATCGCTCTTATTTGTGCCATGTTCCATAGAAGCTGTCATTGGTTAATTTCTCATCTTAAGTTGTAGCTCAAATGTAGCATGGCACTACTGAATCAGAGATGGAAGGAGTAAGGAACAAATCAATTAAAAATTTTTAATTTTTAATTTTTAATTTTTAATTCTTGTACTCCCTTGTTACGCAACTTCTCCCCCCACAACTACATCTCTAATCCGCAAACTAGGACCACCACAGCCTACAGCTAAACCGTTTTGTCCACCCTTACCGCAACCGCCGGACTCATCCCAGTAAAAATCATCGCCAATGGCTTCAATATCAGTCAGGGTTTGAAAAACATTACCTGAAAGCGTCACATCCTTCACAGGTTCAGCAATTTTGCCGTTTCTAATCATCCACGCTTCCCCAGCACTAAAGGTGAACATCTCCCCGTTTGTCATCCCACCCAACCAGTTACGGGCATAAACGCCCTCTTTAATCCCGTTAAATAAGTCTTTAACAGGCGTTGTTCCCCGTTCTATCCAGGTATTGGTCATGCGTACAATCGGAGCATAGTGATAACTAAGACACCGCGCATTGCCTGTGGGCGCTTCGTCTAATTTGCCTGCAGTTTCGCGAGAATGCAGGCGTCCGACTAAAACCCCATCCTTAATCAGTTGCGTAGTGGTGGCAGGTGTGCCTTCATCGTCGTAAAAATAGCTACCACGATGTCCCTGAGGTGCAGCACCGTCAAAAATTTGCAACGTTTTTGGACCAAACCGACGCCCAAGGGTCATCACTTCCAACAAATCTGGGTTTTCGTAAGCCATATCTGCTTCCGAAAGATGCCCAAAGGCTTCGTGGACAAATAACCCAGTCAGAATGGGGTCAATGACTACGGTATAGGTATCGCCTTTGACTGATGGTAAGGATAAGGCTACTACTGCCCTTTGTGCTGCGCTTTTGACTTGTTCATCTAAAGCAGTTAAATCTTCGTAGGCTTTACGAGATCCGGTGGTTTCTCTTCCAGTTTGCACAGTTTCGCCATTTCTGGCTGTGGCGGCAAAGCGTATTTCCATATCCACCCAAGATTGTTCGATCAGCGAGCCATCACTGGTAGCGAGGATTACCCTTTGGGCACAGTCACTATAGCTGACTGAGGTCGTGGTAATGCGATGGTCAAAGCTTCTCAACAAATCAGTATAGCGATCGCACAATTCTTTTTTCTGAAAGAGCGGAATTTTCCGGGGATCGGTGCCTGTAAGCGGTAATTGACATAACGCTTGCACACTTGGAACGGGGGCTAGTATGGTTTCTTCATCACCAACCATCCGCGCCGCTGCGATCGCTTCTTCTATACGGTCTTCAATTGTTGCCAAGCGGTTAAAGCTGCTTAACCCCCACCCTCCTTTATAACAAGCGCGAATATGTCCACCAATTGAGATCCCTTCGCTCAGAGTTTCTACTTTATCACCACGCAATGAGATATCGGTTTCTTCGTCTTCTTCAAGACGAATCATCAGATAATCTACACGAGATGAGTAGCGAGCGATCAGGTCAGAAAGTAAATTTTGTGCATCTACAAGTAAATTTTGCATTTATAGAACCTGAACAATGACGATCTGGATTTATTTTGCACTTTTATTTCCACCTTGCCTCATTTTTGCCACTTATTGCTATATTTATTTCCAAAGCTTCGTGGAAACAACAAACATGCGAGTAACTCTAGACATCCCTGAAGAATTGGCAACTCGCTTGAGTTTACTGGAGGATAAGCTCCCATAATTTATTTTTTGGAAGTCTCTAATGAAATATAAAAAGCAAGGGAAGTTAATCATGAGGCGAGAAATTAATGTGATTATTGAGCAGGATGCTGATGGCTACTTTGTCGCTTCCGTCCCTAATCGAACTGGATGTCATACGCAAGCCATTGAGCGATCGCATCTTCTGGCGACACCTCACCGACGTGATTGCTTCTCGTGGTCGCTCACAAATATCATCACTCCCCATTTGATAAAAGAATTTCCTGCAACTTAGCAACTAGTGGTGGTAAATCGCTCCTTCACAATATCCCAAATGATATCAAGGTTAACATCAAAGTAGGCATGGCTTAGCCGATTCCGCGTTCCGGCAATTTGTCGCCAAGGTATTTCCGGTGTGCTGTCTTTGGTTACCTGGGAAACGTTTTTGGCTGCTTCACCCAAAATCTCAATCAACCGCACAACCGCTAGTGCTAACATAGTGTCGGTATCCAAGTCAGCGCGACTACGTCCCTGAGTGAATTCAATTGCCTGATTCGCTGCGTCCAGCATATGACGCAGACGCACTTCATCCGTTTTTGACATATTGCACTTGGGCTTGTGCTAGTATCTGCTCCCGGAAGTAACGGCTGAGATCTTGAGGCGTGTTGAGGTCAACGGGTCGCCCCAAAAGTTGGGAGAGTTCATCTTGGATGTCGATGAACCCGAAGCCTGGGGTGTATCCGGGTTCAAACTCAACTAAGATATCAATGTCGCTGTCGGGGCGGAAGTCATTCCGTAGGATAGAACCAAATAGGGAAAGCTTACGGATGTGATAACGCTCTGCAAGTTCAACGATTTTGTCTTTGGGGATTTCAATCGGTAATTGGGTAATCATTTCTGTCGTACTATTAGATAACAAAAACTTGGAGCGTTTTAGAGTTAGTTCTAATAGAGTCTATTTTTCTCAACATAGCTTAATGCTTTCTTGTGGGGCTGCTGCCGGACATCATCTTATGAGGCAGCAGCCTAGGAACGAGGCAGTGCATTGTAAAGTGCGTAAGTCCTAAAAGTAGCAAAGCTACTTGGAAGGTATTCCCAGGTGGAACCTGGGAAGGAGGGTAAAAAATCAACTATCAGATTTTCGCGTGATGCCAGGTATTGTCACCTTTCCATAATAGCAATCTAGAATATCCATTTTTGAGGTATTCAAATCTTAACCAATGTTCATCATCTGTAGCTTGTAAAAAGAATGCTGCCTTGACGCGAATATCATCATGCCATGTATTATCACTTCTCCATACTTGAAAGCAATGATGATTCACGCCGTCAAGGTTATGGAATCTCATCCAGTGCTTGTCATCTTTTCCTTGTAACATTAAGGCTTTCTGCGCAACGATTGAGCCTGTTTCAATTCCTGCTTGAACAGATTCAATTTTCAAAACCGCAGAATCAGCTTTTGCTTGCGCTTTTGTTACCAGATTTTCTACGTCTCGTCTAGTCTTATGAAGTTCTGCTTTTGTTTCTTTAAGTTCTTGTTTAGTAGCTTCAAGCTCAGCTTTTATATTTGTATAATCAGCTTTAATCTCTCTTAACGTCTCTAACTCTGAGTGCAACTCTTCGCGTGTGCGTCTGAGTTCTTCTATTGACCTTTCATAGTATCCTAGGGGTGTTTTCCAGTTACTGTTATTAGTCATAATAAAAATATATCAATTTCATTTATTTACTGACTTGACAAAAGCTTTTGATGAAGGAGCAGGAGCTAATAGAAAAGTCTTTTTATTATCATAACTTTCCATTGTGTCGCGCCAAAACTCACACAGAAAATTAGGGTCTTTTAACCCACGGAGGTGGGTTTTGTCTGTGTAGCCAAGCCAGTGTTCCGTTGTGTTAAGCGCGTTGTAGCAACTGGTGTGCGATTTCTAATCGCTAGGGCTGGTATCAATTTAGACTTTAGAAACATCCTCTTATAAAATCAATTAGATCCATCTGAATTGTTGTTTTTTGATCTGATGATTAATGTTAAGTTCTGAGTTCAAGATATACTTGTCACTATCAGCTAAGATTTAGATGACTCCTAAAAGGTAATAACAGTGCTTACTGGCACTAAAGTTTCTGCTTCACTCATATTGCCCCTATAAAAATTTGTTTGGCAGTTAAATCTAATTCAGGGAAAGCCAGAGAAATAATGCGATCGTCTCCTCGGAATGGCGTAATTTGGTATTCATCATCAATCAACTGACAGATAGAAAGTGTTGGTTCTTTAGGGTTACCAGTGATTTTTTTAGCTCCAATTCCAAGGTAATCAACAATCCAGTATTCGGGAATTTTAAGGCTTTCGTATTTACCAAATTTCATGTAGTAATCATCATCCCAATTAGTAGAAACGACTTCTACAACTAATGGCATTGAAGCACCATAAATTACAGTAGATTTTTTCTTCCACAATGGCTCATTCACAAGATTTGTACGATTTAGTAATAATACATCAGGTGAGTAACCAGATTCACTTGTGGAAGGTTTTACTAGTGCTGTTTTTGGAATGGAGTAGGGTAAGTTTAATCGAACATATTCAAAGCTGATTTTACCTGCTATAAAGCCCACAACATCTTCATGGTCGCCTATTGGTTGGGGCATTTCAACAATTACTCCATCGTGTAGTTCGTAACGTCCCCCTGGAGGTCGCCATTCAGTAAATTCTTCAAAGGTTACTAATTTGGTTAGAGCTTGAGTCATTGCTGTATTGCGGTTACACTAAATTTTTTACTGAAACTATTCCCGTGCTGCACCATTGGACTACAATGTATTCCCTTTTCCGAAAAAACTTCACGCCTTAAACGTCAATACTGGACTGAGGCGAGCCACAACACTCACCATTTCCTTTTCTACTTGGACATCAATCACTGACTGAATAGGTTTGTAGGCAGCGGGAGCTTCCTCAATTCTACGTTCTTCTCGCAGAGTAATGCAATCTACCCCGGTTAGACCCAAAGCTTCCTCACTCTGCGATGCACCCTTGCGGCTGAGGTCGAACCGAGAACGTACTCTTCCAGCTCCATGTGAAGCTGAACAGCAAAAAGCTGGATTGCCTCTACCCACTAATAGGTATGATGCAGCACCCATAGACCCTGGTATAATCACTGGTTGTCCTTCGTGGGCGGGACAGGCTCCCTTGCGCGTTACCCATCCCGCACCCTCTGGCAAGGTGATGTTGTGCGGCAAGTCATACACTAGTGGTGCTTCCACATCTCCATATACTTCCCGCAAACGCAGACGCAGCAGTTCAGCTAAAAGTAGCCTATTGACAAAGCCATAGTTAGCTGCGGTCGCCTCCGCTTGCAGGTAACTGGTAACAAGTTCGGGGTGGGAATGAGTAGACAGGGGGAAAATCTGAGAGTCAGGATATTTTAGACCTTTTTCCCAAACTGCCTTAGCCTGATCCCGCCACATTCCACCAATGTACTTACCTACATTGCGGCTACCTGAGTGAATCATAAAGGCAATTTGTCCCTCTTGGATTCCCCAAGCGTGGGCTAGTGCCCGATTTTCAACCTGTTCAACCCGTTGTACTTCCACAAAATGATTGCCAGATCCTATAGTCGCCAGTCCGCCATCGCGCACCAGTCCATCATCGGGTACAAGTTCTTCGGGGGCGAATTTCCAGTCACCGTCCATTGAACCACCCAAAAAGATGAGATCGCACTCCTTGGCTAGTTGATCCAAATCAGACTTAACGACACTTCCCGTAGGCGCATCCAGGATGGCATCCAACCAACCCAGAACCCCGTACTGAAACAATGTACGCATGGTGTGAGCAGTCATTGTCACATCACGACTACCAAAAAAGTAATCCCCCTTCATGCGTTCCACAAACAAATCGCGTTTTGCCAAGAACTGGTCAATTGTCAAATCGGCAACGTGCAGGCGCATCCCACAGTTGATGTCAGAACCGACAGCAGCAGGGATAACTTGACCTACCGTTTCCACCACTGAACCAATGGCAATTCCACTATCACCAGGGTGAAAGTCAGGCGTAGCACAGACATGGCAGACGTGTCCCCCAGATGGATGCCGCACTTTTGCCAGGTTTGCTAACTGCGAGAGCGCCTTCGCTTCCACAGGGAAGTCCTCAGGGAGTAGTACTTCTGCTACAGGCGCATCGTCCGTGTCTAGTAAACGGACAGAATAGGTGTGATTTTTGTAACTTACATCAAGTCCCTGCCGAGCTAGTGCTCGCAGGAGTCGTTTCAGATTTTTTGGCTGCATGAAAACTCCGTAAGAGTCTCTAACAAGACCCTTTGTTTTGAAGATATAGGAGACTTTGGTTCAGCAGCCGCAGTCAAGTGGTTTGGAACGTCATTTTCCCAGAGTTATGGGGAAGATGACAGGAGAAGTCTTAACTAACGCTATTTTATTACTCTCACCAAATTAAATTTGAAACCCTATATTTAGGTTAGTCCGCGCAGGCGGACTTTGTCTGTTTAGCCGCGACTTCCAGTCGTCGGGGTTTAATGAGATTATTTTATCTCCAGAGTAATAGAAGAGCGCTAATGTGTATATTTAACTTTGATAACACACATTTTCAGGGTTTGTCCACTATTGATTGGTCCAGTTTGAGTTCATAGGATATAGGGGTGTTAGTCAGTCTGAGTGCTTTAGCCCTACCGCCCTTCAATCTTTTTGAATAATGGGACAGATTGTATCTTCTGGCTTAGTTGTTAAACTGTCCCACCCTGAAAGTAATCCCCTTAATTCACCCCGCAAGGTCAACAACTGCTCAATCTGCCGATTAATTTCAAATATTTTATCTTTTAGCTTCTGTTGAATTTCATCGCAAGCAGGTTTTCCTCCATCATAGACTTGGAGGATTTCGCCAATCTCTTGCAGACTCAAACCAAGAGTTTGAGCGCGTTTAATAAAGGACAGACGCATAAGTATATCCGATGAAAACTGCCGGAAGCCTCCCTCTGTTCGCCCTGATGATTTAAGCAAACCTAGACTTTCATAGTAGCGAATTGTTCTAATAGGAACTCCGCTTAAAGCTGTTACCTGACCAATCAACAGCGGTTTCTGATCTTGACTTAACACTGTCGCTTCGCTCCAATTAAAAATTAAAAATTAAAAATTATTTTATATTTTTAGTTCCCCGAAGGGGGTTGACTTTCCAGTTTACTAGAGATTCTAATATACTTTCGTTTTCCTGATTTGGTTGGTTACTCAACCCAATTATTGCGGGAGGAGAAGACCTTAGTACACAGGGTGCGGAAATAAAGCTGGCGTTGCACAATTATGTAATGATTTTATGATTCAATCTCACGCGCCTGTCTGGCAACGGATAAGGTAACAGATGTAGCGGATGCGCTATACTCGTTGTCCCACAGTTAAATCATCCGTTACATCCGTTATTTCATCCGTTGCCTTTTTTAATTTTTAATTTTTAATTTTTAATTCCGTAAAGCGGCACTACAATGTTTCTAAATAAATCTGTACTCTTCTAATTTTCGGGTGTAAGAAATATTGCAATGTTCCCTAAACATCAAAAAAAGAAGTGGCAAAGCCACTTCTTAAAAATTCCCAGGTAGAACCTGAAAATGAGTATAACGAGTATAAAAATTTTAAACCGTATATTTTTACACTAATTAACTTGATATGTTAGTTTTCATTGCCTTTGTGATGTTGCTGACGCTGACTGCAACGCATGAAAACAGGCTGACTCTGTTTCGGGCAAGATGCTATTTGTTACTCCACCACCTCATTGACTGGGAATCTATCAATTAATTGCATAGCGCGATTGGCATTGCTTTGCAAAGATTGCGACAAATAGGGTACGTGAGGAATTTGCGATAATAAATCCAACGTCCGACGTAAAATTCGCACCACATCACCTTCATCCAGACTAGTACTTTCGCACAGTTCTATCCACTCCATCCCCAACGCCCATTGTTCTACCAGAGCAATTAACTCAAACTCCAACCACATAGGCAAAGTCACGTTATAGCGACGTTGAAACTGGAACATTGTGCGGCGAATTCCTCGCAAGTTTGACAAGGCTTCTGCGACTTCATTACTGAGCTCGAAGCTAACCCTACTATCTGGACGCGGGGTTTCTGTCACCAAAGCTGCGATTGCTGCTGCCAAATGTTGCGGATCTAGATTATCAAGTTCACCACTGGCAAATGCTAAACCCAGCCACAGTTCATTTTCTCCCCGAATTGCGGCAGCGATTTTTCCTAGTCGTGTAGGAATTAAGTTTTCTAGACATTCAAAGCGCTGCAAAATTTCAATGAGATTAAGAAACTCTTGCCAGTGACGTTGGGACTGTTGCGCTACTTGTGCTTGAAATTGTTGGATTTCGGCTTCTAGTTCAGCGGCGCGGGTTCTGCGTTTGAAAACAGTAGACGAATTACCAGATTGACGCAGGGGGTGAGTGTCTATTTGCTCTTGCAGTGAAGTAACCAGACGGAGTTGTTCTGCTACTTCTGAGGGCAGATGCAGAAACTCTCCAGGGTCGGGAATTTGTTGGGCGATCGCAGCTGAAACCTCATCACCATCACATGTCTGTCCAGATCTTATTGGCATCTGGGCAGGTGGTAGCAAGTCGGGAGGTACATCAACTCGCGGTAGTTCCCCATACAAGTCCACTACATCCTTAGTCGTCACTACATACCAACGGTTATCTTGCCCCAAGCATACCAAGTAAGGAGCCTGACCAGGACATGGCATTTTCCCTACTAACATCGCTGTTACAGGTACTGTGATATTTTTTCCCTTAAGACTTAACAGCGTCCCCGACACTGCAAAAGTCAACATCATTGCCAATTCCTCTTGTCGGGATTCCAATGACTGCTCTTGCAGCGTTTTTAAAAGCTTTTGTTCTACCCGCACCCGTTGTCGCAATTTCTCATAACTCGCCAGTTCACTTTCGTCAATGGTGGCAATTTGCGTCTGCAGTTGACCCAGTTGCGTCTGTAATTGGGCAATCTGCTCGTACTGCGGTCGTAGGTGTAAGGTCGCTAAGTACTTCCCAAAGCTGCGTTCTATCAGTTCTCTGGCTTGCTCCAAAGTGTGGGTTTGCAGTAAGTTCAGCACCATGCCATAACCAGGCGTAAACTGGCTGACTAGGGGATCTGCTTTGGAGGTTGCCAAATACGCCGCTTCTTTTGCTCCTTCAAAAGGAGTTTGCAGGGTGACCACATGACCTCGTTCATCCATCCCTCGACGACCAGCCCTTCCCGCCATTTGCAGAAACTCGGAAGCGTTCAACAGACGGTGTCCGGTGTCGGTACGTTTGGAAAGGGTGGAAATTACCGTTGTCCGGGCGGGCATATTAATTCCCGCTGCTAGGGTTTCGGTAGCAAATACTACTTTGATTAGCCCCTGCTGAAATAGTTCTTCTACCAACGCTTTCCATGCAGGCAAAATCCCGGCGTGGTGAGCAGCAATCCCTCGATACAAAGGTGCAATTTGTCCAGAACGCCCCGCGTCCGGATTGCGGGTTAAAAATTCGTCAATTTGCACCCGTAACTGGTATGCCTCGTCTGGATTTACCATCCACAAATCACCCACGTCTGCCACCGCTTTATCACATCCTCGGCGGCTGAAGATAAAGTAAATTGCAGGTAGCATGTCCCGTTCCTCTAGCTGGCTCAAAATATCACTTAAGCCAGGTGCTTCGGGTCTACCACCTTTGCCGTTGTCTTTCTCACCCTTTCTACCCTTCTTCTTTAACAGGCGGTGATTAATTTGAGTTTTGTCATCATTTAGTAGGGGAAACAGCCCTTTGGTATTGCCAAAGTGAAATTCCAAAGGAACTGGGCGATAATCTGAGTAGATTAAATCAGTCGGACCATGAACTTGATTTAACCAATCTGTGAGTTCATCACTGTTGGCAACCGTTGCGGAAAGGGCTACAAGTTGAACTTCATGGGGACAATAGATAATTGATTCTTCCCAAACCGTTCCGCGTTGGCGGTCGTTCATGTAGTGGCACTCATCCAGCACCACTGCTTCAACGTCTACTAATGAAATGCCGACTTGCCCGATTGGTGTGCCATACAGCATATTTCGGAAAATTTCTGTGGTCATCACCAAAATCGGCGCATCGCGATGGATACTGGCATCTCCTGTCAATAGTCCAACACGATCCAAGCCAAATTTTTCGCGGAAATCACGTAATTTCTGATTTGATAGCGCCTTCAGGGGAGTAGTGTAGAACACCCGTTTTCCTCGCGCCAGAGCGCGATAGATTGCGTATTCCCCGATTAATGTTTTACCCGAACCAGTGGGCGCACACACAACTACAGAGCTTCCGGCATTCAGGGAAGCGATCGCATCATTCTGGAATTGATCCAGTTTAAATGGAAATATCGAACTTGGGTTAACTTCTGGAGACAGCGCAGGATAATTCACTCAATCACAATTGCAACCAGACTTTTTACTATATTAACTACTCTTTTGTCAACTTTGGTAGTTGTTAGTTGTTAGTTGTTAGTTGTTAGTTGTTAGTTGCTGGTTTTTTCCCACTAACTACTACCCACTAACAACTATCTACTACCCACTAACTACTTTCCTAATTCTTGCGAACGAATTGAAGCAGCGAGCACTGCTTCAATTATAGCCGAGCGAAATCCAGATCGTTCTAACTGAGCAATACCAGCAATTGTTGTACCGCCTGGACTGGTAACACGGTCTTTGAGTTCTGCAGGATGTATTTTAGTTTCATGCAGAAGCGTGGCTGTTCCTAGCACTGTTTGTAATGCCATAACATTGGCGATCGCTCTAGGTAAACCTGCTGCTACGCCTCCGTCTGCGAGTGCTTCTACAAGCACTGCCACATAAGCTGGACCGGATCCTGATAGTCCCGTTACTGCATCCATCAGCGTTTCTGAAACTTCTACGACTTCTCCTACCGCTGAAAATATAGAGAGTGCTATTTCTTGATGTTTTGCTTTGGTGTACGCACCTAAACATATTGCAGTAATTCCTGCTCCCACGGTTGCTGGAGTATTGGGCATTGCCCGAATTACTGGGATCTGGGGAAAAGCTGCTTCTAGCTGACTTAAAGACACACCTGCCAAGATTGAAATCAATAGCGGCTTTGAATCTGCTGTACTGACAACATCTGCTAATTCTTGGGCAATCGCACTAAATACCTGGGGTTTCACAGCCAAAAATACAACTTCCGTTGTGGGAGTGAAAACTAAACGATTATCTGTCGTCACAGCAACACTGTAGTGTTCCTCCAGAAAACTCTGGCGGGACGAATGCGGTTCGCTGACAAGGACTTCTGATGGTTGATAAATACCTCTCGCAATCAGGCGGGATAAGAGCGCTTCTCCCATTACCCCACCACCAATTAAGCCAAATTTAATAGTCATTAGTTAATAGTCATTAGTCATTAGTCATTAGTCAATAGTCAATCTTTGGACTTTGGACTTTGGACTCTGGACTATTGACTAATTTAGGTTTATTGTGCCATCCGGTTAGCTTCGGTTCCCCATGCTGGATTTGGACCTGTGGGACGTGAAGGGCGTACAGGCGGTTGGGGTACTTCATGAATAACTCCTGTTTGAGTGCTAACTTGCACGCAGCTTGGTGTAAACAAAAAGATGCTCTCACCAATGCGCTCTTGATGTCCATCAAGCGCGTAAGTGCCACCTGCGACGAAATCCACTGCCCGCTGTGCTTGATCCGGGTCCATTATTGTCAAATTTAATACTACTGACTTGCGCTCTCGCAATGCTTGAATTGCCTGGGGCATTTCTTCAAAGGTTCTAGGTTCAAGAACTAACACTTCTGAAATCCCATTGACTGCTCCTGGCATACCAATAACATTACTCATAGGCTTGGACCCTGTTGCTACATCAGTTCCCATTGTAGTCATTGGTTCACGCCAGCGTCGATTCTGAGTATTAGTTTCTTGTGGTGTCGCTGGTGGATTTTGTTCTTGATACAGATTTTGGTAATTCTCTGCCTCTGGTTCTTCTTCATAGTACTCGTATTCTACTGGCTCATTCAGACCCACAAAGTCTCTCAATTTTGAAAAAATATTGTTCATGATTTACGCTCCCTATGCTAATTACTTTATAATGGTGTGACCAAAATTCATTAAGTTTACTTACCCCGCTCCAAACTTTGGGCGGAAATGGCAATTGTATTGCTATTTGTAGCATTTACTAGTAGTTCTGATTATAAGCAGATGCCCCCCCCTATAACGTCTATAGATGGTATACGCGCAATAACGAGTCAATATTATATCCTAAAGACTTGACTGTGAAAAGTTGCTCTCACCCTGCATGTTAATTTCTGTTTGCTTTTGTAAATACTATATCTTTTGTTACCTATTGAACCAGCGTGTTATAAAATTTTTTTTTCTGCATTAAATCTTCCAAAAGGGCAATGGGGCATGGGGCATGGGGCATGGGGCATGGGGCATAGGGCATGGGGCATGGGGCATAGGGCATGGGGGAGCCAGCGCTCTGTGTCGGGTTTCCCTCCGTAGGCGACTGGCGTCATGGGGGAGCCAGCGCTCTGTGTCGGGTTTCCCTCCGTAGGCGACTGGCGTCATGGGGGAAAGATGATCAATGGCTGCTTGACTACGTACTATCTCCAAGTATTTAATCGGTTGTCATCGTGTCACCTTTTACTAGTTATTCCCTATGCCCCATGCCCTATGCCCTATGCCCTATGCCCCATTCCCCTTGTTACACGGAGCGGTCTCTAAACAAAATGGTTCCGAGCCTTACCATCGTTGCACCAGCTTGGACTGCCAATTTGTAGTCACCAGACATTCCCATGGAAAGATGCTGCATTTGAATGTTAGACCAGTTTTGTTCTTGGATATCTTTGGCAAGTTCACGGGTACGATTAAATACATTCAAAATTTCTGATTCATCTAATCCTAACGGCGGAATTGTTATCAATCCCTGAATTTGTAAATTTTTACATTGATTGAGTGCTGGTAAATCAGCTAATAGTTGCGACGGGTCGCTCCAACCCGACTTGTTGGGGTCGGGCAAAATCTTCACTTGCAGGCAAATTAGAGGACTTACTCCTAACTCTTGCGCCAATTGGTTCAAGCGCTGTGCCAGCTTCAAATTATCTACTGAGTGAATCCACCTGAATAGTTCAATGGCTTTTTTGGCTTTATTGGCTTGCAAATTGCCAATAAAGTGCCATGTAATATCCGATAAATCTTGTAACTCGGTTTGTTTGCTGGCTGCTTCTTGAATGCGACTCTCCCCAAAATCCCGAATTCCGGCGGTGTACGCAGAGCGCATTGCTTCAGGAGGAACTTGCTTTGTGACAGCAATCAACTTGACTGAAGCCGGGAGTGAGGAGCGAATGGCAGCAATACGGAAAGCTAGAGAACTGCTCATTGGAATGTGCGTTGGAAAACACTTTGAAGCAGATCGTACTCCTGAGATTGTCCTGTGCGACGCAGGTTACGTAAGCGATTTTCCAGCATCATTCTCGCCTCGGTACGACCTATAGACTGAAATTTGAGACCCTTAGCATCAGCTGTCACCACAAAAAATAAACGTTGGGCATAAAGTGTGGTGAACAACTCTTGGTTTTCATCCACTATAGATATCCTATAGAGCAAACCCCACGTTGGATGATTTATGTAAGTTTCCGAGTTTTCTGGGTTCATTTAATACTAGGGTATAACTATATATATCTTTTGGCAGTTGCATTGAAACATTCAAACGATGATAGCTGCCTTTCGCCAAAATATTTGCCAAAAATGCCAAAAAGTTCAACCCCTGCCGGAGATGTCTTTATATTAAGACGTTAATGCAGTAATTTTCTTTTTCCAAGGAGGTGTACAAAGGTTGCCTGTAGCGATCCCCAAAGTTCTTGACCGAAAATCCTAGGGCGCAGAGCAAATGCATTTATGCATGGGGTAAGACAAGTCCGGGAATTTATTCCCCGTCAAAAAATTGTTTTTCTGCTAAAATAAGTGAAACAGGTCGCTTAGACCCTACCTGCGGACTGCGGGAAAGTCATGCCTCGGAAGATATCGATCCTTAATGGGTGGAGTCCAGGAACCAAACCTAAGGGAATCACCGCCATGTGTGGGAAACTCCGACAGTTGGATATTTAAGAGATACGGCTGAAACTCTTAAAGAATCCCCTTGCCTTTAGGCATGGGGAGTGTCAAAACCACTTAGATATTAGCTCCCAGTCGAATCATCAGCCGCTCGTCAATACTCAAATGAAGACCTGATATCACGATCGTCGAACCCCCCGGCTTTACCTACGGCTTTGTTGTACTTTCAGAAACAGCCAAAGTTATTTACAAAACTACAGACTACGACTTCTGGCAATTGAGAAAAACTTGATCGCATTCAATTCAGCTAGATGTAAGTAGTGTGGATGGCAGAGCTTGCGATAATATCCCGTACCTGAGTAGGAGTCAAGCTAGGATTGGCACTAAGCATGAGGGCAACTACGCCTGCTACATAGGGCGTCGCCATTGATGTACCGTCGTGATACTCATATGTGTTATCAGGAGTGGTAGAAAAGATATCAACTCCAGGTGCAACGACGTATCTCATCCTACTATCGTTACCTGCGCGATTCGAGAACTTAGCAATTGTTCCATATTTATCTACAGCTCCTACTGAGATACCATACTGAGTTGCATAGCTAGCCGGAGTAGTTGGTGTAGGCTGACTATAATTGCCAGCAGCGCTAACTGTAATCACATTATGGCTGGCTGCATAGGCAAGAGCATCCTGCAACTCGGGAAAGTAAGAGCATGACAAACTCATGTTAATGACGCGAGCGCCATTGTCAACGGCGTAATGAATAGCACCAACTAAATCTCCAATCAATGAATCTTGATTATCTGAGATTCTGAGCGGCATAATTTTGGCGTTATAGGCTACCCCAGTCACACCTAGACCATTGTTCCTTGCTGCAATAAGACCTGACACGTGAGTACCATGAATTCCAGAAGGCATAACATTATTGTTATTTAAGGTAAAATTCCAGCCATTGATATCATCCTCATAGCCATTGCCATCATCGTCAATGCGGTTGTTGGCAATTTCTTTGGGATTGTGCCAAATATTGCCCCTAAGGTCTTCGTGGTTAATGTCCACTCCATTATCAATCACAGCAACAGTGATTCCCTGTCCTGTGAATCCTCTAGCCCAGGCTTCAGGAGCATGCACCAGATCATCGCCCCAGTTGTTCCCTCCCAATTTAGCAGTATTCGCAAACGCTGATTGTCCGATCGCTCTTGCGACTGCTGCCCCTGCATCCACTAAGCCGTACCCATAGGTAGAATTAAAAACTAAGGAGGATGGAGGTGTTGGCGTAGCTGATACCGTTAGGTTGTAATTAGTATTTACGCTTCCAACCCTACTATTTGGATAAACCTTAATGTAGTAAGTACCTGGATTCAATTGCAGACCAATCGTTTCGTCTTTGCTGCCATAGTTATAGGAACCTGTAGTCATCGTGTTGCCATTGCCATCAAGCAGTTGAACATCCCCATTGCTGTCCAAACCGTTCAAAGTGAGGCTAAAGTTACTGATATTACCCAAAGTGAAGCAGTAGTAGTTGTCGCTGTTATTACTGCCTACAAATTCTCTGATACTGCGGCTACCATTGATGACGCCAAAGCTGAAAGGGCTGTTTATGGTGTTACCAGGGTGTTTTGGTAGAGAAATTTGCCCTAATAGAGTACCAAGACGACCCTCGTGAAAGCCATAAATCTCAAAGTGTTGCTCAGCCTGCTGGTTGTTAAAGTGGAAAGCCCTAAGGTCAGAATCATTATCAAGGTAGTACTTAACATTGAATGATTCTGAGGAAGCGCGTCCCTCAGTTAGACCATAGTCCTCGAAGTGTTCTAAGAGTTGAGTGTTAGACAGACCAGATCCAGCCAAGTCGGAATAGGTACTACGGTAGTAATTACTATCAAAGGAAACAGAAAACCTGCGTCCCTCGACGACACCAGAGTTTGCCAGATGCCTGACTAGTTGGATATTGTTCCAACCCATTTTAGCCAGATCGGGATTAGCTGCGGCATACAAATTTAGATCGACAAACGGACTAAAGCGGCGTCCCTCAGATAAACCATAAATTTCTAGGTGCTGCAAGGCTTGGTTGTTGTTAAAGCTTGCTAAGTCGCCGTTTACACTTCGATAGAAGTTGAGGTCAACAAGGGGCGAAAACCGTCGTCCTTCCGCCATACCCCAGCTTCGCAGATGCTCCTCCAGTTGCTCGTTGTTAAAGCTTGTTAAGTCGCCGTTGTGGCGTTGATAAAAGCTCAGGTCAAAAAAAGGTGAAAATTTTCGTCCTTCGCGCACACCATAGTTTTGCAGATGCTCATAAGCTTGGCGATTACTAAAGCTTGCTAAGTCACCATTGCTGGCGCGATAAAAATTTAGGTCAACAAATGGTGAGAAGGCGCGACCTTCATTCAGACCATAGTTCTGAAAGTGTGACCATGCTTGTGCATCACTTAAGCCTTGTAGGTCAGAGTTCGCTGCACGGTAAAAACTGGCGTCAAATAGTTTTACTGACACAAATTTAGTATATTTTTTAACTGTATTTTTCTATTGCTGTTATCTTTCCCTAGATTATTTAGCTTCTATTGATTATTTTGAAAGGAATTATAGATTTTACAGAATTTTTATTTTTTGATATAAATACTTAAAAAAAAAATTAAATAATACATTCAAAAAAATCCTAGCTTAGTAAAAACTTCAAGTTGAATACGTAAGAGCGCTAACATCTCGCTCTGATGAACTCGCAAACATTGCGGATATAAGGTATACTGCGAACAGTTCAAAACTTCACTTAATACGGAACCCCTCTCCAAACCTCTCCCCGATGCGGGGAGAGGCTTAAGAACCGGATGCGCGAATGTTAAATAAGTATAGTTTTCAGCCGTTTTTAGTATAGTTAGCTGATTATCGATGCTTGTGTTAGGCACAATAGAGACAGACAAATACGAGATTCTCCTATGCGCGAGCATGTCTCCATTCCCCAAACTGATCCGCCACTGCCGCCCAAGCAGACCTTGCCTACAATGTATGATTTACCAAGTGAGGATTCAGAGGAACCCGGTTTGCCAGACGAATTTCATAATATGCAACCTCAGCTTCTTAGCCGCACGTTGTGCTTGAGCGATTATGCTGGCGATCGCTACTTCACCGGGTCAGATCTCAACCTGTATTACGACGTGCGTCATCCGCAATGGTATAAACGCCCAGATTGGTTTCTAGTGCTTGATGTCCCGCGCCTATATGAAGAAACGGAATTGCGATCGAGTTACGTCCTTTGGCAAGAAGGCGTCGATCCGTTTGTAGTGGTTGAACTCCTTTCACCTGGAACTGAATCCGAGGATTTAGGCGAACCAGAGTTGCCGTCAGATGAGGAAACAAACGGTCAAGCTCGCAATCAAGACAGTCCACCCCGCAAATGGCACGTATATGAGAAAATCTTACGGGTGCCCTATTACATTGTGTTTAGCCGCTACACCAATCAAGTGCGGTTCTTTCAACTCGTCGGCGGACACTATCAGGAGCAATTGATCGATTCAGCCAATCCCCGCCTTTGGATTCCTGAATTGAATTTGGGACTCGGTGTTTGGCACGGTGAATTTGAAGGGATTACTCGCGCTTGGTTGCGTTGGTACGATGCCCTAAGTGAATGGGTGCCAACGGACACAGAAGCAGAGCAGCAACGCGCAGAACGAGAACGACAACGCGCAGAACGAGAACGACAACGCGCAGAACAAGAACGACAACGCGCAGAACAAGAACGACAACGCGCAGAACAAGCTTTGGCAAGAGCGTTTCAAGCAGAGGAGCAATTACAGCAGGTAGCGTTGAATTTGTTGCAGTCGGGAATGGCGATCGCCCAAGTCACTCAACTGACTGGCTTTTCTGAAGACAAAGTCCGTCAATTGACTCAAGAGAATTAAAAATTTACAAGTGGACAGATCCCCCAGTAACGCTGTTAATAAAAGTGGTTTGGGGGATCTCAAATCTTTTCGCAAAAAAGCAAATTGCTACAGCAGCTAGCTACGCCAACAACGTTAGAGTGTAGTTGGTGTTATAGCTGGTGTCGTTAGTGTGGACGCGAATGTAGTAAGTACCAGATCCCAAAGTCTTAACAATCGAGCCATTGCTGGAATTACTACCATAGGTGTAGCCCAACTGTGTATCATAATAATAGTCATCATACTGACCATTGTTATTGCTGTCCTGAATCAGATCCACCTCAGCAGAATCAGTTAGACCAGTCAAATTCAGGCTAAAGTTGCGGTTACTAGACAGGTTGAAACGATACCAGTCCTCACGGTCAACACTGCCCACGAAGTCTCGGTAGATGCGGTTACCGCTCAAAGTACTAATGTCAAGAGCTGTACCTAAAGTGCTGCCAGGATCTTTTGGTGTTGTGGGTGGGCTAGCAGTTGCCGACACTCCCAAAGTGTAGTTGGTGTTATAGCTGGTGTCGTTAGTGTAGACGCGAATGAAGTAAGTACCTGCTCCTAAAGTTTTAGTATTCGAGCCATTGCCGTATTTACTACCAGAGGTGTAGCTTATCTGCTCACTAGAATCATACTGACCATTGTTATTGCTATCATAAATCATAACCACCTCGGCAGAATCAGTTAGACCAGTTAAGGACAGGTTGAAGTTACTGGTTTGAGCCAAAGTGAATCGGTAGTAGTCGTTGCGGTCAGCACTGCCCACAAAGTTTGTGAAACTGCGGCTGGTACTTACAGTACCAATATCAAGAGCCGTGCCTAAAGTGCTGCCAGGATCTCTGGGTGTCGTAGGTAGGGTAGAAGTTGCCGACACTCCCAAAGTATAGTTAGTGTTATAGCTCAAGTCGTTAGTGTGGACGTGAATGTAGTAAGTACCAGATCCCAAAGTCTTAACAATCGAGCCATTGCTGGATTTACTACCTGAGGTGTAGCTTATCTGCTCACCAGAATCATACTCACCATTGCCGTTGTTGTCGAAAATCAGATCTACCTCAGCAGAATCAGTTAAACCCGTTAAGGACAGTTTCAAGTTGCTGGTTTGAGCCAAAGTGAAGCGGTAGTAGTCATCGCGTTCAGTAGTACCTACGAATTGGTTAGTAAAATTGCGGCTACCATTAAGAACGCCAAAGTTAAACGCGGTGCTGAGGGTGTTATCGTCACGGTCCGGTGAGGGAGAAATAGAGCTTGCTGGGGCACCAAAACGACTTTCTCGAAAACCATAAATCTCGAAGTGTTGTTGCGCCTGCTGGTTATTGAATTTTAATGCCTTGAAGTCTGAATTATTAGTAAGGTAGTAATTGACATCGAACGATTCTGAAGAAACACGTCCTTCATTCAGACCATAGTTCTCAAAGTGTGCTAGGAGTTGAGTGTTGGAGAAACCAGCCAAGTCGGGATAGGTACTACGGTAGTAATTGCTATCAAAGGAAACTGAAAACCTGCGTCCTTCGGTAACACCATAGTTTTCTAAATGCTGAAGTAGTGCGTTATTGTCAAAACCGACTGCAAACAGGTCAGGATTAGCAGCCTGATAGAGATTTATATCAACAAATGGTGAAAAGCGGCGTCCTTCAGACAAACCGCTAGGTGCTGTAACGCTTGATTATTATTTAAGCTTGTTAAGTCGCCGTTTACATTCCGATAGAAGTTGAGGTCAACAAAGGGAGAAAAGCGTCGTCCCTCACCGATACCATAGTTTCGCAGATGTTCAAACAGTTGCTGGTTGTTGAAGTTAGCTAGGTCGCGGTTGTTGGCTTGATAGAAGTTGAGGTC
The DNA here is from genome assembly GCA_965249805.1 of Stigonema sp. Taxonomy (GTDB): domain Bacteria; phylum Cyanobacteriota; class Cyanobacteriia; order Cyanobacteriales; family Nostocaceae; genus Stigonema. Next base: position 3,852,341 of record CBDFMX010000002.1, read on the forward strand.
GAAAAACGGTGAAAATTCGCGACCTTCGCGCACACCATAGTTTTGCAGATGTTCATAAGCTTGGCGATTAGTAAAGCTAGCCAAGTCACTATTGCTAGCACGATAAAAGTCCAGATCCACAAATGGGGAGAAGTGGCGACCCTCATTCAAACCATAGTTCTGAAAGTGTGACAATGCTTGTGCATCACTTAAACCTTGCAGGTCAGAGTTTGCAGCACGGTAGACATTGGCGTCAAATAGGTTTACAGGCATATTTTAAATTTTGTATTTTACTAACTTGTAGTTAACGTTAGTGTTCCCTATGCCCTGTGGTTTCTAAACATAGAAAATAAAAAAATAACTAAGTTTTACAAATAATTTAATGTTAGATATTTATGAGTGATAAAATAAGCACAAAAAAATAGTAGAGACGCTACATGTAACGTCTCTACAGGGACTACTTGGGGGGATATAGCAATCCTATTACATAGGTGAAAATTCCAGAAATACATGTAGGGTGGGCACTGCCCACCAAAACCCGGATGTGGTGGGCAGTGCCCAACGCCATAAAGCTTGGTGCAGTCGCCTCTGTCGGGAAACCAACGCCCAACGGGAAAGCAGATCCAGAATGAGTGAAACCCTCCTTCAGGGCTGTCTCACCAGTCACCAGGGCGCGGGAAACCCGCCGGAGAGTGCTGCCTCCTCCTGCAGCGCTGCTTCACCACTCCTCTCAACGCGGGGAACCCCAACGGGAAAGCAGATCCAGAATGAGTGAAACCCTCCTTCAGGGCTGTCTCACCGCGCACTCTTTGTGGCTCCCCTACACCACTTAAAATTTTTCACAAATCATTTAGGACTGCTATAGAATAATTAGCTGTTACGAACTGTACCGAAATCTTGTGTCCAGTAGGAGTGGTAGCCCGAGTCATTTGCCAGATAGTAGTAACCAATCCCGATGTCTTTAAAATTGGGATTGAGAATGTTAGCGCGATGTCCGGGACTGTTCATCCATCCTTGAACAACATCTTCGGGTGTAGCCTGTCCGGCGGCAATGTTTTCCCCAAAAGTCGAATAGTTATAGCCTTCTTTGTCAGCGCGAGCGCTTGCTGAAGAACCATCTAAGCTGTTGTGGCTGAAATAGTGATTCACTGCCATGTCTTGACTGTGAGCTTCAGCAGCATGATCCAACTTGTCATTCATCTGCAGTGGTTGTAAACCTGCTTGCTGACGTTGCTCGTTCGTCAGATCGAAAACTTTCTGTATAAATGAATCGTTCGTTGTTGCAGATGAGGCGGGCGTTGGTGTGGCAGACCCTGATGTGGCGGGCGCAGGTGTGGTAGACCCTGATGTGGTGGGCGCAGGGGTGGCAGACCCAGCTAGTGTACCGAAATCTTGTGTCCAGTAGGAGTGGTAGCCCGAGTCATTTGCTAAATAGTAGTAACCAACCCCGATGTCTTTGAAATTGGGATTGAGAATGTTAGCGCGATGTCCAGGACTGTTCATCCATCCTTGAACAACATCTTCGGGTGTAGCCTGTCCGGCAGCAATGTTTTCCCCAAAAGTCGAATAGTTATAGCCTTCTTTGTCAGCGCGAGCGCTTGCTGAAGAACCATCTAAGCTGTTGTGGCTGAAATAGTGATTCACTGCCATGTCTTGACTGTGAGCTTCAGCAGCATGATCCAACTTGTCATTCATCTGCAGTGGTTGTAAACCTGCTTGCTGACGTTGCTCGTTCGTCAGCTCGAAAACTTTCTGTATAAATGAATCGTTCGTTGTTGCAGCTGTGGCAGACCCTGATGTGGCAGACCCTGATGTGGTAGGTGTTGATGTGGTAGGTGTTGATGTGGTGGGCGCAGGGGTGGCAGATCCAGCTAGTGTACCGAAATCTTGTGTCCAGTAGGAGTGGTAGCCCGAGTCATTTGCTAAATAGTAGTAACCAACCCCGATATCTTTAAAATTGGGATTGAGAATATTAGCGCGATGTCCAGGACTGTTCATCCATCCTTGAACAACATCTTCGGGTGTAGCCTGTCCGGCAGCAATGTTTTCCCCAAAAGTCGAATAGTTATAGCCTTCTTTGTCAGCGCGAGCGCTTGCTGAAGAACCATCTAAGCTGTTGTGGCTGAAATAGTGATTCACTGCCATGTCTTGACTGTGAGCTTCGGCAGCATGATCCAACTTGTCATTCATCTGCAGTGGTTGTAAACCTGCTTGCTGACGTTGATCGTTCGTCAGCTCGAAAACTTTCTGTATAAATGAATCGTTCGTTGTTGCAGGTGTGGTAGACCCAGATGGGGTAGACACGCTCACAGCGTCAACAACTTGCTGGTTGCTCAAGCCTGTTAACTCGTCGTTGTTGCTATTTGACAATCGATGTTCATTAACACTCTGTAATGGTTCGTAGTTACTAAAGTCAGCCAAGCTATCATTACTAGCACCACGATAGACAGAAAGATTCGCACCTGGGGAGAAGGCGGAACCTCCATCCAGACCATATTGCGATGGCGGAACCAGTGATCCTGTTTGTGCATCAAGACCTGGTGAGTTGTAATGAGCACTTTGGTTCAAATTCGCGTCAAATTGATTTACGGTCATAGGTAAGGTTTCAAGAGTTACTGAACAAATCTTGGTATTCCCCTGGTTAAATCTTTGTATTCCCTATGCTATGCAGATGCCAACAATAAAGGTTTCTATCTTTATTGTTGACTGTTAAGAAAATGTTAATTGGAACACAATTTCATCAAAACATAAATACAAAAAAATTGCCTTCCAGATTAAATAAAAGGTTTTATTGCACTGATGGTGATAAATTTTATTTATGTTTAAAAACCGCAATCAACCTTGACTGCAAGCGATGACAGTTAGTAGTTACAATGATTTTTTGTGTCAGGACTATATTTTTATTTAGTAGTAAATGCTTACTTATTTGCTGTTTATTCCTCAATGCTTTCTCAATTTATTCATTTACTTTTTTCATCAGATAGAATCTGTCAAACACAATTGAGAGCGTTTGTTTTATCGAGATACTTGCTCGATATTTGTCGCAACGGAGGATCTGGCAAATATTTTGTTCGTGGAGGATATAAGAACTGCAAGCTGTGGTAGCCTATAATCGCTAACGCTTAAGTGAGTTAACGGAATGAGTAAAGCAATTCTACTGATCGGCAGCAACGGTCAAGTGGGCAAAGAAATAATCCAAATCCTTGAACCTTACGGAAATACCATCGCAACGGTTCGCCCCACTGTAGATCTCGCCCAACCTCATACTCTGTGCAGCGTTATTAGGGAAAACCAACCCCAAATCATCATCAACGCCGCCGCTTATACTGCTGTTGATCAAGCTGAAAGCGAACCAGAACTGGCAAAAGCTATCAATGGCACAGCATTGGGAATTCTCGCCCAAGAAACCGAAAAACTAGGAGCTTTCCTAGTTCACATTTCTACTGACTACGTTTTTGATGGTAACAACAGTTGCCCCTATAAAGAAACTGATGCGACTAACCCCGTAAGTGTATACGGTAATACCAAACTTCTAGGAGAAGAAGCAATTCAAAAGTCTTGCGCCCATCACTTCATTCTGCGTACCGCTTGGGTTTATGGCACATTTGGCAAAAGTAACTTCGTTAAAACCATGTTACGACTGGGAGCAGAACGGGAAGAAATCCGTGTCGTTGCCGATCAAATTGGTAGCCCGACTTGGGCAAAAAACATCGCAGAAGCGATCGCCCTGATTATTCCCCACTTAACCCCAGAAATTGCCGGAATCTACCACTACACTAATAGCGGCGTTGCGAGCTGGTACGACTTTGCCGTTACCATCTTTGAAGAAGCCCAACAGCTAGGCTTTCCCCTAAAAGTCCAGCGAGTTATCCCCATCACAACCCCCGAATATCCCACACCTGCTCGTCGCCCTAGCTATTCTGTCCTCTCTTGTGCCAAAATATCCGCAGTTTTAGGAAACCACCCCCCCCACTGGCGGCAAGCATTAAGGCAAATGTTAAAAGAGTTGTTAGTGGTTAGTGGATAGTGGTTAGTAGTTAGTAGATAGTTGTTAGTGGTTAGTAGATAGTTGTTAGTGGATAGTGGATAGTTGTTAGTGGATAGTAGATAGTTGTTAGTGGATAGTAGATAGTTGTTAGTGGTTGGTGTAAAAAAAACAACAATAACTAATAATTAACAACCAACAACTAACAACTAACAACCAACCAACCAACAACCAACAACTAACAATAAAATAGATGATTTACTTTTTAACAATAAACTATTATTCCACAACTCTCGTAACTAAATTAATCAGTTCTCTACCAGTTATCAAAAATGTTGATTATAAAACACTTATCATCAATAACTCCCCTGACGACGATTCTATAGACTCACTCAAAAGTGAAACTGTCTTAATTTTTGAGGCTGAAAATAATCTTGGCTTTGGTAATGCTTGTAACCTAGGTCTAAAGTTGATTTATGCTGAAGACCCCCGGGCAATTGTCTGGATAATTAATCCAGATGCTTATCTTGTGGAAAATATTCTGAATAAAGTCAACTCATTCTTTGAGTCTTATCCTAAAATTTCAATCCTCGGCACGATTGTTTATACTCCTACAGGCGAAGTTTGGTTTGCTGGTGGTTGCTTTATTCCCACTACTGGAGCAATCGTAACTCAAGATTTGTTAACAAATACAGATACAGATTATGTTACTTGCGATTGGGTTTCGGGTTGTAGCCTGCTCGTTAATCTTCGTAACTTTCGTGAATGCCCTCAGTTTGACCCTGCTTACTTTCTCTACTATGAAGATTTTGACTTTTGCAGACGCTATGCCAATCAAGGACATTTAATTGCAGTAACCAAGCAATTTGGAGTGCGACATCAGCCATCTTCAATTACTAATAAATATATTTTCCGAAAATTTAAACATAGTACCTATAGTTACTTATTTACTTTAGATAGATATACAAACAAGTTAGTGACCCTCCCGCGATTCATTCGACTTATTTCTTACGCTATCATCTTAATAGCCGTCAAACCTCAAGTAGCATTTGGTAAATTTTACGGGGTGTTACTTTATTTAAAATATAAGCTTCATTAAACCTTTATTCATAATGCTAAGCTAAAGTTATTCAGCAAAATACAAGTAACTTACAGGATCTTGCTATGGTTGTGCAAATCCCACCCCGTTTATACTCGATTGAAGAGTACTTTGCTTATGAGGAAACTGCTGACTATCGCAGTGAATACCGCAATGGAGAAATTGTGACGATGACAGGAGGTTCGATTAATCATAATCAAATTGTGGTCAACTTGGTTATTGCCCTGACCTTAGCTCTACGGGAGCAAGATTACAGTGTTTACACTAGCGATCTGCGCCTGTGGATTCCTCGCTACTGCCAATACACCTACCCAGATGTCTTGATTATCAAAGGCGAACCGATTTTTGAGGAAAGACGCACCGACACCGTACTTAATCCCAGTATTATATTTGAAGTTTTATCCAAATCTACCAGTAGCTACGATAAAGGTGACAAATTCACTTACTACCGCTCTATCTCTCAATTTCAAGAATACGTTTTGATCGATCAATATCAAATCCATATTGAACAGTTTAGTAAAACTCCAGAAGGCAACTGGCTTTTCAGCGAATCTGACGTCAAGGATGGAGTTTTGACCCTAGTTTCAGCTAACTGCCAAATTCCCCACCGTCAGATTTATGAGCGCGTTAACTTTGATATAAATCAATACGGTTCAGTTAAGGCTTGATCCCCCCTAACCCCCCTTAAAAAGGGGGGCTATGTTCCCCCCTTTTTAAGGGGGGTTGGGGGGATCTTCGATGACTGAACGCTACTAACTGAACCGTATTGTGATATAAATGAGCAAAGTATTAGTTAACTTATCAATTCTCTTTGACCAACCTACAGGTATAAGCAACTATGCAACAAATCTTTTCCCCTATTTAAAAACTCTTAATCCAACCTTATTAACTGCCCAAAATTACCTGGAATTTGACTGCTATCTAATTCCAGGTAATCTGACTCCTGCTCAAGGCTCAAAAGGGCATTTTGATCGCCTTGTATGGACGCAATTCCAACTACCGCCAATTTATAAAAAGTTAAAATCCCAGCTTTTATTTTCTCCTCAAACAGAAGCACCCTTATTTTCTAACTGTCGTTTTGTCGTGATGGTTCACGACTTTATCCCGTTGCGCTTTCCCAAACCCTTTTCACCTTTGACTCATTATCATCGGTACTACATTCCTGAAGTTCTCGCCCAAGCGCAACACATTATCTGCAACTCCCATGCTACTGCCAATGACATCATTGACTTTTGCCAAATTTCTGCTAGCAAAATTACCCCTATTCCCCTCGGATACGACGCCAATCATTTTTGCTTTTTGGGCGGGCAGGATGCCTCCCCCACAAGAAATTGCCCTTACTATGTCTACATTGGGCGACATGACCCTCACAAGAACTTGCACAGAATCATCGCCGCCTTCGCAGCATTATCTCACAGCAAGGACTATGAACTGTGGCTAGCAGGATCGACAGATCCGCGTTACACCCCTGTTTTGCAAGCGCAAGTTGCGGAACTGGGTATAACTGAGCAAGTAAGATTTCTCAACTACGTTCCATACAGTGAATTGCCCAAAATCATCAATGGTGCGATCGCCTTAGTCTTTCCTAGTCTTTGGGAAGGCTTCGGTTTGCCGGTTCTAGAAGCAATGGCTTGCGGCACTCCGGCGATCGCTTCCAACCTCTCCTCTCTACCGGAAGTTACTGGCGATGCCGCTATTCTGATTAATCCTTATAATACTCAGGAAATTACTGAGGCAATGCAAATAATCGCTACTGATTCAGAATTGCGCGATCGCCTTTCCAGCAAAGGCATCAGTAGAGCAAATCAATTCAGTTGGCAAAGAACTGGACAAGCCACCGTTGAAGTTTTATCACGCTACCTTTAAAGTATGCACGGACAGCACAAAGTAAATAGCTGCTAAACAGAAAAAGTATTCCCCAGAAGGTTCATACATATGTCTAAGATAGTCGATATTAGTGAAGCCAAAACACAGCTAGACGAGCTAGTAACACTAGCAATACAAGGCACAGAAGTGATTATTGTTCAAGACGAGCAGCCATTAGTGCGATTAGGTCCTGCTGTTACGTCACAGCGATCGCGTGTAGCTCAATACTTCTCGGTTAACCTCTCCACGCCCTTCGGGTTCGCCAGTTCCCTACGGCGGGAAACAAGCTGCAAGGACTGGACTCACCAGTCGCCTACGGAGGGAAACCCTCCTGCAGCGCTGGCTCCCCAACCCCTCTCCTGCAAGGGTCGGTATGAATTTTTCCCCCATTCCCTTGTAGGGAAGGGGGGTTAGGGGGGTAAGGGAGTGCCTTATCCGAGAAGTATTGGCGTGTAGCTGGCTTACACAAGGGTGAGGGTTGGATAAGTGAAGATTTCAATGACCCTTTGCCAGATGAATTTTGGGCAGGTGTGTTAATTGCTAATTGCTAATTGCTAATTGCTAATTGCTATTAGCGATTAGCGATTAGCGATTAGCCACGTCTATGGTGTTCTCACCGCCCCAGAGTAAACCAAACCCCGCTGCAGATCCATCGTCACAATCGCACCATCCCGGATCGCTTGCGTTGCCTTATTCACACCAACAATCACCGGCACACCGAGACGCAAGCCAATTACCGCCGCATGGCTAGTAAGACTTTCTTCTTCGGTAATAATTCCAGATGCCTTGCGAATTGCCTCAACAAAATCGGCGCTGGTGCGGCTCGCCACTAAAATATCTCCATAATTAAAATTACTGACATCCATGCCAGTCTGAGCTACTCGTGCACGACCACTCACAGAACCTTGTCCTAGTCCAATTCCCTGACCTAGTACCGCCGTCACTACCTCAACTTTAATTAAGTCCGTTGACCCAGAAATGCCTTGGAGTGTGCCTGCAGTCATCACCACCAAATCCCCCTCAGACAGTAGCTGATGCTCCTGAGCGACATTGATAGCGGCTTGAAAGGTCTGACCTGTGGAAGGTAGTTCTAGCACCAACAGTGGTTTCACTCCCCACACAAGCTGCAGTTGCCTTGCCACGTTCACATGGGGCGTCACTGCCAAAATACGTGTTTGGGGACGGAACTTAGAGACATTGCGAGCTGTTGCTCCGGTTTGCGTCAGGGTCATAATTGCCGCTGCTCCCAACTGTTCCGCAATTTGACCGACTGCTTGACTAATGGCATTGGGAATAGAACGTCTGGTATCTCTTACTTGACGTGCGTTTGTGTTTAACGACTCCTCCTGCTCAATGCGCTCGGCAATCCGCGCCATTGTCGCCACCGCTTCCACTGGGAACTTGCCGACGGCGGTTTCATTCGAGAGCATTACTGCATCTGTGCCATCCAAAATCGCATTTGCCACATCCGATACCTCGGCACGGGTCGGACGTGGGTTGTTAACCATACTGTCCAACATCTGGGTGGCGGTAATGATCGGAATCCCCAAGCGGTTGGCAGTAACAATCAACCGCTTTTGGAGTATGGGGACATCCTCCGCTGGCAGTTCCACACCCAAGTCGCCTCTTGCTACCATAACGCCATCACACAAAGCCAGAACTGCTTCCATTTGTTCAATTGCTTCGTGCTTTTCAATTTTGGCAATAACAGGCACTTGCTTACCCGTGCTGGAAATCAGCTCTTTAATCTCGATCATATCTTGGGGGTTGCGGACAAAGGAAAGTGCTACCCAGTCCACACCTTGGTCTAGACCGAACATGAGATCTTCTCGGTCTTTGTCGGTCATCGCCTTAACTGACAGGTAAACGCCTGGAAAGTTAACGCCTTTGCTGTTAGAAAGTGGTCCACCCACTGTGACGCGACAATGCAAATCACCTTTTTCCCGGTTAATCTCCTCGACTAGCATTTCTACTCGCCCATCATCGAGGAGGATTCTTGATCCTAGGGGAACTTCATCTGCTAAATAATCGTAGGTGACACAGCTAATATCCTGTTGACCAATAATCGGACGATTGGTCAAAGTGAAGCGATCGCCTTTTGCCACAACCACAGATCCGGTTTCAAACTTCCCCAAGCGAATTTTTGGTCCTTGCAAGTCTTGGAGGATCGCCACTGGGCGATTCAATTCAAAGGCGGTTTGCCGAATTAGGCGAATACTGCGCTGATGGTCGGCATGAGTTCCGTGGGAGAAGTTTAGCCGTAGCGTTGTCGCACCAGCCTCAATAATCGCTTTGAGCATTTCGGGGCTGCTGGTGGCTGGACCAATTGTGGCGACAATTTTTGTCCGGCGTACAGAATCTATTAGTTGCATAGGGGCTGAACCTAGGGAGCTACTCAGGGAATCATCTTAAATTAAGGGGCATCCTTCTGTCTGTCGCTGCTGAGTCAATCATTGAAGAAGTTCTTAAAGGCGATGCAACACATTCAAGCTTAGGGAATCAGGAGTCAGAATTTCTTAATATTCTGACTCCTTTGGAATCATAACTTTATTCAGCTGCTAATATGTCAAGGGGTTGATTAATTTTGCTACACAAAACTTTATTATTTATCAGTTAATATCGTATACTCGCAGTATTTGATATATTAAGGAGTTCACAATGCTGACGTCGGAGGCACAGAAGCCAATGACAGTCCCACCTAAGGAACTATTAGCCGCTCCTGGGGATTTCAGTCCGACGCTGCTGATGTTTTTAGCAGCTTTGGGAATATTGGTATTGTCTAACTTTGGTTACTGGCTTTGGCAATGGCCGCACTGGCTATGTTTTACCGTCAACACTCTTGCTTTGCATGTTGCAGGAACGGTGATTCACGATGCCTGTCACCAGTCTGCCCATCCTAATCGGGTGGTTAATGCGATGTTAGGACACGGCAGCGCTCTGATGCTAGTTTTTGCCTTTCCAGTGTTTACACGGGTACATTTGCAGCATCATGCTCATGTCAACGACCCGGAAAACGACCCGGATCATTATGTTTCCACAGGCGGTCCACTGTGGTTGCTGCCAGTACGCTTTTTGTACCACGAGGTATTTTTCTTTCAGCGGCAACTGTGGCGCAAAAATGAGCTATTGGAATGGTTTCTGAGCCGCTTGTTTGTTGTGGCAATTTTCTATATCTCAGTTCAATACCACTTTTTGGGCTACATTCTCAATTTTTGGTTTATACCTTCTGCTGTAGTCGGGTTAGCACTGGGGATGTTTTTTGATTATTTACCTCATCGCCCTCACCAAGAGCGCGATCGCTGGAAAAATGCTCGCGTCTATGCCAACCCAATTCTCAATATCCTGATTATGGGACAGAATTACCACTTAATTCATCATTTGTGGCCTTCTATTCCTTGGTATAATTACCAGCCTACATACTATCTCATGAAGCCTCTTTTAGATGAAAAAGGCTGCCATCAATCTTTAGGACTGCTACAAAAAAAAGACTTTTTTGAGTTTATTTACGACGTTTTTTTAGGAATTAGGTTGCATCACAAAAAACAAACTGATAATTAGCAAGCAGGAGGGAAAACTCATATCTTGCCCCATCGCCTAATTGCGAAAATCAGAGCAACAAAAAGCTGAGGCGCGATCGTAGGGGAGCCACAAAGAGTGCGCGGTGAGACCAGTGCGCCTATGAGGGTTTCCCTCCGTAGGCAACTGGCGATCTTCGTTGCGTTAGCGAGTCCGCGAGCGTCACCCGGAGGGGTTCCCCGCGTTGAGAGGAGTGGTGAAGCAGCGAGCAGTTCTGAGGAGGAGCCAGCACTGCAGGCGGGTTTCCCGCCGTAGGTGACTGGCGTCGGTTTCCCTCCGAAAGAAACTGCGGTGCGAATGACGGCTTTCCCTCCGTAGGCGACTGCACCAAGCCGAAGGGCTTTGGGCACTGCCCACCAGCCCTCCCTATCGAATGTGCCAGATGTCATAAAACAAACTAATGGCTAATCCAAGACTACGCAGTGTTCCCATTATTGGCGTCCTCAGTCAACTCCAATCAGGACGCAAATTTGTGGCGTGACGCAAATAGCAATGGTAAATTGGGACGTTCTCAGGGAGGTAGGCATGGACTAAAAACCGGATGCAGCGCTCTAAGCTACCTTGGACGTGCATTTGCTGCACATCCAACATTGCCACTTTGTCCCAGTGAGGACGTTTGCGTGCGTAGGCAGCTGGAAAATTAGCATCCAGATCGCGTGTTACCGTGAAAGTCACACTAATAATGTCCATGGGATGCAGTTGATTCCGTTTTTCCAGTTGATCTAGTAGTTCCATCACAGCTTCAAGCATTGCCTCAACCGTATTTTCGGAAACGGTTGTTGCTCCGCGAATAGCCCGTATTCGCCACTCCACAAACAATCCTCCTTAGATCGTAAAAGTTAGGAGTTAGGAATTACAACTCATAACTCATAACTCATAACTTACCATTAAGGTCGATATAACCATAGGGGCAGACCACTAGTGGACATTTCAAATTCGAGCCAATCAACCCCAGCCCCAAGTCCTGATGAAACCTGACGACTCCCCGGTAATAAACGGCTCAACAAAGGTTTACGTTCTTCTAGGATGTAAACGGGGGTTTTTTCCGGGTCAAGACCAACTAGTTCTGCTGCCCACCGACGGGCGTCTTCTTCTGTTCCCAGCCGATCTACAATACCTAACTCTACGGCTTGCTGTCCTGTAAAAATCCGACCATCGGCAAAACTCTTAACAGAGTCTACTGCCAAGGAACGAGCCTCAGCTACTGTTTGTACAAACTGCTGGTAGCTTATATCAATCAATTGCTGCAAAATATTTTCTTCTGGTTTAGTGAGTTCCCGGTCGAACGCCAAAATATCTTTGTAGGGACCAGACTTAATCACCTTGAAGGAAATACCGATTTTTTCTAGCAAGCGTTCTAAATTGTTGCCCCGCAAAATCACACCAATGCTACCCGTAATCGTACCAGGGTTAGCCATAATGTGTTCGGCTCCCATACCGATGTATACACCGCCAGAAGCCGAAATATTGCCAAAACTGGCAACAATTTTCACTTTTTCGCGTAACCGCTTGAGGGCGCTGTATATTTCTTGGGAATCTCCCACCGTACCGCCCGGACTGTCGATACGTAGTAGCAATGCCGGAAACTTTTTCTCTTCTACTGTTTTCAGGGCTTCTAGCACTCGCTTGCGAGTAGCACTGGCGATCGCACCAGTAATTTCAATCCGAGCAATTTGTTTACGAAACCTAATTTTAAAAGGCCAAATCATGAGCAGTCAAAAAACCTCGTAACAAACTTAATATAAAATACAGTAGCGCTTAAAGCCCTCAGGGCAGGATGTTGAGGGTTAGGGTTGGTAATGGCTAAGGTCAGATTGGCAATTAGCAATTAGCAATTAGCAATTAGCATGCATCAGGTTATTAACTAATAACTAATTACTACTATCTATTTAATAGATTGGCATTTCACTTAATTCACAAAAATTAACAATGACTGCTAGGGTCTTCAAGTGAGGAGAACAACACTTTTTCACAGATGATGCTCATGCACTACTTATAGATCATCGTAAAATTTGACACCTATAATAAGCATAAGTGTCAAACAATGCTCCGACGAAACTACAAGTCAAACTAATTACAAATATTCCTTGAAGGGGAGCGCCAGTGCCAAAGATACTGAGAAACTGCAATATATGATTAGCGACTACCTCAGTCACACCCTGTAAACCTGGAAGATAGCCGAAGAGGAAGATGATGCTTAGCAATCCCCCGATCAGGAACAGAGGAGCAACGAAACTGAAAATAATCGTTAGCAGTAGTGAGCGGAGAAAATTCGCGATCGTGACCATGCGATTGGAACTCCATCAAGTTAGTAGATAATAGTTGTATGCTTGTTTGTCACTTTCTACAATAAGTGCGATAGCTGTGTCTCAAGCGATATTTCAAAAATCTTAAATTATTATTAAAATATATACACACTAATTACCAAAAGATCATGTGGCATGGGGCATGCCCCATTCCCCATGCCCTATGCCGAGTGCCTGTAATTCGCTATTCTTAAGGCAGTTACCTAGTTACTGTGTGAACGTTGAGTGAGATTATAAACAAATCCAGTTTGGGAGCATGGAGTCAGCGATTGCTGGCGGCAATTTTCTTAGGTGGACAAGTACTAGTTCATCTACTTAAGGGCAAAATCCATCGGCGTAACATTTTAGAGCAAATGGCAGCAGTTGGACCAGACTCTCTGTTTATTGCCCTGGTAACGGCTATTTTTGTCGGTGCGGTATTTACCATTCAGGTAGCGCGGGAGTTTATTAACTTTGGGGCGGGAAATGTTGTCGGCGGAGTGCTGGCGATCGCACTCACACGGGAACTCGCGCCCGTTCTCACCGCAGTAGTTTTGGCGGGGCGAGTCGGTTCAGCATTTGCAGCGGAAATTGGCACAATGCGGGTAACAGAACAAATAGACGCCCTTTTGATGTTAAAAACCGACCCAATTGATTACCTAGTTATCCCCCGCGTAGTTGCTTGCTGCTTGATGCTGCCAATTTTAACCCTCCTGTCTTTAGTGACAGGCATGATCGGGGGATTAATAATTGCAACTCAGGTATACAACCTTTCCGACACAGTGTTTATAGATTCAGCCCGTAATTTTCTCCGTCTGTGGGATATTGTGAGCGCCATGATTAAAGCATCTTGCTTTGGAGTTTTTATCGCCGTTATTGGCTGCAATTGGGGCTTGACGACAACCGGAGGCGCAAAAGGAGTGGGACAATCAACGACAACTGCGGTTGTTACCGCTTTATTGATTATATTTGTGAGCAATTTCTTTCTTTCTTGGTTAATGTTTCAGGGAACTGGCAATGCAATATCCTTCCCTGGTTTATAGTCATTTGTAATTGGGCATAGGGCATAGGGCATAGGGCATGATGTCAATTGCTCATTTTTCACGCTTAGGGGGCATTGCTCCGCATCGTACTTTGGTATTAGGAATTGATAGAAAAATCCCATGCCCCATGCCCCATGCCCCATGCCCCATGCCCCATGCCCAATGCCCAATGACTAAAATAGGGATAATGTCTTCCTCATCTTCTATAGGATTTTTGACCGTGACTACTTCATTTACATCTAACTCAGCATCAACCGTGGAACTTAAGCCTGCTTACTACATACCTGTAGTGTTGGTTATTGCTGCAATTCCACTGCTTTTGGTACAACCTCTTTTATCCGGGGCGATCGCATTGTTTGGCTTGTTTCTCATGTTTCAGGCGATCACACTGCGGCTACAATTTACAGCTACTGACTTAGATATTTATAGAGGCGAAAAATTACTTCGACGCTTTCCCTATGAGGAATGGCAAAACTGGCAAATCTTTTGGGCAAAAATTCCCATCCTTTTTTACTTTAAGGAAGTCAAAAGTATTCACTTTTTGCCGATTTTATTTGATCCGGACACCCTGAAAGCTTGCCTAGAACAACGTTGTCCACGTTCTTAGTGCGATCGTCAAGAGTCGAAAAACTAGCTAACTCTGGACATTGGGCTTTGGACGACCCGATGCAGCGTGTAAGTTGTATATTTTTGAAAGCAATTTATTTGCGTCATAAGAATTATACTATTGTTTATGAACCCAGCGGAATCTCAAACTCCACAACCAACTAATGAGTCGTTGATGCCAAAAGAAGAAAAAAGCCATACATCTGAGCAATCACAAAACTTATCTGTTGAGTCAGTGGTGGAAAAAGCTGCACCTCACCCCACAGTTGACACTCAACAATACTATTTAACTTCTGCATTGCCCATGGACAATGCAGAAGCACTAATTCCCATTGATTCAAATACAGAGTCAACTGCCAAAGTGGTGGCGCAGCTAGAAGAGGAAACTGCCGCACTGGGGTCAGAAATAGCATCAGAATCAAAACAGAATCTTCAAGTTGCCCAAGTTGCGCAACGGGTAGTAGAGTTGCAACGCACAGAACAAGCACTAAAAAGAGAAATAGCCAATCTGCAAGCGTCCTATAAAAGTCTTCAAGAACAGTTGAACACAACCCAAACAACGATGGGACAACTGGTGCAAGAGGCGATGTCCGATCTGGAACAACGCAAGCAAACGTTGCAAATTTCTGTAGAACAGTTGGAACGACGCCAAGAACGCATTCGTAACGAGATGCGAACCACTTTTGCCGGAACTTCTCAAGACTTGGCGATCAGGGTGCAGGGTTTTAAAGATTATCTCACAGGTAGCTTACAGGATTTGGCAGCCGCCGCAGAGCAGTTGCCACTACTGCCAAAGGCGAAACCAGAACCAGCACCAGCAAAATCAGATGTGAATTCGGCGACTCCAGCCGCATCTGGGCTAGAAACACCACAATTTGCCCAACAGCAATTTCAAGATACGACAAAACAGATTCGCCGCTTAATTGACCAGTACCGCACCAAACCAGATTACTATGGACCACCGTGGCAACTACGCCGCACCTTTGATCCAGTCCATGCTGAACGAGTTTCCAACTGGTTTTTTAAACAAGGGGGACGGGGTGCTTTGCGGACAATGGGCAGTAGGTTGCAGAATATCCTCATTACCTCAGCAGTAATTTCGATATTACATAAGCTGTATGGCGATCGCATGCGCACTTTAGTATTAGCAAATTCACCAGAACGTTTAGGCGAATGGCGGCGTGGTTTGCAGGATTGTTTGGGAATTGGTCGCCCAGATTTTGGACCGGAACGGGGTGTGGTATTATTTGAGACACCTGAAGCTTTGGCACAGAAAGCTGACCGCTTGGTGAAAGCTAATCAACAGCCTTTGATTATAATTGACGATTCCGAAGAGCAAATTAGTCTAGCACTGCTACAATTTCCCTTGTGGTTAGCCTTCGCCCCTGACCCCAAAATGATGAGAACTTATGATGATGATTTTTAAGTGTTAATTGTTGATTGTTAATTGTTAATAGCAAATAACAATCAACAAACAACAATCAAGAATCAACAATTATCAATATGATTTGGTTAAGTTTGTGTGGAGCAATTTTGGTCGTAGCTTACCTACTGGGTTCGATTCCCACAGGCTACACCGCAGTTAAGTTGTTAAAAGGCATTGATATTCGGGAAGTTGGTTCAGGCTCAACGGGAGCAACCAATGTCTTAAGAACTTTGGGTAAAGGTCCTGGAGCATTCGTTTTAGTTGTTGATTGTTTGAAGGGAGTATTAGCGATCGCCCTCGTATACTGGTTTTTTCAGGATGTCGCTGCCGATCTTATTGAACCAACAGTAAATTCCCAACTTTGGCAACCTTGGATAGTAATTTTAGCTGGGTTAGCCGCCATCCTAGGACACAGTAAATCAATTTTTTTAGGGTTTAGTGGTGGTAAGTCGGTTGCTACCAGTTTGGGTATTTTGCTAACGATGAATTGGCAGGTAGGTTTGGCAACGGTGTTCGTGTTTGCGGTAGTGATGGCGATATCGCGAATTGTCTCTTTAAGTTCGATTTGCGGTGCGATCGCTGTTTCTATTTTGATGGTACTCCTGCATCAACCGTTACCTTATATCCTATTTGCTGTTGTTGGTGGTTTATATGTCATTTGGCTTCATCGCAGTAATCTTCAGCGTTTACTTGCAGGTACTGAGCCAAAATTCGGGCAGAAATTAGCAACGGAAGCAGAGCAAACTGTCAACTCGGCTAGCTCAAGTTAGTTAGTTAGTAGGGTGCGTTAGGCGGCAGCCGTAACGCACCATGATTGATTTTGGTGTCGGACTGATGACCTCTGTTTGACGGGAATTAGCAGACAAGCAACCATTGTAGGCTCTCCCAAGCGAAACAGTGCATCTTATATTTTTAGGGTACGTTAACGTAGGTCGTTCCTTGCTACTCGCCTCGGAATGAATTCCGAGTCTAATAGCTAAAGTCGGCTCAAGCCGACTAGAAGATTTTAATTTCAGTTCAAGCTTATGGTAATTGTGGGAATACTATATGGAGGAGATTGCAAGTAAAAAAATTACCTTCATGGCACTGTGGCGACTTTACTATCATCTCGTTTAGGCGACAAAAGAGCGTCAGCCGCTCATCACTCCAAAGCTAGAAACACAACTTTACGGTTATATCATTGGTAAAGCTGACAAACTTGGTAGCATTATCCATGCAATTGGCGGCATAGAAGACCATATTCATTTAGTGGCTTCAATTCCACCTAGACTTTCCATCTCTGATTTTGTTCAAAATATCAAAGGTAGTAGCGCTCATCATCTCAATCATCTGCCCTCCTCAACAGATGTGTTCAGTTGGCAACGTGGATACGGCGTTTTTTCCTTAGGAAGTAAACAACTTGAGCAAGCTGTGACTTATGTGGAAAATCAAAAAGAACATCATTTTAAGCGGACTACGATTTCATCTTTAGAACGGGATGCTCATGAAGATGATGGTCCACAACCTACCAAATCAAGATAACCTAATTAACCTTAATGACAGATACTTGACCATAGTAAGCCTCAGAATGAATTCTGAGGCGGATTTAAGCTATCAGCCTCAGAATTCATTCTAAGGTGGACTTGCGGGTAAGAGTAATATTAATTATTATCTAAAATCATTTGCCGATCGCACCTGTTGCTTCAAGTGATTTCTCAACTATCCACCCAAAATTGTTACAATAAAAGTTTAGATCATTCCGCACCTCTTATGAAACTTCCTATAGTTGCTATTATTGGTCGCCCGAATGTGGGCAAATCTACCTTGGTCAATCGTCTTGCCGAGGCACAATCTGCTATTGTTCACGATGAACCGGGAATGACACGCGATCGCACATACTTACCAGCCTACTGGCGCGATCGCGAGTTTGTGGTAGTCGATACTGGTGGTTTGGTATTTAATGACGATACGGAATTTTTACCATTCATTCGCCAACAGGCAATGGCAGCGCTAGCAGAAGCGAGTGCTGCTATTTTCGCGGTAGATGGTCAAACTGGACCAACACCAGCTGATGAAGAAATCGCTGAGTGGTTGCGCCAACAACCTGTACCCGTCCTGCTGGCTGTAAATAAATGTGAATCGCCAGAACAAGGCTTAATTCAAGCCAATGAATTTTGGGAATTGGGATTAGGCGAACCTTTCCCAATCTCTGCCATTCATGGCAATGGTACAGGAGAGTTACTTGACGAGCTGATCGCCCACCTCCCTATTGTAGAAGAAATCCCAGACACCAATGAAATCAAAGTGGCAATTGTGGGACGCCCAAATGTCGGTAAATCTAGTTTATTGAATACTTTCGTAGGGGAAGAAAGGGTGATAGTCAGCCCTATTTCCGGCACAACCCGCGATGCCATTGATACCTTGATCGAACGCAATGGGCAAACTTACCGCTTGATTGACACGGCAGGAATTAGAAAAAAGAAAAACGTGGAATATGGTCCCGAATTCTTTAGCATTAACCGTGCTTTCAAAGCAATTCGCCGCGCCGATGTGGTTTTAATGGTAATAGATGCCGTTGATGGTGTTACCGAGCAAGACCAAAAATTAGCTGGGCGGATTATCGAAGAAGGTCGAGCTTGCATTATCGTAGTCAATAAATGGGACGCTGTAGAAAAAGATTCCTACACAATTTACGATTACGAAAAACATCTGCAAGAACGGCTGCATTTTACCGAATGGGCAGAAACCATCTTTGTCAGCGCCTTAACTGGGCAACGGGTAGAAAAAACTTTGGAGTTGATAAATACTGCGGCTGAAGCACACAAACGCCGCGTCACCACCTCGGTGATTAATGAAGTTTTGGAAGAATCAGTGAAATGGCATTCGCCACCAGTCTCTCGTGGTGGGCGTCAGGGTAGAATTTACTATGGTACGCAGGTCAGTTCTCAACCGCCGACAATCGCCCTGTTTGTCAACGATTCCAAACGCTTCAACGACAACTACCGCCGCTACATCGAGCGTCAATTCCGACAACAATTAGGGTTTAAAGGCACACCAATTCGGTTACTATGGCGGAGTAAAAAGGTCCGTGAGATGGAAAGTGGTAATGCGAATCGAGCAACCCGTGTGTAAGAATTAAAAATTAAAAATGCAAAATGAAAAAATCAGCATTTTTAATTTTTAATTCTTAATTTTTAATTTTTTTATGGATTTACTGCGATCGCTGCCACTTGGTCTTTACCTGGAACAACCACAAACTTGGCTACACAAACTCGATCCGCGAGTCAAATTTATCTGGTTAATGAGCTTTCTGACCACCTACAGTTTTGCCAACAACTCGTGGCGCGTACTGCTGGTGGTACTGATGATAATTATTACCTTTGCAGCCAGGATTCCTCGACGAGTCTGGCAGCAGCAGATGGGTTGGCTGTTGATGTTATGCTTTTTTGTTTTAACGATCGCAGCTATCAGTCCTGATGGATATAGTATAAAATATCACTCTCGTTTGCCCAGCGCTGAGAGTGCTAAGTTGGTAGGGGCACAGCAATGCTGTGCCCCTACTGACAACTCCAAACAAGCGCAAGGTAAGAACTCCACAACTCAACACTCTCAAGGCTACAACTACGTGCTGTTTGCCAAAGGACCAGTTACAGTGACGAGGCACTCCTTGTATTTGGGGGTGAGCTTCAGTACGATTCTGTTTACTGTAATTTACAGCACCAATCTGTATCTGCTGACAACAGCACCAGAGGAAATCACCGCCGGCATGGAAAGCTTAATGCAACCTCTGAAACGGCTGAGGTTACCGATCACGGAATTAACTCTGACTTTAACTTTGTCCTTGCGGTTTATTCCTTTAGTTTTAGAAGAAGTCCAGAATTTAATTCGCTCTGTGATGACAAGGGCAATTAATTGGAAAAAGCTGGGATTGAAAGGAGCAGCCAAACTATGGTTGATTGTAGCAGAGCGACTGTTGCAAAATTTGCTATTACGGGCAGAGCAAATGGCTAATGCAATGATGGTGCGGGGATTTACCAGTCCTAGCGAACATCGAGTCCAGTGGCACGACTTACGTCTGACTCGACGTGATTGGATTGCTATTGCAACTTTAATTGTATTTTGGGGAGTGCGGCTGGCAATAGGCCGTGCAGTGTGAATTGTCAAGATTCCCATTCTAAATATTTAAACCAGGTGCGGACAGCTCCCCGCTTCCTTTGTTCTAGAATGGCTGGTATTTTATTTCTCCGATCGCTTGCCTAACTACTTACCAATATAACTTGTGTTAAGTCCGCCAAAAAACTGGGAATTATAGAAATAATTCCAGTACATTAAGTTAACTCAAACCACCAAAACCTATGACGAGTCCAACAAGCACATCGCCTCATGTATTGCCGGAAATTTCTGGCTATGGCATTGTTGAGCAACTGTACCTGGGTTCTCGTACAGCAGTGTATCGAGCAGTGCAAACAGCCCAGCAGCGTCCGGTGGTAATTAAGGTGTTGCGGCGTGAATATCCGAGTTTTGGTGAATTGATGCAGTTTCGCAATCAATATACTATTGCCAAAAATCTCCCGATTGCGGGGATTGTCCAACCCTTGAGCTTAGAACCATTGGGGAATAGCTATGCTCTAGTTATGGAAGATTTTGGTGGTGTTAGTCTAAGCAAGTACGGAAAGGAGCAGTCGTTGGAACTGATACAGGTGTTAGCGATCGCCCTACAAATCGCCGACATCCTCCACGATTTATGTCAGCATCGGGTAGTACATAAAGATATCAAGCCAACCAATATACTAATTTGTCCAGAATCAAAACAAGTCAAACTCATCGATTTTAGTATTGCATCCTTATTACCGAAAGAAACTCAGGAGATTCAAAATCCCAACATCTTAGAAGGAACATTAGCATACTTAGCTCCCGAACAAACTGGGCGGATGAATCGCGGTATAGATTATCGCGCTGATTTCTACGCTCTAGGTGTGACTTTATATCAACTTTTAACTGGGAGATTACCCTTCATATCAGATGAGCCGTTGGAGTTGGTGCATTGTCACATTGCGAAACTTCCTGTTGCTTTCGATATTATCAAACCCGACGTGCCGAAAATGGTGGCGGCGATCGTTGCAAAACTGATGGCAAAAAATGCCGAAGATCGGTATCAAAGTGCATTGGGACTGAAACATGATTTGCAACAGTGTTTGAACCAGTGGAAAGAAACGGGGAAAATTGCTGAGTTTGAATTGGGAGGGCGTGATTTGAGCGATCGCTTTCTCATCCCCGAAAAGCTTTATGGACGGGAAGCTGAAGTCAAATCATTACTCGCAGCCTTCGAGCGCGTTGCCGATGGCGCATCTGAACTAATGCTGGTTGCTGGGTTTTCAGGTATTGGTAAAACAGCCGTTGTCAATGAAGTACATAAACCCATTGTCAGACAACGGGGCTATTTTATCAAAGGCAAATTTGACCAATTTAATCGCAACATTCCCCTCTCAGCATTTGTGCAAGCCTTGCGGGATTTGATGGCACAATTGCTCTCGGAATCTGACACGCAACTAGCACAATGGCAAGCTCAGATTCTGACAGCCGTGGGCAACAATGGACAAGTTTTAATTGAGGTAATTCCCGAACTAGAGCAGGTGATTGGTAAACAACCGGCTGTACCAGAATTATCGGGGAGTGCAGCACAGAATCGGTTTAATTTATTATTTCAAAAATTCATTCAAGTATTTACCACGGCAGAACATCCCTTAGTAGTGTTTTTGGATGACCTACAATGGGCTGATTCAGCTTCTTTACAGTTGCTCAAACTACTGATGAATGACAATGGCTATCTGCTCATGTTGGGTGCTTATCGAGATAATGAGGTGTCGCCTGTTCATCCATTTATCTTGACAGTGGCAGAACTCAAAAAAGCCCAGGTGATTGTGAATACCATTACGCTTGCACCGTTAGCCTTTGCTGATACAAATCATCTGGTTGCAGATACGTTGAATTGTTCACTAGAACTGGCTCAACCCTTAACTGAGTTAATCGCTCGCAAAACCAAAGGCAATCCCTTTTTTACTACCCAGTTTCTCAAAGCCTTGCATGACGATGGACACGTTATTTTTGATCGTCATCACCGCTATTGGGAATGCGATATTGCCCAAGTGAATGCACTAGCACTCACCGATGATGTGGTGGAGTTCATGGCAGTGCAATTGCAGAAATTGCCAGATGAAACGCAACAAGTGCTTAAGTTAGCCGCTTGTGTGGGCAACAAATTTGATTTGGCGACCTTGGCGATCGTTTCAGAGCGATCCCAAACCAGTGCGGCAACGGCATTGTGGAAAGCCTTGCAAGAAGGTTTGATTGTACCGACTAGCCAAGTTTATAAGTTTTTTCAAGATACTGAACCGTCTGACTTGCCGCATACCGTCAATCCAAAGTATCGATTTTTGCACGATCGCGTCCAGCAAGCCGCTTACTCGCTGGTTCCCGAAGACCAAAAACAACAGACGCATTACCACATCGGACAACTACTGCTCAGCAAGCTTTCTCTTGTCCAACAAAGTGAGGCAATTTTTGATATCGTCAACCACATCAACCTTGGTCAATCTCTTTTAAAGCAAAAAGATGAAAAAGAGAAGGTAGCACGGCTCAATTTGACTGCTGCTCAAAAAGCGATCTCCTCTACAGCTTATGAAGCGGCTATCAAATATCTTGAAACTAGCATTGGTTTGCTGTCAGAAGATGATTGGATTAGTCAGTATGATTTGATGTTCAAGCTGTATCTTAACCTTTGTGCAGCCCAATTGAGCAGCGCCAGCTATGAACAACTGAGTGCAACAATCACGATCGCCCTAAAGTACATTTCTTCTCCGGTTGAGCGCGCAGAAATTTATGTTTTTCAAGTCACTCAATATACCGTGCAGTGTGAATATGAGAAAGCAATTCAAATCGGTCTAATCGGATTAAATCATCTAGGTGTTGATATTAAAGGTAAAAATTTGACAGAATTAGTTCGTGAAGAGTCTGCTGCTGTTGTTAAAAGCTTAGAAGATCATTCAATCTCCTCACTTTTAGATTTACCTATTGCGGTCGATCCGATCGTTCAAGCCACGATTAAATTGCTAATGATTTTAGAGCCACCAGCCTATATGATGGCTAACATCGAACTTCATTGTTTTAATGCTTTGAGAGCAGTTCGTCTTTCAATTGAACATGGAAATATTGCTGAGTCAATCCTGGCTTATGCAGACTATAGTTTCCATTTGTGCGTGATGAACGGGCAATACCAGCGAGGTTATGAGTTTGCAGATTTGGCTATGCAGCTTAGCTATAAACTCAACAGTAAATTTCAACAGTGCCAAGCTGCATTTCTACTCGGAGCTTTTATTCACGTTTGGGCAAAACCCATAGCAGGGGCAGCAGCAATTAACCATGAAGGTTTTCTGGCAGGCATGGAGTCGGGAGAAATTCAGTTTGCCGCTTATAATTTATTTGGCAACATTTTTAATCGATTATTTCAAGGTGAAAATTTAATCACTGTTGCAGAAGATATCGAAAAATATGAGTTGGTGGCAGAGCGGCTTCAGGATGAACTTTTAAGGGTGGCACTTGCTGGAGCTAAAATTTTTGTCACAAGACTCGGCTTAGCGCCAGCACAGGAAGACGATCGGTCGTTCAGCAAGGCAGAAGCCATAATCCGTCAAGGTGAAACCTCCCAAACACTGCTTTCAGTTTGTCTTTATTACATCCTCAGAATGCATCTTGCCTGCTTAACAGCAACTTTCGAGCAAGGCTACCATTATTTCATCGAAGCGGGAAAAATCTTAAATGCTGTTCTAGGATTCACAACTTATAGTGGCTATTACTACTACGGTTCTCTGATTTTACTCAACCTGTATCCGGGTCTATCTCAAGCAGAACAAAGTAAAGCTTTGGAACAAATTCGATCGCATCAAGAGCGCCTGAAAACCTGGTCGGATAACTGTCCAGAAAACTTTCTACACAAATATCTTTTAGTCGAAGCAGAACGCTGTCGGGTGCTTGTCGGTAAAAGCGACGCGATCGACCTCTACGATCGGGCCATATCTGGAGCTAAAGCCAACGGTTATATCCAAGAAGAAGCGTTAGCCAACGAACTCACCGCCAAGTTCTACTTAGATTGGGGTAAAGAAAAAATCGCTGCCAGCTATATGCAGGATGCCTACTATGGCTATGCTCACTGGGGTGCAAAAGCCAAAGTCCAAGACCTAGAGCGCCGCTATCCTCAACTACTCGCACTGATTTTGCAACAGCAGCGCACACCGTTGTCTGCTAATGAAACGGTGTTGACAACAGTATCATTAACCTCATTTCAGGCTTGGAGTACTCAGACTTGCAGTTCCGGGAGTACCAGCATTTCTGCCACCCTTGATCTAGCAACTATTCTGAAAGCATCTCAAACCCTATCTAGTGAAATTCAATTCGATAAACTCTTGGCAACATTGCTGCATACAGTGCTGGAAAATGCCGGAGCAGACAAAGGAGTCTTATTGATGCCCCATGAGAACCAATGGTTTGTAGAAGCCATTGCCAGAGTTGATCAACCTGCGCGGATAGGAAGCATTATTTTGTCTAATAGTCAAGAGATATCCCATGTTTTGATTAACAGTGTCAAACGTAGTCTGCAACCTATGGTGATTGTAGATGCAGCTATCCATCTTACCCTGGCAAAAGATGCCTACGTTGTGCAGCACCAACCCAAGAGTATGTTGTGTACACCGATTCTTCAGCAGGGTAAACTTGTTGCCATATTGTATTTGGAGAATCATGTAACAGTTGGGGCGTTTACAAGCGATCGCGTGGAACTGCTAAACTTCCTCTGTACGCAAGCTGCCATTTCTCTAGAAAATGCCCGCCTCTACCAACAACAGAAGACATATGCTGAAAAGCTTGAGCAATCCCAACTACAAATTCTCCAAAGCGAAAAAATGGCATCTTTGGGAAATCTCGTCGCAGGTGTAGCCCACGAAATCAATAATCCCATCGGTTTCCTCAATGGCAGCATCAACAATGCTAAAGATTATGTGCAAGATATCATCGGTCATCTGGCACTTTATCAGCAACATTATCCCGATCCTGCTGCGCCTATTCAAGAAAATGCCAAAGATATTGACTTAGAGTTTCTCTGTCAAGACTTACCGAAGTTACTAGACTCGATGACAGGTGCAAGCGATCGCATCACGAACATCAGCACCAGCCTACGTACCTTTTCCCGCGCGGATACAGAATACAAAGTTAGTGCCAATCTGCATGAAGGCATTGATAGCACCTTGCTGATTCTCAAATATCGACTTAAAGCCAATGAACATCGCCCTGTGATTGAAGTCATCCAAGACTATGGCAAGTTGCCACCCATCCAATGTTTCCCTGGACAGTTAAATCAGGTGTTTATGAATATTTTAGCCAATGCGATCGATGTTTTTGATGAAATGGCTCAAACCCAGTCTTTTCAACAACTCCAAGCTCATCTCCAGCAAATCACCATTCGCACACAAGCGCTCGTCAACCAAGTACAAATTAGCATTCAAGATAATGGTAAAGGCATGACCGCAGAAGTGAAAGCCAAAATTTTTGACCATTTGTTTACTACTAAAGGTGTAAATAAAGGTACGGGATTAGGATTGGCGATCGCGCGGCAAATTGTGGTAGAAAAACATGGTGGCAATTTAGAAGTACACTCTGAGTTAGAGAAAGGAACTACGTTTGTGATTTGGCTCCCCAACTAGAGAACCGAAGTCACTAACTGAGTCAATTGACTATCCCATCTTCCGCACTTCAAAATATAGTACATAATTATTCAATAATTATTCCTAATAATTGAAAAATGGCAAGTATTAATACGGTTAATTATTGGTAATTTGTGATTGTTATTTAACCGAATGGCGAACCAACCTAATGATGTGGTGTTTTGATTTTAGCTATTAGCTGCAATTTTGTACATGGCACAAAACGATACTATAGCCAGGAAAATGCTAAAGTACATTTCCAGCCTGATATCCCACCTTGAGGGAAAGGCAAGAATTAAAAATATTATTTTGGGGAAAAACATGCGATGCTCATTGTTTTGAGCAAAGAAGTCTGTAAAGTTGGCACTACCTGATGCAACTTTATCAAAAAAACTCACGCTCTGCCCAGTCATCCCAAAAGGGGACGTTAACACTAAAGTTCGCAACAAACCACAAAAGTAGGATAACTGGTAAAATATAGGCAATAAGCAAATATGTTCTAAAAAAAAAATGTTATTTGCCCACATTGTTATTGATAAAGAATATAAATTTACTATATTCTGGCTGCTTATTATGACTTTACCAAGTTTTACCCAGCTTGCCACGAAAGCCGTCAAAAGTTCCAACTATACAAGCCCATACTTTATGTAAAACTAAATCTGGTTCGTAGCGGATAATTCTTACTATCATCTTTATTGATAACTTTGTTCTATAGATAATTGAACGGTATAACATAGCTTTTTCTGAGGTACGAGTCTCAAAAAAAGTATGGTTTCTACACGCATAATAATAACGAGATGGTGAACAAATGAAAGTTATAACTTCGTTACCTTTGATAAATCTATCTTTTACTTGAGAATAATTACCAATACGATGTTTCATTATTGTGTCTTTTACAACAATGATTTCATACCCCTTATTTCTAAAGTTCATACAGTATGCGTAATCCACAGCGTCTAAGAATAACTCTTCTATGGGAGGTTCTACATGTTTAGCTATACTGATGTCAACTAGAGAACCAGATGTAATTACACCATCACACCTATAAAAATCTTTAATTTCAGAACATCCAGCAATAGGTACAAGTTTATATCGTTGAAAAACACACCCTGCAACTTCTTGTTTAGTATTTATATCAAGAATTACAGGAGCAAGAATTCCTATTTTTTCTCCAGACTCAGATAATTCCTGGTGTTTGACTAATAACTTTTCTAAAACATCAGAACCAGGTTCGCTATCTTGATCAAAAAGCCATAGAAAATCATATCCTTTTTCTATAGCCCAATTAATAGCTATTTTTAACCCTCCAGCCACTCCTAGATTTTCGGGATGAAATTCTACTGCTGTGTTCTTATACCTGTTTCCAGATACTAACTCAGTTCTAGAGTTATCCACAATAAACATTTCTTCAATAGGATAAGACTGCCTTTGTATTGCTGTGACAGTTTTATCAAGTGCTTCTAATTCCTGATAGGCAGTGATGTAAGCTGCCACTCTATAGTTTATACTTTTAAACATATTTCTACTTTGGTTTATATTTTAACATCAACATCCTTAGCTAAACCCAAAAACTTCTTCAACTTAAACCACTGATTCCTTAACTGCCAGAATTTGCTTGATTGCATTGCCTTAATTATGGCATACGCCTGTTGTAGTTCTTGCAATTCTAATTGATTTTGTTTTTGTTGATCCTGTGAATTTGGCGATGAATAAATTTCAACTTTAGGAAATCCAAACATCATATCCAATGAGTTGTATTCTTTAGCTAGGTCAGCAAACTTTATATGAAAGTAACTGGCAATATTTAGTGCATATTTATTGGTAGTATTGATCATTGATTTGTCATGAACTCTATATGAACTTAGAACTTTTGGTAGAAACTTACAAGAGTAGTTCAATTGAGCCAATTTCAACCAAAGGTCATAATCATCCCATCCAAACCAACCATACTCAATTAACTCTGTGGAGTATCCACCAACCTTAAGTACTATGTCTTTATTAAAAATAGCCATAGCATCTATGTAAGGATGTTTCACTAGCTTATGCACATCCCATTCATGACATGAAATTCGGTTGATTTCTTTTTTAGTCTCGTTATCAAATCTACTTATTTCACCATAAACAGCCGCATAGTTAGAAGATTTAATTTGGTTGTAAAGCAAAGTTAAACAATTCGGATAAATCCAGTTATCAGCATCTAATATAAATACATAGGGAGAACGAGCGAGTTTCAAGCCTAAATTTCTGGCGTCAGCTAAACCAGTATTAAACAGTTTCTTTACTAAACAAATGGGTTGATTAGATTCTTGCAAATATTCTTCAACTTGAATTGCTGAGTTATCGGTTGAACAGTCGTCAATTACTAATACTTCAATATTTCTTGGCAAATCAGCAATGTCTGATTTAGATACGCTGTCTAAACATTCGTAGATATACTGAGAGTAGTTGAAAAGCGTAATTATAATAGAAATGCACGGTTCTTCGCAGATATTATACGCATTATTTGATTTTAACTTCCAAGGATTATTTCCCAACGTTTCACATATTTTTGCTGCCTGTAGTCGGGAGATAACTAATAATCTTTTTTCATCTACAGTTAAATCTGACAATTTCAGTCTAGTAGGTTCTGCATACACATTCATCGATAGCTCAACTTTTGCGTGTGTCGGTTGAGCATTTTCCTGTGTAATGTTCACTGGAGTATGTTGCAGATGAGGATACGATCGCTCAATTTCTGCTTGTATCTTGAGTAGTTGTGATTGGCGGTCATTGAGAGCCGTTTGGATCTCAAGTAATTGAGATTGTTTGTCTTTAATCATTTTTGAATTTCAAAATAGTTTAATCACCTTTTATTCCAACAAAGCGTTTTAAGCGAAACCAAGCTAGCCGCAGCTGCCAAAATTTACTGCTTTCCATTGCTTTAATAATAACCTGACAATATTCCCAAGCCTGGTGAGCCTGTTGCAACTTGGTTTGTGTTTCTTGCCATTCCAGCTGAATCTGTTGTAGTTGAGACAGCGATCGCTCTAGTTCCCCCTGAGTTTGTTGCTGTTGAAAATGTGTTTGCTCTAGTTCCACTTGAGTTTGTTGCAATTGATCTGAGAATATCTCTAGTTCCGCTTGAGTTTGTTGCTGTTGAAAATGTGCTTGCTCTAGTTCCGCTTGAGTTTGTTGGAATTGAGCTTGCGCGAGATCGAAACATATTTCTTTTTCTTGAATTTCGACTTGATAAAGCTCAACTTCAGCCTGTTTTTGCTGAACTTGATATTGCGATTGCTCTAGTTCGTTTTTTTTCTCTTGTAGTTGAATGTGTGATTGCTCCAACTCCACTCTATTTTGCTTTAGCTGAGTATCAGAAGACTTAACTTCCTCAACCAGCTTCAAATACTTTTCATTTAAGGCTGCATATTTCCCCTCTAAAGACAAAGGAAATGCCCTGATCACAAACTGTAATGTATCTGCATCTTCATCTTGTTCAATTTCTTGAATAATTTTACTATCAAAATTATCTTTTTCAATATTTGGTATCCAGTTAGAACCTGAAAAAATAGGTAGCTTTGTTCGCTCCAGTGACTCTACAAAGTATTCGCAACGTTCAAATAATGTTTCGACAGTTTTGCGAGTAAAAAATCTCAAATGTGTATTATCTAAAATTCCCAGTTCCATATACTCAAAGTCTCCTTGCAATAAAGCCAAGCGAATAGCTCCATGAGCAATGTTAGGGATGGAAACAACTACATATCCTTCTGGTTTTAATAACTCTCGAGTCTCCTTCAAGACTCTCCACGGGTTGCGCAGATGTTCTAAAACATCTCCAAATACCGCCACATCAAATGCTTGCTCTGGTAAAATTTCAGCCAAAGACACAAAATCTAAATCCGCAACAATCACTTGTTCGCAATATTGCTCAGCGGATTTGGCTGCCTGCGAATTCACTTCAACTCCAGTAACTTGACATCCTTTATTAGTAAGAAACCGAGCAAAATAACCTGTGGCACAACCGAAGTCTACCACTCGCTTGTTTTCTCCTACCAGCTGCAACATTTTCTTCAAGCTGCTGTTATCATCCAAATCTGCTGCCGACAGATTTGATAATAAGGGATAATCTTTCTGCGTGTTACTATTCATGCAATCATACTCTCATCCAAGGTTCCCAAAATTGGTAATTGCTGAAACACCTTGACAGTCATCGGCAAATCCACTAATGCATGGATACGCTTGCCTGTGTCAGAAGGCAACACCTGAAAAACCATGGCATTATCAATCCAATCAAACGTCATCGCCGTGTAGTTTTCTGCACCTGCTACTGTCAAACTGTAAGAACCAGGGCGCAATGGTAAATTAAATTTGAATTCGATTTGCACTCTGGTCTGTGACTCTAATTTTCCCATTGGACAGTTCTCTTCAATGGTGTTGCTGCCAATCAGTTCGTTGCCGTTTTTATCACAGACAAAAAAGCCGACAATGCACCCTTGTAGCGGCTCATAAACCTGGAGTTCCACAAGCAACGTCACTTGTTCATTAAACCCAAAAATGGGAGTTTCTGCAGCATTCTCTCCCGATTGGTGGAGCATCAGGACATTTTCAATCAGCGCCTTGCGGCTTCCTCTGCGAGTGTCCTTGACTTTGACTAAGGGTTGCTTATGCTCTTGTTGGTGCTGCGCACTCACAACACTTGCTTGAGGATTTGTTCTCACTTCCACTTCCGGAGGTGTTATTCCCAACTCGGTTTCCGTGACGAGCTTCATGTATTGTACGATCACATCGTTGGGCGATCCGCAAGCGAACATTCTGCCTTGATTAATCATCATAGCCGAATTACATAAAGTCTTAATTGCTCCGGAATCATGAGAGACAAACAGCGTTGTTACTCCAGAATCCATCAAAGCTCGCATCCGCCGCATACAACGATGTTGAAAGACAATATCTCCCACAGCAAGTGCTTCGTCAACAATTAAAATTTCTGGCTCAACATTCACCGCAACAGCAAAAGCCAAGCGGACAAACATGCCGCTGGAATAAGTTTTTACAGGCTCGTCAATAAAATCTCCAATATCCGCAAACCCAGCAATTTCATCAAACTTATCTTCTATTTCTTGTTGACTTAACCCCAATAACCGTCCATTAAAAAATACATTCTGCCGTCCGGTAAACTCTGGATTAAAGCCGCTACCCAACTCTAGCAGTGCAGAAACCCTACCCTTAACAATGACTTCTCCTGTCGTTGGTGTCAGCGTCCCGGCAATAACTTGCAACAGTGTACTTTTGCCAGAGCCATTGCGTCCAACTATTCCTACCGTCTGTCCCTTGGGAATCTCCAAGTTAATCTCCCACAGTGCCCAAAACTCATTATTTCTACTCGAACCAGGTAATAAAACTTCTTTGAGCCGATCAACTGGACGAGCATATCGCCTGTAGCACTTCGAGACATTCTTTAAAGCAATTGCTATTTCTTCTCCCATGCTTCCGCTGTCAACCTTCAAAACTTCCATACCACGATCAAAAGGCGTAGACGCGTAGCGGTGAAGCAGCAAGCAGTTCTTATGAGTGTTTACCCGAAGTTCGCCCCCAGGGAAACCTGCCGTAGGCGACTGTGAACCCGAAGGGCTTCTCGCGCTTACATCTCGTCCATTTTGTCAGAATTTGTCGCCAAACATAAAGTAAATAGAATAGCATTGAACTACAAAAACTATTACTTGCAGCCCAAAGTATAATGCAGTATATACTGCAGGCAATACCTTCTCACCGTGTTTTTCCCATTTACTTTTAAAACCAACGCCTCTAAATTTATCACCCTGCAACCATTTTTACTTATACATACAGGAATCTCTAGACATTCAAAAGTTCCCCCGTATTAACGGGGTCATTTTCTGATGTCTGGTGGCAGATTATCTGGATCAATTCCTTGAGAGCGCAAATACTCTGCCAGCCGCTCTGCTCGTTGGCGTTCTTGCTCTGCTCGTTGGCGTTCTTGCTCTGCTCGTTGACGTTCTTGCTCTGCTCGTTGACGTTCTTGCTCTGCTTGCTCTGCAGGTATCGGTATCCATTGATTATTTGCATCATACCAACGCAGCCACAGACCTGTAACCCCCTCATAGGTTCCTCGCCAAATTCCCAAACCTAGCTCTATTTCTTCTAACCACAGTCGTTGCTTAGGTAATAACAACTCTTGATAACGAGTCCCCTCTAAGCGAAATACTCGCAGCCGATTTGTGTAACGGTCATACACAATATAGTAGGGAACCCGTAAAATTTGTTCATAAACCTGCCACTTTGTTGGGGGCTTGTTAACTTCCCTAAGAGTTTTTCCTAAGTCTTCCTGTTCCGTACCAGGTGAAAGTAACTCTACTACCAGAAACGGATCGACACCCTCTTGCCAAATGACATAACTCAAGCGCAGATCATCTTGCTCGCTTGTGCGAGGTACCCCCAAGACAACATACCAATCAGGTCTTTTGTACCATAAAGGATGGCGCACATCGTAATACAGGTTTAGGTCAGTAGCAACTAAAAAGTCATCAGTAGAATAGCTAGTAGGTTGGCAGGTATCGCTAAGCAGTCTGGGTTGAAAAATATGAAATTCGTCTGGCAATCCCGATTCTCCCACTAATTCACTTGGCAAATCATACATTGTAGGCAGGGTTTCTTGCGGTGGTTGGGGGGGGTTAGTTTGGTACATAGCGTCATCCCTGTAGCAACTGTTTTGATCCTATCGAATTGCCAGAGCTTTACAATACATCTGCAAATGCTGGACGTAGCCGACGATAACACCATAATCCGCTACAAAACACCACAACTGCCATCATGGAAGCAACTCCCCACTCGCCCCAATGCTTGATCTCTCCCACTAAAACTAGGTCACGATAAACTTCTACAATTGTTGCCATTGGATTTAACCAAAAAACCAAACCCCGCCATTCCTGTGGAATTGCTGAGGCAGGATAAATAATCGGTGTCAAATACATCCAAACATTTAAAACGACTGCCAAAGTCTGGGGAATATCCCGCAAAAACACAGTTAGTCCCGCCGCCAAATAACTCAACCCTGCTGTTAACAATAACTGCGGTAACCATACCAAAGGTAACAGCGCCAAAGTCGGATGTAAAGTATGAGTTGTTAACGCTACAAAAAAAATCAACCCCATTAAACCAAAAGAACTTTCAATAAAAGTTGATAAAATTGTCACCAACGGTAACAAAGTCAAGGGAAACACCACCTTCTTGACTAAATTCGGTTGTCCTACCACCGAACTAGCCCCTTGAATCAAACCACTACTAAACGCAATCCAAGGTAATAACCCTGCAAATAGCCACAAACCAAAGGTGAAGTTATTTTCTGGCAAGCTTTTGACGTTCAGCTTTACCTTCAGCACAATTGAAAACACATAGGTGTAAATCAGTAGCTGTGACAACTGATTCAACAAAGGCCATAGATTGCCTAAAACAGAACCCTTATAACGCGCCTCTAAATCGCGCCGTACCAGAATTCTCAGCAAGTCGAACTTTGCCCACCACCTTTCAGGAACTGGCAGAATGCGCCTCAGCCTTTCTGCCTTACGGACAACTCCTCGCATCGTTTGTAACAATTCCACTTTCCTCTCTCACTACCTACACACGCAATTTTCCTCGAAGCAGCTTGTTTTCTATAGGATTCCGATTTGAATTTTCAAAAAACACGTAGGCATTGCCCACCAAAACCAGGATATGGTGGGCAATGCCCACCCTACGCTAGGTATATATTTTTCATGCTATAGGCGCACGGAATCCTATATGAAAGTTCCTGTTGTTTCCTTTTTGGAAAAATTGCTACTAACTGCACCAAAATTAGTTTGTTAATTTTACAATAAATCGGTAATAAACACAGGATTTTTGGACTTTAACTTCAGCTTTGGTTTGCTAAGTCAAACTATCTGGATCAATTCCTAACAATCGCAACTGCTCCGCCAATTGTGCCCCCCTCTGCCGTTCTTGTTCCAAGCGTGATTCTGCCTCAGATGTCCTCTGCTGTGCCTGTTGAACTTGCTGCTGTGCCTGTTGTGCTTGCTGCTGTGCCTGTTGAACTTGCTGCTGTGCCTGTTGTGCTTGCTGCTGTGCCTGTTGGGCTTGCTGCTGTGCCTGTTGGGCTTGCTGCTGTGCAACGATTGCCGCCTCCTCTGGTGTTGGTACTAAATTCCCATCCGTGGTAAAGTAGCGCAGTTTACCCGCTTCCACCCCCAAATACAGACCCAACACCTGACTCCATCGCCAACCCTGGGCATTCGGTGCAATTTCCTCATAACTATTGCCTACCAATTCAAAACCGACAAATTCTAAATTTTCCGGCGAAAACCAAAAATACTCTGGTGTGTGAAAGCGATTTTGATATAGGTTTTTCTTCAAGTTGCGGTCGATAGCAGCCGTACTCTCAGAAAGCAGTTCAATAATCAAGTCTGGATATCGACCATCTTCCTCCCATACTACCCAGGAACTGCGGGGTCGTTTTTCGGTATCCTTCACTAAGAAAAAGTCTGGTCCTCGAAAATCTTTATTTCGCAGTTGCTGACGACTAAAATAAATCGTTAGATTGGCACCAATAAAGAAATCATCACTCTCGCGCCACAGCCACTCTAAACAAGTCACTAGCAGCAGTAGCTGCATATAATGCAAAGAAGTTTCCATTTCTGGCTCATCACTTAACAACCGAGTTGCATCGGGCATCTGTTGTTCTAGCTGTTGCGCTGTGACAAACATCTGCATGTACCTGCTTACTTATTTTATTTAATTTTAGTCAAATGTTAGTTGTTAGTTGTTAGTTGTTAGTGGTTAGTGGTAATCAGAACAACTCGCCACCCAACGGGAGCGCAGATCCTGTAGGAGGGTTTCCCGACATAGAGCGCTGGCTCACTAACAACTAACCACTAACAACTAACCACTAACATCTAACCACTAACATCTAACATCTAACATCTCCCCTTGAGTCACGGATTCGGCTACACTGAGTCTTGGTTTATCGCATCGTTAGTTGGCATGGAAATCGGACAAAAAGTTAAAGTTTATCGTTTGCGCGATCGCGTTTCTGCTCCTATTGTCAAAAGGCTAGGACAAATCGGCATCATCGAAGGCTTCAGGATGACCGATGCTAGCGGCGTTGGCATAGTGGTTAAGTTTGAAGATAACTATGCTACTTGGTTTTTTGAAGATGAACTCAAACTTGTACAGTAGGGCTTCGTCACCGTAACCGTTCACTCCATCGGCTCATAACTTAGGAGGAAGCTACGATCAAAAGCCGAGTGCTAAGTTGAAATAGAAAAAATCGGCGATAAAAATAGGAATAAATTAATGGCCCTGATATTGACATTTTTGGGCAAATGCGGTAACGAGCGTACAAAAATTGCGCTCGCCGCCGCCAAACTCCTGGCAAGTCAAGGAAAGCGCGTACTCCTCGCAGGACTTGCGGAACCAGCATTGCCAACGCTGCTAGGTGTTGCTGTTGGTCCCGATCCCCAAGAGATCGCTGCCAATTTGCACCTCGTGCAGTTCCACACATCTCTACTACTAGAACGCAGTTGGGAGGAAGTGAAAAAACTGGAGGCACAATACCTCCGCACACCTTTCCTGAAAGAAGTTTATAGTCAAGAACTAGCAGTCTTGCCTGGGATGGATAGTGCCCTTGTCCTGAATGCCATCCGCGAGTACGATGGCAGCGGCAAATACGACGCAATTGTCTACGTTGGTGCAGGTGACTCCTCCACTCTACGCATGTTGGGAATGCCAGAGTCTCTCGGTTGGTATGTCCGACGTTTTCAGCAATTGTTTGTCAATTCTGACCTGGGAAAGACAATTTCAGAATCTCCTTTAGTTCAAGCGCTAATTAGCAGCTTTTTCAACATCAATTGGATGGCTGATAACTTCGCCCAACCAACCAACCAAGTCAATAATATATTGGACAAGGGCAAAGCAGCCCTTGCCGATCCGAAGCACGTTGCTGCTTTCTTAGTGACTACCGATGACCCAATTGAAGTTGCTACTGCCCGTTATCTTTGGGGCAGTTCTCAACAAGTTGGTCTAACTATTGGTGGCGTTATCTTTGTTTCTGCTGACACAACCGTCAAGCTGTCAGAAGAATTTACTCCCCTACCAGTAAGTGTTGTTCCCCATGTCAGTGCGGGTAACTGGCAACCACTGATGGACGCCCTACCCAACTTTGTAGATCAAGCAGTACAGGCTCCCAAGCCCATCGAAATCGACATCGAAACTCGTCAAGTACGCTTATTCTTACCAGGATTTGACAAAAAACAGGTCAAACTCACTCAATACGGTCCAGACGTTACTGTAGAAGCAGGAGATCAGCGACGGAATATAGTCCTGCCTCCTCCCTTAAATGGCAGACCTGTCAAGAGCGCGAAATTTCAGAATAATTATCTGCTCATCTCATTTTAGCTAATGTTAGTGGTTAGTGGTTAGTGGTTAGTAGCACAACCAACAACTAACAACCCTTCGGGTGACGCTCCTTCGTCGAAGATCGCAACGCTTACACCAGTCGCCTACGGAGGGAAAGCCGTCATTCGCGCTGGTTCACCAACAACTAACAACTAACAACCAACAACCAACAACTAACAACTAACAACTAACAACTAACAACTAACAACCAACAACTAACAACTAACAACTCCCTTCTACAAGTACGCCTTATGTCTGAATCGACTCAAAATCCCAATTCACCTCCAGCGCCAGATACAGAAGCGCCACAAGAGGAAATAATAGCTGTTGCTAATCGTAGTGCTAAAACCAGGCAACTGCTGGGCATGAAAGGTGCAGCACCAGGAGAAACCTCGATTTGGAAAATCCGCCTGCAACTGATGAAGCCGATTACCTGGATTCCCCTCATTTGGGGTGTAGTTTGCGGTGCGGCTTCTTCCGGTGAGTATACCTGGACACTGGAAAATGTGTTGAAGGCAGCAACGTGTATGTTGCTGGCTGGACCGTTGTTGGCAGGTTACACCCAAACCCTGAATGAATACTACGATCGCGAAATTGATGCCATCAACGAACCTTATCGCCCTATCCCTTCCGGAGCAATTCCCTTACCTCAGGTAATTACTCAAATTCTGTTTTTGCTGATTAGTGGCATTGTTGTAGCATTTGCTCTGGATGTTTGGGCTGTTCATGACTTTCCCATCATCACAGTACTCGCTCTATTTGGTTCTTTCGTGGCATACATCTATTCTGCCCCACCTCTAAAGCTAAAACAAAACGGTTGGTTAAGCGGCTATGCTTTGGGTGCTAGCTACATCGCCTTGCCTTGGTGTACTGGTCATGCTTTGTTTGGTGAACTCAATTGGAAAATTGTAGTTCTCACAGTGGTTTATAGTTTGGCTGGTTTGGGCATTGCCATTGTTAATGACTTCAAGAGTGTAGAAGGCGATCGCCAGTTCGGATTAAAGTCACTACCCGTCATGTTTGGTGTCACCACTGCAGCATGGATTTGCGTAGTGATGATTGATGTATTTCAAGCAGCGATCGGAGTTTACCTCATCAGTATCCATGAGAATTTGTATGCGGCAATTCTGCTACTGCTAATCATCCCGCAAATCACCTTCCAGGATATGTATTTCCTGCGTGACCCCCTCAAGAATGATGTAAAATACCAAGCAAGCGCTCAACCGTTCCTAGTACTGGGAATGCTTGTTGCTGGTTTAGCAATTGGTCATGCTGGTGTTTAACTTATACCTCCATCGTGAGACGTTAGGCGTGATTCGTGCGAATAAATTATGAATTATGAATTATGAATGATAAAAAAGTATCATAATTCATAATTCATAATTCATAACTTTTATCGGGACTTACCGTGTTGCAACTACTGTATTACTTAGTTCAGACGATTCAACCTTTGTTAGTGCCCATTTGCTTTGTCTGTGCTTGGGCGTTAACTATTCTCTGTGCTTGGAATTTATGGGTAGCGGCTAGAGACAGCGTGTCTACAGCAAAGCAAATGCATCAAATCCCTTGTGCCTCCTGCCAATTTTTTACCGACAATTACCGTCTTAAATGCACTGTTCATCCTTGTATTGCGAATACAGAAGAAGCGATAAATTGTATAGATTATCAACCAAGAACCAATCGGATGCTTTATTAATTGTTGATTGTTGATTGTTGATTGTTAATTGCTTTTTATTAACAATTAACAATTAACAATTAACAATTAACAGTCAACTACTAACAACACTTTTAAAACACCTTTAGTTTGAGCGCGTTCAAAAGCAGCAAGTCCTTGTGTGAGGGGGTAGTGAGCATGAATGAGGGGCTTGACGTTTACTTGCTCTTGTGCTAGTAAATCGAGAGCAGGCGCAAAGGGACCACAACGGGAGCCAATGAGAGTAATTTCATCCACGACCAAGGAGGAAGCATCCAAACTCAGTTTACCAGCATAAGTACTTTTGAGTACCAGAGTTCCCCGTGGACGCAAGGCACGTTGGGCTAGAGCAAATCCTTCAGCGTTACCAGTACACTCTACTGAAATATCAAAAGCTCTGTCTGCAACTGCGTCGGCTAGACCAACTTTGATACCTCGGTCCTCTAAGTTACTGAGTTTGTCTTGATGACGCCCTACAACCAAGAGGTCGCAGCCAGTTAAAGCTAATGTCTGTGCTACTAGTTGCCCAAGCTTACCATCTCCAACAACTAATACTTGGCGATCGCTCCGCAACGCCACCTGCTGTTGAATTTCCAGGGCGGCTGCCAAAGGTTCAGTAAATGTTGCTACTTCTGTAGGGACACAATCGGGAACGGGATACAAATTCTTGCTCGGCAAACAGAGATAGTCGGCAAAGGCGCCGTTACGGTTGACAATGCCAAGAACAGTGCGGTTCTCGCAGTGAGTCGGTTGTAAAGCGCGACAAAACCGACAATGTCCGCAGGCAGCATTGATTTCTCCGACTACGCGCTGGTTAATTAAGTGTTCTGGTCCTTGTTCAACGACGCCGACAAATTCGTGTCCTAAAATGCCAGTGTAAGGATAGTAGCCTCTCTTGAGTTCTAGGTCAGTGTTACAGATCCCAGCGCACAGAACTCGCACTAAGGCTTCTCCCGGTAGTGGTTCGGGAATAGGAATGTCGGTGCGTAGTTGCAGTTGGTTGTTTTCGAGCCAGAGTCCTTTCATAAATATATATATTATATATTTATCACAATACAGATAATTTATACTTCACTACATAAGTAATCACAATTAAACTAAAAATCGGCGGGCAGGATGCCATTGGTGTCAACTTAACTTTGAAACCCTTGTAAAATGCTCGTTTCTCGTTCCCATGCAGAGCATGGGAATGCAGTCTTAGAGGCTCTGCCTCATTGCTGGCAAAATATGGAGGCAGCAGCCCTCCAATTAGGCATTCTTAGCCTCTGGCTGGGAACGAGAACATCTAAAAAGCACCCCGTACTGCTTAACTTGAGCGCGATTTAGTTGACACCAATGGCAGGATGCCTACCCCACAAGATATTTAACGAATTGTGGGTTGGACAGGATGCCCAACCCAAAATACAAATTGTATTTTATGTTTATTTATATCCATTACTTATGGTGGCACACTGCTGGAGTTGAGGTGTATGGTTGATCCAGCATGGCGCAAACAACATGAAACAATTGATCCGCACCCAAGTATTTGCCCTATGGCTGGGAATCTTTTTACTTTGTAGCTCACCGACTTACGCCCAGCAACAAGTGCAAAGTTCCTGTTCTGAGAAATTCGTTGCTAGTAAGTGCGTTAAAAGTATATCGCAGATCTTTGCAAAACTGGCACAAGCAAATGTGGTGTATCTGGGAGAAACTCACGACAGTCTTGAAGACCACCAAAACCAGCTAAAAATCATTCAGGAACTCTACCAAACTAATCCCAAAATCGCGATCGCACTGGAAATGTTCCAGCGCCAGAGTCAAGGCATTGTCAATCAATATCTTGCAGGAAAACTCACTGAAGAAGAACTTTTAGCGAAAAGCGAGTACAAGAAACGCTGGGGTTTTCCTTGGGAAAATTATGCCCCAATCCTCCGGTTTGCCAAAGAAAAAAAACTGCCAGTCTTAGCCTTAAACACACCCTCGGAAATTACCCGCAAAGTTGCTCGTGAAGGTAAGATGAGCCTTTCACCATCTGAACGGCAACTTATTCCCCCCTTCTCGGAAATTCGCACTGATAATGAAGAGTATCGCCAACGCTTACTTGCAGCCTTTCAACAACATCAAGCCGCCGCAAGTCATGGTAGCAGTGCTGATTTTGAGCGCTTTTTCTTAGCACAAGTGCTGTGGGATGAAACAATGGCAGAGGGTATTGCCAATTTTGTGAAAGTTAATCGAGATTATCAAGTGGTAGTGTTAGCAGGAGTTGGACATATCATTTACGGCTATGGTATTCCCAGTCGTGTCGCCCGTCGCTTCAAGGGTAAGCTAATTCAGCGTTCCGTTTTACTTAGTCCACCTGATGAGGAGACAACATCTAAAGATAAGGCGATCGCGGATTTTATCCTTGAAAACAATCATTCCTTGAAGTAAGTATTTAATGTGGTTACAGCTTTGTTAGCTTTCCCTTGGCTGTTCAGGTTTTTACTTTTTCCACAAAAGGTGTAAACACCGGAACCAATTCTGAGCGGCTGACAACTAAACTAGGGAAAGGGCGATCGCTATAATCTTCCCCCGGTAACAAAGGAAAAGGTTCTGACTTCAGCGAACTCCAAGTACCGCCAGCTGCTTGAACAATGACCCAAGCAGCAGCCAAATCCCAAACTTTAGGTGTAGCCTCAACGCTACCCAGTACTGCACCAGTTGCAACCGTGAGGAAATTATAGCTAGCAACACCTAGCATGCGAAACTTGCACGGAAAGCCGGGTTGAATAACTGAGGTGCTGCGGGAACAGATATTGAAAAAGTGATTGTTGCTGGGTGCATCATGACTAGTGTGGATGGGGTGATGATTCCGAAATGCCCCGGATGCTGCTGCTAACCCAGATGAACCTTCCCAAAAGCCATGAAAAGCTTCATTCAGTGGTGGTACGTAAACATAACCAAAAACGGGTGTGCCTTGATACAGTAAGCCTAGAGAAATCGACCAAATGGGAATGCCACGGGTAAAGTTGGTTGTACCATCCAAAGGGTCAATTACCCAACACCATTCTGTATTAGGGAAAATCTTATTGCCTTCTTCACTAAGAATGCCGTAACCAGAAAAAGTGGATGCGATCGCATCCCGAATTTCCAGATCCGCCCAATGATCTGCTTGTGTCACCAAACTGCCGTCAGCTTTTTGGCTTGCCTGCACCTGCCCAAAATCTTGCATCAACTGCTTGCCCACTCTCAAGGTAGTGGTTTGGGCAAATTCCAGAATCGTTGTCCAAAATTCAGTCATTTTATCAATGGGTAATGGTTAGTGGTTAGTGGTTAGTGGTTAGTGGTTAGTGGTTAGTGGTTAGTAGTTAGTGGATAGTGGTTAGTTGTTAGTGGATAGTGGATAGTGGTTAGTAGTTAGTGGATAGTGGTTCTTTTTGACAACTAACACCTAACAACTACCAACTACCAACTAACAACT
The DNA here is from genome assembly GCA_965249805.1 of Stigonema sp. Taxonomy (GTDB): domain Bacteria; phylum Cyanobacteriota; class Cyanobacteriia; order Cyanobacteriales; family Nostocaceae; genus Stigonema. The sequence continues at coordinate 3,893,488 of CBDFMX010000002.1, forward strand.
AACAACTAACAACTAACAACTAACAAATATTATCAATCTAATTCACGAGCCAAAACAGAGGCGATCGCTTGCTTTGCAGTTATTTGAAATTCTGTCACATTCACTCGACTAAGCAAACCAACCGCCCAAATCATCCCTAGTGCTGATGTAGTAAACACCAAACCGTAAGCTAACACTGGTGTATTCAGCAACCTCCGACCCAAATCCAGCAGCGCCCCTCCCCCTACCGTTGCTAGAGCCTGAGCCATTGCCTGTGCTAATCCCCAAGCTCCCAGAAATGTACCTGCCGTTTCTTGTGCCGTCAGATCCAGCATTAAAGTGACTGCCGCATTCGTCAGTACTCCACCAGACAGCCCCAGCACCAACACAGCACTTTTCAGCAGTACTTGATTACCACTGAAACCAGTAGCAATCACTAACCCAAAACTAGCTGCCACCGCCCAACATCCCAATCGAGCCGTCTTTTGTTTACCTAACCGAGGCACAATCAAAAACCCCGTGAAGCTCATCCCTAGTAAAACACCAATACCCCAGCAGGCGTTTAGCAAGGCACCTTGAGCCACTGTCATGTGAAACACCTCGCCACCGTAAGGCTCTAGAATTGGTTGTTGCAAGAACAAGCTGATTGTCATTACCAATAAAAAGCTAAAAAATAGCCCAGTTTGACGGCTAGCAGTCAAAACTTTCAAAGCCTTACCTAGGGTGATGCGCTTTTCTTGGTGTAATAGCATGGAACGGGAGGAAAATCGTGAGTATTTTTTTTCCACCCCAATAGTGGCAATAAAGCCGAGGCAAACCACCGCAATAGGCAAGATGAGAAACAAATGGTTGACTGACGCCGCCAATGTTTCTCGAGTCAGTCCTTCCAGCAACTTTTTACTAGTAACAGCTCCAACCACGATGCCCACCATCAGTAGTGACCAGACAATCCCTACCAGTTTGGAACGATTGTCCTCATCTGAAACATCCACTAACAGAGCAGCATAAGTTGTCGAGCAGGCATCAATACAAAGCCCATATAGGGCAAACATCAGTGCCAAGAGTAAAGCCCAAGCCGTGCTTTGTATAGTCCAGCCATTGGCTAAGCTAGCACCTAACTGCCACACTACTTGCACAGCAAGAAACACAAAGACTGCCAATAGAGACAAACCAGCCCAGATATACCCGGTACGGTGATAGCCCCAAAGCTTTTTAGTATCAGACATTTGTCCAAACCAGACTCGCCCAGGAGAAACAAACAGAGCCATTGCTGTAGTACCTGCGGCGATCGTCGCAGGCACTGCTAGGAGTTTTGGGTCAATCATCACGCGATTGAGTACTCCCAGTGTCAGAACCGACATGATGCCTAATCCCATTTGGAATAGACCCAGCCGAAACATGGTCAACAGATTAACCTTTGGCAAAACCGGTGAGTTTGTTTGGGAATCAAATAAATCGCCGCTTGTCATAGCTACTCTCTCATAGGGAATGTAAAATTTGGTTTTTCATCGAGTAATAACCAAGATAAACCCTGTCACGTAGCATTTAGCTCCTGATATAGCAGTCCTAAATGATTCGAGAACTCCTCTATTTCTTTTCTTAGCGTTCTTTGCGTCTTGGCGGTTCGTTAATAAAAAGTAATATTCACTTATTCAGATAAGATTGCTATAGAGCAATACAGTTCAGTTAAGAATAATTGTAGGTTGGGTTTCGTGCCTCAACCCAACCTACGCTGTTTTCTGTTTTTAGCCTTAACTGAACCGTATTGTGCTATGGAGTACTTCTAAATCATTCGTGAAATCCTCTGTTTCTCCCAATATTTGCTGTGAAGGTACACTATAAATGTAAAGAAGTGTAAAGAATTATTTTTGTAACCGTGGAAAAGATCACACTAGGGCAAAATGGTCCAGCTGTTACACCCCTGTGCATTGGTACTTGGGCTTGGGGTGATAAACTCTTTTGGAGTTACGGCAATGACTACGGTCTAGAGCAGTTGCAAGCAGCCTTTACTGCCGCATTAGAGGCTGATATCAACTTCTTTGATACTGCCGAAATTTACGGATGGGGGCTTTCAGAGCAATTTTTGGGGCAATTCATGCAAAAGACAGATAAACAGGTGCAGATTGCTACCAAATACGGTCCCTTTCCTTGGCGATTTACAGGTCAGTCTGTCGCCGATGCCTTAACAGACAGCCTAAAACGTCTACAAGTAGAGAGAGTTGCCCTTTACCAAGTGCATTGGCCTTTCACTTTCTTGATGAGTCAAGAAACCCTGATGAATGCTCTTGCAGATGAGGTGAAGCGCGGCAGAATTGAGGCAGTAGGTGTCAGTAATTACTCAGCACAGGAAATGCGGTCAGCGCACCAAATATTAGCTGCCCGTGGCGTGCCTTTAGCTGTCAACCAAGTACGCTATTCTTTGCTAACTCGCCAAATTGAAAGCAACGGTATTTTCCACACTGCTCGTGAGTTAGGTGTAACACTTTTAGCATATAGTCCTTTGGCTCAGGGGCTACTTACAGGTAAGTATACCTCTGGTGGCGGCGAAACCCCCAATGGTGCCAGAAGGCTAGACTCGCGATTTAGTAAAGAAGGCTTGCAGAAAATTGAACCAGTGATATCTTTGCTACGCCAGTTGGGAGAAAAGCGCGATCGCACTCCTGCCCAAGTTGCGCTCAACTGGTTAATCGCACAAGGTAATGTGATCCCAATACCTGGGGCGAAAACAGCCGAACAAGTGCGACAAAATGCTGGCGCTTTGGGTTGGAGATTGAGCGATGATGAGATTGCCCAGTTAGAACAAATTACTCGTCCTTAAGAGTTCTTAGGTCAGTTTAGCGATCGATAATTTCTCTAATCACCTCTAGGAACTTCTGCAAAATGGGTGAAGGCTCATCTTGCCGCCAGACTGCTGCTAGTTCAACCTCTGACATTGGTGCATTGAGTGTAGTATAGACAACTCCTGTCCTGCGAATGTTACGGATGGAGGCAGGAGCTAAGGAGACACCCATGCCAGCCGAGACAAGACCGAGAATCGTTTGCTTTTGGCTTGCTTTTTGAATGACTTTGGGGCTGAAACCAGCCTGTTGGAACAAACTGATACATTGATCGTAGTAGCCAGGTTCCAAGTGACGCGATACTAAAATGAACGACTCGTTAGCCAGCGCACGCAACGCTAACTCTGGCTGAGTCGCAGTCTATGAATCTCTAAATGAGGCAGATAAAGAAACCTTCAAAAAAGCTTATTGTGCTGCTTATCATCCAATGAGTGAAATTTTGATGGAGATTTATGATGAGGTTGCTTCTGGAAACGAAATCCGTAGCGTTATTGAGGCAAACAATCGTCATAACCGGTTCCCTATGGGAAAAATTGATGGTACTCAAATGTGGCAAATAGGTACAGATGTACGTGCCAATAGGCAAGCCGAAATCCCCGTTCATCCTGTGACTGCTGGAATTTACATTGCTACAATAATGGCGCAAGTGGACTTATTAAAAGAAAAAGGACATCCCTACTCGGAAATTGCCAATGAATCCATTATTGAAAGCGTAGATTCTCTTAATCCCTACATGCACCACAAAGGCGTCGCTTTTATGGTCGATAATTGCTCTACAACAGCGCGGCTAGGAGCTAGAAAATGGGCATCACGATTCGATTACATTTTATGTCAGCAAGCTTTCACTGCATTAGATCATGATTCACAGGTGGATAAGAAAGTATTTGATAAGTTTTTAATGAATGAAATTCATCAGGTTCTGTCAATTTGCGCCGAGTTGCGACCGGCTGTCGATATTTCAATTATAGGATAGTTCTAATTTTAATAGTTGAAAGCGATCGCCCTCTATGACCTTACTAATGGATACTTTAAGTTTGACAACTGATATCTTGCACCATTCTCAACAAAGTCAGAGTAACCGGGTTTGTGAACGAAAAATTAAGGGTTTTAGCTTTACTGATTCGCAACAAACCCGGTTTCTGGCAGTGGTGCAAGATGTAAGACAAGGGTCATCAGGAAAGCCAAAACTACTCTAGGTTCCGTCCTTGTATGAATACGGAGCGCACTTATGTAGCATTTAATTACCACCTACTTGCAAGCATTCGGGGAGTGATCGCCCTCACCCCCCACTGTTCGCCTGCAAAACTAGCAGTAGGGGTTGTGCATTAATGCTGCTGGCTAATTCGCCTTTGCAGCTCTATTTCTGCTTGTTCGAGTGTCATGGGAGTTGCATTGGGAGAGGCTGCCCGTTTTCTATCGACATAAACATAAAACGCTTCATTGTCTTCAGGATGCTGCTTAACGTATGCAAGCAAATCGTTGTCAGACATTGCACTATAATCAAGGTTATTCATTGAATAATTAACTCCCCGTTTGGAAGGATCTCTATTTGTATTGTGTCCGCAATAAGCATTACAATGCGCTCATTTCTCTCATCCAGTCGCACCAAATTAATTGGCTGAAGTAGATTGCTTGCTCTTACTGACATCTGCCAGTAGGCTTTCAATTGCTCTGTTGTTGGTTCTTTCATTTCCTCCTCAAATTTTGCCTAAAAAGATTAGGGGCGATCGCTTTCACGTGCTTCCTTTGTAGTAGGGTGGGCACTGCCCACCAATCTTTGCAACTGGTGGGCAATGCCCACCCTACAATTTGGTATTAGCAAATTCGCCGACAACATCCTACAGAGTTGCTGTTAATTCACGGTTGTCTGAATGCAATTCTGTGCTAAGCCGCACCAGCGCTGAGTGCATGGCACTGACTCGGCGTACAATCTGGTCAATCTCCATATCTAGCACACTGTAGTCAATCACTGCCTGACGGATCGGAGTATGTCCGTGAGTTACAGCTAGTTCCTGTACGCGGGCTGTTCGCAGTGCTTGCAGGTGAGTATGAATTTTTTGCAGCGTTCCTTCAAGGTCAGGCAAAGGCGGCGGAGAAATTCCCTGCTGTACCGAATCAGCTAACTGTTCTAATAGCACCGAAATTTGACAGGCAAAGGTTTCTAATTCTGGCAGTGGCTGAGTTCTTCGGAAATGGTCGAGGTGTACTGCCAAGACTGTCACCGCGTTGGTAAAACGTCCCATGTACACTAGCAGTGCCATCACAGGTTCTACCAGTCCCAGCGGCGTTTGGGGTTCGCCGATCAACCCTTGGTACGAGGTTTGGGCATTGCTAATTGCCAGCCCAGTTCGTCTTCGCGTGCTGATGATTGCAGCGTAGTCATCTTTTTCACCCTGGTAGACAGCCATTACTTTCTGAAAGTAGTCGCGGCACTGTCGGAGGGCGGCGGCGAGTTGGCTGGGTAAGCGTTGGCGTTCCCAGTTAGGCCACATCAGGTAGTGACCCCCAAAAGCCAGTCCTGCACCAATCAATGTGTTGAACACTCTGATACCAGCAAACTGCCAACCAATCGGTTGCGTAAGATCGATGATTAGTAAAACGAAGATTGAAAAGAAAAAAGTCGCATAGCCATAGTGAACGCGCAGCAGGGAAATGCCAAAAAATACCGCCAGTACAGTGATAATACTTAATATAAGCTTGTTTGCGATCGCTGCTGCCAGGACAGCCGCCACAGTCGCTCCCAAGATAGTTCCGCCTACCCGGTGGAAAAACCGCTTGAACGTTCCGCCAAAGTCAGGTTTGAGGACGATCATGATTGTCAGCGTCACCCAATACCCCATTTGTAGCTTGGCAAGCGTGGCTATTGCCACGCCTACGGTAAGAGTCACGCCAAGGCGTAGAGCGTGGCGAAAGATTGCTGAGTCTAAGGTCAGGTTATCTCGTAGTATACTCAGAGGCGATCGCTGTTTCTCTTCAGATGCAACGAGTCTATCAACTTCTCGGCTCCCGATCTTGATCCCAGCTTTAGTTGTAGCTGTAATATTCGTGTAGTGCAATTGCTTAATCAGCTTTTCGATCATCAACACGAGGTCAGTGAGAGCAACTAAGGCTGGATAGTTTGCCTCATGAACGGAAATTGCTATTCTTTGCAGGTGTTCTTGTTCCCGCAGCGCCTCGTGGATACGGTTGAAATTGCCAAAGGAGATAACAGCAGGCTTGCCAGAAATGACTTTAGCTATGGCTCTGGTGATGACTAATAACTGCTCGAGTGCATCATCAACTAATAGCTGAACTGAGCGAAATTGCTCATATCCCGAATTAATTTCTATTAACTCAATTAAGGCAACGACTGAGCCAAATAGGCGTTCTGCGTCCTGAATCAGTACCAACAACTGCTCATCCATCCAACTCCGACCCCGCTTCCCAATGCGTTCTGCACCCAAAGCAGTCCGAGCATTTTCCAATGCCTTTCTAATTTCTAGAACATATCCAGTTGCGCTGTCGATTCCAGTCTGAATCGGGTTATTTTGGAACGCTTGAATGTAATTGGCTAGAGCATTGTAGCAGTCAGCCACAGCCGCTTGTATGGGTTTGTAAGGTGTAGCGGGCCACATTACCAAGGAGAGTAGCATCGCCCATCCACCCGCAATCAGGCACAGCAGAAATCGCAACAGGGCGATCGCCTCGAATCCTGGCTGGGCAACTGTAGAAATAAATGACAGTCCCACGACAAGACCGACAGTCGAACCTGCATTACCATACAGCGAAGCAAAACCCGAACCAAGTCCCCAGAGTAATGTCAGTACTATAGCAAGCCAAGGGACTCCCGCCACCAGAGTACCTACTAGTACAGAAATTGCCGTTCCTAAGGTGGCTGCTGCCATCGCCGTAGCTTTTATTCGGTAGGGTCCACCGACATTTGCCAGGTTGACAAAGTAAGCGATCAAAGCGACAAATAATCCGCTTTTCCTATGGTCGGTTAATTGCCCTAGAAGCATGGGAATCCCCAATGCTAAAGCTGCCCGCAAGCCATTGGCGATCGCTGGTTTCCCCGGTTCTGGCTGGAGAAGAAATCTCAGGAAATTCGTTCGATTCGACTGCATTAATTGAGGTGTAGGGTGCGTTAACGCAGTGTAACGCACCATTGATGATGGTGCGTTACGACACTCAATGAGTGTGATTGATCGCCTTGCACTCTAGTAAGGCATTCCTAAGCTGGAGCCTAGGAACGAGCTTAATAGTCCTATGCGCTTTTGACTTGGGCTACTCGCGGTGCGATTGAAATCGCAGGCGATTCGGTCAAGAAGCTGATTCCCTCGCTGTACCAGAACCTAGCTTTTTCGTCGGCGATACGGAAGGTTCACGACGCCCCGTCCGGAGTTTGGGTTTGGCAGACCCGTTTCTTTCTCCTTCAATTGTGGTGGTGTCAGATTTTGTCCAGTTAGAGCGAGTTCGCTCACCAGATTCACGACGGTTACCTCCCCGCAGCTTCGGTTTAGGACTGGAGGATAGAATGTCCTCGTCAGTCAGACCGATGTCTGATTGCAACCACTCAGGACGGGTTTGATCGTAAGCAATTTGCAACGCAGCGGCGGCGATCGCCTGAGCATCGTATTTTTCAGTCAACTCACTTACTATCGGCAAAAATGAAGCTAAACGCTCACCTGCTAAGGCTTCCCGCACTTCAGCTTGCAATTTTTCTAACTGCTTCGCTTCAATTTGTGCGCGGGTGGGAATCGTCATCACTTGCCAGTTTTGACGGACATGGCGCTCAAATAGCTGTTGCTTACGCCGCTCAAAAGGCTGCACTAGAGAAATAGCAGTACCTTCTTTACCAGCTCGACCAGTACGACCGATACGGTGGACGTAGGTTTCCACACTATCGGGTAAGTCGAAGTTAATCACATGAGACAACTGATCGACATCCAAACCCCGTGCGGCAATATCAGTAGCTACCACCCAGCGTACTTGACGATTGCGGAACCGGATCAATAATCGCTCACGCGCTTGTTGGGACAAGTCACCGTGATATTCATCTACACTGTGACCTGCAGATTGCAACTGATTGGTGAGTTCTGCCGCGGTACGTCGAGTGCGGACAAAGATTAAAGCCGATTCTGGGTCTTCCATTTCCAGGATAGGCTGTAAAGCTTTGGCTTTTGTTAAGTGGCGCGGTACGAGGTAAGCTACCTGATTGATTTTGGTAGGAGCTGCTTTTGGCTGCTCGACAGTGACTGTGACAGGCGATCGCAGGAACTTCGATACCAGCTTTTGAATTGACGGCGGCATTGTCGCCGAGAATAAAGCTGTTTGGCGGTCTTCTGGTGCTTGGGAAAGTATTTTCACTACATCATCGATAAAGCCCATGCTCAACATTTCATCAGCTTCATCTAACACCAACCACTGCACTCGATCCAGCTTCAAACAGCCCCGATCCAGCAAGTCTATTACCCGTCCTGGTGTACCCACAACCATGTGAACACCACGTTTTAGTTGTAAAATTTGGCGGTCAATTGATTGACCTCCGTAGATTGCCAACACCCTCAATCCTTGATCGCCAATAAAGTCGGCGATCGCATCATGGACTTGAATTGCTAGCTCCCGAGTCGGCGTCAACACCAAGGCTTGTACCGACTTTTGATTAATATCCAGCCGCTCTAAAATCGGTAGAGAAAATGCCGCTGTTTTGCCCGTTCCGGTTTGAGATTGACCCACCATATCACGACCCCCTAGCAGTTGAGGAATCGCTTGGATTTGAATGTTAGTTGGTGCGGTAAAACCTATTTGTTCTAATTGGTTAACGCGCTCTTGTGAAATTCCTAATTCTTGAAACGAAAGATCCATTAATTCTCCTACTTGTTAGTTAGTTGTTAGTTGTTAGTTGTTAGTTGTTAGTTGTTAGTTGTTAGTTGTTAGTGGTTACAACTACCAACTACCCTTCGGGAACGCCTGTCGCCTCTGTCGGGAAACCCGACACAGAGCGCTGGCTCACCAACTACCAACTAACAAATTAGTTATTGACTATTTGACCATAAAGGTCGTAGACATTAGCCTGTTTGATCTTTACTGGCACGATAGTTCCTAAAGTTGCTTCGCCTTGAACAAATACTTGCCCATCCACTTCTGGGGCGAATCTGCTAGAACGACCGATCAACTCTGCTGTTTCGGGATTTTCTTGTTCAATCAGAACGTCTACTACCTTGCCGACTTCCTGTTGATTTTTCTTTAAAGAAATCGGCTGTTGGATTTCCATCACCGCATCCTGCCGCTTATCCATCACGAATTGGGGCAGTTGGTTTGGTAGGTTGTAAGCGGGTGTTCCTTCCTCCGGCGAAAAAGTGAAAACACCTACATGGTCAAATTCATGGCGCTGGACAAACTGCAACAGATGCTCAAAATGTTCATCACGCTCACCAGGGAAACCGACAATAAAGGTTGTCCGCAGCACTGATGAAGGTAGTGCCTCCTTGATGCGTTCGATAATTGTATCGTTTACCTGTCCTTGCCAAGGACGGTTCATGGCGCGGAGAATCTCTGGATGGGAATGCTGCAAGGGCAAATCCAGATAAGGTAAGACGTTAGGTGTTTCTTGAATTGCCGCTATCACATCTGGGGTTAGTCCAGTGGGATAAGCGTAGTGCATACGAATCCACGGCACATCTACTTTACCCAAAGCACGCAGCAATTCGGCTAACTTTGGCTTACCGTAGATATCTATACCGTAATTGGTAGTAATTTGGGAAATCAGTATGATTTCCTTTACCCCTTGACTTGCTAACTCAATAGCCTCAGTAACGATGGATTCAATAGTACGCGAACGTTGGTTTCCTCGCAGATGGGGAATAATACAAAATGCACAACGGTAGTCACATCCTTCCGCAACCCGCAGGTAAGCTACACCCTCAGTTGTGGTGCGGTAGCGCGGTGTGGTTTCATCGGCAATGTAGGTTGGTTGTACACTGACCTGCTTGACACGCTCTCCTTGTTCTACCCGCTGAATTACATTTACAATTTTGTGATAGTCGCCTGTTCCTACTACCGCCACTGCCTCGGGCAACTCCTCCAACAACTGCTCTTGGAAGTGTTGCGCTAGACAGCCTGTGATCACAATTTTTTTATTCGCCTCTGCCAGTTCTACTAAAGTTCTAACAGATTCTTCCCGTGCTGCTGCGATAAAACTGCATGTATTGATAATAACATAATCTGCTAACTCTTCATTAGTATCTACGCCGTAGCCTGCTTCTACCAGCAGTCCCAGCATATGTTCTGTATCAATTCGATTTTTCTCGCAGCCTAGGTGAGAAATTGCAATTATTGGCTTATCACCCATATCATGAAAAATCTTCAGGTTTTTCCTCTTACTTAATCTAGTTATGTACTAGCTTCTTACTTTTGACACTAAGAAGGAGACTTGAACCTCCTCACCAGCATCCGATGATAGTCATACACACCCTACAGGAGTCATGACCTTAATCAATATAGAGATCATGCTATGATATCTTTATTAATCTTTTTTCCAGGGGAAAATTAACTAGTCTTTGGGTAAATTGGGCACCAGTATTCTTTTTTAACAATTGCCTTTTGGTATTTTACATTACCGCAGCGTTTAGTTTGTAAATTTACCCATGGGGAAGTAGCTCTGTTGGATGACACTGGAAAAGACGGTCTCCGTCATAACCAGGATTCTATGGCAAGTTGTGAGAAGTCGCTACCATTTTCGGAAAATTTCGCAAAGGCTACGCCTTAACAGGTGTAATGCTACCCTTTCGCTCAGGCGATGCCTGTAACTCTGGCAGGTAAGGAACCTACTTTCAAAGGAAGCTGCCTCGCGTTTTTAATTAGTGGCAAACTACTCTTAATAGCCAGATTTTATCTTAACATATCTTATGGAAGGTTTGACGCCAGTTTGCTCCTTAGGGAGGAGGCAGCAAATCCTCTCCCAAAAGGAAACAAATTTGACTAGTTAGTTAGTGGTTAGTGGTTAGTAGGGGCGCGACTGCAGTCGCGCCCGTACAGTGGTTGGTGGAAAAACAACTAACTACTAACCACTAACAACTAACAACTAACAAGCAAAGCGGGTTAAAGACGTGGACTTATATCAGCTATTTAAAACCCGAACTCCGATTATTGGTGTAGTTCACCTACTACCGCTACCGACCTCACCTCGTTGGGGAGGTAGCCTCAAAGCAGTGATTGACCGTGCCGAACAAGAAGCAACAGCACTCTCCAGTGGAGGGGTTGACGGCATTATTGTAGAAAATTTTTTTGATGCACCGTTTACCAAAAACCAGGTAGATCCAGCAGTTGTAAGTGCTATGACTGTGGTAGTGCAACGGATCCAAAATTTAGTGACCCTACCTATGGGCATAAATGTTTTGCGGAACGATGCAAAAAGTGCAATGGCGATCGCCACCTGCGTCAAAGCGCAATTCATCCGTGTCAACGTGCTGACCGGCGTGATGGCAACCGACCAAGGATTAATTGAGGGAGAAGCCCATCAACTACTACGTTATCGGCGGGAATTAGGCAGCGATGTCAAAATCCTCGCCGATGTGTTGGTGAAGCATGCCCGTCCTTTAAGTTCGGTCAATCTCACCACCGCTGTCCAAGACACAATTGAACGCGGTTTGGCAGACGCAGTGATTTTATCTGGCTGGGCTACTGGTAATCCGCCTAACCTAGAAGATTTAGAACTGGCATCTGCATCTGCCGATGGAACCCCAGTATTCATCGGCAGTGGAGCAACCTGGGAAAATATTGCTACCTTGATACAGGCAGTAGATGGTGTCATTGTTTCCAGTTCTCTGAAACGCCACGGTCACCGCGATCAACCAATTGACCCGATCCGGGTTAGTCAATTTGTGGAAGCCGCACACCAAAGTTGGAACTCGTCATGTGAAAAAAAATCAGTGCCTTCTGTAAAGCTACACTCTTAATTGTATTGGATAGTTGTTAGTGGATAGTTGTTAGTGGATAGTTGTTAGTGGATAGTTGTTAGTAGATAGTAGCACAGCCAACAACTAACAACCCAACGGGAAAGCCAGTCGCCCGTAGCGCAGGAAACACTCGTGTCGGCGCTGACGCTCACCAACAACTAACAACCAACAACTAACAACCAGCAACCAGCAACCAACAACTAACAACTAACAACCAACAACTAACAACTAACAACTAACAACTAACAACTAACAACTAACAACTAACAAAATCAATTTATGATTCGCCGCCGTTCTACTCCTTGGATTCATAAATGGTCGCGTCCCTTGATTGCGGCAATCGCCGGTTGTGGTGCATTGACAACGGCTTATCTCACTATAGAGAAGTTAACAGGAGGCAGTGTAGCTTGTGTAGCCAAGGGGGCTGCCAGCTGTAATGATGTTCTTTCCAGTCCTTGGGGAACAGTTTTTGGTCAGCCATTAGCCTTGTTCGGGTTTTTGGCATACACCAGTATGGTGATATTTGCTTTAGTTCCCTTAGCAGTTAAACCAGAAGAAAATAAGGATCGACGCAAAAATCTGGAAAACTTGACATGGTTGCTGCTTTTAGCAGGAGCGATCGCCATGTCAGTCTTCAGTACCTACCTAATGTACCTGCTATTTTTCCAAATTAAGGCAGTCTGTGTCTACTGCATTGCCTCGGCGACATTCTCCATCAGCCTCTTAGTACTCACCCTGATTGGTCGCACTTGGGAGGATCTTGGGCAAATTTTCTTTACACTTATTGTCGTCGGTATGGTGACGCTCATTGGCACTTTAGGTGTCTATGCCAATGTGAATAAATCAGTTGCTGACGCAGGCTCAAATTCCGCACCACCTCTTACCCCAAACCCAGTAGGACAGCCCGAACTTGGAGTTGGTTGGCAAATTCGCTCCACCTCTAGTCAGGCAGAAATTGAACTGGCGCGTCATCTTACCAAAATCGGTGCTAAGGAATATATTGCTTGGTGGTGTCCCCATTGCCACGAACAAAAGGAACTTTTTGGCAAACAGGCGTATCCAGAAATTAAACACATTGATTGCGATCCCCAAGGCAAAGACGATCCGCGTCCAGATTTGTGCCAAGCCGGTGGCGTTCAAAGCTTTCCAACCTGGGAGATTAACGGGAAACTTTATCCCAGTGTACAACCACTAGAGAAACTGTCTCAGCTTTCTGGCTACAAAGGTCCGCGCAACTTTAAGAATTTTGTTGGCACTTTCAAGTAACTTGAGGACTGACGAACCTCTCTCCAACCTCTCTCCTACAAGGGGAGAGGTTTTCAATTTGCCCCCTTTCCTTGTAGGTCCGGGGGCAATACTACTCGGTTAAGGGTTGTTTGTAGAGATTACATAGGTGTAGAGACGCGAAATTTCGCGTCTCTACAAGGTTTATCGGTTGACAGTTCCGCTTATCCAAGCAGTATTGGGTCCGGCGGCGTCGTGTGTAGGTTTCACGTTAGTTTTTCCACATCAAGTGAAAAGTCAAACTGAATGAGTCTACATAGTTATGCAAAAAAGTCAACTTGCTGAGGTATTCCTAATGCACTGCAGCCAGTTGACTTGATAAACATACTTCACACAAATCTCTACTCCTAACTGCATATTTTGAGGTTGTGCCTCATAAAGAACGTTGAATAATTTCAAAATTTAGATTTTATAATTGGTTATTCTTGACTTGCCTGGGGGATTTTCCTGTAAATTGCATGCCTGTTATATTCACCTGTCAAATGAACATAGTTCTCCCAATCAGGTAATGGGAATGAGTAAGCAGCTAGGCAAGTATTTCGTGAAGTTAATGTTTGCCCTCAAACAAGCGCTCTTGCGAAGAAATAGGGAATTGATTACCGCTATCAGCGTTGCAGTGTGCATCCTGCTGTTGCGCTCGTTCGGATTATTACAATCCCTAGAATTGGCAGCCTTGGATCAATTTTTTCAATTACGTCCAACTGAACACACGCAAGAGCGGATAACTATTGTAGCGATTGATGAAGCTTCCTTACGACAGGTTGGTCGGTGGCCAATTCCAGATGATGTCATCGGCGAGTTGTTGCAAAAATTAAAAGTCCACCAACCTCGCGCTATTGGTTTAGATATCTACCGAGATTTGCCGGTGGAACCAGGTCATCAGGAATTGCTTGAGGCTTATCAGTCTATACCCAACTTGGTTGGCATTGAATTCCTGTCAAATAACCAAAACACCAGTGTTTCACCTCCACCGATTCTCAGCCAGCTTGACCAAGTAGGTTTTAACGACGTGCTATTTGACGCTGATGGCAAAATACGTCGCAGCTTGTTGTATCGGCACATTCATCATCAGCCACACTATAGTTTTGCCTTGAAGCTGGCTTTAGTGTATTTAAAGTCAGAAGGCATTACTCTCCAGAAAGCAAAAGACAACCCGGAGTATTTGCAGTTGGGTAAGGCTGTGTTTCCCCGTCTTCAGTCTAATTATGGTCCCTACGTGGGGGTAGATAACAGAGGTTACCAGATTTTGTCCAACTTTCCGAAAGTTGGCTGTAGAAACTCATCAGTGGATAGTTGCGGCTTCCGTAAGGTATCTATGAGGGAAGTGCTAGCCGACGGCGTACCAGAAAGTTGGATTAACGATCGCATTGTGCTAGTTGGTTCTACTGCAACCAGTCTCCTAGATTTTGTGTTAATTCCATACTCCAGCCGTCTGATTGGTACGGCAAAGCCTGTGGCTGGTATCGAACTGCAAGCCTATTTTATCAGCGAGTTAATCACAGCCGCCCTCCAAGGAAGACCTTTACTTAAAGCTTGGTCTGAACCCGTAGAATGGTTGTGGATTTTCGCCTGGGCTTATGTGGGAGCCTCTACTCGGTGGCAAATACAGCGTCCCAAATCGAGCTTCGTGAGTATTCTGCTTTCATGTTTTGTGCTGACAGGTGGCGCCTACCTTGCTTTCAAGTTTGGTTGGTGGATACCAATCATACCAGGGCTTCTAACTTATGGCGGTTCAGCTATTGTCATTACCTATCAGCTCGCATATCAGCAAGAAGAGTTGAAACGTTCCAAAGAGTTTTTGCATCAAGTGATCAATACAATTCCTGACCCAATTTTCGTGAAAAATGAAAAACACCAGTGGATTGTTTTGAATGAGGCTTATTGTGGACTTATCGGTTATCCCAAAAGCACTTTGATTGAAAAGTCTGACTATGATTTTTTCCCTAAACATGAAGCTGATGTGTTTCGCCAGCAAGATGAGCTAGTTTTCCAAAGTCAGGCATCTCAGGAGCATGAAGAAGAATTTACTAATGCTTGTGGAAAAACCTATTTAATTGCCACTAAGCGATCGCTCCACAAAGACGCAGCTGGTAATTTCTTTTTAGTTGGGGTTATCCGAGACATTACTAAACGCAAACTGAAAGAAGAAGACCTCAAACGCCAGCACGCCGAGTTATCCCGCTCCAACTCTGAATTAAAACTAAAAGAAGACTACTTACGGTATATTGCCTATCATGACCACCTCACTGGTCTACCCAATCGCAAATTTTTTGTAGAACAACTTAATGACTCCCTACAGTGGGCGCAAAGCAATGATTTATTACTGGGACTACTATTTATTGACTTAGATGGCTTTAAGCAAGTCAATGATACTCTCGGACACGAAATAGGCGATCGCTTATTGATCGCTGTTGGCAAACGCCTCAGCAATTCTTTGCGCGGTAGTGATACTGTTTCCCGGTTGGGCGGCGATGAATTTACCGTGATTTTGCGGGCAATTCCCAAAATGCAAGCTGCTGCTATAGTCGCCGAAAAAATTTTAGCAACCATCAATGACCCGATTGTCTTGGACGGACATTACATTAAAGTCTCTGCCAGTGTTGGCATCAGTGTCTACCCACTTAATAGTCAACACAGTGAAACCTTGATGAAACAAGCAGATGCTGCTATGTACCGTGCTAAGCACCTAGGTAAAAACCGCTATGAGTTTGCGTGATTTGGTTCAAGTAGAGTTACGGGAGATTTTACACGTGTAGAGACGTTGCATCCGAAAGTTCTACATAGGTTGATGGCAGGTAATACCAATTTCATTAAATAATGCGACACATCTTGTAGGGACACGGCACTGCCGTGCCTCTACCAAGGTATTCATTTCTAGCAATCATTTTTGGAATTGGGATAAATTCTCTTATCTGAACCGTATTGGGGTTTATCTTAGTCATATTTACTGATACGTAATTTTGAAAAAGTGCTTAAAGTATCTTTTGATAGCTAGAAATGATGTTTAATATGTAGTTATTTTAAAAACATATTTTTTACTCAGATCAATATTAAAATAAAATAAACAAAGCCGAATGTGCCCATTGAGTGGTTATGTTCCCTGCCTAACCCTCACTTTAGAGAGGTGCCAATAAGGGTAAATGAGTAATAAAACGTAATTATCAATACTGAAAAATTTAATTTTTCACGATAGTAGAGGACGAGATATAAGTTAATTTACTGATGCTTATGAAAACTAGGTTGAAAATCGTGAGTTTACTGATGTTCTTCATCGGAGTGCATTTGATAATTCCGGAAATTGCTGATGCTAGAGGGACTTTTAGCACTTTGACTGCTAATGTTTTTAGTGCTACTGACGGTTTAACCGCTCCTAAGGATACTTCTCCTCGTTTAAAAAATATCAGTCCCAGAGATGAATTTAATAGTACATTTGTACCGCAAAATTATAGTGGTCCTGATAGTACGCATGGTAGTGGTACTCGTTAGTTGTTGGTTGTTAATTGTTAATTGCTAATAGTAATAATTAGCCATTAGCCATTCCCCCGCGTTAGTTGTCTAAAACAGCAGATTTCCACCAATTGTGTTTTTGTACAACTGTGTGAACTTGAAAGCTATGGTCGGATTGGGGATAATCTAGGCGGTAGTGCCCTCCCCGGCTTTCAGTTCTAAAAGCAGCACTTTTTAAAATTAAATAAGCAATATCTAGTAAATTGCGGGTTTCTGCCCACAACCGTACTTGGCTTTCAACATTGGGAAGATTGAAATGAGCTGGTTGTGCAGGACTTAGAGATAGCAAGAATTGACTCACAGGCAAGGTAGCAAAATCTTGCTGCCAAGATTCAACAGTCGCGATCGCCTGTTCCATCTCAGACTGCACCCGACAGATACCAGCACTTTCCCACACCAGACGTGGTATCTTCTGCCGCAGCACTTCTAATTGTGCTTGCTGGGTGTTCCACTCAACCAAATTTAGGCTAAATTCAAGTGGCTCTGGTACACTTTTTAGAGACGCGACCTTGAGCGTCTCTACATTAGCCATTTGTGCGCCAAATACAACACACTCCAGCAGGGAATTACTTGCAAGGCGATTTGCCCCATGCACCCCGGTACTAGCGGTTTCTCCCACAGCGTACAAACCGGGAATATTCGTGCGATTCATTAGATCCGTAAGAATACCACCCATCCAGTAATGGGCAGCTGGGGCAACGGGAATTGGTTCCGAAAATACATCAGTACCCCAGCGATGACAGACTTTAATAATATTGGGAAAGCGGTGGCGAATTTTTTCGACTCCAATAGGCCGCATATCCAACCACACATTGGCAGTTGTCAGGTCAACTGAAGTCTGTTGTAAGTGACTAAAAATGGCGCGGCTGACTACATCTCTGGGAGCGAGTTCACCTGCCGGGTGGTAATCAAAAGCAAAACGCCGCCCTTCACTATCGATCAGGTGTGCCCCCTCGCCGCGTACAGCTTCACTAATAAGAAAGCGATCGGCATTGGGTTTAGTGAGGGCTGTGGGGTGAAATTGCACAAACTCCAAATCCCGAAGAATTGCCCCAGCACGCCATGCTATTGCTACTCCATCGCCCGTACTGATACCCGGGTTAGTGGTTTGGGCAAACACCTGACCACCACCACCTGTTGCTAGAACCACAGCCCCAGCTTTTACCCATCTTACTTGACTTTGATAAAATATGCTAATTCCCTGACAAATGCCTGTTTCAGGTTCTAGCCACAGACTTAATGCCAAGGCTTGTTGAATTATTTGGATGTTCGGACGTCGCAGTACTTGGTTCGTAAGGGTGGTGATGACTTCTCTGCCTGTGGTATCAGCAGCATGGAGAACACGGTTGCGAGAATGGGCAGCTTCCAAAGTTAAAGCCAGCGAATTGCCTTGACGGTCAAAGGCAACCCCCAAGTTTACTAAAGATTGAATGCAGCGACCGGCATGTTGCGCGAGGAATTCGACAGTGGGGCGATCGCACAAACCAGCACCTGCGCGCATTGTGTCTTCAATATGCAACTGTGGAGAATCTTCTGGTGCGATCGCCGCAGCAATACCACCTTGCGCCCATTCACTAGCGGACAAAGAAACGGTTTCTTTGGTAATCAAGCCGACTCGTAATTCGGTTGGCAAACACAGCGCCGTATATAGTCCAGCAGCACCAGCGCCAACTACTAAAACATCAAAATTGCTCTGAATATTTATCTCGGACAAGGTGATGTGGAGTGGGGGGAGTGGGGGGAGTGGGGAGTGGGGAGTGGGGGGAGTGGGGGGAGTGGGGGGGGTAAGGAGGATGAGGAGGTTAAATTGTCTCCCCCTACTTCCTCATCTCCCCCTACTTCCCCTACTTCCTCATCTCCCCCTACGGACTCTATCTATAGATACCGTTGTTAACGCGATCAAATCCCTCATTGAAGGTAGCTTCTGCCTCTGTTACGGTGAAGTGAGGTAGGTTTGCCTGCAAGATTTCTTTTTGGCGATCGCTCAAACCTTGAAGATTCAACACATCCCCTACCTTCTCATAAGGAGCGTTAGCGATGATTTTTCTAGCTAGGGTGGGATACAGCCCTGGATACCTTTGAAAAGCTCGCACGTTAGTGTTATTCAAATCAATTTTTTTACCGAATTCCGTTCCCAGCATCTGATCTGCCCGGTTCCGCAGCCCTTGAGGTTCCTCAACTGCCAGTACTGGAACTGATTGAAGAGTAACACCGCTGAAATGAGCGGCTTGAGCTATCTGAGGTGTTCCCAACCATCCCCAGCATCCCACCAACAAACTAAACACTGTTAAGGTTCGCAACAATTTTTTCACCATTTTTCTACCTCTTTCTTTCAAAATGAAATAAAAGCTTGAAGCTAAAAGCTTTCTCTGGTAAGGATTCTACAGTCCATAGTCCATGGTTTTTTTTACTATTGACCATTGACTGTTGACTCTTGACTAAAAGCTGATAGCTTAATCAACACACAGCACTCATCAGAAACTAATATACATCTTATTAATATCCACAATACTTACTGCTATTGGGTCATGGGTCATGGGACAAATGACAAATAATACAATGTACTGATATCCTGACACCCTATTCCCCATTCCCCAATCTGCTCTCATGCGAAAATCGCCGCTAGGAGAAATAAGCTGTCTACCAAAATTGTACTTAATACTGCCCCACTAAAGGCATACCAGTGCCACTGTTTTTGACGTAAAGGTAAAATCCCCACTATCAACAGCACTCCTGCAAGTACGATCGCCCAAGTTTGTCCCCAAGGCGTATGTACTTGCGCTAGAGCCTTTTGTAAAACTAGTGACGCATTGATTGGTTCTACCCGCATGATTTGCCGCCAATAAGGCATCAAATCTACTAGGTAGAAATATACGTCGGTCAATACAGTACCAAATAAAGAACCCAAATAAAACCAGTTACCCACTTTGCCCCAATTCCGACTTAGACACCACAAAGCAAATGGTAAAGCTGCTGCCTCTACTGGCAAGTGCCATAACGGTTCCCAACGCAGCCAACTCCAATAAATTGAGCCGCACATCCAACTCCAGCTAAACCCTAAGAGTAGATCTCCCCAAACATAGGTTGCAGGACGTGACATTAATCGGAAACTCAACCACACCCAACCTGCTGTCAACGCTAAACTCAAAAAAGGATGCGATCGCACTAGTGGCGCTTCGATAAACACTGGCACAGACACTAGAAATACTGCCGCCGCAAATATTGTCCACGTTTTTTGGACAGAAGTTTGAGGTAGATATACAGATGGGTAGCTAGTCTGAGTAGGAGAGAGGGAAAGTGGGGGAAAGAAAAATTGCTCTCCTTGTCCCTGCGTTTTTGTGTCAGTCTCTAGGACTTTCGGTAATTCAGTATAAACCGAGGCAGTATTCGTACTGGGATCGGAAAATGTTTTGTTGACCAAGGTTTTTAATATTTGTTACTTAACTTTATCTTATTTAAATAATCATAACATAAATCATAACCTAGGGCATTTCACATTTACCTAGATGTTGAATAGCTTTAGGACTTACGCACTATACAAATTGAGCATCATGTGTATAACGAAATTCGGTCGTTTCAGCTTGTATAATTGACCACATGGTAAGGACGCCCAAACCGCGCCCCTACGGTAAGGTGGTCTACCCAAATCAATATTGCGCTCAGACGCCCTACCGAAACCACCGCCAACAAGACTATTTCTGTCAATGCGTAAGTCCTAAGCTTATAATAAGCCTGGAAAAACCAACAAAATAGCATAAAGTTTGATAATTCAATAAAATTACGTAGGTATTTTAGAAATCGAGTTTGCGTCCTTCGTAGTCCTAGCCACTAACAACTAACAACTAACAACTAACCACTAACAACTAACCACTAACAACTAACCACTAACAACTAACCACTAACAACTAACCACTAACAACTAACCACTAACAACTAACCACTAACAACTAACAATTAACCAATGACTACCATTAATCCCGCCCGAATTACTAAAGTATTACCTGATTCCATCGCCGCAGAAATTGGATTTGAAGCGGGAGATGCGATCGTTAGCATCAACGGCACACGTCCTCGCGATTTGATAGATTATCGGTTTTTATGTGCTGATGAAGTGCTAGAACTGGAAGCCTTAGACGCTGCTGGTAAAACTCATTGCATTGAAATTGAAAAAGACTACGACGAAGACTTGGGGCTAGAGTTTGAAACCGCACTATTTGATGGTTTAATTCAGTGTAATAACCACTGCCCGTTTTGCTTTATTGACCAACAACCACCAGACAAGCGCTCAAGCTTATACCTGAAAGACGACGATTATCGGCTGAGCTTTTTGTATGGTTCCTACCTGACTTTAACCAATTTGCCACAACGGGAATGGCAGCGGATAGAACAGATAAGGCTGTCTCCCTTATATGTTTCTGTCCATGCTACTGACCCCGAAGTCAGAATTAGACTGCTGAAAAACCCGCGTGCTGGAAAAATCAGAGAGCAAATCAAGTGGTTTCAAGAAAAGCGACTGCAAATTCACGCACAAGTTGTGGTATGTCCTGGTATCAATGATAGCATATACTTGGAACAAACCTTACGAGATTTAGCGTCTTTTCATACAGGCGAAGTACCTGCTGTTGCTTCTGTAGCAGTAGTTCCAGTGGGTCTGACGCGGTTTCGTCCGCCTCAAGACGAACTCACACCTGTAACGCCCGAAAAAGCTGTTGAAGTGATTTCCCAAGTGCGATCGCTCTCTAAGCAATTTCAGCGAGAGTTAGGTTCCACCTTTGCTTGGTTAGCCGACGAGTGGTTTTTGATTGCAGGAGAAGAATTACCGTGTGAATCAGAGTATGAAGATTATCCCCAAATCGACAACGGTGTTGGTTCTATTCGTTTGTTTCTGGAACAATTTGCAGCCGCCGCCAAAAATTTGCTACCGCCGAAAGTGCCAGGGCGAAAATTGACTTGGGTTGTAGGCAACGCAGTAGAACAAGCATTTCAACCGCTCGTAAGGCGATTGAACTCTGTTGAGGGTTTAGAGGTCAATATGTGTGCTTTGAACAGCGATTACTGGGGACAGAGTATTACAGTGACAGGCTTGCTAACTGGTCATGATTTGCTTTTAAAATTACAGGGGCAAGATTTGGGAGATGGAATTTTGCTGCCAAACGTAATGCTGAAACATGGCGAATTGATATTTTTAGATGATATAAGTGTTGAGGAAGTGGCTGGCAAACTGAATACAAAAATATTTCCAGTAGCAGGAGTTGAAGAATTAATCAAGACCTGTATCAAAAATTTTTAGCTAATTGCTAATAGCTAATGGCTAATGGCTAATAGCTAATGGCTAATGGCTAATAGTGAGTCCAGTCTTGTTCGCGATCTTCTCCCAAGGGGAGACGCTTCGCGAACGACGCTCGTAGCGCTACTCGGCGAGGAATTGGGAGAAGAAAGGTTTCCTTTCGTAGGGAACTGGCGATATTCAGCGTCACCGGAAAAGTTAAGTCAGACTGGCAATTAGCAATTAGCAATGAACAATTAGCAATTAGCAATTAGCAATTAGCAATGAACAAAAAAACTAAATTATTTATTCTGAATTTTCAATTTTTAATTGTTTATTTATTTCACATTTTGCCAGTAACGGGGACGACTTCTGAACCTGTATTAAGCGTAGTCGAGAGTCAAGAAAATGCGAGTCAGTGGACGGGCATAACAAATCGCTTGCAGGCGGCTGGGGTGAAGTATTGTGTAATTTCTCTAGATAATGTGAAGAATGCAGGAGATTTGGGGAATCGTCGGATGTTGTTGTTACCAAATGTGGAGACATTAACGCCAGCACAAGCGATCGCCATCGAAGAATGGATGAGCAAGGGTGGACGCTTGATTGCTACCGGTCCAGTGGGGAGTTTGTCAGGACCAGGAGTGCGTCAGTTGTTGCGAACGCTTCTCGGAGGTTATTGGGGATTCAGTCTCAATGGTTTGCAAAAGCTACAACCTTCAAAAGTTAAGGCGCAGGAATGGGCAAGCCAAAAAGGACTCTTTGGTGCTGTGCGCGGTGGCGTTGTGATTGCTGATGATTTAACTAATCAATCTGCTGCTGTTTGGGATTCCAAAGATCATCCCGCAGCAGTAGTGGCAACTGAGCGTTCTATCTTTCTCGGTTGGCGCTGGGGAGTAGATGCAGCTTCACCAGCACAGTTAGATGCTGCCTGGTTACAAGCTGCTATTGATCGTCATCTGAAAACGCCATGGGCTACCACAAAACAAGTAGAAGGAGCAGAGGGGAGCTGCTCAACATCGGTAGCGATGGCACCCTTAAAAGTAGGGGGAGTAGGGAGTGGGGAGTGGGGAGTAGGGGGAGTAGGGGGAGTCGGGGGAGTCGGGGGAGTCGGGGGAGTCGGGGGAGACAAATTAACTCCCTCATCTCCCTCATCTCCCTCATCTCCCTCATCTCCCTCATCTCCCCACTCCCCACAGCGGACAGATGAGGCGATCAATCAACTAGAACAAGGGGTGCGTCTGAATGTGGTACCCAACTCAAATTCTCCGATTAACCGCACTGAAGCGATCGCCCTACAGCAAGAGCTAGAAAATCTTATTGGTAGAGTGGAGAGTGCTAATATAGCAGCATCGGTATTCGACGGTAACTCTCAGTTTGCAAAGGTAAAACAGGCGGAATTTGCTTCAACAAGACCTGGAGTACCAGTAATTAGCACACAATCCGTTTTAGCAGAGGCAAGGGATCTCGTCAAAAACTTGCCCCAATTGATTGCACGAAAAGATTATGCTCAAGCTCGTCAGCAGTGGCTGATGACAAAGGCAAATTTGTGGAACCAGTTTCCTACAGATCGGAGATTGGCTCAACCAGAAATCCGGGCAATCTGGCTCGATCGGGGAACGATTGTCCGTGCTGGGAGCGAACAGGGACTAGCCCAGATTTTTGATCGCATGGTGCTTGCAGGGATTAACACTGTCTTTTTTGAAACCATTAACGCCAGCTATACTATTTATCCGAGCTTGATCGCACCGCAGCAAAACCCATTAACTCGCGGGTGGGACCCACTGGCAGCGGCTGTCAAGTTAGCTCATGAGCGGGGTATGGAATTACATGCTTGGGTTTGGACTTTTGCCGCCGGCAACCAACGTCATAATGAGCTTCTCAACCTCAACCCCGATTACCCAGGACCAGTACTTGCGGCTCGTCCTGATTGGGCAGGTTACGATAACCGTGGTCAGATGATTCCGATTCGTCAACGCAAGCCTTTCTTCGACCCAGCCAATCTGCAAGTGCGGCAGTACTTACTGAACTTGTACGAGGAAATTGTCACTCGCTATAACGTTGATGGTCTACAACTAGACTACATTCGCTATCCGTTCCAAGACCCTAAAGGTGGGCAGACTTACGGCTATGGCAAAGCAGCAAGAACAAAATTTCAGCAACTTACTGGCGTAGATCCAGTGAAGATTTCTCCCAGCCAGGGACATCTGTGGCAAAAGTGGACAGAATTTCGCACCCAGCAAATTGATAGCTTTGTTGCCCAAGTGTCCAGACAATTGCGACGAAAGCGACCTAACGTGATTGTGTCAGTTGCTGTATTTCCTCTTCCTGAAGCTGAACGCATTCAAAAGATCCAACAACATTGGGAAGTCTGGGCACAGCGCGGTGATGTAGATTTAATTATCCCGATGAATTATGCTCAGGATACTCTAAGCTTTGAGAGATTAGGACAACCCTGGCTTACTTCCAAACAATTAGGCTCCAGCTTATTGGTGCCGGGAATTCGCCTGCTTTCCTTACCTATAGTTGGGGCATTTGATCAGATCCAACTGATCAGGGACTTGCCAGTTAGTGGTTACGCTCTCTTTGCTGCTGAAAATTTTAGCAACGACTTGTATAAAATTTTTAATAGCACTCAAGGCAACATACAAAGTAGACAAAAAGAACCCATTCCTCAGCGCCAACCTTTTCAGACCGCTGCGGCTCGTTACTCTGCCCTACAGCAGGAATGGAAGTTGGTTCTGCAAAACAACCAGATGGGAGTGCCTCTTACTAATCTTTCAGATTTTAACACCCAAGCAGAAATTTTGCAAAGCGCTTTGGCTCAGCTTGCTGCCGAGCCAAATGCCAGTAATTTCATGTTAGCAAAAGCCTCACTGACTCGCTTCCAATCTCAATTTAGGGTATGGATGCGCGAACCAGCGCTCTTAAATCCATATCAAGTCAAAGTTTGGGAGAATCGCCTTGCTACTATAGAAAGCCTTTTAAACTACGGTCAACGGGTGCAGCGACTACGCCATTCCCCAGTGACCCAAAATTAATATTTGGCAACGGCGAAGGTACGAGATGTAGCGGATGCGCGATCTCGTTGTCCCACAGTAAAATTATCCGTTACATCCGTTCTCTCATCCGTTGCTAACCTGATGTAGCGGATGCGCGATCTCGTTGTCCCACAGTAAAATTATCCGTTACATCCGTTCTCTCATCCGTTGCTAACCTGATGTAACGGATGCGCTATGCTCGTTGTCCCACAGTAAAATTATCCGTTACATCCGTTCTCTCATCCGTTGCTAACCTGATGTAACGGATGCGCGATCTCGTTGTCCCACAGTTAAATTATCCGTTACATCCGTTCTCTCATCCGTTGCTAACCTGATGTAGCGGATGCGCTATGCTCGTTGTCCCACAGTAAAATTATCCGTTACATCCGTTCTCTCATCCGTTGCTAACCTGATGTAGCGGATGCGCTATGCTCATCGTTCACAGTTAAATTATCCGTTACATCCGTTCTCTCATCCGTTGCTAAAGATATTGTTTATGTACAGAGCAAAAATATAGGACAATAGTTAATATTTGGCTCTATTTTTGCTTGAGCCAAAAATTTTGTCCTCAAGGCTATTGCAATCATCTATGGACGCCCAGCCTCAGTTAATCTTGCTTCCATCTTTGGATTCAGCAATTGACTTCTCTCCAATGGCTGTTGCACCGGACACACCATTATTGCATGTCATTGCGCTAATGAATCAGTATCAGCCACAAGCTAGCAGTGTCTTGGTCGTAGAGAATTCGCAAGTAGTGGGGTGGCTCACAGACCGAGATATAGTTCGACTCTTGTCCTCAAATGTTGACTTCAAAACAGCCAGTGTTAGTGAAGTAATGGTTACTTCGGTGATTACCTTAAAGCAATCCGAGCTTCAAGATATCACATCTGTATTATCCATCTTACGTCAGCATCAGTTGCCTTTAGTAGCAGTTGTAAATGAGCAAGGTCAATTAGTCGGTTGCATGACTAGTGAAAGTATCTACCATGCACTGGAATCATTTAATTATACCAAAGTGTTGGGAGAATCTGAGGAGACTCCAGACAAATACAAGCAAACTGAAGAACGACTACGTTTACTAGAGTCTGTTGTTGTCAATGCCAACGATGCTATTTTGATTACTGAGGCCGATCAGCTTGATGAACCGTTGGGACCTCGGGTAATCTATGTAAACGAAGCCTTGACTCGGATGAGTGGCTGGTCAGCAACGGATGTGATCGGGAAAACACCACGTGTATTACAGGGGGAGAAAACTTCTCGCATCCAGCTAGACAGAATTCGATCTGCTCTCCAAAGTGGCTTGCCAATTAGAACGGAATTAATTAACCACCATAAAAACGGTTCTATATACTGGGTTGAGGTGAACATAGTCCCGCTTGTAGACCAAAACGGCAAAATTACTAATTTTATTTCTATACAACGGGATATCAGCGAGCGTAAAAGTGTTGAAGAGGCGCTCAAGTCGAGTGAAGGACGATTCCGCGCCATCTTCAACGGCACGTACCAGTTTACTGGGTTACTGACACCAGAGGGTATGATCCTAGAAGCCAACCAGACAGCACTCGACTTTGCCGGATTACAGCAAAAAGATGTTGCTGGGCGTGCATTGTGGGAGACACGACCGTGGATGATTTCCAGAGAAACGCAGAACAAGTTAAAAGAAGCAGTAGCGATCGCCGCAAGAGGTGAATTTGTGCGTTTTGAAGTTGATGTCTTGAGCGCCAACAATACTGTAGCCCACATTGACTTTTCCCTGAAGCCGATCAAAGACGAAACTGGCATCGTCTTGCAGCTGATTACCGAAGGGCGCGACATAACCGAACTTAAGTTAGCACAAGCAGCCCTCAAACAGGCGAACGAAGACCTAGAAATACGAGTTGCAAAGCGAACTAAGGCTTTAAAAGAAATAAATCGGCAGTTAGTGTATGAAATTGCCGATCGCCAACTGGTAGAGGAGCATTTGCGGCAATCTCAGGAAATGTTGCAGCTGATTATGGACAATATTCCCCAGTGTATTTTCTGGAAAGACACAGGTTCTGTTTACTTGGGTTGCAATCGCAATTTGGCAAAAATTATTGGTCTTGACAGTCCGGAAGATATCGTGGGTAAGACTGACTACGATTTAGTCTGTCACAAAGAAGAAGCGGACTTATACCATGCATCTGATGCCAAGATAATGCAGACGGATACGCCGGAATATCACACGATCAAACCTCATGTGCCAAAAAATGGTAAACAAGTTTGGCTGGAGACGAATAAAGTCCCACTTCATGATGCCGAAGGATATGTGATGGGTGTCTTAGGTACTTTTGAGGACATCACTGAGCGTAAGCAGGCAGAGGTTGCATTACGAGAGACTCAGGAGCGACTGCAGGCGATTTTGGATAACTCCCCGACAGTCATCTACGTAATGGATACTCAAAATAGATACATGCTAATCAACCGTCAGTTTGAAAAATTATTCAACGTTACCCAAGAGCAGACCGCAGGCAAAAGCATATACGATATTTGGTCGCGTGAAATTGCTGATGGATTTGCCAAAAATAACACTCAAGTACTTGAAACGGGCATACCTGTGGAAGTCGAAGAAGTTGCTCCCCACGACCATGAGCTACGCGCCTACTTTTCCGTCAAGTTTCCTTTAAAAGATGCGAATGGCATCCCTTATGCTGTTTGTTGCATCTCCACAGACATTACAGAGCGAAAGCGGGCAGAAGAAAGTGTCCGACTGCGCGATCGCGCTATGGCAGCTAGCAGCAATGGCATTGTGATTGCTGATGCCACAATGCCAAACTTGCCAATTATCTATGTTAATCCTGCCTTTGAGCGCATTACTGGCTACAGTGCAGCGGAAATTAGCGGGAAAAACTGCCGTATTCTTCAAGGTACTGATACCCATCAATTAGGCGTAAAAAAATTACGCACTGCCATTGAACAAGGAAAAAGCTGCTCCGTCATTGTCCGCAACTACCGTAAAGATGACTCCCTGTTTTGGAACCAGTTAAGCATTTCTCCCGTTGATGACAGCAATGGCAAATTTACTCACTACATTGGCATTCTCACTGACATTACTAAAAGCAAGCAGGCAGAAACGGCACTGCTGGTATCCCAAGAGCGGCTGCAATATCTACTTTTCTCCAGCCCTGGTGTCATTTATACCTGCAAAACTTCTGAAGATTATGACGCTACCTTCATTAGTGAAAACGTCGTTGCCATGATGGGCTATGAAGCACGGGAATTTTTAAAAGATTCTAACTTTTGGCTAAGCCACATCCACCCAGAAGACATAGGACAGATTTTTGTTGAGCGGCTAAAGCTATTTCAGCAAGGAGAACACAGCCATGAGTACCGCTTTTTGCACAAGGATGGTACTTATCGCTGGGTATACGATCAAGCAAAGCTCGTGCGGGATGATGCTGGTAAAGAAGTGGAAATTGTGGGTTACTTGGCGGATATTACGAAACGCAAACAACTGGAACAGGAACTCAGAAGTGCGCTGGAGAAAGAAAAAGAACTTAACGAACTCAAATCTCGCTTTATCTCCATGACTTCCCATGAATTTCGCACACCATTGAGTACCATTCTTTCTTCCTCGGAGTTACTAGAACATTACCGCCATAAATGGACGGCGGAAAAACAAATCACTCACCTGCATCGTATTCAAACCGCAGTCAAGCATATGACTGAGATGTTAAACGATGTGTTAGTGATTGCCAAGGGGGAAGCGGGAAGACTAGATTTTAGACCAGATGCTTTCGATTTGGTTGAATACTGCCGTTATTTAGTCGAAGAATCACAACTGAATGTCAATAATCAGCACGCGATCGCTTTTTGCAGTCAATACAAATCTATGCCATGCTGTATGGATGAAAAATTGCTAGAGCATATTCTCAGTAACTTACTTTCAAATGCGATCAAGTATTCCCCAACTGGTAGCACAGTCAAGTTTACTCTCACTTGTCAACAAGGGCGAGCAATATTTGAGATTCAAGACCAAGGGATTGGTATTCCGCCAGAAGACTTACCCCGCCTGTTTGAATCTTTCTACCGCGCCACAAATGTGGGCAACATCCAAGGTACAGGATTAGGACTAGCGATTGTGAAAAAGTGCGTAGACATCCACAACGGTGAAATTACGGTGACAAGTAAAGTCGGAGTGGGAACGACGTTTACTGTGACTCTGCCATTAGTTAGTGGTTAGTAGTTAGTGGTTAGTGGTTAGTGGTTAGTAGTTAGTGGTTAGTGGCTAATGGAAGACTGGCTAATGGAAGACTGGCTAATGGAAGACTGGCTTTTAACAATTAGCAACCAACAACTAACAACCAACAACTAACAACTAACAACCAACAACTAACAACTAACAACTAACAACTAACAACCAACAACCAACAACCAACAACCAACAACCAACAACCAACAACCAACAACTAACAATGAACAAAATTTTAGTCATTGAAGACGAAGAATCAGTACGAGAAAATATTTTAGATTTGCTGGAAGCCGAGGGGTTTGATACTATTCCTGCTGCCAATGGCAGAATAGGTCTACAGTTAGCAATTTCTGAACTCCCAGACTTAGTTTTGTGCGACTTGATGCTACCAGAAATTGATGGTTATGGTGTGCTGACAGCATTGCGCGAAGAACCTTTCACGGCAACAATTCCGTTTATTTTTCTCACCGCTAGATCTACCAGGGCTGACTTTCGTCAAGGCATGGATTTGGGTGCTGATGACTATCTCACCAAGCCATTTACTCGCGCAGAATTGTTAAGTGCTGTTACCAGCCGCTTATCAAAGCAAGCTAATTTGACAAAGCACTTAGGCACTAATTCGATAAGTAATGAATTCTCTGCAGAAATCCAGTTGATAGAAATTTGTTTACGCCGGACTTTAGAACGAAGAGAATTTCGACAATTTCAAGTTTACTATCAACCCCAAATGGATCTTACTTCTGGTCAAATCATTGCTGCTGAAAGTTTGGTACGTTGGCAAAGTCCTGACTTGGGGCTGGTTTCTCCCGCAGAATTGATTCCTTTAGCAGAGTCCACTGGTTTAATAGTCCCTATTGGTGAATGGATATTACAAAGTGTCTGCAAACAAACTAAAATTTGGCACAGTGCAGGCTTTCCTTCTTTGCGTGTGACGGTAAATTTGTCAATACATCAATTAAATCAACCAGATTTTTGTCAAAAAATAGTTAATTTTTTAGCAGTCAATAATTTGTCACCGCATTGCTTAGAATTAGAACTTACTGAAAGCATGATTATGAAAGATGTGAATAGCGCGATCGCTACACTTGCAGAATTACAATCTATCGGGGTAAAAATTGCCATTGACGATTTTGGGACCGGATATACTTCTTTAATTTATTTGAAAAGATTACCGATTGATACCTTGAAAATTGACCATTACTTTATTCACAATGTTGCCAACGACCCACAAAAAGCAGCGATTACAACGGCATTGATTCAAATGGGGCATAATCTCAATCTCCAGGTAGTAGCTGAAGGTGTAGAGACAGAAGCAGAATTGGCTTTTTTACGCCAACACAACTGTGATGCAATGCAAGGTTTTCTCTTCAGCCGTCCGTTACCAATAGCTGAGTTTGAGAAGTTGTTATTTGCTGACAAACGCTTAACTTGATGAAAGTTCACTTGTTTGTAGGTTGGGTTCGGTTAAGAGTTGTTTGTAATACCAATTTGAAAAAAGAATGCGACACAGGTCGTAGGGACACGGCAGTGCCGTGTCCTTACCGAGGTATTTTTAGAATTGGGATAAAACTTATATAAGTTGCATGCAACGTCTCTACAGAAGTTATCGGTATGTAGATTGTCTGATCCGAACCTTATTGGGGTTCTTCGTTCCGTTACCCGTAAGGGCATGGACAAGGGAGAAATGTTCACTATGGTGTGCACGGATTGCTATAGTTAACTACAAAGTTAGGTGAGGTGTCGCAAACGCTAGTCGCCTGTAGCTTGGGAAAGCCGTCACTCGCACCGCAGTTGATGATGAGTTAAACATTCATCAGAACTGCTCACTTGTTATCCAATAGACATCATTAATAATTATCATATGTTATTCAAAACGGATAAAATTTTAGTAATCGAAGATGACACAAGTATACGACAAAACCTTTTAGATTTGCTAGCATTGGAAGAATTCAAAGTCATTGCTGCAGAAAATGGTCGCATCGGTGTACTGTTAGCTCAGTCGGAAATTCCCGATATCATTATTTGCGACGTGATGATGCCAGAATTAGATGGTCATGGTGTTCTGAAGATATTACGCCAAACGCCGACAACAGCGACTATTCCCTTCATTTTTCTGACTGCTAAATCCGATCGAACTGACTTTCGCCAGGGTATGGAATTAGGAGCAGATGATTACCTAATAAAGCCTTTTACGAGAGCAGAATTACTGGCAGCTATTACCTCCCGATTAGAAAAAAAAGTCGTTATTAATCAGCAGTACCAAAAAAAGCTGGATGAATTACGTAGCAGTATCACACACTCTCTTCCTCATGAAATGCGGACGCCACTAAATGGTATTTTGGGTTTTTCAGAACTTTTGATTAAAGACGTCGATGTCCTCTCTTCACATGAAATTAGCGAGATGGCAGAAGGTATTCATAAGTCTGCTGAACGTTTATTAAGGTTGATTCAGAACTTTTTACTGTATGCTGAAATTGAAATTATAGCAACCGATCAAGAGCGCATCCAAGCATTGCAAAGCCATCAAACAATGCTTCCGACAGCAGCTTTGACAAATTTGATTACTGAAAAAGCCAAAAAAGCCGGACGGGAAGCAGATTTACAAGTTAATATACAAACCCGTTGTCGGGCGCGGATTTGTGAAACAAGACTTTATAAAATTATTGAAGAATTAATTGATAATGCCTTGAAGTTTTCCTCATCAGGAACAATTATTCAGGTTAACAGTACATCTATTAACAATAAATTTACAATTTCTTTTATTGACCACGGGCGAGGTATGACCGCCGATCAAATTGCTGAATTGGGAGCCTATCGCCAATTTGAGCGTAAACTCTACGAACAACAAGGTTCAGGTTTAGGGTTAATCATCGCTAAACGTTTGGCTGAACTACACGGTGGTGAACTCCAAATCGATAGCAAGCCAAAAGAAAAAACACTTGTGCAAGTAGTGCTTCCATGCGATTGATAAAGCTATCGCTTTTCCTTTCCTAGTAAAAAAACTAGATAAAAGCCCCGTTTAAAAAAGGGGATAGAAAGCCTGATATCTATAGCATGAGGTGTGACGCGGTATCCAAATACCCTTTTTAGCTCTGCCAGTTGGGCATTGGTAAAAGTAGCTGCTGTTTGAGGAGAAATGCGGGCAAAAAACAGTTGTAGAAAAGAGTCAGTTTTAGCATGATTTTTAGTCATAATTAGCCTGCTATTTAAAACACTCTCCTGTAAAAGCGTGATTCAAGATTTGAGCTTCAAAACATAGGATTGTGTTCAGAATCCCAACACTCTCCTTTTCTCCAAGTTCTACCAGTGTGTTCACATTCAGATTGATTCTGAAGCCAGGGAATTGACGTAGGGAACGACGAGTCAGATGTGGAAGTAAGCGAGGAAGATACTAAAGAGGAAGTAGTGAAGCCACAAGTCAATAGGATGGTGAAAAATCCTAAGAGAAACACGATATTACCAGGAGTCAGTAGAGGATATACGCCTTTTTCAGAGCGCAAGCGCTGTTTTGAGCGACGTTCCGAACCAGCCAATAACAATAGATAAAACCGTAGTCCGAGAATGGGAACTGAAACTCGCACGTCTATAGGATGACGATTCCAATTACGACCAAAGACTCTTTTGATGGCTTCTATTTGCTCGTTCGTAAAGGTATCAGCTATTTCTGGGGAAATTTCCGCGAAAAGTTGTTTAAAAACAGGGTCATTATGCTGTAAGCTTTTCATTTTTTACGTATTGTAAATGACTTAAATACTAAAGATTAAGATTCGGCGTCACGCCCTAAAGCAAAAGAAATAAAAGCTTAGACCGTTGCTTACCATAGATATTTTGAACACGTAATACCACTTCACTAAATATTTGCTGTAGATGATTCCCCAAACCCCTTGAAATTCAAGAAGCTAGGGGGTATGTCAACTGTCGCAGCTTTAAAGTGAACTACTCTTTTCCCGCCATGAAATTACCGCTCATTTTGTAGGGTGTGTTAGCGCCCGAAGATCGCACCATGATTGAACTTGGTGCCGTACTGCTGCGTCCTAACACAACGGCAGTCGCTTCACTTGGGGTTTCACGCCACTCCCCTCAAGTCGGGGAACCCCAACGGGTTCGCCATAAAGCTTGGTGCAGTGCGCCTATGAGGGAAACCCTCATAGGCGCACAGGTTTCACCGCCCACGGGGGTGGCGCCCCAAGTGAAGCGCTGCCTCCCCTACAAGATAGGTAATTTTCGCTCTTGTTTGGGAGTAGATGGGTACTAGTTCAGCATCTTTATTTGCTTGGGTTAAGTACCAGTATGAACAACTGATGTTTGAAATGATGTTTGGCTCTTGGTTTAAATTTGAGTATAATTTGTATCAAATGTATGCGAACACGTAAATCGGGTAGAGTTTTTTAGAACGTCTATGGCAAAGCGATCGCTCCAAGCATCAGCTGAAGGCATTAGAAAAGCTAAACAAGCTTTTAAATACAAAGGTTGGACGCAAGAATACTTAGCGGCTGAAGTTGGTTTAGAAACTCGTCAGCCGATTTGGAAGTTTTTTAGTGGTAAGTCTGTTGACCGTCAAGTCTTCCACGAGATTTGTTTTATCCTGAATTTAGATCCAGAAGATATTGTTGAAAAGGCTGAAACAGATCAAACAGCGCTTTTAGCGACGGCACAGGAAAATACTCTAAATGTTGATGCTCTAGTGTCAAAGTTGCGCGCCGCCCGCTATGAGAAAATTCAAGATCAGTGCGGCACTTTGCATCTAGTAGATATTGCCAAACCTTGCAAGTTAGATGACCTTTATGTTGATGCCAATATTTTAGAAGAAATCACCAGCCAAAGATGGTTGGAAATTAAAGATTTTCAAGGGTGTGAACCGAACGCCAGTTGCTACAACACGACGGCAGTTCCTTCAAGTCGGCATCCCATGAAGGCAGTCGCTGTCGAGAAACACTCATTCAGCACCGCCTCACCACCGGACTGCCCTGATAACCCCCCGAAGTTTGGATCGGCGGCTTCTTTTGATCTAACTTCTGTGCGCAACGCACTACCTCAGGAACTCGATCCTTGTGGTTTAAGTAAGGTATGTCTTGAACAGGTTACAGGACTAGAAGCAGTCTTCAAATACTCCAAGTTAATGGTGATGGGAAAACCCGGGTCTGGTAAAACTACCTTTTTACAATCAATTGCTCTTCGTTGTAATCGGAAAGAGTTGAAACCGGACTGCCTACCAATTTTTATAAGTCTGAAACACTTTGCTGAAGATACTAGCGATCCTAAGCAAAGTCAAATAAGCTTATTTAACTACCTTAATCAAGAGTTTATTAGTTGTGGTGCATCTGAGCAAGAACTCCCGACAATACTATTTCATGGCAAAGCTGTGATTTTGTTAGATGGTTTAGATGAAGTCGTAGATAAAGATAGTGATAAAGTTATCAAAGAAATTCGTTATTTCGCTGAAAGATTTTATAAAAATCAAATAATTATTACTTGTCGCCTTGCTGCCCAAACATATAAGTTTAAGGGATTTGCTGAAGTTGAAATTGCTGATTTTAGCAAAACGCAAATCGCAGCTTTTAGTGAAAAATGGTTTTTGGCTGTTGCTAATAATTCTCTAAAAGAAGCAAAAGCAAAGACTCTAGAGTTTATACAAAAGCTAAAAATGGCGGAAAATCAACAAATTCAAGAGTTAGTTAGTACACCAATTTTGCTAAATCTAACCTGCTTGGTATTTCAATTTTTAGGTGATTTTCCTAGCTTACGCTCTGAACTTTATAAACAAGGACTAGATTTGCTTTTGGGGCGCTGGGATGAAGTCAGGGGTATTAAACGAGATGAGGTTTATCGTCTGTCCTTACTACATAAAATTAAGTTGCTGAGTCTTGTGGCAGAAATTACCTTTACCCAAGGAGATTACTTTTTTCCAGAAACTAAATTGGTGCAACTCATTGCTGATTATCTCAGTCATCTTCCCCACGTCCCAACCGATGCAGATGCTTTACAAGTAGCTAGTAGGGCGGTTTTGAAATCACTTGAGGCACAACATGGGTTATTAGCTAAACGGGCACACGAAATTTATTCTTTTTCCCATTTAACGTTTCAAGAGTATTTCACCGCCAAAGAAATAGTTGCCAATGCCAATTCTCAAACATTGCGGGAATTTGTTACTCACATAAAGGAGAAGCGTTGGCTGTCAGTCTTTTTATTGACTGCGGAAATGTTGCACCCGGCTGATGATTTGTTGCAGTTAATGAAGCAACAAATTGATACGTTAGCAGCCTCAAGTAAAAAAATACAGGATTTTCTCAACTGGATCGGGCAAAAATCTTCCACAGTCACTGCATCCTATCACCCAGCTAGTGTGCGTGCTTTTTACTTTACCCTTGCCCTGCCTGGGGATCATCCTTTATCCCGTAACCAAAATCTAGCTCTGTGTTTGGATCCTCGGCTTGCTCTTAAACTTACTGTTGATTTAGCCCTAGATTTGGCTCTAAGTTATGCCCTTGCGGTTAGTGTGGCAATAACTGCTGATATTTTCTGTCAACGCTTATCTGCTATCGGTTTAGCCCTTGACTTAGAGCATCTGCTGGCTGCGCATCCGTCTTTACGACAACCACTGCAATACCTGAAAAACCAGCTACCATTTCCCAGGCAAGGTAAACAAGCACTTAAGGCATGGTGGCAAGCGAATGGAGAAACTTGGACTGAGGAATTGCGAAGTCTAACGATCGGCGATCGCCAAATTGGTCATAACTGGCAGTTTAATGAAACTGAGTGCCAATTATTACAGCAGTATTGGGATGCTAACAAATTGCTGCTAGATTGCCTTAATAGTGCTAGTGATGTAACTCCCGAAGTGCGGCAGTTGATCGAGGAGACTTTGTTAGTAGTTAGTGGTTAGACCACAATATAACCGTAGGGGCGCGGTTTCCGCGCCCTTCTTACTGCTGTAGTGGTCAATACGGTTCGCGGTAGGGTAGTTCGCGGAGGGAGAAACCCGGTAAATAAGTACGAAACCGGGTTTCTGTCTGCGTGCTAACAAAATGGGCTATATCAAGTACTGCAAATCTTAAAGCGGCTTAAGGAATTAGTGCAGCAGGGTTAAGAAATCATCCGATGTAGAGCGATCGGGAATATCAGTGTTGCACCAAGATTGCTAAGTTGTGCATCATCGCCCAAGCAGTATCAAACGTTGAACGAGGTAAATTTCTTTCTCCTTGAAGTGGGTCATACACTGTAACCATTCCTTGAGCGATCGCAACAACAATCATCGCATGTGCAACATTTACTCCATCAATCGGTAGCAAATTGACAAACACAATTGGATACACCTCAACTTCCACTTGAGCAATGAGTTCGTCAATGGAAAGAGTACACTTCGCAGTTCTAGAAAATCCTAGCTCACGAACTGCATCAACCGCTTTCAGGGCTTCTGTTCCAAACGGAGTACAATCACACTGCTCTCGCAACTGGGCTTCACTCATATCCAGTTCATACGCAGAAAGCACCATGCGTAAG
The DNA here is from genome assembly GCA_965249805.1 of Stigonema sp. Lineage (GTDB taxonomy): Bacteria > Cyanobacteriota > Cyanobacteriia > Cyanobacteriales > Nostocaceae > Stigonema. Next base: position 3,930,045 of record CBDFMX010000002.1, read on the forward strand.
CAAGCAGGGACACAGGAGTAAGGCGTTTCCTGTTTATGAAAAATGAGTCTGGATTGCATCCCGATTTGCTTCGTAGAGCCGTTGTCCTGTCTGCTTTATTTCATCGAAAGGCGTGTGTGAGAGAATCGTTTCTGATGAAGTGCTGACAAGTACGAATCCCACTTGTCCTAACGAACCAATCATCGGGTAAGCCAAAATCACAGGAACTTGCCACACCTCACCTGTAACAGAGAGTTGAGCTTGATCGGCAGTGAAGCGATCCGGCAAGTAATCACTGATCAACTGATTGACTGCTGCTTGTGCTTGCTGAGCGCTCACTTGAGGAACGGTTTTCATCTGGTGAACTCTTCAAAAATTTTCAGTCTGATGGACAATGTTTATATCCTATATATACTGTAATAGCTAAATTAGGAAAGGAGGCTGTCAGTGCGCCTGCTAACACGTTATTTTAAGAGATGGAAAATGTCTTCTGACTTCCCCTTCATGAGAAGACTGTGCAACATCGGTTTCGTTCATGTCAATGGTGTCAAACTTCATTACCTCGACTGGGGCGGTAAAGGTGAGACTATACTCTTCCTAACAGGTGCTTTATGTACCGCTCATGATTTTGACAATTTGGCATCCAAGTTCACTGACCGCTTTCATGTACTGGGGGTTAACCCGTCGTGGACAGGGAGAATCAGACAAACCTGAGTCTGGCTACGATACTGGTACACTCGTCGAAGACATCAAGCAATTCCTGGATGTCATGAAAATTGAGCGTGTCCACCTGATTGGATACTCACTGGCGGGAGACGAAGTGACGCGGTTTGCCGGTTTGTATCCGGAGCGCATTGGCAAGCTCGTTTATTTGGATGCCGCTTACGACCGTAGCGGCTTTCTGGAGCGACTTATCAAAGACCCGCTGGCGCGTCCGCTCCCGTCGGGCAAAATTGCCGCCGCGCTGATCAAAGGCACAACAGAATCACATCCGGATTACACCAAAGTTAATGCACCAGATCTTAGCTTTTATGTAGTCTATGAAACCCATCCTGAACTTAAAGACGATGTAGACTCTGCGCTACGAAAGCAGGCTGAGGACTACTGGAATGAGTATGGCTTGCCCTTTCGGAGAGAGCAGATCGAGCGCTTCCGTAAGGAAGTGAAAAAAGGGCGCGTTATAGAATTTCGTCATACGAACCACGGCTTCTTCAAAGACCCGAAACTTCAGGATGAGGTGGTGCGCACGATCCAAGATTTTCTCTTGGATCTGCGATTACTCTCCTAACGTTTAAAACGCCCTTTAAATTTCATCTGCAGTGCCTAGTATCAGTTGCTGAAACTCTTTCACAGAACCTATAGTAATCGACTGTTTATGAAGCTGTTTTAGCCAAGTAAGATCCTTTATTTCATTCAGGCGATCGCTAAGTTCTTTAATCTCTTGAAGTACAAGAATATTGGACTAAGTGGGAAAGTCTTGGTTTATATATTTTCTTTCTGCCGACATATTGTTCAGAAATGAATAGAATCGAACTACTCGGTCAACAACTCAAAAAACCTGAAATTTATGGACACATGTTTGATGATGAATTCAACAAGTGCTTATGCAGTTATTGATGGGATAGATGCCGTCTTGAGAACGAAATAATTACCGTACAGAACGTTTCAAATTTAACAATTATTCCTATTCTTAACATTGCTTTACACATTTCGGTTTTCCTCCGCCCACCTACTTTACTCATAATCACTCACTATAAAATCATAATTCAAACAACCTACAAAACCTAGCGCAGCAAAGCTTGAGGAAAAATTATGCCTTATAATATTTCACGGAAAGTACTTTTCAATTCTGGTGATCGCTAACAACAACGTATCCTCGATCCCTTACCTGAACAAGATGACGAAGCCTTCTTGAGCAAAGTGCTGGTCATGGGTTAGAACTTCTGTGATGCCCAGTTGCCGTATAGTATTCATGGAGATACAGTCAGTTAGGCTATAATTTTTATCAAAACGGCTACGATATAGCGCCAAACCTGCCAAGAAAGATGCGTGAGTTTGTTCAATAACTTGTATTTTGGTATTATTAAGGATGTTGTCCACAAACTCAACAGTCCGTTGCCTCATTCTAGTACCTGCTTCTGAGTAGAAGGTGAGTACTTCTGTCAACACTTCATCTGTCGTCACAATTTGGATTTGCCCCAGTGAATTGCTGGCATTAAGAACTCTATTGTACCAATCATCTCCTGGATTGATTAAAGCAACCCAGTAGAAAGTATCAGCAAATAGCGTCTTCATGATTTCCGTTTAGGAATGCCATAAATGTAATGATCGTGTTGATCAGCACCATCTGATGGTAGTTGAAGAATTTCTTCTTGGGTCATATCTTGAGTGATTTCTTGAGCAATTTCCCAAATAGGTCTATCAGTTCCAGAATCTATCTGGTGTTCTTGTTTTTTTAGGTAAGTGCTGAGAATTGTCTTAACAGCATCAACAACGCTTTCCAAAGAATCACCTTGTACTTGACTCCCTTGTATTTCAGGGCTATAGGCAGAATAACCTGATTCAGTTTTTTCAATTTGGATACTAATTTTTGCGTTCATTGTTTTGTCTCCTTTTCAGAGCGGTAATTTTTCCTAGTCCATATCGGTCAAATTCCGAGTCTGGATCAAAGCCTTTCATAAATTCGGTAATATTGCAGCATAAATTGCTTGAGTGTCTTTTAAAGTTACTGGTAGTGACAATTTACTATAAGCAGACTCTTCCACGCCAATTAATAGTGTATAAACGTGAGTAAATTTATCGCCCATTTTCATCTCACCTTAAGAAATATAAATTATGTTAAGCAATATGCATAACTCAATACGGTTCAGTTAAGAGAATTTGCCAACCGTCAACCTGTGTAGAGACGCGAAATTCTCGCGGTGCGCGCATGAGGCGGGTTTCCCGCCGTAGGCGACTGGCGTCGCGTCTCTACAAGCCTGAAATTTTTACCATGAGCGCCCTAACTGAACCGTATTGATGCATAACTAGCGTAGACGTAATAGAGTTCCGCTGACGAATAACTACTAAGAAACCTGCAAAAATCTGACTTTAGACTGGGCACAGTTCTTAAATATAAAGTTTATATTTTAAAGGCTGTGCATTATGATTTGAATCGCTGCCATGAAAGCCTCTGCGCGTTTCTTACTGTTTCTTCTGCTACTGACCACAGTAGCCTGTGACCGGACTCGCGCCTCCTTAGAAAAATCCATAACCCAACATAAAGCGCCTTCGCCACAACTAGCACAGAATCCAACACAGCCCAAAAATATCGTCCGTACTGAACCACTTTCACCCACACCAATCCGCATCACACTCAGCAATTTACCAAAACCCTTCGCCTCTGAAAGTGCCTCGAAGCCGCCTACAGTAGTGCCAATTCCGGCAAACCCCATACTGCAAGTACCTCCTGGTTTTGTGGTCAACGTTTTTGCCGACGGTCTAGATGCCCCACGGTGGCTGGCATTAACCCCCAAGGGTGACGTACTGGTGACAGAAACCAGGCAAAATCGGATTCTCCTGCTACGCGACACCAAAGGTGATGGTGTGGCGGATGTCAAAAAGACGTTTGCTAGTGCAGCAAACGGACTCAATATTCCCTTTGGCATGGCTTTTACAGGTAATTCCTTTTTTCTTGGCAACACTGATGCCGTACTTGGGTTTCCCTATACCAAAGGTCAACAGCAACTCACTGGTACTGGTAAAAAAATTGCTGACTTGCCTGGTGGTGGTTACAATCAGCATTGGACACGCAACGTAGTTGTCTCCCCCGATGGCAACAAACTATACGTTTCTATTGGTTCCCAATCCAACGATAATCAAGAACCGCTCCCACGAGCATCAGTTCAGGTGATGAATCTGGATGGTTCCCAGCCGCAGACTTTTGCCTCCGGCTTGCGAAACCCTGTCGGTTTAGACTTTCACCCAGTGACAAAGGAACTTTACGCCACTGTCAATGAACGGGACGGTCTAGGGGATAACTTGGTGCCAGACTACTTCACACGCCTACGTCCGGGTGAATTCTACGGCTGGCCCTATGCTTACCTGACACAGAACTTCCTCGATCCGCGTCAATTTGCAAATGGTAAGAGTAAACGCCCCGACTTGGTATCCCGTACTCGCACCCCAGATGTGCTGTTCCAAGCGCATTCTGCAGCATTAGGATTGCAGTTTTATCACGGAAAAACGTTTCCCGAAAAATACCGTAATGGTGCTTTTGTTGCCTTTCGTGGTTCTTGGAACCGCGATCGCGGCACTGGCTACAAAATTGTGTTTGTTCCTTTCGATACTAAAGGACGACCGCAAGGTTACTATGAAGACTTTCTAACTGGATTTCTCCTAGACCCCACTGTGCCGACTACTTGGGGTCGTCCTGTAGGCTTATTGGTCTTACCCGATGGCAGTCTTTTGGTTACTGATGAAGTTAATAACCGGATTTATCGAGTTCAGTATACGGGGAGTTAGTGGTTAGTTGTTAGTGGTTAGTTGTTAGTGGTTAGTAGTTAGTGGTTAGTGGTTAGTGGTTAGTGGAAAAACAACCAACAACCAACAACTAACAACTAACAACCAACAACCCTTCGGGTGAACCAGCGCTGCAGGAGGGAAAGCCGTCATTCGAAACCCTCCGCTGGTTCACCAACAACCAACAACCAACAACTAACAACTAACAACTAACAACCCTTCGGGTGAACCAGCGCTGCAGGAGGGAAAGCCGTCATTCGCGCTGGTTCACCAACAACTAACAACTAACAACTAACAACTAACAACTAACAACTAACAACTAACAACCAACAACTAACAATCAACTAAAACCACCCCTCTTGTTCCAACGTTTCAATCAACTGAAGTCCACGAGGATCGCCTACTCCTAAGATTGCAGCTTTGGCGTCTTCCCGCACTCCCAAATCTTGGTCTTCGGCAAAGGCTTGAATCAAAGCATCTATGGCGGTGGCATACACCACGTTAGAAGGTAGTTCGCGGCACATCTGTCCAATAGCCCAAGCGCAATTACTTCGTACTGCTGCTACCGGGTCTTGCACTAAGGCGATAATTAAGGGTGGTATTGCTCCCACAACGGCTTCGTAACCTACATCTGCCATCTGTACTAAAGCACTCGCTGCCCACAAACGCACTGCTGAAATATCGGTTCTTAAGGCATCTGCTAGGGGTGCTAAACAACTGCGATCGCGGCAGTTTCCCAATGCCCAAACGACACCTTTACGCACATAGCCATTCCAATCTCGGTTTAATTGAGTAATTAATGGCGCAATAGCATCGGGACTGGGATTGCGTCCGATGCCATATGCCGCACTTACTCGCACCAAAGGACAGGTATCAGTTAACAGGCGAATCAGATGAGGGGTAGCCCGTGGGTCTTCTAGATCGCAGAAAGCACGCGCCGCCAGCATTCTTTGCTGCGGTAGGGGGTTTTCCAATAACGCCAGCATTTCCTCTGGATTGGGCTTAGGCATCTCTGATTCAGTATTCAGCGGTCCTAAGTGATCTAGAGGACTTTCTAGCTCTGCTTCGGCATCAAGTAGGCTTAGGTCGTCTTCGTCATACATAGTTTATTTCATTTCGATACCTAATAGGGATCCATAGAAAACCCCCAACCCCCAATGCCAAAAAGCCAAAGCCTGAGGAATGTTAGTTACATTTTATCAGTATGCAGAGATTTTATCATCCACAAGGACTGAGTTTGATAGCCGAGTTGATTGTAAAGATTTAATGCCGCTTTGTTTGACTCAAACACTTGTAACCCAATCTGGCGATCGCCTTTGGTTCTTGCCCAACTTTCTACATATCGCATCAAAGCTGTACCAATACCCCGCCGTCGATGTTCTGGTACAACATATAGTAAAAAAATGTGAGCGTGGCGATCGCCTCGAACTTGATCTATAGCGTTTCCCACCCAGAGACAGGCGATTGGGGGAGTGGGGAGTGGGGAGTGGGGAGTGGGGGAAGTGAGGGATGAGGGGGACAAGGAGGACAAGGAAGCATCCCCCCTCCCTCCCTTGTCTCCCTCGTCTCCCTTGTCTCCCTTGTCTCCCTTGTCTCCTCGCACTCCCTCTACCACAAAATCAACCCACCACAAGGGCGTTTCGCTGGAGAAGTATTGCTCAACTGTTAGCGCCAGATGGGAGAAATCTTGTTGTGGAAATATATCCTGGTAAGTCCGGTGCATGAACTTTACCAGCAGCGCCCGGTCTAAAGTTGTACCACGGCGAAGACTGTATCCTGGTAGCAGTTGTTCAGACACTCATCCAGATAACTTGTGTTAATTCTTTTGGAGTAACTAGGGAGGGCAGTGTTCCTACGGACTCAATAGGTGCGGGCGCTGCCATATCCGAGGGTAAAAAGATCCTGGCACTGACTGCTACAAGGGCAAGTAAAAAGACTAGCACGACTAAAAACGGGGCAATGTACTGACGAAATATAGCCATATTTGGATTACAAGAGCGGAAATTTTCTGACATTTTTGAGTTTTGAGTTTTGAGTTTTGAGTTGAAATCCCCGTCACTTGTTCATTCAAAACTCATAACTCTGTTTTAGCGATGAAGCTTTCTGTATTTATTTTAGCGAGTTACGGGTTCAAAGAGAGCAGGTTAGGGACGATCGCGCTCCAATTCTGCGATCGCTCGTTCCCAATACCAATTTTCCGGCATACCAGGATAGTCTTGCCTTGCTTGAGCAACTAACCGCTCAGCAGCGGCAGTGTCGCCTCCTAAAATAGCGATCAGCCTAGTTCTAAGACGGTCATCAGGTGCACGCTCATTAGCTTGGAATGTTGTCGTCCCTCGTGGTAATGGCTGCGACTGCTGTCTCCTAAACTCCCAAAATAAAACGTAGTAAAGTGTACCAAAAATCAGAATCAGGCTGAATGTTCCAAGAGTTGTCAGTAGGTTTAGGCTCAGATATCCCAGAACTAACTGGGAGAGAACGTAGCCAAGTAAGACCCCGGTGATCAACAGAATGATTGTTGCCGTAACAATGATTATTTTCTGCCCCATAAATCCTCTTCCTCATCATCAAGTCCTGGTCTGTTAATTGGTACTGGTTGGGGGTTCCAAGGGGCAAAAAATGGTAAAAGCAGCAATCCTGGTAAGGCTGCTAGTGCTGTTATTAGAAAAAATAAAGGCCAGCCGGTAGCTTGTGCCCATGCACCAGCTGGAGCTGTGAGAATATCTCGACTAAAACCTTGTAAACTTGACAGTAAAGCGTACTGAGTCGCTGAAAATCCTTGGTTACAAAGACTCATTAAAAATGCGACAAAGGCAGCCGATTCCAAGCCTACACAGAAATTTTCAATATTAATGGCTGTCAGCATCAAAGGGAAATTTTTGCCTACCACTGCCAAACCAAAGTAGGATAGGTTGCCAATAGCTTGTAGTATAGCGAAGATCCATAGCGAACGATTAACGCCTATTTTGGTCATTACCGCTCCCCCTGTTAAGGCGCCGACAATAACGGCGATCAGTCCCAATCCAGTGGGAAATGCTATATCACTTTGGGTAAAATGTAAGCCCTTATCTAACAAAAATGGTGTGGAAACATTTTTCAGCAAGGAATCCCCCAACTTATAAATAACGATAAACACCAGGATCAAAACTGCTTGGAGTGACCCATGACGCTGGAAAAATTCAACTAAAGGTAATTTGACAGCATCCCATAAGGTTTGAGGAGGGCGATAGCGCAGAATTGGTTCTGGTGCCCTGATAGAACTTACCACACCAACGAACATCAATAGCGACATCAATAAATAAACAGTTTGCCAAGGCATTCTGTCTGCAAGAAACAGGGCTAAAGAACTGGTTACGATCAGGGCAATGCGATAGCCCAAAATGGAAAAAGATGCTCCAGGTCCTCTTTCTTTTTCTTCTACGACATCGGTGCGGTAGGCATCAACCAAAGTGTCTTGACTGGCGCTGAAAAAAGCAACGGTTACGGCAGCGATTACCAATTGTTGCAGTCCTTGAGATGGCTGTTGTAAAGCCATCGCGGCGATTCCCAACAACAGTGCTACTTGTGTGATGATCAGCCAACCTCGACGACGACCCAAAAACGGCGGGACAAATCTATCTAGTAAAGGTGACCAGAGAAATTTTATCGAGTAAGGCAACTTGACCAGACTAAAAGCGCCAATAGCAGTCAGGCTAAGGTTTTCTTTCGTCAACCAAGCTTGCAATGTCTGACCCGTCAAATAATACGGCAAACCCGATGAAAAACCCAGAAATAACAAAGCCGCCATCTTCCTGCTACTAAAGACTTTTAGCAGCGATCGCGTTTCTTTCATAGTTTCAAAATTCCTCCTTCTGGCAAATTTCAGCTATGGCGGTTCTGAGTCGGACATGATATAATATGTTTAACACCTATAAAGGATTGAAATACAGGCGGTAGTACTTTTGTATAAATCCCTATTAGGGATTGGAATATCTTGCCACACTAGATGTGCAATTTTATGCCAACACGCCAGTTATCACATTACAGCTATTTTCAGGTAAATAGACCTTTTTTGTCTCACGCAAAGGCGCCTAGACGCAAAGAAAAACGCCAAAAAATGTGGTATGAATAAGTTAAAATTGCTGTAAATTGCACTATTGATGTGTTTTTTCGCCGCGTCTGGGCGGTAGCCTGCAAAGCAGGTTCCGCTACGCCTCTACGTTAATCTGATAAAGTTGATGGTTTCTGATTTCTACTTTATTCTCAGCAAGGCATTTTACCCATCCTTCACGTGTGCCAATATCGCTTTTGTGCTGTAGCAGTCCTAATTCCTGTTCTTGTTGAGTGAGTTTAGCAAATTCTTCGTAGTGTGGATAATTAGGAGCTACAAATGTTTCTTTGCGATGTAAAATTGGCGGATTTGCTCTAGTTTCGTAGTCTCGATGAGTTATATTTAAAGACTTTAAGTCAATACTGATACTTGTCTTTAATGCCGGATGGGGATCGGTATCAAAGTCAGGGTAGAACAGGTAGGATACTCGTGGTTCGTCAGTGGAAAATTTGATCAGCGTCGCGCCATCAACACGCCCAATAGTGCGGCTAGCGCAGCCCTCGTAAATCCGCAATAAGGGGTCAAGTTCGCAGAGTGTACAAACATGGACGTAAAGGGCGCTGCGGGTATGTTTACCGATCTTGCTTTTTTGACAAGCACTCTCAACCATCCCCGGCTTACCCAAACTGAAAAGCTTGACATCAGCGACTTCGCATGCTTCCTCGTAGCTACCGAAAAAGGCTTTGATATCGTGGCGCATTTCTGGTGCTAGCTTTTGCCATGCGGGTCGGCGATCAAAGTGGGTGAGAGCCAGGTAAACTTGGATGTCAAGAGAGCGACGATAGGCTAGAGCATCCCATTCTGCTTCATCAGTTGCTTGGCATACTACAGCAAAAGCGCGACGAAAGTTGCCAAATTCGCTGAGTAGTTCCTGTTCATTTTCCAATTCACCTTTAACCGGAAGTCTCCCACGTTTGGTGAAAAAAGCCATCAGTGGTTGTAGCTTTTCTTTGTAGTCTTCAAACCGCTTACTGGAAATGCGTACTCTCGGTGTAGAAGCATTTGAGAAAAATCTTTTAGCTTTGTAACCCTCTTTTTCAGCTTCATCCCGAAACACAAAATAGATGCCCAACGCCACTGGCACCGCATCTACATTCAGCACTTTGTCAATATAAGTTTTCAGCTCTTCTTGTTCGTAATATTTCTGAAAGGTATTGCGACGAGTGACAATGCCATCACCGTAAGCTATTTGAGTCTTACTGGGAGCGTTGATTAGCACTTGGGTGGAGACAATTAAGACCGACCGGGTGAGTTCCCAAGCTTGCAGCAGACTCTTTTGGCGTTCCTCTGGGTCTTCAATTACGTTGAGAACGAAGCCTAAGTTGACAACATCAGCGGTGAGTGTGGGAGTGTGGGGATAGTAGTAAGGGTCCCAGCCTGCACTGGTGTAGCCTAAGTTTGCTACTCGTTGCACATCGCCACCATGTCCGCAACCGTAGTCAAAAAACGTGGTATCCTGATTTATAATTGCCCACTCGACTGCCAATCGCACAGGTCGAGATAAGTCAGTGCGAACAATTGCGGCTCGATGGCGTTCTATTTCTAGGTAGCTCTCTAACATAAGAGCATTTTGAATTTTACATTGTACAGAAGTAGGGTGCGTTAGCGACAGCGTAACGCACCATAAATATATATCCTTTCAATTTTTTGTAGCTAATTCAATTAAATCTTCAATTTTCTTGATATTTGGATCGCCAGCTAAGTAACCAATACCACGATGCAGGTGGAGGCGAAATTGCCTAGCTAGGGTTTCCTTGTCAGTACTGAAGCCGTCGTTGTAGCAGCGTTGCTTAAGGGCGAGTAGGAGAATATCGGAGATTTCGCCGCCAAATACGCGCCATGTCATTTCAACGTTACTATCGGTGGGTATTGGTACTGGTGACGGCGGGGTGGGTTCGGCTAGGGAACGACAAAATGCCCAACGGCATAAGATATTCCATTGGTCGATTTTGGTGTTGCGTCTTAGTTTAAGGAGTTGGTCTTTGGCTGTTTGGGAGAGTTTGATTCGGTCGATTGGTTGTTCCATGATTTTTTGATAAATGAACCGCAAAGACGAGGCAGCGCTGTAGGAGGGTTTCCCTCCGTAGGCGACTGCCGTGCAAAGAGCGCGAAGAAGGAAGTAGTACAGTAGGGTACGCTCTTGCGCAATTATGTATATTTATATTAAAGATTAACTTAATGCATCGTAATGCACCGCTTGGTTGTTAAAGTCGCGATCGCTTTTGGTGGTTTTCGCCCACTCTCTTTTTTTCCTTAGAATACGCATCGCTGCGAATGAGTTTTACCAGAAATATCCTGGTTCAATTTTTGTTTGGCGGGTGGATGAGTCGTATTTGAGGAGGTATTCGCGGGCGATCGCATCGTTTGACCGCAGTGTTTGCACTTCTTTTTCTCCGATTTCGGTGTCGGTTGAAAGTAGAATGACTTGATGACTGGCGGATGGGAAGTAGCGTTCGACTAGGTTACTGCGGTGGGATGAGTCTAAGCGTCCTAGTGGGGTATCAATTGCTACTGGTAGGCGTCGTCCGGAAACACGGGCTAATCCCCAAAGAAAGGCGATCGCTAATAGTTGTTTTTCGCCGGCGCTAAGGCGATGTTTCGGAACGGGTTTACCTTGTAGGTCATACAAGGAGAGGCTGAAGGTGTGGGTGTTTATGGCGACGCGATGCACTAAATCAGATTTGTGCAGGAGATAGCGGAAGCACTCGGTTACTTCTACTTCTAATTTGTTCAGTTTTCTTAAGGTCAAGCGTTCTCGGAAAAGCTTGAGTGTTTCTTGAACTTTGGCAGAGGCGTCGATAATATGTTCGTTATTTTTGAGGTCAAGATTTTGCCTAGTATATTCTTGTAGGTTCTTTTTTGACTTTTGAATTGCTGCCTCTAATTCAACTGAACGACGGTGTGCTGTAAGGGATGCTGCTTTAACTTCCGCTACTTGAGTTTGTGCTTTTTGCAGTGCATCTACTAGCTTTTGATATGCTTCTGGAGATGCAGCAGTTTGTAATTGTCTTTCTAAGGTGATTATTTCTTCTTCCTTATTTTTGAGAACTGCTAGTTGCTGTTGTGCCGATATTTTTGCAGTTTCCAAGTAATAATTATTAATATTAGTTAGTTGATTGATAGTTTCAGGGTCAGCTAATAGCCACGATTCTTCATTGTTTTCTGAGTGAAGCGCTTGATTTTCTTCATGAATCAATAATTTTATTTTGTCTAATTGTGAGTCTGATATACCTAAGTCAGCAATTTTATTAATTAGGCGTTGATCTCGATCCTGCAATATATTCTGTGCTATTTGTGCTTGGTGACGGCGAATTTCTTTTTCTCCTGTACTTTGCGCCTGAGTGAGTAGAGGTTGAATCAACGCCAGGGGTAAAATATCAGCCGCTAATTCACCCATGCCCGATCGCGCTGACTCAGCGCCCTCTGTTATTTGCTCCTGCTGTTTTTCTAGCTGAGTGCGATCGCCTGCAATTTTACCACCTTCGGAAATGAATTTATCAAAGGCAAATTGCTGGTTTTTTTCTGCTTGTTCTAACTTCTGTTGTAGTGATGCAATTAATCGCGTCTCTCTATTGTGTTCTTCTTGTTGCTTTTTCAGGTTTTGTTCAATTTCTTCCAGGTTTTCTAGGTCTTGTACCTCGGCAAGTTCCTTGCGTTTACGGTTGACTAAAATTTCTAGATCAATTGCTAAACGTTCTGCCAACTCTAGTCCTAAAAGTCCGCGCATGGCATCAACTACAATCGGTGGAGGTGTTTCCTGTTCGGCGAGTTCTTTAACCTGTTCGCCATCAAACAGAAACAAGTTAGAAATTCCTAAGGGCAGTAGATTTTCAATATACTCGTCCCAGATATTTACTAAGGCGGTGTCAAGCCATTCATCATTTTCACGAATATCCAAAATGCCTAAGTGGTCTTTACCATCTTTAGGGTTTTTTTCCCAAGTCCGCACGATGCGGTATTTTATTGGCTTATCGTTTTCTATATGTTCAAAAGCTAATTCTATACGGGTTTTCTCTACTGGCGAAGTGTGGCTGTTAACGCATTGTGTGAGAAAATCGCTATAACTAAGATTACCACGGGTGGAACATTGAGCGCGATGCCCATAAAGCGCGAGGCGAATAGCATCCATGAGGGTTGTTTTTCCCCCTCCATTCATCCCACCTAGTAGGATGATCGGGTGATTGTCGTTAGTTTTTGGGTCAAGATCGATGACTTGACGACCACAGTAAGGACCAAAGTTTTGTAATACGAGTTCAAGGAATATCACGGTGGTATGTTATATTTTTGTCTCACGCAAAGGTGGCAAAGGATTGTAAACGGATATAGACCTATTTTTGGAATTTAATGTTTGCCCAAGTGGATTGTTTGGCAACGGATGTTGTAACGGATGTAGCGGATGAGTTATCTGTCGGGTCTACAGTCAATTCATCGGCAACGGATGTTGTAGCGGATGTAGCGGATGAGTTATTTGTCGGGTTCACAGTCAATTCATTGGCAACGGATGTTGTAGCGGATGTAGCGGATGAGTTATTTGTCGGGTTCACAGTTAATTCATTGGCAACGGGTGTTGTAGCGGATGTAGCGGATGAGTTATTTGTCGGGTCTACAGTTAATTCATTGGCAACGGATGTTGTCACGGATGTAGCGGATGAGTTATCTGTCGGGTCTACAGTCAATTCATTGGCAACGGATGTTGTAGCGGATGTAGCGGATGAGTTATTTGTCGGGTCTACAGTCAATTCATTGGCAACGGATGTTGTCACGGATGTAGCGGATGAGTTATCTGTCGGGTTCACAGTTAATTTATCCGTTACATCTGTTACCTCATCCGCTGCCAAATCTGTTGCCAAATCCGTTACTACATCTCCCAAAGTTAACTGCTTGACTTTTTCAACGTTGCCTTGATCAATTGCTGTTTTCAAGTCTCTTTTCAGGTGAGCATTTTTAATTGCTTCTGCTGGGGAACGGGAACTTGTGGCAAAACATTTTTGTAGGGCATCGTATATTCCTACGCGACGGGTCATTTTGCGATACTGGCGTTCTGTGTCTAGGAGTTTTGCCATGAGTTCTAAGTGCATCGCATCTTCTTCACAGATTTCCTCTAGGACAGCCCATTCATCGCTACCTAGCAGACTATAGCCAGCACCTGGACGCGGGTCTTTAAAAGGTTCGCCTGTGACTTCTTCATAAATGCGGGGTAAACTATCATCAAATTCATGTTTTTCTTCTAGCCAGATGCGCCGAATTTCGCTCATTTCTTCTAAGGTAATTAGGGTGATGTCACGCATATTTTCTGGTGCGGTTCTACGACTTTGTGTTTGCGCTTCTAATACTCGTCTTAACCAATGTTCCCGCCAATATTTGGTATATGGACCATGAATTGGTTCCACAGAAATCTCGCCTTCTACATTGCGTTCAAAAAGTTGAACTTCACCCCAGATGCGTCGGAAGTCTCTCTTGTCACGGTCGTCTTTAATATCTAATTCATTTCGTATATCTAATAGAGGCTGCATCCATTCCTTTTCTTCATCGTTCTGGATCATTGCCTCCATTGATTTGTCTTTACTAACGATTGTGCAAACCCAGCACCCAAACCGAGAATCACCACAGCTTGGGGTAGAAGTATCAATCACTAGGGGACATTCGTTATCTGATGTCGCACCCCGATACATGGTGAATAAATCTTTGTTGCTATATCCCCAAGGATTTTGCCACTGCATTAAATAAAGCCAAACTTCATCAGTCCGCCAGTCTTCTATGGGGAGGTAAATTTGAGAGTTAGGTCTGTTGGGGTTAGTATTGACGCGATCGCGTATCCGCCACTCTCGATGTTTAGCCATTGTAGCGCTACGTTTGACGCTTTCAGCCTTGCGAGTACCTAAGACAAGAATCACTTCACCGTTTGCTTGAATCACTTCACGAATGAAGCGGTCGGCAGGCTTAATTTTTAATCTTTCAGTACACCAACGCAAACGATTGCGAGGCGATGGGTAGCCTTTGCCAATCAAGCACACCCAAAATGTGTCTTTGACTGCAGGGTAAAAGAGATGGGGTTCTATCGGCAATCCTTGCTCTTTAGCAGCAACTTTCATCTGTTCGAGAGATTTACGTACCCAAGTAGAGACTATTGGGTTTTCCACCAACGTGTCTGTTGTCATGACATGGATTGGCTTGGTCCGCTTGGAGGGTGGGAGTGCGGCGATCGCATTCCAGATTAATTGTAGTATACATGTACTATCTTTGCCACCCGAATACCCGACGCACCAGGGTATGGCGTCTAAGCCGTACAGTTCTTGAATTTCAGTGGTGAGATCCTGGATATCGTCTACTAACTCTGGTACAGTCCGCTGACCTTGACTTTTGTTTTCTGGCTGTTGTGTTGTCGTCATTTGTCTGTCCCTGTTCAGAGCTGCTGCAAAGGCAAACTTAGTATTACATAAATTTGTACTAGTTGCGGTTTTTAAAAACCAAATTTTTTAACTCTCAATTTTTTGTATATTTAACTGTGCTATAGTTTGGACTTTGAAAAACTAAAATGAACAACATTCCAACTGAGACGATCGCTCCTCTTACTAACCAATATATCGAACAGGAAAATAAGGATCTAGAGCTTTTCACTTTACTGCTGGACAAGTATCTTGGGACTCGAGATCGGATTCTGGTTCAGAAAACCGAGATGGGCGGTACTCAGGCGTATGTAGGTTCAGTTACTCTGGAATGGTTTGCAGGACGGGTTCACTTCGCATCTTGCTTACCCCTGCTTGAGCAAAAGTACAATCCTCAGACGGATAATATCGAAATTGACGCCGATAGCATTGAGGAAATTCAGCAGCGTCCGCTTGATTGGTCACGTCAAGCACCCTTGGTGCAGTATTTGGTAACAGGAAATCACAAATTCCCGCCTGTTCTAGTGGTGATTAACCAGCCTTGGGTAGACAATCCCGACGCACCTGAGTGGGATACTAAGGGACGAGCCATAAAATCTAGTCTCGAATTCTCGCCATTAGATAAAAATAGTACATTGGGTCTACTCAATATTTCTGAGGAGAATGTAACTATTTATGCCTTAGATGGTCAACATCGACTGATGGGGGTGCAGGGTTTGATGGAGTTGCTTAACACTGGTAAACTCCAGCGATCCAGAAAGGATAAAACTCCTTACGGAACTTTCATTACAGTAGATGACTTGGTAGAAAAATACCATGTATCATCTGCTGAGTTGCAAAGCTTGCCCAAAGAAAAAATTGGTATTGAGTTCATTTGTGCGGTTGCTGCTGGTGAAACCCGTGAAGAAGCAAGACGACGGGTGAGATCCATATTTGTTCATGTCAACCTGATGGCTGTATCTTTGAGTAAAGGTCAGTTAGCACAGCTGAATGAGGATGATGGTTTTTCCATTGTCGCTAGAAAAATTGCTGTTACTCATCCGCTTTTGGAACAGCGTGAGGACAGGAAACCTCGCGTCAATTGGAATAGTGCGACGGTTGCAGCCAAGTCCACGGTTTTGACGACGCTGCAAGCGATCAAAGAAATGTCTGAACGATACTTAGGGCAAAAGTTCCTGCACTGGAAACCCTTGGACAAAGGTCTAATTCCCATGCGACCAGAGGATGACGAACTGGAAAAGGGGATTAAGGATTTTCGAGTGCTTTTTGATAATTTGGCAAGCCTAGGAAGTTACAAGATTTTGGAATACGAGGATACGCCTCAATTGCGACGCTTCAGCTTTGAAAACGATGGAGGCGAAGGAAATATGCTTTTCCGTCCTGTTGGTCAAGTAGCATTAGCTCAAGCTCTTGGTATCCTGGTATTTAGGAAAAAGTTATCCTTAGAAGACATCTTCAAGAAGCTTCGCAAGTACGACCAGCAAGGCGGATTTAGTGGGATGGAGTACCCGAAATCTCTCTGGTATGGCGTTTTGTATGACCCAAACAAAAAGCGGGTGCAGGTTGCTGGACGGGATCTGGCGGCGAGGTTACTCATGTATATTTTGGGTGGTATCCAAGATCACATTGAGCGTGCCGAACTTCGCCAGGATTTGGCTAAAGCCAGAACTGTTGAAAATAAAACAATAGGTTTTGATGGCAACCTCGTTGAACCAAAGCAAGTAGGACTTCCACCTATTCTTTAATTACTCCCTTCCCGCTACAAAATTACCGATCTTCTTCTCTTCTTTCTTCTCCTGACGGAGACGCTGCGCGAACGTGTACTTCGCACGGCAGTCGCCTACAGAGGGAAAGCCGTCATTCGCGCTGCCTTGTCTTTGCGGTTCGTTAAAATAGGCAATCTTAGACCGATTCGAGAGTAGCAAGCGTTAGCGGGGCGTTTCTTATTTGCTTCAGCCATTGCGGTTTTCACTGATTACATCGGATTAGATGGTAGCATATTATATTTGTTAGCATCTGCCGAATTGTATACGTATTTGTATGGCACAAACAAATGAGGATAGCAACAATAGTGTTCCGCCTGAGGAGAAAGCTTCGTTTAGCAGCTTGATTGAGCCGTTCTTCTCACAGTATCACCGAGAGCGATGCTATCCAGGGCTAATTTTTCAGCAAGGGAAGCGTAGAATGGTACAAATCAATGTACCTGCAGGAGACTTGCCTGTTCTTCTTCAAGCCAAACCGTCTACTGGCAATGACCCTGATTCTGGAAAGAATCGTCCAGAGGTTCAAGGTCATGGCGATGAAATAAAACGATATATTGTTGATCGTGTTCAAAAGGGAAAACCTTGGATTATCGGGACACTTACCGCAAATGTAGCCCCAGATAAAATTACTATCATTGAATTAGGTAGAGGTATTTGTATAGTTGTCATTCGCCGTGGAGTCAAGTTAGATATTACTGATGGTCAGCATCGTAAGCGTGCAATTCACGAATTGATTGAAAGTGCTGAAAGTGAGTTAATTGCTGATAATGATTTTCCCATTACTCTGGTTTTAGAAGGAGACTTTCGCCAGTGTCAAACAGATTTCGAGACATGGCTCAAACCAAACAACTGGATAAATCATTATTATTATCATTTGGTGAGTTTTCCGGGCGAGTTGGCATCACTAAAAACTTGATAGAACAAGTGCCAATGTTCCACGGTAAGACAGAAAAAATTAACGCGAGTCCCTCAACTAGAAATAAGCTAATTTACACTACTAATTACATCGCTAAATTTGTTAGTTTGGTGTTGGCTGATAATCCAAGCAATGAACTGCAAGACTATGAGGTTAATGAAACATCTGAAGCTTTGGCGAGTTGCCTGAATCAGTTTTTCGCGGAATGCAGCAATACGCAGTATATTTTTGATAAAAGTGTTGAGCAATTAACAGTTGATGATGTAAAAGTCTTTAAGGAAGAATGTCTACTAGGTGTAAGTGTTGGACTGGATGTTTTGGGGCGATTACTCTACTGCACTTATTCACCAGAAAGCAATTATTTCAATGAAGAAAAAGTTTTGCAACTAGCACAGCTAGATTGGTCAAGAGAAAACCCTCTTTGGAAGGATAACGTAGTCAGGATCGACTCCAAGCCTAAAAATCCAGACAAGCCTTATAAAATATCATTTGGTGCTGGTCCTGTAGCAACAGCAGTCAAGATAGTCAAAATGGAACTAGGATGGATATAAAAACGTTATGTTTAAAAAAATGGCATAGAAAAAATACTTTATAAAACATTTTTAAGTCAATACACTTGCTGATAAGCACTTAATACGGTTCGGATAAGACTTGATCCCTAAGGGGGGTTAGTTCTGATCTTCCAAGGATGAACATGGCATTGAGCCGAGATATGTGTAAAAACCTGTATTCCGGGTCTGGGAAAACTTGCTATCTATAGCTTGTAGCGATTTTTAAGTAAGATTGGCATGAGAGTGCAATTAAGACGTATGTATAGCTACAAAAACAGAAGTGTTTATTAATTTTCTTAACGATTTTCCCGTGCGTTCGCTATATCTTCTGTCAAAGCGAATTGGTTGAAGCTGTTGTAGATAGAGGGTTACAGCCTCAAGCATGAGCCTTCAACGCTCACAGTATATTGAATTCTCTTTGCTACGAGATCAGCAATTATGGGGTGAAAAGTGCCAGTGCATTCACCCACAAATTCTATTTAGACCTCAAAAATGCCAAAATGTAGATAGAGCAAAGGTTTACAGACAACTATTACATGTGGATTAATGAGTGTAATTTTTAACTTCGGGATTTAAGACTGTTATATGACTAACCAACTTGACCTAAACAATTACAAGCAACAAATAGCCGATTTATACAACCGCAGAAGCGAAACTTACGATAATAGCGAATGGCATCTCAAAATCTGTCAACGTCTTATAGAATATGCACTCTTTTGTTCTGGACAGCATATTTTAGATATTGCCACAGGAACAGGACATATTGCGATTGCAGCATCACAAATTGTCGGAAGTGAGGGTAAAGTTGTTGGTATCGATATTTCTGCGGGAATGCTCGAGCAAACCAAGCAAAAAGTTGAAAAATTGGGTTTGCAAAATATTGAGTTCCAACTTGCGGATGCAGAATTACTGAGCTTTCCGAAAAACAGCTTTGACCGGATTTTGTGTGCAAATTCCTTCCCCTGGATTGAAAATAAACAAGCTGCGTTACAGCAATGGATAGGATTTCTCAAACCAGGGGGAATAATTGCTATTCATACTCCTGCTGATACAGCTGATATTGGATACGTGGTTTTACGTTCGGTATTGGGAAAGTATGGTGTCATCATTGAACCAAGTAATCGCATCGGTACAATTGAAACCTGTAAAAACCTGTTTGCCAATGCTGGGTTTGAAGGAATTGAAATTAAAACCGAGCAACATGGTAACTATATTAATATAGATAAAGCGAAAGCTCGATGGGCGGGAAATTCTTTTCCATCTCCCAATCAACCTGCAAATCCCTTTTCACAACTTTCATCGGTACAGTTAGCAGAAGCTAAAGCTGAGTTTGAAACCGAATTAAAAGCACTTCAAACCGAATCAGGAATTTGGGACGACCTCACTACTTTATATATAATCGCTCGAAAACCAGAAATTATTTAACACCCAGCAATTCAACATCAAAAATCAGTGTTGCAAGAAAAGCAATTATGGTGAAAAGTGCCAGTGCATTCATCCACAAATTCTATTTAGACCTCAAAATTGCCAAAACGTAGATAGAGCAACGGTTTTCAGACCCGGAATGCAGGTTTTTACACGGATCTCGGCTCAATGCCTTATATCTTCAATTTTTGGAGAACATGACTTAGGTTGTAAATGCCAAAATTTTTCTCCTGTCTCATCATATTTGTCATTAACAAGATTAAAGAATGGCTGACAAAGAACTGAATTTTTATCTTTGTATCCACCTCCAAGCAGCTTTTGATATTTTTTAAATGTCTCTTACCGACAACCCTTGTAGAGACGCGAAATTTCGCGTCTCTACACCGATTTAATTCTCAGCAAAAATCTTTAACTGAACCGTATTGATAATGAACCAATACGGTTTAGTTAGAGATCTCCGCTAGTAATTTCTGGTGTGTCTTGACGTTAAAATGCAACGTCAAGACAAAGGTTATCGGTAGATACACAACTACACCAAGCGTATTGTGGTATTGACTAGCAAACATAAACCCATCTCATTGCCAAAGCTGCTACTCACTAAAAATCAACGAATTTACTCAAGTCAAATTCATCTTGTGGTTCTTCCTCGTTAGTTCTTTCCAAACTTAAAAGCAATAAAATTCGTTCTGAATAATCTACTGCTCCACGAAACTCATTTTGCAGTATTTCTAGTCCACCATTTGCGTACTCTTCAAAAATCATGTGACGTTCATCTTCATATTTATCCTCACTAGAGGATAGGATTTTAATATCTTTAGTTGCAGTAATTGCCAGTAATTTTATTACTAAATCATATCCTCTAGATACAAAAATATCTAACCCGATTGGAGATGGTTCTCTTTTAGCTATCTCTCCCAAAGGGACACGCTTTTTATGCTTTGCACCTAAAGAAGCAGCAAATACGATGACATCAGCATAAGTTTGGAAAGGACCTGTTGCACCATCTGCTGATGTTAAAGCTTTTACCAATTCAGCCTTATCTTTAGCGACTCTTATTCTGCCACTCTCAGCCATTTTACTGTTATCTAATTTGTGACCATCTTAACTTAACAGTCGAGGTGAGGGTACTTGTTAACGTCAATTGCTAACCAATTAGAAAAACCTGTATCGAATATGGCATCAACAGGTAATTCTAATCCTGACGCTGCAATCAACTCTATTTCAAAGATTAACTCCTCCCCATCACCAAACCTGCCTTGAATCATATTGTTCCAGCTACTCCTGTTTGATTAATCCGAAATACGAATACAGGAGTATTTGGGTGCTTTTGACGCGACATATTGATAGCAGTCATCTCATCCCGATCAAGAAAATATTCTCCACTTTCGGGTTCAACTGCCATATACCAGTTGTAGTGAGTATTAATCAATTCCGGTTTAACTCTATCAAAAATCGGTTTGCAGCGCTGATAAAATGCCTCCCGTTCAACTTTCCATTGTGCTTTCTTCTCTTCCGACCACTGGATTTCTGGGAATATTCTTCCTCGGCGTACTGTACGATTAGACTCTGCTGAGGTCATGGTTAGTTCTCCTTAAATTAATCGCCATTCACGCGCATCAACAAATTGAGATAAATGCCCGACATTTGTAGTAGCAATTATCACCTCGCTCCCTTTATTCTCCTCTAATTTAGCCTGAGCCGCCAGAATCACATCCCCATCAAGTGCCTTGAAGTCTGCTGTTGGTTTTCCAGCGCGTCTTGCTTCTGCCCACAACTGAGCCGCCAAAAGCATCGCTTCTGTAGTAATTGGAAGATAGGTAATTGCAGTTTTCAATTGGTCAAGACGTTTGATCCCAGCCAATTTACCAGCCCGAAGCAACTCACGCCGCACCTCATAATCAGCAATTTCCGGCAAAATTACCTCGAAGCCTTTCAAAGGCAAGGCATCTAGCCACAATTTGCAATCTTGACACTCAGCAGAAGTGGTTTTGGGATTTGTCACCATACCCACTGGACCACTGTCAATCATGACTATCCTACTCATGGGAAGAGAGGTCGATGAGAAAGACGGTTTTCATCAAGTGCTTGACGGAGATATTCCCAAGTTTCTGTCTGTTCAAGTTCGTCCCCCTCCTCTATCCATTGGTTAGTCAGCTGACTGAGGGCTTGATGCTGCTGGGTGAGTCGGTCGGACGAGTGCATTTGGGGTGTAGTTTTTTGATCGAAAGCCTGTGATAATTCGGGTTTCAGGGTTACGCTTTCACGAAACAGGCGCATAATCTGAAGTAAATTAGACCAGTATTCTCTGGGTATTTGTTTAATAAGAGTGCAGTAGCTCAGTTGTCGATACTTCTGGAAAATATTTCTCTCCATTACTCTGAGACTGATTGCTGACTATACTTTGCTCAGACATAATAACCTCTTTTTTTCTACTTTAACAATTGAAGCCAATACATGTTGTGATTGCAGAGGCGATCGCCCCAATAGCTGCGCACACATTTCTTTTGGCTGCACCAAGGTTACGAATAGGGTCTTACTAACGCAAAAGTTGTAGAGACGCAAAATTTAACGTCTCTACAACTTCTTAGATTGTCCTCTCTCATATCAAGTTCGCTTTATGACTTATAGTTCTGGTTTATTAGCCCTAGTTATACTAAAAACGGCTGAAAACTATACTTATTTAACATTCGCGCATCCTGTTCTTAAGCCTCTCCCCGCATCGGGGAGAGGTTTGGAGCTCAGTCCATATTAAGTGAAGTTTTGAACCGTTCGCAGTATATAAGTGTTCATCCGAACCTGATAAGCTAATGTGCATTCAAATTCCACTAAGGAAAGGGCTTAAGCCCTTACTACAAACAAGTTCCTCTCGAAAAATGAATGACGATTAGCTTATAATAAGGAGAGTCGTATTTTACTATTTCTGGTCATTGTCGAAGTTGTAAGACCAATTGTAATCCTGCTGGGAAGGCTCAGATCTGACATGTTCGACCTTTAACACTTGGACGCGACCTTGGTAAAAGTCGCCGACATACAACTTACCATGATCGTAGTGTAAACCTGCCGTCCAGTTAAACGTACCAGGTTCGAGTTTGAGGGGGTCACCGTAGGGGGTAGGACCACCTAAGGCTGGAGGTGGTACAACTGCGCCAGATGCATCGAGGGCGGGTTGACCATATGCAGTGAGGAAATGACCCTTCTTATCGAAGGCTTGGACGCGGCTATTGATGGCATCAGCCACGTAGATATTATCTTCCTCATCCACTTCTATACCAATTGGATTTTCAAACTGACCAGCTTTTTGACCCTCAGAACCAAAAGCAAACAGAAACTTACCTTCTGGATCGAATACTTGAATGCGGTTGTTGTACTGGTCAGTCACAAAGATATTCCCAGTACGCTGTGATATATTTAACCCCGCCGGACCAATAAACTGTCCATCTCCGGTGCCTGAGCTACCAAAAGTTTTGATCAGCTCACCATCTCTACCATAGACCTTAATAACATCAGCGCTAAAATCAGTGACGTACAAATTCCCCTTTCTATCGAATTGCATACCTCCAGGTCCAAAGAAAAACCGACCTGGTTTAAGACCTTCAAAGGAACCAAAGGATTTAACAAACTTACCTTGAGGATCGAATACATCAATGCGGCTGTTGTAACCATCACCCACATACATGTTGCCAGTCAGAGGGTCGAATTTGATGTCTAATGGCTCATCGATCTGTCCGGGTCCGCTACCAGTGCTGCCAATACCTCTGATATAGTTGCCCTTGTTGTCGAACACATCGACGCGATCAATACCACGACCATTACCGATGTAGATATTCCCATCAGGACCAACACCTATACCTTGGGGAACAGCAAGCGTTCCTGGAACACCAGGAAACTCCCCTTTGGGTAGGTTAGCAGGTCTGCCGATAGAGGTTTCATACTTTAAGGATATGGAGTCCGCCTTGGCTTGGGCAGATGCTACCATAACCATCAAGCTGGTACTAACTAAGCCAATTGACAAATTTTTGAATAATCCCATGTTTCAGATACCGTTAGTGTAAGTTGTACTAGTTTCTCAGTGCAGAACTTGATAAATTCGCAGCATCATAGAGGTATGTAGTTGCGATGAGCGTACTCTTAGCAATTACGAACCATAACGCTGCGAAGTGCATTTCTTCCTGAGGCTGTTACCTTGTTTGCAACATTAATAAAGGAAAGTCTTGTAGGCTGGGTTTTATCAAGCCGAGGAACCTGTCCACGGCGGTGCTTCCTCAACCTACAAGCTTGAGTCAAAAATTGTAGTTGTAGTTGTAAGTATCTACCCGATCGAGAAACTCTTGACCAAATCTTTCCTGGCGTTGGCGTTTGTCCTTTTCAGGAAGATGAACTTTGATGATTTGTCCTTTAAGCGCAAATCTGGTGTTGTTAGAGATATACAAATCACCATCAGGACCAACAGTTATGTAAGCAGCCGCCTCTAGTCCATGACCACTGAGGAGAACTGTGCGAGTACCATCAGGGGCAATTTTGATCAAAGAACCACTGACATCACCAGTGATATTACCGCCTTGTTCAACCGCTTTCCACTCTGACTGATTGATGTGTTGCAATACGTACTCATTGCCCTGTGAGTCGTATGCTACACCAGTTAGCTGCGTAAAGCCAGTAGTTATTTCTGTGCCAGTCAACGGCGTATTATTAACACCTGTACCTGTTGTTGTCAATTGATCGTCAACATTCCAGATACGTGCTTTTCCTTCTGGATAGGGATAAGAAGTGTATTCAGTGACGGTTAAACTTCCGTTGGGAGCAATTGCGATCGCTGTAGGTACTGATTGGCTTGATGTCACATTACCATCAGGAGTCACGGTATAACCTGGAGGTAATAACTCAAGTGGTGGTCCCTCTGAGTCTCCTGTTGCTGGACCTTGACGTGGGGGGAAGACAACTTCACCTGACGGTAGTTTTTGCTGAGCAAAGGCTTTTACGGTCTTAATACCGCTGCCATCAAGTGCTACCTTATATATAGAGTTTCCACCGCCATCAGCAACGTAAGCATAATCACCCTTAATCGTGAAAGAATAAGGGTTGGAAATGATATCAGTGCCATCGGGATTATTTTTGAGTTCGTAAGCTCCAAAATCAGCAATAGATGTTAATGAACCATCTCTGAGGTTGACTTTGTATAACTGTCCCATTTGAGGCTCTTTTAAGACTGTATCGCGTTCTTTGGGATTACCAGCCAAGCCAATGAGAAGATAAGCATTACCTTTGGAATCAAACTTGATGTCTGCTGGTCCTGCAGCTTGTTCTCCAGTAGGTGCTAACCCTATGGATGGGAGATTTGAGACTACTGTCGTTTTTACTCCGAATGGAGTAATCTTGAGAAGGCTACCATTTTCAGCAGCACATAATGGAATATATTGGGAGCTAGGTGATGGTATGCATCTTCCGTCGCTTCCGTCACCCCCGCGACCACTTTCTGCTACATAAATATTTCCCCAAGGGTCAAAGCTGATACCCCGTGGGTTATCAAGACCATCAGCAACAACCTCAAACGATACAGCTTCTTGTGCAACAGCTTTCGTAACTGTTACCGTAGCCATGGCTACTGTAGCAATTGTTAGGGCAAATGATTTGAGTTTCATACGTTGGAAATTTGAGATTGAGTGTTGACCAGTTGTGTTGTTTGAATGAAAACAATTCCTAAGAGTTTTTCAAAACATCATCAGCCACAAGCTAAATTTACACTTGGACTAATCATGAGTTTTGTGCTTTTATCAGTAGCAAATGCACTATAATATCTCCCCTGCTGGCGACGTCCCTCCAAAATCCGGAAGACTACAGGGGAATAAAATAACGTGCAATTTTCTCAAAGAGTGGTATTAATTGAGATTTTATACGCAGATTCTGTGATTAACTTTACAGAAACATCGTATAAAGTAACAATGATTTTTTTATCTATTTACTTGTCTATTTTTTGGCTTTGAATTCTCGACTCTAACTACCCGTGGACTGCACCGAAAGTAGACGCCCAATTCTCGAACCCTTTGAGATTTTTAGGAAATAACACTCTCTCTGCCCATGTGGCGAACCGGGTATGTCTGGGAACCTAATGGGGATATACAGAGCGTTCGGCTTTGTAGAATCCTTCTCAATACGGTTCGGTTAAGCCCAAAACCAGGTAAAGTGAGGGTTATCCCCCAATACGGTTCAGTTAAGATAATTTACCTACCGTCAACCTATGACGCGATTAATCGCGTCTCTACACGGTCTAAAATTTTCGCCATCACCCTTAACTGAACCGTATTGACCCATAATGTAGAGACGTTGCTATATAGTAGTTATACCAATTCCAAAAATGATTGCTACAAATGAAGACCTTGTAGGGACAACACGGCACTGCCGTGTCCCTACTCCATGTGTAGCGTTATTTAAGCGAATTGGTATTACATCTTAGCGACTTCCCTCTGTATCCTCTGCGTCATTCCAGTAAAACTACTTAAATTTATCTACGCAAAAGACTTTCAATTTCCTCATCAGTAAAGGCAAATTGCCTAAAAATACGCAAAACATAAGCGGGTGACATTTCCCCTGCGCCGATATCTATAGGAACAACTCTCCGTTGATCTTCAACCTCACGGGTATATAATTTATGGTCGCCTTTTCCCTGCCGATAAAATGAGCATCCACCTTTTTCCAAAAGCTTGATTAGCTCTTTTGGTTTAAGAGAAGGGATATTTTTAGGCATAAACCTTTCTTAATTCATAGGTTTCAGAATTGTGTTCCCGATCCTCTAACATCAAAAATTCATGCAGTTCTTCTATAGAAATAGAAGCGCTATAAATGTTAGTTGCCGTCTGAGAAACAGCTTCAAAAGACTCAATTGCATCCTTGAGCTTGCTAATTGCATTTTCTTGAGTATTTCCCTGTCCTACCAGTCCATTCTCTAGGCACAAAGCAACCCAGTAGCCTGTACTTTGTCTTAATACTACTGTGTAAAAGTCCATCGCATTTTACCTGTTGACTTAATGATCTTTAAATAATTAACTAGCTTTAAAAAACCCTACCCCTCCCTATTCACCTCAAGAATTTCCGTATACTCAAACTCATTTGGACTTTGCCTTACCAAAGGATAACGTTCCCCACCCAACTCAACATAATCCTGTTCGCAATCAGGCTTAGAAGAATAGTACGTCAGCACATATTCCCTACCAATTCTGTCTGTCATTTCTGCTTCTACTTCGCCTCGCCACTGAGTCTTAGTTACCAAAACCACTAATTGACTCGCTAATTTAGGAATTGTCTTGGCAATTCGTCGGCGATATTGTTGATCTAAACTGCCAAAAGGCGAATCCATGATAATCGGAAAAGTGCTGCTATCCGGTCCCATCAGCATTTTTCTTTTTTCACTCCATTCCCGCACCCTGTCAATAATGCTGCCAATAAAAGATAAACTCAGGATTTGATTTTCACCAGTCGAAGCTGCAACTGGTGCTTCTACACCTGCTGTATTTTCTACCAGCGTCAGTTCATACTTATCACTAATTTTAGGAGTGTATGGCGCAAACGAAATTTCACTAAATATCTCTTGTACCCGCTTCTCCAATTGAAAGCGAAACTGTTGTTCTTGGCGGACTTTCACTTCCGTTAACCGTTCAATCGCATCTTGAGTTGCAGCAATGCGTCGTTGGGTAAGTACTTGTTTTTCCTCATTGAGTTTTTGCTTGGCAATTTGCTTACTCAAACCTTCCAACTCAGTTTTGAAATGAGAAATTTGTTGCAAATTTGCACCTTGTTCTAGCATTAACTCTTGAATTTTTGCTTCTATCTCATCCAAGCGCTTTTGTAAATTGCTAATTTCTTCATTTGCATCTTTTCGCAACCGTTCTTGAATATTATCTAACTCACTTTCAACTTCTGAAAGACCTTGTCTTAACTGATTAATCCTCGCTTGCTCTCTGTCAATCTCTTCCCAAAATGCTACGGCTTGCTTATCAATTTCATCCACTTGTGCGCTCATGCGGATAGCTGTTTCTTCCACCGCCGAAGAACCTGCTTTATCTAACCAGCTTTTCACATTCTCGTGGGAGTGATTTCCCGTGCGTAAGTCTGCGCCACAAATACAGCGCTTTTCGTTGAGCAAGTTATTCACAAATTCCCGTGAAATCCCCGCAGTTAACTCGCCTCGCTGCTTCAAATCTTCGGCAATCACCCGAAATTGCACCGTAGTTTGCGACAGTAAAACAGTGTAACCCCGTGTCGAAATTGCTTTTTTGATCGCTTCTCTGGTTTGTCTGAGATTTTCTTGGTTGGATGCTTTTTGTTTTTCCAACTCTTGCCTTCTTTCTGCCAATTCTTTAGCAGCACTCAGTTCTCGTAAATGGTTACTCGTTTCTTTTTTAAAAGTCTGTTGGTATTCCAACTCTTGTTTGATTTCTGTTTGTCGCTTAGTGATGCGCTCAATTTCCCGTTCGATCTTTTCCTGCTGTCGCAAAAGCTGTTTAATTTCTGAATCGCCAATCGCTTTTAACTCATTTTCTAAACTTTTTTTCGCTTCTCCTAAGTGTCTAATGGAGCGGTTAATGACCTCTACACCTAAGAAAATCTTTGTAGATTCAGCAATTTCAGCTTTTTTGTCAGAACGGACTATCTCTTCAATACGCTCGCCGTCAAAGAAGAAATATTGATGTAAACTAGCAGGTAAAATTTGCCCAATCACTTCCTCTGGTTGCTGTGGTGGGAAATACCATTTGCCATCATCCCCAGCTACTTGCATAAACAATTCTGTCTTGCCAACGTCAAAGTTAGTTTCATTTTTATAAACTCGACACTGGCGTTTCACGCGGTAGCGTTTTCCTTGATGTTCCCAAGCAACTTCGACCCAACATTCAACAGCTTGCCCTAGTTTAGCTTCGGCTATAGCACGCTTGTTTACTAACTGCTCAGTAGAGGCAAAAGCTGCACTAAATTTCTCATACAGCACCCAAGTAAACGCATTCAGCAAACTAGTTTTTCCCGCTCCATTATTGCCATGAATAATTGTGGTATTGCGAACATCTCCTCCGGCAAGGATCATTTCTGGTGTTCTACCATAAAAAGAGCGAAAGTTGCAAAGCTTAATTGAAGTCAGCTTCATCGCACGGCTTCCTTCACAATTGCCAAGATATCATCATTAATATGGCTGTTAATTTTCTTATCTAATCGGCTTTTTTCTAGTTGCCATACCTGCTCAATTATTCGCCGCACTTCTTCTGGAGCACTGGTAATCGGTTCTTGAACATCATCAATATTGGTTTCCTTGGTCATCGGGCTTTTTAAATTGATTTTTTATCTATCTTAACCTTCTGTAATCTCGCAATCAACCGTAAATCCACCTTTACAAATCTTAAAATTCTGTTAGGCAACGGATTTTGTAACAGATGTTACGGATGATTTAACTGTGAGACTCATAGATAAATTATCCGCGCAACGGATGTTGTAACGGATGTAACGGATGATTGTAAGCATTCAGCCGTCAGCCATCAGCAAGAGCGCTTGTATGACTTGTAAGAACTTTCTTGTGTTACATAAGTTAACAAATTCCTCTGATAGCTGACTGCTGACCGCTGATAGCTGAATGCTTACGGATGATTTAACTGTGAGACTCATAGATAAATTATCCGCTACATCCGCTACAACATCCGCTGCCACATCCGTTGCCAACTTTGCTTAAATATCCATTAACCCATATCGCTTTTGTAAATACAATAGCTTCATCCTAGCTTCACCTGCATTGTCAGCCAAATCGGCAAACTCGACGAATCTAAGTAATTCCTTTCGCAGCAAATTACGTTCTACTTCTAGAGTTTTCCTGTCTAAATCTGGTGGTAAAACAATCATGTCAAATATGGTAGCACGTGACTTACCAGCCGCAGGACGCAAAACTCGTCCGCGTCGTTGGATAAACTGACGGGGATTACCAGAACTTGCCAAAATCACAGCAGTCTGAATTGCCGGAATATCTACTCCTTCATCTAAACAGCGAATTGCCACTAAACCTTGCAATTCGCCGCTTTCCAGTTGACGACGCAAAATTTCCCGTTCTTCTAAGGTTGTTTGGGCGGTGTAGGTGCTGACTCTATAACCCAGTTCTCCCCCTAAAATTTTGGTGACGGCTTTAAGTTGGCGCAAGCTAGAACGTTCCTCCTCTTGTGAACCATCACTGCAATAGAACAATGTATGGGTCGTTTCTCGGCGAGTTGTCATTAACTCACGCAAAGCATTTAACTTATTTTCCGCTGCACCGACTAACCTTGCTCGCTGCATCAACAAAGGTTTCAAATCTTCTTGATCTTCTGTAAAGACATTTTCCCGATCCCGATACAGCAGCGCCCGTCCAATTTTTTCTGTTAATTTGGCGTAGGCACGGCTTTCTGTTTCTGTTAATTCCACTAGTATAGGATAGTAAAGATAATGCACCAAAGCACCTTGAGTAATGGCATCTCTCAAGGTGAATTCAGGTTGGAGAACTGGACCAAAATAATCAAACAAAGATTGGGTGCCACCTTCATCAAAATACCTTTCCGGTGTTGCAGACAAAGCCAGTCGCAACCCAATGCGGCGCGGTAGACTTTCTTCTAACTTGGGTGCGCCTAAGTTATGTGCTTCGTCTCCAATGATTAAAGTCTTTTCAGGGAAATATTTGAGTTGAGATTGGAACCCATCTCCGATTAAGGTAGAATTAGTGGTGATAATTGTCAGAAACGGTTGAGAACCAGAACGCAGGTTGTAAAGTTGGGTA
Organism: Stigonema sp.; assembly: GCA_965249805.1. Classification (GTDB taxonomy): domain Bacteria; phylum Cyanobacteriota; class Cyanobacteriia; order Cyanobacteriales; family Nostocaceae; genus Stigonema. The sequence continues at coordinate 3,960,429 of CBDFMX010000002.1, forward strand.
GAAAGTTGACTTTGCCAACTGCGTAAGTTCTCGAAGGCTAAGATCGGTTGCAAATTAAATTTTTCACATTCTCGTGTCCATTGGGTAACGAGATGGCGGTAGGGACACACCACTAGCAACACTTGTAAGTTAATTTGCTTGTATAATTGGCAGGCGATCGCCAACGCAGTGATTGTCTTCCCACTACCAGTTGCCATTTTCAGCGTACCTCTGCCGTTGTTAGCAAACCAGTTGTTGACTGCTTGTCGCTGATATCCCCGCAATTGCAGAGATAGTGGCATTTTCGGGCATCCTGGTAATGATTGCTGATGATAACTGCCCTTACTTTCCCCTGCCAATGGTAATTTGAGTTGAACAGTGGGCAGTTGCTTTTGATTCTGGATCAAATACATGAGGAGTTGTTAGTTGTTAGTTGTTAGTTGTTAGTTGTTAGTGGGGAGTAGGGGCAGGGTTCCCCCGTCGGTAAGGGAATGGGGAATAGGGAGTGGTTAGTCGTTAATCGTTAATCGTTCTTGTTGACAACCAACAACCAACAACTAACAACTAACCACTAACAACTAACATTCCCCATTTATCAGTTGTAACTGCGCCAAACGGCGACCAGGGAACCTTGTACCTGTACCTGAATGGCGTTCACTTCAATTGGGTTGTATTTAGGATTTGCTGGTTTGAGGGTGACTTGATCGCCTTGGCGATAAAACCGCTTCAATGTATTACCATATCCATCGACTCTAGCGGCGACGATAGTACCATTTCTCAAATGGTTTGGTTCTTCCACTGGGCGTAGAAATACCAAATCTCCTTCGGCGATCAAATCTTCAATCATGCTGTCGCCTGTTACCCGCAAAGCATAGGTTTGGGGAGGTAAGGACAAATTGGAAATGTCTAGATTTTCCACAGCTTCAGTGAAGGGTTCTATTAAACCACCTGCAGCGATTGTGCCCAAAATTGGCACTCCTTGTTTTAGATTCGCCAAAACCCGAATCGTCCGCGCCTTACCTTCACTCCATTCTATGTACCCTTTAACCCGTAAATGCTCCAAGCGACTTTGAATTGGTGCTGGCGACTTTAGGTTCATCGCCTGCATCATCTGGCGAATTGAAGGCGAATGCTGGTGCGATCGGATGTATTGCACCAGCCAATCGTAAAGTTCAAGTTGAACTTCTGTTAGACGTTCCATAAATTTGTAGGGAAGTAAATACAAGTGTTCCTAGAACATTAGTACTACAAAAAACTACCCTACGCACTATATATTTTAGATTTGGGATTTTGAATTTTAAATTAGAGAGTGGGGAGTGGGGAGTGGGGAGTGGGGAGTAGGGGGAGGACAAGGAGGACAAGGGAGAAGGATGCTTCCTTGTCCTCCTTGTCCTCCTCATCTTCCCCCACTCCCCCCACTCCCCCCAGTCCCCACTCCCTACTCCCCTCCTAAAATACTGGCAAGCAAAGCCTTTTGAACGTGCATGCGATTTTCTGCCTGATCCCAAACTCGTGACTGAGGACCTTCGATCACTTCATCAGTGAGTTCTTCGCCGCGATGCGCTGGTAGACAGTGTAAAACAATCGCCTCTGGGTCAGCAAGGTTCAACAGCTGCTGATTAATTTGGTAAGGTTGAAAAATTGGCATGCGATCGTCTGCTTCTGATTCTTGCCCCATACTTGCCCAAACATCGGTGTAAAGTACATTACTACCTTTTGTTGCTGCTTCTGGGTCATGAGTTATGATGACTTGAGTTTTTTTGCCTGCGATCGCGCGTGCTGTTTCTATGATGGCAGCGTTTGGCTCATATCCGCTAGGTGTGGCAATTTTCACATTCATCCCCACCAAAGCACAGCCTAGCATTAAAGAATTAGCAACATTATTACCATCGCCCAAATATGTCAAGGTTAGCCCAGCACATGTGTCAAAGCATTCTTGGATTGTCAATAAATCAGCCAATACCTGACAGGGATGCTCTAAATCGGTAAGAGCATTAATTACGGGAATTTTGGCATACTGAGCAAAAGTTGCCAATTCCTGCTGTGCAAAGGTGCGAATTGCCAAAATATCCAGATATCGCTCCAAAACTCTTGCTGTATCCTGCACAGGTTCCCCGCGACTGACTTGGGTAACATTGGGATTGAGGTCTATTACTTGTCCACCAAGTTGGTACATAGCCACAGAAAGACTTACCCGTGTCCGAGTTGAAGCTTTGGAGAACAATAGCCCCAACACTTTATTACACTGCAACTTCAGCTTTTGTGATTTTAGCTGGATTGCCATTTGCAGGAGTTCTTGAACTTCCCTTGGACTGAGGTCCGCCAGACTTAATAAATCTCGTCCGTTCAACGCTGCCATGCTTCCAAATCTTTAAAGAACAATTATATCTTTCCGTTCTTTCAGGCGTGTCAAAAAATATAGCATTTTCAGCAGATCAGCTATTTTTCTGTCCAGTTTATAATTTAAGGTAGCTTTGTTGACTATAGGAATCCTAAATCAGAGCGTGAAAAATCTTAAGTAGGGTGGGCATTGCCCACCAAAACCCGGATATGATGGGCAATCCCTACGTGTATTTCAAAAATCCAATAGGAATCTTATATATTAGTTTATCAATTTTATTAGTGATTTAAATCATAAATTTGTTTGGAATCCATCATACTTTTATTACCCACGACTCCACCTTGAAGCTGAAAAATCAGTAATATGGCAACAATCAAGTAAGTACACAGACACAAATAAGTCTAAAACATTTGTTCTCAAGATCGGGTGGGCGAGACGCTCACCCCACAAGAAAAGCAACTAAGATTGTGGGGTGGGCATCCTGCCCGCCCTATTTTCGGTTAATTTGTGCCTACCTACTTATCTTTTAGCCGAATTCGGACGGATATGTTTCTTTGAGTTTAATAGTTGACAATGGGCTTAGTTGTGATATAATATGAACCTAGTGTGATGTTTTAGGACGATACGAGGTTTTTGCCACGCCCTAATCGCAGCCGCGCCAGCATAGCACAGTGGTAGTGCATCCGACTTGTAATCGGAAGGTCGTCAGTTCAAATCTGATTGCTGGCTTTATCCCCAAAACCTTATTGTTAAAGGGTTTTGTGATTTTATTAACAGTAAACTGGTATGTGAAAAATTGACATTCCGGTGGCGATCGCTGCAGACTGGACCGGTCACGATCCAGCAGCAAGACCAGTCAGAGGAGGATAAAAAATGAACTTTTTAGCATCAACATGCTATAAGGTTTTCCACGCTCGTAGTACAGGTTGGTATTTTCTCCGATGGGAAAATCAGGCTCTTGTCCGATCATTTTTGCTTACGCTTGGTGGTAAATATGGTGGTAAACATCATCAGGAAGCCGCCGAGAAGAATTGCGATCGCCATTCCCGCTGTCACCAAGTCGAGTACGTTATTGTTGTCCATAATTTTAGATATAATTTTCCTTTATCCTGCGATCAAACAGGAGTGAAGAGTTAAGTAGACAGACACAAATAATTCTAAAATATTTGTTCTACATATAGGGCAGGCGAGACGCCCACCCCACAATAAAAGCAGTTCTCTTGTGGGGTGGGCATCCTGCCCGCCCTCTTTTCAGTTTACCTGTGCCTACTTACTTATTATTTTTACTCCCCACTCCCCACTCCCCATTCATTAAAAATCCACCCCTTGCTTAAGTTCTACACCATGATTGGCATAGTGCTTATGGCAGTAAACCTCGGAGTGAATGCTAGCCAAGTCAAAGTATGTCGGCTGATTTTGACAGCGACCGGTGATAATAACTTCAGTGTCGCGGGGTTTGCGGAGTAAAGCTTGGACAATTGGTTCAACAGGCAGGAGTTCCAAATCAACGGTGGGATTGAGTTCGTCGAGGATAATAGTTTTGTACACACCTGATGCGATCGCCGTCTTGGCGATTTCCCAACCACGTTCTGCTTCCACGTAGTCCAATTCTTGCCGACAGTTGCGCCAGACAATAGCATCTCGACCACAGCGTTGATGATCCACTACCTCTGGATATGACTGTTGTAAGGCGGCGATCGCTGCATCTTCTGTGTAGCCCATACCACCTTTGAGCCACTGCAAAATCAGCACACGGGTAGATCCTGGATGATTAATTCCTCTACCGATGGCTTGCAACGCTTTACCCAGAGCACTGGTAGACTTACCTTTACCAGCACCAGTATAAATTTCAATGCCTTGAATTCCTTGTGCTAAAGCTGTCGGGTGGTGATGGGGTTTCATTTCCGAGTGCAAATCCGCAATATCCAGCAACTTTTGCGGAGCTGCACGTCCTGTAGCAATGATTTCCAACTCTTGAGGTTTGGATTTTAATGTTCCCACGACCTCATCTATGTCTAGTAAACCCAAATCTAGGACGGGGTTAATTTCATCTAAGACGACCACCGAATACAAATCTGAGGCGAGTGCACCTTTAGCAACATCCCAACCCCGCGCCGCCTCTGCTCTGTCAAAAGGCGTAATGTCCGCAGGTCCAAAAAATTCTGCTCTACCAGTGCGAACTTGATCAATTAAATGAGGAAACCCGCGCTGCAGAGCAGCAATTGCTCCATCTTCGTCATAATCCCGTTCTGGACCTTTTAAAAACCGCAGCAGCAAGACACGATTAGAATTGCTAGGTGTATTTATCCCCAAACCAATTGAGCGCAAAACAACTCCTAAAGCCGCTTGCGACTTGCCTTTCCCTATACCATCATAGATATGTATTTGACCAGTAAGCCTTGAGGGGCGCACTTGCGCTGTACGAATACCGATGCCGTTCCTTGTCATCTCTCAAAAAGCTGTAACGTCGCAGTCTTTCATATTATCCAAGGTCTTATATTATTCTGGTAGGGACTCTAAACAAGTCTTTGGGCATGGAAGACTGTCAGACTGGCTAATGTCAGACTGGCTTTTAACAATTAGCACTCTTACAATTAGCGATTAAGTCAAAATTGCCGCTATACTCTCTTAAGTCATACCTTACTGATTACCCGTTTATGCCTGAATATCCTTTTATTCCCAGAATTTTTCCCCTTGGTGTAATTTTGCTTGATTTTTTATTTTTAACTGTGGCAATACCAATTGAAGCATTTATCTTGCACAGTCGGCTAAAATTCGACAAAAAAACTAGCATTTTTTATTCCATTTGTATGAATCTCTTTTCCACCGTAATTGGTTGGATCGTATTTTTTGTGGCGGATTCAGTGTTACCAGTAAGATATACATCTGAATTTATAAATTATCTTTTTTTCAATCGACTCCAATATGAATATAATATACAAACTCTTATAGTATTAACCGCTTTTATAATTTTCTTTGCCAATTTTTTGTTTAAATACTTATTATTAAGAATCTTGTTGATGTCACTTAGCGAACCAGGTAAAAATGAACCAGAACCACTTATACGACGCAACTCACGCCGTAATTACAAGAATAAATTGCAAAGTTCAAATTTAATTACCTCCTTACTAATAGCAAATGCACTTAGCTATAGTGTGATTGTCATTATTTTATTTATTCGGGCAGCATATGTATGAAAAATCTAACTAATAATTTCTTTGATTCATTTGTCGTTTATAACAGTTATAGGTGAAAAATATGAACTTATTATTTAAAGATTTATTCGGGAGTTTCAAGGTTTTTGAAGGTATTTACGATCGCCTAAGAAGGATAGTAGTTCCGCCTAAGGCTTATTCTTGGCAAACATTACTTTATTTAAGTCTTTTTTCTTTGTTAATGTCATCTCTTTCTACAGGTTATATAAAAGATTTAATTGCACTTTGCGGCTGGTTATTTTTAATTGCCGGTACTGCTTGGTATACCACTGACAGCCCTTTATATGTCCCCGGTACTAATATGCCCATCGGGTCATTGATAACTGGATTCTTAGTCAGTGTTTTTGCCTTTGGGCAGGAAAAAGAGATGCTTACACCAAGAACAATAGTTTTTTGGCCAACAATTTCAGCAATAATTACTGCAATTCCAGAATTTTTTGAAGGAACGGGTACAGAGGCAAAAACTCAGATTCCCAAAATAGAAGCACGTCAAAAAATTATAGTTTTAATTGCCAGTTGCATGGTACTTAGTTGCTGGTTACAATTTGGCTTTGTTGTGGATAAATGGTTAAATCAATATCCTAGTGTGCAGATAGATAATGTTGAGCGCAGTGCCTTGGTTGTGAAAAGTGGACCCGTAGTTAAAGTTCTGCCGAAAAACGGCGTTGTAATTTTAAAAGAACTTGAACCCCTCATAGACGAACAAATAGCTAAAAGACGTTGGTCGGAAGTAGAACAATGGTTACTTGATGCACGAACTGGAGTAGACAAGCTGGGTAAGCAAGTCATAGAAACAAACCTGGCGGCATATGACGAGAGGTTTCTATGGCACGTTGAACCGCGTATATCCAATGTCAAGTCTGGATATAAGTTAGATTTACTAAGTATTTGGAGAGGTCCGAGTGCCAACCCGAATGGGTATTACCTCAAAAAGTCTTGTCGGATTGATCCAGTTGCAGTTTCTACAAACACCTCCACCGGAACTGCCAAAAAACCAGAGGATAATACCACTACCATTGCAGAAATTGAATGCGATCCCATCAGTCCTAAAATTTATGTAGGGTCGCCCCCGCCTCAGTAGAGAAAAGGGGAGTGGGGAGTGGGGAGTGGGGAGTGGTTAGTAGATAGTTGTTAGTAGATAGTTGTTAGTTGTTAGTAGTACTTTTTGACAACCAACAAATAACAACCAACAACCAACAACCCTTCGGGTGACGCTCCTTCGTCGAAGATCGCAACGCTTACACCAGTCGCCTACGGAGGAGCCAGTGCTGAAGACGGGTTTCCCGTCGCAGGCACCTGGCGTCGGAAAGCCGTCATTCGCGCTGGTTCACCAACAACCAACAACTAACCACTAACCACTAACAACCAACAACTAACAACTAACAACTAACCACTAACCACTAACCACTAACAATATTTTTATGAACCTGGTCAGAATTTCTGTAATAGCAAAAAATGTATTTCGGGAAGTGATGCGCGATCGCATCCTTTACATTATTGGCTTTTATGCTCTCATACTTGTCGCGGCTATTCGCCTACTTCCTGAATTTGCTGCGGCGACAAATGACAAAATGTTTTTAGACTTTGGGCTGGCGGCGATGAGTGCTATCGGCTTAATTGTTGCTGTTTTTGTTGGTACGGGACTGGTTAACAAAGAAATTGAAAAACGCACTATTTTGGTATTAATTGCCAAACCTGTTAGCCGGAGTGAATTTGTCGTCGGTAAATACTTAGGTTTGTTGGCAGTACTAGCTGTATTCATCGCCGCCATGACAGCAATTGATCTGGGATTTTTGCAACTTGGGAACATTGCTCATTCGACTTTAAGCATTTTGATTGCCACAATTTTCCTATTCTTGCAGTTGTGCTTAATTAGCGCTGTGGCTATTACTTTGGGAGTATTTACCAGTTCCCTGTTAGCGACAGCATTAACCTTTGGAGTATATTTAATGGGGAACATTACTCAAGATATACTACAACTTGCTCGTTTGGGTCGCAACCCTGGCATTGAACGCCTCACTCAAGGTTTATACCTCGTGTTACCAGATCTATCAAGATTAGATTTGAAAAATAGTGCGATTTATGGTATGCAAGCACTGCCTAATCCAACTGCACTAATTACTAATGCTGGTTACGGCTTGCTGTACAGTGTCATGCTGTTAGCGATCGCTATTTTCATCTTCTCCCAACGTGAGTTTTAATTATTTGGGGAGTAGGGAGTAGGGAGTAGGGAGTAGGGGGAGATCAGGGAGATGAGGGAGATGAGGGAGATGAGGGAGATAAGGGAGATGAGGGAGATGAGGGAGAAATTTAACCTACTCATCCTCTTCATCCTCCTCATCTCCCCCCACTCCCCCCACTCCCCACTCCCTATTCCCCACTCCCCTTCTATTAAAAGCAGACTATCTGAGGTTGATGAATTGTGCCATCAGGCATGATCGTGCCCCATTGCTTTGTAAAAGTCATTTTCGCTTCCCAAAGGTTCGCCTCACTCAAATTTGCCTCCGTCAAGTTTGCCCACGTGAGGTCTGCACCACTTAAGTTGGCTTGATGTAAATTAGCTTCTATTAACGTTGCTCCACAAAGCTTTGCACCTGCGAGATTTGCTCTGACTAAGTTAGCTTCAATCAGCGATGCTTCAATTAATTGAGCTTCACTCAAGTCTGCTTCGCTCAAATCTGCATCACACAAAGAAGTTCCACACAGTCTACTTCCACTTAACTTCACTCGCCACAAAAAAGCCCCACTTAGGTTTGCACCTCTTAAATCAGCATCAATCAAATTAGCTTCACACAGAGAAGCGTCATACAAATAAGCTAACTGCAAATTAGCTTGCATTAAATTTGCACCACTTAGGTTTGCACTCTTGAGGATAGATCCACTGAGATTTGCGCCGCGCAAATCTGCTCCTATCAAATTAATGCCACTTAAATCAACTGCTCTCAGGTCGATTCCACTCAAGTCGCATCCACTAAAATCCCTTCGCTGAACACATTGATCTGTGATTTGACTTAAAATCAAATCCTGTTTATTAGCGTGATTTCTCATGGTATTTACCTCTAACTTCCCGGGTGTCTATTGTCTTAAATGCAAATCCTGATAATCACTGTATTTCGAGAATACACTTCAGAAGTCACTCCACCAAATAAAAAATCCGGAAAAAAGAAAAAAAAATTAGTAACTAATCGTAAATAGGCTGAAATTACGTGCTTAATGTGGTTTTTCATGTCAAAAAACCTTGAGTCAAGTCAAGAAACCATCACAAGCAAGAAATATGCTACAACCAGTGAGGAGTTAGGAGTGAGACATTTATAACTCTTAACTCATAACTCTTAACTCTGCTCCCCCCAAGTTCGCAACTGCAAATACACTAGTACCAGCGTTACTGCTAAAAGCACTGTAGCCGCTGCTGCTGCATAACCAAAATCAAATTGACCAAAAGCCTCTTCATAAATGTAGTAAACCAGTAAATTAGTAGAATTCAATGGACCACCGCCAGTAATCACATAAACTTGCTCAAAACTTCGCAATGTGAAAATAACAGTGGTAACTATTGCGAATATTAAAGTAGGTCGCAATCCGGGCAAGGTAATATACCAAAATTGTTGCCAAGCATTTGCGCCATCGAGTTCTGCAGCTTCATAACGACTGGGGGGAATTGCTTGTAAGCCTGCCAAAAACACCACCATATTGAAACCAAGTTGTTTCCAAACACTCAATATAATGAGGACAGGCATTGCCCAAAATGTGTCTCCCAGCCAGGAAATTGGTTCAATACCGATCGCACCTAAAAGCGCATTAACTGGTCCATCTGTTTGAAACAGCCAGCGAAATCCCAAACCAGCCGCCACAAGAGAGATAATCGAGGGCAGGAAATAGGCAGTTCGCAGTACACCTTGCAAGGCAAAACTACGGTTTAATAGTACCGCTAGTCCCAAAGGAATCACTAAACTGGGAATGACAGTAGCTACAGCGAAGTAAACGGTGTTACCAATAACTTGCCGGAAATCAGGATTGAGTAGCAAGCGCCAGTAATTTTTTAAGCCTACCCAATAAATACCTGTTGAAGTGAAACTACCAGCACTGAAGCTGAGGTAAAATAAATAGGCAATGGGCCAAACTATAAAGATGCCCAGTAAAATCAATGCTGGAGTGAGAAAAATTCCAGCAGCAACGGTATCATTATCTAACCAGGATTTACCATTTATTTTTGGCATCTACAACTTCCTTCCTGCCATGATGACGCTTTGCTCCGATTCTACCTCTAGCTTGGTTTCTCCCAGTATTAGCGATCGCACCATTTGTACAAACACTCCTTTAAAACTGGGAATTATGGCTTCTGGTAATGGCAGTAATTTTGAGGCGATCGCCCTTGCAATCAAAGACGGGCAGTTGTCCGCCCAAATTCAAGTTTTAATTTACAATCATCCAGAGGCTTATGCTGCAGTACGGGCAGCTAACTGGGGTATTCCATCTGTGTTGTTGAATCACCGCGACTACAAAACTCGCTCAGACTTAGATGGTAAAATTGTCCAGACTTTGCGGCAATATGATGTGGAATGGGTGATTATGGCAGGCTGGATGCGCCTGGTAACTCCTGTTTTGATCAATGCCTTTCCTGACCAGATTATCAATATTCATCCCAGCTTATTACCTAGTTTTAAGGGAACCCGTGCCGTAGAACAAGCCCTTGCTGCTGGAGTAAAAATCGCTGGTTGTACAGTGCATTTGGTATGTTTAGAAGTGGACAGTGGTCCCATTTTGATGCAAGCGGCAGTGCCAGTGTTGCCTGATGATACACCAGAAACACTCCACGCTAGAATTCAAGTGCAGGAACATCGGATTTTGCCTCTAGCGTTGGGCGAAGCCCTTGCCAAAAGCATCGCTATTGCAGCCCAAACACAAATATAACCCACATTCCGCACCCTTCCTCTTCACAGGGGAATATTTACAGATAGTACTTAAGAACTAATTGTTTCAATAAGATACAAATGCCAATGCAGTAGGTGTTTGAGAACGATCGCCAAGGTATTGAAGTCGAACATTAGTTCTCCTAGGTTAAGTGGCAAAATCTTATACGGCTTTTCGACCTATACTTTAAATACTAGTGGGACTTTGAAAGATTCGCACTCCCACATAAACTATGAAAAACTAACCGTTATATCTATTTGGGTCTTTTTTCTCCTTTTTTTGATCGGGATCTTTTTTTGGCTTTTTGGTTTCTTTATTGCCCTTTTTTTCCTTCGGCATTATTGCTCTCCGATATGATGAAACGAGTAGCGCTATCGCTGTTTATACCTTTTAATTATACTTCACCATTTTTAACAACTGCTTATGAGGAGGGCAACTATGCAATTGCACATACATTGGCATCCGCTGCCGATGAATTTGGTAAGCCTGTTGAATAAACGCGACTGTTATATAGAAGGAATTAAATGTAGAGCAGACAAAGCCAGGTTTGGGGGTATAGCGATCAAAGTAGTTTAAGCTACTTTCTATACTGGGGAAGCCCCGTCACATGAGAACTACGATGCCTTCTCGTGCGGCGGTCGAGTCGGGCTCACACGGACATGAGTCGAACACTAGCAGTGGAAGTAAAGTAGCGATCGCAGCTTCCTTTAAGAGTGAAGATTTCAGGCGATCGCACTCCCCCAACCAAGGAAAGAATCAATTTGGATTTTGGTTACAATACTCAGTAGAATTGAGATAAAAATGATTAAGCCTAAAAATGTATATCGTGGACACGCAATAGAAAAAGTTGGTCACGGGAAAAGAGCCGTATTTAGGACATTTATCAACGAAAAAGAGTGGTCTGCCATAACTGAACTAGAAGTAAAAACAGTCATTGATGTTTGGATCGATGAAGGAGTGGAGCCCCATAGTTAAATCATCCGTTACATCCGTTATGTCATCCGTTGCCGATGCCTTAATTTTTAATTGCGGAAGACTGCGAAACCTTCCACAAATAACTAGAAATCAAATTTGTCAGAATATGAGCGACAATCGGTACTAACAAGTTGCCACTGAGTAGGGCGCTATACCCCAACATTAGCCCGATAATGGTTGCCCAAATTACATAAGGCCATTGTTGAGGACCACTAAAGTGTAAGACACCAAAGCAAAGACTCGACACGATGACAGCTAAATCATCCAATCCCAAAGCTGGTATCATTATACCCCGAAATAATAATTCTTCACTTAATCCTGGTAGCAGCCCCAGCCAAATTAAGTCGGGTACGATCAAAGGCTTCAGTACTATATCTAAGTAATAATTGGCACTTCTACGGTAAGGACGCCAAAGTTGATAAGCTAACCCACTCATACCAGTGATAGTTAACCCCAAACCCACCCCGATCAGCAACTCTCTTTCGTTCCAGCGCCAGGACATTAAGGAAAAGTTGCCAAACCGCAATGACAGCTTGGCGATTAACCACAAAATGATTGCGGTTAACCCCATCGCCACCAGCACTTGGGTGCGTGTCATGTATGGAATTTCCGGCTCTTGCTTCTTTTGCTGTTGCGTCACGGTAGTTGAGGGAGTGGGGAGTGGGGAGTGGGGAGTGGGGAGTGGGGAGTGGGGAGTGGGGAGTGGGGGGAGTGGGGGGAGTGGGGGGAGTGGGGGGAGATGAGGAGGATCGGGAGGATGAGGAGGTTAAATTGTCTCCCTTATCTCCCTTATCCCCCTCATCTCCCTCATCTCCCTCATCTCCCTACTCCCCACTCCCTACTCCCTACTCCCCAGTTTAGTAACTATTGAATGTAAAGACGATAGTGTTGGACTGAGGGCAGATGGGTTGATGCCTGATTTGTGTGCCACCAATACACCTATTGCCTCTAAATATGAATTTACCTGTATTGATTTTATCCCTAACGGTTGGGGAGGAACTTGTATTTGCGTTCGATTTTCTTGTACAGTGATGATTTGGCATCGTGTATGACTTAAACTGAGCAACGCACTACTGCCACAAGCAGTGGCTGGTACGATCGCTGCATCAACTTGATTAGCCCAAATATCATCAAGTTCAGGCAAGTCATCGGATGCTCTGACAGTAAATTGGGGTGCGCGGCTCAACCCGACAAGTACACTTGGTAAAAAAGTATAGCCTAATTCTTCGGCAGCTGCACGAGGAGATAAGTGGGGATCTGCGGGTAGGGGAGAGAGTGCGGGAGAATGGGCGCAAGGAATTTGAAAAGTTCGCACTACCAAATGGCTGATCGCAGCTTCTGCACCAGCAATTGGATCGACACCTTGACCGTAGCGGTAGTTTTGCCCTTGCACTTCATCCAAATCATCGGGAAAACGGGCAACAACTGCGATCGCTTCCGCCCCCACTCTCTTAATCAGTACCTCCGCTGCTCGTAATAAACTATCCGGATTACCAATAGTTCCCCAACTTGCTCCAGATGCTGCTGTACGTAATTCCACATTTAATGGTGCATCTGTAATTACATAATCGGTTAGGGACAATCCTAGTGTTGCTCTAGCTGCATCGGCTACTTGCAGGTGTCGCAGTCGCAATTCTGGTTCAATACCTTGGTCAAAAAGTAAACCCAACCTATTTTGACGTACTGGACGCAACCCCCAGCATCCAGCCGCAAATTTGTCAAGTCCATAGCCTTCTACATAAAAAGCGTTGGGCAGATTCCAGTATAAACTTGCACCATTGAGGACATTGGGGTGAGTGATCAGGCGATCGCAAACCTGTGCTACAGCTTTTGCAACAGGTATTGCATCTCCTGCATAACCCCCAATCGCTGCCCCAATCCCAGTAGGAACAATTAAAATAGCAGTATATGGAGGCATTTAGTTGTTAGTTGTTAGTTGTTAGTTGTTAGTTGTTAGTTGTTAGTTGTTGGTTGTTAGTTGTTAGTTGTTAGTTGTTAGTTGTTGGTTGAACAACTAACAATTTATTCCCCACTCCCTGTAGGGGCGGGGGAACTCCGCCCCTACTCCCTACTCCCTACTCCCCACTCCCCACTCCCTACTCCCTACTCCCTACTCCCCACTCCCTACTCCCCACTCCCCACTCCCCACTCCCTACTTTAGTAACGACGGCTTCAACAGTGCATGATTGCTGTTCAACGTCTACAGACGTAATTGCCCAACGTAGGGGTTCTCCTTGTTTTTTCAACTCTACTTCAATTGCTTGTTGCAGTTTTATGGGAGTGTCTTGCAAGTCAATTTCTGCGGTAATAAAATGTGTTGTCATTGTTTAACTCCTAACTCCTACTCTCTCGATCCTAACTATTTACCAAATTGCAACTGATAAACTATGTCTTCTTTTTCTGTCTCTATTTTCAAGTTTGTGCGAGGATGTGCGACACAAAGTAATACATAGCCTTGTTTTTGCAATTCTGGACTAACACCCATGCCTTCACTTTGATCCACATTTCCGTGGATAATTTGACCAGCGCAAGTCGTACAAACACCTGCATGACAAGAACTCGGTAAACCCAAACCAGTCGCATCGGCAACTGATAAGATAGTTTCATCTTCGGGAACTTGCACTGAATGAGTTTTTCCTTGGTGGATAATTTCGACGGTGTAAGTTTTGGGCATATATAAAACAAAAGTGATGCAAGGAACAAATAAAATATTCTATCCTATGAATAGGCGGAAAACTAGCTTAACAGATGCACACACAAGAATTATCTGTTGAGAAAAGCAAGATTTGCCAAAGGACTATACAGTAATAATTATAAGTCCTTGCCAGACACAAAACTTAATCTAATCAGGGATTTATCGCCTGTCAAGACTTGTGAGGTCTAACTACCCTGAAATTAGAGAAGTGATGATTAATACTGAAAAAAATGTGGCTGAATACTTGGAGTAAAGAATGCTCGAACAATACCGCCTACACGTTGCAGAAAGAGCCGGACGCTTGATTCCCCCCCTGCCATTAGATGCAAAGCAAACATCCGAACTGTGTGAATTACTGAAAAATCCCCCAGCGGGTGAAGGCGAGACATTATTGCATTTATTGCGCGATCGCGTTCCTCCCGGAGTCGATCCAGCAGCTTACGTCAAAGCTGGGTTTCTTACCGCTATTGCCAAAGAAGAAATCACCAGTCCCTTAATTTCACCTATACAAGCTGTGGAATTGCTGGGCACGATGATGGGTGGCTATAACGTGCAATCCTTAATCGAACTACTGCAAGTTCCCACCGTATCCCTATCGTCATCTTCGGAAACACCTCTAGTGATGGGCGGACAAGGAAAGGAACCCATAGCAGCATACGCCGCCGTTGCTTTAAGCAAAATCCTGCTGGTATATGATGCCTTCCACGATATCGTGGAGTTATCCAAAACCAATCCCTTCGCCAAACGGGTGATTAACTCTTGGGCAGAAGCTGAGTGGTTCACCATTCGTCCCACTTTACCAGAATTCATCAATGTTACTGTCTTCAAGGTTCCTGGTGAGACGAACACCGACGACTTATCCCCCGCAGTGTACGCCACCACACGCCCTGATATTCCCTTACACGCCTTAGCAATGTTAGAGTCGCGCATGCCTGGGGCGTTGCAAACCATTGCTGATTTAAAGAAAAAAGGGCATCCGGTTGCTTACGTAGGAGATGTAGTTGGTACTGGTTCCTCCCGTAAATCTGCCATCAACTCTGTACTGTGGCACATGGGGCATGATATTCCCTATGTACCCAACAAGCGGGCGGGTGGATATATTTTAGGCAATACCATTGCTCCCATCTTCTTTAACACTGCCGAGGACGCCGGTGCTTTACCCATCCAGTGTGATGTCACTAAGATGGAAACCGGCATGGTGATTACCATTTACCCCTATAAAGGGGACATAACCAATGACAGAGGCGAAGTTATTTCCACCTTCACCCTCAAACCCGACACTATCCTTGATGAAGTCCGCGCTGGTGGACGTATTCCCCTATTGATCGGGCGCACTCTCACCGACAAAACCCGCGAAGCACTTGGTATAGAACCCAGCACCCTCTTCATCCGTCCCACCCCCTCTGTTTCCCCCCCGTCAGGGGAAGTCGGCTACACATTAGCACAGAAAATGGTGGGTAAAGCCTGCGGCTTACCTGGTGTACGTCCCGGTACATCCGCAGAACCGATTATGACTACCGTTGGTTCCCAAGATACCACTGGTCCCATGACCCGCGACGAGTTAAAAGAACTGGCATGTCTTGGCTTTTCTGCTGACTTGGTGATGCAGAGTTTCTGCCACACTGCTGCTTATCCCAAACCAATTGATATCAAAACTCACCACGAACTGCCCGACTTTTTTGCCTCTCGCGCTGGTGTCGCTTTACGCCCTGGCGATGGGATCATCCACTCTTGGTTAAACCGGATGCTACTACCCGATACGGTAGGAACTGGTGGCGACTCTCACACCCGCTTTCCCTTGGGTATTTCTTTTCCGGCTGGTTCCGGTTTGGTGGCGTTTGCTGCGGCGTTGGGTGTTATGCCTTTGGATATGCCAGAATCTATTTTGGTGCGGTTCAAAGGTGAATTGCAACCCGGTATCACCCTGCGGGATGTTGTAAATGCCATTCCCTACGTGGCAATTCAAAAAGGTTTACTGACAGCCGAAAAACAGAATAAGAAAAATGTTTTCGCTGGGCGGATTATGGAGATCGAAGGCTTGCCAGATTTGAAAGTTGAGCAAGCTTTTGAACTTACCGATGCTAGCGCTGAACGCTCCTGTGCAGGTTGTACCATTAAGCTAAGTAATGAGACAGTTTCCGAATATCTGCGTTCTAACGTGGCGCTGTTGAAAAATATGGTAGCACGCGGCTATCAAGATGCTCGGACAATTATGCGTCGCGTTGCCAAGATGGAAGAGTGGTTGGCAAATCCAGTGTTGATGGCAGCTGATGCGGATGCATTGTACGCCGAAATCATTGAAATTGATTTGAATCAAATCACCGAACCAATTGTGGCTGCTCCCAATGACCCAGATAATGTGAAATTATTATCGGAAGTTGCTAACGATTCTGTGCAAGAAGTCTTCGTCGGTTCTTGCATGACAAATATCGGTCATTATCGGGCAACTGCCAAGGTGTTAGAAGGCGCAGGCGCAGTCAAGACTCGGCTGTGGATTTGTCCGCCAACTCGGATGGATGAACAGCAACTAAAAGAAGAAGGTGTGTATGGCATTTTTGGTGCTGCGGGTGCGCGGACAGAAATACCTGGTTGCAGTTTGTGTATGGGTAATCAAGCGCGAGTTGCCGATGGGACAACGGTGTTTTCTACTTCCACACGCAACTTCAACAACCGCATGGGTAAAGATGCACGAGTTTATCTCGGTTCAGCTGAATTGGCAGCGGTTTGTGCGCTGTTAGGACGCATTCCCACGGTGCCAGAATATCTGGACATTGTGGCGCAGAAGATTCATCCTTTTGCTGATGATTTGTATCAGTATTTGAATTTTGATCGAATATCAGGTTTTGAGGATGAAGGGCGCGTGATTTCTGTGGAAGAAATGCCCAAGATTGAGGATATTTTGGGTATGGCTGGTAGTCAGCTTTCTTAGGATTCGTTAATATTTCCACCGCACGCACAGACCTAACCCCCCAACCCCCTTCCCTACGAGGGAAGGGGGAGAAAGAAATTCTCCTCCCCTCGCAGGGGAGGGGTTAGGGGAGAGGTCAGCCATAATGGAACGGTAAAAATCTACCTTTTCCACCACACGTACAGACCTAACCCCCCAACCCCCTTCCCTACAAGGGAAGGGGGAGAAAGAAATTCCCCTCCCCTCGCAGGGGAGAGGTCAGCCATAATGGAACGGTAAAAATTTACCTTCCTGCTTACTTAATGAATAACCCAGCACCTCAACAACCCTCCTCAGATAAAGAAGGAACTCGCAACATAGTTATTGGACAAAACTTAGCCTCAGCTAAAGTACAGCGTGCCAAGGAACTCCGTAGCCAAATGACGCCAGAAGAAAAAATTCTTTGGCAACATCTTCGCGCCAATCGCTTGAGTGGAAACCACTTTCGCCGTCAGCAGATTATTAATGGATTTATTGCTGATTTCTACTGCCACGCTGCTGCATTAGTGATAGAAATCGATGGAGGAATTCATGAGCAACAAGCTGAATACGATGCAGAACGTGACAAAGTTTTGTCTGCAAGAGGTTTGCGTTTGTTGCGAATTAAAAATGAAGAAGTGAGACAGGAACTTGATCGGGTTTTGATGCGTATTTATAAAGCCTGTTGTGAAGAAACCTAACCCCCCAACCCCCTTCCCTACGAGGGAAGGGGGAGTAATTCTGCTCCCCTCCCCTTGCAGGGGAGGGGTTGGGGGAGAGGTGAGGGCAGAACTAGAGTAAGAGTGAATACCCAACTTTCTGAAAGACCTCAAATCTTACGTCTAAAATAAAGATGCACCCACACTTCAAGTTTTCCGCATGAAGTCTCTGCAAGACTACACAGTTGTCACCCGTCCTGATGATAATGGCACTTTTGTTGCCTATGTCCCAGCAATTCCTGGTTGTCACGCTTGGGGACAAACGTCAGATGAGGCTCATGCCTCCCTTCCTGATGTTTTTGAAATGATTCAACAAGAGTACGCAGAACAAAGGCGCTCTCTACCTGAAGATGTTGAACTTGTAGTTGCCAATGCCAGCTAAATCAAGAGAATTGGAGCGGGTTGCGCGGAAACTGGGATTTGAAAAGGTAAGACATAAAGGAAGCCACGCCCGTTGGCAGCACCCAGATGGACGAGCAACTATTACCGAGGAAGAGTTTAACCAGCTGCGATAAGTGGTGCGATCGCACTCGCTTCAACAAGTGCGACACCGTTCTATAACTTTAGTTCACTGTTTCGTCTCGTTGACAATCAAAGACTACCTCAAAGCGAGCATTAGGAGTCATCTGACGTAGAAGGCGCAAATTACCTTCTGCGTCAGACTGACTGCGGAATCGAGCCACAATAACTCGTTGCGTATCGGGAAGTAAACGAGCAACCGCCCACGAATTCAGACGCTCTTTGTAAGCAAGTGCCTGACTTTTTAACTCGGAATCATTGTATTGGGTGTTTTGTGGCATGACTTAGATTATGTAGTATACGTGTAGTGTGTAATGGCAGTGAAAAGCGTGAGCAAGTCTCCGATCTGGGATAGACTAGCACCTCGTTAAATTATGATTAAAGCTGCCTCCTGAATAGCACATTATTTTTTGATCGTCCAGGTATAAACCTGAGATCTTTGAAAGCACGCGCAGGATGGAAGATCCAGGATGTAGCAATTGAAAGAAAATGCACCGATTTTTAAACTGACTTTTGACGTTAAGTGCTAAAACCTATTACCATCTCTGGTTTCAGCTTTTGCCATCAAATAAATTACTGGCTCAATGGCGCCAATTCAGTTGATACTCTGACCTGACTGTAATTATTATGCAGTAATAACTGTAACTTTTTTTTAATAATTATAAAGATTCAAAGCCATTTACGGGTAACGCTCGTTCCCAAGTAGGAGGGCTTCTGCTTGTGCTCAATTGCCGGAGGCACCAGCCCACCGTAAGGCAACGAGCAATGAGGGTGACTGTAACGAATTGACCACCTGATATCTTGCACCATTCGATAGTTCGTGTAGGTAGGGCTAGAGCTTACCAACGCAAAAATCGGCCCGATCTGTCAATGGTGGGCGATGCCCACCCTACCAAAATAGCGTTATTGCAACTGGTGCAAGATGTGATCCACATCGTACGGGCGGGGTAACCCCGCCCTTACAGTTATATTGTGGTTACCAACTTCAACCCAGCAGCAAGTCAAATTCTGCTTGCAAAGCCTTAATATCTGCAACCCTTGCCACCAGTAAATTATCACTACCTGCATCAATTAAACGCGATTTCCAATAGCAAACACTCTCTGAATTGTTCATCCAAAACTCAATCACAGTGCCTACAACTTCATCCAGATCCCAACCCCACTTTAGGGGTACTGGTTCTACAGATTTGATCAATGCATCAAGTGTACACTTATGTGTCCCCACGTATTCCACGCTGAGAGCCTGTGATTTTTTCAGAATTTGCTGTTGGTGATTAAAAAATTGTAAAACTGGAGAAATGCCTACAATATCAAAGGTGTACTTCATTCTAATTCTCCAAATTGTTAATTAGTTGTATGTAGCCTGAAGTTTTTCCAATATCTTATGACTTAAAAATCCCTTAAATTACATCTGAAAAAAGTTGTATGGATACTTGTGCCATAATTATCAAAATTTGAGAATAAATTAGCACTTGTCTATGGTGAGTGCTTAAGTCTATTTAGCAAAAAAATAGCAGATAAGAGCATTGAGTGCTAAAGTTTATCAGAGTATTAATCTTAATTATTAAAGAGTTTCACTGCTTAGAAAAGTGTTAAATACTATTTTTAATAATTTCTTCAAATTTTCAGTCACAGATTTTAAAGGTGAAATAGCGGCTTTGCTTGCTGCCTGCCTATGGGCTGTAGCATCAGTGGTGTATGCTCGCTTGGGAGAGCGTATCCCGCCATTGCAACTAAACTTGATTAAAGGGATAGTTGCCATCGCCCTCCTTTTGCTCACCATCCTCATCCGTGGCGAACTCTTCCCCACCATCGAATTAATTCCCCTCTGTCTACTCTTTCTTGGTGGCGTTGTGGGCATTGGCTTGGGTGATACAGCCTTCTTTGCCACGATAAATCGCCTCGGGGCACGTCGTGCCTTACTGATGGAAACCCTTGCTCCACCGATGACAGCAATACTAGCACTGATTTTTCTTCAGGAACGGCTAAATGTTAGTGCTTGGTGCGGTATTTTGCTGACTATTCTGGGAGTCGCTTGGGTGGTAACGGAACGAGTTCCCGATACAAGTGATAATTCCGCAACGCACCTCTGGCAGGGAATCGGCTTTGGTTTGTTAGCAGCAATCGCAAATGCCATCGGGGCTGTCCTTTCTCGTGCAGCATTTGCAAATACTAGCATTAGCCCCTTGTGGGCAACTTTAATCCGATTGAGTGCAGGCGTGTTACTTTTGCTGGTAGTAACACCCTTTCTAGGGCGAAAAAATAGCTTTCAGCTAAAAAGCTTACAATCAGTAAGAGTTATTCTAGCAACTTTCTTTGCAGCCTTTTGTGGCACTTATTTAGGAATCTGGTTGCAACAAACGGCAATTAAATTCATAGAAGCCGGAATTGCTTCAACCCTCTTGCAAACTAGCCCACTGTTTATGATACCGCTGGCTATTTGCATCGGTGATAAAGTCAGCTTGAGAGCAGTGGCTGGTGTCGTAATTGCGATCGCTGGGATTGCATTACTATTTTACCTTAAGTAGTTTTCCAGTGCCAGATTATTATGTTAGATTTTGCTTGAACATTAGGCAGCGAAAGAACGAATATTCGCTCTTTCGCAGTCTAGAACTATAAAGGAGACTTTTCTCTCCAAAATACACACGAACGTTGATGTTTAGAAAGCTTTGTTGCAAGTTTGAGTAAATCCTCCTCTGGAAGGTAAGATTTTTCATGAAATGGGAGTCTTCTGGAACTGTAGTCAAAAAATATTGTGAATCTATCTATAGCTGTAGGTATTTTTCCGCGATGAAAGACATTAGCAGTGTCAGCAAAAATTACTGTGCCAGAAGATCCTGCGCAAGATTTCCAATTTGATGAAGATATAACCTGTTGCATCGGTTGCTAATTGCTAATTGTTAATTGCTTGACTACGATTAGCCATTAGCCATTAGCCATTAGCAATTAGCTTTTTCCCAGCCACTTAACGTCGCTTAAGAGCTAAGGTAAGTCCATCTGCAATTGGGACAAGGGAGAGTGTTACCCGTTCGTCGTGGTGCAACTTCTCATTAAAAGCACGGATAGCTTGAGTACTTTGATCTTGATCTAGGGGGTCAGCAACTTGTCCAGACCACAAAACATTATCAATAGCAATTAATCCACCTGGACGAACTAATTGCAGACATCGCTCGTAATATGTGTCGTAGTTTTCTTTATCTGCATCGATAAAAGCAAAATCAAACGTCTCAACACTGGTAGCCTTCAGCCGATCTAAAGTTTCTATAGCTGGTCCCAGTCGCAGATCAATTTTGTCAGCAACGCCTGCTTGCTGCCAATAACGACGAGCGATCGCAGTATATTCCTCACTGACATCACAAGCGATAATTTTGCCATCAGCAGGAAGCGCCAACGCCACGGAGAGTGAACTGTAACCCGTAAATACCCCTACTTCCAGCGTTTTCTTGGCTCCGATCAGCTGCACCAGTAGTGCCATAAACTGTCCTTGTTCTGGTGCAATCTGCATCATCGCCCGAGGATGAGCGGCAGTTTCAAGCCGCAACTTTAGGAGAATTTCAGGTTCACGCAAAGAAGCGGATAATAGGTAATCGTAGAGTTGATTATTTAGACCAAGAGTTCTTTTTTGCATACTAAGTAGATAATTTCCGCCATACCTCGCTTATTTTATCGACTTACGTCCTCATGCCCCATTCCCAAACGGTGTGTAACTTTAAAAACCATCACAAGCATTTCTGTCTCACCCCCAACCTCAGCGCCATCATTGAAGTTATATCATGTCCGGTTAATGACTTCTTATATGAACCCTCACCCCGCCCTCTGGGCACCCCTCTCCCAAGCATGGGAGAGGGGACGGGGGCAAGGGCCGGATATCGTAACTTTTTATACGGGCATGATATTATACCTTCATGGGAGATAGGGCAAAATGTATTTGAACTTCTTTATTGGTTCCAGTATTGGAATAGTAGTTTTGGTGCTACTAGCTTTTAGTGTATTGCAATGGTTCCACATATCTGCAGGTAACTTTCTTGACTGGGTGATTGGGGGCGCAATTTTTGAGTGGCTGTTGGTGATTGTCACTGTACCGTGGAATGTGCATTTTCAAGCCAAGGAAGTTTTGGCAGAAGGCGCACAGTCTTCTGAAAAAGGAATTCCCGTGGATGAGAAACAACTGGAGTACGTTACGGTTTTAGCAAAGCGATCGTTCCTGGTTGCGATCGCCTTACATTTACTCTCAGCCGTTGGTCTTTACACCCTCGCCGCTACTGGTATCAGTGCTGTAGGCTACGTCAGTTCCGGTGCAGCTTTGTTGTTAACTGCCCTACGTCCAGCTATCAGCGCCTACGAGTATTTATATGCGCGGTTAACAATGATTCGCCAAGAATGGACGTATCCCCGCGAAGATATTTTAGAACTCCGCCACCGTGTTGATAGTATCGAAGTAACACTCAAACGTTTAGAAGAGCAACTCAACCCAGAACAACCTTACTCCTTAGCAGCAAAACAACAACTTGACTCAGAAGAAACTCGCAAAGAATTAGCGCGTCTTGGTGCTAGTTTAGAAAAATTATCCGCCACAAATCAAACTGAACATGAAAGTTTAGCGCGGGAAGCACAAGCGGCGATCGCCCAGCTTTCTCTCGATGGGCAGTTTCTCGATCATGTCCGCGAAATTATTCGTTTTTTTAAAACAGCTTAACTAGTGTTCAGTAGTAAGTAGCAAAGTGTAACACTTAACGAGGAAGGAGTTCCAAATTATTCAATGCTCAATACCATTTAGAAGAAAACGGGTACTCATCCCTAGATGAATGGCGTGTAGACTGGGAGAAAAAGCGTGGGGGAAATTTCTACAGTGTTGGTAAAGGCTCAGTTTCAGGTAATAATCCTGTTGCCAAAATATTTTATATTGAAGAGAATATATTCAGTGTCACATTCACCGTTCCAAGATATTTACGTGGTGATTATGGTGATACAGTCAGTATTGAATTTGAAGTGTCAGGGCAACGTAAACAGAATTTATTGTATGCGTTAGAATCAGGTAAACCAGTTACAATTCAATGTTTTCGGCGTGAACATAAAAATGACCAATGGTATATTCATTTAACGACATACATTCAAGACGTTCCGACTATTTCTAATATAAATAATGGTTGTATTGGTATTGATTTAAATGCAGAAAGCATTGATGTAATTTATATTAAACGTGATGGCAATCCAGAAAGATGCCGTAATGCCATAAGTTTTCCTATTCCAACAGGTACAACAGGACAAAAAGAAGCTTTCCTTCGAGATATTGTTTGTGAAATTGTTAAACTAGCCGAAATTTATAAATGTCCTATTGCTTGTGAGAATCTCGATTTTTCCACAAAGAAGAATCAATTAAGGCATAGTGGTAGCAAGGAATATAATCGGATGTTGTCAGGGTTTGTTTACGATAAATTTCGCTCTTACCTTGTTGTCAGGGCAGAAAAATATGGAATAGAAATATTATTTAAATCACCATTTATGACCAGTGTCATAGGTACGGTGAAGTATATGCAGAAATATGGCTTGAATAGCGGTAGTTCTGCTGCAATGGTAATCGCGCGTCGTGCTATGGGTTTTAGAGAGTATATCCCCCAGCAATGGTTAAAAACACTCACTGCGTTTTTCCGACCGGAGGATTGGCATGACGCAGGATTTGGGGGAGGGTGGAGAAAAATATCAGCATGGCTGAAAAAGTTCTGTATCCGTAGACCCCGGTTGTTTCAACTCGATACCGTACTTCGGTTCTTACTAGATTCCTTAGTAACCCAATCCCAGAAAAAGACCCACAAAAAGCGAAAGCCGGGAGGTAGCAATAAGTCTGGGGGCAAGAGAACGGGAAAGGTCAACCCTACTGTTGGTCAAGTCCCACTTGAACGAGAAGAAGCAATGGTTACGAATTTAGGAACAGTCACCGTGGTTCCGTAACTGATGGTGGTAATGATTTTATAATATATTACCAGTTTTTATCAGGTTTTAAGTAGGTGAGAGATAACAACCTCTCTATCAGGGAAGTGAGCAATGATTGTCAGACTTCCCCCAAGAGATTTAATGTATCGCGAGAGCGTAGATATTTGAATATCCTCCTGATGCTCAATTTTTGAAAGTGCTGATTGTACAACTCGCATATCGAGAGCAACATCGCTTTGAGTAAGTGCAAGGGATTCTCGAAGCTCAGAAAGTGTCAAGTGAAGCAGTGCAAGGTTTGCTTGCATTTCACTTTCTGCCCTTTGTTCAGGAGTCATTTTTTTGCGAAGTTCATTAAACGGCTTCGTCTTCATAGGAACCCTTCTGTTTTTAATTCTTCTAAGTGTTCGTCTAACTCCACCCACCACGCTTCAAATTCATTCGTGAATTCTACCTCCCACGCCATTGTGATCTACTGACATTCTAACGAGAATATCGCCTTTAACTCATATTATGACCGCGTGTGCGTACAAGTAAACGACCATCCAGACTCCAAGACACTGAGTACACGCGATGGGTGTGACCGCGCAACACCTTAGAGTAATCCTGCTGACTCATACAGCCGTTTAAGCATGGCTGTAATCTTAGCACCATACTCCAAATCTGCTGACCAACGCCCTGATAACTGATCTATTGATGAAGCAATACCGCGCGTGACAAAGCGAAAACGCGGATCTACTACTTCCTGCACTAGGGGTTCTAAACTAGCGTAAGCTTTTAAATGTTGAATGTGCGCCCGAACCCCAATTCTAGCACTGTCAAACGATGCCGTTTCCGAGCTACCACCAATAGTGCCTAAGCCTGCAAAGTTATTTTGAAGAGGTTTTATTTCGCCACCAAACCGTAAAAATTCAGTTTCTACACACATTTGACAGAAGGCAATGTCATAGTTTACCCCCTCTAGAGTGGCTTCTTCTCGATAAAGTTTTGGCAAGTCGGGAAACTGCTTCAGGGCGTTTTCATTGTTGTTCTTCAGGAATAGCTGCAATTGCACTTCCGAGGTATTACCTGGCGACATAATCTTGTTAAATTCACGAGAACCACTTTGCAAATTGGAGCGCAAGCTGACAGTGTGACTCCCACCATCCCAAGAAACAACAACATGAAACTCTCTCAGTTCAATTGCTTTAACATAAACAACACGGTGATAGGTTACACGGCGGACATCAGGCGCTTTCGACAAATCAATCCGCAATGTATCTACCAAGTCAATGGGGATATAAGCATTACCATTAACTAGTATCCCTTGTTCTGAGTAATTTTTCCCGTTAATATTGATATTGATTGCCGGATAGGTTGCTTGAGGGGTTTGACCAGAACTTGGGTCAATTGCACGACTCCAAGATGTCAGTCCATCGGCAATTCCCAAAGCGAAGTCACGACGGCTATTTTGTAGCAACGACCGATCGTCTGGGCTGCTGAGAAAGCCAACTAGCATCAACACAGAAGGAATTGCTGTTTGGCGACAGAAAGCCAAACTTCCCAAACCTGAGGCTGTATCTGGTTGGATGCCGCGATTTGGTAACTGGGGTACGCGGCGTAACAGCCCTACCAGTAATAGTTCAGCATTGTTCCGGCGCTCATTGTTGTTAGCAATATAGAAGACGCTAGCCCCACGCACAGCAGGACTGGTAGCAGCATCAGCACGAATTTCTATGGCTACATCACCCTGACGAGCGCGAGAATTTATCCAAGAGATAATTTGCGTTATCGTCAAATTATCAGGAACCGCCAAAACTTCAAAATTACGTGCCCGCAGTTCTGGCACAATTAAATCTCGTAGTAGAATCATTTCCCGAGCTTCGGTTGTACCACCGGCGATCGAGCCTGGATCTATCACTCCTACTTCTTTGCCGCCATGAGCTGCCGAAATAAAAATACGTCCCATCTTCAGTATTGCCTTCTATAGTATTTAAGCGTCAGCTATTGTATACAACAACATTCTTAATTTCGCAACAAGAATATAATAGGTGTTAGTGGTTAGTGGTTAGTTGTTAGTGGTTAGTGGTTAGTTGTTAAGTAGGTCGGCGAGAATAATACCAACTATGTAAATTTTTGTAAAATAGAGGAAAAAGGCTTGTAGTTGCGCTCATAGCGCGAGTCGCGCGCAACTACGAACCAATGATGATTTATTTTTGCCGACTTACTTAATTTATAACAACTAACAACTAACCACTAACAACTAACCACTAACAACTAACCACTAACCACTAACCACTAACCACTAACCACTAACCACTAACCACTAACCACTAACCACTAACCACTAACCACTAACCACTAACAACTAACCACTAACCACTAACAACTAACCACTAACCACTAACAACTAACCACTAACAAATCAATGCAAATACCCCGCTTGCATCCAGATACGATTGAAGAAGTTAAACAACGAGTTGATATCCACGATGTCATCTCGGAACATGTCGTCTTACGCAAGCGCGGCAAAGACTATGTGGGTTTGTGTCCCTTTCACTCAGAAAAAAGTCCTAGTTTCACAGTCAGCCAGACTAAGCAAATGTACTACTGCTTCGGCTGTCAAGCTGGAGGAAATGCCATTAAGTTCCTTATAGACTTGGAGAAGCGCTCTTTTGCTGAAGTCGTACTGGACTTAGCGCGGCGTTACCAAGTGCCACTTAGAACCTTGGAACCTGAACAAAGGCAAGAGTTGCAGCGTCAGGTGTCTCTCCGGGAGCAGATCTATGAAGTTCTTGCTTCCACAGCACATTTTTATCAACACGCCCTCAAGCATAGCACAGAGAAGGCAATGCTGTATCTGCAACAACGCCAATTGAGGGAAGAAACAATTCAACAGTTCGCGATCGGATATGCCCCAGCAGGTTGGGAAACCCTCTATCGTTATCTAGTGGATGATAAACGCTACCCGGCGCAACTGGTGGAGAAAGCCGGATTGATTAAACCACGCAAGGAATCGGGTGGTTATTATGACGTGTTCCGCGATCGCGTGATCATTCCCATCCACGACGTACTTGGGCGAGTCATTGGCTTTGGTGGCAGAACTTTAGGAGACGAGCAACCGAAGTATCTGAATTCACCAGAAACCGAAGTTTTTATGAAGGGGAAAACTTTATTTGCCCTTGACAAAGCTAAAGCGACAATTTCTCAACGAGATCAAGCTGTGGTGGTAGAAGGATATTTTGATGCGATCGCCCTTCATGCAGTCGGTATTAGCAACGCTGTGGCTTCTCTCGGTACTGCCTTAAGCATGGAACAAGTCAGACAGGTATTGCGCTACACCGATTCTAAACAGTTAGTACTTAACTTTGACGCCGATAAAGCTGGGACTCTTGCTGTAGAAAGAGCGATTGGAGAAATTGCCGAACTGGCATATAAAGGCGAAGTTCGGCTAAAGATTCTCAACTTGCCCGATGGTAAAGACGCAGATGAATACTTGCTTGGACACCAGCCGGAAGACTATCAACAACTATTAACAGATGCCCCTTTGTGGCTTGATTGGCAAATTCAACAAATCACAAACAACCGCGACCTAAAACAGGCTACAGATTTTCAGCAAGTCTCTCAACAGATAGTAAATTTACTTAAAAAAATTAATAACATTGATACCTGTGATTATTATATTGATCGCTGTGCTGAAATACTCAGTTTCGGGGATAGCAGACTTAAACCACTACGAGTAGAAAATCTGTTAACTCAAATTGCCCCAAAAAATGGCAGTAGGGAATGGGTAGTAGGGGCGGGGTCCCCCCGCCCAGGGTCCCCCCGCCCAGGGTTCCCCCGCCCTTACGGAAGTAGCGAAAAACCCCACCTCAACCGTGGAGTTAAAACAGGCACGGACCACTCCCTACGGACGGATGGGCGGGGGGACCCCGCCCCTACGACTGAACCCGGTCTTTTAGCGGTAGCAGAGGCTTTACTACTACAGATTTATTTGCACTTTCCACTAGAGCGGCAGGTGATCATCGACACATTGGAGGAGCGAGATTTGGAATTTAGCCTTTCCCACCACCGATTTTTGTGGCAACAAATTTTAGAACTTTCATCCGGAATCCAGTCAGATTTAATATCAAGTCTGCAAGACAAATGTGTAGAGTTTCCTGAGGAAATGCAGTTGGTATCCCATCTGTTTCATTTGAACGAGAAAACTCACAAAGAAATGTCTCGTATTCCCCAAGTGATCCAAGCCGCGACTGCTTGTATTGAGCAAGTACTGCGTGAAAAGCGCTGTCGTCACTTTTTGGAACTTTGGCTGCAGACTGAGGAGGAGGCAGAACCAGAACTATATAAATACTATTGTCAGGCTTTATATGTTGAACAACACCGACTTGATGAACTAGCGCGACAGCGGCAATTTTCCATTACAGACTTCCTTTCCTAGGGGTAATATCATGTCCGTATAAACAGTTACGATATACCGACCGATGCCCCCGTCACCGCATTGCTATGAATGTTTTGATCCGCTCAAGCCAACAAGCTAGGCGCGATCGCACCGATTTCTACGCAGGCGGCAATATGTTTGTTTATTACAGCCGTAACCACGCGATGAACCGAGATTTTGGCGGACCCGACTTCTTTGTGACACTAGAGGTTGATAGCAGTCGGGAACGTAAAGCTTGGATTGTTTGGGAGGAGGATGGACGCTACCCAGATGTAATTGTGGAGCTACTTTCTCCTAGCAGCGATCGCCTGGCTACTAGGCAACGAGTCTCCGATTTTGACCGAATTCCTCAATTTCGCGAGGAAAACCAAAGTCTAAAAAGGCACAACCGCCCCTTAGTCAAGTTTTTTTGTTTTTTACCTTACTCCCCCGCACGAACCGGGCATCGTCTGTCAAAGTCCCTTCGCACTCAAAAATTACCTATCTTGTAGGGTGCGTTAACAAAGTGTAACGCACCACAGTTAAACAAGAGGCTTGCGTTAGCTTGTCTGGATGAGAATTCTAACTTGAAGAAAGTGGTAAGGTCAACGGTTAAGCTGACAATACCTTTGCTCCCAATCGAGAGCTACCTCTTTCCCAATATCCATAATTGACTCGGATAACTGTCATTGATACACTCTAATAAACTTGACCACTGTAGATTGTATTCACAATTAAAACTTATGATATCAGTGTATTTGCTGAATTTTCTCAAAACGGCAAATTAGCGTACCAGTATATTTGCGGTAATAAATCAAACCGCACACTATCTCGTTATAAAGTTCAGATAGCCGAAGCTCAAACTAGCCCTACCTTTGCCCCTGTAACAGTAGGGGACATTCCCCGGTTTATCCAAGAAACTAAAAAGAAAGGAGAAATGGCAACAACCCGCGATTTTCGCGCTTGGGTTAGAAAGCATTTGCAGCCCTTTCAAGGTGACTCCTAGAATTTCTGAAACTTTTCTCTGTTTTCTCTGTGCCTCTGCGGTTAAAAAGTTTTTTTATTTAACCGCAGAGGCACAGAGATCGCTGACGAAACCCGCTATTTGCTTTCTTTATTCAGATCGGATAACTTCATCCGCCGACTCTCACGAGAAAGTGGAACTAACTCTGGTGCTTGACTTTTAACATTGCTGTCTTTCAAACTTTCTACCACTTTGGAGAGTTCCCCAATTGTCGGTGCCTCAAATACACTGCGTAAAGGTAACTCTACCAGGAAGGCATCGCGAACTCTAGAGACAAGCTGAGTTGCCAGTAAGGAATGACCTCCCAAGGTAAAGAAATTATCGTGAATACCTACTTGCTTGAGTCCCAGAACCTCAGCCCAAATTTTCACTAGCAGTTCTTCAACAGGAGTTCGAGGCGTAACATAACCTCCTGCTAATTCTGGCTTAATTGGATCGAGAGATCTGATCGCGCGACGATCAATTTTGCCATTAGGCAACAGAGGTAGGGTCTCCAGCACCACAAAAGCTGAAGGCACCATGTATTCAGGCAACTTTTGTGATAGATAAGTCTGCAACTGTGGCACTAACTTACGTGCTGCTTTCGCTTGTAGGGGGTTATTAGCGTAAGATATTTTATTGTGGGACGGGTGTCTTGCCGATTCTGAAGTCTGGGCGGGCAAGATGCCCACCCCACAAGATTTGGCTGTAGTTTGCTTACCTATTGCCTCTTGCTGTACAAAAATCACATTGTAGCGTCCTTGATTACCTGAATCTGACCAGCTTATATCAACTTTGTAAGGTAGTTGATCGGCTAGCGCAGACAAATCTTCTGGATCTACTCCTAAATCTTGGAGTTCTTGCAAAGCAAATCGCATTTGACCTGCAGTTTTAAATTCTTCTGCGCCTGAAACCCATTCTGCTGTTTTAACCGCAGCCATTACCCGCGCGTTAGGCACATTGCTGATGCCTAATATTTCTTGTTCGTTTTCAATCAATAACTGACGCACTGCTGACACTGTTAAATTATTTTCGTGCCAGTCCAGCCATTGCGATCCCCCCAGCCCCCCTTCGTAAGGGGAGCCAGCCGCGTGCGCGGTGAGACAGCCCTGAAGGAGGGTTTCACTCATTCTGGATCTGCGAACCCGAAGGGGTTCCCCGCGTTGAGCGGACTGGCGTGGGTTGTTCCGATCTGTTTGGGCACCAATATGAAGAACTGCATTGTAACGAAACTGAGTTAACTCGTTGTGGTGACGACCCCGCATTAACTGAATTTGTACATGGCTAATTTGGGGAAAGCGCTGCTGTAATGCACTGAAAAAAGCTGGGTCAATGACTAACTCTGTTTCTTGGAAAATTTGCATTTGTACCTGTTGCTGCAACTGTTCGCGGGTGAGGGATGGTTCAGCTTGATACAGTTGCACCGATGCATGGAAAGCTTGCACTAGAGGCAGACTACGCACATCTCCTATGAATATAAAACCACCAGGGGCAGTTGCCTGCACAGCACCTTCTAGCACCTGCACAAGATAGTCAATATTAGGAAAGTATTGCACAACTGAGTTGAGAATTACCGTATCAAAAGCTTGTGCTTCTACTCCCTCAAAGTCAGTCGCCATCTTCTCAAGCAGCGTTACTTGGTGTAGAGGGGCGATCGCTTGCGTCTCTACATTTGCCAACTGTTGTTGAATGTAGTTAAGTGAAGCAGGGGAAAAGTCCGTCCCACAATATTTAGTGCAGTGAGGTGCAATCCTAAACAGAATTAAACCGGTTCCACAGCCTATTTCTAGCACCCGACTTGGTTGTAAAGCTAGAATTTGCGCGACTTGGTTATCTACCCACTCGCGCATTTGCTCTGCTGGAATTGGCTGATTGGTGTAACTGCTATTCCACCCTAGAATATTAAATGTCGGATCTGAATCAGCAGCAGGTTGATTATTGCGGTTGTCATTCGAGTCCAATATATCAGGAGTACGCGAATGTGGTATTCTATCTAATGTAGTGGCAGGCGTTTTTGTCGGAATCCCTGATAGGGATTGAAATTCGTTGTAGAGCATCTGCCATTGCAAAACTTGCTCCTCCTGCAATTGCATCTGTTGCATTTGCTGCTGTTCGCTGCTGTACTCAGCATTCAGCGCCACATAAGCTACTAAACGCTTTTCGCCTATATCCTCACGAACCATTACTACCTGTTGTTGTACCGCCGGATGCTGACTCAGGACTGCTTCAATTTCTCCCAACTCGATGCGGTAACCGCGAATTTTTACCTGATCGTCGAGGCGACCTAAAAATTCTATATTGCCATCTGGTCGATAACGAACTAAATCACCCGTTTTATAAAGACGTGCTTTCGGGAGAAACCCGGTTTCTTCAAGAAACCCGATTTCTGTTTTCAGGTATCCTCGCGCCAATCCATCACCAGCAATGTACAACTCGCCTGCAACGCCGATCGGTACAGGTTGTAAATGTCCATCCAGTACATAAACTTGTGTGTTGGCAATGGGACGACCAATTGCAGGTGCTACATCAGTTTGATTTTTAACAGGAACATGACCGGAAGTTGTGACAACTGTATTCTCAGTTGGTCCGTAATTATTTACAACTTGGAAAGGATGGTCAGCCAAAGGATACTGATTTAGTTTGTCTCCACCTGTTAGTAATATTCGCAAAGCTGCATTCTTGGGCCAATCTAATGATAAAAGTTGCTCTGCCAAAGGTGTTGGTAAAAAGCTAATTGCGATCGCGTTTGATATTAGCCAATCTTGCAGTTGCTTTGGTGAACGCCTAGTTTCATCATCTGGAAAATAGATGCTTGCTCCAGCACTCAGATAAGGCCAAATTTCCCAGCCGCAAGCGTCAAAGGCAATTCCAGCAATTTGCGTCGCTCGGTCTTGGGGTGAAATGGCAAAAGCTTGTTGATGCCACTTGACAAGATTTAACAATCCCCGGTGTTCAATTTTAACTCCTTTAGGCTTTCCAGTTGATCCAGATGTGTAGATGACATAAGCAAGGTTTTCTGCTGTAATATTACAGTTTATATTATCTTCGCTTTCCTGGTCAATAGTCTCCCAATCTTTATCCAAACAAATTACTTGTGATTTGTGCATTCCTTGACGCTCAACCCACCGCTGCTGAGTCAATAAAACTGGGACTTGTGCATCTTCAAGCATAAAGCTTGTCCGCTCAGTCGGATAGCTTGGATCTAAAGGCAGATACGCTCCACCCGCTTTCATAATACCCAACATCCCGATGACTAGATCGAGCGATCGCTCAACACAAAGTCCGACTAAAACTTCCGCACCAACACCTAGTTTTTGTAGATAACGTGCAAGTTTGTTGCTACGTATATTTAACTCTCGGTAGGTGAGTTGCCGTAAGCCAAATACTACCGCTATAGCATCAGGCGTTCGCTCTGCTTGAACTTCAACTAATTTATGAATGCACAAATTATTGGGATAATCTACCTGGGTATTGTTCCATTCCACTAACAACTGA
The DNA here is from genome assembly GCA_965249805.1 of Stigonema sp. Taxonomy (GTDB): domain Bacteria; phylum Cyanobacteriota; class Cyanobacteriia; order Cyanobacteriales; family Nostocaceae; genus Stigonema. The sequence continues at coordinate 3,993,534 of CBDFMX010000002.1, forward strand.
TGTAGCTCAGATGCACTTAAAAGTGGTAAGTTGGCGACTCGTTGTTCTGGATTAGCGACAATACTTTCTAGCAGCGTTTGGAAATGTCCCAGCATCCGGGTAATAGTAGCGTCATCAAACAAATCGGTGCTGTAAATCACAAAACCGCTGATTCCTTCTGAGCTATTTACCCATAACCCATTTTCCGGCGTAAGATTTGCGCCTTCAAGAGAGGTTCGCTCCCACAAATGGAACTCCAAATCAAACCGCGTTGTCTGAGTATCAAATTGCTGCCACAAAAGCGTTAACTCAGGTAGCTCTAACGCTGATATTGGCGCATTTTGTAGCGCAAACACTACTTGAAACAGGGGATTGTGGTTCAAGTTCCGCTCTGGATGCAGTTCCTCCACCAGCTTCTCAAAAGGCAAATCTTGGTGAGCATAAGCTCCCAATGCTACCTCTCGCACTCGACTTAAGAGTTCAGGAAAAGTTGGGTTTCCACCAAGGTGGGTACGCAGCACTAAACTATTGACAAAAAAGCCAATTAACCCTTCAAGACTACTGCGGTTGCGGTTGGCAATAGGTACACCCACAGCAATATCTTCTTGCTGCGTGTAGCGGTAGAGTAAGATTTGGAATGCTGCCAGCAGAGTCATGAACAAAGTTACCCCTGACTGCTGTGAGAGAGCCTCTAGGGCTTCACTTAGGCTTTTCGATAGTTGCAGAGGTTGCGTTGCACCTTGGTAGGTTTGATCTGCTGGTCTTGGTCGGTCAGTAGGCAGATTGAGCATGGAAATGCCGTCTAGCTGCTGTCGCCAGTAACCAAGTTGTTTTGCCAACACAGATCCTTGCAGCCACTCGCGCTGCCAATATGCAAAGTCTGCGTACTGGATAGGTAGTTCTGGTAGGGTTGTCTTGACCGAAGTAGAGACGGGAAAATTCGCGTCAAGACAAGCCAAATCTGTGTATATAACACTCAGTTCCCGAATTAGCACTCCCATAGACCAACCATCGGCAACAATATGGTGCAGATTCAGCAGCATAATGTGTTCTGTTTCATCCAACCGCAGCAGTGTTACTCGTAACAACGGTCCAGTTGATAAGTTGAAAGGACGTTGAGCCTCTAGGGTAGTGAGTCTTCGCGCTTGGGTTTCTCGTTCGACTTGTGGCAGTTCCCGCAAATCTACTAGTGGGATGGGTATATTTAGAGTGGGTGCTATCGCCTGAACTGGTTGCCCTGCCACCAAAACAAAAGTGGTACGTAAAACTTCGTGACGCCGCACAATTTCGTTAAAAGTTTGTGACAGCGCCGTTAAATTGAGTTGACCGTTCAGACGTACTGCGGTTGAGATGTTATAGAAGGGATTGTTGGGTACTAATTGGTCAAGAAACCACAGCCGCTGTTGAGCAAAGGAGAGGGGGAGGGTTGCGTTCCGTAGTTGGGGTACAATGGATGGATAAGCGTAGCTTATGTTAGAATTGGCAGCCCCTAAAAAGGAAATTATTTCTCTTTTGCACTTTTGTATTTCTGCACGCAGTTCTGGTGTTAGGGTTCCTTCGGGGGCGTTACAGCGAAGGCGTTCACCCTCAACAAAAACCTGAATATTTAAGCTGCGAAGATAAGATAAAAACTCAACTGTTTTCAAAATATACCCCCTTCGCAACAATTATTCGTTGCTATTTGTCAAATGCTACATACTTTTTCACACCCTGAGAATAGCATACAAGTCATTCCCTGGGTTGAAAATATTCAACATTTCAGACATGGCATTTTGTGGAGTCGCTTTTTTTACTAATTCTACGTGGGTAATTTGTAATTAATGGTCATGCCTGAGCGATCGCCCATCTAAGTAGCATTTGACCACACTCGGCTCAAGAGCAGTTTTTCCTCACACCTGCGAATAGTCGCATGTTAAATTTACCTATGATTCTGACTACCTTGCAGGCTTGTTGTAGCGTCGCTCTAGTTCATCCCTCTGAACACTATATTTGCATCAAGCGATTTCATAATCGTAGGGTGGGAAGTACCCACCGCTATCAATCATGTTTACGGTGTAGCCTTACCGTTAATTGCTAATTGCTAATTGCTAATTGCTAATTGTTAATTGCTTCGGGACTACTATTAGCCCAACGGGAGCGCCAGTTCCCTACGGCGGGAAACAAGCTGCAAGGACTGGTCTCACCATTAGCCATTAGCCATTAGCTTTTTCCCCATTACCTTCTAGTTTCCAATTGGCGGTGGCAGTGGTTGGCGTGGTGTACCACCCCCACCAATGCTATTCGGTCCGTTGTTGTCCACGACTTTCACCACAGCAATGATCTTTGCGAAGTCGGCTTGGAACCCAGCATCTTTGGCCAATTCATTTCCGGTGACTTTAGTGTACTCCTGCTCGGCGTTGCTCTCGACGCAGAGGAAGTTGTAGTCGAAGCCGGAATCGTCAACGACATAAGCACCGTAGTCTTGCAACGCCTGGAATATCTTTTTGCCCGCTTTGGATTTCAGTCCCAAACTTTCCGCTGTAACGCCAGGTGGAATCGCCAGCAAGGAACCCATGACTAGTGCCGGCTTGGAGCCGTGGTATTGGTTTGGTGCATTATAATCAGCGAGACGGGCAGGCCACCGGTGACCGGGAGTTGGGGATGATGGATTGTAGTGCAGCCACTCACCCCAGAGATCAATCTTGAGTGCGTGACGGATGGGATTGTCGTTCAACAATTCACCAACGCGAATGCTACCGCCGATGCTCGACATCCCTGAGGCGCCATGCCCACCGTCGATGCCATCGCCGTAGATATCCTGCTCTCCGAACCAATTGCCGTAGAGTGGACCACCCGGCTGACAACGGGTGAGCGTAGTGAACGCCTCTAGGGTGTGACCATCCGGCTTGAGTATTTGAGCAGAGCCGTTTGGAGTAGACCAGTACGTTGCATCCGGCACGATGAGATCGTAGGGAATATTCAACGGCTGACTCGCTTCAGGATGCCACTGCCCCTGCTGCTGCGGAATGGTGCCACTGCAGCGACCTTGGCCCCATGAACCAGGCATATAGACTTGCGTTAATGGGTCGCTGTTCTTGGTGATCACAAACCAGTCGGTGTCAACTGTAATGCCCTTTGAGCCGATATAGGCATCAACGTATTTCGCGTTCGATCCAATCGGTACATTCCAAATGCTGTCGCAGGCGAACGGCGCCGTCATTTTGTCGCGTGGTTGCCCAGGACCGCACTTGCTATTGTTTGTGCTGGCTTGGGCTATGAGAGTGCGGGTAGTAGCTTTTGGCAGGTGTGAAAGCGTTCCCGAAGTATAATGCTGCTCTTTTATCCCCTCACGCTGCCGAGAACTCAATTTTTTTTCGATGTTAGTGCTGATGGCAGAAGCAGTATTGAGAGCATGGCTGATAGCACTCGAATTACTAGGACTGAGGGTAGTAGCTGGAGGCAGGTCTGAAAGCGTTCCGTCGCTATTTGCTAGCTGCTTTTTGGGATCTTCACTTGAAGTAAAGCTCAATTGATTTTGAGTTCTGACGTTGGTTACAGAAGCAGCATTGAGAGCATGGCTAATAGTACTCAAGCTACTGGGATCGAAAATTATCATTTGCCTCTTCTCCTTTAATTAAAGTCGGTTGAAACTCACATTCCGTAAGTATTCGTACTCCGAGTAGGTAGAGGCTACAGCCTGATGAAAAATGAATTTCATTCAGAGGGATTTCACGAGTTTATTGATTTTTATCGTCGGTGGAACCGAAATAAATGTTTGGCTTACTTACGCTACTAAGGATCGCTCAAACGTTTTTGCGGTTGAAATTTCATCACTGAGAGCTAACGATAGGTTGAAACGCTTAAACATGTCAATGCGTAATCTGTAGTATTTTTTATACTAAATAAAATCACGCATTGACAAAAACTTTCTCATGTGGGAGTTTAGCCCACCTTATGCTTAATTTTCTGTTTTAAATAATACTAAAAAATATTCCAATTGCACTTAGTTTATTTGATTAAAAGCGACGAAATTTTTGTCTGACCAAGTACAAAAACGTGGTTTATCAACCCTTGACCTCTAATATTGCAGTGTCATAGGATGACCCACTCCTTCCTCTTGTTGAGCAAAATTTGTCTGGAGTTAATACCAATTTTCAATTAACTCAGAAATTCGCATTGATTTTATTTATATAAATGCATGAATAGAGCTAAAAAAATCATTCTTGATTTCCTCATAATTGCTCAATACCATACAATTGCTGAATTGCTCGCTCACATTTAATATCCTAATGATTGAATTTAACAATCATTTCTCGCAGATAATGTTTGTTTTAAATGCGATAATAGTTGAAACGATAAAGTTAACGGCGAGGAATGCCACGGATTGTAGGGGTGTCCGGAATCGACGCCTCGCCGTTTCGGGCATAGGGCATGCCCCATGCCCCATATACTCGCCGACGGGTAGTTCAAAATTCCACTTCTTCTCGCTGGCGATCCGTCGGGACGGTCGGATGCAAACCGAATGCAGCCCAAGACATGGTTTCAATGTACCTAGCAAATTGTGCCACCGTCGGGGCTTCAAACAACTGGCGTACAGTCATCTCTATTTGAAAGGTGTCGCGGATTCGGGAAGTTAGCTGAGTTGCTAGTAGAGAATGACCGCCCAATTCAAAGAAATTGTCGTGGACACCTACAAGCTGTTTTCCCAAAACTTTAGCCCAAATTTCCACTAGTACCTCTTCAACTGATGTCCGTGGCGCGACATAATCTTCTTTCAGATCGAGGGTGAGTGTATCGGGTGCTTTTAGGGCGTGGCGATCGACTTTGCCGTTGGGTGTCAGCGGTAGGGATACCAGCAGCACAAAAGCTGATGGTATCATGTATTCTGGTAACTTCTGTTTTAGGAATTGGCGCAGCTCTGTCGATTTTAGATTTTGTCTTGAGGTTGCATGCAACGTCTCTACATCAGGAACAATATAAGCGACTAGGTGCTTGAGTCCCGGTATGTCCTCCTGAATCATCACTACCGTCTCGCCCACTGCTGGATGTTGACTCAGCACCGCTTCAATCTCTCCCAACTCGATGCGGAAACCGCGAATCTTGACTTGATTGTCGATGCGACCGACAAACTGAATATTGCCGTCTGGTAGATAGCGGGCTAAGTCACCCGTTTTGTAAAGACGTGCTGAGATCAACCCGGTTTCTTCAAGAAATCGATTTTGTGTTAATTCAGGACGGTTGAAATAGCCTCGCGCTAGTCCATCACCGCCGATATACAACTCGCCTGTAACGCCAATGGGCACAGGCTGTAAATTGGCATCCAACAGATAAATTTGTGTGTTGGTAATCGGGCGACCAATGGGAATAGATGTGGTTGATTCTGGTAAGTCCTCCACACAGTAATAAGAAGAAAATGTTGTACTTTCTGTAGGACCATAAACATGAAGTAATTGCCAGGGCGAACCATTTTTGATCACCTTTTTGACCCACCTTGGATCAACAGTCTCGCCACCAAATAGTAAGTATCGCAACGAAGCAAAAGCTTGCGGAACATCTCTGGCAATCTGTTGGAATAAAGCGGTGGTCAAAAACAAAACGCTGATGCCTTTTTGTCTCAGTTGTAATGCAAATTCGTGAGACGAAAGAATGACATCTTGGCTAATTCCTACAAGTTGAGCGCCGTTAAGTAACGCTCCCCAAATCTCGAATGTCGCAGCGTCGAAAGAAGTGTTCGAGGCTTGGGCAATTTTATCAGAGCTTGACAATTTTACATAGTTTGTGTTGCATACCAGCCGATTTACAGCTCGGTGAGTCACAGCCACTCCCTTAGGCTTGCCTGTAGAACCAGAAGTGTAGATCGCATAGGCTAAGTTGTCGCTTGTGACTTTGCTGTTCGGGTTTTCTTTGCTTTCTTGGGAAATAATTTCCCAAGAAAGATCGAGGTAAATTACCGGGTTTGAAAAGTCCTGAAAATGCTGAACAAACTTTTCTTGTGTCAGCAATACAGGAACTTGTGCATCTTCTAGCATGAAAGAAAGGCGATCGCATGGATAGCTAGGATCTAAAGATACATAAGCGTATCCCGCTTTCAGGATGCCCAGCAACCCCACAATCATTTCTGCTGAACGATCCAAGCAGATGCCTACGACAACGGATGTACCTACCCCCAATTTTTGTAAGTGGTGAGCTAATTGGTTGCTGCGGATATTCAACTCTCGATAGGTAAGTACAGACGTTGCATGCGGCGTCTCTACATCTTCAAAAACGACTGCTATGGCATCAGGATTTTGCTCTACCTGATTTTCAAACAACTCATGGATACATTTATCTTGAGGATAATCTACCTGAGTATCATTCCATTCAATTAACAACTGATGTAGCTCAGCTTCGCTCAAAAGCGGTAAATTCGCAATGCGTTGTTCTGGATTAGCAACAATGCCTTCTAGCAGTGTTTTAAAATGTTCTAGCATCCGGGTAATAGTGGCTCGATCAAATAAATCAGTGTTGTATACCACTAAGCCTCTAAGACCCTCAGAATGCTCCCACTTAGCTCCCCACAGACTCCTAAAATCTTCAGCACACTTCCACAGATGCAACTCTAAATCAAAGCGCGTTGTTTTCAAGTCAATATTCATCAAGCTAGGCACTAACCCTGGCAATTCTAGCGCCGACATTGGTGCATTCTCGAAACCAAACACTACTTGAAATAGCGGATGATGGCTGAGATTTCGGTTTGGATGCAGATCCTCAACTAGCTTTTCAAAAGGCAAATCTTGGTGACTGTATGCTCCTAGTGTTACCTCCCGTACTCTGCCTAGTAGTTCCCGAAAAGTCGGGTTTCCAGATAAGTTGCTCCGTAACACCAGACTATTGACAAAAAAACCAATTAAGCCTTCGCAACTACTGCGGTTACGGTTAGCAATTGGCGAACCTACTGCAATATCTTCTTGGTGTGTGTAGCGGTAGAGCAATGTCTGAAATGCTGCCAGCAGTGTCATAAATAAGGTGACACCTTCTTGCTGCGAAAGCGTCTGAAGTGCATCAGTTAGCTTGAGTGGTAACTCGATAAATTGTGTTGTTCCTTGATAGGTTTGGATAGCTGGTTTTGGTCTGTCGGTAGGCAGATGCAGCATGGAAATGCCGTTTAATTGCTGCCGCCAGTAAGCTAACTGGGTTTGTAGGGGCGAACAACCCTTCGCCCCTACCGCTTGCAACCATTCGCGCTGCCAGTGGGCAAAGTCTGCGTACTGGAGAGGTAGTTCTGGCAGGATTGTCTTGACTGAAGATGTAGAGACGTGCTCTGTCGCGTCAAGACAAGCCAAATCTGTGTAGATAACACTCAGTTCCCGAATTAGTACTCCGATGGACCAATCATCGCAGATGATGTGGTGCATATTCAGGAATAGAATATGTTCTGTCTCCTCAAGAATAAGCAACATCACTCGCAGTAATGGTCCTGAGGACAGATCGAAAGGATGTTCTATTTGTGCTGCGATCGCCCGCTTTGCTTGTGTTGGACGTTCGTCTGTGGGTAATTGCCGCAGATCTAATACAGAAAGAGGTATGGTTAAGCTGGGAGCGATCGCCTGCACTGGTTGCCCCGACTGCACCTTAAATGTAGTGCGTAGGGCTTCATGACGACGCACGATTTCGTTAAACGTTTGCTCTAGTGCCGTTAAGTTGACGATACCTGTTAAGCGAATGACTGTCGGCACATTATAAGCGACACTGCCTGGGATCAACTGGTCGATGAACCACAGCCGCTGTTGGGCAAAAGATACAGGAAAGACGAAGACCTCTTGACAAGACATATTGATCCGATTGTGAAGCATCTGTGGTAACGACATTAACGCCCAACCTAGTTCCGTCTTCACTCAGTGTATCAATTATGTACAGAGACAACTCAATTCCTGGAGAACTTTTCTTTCACTAGCCTGCTAAATTAACCAAAGCCTCTCGCTGGAATCTGACTACGTATGAGCCTAAGCTTCTATAATGTCCTGATGTAGATACGGTGAATGTAATAATGTCCTGACTAGGATCAAGAATCTGTTTCACTGTGCAGGTCTGCATCTTATTGTTGCAGTAGGCTTTGATGTGATTTCCGATTTGAAGCTCCAACGCTTGAACTTTCATGAATTATCAACCTCATCAAGGAATTAGTTTACCTAGCAGCATTTTACCCTGACCTGCCTATCTGCACCAGTGACTGAGTCGCTGTTTTTTTTATCGTCTCATGCCAGTTGAGACGCTCAAGGTCCCGTCTTAACATTAGGGACTGCGTTCAGGGAGGGAAAGTGTACTTCTACATTTCACTTACCCGATTTTTACAGATCCCCTTTTTATTATAAAGGATTATAAAGGATAAATGACTAACTGTCTAACCAATACCGTTCGGTTAAGGTAATTCGTGAAAAATCCATACGTGTAGAGACGTTGCACTTGCTAGTCTCTACATGGGTTGTAAATGAGGAAATCATCTTATCCGAACCGTATTGACTGTCTAACTCTATTGCAGTAAGCAGTTACCAACTAACCACCCAACGGGAAAGCCAGAAGCGATGAGGAGCCAGTGCGCCTATACTGGTAACGCGTAAGCTGGACTTGAGCGTCGGAAAACCGACAACATGCGCTTACGCTCACTAACCACTAACCACTAACAAACAACAACTAACACCAAGCCTACTTCAAAACTTTTGGTTCAAATATCAGGTAAGTTCCCCCTAACCCTTCTACAATTGTGCGTGTATTAGCAGCCATCATTTTCTGGTAGGTGTCCCCCTCGCTTCCTGGCGCACCTAAGTCATCGGCAAACAGTTCCCTTTTTGAAACTTTCACTTTCGCTTCTTTGGCTACAGACTTAATCAAATTAGATTTAATTGTAGTTTCAGCAAAAATTGTCGGTATCTTCGCTTGTGTAATATTTTGAACCAGTTTTTTTACTTGTGCAGTGGTGGGTTTTGCCGATACGTTAATACCTTCTAAAGCACCTACATCCTCAAGACCATAAGCTTGCGCATAGTAACTCATTGCGTTATGGGTTGTCACTAACTTGCGTTCATTTGTGGGAATAGTAGCAATTCGTGACTTGATCCAACCATCTAGTTGGGTCAGTTCATTGTTGATTTTTTTGGCGTTGCTGTTATAAATTGACTTATTTTTAGGTAAGATCTTACTCAAGTTACTGCTTATTACCTCTACCATCTTGATACTATATTTGGCATTTTGCCAAACATAAGGGTTAGGTACGTTATTGCCGCCTTCTTTAAACTGTAGTGGTTTGGGAACGGCACGCTGACCAACTGCAATGTTGGGTACACGGTTTTTACTTGCTTTAATTAATTTCAACACACTGGGTTCAAAATTGTACCCATTAAAGAAAATAAGTTTAGCTTGCTCAATTGCTTTGCGGTCTGCTGGCGAGGGTTGATAAAGGTGAGGGTCGGTATCAGGGGAAGTTAAGCAGGTGAGATTTATTGTCTCTTCTGCAACTTGTTTGGTTAAATCACACAATACGCTTGTAGTTGCTACGACTCGGGGAAGATTATTGTTCAACCCAGCAGCGTCCGTAGTCGTGTAAGAGGTGTTTGCCAAATTACCTGCATTGTTACACCCAACGAATCCAATGGTAAGAGCGACAAGAACAGTACGCAGGGTTTGATTTAATGGTAATTTTTCTGACATAAAAACTCACGGCGCTCAAATAATCAAGATAATAATAGTTATTAACAGTAAAATCCAAAGGTTCAGGACTAGGCTATCAATTAACGAGGCTTTTACGCCTAGGACTGCTATATACAGCATCTGATACTATTGTAAATCTATCAATTTAGTGTATAATAGTTTCAGTTATGCTCCCGAACTTTGGAATGTTGCGATCAAATGCAAGCAACATTCCAACGCAAACACACGAGTGTGAATACCACCCTACATATCAAACTCAGGAGAATCTACATGGGCTACAAGCATATTGAAGTCAAACAGGTAGCTGGTTTCATCGGTGCTGAAATTAGTGGCGTAGACCTTTCCCATCCTCTGAATGACGATCAAGTCAAAGAAATTCGTAAAGCACTATTGAAGTGGAAAGTCGTGTTCTTTCGTGGTCAGAACATCGATCATGCGGCGCAGATTGCGTTCACGGCTCGTTTCGGCGAAGTGACCTACGCGCATCCGCTCGGAGAGCCTGAACCGGTTGCGGGATTTCCGCAGATCAAACCCGTAGACCGTAAGCTTTATGAGAAGCAGTACGGTTTTCGCACTGGAGGTCCTTGGCACACTGATGTAACAGCAGCTATCAACCCGCCGACAGCATCGATTTTACGCGCGGTTAATGTCCCCAGCATCGGTGGTGACACGCAGTGGAGTAATCTCGTTGCAGCTTATGAAGGTCTGTCAGCACCCCTGCGAGCACTAGCAGATACATTGAAGGCTGAACATCGCTTCAATGGGGGCGGACATCAGCCTCGCAACGGTAAATTTGCTGAGCGCATTGCTGTCAATCCACTAGTCTCAATCCACCCAGTCGTAAGGGTTCATCCTGAGACTGGTGAACGAGCATTGTTCGTTAACCCTGGCTTCACCTCGCACATTGTTGATGTGTCACCACAAGAAAGCAACTTGCTGCTGGAGTTATTTTTCAACCAAATCACCAAGCCTGCCTACACCACCCGTTTCCGATGGAACAACGGTGATATCGCCTTCTGGGACAACCGCGCCACTGTGCATTTGGCTCCTCAAGATTTGGATCATTTGGATGTTGAGCGTCTCCTTTATCGCACCACCATCACAGGTGAGATTCCAGTTGGAGTCGATGGTTTCCGTTCTGAAGTAGTTCAAGGTGAGGCGTTCAGCGCAGAATTACCAACCGTCTTCAAGCACAAAGCTGAGAACTTGGAAGCACAATCAGTGCTTTCGTAAGCGAAAGAGGGTAAACCGAGCTGCGGATCACAACCGCAGCCCGACATGAAATTAGGGCGCTGCGAAAAACCTGTGCCTTACTTATACTGCGAACGGTTCAAAACTTCACTTAATATGGACGCTCCAAACCTCTCCCCGATGCGGGGAGAGGCTTAAGAACCGGATGCGCGAATATTCATGTCAGCCTCAACATTAGACATCTCCGGAAAAGATGTAGAGACGCGAAATTTCGCGTCTCTACAAAGGATTTTGGGCAACGCAGAATTAATTTCTGGAGAGGTCTAATGAAGCAATTCGCTTGCGGCTGGGATTGCTTCATTACGCTCGCTGCGGACTGTAAATATTTTTGTTCATCTACTTATCTGACGGTTGTGTTGCAAAAAATTAAAGGCAAGTTAGATGTAGCAGGGCTAAAAAATCTACAGCAAACTGATATAATTACGGTAAATTTACTACAATAATTCCGGTTTTTTGGAGAAACCGGGATTCTGAGATTGCTATATGAAAACATCATACCGCAGTCAAATTAACAAAGAATTAAAGATAAGCAAGTTGCGGTAATATGACCAAATACTTAATCTATCGTCTGCTGACATTTATTCCAACACTTATTGCCATCAGCATCGTTGTATTCACTATTTTAGCACTGGCTCCTGGCGATCCTATGGGTGAGTTCGCGCTCAACCCCTCGATTACAGCAGAAGTTCGAGAGAATATTAGAAAGTCATTTGGTTTGGATCAACCAATATATATCCGCTACGTCAAGTGGTTTACGTCCTTCATCAGGGGAGACATGGGCTACTCTTTTACCAGCCGCAGTCCAGTTATTGCCTTGATTTTCCAACGTCTACCGACTACATTATGGGTAGTTGGTTCTGCCTACGTTCTCGGTGCGCTGCTTGCTATTCCCTTGGGGGTTATGTCTGCTCTCAAACGTAATTCATTTGTTGACACTATTGTAACAACTGTAGTCTTTATCGGATTTTCTCTACCTACATTTTTTACTGGGTTGCTATTTATTATTATTTTCAGTGTCCAGTTAAAATGGCTACCTTTTATCTATAATAGCACTTTGCAAGTAACTGATTGGCAAAGTTTTATAGCGCAAATAAAACAGTCGATTATGCCTGTATCTGTACTCACACTCTGGCAGACAGCTTTACTAATGCGCTTTGTACGTTCAGAAATCTTGGAAAAACTCCATCAAGACTATGTACGTACTGCTTATGCTAAGGGATTACCTACGTTTGTGGTGCTCGCTCGTCACGTTTTGCGGAATGCATTAATTCCTGTAGTCACACTAATGGCGTTGGATATTCCTAATGTTTTCACAGGGTCTTTGGTCACAGAACAAGTTTTTCGCGTTCCTGGTATCGGTGCTTTATTGATTGAATCAATCTATCGCAATGATACACCAGTGGTCATGTCGATTACTTTTATCTATGCAATTTTGATTGTAGTTTTTAATTTGGTGGCAGATGTTCTCTATGCTTTATTAGATCCTAGAGTCAAGTACACAAAGTAGTCTATGTTCAAGCGATCGCTCAATCAAAATTCCGAAGAACCGAAATTTTCAGTTTCTCCCGCCGCAGAGGATATTGCTCCTGGGCAAGGGACACTAGCACAAGATGCATGGCGCAAGTTTCGTCGCAATCGTCAAGCGCTTTTTGGAAGTGTGGTGCTGCTGATCGTAGTCTTGAGCGTCCTTGTTGGTCCATTCATATATTCTACTCCGATCAACAAAATTGACTTTGCCCAATCCGCACATCCTCCTAATTGGCAACATCCGTTTGGGACCAACGATTTAGGGCAGGATATACTAGCTAGATTGTTGTACGGCGGACGGATATCGATCGCAGTGGGAATTTTTTCCATGTTGGTTGCTATCTTGCTGGGTACGTTCATTGGCGCAATTTCTGGCTTTTATGGTGGCTTGCTAGACATGATGTTGATGCGTTTCACTGACTTGTGCCTTGCTTTACCGCGACTACCACTGTTGCTACTGGTGATATTTTTATTTCGCGATCCGATCAAAGCGATCGCAGGTCAAGAAGTAGGTATATTTGTGTTGATAGTCCTGATAGTTGGTGGACTCAACTGGATGGCTGTCGCTAGATTAGTCCGATCTGGTTTTTTGACAGTACGCGAAATGGAATTTGTTACAGCCGCGAGGGCGCTGGGTGCGAGTCCCCAACGCCTGATTTTGGTTCACATTCTGCCCAATGTCATGAGTCCCGTATTAGTTGCAGCTACCCTATCTGTCAGTAATGCGATTATTACCGAATCTACCCTCAGCTTTTTTGGTCTTGGTTTTCCACCAGATGTACCAACTTGGGGTCGAATGCTCTATGATGGACAAAATTTTTTAGAATTTGCTCCCTATATGGTTCTTTTCCCTGGCACAGCAATATTTCTCACGGTGCTAAGTATTAACTATATAGGTGATGGTTTAAGAGATGCTCTAGACCCGAGACTGTCTTAACACCATGGTAGTTCACCAAAGTAGGGAGTAGGGAGTGGGGAGTGGGGAGTAGGGAGTAGGGGAAGAAGAGCGAGAAATTTCCGAAAAACCAAGCGATTTGAAGAAAGTAAATTTATTCATGAGATGAGAGAAATATTTGGACCGAAGAATTGAGACCTGGTGTACCGTTTTCATACATTAACCACACAACGAAATCCAATATGACACGTTGAGGTGTCTACGGTTTCTGGATGACGCGCTGCTGGTCGATAACGCCGACAGTAGTTGGGGGCACAGAGAAAGGAACCACCCTTCAGGACTTTTCTCGGTATTCGAGACGGCATATTTAAATCAAAGCTCTCTTCAAGGGTTCCACCTCTAGGGTTAACCGGGATACAGCAAGATTTGGTCTTCTTTTCCGAGTGATGGTCTCGATACCAGTCAGTAGTCCATTCCCAAACGTTGCCTACCATATCGTATAGACCATAACCATTTGGAGGATACGAACCCACTGGTTCTGGGTTAGGAGGGTGTGATTTGAGGTATGCTGTGGGGAAGTCACCGAACCAAATGTTAGCCATCCGCTTGCCTTTAAGAGCAAATTCATTACCCCAGGTATAGAGAGTCTATACCTTGGGCACCCCGCGCAAAGGCAACTTGTTAGAAACGATCGCCGTCCCAGAACTGCGCGATCGGGCACAGGCACTAGCGGCAACGCTGTTGCAGTCCCGGACAGTGCGGGTGCGTCCCGTTTCACCCTTTGATCGCGCCATTCAAAAAGACAGCAGCGATCCTCGACCCGCCATCCCCCAGTCAACGCTGTTGTTTCGCCAATTCTTTGACCCGGAATCCAGCACGTACACCTATCTGATTGCGGACAGTCAAACGAAAGCACCGGTGCTGGTGGATACGGTATTGGAGCAGGTTGAGCGTGATTTACAAGTGCTGCATGACCTGGGGTTGACCCTCCGCTACTGTTTGGAAACTCACATCCATGCCGACCATATAACCGGGGCAGGTAAACTGAGAAAGCAAACGGGTTGTCAGGTAATGGTGCCCTCAAATACTAGTGCAAAGCCATAACTCGTGGGATAGGGCGAAGACAATCAAACTCACCCCCATTAGGGCTGTCCCGAATGCCAGGACTTTCCCAAACTGATCGCGAAGCGTGCGCCTACTCAAGTAGATCCCGCCTGCCAACGTTCAGGCGAACTTTAGTCATGGGATGAGTTCAGAGACATCCGAAAAACACTGCTGCACTATAATAATAGAGATGAAAAGCAGAGTACAACCATTGATGCAGATTCAGATTGCTTTACCAGATGATGTAGCTCAGTCCTTAGAAATTAAATGGGGCAACTTAGAACGGAAGTTGCTGGAAATGCTTGTGACAGAAGCTTATCTTGAAGGTTCTATCAGTGTGGGGAAGGTGCGAGAGTTACTGGGAATGTCCACGCGCTTAGAAGTCGATGCATTTCTGAAAGCAAAAGGCGTTGATTTACAGTATGACGAAACTGATTACGTGCGCGATCGCCAAACCCACGAGCAACTGCGACGGGAAGGAAAGTTGAACTTGTCATGATTGTGGTGTCGGATACGTCGCCAATTTGTTATCTTCTACTAGACATCTCCGAAAATGATTGTAGAGACGCGACGCCCTTACGGGTTCGCCATAAAGCTTGGTGCAGTCGCCTACGGAGGGAAAGCCGTCATTCGCGCTGCAACACCTGTTCCCTACGGAGGGAAACCCTCCTTCAGGACTGGACTCACCAGTCGCCTACGGAGGGAAACACTCCTTCAGCGCACCGCGAGAATTTCGCGTCTCTACAAGGGTTTCAGACAACGAATAATTATTTTCTGGAGATGTCTACTGATTGGCGAAATCGATATACTTGGGCAACTATACGGTCAAGTTCTCATACCAGAAATTGTTCAAAAAGAACTTGCAGATACTCGTTCTCCAGATATCGTTCAAACCTGGATTCAGATACCACCTAAATGGTTGATAATCCAAAGAGTTAGTATCTTGTCTGATGATAATTTGAATATTTTAGATCCCGGCGAACGAGACGCAATTATTTTAGCTGAACAGCAAAAAGCCCATTTAGTCATCATAGATGATTTGTTAGGACGACGGATTGCTCAATCCCGTGGTTTAAGAGTGACTGGATTATTGGGTGTATTGGATGAAGCTGCTCGGCAAAATTTACTAAATTTCCCCTCAGTCATTGCCAAATTACAGAAAACCACGTTTCGAGCTTCATCCAAACTTATTCAGGCGCTCTTATAAAAGTACCAAAATGATGATGACTGAAGATGTTAAACCAGATATGAAGAGTGCTTATTTTCTGCGCCAATCTTTAATATTCCAAGTATCAGCATCCCACGGGGTTATATCTACACCAGCAAGTTTGTTACTGCTTCCACTCACTTTGGCTCTAGCAACTAAAGGAATCACGATCGCATCTTTAATCAGTAAGTCGTTCATCTGGATAAACAACTGTCGGCGTTTTTCTGGATTTAACTCTGTTGTAGACTGTTTCCAGAGCTTGTCATATTCAGGATTGCAGTAGCGAGAACTATTAGTCCGAGACCAATTGTTTTTTTTCTGGGAAATTTCCGCACAAGTCCACCCTTTCATATAAGCACCAGGATCTGGGTTTTCATTACCGTTACTCAACATTTGTACATCAGCGTAGAAATGAGCAAATGTGTCTGGGTTAGAGGGATCGCCGGAAAAGTAAATACTTGGATCTATACTTTTAATTTCTACCTTCACACCGATAGATGTTAATGCTTGTTTAATAATTTCTTGAGTCTTCTGTCGCAGTGGGTTAACCCCAGTTTGGAAAACAACACTCATCTCTACGCCATTTTTGTCCCGGATACCGTTGCCATTACTGTCTTTCCATCCTGCTTCATCAAGGGCGGCGGCAGCTTTTTTGAGATCGAATTCGTATTTTGTATTAGGCGAATTGTAAATATCTGGTGCTATCAAGGTATTAGAAATGGGGCGACCAGTCTGACCGTATAACTGCTGGTTAATAGTATCGCGGTCAACGGCATAGTTAAAAGCTTGACGCACTTTTTTATCGGTAAAAAAAGGATGAGGAAACTCGATGCTAGAGCGTTCGCCGTCCTTCGTTGCCTTATTTGGATCGGTTTGATTAAGGAAAATGCGCTCTGCCAAACCTCCAAAAACAGTGTCTACTTTACCTTTACCTGCTGCTGACAATTGCTTGAGAACTGGGGCTTCCACCTGGAGGTTCCAAGCAAAGTCAACGTCGCCAGTTTGAAGTACAGCTCTTGCTGCCGAAGTTGCATCGCCACCGCCTTTAAGTTCCACTCGCTTAAACAAAGGCTGATTAGCTTCCCGGAAGAAAGGATTAGCCTCATAGATCACAATGTCACCTGGTTTAAATTGTACGACTCGGTAGGGACCAGTACCGACAGGAGCTAAATTACCGGGGGCTTCCCTAGCGTTTGCGCCAGCGTATTTCTCGAAGATGTGACGGGGTAGGATTAACCCATTTTGACCCACGAAAGCCAGTGACCAAGCAGGATTGGCATCTTTGAAAGTTATTTTGACGGTGCGATCGCCAACCGCTTCAACACTTTTGACAGCTTCATAATAAGCAGTGGTGGTAGCACCAACAGATGGATTGGAGAGAAATTTGTAAGTAAATACCACATCCTGTGCGGTAAAAGGTTGTCCGTCTGACCACTTAACTCCCTGCTTGAGTTTCCAGATCACAGATTTACCGTCTTTCGCCAGTCCACCGTTCTCCAAGGAGGGGATTTCTGCTGCTAAAAAGGGAATGAATTTACCGTCTTTGTCATAACTGGCAAGCGGTTCGTAGGTGACTCGACTGGCGTGGAAGTCTTTGAGCCCTTGAGATAGATGGGGATTTAGAATAGTTGGCGCTTGCCAGTAAAGCAGTCGTAATGTATCACTATTACCACCAGAAGCTCCAGGAGTAGAATTATTAGCAGTGGAAGATTCAGGCGAGGGGGAAGAACAGGCAGTCAAAAATAATACATTTATCAACGATAAAGCAAAAATTTTACCTTTACTGAATTTATTCAAAAAAGCCATATTTGATTGTTCTGTGGGTTAGGATTGTAAAGCTGGGCTCATCGGCTAATTTCCACCAGTATTTGTTCCTGACTTTAGCATGACTAGCCGGATAGAGTAATCAAAGAAAAGTATGGTGCGTAAGCGTTGCGCGTAACGCACCATCTTTTGAGGAATTACAACAAAGAGACCGCCTTACTGACCGATAACTGTTCCATCTTTAATGGTGATTGTTGTACCGTCGAACTTGGTGAGTGTAAAACCACTAAAAGGCTCATTATAAAGCGAAGATCGGTCTTGAAGGACGCTAATGGCTAACGCTTCACCTAGCTTTAACCCAACAATTGCGTCCGAACGCCAATGGATTCCAGCAGCATCCCGTGCAAGAACAATATTAGAGGCAAGCTTATTCAGTTCACCCCCCACTGTCAGAGAAGATCCGGTGTAATTATGCAGTGACAGACCGTCATCACTGGCAACCACTGGATTGGGAAGGACAAACGATTCATTGAAAAAGGCTTTCAGCACGGTCACCGAAGCACCAGTGTAGGTCGCATGACCTGATGGATAAGCCGGATGGACTGGTGATCCCTCTGGGAAAGCTTGTGGTAACAAGTAGCTGCCATACTTGCTAAAAATTCGCTCAAGCACAGGGGAGTTGAAGATCTCTTGGTTGATTGGATAGCTTGCCAAGCCCTTCTTTTGATTGTCGATCCACCCAGCAAATGCCTCTGGTCGCAGGCGGCGATGAACCAACCACTTCTGATACCAGACAGCCTTCGTTGCTTGATTTGCCACCCTAGCAACCTCATCCAAAAGATCTCGCACACCCAACGTGGTTCCACCTACTTGTACTTTTGCATTCAAATAAGGATTGTTTGGCTCAATGGCGCCTGGTCCTTGACCGAGCAAAAGCAGGGCAGCATTCACGAAAGTCAGATAGGGATAGTCTCGATGGGTATATTCACTTAAATCGCGACTGGTGTGAATGTAGCGAGCTTCAGGATCTAACTGAGTTCGATTTGATGAGGGCTGCCCATTTTGGTTGTTCAGCCACTCTTGTCGGTCAGTTAAATAGTCTATGCCAGGTGCTGCGAAATTCCTTTGCTGCGAGTTTATCGGCACAGGCACAGCACCAACTCCAAGCTGTCCGTCATTGGTCGGGAAGTTGGGGGTAACCCCAACTCCGTAGGGAACATCAAGCCATAAAAACTGGGAGAGGGAGGGACCCGTGAGGACACCAGGTATATCAGAGCGAAACAGTGTCCCTGTGGTCACTTGAGCATTCTCTTTCGGTCCACGAAAATCTGAGAAATTAGAGAGGTCAGATGCAGCGGATTGGGTGTCCGGATTATTGTCATACTGCGAGAAAGGCACATCACGAGTGAGTGCCTGCCAGTAATCCTCTGCAATCTCACTCGCTGTTTCCGCACTGCTGAAGGTGGGTGCTGGAGGAATGGTCAGTCCATGGGAATCAATTCCTTCAAGGTCAAAAGCGTAGGCAGCCTGTGGGTTGGCAAGCTTAGTTGTACCCCCTAATGGAATCGCCTCAAAATCCGCAAAATTACCAGTTTCAAGCGCACTCAGTACGTTCGAGTAGGCACTGGGATCTACTAGCCCTAGTTCATTATGTGGTAGTGCCTTGGTGAAGTTGGCAATGTAATTTTGGCTTGCATACAACTGTTCATCTTCGTTATTAGGATGGTTAAAGGAAAAGTTATTCCTTTCAAGCAGTGCTGCTTTGAGACGAATCAGAAATGCTTGCTCACGACGATCTTTGGCATCAGGCAGTCGATTAACTTGATTCACTAGCTGCTCAAGATTGTCTGTGGAAGGGTTGACAGCGATGATGCTTGTTTTCTGGGGAAAGTTTTTGGGATCCTTGGCAAGGACGGCAGAATCTAGAAATGTGGGGAAGACTAAAGTAATGACGCAGATAAGTGATGCCAAAGCTAGAAAAACCAGCTTTGGCTTGCGAAGCAGAAATTTCAGGCGCATGTAGAAATCCTAAATGAATTGTGCAACCTGAAGAGCAGGTGCAGTCAATATAGAAGAGAGCAATCTCTGTGGATCGAAACCAAAATCAAATTACATCGATAAAATTAAATTTAGGTTAAGAAAAATTTAATTTAAGTTTAATTTTTCTCTGGAGTCTGGCAAATTGTTGTCACCTGGACGATAATTTTTCCGGTTCTGGAAGCATAAGCTAGCAATTCAAGTGCCTGAAAGCCTGATGATTGTAACTTAAAAGAATTGTTTGCCGATGGCAAGTGACTGGGTTAACTTCATGAAGTCCCGAGGTATAGGGCGGGTTTGCTGCTTGCTTTTGTCCCCAGTTAGCTCATTACTCGGATCTCCTTGGAGTTTACCGACAGGGATTTGGGATAGAGCGGGTCTGTTGGGCATCCATTGAAGACTTTCAACTCGCCGACCGTGAAACGTTGATCCAGAAAATTCTGCCGTTCTTAGCAGCCGTTCTAAAAACTTGGAGATTCCACCGCTCGCGAGTTAGAGGTCTTTCATAACTGGTCATTCGTGACGAGCGCGATCGCAAAGCCGTCGTACCCTTTGCTTTTAGTAAAAAAGTGTTTCATAGATTTACGCCCGTGTCAACACGTTGTAGTTAAAACTTGTTAGTACAGGGGCAGCAGCCCTAGTACTAGCCGATCGCGCCATGCTTGTTTGAGTTGCTTCCCTGACGTTCGGCTCCACAAGACGACTGGCATCGACGCCTGTGACGAGCGCGCTGCTCCATTTCTCCTTGGATTGGTAAGCGATCGCGGGTTTCAAACGGTTTGCAGCAGTTAAAAAAACCCTTGACTGGCAAAATAAAGTACTTAAACTAGATTGACAAACAGTAGATTGTGCTTCATAGTATTGCATAGATAACACAGCTATCAAGTTTCAACCAATACAAAACGGCATCTTTGTAGTAACCAAACATTCAAATTTAATCAGAGATAACTTGAAAAGTAGATCTGATTAAATGTTTTTGATACCTATCTATTGACACAATTACATACTTTTTGTGGCAATTTTTAACAATCTAAGTATCAGCATCCCACAAGGGTTATGTCTTAAAATCTTTCTTAGCTCAGCATTGGGTTGAGAAAATGATGGAATAGCCTTAGACCCTATCTGGACTTTTATCTCTCAAAAGTAGTAATCAACTTTACCGGCAATATTGAAGTAGCTGTGATTCAATGATGCCAAAACCGATAAGTATAAGCAGAGATTTTAACAATGGAACATCGCGAAGCAAGCCTCAAAGGAGTTGGAGGACTGAACCTCTATTACCAAAGCTGGCATCCACTTGGTAATCCATGTGCAATCGTAGTGATTATACATGGGTTAGGAAGTCATAGTGGTTTGTTTAGCAACGTAATTGAGCACCTCGTCAAAGCTGGATATGCTGTCTATGGATTGGATTTGCGTGGGCATGGACGCTCACAAGGTCAGCGAGGACATATCAGGACTTGGTCTGAGTTTCGAGAAGATCTAAAAGTCTTCCTCCACCTGATTGAGGTACAGCAGCCGGGATGCCCGCGCTTTCTCTTAGGTCACAGTCTGGGCGGAGCGATCGTTTTAGACTATGTTCTCCGCTTTCCCACCGCAGTTCAGGGTGTGATTACCATGGCGATACCTTTGGGACGGGTTGGTATTTCACCAGTCAAGTTGACATTAGGGCGGACACTCTCACAGGTGATGCCACGCTTCGCACTGAATACTGGTTTTGCTGGCGCTACAGCTTCACGCGATCAGAACGTGCAGGCGACCTTCACTCAAGATCGACTCATGCATTCTCGGGGCAGTGCACGTCTGGCGACAGAGTTTTTAGGGGCGATCGCTTGGATTCAATCCCATGCAGATCATTTACAAGTACCCATCTTGATTCTTCATGGTGGAGCCGATCAAGTAGCTCTCCCTGAAGGCAGTCGTATCTTCTTTCAAAAGATTGACTTTCCCGACAAAGAGCATCACGAATATCCCCAAAGCCGTCATGCCCTTCATCGGGATCTTGATTATCAGGAAATGTTAGCAGACTTAGAAGATTGGCTGGAAAGGCATGTCAAAGGAGGAACTCTACTCCCGTTTAGACGGCGATCGATGACAGACGAATATATGTTAGGTTGAAAAGATAGGGAAACGTTTACTTTCCAACAATCACCCAGTAAAAACCATCTGGTGCCACTAACCCAAATGAATGTTCATCAAACTCATTAGCTAGAATCGGTGTCACATGGGTGGCGCTGCTGTTGGATACACGTTGGTGTTCGTGTTGAATATCTTCAACTTGATATGTGAATAAGCTTAAACCCAGTGAACCTGGTTGGGAAAATTCCCGTTGATCGGGAGTAGGGTAAAGGGGACTATAAATTTGCAGTCCGCCGGCAATATCTTTTGGTGAGGAAAACACTGACAGATAAAATTCTTGCCCTTCTTCAAGTATTAACGTTTGCCGTGTTGAGGGGTTTTGATAGCCTGAACGCTTACCATTAATTTCATTGGGTATAAGTCCAAAAACTTCGGTATAAAAAGAAGTCAGATGATGGTCAGTACTCACCAAACTAGAGTGAGTTCCTTCGCTGACTTTTAAGGGAGAATTAGGAGCGATCGCTCCATAGCCTGGACGAGTATAGTTGTATCGTTGAAAAAAAGCCTGCCGTGTTTCCTTAGCGATCGCGAACATTTCCCGTACACCGACAAAGCGGTTATACAAACTTGTCCCTTGATTTCCAATACCTTCGATAGCCCGGACTGGTTCAGTATAAATCCAGTCCCCTCCATTAGCTTTATCATCAGTAAAGGCATCAGCAATGGTGTAAATATCTTGCGTGAGGGAAGCAAACCAACGACTACCAACAACCATCGGCAATGTTTTCCCCAAACCCGCGTTACGTGGTTGCGACCATAACATCACCCGTACCAATCCATGCGCCGCCGAATCTCCATTTTGCAGTCGCCATGAAGTTAACGCCGCTGGATGCTGATAAAGTAATCCTGCTTGTTCTGCACTCAGTTGTCCCTGTTGAATTTGTTGGTAACCAAATTCAGCCCAATATTTTAGGGTGGCGGCAGCATCTATAGTGCCAATGCAATTTTCAAAAATTCCACTAATCATTTATAAAAGCTAATTACTTACAATCTGGTTGGTCTTGTTGGTAATAGGTAATAGGGAACGCGTTTTTTCTCATTAGCGATTACCGATCCTCACAAATATTATAAGTGTTCAAAAGGACATGATATTAATGGAAGACTTGTACCAAATCTACGCGGGTTTGTTGTAGATGATTATATTGTGTTTTACTACCTTCAAGAAGATGGGATTAATATTACTCGTGTAGCAAGCGGTTGTCGCGATTTAGAATCATTATTTTCTGATGAGTAATTATGGGGTCACACGCCCAAGGGGGCGAAGTCAAAGAAAACGGCGAACGGATCACACAAATTGTAGAGGTGTCCGGAATCGACGCTTCGCCCTTAGCCATCCGGCTTTCTTGGGGAGGATGAGCAAGTATTACATTTAGTGGTTAGTTGTAACAACTAACCACTAACCACTAACCACTAACCACTAACCACTACTCAAACTAACAATGGACGCGCCAGGAAAAAGCTACAAATTGATTTAGCATCTACTGGTTCACCGTCCACAATGGCTTTCTCTAGCTGTTCGGGAGTCAAAAGCACTGTTTCAATATCCTCGTCCTCATCTTGTGCGGGTGGTGTTTCCAGCTTTTCTAAATCTTGTGCTAGGTAAGCGTAGATAATTTCATCAGAATAACCAGGAGCCAAGAAAAACTCTCCTAGTTTTTGCCATTTCTGAGCGCGGTAGCCAGTTTCTTCCTGTATTTCACGTTGAATCGTCACTAGAGGCTCTTCATTTGGTTCCAAAGTGCCAGCGGGAAACTCTAAAACTCTTCCTTGAACCGCAAAACGGTACTGGCGCACGAGTATCAGTTGACCTTCTGCTGTCACAGGCACAGCCAAGGCTCCACCGGGGTGACGAATACACTCCCATTCTCCCTCTATGTTATTCGGTAAACGCAAGCGATTGACCTCAAAATTAAACTTGCGTCCTTTAAAGAATAAGCGTTGTCTCAGTAGTTGTGGTAATTCTCTACCTAATGGCATAGTTGTATTTTAGTGTTTTAAAACACACAGACAAACAATGACTGTTTTGCGTTTATCGGTGTTATTATGAATTTCAGATCAATAGGTGCACGTTAGAACAGTCTACCTTTTTAACGAGTTCTTTAATCGTAAAATTAGAAACAGGTTCCACCCAATCAGGGGCGATCTCTGCCAGTGGTACTAGTACAAAACCTCGTTCGCGCATTCGGGGATGGGGAATATGGAGGTTTGGTGTATCCAAAATTAAGTCATCGTATAACAACAAGTCCAAATCAAGCGATCGCGGTCCCCAACGTTCTTGTCTGGTCCGCCCAAATTGATTTTCAATTTGTAACAAAACGAATAACAACAACTGCGGTGCGATTTCTACTTGCAATATGGCGCAGCCATTGAGATAATCGGGTTGTGGTGGTCCCACAGCTTTGGTTTGGTACCAACTGGATCTGGCAAGTAGAAGAATACCTGGGGTTTGTGCTAAAGTTTCTAGGGCTGCTTCTAAAATCGCCAGAGAATCGCCAAGATTGCTACCAAGAGCGATCGCACTAGCCTTGAGTAAGCTACCCATTTGGTTTGGACAACCTTGTTTGGATGTATCGTTTTGTGATAGGCTCAAAATTCCTGTTGCTTCTAGTAATATTTAAAACTGTAATTATATTAACAAAATTGGCTGATTAAACTTTAAAAAACATTGTTTCACAGTGAATTAAATTAATTATTCAGAGGATGGTATAGTAACACCAACCTAGTGTAATAATTAGAATATTTTGATCGTGGTTTGGTTGCAACTGCTGGGAGCAAGGAACAGACGTGGCAAAGTTTACCTCTTGGTTTAAGGAAAGATCAAATAAGTTGAGGGACTCTGAAAAACAAAAGCCGGAATTGCCGCCTGATAGTCATCACGAGAACGAGGGATTAACAGAAGAGTCAACAAATGAAAGCTTACCACAAACGTTGCATGTAAAGGAAAAGCAGTTAGCGCACCGTCCGGGGATAATAGCTAAACTTATCGGCACCGGACCTGTTTACCGTCGCTATTGGTTTTGGGCAGGCTGCTTGGGTGTAGGCGGTGGAATAATTGCCGTAAGTTCTTTTGTCGGGTCAATAGACCGCACTCTGCCAGATAAAGCTGAACTGAACGCCGTTGCCCGAGAGCAAACACTGACTATTAAAGCCGCTGATAATACTATTTTGCAACAGCAAGGAGACGCGACCAGAGAACAGCTAAAGCTGGAGCAAATGCCAGATCAGTTGAAAAAAGCTTTTATCTCTTCAGAAGACAGAAGGTTCTACAAACACAATGGAGTTGATACTCAGGGGGTTGTCAGAGCAGTTTTCAATAACTTGCGATCGCAGAATGTGGTAGAAGGTGGTAGTACTATCACCCAACAGCTAGCGCGAATTCTCTTTTTAAAACAAGAGCGTACAATCTGGCGCAAGCTAAAGGAAGCCCGTCTGGCACAGAAAATCGAGCACGAATTGCCCAAAGACGCGATTTTGGAACGCTACCTGAATCTGGTGTATTTGGGTTCTGGTGCTTACGGTGTAGCAGATGCGGCACAAGTGTACTTCAGTAAATCGGTGGATATGCTGACGTTGGGGGAAATGGCGACGATCGCCGGATTACCTCCCGCCCCCAATCGCTTCTCGCCACAAGTGAATCTAGAAGCTGCCAAACAACGGCGAAATATCGTGTTGCAGCGGATGCTGGAAGATAAATATATTACCGCCGCCCAAAAACAGGCAGCGTCTTCGGAACTATTAACACTTAATATCAGTCCGCCCAAGCGATGGAAAGTAGAATATCCCTACTTTATCAGCTACGTTCAGAAAGAATTGCCAAAATATGTTTCTCCCAAAGTGCTACAAGCAGGCGGTCTAACAGTAGAAACCTCCCTCAACCGGACTTGGGAGAAGGTGGCAGAAGATGCTGTTACCAAAACTTTACGAAATGAAGGTCGCTGGCAAAACTTTAAGCAAGCGGCAATGGTTGTCGTTGACCCCCGCAATGGTGAAATTCAGGCAATGGTTGGGGGCAAAGACTTCGGTAAGAACCAGTTTAATCGTGTGACCCAGGCACAACGTCAGCCAGGATCGA
Organism: Stigonema sp.; assembly: GCA_965249805.1. GTDB lineage: Bacteria > Cyanobacteriota > Cyanobacteriia > Cyanobacteriales > Nostocaceae > Stigonema. The sequence goes on from CBDFMX010000002.1 coordinate 4,019,172, forward strand.
CATTTAAAGGGTTTGTGTATGCTGCTGCCATAGCAAGTGGTAAGAATCCCTACGATACATACGTAGATGAACCCTTTAAAGTGGATGATTATCAACCGAAAAACTTCAGTAAAAACTTCCACGGTCCGATAGACATGATCAATGCCCTCACCAAGTCAATCAATATCGTAGCGGTGAAGGTGTTAATCGACGTGGGATTTAACCCTACGATCAAACTCGCCCATGATATGGGGATTAAATCTAACCTCAATCCATACTATTCCTTGGCTCTCGGCTCAAACGAAGTGAATTTGCTGGAGTTGACTAGCGCTTATGGCAGCTTTGCCACTGGTGGGTTACACACAGAAGCTCATGGTATCCGTCAAATCAAGGACCGTGGGGGTAAGGTGATCTGGTCAGCCAATTTTAAGTCAAACCGTGCGCTTGACGCTGACAGTGCTGCCATTATGACCTGGATGCTACGCAATGTAGTGACAGACGGTACTGGTCGCCCTGCTCAGTTAGATCGACCCGTTGCTGGAAAAACTGGTACGACGGATGAAGCCCGCGATTTATGGTTTATTGGTTATATTCCCCAATTGGTAACAGGTGTTTGGCTGGGTAACGACAACAATAATCCCACTGATGGCAGCAGTGCAAGCGCCGCCAACACTTGGCATGAATTTATGGAAAAAGCGGTAAAGGGAATGCCTGTAGAAAAGTTTCCCGCACGACCCAAGCTAGAACATCGCAAAGGTACGATCAAGGCAGAACCGGTTAAGACCAAACGAATTGTTAAGGGTGCTGCTGCTGCTCGTGAAGATGAATCAGTAGAGCGGCATCGGCACAGAAATTCTGATGAGAATGGCGATGGCTCATCCGAAAGGCACAGAAGGAGGCGCTATTCTGAGGAAAATCAGGATCAACAACAACAGGAAACCCCAAGACGCAGAAGACGCCTATCCTACCAACCACAAGAGGAAACCTCCTCATCCCAAAGGATCGCTCGTAGATCTCGCAGTGAGGAATCAGGTTCTCGAGAGTCTGACTCTGAGTCATCTCGTTCACGGCGACGCGCAGAAAAAGATTCTTCACCATCCACAACCAAATCTCTGGAGCATTTTTCGTCTCCCTCAACCAAATCCGTTGCTACCTCAGCCCCCTCATCCTCAGAACATACCTCCTGGCGAGAGAAACTTAGACCTTCAGGTGGGAATTAAATAGCAGGGAGATGAGGGAGATAAATAAATTAAAAATTAAAAATTAAAAATTAAAAATTTTTAATTTTTAATTCTTGTACTCCCTCTTCCTCCTTCTAGCGATGGATGTGAGCGATCCGCTCTTTGTATAGGGTCTTAATAAGTAGTGTTGCTTACAATAAGGGGATATACTCATGCATTTATTAATGCAAACAGCAGCGCAAGCAGCGGAAAATGGACCCCATTTTCCTTGGTCAGCAGCTCTTGTGTACGTGGGTGGTTTTATTGCTGCTATTACGATTGGTTCAATTGCTTGGTACAACTCTAAGCGTCCCGTTGGTTGGGAAGACAAAGAGCGTCCAAGCGCTGTACCTAAGGTCGAGAAAGATGAAACTCCGGGTTTCGGTGAGCCGAAGTCATAAAAAGTTAGTGGTTAGTGGTTAGTGGTTAGTGGTCGGTGGAACAACTAACTACTAACCACTAACAACTAACAACCAACAACTAACAACCAACAACTTTAGTTTTTCTTAAGCGCACCATAAAAAAGCCATCCATATCGTGTTCATGGGGCCATACTTTGATCCAGCCTTGGGGCGTGGAATACGCACTCTGCGGTGAATCAAGATTGGGCGGTTCAATTTCCCAATTAGGATGCTCAGTTAAAAATGACGAAATCACGTCTTCGTTTTCTGCTGGATGCAACGTACAGGTAGCATAAACTAGTACGCCTCCAATATTGACAAAAGTTGACGTGTATGATAATAGTTCTTTCTGAAGTACAGAAAGTTCTTGGACAGTTTCTGGTGTCTGTCGCCAACGAGCATCGGCGTGGCGGTGCAAAGTTCCTAAACCAGAGCAAGGAGCATCTAGCAATACGCGGTCAGCAGAGTTTTGAAACTGAGGTAAGTTGCGACTATCGCCAGTACAAATTTGGATAGATTGCAATTTCAGCCGTTGAGCGTTTTCTTGGAGTTTGCGCAGACGAGAGTTTGTGCGATCGCAAGCCCAGATATTTCCTTCATCTCCCATTAATTCTGCAATGTGGGTTGTTTTCCCTCCTGGTGCAGCACAGGTATCAATCACAACTTCACCTCTTTGGGGGTCGAGCAAATGACTCACCATTTGGGCGCTACTATCTTGTACAGTCCACCATCCCTCCCTGAAACCAGGTAGATTTTGAATTGGACCACTGCTACCGATCAATCGTAAAGCTTGGGGTAGGTGAGGAACGGGTTTTGATAAAACACCAGCAGATTGTAAAGCAGCATGAACTTCCTCTAAAGAAGTGCGTAGGGTGTTGACTCTCAGGTCAATCGCTGGAGTTTTGTTCATCCATTGACATAGTTGCTCTGTTTGAGCCAAACCTAGTTGTTCTACCCACACTTGAATAATCCAGTCAGGAAAACTGTGCAGAATACCTAAGCGTTCAATTGGGGAGTGGGGAGTGGGGAGTGGGGAGTGGGGAGTGGGGGGGGATGAGGGAGTGGGGGGGGATGAGGGAGTGGGGGGAGATGAGGGAGTGGGGGGAGATGAGGGAGTGGGGGGAGATGAGGAATAAACTAATTTATCTTCCCCTACTCCCCCTACTCCCCCTACTCCCCCTACTCCCCACTCCCCACTCCCTACTCCCCCTGCTATTCTTATATACTGCCGTAATAGACCATTAACAAATCCTGTAAGTCCGGAAAAGCCATTTTCTTTTGCTAGTTGGACGGTGGTGTTAACAGCGGCGCTGGCGGGAATTCGTTCTTGATAGCACAGTTGGTATAAGCCTAAGTGCAGGATAGTGCGGAGGTCTTTTGGTTGTTGGTGAGATTTCTTTTTGCCAAGTTGATCGATGAGAACATCGAGAGTCCGCTGTCTTCTGACACAGCCATAGACCAATTCTGTAACTAGGCGGCGATCGTTGTCAGGTAAATTAACCAGTTGCAGCACTCGGTCTAGAGCAATATCAACATAAGCTCCCTTATGAACGTCTCGCAGAGCAATAAAAGCTAATTGACGGGGGTTGGACATAAAAAAAAGCAGAAGCCCTTAGTAGCTACGTGGGGGCTATGAAATTCTACTTATATTGTAACCGCCAACAGTGTGCCGCAAGTTAACCAAAGAGTATTGTGTCAACACTGTTGATTTCAAACTCACATGCTCTAGAGATAAGTTCTGCAGGTAATTCCTCAAAACTAATTAATGGTAAATGAGTGGGGTTTTTCATTAGTTCTGTTGCTAATAAGAAACCAGTAATTGTCCAAGTTTGATATTTCCTAGCTTGTTTCCCCATCAGTCGCCCCCTCTTACCATCGTAATACTCAGGCCATTCATCATCACATAAACGTGCTTTTGCAGTTTCAATAGCCTTTTGTCCAAGATCTGTTCTATTAGTTTTCACACATGCTGCTATCAACATCCACATTAAGACAGGCCAACTTCCACCGTTATGATACGACCAAGGTATATTTTTAGGGTCACATCCAGTCACAATTCTGTACTCTTCGTTTTCTAAAGCTGGGAAACAGATTTTCATCGGCATATCTCCCACCAAGTCGTCCCATCGCTCCTCAATGAGATTCATAATTGCTTGCGACTGCTCCTCAGTGGCGAGGTCTGAAATAATAGCCATTAAGTTTCCCAGTGAAAAGAAGCGACTATCTAGCTGCGACGGTCCGACATTACCGACTAGATAACCACCTTTTAATGGCAACCACTTGTCCAATTCATAGTAGGGAAGGGAATCTGCATATATATTGTAGAGATTCACAGCTGTCTTACCGTACTCTTCACTTTTGAAGCGATAAATTGCACTTAGGCGATTCATATCTATCCAATAATGCTGGCGAATATGACCACATAAAAGAGGTAAGCGGTTATCAATTGCTTCAACAATATCTTCATTGCCTTGAGGAATCAGTAACTCGCGAGCCGCACGCAATGCAGCATAAAATAGAACTTGAATTTCCAGAGGATGCCCATAGATACCCATACGACGGTCAATCATACAAGCGCCATCTGGAACTAATATGGTTGGATACATGTCAAACCGAGTCGCCAAGCAGAGTTCCATAATTAACCTGATACCTTCTTGGAATTCAGGTTGATAAGCCAGACAAAAATCTTTTGAGGCGATTACATAAGCACGCAATAAAATAACCCACCAAAGACAGGAATCAACTGGTGTAACTCTAGCGATCGCGTGTTCACCAAAATCAGCTTCTAAATATTCTTGCCCCTGAACTGATACTACTTTGAAGCTAGCTGGCATTAAACCTCGACCTGGCTTATAAGCATCCAATTGCCGTTCTTTAGGTTGTAGCTTTAAGGTTACTGCTAAGAAATTGCGGACAATATCTGTTTTGCCTTTAATCAGAAAAATTAGGGCTGAAGATACAAAATCCCGGACAAAGCACTGGTCGTAATTGAGCGATTCCATTGATACATCATAAGCGGCTACCGTCCCAACGGGACGCCCTTGATAGTAGATAATCGTTCTTTCTAGTGCCTCCCATGCTTGGTTCTCTATATTTTTATTTTTTATCAGGTCGTCTAACTGCATTGCCCTAAGAACTCCTTTGATGAGCGTAAATGTAATTTTGTGGTAGCAGCCCCTTCTTTAGATAGATATATCAGTCTGCTACTTCGATCATAACAATGTATATTTGGGGGAATGCCAAATATAAATCGGGGAAAATTTAGCATAGCAACAACAAATGTAGCTGCTCACTTTTTTTCGCAACTTAATTGACAATTATTTACTTTTTGTTAATTACCCTTTTAGTGAATTAAAAATGTATCACCTCAAGTAATAACATTATGTTTTGGTTTAGTCACATAGAATCTATTTTTAGGTAGTTAGTTTTTTCATTTAAAAGTCTGAACTCTTTGCTTTACCAAACAAAAACATATTTCTGTTCCTGTTTGAGTTTGATAAAAGTCTAATTATTATTTAAGTAAACATACCTAAATAATTTTGAGGTTCTTCTGACTTTAAATGATATTATTTGCCCCTATAATAAGAAATTATAACTAAATTTATTACAATGCAATATAATTTTAAAATTTCATTTGTCATCACTCCAATAATATTTGCAGATTTTACCCTACTTACCATTAAATGAGGAACGATTATAAAGCAATACGGTTCAGTAGTTGTTTACCTAGAGAGGCGATGTGACTCGCGTCTCCACAGGTGTAAAATTTCCCGTAACCCTACTGGAACCGGATTGGATTATCAGGGTAATAGAAAAAAACATCGCAGTATTGCCCTACTTTCTAAAAGACAATAGGCAAGAAGAGCGAAGATAGAGTTATTTTTACAACAGCAATCAAACCTGAGTAATCGGAATCAAAAAATAGTAACGGTGCTGTGTGAGGATTTAGCAGTTTTACTTAAGCTTAGCCCACTCTCAATGCAATAGCATTCGCTACAGATCGTGGGCAAATGAATGAAGGTGATTGCTGCTTCCTTTGGCAGAGACATAATGTCGTAAACTTATGGCTCGACTTACCACCTACTATTACAATATAAAACCAATTTGTATCCTTCTGTGTGCAAAACTACAAAAAGATACAATTAGAGAATGTGGTGTGTTAGTCCCTTTAAATGATTCCTCTACTTAATATTATGCTGCTTCCCTAAGGTTTTGATTGAGAAGGAGCAGGCATTTAAACCTTTAACTGTCAGCAAGATTGATTAAATTTAAAGTTTTACCATACACAAATTTTTCTAGTGGATATAAAGCAATACGGTTCAGTTAAGGCTGAACGGTAGGAATTTTAGGTTGTGTAGAGACGCGAACTTTCGCGTCTCTACATAGGCTCTTTTTTTGTTTTTTCATGATTAATTTTTAAGATCATAGAAAATTCTTTATACATACTAACCTAAGTCAATTATTTTTGACTAAGTAGAAACAGTGAAATATTACTGACTATTTTTAAAGCTTGTGTAAATCTTCTTCGCGGCATGATTGTATTATAAATTACCAATTAATTGATTAAGTACATCTTAAATTTGCCGGGTGCGCGCTTACGAGAGTACAGCACCTGATGTGGATTATTTCTACTCACTAAGAATCAGTAAAATATTCCTAACTATTATTAAAGTTTGTGTAAATTGTAGTATCGGACTATATTGCATGCTAATTCGTTCTAGCACCTTAATTATCAATTAGTGGTAGAATTTTGCGGAACTACGTTAAGCTAAACATATGTACTTCTACCGAAGGCGAGGGCGAAGAGCTAGCGGTTTTTAGGTAGAAAATAAGTAATTTAACTTATTCAGTCAGAAATTGTATTCACAACATGTCGGACGCAATAGTTTGAAGCGAAGATCGTGCGTTTGTGTATTAAGTTCATAAAAAATTACATAGAAAAATTCGTGTTAATAACCTCTCAAGCTGTTAAAACTCCCTCTGTTAAGTGCTTGCTCAACCTTTGGGCACAGCGTTACACACTTGACTTATCCTCTTTACCGTTATATAAATTGCAGTTCGCTGACTCGCCAGAGGGTCGGGCCTTAACTGCCGCTAAATTGAAGGATAACGTATTAGATCTCAACTGCCAGATGGCATGGATACAAACCAAAACTTTCTACACTTATATCTCTAATATTTTAGATTTGAACGAGGCAAGGCGGATCACTCAGTTTGCCTTCCGAGTTTACAAGAAGCTACTGGAGATCTACCAACAGCATTTCTTAAATAACCACGCCTCACCTACAGCAGTCGCGGAGGATAATTCTCTTTCTCGATGGGAGATGCCAGGGGTCAATGAGTTAGCATATGCGCTGGAACCAATATTAATGGTATTTCAAGAGCAGCACGTAGCATCCAAGGACTGGCGATCGCTTGGCTTTATGACTACGCACTTGAACTTTAGTAATAAGTTAATTCTCAAAAAGCTGACACCTGAAGAGCAAGTACTGCTCGTTCCTTACTTGAAGTTTGTCGAAGAGCAAGTGGCTATGCCTTGGCAACGAGTCTGCTTTGCTGCTGCTAAATATGAGTTAGGTTCGCCGACTTTAACTATTGTAGAGCAAATGTTACCTGCTGCCGAAGAGATTTCCCAAGCTACTTACCACCAACTTATTAATTTGTTCCCCAATTATCATGGTCGTAGAGGAAAGCTGAACGATCCAGAGGTAACACACTCTTGCATTCGCGACCTAACTATGTTCCAAGCCTACCTATGGTTATGTTTTTTAGAGGGTACTATGAAACCTATGGAGGCGGAACTACTTCCTTTATGTGTGATGGTTGTAGAGGGTGTGGGCATTCAATGGGAAGTGACGGAAAAATGGTGTCAAGTATTGGCGGATGAAGTTATCAGTCGTGTAAACCCAGAACACAAAGCTTTGTTGCTACCTCACGTTCAAGCAATGCAGCAGGTATTTTTTGACCAACGGGAGCGTTTGGGTTTTAGGCAAGAAACCTACATAATTCGTAATTGATGATGACGCAGGCTGAACTGGCAGAAAAAATTCACTCCAGTCAACCACGTATTGCAAATGCTGAAAATGGTGATGCTTCAGTGTCTATTGAATTACTGATCCGAGCAATGTTAGCTACAGGTGCAACTCCTCAAGAAATTGGACAAGTCATCGCCAGCACAGGGTGGAACTAGCACAGAGATAGGTTAAGTAGATAGGCGGGAAAAAAAGATGTATGTAAACAAATGTAAAATCTGTGTAGCTTAAAATTTATTTACATACATAGCTTTATTTGCGCCTACCTACTTAGCAACACCAAAAATTGCATAACCTCAATACATCTGGAAATACATAAATAGTGAATGCTCTCACAGCGATCGCTACTATGTGGTCAATCTCAGATGATTCCACTGCGTTTCTCATGACTCAATTTTATCAAAATTTGCAACAAAAGCTTGACAAAGCCACAGCCTTAAGAAAAGCAATGCTAGCTACTAAGCAAAAATATGGCAGTCCATTGCAATGGGCTGCATTTACTTTAATTGGGGAAGGGTCTTAATTTAGAGTAGCCGCGCTCTTTAGGTATAGTTAATGAAACCCAAGGTCTACATCGAAACATCTATTCCTAGTTTTTACCATGAGGTACGCTCTGAACCTAGTATGGTGGCACGTCGGGATTGGACACGTCAGTGGTGGGATAACGCCAGCAACCAGTACTCGCTTGTAACCAGCGTTGCAGTATTAGACGAGATCAACAGAGGTGATTTTCCTGGTAAAGATGAAGCGATTGAGATGATTAGCAGTTTACCATTAATTGTTGTCGAGCCAGCCATTGCTGAAATTGTTCAAGCCTACATTCAGCATCAAGTTATGCCGAAAGATCCAGTCGGCGATGCCTTACATCTTGCATTAGCTTCCTATCACAAGTGTGATTTCCTACTCACGTGGAATTGTCGTCACTTGGCAAATGCGAACAAGTTTGGTCACATTAGGCGAGTGAACGTTATGCTTGGTCTATATGTCCCAATGCTTGTGACTCCATTAGAGTTGACGGGAGAGGAAAATGATGTTAAAAGATGACCCAGCGATCAAGAGAATAAGAGAGGCGCGACATCGCATATCTAAGGAGCATGGGCATGATCCGCAGAAATTAGTGAATTACTACATCGAACTTCAAAAACAATATCAGCTGATAGATAGCGAAAAAGAACAACAATCTGAACCTGTACAAGCCTCTAGCAAAGGAGAGAAAAACAAGGAAGAAAGAGAGAAAAATTAACTAAACGTTTATCTCTTATCTTCCTATATAATGTCAAACTCTAAGCTGTGGAAGGTTGGTGTAGTATTTCCGAAATAAAATCGCTCCGAAATTAGTTAGCAAACAGGAGATTGCTAGACACAGCAAAATATAAGTAGGAACCATCACCACGCCGATCTCAAACCAAGTATAGACGTGCAGTACCATGATGAAAGCAAAAATGCTGCCAATTCCAGCAGCTTGCCACACTTGACGTAATGGGCGATGTAGTACAGTGAAAACCACACTCAGCAATGTCGCAAGTAAGTTTGCTGGCACGAGAAATGCACAAATAGCAACGCAGTTGGTGCGGGAAAACTCAGCTATAGTGTTGAGGTCGAGCATTAATCTTTTGGGATAATCTCAGCACATTATAAAGTATGGGATTTTTTTTGACATGACTAAATATTCATGAAAGTATACATTTAATATTTTCTTTAAATTAATTAACAGAAAACTAAGGCGATCGCATCTTCACACACAAACGGTATCAGGCAATGAGATCTGATTTATTCAGTTCGCTTTACGATTATCCTAGGAAATATACTTTCTGTCGTTAACGATGATGGAGTGGTGTTAGTTTTACAAAATGGACTTGGTGTGGAAGAGGAAGTTGCCCCTACCGCACCAGCATGAAGCTAGACTACGACGAACGTCGTCCTCTAGAAGTAGAAGCGATTTTTGGCAACCCTTTACAAATGGCACAAGCAGCAGGTGTAAATTTACCGCTGATTAAATGTTTATACCAGCAGCTGAAGTTTTTAGATGCTCAAAACAGAGATGTTATTAGTCAATAGTCAATAGTCCAAGGGTTTTTGACTGTTGAACGGCAGTTGCGTGACTGTCGGCGGCCCTGCTTGGGCGTACTTCTTGACTCCTGATTTCATCTTATGGACAGCAGGTTGGGTGTCAGGTTGAGAGTCGGTAGTTTCTGCGCGATTGATCATCAGCAGTATGGAGACTACTAGCGCCGCTACCAGTAAAAAATTACTAAAACCATTTCTCCGAAAATAGTATTCGTGTCCACATTTAACACATACCTGTCTGTTGGCATCATAGGGATCATTCATGAACGGACAGTTACCGCGATCGCACTCATGATTGCAGATAGTGGATTTCATGCTACAAGCCTCCTGAATTTGCGGTTGGGTGGTGTGAAACCTTCCACATCTTCAGGATGCCTAAAGTAATCAGCCTTGAAAGCTCAATTTTTGGCTCAATTTTTGGCTCAGTTGGTTCGGTTATTACCTTTTTCGCCATCAAACATCGGACCAAATGTAACATAAAAAGTATGTGCTAAATAATTTAAAAATGGCAGATTCTGTAAGGGCATCTACACGGGGGCTAGAATTTGTTGATGAAGCTAGAAAGCAAAAGGGCTGGAATAAAACCGCTGACACTTGGTGTCAGACGGCATTAACTTCAAAAGCAACTTTGAAGCGGTTTTGGGGAAGGGGGCAAATCCAGAAAGACACTTTTATCAGAATTTGTCGAGCTGTAGGGTTGACGAGCTGGGAAGATATTGTTGAACACTACCATAAGAGAACCGAGCCAGATCCAGATTTTGTGGGGCGTGAGGAAGCGATCGCCCAATTTAACAATATTGTTGAAAGTGGTGCAAAGATTATTGTCATCCAAGGTGAGGGCGGCGTTGGCAAAACAAAACTAGCTCGCAAATATTTCAAAACTCAGGGTTTCGACTTCTTTTTAGAACTGTGGATGGCAACGGAAACTCAAAACATCGTTTCTGTAGAGAGTGTGGTTGAGGAATGGCTGAGGCGGGACTTTAATGAAGAACCAGGGCGCGAACTGTGGATCAATTTACAGAGACTGAAACGGAAACTTCGTGATGAAACTAGAAGAATAGGTATATTAATCGATAACCTTGAGCCTGCTTTAGACAAACATGGACAATTCCTCGACTCCCGTCGCCCTTATGTAGAATTGTTGAGAGTCTTGGCAGATCCAGCAGTAGAATCGCTTACACTGATCACGAGCCGCGAACGTTTATGTGAAGCTGGCATTGAGGTGAATTTTTATCTGCTTAAAGGCTTAGACGAGTCAGCATGGAGACAGTTTTTTGCCAGTCGCAACATTAATCCACAAACTCTTGCACTCAGTGAAATGTGTACAGCCTATGGAGGCAATGCCAAAGCAATGCAAATTATAAGTGGTGCTATTCTCACAGATTTTGAAGGTGATATAGATGCTTATTGGCGTACAACCAAGGAAGATTTGTTGATTGAACCAGAGTTAGAAAATTTAGTTGTCAGTCAGTTTAACCGATTGCAAGAAATTGATGCTGAAGCATATCGGCTTCTTTGTCGTCTGGGATGTTACCGCTATCAGGATGTGTTTTGGGTGCCGATTGAAGGACTTCTGTGTTTGCTGTGGGATGTGCCGGAGTTACAACGTCGGCGGGTGGTTAATCGCCTGTGCGATCGGTCTTTAGTCGAATGCCGTAAAGGAAAATACTGGCTACATTCAGTAATTATCGTGGAAGCGATCGCCCGCCTGCGATTAAGTGGAGAATGGGAAACGGCGAACCGAAAAGCTGCCGATTTTTGGACAAATAGTGTAAATTCAGTTAGAAACACAACAGATGCGTTGAAAGCCTTGGAAGCCTACTATCACTACGTAGTCATTGAAGACTTTGATCAAGCTGCGGATGTGCTCATCAGACAGAGAAATAATAAATGGGGAACTCATGAATCTCTTGGGCGCTCATTTTACAAAAGAGGGTTGTTAAAACCTATAACTGCTGCCATAACCCAGATATTAAATCAACTTAATCCTGGTTATCGCCGTGCCAAACTTTATCACTCATTAGGTGCTGTATGCTGGCTATCAGGAGAAATTCACTCCTCCATCAAGTATTGTGAACAATCAAGAGAAATAGCGCTCCAATGTTTACAATCAATGCCTCTAGAAAATAACGATAACGACTCTTGCACCAAACTAAAGTTGATAGAAATTAATTCCTTATTAACTATAGGTATTTGTCAAATGGGTTTTTGGGAACTCGAAGCAGCAGTAAAGACTCTGACTCGCGTCACCCAGCTTTGTCAGGAAGTTGACTATGATAAATATGCACCATCTGCTTTGTTCTACCTGGGATTTTTAAATTCATGTTTGAGAAGGTATCCACAAGCCCTTGAGATTGCTAACTACCTTAACAATAGACTACCAGAACAAGGACTTCCTTCATGGGTTACAGAGTATAGATTATGTTACTTAGCCTTAACTTATAAAAACTTAGGAGAAATTGAAAAAGCATTTGATATCTACAATCAAGTTATCTCGTACACTGAAAATAGTCCCTTTGCTCAAGCGAAAACTAACGCTCTCAATGGTCTGGCACAGCTTCATAGAGAACAAGGAAATTTGGAAACAGCACTTGATTTTCATCGAGAAGCAATCAGCGTTCTCAATGAAATCGGCGCTAAATGCGATTTAGCTGAGGCTTACTATCAACTGGCATTAACTAATCAAAAAATGGGGGAAGTTGCTCAGAGTAGGGAAAATTATGAGAAGGCGATCGCCCTCTTTACAGAAATGCAAGCACCAAGGCAAGTTGAGAAAGTACAAACGGTAATGGGATGTTTTTAGAAATAATTAAGTTGGTCGTAGCAGTCTTTGTCAGGTTAAATAGGTTCATTGATTGGTTGAAAAGCGATAACGACGCTCGGATTCTGAGATGGGATAATCGTTGGCACTCATGTCTCGACGTTGCATGAGCCCGTCTGCATTGAATTCCCAATGTTCATTTCCGTGAGTGCGAAACCATTGACCCGTTTCATCGTGCCATTCGTACTCAAAGCGGACAGAAATGCGATTATCAGTGTATGCCCATAGTTCTTTCATCAACCGATAGTCAAGTTCTTTTGCCCACTTGCGGCGCAAGAATTCTTGGATGGCGTCTCGACCTTTGAAAAACTCAGTGCGATTGCGCCACTCAGAATCAATCGTGTAAGCCAGTGCTACTCGTTCAGGATCGCGAGTGTTCCAAGCATCCTCTGCCGCTTTTACCTTCTGTCTTGCCGTTTCTGCGGTAAATGGGGGACGAATTGAAGCGGTCATGAGTTTACAGCAATGAAAGCAGATTGTTCCGTAAAAATTAACTATAAACGAACAATCGGTACAATGTCAACAAGGAGTTCAAAGTTTTTTTTTGAGGTGAGTGAATGTCCAAAGATACAGCAATTCCCAAATTGCTTACAGTGTTTCAGCAATACGGATATGAAGGGGCAACGTTGGCAAGACTTTCGGAAGCGACTGGATTAGGCAAAGCCAGCCTTTATCACCATTTCCCGAAAGGAAAAGAAGAGATGGCGACGACTGTTCTCGATTACCTGAATCAGGGATTGCAAACTCAAATCCTGGCACCGTTGCGTAGCGATCGTCCACCAGCCGATCGCCTTATGGCAATGAATGAAAACATTGATATGTTTTACTCTCAGGGAGAGAAATCATGTTTGTTAGCACTCCTAAGTTTTGGAGAAGCGCATGACTTGTTCCAAAAACAAATTCAACAAATGTTACAATTTTGGATTGATAGCTTGGCAAAAATTGCGATCGAGGCAGGTGTCAATCCCAAAATTGCCCGCCAAAGAGCCGAGGATGCGGTTTTGCAGATTCAGGGAGCACTCGTGCTCTCGCGAGGATTAAACAACAGAGAGATCTTCAAGCGTGTGCTGAAACATCTACCAGAAATGCTCCTCAGTTCCTAGGCAAGTTGTTGATTGCTAATTGCTAATTGTTAATTGTTAATTGTTAATTGTTAATTGTTAATTGTTAATTGTTAATTGTTAATTGTTAATTGTTAATTGTTAATTGTTAATTGTTAATTGCTACTCCCGAACCACTACAAGATTACCGATCTTCTTCTCCTCTTTCTTCTCCTGACGGAGACGCTGCGCGAACGTGTACTTCGCGCGGCAGTCGCCTACGGAGGGAAAGCCGTCATATCATGTCCGTATAAACAGTTACGATATCCAGCCCTCGCCCCCGTCCCCTCTCCCATGCTTGGGAGAGGGGAGCGAGCGAGGGCGGGGTGAGGGTTCATATAATAAGTCATTAACCGGACATGATATCATTCGCGCTGCCTTGTCTTTGCGGTTCTTTAAAATAGGTAATCTTAGACCGGGAAGGGAGTAATTGTCCTTGGTTCCCAATCACTAACAACCAACAACTAACAACTACCAACTAACAACTAACAACTAACAACTAACAACTAACAACCCTTCGGGTTCACCAGTCGCCTACGGAGGGAAACCCTCCTGCAGCGCTGGTTCACCAACAACTAACAACTAACAACTAACAACTAACACCCAACAACTAACAACTAACAACTAACAACTAACAACCACCAACTAATTCAAAAATCTCCACCAGAACCATATTTCCAGGCATCAATCCGGCGATCGCAATAGTATTTGGGAACGGTTGGCAAATCTACCCAAGGTTTTACCTGTTGACTCAGGCAAAACAAAGCCGAATAAACACCTAAATTCCCGTAATGTACCATCCAATCAAGCAAAGTTCCCAAGCCGACTTGGGTCATAACCTTGACAATTAACCCAGGGTGTGATATAGCTGTTTTTAAAAGTGTTTGCGTCAATGCCGGAAACTGCACCACATCTTGCAAAAATGGCTTGAGCACAGGTTCACCTAACTGTTGCATTTGTTGAAACACCACAGACAGCAGTTGGTTAATTTGATTGGGGTCAATTTTCTGATTCACACCAACGCTCATCGCCCTTTGAAATAACCAAGTCACTGATAAACTTGGCTGGTATGGTTGCAACAGTGCTAACGCTTTTGCAGATAATTGATCGGTTTGCAGTGCCTCATAAATGCCAAATGTTAAACGCTGCAAGTGACGCACCATTGCACCAAAACCACCGAAACTTAAGGGAGATTGACTACCACTGCTATCTCCCACTGGTAGAATGCGACTCCAAGGCGTGAAGAGCGGATGACGATAGGAAGGAAAAAAGCCAAACAACGCTCGTTTAAAGGTAAGCTGGTTCAATTCCACACCTTGATATTCTGGCATCAAACGCAGATATTCCTCAAACAAAGCTTCTAAACCTAAGCGTTGTGGATCTGCATCCATGTAAGTAAATAAGTAAGTGGTTCTACCATCTCTGGCTGGGAAAGCTTCCCAGAAGTATTGGCATTGATTCAGTAAGGGTGTAAAAGATAACAATAAGTCGCCAGAATGGTTTTCCGCAAACCCTTCGGCGCAACTTCCCACAACTAGGCAAAGCGCATCTGGTTTTTGCCCAAGGCGTGCTTGCTGCGTTATCGGGGAAAGATGTCCCATAGCGTCAATTAACAATCTGGTTTTCAACCCGCTATCAGCTACCACCACTCCATCTGGATGAACCACCACCCCTGTAAAAGACGTGTTTTCAAACAACTGTCCGCCGGCACCAAGAAATCGCTGCTTTAATGTTTCCAGCAGATAAACTGGATCGACACCGATATTCAAAACATCCTGTACCCAAATTTCAGCACCACCAAGAAAGCCAACTCTCGCTTTTGGATAAACGGTAGCGATCGCCTTCTCTAGTTGATCATCTGTCAGCAAACCTAATTGCAAGAAAACTTCTAACTCTTTGCGAGAGATGTTCCACTCTTGCTCTCTACCACGTAGAACCGATCGCTCAATCAACGCCACCCGTACTCCCTTCAAAGCTAGGGCGCAACCAATTAAAATACCCAATGTGCCACCGCAGATCGCAACATCCCAATCCACAGCACCTAAAGGCTGCTCGTTTTCTTTCACTACCATTGGCACAGGTGTGATATGATCTCTTAATGATGCCAAAGTGCGATCGGCTCGACGTAACCCTTCTAAAATATTGCCTGGTAGTTGAGTAAGAATCTCTTCCGTTAAAGTCATTTTTGGTTGTTAAAAAGTATAACGACTCCAATCTTGCACTGTGGCAGCGGATGTTGTAACGGATATAACGGATTACTCTGTCTGTGAAACCAACACATCATGCATCCGTTACATCCGTTGCCACATCCGTTGCCAGTCTTTGGGTGAGGTGATTAACTTTGCAAAGTACTTTAGCATAAGATGTGACTATCTTAATATAGAGATAGCACAGTAAATCTTTTTATAGGAAAAATTCATGAACCGCTCTAAGATAGTTGCCATTATTACAGGCGCAATTTCTATACTCTTGGCGATCGCCTATCTGATCCTTGTCCAACTATTAGACTTCCGGGGCGAAATGAAACCCGCCCCTATCAGTCAAAACCAACAAACCACGATAGTTGCTAATAGCTATCCTACCACCTCAAACAAGTGGAATTATTCTCGCACCTCAAAACGTGTTTTACTTAGTACAGGTACAGAATCATTTGCGTGAGTTTTGGGGGTGGCAATGAGATTTCAGTTAAAGGATGTATATCTGTCATTGTCTGGACAAGCAAGAAGAAATAAAAAAGCTTTGCAGCAAATAGGACTTGTAATTGGTGGTCTAGCAGTTGGCTTATTTGTGTCTTTGCTAGGGGTTGGTCAGGCGGTTAGTCAGGTGAAAGCTATTGTACAGGCAGCTTTAAAGGAACTTGCAATAGCACCATACTGCGCAATTGTTGACCAAACTAATGGAGTTATGCCTTCTCCCCCTCGCGTTTGATTATCATTATCAATAAAAATTCCTCCGAAACATTTTAAGTATTTGCAATTAGAAAATATGTACTAAATATTTTTTAGTACTGAGAACCCGGTGGTGGCGATCGCTCGTTTTTAGATCCACCGCACAAAATCGCATTGCTCCCGAGAATATCTTCCTCTATTTCCGACCCTTTTCTGCGGTGACTTGTACTAAGTGCAACAAGTAAAAAAGCCCTGAAAAAATGTCAGCTATTGGATACACTCGCACAAGTTTTAACCGCATATAAATTATTCCTCATGCCTCCTCTCTCTATTTATTAATGAATCAATACTATTTATATTCTTATCAATTTCCTTTATTTGTTCAAAAATTTTATTTGAATTTTCTGAAGAATTCTTTATAAGTTCTATATCTAAAGACTTTCGTTGTTGGTAAAGTTCCTGAATTTTGCTGTACCATTCTTCAATTCTTGATATTTTAGTCCTATCTTCATGTGCTTCAATTTCTTTTATTCGTTCTGTAGTCCAACCAGGTCCTGAAGCGTAATTTGTCATTTCATTTTTCATTTTTATTCACTCTTACTCTTAATTGTTTCACATTTTTTATTTAAAAATATGATATTTTGGCGTGTCCAAGAAACGTGTTTAGTATTGAGTCCTAATTCAACTTTAAAAGGAAGATATTGTTTTTCAGATACCAGATTATCGGGTATTAAATATAAAACTTGTTCCTTCCTTCATTGCCGCCAGGGGCAGAAACCCGCATTTATTCCCTGGAAGGCATGGGCTGAACCACATCCACGAAGCGAGCGCCGACCGGATTCTACGCGAAGCCCTGCACCGTGTAGGGTTGGAAAACAACGGCTTCAGCACCCATTCCTTTCGGCGCACCTGCCTCACCGCCATGAGCGACGCAGGCATCCCCTTGCGCCACATCCAATCCATCAGCGGACACCGGACACTTTCCGCCCTGGAACGCTACTTAGGCGTCACCGACCAACATAAGGAAAACGCCATCGCCGCCCTGAATTTCGAGGATATTACTCTTTTCTAACCTCTGCCAAAAAGTTTGGCTTTGCAACACATCTGATATAACTTGCTATTATTGGATATTTCCTATAAAATGAGGACGTGAATGAAGGAAAAACCCGATCTTAAGCCCGTATGCTGGTTAGGAGACACGCTCAAAACGCTGCGGAGTTTCCCTGACGAAGTGCAGGACGACATAGGGCACGGGTTATTTCTGGTGCAGAGCGGAATCACGCCGCAGGATGCGAAGCGCTTGAAAGGATTTGCCGGAGTCATTGAGATAGTGACCCGCTTCGACGGAGAAACATACAGAACGGTTTACACGACAAAAATTGCGGACAAGGTCTATGTGCTGCATGTTTTTCAGAAAAAATCAAAGTCTGGTATCAAGACGCCACAGCAGGACATAGACCTGATTGCCAGCAGATTGAAAGAAGCGCACTACAGGGAGGGCAGACAATGAAGGAAGAAATCGAATGCTATGAAGGCTCCGGCAATGTCTTTGCCGATATTGGCTTGAAAGACGCCGACGAACTTTTTGCGCGTGCGCAAATCGGAGTTGAAGTGCTGAAAATCCTGAAAGACCGTAAGCTGAAACAGCGTGAGATTGGAGAATTGCTTGGGATCAAGCAAACCGAAGTATCGCATCTTGTAAACGGACGTTTTAGCCGTTTTAGTGAAGGAAAATTACTGGCTTTCCTGAAGAAGCTCGACCGTAAAGTGATGCTGGTTATCAACCAGGAGGATAATACACACGGTATTTCTTTATCGCTGTGAAACAGTGCGATCCAAGGCGTAACGATCTAATGTAACTCTCAAATGTATTATACTCATATAATATATGAGTATGATAAAAATTGTCAATATGGCAGGTAAAAAAATCTATAACGAATCAAAACGTAGATTTACTATGACTTTGACTGAAACCGCAATCCAATGGTTAGAGCAAAAACAAATAGAGTTAAGTGCAAATAGCTTAAGTGATGTAATTGAACGTATGGCACGAGAAAAGCTCCCCAATCGGTAAATAATGGGTATTTATGTCCAAGAATTAAGTTACAGTTTCATACCCTAGATTCGACTTCCATCCCGGAATCTTCTAATCAGCTATTGGTGCTTTTGGTACTCCTTCACTGCGGCAACGCAAATACAAGAAAGTTGGAATAGACATAGAGTGAAAATGATTGTAGAGACGTAGCACTGCTACGTCTCTACAAGGGTTTCAGACAACGAAAAATTAAATTCGGTCGATGTCTAATGTAGAAACGCAACATTTCGCGTCTTTACACGTCTGCTTAGGTTTACCGACATACACGCTTATTTACTTTTTTGTAGGCTTGATGTTTGTTCGCTCTCTAAGGGAATACCAAAAAATAAATTATCCATTCTGTAGGGTGCGATCTTCGCTACTCGTAAAGCACCGACAAGCACCTGTTGTGGTGTCTTACTCTCGTCGTAACGCACCCTACACTCATGATTTTTTTAATTGGAAATCCCTAAGTAGACCTTGGACGAGAACGATCGCTCTTAAGTATGATGGTAGTTTTAACAAGAGTGCCCAATTCCCTTTAGGAGTTTTTGATGAAAAGTAATCACGCTTTTGACCATTGGTTTAAAAACAAAGGTGAACCTCCAGTCATTGCGTGGACACTGTCGCTATGGTTACTTTTGATTGGTTGGCTGGCATTCTTTTGGAATTTGGGCAGTACTGGCTTGGTTGATGAAACGGAACCGCTGTTTGCTGAAGCTGCTCGCCAAATGACGGTGACAGGCGATTGGATCACGCCTTTTTTTAATGGAGAGACTCGCTTTGATAAGCCGATTTTAATTTACTGGCTGATGGCGATCGCTTACAACATCCTCGGCGTAAATTCGTGGGCGGTACGCTTCCCTTCAGCACTGAGCGCCTTCGCTCTCATGGGCTTATGCTTCTATACACTGTGGTCTTTTGGCATCAGTAATCCAGACCAGTTTCAGTCAGACCCTGGTAGCAACACACATCAAACACGTAAGTACTGGCTGTGTGCTGGGTTGGGTTCTGCTGTCATGGCACTAAATGCAGTGACGATTGTTTGGGCAAGAACCGGAACCGCCGAGTTGTTGTTAAGTGGATGTATGGATGGGGCATTGTTGTCCTTTTTTATCGGTTACGCCCAACCGATGAAACCAAGGTTACAAGCACGTTGGTATCTTGTTTTTTATGTGCTAATCGCCTTGGGTATTTTGACAAAGGGACCAGTAGGAATTGTCTTACCAGGGCTGATTGTTGGCGCATTTCTGCTTTACCTGGGTAAGGCGCGAGAAGTTTTGCAGGAAATGCGCCTTCTTTGGGGTAGTCTGATAATTCTCGCACTTGTGCTGCCTTGGTATTTGCTGGTAATTTGGCGCAATGGCTGGGCTTTTATCAATTCTTTTTTTGGATATCACAACCTAGAGCGCTTTACAAGCGTCGTTAATCACCACTCGGCTCCTTGGTACTTTTACTTTCTAGTGGTGCTGCTTGGTTTTGCTCCTTGGTCAATCTATTTACCAGTGGCGATCGCACGGCTGAAATTTTGGCGGCGATCGCACTGGCGCTCTTCAAACCGCTCTACCCAGCTTGGTCTATTTGCCTTGTTCTGGTTTATAGGTGTTTTTGTTTTCTTCACCATTGCCGTTACTAAACTACCACACTATGTATTGCCCTTAATGCCTGCAGGGGCTATTTTGGTGGCGCTCATGTGGAGCGATTTAATTAGATTATCTACCACTTCCCCCACTTCCCCCACTTCCCCCACTCCCCAACGCCAGTCGCCTCAAACTCCTCCACCCCCGCACGGCGCTGGCTCCTCCCTACTCCCTACTCCCCCACTCCTCTGGAGTGGCTGGGTAAATGTGGTGTTTCTGTTGGTATTAGCTGGGGCGCTTTTTTGGAGTCCGCATTTCATCGGTCCCGATCCAGCTATAGTTAATCCGCGCCAGCTGATTGAACAGTCGGGTTTACCAGTCTTGGGATGTGTCATTTGGTCGATTACCGCTCTCGGCATTGCGGTTATGCTATGGCTTCGGCAGTGGCGTGGGGTAGTGATGATGAATTTGCTTGGGTTTTTGGCATTTCTGATTTTTGTGTTTATGCCTGCAGGTTTACTGATAGATCATGCACGTCAGCTACCTTTACGAGAGTTGTCTGCAATCATTACTAAAGTAGAGCAACCTGGTGAACCCTTAATCATGATTGGGTTTAAAAAGCCTAGCGTCGTTTTTTACACACAGCGACAAGTTAAGTATATTTTATTAACTACGACTGCTCTAGTGGAGATGAAAAAAATCTCCGTCACTCAGCCCCAACCACCTACCCTACTCATCCTCAGTCAGCCTAAAAAATTGCAGCAAATGGGACTTCAGCCGAATCAGTACCAAAATTTAGGCTATTCAGGTACTTACCAGCTCGTCCGCATCTCTAAATCGGAGTTTTGAATGTGTTGGAATCTTACCAATTTCCTTAAATAACGCGACCCAGGTCGTAGGGGCACGGCACTTTTGTTACACTTTAAGGCGCGTTTGCCCTGCATGGAACTAATTCGAGCGGCACTCAGTCTAAAAATTCATATCCGCTTATTGACAAATATTTCTGGCTCATTAGTTCGCTCTTGGAGGAGAACTAATTGCGGCGCTCAACGTCAAATCAACAAATCAGGAGAAGCTCAATTTTGAAAGTAATTCCGCTATTGATGGGCATTGTTACCACCGCCACTATCGTACAACCATCTGTGGCGATGAATCCTGCAAATTCTTCTTCCAGTCCCGCAAGCAAGCAACCATCCAGCAATCTTTATGCCCAAATTATCTTGAACATCGGTAATTCTCCATCATGGCGGGAACGTGAACGCGAACGTGAACGCGAACGCGAACGCGAACACGAACGCGAACGTCATGAACGTCATGAACGTTGGGAACGTCACCAACGTCGCGAACCCGAACGCGAACGTTACGAGCATGGATATTATTGAGTACTCATACAGAAATAAACATCGCACTTCCTTAATGTGAAGATTTGTAAAATTACGGGAAAGGTTCGTAGTTGTTGCGTTTCAGGGTGAGTCGCGTACAACTACGAACAAACTATTGAGAACAATGATAAATCTGGTACTCGTAACCGTTCACAGGAGGAAAAGATTGAGGGTCAGCAATGCAGTCATTGAGTAGGGGCGATCGGTTGATCGCCCCTACTGGTGCATGGAAGTTGACTAACCACAAGTCTAAAGGTCGTGGTAACTGCGTCAAGGTGCGTTTCAGGGCAATTGTTGAAGTATTAGGGTTTTGGTCTTGATGGGCGAGAAGAAATAAAGGAGTTGTTGGTGAACCCGATAGTTTGAACACCCTAGCTAAGCCCATCATTTCCCCAGTCTGTACATGAGTTTTGTGGGTTGTAGCAATCAGCATCGGTGAGTGAGATACCTTTTGCATCACCGGGACTAAAAGGTCAGGGCGGTAGTATTTTGGGTAACCCAGATTGTAGACAACTATCAGTCCGCTGATGAATCCCATTGACAAAATTATGGCAACAGATGTTTTGCCAGATAATCGGAAAAATTTGTGCTTATTTGTGGGAGTGTTCCAACAATGGCAGAGAATTGCCCCAAACAAAACCATCACAGATGGGAAGTAAACGAAGTAGTATCTCGCGCCTCGTGTCAGGTCAATACCAAGAACATAGGTGAAGAAAAAGAATAGGGCTACTGCTCCTATAATCAATACAGTAAACAGTTGGGTCATTAAACTGGTTGTCGGTTGTTTGATCTGGGTAATCATGCCGCGCTTGAGAATTGGCAGCAACCAGATAAAGAACAAGAGCATTGCTAAGCCAGAGATAATGACTACGAACAGCGAATCTGCTGACACTGGCAATAAGTACAGCATACTAATCCACGTCGCCAAAGCTTGAAACAAAGGGCTGATAAACTTCAACAACCCGCTTGAGCCACTTTGAATCCACTGAGTCAACTCACCCCCACGATTTGCCTGCAAAAACAGTGGTAGCCAGACCAAACACCCTACTGTTGTGCCAATGGCGACCACCAAAATTTGCCACCAAGGGGAGGATTGGGGGAGTGGGGAGTGGGGAGTGGGGAGTGGGGGGGAATTCACCTTGCCCCCTTGTCCCCCTTGTCCCCCTACTCCCCTTGTCTCCTTGTCCTCTGTCCACTGACGCCAACCAAGTACAATCAACCACAAAGCTTCAGTGCCAAGGGCGAGAACAAAAAAATAATGAGTGGAAATACCTAGAAAGTTTATACATATCCAGATAAATATAATCCAAACGGGTATGGGTGTGTGGTGTTGAATGTGCCTTGTGGCAATTACCAGACAGCTAAGGGATGCAATTACCCATAAAATTAACAATGTGTAATGACGTGCTTCTTGGGCGATAAAGATGCCGTAGGGGGAAACCGCTATCATGGCAGCAGCTAACTGCGAAGCCGTCTGGGAGCGAAAGGCAAGCCAGCTTAACCCATAAATAGCTGGGATGGACAAGGCACCGAAGAGAACACTAAGCGATCGCTCTGCCCATACAGAAGCTAAGCCTCCAAAAGCCGGAGAAAACAGCCGCATCCACCAATGAGCTAATACAAAGTACAGTGGTGGATGGTTAGTTTCGCTGAATAAGTGCTGAAGCACATCGGTGACGCTTGCATGAGGGTTGGGTTGCATTGGTTGCAAGAGGACATCCACGGCGATCGCCCGATCTAAAGGTACGGTGCGAAAACTATTACCCAGGCTAAAAACGATGGTGGAAAACTCATCAGTCCAAGGTGGCTTCGCATCTAGCTGAGTTAAGCGCAAGCCAGTACCAATCGCCAGCCATAACAATAGCAACAGCCACTGCTTCCACCTCACCTTTTTCTTACCTTTTAAGAAACCGAGAATTGATCGAAAACCTCACGTCTGATATTCTAGCATATCATGCGGGTACACAGTGCAAGGTGCGATGCTCAGTTTTTCATCTGGCTTTAGGTCAAACTAAACAAATAAATCATGTACTGTCTATGTTTGATAAACTGCTGACTATCCATTAGTTGCAGTTGCTTTTCTAAGTTTGACAACGGCTTTTTTGCCAGGAATTTCACAACTTTGTATGGAATCGGTGCCCAACCTAGTAAAAGGTCATTGAAGAGTTCTAAAGTGGGTAGGACGTATTCATGATATTTTGACATTGCTAGATCTAAAGTTGGTGTTACTCTCGATGTAATATCCTCAGCTTTAACTATCTCAAAGCCAAATTCTTCTGCTGCTTTTAGATACTCACTTTTTTGGTGAGTACAAATTGCGAAGAGATTATCATCATCGAACTTCTCTCTCAAAAAATAGTCAGAAACCAGCAATTTTCCATTCCCATTTAAGAAAGTACGGCATTTTTCAAATCCCTCTTTGAGCCGAATATATTGAGCACTCTCACTCATGAAAATCAAGTCATATCTCTTATCTGTCTCAAAATCCTCAAACTTAGTTAAATAAAATGGAATTTCACCTTTAGCTTTAAATGCTTTTTCTTGGGCTATATCTGGAGACAAAGCTTCAACTTGAAAACCCTTATCTCGTAGCAAAACTGCATTTCCACCAATTCCACAGCCAACATCTAAAACTGTTTGAACGTCTTGGGGGATAAATGAAATTAAATGTTTGATGTATCTTTCTTGTGCTCGATGGAAATTTTCAACTTTTAACTCCTCGTCTAAATTCCAGTATCCGTAGTGCAGGTAGTCTGACTTTGTAATTTTACGATAATAGTCAAGGATCGGATCTTTAACTTTTTGAGACATAGGATCATCTGCGCTGTATTTTTCCAACTAATAGTCTCAGTGTGGCGAAGGAGAGTCAAGCTTTTTACATCTCACTTCCATCAAAAAGCCATGAATTTTACTGACACCTTGTTTTGTCCCAAACATACCATAGGGAGGTGGTTTTTTGGATACCTTGCTGTGCAGGGATCGCAACTGTCCTTCAGTGACATTGCCGCTTTCATCCACATCTAGGCTTAGGCATCTAGCAACTGATATTGGCCTGGGTTATGAAGTAGGTGCAGAATTTCACGGTAGGGGCGCTCTTTTCCCCGCCCTTACATCCATGGCGATGCGTTGGTTGTTGGGAATCCAACAATGCCTTCTGTGTCGCCGAAAATTGGTGAACAGCCGCTAACCTCACAAGGGGCAAAGTTCGGCAGGGGTACTCAGGCAGAAATCAAATTGGCTCAAATACCATGGACGGAATTAGCATAACTCCAGTGTCTAAATTCATGACTTTGCCAATTCCCACAAAGCGCCGATCTTCATCGTAAACCCGCAACATCTCCGAAACATCAAGAGTTACAGGAATGCGCTGACCTTGACACCATTTCTGAGCAGCAGTTGCGGGTAAGGTAATATGTGCGAAATGCTGGAACGGTGCATCCGGGAGGATAGGTTGAAACGTTCCGGTTTGCAGTTGTGCTTCTAGGTCGCTGAATGTAAAACTATCTGCTAAGTGAAACCCGTTACTTTCAGTCCGTGTTAACGCCGCGAGAGTACCACCAGTTTGCAAGACAGTACCTAAATCGCGAGCGATCGCCCGAATATATGTACCCGGACCACAGGCGATCGCTACATCCAATTCCGGAAACTCTCCGAATCGCCAATCCAAAATTTCAATTTGGAAAACTTCTATTATCCGTGCTGGGACTTCCACATTTTCCCCTTTCCGTGCCAAGTCGTACAAGCGTTTCCCCTGCACTTGAATAGCACTGTAATTCGGTGGAATTTGCGAAATCTTGCCCTTAAATTGCTGCAGTGCTGTTTGAACCGCCTCTTTACTTAACAGAACGCCCGGTACAGATGCGATGACATCGCCTTGCAAATCATCAGTTGTGGTTTGCACACCCAAACGGATAGTTGCTTTATAAGCTTTTTCTCCTGGAAGATACTGCAATAATCTTGTTGCTTTACCAAGTGCTATTGGTAACACCCCAGTAGCTGCTGGATCTAAAGTACCAGCGTGTCCCACCCGCTTGAGGCGCAAAAGTTTTCGCACCCGCGCGACACAGTCGTGGGAAGTCCAGTCAAATGGTTTGTTGAGATTGAGGAAGCCTTGCACAGATTTGGGGAGTTGTCAGTTTCTTAATAACTTATAACTTATAACTCATTACTTATCAGGGTAGTAAACTATCAACCAGAAATTGAAAGGAACATTGACCAAGCCCGCAACGGGAGCGGGAACTCTTAACAGAAAATAATTAGCCCCGAACGCGAGTGCGGCGAGGAATTGGGAGAAGATCAAGGGACAGAGCAACTAGACTGCCCCGCGAGCGCGAACATCTCTGCGCTTAATGCCAACTCAAAAACCTCAACTGTTGCTCTGCCGCTTTTACCCTAATTGGTGAATCTGAGTAGGAAAATGCAATAAATGTTTAATTATTACCAGCATTTTACGACTTGCGTTTTTGCTTCGCAATTTGCTAAGATATTAGAAATTGATTTACGGAGATTCTACCTATGTTTACTTTTTTGTCTAGGGGAAGCACAAATATATGCGTATTGTCAAAGAAACCACGCTCAAGAAAGGTTATGAAAAGCATCCCAATGCTGAACCTGGACTACGAGCATGGAAGAAGCTTGTGAAAGCACAAGACTGGAATAGTTTTGCTGATGTAAAAGCTACTTCTGTTTTTAATCCAGACCAAGTAAAAAACTTCGTTATTTTTAATATTGGAGGAAATCAATATAGGTTAATAACCTACATTGACTATAAAAATAAAATAATATTTATTCGTGACTTCCTAACGCATTCTGAATATGATGAAGATAAATGGAAGGATGACGAATGGTTTAGAAGCGGCAATTAGTTAAAGCGCTATTGCAGCCTAAACTAAGATTGGTGACTTATCAATCTTAGTTTCTAAAAACAACTAAGCATTATTTAAATGATAAAATGGTTGACAAAAATACCTGTTACACAAATTTACTTATATCTTTCCCCCCGCGCCCCATAAAATCTGAAGAAGATTTAGAAAAAACTCAAGTAATAGTCGATAATTTACTTGATAAAGGAAAGCTAACGGAGGAAGAAGAAGACTATTTATTTGTATTAGGAATGTTAATTCATGAATACGAAGAAAAACAAGATTTGGTTCCAGACATATATGGAGTAGAACTTCTCAAGGTCTTGATTGAAGAAGTGAATTTAAAACAAAAAGATTTAGTTCCTATCTTTAAAACTGAATCAATTGTTTCAGACGTACTTAAAGGCAAGCGTAAATTAACAGTTGAACATATTCAAAAGCTTGGGAAATTTTTCAATGTTTCACCTGCTGTATTCTTTCCAATTAATTCATCATCAAGAGACTTTTTGGAAGTGGCTTAAGTTCAAGTATCAAGCAGTTACAGCAATGAAAGCAGAAAGCCCACGAGTAAATGGGTGACTCAGTCACCCATTTACGTCCAATTCGCCAGCCATAAACTTACTGAACTACTTTACGGGGATGGAGATTCAGACAACGAATAATTAATTTCTGGAGATGTCTTTTGTA
Source organism: Stigonema sp. (assembly GCA_965249805.1). GTDB lineage: Bacteria > Cyanobacteriota > Cyanobacteriia > Cyanobacteriales > Nostocaceae > Stigonema. The sequence continues at coordinate 4,046,265 of CBDFMX010000002.1, forward strand.
AAATACGAGCATAAAGAGCAACTTCCTATTTAAATTCGGCTTCTGTCATTCCACGCTTCACGCAAAGTTTCATCTGATATAAAATGACACCATTTCCCTTATCCCTTACCCAAGGCAATTGTAACCGAACCTGACACAACTAAAACCGCTCCCACTATTCCTGTCAAGGTAAGGCGTTCCGGTGTTATCAGTGATGGTGCTATTACTGATACAACCCAAACTGATATTAAAGTCACAATCGGAGCCACAGCTAATACTGCACTGACACGCGATGCTTCCCAATGTTCTAAAGATTCAGCGAAAGCACCATAAGCAATTAGAGTATTTAAACAACAAAAAATTAACATTCCTAGATGTAAAAAATTGAGTGTAAAAATAGATTTTACTGTAGCGAAAGGAGTGAATAATAAAGCACAGCCTCCATAAATCAGTAGCATCACGCTAGCAGAAGATAAAGATTGCAACAACTGCTTTTGTGCTAAAGCATAAACAGCCCAAGTTGCTGCTCCTAACACCGTTAAACCACTGCCTAAAAGATATTTACCGTGCGCTGTGATTAAATTTGTTAGTTGTTCGTGGAAAAACAACGCGAAACCTAGAATAAGTACACTGACACCAATCCATTGACGCAACTTATAACGTTCTTGAAAAATAACTAAACCACCGAAACCCATTAGCAAGGGAGCTAACTGAATAACCACCTCGGCGTTAGCGGGTGAAGTCAGTGCTAAACCTTGTAGGAAAAGAATGTAATTACTTGCTAAGAATATTGTCGCGATCGCCAACAACTGCCAAGAAGCAGAACGCAGTTGTGCCAGTGTAGGTAGTTTCCCTCGTACCCCTAAGAAAACAGCCAAGCAAGCAAACGACACCAAAAACCGAAACCAAGTGACTGTGTAGACATCTAGCACTTGTAACGTCACCGCCAGGGCAATAGGTAGAATTCCCCATAACAAAACGGTCAACAGCGTTAATCCTAGCCCTAAACGCCAGCGACCGGAAGTTTGATGCATTGGATGTTAAATTTTTCATTGTAGATTTTATTTTAGCTATTTGTCAAGTTGCGTATCGCCAACCCAAGACGTTTTCATTTCAATGAAAAATTCTGTACCAACACCTTGAACAGAGTGAAAACTTAATTTGCCACTGTGGGTTTCTTCAACGATAGACTTTGCGATCGCCAATCCTAATCCCGTGCCTTTGCCGACAGCTTTCGTCGTAAATAAATGGTCAAACACATGACGTTTGACTGATTCAGTCATCCCCAAACCATTATCAGCAATGGCAATTTTTACGCCCGATTTTTCCCCAGAAGTTTTAATTGTAATGCGGTTGGGATTGGCTAGAATTTCCGCAAAACTCCGACCTGTATTTGATTCATCCAAAGCATCAATGGCATTTGCCAGAATATTCATAAATACCTGATTCAATTGACCGGGGAAACACTCAATTGGGGGAAAATCGCCATACTCAGTTATCACTTCAATGGCTGGACGTAGTTCGTTAGCTTTCAGGCGATGTTTGAGAATTAAAATTGTGCTATCAATACCTTCATGGATGTTAAATGGTACTTTGTAATCTCGATCAGCACGAGAGAAAGTGCGGAGACTGGTGCTGATGTTTTTGAGGCGATCGCACGCCAAAGTCATGGAATCAATCATCTTGGGTAAGTCTTGTAAGCTATAATCCAAGTCAATTTCTTCGGCATGCTCAAGAATTTCATCACTTGGTGATGGTAGACGAGCTTGATAGAGTTTCAAGTGTTCAAAAATATCAGTTAGGATGGGTTTAGCTTGTAGGAGACTAGCAGCAATAAAACCCAAAGGATTATTCATTTCATGGGCAACACCTGCAACGAGATTACCCAGTGCCGACATTTTCTCACTTTGGACAATTTGTAATTGGGCTTGTTGTAAATCTTGTAATGCTTGCCCTGCTTGTTGATAAAGTCGCGCATTCTCAAGAGAGATTGCAGCTTGGGAAGACAGTAGGTTAATGACGCTCAAGCGCTCGCGATTAAATACTCCTGAAGTGAAGTCATTTTCTAGGTAGAGAATCCCCACCAAATTTCCTTGATTAATAATCGGAGTACATAATACACTCTGAGGTTGATGTTGCAGCATGTATTCCCCAATTACACCAGGAATATCTGTTTTGCAATTGTCTATGACAATTGTTTGTTGAGTATTTTTGACGTAATAGATAATTTTTCCCGGAATATCTGGACAATTGTCGAGTAATTGTGGTGATAAAATGGTTTGGATCTGACTCTGTTCATTTGACTGTTGATCGATCTTGGTAATTGCTCGGACTTGCCAAGTACTTTCTTGGGGAAGAAGCAGTACAGCTTTTTTCGCGCCAGAGTTTTCCAGTACGATCCGGGTGAGACTGGTGATGAGTGTGTCTAATTCCAGAGAACTGGAGATAGCTTGAGCGGCTTTTAGTACGCAATTAAAATCTAGAACATCGGAAATACTGATGCCGCTGGTGCCAGTGGATGAGGAAGTCCCATGAATTGCAAGGGTTTCTCTTGGGTTGAGGTTGAGTCGTTGCTGTTGTAGGATGGGTTGGAGTAATTGTTTATAGCTTTCTTCTAAATGATTAACTTTGGCTAGTGCGCCCCAACGAGCGTAGCAATAGTAAGCATTTGTGATGTGAAGTTGAGCAAATTGCTCTTTACCCCAGTCGAGATAGAATTTAGCTGCCAGCTCATTGCTCAGTGCTTCTTCGTTGATAAATTCATTCTCTGCAGCAAGAGTTATTGCTTTGTCATAACATTCAATGGCGGCGATTTTGTCACCCAAAACCCGATGACGTTCAGCCTCAACTAAATACCATTTATGCAGATGATTCATCGGAGCATTTTGCGCCCACTGATGCAGAGTGGCTTGATGGGTTTCTACAACGGCGAGAATTTCGGCTTGCTCCTGCTGTGGCTGTGTGGGGAAGAGTGCTAGGTGCGTCAGGGCTGCATAAAAATGGAAAATGGGAACATTAATCAATCCCGGTATTGCCATCAAATACGGCGATGTTTGGGCAATGTGGTCTAGAGCCGCCGTGTAATTGCCCCATAAGTAGGCAAGCAGCAGTTTGTGGATATAGACTTCGGCTAAAGCAGTGAGTTCATTGTCCTGATGGTGCTTAGGAATCATCACTGTTTCATCGTAGGCAGTACCAATTAAGCAATCCGACGGAATACGAGTTTCCCTCAAATTCTTCACTGTCTGCCACGTCATATCCAAATAACCCTGAGGAGAAAATTGTTTCAACTGAGCCAAGGCGGCGCTGTAAGCTGCTAGTTCCGCTTCGCAAGTGTCCAGTTCTACCCCACAAAAAAATCTCATATTGTTGTAACCCACGATGCTGTAGCTAGCGCGGAGAAAATCTCCCGTTTCCATGCACAACTTATAGCTATCTTTTAGCGTTAGTATCGCTACCTTTAAAGCTTCGCGGTGATGCTGAATAAAATCCCCAAACGAATGTAGAGTCATGGGCTTAAATTCCCGTATATTCAACCGCGTAAGCAAGGAGAGCGCCAATTTGCCAAACCCATAGCCCGTTTCGACTTCTCCCAAAAAGGCACACAACACCAGTCCGTGAATCACATACCCCACCGCCGATGCAGGTGTATTCCCGAACTGGAGCGACAAACTCACCATCGTTGAGCTTAGCAGGGGCAGTAAACCCGGCATTGCTATGAAAATTGGTGTAAACAACGTTCTTAACAGTTGCATAGCTGCCACTGATGTGGGGTCTCTCATCACAGGCAAATCAACTAGTTCTTGAATCTGTCTGCCCTGGAGTTGACTAGCAACGTCTTGTAGCGCTTTGCCAATTTTAACTTCGTCCGGTTCGGTGGGGAATTCAACCCCCAATTGTAAGAGTGCATCTGTTGCTATGGCAATGGCTTTTAAGAGCTGGCTCTGGGCTGCCTGTGCAGCAATTTGAATTTCGTAAATTTTCACTTTGTCGAAAATCGTCTGTGCTTGTTGTAATACCAATGCTGCAATTCGTTCCATGCCATCAAAGTCAGCATTCAAATAGGCAACTTCGGCAGCAGCAACATAGAGGGAGAGGGTCAATTCATACTGATTAGACCAGCAGTTTGTCTGTAGTAGCTCAATCCCTGTTTGGAGATAGACCCAAGCTGCCGCGTAAGCTGTAGAATTTCTGGCTTTACCTCCGGCTTTTAAGTTCAGTTGAGCTAATGCTTCGAGTTCCAACGGTAGAGTGATTAACTCAATTCCTAGGTTCAAATGCCCGACAATATCAAACAGTTTTTCCTCAAGCTCTATCTGAGATAAATTTTGCCGGAGTAACTGTCCAATTTTGAGATGAGTTGCTTGTTTTTGATGTGACGGAATCAGCGAATAAGCGGCTTGCTGTACTCGGTCATGTAAAAATTTGTAACTGGCTGACGGTTGACCGTTGACTGTTAACTGTAAACTGTCAACAGTCAACAGTGAACCATTACCATCTTGATAAAATTTATAAACATCACTCAGAGGTAAAATCAACCCGGACTGCAACGCTTGCCACAAATCAGCAGATGTCTCGATTTCTGACTGTTCCGAAACAATTGCCAAATTTGCTAAATCAAACTGATTGCCAATACAAGCCGCTAACTGCAATATTTGTTGAGTTGATTGCGGCAGTCTTTGTAATTGAAATGCCATAAAGGCAACAACATCATCTGTAACCGCCAGCTGATTCACTTGTGCAATGTCACATTGCCAAAGAGCTGACTCCAAGTTAAATTTAATCAGCTGCTCTTGATACAATGCGAGGAGAAACTGTGTCGCGAAAAACGGATTACCCTGAGTTTTCTGAGATATTAGTACAGAAAGAGGCAATGCCAAATTTTCGGTACATTTAAGCGTGTCAGCTACTAACTGATTCACTTGCCCTTGACTTAGTGGTGCTAAAGTAATCGTATTTATCGTTGCTTGTGTTTTGTGAAGCTCACTCAAAGTCAATATTAACGGATGTGCTCTTGTGACTTCGTTATCACGGTATGCACCAATTAAGAAAAGATGATTTGTATCAGCCATTAATAGCTGGATTAAATTCAGCGATGCCGAATCTGCCCATTGCAAATCATCTAAGAACATCACTAATGGATGTGACGCGCTGGTGAAGACTTTTGTAAACTTTTGAAATAATAAATTAAATCTATTCTGTGCCGCAGTTCCTGATAATTCCGGCGCTGGTGGTTGAATCCCAATAATTCTTGATAATTCGGGGATGACTTCAATAATCACCTGTCCGTTCTCACCAACAGCCGCTAAAATCTTATTTTTCCATTGCTGAAGAGTCGCATCGCTTTCAGTTAACAATTGCTCCATTAAATCTCGGAATGCTTGTACAAATGCACTGAAAGGAATATTGCGTTGAAATTGGTCATATTTCCCTTTGATAAAATAACCCCTAAGACGCACAATCGGTTTATGAACTTCGTTGACAACCGCCGTTTTACCAATCCCCGAAAAACCAGCAACCAGCATCATCTCAGTTGCACCCAGGCTGACTCTTTCAAATGCTTGCAGTAGGGTTGATACTTCGGTTTCTCGTCCATAGAGTTTGTCGGGGATAATAAAGCGATCGCACACATCTCGTTGGGCAATTTTGAAGTTCTCAATCTGACCAGTTTCTTGGAGTTGAGTTAAACATTTTTCTAAATCAAATTTCAGCCCGAATGCACTCTGATAGCGAGATTCCGCATTTTTCGCCATCAATTTCATCACCATGTCACACAGGACTTGGGGAATGGGTTGTCCATTTTTGAATTTGGAATTCTGAATTTTGAATTGATTTGGAAGTTTTGCAATATGAGAATGCACCAACTCCATTGGGTCATTTGACTCAAAGGGTAACTCTCCTGTGAGTAATTCGTAGAAAGTCACACCAACTGAATAAAAATCACTCCGGTAGTCAATCCCCCGGTTCATCCTTCCGGTTTGTTCTGGGGAAATATAAGCCAGTGTGCCTTCTAACACATTGGGATTAAGCAGGGTTTGAGTTTCCCGTGGTAGTAGAGATGCAATACTAAAGTCAATTAATTTAACTTGTTTTGTTTCGGGATTAATTAAAATATTGCTGGGTTTGATGTCTTTATGAATAATCTGTTCGTGATATAGTATCTCTAAGGCATTGCACAGAGCGATCGCAATCTGTAAAAACTCCTCTAAAGACGTTGTCTGCAACGTTTCTACAGTGGTAAAATAATCTTTTAGCGAAATCCCCCCAAAGTCTTCCATCACTAACATATAGCCATTTTGGTAAGGTTCTAGGCTGTAGGTTTGGATGATTAGGGGTGAGTTGAGATTTTTGGCAATGGTGTACTGATTGCGAAACGACAAGAGTTCGCTGAAACTGGGATAAGGATTTTTCAGCAGTTTCATCACTACAGGTAATGAGTCGGTTTCTCGATCCCCTCGATAAACTAGGGTTCTGGAACCATTGTACAGTTCTTCGCTAATGTGATATCCGGGAATGCTGATTGTGCTAACCATACTGCGATCATCTTTGAGACTTCCTTTCTTTAGTGTTCCCAGATATTTGCAGATGTTTACCAACAATCGGAAAAATTTACATTGGAATTTCAATTAAAAATTCTGTACCAACACCTTGAACCGAGTTAAAACTCAATTTACCACTGTGGGTTGCTTCAACGATAGACTTTGCGATCGCCAATCCTAATCCCGTGCCTTTCCCGACAGCTTTCGTCGTGAATAAATGGTCAAACACATGACCGAATAATTCGTAATTCGTAATTCGTAATTCGTAATTAAAAATTCCTAAATTAATTAACAATTAATTTAGGGTACAAGCCCCCAACTTGGGATTATGAAAAAGAAAAAAAATGCGTTCGCGCAGCGTCTCGTAGAGAAGCATCTTTACTGCAGGTTCCCCTGCATTTATGCATGGGGTAATAATTACGAATTACGTTAGCGTTAGCGTCAGCGATCTTCTCCCAAGGGGAGACGCCAAGGGCGAACGAGGCACGAGCGTCATTATCAATTACGAATTCGAGCGAAGCGACTTGACTAGAGTGAAACTGGCAGTACATCCCCGAAGCTAGTATCCCATTATATTGATCGCTATCCACAGTTCAAGCAATCAAGCTAACCTTGATTGGTAGCGTCACAACAAATTCTGTTCCCTTCCCGACTGCTGAATTATAATCGAGTTTCCCATGATGTAATTCAGTCACAATTTGATAGCTGATAGATAAACCCAATCCTGTGCTTTTACCTACAGGTTTAGTTGTAAAAAATGGTTCAAATAATCGCGGACGAATTATGTCTGGAATTCCCAGCCCGTTATCTTTAATTGAGATGATAATTTGATTTTCAGATGTTTTATGAGTACGAATTAAAATTGTGTTGGGCAATTTAATAATTTCTTCAAAACTTCGGGCTTTATTTGCTTCTTCCAAAGTCTCAATAGCATTAGATAATATATTTAAAAATACTTGATTTAGTTGACTGGGATAACATTCTATCAAGGGTATTTTTTCGTATTCTCGAATCAATTTAATTCCGTTTGGATTATTTGCTGTTGCTTGCAAGCGGTGATTTAAAATTAATACTGTGCTATCAATTCCTTCATGAATATCGACTAATTTAAAAGTTGCTTCATCTAGTCGAGAAAAAGTACGCAGCGATTTGATAATTTGAGAAATCCGCTCTGCTCCATTATACATTGATTGAAACAGTTTGCTTAAGTCTTGCTTGACAAATTCCAGTTCAATGGCTTCTATTTCTCCTTTAATTTCAGCTACTGGTTCAGGGTAATTTCGTTGATAAATTGCAATTAATTTCAGTAAATCTTGACAATAATTATTAGCATAGTTCAAGTTTCCATAAATAAAAGTAACAGGGTTGTTAATTTCGTGGGCAATTCCCGCCACCAAAACACCGAGAGCAGACATTTTTTCAGATTCAATCAATTTTACCTGCAAGTATTTGAGGTTTTCTAGGGCAGTTTCTAGCTCATGACTCCGTTTTTCTAAAGCAGTCTGTGACTCTTGCAACTCTCGAATCACTCCTTTGAGGATGGACTCGCTACGTTCACGTGCATCCTCAACTTGGTGTCGATCTGCTTCAGATCGCTCCAGTTTTTTTTTCAGAATCCTAATTTCTTTTTCTAGCTTTTTAACTTCGTGCTGTTCATCCACGAATTCCATAAGTCATTACTGGATAATTATTAATTCCTAATTCGTAATTCATAATTTGAATTAATTGCCTCAATTATGAACTACGAATGCTCAATGAAAATTTTTAATTTTCGCCTAATAAGAGAGTGACAAATGTTTCTTGGTGATAATAATTTGAACCCTTTGGTGCTAGAGGGACAAATTCACCGTAACTGTAGAAACCACAAATAGGTATTGTTTTAGTTAGGGCATTTTTAACAAGACGATATTCTTCCTTAGCTCTTGTACCCAAAAACCAGCGACGACAGCAACAAGAAAATAGCAAAATTGCCTCCGGTTCAATGCCAGGATAGTTTTCTAAAGCCATCTTTAATGAAGATTCAGCCGCTAAAATTATCTGCTCGCGGCTAATATCTGTAAATTGTACTACTGCTTGTTCAGGGATATTACCGAGGAAGTTAATACTACCTGTTTCCGAATTATAGGTATTGGGAACGCGCATATAATAGCAATCGCTATCTTTTTCATAAACGGCTAAGGGATTCTCGGCACTTGGTAAGCGATCGCCTAGATAGCGTTGGTAAAAATCTAGTGCTGGTTTACCATCAATTTCATATAAAAATGTGCCTTCAGCTTTAGTCACGATACTTTTATTACCCATAGGTTGCCATCCGCATCCATTTCCATAGGAAAATAGTAAGTCTCCGGAAAAGATGAGAACTGGTAGGGAATTGGTAACAACTTGATTGCGAAAAAATTGATAGGTCTTTTGAAACCTAAATTGATCTCCTGCTGTACCGCCAATAATGGGAATCTGGGAACCCAAGGCTAACTGTAGTCCACAGAGAATCTCCTCGCCGCTAGTTGTGGAACCGTCGGGTGTATAGCTAGCGGGTACGGTAATACACAACTTGGGAGGTTTGCTAGTTTTATCGGTTGCTTGCTGTACCGCTTGTTGAGCAGCAGCGATCGCACTTTCTTTGGTATCGTATCCTACTCCGGCGTGGATTTCTATGGTGTCAGAACAAAAGAGCATGAGGGTGAGAGAATCTTGCTGAAACCCTAATATTGACGACATTTCCCCATCTGTTGTACAACCAATCAGTTCGAGTTCTGGAAATACCTGATTAATGGCTTGAAGAATCAAGGCGTGTTCAAAATCAATCGCAGCAAATAACAAACCCGCTTGAGGAATGTTATCTGCTAATTCACTCCTACATTGTTCTAGAACTTCTTCGATCGCATCTTGAGAATTTGGATCTTCACTGTGACCAACAACAACTTTTAACATTTTTACCTCTTGTTTGGATCAGAAATCAGACTTTAAAGAAAACGGCGAGGAATCACACAAATTGTAGGGGTGGGATGAATCGACGCCTCGCCGTTTGGCCACGCGGGCATAGGGCATAGGGCATAGGTAACGCACCCCATGCCCCATGCCCCATGCCCACGAAATCCCACTCCTTTTAGGGGTGGGATGAGTTTAATAACTTGAATTTTGATTACCCCAGCTTCTGATATCTGCGGTATAATGAAGGCTCCTGTAGTTGCGTAGCCCCGATCGGTGTAAAACTTGGTGATGGCATCTTTGACTTGCAACAGTTCTGCAAACGACACGAACCGTCCCACAAAGGGGGCGGCGATCGAGGCAAAATCTTCTGATTTGAAAACGGTACTACCAACAACTTCAATGCGACTGACCGGGAATTTGACATTAGGGTCATCCTGTCCGGGAATTTGCGTTTCTGGTAGTTGTGGAGGAGGAAGTAATGGCTCTGGCTGTGATGGCTGCGGTAGCACATTGGATGGTAATGGAGTTACAGGAATATCTTCTAAGCGATCGCTTGGCAACGAATTGGGATTGGGAATTTGGGCGATAGCGTCTCGTAGAGAAGCAGCGCTGCTGCGCGGAGCGCAGAACGCTTGCTGATAGTTGCACAGCAAAGTTGCGACAACAAAGCAGAATGTGAGAGGTTTTATATCAGAGATAATACTTAAATTGTTATTATTTTGTATAAAAAATAACAATTTAATAATGTAGTTGTTAATAATAACTTGCTTCACCCGACACCCTTCTCCTTAATTTATACCTGGCATACAGTGATTTATTGACCTTTTGCTCTAACAACTGCTCAATATAAATGCATAGACCAAGGAGAAGGAATCTTACTCCCCAACATGCGACAAACTTTTTCTGAGTCAGTCCTATTGCTATGTGAAGTTAAAGAATCATTTGCTTGACTTGCGTATAGTAAAGTACTAACTTTTTCTTCACACATTTATAGTTAGATCCCGCTATTGGATATAACTATAAATATAATGACTGTATTTTTTTACAAATTACACTAGGGTAAATACTGATTTTTGGGAGAGATGGGAGGTTCTGCCTCTGGCGATCGCCATTCGATACCTATGGTATCGCAATGCCCATGGCAAAGTTGAGTTAATTGCGGCTCAACCAGCCCATGTACAACCATCTTTAACCTGTGCTGCGGTGCAAAACTAATCAGTCCCGACGCTGGAAATGGTAAAATCAAAACAAGCGGAGGTTTAGATATGGCTCAAGCTTTACCCAAACTATTTACTTTTGAAGAATTTATCGAATGGCTACCGGAAAACACCGGGAAGCGTTACGAATTACACGACGGGATAATTGTTGAAATGCCTCAGCCGAGTGGAAAACATGAAAAAGTTACGGGATTTTTAGCTGGGGAAATTACTGTTGAGTATAAGCGCTTAAAACTGCCATATTTTATTCCCAAAACAGCGTTAGTAAAACCACCGAGAAAATCATCTGGTTACTCGCCAGATGTCGTATTAATCAACGATGCTAATTTGCAGAATGAAGAATTCTGGGAAAAAGAATCTACCGTGACTCAAAGTGAATCCATTCCTTTGGTTATTGAGGTTGTAAGTACAAACTGGGAAGATGATTATTACACGAAATTAGGGAATTACGAAGCAATGAAGATTCCCGAATATTGGCTCGTTGATTATGCAGCTTTGGGGGCAAGAAAATTTATTGGTAATCCCAAACAACCGACCATTTTTATTTATCATCTAGTTGATGAAGAATATCAAGTCGCTCAATTTAGGAATTCGGAACGTATTATATCCCCTACTTTTCCTGATTTGAAACTGACTGCTAATCAGATTTTTAATGGTGCTTTTTAGCGCCTTTTTTATTTAGAAATCCCCTAAACAAAGTGATAGCTCTATGTCCTACAGCGAGTTTACTCTAGCTAAAGCCAAACAAGCTTTTGGCTTAACTACGTTAGAAAAACGCGATATTTTCGCTGCGGTTGCCGAATTAGCTGCCAGTAATTTACTCACAGAGACACTCAATTATAACTTAGCAATCGCGTTGGGAAGTAACAGTGAAAAAGCCCGTTCTGAATTAATTATTGCGCCAATTTTAGTTGATTTACGCCGACAATTAAACGAGCGCATTAGTTTATTTTCTGGGGTAGATTTTACTGTTGACGAAACCAAAGGATTAAACGGGACTTGTGATTTTATTATTACCAAATCTCCAGAGATTTTGATTTTGACAGCACCAGTAATTACGGTTGTAGAAGCAAAAAAAGAGAATATTAATGCGGGTTTAGGTCAATGTGCAGCAGAAATGGTTGCAGCCCAAATTTTTAATCAGCAAGCAGCAATAGAAATTAAAACAATTTACGGTGCAGTGACAACAGGTAGCATTTGGCAATTCCTAAAACTAGAAGGACAAATATTAACGATTGATTTGAGTGAATATTATCTCAAAGATGTGAATAAAATTCTCGGTATTTTAGCTAGTGGCATTTTTCTAGAAACACAAGTAACTGATATTTAAGACATTCAAAGAAAACGGCGAGGAATCACACAAATTGTAGGGGTGGGATGAATCGACGCCTCGCCGTTTGGCCACGCGGGCATAGGGCATAGGTAACGCACCCCATGCCCCATGCCCCATGCCCACGAAATCCCACTCCTTTTAGGGGTGGGATGAGTTTAAGTATTTATGAATATTCTGGCAAATGCCATTGATGCCTTAGATGAGTCTAGCTTAGGTCGGAATTTTCAGGAAATCAAAGCTAACCCCAACCAGATTATAATTACAACTTTTGTAGCAGAGCAACAAGTAAAAATCATCATTGCCGATAATGGTATTGGTATGAGCAAGGAAGTCAAACAACGTATTTTTGACCACTTATTTACCACCAAAGAAGTAAACAAAGGTACAGGTTTGGGACTGGCGATCGCAAAACAAATTATTATTGATAAGCACGATGGACAAATAGATTGTTTGTCTAGTCCAGGTGAGGGGACAAAGTTTATTATTGCTCTGCCGATTTCAGTAGACCGAAAACTTTAGCAATCTTAAGAAAAACTCAGGGTAACTGCTTGGTCGCCGTTAGCCAATGGCTGGCTGAAGGGTAAATACAGTAAGTGCGCTATATTTGCAGATTTCAGCTTCATCTTATCGTTTTAACTAAAATGGAATAAGTCAGGAAGTCACGCGCCCCAATTCGCTCGTCTAAGGTAACAAGTCAAAAGTCAAAAGTAAGCCCCATAAATAAATGATGTTGTTGGCGAATTAATGTAGGGTGAAACCCCCATCTCTCGTTCCTACGCAGGAGCCTGGGAACGAGAAGTGGGGGGTGTGACCCCATATGAATTAACCAACAGCATCATAAATTTAGGGGCTTGTATCCCTTTTTTCACTTTTGACTTTTGAATTCTCGCGAAGCGAGTGGTCAGGTCACAGGGATACACTGTCTAAAACTAGACGGGCTACTGGGGCGCACTGTTAGTGGAAAGACAACCCTAGCAAGGCTGCAACATCTGGCAATTTGATAATATTAACCAGGAAGAGCAATGGCAATCATCACTCCTAGCAAGCAAACACACTATGGCAAAGCGTAAGAAAAGCAATCTCCAGTGGATTAAAGAAACACTTGAACTAAAACCCGATCATCACTGGGAATCTCCACCTGGCTACAAGATTTTTGTAGCAGATCGGGGGTCTGTTCGCTTCAATGTACCCCAGAATTGGGTTTTTGAGCCACAAGAAAAATCATTCAAGTTCCTCGATAGAAAACCGCCCAAGGATGATTGTTGTCTGGAAGTATCTTTCAATCGCCTGCCACCCAACGACTGGAGCTTATTTCCGCTCTCATCCACGTTGAAGAAAGTGATAGAGAACGAAAGTCGCAACGTAATTGCTCAGGGAGAAATCGTCACCATCAAGCGCCAAACTGCCCGGATTGTCTGGACAGAGATTAAGTTTATCGACACCCAGGAAGAGCCACGGGAAGCTTTTTCGCGGACTTGCATTGGCTTGGGGTCGAATGTTCAGTGCTTGATTACATTCGATTATTGGGTAGATCAAGCAGAACAGCTAACACCCGTTTGGGATGAAGTGATGCGAAGTCTGACACTGGGACTGTATATCCGCGACCCAATGAGTGGTGCGGCTTTCCCAGACTGAAGTGAATGGCGTTAGCGCTGCTCTCATGATTTCTAATAGCAGCGCACACTGTTTTACTTTTACAGATACTGGGTAGTGGACGGATATGTTATGGTCTGAGGATGAACTTCGTAAACAAATTGCACAGGTAGCAAGTCGCTTCGGACTATTTGAGTGTAATACTTGTGCTTTGGCTATAAAGGAGTTTCTAGTTATCAGGAAAATTCCCGGAAAACAGATTAAATTGTACACAGGAAGCGCCAAGGGAAAACATGGTAATATCTATCATGATAGACTGAGTAAAAATATTGCTACCAATGGTCGTCATGAAGGAATTGTTGTTAACATGGATGGACAAGAAATAGTTTTTGACAATATTAATCATCAGGGAATACATAGAGAAAAATGGATAGCAAACCTTTATTGTTTAGCTCTAGATTTAGGCAATAATTGGGAAGTGACAGAAATTGATTTTTAGAGATAGTTAACAATTTTGAGGTGTTATATGATAGGTTTTTATCAACTTATACAAAAAATTAAGCAAAGACCTTCTCTGTATTTGGGTAAGCGCTCAATTACTCATCTGCAAACTTTCTTAGATGGATACACTTTTGCTTGCCGCGAACATGGTGTACCCGTGACTGAAGAAGAAAGAGAATTTGAGGATTTCCAAGACTGGATAGAGCAGCGATTTAACCAGCAATCAACTCAATCTTGGACAAGAATTATTCTTTTTTATTCAGAAGATGAAAGAGATGCTTTGGACAGATTTTTTGAATTATTTGCAGAATTTTTGCAGCGCGACAAGAATGAGCGCTCCTTCGGCACATCAAGCGCGAGTGAACTAGCGCAGGCAGCTTTGGATAAGACAAATGCGAGGATATGAGAGTGCTTGTTAAAAGAAATCAGCCATCCAAGGAGAACCTGCAAATCGATTTGTGGGAAGCTCAATAATGGCTATCCTTCGTCCAGCCAGGTTTTGCTGGTATTTTAAATTCTTGTCTGATGTAATAAAAACATCATACACTTCATCAATCCTCGCTATTAGTTCACCATTCTTAACCCCAGCCCATCCCTGCTCCTGAACGGTAGTTACTTCATAAGCAGACAAATAGCGTTTCAAAGCTTTTGGTAAATTCTCATCCAGAATAATTTTCATGTTGAACGTGTTCACGAGCAAGTTTCAGAAAATTCACGGCATCTTTTCGATTGACAGATGGGAAATTGTCCAAAAACTCTAAGAGTGAATATCCATCGTCTAAATACTCAAAAAGTGATTGGGCTGGGACTCTTGTATTTCGGAATACCAAAGTGCCGCCCATAACTTCTGGATCGGAACTTACTGGACTTTGGACTAAGGTAATCATTTTTGTTTTTGCTATTTTTTCATCCAGTATATCTGTTCTGAACCGCCTTTAGAAGTTGTCTAATTCCTTCCATGTATTACACGGGAAGACTGATATCTTGCACCAGCATCAAAAACCGGTGAATCCAGCGCTCTCCGGCGGTGAGACCAGTGCTGAAGGAGGGTTTCCGACGCCCTTCGGGTGACGCTCGCGGAGGGGTTTCCCGCCGTAGGCGACTGGTGAACCCGAAGGGGTTTCTTGCAAATATTGAAGGCTGAAACCCTTTATTTGTGGTTGAGAAACCCGGTTTTTTAGGTCTTATTGAGAATGGTGCAAGATCTGAGAAGACCCGATCGCCTCTTTCCGTGTAATACACTGTTAATCTCATTTCCCCCTTTCCAAGTATTACAGGAGGTGGATGGTTTGGGATAGACGGTGTGCGATCGCATAGCTTGAGCGCGAAGCGCTATTGTGATTTAAAATCAAAAGTCCCTGAATTATATTTCTTTTTATAGAAGCTTACAGCCGAATGGTCATTCGTATTCCTTTATGGCTGTGTCACTTTTATAGGGTTCATTGGGCGTTCTAAGATGCGATCGTCTCTTAGAACTCCTTTGTTTCAAAGTGTATTAGTCCCAGTAGTGCGATAGCGTTGGCTGCGCCTCTGCGCCAACGAGAAGCCTCTCCCCTTGGGAGAAGCTTCTCGTTGGCGCAGCCTCTCGTAGAGATTCGTTCCTCCCTAACAAAATGAGCGAACGTACAGTCCCAAGGCTTGAAGTTGTGGGAACTAGGAGGTAAGGCAATACTGCTCGGAAAGAGCGAAAATAAGAAACCGGGTTTCTGGCACCTCGACGATCGTTAACCGACAAGTATTGGGAGGTAAGGTATGAGTGTTAACTGGAGGTTTTGTGAACTGCAATACTAAGGCGAGCAAACAATCCACCAATCCCAAGGCGGTACATTTAAGGAAGTATTTCTGGCTCTCCCCAGTGTATTTGGCTGTCGGGATGTCAAGCTAAGAAATCAACTGCTGTACATTTGAGGGAGCCTGGGTTCTGAGCATTTGTACATGTTCAGTAAATTTTAACTACCATATTAACCAAGTACTTTAAAGGACAATCGTCAGCACGTTAAATAAAAAATCCCTCTTTCGCACCAGAGGACAGTTAAAGAACAAACAAAAAGTCATTGTGTTTTAATATGTCACAAGTCAAAGTTTACACCAAGAAAGAAATTGTATTCCTTCTTCAGGATGCGATCGCACGCACCAAGGCGACACCGGGCAAGGATATTGGGGACATTAAACCGCTGTTATCTGCATATTACTGGGAGTACGGGGATACTGAACTCAAGGAATATGCATTCTGCCTGTTGGATCAGCTAACTAAGGCTCAACTAGTAACACTTGAAGGTGTATCGGCATCATTGACAAAGGAACAAATAGTTGAGTTAATCCAAGTTCAAGCCAGAACCAAAACTAAATCTTGGCTCAAAAAAGAAATCATCCCCCAGTTAGAAATGTCAATTAATGCCTTTGAATCAATCTTTGGTATATCCACAGCAAATAGGCGACGGTTGCAAGAAATAAACGGTCTGCTGCCGATCGTGCGGTGGGGTTCCACCAAGTACGGTGACTATCCGGTACTGGGACTGAAACAGATGTTAGTCATCGTCAAAGCGATGCCGGAAATTTTCACCAAGATTAAAGATTACGCCAACCTAAATCTTAGCAGGCAAGCCAAGGAAAAGGCAGAGCAAAAGGCTAGGCAGATGGCTTTTAAGGAGAGGTGCGATCGAGCGATCGCGCAAGCTCCAGAACTCCTCACTCAGCAGATCAAACAGCTAGTTACCCAGGAGCAGTACAAGTACGCATTCAACTTAATTGAGCAAGCCTTAAAAGAGGAAGAACGTACAGCACGGGATCAGGCAATCCAGCTAAGCTTTAAGAGCGAGTATCAGAAAGCAATCGGGTCACTTGCCCCAGAGTACCAGTACATTATACAAGCTACATCAGTCATCAAACTGGTGGAACGAGGACTTTTTCGGACTGCGATTGATGAAGTCAATCGATTGATTAGGGAGCAGGACAGAGCTAAAAAGAAAGCTCAGAAAAATGTGAAGAATCAACCGGAAAAGGTATTGTTTGCTAATCCACAAACTATCAATCGCTTCCTGACTTGGTTAAATAGCGAAGATGTGCAGCTTTTTACTGATGATGGGGAGGTCGTTACATTCTGCGATCGGATTCTAGCTGACGAAGAAATCCATTATCTTTGCACAACTATCCTGAACGCTCAAAATCTGGCTGCGCTGACTCAAAAACGCTGGAAGTACAAACTTAGTGGTCAAAGCGCCACGGAACTCATAGAAACATTAGAAGATGCGATCTTTTCTGATCCGATGTTCCTGCAAGAATCAGCCGAGCACAGCGATCCGGTTTCAAATTTTGTTTGAAGAAATCAATTTTCATCTGCCATACTTCAACTAATTAAGCGGACGTGATATTTCTGACAAAAATTAGTCTCCTCCATCTGCCGTAGCTATAGATCCGTTGCAGACGTAATCGGAACGAACCCAACCATTTGCCCCAGTATTTTGGTCTTTGACTCTAAACCATACGAAACCATCTTGACCATCTATGCTACTTAGCACGTTAATATTCCTAGAATTGGAAAGTTCCATAATCTTTCTGTTACTCTTGTCCGGTCCTGTACGCATTGAGAGACTACCATCTGAGTTATTAGTACAAACATGGGCAATATAACTATTAGAAGATATGACTCTTCTTCCACCAACTCCGGGACCAACTTCGTCTGCTGCTGCTGGTAATGCTGCTGATGTCAGAATTAATGCTCCTGCAAGAAAAGCCTTAAACATGGTTGCTGCTCCTTAATATTAAGAGTGAAAATTGATTTGTGAAGTTGAATCAAAAAAGTAGAAAATTACCGAATGGCAACATCAAGAAATTCAGGTTTGTAGGTACTAACGTATTCCAATACCTGGCTTAAATCCTCACGGTTTGTTAAGGCGATACATCCTGATGTACCGTCTTCGCCATTGTTTTTATTAAATGACGGGTCGTAATGAATACCCAAGGAAGAGCGACTGGTAGCAAATAGAGGCTGTATGGGAAGAAAGCGATCGCCCGCTTCAAAAGTTGAGCCGCGAATTGCTACTGTGGCAACGTTGTATAGTCCGTCAGGTAATGGTGCCTCTGTCCCAGATTTGTTACGGTCGTTGTGTTGGGTATCCTTTCTACCAGATACAGTCATGTAACTAGTAACCAACTGCCCATTTGCAAACAATTTCAATTCATAGAGCGGATTTCCTAGGGAATTTGCCTGCTCTGTTGGCGTTAGAGTCATGTAATTACCATTCCTCTGCAACGCTGGTCCAGTTGATATTTTTTGCAACTTATTTTTTTCACCAAATCTCCGATATTGCGTAGTATTAGAACTGTTAATTCCCTGTTCCTCGACAGATGCCAACTTAACTGAGTTTTTATTGTTGATTTTTTCTACTGGTTGAAAAACATTGAGATTTTTTTGGACTTTAATTTCTGCATTCGCATTGCAACTTGCAATAGCTAAACAGGTTAAAGACATCAATATGGATCGAAACAACATGAAAATTTCTATTTTCTTTGCCTGCTCCGACTATAAACGGGCTTTTAAATCTATAACCTGAGTAATAATTCTGATTTTTGTCTAAATGTATCACTTTGCAACTTTGAATCAATTATTAGCGTTGTCTGACGATTAATACGCAAATAAAAATCTACTTTTGTCTAACAGTAATAAGTAGATTACACATTTCCATAAAAAAAATATCTCAACTTCAAAATCTGAAAAATAGCCACATAACAAGCCATTAAGACTATTTTGTATTTAGTTAGTAAAAGTTTTGATGAAGTTTATTTTTGTAACTTTATATTTACTACTTATGTAATTGAACGTATCAGACCTGATTTTTTGGCTCTTGACATACCTAAGTATTGATGATTCTTGTGCGCCACATTGACCAGAAGCGGAAACCGCGCCCCTACAGTCATATTGTGGTCTACCCGATAATGGTGACAGTTGTTGGATGTACTGGGGTAATAAGAGTAGAACAGAAAACGAAGCTTGAGACATTAAGACGCTGGGAAAAAGCAGGGAAACTAAAACCTGTAGACCGCACATTCGGGAATCACCGTCTGTTTCATTAATTTTGAGAGGTTCGTAGTGAGCGATAAATCGCTCAATTTTAAGCGCTGAAGCGCTTACTACGAACTTTCATAACCTATCAGCTTGAGTCGTCATATTGTCTCGCTTATTGTTCGCTGATAATAGTCTTCAAGAGTCCCTTTGTCTTGTGCTTCTAACGCTAAAATATCTGCTGCTATTTCCTCCAATAACAATCGACAACACGATAACTCATCCGTTACATCCGTTACCCATCCGTTGCCAACATTTCCAACAACTGCGCCTCACTCAACTGACTAATCCCCAACTCTTGCGCCTTTTCCAGCTTAGAACCCGCATCTTCTCCCACAACCAAATAATCTGTTTTCTTACTCACAGAATCCGTCACCTTCCCACCAGCTTTTTGAATCAACGCCTTCGCCTCATCTCGCTTCAACGTAGGTAACGTACCAGTAATCACAAAAGTTTTACCCGCCAACTTTTGATTTCCTTCACCAACCGCAGCCGCTTCCGAGTCGGAAGCAAATTGCAATTCAGCATCTTTCAGGCGAGAAATCAAAGTTTGATTTGCGGATAAGCGAAACCATTGGTATACAGACTCAGCAATTTCTGCACCTATACCGTAAACAGTTTCAATCTCTGCCTGGTCAGCAAGAGCCAACTGTTCCACTGTCGGAAACTTCTCACTCAACAATTGAGCATTCACACTGCCAACGTGACGGATACCTAAACCATACAACACCCGTGACCAAGGTTGATTTTTCGATTGGGAAATTGCCTCCACCAACTTTTCCGCCGACTTTTTCCCCATGCGTTCTAATGCACAAAACTTGTCTTCTGTCAAGTTATATAAATCGGCAACGGAATGCACCACTCCTTTATCCACGAGTTGATGTACCAGCTTTTCCCCCACACCTTTAATATCCAAAGCATCACGACTAACCCAGTGTTCGATCGCCCCCTTAAGAATAGCAGGACAGGAAGCATTAACACAGCGAGTTACCGCCTCACCTATTTCCCGCACTACCGGCTGTCCGCAGACTGGACAATGGGTGGGCATGATAAACTCTTTGGCTTCACCATGGCGGAGTTCTTTGAGAACGCGCACCACTTCTGGTATAATTTCCCCAGCTTTGCGAACGATGACTGTATCACCAATGCGGATATCTAATTGAGCGATGCGATCGCTATTATGGAGTGTAGCGCGAGAAACGGTCGTGCCAGCAAGTAGGACCGGGCGCATTTCTGCTAGGGGAGTCAACGCCCCTGTTCTACCTACATTCACAGCAATATTTTCCACGCGGGTGGGTGCTTCTTCGGCTGCATACTTCAGCGCGATCGCCCACCGGGGAAACTTCTGTGTAAACCCCAGTTGTTCCTGAAGCTTAAAAGAATTTAGCTTCACCACCACCCCATCAGTCATATAGGGTAAATTCAACCGTTCTGTATCCCAGTGTTCGTAATATTCTGCAACCTCGTCTACATGGCGACACAGCTGATGGTTAGGGTTGACTCGAAACCCCATTTTTTCCAATAATTCCAATGCTTCCCACTGAGTATTGGCAATACTCGCATCATCCCTACCAGGAATGTGCAGCGTGTAAGCAAAGAAATCTAGCCGCCTTTGGGCGACAATCCGGGAATCTAATTGTCTCAGTGTACCAGCCGCAGCGTTCCGAGGATTAGCAAATACTGCTTCACCCACTTTTTGCCTTTCAAGGTTAATTTGTTTAAATACATCCAAGGGCAAAAACGCCTCGCCGCGCACTTCTACCCTTTGTAGAGATGCGAAATTTGGCGTCTCTACATTTAACCGCAAGGGAATTGAGCGAATTGTCCGCACATTTTGGGTAATATCTTCACCCGTCACTCCATCACCCCTGGTTGCGCCTCTAGTGAGAATGCCATTTTCATACGTCAACGCTAGGGCGGAACCATCAATTTTCAGTTCGCAGACATACTCTACCGACGTTGCATCCGAAAGTTCTACATTTCGCCGCCAACGTTGGTCCCAAGCCTTTAATTCCGCAATGTTAAACGCATTTTCTAAACTGTAGAGTGGAATGTTATGGCGCACCGAGGTAAACTGTGTTGCAGGTTTTTCACCCACCCGCTGAGTAGGGCTATCCGGTGTCACCAATTCTGGATACTGGGTTTCCAACTGTTGCAATTCTCGATACAGCTGGTCATAAACTGCATCCTCCACGATCGGAGAATCAAGGACATAGTAAGCATAGCTTGCTTGTCGTAGTAGTTGCCGCAGTTCTTGAACACGCTGTTTAACTTCCAAGTTGATCGATTCCATGACGTTCTCAATAAGCATTGATTCACAATAGGGTGTGTTCGGCGCAGGTTGGACTTTGGTGGAGGTGCATTACAGTGCGAATGACGCACCCTACTGATAGCTTAATCAAATTTAACGCACCCAGTCCTCTACTTCGTAGAGGAAGCGAGTCTTGCTAATCAGTTTGCGAGTTGCAGAAGTGGTTTGGACAAAAACAACGTATTTTTCCAAGTTACTCGGTTTGATGCGAACCGTCGCACCCAC
Source organism: Stigonema sp. (assembly GCA_965249805.1). Lineage (GTDB taxonomy): Bacteria > Cyanobacteriota > Cyanobacteriia > Cyanobacteriales > Nostocaceae > Stigonema. The sequence continues at coordinate 4,067,956 of CBDFMX010000002.1, forward strand.
GGGTAGTCCCAACATCTCCGGTGCTGCTTCCCCTTCAAACAAATCACCCGTATTCCGTTCCATCAAAATAATTTCTTTATGACCTTGGATCGTTTCAGTTTTGGTAAATTCGTAAAAACCCCGCCCGACTTTGAAAGTCAGACCATTTTCCAAAACAAACGCTTTAATCGAGATATCTGTATCAACTGCTAGCACCTGGAAACGAGGTTAAGTCGCTTCGCAACAATTCATAATTCAAATTCTCCACGAGCGATCGCATCAAGTTTCTCCGGATCTAGCAGCACAATCTTACCGCCACGACGGTAACTTACAATTGGTTGTATCTGTTTGAATAAACGCACACACTCTTCGTAAGTAATCCCAATACTACGAGCAATTTGGTAGTATGGCAAGTGTGTTCGCAAGCATAGTCCTTTGTCAATCGCATCTGTCCCCTGCTCTAGTGCAGCAGATTCAATCAGAGTTTGAGGTGGTGGTGTGGAGATCGTTGCAAAATGCCCCGCCGTTTGAAGAGTCCCGAAATCATCGACGCACGAGTGCGCGACTCGGCGAGGAATTGGGAGAAGATCGCTGCGCTATCGCAGTCCCCTCTGTCGGGAAACACTCATAGGCGGGCTGTCTCACCGTTCGCCCCTACGACTATGGTCTATTTACCTGAAAATTGCTGTAAAAAACTCATCTCAATGAGAGACGGCAACGGGCAGTAGCTATATTTATCCGAACCGCTCAATAAAGCAGGATTGACTTTTTCTCCTCCAATTTAACTTTTTCTCTTGCAACTATGAGCTAGCTCATAGAAGTTGTTGATAAAGATTGTCAAAATAAAGGTAGTTCAATGCTATGAAGGTAGCGGTATGACTTTTACAAAAACAAAGACAACCGCATCTCAAGTAGAAACTCTCGCCGAACTTCACCCATAAGGAAAACTATGAAAACACTACTGAAAAGATTCACATTACTCCTTGCTCTGACAACCTGTGTTTCAGCTAATTTCTCCTTAAGAGCCTCTGCTGATTCTACTGCTGACTTAATCCTCAGTATGAAATGCCGGGGTGGATACAATATCAATATTTGGAAAAAGTATTCTTCGGGTGAACTTCTCTACCGCTCTACAAGTTCCCACGGGAATTTGAGTTTGGGCAGAGGAACTAGCAAAGCTACAGAAGGGGTTCGAGTGTATAAGTTTCGGAATGGCAATTATGAATATTGGGTGTGGGACAACACGCTGGATAGTCAGCAGTCTGGAACTTTAGAGGTGTATAAAAACAACTATATACAAATGCAGTCGGCTTGTACGAAACTTTGATGGGGAAGTAAGTGCTGTTTGATTCAATTTTCTCTCACAACTATGAGCTAGATCAAAGAAATTATTGATAAAAATTATCAAAGTAAAGGTAGTTCAACGGTATGAGGGTGCAATATGACTTGCCAAGTAGACCGCCGTCTGGTTCGGGAGCGGCTTTTGTCACACCGTCCGTAGAAGGTAGCCCTTTGTCTCGTGTTCCTTAAATAAGGTGCTTGAGCCTCAAACTAAAAAGCGCCCCCCATTTAAGGAGGGCGCTTTTTATTTAGAAAGACGCGATATATCGCGTCTCTACATTAAGTATTAACCGTTGATTGCAGGAGCAGAAAGAGCAACAGGTGCTGCTGAACCTGCAGCCAAGTCGAGGGGGAAGTTGTGAGCGTTGCGCTCGTGCATGACTTCCATACCCAAGTTAGCGCGGTTGAGGATGTCTGCCCAAGTACCGATGACGCGACCTTGAGAATCAATCACGGAAGAGTTGAAGTTGAAACCGTTGAGGTTGAATGCCATGGTGCTGATTCCCAGTGCGGTGAACCAGATACCGACAACTGGCCACGCAGCGAGGAAGAAGTGCAAGCTGCGGCTGTTGTTGAAGGATGCGTATTGGAAGATTAGACGACCAAAGTAGCCGTGTGCTGCTACAATGTTGTAGGTTTCTTCTTCTTGACCGAACTTGTAACCGTAGTTCTGTGATTCGCTTTCGGTTGTTTCACGAACCAAGGAAGAGGTCACCAAGGAACCGTGCATTGCAGAGAACAGCGCACCACCGAATACACCTGCTACACCCAACATGTGGAAGGGGTGCATCAAGATGTTGTGTTCAGCTTGGAACACTAACATGAAGTTGAATGTACCAGAGATACCTAAAGGCATACCATCAGAGAAGGAACCTTGTCCGATGGGGTAAATCAAGAATACTGCGGTTGCTGAAGCCAAAGGAGCGCTGTATGCTACGCAGATCCAAGGACGCATGCCCAAGCGGTAGGACAATTCCCACTGACGACCTAAGTAGCAGAAGCAACCGATCAGGAAGTGGAATACTACCAACTGGTAAGGACCGCCGTTGTACAACCACTCATCTAAGGAAGCTGCTTCCCAGATTGGGTAGAAGTGCAAGCCGATCGCGTTAGAAGAAGGAACAACTGCACCTGAGATGATGTTGTTGCCGTAAATCAAGGAACCTGCAACAGGCTCACGGATACCATCGATGTCTACTGGAGGAGCAGCGATGAAAGCGATGATGAAGCAGATGGTGGCGGAGAGCAAGGTGGGGATCATGAGGACGCCGAACCAACCGATGTAGAGGCGGTTTTCGGTGCTGGTAATCCAGTCACAGAACCGCTCCCATACATTGGCGCTGCTGCGTTGCTGTAGGGTTGTGGTCATTGTTTTATAATTGCGAGGTTTTGTATGATGTTTGTAGGTCGAATTGCCTACCTGTTTATTAGATTAAAAGCTAAATTGAGATTTGTAAAGGAATTTTAATTTATTTTTTCTTATGTAAGTGATTTGTTTTTCTTATGAATTCATAGAGGAGGGAAGAATTAAAAATTAAAAATTAAAAATTAAAAAAGGGAATTATTCATTTTTAATTTTGCATTTTTAATTTTTAATTGATTTCCTACTCCCCATCCACATCAACCAGGAGGCCAACTGAGGGGGCGTCCACCTAGGATATGCAGATGTAAGTGGTAAACGGTTTGACCACCATCAGGACCAGTGTTGATGACAACGCGATAGCCGTTTGTTAGTCCAGCTTGTTCAGCAACACGCTGAGCTGTTAACAAAAGATGCCCCAGCAGGTCAGAATCCTGAGATTCGGCATCAGCTAATCTGGCAAGGGGTTTTTTGGGAATGACGAGAATGTGAACGGGGGCTTGGGGGTTGACATCTTTAAAGGCAAGCGCTAAGTCATCCTCATAAATAATGTCAGCTGGAATTTCCCGTCGAATTATTTTGCCGAAAATCGTCTCTGTGGTGTTACTCATGCTGATTGACGTTTAATTCTGGTGACTTAAATATTGTAAGGGCGCGGAAACCGCGCCCCTACAAACGGTGTGGTTTATTTAGGTGAAATCGGCTGTAAAGCAAAGGGGGCTTGGTTTGGCAATACCATAACCTTGTGCATAATCCACCCCAATCGCTGTAATTTTTTCCAGGATGTCCTGATTTTCGACAAACTCGGCAATAGTTTGAATGCCCATCAAATGACCAATTTGATTGATGGCTTCTACCATTGCCAAATCAATCTGCTCTTCCACAATATGCTTGACAAAGCTGCCATCAATTTTTAAATAATCCACTGGGCTGAAAATATTTTCTAAGTGTTACTAAATTCTGAGAAATCGCTCTCAAGCCACTGGGAGGACTTGATCCTCAACATAGCTTTGGTGGAGACGACATTGTCAGGGCGGGGGAACCCCGCCCCTACGGTTATATTGCGATCTACCCGATCGTGGTGCTCTTAGCGGGAAAATACTGAAACCTGCTATAGCCCAATACAGTTCAGTTAGTAGTATTTACTCCTTGAAGATCAGAACTGAACCCCCAACTGCTACCATTGATGACGGCTCAGTGTTGATTTGTATTTCCCAGCCCAGAACCTCAAGAGTAGTCCTTGACGTATGACCTACCTTGCAAGACTCAGATCACCTTTACTTCGAGTGAACGGTTACCCAATATTGGGAATCTTAATTGTTGCACTGATTACCCAAACTCAAACTAAAGCTGTTCAGATTTCCACGCTTTCACCCACCTATCAGACAACCCCAACCTTTATAGTCCAAAATGGTGAAGGAAAAAAATTATTGAAACCAGAGGAAATTCGCTCGATCATCCAACAAGCAGCCAAGGCTTGGATGGCTGGGGATGCTGATGCCGTTGCCAGATTATTTTTACCAGATGGAGTGTTGATTGTCCCTGGTCATCGTTGGGTGAAAGCAACTGCAATTCGGCAAGTAGCTGCTGAGTTTGCCGCAACTCACTCAGACGTAAAAATTGAAATTAAACAAATCTTAATTGAGGGGAATCATGCGGTTGTGGAGTGGTCTTGGCAAGACACGGAGAAGGCAACAGACTTGCGCCAAAAAGCCGAAGATGCGATCGCAGTTGACTTTAAAGAGGGTCGAATTAGTCGTTGGCGTGAATATATCGATACAGAGACAAACAAAAAAGCCATTTGAGTTGTGAAAGCCAGTAGTTTCCCTGCGTAGAGACGTTACGTGTAATGTCTCTACGCAGGATTTTTCTGCATAATTTAGGATTGCTATAGTTTCTGGAACCTAATTTAACAGTCTAGTCTAGCTCTCATTACTTCGTTGTATTTAGTTAACGAAAACTATGTCTAGCATTAAAAGGCATCATAACAGAGTGCTACAACTGCACTCCCAAATGTTTATGTCTCCCGATGATTTTAGCTACCGCTGGGGGGTAGGATACAAAACTCTAGCTGAAATTTGTTGTGTTTCTAGATCAACCGCGTATCATTGGTTAGGCGGCAAAGCCAGTCGTCGTCAAGCTGGCAAACAGTACCAAAGAATCTTAGCGATGACAAATTTCTTGCTGTCTAATGCTGAGCAAATTCAACCGCTGTTGGAGCGCTGGTATCAACAGGAGTGACTATTTGTCAAAATGACAAAATTTTCTTGACTTCCAGACGTAAATATATTTTTATACAAAGTGAACATGTCTTTCATAGAGGAAGCATTTCAAATTACTTGTAATAAATCCATCTACGTAAAAAGTATCCGATGTCTCTCTACCATTTAGCGCAGTGCAGCAAGAACGTCATACCTTAGAGGTTCTGTCCTCCCTAAGTTATCGGACTGGGGAACTGAGCAGTTATCTTCATGAGATCGCTCAGGGTATTTGCCAACTCATCAAGTTAGATTGGTCTGTAGTCACCATCTGCGGAGATGGGTTAGAGCGAATACTTGCAAGCACTATTGATCTGGGTGAGGCGGGGCATCAGGTTTATTCTCTACATGACACCCTCACTGGTACTGTGGTTGCAACAGGCTCTCCCCTGATCGTCGAAGATGCCACAACTTGCACGGATTATGGTAAATGCCCAGAGGGCTACCGTGCCTATTTGGGTGTGCCGTTGCGAAAGCCTGATGGAGAAGTCATCGGTACCATTTGTTCTTTTCAGCGACAGCCACGGCACTTTAGTACCGAGGAAGTGCGACTAGCGGAAATTTTTGCTGAACGGGCTGCTACGGCAATTGACAATTATCAGCTCTACCAGCAACAGCAAGAGTTTAATAAAGCCTTGGAGATTGAGGTCGCAAAAGGCACCGAGGAACTGCGGGTGGCGCTAGCCAAGCTGGTAGAGAAAGAACGCCTAGCCGCCATTGGCGAATTTGCTGCCATGATTGTACACGAGGTCCGCAACCCCCTAACCACAATTATGATGGGGTTGAATTATTTTAAGCGTACTCAATTGTCTGAGTCAGCTCAGACCCGCCTCATGCTTTCCCTAAGTGAAGCGAGTCGCTTGGAAAGCCTGCTGAGTGAAATCTTGCTTTATGCTAAACCTCAGACACTGCAGCCATCCGAATTGGATCTAAATGCTTTAATGCACGAGCTGCTGATGCCACTTCGGGAGATGCCTGAAGCGCAGGGACGGGAGATAGTCTTTACACCGACCCAAACTACAGTCAAAATCCTTGCAGACAAGGACAAGCTGAAACAAGTGTTGATTAATATTGTCCGCAATGCCTGTGAAGCAGTTCCTGAAGGAGCAGTTATTCAATGGACAGTAGAGGATAGTGCTGTGTTAGGGACGGTCTGCATCAGGGTTCAGAATGGCGGTCCCCCAATTCCTCCGGAAGAGCAACAGATGCTCACGGAACCATTCTACTCAACAAAACCGGGTGGGACAGGGCTGGGACTTGCCATTGTCAAACGGATTGTGGAGGCTCATAATGGAGAATTATGTATCGAGTCCACAGAATTGCTCGGCACAATAGTCAGCATTCAGCTCCCGTTATCCTAGTACTCCATCAAGTCAACTTTGCGGGGTTTGTTCGGTTAGGTGCAAGATGTGACCGTAGGGGCGCGGTTTCCGCTTCTGGTCAATGTGGCGCCTGTATATCATAACAACTACCGGACATGATATGAGTTGATAGGCTTTGTGCAAATATAAGAGCGGGTTTCCAATTTTTCATCGGATTCTTAGGAAGCTCTCATCAATCAGTCAGAAACCATTCAGGGTTGGGGTTCATTATAGTAATGCAGTGAACCGATCGCGCCACTAACCTGATTAACCTTAGAGACTATTTTGGCTAGTTGATCGGCAAATGAAGAACAAATCATGAAGAAACGATATTTTCTACAGGCTGGTGCAGCAATGGTTGGTACAGCATGGTTATCACGCCATTTAACTGGGAGGTCAGGAGTTATGGCAACTTCAAATAGTGGGTTTGAAATCACCAAAACTGAACAAGAGTGGCGAAAAATTTTGACGCCGGAACAGTTTGATGTTCTGCGTCAACAGGGGACTGAACCTGCTCACACTAGCTCTCTCGATAAACAATATGCTCAGGGTACTTATGCTTGTGCTGGGTGCGATTTACCTCTGTTTTCCTCGCCAACGAAATTTAACAGCGGCACAGGTTGGCCCAGTTTTTACGCACCCATTCAAGGAGCGATCGCCACATTCGTAGACAAGTCATTTTTTATGAGTAGAATTGAAGTGCATTGCCGTCGCTGTGGTGGGCATCTAGGTCATGTGTTTGACGACGGTCCTGCACCGACTGGTAAACGTTACTGTATGAATGGGGTGGCGTTGAGATTTATTCCTGGTAGAGGTGATTTCACACGACATTCGCCGCAACATTAGATTAACCAAAACAGTGAAGCAAATCAGCTTTCTTGGGATAAAATTTGACCCCTTTTCATTACGGCTACGCTTGACGATTGGCACTGCTGTAGTTTCTGCTTTGGGATTAGGAAGTCTCACTGTTTGGACGAGTTGGCAGATGCAGCAAATTTTGATTGATAGTCATAAGCAAAATATTGAACAAATCGCTGAACGCTTACCGCGTGATTTGCAAATTTATAGTGAAATGATGCCACCAGTAACTGGGTTAGAAAAGGCAATTAATAACTTAACGACTACTAAGACATTGTTATGGCTAAAAAGTCCTGATAATAAAATTATAGTAAAATCTACCACATTGAATCTGCTCTCTGATTCTACAGTAGCTGAGTTAATGTCCCTGACCGAGATGCCAATTAAACCTCAAGTGTACAAAGTGAGCGATCGCTACTTTGTTTTGCGTGGTGGTTCATTACGAGTACAGAGTAAAATACTCTTAAAACTATTCGTGGTGCAGGATGTTACCCACGAACAAACTATGTTTTTGGCAATGGTGAGGAGTTTGGGCATTGCCAGTGCTTTGGCAATTATCGCCATCACATCTGTCAGCGCATTTTATATCCAGCGTTCCCTGCAACCTCTGCGCCAGCTAAGTCAAATGACAGAAGTTATTGACGCATCAGATTTACCAGAAGCACAGTTGCATCTTGAACGCGCACCAAGCGAAGTCAAAGAATTAGCTCAAACCTTTAACATGATGTTATCTCGCCTTTCCCAATCTTGGGAGCAAGAGCGACAATTTGTGAGTAATGTTTCTCACGAGTTACGCACACCACTTACAATTGTACATGGTTACTTGCAAAGTGTATTGCGACGGCAGAATAACTTAACAGAAATCCAACGAGAAGCTTTGGAAACTGCGGCGTCGGAAGCAGAACACACCATCCGCCTATTACAAGATTTACTCGATTTAGCAAGGGCAGATAGTGGTCATTTGCACTTTCGCATGGCAGACTGTGTGCTCAATGACTTGATTGAAGAAGTTGTGGTCATGGCACAAAAGTATAGCGATCGCATCATCACAATTGAAGCAAAGACCTACCCAATTGAGGCAAAAGCCGACTACAATCGCCTCAAACAAGTATTGCTCAATTTGATTGACAATGCTATTAAGTATTCTGAAGCTGGTACACCGGTAATTGTGAAATTATATCAGCTTCACTCACAGGCAATTATTGAAGTTTGCGATCGAGGTTATGGCATTCCTTTGCAACATCAATCACGCATTTTTGAGCGATTTTATCGCGTAGATGAAGCCCGTAGCCATACCACTGGAGGTAGTGGTTTAGGGTTGTCTATTGTCAAGACTCTTGTAGACGGGATGGGTGGTAGTGTGAGTGTACGCTCAAAATTAGGGGAAGGTAGCGTGTTTACAATCAGTTTATCTGCATAGCTAGTGAATAGACTTTAAATGAGCAAAACGATGACAGCACATATCCTCCTAGTTGAAGATGAAGTTAAATTGGCGCGATTTGTCGAGTTGGAACTGAGTAGCGAAGGTTACACTATCAGTGTGGCAAACGATGGGATCGCAGGGCTAACGCTAGCGCGAGAGTCGTCGCCAGAGTTAGTGATTCTTGACTGGATGCTTCCAGGGTTATCTGGGTTGGAAATTTGCCGTCGTTTGCGTGCAACCGGAAACAAAGTGCCTGTGATTTTGTTGACGGCTAGAGATGAAGTTAGCGATCGCGTAGCAGGTTTGGACGCGGGTGCCGATGACTACGTGGTTAAACCATTTAGCATTGAGGAACTGCTGGCAAGAATTCGTGCCCATCTGCGCCGTACTCAGGAAATAGACGCGGATATTTTGCAGTTTGAAGACTTGAGCTTAAATCGCCGCACTCGTGAAGTGTTTCGGAACAAACGAGCGATCGAGTTAACTGCAAAAGAGTTTGACTTGCTGGAGTATCTCCTCTCGCATCCCCGACAAGTTTTGACTAGAGACCAAATTTTAGAGAAAGTTTGGGGTTACGACTTCATGGGTGATTCCAATATTATCGAAGTTTACATCCGCTACCTACGCCTTAAACTGGAAGAAAATAATGAAAAACGCTTGGTTCAAACCGTGCGTGGTGTGGGGTATGCATTGCGGGAGTAGTAGTTATGTCACAAGGACTGATGACTTTCCCGCTCAACACCACCTGCTGCAATCTGCCAAACTACCCTAAAAGACTGGAATGACTTTTGTGAGATCCTTTCCTCAACCAAGGCAGTGGTGGCTCGCCTCAGAATGGCGTCTAAGTCTCGCTGAATCTCCTGACTAGCAGATTTGAGGAATTGAACGAATTGAGATGATTGCAAAGCTTGTGGTATGTTCGTGAGACTCTTTGCCTCGCTGAGATTTTTATCTAAATCTGCCTTAAACTTTTCCTTTAAGGTGATTTCTGATTTATCTAAAGACATAAGGTTAAGCAAAAGTGTAGGACTTTGAGTCAGCGGACGCCCACTTTACTCCCTGTCGAACAAAGCGAGGAAACTTGAGTGCTCGATCAAACGACCCGACTTGAGTAAAGTGTTCGTACTATCTATGTGTAAAATTGGTTGCTCGTTGGCATAACGAACCATAGGCAGACGCATTTATTGTCCGCCGGACATAGGTATATGGCTTCGTACCCTGGTTTCCCAAGAAGTACTACCACCTGACACTTGTCTATTTCGGAAAAAGTAGAAAAGTTTATTTACTGCGAAAGATTCTGGGAGTACAGCACTACTTCAGGTGGAAAAAATAGAGAGTGTGATTGAACATAGGTCCCCTGTTAGCAGAAGCACTCCTCGTTGAACCACCTACTCTCACCTGCCAATATGAAACGTGCCAGACTTGAAGAATTTCGTCAAGCCCCCTATACACATCTATGTTATTTACCTAATAAACATGATCTCGGTGTGATTGTTGGAGTCGAGGCAATACGGTTCGGATAAGATAATTTAGGAGCGCGATCACCTCTGTAGAGACGCGAAATTTCGCGTCTCTACACAACCTAAAATTCTCACCATTCAGCCTTAACTGAACCGTATTGCCCTTTAATTGTCTTATTTAAAAGTCAGCTTGCCTACTTGCTACCAGAACTATTCACTGAAATTATTGTTCCATCGGGTGTTTAGGATGAAATTGTCGAAGCAGGAAAAACTGATACTGCATCAAGACAATTACCCATATCTTCTTGGGCAAAACGAGTAGAGACGTTGCAATGCAACGTCTCTACAAAGGTTGACGCTTTTGTAAACAACTACTGAACCGTATTGGGGGATGAATGCCCGAATTAACTAAAGCAGCTTTGTTATAGCTGTGGTGAATGTTTCATAAGGGGTTACGCCAACAATGGTTTCCATGTGAGTTCCATTTTTGTAAATCATGACTGCGGGGATACTGCGGATGCCCAATCTTTTAGCAAGGTCTTGGTTTTTGTCAAGGTCTACCTTGACTACTTTCGCACGACCTTCATATTCTTCAGCTAATTTATCCATTAGAGGAGCGATCATCTTACAAGGTCCACACCAAGTTGCCGTAAAATCAAACACAACTAGTTCGTTGCTGGTCGAAAGTGAATCGAATTCTTGTTCTTGGATATATTCAACCGTTTTCATAAATGCTATTTTTTCTGGATTTTGATATTGTTGTTATTTCGTACAAAACTTAGTATAAAGCTTTTTCAAGATTAGTTTTAATCTTTGTGGGACAAAGCCGCTTGCAGCAGGTGTTGATGTACACTCTCAGTAGCCACTATCAGCCCTGGTAACTTATAGTCAAGACAAGTATGCAACGGTGGCAGTGTAGAACCATCCAGAGTTGTCACGATCCAGCCAGCTTCTTTTGCCAGGAAAGCGAGTGCCGCACCGTCAATGAAGTTACCCGATTTTATAATTGCTCCACATAAATGACCGCTAAGAATGCCGTTGAGATTGGGAATTTGAATTTCACTGGAGTAATCAGTCGCTATATCAATGACTTTATATTGCTCTTTTAGTGCTGGTGCCAAGTCACTCATTCCCAATCCCAATAAAACAGTTTTGTTGTCGGGTGTGACTCGTAATTCTGTGCAATCTTCAAGGTTCATCTCCAGCGTACCCTTCTTAGCGCCTTCACCTTTTAAAGCATAAAAATAAATGTTTTGGGCAGGGGAGATGGCAAGCACTGCTTCAAAATCATCTGCATTCAGAACTGTAAGAATAATTTGATAATTATCATGTCCATCAAGATAAAACCTTGTACCGTCGATCGGATCGAGTGTGACCAAGTAATCGTCTTTTGGACCAAGTGCGATCGAACGAAAATATTTAGTATTACGAGATTGTTCGTACTCTTCCCCATAGAAGCGAATTTGAGGAAAAGTACCTAGCAGTAATACTTCTACCAAATTCTGAATGGCAAGATCCGCATCAGTGAGGGCAGCAGAAAAAAAATTATCCCCGCTTTGTTTGTCGGGAAGTGCGGTAAGACTTCGTTGAATTTCATGGGCATAGGCTGCTGCCACTTTTAAATGTGGCAACAGAGTTTCCAAAATCAAACGAGGGGTTGGTGTTGTTGACATTCCAGCAAACTCTTTCCGATAATTAATAGTGTGCCCGTTTAGAGGATGCGTTCGCATTAATCATACCAGTTATCAGTACAACCACGATTTTTGTCTTGACGCGATGTTCCTCGCGTCTCTACAGATGACGTTCATCCGCGTGCAGCAACGCCCGATTTACCCTATAGCCCTCCAAACCACTCATAGCCCTGATCCTCCCAGTAACCTTTCGCAGGCGACAAGTTGCTAACCAGCTTAATCTGGGTCACCCACTTGCTTTGCTTGTAGCCTAGTTTAACTGGAGATGCTAAGCGTATGGGCGCACCATTATCAACTGATAATGGTTTTCCATTCTTCTGATAAGCCATCAGGGTTTGAGGATGCACAGCAGAGGCAATGTCCCAGCTTTCGTAGTAACCGTCGGCAGATTTGAAGTAGACATAGCGGACGCTTGGCTTCGGTTGTGCCAAGGCGACTAAATCCCGTAATCGCACACCGGACCACTGAACGATCGCCGCCCAGCCTTCAACACAAATATGGCGAATCACCATGGAAGTCAACGGGAGTTTTTGGAGATCCGCCATACTCAATTGCATAGGGTTACTAACCTCACCATCGATCGTCAAGCGAAACTTCTCCCCGTCAATATCGGGGGTGAAGTCGAACGTGTTGATCAGCAGTTGATCGGGTTCAATAGCACTGACAGGAAATTCCGGCACAGACTTCTGAGTCAGTAGGAGTGCTTCAATACTTTGGTTCAGTGGCTCAAACACTTGCCCCACAGTGTCTGAGAACAAACTTGACCCACAGCCACCTAGAAGCAAGCCTAGCCCAGAAAGTCCAGATAATTGCAGTAACTGGCGGCGGTTGATCGTGCGTTTGGGAAGAATCAGACTCATAATTAACCTTTCAGGAACATAGACTTGATTAAACGAAAACTTCCCACTTTAAAAGCGAGCAAGGAGTGAGCAATTGTAAATAGCATAACTGTGGGAACAGTGATAAAGTGAACGATGCGTAAAGTCTGCCAGTTACCAAACAGCCCGAAAAGCCAATGCAGTTGGGCTGGCTTGTACATGGTAATACCACTTAGGATTGCTAGTAGCAGAATCGGAATGATACCAGTGTAGACTAGCCGATGCCATGCGTAGTTCTGACGCTTGAGGTTCTGGCTTACCAGTAATGCTTGTAGGTCACTGCTACTAACAAATCGACGTTGCCAACGACGAGTGATCAGAACATAAAGTCCATACCAAAGTAAGTTCAGCGCAAAGAGCCACATAGCAGCAAAATGCCAGTGCCTACCACCTGCTAGCCAACCTCCCAGTAACAAAAAGTCGGGAAAATGCCAACCCTCACGCCCACCAAACACCGGATTGGCATTGTAAATTTCCAGTCCGCTGGCGATCATCAACATTAAGCTGATGATATTAATCCAGTGAAAGGTTTTTGCCAGGATTGCCTGACTTGGTGTCGAACGGTCTTTGCGTTGAGAAGGTATAGATGAAGTCATGACTGTCTCATAGTGATAGAGTGGGAAAGAACGGAGCAAGCCAAAGCTGCACTTGGACATCCCAACCCAGAAGAATGGCAATTGCTGTCGCCAAGATCATCACGCCACCAACTCGCTGTAATGCTGCACTATGAGAGCGGAGGTTGAGCAATCGTCGGCTGAGCGATCGCCCACCGTAGGCTAGAACCAGCAGAGGTAAAGAAGCTCCCACTCCATAAGCAACCAGTAGCCCAAACGCACCTGCAACTTGGTGGTTGACTGCTGCCAGCACCAGAATACCCCCCAGCACAGGTCCGGCACAAGGAGTCCACAGCAGCCCTAGCTGAGTCCCTAGCCAGAACTCTCCCAAAAGTCCTATTCGTGCAGGAACTCTGATCCAGTTGCTGATTGTCAGGTAGCTAAACAGTCGGTAGTTCAAAGTTGGGAAGATTGCTAGCAGTCCCAAGAATAAAAGGAGAGCGATCGCCCCATAACGCAATACATTAGCCAAGCCAGTAAACCAACCTGCTGTTACGCCAAGTAAACTACCTCCCAATGCAAACCCGCCGACTAATCCCGCTACCATTGCCACCGGACCGTAAGTATGGGATTGGAGACTTCGCCCCACAAGCACAGGCAAAATAGGCAAAACACACGGTGAAAGCACAGTCAGAACTCCCGCCACTAAAGCCAGACCTGTTGATATAGAAGCAGTCATAAATTCCTTCTAGCCCAATAGCTGGCGGATGGTCTGCTCTGTTTTATCATATGCCCCTTCCCCAACATGGTCATACCGCAGCAAGCCTTGACGGTTAGCCAGAAACAGGTGTGGCCAGTACTGATTTTCGTAAGCGTTCCAGGTTTTGTACTCGTTATCAACCGCGACCGGATAGGTAATTTGGTGTTGCCGTAGCGCCCTTTTTATGTTGTTCACGTCTCGTTCAAAGGCAAACTCCGCTGTGTGGATGCCAATCACCTTGAGTCCCTGCGCTGCATACTTTCGATGCCATTGAGTGATGTACGGTAAGGTACGCTGGCAGTTGATACAAGCAAAGGTCCAAAACTGTATTAGTACAACGCTGCCTTTGAGATTGGCAATTGACAAAGGCTCAGAGTTAAGCCACTGACTGATCCCCTGAAACTCTGGCAGATTCTTGTTTACCGGGGGCAGCGCTGCAACAGCTTTGGATGCTGGCGTATTATTGGAATTAGCAGCAGACAGATTCGGGGAATTCATGCTTCTCAAGTCACGACTTGCGATGTTAGCTGCACCTATGCCAAAAAATCCTAACCCAAAGTAAAAAAGTAACTGACGCCGTCGGTGGAGGTTATTATTCATTAAGAAGTCTCCTGTAGAAGTGCTCGCGTCAAAGTGCAAGAACTGGGAATGTGGGGGAATATTTTCCCAATCCCAATCCCCAGCACTTGGGAGCATGTGAGGTCTAGGGCTTGCTGGGGGCAGGCGATTGCTTCATAGCACCGCCAGGATGATCTTTACTCATGGCATCGCCAGCATGATCTTTGCTCATAGCATCACCAGCTTTGTCTTTACTCATGGCATCACCCGGCTGAGTCGTGCTGGTGTTAGCAGCATCAGGCGCAACCTGATTATTACTTGCAGGATTGCTAGAGCAGGCAGTGAGACTGGCAGATAAGGTCAAACCAGCAATTAAACAAAGTATTTTCGAGTTCATAGTCTTCTTTTATCCTTGTAGATGGTTATTATTGTATTGATTAAAATGTGCTTTTTCCCCACTCCCCACTCCCTACTCCCTACTCCCCATTTACAATCAATGCTTTGGCGCAAGAGTTGGTGCCTGAATTGTACAAGGCTTAGTGTCACACTTTTGCTCATATAGCTTTTGGACATAGGGTTCTTGCCAAGCGAGGGGAACTTCTAACAATGCTCGCGTCCCAGTGATTCCCTGCCCAAAAAAGAGTAAGAGGGCGATGCAATTGAGAATGATGTGAACCTTGCGCCAGCGATTTTTCTTGTCTTTGTATATTTCCGGCAAAATTGCCAGGGAAAAAATCATCAACAAAGCTGCAGTTATTCCGTAGTAGTAGTGGGAGATATACCACACGTCAGTTTTGCGGTAAACACCATCCTGACAACCAAGTATCACTAAGCCCATCCCGGTCAAGGTAGCAAAAATGCCACGCCAACGCCGATCCTGTGCCCGATAAAGTAGAGCCAGGGAAGCGATCGTAGCGGCAAACAATAGCCCGATCAAGACTACCTGGAAGGGTGCTTTCGTCCAAACTTGATGGTCTAAAATGTTACCAAAAATATCGTTAGCCAGAGCTATGAGAACAACCCCGACGACTGATCCCGTCAGCCAACGACCTAATTGGACATGTTCAAGCCCAACAACGGGAGGAATTTTGCTTTTGCCATCTGCTACAGTTTGCAGGCGGCGCTGACGAACTTGGAAAGCACGGTTGACAACAATGCCAATGAGCGGGAAGACCACAATTACGGCGAATGCTGGATGCAACAGTACAATCACATCTCTGTATTCCATCTAAACCTCTGGCAATAAAGGGGTTTTCAGTTAGGTGCAATATATATAGCTTCTCACTTGCATTCAATACACATTAAAATCATAAGTGTGATACATTCAATTGAGAATCGCTATAGAATGCATGGGTAGGGCATTAACATAATTTCAATGCCCTAGAAAAAAGTTTAGTTTTGTGCAATTACTTCACTTCACTGGCTGCAAACGCAGTAACTTTACCTTTCTTAACTGCGACGACGACATCATAGGTTGCACAGTAAGAAAAAGTTACATCGTTAGCTTTATTGTAAAGGTTAACAACCATACCGGCACCGCCTGGTTGAACAGCGATCGGCTCCAAGTCACCAAAAAAGAAACGACGCAGTTGATCGCCACCACCAAACTGACCCTTATTCTTCATCACCATGTCCAACTTTTGTTGAAAAGTCAAGTTAGTAACCGAGTCTTTTTTTTCTTGAGCCGATGCCTGAGTTAGTGAAGGATGAATTGCCTTCAGTGGAACATCAGAAACCGTGAATAGACCGAACAGGGCAACACTTGTGAGCAAAGATGCGAGTTTCATTTGTGATTCCTTGTCTTTAAGTTATTTCAACTATCCAAAGCATCTCAGTTGCTGATGAAACTCATCTGATACCAAGTCATAAATTTTGTTAATTTATCCCTTGAAAAAATTCAGTCTAAACTCAGCACTTTCTCATACTCTCATGGTATTCTCTATCGGCTCACTGGCAATACGGTTCGGTTAAGCATATCCATCTTTAGAAGATCCCCCCCTTTTTAAGGGGGGAACGAGCCTGATCGGAACCGTATTGGGTTCACTGTTTACTTTCAGCGTTCTCTCAGATCCATCTCACCCTAAGTTAATCAGGGCAGCATAATATCTTTGACAATGCTTTTATTGTAGTGGTATTATTGTGACCAGAGTCAGAAGATCGCATCGTCATATCAACAGAATTCCCGGACAAACTTATCTGTGGCTAGCTATCCTGATTTTTGGAGGATCTAGTGCAGTTACCCGAAAGCTGACACAAATCGGTGCCCAACACTTTATAGGTGGTCAGAATCCAATTTCTCTATGTAACGTTTTGTTCGTGGGAAATTTGTGTGCCTTGATGGTTCTGATAGCGATCTACTGGCGACAGTGGAACCTCGCTGCTTTGAAGCAACTGTCAAGGAAAGATTGGTTCAACTTGACAGCAGTCGCAATTTTATCTGGAGCACTCGCCCCGGGTTTAATTTTCCAAGCACTTGCGTTAACCAATGTCAACAATGTTGTTTTGGTAGGACGGTTGGAACCACCCCTGACGCTGGCTTTATCGGTCTGGGTTTTGAGAGAACGGGTCAATTTTTGGGAAGTTGTGGGGGCGATCGCTGCGTTTATCGGCGTTATCCTCACTATCGTCCTTCAGCCCCCAGAGAATGGGATGATGAACGTGGGAGGTTTCCATTTGGGCTTAGGGGAAGTTCTGACAGCAGCCGGAGCCATAGCTGCAGCAGCTTCTACTATTATTAGCAAAGGACACATATCGCAGATCCCCTTAGGAATATATAGTATCTTTCGTACTGCCTTAGGAACTGTAATATTTTTCTTCCTTGCTTTAGCACTCTATGGCAGCAATCACTTCATGAATGTATTCTCACCGTTCCTTTGGAAGTGGATGTTGTTGTATGGTACGGTGATTGTGGTTGTCGGTCAGTCATTGTGGATCAAGGGCTTGAGAGCTTCCACAGTGTCTGCAGCTTCTTTAGCTGGCTCGTTTACCCCGATTGCTGGTATCGTGGCAGCTTATTTGATTTTAGGCGAAGCTCCTACTTTAGCTCAATATATTGGCGGCAGCTTGATTTTAGTCGGTATTTTCTTGAGTCAAATTGGTATTCGACGTCAGACTGCTGCCACTGCAATGACTGTAGAAACAAAAATTGGCTTTAAGGGGATTTGAAAGTGGTTAGCGTAGAGATTCTATTTGCAAGAAATTAATTGTGCGTTGTAAACAACCCTTGTCTTGACGCGACCGAACGCGTCTCTGAGGATGTTTTTCACTCCCTCTACTTCTTCATGTTAGTGAGGGCAAACAAAGTCTGAACTTCAGGATAATCATTAAACAGATTATTGTAAAAGCTAGATGTAAATACTAGGGGCAAAGTCTTATCTTCGCAAAACTTTGTTTTAGAATCGTAATATTCAAAGACATTAGTTTTTCTAGGTATTACAGCTAATTTATCTGTTTATGTTAATCTTATCACTTTATCTGACCACATTTCAGGCGAGTAACATTCGGCAATTTGCTCATCACTCATCCAGTCAATATTGACGGATTTCCCTCCGTCGGCTTGGCGTCGTTGCTAGTGTATCTAAACGATCGAGGACATCGAACGCATGCGAAGTCGCTTGACAAAGCCGACTTGAATCGTTCCCAAACCGCACATTGCCGTTTTCGGCAATCAGGGGTAAATCAAAGCGCAGCGTTGATTCCATCAGAATGCGATCGCAACGGACACCAAGTCTCCATATTTTTTGCGGATTTCGGTATCAGTATCTTGACTTTTCCCAAACCGATTTCCCTGGGTTCATAAAGGTCAGAAAGACTTTGACACGAATCAAAAATTTCAAGGCGATAAAGGTTATATTGGAGAGCCATCAATTAAAACTCCTACGAAAAAGCCCAAAAAAGGATAATTAACTCCGTCCCAAAAATCGAAAAACAAAGAAATTGCTTACCTAGCGAGTTTTTGTCGAACATTTGATTCGTGTATGTACTTGTTAAAGTTGCATCTGAAAGATTTAGATTAAATCCAATTAAATACGAACAAATAATTATGACGATATGTGGACTCGTAAGCTGACGTATAGGAGCATTAGTTTTACCAATATGAAATAGTGAGAATTTCGCCGTAAAGAATTGGTATGTATATATACTTGTTTTTGCCTTATTATCAATAGTAACTGTCTCAAACGCTGATTTTGGCGTGGAGAATGGCTGATGTTTCTCTTTGGCGTAGACGCGGAGCGGCTTGTCGCAGACATCGCCCCTCGAAATCCAGTCACAGTGAGCTATTGGCATTTTTCGGAGATGTCTAATGCTCTCTAAGGATTTCAGCCACTGAATTACAAAAGCGCTACTTTTTGTCAAAAAATAACTTTGAATTTCCAACATATTCCCAATGGAATTCCAATGGAATTGGTGTTAATATTGAAAAATGGAGGTATCTTATGGCAGTTATAGTTAACGACTCAACACCTTTTGACCTGAAGGTGGGTTCCAGATGGTCATCTTTTGAGAAATTTCGCACAGAGGGCGCGAAATCTCTTGATTCTATTAAGAATGGTACAATCGCTATTCTGCATACCAAAACCGGGCAGTATCGCATTATTGAAGAACACGACTTCCAAAGGATGCTAGGCTTAGCTCGTGATGTAGATCGGTTGCGTCGGGGATTACGTGTACTATCGCGTACTGTTCGCGTTGTGCAGAAACACCCCGATGCCGACACCATTAACTTGCTAATAGAGGCTGTTGCAACGCTAGGCACGCTACCCGAGCTTCCGACTCGTGACAGATTCGAGCCTCTGATTCCCGAACAACTGGATGCAGATATAGACGATGAAGTAGACGTTGACCCGGACTTGGTTGCGCGTCCGCTTGATGTAAAAAGCGCTACCTGGGAAGATTAATGTCTATTGATGACAACGACAGCACACCCACGTTACCTAAAAATTTAGCGGAACTTGAGGCGCATTTACAGGCTCTCTCTCATGACGATCACGCAGTTAAGATTATCCAAAACTTTGCCAAGAACCTTGGCAAAACGAACCAGCGTCAGCGTTTGTTCAATGAAAAGGGGGCTATTGTACGTGAGCCCATTATCTACCAAGAGGTGCTTCATCGGGGGCTAATCACTCCCGATGAGGACCCTTTTATCCTTTTACAGGGAGATATTGTTAGTACGGAAACCGCTTACTTTTTAGGAGAGCGCATTACTGAAATGAAGTTTGCAGTAGCTACCTCTACCTGTGATCTCATCCCGGATCGTCGTCAATACGCAACACTGTTGCGTGTACAACCAATTAAGAAGGATGACCCAAACGTCAAACAACTGCTTGGGGAACTACTAAAATTCACATCTACCCAACGTATGTATCTTCCACCACTTCCGAACGATCCATCCGATATAATCGGGAACGCTTTGGTATTTGACGGAATTGTACAAGTGCGATTAGATGACTTGCTAATGGCTACACGGCTTGCTAGCTTGAGCTTAGTGGGATGGCGCATCTTTGGCTCACTAGTTCGCACAATCATGGCTCGCGCAGGGGATACAGAGGTGAGGATGCGGTCCAGCGTATAAAGATATATAAGTAGTGCGCCAAATATCTACATGTACTCTCGCGATCGCACTAAGCGTCTTCTAAGCTAGCTTCTCGCACAATCCTATTGTTAACGAAAGTCAAGTTAAGACACCAATTGAATAATACCCCACTGTCCATTTGTCAACCAAGAAGGGTCATTTGCCACTTGCGCGATAACTTCTGGCTTCAGACCTGCAACTACTTCCGACTTCAGGGTGCGTAAGGCTACCATCGGGGCGGGTAAGTAGGAAACTATATCTGCAATGTTTGTCGTAAAATCCCAGTGGCGATCGCCTAATAAGCGGCGATAATTTGCGTCTCCTTTGACGACAATTAAACTTGAATTTGCTAACTCCTCTTTAAGTGATGTGGGAATTTCCCAAAATGGTAATGGTGATGTCCAAAAGTTATTTTCCGACAGAACTAATCGCCTTGATGCCATATTTGCTTGCAATCTTTTGGTAAAAGATTTAACCTGAGGATGGCTAACAGTGCCTAAAAAATCCATTGTATCATGCACATCCTGAATCATCGCATCAGATATAAAGGTTGGATGAGGCTTTAAGTGTAGATAAATTTGACTCACCAACCCACTACCTAATAGAAAATCTACCAAACATAAATCACAAATAAGCTCAAAACCAGCATTATCGATCGCAACATCAATGCGTCCCCCCTGAACACTGGTTAACAATTTGCTAACTAAGAAAGCATCATCTACTAAAATATGAGTTAGTTGGCTTTGGATATCAAAACGACTTCGGTCATCCTCAAATGCCGACCACAGACTCAAGTCAACTCGATTCCCCCACAAAGCAAAATACAACAGTGCCATCACAGACGCTCTTGTTGGTTTATCTGCTTGCTGTGACTCATCCAACCATTTGTCTACTTTACTACACAGAGAGATGATTGAATCAATAGATGCTTTTAAACCCTGAGATTTTTGGAGCTTAAATGGGTCAATACCTTGCCATTCACCAGGACGAAAATAATTAGTAATTTCTAGAATCAGGCGATAAAAATAAGTTTCTGCAAAGAACCAGGGAACATCAACCCAACGCCGATCCTTGTAAGGTTCTAGATATTTCTCCCAGTCAGTAAAATCTGCACCAGTATCATTTAACAAAGGTTGTAAATATCCGGTAGGTAGTTCCTTAGCTAGTTTCTCCAACCTTTGATTAATCTCGGAATCAAAATTATTTTCTTCGATGACTCGACGGGCGATATTAGGCATTCGTTTAGTCACTGTCGCCTCAGTGAAAGAACCGACTTCTGACCCTACAAGTGGCGATGGTAAAGCTAATTTTGGGAGATGGGATGTATTCACTACAGACTTCTTTTGTTACCGGATTGTTAGTTATTTTAACTTAATTAAGAGCATGAATTTTACCACTTCCACGGCTTGCGCTTTTCGGTGCAAGGTCTTATAATAAACTTAATGACATCACAAGGAAGCAGTGAAGATGTCGAATACATTCATTCAATAACAGGTGAGTCAGTGATGTCGGATTCAAAATTTTATAACGAAGCTCTAGACGCACTCTATAAAGCCGCGAAGGCATCTGCCAATTTCGTCGAGGCGGCATTAACCTCAAAAGATACTGCTTTTGACAAAGCCTATAAAGAGCGTTTAAAAGTGGCTTTAAAGGTATTAGAAATTACATGGGCGGACAACGAAGGTGACGACGACGACGAGTCCGAACCACTCCACACACTAAGCGACAATTAGCGTCAGATTTAGTACGGCGAAGCGGAATTAAAAATTAAAAATTAAAAAAGCTTATGATATATAAGCTTTTCGCGCTCTTTTTAATGGTTGCTTTATTTCCGGCAAGGTTTACTAAGTTGGTAATTGGTAAAAAGAAATCTTGCAATTACCAACTACCAACTACCAACTACCATTTAACTCTTCTGGGTTGTTGATTGCTGCACCAACAACTGCACTGCTAACGCCAGTAACCCTACCCCTACTAGCCCAAATATTCCCGTTCCCAAAGCAGTCACACCCACAACTAGGGTACGCACAGCAGAGGCAATATTTACCACCATTGGGTTATGAGAATGAATGGGTTTTGTGGCAAAAGTTGTGGCTATGGAAATCGTTAGAGAGTACAACGCAAACCCCAGTCCTCCCGAAATTACCGCCCCAATTAAACAGCGTAACGGAGTTGGTGAAACCTGCGCTTGAGTATCTGCTTGTTGCGTTACATTCGGGTCACTCATAAAACCTTTGTTTACTCCTTGGCGGTTCATATCTTACCCCTAAACTGAGGATATCACCTGAACCCCATGTGTACTCATCCGAGTCACAAACAATTCTAAATCCTCATCAGCAATCCTCTCCCTGACATCAAGCCTAACTTGTTCTGCCTGCTCTTTGGACTCACACAAAGCAAACACACTGGGACCAGAACCAGACATCATTGTCCCCAAAACACCAGTACTTGCAAACACCTCCCGCAGTTGCACTACTTGCGGATACTCTGGTAACACCACACGTTCTAAATCATTGTGCAGCCTCTGACCTATTTCCACCCCACCTTGATGCAGAATAGCTTTTACCATTGGTCCGGAATGTACTGCTGCTGCACGAGTTGCCAAACTGTTTGGATCTCTGATATAAGAACTACCAAACTGTTGTCGATAGGTTTTGTACGCCCAAGCAGTGGAAACTGCTTGGCGGCGATATTTACCTAATACTATATATATATTGTCTAAAGTGGGTAGGGGAGAAAGTTGCTCACCTCTTCCTGTGGCGATCGCTGTTCCACCCGCTACACAAAACGGCACATCTGAACCCAAAGTCGCACCCAGTTCTTCTAATTCTGGCTGAGTTAGTCCCAGATTCCACAGCAAGTTTATTCCCACCAAAACTGCTGCTGCGTTCGTCGAACCTCCAGCCAACCCAGCAGCTACAGGAATGTGCTTGTGAATAGTGATGTCAAAACCACCGTACTTGGCAAAGACGTCGGGAAATTTTGCCACCATTAGTTTGGCAGCACGGTAGGCAATATTACTTTGGTCTAATGGTACTTCCGGATGGTCGCAACGAACGCGGATCTGGTCAGTACTATTTGCTTGTAAATCAATTTGGTCGGCAAGATCGATACTTTGGAGTATCATTACCAACTCGTGATAACCATCGGGGCGATCGCCAATGATTTCCAGATATAAGTTGATTTTGGCATTCGCCTTCAGCGCGATCGGCTTCACAGATTTTCCCCCCTCTTCCTGACTCAAACGACTACGAAGCTACGTTCTTCTCTCGTCAAAAACTTTAACTTGGACGTACACAATTATCAACAGTTTTTATTTATGCGTAACACGCCTGCGATCGCGCTTAATGCGCCACCACCTGGTAAAAATGCCTTCACATGATACACCTTTTCATCATGCGTGCAGTTTCTTAAATCCAGATCTTAGGTCAAAAAAGCGAAAATTTTTGCGAAACACCCTCTGGATAAGCTTTTTATCCGTCTGGTTGCGGCTTTCTTAATTACATACTTTTTGTCAAGAGTTAAAATACTGAACTTCACAAAATGTGTCCGCAGAAACTTCAGTAATTTTACTCTATGAATCTATATCGATGGGTTGAGAGGATACAGAACGCATAACACCCGATTTCGCATCTACAAAAAACTGCTTTCTCAAGTCGGAACTCAAATTAAAGTAGAAATGCTCACGTTCTCTCCCAAAGCTACTTGGTCGGAGAATATGAGCAACGAAACTAAACAGTGACACTTGGAATCGTGTAGTTAACACGCAACACCCTGATAACACTCTGATCGACACCCCGATAAACACCGTCTATCCCGGCTGAATGCCAATCACGGGCGCAATCCGGATAATACGTATGTTACGCTACCTGGGGTGAGGACGTTCAGAGCTATTACCAAACTATGAACAGATGCTCAAAACAATCAAAAACCTCTCAATTGCTGTGTCAGCGGCGTTGGCAACACTGACATCTGATGTGGCGAATGCTATTCAAGTTTTTCAGAATCGTGCATCCTTGGAATTAGCTGCTTCTAACCTAGGCAGAAGGCGTTCTTTAGATTACGAGCTGGTCACTGGCTATGTTCCGGTAGAGTTGGCGGACGAATTGAAAAGTATCTGTGCGCGTGTTGGGGTATCCGAAAGCGAGGCACTAGAAGAGATGGTCCGTCAGTGGATAACCAAAACAGCTTTCAACTCCTCTTCACTTGAACCAGATCTTCCAAAAGGAATTGTCGATTTGGTTCGAGGTAACATGACAAAACTTCAGCGTTCTGGGGTAAACAACTTGCATGCACTTGCCACAGGGGAAGTGCTACCCACACTAGGGGACTTCGCCATCATCACGTCTACTTTAGGTATACCTGAGTCGGAGCGAAAAATGATTTGGCAACAAACTTTCAAGATCGCCGACGATAACGATGATGGAAGTGTAAAAGAGGATTAGTGCAGCATTCGACGCAAGAGTGTCAAAGTTCTGATTCTGATAGGGCGACTAAAATTCAGCAAATTCCTAGGGCATCGATTCAGTAATCAAAAACCTAACCCCCCAGCCCCCTTCCCTACGAGGGAAGGGGGAGCCAAATACCCCTCCCCTATTAGGGGAGGGGTAAGGGAGACCACAAGGATGACGGCTTTCCCGACAGGGGCGACTGGCGTGGGAGTGTCAAGTAATCATTGAATAATTTCCCGACGCAGAGCAGTAGGATAAATAATTATGCACCACCCATCGGGTGGATGCTAGATTAAGCGGAGGTGCAGTTTTGTTTGAAGTCAGAAGGCGACAGAGAAACCCTAGGTGGAACATCACAGAAAACCTGGCTGGATATCTCTTCATGTCACCAACCATTCTGGTTACGGGGACTTTTGTTGTGCTACCCATTCTCTGGGCTATTTTTCTGTCCCTGCAAAAAGTACAACTTTTGGGCGGTATTGAGTACAAGTTTGTCGGCTTGCGCAACTTTGCGCGACTGATTGAAGATGAACGGGTTTGGATTGCTCTGAAAAATACAGCAGAATATGTGGTAATTGTGGTGCCGACGCAAACTGTGTTGGCTTTAATTTTAGCAGTAACTCTAAATTCTGGGATTCGCGGCAAAAACTGGTGGCGCATCCTTTACTTTTTGCCCACAGTCACCTCCTCAGCCGTCCTGACGCTGATCTTCATGTGGATTTACAACACTAATGGACTACTTAATAATTTTCTCGCTTTTGTGGGACTGCCTACCTATAATTGGTTGGGAGATCCAGCCGTGGCGCTGAAAGGCATTATGCTGATGAACATTTGGTCAACTGCGCCGTTTTACATGGTGATCTATCTGGCGGCGTTGCAGGATATCTCCCAAACACTTTACGAAGCAGCAGCGTTAGATGGTGCTAATGATTGGCAGCAGTTTATCCACATTACTATTCCCATGCTCAAACCAGTCACTTTCTTTGTAGTAACAATAGGTGTAATTGGTACTTTTCAACTGTTTGACCAATCCTATATCTTCTCTAACGGCAACGGTGGACCAAACAACGCTACTTTGACTGTAGTTCTACTGATATACCAAGCCGTGTTTCGCAACTTGCAAATGGGTTATGGGGCGGCGATCGCCTTTTTACTAGCTGCGGCGATCGTTATTATCACTTTCATTCAGCGGCGATTCTTCGTCAGCGAAATAATTTAACCCCAATTCCCTTGCATGAACATAGTTATTTCAGTTAATTTTAAATAAATAACGGAGTCAAAAAATGTTATTAGAACTCAAGCGATTGAATGTACCACCAGGACAGCGAGTGCTACTAGAAGATGTCAGTTGGCAAGAATTTGAAGCCATTTTGTCAGAATTAGGAGAACATCGTGCCGCTAGAGTGGCTTATGACAATGGAATTCTGGAAATTATCACACCATTACCCGAACACGAGCGCAATAAAGAAACCATTAGCGATTTAGTTAAAGCACTCCTTGAAGAACTAGATATTGAATTTTTAGCTTTAGGTTCTACAACTTTTAAAAATCAATTAATGAGCAAAGGCATAGAACCTGAA
Source organism: Stigonema sp. (assembly GCA_965249805.1). Lineage (GTDB taxonomy): Bacteria > Cyanobacteriota > Cyanobacteriia > Cyanobacteriales > Nostocaceae > Stigonema. The sequence continues at coordinate 4,094,040 of CBDFMX010000002.1, forward strand.
AACTGTTTCTATATCCAAAATGAAGCAGCAGTCAGAGGAAAAGACAGACTAGACTTAACAGTAGACCCACCCCCAGATTTAGCGTTAGAAATTGATGTGACTTCCCGCACTCACCCTAATATATATGAGGCGTTGAAAGTACCTGAACTATGGCAATTTGAAAAAGGGAGATTACAAATTAATGTTTTGCAACTCGGCAAATACGTTGAGTTGGCATTTAGCCCAACCTTCCCTAATTTTCCCCTGAGTCAAGTTATTCCTGAATATCTCCTACAGTGCAAAACTGTGGGTAGAAATAAGACTATGAGAGCTTTTCGATCTTGGGTAAGAGAGCAAAAATGAAACGTCTTTTCTCAAATTGTTAGGTGCTAATGTATGTTGTACTAACACTATATGCGATCGTCACCCTCAGCCAGAACTTTTTAAAGTCGGTGTGCTGCCAGAAACCTGTCAATTGCAAACGTGTAAACATACGTCGAACTCAGTAGAGGTGCAGTTTTGTTTGAAGTCAGAAGGCGACAGAGAAAACCTTTAGATATCATGTTTGAATTCGATGGCTTTGTCGTAACTTTTGATCGCATCCTCAAAGCGTTCTAAATTATACAGTGCAATGCCCCGGTTGTATTTAGCTTGGTGGTAGTCATGTTTGAATTCGATAGCTTTGTCGTAAGAGGCGATCGCATCCTCAAAGCGTTCCAAATTATACAGCGCAATGCCCCGGTTGTACCAAGCTGAGTGGTCGTCATGTTTGAATTCGATAGCTTTGTCGTAAGAGGCGATCGCATCCTCAAAGCGTCCCAAATTCCTCAACGCAACGCCCCTGTTGTACCAAGCTTGGTGGTAGTCATGTTTGAATTCGATCGCTTTGTCGTAAGAGGCGATCGCATCCTCAAAGCGTCCTAAATCATCCAGCGCATTCCCCCGGTTGTTCCAAGCTTGGTAGTAGTCATGTTTGAATTCGATCGCTTTGTCGTAAGAGGCGATCGCATCCTCAAAGCGGACTAAATCATTCAGCGCAACGCCCCGGTTGTTCCAAGCTTGGTAGTAGTCATGTTTGAATTCGATCGCTTTGTCGTAAGAGGCGATCGCATCCTCAAAGCGGACTAAATTACTCAGCGCAACGCCCCGTTTGTACCAAGCTGAGTGGTCGTCATGTTTGAATTCGATAGCTTTGTCGTAAGAGGCGATCGCATCCTCAAAGCGGACTAAATCATCCAACGCAACGCCCCGGTTGTACCAAGCTTGGTAGTAGTCATGTTTGAATTCGATAGCTTTGTCGTAACTTTTGATCGCATCCTCAAAGCGGACTAAATTATACAACGCATTCCCCCGGTTGTACCAAGCTTGGTGGTAGTTATGTTTGGATTCGATAGCTTTGTCGTAACTTTTGATTGCGTTCTCAAAGCGGACTAAATTATACAGTGTATTGCCCCGGTTGTACCAAGCTGAGTGGTAGTCATGTTTGAATTCGATAGCTTTGTCGTAACTTTTGATCGCATCTTCAAAGCGTCCTAAATCATCCAGCGCAACGCCCTGATTGTACCAAGCTAAATGGTCGTTTGGAATGGATGTGAAAAGTCTGGAAACCTGCTTGGTAATCTCCTCGATCCAGTTGGTCATGTCCTTCATGTCCTTACTGTAGTAAATTTGCGATCGCTGGCGTTTGGTGTGTTCTTCAATCAAACTGTCTGATATATTCAGCTATTATTACTTATTATTGTGACTTATACATAAGCACCATCCAAAAGATCATTCAATTGGTGCTGTACTCCAGGGCTTTCGCACCCTACGCTTAAAATTTATTCACATGCTTAATGTTATTATAGAACAAAACTAAGTTACAAGATTGTATTGACTAATTCTGAAATGACTAATTCTGATCAGATCAACCGGAATGAGATTTCCGATCCTGTAGAAAAATTCTCTCCTTCATCAAGTTCAAATATTTTGTTACCTCTGAAAGGTCTTGAGTATTTATTTCTGGCTGGTGTTGTCGGTGTAGGAATCATTATCTCCGTTTTTCCTGACAAGCAAGACCTATTCATCTGGTTAGCTGTTTTTGTTTCTATTTGGCTTTTTCTTTTCCTGCTTAATCAGCAATTGTTGAAAAACTCTCATCAGTTTGAGATCACCAGGAAAGCCGAACTCTACAATTATCTAACGGCTAATAATAACTTTTTAGAAAAAAATCCACTAACTCTGGCGAGAGAAAAAGCTTTACAGTATTCCCAGGAGTTGATTGGCGATTATAAAAAAGTTCGAGTCACTTCGAGAACTCTTTACTACACTTTGCAATTAGCAACTGTTGTTTTCTCGGGAATTACACCGATTTTAGTTTTGGTAGACAAATTGGATATAGGTATTTCCTGGTTCAAGTGGCTCCCCGTCATCTTCCCAGCTGTTGCATCCATAGTTGCTAGTGTAGTTACCTCCTTTCCTTTTCAGGAAAATTCCGTGGCTGCTAACACTACCGTTGAATTATTAGAAGCTGAACAAGAGAAATTTATTTTGGGAGTGACTGAACCTTATCGTTGCTATGATGTTGACGATGAAACCCAACGTCAACAAAAGGCAAAACAGGCAATAGAAAACTTTATTATTCAAGTGAATAATATTCATCTTAACCAAGTGCAACAATTAAGTAAGACCGGCACAAGCGAGGAGAAGACAGAGCAAGTTCAATATGTAAAGTCTAAGCAGGAGTACTGACGGGCAAGCGGGCAGAGAGCAAAAATGAAACGTCTTTTCTCAAATTGTCAAGTACTAGTGTATTTTGTACTGACATTATATGCGATCGTCACCCTTGTACCTTTTTTGTGGGCACTTTCGGCGTCATTTAAACCCCTATCTGAAATTGTCAGCAGCGAACCCAATTTCTTCCCAAAGAATTTTACTCTTGACAACTACAAACAAATCTTCCTGCAAGAACCGCTGTTTTTACGCTGGCTGTTCAACAGCGTGGTCATTGCCACTAGCGTTACTATTTTAAACTTGCTGTTCAACTCAATGGCAGGTTATGCTTTGGCTCGGCTGCGGTTTGCTGGTAGACACTTTTGGTTTTTCCTGATTTTAGCAGTGTTAGCAGTTCCAGCGCAAGTAACACTGATTCCCACATTTTTGATTTTGAAAGCCATGGGCTGGCTGAATTCCTATCAAGGGATGATCGTTCCCAGCATGGTTAATGCTACATTTATATTTATGATGCGGCAGTTTTTTATCAATTTTCCTAGGGAATTAGAGGAAGCAGCGCAACTAGATGGATTAGATACCTTTGGTATTTTCCGGCATATTGTCCTGCCTTTGGCAAAACCAGCCTTAGCAGCACAGGCAATTTTTGTGTTTATGGGCAGTTGGAATAATTTCTTGCTACCTGTAGTTATCCTGTTTGACCCAGAAATGTTTACCCTCCCCTTGGGACTGAACACTTTCAAAGGTCAGTACATTAGCTACTGGAACTATATTATGGCAGCTTCTATGGTATTCACCCTGCCAGCTTTAGCTATTTACGCTTTTTTCAATAGGTATTTTATTCAAGGCGTTACCTTTACAGGCGGCAAAGGTTAGGGAATAGGGAATGGGGCATGGCGCATGGCGCATGGGTAATAAAAATAATTACCTATGCCCTATGCCCTATGCCCTATGCCCTATGCCCTATGCCCCAGATCCCCAGATCCCCAAATGAGGAGACACCAGTAGTTTCGGCAAAAAATGGCACTCTTAAAGTGATAATTGATCTTACAGCGACTCAAATTCTATCTGTCAGTTAACAACGTTATGGGTTTTGCAGACCTATCAATCGCGGAGATAGCGGCTGACTACAGCATTCCTGTGGACAAAGTGCTATCTGTGTGTGACCAACTCTTAATTGCCTATAAAAACCAAAACACCCGTTTGGCGTTAGAGGATGCAAAGGCAATTATTTCCCAAATTATGTCTGAAACCGATCCGACAACGGAAGTCACCTGACGGGCTAATGGCTAATGGCTAATGGCTAATGGCTTTTAACAATTAGCAATTAGCAATTAGCAATGAACAATTAGCAGTTAGCAGTTAGCAGTTAACAACAGATATTGTGAGTCAGAGCGATCTTCGCTGTGTAGCAAGTTAAAATCGTTAAGGGGAAACATGTTAAGAAGATTATTTGGGATTTTTGCGGCTGTTTTACTAGGATTTCAGTTGTTTGTTGGTAGTGCGACAGCGGTGGAACTGGATGCGGCGAAGCGCACTTTGCCATTAAATGACAAGGGCGATACCGTTGTACTCAGCCTGAAACAAGTCCAAGAAGGCAAACGCTTATTTAACTTTGCCTGCGCCCAGTGTCATGCTGGAGGTGTGACCAAGACCAACCAGAATGTGGGACTCGATCCCGAAAGTCTGGCGTTGGCATCACCACCCCGTGACAACATTGAAAGTTTGGTGGACTACTTGAAAAATCCTACTACCTACGATGGTGAAGAGGAAATTTCCGAAATACACCCCAGCATTAAGAGTGCAGATATTTTCACTCAAATGAGAAATCTGACGGATGAAGACTTAGAAGAGATCGCTGGTCATATTCTCCTGCAACCTAAGATTATCGGTCAAAAGTGGGGTGGTGGCAAAATTTATTACTAAACCCAGCTTGACGATTTAGCCCATAATCATTAGTTAATAGTCAAGAGTCTTAAGTCTTAAGTTTTTTGACTATTGACCTTTGACTTTTGAACGCCAGTCGCCACGATCGGTAAACCCTACCGCATATGAGGAGGGTTTACCGAAATTCATAAACATACCCCTGGCTGCTATTGACTATTGACTATAAAATATGCTATAGCGATTTTTGGCTCGACATCTATTCCTATTCCTGTGTTTAGCCGTTCTATTTGTGTTTTGGAACACAAGCTTACCCGCGATCGCCGCTAAAATCGATACTTTGCTTGCGATTATTTAAAAAAAAATTTGCATCTATGACAGATTGTCATATTTCGGCTCAATTGTATCTAAAATGAAAAAAGGAAAATAAAGCTTGTTATTAGGAGAACGCCATGAAATTGATTGCGTCAAGTTTGCGACGCCTAAGTTTAGCTGTGTTGACAATCCTTTTAGTTGTTAGCAGCTTCGCTGTTTTCACCCCCAGTGCTGCGGCTGAAACATATACTGTGAAGATGGGTACTGATAAAGGAATGCTAGGGTTTGAACCAAATAAGTTGACGGTTCATCCTGGTGACACAATTAAATGGGTGAACAACAAAGTTCCTCCCCACAATGTTGTGTTTGATGCAGCCAAAAACCCTGCTAAGAGTACTGATTTAGCCAAAAACCTGTCTCATAAGAAGTTGCTCATGACCCCCGGACAATCTACAGAAACGACTATTCCTACAGACGCGCCGGCTGGTGAATACTCCTTCTACTGTGAACCTCACCGTGGTGCAGGCATGGTTGGCAGAGTCTTGGTTGAGTCTGCTCAAAGCTAGGGACACGAATAATTCGTAATTTGTAATTCGTAATTCGTAATTACCCCCTATGCTGAAATAGGGGAACAATTATTCCACGTCCAACGGTCTAACATAACTCAATACAGTTCAGTTAAGCCTTATAGCTGGGCATTTTAGGTTGTGTAGAGACGCGAAATTTGAGCCAGCGCTGAATGAGTGTTTCCCGCCGTAGGCGACTGGTGAGTCCAGTCCTGTTCGCGTAAGCGTTGCGTTAGCGACGAAGGAGCGCTACTCGGCGAGGAATTGGGAGAAGGAGGGAAACCCTCCGTAGGGAACTGGTGAAGCAGCGCGAATGACGGCTTTCCCTCCGTAGGCGACTGCACCAAGCCGAAGGGTGAACCCGAAGGGCGTCGCGTCTCTACATAGGTGAACGGTAAGTAAATTACCTTAACTGAACCGTATTGTAACATAACGATCATCGCGTAGCTCCCTCGCGTTGCGGGGCAATCTAGTTGCTCTCCCTTAATTTATTAATTACGAATTACGAATTACGAATTACGAATTTGAGCAAAGTGACTTGACGAGTTCTATCCTTAACTGGTATGCGCTGCGTAGCGAAGGAAGGGATAAGCTCGTTACCGTCAATTGTAAATATATATAAACTTTTAAAGCACTAGCTTGAGAACACTGGGTAAAAACGTTAAACACGCTTATTGGACTAACGCTTTGGCACCTCTAGCCGCCATACAATAGTAAATGGAGAGATTTTTGTTAGTTGCTGGAGGCTTATCGCGAGGAGAATCCATTGAGAATAGTTTCGTTAATCGTACTGTTGACGCTCACCCTGTTCATATTTACATTCATAAATCCAGCACTTGCAGATCAAACATTTGACCCGGCAAAAATCTTCAGAGCTAACTGCGCTTCTTGTCATATCGGTGGTGGTAACATTCTTATTGCCGAGAAAACCTTGAAAAAGGAAGCTTTATTACAGTACCTGGAAAATTATGATAAAGACTCAATCCAAGCGATTATCTCTCAGGTACAAATCGGTAAAAATGCTATGCCCGCCTTCAAGGATAAGTTGAGCCAGCAGGAGATTCTGGAGGTAGCTGCTTACATTTTTCAGAAAGCCGAACAAGGCTGGTAAAATTGCTATCAATTTTGGATTTTGAACCGCACCATCCTTGCTGTTAAACTCTTTAAGCGTGAGGATTTTCGGATAATAAAAACCCTCTGGTTTTACAGAGGGTTTTTTGTTATGGGGAAGCAAGCAAAATACTTGGAGTCATATCATGTCCGTATAAACAGTTATAATATCCAGCCCTCACCCCCAAACCCTCTCTCAATCACGTGTGTAACGGGTGTCCGATCCGGTGAGGTGAAGCCTTACAGCACCATTAAACCGTAGGGGCGCGGTTTCCGCGCCCTGACAATCTGGCATCGGTTCAATTGAAAACTGCTGTATATCATCACAACTACCCGATATGATATCATATTATGTCCGGTTAATTACCCATAATTTAGAGACGTTGCAATGCAACGTCTCTACATGGGTTGACAGGTTTTTATTGTGGTTGATTTGCCGGACATAATATCAAGCAGCAAAGCTGCAATTCGTAATTTGTAATTCGTAATTGGAGCGAAGCGACTTGACTGTTTTGATTATTCTTGATGAGAGTTTTGTCTTTGTTCTCTCAGTTTGCGCAACCGTCGTAAGAGTTTTTGACCAGATTCAACAGAACTCGAAGGCTGATTACTACTGACGAATGGCTCAGGTGCTGGTTTAGTAGCAACTTGCGGCGCGGGCGCTGCTTGATTGTTTCTGGGGAGCTGTTCAGATAATGGTTTAGTAGTAGCCAAGGGTGTGGACGTTACTTGATTGTTTCTGGCTTGTAGTTCAGGGAATGGTTTAACAGCTGCCGGTACTAGTACAGGTAGATTGTTCCTGACTGGATGTTGAGGTAATATTTTAACAGGAGCGGAGGATGAGCTATGACTTACTTGTGATGGTTGTGTACCCATTGAAGATGAGCGCAGCTGAATCAGTCTTTGTCGTAGTTCGGATGATGCTTGTTTTTGATTTGTGACAGATGAAGCAGATGTGTGGTTTAAAAATTCAGGACTGCTGTTGGATCTAAAAGACAGGCTAAATGGGTAATACTTGGGCTTACCATTTGCCTGAGTAGGATTCTTTTGAAAATATTCCCTTAAATGTTCCCTTGCGGCTGTTCTGAGGTCAGATGAAACTGAGTTATTTAAGAAGCTTACTGACTCAACTTTACCTTCAGCATCTACTACCAAACCACCCTCAACTTTACCTTCTCGCCCTGCGTTTGTATTAATCGTTTCAGCGATGGGTACTTTCGTTTCTAAGTTGGGGTATTGCTGCTTGACTTGATTGAACTGCTCTCCAAAAGTAGTAGTTTTTGCGATTTCTGATTCTCTAGGAGTTGATAGCAACCCAGGGATGTTAGGCGTAGACTGTAGCGGCGATCGCAACAGGTTTGATCCTGCTAAGGCTAGTCTATCCCTCGTTTGTGGAGTTTCTGCAATTGGAGCTATTAGCTGCTGATTTTCAGCAATTTTTGGTGTACCACTTCCTGCCTCTGTAGTTGGTGTGGTATTTCTATATGCTGTGGCAGTAGCCGTGGTATCAGAGAGGATCGGAGATGGAGTACCGGGCAGATTTGCAGGCATTGTAGCCGCCTGCAATGCTGGCAAATTGGAACGTGACATATCGGCAGGCATTCTAGCCTGCAATGCTTGCATATTGGAGGGTGGCAACGCAGGTACGGGGACTGGCGGCGATGCTGCCATATAGTTAGGTGGCAGATTCACAGGTGTTGTCGCCGCCTGCAATTCTGGCATATTGGAAGGTGGTAGCGGTTTGGATTCTCCCAATTTTACATCTTCGTTAAAACGAGCAGATGGTTGGACCCCTGCTGTTCTTAAATTTGGGGAATTAATGGGGTTAATTTGCAAATCCCTCTTGGGGAGTACCCCCAAAGACTGACCTTTCGGCAAGGAAGCAATAGATAAATTGGTAGATGATTTGGGTAGGGGAGGTAGTATTAGCTGAGTAGAAGAAGCTGGTGGTAGGGGAGGTAAAGTCGCCTGCTGGTTAGCAAAGTTTGGCAGAGGAGGAACCTGGGGTTGCAGGGGAACTGGTTGTAGGGAAACCTGGGGTGTGCTAGCTTGTGGAAGACGTTTCTGTTCAGCCTGGTTCAGTTCAACAAGTCCGACAGGTTTTGCTGACGCTACTTGTTGTTTTGGTTTAGAGTCAACGGGCGCTAACGGCAGGAGGAACGCAATAGCACCGTGGATGCCAATAGAGGCTAGAACTGCTATTCCAGTAGGCTGGCTGAGGAATTCTGGTATATTTTTCAACAGGGAAACGTAAGACATAACTGTTGTCGTTCACTCGGCTCGTTTGCAATTGACTAGCAATTTTTATCTTTCAGGCCAGAATAAGAAATGCGTTCTTCTACAAATAATAACTTCCTCTAAGAAACTTCAAACAGAAAGTTTGCTAGTTTTTCGGGTTGTTAATTATTTTTCAAAAAACGACGCAGTATTCTGCTTAAAAGTTGCGGTTACTGACAATAAGCTTGAGAAAGCATTAACTTTTACTATTTCTTTTAATAACTTACACAATTAAAATTGAAAAGTAGGGTAATTTCAAGTTGGGGTGGTTGCTTAACTTTAAATATACTACCACTCTCAAGTAGAGTAGCCTTTTACCTTACCTGACTGTTTTCTCACAATCCGCGCCGCTGCAATAACCGCTGCTATCTGATTGTACATCAAACTGGCTTCATTGAAGCACAACTACAGTTGTTAGTTGTTAGTTGTTAGTTGTTAGTTGTTAGTTGTTAGTTGTATCCCTTTGCTTAACGATCTCCCCCCACTCCCCCCACTCCCCACTCCCCACTCCCCACTCCCCTAACAATATCTACGCCTGAGGAGCTAAGCCTTCTTAATATTTCTGAGCTAAACTTGTAATAAAAATACACAAGTCTCGAAGAATTGGAGCAAGCAGTTATGCCAAGTACCCAGTTTGATATGGTTCTGCGGCGAATAACGACCATCTTGTCGGTAGCAATAATTACCCTAACCATCATTGGGGCAACTACTGGAATTTTGTTATCTTTTTACTACGAACCAGCAGCAGGGGCGGCTTATCAGTCATTGAAAATGATTAATATGGAGGTGTCTTATGGCTGGTTGTTCCGCAAAGCTCACGAAATTGCAGGTCATGGAGTGATTGCAATTGCCCTGATTCAAATTGTGGTGATGTTTTTGAGCAGACAATTTCGCAACAGTTGGCTGACTGCTTGGATTAGTGGAATTTTGTTTACTCTGAGTGCTATTGGACTGGCTTGGACAGCAATGATCCTAGACTGGGATCAAGAAGGATACTGGCGTTTTAGCATCGAGCTAGGAACTATCGCAGCAATTCCTTTTATCGGTCCCCAACTACGGGACATTCTCACAGGTGGATACCTTAGTACTATAACTGTCCAACATCTTTACACTATACACAGTTATGTGATCTCGGTTGCTGCAATAACTCTGGCTATAGTGCATTTATTTGGCGTACTGTGGCAAGAAAAACAAATGCACGTCGAAGCTGGTCAATCACAGCAACCAGCAAGAGAATTAGTACCGGATAATTCATGAGTAGGTCGGCACAATTACGAATTACGAATTACGAATTATTTTGGCACTTCTTCAACTTCTGGTAACTTTTCTAAAGAAAGGGGAGTTGACTGGCTAGCACCGGAGAGGCGTTTTAAAAGGTTTGGTCTGGGGTCGTGCAATAGGTAAATTATGCGATCGCCAACTTCCCACTCTTCGTTTGCTGGTAGAACCTGAAGATATTCTTCTCGTTCTACCAATAGCGGTATTAAATCGCCAGATTGAATTAATCCCTGCATATGAGCTTGTTGAGGGACAAAATCCGACTCACTAAGCGTCGTTGTGCCCAACTTCACTCGTCCATCACTTAGGTACTCATTCCAAGTTTTAATGGCAAAATCTGGGACGAAAGCTTGGTTAACTTTATTTTCATTAGTTGAGGTAGTCGCTTGCGGATCGCGGGGGAAAACTGCTAAAACACGCGGCGGATTAAATTCCTCCCCTGCTCGTTGAGCTAAGACAAAATTCACTTCACCATTACTAGTCATTGCCAAAAAAGTTCCCATAGAAGCAAGTCCCGCTTCTTCCAACACGCCGATATCCAGCGCACTGCTGGTAATAACGCGGAGATTTTGTGCTTCAGCTTGTGCTGTGCGTTCTGGCTCTGTATCAATCATTACCACTGATTCTCCCCGTTCTTGAAAGAACCGTGCAATCAACAAACTTAAAGGATTACAACCAACAATCACTACCCCAGTTGTCTGTTTCGAGGTGATTTGCAGGCATTTGGCAATCCAGCCAGCTGTTAGCCCTTGGCAAACCACAGTCATGATAATTGTCAGGAAGACCAAAGCTTTAATGGAATCACCACCGTTAATGCCGTGCTGCGTCAGCAAAATTGCAAATAAAGAAGCAACGGAGGCGGAGACAATTCCTCTAGGCGCAACCCAGCTTAAAAACAGTTTCTGTCGCCAGTTGAGGTCACTGTTCCAGGTACACAAGAGGATATTAATCGGGCGAACGACGAACATTAGTACCAAAACTGTAAATAAGCTGCCCCAACCTAAGGCAAACATACTGGCGATCGATAAGTCAGCAGCTAATAGAATGAATAGCACTGAGATGCTGAGAATTGTCAACTGACCTTTGAAGCGCCGCAACATGCGTTCTTCTGGTACAGAAGAGTTGGCAAAAACTAAACCAGCAACTACTGTTGTCATCACTCCAGACTCGCTGCGGATCGTCTGCGCTAAAGTAAATAGACTCCACAGCACCGCCAAGACCACTAAATTTTTTAGCTCCAATGAAAGAAAATTGGCGCGTTTAAAAATTAAGCTCATCAGGTAACCACCTGCTGCACCAATTGCTGCGCCAATACCAAGACGCACGAGCAAACCGATAATCGCACCCTTGGGATCGGTACCGCCGTTCAAAATCGTGTCAAGAACAACGAAGGCAAGGATCGCTCCTACTGGGTCGATTAAAACGGCTTCTCCTTCCAAAAGAGTTGCTACTTGTCGATCTACGTTGATTTGTTTGAGTAAGGGGTTGATCACAGTTGGTCCTGTAACCACGACTATAGAAGCGTAGAGAAAAGCAATGGGCCAAGGAAATTCACCCAACCAATGAGCTGCCATACTACCACCCAGTAGTGTGATGAGCGTTCCTAGGGTGACGAGCAATTGCAGGCTGATTGAGACTTTACCCAACTCTTGCAGATCGAGATTCAGTCCACCTTCAAACAAAATTATCGCCGTTGCTAGGGCGACAATCACATCTAGCCCAGTGCCGAGCAAATGGGGATGCAACAGCCCGATAACATCAGAGCCAAGCAGGATGCCAAACAGTAGCAAAAAAACGATGCTTGGTAAACGAAGGTATGCAGCCAGTACCTGGGCGCTAATACCTGCAAATACTGCAATTACCACCTGCAGGTTAATTTCAAATGATGCTTCCATATTGTAGATTTTGAGAGATGTAGTTCAAAATCTTTCGTGGTGCAATATCACACCCGCTGCCTGTTGCTAAATCGAGATGTAGGTTCATATTTAGTTGTTTATAACATAGTATTATTCATGTGGTTAGTAAAATAGCCGCAATGGTAGGGCATAGGTTAAAATCGGTCCGCGCTCTTGTTGAACATTCAACTAGTTTAGCTTCCCTGGAATTTATAAATCTTTTTTGCTAAACCCTATTGACATTTGCAGCGAGAATCGGTATATTTATAAATGTGTGGACCAAGCGCCCCCATCGTCTAGAGGCCTAGGACACCTCCCTTTCACGGAGGCGACGGGGATTCGAATTCCCCTGGGGGTATATTTTAGAGAAGCACAAAGCCCTACAAGCATGTTAAAGCGCTTGTAGGGCTTTACTCATTTGTTCAGCTATGCCATCTGCCGAGCAAACAACCCCTGAACAGAAGCCAAATCCTCAAAACTCCCCTGCTGCACAATTCGACCTGCTTGGAGTACATAGATCCGGTGAGCCTTGCGGATTGTACTGAGGCGGTGAGCGATCGCGACTCTGGTAACTTGCAGCTTCTCCAAACTTTCACTGACAATTGCTTGAGTTTTGTTATCTAAAGCACTAGTAGCTTCATCGAATAGCAAAATTCGGGGTTTCAATGCCAAAGCGCGAGCAATTAACAGCCGCTGCCGTTGTCCGCCGGAAAGATTGCCACCGCCTTCACTAACTACAGTATGCATCTCCATCGGCATGGCAGCAATATCGTCAGCAAATCCTGACATCCGCGCTGCTTCCCAAGCTTCATCCAGTGTAATCTGAGCGCCCCCAGCAATATTATCGAAAATAGAAGCTGATGTCAGCCGACCACCCTGCAAGACAACGCCTAACTGTCGGCGTACTGCGTCAACATCTAATCCAGATAGATCTTGGCGATCATAATATATTGTACCTGCTTCCGGAGCTTCAAACCCTAGTAATAATCGGAATATAGTCGATTTACCACTTCCAGATCCCCCAACCAGAGCAATAAACTCCCCAGGCTCCGCACAGATACTTAGATCATCCAGCGTCAGCGGTCCATCACTGCGGTAGCGGAAGGTAATACGATCCACAAAAATTCTACCGATGAGCTTGCCTGGATCGGCTTTAGTCAGATTCACTTCCGGTATATTAGCCAAAATTGGCTGGGTGCGTTTCCACTGAGGAATGACATGCAAAACTTCAGTAACTGTATTGCTGAGGTTTGTGGCTCCGTTAATAAAGTTACCAAAGGCTGTGTTGAAAGCCAGGAAAGTACCAAGGGATAATCCGATACCTCCTGAAGTCTGAGCCTCTTCAAGTACGCTGATGGTAAACCAGAAGAGTACACCAGAAGTCAGGGTGGGCATGACTGTATTGAAGAGTGCAACAAAGTCTTCAACTCGCTGCTGGCTGAGTTCAAGCTCAACTTGCCGACTATAGTTTTTACTCCAAGAGGCAAAGGCACGCTCCTGCGCACCAGCAATATGCAGCTTAGAAATCCCATTGATTAACTGCACCGTCTGTCCAAAAATATTTCCCTGCAATTCCAGCAGTGGACGTACCTTGCGAACAAGGAGTATACCAGAGACTGAAGTGACAGCGATCGCCCAACCGTTGTAGTTCTTCTTCCGCTTCCCGTTGATCTAAAACATCAATATAGTGCAGGAGTTGAGTATGAAGCAGGGACAACCCTAAGAGCAGAGTATCTGGGTTACAGATTTCGGAAGTCGCAAAAGTGGTAAGCTGAACTCCCTCCACAGCTTCTATCCACATTTGATCGCCCAAAGGAAAAGTTCCTCTTGCACTTGTCAGGGTGAGTTCCTCAAATCCCAGAAAGCGAATAGTCCCTTGAGTCAGATCTACCCAACAGACAACACCATGTTGAGGCTGGAAAGTCTGAGCATTGGTTAGAGAAAACCGTGTACTGGGTTCAGCCCTCACTTGAATAGCTGGCGTAGCATCGTGGGGAAGTATACTACCAAGTTGCCCCAGCCAATCTTCTACCCAGGCGATCGCTTTAGCATCTGCATTGGCTACTAACTCATCGAAACATTCCCGATCTAGTTTTAGCAGTTCTGTCTCCCCCATCGGCACAGCCAAAATCAGGCGTTGCCGATCGTCATGACCAGACGCGAGATCTCGCGTCTGGTTAGGAGTAGTTCCGAAAAGCGCCTTTCCCTGACCAATAGTTGATAGATAACGGCGAGTTCCTTCGTAAACATCATTTTTAACTGTGACGGCAAACAATGCCATTGAGCCAGACTGAATCACCCAAACCGTCTTTTGATCGTCCAGGAGTATTGGCTCATTGCCCTTAATTATATATAGTTGTCCTTGTAACATTGTTGGTTGTTGGTTGCCGCTACCTATGGACATGAGGGCGGGGGAACCCCGCCCCTACAGTGCTTCTCCTTCGGTGCGGATTAATCGGGAGTACACGGACTCGACATGCCATAATTGTTGATGGGTGCCTCGTTGTACCACCTTTCCGCGTTCAAGGACAATGATTTCATCACAGTCCCGGATCGTGCTTAATCGGTGTGCGACGATAATGCAGGTACAACCCCTTCGTCGGAGATTCTCGTCGATGATTTTTTCAGTCTCCGCATCTAAGGCGCTGGTTGCTTCATCCATAATCAGTATGGAAGGGTTATTGACTAAGGCGCGTGCTATTTCCAGCCGTTGTCGCTGACCTCCACTTAAATTGGCAGCACCCTCCATAAGTTCGGCATTAAATCCGCCAGACATCGAGAGAACCACATCGGCGATCGCTGCATCCTCACAAGCCCGCATCAGGTTTTTGTCTGATACCGTTGTATCCCAGAGAGTTAAATTGTCCCTAACAGTTCCACCAAACAGCAGGATATCCTGCTCAACCATTGCAACGGAGTTAGTCAATATCTGGTGGGGAATTTGCTCTCTAGATTTACCATCAAAGCAAATTTCTCCCGCCCAAGGTTGATAAAGTCCGCTGACGAGTTTGGCAACAGTAGACTTGCCAGAACCGCTTCCACCTACCAACGCTACTCGCTGTCCGGGTTTAATTGAGAGGTTAAAGTTTTCAATTAACGGGGGGTCTAGGCGACTATAGCCAAATGTGAGGTTCCGCAACTCGACATATCCCTGCAATTTAGGTAGAGGTGTTGAGGAAGTGAGGGAAGATGAGGGAGTGAGGGGAGATGAGGGAGATGAGGGAGTGGGGGGAGATGAAGGAGTAATTTCTCCCCCCACTCCCCCTACTCCCCCTACTCCCCCCACTTCCCCCACTCCCCCCACTCCCCTCCTCTCCACCTGCGGATCTACCGGATTATCTAGCACATCTTTGAGGCGAATCAAATTGCCCTCTAGTTCTTGGAGAGTGCTACCGAAGTTGATTGGCGTCACAATGAGTTCGAGAATGCGTCCATTGACGAAACTTGCGAGTTAGGTATCTTGTGGAGAGCTTCATACACTGCCTTTCAATTGCTGACTAGCTCTTGCTTAAAGTTCTCATCTTGCCAAGCCTTAGCAATTAGTGTCGATTCAAATTCTTGTCGGGTTTGTGGTTGATTTGTTTCAGACATAACAAAATCTCCTGACTAAAAGAAGGTTAATATAGCAGTCCTAAATGATTCGTTAAATCCTAATTTTATTTTCTTAGCACGATGAAATTACTTGGCGCTTTGTTAAAAGAAAATTATTTTTTATTCAACTGAACAGCTATATTTAATAGTTTATTTAGTGCAGATACTGAAAACAATGCACATTTTTTAGGTCAAGACTAGCAATTATTTGGGCGCATAACTACTGCTGAATTAATGAAAAAAAAGAAAAAACGACCGCTGATGCGATCGCCTACTGCCCATTCATTAAACTTTTTTTACAACCTGACGATTTGTGCTATAGGAATCTGGTTTGATTATTGAAAAAATACAGGTTCTGTAGTGGGCACTGCCCACCAAAGCCCAGATATGTGCGGCATAGCCCTGCCTACGTATATTTCAAAAATCAAGTAGTAATGCTATATCCTAAAGTTGGTTACAAGATTAGATATCATAACCTGGTTATAGGTGGTGAATATGGAATGTGAGGCAGTCACAATCCGGTTTCTTAAAGAAACCGGGTTTCTCTACGTTCATAAATGATTTAGGATCTCTATAGAAGTTTAGCGAGTACCAAGATTGCCAGTCAGCTTATAGAATAATATGGTTCAGTTAAGATAATATACCAGGCGTCATTTTATGTAGAGACGCGACGCCCTTCGGGTTCGCCCTTCGGCTTGGTGCAGTCGCCTACGGAGGGAAACACTCATTCAGCGCTGCTTCACCAGTTCCCTACGGAGGGAAACCCTCCTTCTCCCAATTCCTCACCGAGTAGCGCTCCTTCGTCGCTAACGCTTTGCTAACGCGAACAGGACTGGACTCACCAGTCGCCTACGGCGGGAAACACTCATTCAGCGCACCGCGAGAATTTCGCGTCGAGACAAGCGCCAAGATTCCCACCGATAAGCCTTAACTGAACGGTTTTGGCTTATAGAAAGTTGTGTTCAACTCGCTTTTAAACGTCTCTGCATCCAATCAAATCTAGTTCCAGCCAGTGACATACGATCTAAAACACTTGAATCCAATTCATCCTCATATTCAATATTTTCATCCAGTGGCTGACCTTTGCGATAAACCCGTCTGCCATAACCAAGCGGACTGTACATTCCCTGCAATCTATTAGAAAGCAAAGTAGCAATCACTCGATAAAAGCGGGATGCAAAACCGATATCCTGCTGCAGTTTTGCTGCCAATTGCTGTCTGGAAATCGTTAAGACAAGAGAGTCTTCAATAGCCTTGACTGTTGCAGAAGGTAGACGACCATCAATAAAGGGTGTTTCTCCGAGAATTTCGCCTTTCGATAATCTCGCTATCTCGCGACCGGAAATTTCACCACCCTCTATGGCTGCAAAAGCACGAGTTAAGGGATTGCGCGAGTCAGCAGAAACAGACAGTGACATTGTTCCACTCAGTAAAATATACAGGGCATCCACAGGTCCTCGTTCATGTATGAGTACCGTATTAGCAGGTATATTTTGCGACTTACCTGTAGCCATCATCCAATCGATGTCACTATCATGTAATTCGCCCAAAATAAACAGTACATCTCTCAGTGGCTGACCGTAAACTTGGTTGCTACGACCAAGTTGATTGATAACGCTTTGCAGTCTGTCTGAAAGCATAATCGCGATCGCCCGATAAAAGCGCGAAGCAAAACCCACATCCTGCTGCAATTTAACCGCCAATTGCTGCTGGGAAATTGACATCACCAAGGACTTTTCTGTAGCCCTAACAGTGGTAGCAATTGGACGAGTACCTATGAAGGGAACTTCTCCCACTACCTCACCACTCGATAACCTAGCAATCTCCCGACCTGAGGTTTCACCACCCTCAATTGCCGCAAAAGCACGACTCAGAGGATTGTTGTCAGATTGAGAGACAGTAGCAGCAATCTCTTTCACTGTCTGACTGATGGGATGCTCACAGTAGTGCAGACAGAAAATACCTTTGCTGGCTAGCAGCACCATCTCTTCTGACAAAGGTAAAATACCAGCCACTGAGACGTTGTAGGTTGTTTCCACTTGTTTTTGCAAGTCTACAAAATCGAAGGCTGGTAAAGCTTTATTAATTACTAGCAGCATTTTTGGCACTTTTAGCTTGCGTGCTACATCTACCGTTACAGCGGTTCCCTGAAGGTCTTGGCTGTCTGGACGCAGGATGACGATTAGAACATTAGAGATACCGATGGAAAGTAAGGTTTCTTCATTCAAGCCAGGGTGAGTGTCAATGAACAAGTAGTCTAAGTTGAGACAGCGGATGAGTTCTTGAAAGCCATCGTTAAGCCGAACTACATCATACCCCTCGCGTAGAACTCTGGCAATTTCACCTGCTTTAATACTAGAGGGAATAAGGTAGAGTCTGCCGTTGATAATACCTGTCTCTCCCTGTGCCATGAGAGTATGACTAACATCGTAGGCAGTGTCTTTGATATTACAGCGTCCCCACAGGTAGTCATTGAGGGCGCGATTCATTTTTTCCTCGTTTAGACCGAAAAGAACGTGAATCCCTGGCGACTGGATGTCAGTATCGATAATGCCTACCCGTAGCCCTTGACGCGCAATTGTTGCCGCTAGGTTAGCAATTAAATTTGATTTACCAGTTCCGCCACGGAATGAGTGAACAGATATAATTTGTGCCATGGTTTTCTTCTAAATTGTTAGTTGTTAGTTGGTAGTTGTTAGTTGTTGGTTGTTAGTTGTTAGTTGTTGGTTGTTAGTTGTTAGTTGTTGGTTGTTAGTTGTTGGTTGTTAGTTGTTAGTTGTTAATTGCTAATTGCTAATTGCTACTCCGGAATCGGTCTTACGATTACGTATTTTAACGAACCGCAAAGACGAGGCAGCGCGCATGTTGTCGGGTTTCCCGACCTAGGCGACTGCCGTGCGAAGTACACGTTCGCGCAGCGTCTGGTGCTACTGAGAAGAAAGAACAGAAGAAGATCGGTAATCTTGTAGCGGTTCGGGAGTAATTGTCAATTGTTACCATTAGCCATTAGCAATTAGCCATTAGCCATTAGCCATTAGCCATTAGCAATTAGCAATTAACCATTAACAATTAACAATCAACAATTAACAATTAGCCACTTCTGAAAATGTAAACTTCAGCCAGCAAGCATCGCTGACAAGAGGTAGCAAAACTTTTCCGCCGGATAGCTTCAAGTCAAACTGCATATTCTTGTTGCCACTTTCGACTTCTACAAGTGCAGGTAGATTCTTCGAGTTACTGGTGGAGTTGCTTTTGTGTGTCCACACTCTTAGTTCCTTTTCGCGCTTGGTTGGTAGGCGGAAGATGGCATAGCGCAGTGACGAAAGTGATGGAATTTCGATAGTGGCTGCTTGGTGGTGTTGCTCACCCTCGGCATATCCCAACAGCACCTCTGCCGTCTTTTGTTGTCCGCCTGCAGTGATTCTGAAAACGGATTGTCCTCCTGGGTACTGCTCTTCTTGTA
Organism: Stigonema sp.; assembly: GCA_965249805.1. Lineage (GTDB taxonomy): Bacteria > Cyanobacteriota > Cyanobacteriia > Cyanobacteriales > Nostocaceae > Stigonema. Next base: position 4,113,107 of record CBDFMX010000002.1, read on the forward strand.
GCTCTACTACCACACGGTTTGCGAAAGCTCCATAGTGTTTCATGATTAGAGTTGCGCCCAGGGATAGGAAAGCTATGGACAATGCACTGATACGCGCTACAGGATTTTCCCAAATGAACAGACCGTGAACGAAGAGAATGCCTAAAAAGAGACTGTATATACCGATACTGAAAAATGGATGGTTCAGCATCTGGAAGACAACTCCGGGGACTAACTCGCCCTTGCGCCGACTGGAAACCAACAGCAGAACTGGGAAAATACCACCAACAAGGGAGTTACCGAGTACACCAGCAAATGCCAGTACACTGGTAAAGGATTGCGTACCTGCGAGAAAAAGCCACTCAGTTAGTAGGAAGACTAGCACTAACGGGCTAATGGATAGCAAGAAACGACGTTGGTTTAGCAGTGTTGCCCAGATTACCCGCATATTGCGCTTACTATTCTGACTTTGATGGTCATGAGTAGTATTGTTGACATTTAGACTCAAACCTCCTTCATACGCTAGAATCATAGGTGAGGTAACTTGCAAACATACGCCATCCTCGTTAGCTGACCGTACCTCTAGGGTTAGGCGAGTGTTCCACTTACGTAGTTCCGGGATATGCTGAAGTAGCTCTTTAATCTCCCAACGCTCTGTAACTACGATCTCTTGATGATAGACCTTGCCGCTTAACTGCACATCTAAGCGAAACTTTGGCGCTTCTTCTTCAAGTCCCAGGTAGGTTAAACCAATATGGGGAACACGACTGGGGTTGCCACAATTCGACAAAATCAATGTTCCTTGTAGGCGGGGCAGCATCAACAAGGGTCGAGGTCGGGCTGGCAACCACTCTTTAGCTAAGTTAAGCAGGAGACTCGAACTACGCAGCCAAGCCATTCCTAACAAAAGGGTGACTAAGACTGTCCCCAAGACTGTGACGATGGAACCAACCTGATGAGCTAGTGGTTCCAAGGCTGTACCTGACTGTCCAGCTAGCAACTGCGGTGCGATCGCCCCGTTGACTGCCAACACCCAGATGCAAAACAGAACAGTTAAATAGTCAGGAGCAAATACAGGTGGAGCAGATCGCAAAGTGTTGGATAAAAATATACTCTAATAAGCAGTATCAAAAAATTGTAGCAGCATCAGAAAAACAAGAAGGCTCCGATCAACAATTAGCCAAGCGTTTTAGCGTCAGTTTAGGTTTTATCCAATTGATTACCTCGGCAGTGATTGCGACGACAGCTGCACTAGGGAACTTCGTTGCCTCTGTCCAGGCGGCTACCTTCACCCTACCGATTGAACCCGCTGCCAAAGCTACAGGGGTTGATGTTTTGCGCGATCTCTACGGTTTAGATGGCACCGGAATAACCATCGGTGTGATATCTGATAGTTTTGCCACAGCAAAGACCTTAGACACCTTTGGGAAGCAGGATACTTATGCGACCGACATAGCCTTGTTCCGAAGCTTTGGCGAAACTGGCGAAAGAAACATCCCGTATAGCGATAACCTACTGCCTCAGCAATTTGCCCAATTGACTGGTCAGTCTCTTGGAGCAATGAACATGCTGCTGCCATCCGGCGCTTGATAATCCATTGATGCAGTGGCTGTGCGGTCTGGCGTCGCACTAAGTCGGTTAGGTAAGCAGCAGAGTAACCTACTGCCTGCGCCACATCATCTAGTAGCTTCGCGCACTACGTGTCTCGAAATACATATTTTTCATTTTCCATAAATAAATTTAGGGGAACCTGTACCTTTTTTATTTTTTTGACTTTTGACTTTTGACTTTTGACTTCCCGAAGGGCGGTCATGCTGTTGCAATCTGAGTCAAAGGGTAGTATTAAATGTTGTTGTACTTCTCTCTCTGGTAGCTGCGGTTTCTTTTATGCTAAACAGTAGTTTTTTTTACAAATCTTTATATGCAAATGTAAAGATTTGTAACAAAATTGATGCTTTCGCATAAAACTTCGGGCAGTAGCGAGAGAAAAGAATAGAGATTCGCTTCTGCTTAGAAATCAGGTTTGGAGTCTCAAATGAATCATTCAGACAAAGATGAACTAGATGCGTATTTACTACAGCTAGCTACTTCAGCTCAGCAAAACCCACCGAGATCCCCAGGGCGGCAGATCGCTTTAACAAAGCTAGTTAATGGCATTGTGAGATCTGGCAGGCTTTGCTATCCGCAAAAAAGTCAATTTCCAGCAGGAGTTTACCAAGATATTTATCATGAGGCACGCCAGGAACTCTTACTTTATATTTGTGAAAAAATTGACAAGTACGATGCCGAACGCGGTAGCGTCATGACATGGGTCAATGTTCTCTTGGATCGGCGATTTTTTAAAGACGCCATTAGGAAAATCCAGACTCAACAGCGCATAAAAAAACTAACCATAACTGACCTAGATAATCTTATTGCCTCACCTGAAGAATCTCCAGACATGACAGAAATTCTGAAGAAATTTATAGAATCAGACCCAGAAGACATTTTCAAAAAAGAACATATACAGAAATGTCCCAAAGCCAATTTTCAAGCATTGGCAACGCGACGAATGTCTGGAAAATCCTGGAAAGATATTTCCGGAGAATTTGCCATAAAAATTCCCACAGTCAGCAGCTTTTATTACCGATGTGTAAATAAGTTCTCTTTAAAGTTAAAAGAATACTGTAGTAACGAGCTAAATTAAGCAAGAGAGCAACAAATGATGATTAACCCATCAGAATCGTTAACTTTTACCGTCCCCATCAGCTTAGAAGATCATTCTGTAGCAGAATTTCGCACAAAGCATAGCAATCCTCAAAAAGCGAAACAGGTTTATCTCAATATTTTAGCGGTGTCTGCCGTCAAGTTTTACCTGCGTTGTATGGGAGTTGAAACAAATTGGTCAGTATGTGCTAGTGGGAATCCAGTGATGCAAACTGTGATGGATGTCGCTGATTTAGAAGTCATCGGTTTGGGAAAACTAGAGTGTCGTCCTGTATTGCCAGACCAAAAGGTGGTGCATATTCCGCCGGAAGTTTGGTCAGACCGAATTGGCTATGTGGCGGTACAGTTTGACTCTTCACTTCGAGAAGCAACGCTGCTGGGATTTACCAAAACGGCAGGTAATGGTGAGTTAGATGTGAGTCAGTTGCGATCGCTCGAAGAGTTCATCTTACTATTAAGCGAAACCGAACAGACGCGATTAATCGCCTCTGTACAACAGCCAATTCACCTCAGCCAGTGGTTAACAAATATTATTGATGCTGGTTGGCAGACAGTAGATTTGCTTTTGAGTCCGCAACAACCTGAGCTAGCTTTTAGATTTAGAAGTGCTGAACACACTTTAGCTCAAAATCAAGAAAATTCAACTTTTCCTGTGGAGCAAGGCAAAATACTGGACTTGGGGCAACAATCTGCTTCAGGTCAAGTCGCTTTAGTAATTGGACTGATGCCTGTCTCTCAAGAAATAAACATCTTTGTGAAAGTGTGTCCGGTTAGCGGTCAAAAGTATCTACCAGAAGAACTTGAACTGATAGTGTTGGATGATTTGGGAAAAGCTGTGATGCAAGCTACTGCGAGAAGCACCAAGAGTATTCAATTAAACTTTAGTAGCGAAATTGGAGAACGTTTTCAAGTGAAAGTAACATTAGGTAATATCGGCTTCACCGAAGCTTTTGTAGTCTGAAGGTCAGTACACAAAAATCCGGGTGCAAATTGTCACAATCAACTTATTTATGGGGTTATTAATTTTTAATTTTTAATTCCCCAAAGGGGTTGACAAGCGGTGTCAAAAGATTTTCAGTATTTGGTAGTGTTAATTTGATGATCCAAAATCCCCACTTTCAAATGGGTATATGGCAAAGTTAGTTGTTCTGAAACTGGATGGTAATTTGTCGGACCACGGGTGTCGGGCAATACTGGAAATCGGAGCAGAAAATGCTCGCCCAGAAATAGAAATTTCTGGCTACCTGCCTGCATCCCCCGACCTGGCTACTTATTTAAATCAGTGGCAGGATAAGTATCGCAGTTTGGGAATATCTAGCCGCATCAAGCCTCAAGAAATTATTTACGATGGCTGTATCAACGGTCGAATTGAAAAATGCTGCCGTCCGGCTAAGGTATTAAGCGATCGCCTACAAGCGTGGCTTGAATCTGAGGAATTTCGCTGCATAAATAACACATTACGCGAAGAATTAAACCGAAACGAACCAATTCGGGTATTAATTCGTACTGATGATAGCCAACTACAAAGTCTTCCCTGGCATTTGTGGGATTTTTTTAATCGATACTTATTAGCAGAATTTGCTCTGAGTGCAACAGCTTCTGAAACACCTCAGACACCACCGGGTAAAAAACCCAAAGTAAGAATTTTGGCGATTCTGGGCAATAGTACTGGAATTGATGTGCAACTAGACCGCCAGGTGTTAGAAAATTTACCTTCTTCCGAAACAGTTTTTTTAGTAGAACCGCAACGCAACGAGTTAAACAATTATCTGTGGCAGCAATGGGATATTTTGTTTTTCGCAGGGCATAGTGAAACTTGTGGAGATACTGGTCGGATTTATATCAATAAAACCGATAGCTTAACAATTGATGAGTTAAGGTATGGTCTGAGAAAAGCGATCGCACTCGGGTTACAGCTAGCAATTTTTAACTCTTGTGAAGGTTTAGGATTAGCACGGCAACTGGCTTGTTTACACATTCCGCAAATAATTGTCATGCGGGAACCAGTGCCGGATCGGGTAGCACAGGAATTTTTAAAGCATTTTCTCGCAGCTTTTTCGAGTGGAGAGTCTCTATATTTAGCATCGCGGCAAGCAAGAGAAAAACTGCAAGGCTTGGAAGATATATTTCCCAATGCTACTTGGTTACCAGTCATTTTCCAGAATTCTCGGGTTGTTCCACCAACCTGGAAACAGTTGTGTTCTCCAAAGACTGAGTCTAAACGTAATTTACTTACCGTACTTGTGGCGAGTGTGTTGATCGCAGCATTGGTCATGGGAGTGCGCCATCTGGGAATGTTGCAACCTTGGGAATTGCAGGCTTACGACCATTTAATACAGATGCGACCAGCAGAATCGCCAGATCCGCGCTTGTTAATAGTTACTATCGATGACAAAGATATTGGTTATCAAATTGAGAATAGGATGAAAGGGAGAGGGTCGCTATCGGATCAGGCACTTGCTCAACTCTTGCACAAACTGGAGCAGTATCAACCAAGAACTATCGGTATAGATATCTATCGAGATGAACCTGTAGACCCAGATTATCGAAATTTTTTAGCGCCGCTTTACCGGAATGACAACCACCTTTTTGTCATCTGCAAAGTTATTGATGCTGAATACGATCCCGTGGGTGTTCCACCACCGCAAGAAATCCCAAGAAAACATCTAGGCTTTAGTGATTTTTTGTCTGATGACGATGACATTCTCCGTCGTCAGCTTTTGAATTTTCAGCCTCCTCGATCTCGCTGTACGGCAGACAAGGCATTAAGCCTTCAGATGGCAATTAACTATTTGGAGGCAGAAGGCTTCAAGGCTCATATTACCCAAGAAGATCAGTTGCGAATCGGCAACGTCGTGTTTAAGAGATTAAAGGAACACACGAGTGGCTACCAAAAAGTGGATGCGTCGGGTTATCAAGTGCTACTCAATTATCGTTCCCTACGCCCTGCCGCAAAAATTGCCGAATCAATATCTCTCACAGATGTCTTGAATGACGACATTAACTTTGACCCTGAGTCGTTGAAGGATCGCATCGTCCTGATTGGTGTTACCGCCCCAAGCACTACTGATGATTGGAAAACTCCCTACAGCGCTAGCGCACCACCCAACCAAAAGCAAATACCAGGGGTGTTTGTGCAGGCGGACATGGTAAGCCACATCCTCAGTGCGGTTATGGATCGTAGACCTCTGTTTTGGTGGTGGTCTGGGTGGGTTGAAGCACTTTGGGTTTGGGGATGGTCATTGGTGGGAGGAATAATAGCGTGGCGCTACTCCTCGCCGATTTACCTTGGGCTAGCTGTGGTAACAGCGCTGTTGACACTATTTGGGATCTGCTTTGGCATCTTTACACTGGCAGGGTGGATACCACTTATCCCGCCCGCCTTGGTATTGATGTTGACGGCTACGGCTGTTGTGTGGAGGATAGGTCGCAATACTTCAAGGATAAGGCAAACCTAACCCCCCTAGCCCCCCTTCCCTACAAGGGAATGGGGGAATTTTTCATACCGACCCTTGTGCAGGAGAGGGGTTGTTCGCTCTTGTTAACCGAGAAGTATTGGGATAGGTCGGATAAATTCCGTAATGTAGGTGTTACATCTTGATGAGTGTAGATAGCATCAGATATTTAAATACTAAATTATGAGCAGTAATAATCTACCTCAAAACCAGATAAAACTTGCTTGCGTTATCCCTTTGATACTGCTTATGCCGATCGCACAAGCACAAGCACAGGGTTCCCGACCAGTAACTAACAGTGTTGCTAACACACAAAACCTGCTTGCCGAATTGAATTTTCCCAATAATGGTACACCCGTTGGTCGTCGTAAAGGAGGAGGAAGCCGTGATGGTTGCCCACGCTTGAATAAGTCTATGACTGCCTTGGTGCCTGGTGAAGAAATTAACAACACATCTTTCTTGGCATCTACAGTTGCTGAGTATCCAACCGTTTGGATTTATGTTCCTAAGTTACCCACGAACCTAAGCACTGGAGAGTTTTTGTTTCAGGATGAACAGGGAAATAATATCTGGCGGACAGCGATCGCGTTACCGAGAAAGGCAGGTGCTTTAGGCATTACTCTACCACCGAATCCCCAATCTGCTCTGAAGATAAACAAGAAGTATCAATGGTATTTCAAGGTTTATTGTGGAGCAGCCCAAAACACATCTGATTATTTTTATGTTAATGCATCGTTGCAACGGGTCGCGCTCACCCCCGACATGGAAAATAAGTTAAAGACGGCAAAATCACGGGAATACATTGTTTATACCAATAATCATATTTGGTACGATGCCGTCACTAATTTAGCTGACATGCGCCGCGCTGACCCAGCCTCGCACGTTCTTGTGGAGGATTGGACTAAGTTGTTAAAAGCTGTTGGCTTGGAAGAATTTGCTCTTGAGCCAATTCTTGGGCGTTATGGTTCGGAAAAATGATGGCAATGCAGCTTGGATGATTATCTCACGCAAAGGCAAGGCAGTGCGTTGGACGGGTTCCCCGGCTTGAAGCAACTGCCGCGCAAAGACGCAAAGTTTTTCTTAGCAAGTTGTTGAATTACTAATTTCTCAGGGAGTAACGAACATGGTAATGATAAATGATAGTGGACGACAAGATGACCTACTGATAGCAGGCACTCCAGGCAAGGACACCTTAATAGGTGGATCGGGTGACGACTACATAGACGGGCAAGGTGGTGATGATATTCTCACTGGCGGTGGAGGTCATAATGACTTTGTCCTCTATACCTCAGGAGGTATCGTGACAATTACAGACTTCACACCTGAGAAGGATTCTCTTATTATTAAGATTCTCTTATTATTAAGAACCCTCCCAATGTTGCGAGCTTTAACATTCGTGCTGCTATTAACTTTACTGAGTTCACAACTCATCCACTAACGATTGGCTCGATTCAGGCTAGCAAATATCCTGATTTAAGTTATGCCTCAGACACTGGTGCTTTATCTTATTACAATCATCATATAGCCTTGCTACCTGCTGGCCTTGACTGGAATCCTAATGATCCTATGATGACTTATCTTCTAACTAATCGAACCTAATCCCCCAGTTTCTTTCCTACAAGCGAAGAGGCAGCCAAACTCCCCTCCTCAGTAGGGGAGAGGTTTGCACAAGCATTACTAAATTGGTGTTTTAGCTTGCAATGAGCTCCCCCCAGCCCTCTTTATTAAGAGGGTTGGGAGATCATCTCTCGCAAAAATTTGACAAAACTGTATAACTTTCCACGTTAAGGAGACAACTTCTGTGAACTCAAGAAACTGGTTTGGTCGTAGTTGCCAGTTAGGATTGTCAGGCTTGGTGATTCTAGTTGGGTTGATTGGAGGAGAAGGGAGTAATCTTACCTTTGCTCAGGTTACTCCCGACCCATCTTTGGGAACTGAAGTTAAACCTAACGGCACGACTCTAGAGATTAGAGGAGGTACAACCGTTGGCGATAAAAACCTCTTCCATAGTTTCAGCAACTTTAGTGTTAAAAGTGGGGAGGTAGTTGATTTCCGTAACGCCTCCAGCATCAAAAATACTTTCGTGCGAGTTACAGGAGGAACCCCCTCTGACATCCAGGGAAAGCTTCAGGTTCAGGGTAATCTCTTTCTCATCAACCCCAATGGCATCCTATTTGGTCGCGATGCTAAATTAAGTATTGGTGGTTCATTTATCGGAACAACAGCCAGTGCTATCCAGTTTCCTGGTGGTGGAGTATTCTCCATGACTTCACAAGTCAATTCGCTTAACCCCTTGCTGACGGTGAATCCTTCTGCATTTCTATTCAATCAAATTGCATCTAGCTCCATTCAAGTCATCAATAGAGCATCTCTAAACGTTAATCAAGGTCAGAGTTTACTGCTATTGGGTGGTGATGTGATCTTGGAAAGAGGAAAACTGTCTGCTCCAGGTGGTCGAGTCGAATTAGGAGGATTGGCAGGAGTGGGAACGGTAGGGTTAAACTTTGATAGCAACGATGATAGCAACAATCTCCGCCTAAGTTTTCCCCAAGGAGTGCAACGAGCAGATGTATCTCTCAACAATGCCAGCAACGTAACTGCTAGTAGTACAGGCGGTGGTAGTATTCAGGTGCAAGGCAAGCACGTTACGCTCACCGATTCGGATATTGCGGCTAATACCTTCGGTTCAGAACCAGGAGGAACATTAGTTGTGAACGCATCGGAGTTGGTAGAACTTCAAGGATCAAAACTACCAAGCCATCTAAAGACCGAGACATCAAAATCTGGAGCCGCCGGAGAATTGAGGATTGAAACTCCACAGTTAATCGTTAAGGATGGATCACAGGTTTCAGCTACCACTAGTAGTGAGGGACAGGGGGGAAGGTTGTCCGTTACCGCAGACTCTATCCAACTCATGGGAGCCAACGCATCTGGACCCAGTGGCTTGTTTGCTCGAACAGAGGGCACTGGAAATGCCGGAGACTTAAAGATTGAAACTGGGCAATTGATTGTTCGGGATGGGGCACAGGTTTCAGCTTCAACTGATAAAAATAGTCAGGGAAGGGCGGGGACGTTGTCTGTGAGCGCAAGAGACTCTATCCAACTTATTGGAACAAAAGGTGAGAGTAGAAGCGGTTTATTTATTGGGACTGAAGCTACTGGATCTGCCGGAAACTTAGACATCAAAACTGGACAATTGATTGTTCAGGATGGGGCAAGGATTTCAGCTGCAACCACATCAGGCGAGGGCGGCAATATAAATTTGCAGGTGCGAGATTTAATCTTAATGCGCGGCAAAAGTCAGATATCTGCTAGTGCCTCCAACAATGCCAATGGCGGCAATATCACTATTAATGCTAAGAACGGTTTCATCGTCGCCGTTCCTAGTGAATATAGTAACATTATTGCCAAAGCCGAGGAAGGGAGGGGAGGTAACATTAAAATCACATCCTCTGGTATATATGGGTTTGTGTTCGATCCCGATTCCTCCCTTAGTAACATCAATGCTAGTTCTAAGGCGGGACCTCAGTTGAATGGCACTGTCGAAATCAACACACCAGATGTTGACCCCAGTCGAGGGTTAGTCAACTTACCCATCACACCAATTGACACCAAAGTTTCCCAAGTCTGTCAACCAAGTGTTGGTAAAAATCAAAGCAGTTTTATCATCACTGGACGCGGCGGCTTACCCCCCAATCCCAGAGAACCCCTCAGCAGTGATGCTGTACAGGTAGATTGGGTGACGCTTAACCCAAAGACAGAAAACCGCTCTCGTCCATCTGGTATCAAAAATCCAACGCCCGCCACACCAGTACAGATTGTCCAAGCTACTGGGTGGACAAGAAATGCTAAAGGTGAGGTGGTACTCACGGCTGATGCGCCCATCGCCACGTCCCATAGTTCCTGGCAAACACCAGCTAATTGCGGTACGGCTGAATCTATAAAATAGGTGAGAAGATGGGGAGGTGGGGAGCAGTGTCTAAGAGGACTCATTTTAAATCAGTACAAGCACGCAAGCTGCTGCATCTGATACTACTACTTAACCGTCATTGAGGTAAACCAAAACCTCACATTCGTCGCTAACGCTTAGCTAACGCGAACAGGACTTTTCTCCGTCGGCAAGGGTTCAAAACCTTTGATATTCCATTAGTCCGCGTAGGCGGACTTTGTTTGTGTAGCCAAGCCAGCGCTCTGTGTCGGGTTTCCCTCCGTAGGCGACTGGCGTGCGACTTCCAGTCGTCAGGGCTTAAGTTGACTCGAATGGAACAAGCCCCCCTTTTTAATTCGTATTGGGGGGATCTTCAGTCTGTGAACAAACTTTTCCCGCACATGGCGATCGCTGCGGATTTTTGTAATATTGGATACTTTTTGTTGTCATATTTTTATGACTTACACACTTTACAAATTACGCATCATGTGTATGATGTAATTCGGTCATTTCAGACAGAAAAGCAATCTCCCTCAAACAGAATTGACCACATTGTCAGGGCGCGGAAACCGCGCCCCTACGGTTATACGGTTATATTGTGGTCTACTTCTTGGCGGACAAATCCTCATGCATACTTAACTATTTCTGTTAATGGGTAAGTCGTAATGTTTAGGATAGCCCGATGTCCGGCAGATGCCTTGCACCGTGAACCACACGTACAACTTCTATGCCGCCAGCAATCTCCCGATAAAGAATTAAGTAGCGACCTACGGGGAAATACCGTAAATTTGGGGCAATATCAGGTCGTGCCGGACCCAGCCTTGGACTGTCAGCCAGTATCTCGCATTTGGCATCGATCCGATCAACCAATTTTTCTGCTGCTACGGGATTATCAGCGGCAATATACGTCCAAATTTCAATTAAGTCTTCTTCTGCTCGTGCAGTGCGAATAAGGCGTCCCACGGTCATCAACCTTCCTGACCAGCAGTCTGCCCTAAGCGCCTCCGGGCTTCCTGCTTGATAGCATCAATATTGGCATACTGACCAGGTCCACTATCAATGCCCTCCTGCCAAAGGCGACGCAATTCATCGATATTCTGTAGCTGAAGCAGGCGCTTGTGCTTCCAGTCACGTAACGCCTCACGGATCACTTCACTGCTGCTGGCATATTCGCCAGATTCCACAGCATCGCGGACAAAAGTCGCCATTTCGGGGGTCAAGGCAACACTGATTTTCTCAACATTAGGCATAGGTTTTCTGACTTTTTACTCTAAAGTAGCAAAGATTCCTACCAAATCCAACGAAAATCAGCTAACCGCAACGGATTAGGTAGCGGATGTAACGGATGTTGCAACGGTATTGAGTGCGGACGAGTGCAGATGCTTTATCTGTCAGCGTATTGCCGCATAAAGTGCGATCGCTCTTTTGTGTGACTCACGCAGTATCCGACGAGCGTTTTCTACAACCTCATGAAGTGCGATTTGCAACACACCCATATAAATAACATAGTCTGGGGGTGCAGGAATAGGGGCGTAAGTAACTGGGGTGATTACAAGCCTGATGATGAAGTTTTGTAAAGAAATGGTGGGTTTGGCATAAAACTGGCACGCCGGAACTGAGAACTAAATAGATGTCGCTTTGGGACGTTGCACAATTCTGTAATAGACATCTCCAGAAATTAATTATTCGTTGTCTGAAACCCTTGTAGAGACGCGAAATTTCGCGTCTCTACAATCATTGTCGGAGATGTCTAATGATTTTACGACTAAATCTCACGCGCAAGTCTTGCAACGGTGATGTTAAAAGATTTAGTGGATGCCCTATACTCCATCCGCTACATCCGTTAGTCATCCGTTGCCAACCTTCGATGTCTGCAAAGTTTTGAATTTCTGCATTTCCAGACAATTTTTCCGCATGAAATAAGGGGAAGTCATGATGCGTTTAAGCGTAATCTTTTTGTATTAGACTTCTCCGAAAAACAATGTAGAGACGCGACCGATCGCGTCTCTACAAGGGTTGTAAGCAACGCACAATTAATTTCTGGAGATATCTATTGAATTGACCACATTGACCAGAAGCGGAAACCGCGCCCCTACAACCAATTTCCTAACAGAACATAGGGTGCCCAAATATACGGATTTTTCTGAGTAGCAAAAACAGCTAGTTGGGCGTGCCGGAGTGCTTCGGCTTTAGATACCCCACTCTTTAACTGTCGGTAAAACTCACTCATCAGAGCGGCTGTGTACCGATCGTCCACTGACCACAACGTTGCCAATGTACTGCGTGCTCCTGCTCGCACAGCTACTCCAGCTAATCCCAAAGCAGCTCGGGAATCTCCCTCTGCGGTTTTGCAGGCACTAAGGACGAGTAATTCGATCGCCCTAGACTTGCTTTGTCCGCTAAGTCGCAGTAAACTATCAAAATCCTTGACCTTAACCAGTTGATCCCAAGTGAGAATAAAGGTTTTTTCAGGATCGGAACTGAACTCGCCGTGAGTCGCCAGATGAACTACGGAGAAAGGAGCTAATTTCAGCTGCTTTTGCAGGTTCTGTTCCGTGAAATTTTCATTTAACAGTTCTTCACTCCTGGGGATCTCAGTCCGGATTTGTTTTAATTCCTGTGGCACATTTTGGAGTCGGGGAAACCCGAGACGTTCTTCGCCTACTCCGCCAGTTAAGACATTTAACTTTACCTGTTGCAATGGTTTGGGGTCAAGGAGTTGCAAACCAGGAGTTAAGGCGATCGCATACTTCTCTACTAAATATTTCTGTTGTTGTTTGTCATAAAGAGCCGCCATCGGCAGATTTCGTAACGAACCATCCAGCACAAACACTAAGGTTTTGATCCCACTTTTGGCTAACTCTGCTTCAGCAGGTCGGATTAACCAGTCATATATCTGTTGAGACTGCTGCTGAACTGCAACAGTCGCGCTGACATCTAGTAAGTTTTTTCTCAGGTCTGCTACAATATTTTCCAATTTATCTTGGGCTATTAAATTCTTGTAGTAGCGCAACTCTTGGTTAGGCAGCTTAAGAATAACATCTAGGCTCTGCGGCAAAATAATTGGATAGATAACTGCTGCAAGTTGATCTTTTGTGTCAACCACTGGGTCAATTGCCTGTTTGGCATTTAAACAGGCTGACCGAAAGAAGTTATCCAATTCTGCCAATTGCAGAGATTCAATCACATCACGAGCATGCTTGAGATTTTCTGGATTGATCCCCCCAACCCCCTTAATTTCGGGCGATCGCAACAGTAATTCCACTAACTCTCGATACACAGGTTCCACATTTTCCCGGAAGGAAAACTGAATGTCTGGATTAATGGCGACTAAATCTGTACGTAGGGATTGGAGAGTTTTATACGCAACATTATAGGATGCGATCGCTCCTTTAATATCTCCCTTCTTTTTCAATAAACGTCCTAGCTGCCATTCCCATTGATAAGCAATGTCCGAGGCATTAATACTCTGGGCTATGGACAAAGCTTTCTCCGTGACTTCTTGAGCACCAGAGAACTGCCAACTTTTTTCATACAACTCCCCAAGAGTACCAAGAGCATAAGATTCTGCTCGCAAGTCTAGCAAGCTTTGTGCCTGCTGGACTGCGGTAGCCAATACCTGGGCAATCTTTTGGGCAGTGAGTAGGGGCGGGGTTCCCCCGCCCATACGTCCGTGGGGAGTAGTATCTTTCCCACTCCCTACTCCCCACTCCCTACTCCCTAAATTCATCAAACTTTGGGCAAAGTTAATTTTGGCGTAAACTGCCATTCGGCTGGGGGGTAATTTGCTAATTTCCGACTGGATTTGGGACGACAACGCCAATGCATTGGGAAATTGCTTTGTCTCTATAAGTAGGCTAAGTTGATTTAGCTGAGCTTGGACGCGCTTGCTTGGATCGGCAGATGCACCTTGTGCCTGCTGGTAGTACTGTAGAGCAGCTTTAGTGTCTCGTTGAGCGCGGGCTGTATTGCCTAAACTGAATAGCGCCTCACTGGTAGCTTGATTTGATCGCAACGCTTTTGCCACTTCTAAACTTTTCCCCAACACCTCTCGGGATTCCTTTAAATTACCGACAACTCGCAAAACGTTGCCGAGGCTACGCAGTCCTGTAGCTTTGAGAGATGAGTCTGGTTGTTTTTCTAGGGTTTTATCTACCTCCATTAAAGTCTTCTGAGCCTGAAGGTAAAACCCCGAAGCTTGTAAAGCTTGAGCAGAGTTAATGCGGTTACGGGTTAATGTCGCGTCATCACCGATTTGTTGATAAATATTAGCGGCTTGTTGCCAAGTAGTTAATGCCGCTTCAGTTTTTCCCTGTGCCAATTGTAACCGCCCTTGCACATCTAAGACTTGGGCGAAAATTTGTGGATTTTGGATTTTAGATGGCTGTGGATATCCCAGTAAAATCAGACTATGTGCGATCGCATTCTCTGCCTCTTTCCACAAGCCAAGTTGCTGTAAAGCCAAGGAGAGATTGCTCAGCGTCATCGCTTCCCTTAATCCATCCCCATTGGCTTTAAAAGCTGCTGCTGCCTGTTGCAAAACGAGGACCGCCTCATTAAACCGTCCAGCCTCATATAGTCTTTTACCCTGCTCCACCAAGCTGTCCGTCTGGCTTCCACTGCCCATATCCCCCTTCCCCATAGCCCGCGAAGGCGGGCTTTGTTCCTGTAGCCCCAGGCTTCTAGCCTGTGGGGGAAGTCCCGATGTTACCAAAGGTGATCCCACAATGCATAGAAATGCAGTCATCAGCGCTAGTAAGGGCTGAGCCATCCAACCCCTACCTGAGCGTTTAGACTTCAGAATGAAAATGGGCTGTAAAGCACGGAAAAATACAGACCGTTTTCTTGCCATGTTCTTTCTCTCGAATTAACAGAGACTAAAGGAATGCCCCAATCCAAACGAGCTGTAAACTCGTTGCCCAGACGCAACTGCAAACCCAAACCGACGTCAGCTAGGGTGTTTGGGTTTTGGTTTGTCACGTCTTGTTGAGAGTAGCCCCAGGCACTACCCACATCGACAAACGGGATGGCATGCATTACACCGTGCCACTTGGGAATCCGTAAAATCGGGTACTGGAGTTCTGCGGTAGCGACGAAACCATTGTCTGTTAGTAGGAGGTCTTGGCGGTATCCTCGGACACTTCCTACACCACCCAAGCCAAACTGCTCTATTGGCACAAGCGGTCGGTCTGCTAGCTGCAAATTACCACGGACTAATAGTAAGGTGTCAGGAGCCAAAAGGCGCACCCACTGCGCTTGTCCCAGCCATGAAAAAAAGCGGCTATCCTGCGCTTCTGTATTAATCCTGGCACCAAATGCACCGTTACCAAAGCTGAACTGAGAACGAGCAGCAATGACTTCACGGCTGCTGCGATTCGTCCATTCTTGAAAAAATCGCAGTGCTGATACCCGGGTGCGTCCCTTTCCATCCGCGCCTGGCGACAGTAAAGAGAGAGGAAGCTTATCAGCATTGAACACGGAGGACGAGATATCACTTTCTCTTCGAGAAGCTGTCAAGCCAAAGGCGAATTCTTGGGTAGGAGTTTGAATTATTGGCTGACGGAATGTCAGTTCATAGTAGCGGAAAGCCGATTTGATATCTAGTTTGTTGAACGGAGGTTCGATAACATTGCTGGATGTAGTGCCAAAGTTGAAGGTGAGCGTACCGTTGCGGGGATTGAGAGGAAATGTGTAACTGGTATCTTCAGTATTACTGCCATCGGTGTTTGTATAGCCGAAGGTTAGACTATCCCCAAACCCCAGTAAATTAGCTTGGCGCAACTGAAGGCGGCGTTGAAAACTGCCAACACTGGGCGTTCGCCCATTATCAAGCGCCACTTGAGCATTGAAGGTCTTCGCCTCCGTCACCCGGACTGATAGTATACTTGTACCAGGACTAGAGCCTACAGACAGTTCCGCCGATAGGTTTTGAATCAGAGGATTTTGTTGCAGTAGTTGCAGTGCCTCTAGGAGGCGTTTTTGATTCACAGGCGGTGACGAGACTATGGCTAGGCGGCTTCGCACATAATTGGGCTGCAGTCGCCGCAGACCAATCACTCGGATATCTTCTAATCTACCTTCGACTACCTGAATTTTGGCAACACCGACCGTGAGGGTTTGAGGTGGAATATAGGCTCCAGAGGTGGTATAACCCTGCTTGATATAGAGTTGGGTAATTAAAGAACCAGCATCTAAAAGTTCTGCAAATGAGATAGGTCTGTGGGTATAGCCTGCAAGTACTTTAGCTAACTTCTTTCTACTGAATACTGTACTGCCAACAACATCAAACCGTTCAACAATGAAGGTTTGCGCCGGAACGCTAGGAAGCTGTTGATTTGGTGTGGGAACTGGGTTTGAGGGTCGGAGTAAGTCGGATGGTGGGGGTAGTGGTACTCCCGGTTGGGGTGGTGGTTGTGGCTTGGGTAAGGGTGGTTGCACATCCTGCGGTGGCGGAATTTCTGGGCGTGTGGGTGAATTCCTATTTGGTAGTTGTGCTATATTGACAGTCTGCGCCTTCAAAGGTCTAGTTGTTACGCAGCTAAGCAAGATAACTAAACTCACCTGCCAAGCTACGCACCGATTAGGCTGAAGCTGGGCTTTGGCGCAATCAAAACAGGAAGCGGCTACCCTCACCACCAAGCAACTTGCCAGCCCTATTTTGCGATCGCCGCCCACTAGGTCGCTTTGAGACATTGGAAATCTTGCACCCCCATATAAGCAGTAGCCAAGTTAACTGCAGCAAACTCATCGTTCTAGACGGCATCAAAATAGACGTAGATTTGTCAAATTCAATAGAACTTGATACTTGCCAAAAGCTATTGGCTGTTACCCTCCCCGCAAGTGGGGAGGGGTGAGGGGTGGGGTTCTTTTATTATGGGCATTTAAACGGACTGGATATTAAGCGTCTTTTGTGAACTCCGCATGATCTTATAACAGAATTTCCTTACAAGTCAAAGACTTGAAAGTGAGGATATTAAGGTAAATTCTGACGATTTAGTGGTGTTTACTAGCTAATTCTTCTACACGCTGCCAAATTGCTAGAAGATTTAACTGCATATCTTTGCTGAGGCGACGCTCTATGATTGTGACTGGCATAGTAAACTTAGGCCAAATCTTCACTGTGTAGCAGAGATTAGTTCCTATTTGCTCGTGAGAATAGGGTTCTAAGCACCAGATACCGGAAAAGTCTTTGAAATCTCCTTCTACCATCCGGAAACTAATTTCCTTCTGGAATACTTCTTCCAGGTCAAGAACTACACGCGCAGAAAAATTGAAGCGTAGTAAGCGCTGAGAGCCTATTTGCTCCAAGCGAATACCTCCTGTGGGATGCTCTAGCCGACAGCTTTTGGCAAGGTTGGGGATGAAGTCAGCCAAGGCTTCATAATCTGTCAGCACTTTCCAGACTTGTTCTACTGGCTGGGGAATTTGGACTTTAGCAGTGATTTGTCGCTGTCGTTCTGCTATTTTCTCAATTTGAACCTGTACAGCTTGTAAAGCAACTGCATCAGATAGCAAATTCTGTTCTAAGTAGATCTCGTCGCCATCTGTGGTTAAATCTGGCGTTTCTGGGATGTTGTGTTCTTTAGTCACTTTTAGAATATGGTTTGCTTTCGTTAGAAAATTGGGACAGAGTCAAGGTGAAGCAAATACTGCTGAGGCTGGAATTATCCATCGGCATACTTTCAACGGTAATTGTCCCATTGAGATGCTGTACTAAGGACTTGACTAGCGCCAGTCCCAAGCCTGCGCCTGGAGTCCATCTTCCTCTGCCTCGACGGAATTTATCAAATATATAGGTTGCTTCTTCTTCAGAAATACCAGGTCCAATGTTAGTTACCTTAATAATAACCCGATCAATTTGTTGATGAACTTGGTGAGTGACTTGTAGTTGGACAGTAGTATCATGCTTTGAGTATTTGCAAGTGTTTGCTAATAACTCTTGGAGAATGCGGTCAAAACTCTCTACTTCAGTTTGAAGCTTTAGCGACTGTGCAGGTAAATCTAGGGAAATACTTAATTCTTTATCTGCTAGTCTGTTCTCAAAAGATACTGCTAAATCCTGAATTTTGGAATTTAAATCAATGGTTTCTAATTGTAGACGTTCTTGATGGGTTTCTAGCTTTTGAAGCTTCAGCAGGTCATTAATCAAGTTTATTTCATCGGTGCAATCTTGCTTCATCATATCGGCGTATTTAGTCTGACGCTCGTTTAATACCCCGAATTGACGCAAGTTATCGATAGCTAACCGAATCCTTGTGAGTGGATGGCGCAGGCGATCGCTAATGTTGCTCAAAAATTCATCTTTGAGATTGTTCAGTTCTCGCAGTTGCTCAACATACTGCCGCGTTCTTTCGTACAATTTAGCTTGGACTTCCAGACTGCGCTGTAGCTGTGCTGTACGCTCATCTACCAACATTTGTACTTGCCGCAGTGTTTGTGTCTGAATTATGGCATTGCTGAGTTGAGCACAAACCATCTCCACCATATTTAACTCTGCTGATTGCCAGTTGCGAGTCACCGCTTGCTGTAGCACGATAAATCCTAAAATTTTGCCTTGACTCTCCAATGGCATTAACAGCACCGCAGGTAGCATCTCGATCGCAAACACTGGAGCAACAGTGGCGGTATCCCGAGGGTCTGTACTGCTATTGATGATTACTGGTTTTTCCGAGTCTGTAAACAGACGCTGGCTTAAACCACACTCAGAAAGCAAGAAAGAATTATCCAAGGAGTCTGGCTTAGTGTGAAAACTTTCTGTTTCTCTGAACCATTCACCCACCACAGTAGCTTTGGCTTTCGGAACTTGTTTTTTACCTCGAATCCTAAATAGGGGATCGGTATACTTTAGCAGTATCAGCAGACCTCGATCTGCCTGTAGAGCAAGAGCAGTAGAAGCAATTGCTAACTGGAGCATTTGATTCACCTCCAAGTTGCTCCGACTCAGTACTGTCAATTGCTTGATCAAGCTTTGATGCTGAGTGCAGCTTTGCAGATACTGCTGTTGACAGGCAATCAACTGTGCCTGTAGTACTTGGGAAAAAGCTAGAGCGCAAGAGAGTACAACAGCTTTTAGTAAATGTTCTTCTGTTTCACTCCAATCATAGGGCTGCGATTTGATCAGACTGATCACGCCGTTATTCAAGCCACCAAATCGGCTAGGGATTGCTAAAACAGCTTTTACCGGTAACGGCAAATATTGACATTCTATGTCTAGACTGTTTTTAATCGTGGCAATGTCCTCAATAGTCAGTGGTTCCGCAGCACATTGCACCACTCGTAAGTCCATCTGTTCCACTGGAAACATCCCGTCTGAGTGTTGCCCCTCGAAATACTCTTGTGTACACCAATTAGCACTAATTGCCTCACCGGATATCTCGCCCATAACTGTAACTAAGCAGCAGCAATCTACTTTGAAGGCAACTCCTAGCACTTGGGCAATTTCTTGCAGCATCTTGGCTGGAGGCGAGTCCGCCGCGATAATTTGGTTAATTTTTTGTGCCAACTGGTGGGCAGGTTCTTCCTGATGCTGCATCAGCTTGACCGGGTATTGTTTTAGGCGATCTACTTCATCTGGACAGTGTGGTGGCGACGATAAACGCTTGTCCATTCCTGACACGCTCTTGGATAATGACCTCATTCTCTTTGTACCCAACCTCCTTGCATATCAATCACCCTTTTTTCTGTTGCTGCACCCTGATGAATCGTAAATCTCTGATCAATACTTGCTCTCACCTGTTATAGCCCTTTTCTATTTCAGATGACCAAATCCCTGGTATACCCAATACTTTTCTATTTAAGTAGAAAAATACTCATATACTAGAATTTAGCGGTCAAATAATTTCTACCTGTTCTGCCTCGATTTAATTTACTAACTTTGACCTAGAATATCCTGTCTGTATCCAGATATAAACCGTAATTCCTCTAGAATTGAACCAAAAACTCCCTATATAGCCTCAGCGTTACTACTTAGGTGTATTCAGCATAAATGTAATATTTTTTCATCTACTGCTAGCCTGGGTCAAGGTAAACTATTGTTACGCACTACGCTGGCGGCTGGAAAAAGTTTTGACCAGCAAGGGAACAAAAAATTTTTTTCCTTTGTGTTGACTAACTCCTACTTTCGACAATCATTCATTTATTAGGCTCTAATGATTGTATCTGTCAAGTGTTCTCTAACCCCCCACTGCGGAGATAGTAGTTATCTGACAAGTGTTTACAGAAATATAAATAATTACACTCTGAGATTAATCTATTTATAACTAATTGATTATATAAGCATAAATGGATGAATTATCCCCCTTGTCCATAAACGCAGTTCAGTTACGCTCTAAAAGCGCAACTGAACTGCATTCACCAGAAAACGACGTTTAAAGGACTAAACTCTCGACACTTAGAGGAACCATATCGCCATTCCTTGTAAGTCCTAAGAACATTGGTTGTTGCGGTTGAATGATTTGACCTGTAAGTACACAGCGTTCTTCTTGTTGGGCTGTAGCGGCTATGCTAGCGCGAATATCGGCTTTTGAAAATCGGGGTTTCCACTCTCCTGATTTTTGCTGGACGTAATTCCAGAGAATATCTCGGATCAGAGCTTGATATCCCTGATTCCCAGCTAGTTCTTTGAGCTTCTCTTTGAGTTCCCGTTCCAAGCGGATGCTGGTAACTTCCATGTCGGTGGTTGGGGTACGAGCGATCGTATGCATGACATTTTCTCCTTAAAGGTATGGACAGGATAGTAATACAAGTGTAGTATGTTTAAAGGAATGTTCAATAGGTGAAATTTTCTGTGAAATCCGTTTACCCCTTCTCTACTTCCAAGCGCGCTGCCAAGTCCCGATCTGGTCGGAAATTGGCGGCGTTGGGAGTGGAGTATTTATTTATGGGAAACGGTAGTCGAAATCAATGGCAGATGGAACAGGGCAATCATGATGATTTTAGATATGTCAGCATTAATGTACTGAAGATAGCAGCAAAACCAGATAAAAGAAGCGGGAGGTACAGGCACAACTGATGCTGTACCGATATCAGACCAAAACACTGAATGGTCAATTCCCAACCCCCGCTTCCTCCAAAAGAACAAGCGGGGGTTTTTTATGAGGAGCCAATCTGTGATCAGCGCAATACCAGTTTTAGAGCAATCCGTGGTGGTGTTTTCTCAAAACTACTTGCCACTGTGTCGGGTCAATATCAAGCGGGCAATAGTGCTTTTAGTCACAAATAAGGCTGAGCCGCTAGAGCTTTCGACCACAGAAAGTGGATGGCGAGTTCACTCACCCAACTTAATACTTGATGTGCCAAAACACATACGCTTGAAAATCACCAGCTATGAAAGGATGTGGAAAATTCCCCCAGTGAATCGGCGGGAAGTTTTGCGGCGCGACCATCACAGTTGCCAATATTGCGGTACCAGCAAACATCTAACGCTGGATCATGTGATTCCGCGCTCCAGAGGTGGTCAACATACTTGGGATAACGTAGTTGCTGCCTGCGAACGGTGTAACTCCCGTAAAGGCAATTGCACCCCCCAAGAGGCTGGGATGCAATTGCGGAAAATACCTAAAACACCAATCCACCCAACTATTTCTTTTGCCGGACAGTTCTGGATAGATGTGCAAGCAAACCTGGAATAACAGGAGAGCATAAAGGAATGCTGAAATTAATATACACCGAAAATAGCTTTCATTTAGAGTATGTGACTCAGTCGCTGGAGGAATGGGTAGCACAGCGAGTGATTTTTGCACTGCGAGTCGGTCAATGTCTGTGCCTTAAACCCAGCACGGCTTCCTTTTTGCTTCCTGTTGATTCGCCAGGAGTAGAGGTGCTTTATGCTGAGGTAAAGCGCGACGATCGAGAAATCATTGCTCTGTCTGTCTGCGATCCTGAGTATCTCGAAGTCACTCTGCAGGGTTTTTGGCTATCAGGTTTTGCTGAAGATGCTGACGGTTTGTTTGTCACAGCTATGAGCGATCGCACTGAATTTTTTGTACACAAATTCTGGCAGGAGGCTCACAAAAGCGCTTCTGTTGTGACTGAATAATATTGAGGACTGCTAATTGCTAATTGCTAATTGTTAATTGTTAATTGTTAATTGTTAATTGTTAATTGTCTAACTACGATTAGCAATTAGCCACTTAATATAGCAATTCTAAATGATTTGTGAAAAATTTTAAATGGTGTAGGGTGGGCACTGCCCACCAAAACCCGGATATGGTGGGCAGTGCCCACCCTACTACGCGTACTTATGGAATTTTCACCTATGTAATAGGATTGCTATTTGTCTGGGTTTCAAACGTTCACCCCATCATATTCCCTTGTAGGGTGCGTACTTGTCACAGTACGGCACGATGATTGAACTTGAACGCATACGCTGAATCGACATTGTAAGGGCGCGGAAACCTCGCCCCTACTGTTCTCAGGGGTTTCGCTCTTATGCGCGGTTCGGGACTAAAAGAACTCAAAGCTAAGTATAAAAGCTAGTTTAAACAATCTCAAAAAATTTTTCCAAAACCCCTTGACATTTTGTGTAGTATTTATGTAGTGTAAATGTATTGAAGCGAAAGACATTGCGAGCAACGGTCAAAAGTCATGTTCTACATACAATACACACGCCCTAATAGACAGGAGTCCTCAGCAAACGAACCCCGACTACTTCAGATGGTTCGGAAGTAGAGGCAATTAACGAGAAAAGTTTTAAGTTTGCACTTGTCAAAACCACCGAATACATAAGTAATACACAATAAGTTTATTACTTATAGTGTCGCGTGTTTTGCTAACAGTTGAAAGTATTTTTTCTGAACATTGAAAATTGAATATGAAATGGGTTTCACCAAACATTTGTGACTAAAAAATTAGGCACAGATGCTAAAAATGGGGGTGTAGCTCAATGGCTAGAGCGTTCCGTTGTCTGCGGAAATGTTGCGGGTTCGAGTCCCGTCACCCTCGTTTTTCTAGTCCGGTAGGCGAATTAGTTTAAGCCGTCAGCCTCTCAAGCTGAATGCGCTTTTTTAATCTCGCCGGGACTGCCAAATGGCTGAGTAGCCAAGTGGTTAAGGCGTCGGTCTGCAAAACCGATATCGTGGGTTCAAATCCCACCTCAGCCTCTGGTTACAACAACAGCGTAACGAATGGCCCCATCGTCTAGCGGTCAAGGATCTCTGAATTTCAACCAGAAGACACGGGTTCGATTCCCGTTGGGGCTACTTTTTGGGTCTTTCGCCTATTTAGTGTGGGCAAGGGTCTGTAAAACCCCCGCGATCCGGCATGCAGGTGCGAATCCTGCCCGACCCATTACGGAGAGGTGGCTGAGTGGCTTAAAGCATCCTCCTGCTAAGAGGAAACGGTTTAACACCCGTCGCGGGTTCAAATCCCGCCTTCTCCATCCCGATCGCGTGGTGTAACTGGATAACATCTCAGTCTACGAAACTGAAGAGTGAAGGTTCAAGTCCTTCCGCGATCGCCTTACATGGGAGAGATGTTGCAGTGACTGGTTCAAGTTGAATTAGATCGCCTGCACTCTCGTAAAACCCATCTCTGTTCCTTGGTAGAGCATTTGCCTTACAAGCAAGGTGTTGCAGGTTCAAATCCGACCAGTATCCACTGTGGTGTCTGAAGCCAAAGCGGTCCGAGGCGCTTGTTTGTGACACAAGTAATTAGCGGGTTCAAGCCCCGTCAGACACCTTTATGGAAGATGCCGCTGAATGGACGGCAAGCGGTCTTGAAAACCGTGGTATAGCAGCGATGCTGTAGGGGTTCGATTCCTCCATCTTCCTTTCATCCACTGTTCGCCAACAAGTGAAGCGCTGTGCTGATGACGCAGTTGCAGGAGGGGCGGTATCTCCCCAATGGATTTGGGAATGTAGCTCATTGGCAGAGCAAGTGACTCTTAATCACAAGGTTGCAGGTTCGATTCCTGTCATTCCCATTTTTATGGTAGTTGGCATAACGGTGCTTTGCGGCGTTGGGCATTGCCAACCAAAACCCGGATATGGTGGGCAATGCCCACCCTACACAATGATTTAGGATTCCTATATATTAAAGATGTTTAGCATACTTAGCAATAGCTAATTGTTAATAAAATTAGTAGTTTAGCTATAAAGTAATTTAGGCAAATAGTAATTGTTGTTTAACTTGACAAAAGTGTATAAAGCTGATCTACCTCTGGTGTGATTATATTGTACAGAGAGATAGAAAAAACCTCAGTCTTTAGGTTGATTAATTACCTAGTGTCTTCAAAGTAGAAAGAGATTAGACAGAGTTAATATTGTCAGATCTGAATGTTAACCATAATCAAACAAGTAAGGAAGGAAGAACTGCTAGGTTGTTTGAAGGCTAAAATTTGTTAGCAAAACCTATAGTCTTCTTTCTTCAAGTCAGACTGACTTGTTAGCATTGAGAGAAACTTTTTGAGTCAGACCTATTGTGGTAAACTGTTATTCATTAAAATTAACAATAGGTGGCATTTATTGTGCTAGCCTGTTATTGGGTTCAAAACCTTGGTATTTTTTGAATTGCTTAGTCTCCGGAGGGTTTTTAAATGAAAAATAATGGTCTTGGTTTATCTATTTTGCGACCAGTACGCTTTCTAATTGCGGCTTTTACCTGTGCTTTACTGTTTTTCTCTAGTGCTCTTCCCGCTGCTGCAATCACCAGCCCAGCAAGTCATCCGGAAGAAGCTACTACACAGTTACTAGAAACCCAGCGCCTAACTGACGAAGTATCTCAACAAGCACCTCCAGGACTGCAACAGGTTACTGAGAAATCCAACGAGGGACTCAACGAGGTTCAGGGAGCTGCTGATATTGACAAACAGAAGCGTCCAGGGAATTCGCAAGGTGCAACAACAGTGGAAGATGAAGTCAAGGGTCTTTTGGAAAAAGTAACAGGCAAAAAGTAACCAGTGTTGAGTAGTCACGCTAGAGCAGATTTATCAGAGTGCAACACACTCTTATAAGTTAAATTTTGGTGTTGCTGATTTCATGTATGAAAATGATTTTAGGTAATACCAAAATCCTTGTAGAGACGTTCCACCGTCACGTCTCTACATCCGGATTAATACCTCAATATCAGCAACGCCTAAATTTTGAAGAAACCTTTATGGGAGACATCTTGATGGCTAACAGTTCTCAAGATGTCTTTTGTTATTTTATTAACCTATTTTTATAAAGAACTTCTTAAGCTTATATTAATGGAATAAAACGAAATTATTATTGAGTATCTAATATTGAACAGTCATGAGCGCGATCTTCTATATCAACATAACCTAACTCATCAGCCATAATCATTCCTTAGGTTGATGTTGGATCGGGACTAAATTTGTGAATTTAGAAAAGAAGATAGCTTACGGAGCCAAATTAATGCGTAGAGTAAATATTGGTTTGACAGAAGAGCAACGCCAAGGTGTGATTAATCTGTTGAATCAAGATTTGGCAGATGCTTATCTGCTATTAGTAAAAACCAAAAAGTATCACTGGGATGTGGTGGGACCTCAGTTCCGCACTCTACACCAACTTTGGGAAGAGCACTACACAGCACTAACTGAAACTATCGATGCGATCGCTGAGCGGGTTCGCTCTTTGGGCGGCTACCCAATCGGCACAATGGAAGGATTTCTGAAGGTTACTAGCCTCAAGGAACACGCTGGTGACGTTCCGACTGCAACTGGAATGGTAACTCGGTTGGTGGACGACCATGAGCAAGTCATTCGGAACTTCCGGGAGCATGTCGATCGCTGCGATCAAGAGTACCACGATGCCGGAACTGCTGACTTCCTGACTGGACTGATGGAAGCCCATGAAAAGATGGCTTGGATGATGCGCTCCTTCATTGAAGGACAGTCACTTGAGGCTGACGGTTCTCAGCCAGCAACAGAAAAGAAAACACCTGTAGGTGTGTAGTTGTTAGTAGTTAGTGGTTAGTAGTTAGTGGTTAGTTGTTAAAAAGCAGCCAACGGGAAAGCAAGTTGCGCGGCTGTTGGGGAACCCTAGTCGAGCACACGCGCGCCACTAACGACTAACTACTAACTACTAACTACTCCCAATTAAATGTAAAAGCAAGGCAAAAGGAGGGTTAAAGTGGTGGAAGGATATAAAGCAGAGCGGACAATTTCTGCTGTGTTTAAAGAACAGAAACAAGTCGATGATGTGATTCGGCGTCTACTAGACCGAGGTGTGTCGAGAGACCATATCTCTGTGATGGGTAGAAATTTCCAGTCAGAAACTCGAATTGCTGGCTTCATTTCTAAAAAGGATGTGATTCTGGGAGGTTTAAGAACCGGAGCAGTTTTTGGTTCGTTGTTTGGTTCTTTCCTGAGCTTACTTACAGGTGTAGGTGTACTCTTCATTCCTTTTGTCGGTTCGATTGTAGCCGCAGGTCCTATTGGTGCAGTGCTGCTGGGAGCTGCGAGTGGAGCGATCGCAGGTAGTGCAGGTGCAGGTCTGGTATCCGTTCTCACCACGTTAGGAATGCCAGAAGATAAAGCAGCTATCTACCAAACCCGCTTACAAGCTGGTGAGTTCTTAGTGATGGCAGAAGTTCCAGGCGATCGCACTGGAGAATATCAATTGCTGATTGAAAGTGCTGGTGCCGAAGAAATTCATACTATAGAAAAGGCACTACCTCGTGCTTGTGCTGGTGGTTGCAATAGTTCAGAAGATTTATCTCCAGAGATTCGCTCTCACCTTTCTCAAGAAGCTCAGCGCACATTTATCGAACGCTATAATACTGCTTTAAAAGAGAATAATGACGAAACTAAGGCTGAGCAAGCTGCCTGGGAGGCAGTTCACCAGCAATATGATGAAGACGAAAATGGCGTTTGGTCAAAGGCAAAAACCAGCGTTTAGCCAATAGTTAATACCTAAAAGCTTGCCTGTGCGAGCTTTTTTTGTATAGCCCCTGATTTGTAAGTTAATGAGTGGGCGATAATTGCGATTGCTGAGAATAGACCATGATTGACAATAGCCAAGCTAGTTCGCCAAAATCATCTGAGCTTCATGCCACTAACCCAGAACGCAAGGCGCGAACAGCAGCTTGGGTACGGTCATCTGCACAAAGTTTATTCAAGATATTGCGAACATGGGTTTTGACCGTACCAACTGTGATATAAAGTTTCTCAGCAATTTGCCCGTTGCTACATCCGGCTACAATCAACTCTAAAATCTCCAGTTCCCGCTGTGTCAGTGGGTACGTTTCCAAAACTTGCTCGTACTCAGACGGTAAAGCCTCAATTTTTACAGTTTTGGGTTGATCGGATTGCTGGCTAGTCGGCAACCCTTGCCGCATCTGCTGTAACACCACATTGGCGATCGCCGGATCAATCCAAGAGTTACCTGCATGAGTTGCTTGGATCGCCTCTGTTAACTTATCGATGCTTGTGTCCTTCATGTAATAAGAGTCCGCCCCTGCTGCAAAAGCCGCAAGTACTGCATCCTCTGTATGGTCCATTGTCAGCACAAGAATCTTCGTTGTCGAGTCCCCACTTTCTACTTGGAACTGCCTGAACCTGCGAGTCAGTTCAATGCCGTCCATGTCAGGTAAGCCAATGTCTACAACCGCCACATCCGGCTTACTAGTTTCCAAAAGCTTCAGCCCCTTGGTAGCATTTGCTGCTTCCCCAATCACTCGCACTGAGGTATTGGACTGTAATGCCGCTTTTAGCCCCATTCGCGTCAGGTCATGATCTTCAATTAAAACGATACTAATTTCACTCATCTTACTTACTTTCTCCTAATTGCATCTGTCGAGAGCCGACTTTTTGCAAGTTTTTTTCTTTTATTTTCCAAAACCAAAGATAGATGATCTTTTATCAAACTTACATCCACCGATAGAAATAAGGACTTTCGTCTCTTACTGTCAGATGAGCTTGACAAATATCTAGCCTGCGATATATTGCTATTTTCTAAACGATTATGGTATTATCATAGCAATTATGGCTTCTAACCACTCCCAAGGCAATCTCTTCAATTTGAATCAACGTATCGATGCGATTAATAGCTTCTAGTCAGGGAATGTGAGCTTTTACTTAAGTTAGTGAGAAAGAGATAACTTTTCCTGACTCAGTAAATCACTACTAATCACTAAAATTAAATGGTAAACATAAATTAATCCGAAAAAAGTTTACATTTATTTACAACAACTAAGATATGATTCAATTTAACTCTGCTGAGAGAGATATAAACAAAGCAGAACAAGAACAGCGTGTTGTAGAACCGATAACGCAGATGGAAGGCGGAAATCGCCTACAGGAAGAACTACTGCGGCGTGAACAACAAGGGCGGCTACAGCTAGAAATCTTCTATGCCGACATTGTTAAGAATATGCAACTCGGTTTGATTGTGTGGCATCTAGAAGATCTTAATGATATCACCTCTTTCCGGTTAGTTACAATCAATCCGGCGGCAACCAGACTGACTGGAATATCTCTTGAAGACAACCTTGGTAAAGGAATCATTGAATGTTTTCCCAATATGATCGAGGAAAACAGAGCAGATCTGGAAAGATACGCTCTTGTTGCCATCTCTGGTCGAGGGATAGAAGAGTCGTGCGTTTATTACGGCGATGAAAGCATACCTGGGAGCTTTTTCAGCATTAATGTATTTCCATTGCCTAATCATTCTATTGGAATTGCGTTTGACAATATTACGCAGCGCAAGCTGGCAGAGCAAGCGTTACGCGAGAGCGAGGAACGATTCCACGCTATGGCAGAAAATGCACCCGTGATGATTTGGTTGTCCGGTCCTGACAAGCTCTTTACTTACTTTAATAAAAACTGGCTAGAATTTACAGGACGTACACTGGAACAAGAGTTAGGTAACGGCTGGACAGAGTCGGTGTACCCTGAAGATTTAGAGCATTGTTTAAATACATACATGACAGCGTTTGATGCCAGGCTTGCTTTTAGAATGGAGTACCGCCTCAGACGTTTTGATGGTAAATATAGCTGGATTTTGGATAAAGGCACTCCCAGGTTTAATTCAGATGGTAGTTTTGCCGGGTACATTGGTTCCTGTCTCGATATTAACCATACCAAGCAGACTGAACTCACTCTCATTCAACGAGCAGAAGAACTAACTCATGTGAATACAATCTTGGCGCAAACAACAGCCGTGTTGAAGATACGTAACGATGAACTTAACCAGTTTGCTTACGTGGTGTCCCATGACCTCAAGGCACCCTTAAGGGCGATCGCCAGCCTCTCAGAATGGATTGAAGAAGATCTAAAAGATCAACTGACAGAAGAAAATCAGCACCAGATGCGCTTGTTGCGAGGACGAGTGCATCGAATGGAAGCCTTAATCAACGGCTTATTGGAATATTCACGAGTGGGGCGTACCCAAACTCCATCATTGATGGTGAACGTTAACGCACTGCTGCTGGAGGTGATTGACTCACTTGCGCCTCCAGAAACTTTCACCATTGAAATCGAGTCAGAAATGCCTACCCTGATGACCAAGCGAATACCTTTGCAACAGGTGTTCACCAATTTGATTGGTAATGCAATTAAACACCATACGCGATCGGATGGTCACGTGAAGATTTCTGTGCAAGACCAAGGACAGTACTACGAATTTGCTGTATCTGATGATGGTCCTGGCATTGCCCCTGAGTATCACGATAAGGTATTTGTGATCTTTCAAACACTAGAAGCCCGAGATCGGAAAGAAAGTACGGGAGTAGGTTTGGCGATCGTCAAGAAAATCGTTGAAACAGAAGCAGGTAAGATTACCATTAACTCTCACGTAGGATTAGGAAGCACTTTCCGCTTTACTTGGCCCAAGCAACCTTGAAGGGAATGGGGCATGGGGAATGGGGCATGGGGCATGAGGGAAAATATGATCCTTGACAAATTCCTACGTACTATCTCCAAGTATTTAATCGGTTGTTATCGTGTCACCTTCTACTACTTATTCCCTATGCCCTATGCCCTATGCCCTAAACGGCGAGGCGTCGATTCGGACCACCCCTACAAGGAGTGAGATTCCTCGCCGTTTTCTTTGAAATTTGTGTGTAAGTCTGACTAATGGGTGAAGACGGCGTTAACCCACTTGTTTAAAATCGTCACTAAGGGCAACGCGTTGTTTAAAATCAGTGTTGACTTGCTCTGTCTGCTTTGGCAGATCGGAATTTCTTACGCACGCTGATTGCTAATTATTTAAGAGCAATTAGCGATTGTCCCGATCGGGATACTTTAATCAAGTAACCTTTGGGATCAAAAATCGAACACAACTTTAACCAATGGCGGAAAGAGTGATTAACATATTACTAGTGGAGGATGACGATGTTGATGTAATGAATGTCAGGCGGGCATTCAAGAAAGTAAATATTACCAATCCGCTTTACGTTGCAACTAATGGGGTCGAGGCATTGACAATGTTGCGCAGCCACCAAGATCAGCCTCCTGAAGTTCCGGCAGAGCGGCGCTTAGTTTTGTTAGATTTAAATATGCCTAAAATGGGCGGCATCGAATTCCTTCAGGAACTACGCTCAGATCCTCTACTAAAAGCAACTCCTGTGGTGGTGATGACGACCTCAAACCAAGATCAAGACCGAGTAGAAGCTTACAGCTTGAACGTTGCAGGGTATATCCTTAAGCCTGTAACTTTCAATAACTTTATTGAGCTAATGGCAACGCTTAATAATTATTGGACATTATGCGAAATGCCTTAGCCACTAGCAAGAGAATTCGGTTGGCAAAGAAAGTCTGCTGAAATCTGAAATAATCTGTGATTGGCGTAATTTATCTGTAATATAGTCAGACTAAATCATTCATGAAAAATTTTAAGTAGTGTAGGTAGGGCTATGCCGCACAGAACCTGGATGTGGTGGGATTTAGCCCTACCTACTGAAATAATTTGTGGAGCAAGGCGATTTATCTGTAATACTAGAAAATAATTTATAAAATAAAATATAAAATTGCTCCATTAATGCTTAAAACAACAAAAATTCTAGAAATATACCCGGAAAATAAGAATGTCATACAGAAAAATCCTTTTAATAGCAAAAGTCAAAAGTGATGGAAGAAAAGCTAAAAATTTTAGTCGTAGATGATGACGAAGTAGATCGCATGGCATTGCGTCGGGCTCTGACTAAGGCAAGTTTTGAGATAGAACTGTCAGAGGTAGGTGACGCTAAGAGTGCGATTACTGCTCTAAGTAGTAATTTTTATGACTGCATTTTCCTCGATTATCGCTTACCAGACCAGGATGGCTTGACCCTAATTCAAAAGCTACACTCTTTAGGAGTCAAATCTCCCGTCATCGTCTTAACAGGTCAAGGGGATGAACAAATAGCTGTGGAACTAATGAAGGCAGGTGCCGTAGACTATCTCTCCAAGTCTAGGTTATCCCCAGAGATCTTAGCACAGGTTGTGCGGACTGCCGTGCGAGTTTACCGAGCAGAAATGCAGGTAGGTATGGCGATGCAGCAATTACGAGAAAGCAATGAGCTATTAACTCGCAAGAATCAAGAACTAGAGGTACAGCGGCAACAGATTGAGTTGCAAAACCTGAAGTTAATGGAAGCATCGCGGTTAAAATCACAGTTTCTGGCAACTATGTCTCATGAACTGCGGACTCCTATGAATGCGATCATTGGATTTTCCCAGTTATTATTGCGTCCTAAGTGCGGTGAACTGACGCATCTGCAAAGAGATATGGTGGATCGGATCGTAAACAATAGTAAGCATTTGCTGACGCTACTAAATGAAATTCTCGACTTTTCCAAGTTAGAGGCAGGACGCTTAGACATCAAG
The DNA here is from genome assembly GCA_965249805.1 of Stigonema sp. Classification (GTDB taxonomy): domain Bacteria; phylum Cyanobacteriota; class Cyanobacteriia; order Cyanobacteriales; family Nostocaceae; genus Stigonema. Next base: position 4,144,920 of record CBDFMX010000002.1, read on the forward strand.
CCAGAAATATTTGATTTATCTAAGGTGGTAAATGCCACCGTAGCAGAAATGCATTCCCAAGCATCCGTCAAAAACTTGTGTATGCGGGTTCAAAGCCAGTTGCAGAATACTATAGTGTTTAATGACCCAACTCGGATGCGGCAGATTCTCGTAAACCTACTCTCAAACGCGATTAAGTTCACAGAGTCGGGCGGTATCGGCATCGATGTGAGCGAAATGCCAGGAAATCGAGTGTTAATAGTAGTTTGTGATACTGGAATTGGCATTAGTCCTGCAGATATAAAACATATTTTTGAAGCTTTCCGGCAAGTCGATCAGAGTACTACTCGCAAATATTCTGGCACCGGTCTAGGTTTGCCAGTTGTAAATGCGCTGGTACAGATGATGGGCGGCAAAATCACAGTGGAAAGTAAATTGGGTGATGGTTCAATCTTTAAGATTGAACTACCACGTCAAATATCTCCATCAATGTACCAAAGTAAAGATGAGCAAGCATGGGCTACTGGGGCGTCAAAAAAAAAGTTATGGAAGCAGCCGGAGACTCCTCGCTTCAGGGTAGAGGTATCAAGGGAGAGGAGGAATAGCAAGCTTTAAAGTTAATCACAAAGAAGTAAAACTATAAATTTTGTCAAAATAGCTGATAAGTTAAGTTATGTTAGTAGCCGAAAACTCTCAAATAGAACGTATTCTCGCTGTTGATGATACGAATGATAATCTGATTTTGCTGCAGACGATTTTAGAGGTTGAAGGGTATGAAGTTGAATTAGTCGCTGATGGTGCAAATGCTCTCAAGCAAGTTGCACAAGCGCCACCCGATCTGATTCTGCTAGATGTGATGATGCCAGGAATGGATGGCTACGAGGTGACACGCCGCATTCGTAATGACCCGGATCTACCTTATATTCCGATCTTGCTGTTAACAGCCTTTCACGAAGCTAGCGTTGTCGAAGGCTTGGATGTGGGAGCAGACGATTTTATTCGCAAACCATTCGATCAAGATGAGTTGATGGCAAGGGTGCGATCGCTGCTGCGCCTAAAGCACAGTATTGACGAACAACAAAAGATGGCACGCCAGCGGGAGGACTTTGTTTCGCGGATGACTCATGATTTGCGAACTCCTTTAGTTGCTGCGGATCGGATGCTCAATTTATTTGAGCAAGAAATTTTTTGCAAGATTTCGCCGGAAATGAAACAGGCGATCGCGGCGATGATTCGTAGCAACAAAAATTTGTTAGTCATGGTAAACAACCTTTTAGAAGTCTACCGTTTTGAAGCTGGCAAAAAGACTCTGCAATTTGAAAGCTGCAATCTGCCGGAGATAGTTGTTGAAGTCGTGCAAGAACTAAGTCCTCTTGCTAGTGAAAAGGACTTGAGTGTGAATGTAGACACGAGTAACCTAGACACTCGTAATGCAACTGCTGGTTTTGTGATGGGCGATCGCCTGGAACTGCGAAGAGTTGTCAGTAACTTGCTCGGAAATGCCATCAAGTTTACAGACACAGGAAGTATAAACATTCGCATTTCTGAAAAATCTACACTCAAGGATAAAAAGTGCGTCACAATTGAGGTACAAGACACTGGGTATGGCATTGCGCAAGAGGATCAAGCAATACTCTTTGAACGGTTTCGCCAAGGTAAAAATAAACGCTCTGGTAGTGGGTTGGGACTGCATTTATCGCGCCGCATTATTGAGTCCCACGGTGGGAGAGTTGATGTGTTCTCTGAACTAGGTAAAGGTAGTGTGTTCACTGTGCTACTACCTAAGCAAACTTGATTTTTTGCGATCGAGGGTTTGTGATTCGGGTGTTTTATCCCTCGGCTTGCTATAAAAATAACTAAGTATTTATACTGAAAGATTTCCTAGATACTTATGAAAAATACTGCATTAGGATCTTGCTCGCTAGCTATTTTTGCGGCTACTATTTAATATAGTGATTCATGAATCCTGATTTCTAGATAGAAACACTGTTAGCGACAAGTCAAAAAGTTAGGCTAGCTTGGGGTTAAAACCCTAAGAAAAAGTTGGGAGTTAAAAATTCATAACTCATAACTGGCCTTTCTGGCTTATTGAAGGTGGTCTACGTCTTTAGAGAAAACAAAAACATCCAGATGACGACAACTCCAACCCGCGGTCAAGTAGAACGAACACTAGCACAGCGTATTCAAGCTTTATATCGTGAGCATCTTGGACATCAGCCGAGTAAAGTAACCTGCCAACTTTCCGATCAAAATTTAGTGGTATTGTTGGAAAACTCGATCACGCAACCAGAGCAATTACTAGCTCAAACAGGTCGAGAAGAGCTGGCACAGCAGGTTCACTCTGATTTAGATAATGCGATTCAGCCTAAAATTAAGGCACTGATAGAAGAGATTTTGCATGTTTCTGTAGTGGATCTACTGAGTGATGCCACTCTGGAGACGGGTCGCACTGGGATTATTGCTCTTCTAACCGATGCGCCTAATGTTCGCGTTAATGCTTCAATTACTAAGAATAGGATCAAGACTTCATCTCATAAAAACGACAATGAAAACTCTGAGTTATAGACTTATTTTTGACTGAGGATGCGGTTTTTTGCAAAGGTAGTGGTTGACTATAGCCTCTAAATCTTCAATCATATAAGGCTTACTGATGTAATCGTCGAAGCCTGACATTAGTATACGTTCTCGATCCTCTGTAGTCGCTAGTGCTGTAATCGCGATCGCTGTAATATTTCTAGTTAATGGTTCTTGCTTTAGACAACGTATCACATCGATTCCACTAAGACCGGGCATCACAATATCTAGCAGTATCAAATCTGGCTGATACTCCTTTGCTACAAGTACTGTTGTTAACCCGTCTTTCTGACAAATGAGTCTACAGTCTAGCGAATCAAGAGCATAACTCAGCAGCATCAGGTTATCATCGTCATCTTCCACTGCTAAAATCAGAGGTGGCTGAGAGTATTGCTTCTTTTTATCGCTCATTAATGCTTTTGCCAAATCCATTTCTTCTCCAGAAGATACTATTTGCTATTGATCGCCAATGAATAAAAGAGCAGACGAGGCATTCTGCAAGCGGTTCGATAGCGCTTATTTAAGGTAGGCTCGTATTTCCTCCATACTCCCAATTTGATGATACGATCTCACCCACTAGCTTAGAGGAAAAATATTTCCACCTAACTGAGTAAGAATATTTTTTTGATGCTCGGCAAAGCCAGGTTGAAATTATACAAACATAGTTCATCAGAAATTAACATACTTAATCAAAATTTAATCTTGATTTACCAAATAGTACAGTTTTAGAATAAAATCTCAAGAAAAAATATTTTGAATAAGGCATACTCGCTTAAGTATTTAATAAATATTTAATGTATTTTATCAAACATCCTATAGAGAAATGTATTTATTTATACAAAAAATTTAAATAGCAAGACCCAGAAATAGGTAGGGTGGTGTTGAAGTTAATCAGCGATCGCTACCTGCTTCGCAACGATGGAACTGAACTGCATTAAGTTGTGCGATGCCGGACTCTCGTAAAAGCGCACCCTATCCAATGAGTGCGCCTTTATTCTGGAGAACACTTATATGTTCTGGTTCTCAAATCAGTTAGTGTAATTTACAAATATGGACATGAACTTACAAAATTAGTCACTGAGTCGATAGTATCATCTGTGTCCAAAATGCTAGGATCGGATAACTCAAGATCAAGAAATTCTACTGTTTCACCTCTTATTCGGCGAGCAATGTTACTCAAAGCTATAGCAGCTCCTGATGGATCTTCCGCTAATACTAAAGGTTCGCCACAATTGGTGGAAATAATAACTTTCTCATCTTCAGGAATCACCCCAATTAGGGGGATTTCTAGAATATCCTGAACATCTTGTACCGACATCAGCTTAAAAAACTGTATCATTAGAGGTTTGATCCGGTTAACAATTAAATGAATGCGCTTGATGTCTTGATCTTGTAGCAACTTGATTGTACGGTTGGCATCACGAACTGAGGGAATTTCTGGTGTCGTAACAATTATTGCTTCAGTAGCAGAGGCGATCGCATTCTGAAACCCTGTATCTATACCAGGTGGGCTATCTATAATTACGTAGTCATACTTCTGTGCCAAAGCGTTCGATAGTGACTTCATCTGCTCTGGAGTTACTACATCTTGGGTACGTTTTTGTGACACTGGCATAAGTACTAAACCCGGTTGCCGCTTATCTTTTACCAAAGCTTGTTCTAAGCGGCACTCGCCAGCCAAGAAATCAAGTACACCGTAGACTATACGTTTTTCTAGTCCTAGCAGCAAATCCAAATTTCTCAAGTGAAAATCAGCATCAACTAGTGCCACTTGATGCCCCATCTTGGCTAAAGCCATGCCGAGATTGGCTGTGAGTGTAGTTTTACCCACACCTCCCTTACCAGAAGTAATGACAATAATCCGAGTCATGGTAGAAACGCGCTCTATTTCGGGTTCAGGTATAGCACCCCTATTTATTTCTACTAAAAGCTTAAGCCGGAACAGGAGCAAAACTAATGAAAATAATTAATAGTAATAGGTAATGGGTAATGGGTAATGGGACAAACTATTACAGGGTATGAATTTCATCAATATTACCAACTTAAACACTTGACACAGATCTTAATATTGTAATATTCTGTGTTACACCATTAAAGAAGGACTGATAACTGCTACACAACCGAAAACATGGAATTTGACTTTTATCGAAATACTGAAGGCACTCCGGCAAATACTAACCGTCAAAGCTTACTATCAAGCGGTTGGCGACCATTTCACCGAGAGTTGGACTGGGAGTTTCTGTGGCAACTATTGTGTAACGATACGCAGGAATTAACTCAAAAAAGTTTAAATTTAGCAAGTAACATTGCTGATACTTTGGGTCGAAATAATTATACTTGGTGGGCGAATTTATTGAATGTTGTATCTGATAACACTCGTTACGAACTGGAAAAATACTGGAACTATATTACACCAGACCCTCTCAACCCAGATTACCGTTACAAAGAAATTTTGAGTACGGAAACACCGATCGTCCAATTTGTCAGTCGTAATAGTATTCCGATTGATTACGTTCTTCACCGACTGCAAGAAATCACTGTATTGAGAGTGTTAAGTTTGTTAGGTTGTCCTGATATTATTACTCAGTATTATTTAGAAAGAGATTTTTATTATCCTATAGCAAGATTTGTAAGTTGGGAGCGCCTTGACGTTATCCACACAGTTTATGCTTACTGGTCTAAGCACGACGTTTGGCTGCAAATTAACCCATACGACAGGGGAAGACGACAATATACTTTAATGGCAAAAAATATAGCGCCACTTATTAACAAAGCAACTTACGACTTAGCAGTGATGCTGAGTGGATATCAAAGTCGCGTGGGCAAGGTTCACAGCCAATATCCGCTGAGCAGTTTTCCGCCGGATATTCAAAGCTTTACCGACACAGTACAGCAAGCGATTCTCACTCAAAACCAGCTAGCGGTTTTGGTACATGGAGAACCGGGTACAGGTAAAACCGCTTGGACACAAGCAGTAGCACAAGAAATTCTTGTGCCTTTAGGGTATGTAATTTTTATTTTGGATCACGATGCGATCGCTAACTTTGTCCCACCAACATATTTAGAGCAGGTTTGTATTATTATTAATGAGGCTGATAATTTAGCGCAAGATCGTGCATCTGAAGTAGCGCAATACAGTAACAAAACGGAACACATTCTCAGTTTGTTGGATGGAACTTTATACCAGAGCGTTATTGATGAATCTGGTATCCAGATGCATCAAAAGTTGGTGATATTAATGACTTGCAATACCACTGAAAGATTAGATCCTGCGATGTTACGTAAGGGTAGGGTGGATTTGATGTATGAGTTTAGGCTGCGATTTGTATAAGTTTGAGGACGCAAGTCAATTTTACGATCTGGTGAAAGATTACTTGGTGAATCACGAAGCATTGCATAACGTGATGCTTGGACTTTGTAACGCCTTGATTAATCATCCTGAACGTTTCAACGAAAAGCCTTATCTAGCAACTGTGGAGTTCGACGGAGATATTGCCGCAGTCGCGATGAGAATACCACCAAAGGCGTTGCTGTTGTCACAAGTGAACGATTTGAGGGCGGTGGAAGCGATCGCCCAACAACTCATGTATTGGTATGAAGCCTTTTCGCTGGAAGCTTTGGGTAGTGTTGAGTCAGTTGAACGCTTGGTGGATCGCCATTTGCAACAGGGTACGGCTTACCTTTGGGAGAATGAAACTCCCGTCTCAATGGCAAGTCGTGTTGGTATAACACCCAACGGTGCTAGGGTCAGTTCAGTGTACACACCGCCAGAACACCGAAGAAAAGGCTATGGCAGTACTTGCGTGGCGGCTTTGAGTCAGACCTTACTTAACCAAGGTTATCGATACTGTTTTTTGTTTACTGACCAGGCAAACCCAACTTCTAACCACATCTACCAGGCGATCGGTTACCAGCCCGTAGGTGATTGCCATGAATACTCTTTTCTGCTATAGGGAACCTATACAACTATAGACATTGTTGTCCCTTTCCTGCTTCATACTGGGGAGTCGGCTCCCAAAGATTATCGTTGTCGCCAATGATTTCGGCGAAACTTTGAACATTGTCAATCTGTGAACCGCTATCCATAAGCGAACCTACAAACCTACACCGTAGACTCGAATGCCAAGGGTCTTTTTTGAACTGACGATAAGCAAGAGCGTGCCTGGTCTTGAACTTGCTCTGGTAAATCAGCAAAAGCTTTGCGAAACTTAGTTGTTGTACGCGACTTCACAGAGTTTCTGGATAAGCGTGGTTGTGTAATGCGGTGCTTGATATTCAGCCATTGCCTCTGCTGCAAGGAAGGCAAGTACATGCTGAGATTGCTCAAAAGCTCTATCCCAACGGGTTTCGTCCTCAAGTTCTTCAAGAATCAGTGCCGCCATGGCATCCTGCTCACTGGCAGGCAAAGTTTTGAGCTTTGCGATCGCTTGTTCAAGTAACTCGGTCATTACTACTCTACTCACTCAAGCAAAACATCGACGCCGCAATTTCATCACCGTCCAAAAATGAGAGCATCCAGCGAATATGCACCAGGACCTAAAACTGCGATCGCAATCAGCATTAAGCAGTACATAAACGCCTTTTCCCAGCTTGGCGGTTCGCCTTTTCCTTTTGGACCCTGATACTGATCGTCCGGAATTAAGTATGGATCTTGAGCTACAAAAGGCAATCCTTGTGAAATTTCTAAAAACATCGCGAACGCCATTGAGCCTAGAATCGCTACACTTGCCAGTAGTGTAAGGAATCCAAGAAGAAGGCAAATTCCGCCGCCCAACATCGACAGCGCGGATAAAAAGCAAAGAAAGATCGGCATCTTCATAGCATCAGCCCACTGCCGAAGATGCGTGATCTTTGGATAGCCGTGCAGCACGAATAACACGCCGACGCCAACTCTCAGCAGTAAAAGCGTCCAACCTTGGATTCCCCCAGGAAACACAGTATTGAGTGAACTAAGCAGGTTTGGACCAAGTTCTGGCAAATTAGATGATACCTTACTAGCGGCGGCGAATACAAAGCTCAGCGCGAAGCCAATAGCAAATTTGTAAATCATGGTCAGCTTTTACCTTGCTCCCTGAATTTGGCTATCGTAGAACGTTTTGTGATTTCCAGTCCATCAAGATTTTACGATCAATCGCGCCGTCAAGGCTGTTGCACTCCACGCGTGTTGAGGTCGATGGCATATAAGGATTTGCCTGCCGTAATCAAGAGGCGATCGCGTCCCGGACCTCCGAAAGTAAGGTTAGCGCTGGTCTCCGGCACTAAAATTTTTCCCAAACGGGTGCCGTCGGGCGCGTACACCTGTATGCTATCCTCTGAGCTAGTAAAGATGTTACCATGCTCGTCCACACGCATGCCATCGGGTTGACCAGGCTCAATGACCGCGAACACGCGACTGTTCCTCACATGAAGACCGTTCACGACCTCGTACACGCGGATATCACGATCCCCATCAGGGATATTGAAGGCAGAGGTATCCGACACATAGAGAAGACGTTCATCTGGACTAAAAGTGAGTCCGTTGGGGCGCTTTCTGTCCGTCACAACAGCATCGATCTCACCAGTCGCCGGGTCGAAGCGGTACACGAAACATCCGTCTTGTTCTTGCTCGCCGCCGTATCCTTGGTTTGGTTCCGTGAGTCCATAGGGCGGGTCAGTGAACCAGATTGTACCGTCACGCTTCACCACCAGATCGTTCGGGCTGTTGAGGCGCTTACCCTGGTAACGGTCTACTAAAACCTTCCACTGACCGTCGTGTTCGCGTCGTATAATAGCACGCTTACCCGACGAACAAGCGACGAGACGACCCTCCAAGTCGCGATAGTTACCGCTTTGATAGTCGGATGGGTGCCGCAGGACGCTCACTCCATCACTGGCACTCCAGCGCAACAAACGGTTGCCATGAGCGTCGCTCCAGACAATGCTGTCGTCCTCGTGAAAGTAAACGGGACCCTCGCTATGGACCGCGCCGTTGGCTAGCTTTTGGAGTGGGGCACCTGGTAGCACAAGCGCACGCATGCGATCGTCATAGATCTCGATGGCTTCTGGCATGGAAATCTCCTGTCATCTAACTTGGTTGCTAACAATAATCACAGCTTTTATCTTAGGCTAATTGTCATTTCATTTGCATCAATTCACCTGAAGACGCACATATAGATAATAAGCTTGCACTAAATTAGTAATTAGAGAAGCTTTTAATGACAGAAAACTAAATTAGCGTGTGATAGCCAATAAAATAAGTTTGTAAATCAATGCTAGGAAATTTAAATTGAACAAAGAGGAAATGATGTTTAATTGTTTTTAAGTTTAAGTTCTCGCTCAAGGTTTGCAAGGTATTAAATCACTAAACCTATTGATTGAAGGTAACTCCTGCCAGGAACTTTAAAATTCTAGGAGTTGCATTGGTTTCAATTCTTTCTGGTTTCACTGTGTGATTTATCTGGAGCTATCAATTTTAAAATTTTAATTTTTACCAGATTAAAGTTTTTTTGTCAATATGCTATGATTTTTTCTATATCACTCTTGAGATAGATTTGTATTTATACTCTTATAAGCAAATAGTTAGTAGAAAGACTGGAATGCATAATTAACCGCTTTAGGAGGGTAAGGATGCAAGACAGTGTGCAAAAGTAGGCACTATTCCCTGTTGCCATCTTGCAATTGGGTGGGAACGCGCTATTGGCGATGCCTCCTTTGAAACAGTCCAGGCTCGAGCAGTTTTCAACAAGTATCAGATGAATGTTGTGTTATCAGAATCATGGTGTCTGGATGAATTCAGGAGAAAGCGATGCCGATACCTCTAAATCAAGCTAATCTACCGTACCCCGATCCGATCCATCCCATCGTCGTCCACTTCGTGATTGCGATGGTGTTTTTTGCTTTCTTCTGCGACGTGGTAGGCTATTTCACCCGCAACCACCGTTTGTTCGAGGTAAGTTTTTGGAACATGTTTGTCGCCTCGGCTGCGATCTTTGTCGCCGTGATCTTTGGTCAGTTTGAAGCAGGTCTGGCACAAGCCTACGATGCAGCCCAGCCCATACTCAATCAACATACGATTACTGGCTGGTCGCTTTCGGCGATTGTCGTCGCCATTACAGCATGGCGCTTTGTGATTCGTAGCCGTGACCCGTTAAAGATACCACCCGCTTATTTGGGTGTAGCAATGTTTTTGATCTGCCTCGTATCCTTCCAAGTGTATTTAGGAACTCAACTGGTTTGGGAATACGGACTGCATGTGGTGCCTGTAGAGGAAGCGATTAAGAAGGGGGTCTTGAAATGAATTTACAACTCATGCAATGGGGGTTCAAGCTGGGTGCCAACGGACTGCCCTACCAGCTGCCAGTACATCCAAATCTGGTACATTTGACTTTAGGTCTTTTCATCATCGCCATTACCTTTGATATAGCAGGAAAACTTTTTCCCTTAGAAAAACCGATATTCAGATTTTTAGCCCTCCCAGCGGTGCGTGAGGGCTTCTACGATGTCGGCTGGTACAACCTGCTAGCAAGTGCGATCGTCACATTTTTTACCGTAGCGGCAGGTTTTTTCGAGATCATTCTGGCAAATCCGCCTACAGATATCAAGAGTCCTTGGGGATTGGGGGCAGGTCTGACGATGATCTTACATGGTTTGGGTGGGATCTTCCTGTTGGCTGCCATTGTTGCCATGACCGTGTGGAGAGGTTTCCAGCGCTATCAGTGGCGTCAAGGCGCTGCTAAACAGGTGAACTGGATCTACTTGGTGGTGGGCATTGCAATTATGGGGATCATGTTTGTCCAAGGGACGCTGGGAGCACATCTCGGAGACGATTTCGGAGTTCACAATACCGCTGCCCACTTGCTCAGGAATGGTGAAAACCCCAACGTGCTGCTAAAGTAACCTCACAAGCAGCATCAAGACAGTTTATTAATTTTACAGAAGCTTTTATGAGGAAAATTTTAAACTCTCTGCTATTGGCTGTTTTTATAGCGGTGATTCTCGCTGTCAGTCGTTGGGTCGGACAGCAGGCATACTCCTGGATGCCGCCTCAAGCAACAGCGCAAGCAAAACAGGTTGATGAGATATTTAGCTTTCTGGCCTCGATTGGAACGTTCGTTTTCCTGGGGATCGCTGGGATCATTACGTATTCGATGATCACTTGTCGGGCACCTAAGGGTGACTGGAGTCACGGTCACCCGGCTAGAGGCAGTGCGAAGCTGGAAATCCTCTGGACAGTAATTCCAACTCTACTGGTTTTGTGGCTCGCAGTGAAAAGCTTCAGCATTTATCAGCAAATCAATATCCAGGGTCTGACGCCGATAGTGCATCTGCACATGGAAGAACCTGCTAACGCTGCTGATGTCAACAGTGACAGCAAACCTGTTGGGGAAGTGATTGAGGTTTTTGCTAAGCAGTGGGCTTGGTCTTTCCGCTATCCAAACAATGTCACCAGTAACGAATTGCATCTGCCGGTTAATCAGTCTGTTAGCTTAGCGTTACATGCAGAAGACGTTCTCCACGGTTTCTATATCCCTGAGTTCCGTTTAAAGCAAGATATGGTTCCCAATCGCACCATTACCTTGAATTTAACGCCGGATCGTGTGGGTAAGTATCGGCTGCATGATTCCCAATTTAGTGGTACTTACTTCGCCGTGATGGAGGCGGATGTGTCCGTTGAATCCCGTCAAGCTTATAACCAATGGCTGGCGCTAGCTGCTAGTCGTGAACCAACGCTGGCATCTAATCAAGCCTCTGCTGAACATACCCAGCCATCGAAGAAAATGCTTAATAGTCAGTGGCACACTGTCCAGCCTGCTCAACCTTCTGTAGTGAATTATTCTAGTTAAGTAAGTCGGCGTAAATAAATACAACTATCTGTTAGGGCTGTTAGTTGTTAGTTGTTAGTTGGCTGACCGCCTCTTCACAGAAGTTAATATATTTATGTTTTATTGTGCCTGTCTAGTTAAAAGAAAGGAAATCAATGACAAATAACTCCAGGGAAGGCATTGCCGGGGCTGATGAGAGGGGCGAAAGTTCGGATTCACAGACGACGGGCTGGCGGGAATACTTCAGCTTCAGCACAGACCATAAAGTCATCGGTATCCAGTACATGGTGACGACCTTCATTTTCTTCCTCATTGGCGGGCTGTTGGCGATGATCATCCGTGGCGAACTGATCACCCCCCAATCAGATGTGGTCGATCGCCCCCTCTACAATGGCTTGTTCACCATGCACGGCACGATCATGATCTTTCTGTGGATCATCCCGTTCAATGCTGGTCTTGCCAACTACTTAGTGCCGCTGATGATCGGGGCGCGGGACATGGCATTTCCGGTGCTCAACGCGATCGCCTTCTGGATGATTCCGCCAGGAGGTATCCTGCTACTATCAAGCTTCTTCCTGCCTGACGGTCCCCCCCAAGCTGGCTGGTGGTCATACCCACCAATCAGCATCCAGAACCCCGGAGGTCACCTGCTGAACGGCGAATTCATTTGGATACTGAGTCTAGTCATAATCGGTATCTCATCAATCATGGGTGGTGTCAACTTTATCACAACCATTTTATGGATGCGGGCACCAGGCATGACGTTCTTCCGCATGCCGATCTTTGTCTGGGCGGTGCTAAGTTCTCAGTTACTGCAACTGTTTTGCCTGCCTTCCCTTACTGGTGGATTGATCCTGCTGTTTTTTGACCTGAGTTTAGGGACAAACTTCTTCAACTCGACGCAGAATGGCAGCCCCATCCTCTACCAGCACTTATTCTGGTTCTACTCCCACCCAGCAGTTTACGTGATGGTGCTGCCTGTCTTTGGCATCTTCTCGGAGATCCTCCCCGCTTTTTCTCGCAATCCCCTGTTTGGCTATCGGTCAGTGGCGATCGCCACGATTGGACTCTCTGTCATTAGCACTTTGGTCTGGGTACACCATATGTTCGCTAGTGCCACACCTGGTTGGATGCGCATGTTCTTCATGTTCACCACCATGTTAGTCGCCGTACCCACTGGGATCAAGGTATTCGCTTGGACTGCTACCGTCTGGAGAGGTAGACTGCACCTTTTGACACCAATGCTGTTTGCCCTAGGAGGGGTGGTGATGTTTGTTTTCGCTGGCATCACCGGCGTTATGCTTGGTTCGACACCGTTTGACCTTCACGTCAACAACACTTATTTCGTCGTGGGTCACTTCCACTACGTTGTCTATAATACCATCACGATGGGTATTTTTGCAGGGATTTACTTCTGGTTCCCTAAAATAACCGGGCGGATGTACGCCGAGGGCTGGGGCAAAATACATTTCTTTTTGACCTTTATCGGTGCCAACCTCACCTTCTTCCCCATGCATCCACTCGGTTTGCACGGCATGCTGCGCCGGGTTTCCTCCTACGCCCCAGAGTACCAGTGGTGGAACATCGTCGCTAGCCTCGGGTCGTTCCTACTCGGGATGTCAACGCTGCCCTTCATTGCCAATATAGTGGTTTCTTTGCTACGGGGACCGAAAGCAGAAGATAATCCTTGGCACGCTACAGGGCTGGAGTGGAAAACTTCCTCACCGCCCCCAAAAGAGAACTTTGCGGAAATTCCGATCGTCACCGAACCACCCTACCACTACAACGATTCCGAACCTTTGGAACCAGAAGCTGCCACTCAAGAGTAGGTGTACAAGAATTAAAAATTAAAAATGCAAAATTCAAAAATTTTTAATTTTTAATTTTTAATTTTTAATTGATTTGTCCGACTCATATACCCATGAATTTATGGCAAACTCTACACATCCAGATGAAAGTCCCATGCCGTTGGAGGAGTTACGGCGTTTTATGCCGAATTGGCTGAAGCGGTTTCTACCAAGCGGTGGCGGGAGTGCTGACGATCATCATGGCAAAAGCATGTTCGGCTTCACTGTGTTCCTGCTGTCGGAGAGCATAATCTTCCTGAGTTTTTTCATAACATACATTGCGCTGCGATTGACGAGTCCTCACTGGCTACCACCTGGTGTCAAGGGACCGGATTTGTCTACTGCTGTGATGATCAACTCAGTGGTGCTGATTTCCAGTAGCTTTGTTATTCAAGCGGCCGAAGGTGCTCTCAAGCATCGCAATCTGAATAGATTTCGCTTATTGTGGCTGACTACGTCCGCGATGGGAATATACTTTCTGATCGGTGAGGTAAAAGAGTGGCTTGGTCTTGACTTCGGTTTGTCTACGGGGCAGGTCGGTGGGACGTTTTACCTGCTGACGGGCTTTCATGGTCTGCACGTTTTTACTGGCATTATCTTGCAGATAATTATGGTTGTCCGTTCCTTTATTCCAGGCAACTATAACAAGGGTGATTTTGGTGTAAGTGCGACCACCTTGTTCTGGCACTTCGTTGACGCGATCTGGGTCATTCTGTTCTCGCTTGTGTACCTCTGGCGAGCATAAAAGTATTCTCAAGATAGAGGGTTATTTGTAGCAAAATATTTATAAGTATTGCTAAACAAGGATTTGACTTTGGATATCCATTCTTGCTGTACTTGGTATCAACGTCAACAGGCAATTCTATGACTTTACCAAATGAAGAATTCCAAACGCCACGGCGATCGCCAAGCACAATTCGAGAAACTCCGTCACAAGCTAAGACCCAACAAGACCCACTGATTGCTAAAGGCTTGCAAAACCAGCAATACTTCGGCATTGTTGCTCTTGCTATTGCCTTGGTCGCTGTGATTGGATTTTTTAGTCGCCGAGTCGAATATGCTATTTTGTTCGCTATTGTCCTCAGCGTTATTCTCATTAGTTTCTTTTTAACGTTATAACGTGATATGCATTTAGTTTGCGTTTTGCCTAGCTATGGTCCGCAAGAGTCCTCTAACTTCTGACTTATATTCAACGTCTACCCAGAACAAGTGATTTTATGAACAGCCCAGTTTATCAAACGGTGATTGTAGGCGGTGGCTTTACCGGGCTATTTACAGCCTTGCACCTTGCGCATAGACACTATCCGCGAAGTGTCATTTTGATCGACAAGCAAGAACGCTTTTGCTTTAAGCCCTTACTCTACGAGTACTTCAGTGGCGAAATGGATTCCATGCAGGTAGTGCCGCGTTTTGAGGAATTGCTCGTTGGTAGCGGTGTCATCTTTGTTCAAGATACAGTGCAAGGAATTGACCTGCATCAGCGATTCGTCAAATTAGCTTCGGGAACTTCTTATAACTACAGTAATTTAGTTTTGGGTTTGGGCAGCGTTACTGATTTCTTTGGTGTAGAGGGAGCAAAAGAGAATGCCCTACCTTTCTGGACACCAATAGATGTCATCAAGATCGACCGTCAGTTGCACGATCGCTTGCGACAAGCCGTGCAAATCGAAGATCCAGAACAACGCCGCCGATTGCTAACAGTAGCAGTGATTGGTGCTGGTCCTTCTGGGGTAGAAATGTCAGCGACCTTAGCTGACTTCCTGCCGAATTTGTATGCCGCCATGCAAGGTAATCCTCAAGAGGTCCGGGTAGTACTGCTAAATCACGGTGCGGAAATCCTCAAGGGTGACGTTAACAGTGCGCTGAAAGAAACTGCCGAACAGGAATTGCAAAAACGCACCGTGCCAGTAGAAATGCTGATGGGAGCACAAGTTACTGCTATTCGTCCTGACGCTATCGAGTACAAGTACAATGGTAAGACAGAAAGGCTAGCAGTCGGCACCGCCATTTGGACAGCTGGCAGTGTTACCAATCCGCTGATTAAAGAACTGCCGATTCCAGAGTCAAACCGAGACAAGCGCGGTCGATTAAAAGTTACCAAAACTTTACAACTGCCCGATTTTCCGGAAGTGTTTGCAGGCGGTGATTGTACATATGTGGAGGATGCTTCTTTCCCTGCTACAGCACAGGTTGCTTATCAGCAGGGAGCGACAATTGCTCATAACCTGAAAGCGATCGCTTTGGGGGATCACCTAAAACCTGTTAGCGTTAGCAACCGGGGTACGCTTCTCAAACTAGGGTTAGATAATGCTGCTGCGAATATTTTCAACGCTTTTGAAGTCACAGGTGAACCCGCTCACTTGATCCGTCAAGGCACTTATCTAGAGCTATTACCAACTCCGATTCATAACTTCAAAGCCACCACCGAATGGTTGAATGAGGAGATTTTTCACCGCCACATCAATTCTAGTGATACTAGCAAAAAAGTGGTGCAGACAGCGGAATTGGTCGGTGGAGCTGTGGTGGGCGCTCTCGTTGCCAGAAAATTACTCCAAATGTTAGGCAACGGCGATGAAAAACATAAATCCTAATGTGATGATTGCCTGACTTGTCGATGAATTTTGGAACTATTATCACCCAATCGGGTCAAGGCAGAAAAAGACCTGTTACCTAAACTAGAAATAGAAGGTAAGACAACAGTTTAAACTTCCACTTTCTAAGAGCAATTAATTCATCTTAGAGGCAAAATAATGAATCGGATTCTAAAACACACACTATTACCCACTTTAGTTGCTACGAGTCTAGCGGGGGTCAACTTCATGTCTGTGAAACCCGCATCTGCAAACGACAATTGGATCAAAGATGTCGGCATTGGAGCTGCAACGGGTGTGGTGACTGGAGCCATTACTGGTCATAATTCAGCCGTACACAATGTCGTTAATGGAGCCGCTGCTGGTGCTGCTGTCCATGCGGTTAACGGTAGCAGAAAAACCTATCATCGAAGTGGTGACTTGCTTCGAGATACCGCAGTCGGTGCTGGGGCTAGCACCGTGACTGGCGCGGTTACTGGTAGCCGTCATCCTATTAATAATGCCATTGGTGGTGCTGCTACGGGTGCGCTGATCAATATCCTGGATCGCTAATCCTCCTATTCTCGTTTGGGCTGCTGCCTGGTAACGCTGATCTTGTGGGCTGCTGCCTCCTGCTTTAAGAGGAGGCAGCAGCCCACAATAAATGCATTCCCACGCAGAGCGTGGGAACGGGGTATGAGTATCATTGGAACAGAAAACCGGGTTAAGCTTAAAAGTCTTATTGCATAGGGATTTTATTGAGGGTTGTAGTAGCTCGCAAAGCAATAATTGCCAAGTAATCGCCTCACGATAAAGCAAGGGTTTCAACGCTGAGAAACTTTTGTAAAATCAGTGTAATACCACTTAACCCAGTTTTCTGTTCCGATGCTACTAATACCCCGGCTAGCGAGTCACCAATGACCTAGAAATTGCAAATCCCTCTTGGCGTGGGCTAGAGAGGGATTTTGGGTATTGGGCACTTGGTATTGGGTTTTTTGACTGCTAGGTTAAATTACTTGCTTCCTCAACTGCTTCCTTTAACTCTTCAAAGGTAATACTACCGTCTTCGTCTGAATCATACCGTCCTAGTAACTCCTGGGGGCTACTGGTATTTGTTTCTGATGAGATGACTGCACTTAAGCCAGGATTTAAAAAAAACTCATTAATGGAGACTTTGCCGTCTTGATCGCGATCTAAGGTATTAAAAAGAGATTGAAGTTCAAGCTCGGTTGCCATAAGTTTCTATCTGAATTAATTTTTCAATTTAATATCTCATTAATATCTCATTAATATCTCAAAATTAAACAAACTTATATCCTTAGACGTAGAAACGGGTATCGCTGGGGCTGAGATCAGGTGTACGCTAACCGTTGTTACAACTCGGTTATGGAGTTGTTGAATGAATCAAAAGTTAATAACTCTTCACCTTGCAGCCACTCTTATTGGGTGTGAGTGCAAAGACTTTAAGGCGATGGGAGCAGGCAGGGAAAATTAGGGCTATCCCAATGCCCACAGGTTATCGCATGCTCAATAGTCACTCATTCAAACATTTTGAACCCCATAAATAACGGTTAACTCCGCTATTTGGCTCACCAAGAAAGACGCTGACCTTGCTTTTTTAGGGTTTGTTGCAATTGGGGCATTCGTTGTTGTGGAACAATCTGCCCTGGGGTTAAATCGGGTTGAGTCAGGAGCCAAGCTGCTGTCACTCCCGCTGCTGCACCGATGCTCCACTCGCTGTTATGAATGCGGGTAACAGCGTTGACAATGTGAGTAACGGCAATACTCTTACCACCAATGAGGAGGTTGTCAATCCCCTGAGGAATGATGCTTTCCAAAGGTATCAAAGTAGGTCGAACCACAAACTCTCTAGCAGGCGCTTTAGTCGCTTCGTTTGGTGGTTCCCAGTTGCGATAACGACACCCATGCAAGTCGATGTCGTAGTGGGTTAGAGCGATCGCTGTTGCCGACAAGTCACGACCACCTGATATGTCTGTCCTAATATCCGCTTCTCGGATCATGAACTCATTTTGTCCGTAGGCATTGCGTCCCAAAATCCGTCGCCCCTCCCGAATATAAGGCATCATACTCAACCCCGAATCTGTACCCATCAAAGACTCAGATCCAGACAAATAAGCGAGGGGAAAACCCGGTCGGGTTTGAGTTTCCATCAGCCATTGAGCAAATAAAAGCGCATGTTCTTCGGCTTGCTTGAGCGCACTTAACGAAAGTCCTCCCATCCAGTTTTGACGTTGTCCATTCGTGAGAATCTGTTCTTGAGTCAAAATCAATGGCGGATTCATTAAGTTCCAGTCGTTCCCCCGATTCCAGTTGACTAAGGTGATGTCTCCAAGGGAAGGACTATCGACGAAGGGATCGTTGCGGCTTTTACTGACAATGCGTCGGTAATTGAAAAAGCTTCGACCTGCAAACACGGGAAACCCTTTGATAGAGTAGTCTCGCCGATGTTCCTCTTTTGACATTCCAGTCTGAATAAGAGCCAGTTGAGTACGACTTAGCCCGCCATCGTCTCGAATAGCAAGTACAAAAGGAAAGGTAAATGCTTGGGTGCATTCCGGGTTATCTTTGGGCGCTGCGTGAATTTCACCAGTAGTTGCACGAGATTCCGATCCCAGCCTCTGGGGGATTCCAGCCCATCCCACCAATTCCCCTGTATCAGTCGCATCGATAACGATCATTCGACCTTTTGCTGGTGCTTGCAGTCGCAGGGGTACTTTCTCAAATACCGGATCGCCAAACCAAGAGTACCAAGAGGTCAACTCTTGAGAAAGCCGACCTTTGGGTAAATATTTCGGGTTCCGTGGAAGCCGCCGTACTGCATAGATGGCGACAATATTCCGACCTGTAGTGTCAAATTCCGCTCCTTTAAAGGCAATTGAAGTTCCCCAACGGCTTCCAGAAGCAAGATGAGATGAAGATTGCAGCAATTGTTCTGCTGCGTCAGATCCGGCTTTGGCAGGGAAGCACAGCTTTGCCACCCAGCAACTGTTAATGTCAGAAACTTTGAGGGCAGAAGGAATATGTGACCAAGCGGGAAGTTCTACTGGTTGCTGTTTAATTAACTGCTTGAACTCTATCCAACTTTTTGAATAATTTTCTTTTGCACGCATGGTCAGTGATTCATCAACTGCCGATACTCCTTGGGAGCTAATTTGTCCCCCAAGCCAAGGGGTGAGTTCGATTAAGCAAGTTTTCGCCCCCGATCGCATTGCTGCTGAAGCCGCTGCAACTCCTCCCAAGGAACCACCAACTACAACAACGGAACATTCCCATACCTCAGCCGCCGCAGGTAGGGGATCAAGCCTGGGCAAGCCTTTAGGTGTCACAAGCGGTTTAATCGCTGTAGTGGTCGTTTTTGGCAGCTGCGGTGAAAAATAAGTATGCAGCATACCCAGACTGACTGCGGCGAGGAAACCTGAAGCTGACATCAGTAAAATAAGACGATGGGGTAGTTTCACTTTTCTTGAGTTTACTGGTTTGTGATTTTGCCATTGTCATTTTTTAGAGGCTTCACTGATTCAAAATCTACACATTTTAACCTTGTTGAGTTTCGCTCGTCAATACCTCATAAATAATTTTTTCTTGGGCTTCGTGTAAGGCTTACATCGCCTTTAGATTACATCGTGAGCGTCTTCCGTATTCTTGAAGAACTATGTTGAGACTTACAGCTATTTTCATGTAAATAGACCACATTGTAGGGACACAAAAATGTTCGTTGGTGTCAACTTAAAGCCAAACCCCTTACGAACATGCTTTTTACCGACCTTTTCTCGTTCCCATGATCTGCATGGGAATGCACTCGTTGGGGCTGCTGCCTCATTGCTTGCATCTGGAGGCAGAGCCGACCATTAGGCATTCCCAGCCAGAGGCTGGGAACGAGAACATCTTAAATGTAAAGTTTAATACTAACTAATTAAGTAAAAATTCGGTTCAATTTTTCTCTATGCACACGATAACACGAATTCGTAGCATTTTCTAACTATATAGGTAAAACTGGACCGCATAAGTATCAGTTGATGCGAGCGCTACATTGTACTAGGATAGACTGTGGCGTTGAAAAAAGTCCCAGATCTTCTCAGTGGCGTTAAAACCAAGTTTATCATTGACCTGTTTTAGGTTTGGATCTTGGGTTGCACCACCAGGCCAGAAATGTCCACCGTCTACTACAGCTAACTGCACGACTTCTGATCCACCAATACAACCTGAACCCTGAGAGGCTTTTACTTGTAAGCGATCGCTTGGATTAGCTTGAGGACGCTTTATAGTTTGACTCGGTGAAGGACATTGATCGTGCGTTTTCCAAAAGCTTACCGTGTCTGGAATAGAAACAAGCGCTCCTCTTTTTTGAGTGTCGTCATCACCGTCATAAAGAACCTCTTTATCATTTGTACCGTTGATCATGAGCATCGATACAGGAGTTTTAGTCTGGCAATCAGATTTAATCCGAACTGAAAGAGATCCAGCTACTGATGCGAAAGCTGTAATTTTATCAGGTATTTTGCAAGCTAGAGCTTGGGTAAGTATTGCGCCCCTTGAGAAACCAGTGGCATAAACTCTACGGCTATCAATATTTATATTTTGCTTAAGATGATCGATTAGTGCCGAAATAAACGAAATATCGCTGACCTGTGATGGAGGAGTACCTCTGGGACGCCATCTATGGTTAATTGCATCTGGATAAGCAACAACAAACCCTTTTTGCTCTGCCAACTCATTGAAGCGAGTAACGTCAGCCATTGAATGACCACTACCATCATCCCCATGAAACACTAAAACTAACGGCATGGGATGGTTTGGACTGTAAGATTTGGGAGTGTAAAGATAGTAGCTGCGTAGCTGTCCCTGGTCAGTTAGGTGTCCATAATTGTCACCGATAGAGATTTTTTCCCCTGGCATACTTGTTTGCTCTGCCTGAATCGACTCGCAGGCTGTTACCAAAGTAACTGAGAGTATGCAAGTAAGAATGCGCTTCAGAAGTTGGGAGTTGATCACAGTAGGTTCAATGTGTCTGGCTAATTCTAGTGTACACTTATTGCCTTAGTAATATCTTCCTACGAATGGACTAATTAACTCTAGTTATTAGTTATATAAAACTACAGCTATAGATAGAATAATATCGTCTCAAGAGATAGGGGCAGAGCCTCCTTCAGGAATAGTTTGCAAGTTTTCGGAAAAAATTTCATACTTTTTGGGGAAGAAATGCAAAGGAGTCAGTTATGCTATCCCCTGAAAAACTTGCCCTTAAACAAACCGTAGCCCGTCGCCACCCCTGGTTTAACCGACTAATGGCAATTGTTGCCGTAGTTAACTTATTTTTAGTACTTTTTGATTTGAGCTACGTGCCTTGGCGTGATTTATACCTACTGGAAATTCCTAACTTAACTCAGTTGTATGACCCAATCAAAGGCATTCAACCTCATCGAGAGACGCAGAATTATCTCAATAAAGTCTACCAACTAGAAAAGCTGGTTTTGGATACAGGACTACAGTCATCTGATACAGAAAACTTATTGGCTCAGTTGCGAGACAAGAGCGATGAAATGATTAGGGATAATCCGTTTGCTGGAGCTAATAAAAGTGGTACGCTAGAAAAGATTAAAAATCTCATGCGCGATCGCATGAGGATTGAATCGGCGCATCAAGCCTTGAGATTATTTTGGAGTGAGGCGCATTTTGAGCAAGCGGGTTGGCAACCAGAAATTACATTTTTTCATACCCAGATTCAACCCTTAATTAAAACGAACTACTATCGCCGAATCGGAATAAACGGCAAGTTCCTCAATCATTTCTGGCAGATAGACTTACCATTTGTGATTTTATTTAGCTTAGAATTTCTGGGTCGAACTTTGTTTATCAGTCGCCAGGAGATTGGCTTAACTTGGCTGCAAGCAATAATACGCCGTTGGTACGATCTTTTTTTACTGCTCCCATTTTGGCGACTTTTGCGAGTCATTCCGGTGATAATTCGCCTCAACCAAGCTGATTTATTAAATATCGATCTTGTCCGCGAGCAAATTAACCGCGATTTCCTGTCTAATTTTGCTGAGGAAATAACTGAGATTGTGGCAATCCAGCTGATTACTCAACTTCAAGAGTCAATTTACCAAGGCAAAATTATAAATTGGTTGTTACGACCACAGACACGCCAACATTATATTGATATTAATACCACCAACGAAATCAAGGCGATCGCCAGACGCATTTTGAACCTCACAGTCTATCAAGTTGTCCCGAAAATTCAGCCAGACATAGAAGCATTACTGCATCGCAGCATTAAAACTATTCTTAGTCAATCTCCTACTTATCAACAACTGCAAAACGTGCCAGGAGTCAATCAATTACCCACTCAGTTGACAGAGAAGTTAGTCACAGATATTTCTCAAGGATTATATACCACTATGACAACTTTATTAGAAGACCCTGAGGTAGGAGCAATATCCAATCGTTTGATTGACAATTTCAGCGCCGTGTTAGAAGTAGAAGCCCAAAAGGAACAGAATATTCAGGAAATTGGCTCTTTACTGATCGACTTACTGGAAGAAATCAAAATTAACTACGTTAAAGGAATTGCAGAAGGAGGAGTAGAAAAAACCTTACTAGAGGCAACCCAGATCCGCCAAAACATTCAGCGCCCTCGCAGCTGATCGGCACCACCCCAGAAATCCGGTTTCGCACTTATTTACCGGGTTTCTTTGAGCCGACGAAACAGTACTGCCCTATAAATAACCTTCATTTTGCGCAAATTTACGTAAACGAGTCAGACATTGGCGCTGATAAAAACTGCTTAGTGTAGAGACTTGCAGATTAAATTCTACTGACAATTCTTTCCAACTCACTTCTGGAGGCAAGCGTTTCAAAATTAACACTTGACAGTTCACATCTGGACGCCCTTGAATGTGAGTGCGTCCTAGTTCTCCGTCATAGTCTGCTTGTGCCCATAACTTCACGTTTTCCAGAATCGGAGGAACGTCAGAAGGAGCAGCTAGTTGATCTACAGGGTCAATGAAATTTCCGCCATCACCGAAGAGAGATTGGTAGATGATGGGCGACCTGTTGTACTGAAAGTCGCGCAGTCTCCATCTCAAGTAAGTATTCAGCCAAGTTATAACAGAGCCACGATTGGAGTCATAAGCTCCACAAACGTTGTGGCAGAAATACAACCAAGTTTGTTGCAGTGCGTCTTGATAGTAGAAAGTATTTTCCCGCCAGAGTTTGCTACCAGTCAAGCAAATGATTTGCGTGAGCAATTTCTGACGCTGTTGACTTCCGAGTGGGTGTCCACAGGCTTCCTCAACTAAACGCCGCAGCTGTTCCTCCAATCGATCCATACCAGTTTTAGCGAAAAGAGCAAGCTCTTTTCAGTATTGCCCATAAAAGCATTTTTTAAAATTACCCAATAATATTAATATTGTGTACTTGACAGCTTTCCCTTTATGTTGTTTATTTCAACCTAATCCCAGCCAAGCGAGAAGATGTTGCCACCGGGAGTTGGGGGAGTTGGGGGAGTTGGGGGAGTTGGGGGAGTTGGAGGAGTTGGAGGACAAAGGGGACAAGGAAGAGGTGTTCAAGAATCATTTAGGATTGCTATAACAACCAACAACCAACAACTAACAACTAACAACTAACAACTAACAACTAACAACCAACAACTAACAACTAACACCCAACAACCAACAAAAAGATGCAACTAGCTCCCCTATTTCCGATTTTTTACCAAATTCTCAAACCGACTTTTCCCAACTGTCTTTGGTGTGGCGATCGCAATTCAAAAATGATCGCGCTCACGTTTGATGATGGTCCCCATCCCCAATACACACCCCAACTGTTAAAAGTTTTAGACCGTTACAACATTCTGGCCAGTTTCTTTTGGTTGGGTGCTTGCGTCAACCACTCACCAGCAATAGCCAAACAGGTATGCGACAAAGGACACGCGATCGGATTGCATGGGTACGATCATCGAAATTTTCCCATGCTCTCCCCAAGCGACCTGAAGCACAGTTTAGAAAAAACCCAAACAGCCATTTACAATGCTTGCGATCTACAACCTGAACAAGTACGTGATGTCCGACCGCCCAATGGTTTATTTACACCGGAAACCTTGAAATTATTACGTCAGTGGAATTACCGACCAGTTATGTGGAGTGTTGTGCCAGAAGACTGGGTGCTACCGGGAGCGGCTACCGTAGTGCAGCGAGTTTTACAGCAGGTCGAGGGTGGCTCACTGATTGTATTGCACGACGGTATGTGCGGCGGACAAGATGTCGCCGTAACAACACAAATTCTCATTCCCCGACTCCTAGAACAAGGCTATCAATTTGTGACTGTAGATACTCTGAGGAATTGTTAGTTGTTGGTTGTTGGTTGTTAGTTGTTGGTTGTTGGTTGTTAGTTGTTGGTTGTTGGTTGTTAGTTGTTAGTTGTTGGTTGTTAGTTGTCAAAAATTACCACTAACCACTATCTACTAACTACTAACCACTATCTACTAACTACTAACCACTAACCACTATCTACTAACTACTAACCACTATCTACTAACTACTAACAATTAAACAGAGCTGCTCCTAGCTGGGCGCTTTTGAGCAGGTTTAGGGTCGGGGGTCAAAGCTTGGTTCGGCTCATCAGTCCCCAACAGGTTCTGGATCTCGCTTAAAGAACTGGGTTTTGCGGCTGGTTCTGCTGGTGACTCACTCACATACTCAATTAGGTCTTCTATTTGACAATTGAGAGCTTTGCAAAACCTAATGATTCTTTCAATCTGGTCTGTTCCAGTTCTACCGCTTTCCCAGTTTTGGATAGTGCTTTCCGTCACGCCTACAAGACGTGATAGCTCAAGCTGGGTTACTCCTGCTTTTTCACGCAGAGAAGCTATCCTTGGTTTTACCTTCTGTTTCACATCCACGGCAGTTTTTCACATCCACGGCACTTTTGTTTTACCTATAGCCGTAGATCGTAGCATCAAAAAAAACTTGTGCCAAAAAAATTTAGCCAAAAAAAATTTAGCCTAGCTCTTGACACACCCAAAATCTTTGGTTAAAACTATTAAGTATAGGGAGTCAAGGACCTCCATAGCAATCTTACTTAGGTGGGGCTGCTATCTAAAGGAGGATGAGCCACAGGGCAAAACAAGCGCAAACGTTCAGTTTTCAAAGATCTTTTAGCAGAAATCCGGAATGATGCGACTTGATTTTGTAGCTCCTGATAGACAAACAACAGAGAAGCACCTGATGAAACTACTTAAGGTGTTCACCGTCTGACAAACAACACACAACTAACGAGGTCTAAAAAAATGTTTAAGAAGTCAGTAGCTTTTGGATTGTTGGCAGCAGGTTTGATGATTGCACCAACGGCGGCATTTGCTGGTAGCCAATCTCAAAGTAATCAGCAATCAGTTGAGCAAAATGGTGCGGCTTCGGATGGTAGTACCAATGCCCAAAGCGCTCAAAATATCAGCAACCAAGTCCAAAGTCAAATTCATAAAGCCAATGCTGGTCATCACTACCCCAGCTACAGTCACCCCAGCTCCTGCGGTTCCGGCTCTAGTTACCAGGATCAAAACTCAGGTCAGGGTATCACCCAAAATGGTGCGGCGTCATACGGTTCTACCAATGCCCAAGATGGCAGCAACCACAGTAACCAAGTTCAAGCTGCACGCGCTCGCCAAGGCTGCTAATTAATTGAGACATGAGGCGTTGCTGAATTGGTATGGGTGCAAACTATTCGCAAGGGCGAGAGCAACGCCAGAGTTATTCTTACAACACACAATTACAACACAAAACTAACGAGGTCTAAAAAAATGTTTAAGAAGTCAGTAGCTTTTGGATTGTTGGCAGCAGGCTTGATGATTGCACCAACGGCGGCATTTGCTGGTCAATCTCAAAGTAATCAGCAATCAATTGAGCAAAATGGTGCGGCTTCGGATGGTAGTACCAATGCCCAAAGCGCTCAAAACATCAGCAACCAAGTCCAAAGTCAAATTCATAGAGCCAATGCTGGTCATCACTACCCCAGCTACGGTCACCCCAGATCCTGCGGTTCCGGCTCTAGTTACCAGGATCAAAACTCAGGTCAGGGTATCACCCAAAATGGCGCGGCGTCATACGGTTCTACTAATGCCCAAGATGGCAGCAACCACAGTAACCAAGTTCAAGCTGCCCGTGCGAACCACCGCTGCTAATTAATTGAGCCATGAGGCGTTGCTGAATTGATATGGGTGCAAACTATTCGCAAGGGCGAGAGCAACGCCAGATTTATTCTTACAACACACAATTACAACACACAACTAACGAGGTCTAAAAAAATGTTTAAGAAGTCAGTAGCTTTTGGATTGTTGGCAGCAGGCTTGATGATTGCACCAACGGCGGCATTTGCTGGTAGCCAATCTCAAGGTAATAACCAATCAATTGAGCAAAATGGTGCGGCTTCGGATGGTAGTACCAATGCCCAAAGTGCTCAAAACATTAGCAACCAAGTCCAAAGTCAAATTCATCGCACCAATCCTGGTTATCACCCTTACAGATCCGGTCATCACGGCAACTGCGGTTCCGGCTATAGTTCCCAGGATCAAAACTCAGGTCAGGGTATCACCCAAAATGGTTCGGCGTCATACGGTTCTACCAATGCCCAAAATGGCAGCAACCACAGTAATCAGATCCAGGTTGCCCATGCGAACCACCGCTGCTAATTAATTGAGCTATGAGGCGTTGCTGAATTGGGTGCAAACTATTCGCGAGACGGGAGCAACGCCAGCTCTCTTCCTACAAAAAACGACTAACGAGGTCTAAAAAGATGTTCAAGAAGTCCCTAGCTTTTGGATTGTTGGCAGCAGGTTTGATGATTGCACCGACGGCGGCATTTGCTGGTAGCCAATCTCAAGGTAATGTGCAGACAATTGAGCAAAATGGTGCGGCTTCGGATGGTAGTACCAATGCCCAAAGTGCGCAAAATATCAGTAACCAAGTCCAACGTCAAATTCGTAAAGTCCATAATAATGCTGGTATCTACGGCTACCACCGCTCCTGCCCCGGAGGCTATAGTTCCCAGAATCAAAACTCGGGTCAGGGTATCACCCAAAATGGTGCGGCGTCATACGGTTCTACTAATGCCCAAAATGGCAGCAACCACAGTAACCAAGTTCAAGTTGCCCGCGCTCAACACCAGTGCTAATTAATTGAGCCATGAGGCGTTGCTAAATTGGGTGCAAACTATTCGCTCTTACGAAGCAACGCCACCTCTGTTCCTACAACACACACACACCACAAAAGAGGTCTAGAATAATGGTGAAGAAAACTTCCACCTTTGGTTTATTAGCTGCGGTTCTGATTATAGCCCCAACGGCTGCTTTTGCTGAATCAAGCACTCAGCAGGAGCTTAATCAAAGTGCTACTGCCGCCGGTTATGGTAGTCAAGTTCATCAAAGAGCCAACGAGACAAGCATCCAGCGTCAACATAGAGTTGGTAATTCCTACGGTTGCGGCTGGGATCCACAGTCACAAGGCTCCTCTCAGCTTGCGAACCAAAATGGTACTGCTTTCAATGGTGGTCATGTTGACCAACGTGCCGACCTGATAAGCAAACAAACTCAAATTGCCGTAGGTCGTGGCTGCCACTGAATTGCTGGGTAAAAGTCTTTGGTGAAGTCTGTAGCCAAAATGGTGCTGCTGCTCCTCGTTGGTTTCGACGTTGAACCAACCTTTGATTATTTGAGATCCCAAGATGCATGAATATTCCAGATAATCGAGCTATTGGGCGTTGCTGAATCTTTGGAATCAGCTAAACCATTTCTTAACAGAGCAGCGCCAGATTGCTCACTAGATTACAGAAAATTGAATGTGTCTGTTAGCAGTGCCGTGGTATGCCAAAGGTGAGGAGTTGACGGAGGTTTTACCGATTTCCGTGCGTTGGCAAAGTCAACCAAATCGGTCGTTTTCTACGAAGAAAGAGGAATTAAGCCATGCCTGCCAGACAATCGATTTTATTACTAGTGTTCTGTTTGCTAATTGCAATACCTGCTGGAATTGCTAGGGCAGATAACGATATTGATATTCAAAGTCCCAACTCCAGGGTAAGAGTTGATGACGATGGTAATGTCAAAATTAACTCTAACACTCAAACCGGGAGCATTTCTCCCCTGATTGTACCCACTTCTAGGCTGCCGCTAAATCGTCGTCTCCTGCAATTCCGGAGTTCAAGATCCCCTCAATACTCTCAGTACTCTCAATGTAATGGGAGAACTTATATCCACCAAAGCAGTCACAACTATGGTACTGCAGTTAATCACACTTCCACTTCTTCCACAACTACAACATCTTGTCAATAGTTCACTTGAAGATCGCTATGAAATTTAAATTACTTTCCCTCACCTTGTTCTCGCTTTCTGCTGTATCTCCCTTAATGATACCTGCCCTCACTCACCCGGCAATGGCAGGATGCGTCGCGGTTGATGTCGGCACCCAAGTGGCGGTTGACGGTAACAGGCAAGGAAATCAAACGAATCATACAACTCAGAATTTTGGACCGAATTGCACTAACAGCAGGGGTGGCACTGTTAACACCGTCGGACAACAAAATTGTGTTTCTGGTAGCTGTGAACAACGCCGAACCAGCTCTCAATATGTTGATGGAGATGGCAACCCCACTGGTGTAAAAACTCCAAACATTGGTATTCAAGTGCATACTCCAGTACATGTGTACAACCCAGCTAAAGATCCAAATTGGAAGTTGTATGGGAGGTAAAAATAAAAGATAAAATAGTAGAATGGCGTCCAAGTAAAAATTTTCAGCCAAAGG
Source organism: Stigonema sp. (assembly GCA_965249805.1). Lineage (GTDB taxonomy): Bacteria > Cyanobacteriota > Cyanobacteriia > Cyanobacteriales > Nostocaceae > Stigonema. The sequence continues at coordinate 4,173,498 of CBDFMX010000002.1, forward strand.
AACTTCCCCAACAGGGGAATTTCTCCTGGTTTACACTTGAGAAGTCGTCTTTTCAGGTCATATATAGAGTCAATTCAAATTTTTCTGAAAGTCGCCTTGAACGCAAGTTTTCTACAAAGAATTCAGCAGGTGGTTGATTCCTATACCTGCTGCTACCTAAATATAGCTATGAGAAATTTACTGTTTTTTGCATGCGGCGTAGCAATGCTTGTCACACTCACCACAGCATTTGCTCATCAGAATTTCATCAACAGCAGTCAAAGTTCTTCTGTTAAATCAAACAGCAATAGTGATATGAGTACCTTTTCCTCTACTACCCAGACCTCCAGCAGCGATTCATCCGATTCATCTGGAACGCAACAAAGCTTTACAACTAGCCAAAATACCAGTGATTCATCTGGAACCCAACACAACTCATTTAATCTGAATGCAGCTAATCTCAGTCAACCCCACATGTTGAGCATTAAAACCTCAGGAAATCAGTTGACGGGTGAGATTACTGTCAATGGTAAATTAGTTAAACGGCTCAACAAAAATAGTGAAAATATAAATATTTCACCATTTTTATCGGTCGGAGAGCAAACGGTGAAAATTTCAGCCCGTTATGCGCCTGCATCATCTTCGGTGAATGTAGGACTTTCCGGTCCTGGCACCAATGTCCTGCAGCAAAACAGTGGTAATGGTATCTTAAACTACACCATGGATGTGACTGTACGCTAACATTATTTTGAGCAATTATCTTGCTGATTGCCCAAGGGCAACTAGCAATTAAACAACTCATGTAGGTGAGGGCTTAACCTTCAGTAACTAAATAGATCTGGTTGCTTGTAGCTGAGTTTCTAAATTTGCACGCACCCTCAATTCTGCTACTGACCAAATCCAAGACTTATTGGTAGCGCCGGCAAAAGCATCTTTGTTATGGGTGACAATTGCATCCAATTCCTGATAACTGACACAAACTAGCTCTACAGCAGATTCAAAATCCTTCAACGGTGACGAGCGTGCTTGCTGTATGATAGTTTGTTCCACAGTGCAAATCTGAATTTTCTCTTCTAACCAATGGATTACTATCTCAGCAATCTTTGTATTCCGTAACCGGCTGGCATAAGCGTAGATTTTTTGCCAACCAATATCTGTGACATGCATCTGAATCGACGGATGTACCCTATCCAATAATTCGCTAACATCTCCTACAAACTCGTTTCGATTCATCAAAGCTTCTAATATTAGGTCAGCATCAACTAAGATCCCGATCACTTTTAACCCCCCGATTTAACGTTCAATTTATCGTAATAAATACAAATGAGTATCTTACTTCAGTAGGAATACAGCTATCTACAAGCTATAGGGACAGTATTTCAGATTTATGCAGTACTTTTAACTAAATTTAAATAGAAGGGAAAAATAAACTTGTGACATCTCCCTATTTTGTAAAGGTTAGTAGCTAAGTCACTGAAACTGACTACGTATGACGACAAATAATTTTTGTAGTTCCATTTTGACGATCTTCGATTTCAAGAAGCGTAAACAGTGGAGATCGCTTGGAGGTTTTCAAGATGGTAAATATTATAAATAGTACATTAAATTATCTAAATTAACTAAAAAGATTATGTTTAATTGTGAATTTTTTGTATAGTCTACATATGTAGACCACAGTCGTAGGGGCGATCGGGCCAACGGGAAAGCAGTCCCCTGCTCCGGAGCCAGTGCGCCTATACGGGTAACGCGAAAAGCAGGATAAGAGCGTCGGAAACCAGGCTTCAGGGCTGTCTCACCGTTCGCCCTTACAAACGGTGTGGTTCGTTTATCTGAAAACGGCTGTAATGTAGTAATGTAGGGTGGGCACTGCCCACCAACATTTGTAATTGGTGGGCAGTGCCTACTTACGCAAGCTATATATATAAGACTGGGTAGGGGGTAATAAGGTTTACTTTTTTTGTTGAAGAATTAGATAATATAAATTTCCGTTACTGACCGTTACCCCAGCGCGATCGCCAGCCGTCTTACCAGTACCTAGAAAATAATCCACTCTACCCGCACCTTTAATCGCGCCGCCTGTATCTTGATCGAGAACATAGCGACTAACGATACGATGTTCCATCTCGCCATTGGCATTCACAAAGGGAACCGAAGTGCGAATCAATGCTAAAGCACCAGGAGGCATGAGAGATTTATCTGTAGCAATCGAACGTTCTGCTGTGAGTGAAACTAGGATAGAACCTTGTGCTGGAGCACCGTGGTTTTCTTTAAAAAATACAAAGCTGGGATCGCGGGGAATATAAATATTTAACTCTTGGGGATGCTTCTGGAAATAATCGAGGAGAATCGGCATAGTCAAACCTTCTAGGGGTAATTTGCCATCATTCACTAATTCTCGCCCCATGCTCTTATAGTGGTAAGCTGTATTTCCGGCATAGCCTACTGTTGTTTGCGTACCATCAGGAAACTGAAGTCTAGCAGAACCTTCGATTTGGGCTGTATATGCTTCTAGGCGATCGCGCAACCAAAACAACTCTAAAGATCGCAACCGATTTTTTGCACCTTGCAAACCATCAGATCCTTCTAGTTCCAGCCTTGTGGGATGAGGTTTGGACCAGGAATCTAAATCGGGTGGCAAACGATAAATCGGATAGCGATACTCTGGTGTAGGAACGCGACTAGCTGCGTAAAGCGGTTCGTAATAGGCGGTAAACAAGACCGAACCTTTGTTGTCGTTCCCGACTGACTGGTAAAAGACAAACTCCCTGGAGATCGCTGCATTCAGTTCGTCGGCAGAATTAGACTTTAGCAGTAGTTGGCGGAATCTTTGTAAACTTTTGAGGACGCGATCGCGTGTAATACCAACCACCATGTACTGTTGGTAAGCAGCTTCACTACGAAGCAGATATCCCAGACTGCGATCGATAGCTGTTAACAGTGCCTTTTTATCTGGAAGTTGATTGTTTTCACCCCATATTTGCTGATCCAAACAAGAGCGATCGCTCTCACAACAAGGAAACGGTGACTTCTGAATAGGTACCAGTGGTGGCGCTTTTTGCTTTTGCGTGGATACATTCTGAGATTGGGGTTGAAGGGATGCTGGTAGTTCCCACCTTTTTACCCGACATTGTAATGGACTGAGTTCCTTGTATTCAAAAGTTTGCATAGGCACTAGGAGAATCAGAGGAATTACAGAGAGACTGATTGTGATGGGAGCAAGTGTATTATTTTTCATCTTGGGCATTAGAGGTTATTTATAAAGTAAAAATTAAATTAGAGTCGGGTGCGCTAAGAGCGCTTGTTATTTGCGAAATTTTACTTAACCGAGAGTACGACACCGCCGCAGAAGGTGCCGTACTCTCGGTTAACGCACCCTACTTATTCATTATTCACTTACGCAAAGGCTAGGCGCTAAAAAAACTTTGCGCCTAGCCTTTGCGTGAAATCCCTCATCTGACCCTACTCTGTGTTGCCTAGCTACTCATTCATATTGCGGTAGGTAGCGACTGCTGAAGGAGAGATGCGATTTAAGTATCGGAAAATCCAGTATTTAAAGATAGTATCTAAAATCACTGGAAATGTGGCAATAAATAAGAAGATAAAATCGTGAGAGGCTGGTAATCCAAAATGGCGCGATATCCCTTCTAGAAGTACTTCCCAGCCATGAGGAGAGTGGAAACCGACAAAGATATCGGTGCATAAAATAATAATAAATGCCTTGGCACTGTCACTCAGACCATAGACTATATTGTCAACGAACTCTTTTAACATGGCGATTTCTCGCTTGCTAACTACCAAAAGCCAAGCGAAAGCAGCAACAGCAAAAATATCTGCAAAAACATTTTTGATAGCTTCGCCGCTAGTCTCGCGATATTCTTCAGCAATATCATGAGCCTTTTCTTGCAACCGTTCTTCCACTTTCTCAGCAGACAGAGAATCGTTGTTTTTAATCAGATTTTCAAACCTGATTCTCTGTTCAAACTTTTGGAGTTCCTCAAGTGCTTCTTCTTCCATTTCCGAGTTGAGGAATAATGCAACTTCCTCAGAAGAACTCTTAAAACGCTCAAGAATCGGTCCCACGATCACGGGTTTTGATAGATAATGGATGATAACAGGCACGATGATTAGCAGTAAGATAAATCTGACAGATGTGATTGTTCTTCTTTGCGACTTGCGAAAATTTTGTACAACCTCTTTTTCGGCGTTGGGATCTACTAATTCAACTTGCAGACGATTAATAGTATTGAAAATCGAACGGGGTAATATTCCGGTTGTGTCTGCCTTACTCCGTGGTTGATTATTAGCCGATTTTTTAGTTAATAAATTTTGAGGTATTTGTGGAATTGTTGCAGGTACTGTTACATTTCCATCTTGGATAATTATATCTGATGACGTAGTTACATCATCATCTAATGCGTTTAATGTGTTGTATTTTGCTATGACTCCATCAATGAATGTTAGCTTTTCTAAAATCTGAGCAGGATTGCGACACTCTATACCAAATCGTATGTAATCTTTTTGATTAGACTCATTTAAGAAAAAACGGGTAGCCTTAAACTCTGTCAGCCGCATCCGGATAATTCTTAATTGTTTTTTAAGGTCTAACTCAAAATAATCCATAACACTGCTGCTATGAATTGCTGCAGCCGAGTCTATTTTACTACCATTGAAATGTTCAGTTTCTATTGCCTTAATCTGCAAAGCAGCTTTATAAGCCTCATCCAAAGAACGCTCTGGTGTCCGTAAGTACCACTTGTATGCCTTAAGTAAGACATTGTAAATTTTTTGGCTCAAGACAGAATAATTCATTGTAGACAATCATTCCGCATTATTTAGTTACTTTCTAAGCTTAAGTTAATGTACGAAGTATCTTAGCAAATCCCCAAGGAGACGGTTGTGATTTCTGATTGCCTTTGGATAGTTGGTCCTAGCCGTAGCGGTAAGACTGCTCGCTTGGTGGAGCAGTTCTGTAGTTGGGTGGATGGCGTTGCTCCCAGAAATGGATTACTGCATACTAAAAACTTCCGAAAAAATGGTGACCGCATACCAAAACATCTGTATCTTCATCAAGCAGAACCAGCAGTTTTAGCTTTGGCTGCTAATAGCGAGAATCGGCGGGAGTTCACAGATAGAATTGTTGCAGCAACCGAGGGAAAATATCCAGTACGCGGGAAAACACCTCTAGGTTTTTTTCAGGATGAAGTTATTTTATTTTGGCCTTTGCTGGTTCAGTCGTTGAAATTGAAGGCACAATTCCCGGTACGACTACGCCCAGAAACTGAGCAGGAATTGGCAACGAAATTGTGGCGTCCCCAATTGAACGAAGAAACTTTGCGTCGTGCAGGTGTTAATGAGTACCGTTTAGTGCGTCGCATCTTGGACTTAATGCAATTAGCTGCTTACAGCGGCATCCAGATTGAAGAAATTGGCAACGTTTTGACACGCGCTTTAGCACAGCACGGCAGGAACCGACCCACAGAACTGCTTGATGATAATACCACAAATCTGGAACCAGAATTTTTGATGTCTTTACTGCTAGAATGGCGTCACTGGTGTCTAGAGCGAGGATTACTTACCTACGGAATTATCACCGAACTTTACGCTCAGCATTTGTTACCCGATCCAAATTACCAGCAGCAGCTAGCAAAACGCTATCAAGCTGTGCTAGCGGACGATGTGCATGATTACCCTGCTGTAGCGCGTCACCTGTTTGATTTGCTTCTACTTGGCGGTGCAGTCGGGGCATTTAGCTATAATCCCGATGGTACAGTGCGATTGGGACTGGGAGCAGACCCCGACTACATGTTCGAGTTAGCGGCGCGTATGCCTAATGAAACCTTGACTGGACCGGACTCGTGCCTTGCAGATCAGCTTGCTACGCCGATGCTGGAATTAGTCACAGAACCAATGGTCTTATTGAGCTTACCAGAGGCAGTGCAGTCAATTCAAACCACCTCCCGCGCCCAACTATTGCGACAAACAGCAGAGGAGATAGTCAATGCTATCAAACAAGGACTTGTGCAGCCAAATGAAGTGGCGGTCATTGCACCGGGTTTGGATGCGATCGCCCGTTACACTCTTACTGAAATCCTCACAAAGCAAAATATCGCGGTAGAGTCTCTCAACGACCAACGCCCTCTGATTAGTTCGCCCATTATCCGAGGATTACTCACGGTAATGGCACTAGTCTATCCTGGTTTGGGACGCTTGGTGGATCGGAATGCTGTGGCAGAGATGCTGGTTGTGTTAAGTAGGGCAACGGATGTAACGGATAATTTATCTGTTAGTCCCACAGATCAATCATCCGTTATATCCGCTACAAAATCCGTTGCCAAGATTGACCCGGTACGTGCGGGATTGATCGCAACGGATGATTTATCTGTTAGTCCCACAGATCAATCATCCGTTATATCCGCTACAAAATCCGTTGCCAAGATTGACCCGGTACGTGCGGGATTGATCGCAACGGATGATTTATCTGTTAGTCCCACAGATCAATCATCCGTTATATCCGCTACAAAATCCGTTGCCAAGATTGACCCGGTACGTGCGGGATTGATCGCAACGGATGATTTATCTGTTAGTCCCACAGATCAATCATCCGTTATATCCGCTACAAAATCCGTTGCCAAGATTGACCCGGTACGTGCGGGATTGATCGCAGATTACTGCTTTGTGCCACATCCTGAACGCCCCAATTTGCTGCCCGTGACAGCGTTTGACCGCTGGGATAGACTGGGCTACTGCGCTACTACAGCGTATGGAGAAATACTGCAGTGGTTAGAGGCGCAGCGATCGCAACAAGAGATGCGTTTAATTCCTAGTCCCATTTCCCTTTTAGACAGGGCAATTCAGCGCTTTTTATGGAATGGCAGCAACCTCCCTTACGACCAACTGTCAGCACTGCGGGAATTGTTGGAAACTGCCCAACATTACTGGGAAATTGATACCAGACTCAGGCAAATCCCCCCTTCTGTCTTCCCCGTTAACGGGGGGGAAACAGGGGGGGTGACTCCGCCTCATGCCAACATTGCCGAATTTATACAATTGCTGCGACGTGGCACCATTACAGCCAACCCGTATCCTGTGCGTCCCATCGGACCAAAAGCCAACGCAGTCACCTTGGCAACAATCTTCCAATACAGATCTAGTCGGCGATTTCATCGCTGGCATTTCTGGTTAGATGCTGGTTCACCCTTATGGGCAAAAGGCGGTGCAGCTACTTTGTTCGGAGCACCATTTTTTCTCCAACAAAGGCTTGGAGAACCTTGGACTGCAGAAGATGAAAAATTGGCACAAGAACAACGACTGCAAAGGATTTTGGCAGATTTGCTTTCTCGTGTATCCGAGAGAGTTTATTTGTGTCACAGCGATTTAGCTGTGAATGGGCAAGAGCAACTTGGTCCGTTGTTACCTTTAGTAAATGCTTGTGTTCCGCTCGTTTCTGATTTGAATGCCGCCTGATAAGTAGGTAGGCGGGAAAATTTATAACTATGTCCTTGCGAAGGTCGCGAAGCGAAGTGAAGCAATCACAAAGGTTTCGAGCGTTTTACATTTTGTTACATAGTTAGGTTTATTTGTGCTTACCTACTGACTTCAAAATCGTAGGGTGGGCATTGCCCACCCTACATTAGATTCGCTGCCTAGGCAAGCTTTGTTTTTATCTGAGTTGTAAACATTACTTTTTTTTAACGAACCGCCAAGACACGAAGAACGCCAAGAAAAGAAACACTTGTGTTAACGAATTATTTAGGACTGCTATAGATTGTTAAAAATTTGTGTCTAAATTATTTTTTATAGCCTCAAAGAATTACCCTAATATTAATCCTCTTATCAGAGACATTGAGCAAAAATTATGTTCGGTATTCTTTGGGGTATTGTAGTTCTACTGTTTGCTTTCTGGGCATTAGGGCTGTTCTTGCATATTGCAGGTAATTTAATTCATGTCGTGTTAGTTTTAGCCATTGCGCTTGCTATCTATAATTTTTTCAAAGCGCGGGATGTTTAAACGCACAAGCTTTGAGCTAGTTATAGCTTAGCGTTGCCAGCGATGACGTTGGTAACGATTTTGCACTGACGGCTATTGATGCCATAGCTGTCGGTTTTCTCGACTGCTATAGTAGTCATTTTTTCATAAAATATTAAGTAAGGTAAAGATCTAAATTCAGAGTTAAAATCAATGGTGCTATTCGGATTTGGTAAAAAACTAACCATACCCTCTCCAGCGGAAGCTTTGCCAGGACGGGCACAGCCTATGTCAGTACCCGCTAATCACTATGTCAACGGTAATCCGCTGAAGCCTCCCTATCCACAGGGAATGGAGACAGTAGTGTTTGGCATGGGGTGCTTTTGGGGAGCAGAACGCAAATTCTGGCAACTGAACGGAGTTTTCACCACTGCAGTGGGTTACGCCGCAGGTACAACTCCCAACCCCACATACAAAGAGGTATGTTCCGGACAGACAGGTCACAATGAAGTGGTACTTGTTGTCTTTGACCCAAATGTGATTAGTTATTCCGAGTTACTAAAAGTCTTTTGGGAAAACCACAATCCCACCCAAGGAATGCGCCAAGGTAATGACGCTGGTACTCAGTACCGTTCGGGGATTTACGTGTATTCTGACAGCCAAAAGAAGCTAGCCGAAGCATCGCGGGACGCTTATCAACAAGCTCTTAACGCCGCAGGTTATGGTCAGATTACCACGGAAATCCTTGATGCTCCTGAATTCTACTATGCTGAAGACTACCATCAGCAGTATTTAGCAAAAAATCCCAACGGGTACTGTGGGATAGGGGGAACCAACGTTTCTTGTCCTATCGGAATAGCTCAATCCTAATCAAGGAATGAGTGGACTTTAAGATATCCCACCCCCTAACCCTTCCCTGCAAGCAGGGAGGGGTAGAGCCATTGCGGGAATTTATTCCCCGTCAGAAAATTGAAAACAAAGCACTTTTCATGTAGTTTCATCTATTCCTATAATTATGCCTAAAGACGGAATGGTATTATGCCAAAAGGAGCATGACCTCAATGCTTACACTCAGTTATTTTTGTAAAGTATTTTAATGTACTGGATGGGTGTTATGCCGCAGTTGACCCAGTGTCGAACATCGAAGGAGAGCGATCGTCAGATGTTCGGACAGTACAAGTAAAGGGTATAGATGGTGTGGAGTTTTCATCGCTTCCTCCACTTCGTGACTACCAAAGGAAGGCTAAACCCTTCATCAGAGCGGTCTGAGGTAGTTAACATCAAGTATTAATCAACAACATATGTTGTTGATTAATGCCCGGTACTCAATACGTAGACCACCTTGGTTCAAGTTTGAACCAAGATGTTCTAGCATATGCAATAAAATGAGGTTGTCTGTAAACTTGTTGTGGCGTAAGATATTGCATAATGGAGTGATTAACAGTTTTTAGCTCCATTAGACATCTCCGAAAATTAATTATGCGTTGTCTACAGCCCTTGTAGAGACGCGACGCCCTTACGGGTTCAGCAGTCGCCTACGGCGGGAAACACTCATTCAGCGCTGCTTCACCAGTCGCCTACGGAGGGAGACCCTCCTGCAGCGCTGGCTCAAATTTCGCGTCTCTACATTGTTTTTCGGAGATGTCTATTATACTACGTTATCTGATGATTAGATTATCAGGCTGGCGATCGCCGATCTCTTTTGTCGGGGGTTCACTATTAATTCTTTGTTCCCAAGAGTAGTTGCATAGCTTGGTGCGAACTACTGTACCAAGCGTCGCGTTAATAGCAAAGGCTAGGCTATCAGTAAAAATAAAATCCATAGCTTGGTTAATCATAAGTTGCTCTTGAGCTGCTTTTGGCTGCTATTTATATTTGATGAGTTTAACTTCACAAGGCAAATTGCCTTTTCCGGATGGGAATTAAATTTGTTTCAGAATTTTTTAGTTGCCGATAGTTTAGATAGCCTCATCAAGGCTTTGACATTAAAGCCGTGGATCTACAGTTTCGCTCTCAAGTGCTAAAATGCCGAAAACGCATTCATGCACACGACGCAGAGGAGCATGGACAACAAAACGCTCCAATGCCTCAACACCCAAGGCAAACTCCCGCATAGCAAGAGAACGCTTGAGCGATAACCCACGTTGGCGCAGACGCTGTAGATTCTCAGGCGTTGAGTATTCAGGACCATAGATAATCCGCAGATATTCCTGTCCGCGACATTTAACCGCAGGTTGTACAATGCCACGATTACCTTTGACAATGAATTGCATCGGCTTGGTGACCATACCTTCACCTCCTGCAAGGGTGAGTTCTTCCCACCAATGAATTCCCTCTGCGTGACTGCTAGGGTCAGTCAAATCTATCACCTTATAGGTGGTTGCAAGCAGTAGATCTGGGTCAGACTGGGCAATTTTCGCGGCTTGTTCCATGTGCCAGCGATGAGCTTTATCAGTATGGACGGCTCCCTCCGTTGCTAGGATGTGGAAAGGAGCCAGTTTCAGGTCGGAAATATCATTAACTGACCAACAGTAGCGACGGTAAGCGCTGACGTATTGCTTTGCCATCTCTGCTCGTTGTTGGTAGTGACTGAGTTGAGTGCTGACCTCAAGGTTGCGATCGCTTGCTTGTTGCAGTAAGGTAACGGCATTGCTGAGAGCAAGGCGTGATGCTACCCCAACGGCTGCATATTGTTGCCGTAGCAGCCCCTGCGCTTTGGCTGACCAAGGCATGAGTTCGCAGTCAAGACAAACCCAGTCGGTATTGAATGTCTCCCAAAAGCCACTTTGAGAAAGGGCAGCATTTACCCGCCCTAGGAGTTCTACCTCCAATCCCGGCTCGAAAAAGCGCCTTCCAGTGCGGGTGTAGCAGATACCGATGCCCTCATCCACCACACCAAAGCGTTTTTGGGCAGCTGACAAATCCCGGCAAACAATCACCACTGCCCTTGAACCCATGTGCTTTTCTTGGCAAATAACTTCAGTAATTCCTTGGTGATGATAATAGGCAAAGGCTTGTTGAGGATGTTCCAAGAATCCCGGATTTTGGGATGTTTCTACAGGAGACATGGTAGGCGGTAGATAGATGAGCCATTTAGGGTTGGCGGCAAAACGGCTCATTACCTCCAAGGCGGCGATCGCATTCTCTTCTCGAATTGTGATACTAGACACCAAGCGGGTAGTGATAATGCGCTTACCGAGTACATCCTCAATATTAAGCAGATCATCTAGTTCCTGCTGGGCAGTCCTTTCTACGGACTGTATGGTGGGCGGGGTAACCCCGCCCCTACGGATTGGTCTGACAGGTTCGCAGTAGGTGCGTTTAGCTTGAACACTCACTAGTTCCTTTTCTGGATAGCGCAAGGCAGTCAGTTTTCCGCCAAAGACGCAGCCAGTATCAATATCAATAGTATGATTCAGCCATTCGGGTTCTGGCACAGGAGTGTGTCCATAGACAACCATTGCCTCGCCTCGATACTCTGCTGCCCAGTTGTAGCGAACGGGTAAGCCAAACTCGTCAATCTCGCCAGTCGTTTCCCCATACAAGGCAAACTCCCGCACAGCACCAGATCCCCGTCCTTGCATCTGTTGCTTCAGTCCCGCATGGGCAACCACAAGCCGCCCTTCGTCTAGGACGTAGTGACTAATAAGAGAATCCAGAAACTCCTTAAGTTCTTTGGTAAATGGTTCGCGCACTGTGTCAGGTAGAGCTTCAATCTCTGCTAGGGTTTGCTCTAACCCATGATTAACCCGGACATTTTTACCCCGTAGTTTCCGCAAAAGCTTGTTTTCATGGTTACCAGGAACACAAAGAGCCGTACCTGCTGCAACCATGTTTCGCACCAACTTGAGAGTATCTAAGATGCGTGGTCCCCGATCTACCAAATCACCCAGAAAAACGGCGAGGCGTCCCTGAGGGTGGTAGTAGGTGGGGGATGAGGGGGAGGTTTGGTAGCCTAATTTTTGTAGTAGTGCTTCGAGTTCGTCGCAACAGCCGTGAATATCGCCAATGATGTCAAAAGGACCGTGTTCGTGCTTGCGGTTGTTCCAAAGGGGTTGGCGCTCAATTTCTACGGCTTCAATTTCTGCCAAAGACTTGAGGATGTGGACGTAGCGGAAACCTTCCCGTTCTAAACCTCGAAGACTTCGCCTGAGATTCTGCGTGTGACGCCGCACGACATGAGAACTAAAGGAGCGATCGGGACGTTGCTGGTTGCGTTCATGGCACAGTTCTTCTGGCAGATCCAGGACAATGGCGACAGGAAAGCAATGATACTGGCGTGCGATCGCCAGTAATTCTCTCCGGTCTTCTGGCTGAACGTTAGTAGCATCGATTACTGTCAGTTTCCCCGCTGCTAATCGTTTTGCGGCGATAAAGTGTAGCACGTCAAAGGCATCGTGAGAAGCCGCTTGGTTATTTTCGTCATCGGACACCAACCCTCGACAAAAATCTGAGGACAGTATTTCAAAGGGCTGAAAGTGCTTGCGGGCAAAGGTAGATTTACCGGAACCAGAAGCACCGATAAAAACAACCAGAGAAAGTTCGGGAATAGTTAATTTCATATGAGCTACGTTTGAATACTGATGGCTAATTGTTGATTGTTGATTGTTGATTGTTGATTGTTGATTGTTGATTGTTGATTGTTAGTTGCAATTAGCTATGAGCAATCAACAATTAACATTTTTTGAACAATGAATGAATAATTAAAGCCATTTTTGACTGAGTAAAGTGCATCAAATCCTTCTTGAAAACTTGGCAAAGTCAGCTTTTTATAGGTTGCTAGAAGTCCAATGAGAGGAACTATTTGTTCAGGGGGTCGCTGGCTATTGCGTTGCTTACACTCTTCTAGTGCAGGCGGAAAGTAGTAGCCTATGACCCGGAAACCTTTTTCTTTAGCTGGAGCAATGTAGCGCCTTCTTTCTTCTCCGGTCGGGTTAGTGTTATCGACAACAAAAGACTGTTTAGCCTCCAGACAAGCTTGGAGAAGAATTTGTTCTCGATGGCGAGTTTTGAGCATATCAAGGTTAATACGGATGTGGGTGTTAAAGAAGCGATCGCGATAAAAAGTAGACTTACCAGATCCCTGGATTCCCATGAAAATGATTGCTTCCATTTTTGTCAGTAATTATGGATAAAAACCCCCATTTGCGTAGGTGAGCCGACAATAGGATCTGACAATCCTATAGGTTGAAATTGCACCTGATAGCCAAAGCGTTCCGCCACAGAGTTTGCCCAGTTTTGAAACTCCGCTCGTGTCCATTCAAAGCGATGGTCTTTATGTCGCAGATTCAGCGCAGGCAAGTTTTCAAATTTAACGTTATATTCAATGTTAGGCGTTGTTACCACCACTGTTTTGGGTTGTGCCAACTCGAATATTACCCGCTCAAAAGCAGCAAGGCGCGGTAGGTCGAGATGCTCTATTACCTCAATCACCGTAGCTGCATCGTATCCGGTAAAACGTTTATCTTGGTAGGTGAGTGCGCCTTGAATGAGTTGCAGACGGTTCGATTGGTTAGGAGGTAAGTGCAGACGGTCTAATCGCTCTTTGGTAACTAAGAGCGATCGGTAGGAGACATCGACACCTGTAATCTGCTCAAAAAAGCTATCTTGGATCAGAATTTTCAACAAATTACCCTGACCGCAACCTAAATCAATAATCCGCCTTGCGCCACTTTCCTTTAAGGCAGTAATTACGGCATTCAACCGCTGCTGATTTAGACTAATCGGCTTTTCTATCACAGCTTCTTCCTGTGCATGGCTTTCTTCAGCACTGTCTGGATCGGGTTCATCGTCTTCTGCAAGCTGTGCTAATGCAGCGCGAGTCAGGTGGCGTTGTCGTTTCAGGTAGCGATTGGTAATTTGTTCTCGTGCTGGATGGTTAGATAACCAACCCTCTCCATGACGTAGAAGCTTGTCTACTTCTTCATCACCTACCCAGTAGTGCTTATCGTCATCCAATACTGGGATTAGCACGTAGAGATGACTCAGTAAGTCTGCAAGGGGTAGGGTGTGTTGCAATTCTACGGTGTAATATTGACTTTGCCCCCAATCAGGAAATTCCTCATCTAAAGAGTGACCTTGGGCAGTTATGGTGTAGCCTAAGGGTTCAAACAGTTGGCGCAGGAACGCTTCACCACCGCGACAGGGTAAGACACTTATTTTTGCTAGCAGGGGTATAGGGGTTTTTGCCAGTTCCGGTCGTTCCTTGCAGCGACCTGCTAATGCTGTGCTCAATACCTGAGCGATCGCCACACTCAGAAATGAAGAAGCAACGTAGGGGCGATCGTTCACGTACTGTTCCAGCGTGACACTGCGTCCGCGCACTAACTTGACTGGATCAACGTCCAACAGCAGCGCCGCCGTGCATTGCACATCGCTGACTTCAGGGTAGAAGAAGTGTGCCTGTCCAAAGGAAAGGGAAAAGGATTGGCATCGGTCTGGGTGTTTATGCAGCAGATACCCTAAATCTGTTGCGGGGTGGTGTGTGGTTGTAATGGTAAGCAGCATGAACTTTCAAAAAGGTTCATTATGAGATCATAGCTATTATTACCGCTTGAGTGCAAGTGATTACGGAAAAAATTCTCTAAGTCGATCGCAAATTATGATAGATTTGAAGAATATTTATAAGCCCTATAGAGGCAGCGATCATCCTGAGTCTCCTCATCTTCACAAGAAACCTCTCCGAAAAACAATGTAGAGACGCGAAATTTCGCGTCTCTACAAGGATCTCAGGTAACGCATAATTAGTTTCTGGAGATGTCTAAGATAGAGATATTAAGGCTTTACCGCTATAATAATTGCACGATTTTACACGAATATCGGCTCAAGGCGACTACCAAAATGGCAGAACTGACAGCAGGGTTTGAAGCTTTTGCAAAGCAGCAGGTGATTGAGGTGCGCTACCAAGTTATTCATGTAACCACTGGTCGTCTTCGTGTCCGCATTCATCGGCTAGCCATCGATCCAGAGTATACAAGCAAACTCCAGCGCTTTCTCAAGTCTTCAGTCCAGGTACTGAATGTACGGTTCAATCCAGTGCTCAGTTGCCTGATCGTGCATTACGAAGCCGACTGTGGCACCCCTGCGATGATGGAGGCGCATATCCTAGATGCAATGCAGCGGGCGATGGTGGCAGAATCTCTCCCAAACGCCCACCAGATCGAGGTTGAATTGGGAGCAGAGATCGACTACTTGGAGCGGTTGGGGCTACCCCTGCTGAGTTTGGGGGTAGCGATGATGACTGAGGCGTTGGGGCTGTTCCCAGTGTTTCTGGTAGTTCTGCTGATCTTGATCGCTGCCATTCCCCTTTTCAAGTCCGCCCTCGATGCAATCGTACATGAGCGCAAACTGAACCTGAATGTCCTCGAATCGCTATGGACGATTCTCCACACCCTCGAGGGGCAGTTAGTTGCGCCAACGCTGGCACTGAGTTTGGAGGAAGTGGGTACAGTTCTGCGTGACAACACAGCCCGGAGAACTGAGCGTCAGGCGCTCGATTTCAAACTGGAAGGTCTCTACGCCCGGGTGAAACGTGGGGGGAAGGAAGAGCAGATCCGGCTCGAAGAAGTGCAGATCGGCGATTTGGTGATCGTCTATGCTGGTGACATGATTTTGGTGGATGGTCGCGTTCTCAAAGGGAAAGCCACGGTAGATCAGCACCAACTAACCGGGGAGTCCAGGCTGGCGGTGTGCAAGGAGGGACAAAAGGTGTATGCGTCTACCCTGGTACTGGAGGGTAAACTCAGTATCGTGGCGGAGCGAACGGGTAAGAATACCCGCGCTGGGTTGGTGGTCAAGCTGCTGGAACAGGCTCCAGTTTACGATACGCGGGTGACTGACTTTGCTGAGTCAGCAGCCAATCTGACGATCGCGCCCACTCTAGCGTTGAGCGGAACACTATTTGCTCTGACAGGGAATATCCACTCCTCAGTAGCCCTACTCCAGCTAGATTTCGGCACGGGTATCCGCATCTCTTCCGCCACCGCGATTCTCACGGCGCTAAACTACGCTGCTCGTATTGGTGTGTACATTCGCTGTGGTCATGCTCTGGAGATGCTATCAAGGATAGACACCGTCGTATTTGACAAAACCGGAACCCTCACTCAAGGGTGTGCGAAAGTCGTTGGCATCCAGACCGTAAATGAGCAGATCACTCCCCTTGAAGTCTTGAAGATCGCCGCTGCTGCCGAGCAAGGACTCGCACATCCCACAGCACAGGCGATCGTCCGCTACGCTTGCGAGTGCGGTGTTCAGACTCAATTGCCTTGGGAATGCTGGGATTACAAAATCGGCAAGGGGGTGGTTGCTAAGCTGAACGGGCAGCGGATAATGCTAGGCAGTGGGCGTTTTCTCCGCAAAGAAGGCATTGACCTGAAGCCGATTAGCCGCAAATATCCAGACTTGAAGCACAGCAACCTGACTCACGTCTACCTCGCCCGGGAGGATAAACTGTTGGGGGTGATTTCCCTGACTAACCCGATTCGTCCTGAAAGTGCCTACGCGATCGCCACTTTGGAGCAACAGGGCATCCAGACCTATATGTTCACGGGTGACCACGCCAAAGCCTCCAGTCAGGTAGCTTTGAAGATTGGAATTGCCCCTGACCATATTTATGCAGAAGTCTTTCCAGAAAAGAAGGTCGAGATCTTGCGGGATCTCGAAGCACAGGGCAGGACGGTGGCTTATGTGGGGGAAGGCGTTAATGATGCCGCAGCTCTGGCTTATGCAGATGTTTCGGTAACCCTTGCTGAGGGCAGTCAGTTAGCGCGCCAAACTGCCGATGTGGTACTCATGAACAATGATCTGCGAGGATTAATTCAGGCCATTGCCATTGCTAAAGAGGCTATGGATATTGTCTATCAAAATATCGGTTTGGTGGCAGTTCCTAATATTAGTGTGGTGCTGGCGGGTGTTTTTCTGGGTTTAGACCCTGTGTTAGCCGTTTTCATTAATAGCGGGTCCATGATTTTGGCTGAGTTAAATGGTCTGCGTCCTTTGGCTGGGGCGAGCAAGGATAGCAATTGAGCCTGTTGAATGCATTACACTTGTGATTTTATTGTGGGATGGGCATCCTTGGCGTCCTCATTAAACTCTTCATAGCTGATTTGAGCATTAGACATCTCCAGAAATTAATTGTGGGTTGTCTACAACCCTTTTATATCATGTTCGCGCTTATTACTTGTAATAAAGAACCTCTCCACGCCAGTCGCCTACGGAGGGAAACCCTCCTGCAGCGCTGGCTCCCCAACCCCTCCCCTAATAGGGGAGGGGAGACTTTGACGCAAGTCAAAGGCGGGGAGAGGTCAAACCTAAATGATAAGTCATATCATGTCCGGTTAATGACTTATTATATGAACCCTCACTATACCCTCGCTCGCTCCCCTCTCCCAAGCATGGGAGAGGGGACGGGGGCATCGGTCGGTATATCGTAACTGTTTATACGGACATGATATCATTTACCGAACATGATATTAGAGACGCGAAATTTCGCGTCTCTACATTGTTTTTCACCAGATGTCTATTGCTGGTGATATCAGCGACAGAAGGTGGTTTTGTTGCAAAAACTGGCGAGACTCTAGTAAAATTAATGACAGTGGAGTATCCGTCTGATTGCAACCACCACGAATTGGTTGAAAGACAGGTGCGATCGCACTCGTTTACACACTATTAGAGTAGCACCCAGCAGATGCTGACTATCGACAAGCTTAGGGTTGGAGTTGCAGGGATATCCATTAGCACCTTACGGCGCGGCAACCCTCCCATTGACCGCATGGCACAGCAGGCTGCGTCCCAAAAAACAATGCAGGAAACGCCTCAAAATGACTCTTTTGCAGCCGCTTCTAGCTTTAATGGAGTCAGTGATAAATTAGATATGCCCTACGCTCCCGAGCTAAACCCTGCTAGTTTGACATTAGAACTGTGGGTCATGGTTGAGGGCGGCGCTGGCTACCAGTCAATTGTAGCCTCGGTCGGCGGGTCTCCCCTAGAAGGACGCAAAGGCTACCTTTTTTGCGTTACGCCTTCACAACAATGGCAGTTCTGGTTGGGGAATGGGGAACCACGGGTATACTGGCGAGTCCTGACTGGACCAAAGGTCATACCCAGTGAGTGGACACATCTGGCAGGAACCTACGACCGACACTCTCGAACAATGACGTTCTATGTTAATGGGCAGGAAGTAGGACGACAGATTGACGTGCAATACCAGCCTAATGACCGCAATCCCATGCGCGTCGGCGCAGGTGCTACAGAGCAATTGGGGGCAAGCCCTTGCTTCTTCTGCGGCAAGATTGCTGAGGTTCATATTTGGGACAGAGTATTGAGTCTCATCGAGATTCAGGCACTTTCCGTCCAGCAATCAATTGAAATTCAGGCAGAACCCATTACGGATATCGCCCCAGATGAGTCTGCTTCTGTGGGGCAAAGTATCCACGACCCGATCGCACAACCATTGCAAATATTGGATACTCCCGCCTCAGATCCATTAGAGCAAGGTACTGGTATCTACTCCACCAAAATCCCTACTCCCTCAAAGCCAAGTACTGAAAAACCGACCACAGTGCCAGTTAGAGAACTTCCTCTCACTTTGAAGCAACCTACCACTGTTACTTCTATGTCTGACCCCCAATCCGTTCTCTGGCAAATTGGCAGACCTGGTCAAGCCGGAATACCCGCTCCTACAGGTAGTTGGATTCAAGTATATAACTATACAATTAGTACAGATCGCGATCCCACTCTCACCGCTCGCGCTTTGGCAGCAGATCTGGGTGTGAATTATATCGCTATTGCTGGTCCTGAGGTCGTGGGTAAGTACTATGGTGAAGCAGAGGCGCGTCTGCGGCAGATTTTCCAGAAAGCGATGGGGTCAGCTCCATGCCTGATTTTTATTGACGAGATTGACAGCCTTGCACCAGACCGCGCTAGTGTGGAAGGTGAAGTTGAGAAGCGCGTCGTTGCTCAACTCCTTAGCCTGATGGATGGCTTTGCTCAACTGAAGGGGGTGATAGTTCTAGCAGCAACTAACTGTCCCCATCGCGTAGATCCTGCTCTGCGTCGCCCAGGTCGGTTTGACCGCGAAGTGTATTTCCGCATCCCAGATCGCAACGGTCGGTGGGAAATTCTCAAGATTCAGACTCGCGCAATGCCCTTGGAGGGAACTGTCGATTTGGGTGCGATCGCGGATCTGGCTATTGGATTTGTTGGTGCTGACTTGCGCTCCCTCTGTCAAAAGGCAGCTTATAACGCCTTACACAGATCCTCTCTCTCTCTGGACTCACCTTTACCAGATGATTTGGGGATTAGTCAGCAAGATTTTTTACAAGCCTTGAAGGATATCAAGCCCTCCATCCTGCGTCCAGTGGCAATTGAAACCCCCTCTGTGACCTGGGATCAAATTGGCGGGCTAGAAACCGTTAAATATATCTTGCAAGAATCTGTAGAGGGTGCATTGCTTTATCCCGAACTCTACCGTCAAATGAAAGCCATATCTCCACGCGGTATCCTGCTTTGGGGACCGCCGGGAACTGGCAAAACCCTGCTGGCAAAAGCTGTAGCTGCTCAAGCAAGGGCAAACTTTATTGCTGTCAATGGAGCAGAACTGCACAGTCGTTGGGTGGGTGCATCGGAGCAAGCTGTGCGGGATTTGTTTACCAGAGCAAGGCAAGCAGCGCCCTGTGTGATCTTTATTGATGAAATTGATACCCTTGTCCCTGTGAGAGGAAGTGACAACAGTGACTCTGGCGTAAGCGCTCGTGTTGTTGGTCAACTTCTTACAGAGATGGATGGTATCCAATCGAGCGACAACGTTCTGATTATCGCCGCAACCAATCGACCAGATATCCTTGACCCGGCTGTGTTAAGAGCAGGTCGCCTGGATTTGCAACTTAAGGTGGATCTCCCCGATATCACAAGTCGTCTGCAAATTTTGCAGGTTCACAATCGCGATCGCCCCTTGGCAGAAGATGTCAACTTGGCAGCTTGGGCTGTGCGTACAGAAGGTTGGAACGGTGCAGAACTTGCGCTAGTGAGCAATCAGGCTACTCTGCAAGCTATTCGACGCTATCGTGTCCAAGGACTCACCAACCCAATTAGTCCTAGCATTGTCGCTGCGGATTTTGAAACTGCCTATCAATCTCTGCTAGAACGGCGGTACAGCCATGAAAATAGACACGGGGACACGGGGCGGTGACGCGGGGAAATCTTTACTCTCTGCGTCAAAATAATTCGTAATTTATAATTCGTAATTCGTAATTATTTACAGATCGGAGTCACGCCGTTCGCAAGAAACAAGGAAAAAATTTGTTTTTTCCATTAATAAACAAGGTGCAAGTACCTTTAATTACGAATTACGAATTACGAATTAGTAATTATTCGGTCACTGCGTCCTCTTGATTAAATGATATCTAGTATTTAGTAGGACTTACGCACACTCTACGAATTCTTGGCGTTCTTGGCGCCTTGGTGGTTCGATAAATTAAGCTTTTTGGCAATTTTTGCGTAAGTCCTGTTTAGTAAACAAAAGACAGAAAAACTTTTATGAGTGGTAGTCCCAAGTTTTCAGAGGCGGAAATTGCCGAGTGGAAGCAAAAAATTCTGGAAGCCGATCGCCAGCGGCGAAAAGAAGCAGAAGCCAGACGACGGGAGGAAGCCGAAGAACAGGAACGACAACGACAACTAGAAATGTCTCGTTACCAAACCCATGCACGGGTTCAGGTACTGTTGTCAGATTTGCACTCTTGTTGGGGAAATTTTTATCTTCAAGAAGCAGTGGTATTGCAATATAGATGTGAGAATCAACAGGAGGCGATCGCAACTGCTGAGTTAGAGACACAACTGCTGGCTATCTCAGAAGAACTAGTGAGAATTGAACTGGCAATGCAAGAAGCTTGCAAACGCAAGCGCCGGGATGAGGCAGAAAAGAAACGACGAAAAGACATTGAGCGACAACAGTTTGAACTAGAGGAACTACAACACCAGGTGGCGCAAATTCCAGAGGCAGAAGCCTTGAAGTTCGATGCTGCGGGTAGGCAACTCTTGCAGAGCGTTTTCCAAAATCTGCTTCAAGCGATCGCCCAAGGTGACCCTGTGGCGGTGCGGCGACCGCTGGCAGAAGCAACGGCGCTGGTGCAGAAGCACGTCCGTCAAATTGCTCAAGGGCAGACAAATTGCCAACAGCAAAAGACACAAGCAAATCGGCAACTGGCAGAACTCCAAGTCATTCTAGCAGGTTTGAAGGCTGACCCGGTAGTGATGCGCTGGCAAAGTTCAGCTGTGACAGAATTAGAGAACCAGATTAATGCAGCACAACTGGCGATCGCAGATGGTCGGCTCACACAGGTGATATCTTGTTTAAGTGAGAGTCGCCTGCGCTCTCAATCGATGCTCGAAGCCGCCAACACCGCTCAAATACAGGCAGAAAGACGCGATTATATTGCTGACAGTATTGCTCAGACATTGCTTGAAATGGGTTTCAGCATTACATTTCATCAACCAGAACATCCCGATCATCCAGCCAGTGCGATGATTTTAGGAGCCACGACCCAAACGGGTAAAGGCATTAGTGTCAGCGTCCCCATAGCGGGACAGGTGTTTTATGACGTGGACGGCTATGTCTTGCATAGCGTTACAACGGTAGACGGCAACACCGCTGCCATCTGTGACGAAGCAGAGCAGGTGCTTACTGAAATGCACACTGCTCTAGAGGATAAATTTGGTGTCAAGATGGGCGAAGTGCTATGGCAGGGAAAAGACCCCAATCGCGCCCGACCTCATGCCGAGCAGTTGCCTAGCGGTCAGCCCTATCAAAAACTTCGAGCCTTTGTTACTCGTAATGTGTCCACATCCGAATAACTTTCACCGTTTTTTCTCCTTCAATTACTTGGTAAACAAGTCGGTGTTGAATATTAATTCTTCGCGAGTAATAACCTTGTAAATCACCAATAAGTTTTTCGTAAGGGGGAGGAGTTTGAAACGGATTATCCTTAAGCACAGATAGAAGAGAAAATGCTTTTTCTTTTAACCCTGCCGAGGCTAGTTTCTTAGCGTCTTTTTCTGCCTGTTTTGTAAGTACAATCTGCCAAGTACTCACCAATCTATATTTTCAAGCGGTGTGCATTCTGCGACTGGTTCAAGCCCCCCTTCAAGTATCGAGGAGCGCATTCCTGGAATTGAGACAAGAAAGAGCGTTTCTTGGATTGCGTTCCAGTCTTCCTCTGACACAAGTACCGCGTTGTTCCGCTTTCCAGTAATCAAAATCGGTTCATGAGCTGCTGCCGCCTCGTCAATGAGGTTATAGAGGTTTGATCGGGCTTGTGTGGCGGAGATGGCATTCATCGGCACAGTTAATAAAACTAGTTTATTCAATTGTACGCAATTACGTACATAATGGCAAGTAGCCCCGATTTAAGAGCCTGGGGGAACGCATCTTTATTCTTTATGTTAATCAACACCGCTGCCATCGGTGACGAAGCAGAGCAGGTGCTTACTGAAATGCACACTGCTCTAGAGGATAAATTTGGTGTCAAGATGGGCGAAGTGCTATGGCAGGGAAAAGACCCCAATCGCGCCCGACCTCATGCCGAGCAGTTGCCTAGCGGTCAGCGATCGCGCAGTCGTTCTTTGTAGCTTTATCAAGCCGTGCATATTATAATACGTTATATTATAGCTTGATTGTGGCAAGGAGTCTGCATTGTGTCTCTTAGAGAAGAATGGTACGCCGCTCGAATGCAACGCCAACAGGAAGTTCGCGAACGTCAACAGCAGGTAGCTGTGTTCCTAGAGGAAACACGGTTGCATCAGCAGCAAGTCTGGTTTGAACAGGCTCAAGCTAGGGCAGCCTATGTGGCTGCTTTGCGAGATTATGTTTGGGGGACAACTCCCACTCCTGTTCAAGGCAGTAACATCGGAACTGGGTCAGCTAAACCAATAAGCTTCAACCAAATTTGATAAGTACTTATGCAAAAATATTTATGTCATTGCGAACGGAGTGAAGCAATCCCAAACCTTTACGATTGCTTCATTCCGCTTCGCTCCATTCGCAATGACATTGTATATTTAATTTTGCACGACTACTTAGCTAACTCGATCGCGATCGCAGAGGAATCGGACTGATGAACCCGAATCAGTTCTGGCGAATGTTTGAAGACGAATGGTTTACTCCCAAGTATCGCCTAAAGAAGCTGTTAGGTGCGGGATCGTTTGGCGCTGTATTTCTCGCAGACGATGTCGTTGCCGATCGCGTCATGAGGGAAGTTGCCATCAAAATTTTTGACCACGAAAGCGGACAGCAAGAGCGTCAAATTGCCGAGTTGCAAACTGCTATCTCTCTCAAACATCCTAGCTTGCTGGAGGGTTTCAGTGCCGAACAAGGTTGGCTCAAAGGGATTGAGTGTCTCGGTTTAGTCATGGAACTGGCTCAAGATTCCCTAGCAAAGCAGTTGCAACAAGGCAGTTTACCCTTAGCATCCGTCAAAGCTTTGGTGAAGAATTTGGCGGATGCCCTGCATTATTTGCACGATCGCGCCATTGTACATCGAGACTTAAAACCTGCCAATATCATGCAAGTGGGCGGACAGTGGAAGCTGACAGATTTTGGGATTTCCCGACTCTTAGAGAACCGCAACGGCACTGATACCGCCGTCAGTCACCAAGTGGGAACCCTCGCTTACGCACCCCCAGAATCACACACGGGTAAGATTAGTTTGACGTGGGACTTGTGGTCGCTGGGGGTGGTCATCGCTGAAACGTTAACGGGCAAACATCCCTTTGCGGGCAACACCATGCAAGAGATGATGCACCGGGTGACAATTGAAGACCCAGATCTCCCCTCAGAACTACCTGCTCCCTTTGCCTCAATTATCCAAGGTTGCCTGATCAAAGACTACAGAAAGCGCTGGACAGCAGCCCAAGTTATCGCTGCTCTCGACCCTACCGCAGATTTAGGCAGAGTAACAGTGCTATTGCCCCTTTCACCCAGCTTTCGCAAAGTTCTCCCTACAGAGGCTGGAGCGCAAGGATACGTCTCCATCCCAACCTCTGGTGTGAAAATTCAAGAGCATCCGTCAACAAAGAGAGCAGGGGGAGCAGGGGGAGTAGGGGGAGAGAAATTAACTTCCTCATCCCCCTCATCCCCCTTGTCCCCCTTGTCCCCTATACCCGTTCGTCGATCCAACTTCCAAGAACGGCTTCCCGGTGGCGCAATGTTGGATATGATTGCCATCAGTGCCGGAGATTTTTTCATGGGAACCGCTACAGAAGACATCGAGCGGGTTTTACGGCTGGAAACCTGGTTTAAACGTTGTGATGTGTCCAAGTGGCTGCGCCCGGAAATGCCTCAGCATCGGGTGAGTGTACCTGCCTTTTCTATCAGTAAGACACCGATTACCCAGGAGCAATGGCAAGCTGTAATGCAAACCAATCCCTCCCAATTTAGCGGTCTTTTGCGTCCGGTGGAAAATGTCTCCTGGTGGGATGCGCTTGAGTTCTGCGATCGCCTCACCCAACTCACAGGCAAACCCTATCGCCTGCCTACCGAAGCAGAGTGGGAATATGCTTGCCGCGCCGGAACCCAAACTTTATACAGTTTCGGTAACAGTAAACTGCCGCTCCGAAGCTATGCCTGGTACACTTGGAACGCCGAGAATAAAACCCAACCTGTAGGACAAAAGAAGCCAAATGCCTGGGGGCTGCACGATCTACACGGGTTAGTTTGGGAGTGGTGTGAAGATACCTGGCATGAGAGTCACAATGGCGCACCTATGGATGGCAGTGCTTGGAACGAAGACGGGCATCCGACGAAGCACGTAGTACGGGGTGGTTCCTGGTACAGCTTGGCAGATGATTGTCGCTGTGCCTACCGTTTTTGCTTTGATGCTAGTTTCCCCTACCCTAGCATCGGGTTTCGTGTGCTTGTATCTTGACAATGGGTTGCTCAATAGACATCTCCGAAAAACAATGTAGAGACGCGAAATTTCGCGTCTCTACAAGGATTTCAGGTAACGCATAATTAATTTCCACCAGATGTCTAATGGGCAACCAATAGAGATGGCAGTATGGCGCACCCGTGTTATATCATGTCCGTCTGAACACTTTTAATATCTGTAAGTGTCGGGAAAAAGGTAATGGGTAATCGTTCAAGGGAAAAAACAATTACCTATTACCTATTACCAACAAGACCAACCATATCGTAAGTAATTAGCCGAACTTGATATCAGGCAGCATTGGCTTGAACTACTACTTGTTATAAATAGCTATTCGTGATCAGTGGTAGGATCGCCAACGATTAATATGGAGTGCTAGTGCCTGAGATGAACTCAGGGGGCAATATGTCACTAAACAATAATTGCTGTAACTCGACGCCTTCGGGGCGGCTCCAATCCTTCACCAGCTCAGCAATCAAAGTGATCGTAGCAGTTAGCACAACCCCAGCATCATGCATCCGCTGCCGTGCCAAATCTTCTGAGAGATGGAATGGTGAACCAGAAGCATCCATGACTGCTTGAACATTGTAGCCCTCGCGCACTGCGCTCTTATTTTCACTATTCCTGATTTCACAAACCAGATGGCAAATTATTCGGGTCGATACCAAGGGAGCGCAAGTACTGCGCTAATTGTTCTGCGCGTTCGTCTGATGTCAAATAGCGATTTCGGCGTTCATCGTACCAAGACAGTAACTCTTGTGAAATACCACCAATGATACCCTGGTATCTACCAATCCCTAACCCGACTTCCGGCATCCAATAAGGTTCGCCAATTTGCAATTGATAATTACCATCCACCAACTTATACACTTCAAACGGTTGATGTTGGTCGCGTCGCCAATACTCTGGGTTGTAAATCACGTAGTACAGCACACCCAGTTTTGTATATATGGCGAGCTTTTCGTCGTATTCACCTCCTGGAGTCTGAGATACCATCTCCAAGGTCAAAATGGGTACGACTTCATTCTCTTCCCAAACCGCGTAACTTTTCCGGGATTTTCCACCCTTTTTACGTTCTACTCCCAAGGAAAGAAAACCATCAGGCACCACAGGTACTCTGGGATTAACTCCCGTAGTATGATATACTGCCATGTCTACACCGAAGAACCAATCCATCCGATTTGCCCAAATCGAGGAAAGCAAAAACAGTAAAACGTTGGGCAAAAAATTCTGGTCCTCATTATCCACAGGCGTATCATCGGAACAGGGTAGTTCATCAGTGCTAGGTAACGCAATTTTGAGATGGGGTGACAGCATAGCCGTTGTCTCGATAGCGTTTATATCTTCTGATTATAAAACTTCTGGTTAATAGTTTATCTAAAATAAGAAATATTTAGCATTTCAAGCATTTTCACATCTGGAGGAGATGAAGGTTTTGGTGGAATATAAATAGTTGAGATCGGGGTTACTGGAGCTTCTACAACTTTTCTTAAGCAGATCGTGTTAATAACAGGCTTGCAAAAAGGGTATTGTGCTGCTTCATAAATAGTAACTTCATGGTTTGAATCATAATATTTTTCTAAAAAATCTACCAGAATATGCAGATTTTTTAAGTCAATATGTTCTTTAAATGTTCGCTCACCAATTACACCTACTTGTAATAAAATTAATGCTGTTGAGCAGTCAAATTTTCTTTGATAAATTAAAAAGTCAGTAGCTTCAAAAATTTGACATCCATATGTTCCAGGATCTACACCAATATCTGCATATAAGCAATCTAGAGAAGATATTGCAGGTAGCATAGTTGCTTGATATCCTTCAGAGCGTGCTACTCTAATAGCTTCATGACATGGCTCAGCAAAAACCCCCGGATGTCCATAAGAAACGAAACACACATTTAACCCTTCACGAACAGAGGAAATAACTCTTTCTACCATTTGTGAATAAATTATTTTACGATCTTTATTTATTTTATAATATTGATCTAGAGATTCTGATTGAGGGTTGATTTTTGTCAGCCAAATAGCAGTAGCCGGATCTGCAACCAGAAAAAATACTTTGTCAGCTTTTTCTATTCTCGAAAGAGTTTCAGAAGTTATTTGAGTTATAACTTTTATTCCAGTGCCTACAACTGTTAATGAACCTAGTTGCATAGTTTTTTCAGCAATTATTAAAGTTCTAATTTAATCGTAATTGTAATTGCTTTAACAGAGGTAGGAGATGCAGAGTAAGCGCGTGTTGAAAGAGCAGAGTTGAAGCTCGATCGCATCATACAGCACTTAATGTGTGATTTAACGCTCTGCTCAGTCTTCGTTTTACTTAATACATTTCATGCTCAAATTAGATGCACTTACCGACCTACTTCAGCAAAATAATCTGCAATTTTGAACACATAATTACTTGGACTTACCCTGCCAGGAGATGTTGGCTCTAAAGCAATTGCACGACTAATTGAATTATTATCATTACTTAATATAAGTGCTTTCTCAGCCGGAGATAAATCGGTATTTTTAAGCAATTCATGAGGATTTTTTAGAAATTCTTGTAATTTTTGATCGTCTTCAGATAAAGACATTACAAATTCAGTAAAATTTGAAGGCTTAATTGAGGATGTAACTAAAGTCATTTTTCCAAAACCTACATTTTTATAGCATAAGTAATAATAACACGATTTCATTGTATAAAAATTGAAGAATTGTTAAAATATGTATGATAAATGGTGGCTTTAAAAATCCTTATAGGGCTTTTTAGCTATAACGTTTCTAGCGTGCATCTGGAAATTTGAATGTTAATTCCATATCAGGCAAGCATTTGACTGATCAATGATTAGATTTGTTACCCTATGTATGGTAAAGCCAGTCGCTGGCAATACTATTTCCACCCCTGCTTAGAAGACGGGGATTACTATACTTTCCTCATTTTCTGTGTAATTGCCATGTTCTCGATCTCTGCCCGTTGGATTCAAGAGTTTGAAAAGCACCTGTATCGCCGCCAGCACCTAATTCTATATAGCAACATTCACGATCAATTTCTTTGGCAGGGCAATTATCAGGACATGGGAGGATTCCTCAATGCCTATTTCCTCAACCTGGGATTTGACCTGATTGTTCGTTACGATCCAGTAGACGGTCTGACCTTTCCCCAGTCCGAGATGCGGCAATTGTTTGACGATCTAGCACGACAGCGATTGGCACAAAGCAACAAAGAACGCCTAGGACAGTCCTCCACTCCAGTCGCACCTGCAAAAGACCCTATGCTGCCTCCATCCCGTGCTAATCCAGCAGCAGTGGTGCAACGCCTGACCAGCACTTACCTGTCGCCAGATGCTGCTTTTGCTCATCTGCGAGCAGTAATTTCTCAGCCCTCAACCTCAGTGGTAGCGATCGCCGATCTGGGGGATATGCTAACTGCTGATCCAGAACGCTATTTGGTGGATGAACGTCATTTACTGATGTTGTTGAAAAAATGCACCTTGGAAGGGGAGGTGATTCGTGAGGGACATCTCACAGGCTATCGCAACACCCTCATCCTCTTGGCAAGCGATCTCCGGCGAGTGCCTGCCTGGTTTTACACTGGCAATCCCTTTGTAGCCTTAGTGCAGGTGACTCGTCCCAATAAAGAAGAAAGACTTCAGTTTATCCTGCGCTTTGGGCAACAGGGATTTTATGGGGGAGACCAGATAAATGTTCAACGTTCCCACCAAGAGCAACTGTGCGATCTTGAACGAGTTGCTGAGGAATTTGCTGCCTTAACTGAAGGCTTTCAGACAATGGATCTAGAGGCTATCCGGCACACCTCTTGGCGAGAACGTATTCCTCTGAGTCCCAAAACTGTGTTGCGCCTAGTAGACTTCTACAAATTTGGGCAACGGGATGAACCCTTTGAGAAGATCAGTGCAGATAAAATTGCTTATGCTAAGGAGGAGCTATCCCAATCTGTCATCGGTCAACCTCGCGCTGTAGAAGCCGTAACCACTCTCCTGACGAGCGCTAAAGTAGGCATCAGTCTGAGTAATGTTAGCGGTCGTAACAGCAAACCAAAAGGAATTTTCTTTTTCGTTGGTCCCACTGGTGTTGGTAAAACAGAGTTAGCTAAATCACTCACACGCCTGATCTTTGGAGATGAACAGGCGTTTGCCCGCTTTGATATGAGTGAGTATAAAGAAGAACACGCAGCTGAGAAGTTAGCGGGTGCTCCACCTGGTTTTGTGGGTTATGAACAAGGAGGAATACTGACTAACCGCATCTTGGAGCGTCCTTACAGCATTCTACTGTTTGATGAAATTGAAAAAGCTCATCCCAAAGTTATGGATAAGTTTCTCCAAATCTTGGAAGACGGTCGCCTCACCGATGGTAAAGGGCAGACAGCCTATTTTAATCAGACTGTGATTATTTTTACCAGTAACATTGGCGCTTCTGACTTGACCGATCCCCAAACGGGGGCGATCATCCGTAACGGCATTATGACCGAGGTGCAACGGCAGGGTGTCAGTTCGTTCACTTATGCTCAGGTCGATGCGCATTTTCGCTCAGAAGTCCACTGGCACTTCACCAGCCGTATTGGTCGTGCTGAACTACTGAACCGTCTGGGTGACAGTATTGTGGTATTTGACTTGCTTCGTCCGGAGTTTGTTTGGAAAATTGGTGAGAAGTTTATAAAGCAACTGGCTGAATCTGCTTGGGACAAATATCGGCTGCTGCTGCTTTTTCAGACTTCGGTGCTGGAAGTCCTGAGTGTTAATATGCAGGATGCCGATAATTTACTGTTTGGCGGTCGGCGGATTAAAACTTTACTAGAATCCCTGGTTGAACGCCCTCTTAACCGCTGGATTTTTGAGAACTATCCCGATTTCAACATCTTGGCTGGAAAGCAGTTAATTATTGGTCTAGGACACAACGGTGTACTATTGGTAACAGAAGGCTTGTCTTGAAAATAGGGAGTGGGGAGTGGGGAGTGGGGAATGGGGAAAGACTATTTTCATGCTTTATGTATGGTGAATAGGACTTACGCATTGACATAAAAAAACAATTGTGCATTATCCCTCGTTACAAGGCTCGACCTTGTAATGCTCTTTTGGGAGGCGGAGCCTCCCGTCAACAAAGGAGGCGGAGCCTCCTTGATCACATTCCCGGGCTCTGCCTGGGAACGAGGCAGTGCAAGGAAATCATTTTAACAAATTTGCTGCACACATGATGGTCAATTTGTAAAGTGCGTAAGTCCTAGTGAAATTTTTTTTCCCAAAGCGACTGTCTTGAAATAGTCCGTAGGGGCGGGGTTACCCCGCCCGTACAAGAGTGGGGAAGAAAGATTTTCATCGTTAACGTCCGATTTTTGATTTTTCTATCTAAAATCGAAAATATAAAATCTAAAATTGATATGTTCGACTTGCAACTTGCCTGGGATCGCCCTGCCAAAATCAGTTCACAACTCTCAGAGCATATTTTACGAGTTCGGATTGTACCTTCGGGCGATCGCACCCGAACTTTACCTCTGCAATTGGCAGTTGCTATAGATACCAGTGCTTCGATGCAGGGAGAAAAGTGGGAACTGGCAAAAGCAGCCTGTGAGGAATTAGTCGCGCAGTTACGAAGAGGCGATCGCTTATCCCTGGCAGGGTTTGCTGACTGGGTGACTCCTCTTGTGCCTCATCATGACAACGAAGGCAACCTCCGAACTATTTTGGACACTCTGGTAGCTGAAGGAGTAACCAGAACTGACTTGGCTATGAACTGGATTCGGTCGGCATTGCCATTAGAGTCGGGCAAAGCAAGGGTAGGAATTCTCATTACAGACGGGCATCCAACCACTGACTCTGGAGAGATTGTGGAGGATCTTCGCCCACTGATTGCGCAAGCCGAGACGATGGCAGCGGATGGCATGACGCTGTGTACGGTAGGATTGGGGGATGCTGCCCATTTCAATACAGCGTTTCTGGTGAGCCTTAGCGACAAAGGGCGAGGTACGTTTATGTATGCCGATCGCCCTACGCTGCTGGCAACCCAACTACAAGAACGTTTACAGGCAGTACAAATGGTTGCAGTTGAAAATGTTATCCTCAAATTAGACCTAGCGGCGGTCGTCAAGCTCAAAAGCTGTTGCCAGTTTCGTCCTCATTACCTCCCTTTGGGAGAGACTGCCGATCGGGAAATTCTCATGCACAATCTGCAAGCAGATACCTCAACAGATGTGCTGTTGGCATTGGAGGTGTCTGCCCTGAACGCAAGTCAACTAAGCGGTACTTACACAATAGCACAAATTCAGTTGCAGACATTAGATTTTGGCACTGTTACGACTCAAGCTGCGTTGCAATTCACGGACTCCTATCGAGAGGCACAACAAATTAATCTGGAGGTAGATCGCGATCGCCTTTCTTGGGACATCAATCGCTTCAGCACAGAACTGGCATATGTGGACGATCCTCTACAAACTGGGGAATTACTCAGCCACATCCAAGCGGCTGCTCTCAAATCCGGGCAGATAGCCATTGCGGCGGAGGTAACACAGCAACTGGATAATCTGTATAAAACGGGCAAACTTACCGCCCATCAAGCAACAGGCTTGCTGAGAGCATCTCGTGAATTGGGAGACTTGTGATGGCTGGTGGCTTTGGTCGCGATCCAATTCCTGGGTTAGCTCAACTTCACCCTGAGACAACTTATCTGTTTGTGCTGAACGGTCCGAAAGCGAACGAGTCCTTTTCTCTGAATCGGTTGCGATCGCTGCTTGGGCGTAGCCATCTCCCTCACATTACTGTTGACATTGATCTGAGTACCTATGAGTTAACCGTTCCTGCTACAATTTCGCGTCACCATGCTGTCATCCAGTGGGCTAACAATAAACTTCAGATTATCGATCTTAACAGCCGCAATGGTACGTTTGTCAATGGGCAGCAACTTATTCCCCAGTCTGCCAATCAACCCTCAGCCCCCGTTGTGCTAACAGTGGGTAGTAAAATTAGACTTGGCGATCTGGAGTTGGCAATTGTTGTTGCTGAATAGTAAAACTGTGTGACGACGCAGTCGGTTACGCTGGACGTTGTTGGCTTAAAACTTGGTAGGCATAGCTAAAATCGTCAGTTGTAATGCGGATTGCTGCCGGATCTGTCATACCTTGAGAACGATAGCGACGGATTGCTTCTACAGCAGAGCGATCGCCTAACAATGCCAAATCCGCGCCGTTCCAACCCTCAGTTACTTCTGCCCAATATACCAAATTCACATCTTGCAATGGACGTTCAAGGTTGTGAACTTGCAGAATTGCCAAGCGACTTTCCAGATTTGGTAAATCCACTAATAGCTGTAAATCTAACCGTCCAGCCCGAAGTATTGCTGGGTCTAAGGCATCAGGACGATTGGTGGCAGCAATCACTAAGATGGTAGCACCTGTCTGCAAACCGTCCAATTCTGTGAGCAACTGTCCCACAACGCGATCGCTGACTGCATCGCCATTGTAACGCCCTCTCACTGGTGCTAAAGTATCGATTTCGTCGATAAAGACAACGCAGGGGGCAGCTTGTCGTGCTTTGGCGAATAATTCCCGTACTGCTTGTTCGCTAGCACCCACCCACTTACTCAGTAATTCCGGACCGTTGACGCAGATAAAGTTAGCTCTTGCTTGGGAAGCAACGGCTTTAGCTAACATAGTTTTGCCTGTTCCGGGTGGTCCCCAAAGTAAAATGCCTTTGGGCGATCGCGCTTTGGTTCTTAGGTAAAGTTCCGGATGCAGCATTGCGCCTTCTACCGATTCCCGCAGGGTATGTTTGATCTCCTCCAACCCACCAATTTCTGACCAAGCAACGTTAGGGGATTCTACTTCTACCGAACGCAAAACTGCGGGTTTAATTTCTTGAAGTGCTTGCAAAAAATCCGACTGCTGTACCGTCATCGTTTCGGGAATTTGCGCTTCCATGGAAGGGACTTGGCGGCGCAAAGCACTGTAGGCAGCTTTTTGACAGACGCCTTTCAAGTCTGCACCCACAAATCCGACGGCTAAATCAGCGATCGCCTCCAAGTCTACCATCTGGTCTAATGGCATGGCGCGAGTCAGAATTTGCAGGATCTCCAAGCGTCCCTGACGGTCTGGTACGCGAAATAACACTTCGCGATCAAATCTCCCCGGGCGTCGCAACGCCGGGTCAAGATGGTCGGGACGATTAGTGGCGGCTAGCACGATCACGCCTTTAGTTTTGGCAAAGCCGTCCATTAAGCTGAGGAGTTGTGCGACTAGCCGTTTTTCCACTTCCCCTTCTACTTTGCTGCGATCTGGGGCGAGACTGTCGATTTCATCTATGAATATCAGACAAGGAGCACTTTTCGCAGCTTGATCAAAGATTTCTCGCAGTCTCTGTTCCGCTTCGCCGTAGTGTTTACCGATGACTTCTGGTCCGGCTATGGCAATGTGGTTGACTAAGAGTTCTTCGGCAAGGGCACGGGCAGTGAGGGTTTTGCCAGTGCCTGGGGGACCGACTAATAAAACGCCCCGTGTGGGTTCTAATCCAATTTTCGCAAGTAGGTCAGGACGTTTTAAAGGTATGGCGATTAATTCTTTCAGTTCTAGGAGGACTTCCCCAAGTCCACCCACATCCTTTAGTCCGGAACTTGTTGCTGTTTGGGTTGAAGTTACAGGGTTTGGCGATGTAGAGTTCGATGTACCAGAACTAGAGCTAGGCTGTTGAGTGCGATCGCTATTTGTGCCAACATGGACATTAGGACGGGGAATACGAACTGAACGAGGTATGCTGCTGACAGGACGAGTACGTATCTGCATATCAGCCTTGATTTCTCCAGTTTCTATTTTTTCTTCTAAGGCTTTCGCAAGTTCTAGTAACTGCTCAAAACCTTTGAATAAATCGCTCATCAAATTCCTCCCTATTTTTTGCAATGTTAAAATAAAAGACTCGCTGCCCCTTTAATCCGGTCGAGGGGTTCCACAGAACGGGGTAAAATCGGTAAGCGAATTATAGTTTGATCGGCAAATAAACCAGCATCAAGTAGCCTATCCTGACTGTAGCGGTTATGCAGCACGTAACGCTGGTGAACTCCCATTTTTTGCAGAGACGCTGCCCCTTTAATCCGGTCTAGCGGTTCCACAGAACGGGGTAAAATCGGTAAGCGAATTATAGTTTGATCGGCAAATAAACCAGCATCAAGTAGCCTATCCTGACTGTAGCGGTTATGCACCACGTAACGCTGGTGAACTCCCATTTTTTGCAAAGACTCAGTCAACCGCTCTTGTTCTGCAATAATTGCAGCTTGAGCTTGGATGACACCAATAAATTCGGTGTGGTGGGGGTCTTTTAATTTCTTCTGCGCTTGTACGACTTGTTGTCGCAAATTCCGCAGTCGCCCCATCAAATCTACCCTACCTAATACATTTTGATACTTCATCCACAGCTTGAAGATCCAAGCTAGCCAATCTGCCAATGCAGATGGCATTTCTAAAAAGCGAAGAAGATGACCTGTAGGGGCGGTATCTAGGATAATTAAATCTTGCTGCTTGCGGTTTAATAAGTCCATCACTGTAATCAGGGACAACATTTCGTCAATACCAGGTAAAGCTTGCGCTACGATTTGTCGCCAAGCTTGGGGAGTGTAAGCGATTTTTATCGCCCCTGCTTCAGATCCTTCGCCGCTCATCATTTCGGCT
This sequence comes from Stigonema sp., assembly GCA_965249805.1. Classification (GTDB taxonomy): domain Bacteria; phylum Cyanobacteriota; class Cyanobacteriia; order Cyanobacteriales; family Nostocaceae; genus Stigonema. The sequence goes on from CBDFMX010000002.1 coordinate 4,208,004, forward strand.
AATTCCCAAAGATAATCATTTCGGAATTGTTCTAATACTATATTTGCATTGATTTCTTGACCGCTCAAATTTGCAGTTAGCTGAGTGGGTTCGTGTCCCAATTTTACCCCGAAAGCATCTCCCAAAGAATGGGCTGGGTCAATGGAAATTAGACGAATATTTTTATCAGGATAACGACTTGCTAATGCCCACCCTATAGCAGCGGCAACTGTCGTTTTTCCTACTCCACCTTTGCCACCAACAAGGAGCAGTTGCCGTCCTTCAGTGATAAAATCGCTGAAGCTGGGTAGTAGTTTAGCAGGCCATTGTATGGGTGGCGGTGGAGCAATTGCGACTGTATCAATCTTTTGAATTTGGCTAATAGTCTTGTCTAACGCTACGCCCCCAAGGGGTTCTGATGCCTGTTGTGGCACAATAAAAACAGGTTGGTTTCCTGGTAGTTTTACAAATTTATCTAGCAATTCTTGTTGTTCGCTATAGCGATCTAAATCTGTATCTGCATCTACTAAAATCTGGTTAATTAATAAGCCACCAGTCTGAATTTCTAAGACTTGTAAGCTTTCTATAAATCGTGCTGTTTCTAACAGGCTCATGGGTTCGGCGATCGCCACTACCAAGCAAGCACTTATATCTTGATTTTGCAGCAAGCGTCTGCCTTCTGCTAATTCAGATTTCATCGAAACTAAAAAGTCATCGACTTCATCTGCAGTATACTTTCCCCTAAAACTTGTGGCGATCGCCCGATGTTTTTCTTGGAATAATTCCAAAGAGTTTAAAACTATATCTAAAAAATCTTTGATTCCCAATAAGTTTAACGTGTGACCGGAAGGAGCCATATCTACTACTACGCGGTCTACCACTTTTTCTGTGAGCAGGCGTTGAATTTCTAGTAAACTCATGACTTCATCTAAACCGGGCCAGTCTAAATCCCAAACAGGCGTTAAATCTTCCCCCTCAACAAAACTTCCGCGCTCAACTAATAGCTCTAAAAACTTACCGGATTTTGCCTTAAATTCTAGAAGTAATTCTTTAGCATCTAACACCCTAACGCTTAAGTTAGGTAAATCGTCTAAGTGGAAGCACGGATTGTAATAGCATCAGTAGAAACTTATTTGAAGTACGCTGAAGCGGTTGGCTTGACCGCTCAAGCTGCTGTACCAGCAGTCTAATTCTTTATAAGTCAGAAGGCTGATATCTTGCACCATTCTCAACAAGATGAGAGAAACCGGGTTTATCAACGATAAATTAATGGTTTCAGCTTTACGTATTCGCAATTAACCCGGTTTCTCGCGGTGGTGCAAGATGTGAGAAGGCAGAAGACTTAAAACCTTCTGTCTCTACCCTCGGACTTATAAGTGGAGAGTGTACGTAGTTCACAAGAACTGCCTGATGAGGGAGGAAATTGGTCAAGCAAGTACGCTACTCTTTGTTTTCAATAAGGTATAGTCAGGTATAGCGGCAAAGGAGTCGAGAACGTGTCTCTTAGAGAAGAATGGTACGCTGCACGAGCGCAACGCCAACAAGAAGTCAGCCTCCGTCAACAGCAGGTGCTAGATTATCGTCAGCAGATTCAAGCAGAGATGGCAGCACTGCATCAGTATCAGCGGACAATGTTGAGTAACTTCCACAGCACTTTGCAAGCCGATGTGGCTACCTTTCTAGAGGAGACGCGATCGCATCAGCAAGAAGTCTGGTTGGAACAGCAATACCAAAGGGCAGCCTACGTAGCAGCGCTGCAAGATTATGTTTGGGGGACAACGCCCACTCCTGGAGATGGCAGGATCGCAACCCCAACAAATGTTATGCAAGGGAGTTAGTTGTGACCACAGTTCTGCAAGCCAACTCTCAAAGTTTTGTCGATACGCCAGCAATCCATCGTCTAACTCAGCGTGCCTTACGCTATCTTAACGCTGGCTTCTCTGTCCACCTGCGGGGTCCGGCGGGAACTGGCAAAACAACACTGGCAATACATTTGGCGAATCTTCTAGAACGTCCGATTTTACTGATATTTGGAGATGATGAGTACAAGTCCTCCGATCTCATTGGTAACCAACGGGGCTACAACCGCAAGAAAGTTGTTGATAATTTTATCCACACTGTTGTGAAGCTGGAAGATGAATTCCGTCGAGCAACAGCACGCAGATCTACTTTGGCGCGGATCGGTTAATCAGCGATTGTTACCACTGACAGAGCGTTATCAAAATCTCATTTTAGCCCAATTAGCGCCGGGAGAGCGATCGGTAGGGTTACAGTTTTTCATGGAAACAACCGGAGAAATCCAGTTTGTGGGGATTCCTACGCAACCCGGTTTTCGCCAAGAGTTTGAGTCTCGAATGTTAAATCGTGGGATAAATCTAAAACGGGGAGTAGGGGCGGGGTGACCGCTCGCTTTGCTCGAAGTCAAAAGTCAAAAGTCAAAAGTCAAAAAAACAAAAAAGGATACATGCGAACGCCCGTAGGGGAGTGGAAAAGAGAAATTTTCATGTCTGGTGGTGAAATTTTTTCATCTATTTACCCAAAAAATTGAGTGAGCTGCAAGAAAAAATAACATCAAATCCGGTTGATTGCACATGGTATTTGTAGGGGCACAGCACTGCTGTCCCCTACCGTTTGTGTGTTCATTTAACCGGATTTGATATAAGTCCTAAAGACATGAATTTGACTTGTTGCGAATTAAATTGACTGCTATTACTACTTTGGGTAGATGTTGATAAAATTTACATCATTTTATAATTTTAAGAGGGATGGTGCAATCTACATTGAAAGTACAAGTTGAGAAACCGATATTGATGAGAAACCCGCTTTCTCAGACTTTACTTTAAGCAATTAAAGTAAGGATCGTTGCACAATTAACCGAATTACACTGTTTGACGAATTTTTAAATCAATTATCTGGAAAACAAATTCTGGATATTAGTTGTGAGCGAGTTTTTAGACCTTGTAAATCAGGCGGAAGATAGTCATGCTTATGAGAAACAGCACCTAACTTTAGCAAAAGCTCAGGATGAATGTTAAAGAATATTGCATTCCCAGTGATTTATAACTTATAGCCTCTTCAAGTTATGAGATTATTCAATTTCAACCAAAAGAAGAAAAAAGAGAACAGCATGAGTAATCCAGCAAGCTCGATACCTCCTGTAGATTTAGTGATCGTCATCGATACTAGTCCTTCGATGAAAGATGAAGCACAGGCTCTGAGTGATGCTGCTACTAGTGCGATCGCCAAAGCTAAATCTAGTTGTCCTTCAGACTTAAGAGTAGTTTGGTTGGGTATAGAAGGTACTTGGAAAGGGACAAACTTCGACTCCTCTCTCAGAACTTATCTGACTCAAAATTGTCAGGTTTCTGAATCCAAACTCCGGGGTAGAAAAAGAGGAGAACTAGAGTCCGCCGGAGCTCAAGAAGATGCAGCTCGCGCCATTGAAGATATCTCAGATTACTTTGATTGGCGCGAAGGTGCAGCACGAGCTATGTTTTATCTTGGCGATGAAGCACTCGAAGGGGGTGGAGATAAAACAGAGCAAAAGGATGTTTTAGCTGCTAATTTGGCTATCCAAAAAGCCCAAGGAGCAGGAGTTACAGTTCACACCTATTTTGGAACTTCTAAGAGCAAGCATCAAGAAGGCATCAAAACTGAATACGCCAGAGTTGCAACCTCAACAGGCGGACAATCTTTTACGAATAGAGACGCTATCAGTGGTTTTAGTGCAGTCTTAGAAAAAGTTATCTGTGGTAGTCGTACAGCTAAACCTATTAAGCTCAAACTAGGGGCAGTTTATATCCAAGATTGTCTCTCTAATCAATTAAGCAAACTTTATACTCTGGATTTAGTCACTTTTAAAGCTACGCTGATTGGCGAGATAGTTACAGAGGTTTCTGACATTGCTTTTGTCGGTTCCCAACTATATGGACTCGATCAAGACGGCGACAAGACTCAACTAGTTAAAATTGACCTGAATTCAGGTGATGCCACTGTAATTGGTAATATTGGCTTTGCTTGTGCTGGCTTAGCATACAATCGAGGGCGTAATACTCTCTACGCCACAACTGCTAAACAACTGATTGCGATTAATCTCGAAACAGGTAAAGGTACCCCAGTAGTAACGGTAGCAGATAAAGACCACAACTGTGGCGAAGTTGCCTTTGATGCTGAGGGAAAAGCTTATATTACCTTGATCGGTTACGACAAGAAGAAGTTATTAGCAAGCTGCAACCTCAATACAGGTGAAGTCAAAACTATCGGCAATACTGGCTTTGCCGCTATTGCCAGTATGGAATTTGTAGGTGATGTTCTCTATGGCGTGACTGGCAAGTTCTTTAACTTAGGTAAAGACGGTCAATTGATCCGTATTGATACTACCACTGGTCAAGGAACTTTAGTTGCCACAACCGATCCTGTCGGTCGTTGGGCAGGCATCAGTATTTATGAACCAGCTACGGCAGTAACAACGGAAATCACCCCGTTAGTCAACTCAGAAGAAAAATCTGAAAAGACAAAATCTCAAGAAATTAAAGCTCTTAAAGAGGAAGATATGAGCATCTTAACCATCGATACCAAAAACAATTGTTACGTTATCGATACAAACCAAATGAACAACCTGCAACAAAATGTTGCAACTTCCTTTACTTTTGAAAAAGGTACTTTTGATATCAAAATTAATGGCGGTCGCTACAGTTATAGCCAAAGTAAAACAGAAGGAGAACCTTTTGTTTTACTCTGGCTATATGGGGTTGATGGTAGTAAATTTATCAATAAAAATACAGGTTTTGAGGTAGGTGCAACCTGGACAACCTTAAATGGATATAACGACAGTTTGAAGTTAGAAGTTAAGAAAAGAGCAGTTCTCTGTGCCTTGTTCTTTGATGTTAACAATAATGACAATAAAGGCTCGATTGATCTCCTAATTACTAGTAATAAACCTTTTTTCACTCCTAATACTTTAACAGTAGATAGCAAACGCAATTGTTATGTGCTGGATGAAAAATACCTGTCTAGTTTGAGGCAATCGGGTGGCAACTTCATTGAATTAAATCCCGGAAACTATCGCCTCAAAATTCGTGAAGGTAATGCCAGCTATTGGTCAGAGCAGAAGAAATTTAACCTAGAACCTTGGGCTTTAATTTGGGTCAAAGGCGGAAAGTTTATTACAAAACTGACTGGCATTGAAGTTGAAGAAACTTGGTGTTCTTTGAATGGTCTGAAAGATGAGGTAGTTTTAGCAGTCAAAGAAAAAACTACACTGACCGGGTTATTTTTTGATACCCACAAAGACGATAACGAAGGGCAAATTATTCTGGCTATCGAGCCTGTGAGTGCTACTGTTGGGACGGAAAAGACGGTTACAACCCAGACTGTTACTACTCAAGGCACAGGTGGCGCGACTGTTGTGGGTGCAACTGAACGGACGCAAAAGACCACTACAACCGAGACTGTTACTACTCAAAGCACAGGTAGCTCGAGTGTTACAAATATTCAAGGCACAGGTAGCTCGAGTGTTACAAATGTTGAAGGCACAGGTGGATCTGTAAGTCGTGAAGCAGTGGGTGCGAACAGCTCGACAGAGTTCACCTTCCGTTTTAACGAAGAGGATATCAAGAAGAAGTGGGACGAGCAGTGGCAGCAGATTAGTGCATCTATCAATGTGATGGATGCAGGCGATGTGACACTGGAGGCTAAGTATTGGGATCAGCTCGAACAGTGGCTGCTGAAGAGCTATGAGAAGCACTTCAAGAACCTGGCTATGGAAGTGGCGAAGGTCAGGTTCACAATGGATGCCTACGGACAGCAGATGGAGTTTAGTCTGAACCAGCAGTTGCAAGGATGGACTGGCTACTTAGACAAGCTTGTGGAAGATAAGCTCAACGTAGAGATATCGAAGAAAATTAACCAGCAGATCAACCAGTACGTTGACCAAACCTTTGAGCAAAAGATCCGTAACAATATCGGATTAATTATCAACAACGTTGTCAATAAGCAGGAACTCAACCAGTACATCGACCGGCATGTCGATCAGCAGCTAGACCAAATTTTTGAGCAAAAGATCCGTAACAACATCGGATTAATTGTCAACAACGTTGTACGTAAACAGGAACTCAACCAGTACATCGATCGGCATGTCGATCAGCAGCTAGACTCCTCCTTCGAGCAAAAGATACGTAACAACGTCGAATTAATTATCAACAATATTGTCAATAAGCAGGAACTCAACCAGCACATTGATCGGCATGTCAATCAGCAGATCGACTCCTCCTTGGAGCAAAAGATCCGCAATAACATTGACGTAATCACCCAGAACATAGTCAATAATAATGCTGGTCTTAATCAGTACGTCAGCCAGCAAATCGACAGCACTTATGAGCAAAAGATACAAGCTCATATCCCAGTGATTACTCAGAACATTGTGAATAACAATGAGGAATTAAACCAGTACATCGACCAGCGCTTACAGCAAAGTGTTACCAACAACACTGAAACTAACAACAAGATTGTGAACTTGGTTGTCAACAGTCCGGAAATTAACAACAAGCTGAATACAGATATTGACCACAAGATTCAGAACGTCCGCAACGAGTGGAATCAGACATTCATCAGTCTGGTAACACAGCACGTCGATGAACTGATTAACACCATCAGCGGCAGAGATACATTCAACAGAGTAGTTACTCAGAAGATTGTCAATAATAATGAGAAGCTCAATCAGTACGTCAGCCAGCAAATCGACAGCACTTATGAGCAAAAGATCCAAAATTACATTCCAGTAATTACTCAAAAGATTGTCAATAATAATGCCGAGCTAAATCAGTACGTCAGTCGGCAAATACAGCAAAATGTCACCAACAACGCTGAAATTAGCAACGAGATTCTCAACCTGGTTGCCAACAGTACTGAAATTAACAACAAGATTGACAACCTGCGCAACGATTGGAGTCAGACATTTATCAGTCTGGTAACACAGCACGTCGATGAACTGATCAACACCATCGGCGGCAGAGAGACATTCAACAGAGTAATTACTCGATTAATCACTCAGAAAATTGCCAGTAATAATGCTGAGCTAAATCAGTACCTCAGTCGGCAAATACGGCAAAATATTGCCAACAACGCTGAAATTCACAACGAGATTGTGAACCTGGTTGCCAACAGTACTGAAATTAACAACAAGATTGACAACCTGCGCAACGATTGGAGTCAGACGTTCATCAGTTTGGTGACACAGCACGTCGATGAACTGATCAACACCATCGGCGGCAGAGAGACATTCAACAGATTAATCACTCAGAACATTGTCAATAATAATGCTGAGCTAAATCAGTATGTCAGTCGGCAAATACAGCAAAATGTCACCAATAACACTGAAATTCACAACGAGATTGTGAACCTGGTTGCCAACAGTACTGAAATTAACAACAAGATTGACAACCTGCGCAACGATTGGAGTCAAACGTTCATCAGTCTGGTAACACAGCACGTCGATGAACTGATCAACACCATCGGCGGCAAAGAGACATTCAACAGATTAATCACTCAGAACATTGTCAATAATAATGAGAAGCTCAATCAGTACGTCAGTCGGCAAATACGGCAAAATGTCACCAATAACGTTGAAATTAACAACGAGATTGTGAACCTGGTTGCCAACAGTACTGAAATTAGCAACAAGATTGAGAACCTACGCACCGAGTGGAATGGTACATTCATCAGTCTGGTGACACAGCACGTCGATGAACTGATTAACACCATCAGCGGCAGAGACACATTCAACTCAGTAATTACTCAAAAAATTGTCAACAATAATACTGAACTAAATCAGTACGTCAGTCGGCAAGTACAGCAAAACGTCACCAACAACACTGAGATTAACAACGAGATTGTGAACCGGGTTGCCAACAGTACTGAAATTAACAACAAGATTGAGAATCTGCGCAACGAGTGGAATGGGACATTTATCAATCTGGCGACACAGCACGTCGATGAACTGATCAACACCATCGGTGGAAAAGAGACATTCAACAGATTAATCACTCAGAAGATTGTCAATAACAATGTTGAACTGAATCAGTACGTCAGCCAGCAAATACAGCAAAATGTTACCAACAACACTGAGATTAACAACGAGATTGTGAACCGGGTTGCCAACAGTACTGAAATTAACAACAAGATTGAGAATCTGCGCAACGAGTGGAATGGGACATTTATCAATCTGGCGACACAGCACGTCGATGAACTGATCAACACCATCGGTGGAAAAGAGACATTCAACAGATTAATCACTCAGAAGATTGTCAATAACAATGTTGAACTGAATCAGTACGTCAGCCAGCAAATACAGCAAAATGTTACCAACAACATTGAAATTAACAACGACATTGTGAACCTTGTTGCCAACAGTACTGAAATAAACAACAAGATTAATAACGTCTACAGAGATATTGACAACAAGATTGCGAACGTCCGCAACGAGTGGAATCAGACATTCCTCAGTCTGTTAACACAGCATGTTGATGAACTGCTCAACATAATCGGCGGCAGAGAGACATTCAACATCCAGATCGCGAATTTGGTCAACATTAAGGTGGACGAGCTTCTCAACCAAATCTTGAGAGTCAAGAACGAACTGACTGTGACTATGAACAATGCAGACAGACATCTCTATGAGTGGATTCTGGGAGAACTCATGGTCATCAAAGGTTGCTTAACCGACCGTCAGGTTCTTGTCGAGCAGCTAGTCACCTTTAGTACCGAACTCAGAACCAAGCTGGATGAAACCCTCTGCGTGGACATCACAACATTCAAGCCGTTCAAACCTCTCTCGACAGATCCGAAGCAACTGTCACCCGTGCAACCACAGCAATTGCCAGGAAGCTAATAACGAGGATTACATCAACTTGGTTTAGCTCTACTTGAGGAGAAATAGACTGCCAAACTTTCGTTTGGCAGTTTATGCGATCGCTCCTTCTTAAATAATACTAATGTCGTATAATGCACCCTATTGGGCCCCTGACTAAAACAGAAGAACTTGCCTAGCAGACCGATTTCAGTTTGGGATAGTGAGTATGGCTGTGCGCCATTTGTCTTAAAAAGTACCAATATTCCAGGAAATAGTACTTATGGCAAAAAAAAGATATTTATATGTTGGGTTAACGGTTTTATTGAGTCTCCTGATCCCAACTTCCGTTTTGTCTGATGCACCAGTTGATGTCATGGACAAACAATGGAGAGTGCATGGTAAAAGATACTCAACAGATGAAACAGACTCCACAGAGAAGATAGAAGGACAGCCTCAGGTATCCTCTAAGAAAAAACCTGTTCAAGTGCAGGGGATCGAGAATTCCTCTTCTAGAAAAAATAGTATTCGAGATGGAGGTACGACAGGAGGGGCAAAACCAGCTGGAAAAACTTCTGCCGAAGAGCAGAAAGAGAATCTGGGGACAAACGACCCATCATCTAGAGTTTTAATTAATGACCCTACACAAGATTTAACAAATACAGTTCCTAAAAAATCTTATGGGACAGGAGATAAAAGTAAACCCTTACCCATCACTAGTGATAACGGTGCATTACCTTCAGGAAAAAAAACTAACTCAGGGAATCTCACCCCCTCGCCTGTAAAAAAAACAGAAGATAATCAGAGCGGCAGTTTCAATCAAAATCAAGAAAGCCGGAAAAATATCCCTGGTGTAGTTAACAGTGACAGAGACAAAAATATCTTAAACTTAGACTCATCTTTGAGGAAGCCATTTGTACCTTGGCTGTTGTGGTGGCTGCCTGTAGGGCTGCTAGGTTTGCTTTTATGGTGGTTCTGGACGCATCGTCGGCGATGGAAGAAACTTGACCAGCATGTCAACCAGTATGTCGATCAAATCTTGGAGCAAAAGATCCAAAATCATATGCAATTAATTACTCACAATCTTGTAAATAATAATGAGCAATTAAATCAGTACTTTGATCGGCGCTTACAGCAAACTGTCACCAATAACTCTGAAATTAGCAACCAAATTGTAACATTCGTTGCTAACAGTACTGAAATTAACAACAAGATTAATAAAGTTTACAGAGATATTGAAATCACGATTGAGAGCATTCGCAACGAGTGGAATCAGACATTTATAGATCTGCTTAGACAGTACGTTGATGAACTCATTAATATAATAGGTTACAAAGAGTCATTTAACATTTTGATCGCAAATTTAATTAGTGACAAGGTAGATGAACTCCTCAACCAAATTATCAGAAACAAGAACGAACTGACTGTAATAATAAACAATGCAGACAGAGATCTCTATGAGTGGACTTTGGGAGAACTCATGGCAATCAAAGGTTGTTTAACCGATCGCCAGACTCTGATCGAGCAGCTAGCGTCCTTCAGTGACCAGCTACGAACTAAGCTGGAATGTACCCCCTGCGCGGACATTAACACTTTCAAGCCCTTCAAACCATTTAAGTCCCAAACGGTAGAGAGCTAGTTTTTCACCCTCATGCACAAAACTGCACCATTGCTTTCAGCTTTGGTATAAATGCGGCATAGCCCATTCCTTGCGGGAACAATTGTTTTAGGACCAAGCAAGGGTCATTTGGTACAATAGACTGCCAAACTTTCGTTTGGCAGTCTACGTAATAAATGGTAATAAATAATACTTATACAGCGCGGCAGAGATAATCAGACAGTTAGAAACAGCTGAAAACCTATATAATTCCTAAACGAGGGAGAAGTGATTGTTTCCATTCTGAAAATCTAATGTCGAGGTGTAGTAGGGTAAGTATTTAAGAAAGCTTGCCTTGCTACCGCAGTCAAGACAAACCTAAGGGTGTTCTCTACATTATTTATCCCAAATATCTAAACGGCATTTGCTTAAATCCGAATGGCACGCTCGTTAAGCCCAAAGTCTTGTGTCTCCTCGTTCCCAGCCTCGGGGCTGGGAATGTATTCCGAGAGGCTCTGCCTCTCGTCAAGCCCCTGGAGGCGGAGCCTCTTAGGCTCTTAACCAGTCGGGAAAAGGGTTGTGTCTTAACTTATTGCCATTTGCTTAAACCCCTGTCTAAAACAGAAGAACCGTTATTGAGGTCAACTAAAATGTTTCGCTATAAAAAACACTCTAGGCAGACGTTCATGCAGCTAATGGTGGTAGCGCTTGCCCTCACGGCTACTGCCAAGCTACTAGTATCTTTCCCATCGACTCTACTCGACCCCGCTTTTGCCCAATCTCAGAGTCCAAGTCCGATCCCACTTCCTGAATCACTACCTAACGGGACAACGGTGAAAGTTGACGGATCAAGCAGCATGAGGGTAATTAACGAAGCACTGAGAAAACGGTTTGAACAGAAGTATCCGGGTACTAAAGTTGACCTGGCATCGGGTGGAACCGATGGAGCATTAGCGGCACTGCAGCGAGGCGACATCAATTTGGCAGCTGTTGGACGCCCACTCACAACGCAGGAAAAAGATCAGGGACTCGTATTCATTCCTATTAGTCGGGAGAAGATCGCGATTATCGTTGGTTCTGACAATCCATTGAAGCAAAACCTCACATTCGAGCAGTTCGCCAAGATGTTTCGCGGCCAGTTGTTGGACTGGTCTGAGGTAGGAGGTTCGCCTGGTAAGATTCGATTTATTGACCATCCTGACTGGGGCGACACGCGGCGATCGCTCAGCACCTACGACATTTTCAAAAAAGCCCCGTTTAAGAATGGAGCAAACGCAACTCGGCTTTCCCAAGATGACACGGCAACGATTGTGCAGGCACTCGGCAAGGATGGAATTAGTTATGCGATCGCCGATCAAGTACTGAATTTGCCGAATGTCCGGGTCATCCCCATGCACAAAACCATGCCTGACGATCCTCGTTATCCTTACTCCCAACCGAGAGGCTATGTCTACCGAAAGGAAAGTGCCACTCCTGGACTACTTGCCTTCTTGGGCTTTGCCACTTCAGCACCAGGACAAGAAATTGTTGCTGCTGCCAAACAGCAGGAAACTGAGGTAGTGCGTCAATCTACAACAATTGCTAACAGTCCGGCAACGTCACCAGGAGTCACTACTCCTAATCCTGCAGCTACTACCCAGACTGCGCTTGTACCTACATCTACTAGTGACACAAGCGATCGAGGATTTCCTTGGTGGCTTCTGTTGCTTGTTGGAATTCCCTTACTGGGATTACTCTGGTGGTTACTCAAGAGAGGTGGAGGCTCAAGGGCAGCAGCTTCTTCAGATCCGGGAACTACTTCCACTATGGTTAATCTCAAAAACGCTCATCAAAACCAAGAGATTGCCAATTTGGTGTTTCTGCAGATACAAACAGACCTTGACCGGCGTATTGAGTCGATGGTTAATCTCAAAATCGCTCATCAAAACCAAGAGATTAACAATTTGGTGGTTCAGCAGATGCAAACAGACCTTGACCAGCGGATTAATTCGATGGTTAATCTCAAAATCGCTCATCAAAACCAAGAGATTAACAATTTGGTGGTTCAGCAGATGCAAACAGACATTGATCGGCGTATTGAGTCGATGGTTAATCTCAAAATCGCTGATCAAAACCAGGAGATTACCAATCTGTTTCAGCAGACACAAACAGACATTGACCAGCGGATTAATTCGATGGTTAATCTCAAAATCGCTCATCAAAACCAAGAGATTAACAATTTGGTGGTTCAGCAGATGCAAACGGACATTAACCAGCGCATCAATACTGAGTCAATCACAACAACCATTCTCTCGGATATTAAGAAACAGCAATTCTACCTCGATATGCAGTCGCTCAAAGCCGAGCTCGAAAACTTTTACGCCCGCTTAGAACAGTTTGAGACTCATTTGTACTTACGGATTAACCAAGGAGACACACTGCTTTATGAATGGACTCTTGAGCAACTCGTCACTCTCCAAAGCTGTTTGACCGATCGCGAAGCTTTGATCGAAGTGTTCGAGTCCTTCAACGCCCGAATTCAGACTGAACTGGATAATGCGCAGTGCGTTAACCCTAGTAGATTCACTCCTTGGGTGGAAATGGGAGTACAACCGCAGCAGTTGCCTGAAAGTTAATAACGAGAATTACCCGGGCGGGCTTTCCTGCCTACCCACAAAAGTATTGAGTCCACTTGAATGGACTTGGGCTATTAGCCAAGGAATTTATTCCTTGGCGGGACAGTGGGCAAGTACAAGATGCAAATTAACGCCCAATGCAACCATATTTAATCGTCTTATATCATGTCCGGTTGAATACTTATAACAAGAAACCTCTCCCCCAACCCCTCCCCTATTAGGGGAGGGGGGACTTTGACGCAAGTCAAAGGCGGGGAGAGGTAGGAACTAAATGATAAGTGATTAACCGAACTTGATATTATATCAAATCCGCGCTTCTCCGGAATAATTTCTCTTTCCTCTTCCTCTGCGTCCTCTGCGCCTGGAGCGGTTTTTTTAATCATTCAGATGCTAACGGATTCGATATTAGGTCTGTGGAATAGATTTCAGGCTAGACTTATATAGCAATACGGTTCAGTTAAGATAATTTACCAACCGATAGCCTATGTAGAGACGCGAAATTTCGCGTCTCTACACAACCTAAAATTCCTACCGATCAGCCTTAACTGAACCGTATTGACTTATATAGGACTTACGCACACTCTATGAATTCTTGGCGCTCTTGGCACGGCAGTCGCCTCTGTCGGGAAAGCCGTCATTCGCACCGCAGTTTTTTTCGGAGGGAAACAGTGCTTGAGCGTATCTGTTGATGTTGATCTAGGGGGAAAAAATGACAAAAGTAAACGCAAGTGTAGATAATGAGAGTTTCCGAGAACTGATTAACAGCGTTGCAGAAAGTGGAGAACGTATAGTCATTGAACAGCAAGGGAAAGCAACAGCCGCAATCATTACTTATGATGACTTGAAGCGATTTGAAGCACTAGAAGCTATCCTGCTGAAAAAAGCAGAACTAGAAGAATATGAATTGCTGAAAGCAGCAATGAGAAATCCAGCCTTTGATTTTCTAACAGACGAAGAAGATATCTACACTTTAGTTGATGGCAAGCCATTCCATGACCCAGCATATGCTCGATCGGTAATCAGCGAACCAGATTTCTGTTCCATAACAGACCCACAAGAAGATATATATACCCTAGCTGACGGCAGGAAAGTAGTTTGTTGTTAATTGCTTCCATGATGATGGTGATGCTGGTGACCGTGACTGCTACCATCATTATTTTTACCAGTAGGCTTAGAATCATCTTTGGGGTAGCCATTAGCATCATTGTCGAATGATTGCGTTTGGAAGGCGATATATACAGCGTGCCAGATGTTGGTGTTAGGGAAATAGAGAAACAGTGCACCGTCTTCTCCACGTCCGTTTTCGTTGTCGTGGTTGCCAGTATAATTACCCTGATTCATGTGAATGTTGTGAATTCCATCGTCTGGCTGAAACCCCCACGCCGCATTTGTAGGCGATCGCCGATCGTATCGGTGTCCGAAAGCATACACTACAGCTTTTGGATCGGCAACCACCTCATCCACCAGTTGCTTTATCTCTTGTTCACCCTGTTTCTCAATCGGCTGCGAACGATCAAACAAAGGCAGGGGTTTCATCTCATCTTTCGCTACCAGACGATCGCTCACAAAGTCAATACCAGTGATTCCATGATTCGGCAGTTCCAACATTCCATTTGTGAGGCTAAGTAATACGTCCCTCTGCGGGGGCGTGATATTTCGCTTGATGGCATACAAAACCCTCACATCTGCAGTTTTTGGATCTTCTGAGGCAATATTAACTGCGATGTCGAACTGCTGATGATTTTCTGCTTCGATAAGAATATGGTAGTGAGGTCGGCTATTTGGATTTCTGGAAAAGAGTTTAGCCTTAGTTGGCAATCCCTTGAGAAGCGCATTGGTTAGTTTGGACATTGTGCTATTTTCCTGTAATTCAAAATGTGATAGATCATTCTACACATTGACTACAGGAAATTCCTAGAATTTGTTTTCTATTCTTAAGTATTGCGGCTCCTGTTAAAATATAGCCTTGCTATAGTCAGACTAAATCATTGATGAAAAATTTTAAGTAGTGTAGGGGAGCCACAAAGAGTGCGCGGGTTCCCCGCGTTGAGAGGAGTGGTGAGTCCAGCGCTGCAGGCGGGTTTCCCTCCGTAGGCGACAGGCGTTCCCGAAGGGCGTTGGGCACTGCCCACCAAATCCTGGTTTTGGTGGGCAGTGCCCACTACGTATAAGTAGTTATGCAAAATTAAATATACAATGTCCAAAGCGCTCTTGAGTGCGAAGCGCAAGGGATGCAGTCGTAAGCGTTTGGGATTGCTTCACTTCGTTCGCAATGACATAAATATTTTTGCATAAGTATTTATTTTAAAAATCAAATATGATTCCTATATGAAAAAGCTCAAGCATTACTACTTGAGCCTAGTCAAAAGAAGATAAAAGAGCTATTGTTAATTGCTAATTGTTACCATTAGCCATTAGCCATTAGCTATTAGCCATTAGCAGCCCTAACTATAAAAGTAGTGCAACTTACCTTAGTAGTTGTTGCGGCTGCCGTTGTATCCCCGGTTACCACCACCACCAGACGAACTTCTGTCTTCCTTGGGCTTAGCCTTATTAACTTTCAGGTCACGACCCATCCACTCAGCACCATCAAGCGCTTCAATAGCAGCTAATTCTTCAGTTTCTGTACTCATTTCTACAAAAGCAAAACCGCGCATCTGACCTGTTTCACGGTCTGTAGGAAGCTTAACTTGCCTTACAGTACCGTATTCTGCAAAAACAGTCTGAAGATTATCTTGTGTAACCTCGTAAGAGAGATTGCCTACATAAAGTGACATAAATTGTCTCCAAAATCATAAGTGTGTAGAGATTTAGATTTCGGAAACAAGCCTGTCAATACCAAAAGGGAAAAGCCTGTCAATAATAAAAACAAACACGGTCACCGAATTAATTCTCATCTTCTAGCATAACATAGCAGTTAACTAAAAATTTTTCCAAATCAAAGAAAACGGCGAACGGATCCCACAAATTGTCGGGATGGTCTGAATCTACGACTGCCGATCGCTACCAGTGCCCGAGCGAGAATGCCCGAAGAAGTGTGAGAATTATACTAACACAACTTTCAGTCATCCCCCACCTGTGAACGCTCCGACAAACCTCACCACAACAACCCAATCACGCAAAGCCGATCATATCCGCATCTGCTTAGAAGAAGATGTTCAATTCCAGCAAACCAATGGATTGGAAAACTATCGCTTCACCCATTGTTGTTTACCTGAACTCAACCGCAACGAGATTGACATCAGCACTACATTCCTCGGAAAACATCTAGGTGCACCACTGCTGATTTCTTCCATGACCGGAGGAACAGAACAGGCAAGAATTATTAACCAACGCCTTGCGGAAGTTGCCCAGCATTATAAAATAGCGATGGGTGTTGGTTCGCAACGGGTAGCAGTGGAAAAACCTCAGACTGCTGATACTTTCGCTATCCGCAAGTATGCTCCTGATGTTCTTTTATTTGCCAACTTGGGCGCTGTCCAACTTAACTACAACTACGGTTGGGATGAATGTCTGCGGATTATTGATATTTTAGAGGCTGATGCGCTAATTTTACACCTTAACCCGTTACAAGAGTGCATTCAACCGAGGGGCGATATCAATTTTCGCGGATTAATTGACAAAATTGCAAATTTATGCCAGCAGATCCAAGTGCCTGTGATTGCCAAGGAAGTCGGCAATGGCATTTGTGCAGCGATGGCAGAGAAACTCATAGCCGCTGGGGTGACAGCGATTGATGTGGCGGGTGCAGGTGGTACGTCTTGGGCATCGGTGGAAAGCCTCCGAGCAGAAAATGCCTTGCAGCGCCGCTTGGGGAGGACATTTGCAGATTGGGGTTTGCCAACGGCAGAGTGCATTACGAGTATTCGCGCCTTAGATCCTGATGTTCCCTTGATTGCTTCGGGGGGATTGCGTCATGGACTGGATGTGGCAAAAGCGATCGCCCTAGGAGCAGATCTAGCTGGTTTAGCAATGCCTTTCCTGCAAGCCGCTGCTGAGTCAGTTACTGCTCTCGAGGATCTAGCGTCCGTGTTAATTGCGGAAATTACCACTGTATTATTCTGTACTGGTAAAGCTACACTAGAACAACTTAAACATTCTGACACGTTGAAGCGAATAAAATAGAATAAGCATTAAACTCGTCAGCATTGGCTGACGAGATGTTAAGGGTGAGGAGTTGCTATAAGTATAAAGAATCACTCTCGCGAAGTCACTAGTCTTGAATCATAAGTCCAACAGAGGAAAGACTAACGACTAATGACTAATGACTAATGACTACTAATAACCAAAATGCGTAATTTTCTCAAACAAACTTTTGCCAGCGTTATCGGCAGCTTACTAGGGCTGATTATTTTCTGCGGGATCGGAACCACTGGGCTGTTCTTGCTACTGTTTGCCGTCGCCGCTAAAGAGACTAGTCCATTGGTGGAAGATAAGTCAGTGCTGGTTTTTGACTTGTCGATCAACATTACCGATAGTCAGCCATCTCATGAATTCTTTCAGAAAGCATTATCAGGTGAGGATAATGATAAACTTTCACTCCACGCCGTTCTAGATGCTTTGGAAAAGGCACGGCGGGATAAACGAATCGTTGGTATCTACTTAGATGCAACTCACAGCGCTGGATCTAGTAGCGCTACAGGTTTAGCCAGCCTTAAGGAAGTTCGTCAAGCGCTGTTGAAGTGTCGCGCTGCTGGGAAAAAGATTATAGCATACGGCTTGGACTGGGGAGAACGGGAATATTACCTGAGTTCGGTAGCAGATACAATTGTGGTTAACCCCTTAGGGGAGATGGACCTAAAAGGTTTAAGTACACAACCGATGTTCCTAGCAGGAGCATTAAATAAGTACGGTATAGGTGTTCAAGTTGTGCGGGAGGGGAAATTCAAGGGTGCAGTTGAACCGTATATACTTACAAAGATGAGTCCCGAAAACCGCGAACAAAATCAAAAGTTGCTAGATGATGTTTGGGTAGAGTGGCGCAATAGTGTCGGAGCAAGCCGCAACATTAACCCAAGTCAGTTGCAGCAGATCTCAGATAATCAGGCTTTGTTGCTGGCAGATCAAGCCAAAACCAGTCATTTGGTGGATAAAGTCGGGTATTTTGATGAAGTGGTTGCCGATCTCAAGCAGTTAACCGATAGCAAGCAGCAAGATAAAACCTTCAATCAAATCAGCCTCTCTGATTATGTAGAAGTTCCTGGTAAGTCTTTGGGTGTAGAACGCAATTCGAGAAATCGAATTGCTGTTGTTTATGCAGAAGGCGAGATTGTCGATGGTCAAGGAAGCGATGCAGAAGTAGGAGGCGATCGCTTTGCTAAAATCTTCCGTCGATTGCGACAGGATGAGAATATTAAGGCAGTTGTATTACGGATCAACAGTCCTGGTGGTAGCGCTACTGCAGCTGAGGTGATGCAGCGGGAAGTCCGGCTGACTCGTGAGGTAAAACCAGTTGTGGTGTCGATGGGTGATGTCGCTGCAAGTGGTGGCTACTGGATCGCCACCAACTCTAATCGGATTTTTGCTCAGCCAAATACAATTACAGGCTCAATCGGTGTATTTGGATTGCTGTTCAATGCCCAAAAGTTGGCAAATAACAACGGTATTACCTGGGATGCAGTCAAAACCGGGCGCTATGCTGACCTGCATACGGTTTCTCGTGCTAAATCTCCCCAAGAGTTGGCGCTTTACCAACGCAGTGTTGACCGAATTTATAATTTATTTCTCAATAAAGTAGCGCAAGGTCGCAAACTCCCAGAGCAAAAAGTAGCTGAAATTGCCCAAGGACGAGTTTGGTCTGGTACGGCGGCAAAGGAAATTGGTTTGGTGGATGAAATTGGCGGTTTGGATACGGCGATCGCATACGCTGCTGGGCAGGCGCATCTGGGAGACAATTGGGAATTAAAAGAATATCCTCGATTGAACACCTTTGAAGAACGCTTATTTGGACAAGTAGCGAAGGAGGTGCGGACTGCTATCGGGGTAAAAGAAGCGCAACAAAAACCAGCCCCATTGACGGCTGAATTCCAGAAACTACAACAGGAAATAGCAATTTTGCAGCAGATGAACGATCCGCTGGGTGTTTATGCTCGCTTGCCCTTTAACTTACGGATTGAGTGATCCCACAAAACATCCACCTCTCGTTCCTACGCTCTGCGTAGGAATGCGTACAACGAGGCTCTGCCTCGTCTAATTTGTGTCGAGGCAGTCTCTGTGGTTATGTAGAGACGTTATATCAAATCCGGTTAAATGAACACACAAACGGTAAGTTACACTTAGCTTTGGAATTGCCTGCCATTTCCTCATATCCAACATTTCTCCTTCTGTCATCCTCCAAAAGACATATAAAGCACTTGACAAAGCAAAAGCACAAGGTCGCAATTGCTATTATGTAGGTGAGTCAGAAAAAACAGCCCACTCTCTTCATGTGGCGAATCGCTATAAGCTTATTCGCTCCTGAACGCTTTTACTGGCAATTGGGTGGCGACAAATCTCTAGATAATCCTGACAAAAGGAACACAAGAGTGTAAAGTAGTTTTGGGTAACCTAACCATACACAAAATTTTTCGCAACCATCTATGGATAGAAAAACCAAACGCCTTTTGCTGCTTGTTATTTGCTGTAGTGTGACTGGTGTAATTTTAGGAGGCACTACAAGCTGGGCAGAGAGTAACATGTGCTTGCAAGGCAAGATTACAAATGAGTGCCTTAAACAAAGCCCAATTAATAAAACTATAGAGGGAATGAGTACTGGATTGTTAGCAGGAGCTGGGGCGGCTTTTGGTGCTGCATGGCATCTTCGCCATCAAGACTAAAAGCGATAGTTGCGATTTAAGTCAAATTTTTGCTCAAGCCGCAACGCATCCTACTGATTGTTCCTCACAGGTTCAATCGTAGGATGCGTTGGGTGTTCTGACTTAATTCAGAATTACTTCAAAGAGGTGGGACAAGGGGGACAAGGGGGACTGAGATCTTGCACCATTCTCAACTTGGCTCGAGAAACCGGGTTTCTAAACGATAAATTAACGGTTTCAGCTTTACTGATTCGTAAGAAACCCGGTTTCTGGGGGTGGTGCAAGATGTAAGGAGAGGTGTTCACGAATCATTTAGGATTGCTATATCTTGTAGGTGTTGACGCGCTCACAAGCCCGAAGGCGGGTTCTCGTTAAAGTAACTTTAAAATCGGTAAACAATTAGGACTTACACATTGACAGAAACGACAAACTATGAATTGCCTCTCGTTCCTGGGCTGCTGCCTTGTAATGCTCATGTGGTCGGCTCTGCTGGACGGTTTGACCGGAGGCAGAGCCTCCTTGATCTCATTCCCAGGCTCTGCCTGGGAACGAGCCCCGGCAAGGGTTTTAGGTTAATAAGCCTTTATTCAGCACATGATGGTCAATGTGTAAAGTGCGTAAGTCCTAACAATCTTCATTGCCAAGTGCTACACACTGTGAATAGGTAAGCTCAAGCTTCTACCAAAGACTTCAGTCCTATATAATAATTACGAATTACGAATTACGAATTACGAATTAATTTCACATGAGTAGCAAAACATATTCGGTCGGTGTCATTGGTGCGGGTAATGTTGGTGCGGACGTAGCAAATGCTTTAGTACTACTTCGTAAATGTGTAACAGTTGTCCTTTTTGACCGAACGTTATCAAAGGCTGAAGGGCAAGCATGGGATATTGAAGATACAATTCCCTTACTTGAAGAAATGGAAATAATACCATCAGATCGGTATGAAGATTTAGCTGATTCTGATGTCATTGTCGTAACTGTTGGGGTGCAGCAAAAACAAGGACAGACGCGATTAGATACGTTGAGCGACAATGCAGAGATCATGCGTTCCACGATCAAAGAATTGGATCGAGTTGCACCGAATTCAATCGTGCTGATCGTGAGCAATCCAGTGGATGTACTAACGCGGATTGCGATCGCCTGTTCCACTAGAGCAGAAAACCTAATTTTAGGTTCGGGAACCATTCTTGATACTGCCAGATTAAGATATCAACTTGGGAAGCGACTGAATGTCAGTAAACAAGACGTTCATGTTTATGTAATTGGAGAGCATGGAGACAGTGAATTTGTTGTTTGGTCTAGTGCATTTATTGGGACAATTCCGTTAACTGAATTTCCCATACCACAAGGAGCAAAGCTAGAACAAATTCAGTTCGAGTACGCAGAGTTAACCCGTAAGCGAGCCAAAACCATTTCTGAACGTAAAGGAAATACCAGCTATGGCATATCAACAGTAGTTTGTCAATTAATTGAAACCATCCTGCGAGATGAAAAGCAGATATTTCCAGTATCGGTGAGAGCAGATGCTAACTATGGTGTTGGCAGTGAAGTTGTTTTTGGGCTTCCGTGTATTATTGGTAGGCAAGGTATTGAGCGCCAACTAGTGTTACCAAGAAATGCTCATGAACAAAGCTTACTAGAAGAGTCAGCCACTCAGCTCAATGAAGCCTACAATTCTTTGCACAATTAAGCTGCATGGAGCGATAAAATAGAGAGGGCAGCTAAAATAATATAGCATGAGCAAAGGAATGATGACAATGCTTGCTTGCTATATCGACCTGGCTATGGAACTGGCGGTTTACGAGATTATTGAAGATGATAGCACTTACTGGGGGGAGATTCCCGGTTTGCAGGGAGTTTGGGCGCGTCACAAGACACTAGAAGGCTGTCGCCGTGAATTACTGTCAGCATTAAGTGACTGGCTAGCGCTGCGGTTGCGTTTGGGACTTCTGATTCCCGCGATCGGCGATATGAACTTAGGGCAAGAAAATTAAAGGAGAAATTGTATGTCTACATATAACGAGGTACGCCGTCAAGCTGAAAATCTCACCCCTGAGGAGCAAATGCGCCTGATCGAGGATTTGTCAAAGTTAATTCGTCAAAGGGTGACACTGACGCCTAAGCCAAAGCGTAGCATTCTTGAACTGGAAGGATTGGGAAAAGAAATCTGGAATGGGATTGATGCTCAAGAATATGTGAATCAGGAACGCAATTCATGGAATGGCTAACCCAGCTACAGGGGCAAATTGTAGGTTTGGATACTGCGCCGCTAATTTACTTTATTGAGAAAAATCCAACCTATGTGGACACAATGCGGCTGTTCTTTAGAGCCTTGAATCAGGGTGAGTTTACCGTCATCACATCTGTTGTGACTATAGCGGAAGCGTTAGTCTATCCATTACGACAAGGAAACACAACATTAGCTCAACAATATCGTGACATTTTGTTCAATTCTCAAGGTTTGACTACTATCGAAGTTGTTCCAGTTATTGCTGAAACTGCTGCACAACTGCGGGCAGATTACAATTTGAGAACACCGGATGCGATTCAAATGGCTACAGCTATCAGTGAAGGTGCTTCATTTTTCTTGACTAATGATGCGCGGTTGCCATCTTTACCAGGGCTGTCAGTGTTAGTTTTGGATCAACTGATAGATTGAGTATTTTCGCGTTTGTGCGCTGATTATGGAGAGAGAAGCGATCGCACTTTGGGGAAGATGAGAGGAAGTAATGGGCGATCGCTTCGTGTACGCATTCAATTCTCAATTTTACGAATACGAATGGTCGTCGGTGTGATGACAGTTGTAGAGACGCGATATATCGCGTCTCTACACTCGTTGGCGTGTTGATTAAGCGCACGGGAGACAATCTCCGCTTTGCTGGTTAGAGATAACCCTGGTAATCGAATTAGCACGACACCCGATGCGATGCGACCCAAGCGAAACACCAACTCACCAAAATCTTTATCAGCTGTTATTAACAGTACACCCTCTTGGTTCGCCAAATTAAGCACGACATCATCAGAAACTCCTGGTTCCATTTCGGCAATGTACCATACGAAATGTCCATCTTGCCGCAAACGTTCAACGATTTGCTGATCTAGATTCTCATCTGCTAGAAATTTCAAGAAGCCGTCTCAACAATGGGGTAAATCACATCATATGTAGAGACGCGAAATTTCGCGTCTCTACATCTGCTTGAATTGCCTCGCGGGTAAGTCGCGGATGAGCTTGGATAATTTGTTCTTGGGTTTCACCAGTAGCTAGCTTTTCAAGAATCAACTCAACAGTAATGC
This sequence comes from Stigonema sp., assembly GCA_965249805.1. GTDB lineage: Bacteria > Cyanobacteriota > Cyanobacteriia > Cyanobacteriales > Nostocaceae > Stigonema. The sequence continues at coordinate 4,231,134 of CBDFMX010000002.1, forward strand.
GTGTCCCAACAATAACCGGTTTTCCCATCATCACTTTTGGATCGGATACAACCAGTTGTTTAAGCTGCTTTTGCATATATATATGTGGCTTGTTGCTTACTTTCTCTATGATGACACTAGTGGGGGGAAGACTGTGATTTTGCTATTATATTGGAGTAAAGGCAATTGTCTTGACTTCACTTTACAACCTAGTCTTTTTCAAAAGGAACTGCCATCAGAAAAACTACTGATAACTTCTACTTGGCTAGAGTCTTTTCTTATAAAAATAACAGATGCTACAATGTTTTCTCAATTCAGTCACATCCACAAATTTGCTGGATTATCCTTGTCTTCTTCCCACTTAGCAGGATTGTTGACAATGTACTCTCGTATTCGGTCTAAAGAACCATCAGCACGAATTATATGCTCGTAAAATCTTGATTGCCAACCAAAATGCTCTTGACCGTTTTTTCTACACCAACGGGTGACAGCAGACTTGTAGGCATGAATAATAGCTTGTAATGATCCAGATTTTAAAGGTGCAAATTTATTATATTCATCTAATTGTAGAGACGCGAAATTTCGCGTCTCTACATTGTGTGGGCGGTCAATTACTACAATCCCATGCACATGGTTGGGCATGATAACATATGCGTCTACCCGTGTATGCTCAAAATGACTGGGAATTTCTGTCCAAAAGCGTTGGGCTACTTCTCCAATGACTGATAGCTGCATTTCACCTGCGATCGCATCACCAAAAAACCATTGGCGATCGCGTGTACATATTGTTACGAAATACCATCCATTTGCTGCATAGTCCCGGTTTGGCAAACGAATAGATTCAACTCGATATTTTTCTTGGAATTTCGGCTTCATGGTTTTCCCGATAGATGTGTAAAGACGCGAAATTTCGCGTCTCTACATTTCTCTACACGGTTATAACTGGAGTTTAGACTAAAAGCGATATTTGGGAACGCTCTTGCTACTGAAATTTCGGGTAAAAATACGAACGAGTCAGTCTCAACCCACCTGTGACAGGTTACCACTTAGTAATACATTTGTATTGCTGTTAATTACAAGAAGGAGAATTTTGCAATCCGGGGCAGAGGCGATCGTCGCGATCCTCTGCCCCGGATTGATGATCATGATCAATAAAATTTCGATTAACGGTGAGCGATCGGAACATCAGGTCTACATAATTGTAGGTAAAAAAAATTACGCTATAACTGGAATTGAAACGTCCCAGGAAAGAAAAAGTGGTCAGCCATGTTGAACTGACCACAAATTGGTCAATGCTGATAAAAGGAAAAAAGTATCAGATTGACCATGACATTTGATAAGCTTAAACAATTCCGCACATCAGTGTACACGATCCTGGGGAATGCCAAAGATGCCTTGTTTGACCTGATGGATGCAGTGTTAGTTACACGCAGTGTTTACTCGTTCGTGGAACTTTCGGTATCACCAGTATTCCGACGGCAGTGGTCTAGTATTTACGAAGCTCTAGAAGATGGCAATCCACCGCGAGCAGAATTGATGCGGTTATATATCGAACAACTTCCCCAGACAGAACAAATTATATTAGCAGGAGATCATACTGCTTGGCCAAGACTTGACGCTCCGACACTAAGAGAGCGTACTTATGAGCATCAAGCGATAACCTTTGTCAGGGGCAAAGCCCGTCACAGTGGGACAGGGTTACAGTACCATAGCTATTGTTCCAGAAACATCTGGGAGTTGGGCATTACCCCTATTACATGAGCGGATCACCAGTTTTTCTAATCCCCTTGAAAAGGCTGCATCCCAACTCAGACTTGTCTGCCAAAATCTGCCAAAACGCCCGTTATCGTTGTGGGATGCCGAATATGGCTGTGCCTCGTTTGTGAAGCAGACAGCTGACATTGCTGCCGATAAGTTGATGCGCTCACGTTCCAATCGCGTTCTTTATGGTGCACCCCCACCTTATACAGGCATTGGTCGTCCTCGGATTCATGGGAATAAGTTCAAGCTCAATGACCCAACAACATGGTGGACACCTGACCAAGTATTAGATTTACTAGATCCAAAGTTGGGGCAACTACGCATCTGTCTGTGGCACGATCTTCACTTTCAACAGTCTGCCAAGCATCCTATGCATTTGATACAAGTTTCGCGCACCGATGAAGTGAACGGAAAAACATTCAAACCTTTATGGTTAGTTTGGGTGGGGGAGGGAATGTTCCAACTTCACCAAATTTGGCGTCAGTACCTGCGTCGTTTTGCCGTTGACCACTGGTATCGATTCGCCAAGCAACGCCTGCACGCTCTCGCTACCAAAACTGAGCACCCCAGAACAGTGTGACCGATGGAGTGATCTCATGCCACTACTCACTTGGCAACTATGGTTAGCCCGTGAGATTGCCGGTGACAATCCTCTTCCTTGGCAAAAATCAATATCAATAGTCAACAAAATGACGCTCCTGTTGAGTTGCTCAGTCGATTTCCGGAGTTTTAGCGGTGATTGGTACACCGCGACCTTTCTCCTCAAACCCGTGGAAAGTCTCCAGGTTGGCCTGAAGGGCAGCCTCGAAACCGTAGAATTCGTTATCCAACTGTCAAAAAAGGTACTTTATTACCAAAAAAACCACTGTCAAAATTGGCTTGACCTTTTGACAAATTATCTTTAAGGTTTTCAGTTCATTAACTCAGCACTACTGGGTAATTTTGTTGTTGCCTAGTATCAATTCCAATGAACAAGCCTTTTTAACGATCGCCCATTTAGTCTAAAGTTCAGTTATAACCTACTCAATCCCTCAATCGAACCATTTGCTGTATAGTGCCGGTTTGGCAAACGAATAGATTCAACTCGATATTTGTTTTTAAATTTTGGCTTCATAGGTTTGTCCGATAGATGTGTAAAGACGCGAAATTTCGCGTCTCTACATTTCTCTACACGGTTATCACCTACTCAATCCCTTCAATCCGACTATTTGCTGCATAGTCCCGGTTTGGCAAACGAATAGATTCAACTCGATATTTTTCTGGGAATTTCGGCTTCATAGGTTTGTCCGGTAAACGTGTAGAGACGCGAAATTTCGCGTCTTTACATTTCTCGGCTATAACCTACTCAATTCCCTCTATCCGACTATTTGCTGCATAGTCCCGATTTGACAGCCGAATAGATTCAAATCGATATTTTTCTGGGAATTTCGGCTTCATAGGTTTGTCCGGTAAACGTGTAGAGACGCGAAATTTCGCGTCTTTACATTTCTCGGCTATAACCTACTCAATTCCCTCTATCCGACTATTTGCTGCATAGTCCCGATTTGACAGCCGAATAGATTCAAATCGATATTTTTCTGGGAATTTCGGCTTCATAGGTTTGTCCGGTAAACGTGTAGAGACGCGAAATTTCGCGTCTTTACATTTCTCGGCTATAACCTACTCAACCCCCTCAATCCGATCCTCAACCTCCTGATACAACTCGCGCAGCAATTCCAAATTGCTCTCACTCGTCTCCCAATAACCGCGACCATTCACTTCCAGCAAGGTGGAGACAATCTTGCGGAAAGAATGGGGATTGAGATTCATCAAGCGCTTGCGCATCTCTTCATCCTGAATAAACGTGGAATTGGTATCCTCATATATCCAGTTATCCACAGCACCAGCAGTTGCACTCCAACCGGTCGTATTCACCAACCGCTTCGAGATCTCCCGCACACCTTCATAACCGTGAGACAACATCCCTTCATACCACTTGGGATTTAACAACTTGGTACGGGAATCCAAACGCACGGTTTCTGATAAAGTACGCACTTGAGCGTTAGCTGTCGTCGTATCAGCAATGTAAGATGCTGGTGCTTTACCATCATCCCGCAAACTGGCAACAAGCTTAGTGGGATCGGAGTCGAAGTAGTGAGAAACGTCCGTCAAGCTAATCTCGGAAGAGTCGAGATTTTGGAAAGTCACCTCAGCAGTTTTCAGGGTGCTTTCAAAAATCTGCCGCGATTCTTCCATCGTACCTGGGCTATCAGCACTGAAGGCAAAAGATTTCCGCTTCAAGTACATTTCCTGCAACTCGGCTTCACTGTCCCAAGTACTGTTTTCCACCGCCAAGTTGATATTTGACGAGTAGGAACCAGAAGCATTGGAGAAAACGCGAGTCGCTGCTTGACGCAAATTAATGCCCATGTCCTCTGCTTGCTGGAGGGCATGTTTGCGGACATAATTCATCGATGGCGGTTCATCTGCTTCCGCTGCCATTTTCACCCCTTGATCCAGCAGGTTCATTTGGTTAATGAACAAGTCGCGGAACACACCAGAACAATTGATCACCACATCAATACGGGGGCGTCCCAACTCAGACAAAGGTATCAATTCTAACTTGTTCACCCTTCCCAAAGCATCGGGAACCGGAGTCACACCAATCATCCACATAATCTGTGCCAGTGATTCCCCGTAGGTTTTGATGTTATCTGTTCCCCAAAGCACACAAGCGATGGTTTCCGGATACTTGCCGCCGTTTTCTGTTTTTTGACGTGCCAAAAGTCGGTCTACGACAATTTTTGCCGATACTACAGCAGCAGTGGTGGGGATGGACTGGGGGTCGAGGGCGTGGATATTTTTCCCTGTGGGCAACACATCCGGGTTGCGGATGGGATCGCCACCTGGTCCTGGTATAACGTACTCGCCTTCTAACCCTTGAAGTAATGCTCCCAGTTCGTTGTCAGCACAAACTTGCTGCAAGCAGAATTCCAGATACTCAAATAGATTTTGGATTTTAGATTTGGGATTTGGGATTTGGGAATTAGAATCTAAAATTGGAAATCCCAAATCCAAAATTGCTTGCACCCAAGGCTCTTTTTTACCCATGTTAAAGAAGTTGAGCTTGGAAACAAGGGAAACCCTGCCTTCAGCGTCGGTTTGCTCTTTCACAAGGGCGGTCACTGCAGCACGAGTTGCCATTGTGATGTCTTGCAGCAACTGGACATCTTCTAAAATACCTTTGTCGCTGTTTTGGTAAATTTCGTCAATGTCTCGCTCGATACTGCTGGCAATAATTCGCGGCAAACTGAGAATTTCGTCCTCTGCACGATCCAAGTTGCCAATGTTGACTAGGGTAGCAATTGCTTCCTCAGCGGTGGGAGGTTTCCCAATTACGTGTAATCCACAAGGCAACAGTCGCGATTCAATCTCCATTAGCTTGCGGTACACTATACCAACAATATTATCCCGCTCCTCGGCGGTCATATCTTTGGCATCCTTGGCAACGGATGTTGTAGCGGATGTAACGGATGGTTTATCTGTAGGACTCACAGATAACTCATCCGTTACATCCGTTAGGTCATCCGTTGCCACATCCGTTACATCCGTTAGGTCATCCGTTGCCACATCCGTTACATCCGTTAGGTCATCCGTTGCTAAGGATGTTTCCGGCAAGGCGATGTCCTTATCTAAATTCACCATCCGGCATTTATCCATGATGGTGTTAACGATCGGTATGCCGCGTCCAGTGTCTTTCAAGGTTTGGTAAGAAGCAATCAAATCGCTGAGTTCCTTCAAACCTTTGTACAATCCGGCATTTTCCGCTGGAGGAGTTAAGTAGGAAATTGTCTCCGCATAGCTGCGACGTTTGGCAATTGTCGCCTCACTGGGGTTATTTGCCGCGTAGTAGTAGAGATTGGGAATTGTACCAATCAAGTTATCTGGGTAACATTCCCCAGACATCCCCATTTGTTTCCCTGGCATAAATTCCAAGGAACCGTGAGTGCCGAAGTGCAATACGGCGTCAGCTTTCCAAAGCTGTTCTAGGTAGGTGTAGTATGCGGCGAAACCGTGATGAGGACTTGCCGAACGAGAAAACAACAGCCGCATCGGGTCGCCTTCGTAACCAAATGTCGGCTGAACACCGATAAACACGTTACCGAAGTGTTTACCATAAATTAGCAGGTTTTGCCCATCGCTGTTGAGATGTCCTGGCGGTGGTCCCCAGTTCTCTTCTAGCCGTTGGGAGTAGGGTGTGAATGCTTCATATTCAGGCACCGACATCCGGTAGGCGATGTTGAGTTCGGGACTATTGTACTGCGCCTGGGCGTCGTGGATGACTAGTTCCATCAACTCTTGGGTACTTGCTGGCAAGTCTTGCACGTCATACCCATTATTCTTGAGGGCTTTCATCACCTCAAAAATTGAGCCGAACACATCCAAGTAAGCAGCAGTGCCGACGTTGCCTTTGTCTGGTGGAAAGCTGAAAACGGTGATCGCAACTTTCTTTTGCAGCTTCGGCTTGCGGCGCAGGTTCGCCCATTTGAGAACACGTTGGCTAACGGCTTCAATTCGGTCTTGCAGGGCGATCGCCTTCCCTGTCATTCCATCCCGTCCTGACAAAATTATCGGTTCGATCGCCCCATCCAATTCCGGAATTGCTATTTGCAAAGCCACCTGAATTGGGTGTAACCCCAAATCACTATCAATCCATTCTTCTGTTGTCTGGAATACCAGAGGCAGCGCTACCATATAAGGACGATTCAACCGCTTCAGCGTCTCAATCGCCTTCGGATGGTCTTGCCTTGCAGGTCCACCTACCAAAGCAAAACCAGTCAGTGAAACTATTGCATCTACTTGTACCGTCTTGGTAGCTGGTTCATAAAAGTAGGCTTCTACAGGTTTAGAGAAGTCCAAACCCCCAGCAAACACAGGAATCACCCGTGCGCCCATTGCTTCTAGTTCTTGCACCATTGCTACATAGTGGGCATCATCACCTGTAACTAAATGTGTGCGTTGCAGTACCAACCCAATACAAGGTGCTAACGGGTCTTTCAAATCATTAGTTATATCCTTCCGGACTGTGTACCAGTTGAGGTACTCTTTCACATCCTCAAACATTGTGGGAGCTAAAGGATGCCAAATCCCCATATCAGGATAGACAACTGGTTCTTTATATTGTACAGACGCCAGATTCAGTGTCTCTACACCTTTTAATACATATTTATCAGCTAGCATCAGTAAGAAGTTTTCCAGGTTTTCTGGAGAACCGCCCAGCCAATACTGAAAGCTAAGCATGAAATTCCGCGCATCTTGTGCTTTCTCCATTGGCAGGAACTTCAGCACTTGCGGCAGCGTTCTTAGTAGTTTCAGCATTCCATCTTGGAATCCCGCGCCGGATTTTTCCTTGCGCTTTCGCATGAATTGTGCTATTGCACTCTTAGACTGACCCAACTGTGCTAAAGAGAAGCTGCCCATCTTGTTGAGGCGCATCACTTCTGGCATAGAAGGGAAGACTACGGCAACGTCCAAGCGATCGCGGTGCGGTTCTACTGCTGTGACTAATTTCTGGGCTAAGTCTTCAATAAAAATCAGTGAAGCTATAAAAATATTGGCATCCTTGATTTCCCGTTTGAACTCTTCGTAGTTCTCTGGATCTCGGAGTTCCTCAATCAAGTAGCCACTGATTTGAATCGCTAGGTTAGGATTATTTTCGTTAATCGCCCAAACCGCTTGTGACAATGCACTTTGGTACTGGGACTCTAACACGACATAGACCACCTTGATTAAACGTCGTCCGCGCAAGTTATCAGGCGTAATATATCTAATGGTGGACTTGACGTGGGTGAACATGCTTCCTCGGCTCCTTTGATGCGTGTTCTTTACTTTAAGTAATGCTATGAATGCAAGCAGCCGCACTATTGGGCGTCTACGGCAAAAGTAGTTACTCAGACGAACTATTTATGGCAATCTGAGTTGTTTGTATCAGAAAACGCTTACTCAGTGAGCATTTTGTCGTCTATCTGATACAAAACGATATAAAAAACTAAATATATTTTAAGATTTGTTAACTTATTTTAAGAGTGTTTACTCACATCTATGTAACAGAAACTTAATATAGAAATCCTCAATGATGCGTGAACACCTCCCCCTTGTCCCCCTTGTCCAGACTTATATATAGTATTCCTATGGCTAAAGTTGATATTTTAATTCTCTCGAATGGTCCTGGGGAAGTCACAACCTGGGTGCGTCCAGTAGTACGGGCATTGCGGCAACAACTGGGACATGACCGAACTCATGTGAGGATTTCTGTGATTTTATCGCCTTGCCCAAATGCCAGTGGCAAAGAAGCAGCAATTGCCAAGTCTTTTAGCGAAGTAGACCGCGTGCAGCCACCAGAGTATTTTTGGCAGTTTTTGCTGTGGGGAAAAACTGTTGAGAATTGGGACTGGCGCGATCGCGGTGTAGTTGTTTTCCTTGGAGGAGATCAATTTTTCCCTGTGGCGATCGGCAAACGCTTGGGTTATCGCACCGTTGTTTACGCCGAATGGGAAGCACGTTGGTGTGGCTTAATTGACCGTTTTGCGGTGATGAAATCTGAAGTTGCTACTCGTGCACCCCAGAAATATGCTCACAAATTCACAGTTGTGGGAGATTTGATGGTAGAAGCTGGCAACGGATTAGTAACTGATGTAACGGATGAGTTATCTGTGGAACTCAAAGACAATTTATCCGCTACATCCGTGACAAAATCCGCTGCAACTGATGTAACGGATGAGTTATCTGTGGGACTCAAAGACAATTTATCCGCTACATCCGTGACAAAATCCGCTGCAACTGATGTAACGGATGAGTTATCTGTGGGACTCAAAGACAATTTATCCGCTACATCCGTGACAAAATCCGCTGCAACTGATGTAACGGATGAGTTATCTGTGGGACTCGAAGACAATTTATCCGCTACATCCGTGACAAAATCCGCTGCAACTGAACTAATTGCTTTACTCCCTGGGTCGAAAGCGGCGAAACTAATGCAAGGAGTGCCTTTGACTTTGGCAAGCGCACAATACATTCACGCTAGAAGACCGCAAACCAAGTTTGTGATTCCCGTCGCCCCGACTTTGGATTTACAAACTTTAGCTAGTTTTGCCGATCCTCAGAAAAACCCTTTTGTTCAGACCTTCGGTAACGTGTCAGCTAAATTAGTTGAGTCTGAGCATCCTATGCTTGAAACAGTGACTGGCTTATGTGTGGAACTTTGGACTGAGACACCTGCCTACGACTTATTATCTCAATGCAGCCTTTGCCTGACTACAGTGGGGGCAAACACTGCTGAATTAGGTGCTTTAGCCGTACCAATGATTATTATGCTACCAACCCAACAGCTAGACGCGATGCGCTCTTGGGATGGTTTACCAGGACTTTTGGCTTCTTTACCGCTTGTCGGTTCTGGCTTTGCCAAGCTGATTAACTGGTTGTTTTTAAGGCGCAAGGGTTTATTAGCATGGCCAAATATTTGGGCGCAGGAAATGGTAGTTCCGGAACTGGTAGGAAAACTCCAGCCAGAAGACGTAGGGTCCGTGGCATTGGACTTTTTGACTCATCCAGAAAAATTGGACCAGATCCGCGCAAAATTGCGGAGTATCCGAGGTGAACCGGGAGCAGCAAAGAAGATAGCACAGTTGGTGCAAGAAGAAATAGGGAGTAGGGAGTAGGGAGTAGGGAGTGGGGAGTAGGGGGGATGAAGAAGATAAGATTAATTAGACTTCCCCTACTTCCCCTACTTCCCCCACTCCCCACTCCCCACTCCCCATTCCCTACTCCCCAGAAGAGTTGCCATCTCGCCGTCCCAGTTCATAAACGCCACAACCTATACAGGCGAGTATTCCCATACTGATTGCCCAACTGCTACCCAAACCTAGTTCAACGCCCCAGTTACATAAGGCGCCAAGGGCTAGAAAAGGCACAATGCTAAATAGCGAGGCGTAAAAAGCGTTTTGGGATTCTCTCGCCTGACGAGTCTTTTCAAATTCTGCTTTGTTGGTGTAAAGCGATCGCTCAGCAAAGTTAAACCAGCGGTTTAGTTGCTGAATTACCCATTCACCGACTGGGGAAAAACCTAGATATAGCGCTAGGGACCACAAACTCGCTCCGGCGATCGCACTTGTGTTTAACTCAAAGCTGAAGGGCAACATTTCAGTCAGCATGGCTTATGGGAATCCTGCAAAAAGTCAAAATTAGCTTTGATGAATGCTAGCTTAACCTCTTAAGCAATTCTAAGCATAAAGTTAACAGCATTTCTACTTATTTGTTAATTTTTTGTTCTAGTAATCTTAATCAAGAAAGGATAAAAGCTCGAGCGCGATCATTTTATACCATGCTTCATCCGGAAATCAAATTCATCTATGAAGTCAAATTCATAATTTTCTACTTCAAATAACTACTTAAGTATCCGTAAATATCTGCAAAATAATTCACTAGTGGTAAGAATTATTAAGTAATTACCGATAACCAACAACTTAAACATAGTAAAAACACTTGCCTTTTTCTGCATTTTGATTTTAAATTTATAAGTACTTAAATTGGAGCGAAAAGACTATACTATCTACTAAATCACTTGACAATTAAATATGCTGAAGTACGATAGGGCGATGTAAGTAATTAAAAGAAAAAATCATACACTTTAAATTAGGTTGTTGAGAGTAAACACTGAGAAAAGTCCGAGCGCAACTATATAAATTGAGGAATAAAAGATGAGAAAACGGCGACAAAGAGTAGCAATTTATGGAGCCAGCCTATTTTTATTAGGAGCGAGTATTGTAAGTTTAATTACTCTATTGCCGAAGTTAGAAACTGTTAAAGCTGTAGAATTAAACACAAATCAAAAGGTGACGAGTAACAGTTGGCTAGCAGCCTCTTTCCCCGTAGAAAATTTTCAAGCATATACATCCCCTTTTGGCTACCGCCATTCTGCCACTGGTAGCAACAATTGGGAGTTTCACAGCGGTTTAGACATTGCGGCACCACAAGGTAGTTATATTCGCAATTGGTGGGCAGGTACAGTCGTTCAGGTTGGCGATCGCGACGCTTGCGGTACCCATATAGTCATTAAATCCGGCGAATGGCAGCACACTTACTGTCATATGCTAGGAAACGTAGAAACCGCATCAGGTCGTCGTTATCTCATTGATCGCGCAGGTGGTATTCAAATTTGGGAAGGTCAGCAAATACCAGCAGGAGTCAGAATGGGTCGGGTAGGAATGACTGGACGCACCACTGGTCCTCATCTCCACTGGGGACTGAAGTATGCTAACAACTATGTAGATCCGGCAATGGTTCTCCAAGAAATGTTTTCCCAGCAGCAAATTGCCAAAGTTTCTGCACCAAAATTGACACCACAACAGTCAGCAGTCACCATTGAGGAGTCAAAATTTATTCGAGATTCTGGATATTGAATGTTAGTTGTTAGTTGTTAGTTGGTAGTTGTTAGTTGTTAGTTGGTAGTTGTTAGTTGGTAGTTGGTAGTTGGTAGTTGGTAGTTGGTAGTTGGTAATTGGTAATTGGTAATTGGTAATTGGTAGTTGGTAGTCGTTAGTCGTAGTTTTTTACAATCAACAATCAACAATCAACAATCAACAATCAACAACCAACAACTAACAACCAACAACTCTTTACCTTTTTGCAACTTCCACAACTAATTGCTTCTCAGGCAACTGGGTATATTCAGCAACAATTTTGCGGAACTGCTCTCCCTCAATTGTTTCCTGTTCTACTAATAAATCCACAAGACGGTCTATCAAAGCTCGGTTTTCACGGATGATGCGACGGGCTTCTTCATAACAGGAAGTTGCCAGTGCCCGTACTTGTCGATCAATTTTAGTAGCCATCTGTTCCGAATACTCGGAGCGATTCACCCAATCTCGACCGAGAAACACATCGCTATTCTGAGTTTCCAGAGCTACTAACCCCAACTCAGACATACCATACATAGTCACCATCTTCCGGGCGAGATTTGTCACCATTTTCAGGTCGCCGCTGGCTCCGCCTGTAACTTCATCTTCGCCAAAAACTTCTGCTTCTGTTGCCTTTCCTCCTAATGTCATAGTTATATTGTCTTCCAGCCAAGCCCGAGTATAAAGACCACTGTCAATTAACTCTTCATTGAGGATCTGCTGAGAAAAACCACCAACTCCACCAGAACGGGGAATAATTGTCACCTTATTTAAGGGGTCAGAGTGTTCCAAGAGTGTAGCCAACAGAGCGTGTCCTGCCTCATGATAGGCAATCAATCGCTTTTTCTTGCTATCCAAAAGCGGGTTGAGAGTTAGCCCAATTGTCAGTCTGTCAATGGCGTCGTCAATTTCGAGCGGCGTAATTGCCTCCTTACGTCTACGCGCTGTGAGAATAGCCGCTTCGTTGAGGAGGTTAGCTAAATCTGCCCCTGTAAAACCTGGTGTACGACGGGAGACTACTTCCAAGGAAACTGATGGGTCAATTTTTTTGTTGCGGGAATGAACTTTTAAAATTTCTAGACGACCTTTCCGGTCAGGTGCATCAACAATCACTTGTCGGTCAAACCTTCCTGGTCTAAGCAGCGCTGCATCTAGTACATCCGGGCGGTTAGTCGCAGCAATAATAATAATGCCGTTGTTCCCTTCAAAACCGTCCATTTCCGTGAGCAGTTGGTTGAGAGTTTGTTCCCGCTCATCGTTACCGCCACCGATACCAGCACCCCGCTGTCGTCCCACAGCGTCGATTTCATCAATAAATATTAAGCAGGGAGCATTTTCTTTAGCTTTTTTGAACAAATCGCGCACGCGAGATGCACCGACACCAACAAACATTTCGACAAATTCCGAACCGGAGATGCTGAAGAAGGGGACACCTGCTTCGCCAGCAATAGCTTTTGCTAGCAAGGTTTTACCAGTTCCCGGAGGTCCGACTAACAGCACTCCTTTGGGAATGCGTGCGCCGACTGCGGTAAATTTTTCTGGTTGTTTCAGGAAGGTGACGACTTCTTGTAGTTCTTCTTTGGCTTCTTCAATACCTGCTACGTCCTCAAACTTCACGCCAGTTTTTGCCTCCATTTGGAAGCGAGCTCTGGTTTTGCCAAAGTTCATTGCTTGGCTAGAGGCATTAGTAGAGCGGCGCAAAAACAATAGCATTAAAGCAACTAGCGGCAAAATCCACATGAGGTTGATTAAAAGCCCTACAGCGGCTCTGCTGTTAGCAGAGGAAACCTCGGCAAAATCGACTTTATTATTTTCTTTGAGTTTGTTAATTAACTCTGGGTTTTGCTCTAAAAGCCTTACCTGTTGGGGTGGTGTATCTGGCTTTTGCCCGTCTAGATAAACCTTTGCTACCTGTTCGGTTTCGTCAAGCTCTACTTTTTTGACTTCCCCCTTCTCAATTTTTTTGATCAATTCGCCATAGGTGAGAGAGTCGCGCTCTGCTTTTTGCGCTAACGCGGGAGTTCCTCCTAAAATTCCAGGCAACATGAGCAAACCGGCAGTCAGCGCTCCTGCTAAAGCTGAGCGCTTTGTGTGTCGCTGTTTCGTCGTCTTTTTCTCAAAACTTTTCATAATAATTACCCTTTGTTTGCTGGCATAAGCTGAGCGCTAGTTTTTTGTCAGTTTTTTTAGCAAAAATTGTTTTCTAACTTTCTAGTGTAGCTTCCAAAAAAAACCATTCCCACGTCTGTTGCGATATATATCGCTTGCTGCCTTATTTTAAGGGGCGCTCCTGCGGACATTGGTGTCAACTTAAGCAAAACCCTTTACTAAACTCTCGTTCCCGACCTTGATCATTTTCTCGTTTTTCTCGTGACCACGCAGAGCGTGGGAATGCATTACTTGGAGGCAGAGCCTCCCGAGCAGCGTTACTTGGCTCTGCCAAGTAACGAGAAAAGCTGATATTTTCATGGGTTACATCTGAAGTTGACACCAATGACCGTAGGAGCGCCCCTACGGTCATTGGACGCATTTTTGAAAGTTAGATTCGTTGGTAGCTGATCGCACTCGTTACTGTGTACCATTTTTGTTCACTATTTGACGAAATAGCAGAGTGACGTCAGTCGTCTTCTGTCTCCTTTCATTATGCTTCTGTTTTTCCTAGCAGAAAAATTTCCGGAAATTTGGAATTTGACATACTACGTCACAAATAGCTAAAATATTTACATACTCGTAATGATTCCGTTTTTTAAATAAATATCTATCTTTTGAGAGTGTAAAAACTTATTTAAGCTAGTCAGTAATTTGTGGATTGATTATGGTAAAAATTGTTGGTATTGGCGGTAGTTTAAGACCCGATTCATACACCCACATGGCTTTGGGTTTAGCAGTACAGCGGGTACAAGCCCTCGGTGCAGAAGTAGAAATTCTCGACTTGCGGCGTCTTCAGTTGCCCTTTTGTGACGGAGGAGATGCGTATCCAGCATACCCAGACGTTCAGCGGTTGCAAGATACCGTCGGTGGCGCTGATGGGTTAATTTTGGCAACACCAGAGTATCACGGTGGCGTGAGTGGTGTTCTCAAAAATGCCCTTGATTTAATGAGTTTTACGCAGTTGTCTGATAAAGTGACCGGAGTGATTAGCGTTTTGGGGGGACAGCCTAACAGCAACGCCCTGAACGAACTCCGGGTGATTATGCGCTGGGTACATGGTTGGGTGATTCCAGAACAAATTTCTATTGGGCAAGCGTGGAAAGCTTTCAGCCCTGAAGGTAAACTACTGGATGATAAACTCTCCCAACGGTTTGACGAATTTGCTCAAAGTTTAGTTGAAAACACTCGGAAGCTGCGAGGTGTTGATTAGAGGAATTATGGAAACGGCATCCCGACTCATTTCAATGTAGGAATGCTGCTTATACCAATTCTCTGTGAGGCTGCACATTATCGTCCGCCTCAGGCTATAAGCCTGGGGCTACACATACAAAGCCTGCCTCCGCAGGCTAATAATACGCATCTTCATATCGAATTGGTATTAAACAGTTCAAATAGAGATTGAAAGTTAGCTGAAAACAGGGTTTCAAGTTCTGAGTTCTTGATGTTCCCTGTCGTGATTAAAAGTAGTTTATAGGGTTGCTGAATTGTTAAGAAAGAGTTGACAAAATCTGAATCTTTAGTTATGACAATTCGATTTTGTAAGATTGATATGGCATTAATCTGTATATCTGACGTAGCATTTTGTCCTGGTAAATCTCTTGTATGGATTGTATCGTAGCCTGAAGCTTTTAAGAAGCGGGCAAGGCGAACTGGCAATTGAGCATCGACAAGAAATCTCACGAGGCAATTTTATGAATGCTTTTGACTTGGCTGAGTCTAGCAGCAAACAACAAGACCGCCAAAATATCTTCATACTCTAAGTCATCATAGTCTTCCAATATATCCTCATTTGTCATACCAGAACCGAGCAGTTCGAGGATCAATTCAACTGGATAACGAAGTCCTCGGATACAGGGTTTGCCGTGGCAGATATCAGGACTATGGGTGATGCGTTGTAGAAGTCTGTCATCCATGCTTTCAGTTCTCGCAAACGTTGATCGGTGTAAACATTTCGTGGCGCAGATAGGCAAGTATTGCCTGGTGAACTCGGAAGAAAGCCAATACATCTTGCATAAACCTTGAGGCTGCGCTCTGCCTTTGTTTATGTAGCCGCACACTTCAGTGTGTCGGTGCTTAACCGAGAGTTATTGCGGCTCATGCAATTGATCAATTTTCTTAATTTAGCATACTGGATGACAAACTTCAAATTATTCAGCTATTAAGCTTTATATACAGATAAAATAGCTGAATCTACTGAGCAAGCCGATTGAAAAGCAACGAGCGAGGATAACTCCTCAAAACTTGTCTTAATTGAGCGGTTTCTCCCCTGCTCTTTGGCTTGATAAAGCGCTTTGTCGGCAACAGTAATCAAGGTTGAGGGGTCAAGTTTATACTGAGGAACCAAACTGACGACACCCGCACTGATAGTGACGTATTTATGAACAGCAGATTGAGCGTGGGCAATTTTGAGGTTTTGAACCTCATTTCGCATGGCTTCAGCTACTTGTAAGGCTCCCTCAACATGAGTATTAGGCAGAATTATGGCAAATTCTTCGCCGCCGTAACGAGCTACAAGATCTGCCGGACGCTTGATAGTACGATTAATTGCTTGCGCCACTTGCTGTAAGCAAAAGTCCCCAGCTAAATGACCATAAGTGTCATTGTAACTTTTGAAATAATCAATATCGCATAAAATCAAAGACAAGGGTAATTGCTCTCGTGCCATTCGCCGCCACTCTAGGTTCAAGTGCCCGTCAAACTTCCGGCGATTGGGGATTCCTGTTAAGCTATCGAAGGTGGCGAGGCGCTCTAGATTAAGGTTCGCGGCTTTCAGAGCGGCTTCTACTTTTTTGCGATGGAGCGAACCTAACTGGATAGCAACTGCATTGATCATCTCAATTAATCGCTGTTCGGGTTTGAGCTTTTCTTTTTTGAAGAAAACCAAAACAGCTAGCACTTGCTCATTGAAAATAATGGGAACGCCGAAAGCAGCTTTTAATCCTGCATCTAAGGCGATGTCATAACGGAGAAAAACTTGGTATTGCTCAAGTGAAACATCTTCTATCCATTTGGGCTGTTTGGATATCCAAATTCGCCCCGGTAGTCCCACGCCGGGAGCAAATATAAACTTCTCGCTCTGATGTCGGAATATCTCTAGACTTGCTTGTGTTGCATACCAACCTTGGCTGTATTCTAAAATTGTGCCTTCATCGTTAGGAATCCAGGCTTCTCCAAAATCCCAGCCGATCATCTGGCAAACTTGACAGAGGGTAACTTTTAAGGCGGCGTGAAAATCGTCACAAGAGCTAATAGCTTGTGCTATTCTCAGTAAAAAGCGGGTTTCAGTTTCAGCTCGTTGGCGCTCTTGGATTTGCTGTTGTAGCGAGTGGCTTTGCTGCTGAAGTTTTAGATGCAGAGTTTGGATGGTTAGTTGGTTCTTGACGCGGGCTAAAACTTCTGCTGCTTGAAACGGTTTAGTAATGTAGTCTATACCACCGACTTCAAAGGCTTTTAGCTGAGCGGATACGTCATTGAGAGCACTGAGAAAAATTACCGGAATCGACCGTGTCTGTTGGTTGGCTTTCAGCAATGAGCAAACTTCATAGCCATCCATTTCTGGCATCAAAATGTCGAGTAAAATCAGAGCGGGTGGAGCCATCTGCACTACCTTCAAAGCTAAACTCCCGTTGATCACCTTCCTGACTTGATATCCCTCATCAGCGAGGATGGTGGATAAAATTCGTAGGTTGTCTGGAGAATCATCAACGATGAGAATGTCTCCACAATTCGCTTGTACTTGATCGTTATTCATTGGTAGACGCCTCAGTGAGATCAAAGAGCAGATCCAGACGAAAGTTATTGACCAAATCTGTAAGGGAATAAGCCAAATTTGCCTCAGTCTCAGGAATTTGGGCGATTAGCTGCAAAATGAGTGCGTCATTGGCGCAGAGTACTGCTTCGTGTAGCTGTACCACCCACTCAGGAGGCATGACGCTCAGATCCTCTGGTATGAGTTTTTTTGGGATCTTCGCCGACAATTGTGAGGCGATCTCATTTTCATCTTCATAAAGATAGCGCACTCCTAAGTGCTGAGCGATTTTATCAAACAACACCGACTCTCGGAAAGGCTTACGTACAAAGTCGTCGCAGCCTGCTGATAAGACTTTTTCTCGCTCTTCCTCAAAAGCACTGGCGGTGAGGGCAATAATTACGGTAGCCTGACCCTTGAGTGTAGCTTTAATTTGTCTGGTAGCCTCATAGCCGTCCATGACTGGCATTCGCATATCCATCCAGATGAGGTGTGGTTCCCAAGTTGACCACAAGGTAATTGCTTCAGTACCGTTAAACGCTTCCCGCACTTGAAATCCCAATGGTTCAAGCAGCTTCAGCATTAGTAGGCGATTCTCCTTGAGATCCTCAACGACCAAAATGCGATAGATAGGTTGGTTAGGCTCTACTCCAATGACTCGCTTGGTTGTAAATGAAGTTTTTTGATCAACAGGAGCAGTCTCCCTCACAAGAACGTCAAATGTAAACGTCGTTCCCCTACCCATCTGGCTGTTAACAATGATATCTCCCCCCATCAGCCGCACAAATTCTCGGCTAATGGGTAGACCCAAACCTGTTCCTTGCATTGATTGGCGACCAGTTTGAGTTTGCACAAACAGGTCAAACAAGGTGTCAATCTCATCTGGTGCAATGCCCGGTCCGGTATCTTCTACTTCAAAGCTGATTGGGAATTGGTTATGAGGGATTGGTTCCCCGTTGTAGCGACTCCCGTCAGACTGGCGTGATTGGGAATCTCCTGTCGCTAGTCTTACCCGCAACGTGACACTACCAGAGTTAGTAAATTTGATGGCGTTTCCCAGTAGGTTAATTAAGACTTGACGCAATTTACTTTCGTCAGTTTGCACGTATTGGGGAACATCTGCTGCCCGTTTAAAGATCAGATGTAAGCCTTTGACCGCAGTTTTGCTCTGCAGCATCTGTTCTAATTCGTTCAGTAATTGATACAGGTCAAAGCGATTTTCATTGAGAGTGACCTGACCCGCTTCAATTTTGGATATTGACAAAATGTCGTTAATCAGATTTAGCAAATGTTCGCCACTGCGATTGATGATTTTTAGCTGTTCTTTTTGGTCAGAGGAGAGAGAATTGCTACGAACTATCACCTGGGAAAAACCGAGAATGATGTTTAGTGGCGTCCTCAACTCGTGACTCATGTTCGACAGAAATCGGCTTTTGGCAATTGATGCGTCTCGGGCTGCTGCTAGTGCCACCTGCAGGGCAGTTTCGGCTTGTTTGCTTCCTGTAATGTCCTCGACTAAGCCAAGAATCTTAGTTGGTATGCCATGAGCATTTCTGGCAAATACGACTCTTCTCGCATTCAGCCAGCGCCACTGCCCATTTTTGTGCCGGAATCGATATTCGGTGGCAAGAACTTCATTGTCGCTCAGGTTGAGAAAGCGACTGGTTCTGTCGTAGTACAGGTGTTTGTCATCTGGATGCAATTGCTCCTCAAGCCACCGGGGTTCTTTTAGGTAAATTTCTTTCGGAGAGTAGCCTAACATTGTCGTAGTTTGTTGATTAAGATAGAGAGTGAATTCTTTTGAGATGTCAAACAGATACAAAATTTGTGGGATCGCATCGGCAACTTTTTGTAAAAAATATTGACTATTGCGTAATTCTTCTTCCATCTCTTTACGCGTAGTGATATCCCGTCCTTCGGGAATCAGCAACTTCACCTGCCCAGATTCATCTTGTATCGGACGCAGAGAAAAATCAATTGTTGCCACAACATCGCCTTTTCCTAAGACTTCCACTTCATAGCGCACAAACTCTCCTGTTGCAGCAAGAGCGATCGCCGCTTTTAATTCCTCCTGAATTGCTTTTGAAATCGTCCACCATCGGGCTGACCAAAATGGCTTGCCAATGACTTGAGAGTAGCTAAGACCGCCGAAGTCAAGGATCGTCTGGTTAGCTTCCAAAAGAATGCCATCGGGCTGGAGCAATCCCACGAACTGAAATGTTTGATTAAAGATGGCACGGAATCGTTCTTCACTGTCTTTGAGGGCAACTTCTGCTCGCTGATACTCGGTAATATCCTCTTGAACCGCTACGTAGACCATTCCATGATCGGGGTGTTTAAACAGCGAAGCCTGTGCCCGACACCAGAAGGGTGTGCCGTCTTTCTTGACATTGTGAACTTGATATGTTGCTACACCATATTTCTCAATCTCGCTGGTGATTTTGACTGTGGTTTGCTTTGCGTTGTCATGTTCATCTTCGTAGTTCACCACATCCACTGGCTTTCCGTTCAGTTCCCCTGGATTGTAGCCAAACATACTCTCAAATTTTGGGTTGGCATAAACAATCGTTTTATCGATACCTCTGACCAGGCAAACTCCGCCTGCCATATTCTTCACAATGATGCTTTGAAGCTCTAAGTCCCTCTCCGCTTGTTTGCGAGCGGAGATGTCCTGGATTTGAGAAATAAAGTACATCGGTTTATTTTGGGCATTATGCACCAAAGACACGGACAGAAAAATCCAAATAATATGTCCAAGCTTGTGGAAGTACCGCTTCTCCATCTGGTAGCAGCGAATCTCACCCGCTAATACCTGGTGCACATAGTTAAGATCGGTTTCCAAGTCATCTGGATGGGTGATGTCTTGGAAGCTCAGGGATTTTAACTCTTGCTCTGTATAACCGATGCTCTCGCATAGAGAGCGATTGACTTTCAACCACTGTCCGTCAAGTGCCACCATTGCCATACCAACCGCAGCATAATCGAACGCACTGCGGAAGCGTTCCTCACTTTCCCGTAATGCCGATAAAGCAACTTGGCGGTCGGTAATATCCATGTAGGCGATCGCCACGCCATACTGTGGTAAGGGAAGAGGTGCAGCCGTGACGCTAATCCAGGTAATCTTACCGTCTGCTTTGACGAGCCCCGTTTCAATGTTTTCCACAACGCGGTTTTCTGTTAGCGCTCTGATGCAAGCAAATTCTCCTGCTGACATGGGGGTGCCGTCCGCACGAATGTAGTTCCACTCTGGAGCACGATGCTTAAGTGCCATCTGATCGGCAGTTGATATCCCTAAAATTTTCTGGCTGGCTGGATTGCCGTCAATCAAATTTCCCGCTTTATCAGTGATAGAAATGCCAATGGGGAAGATCTCAAACAAGGTTTTATATTTCGCTTGGCTTTCTATTAATGCCGACTCGATTCGCTGACGCTCAATGATTTCACACTCCAGTTCTCGGTTTGCTAGCTCTAGTTGTGCGGCGCTTGGGAGAGCAAGTACCTTTGGCATCAACACCATCATCTCAGAAGCTGTGTACAGTGAAATTAATGCAGTGATAGCTTTGATACAGCCACTCAGCCAATAAACGGGATACCAGAGCGTCCAAATCTCCATCAGGTGACTGATGCCACAAGAGGTAATAAATAGTCCAAACAGCAGAAATATCCAATTGAAGGGCAGATCTTGACGTTTCCTAACAAAATAGAGCAACGTGATGGGGATTGAAAAATAGGCAAGTGCAATTAAGCCGTCGGATACGATATGCAACCCCACTAACTTTTGATTCCAGAGATAGCAATGACCGTGAGGGATAAATTGTTTATAAGCAAGGAGAGTTTTTAAAAGTTCCAGCATCAAGTTGTCTCAAACACAAGTTGCTTGAAACAAGAGTAGCTAATTTTACTTAATTACTACCTCAGTATTTGTCCGGAAAAACGAGTTAATACGTAGATAATTAAGATTTGATTCTTATAACTAATAATCGGTCAGAAAAACAGGAAAAAGTCGGCGCGATCGCCCCTTCGGAGGAGTCAGATCTTAAGCGTCTCACGCCAAGACGCCAAGGCGCAAAGAGACTTAAGCGCGTCTTGGCGTCTTGGCGTGAGAATATATCACTTTAGTGATGATGGTGATGATGAGAAACAGCCAACTGAGGGTTAACTGCAACAGCTTCCTCAGACAACAACTCGGCAATATGAGAATTTGCCCATTCTGCTACCATCGCTAAGAATGTGGGATCGTCGTTGACGCAAGGCATTTGCACGTAGTTTAAATTAGGATGCTTCTTCTGCAGAGCATGAATGATGTGGTGTACATCCAACAGAGTTTCATGGTTTTCTGTTGCAAAGCCAATTGACATAAATATAACAGCTTTAGCACCCAACTGAATAAGGTTTTTCGCTGCTTGTTCGACGTTTGGCTGAGTCCATTCAATTAAAGGTGTGTCGTGGTTTAGCCACCCAATGGAAATCAGGGGGTAGCGGTTGATTAACTTATCGCGTACTAAGTCGTAGAGTGCTTGACTTTCGGTGATCCCAGAAGTAAACCCTTTGGCTTTGTGAGGACAACCGTGATTCATCAGGATAATACCAATTTCAGAAGGGAGGTAAGCACCGACTAGGTCGGCGGTGATTTTCTCTTCGACGAGATGCGCCATCAAATTTATGTATTCCGGTTCATTGTAGAAAGACGGAATGTAGCGCAGTCCTTTCACCCAGTGTTCATTACCATCAGCCAACTGGGATAAAGCTTTGTTGACTTGCTCGATCGCAATGCCGCTAGTGAAAATAGAATCAACTACTAGCAGTGGGTAAATGAGTAGTTTATCGAAGCCTTGGTTTTTGATTTCAGCTAGGACTTGTTCGGGGAGGAAAGGGGCGCAAAAGTTGAAGGCTTTGAATACTTGAACTTTATCGCCCCACTTTTCCTGTAGGTACTTTTCAATACCAGCGCGTTGCTTTTCAAAGATGGCGTTGTGTGGGGAGATAAAGTCGTGATGCTGGTGTCCCCACTCATGGCGATCGAATAACGCCAAAATTTGTGCTATAGGGGGATATATCCAGGTTGGCACTGGTGCGAATTTTGCTGTCAGTAGATTTAACGCCTGTTCGTTATAGTTAGCAAAATCTTCGTAACTTTCGACTTCGCCATAGCCCATGAGTAATACGGCTACTCGGTCTTGACTGGATAATTTTTCTTGGGTATGTTGTAGTTTTTCGGGTGTAGCAACCACAATGAGTTCCTCTATACAACGAAAGTGGAGAATATCAGCTATAGCCTTGTTGCTTTTCTTACTGGTAAAGCTCTAGTAAATTATAATCCCATCCGGGGGGAGGGGATACATCAAAAGAGGTAAATGAGAAAGTTAACCCTAGTTCCCATATCGGCTGAATTATAGTTATTGTGGAATTTGTGAGCGGTTAATAATAGATGTTGTGCTTCTCAATTGCATCAAATACAAACCTAACCCCCAGCCCCTTCCCTGCTAGGGAAGGGGGGTAAGCCTCTCAAAAGCAGGAGAGAGGAATGGAAGCGAGGTCACTTGAACCGCTATGTTGTGCTGGCTAATTACTGAAAGCGCTTAATTGTAGGGTGGGCACTGCCCACCATAAGAGGAAATTGGTGGGCAGTGCCCACCCTACATTAGATTGGGAAACAGTATCATAATATACTTGATGTGCGGTTTGGATGATTAATAAGTGCTGATTAATACTTTTTGTTATGGCAATTCCTCGTATAATTAAGTAGATAAATGTTATACGTTAAACATTATGACAACAGCTAACTCAAAGACAAATGAGTATAATAATTTGCCCTGGAATTCATGAACCAGGATTAACTCAAAGCTTTGTATCAAGTTTGCAAGAGCAATCTAATATTTCAACTCGTCCTTTAAATCCAGTGAATATACTGATTTTCTCGGCAGAAGGTTTGTTAGCTTTATCAGGATTTCACATTTTGGAGTTTTTACACCAACGCCTAGGAAACTGCGATCGCCAACCAGTTTTATTTATCAGCTTTAGTGCTGGTGTCGTAGGGGCAATAGTTGCTGCTTACCAGTGGCAATTGTTCGGAGGACATGTTAAAGCTTTGATTGCTATAGATGGATGGGGTGTGCCGCTGTGGGGGAACTTTCCGATCCATCGCATTTCGCATGATTATTTCACGCACTGGAGTTCTTCATTGCTTGGTAGAGGTCAGAATAACTTTTATGCAGATCCACCGGTTGACCATTTAGAAATGTGGCGATCGCCCCAAAATGTCCAAGGCTGGTGGAAAGACTTATCTGGTGAGCAATCACACAGCAACCAACGTATGACTGCAGCAGAATTTGTACATATGCTTGTAAAGTGCTATGAAGAAAATTAGTCCAGAATTGCTAATTGCTAATTGCTAATTGCTAATTGTTGATTGTTGATTGTTGATTGTTGATTGTTGATTGTCAGTCTTCCATTGCCCATTCCCTACTCCCTACTCCCCATTCCCCATTCCCCATTCCCCATTCCCCATTCCCCACTCCCCATTCTCTATTTGTAATGTTCCCTACTGAACCTACTACCAGTAACGGGTTTGGCGCCCTGCTAAAAAACCGTGCTTTTATGCTGCTGTGGATTGGGCAACTGGTGTCCCAGTTAGCAGATAAGGTCTTCTTCGTTTTAATAATTGCCTTAATGGAGAACTACCCACCACCTGCTGGGTTAGCAGCAAACTCCATGTACTCAACTTTGATGGTGGCGTTTACAATCCCAGCGATTTTGTTTGGGTCGGCTGGAGGCATCTTTGTTGACCGCTTGCCGAAAAAGTTAATTTTGGTGAGTTCTGATGTCCTGCGCGGTTTATTCACACTGTTGATTCCCTTTTTCCCACGGCAGTTTTTCATTCTGTTGCTACTTACTTTTGCCGTCTCCACTGTGACACAGTTTTTTGCACCAGCTGAGCAAGCTGCGATCCCGGTTTTGGTGCGGCGAAATAATTTGCTAGCGGCAAATGCACTGTTTAGCAGCACGATGATGGGAGCTTTAATTGTTGGCTTTGCAATCGGAGAGCCGATATTGAGTTTGGCTCAAGCTTGGATCAAACAAGACTATGGTGAAGAGCTTGTGGTCGGTTTATTATACCTTATATCTGGTGCGCTCATCCAGCTGATTAACTTTAAAGAAAACAAACAGACGGGATCGCAGACGTTAATGAATCCTTGGGCTGACTTCAAAGAGGGATTGCGCTATCTCAAGAAAAACCGTCTATTGTTGAATGCCATGCTGCAAATTGTGACTTTGTATTGCGTGTTTGCAGCGTTAACAGTGCTGGCGATTAGGTTAGCCGCAGAGTTTGGCTTGAAAGAGAAACAATTTGGCTTTTTCTTAGCAGCAGCTGGGGTGGGTATGGTATTTGGCGCAGCAATTTTGGGTCACTGGGGCGAGAAATTTTCTCCCAAGTCCTTACCCTTAGTGGGATTTTTGATGATGGCGCTGGCTTTAGGATTATTTACTTTTACCCACAATTTGGGGCTGGCGCTAGGACTGTGTGCTTTTTTAGGTGTGGGTGCTTCCTTAATTGGTGTGCCAATGCAAACTTTAGTTCAGCAACAAACTCCACCAACAATGCTGGGTAAAGTATTTGGCTTTCAAAATCATGCTGTCAACATTGCTCTTTCGGTACCACTGGCAATTACTGGTCCACTCACTGATGCTTTGGGTTTGCGAATTGTTCTGATCGGAATGAGTGTTGTTGTGACTGCTGTCGGTGTTTGGGCTTGGCTAAATACCCGCCGCGTATTGTCAGATGTGATTTAGATACTTTTGTAGCATAAGTTTTACTTATAATAATATTAGGAAATTGTTTGAAGATTTGATGAAAGTGTAAATTAAAATTAAAGATCGACAGCAAAATGTCAGGATAAACTTAGCTAGTGCGTGAGGTTTGACTGTGCGTTCACCAAGTGTCTCCGCTAAAGATTTGCAACAAACCGAGAATCAGACCCAGTCCAATGTCTCTCCATCGCCAGTCGTCACCACGACCAGGCGTGCATCTGGAGGTTTTGCCCTGCTTGATAGCCTCAGCCGCCACGGCGTTGAGCATATTTTTGGTTATCCAGGTGGTGCAATTCTGCCGATTTACGACGATTTGTACAAGGTAGAAGCTAGTGGTGGTACCATTAAGCACATTCTTGTCAGACACGAACAAGGCGCAGCACATGCTGCTGATGGCTACGCCCGCGCTACCGGGAAGGTAGGAGTGTGCTTTGGCACTTCAGGTCCGGGGGCGACTAATTTGGTAACGGGCATCGCCACCGCCTACATGGACTCAATCCCAATGGTTATTGTCACAGGACAGGTATCACGGGCGGTCATAGGTTCAGATGCATTTCAAGAAACGGATATTTACGGGATTACACTACCGATCGTCAAGCACTCTTATGTGGTGCGCGACACAAAAGACATGGCGCGAATTGTAGCCGAAGCCTTCCACATCGCTAGCACTGGGCGTCCGGGACCAGTTTTGATTGATGTCCCTAAAGATGTGGCGTTAGAAGAATTTGACTATGTGCCTGTGGAACCGGGTACAGTGAAGTTGCCAGGATACCGTCCCACAGTCAAGGGGAATCCACGGCAGATCGGTGCAGCAATCAAGTTGATTCGTGAAAGTCGCCGTCCGTTATTGTATGTGGGTGGGGGTGCGATCGCCTCATCTGCTCATGAAGAAGTTAAACAACTGGCAGAATTATTCAATATCCCCGTGACCACAACTTTGATGGGGATCGGTGCTTTTGACGAAAATCATCCCCTCGGTTTAGGAATGTTGGGGATGCACGGCACCGCCTATGCGAACTTTGCCGTTTCTGATTGTGACTTGCTGATTTGTGTTGGTGCAAGATTTGATGACCGCGTCACTGGCAAGTTAGATGAATTCGCCAGCCGCGCCAAAGTCATTCACATCGACATCGATCCCGCAGAAGTTGCCAAAAACCGGGTTCCAGATGTGCCAATTGTTGGCGATGTCCGCAACGTATTGACTGACTTGTTGCGGCGGTGCAAGCAAACAGGATCAACGGGTACACCCAATCAAACCCAAGAGTGGCTGAATCTGATTAACCGTTGGAAGGAAGAGTATCCTCTGGTGGTGCCACAATATGCCGACAGCATCTCGCCGCAAGAGGTGATTGCAGAACTCAATCGCCAAGCACCTGACGCTTACTACACCACAGATGTGGGTCAACATCAAATGTGGGCAGCACAATTCCTGAAGAATGGTCCCCGGCGCTGGATTTCTAGTGCTGGTTTGGGAACGATGGGTTTCGGTTTACCTGCAGCAATGGGCGCTAAGGTGGCGTTTCCTGATGAAGAAGTTATCTGTATTAGCGGCGATGCTAGTTTCCAAATGAATTTGCAGGAATTAGGAACGCTTGCACAATACGGGATAAATGTCAAGACTGTGATTATTAATAATGGCTGGCAAGGAATGGTGCGCCAGTGGCAACAAGCCTTCTACGGCGAGCGTTACTCATGCTCGAATATGGAAGTAGGGATGCCAGATGTTGAGTTGTTGGCACAGGCTTATGGGTTGAAGGGCATGGTGATCGGCGATCGCGCTCAGTTAAAAGATGCGATCGCCCTCATGTTGGCTCATCAAGGTCCAGTTATAGTGAATGTGCATGTGACCAGGGACGAAAACTGTTACCCAATGATACCTACTGGCAAGAACAATGCACAGATGATTGGCTTGCCACGTCAGCCCCAGAAAACCTCACTTGAGCCTGTTTATTGCAGCAACTGTGGTGCGAAAAACCTACCCACTCACACCTTCTGCCCTGAATGTGGGACTAAGTTGTGATCTGATTCTGCGCTGCTGTTGATTGCAGGTTAATAGTCTAGTCGGTTTTAAAACTAACTAGACTATTTATTTATGATGCGATCGGTATTTTTTTTAGCCTCGGTAGAGTGATTGATATCAAATCCGCTTGATCTGAATGATAAAAAAACCGCCCCAGACGCCGAGGGCGCAGAGAAAGAGGAATAATTCCGATACAAGCGGATTTGATATGACTACGTACTGCTTGACAGTTGTCAAATAAATTAGACCGTAGGGGCGCGGTTTCCGCGCCCTTACAATGCGGTCAATTCAATCGAAAACTGCTGTAAATCAATTTAATTTAGGTATACAAATTAAAAGATGTTAAGCTTACCCTAATTTAGGACGACTCAGAATCAGTAATCTTACTCCACCATCACCTGCATTGAAGACTAAGACCACAATATAACCGTAGGGGCGGGGTATCCCCGCCCTTACAATGTGGTCAATTCAATTGAAAACTGCTGTAAGGGCATGGTGATCCGCGATCGCGCTCAGTTAAAAGATGCGATCGCGGATGTAAATTTTCTCGTGGCGACGACGCTATGCTAACTGGGCAGACTCGCCAAACACTCGATTTGGGCGATCGACCACATCATCTGGGGCGCGGAAACCGCGCCCCTACGGTCAAAATAATTCGTAATTCGTAATTACAATCAGTTTTCGCTTTTCCCCCTCGACTGATTATGAACCACTAAATTAAAAATTTAGTTGCAGCATCCCTTGAACAAGTGTCATCTTCGTGTTGGGCGGAATAATGTATACCTGGTTTAGTTCTATAGACATCCCATCCTGCACTTGACGGACTGGCATCAGGGTCGTCTTCGCCAGAATTTCAGTTAGCAGACTTTTCTGAGTAGGATCTAAGTGCTGAATTAGCACAAATGCCATCCCGGTGTCCATCGTTACTAGTTACTTTTATCACTCTGTACCTTATGTTTACTTAGGGCGTTGCGCATCTCGTGGGGGTACGCGACAAGATTGAATACCTCAAAATGTGTAAACAACCTCTCACTCAAATGAACTCTATGTCAGGATATTTATATTGATATCGTTATAAGCGCGTTAACGCACGGATAAATAAATATGGTTGAGCGATTCAAAATACGCACTCTTATCAACAGTGATTCTTTGGAAATTAGCGGGCTTGGTCAATTTCAAGGGCAATTGGTCGAAATTACCATTGCCCCAATCACCGCCAGTTCGCCCGAACCTATTTCTACTCCCAACTTCATGCGCTTCTATGGCATCGCCCAAGACGAAACCGCGCTCCTCGAAGCCATAGAACAAGACATGGAAGCAAATCGTGCCCTTGATTTAAACAGACCCAATGACCTGTGAAAAAAGTACTGCTCGATACCAATATCCTGTCCTACTTCCTTAGAGGTAACGTCGAACTTGCTACCCGTTTCAAACAATACAGCCAATACCATCAAAGGTTAACGTTCTCACTGTTGACCTACTACGAAATAAAGAGCGGACTTCTTTACCGTGATGCCCGCAAGCTTATGGCTCAGTTTGAACAACTTGCAGCCGAAAGTGAAATCCTCCCTCTTGGCATCCAAACCATGGACATTGCAAGCGTTGTTTACCGAGATTTACGAACTAGAGGGTTATTGATTGCACCAATGGATCTCCTGATTGCTGCAACTGCTCTTGAATATAACTGTGTAATGGTCACAGCGAATATTCGTCACTTTGAAAATATCCCAGATCTGGTCTGTGAAAACTGGTCAATTAGCAACTCGTAGATATCCATACCTCTCCAGCTAAACAAGAGCGGAAAATCCCTTGGGTGGACACCAGGTAAAGCCCGTAACCGTAGAATATGTTATCCATTTGTTAAAAAGACTGCAACAAAGCCCAAACACTCGATTTGGGCGATCGCACTCTCTGGTGAAGCATCACTACTTTTACAAACCTATGAAGCAACATTCCTTCTTCAAGAATCGCATCGGCGTCCTCGCCACCATGCACCAAAAAGAGCGGGTGATTGCCCCTATTGTTGAACAAGAATTAGAAATTAAAGTTATAGTTCCTTCAGATTTTAACACCGACGTATTTGGGACATTCACTAGATCTGTGAAGCGGATGGGCAGCCAAATTGAAGCTGCCCGGTTTAAGGCAGAAAAAGCGATCGCTGTAACTGGTGAAACTCTCGCTTTTGCTAGTGAAGGCAGCTTTGGACCTCACTCCTTCATGCCATATCTTTCAGTTAACAGAGAAATTGTCATTTTATTAGATCAAGTCAACAATATAGAAATAGTTGGTGAAGAGTTATCGACTGAAACTAACTATAGTCATCAGCTTGTTCACAGTGTTGAAGAAGCTTATAAGTTTTCTCAAAAAGTTGGATTTCCTGAACACGCTTTAATTATTATAGTAGGTGATGCTGCTGAAGGAAAGGGTGAAATTCTTCAGGGGATTACCACAGAAGAACAACTTGTGGATGCGATGAAATTCGCCCTTTTGAAGTCACCAGATGGTCAAGTCCATATCGAGACAGATATGCGAGCCATGTATAACCCAACCCGGATGAAAAACATCGAAAAAGCCACTCTTGACCTAATCAAAAAAATTAATAAAGTCTGCCCCGAGTGTTCTTGGCCAGGGTTTGAAATTGTGGAAAGAAAAAAAGGATTACCTTGTGCCCTTTGCCATTTGCCAACTCAACTAATTCGCTCGGTAATGTATCAATGCAAAAAATGTGCTTTTAGTCAAGAGGAATTATTCCCACATGGACAGGAAACTGCCGACCCATCCCAATGTCAATATTGTAATCCATGAACTACTCAGGTAGGCATAATAAAACATAACTATATTAACTTCTGTTAAGGACTTGGAAGCCAACTAACAACTAACAACTAACAACTAACAACTAACATTTCGTTCGGATCATGTCTAAAAGAATTTCTATTGGTTTGGTGGTGCTGTTTCTTGGGACTCAGGTAGGTATCACCCTAAAATCTGCTAAAGCACAAACACAACTTGCACCGACAACTACTACAAAATTAATTTGCCCTGCCCAACTCGAAGCAGTTGTGGATGCTGTGACAAATCGTCCCCAATTCAGTCGTATGCGTTGGGGGATTTTGGTGCAAAATCTCTCCGACACTCAAACTCTTTACAGTCGCGATGCTCAGAAACATTTTACTCCAGCTTCTACTAACAAACTGCTAATATCAGCTGCTGTACTACAGCAACTAGGTGCAAATTTTCGCTTTCGCACCTCAGTATATCGCAGTGGCGATGGGGTTTTGCATGTTGTGGGTAGGGGAGATCCCAGCTTAACTGATATTCAACTTGTAGCTTTGGTAAAGCAGTTGAAACAGCAGGGTATTCAGTCTGTCAAGCGAGTGATTGTGGATGATACTTATATTCGAGGAGAAGTTGTTAATCCCTCTTGGCAATGGGAAGATATAGAGTCAGACTATGGCGCACCGATCAATAGCCTGATTCTGAATCAAAATGTTTTTAACTTAAAGCTAGTGCCACAAACTGTCGGTAAACCTGTGCAAGTCATCTGGAATGATACTACCGAGGCTAGACAGTGGCAAGTGATAAATCAGTCGGTAACCGCTGCGGAAAATCAACCAAAGAACGTTAATATTACCCGCGACTTGAAAGGACCAATTTTGCGAATTCAAGGACAGTTGGCAGTAAATTCTCAGCCTGAGTTAGTGAGTTTACCAGTGATTGCTCCTGCTGAACACTTCTTGCGACACTTCCGCAGTGCTTTAGCAGCAGAGAAAATTACGGTGGCGCAGGCATTTGTATCAACTGGTAGTGGCAAACCAGAACAGGAATTAGCTGCTGTGCAGTCTCCTCCATTATCGGAATTAGTTGCAAAGATGAATATTAATAGTTATAATCTGTTTGCTGAAGCGTTGCTAAGAGCGATCGCGATCAAAAAACCAATAGATAAAAATCAACCGACTGCTGATGCTGGGTTGGAAGTGATGAAGGCAACGTTAACCCAGTTGGGAGTTGATCCAGCAAGTTACGTTTTGGTGGATGCTTCGGGGTTATCTCGTAAGGACTTAGTTAGTCCAAATGCTTTGGTGCAAACTTTGCTCTTGATGGCAAAATCACCAGCCGCATTTGTGTATCGAGCCTCTTTACCTGTTGCCGGTAGAAGTGGTACACTTAAAAACCGCTTTCTGAATACACCTGCTGAAG
This sequence comes from Stigonema sp., assembly GCA_965249805.1. Taxonomy (GTDB): domain Bacteria; phylum Cyanobacteriota; class Cyanobacteriia; order Cyanobacteriales; family Nostocaceae; genus Stigonema. The sequence goes on from CBDFMX010000002.1 coordinate 4,262,233, forward strand.
GCATTGTCCAAGCGAAAACAGGCACGATGGGTGGTGTTGTTTCTCTAGCTGGATATGTGAATGCACCTAACTATCAACCGCTAGTTTTCAGTATTATTGTGAATCAAACCGACCAGCCTGTTCAAGTTGTGCGGCAAGCGATTGATGAAATTGTGGTGTCGTTAGCTGAGTTACAACATTGTTAATAAGTGAGAACACAATTATGCCATTGCTTGTACTAACAGGCGATCGCTAGTAAATTTGATAAAAAATCGGAAAATTATCCAACGTCCGCCAAAACTTAAAGGCGTTGGTACTGCACTCTTGGCGTTTGCGAGAACCCGCAGTATGGAACTAGGTTATGAGGGTAGGGTAGGGTTACATTCTTTACCAGGAGCAGCGAACTGCTTGGGGTGTTGTTAAAACAAGAAGATTGGGAAACTATTGCAGCAGTCGCAGCAGATTCGTTAAAAGAGCAAATTATGCATCAAGTTTCCGTTGAAAAAATTTCAGCGTAGAAGTGAGGAATCAAATAAGCAGCCAACCATAATCTTGCAAAAACCTTTTAACGATAACTTAATAGAGGCGAACTATAGCGGTTCCCACTTGCATTCAATACAGATCTTGTAGGGTGGGCATCCTGCCCGCCCGTCCTAAAAATGGGCGGGCAGGATGCCCACCCCACAATAAAATTACAAGTGTGATGCATTCAATTGAGAACCGCTATAAACGAATTTATTTCTGTGCGTTCAAACTGAAGGCAGAGATGGAGCAGCATTTTTCTCGTGAAACTAGATTGGTTGAGATGTTAGAATCCTAACCTTTGCTGCTGAAGTCTCAAAGGCTATTTGTAAAGAAAAGTTACAGCAGGTTTCCGTAGTTGCGACAAAATATGACAATATATTTATCTGACCCTAAGAAAAGTCTTAATAATAAATTTTTTGAGACCCTGCTTTGAGCAGAGCTGTTTCTAAATGTCCAAAGCAATGAAAGATGAGGAAAAGACAAAAGAGCAGCTGACTGAAGAGTTAGCTGTACTGCGTCAAAGTCTTTCTCAGTTAGAAACATTAGCTGCTCAGCAGCAGCAACGAGAGCGAGAGCGACTGGTAGCAGAGATTGCTCAACGCATCCGGCAGAGTTTGAACTTAGAAGAGGTTCTTCGCACCACAGTATCGGAAGTGCAGCAGTTTCTCCCGGCTGAGCGAGTGTTTATTTACCGCTTCCAACCAGACTGGAGTGGAGTTGTAACCATAGAATCAGTAGATGCTGATTGGTCATCTATCCAAGGAAGGAAAATTACAGAATCTTTTTTTGCCGACCCGACGAGACGAGAGCTTTACCAACAAGGTCGCATCCAAGCTATAGAAGATATCTACACAGCAGGTTTATCTCCATGTCACCTTGAGCTACTGGCTCAGCTTCAGATTAGAGCCAACTTAGTTGTACCCATCCTCCAAGGAGACAATTTATGGGGGTTGCTGGTTGTTAACCAGTGTTCCAGACCACGGGAATGGCAGCAATTAGAGATTGACTTGCTGGAGCAACTGGCAACGCAGCTAGCAATTGCGCTACAACAAAGCCAATTGTACGAACAAACTCAACACCAAGTTAAAAGAGAGCAGGCACTCAATCGAGTCATTCAAAGCATCCGCAATTCTCTAGACTTAAGAACCATTTTTTCTACAGCCGCTGATGAGATTGCTCAACTCCTGCAAGCTGAGCGAGTTGACATTGTGCAATATGTACCTGAACGGCAACTGTGGCTGAATGTAACGGATTATCGGCAAAGACCAGAGTTACCAAATGCCTTAGGGCTGGAAATTCCCGATGCAGGCAATGAGATTGCAGCTCGACTCAAGCGGTTAGAAATTGTTAAAATTGATGATGCCAGCACTTGTGCAGATGAAATCAACCGTGGCTTTGCCCAAACTTATCCCGGAGCGTGGTTGCACGTACCGTTGCACTTTGGCTCTTCAGTTTGGGGTAGTCTCAGTTTGATCAGAAACAGACAACCGTTGTCTTGGCAAGAGGAGGAAGTGGAATTAACCCGTACTGTAGCTGACCAACTGGCGATCGCCATCCAGCAATCCACACTCTTCCTGCAGGCACAAACCGAACTTACAGAACGAAAGCAGGCGGAACAGAAAATATTAGAACAAGCCGCCCTGCTTGATGTGGCAACAGATGCAATTTTGGTGCAAGATCTGGAAAACAAAATTGTATTTTGGAACAAAAGCGCAGAGCGTCTTTACGGTTGGAAAGTAGAAGAAACTTTAGGCTTGAATGCCAACAAGCTTTTATACAAAGATACAAACCCGAAACTCGAAGAGGCTCTGCATCAAGTTAACCTTGCAGGCGAGTGGTATGGTGAGTTGAGTCAGGTACAAAAAGATGGCTTGGAAATCATCGTCGAAACTCGCTGGTCACTAGTGCGCGATCAACAAGGGAACCCAAAATCAATTCTCACTGTTAACACCGACATTACGGAAAAAAAACAACTCGAAGCTCAGTTGCTCCGCGCCCAGCGACTAGAAAGTCTTGGCACACTCGCTAGTGGCATTGCCCACGACTTAAACAATATACTTGCGCCAATGTTAATGTCTGCTCAACTTTTGCAGATGAAAATTGCTGATGAGCGCAAAGATCGGCTACTTCAGACATTGGAAACCAACGCCCAGCGCGGTGCAGCTTTGGTCAAGCAAGTGCTATCGTTTGCGCGTGGCGTCGAAGGTAAGCGGACAATTTTGCAACTCCGGCATCTAATATTGGAAATTCAGCAGTTTGCCAACCAGACATTTCCCAAATCTATCGAATTTTCCACAGATATAGCTTCAGATCTTTGGACTATTTTTGGAGATGCCACACAACTGCATCAGGTGCTAATGAATTTAATCATCAACGCTCGCGATGCCATGCCTAACGGCGGTGTTTTAAGTATCTGTGCCGAAAATTTCTTCGTCGATCAAACCTATGTGCGGATGAATCTTGAAGCCTCTATTGGTCCTCACATTGTGATTACCGTCAGGGATACTGGAATAGGTATGCCCCCTAAAATAGTAGATAGAATTTTCGATCCTTTTTTCACAACCAAAGAGGTTGGTCGAGGTACAGGACTAGGTCTTTCAACTGTGCTGGGTATCCTCAAAAGCCACGGTGGTTTTATCAATGTTTCTAGCACTGTTGACAAAGGAACACAATTTCAGGTGTTCTTAAAGGCAATACCGCAAAACCAAACGCCGCCAACAGAAGATTTGGAATTGCCTGCGGGAAATGGAGAATTGATTTTGGTAGTGGATGACGAAGCCACAATTTGCGAGATCGCCAAAACAACATTGGAAAGATACAACTATCAGGTAATGACTGCCAATGATGGCATTGAGGCGATCGCATTGTACGTTCAACATCGAGATAAAATCAGCGTGGTGTTGATAGATATGATGATGCCAGGGATAGATGGTTTAACCACCATCCGCGCCTTACAAAAAATGAACCCACTTGTCAAGGTTATCACCTCTAGTGGACTTGTAGATAGCAAGCAACTAACTCAAGCAAGTGGAATCAAAACATTTTTGTCCAAGCCCTACACAGTTAAGCAGTTACTGGAAACCTTACACAATCTTCTCGTGGGCTAGCAGTAGTTTTCACGTAAGAATTTTTAATTTTTAATTCCGCGAAGCGGTACTAGACTCAATTCTTCAGATCTCACTCCTCTCAAAATTTACCATTTCATAAATATCGGTGAAGGAAATTTGAAAATTAATAGTAGCTAATGCTAACACCGCATCAGGAGATTCATACTCAGTTAAAACCCATTTACCCTCATAATTTTTGACAAATTGTTCTACAAAAAAACTATACTGATCGATCAGAATATATTCTCTAAATTCAGGAATCGACCGATAAAAGCGAAATTTATCTGACTGATCGTAGTTCTTTGTTGATTTTGACAAAACCTCAGCAATCATTAAGGGATTTGTCACTGTAGTAGTGCCAGTTCCCTCATAGGCTGGTTCTCCCTGAATTACCATCACATCTGGATAAGTATACTGGTTATAACGCGGTAGCGACAAGCGTACATCGCTAGTAAACAAATTATAATTTTGCCTTCTTAACGCAAATTTTAAGTGAGCAACTAAATTAACAATAATATGGTTATGATTAGTTGTACCTCCTGTCATTGGTACTATTTCTCCATCTCGATATTCACTTTTGTATTCGGCAGCTTCCTCTAGCGCCAGATATTCTTCACGAGTGTAGTAGCGTTTTTCTATCTGTGTTTGCATACCGATATCCTCCAATTTCTCATTCAAATAACCAATTACCAATCAAGCAACGCTTCCACGCTTTCTCGCTTCTTTATAAGAAGTACCGACATTTTTCAAGCCGGCTTTAATCATTTGTCGTTCAAGAAGAGCAAAGAAACTTGCCTTGTCTGGACCACGAACGACCGCTTGATTGTGCGCTTCCGCGATCGCCACTGGATATCCCTGTCCTTTCTGTACTTGTGCCAGCATCAGCCCTAGTGCTTGGTCAAGTATGGTTGTATTTTCTGCTACCCATGAAGGTACTTCTATCCGAGCAATTTCGGTGCCGACGTGGACGTAACAAAAGTAAATCTGCTGGTCTTGATACATGTCGAGAATCCGGGCGTTGCTGCGCCACAGAAGGCTTCGTTGTCCTGGTTTGAGTTGGGTTGACCAAAGGGCAGTATCTCGCAACGGGTCCAATACTTTGCAAGGTACTTTTTCCAATTGATTGGGGCAAAAACTAACACAATCAGGTACTGGGTGGGGACAAGCTAAAAGACGCAAAAAGTTAATGCCTTCAACATTGCGAGAGGCAGAGAGATAACCCATCAAGGGAATTTCAGCTGCGCGTAATTGCCGCCATGCTTCTAAAATGGGGGGTAAGATGCGATCGCGTGCATCAGTTGGTATTTGCTCTAAAAACCAGTAAATTAACGAACCGTCTACCATTGCTAAAGTCGGTACTGCTGACAAACCTGCTTTGACGCTGCAAGCAAGTTCTGCTAACACCGTTGCTTCACTGGCTGTGCGGCAATAACTCATCCATTCCTCAGTGCGAATACCCCACTGACGGGAAACATATAAATCCTCCGGACGATAAAATATCTCCGGCAAACTATCCATCAGTGGGTGACGATTTTGTCCGTAGTGTAAGACAACTCTACCCATGTTGAGGAGATAACAGTAGGCAATTTCGTGGTGGCTGGGAGCAATTTGGGAACCGTCAGTTGCAATGACAGTGTGAATTTTTGGGGGGACTGGGATATCAATGCAGGTATCGAGTGGTTCTGTCGGGGTAGCACTGGCAAACAAAATGCGATCGCGCCATTTCTCTTGTTGCTGGACTAAGTCGAATTGACTCTGTAGCGCACCTTGTAAATGTTTTTGTGCCAATTCTAAACGTTGGCGATTAGCAGTAGCTTCTAAAGTCAAATGTTGACTTAAACCCTGCATTTGTCCTGTAAGTTTGGTTAGGTCGAGCATAATTAGTTGTTAGTTGTTAGTTGTTAGTTGTTAGTTGTTAGTTGTTAGTTGTTAGTTGTTAGTTGTTAGTTGTTAGTTGTTAGTTGTTAGTTGTTAGTTGTTAGTTGTTAGTTGTTAGTTGTTGGGTGTTGGGTGTTAGTTGTTAGTTGTTAGTTGTTAGTTGTTGGGTGTTAGTTGTTAGTTGTTAGTTGTTAGTTGTTGGGTGTTAGTTGTTGGGTGTTAGTTGTTGGGTGTTGGGTGTTGGGTGTTGGGTGTTGGTTGGGAAAAAATACTACTAACTACTAACCACTAACTACTAACCACTAACCACTAACTACTAACCACTAACCACTAACTACTAACCACTAACCACTAACCACTAACCACTAACCACTAACCACTAACCACTAACCACTAACCACTAACCACTAACCACTAACCAATTATAAAAATCTTTAGCGAATTGAGAAAGTGATAATAGCTGAATTCGCGGGTCATTTTGGGCAGTAGCTTTTTCAGATGAAGTATTGTAGCCCCAGTCGGCAAGGAAGAGTTTTACATCCTCTAGGTTTGGTTGCTGTTTAACTAACTGTAATGTTTTTAGTCTGTCTTCTACGAACCATATTTCTGGTGAATTATTTGCCTCTTGAATTAATTCTCGCAGAATTTCGTATTTTGGACGCTTTACCTCTTTGCCAAAAATCATTTCTTTGCTAAGAGTAACTCCTTGTTCTTCCAACAGTTGCTGTACGAAACGTGCTTCTTTAGTGGAAATAATATATAGTGGTAATATACTTTCAGTAGTTGCTTTGATTTTTTCAACGACACCCGGATAAAATCGATGCAACTTAAGCCAACCGTTTAAATCTCTAGTAATCCAATCATCCCGCGTTTTGTCTAGTTTACTGCTAATTTCTGTTGACTTGAGATTGTCTTGTTGTAAAATATTTTTGGCGATAGTTTCCCAGTCATTCAGAATTTTTTCTTCAGCAATTCCCTCTAATAACGCTTTGATTAAAATGGGCATTTCCCAACCTGTTTCAATCACAGGTCTAAGGCGATAGAATTTTGGAGCTAAATCATCTGGTGGTGTCTGGTTAGCCGGCGACCATACTTGACAATAGGTATGCCACGATACCTCAAAATATTCAATCAGTCCATCGCAAATGACACCATCAAAGTCTAAGGCGAGAATTGTAGGAGTATTTGCCGTCATCGTTTTCAGGATTAAAACTGCTGTTGTCAGCTTACCTGACAAATTAAAATTATGCAGTAAAGTGAGTATTGGGGGGACAAGGGGGACAAGGGGGTAATACGGTTCAGTTAAGGCTGATCGGTAGGAATTTTAGGTTGTGTAGAGACGCGAAATTCTCGCGGTGCGCGAATGACGGCTTTCCCTCCGTAGGCGACTGGTGAGAAAGCGTGCGTTTGGGAGTATCTCCCTCCGTAGGCAACTGGTGAAGCAGCGAGAATGAGCGCGTCTCTACAAGGATCTCAGGTTACGCATAATTAATTTTCACCAGATGTCTATTGGTATAGGTAGTTTCCAGTAAAGAAGCCGTTCAGCTTTTATAAGTAGTTAGTCAATTAGTTATTAGTTTCTATTCGCTTGTCTATAAGCAATTTTAGCCTATTAATAATTGCTCCCATTATTGCATTTTGTTTTGACAAATAAATTTTATTAACTAATTCTTAAGATAAATGTATTAGATCAAAAGGAGAGAATAAAATAAAAACTTACTGCTCTTAAGCTAGGGTGTAAATTTGGAGTAAGGTACTGAAAGGGTAAGGTTAACCAAAATTGTGTAGTTAACAGCAAGTTTGGTTAATGAAAACTTCAGATAAAAATATTCTAGTCTAAAGTCTCTCAACCCTTGTCCAACGACTAATTTACTTGCTGAACCAAAACAACTTATGAAGATTGCTCAAGTAGCCCCCTTGTGGGAACGAGTTCCGCCTCCTACTTACGGAGGAATTGAACTGGTAGTGAGTCGCTTGACTGATGAACTGGTACGTCGAGGTCATGATGTTACCTTGTTCGCCTCCGGCGATTCACAAACTTTGGCTAGGTTAGAAGCGGTTTACCCGCGTGCATTGCGCTTAGATCCAGAAATCAAAGAGCATGTAATGTACGACATTCTTGAAACCAGCCTAGTTTACCAACAAGCGGCAGAATTCGACATAATTCATTCTCATGTAGGAATTTGGACATTGCCTGTGGCAAGTCTAGTGTCAACACCCACAGTGCATACCCAGCATGGCATATTTACCAGAGACAACAGCAAAGTATTTGCCCAGCACTCCTCGCAACCATACATCAGCATTAGTAACGCGCAGCGTCAACTAGATCTGAACTACGTCAGCACTGTTTACAACGGCATTAAACCTGAAGAATATCCTTTTGTAGCCCAGCCTCAAGAACCACCATATCTGGCATTCTTGGGACGCTTTTCGCCAGAAAAAGGACCACAACATGCGATCGCCATTGCAAAGCAAGCAGGTTGGCGTCTAAAAATGGCAGGAAAAGTTGATGTCGTAGATACTGAGTTTTTTGAAAAAGAGATTGCGCCTCATATTGATAATCAGCAAATTGAATTCCTCGGCGAAGTGAACCACGCCGAAAAAGCTGAACTTCTGGGCAATGCTGCTATCACTCTCTTCCCCATTACCTGGCTTGAACCCTTTGGCTTGGTGATGATTGAATCAATGGCAGCTGGTACACCAGTGATTGGCATTAATTTAGGTTCCGTACCAGAGGTAATTACCCACGGCAAAACAGGGTTTGTTTGCCAAAGCTATGAAGAAATGGCGGCGATGATTCCCGCCGCCTTGGAACTAAATCGCCAAACCTGCCGAGAAGATGTAGAAAACAGGTTTAGCGTTACCAAAATGGTTGATGGTTACGAGGCTGTCTATGAAAAAATCATCAAAGACCGCAGTCACAAGAATGAAAGCATTAATGCCCTAAAAATCTCGTTGGAATCAATAGCATCTTTGAATCCGTGAACAACAGCTTAAGAGTGCCAAGATTGTCATCCCGCCCGACTTGTGTCAGATGATAGCTACGGTGCTGCAACTTTAGGTTGTCACATACCTTTCTACCTCCAAAACACCTGGGATGAACAAGATATTGTTCATCCAGGTTCTATGTAATTTATCAAATATACACCCACAGCTTTAGAATTAGACGAAAATAGATGAGTAGCCCATTGTTTGTCTAACTTTGACTAAACCTAAAAAGCGTGCGTAATTTACAACAAACCCACTTAAACCGCGCTCGTGCTAGTCTCAGACAGGCGCTGTCTTGGTATGGAAACCTTCGCAAACCTGGATCGCCGTCAAACTCGCAATTAGCAGGTTTAGTAAAACCTGAGTTAGAGGTATTGACCTCTACACTCAACAAACTAGACTCTAATGTGATTCGTATTGCCGCCTTTGGGTTAGTGAGTCGTGGTAAGTCTACAGTATTGAATGCCTTGCTAGGACAAAAGATACTGCAAACTGGTCCCCTTCATGGAGTAACTCAGTACCCTCGTTCTATCCGTTGGAATGCAAGCGGGAAGGTACAGGTAGAATTAATTGATACGCCTGGATTAGATGAAATTAAAGGTGAAGCGCGAGCGGAAATCGCTCGACAAGTCGTGCATCAAGCTGATTTGATATTGTTTATAGTATCTGGCGATATTCTACGCACTGAGTATCTGGCGCTGTGTAAATTGCGACAAGCACAAAAGCCACTGATTCTGGTTTTTAATAAGATAGACCTCTACCCAGACATAGATAAAGAAGCAATTTACAAAAATTTGCGTTCATTAGGTGTGGCAACGGATGTGGTAACGGATGTAACGGATGAGTTATCTGTGGGACGACGAGATCGTGTATCTGCTAGATCCGGTGTTAAATCGGTTGCCCCTTTACAACCTGATGAAATAGTTATGGTGGCGGCGGAACCCACACCAATAGAAGTGCGGGTTGAGTGGCCCGATGGTAATGTAACTTATGAATGGGAGACACCACCACCACAAATAGAGGAACTCAAACAGACAATTCTGAAAATTCTCAATCGTGAAGGGCGATCGCTTCTAGCTTTAAACGCGCTGATTCAAGCAAAAGATGCAGAATCCAGCATCGCCCAAAAAACCATCGACCTCCGCCAACAACAAGCAGAAAACCTGATCTGGCAATTTACCAAATACAAAGCTTTAGCAGTAGGGCTAAATCCGATCGCCTTCTTAGATATCCTTGGTGGAACTGTAGCAGACTTGGCTTTAATTCGTTCTTTGTCACGGTTATATGGTTTGCCAATGACAGGCTACGAAGCCGGGAAAATTTTAAAAACGATTTTATTAAGTTCCGGTGGCTTGCTACTAGGGCAACTAGGCAGTAGTTTACTGTTAGGTTTAGGCAAAAGTACAGCTGCAATTGCTTCCGGAGAGAATCCCACAAATATAACTGCTTATGCTGGGACGGCGATCGCACAAGCTAGTATAGCAGGTTACGGAGCATACAGCGTGGGAAAAGCCGCGCAAATCTATCTAGAAAAAGGTTGCACCTGGGGACAATTGGGAGCGAGTACAGTGATTGCAGAAATTCTCTCTGAGGTGGAACCAAATACAATTATGTATCGTTTGCGACAGGAACTTGAGCAACGGATGTTGTAACGGATGTAACGGATGAGTTAAAGGTGGGACTAACAGATAAAGCATCCGCACTCGTCCGCTACCCCATCCCTTGCCACCGATTCCACCAACACTGGGACTAACAGATAAATTATCCGTTACATCCGCTACAACATCCCTTGCCACCGATTCCACCAACACTGGAACTAACAGATAAATTATCCGTTACATCCGCTACCCCATCCCTTGCCACCGATTCCACCAACACTGGGACTAACAGATAAATTATCCGTTACATCCGCTACAACATCCCTTGCCACCGATTCCACCAACACTGGAACTAACAGATAAATTATCCGTTACATCCGCTACCCCATCCCTTGCCACCGATTCCACCAACACTGGAACTAACAGATAAATTATCCGTTACATCCGCTACCCCATCCCTTGCCACCGATTCCACCAACACTGGGACTAACAGATAAATTATCCGTTACATCCGCTACAACATCCCTTGCCACCGATTCCACCAACACTGGAACTAACAGATAAATTATCCGTTACATCCGCTACAACATCCCTTGCCACCGATTCCACCAACACTGGAACTAACAGATAAATTATCCGTTACATCCGCTACAACATCCCTTGCCACCGATTCCACCAACACTGGAACTAACAGATAAATTATCCGTTACATCCGCTACAACATCCCTTGCCACCGATTCCACCAACACTGGAACTAACAGATAAATTATCCGTTACATCCGCTACAACATCCCTTGCCACCGATTCCACCAACACTGGAACTAACAGATAAATTATCCGTTACATCCGTTACAACATCCGTTGCCCGTCTTTACCTGAGGCTAAAAAATGCGCAGTAGCTGCTTGAGTAACTTGCTGAATTGCTTCTAAATCAGGAGTGGGTGTTTCACATTCCATTCTCAGCCACAAAAGATACTCAATATTCCCCGCCGGACCGGTCAGAGGCGACCAACTTAAACCTTGATAACACCATCCTAACTCCTGAGCCGTTTGCAACACCTGGAAAATAGCATCAGCTTGATCCTTAGAGTCACGCACAACGCCTTTTTTACCAACACGGTTTCTCCCCACTTCAAACTGTGGTTTCACTAACAACACAGCTTCCCGAGGAGATTGCAGTAGTTGCCATAAAGCAGGCAAAATCTTAGTTAAAGAAATAAACGAAACATCCACCACTGCCAAATCAGCTCGAACAGCATCAGCATACAAATCATCTGGCGTCAAATACCGCAAATTAGTGCGTTCCCGCAAAATCACCCGAGAATCATTTCGCAGACCCCAATCCACTTGTCCATAACCGACATCAACACCATAAACTTGTTTTGCCCCTGCTTGTAGCAAACAATCAGTAAAACCCCCTGTAGAAATTCCACCATCCAAACAAATACGCCCGAACACAGCAATACCAAACACATCCATTGCTTTCGCTAACTTCTCCCCTCCCCTAGAAACAAAACGCGATCGCACCTTAATCTGAATATCAGCCGAAACCTCTACCTCAGTCCCCGGCTTATCAACCACCAGATCGCCAACCATCACTTCCCCAGCCTGAATCAACCGCTGCGCCAGTTGACGAGACGAACATAACTCACGTTCTACCAATAAAACATCCAACCTTTGCTTAACCAATCTTCTTTTGGCGTCCTTGGCGTCTTGGCGGTTCGTTAAAAAAAAGCAAGCCCCAAAAGAGACTTGCCTAATTCTAAACCTATCCTTGAACCTAAATATCTTGTTCGCTCAACTCACGAGTCATATAATCAAAAGGCTCATCCACAAAGCTAGTATCAGCAATACCAGCCCCAGCCACTTGCTCCTTGACAATATCCTTCATAATTTGGATACCAAGAACTGTCGGACCAATGGGCACACTTAAAGAATTGTAGGTTTCCCGCAGCCCTTGCAACACTCGCTCATCCAGCACATCCATACTGCCAGCAACAATAGCATAGGTAGCATAGCGCAGGTAGTAGTCCATATCCCGTAGACAAGCCGCATAACGACGAGTCGTGTAAGCATTTCCACCAGGGCGAATCAACTCTGGCTGTTCTTCAAATAACTGAATACCAGCCCGCTTGACAATTGCTGCTGCATTGCCATTAATAGCCCCGGCAGCTTGTAATCGTACTGTGCCACTTTCAAAATAAGATTTAAGACTGTCGATCGCATTTCGGTCAAAATACCGTCCGGCAACGTCATAATTCTTAATTAAACTTGTGACTGCATCCCGCATGTCTTTTTCTCCCAGTTAGTTCTATCTATGGTTTGATATTTATTTGACTGTTTTTATGCCACTTGTAAAAAAGAAGCCGCAGCACAAAAACAATCTATGTGCTAACTAAGGATTTTATGCCAAAGTTGTCCCTTATGAGAGGAACCTTCAAGTTTTGTACCATTGGTTAATTAAAGGTTAATCTAACCTGTAATCCCGGTATTTTGTAACAAAAGATACAAAATACCTCAATTTCAAATCCTTAGGATATTTCAGGTACGATGTGAATTTAGTTAAACCAAGCAGGGTTAGCATGCTTTAACATTGTGGTTTTACTAAAGTAGTAGGCAGACAAGGAGTAAAAATGACAACCCCACAAGAAGTCTTGAAGCTTATTCAAGACCAAAACATTCAGATGATCGATCTGAAATTCATCGACACCCCAGGCATCTGGCAACACCTGACGGTGTACCAAAACCAAATTGATGAGAGTTCCTTCTCAGACGGCGTACCTTTCGACGGTTCCAGTATCCGGGGTTGGAAAGCTATCAACGAATCAGACATGACGATGGTACTCGATCCAAACACTGCCTGGATCGACCCCTTCATGCAAGAACCAACGCTTAGCATCATCTGCAGCATCAAAGAACCTCGCACAGGTGAATGGTACAGCCGTTGTCCTCGCGTTATTGCCCAGAAAGCATTAGACTATCTGGTTTCCACAGGCGTTGGTGATACAGCCTTCTTTGGTCCGGAAGCTGAGTTCTTCATCTTTGATGATGTCCGCTTTGACCAAACCCAGCACTCAGGCTACTACTACGTAGACTCGGTAGAAGGTCGTTGGAATTCCGGTAAAGAAGAAGGTCCTAACCTGGGTTACAAACCTCGCTACAAAGAAGGTTACTTCCCAGTTCCCCCAACGGATACATCGCAAGATATGCGGACAGAAATGCTGCTTGTGATGGCAAAGTGCGGAGTGCCAATTGAAAAGCACCACCACGAAGTTGCTACGGGTGGTCAGTGCGAATTAGGCTTCCGCTTTGGTAAGCTGATTGAAGCCGCTGACTGGTTAATGATTTATAAATACGTCATCAAGAACGTTGCCAAGAAATACGGCAAAACCGTTACCTTCATGCCCAAGCCAGTATTTCAGGACAACGGTTCTGGAATGCACACCCACCAGTCGATCTGGAAAGATGGTCAACCGCTGTTCGCTGGCGATAAATACGCTGACTTGAGTGAAATGGCATTGCATTACATTGGTGGTATCCTCAGGCATGCACCAGCATTGTTGGCGCTTACCAACCCCAGCACCAACTCTTACAAGCGCCTAGTACCTGGTTATGAAGCACCAGTTAACTTGGCTTACTCCCAAGGTAACCGTTCTGCTTCTATCCGTATTCCTCTATCTGGCACTAACCCTAAAGCCAAGCGCTTAGAGTTCCGTTGTCCTGATGCTACTTGTAACCCCTACCTTGCCTTTGCTGCCATGCTGTGCGCTGGCTTAGATGGCATTAAGAACAAAATCGATCCGGGTCAGCCTTTGGATAAGAATATCTATGAACTTTCTCCAGAAGAACTGGCGAAGGTTCCTTCTACTCCGGGTTCTCTGGAACTAGCATTGGAAGCATTAGAAAAGGATCGCGCTTTCTTGACGGAACCAGGTGTGTTCACCGACGACTTCATTCAAACTTGGATTTCCTACAAGCTTGATAATGAAGTTAACCCAATGCGGTTACGCCCTCATCCCTACGAGTTTGCTCTCTACTATGATGCTTAATTAATGGGTAATTGCTAATGGCTAATGGCTAATGGCTAATGGCAATTAGCAATTAGCCATTAGCCATTAGCAATTGACAATTCTTGATCATCTGATAGTGCTGAACCATTAAAGCACGAGCTTTTTCTTGGGTAGACATATCAATGTCCTCCCTATTTTTTTGGTGTTCTGAGATGATTTTATTTTTAAAATACTAATATAACAAAAATTCTGTAACAAAAGCTACGGAATTAGATTTTTAATAAAAATTAAAAAAATTTGGGTAGTTCGCGGCCAGAGAAACCCCACTCCCTTCTCCCCTTTTTGGTAAAAGGTAAATGGAAGACTGGCAATAAACAATTAGCAATCACCTCACATCTTTCTAAAGATTTGTTTAACCTTGTCCATACACCTTTCCTTAGGATTAGGATTTATTAGTTAAAATTATTTAAGTTAGATAAATATACGTAATAAAAGACTCAAGCTATTCCCATGCCTGACACCTTAACCAAGCTGACTTATCAGACTTTTCAGCAGGGCAAAAATTACTTTGGTTTGGCTCACAAAATTTTAAGCACTCGCTTGATGAATATCATCTCCCCTAGCGAGCACCAGACTAAACCGATCCCAACCGACATTTTACTTAAACTTCAAAAAAGACTCAACGATCTGCTAGAAGTTGATTGGCAGGATGCTCAGCGGGGTGTCTATCCCGAAAGCTTGCTGTTTGATAACCCTTGGTCAGACTTTTTCCGGTACTATCCATTAGTATGGCTGGATTTACCTCAACTTTGGGAGCGGGCTAACCATAAGAGATATCAAGAGTTTTCCTCAAATGTAGATACTCTTGGTTATCCCAGCTACTATGTACAGAACTTCCATCACCAAACAGATGGCTACTTGAGTGAATCCTCAGCAAATCTATATGACCTACAGGTAGAAATTCTCTTTGGCGGTTCAGCAGATGCAATGCGGCGACGAATTCTCGCTCCCCTCAAGGAAGAGACGCGAAAGTTCGCGTCTCTACACCCGCGACAAATACGTGTTTTAGATGTAGCTTGTGGAACTGGTCGCACTCTTAAGTTTATTCGGGCAGTTCTGCCTCAAGCATCGCTCTATGGTACAGATTTGTCACCGACTTACCTGCGGAAGGCAAACGAACTGTTATCTCAAATACCAGGAGAATTACCCCAACTCTTACAAGCTAATGCCGAAGAGCTACCCTACCTAGATAATTATTTCCATGCTGTGACTTCTGTTTTCCTCTTCCACGAGTTACCAGCAACCGTGCGTCAGCACGTTATTGAGGAATGCTTCCGGGTGACAAAACCAGGGGGAATCTTTATTATTTGTGACTCAATTCAGATGAGTGATTCTCCTGATATGGAACCGATGATGGAAAACTTCCATGAAACTTTCCATGAACCCTACTATAAGCATTACACCACTGATAACTTAGTAGAGCGTCTAGAGAAAGCAGGCTTTGAGAATATTGATACGCAAGTCCATTTTATGAGCAAGTATCTCATTGCTCGAAAGCCTGCTTAAAGTCAACAGCTCACTCTACTTGCTAGGAGTGCAAGTGTTCGATTTACTAAGTTGAACTTAGCAAAAACCAGACGTGAAATATCGCGTCTGGTTTTGGCATTTAACAGCCAACGCTAGCAAAACATATGTGACACTCCTACACCGATTGCAAGCAATGCGGTGTAAATTTCTGATGCCTTGTAGGTGACATCATTTTCTGGATAATTTGAAGATTGCGATCGGGAGTTTCCTGATTGTTTAATGCGATTCAGGCAGTCAGCTTGCTTTAAAGGCTGACTATATATACAGAACTTACTGATGAAGTACTGAGCTATTGCCTAACTTTATCGTGTCTCAAATGTTATCTATCTACCAGGGAACGTTTTGAACGAGATGTTAAGTAAATACCCTGTTTTAATGTACTTTTATTCCCTTGCTATAAAAAGACTGCACCTTAAAAAGAGACCTTGATCTATGGTTGTTAGACAGTAGAATGTGTATAACTAAATCACTGCATCTCTGCGCCCACTACCCCGATAAGGAGGCTGAATGGGTTTTTTCGGTTTTGCCCATAGCATATATTGCGAAATCAAAGTTGTTAATGATACATCGAATGCAATTGCTTTGTGGTCAAAACGGAAGAAGCCTAGTAGCAGGTTTGTGACTAAAAATGAAATGGTGGCACGCATAGCAAATGTCTATTTGAGAACTCTCTACTTCACTAGTACTGAGTTTCCTTTAGTGCATCCGGATAATTTGGTAAAAAGTATTTTTTTTTACTAAAATTTTTTTTAGTAAGCTGAGAAAATTTTTAACAAGTAATTAATCACCCCGGCGATTTCAGTGCCAACTCACTTAGAGAAATTGCTTACTGGGAGAAGCTTAATCATATCTATCGCGCTCGTTACAAGCTGACCTAAGAGCAATTACGGTTCATTAGATACAGTAATGATGACTCTGTAATCCTAATGATCCAAACAGTGAACAGTGCAGCTAAATACTCAAAATTACGTAATATTACGGTTTCAATTTAAGCCGTAATAGTACTGAGGAGTAAGTGATTAAAGGTAATAAGCTAATCGGCGATCCCAGGGGTGGATGTTGAAACAGAATTCAGAATACATCCGTCAGGAGTATAGCTGTATTCTGACGAACCGGAAACCCGACACAAATCTCTGACGGACAACCGCCACGAAAATTAGAACACAGCTTTGCAGTCGCTCAATTCAGCATCCATTGATGAAATCCTGTACTTAGAGCCAGAATTAGTACAAGATTGATATCTTAAAGAACACCTAAGAGTGTTAAATCTACGATCGTTAACAGTGAGAAATAAACGTGAAAGCACAGGTATTTAGAGGCGTCAATCAACTGTCTTACGAAGAGATTCCAGTACCGACACTGGAAGCGGATGAAGTACTGGTACAGGTGCAGGTCGTGGGGCTGTGTCAGTCGGATATTAAAAAGATTCGTTATCCCCTGTATGAACCACCGCGCATCTTCGGACATGAAACGGCAGGGACGATTACAGCGGTAGGTCCTGAGGTAATAGGTTGGGAAGTTGGGCAACGGGTAGCGGTGATGCACCATATTCCCTGTATGCGTTGCGCCTACTGTCTGAATGACAATTTTTCTATGTGCGATACCTACAAAAACATCTGCACTACAGCAGGGTTTGTACCTAGTGGCGGTGGTTTTGCCGAGTATGTCAAAGTTCCCGGTCATATTGTCCGCAACGGGGGGCTAATTCCTATCCCCGATCGCATAAGTTTTGAAGAAGCAAGTTTTGTCGAACCAACTAACTGCTGCCTCAAGGCAGTAAAAAAAGCCCAAATTGCTCCTGGTCAAACGGTTTTGATTACTGGTGCTGGACCAATTGGTTTAATGTTTGTGATGTTGGTGAAGTCTTTTGGTGCCGTGGCGATCGCCACCGACTTGCTTCCATCCCGCATTGAGAAAGCTTTGAATGTGGGTGCACAAGCAGCGTTTGATGCCCGTGACGCCAATTTAAGAGCGAAAATTCATGCCCTCACCAATGGCATGGGTGTTGATGTCACCCTGCTAGCTGTACCTAGCGATAAAGCTTTCTTTCAAGCCCTCGACTGTACCCGCAAAGGCGGTAAAATCCTCTTTTTCGCTGAGTTTCCCGATGAAATGGAAATTCCTGTCAACCCAAATATTCTTTACCGCCGGGAAATTGATTTGATGGGCAGTTATAGCTCATCTTACCGCCTTCAGAGTCTGGCTGCCGATCTAGTCTTTAATCGGCGCATTGATGTACAGGCATTAATTAGCGATCGTTATCCATTACAAGATTTATCAACAGCCGTGGAACAAGCAATATCTCCGAACCCGGAAACTTACAAAATTCTAATTCATCCGTAACAGTGTGGGGAATGGGGCATGGGGCATGCCCCTTTTCACCAAGGTAAAAATCCCTCTTGACAAAAGTTACTTTAAACTGTTTAGTTTATCTGACACACTACTATTTATAGTAGGAAGATCAGCGCCGATCAATTTAACGACAAGTGGCTTGATCGTCAAGGGAACAGAGGCTAGAGACTAATGGGGCGATTAGAGCAGCGACCAGAAAACCCGCACCAAGACGATCCATGTGGGGCAGCAGAAACTGCCCTACGGGCTGTAACTGAGGAATTGCAAATTATCCAGCGTAATTTCCTCAAGTCGTGGCAGGAAGATGTCTTGCGGCTGCAGATGGAAAAAAACCGCTTAGCCGATGATATTAAACTACTGCAAGAGGAAAAAGAACAGTTACAGCAGGGGCGGCATCTTGGTGAGCAGCAAGCATTGGTGCGTCAGTTAGCGCAAGTTTTAGCTAATCATATATCTTCGCAGCTGCAATCCTCTCTAGAGGAATTAGCAACCCAAGCAAAGCAGGGTGTTTCTTTCGTCAGCGTCACCGATAGTTCAGCCAACATTCAAGATCGCTCCTCTGCCAAAGCAAATGCGAGCGCTGAACAACTCCTTGGTTCCCTAGATGACACCCTCACCATTACCTTTAACACACTGCAGCAGGAGTTAAAAAACTATCAAAGTAGTTTTTCCCAACAGTTGTCACGGATGCAAAACCAACAGCAGCAGGGGGAAGCTATTTTAGTAGAGTTAGTTAATAGCCTCCGCAGGCAACTGGAAACAACACCAGAAGCGCCACCTCCTCAGTTTGAACCTGCAAGGCAAAAGCAGAACACGTACTTTGAGGCGGCAACAAAGTTGCAAGTAGACAGTAGTCTAGGACAATCAGCGCCGCTGAGTAGCCCAATCAAAGAAGCTACTCCTGTGAGTTCTCTTCCCCCCAGAAAATCGCCGAATGAAACTACAGTTCCGCCTACTGCTACCCCAGCGCCAGAGCAAAAGGCATCACCACCACCATTAAGGCAGATGGAACCCTTGTCCTTAGGATCAATGGGTTTATGGCTGATAGTGTTGTCAACGACAGCGTCTTCCCTTTACAACGTAGCCATCAAGGTGATTTTCCACCCAGGCTTCCACATTTTTGGGGTGTTTGAGGTGGAACGCTTGATCTCGCCAACTTTGGGCAATACCCTATTAATTTTAATGCTACGGATGCTGGTGGTTGTACCACTGATGTTACTCTTGGCTCCGATACTCCATGTCCGAGTGTGGCAAGATTTACAAAACCTGATTGACTCAGTACGAAGTCATCACACGAATGCCAATGCCGTCACTAAGCAGGTGTTGGTGTTGTCGATTTTGAGCGGGTGCTTTTTGTTTTCGTCTCAAGTGCTGATCTACCTCGCCATCGGTCAAGTCGCAACTGGAATGGCAGTCGCACTTTTCTTTGTCTATCCAATTATTAGTGCACTACTGTCGTGGTTTTTGTTCCGCGATCGCCCGACTTTATATACCTCTGGTGCGATCGCTGCTATTGGCTTGGGTGAGTTACTAGTTTTATTCAATTCTACAACCATTGGCATGGGTAATATGTCTTTGGGGAGTACCGCAGCAATTGTTTCGGGAATAACGTTTGCTTTCTACGTCGTAGTAGCGCGTATATGTGCCGCAAAATTGCATCCAGTCACATTCACCTTAATTAACTTCGCCACCATGCTGGTGTTGTCTTTACTCAGTTTGATGCTGCCTTTACCAAAGGGCTTGAGTCTCCAAGTTAACCCCACTAACTTGTTAGAACTGATTTTGAGTGCTTTTATCTTAGGTGTACTAACACTCTGCGGCTATTTGTTTAATAATTTTGGTATTCGCAAAATTGGTGCAAGCAAAGCAGCAATTTTCGGTGCAATTGTCCCAGCTTTAACCGTAATTTTTGCCGGGTTAATTATTCAGGAAACCTTGGATATTGAGCAGGTTTTGGGAGTTTTGCTAGTTACTTTAGGGGCTAGTGCTTTTAGCTTGGACAAAATCCGCAATCGGGTCAAACCTTCCAGAAATATAAGTTAATCAAAAAAAACATAGTATTGACTTTATAAATCAACTTTGCTGACTTTTCACGTCATGTGGAAAAACCAACGCAAAACCTAACCCCCCAACCCCCTTCCCTTTAAGGTTCGGGTGAGAATTCAAAGCCTCTCAAAAGCAGGAGAGAGGAATGGAAGCGAGGTTTTCCAGATAAGAGTGAAAAGTAAGATCAACTTTGAAATCAAATTATCGTAGGGGCGGGGTCCCCCCGCCCTGACAATGTGGCGTCGATTCAATTGAAAACTGCTGTAAATCATCGCTTTAGTGGTAACAGTGTAGTGCTTTCGATTCCTTCCACCCCCACAATTTGTGTGATTCCTCGCCGTTTTCTTTGATTTCTACCAATTCTCGATGAAGTTGCGCTTAATTTTACTTTCCTCTAGTCCGAGCGATCGCCTCTTCATCGAGAAACTGTATTATTTGAACAGTATCGATTTATAGATAACCGGGAATAAATCAGCATAAATGCTGATATAACATACTATTAAAATCTTTTATATACCTTAATTAAACTGTCAACATAAATTATTTATAAATTACTTTATGAATAAATATAAACGTTAATATAAATTACTTTGTGAACAAACATAATCATGGAATTTTGTAGCGTTTTTAACATAATTTCTTGAGACAACTTGGTATGATCGGCAAGAATATTGTCCAAAATAAGAGGTTTTCTCAACTTTGAATAATCTCCTCTATTTGAGGTATGTCAGCAACCCCGCTCTAAACAAACGAGGCATGATGTCCCCGCTGAGGCTGCCAATGTTACTACGGAGGCAAGTGACTTACCTCTAAGAACGAACAAATGCAACAACTAAAAGAGTGCGGCTATTGGATTACATTTTTGCCGCAACACCACCAAGAGTGCGTAGACACCCGATTATTGCGGCACACCAGTTATGGTAGAAATTTTGAACCCTGGCTTAAAGGCAATCTTCTCATCGGTATGGGAACCAGCATTACCCAAATTCTCTTAGCTTGATAAAAATCATCTTTTTCTGATAGTTTCTGAAGTACTCTATACTGGATGATACACACCCGATAATAGAAGTTCTGTAGCGCCAGGCTGGAACATTCAAGAGTGGCAATCTTGGAGACTTGCTTGTGGGGGTTTATTCTCAATTCCCACCATGTTGGTTCAAGCCTCATACTGAAAAGCTGCAAAAAAAGAAGTGCCGATAGTTGCTTATACCTAAAAGTTCTTAAACACTCGCTCTCTGCCGTGAGAGTAGCTGAGATGGTTTCTGGAACAGCAACTTCAGTCTTCGGCAATGGTTCTGGATATATGCCAGAAAATACGGGCAACTTCTTAATTATGACTACCAACAGGACTCATAATTAACCCATAATTGCCGATCTTAAGTGCAGACATCTTCTTAAGTCGGGTGTATACTACTTATTCGGCTTTGACTGAAGAATTGTGTAAACCTTCTATTCATTTGACTGTAATATGAGTAACGACGTAGATCTGATCAAACGTCTTGGCCCCAGTGCTATGGATCAGATCATGCTTTATCTAGCTTTTAGTGCCATGCGCACAAGTGGGCACAGGCATGGGGCATTTTTAGACGCAGCGGCGACGGCAGCAAAGTGTGCGATCTACATGACTTATCTAGAGCAGGGACAAAACCTGCGGATGACAGGGCATTTGCATCACTTAGAGCCGAAGCGGGTGAAAATTATTGTCGAAGAAGTAAGACTGGCGGTGACTGAGGGGAAACTCCTGAAGATGCTGGGTTCTCAGGAACCGCGCTATCTGATTCAATTTCCTTATGTCTGGATGGAGAGATTTCCTTGGCAACCGGGGCGATCGCGTGTTCCGGGTACAAGCCTGACATCTGAGGAAAAAAAGCAAATTGAGCAGAAACTCCCAGCAAATCTGCCCGATGCCCAAATCATTACCTCCTTTGAGTTTCTGGAGTTGATTGAATTTCTGCACAAGCGATCGCAGGAGGACATGCCACCCCATCACCAGATGCCTTTAAGTGAAGCCTTGGCGGAACACATTAAGCGCCGTCTGCTTTACTCAGGCACTGTGACACGCATTGATTCTCCTTGGGGAATGCCTTTCTACGCTCTCACCCGTCCTTTTTATGCCCCTGCTGACGAGCAGGAGCGTACTTACATCATGGTGGAAGATACCGCGCGGTATTTCCGGATGATGAAAGATTGGGCAGAACGGCAACATGGTGCAATGCGAGTCTTGGAAGAATTAGATATTCCACCAGAAAAAATGGAGCAGGCGATGGAAGAACTGGATGAAGTGATTCGCTCTTGGGCAGATAGATATCACCAAGACGGTGGAGTCCACATGATTTTACAAATGGTGTTTGGGAAAAAAGAAGACTAAAGCGGAAAATTTTTGCAGAGCGAATATACCAACGTTCATACCCTTAACGGTGGATTTAGCATTGACGATGGGCAGTTTCCTGTAGCGCACTCGAATAATGGCTGTAGGGCTTCCGAAGTCCTAAACTTCGGAATACCTAACTGTTGTGTGTTTTTATCTCCTGCCGGGAATTACTGGAGTTAGGCTGCCTGGGTTGGCTGGAGTTGCGCCGCCTGGATTGTCTGGAGTTGCGACTCCAGATGGATTGGCTGGAGTTGAGGGATTGACTGTATTTGGGAGATTTACTGGTGCTGGTGGATTTGTTGGAGTTTGGGTAGCTGGGATAAAATTCGGCAAAAAGCCGCTGACCTGATCGCTGGCATCGATACAAGTATCCATCGCTCTTGTCGAGGCAACGTCGATTTCAGCACGCAAACCCACCACACACTGAGCAAAGCGCACCGGCAATAAACTACGATTACAGTAATTTAAAACTAGTGGGTTAACTGCCTCCTTAGAATACTGGCTAATACCCACTGCACAACTAGCTAAATCCCTAGGAAATCGGGAGCGCCTACAGGATGAAAGCGCATCTGTAGCTGGGATTTGTGTTCTTAGCTGAATTTTCACTACGCACTCAGACACATCCCTTGGACGCAGTGCTGATGCACAAGCTTCTGATGCTGCTTGCGATGCAACGCTTACACTTAAAAGTCGAGCAGCACAGACACGGTATTCATTGTAGTAGGAGGCGTTGACATCCGTATTGTAGGAAGTGGCGGTAACAGCCGTACTAGGTAACGACATTGCCACCCATCCACCCATTGCCAACACGGGTGCAAGTAACCCAATTGCTTTAGAACTTAACTTTATGTGGGCGCTCCCTCCCTGTTTTTGCTCGGCAGGTACTCCAACTTTCAGGCTGTCCATATATTTGCTCTCTCTGTTTCCTAAAATTTCCGTTCTGAGCCAAACACCCAAGGCTATGCTACCTCATCTTTAATGAGTTGATAATTGTTAGTTGATAGTTGATAGTTGTTAGTTGTTAGTTGTTAGTAGGGGCGAACGGTGAGACAGCCCGCAAGGCGCGGGTTTCCCGAAGCTGGGGACTGCGAACCCGAAGGGCAAGAGCGCCCCTACAGTTGTTGATTTTTCTCATAACCATTAACAACTAACCACTAACAACTAACAAAAAACATTGTATAATGATATGTCTGGGTAAAATTTGAGCATGATTAGATTAAAGGAAACTCATGTCCCGATATAGAGGACCTCGCCTGAGAATTATACGTCGTCTAGGCGACTTACCAGGATTAACTCGTAAAAGCGCCAGACGCGCTTATCCACCTGGTCAGCATGGTCAGAACCGTAAGAAGCGCTCTGAATACGCTATCCGTTTGGAGGAAAAGCAAAAACTTCGCTTTAATTATGGTTTGACGGAAAAGCAACTGCTACGCTATGTTCGTAAAGCCAGACGCGTTACCGGCTCTACTGGACAAGTACTGCTGCAATTGCTAGAAATGCGCTTGGATAATACCATTTTCCGCATGGGAATGGCTCCTACTATTCCAGCAGCTCGTCAACTGGTAAATCACGGACATGTGACAATCAACAGTCGCGTAGTCAACATTGCTAGTTACCAGTGCCGTCCTGGAGAAGAAATTGCTGTCAGGAATCGCGAACAATCCAAGAAGTTAGTGGAAGCTAACTTGCAATATCCCGGTTTGGCTAACCTCCCTAGCCATCTGGAGTTTGACAAAAACAAAATGGCTGGTAAAGTCAATGGCGTCGTTGAACGTGAGTGGGTCGCACTACAAGTCAACGAACTGCTTGTGGTGGAATACTACTCACGGCAAGCCTAGAAAATTAAAAATTAAAAATGAAAAATTAACTAAGTTTTTTCATTTTTAATTTTTAATTTTTAATTGTTTCATCCGCCAATCTGCGACATAGTACGAGTATAGACACCTTCTGTACTACCGGGATCGCGCTGCTTAAAGTTAATTTCAGGTTTAATTGTCAGTAAGTGTCTCACCTGCGATCGCAACTTGGTAGTACTGACACCATCGCGCAAAGCAGTTTTTAAGTCTATTTGACCATTCTCATTTAATAAACAGGGACGCAGCCAGCCATCGGCGGAAAGGCGCATCCGGTTACAGCGATCGCAAAAACACTCCGACATCTGACTGATAAATCCTAATGTCCCCTTCGCGCCGGGAATTTGAAATATATCCGCTGGTCCATTACCACGAACTTGAGATTCTGTCAATCCCCAACGCCGACGGATAAGTTGCCTAATTTCTTCCGAAGGTATCCAACCGCTAGAGCCAAACAAATCAGCATTACCAATCGGCATGAACTCAATAAACCGGACGTGCCACTGCTTGTCAATAGTCAGGGCAGCTAGGTCGAGCATTTCTTTGTCGTTAACGCCGGGAATGACCACGACATTGAGTTTTAGCGGGTCAAACCCTACACGATAGGCAGCTTGAATGCCATCCCAGACTTGTTGCCAGCGCCCGCGACCGCGATTGCCGATGATTTGGTCAAAGGTGTCTGGTTCAAGAGAGTCCAAGCTGATATTAATTCGCCGTAAACCAGCATTATACAGGTTTTGTGCCATTGGGGCAAGTAAAAAGCCGTTGGTTGTCATCGACAGGTCTTGGGTTTGAGGCAGAGAGGCGATCGCTTCTACCAACTGCACCACACGAGGACGTAGTAGGGGTTCCCCCCCAGTTAAACGAAACCGGGTAAAGCCTACGGGGATAAATACTTCTTCAATCAGAGTCTGCAGTTCTTCGTCAGTCAACAACTGTTGCTTGAGGATATAGTCTAGTTCTACCCCTTCAGGCATACAATATTGACAGCGGAAATTGCAGCGATCTATCAAGCTAATCCGGAGGTAGTCTACCTGGTTCATGGTTTTATTTTGATTGTGAGCGATCGGGCAGCAACCTTGCTGAAGTCATTCTAACGATTTATGACTTAAAATTTACTGATAAGATCGGCTTGGAAGGAATTCATGACCTATTCAGACCCCGACTGCCTAGACCCTCACTTTTTTCCTAAGTTGTTTTAGTGCTTTCGGCTACCAGCCTCACTAATTCAGTATCTAACCCCAAAGCCTCGGCTATTTGTTCTACAGTTCCACCTAAACTCAACATCAAAGGAACAGCTTCTAATTTCCCCTCAAGTTTGCCCTCAAGTTTGCCCTCAAGTTTGCCCTCAAGTTTGCCCTCAAGTTTGCCCTCAAGTTTGCCCTCAAGTTTGCCCTCAAGTTTGCCCTCAAGTTTGCCCTCAAGTTTCCCCTCAAGCTTTGCTTCTTGATAGACTCTAGTTTGCTTAAGATCGCTTAATCCCAACATTTGCTCTATCTCCTCTCGACTTTTGTCTTGAAATTTGTATACAATAATTGTTTCGATCAATTCTAGGAATTCCCGTTGAGTAATATCATCAGCTATTTCCTGTCTGACAAGGTTAATTAACTCCCTAGCTTTTGTTCCTGCACTTGACTCAGGTTCTATCACTAATTTAACTGTACCAATCCCAATCGACTGTTGTGCAACTGATTCTAATTCGTCTAGATAAATCCGCCTGACTCGCGAAGATGTCAGTAATTCAATATACCGAGGTGTATCGCCCACATCAATACTACGGGTTGGATAAACCACAACTCCACGCCAATTGTTGGTAAGTTGGGTTTTATCTAGGTAAAGAAATATTTCTGCGAATAAGCGAGAGTAGAATTTTTTATCTGATTGAAATTGGACTTCTACGAAGTAGATGGGGGATGAAACTGTATTACTTTTCGGCAGAAACACGCCATCAATACGAAAAGCAAGTTGCTTGACTTCAACAGATGAAAATTCGTAGATGTTTGCGGTTTCCGGGGGAAGGTTTATTAGTTCAAAGAAGATATTGGGGAAGCTTTGGAACAAGCGGTAAAATATCGTGTCTGTTTTCACGTTGCCCGATCGTACTAGGTTTGTAGCATAACTTTTGATTTTACCGGAGTCTTTGGTTTGTGAAAAAAATCTTAGCGACATTGTGATGAAGGAGGATACACCATATAGTTACGCGATCGCACTTTTAGGTTGATCGCGAAAACGCCGGAAATTTAGTCAGCCTAGAACAGCTGATTTATTAACCGAAAAATCCTGTAGAACGCCGCGCGTCTCTACACGCCTGAAATACTCACCAACCAAAACCCTTGCAGTATTAATAGTTATGCGATCGCACTTTTAGGTTGATCGCGAAAAAAAGTGCGATCGCAGTTAGCATCTGCGTTTGATAGATTTATAGATAATGAGGCTTGTTCTTCCGTTATTCGATAGTGTCCAACTCTTCTCCACTTTTTTCCTGACTGGTACTTTCAGCTACCTGCCGCACTAATTCAGCATCTAACCCCAAAGCCTCGGCTATTTGTTCTACAGTTCCACCTAAACTCAACATTAAGGGAACAGCTTCTAATTTCCCCTCAAGTTTGCCCTCAAGTTTGCCCTCAAGTTTGCCCTCAAGTTTGCCCTCAAGTTTGCCCTCAAGCTTTGCTTCTTGATAGACTCTAGTTTGCTTAAGATCGCTTAATCCCAACATTTTCTCAATCTCCTCTCGACTTTTGTCTTGAAATTTGTAAACAATAATTGTTTCGATCAATTCTAGGAATTCCCGTTGGGTTATATCATCGGCTATTTCCTGTCTGACAAGGTTAATTAACTCCCTAGCTTTTGTTCCTGCACTTGACTCAGGTTCTATCACTAATTTAACTGTACCAATCCCAATTGACTGTTGTGCAACTGATTCTAATTCGTCTAGATAAATCCGCTTGACTCGCGAAGATGTGAGTAATTCAATATACCGAGGTGTCTCGCCCACATCAATACTACGGGTTGGATAAACCACAACACCACGCCAATTGTTGGTAAGTTGGGTTTTATCTAGGTAAACTCATATCTTGCACCAACGTGTTAATACTGAAACTCTTTGGTTTCAATAAACATAATTTTTTTTCAATAAGACGGAAAATAAAGGTTATTAGCCTGCGTAGGCAGGCTTTGTTCGTATAGCCTCACCCTTCTAGGGTGTAGGTGCAAGATGTGAGTAAAGAAATATTTCTGCGAATAAGCGAGAGTAAAATTTTTTATCAGTTTGAAATTGGACTTCTACGAAGTAAATGGGGGATGAAACTGTATTACTTTTCGGCAGAAACACGCCATCAATACGAAAAGCAAGTTGCTTGACTTCAACAGATGAAAATTCGTAGATGTTTGCAGTTTCCGGGGGAAGGTTTATTAGTTCAAAGAAGATATTGGGGAAGCTTTGGAACAAGCGGTAAAATATTGTGTCTGTTTTCACGTTGCCCGATCGTACTGGGTTTATGGTATAACTTTTGATTTTACCGGAGTGTTTGGTTTGTGAAAAAAATCTTAGCGACATTGATCTGAACCAATGATGCCGCGATCGCCTTCATAAGGTTTATCAGTTTGAGTAAGATTGGAAGGCATAAAAGGCTTCCCATCTCCTAGCAGTTTCAAATTACCAGCATCTCGGAACTTCGTGAATTTGGGTGGCGTAGTTTGTTGAGGTTCTTTTTGGATTTGTGCTTGAACAGATGCCCAAGTACCCAAAGTTGCCATACCCAGAATTCCGGCGAAGAATAAAGCGATAGGTTGGTTGTATATAGACTTGTTATTCATTGATCGTAACTCATTCGTTAAAGATTGAAATTTCAGCATCAGACCTCTCCCCAACCCCTCTCCTGCAAGGAAAGGGGCTTTTTCCCCCAACCCTAGTAGGGAAGGGGGTTAGGGGGTTAGGTTTTTATTTTCAGACCTCTCCCCAACCCCTCTCCTGCGAGGAGAGGGGCTTTCTCCCCCAACCCTTGTAGGGAAGGGGGTTGGGGGGTTAGGTTTTTATTTAGCGCCACTCGCCCTGCAAGGTAAAAGCTGCCCAATAATGGGGGTTTTGCCAGTCTTTTTGTTGCCACATTTTAAGTTGTGCGCTTCTGAGGGCGGCAGTTGGAGATAACTTATGCTGCAACATTTCTTGATAAAATTCGCTCATCAGCAGCGGTGTAGCGTTGTCGCTGACATTCCAGAGAGACACAGCTATTCGTGCTGATCCAGCATACATCAATCCTCTTGTCAAGCCCACCAACCCCTCCCCTTGAACATTCTTACCCAGTCCGCTTTCACAAGCACTCAGTACTACTAACTCTGCTGGGATGTCGAGGTTAAAGATGTCATTCAGACGCAGGAAGCCTTTTTGGGGTTTGCCTTGTTTGTCAACGAGAGACATTAATATTCCTGATAACTCTGGGTTCACCTCGTCTATAATGCCGTGGGTAGCGAAATGAATGATGCGGTATTGACTCAGTTGTTTGTTGGTCGCCCAGTTGTAGTTAGCATCAAAATCAAAGGCTTGCAGGTGATCTGAAGAGGAAACCAGTTTCAAAATCTCTTGTGCTTCTTTGCCTGTGCCAGGAAGGCGATCAAAACTACCACGGTTGAGGTTTTTGGCAGACCTTTGGAGTGCAGACCGTTCTAGGTTGAGTTCGATAGATGAGGAACTATCCTGGGGTTTACCTGTTACGCGCGAATCTTCGGCGCTGAATACTGGGTCAGCTAAAATGGCTAGGGTTTTGGATGCCATTTTACGCCCTTTGAGTTTCTGCCTGTGAGTGGCGAGACTGGATACTGAAGGCAAGTTGACGATTTCATGATTTACAATCAGAGGTTGATATTCTGAGGCTGTCGCCGATTTTGTCGGTTTTGTCAACACTGCAAATGGAATCTTATACAAAATCCCATCAGCAACAATTGCTAGGCGTTTTTGCCCTAACTTGTCAGCAACTCTTGCAAGGATAAGTTGACTGAGTTCGCTGGCAGCTTTGGTGGTATCTGCAACAGCTTGAGCTTTTTCCTGTGGGTTTGCTGCCTGAATTGGTTGACCGCGTAAAACTGTGCTTAATTTACTTGCTGCTTTTTTTATCTGTTCGCGTCCCGGCAGTTCGTAGGTTTCAAAAGAATTAGGTGTGACTGCCCAAAGATAGCTGTGCTTTTCACCCAAGGAATACTCCAATAACAGAGTGTCTTGATCTAATTGTTGTTGGATTTGGGGCAAGGTCAGGGCGTTAGGATACTTCAGGGCGGCATATTCAGGGTTAGTCGTGCGGATTTTTACCTTGAGTTCTTGCTGTTGGTTGAGAAAATTGTCAAGTTCTTTCTTGATGAGTGCGATCGCCTGGTCGGATGGTTGTTTTTGACTCGATAGTTGTGACAACAGCTTTTCTCTGGCATCTACTAGCTGCTGCAAACGGCGTTCCTCTGTCAGTAAGTTGGGATCAACGCCCTTGCGAACATCCACTTTTGCTTCTGCTAACAGTTCTACCAAACCCCTAGCGTGAGAGCGTTCGCTGGCTTTGAGTGCCAATGCATCGTATCCTTGTGATGGGTTTTGTTTGTGCAACTGCATCAATAGGTCAATGTAGAAGTTGTAATAATTATGTACTGAAGCAAAGTAGGAGGTACGCAGTTCTTGACTGGCGATTTTGGTGCGTAAATCTTCAATAATGTTGATGGCAGCTTCAATTTGGGTGAGGGCTTGTTGGAGGTTGCCTTGGTCGCGTTCAACTACAGCGATATTGCTAAGGGTGGTGGCTTCCCCGCCCCTGTCGCCGACTGCACGGAATAGGGGTAAGGCTTGGTTGTAGTACTCAAGTGCCTTCTGCTTCTCTCCCAAGTCAGAGTAGACTAAGCCAATATTGTTGAGGGTGTTGGCTTCCCCACCCCTGTCGCCGACTGCACGGAATAGGGGTAATGCTTGGTTGTAGTACTCAAGTGCCTTCTGCTTCTCTCCCAAGTCAGAGTAGACTAAGCCAATATTGTTGAGGGTGGTAGCTTCCCCACCCTTGTCGCCGACTGCACGGAATAGGGGTAAGGCTTGGTTGTAGTACTCAAGTGGCTTCTGCTTCTCTCCCAAGTCAGAGTAGACTAAGCCAATATTGTTGAGGGTGGTAGCTTCCCCACGCCTGTCGCCGACTGCACGGAATAGGGGTAATGCTTGGTTGTAGTACTCAAGTGGCTTCTGCTTCTCTCCCAAGTCAGAGTAGACTAAGCCAATATTGTTGAGGGTGGTAGCTTCCCCACCCTTGTCGCCGACTGCACGTCTTAGGGGTAAGGCTTGGTTGTAGTACTCAAGTGCCTTCTGCTTCTCTCCCAAGTCAGAGTAGACTGTGCCAATATTGTTGAGGGTGTTGGCTTCCCCACGCCTGTCGCCGACCGCACGTCTTAGGGGTAATGCTTCGTTGTAGTACTCAAGTGCCTTCTGCTTCTCTCCCAAGTCAGAGTAGACTTTGCCAATATTGTTGAGGGTGTTGGCTTCCCCACGCCTGTCGCCGACTGCACGGAATCGGGGTAGTGCTTGGTTGTAGTACTCAAGTGCCTTCTGCTTGTCTCCCAAGTCGGAGTAGACTCTGCCAATACTCAAGAGGGCGAGGGCTTCCCCTGCCTGATCGTCCACTTGCTGCCATAGTTTCAGCGCCTCAACAAATTTTGCTCTAGCCTGTCGCAGAGATTCTGCTGTTCCTTGCTTATACAGTTGAAATCCTTCATCAACTAGTCGTTTTGCCGCCGCACGATTTGCCTGAGAAGAGGTAGCTGATGGCTGTTGTGCTATCTGCAACCCTCTACCTCTCGGTATTGCCCCCACTGACTCAGAGCACAAAATCATGCTCAGCAGCAATGTGAAACTGTAGCGGGGAAATAAGCGTGGAAAGCACCAGAAAATCCCCTTAAGCTTTGCGTTACTGTTCATTGTTTAGCCTCAATAGCTTATTAGTTACAGCCGTATCTCTTGCGAACCAATCCTGTAATGAGTAAATTATTTACTTGTCATCAGAAATATTGCTGAATATTTATTGTTATTTTATGAGTTTGAGCAACATATATCCGCTGTTGTTTCTGTTTTTGCAACAAAGTTGGGGTGATTTTATGATTTTTAGGACTTACGCACTATACAAATTAAGCATCATGTGTATGACGGAATTCGGTCGTTTCACACTATAGAGCGATCGCGTTGGTGCAGAGCTTTCTTTGAGGCATCGCTCTCAAACAGATAGGACTTACGCAAAAATTGCCAAAAAGCTTAATTTATCGAACCGCCAAGACAAGGCAGCGCGAATGACGGCTTTCCCTCCGTAGGCGACTGCCGCGCGAAGAACGCCAAGAATTCGTAGAGTGTGCGTAAGTCCTAACAGAATTGACAACATTGTAGGGGCGCGGTTTCCGCGCCCCTACGGTCATATGGTCTACGAATTGCCGTCAAAATCCGAACGCAGACCTTTACTATTTCTGTCAATGCGTAAGTCCTATGAAAAATGAAAATTTTCCTAAATGCCGCAGGTTACTAATAGGGTTTAAATTATGGAGACAGGTGTAATTATCAGAGTGACAGAGTAAAAGCAACTAAATTTACCACCAGAGATTCAGTCTCAACTCCAACCAGGTGATGAATACCGAGTTATTATCAAAGATAATTGTATTTTATTGGAAAAAATTACTAAGCAGACTGTAGATTTGGATGAATTTCTGCAACAACTTGAGGAACTAGAACCAGATCCAAATCAACCGACTCTCCAAGAAATCAGTGAAGTAGTCAAGGAAGTCCGACGGGAGTTATGGTCTAATTAATGAGAGTTGTCCTAGGAGCATCCCACTATTTCAGAAATACCAGGCGATTGGAAATCGCGCGCCAGTCGCCTCTGTCGGGAAAGCCGTCATTCGCGCTGGCTTGGCTATACAAACTAAACCCGCAAGGCAAGGGTTTCAGGCAGTCCGCGTACTGCGAAGCAGAAGCCGAAGGCTTGGCGGACTTTGTTTGTTTAGCCCCAGACATAAGAGTCTGAGGGCGATTCGCCTTCAGGGGATGCTCCCGTTGTCCTTGATATCAATGTTTGGATTTCAGGGTTGTTGTGGGGAGGTATTCCTGGTAAAATTTTATGTCTAGTACGTGAAAGTTAGCATTTTTATTGAAAATCAATTAGGTTGATGGCGAAAAGAAGTGCGATTGCAGTTAGCATCTCCGTTTGATAGATTTAGAGAGAATGAGGTTACTTACATGACACTGAAAGAGTTACTTCCTGCGATTCGACAGCTTTCTGCACCCGATAAACTTGACCTGCTCCGCATTTTAGCAGAAGAACTAGACACCGATGAGGATATTTCACCTTTAGAGCCATTCAAAACCTATGACTTGCCAACTCCCTACAATAGTTTTGGTGCTGGTGAAGCTCTCATGCAAGCGATGAAGTCAGCTGATAATGGTGGCTAAACTGTTACAATACCATGCTATTCAAGTACTCGACAACCGACTCATCCCAAAACGAGTTTGACAGCCTACCACGTATTCCGTTGACTCTTCGCCGCGAAAGTCAAGTTGTTGAAGTTGTTGGACTGGTAGATAGTGGCGCTACTGTAAATGTCTTACCATACGAAGTTGGTATTCAGTTGGGTGCTATTTGGGATGAGCGCAAAGCTATTATTCGATTAACAGGAAATCTTGGCAGTCAATCAGCAATGCCACTATTTGTAAGTGCGGAGATAGGCGAGTTTGGGATACTTCAGTTAGCGTTTGCTTGGACAAAAATTGTTAATGCGCCATTAATTCTTGGACAAACCAACTTTTTCTTGGAGTTTGATGTCTGTTTCTATCGTTCTAGGCTTGAATTTGAGATCCAACCAAAGCTTAAATAAGTAAGTGGACAAAAATATTTACCGTCCCCTGTGTAGGCAGAACGCCTTCGGTGGAGGGTACGAAGTGAAGCAATCCCAACCCCGCAGCGATTGCTTCATTCGCTGCGGACATTGTGTATACTAAAAACGGCTGAAAACTATACTTATTTAACATTCGCGCATCCTGTTCTTAAGCCTCTCCCCGCATCGGGGAGAGGTTTGGAGCTCAGTCCATATTCAGTGAAGTTTTGAACCGTTCGCAGTGTAATTAATTCTGTTCAACTACTTAATTACGAGACGCGCCTAAGCGAAGCCATGGGCTTACGCACTATTGGCACGTCTCTACACAAAACTAATTGTTGCCAGTCAACTTATCCAAGAAATCGACTTTTATCGCCTGGTTGACAATATCTTGGTGCGTTATAAGGTTTTTCAGTTCAGCATTGTTAAGAGCGATAATGTATGGTAGACCATCAATCTCACCAATGATTGGTCCGCCGGAAGAACCGCCTGCGGTGTCGCAGTCATGATAAAGAACTCCTGACTCTTCCCGGAGAATGCTGCAACCTGCTTGGTAACCCGCAGTCCATCCTTTACCAGCAGTGAGGGACTCTAAACCTTTTTTACTAGGGTCGGGGAAGTCAGCAGAGTAACCGACAAAGAACAATTTTTCCCGGTTCTTAATCAAAGTCGTGGAAGGCACAGATTTCCATCCTAAATAACCGTACTTGCGACCCAAAGGCTGGTTGATTCTCATGATTGCCCAGTCGTTGATTTGGTCTGTGATGCCGCCCTTTGTAAAGTCTGTACCATACTTAACTTGTTCTACTCTGACAACATCTGTTTTTTTACCGTTGATAACGTTCGGCAGAAACAGAATTTCTTTACTCTGTTGATGGGTATCAGGGTCAATCACGCAATGAGCATTTGTCAATACAATATCATCAGCAATGAGCGTTCCCGTGCAATGATAGCTTTTGGCATCAGCGGTTGTTCCTTGCACTCGACCAATAGTTGACCAAGGGTAATTTCTACTCAGCATGGGAATACGGTGATCTACACCATAAATAATGCCGCGATCGCCATCATAAGGTTTTGCCGACTGACTGAGGTTAGCAGGTTTAAAAGGCTTGCTATTTCCAGAGAATTTGAATTGACTGGCATCTTGGAATGGAGTAAATTTTGGTTGTGTCTGGACTTGCGCTTGCACAGATATCCAACTGCCCAAAGTGGCAAAACCAATAATTCCGGCAACAAACAGAGCCAAAAATTGCTTGTAGATAAACTTTTTATTCATTGATATCACTCCTTCCTCAACGTTGTAGTTAACTCTTTCCCAGGTGGAACCTGGGAATGCCTGCTTAGGGGCTGCTGCCTCTGGTATAATAAGGAGGCTGCAGCCCACAGAATGCGTTGCCTCACTCTTCGTAGTCACGAGAAGAATCGAACGAATTAGCGCCATTCACTTTGCAAGGCGTATCCCTTGCGAACCAATCCTGTCATGAGTAAATTATTTAGTTTGTCATCAGAAATATTGCGGAATATTTATTGTTATTTTAGGAGTCTGAGCAACATATATCCGCTGTTGTTTCTGTTTTTGCAACAAAGTTGGGGATGATGGGATTGAATCGAACAGCAAGCGGGCATTAGAAAAGGCAATGGTGAGGACGGTTTCTGTAATACAGGAAATTTAATCCGAATAGAACATGGAAAAGGTTCAATGCATCAAGAAATCACTAAATTCTATAATTCACTCTAGCCACGATTTACCGGAAGGCAAGTTCGATGTAATTGGTTTGGGTAATACCAGTAAGCCTTCCCCCAGTAGTACTCTACCAGCACCTGTTCAATAGTAATTTCAATGACCAGACCAATGGGAGCACCTATCTGGGTGTAAACGCGATCACCTACTTCAAAAACTTTGTGGGGATTCAAAAACTTTGTGGGAATTTATTTTAGTTCATAAGGGGGAGAGGGGGAGTAGGGAGTAGAAAGGGGAGTCAGGAGTCAGTTTGATACATCATTTTTAAGCAACGCTTGATTGAACTCCCATTCCAGTTCTCCGAAGGCTTTCAACCATGCTAATAGTTCTAGAGATGGTTTATGGCTAGGAGATCCGATAAGTTCTGTAAGCGTTAGCTTAAATGCGAGAGCCATGATTTCAACAATAGCTTTTTGCTGTTCTGCTTTCAAATTATTCATTCATATCCACCTTGCAAAACACTTGTACTAGCTCTTTAAACAACAGTTTAACGGCTTTCACCGCGATGCGCGATCGCACCAGTCGCACCGGACGACCAGATGCTTTTTCTGAGTCCAGTTGTTGTCCCAGGGCAACACCGATTTCATTTTTCAATCGCGATCGCCCTGGTTCGATTCTGGTAAAGACCCATTGCCATAGAGCCTTGCGGCATAAATCAGATCCACCAACAACCTTTGATTTTTTTAAGTCACCAGAGGATACCTGCGACGGCGCCATGCCCAAGGCTTTCTGGAAGCGACGTAGTGACAGGTAGCGTTTTGTTGGCTTGGCACTGACTCGACCCTTTCTGATCCGGACAATAGGTTTACCATCAAGACCAAGGTAATTCTCCAGCGGGTAAATTTGGGACAACAGGACGGCCGTCAGGCGATCGCCAAAACCAAACTTATTAAACACCTCACGATACAGTTGAAACTTAGGGTCAGCAAGGAGAATTTGCAATTCCGCCTCGATGGCTTGTTCCTCGCCCTGGAGGTTACACAGGCGCTGCGCGTGGTGAACAACAGACGAGGTAATGCCCAGCCCAATGGTGTTTTCGTAGAGATAGTCATATCTTTTACTTTCACGTTCACCACCAAGCCATGCCCACAGTAGCGGCATTTTTCCACTAGCAGAACGACGGCTACGCACTTGGGCTACTTCCGGGAATTGCCAAGCTAAATCCTGTCGAAGGCGGTTGATGATTGGAGACTGAACACGATTTAAATGCGCGAGGCGTAATATCAATTCACGTATGCGCGTTATTGTGTAGTCACGTATTTGAACGAATCGCCGCACCTCGTTCTGGTAATCAAAAAAGTAGCAAGCTAGTGCTAGGGCGTCCGCGTCATCATCTTTATCGGGTAAACCCAAGTGGTGTTCACGATAACTCCTTAACTCTTTATGCCCAACGAGGCACACCTCGACCCCGGCGCGAGCCAAGTGCGTACCCCATAAACGTGAGTAGTTCACACCTGTAGGTTCCATAATTGCCACATCCGGATGCAGCGCAAGCATGGCGCGAATGCCAGTAACATCAGCTTTTAAACGATCAAAGCGACATTCGTAGTAAAATTCTCTTGGTTGAATCGGTCTTTCAGTTAGCAGGCATGCCGAAACTGAAGACTTGGCGATATCAATTCCCAGTACTCTCACAATTCTCCTTTTGTGTGGGTGGGGATTAACCCGTTGTCAACGCTTGCGAATCACCCAAAGGCTCTTGAGCCTACTTCACTCTCAAAGCAATACCAAGGCTAATTGCAGCCTTGGTGACACGGGGGGACAGCAGTGTTGCAGCAGTCGAGCTTATGAATTAAAAAAAGCCGCTTTACGCTTGTTTCTGTACGAAAGCCCTAAGCTGTTGCGCGTGTGCTGTGCGACTGGTTTGGACCCAGACCGCGACGGTGGAATACTAAGGCATCTTTACGGGGGTTACTGATCCCGTAAAATGCCGCACCGTTTCGCCAATGGGTTAGGTTGGCTCCTCAGGCGTAAGAAGTACGACAGCTTGGTCCCTTAGAGTTGCGATCGCGTCCCTAACAGAAGCTAATGCAATCCGATCAGCATTAGAATTAGCAACCTCGCACTCTTTTATATATGCCAAAGCTTGATCAATTTCGATTTTGGCTTGATGTAAACTTCCCCAAACCATGTAATAGTGCCATGCCGGATCAGGAAGCGCGTGGTTTGTTTGTTGATTCATTGTCTTACGATCAATTTAAAAGGAATACTGTCAATATCGTCACCCTCAAAAGCCGGACTCTGACTCTTCTTCAGAATCTTTTGCAACAGGCTCGTCCAGCAACTGGTTAACCATTAATCGCAACTCGGACGCTACAAGAAATGGTTCATCGTCTTCGTCTACCTGAGCGGACATTTCTAGGCGTTCGCTCTCGTAGTTGCCTAAATTCTTTACTTTTTGATAGGTAATGGTTTTGATTCTCACGGGTTCAAGTATAATTAGTGACTGGTAGAGACAGCCTATTAGCGCATAGGCTGCCATTGAGGTTCAACCGCGAAACGCGATCGCCTGGCGTAGGGTGGTCGCGTTTTAAATTGGGCGTTGAGTGTTGAACGGGTCAAACACGACTTTGAAACTAGCTCCTGGCTTATGGCGACTGAAAATCTTCACATATAACTGGGCGTCTCTCTGGTTGCGGAATCGAGCCATAGGGATACTGTATTTGACACAGAGCAATCGGAAGATAGCCCACGGTTTTTCGCTGTAAACTGTTGGTGGTTGATTCATCTCAAGACTTGTTCTTTAACTCAAAACTGGATGGAGAAAAGACCCAGCTTACTTGCGCACCAAGTAAGCTGAGGTCAGTTAGCTTCATATAAACCTTCCAAAACTGAACCATTACTTCATAGGCATTTACTCCTGACGATACGGTTGGTGGTCACTAGCAACCAGCCATTGATCATTGGCTGATTACCAATGATCAATAGCTAGTTACTAGTGGTGGTGCTAGCTAGTAACTAGTGGTGCATACTAACAGTCACTGTCCTGAATGATTTCCTCAGACTCAATCAAAAACTCCAGGTATTGGCGCAGTCCAGAATTTTGGCAGCTGCGGTTGGGGTAGTAGATGCTTTTAGAAAGCAGTTTCGGAATTTTCTTCACTACTTGTATGTCGAGTAAGAACGCTGTCATCGCGTCTAGGTCGGCGCGATCGCCTGATATACGAATTTTGACTATTCCCAAATGTCTTCTCTCCTTACGTTCGGTTAGTTTGAGGTTGGTTCCGCGCACTTTTCTAGGCGCGGGGGCTTGCTCCGGTTTATTTGGGTGTCCCCACAGGCACGAGGGCTTGGGTGGGGAGGGAGCTTTTGAAAAATTTTGTCATACCTGAAACTAATGATATAATCGTACATACCAAAACTAATAGTCAAGGTTTTGGTACACAAAACTTTTTGAGGTATGAATAAAATAGGTTTACCGTTGTGAATATAGAAAAAAATGGGAGACCACGGAAGCTAGCAGAAGACGCAAAAACGTGTCTCTTTCTGAGCAGAAAGATTGGGATGCTTGTTACTGAGCGAAAGCCAAGTCGATGGGACTACAAAGACACGTCAGAATGGTAGCGAGGATAGCATCAGGGGAAGATAGGAGTGGGTCAAAGTCTTCATCCAGTCGGGAAGATGCAGCTACTGGGAAAATCTTAGAGCGCCTGTCAAGCTAATTGAAGAAAAAGCATCTAAGTCTTATGTCAGGCTCTCACCAGCAACGGCTTGATCGCGACTTGACGAAAGTAAGGAAAGTTTGAAAGTTCCTTTGAAAAGAGATGGGACTCCAAGAGCTTGAAGCTAAGATTTACAATTAGCTTTCTGATCTAAGGTCAACAGAATAAACCTGAATAAAACCGTCTTACAACTTGTAAGACGGTTTTACTTTTTATCCCTGATCGCCTACTAGCTAGGCA
This sequence comes from Stigonema sp., assembly GCA_965249805.1. Lineage (GTDB taxonomy): Bacteria > Cyanobacteriota > Cyanobacteriia > Cyanobacteriales > Nostocaceae > Stigonema. The sequence goes on from CBDFMX010000002.1 coordinate 4,301,041, forward strand.
TTTACCAAAAACCAAAAAGCCGCTTGTCAATCCTAAATAACTAAGCGGCTCCTTGATATAGATTTCATCTTTCCTATGACATTCTACTACAAAAACTCTGTCCCGAAGCAGACAGAAACCGACAAAGTTTGGACCGAGAGACACGACGAGTTCTGCCTAGAGAATGGTATAAAACCATCTACGAAGTTACTTTGGCAGTGGCTAATACGACAAAGTAAACTAAGTGCTGAAATTGAACCAGACCTAAAAGACTTCAACGCTTGGGTAGCGAAATTTCGGTGTGCTCCTTACTGTAGAGACACTCTCAAAGACGCGCTTCAGCAATTAATAGATCTGCGAGTTGTTCACTTAGTAAAGCGCTTTACATGGCGCGTAGTTCGCATTGTTACTAGAACTATTGAAGATTTATTCCCGAGAAAAAAATCGCGACAGCGAGAAGAAATTCGTAATTTACAGGCATCAAACCCGCAACCTGACGATGGGGGTACTAAGCAGCAGCAGCAATCCTCTTCTATCCAAGAGAATGTTGCTGAACTGAGAAATGCTGGTTTTGATTTTGACGAAAGCGATACTGAGGTTGTTAATCGCCCTAATAACGAAATCAAGCTGGCTTTGGAGATATTTAATTTGCGAGGAGGTTTTGAAAAGATACAAGACAATCCGGAAGGCTGGATCAGAACATGTTTGCGCGAACGTTATTGGGAGGAAGATCGAAACTATGAAGCTTTATTTAAGAAATTGGGAAGTTTAGAAATATGGGGGGAATTATTTCCGGATAACAATCTGAATCAGCTACGTCCATTATTAAACTTCTTTGGGCTTGATATTAACAGCATAAAAAAACTTCCTTCAACTTGAAGGAAGCAATCAAAATAAGCTACCTAAATTATGAAAGAAATATCTGATAGTGAAACACATAACTGTTCAAAGCAGAATTATGTGCAAACTGAGCTTGAATTGGGCATTTCTGCTACAGAACGAGTCGTCTATACCCCTAATCCTCGTTGGGACTCCCTTGGGAATACACACGATCCTTACTGGGATTCTCTTGACTTGGATCTGCCGAAACAGCAGCAAGAACCTTGTGATAATCTTGAGCAAACCAGTGTCGTCTCCGTTGGTAACTTTTCGGCTAACCCCATTGGTGACACCGATCGTGAAATATTTTCGGTTTCTGCTCACCAACACCTGCATCCTGTTGGTGAGCAGCTTTTTATAGAAAGTGATGAACTCACCCCATCTGCTCACCAACAGTGTTTTTGTGTTGGTGAGCAAGTAACTGATGCTACCAATTTACATATAAGTGAAAGTATTGTTGGTGAGCAAGTCAAACATCATACACAAAAACTTGCTCACCAACAGTGTTTTTATGTTGGTGAGCAAGTAATTGATGATACCAATTTACATATAAGTGAAAGTATTGTTGGTGAGCAAGTCAAACATCATACACAAAAACTTGCGCTACCTAACGAGCAGCCTACTCACTGGATCGAGAGATATTGGGTTGAAAGAGGAGGTAACAAATACTGGTACTACCGTTATACCTGGATGGCTGGACGCAAGATGCATCGAGTTTACATTGGCAGTACGCGATCGCGCATTGCACTCTTCAAAGCGGAATTGGTGAAGTCCGCGATCGGCGACGGCAAGTCATCTACGGAGATTAAGCAGTTAATTAAAGGTGAGTATGATTGATAGCAATGACTCCACACAATACAACTTGTGTTAACCCTCTATACTGCTCGCTTAGTACCCAAAGCGAGCAGTTTTCTCTGTAAAGAGCTAGCTAAAGTTGGTCGCCTAGCGGGTTAAAGTTGGTCGCCTAGCGGGTTAATCGTCGGAGCTAGTGGGTTAATCGTCGGAGCTAGCGGGTTAATCGTCGGAGCTAATATTTTACTAGGTTCTAGGGCGATCAAATTTCTGAGCTTCCTCAGTTCATCCCACCGACGAGTGTTGGTTGAAGGAACACAAGTGTACTGATTGGGATGGAATTTCTCTAGCCGCTGCTGTACGAATGTGTCGATCACCAGGAGGAAAGTTTTTTGTAACTGCTCCTGGTTGATATAAGGAGCAGTTACGCCAGAATCTAGTGAACGAGCATATTCCATTATGTGATTACAAAGTGCCTCAGGCACCCGGATTACCTTGGTTTTCCCGTAATTCCAGTTTCCATCCCAGCTTGTATTTCTGCGACCGCCTCTAGTAGCCATGATTAACCTCAATTACCTATTACTCGGTAATTTACCTGTTTCTATTGCCTGTTACAAGGCAATGAATTCAGGCGATCGCCTAAAATTAAGGGTCAATCCGGATCGACGACTGATATTCACAAATATCATCTACTTCATCCCATGCCAGATTTGCTAGATCTTCCAATGCCTTGGCTCGATCAATGGGGTGTTTATAGTTGTTTTCCTTCAGCCTTTCGTAAAAATCTTTAACCTTGAAATATAAGTATTTGTTCTCGTTAAGTTGGTGCATTCTATCTACGTAATTAAATTTACAGAGTGGCGATCGCGCCCTTAACACGATCGCTGTCAATTTCCACATAGCGCCCCAGAGCCTTCACGTCCTGGTGACCAGTGATTTTTTGAATTGTGTACACATCTACACCAGCGCGGTGCAGTTTGGTGATGAAACTCCGGCGGGTGCTGTGAGTACTAATCCCTAGTGCCTCTAAACCCGACCGTTCAACTGCAGACCGCAAAATTTTATCAGCCCAGCGGACAGTGATCGGATTATCACCCTCACGATTTGGAAACAGCCAGGGCGAATTCTCCTCCGGCTTGTATCCCTGCAGCGCCTCAGCCAAAATATCATGTACAGGCACCTGACGAGTCTGACGCTTACCATTAGGGGATGCTTTTCGAGTCGATGCCCGAAAAGTAATCTCTGCTCTAGGTGAGCCGTTGGCATTGTACACATCCTCAGTTCTCAGCTGCACCAGTGCACCCCACCTTTCCCCCGTGTACCAAGCCAAGTCAAGAAGCAGTTTGTATTTTCTGCTCTTAATCTGTTTTCGCAGTTTAGAATAGTCACTATCATTTAGAACTGATGCTTGACCATTGCGGTTATTTTTCATTTCATATTCTCTTTTGAAACAGTTCCGATTTAACCTTACTCAAGGGTTTAACCGGAACTTTTTAATTTGTAGGTGTTCCCTCAATACACTTCAATGCTAGCTACAGTAAACCTTTCAAGTCCTCAGTAGTTATTCTGGTTTTACATAAAAGACGAATATTTACGCTTTATGCAATTGTGACTAAAACAGATTTATTACTATTTGCAATATTCAATTTATGGCAACACCAGCTTTAACAGATGTTTTCGGCGCAAGTGCTTCACAAACTGCTACTCAGTTAGTAATTTCAAAATCCGACTTGGCTAGCACCGGACTTACTGCTACTGCAAACAATACTGCTGAGTCTCTCGTGGTCGCCTTAATTAAGCAATGGCAATCTGTTTTGAATACAACAGCCCAGCAGGCTAACTCTGCTATTCAAGTGACAGTTAGCGATTCTTTCTCATCAATCGCTAATCGTAACGGTCAGGCTTACAGGCAGTTTACAAAAACTGTAGCTCTTCAAAAGCCTGATGTTACGCCTGACTTAAATCCTAACGATTATTTATGAGTCGGTTGACGTTTACCCAGTGTTTTGGCACTGGTGCAACGCAAGACAGCCAGTTCCTCATAATTCAAAAGTCTGACTTGCCCGGTTTGATTGCTGACTCTAATAACCGGGCAGAGCAACTACTAGCAGCACTGCTTTTTAAAATTCACCTGGAATTTGAGGGAGTACTTACTGATCCACAGGGACAAGCAGTTATTGACCCTAAAGGAATAAGCATTACTTATGACAACTCTGGTTTGTATGAGCTTCTAAACTTTTTTCGCTGGGATAGACAATTTATCAACCGCAATAATCAGCCGTACATTCAAGACACAATAGTTTGCAAATTGTCTGTTACTGTGTCTACTCCAGTAAATGCACCTTTAAGTCCACAGGATTTTAGTTGATGCAAATTAAAGATTTTCCCAATATAAATACTTTAGCAGACAGCGATTTGGTATTGATTCAAACTGCCTCTGATGGAGCATACAAAAACATACTGGTGAGCGACCTTAAAAATATATTTGTCAGTAGTGCTAACAATAGTGGTACTGGAACTGGAACAACTAAAACAGCGGTAACACTAACGTATGTGTCTGATGGCGACGCTAATGGACTTTTCTACTACCTTGGTACTAAGGGTTATAAACAATTTTGGCAGAATCCAGCAACTATTGCTGAATGTTTGAGTAGCATGTCATCGTGCTACGACAGTTTAAATTGTCATCCTGAATACCTTACCGACAGACAACCATCTGCCTATATCGCCACTCAAAATGTTGTTGGGTCTTCTTATCAAATCTACATTGATAACTACACAATAATTCCCAATTACTACTCTATTCGTGCTAGAGATTATCCTTATAACAATCCAACTGGATGGATATTAAAAGGAAGTTTGACCAGTGCTGATTGGGATACGATTGACACTGTCTCTAATATGCCATTGTCTCAAAATCAATGGGTGTCACGTCCTCTTACTGGGAATAAAAATTACAGATTTTTTCAGATAGTAGAGAACGGCTCATCAACCAGTGGTGACAACATATTTTGTATTGGGGAATTCGAGATATATGGCAAAGTTACGCCTGTGTAATTAACTATGACACAATTTTGTAAATTCGGTGAGCAACCAAAACTGTATTATAAATTTCCAGGTGATACTCAAGATAAAATTATAAGTTTTGAAATATCACCTATAGACGTATCTGTGTCTAATACTGGAAGTACTTCTAACAATAAATGCGGAAATACTTATGGTACTTGGTCAATGATTACTTATGACAGTATTACCGCTAGCAGTCCTTTCTCTTATAAGGGATATGACCAAGAATCTCCAGTCTTTAATAATAGAACCATAATAGCAGCATGTAGTAATCGGGTAATTTATTCTGATAGTGGTTTTGCGGGTGGTTCTATTAATGCAAGAAATATTATTTTTACTTCTGAGAGTAGTAATACTTACACTATTCAAGTTAGAGATATAAAAACTAATTCATTAATATTTACTGATACAAAACAAAGTATTTCACCACCAACATACAAAGTTATTTGTAGTGATGAGTGCCCAGATGGTTACATCAAATGCACTACTACTTCCTACCCTGGTTACTGTTGCATTCCCTGCGATGAAGTGAAAGGTGGAATTGCAAACATTACTGCCATGCTGAGGAATGTGACGCATGGCTGATTGTTGCGCTGAAATTAGATCAGGACTAGCTGAGTTAAACCAATTAGTAGGGGGATTGGTAGGAGAAATTGGCGCATTGAAAAGCGCGATCGCCCAAGCGCAAGGAGAGATCAACGAGCTTTCCACCTCAGTAGCAAAAGCTGTAGATTTGGCAATCAATGCTGATAGGAAAGCTGAATCAGGCATTGATTTAGCCCATAAAGCTCAACAAACAGCTAGCATTGCTTTTAGTATTGCAACTGGTGCACAAAGTACAGCTGATAAAGCTCAACAAACAGCTAGCATTGCTTTTAGTATTGCAACTGGTGCACAAAGTACAGCTGATAAAGCTCAACAAACAGCTAGCATTGCTTTTAGTATTGCAACTGGTGCACAAAGTACATCTGATAAAGCTGAAAATTTAGCTAACACTGCTTTTAATCTCGCAAAGAAAGCCCAGACTACTGCTGACGAAGGCTGCAGTCTTGCTATGAAAGCCTTAAATGAAATTGCTGGGTTAAAGACTGGCAATGTAGACGAGGAAAGAATTATCAGTACTGCGGTACAACGCGCTACAGCCTACCTTGAACCGCAAATTCACAATCTCATCAGTTGGCAAGGCGATCAGGACAGAAAATTAGGAGATCTGGATGCTGAGATTAACTATATAAAGGCAGAAATCATTGCCGTTACAGCAGGATTGGCTGCACTCGTGGCAGTGCTAGCGGCGCCACTGATTGCTGCTGCTATTGCCCCCTTAGTTGCTTCAATTGCCGCTGCCGCCGCCGAGGGTGCTGCAGCATTAGCAGCAATAGCTGGAATAGAAATTCAAGTAGCGGGAATGGTAGCTGTGGCAACCGCTGCCGAAACTGAAGCCACAGCAGCATTAGCTGCAACAACAGCTCTTCAAGGAGAAGTTGGCGGTCTTCAAACTGAGATTGCGGGTGTGCAAGGAGAAGTTGGCGGACTGCAAGGAGAAGTTGGTGGGCTGCAAAGTGAACTGACAACTATTCAAGGGGAAGTAAGTGCCGCACAGCAAGAAGCAGTCGCTGCAATTCGAGATGCCGAAGTTGCCAAAGCTGACGCCGGTGTGGCGCTTCGAGATGCCGAAGTTGCCAAAGCTGACGCCGGTGTGGCGCTTCGAGATGCTGAAGTTGCCAAAGCTGACGCTGGTGTGGCGCTTCGAGATGCTGAAATTGCTAAAGCCGATGCAGCACGTCCACTAATTCCAGGTCCGCCTGGTCTTCCAGGATCACCAGGACCGCAAGGACCACCAGGACCACAGGGACCACCTGGTGTAGGCGAACCCGGATCACCAGGACCACAGGGACTACCTGGTGTAGGCGAACCAGGACCACAGGGACCGCCTGGTGTAGGCGAACCAGGACCACCCGGACCACAGGGACCGCCTGGTGTAGGCGAACCAGGACCACAGGGACCGCCTGGTGTAGGTGAACCAGGACCACCCGGACCACAGGGACCGCCTGGTGTAGGTGAACCAGGACCACCCGGACCACAGGGACCGCCTGGTGTAGGTGAACCAGGACCACAGGGACCGCCTGGTGTAGGCGAACCAGGACCACAGGGACCGCCTGGTGTAGGTGAACCAGGACCACCCGGACCACAGGGACCGCCTGGTGTAGGTGAACCAGGACCACCCGGACCACAGGGACCGCCTGGTGTAGGCGAACCAGGACCACAGGGACCGCCTGGTGTAGGCGAACCAGGACCACAGGGACCGGAAGGTCAGCAAGGACCGCAAGGTCAGCAAGGACCACAAGGTTCAGAAGGTCCAGAAGGTCCGCAAGGCAACAAAGGAGACAAGGGAGATAAGGGAGATAAGGGAGATAAGGGAGACAAAGGAGACAAGGGAGACAAAGGAGACAAGGGAGACAAAGGAGACAAGGGAGACAAAGGAGACAAGGGAGACAAAGGAGACAAGGGAGACAAAGGAGACAAAGAAGAGGAAGAATTGAAATTTACCCAAATAGAAGTAAAAACTTTTGATAGCTGTGATCCCAAAACAAATACCCCAGTATTTAAAAATAAACCAATTAAAGTAATAACTGGAACTGAATCTCAGGAATTACTTAAATTTGAGCAAATAGCAAATATTGCGGCAGAGCAATGCTATCAATTAGTTGAAATAGAAGTAAAAACCTTTGATAGCTGTGACTTAAAAACTCACAAACCAAAGGCTTTAGATCCACCTAAAAAGATAAAAGTTCTTCCAGGGATGGAAGAAGAAACAAAAGCTATTTTTGAACAAATCTTTGAGATTCTTGGTCAGCAGTGTAGTGCTGATGATTCTGAATTTGTAGATATATCACTTGAAACAGTTGTTGGCTGCAACAATGACGGAACGCCTGTCATTAGGTATCGAACTATCCATTGCCCGAAAAAACTAGAAAATTGGTTAATCTTTCAAATGAAAGCTTTAGCTAGTATTCAATCTAGTTTGTGTAAAAATACTTCTGATTTTGTGGATGTATCGATTCAAACAGTTATTGGTTGCAATGATGATAGAACTCCTATTCTAAGATACCGAACGATCCATTGTCCTAAACAAATGGAAGCTTGGCTGATAGAACAGGCGAAATCTTTAGTAAGTATTCAATCTAGCTTATGTGCAATAGTTGGAGAAATAGATGATTCTGGAGCTAATACTATTAATGAAGTTCGAGACATTGGCACTTCACTGATTAATGCTGTAGAACAAACAGCATTACTAGTGGGCAAAGGATTTAACGCTTTTCAAGATGATGGAATCTTATCCGAAAATAATTGGCAGTATACCCCTGACAAAATTTCACTTAAGAGTGGAACCCTAAAAAAATTAGATGAAATAGGGCAAGCTGCCAATCAAGAAAACGACAAAAATAAAAATCAAAATAGTAATCAAAATAGTAATGAAGATAGCAAGAAGATTCATGAACTCGATGCAGAAATAATTGCTGTATCATCTCCGGCAACTGCTAAAGAGTTAAGTAAAAAGATTACAACGTATTCTGGTGAAGTAAACGATACTTTGAGCAAAGCAATAGCTGATGCTCAAAAAGCTAGAACAGACGAAATAAATAAATCTAAGCTATCTCCTAATTTTACTTGGGAGGATTTATTATGAGTATACGTGATTGGGCTGCAATTAGAAAAGCGTTAATTAATGGCGATTCCTATAATTCTGAAGTAGTTGATCATTTTGGAGATACTTCTACAAATCCACAAAGAGAAGCTGTGAAAAATTTGTGCTTAGTCCAATCAAATGACTCAGTACTAATTGCACAACAACGTATTCGATTTTTTCGAGAAGAAGTGCAAAAATGCCACTTGAAACCAGTTATCATCGGACAACCAAAATCAGACTTTGATGCTGATGTAAAATACCATCCTCAAGTAACAGTTTATTTTGTTCAAGACAACCAGAGTGTACCAAGGGGTAGTCGTCCAAAAAATGCGCGAGTTACCTGGCGCTTAATGGATCAAACTAGTGAAACGATTAGTAATCAAATTTTAAACAACTGGGCAACCAAAGTATACAATTCTTTCTTTAACCCCGTGTACTCTTTTAACAAGGGTAAATACATTGGTTGGTACAATTCTCCAGCAGACGGATTGCACCTACAACTTTACTGCTTAGACGACATAACCGCTGAATCAGTAGCAAAAAAAATAGTTACTTCAGCAGATAAAACTTTTAATGATGACTTATTCAAAGTTACAAAACCAAAAAGAAATAATATTGCTCAATCTCAGCAAGTTACAATTCTTGGTCAAAGCAAGAGTGTTCCCAACTGGCGACCGAATATTACTGTAAATGCTGCATATGCTTACATTAATATTTGGGCTGATAATGATGTGCGCTTAATTGTAGACAAAGTCGGTTCTAAATTTCATCTAATTTTAAGACAGTGACAGGACGTGCAACAGAGCTGTAAAACCCTATAGGGTTGCGTAGTCTACGATCGTTGTTAGAGAGCCATATAAAGGTTAATGACGATATCCTAAATCTAAATGGCAAGACCAAAACGTATACCCCATGTGGTAGGAAGTGGAAATACAAAAATTATCCTAATCCTACCCGACGAATACGATCAAATCGGCAGTACTTGTGGTGTTAGTAAATTAACTGGTGCGCCTCCTGCTGATGCTCACTCGAGTTCAGTGCGTGACGCAATCTCCACAGGAAAAGCTTTTCATGCGATTGTTACTTATACTGCTGGCGGCAAGCGCAAGACAGTAAAAATAATCATGGCTCAATCAAATGTAGCGCAAGTACATGCACTTGTTGGGAAGACAATTAACAGTAACGAAATTTCAACTGCTTACTTTAAAGAGCATATTACTTTAGGTTAGTTTTCCCTCTGTGAATTTTTTCTCTCTGTAAACTTTTTATAACAATACAACAATGGCTGCTTTTCTCGAACTTGTTAAAACCACAGTCGGAAGTGCGACTGGCACTAATGGTGCTGGCGCTGGTAGCGCCAGCACTACTTACTACTTTTTAGGAACCCCAAATTTTTATAAGGGTGACATTGCCACCGCAACCGGAATTAGTATCGCCGATCCAAAAACTGAGGCGGATATGCCACGTATGGCAGTAAAAGAGTTACTATTGCGTGACATTTTGAAAACTGCTTACGCAACTGTAAAAGTTGGAACAAAATCTTACAGATACAAAATACGTTACAACGCTTCTAAGTCCGCTACAGTTGAAACTGAATTGCTCCAGAAAACAATCACTACGGGTAAGGGCAACGGACAAAAGATTGTCAGAGTTGGCGATCCGCGCCGGATTACTTCTCGCGAATAAGAAGTAATTAGTTATTCTGGCGTAAAGATAATTGAAACCCTGAACTTCTTACCAATGGGATAGTTCAGGTCTTTCTCTTGTGCAATATAGAACTCACACCGCCCACATGGATTGTCTGGGTCTGCCCAAAAGTCAGCAGAAGTTGTGTCTTTTGGCACTGGTTCTAATTCAATGCGAATTTGTTTTGGGTCACTGTAGTACGTTTTGTTTTTGAGAACAAATAACGGGTTAGACATGGAATTCCTCCAACATAATTGGGAATTAATTTGGGAACAGAGTTATCAATCTAGTGTGCCCGGAAAAGGAAGTTATGCCTTCATTATTGGTGAAATTGTAGTACCACTTTCACTTGATAGCAACACTTTGGGTGTTTATGCCACTATCCCTAAAAAAGAGCAATGTTATTATGTTGGATTTTGTCAGCAGAAGATAGCGACTGGGATTTTTTCGGTCACCACCCCAGATGCTTACGTTGGTGGGGGATACAGCATATGGTCAAATAAGCTGATTATTATCAGCTTTGACAAATCTATCAAAGCTTATTCGCTTGCACTTCGCCCTAAAAGCTGGATTCAAAATCTCAATTTACAAGTTTTTCGGTATGTTGAACAGTCAAGTAATATGCAAAACTCTATTAACTAGCAGACACGTATTTTAAATTATTAAAATCAAATGGTCAATCATGAAATTAAGCAAGAGAATTCTATTTTTTAGTTGCTTAATGCTAAGCACTTTTGTAAGTATTTTGGCAAGCAATCTAACAACAAGTCAAGCCCAAGCACAACTACTGAAATCAGTTGAACAAGGACTTAAATCTCAAGAAAAATCAGTTAATGCTCTCTCTGAAAAAATCCAATATCTAGAGTCTAACTATAAAAAGCTTGACAAAGCTCTGAACAAAGAATTAACTTTCCGCGAGGGACTAAAGTTTGTTCTAGCTTTTGAAGGCGGACTTACAAACGACGAAGGCGACCCTGGTGGACTAACTAATCTAGGAATTACTCATACTGAGTATGACCAGTATCGTACTAATAAGGGATTGCCACTTCGGTCCGTCGCCAACATTTCATTTAAAGAAGCATCAGACATTTATCGAAACACTTACTGGATTGAATCTGGCTGTGGCGACTTAACCCGCCGTGTGGCACTCTCTTGCTTCGACTGGCAGGTTAATAGTGGTCGTGGTGTAACTACGTTGCAGCAAACTTTAGGCGGTATAGCTGTCGATGGGGTAATTGGACCTGAAACTTTGAACGAATTGGATGCCTGGATTTCCAAACCCGAAAACGACGATAAATTGTTGCACAACTACTTTGAAAGAAGAGAGGACGATTATCGGCGGTGGAGTGTAGGGATTCAATCAAAATTCCTCAGAGGTTGGTTGCGACGGTCTGATAGCTTAAAGGACTATCTTAAAGTTCCCTAAGATCACATTAATCCCTACTATCGAAGGCTCACGTGCCACGTGAGGTATTAATGTAGGTAGTGGGGATTCTGTACAGCCGGAACTACTCCCGAACCGCTACAAGATTACCTATCTTCTTCTTGGCATCCTGAGCAACGGATGTTGTAGCGGATATAGCGGATGCTCGCTCTCGTCGTTCCACCGTTAACTCATCTGTTACATCCGTTCCTATCCGTTGCTCGTCTTGGCGATTCCGTAGTTGGTATTCTACCCTTCGGGAACGCCTAACGGGCGGTTCGGGAGTAACCGCAGCATCAGATATTACAGTCAGAGAGTCGCTCAACACTCAGTCCTTTAAAGAACAACAAGACTTTGGCATTAGAGTTATACTGCGAACGGTTCAAAACTTCACTTAATATGGACTGAGATCCAAACCTCTCCCCGATGCGGGGAGAGGCTTAAGAACCGGATGCGCGAATGTTAAATAAGTATATTTTTCAGCCGTTTTTAGTATATTAAAGCTTTTGGAGGTACAGTTTAATGCTTACCCTAGACTTACAAACAATTTTAAACTCTATACCCTATGAAGTTCCTTGGGAAGATATCGTACAATTTAAGAAACTTAATGAACGTGTTGCCTTAGCCAATGACGTTTGTGCCAATATTGTTGGTGTCAATGAAGGTTACATAGAATGGTGTCCTAATGACGAGCCACCAAGCATGTTGGAAACCTTTCTTTGGTGGTGGGTTGTTCGTCCTGACTTGGGAGCTGCTATAGCGCTGGAAGCACCTCCAGAACTCAAGGAAATTATTAGTCAATATATCCTCAAAAACTAGATAAACTGTGAACGAAAACGCCCGTGTTCCTTGTCTTACCCTTTCCTGAAAAATAGTATCATCTTGTTAAATAAAGTACCTTATTGTTACTATAAACTTGAGCTAGGCAACAGCTTAGTTCTGCCAAATGGAGGCACAAGTGTCAGCGAAGGATAGATTTCATAATGTGGTTAAGTCTGCACTTATCCAAGATGGGTGGACTATTACTCATGACCCATTGCCAATTGATTACGGGGATGTACAAATGCAGATTGACTTGGGGGCTGAACGCTTGGTTGCTGCAGAACGAGGTGATGAAAAAATTGCGGTGGAAGTAAAGAGCTTTATCGCTCCCTCTACTATTTCCGAGTTTCACACAGCTTTGGGACAGTTCCTTAACTATCGCTCCGCCTTACGGACGAATGAACCTGAGCGAATTCCTTACTTAGCTGTACCCTCAGAAACTTATGAAGAATTTTTCCGGCTTCGGTTTATCCAAGAAGTGACCCAAGAGCATCGGCTTAACTTACTGATTTATAATGTGAAACAGGAGGCGATCGCGCAATGGATAAAATTGAGCAATACCGCCAATTAATTAAGCAAGTACTGATTGCCCATAGTCAAATTAAACCTGCTTATGGGGATATTGAAGTACACACTGTATTTGATGGTGAAGGCGACCACTATCAGGTAGTCCGTTCCGGATGGAATAAAAGTCGTCGCGTGTATGGTTCCCTAATTCACATCGACTTAAAGGGCGATAAAATTTGGATTCAGTACGACGGTACAGAAGTAGGCGTGGCGAATGAATTGCTAGAACTAGGGATACCCACCCAGGATATTGTGTTGGCATATCATTCGCCGTTCATGCGACAGTACGATGGGTTTGCCGTTGGATAGCTGCTATTCCAGCTTGACGATCGCACATTATGCAATAATAAGCCGATCGCATACACTAGCACGCTACTAATGGTGCAATATAACGAATCTATAGATGACCTGGCTGCTGCCTTACAACAGCCAGCCGATTTGACGTTCCAACTGCCAGATCCAGAAGATGAAGAAATTAGCGAACCGGAATTTCAACAGCAGTTGGATATAGCTTGGCAAGTGTGCGATCGCTTTGACTTGCAAACGGAAATCTGGCGGGGGCGGATTTTACGCGCTATCCGTGACCGAGAGAAAAAAGGCGGTGACGGACGAGGTGCAGGCTTTCTGCACTGGTTGAAAGAACGGGAAATCAGCAAAAGTCAGGCTTATGCCTGGATTCAACTGGCTAACAGTGCTGATACCCTGTTAGAAGAGGGAAAACTAGACCCAGGAGCTATTAATAATTTTAGCAAACGGGCATTTGTGGAAACTGCGAAAGCAGCGCCAGAAGTTCAACAGATGGTGAGTGAAGCAGCACAAAAAGGCGATCGCATTACACGTCGGGAAGTTCGTCAAATCAACGACGAATGGACAGCCATGTCCTCCGATTTGCTACCCGCACCAGTTAAAGAAAAAGCAGCAGACAACTCCCTTCCTCCCCGTTACCTTGCCCCATTGGTGCGGGAAATGGAGAAATTACCAGAGTCTCATCAGACTGCTATCCAAAAGGAAATTGCGGCAAATCCTGATGTGGATACCTTGAAACTGGTAACAAATGAGGCACGTAACCTGGCAAAATATCTCAAAGCGGCTGCTGCTGTCCAAGCACTTAACGCCCAAGAGATTGACATCGAAACAGCCTTGGTAGAAGCTCAAAGAGTCGGCTGTTTGAACATAGCTGCCGACTTAGTAAATCAAGCATCCCAGATCGAACAAACAATCGCCAAGTTGTACATGACTTGGAAGCGTATTAGTAATTTATCAGATCGGTTGTATGTAGATACTGGTGCAAGTACGCCGAAGTTGCGATCGCTTCTTGAGTGCTTGGAACCTTTTGGCGGCGAAGTGATGGAAGTTCAACTTGGTGGTGCAACTGAACGCACTGTCCGCTTGCAAATTCAGGAAACAAACTGAAATGTAGAGACGTTGTATGCAACGTCTCTACAAAATTTCAAGCAATATTAATAGATAAAACCCAATCACGCAGCAGCCGATTTACCTGATCTGGTACTTCATCATGGGGACAGTGACCCGCCATGAGGAAGTATTCGGTCAGTTGAGGATAGTGTTTCCGAAACTGCTTTGAACGAACTCTAGCATTTATCCAGGGGTCAGCTTCTCCCCATAACAGCAACACTGGACTTGCTAATTGCTTCAGCAGCACATCAACTTTTTCACCTTGAGGAGTGCTAAACACAGAAGAAAACACATCAACAGCACCTGAATCGCAAGCAGGGCGATAAATTTCTTCTACCAGTTGGTCTGTAATCGCGCTCTTGTCAAGATAAACTTTCTCTAGGGTTTGGCGAATGACCCAAGGTTGTCGCACGTATTGAAACAACAGAAACCGTCCCCAAGGTTGCTGAAAAATCCATTTAACGACGTCACCCAATAGTTTTTGTAACTGTTCATTCTGCTTAGGAGGTTGAATTTCAGTTTGCATCGCTTCCGGTTCAACAGAAGGCTGGTTTTCGCTAAACGGACCAGCACTGTTAAGCAACACTAAACCCGCCGCCGCATCAGTACATTGTGCTGCTACAAGCAAGCTGGTATAGCCACCAAGAGAATTACCTGCCAACACAGCTTTTTGACCAATCACTTCCGTGATAAAGTCGTTCAGTTGGTCGCGCCACAAGTTACCGCTATACTCTAACTTAGGTTTTGCTGAACGTCCAAAGCCCAAAAGGTCGATCGCAAACACTTCAAAATCATCACACAATCCTGTAATATTCTTTCGCCAGTGGTCTGTAGATGCACCAAACCCATGTACCAACAATAATGGAGGACGCTGCGATTGTTTCTCTCCCGCCTTCACGTAGTAAACATTATGCCCTCGCCACTGCCAATATTTACCAGGAACAGGAGTTGTCGAGGGGGCTGTAGTTGCCTGCATGATATTATGAAATGTTAAGTAACTTTAATAATTCTAACGAAAGCCGAGTGCGAAATTGGTAATTGGTCATTTGTCAAATCCCAATCACCAATTACCTATAGCTGTGACCTCTCTCCAAACCTCTCTCCTGCAAGGAGAGAGGCTTACCCCCCTTCTCTTGTAGGGAAGGGGCTGGGGGTTAGGTTTGATGCAATTGAGAAGCGCTATATTACCTATTACCAATGACTAACTTAATTACAGGAAAAACCAAACTACTAGGAGTGATTGGACATCCAGTAGAACATTCACTATCGCCAGTGATGCACAATGCAGCACTGACTCATCTAGGACTAGATTACGTCTATATTCCCTTCCCGATAGAACCACAAAATTTACAAACAGCCATCCAAGGTTTTACCGCCATTGGTGTTGTGGGCTTTAACGTCACAATTCCTCACAAGCAGGCAATATTGCCTTTACTATCAGAAATAGAACCAATTGCCAGGTCCGTAGGAGCCGTGAACACTGTTAGTCGCAAGGATAACAAATGGATTGGTACAAACACTGATATAGAAGGATTTCTCGCGCCGTTGCAAACCACATATAACCAAGATTGGAACCAAAAAATAGCAGTGATTTTAGGTAATGGCGGCGCGGCGCGGGCGGTTGTCGCAGGTTGTAGTCAGCTAGGTTGTGCTGAAATTCATGTAGTTGGGCGCAATATGCAGAATTTACAACAATTCCGTGATAGTTGGGGCAATTTGCCGTCTTCTGTTAATCTGCACGTCCATACATGGGACTCATTACCCTCGTTAATTGGGCAAGCTAACCTGCTGGTAAACACAACTCCCATCGGAATGCATCCCAAAATTGAGGAGTCGCCTTTGAGTGCAGAAGAAATGGCGCAGTTGCCGTCTGGGGCGATCGCCTACGATTTGATATATACTCCTAACCCCACAAAATTTCTGCAACAGGCGCAGCAGTCGGGTGCGATCGCTATCGATGGACTGGAAATGCTAGTCCAACAAGGCGCAGCCGCATTAAAAATTTGGTTGTCACAGCAAATTCCTGTAGACGTGATGCGTCAAACACTGCGACAGCACCTAGGTCTAGGATGAGGAGGATGAGGGAGTAGGGGGGGATGAGAAGGATGGGGAGGATGAGGAGGACTTGGAAGCATCCCTCTGTTTTGTCTCCCTCATCCCCCTCATCTCCCTCATCTCCCTCATCTCCCCCTACTCCCCCTACTCCCTCTGGGGTCGGCGCCAATTATACTGATTCCATTCGTAAATTCCTTGTATTTCGTACTCGACACCGGTTAGGAAGCGGATAATGCAATTGGTAGAACGATCGCTGCTGCTAAGTTCATCAACCTGAATCACTATGCAGGAGAACCATTCTGGCTGACAAGGACCATTTTCTTGTACCCATTCCCATAAAGCATTGCTAACTTCTATGCGATCGCCTACCCTGAGATTGAGTGCATTCTTAACAGAATACTTATCAAAATGATATGTCTCAACGCGCGAGAGCCACTGCAAACCGTAACGCTTGCGGATAAATTGTACTGTTCCAGAGTCATTTTCATGCAGCCAGTCGTTGAGTAATTGCGCTTTCCACAAGCGATTTTGTGACGATTGTGCTTCAAAAAACTGTAAAAATGCTTGTAATTCTTCTGCACTCAGTTCGTCCAAGGGATTGTCAATATCTGACACACTAGGATTAGATCCTGCAAGAAACACTTGCAGTAGTATCTCTTTCTGCGTATCAGTGAGAGGGCAGCTGGCTGCATCACAACGATTAAAGGCTGCTTGCAGTGCTACTTCAATCTCCTCTGAACTCATAAGTTATCAATTATATAGTAATTGAGGGTTTTATTTTCTAATTATTACAAAAATTGTCAGGTTTATTTTCAGGGTATGCTACATAGTTGTTGGTTGTTAGTTGTTAGTTGTTAGTTGTTAGTTGTTGGTTGTTGGGTGTTAGTTGTTGGTTGTTAATTTTTTTACTAACCACTAACCACTAACTACTAACTACTAACCACTAACCACTAACCACTAACCACTAACCACTAACCACTAACTATTGGTGTATTTTATGCGGATGCGCTCACTCACGGTTATTTTCGTTGCTTGCGTTATTGGAGTTCTATCGTGGGTGTTTACTCCCCCCGCTTACGCGCTGACACAAATTAAATTATCTAATCTTTCCTATAAAGAGTGTCCAGCAGAACTGGCACTTGGTGCCGTAACTAGTGGTGGTAGTGCGATGGCAGCTAACTGCTTTATTGTTACTGGCAAAGCTGAAAATGCCACCAACAAAAGCGTCTTTGACGCAGATATTTTTGGGCGGATCTATGATGCTAACAATGACTCAGTCATGCAAAACCGTACCCGTCTTGGTTCAATTGAGGAAGTACCACCAGGTATCAGCGATTTTGAATTGAGAATTTCTGTCGCTGCAAATCAGCCTACTCCCTTGAAGCTGAAGCAGTTTAAAGCGGCTGGATTTAGCGCTCAAGTTCGTAGGTAACCCAAGTTGCTAATTGCTAATTGCTAATTGCTAATTGCTAATTGCTAATTGCTACCATTAGCCATTGACCATTACCTCGTGCAACTTGGGTTAAGTAAGGATAAAAGTAGTGAGAATGACTTCTGATATCATGTCCGGCTAATCACTTATCATTTAGGTTCTACCTTCAACCCGCCTTTAACTTGCGTTAAAGTCTCCCCTCCCCTAATAGGGGAGGGGTTGGGGGAGAGGTTCTTTATTATAAGTAATAAGCGCGAACGTAAAAATCAAATTCCTGGAAGCAATGCCCCTTGAGGAGCTAGGCTAGCGAGAACGCTGCCAAGGAGTTGGAGTACCAATAAGGCTAATAGCGGAGAAAAATCCATACCGCCTAACGGGGGAATGATGGAACGGAACAGATTCAGATAAGGGTCGGTGATCTGGCTCAAAGCGGCAAATGGTTGATCGTACCAGCTGATGGTGGGGAACCATGTTAAGAGAACCCTAATAATCAGCAGGACATTATAAATCTGTATGAAAGTCAGCAGTGTAGTAATTAGTAAATTCATGGATGTGACAGTTTCCTACTCAGTTTCAAAAGCGTTCTTATCATTAATTTTAATGGGGAACCATGTTAAGAGAACCCTAATGAGCATTTGTCATGGCGGCGTATGCAGATTTGCATTTAACCACCATTGGCATGGCGGCGTATGCAGATTCTGCATTTAACCACCATTGGCACTTTCTGAATGCCAATAGCACTTGCTGGACTCGTCATGTGAGATCGGGGCGGATTTACTCGCGCAACGAGGGGTGCTCATGTTCTTGACCAGAATTGCCATTCACATTCCCCAGTTGCTGTCTCACTTCATCAATTGTGGCATTAAGCTGGGCAATTTTATCTTCTAGCGATCGCCGCGCCGTTTCCATTTCCATACCCTCACTTACATTCGCTTTCATCTGACGTCTTTTCGCGGTAGATGCTTTTCTAGCTTCTATGGACCCGGTGTTCATCTGAAGCTCTTGTTCTGCGGCTAGTTCTGGATCGCGTCGAGAAGCAACAAGTGTACCCACAATCCCACCAACTACACTGCCGAAAATCGCTCCGGCGAAAAAACCACTAGCAAAACCATCTCGCTCTTTCATATCTTTACCGTTTTGAAGAAACGCTGTATCTTTTAGGGGTTGAAAAGCTTCTTTCCTGTCCTAGCTGCATACTAGCTTAAGTCCCAAAGATGCGATCGCCTGCATCTCCCAATCCCGGTACGATAAATCCCTGAGCGTTGACCCTTTCATCAATTGCCGCACTGTAAACGATTAAACCCGGATAAGCTGCACTAAGTTGTTGCAAAGCTGGGGGAGCTGCGACTACACAAACAATTCGCGTATTTGTGGGATCAATACCCCGGTGTGTCAATTCTGCCATTGCAGTCATAATCGAGCCTCCTGTTGCCAGCATGGGATCGGTAATTAACACCCGTGTTTGGGGGTCCAATTTTTCGGGCAATTTGTTCAGGTAACACACAGGTTGCAATGTTTTTTCATCTCGCTGCAAGCCAAGATGGTATATCGATGCCAAAGGCAACAACGTCTGTGCTCCCTCTAATAATCCCAGTCCTGCCCGCAGAATCGGCACTACCGCCACTGGCACCCTTGGATCAATTAAAGTTGCCGGACACGAATCCATAGGACTCTGTACTGTTGTCTCTTGAGTCGGCAACCACTCTCGAGCAGCTTCATAAGTCAACCAGCGTCCCAATTCTGTTATAGCACTGCGAAATAATACCGAGGGGGTGGCAGCATCACGAGCTACTGCCAGCCAGTGCTTAATTAAGGGATGCGACGGAACATAAACACGCAGTTGTAGCGTCATAGACGGAAACAGCCGTTTTTCTACGGTATAACAACTGAATCATCATGATACTCTTTCCTGCATACGGCTGACAGCTAAAATCAGCACAATCAATATTTGTTGAAAGCATTTTGCCTTTACAGTTGACATCAATTCTTAATAAAGGTTATATTATTCTTTAGTGTTCTCCTCTCTTTAAGGATCGGCAGACGGGATTGGTCAGCGGTAGCAGGCTCATCCCTCTTTTTTTGGGGAGTGGGGAGTGGGGAGTAGGGAGTGGGGGCAAGAAAAGAGGTAGTTTTTGTTATTTAATACAGAAAGAGACGCTACACTTTACCTTCGTGAAGATTGAGAATTTACAGACTTCATGCCTCAAATCCCTACTCCCCACTCCCCACTCCCCACTCCCTACTCCCCACTCCCCACTCCCTCTTTTGACGTCATAGTCATTGGTAGCGGTATTGGCGGTTTAGTCACCGCAACCCAACTGGCGGCTTCAGGTGCTAATGTGCTAGTGCTAGAGCGATATCTGATCCCTGGTGGCAGCGCTGGTAACTTTGAACGGCAAGGCTATAGATTTGATGTTGGGGCGTCGATGATTTTTGGGTTGGGACACAACGGCACCACAAATTTACTGACTCGTGCCCTCGATGCTGTCAACGTCAGTCTAGAGACGATTCCCGATCCCGTGCAGATTTACTACCATCTGCCTAACGGTTTAGACGTCAAGGTTGACCGAGTTTATGAAAAATTTTTGCAGAATCTTACTGCCTATTTTCCCCATGAGAGCCAAGGGATTCGTCAATTTTATGACGAATGCTGGAAAGTTTTCAACTGCCTTAACAGCATGGATTTGCTGTCGCTAGAAGAACCTCGGTATTTGATGCGAGTATTTTTCCAGCACCCTCTAGCATGTCTGGGTTTAGCTAAATATCTACCCCAAAATGCTGGGGATATAGCGCGGCGCTACATCAAAGACCCCCAGTTGTTGAAATTTATCGATATGGAATGTTATTGCTGGTCAGTGGTACCAGCCGACAGGACACCGATGATTAATGCTGGGATGGTGTTTTGCGATCGGCACTATGGAGGAGTTAACTACCCCAAAGGCGGGGTGGGGCAAATTGCCCAAAAACTGGTGGAGGGGCTGGAAAAATCTGGGGGTAAAATTCAGTATCAAGCTAGGGTAACGGAAATTATCATAGAAAATGGAACAGCCGTGGGTGTGCAACTAGCTAATGGTCAAATTTATCGTGCTAAACGGATTGTTTCCAATGCTACGCGCTGGGACACTTTTGAAAAATTATTACCAAAAGAAGACATACCCAAAACTGAGAAAAAGTGGCAACAACGCTACCAAAAGTCACCGAGTTTTCTCAGTTTGCATATGGGGGTAAAAGCAGAAGTATTGCCCAAGGGAAGCGACTGTCATCATATTTTGCTAGAAGATTGGGAGAAAATGGCAGCATCGGCAGGTACGATTTTTGTGTCGATTCCCACATTGCTGGACCCAGATTTAGCGCCTCTTGGTTATCAGATCATTCACGCGTTCACACCTCACTGGTGGGCAGATTGGCAAGGACTTTCTCCGAGTGAGTACGAGACGAAGAAGGAAGTTGCGGCATGGGGCATTATAGATCGCTTGGAAAAGATTTTCCCTGGTTTAGATGCAGGGTTGGATTATCTGGAGGTTGGGACACCGCGAACTCATCGCCGCTTTTTAGGTCGTGAAGATGGCACTTATGGTCCGATTCCTCGGCGCAAGTTGCGGGGGTTGTTGGGGATGCCGTTTAATAGAACCGCTATAAATTCTCTTTATTGTGTGGGAGATAGTACATTCCCAGGTCAGGGTTTAAATGCGGTGGCATTTTCTGGGTTCGCCTGCGCCCATCGCATTGCAGTGGATTTGCGATTGAGATCGTGAGTTTAGCGGCACCTGCAATTATCTGAAGGAAGCGATCGCTCCTGATTTTAGTTACGATTCTTGGTTATATATTTTTCCCTAGCACCTGGTTGCAATTACTTAAGCGCGATTTTATGACGATTGACTTTAAATTTTTGTGAGAAATCTGGGTACAGCCATTAGTCAAAAAAAAACCGATCGCCGGACAAACTTATGAGCGTCCAAATTATGATTATTATACCAATTTATTTCTATATTTAGGTGTATTGACACAATGCACTTTGTTCTAAACTGTTAAGAATGTCACGCAGGCGGTGCGGTACTCTCGGCGTTAACGCACCCTACAGGTTTCAGATTTAAAGCTGATCAATAAACTCTTTGCTCCAGAAAATTCCCCGAGCGAGGTAAAAGTTACATATGTTACCAAACGCTTGAGGGGGGAAACTGCATAAGCTGCAACTGCTGGCATTTATTTATTTCATGCAACTATATAAGAATGTCTACCGCAGTTTCTTACGTTTGGAAACCGACGCCAGTCACCGGGGAGCGGGAAACCCGCCTCATGCGTGCTGGCTCCTCCGAGAGATCTGCTCGTTAATGCGAGGCTAAGCAATAGTAATGGGTACTTCATCAAGATACTGGAACATTTGGCGAATCAGCCTGAAGAGTGAAAGGGTGGGATACAAGTATTGTTTAGTTCCAACTGCACAGGAGTTTGTTCAAAAAGTTGCTAATTCTCACTCTGAGGATATACAAGCTCCTTTGCTACACTACTTTCACAACAAAAAAACTGTTGATCCTAGAAGTCGCGCTGAAGCTGGGCTTTGTCTGAGGTGCTATGTTTCTGACCCCATCCTCAAAGCCTGCCAAAAAATCGATCATCTCTTTGGTGGTGAAAAGCAGTTCACATATCAGGATTTACTGCCATTTGTCCTTAATGATGATGGACAAGCTTTAGTTATCCTAGATAGCGATCGCCAAAATCAACTGATTCTCAGCAGCAATGGTGAAGCTAGGACTTCTGCTTACAATTTTTTCTCTGTGAAGATTTTGCAAACATTTAAGTTTGATTCCCAGCCGAGGATGAGCTTAGATAATTGGGCATACTTACAAACTAAACAAAATCCAGAACTCAAAGATTTTTTATCAGAGTATGGTTTTCAGCATCTGAGCGATTGGGCACTGTTAAATAGAGCTAGACCTAAACAGCTTGAGCGTTTATCTGTGCGCGATCGCCATCTTGTGTCCGTTTTTCATGCAGTCTATCGTCGAGACAGACGAATGCAACAGTCCTCGGGAGCAAGAAAATGTCCAGATCCCTCAACTGTCCAACTGCAAGAAATGCTCACCCGTTTACAACAAATAAATGTTACGCTCAACTCCACCGTGGTGTTGATGACAGAACTCAAACAAGTCGCTATCTTGTTAAGGCAATATGACATATGGAGCTATAGAGAACCTCTGGAGATTCAAGACCCGGATACTGGCAGTTATACAATTAGAGCAGATTTACCTAATGATTCCCTCAATGAATTAGATCTAGAGCAACGGGAATTTGTGGAGTTTTTGTATCCGCAGTTGAGTTTAGCTTTAACTAGTGCAATAAAGCAAGAAATAAGAGTTCGCATTACCTGGTTGCAAAAAAGCCACAAGTATGCTATCTTGGCTCAACAACTCATTCCTGGTTTGCAACTATATTACAGCCAGGGTATGTCTTTGAAAGATATTGCTCCCAGATTGGGAATGACCAGTTGGGATCAAGCTAGGCGGGTGTTGAATCCGGGGGAACTTCTTAGTAAGGTACGTACTCTGACAGTACAACAACTTCTCGACAGCATTTTGAAGAAGGCGGAAGAAAAGGGTTTAACCAAACTTCCTCCTGAACCAAACTATGTTAAAACCTTAGCTGAGCAGATTGAAGCTTTTGCAGATGCAGAAATCTTCCAACAAGCAGCAGAAGAAATCAGAGCGGGAAAGAATCGGAGAATGAATAGTGCATATGCTCAGCAACTTCGCATCTACTTAGAACAACAATAACTTTTATCAGGAGCAAAGTAATGGTTAATTTAACTGATTTGAGACTCTTGCTCTCAGAAGTGATTTGGTTGGAACCAGAAGATTTCAACCAAGCAAGACAGATGAGGCTCGGGGCAACTGGTGAAGCACACCAGTGGCAAACTTATCTAAATATACTGGCGCGGCTTGGCTTTGAACAATGGCTAAGTGAACGCATACCAGAGCAGCCAATCAATCGATATCCAAATTTTATTGACACTGTCTGTCATCTGAATGTTGGTGAGTTTAAAGTTTGTCTAATTGCCACAGAACAACTACTTGATGAAGTTGTGAATGTTCCTCAAAATATTATTGAGCAACCAGAATTAGCGGCTCATTTCTATGTAGTGCTTGAGGTATTAGAAGAGTCAGAACAAGTAATTATTAGAGGCGTTCTGCGTCACGACCAACTTGTTAACTATCGTAGTCAGGTCAATTTACAATCTATACAGACAGGCTACTATCAGCTACCATTGTCTTTATTTGATGCTGAACCAAACCACCTGTTGTTTTACTACCGTTTCTTAGAACCAACAGCTATTCCTTTACCTGTAGCCTCAACCGAGTCTTCGTCTGTGCCATTTCCGGAATATTTGCAAGAAACCAGAATCAAGTTGAGTCGCTGGTTAGAAGGTGTTTTTGACGAAGGTTGGCAAGCCATTGATACACTCATCAATCCAAAAGCCAATTTAGCTTTCAGTACTAGGAATACTGAAGAGGGTACGAAAAGAGCCAAACTCATTGACTTGGGTCTGCAGTTGGGTAATCTAAATGTGGCGCTGCTAGTAAATATCACAGAGGAAACTGAGGATAAATTAGGTATTTTGATACAGTTACATCCAACAGGCGGGGAAAGGTATTTGCTGCCAGATCTCAAACTAACTCTACTATCTAAGGCAGGGGAAACACTTCAAGAAGTCACTTCGAGAGGTCAAGATAACTACATTCAAATGAAACCCTTTAAAGGTAAAACAGGAAAACGTTTCTGTGTTAAGGTAAGTTGGGGCGATTTGAGCATTAGCGAAAATTTTGAGTTGTAAAATGAATGAAACAAGAGTTGGGATAAAGACGCAAAAGCGTTGTGTTACACTAACCTTTAGGAAGGCGTCTTCTGGGCGTCTAAGTTAACGCACCCTTCAAAATTATGAATGAAGACGAAGTGGTACTCAATGGCTTACGGGTGCTGGTAGTGGATGACAATGCAGATAACCGAGACTTCATCGAGTTCTTGCTCCAAGAGTATGGCGCAAAGGTGGTAGCAGCAGCTTCAGCAGTTGAGGCTTTAGAAATATTTGCACTGGTTAAACCAGCTATTCTCATAACTGACATCAGTATGCCAGACAAGGACGGCTTTTGGCTTATTAGTCAAATCAGAAGCTTGGAAGCATCCCTTGGCGGAACAATCCCAGCCATTGCATTTACAGGTACTAATATAGAAGCAGTAACGGAGGCAGGGTTTCAAGTCTATTTACGTAAACCCGTTGACCCAATTGAATTAGTTTTAGCTGTTGCGCGTCTAGCTAAAACTAATTCGTAACTCGTAATTGAGGTCTAAGCCCCTAGCTTTAGATATGGCAAAAAATAAAAGTATTTAATTACAACACTTACCAAAATTATGGAAAATTATTCAAAAAATCTGGTTGCTGTCGAAGACCTCTTAATCGCCGTACAAGTTTCTGACGGAAATGATATTGTTGTGGTTCAAGCTGAAGCAACAGTAGATTTAGCCGAATTTGACCTAACACCTCAAGAAATTAAAAAGTTTAGCAAGATTCTAAGGAAAATGAATGCCATGCTAGCAGAATCATTCCAAAAGCAATTTCCTGCTACCTCAGTAATTTCTGAAATTCGCTCACAATCATCATGAAGCGAAAATAATTCGTAATTCGTAATTCGTAATTCGTAATTAAAAATTCCTAAATTAATTAATTCATTAAGGGCTACTAGCAACGGAAGCATCCCAACGAGCGCGAATACCCCTCAGACTCTTATGTCTGGACGGCATCTGTCGGGAGACCAACGCCAGTCACCTACGGCGGGAGACCTGCCTGTAGTGCTGGCTCCTCCTCATGCGCGCTGCCTCGCCTAGACAAACAAAGCCTGCGGAGGCAGGCTCTAGATAAGTCCGCGCAGGCGGACTTTGTTCGGGTAGCCGCGACTTTAGGTACGACCGTTCGCTGCCTCGCCTAGACAAACAAAGCCTGCGGAGGCAGGCTCTAGATAAGTCCGCGCAGGCGGACTTTGTTCGGGTAG
Source organism: Stigonema sp. (assembly GCA_965249805.1). GTDB lineage: Bacteria > Cyanobacteriota > Cyanobacteriia > Cyanobacteriales > Nostocaceae > Stigonema. The sequence continues at coordinate 4,326,888 of CBDFMX010000002.1, forward strand.
CCGCGACTTTAGTCGTCGGGTACGACCGTTCGCCCCTACAAACGGTGTGGTTCATTTAGGTGAAAATTGCTGTAAGTATGGTTCCGGATGAGTCCGCCAATCCGTAGACCACAATCTGACCGTAGGGGCGCGGTTTCCGCGCCCTGACAACGTGGGGCTTGCACCTTTATGTGTTCACTCGTCCGTCTTAAATGACCGAATTCCCTCATGCATATGATGCTTAATTTGTATAGCGCGTAAATCTTACCACAGATTGTCAGCAATGTAAAAGTACGCTGGAAGTCCTGGTAGGCGGTAGCCGCTTGTGTACTTGTGAAATATTTTTGCTATTTTTATCCCACTCTTGCATAAATTGTTTAATCTGGACCTATTTGGAACATAGAAGACAATCTCATATGCTTAATTTTGATTTGTGTAGATCAAGCAATGCTCTATTGTAGGACCGACCCACTAGAAAATTACCTATCTTGTAGGGTGTGTTAGGACCCAGCAGTACACAAATCAAACTTTTGCTAATGAGTAAGTCTCACTACTAAAAGTGTATTATCTACTTTTGTAGTATTTGCTACCAACTTCCTGAGAATAAAGGTATGAAACGTTTTACTCTTGTTGCTTTAGCAACTCTCATTGGTACTAGTTCTGTTGTAGCTTTTTCACCAAGTGTTAAAGCCGAAACTCGTGAAGAGTACTGTAGACGTAATGATTGCGGTCGTGACTACCGTTATGAGCATGACCGCGATCGTAATGAGCGTGACCATGTTCGTAATGAGCGTGAGCGCGATCGTTACGAACATGGTCGGCAACGTCGCTGGTATGACCGTAAAACGCATGAATGGCGCTACTATGAGCATCGTTAATTCCGCCTTCACTTAAACAATTCATAGAAAATCTCGGTATGCGGGAAACGAGCGTGTCCTCAGACCTGAGAGGGAAGCGACACGGGCGCGAAGCTCGTCTTTTCGGACAACTACCGGACGTGATATTACAGCAGGTTTCAATTGAACCCGTGGCACATTGTCAGGGCGCGGAAACCGCGCCCCTACGGTGAGTCCAGCCCTTGCAGCTTGTTTCACTCATTCAGGATCTGGCTTTCCCGTTGGGTTATATTGTGGTCTACCCGACTGATATTCGCTGTATGTGGTTAATTCAATTTAATACTGTTTATCTACATAATTACAGTATTTTAAGAAAAACAGACTCTGATAATTTCTTCGCACAACGAACCGTAGTTGTGACGCCGAATCTAGATTTTCCTAGATTTGTTTTAGCGGTGCAAGCGCAATACGCTGCACTGTGCGATCAATGCCATCTCCACGGAGAATAATTTCAGCACGGGACTGAATCAATTTCCGTAGTGTCCGACAACCCAAGGCTGGAGTAATTTCTGCTAATACTGCAAGAAACTCTGTGTTTAACTTATCTAGCGATGGTCTTGTTGTCTGATTCAAATCTGGCACATTAGTAAAAGATTGAACGCCTTGCTGATGCCAGGTTTGAAAATCAGTTTTCTGGATTAGCTTTCCAGCTTCTATCTGCGCTTGAAAAAAGGCTGCAAGTGTATCAGCTTCGAGACCATATGCTGTTGCTTGCTGCCGCAGCTTTGCTACCAACTCCTGTTCCCGTTGGCTGTCCTCAATAGGGCGGTTCTGATTCCATTTCCAACCTGCAACATCATGCGCGATCATCAATCGCTGCTGCATCAGTTGCAGTAATCTGTCTACTTGTCGCTGTTGACGTGTTACTAGAACATTTTCGGCAGCCGCTAATTGCATTGTCCAAGAGTTTTGTAAAGAGAGATACAGTTTTGACTTTTCAGAAACTAGCTTACTAGTTAAGAGCAGCCTAAAGATCTCAGAGATCATGATAGTTACATGCAATAGTAGACATTTTATATATTAATTTATACCCATTGATAGAGGTAGAAAAATTTCTAAATCTTAATGTTTGTCCAAATTATTCACGACGGACAGGCATAGTAAAAGCGGAGACGGTGTAGCAAGGGCGATCGCACTTACCGTGCCCTTACTCCAAGTGTCGCATTATTTAATGAAACTAGTATTACTTCTTGTACATGTCAGGAAACTGTGCTTGGAGTTGAACAAGCTTCGGCAAGTCATTCACCACCACGTAGGGATAATTCGGATTGTGGTCAATGAAGTGCTGATGGTATTCCTCTGCTTTATAAAAACCCTTCAAGGGAACTAGTTGGGTCACGATCTGCTTGTGGAAGATGTGCGCTTTGTTGAGTTGATCGATATAAGCTTGCGCAACCCGCTTTTGGTCGTCGTTAGCAAAAAATATAACCGAACGATATTGCGTACCAGAGTCGGGACCTTGCCGATTCAACTCTGTCGGGTCGTGCGCCACTGAAAAGTAGATCTTTAGAAGCTGGCTATATGATATCTGTGACGGATCGTAGCTGATTTTCACTGACTCAGCATGCCCCGTCAATCCGGAACTGACAAGGTCGTAGTTTGCGGTCGCCGCACTGCCACCAGAAAAGCCAGAGACGACATCTGAAACACCTTTCAGATGCTCGAAAACCGCTTCCATTCCCCAGAAGCACCCTCCAGAGAAAACCGCTGTCTGTTTTCCCTTAGCCGTAGAAGTCGAGATATCGGTGGCGGGATCGGGAAGCGTCGCACGGGACACACTGTACGCGAGTGCAACAGTGGTTAGCAAAATGATCGACAAGTTGCGTACTAGGTGGCGTCCGAGAGTAAAACTGTGAGTTGACATGGGTTCGTGAAGTCCTCTGGTTATTGAACCGTTAGGTTCACTTGTTGACGTTGATTTTCTTTTTTCCTGGAAAGAGAGCTAATTTCCTGAGTGGATCTGGTAACTTTTACTTAATTACTATAGGATTACTATTTGATTTTTGAAATACACGTAGGGGAGCCACCCTCGTGCGCGGGTTCCCCGCGTTGAGAGGAGTGGCGTTGGGCACTGCCCACCATATCTGGGCTTTGGTGGGCAGTGCCCACCCTACAAATACTGAGATTTTTTCAATAATCAAGCCGGATTCCTATAGCATCCATACTGTTCCTGAGTTTGTGCTGAGAAACTTCTGAACCTACCATAAAAAATATGGCATTTTTTTCTATTTCATCAGATAAATCAGTGCTTCCACAAGGGCTTGATTTTGCTCATCAGTGCCAACAGTGATGCGTAATTTATCATCCAGTCTTGGCTGTTTGAAGTAGCGCACCAGAATTTTCTGTTCCTTCAGTCTTTGATTAAGTTGTTCCGCATTTCCTTCTGGAGGCTTCACGAGCAAGAAGTTGGTTTGGGAATCCCAGATCTGGAAACCTAATTGTTTTAAGTCTGTTGCTAGCTTTGTCCGCGATGCCTTCACTCGTGCTACACAAGCATCTTTATAGGCTTGGTCTGTCATAGCAGCTGCCCCAACCCTTGATGCGATCGCATCAATGTTATAGCTATCCTTCACCTTATACAGTCCACTCAGCAGCTTTGGATTCGCCACCCCAAACCCCAGCCGCAATCCCGCCAACGAGTACCCTTTAGAAAGTGTCCGGATCGCGATGACATTCTCGTATTCCGTGACCAACCCCAATGCATTCTCTTCCGCAAAATCCACATACGCTTCGTCAATCACCAAAACCCCAGATAACTGAGTTGCTAGTTCCCGTAGTTCCGAAGCTGGAACCACATGCCCAGAAGGACTATTGGGCGATGCAATAAATGTCACAGATCCATTGGCTGCAACCAGTTCCTGAAGGGGTAAGCGGTAGTCCTCGCTGTAGGGAATCTCAATAATTTCCGCAGACTGCATCTGTGTCAATGTACGATAAAGCACATAAGTTGGTATAGGGTAAACTACCTTGCGTCCTGGTTCTGCACAAGCGCGAATCACTATATTCAATATTTCATCACCCCCGTTCCCGACAATGATCCAATCACTAGGAACTCCCAAGGCTTTACTAGCTGCTTGCCGAAACTCCTCCGCAAACGGATTTGGATACCGCCGCAACCACTCCCCATCGAAGTTCCGCAGCACCTCCATTATCACAGGAGAGGGAGGATAGGGGTTCTCGTTGCTGTTGAGTTTAATGATTTGAGTACCTGGGTTCGGCTGTTCACCAGGCACATAGCCAACCATTGCATCAATATTAGAGCGGAAGTAGTCGGTCATAAATAAATATTGAAGTTGTTTTGCATGGAATTTCATTGAGCTAGAATCTACCATCAACGGAATAAACGCGGTACAGATGTCTGAAGCAGTGAAAATACTCCGTCTGCTATCAGCTGTACGGCGATCGCCAGAATAAAAAATCCCAAAACCCGATTTAAAGCTCCAATTCCATTCTTTCCTAATGCTTTAATCAGTGATTCTCCTAAGGTCAGACATGCATAGAGTAATATTCCTAGTAAAATAATCCCTACTAGAGAACCCAAATAATCACTCAACTGAGTCATTTTTGCAGATAGACCAATAACAACACCAATTGCCCCTGGTCCACTAATCAGTGGGATGGCCATTGGTGTAAAAGAAACATCGTCTTTGTCCACAGCTTCTTGATGTTCTGACTCGGTCAATCGCTGGCGAACTGTAACCATCTCCCACGCGGTATGAGCAACAAGCAAGCCTCCAGCGATCCGCAATACTCCCAAAGATATGCCGAAAAATTCAAGAATTGACCTGCCCACTACCAGAAAAACCGCTAGAACACAGGTAACATTGAGGGCTGTTTGGCGAGCTTGACGCTGGCGATAAGTGCGAGTATCCGTTGAAGTTAAACTGTAGAAGAGTGGCACCGCACCTACTGGGTTAGCTATGGGGAAGAGAGATACAAAAGTCCCTACCGCAGAGGAAATGATATGCTGAGCCATAAATTTACCAAAAAAGGATGAAGGATGAAAATTTTGTCCTTCATCCCTCATTGTTCATCTTTGCGCCTTCATTTAACCCAATTTTGCAATCTTGATTAGATTCGCTCCCCTACAAAATCAGGCTTCCATTTGACTTTGGGGTGGAAAGCCATGTTGCATTCTGCCTTCGTCTGCATCAAACTTCTTGGAGGATTTCAAAGCGTCCGTCAGCTGTCATTAAAACGACTTTGTCGCGCCGACCTTGCAACGCCTGACCCATCCATTCTTCACTGCGGTGCTTGTTGTATTCCCAAGCGTTATCCATGAAGGTGATGCCGTTGTCAATAGCTTTGTGGGCGATGCGAATCGCTTCATCCAAGCTTTTTGCCCGGAGATGTCTATTGAACATTAAACCAGTGCAGAGAGCAGATGGTTATGCATCCGGGCTTGAACTGAGCATTTTGTTCACCTTTCTTCAGTATCCCTAGAAGTGACTTACTGCCTAGGTTATACTAAACTGCTTATAGGGAATTAAGGGAAAAGATGACTCAGAATATTGCCGAAAACTGCCTCTCATGTCATGAAAAAGAATTAAATATTGAGCAAGAATCAGAGTTTTTCATCTTCCCCACATCATTTGCCCAAGCTAGGCTGTGGTTTCTCGACCAGTTGGTACCGGGCAATCCTTTCTACAATGTGTCAACAGCACTTCGCCTGACAGGGAGGCTTAACTTAACCGCACTAGAGCAGACATTCAACGAAATTGTGCGTCGCCATGAAACCTTACGCACCACGTTTGTCATGGAAGAAGGGCAACCAATGCAGGCGATCGCACCCACCTTAACCATACCCCTGACCGTAATCGATCTCCGCAACCTTGAAAGCCAAGAACGCGAGACACAAGCGCAACGACTTGCAACCCAAGAGGCTCAACGTCCTTTCAATCTCGCCACTGGACCATTGTTGCGAGTGACGCTGCTACAACTAGATGAAGCAGAATATGTACTGTTGCTGAATCTACATCATATTGTTGCCGACGGTTGGTCTATTGGCGTCCTCATCCGAGAACTGGGGGTACTATATTCAGGTAGAGACGCGACCTTGAACGTCTCTACACCCCTACCAGAACTACCCATCCAGTACGCCGATTTCGCCGAATGGCAGCGCGAGTGGCTTGTGGGATTCGTTCTACAAACCCAGATAGCTTACTGGCAAAAGCAGTTAGACGGCATCTCGGTGCTAAATCTCCCGAAAGACCGACCAAGACCAGCAGTTCCAACCTACAGGGGAGCGAGACAATTTCTAGAACTACCGCAGTCCTTAAATCAGGCACTAGTTGCCCTCAGCCACCAAGAAGGCGTTACCTTATTCATGACTCTGCTGGCTGCATTTCAGACCTTGCTCTATCGCTACACACAGCAAGAGGACATTGTCGTAGGTTCACCTATTGCCAATCGCAACCGCATGGAGGTAGAAGGGTTAATTGGTTTTTTTGTCAATAGCTTGGTGCTGCGTACATACCTTGGGGGTAACCCGACGTTTCAAGAACTTTTGAGTCGAGTGCGAGAAGTAACTTTGGCAGCCTATGCCCACCAAGACTTGCCTTTTGAGAAGCTGGTCGAGGAATTGCATCCGCAGCGGGATTTAAGTCACCATCCACTGTTCCAAGTAGCGATCGCTCTCCAAAATACTCCCATAGAAGTGTTAGAGCTACCTGGGTTAAGGCTCTCGCTGTTCGAGAACGAATGCAAGAGCGCCAAGCAAGATTTAGAATTTCACCTGTGGCAGGACTTAGAAAGCCTGAAAGGACAAGTGGTGTACAGCACAGATCTCTTTGATGACACCACCATTACCCGGATGCTGGGACATTTCCAAACCCTGCTAGAAAGCATTGTCGCCAACCCACAACAGCGCCTGTCTGACTTGGCAATTTTGACGGAAAAAGAGTTAAGCCAACTACTGATAGAATTTAACTTGAATCAATCTAAAATCCGTCTGGGAAAGTTTGCTCTGTCGGGAAACACTCATTCAGCACTGGCTCCTCCAAGCAACTTTCCGCAAAATCCCAAATCCCAAATTAACAAGTGTTTTCATCAGTTATTTGAGAGCCTTGTAGAGCAAACTCCCGATGCTATAGCCGTAGTCTTTGAAGACAAACATTTAACCTACCGCGAACTGAACATCCAAGCTAACCAACTAGCACACCACCTGCAACAAATGGGAGTCGTCCCGGATTTTTTAGTTGGCATCTGTTTGGAACGTTCAATAGAAATGATCGTCGGAGTGTTGGGTATCCTCAAGGCTGGTGGAGCATATCTGCCTTTAGACCCTACTTATCCTCAAGAGCGTCTGAGCTTTATGCTAGAAGACGCGAAGATATCCATCTTGCTGACTCATTCCTCTTGGGAATGCAACTCAAATTGGGGCGATATCCTGCATGACTTAGCCCCCCTTAAGAAAGGGAGCCAGTGCTGTGCGGAGGTTCCCCACCTTGTGGCAACTGACGTGGTTTGTGATGATGTATCTGTATGCATAGACAAAGACTGGCAGACTATTGCACAACACAGCCAGGAAAACCCAACCAGTAGCGTCACATCTGACAACTTAGCTTATGCGATCTACACATCTGGTTCGACAGGAAAGCCTAAAGGTGTTTTAATTGAACACCGAGGGCTGTGCAACATGGCTCAAGCTCAGATTGAAACTTTCAACTTACAGCCGACTAACCGGATTCTGCAATTCGCATCCTTGAGTTTCGATGCTTCAATCTTTGAGATTGTCATGGCGTTGCGAACAGGGGGAACACTCTACTTAGCCAACTCCGAATCCCAAGTGCCAGGACAAGCTTTAATCAAACTGTTGCAACAAGGTATTACTCATGTCACCCTGACACCTGCTGTTTTAGCAGTCCTACCAAAAGCAGAACTTCCCGCACTGCAAACTATCATTTGTGCAGGTGAATCCTGTTCTCAAGAAATTGTCAAACGCTGGTTAAAATCTGGTCGTCGGTTTTTTAACGCTTACGGACCAACTGAAGCAACTGTTTGGTCAACTGTTGCAGAAATTACCGAAGCGAAAGCAAAACCACTTATTGGTCGCCCGATAGCTAACACTCAAATCTATATATTAGATGAGCATTTACAGCTTGTACCAATCGGCACAATTGGCGAATTATATATCAGCGGTGACGGACTGGCGCGAGGCTACCTCAACCGACCAGAATTAACAGCAACCCGGTTTCTGCAAGAACCTCTTGTGGGGTGGGCATCTTGTGCGTCGGCATCTTTGGGTGGGCAAGATGCCCACCCCACAAGACTTTACAAGACGGGTGACTTAGCACGTTATCGACCAGATGGCAATATTGAATTTTTAGGTCGCATCGACAATCAGGTAAAGATTCGCGGCTTCCGCATCGAGTTACAAGAGATTGAAACGGTGTTGAGTCAACATCAATGTGTGCAAGAAGCGGTGGTAATTGCTCAAGAGAACGTATCTGGGGATCAACGCCTAATAGCTTATATTGTGCCCTACCAAAAGCAAGCACCAACAACCATTGAATTACGTGAATTCTTAAAAGAAAAATTACCAGACTACATGGTACCAGGAACCTTTGTTGTGCTAGATTCTCTGCCACTCACGCCTAATGGCAAAGTAGATCGCTGTGCGCTCATAGCAACCGATACTTCCACAAGCCGATCAATAGATAAAACCTTTGTCACTCCTCGTACCCCAACCGAGTCAACACTCGCAAAAATTTGGGCTGAAGTCCTTAACCTTGAGCATGTAGGTATTAACGATAACTTCTTCGACTTGGGTGGAAATTCACTGCTAGCTGTACGCCTTTTAGAGCAGATACACAAACAGTTTGAGCGTGAGTTGCCTTTATCTACCCTCTTTTTGCGTCCAACAATTGAAAGTTTAGCAATTTCTCTATACCCAGGAACAAATTCTCTGCCTTCGTCTCCCTTGGTTGCGATTCAGCCTGCAGGTTCAAATCCTCCTTTCTTCTGCGTGCATCCAATCTTTGGTGCGATCTTTCCTTATTACGAATTGGCTAAACATTTAGGTAAAAATCAACCATTTTATGGGTTACAACCTATTGGCATTGACGGACAAAATTCCCCACTGACTCGCATTTCTGACATGGCTGCTCACTACATTCTCGCATTGCGTACAGTGCAGCCAAAAGGTCCTTATTTCTTAGGAGGTTGGTCTTTTGGCGGTTTAGTTGCTTTTGAGATGGCTCAACAACTACAATCAAGCGGCGATGAAGTCGCTCTACTTGCTGTGCTTGACGCTGTAGCACCTGTTGCTAGCAATAAACCTTCTTTAGGTGATAGTCTCAGGTTTCTTTTCACCACAGTAGTACGATATGTATGGCCATTTTTGCTTGATTATTTTTATTTAATGACCGCTCCTGACAAAAACAGAGTTGACAGTTCTACTTCTGGTTTTCCTAGTTTCAATCAATTCGTTCGATGGTTCAAAACTAATCTATTCTCGCACTTTAACTTAGAAGAAGTAGCAGCCAACCTCATATCTCAGGAGTCCAAGTCACGGATTTTGCGCGAGTTAACTATTCGTCCAATGCTTCGTATTTTCCGTGCCAATAGTCAAGCAACTCTCGACTACGTCCCACAAGTCTACCCGCAGCGAATCACTCTTTTTAAAACAAGCGTTCACTCAAGGATTGCTGACGATCCAAGTATGGGTTGGGATAAGCTAGCTTCTGAAAAAGTGGAAATTCATCTAATTCCTGGTAATCACCTCACGATGCTGAGAAAACCCCATGTCCAGGTTCTCGCAGAACAGCTAAGAACTTGTATTGATTAGGGTATGGGGCATGGGGCATGGGGTGCTTTCCCTATGACGCCCAACGGGAGCGCCCTTCGGGGCTTGGTCAAAATAATTCGTAATTCGTAATTATTACCCCAGGGATAAATGCGATCGCCAGAAAAAAGATCCCACGCATTAATCTTTTTTAATAGATTAATCGCGTGGCAGCAAGAGCGTTGTGGGGCAGTCTAGTTGCTAGTAGCCCTAAATTACGAATTACGAATTACGAATTAGTAATTATTCTGTCACTTCTCTAATCTGGGATTTCGGTGATGGAGTATGTGCTTGCCAAGATTTGAGTTGGGCGATTTATCAGTGATTAAATCAGCGCGAAAGATGCCCTGAGTGCCGTCTGCTAACTGAGCATAAAAGGCAATCTGACCATTATTGTTGAACCCAGAACGCAAGAAATTCACATTTGTGACTGTCGAACCGGCGAGAGAATCGCCTACGGCAATCACTTTGTCTGCTACCGGATCGGCGCCTGTGAAAATACCTTTTTCACCTGAATTCAAAGTGGCTGTAAACGCTACGTTATTATTGTTATTAATTGCCGGATTGCTAAATGCCTTCAACGAACTGTTAGTGGGATCGGCAATCGTGTGCAAAGTACCACTAGCGCGGTCGAAGGAGCGGATGGCATCTCCACTAGAGACGACTATATCGCCCTTTTCGTTCATAGCCAAAGCAGATGCATTCGTTTCTACGATGCTAGTGAATTTATCGCCATTACTAGTGAAAATTGCGGTTGTGCCATCGTGTTCAGTGGCGGCAAAAATCACTTTACCAAGATTATTTAAGGCAAAAGCGTCAATACTAGAAAAAGGCGTATTTGCTGAAGATGGGTCTCCTGAAGAAATAGTGACATCTGGTTGATTTTTTTTAGTCAGGACGATACTAGTAGGACTAAGCGAACGGTAACTAACATTATTATTTATATCCAAATAAGCTATTTCATCCTGATTATTGAGAGCGGCAATGAAGGAGATTGGACCATAACGTCCGTTGTAAGAAATTTGCGCACGAGTCTTAAAGGAGCCGTCTTGATTGCTAAAAAGACGTTTATCAACGAATGGTCCTCCAGTTGGTAACTGCCTTGCTATGAAAGCAATAGAGCCTTTGTTGTTAATATTTTCTACTGACTCAAAATAGAACGTGAGACTGGGATTTAATGTTAAACCATACAAAGACGCCAGGAGACTCTTATTCATAATCTCTGTGATCTTGCTGTCACTACTGGTATATATTCCCTGTTCTCCTACTTTTGGAGACGCAATAAAAGCTATTGTGCCGTTATCATTAATCGCCGCTCCATTGTTGGAAATACTGCTGAAGTCACTTTGAGAATCAGCGATTTCGGTGATGCGGTAGTTGCCTGCTAATGCCTGAGTTGCTGCTAGCATACTCCAGCATAGACTCACTGCTAATCCCCCGATCGCCTGAGAAATTGATCGTTTTGTTTTGCCAGTTGGCTCTGAAGTCTGACGAGCAAAATCTGGATTTTTGGTATTTTTTATTACAGGAATACCACATACCTGCTTGCGAATGTATGCATGCATTATTTTTTACAGTATTTCTAAGTGATACAGCTATTTGCGTTTGGTAACGGTACGTCCGATTGTAAGGGTGTACGTAAAGAACACCCCTACAGGTATACCTTACAAGGGTTGAAAGCAGCAGATAATTGCTAATATTCATATTATGAAAATAGTGCAACTTATAGGTGTTAACTTTTACCAGAAGATACAATCTTCACGAAAAAATTAGAAACTCAAGGGCATGATTCATCACAGCTTCAAAATCAGTACTCCACAGCACTGCCAGAAAATATACTGCGCACTTACGGGCGTTGCTGATTCCATGTATAAGAATGATTTTACGTAATCCCAAAATCCTTGTCCTGACGTAGAGCGCGAAAGTTCTACATCCGGATTCATACCTTAATTCAGCAACGCCCAATTACGCACACTCAGTCCCAATACTGCAAGGGTTTTGGTTGTTGGTGAGAATTTCAGGTGTGTAGAGACGCCTAACGGGTCAGATCCCCCAAAGATCGCCAGAAGCGATGAGGGAAACCCGACAACATGCGCTGACGCTCCCCTGAGAAAGGGGGCTTGAGAAGTTCTCCCCTTTTTAAGAGGGGCTAGTTCCGATCAAGGTTTCGGGCTTGAGTGCGTAAGTCCTATCTTCAACTGGGAAGCTAATTTTGGCAACGGATGTTGTAGCGGATGTAACGGATGTAGCAGATAATTTATCCGTTATATCCGTTAACTCAAGTGTTGTTTGGCTGAGTAATGGTTTCGGCAAGGCTTCGAGCTTCGATAGTTTGTGCCAAACCTACAACTGTCGGTGTCTCTAGGAAACGTGCCTACCCTATTGTTTTAAGTTAGATAAAAGTCTATGATTCCAAGTACTCTTGGATCTGGCACTACCCTCAGGTCTTCGCGCTTCGGTCTTTTGGACAGAAGCGATACTAGGTCGAGCTTCGCGTCCGTCACCGCCACACCGCATTTTGGCTCGTAATAATTACGAATTACGAATTACGAATTACGAATTATTGTGACGAACGGCATCCACTTACCCATATCTGCGTTTATGAGGTGCAATCAAGAATTTGGTTAGAGCAATGGGCATTGTCGTGTGATTATGGTAGAGGTCGTCAGGCTGGGAATTTAAGAAAATTCAAAGCTACAGAAATCAGTGTTAGGAAAATCATGAAACCAACTCCATCTAGCAAAGTCGTCAGCAGCGGTCCACTGCAAAGTGCTGGATCGAGGGACAACTGCTTGAAACCCAGAGGTAGCAAAGTTCCGAGAGTGACAGCCACTAACACATTGATTGCCATCACCAGTCCAGCAACTAAAGCTACCCATCTGTCTTGGGCAGGAGCCCAAATCAAAGACAGCATGACCAGAGTCAAACCTAATACTAAGGCTGTACCCAACCCAGCTAAGATTTCCTTGCGGAGAATTTTCAGGGTATCCAGGGGTGTTACCTTCCCCACACTCAGTCCTGTAATAGTCACCGTTAAAGCTTGAATACCGACAGTGCCACTGGTGTTGGAGAAAATCGGCATGATAACTGCTAGCACTGGGATCAGGGAAATCACACTCTGAAAGGGCGCGATCGCATTGGCTGCTCCGATATAAAGAACCATAACTCCCAACAGCCACGGTAAGCGCTTTTTAATCGTCTCCAAGGGATCAGCCAGCACGTCCTCGTCGCCACCACTGACCCCAGCCAATTTCTGGAAGTCTTCAGTAGCTTCCTCCTCTAAAATGTCTACCACGTCGTCAATTGTGACAATCCCCACCAGTCGGTCTTCTTGGTCAACCACTGGCAGCGCTAACAAATCATAACGCTTCATCAGTCGCGCCACCTCTTCTTGGGGCATTTCAGTGCGGACTTTGATGACGTGCTTGCTAGCAATGTCTTTGATCAAGGCATCAGGAATTGAAAAAATTAGTTGCCGTAGTGATACAATTCGCACTAGCTTGTCGTTGTCGTCAGTAACGTAGGCGTAGTAAACTGTTTCCTTCTATTTGAATGATATTTTCTCAAATATATTCATGAGTTAAGTTAAGTGATTGTTTTTTTCATGGTGAAGTAATCCTTTACCTCCCCATGACCATCAATAAATCTGACGTCAAGCCTTTTGCCCCGTACGTCTAACACCAGTGACCCAGGAATACTAAGTGAACTATACATTGCCGGATGCGGAAATACCAGATCGGCTAGAGCCGAAGTGCCTGCAACAATATATACTGTCCCCGCGTGCGAAGCTAAATGGCGTTTTTGATATGCTCCCGACTCGTCCTCTCGTCCACTTCCTGCATCCTTTTTCATCGCTTCAGTAAAAAAGTCTGAGGTGCCGTAATGCCCATCAATCAGGTACGATCGCTCATAAGAGTGGCTGTGACCGCCCAGCACAATATCTACACCCGCGTCTTCTAAAATGGGAAGAGCGTGTCTCATTTCAATTAGCTCAAACTCAATGTCTGAATCGTGTGACCCTTTTGTGTAAGGAGGATGATGCCAAAAAGCGATTTTCCAATCCTGACAAGATGAAGCTAAATCTTGTGCAAGCCAGGTGAACATTGCACCTTCAGGGGAGCGATCGCTACCATAAGAGTCAAGACAAATGAAGTGGATATTGCCGTAGTCAAATGAGTAATAAGCTGCAGTTCCAGACGCCACACCACCCGCCTCCCCACCAGTCGGCGGAGAAAAAAGCTCATAATAAGGTCCTGTCTGCAGTAGAGAATCGGCACATCCAGCATCATGATTACCGATCGCCGTCCAGAGGACACTACTGCAAAGGAATTGGGGATACATATCAAATATTGCCCCCTGGTACTCGTCATACGTACCAACATCATAGGCATTGTCGCCTAGCATCAGCCAAAGGTCAGTATGACGTGTTCCTGTAAATTTCAGGTATCCATCCCGCACACTTGCTGCTATATCGTTTGCACGTCCCGCATCTCCTAAAACCCAGATCCGTAGTGGTCGGACTTGTGACGCTAAATCTTTTGATGGCGCAGTGATAAAAAAGTAATTTTCAGTCCGACTCCCCTGTCCGAACGCTGTTGTACCAATTGCATAGTAATACTTTGTGTCTGGCGTTAGTCCGTCTAGTTTTACTCTGTGGTCACAAGTAACTGTTTTCTCGAACTGTGTTAAATCAAGTCTCTCAGAATCTGTGCCATACCATACTTTGCCTTGACAAAGAGTAGAAGTAGCCCAGCGGATCATTATGCTAGACTCTGTACCCTGCTGCAAATACGGACCCCGAACAATTTGCACCTGTTCAAGGAAAGTTTCTTTCTCTGCTTCCTGATTGATTACCGTCATTGGCGCAACTTCAACAGTTTGAGGATGTTTACCTTTGTCTGCCAAGGGATTAAAGGCAATTAGCAGCCTTTACTCAGCACGTCTCAAATCAGTTAGATCAGCCTTGTATTTTTTAATGCAAACATAAAATATTAACTAAAAAAAATTAAATTATTACAAATATTTTACATATAAACTCTTAAAAAATAAAAAAAATTTTAACCTCACCAACTTCGCTAAGTATGGTATGACGCCCATGTGCAGTCGTGGGCATGGGGCATGGGGGAAAGATGATCGATGACTGCTTGACTACATACTATCTCCAAGTATTAAATCGGTTGTAATCGTGTCACCTTTTACTACTTATATCATGTCCGGTAGTTGTTATGATATACAGCCGCCACATTGTAAGTAAGGGCGCGGAAACCGCGCCCCTACGGTTTAATGTGTAATATCAGGTCCGGATGAACACTTGTTCTCGTTCCCAGCCAGAGTGCTGGGAATGCCTAATTGGCGGGCTGCTGCCTCCAAAGAAAGCAATGAGGCAGCAGCCCCAACGACTGCATTCCCATGCAAGAGTGCATGGGAACGAGCAAACTACTGCGGGTTTCAAAGTTAAGTTGACACTAATGAGGTAAAAGCGGCTGTAGATGAGCGAGACTTATATGCTCAAAAAGGGTTGAGATTTGAGAAACTCAAAGGAAAACGAGGAAAACTTGGACAGCGTTCCTTACGTTTAAATGACCAGTGGCGTCTAATCGTAACAGTGGATGAGGATGAACAGGGAAACTACCTCACAATTATCGACATTGAAGACTAGTTACAGCAAGGGTACTGTAATCAGAGTCGTGCAAGAATATTTAAGGCTATTTAGGTCTATTGAGTATAGTCCCTAATGTCCAAATTTGACGCTAAAAACCTAACTATCAAAGAACTAAGTAACGCAGTTGGAAGCGGTATTACCCCGCGAATGGTGCGCCACTACCATCAATTGGGGTTACTGCCTCAACCAGTGCGATCGCCTAGCAACTACCGTCTTTACAACGAGAAAGATGTTGTTCGGCTGCAACGCATTGTGGCACTGAAGCAGCAAGGGTTCCAGTTGAACCACATCCGCCAAATTCTGGAAGTCGAACCAGAAGCAGATACAACTACCAACTTAATGGCACAACTTCAGCAGCAATATCGGGCAGTGATGCAGCAAATTTCCCAACTAAGGCAAACTGCTTCTGCATTAGAAGGGTTGTTGGGGCGCGATCGCCATTGTCAAATTATGCAAGCTGAAGTCTTGGCACAACTTAAGTTACTGGAAGTAGAAACCAAAACAGGACTGTTCGGAGTGGAAAAACTCTGGAGTGGTTTGGATGCTCAAGTTCATGCACACCCGGAAGCTTTTCAAGAATCTTTACAACGCTTGTTACCTGACCTCTCTGACCGTTCGGAAATTGAACAAGACCTAATTTCTCAGCTGGTTTTGGCTTGTGGCGATGTCAGTTTGGCGTCGTTTGTGCGGTTGAGTACTGGGGCGATCGCCGCCAGTCGTGAAGCCCTCCACTCAGGGTGTCAAGTGGTTGTAGATGTTCCAACTGTAGCTGCTGCCCTCGATCGAACGCGATTAGTTCATTTAGGATGTGGGGTGGAAACATTAATAGATAATCCTCACGTCACTACTGCTATGGAAGCAGAACTTGCTTTTTGGCAGCATCAGGAATGGCAGGACAAATTACAGCAAGTATTTCAGGGTTGTGTGCTGGTAGTGGGCTATGCTCCTAGTGTATTGCTGTCTGTTTGCCACGCCATCCAGAAGCAGAAAATTCAACCTGCGCTTGTGATTGGTATGCCTATTGGCTTTAGCCATGCTCCTGCTGCCAAGCGACAACTGATGCAATCATGTGTGCCTTGGATCACTATTGAAGGAACTTTGGGAGGTGGTTTGTTAGCTGCTACTACTTTGAATGCTTTGGTTGAATCACTGATTGAAAAACCTGATTGTCATTGTTATCTAAGCCGCGAACTTTAAAATAGCCTCTGTAATCATTGCTGAAAAATACATAAGTATTGTTACACGCAATAACTATAATTTCACACGACTAAACTTCAGTATTGTAGCTTTTAACTTCGGTTAGAAGCCTGGAGAAATCTCCCTGATAATCGAACAGAAAAGCGGGTTAACCTTAATAAATTTTATTTTGGCTACAAGCTAGAAACCTGGTATCATTTACACTCGAGTTCAGTGTGGGGCATATGTTTGGAAATAGCTAAAAAAAATAAACGCTGTTATGGATCGAGTTGAGATGCAAGATTGAGTTGAAACAAAGTATAGTTTATCTTAAGTATCTCCCACCACTTAAGAGACAAATACCAGGAATGTAAAAAAAGAACGATTAAACTCACGCCAGCTTTCTGTTTCCTCTACTTTGATAAGAGGCATATGTGGCAAAAAGAAAAAAAAGATAGTTCGATCCTCAGTTTGGCATTACTGCTGGCATTAGCCACCCCTATGGCAGCAAATGTCAGTATGCTGCAATCCGCCTTGGCACAATCTGCTACTAATGTTCCGTCGTCGTCTCTCTCGACACCTGTTCCAACTGGCACTACAGTGCGGATTGATGGTTCGAGTAGCATGGCTGCGATTAATCAAACCTTGAAACAACGCTTTGAGAAACAGTTCTCTGGAACCAAGGTAGAAGTTGCTGCCAATGGTACTGATGCGGCTCTCAACGCTTTACGAAGTGGGAAAATAGATCTAGCAGCAATTAGTCGAGAGTTGACGCCAGATGAAGTTGCCCGAGGTCTAGAGCAAGTTCTTGTACACCGAGAAAAGATTGCGATTGTTGTGGGTACAGATAATCCTTTCAAGGGAAGCCTGACCAGTAAGCGATTTGCCAAGATTTTCCGGGGAGAAATTACAGATTGGTCGCAAGTGGGGGGTGCTGAGGGGAAAATTCGGGTCATCGATCACCCCACAACGAGCGATATTAGAGAAGCTTTTCGCGACTACCCAGTCTTTCAGGCTGCTGAATTTGACACAGGCTCTACGGCTCTGCAACTGGACGAAGATAGCACAAGAGAAATAGTCAAGCAGCTAGGGAAAGACGGTATATCGTATATCTTAGCTAATCAAGTATCGAAACTGCAAGGTATACGTGTTGTCAAGATGAATCATATCTTACCAGATGATTCCAGATATCCCTTCTCGCTGCCTGAAGTGTACGTTTACAAGAAAAATCCCGGTCCGAGTGTGAGTAATTTTCTTGACTTTGTTACCGCCCCTGTGGGAATGCAGGCGATGGAAGAAGCTAGGAATGCTGTCGTGTCCCAGATCGAATACGGCGGATCTGGGACACTCAGCACTACTCCCTCACCAAGTGCGACTTTCTCACCCAGCGCCCAAGCGACAAACAAAGCTACTGCTTTTGATCAAACGACTGCTTCCGATCATCAGAGTTTTGTGACTTCTGTTAGCAAAAATGAAACTGCGTTCGGGCTAACACCACTTTTGTGCTGGCTATTGCCTTTATTTCCTTTAGGTGGTTTCTTATTATGGTGGTTCAACAGAAAACGTCAGGCGGGTCAAGAAAAAATCGACAACGTGGTGGAATCAACTTCTAATCTGCCTTTGAAAGAGGCTTCTGCAACAGAGACGTCAAACCTCAGCATAACTCTTAGCGTCAGCAACCCTGAAGAACACACACCATCTGAGGTGGTTGAGAACCCAAGCCAAACCACATCAATGGATGTTGACACAAATTCATCTGTATCCAATATAGCGAATCCCACGACTGTAGGAGCTTCAGCTTTAACAAACGGTGCAGCCCTTACAGTAGGGGCTACTTCACCACTCTGGGCGAAATTTTTTCAGAGAGAGTCAGACATAGAAGCAGATTATAACACAATACAAGCAAGTAATACCACTGAAGTATTATCTCATGGAGATGTGGAACCAGAGGTATCTAAAGTTACAGCTTCAGAAGCCAAACTGCCAAATGTTCCCGTTGCATTTGATTTGTCAGCCCCAGTAACAGTTGTGAATTCTGTAGATCGTGAAGTGCCTGATGTGGCGATCGCATCTCATGTGAAACCATTCGTCAAAGGTACAACCTCATCTGCCAAACAGCCAGATCCAACTCCTGTGACTACGATCGCAACGAACACTGCCAACCTCACAAATGTTCCCGCAGCACCTGAAGTCCAAGCTTTTTCTGTCAAATTAGACTTTCCCGAAGTTGTATTAGATATGTTAGCGGATGCAGCTGAACCTACTGGTGAGAGCACAGAGTCTCATGTGCCAGAGGAGACAACTGAAGTTGCCGCAGACACAGGAATTACATCGGGGGCGGCGATGAATGGTATAAAAGAAACTACTAAATTAGATGTAGAATCGCAAACTAACACTACGGATAAAGCAGCACCAGTGGTAGACGAAGGATCTGCTGAATCGCTAAAAGCAGATTTTGAGAATAAGATTGTTCTCACATCCCGCACACCTAAGTGGGCTTATGCTTTTTGGCAAGTTTCTGCGGTCGAAAAGGAAGCGCTGCGGTCAAAAGGCGGTTTGCAACTGGTACTGCGACTTTATGATGTTACTAATATTGACTTGAGTTATCAGAATCCCCAACTGGTACAGCAGTATGAATGTGAGGAGACAATACACGATCGCTATGTGGCTATTCCCAAGAGCGATCGCGACTATATAACTGAAATTGGCTATGTCACAAATGACAATCGTTGGTTGCTACTAGCGCGTTCAGCTATTACTCGCGTCTTCAGCCGTCCCGAACAAGATTTTTGGTTTGTGGCAGATGCTGAACTCATTATCCACGGAGCTGCGGAACCTGGTTCAACCGTAACCCTTGAAGGTCATCCGATTAAACTTAAACCAGATGGGACTTTCCACTTGCGTATGCCCTTTAAAGACAGGTCGATTGACTATGCGATGACAGCTGTGGCTACCAATGGGGAGCAAGCTAAAACCATCCACATAAATTTCTCCCAAAACACCCCAGAACCAAAACCCGAAGGGCAGGGTGTAGGGGAATTGTAAGGCAATAACTAATTGCTAATGGCTAATTGCTAATGGCTAATGGCAAGCAATTAGCAATTAGCAATCAACAATCAACTTCAGGCAAAGGAAATCTTTCCTCTGCCAAGTAAGCCTCAAAGTGCCGTTGGAAGTATAGCCAAGATGTCATATCTTCTCCCTCAAGAAAAGATTTTGGAGCATTCCGATATAAAGGAATACGGCTATTAATTTCATCTTGAAACAGTTGCGGTAACTCAGTAAAACCATTGACTTTGCTACCGTAAGCACTGTAAATAAGATGACCGGGGCTAGCACCCATCTTCATCCAAGGAAGCCAAGGACCAATCCGATCCCAGCTGAGTTGGAGTTGAGAAACCGAGGTGAGTTCTGGGTTGAATAAATCTGCAGTTGGGACAGTAATTTTAAACAACTCCGCCGCCTGATAGGTGGGTTGTGGACTGTACTGAGCAAACTTGGGATCTTCTGCCAAAGGATTGGGGTAAGTGGGAAATATGTCAAATACAAAAGTTGTACTCGACCCTTCTACTGGTGCGGGAAACTTACCCTGAAAGTGACCCTGCACCGGATTATTTGCCACGTGCATAACCGGAACTGTTTCCCCTGTCCAAGGATTCTCCCACTTCCGTAACGCCTCACCTGTCTCTGGGTTAAGGTAATAAGTCAGTTCTCTGGAGGTAAAATCCCAACTACCCTCTTCTGTGAGAATACACCTGCTCACACTCATACCCAATATCTTAAACAAAAGTTTTCTCTTCTCGCCAGGGATAAAGGCGTAAATCTTACCTGTCCAAGTGAGAAAGGTGGATTGAGTGGGGTCTAGGGAAGAACGAGTTTTAACCCAGTGCGAGGCATCAAATTCTTGGATTTGGACAACCATAGTGTGTGAGTAGAGAAAGAATATCTTCTAATCCTACTAGTAGCGAAGGTTTTCACAGTTACAAGTAATTAGGAGTTACGCATTGACAGAAATAGTAAAGGTCTGCGTCCGCATTTTTATGGCAAGAAGTAGACCACAATATGACCGTAGGGGCGGGGTAACCCCTACGGGGAATTCAAAAGTCAAAAGTCAAAAGTCAAAAGTAATTAAATAATTCTTAATTTTTGACTTTTGACTTGGAGCGTTCGCGCAGCGTCTCCCTTTGGGAGAAGCGACGTGCCCCGCCCTGACAATGTGGGCAATTCTGTTTGAGAGCGATGCCCCAAATGGGCTGCTACACCAACGCGATCGCTCGTCCGTCTTAAACGACCGAATTCCGTTATACACAATTTTACTGGTTTTTCTGTGCATCTAAAAAGATGGCAATTGTGTAGCAAATTGACCCACCAGAACAAACTGCAACCGTATCTGTAGAGCGCGACCTGGGGTGGAAAATCCGGAATATGACGGAGAGATGTTGTGGGCGATCGCTCTCATGCCCACTCAGCAGTAGCATCAGCCTTTACCCATATCTGCGCGAGTCTGTAAATGTAATTACTTACTCCACTTGTAAATTGTTTCTGTGAGTTTAGCCCCAATGAGGTCAAAATAATTCAAAACTCAAAATTCAAAATTAAAGACCCCAGAAATAAACACGCCATCTTGTGAAAATAGATACTAAGTATTTCTGTTTTCCCTGTTGAAAAACACTTGCTCTGTATCCTTAATTAAACAATTAAAAATTATTTCTAAATTTTTAATTTTTAATTTTTAATTTTTAATTTAAAAAATGGTCAGCAATTATATTTCTATCTAATTGACTAGATAAAACTATCCATTCGGGTCAAGCCAGAAAAAGACCTTTTACCTAGACTGGAAATAGAAGAGTCATAAAACTGTCCAAGGAATCTTTCTCAGGGTAGTTAATTCATTTTAGAGGTATAGTAATGCATCCAATTTTGAAACGCACACTATTACCCAGCCTAGTGGCTATGAGTCTAGTCGGCGGCAACCTAGTGTCTGTAAAACCCGCATCAGCAAACCACCGGATCATAAAAGATGCGGGAGTAGGTGCAGCGGCTGGTACAGTAACTGGTACAATTACCAGCCCTCATCACACCGTTGGTAATGCTATTAATGGAGCCGCTGCTGGTGCTGCTGTTAATGCTGTCAACCACGGCGGACACCATAAAAGTCGTCATTTGGTTCGAGATACCGCAGTGGGTGCAGCGGCTGGCACAGTCACTGGCTTGATTACCAACCGTCACCATCCCCTCAGTAATGCTATCAATGGTGGAGCAGCAGGTGCCGCCACCAATGTCTTGGGGCGCTGATCCTGCTTTTAGCTGGACGTTCGGGGCGATGGATGAGTCGCCCCGAACGTTCATCCGTCAATCTGCCGCCACTGGCGACCGTCGCGCTCTAGCAACTCATCTGCCTCCTTCGGTCCCCAAGTGCCTGCTGCATAGTTGGGAAAGTCACTAGGTGGTGTGGCTTTCCAGGCATCTAGAATTGGTTGCACCGCACTCCAACCAATCTCCACATTGTCAGAGCGTTGGAATAAGGTTGCATCACCGATCATACAGTCGTAGATCAGCGTTTCATAGCCAGTGCTGGGCGTCATGCCAAAGTGGTCGCCGTAGTGAAAATCCATAGACACTCCATCCATACGGATCGCCGGACCTGGGATTTTTGCCCCAAACTGTAGGCTGATCCTTTCATCAGGCTGAAGATGCAGCACAAGGATATTTGGCGTCAGTTTTTCCATGGAAGTTTGGCGGAACATCAAATGTGGCACACGTTTGAACTGGATAGCGATTTCACTGACTCGCTTGGGCATAACTTTACCAGTACGGAGGTAAAATGGCACACCAGCCCAGCGCCAGTTGTCAATCATCAGTTTCAGCGCCACAAAGGTTTCAGTGTTGGAATCAGTCGCGACTCGGTTTTCTGCTCGGTAGGCAGGCACTGACTTATCCTTAACTGTACCAGCGTCATACTGACCTCGGACAGCGTGGGAGAACACATCTGCCTCACTCAAAGGAACGATCGCATGTAGTAATTTAGACTTTTCATCACGCAATGCATCAGCGTCAAACGAAAGTGGCGGTTCCATAGCCGTCATCGCTAGTAACTGGAACAGGTGATTTTGCACCATATCCCGCAGCGCCCCTGTGCCTTCATAGAAGCCGCCTCGCCCTTCTACGCCAACAGTCTCAGCAACAGTGATTTGAACGTGGTCAATGTAATTGCGGCTCCAAATTGGCTCAAACATTCCATTGCCAAAGCGGAAGACCAAGATATTCTGCACCGTCTCTTTACCAAGGTAGTGGTCGATGCGGTAAATTTGGCTTTCCTTAAGCACACTACTCAGTTCTTTATTAAGGGTGCGAGCTGAATCTAAGTCATGACCAAAGGGCTTCTCAATAATCACTCGCCGCCAATGTTCCGAGTCTTCACGCACCAAACCCACTTCACCCAGTTGCTGCACAATCTCTGAGAAAAAGTTGTCGGCAGTCGCTAAGTAATAGAGATAATTACCGCGAGTACCGCGTTCTTGGTCCACTTTAGCCAGCAAGTCTTTGAGATGTTGATAATCATTTTTCTCATCGAAGTTGCCGGGTAGATAGTACAGGCGCTCCTCGAACCAGTCCCAAAACTCAGGTTCGACTTCTACAGTGGCAAATTCTTGAATTTCTTGGCTCATTTTGCTGCGGAAATCGTCGCTACTCATCTCGCTGCGAGCAAAGCCAACGATCGCAAACTCTTGGGGTAAAAGCTTGCTACGTTTTAAGTTGTAAAGCGCTGGAATCAGTAGGCGCTTGGTTAAGTCTCCAGCCGCGCCAAATATTACCATCACGCAAGGTTCAGCAGGCTGAACCGACTGGTCATCGGTCACGGTTTTTTCTTGGACAGTTGTCATGACTTTATCCTACGAATCCCTGGTATCGACACGCTTCTCATCTGGGGTGACTCCCACATTGTGGTGTTCCATGTGCCCACCAAACTTGTTGCGCATCGCTGACAACATTTTCTCAGCAAAGGTGTGTTCTTGCCGTGAGCGGAAGCGCGTGTAGAGTGCTGCTGAAAGCACCTCGACTGGTACAGCTGCTTCAATAGCAGCCATAATTGTCCACCGCCCTTCACCAGAATCCTCTACATAGCCTGTGTAGTTGTCAAGTGTGGGATTTTCGGCAAGGGCGATTGCGGTCAGGTCCAGTAGCCACGAGCCGATAACGCTACCTCTGCGCCAGACTTCGGCAATGTCCGCGACGTTAAAGTCATAGCGGTAAGTTTCGGATAACTCCTGGGAATTGGCATTGTTGAGGACATTGAAGCCCTCAGCGTAGGCTTGCATCAAGGCATACTCCATGCCATTGTGGACCATCTTGACGAAATGTCCAGCACCGTTGGGACCACAGTGCAGGTAGCCAGCCTCAGCAGTGCTGTTCATCTGTTCGCGTCCAGGGGTGTGGGGGATGTCGCCCGATCCGGGAGCAATAGTCTTGAAGATTGGGTCCAAATGTTCAACGCTCTCTTTTGCGCCACCAATCATTAAACAGTAGCCCCGATCCAAGCCCCATACGCCGCCGCTCGTTCCACAATCAATGTAATGGATGCCTTTTTCCTGTAGGATTTTGGCACGACGCACATCGTCTTTGTAGTATGAATTGCCACCGTCAACGATCATATCACCTGGCTCCATCTTTTCTGACAGATCCATGACCATCTTTTCTGTTGTCTCACCTGCAGGCACCATCACCCAGGCTGCACGGGGTTTAGTCAATTTACTGACGAAATCGTCTAGGGAAGTCGTCCCGATTGCCCCTTCACTTTGTAACTGCTCCACTTTTTCGGGAGTGCGATTGTACACGACACATTCGTGTCCATCTCGCATCAGCCGTCGCACAATGTTTGCACCCATGCGCCCCAGACCAATCATCCCCAGTTGCATATTTTTTTCTCCTTTCAGTGGTCTTATCACTAAATAACTGATTTTTGGAGTAACTTAGAGTTTATCGCAGTGAACTCATATCCGTATCCATCCGCTCTATGTACTGGCTTGACTCCCTGCATTGACGACAATGTAACCCGATGACCATCTATTTTTACTTCTACGCCTTTATACATCTTAGAGGAGTTAATGATGTCATCCGCATCCCTCTTATGGGACAGATTTAATCACCGTGTTTGTGTAAATACTCACTTGTGTGATGAGAAAATGATTGATATCATGTCCGGTTAATGACTTATTATATGAACCCTCACCCCGCCCTCGCTCGCTCCCCTCTCCCATGCTTGGGAGAGGGGACGGGGGCGAGGGCTGGATCTCGTAACTGTTTATACGGACATGATCTGAAATCATGCTGAAAACCTCGAAAGTTGAGACAGGCTACCAGAGTGTTCAATGGAAGCAGAGAAGATTAGCCTGCACAAATTCCATACCTGGGTAGGAGTTCGTGTAGCACGTAGAAGTGATGCGCTTGTAAAGCGTCATGAAATAATTTCCAGTTACTGCTTAAGAATTTTGGGTCGTATGCAAAAATTTCGTCTTTAGTATCTACCTCTTTTTCTGTTCCCAAAGCTTGGTATTTCCATGAGTTTTTTCCTTTGGGAATATAGGTGATATTTGCTTTGCCAAAGCTGAAGAAGCCCTGTGCGATCGCGATCAACCATTTCTGATGTCTTACCTTGCGATCGCGATCTGTAATGTTTTCCATCATATGAGCAATTAGGGCTTTATCATCCAGGGGAAGTCCTGGAACATCAGCGTCAGGGTTGCCTGCTAGATAACGCTGCATCGCTTTACACATATACTCAGATGCTTCTAAATATTCTTTCGGATTATCTCTAGTAATTTTTTCGCCACACCCATTTGTATAACCCCATCTTAAAAACGGTTTATCGGGATGACTGAGTACGGCACCATGCCCTAATGGCAATGCTTCACTAATGAAATAACCTTGCAAGCGATCGATCAATTTCCGATCTGGTTTTCCGTTTTCGTCAACAAGGTATTTTGCATGGTTAACCATATGGTTGATACCAGCAAAGCCCTGATGTGCCCAAGTATCTACATAGACATGCATTGTGATCCCAAGTCTGTGTAGTCCATAAGCAGTATGACGGCGATTTATGCACTCTCTCACCATTTCTTGGGCAACATAACTGTTAGGGCGACAAATCAGTTTGTTGATAAACTTTCCGAACGGCTGTTGTTGAGCTGGAAGTCCACCATTCCCTGGTAAAAAATGAAATGGTATCCATACTCGATGAATGGCTAGCTCCTGAAAGTTCCGGTAATCTACCATTTTGTGTGCTGAACTGATGCGATTGAAAATGACACCGTTATCAAACTTGATTAAACCACAATTGGTTGCATCATCTACATACTGGGAACAGTAAGCGATGATACTTGCCTGTTCGTGTTCAAACCCAGCCAACCGGGCAACGCAATAGGTAATACTGTGATGAAAATCAATTTGCATACCAAGTTCTGAGTCCTAAATGCACAGAAGGAGACAAGGAAGATGAGGGAGTAGTCAAAAACCTTTAGACTATTGACTACTCCCTCATCTTCCTCCACTTCCGCTTAAATAGAACCGAAGAACAAACGGCGAGACAACGTCCCCTTTGATCCTTACTACTTTGAGAAGCTGAGATCCAATGGCACTAACTTTTTGCTCGACCTACCCTGCGGAGATTTCAGTTGGATGCAATTTATAGACTTGCCAATTTCACGTTACATCGGCGCAGATATTGTGTCCCAACTCATCGCACAGAACCAGAAGCGATACGGAAGCCAAAGATTTGACACTCCCCATGCCTAAAGGCAAGGGGATTCTTTAGGAGTTTCAGCCGTATCTCCGCGCATATCCAACTGTCGGAGTTTCCCACACATGGCGGTGATTCCCGTAGGCTTGGTTCCTATACGGTTTAATGGTGCTGTAAGGACTCACCTCACCGGATCGGACACCCGTTACATACGTGCTTGGGACAGGGTTTGGGCGTTGCCGCCAGATATACTAAAAACGGGTGAAAACTATACTTATTTAACATTCGCGCATCCGGTTCTTAAGCCTCTCCCCGCATCGGGGAGAGGTTTGGATCTCAGTCCATATTAAGTGAAGTTTTGAACCGTTCGCAGTATATTATAACTAATCAATCGGACTTGATATCACTTATGAAATGAGCCGCCAGCAATCGATTCATTAAATAATTCAATTGCGCTTGCTCTTGGGCAGACAGAGGAGCGAGAACTTCTGCTTCCACGCGATGAGCTAGATCAAGTGCTTGTGTCAGAACCTCTTGCCCCTTGTCCGTTAAGACGATCGCATGGGCACGGCGATCGCGCGGGTTGGGAGTGCGCTTCACTAATCCACGCTGCTCCAAATAATCAATGTGTTGCACCATTGGCGCCCGGTCAATCCCCATTTGTTGCCCCAGTTCCACTTGAGAAAGTGGTCCAAGGCTGACAAGGGCAAACAGAATGCCGAAATGATTAAGTCCGATGTCCAGCGCTGTCAGGGAGTGACTGAATAAGTCGCTACTTTTTTCACCCGCTGCAACTAAAAGCACAGAGGTCGAACTTGCCATTGCCGGATGCAATGACAATGGCTGAGGCTGCTTAGGAGAGCGCTTCTTCATATTTATTTTATCATCTTATAATATACTATCAATTTATAAAATTATTTGTGTAAAAAATAGTTTTAAAAATAAACTACTTATTTAAAATACTATTAAATATTTAAACAAATTTGCTATGATGGCAGTGTTGTTGTTCAACAAACTGTTTGCAATGTCCAAATGCATGCGTTAATTCGTGGTGCTGATGAAAAGTTTTGCGCTTGAAAGAGGCTGATAATGCAAAGATTTCGATTTGGTATACTGCTATTCACAGTGCTGGGCAGTTTGGCTCCTTTATTGAGTGCCAGAGCTGGCTTAACCAGTAACTTAACAGTTGAGATTGATGGGCTGAGAAATCGTCAGGGGCAGGTTTGCGTAAGTATTTTTGCAAGTAGAAAAGGCTTTCCTAGTGGTACGGCGAATGCAGTGCAGTCGGAGTGTGTGCCAATTACTGATAAATCTTTGCTAGTAACTTTTAATAATTTGAAGCCAGGAAGCTATGGTGTGGCAGTATTGCATGATGCTAAAGGCGATCGCAAAGTTCATCGCAATGCCTTTGGAATTCCGACTGATGGCTTTGGGTTCTCCAGAAATCCAACAATTCTCACAGGTCCACCCAACTTTGGAGATTCAGCATTTGTGGTAGCAGGTCCAAGCACAAACATTCAAATTGAATTGATGTATTTAGGTGGCTAAAGAGAATGAGAAAAGATCGGTCACTCAAGAAATTGATTACCATCAACGATAGCTAATGTTTGCATATCAAAGCCACGCTCAAGAAACTGAGTACCGAAGCTGAAGGGTGGCTCAAAACCAGCTACCCGACGCAATCTATGTCTGCAAGTGTCTGTAAATAGCGGCGCGATCGCGATATTCTTAGGTAAATTAAGTTGAAAGCGCGTTTTAATGAATCAAGCCTTAAGTATAGCAACTCCCAAGCAGGTCAGCAATTTTGTTGTTACTCAACAGCTAAGAGTCAAGCAGCTTATTGTCCTGACCTTGGAAATGCTTCTGGCATTACCCTTGGGTTTAGTTCTGGCAGGTTTTCACATTGGAGGAGTAGCGTGGATATTTGGCGGTATTGTCTCTGGTGCAGTGGTACTTCAGGGATGTCGGGTTTTCTATCACTATTCCCCTAAACCTAACCGGACTGCTAGAAGGATTGGCATGACACTTGTGGGACTAAATATTGGCTTTTCAATTGCCCATGGTAATCTAGCCAGTGTTGCTTCTTTTGTTCCTGTTTTTATTGTTCTCACCTTTTTCCTACTGCTGTGTGGGAGCTTTATTGGCTACATTTACGGACGCTTGAGCAAAACCAATTTATTAACCGCAATGCTGGCTACAGTTCCCGGTGGTATAGGACCTATGTCAGCTATTGCCGCCGATTACGGCAGAGATGTCGCCTTGGTAGCGCTAGTTCAGGCGCTGCGCGTTACTACCGTAGTATTTCTGATTCCTTTAATAGCAAGAGTATCAAGTGGTACGTTTGTTAATACGCCTACCTCCATCAAAAGTGCCTTGCTCAGTCTTGATCCATCCCATTTAGGATTACTCTTGTTGGCACTGTTGCTAGGGGGATTCGGAGCTTATTTGGCGTTAAAATGCAAAATTCCTGCAGGCGACTTTTTTAGTGCCTTAGTGATTGGTATTGCGTTTAATCCAATGCTACATTGGTTGCCTTTTATGAGTGATGTTAACTTTAGCCCACCGTCTTTGGTCAACTTAGTAGGTCAAATGCTTTTAGGAATTACTATCGGTGAGTATTGGGGTGAGAAACCGACTTTAGAGAAAAAGACCATCGGTTACGCCTTGCTGTCTGTAGCTATGACTTTGGTTGCTTACGCTCTAGCCGCCATCCTGGCGATGCAATTAACATCTTGGGACTGGCTGACTTGTCTATTGGTAACAGCACCAGGAGGATCTGCGGAAATGATCTTAGTAGCCCTGGCATTGGATCATAATGTGGAAATTGTGACCACAGGTCATTTAGTGCGACTGATTGCAATCAACAGTTCTTTACCACTTTGGGTATTTCTGTTTCGCAGTCTGGAGGGTGAATTTTCAGAACCAGTTTAGGATTCACATCATCTGGGGCGCGGAAACCGCGCCCCTACGGTTATATTGTGGTCTACCCGACTGAGTGAAGTTCCCTGTAAAATGCAAAAGCATATGTATTAATGTATAAAATATTTTAAGTACTTTTTGTAGCTTTTAATTAAATAAATTCGGCAAATATTTAAAAATAAATATTATTTCTTGTAAAGTAGTTTATAGTTATAAGTAGATTACACAAGACTAGGTAAGATACATGGCTGACATTATTGATACTGCGGTTAATGCAGGTTCTTTCACTACCCTAGTTGCTGCAATCAAGGCTGCAGGTTTGGTAGATACTCTTAAAGGCGCTGGTCCATTCACCGTATTTGCTCCTACTGATGAAGCGTTCGCTAAGCTTCCAGCAGGCACAGTAGATGCATTGCTGAAGGACATTCCTAAGCTCAAGAAAATCCTGACCTATCATGTCGTTTCAGGCAAAGTACTGGCGGCTGACGTAGTTAAGCTGAAATCAGCTAAAACCGTTGAAGGATCGGAAGTTAAAATTGATGCTTCCAATGGCGTCAAAATAAATGATGCTACAGTCGCAACACCAGACGTTGCTACTGATAACGGTGTCATCCACATTATTGACACAGTGTTGATTCCTGCGTAAGTAAACGCACGAATAGCGAATTATATGTGGGGCAATGACTATAAGTAGTCACTGCCCCACGACTGTTATAATGTATTTTGCTTACAGCTATTTTCTGTTTATTGAACCACAGGTTGCTGTAGGGGCACGGCAGTGTCGTCTATTTACCCTCATTGCCGTAAATAGATTTAGCTTAGGGAACTCCAACAAATAAATTATCCAATATTGTGGGGTAAGCTCTCTAGCCCGCTCAGTTGATAGGACGGGCAGGATGCCCATCCCACAAGAAATAGTTGGATATTTTTTTACTTGGAAATCCCTTACCGCCTTTTGGGACGCTGTTTATTTGTAGAGATGCGATCGCCACCTAAATCTAATCTCTAGATTCCAGTTGTTTGAACTTCTTGTGGATATTAAAATCTTCACTGCTACAAATAGTTTCTAAATCTACAACACGTTGCTGTAACTTAGAGACGCTGTTCGTCAATTCAGAAACTTTGCTATTGCGCTCACCGCTGTTGCGCCAAACCACTGCGGTACTCCCACTTGCTCCTAAGATTAAAGCTAATGGCAGAATCGGACCGCTTTTAGTCAACGCTACAATCGGGATACAAATAGCCAGCATTCCTGTGGCAAAGCCCCAGATAATGGCAGTGGTAGCAATTAATGGACCATTACCTCTTGGTTGAAGTTCCATCAGTCTCTCCTATGATAGTGTTGCGTCTCACTACCCTATCAATTATTGGCAATAACTGCGGTTAAGTTAAACTGAACTTTCACGCCCAGGCGATCGCTGCACCACTTCTTACAGCAGCTTTCAATTGAATTGACCACATTGACCAGAAGCGGAAACCGCGCCCCTACGTTTCATTTTTCACTTTTTCACTAAAATATATGCTGTAGCATAGTCAGGTATTTGACTGATATACTCCCCAAAATCTTTTTTGTCCTGAAAAATACCTGCCAAAAAATCCAGTTGATAAAGATTGGGTAAAAATGCTCCGCCTGTATCTGCGATCACTCCCATTTGTAAGTGTTTGCTTCCATCTTTAGTATATTCAAGCACAATTATTTTACCTAAACCAATATTCAGGACATCTCCTGCAAAAGTCACTCCCGGAGAAATGGAAATTTTCGCATCTATCTTGTATCCATAGCCTTTGATAGCATCAACTTGTTTAAAATACCAATAACGCTTTTGTGCTGCTGCTGGTAATTTCCGAATATAAGACATTTCATTGCTTCTATCCACATTAAAAAGTGCTTTTGAACCATCGGTAAAGTTAACCTGTATTGTTCCCTCCATTAGCGCTTCTTCTAAGCCATTTCGAGTTAGATAAGCGACGGTTTCAACTTTACCATATTCTCTACCACCAGGCTCATAAATACCTGATAAAACATCTTGTTTTGTGTATTTAGTGTAGAATTTAACGGTACTGGAGTTGTCTTTTAAGCTATAAATTGGTGTATTAAAAGTAGAGGTTTTCGTGTGAGAACCTGAATGAGTAAAAACAGCATATTTTGTAATTCGTAATTGTTTTTGACTAGTGTTTTGTCGGTTATAAGCAGACCAATTAATGACTCGGAAATGAGTGTTAATAAAATTAGGGTCTTGTAAACGAGTGGCGCGATTGTTAGCAATATCCTCCTGAAGGACAGCAATCATGAAATCCAAGGTCTTGAGAACATCTTCCACAGTAACTCCTTGGCTAGCAAGCAGTCCTGTACGTAGAATATCTGGGTCTTCATGAGAGTAATCTTGGAAATATTTTCTAGTATTAACGAGAACGCTTAATAAGTCTGCTTGATTGAAATTAACCTTAGTGGTTGGCAGTTCTCCTGGAGTAAGAATCTGACTGCCATTAACACTAAATTTATACTTTTGCAACTCATCAATAACTGGGTAGGGCGTTGCTCCTAGCACCAAATCTTGCCCTGGAGAAGAAGTGTGAGGCGCAGTATTCTTTTTATAAGATGTTTGCTGAACAATAAAAGCATGATGAAGACTTGTGGCTAGCATAAGATTTGGTTGAGGTTGGGCAGAATTTTCCTGGTTTTTGGATAAATTCTGTCGATCTGGATGTTGTTGGGCTGGCTGTTTAGTTTTTAGGTGAGTATATATACTTGTTAAACTGACAACAAAGGCGGCAGCAAAACCTACTGTGAGGCGGAGTTTTTGGCTGAATAGGATACTCATAAGTTAGAGAATTAATTTCTCCTGGTAAACAATAAGGCTTAATTTGGCTCCCCCGGACCTCCTAGGGAAGGCGGCTGGGGGGTTAGGTTTTGGATTACTGAATCGACGTAGGGTTGGTTGAATCGGTAACGCCCACCAACTCGAACTAAGAATCCCTGCTGATCTGCATAGTTAAGGAATTTAGCATAATTCCAGGGGATATAGCCATTCCACCAAAGAATCAAGCGCAGCACTCCATGCTGTAAACAAGCTAAACCCCCAATATAGATGCCAAAAAACAATCCATTACTAATTCCATCGAGTAGCAAAGAGTTGGGATCTATTGGTTCATCTACCAACAGAAGTACCAGTAGATAAAGTAGCAACCAAGCCACGCCGCCAATCAGGGTAAAAATTCCAGCATTTGCGGCTGACTCTCTCATCCCTTGATTGCTCACAGTTGTATTCTTGAATTCCGGAACACTTACTCCCCAAATTAACCCTTCTACCAACCCCCAAATCACCGCGTCAATCATTCCCCAAATTCCCTCTTCTAATCCCCAAATTAACCCACAAATCAACGCATCAATCACCCCATAAACTAACCCCAAACACAGTCCTTCCAGCACCGATTCAACCAATCTAACTTTGGCGTATTCAAGCGAAAATTTAAAACTTACAATCGGATAAATTTCTTGACTAAATCCTAAAATCAGCCCATAACTTACTCCACCAATACCTGCCCCAATCCATCCCGTAGTCAACCCATAAATTAACCCAATCAGCAGCCCAGCAATTAGTCCCACACCAATGTGATATAGACACTTTTGTTGAGGAGTTTCTAACCAAGAAGGCTGGATTCTTTCAATTAAAAACTCTCTGGTATTCTCCTGTTTGAGCGATGATGCCAACCAGAAGAGCCAATGGTATGTTTGTTTGTCGCAGGTCTTGTCTAGAGGTAGATACATCCTTTGTTAAGTAGTCATGCAAAATTAAATATACAATGTCCGAAGCGTTCGCCCTTGGCGTTCCCGTTCGCGCTACTCGTCTCCTCTTAGGACAAGGGTAGCGCAAGAAATTCAAATAAAAATGTTTCCACGATTAGGAACACCAAGCCAATAAAAAGCGCCCCCTTTAAAGAGGGCGCTTTTTAAGTTGGAAAGACGCGATATATCGCGTCTCTACATTAAGTATTAACCGTTGATTGCAGGAGCAGAGAGAGCAACAGGTGCTGCTGAACCAGCAGCCAAGTCGAGGGGGAAGTTGTGAGCGTTACGTTCGTGCATAACTTCCATACCCAAGTTAGCGCGGTTGAGGATGTCTGCCCAAGTGCCGATGACACGACCTTGAGAATCAATCACGGAAGAGTTGAAGTTGAACCCGTTGAGGTTGAATGCCATGGTGCTGATTCCCAGTGCGGTGAACCAGATACCGATGACTGGCCATGCAGCGAGGAAGAAGTGCAAGCTGCGGCTGTTGTTGAAGGATGCGTATTGGAAGATGAGACGACCAAAGTAACCGTGTGCTGCTACAATGTTGTAGGTTTCTTCTTCTTGACCGAACTTGTAACCGTAGTTCTGAGATTCGGTTTCGGTTGTTTCACGTACCAAGGAAGAGGTGACCAAGGAACCGTGCATTGCAGAGAACAGCGCACCACCGAATACACCAGCTACACCCAACATGTGGAAGGGGTGCATCAAAATGTTGTGTTCAGCTTGGAACACTAACATGAAGTTGAATGTACCAGAGATACCTAAAGGCATACCATCAGAGAAGGAACCTTGTCCGATGGGGTAGATCAAGAATACTGCGGTTGCTGAAGCCAAAGGAGCGCTGTATGCTACGCAGATCCAAGGACGCATGCCCAAGCGGTAGGACAATTCCCACTGACGACCTAAGTAGCAGAAGCAACCGATCAGGAAGTGGAATACTACCAACTGGTAAGGACCGCCGTTGTACAACCACTCATCTAAGGAAGCTGCTTCCCAGATTGGGTAGAAGTGCAAGCCGATCGCGTTAGATGAAGGAACAACTGCACCAGAGATGATGTTGTTGCCGTAAATCAAGGAACCTGCAACAGGCTCACGGATACCATCGATGTCAACAGGAGGAGCTGCGATGAAAGCGATGATGAAGCAGATGGTGGCGGAGAGCAGGGTTGGGATCATGAGGACGCCGAACCAACCGATGTAGAGGCGGTTTTCGGTGCTGGTAATCCAGTCACAGAACCGCTCCCATACATTGGCGCTGCTGCGTTGCTGTAGGGTTGTGGTCATTGTTTTATAATTGCGGTGATTGTTTATGAATCAGGCGGTTGAATCTTTGCCTGTAAACTTACTATATACTTGTTTACTTTGTTTAACAATGGGATTAAGGTAGATAAAAATTATCGAACCTATTAGCTTTACTTATCTAAAACCATATGAGCGTACCTCATTTAAAAGTCTCCACGATTTTGTTAGCTGCTGTGACCAAACTGTCTGAGACTATTCCGGGCTGAGGGTCGTTCGCCCCTACGACTGTGGTCTATTTACCTAAAAATTGCTGTAACTAGAGCGTAAACGTCGGGATGTGGCTTTGTCTTTTGAAAAGCATCACAGGAAAAGATCCGGTCAGTCGCTTCTCAAGAGTCAAAAGTCAAAAGTCAAAAGTCAAAAGTAAGAACCCCATAAATAAATGATGCTGTTGGTTAATTCATATGGGGTCACACCCCCCATTTCTCGTTCCCAGGCTCCTGCCTGGGAATGCAGTCAGGGGAGGGCTGCTGCCTCTGGTAAACTTCAAGGAGGCTGCGCCTCCAAGACTGCATTCCTACGCTCTGCGTAGGAACGAGAGATGGGGGTTTCACCCTACATTAATTTGCCAACAACATCATGAATTTAGGGGAACCTGCACCTTTTTTTGTATCGGTCAAAGTACTTAATAGCATCAGCATGCTCCTGGAAACTTTCAGACTTTATTTTACAGCTATTTTCTAGTAAATAGACCAAATTGTAGGGGCAAAGGCTTTGCCTTTGCCTCTACGGGAATCTGTGATTCAATAAACATAAAATAGCTGTAAATGTACACAAGCTTTGCTAAGCGCGATCTGCGAATGATATCATGTTCGGTAAATGACTTATCATTTAAGTCTGACCTCTCCCCGCCTTTGACTTGCGTCAAAGTCTCCCCTCCCCTAATAGGGGAGGGGTTGGGGGAGAGGTTCTTTATTATAAGTAATAAGCGCGAACTTGATATGAAGACTTATGGGCAAAATTGAAGATGCTCGTTAACCGACATAGCTTCTTTAATTATTTTCTTTCAAAACTGCCACTAAAATTCGCGTTACTTGCTTCAAATATTCAGGAACACGATAGCTATTAATCCTGGAAAAATGCATCTAAATTTAATTATAAAAAATTCCAGATAATATGCTATTGTCAATTTCAATATTTCCGAATAATTTGGAGATTTTTTTTTTGATTCTTTATTATAAAAAGTAGGAAAAGTAGGAAAAGTAGGAAAAGATATTTTTGATTGGACTGTACTTTGCCGGATAATTTTGGTATATAAATAGCTAGTGGCGCTTGGCGGAATTAAACATTAAAAATTAAACATTAAAAAAGCTTTCATTATCAGCTTTCTGGCTGTTTGGAATGGTATGTTTATTTCCGCGTGTGTACTAGATTGTACACAATACCATTAGGTGCTGGGTTTTTGGTGAGGATTGTGACTCTACTAGCAGTTGACATGCTGATTGACTGAAGACAAATCGTTAACTAAATAATCATGCTAGACGCGAAAACTCTTTTCAACCAAGCAATTGAGATCCTGAAGCAAGACAGCCCAGACCTGCTAACAACTAAAGGATTATCGACACTACTATCAGATTGTGGCTTACTCCGTTTCCCTGATGCTGAGCTAACTTACCCCTCTTTACGCAATCCCTCGGTTTACTATGGATTGGCTGGAATCCAGCCGGACAATGTATCGACACTCAGGCAGATTGCATCTGATCCTAAAGACTGGGCGGAAGGATCTGGTCCAGAGATATACAAAGGTGCAGCATGGTATGGAATTGTGGGGAAAATGTTTGGCGCTGACGATATGCAAGACCTTCTCGTCTATCACCGCATTCGATCGCATGTACAAAACTTGCAGCTACGGTTGGGCATCTCTGGCATCTACAACCGGTATGCAAGCATTCGCGATCAAATGATTGCCTACCCTGACCGAGAAAGTCAGCTAGTGATGGTAGAGGAGGATTACGGAATACTTAAGGCAGCCGTTCCCGCGATGATTGAATACTTTCTTAAGGTCACAGCCATTGAGCCAAGCTACCAGATAGTACAGATTATTGAGATAGTACAGATTGGCGAAGATGAAGAGATTGAAATCCCCCTCAAACCCAAGGGTGTTCGTGCGCTTGGTTCACTCGCTGAATACGCTTATATCCAAAGCGAGTCGCACAACCGGCAGCCATCACCAGATGAAGGCTTGGCAGGTAAAAACGTTGCACTTTACCACACAGAAGAACACCCTCATACCATCACCTTAACTTTGTACTGTGGTTGGGAAGATGGGATGGAATGCGATCGCGTTGATATTAAAGCTTACCAATATAAAGTGAAATTTTGAGAACAGAATTATCAGAGTTTCAACAGAAATCCAGCGGCTTAATGTAAACTTGAAGCAAACAGCAAATTTGGTTTAAATGGGCAAGAGCTTATTCAAAAACGACATCTTCGTAAAGCTCTGCCATTGTTCCTTTAAAGTTAATACTATATAGTCGAAATGACTTATCTTCTGCTGTATAAGATTGCAAAACCCACAGCCCTTCATCATTACGGCGGAAACACTCGACTCGCTGACGTTTTGTGTTAATTAAAACGTACTCTTGGAAACTTTCTAAAGTTTGGTAATCGGCGAATTTGTCTCCCCGATCAAAGGCTTCAGTAGAGTTAGATAAAACTTCGACAATTAAACAGGGAAATTTTTTATCCGCCGGAGTTTCCTGGTCTCGTTGGTCGCAAGTGACCATCACATCGGGATAGTAATATCGATTTAGAGATTCGATACGAGCTTTCATATCGGCAATGTA
Organism: Stigonema sp.; assembly: GCA_965249805.1. GTDB lineage: Bacteria > Cyanobacteriota > Cyanobacteriia > Cyanobacteriales > Nostocaceae > Stigonema. The sequence continues at coordinate 4,363,922 of CBDFMX010000002.1, forward strand.
AACACGACAACCTGAGCCGCGTACATGATTACGGAGGAGAGCAAACAGGTTGCCGGCAATGGTAACATGGGGGTCGAGCGCTCCAGCCATTGCGTAGATGTAGCCGTCGATGTATTCATGTTTGATGTCGCTGTGTTCCTCCATTTGGAGGTATTCGTCAGGGGTGAGGTAGACTTCAGGAGAAGCAACCATATTTAAGACCTTAAGGTTAAGCAACGGAAATTTCTTAGCTTAACTTCTAGAATAACTTTTGCGAGCGAAATATAGGGCTTTTTCGTTACACAACCGGAGAACTCCTACTATACTGCGAACGGTTCAAAACTTCACTTAATATGGACTGAGCTCCAAACCTCTCCCCGATGCGGGGAGAGGCTTAAGAACCGGATGCGCGAATGTTAAATAAGTATAGTTTTCAGCCGTTTTTAGTATAGTTGATGTTCCCCGGACAAAAAAATTTAGACGGATGCCATTTCTACCAAACCCTCCTGGCGCGAAACCAGTCCAGTGTATCCAAGTTCGCGTCGCGCTTTCGTGTCATTTAGTGTCACTTCCTCGCCGATCATACATAAAGCTGTTTGGGTGATTGGAGGTGAGTCATTTAGCTTCAAAAGCTTCCAACCGCTTTCAAAACTCCAAGCCAATACCTGGACTAACCAACGAGGTAGGCTGCGTGTGCCCGGATCGATTCCTTGTGTACGCATTAGTTCCGTGATAAAACCTCGGAATTCTACGGGTGGACCGTCGGTCACAAAGTAGACTTCACCTCCCTGTCCACGTTCCGCCGCACAGATCAGTCCTTCACACACGTTTTTTACGTGACAGGTGGATACGAGATAGTGACCTCCCTCGATCCAAGCAAACTCACCGTTGCGGATGTTCTCAATCATGCGCGGTAGCAACGTGGTATCTCCCTTTCCCCAGATAAAACGTGGGCGCACCACAACGGTTGTAAGTTCGGGTGAGTTTGCTTGAAGCACCCGTTCTTCTGCGATCGCTTTAGTCAGTGGATACAGACCTAGTGGCTTTGCTGGACGGGGTCGGGTTTCATCGGCATTAATAATCGGTTTCTCTCCCACCAATACGGCTTCTGTGCTGACATGTACAAGTCGTGATATATTTGTTGACCGAGCTGCGGCAATGACTCGCTCTGTTCCGCCCACATTCACTCTCTCAAAATCCGACCGACTTCCCCAGTCGCGTACTTTAGCAGCAGCATGGAAAACAACTGTGCATCCCTCCATCCCAGATTGGAGTGCTTTTAAATCATCGAGATCTCCAGCTATTGGCTGGGCACCAGCATCCTTTACCGTCTCAACTGCTCGTGACGACCGCGCCAGTGCCCGCACTTCAACTCCCTGTGCCCTGAGAGTTTTAATCAGGTTTCGACCGAGAAACCCTGACCCACCAGTAACAAATGCCCGCATCTGCTCTCCTTTGCTCAATCATTTTTGAGAAAATTTACCAGAGTATTGGGTGGGATCTCGTCAGGGTAACTTTACCCTGACTAGAATTACCCAACCCATGTTTTTAGCATAGGTTGGGGCGTGGGAGCGTTTTGTATAGATGCTCTCAATCTAAAAATTTCAAATAGTTAGTCGCATGATACTGTAATTGCTAATTGCTAATTGCTAATCTTCCATTAGCCGTCAGCCATTACCTACTAGCCATTTTTCTAGGGTGGATTCTCCCCATTTTTCTGATGCCATTAGTGAGAAAAAAGCGACATCATATGAGCATCCAGAAAAGTTTGTGGAGAATATAATGTCCTCATTACTAACTCTATCCAACAATTTAGCGGACACTGTAGAGCAAGCTGGGAGTGCTGTTGTTGCAGTTAATGCTGGCAAACGGATTTCTCCTAGTGGTATTCACTGGCGTAATGGTATAATAGTTACATCTAACGAGTCACTCCAGCGCTATGACGAAATTACTGTCACGCTATCGAGTGGTAGTACTGTACCAGTGACTCATATAGGTCATGACTCCAGCACCGATGTAGCTGTTTTTCAACTACAAAATATTGAACTCCCAGTGGCAAAAGTTGGTGATGCCAAAACACTGAAAGTTGGTCATCTAGTACTGGGACTAGCAAGAAGTAGCGAGGGTGATATTCGGGCAGCTATGGGTGCGGTGAGTGTTGTCAGTGGTGCTTGGCGAAGCATGAGTGGTGGTAATATCGACCAATTCATCCGTCCAGACATAACGCTTTACCCTGGCTTTGCAGGCGGACCACTCGTTGATGCTGCTGGTTATGTGGTAGGTATGAATACATCGGGGCGGCGTGGTACTGCTTTAACTATCCCAGCGGCTACGGTAAATCAGGTGGTTGACCAACTGCAGGCAAAGGGACGTATTGCAAGGGGTTACCTGGGTTTGGGGATGCAACCTGTACGCTTGCCGAAAAACATGAAAACGGCACTCAATTTAACTTCTGCCAGTGGAGTGATTGTCGTCAATGTAGAACCAAATGGACCTGCTGACAATGCTGGTGTGCTACTTGGAGATGTGTTGGTGGAGTTTGATGGCACTCAGCTAAACGATACGGCTGATGTGCTGGCGCTTCTTAATAACAGCGATCGCGTCCTCAAAACTGTCAAAGCACAGATTGTACGAGGTGGTGCGTTAGTTGAGTTAGCGATCGCAGTAGGCGAAAGACCCAATGATGTTAATGGTTAATTGTTAATTGTTAATAGTTAGTCGTTAGTGGTTAGTTGTTAGTAGAACAACCAACAACCAACAACTAACAACCCAACGGGAGCACCAGTCGCCTACGGAGGGAAAGCCGTCATTCGCGCTGGTTCACCAACAACCAACAACCAACAACAAACAACTAACCACCAACAACAAACAACCAATAACCAACAACCAACAACTAACAACTAACAACTAACAACTAACAACCAACAACCAACAACTAACAACTAACAACTAACAACTAACAACCAACAACTAACTATGACAACACTTGCCAACATAACTAATGAATCAGCATCGATAGCAGAACGACTATGCCAAAGCACTGTCAAGGTGCAAACTCGCAGTTGGGGTGGTGGGAGTGGTGTGATCTGGCAACCTGACGGATTGATGATCACCAACGCCCATGTCGCTATCAGCAAAACAGCAACTGTTGAATTATGGGATGGAAGGGTATTTGATGCTGTGCGTACACACTTTGACCCACAGCGAGATTTGGCAGCCTTAAAAATTACCGCGACTGACCTACCAACAGCAATTATTGGTAAGAGTAATGGATTGCGAGTGGGTGAATTAGTTTTGGCTGTGGGTAATCCGTTTGGAGATCGGGGTGCGGTGACAACTGGGATTATCCATGCCAGTAATCAGCTAAAAACTGCTACATCAGGGATAATTGAGCGTCCACCAAAGGTACAGCGCAGTTCTGGGAAAGCGTAGAAATTTTATTGGGAGAATTGAGGCTGTCTTTTTCCCCTAGCAAAATGGGAGCGAGTAATTGAGGATAGCGTTTTTCTAAATCGTCAACTTTTGCCTTAGCTCCCCAACGACTGTAAGCGTAGTAGGCATCAGTCAGGTAGGTTATTGCAATTTTTTCTTTACCCCATTCCAGATAGAATTTGGCAGCAAGTTCGTGAGCGATCGCCTCTTCTTGGAGATATTCATTTTCTTTGGCAAGGGAGATAGCACAATCATAATGCTCCAGTGCCTTAACTGTTTTGTTGAGGACTCGCTCTGGAGAATATGAGGGTCTAAGTTATCTTTCCCAAAAAACTCCTAGATCCTTTCACTAGTTGTGTAAAGAGTGTCTTCTGGTAATGGTGTCGGCTATAACTGAAGTAAGTAGGTCAGTGTGATTAAAAATTTATAGTAATCCTAAGTAAGAGCGTGAACACCTCTCCCTTGTCCCCCTTGTCCCAAAGACTTGCACAGCCTGAAAATTCTCTGCCATTCGAGAGTTTAGCCGTGATTGCGGGCTTTGAACACTTGACTTCTGGACTGGCTGAAATTGCCCTCAGATATGATACGCTAATAAATGCTTACTGTAAAATGAAAGCGCTTTGGGAGTGGCACGCAGCAGAACAAATTGAACACAAAACCTTGGCGTTTGACTTTTTACAGGTGATTGACAACGGCTATTGGTTGCGATCTTCTCCCAAGGGGAGACGCAACGCTTACGAGGAACGAGCGTCACCCGAAGGGCGTCGCGTCTCTACACGTCTGAATTTCTCACCAATAAGCCTTAACCAAACCGTATTGGATGGTATGTTCCTAACTCCAATCAGGCGGGAGACATAGAGGAACTGAAAAAACGTACTCTTCTTAGGGAATTTGAAGAATACCGCAAGTCTAAGCACAAACAGATGAAAGTTTTCCATCGGGAAGCAATTCGCGTTGGTTTCTTGAAACCCGGGCAGGACCGTAAATACCAGATAATAATTGATGTTGCACAAAAAATCACTGAAAATATTCTTCAAGAAGACCCTAAACTACTGATGTGGTACGACCAAGCCTTAAATAGGGTAGGTGAAGATAATGTTTGAGTATTTACTGCTAAAAGATTTAGGACTATTCTCAAGATTAGAATGGCAAGAGCATAAAAAAATTAACATTATTATTGGTGAAAACGATACAGGTAAGACTTATATTTTAAAAATTCTTTATTGTATCGCTAAAAGTATTGAAGAATATACCAAACGCTCAAAAGTTGATAATAAAAGCTGGAAAGAAATTTTATCAGAAAAAATGTATTGGGTTTATCAGCCTACGAAGCGTAAACTTGGTGAAATTGTCAGAAAAAGTGGTAATCGCCTAAATGTTGAGACTAGACTATGTGGTAATGAATATAGTTTTTCTTTTGGCAAAGATACAAAAGACACGATCACAAAATGCACCGAATTAGTATATAAAAACTTAGATTTGAGTGCCTTATATGTACCAACGAAAGAAGTTATTACAGCTTTTGACGCTATAGCTGCAATTAATGAGCAATTAAGAATATTTGGTTTTGACCAGACTTATCAAGATTTGATACAAGCTCTGAGAATACCGACTTCTGCTAAGAAGCTAGATAAACAATTTGAAGATGTTCTGGCTGACTTACAAACTTTATTTCAAGGGGAATTGTCCATAGAAAGAAAAAGATTCGTTTTTAAACGAGGGCGTGAAAAATATGGCATGTCTCAGATAGCAGAAGGCATCAAAAAAATTAGTATTTTGACCACATTAATTCGTAATAGAACAATCCAAAAAGGCACAATTTTATTTATTGACGAGCCAGAAACTAACTTACATCCTCGTGCCATCATCGCTTTATGTGATATGCTTTTCTCTCTGAGTCAGGTAGGTGTACAAATTTATCTGGCTACTCACAGCTACTTTGTACTCAAACAGTTTGAAATACTGGCGCGTAAACATCAGGAGAGCATTCAGTTATGCTGCTTGGAAAAGTCAGAAGATATCAGCATTAAATTTAGCGATCTAAAGGAAGGAATGCCAGATAATCCCATTATAGATGCGTCTATAAAGTTATATGAAGAAGATGTAAGGCTAGATTTGCAAGCATAAGTATGCCTATTTATGAAGAAAGTGGTTTGCAAATAATACTTCCTGATGGAGAATGCTTTCGATTCCAAGAATGTCAAAGTTATAAAAGTTTAAGTGGTAATAATTTATCAGAAATGGATTTTAGCTGGTGGGATTCTTCAAAAGATACACTATGGTTATTAGAACTTAAAGACTATTCCCACCTAACTCCTCCACAAAGACTACCTGACTATCTTTTAGAAAAGCTCACCAATAAAGTAACAGATAGTCTGATGATCCTATCATCTGTTTGGTCAGGTTCTCTTCAGGGTAAACAAATTTTGGCAGATTTACCTGCTTCCTTCCAGGTTTTTCCTATTTACCCCAAAAAATTGAAAATAGTTTTTGTCTTTAAGATAACTAATACAAACATTAAAATTCAATTAAGTCCTCTAAAAACACGTTTGAAAGAGAGGCTAAGAGGTAGACTGCTACTTTTTGATATCAAAAATGTGACTTTAGTAGACCATGAAACTGCTATGAAAATGGGACTGGCGATCGCTAGCGTCTAAGTAAGTTGGCGAGATTAATCCCAGCTATATAAACTTTTGTAAAATGACTTTAAAGGCTTGTAGTCGCGCGCAACTACGAACCAATAATGATTTATTTACGCCGACCTACTTAATTTTTACGGCATTAAATCATGAAATGAACCTCGACGCACTCCGCAGGCTAATAAATTAAGCGGAGAAATCACGCTACTAGGCGTTATTGTGGATAAACTGCGGAAAATTAAAACTGAGCTAGCAGACCATGACTATATTTTAGCTATTAAAGCTTATCAAGAACGTTTACCAGTTCTTTGTACGGGTGACTTAATTAAAGAAGATAATAAATTTATTATGAAAAAAATCGACAATTTAGTCTAGATAACCGTGCATATTGAATTAATATTTATTTGGCAGTTGAGGGTTGACGGTTGACAGAAAATACGCTCAACCAGCTAGAGATTGTTGGGGTCGATTCCCCTCTGTTGTAGCCTAGCTAAAAGCTCCTGAAGTTCTTGTTGGGTTTGCTGAAGTTGTTGTTGTTGTCTAGTTGCTACTTCTTCTGGTGCAGGATATCTGTTCCCATTTTGGTCATACCAGTATAGCCATTCTCGCGTGAGTCCTTGATAAGTTCCTCTTTCGCGTCCAATGCCTAATCCAACTTCCGGCATCCAAATTATATCCCCGGATTGTAAGATGTATTCTCCATCGACAAGCCGATAAACTTCTAAACGTTGACGCTTGCGACGTTGGCGCGTTGGGGCATAAATAACGTAGTACAAAATGCCTAATTGAGCGTAATCTACTTTCTTTTGTTCGTATTCGCCGTTGTAGGTTTGGGAAACAACTTCCAAAGCCACAATTGGCATAATTCCATCTTCTTCCCAAAGTACATAGCTAGAACGTCCATTTTCACCCACAAAACGTTCTACGCCCAAACTCAGAAAGCCGTCAGGAACAATCGCATTTTGACTGGGAGCATAGTAAATTCCCATATTGATCCCAAAAAACCAGTCATCGCGATTTTGCCAAATCAAAGACAAGATAGCGAGTAACAAATTGGGAATTAAAATTTGCAGTTCGTTATCCACAGGAGTGTCATCAGAATCAGGTAATTCCGCCGATGAAGGTAGACAAGCTAACGGGTTGTAGTTGAACATAGCCACGCCTGATAGTTAACTGTTAATTGTATTATAGAATGCTTATGTGCGTAGCGTCGCCTGTTGGTGGATGACTGGCGAGTATACAGGCTGCGACAGTGGATTCACATCTGACTATGTGCAAAAAGTTGTCAAATTTTACCAGCAGCAGCGCTCAAAACAAGTATCTCGACCGTAACAATAGCACTTTTTATTCCTCTGTTTATGAGCCGAAATTCAGCCGCTGAGTCAACTTATACCTTTTGATCTAGATAATTGTAAAGTTGTGAGAACTTTGGCTTTTCAGGCAATTAATCCACTATTTGAGAGTATTTCTCAATTTTGTTAGCATTGGGATCGGCTGCAAATAAAAAAATAACCCCTAGACAGGGGTCATTTTTGCACAACATTTATTGCGTAAAATTGCCAATTCCCTAATGGTACATTGGTGACTATAGTGACTTAGGAAACGTTTAAGCAACTAAGCCCCAGCACAAACTGGGGCATTTCTTCTTGAGAGACGCTATTCTACTATTAACTTATCGTTTTTGTCTAGCATGCTTTGCATCATGGACCTGCACTGGTTACCTTGAAAATGCAACAATGATGCTGTTGAAGTACAAATTTATATGACAAGCTACCAACCCAATCAACAAACAGTTCCAACCGAATCCATCCCCAGCGGCGAACTCATCAATGACACGATCGAGGCAACAACGGGAATTAACTATGTGGAGGTCATTGAAAACGTCATCCACAGCCTGGAACAAGATGACAGTGCGATGGTTAGCCAGCCATCAGAAGGTGGTTATCTTTGGAAGTTTAAGTACGGTAGTGTAGAAGTGTTTGTCCGACTGACTGGAAAAACCGATGAAGATATCTTAACGGTTTGGTCTGCAGTGCTCAAATTACCAGCCAAGGATGAACCTAAGTTGATGCGGAATCTATTGGAGATGAACTGTTCCAGTACCTTTGAAGCCCGTTTTGGCATTATTGAAAGCCAAGTAGTTGTCATATCGATACGCACTCTAGCAGAGTTATCTCCTAGCGAAGCTTCCCGCCTGGTTACCATTGTGGCAACTATCGCTGATAACAACGACGAAGTATTACAATCTGAGTTTGGTGTAGCTTGACTTTAGTTTGGCGGTTGATTCCGTTGCTTGAGGCGCATGGCAATGTGCAAATGTCGATTGACCGTTGGTTGCTAGAACAGCATCAGTCTGGACATCCGCCAACTCTCCGGTTTTACACTTGGTCGCCACCTGCCATTTCTCTCGGCTATCATCAACACAAATACCCTGAACATTGGCAGCATCTGGTTTGGCAAGGTCAGAAAGTAGACTTGGTGCGGCGTCCAACCGGAGGAAGGGCAGTGCTACACCAAGGTGATTTAACTTACGCTGTGATTGTATCTGGACTAACAGGCGATCGCGTCCAGGTATACCAAAAAATTTGTGAGTTTTTAATTCAAGGGTGGCGATCGCTTGGCGTAGAATTGCACTACGGTACATCTGGGCGCGGCTACATCCACAACCCCAACTGTTTTGGCACTGCGACTGGTGCAGATTTAGTTCTCCCAAATGGTAGCAAACTCATCGGTAGTGCTCAACTGCGACGAGGTGGGGCAATTTTGCAACATGGTTCCATCCGTTTGCAACCAGATCCTAAGTTGTTTGCTGAGGTCTTTGGTACAGAATTTTTTCCCCCCGTGCAACTCCCCCAAAACCTGGATCTTGAAAAGATTATTGCAGCTTTGATTACCGCAGCTAATGATTGTTTTAATATTCAGTTAGTTGTACAACCCCTCTCTCAAGATGAGTGGCAGACAATTCTGGCAATGTAGGGTGCGTTAGCGAAGCGTAACGCACCTAGTTAAATTACTTAGTCGTAGCGACAATGCTTTTGCCGTCGGATTTAGGCGCATTCAGCCCAGGAATGCCATTTTTCATAGCGTTCTGGTTGTTGGACAGGAAGTTATAGAAAGGCAGGTGCTGGTGGAACACGTCCAGAGTACCTGCGGCTGTAGGACGCCGCCAGTCGGCTTGCAGGTCAGCAGTGATGGCAGCCCAGTTAACGACCTTGATCCCAGCCTGCACCATCCGCATACAAGACATTAGTTCCGACATCTGATCCCAGCATCCAGAACAGTCGTACACAGCGTACACGTCGTATCCCGCAGCCTTTGCTTGTAGTGCTGGAAACATTAGGCAGACGTCTGTGGTTACGCCCGACATAATCAGTTTCTTGCGTCCCGTCGCCTCAACCGCCTGGACAAAGTTGGGGTCATCCCACGCGCTGATGGGACCGGGGCGGTAGATGGTGGGCGCATCTGGAAACATTGCAGTTAACTCCTCCATCAGCGGTCCATTCGGTCCCTCGGCAAAACTAGCTGTGAGGATGGTCGGCAAGTCGTGTATCTTTGCTGTTTTTGCCAGTGCCAACACGTTGCTGCGGAACTCGGAAAGTTTGATATCCTGTACTCCCAACATAGTGCCAGTCTGATGGTCAATCAGAAGCATGGCACAGTTATCTTTTGTCAGGCGATCGTAGTAGAGAGTATCCATCTAAATTCTCCTTTACAGTTACAGTGTTTACGTTTTGGCGTGATTCTAGATTGAGGCATGTTCATTTTTCGGAACGCTCGAATAGAGCCTCCGGTTGACATGCTCTTAAGCGAGGAAATAGATGGTATTTTTTATTAATCTTCGCATTAGTTTACCTGAAAAACCTACGCAATATGAGTTACAAACAAATTTTTGCAATGGGGGGTGGAGGCTTCTCAATGGAACCGGAAAATCCTCTGCTGGATCGCTACATCCTTGGATTATCCAAGAAAAAAACACCACAGGTCTGCTTTGTTCCAACAGCAAGCGGTGATTCTGACAGATATATTGTTCGATTCTATTCAGCATTCGTGCAGCTACCTTGCACACCCTCTCACTTGTCACTTTTTAGTCCACCAACGGCTGACCTCAGGTCTTTCGTTCTGGACCAGGACATCATTTATGTTGGAGGGGGAAATAGCAAAAACCTAATTGCTCTTTGGAAAGAGTGGGGGCTGGACGATATTTTGAGAGAAGCTTGGGAAAGTGGCGTTATTCTCTCAGGCTTGAGTGCAGGTTCTATTTGTTGGTTTGAAGAGGGGGTGACAGACTCTATTCCTAACCACCTGACCAGATTACAGTGCCTCGGCTTCCTCAAAGGCAGTAACTGTCCTCACTACGACGGCGAGTCACAAAGAAGACCTTCTTACCATCGACTATTATCAGCAGGACTTATTAGCGAAGGATATGCCGCAGACGATGGGGTGGGTTTGCATTTCATCGAAGACAAACTAGAGAAAATTGTTAGTTCTCGTCCCCATGCAAAAGCCTATCGGCTGGAAAGAATAGATGAGACAGTTAATGAAACTCCCTTAGATCCAACTTACTTGGGACATATTTAAGTCAGCAAAGTAACGCACCGAAATTAAATTACTCTTTCGAGAGTACGCCACCGAAATTAAATTACTCTTCCGAGAGTACGGGACTTCCAATTTAAAAAATCTCCACTCTCGTGTAGGGTGCGCTCTTACGACGAGAGTATGGCATCACAACAGGCGATCGCCGATGCGCACCCTACGGAATGGATAATTTATTTTTTGGTATTCCCTACAGCACCAAATTCCCTTATTCCCCTGCAACTTCATTCAGTATCTCAGGCATTTCACACACTCCCCAATCTTTAGGATAAAAACCCTGTGCAATAAACCGATGCACACTGGAAAATTGCCATTCTCTAGACGCTTTACATAAACCATGTTTCACAGGATTGTAATGAATGTAATCACAGTGTCTGGCAAAATCCTCTTCATGACGAATCAAATGTTCCCAAAATCTCCGTTGCCAAAGATTTCCCTCTTTCCGCTTATGCCGTGAGGCGGTAATCTCTGTATCAATATCAAGCTTGCTAGCACAGTGTTTGGTAACAAAGGTTTTAATCAGTCGCCAGCGAGTAGCATAATCACTGTCTCCAGGTGGTAGTGTCCACAGACAGTGGAGGTGATCGGGTAGCAAAACAATGGCATCAATTGAAAACGGATAGGTTTGACGTACTTTATTGATGGCTACTCGTAAGGTTTCACGGGCAATCTCTGTGCATAGCCAACGACGACGTTGGTAAGTTACTTGTGTAAAAAAGTAGGTGCTGCCTGGAAGAGTTAATCTCCTGTAATTTGGCATGGTTTTGTATCGATTGGTGATGGGTTAGACAATATATTTATGGTTTGAATATTTAGGGGTTGAGGTGGTGCGTTACGCTTCGCTAACGCACCCTACAGAAACTATTTGATTAAAACTATAAATCGCTAAGGCGAAAAACAACACTATGTTCTTAAATTTTTATTTGCTCATAAACTATAAACAAATATAAATAAAACTATAAAAAAGAGGTTCAGTTATTCTACTTAATTTCATGCTTAAGGCTAATATAAAATTAAGTATTTAAACGTAATTAATATAGAATTTGTAAGCAAATGAGGGAAGATAGACAGTTGTGTAGGGTGCGTTAGCGAAGCGTAACGCACCGGACAAGATTACCAATAAATCGAATTTTATACAAACCTACTGGTAAAAAATGAGATAGATATTTGGCTGTAATTGGGTATGGTTTTCTGGCTATTGGTGATCGAGACAATACATTTATAAGTTGGTGTGGTGCCGTACTCAAGGGCTTTCGCACCCTATCTGGAGTGTCTTTTAAATAACCAGCTGCTACCAGCTGCTACACAGTGGTGCGTTACGCTTCGCTAACGCACCCTACTGTCGTCTAGATCTGGGGCTGGATCGGGTTTTAGATAACCTGTGGCTACACAATCGTCGATGACTTGCTGGACAAATGACCAGAGTTCGGGAATACCTGTTTCCACAGGACGCATCCGTTCCATGACTCTATCTCGGGTAATGCCATGAATTCGCCAAGTACCGCCCTCAGTTTGCTGGTTGTGTAGCAAGGGCTGTATGCGGTCTAGGGCTGCGGCAAACTTTGCGGTGACAGTTTCCCTGGCTTCAAACTCTTCCCAAAGTAAACGCAACTCGCTTCCTTGATCTGCGGGCAAAAGTCCGAAGAGTCGCAACGCCGCCTGAGCTTCCCTTGTGGCTTTGCTCTGATTTCCTTGTACATCATAGCAGAAGGTGTCACCCGCATCAATTTCTACCAAATCGTGAATCAGCAGCATTTTAATGGCATGCAATAAGTCAACCCCCTCTGGAGCATATTCTGCTAATACGATCGCCATGATCGCCAAATGCCAAGAGTGTTCTGCACTGTTTTCCTGACGAGAGCGATCTATGAGCAAAGTTTGGCGAATCACCTGCTTCAGTCGATCAATTTCGATGATGAACTGTATTTGTTGAGTTAGTCGGTTGATTGACATAGGAATAAGAGTGAAAACTTCCGGACCTAATATTTTATTGTAAAAAATGTAGAGATGCACGAGCGGCGCGTCTTTGCTATCATCTGGCTAGATCTAGTATGCGTTAGGCGATCGCACAAGGAAAAAAATCATGCCAAAGAGATTATTATTACTTAGTAATTCAAGCAATTTTGGGGAAGATTATCTGTTTTATCCCCGTCAGGAAATTCAAGAATTTTTAGGAACTTCTGTCAAAAGATTATTATTTATACCCTTTGCCAGCGTGACTTCAACTTATGATGAATATACTGAAAAAGTTGGCAAAGCCTTTAAATATATAGATTATGCCATTGATGCTATTCATGTATCTGAAAATCCTCATGAATTGCTAAACAAAGCAGAAGCCATAGTAGTTGGTGGTGGAAACACTTTTCATCTCGTTCACTGGCTACACAAAACCGGAGTTATCGAAGCTATAAGAGAAAAGGTAAACAACGGAATACCTTATATTGGATGGAGTGCCGGCGCAAATGTTGCTTGTTTTACAATCAAAACAACAAACGATATGCCAATCATTGAACCTGTAAGTTTTAACGGGTTAAATCTGGTTCCTTTTCAGATAAATCCTCACTACACAAATATAGTTATACCAAATTTCAATGGCGAAACCCGAGAAATAAGAATCAGAGAATTCTTAGTGTTAAATCCTGATGTTTATGTTGTAGGTTTGAAAGAGGGAACAATGTTGAAGATTGAGGGACACTCAGTCAAATTAATTGGTAATCAGACGATGTGTTTATTCAAGTTTAATCAACCAATTATTGAATATAATTCCCATGCCAATTTAGACTTTATTTTAAAATCTGAGAAATAAATTTTTAACATGGTTGCTAATAGCTAATTGCTAATCATAGTCAGGCAATTAGCCATTATCTATTAGCTATTAGCAGTTATCCTACTTAGCAGTTGATTTTGCGATCGCTCCTAATTGTAAACTTGGTGGATAACTACCTGACTCTTTAATTCGCTTAATTTCAGCATCAGTTATCGGCAAATTTAACTTTTGTGCTATTGCTTGCACAATGTCTCCCCGGTCAATCATACCAGAGACAGATCCAGCAGGACTCAGCACGGTAATGCGCGGTAACTGCTCATTTTCCAGCTTGTTAATCACCTCCACCAAGGAAGTTGACTCAGCAACAGTAGGAATTTCTGTCAGAGGATGCACAATAGTTTGCAGGGTTTGGGTTTCCCATTGACTGCGTTCCACCACCCGTAAATCATCTATGGAAACTATGCCTCGGTAACGTCCATTACTTTCGGCAAAATAAACCTGTGGGGTGGTAGATTCCAATAAGTATAAGTCAGCAAAGGAACGCAAGGTTTGGTCAGCATCGACTACACGAAAGTCGCGGGTCATGGCATTGGCGGCAACTAACTCTAGTAAGCTTTCTTGTAAAATGGTCACGCGGTCATAGCTGCTGGCGTTGCGGACGCCAAACCAACCCAACAGAGAAATCCATAAACCAGTGACTAACTCACCTGTCTTGTAATCGACTAGCAAGCCCAAGCCCATCGCACCGTAACCCAAAATTTGCCCCGCCTTTGCTGCTAACCGTACAGCTTGAAAGCGGTTTCCTGTTGCTTTCCACAGTGCTGCTTTTAAAACTTGTCCCCCATCTAGAGGTAAGCCAGGAATCAGGTTAAATAGTGCCAAAACCGCGTTAATTCGTGCTAAATCGCTGACCATCATATTAGCTGGACTGGCGTCCGGCAAAATTGAAGCCAGCAGGAGGAGTACTAAAAACAGTGCAATACTAACTGCTGGACCTGCGATCGCTACCTGAAATGCTTCGCCGGGAGTTTTCGATTCTTCTTCAATAGCAGCGATGCCGCCAAACAGAAACAGGGTTATTGAGTTAACTTTAATGCCTTGCTTACGCGCTACCAAGCTATGACCCAACTCGTGTAACAACACCGAACCAAAGAGTAGCAGTGCCATCACTATCCCAGCACTCCAAGCTAGAACAATTCCCCATGCTTGGTAAGCTACACCAAAGTTGAGGGTTGCTAATCCTAAAATTATAAACCATAAAGGGTCTAAGAACAGCGGAATTCCGAATAAAGACCCGATTTTCCAATTTGTTTGCATAACATTAACCTAAAATTAAATATTTTTAGTAGTACACACCCACGAAGACACGTTAGTTTTTATACATATATTGTTGGGCTGCATCAACATTGCTTTGCTGACATAGGAAAATTCGCATTCTTCTAGAGTGAGATACTCTAATTTCTAGGATAGACAATTACAGTGAGAGCGAACGACAGCAGCGCCCCTATAGCAATTTGAGAATTAATAAACTAAAAAGGTAGACCATACTCTTCAGGATGAGCCTGAAAGGTATGGTCTACCGCCTCTTGAGTGCCTCAGTATGTGATAGCTTAAGAAATAAATCTATAAAACACCGAGATTTGTCAATCCTAAAACAGCACCAACGCCGATCAGGTGACCTGTGCTCATTGCGGCGAGGAATGTACCGACGCTGGGATTATTAAACAGCGCGGGGAAAGGTAGGGGCATCTTAGTACCAACTTGGGGATAGCGAACTATCCGGGGAATAATCAAAAGAGCTAATACACTAGCGCCAACGATAATTGGTGAGCCGGACCAGTCCCATTCGGTGCCAGTGTTGGCAACAGTAGATTGAACTGCGAATAAGATAGATGAAATCACGGTTTTTTCTCTTACACAAATAAATTGACTAGGGTGTAGAGATGCAATAAATCACATTTCTACAGTCACTTCCATACTCTGCCTAAGAAAGCTATGGAATCTTCCTTCTTAAGGGAGGTTAAAATTGCTCTCTCAAGTTAGAGTGACAATAAAGATTATAAAATTTACAGAAAAAAAACCTAAAATTGTTTCAATACTTTAGAATTATTATGATAATTGTAACAATATATTTAAATTTTTATGCGAATTAAGATTTGCGGCATCACTCAACCACAGCAGTCTACAGCAATTACCTCTCTCGGTGCCACAGCATTGGGATTTATTTGTGTGCCTACCTCACCCCGCTACGTCCAGGTAGCACAAATTCATGCCCTGGTGGAACAACTACCCGAAAAAATTGACAAAATTGGAGTTTTTGCCAACACTACTATTGAGGAAATTGCTCAAACAGTGGCTGATTCTGGATTGACTGGCGTTCAGCTGCACGGAGATGAATCCCTAGAGTATTGCCACTCGTTGCGCCAATCTCTGCCCAATGTAGAAATTATTAAAGCTTTAAGAATACGCAGTTTTGAGGATCTTGATCAAGCAGCTACTTATACAACCTGCGTGGATACGTTACTGCTAGATGCCTATCATCCGCAGCAACTGGGTGGTACAGGCAAAACTTTAGATTGGACTTTATTACAGCAATTTAACCCTAGTTGTCCTTGGTTTTTGGCGGGAGGACTAACTCCAGATAATATCGTGGAAGCCCTGAGTCAGGTTAAACCTAGTGGTATTGATTTATCCAGTGGTGTAGAACGTTCTCCAGGAGATAAGGATTTGGTAATGGTTGCCAAGTTGTTTGAACAACTGCGTGAATTATGAATTATGAAAAAGTCTATAGGAATCTTATTTGAGTTGCGAACACCTCAAGCATCAGTTACCCGGTTTCTTAAACCAATACCTTCGCCAATTTCTGAAAAGCCCCACAGGCTATAAGCCTGGACGCCAGTCGCCTACGGAGGGAAAGCCGTCATTCGGGCTGGCTCGGCTACACAAACGAAGCCCACCAACGCGAGTCTGCAATCCTTGCAGGCTGCGAAGGCAGCCTTTGTTCGGATAGCCCCACTCTTCTAGAGTGAGGGCAATAGGAGCGAAAATATTGTTTAAGAAACCGGGTTTCTAATTTTTGCTTATCCGAGCAGTATTGCCATACTGCCCAACCGCTTCCTCCAAATCGTGTACGGGGGAGGGACTTAAAAAGCTTTTAATTTCAACGGCAATTTTCTGTTCTCCCCGCTCAGCAGCTACTGTTATACGTTCTGCACCTAGGTCAACGAAAAGGTTTCTACCTCCATAGGACAAAAGTAATGGGTCATGGGTGATTTCCCAGCCATCTGCGATCAACGCTTGCACAACTGCGTCATGATATAAGTCCTTGGCAGGCATATCATACCAGATAAACTGTCATATTCATATTGTATATTGGCTTAACATTGATTCAGGTAGGGGCATATGAAATGGAAAGAACGTGAGAGGAAAAATCTAGAGACGTTGCATGCAACGTCTCTACATAACCCCTAAAAAAAGGCTGCTTTGTGGCGAATTAAGCTGAAAAATTCTTCGCGGGTTTTCTGATCATCTTGAAACACACCCACCATTGCACTGGTGACAGTCCAAGAACCGGGTTTTTGCACACCTCGCATCGCCATGCACATATGGGTAGCTTCGATGACAACTGCAACTCCTTGGGGTTCTAGAATTGTCTGAACTGCTTCGGCAATTTGGCGGGTAAGCCTCTCCTGCACTTGTAGGCGGCGGGAATACATCTCGACAATTCGCGCCAGCTTACTCAGTCCCACAACTTTTTGGTTAGGGATATATGCAACGTGAGCTTTGCCCATAAACGGTAACATATGGTGTTCGCACAGGCTAAACATATCTATATCCCGGACTAACACCATCTCGTTATGACCTTCATTAAAGATGGCGTCGTTAAGGATTTCTTCTAAAGATTGATTGTAGCCACTGGTAAGAAACTGCATTGCTTCCGCCACGCGCTTGGGTGTTTTCAGAAGTCCTTCGCGGAGTGGATCTTCCCCAACACCCACCAATAGTGTCCGCACAGCATCCATCATCTGCTCTATGTGTTCTTCTCCTGGCGGGTGAAAATCAGCTTGGCGCCCGTTATGAGTGTTGCGATCTGGTCTTGTATTGATGGCTTCTGCCAAGTCGGGAATTAGCGGCGATTGAGAGCAATTGGAACCGTTGTCACGAGCAATAGTCATGATCTCAGTCTTGATTTAAGTTGCAGTGGTTGAAAGAGTCAGTAGAGAGAATTAAAAATGTAAAATTAAAAATGAATCAACTCGCATTTTTAATTTTTAATTTTTAATTTTTAATTTCATAGGGCGCCAGCGCTAGGCATCAGAGTTAATTCATCAATAACTGCCTGTTGTGGTAACAGTGCAGTGTAGAGAATTGACTGAGCAACAATTTCTGGGGTTAACATACTTGAACGGTCAAAATTGACTTTGACGGTTTCTGTATCCCAGAGTCCCGTATTGACGGCGCCAGGACAGATAGTAGTAATACGTATGCCGTGGGTGCGTTCTTCTTGTGCAAGGGTTTGAGAGAGGGCAATCAGACCAGCTTTGCTAATGCTGTAAGCTCCCCAACTAGGAAATACTTGCTTGCCGGCAATAGAGGCGACGTTGATAATTATACCTGTGCCGCGATCGCGCATTCTTGGCAAAATCCCCATAATACATTGAAACACGCTGGTGAGATTTAAATCTATCACACGTTGCCAGTCAGACAAGGGAGTTTCGCTCAACGTTGCGGTGTATCCCATGCCAGCATTATTTACCAGAATATCTATGTCCCCATCAAGGGCGATCGCCTGCATCTTTTCTTTGACTTGCGAGACACAAGCTAGATCCACAGAATAAGCTTTTGCTTTTACCCCAGTTTGCTTTGCGGCTTCACAAACTGCCGTTAACTTATCAACAGAACGGCTCACTAAGGCCACATCTATTCCGGCTTTTGCAAACGCTAAAGCTGTTGCTTTGCCAATTCCACTGCTTGCCCCGGTAATTAAGGCCCGTCGTTTCTGCTCAACCAAAATGCTTTCTCCCAATTTTTTAGCTCTGCTTTGATCGGATCGCCACCTAATTATTGAAGTTTCTTGGCTGGGATAAATTAAAAAAACCTAAGAATCAAATGATTTTTTGTTCAACAACTGCTATAATAGATTTTTAATATGGTTATCTTGTTTATTTTTTATCTCCCCAAATACGGTAACATTCTTTACAGGTGAAGACCCTGTATCACCCTGATATTTGATGAATGAATCATTAATCAATGGTTATAGGCGATCGATAATTGGTCATTGAAAAAGTACAAATGACTAAATACGCAAACACCTATAACTGTTAAAAATTGTAAAAATATTTAACAGCTATAGGTATTATAGCACTGCGGCTTTGCTAATTAATCATCTCAAGTTTTGTTAGTGAGCAACTTCAGTGAAAACACCAATTTTGCGGAATTTTTCATAACGCAGTTGGCGTCGTTCTTGAGCAGTTAAGGTTTTAAGTTCCTCCAAGTTGTCTAACAGGGTTTGCTTGAGAGTGGTAGCCGCTTTCAGGGGATCGCTATGAGCACCACCAACAGGTTCAGGTAAGATCTGGTCAATAATGCCCAAGTTTTTCAGATCGTGTGAAATGATTTTGAGGGCAACGGCAGCTTGAGGAGCCTTGCTAGTATCTTTCCACAATATGGCGGCACAGGCTTCGGGGGTAGCAACGGTATAAACTGCATGTTCAAACATCAACAGGCGATCGCCAACGCCAATACCCAGTGCGCCGCCAGAACCACCCTCACCGATGACAGTGCAGATAATTGGTACATCTAGGCAGAACATCTCCCGCAAATTATAGGCGATCGCTTCTCCTGCACCTTTATCTGCTTCCACCGTAGCCAAAGCTCCAGGGGTATCGATAAAAGTTAAAATCGGCATGCCAAATTTGTTGGCGTGATCCATCAACCGCAATGCCTTACGATAGCCGCTAGGGGTAGCCATACCAAAGTTTCGGGCAATATTGTCTTTGGTATCGCGACCTTTTTGATGACCTAGCATGACCACAGGTTGTCCACTCAAACGACCTACACCACCAATTAAAGCTCGATCGTCATATCCACAGCGATCGCCATGCAACTCCATCCATTCATCACTAATTGACTGAATGTAATCAAGAGTACTAGGTCGGCGAGGATGACGAGCAACTTGCAGTCGCTGAGACGGTGATAGACTACTGAAAATTTCCTCACGCAATTGCATAGCGCGTGCTTCTAGTTTACGAATTTCACTAGAAACATCGACGCCATTTTCTTCTGCTAGTTGCCGAATCTGATCGATTCGGTTTGCGAGTTCTGCTAGCGGCTTTTCAAAATCCAACAGTAGCGGTTTACGCTCAGTAGTAACCATAGATGGGGAGTAGGGAATGGGGAGTAGGGAATGGGGAATAGGGAGTGGGGGATGTTAGTGGTTAGTAGTTAGTAGTTAGTGGTACTTCTTAACAACTAACAACTAACAACTAACAACCAACAACTAACAACTATACCAAAAGTGGTCTAAATCCGTGTTTGACCGACACAAGACCAATCTGCTCCATTTTTTCTACAGTAATCTGATTGCGTCCCCAAGAAAAGTTAGTGTATAACTTCTCAAATTCCAGCAGCATTGATTCAGCAAAACAAGCAAACAACTGACGTGCGGGAACGTCCATGTTAACGATTTGCATAATTTTCCACTCAATGTCTAGAGAATGTTCCACAATGCCACCATTAAGCACATACAAACCAGGGCGCTGAATTTTGGTTGCCAGGTTTTTGGGATAGCCACCATCAATGAGTAGACAAGGTTGCTTTAAAACAGTGGGATCAATTTCCACACCTTTAGCCATACTTGCCACCCAAACTACAATATCAGCTTCCGGCAGAGCTTCTGACAAAGCCATGATTTTTCCGCGCCCTAGTTGGCTTTGCAAATCTTGGAGGCGTTCTTGGTTGCGTGCTATCAGCAGAAGTTCTTTGACATCTGTTCTAGCATCTAACCAACGACAGACAGCACTGCCAATATCTCCAGTCGCCCCACACACAGCAACAGTCGCTTTTGATAGTTCAATTCCTATTTGCTTCGACGCTTGTTCTACCTGCCGACATATAATGTAGGCAGTGTGAGTATTGCCTGTGGTGAATTGTTCAAACTCTAGTTTAATGTTGCGAACTTGCCTAAACTGCTCCAAGTTAAAGTTTTCAAAAATAATCGAGGAAAATCCACCTAAAGCCGTGATATTTATACCATGCTTTTGAGCATGAGCCATAGCGTTGAGAATTTTGCGCGTGGCTGCCTTGATGCGACGAGTTGCCAGCATTTCTGGCAAAAAGCAAGATTCTACATATCGCCCTTCAATTTTCTGCCCGGTAACACTGGTAACAGTAATGTTATCGACAATTTGGGGCGGTGCACTGCACCAAAAATCTAGCCCTTGATCGGCATATTCTGGGTAGCCCAATTCTCTGGCGACCGATTGAGCGTGTTCTAAACTTGTAAGATGTCCAATTAGACCAAACATGAACTATTTTATTATGAGGCGAGCCCTTCTTCAATTTAAGGGGTAGCGATAAATGTGCGGGAATTGCTAATTGCTAATTGTGAGTCCAGTCCTGAAGGCGGGTTTCCCGCCGTAGGGAACTGGAGAACCCGAAGGGCTAATTGCTAATTGTTGTCAGCCATTAGCCATTAGCCATTAGCCATTAGCTATTTTCCTATGCTGCTGTAAGTCCGTAGGCTGACATGCGCATGATATCACGGGTGGTGAAACCAATGTTGCTAAGAGCTTCTCCGTACTGGATCATGAAGTCTTCCACTAAAGCTTCTTTTTCCATTAACAAAGTGCGAGCATCTTCATCAACTTTGTTGAGCATTTTCCAAACCACAGGGAGGTTTTGGCGGTTTGCTTGTTCTAATTCGGCTTTGGATTCTGCAAAGTGTTCTTGCAACCAAACTTCGCCAAAGTTAAGATGGCTGTATTCATCTTTTACTACACCCTCAGTAATTTTGCGGGCAAAATCATCAGCGACTGGGATATAAATGTTGTATGCCGCTATGGCAAAACATTCAATAATCAAAGACTGAATCAGCAAGCAAGTGACAACTTTCGCCTCACTCGCCGCTATCTGAAAATTGTCGTGCAACTGAGCAAAAAATTCCTTGGCAAATTGCAGGTCCGGTGTAACTTGAAGATTGCGCCCACAAGCTTCAAATCCTTTTTTGTGACGACTTTCCATTTTGGATAGACGAATCAGGTCATCCTGATGTTCCGGCAGCATTTCAGCCAGTTTGATGTAATTTTCATAGGCTTCTTGTTCCCCTTCAATCACAATTGCATTAATGCGGCTATAGGCGTCTTTGTATTTTTCACTTTGATAATCGATTTCAGATTTCGTTGGCAGCTGCTGCATTGTATGTTCACTCCTGTAATGTGAATCATTTGATACAAAATTAAGTTGACCAGATGAATTTTGGGCAACGGTAACTATGGTTTAATTTAACTTAACAAGTCACTATGTTAGTAGATTAACTGTTGCTGGGGCGATGTAAACAGAGGAAATTGATGTCAAAACCAAGCTTGAATCTCAAATACCTCAATTTTTTGAGTACAGGAGTGCTACTGCTGTTGGCGGTTATCGTCCTGCTACCCCTGTTTGTAGTCTTTCTCACATCCTTTGCACCTCCTGGGGCTACTCCTGAAGTTGTGTCCAAAAATGGCTGGTCTTTAGCCAACTACCGCGATGCTTGGCAACGAGGTAAGTTTTTACTGGCTTTTGCTAATTCTACCTTGGTTGCACTTGCTGTCACAGCATTTCAGATTCTAACTTCCGCATTGGCAGGTTACGCTCTAGCACGGCTAGAATTTCGGGGACGACAAGTACTGCTGCTGATTGTGATCGCGACGTTGGTGATTCCCTTTCAGCTATTGGTGATTCCCATCTTTTTGGTGTTAAAGTGGGGACACGCAATTAACACCTACTGGGCGCTGATTTTACCCACCGCTGTTAACGGTTTCGGAATTTTCTTGTTGCGGCAGTATTTCCAAACCATTCCGGTGGAATTAGAGGAAGCAGCAGCAATAGATGGCGCAAACAGACTGCAAATTTTGTGGCGAGTCATGTTACCTCTAGCCCGTCCGGCTTTAGTGACGCTGTTTTTGTTCACCTTTATCGGTGAATGGAACGATTTGTTTAAGCCTTTGGTATTTACAACGCGACCGGAATTAAGAACGGTGCAGCTAGCCTTGGCAGAGTTTCAGGAACAGTTTACAAATAATTGGCCTTTAATGATGGCAGCAGTGACGATCGCCACAGTACCAGTCATGTTACTATTTCTCATCGGTCAGCGTCAGTTTATTCGCGGTATTGCCACCACAGGAATTAAAAATTGACGACGTTGGGGCGGGGTTCCCCCGCCCGCACCTGAGTGGTTCCTTTTTGGTCAATCTGCAGGATCTCCAATTTCCACAGCAGAAAAGGGCGCAGGTCGAGGATGAAAGCGTAGAATATTTCGCAACACTTGAACAACAGCCTGACTGCGCAGTTCTTGAACAAATACCAAAGGCAACAGAGCAATTAATCGCAAAACAGCTGAAAGGGCAAATAATCCGGGCACGCCACCCATAATATCTAGCCCAGCTAAAAAGCCGCCAGTTGTTGCACCCAAACCACCACTGACACCAGTAACAGCAGCGGCGATCGCAAAATATTGAGAAGGACGTTCCACTGGTGCCAAGGACATTTGAATATTATTGTAGCACAAGTCATTTGCTGCCCCGAAACCGCCCGACAGGAGGTGTATGAGGGGTAGCCACACCCACAAAGAAACTGAGTCAGTCCCAATCAACAGCCAGCATAAGGGTATTACTGCCATCACAATGCCCACTAACAACAGCACCGGACGATTTCCTACCCTGTCGGCTAACTTCCCCCAAAACACCAGCATGACTAAATTCGCCCCAGATAACAAACTCGTATAAAGTGTGACGGTGCTGAGGTCTAAAGCCAAATCGTTCAGCATGTAAAGATTAAAAAATGGTGCACTTATGTTCAGTGCAAACGTCCACATGCCTAAATAGAACAGAAGCTTCAAGAAATTGATGTCTTTAAAAATGCTAGGTTTTTCGGTTTGGCTATCAGCATTTTCCTCTTGTTCTAGCTCATATCTGACAGAGTGGGTTATTTGCGGATTTACATCAGTCATCCAAGACTGACATGCCAAACTTACTAGCCCGATGACGACTCCAAGCAACAACAGCACACCGTAACCTTGGATTGTGCCACCAGGCCAAGCCGAGACGGCAAATCCGAATAGTGGTACACTAAGGAGATTAGTCAAGCTAGCGGCACTGTTGCGAAGACCAAAATACCGCCCCCGCAAACGACGGGGAATCAAAGCTGCCATCCAGCTCAACCAAGCCGATAAGCCCAAGGCTGCCAGGATATTGCTGACCAAGATTATTCCCAGTGTCCAAGCGATTAGTTGGTGCGGGTCAGTATTAAACCAACTGAACCACCCAATGCCCGCCACTAAAATCAGCCACAGCAGCCGAGAAGGACCGAAAATTGCCAGTATATACCAACGGCGGCTCTGTGTGCGATCGGCAATATAGGCTCCGAGTGGTTGCAGGAAATTCACCAGCATGGGAATTGACGACAGCATGCCAATTTCTACTGGGGTAGCACCCAACTTGAGTAAGAAGTTAATCAGCAGTACGCCGCCGGTAATATTGTAGAAGATGGCCGCAAAGATTCCATCGAAAGTCGATGCTTCCAGGCTAGTCCGAATAGCAAGCTTTGAAATTTTCGATGGTGGATCGCTCTTGAGTACCGATGCTGATGCTTTCAGGGGTTCTAATATTTCTAAACTAGGGGGAGGTAAGTTATTCAGAAATGTTTTGCCTCCTTGAAGTCAGATTTCATAATACTACTTCTGTCCCGCCCAAAGAATACCTATTTAACGAACCGCCAAAACGCCAAGAACGCCAAGAATAATATAGGTAATCTTGTAGCGGGAAGGGAGTAGGTAGGCTATGCCCTACATTATGGTTAGTGGTGGGCACTGCCCACCCTACGAATCTGTTCAGTGATGCAGTCAATCTGCAAAAGATGCAATTTCCACGGTAGAAACTAGCGCAGTTCTATGCTTGAAGTGTAGAATATTTCGCAACACTTGAACAACAGGCTGACTGTGCGGTTCGGCGACAAATACCAGGGGTAACAGAGCGATTAATCGTAAAACAGCTGAAAGGGCAAATAATCGGGGTAAGCCACCGATAATATCTAGCCCTGCTAAGAAGCCGCCAGCTGTTGCACCCAAACCACCACTGACACCAGTCACAGCCGCAGCTACAGCAAAATATTGAGAAGGACGATTTACTGGTGCTAGGGACATTTGAATATTGCTGTAGCACAAGTCAATCGCTGCTTGGAAACCACCCCAAACGAGGTGTACGATCGCAAGCCATACCCACACAGAAACTGAGTCAGTCCCAGCGAAGAGCCAGAATAAGGGTATGACGGCGATCGCAATGCCGGCAAACAACAGCAGTGGACGATTCCCGAACTTGTCAGCTAACTTGCCCCAAAACACCAGCATGAGTAAGTTCGCCCCAGCTACCAAACTGGTGTAAAGTGTGACTGTGTTGAAGTCTAAAGCCAAATCGTTCAGCATGTAAAAATTAAAAAATGGTGCGCTGAGGTTCACGGCAAACGTCCACATGCCACAATAAAGCAGAAGCTTTAAGAAATTGGTGTCTTTAATGATGCCGAGTTTTTCTCTTTGGCTACGATCTTCCTCTTGTTTTGGTAAAGCTTCGGCAGAGTAGGTTTTTTGCGGATTTACATCTGCCATCCAAAATTGACATCCCAAATTTACTAGCCCAATGACTACTCCTAGCAACAACAGCACACCATAACCTTGGATTGTGCCCCCAGGCCAAGCCGAGATGGCAAATCCGAGTAATGGCACACTCACGAGATTAGTCAAGCTAGCAGCACTACTGCGAAAGCCAAAATACCGCCCCCGCAAACGATGGGGAACTAAAACCGCCATCCAGCTGAACCAAGCGGATACGCCCAACGCCCCCAGGATATTACTACCCAGGATTATTGCCAGTGTCCAAGTTATCATTTGATGTGGGTCAGTATTAGACCAACTGAACCACCCAATGCCCGCCACTAAAATCAGCCACAGCAGTCTAGCAGGAGCGTAAATTGCCAGCAGATACCAATTGCGGCTCTGCGTGCGATCGGCGATATAAGCTCCCAGTGGTTGCAGGAAATTCATCAGCATGGGAATTGACGACACCATACCAATTTCCACTGGGGTAGCACCCAAATGGAGTAAGAAATTTATCAGCAATACGCCGCCAGTAATGTTAGTAAAGATGGTGACGAAGACCGCACTGATGGTGGACGCCTGAAGGCTAGTCCGAATAGCTTGCTTTGAAATTTTCGTTACGTTGGTTTCGAGTGTCGGTGCTGGTGCGCTTAAGGGTTCTCGGATTTCTAAAGTAGAGGAAGATAAGGTAGTCACTATAGTAGAATTCAGTTATTGAGTTATACAAGCAAGTAGTGATATCACCAGTGTCGGTGGTAATACACCGATACTAGTGTGGTAGTCAGGGGCTGCGTATCAGTCAACGGAATGATACATTTCTCAATCTATCGAAGTAAAAAGAAATATAAAATTCTATCCAAAGATGCTGCTTGCAGTTGTTCACCGCAAGTTACAACAGTTTTGAATTGAATTCACCACAATGTAGGGGCGGGGTTTCCCCGCCCTACTACTGTTGAGAGCATTCAACAGACAAGACGCCATCTACAAGTGCATGATAGTTACGACCTAGCCAAAGCCTTCAGCTTCCTGCTGAGTTTGATACCTCTGCGGAAAGATAGGCAAAGCTTAGGCAACCCATGTGGTAGCAACTTGCAGCGCTCCCCCTCTGTTTGCTCTAAACAGCTATAGTATTCTTCTAGAAATCTCAATTAATCTCTTCAATATCCTTACGCCGTCAAGCGTACTCTCAACGAGCCGCACGGGAAGGTCTTACCACCTTTAAGCAAAAAATAATTGCCCAAAGTAATGGCGAAGGTAAGGTAATTGTTAGACGATCGAAGTGAGTATATTTACTTTTTACTTAATTAGGTCGGCAAGAATAATACCAACTATCTAAAGTTTTTTAAAATTACTTTAAAGGCTTGTAGTTGCGCTTCAGCGCCCTGAAGCCCAATTCCGAACCAATAATGATTTATTTTGCCGACCTATTTAATTGTAAGATCTATATCTTCTATTTACTCATACTCGTAGTCGATTTGGCAATAGCAAACCAGTACATTTTTCATAATTTAATGGACTGACTCGACGCCTGAGCCAGTAACAACAATGCCCGCCTGTACTGAATTATAAAATATACTACTTACGCACTGGGTTCAACAACAGCGGACACTTATGATTGCTAGATTTCAACTTGACAATAACATTCTAATAACCTTTTGATGAGCTAAATTTTACATTCAAGGCTTATCCTAGAAAATGATGCAAGCTTTTGCAGATGGAGAATTAACATCCTTTGCAAAAGCTTACATAAACCACATCTACCTTCGTTATTTCGTTATATGGATTTATTACCAACCAGCCAGACAACAAATTTTCAATCTCTGTTATCTACATCCCTAAAACCTGTATTCTCGGATAATGTGCAAGACCTGCTTGGTGTTGAAGCCTTACAGGTAAATCCCAGTGCCATAATTACGGTGAACAGTATTGCCGATGTAGTGGATAACAACGATGGTGTGACTACCTTACGTGAAGCCATCAGTCAGGCAAATGCCGATGCGGGAGAGGACTTGATTGTATTTGACCGCTCGCTGTTTGCAAGTGTTCAGAGCATTAGCTTAAGCAAGGGAGAACTAGACATCACCCACAACTTGAGCATCATCGCTCCTCGGGACTCATTGACAGGTGGGGACTTGCTGACGGTAAGTGGCAACAATGCAACGCGTGTGTTTGAGATTGAGACAGGAGCAACGGTGAATCTCTCTGGATTAATTGTTGCCAATGGCAATGTGACGAATGACGAAGGTGGTGGAATTCAGAACTCTGGTATCCTCACCTTAGACAACAGCATTGTTCGCAATAACTCTGCTAAATTAGGTGGCGGTATCTTTAATAACAATGGTGCTTCCCTGATTGTCAGCAACAGCACCGTCAGCCGCAACACGGCGATCGCAGGCAGCTACGAAGGTGAAGGCGGCGGCATCTATAACAGTAACAATGGCATCGTTGTTGTCAGCAACAACAGCACCATCAGCGGTAACTCAGCAAACGCTGGCGGTGGCATTTATAACAGTAACAGTGCCACAGTGCGCTTAAGCAACAGCACCATCAGCGGTAGCGGAGTCAGCGGCAGAGGCGGCGGCATCTATAACAGTGGCACAGTTGAGATGAGCAATAGCACCATCAGCGGTAACTCGGCAAGAGGAAACGGCGGCGGTATCAATAACTCTGACGGCGCAAATCTGGCGATGAGCAACAGCAGCATCAGCGGTAACTCAGCCCAGAGAGGATCGGGAGGCGGCATCAATAACAGTGGTGATACCGTTTTTGTCAGCAACAGCATCATTAGCGGCAACTTCGGATTCCTTGGCGGCGGCGGCATCTCTAACAGTGGCATCTTGACGGTGAGCAACAGCACCCTGAGTCGTAATTCGGGAATGGGGTCAGGAGGCGGGATATCTAACGGTGGCACCAGTACGGTGACCAACAGCACCCTGAGCGGTAACTTAGTCAGTCTAGGGTCAGGAGGCGGCATAGATAACGGTGGCACCTTGACAGTGAGCAACAGTACCATCAGCAGTAACTCGGTAAGTTCTGAGGGCGGCGGCATATATAACGAGGGTACAGTAACCCTGGTGTTCAGTACCCTCACTCTCAACAAAGCCGCCAATGGTGGGGGCGTGTACAATGCTTCTGAGTCTATGCTTCCCTTTGCGGTGTACCCTCCAGGCGCTGTCAGCTTGCGGAACACGATTATCGCCTCTAACCTCTTAAGTGAGAACGGTGTCAACCCTGACGTAGCGGGCAGCTTTACAAGCGATCGCTACAATCTGATTGGCGACGGCACAGGCAGTAATGGATTTGATGCCACAGGAGACATAGTGGGCACAAGCGACAAACCGATTGACCCGCTGCTAGCTTCCTTGGATTTCAATGGTGGTTCGACACAGACAATAGCCCTACTCCCAGCTAGTCCAGCAATTAATGCAGGTGACCCAACCATGCTGCCGACTGACCCTAAAAGCGACCAGCGCGGGAACCCTCGTGTGAGCGGTGGTAGGTCCGACATTGGGGCGTTTGAATTCTCTTTGGTTTAGCACGAACAGAGAAAGTTGCGACAGCAGTTTTCAATTAGACATCTCCATAAATGATGTCGGGGCGAACGGTGAGACAGCCCGCTCAGGAGGCGATGACCCACGATTGAGCAGCACAAGATGAGTCATATCAAATCCGGTTGATTGCACATGGTATTTGTAGGGGCACAGCAAAGCTTTTGCCCCTACTGTTTGTGTGTTCATTTAACCGGATTTGATATCATAATGTGAACAGTCGAACCATTGCCAGTTCTATGGATATTTCTCCGACAATTGATACTCAAGTGATATTGCCGATGGAGTTGTATCAGGCAATTGCTCAGCGGGCACAGGCACGCGGACATTCTGTAAGTGGGGAGATTGTAGCGCATTGTTCAATAAAAAATTTTGCAGAAGAACAGCGTTTGCTGTTGTTTGTTCGGGATGACGCGCACCTGCGATCGCCTGAGTTTGAGGTTGGGCTATTAACAACAAATGCTACGTCCGTGGTTGTTGCTCCTGAATGCGCGTTATGAGGATTTCATCAATGCCCTCTGCCTTGTCGCCTTTGGCGGCGTCACCCTCACCTTAGCTACAATCAAACCAGAGCCACGAAAAAGCCTTGGTGTTCAAAGATTATGGTAGCCATCCCCCAACAATCGCAAAAAATGACCATTGAGGAATATCTCGAATGGGAACTTCAGCAAGACGTTCGCTACGAATATTTCAACGGCGAAGTTTTTGCCATGACGGGTGGTACAATTCCCCATAATGACATTGCTCTAAACCTTTATAGAGCCTTGTATCCTCATCTGCGTTCCAGAGGTTGTCGGGTGAATGTGTCAGACGTGAAAATTTAGATAATTGCCAAAATAATTCGTAGTTCGTAATTTGTAATTCGTAGTTAAAAATTTCCTGAAAAATTGCAGCGTTGCTGGTTGACTTTTCCCCTGTTGACAGGATACTATATAGATAATGCAAAAGGTCTGCTCAGATATATGCCTTGGGAGAAACTACCGTAGGGCGCAAACCAAAAAGCATCATGTCCGTCATTTATAATGATGTAGAGCCAAAAGATGCGTGAAGCGAAGCTATCCCGAAGGGAATCACGAGAATCGAAGGTCAAAATAATTCGTAATTGATAATGACGCTTGTGCCGACGCCGGCATACCCGAAGATCGCAACGCTAACGCTAACGCTGACGTAATATCATGTCCGGTTCATGACTTATTATATGAACCCTCACCCCGCCCTCTGGGCACCCCTCTCCCATGCTTGGGAGAGGGGACGGGGGTGAGGGCTGGATATCGTAAGTTTTTATACGGACATGACGTAATTCGTAATTGCAATCAGTTTTAATTACGAATTACGAATTACGAATTACGAATTATTCGGTCATGCCTCAAAACGTCAAAACCTGGTCAAGGGAACCAGGTTTTTTTAAACTTATTACTGTTCAAGGAGTGACAGTTAAGAAACAGAAAAATTCAACAACTAAGGTGGACAGGACTGTGAGCAAACTCTAGCATATTTATGTTTTTCCGCTTTGGGATTTGGCGAGCCCTTCTTACTCCGGCGCTATGCCACTTAAATATCGCTATGCTGAGATTTGCTTGGGCTGATGACGGGGGACATCAAATCATTTGCCCTCTTTGGTTTGGTTGTGTCTTTTTGGTGTCCTACTTATTAAGTTATCACTCAAATCAGAAGTAGCAGTCCTTTGTTTACAGAAGTTTACAAGTTGTTGAATTTCTCAATAAGCGTGCAAATATTGTGAAAATTTCTGCCAATATTAACCCCACTCCCACATGACGGCGTTGTCGTCTAGATGGTCGGTGACGATCCGCCCAATGGCGTCGATTTCTTGAAGTTCAGCCGCAGATAGTTGAACAGAAGCTGCTTGTGCGTTTGCTGTTGTTTGTTCGGGATGGCGCGCACCTGCGATCGCCTGAGTTTGGGGCTGAGCTATTAACCATGCCAGCGCTAATTGGGCTAAGGTACAATTATGGCGTAAGGCAATAGGACGCAGTTTTTCTAAAGCTTGTTGTGCGCGTTCGTAGTTTTCTCCCTGAAACAGCTTATTCTTAGCACGGTTATCTTGTGAATCAAATTTATGACCAGAAGCAAATTTTCCGGTCAACAATCCCTGAGCAAGAGGTGAATAGGCAAGGATGGAAATATTATTTTCGATACAATAAGGTACTGCATCCTTTTCTACCTGTCTCCAGAGGAGAGAATAAGGTGGTTGCAAGCTATCAATACGTCCGTACTTTGCTGCTTCTTCCAGTTGGGCACGGGAGAAATTGGAAACTCCTATGGCACGTATTTTACCTTGCTCTTTCAGGTGGTTTAAAGCCCTCATTGTCTCCTCAATCGGGACAATTTCACTATTAAACGAACCTGAGGGCCAATGAATTTGGTAAAGGTCGATGTAGTCTGTTTTGAGGTTTTTCAGGGAGCGATCGCAAGCTGAAATGACCTGATCGTACTTCAAATGGTTGGCAAAAACTTTTGTAGCATACTCCACAGAATCACGCACATCAGATACAGCTTCAGCAACAATTTGCTCCGAGTGTCCGTCACCATAGACCTCAGCAGTATCAATTGTGGTGATCCCAGCTTCAAACGCGGCGCGGATGGCTTTAATCGAGTCAGCATCCTCAATTCCCACCCACATTTTTTTACCAGCTTGCCAAGTTCCCATCAGGATGGGTGTGATTTGCACGTCCGATTTACCTAAGCGTCGCTTTTCCATACTTAAATCCTGACTAATAATGCTTTCTTAAGCTATCGCACCACAGAGACGGGTGTTCCAACACTCACCTTATGGAATAAATCCTCAACATCCTTGCTGTACATCCGAATACAACCGTGTGAGGCGGCTTTGCCTACTGACTCAGGATTAGGGGCACTGTGAAAGCCAATCGAATTTCTACCGTCTGTCCAAAATCCAATCCAGTAATGACCAAGAGGATTTTCCGGGGTTCCTCCTGGGATGGACTTATCTGTTAAAGGGTTTATCCAAGTAGGATTTTCCAACATTTCAGTTACTTGGAAATTCCCTATTGGGGTTTCCCAGCCTCGGCGACCGACTGCAATCGGATAGCTTTTAATTGGGAGTTTGCCTTCATATACAGTTACTTGATGGCGGCTAAGACTGATTTTTAAGTGAATAGGTTGAGTAACTAAATCTTCGCTCTGGTCAGCCGATTTATTCACTGAATTGTGGGATGATTGATGAGAATTTACAATTAAATCAGAAGCTAATGATATATTCTGATTATAAGATAACCAAAATGCATAAGTTATAATAAATAACCTGACTGATTGCTTGAACATCTTCCGAATTTATTTTTTTCCGCCAGAGATTAACTATTTAAGTCTATTTAAACATCTATTTTTAGATTAAGTAAGTCGGCGATAAAAAACCTAACTATGTAAATAAAAGTAAGATTAATAAAATTGGCTCTTAGTAAGCGCTGAAGCGTTTACTACGAACTTTCATTTATTTATGCCGACTTACTTAGTCTAGATAAAAATTACTCCTAATAACCAGTGAATTTTCACCACTAGGTATTAGAAGTAATTTTAGTAGTCTAAAGAACACTGTCAAAGTTTGCTGCGGAAATTCCTTGAGAATTTACCACAGCCCTCTGACACCTTTACTAGTATTTTGTCCGTTTGTTGTACCGTTGGAACCACTATTTTGATGCGTTCCAGTGTGCTGCTTTCCATGGTGCCGCTTTCCACTGGAGCTGCCTGTGGAACCACTGCCACCAGTAGAGCCACCAGTAGAGCCACCAGTAGAGCCACCTGTGGAGCCACTACCGCCACCAGTAGAGCCACCAGTAGAGCCACCTGTGGAGCCACTACCGCCACCAGTAGAGCCACCTGTGGAGCCACTACCGCCACCAGTAGAGCCACCTGTGGAGCCACTACCGCCACCAGTAGAGCC
Source organism: Stigonema sp. (assembly GCA_965249805.1). Lineage (GTDB taxonomy): Bacteria > Cyanobacteriota > Cyanobacteriia > Cyanobacteriales > Nostocaceae > Stigonema. The sequence goes on from CBDFMX010000002.1 coordinate 4,396,644, forward strand.
ACCTGTGGAGCCACTACTGCCACCAGTAGAGCCACCAGTAGAGCCACCAGTAGAGCCGCCTGTAGGATCAGTTGTAGAGCCACCTGTGGAGCCACTACCGCCACCAGTAGAGCCACCTGTAGGATCAGTTGTAGAGCCGCCTGTTGTGCTGCCTGCTTGGGCGTGTAGTGTCTGACTTGGTTGAGATGAGCTAATTACCGTGCTACGAGAGCCGTTCGTGTGCAGTGCGAATGCTGGAAGACTGAGTAAAGCACTGGCACTAGCAACTCCCGCGAGGCTAGCAAGTGTTTGGAACAAATTTTTACTGTTGTTTCCGTTCATTGGTATCTCCTTACTGTGAAGCTGAAAGACTTCTAAGCAGCTAAGCAATTAGCTGAAGTTTGAACAAAGTGTTGCAGCACTTATGAACCGCAATGAACTATGTCAGGGAAAAGTGTATAACATATTAGTATTTATTTTAATAGTTAACTATATTAATTTTCTCGCTCTCTGCCTAAAGCATGGTTTAATGTTAAAGCCATGGGTAATTAAAAACACTAAGTTTTTTGTATATAAAAAAACTCAGTAATCATAGTGGTTTTATTAAAAAAAATCTGCTAAGCGTTCAGTTGATTAATTTTTTATGTTTACTCACATCTTGCACCAGTGTCAGAAACAGGGAATATAAGCCATTAACGCGCACCTGTTTACCTTAATTCTTCGTTGATCAACCCGGTTTCTCAGGTATTGTTGAGAATGGTGCAAGATGTCAGTTCATAATAACAAAACAATAGAGAAGTAGTAAAAAACTTTTTTGATATCAGTAAATTCCTCATAATAAGCAGTTGCATACTTTTTAACCTACCATTACATAGAGATAATGGGGTTTCCAGCTATCAATAGTGTCAATTGTAGTCATACCAGCTTCAAACGCTACTCGTATGCCTGTAATCGCATCAGCATCCTCAATTCCCACCTACATGGTTTGAGGAGCAGCGTAATTTTCCGATCTGAAATAATTCATTTCTCTAGATAGTGTCGTAGTATATGGGTCTTGGCGTTAAATGAAATCAGAGTGAAAGTAGATGTCTATGGAAGAATCAACTAAAACCGTTCATGCACTTAAAGAATGGACAATTGCCGTTAACGCCTTGGAAGTGGGTAAAACAATTATGCTTTTGCGTAAGGGCGGTATCCACGAACAGAGTGGAGGTTTCCAAGTTGCCCATGAACAGATTTTGCTTTATCCGACTTACGAACATCAACAGCCTTTCCTGCTTCAGCCTGAGTATGCCAATCAAGTCTATCCTGTGACACCGGGCTGGCGTCCAGAAACAGTTAGTATAGGGAGTTGGGCATCTATTACCGATATTTTCCCAGTCACGCAGGAGTCAATTGTTAACGCCTTGCTCCCGTTCCAAATATGGAACGAGTATTTTATTAGCGATCGCCTAAAATGGAAACCGCGTCAGCCTCTGTACATACTGCTGCTGCGCACTTACAAACTACCCCAAGTCCAGGAAATTCCCTATCGCACCGAATACGGTGGCTGTAAGTCATGGATTAATTTAGCAGAAGCGATTGACTTGCACCCATCAGAACCAGTTTTGTCAAACTCTGCCTACACTCAGTTAGTAGCAGAAATTCGCAGTATCGTCAATGATAAGTTATATGCCTCATGCACATGACATAGAAGCAGCAAAAAAGGTAGTTAGACATACATATATATTCCGGAACCACAGATAACATCAGATATATCTTTTATATCTTTTTTATTTGTGGTTCCTTCTGTTTGGGGCATAGGTATTGAATTTTACAGGAGATCGATGTTGGGCAAAAAAAGTACCCGAAACAGATGAGGTAACCCTTGACAAAAGTTTGCTATTATGCATAAGAAGCAAAACATAAAGGAGTTTGCCATGTATCGACAAATGTGCTGGTTATCTAAGTCTGACGAGAGTGGAGAGAAAATTTTGCATTTGCAGACTGCACCTAATCAACCTTGGCGTCCTTACACAGCCTGTCCGCAATATGCAGTGCCAGATTACCAAATACCGGGCGGTTCTAAAGGTTGGGCAACTTACCAAAAGCTGTTAAAAGCAGGTTGGACTTTGGTACCAAGCGCACGGGCAAACGAGTTTTCTTCATCAGTTGTTAGTTGTTAGTTGTTAGTTGTTGGTTGTTAGTTGTTGGTTGTTGGTGAACCAGCGCGAATGACGGCTTTCCGACGCCAGGTGCCTGCGACGGGAAACCCGTCTTCAGCACTGGCTCCTCCGTAGGCGACTGGTGTAAGCGTTGCGATCTTCGACGAAGGAGCGTCACCCGAAGGGTTGTTGGTTGTTGGTTGTCAAAAATTACTACTAACAACTAACAACTAACAACTAACCACTAACCACTAACCACTAACCACTAACCACTAACCACTAACAACTAACAACTAACAACTAACAACTAACCACTAACCACTAACAACTACTCACTTTTAGGAGCTCCCTCACCGCGCGGATCGGCTGCTCCTTCTAGGGTTCCATCTGGTGTGACGACAATTGCGTTAATATTACCCCAAGGCTGAGTCTGCTTAATTTTGTGTCCCCGGCGCTGCAATTCGGCTTGAGTGATCGCATCCAAAGTTAGTGGTTCTACTTTTAACTCATCTGGTAGCCACTGATGATGTATGCGGGGAGCAGAAACTGCTGCACCAACATCCAAGTTGTATTCCAGCACATTCAGGACAACTTGCAGCACTTGGGTGATAATGGTAGCACCACCAGGCGCACCTACTGCCATGCGCAGACGATTGTTTTCGGTGACAATTGTCGGAGTCATGCTGGATAAAGGAGTTTTGCGCGGAGAAATCGCATTCGCCTGATTACCTACAAGCCCAAACGCATTCGGTACTCCAGGCGCCGCCGCAAAGTCATCCATCTCATCATTTAGCAGAACACCAGTTCCCGCCGCCACTACCCCGGAACCAAAGCCGTAGTTGACAGTGAAAGTTAGGCTAACAGCATTACGTTGTTCATCCACAACATTTAGATGAGTGGTTTCGGGAGATTCATAGCGATGGCTAAACCGCAGTAGGGTTTCTCTATCTACGGGCTTGACCTCGCTTGAGGGTTTAGCCCGATCCAGAGTAATTTCTTGACGTCGTTTTTTAGCGTAGGCGGGGCTAATAAGTTGTGCTAAAGGGACTTTAACGAAATCAGGATCGCCCAAATATTCCGATCGATCTGCGTAGGCAATTTTCATTGCTTCTACCATCAGGTGTAAAGCATCGGGATGATGCCATCCCAAGGATTTCAAATCGGTGTCACCAATAATATTTAAAATCTGCAATAGATGAACCCCTCCTGATGAAGGAGGTGGCATTGAACAGACAGTAGCTTTGCGGAAATTGCCACAAATGGGAGTACGCCAGATAAATTTATATGCTTTCAGGTCTTCAAGAGTAATTAAACCACCATTTTTTGCCATGTCTGTGGCGATCGCACGGGCAATATTTCCGGTGTAGAAACTTTGGGGATCGTTGGCAATTACTGCTAAAGTCCGTGCCAAGTCTCGCTGCACCAGCTTTTCCCCTGGCTGATATAATTCTCCGTTGCGCATAAAAATTGCCTGCGCCGCTGGATTATTGAGAATAACCTTCTTGCGTTCTGTGTACGCTTGTATTGAACGCCAAGTTGGTTGAGGATTGAGGATGAAACCATTTTGAGCGAGAGCGATCGCAGGTTTTACCACTTCAAACCAAGGCAGCTTACCATAACGACGATGGACTTCATACAGTCCAGCCACTGTTCCTGGTGTCGCCACTGCTAAATAACCGTTAATGCTTGCATTTGGACGCACCTTACCTTGTGCATCCAGATACATATTTTTAGTGGCTTTTAGCGGTGCGCGTTCGCGGAAATCTAGGGCTTTCATTTCGCCCGTTTTTGAGGAATGCAACAGCAAAAAACCACCGCCGCCAATTCCCGCCGAAAAAGGTTCCACTACGGAAATAGCAAAGGCTGTAGCGACTGCTGCATCAACTGCATTGCCACCCTTGCGTAACATTGCCACACCTGCTTCACTTGCCAGAGGATTAGCCGAAACCACCATCCCCTTTTTAGTGCGCAAGGGTAATACAACACTAGCAGATGCTACTTGGCTACAAAATAGAACGCCAAGGGAAAAAGCTGCAAACGTAATCCGCCGACATTTGTTAACTATATGCATACTCACACCATTTTGTTTTATTCTCGTTCCTGGGCTGCTGCCTGGGAATGCATACTAACGTAAGATAATGGAAGATTAACAATTAGCAATTAGCAATTAGCAATTAGCAACTTGGCTTACTAATTTCGACTTACAAATACAAATCCGCGTGTCTTACCCGCAGATGAATCAACTGTTGCCATCGCCCTCCACAAATCTGCTGTTTTTACCCAAACTGGTGGATATTTGTAACGAGAGACATCCAGGATTAAAAATCTATCCGTCTGCTCATTGTACGCTGCTAAGGGAGAAATATGTCCGCCTTTTTCTTCACCAATTTCTTTACGTAAATAGTTAACCATGACAAAATTATTTTGTAGTTTCAAATTTTCTGCTGCCAGTTTTCTAAAATCTTCTAGGCTAATGTCACTAGCGTGGTAAACCTTGACATTAACACCATAACTTGCTACTAATTGCCCTAACTGATCTAGCGTCATACCTCGACGAGCAACTTCCTCAGGACTTATTACTTTTCGGGTTGCTTCGTTGTTAAAGAAGTTTTCTTGAGTAAACACATGATAGGGCTTATATTGTGGTGCTTCCGGTGCAGGAATCTTCAAACTATTCAACACCATAACCATGCTGGCTACTCCACAGTATGCCTGATTAACTTGGGTGACAAACTGAATACTAAGAGGAAAAAAATCTTCCTTAGATTTACTCTCAACAAATAGTTTTTCACCTTCAGGAGAACTAAAATCAATTAAATTTTGTGGCAGAGTTAGTGTTTGGGCAAAGACACTGCCACCTGCGACACATGTGCCTATAATTAGAGCATTTAAATGTATTTTGAAAGTTTTAATGACAACATTCTTCATAAATCACCTATTAAAAAAAATTAGAGAATAGCAGCGAATTCGGCAACGGATGACAAACACGGATGTAACGGATGATTTAACTGTGGGTTTTACAGAGCAAGCATCTGTTAAATCTGCTACAACATTGGCAACGGATGACAAACACGGATGTAACGGATGATTTAACTGTGGGTTTTACAGAGCAAGCATCTGTTAAATCTGCTACAACATTGGCAACGGATGACATAACGGATGTAACGGATGATTTAACTGTGGGTTTTACAGAGCAAGTATCTGTTAAATCTACAACATGTGGCAACGGATGACATAACGGATAACGGATGATTTAACTGTGGGTTTTACAGAGCAAGCATCTGTTAAATCTGCTACAACATTGGCAACGGATGACATAACGGATGTAACGGATGATTTAACTGTGGGACTTACAGATCAATCATCCGTTAAATCCGCTACAACATCCGTTGCCTAAACCAGATTTGAGGCGAAACTCGCGCACAACATCTTTAACATCACGTAACTCGCCCTCAGATTTGAGGCGAAACTCGCGCACAACATCTTTAACATCACGTAAACTAGATAGTTCAATCGCCGCATTTCGTCTGCGGAAATTTTTCCGACAAGTTGGGCGATCGCTTGCCTTAATTGAGGATACTTTTTCAAAGCTTCTTGACGCACAATCGGGGAAGCTTCATAAGGTGGAAAATAGTGCAAATCATCCTTTAGCACCACCAAACCCAAGCGAGAAATTTGCCCATCCGTAGAATTACCATTTATAATGTCAACTTGCTTTTGCAGGATCGCCCGGTATATTAATCCCAAATCCATAACGCGAGGAGATTGGGCAAAGCGTAACCCATAAGTTTTAGCCAATCCAGGAAAACCATCTTCTCGTTCTATAAATTCGTACCCGAAACCACCGCGCCACTGAGGTGTATACTCAGCAGCCTGGGAGAGAGTTTGAATATTGTAACGCCTCGCATCTTCACCGCGTATAACCATGGCAAAAGTATCTTCAAAGCCTAACGGTGCCATCACTTCTAGATTGAACTTCTGGGCATAAGCTTGTCTTAACTTTTCGTAAACTACCTTTGGATCGTGAATTACTTTCTGTTTTAGAATAACAGTAAAAGCTACACCTGTATACTCAATATAAGCATCGATTTTGCCAGTAGTAATTGCTTGATGAGTGACCAAGGCACTATTAAAGCGGAGGCGATTAACTTTTAAATGAGTTGTCGCCTCAATTTGTTGAGCTAAAAGTTCACTTAAAATATCTTGCTCAGTAAAACCTTTCGACGCAACGACAATATCACCCCCGCCCCTACTACTTGAATTAGGGTTGCAACTGGCGATACCCAATACTAAAACAAAAGTCAAAAAGCAAAAAGCAAAAAATTTCTTCATTTATTTCTCTCTGCGCCCTTGGCGTCTTGGCGGTTCGTTAACCATAACCCCCTATTTACCTTTAACAGTTATCCTTCCCTCCAACCAACCAATTGCCAAATCAGCAAGTAAAGCAATAACCGCCGCCGGAATCGCACCAGCCAATATCAACTGATTATTCACCGCTGAAATACCGCGAAAAATCAAATCCCCTAAACCACCAGCACCGATCGCCGATGCAATGGTTGCAATGCCGATATCAATCACCGTCGCCACCCGTACCCCCGCCAGAATTACCCCCATCGCGATCGGGATCTCTACCTGTAATAACAATTGTCTATCTGTCATCCCCATCCCGCGCCCAGCTTCCCGGATGGCAGGATCGACGCCAGTAATACCAGTGTAAGTGTTGCGAATTATTGGTAACAGTGAATACAAAATTAAGGCAAAAATTGCCGGGTTTGTGCCAATTCCGCCAATCACAGGTACGGGAATGAGTAAGCCAAATAGCGCCAGACTGGGAATAGTTTGCAGAATATTCGCCATAGCGAGAACTGGTTGACGGAGGTTCGTTTTACGGGTAATTAATATGCCTAGGGGAATGCCTACGAGGGTGGCAATACCGATAGAAACTGCTACGAGGAACAAATGTTCTAGGGTGTGTTGCAGGATTTCCGGGGCATATTTAATCAAGAAGAAGTCGTTAAAATTCATAAAGCGGGTTTAAGACATTGCAGAAAGGCAAGGGCTTCTGGATGTTGAGAGTGCAAAAATTCATCGCTTGTCCCCAACACTACCAATTCTCCTCCATGCATTAACCCAATTCTCGATGCCAAAACCAAAGCTTCTTGAATATCATGAGTGACAAACACAACCGTCTTGCCCAATTCCTGCTGCAAGTGCCTAAATTCTCGTTGCAGTTCTAAGCGCGTAATTGGATCGAGTGCGCCAAAGGGTTCATCCATTAACAACATTGGCGGATCGGCTGCTAATGCCCTGGCGACACCAACTCGTTGCCTTTGTCCTCCCGAAAGTTCGTGAGGATATCGCAGCGCAAATTTTTCTGGTTCTAAACCAACAAGCTGCAAAAGTTCATAAACCCGCGTTTTGATTTGTTTGGGTTTCCAACCTTCTAAAGAAGGGACTAAACCTACATTGCGTTCCACAGTGAAATGCGGAAATAAACCAGTTTCTTGAATGACATAACCAATCTTGCGCCGCAGTTTAATTTCATCCCATTGGGTTGTGGGAATGCCCTCAAATAACACTTCGCCTTGGGTGGGTGTGAAGAGGCGGTTGATTAATTTCATTGTGGTGGTTTTACCGCTACCACTGCGTCCGAGTAATATGAGTGCTTCTCCCTGACGGATGGTGAAATTGAGATTCGACACCAAAGGGCGATGGTTACGGCTAAAGGTGACATCGTGGAATTCAACAGCGATTTGGTTATCTTGCGGCATGGGTGACTTGCTTTGTCGCTTTAAGTAGTCATGTGCTGATTATCCCAGTATTAGCTATCTATTCTCTATGCTTCGTTTAAAAACTGCATAAGTTAATTTCACTGACTTCTATAAAAAACCAGAAGAAACGAAATAAGCCTTTATCTAAATTCAAATATAAGGAGATGAAGAAATGACTCAGATCAGACGTTATGGTTGGGTTCCCGATCTGCCCGATCAGCGGGACTTCATTTATGCTGCACCTACCGCAGCCTTACAAAAGCTTCCGCCTAGCGTTGACCTACGTCCAACTTGCCCTTCAGAAGTATATGACCAAGGTCAGCTTGGAAGCTGCACAGGGAACGCTATAGCTGGATCTCTTGAGTTTGATCGGATCAAGCAGAAGTTACCGAAGATTTTTACTCCTTCCCGGCTTTTCATTTACTATAATGAACGCACTCTGGAAGGGACAGTAAGTCTAGATAATGGTGCGCATATCCGTGATGGCATCAAAAGTGTAGCGAATCAAGGTGCCTGTCCTGAGGAAATGTGGCGATATGACATCGCGAAATTTCAAGACCGTCCGGGGGACGAATGTTATACAGTTGCTGCTGAATACAAAGCAATTTCTTATCAAAGAGTGGATCGGGATCTCGATCAGATGAAGGGTTGCTTAGCATCAGGTTATCCGTTTGTTTTTGGGTTCACTGTTTATCAAAGCTTTGAAAGCCAAGAAGTACACCAAACAGGTCATGCACCAATGCCTGCAAAAGGAGAGAAAGTAGTAGGCGGTCATGCTGTGCTGGCGGTAGGCTACGAGGATGCTAATCAATGGTTCATTGTGCGAAATTCCTGGGGAAGCGGATGGGGTATGGGAGGCTATTTTACAATACCCTATGCATATTTACTCGATCAAAACCTCTCCGACGATTTCTGGACTATTCGGCAAGTTGAAGGATAAACCACAGCTGCGTTGTCATTTTGATCGTCAATATTCAGCGGAGTCTAGGTCAGAACATTCTAGGGATGCAGTATCTTACAGCACCATTATCCCATACACCACAATACAACCGTAGGGGCGCGGAGACCGCGCCCTTACAACTAGTCTGTTTGCGATCGCACCTGATTGACAACACAACAGGCGATCGCCGATCAATTAATACGATGCTAACTTTTACAGTAGGGAAGGTAAGAACGGGTAGATAATTAAAAGCAGTAGTTACATTTGTCTGCAATTCGTACATTATGAGTTGGTTTCAACATATTGGTATTGAAGGATATCGTCGCTTATACAACGTGCAAGTCGAAATGCGACCATTAACTGTAATGATTGGTGCTAACGGTGTAGGCAAAACTTCCCTGTTGGAAATTTTTTTACTCTTAGCAGCATCAGCGCGCATGCAGTTAGAGTCAAAAATTTCAGAACTAAGTGGTCTTAGTGAGATAATGACCCGGGATACAGCAGATAGTATAGCGTTCTCATTATCAATGAGTGTCAGTAATGGAGAACCGTTGAATTACTACCTCAAACTTGTTCCCAAAGGACAGTTTTACGAAATTGCTGTGGAAACCCTGACGCAACAGCGCAACGCTTCTCAAATTTTCAAGCATATCGACTCTCGTGGTTTAGATGTAAAGTATTCCACTCCACAGCAATACGAATTAATCCGCCCAAACTGGGAACACAATCCCTACGAAACATCTCTTTCTCAAGTGCCAAAAATATACCAGGAACCAGAGAATTTCCGCAAACAATTGGCTTCATGTACATTCTATGGGGCATTGAACGTTGCACCTAAAAGTCCAGTTCGTTTACCTCAATCAATGCGTCCAGCAACATTACCTGGTGCCAATGGAGAAGATTTGGTATCCTGCCTATATTACCTAAGAGAAACAGACCAAGAGCGATTTGAAATTGTAGAAGATACACTGAAGGCTGCTTTTCCTGATTTTGAACGGTTAAGTTTTCCTCCAGTAGCAGCCGGAACTTTGGCAATGACTTGGAAGGACAAAAATTTCTCGCGTCCCCTTTACATGCACCAACTATCTGAGGGGACTTTGCGGTTTTTGTGGTTAGTAACACTCCTGCAAAGTCCAGATTTAACTACGGTGACTTTAATAGATGAACCAGAAGTCAGTTTGCACCCGGAATTATTGCAATTACTGGCTGATTTAATGCGAGAAGCTTCCCAAAGAACCCAGCTAATTGTGGCGACTCATTCAGATAGATTGATCCGATTTTTAACACCAAAAGAAGTGCTAGTTTGTGATGCTGAAGATGGACTAGCTACTGTGACTTGGGCAGATTCCTTAGATTTAGAAAAATGGCTAGAAGACTATAGCTTAGACCAAGTTTGGTCAATGAACTTAATCGGTGGTCGTCCATGAAGATAGCTGTTCTGGTTGAAGGCGCAACAGAAAAGGCTTTTAAGCCAATTTTAGAAGATTTTCTCAAGCAGCGCTTACAACAACAGATGCCTAAACTTAAGTTTATACCTTATGATGGTCGCATTCCCAAAGCAGAAAAACTCAAGCGGATTGTTGAAAATTTGCTAACTGGGAGAGATGCTTATGATGCTGTAATCGCACTAACAGATGTCTATACGGGAACAAATGATTTTGCAGATGCAGCGGATGCCAAAGCTAAAATGATAGCTTGGGTAGAGAACAATCCTAAGTTTTATCCCCACGCAGCCCAGTATGATTTTGAAGCTTGGCTGTTGCCTTATTGGTCAACAATTCAAAGATTAGCTAAGCATAATAAGTCAGTTCCGGTCGGTTTACCTGAGCAAGTTAACCACAATAACCCACCCTCATATCGTATTCGAGAAATATTTGAAATAGGTAAATGTAAACGCAGTTACAGTAAAGTCCGTGATGTAGCAACCATTTTAAGGAAAAATAATTTAATGGATGCAGTAAACCTTTGTTATGAATTAAAGGCATTTTTGAACACAATTCTGTCTCTTTGTGAGAGTGATTTAATTCCATAATTAGCGCGAAAAGGATGCCCCAGAACGGCTTATTTTCGTTGGTAGATCCCTTGTCAAAAATAAACCGCAACCATGAAGTAATGGGGGTAAGGGGCAGATATAATATGGCGATCGCCCTCCAGAAAGTGAGTTATTTGCTGGTATCCGACTCACCACTTTTTTCCTGACTTGCTTTAGCACCTTCAGCTACCAGTCTAACTAACTCGACATCTAACCCTAATGCTGAGGCTATTTGTTCTACAGTCGCACCCAAGCTCAACATAAAAGGGACAGTTTCTAGCTGACCTTCCACTTTGCCTTCTAACTTGCCCTCAAGCTTGGCTTCTTGATATACTTTGGTTTTCTTTAACTCGCCTAATCCTAACATTTGCTCAATCTCCTCCCTACTTTTTTGGGGAAATTTGTAAATAATAATCGTTTCTATCAACTCTAGAAATTCCCGTTGGCGATTTCCGGGGGTTGGTTGATGAGTTCAAAGAAGATGCTGGGGAAGCTTTAGAATAAGCGGTAGAATATCGTGTCTGTTTTCACGCAAGTGAATGCTAGGTTGGTGGTTGTGTTTGATTTTACCGGAGTGTTTGGTGGTTGTGGCCTTGAAACAATAGACCTCTCCGAAAAAGAGTGTAGAGACGCGAAATTTCGCGTCTCTACAAGGGTTTCAGGTAACGCATAATTAATTTCCGGAGATGTCTAATGCCATTACTATAGCAGTCCTAAATGATTCGCGAACGCCTAGAAACCCGGTTTCTCAGAGAAGCCGGGTTTCTGATGGCTGACAAATTTGTAACTCAAATAGGATTGCTATAGTCATCACCAAAAAGACCTATAATACCTCATGCAATCAACAACCTAGCTTTATCCGCTTGCTCTTGCACAGTTTCCTTCAGCCACTCACTGATAGATTTAGCCAGCTTGATAGCTATAGTTGGGTCTTTAGTTAAAGTCTCCAGGATTTTTTGCTGCAGCTGTGGTTTCTTCTGATACACTAACTCGTCAATTTTCTGATCGGGCACCAGTTTGCGTATCCAGCCAGGTATATCTATATCCTTCACTACCGACTCACCGACAAAGTAAGCCACTACCCCAATAATCGGTGCAAGTATTCCTGCAAAAATTAGGATATGGAATAATCCTGCGAGAATAACGCCTACAATTAAAGCAACAAGGTGTCCAACAAATATAGAAAGTCCGGTGAAATCATCCAACGATATAGATGTGGGAACCTTTCCCGTGTGGTCGCCCAGTTCAATTGTTTTGTTGCCAAATGTGCCCAGAGGTAAACCATACTTGTTACAGATAGAATCGGTTTTTTCCCTCACTTCGTTCTGAACTGAGGACAGCCACTCCACCAGACACGTAGTCATTTTGTAATTGGCATCACTTCCTGTTAGCCAAGCTTTGGCTTTCTGCCCTATTTCCGACTCCAGATCTGAAAGCGTGATGATATTCCGATTTCGCCAGGATTGCACTTGTTGCCTGATGACCTCATCTACCAAACCATTTGCCAGTTCCTCTGCTAATTTCTCTAAAAATGCGGGTATGCGATCCCCAACAATACCTGTCAGTTTTTGGTCAAGAAATTGACTAATTTCTTCTATAAACCAGCCTGTGCGAATGTCCACCCGTCCCCAACGTGCCAGTCCTCTAGCAATAGAAAGTTCAGGTTCTCCATCTCTTTTACAAGGCAAATCGGGAAATACCTCCTGACATATTTCCAGAACGAACCACATCTTGGAAGCACTACCTGTGAGGAGGATAGCACTAGGTTGAATGCCTAGTTTATCCAATTTTTGTTTTACAGTCTGCAACTGGTCATGAAAAGCATCACGCCAACTTTTGTTACCTAGTGCTGGCAGAGGTTGGCTGAGAATTGCGTTCATAATTTTGCCATTGACTAGAGGCAAGAACTTAAATTTTCTTTGAATATCTTCACTACCGACATTAACTAAATTATCTTCGTAAGAATCACGATAGGTAAAATACTCTTCTTTTGCTTTACGGCATCGGAGTTCACAGCGATTTTTGTATAACGGGTTTTGCTCAAAAATTTTTTCTAACTGCGAAATCTCTTCTAGTTGCCAAATTTCTTCATCGCTGAGAAGTTCTCCTAATCGTAAAATTTCCTCGCGTCCCTCCCTATACTGCCGATGAAATTCAAGGGTTTTCTTGAGAATTGCTTTGTCAATTAGGGCTGCACCCAAGTCGTATCCGAAATCTATCGGGGTATCAGACATACCCTTGACGAGGGTGTAATCTGTGGTAGAAGAACCAATGTCGATTACCAGTACAGACTTTTGTAATTCTTCTATAGTGAATATGCCACTTTCTTTAGCATGCATCAAAGCAGCGCGTGACTCTTTGACTACAATTGCATTTGGCAAGCAATCTTCAGAGAGGAGTTGTTTGTAACTCTCAATTTCTTCAAGCCACCATCCTGATGGACAACCTATGAAAAAGTAGTTGTCATCTCCTAACTGAATTTGATTGGTATCAATTAAATGTTTATAGATTGCATTAACAAATTCTCTGATTGTTTTTTGGTATACTATTTCATTAAAGTGCCTTGTTTTAAAGGCAATTTCAAAGATGGTAGCATCAGGTACTTGATACGCCATTTCCCCAATGATAATTCCTTTGCTAGGATGATGGGCAATGGCGGTGGTTTGGCTTTTCCTGTTATTAATCAGCAAACTTTGAGGAGTCGTTTCTTGATTATCTGCCCGCACCCAGGTAAGAGCCGTTTCTCCGTGTCCTAAATCAAATCCAATAATTTTAATTTCGTGATAATCTTGCATTATTGACGTTAGTTGATAGTTGATAGTTGATAGTTGATAGTTGATAGTTAGTTGATAGTTGTTAGTTGTTAGTTGATAGTTGATAGTTGATAGTTGATAGTTGATAGTTGTTAGTTGTTAGTTGATAGTTGATAGTTGTTAGTTGTTAGTTGTTAGTTGTTGATTGCTATTAGCCATTAACAATCAACAATTAGCAATTAACCATTAGCTATCTTAGACGATGCAGGCTCAATTACGTAACCTGGCAAGAGTACCTGATTATCTTTAATAAAGGCGTGTTTTAGGGTAATGTAATCTGTGATTTCAGGATCGAGACTCGGCTCAAAGTAGAACATTGACCAGGCTTCTATTCCTAAGTCCTGTTCCTCGCTAGGTTGATACACTCGTGCTTGTATTCCGTAGCGTCTCAAAATTGTCGTAGCCTGTTCAATGCGTCTGCGCACAGCAGTTGGAAGTTGAGTTCTTTCATCCAGCGCATCTGCCATCAATTCTTGTAGGTACTCCAACAAGTCGAGATTATTTTCCCAGCCGGGTAATGGTGCTTTCTCTTCTCTTGCCCCATAGGCACTAACAGTAATGTCAATTGATTGAAAAGCTTGATAAAGATGCTCAAGTAATCTATCAATATCTATACCTATTTTAACCTCGTTTTTGCGAGATTCTGGTAGGGAGGCGAGATTTGTGTTCTGATCTGACTTCTGTGGCGGAACTACTTTTCCAATCACTCCTCCCGTTATTGCTCCGATTACCCCCCACACATAACCCCCAGCTAACGTTCCCGCTATACCGCCAGCAAGTAGGCTGCTCATAACCTCACGGCTTTGTCGCACTTGTTGTAATAACGCCTGCTTGTAATAATTAAGCGATCTTAAGGCTTGCAGATTTTTTTCGATCTGGAAAATTTGTGTAAAAGGCGATAAAGTGTTAGAGGCTAACTCAGTCAAGCCTACCTCGCTTTGGAAATGCGTGTTGGCGTTTGGGGTAGAATCTTGCAGTTTGACTAATATCAAAGTGCTAGTGTATTGATTGAGTATCTTTAACATGACTGTGGCAAGCCGTGCCTGTGGTGGTGTTAATCCTCTAATGTAATCACCATTGAAGTCTGCTAGCTTGTTAATCTCACCCTGGACTATCTTGACGACTTGCTCAGTTGTCTCTACCGCTTCTAGTTGAGACTTGAGATTTTCTTTAATTTCTTGGTAATAAGATACAAGTGTTTTCATAATAATAAATTTCAAGGCATCCCATTTCTATGGTATCCTTGTTATTTAACAGGTAAATATTTTTAATTAGAAAGCTCTACAGTTATTGTGGACGAAACACTCGCTCAAAAGGCTGGCGACGAGATCGACTATAAATATCGAAATCCTTATCAAGAGTTGCAATAGCAGCAATATCCAAACGTTCGGAAATCGCAATCAGTGATAAATCCGCAAAATCTTCAGGTAAGTCGGCATATTGGGCGTTGAGTTCGGTAATCCGTGCAAAATCCTCAGTAGTAAGCTGTTGACATTTGTAGGTTTCGTCTGCTAAAGCTGATAAAAACTCGTTTTGCAACCGCCAGTTAGAGGATAGCAACCACATCACCTCTGTAACACAAGCTACTGTAGTCACTAGCTCACTCTGACAACTGGCAAAGAAATCACATACTTGAGCATGATGGCTGTCTTGTACATCGTAAAAAGCCACCAGTAGAGATGCATCTACAAGAATAACAGGGTAATAACTCATGCTTCTTGCTTTTGCTGGCTTTGTTCATACCGTTTCTGGAAATACTCCGCCAAGTACTTAGAGCGTGCATCCCGATCGGATAAGTTACCAGGACTGTTTGGTAGTAAGTGCTTAGGAGGACCACCCAAGCGCTCTAAAATAGTTTTGCGAGGCTGTAAGCTTTGCCAATGTTCGCGCAGCAGTCGTTTAATCAATTCGCTACTTGTGGTTTTATCCTGTGCGAGGATTTCTACTAAATACTTTTCTGTCTCGTCATCTAGGTTTACGTTGAGCATGGAAAGTCCTGCCTTTTAGTGAGTACAAAATTAAGCTAGCAAAATCACCTGACGACTACAAGTCTTATCTACACAAATTTAGACGCCCGTAGACGCGAAGCAGTTTGCCACTGTTTCTTGGGCGGCTTCCCCTAGATGTGCAAAGCATCAAGCGTTTTGTGATTAATGACTAATTATCCCCAGCTACTGAACCCTACTAATACCAGTACTTATCCCTGACGGAGGGTGAAATTGACATTTGACACCAAGGGGCGATGGTTGCGGATAAAGGTGACATGGCAGAATTAAACGGCGATTTCGTTGTTATTTTGCGGCATGGCGCAGATGCTCCCCCTGGTTTTAAGTAATTATGTGCTAATTTTGAGCTTCGTATAATAGGCTATCAGCATGGAAAAATGGAAAATGCGATCGCACATAGAAAAACGCCTGAAGAACAGGAGTTAGAAAAAAAGCTAGCCGAACTATCTGCACTGGAAGCAGAACTGGCTGAACGCGAGTTGGAGTTGGCAACGCTTCAGGGTGAGTTACATACTTTTGAGCGGGAATACCTGAGAGTTGTTGGTATTCGATATGCGAGACTTGATGAGATAGAGGCTGAAATTGCTAAATATTTAGCATTCCTGAATCCGAGGGACTCTACAGCCCGAAACCAGGCTGAGGAAGCCTGGGCGAAAGCACAAGACTCGAAGCGTACTGCTAGCGAGAATGCGACTAACAGCGAATCTTGCCGAGACTTCAAGCCTTGGGAGAGTCTGAAGAAACTTTATCGGGAAGTGGCTAAACGTATTCATCCAGATTTGACAACGGATAAGGCGGAACGCTTACGCAGGCAGCAACTGATGGCTGAGGCGAATCAAGCCTATGAGAATGGTGATGAGGAGCGACTGAGGGCAATCCTACACGTATGGGAAAACAGCCCAGATTCGGTGCAAAGTGAAGGTGTCGAAGCTGAACTGATTCGCACCATTCGTAAAATTGCCCAAGTTCAGGAGCGATTGAAGATGATTGAGGAGGACATAGAGGCTTTGAAGCGCTCAACACTTTATCAACTGAGGGAAAAAGTCCTTGCTGCACAGCAGACTCGGAGAGACTTGTTAGCAGAAATAGCGGCTCAAATTGATGAGCAGATTGCTGCGGCAAAAGTCCGGTTAGAGTATTTGAGAGCTAAGGTAGGCTTCTGACCATGAGTAGCGATAACGAGCAAAAGAACGAAGGCATTGTTCCAGCTAGTAACCGGGGGCTAGTAAGGTATTCTTCTGACCTGATCCAAAGGGGATTGGATTTAGCGAAGGAACTGGATTTGTCTGAGACAGCGTTAGAGGTTTCTAGGCAGACGACTGAAATTACCACGCCTAAAACACAGACTTGGAAGTTGTTACATACCCTTTTACCACCGAAGCATTATTATCATGAGTCTCATTGTGTCGCCATTAGCCCGGATGGGCAGATCCTTGCTAACGGAAATGAGGACGGGACAATCAAGCTGTGGAATCTGCTCAATGGAAATCTGATCCGCACCCTCTCTGGACATGACGCAGGAGAAGTTTGGTCTATTTTCATCAGTCCTGATAGTCAGACCCTCGCTAGTGGCAGTAATGACAACACTATCAAACTATGGAAACTGAGTACGGGAGAGCAACTGCACACGCTTACTGGACATTCAAAAGCAGTTTGTTCCGTTGTCATCAGCCCGGATGGTCAAACTCTTGCTAGTTGTAGTTATGATAAGACAATCAGAGTCTGGAATTTGCTGACTGGCAGACTAATTCATACCCTTTCTGGACATTCAAACCCAGTTGTATCACTCACTGTTAGCCCCAATAGTCAAATTCTTGCTAGTGGCAGTTGGGACAATACTATCAAGTTTTGGAATTTGCACACTGGGGAATCACTCCACACCCTGTTTGGACCAGAGAGTTTTTATTGCGTTGCTTTTAACTTAGATGGTCAGATCCTTGTCAGTGGCAGTTCAGACAACACAATCAAGCTTTGGAATTCCGGGACGGGAAAACTGTTTCACACTCTTTCTGGACATTTAGACTCTGTTATGTCTATTGCTATTAGCCCAGATGGGCAGACTATTGCTAGTGGCAGTTGGGACGACACCATCAAGCTTTGGAATCTCTACACTGGTAAACTGCTTCAAACTCTCACTACGGATTACTCGGTTACATCAGTCGTCTTCAGTCCGAACGGGCAGATTCTCGTTAGTGGTAGTGCTGACAGCACAGTCGAGATTTGGCGGTTGTCTCCTTAGTCAACCCGTTAAAACTTTTTATTTAGATTCAGTATCTCAAGACCAGTCTCAATACGTTGTCGCACCCAATAAGCATTTTCTGTTGACCAAGCTAAATTTTCAATCAAGTATCTTTCAAGTTCAGAGATATTTATCTTGCTACGGAAACGTGAAGCAGCACAGATAAATTTGTCTAGTCGTTGAACATCTTTTGTATGTTTGATGTAGGGAGGATTAGAACTCCATATACACAGCGGTTTCAGGTAATTATCAAAAAAATACCGTGTTTTTTGACCTGTAATAATCTCCTTCAACCTTTCATTATCAGAAGAACATCTCATAATAAAAACTATCTCAGTATGTAACTGCAACTTTTGAATATGCTAATCGATACCAACTCATCTGGCAAATCAAACTTAATATAAGCACTCACACTCCAAATGGCATACCCACACAAGCTTAAGATTTGTTTTCAGTCGTGTGTTCACGTAATGTGCAGTGGGCAATCGCTACTAACATGTGATACAAGGTAATGGTTCAAACTCTGAAGCACTCCCAGAAAATTCTTCCGTCATTGCCAGTTAAACCACTGTAACCAAGTTCACATTCGGCATAAAAAGTCCTACTTTTTAGCTAGTACAAAATTAAGCTAGCAAAAAAATTATATGGGCGATGCCTAGCCACAAGGCACTCCCTCGCGTCTTGTACACCTCAACCAATTAAAACTAAGGTCGCCATTGAATGCGAGATTGCTTTGCCAGCAAAAGAGCAAGCCGCACAGCCGTATCTGGCTCATCTTCACGATAGGGTAGCCCTATGATATTCGCATGAGATGGAGAGTCAGGCACTACATCTAAACCTAAATCACGAACACGCCCTACATAAAGACTAGCTACTCCATAACAATTTGTAAATTTGGTTGCACATTGCTCAGGAGAGCAAACACTAGCAATATTAACAGAAAGACCCTGTTCATTTCTATTTTTACGCAGAAAGAAAGCTTGAGGTTTGACCCTTCCTGTATCCTCATCTATCCATTGTTTGCGAAGTAATGCACGGTAAACAACAGCACTATCTAGTAAGGGTTCAAACTCTTGCCCACTACCAGAAGATTCTTTTATCATGCTTTGTTAAACCACTGCAACCAATGGACTAAATTTGACGCTGAAACATCATATTCTACAGCGTGTTCATTTTGATAATCGTGATATATGTAAGCAGGTTTATCAGGACTAGAGGTACAGAATAAAATAACATCTCGCTCTGGGTCTAGACTTTTCCAATTTAAGATAATTCCTCCTTCTTCATCTGTGGAAGCAGAGGCTTTAGGAAAGCTGCTTCCCATCAAATAATATGCTTCTGAAACTAAATTCAGCACATTCTTGAAAGCGTAGTCAGTTGGCTTGAGAATGCCATAATCATCCTCATCCTCTGCCTCTAAAAGTTCTAAAATTCGTTTAAGAGTAATTGTAATTCCTTGAACTTCTAACGCAACAGTCATGATACTTACTATTTTGTACTAATTTAAACAAACCTTTACTTAGATGAAACCGAAGCTTGTGAGTTATGAGTGAGGATTCAAGAGTTATTATTCCTAACTCCGTACAGGCACGGCACTGCCGTGCCCCTACTAACTACATACTTTATCTGTATTCTTCTAACAGTTGCGGAATATAATCATACCCATCTACACCAATCACGGAAATAATTTTAGACCGATGTTGCTGCAGTAAACTCTGGAAAGCTTCCGTCCCTATTTGTCCCTGCAAAATTTTGAGCAACCCTGCTGGTTTTCGCCACTCGTGCGAAGCAATTTGGTTTAACAAATACATTCCCAAACAGCCAGTGTAAACTACTTTTTCCGGGTTTAGTAGATGATAATAAGCTTCCGACAAATTAGCTAAATTCAAACCTTGAAGATACAAATCCCCAGAAATTTGTGCTGTCTTAAAGCCGTCTTCTAAATATTTGATGGCTGTTTGCGGTTGTCCAATTACCAAGTAGGCAATGCCTAAACTACTGACACATAAAGCTTTACTTTGAACATCGCCCAATCGTTCTGATAATGTTAAGCCTTGTTGTAAATAGTTAATCGCTGTTTCATAAGTTTCTGGTTCTGTAAGTTCAAGCTGCTGCGCTTGCATGACTTCGCTGTAGCCTAAATTTACTAAAGCGTTGGCTTCTCCTGTCCGATCGCCTGCTTGTCTACTCAGTATTAATGCCCGTTGGCTGTAGTTAATTGCCTCTGCATAATCTTCTTTCGCAACGTAAGTACGGCTGAGGTGGTTGAAATTGGCGATTTCACAGGCGCGATCGCCTGCATCCCGGGCGATCTCCAACGCTTGCTGATGAAACTGTGCAGAGCGATCGGATTGCCCCAATGCTCGCTGAGAATAGCCTAAAAGTGTTAATATTCGGGCTTTTTCTTGAGTTCCCTCAGCTTGACGCAACGGTTCATCTAAATAAGAAAGCGCATTGCGCAAATACGTGCCGGAAAATGAAGCAAAGATCCCACCGTAGAGGGGAAAATATGAACGCTGGCTAAACGTGCGGAGAGTTTGTAACAGGACTTGCGAAGACGCTTTACCATAGGGTGTACCCTCACCCAAACCACTTGCCAGTTGACTCCAAATCACCGCAAATGTCAAGAAAGTTGAAATCGACAACTTTGACCCAGCTTGGACGTTGTAAGCTTGTTGGTCAAACCAGTTGACTAACCCCCGTTGCAAGTACTGCAAAATCACTGCCATTTCCACCCACGCACTGAGGGTTATATCACGCTGTTGTTGGGCAAATTCAATTGCAGATTGCTCCCTTGCCAACGTGCGAAACAGAGATGCGGGTAACTCGCTATTAACTTGCTTTGCCCAAGTTGCCCAAGGACCACGTTCTCCTGGTACACCGACATATCCCAGTGATTCTCGGTTTTGCTCGTACATCCAACTTACCAAGTGGTCTTGTAGTCGCTGCCAAGAAGCCAAGCCTCTGATTATACCATCTGATATTGCTTGTAAATCAGAATCGGCTTGAGCAAATTTTTGTAAAGACTTTGACAACTGCTGGATCTGTTGTAAAGAAAGCGGATACTTTCGGTTGGGATCAATAACACGTAAGAATACAGCAAGACGCGCAAGAGCCGCAGCTGTGGTAATCTCATTAACTGCGGTGGCGATCGCATAATTAGCTTTATTTTGCTCTTCAGCGCGTTGCCATTGAGTTTGGATCGTCTTAATTGCTCTCAAACTGCGGGTAGCTTTTGCTTGTTTGAGATCATCTTTTTCGTTGTCTACTTGTTGCTGGGTAGAATTTAGGCGTTCACTCAAAGCGAGTTCAAACACTTCTCCTGTGTCAGCCGTGACGCCTTTGAGCAACATTTGATACACCTGCTCTTGGGAGCTAATCTTGCCCTTGAGCGTATTTTGGACAATTTCGTCGATTAAAGCGAGATAGCGATCGCGTAGTGACAGAGAGTCAGACACTTTAGCAGCCAGAAAGCATTAAATTAATTTTAATTGCTGTTTCGGCAAATGAGTGAGTTGTTCATGGCTATAGGACTTACGCACAAGACAAATTGACCATCATGCACATAGCAAGTTTGGGAAAATGTTTTCCTTGCACTGCCTCGTTCTTGGGCTGCTGCCATAGAATGTGATCAACGAGGCTCCGCCTAAGAGGATGACGGGAAGCGGAGCCGGACATAAGAGCATTACAAGGCTCTGCCTTGTAACGAGGTTGTCGCACAATTGTTTTTTTATGTCAATGCGTAAGTCCTAGGCTAATGGCTATTCCGTCTTCCCTCCGTCGATATTCAAAGCAAGGACCATCTGGTAATTCCATAATGGGTACGCCCAGCCTTTTGACAATTTACCCATTTCCTTAACTTGTTACTAATGACCCTTGGGAACACGATATAATTCAGAATTTACACACTTTACAAATAGGCTGTTGTGTGCAAAAGCCCCAGACATCGAATCTATAAGCGATCTGCTGCCTTTTTTTTTCATTTCTATCCCCTAAGTGCATAAGTTGATGAGAACCGACACCTATAAAGAAGACAGGAAGGTTAGTCCAAGCTTAAGTTCCGTTCCGTAAACAGGTATGACTCAACTACATAATCAGAATCAGACTTTTGTCAATGCGTAAGTATAATAGTATAATTGCCTGATAAGTGAGTGAAGCGATGACGATAGGCTTTTCTCTCCAAACACGAGGAAATGATTTTAATGATTCGAGATCATTAGATGTTCAAAGTTTTTGTCAACTGCAATCTGAGCAGTTAATTAGTCAGCATCCTATTTTTTTTGCTCGTATTGTCTATCATAATTCTTTGCGTCAAGTCCATGAAGAGGTGATAAATTACGCTCAAACGCAACAACCTTTTTCTCAGACATTTTTAGCTTATTTGAGGTCAGAAGAATGGCTTACAGAATATCCTCCGGCTTTTACATTCAATGAGGTAAATCTCAATAATTTTCAATCAATCTCTTACATTTGCCCGATAGGATATAAGAAGCAAAAGCCTGAATATATTCAAATACTTGCCCATCAACCTCTTGACTCTAATTTGCAAAATTATGTTAAGTTATCTGCCATGTTGTTAAGCAAGTACACAGAGATTTTTTTAGAAAATTGCCGACAAAAATCAGAAATTAAACTGTTGGAGGAGATACTTCATCGAGTAGGTCATCAATTGCGAAATTCTTTAGCTTTGATTGGATTGCACGCACATAATTTATACTTAAAATTACAAGATAACCCCCAGCAAGACGAGGCAATAATCATTCGCGACAGCATACAAAATTTAGATACTAACCTGACGCAGCTTCTTGATTGCGGTCAAAGCGCTAAGTTAAAGATAGCTCTTCAAGACTTAAGAAGTATATTAGCCGAAAGTATAAAATGCTTACAACCTTGTATTGACCGAAAGCAACTCACTATAAGTATTCCTGATACATCAACACATCTTGCAATAGACCGCTTGCAAATGAAGCTAGTGTTTGACAATATACTAAGTAATGCCGTTCACTTCAGTCCTGATTTCGGAACCATTACCTGTAGCTGGCAGATTTTTCAAGGTGAAGTTTTAATCAAAATCTCAGACCAAGGACCAGGACTGTCTCAGGAAGATCTGAAAAAAATATTTACCCCTTTTTATTCTCGTCGTCCAGGAGGTACGGGTCTCGGTTTAACTATTGCGAAGAAAATCGTTCTCGACCATCAAGGAAGCCTCTGGGCGCAAATATCTCAAGGTGGAGCGCAATTTTGTTTAATCTTGCCTCGACCTGCAAATATTTAGGGAGGTGGGTGGAAATAAGCGTTCATTTTGTAATCAGTCAGCCGCTACTACAAAGGCTCAAGCGCTTACTAACAACAAAAAATATATTTTGCCTTTAATTGTGCCCACTTATTTATTTAGCAACAAATATTTAGGGAGTTTGGAAGATGGCTAGCAGTCAAAAAGTTTCAGTTTTGCTTGTAGATGACGAAGAACACTTCCGCCAAGGGCTACGTACTCTCCTCAGCTTTTATAGTATCAATTATTCGTTATTTTTAGAAGTTGTAGGTGAGGCAGAATCTGTAGAGCAAGTTTTAAAATTCACAGCACAAAAGTATCCAGATTTAATTTTGCTGGATTTGGAATTAACAGAAGGTGACGGAATCACAACTTTACTACATCTCAAAGAAATCTCTTACACTGGCAAAGTTTTAGTACTGTCAGCTCATCAAGAAGATGACTGGGTTTTCCGAGCGATGCAAGCTGGAGCTTCGGGTTACGTATTTAAAAATCATTTGGTAACTCAGTTGTGTGAAGCTATTAACACCGTGATTCAGTCTGAGATTTATTTGCCTTCAAAGGTTGCTAGTGGGTTTTTTCGCTGTTTTCAGGCTTATTCAAACTCTTCTGTGAGTGCTAGCCATCAGCTTCACTTAACACAAAGAGAGCAAGAAGTTTTACATTGGTTGACTCAAGGTGCTTCTAACGAAGAAATTTCTAAACAATTATACGTAACAGTGGCAACTGTCAAGGCTCATCTCACAAGTATTTTTGAAAAATTGAAAGTTACTAGCCGTACTCAAGCTATTGTAGCTGCACTCAGGTTAGGACTAGTTAAAGCTTAAGAGGTTTTTGTAAATGATTGTGAAGACATCAAACAGCCGATTTCTCTGAGTCAGAAGTAGATCAACTAGGTTTGCCTGAACAATACCTTCGCTCTTATTGCCCTCACTCTAGAAGAGTGGGGCTATACGAACAAAGGCTGCCTCCGCAGCCTGTAAGGATTTCAGACTCGCGTTGGTGGGCTTCGTTTGTGTAGCCGAGCCAGCGCGAATGACGGCTCTCCCTCCGTAGGCGACTGGCGTCCAGGCTTATAGCCTGTGGGGCTTTTCAGAAATTGGCGAAGGTATTGCCTGAAGAAATCGGTTTTGTGTCATATGTAATATTTATTGAGTAATTAGCAATAAACTTAATTTACTAACCAACACTTTCTATATGTCTTCAGTTGAATCTTTTTATAGACAATACACCTGCTCGTATAACAATCCTTTAACTTGCGATCGCCCTTTACAGACAGCGCTGTCAGTGAAAGGTGCTAAATTTTGTTTAGAATGCGGTTTCCCTGCTACTTTAGCTCATCTTGCTGAGATTAAAGGAAATCGGGGTAGTTACCAGGTAAGCAATTTTTTGGGTGTGCGGGGCTTGGGACGCTTGTACTCAGGTATCCAACTCCAGGATAAGCGACCTGTGGTAATTAAAGAATACCTCCTACCCGAACGTTCATTTAATCATGATGAAACTTCTCAGCGCCAAGAGACTTTCAAACGAGTGGCGGGGGTGAATTTAGCAGATGGTAGAAACCAAAACTTTCGTCTTGTCAACTATCAAGAAGCTATCGCCGATGAAAAAGGACTCCGCTGCTATTTAATCACTAACGACATCGAACCATCCCAAACTTTAAGTAAATATCTCATAGATCAGGGGGCGATGGCTGGATCTGCGGTACGCGAAGTACTAAATCAAGTTCTACAAACCCTGGAGTCTCTCCACAGTCAAAAACTACTTTTGCCTTCTAACCAAGTACAGAAAGGGTTAGTTCACGGCAACATAAGTTTAGATAGTATTTTAATTAAGCTAGAAAAAAATCAACACTTTTATATATACCTTTGTGATTTAGCTCTTTGGGAAAATTTATTTATTCCACCCTCTATTCCTCAACCTGCACCACCGAAACCAGAACAAGATTTAAAGTCATTAGGATTAGTGGCTTTTTATTTATGGGTGGGACGGACAACTAATTCTGCCAACGGTCAGCCTCTCGATCCTAGAGATTCTCAACAATGGCCCAATACCGATAATGATTTAAAGCATTTTCTTTATAGGTTAATTGGCTTAGAAAATCCTTTTGAAAGTGCAGAAGTTGCCCGTCAAACATTGTCGAAACTACCTAAAGAAGGCGATGCAAATAGTTTCAAACCGTCCGTTAACCCGGAAACAGAAAAAAAGCGGTTTCCAATACCTTTAATCTTATTAGCATTTTTTGCTTTGTTATTGCTT
The DNA here is from genome assembly GCA_965249805.1 of Stigonema sp. GTDB lineage: Bacteria > Cyanobacteriota > Cyanobacteriia > Cyanobacteriales > Nostocaceae > Stigonema. Next base: position 4,422,099 of record CBDFMX010000002.1, read on the forward strand.
GGAGGGGGAATCTGGTTTTTGTTTGGGATGCTGAGTAAATCGCAAGAGGACTACACAGAGTGGAATAAACTACTCACACAATTCTCTAACGTAACGGGCGTGAGTCGCGGCAAATCTTTCTACACAGGAGAAAAACATGGTACATGGAGTTTGGTTTTGACACAGAGTCCAGAAAGTGGAAAGCGTTTAAATGAATTATTAACTAAGCCAATTCCACACATTGAAGCAACATTTAATTATGAAGCGGTTGCCACAGATACACCAAATTCCACTAACCTTATAAAAAAAGTACTAACAGACAAGAAATATTCCTTTGCCATCACTAGTTTAGAAGATAATGTCACTGACGATTTAAATAAAAAGCAGATTGCTTATGATGGTTTACTTGTTTTTGTCGCATCTACCAAGAAAGACGGAAATCTTCCCACTGCTCTTGGAGGGCAAATTTCTCTAGAAAATCTCCAAAAAATTTATACAGGCAAAATTAAAAATTGGCAGGAACTGGGCGGTGCCAATTTACTCATAACACCATATGCTCCAACAGAACCGGAAGCGATTAACTTATTTGAAAAAATTGTCTTGAAAAACGATCCTCAGAACATAGCTGACTTTGAAAAAACACTCACCAACAACAAAAAAGAGACAAAAGACACCTTACAGGAGATCAGCAGTGAGAAAAATCCTGGTATTATCAGTTTTGGCATCCTTAGTAAGACTTGGGATCAGTGTAACGGCTATCCTCTAGCTATACAAGTTGATGCTAAAAAGCTATCTATTCAACCTCTGTTTAATAAGCTAAACCGTCGTCCTGTTACCCCAGAGGATAATTTATGTGGTAAATCAAGAACATACTTTGATGTTAAAGCTTTTAAAACAGGCAGCTATCCTTTGGGCTATCCTTTATTTGTGGTGTACCCTAAAAACGATAGCCGTCTCGAAGTCGGTTCCTCGTTTGCTGATGTACTGACTACTCGTCAGGGTCAGTGTCTACTTAGTAAAGTAGGGCTTGTACCTTTACAATCTATGCCAGAGAATTATGTCTGCAAATCGCTGCCCTAACCAAAAGTGCGACTATTTCAACCGTGTCTTACCCAACAATGCTAAGGTTTGCCCCATGTGTGGCACAGCTGTGGGTAATGCAATTTCCTCTGCACCAGCCCAACCCAGCGCACCACAACAGCCTTACCAACAGCCTTCCCCTCAGCCTTCGCCGCCTGGAGTAGAACAACCGGGCTACCCAAACCAGACTAATTTTAGGGTCGAAGAGCAACGGGTTCCTTATGTACAGCCACAACCGTCTTATACCCCCCCGCGCCAAACATTCCCACTCCTGAAGCTGATTCACTCTTCCGGAAGAGAATACAGATTGGCTGGGGAAGCTGGTTATATTGGTCGCTGCAGTCAGAGTATGACCCTTCCGCCAGAAATTGACCTGACTGGTATTCCCCACGAAGGGGTGATTTCTCGTCGCCATGCACGAGTCTATTGGGACTGGTCGCAAAATGCGTACATGATTGTTGACATGAGTACAAATGGTATTTACTTAAACGGCAATATTCTGACTCCAGGCGTACAATACCGCCTATTCAATGGCGATTCGTTGAAACTTGGTCAGGATAATCTCATTAATTTTCAGGTAGTGCTAATGTAATATAATTTACTTTATTTTCTTGACTCAATGTGACTAATATAATGCACGATCGCTCTTGCTGTGACAACATTAGTTGCAACAAGAGCCTCGTTAATATTGCATAACCTCAACATAGCATCTTCATTTGCTTGACCGGGTTGAGGTTGCAGAAAATCTCTCAGAAAAATAACTGCTGAAATATCTCCTGAGGCAATTGATGACGCTATTAATTGGTATCCTCCAGATGTTCCTGCGGGAATTTGTTGGCTAATAGTTATACCTGCTTGTTGATGCAAAACTTCACTAACAGATGACCATGCCAAGGTGTGGCACACAGAGAAAAACTTTTGATGTTCGGCGACAAAATCGGCAAGTTCTGATTTCTTACTTTCGTGAGCTATAAGTACTATGCGTTTTTGAGCAAGACTTTCAGGATACTCACTTACACTTGCTTCTTCTGTTTCGGAAACTTCTTCACTAGTTTGATTAACTGATTCAGATTCGGAAATAATAGTTTCTTCAAGCACAGTTGCATCTTCTTCTACTTCTGAAACTTGAGTAGATTCTGCTTCTGTTGTCTGTAAAGATTCTCTGTCATTTAAAACTAAGTCTTCGCTTTCTTGCGAAGCAACAACAATGACAACTTCGACAGGTTCGGCGGTAATTTCAGGCGGTTTTTTTTCTTCAGGAAATTGGTCACTAATATCGCGGACCTGAACAATGGTATAATCGAATTCCTCTATTTCTGGAGTCACATCATTGATAGTTTCCGTTGCCTTGTCTTCGGTTAATTCAGTAGCAATATCTACATTTTCATCACTGACTGTTGAACCAAGCTGACTGGTACTTTCTTCAGATTGGTTAATAATATTGCGGGGTTGAACATAGGTGAAATCTGGGTGTTCTATTTCTGGAATAGCGCTACTAACATCTGCTGTGACTTTTGACTCTGCTGGAGTTGAAGTATCATCAGCTTCATTGCTAATAATGGATGCGACCCTTGCAGCCTCATCCTGTTGGATCGTGCTTTCATCTGTAGCGATCGCCTCAGCCGGACTAGCGGCATTTTCAAGCTGTATAAACGTTGCTTCCGACGAAACTTCATCTAATTTTAGAGAATCAGCTTTTGCAAGTTCAGGAGTTTCTACTTCGTCTGGGGTTGGAGCAAATTCTTCAGCAACCGGGGTGACAACTTCTTGGGGTGTTTGATTCCCAACACTAACATTGTCGGCAATTTCAGGGGTTTCTACTTCGTTTGGGGTTTGACTATGTTCTTCAGCAACCGGGGTGACGACTTCTTGGGGTGTTTGATTCTCAACTGAGCGCCAATTAGAAAACTGCGAAGGACTTATAATTCTAACTACTGTTTCTGCTTGCTGGGACAAGGAAATAACTTCTTCCATCATCAGAACGAAATCTCCGATGCGGATAATGTCTTTATCCCTCAATATGTAAGCTTGATTTTTTTCCGCCAGTTTACCATTGACCATTGAGCCATTTCTACTGTCAAGGTCAGAGAAATAATAATTACCTCCCTGAAAAAAGAACTTTCCGTGTAACCTACTAACATCAGAGCTATCCAAGAAGAAATCAGAATCAGGAGAACGACCGATGAGCCATTCTTTCCCTCTTTTAGTTGTTAAGGAAAGGTCAAATTCTTGGGATTCATTTAAAGTTTGTGAATGGCTAACTTTAACTTTCATATGATTTTTTGGTTTATTTTATTAATTTCTGTTACCCACTGCTGGCGGGTAGTGTGTTCTAAATTCAAAATATCATCTTGTGACCAATGAAAATGATAAGCAATAAAAGCTACCTCCTCATATAATTTATCTGAGGGGTAGCTTATGACTCCCCCGCTAGCTTTAGTTTCACTGAAAATTCAGTATTGCAGTGAGGACATTGAGTTGGAATTAGTGCATTTCCTTGCTGATTAATCCGATTGTACAATTCCCTCAGATAAGAAATGTCAGGTAAAATTAGCTCTTCGAGTAAATCAGAATTAACTTGGTTCAAACTGCCTAAGCGAGTGATCACCCTTGAAAGCATCACTAAAACCCCATAAGCAGCGTTTTCCTGAACTTTAGGCTCTTTTTGCACCAAAATCTCATCTTTGGCGGTGGCTAAACGCATGACTCCATGACGATGCACTCGGTTTTGGGTATCAATTAAACCTCTGGGAAGAGTAAAAGCAAACTCAGTGCAGAGACTATCTTTGCGGCGCATAGACAGCTATTTTCTAGTTTTTTTAATTGTGAACGAGTGGCTCGGACGAAATTGCAGTATCTTCTGTTACTGTAGTTTCGCTTTCCAAACCATTAATTTGACGGTAAAAGTCTTGGAGGTAATTTAAATCCTGGGAAAAAAAGTTTTCCACTATTGCAGGACTTATTTCCGATAAAGCTCCCAAGCGGGTAATGACGCGGGACAAAATAATAATCGTCGCATACGCTGGATTTGATTTGACACGCGGATCGCGCAGAGGTGCTATCTCGTCAATTGCAGTTGATAATCGCATTATACCCTTGCGATGGAGGTTGCCATCAGAGTCTAGATATCCCTTAGGCAATGTAATTTCAAACTCTGTGGAAAACATAATCGTCCTAATTACTTCACACGTTTAAATTCCTCGAAAGCAACTTCCACTTCCTCAATTTCTATCTCAGTGCTACGGGCGCTGACATCGGCAATTTTGTAACTGGCTGGCCAAGCACCAGCTAATTCAAATCTTGCTTGTTCTGTTGCCGCTTGGTCGTAGATAGTCAATGAAGCATTTTTACGTTGAGAAGCCCAATTTCCGTCTTGAACTGCTTGAAACCAGTTCCAAAACGCTATAGAGAAGGTCATACCTCTACGCAAAGTCAAATTACCGCTTTTGACATTGCCAGGAAGCTTGGTTCTGACTACCATACCCTTGTTGGCAGCACCCCACTTGTTAGGCGTAACTTCGCAAATTTCAATGGCGTCCTGTGTGCGTTTAAATCCCTGGCATTCCAAGAAAATTCCATCTACGGGTTCGGTGGAGTTATCTAACTTCAGTTCTAAGTAGAAGCGATGAGGTGTGAGAATTTCAAATTCAGCCACTGTCTATGTCTATCACTTTGTTGGGGAAAGGGCAAAGGTAAAGGCTAAAGGGTAAAGGCTAAGAAAAACCCTTCCCCTTTAACCTTTCCCCTTCATTAAACTGGAACTCGTTGAATACCTTCGTGAACCAACTCTATAGTTTCAGTAGCCATATCACTTGAAGAAGCAGTGAAGCTAGGACCTGTATATTTACAGGGGTAGCAGAATTTGATCTCCCAACGGGCTTGCATAGTACCAGCTTGATCGTAAGCGGTTACGGAACCATCTTTACGCTTGTTTGTCCAATCGCTTTGACCTCCCAGATTCTTGTTGCAATCCTCGTACCACTTGTAGAGATCAATATTATTAGTGGCAACTAGCTTGAGGGTAACTTTCGTGAACTTGGAAACTGTAGGGGTGGCTTGACGAGTGGCTTGACCTCCTTTGGATGAACCATGAATTTCGTCAGCTGGAGTTGATTCAACTTCTAAACCACTAACTTCTTTAATGACTTTTTGCTCAAGACCCATAGCTTCAAAATAAAACCTAGAAGCAGTTAAAAATTCAGCCATAATTAACCTCCTAAAAAATCAATAACTTGGATAAATTGGACAAAAAGATTACTCACCTTCCACACCATTCCATTGACTGATACGGAAGACAACAAATTCCGCAGGTCGCACCGGGCAAACACCGACTTCAATATAAAGGCGACCGAGAATCATTGTTTCTGGGGGGTTCAATTCCGCATCGCATTTAACATAGAATGCTTGCCCCATTGTCGCCCCAAACAATGCACCTTCACGCCAGATGCGTTCTAAAAAGTTACTGACTGTGCGCCGTACACGCGCCCACAAATCTTCATCGTTGGGTTCAAAAACTGCCCATTGGGTGCCTAATTCAATTGATTTTTCGATGTAGCTAATCAGCCTGCGAACGCTGATATAACGCCACTCAGTTTTATCTGGTTCAACTAAAGTTCTTGCTCCCCAGATGCGGATACCTCGATTTGGGAATCTGCGAATGCAGTTGATTCCCAAAGGATTCAAGAGTTCTTGCTCGCGGAAATTAGTATCATAGCCTAAACCAATAACGCCTTTAGGCACTTCATTTGCAGGGGCTTTGTAGACTCCGCGAGTTTCGTCAGTGCGTGACCAAACACCCATGACATGACCGCAAGGAGGCACGAGAATTGGTTTACCGTTTTCGCGGGGGTTAGGTACTTTAATCCAAGGGTAATAAAGGGCACCAAACATCGAACGACGGTTAAATTGATTCTGCAACCACTCCGCCACTTGCTGAGGTTTAACAAATTCTGGGGGCGAGTCAATGACAACCATGCGGTTTGGTGGGTTGGGAATGTCACCAGTAGCAGTTCCCTCGCACATACTAATCATCAGTTCCATAATGCCGTGGACTTGCTCTAAGTTCATGACTTGAGCTTCATAAGCCCGCATTAAATCGGGACACGCCACCATTGTGATTTCATCAATTTCAAAAATCCCACGCACTCCTGTGCGGTCATCGCGTACCCCTTCTAAATCACTGGAAAATCTATCGCGGGGAGTGGCAACAATTGGCGGTGCTATTTGATACTGACCATTTCCCGGACGGCGAGCTAAAGGCTGCCCACTTTGAGAAATGTCTTCTAGTGTGACATATATGGAATTTCTCAATGCCGCGATCGCATAAGTTGCTACCTGGGCTGCAGGTTCGCGGTTCATCGTTAAATGATCGTATTCCTCAAGGGTTTCATCTCCCCGGCGAATTTGGATTTTAAAGTATTCACCTGTATTTGGTGGCGGTTCTCCTTCAGTACCTTCCGCTTGGGGACGAGGTCCGCTCTCAATAATCAAGATATCAATCCCTCCCATTGCTGCTTGCTCAGGGCGCAGTGTAAAGTTCAAGGTTGGGCGATTGCCTCGACCGGTAATTCGTAAATTGGCAGGTTCTGGAGTTGGGGGTTTGGGAGCTCCTGGTAGCTGAGTACCAATACTTGTAATCCAACACCTACCGCCACCATTCATAAAGTAGCCATAGACTGCAAAAGGCAAATAGGCGTTAAACTCAGTAAAACCATTAGAGTTGGCACTGGCAAAGTAGTTTAAATATTGCGTCCAATTCGTCACCAGCATGGGCTTATATAGTTCAGCCCCGTCACGAATATCTTCTGTAAAGCCGACAAACCCCGCAATTGCTGTACTGACACCTTCAATCGGTCGGCTACCCCGGTCAACTTCTTCTATGTATACACCAGGGGCAAAATAATCAAGTCTAGCCATGCGAGTCTCTCCCAGTATGTAAAAAGCGGTCTTAAGTTGGAGTTAGTAAGATTTCTTTGAAGGTGCAATTTGGGCTATCCACCAATACATTGACGTTTTGCGGTAAATAGTCCGGACAATTTAGTGTCAAAACATAGTTACCCAGACGAAGGTTTTCAAAAAAGAACAGCCCTTCTTTGTTGCTGGTTGTGGATTTTTGCATTCCCATCACTTTTACTTCTGTTGCAAAAAGTGGCAGCTTTGTGACCGCGCTTTTGACCACTCCGGCGATCGCTATCTGCTTGGTGACAGTTTCAACGCTTCCATTTCCAATTTGATTTTGCAGTTCAAGAATTCGGTTCCACACCAAAGGTACTGAAGTACTTTGTGCTTCAAATGGTACTGTCATTGTCAGATACAAAGCTGGACGCAAGGGTATAGTCAAAGCGCTCCATAAAGACCCAGCCTCTATTGTCTGATCCACGGAAACTGTCATATTCAAATTACCATAGCCGCGCAATTCCGGAACCAAAAACTCCTCACGCAGGCAACGATGGCGCAGCAACACGGTTAACGCTTCGCTCAGAAGGTGATACTCACCTAAAGCTGTTCTATCCCAAACTGTCAATAGCAGCGAGACATCAAACCAATTAGGTGACCAACTTACAGTCGCAGGTTGCAAAGGTCGCGTCAGGTTGCGTTCCACTTGCCTTCCCGATTGTTGAAATTGCTTACTCTCACGAATGTCATAAATGTACAAATTCAAAGTCGATCCCCCACCCTCTTCCCTGCGATTAATGGGATGACTAAACTCAATTTGCTCTGTACTGGTAAGTGATGTTCCTCCAGCTAAAATTTCTGCTAAGGTTTGAAGAACGAAAATAAGCATTAAGCTTTTGTACTGGTTAATAATCCAGATGTATATAGGTTATCTGTATCAAGCCTCTGAAGTTAATTAGACTTTTGTCGAGGTTTTTGGAAGGGCTGGCGCTGGGGCACTGGAATATTATTCGGTTGTATAGGGGTAAAAGTATTGATTGGTGTCGTTCGTTCAGGTTTATTGACTTGGAAAGCAAATCCTTTTGTCTGAGGCTGTGAACCAAATGGATCGGTTACTTTAAGTTCAATAGGAGATTGTAAACCTTGATTGGCTCTAATTTGCATCTTGCCTTGTAGTTCCTTCACTGTCCCAAAAGGAGGAGAAAGCTCAACACTCGTACCTTTGTCTCCCTCGACTTTCCATTCTAGAGTTAGAATATCGCCCTCTTTAAAAACCCTAGAGCGTTCTTCAGTACCGTTGAGTTTAAAATAAACAATTCTTAATGGTAATGGTAATACTTTAATCTTATTTTGAGTCTGTTCAACACTAGGGCGATCGCTACCTTGAGAAAAAGCTTTTAGTTTAAAAGTGAAGTTTCCTGGCTGTGCGATCGCGTAAGGGACATTTGTACAAGTCTGTTGTTGATTTTGATTATCGTCTTTGCACAGTTTTTTGATACTGTCAGGGGGAACGCTACCTTGTTTGAAGTCATAACTGACTGTTGCCCCAGACGATGGAACATCGTCTGCATTGCCAGTAATCTCAACTTTTTTCAGATCGTCTAGAAGTTGAATTTTCCAACTAAAAAGTATCTTGCCACCGTTTGTATATTCTGATTTATCTGTATTAAAGGAAAGTACTTTTGCTATTGGTTTATCAAGTATTTCTACTGAGGTTGGTGTAATAAGAGCTACTTGGGTATTTTGAGTAATCAGCGGGATATTCTTACGGTAATATGCTTCAAGCTTAAAAGTATATTTATCTTTTTTCGTCACTCCGGTGCTAACATTGCTGCAAATCAGCGATTCTTTCTGCGGTACACAAAGGGATTTATTCGCATTATCTTTGGCAGTGAGTTCGTTAAGGCTATTATAGTTTAATAGTGGATCTTTACGTGGCGGTTGTGTTTGTGTCACCACCAGTTTTTGTAACTGTTTATAGTTGTGAATTTCCCAGTTTAAAAGTACCTGATTATCGCCTTCAATAATTTGAGGCGCATTTGCCTGAAAATTTGCCAACCTCAAAGGTTCCGGGTTTAAAAGTCGCCAAATCAGGAATCCTACACCTCCTAATATTCCCAAAATTACTAAAATCAACAGCAAAAATTGCCACCAAGGACGGGCTTTCCACAACAAACTTCCCGTCGGTAATGTGTTAGAAAAGGGTAAATTTTGCCGATCTTTGATTTCTACTTGAAAGTTGAGAATTTGTCCTGAGCCAAAAAGCGATCGCCTCCACCAAGGTCCAGGCTTGACTGTCAGATTGACTTGAGTTGTTTTGCTTGGTAGCAATCTTATTTCATCTGACTCGTATTTATACGTACAGAGTTCTTCTTCATCTCTGGTTTTGGCGCTGAACATTAGTTCGCGCACTGTGTTACCTTGGTTAGCCAGTTTCACTTCATACTTGCCTGGGCTACGACTGACTCGTCCTAAGATAGTATCCAATTCTACATCCAAGCGATAAATCGTTGGAACTAAAATATACACCAGTTCCAACAGCACTAAATCTGGAGAGTTTTCTGAATGCAAGCGGACTGTTGGAGAGTAGTTTCCCGCAAAAATATCTCTAGGAGGAAGCAACTCTAACTTGATTTGACCGCGAACGCCAGGAAGTAGTTCTAAGGCTGTGACATCAGATAACCCTTGACCTTCTGCCCCAGTTCTGGGATAAATGATGGTAAACCAGTTATCGTCTAAGTCTGGACAATTTAAACGGAAACGGTCTACGCGGTTAGAGCGATTGTCAACTGTCACCTCTACTTGCAAAGGTTCGCCAAGCTTGAAAATCAGAGGTTTATTCGGGTTAGTGGCAGGCTGGAGTGAAAAAGTAGGATCGTTAGCGCGAATTACCGTCTGTTGTTTGAGCAGAACCTTGATTTGGCGCGGGTAATTTATCGGTGTATATTGTGGATAATGATTGGGAGAGTCTACGACTAGAGTATAGTCATAGGTTCCTGGTAAGGCATCAATCGGGATTTCAAACCCAAATGTTACTTCTTGGCTTTGTTGGGGATCTACCGCGATACTTTCTTTAGGAGAAATGTGACTCCGGGTTAAAGCTTCCAATCCCTCATCTAGAAATAAGTCAATAACAGCGCTTTGCTCTCCCTGGTTGATAATGGTGACATGCACTTCAACAGGATCTCCCGGCATTCCAAATTGAACGCCAGACGGGTCTATAATTACTTGTAGCGGATTTTGGATAAATTGCTGCATATTTTTCCTTTGCTAAAAGCGCTTCAGTTGTACCTGAAAATCTTCACCACCGCTGACAATAATGGTTTCTACTCCAGTCTTTTTCACGTCAACACTCAGGATTGGTTTGGAGCTTTGATAAATTACTCTATTTTTTGGGGCTTTTAATTTGCCAAGCTTGTATTCGGGAGGTAAAAACCAAACCATTACTCTGCCATCGTCTCCACCACTGACCAGCATACCATCCTCACTAAATGCCACACTGCGTACTGAACCGTTTGCGGCTTGCCAACGAGCCAGTATCGGACAATCTAGCTCACTTATTTGTTGAGAACTCGAAATTTTTCCGGGTTTGCATTGCTTTAAATCCCAAATCGTAATGAATCCATCAGAATCAGAGGTTGCTAGGATTTTTTTTTCTTTTGAAGGAGCAAAACTTAATCCGAAAACAAAGTCATCTTGTCCAGCACTTACACCTAGTTTTGCTAATGTTTGTTGTCCGAATAAAAATCCTCGGGGTTGCTTCCAATTCCACAATACGAAACGCTTAAATTCTCCAGCAATAGCTAAAGTTTCTCCATTTGGACTGAGACTTAAAGCCCTAATTGGGAAACGTTGTAGCTTTTGTATTAATTGTAAATCGATAACTTTTTGTGGCTCTGCCTGGAAATCACTGTTGGGTGGTGCAAACCATAGTCGTACCTTACCACTCCCATGACCGCTGAACAGATAACGTGAGCCTGGAGTATATACTAAATCAAATATTCTATCATCTGTTAAATCTTTGTGATCTTTAAGTTCTTGGATTTTTTCACCCGTGGGTATATCCCATATTTGGATGACACCATTATCTAGACCTGCGGCAACTCGCTTGTTATTTTCTGGCATCAGTCGCAAGGCTTGTACAGGTCGAGTCGTAATCGCCAACAAACCTTTCGATTCTTGACGTTTGGCACAAGCATCAGGTAATTTACTATACACTCCTTCAGTTTCTAAGTTGGTTTTTAAGAGGTTTGTATTGATTCTCCAGCGTCGCAGCGTGCAATCGTCTGAACCACTAACAACAGATAATACATCACCACTAATACGAACCGATTGCACAAGGTTTGTATGGGAAACAGATGGATCTCTAAATAATAATAATGCTAGCAGTGCGGCTAGTAATGCCAGGATTGCCAATTGTAACCATAAAGGTATGATTGGCAGAACCTCTAACTCCAGTGTCTGCGTAGCTGGGTCTGTAGTACCCAAACGTTGGTCAAATAATTCTGTTCTGGCTTCTAAGAGCAAAGTTTTTGAGATACCAACCCAAGGACGTTTTGTTTTAACATCTAAAAAGACTTTAGTCGTTCCACCTATATTCAAATTGGCATCTTGGGGATTGATTGCTCCCGTACATTTTCGCCTGTCTTTACCCTGAAGAAGCACATTTACTTGCTGTTTTAGGTTGCTGGCGTTTTTAAATTCCAATTCAAACACAGCTGAATGAGACTTCCAGTCAGGCAACCATCTGTTTTTGAAAGGAATTTTTTGCTGTTTGGGTGTGGCATGAAATTCTACAAAACCTACCGGTAAAACTTCTAGATTACCTTCACCTCTACCTGGGAGACTGTTATTACCTGTGGCTTCTATGGCGAAAGGATAATTTTGACTCGGTGCTTGAACTACAGATGGGGGTTGGCATTCAAATCTTACCTCTGCTGAAGAACCAGGATCTATCAATAACCTTCGTTCTGCACCGCCCAGCAGCCACAAGGGATCGATATTTACAAAACGCACCACTACATTAACAGGTTGTTGACCTAAGTTTCGCACCCGCACAGGTATATCAATAGTATTGCGGGGGTAAACTTGGAAGTCTCGCACTGGCAATTCTACACTTAAAAGTGTTTGCCCACCGTCAGGTTCAATTTTGAGACGCAGCAAAAGTCTGCGCTGTTGTTTTAACTGAGGTGAAAAAATTTTTACCGTTAGGTTGACTATACCTACAAATCCGGGGATGGGTGTATTCAGAATTAAGACTTGGAATTGGGTAGTACTGCCGTGAGGTTGAGCTGCAGCTACTTCTGGTGTTAACTTATACCAGCTATATCCTGAACTTTGATTTTCTCCTGCTGCGGAAACTTCTAGTTGAAAATTGGCAAATTGATCGCTGTTATTGTTGACAGTCACCTCAAACACAACAGGAGAACTGCCCTGTCGAAATGTTAAGTTTTCCGTAGAAAGGCTTGCGTTTATGAAACTTCTTTCCATGTTATTGTAGTCACTTTTCAATACTGTAGGGCGATGTGTATCAGAAGCAAAGTTTATATTTGCGAAAAGTTGGGCAATAGAATTTCTGGATATGGCATTGTAGGTTGTAATTTCAACTGATATAGTAGTCCTAATCTATGACTTAAAATAAACTAGGACTTACGCACTGAGAATGAAAAAAAACGAACCGCGTTCGCGCAGCGTCTCGTAGAGAAGGTACTAAGGACACGAAGAAAAGAGGGTTTCAAAGGGTTTTTGCGTCAGTTCTATAAACATTGAGTTAACGAACCGCACTCGTACCAGAGAACACAGAGGAAGAGAACAAAGATATTTTCACGCTCTTATTTAGGATTGCTATAATAAATAAATATTAGAGCAAATAACGGTTTAAGCGTTGCCTAAAGGTATAATTTAGTAATTAAAAAGTGAGACGAAAGTTAAGGTTTGGGTACTGAGTGGTAAATTAAGCTATGGAGATCCACTTACTAATATGGAAACCAGTTTAAATTTTTTTTAGCGATCGCCGCCGCCCAACACTAATCATGTTTTTATTCAAGGTTTACCTATGAACACTCAAAACCGCATTCAGAAAAAGTCTCAGGCGATGGCGTCCACCTTGGACTCGCCGCATAAATTTGAAAGTCGTGGCTTCTCTGTGCAACCCAAGTTAGACTCCCAGCAGTCTGACCTGAAAACTCAACTCAAGCAAGCAAAACGCTTTGGTCACAATTTCAGCCAGGTTCAAACTGACGGTAGTTCGTCGTCCGTGACACCACTCCAAACTAAAGCACCCGCCACGCACCAAAACGCTCAATCTTCAAACTCAAATCATTCTACTCAAAATACATCCTCTGGTAGAAATTCTCTACCCGCGCCGGTCAGAACAAAAATGGAAAACTCATTCGGAACCAACTTTTCCGATGTCAAAATTCATCCTGACAGCGCTCAAGCCAAAGGAATTGGAGCCTTAGCTTTTACGCAAGGAAATAACATTCACCTTGCCCCAGGACAATATAACCCCCAGAATTCATCAGGGCAAGCATTGTTAGGACACGAACTCACCCATGTAGTACAGCAAAGAGCCGGAAGAGTGCCAGTACCACACCAAAGTAAGGGTGCTCGCATCAATGCTGACCCTGCTTTGGAAACAGAAGCAGATATATTGGGAGCAAAGGCAGCCAAAGGTCACCAAGTGCAAGTTCCTGGCTTAAGTACTAACTCGTTGGGGAATAGCGCACCGCCAATTCAGAACAGTACTCAACCTGTTCAGTGCTTCTTGCCGCTTTTAGGGATGGCGTTACCAATGTTAGGCGGTATGTTAGGCGGTGGCGGTGGTGGCGGTGGTGGCGGCCGTGCTGGTGGCGGGATGATGGGTATGATGGGTAATGCCTTAGGCGGTATAATGGGTGGCTTAGGCGGTATGTTAGGCGGTGGTGGCGGTCAGAAGGAAGAGTAGTAGCACTTTAGGCAATGTTTACCTGTGGAGAATCGTATTCCCCTGTTTGATTTTTATACAGGGGACTTTGCGCTCCATCTACCTGCACCTGCACGAAATAAATTCCTGGCTTGATGTTTGTGACAGGAATGATTATTGTGTCGGTGTCTTCAGTGCGTAGTGCAACGGCAAAAGAGTAGGCTGCTGGCTGGTCATTTGACATCTGATTAAGTAGCAAAACTACCCGTTGCATATTGCCAACTTTGGGATTGAATTTTACGCTAATTTCTGCCGAACGTAAATTATTCTCGGCGGCTTGCAGTTGAGCAACTAAAGCTGTAATAGTTGGATGCAGTACAAAAGCCACAACGTTGGATTCCGAAATATTATCCGTTTGCCCTGCATTTCCTATTGTCTGGTGTATGACTTGGATACCATGCACACCTGCGTACAAGTCTAATGGTACTAGCAGGCTAATTTGCGTTTCTTTGACATCTGAAGGTGGGAGCATTTTTTCCGTGCTACCAAGTCGAATTTTGGTGACTTCACCCTGTAACCGCTTACCCTGAATCAGCAATCTACTACCCACAACAATCGGTTGTTCTGGTTGTGCTGGAATTGTAACTTGCTCAATATTCGGTTGAGACAAGGGTATGACGTAAAAACCTTCAGCTTGATCGCTACGGCTTTCAATCAAGACCATTGATGCTTGATAAGTAGCCGAAGGTCGATAATGTGTTTGTAAGGCAGACCATATTTTAGAAATTTCTTCGATTTGAAAAAATTCTGGGCTAATTTTTATCTGCCCTATTTGCTCTGCTAAAGCAGATACAGACACGCTAGCAAGAGCTTGGGAAAAAACGCTGGAAGTACTAGTTTGCGATGCATTTTTCAAAGCATTTTCAATCATCTCGGATGCAATTATGGATGATTTATGCAACATTTGCATTGCATATCCTAGTAAAATCTCCGCCTGAAAATCTTTTGGTCCGTAAGCTGTTAGTAAGTAGTGAAGATCCAGAGCCAAAGGTGGATTTATATCTCTGGGATTGGAGATTATTCTTGAGTGTCCCTTGCGAAATTCCTGAGATACCCAATCAACGTTACGATTTTGTGTAACCTGATACAGGAAGAGGTTGAGTTGAGCACGTTCGTCAGTTCCGACCGTAATTCGATCTGGTGGTAGAGCAGTTACAATCACATCGCCGACACTAGCCGCGATCGCATCACTGACTAGACCATTTTCTAACAAGTATTTGATCACTCCTGTGACTGCGGCTATAGAGAGTACATTACTCATCCTCATTCCTCATAGCAAAAGCATATTGTCAACTATCTAATGGTCGATTAAATTAGCAGGGCAACGCCAGGTTTCTCCGCCATAAGTCGAGTTGTTAAGCATTGGCATTATAAGGCAAGAACTGCGTTTGATTACACATACGGAAATATTAAAGGTAGTAGAAATTACAATTTAATCAAAAATTATTATTTATGTTATTTTGAGCAAATGAATTTGTCATATAGCAATCCTAAATGATTCGTGAACGTGGAGAAACCCGGTTTCTTTAACAATACCTTCGCCAAAACCCGACACCCTTCTAGGGTGTCGCTATACAAACACTCGTGTGCCTCCGCAGCCTGTAAGGATTCTAGACTCGCGTTGGTGGGCTTTGTACGTGTAGCGACACCCTTCTAGGGTGTAAGGCTTTTCAAAAATTGGCGAAGGTATTGTTTAACAAACCGGGTTTCTGACGCTTGGAATTTTCACCTATCAAATAGGATCGCTATAGTAATATTGTGTGTGTTGCAATCTAAAACTTTCAACTAAAATGGGTTAACCTACATGAATTCCCCACCTTCTGCAAATTCTTGGATTGGTCGGTTTATAGGTGATAACCAGCGATACCGTTTAGATAAACGCCTAGGTGGGGGAGGCATGGGAGACGTGTTTGTGGCAACGGATACGCGTGTAGGCAACCAAGTAGCATTGAAACTGCTTAAAGATACACTGGTCGCATCAGAAGAGATGAGAAAGCGCTTTGAGCGTGAAATATCAGTATGTGCTGCATTGCCAAGTGACCATATTGTTAAGATTAGTGATTGTGGAGTGACGCCGGAAAGTTTTCCATTTTATGTAATGGAGTATCTGCGCGGAGAAACGCTGCGACATTTGATGCTGCGTGAGAAGCAGATATCTGAGTCGCGAACAGTGAGCATCATGTCACAAGTTTGTCAAGGTCTAGAGGTTGCCCATCAAGGAGTTACTCTACAGAGAGAGGGAGGAAAAAGTACTGAGTTGATCAAGGTAATCCATCGCGACTTGAAACCAGACAATATCTTTCTAATTTCTACAGATTTGGGAGAGTGGGTGAAGATTTTGGATTTTGGGATTGCCAAAATCCGTGATGATTCCTCTGATCAGACAAATATAACAAATATAACTAGTACATTTCTGGGCACATTCCGCTACGCTGCACCCGAACAAATCCAAAATGATCAAAACCTGGATGCTGGGGCAGATATTTACAGCTTGGGTATTATTCTTTATGAAATGCTTAGTGCCGCAGATCCCTTTGGTTTAAGCATTAACTCTCGTAATATCAGCGAAGCCTCTTGGTTATTAGCTCATTCTTATGAGCCACCTAGACCATTGCGATCGCAATTAGGTTGCGAACATCTGTCTCCACAAATAGAGGCTGTGGTGATGAAATGCTTGCAAAAAAAACCGAGTGACCGTTTTGCAACCGTAAAAGAACTAAATCAAGCGTTACAAACTGCTACTAAACTGCGAATTGGAAATACTGAGGTACAGCACCAACAGATTTTTACTCAACAACCCTCTTACTCAAGAAGTTCTGATGATGAAACCATACCCAGAACATTGAATCAGTTAGAACAAGGCAATCCCTCTCAGGCAAATATTCAACCGCAATTCTTGCGATCGCCTAGTTCTGAGTACGAAACTGTCCCTAGACCAGTGAACCAGATAGAACAAGGAAACTCACCAGGTTCTAATGACGATACTATCAGTAAACCATTGAGCCAGGTGGAACAAGGCAACCAAAATGCCATGATGCAACCACGACCCCCTGAGGCATCCGGACAGCACCCAGAAGGGACGATGATGCAACCACGACCCCCGGCAACATCCGGACAGCACCCAGAAGGGACGATGATGCAACCACGACCGCCTGCAACATCTGGACAACACCCAGAAGGGACGATGATGCAACCACGACCCCCGGCAACATCTGGACAACACCCAGAAGGGACGATGATGCAACCACGACCGCCTGAGGCATCTGGACAACACCCAGAAGGGACGATGATGCAATCACGACCGCCTGAGGCACCTGCACAACACCTAGAAGGGACGATGATGCAACCACGACCGCCTGAGGCATCTGCACAACACCTAGAAGGGACGATGATGCAACCACGACCCCCGGCAACATCTGGACAACACCTAGAGGGGACGATTTATCAACCAAGGCAAAACGGGCAGCAAGCAAATAAAATCGTTGTAAAAGCCTTGCTAATCGTTGGGTTATTTTTGGGTCTGGGGATAGGTTTGGCGCTTGTAATGCACGTGTATCCTCAATCGCGATCGCGTCCAAATATCAATGAGAGAAGTTTGCCAAAATAGCAACTTCTACTGCTGGAGGTGCAGAACTTTCTCCTGACTACTCGTTTAAGTCTCGACGCTAACGTACCAAACAAGATCCGCGATCGCACTATCATACTAGGAGTGCGAGATAAATTTTATACTATATTCCTTAAAATTGCTTGAAGTTCGGTACGTTTGTCTTATCGACTTTTCCCACATTTCCCCTTCCGTTAAGCATCAGGTCATTCATAGATTTATAGGAATTTGGTGACATCGCTGTTGGGTTATATGGAACAAATCCTCCCTGACGATCGTTTACATGGGATGACAATAAACGCGTTTGTCCTGGACTAAGCATTGGTTTTGATATATTGCCAACACCAAAATCGAATACTTGCTTTGTCCTTGGCGTTAAGCTATTTGTTCCTCCTGGGCTTTTACTGAAATTCGGATCGAAATGAGGTCCGATGGTCGAATTAGGTTTAGTTCCTCCGATTGTCACGTTCAGGTGCGATGCATTTAATTGTGTCCTCATTCTTTTTGCGTACATTTCTTTCTCCGCAGGTGTTTTGGCTGCCAACATTTTTTGTCTATTTAATTCCATTCTATTAGCTCCAAAGCCTGTTAAGTTTCCCTTTTGGTCTTTTGGATATAGGGCATTCGTCGATTTTTCAATTTCCTGTTTTGATACGTTGCCTTTAAGGTGCTCATCAATTAAATGTTGCTGATCTTGATAGGATACTCTATGGTTTCTACTATATCCAGCATTATCGAGCCTTTGGTTTGAAGTTAGTGTAGTTTTTCCATTTGGTCTTTTGTTGAACTCATCAAGATAACCAGGTTTATAATTCTTTGGAAATTCTGGTCTGTCATATGGTTTTTTGTTGGAGCTTTTTCTCGCCTTCTTCACTTTAGCTAACTGAACAGGTTTTCCCATCTCCATCTTTGCCTGTACTCCTATCGGTTCTGAAACACTTGCGGAGTCAATTGAACTGAGATGATGCCCATAGCGTTCTGCCCGCATCAAAGATGTCTTTAAATCTGACTGCTGTAACTCTTGTGCCCTTTGCTGCTGCACAACAAACGGACGCGACTCGAACATTCCTCCTGTTGAAGTGCTTGAGAAAACCGATGAATATTTCTGGGGATTTTTCGTTTGGCTGCGTTGTCGGCTTTGCATAGGGATACCCTCACGCGAACAGAAGCAAAATTAATGAGCTATTTCTACATTAACCCAAAGCGATCAAACCAAAGAGTCGGCGATCGCTCTGTTAAGCTGCGCTGTTATTGAGTAAAGCTAACGTCTTAATGTTTCAATTGAAACACCTTTAATTTTTGCAGCTTCACCTATTTGCACTAAATCTTCTAATCTCAACATCGTTCACTTTTTGACAAGCTATGTTGAGATTTAAATATATTTTGCCGCAACTGTCAACACGCTAATAGAATAGCCCTTTCAATACTCCTTAGGAAAGCTGATGGCGATACCAAGCAGAGTCATGAATTGATAGAAGTGGCTTCCGGTTCAGAGTAGTCATCCAGCATCACGAGGATGGACAACTGGATTGATAACCTTGCTGCTGCTGCTGCTGCTATTAGTTCTGCGGGTAATGATAACCCGCCTTGGTCTTCTTCTCGGATAGTGCTGATGTACAAATCTGTATTGCACTTGTTTCGATCAAGTGATGCGATCGCTGGTGCTATTTGCTGTAGCAATACCGCAGCCTCGAAGATCTGCAAGTCTATCTCTTGCTTCGTACTGTTATCGTCAAATTTAGCAAGTTCTAAAGACCAAATGTCAACAGGCTGGACTCGATTTTTGGAAACACGCTCTCCACGGCAAATAATTTTTGTGGGCGTAATTCCTAAAGTTTCTGTCAATTCCTCTGAAGGGGGAAGATTACCAGATAGTCTTAAAGATATGTTGCTCGTACTCATTTTATCGACCTGCTACTGTTGGAACTTATCACTTAAATTAATTATCGATCCAAAAACTCATCGGCTAAATCGAGTAGTTCATTGTATGTGAAGTTATCAGCACCACGTCGCCCCTGCTGACCCTTAACATCTTCAATATAATTACCAAATTCTCGTCGTTGCTGTTGGTTCATTCCTTTTTGCCGTGCAACATCATCCACCATTTTCCGGTCATTTCTATTGGCTCCCCTAGCCCGTCCTATTCCACCGTCATTATTTGCGGGACGCTTATTTGCTAACTGAACCGGTGCTTGAGTGTCTGCCTTTTGCTCTGGCTGTGCTGAAAAACTTGCAGGCTGCAACTGATTGAGGTGATGTCCGTATTTCTCTGCTTGCATCAAAGATGTCTTTAAATCTGGGTGCTGTGAATTTTCTGCGGTTTGCTGCACCACAAATGGACGCGACTCGAACATCCCCTCAGATAAAGCGCTTGAGAAAGCCAATGTTTGTTTCTGGGTATTTTTCGTTTGGCTGCTTTGTCGGCTTTGCATAGGGATACCCTCACGTGAACAGAAGCAAAATTAATGCGCTATTTCTACATTAAACCGAAGTGATGAAACCGAAATCATGTATGAACTTATGCAACGACTTCTAAAATCCTCAACCAGGGTTGGGACTTTTTGCAGATCATGCCCACAATAGGCGAATTCAAGATCGTACAAGCGCGATCGCTGCCACGGAAGATATAGCGCGAACCGGAAACTTGGGTTTGTTCAACTTTTTCTTGAATGTTTGGTTTCTCACCTACTACTCACCAACGCCCCGTCTAGAAAACTTTTGGTAGCTTGGTACAACAGACCTGTTTTCCGATGAACACGGTAATTTTCGACAATTTGCTGTGGACAGTAAAACCCTATCCGGGGCAAACCAAAATCGATATCTCTTGGATCTTCACAGAGTTGCCATTCTCCACCAGCATGCCGTCGATATACCTCCCCCGTGTAGACACCGATCTGCTCTACTAATCCTGCAACACCTGTTGCAGGAGGAGTAACAGAACCATCTAGCGCCATTGCTAGAACTTGCTCTACTCCATTTAGGGACTCAAAGCTGTAGTCTAGGGATAAGGCGTTCGGCAGTGCAAGCGACTTGATATAAGAACTGAGACTCTCAATCTCATTATCCACTTGTGCTAGAAAATGTGCGAATCGCTTTCTCATCAGTTCGATGTCGTTGCGCTCCACCATTTTCCTTAGCCAACCGGGGCGCTTACTGCTGCAATATCCAGCCACAGCTACCAAGGGGTAAAAGCAGTAGGTCTTCGGAAGCTTTGGAATCTGAGTCAAGCAAGGCTTGCCATAATTAATATCTTTTGGTTGCTGACAAAAATTCCATTTCCCGCCTACCTGCTTCCGTAGCGTTTCGCCTATGTAGCGAGCGAGACGGGTGACAAACAGATCCATTTCTAATTGGATAGAAGTTTTCCCCTCCAAGACAAGTGCATACATTCTCTCCAAGCGATCCAGTGACTCGAAGCTGTAGTCGAGCTGGAGCAGTTCTGGCTGATTGAGCGCCGCCACATCTGTCCGCAAAGCAGCGAGAGAGTCATCCATTTCAAAGAGAAAATAGTCAAACTGTTCTTTTAGAGTTTCAAGGTTTTCTACCTGCTTTTTAATCATGGATAGGCAAGTGCTTGAACACGTCCGGGAAACACTCAATTTAGATCCAGCAGCTGTTGCCAAACAAGGCGGTCAATATTTGATTTTACAGAAGGTTCAGTAAGTAATCAGGTTCACTAAACCTACTTAAAGCTGTGTAGGAGTGTGTACATTCTCTCCCCTAGATGCCTGCACAACAAACGGACGCGACTCGAACATTCCCCCAGTTGAAGCGCTTGAGAAAGTCGATGTTCGTTTCTCGGAATTTTTCGTTTGGCTGTGTTGTCGGCTTTGCATAGGGATACCCTCACGCGAACAGAAGCAAAATTAATGTGGTATTTATAGATTATAGAAATTGTCTGTCTAAGGTAATAATTACTAATTACGAATTATCAATTACGAATTGTCGCGAAGCGACTTGACTATTATCGATTGGTAGGGTGCGTTAATGAAATGTAACGCACTTTACAAGAACTGCGATCGCACTTAGTTAAATAGACGCCGACGAGCTGAATCTATCTGTGATTGCTCTGCATAATTAATGCGATCGTTAATGTCCTGATTATGCCACCCAGACGGCATTCCCGCTTGTTGGTACTTACCTGGTGTCGGTTGTACCCATTCGTTTGGATTATATGGGGAAGCTTGATTTGGATTGGGTAACGCATTAAGGCGCGCCCTTAAATCGCTTGGATTCATCTGATGTATTCCGCCTGCTTTATGAACGTGGAGTGCTAACTCACTTGCCGGAGTTACAGTTCCGCTAGCTGTGAAGTGAGTATCCAATTCCGGATACTTTGCCCCAGATACATTGCCTGGGTCGTCAAGCCTATTCTCAGGCAAGGGACCCTTGAAAGCATTATGGTCAGTCCAAGCAACCTGCTTATATGACAAATTCCCGTTCTTTGAATTTGTAGGATCTGCCCAATTTAGTATATTCTGCCCTTGAGTTGTGCTACTTGGATCTGGATGCCCTATCACAGCACTATTCAGATCTTGATTAATTTTATTTAAACCGTACTTGTGGTGGGCTGTCAAGGGCTGATTATTTTGGTCTGTTCCCTTCAGGCGCTCTGGCTTGTCAGGTCTTTGGCCTTTTTTGATCCCGCTAATGTTGAATCCTCCCGCGCATTGTATGGGCTGTCCCGTCTCCATCTTCGGCTGTACTGCTGTCGTGGCTTCATTACCAAAGGGCTGTATTTGACTGAGGTGATGTCCGTAACGTTCTGCCCGCACCATAGATGTCTTCAAATCTGGCTGCTGTGAATTTTCTCCCCTAGATGCCTGCACAACAAATGGACGCGACTCGAACATGCCCCCAGTTGAAGCGCTTGAGAAAGTGGATGAATATTTTCGGGTATTGTTCGTTTGGCTGTGGTGTCGGCTAGTCATAGGGATAACCTGATTTGAGGTAGTAAAATTAATAGCTTATTTCTAGATTAGTTCACATCTTCTACTTATCTAATAGGCAAAATCAAAATTCACTTATGCACATCATTGAGCAAGTACTAATCAAACCCACCCATTAACCTCAGTATCCGTCAGTGTGCGCTCTAATTTAATATACTCGCTTTTAGCTGCCTGCAACATGTGCTTCATCGTCACCGCTTCATCTGCATGAGCCGCCAGAAACGCTGCATTCATGGCAATACTGCGGATATTCCCCCCCGCTACGTTCAGTTGTCCCAACTTCTGGTATTCTAACCCTTCTGTCGGCGTGGCTTTGGGGAAAATCCGCCGCCAAATCTCTGCTCGTTGAGTTGAATCTGGAAACGGAAACTGCACGATAAAGCGGATACGACGGAGAAACGCTTGATCCAAAGAACTTTTCAAGTTAGTTGTCAGCACCGATAGCCCCCGATAAGATTCCATGCGTTGCAGTAGATAACTTACCTCCACATTGGCATGGCGATCGTGAGAATCTTTGACATCAGTACGCTTACCAAACAACGCATCTGCTTCATCAAAAAGTAATACTACCCCGCCCGACTCTGCCGCGTCAAATACCCGACCCAGATTCTTTTCTGTCTCCCCAATATACTTGCTTACCACCGCACTTAAATCAATGCGGTATAAATCCAGTCGCAACTCCCCCGCCAGCACCTCCGCCGCCATCGTCTTACCCGTACCGCTCACACCAGCAAACAGAGAGCTTATCCCCAAGCCCCGATTACTTTTATTACCAAATCCCCAGCTTTCGTAGACCTTAGCCCTTTGCTTGACATGGGTAACAACATCTTTGAGCACTTGTATCTGAGTTTCTGGCAAGACCAAATCTTCCCAGTTTGCGATTGAATCAATCCGTTGTGCCAAATCATCCAACTTCGGACGGGCTTGAGCGCGGCAAGTATCCCAAAGCAGATACTGAAAATCTACTGTAGCTTTTGACTGCTGTGCCTGCTGCCACTCGACGCCAACTTGGGAACAAGCGGCTTGAATTACGGGAGTACTGAGATTAAACTGAGACACAAAAGCATCCACCTGAAGGTTCAAAGATTGAGCATTTGTTCCCAACGCTGCCTCCCAGACACCGTACTGTTCCTTTGTCGTGGGGCGGGCGATGTCAAAAATGAGTAAGGGTCTTAATCGCGCTCGTTTGCGCTCACTAGTAGTAATAATTATCGGAGAACGAAGGGATTCGCTTAAATAGGCGATCGCTCCTTCCCTAGCCGTATCTGTTGCCTCCAGATCATCACAGTCAATCAACAAAACGCTGTTGGCTAATGCTACTTCCCGCTCCCAAAGCAGCTTAAACTGGTTGATATCGCTAGGAGTTGTTGGTACACTGTGTGCCGAAATTGTATACAAGTTCAGCCCTAAATACTGACAAGCCAAAGCCGCAATCGGGCGTTTGCTAGCCACCTCATTACCACATAACTGCAATATTGGCAACTTGAGGAAATCATGAATTTCCACCCACCAAGCAGCTACCATTTTCTCCATCAGCTGCAAGTGAGAAGGCACCAAATCCTCCGTCACCTGCACAGGCTCCACCATTCCTAACAGGCGCTGATCCACATGCTGTACACCAATTAAATAATGCAGTATCCGCTCGTCAATCCGTAGAGGGCTACTCATTAGTTCACTTCCAGTTCCCACCTCAATTAAGCGCCACCTGCGTAGCGTTCCTGCCGGGGTGAAGGCGCTCCAATCCATGCCTTCTAACACCGTCATTGCCAAACCGAACGTGGGATAGGTGCGTTGTGCATTTCCGCAAGCAGCAGCGCAAAGTACAGCAAAACTGGCATCCAGTTCCATCCCAGCACACAATAGCAACAAATTCCGCTCAAAATCACTCAAACCAAAAATGGCGCAAAGCCGTTCTAAAGCAGATGGTTCAGCAGGTGGATCTGTAGGATCTGTGCTAGGGTGCTCCCCACGCATGGATTCCTCATCCTCCAGCAAACTCGGATCGGCGTGCTGCACCAAAATTTCTCGGAGTTGGTCGAGAGCTACTGTCAAATAGGCATGATTGTTAATTTCGCCATTGCTTGTTGCGGCTGCGTTCATTCTTAACCCTACCTACTAGAGCATTTACCACTGCGCTGAAGAATCTTCCTGCTGCAAACCAATCAACTGTCGTCGCTTCCAAGCGTAGTGAAGAATATTAACTCCTAGTTCTTGAGCAGTGCGAATCACAAGTCGGGGTAAACTCAATTCTCTATCCAGTCCCCAAGCTGCAGCTAAGTCACCAATCACTAAAATAATCCCTCCCCCAATTAAAACTCGAACTAGGTGTTGATTAATTGTCGGCAAAGCAGCAAATAAAAAAGGTCGTGTTCTTAAAGGATGTCTTCGCGATTCTTCTAAAGGTTTCAAGGGGCTTTCCAACTGAATAGCCAAGGCTTGAGTACTTTCAATTAGTGCTGTAGCGTCAGCAGGTGCATCAACTATAAGCACTCCACCACTGTTTAAGTAACTTTTTAAAGATTCAAATTCCGGATTATTTAGAGATAACGCTTGTTTCCCCGTAAGATATAAAAGGTCATATTCTTGGATATTTTCCTGTAAACTAACCTGACCAACTTCATCAGCCCCTCGCAAAAATGGGTAAAGTGGTTCTACTGATTGTATCAAGTAAGATAAATTAAAAAAATTGCGATCGCATTCACCATCGCTATGATTTACTTGCGCCATACGTACAATTGCTTGGGGGCGTGCTTGTGCTGTACGCCGGCAGGACAAATCAATATTGTTGTAACCAGGAAAGAAAACATCTGCCGGCTGGGTAATTGTAGTTTGTCCTGGTTGCAGGAGTATCCGACAAAGTTCTATTTCTAAACTTTCTGGTGTAGAGTTTTTTTGGTCAAATCGGTAGGTTTCTTGAACGATATCTTTCTGCTGTTCGTTTCGCAGTTCGTTGGGATCTACGTAACTTACTATTAAGTAGATCATAATTGGGTCGGTCTTTGCTACTTCTAAATCAACGGGAAAATCATAAGACTGAGGCACAACAATCAGATTGCCGGCGACATCAATTGCAATCCCCGGCTGAATTTGCACCCATCGTCCATCGCGGTATTTAGCTTCTGCTTGGCGAGGTGCCGGAATGACTCGGACACCCAAACCACAGGCAATTCCTGGTTGGTTCAAGCATTGATAGTGAACATTTTGCTTTCTACTATGGTAATCGTGTGCTTTGCTCCAGCGTTTAGCATCTATGAGTAAACCGTCTGTTGCTTTAAGTCGTTCAAAGGGTTGGATAGAAGGTGGTGGAAAAGGATGTGTCATATAATTTTAACTAGTGGCTTCTATCAATAATTCATAAGTGCAATAAGCAGGTTTTTCTTGTTCGATGATTTGTCGTACTAATTCTTCGTGGATGCGATTAGGGCGGTCTGAACGCAAGCGGACTACAAAGTGAAATGATTTTCCCCCGGCTAACACTGCTGTGCCTAGTTTTGCTTCCCCTAGTATAAAACTCTGACCAAAAGGTTCTGTGATGCTGATATGTTCCTCATCTAAAGGCAAACCTGTATACAGATGCAAGTAAAGACGCAAACCTTTACGGGTTCCGCGCCAACGATAAAGTTCTACCGCACGGCGAATTAAACGCCGCTGTTGTTTAAGATTCCAAATCGAATCGTGGGGCCAAGCAACCCAATGAGCCAAAAAAGGCAGTAGTGCTTGTGGGGAAGTCAATGGATCTAAGTTTGCCCACATGACATTGAAACTGTCGATTACAGGTTGAAAAGCCTGTTCAAAAATCTTCATGAAGCGACCAATATAGTCTACTTCCCGATACAAAATTGGCAAAAACTCCATGTAGTTACTGTAGGGACGGATGTATAATCCAAATTCCTCTTGTTGAATTTGTGAGACAGGCGACTGCAGTTCAGTATCTCTGTCTTGGTCAATGTGTACAGAAACTATGCAGCGAAAGTTAAGAGTTAATTTGTCTGTTCTTCCCGCAACGATCGCTTGCTGTTCTTCAAAAAATGTTGCAGGAATTTGAAAATAAAGCACAGCATCCATCTTTGAGCCGGGAGCGAGATCGCGACCCTCTGTACCAATTTGACACCAACTGCTGGGAAAATCGCCTTCAACTCTTAAACTCATCCGTAAGGGATGCCTGGACAAGTTTTGCACTTGCACAATCATCTCGCTTGGCTCTCCTGGATGCAAGAGCAAATTAGTCCCAGCCACATCCATGCTTTCTGAAAGACCAAATGTCAAACTAGAGAGGGGTAAAGCCTCAGGAATTTGCATTGGGGTTAATAGAATGCGTACTGCTGGGCTAGAACGACTTTGAACCATAGTATTTTCCCTTAGCTACTGATAATATCGATGACATGACTTGATCGCAGAACCGTATCAGCCCAAGAACATATCAAACCATTTGAACCAGGGTCAATGAAAGGTTCTGATGCCGATTGTCGTCGCCAAATTCCCTGTTGTTTGCGGATGGGGAACAACAAAACTGCTCCTAAATAACGCACTCCCTGAGTTTGTTGCAGTAACGCTACAATATCTGAGTGATAAACAGGTCTTCCAAAAGACCAACCTTTACCGTCTAGTCCTCCAGTTAAAGGATTTAAATATTTATACAGGGCAACCCTCAGATTGCGGAGAATCCCCTCTCGCGCCACAGTATTTTCATAGGCTGGTTCTAGAGAAATTTGGGTCTGAACGGAAACACCAGTATATTCCGGTGCTTGCAGCTGTATTTGTACTCCCAGTAACCGTCTTTCATCTAAGTATTGCAAAACTTGCTCTTGGAGTGGGGGGCTGAGGATAAATTCTTCTGGAGATATGCCTTCCCCTTGAGCGATGGTATCTGTATTTGTCTGAGGGACAATAACTAAACTAACTGTACCTGCCTGAGTTTCAGTTGTCACTGGCAAACAGCGAACGCGAGCGATCGCCCCTGCGCCAGCCGCCAGTGTCAAAACTTCAAAGTCTTCAGCGGTGACGGCGCGATCGCGGGTACGTAGTATGGACGGTGCCCTGATGACAGCTTGCTCCAATGACTCTCCATCACTACCATTGATGGCTGCTTTATGGTTGATAACTCTGCCAACAAAAGGAACGCCAGACTTCAAAAACTGGAGTGTGCCAGCCTTAACATTACCCTGTCTGCCGCCTCCGATGCGATAAGCAACCATTTTAATCTCTGAACCACTCGGAGGAACCGCCCCGTATTGGTGTTCCAGGGTGTCAATATCAGTAACTTGAACTGATGTGTCTTCTGGTCTTAGTTGCTGTCTTGGTTGCTGTAAATGTGAGCGAACCTGCGTTTGTCGTTTGATTTGACTGGGTTCACGAATTAACGGTCCAAACTGAACTGTACCAGTGAGTGAATCAATGGTATAGTGACGGTCTAGAGGTCCTGAATCGGCAAAATCTCTCACCTCAAGCCACCTTTGCGGCAAGCCACCTACAGGAGTGACGATGATGTATTCCTCGTTTTCTCGGCGTTCTAGAACAGGTGCTGATTGTAGTTGATAAGTTTGACCGGGTTTACCATTACTGATTCCCAAGCGTTCATCTGGAATCAGTGCGCTTTGACTTGCCCGAACTTTACCACCAATTGCCTGCACCCCTAAACCAGTAATCCGTGGTGAACGATTGTAACCTGATTGATTTCCTTCCGGAGTTGTCAAGACACAGCGCAGCCAGCGACCTCGGTAAGTAGTAAAGTTGGTTACGGGCCAATTTGCAGGTAAATGCAGAACTACATCTGCTCCTTGTTCAGGATTGCGACCCTGTTGAGCCATTTCATAAAAACTGAAGCCGCGAGTCAGATCATCTGCCTCGCGTAATAAAACTGGTTGCCATTGCTCTCCATCCCAAGCTTCCCAGCGACGAGGTGGTTGATTGGGGTTAATACCAGTCGGTGTAGCCGCAGGACCTGTGAAAGTGATTGCTAAGACATTACCATCTAAAGGGTCATCAGAATTAATCACCAAGTAAAAGCAGTTACCAAACTCCGGTTGCTCGTCAAATACAGATTGTTCGCTACCTTCCCAATAACCGTCAGCTTGACGAGTCCACTGATTCATCACTCTAACTCGGAAAGATTGAGGAATTTCTTCAACAGTTTGGGTAGTTAAAAAGTGCTGTAGCTCAGGTTTACCGATGATTAAAGGAGAATCTGTGCTAAAGGTAATGGCTTCTGTATCTTGTGTTCGCAGAGTTGAAACTTCTATTCCCACCGGAATTGTATAAGCTTCAGGTAGGTCGGAGGTTAAATAAAAGGTTAATTCTGTTCGGGCTGGGGCTGGAGGCTGGAGGCGAATACCCAGTAATTCTAAAAAAGCGACATAATTTTTACGTGGTACTTGGTTGAATCTGAGCAACATTTGGTCAGTTAACCAAGCAAATAATTCAATCAGCGTTATCCCAGGATCGCTGAGGTTGTGGTCTGTCCATTCCGGACAGTAACGAGGGATACGTGTAACGCATTCTTCCACTAAGTCATCGAAAGAGCGATCGTCTAAGTTGGAAGTTGGCAGTTTAGGCAAAAAGTCAAATTCCACAATTACTCACCTTCGGAAAGCAAATAGAAAGGATAAACAAAGCTGTTAACGTCAAAATAGTTTTTGAGGCGATAATTGACGATGATGTCTACTTTGCCACGCACCGGGTCAGGTTCGGTCAGAACTTGATCGACAATAATGCGCGGTTCCCAAACCTCTAGGGCTTCTAAAACATAAATGCGAATCCGAATCAGGGTATCGCTATTCAAGGGCGCAAACGCCAATTCAGACAAGCGTGAGCCAAAATTTGGTCGATAAACCCGCTCACCTACTCCAGTGCGGAGGATGATCCAAATGGATTCTTTAACTTTTTGCTCTTCACTACTTAGCTGTATCCCACCCTGCAAATTTAAACTGAGTGGGAAAGCCCAACCTGTCCCCAAATATGGTCTTTGCTGACCGTAAACCGTATCTGGCATGAAGACAATCCTCGCTCGTTTTGGCTGTTACGTCTATCTTCAAAAATATCCGCATATAAGTTTTAAACATATTCGCCAAACGTCGATAGTTTCATACACAGGCATGGATTTTGCACCAAAGTCCGATCCGCCGGCTTGGGACAAACAGAACTTTCCAAGACAGATTTTAGATTGTGTCAACCACCAATCAAAACCGAGTTACACCCACGGGTAATTTTATTTGTTGGTCCAATTGCTTCCAGAATGGTGTCACCCATGCGACAGGCAGGCAAGCCGTTAATTAGCACTGTTTTGCTACCATTAATTACAACACCAGGTCCGTGGGGAGGGACGGGTAGGGGTGTCGTGCAGACATGAATATCGGCACCAAGAGCGCCAGCACTGATACTGCTACTCATAGTAGCTAATAGTGATGTCTTGGTAGCTAGTTCTGCTGCGATCGCCGCAGGTGCGGCTGGTGTACCTGTGGCAGCCTTTGAGGCGGCTTCAACAGTTTTGATAGTTGCATCAGTCGCTATTTTGGCTGCCTGCAATCCAGCTACCGACACCGCAGGTATACCCCGCCACGCAGGGAGATCCCCAATCAGCACATTCAGGCTCCCTGGACCTCCTGTTAAGACTGGCGGTAAAGGGTGTGCGACTAAATCGGTAATTCTTGCTGCTGGTTTACCCATGAAATTATTCTCCACCTTATTGCGTGTATTTACTTAGTTTATTCGTATTAATTTACCGTTAATAGTTATCGTCGCATTAGCTCTAATATCTATGCTTGTCTGAGCATTTAATGACATACTACCTGCTGAGTCGATGGAAATTGATTTATTTTTGTCGTCCATCTTAATGGAGTGACCCCCTGTGGTTGTAATTTCGATGGTTTTGTCACTATCATTCAAGTAAATTTTATGACCGTAAACAGTTTCTACGCGAATACCGGTTTTACTTGCGCTTTTATCGTTTTCGACAAACTGTAGGGTATGTCCGGTACGAGTTTTAAATGTGCGTAATCTTACTTTTTTAACATCTCCCTGTTGATCGATCGCGTCATTCACATTTTCTGGTGATCCATCCTCACCATTCCATACCCCTCCAATTATATAAGGACGGTGTATGTCGCCATGTTCAAAACCTACCAATACTTCATCGCGCACCTCTGGTAAGCAATCGAACCCTCGATTTTTTCCGGCTCCTGGGGCTACAACTCGCGCCCAATTACTTGTATGCTCTTCGGTAAGGGTAGGAAACTGCACTTTCACTCGACCTAGTCCTTTTGGGTCTTTGTTATCAGTCACAATTCCCACTAAAAATGTCTGACCGGGATGTAAATGTACTTGCGGTGATAGTGTTGTAAATAAATTACCAGCGCGTAGTCCGCGTACACTAAAATCAGTTGTATAAGTTCTTTGATTGAAATTGTGGCGCACTTCTGTAACGTAATATTTGCCGCTAAAGCGTTCGCCCATTTTCTCCAAAGTCACAACTCGTCCCGGTCGAATTTCAGGATTACCTTGAGCTTTGGCATCAGCATACACAAATTCACCGCCAAGTTCGTCGCATAAAGCCTGAGCCATGATCTCTGCTTGTTTGTCGCTGAAGGTCGGTTTATCTACCACAGTCATAATCGGAGGCTGACTGTTATTGAATTTGCTACTGGTACTGCTGCCTGCTCCATTACCTGTATCAGTTATTACTTTTTCTTTCTGAGCTTTTGCAGTTCTTAATTTTTTAATGGTGTAGTCCCAGTAACGCACTTCTACAGCACTCACTTGTTCTGCACTGGTGATCCGGGTACTAAAGCTACTGAGATCAATTAGCCATGTCAATCTCAGAGATTCTTCTTGGCTTTGTGGCTTGCAAAAATTTATGCGATCGCCTTGAATAAAGAGTTCAAAACCAATGCGAGCAGCCCTTGAGCGCAAAAACTCCATATTAGTTTGGTTTTCTTGGAATACGTACTCATGGGGTTCGCCACTAGAGTCTATCGTACCGTTTTTTATACCTGCTTCTAAGGCAATTTTCCGAACTATATCGCTATCAGTTACATTCAAAAAAGAACGATTATAACGACCTCTGTGAAGACGATGGGAAATATCATAGCCGCGAACGACAATCGGCGCTTCTGATCTGTCATTAAAGTGAACCTCAATTGCTGTTATTTCGCCTTCAATTAGTTCCTCTTTTAACTCCTTCTCAAAATTTTTATCTTGGGTAGTACTAGAAATAAAACCTAACTTGATTTTTTTACCAACCTCAAACAGCTTTTCATGACGCCAAAACTGATATTCTGGACGGTCGTCATTTGTGGGAAGATTGCTATTATGTACTACCAGCGTAAACATTGCGGGCAAATGAAGACTTTCTTCTATGGTAATTTGCAACAAATCTTTGATTAATTCAGGTGAAGCATCTTCCCAACTTTGTCCTCCGCTAGAAAATTGTATTGTGGGTTTGCATAAATAAAGACTTTTGCTGGACATAAACAGTAACCTATAAATATCAAAATATCAGTTATTAGCGAGATTTTGGCCGGCGATTTTGCTGTTTAGACGGCGATTGTTTTCTTGCATTACGGTTATTGTTATTCGCTGGGGAACCGGACTGACGATTTTGACCAGTAGGTGGTTGTTGTTCTCCAGAACGGTTATTTTGTTGATCCACCCTCGAATCTTGCTGACGATTTTCACCTGTTGAAGCCGATTCTTTTGTTCCTGAAACGTTATTTGGATCTACTTCTTCCAAGGAGATATCTACCATTGCCCTTACTGGTGTACCATCAGAAAGAAACATAGTTAAATTGTAAGTTAAACTTTGTATTACACAATAAAAATATTCTTGATTCCAGGTAAATCTATAAACAGGTGGACGCGTATCAGGTTCGCCATTAATAGTCTCTACACCTTGCTTAATAATATCAATGTACTTCATTACTGATTCTTTAGTCTCATAAGTATCGAATATCAATTGTTTAAGTGTAAAGCTGTAAGGTTCAACACCAGAAAAGTTAATTTTAGGTAGTAAAGTAGTTCCTCTATTACCTCGATGTTTTTCCCAATTAACAGTCCGAGAAAAACTAATTTCTGTTGGATTAAACATCAATTCAATATCATCGGCTTCACCGTTATAAGCTATGAGTTTGGCTTTCTGTAATGATTGACCTGCCATTTGAGTATTTCTCCTTTTCTAAAACTAAAGTTACCAAGGTAAGCGACCTGAATAGACACCAGAACGTTCTCTTTCAATTTCTAACCTTTGCCGCAATCTGCTGTAAATTTCACGCGCTAGAATTTCTAGGCTTCCATCATCATCTTGTTGTTTAGAGTTGGTAGATGGTCTTTCTATAGTCTTAGTTATTGGTTGTTTTTTTGTGTTTATATCGGCTTTCTTTACTTCTCCTCCATCAGCAAAACCTTTAGTTTGAGCTAAATTATTAGCTATTTTTGGCGATATTGATGGCACATTGGAAGCATGTGATGTAACTTGAGAAAAATCAGAATGCTGATTAGATTTCACACCATTGAAGTTGAAGTCCGTGACATCAGCACTTCCATTCAATAATTCTTCAACACTTGACCATTGAGAAGGTGTGTTAGTAGAAGCAGATGGATTTTGTTTTCTAAAAATTAAAGAAGGTGATGAGTAATCTAATGAAGGTTTAACATTAGTTGTTTCACTTACATGCGTATCAAGGTTTGGAGAACTTAATATTGAACGCCTCTGCTTTCCAATGTCTAATCCCAAAGACGACGAAGAAATCAGCGAATTAGATACGCGATCTGAAATCTTATCATACTTTTTTGCTTGTAATGAAGTGTTTTGCAAAGAATCGACTAAAGTCGGAGACTCAACAGAAGTTGTTTCTTCTCGCTTTTTGGGATTGGATGTCTCTAAACTTGGAAGAATTGTATCGTTCGCTGTACCACCACTGTTGATATGCTTTAGTATATCTAAATTTTCCTGTGCAGCCCTGCGATTGATGACAAACTCCCCAGGTGTAAGCATGGCTGGTACAGTATCGGAGGGTGCTACCTGCTGATTATTATTAACCTGGGTAATTGTTACATGTCCACCAGTAGCAAAACCCTGAGGTATTGGCATATCGGGGTCAATTTTTGCTTTGGCTTCGCTGGGTGAGGAGTCTTCCTTGTTTTGTGTAGGAGTAGGGCTTTCTGGGGTAGATGAGGTATTAATTGTTGTTAAAAACCCAGTATTTGTGACATTATCTGGTAAATGTGATACTACTTGTTGTTGATCGTTAACAAGGTCGCTGAATACATTAGGTGTTTCCACAATATTCGGTGTGGTAGCTGCTGAGAGCAAATCTGTATTTTCTACTACCTCAGAAGTACTCTTTTCCACAATCTCTGATGTGGGTGTGGGAAACAGTTGTGTCGTTTCTGGTGCGGAACTAGTTGGCGGGAAAGCTTCGGGTGTGGGTGTGGAAAACAGTTGTTTCGTTTCTGGTGAGTCAGCAGTTGGCTGGGAAGCTTCGGGTGTGGGTGCGGAAAACAGTTGTGTCGTTCCTAGTGAGTCAGCAGTTGGCTGGGAAGCTTCGGGTGTGGGTGCGGAAAACAGTTGTTTCGTTTCTGGTGCGGAACTAGTTGGCGGGAAAGCTTCGGGTGTCGGTGTGGAAAAAAGTTGTGTCGTTTCTGGTGCGGAACTAGTTGGCGGGGAAGCTTCGGGTGTCGGTGTGGAAAAAAGTTGTGTCGTTTCTGGTGCGGAACTAGTTGGCTGGGAAGCTTCGGGTGTGGGTGCGGAAAACAGTTGTGTCGTTCCTAGTGAGTCAGCAGTTGGCTGGGAAGCTTCGGGTGTCGGTGTGGAAAAAAGTTGTGTCGTTTCTGGTGCGGAACTAGTTGGCGGGGAAGCTTCGGGTGTCGGTGTGGAAAAAAGTTGTGTCGTTTCTGGTGCGGAACTAGTTGGCGGGGAAGCTTCGGGTGTCGGTGTGGAAAAAAGTTGTGTCGTTTCTGGTGCGGAACTAGTTGGCTGGGAAGCTTCGGGTGTGGGTGCTAAAAACAGTTGTGTCGTTCCTAGTGAGTCAGCAGTTGGCTGGGAAGCTTCGGGTGTGGGTGTGGAAAAAAGTTGTGTCGTTTCTGGTGCGGAACTAGTTGGCGGGGAAGCTTCGGGTGTCGGTGTGGAAAAAAGTTGTGTCGTTTCTGGTGCGGAACTAGTTGGCGGGGAAGCTTCGGGTGTCGGTGTGGAAAAAAGTTGTGTCGTTTCTGGTGCGGAACTAGTTGGCTGGGAAGCTTCGGGTGTGGGTGCTAAAAACAGTTGTGTCGTTCCTAGTGAGTCAGCAGTTGGCTGGGAAGCTTCGGGTGTGGGTGTGGAAAAAAGTTGTGTCGTTTCTGGTGCGGAACTAGTTGGTGGGGAAGCTTCGGGTGTCGGTGTGGAAAAAAGTTGTGTCGTTTCTGGTGCGGAACTAGTTGACGAGAAAGCTTGGGGTGTGGGTGCGGGAAACAGTTGTTTCGTTTCTGGTGCGGAACTAGTTGGCTGGGAAGCTTCGGGTGTGGGTGCTAAAAACAGTTGTGTCGTTCCTAGTGAGTCAGCAGTTGGCTGGGAAGCTTCGGGTGTGGGTGTGGAAAAAAGTTGTGTCGTTTCTGGTGCGGAACTAGTTGGCGAGAAAGCGGACGGTGTCGGTGTGGAAAAAAGTTGTGTCGTTTCTGGTGCGGAACTAGTTGGTGGGGAAGCTTCGGGTGTCGGTGTGGAAAAAAGTTGTGTCGTTTCTGGTGCGGAACTAGTTGGCTGGGAAGCTTCGGGTGTCGGTGCGGAAAAAAGTTGTGTCGTTTCTGGTGCGGAACTAGTTGGCTGGGAAGCTTCGGGTGTGGGTGCTAAAAACAGTTGTGTCGTTCCTAGTGAGTCAGCAGTTGGCTGGGAAGCTTCGGGTGTGGGTGTGGAAAAAAGTTGTGTCGTTTCTGGTGCGGAACTAGTTGGCGAGAAAGCGGACGGTGTCGGTGTGGAAAAAAGTTGTGTCGTTTCTGGTGCGGAACTAGTTGGTGGGGAAGCGGACGGTGTGGGTGTGGAAAAAAGTTGTGTCGTTTCTGGTGCGGAACTAGTTGACGAGAAAGCTTGGGGTGTGGGTGCGGGAAACAGTTGTTTCGTTTCTGGTGCGGAACTAGTTGGCTGGGAAGCTTCGGGTGTGGGTGCTAAAAACAGTTGTGTCGTTCCTAGTGAGTCAGCAGTTGGCTGGGAAGCTTCGGGTGTGGGTGTGGAAAAAAGTTGTGTCGTTTCTGGTGCGGAACTAGTTGGTGGGGAAGCTTCGGGTGTGGGTGTGGGAAACAGTTGTGTCGTTTCTGGTGCGGAACTAGTTGGCGGGAAAGCTTCGGGTGTGGGTGTGGAAAAAAGTTGTGTCGTTTCTGGTGCGGAACTAGTTGGCGGGAAAGCTTGGGGTGTGGGTGCGGGAAACAGTTGTTTCGTTTCTGGTGCGGAACTAGTTGGCGGGAAAGCTTGGGGTGTGGGTGCGGGAAACAGTTGTGTCGTTTCTGGTGCGGAACTAGTTGGCGGGAAAGCTTGGGGTGTGGGTGCGGGAAACAGTTGTTTCGTTTCTGGTGCGGAACTAGTTGGCGGGAAAGCTTGGGGTGTGGGTGCGGGAAACAGTTGTGTCGTTTCTGGTGCGGAACTAGTTGGCTGGGAAGCTTGGGGTGTCGGTGGCGACTGTGTTTCTGTACTTTTTGCAACTTCAGTAACAATGACATCAGAACTTGCAAGCGATGAGTCTGGCGTTAAGATGGGGATATTTTCTGTAGACTGACTTGGTTTGATATTTGGATTTATGTTATTATGTGGCGATGTCTGATTTTGTGAGACAACTGAAACATTAACAGCTGGCGAAGTATTAACAACTTTTGAAGACTCAAGACTGGGTATAACAGAAGGTAAATCCGAAGCTAATAGCTGTTCATCATTGGTGGGGTAATGCAATAAAGTAGGTGTATCTTCATCAATACCAGGCGAAGAAGGTACTGACACTAAAGGTGCATTTTCTACAAAATTACTTGCATCGCTTCTGGTGCTGTTTGATATTAAATTCGGTGCATTACCTTTAGCTATAGCTGTCTCAATTCCACCCGAATGCGATTCTCTTGCTGCTTGTACTGGCGGGCTTGAAGTTTGTGGCTTTTTTCCTTCTGCTATTTGAGATGTTGGGGAGTCAGCATTGTGTTGAGGCGACTGAGATGCCGTGGTATTGTTTAATGTTAAGTCTTCGTGTGGCGTCAGCACAATGCTTTGCAAAACCTGTGTAGCGTCAACTATTGTTGGTAACTCAGCACTGGGCAAAGTAGATGGTAAAGGAATTACTTGCGCTTGATCATTGGTAAGGTTGTTGTTGAAAGTAGGTTGTTCTTCAATATTGGGTGATGTAGGTATTGCTGCAATCGGCGTACTGCTGACAGAATCACGATCGCTTATGGTATTGCCTAAATCTCTATCCTGTTGTAGTGATGGAGAATTGTTGTTAAATGTGTGAATTTGAGATTCAACATCAAAACCTTCATCTGCCATCAATAATCTATCTTGATTAAGATTAACGCTTACATTACCTTCATCAAAAGATTGGCCAATTTTATTGTTGATCGGCGATTTTAATGATTGCTTATTTTTTGATTTTGATTTTGATTTTGATTTTGCTTGAGATGGCGATTTAGGAGATTTCGATGCTATTTTTGATGTTGTTTGAGATGGAGATTTAGGTTTTTCTTGAAGATTCAGTTCGATTGGATCATTTATATTAGTCGTGTTTATACTGGTTGATATATTTGTTACACTACCTTTTATCTCGTCTGATACATGATATTTTTGGTTATCTTCCGAAATGGAATTTAAAGGTTCAACTTCAATTGATTGTAAATTGTAGTCTTGATTCTGAATCTCCGAATTATCCCATCTTAGAGATGGTTCTGTAAATAGTTTATGTCTTTTAGATAATAAAAACCTAGAGTAATCAACTAATGGCGATCGCGTTGCTATCTTCCTACTAATAAAACCACTTTGCCCAGGCAAAATATTAGACTCTTTTTTTAATAAAATGTGAGGATCGTACAGTGATGAACTTGCCCCAATAGGAGGGGATTTTGTTCGTAATAAAGATTGAATTATTTGCATAGTTAAAGTGAGACAATAGCAAATTACTTAGACTCAAAGAATCCCGACTTCATCCTTGTAGTGGTATTACCTCCTCCTTGTTCTTTTCCAACTTGTAAGCCTTCATAAGCTAGAGTTAACTCTTCAATGCCAACTGCATTTCCATCAGCTTGCAGTGCAGGTGTTTTCCATGCTATTGGGATCGCACCAATCAAAGTCCAACTCATCATTGTTTCGCCAGCTTGATTGAAGACAAGAATATTGACATTGCGTCGAAATGTTGTACCTGTTTCACTAAATACTTGATTAATCCATTGCCAAAAACCTGAGTGATCTGTAACTCCACGTTTGAGAGTTACGTCTTCAAACTCTGCATGACCTAAGAAAACACGTTGCTGGTCATTAACCCCACCTTCGTGGAAGACATTTTTCTTGATTTGAACACTTAATCCTGTACATTCAGTGAAAGATGCAGCAATAGAACTGTCTATCTCTACATAAAAACGATTACTAGTGACATAGTTTAATTCGTGGGCAATGCTGCTATTACCGTTATAAGCCATAAAAATTACCTCCCAAGACCATAGTTATTTACCCTCTCACGCTGATACCGCAAGTCTTCAAGTAACAACTCATGCACACGTTCTGTGAGCTTGTTGATTAATAATGAGTTGTTGAGGTACTTCTGTGCTTCTTGAGCAGCTGTGCTGGCATCAGACGACGATGTTCCACCGACGTATCCGGTAGTACCACCAACGTCTCCTATGGGCGCTAAAAAAGTTTCTTTGCCTGTCTTATCCATAACTAAAAAATCTGTCCTAACATTAAGGCTAAAGGTACAGCATCAGAATAAAAACTAGCCAAAAGTCGAACTTAGTTTCCGCTGACTTTATTTATTAGACCTTTGATGGTAACTTTTCACTCCCCCCCTATAGCGCAACAACTTGAAGAGCAAAGGGAATGAGAGGGGGTAATATTCCCTTGCGACCTAGAGCAATCACTTGGGCAATGTAAGACCAACGAATGCCTTGTCATAACAGGAGGAGAGGCGATCGCACGTTAGAGATTCGACGCTAACAGCATCTCTTGTTACTGGTTAGCAATTATACATTCATTTGATTTGTCATGAAAAAATCTCTCTCTTCAGTTGCACAAAAGAGTTGGGGGATTAGGTTATTATATATGGCAAAATTTAAGATAATTCATATTGTTATTGGTTAAATCTGATGCTCGTCGGTCAAATTCTCCGCCAGCGCTACAAAATTGTCAGACTCTTAGGAAGCGGTAACTTTGGAGTTACCTATTTAGCTCAAGATTTAGATTTACCCGATCATCCTTTGTGTGTTGTAAAAAACCTCAAGCAAATGCAAAACCCAGAAGATTTGCAACTTGCCAAAATGTTATTTGACAGGGAAGCAAAGGTTTTATACCGCTTAGGCAATGAGTGCAGTCAAATTCCCCGACTTTTCGCCCACTTTGAACAAAACGGCGAATTTTATCTAGTACAGGAATTTGTAGATGGGCACGATTTAAGTGAGGAAATTTTTCCTGGTAACAGGTGGAGTGAAGCTCAAGTGACACAAATGTTACAGGAAGTTTTAGAAGTTCTGACATTTATTCATGATAGAAATATCATTCACCGAGACATCAAAACGCAAAACTTAATGCGTCGTAACACAGACGGCAAGATAGTATTGATAGACTTTGGTGCTGTCAAGCAAATTAGCGGAGTAGGAGTCAATTCTCAAGGGCAAACAAACGTCTCCGTTATTGTTGGTACTTCTGGCTATATGCCCAGCGAACAATTGAATGGGTATCCTAAGTTAAGCAGCGATGTTTATGCAGTGGGGATGCTGGGGATTTATGCCTTAACTGGGATCAGACCTCAGGAATTGCCCAAAAACTCCGACAATTTTGAAGTTATTTGGCGAAATAGGGCTTCGGTTAGCCCTAGACTGGCAGATGTGTTAGATAAAATGGTGCATTATCATTTCAATCAACGTTATCAAACAGCAGCAGAGGCGTTGCAAGCGCTTACACCACTACCGCCACTACCGCCATCAACACCACCGCCACGGTCATTACCAACCCCTACACGACGAGAATTGAGAGTTTCCCAGAAAGTATTAATTGGTACTGGAGTTGGCGTGGGTGTGCTAATCGGAGTGGGATTGCTATTTATGAGTTTTTTGGGACGACCCACACCTGATGAAGTGCAACTGGTTTGCCCAGAAATACCAATACCACCTCTACCAAGTACGCCTGACTGGGAAGAGAATAACGTCAAATATTACGGTTTCCCAAAAGTTAAACCAACGACAGGTAAAGGAATCATGATCTATCCCGATCCAAAGAATGGTGGAGACTTTCGATATGATGGACAACTAAAAAATGGCAAATGGAGCGGTTGTGGAACCTTCACATTTCCCACTGGAGACGTCTACATAGGTCAGTTTTCTGATAATCATTTTCAAGGCACTGGTAAATTTATTTTCAAAAAGGGTTGCAAATATATAGGGGCATTTGAAACCGATAAGTATCAAGGTTCAGGTACGTGGATATCTAAAGACGGCTCACGCTTCAGTGGAAGTTGGAAAAAAGGAACATTAAATAATAAGCCTTTTAATTGCGAATAATTTTTAATAGATATTATTTCAGAATATTTTTGCTGCTCCAGTGTTTAAATAATCACACTGGTTAGGAAAAATTTTATATAAATTAGGAAAAGCATAAAAATAAAGTATATAAGAAGAATATTGTAAATTTATTGGCACAATATTTAATCATATAATTTTGACATTGTAATTATACTAATTATGTTATTCTTGGTGGGTTTTTTCAAATAAAAAAAATAAAAGTAAGTAGTTAAAGCTAAAAAACATGAGATGATATAGAGTGTGTTAAGCGCTGGCGCAGTGTATAGAAATCCAAACCGTTTGGCGTGTTAAAACACTCCATAAAAGACAGCATATTTCAACTTTGGGAAGTAAAGCACGGCGTTTTTATAGATGCACAGACTATATGTTAAATTTTCTTGAACAACATCAAAAAACGGATTTGACAAGCTTTACTTCCTTAGAACCTTCTGCTGTCTGTCTTTCTTCTAGCTTCAAGTACTAGCCTGCGATAAGTTGATTTATGTCTTCGGTGTTGATATTTTAGAGGAGTGAGAAATGAATAAAACGTTATTTACAAAATTGATATTAGTTTTCTCTAAAACTTCTTTACTCGCTATTACGAGTTTAGTTATTTTTCTACAACCATCCTTAGCGCAACCCACGCCAACCCCACCCCCAACTTCACCGGAACCAACCCCACCCCCAACTTCACCGAAACCAACCCCACCCCCAACTTCACCGAAACCAACCCCACCCCCAACTTCACCGAAACCAACCCCACCACCAACCTCACCGGAACCAACCCCACCACCAACCTCACCGGAACCAACCCCAACCAACCTCACCGAAACCAACCCCACCCCCCTCACCGAAACCAACCCCACCCCCAACTTCACCGAAACCAACCTCACCCCCAACCTCACCGGAACCAACACCACCACCAACCTCACCGGAACCAACACCACCACCAACCTCACCGAAACCAACACCACCACCAACCTCACCGGAACCAACACCACCACCAACCTCACCGAAACCAACACCACCACCAACCTCACCGGAACCAACACCACCCCCAACCTCACCGGAACCAACACCACCCCCAACCTCACCGGAACCAACACCACCCCCAACCTCACCGGAACCAACACCACCCCCAACTTCACCGGAACCAACACCACCGAAACTAACCCCACCACCAACCTCACCGGAACCAACCCCATCCTCAACCTCACCAGAACCAACCCCACCCCCACCGAAACCAACCCCACCCCCAACTTCACCAGAACCAACACCAACACCAAGCGCACCAGCAACACCAATACAACAACCACCAATACGAAACCAACCACCAATACAACAACCACCAATACGAAACCAACCACCAATACAACAACCACCAATACGAAACCAACCACCAATACAACAACCACCAATACAACAACCACCAATACAACAACCACCAATACAAAACCAACCACCAATACAACAACCACCAATACAAAACCAACCACCAATACAACAACCACCAATACAACCAACCACCACCAATACAACAACCACCAATACAACAACCACCAATACAACAACCACCAATACAACAACCACCAATACAACAACCACCAATACAAAACCAACCACCAATACAACAACCACCAATACAAAACCAACCACCAATACGAAACCAAGCGTCAGAACTGTTACCTGACAGAGCAACTCGTAGCTATATTGGGATCGGTCCAAATATTGGATTCAGTGGCGATAGTACTCTGGGTAAAAGTGCCTTCACTATCTTTAGTAAAATTGGTTTAACAAAAAACTTTTCTTTTCGCCCTGCTGCTGTAGTTAGTGACAAAGCTGTGTTTCTTTTGCCTGTAACATTTGACTTTCCAGTTAAATCAGTCACAGACTTTGGAGAACAAAAAATAATTGTTATTCCTTACGTTGGCGCGGGAGCGGCAATTTCCACAAGTGGAGATAGCACCGTCGGCTTTCTTCTCACTGGCGGTGTGGATGTGCCCTTATCACGTGAATTTACCGCCACTGCTGGTCTAAATGTTGGTTTCCTTGATCGAACTGATGTCGGACTAAGGCTCGGTATTGGTTACCACTTTTAAGCACCTCTGTTCTTGCGGCTTGCAATTTCGCTTGATCTGATGATTTGTTCGTAGTGAGGACGAAAGAGTTAAGAACACGAGGGCTAAAGCCCTCACTACGAACTCTTCAAAGTTTCCTGCAAAAAACAGATGCGACACAATCAGGCTCTTAATTTTTTGCTAATGCGACACCACCTGCTGAATAAATGCATCAAGTAGGGTTTTATTTGAGTTAGTTATACAGCTTTTGCGTTATTAGTTAGTAATTAGGTGTGATATCTTCTCGCATCCAGCCTCTGGGACTACATAAATAAAGTCCTTGTAGGCGGACTTCTAAAAAACCCACAAAGATACCTTACATCATGTCCGTATAAACAGTTACGATATCCAGCCCTCGCCCCCGACCCCTCTCCCATGCTTGGGAGAGGGGTGCCCGGAGGGTATAGTGAGGGTTCATATAATAAGTCATTAACCGGACATGATATTACATCTGGTAAGCGCGAATTCTATTTGCTAGCTTTCCAGATGTAAGGTATCTGTTAAAACAGTTGCAAAAAGCGAAAAATGGCTCGCACCCCTACATTAACTTTTGATCGTGGCACATTAATTCTGCATCCACCAGCACGCGGTAGAGCCTGGATGGATTTCGCCACATGGGATGATCGAGTTGAAAAATTCCGCATCCCGGCGATTCAATACCGTTCTTTGGTGGAAGCACTACAAGCGGACAATACCAACTTTGTCGATGAGGCAAAGGCATTTTTTCCCATAGAATTAGTTCCGAGTCTGTCCATGGAACCTTACCCCCACCAAAGTGAGGCGTTAGCAGCTTGGAAACTGGCGGGAAGGCAAGGGGTGGTGGTGCTTCCTACAGCAGCAGGAAAGACTTATCTGGCGCAAATGGCAATGCAAGCGACGCCGCGAACAACACTAATTTTAGTGCCGACGTTGGATTTAATGCATCAGTGGTATGCACATCTAGTCGCGGCGTTTCCTGATGCTGAGGTGGGGTTGTTGGGGGGTGGTTCGCGAGATAAGACACCCATTCTCGTTTCAACTTACGACAGTGCCGCAATTCATGCAGAAACTTTGGGAAATCAGTATGCGTTGTTAATTTTTGATGAATGTCATCATTTGCCGACAGATTTTAACCGGGTGATTGCTGAGTACGCGATCGCACCTTATCGTTTGGGACTTTCCGCAACACCAGAACGCACTGATGGTAAACACGCTGACTTGAATATTCTTATAGGTAAAGAAGTTTACCGCAAGCGGGCTGAGGATCTGGCAGGAAAGGCGTTAGCAGAACATGAAGTTGTCCAAATTAAGGTTAAACTAGCTCAACAGGAGCGATCGCGTTACAATCAACTCATTCAAGTCCGCAATGATTTTTTACGGGAATCAAAGATTTCTCTTGG
Source organism: Stigonema sp. (assembly GCA_965249805.1). Classification (GTDB taxonomy): domain Bacteria; phylum Cyanobacteriota; class Cyanobacteriia; order Cyanobacteriales; family Nostocaceae; genus Stigonema. The sequence continues at coordinate 4,465,760 of CBDFMX010000002.1, forward strand.
GAGTATTCAAGGTTGGCAGTACTTTGTGCAAATGAGTGCGCGATCGCAAGCTGGACGTAGAGCCATGTTAGCACACCGCGAAGCTAAAGAAATCGCTTTGGGTACTGATGGGAAATTAAGAATTCTTGCTAACATACTTGCAGAACATTACCCAGAACGGGCTTTGATTTTTACTGCTGATAATGCTACGGTTTACCGCATTTCTAATGAGTTTCTGATTCCGGCAATTACGCATCAAACTCCGGTAAAGGAACGTCATGAGATCTTAACAAAATTTCGCGAGGGTGAGTATAAAAGTCTGGTTGCTTCTCATGTCTTGAATGAGGGTGTAGATGTGCCTGCGGCGAGTGTGGCAATTATTTTATCTGGGACTGGTTCGGCAAGGGAGTATATTCAACGTCTGGGAAGGGTGTTAAGGAAGGGGAAGACGCCGGATAAGCGGGCGATTTTGTATGAGGTGGTGGCGGAGGATACCAGTGAGGAGGGGACTTCGGCTAGGAGAAGAGGGAATGAACCGCCAAGACGCCAAGGACGCCAAGAGAAGGAGGAGAAGAGAGGGAATTTGCAGGTTATTTATGGTAGTGGGCAGGAAAAAAGTTATAAGGCTGCTGAGCAAATGGAGATAAATTATTCAATAGAAAAGAAACCGCAGACGAACGCAGATGAAGGCGAATAATGTTTAAAATTATCTGCGTCCATCTGCTTGGTTAAAAATTCTTATGTTACCAACAGATCTACTGACTTACAGGCAAAATGGGGAGGAGATAATCCCGAAGAAACTGAAGATTGATACTCAGAGTTTGGGGGTGGCGATTGAGTTAATGACTTGTTTTCGGGAGGTGGTAGGTGATACTCAAGGTGCGCTTGAGCGTCGGTTGTTGGAGTTGGAGGGGGATACTCCAGATTATAAGGTGAAGCGGGGTTTGGCTTATATTCTTAAAAGCAGTTTTTGCACGTTTGAGGTGGTTAGTCCTATGGAACCGCAAATGTTGCGAGAAAGGGTGTTTGCTTTGGCGGCGAAATCGATTACAAGTCGGGAGTTGGCACAAGTTACTTTGAGTAAAGTTGCTGATGAGTTGAGTCGTGAACTTGAGCGGGAAGTTTCGTTGCAGCAGGTTCGTGATGGGTTATATGCTGATTTGGCGGAGAATAAGATTTTGACTGCTTTTGATGCACCGACTCCAGAGGATTTATTGCATCGATATAATTTATCTCAGGTGCAGGGTGTGTTTTATAAGGCTAGTCAATTGGTAATCAATGCCCATCGTAATGTTCCCGGACAATATAAGCTTTTGTTTCGCTATCTGAAGTTGTTTCAATTGATGGCTTACATTGAGGGTGATGCTGACCACGGGTTTACAATTACGATTGATGGTCCTACGAGTTTGTTTAATCCTAGTACGCGGTATGGTTTGGCAATAGCTAAACTTATCCCGGCGTTACTTCATGTTACTAAATGGAGTCTTGCCGCTACGTTGCAAATTCGCGATTTCTATACAAATAATTGGAAAACTGGACGTTTTACTCTCAATTCTGATTGTGGTTTGGTGTCTCATTACCCCCCAGGTAAGCCATACGATAGTATGCTGGAAGCTTCTTTTGCTGATAAGTGGGATTCGCTGAAAACTGATTGGGTGTTAGAGCGAGAGGTTGATTTAATTCCCATTCCTGGAAGTGTGATGATTCCCGATTTTAGATTAGTTCATCCTGATGGTCGCACGTTCTTATTAGAAATTGTCGGTTATTGGCGACCGGAATATTTACAAAAGAAGTTTGCCCAGGTACGGCGTGCGGAATGTGATAACTTGATTTTGGCTGTTTCGGAGCGATTGAATTTAGAAAAAGCCGGGGTAAAATTAAATGATGTCCCTGCGAGAATTATTTGGTTTAAAGATAAATTGTTGCCGAAAGCGGTACTAGCAGCAATGGAGTGATAAAGGAGGAATCATATGAAGACTATTGAAACAATTGTCACAGTTACAGTAGACGGTAAAATCATAGTACAGTTACCACCGGATATTCCAGTAGGTGAGCATAAAGTGGTGCTAGTGATTGATGAGAAGCCTTTGCCAGAGAAACCACTTTCAAAGGAAAAGCGTTTACCCTTAAACTTCCCGGTAGATAATTATGGTTCTTGGCCAGAGAATCTTTCTCTAAGACGTGAGGATATGTATGGTGACTGGGGACGCTAACTCTGTATTTCTCGACACTAATATCCTGGTGTATGGGAATGTGTCTGAGTCTTTCTTTCATGAACTGGCGCTACAGGCAATTCAAAGTCGTTATGACACAGGAATTGAGTTATGGATTAGTCGCCAGGTGTTGCGGGAATTTCTGATGACTCTCACTCGTCCACAAGCATTCATAAATCCCCGACCTGTTGCGACAGTAATTGAACGTGTCCGATTTTTTCAAACTCAATTTCGAGTGGCTGAAGATAGTCCTCAGGTAACGGAAAGGCTACTGACGTTGATGGAAGAAATTCCCATTGGTGGTAAGCAGGTGCATGATGCCAATATCGTCGCCACAATGCTAGTTTACGGAATTCCTCAATTGCTCACTAACAACATCGCTGATTTCTCCAGATTTTCTGAGTTAATTACTGTGTTGCCATTACAAGAGTAGGACGGCAATTGCTCTTACTCTCGTTCCCATGCTCAGCATTTCTACGCTGAGTATGGGAACGAGAAGATGAAAACCAGTAAAGTGAAACAATTGAGAGTGAAGATAAAACTATACGCTTGGGTGGTAGCTAGTACAAGTAAGCTTTCTAGCTACCACCCCGTAGTCATTCATGTAGTAATTTTGCTCAAGACTTTTCTCGAAGCAAAAGCTTATAACTTTGTCTCCATAGTAGGCTAAAAACTATGCCAGTAGCTAAACCTGCGATGATTGACGTCCACATATTCTACTCCTTTGACCAGCTTTATTTGATCTAATAATTGGGTACTGACTCTGTTAGTGATGGGATGCATGTGACAGCCCTTGCCAAATTGCCAATGCTCCACCTACAACTGCCGTACCGACTGCAACTGGAGCAACAACCGGAGCCGCTACCCCGGTTGTTGCAATTGCTGCAACGGTTGCTGCAACAGTTGCTACGTTTGTTGCAATAGTTGCTGCTGTTGCTGTTGCTGCCGTTGCGCTTCCACCGCTTACTAATATCCCTGTGACTAATCCTGAGGCAAATGCCCAAGCTTCCCCACCCAGTTGAGGCACTGTTGGGTTTAAGCCACTCTCTGCCATAGCTGGAGCAGGTGAAATAGTTAGAGTGCTTGTAACCAAAAGAATGGTAGCCAATAGCACTCCAATCATTCCTCGAACACGTTGCAATATGTTTTTCATCTTGGTTCCTTGTACTAATTTTTTCTGACTACTAGTGAGATAAATCAAAGTTAATTTATACCCCCTGTTTTCTCTTCTGTAGAAAGCACTGAAATTAATATGAATTTTGCATTTAATTAGTAGGTTTCATGAAACTAGACTGAACTGCAAGAGTAAATATGGAAAAGTACGAAAGCACTAGTCAGAAACTGTATCTATAATAAGCTTTTAGCCAAGCACGTAACTGTCTAGTTCATTAATTGCCCAAATAGGTGCATCAATACACTAAAAAGTGATTATTTATAATAATTCATCAAACACCTACGTGAAATTGCTGTTTACTAACAGCATTCATTACCGACAGATTTTCATCGAGGAACTGCTAAGTAGGCGATCGCACCCTATATTCTCTTTGTCCCAAGTTAGGAAAATAAATATACATACTCTGTACAGACAGTAGAGATGCATTCAGTCCTGATGATGCGCGATATTTCGGAATTAGTACAGGAGTTAGCTAGTAAATATAAAGTTATACCAGTTCTATATGAAGTTGCCATAAATCAGATCTGAAAATCCCACGCCCAACGGGAAAGCCAGTTCCCTACGGAGGGAAACCCTCCTTCAGGACTGGACTCACCAGTCGCGCGCGTGTGCGGGCTGACCCGACTGCAGCGCTGGCTCCCCTTAAAAAGGGGGGCTAAGAGAGAATATTTAGCGCAGCTTCATGGAGAAACGGTATTACTCACTCAGTAGTTAATCCACTTTTTAAAGACATTAGACAATTGATTTTAGGGTACGATGACTTAATTGATAGGGTACAGTAGTATCGTCGCAGTCGTTTGACAACCCATTGGTAAAGAAATTAGTTGAATGACGGTGATTGACTCCGATAGGCTCCACTATTTGGCTATCTAGTACTACGACAAATTTGATGAACGACGCACAACGAAAATTGCAGATTCTTGACGATCGCATCGAGGCGCGTGTGCAGGCGATTCGTAAACAGCGCGACTGGTGGCCATGCCGACGTGGCTGCGATCATTGTTGTCGCCACCTCGCACGTCCTCCCGAACTCAGTTCCTCAGAATGGGTGCGCGTTGACGAAGCGGTTGCGGCGATCGCTACACCAGTACGTACTGAGGTTGAGAAGAAAATCGACGCACTTTTGGTACAAATTGCTGAAGACACCGTGGGTTCGCATGTCGTTTGCCCCTATCTTGACTCTGGATCGGGGTCTTGTCGGATCTACGACGCACGTCCACTTGCCTGTCGCACCTACGGCTTCTTCGTCACCCGCGATCGCGATCAATATTGTGAGCTGATTGAAACCGAGGTGTCCTCACGAGGCGATAACGATATCGTATGGGGTAACGCCGACGCGATTGACGAAGCAAGCAGGCGAATAAGTGGAGATCCAATTCCATTCCATATGCATTATCACTCCCGGTTCGCTCATTTTTTAGGAACTGGATGACTAGTAATTAAAATGACAGTGGTTAAAGTAAAACATTGTAGAGAAGTTTATTGGGATGAATAAAGAAGCTAATTATGGAAACTAAACAAACGTTAAATAATAGACAAGAAAAACTTCGTCGGATCACATACAGTATGGATTTATTGATACCAGGATTCTATTTTTGGTGTCCATACTTTACTGTAAAAATTGGGGGTGGAATACCCGACGATAACCCTTTTAAATATCCTGGCATGATTCACAGTTCTATAGGAATAGGTCTAGTGTTGCCTGGTTACAAAATATTTACGACATATCAAGACAGTTATGACTCTTGATAAACACACAATACAGGGATTATCGGCATTTACTACCAAAATATTGCCTTCCAGCGATTTTGAGAAAAGAATGATTAACGCAGGATATTACGAAGTAGGAACAGCGCCTGCTCAAGGTGGGAGAATAAAAGTATGGTGGTTACATGATGAATATCCGAGAGTTGAATCTATATATAGTTCTGATAGAAACGTTGTGCTTACTGCTTACCATGTTTAACGAAGCTTAAAGTCAATTTAGTAGTAGTCTGTAGTGCATCACTCTAATTTTGGCTATTTCGGAACCTTTTAATATCGTGTGGGGTAACGCCGACGCGATTGACGAAGCAAGCAGGCGAATAAGTGGAGAGCCAATCCCATTCCATATGCATTATCACTCTCGGTTCGCTCATTCAAAGCTACGTGGGTTTTCAAAACTGTCATATGGCTATGTGTCTTTATGAGAGTTAACTTCAAGAGACTTATTCGCTACAGCGATTGTCTCTAAGGCAGCTTTTTCCTTACGTTCGCTGTAGCGGTCTGTGAGATAATCAACTTGGGAGCGCAACAGCATAGTAAACTTGTAAAGTTCTTCCATGACATCAACCACGCGATCTCGGTAAGGTGAATCCTTCATCGTGCCGTCTTCATTAAACTCTTGGTAAGCTTTTGCAACGCTAGACTGATTCGGAATCGTAAACATCCGCATCCAACGCCCCAGAATTCGTAATGTATTGACGGTGTTGAAAGACTGAGAACCACCGCTGACTTGCATGACTGCTAAGGTTCTACCTTGAGTCGGTCTGAGTGCTCCTATACTAAGAGGAATCCAGTCGATTTGGTTTTTCATAATGCCAGTAATATTGCCATGCATTTCAGGAGATGACCACACTTGACCCTCAGACCACAGGCTCAACTCTCTTAACTCTTGCACCAAGGGATGTGTATCCGGCACAGTACCATAAATGGGTAATTCACGCGGGTTGAAAAATTGGACTTCTGCACCAAATTCCTCAATGACGCGAGCCGCTTCTTCTGCGAGGAGGCGGCTGTAGGAACGCTCTCGTAAAGAGCCATACAAAAATAAAATTCTGGGCGGATGGTCAAAATTCGTCATTTTAGAGTAATATGAGCTAACTACAACGCTTATTGCGACTCGGTGCTGTGCCTCCCTTAGTTGGCAGCCAAAGGTAAGGGATACCTGCAAGCTGATACAGATTCAGGTTGGAGGGGTCATCCATAACAGACACAATCGCACCAACGCCTGTCTGTTGTAACTCGGTCAGTTCCTCTGCCATTGGCAGAAGAACACCTGCCAGTTTGCCAGGAATCACCCACCACAAGTTTTCTGCAATTGACTCGATTGATTGCTGTTCCATTGGTTTGAACCTTTATTTAATTTCAGGATCATGACTTGATTTAACATTGCAGCTTTCATCCAGTGGGCGCAAATTCTGTTTTGAGAGACTCAATCAGTCGAATCACTCGCTCTTTAACCTCGTCGCGCACTCTCGGAAAGATTTCTGGCTGTTCGGCTGGATCGTCTAACTGCCAATCCTCAAATACCTCACGAGTTACCCACTCTGGTGGCAGATTCACACCACAGCCACATAGAGAGATCACGATATCGAAATCAGAAGCTTTGAAGTCACTCAGGGGTTTGGAGTATTGATCGCTAATGTCAATGCCAACTTCTTTCATCGTCACGATCGCTTCTGGTCTAACTTGACTCGCCTCTAATCCAGAACTGGTGACTTCAATTTCTCCCTGACCTAAAGTTTTGGCAAAACCTTCTGCCATTTGGGAACGGGCAGAATTTTTTTTGCAGACAAACATCACACGTTTCATAATCTAAATCCTTTCTTGATGTTACTAGGGCTACAACGCTTCTGATTTGGGTGCTGGAAAATAGCGTCTCTGAAGCCAAAACGCCACGTTAACCAAACTAATCAGTACTGGCACTTCCACTAAGGGACCGACGACAGCAGCAAACGCTGCACCCGAATTAATGCCAAACACGGCAACGGCAACGGCGATCGCCAACTCAAAATTATTACCGGCGGCAGTAAATGCTACACTTGCGGCTATAGAATAGTCTGCCTTGATGCGCCACGCCATGTAGAAGCTGACTAAAAACATTACGACAAAGTAGATGATCAGGGGGATGGCAATCCGAACAACATCGAAGGGAATCTGAACAATCAATTTCCCTTTCAAGCTGAACATGACCACGATCGTAAATAACAAGGCAATCAGTGTGATGGGGCTGATTTTAGGTACAAACTCTTCGTGATACCAGCGTTTGCTCTTCGCTTTTACCAAAAAGAAACGAGTGAAAAATCCAGCTAAAAAGGGAATTCCCAGATAAATGAACACACTCTCAGCAATCGCGGCAATGCTCACATTGACGACACTTCCTTTCAAGCCAAATAGTGGTGGTAGCACACTAATGAATAACCACGCATAGGGACTGTAGAAGATGACCTGAAAGATGCTGTTGAAGGCAACTAGCCCCGCCGTGTACTCACTATTCCCTCGCGCTAAGTCACTCCAAACAACGACCATCGCAATACACCGGGCTAATCCGATTAAGATCAGTCCCACCATATATTCCGGGTAGCCGCGCAGGAAGGTAATTGCCAGTAGAAACATTAATAAGGGTCCAATAATCCAATTCTGAAGCAGCGATATCCCGAGAATTTTGCCGTTACGAAAGACATCGCCTAACTCCTCGTACCGCACCTTTGCCAGAGGGGGATACATCATGAGAATTAAGCCGATGGCAATTGGGATGTTGGTAGTTCCAACTTGGAATTGTTGGATAAATGCTTCTACTCCAGGGATGAAATAGCCCAAGCCGACCCCGACAGCCATTGCTAGAAAAATCCACAAGGTCAAGAAGCGGTCAAGAAAAGAAAGCTGAAAGGAAATGGTTTTTTTCTTCATTACTTATTCCACTGACCACTGCCTCTCGCTATCAATGCATCACGCTCGTTAGGCAGTGAAATTAATTCAACTTCTTGCTTAGGCAGCATCAAGAGCGCACTGTCATTTCAAAAAAAGTTGATATAACTCTATTATTTCAAAAAAAATTGATTTGTCAAGCAGAATGTTGGGTGGAATGAACTTCAGAGATTTTGAAGAAATATATTAAGGCTCCAAAAGGCAGCTGCGAGCAGGCAATATTGGGCTAAAGCGACGGAACTCTGCCAGGTACTGCTCTAGGGCGACAAACTGAGGTAGATTGAGACTGTAGTAAATCCAGCGTCCTTCCTGTCGAGCGCGAACTAAACCTGCTGACTTCAGAGTTTTGAGGTGAAAAGACAGTTTAGACTGAGTGGTTCCCAAGTGTTCGCACAAGTCACACACGCACAGTTCTTGATAGCGCAACAGTTCTAAGACTTGAATCCGCAGAGGGTCAGACAGCGCATGAAAGCCAGCTACAATCATGTCGTTTGAGAGAGTTTTGGGTAAAGCCATCAAATTTTATTGAAGTGTTATCTCTATGATAAATTCAATTTTAGGAAGGTTAAAAAACGGGCACATTATCTTTTAAGTGACATATGTATAAATAATGTTCCCGCTATAATTATCTTGTTTAAAGATAAATTGTTGCCGAAAGCGGTACTAGCAGCAATGAAGTAAGCAAAGAGAAATTAGATGAAAACTATCTCAGTAACTGGCACAGTTACGCCAGAGGGTAAAGTAACATTACAGCTACCAGCTGATATCCCAGCAGGTGAGCATGAATTTTTGGTAGTGATTGATGAAAAGTCTTTATCAGAAAAACCACAGACAAAGAAAAAGCTTCCGCCACTGGATTTTCCTGTGATTCACGTTGGATCGTGGCCGGAGAATCTTTCTCTTAGACGTGAGGATATGTATGGTGACTGGGGACGATAACGCTGTATTTCTCGACACAAATATTCTTGTCTACGCTAGTATTCCTGAGTCTCCTTTACACTTGGTTGCTCTGAACGCGATTCAAAGTCTTGAACAGGCTAGACGGGAATTGTGGATCAGCCGACAAGTGTTGCGGGAATATCTGGCGATTATTTTATTCAAGATAAAGTCTTCAAGGAAGCTATTCCTTTATGAAAGACGGTCGGGTTTATGTTACTTAAGCAATATGACGATAAGTTGTGAATGGTAAGCCAGTTCGCTGCTTAACATCAATCAATGACTTATAGTCACCTCGTCGTTGCCTTTCTGCAATGATTTTTTCAGCGATCGCCCCATCCAGTCCACAAGCAACCAATTCCTCAGTTGAATATATGTTTAATCGCTTCCAAGAAAAATCAGCTTCTTTCTTATAATTGTAGCTAAAGGTAATCAACGGCGCAATGCGATCCACATGATTTTCCGGAATACCTGCAATTTCCGTTAACTCTTCTGCATGAGTGAAAATATATCCCTCATTCAGCAGTGACTCAATGTTATTAGCATAAACTATTGGTAGCCCTAAGCCGTTCACTAATTCATTTTTTGAACATTCATTAATATCTATCTTGTTGCGAGTATTGGCTACTAAATTTGCTAGCTCTGTTTCTTCAGGAATTGGCAAGTTTTTGGGATAAATTTTGGCTAAAAATTTTGTCTTAAGGTAGAAAGCCACGCCAATTTGAGCTAACCATATCATAACTCCTATACTACTTGAATAGAAAACCAAACTTAGTCCAGTGAAGCCTACACCTAGTACAATCCAAACATTAGTCTTAGATTTGTAACCTGCATAAGCAATAGTTAATCCCCCGTATACAGGCATTAATGATAACCACACCCAAGAAGGGGTTTGTTGAAACCAAGAAGTAGATGGTGACACAGTAAATTAACCGATATGTTTGAATTACAAAGATTTCAGAAGTTTTTGCCGTTTTTCTTCGTACTCTTCAGCGGTAATTACACCAGAGTCATAAAGCTTTTTCAAGTTAGCTAAAGCCCTGGTTGCATCTTGAGCCGATACTGCTACCCCTGAATAACCTCCGGCTATGCCTTTGTTATACTTAATATTAAAATCTGCATCTGACATAAAAATTAGCAAGAAAAACTCAAAAAATGCTATTAGCGCTGGAATGCCAGTCAAGCAAAATAATAGATAAAAAATACCTGCTAAATTTTCACCTAGGTAGAATTTGTGAATGCCTATGCTACCTAGGAAACAGCAAATAATAATCGCCGTAGATTTACTTTTCATATTTGCTCCAATATTCTAGTTAGTAGATTAATTAAATAGCTAGATACATTTGGGACATCAGTGTTACAAGTTTATGGGGTTTCACGTTAAAAATTCGTAGTTCGTAATGACGCTCGTTCCGACGCCGGAGTACCGGCTAACGCAACGCTTACGCTAACGTAATTCGTAATTATTTTTCAGACTGGGATTTAAAACCCGACTGAAAAATGACCACGTGTAGACGTGGGGGTATCAAACCCTTTTTTAATTACGAATTACGAATTAGCAATTACGAATTATGATGAACGCCTCTGTTGTCTACTAAGTTTACCCGTAAGAAATAAGAGCAGAAGGATAGCTGCTTGGGCTGACAGTAAAACAAAGTAGACTTTAAATATATAGTTTAAATTTGTGGCTGAGTTGGAGTAAAAAATCAGACCACCTACTGCTATATATGGCAAGAAACGCAACCCATTTAATTTGATATTTTCCCTTTTATTTGGAAATCTCATCAGATAATAATTTGATATTTTTTTTCAAATTCTTTTTTAAATACACAGCAACAATTTAAAAGTTTCCTTAAGTTAATTACAAGCTTAAATAAGCCTTAATTTCGATTCTTTAAATGTGATTTTATTGTGTAATTAGCTGTTATGCATCACTAAATACACTGAATTATCTTTAGCTTATTAAATGGAGTTTCCGTAAACTTTCTGAGGCAATATAAATCAATACGGTTCAGTTAAGGATAGGTGGGAGCAAAGAAACCCGGTTTCTCCTACAATACCTTCGCCAATTTCTGAAAAGCCCTACAGGCTATAAGCCTGGGCGCCAGTCGCCTACGGAGGGTTTCCCTCCTGCAGCGCTGGCTCGGCTACACGTACAAAGCCCACCAACGCGAGTCTAGAATCCTTACAGGCTGCGGAGGCAGCCTTTGTTTGTCTAGCGACACCCTTCTAGGGTGTCGGGTTTTGGCGAAGGTATTGTCCTAGAAACCGGGTTTCTGATCTGGTGCTTAACTGAACTGTATTGCAATATACATCTGGTGAAAAACAATGTAGAGACGCGACGCCATAAAGCTTGGTGCAGTCGCCTACGCCGGGAAAAACTCATTCAGCGCTGCTTGGTGCAGTCGCCTACGCCGGTAAACACTGATTCAGTAGGGTGGGCACTGCCCACCAACGTAAAAATAGGCATTTTGGTCAATGGTGGGCAATGCCCACCCTACAAAAATAGCGTTATTGCAAGGAGTGCAAGATGTGAGGCACCGCGAGAATTTCGCGTCTCTACAATGGTTGTAGACAACGCACAATTAATTTCTGGAGATGTCTAATATAAATAAGTCAGCGCAATAAATTATTACTGGTTCGTAGTTGCGCAGAGAGCGCTCTCTGCGCAACAACAAGCTTATGCAACATTTTTTACATAGTTTTGTTTTATTTCGTCTATCTACAAGGGCACTTTTTAAATACACGTTGACGATATGGTGGGCTTTAGCCCTACCTACTGAATTCAAGAGTAAGGAAATTGCTTTCATCAAGCCCAATTGTTTCTGGCAAGCCAATATTCAGCAATTCGTTTTTCCCATTGCTTCCAGTAATCTTGCATTGCTGCGGGAGAGAACCAAAATACCTCAGCTTCTCTTTCTGGTATTGCTACAACCAACAGAGCGTGATTTAGCTGAATGCCGTAATCTCGATAATACTCGTTAGCTGCTCCTAGATAGGCTGTTAATTGCAGTGGATGTTCGTACAACCGCTCAATAGAACCTTTAGGTTTGTCCGCTGTCTTCCACTCGCAAACGCAGGGGATACCTTTGTAACTGGCAACACAATCAACTTTACCAGAATAGCCCATGTTGTAGTGAAAAACTGAGCCTTCCACAAGTCTAACTGTATCAATTTCTTCTAAAACAGGTTTTACACTTTCCCAGTAAGGACGACTGGCGTCAGAACACACAGGGTTTTCGCCGAGTAGGTAGCGTTCGATTTGTTTGTGGGTTTGGGTTCCCCGACGGCTGGCGGTTGTGGAAATGCGGGTAGCTTCTTCTGTACCAACACGCGATTTCCACAAATTGAGGCGATCGCGTTCTACTTGTGGTTTAGTGGCACTTAGGATTGTCGTTACACTAGGGAAGCGATTGCCCTTAGTATCCACGTAGTATTGTTTACCATGTTCTCGTAACGATTTGGCATTAATACTGGGTAGTAGTTGAGTATCAAATGGCATCAGCTAGTTTTTTCTATATCGAAGGGTTGCTTTTTCTATTTGAGCAAGCGCAAAGGAGCGATCGCCCACAAAAACCACATCAAACTATCAAATAGCACTTTCTTTCCTATGGCTATGTGCAAATCTTACCTAAGTCAAAAGACATAACTCTTTAACTAGATGTAAAAGTTATAAACCTTTACTAACTTGAGATTGTGGTGAATTTTTCGTATAGGATACCACAGCCATCATGAAGATTAGTTATCTAAATTACTGTACCAAAAAACTTGCTACGTTGATTTAAACGAATCAGAAGATGTACTTATGTGTAAAAAATAACTTCATTCCGATCATTCTAAAATAACAAATAGAGGGATTTATGAACGCCAAAATTACTGCTACCCTGATGCTCATTGCCGCTATTGCGGGCTTAGAAAGTCCAGTTCATGCACAATCACAAGCAGCACCAAACTCAAATACAGGAAAATATACAGTATCAGGTAATTCTTTAACAGGAATTAATCATAGAACAGCCCAGAATGACTTCACCAGATTTTTTCCCCAAAACAATCTTGCGAATATCTCTAGTAGAAATGTTGGGAGTGATACTGTTCCCTATACAGGGTTCGTGCAAATCGGCGATCAAGTCGAATTGCAGCGCAGTATAGATGAACCACTAGCGGGTCCAAACAGTACGCTTTTCCCACAAGCAGACCAGTCCTTTAATGCTAATGACGGTGTGCAAGTGCAGATTCGGGGTAAATAAGTGTTGCTGTTACAAGTACTAAAGGACAGGGGATAATATGGTTTCCTGTCCGTGGCTTTAACTGCCAAATCTATCTAGATTGATTAATCTGCAAACACTTTGCAGTAAAATTAGACCTTTAGATAGAGGAGGGCAAAAAGTGACTCGTGTAATTATAGTGCGCCATGGTCAAAGCACCTATAACGCTGAAAAACGTATCCAAGGGCGCACCGATGCGTCTCAATTAACTGAAAAAGGTCGAGATGATGCAAGCAAAGTAGCGATCGCCCTTAGCAATATCCAATTTAATAGAATCTACAGCAGTCCCCTCCAACGAGCGAAAGAAACTGCAGATATTATCTGCCGCCTACAGGGGAATCATTCTGGGCAGACGACTGTTCCCCAAACTTCCGATCTGCTGATGGAAATTGACCTGCCCTTATGGGAAGGAATGCTTTCTACTGAAGTAAAGGAGAAGTTTCCTGAAGACTACCGTATTTGGGAGGAACGTCCTGACCAACTGCAGATGCTCCTGAGCGATGCTGAGAAAACACGAGAACATTTTCCTATTATAGCTTTGTACGAACAGGCGCGGCAGTTTTGGCAATTCGTTTTGCCTAAGCATCAAGGTGAAACCATACTTATAGTGGGGCATAACGGCATTAATCGTGCTTTACTTGCGACTGCGCTGTCAATTTCCCCAGAGCGCTACCATTCTTTACAGCAGTCTAACTGTGGCATCAGCGTACTGAATTTTTCAGGGGGATTGGGAGAACTAGTCCAACTAGAGTCAATGAATCAGACGCAACACATGGGAGAAATTTTGCCTTCTTTACGACCGAATCATCAGGGAGTACGATTGTTGCTGGTGCGTCATGGGGAAACAGAATGGAATCGCCAAACCAGATTTCAAGGGCAAATTGACGTTCCCCTTAACGACAATGGTCGCCAACAGTCGCACTCATGCGGTGAATTTCTTCAGGACGTGGAGATTGATTTTGCCGTTAGTAGCTCAATGCTACGTCCAAAAGAAACAGCAGAGATCATATTGCAGCGCCACAAGGGTGTAAATTTGGAATTGCAGGATGGTTTAAGGGAAATCAGCCACGGACTCTGGGAAGGAAAATTAGAAAAAGAAATAGAGCAGGAGTTTCCGGGAGACTTACATCGCTGGCGGACAGTTCCTGTAGAAGTTCAAATGCCTGAAGGAGAAAATTTGCAGCAAGTCTGGGAGCGTAGTGTCGCAGCTTGGCAGTCAATTGTCCAAGATGCATTGGCAAAGCAACTCAAAACCGGATTAGTAGTTGCTCATGATGCTACTAATAAGACTTTGCTTTGTCACGTTCTAGGTTTATCATTAGAACATTTCTGGAATTTCCGCCAAGGCAATGGCGCAGTCAGCGTTATTGACTACCCCTCTAGTCTAAATGGTTTGCCAGTACTGCAAGCGATGAATATCACTACTCACTTGGGTGGAGGCGTATTGGATAAAACAGCAGCAGGGGCATTGTAATAGTTATAAGTGATGAGTTTTGAGTTTTGATATTAATAAACTTAAATTGTTAGTTGTTAGTTGTTAGTTGGTAGTTGGTAGTTGGTAGTTGTAACCACTAACCACTAACCACTAACCACTAACCACTAACCAATCCTAACTAGCTGTGAGACTGGAGACTTTTCATCCAAGCACAACACGGGAGCATCATGATTGTGTGATGATACCACAATCCCTGACCATACAAGAATGAATGCGCTTTCCCTGATCGGAGATTGTCGGTCTGGAGCAGATCACCAACGGCGACCGGGTTTTCAAAGATTGCGGTGTATTTTGGGACACTGTATTGCTTTCACCCGAAAAGCTAAAAACTCAAAACTCAAAACTCAAAACTCAAAACTATGACAAGTGAACTGCTACAACAAGTACGGCTGATCGACCCGGTTTTTGGAACTGACCAAATCGCTGATGTGCTGATTACTGATAGTCATATCAGGTCCGTTGCCAGCAGCATTTATGATGTGCCAAATGATACTCTAATTAGAGATTGTCGCAGGCTGGTTCTAGGACCGGGGTTGGTTGATTTGTACAGTCACTCCGGTGAACCAGGATTTGAAGACCGGGAAACACTCTTGTCCCTCTTGCAAGCCGCTGCTGCTGGTGGCTTTACACGCATTAGCATCTTACCCAATACATCCCCACCTATCGATAACCCTGCTGTAGTAGCACAGTTGTTGGAGAAAAGAGGTTCGGTGATGAGGAGGGAGATGAGGGAGATGAGGGAGATGAGGGAGATAAGACGTACAGACGTTCCGGCGGAACGTCTGTTACAAACTCCCCTCATTAATATCTGGGGCGCACTTACCCTAGGTGTTGCTGGAAAGCAAATGACAGAATTGGCAGATTTGGCTAGGGCTGGGGTGGTTGGCTTTGCCGATGGTCAGCCTTGGGAAAGTTTGGGGTTGGTACGGCGGCTGTTGGAATATCTCCAACCTTTGGGAAAACCAGTAGCATTTTGGTGTTGTGAGCGTCAGTTAATGGCAAATGGCGTCATGCGCCTCGGACCAGATTCCATCCGCTTTGGTTTGCCAGGAAACCCCTCCTTTTCGGAAACCTCTGCTATTGCCGCTTTGTTGGAATTGGTTGCCACTACAGGTACGCCAGTACATATCATGCGCGTCTCTACCGCTCGCAGTGTAGAACTGATAGCAGCAGCAAAAGCTGCTGGTTTGCCCATTACTGCCAGCACGACTTGGATGCACCTTTTACTTGACACAAAAGCAGTTAAAAGTTACGACACAAATTTACGTTTAGAACCACCTTTGGGCAATCCCAGTGATTTAGCAGCCTTGCGGCGGGCAGTGCAGACGGGTGTTGTAGATGCGATCGCCATCGAACACACGCCCTACACATATGAAGAAAAAACCGTTGCCTTTGCCGAAGCGCCACCCGGGGCAATTGGTTTAGAGTTAGCATTTCCCTTACTGTGGCAGCATCTCGTAGAAACCGAGGAATTTACAGCTTTGGAATTATGGAGATCTCTCAGCACCCGTCCTGCAGAGTGTTTAAAACAGAAAACGAGTGCGATCGCTCCAAGTCAAAGGGCTGAACTGACTCTGTTTGATCCCAAGCAAAACTGGAAAGTTGAGAAGCAAAATCTTTATACACTTTCAAGTAATACACCTTGGCTAGGACAACAGCTTTATGGTCGTATTGTACGGACTTGGTGTTAGGCAAATGGATTCTTGTTATACCAAAAATCCACCTACCGCAAACAGAGGTAGAACACCCCCAATTGCTTACTACTTGAGATCGGGTAGTCCGCAGGCGCTACATCTTACCCTGTCTTTTGTTTTCCCGATCAAATTCCGGAAATGCTTCTGTGTTGAAAGCATTCCAAAACTCTCCCTCTACATAAAATACAGCAGGAATCAAAAAAAACAGCACCAGGAAAAAGTTTAATATTGTCGCAATTATGTTACCACAGAGTAAAACAACTAAGGGCTGGGAAACAATACCTAATTCGTGAAGCATTTGCTGGTAAACACTAAATCTAGTTTCGAGTTTATTGTTCCCAAGTATGTTGATTAAATAACCACGCTGTGTAAAAAATCAGGTTCTCTAGGGGTGGTGTAGACTCAAGGGTCAATCAGGCGCTCCGTAAGAGCGCCTGATTTCAAGGTGGTTGCATCGATCGCGTCGCCGAAAGACCCTTGAATTATGGGAAAATAGGGAAACATTTTCCACAACGATGGCAAAAACTTGTTCGACAGGATTCAAACTTCCGGCATCAGTCAGACCACAATAAAAAGAGGAACCAGAATCAAATTCAAATCCTCGCCGTCTAAAGATCTGAACAGAACCTCCAGGAATTGTATGGCTTTCACACACAATGACCCGTTTGTCGTCATGAGCGAGTAACACAGCAGTTACGCTGATACCGCTACCAATGATTATGACATCACTTGAGTGCATGTTCAGTGTTAGTGGTTAATTGTTAATTGTTAGTTGTTTATTTTCCACTAACCACTAACCACTAACCACTAACCACTAACCACTAAGTATTGTACTAAAGATGACTGAACCGTTAATTGAACTGAAAGGCGTTTCTAAGTCCTTTAATAGCAATAAGGTTTTAGATAATGTGGATTTGACTATTTACCGGGGAGAAGCAGTGGGAATTATTGGTCCTAGCGGTACTGGTAAATCAACAATTTTACGGCTTATTGCTGGGTTAACTGCTCCCGATGATGGAGAAATTTATGTGCAAGGGGTGCGGCGAGTGGGGTTAATTGAAGATCATGCTAATCCTGTAGGTATTGGGATGGTGTTTCAACAGGCGGCGTTATTTGATTCGTTGACAGTAGAGGAGAATGTGGGGTTTGTACTTTATCAACAATCAAAACTACCGCGATCGCGCATTAAAGAACTGGTGCATGAAAAATTGGAAATGGTAGGTTTGTCGGAAACAGGCGATCGCTATCCAGCCGAACTCTCCGGGGGTATGCGAAAACGAGTCAGTTTTGCTCGTGCGATCATGTCCAACCCCGATAATTCTAAAGATAGACCAGAAGTTTTACTATACGATGAACCTACAGCCGGACTTGATCCTATTGCCTCAACGGTGATAGAAGATTTAATCCAGCAGTTGCATTGTACACAAGGAGTCTGTAATACCTATGCCATTGTCACCCATCAACACAGTACCATTCGTCGAACGGCTGAAAGGGTTGTGTTTCTTTATGAAGGTAAAGTGCAATGGCAAGGTAGAGTCAGTGAAATTGACACTACAGAAAATCCTCTAATTAAACAATTTATTAGTGGAAAAGTACAAGGACCAATTCATGTGGTGGGCTAGGACAATTTGGGATTGGGGAATTGTTGATTGAATTGTTGATTGGGGAATTGTTGATTGGGGAATTGTTGATTGTTCTCCAACTAACAACTAACAACTAACAACTAACAACTAACAACTAACAACTAACAACTAACAACTAACAACCAACCAATCTAAAATCCGTAGGGGGAGATGAAAAAAAATGCGATCGCGAACATTTAGAGAAGGCTCTGTGGGGTTGTTGCTCCTGCTAGGATTGACAGTTTTTGGCGGAATCATTCTCTGGTTGAATAGATTCACTGGCAATCAGAGATCTTACAAAGCCGTTGTTGAATTTGTCAACGCTAGTGGGATACAAAAAGGGGCAGTTGTTGAGTATCGTGGCGTTAAGGTAGGCAATATTTCTGCCGTCCGACCAGGACCAAATAACGTTGAAGTTGAAATTGAAATTACCCAAGCTGACTTGATTATCCCTAAAAATGTACTGGTAGAAGCGAATCAAAGCGGATTAATTAGCGGCGAAAGCGTTATCAACATGACCCCAAAATCGCCGTTTTCGGGTACAACTGTTGCCGCTAAGCCGTTAGACAAAAATTGTAATTCCCAACTCATCGTCTGTAATAAGGATCACTTAAAAGGTCAAACTGGTATCAGTACTGATGAACTGATTCGCTCCACAACTGAACTGTCAACTAGATACAGCGATCCGAAATTTTATGCAAATATCAATAAGGCTGTGGAAAATACCTCGTTGGCAGCAGCTAATGTTGCTGAGTTAAGTCGTAACTTTACTATTTTAAGCAAAAGCCTTCAACAACAACTAAACGGCTTTTCCGCTACTAACAATTCAATTCAACGGGCGACAAATCAACTTACTGCATCCTCCACTCGAACCTTAAATCAAGTTAGTGCCACCACAAGTCAATTAAGTACCACTGCACAGGAATTTCGGTTAACAGCCAGTCAAGCTAATAAGCTGATTACTAACCTCGATACTCTAGTGACAAGCAACCGCTCTAATCTTGTTACTGCCTTAAACAATATTACCCAAACTAGTAACCAACTGCGCTCGACAGTCAGCAGCCTATCACCTGCTGTGAATCGCGTTACTCAAGGAGAATTACTCAAAAACCTAGAAACTCTCTCAGCAAATGCCGCCCAGGCTTCTAGTAATTTACGCAATGCCACAAATACTCTCAACGATCCAAAAAACTTGCTGGTAGTACAGCAAACCTTAGATTCTGCACGGGTAACATTTCAAAATACCCAAAAAATTACATCAGATTTGGATGAATTGACTGGCGATCCAACTTTTCGGCAAAATCTGCGGCAATTGGTGAATGGTCTCAAGGGTTTAGTGTCTTCTACACAGCAGATGCAGCAGCAAGTGCAGGTTGCTACTACTCTAGACTCACTAAAAGCTGCTGTTGACAACCCAAATGCTGCAATTGCCACCCCAAGTACAAACCAAAAACAGATGATATTTGATCTCTCACGTACTGCTTTAAAGACTGCTGACAAACAGTCTCAACCAACCGCTATTCTCTTTACTCCCTCTTTATCCCAACAAAACCTATTAAGACAGTTAAGGGAGTATGGGGATCAAAGGAAGCAGGGAAAGTAGTTAGTGGTTAGTAGTTAGTAGTTAGTAGTTAGTGGTTAGTGGTTAGTAGTTAGTGGTTAGTGGTTAGTGGTTAGTAGTTAGTGGTTAGTGGTTAGTAGTTAGTAGTTAGTGGTATTTTTTGACAACTAACAACTAACAACTAACAACTATCAACTATCAACTATCAACTATCAACTATCAACTATCAACTATCAACTAACTCTTAACTAATTCCAATCTTCTTCTTCTTTTTTGCCACGACTTTTGTAAATTCCGCCAACGCTGTGAAGCTGGCGGGTTTGCTCATAAAGTTCTGCTTCGGTAAGGTTCCACTGTTGCAGGACTTGATCTAAGTCTCGTTGGATGTCTCTCGCACCAGGGAAGCCTTGATAACGAATTCGTAGTCTAGCTAGTTCTGCTAAGTTATAGTTTGTCGCCTCTTGAGCCAATAAACTATCGACGAGTAAGCGATCGCGCATGTATTGGGGATGCTGTTGGTCTTTACTTCCAGATACTTCAGTCATATTGAGTCCTAAGTCTTGACGAGATCGCAGAGTAGTCAATGGTCCAGAGTCCATAGTTCAAGGCTTTTCGACTATTGACCATTGAGAAGGAAGCACTCAGTACTGATAGTAGACGGCAACTACACCTTCAACCTTACGGCTCTCCCTACTGCCAGTTAACTTTAAATAAAGATACATTATCCTTAAGAAAAGTAGATAAAAGTTCAGGTGAGAATGAAATTTATCTCACCCAGAGCCCAAGCAGCAAGGGAGCAATAACCCGTTATGTTTGAACACTTCACTTCCGAAGCAATTAAAGTAGTTATGCTAGCCCAGGAGGAAGCACGACGCCTGGGACACAACTTTGTAGGAACTGAGCAAATTCTCCTAGGGTTAATTGGAGAAGGAACAGGGGTTGCTGCCAAAGTGCTGACAGAATTGGGCGTAACCCTCAAAGACGCACGTCGCGAAGTAGAAAGAATTATTGGTCGGGGTTCTGGCTTTGTACCAACAGAAATTCCCTTTACCCCCAAGGTGAAAAGCCTGTTCGAGCAATCGTTTAAAGAAGCTCGCATTTTGGGACATAATTACATTAGTACTGAACACTTACTCTTAGGATTGACCGAGGCTGGTGAAGGCGTTGCTGCCAAAGTCCTACAAAATCTGGGGCTTGAACTCTCGCAAGTCCGCACCGAAGTAATTCGTTACCTAGGAGAAGTAGCATCTGTGAGCGCTGGTGGCCGTAGTGGTCAACAAAGGCGCAACCAGGCACTTAGCATAGAGGAATTTGGTAGAAATCTGACCAAACTTGCAGCAGAAGGCAAGCTTGACCCCGTAGTCGGTCGTGAGAAGGAAATAGAGCGTGCCATCCAGATTCTAGGTCGTCGGACTAAGAACAACCCTGTATTGATTGGGGAACCAGGAGTTGGGAAAACAGCGATCGCCGAAGGTCTAGCGCTACGCATTGTTAACCAGGATATACCCGAAATTCTACAAAACAAGCAAGTCATCAGCCTCGATATGGGGTCGGTGGTAGCAGGTACTCGCTTTCGCGGCGATTTTGAAGAACGCCTCAAGAAAATCATGGAGGAGATCCGCTCTGAGGGAAATATCATTCTAGTGATAGATGAAGTTCACACCTTGGTTGGTGCTGGAGGTACAGAAGGTGGTATGGATGCAGCCAACATCCTGAAGCCAGCATTGGCACGAGGTGAACTTCAGTGCATAGGAGCAACTACCCTCAATGAGTATCGTCAGCATATTGAGCGAGATGCAGCCTTAGAGCGTCGTTTTCAACCAATTATGGTCGGAGAACCCTCGGTAGAAGAAACAATTCAGATTCTACACGGCTTGCGCTCCGCTTACGAGCAGCACCACAAAGTGAAAATCTCTGATGCAGCACTCGTTGCAGCAGCTAATTTGTCAGACCGCTACATTAGCGATCGCTTCTTACCCGATAAAGCGATCGACTTGATTGATGAAGCAGGTTCTCGCGTTCGTTTGCGCAACTCCCTGGTTTCGGAAAATCGCGAGATGAAGCGCGAACTGGTACAAGTTAATAAAGCAAAACAAGAAGCAGTCAGAACACAAGATTTTGACAAGGCTGGACCACTACGCGATCGCGAGTTGGAACTCGAAAAACAACTGCTTGCAGAACCACAAAACGATAAGACTGTTAGCAGTCCGATCGTCGATGAGGAAGACATTGCTCAAATCGTGGCTTCTTGGACTGGCGTCCCAGTCAACAAGCTGACTGAATCTGAGTCAGAGTTGCTTCTACACTTGGAAGACACTCTCCACCAGCGTCTCATCGGTCAAGAGCAAGCAGTTACTGCTGTTTCCAAAGCCATACGTCGCGCCCGCGTTGGGTTAAAGAACCCCAATCGGCCCATTGCTAGCTTTATCTTCTCTGGTCCTACGGGAGTCGGTAAGACAGAATTAGCGAAAGCATTGGCTTCCTACTTCTTCGGTTCCGAAGAATCCATTATTCGCCTAGATATGTCCGAATTCATGGAACGCCACACCGTCTCCAAACTTATTGGTTCGCCTCCTGGTTATGTAGGATATGACGAAGGTGGACAACTTACTGAAGCTGTACGGCGCAAACCATACTCAGTGGTGCTGTTTGACGAAATCGAGAAAGCACACCCCGATGTATTCAATATGCTGCTACAGATGTTGGATGACGGTCACCTGACTGATGCCAAAGGTCGGAAAGTGGACTTCAAGAACACGCTGTTAATTATGACTTCCAACATCGGTTCTAAGGTGATTGAGAAAGGTGGTGGTGGTCTAGGCTTCGAGTTTAGTCAAAATGAAGCCGAAGCTAGTTACAACCGCATCCGGACACTGGTAAACGAGGAACTAAAAGCTTACTTCCGTCCAGAGTTCCTCAACCGTATTGATGACATGATCGTCTTCACCCAGTTGAAGAAGGATGAAATCAAGCAAATCGCTGAGATCATGCTACGCGAAGTTTTTGGTCGCTTAGGTGAAAAGGGAATCACTCTAAAAGTTACCGAAAGCTTTAAAGATCGTGTGGTCCAAGAAGGCTATAACCCCAGTTACGGTGCTAGACCATTGCGTCGGGCGATCGTGCGCCTCTTAGAAGATTCTCTGGCTGAAGCTTTGCTGTCTGGTCAAATCACACAAGGCGATACTGCTATTGTTGATGTTGACGATGACGGTCAGGTAATAGTACGTAGCGAAGAGGAACGGGAGTTGTTACTCGCCAATGTAGGATAGGAGCAACTCGCTAGGAGTCAGAAGAAAGAAGTCTTGAGCCTTCTTTCTTCTGAATACGGATTAGCTTAGTACTAGTAATTTTTACCCTTGGCATTGCTACCAAGGGTTCTTTATGTAGGGGCGCTCCTGCGGACATTGGTGTCAACTTACAGCAATTAAGATCCAGTTCTATACCGACTTGCTTTTTCCATTGCCCTTTGAGTAGGCTTATTACCTGCGTGTTTTTCAACATTTTCCCAATCTACCAGCTCTAACACAGCGTCTAACACATCCGAGAGATTACAGTGCTGCTCATAGGCAATACGCCTTAAAATTTCGTGATGTTCAGGCTTGATGTACACAGGCTTTCTTTGCGTCGGTGTCATTTTCCGCATTTTTGGTATGTTCTACCCATAGTATAACTTAGCTAATTAGCTACTTGACAATTAGCTAATTAGCTATTTAAATAAGCAAAGGGATAAACAATGAGCAAAATCATCTCAATGTGTCGATGGAAAAAACGATAGTTGCACTATTTTCAGGCTGCGGAGGTTTAGACCTAGGTTTCCGTAAAGCTGGTTTCAATGTCGTATGGGCAAATGAGTATGACAAAGATATTTGGGAGAGTTACGAAAAAAACCATCTGGATACAGTTCTCGATAAGCGAGACATCCGCGAAATTCTGAGCGCAGAAATCCCTGACTGTGTAGGAATTATCGGTGGTCCTCCTTGTCAAAGTTGGAGTGAAGCAGGTAGTCAGCGAGGAATCAATGATGAGCGCGGCAAATTATTTTTAGATTATGTTCGGATTCTTAAAGATAAACAACCTTTATTTTTTTTAGCTGAGAATGTCTCTGGTATGCTTCACAAAAAGCATCAAGTCGCATTAAATAATATCATTGCCGCATTTGAAGAAGCTGGCTACGTTATTTCATATAAGTTACTAAACGCGATCGGCTATAATGTCCCCCAAGACAGAAAGCGCGTAATTTTCATTGGTTATCATGTTGATTTAAAAAAACGTTTTAATTTTGGCTTGCTAAAGCAATATGCCCATATTTCCACTTTACGAGAAACAATTTGGGATTTACGAGAGTCTGCAATTTCGGCTTTAGGGACTAACAAGACGAATGGAGAATCTTGCCACGTTCCAAACCATGAATATATGACAGGTGGTTTCTCCAGTATTTATATGTCACGCAACCGAGTTCGTACTTGGAATGAGCCATCTTTCACAATTCAAGCTGGAGGTCGTCATGCGCCAATACATCCACAAGCAAATAGAATGATTCATGTAGAAAAAGACAAGTGGATTTTTGATCCAAATTCGCCACAACCTTATAGAAGGTTATCAGTTAGAGAGTGTGCCAGGATTCAAACATTTCCTGATGACTTCATTTTCCACTACAAAGACTTAGCTGCTGGCTACAAAATGATTGGAAATGCTGTACCCGTTAACTTTAGCTATGCTTTAGCACAAGCAATATATGAAGATATATTTGAGATTAAGCAAGGAAAGAGTGATAAATTTCACGGACAAGAGCATTTTACACAACTGAGTCTAGTGTTTAATTAGAATTTTCAATAGCTAACTAATTTTGCTTTCTCAATATAAAAATATTGTAATCTTGCTCTAATGTTTTCAAAATGCGGTTATGATTAAGCCTATCGGGTTCTACTTGTATAAACTCGCCCAACTGCATCAAACTATCTATAGTTGTTATTGTCGTAAGACTTGTTAGGGGTTGATAAGGTTGAAACATTGTGTATACGTTTTTCCCCCGGTTGCTTCGTTCTGTCATAGGATTAACAGGTCTACAAATAATTTTAATATTTTCACTTTGTTCTGCTATAGATTGAGAATTAATAGGTGAAAGGTTTTCTACGAGTTCTGCAATAGTTAGTGGATGTTCATCAGAGACGTACAAACAATTTGCCACGCCATCTCCCTCTCCCATACCCGCAACAATTTTAATAATTTCATCAGTGCTGTTAAAAATTTCCCGAAAAGGAATAAATGTTTTGCCAGTTCTATAGCCAAAGCTAATACTTACGCCTACAAATAAGCTGGCATTTGGATTATATGCCCATTCATTTGCCCATTCTGTAACTTTAGCCGTCATTTTTGTAAAAGCATCGTTACCAAACTCATTGAGAAATCTTCTATGACCGTACCAATTACCACAATAGTCGGCATTACTAAGTTTCGCTGATATTTTAATAGGTGGGGAGTTTTTCAGTTTAATTAAAACATCTGTTTTATTTGTTTGGCTTTTAGTGCCGATTCTACTAGAAATAGTTATTAAATCCCCAGGTAGAATACCTAATCCCTGCATCCAGTCAGGTAAATTGTTGGGTAGATAATCTCCTGGTTTTGCGGCATTGGTTATAGCATTCTCAAGTTGAACAGACTTTGACATGATAGGTTGTCAAATAAAATATCGAACCAAACGTTAATACTATTTATTGCGATGCAGACTCCTTTGCTAAAATCTCAGTTGCTTCTTCATCTCCAACAGGATTATCGGTATAATCAGAGACAGAAGCCCAACCATCGACTACATCTTTGATAAAACCAGCTACGGGTACAGCAATCAGCAATCCTAGCACTCCGCCAATATAGGTTCCTAGCAGTAAAGAAATTACTACCCATATAGGTCTGATGCCTGTAAAACTACCCAAGAGTCGGGGTGCGATCGCCTGATCGACTAACTGGTCAATCACAACAGCTACAGCTAAAACCTTGGCTGCTAACCAAAAATCGTGTGACGCTATGATTAAAGTTATGACGGCAAGACTTACCACATCCCCAAACGGAATTAAGCTCATAATTCCAATTCCCAACCCAAACAGTAAACCAAACGGGACTTGGAGAGCTAAAAACATTAATGTCTGTGAAACTCCTATCAGTAAAGCCAAAGCTATCTGACCAATCAAGTAATTTTGGAAATTTTGCTGAAGTGATTGCTGTACCTGCTGATTAAAATTAAAAGGCAACTTCTTAAATATACCTTGCCAAATATGATCGCCATCTAATAAAAAATAAAAAGTCAGCACTACTGTGATTAAAGTTTCCGAAATACTATCAATAGTCCCTAAAACCAAGCTAAAAAGTTTATCAGTAACATGCCCGAATTCGCTAGGCAACCGGTTTGTTAATTGAGCAACTATCTGCCTTAAATTAACATTTAATCCGTGGCTAACAGCCCAATCATTCACAATCTGAAGTTTTTGCTCACTAGAATCAATCCATTGAGGAAGTAGTTTAGCCATATCATGAAACTGCTGTAAAATAATGGGCACTAAGGTAATACCCAAAGCAATGATAATTACTAAAGTTAATATAAAAACTAATGCTACTGCGTAGTTCCGTTTAACTCCACGTTGTTGTAAAACCGAAACTGGGTAATTCAAAACGAAGGCAAGCAAAGTTGCCAAAATAAAAATTGAAACTAGGGGTTGAAAATATTGCAAAAGGCGAAATGCTAGTAAACCATTGAGAAAAACTAAAGGAAACAGCAGTGTCAAAATTAACCATTTAAGTAGTTCATGAAGTGAAAATGTCATCTTAATTTAAGAATTATTGCTATTTGTAAATACTTTTATCTCAAATTTTACACCAGTCCGTTAAAAATTCGTAATTCGTAATTCGTAATTCGTAATTCGTAATTCTTTTTCAGACGGGGATTTACAGCACCACGATCGCTTCGACCACAATATAACCGTAGGGGCGGGGAAACCCCGCCCTTACAATGTAGTCAATTCAATTGAAAACTGCTGTAAGTCGGTAGGCATAATAAAACATCACTATATTAACGAATGTTAAGAGGCTGTTCGCCAACGAACAACTAACAACCCTTCGGGTGACGCTCGTTCCTCGCTAACGCTGCGAAGATCGCCAGTCGCCTACGGAGGGAAACCAACGCCAGTCACCTACGGCGGGAAACCCGCCTACAGTGCTGGCTCCTCCTGCAGCGCTGGCTCACTAACAACTAACAGCCCTAACAGATAGTTGTGTTTATTTACGCCGACTTACTTATATTTCCGTGAAAGCATTGAATTGCTCTTCATTGATCCGCCCTGCTTGATACAGGGTTTCGATAATCTCCGAAAGCCCCAAAACCGAATGACCCTGATAACCATTTTCTCGTAACCGATCTTTCACACCTTGTTCATGGTCAATCAGCACCACAATGTCATCAACATTTAATCCGGCAGATTTCAACTTTTCTGCTCCTTCCATGGCACTTTTGCCACTGATCAGAATATCATCAACCACCACAACCTTTTCACCCCTGTTGAAATCCCCCTCAATTAGTTTTCTCGTTCCATGTGCCTTCACTTCTTTGCGGGGAAAAATCATGGGACAATTGAGACGCAACGATAAACCTGTAGCAGTCGGCAAAGAACCGTAGGGAATACCTGCTATCCTATCAAAGTTAAGGGTTTTCAAAATATCCTCATAAGCACTGAGAACTTGATTAAAAATTTGGGGAGTGGAAATGATTTTGCGTAAGTCGATATAATAAGGAAATGTAGCTCCTGATGCTTGGACAAATTTGCCAAACATAATGCAGCCAATGTCATAAAGTTGTAAAATTAATTCTTGATAAGGATGCTGATTCAAAAAACAAACATCAGGTAACCACACAGAACAACTGGAAGCATCACGGATAATTTCAGTTCTTGCTTGATTAACTTCCTCTTGCAAAGACTGGACTTGCTTTGATAAATCTTCCCCTGCCAAAATATCTTGAGGAACAGGAATCAACAGACCATCACCGCTCGCAGTCAGACCAGCTGCTAATATTTTGGTAAAGTTGCTACCCTCTGCCCAGATGCTACGAGCCATGATAATTCGTTCAGGAGCAACTGTACGAATACGCGCCAAAATATCGGGCTTTGTCGTTCCTACTTCCAAACCTAATTGTTCTGGAGTTCCCCAATTTTTTGATTCCTTTGCCACCAGTAAATAAAGCGGTAATTCGGTTGGATTCGTCGGATATTGCTGGAAAGTTACGGCAGCAGGATTAGAAGTACAACACAAAACAAACACTGCTTTTCCAGGATAAACCAAAAACGGAGCTACCTGGTCTTGTCCTGCGTAAGAACTCACAGTAATTGCATCTACACCCCATTCTGCAAACACAGTCCGAGCGAAGATTGTACTTGTGTTTAAGTCACTGTGTTTGGCATCTAAAATAATTGGAATGTGGGCAGGGATAGTTGCTAGGGTTTGGTGTAGCAGTTCTAAACCAGGGATGCCCAAAGCTTGGTAAAAACCAAGGGTAGGCTTATAAGCACAAACTGCATCAGATGTTTCAGAAATGATAAATTGCAACCAATCCCACAAACCAGTGAGGATATCAGAAGAGGCGTAGCGGCTGGGCATGATCTCTGGATTAGGATCGAGACCTACAAATAGTAAGCTTTGATTTTTGGCGATCGCTCCATTTAATTTATCAAAAAAATTCATAATTACTTTTTGAAAATATTATTATAAACACATGAATCATAAATAACAAGTAGGTAAGTAGTGAAACGTAACGCACCATTACCATGTTACTACAAATGGTGCGTTAGGCGACAGCCGTAACGCACCCTACAGTTTTCTTGATTACCATAACAACTAACAACTAACCCCTAACAACTAACAACTAACAACTAACATCTAACATCTAACATCTAACATCTCCTACCAAAACATAGACTCAGTCAACTCCTCGCCCCCGGCATTACGTCCTAACCGCGAGTGAACTACTGTAAATAATATCACCATCGGCACTGAGGAAAAGTGAACAATTCGCAGTGCTTGCCAACTACCGAATATATTCACAATCCAGGAAAATTGAGCAGGTTTGTACATTCCTATTCCTGTAAATAACGCTAGCAGCAAGATAGGAATAATAGCTGTATAGGTAATGCGGTGCCAAGCATAAATTAGGCGCTGAGAATTTTTACTTTTTTGCAAAGCCCTCAAGTCATTGACACCCACAAATCGATGTCGCCAGCGTCGGGTCATTAAAACGTAAATTCCGTACCATAAAAGATTCAACGAAAATAACCACATAGCAGCAAAATGCCAGTGTCTACCTCCTGCTAGCCAACCTCCTAAGGCAAATATGGGAGGAATATGCATTCCCTGACGTCCACCAAAAACAGGGTTAGCGTTGTAAATTTGTAGTCCACTGGTAAGCATGATAAACAAGCTAACGATGTTACAGAAGTGGAAAATCTTAGCTCCTATCGCTTGGGTTGGTAGCTTACGAGTTTTAGAGTCACCGAGCAAAGTCATAATTTGGCATTAGTAATTCATAATTCATAATTATCTTACATAATTACGAATTACGAATTACGAATTACGAATTTACCTAAAGGTAGCGTGTTTTATAATGTCAGCGTTGGATGTTGCTTTTGTATTCATCTCAATCACAAACTCTGTACCTTGACCTAGTTGGGAGTTACACCGGAGCTTACCTTGATGTTTATCTACAATAATTTGCTGACTAATTGATAACCCCAGCCCCTTGGCTTTACCAACTGGTTTAGTGGTAAAGAAAGGTTCAAATATACGTCTTTGAATGTGGGGGAGTATGCCTTTACCATTGTCAGAAATGTGAATGACAACTTTATGTCTTTTTGACGGTCGTTTGTCAATTAAGTGAGGTTTGTTACTGCTAACTAATGACAAATGACTGCTGACAAGTTCTGTGCGAATCCAAATCTTAGGCGTGAACGAGTCATCCTGCTTGATCCTTTCTTCCAAGGCATCAATGGCATTAGTCAAGATATTCATGAATACTTGGTTTAGCTCACCAGGGTAACACTCAACTAATACCAAATCACCAAATTCTTTAATGACTTGAATCCCTGGTCTATCCGACTGTGCTTTTAAGCGATGCTGCAAAATCCTGAGAACACTATCAAGTCCCTCATGTAGGTTAGCTTTTTTCATTTGACCATCGTCAAAATGCGAGAAATTTCGCAAGGCAAAGACAATTTCTTTAATATGCTCAGACCCTGCTTGCATTGACCACAGCAATTTTAAGAAGTCTGTTTTGATCAAATCGAAGTCGAGGTGTTGAAGTTGTGAGGCAATTGCTGTCCTAGGCGTAGGATAGTAGTGTTGGTAAAGTTCAACCAGCTCGATTAAGTTTTCAGCATGTTGACTAGCTGGATGCAGAGTGGTGTGGATAAAGTTAACGGGGTTATTAATTTCGTTAGCGATCTCTGCCACAAGTTGACCGAGGTTAGCCATTTTCTCGCTCTGCAACAACTGCTCTTGAGTATATTTGAGTTCATGCTGCGTAATTTCTAGCTGCTGCTGTGATTTTTCTGTTTCTATTTCGGCAAACTGCCTAGAGGCAATTTCTTTTTGAACCTTTTCAAAGAGTTGGCATTGCTTGATAGCGATCGCCATTTGCATACTTAGTTGCTTGAGAGACTCTATCTCCCATTTCTGCCACTGACGGCAACTACCACACTCGTGGGCAATCAGCAGTCCCCACAACTGATTGTGGATTTTAGGTTGCTGCGCAACGCGCTTCATGCTGAGTCCTTCGGACACGCTTGGCGAACGCAATTTGGGATTTTGGATTGTAGAAACCGAAGATGCAACATCTGTACAATCTTCATCCTCTTTTAGTTTCAAGAGAATGGGAATTACTAAACTCGTTTTGACCTCATACTCGGGTATCGGCTCAATCTGGCATAATGCCTCAGGCGCACCTTGAATATACCGATCAAATTCTTGTATAATATCAAGGTGGCAGTAGTCTAAATCCCGAGCGGAGATGGAAACCATACCTTTAAGCGATCCCTTGGGTGTTGCTACAGACTCAAAAGCTACAACACCGCTCCCGTCTGAGTTAAAGCGATATATTACTGTTCGGTCTGTTTCTAAAAACTGCCGCACGTCTTCTACAGCAGTTTGCAGTATGACCTCCAATGGGGAACAGGAGTAAATGCGATCGACAGTTGCTGACAGGAGCCTTTCCCGCTTTTGGTGCTGTTGGGCTGCCCATTTTTCTGACGTAACATCCTTGTGCGCTGCCATCATTCTCACAGGCTTACCTGATTCATCCCCCTGTTCTGTTAATGCTTGGGCGCTTTGTGCAATGAGTTGTGGCTCAAGCTGGTGGGTAGCTGGTTCTTCGATATGCATAGCTGCTGGTACGATGAGGAAGATATCCTAGAGCTCTACGCTGTCTTAGCACCCTGGCAATTAAAGCACGGAAACTGTTAAGTAGTTAACAATTTGTAATTATAAGTCTGAAATCTATCAGCGTTAATGATTAAGTTTGGATTGAAGCCGGAGAAACGTAAACGGAAAAATGTAACCTGTCTTCTTTTCACCAACCCCTTATTCTGGAAAAAACTGGCTACATTATGTGCATTTCTCATCTATTTCTATCTGAATATAAGTATATATAGTTACCTAAGAATAGTTAAAAAGCTTGTGAAAGCTTTTTTTGCCAAAGCTGTCATTGAAGTTGGGTGAACGTTTCAGAGTATCTTGTAAATGTCAATACTTTTTTGTAGCTTTTTTTGGATAAGACTAACTTTTCGGTACACAATGGAAGTTACATTTTTACCAGACCAAAAAATTCTTTAAAAATAGAGCTAATGACTGATGACTGTAGATGAAGTTGTACTGCTACTAAAAGCAAGCCTTCCAAACGCTTTGACACCGCTTCAAGAACTGGTGTTGCGGTCTTCGTGGGAGGGAAAAACTTACACCAGCATAGCGTTTGAAGCGCACTACGGTGAAGAGCGAGTTAGGAAAGTAGCTTCTCATTTATGGCAATTACTGACTGATTTTTGGAAAGAACCTATCAATAAATCCAGCTTCCGCGCTTATGCAGAAACTTGCCGTCTTACCAGAGTGCAGCAGCAGTTAATTAAAGAATTCAACCGCACAGCCACCGCCATATCCCTAGAATTTCCTAGTGGTCCGGTATCCCTTAACTCCAGATTTTACATTCCTCGCCCACCAATTGAGGAACTGGTATACGCAGAAATCACTGAACCTGGAAGTGTCATCTGCATCAAAGCTCCCAAGAAGATGGGCAAAAGCTCCCTAGTCCTCAGAATTCTCGCTCATGCAGCTTCTTTAGGCTATAAAATTGTAAGTTTGGACTTTCAGCAAGCAGACAAAGCCGTATTTGCTAACCTCGATAAATTTTTGCGCTGGTTCTGTGCTAACGTCAGTCGAGAGTTAGGGTTAGAACCTAAACTTAATGATTATTGGGATCGGGATATGGGCAGTAAAATCAGCTGCTCCCTCTATTTCCAAACCTATTTGCTGTCTGCTCTCTCTAGTCCTCTTGTGCTAGCATTAAATGAAGTAGATTGGGTGTTTGAGCATCCAGAAATTGCCGGCGACTTTCTACCACTGCTACGCTCTTGGTATGAACAAGCTAAAAGGGTGGAGATTTGGCAAAAACTCCGCCTTGTCCTCGCTTACTCAACAGAAATTCAAGTTCCTATCAGACTAACTCAATCACCGTTTAACATTGGGTTACCAATAAAGTTACCGCCATTTACACTCTTGCAGGTGGAGAATTTGGCGCAACGTCACGGGCTTGATTGGAGAGATAGTTCCCATGTTCGCAGATTGATGACAATAATCGGAGGACATCCTTATTTAGTACGTTTAGCTTTGTATTACCTGATGGGTCAGGGAGGGTTAGAACGGGATCTAGGGCAGATATTGCAACAAGCGCCCACGCAAGCAGGAATTTATAACGAGTATTTAAGGCAGTATGTATTAGCACTGCGAGAAGATCCAGAACTGGAATCTGCTTTCTCTGTTGTGATTGCTGCTACAGATCCTGTGAAATTAGAGCCAGTACTGGCTTATAAATTAGAGAGTATGGGGTTGGTTAACTTAGATGGCGATCGCGCTTACCCTGCTTGTGAGTTGTATCGACTATATTTTAGAGAGCAATTCAACACCAGACAGCACTCAAAGAGCGAAAACCAATTGCGTACTTTCTCTAGCTTAGATGAACTGACTCAGCTAGCAAATCGCCGCTACTTTGATATTTACCTACAAGTGGAGTGGCAACACTCCAGTCGCGATCGCACATTTCTCGCACTGATTTTGTGTGAGATCGACAACTTCAAATTTTACAATAAAATCTACGGAGATATAGCAGGAGATGATTGTTTGCGACAAATCGCTAACACTATCCGTAACTGCGTGAAGCATCCGCTTAGTAATAGCAGCGAATTGTACGCCAGCACCCACAAGAGTGCAAGGGAATCCCAAGGTGCAAATTCTGCGGATGAACGCGTATCGGTATTGGTAGCTCGTTATGGCGGTGAAGAATTTGCTATTCTCATCCAAGCGGATGCTGCTGCTGCTGTACATATCGCCGAAAACATCAGAGAGCAAGTCAAAGCGAGAGCAATTAAGTGTGAGTACCCAGGCATTGATGGTCTTGAGAATAATGTTTTAACTGTCAGTTTAGGCGTTGTGAGCATTATCCCCAAGCCTGACACTGAGCCTGCTACTCTCGTAAATGCTGCTCTTCAAGCGCTTTATCTAGCAAAAAGAAAAGGACGCGATCGCGTTGTCTTTCACTAAGTATGTGTATAAAAAAACACTTATAAATATGGCTAATGGCTAATAGCTAATTGCTAATCGTAGTCAGGCAATTAACCATTAGACATCTCCGAAAAAGAATGTAGAGACGCGACGCCAGTCGCCTACGGCGGGAAACACTCCCAAACGCGCTGGCTCAAATGAGCGCGTCTCTACAAGGGTTGTAAGCAACGCACAATTAATTTCCACTCCATGTCTATTAGAGGTAATATCATGTCCGTATAAACAGTTACGATATCCAGCCCTCACCCCCGTCCCCTCTCCCATGCTTGGGAGAGGGGAGCGAGCGAGGGCGGGGTGAGGGTTCATATAATAAGTCATTAACCGGACATGATATAATTGGTTAGCTCAGATCTTGCACCAGCATCAAAAACCGGGGACGAGTGCAAATATTGAAGGCTGAAGCCCTTTATTAATCGTTGATCAACCCCTGACGCTCGTTCTCTGCTCCTTGTACCGTTTGATCGCAACGCTTACGGGTTCGCAGGCGCATGAATTTTTCCAGTAAAAGTCAGCAAAAATCTCATTTTTCAGCCAAGGGATGATAGAATCCCGTGGGCTAATGGGAATAATAAGTTATAAAAACAAGACTATGAGCATCAACGTAAATGCTTGTATCATTCAATACCATTTTTCCTATACCAGGGTATGGCATTACTGAGCAAATTTACTTGGGCGGCAAAACCCTAGTTTGTCGAGGCATTAGAGCACAAGACCAGAAACCCGTCATCATCAAATTCATGCAGAATGAATATCCGACATTCAGCGAAATTATACATTTCCGCAATCAGTACACCATTACCAAAAACCTCGACCTGACTGGCATTGTTAAACCCTATAGCTTAGTAAACTATCGCAATGGCTATGCTTTATTGATGGAAGACTTCGGCGGCATTTCTCTCAAGGATTATGTAACCAATGTAGAAACCGAAGATACAACGTCTCTACAACAATTTCTCCAGATTGCGATTCAAATTGCCTCCACCCTTGCCGAACTGCATTGCCACGGTGTCATTCATAAAGACATCAAACCCGCTAATATCGTGATTAACCCCAGCACCCTGGAGGTAAAACTGATCGACTTCAGTATCGCCTCCCTGCTGCCGAGAGAAATTCAATTCCTCACCAATCCTAACGTTTTAGAAGGCACACTGGCTTACATTTCGCCGGAACAAACAGGAAGGATGAACCGAGGCATTGACTACCGCAGTGACTTTTATTCCCTTGGTATTACCTTTTTTGAACTCCTTACGGGACAATTACCCTTCACCACCACTGACCCGATGGAGTTAGTTTACTGTCACATTGCCAAACAACCACCAAATGCCAGTAGTCTTAATCCCAACATTCCCACGGTTGTATCTGAAATAATTAGCAAGCTGATGGCAAAAAATGCCGAAGACCGCTATCAGAGTGCTTTGGGGTTAAAGCATGACTTAGAGATGTGTATCCAGCAGTGGCAACAAACTGGAAACATTGCACCCTTTGAGTTGGGAAAACAGGATATTTCGGACCGTTTCCTCATTCCGGAAAAACTCTACGATCGCAAACATGAAGTGGAAATTATACTCGCTGCTTTTGACCGTGTGACCCAAGGGACAACTGAAATGATATCAATCGTCGGTGCCTCTGGTATTGGCAAAACCGCTGTAGTCAATGAAATCTATAAACCAATTGTACGGCAGCGTAGTTACTTCATCAAAGGTAAATTTGACCAGTTAGGGCACGATATTCCCTTATCAGGATTTGTGCAAGCCTTTAGGGACTTAATCGGGCAACTACTGAGTGAAACTGATGAACAAATTCAACGGTGGAAAGCCAAAATTCTGTCAGCGTTAGGTGAACAAGCTCATGTCATTGTTGATCTGATTCCCCAACTCGAACTAATTATTGGCAAGCAACCCCTAGTTACCGAACTTTCTGGTAGCGCTGCCCAAAATCGGTTTCATTTATTGTTTCAAAGATTCGTTCAGGTCTTCGCTACCAAAGAGCATCCTTTAGTTATCTTTCTCGATGACTTGCAATGGGCAGATGCAGCTTCTTTGAAATTCATTCAATTATTAATGAGTGAAAGTAATGCCGTCAACAAAAATATCTCATTTTCACCTCTTTTAGGAGAGACGGAGAAGGGTGGTGAGACTAGGGGAGGTTTCCTGCTGATCGGTGCGCATCGGGATAACGAAGTTTCAAAGGCGCATCCGCTTTATTTGACACTAAATGAAATTGAAAAAACAGGAGTCATCAATACTATCACCCTAGAACCCTTAAATCAGGGTGATTTAAACAGTCTGATTGCTGATACCCTTCATTGTCTAGAATCAGTTGCTGTTCCTCTCACCCAAATCGTGTTTGCCAAAACCAAAGGCAACCCCTTTTTTACTCATCAATTTCTCAAGTATTTGCATAATGAAGAAATAATTAAATTTAACTACGATCCTGGTCATTGGCAGTGTGACATGGCAAAAGTCAAGGCATTAGCTCTAACAGATAATGTGGTGGAATTAATGGCAATTCAACTAGAGAAGTTGCCAAGACACACTCAGTTAGTATTAAAACTTGCCGCCTGCATTGGTAACCAATTTGACTTAAAGGCTCTCGCTATTGTTTATCAAAAATCCGAGGTAGATACGGCAGCAGACTTATTGCCCGCGTTAGTTGAGGGTCTAGTTTTACCTGAAATTGAAGTTTACAAGTTATTTCAAGCTGGTAATGAGTCATTAGTAATGGATAATGGGCAAGAAGTAACCCAATTACCCAAATATAAATTTGTGCATGACCGGGTACAGCAAGCCGCTTATTCTCTGATTCCTGAGTCTCAAAAACAGTCAATTCACTTAAAAATTGGGCAACTGCTGTTGAGAAATACTCCAGTAGAGAAACGAGAAGAAAAAATTTTTGAGATTGTCAATCAGTTCAATATGGGGCTGGAATTAATCACCAACCAGACTGAGCGCAATGAACTGGCAAGGATGAATTTAATTGCTGGACGTAGAGCTAAAGCATCAACGGCTTATGCCGCTGCGGTTAAGTATTTAGCTTCTGGAATCCAACTACTGGCAGGAGATAGCTGGGAGACAAAGTATGAGCTAACCCTAGCTTTGTATGAGACAGCAGCAGAGGCGGCATACTTGGCTGGTGATTTTGAGAAGACAGAGCAATTTGTCCAGGTGATATTGGCACAAGCGAAAACAGTGCTGGACAAAGTGAAAGCTTGTGAAGTCAATATTCAAGCTTACGGGGCGCAGAACCACGCACTTGAAGCTGTCAATACTGCTCTAGCTTTTTTGAAGTTATTGGGGGTGGAGTTCCCTGAGAATCCCAGTCAGTCAGATGTTCAGTTGGAACTGGAGAAAACAGCTTTAAATCTGGCTAATAGACGTATTGAAGACTTAATTCACTTGCCAGAGATGACAGAAGCCGCACCACTGGGAGTGATGCGTATTTTATCTAATGCAATTGTTTTTGCCTATCAAGCTGTTCCTGAACTGATGCAGCTAATTTCCTTTAAACAGATTCATTTATCACTTAAACATGGGAATGCTCCCTTGTCCGCGTTTGCATACGTTTCTTACGCGTTAATACTTTGTGGTATAGTCGAAGACATCGAGTCCGGATATCAATTTGGCAAACTGGCTGAAAGTCTATTGTCTAGATTCCAGACTCAAGAAATCACCGTCAAGGTTGTAGAAACATTTAATCAACTTGTCAGACCTTGGAAGGAGCATATTAGAGAAACATTAAAACCGCTCCTAGAAGTTTACTCTGCTGGTCTGGAAACAGGAGATTTAGAATTTGCCGCTTATGCTCTTTATGCTTACTCCTGTACTGCATATTTCATGGGTCAAGAGCTAGCAGGGCTTGAACTTGAGATAGGGACATACAGCAATGCTATCAGGCAAATCAAGCAGGAAAGGATGTTTTACTGGAATGAGATATATCGGCAAACTGTCTTGAATTTACTGGGACGTGTGGACGATCCATGTCGTTTAATTGGTGAAGCGTATGATGAGGAGAAAATGCTACTGCTTCATCTTCAAGGTAATGATGCCATCGCGCTTTTATACCTATATTTCTGCAAGATGCATCTGTGTTATCTGTTTACCGACTATCCTCAAGCACTAGAAAATGCTGCTGGGGCAGAAAAATATTTACACGGTGGAATAGGAAAGATTATTATTCCTCAAGTCTATTTCTACGATTCACTGGCGAGGCTAGCAGTGTATCTTGATGTTGAAGATTCTGAACAAAAACAAATCTTAGAAAAGATATCTACCAATCAGCAGAAGATGCAGAAATGGGCGCATCATGCCCCCATGAATTATTTACATAAATTTTATTTGGTCGAAGCTGAACGACATCGGATTCTCGGCAACAATATGGAGGCGATGGAATTGTACGATCGCGCCATTGCTGGAGCCAAAGAACACGAGTACATCAACGAAGAAGCGATCGCCAACGAACTTGCGGCTAAGTTCTATCTAGAATGGGGCAAACAGAAGATTGCCCAGACCTACCTAGTTGATGCCTACTATGGTTACGTTCGCTGGGGAGCATTAGCTAAAGTTGACGACTTGACAAAACGCTATCCCCAATTACTCTCCCCGATTCTTCAGCAAGAAAAACATCGCCTTCACAAGAGTGAGAAAAGCACCTATTCCAATAGCACAACCCGATCAAACCGATTTGATCGCCACACTGTCATTGGCTCTAACACAAGCATTTCAGATTCTCTGGATTTAGCAGCTGTCATCAAAGCATCTCAAGCACTGTCTGCGGAAATCAATCTGGAGCAACTGCTTTCTACTTTAATGGAAGTTGCGATCGAGAACGCGGGAGCCTCTAAGTGCGCTCTGATTTTGAGCGAAGGTGATAACTTGAAGTTAACCGTTAGAGCAGTCAGTTCAAGTTCAAGTTCTGCAACCATATTAACAGAGTTACCATCAATACGCCTAGAGTCAAGCACCGATGTTCCCATTACTTTGATAAACTATGTCAAACGTACAAAGGAAATCTTGGTAATTGATGATGCAACGGCAGTTGCCTTCATCGCAGCAGATCCCTATATTATCCTTCAGCAAACCAAGAGTCTGTTATGTATACCGATTATTAATCAAAGCAAATTCATTGGTATTATTTACCTAGAAAATAATCTGACCACAGGAGCATTTACAAGCGATCGCCTAGAAGTCCTCCTCCTCCTCACTACCCAAGCAGCAATCTGCCTAGAGAATGCTCTGCTCTACAACAATTTGGATGAGAAAGTCAAACAGAGAACGCAGGAACTCAACGAAAAAAAAGAAAGTTTGCAACAAGCCCTACACGATTTGCAAAGCACCCAAACCCAATTAATTCAAAGTGAAAAAATGTCGAGCTTGGGGCTAATGGTGGCGGGAATTGCCCATGAAATCAATAATCCTATCAACTTTATTGATGCCAATATTGATCATGCTAGTCAGTATATTCAAGACTTGCTGGATTTGATTGCTGTCTATCAGCAAGAATACCCTAATTCCTCCCCAATCGTTCAGAAAAAGGCTCGGGAAATTGAACTGGATTTTCTGGTAAAAGATCTGTCAAAGCTTCTACATTCAATGAGTGTAGGAAGCTCACGTATCCGGAATATTGTTCTGGGCTTACGCAACTTCTCCCGCTTGGATGAAGCCGAAATGAAACCTGTAGATATTCATGAGGGAATCGAAAACACCTTGATGATTTTGCAGCACAAACTCAAGGCAAACAGCAACCATCCTGGGATTGAAGTTATCAAAGAATACGGACACCTGCCCGAAGTTACTTGTTACGCTTCTGGACTCAATCAAGTATTTATGAATATCCTGAGTAATGCGATCGATGCTTTACAAGAGGGAGTGGGGAATAGGGAGTGGGGAGTGGTAAAGAACCAAGCCCCTACTCCCTACTCCCTACTCCCTACTCCCCAGATTTGCATTCGCACTGAACTAGCAGACTCTAATACAGTAAGGATTCAAATTGCTGATAATGGTCCTGGTATGACTAAGGAAGTGCAGCAGAAAATCTTTGACCCATTTTTTACCACTAAGCCAGTAGGAAGTGGCACGGGGTTGGGGTTGTCCATTAGCTATCAGATTGTCGTGGACAAACACAAGGGTCAGTTAATCTGTAATTCTACCTTAGGACAGGGGACTGAGTTTGTGATTGAGATACCGCTGCGACATTAGACATCTCCAGAAATTAATTGTGCTTTGTCTACAACCCTTGTAGAGACGCGAAATTTCGCGTCTCTACATTATTTTTCGGAGATGTCTATTGCGATAGTTAGACCAAGGGGTTAATAATGAGAGCCTTAATTTTTAGGACACATTGGCTAAAGTTACTATCTCAGAAGATGACAGTGGCGCACCCTCGTTTGGCAGAGGAGACTCAAAATTTCCTGACAGTTGAAGATTAAAAAATTTCAACAACGGTATGATATGCACATCCTCCCGCCATTCACTAGCTACGTCCTCAATAACGTGATGTTCTGCAATCAAAATATTTCCACAAAAGTACCGAACGATCGGGTGGATACCAGAACTAAGGTCGGCTCGTTCAAAATCATCTTTATGAATGCGCTCAACTGCAAAGGGATCTGGACTTGCGGATATAATATCGAGTCCAAACTCTAAAGTCACAGTATAGTAGTGGTCATGCTGACCTAGATCGCTGTCATGAATGTAGTCAGTTGGCATATCTTCGTAGTACCGCGCTGCTTTGCCATCCTTAGGAACGACAATCAGATCGCACAGAAAGCCTGTTTGCTGCCACAATCCTGAGCTGAGATTCACCCTTGCGATCGCAGCCTCCGTTAAACTTTCGGGGGTGAAATCAATTAGCTGACAAGGTAATTCCTGATTGTGGTACTTACGCTCTAATATGCGGTGCAGTGCGCGGATATTGTAACGAAAACCATGAATAAAGCCGGATTGCTTCTTCTTATAATCCCGCATGTGCATCAGCACCCCGACAAAATATAAGTCCTTGACATTAGTCGATCCCCATTCACTTGTCTGTGCCGGAAAGCGATCGTTGATAGTTAGCTCTGGTTTACATGATTCGTCAAAGATAGAATCATCAAAGCGGAATCCAGTACACAAGATTACACGGTCATAAACCAATTCTTCTAATTCTCCGTCAGCGTGGTTGTAGGCAAAGGACACGACAAACTTACCGTCTTGGCGCTCTATTTTGTCTATGACAGCGTCCAGTATTACATTCTGTGATTTCAATTGGTATGTGTCTAGCAAGTTGTTGTTGATTGCTCGCAAATGACCTACATATTTGGTCTTCCATGCCATTGAGACTGGATTGGGACTGACTATGTGGATAAGTGATGTTGTTGCGAGTAGATTGTCAGCAATTTCAAAGCCAGAATTGCCTTTACCGATGATCAATACCTTTTGATTCGCGAAATCTTCTGGATTTACGGATACATCCGTGTAGTTTTCTACCAATTCAATGCCAGGTATTGGTGGAATGTATGCTTTGGAAAAACCCGTGGCGATGATTAGACGTGCTGTAGAATAAACATTGCCGTTGCTGTCTGTCACCATGAATTTGTCGTTTTTGGCAATCCTGACAACTTGGCAATTGTATTTAACTTTGAGGTGAAAGTGAGTGGCAAAATCACCTAGATATCTCACCAGATCATCTGTC
Source organism: Stigonema sp. (assembly GCA_965249805.1). Lineage (GTDB taxonomy): Bacteria > Cyanobacteriota > Cyanobacteriia > Cyanobacteriales > Nostocaceae > Stigonema. The sequence continues at coordinate 4,506,916 of CBDFMX010000002.1, forward strand.
TGCGGCAAGTACTGTTTGCTGTAATTCTTAAACCGCATTTCTTCACTATCACTCAGTAGAGAATTCCAATCCCACCTGAGGTTAATTTCCGGGTCATTATACCCTGTGTAAATCTTATTAATGGAAATTAATTTTTTATGTCTGGGAAAAGTTTTGTAGAAAGTACCGACAGTCGCATCGGCTTCTATAATCAAGTAATTACGATTAGCTTTATCTAGAAAATAGCCTAGCTGTAAACCAGCAGGTCCAGCACCAATAATCAAGTATTCAAACTCTACTGCTATATCCATTGCTTTAACTCTCGTGACTCAGATAATTTTCAAATACTTTCTATCTACCTGCAATAACAAAGTATGTAGGAGCTTAGTGATTCAACGCCCTTACAGTTTCAGGAACACAGATCAATTGACTTTAGTTATTTATGCGGCTTTCAACAGTTGCACTTCAATAGGGTACTTTTCTGCATACGCCATCATCTCATTAACAGCTTCCGTGAAAACTTCAAACACTTTCTCTACTACCTCAAAAGCTTTGGATTTTTGCTCTTCTGTCAGTTGAATTCTTTCAATAAACTGCTCTACATCATCGGTTCCTGTAGTATGACCAGTTTCGACACAAAAGTGATGCTGACCGAAATAGCGATAGCTTTGATTAGTAGTTTGTTGAAGTTCTTGTGCTACTTGTGCAGTCAGAGCTAAAATAACATTCCCAGTAGCCTCTATCGCCTCAACTGCTGCTAGCACGACAATAGGTTCTGCTTGAAACGTATAGAGCGCGATTTGATGGCAAACCAGCCATGTTTTATACGTTTCGTCACACCAAAAAAATTTCATGGCATCACTGAACTTCATTGAATGGTTCAACCCTAGTGCCTCAAGGTCTTCTAGAAACCACTCCCAGTGATGGTCATCTTCATAAGTGTGCCTATTGATTAATTCCTGAATTGGGTCATCAGTTGGCTCTTTTCGCAGATCGTATCTGTTCAAATGCCCAAAACCCATTGCGAAAGGAGTTACACAGGGTGTCCAAGCAAGCCTTTGTTTTGGGTCTATACTTTTATCTTGCAGATACTCAAACAACCGCAACTGGGCAAATTCTTGCTTCTTTTTTTCAATCAATGCAAGGACTTCTTTCATTTTTAGCACCCAATATTTAAATCATTGTATTTTTGACAAAAATAGCTACTCCACGCCTTATAAAGTGGTAGGATAAAATTATTATGTTAGGTAAATAGGCGAGAAAGTAGAGGATGTATATAAACAATTGTATTGTCTATGTAGGTGAGATCTTGCTCATGCCGTAACGCATCATAATGGAAGACTTTGGTGCCGTACTCTCGCTAACACACCCTATTTAAAATTTATTTCCATAATTAATGTGATTTGCGGCTACCTACTTATTGTTTGTGAGGTTTAAGTCAATACAGTTCAGTTAGGGCTGAACTGTAGGAATGTCAGACTTGTAGAGACGCGACGCCCTTCGGGTTCGCCCTTCGGGTTCAGCAGTCGCCTACGGAGGGAGACCCTCCTGCAGCGCTGCTTCACCAGTTCCCTACGGAGGGAAACCCTCCTTCTCCCAAGGGGAGACGCTGCGCGAACAGGACTGGACTCACCAGTCACCTACGGAGGGAAACCCTCCTGCAGCGCACAGCGAGAATTTCGCGTCTCTACACAGGTAGACGGTTGGTAAATTTTCTTAACTGAACCGTATTGATGTTTAAGTGTATTTTTGGTTGTTCATAACTTTATTTGCTCAATCATTATTTATTGTTTGTGCATAAAAATATATCCGTAATTATCTTGATTTATAAATTTTAGTTATAATAAAAACATACATGGTGATTTACTATACTAAATATTTTCGGAAAATTTCGTATATTTAAGCGAATTGAGCGCAGATATTCTGGCAAATTGTCTGATTCAAAAAGCAAAAGACAAACGCATACATACACATTTTTAAACAATTTAATCGGCTTTTATCTTAAGTATATTTACTCATAAGTTGTCTTTTCATGACATTTTCAACAATGCGGAAGCTCCTCTTTGCCTCGCTGACAAATGTGAAAAACTCAGTATTTCCAAAAATATCTACCATATTATCGATGTAGACATGTGCATCAGTCTAAAGTGATAAATGAACTCAGCAAGCAAATATCATGCTAATAACATATTGCAATCTGAAAAAGATTGCGATAAGGACTTACGCACAAGACACATTGACCATCATATGTATAGTAGACTTGTTAAGTTCAAAATCTTACCCTGCCTCGTTCCCAGGCAGAGCCACAGAATGCGATCTCTTAGAGGCTCTGCCGGACGATTTGATGGGGTGCCGAGCCGACCACAAGAGCATTTCCTTTACTGCCAACAAAAAAAATGACCTCTATCTATGGGTAATACATGAGAAAGTCATTTATACTGTAGTTAAGAACACAATTTAACAGTTACAGAAAAGATAAAATATGAAATTTAGTATATTCCCGATCGCACAGGAACTTAAAATAAAGCTTGTTCTTTAGCTATAACTCAGTTTATTACTGTGGGAGCATCTCATTGAAGATAATAAAGGTTATGCTAATTGTAAATCTCAACAAATATGAAAAATAATTAATAATAAAATAACTCCGCAATTAGGTGGAAAAATGTAGGTAAAAGCAATTTAATTTAATCAGCAAAAGTAACTTTTTGAATAATTATAAGTAAAGTAAAAATCCCTATATTTTGTATGATGTTTGCTTTCAAAGGAATTTACTCTAATAATCGTTAAACCAGAAAATATTGGTTCAAAAAATTACGAGGAAATAAACAAAGCAAAGTAAGGAGTAATATAAATGCAATTGAAGCCGACAATTCAGCAGGTTGTCGCAGTCATGAAAGCTTTTAATGGTATTAGGCGGAAAACAGCTATCTTCTTTGTTAAAGGAGGGGCATTGGTTGTTGTTTGCACTCACAGGCAATCCGATCCAGCCTTGGTTATAGATTGCAATCTGCCATAACACTACATTATATAACCATAGGTAAAAGCGATTGAAGGGACTGGCATTAAACTGCGGTTTTGTCGTAGTGACTCCCGTTGAGAATAGCGTGATTGTTGAGCGGACTGGCATCAAATTATCTCAATTCATTCCTAGCACAGTCTTCGTCCTAGAAAATATGTAGTCGAATATTTTGCCAAAAAATAGCGGGAATCATTAAGATGGACATACACAAACTTGAAATAGACAAATTTGTTCGGCAAGCAGAGACAATGTACAAGCGTTTAGCGGATTTGTACCAAAATGCTAACACTTCGCCTTTAACATCAGATCTACTGCCGCAAGCTTTTATGGAACTTGGTAGCGCCTCAGAAATAGTACAGTTGGCAATGGAGGAACTCCACCTGCAGAATGAGGAACTTTTAGAAACAAGAAATTTGGTAGAAGCAGAACGCCAGCGCTACCTGGATTTATTTGAGTTTGCACCAGAAGGCTATTTAGTAACTGATGTCCAAGGCGTGATTCTAGAAGCCAACCAAGCAGCAGCAAGGTTGCTCAACGTGCCACAGTCGTTTTTGACGGCAAAACTAATGGTTAACTTCATCACTCTAGAGGATCGTCATCGCTTTCGTTACGAACTTACCCAGCTGTGCCGAAGCGATAAAGTGAGGGAGTTAGCATTACGCTTGCAGCAAAGAAATGGTGAGTGCTTTATCGCTGCTTTCACAGTGGCAAGTGTTCGCAACTCAGATGGCAAAGCGATCGCCTTTCGCTGGCTGCTACGTGACGTTACCCAACGTCAGCAAGCGGAATCAGTAACCCTTGGGCATGAGGGCGATTTCACTCAGGGTCGCGCTGTGCATAAATATCCTAAAGGGGAAACTATCCCCAACAACTGGCAAGCAATTTGGTATGTTTGTCAGGGTTTTGTCAAACTCAGTACGCTTTGTGAAACGGGTGAAGAAGTACTGGTCGGGTTGGCTGGATCTGGAATGGTTTTTGGCTCTGATATGACCTCCCTCAAAACTTACCAAGCAACCGCCCAATCAAACGTAGAGTTAGTATCAATTTATCTAGGAGAAATAGCAGCTTCTCCTACGCTCTCGCATGCGCTTTTACCGAAGTTCAATCAGCGGTTAAGGCAGACAGAATCTTTTTTAGTACTTGCAGGCAGGCGACGGGTACAAGACCGCCTCTACGATCTATTGCAACTTTTAACACGAGAAATTGGTCAACCAGTCTTGGAAGGAACTTGCCTAAATGTTCGTCTGACTCATGAAGACCTTGCAAGCGCCTGCTGCACTACTAGGGTAACAATTACACGATTGATGAACAAGTTACAACAACAAGGAAAAATTAGTTTTGACTCGAGAAAACATATTATCTTGAAAGATATGGATTAAAGAAGGACAAAAAAATAGTGCCATTGCTGACCTACAACCCCTAGAAACGACGAGCGTCAGGTCTTGTCGTCAGACATTGCCGAACTCTAGTCTAGAACATCAGGTGAAATGCCTCTACCACAAAGACAAATGAGAGCGTTTCATAATCGAAGGAAGCATAGACACGCTTGCTAATAGACATCTCCTAAAAACAATATAGAGACGCGACAGATCGTCTCTATACAAGGGTTGTAGACAACGCACAATTAATTTCTGGAGATGTCTAATGCCGGATAATGAATTATGGTGGACTATATTAATGTTGTTAGCAAGGCGATCGCGTTTGGGCGTGAATTAAGTTAAAAACATGATTCATTAAATCTAATTTAACGAATCACCAGACTAATTCCAAACCGCTGCCGTCGGTTGCTCAAAAGTTCATACAATTTTTTGAGTTAATGAAAATTATAGCCAAGCGTTGGAAAATTATTCTGGGTATGGGTGCTGCTACACTCACGTTGCTGGCGGGTGCGGTTGCATGGTATATATTCATTGAAGGTGCGCCGCAGTTAGACCGACCGGCAACAAATGTTACTGGCAGTAAAATGACGTTTCATTTAGAAACTTTCAACAGTAAGGCAATGGGCAAGGTGCGGCAATTCGGTGTCATTCTACCTCCTGGCTATAAACCAAACCCTAACAAACGCTATCCCGTCATTTTTCTTTTGCATGGTGGACACGATGATGCACGTGCTTGGGTAGACAAGATTGGCATTATTCCCGTATTGGCTGAACTCTACAAAAGTCGGAAATTACCGCAATCGATTGTGATTACACCAGATGGCAATGATAACCGGGGTTCGAGTCCGCTTTGGGACCCAGATTATTACGATGGACCCAATGGCAATGTCAGCACATGGATTGGTAAAGAGTTAGTTGCTGTGGTGAAATCACGCTACTACACCTTGAATGAACCGCAATTTTGGGCGATGGGCGGACTCTCCTCTGGTGGTTGGGGTGCCCTCAATATCGGGCTACGCCATCTAGACAACTTCAATATTTTCTTTAGTCAAATTGGTTACTTTACAGATGATAGTGGACCCCAAAATAGCCCGCAAGTATTTGTGCAAAAGATTCCCATAGCACAACGCAAATCTATACGTATCTACCTGGATGCTGGACTTAATGATTTAGCTGGTAATGAATTTCTCAATTCCAGTCACCAGTTCCATGAAACGTTAAATAAATTGGGCATCAAAAACGTCTTTTATACTTTTCCTGGCGGTCACGGGCTAAGTGGTCCCGACTATGGTTGGAATTATGACCACAAGCACGCAGCAGATTCCCTCTCCTATGTAGGTATCCAGTTTCAGGAAGCAATGCAAGAGCAGAGACTGAAAAATTGACAATTTTACCCTGTTGTAGATGAACTACTAGACCAAAAGACAGCATCCTTAAAATAGAGCTTCTTACTACTAATTCTTATATAGCAATCCTATTTTCAGTTGTGAAAACTCTAGAAATACAAGTAGGCAGGGCGCAAGCGCACAAAACCCGGATATGGTGGGCAGTGCCCAACGCCATAAAGCTTGGTGCAGTCGCCTACGGAGGGAAAGCCGTCATTCGCGCTGCTTCACCACTCCTCTCAACGCGGGGAACCCCTTCGGGTGACGCTCGTTCCGACGCCGGAGTACCGGCTAACGCAACGCTTACGCTAACGCAACGCTTACGCAGATCCAGAATGAGTGAAACCCTCCTTCAGGGCTGTCTCACCGCGCACTCTTTGTGGCTCCCCTACATAACTTAAAATTTTTCACAAATCATTTAGGATTGTTATATTGCATTAGCAGTTTTTAAAAGTTGGCTCTATTTCAGTAAGGATACCTTTGCGATGAGTGTAAACCAAGATTTTGCGCACATTTTAGTTCTGGCTTCACCAATTCACGACTTATGCAGCTAAAACGTCTCACTCGCTTTGGCTTACCACTTTTAGGGCTACTGCTTTTCGGTGTCTCTATTTGGGCTATCAGTCAGCAATTGCAGCAGTACACTATTCAAGAGATTTTGCAAAACCTCAAGACTGCTGCCATTAAGCACTTACTACTAGCACTGGGGTTGACAATCCTCAGTTACTTGGTCTTGACTTGGTATGATGTCCTTGCTTGTAGATACATTCGCCATCCTTTACCTTACCCAAAGATTGCACTAGCTGCGGCTACTAGCTACGCAGTCAGTAACACTGTCGGTTTCGCTATCTTCACTGGTAGCGCCATTCGTTATCGACTTTACTTACTTTGGGGCTTATCAGCAGTTGAAATTGCTCAGATCATCGCCTTTGCGAACCTGAGTTTCTGGCTGGGATTAAGTGCAGTTGGTGGATTCTTATTTTCAGTTGAGCCTCTAGCGGTTCCCCAATTGCTCCATTTGCCTTTCACCTCAGTGCATCCGATCGGAATGGCAATGATTGCCATAACTGTCGCTTATTTGCTAGCAAGTTTAAAGCTAAAGCGATCGCTACGAATTGGCGGACGTTCCTTTTCTTTACCAACTCTAGATTTAGCTTTAGGGCAGATTATCGTTTCCTCTATTGACTGGGGCATTGCTGTTGGTATACTTTACGTCTTGCTGCCATCAAACACACATTTACATTTGTCGTATGCAGCCTTTTTCGGCATTTACCTCTTAGGTCAGATTGCTGGACTGGTAAGTTCCGTACCTGGTGGATTGGGCGTGTTTGAAACAGTGATCCTGTTGCTACTCTCACCAACAATTCCTCCTCCTAAGATATTTGCCGCTTTAGTCCTCTATCGGTTCATCTACTATTTTCTCCCTTTAGCAGTTTCCGTATTATTACTGGGTCTGTATGAAATCAGAAGGCGAAAGTCAACTTCTTTGGGGAATTAAAAATTAAAAATTAAGGCGTTGCTGAATTACGATATGAATTATGCATGTAGAGACGCGAAATTTGGCATGTAGAGACGCGAAATTTCGCGTCTCTACAAGGATTATGGATACCCAAAAAACAAAATTCATACATGAAATCAGCAACGCCAAAATTAAAAACCTGGAAATAAGTTTAGGGCAGAGAAATAAGTCAAAATTGAAGGTTCAGCTAACTTGCACGTGTGGGGAGTGAGAAGAAATCGCAATGGCAAGTAATAATACAAATACAGGATGGTCTGAACTAACTCGTGGCGCACCACTTGCAGTATTTGTTGCGGTGTCACTCTACATTTTATACAGACTTTTACCAGTTTTGGAGCTGATTGCCATTGCGGCATTGATTGCTTTAATCTTCAGAACTTTACTACAGTGGTTACAAAAGATTGTCAAATCACCGTGGTTGGCGGTTTTTATATTGATTGGATTAATCGTGGGATTTGGCATCTTGCTTGTTTCTGTCGTTATCCCTAATGTAATTACAGAGACTCAAAAGCTCATAGTGACACTACCGGACTACTTGAGTAGACTGAGTGAACGCGTTGAACAGCTTCACCGCACGAATAGCTTAGTGCCAGACCTCTCTCAAGCAATAACACAATTAAAGAACGTTGCCAAAGAGTTACTGAAGGAAGTTCCACTTGTGTTGCGTGAAGCTTTGGGTATACCGCTTGAGTTCGTGGCAACATTGATTCTAGCTTTATATATGGCATATGACCCAAATTCATTGATTAATGGCATTCTCCGACTTGTACCCCGCCGAAATCACCAACAGTTTAAACACTTCCTCTCGACTGTCGAGGTGAGATTGCGGGGTTGGATTTTTGGTACGGGGATCGCCATGATATTTCTAGGTTTAGGTGCAACAATTGGACTTTGGGCTTTAGGAGTTCCTTCTGCGCTTGCCTTCGGAATAATTGCGGGTTTGCTTGAGGTAATTCCTTACGTTGGTACGATTGTCGGCACGCTTTTACCAGCATTAGTTGCTCTGAGTCTTTCACCGTTGAAGCTGGTGCTTGTTTTGGTATTGTTCTTAATTCTGAATCAGATAGATGCACACATCGTTCAGCCTTTGGTAATGGGTCGGCAAGTTAATCTTCACCCTGTGATGGTGATCCTGACATTTTTAGTCATGGGTAAACTATTAGGATTCTTTGGTGTACTCCTAGCAGTCCCAATTGCTGCTATCTTCGTCTCGATCATCGATGAGTTAACTCCTGAGGAATCTGTTAAAGACGAAGCAGCAGCTGAGCAGGCGTAAGGTAATTGCTAATTGTTAATTGTTAATTGTTAATTGCTAATTGTTAATTGTTACTATTAGCCATTAGCCATTAGCAATTATTCTTCTGTTTGAGTCAGCACTTTTTGCTGCCTAAGAGTTGTAGATAGGACTCCCAAAAGCCGATCCAGAGGTACAGAACGCGGCTCGTGAACAAAAACCAAGGGTAGAATGGCAACCAGCCGTAGGAGACCTGAGATCGCAAACAGACCCAGCAAGCCACCGACATTAGGATGAGTCGCCAGAAAGCTACCGGCGGTGATTCCTATTGCTCCACTCACACCAGCAACTGCACCGGCGATCGCAAAGTAATTGGATTGATTACGCAGGGGGGAAACTCCCATCATCATATTGTTGGTACACAGGTCAATAGCTGCCCAAGTCCCACCAGTGAGTACGTGCAATAAGGGTAACCAAACCCAAACGGAAATTTGATTACCTCCAGTTATTAGCCACAACATAGGTGTCACCGCCACCAAGAAGCCCACTAATACTAAGAGCGGACGATTCCCAATCCGGTCAGCCAGTTTGCCCCACAAAAGCAGCATCAGCATGTTAGCAGCAGTTGCTATGCCGTTATAAATCGTTACCACGCTGATATCTATATCCAGATTATCCAGCATGTAGAGGTTAAAGAAAGGAGCGCTAACGTTAACGGCAAAGCACCAGATGGCAAGGTAAAGCACAAACCTCAAAAAATTGCCATCCTTGAGGAAGCTCAGATCTATTCCTGTGGACTGCGGTTCGGATGTATCTGAATCGGCAGCTTTTACAAGTTGCGGGTTCACATCCTTCATCCAGAACTGACTGATCAAACTGGTTAGCCCAAACACAATTCCTATAACCAACATCACACCGTAGCCTTCGAGGGAGCCACCGGGCCACTTCGATACCCCTAGACCCAGCAGCGGCACACTGATGAAAGTAATCAAGCCCAGAAGACTATTGCGAAAGCCAAAATACCGCCCCCGCAACCGCTGAGGGACTAACACAGCCGACCAACCCAGAAAGGGAGCACGACCTAAAGCTTCGATGATATTAGTCACCACCATAATTGCTAATGTCAACTGCATCACTTGGCGCTTCGTGATATCAGATGAGGTGGTGACCCACCAAACCGCCGGCACGAGAATCACCCACAAGAACCGCGACGGGACGAAAATGCACATGGAATACCAATGGAAGCTAGGACTTCGGTAGACCAGATACGCTCCTAGCGGTTGAAGCAGATTCACCAACTGCGGAATAGAGGCGAGCAAACCAATTTCCACTGGACCTGCACCCAGTTCCAGCAAGAAATTACTGATCAACGCGCCGCCGATGATACTATAAAAAACCGAAGCGAAGATACTCTCAAGAGTTAATGCCTTGAGGCTTGTCCGAATTTCCGGCTTGGAAATTTTCAGATGCGGGTTTGGAGGAAGTAACGTTTGTGTTAATGCCTGATTCTCTGAGGTTTCCTGAATGGGCATAGGAATCCCTTCGACTACGCTGTCATCTTCTTGTTGACTAAGCATACTATCTAGATAAATATTTAATGACAACTTAATTGCTACTTTTATCCAAGAGCATTTCCGAAGATAACTCTTCTAAAAAATGCTTTGTTTAATTCTTGTTGGAGCAACTCCTCACCCTATTTGCGTTAATAAGTAAACGCTATAGGTTGTTTGAGCGATTTAACCAAAACTGTACCCTAATACCTGGATTTTTGATTCAATCCACAATTTTAGATAAGCCTTATTGTCATAAAACAATAAGGCTTAGTTAAATACTTTAATACTGATGATACTATAATTTTAATTTAAAAAACTCCTTCTTAGGAGTAATTCTTTTTGTTAGCGTGAATTTCTATTTCAGGGAAGTTGCTTCTGGCGATGCTATGACCATAAAAGCCTACGAAAGTGACACAGAACGATGAAGAATGGCGAATTCTCAAACCGTTAATTCCACCTCCTAAACCGAGAAGACATCCACAGCGACGTAAATATGGGTTTTTGCCGTCAATGCGATCTTTTATTTTCTCCTATTTTGTCCTCAATGGGTTCGCGAAATCTGAATTTGCTTTCATTTGGGAGTTCTTTGTATCTCAGATAACAGATGGGCTTAACATTACTTCATTCCTTGGGCATACAAGCAGACAACGCAGCAAAGGTAGATTCTTGCAAGAAGCGAAAAATTGTATTATCAATGTAAAATCGCAAATCGAATGCATCCGGGTGGAAACCAAGCCAAGATTATTTTACAACCATGCCTGTTCCATCCCACAACACAATCAAGGGAAACTTTAGCAACCAGGTAATACCCAGTATTTGCGACTAGCTGGAGAAAAATCCGCTACTCAAGTGGGTGGCGTAGACACGTAGCCGCGATCCGGCTCGCAGTTCTGATGTTAATGTAGTAATTACAAAGACGTGGATACGACCGAAACTATTTTGCATGTGGGGTACAATATCGCTATGGAGTAATTACGAATTACGAATTATCAATTACGAATTATTATGATCTCCCTACTTCGTTTTAACTAGAAGTGTGTATTTTTTGCGAGTAAATATTGCTAATAATAATACTAAAAAAGTTAATGTTCCAGCTAAGTATAAAGGATAACCATAGGTTGTGGGATTATCTTGATTAATCAACATTCCAGCAATTACAGGTCCAATCGCATTGGAAATACTTAAATAAGAGGAATTAATACCCATAGCAGTTCCTTGGTCTTCTGGCTGAGTATTTAGAGAAATCAAAGTGTTGATTATAGGTTGAACTAAAGAATTCAGAACCGAAAAAAGTATAGTAACTCCAACAAAATAAACAACACTTTGCCAAATTGGCATCAAAGTAAATGATAGACTGCGGATAAATAAAGCTAAAAACAAAATGCTAACGAGATCAAATTTACGAGTCAGAATAGAGACTCCCCACGTTTGCATGACTACGCCCAGCACTCCAAATACTAAAAACATCAGTGTTAAAGACTTACTATTTTGACCTAGCACTTTAATGAAGTAGGGTTGAAAGGCATAGGTAAAGATAGTGAATGTCGTTCCAATAAAGAAATTGATAATTAAGAGAATCCCTATTTTAGGAATAGCAAGACCTTTGATTAAATTTCCTAAGCCTAAATCAAAAATATTGTGTCCTTTTGCAGCCTTTTTTTTATGGGTTTCAGGTAGAAAAAATATCGTGATTAAGAGAGCGAATAGAGCAATGACACCCGAAACCAAAAAAGAAGTTCCTAAAGAAATTTGCTGCGCTAGCAAACTAATAACTGGTCCCAAAACAAAACCTAAATTAAAAGTTGCCCCAAAAATTCCAAAACCTTTGGCTCGATTTTCCGGAGTAGTGACATCTGCAATAATTGCCTGGGCTACTGAATTATTACCTCCGGTAATTCCATCCAGAAATCGAGCTAGAAAGAAAACAATGGCTGTTGTAGCAGTTCCAGCGATAAAACTAGCAATTACAGTCCCACCTAAACTGATAATCAGTAAAGGCTTTCTGCCAAAACGGTCGGAAAGTTTACCAATTACGGGAGTTGCTAGAAATTGAGCTAAAGAGTAAATTGAAAATAATAAGCTAGTTTGGAAATCATTTAGACCAAATTGCTTGCCATAAAGATAAATTATCGGAATTAAAATCGTAAAACTGAGGGAATTAGTAAAAGCAATTAAAGCAATAATCCAAAAGTTTCGGTTCATCATGTTATGCGATCGCAACAGGTACATCCCGTTCTTGAATATACTGCCTATCTTCCCATAAATGTACAGTAATCCCATAGGCGTAGCTTGCCTGTAGAAAAATGGCAAAATGTAATAAAATAGTCACCACAAGTATCGGAGTAATAGATGATGAGACAAGTGATTATCTATCCAGGAGAAGATGGTTACTGGGTGGCGGAATGCCCTAGCTTACCAGCTTGCATCAGCCAAGGAAAGACGAAAAAAGAAGCTATTGCCAACATTAAGGAAGCTATTGAACTATACATTGAGGTGTAATCTGAATTTTCCCAAATCAAGAACAAAAAGTGTCTCTAACTCGAAGCACTCGTATAAAACCGCAACGCAAACCGCCAAAACCAAGAGGAAACAAAAAACAGCGCCAGCGCCAACACTCCTGCACCGATCATCCAGGTGATTTGGCTCCGACCCAGCATTGCTTCTGCTGGTACAGTAGTTAAAAAACTCACTGGCACAACAAATGTGAAGAAAAAGCGGTAAGCAGTAGGATATGCTACGATCGGATATCGCCCTGCTTCCAACAAACCTCGCAGTACCTCAGTGGCGTTGTAAACTTTGACAAACCAAATGCTAGTCGCTCCCAGCATAAACCAGAGACTGTATAGAATGACTAAGCCAAAAAATAGGGGAATTGCACTGATGAGGTAGTCGCCTATTTTCAAGCCGAGTTTTGTACCTGCGTAACCAATGATCGCGCAACCAAAGATTAAATCTGGCAATCCCCAAGGTGAAAGGATGTGGGTGGAAAGCCAAAACTGGCTACGGATAGGTTTGAGTAACACAAAGTCCAGCGTACCTTCCTGCACATGACGAACAATGCGATTCAAGTTCGGGGCGAGAAAGGTTGCCGAAAAGCCTTGCAGCAGCGTAAAAATTCCTAAAACAACTAAAGCTGCTTCCCATGACCACCCAGTGAAAGTATAGCCGTTACCGTAAAATAAGAATAGTCCGAACAGGCTACCTGCAAGATTACCCAAGCTGCTGAGAGTCGCTAACAGGAAGTTGACGCGATACTCCAACTCAGCTGCTATAGCAGCACTCCAGAACAGTGTTAGTACTTTGAGATATCTCATTTGAAAATAGGGAGTGGGGAGTGGGGAGTAGGGAGTGGGGGGAGTGGGGGGAGATGAGGGCGTGGGGGGAGTCGGGGGAGTGGGGGGAGATGAGGGAGATGAGGCAGATGAGGGAGATGAGGGAGATGAGGGAGAGGAATGCCTCCAAGTCGTCCTTGTCCTCTCCCACTCCCCACTCCCCATTCCCCATTCCCCATTCCCCACTCCCTCTACTTGCTTCGCTTCATTCCCCAAAGAAAAGCAATCAATGCTGCTGCAGTGAGCAAGAGTAGTGCTGCTATGCGAAAGGTTCCTTGGAAGCCAAACACTAGTGCTTCAACAGGCGCGGTTGTAACGTCAACAGCAGAGGCAAAGGAGAGGGTGAGTACTGCAAACAGAGTGCCCATCACTGCTAGTCCGGTGGTTTGTCCCAAAGTCCGGGACAAAGACAGTAAACCGGAAGCGATGCCTAAGCGTTCTGGAGGAACCTCGCCTAAAATGGCGCTATTGTTAGGTGACTGAAACATTCCTAACCCGATGCCAAAGGGTGCAACCCTTACAATATAGCCTAGTTCAGACAACTGGGCATTGAAGGTACTGATTGCAAGACAGCCAACCGTCATCAGCAGCAACCCAATTAAGCTGATGATACGCGGTCCAAACCGATCGGATAGATTTCCCGAAAAGGGGGCGACGATACCGCCCAACACAGGTGAGACTGCCAGTAATAATCCTACCTTTTGGGTGGGATAGTGGAGAACTAATTCGAGAAAGAAAGGAGCGATAAAAATTACCCCTGCAAGCGCGATAAACACCAGCACCGCTGTTAACAAGCTGAGGCTAAACTGCAAATTGCGAAACAGCCGCAAGTCCAACATTGGTTGTTTGATCCGGGATTCGACCCAGATAAAACTTATCAAGCCGACCGTGGCGATCGCCAATAGCGCCAATGTCCTGGGACTACCAAAGCCGTGATTTTGTCCTTCGGTCATACCTAGAGCAAAACAAACCAAAGTCACAGTCATAATGAGTGCCCCTAGCCCATCAAACTTTTGTTTAACGGGGCTGATAACACTGGGTGGAACACTGCGGAAAACCACAAAGGTGGCAAATATCCCAATCGGCACGTTCACTAAAAAGATGGCACGCCAGTCAGAAATTCTGATCAACAATCCCCCGACTGTAGGTCCAAGGGCAATACCAACAGAGACAACCGCGCCGATAATTCCCACTGCCCGCCCCCGTTCCGATCTGGGAAAAACTTCCGTGACGATCGCCGCCCCCAGTCCCGAAATCATCACGGCTCCCAGTCCTTGCAGTGCGCGAAACCCAATCAGCCAGCCTTCTCCAGGTGCAAGCCCACACAGCAGCGAGCTAAACGTAAACAGCACCAACCCGAACAGATACAACTGTTTCTTACCGACCATATCGCCTAGTCGAGCCGCACTTAACACCAAGGCAGTCACAACAAGTAGATAGCTCAAAACGACCCATTGAATTGTCGCAAAGTTGGTGTGGAAGACTTTTACCAAAGTGGGTAGAGCAATGTTGACAATACTAGTGTCGATAGTAAACATTAGTACACCCAATCCTACACCCAACATTGCCCACCACTTTCCTGTAGAGGAATTTGGCGAGTCAGGAGGCGATAGCATAGAGTTTCCGTTTATACTCATAGTGATATCTCAACGATAGGTTCTTTCGAGGTAAACCCTGATGTGATTAAGAAACTGAAAGCATCAAGGTCAAATTTCGGTTAATTTCCAGCCTGGTCAGGGAACGGAGTTTATGATTACTGTGCCTGTGAGCGCGACACAACTCGACTATATTTGTGCATTTGCACAATTGTAATGAGTAAAAGGCAAAAATTATTTGGTCAAATGCCTAATGAACTCGGCTTTGAGGCTGAGTAATGTTAAAGTAGTCACAAACCAGTCGCACGGCAAAGCCAAATAACCCGTAGGAGCTAACCACTCCGATCAGCTGATTCTACTTCTAGATAGCGGTTCTACCACAATTTAGCCAATAGACATCCCCAATCAACCCCGCTTTAGATTGTAGAGATTACAGTAGGGTGCGTTCGGCGAAAATGTATAAATTTTTACTAAATTTTTAACTGGTTGCACCGTAACGCATTATTTTCAAGCGGTGCGTTACACTACGAAGGGCACACCCTACGTACTGATGGCGATGAGTGCTAAGCACTAATTTGGGAGAATGTTGGTGAAACCTGACTTAATAAAGCTGCTGGATGCGATCGCTAATCTGAACGTCATCGTCATTGGTGAAGCGATGCTTGATGGCTATTTAGAAGGATATAGCGATCGCCTTTGTCCAGAAGCACCAGTGCCGATTGTAACCGTCACTAATCGCTTGTATGTTCCTGGAGGTGCTGCTAATACTGCTGTTAATGTCCGTAGTCTTGGCGCTACTGTAACATTTATATCGGTTATCGGGGATGACTGGGAGGGTGACAAACTACAGCTTGCACTTTCAGAACGTGATGTTTCCACAAAACACATCTTTATCCAATTGAATAGACAGACGTTGACTAAGCAACGAGTGACAGCGTCATCGCAAATACTGGTGAGATTTGACTCTGGCACTACCAATCCAATTGATGCCCACACTGAGCAAGTGCTGATTGATGAACTTGAGCGGACGTTTCCAGAATGTGATGCCGCTATTGTCTCAGATTACGGCTATGGAATATTGACTGAAAAGGTGATTGATGCTTTAGCGAAACTTCAGCGCCGCTATCAGCGCATCCTAGTCGTTGACTCTAAAAACCTCACCGCCTACCGTCACCTTGACCTCACCGCAGTGAAACCAAATTACGATCAAGTTTTGCAGTTGCTGGCGATCCCCCCCAACCCCCCCTTATTAAGGCAGAACAAGGGGGGGATCTCTCGTGCAGAGCAAATCACACCGTATGCAGAAAAGCTACTCGACCTTACAGGTGCAAAAATTGCTGCTGTCACCTTAGATGCTGAAGGTGCAATTATTTTTGAACACAATTTACCACCACACCGCACATACACTCAACCTACAATTCCAGCCCGCACCACAGGAGCTGCAGACACTTTCAGTTGCGCTCTAGCCCTTGCTCTAGCTGCTGGTGCTGCGACACCCGAAGCCGCCGATTTTGCCAGCGCCGCCGCTGCTGTTGCGATCTCAATTGACGGTATCACCGCCTGTTCTGCTGAAGAACTACAGCAGTTTCTCTCCCCTACCAACAAACACATCCCCGACTCCAACAAACTCGTCCCCCTTGTCGCTTCCTACCGCAACGCTGGACGCAAAATAGTTTTCACCAACGGCTGTTTTGACATCCTCCATGCCGGACACGTCTCTTATCTCAATCGTGCCAAAGCATTTGGCGATGTTCTCATTATCGGCGTTAACTCCGACGACAGCATCCGCCGACTCAAAGGAGCAACTCGCCCCATCAACCCATTGTCAGACCGCATCCAAGTTTTAAGCGGACTGGGTTGTGTCGATCATCTGATTGCTTTTGAAGAAGACACCCCAAGCAACCTGATCCGCCTGATTTGCCCCGATGTCTATGTCAAAGGCGGTGACTACACCAAACGAACTCTTCCAGAAGCACCTTTGGTAGAACAATTAGGCGGTGTGGTTGAACTTTTGCCTTTTGTCGAAAACCGTTCCACTACCCGCATAATTGAGCGCATCTCGCAATTGGGGAGTGGGGAGTAGGGAGTGGGGAGTAGGGGGAGATGAGGGAGAATAACAACTAAAATCCCAAATCCCAAATTCCAAACTGCATGGGGTGCGTAACATTTTGGTGATGCGGTTGGATAATATTGGCGATGTGATGATGACGAGTCCGGCTTTACAGGCGATTAAGGAGAATTTGCCTGAGTGTCGTTTGACGCTGATGGCGAGTCCGGGTGGGGCGCAGGCGGCGGCGTTGTTACCTTGGGTGGATGCAGTTCTACCTTGGCGTGTGCTATGACAGGATTTGGGAAAGTTGGATTTCGACCCAGGGCGAGAGTGGGAATTGGTGAGGACTTTGCTTGATGGCAAGTTTGATGCGGCGATTATCTTCACTAGTTTTAGTCAGAGTCCCCATGCACCAGGGTTTTTATGTTATTTGGCTGGGATTCCAATCCGGTTGGGTGAGTCTAAGGAAGCGGGAAATGGTGTGCTGACAATGGAGATGCCTACTGCACCCGATGAGATTCATCAAGTTGAGCGAAATTTGCGGTTGATTGAAGCTGCGGGGTTTGAGGTAGGCGATCGCAAATACCTGTGGTAGTGACGGGTGTGGAGAAAGACCGTCTTCAAAGTGCATCATTACTGGCAATACTTGGCGATTATGGAATTGACCTGATTGGTAAAACAACTCTACCGCAACTAGCCGCACTCATTGCCAACGCAAAACTAGTGCTAACTAACAACACTTCGACGATGCACATAGCTGATGCTACGCGCACACCCACTGTAGTGATGTTTGCCGGAACTGAACTTGAGTCACAATGGCAACCACGCAATGGCACTTCCCGCTTGCTGCGCCGCCCGACGTCGTGTAGTCCATGTTACTCTTTTACCTGTCCCTACCAGTTGGAATGTCTGGACATCCCATCAGAGGAAGTCGTAGCCGCAGGTTTGGAATTGATCATCTAAGTAGTAGTCTGTCAAGATTGTTTTGATGGGTTCGTAGTAGTGCTGTCTTCGCGCAACGGTGCTACTACGAACAAACCAGCCTGATCCATCAATTTCAGCTTGACCGACTGACTAGTAGGTGAACAAAATTCAACCTAAGGTGGACACTGCCTACTAAAACCTTGTAACTGATACATGGAAGTAATGGTGGGCAATGCCCACCCTACGACACAATGAATGTAGAGACGTTGCATGCAACGTCTCTACAAAGCCCCGCAAGAAAGCGAGAATAAGAACCTACATCTACTTTTTCAGCAGGTAGACTCTCAGTTTCACTAGAATAACGAATTGGTTACGCTGTTTCCTATTTTTCTACCAAATTCGATCTCGGGATCACTGGTCACGTCAAGCGATTGGGTACCGCTAGCAACGCCTTCTGCACTAACGCCTATTGATGTTAAAGGTGCTGCTTGTAATTCTGGTGTTAAAGGTGCTGCTTGTAATTCTGATGTTGAAGGTGCTGTTTCTGATGTTGAAGGTGCTGTGCCTCGTATTGATGTCCGAGTTACTCCGGACGATGGGAGATGAACCCCGCCGTAAATGCGGCTCGCGGCATTGTCCTCTATTGCCGCCGAAATGGTGGGGAACGAGCGAGCCACGCCAGGAAAGTCTTGCGAAGGAGCGCTAAAAGGTGTGTTGTTGCCGAAGAAGTTAATCAAAACTTGACCTGCGGCACCACCGAATGCAGCGTGTCCCGAGTTGTAGTCTGGGAACGCCGGGGTTATGGGGCTATTAGGGAACTTATCGGGTCGGAAATACGATAGCAGCGGCAGCCAGTTTTGATCGCGAACTGTGTTTGACCCATCAAGGGTTAGATTTGGTTGGCGGATTGCTTGAATCGGTCGCAATTGATTGTAGGTGTACTTGGAATCCCACGTTAAGATGCCTGCATCAGCCATTGCAATGTTCAACTGAGCAAACAAAAGGGCATTCTGATCTAGCGTATTGTTCTTCTGCAAGGCGAGTTGTTGCGCGAACTCGTTCCACTGACCGGGTGGTCTGAAGGTGTCCGGGCGATCAAGGGACCAGAATAGAGCAGATTCAGTTTGGTCGCCGTTGCGAGTAATTGTAGTCAGGCTAGTGTTCTGGAAGCCGCCTATCTGCCGGACAAAATTCTGTTGATCCACGAACGTCCCGCTACGAAATACTACGGGACCATTCAAGCCGAACTGTTGCAGCCTCGCACGAGGATTACTTGGGTTGCGTGGCGGTACACTAGATGAAAAGGGAGTAACTGAGCCGAACCCAGCCAATACTGCTGGTGAAAAATCGGGGAAAGTTGGTCGCCATTCGCCTGGGTTATTTCCCCCTGTGTAAGGTATAGTCGCCTGAGCCGCACCATCATTTTTCCGCAAGGCCACTATTTGATTAGCGACATCTATTCCTATAGCAATGCCGTTGTTCTTAGCCGTACCGTTCGATATCTTCGCCAAAGACGTGTTCAGCTGTGCGTCGAATGTAGCTTTTTGATTGGGGAATAGACTGACCAGCGTTGTATACGCCGCTTCGCTAGCCGCAGCCGCAGCCGACGCGCCGCCCGCAAGCCGAGGGTCAGAGCGGCTTATGGTCACAGCGTAAGGCTTACCGATTTGGTCGATCGCGTTAACGGCGTCATAGATTGCCGCGTGAACGATCGCCTGATTGCGTGCGCCTAATGGGGGTGCCGTTCCTGGACCAAGGTTAAACGTGCCATTTGTACGAGAAATTCCCGATTCCAATATGGCATTCAAAAGCGTTGCATTCCAAACAATCACAGGGTCACCAGTATTAATCAACTGGCTGGCTACTTTGTTGTTGTTAGTCGCTTGAGAGGGGGTGCTTGGGTCAATCTCGGCAAACAGATAGTAAGATCCTGGTGCAACAACACTCGGGCTACTGAAATTAGATTGAGTAAAGTCTACCGTAACGGTTTGGGATTGATTAGGCGTCAATTTAACACTTGACAGGCGTAGAGTTCCCAGTAGCTCATCTGTACCCTGTAAAGGGGAGTTTGAGGTGGTACCCAAAGTCGCTATTGTAGTGATGACTTTAGGGGTATCAAGGGGGTTTTTATCGAGGGTTCCGTCCGGTGATGCGTAGATGTTGAGATTTAAAGCTCCTTGATAAATTGCTGTACCTTTATTAGTGACAACAACTTTCACGTTACCCTTTTTATTCGGTTCGCCTAATACTGTAGGTGTCTGGGAGATGGAACCGAAGCTGATATTGAGATCGGGTTTTGGACTGGTTATTTGAGCATCAGCAGATGGGGCTATTTGAGCATCAGCAGCTGGGGCTATTTGAGCATCAGCAGCTGGGAT
Source organism: Stigonema sp. (assembly GCA_965249805.1). Taxonomy (GTDB): domain Bacteria; phylum Cyanobacteriota; class Cyanobacteriia; order Cyanobacteriales; family Nostocaceae; genus Stigonema. The sequence continues at coordinate 4,527,263 of CBDFMX010000002.1, forward strand.
AGCCGCAGCAGCAAGCACAGATGCAGCAGCGACGCTCTTGATAAAGTGGGAGATGGTAAACCTGATATTAATAGCTGGCTTTCCCTGAAAGTTTGCCATGAATTTGTGTTCCTTTTTTAGATATTTGATTGCATGTTCTTACTCAAGCTAAGTTAACGCGCTGCCTTCTAGTCAACTTATACTTTTGACTTTTACATGTTGTGATGAAATGTTCATACTTAAGCTAAGTTAACGTGCGGTCTTCTAGTCAACTTATACGAATAGTTCAGAAACCTGTAAGAAGTAGAGAAAAGAGTTTTTGCGAGGCAAAAGTTTTAGTTATTGGTGATTAGTCACTTCGTACAAGCATTGCCCTGATTAGGGAAAAAACTCCTACTAAATAATTAATAACTCATGTAAAATGCGATTGCCATAACCTATGCTTTGATAGCACTAACAAATCCTTCGCTTTTGTTGCGGCTCTCGCTGACTGCGATGCGCCTTTCTCCAGGTTTGAGGAGTTGTCCGGTGATGTTGGCGAAACTGGCGGAAGAAATGAACCTGATTTTGATAGCCCACCTTGCCAGCAATCTCCTCCACTTTTTCATCGGTTTCCAAAAGCAAGGAACGTGCTGCTGCCATCCGGCGCGAGATAATCCAGCTTTGCACAGTTTGTCCCGTTTGGCGTCGCACTAGGTCAGTCAGGTAAGTTGAGCAGTAAGCAACTGCAACAGCCACGTCACTAAGGGTAATCGGGAGGTGATAATTAGCTTCAATGAAGCGGAAAACCTCTCTCAACTCTGGGTCGGACGGAAAAATTGACTGAGGGGCAGTTGATTTGACATCGCCAGCTAGTGCTGGTTCTGGGACTGAATGGAACTGTGCAGCGTACCATTTTTGGAGCAAGGCTCGTTTTTCCAAGCAGGCTCTGATCGCCCTGAGTAATTGCTCAACAGTGCAGGGCTTAGTGAGATAATCATCTGCTCCCAGCTCGATGCCTTTGCGAATGTCAGCCAGAGTAACTTTAGCAGTGACAAAAATTAAGGGGATAATAGCTGTGGTAGGGTTTTGGCGCAGCGCCCTTAGAACGCCATAACCATCGAGTTCTGGCATTATAATCTCGCTAATTATCAAATCGGGTAAGTGTTCTCGTGCCTGCTGAACGCCGACAAGACTATTTTCTGCACCGCTCGCATCGAACCCTTGTGACTCCAGACATTTTAAAAACATGTTGCGGGCTTGTTCTTCATTTTCAAGAACCAAAATCTTTGTCATTGTCTTCTCCTGATATTTAGTTATTGTCAGTTGGAAAAATGAGCCTCGTAGTCAGTGGAATACCTGACAAGTATCGAAGTAGACATAAAACTCATTCCTATGTCATGAAGAACGCACCATATTTAGAATCCATGAGCTGTTGATAAAATCCTGTATGAACTAACGCATTGCTCTACCTCTTTCTCTGGCTACTGCGGCTTTTTTTATGCAAAACGGCGGTTATCGTAACAAAATTTCATAGTAGGTAAACCCGGATCGCAACTCGTATTAATGATTAATGACTATTCGCATTGCTCTCATTGCTGGTACTTATAAACCAATACGGTTCAGTTAAGGATAATTGTAGGTTGGTGTCCGCTTGCGAAACCTGACATCTTGCACCTTCTCCTCCTCAGGGCTGGTGGAACTAACTCTCCGTTCTCATCCACTAATCTGACTTCAACCTGAGGCAGAGGCTTCCCCAATCGATGCTCCTGAATTTGTAATGATATACTCCAATTCTGGTCGCGGGTGGGAAATACACAAAGGTAATGATAATCATTATTAATAGGTTTTATTTTCTGGAAGCCTCTACAGGTACAAGCCAAATTTTGATAGTTTCGTCCGCACTACCGCTAGCAAGGGTATGATCTTGAGGATTGAAAGCCACAGACCAAACCGCTTTATCATGCGCGACGAAAGTATTCATCAACTGCCCACTCTGAGGATTCCATAACCTAACTGTCCGATCGTAACTACCACTGGCGAGCTGCTTACTGTCGGGGCTAAACGCCACAGACCAAACTGCGTTATGATGTCCGACTAGGGTATGCAGCAACTCTCCAGTTTGGCGACTCCATACCTTGATTGTTCGATCGTCACTACCGCTGGCGAACTGCTTGTTATCAGGACTAAAAGCTATAGACCCTATTGCCTTGTCGTGCGCTGCCAAAGGCATCTTTATTTTGCCTGTTTTCAAATCCCAAATCATTATTTTTCCGTCTTCAGTCCCACTAGCAAGAAGCTGTCCATCTGGGCTGATAGCGACAGATTTAACTTCACTTTTTTGGTTTAAAGTACGGATTACCTGCCCAGTCTCAACATTCCATAGCTTAACTGTATTATCCCAACTGCCGGAGGCTAAAATCTTTCCATCTGGCGTGAAAGCAACAGACTCCACATCGTCTGCATGTCCAGAAAGAGTGCGAATCAGTTTACCAGTCTCCAGATTCCATAATTTAATGCGGTGATCCCAACTGCCACTAGCAAAAATATGCCCATTAGAACTAATGGCGAGGGATGCAACCGCATCTGTATGACCATTGATGGTGCGCAGTAACTTGCCAGTTTGCAGATTCCAAATCTTGATCGTGCCGTTGTAACTGCTGCTAACTAAAGTATTACCATCTGGGCTGATAGCGATCGCATAAACCCATCCTGAATTTCCTTTAAAGGTTCTAGCAGTTTGAGAGTGGCGTGCAGATATCTTTGATGGTAAAAAAGGACTAAACCCATCGCACTTAACAGCCATTGCTACTGTGGTGATTGTCAACACTGCTAACACTTTCCAAGAAAATGTCTTTGATCTCATAGTAAAGACTCTCCTTGTTATCATCAACTTAGTATTTTATTTTCAACGATTTAAAGCCGTTATAGTAAGCCAAGTTAGCTTACTTTCATCTTTTTCTGTTGTTTACTGTAGCGTTCAATCCAAAGTCGAATAAGAAATAAAGCTGTTATTCCAGTAATACTCGCAACTCCCATAGGCGTTAAATATGTCCAATGACCCGACATTTTATCCCAAATGTGCCAGATTAAAAGAAACATGGCTAAGTAGGTGATTTGATGCAATTTCTTCCAGTTTTTCTTGAGTTTCTTGACACTCCAATCGTTAGAAGTCATAGCTAAGACTGTAAAAATTATGAAAGTGGTGATTCCTTGTATATAAATCCAATATGTCTTCAAGTCGAGAAAATCAAAGTTCCTCTTTTCGACCAATAAAAAACCATGTATCAAGGCAAGTAAGAAAGCTAAAATTCCAATAAAACGGCGGTGTTTTAGCAACCATTGAGGAATCCCAGTTTCTTTCATTCGAGGAAAAACAATTCTTAAAATCGTGGGAAGCAACGTGATCGTGTAGGCAAATAAAGCCAAGAAACCTAGAACATTTGCCAATGCTGGCATATCCATTGTTACTATCATAAGTTTTTCGATTTTTCAAAGATTAGCAAATATGTTACAAAACCTAGTGGCTCTCTGACCTCACTAGCGTCTATACTTACTGAGCAAAGTCACAGACATCTTGTTGATGAACGCTAAGCAACCGTTCAAAAGTTTAGACTTAAACCACGTGATACACGATGAAGTTAGAAGATTGCAGCAGGCTTCACTAATCGACGGTTAAAACCAAAATCCTTCATCTATTTCCTCATCCTTAATTAGGTGTTAGTGAAATCAACTTATGCACAAGCGAGCCTGTCTCTCAAAAAATGTAAAGTGAAGCAGAGGTCTTGACTGAATCGCTCAATTGGTCCCGATTGAGTGCTAGATTTCATAACGACATTCAAGAATTACATTCCTCTATAAATAGTGCAATTAATAATAGTGGCTATGATTGACATAGCGTCGTATGTCACCACGAGATTGTATTTGCGCAGTTATAATTACAGGCAAAAGTTAGGTGTTTTAGACTTGAACTGCCACGTCTATATAATTACTCAGTTCCAGTTTGTTAGTTTTACGCAAAGTGTTCAAATTTGTAAAATATCTTAACATTGACCTGGATTAATAACTTCAGTACTATAGAATTGTGCTCAGTCAGCAGAGTCATTGGCTGGTAAAGGACTAGGAGTAGAACCAGAACGTGCTGACGATGCTGTACGCGTGGATCGGAATTTTTCACCAACCACCCTGACAGCACCCTTATCGGGTAGACCACAATATAACCGTAGGGGCGCGGTTTCCGCGCCCCTGATGATGTTGTCAATTCAATTGAAAACGGCTGTAACCGAACCGTCGTGAGGCGACTCCCTGGCGATCGGCATTCACCTAATTACTTAGGACGATAGAAATTTGCTTGGGGAACAAAAGAGAAGCGTGTCAGCACGTTATCGATGAATGTAAACCTAGTGGAAGCGTCTGTATTCAGCGTCGCGTACACGAAGTCTTCTACCTTCTGCTGTTTAAACACTGAAGGCTGTACGAAAGTAGGCTGACCATAAATCGATATCACCTGCTGCGGGTTCATCCCAATCCGGATGCGTTGGTAGACAGGTCCGCTTTTTGGCATAGCTGGTTCTGCTGGCAATATGACTCCAAGAATTTTGTCTGGAGTTTCCAATCCGACGTTCATTCCCTCCACTCGATCATCTGTGAAAATTACGTTCACCGGTGCCTGACGATCTTTTACATATGTGAGTTGCTCAAGCTTGTAAATAGAGATGTCATTGCGCCGTTCAGAGAAAGGCTTACCCATCAACTTCACCACGTCTTGTCGGCTCATCCCAATTTGAATGCCCCGAGCAAAAGGAGGAATGTTATTGGTAGTTATGGTTTTGAGTTCACTAGTAATGCCCGACAGACGACCATCAATCATTGACACTTTGGTGATAATTGGCTCTTGGCGATAATTGAGAATTTCAATGTGCAAATCTGAGTTGGCGAACACCTTGGTGTCTGTTGGTTTTCCCATCACCTTTTCAACCTCAGTTTGAGTCATACCTTCGGATAACAGACTGGATTTAAGCGGCTGACGTTCAATTTTTATATCGGTGAGGATTTTCGGCAAAAAGGACGGTTTTTTACTGTCTTGGGACTCAGTATGAACTTGAGTCGGTTTGGTGGTGGGAGTTTGAGCCATTAAGGGTGTAGCAATTGCTGTGAGGCTCAATGTCAGAAGGCACAAGTGAAGCTGTAGTTTCATAGGGATAATCTCTTGTAATTGCATGATGATAAAAGAGCATCTCTGGGTTACTGAATATAAGTCCTGCCAAGTGGAATCTAGAAATTGAACAAGAAAGGGGTGCATTACCACTTCATAGCTAAACAGCGCTACTCCTGGCGTTGCTTTCTTGAGGGATGAATCCGGATGTTGAACTTTCGCTGCTACGTCAGGACAAGGATTTTGGCTGCTCGTAAAATCATTTTCATACATGGAATCAGCAACGCCCTACTCCTGATAAACAAGCTGCGCTGACTCGGGGTGAAATCACCCCAAATAGATCAAGCGGAGTAAAGCTGCTGCGCATACAAGTTAAATACACAGCAGCTGATAAGTGAACGACTTCTAAATTGATGCCCTGGGAAACCTATTTGTCTGAGGTGGCGGAATCTACCTGATCTAATGGGGCTAAGGGGGCAGAATTATTTACATTACCCGTATTGGGGGCTGGTTTTGGATCGGAGAAGGTAGCAGGAGCGTTGTTTTCTGTTCCACTGGGGTTAACAGTTGTTGGTCTGGTGGGACCAAGTTTTATTGTACTAGCTGCTGGGATCTCGATTGCTGGAGCAGGTGAATTCTGCACAGAAGGAGGAGCAGGAAACTCTCCGTTTGGCTTGATGGGTGTCAAGATAATCCTCTGCTTCTTCGGTTGATTTGGGTCGGAAGCGGAAGCCTGTTGTGGTCCTACAGTGACCGTGGCTTTCTTCACCGCGAGGGTGGTAGTCGGCGTACCCTCGGAGTTAAACGACGGTGGACGGCTGTATACAGAAGCGGCAGTGTTGCCACCAAATGGGGAACCGTCATCTCTATAAGCCCTCGCTACTGCACTACCGATGCTATACCCCAAGGCTTCACCAGCGACTGAGTCGGAGTAGTAGTGTACACCCCCTTGCCTCCGAGCAAGCGAGGCTTCTCTGCTTCCCCTGCTTCCCCTGCTTCCCCTGCCTGCCTTGCTTTTATTTTAATGCGTTTGCCCTGCCCCCCAACCCCCCTTAAAAAGGGGGGTTGGGGGGATCTTCAGGGAGTTACGCTTCTAACTGAACCGTATTGACTTATCGGGTGCGATCGCCAGTCTCGTAGTCAGGTTACTTTCTACAAAAGAATAAGGCTTTGAGATATTTGTGGTGCAAGATCTCAGGTACACCGGTAGGGGCACGGCAGTCAATACGATTCGGTTAACGATGTTCATCCTTGAAAGATCCCCCCAACCCCCCGATAAATTGGGGAGTTGGGGGGATCAAGTTTTATGCGAACCGTATTGGGTAGACTCTCAGTTTTACTAGAATCCAAACATGCCGGTTGCGTTGTTTCCTATATTTCTACCGAATTTGATACCGGGATCTTTGCTCAGATCCAGAGTAATCGGTCGGGGATTTCCATTTTCGTCTGTTGTCACAAGGTTGTTTGGTGTTCCAGGTTTGCCTGCTGGAGGTGGTGTTGATGTCCCTACCATTTGGAATGTCTAGATATCCCAGCCGAGGAGGTCGTAGCCGCAGGTTTGGAATTGCTAACCTAGACCTTCGTGCCAGAATGTAGAGACGTTGCATTGCAACGTCTCTACATTGTTAGCGCAAACCGCACAGGCGATATTTTCTAGAAACTAGGTTTCTTTGGGTAAGTCCTAACTAAATCAAAGAGTTATTTACCACGAAGTTGCCTACATTTCCGCCTACTGACACCCCGTCAACAGCTGCTGTGTCGATATGGACCCCACCGTAAACGCGGCTAATGGCATCCTCCTGGGCGAACTGGGTAAAGCTGCCGTATGCGCGAGCAACGCCAGGTAAGTCCTGTGAAGGAATATCAAAACTGATATTGTCGGTGCCGTAGAAGCTTCTCAGAACTTCGGCTGTTGCACCAGCGAATGCGGAATGCCCTGATATATAGTCAGGGAAGTTCGGCGTTGATAGCAGTGGATTCCAATTTTTATCAGCGATCGTGTCTGGATTGTTGTCTTGATCGGCATTCCGGATTGCAGTAATTGGGCGCAATTCCTCGTACGTGTACTTAGCATTCCACGTAACGATGCCCGCATCAGCTTCGGCGATACCTAGCAGCGCAAACAAACGGGCGTTCTGCTCTAGCGTATTGCCCTTAGCCAATGCCACTTCTTGCGTAGCCTCGACCAACTGACCCACTGCTCCGAAGGTGTCCGGGCGCTGGTAAGCCCAGAATTGAGCTATTTCCGTTTGGTCTGCGTTGCGGACAGTGCTATTATCTTTGCCGATCGCCTTGACTTCATTAAAATCTCTCGTGTACCGGGGGCTAACATACTCAGGTTCAGTATCCGGGCGGAACCGACTAGCGCTGGGTATAGCAAAGGGAGTAACATTGCCCCACTGCGGCAATAATGCTGGCTTAAAATCGGGGGGAGTTGGCTGCCAATCGCCAAAGCCAGTTCCTGGGGTGTAGGGTCCTTGAGCCGTAGCTGCACCATCATTTACTCGGGCAGCCAGTATTTGATCGGCAACCTTGTCTCCTATCGCAATGCCCTTGGTCTTAGCATCGCCATTAGGGATTGCTGCGAGAGACCTATCCCGTTGTTCGTTGAATGTGGCTTTTAATGCGTCTATAATGGCTGGGCTTGGTCTGTTTCCGAATACGTCTGGTGGGGAATATCTTGAGTCAGTGAACACACTGAATAGTGTTCGGTACGCTGCTTCGACTACCGCAGCATCTTTTGACGCGCCGGCAGCTTCAGATGCGCTGATGTTGTTCACCAGGTAAGGCTGGTGAGTCCGGTTGATTGAGTTGACGGCATCATAAATTGCCGTGTTCAAGATCGCCAGATCGCGTGCTACTAATGGAGGTGATGTCCCTTGTGGCGTTTGTGAACCCTCGGTAAAACGTCTATTACCCGAAAGCTGTACAGCATTCAAGAAAATAGAATTCCATTGGATGACAGCGTCTCCTTGAGTAATTAACTGGCTGGCTACGTTGTTGGCTGCATTACTATCAGTGACGTTGTTCCCAGGTTCCACCTGTCCAATTAGATAGTAGACTCCTGGCGACACAACACTCGCAGTCCGGAAATCAGATCCAGCAAAGTCAACGGTAAAGGTTCGGGATTGACCGGGCGCTAAGTTAACCGTTTGATTATTCAAACTACCCAGTAACTCATCTACGCCTTGCAGTGGATCGCTTGCACCCCTGGGACCAAGGGTGTCTAGGGGCTCTAAGGAACTGTTATCAAGGACGTTGTCCGTTGATGCATAAAGTTTAAGGTTTATAGGTCCGCTAATCTGTGAATCGCCTTGATTCTTAACTACAACGTTTAGTTTGCCCTGTTCCTGGGGAAAGAGTGTGGGTTGCTCGAGTATATTACCGAACTGAATTGAGAGATCTGAAGCCATAAGGTTTTTGTTCCTTTTTTGTCAGTTGGATTCCGTTTTGTTTTAGACGTAAAACACTTAAAACTGCTACTTGGCTTGACTTAGGTTGCATAGTCCAAAATTTCAAACCTAAAATCCAAAATGGTAGATTAAAGTGGTTTGAGTGCCTTTTGCGATCAGCGCGAAAAGTTTCAATACCCGAGTCGGAATTTCCAATTAAACAAAAATGAATTCGTTGGTATTGGAAAGACTTAGATTTGCCTGCGAAATTCCCTCGACAACACCAATCAGTTCCGGCGCAGATTGGCCTTTGGTGTAAAATATCCCTGTACCAGATACTGAGCTAATAGGAGATGCACCCAATGAATACGAACTCTGTGAACCAGCCAGCTGGATTTTATCTATACCACGGTCAAAACTGTCGTTAGCGAAGCCAAAGTCTCTAATCCGAGCATAGTCTCCAGTGCCACTGGCGTTAACATTGCCATCATTGTATAAAACTACTTGAGACAGAACCGTATCATTGCCGTTCGCATCTCTGCCATTTGCTTTTGCAAGTCCCAAGACGAATGTGTCGTTACCTCTGCCACCGATTAAAGTATCGATCTCGCCATTGCCAAATCCAAGTTGCTGTTGACCATAGAAGGCAATGTCAGTACCAGTCAATGTATCGTTGTCGTCACCGCCATCAAGGGAGTCGTTACCCTGTCCACCAATAAGGAAATCGTTTCCAGCATTACCTCTGAGGGTATCATCCCCCCGACCACCGAAGATTGTGTCTTTGCCATTCCCACCATTGATGATATCGTTACCGCTAACGCCTGGGTTGTTTTCTGCGTCATCACCGTAGATTAAGTCGTCGCCATCATCACCATTGATGATGTCGTTGCCGATGCCACCCTCAATATAGTCAGCCCCAGAACCACCATAGATTGTGTCGTTACCACCTTGACCATAGATTTCGTCGTTGCCTTTCCCACCATAAATTGTGTCGTTACCACTGGCAATCAAGTCTGCATTTCCACTGGGACTATAGTCCCCATAGATTAAGTCGTCGCCATCACCAGCATCAATGTAGTCACTTCCGCTACCTCCACTGATGATGTCACGTCCCCCATAACCATAAATTGTATCGCTGCCAGCCAAACCGGAAATGGCGTCATTACCAGCAGTGCCTTCGAGGAAATCGTTGTTTGGAGTGCCTGTGATGATATTATAACCAGGACGAGCGGCAGAAGGTGCAGCACTTGTGCTTAGTTGCTCTGTACTAGCGCCAGAAAATGCATCACTTGTGAGGGGTTGAGTGGTTAATGGTTTTGTGGATTTACCTGATTCTATTTGAGTTAGTGCATCTATTGCAGCTTGATCCGCTGCACTGCGTTGCGGTGTAGCTATATTAACTGCTAAGGGATCGAATTTGCTTGCTGCTGGTACTTGGAGTTTTTGAGCTTCTATGGATGGTGTTGAAAGTAGGAATATGTCTGATTCTTGGTTGTCTTTGAGTCGTTGCTGTACTAGTTGATCTGTGCTGAGTTGATCTGTGGTGAGTTGTTCTGTGGTGAGTTGTTCTGTGGCCATTGTTTTTACCTTATTCCTGCAATAAATAACTTATCGGCACAAACTGTGCTGACTACTGGTAGTTCAGCTTCCTTACGTCAGTTGAGACAATTGAAAGTGTTGACTCGCCAAAACTTTTTGAGAACAAAAGCTCTGGAAGTCGCAATCAAATTAGGCCTATTTAATCACTTTGATCAGATAAAAATATAATTCCCATGCCAACACTTAGACTGGATCAAGGGGTAAATATCGTTCAATCATAGCCTCAGACAAAGCCTGAGCAAGGCAAGGTCTACATATTTTACTCTGCTGAAAGTAACATCATACGAAGGAAATTGCTGTCACAGCAATTTCCTTGGTCATCCAGATCACAGAAAAATTTCCCGGTGAAATTTATTTCCAATCTGAGATTGTGGAAAAAGTCAGTCTTCTGCTTAGATTTTGCCTAAATAAAGTTAGGTGAAAAACTAATTTGAACCACACCTGTAAGTTAACTTAACTTAGCATTTGCTCTACTAGTTTTGGTTAGATGACTTATAAGCTCATTAAGTAATCCAACCAAAACTGGTGAAGTTATAGCGCTTCCCAGTTGGATGAAAATGAAATACGCCTTTACGTTGACTAGAGTGGGCAATGTACGTACATACTTAACTGTTGACGATCAACAGTCAAACCTCAACAAGCTCATTGAGGGAAATGTTCTTGATGAAGTTTTTACTTCCTCGTTTCTATAGTTATTAAATAACTTTTTTATTCAGATGTCAAGATAAATATGTGAATATATGTATTTTCTAGTTCTTCAAATCATTTGTATAGGTTTGGGAAATTTTCCAACGGCTTTTGTTTAAAGCCTAGCCAACTAATTGGAGAATCTTCCTCCTTTTATCACAAATAGTAAGCACTATCATCTTTAATAAATACTAGTCAATCAACAAAGTTGCGTCACCTCCTCATACCTATCCCCAAACTGTTGCCGAGTGTTGAGTGCCTGTTGAGATGCCGTGATTATTGCTGACAGCTGATACTCGCTTAATCCGTTGTAGGCAGCCTTTATAATCACCCTAGCTAGTTGCTCTGGCGTTAAGTTTTTGATGCTAATTGCCATGGAAGCGATCGCTGCATCTGATGTCCCGTGCGAAATTGCAACTAGATTTTCCCTGCTGGTTGATATCTGTGTGGTGTTGTCAGGTATATTTTTGATAGTAGTAGTTAGCAGTAATTCAAGCGATGATAGCTCGTGCGTTTCTATCTGAGCTTCTTTTTCCGTCAAATCTTCTTGTGCAGAGATTGCGGACGTAGTTTCATAACGTGTAGGTTCGATAACGTTGACTGGTTTGTCAGACTTAAGCGAGGCAGTTTTCCGATGTTGACAGACAATTTCCTTTGCTTTAGTATAGCCAATGTTTTCGCCATTAGAAGCGCGTTCTAGAACTTCAATTCTTGCCTCTTTAGGTGTAGAAGGGGCAGCGATCAGGTAGAGAGTTGAAGCAGTGATATTCAAATGCGTAAAATTTACGAATTTGAATATCACTGCAACCTGCATAAATTTGGTTGCAGTTGATCTACTCCAATGAAACTCAAATTTAAGCCAATTTCTAAAGCTTCCATGTCCCAAATGCTGCTTCACCTCAATTAGCTTCTGTCCAATATCGATAATATCTTGAGAACTACGGCGCATTAGCCTCTTAATTTCGTTGGTGCGCTGTTGAACAACTCTTCGCGTTTCAGCTTCTAAAATACTATATTCAAAATTTAGAGTTTGCTTTGACAACTGGTCTAACAGTTCAGATGGTAAAAGATCGTGATTCATATTGTCAAACGGTCATTCTAGGTTAAATAAATGTGTAAATAATTTTGCATGACTACTTAATAGTGGCGATGATTGACATAGCGTCGTATGTCACCACGAGATTGTATTTGCGCAGTTATAATTACAGGCAAAAGTTAGGTGTTATCGGCTTGAACTGCCACGTCTATATAATTACTCAGTTCCAGTCTGTTAGTTTTACGGAAAGTGTTCAAATTTGTAAAATATCTTAACATTGTCCTGGATTAATAACTTCAGGACTATGGAACAACCCGCTTGGTGTTAGGGCTTCTAGGTAGGAATTTCAGGTATCTAGAGACGTTGCATTGCAATGTCTCTACAAAGATTATCGGTAGGTACACAACTACTGAACCGTATTGGACTATGGAATTGCGCTGAGTCAGCAGAGTCATTGGCTGCTAAAGGACTAGGAGTAGAACCAGAACTGCTAAGGATGCTACTCCCGAACCGCCATAAGAAAACCTTTCTTTTTATTTTCTTTCTCCCTTGTACTTCGCGCCTAGCCTGCGGCAACTGCAAAGCAGTACGCGGTTCATTCAAATAGGTATTCTCCCTTGCGGTTCGGGAGTAAACGCTGTTTTCACACTAAAACTTTACTAGATGCAATTTGTTGAAGATGAGCGAAATAGCTGAGCCACTGTCAGCTTAGTCACTTTCCCCATAGCGTTGCGAGGTAATTTTTGAACTGACTGAATTCGGGTTAGTATCTTATAGACAGCCAATTGCTCTTTTGCCCAACTCCTGAAAGACTCTAATGTCAAGTGGCGTTCCGGTTGCAATACTAACGCGGCACAAACCCGTTCACCCCACTCTGGATCGGCAATCCCAACAACTGCACATTCCTGAATATCTGGATGCGTTCTTAGCACTTCCTCAATTGATTTTCTGGAAGCCTCTACGGTAGTTGCCAAATTTTGATAGTTTCGTCCGCACTACCACTAGCAAGGGTATGATCTTGAGGATTGAAAGCCACAGACCAAACCGCTTTATCATGCCCGACGCTCGTATTCATCAACTGCCCACTCTGAGGATTCCACAACCTAACTGTCCGATCGTAACTACCACTGGCGAGCTTGTTCATCCTTGAAAGATCCCCCCAACTCCCCAAGTTATCGGGGGGTTGGGGGGATCAAGTTTTATGCGAACTGTATTGGGTAGACTCTCAGTTTCACTAGAATCCAACCATGCCGGTTGCGTTGTTTCCTATATTTCTACCGAATTTGATATCGGGATCTTTGCTCAGATCCAGAGTAACCGGTCGGGGATTTTCATTTTCGTCTGCGATCGCAAGGTTGTTTGGTGTTCCAGGTTTGCCTGCTGGAGGTAGTGTTGATGTCTGAGTTACTGCGGACGATGGGACATGAACTCCGCCGTAAATGCGGCTCGCGGCATTGTCCTCGATTGCCGCCGAAATGGTTGAGAAATAGCGAGCCACGCCTGGGTAGTCTTGCGAAGGAGCGCTAAAAGGTGTGTTGTCACCGAAGAAGTTAATCAACACTTGACCTGCTGCACCACCGAATGCAGCGTGTCCGGAGTTGTAGTCTGGGAAGGGCGGGGTTATGGGAGTATTAGAGAACTTGACCGGGTTGGTATACGCTAGCAAGGGCAACCAGTCCGGATCGCGAACTGTGGCTGACTGGTCGAGTGGATCGTCTTGGCGGATTGCTTGAATCGGTCGCAATTGATTGTAGGTGTACTTGGAATCCCACGTCAGGATGCCCGCATCAGCCTCTGCAATGTTGATCTGAGCAAACAAAAGGGCATTCTGATCCAGCGTATTGCCCTTCTGCAAGGCGAGTTGTTGGGCGAACTCGTTCCACTGACCGGGAGGTCTGAAGGAGTTTGGGCGATCGAGGGACCAGAATAGAGCCGATTGCGTTTGGTCGGCGGTGCGAGTATTTTTAGTAACGCCAGTGTTCTGGAAGCTGCCTATCTGCCGGATAAAATTCTCTTGATCCACGTACTCCTGGCTATTAAATGCTGGGGGACCAGACAAGTTGAACTGTTGCAGGCGAGCAATCGGATTATTTGGGTCGCGTGGGGGTACACCAGGTGAAAAAGGAGTCACCGATCCCCACCCCGGTAATAGTGCAGTCGGAAAATCGGGGAAAGTTGGTCGCCACTCGCCTGGGTTATTTCCTGCCGTGTAAGGTATCTGCGCCTGATCCACACCATCATTCCGCCGCGATTCCAGTATTTGATTAGCGACATCTTGTCCTATAGAAATACCGTTGTCCTTAGCCGTACCGTCTGGTATCTGCTCCAAGGACTTGCTCAGTTGCTGGTCGAGTATAGCCCTTAATGCCGCTTGATTAGGATCGTTAGGATCAAATCGATTCGGATCGCTGAATAGACTGACCAGCGTTGTATACCCTGCTTCGGCAACCGCAGCCTCAACCGACGCGTCCGCAACCCGAGGGTCAGAGGGGTCTATGTGCACAGCATAAGGAACATTGATCTGGTCAATGGCGTTGACAGCGTCATAGATTGCCGCATGAACGATCGCCTGATCGCGTGCCGCTAATGGGGGTGCCGTTCCCCGACCAAGATTTAGAGGGTTATTACTGTCACCACGCGAAATTCCCGATTCCAAGATGACATTTAAAAGCGTTGCATCCCAAACAATTACAGAGTCACCTCTATTAACCAACTGGCTGGCTACTTTGTTGGTGGTGTCAACTTGGGCAATCAGATAGTAGGCACCAGGTGCCACAACACTCGGATGACGTAAACCAGAGCTAGTAAAGTCCACCGTCACGGTTTGGGACTGATTAGGCGTCAAGTTAACATTTTGGAGGCGTATCGTCCCCAGTAGCTCATTTGTACCTTGCAAAGGGTCATTAGAGGTAAAACCAATGATCGAAGATCCCCCTAATGGCGTCAGGGTTTTAGGGGTATCAAGGGGGCTGTTATCGAGGACTCCGTCCGGCGATGCGTAGATGTTGAGATTTAAAGGTCCTTGATAGGCTGCTGTACCTGTATTAGTGACCAAAACGTCCACTCTACCCTGTGGATTGGTTTCACCTAATACTGTAGGTGTCTGGGAAATGGCATCGAACCTGATATTGAGATCTGGGCTTGGCTGGGTTATCTGAGCATAAGCAGGTGGGATAACAGCGACAGCAAGCAAAAGCAGAAGCAGACATGCTGCAACCGCGCTCTTGATAAAGAACGAAATTTTCATCATTTCATCTGTTTTGATTAAATGTTCATACTTAAGCTAAGTTAACGCAGGGTCTTCTAGTCAACTTATACTTTTATTTCAGAAACCTGTAGGAAGTAGAGAAAAGAGTTTTACTTCACCAAAATTTTTAGTTATTGGTTATTAGTGACTTCGTACAAGTATTGCCCTCATTCGGCAGAAAACTTATACAAAATAACTACTAATTATCAAAGCAAGTATTTTCTACTTAGCTCTAGACGAGCAAAAGTCAAACTTGGACAAGCTCATTGAGGGAAATGTTTTTGATGAAGCTCTTACTTCCTTGTCTCTATCAATATTAAATAACTTTTTTGGTCATTTGTCAATGAAAAACCATTTATTTTATATTTATTCAAATCATCTGCAAAAACAAAGCAGATTTTTCAACGGCTTTTGTTTAAAGCCTAATGCAAGTAGCTATGGGATCAAACTCTTGCTTGGTCTAGATTTACAACTAGCATTTTCTCAAAATAAGTTGTATGCAATCCAATACTGCAAGGGCTGAGATAAATTATCAACCGTCAACCTATGTAGAGACGCGAAATTTCGCGTCTCTACACACCTTAATTTCCCACCAAAAATCCAAAACCTACGTAGTATTGGTATGCAATCATGTTTTTATTGCATGTTAAAAACTACTTAACTTTAAATAAAATTTAAGTAGTTTTTAACTTTAAATTAACTTAATAAATTGTTTTTCAAGTCAATGTTAATTTGCAGTAAGTTGGTTGGCGCAATAAATTATTACTAATTTGTAGTTGCGCAAATATACCTGAAATAAACGCTCTTTGCGAAACTACAAGCCGATGCAACATTTGTTTACGTATTTGGTTTTTAAGTAGGTCCGCACAAATAAATGTCAGCAAGTACAAAATGTAAAGTCATTGAAAACCTTTGCGATTGCTTCGCTCCACTTCGTTTCGCTCGCAATGACATAGTTTGGTTTTTTCGCGCTGACCTACTTATTTCGTTTACTGTTTGAATAAGTTTTAGATTTTAGCATAAAATTTATTTACAAGCTGAAATGGCAGAAAAAATCACAGTCTTCAATTATTCAACAACGCCAGAATTAATAGACATGGAGTGGAAATTAATTGTGCGTTGCTTACAACCCTTGTAGAACGCCGCGCGTCTCTACATTGTTTTTCGGAGATGTCTAATGATATTGTCGCTGATTTAGCTCCTGTTCGGCTTCTTTGTGCAGATGCTTTAGTTCTGAATCAGACAAGTTGTACAAGGCTAGCGATTCACTCCGGATGCGGTAAGCAATTGCTTGCCACACTACCTTAATCTGCTCGTCAGTCAGGTACTTCACATTAGCTTGCAGCAATATGCAAATGTCATCAGTGTTCATAGAAATGGGTTGTGGTGGTGGATTGACTTTGGAGCAAAAATCATTTTCAGTGGGGTTTGCATAATTCTGTAAAATATTTGGGAGTAGCTGAGAGCTGCTTGCTGTAAAATTCAAGGCTTCCAGTTTTTGTGATAGTTCTTGCTCAATTGATTCAGACTTGGGAACAGGCAAAACCGGGAGAGTGAGTTGGCTTTTAGTTTCTTTTTCTATGGAAAACCACTTCAACTCCTGGGATCTAACTGGCGAAAGTTTCTGGCTTTCCTTCCACATAATCAGCGGAAAGTCTTGATTGATTGGCATTCCCATCCACTCAGGTATGTTAGTAGCCTTGCCTGCGTCACCTAAGAGTGCTGCAATGTTGCCAATTCCCCAGACAGGGTGCTTGATGTAATCGCCGATTTTCCACTCTCGTTTTGCTACTGTCGCTAATACAGGTTGTTCTGAGGGGAGTTTCTCTACTGCTGTTTTACCAGCCCACTTGTCTTCACCGTTCTGGCTGTGTGGAATGCAGACACGATCTCTCACCTCGAAATCATCCACCATTAACTGCGGCATTTCTTCTCCAAGCTGCTGTACTGATTCTCCTACAACAGCATCTCTGTTAGTATTCATGGTTTGAGCTGGTTCATTTGGCTGATCAAGATGCAATGTTGTGGCAGGACTTGGCTTGGCTGCAGTGGATGATTTTCTTTCCAAAGGCTGGGCGGAGACATTAATGGTAAATGACTGCTCGTCCTTGTTGATCTGACTTGATTTTTTGTATCGACTAATAATGGCTTTAGCCTTCGAGTATGTTATGGTTTCCCCGACTCTTGCACTCTCTAAGGCTTCTTTACGGGCTTCGTCAGGAATAGAAGAGGCGGCTAGGAGGTAAAGGGCAGAGGCGGCGATGTTCAGTTGTCCAAAATTTGGACAACTGCTAAATTTCTCAAAGACGTTGATGTAGTTGTACGCTGTACTGCGACTCCACTGAAACTCAGTTTTCACCCAAGAGTTGAACTCCCCATAACTTAGGCAATTTCTGACATCAACAAGCTTTTGTCCAATTTCCCAGATAGCTTGAGCCGTATCTCTTAGCCGTTCCTTAATTTCACTAGTGCGCTGCTGAACGACTTCGAGGGTTTTACTGTCCAAGGCGGCATAGTCAAAATTATGTGCTTCATCGGATAACGGCTTTTCTTTTAGTCCGAAAGGTGGTTTCTGTAAACTCATGGGTAATTCTTTGGTAATCTTACATCTTGCTCCACTGCCAGAAACCGGGTTAGAGTGCGAATCAATAAAGCTGAAACCCTTACTTTTGCCCTGTACAATACAGCAGTTTTTATTTCCCAATTGTGTAGTCATTTAACTTCTGGACATAGTTGCAAGTTCTAATACGAGCGTGTTTATAAAGTTGTTCTTAAGTCTTAGATATTACTTACGCATTGACAAAAATTTGATTATGTGAATCAGACTTATTTGCTTTCCTTCCTTCTTTAATTAGGTGCAAACAAAATCAACCTATGCACTTTTGGATAGAAATGGGAAATTTTTGCGCTCATCTGACTATTGTAGAACCGCACGGAAGTTGGCACACTTATCGTTATGCATACAATAGTTGATTTGTAAAGTGCATAAGTCCTACTATCTATCTACCTGACCGAATAATTCGTAATTCGTAATTCGTAATTCGTAATTCGTAATTAAAAATTACTAAATTAATTAATAATTAATTCATGAAGGGTATAGGTTCCCCTAGACTGCCGCGCAACGCTTGCAGCGCTGACGCTACGAGCGTCGCTACCGCAACCAGAGGCGCGTTTTAATTATGAAAAAGGAAAAAAAGCGAGATCTTCTTTACTACAGGTTCCCCTGCATTTATGCATGGGGACGCCAATAATGCTGTCCGGCTTAGCCACACCGCATTTTGGCTCGTAATAATTACGAATTACGAATTATCAATTACGAATTATTTTGACGGACGCTCTTGATCGCGGTCAAGAGCCATACGTCTTCCAGACTGCGTGTACCAACGTTGGTGACCAGCATAAGTATGCCCCTAAGAATTTGTCTTCTGTTGTAGTTCATAAACATGCCCCGGGAAATTTGTGTTCTATTGCAAAGCTAAAACTACGTTCTATTAACCTTTCTGGGATCGGAGTCAAAAATTATGCAGTAATTTACAAAAATTCATATTTCTCTGTGAAAAGTCTGAAAGGTTCTCGGAGAACGAGAATTAAAGCCGGCAAGTAGGAACAGGAAAAGTCATTTTACGCACCAACAATTCCCATTGATGGGTATTAAGGCAGTGGGTCGATGAGATGCCATTTCGAGGCATTGGGGCCAGTTTCAATCACGCTACGGATATGAAGGGCATAATCGAATACGGTTCAGTTAACAGTAACGTGAGGCGCAGAAACCCGGTTTCTTTGACAATACCTTCGCCAATTTCTGAAAAGCCCCACAGGCTATAAGCCTGAACGCCAGTCGCCTACGGAGGGAAACCCTCCTGCAGCGCTGGCTCGGCTACACCTACAAAGCCCACCAACGCGAGTCTGGAATCCTTACAGCCCACGGAGGTGGGCTTTGTTTGTATAGCCCCACTCTTCTAGAGTGAGGGTAATAAGAGCGAAGGTATTGTTTGAGAAACCGGGTTTCTAGGTTGATGCTTAACTGAGTAGAACCAGAACTGCTGAAAATGCGTCATGCTGTTTTCACGCTAAAACTTTACTTTGAAGATGAGCGAAATAGCTGAGCCACTGTCAGCTTAGTCACTTTCCCCATAGCGTTGCGAGGTAATTCTTGAACTGACAGAATTCGGGTTGGTATCTTATAGACAGCCAATTGCTCTTTTGCCCAACTCCTGAAAGACTCTAATGTCAAGTGGCGTTCCGGTTGCAATACTAACGCGGCACAAACCCGTTCACCCCACTCTGGATCGGCAATCCCAACAACTGCACATTCCTGAATATCTGGATGCGTTCGTAGCACTTCCTCAATTTCCAAAGCTGAAACTTTATACCCTCCCGTTTTGATAATATCCACGCTAATCCGACCCAGAATGCGGTAGTTGCCGTTCTCGACTACGGCGAGATCTCCAGTACAAAACCAGCCATCACGTTCGGCTTTTGCGGTTGCTTCCGGGTTTTGCCAATATTCTAGAAACACTCCCAAGCCTTTAACTTGGATTTCTCCCGATGTCCCTGGTGGAACTAACTCTCCCCTCTCATCCACTAATCTGACTTCAACCTGAGGCAGAGGCTTCCCTACATATCCTGACCACCGTTGACCGTGTAAAGGGTTAGATAGCGCCATGCCAATTTCAGTCATGCCATAGCGTTCTAGCAGAAAATGGCTGCTGATGCTCTGCCACTTTTCTAAAACTTGAACTGGTAACGCTGCCGAGCCTGAAACCATCAGGCGCATTTTAGCACAGCCTTCTGACATGCTTTTTTGGCGATCGCTCTTAGCAGCTTCCCAAGCAGCAATCAGCTTCACATAAATCGTCGGTACTGCCATAAATAGAGTTAAGTCACCGTCACAAATTCGGTGCCAAACGGTTTCGGCATCAAAGCTCAACATGTGGCACTCCGCCCCAGCCCATAAAGCACACGTGAGTACGTTAACAATCCCATGAATATGATGCAGTGGCAGGACATGCAAAATGCGATCGTCGGATGTCCATTCCCAAGCAGTAATCAAGCTAGTCACTTGAGCTTGAATATTGTGATGGGTCGTCACCACACCCTTCGGTTTACCTGTTGTACCGCTTGTGTAGAGAATTAATGCGCGTCTGGTGATATCTACGAATGGGAGGCGACCAACATTATAATATGGGAGAGTTTCCGACGTGAGGATAAATCGCAAATTTTGTTCAACAGCGATCGGGCGCAGTATAGCCTCAAAATTGGGATGGGCAACGATAATCGATGCTCCTGAATTTGTAATGACATACTCCAATTCTGGTCGCGGGTGGGAAATACACAAAGGTACGGCTATTCCACCGGCACGCCAAATCCCCCACTGAGTGGCTACGTACTCAAACCCAGGCGGGATGAGAAAGGCAACTCGCTGCTGCTGTAAATCTTCTGCATCTTTAAGAAGAGCGATCGCCATTGAGCAGGATGTGTGGTGCAAATCCCCATAGGTATATGCGGATTGAGTTGTCACAATTGCTATTTTCTCGTTGTGTTCTTGAGTACGAGTAATTAATGGTAGATTCACGTTTCTTTACCGATTTAGGGTTGATTTAGTGGTCGAACGATCGCTTTTCCCTAACTAGTAGTCCACCAAAGCAACAATGCTTGGTTGATGATGATTTGTTCGTAGTGAGGACTTTAGTCCTCAAGAACACGAGGACTAAAGTCCTCACTACGAACCATTCAAAGTTGACTTGATGGAGTACTAGTTTCTCACGTTTTTGGGTTATCCTGCGGGGGTTTGGGTGGACACCAGAAAAGGTTTGTGCTCGACACCTCAAGCGATTCCAAAATTCCTCGCATCACCTCTGTGCAGTACATCCAGTGTCCCAAATCCTCATACATGCGATCGGGATTAAACTCCAGATTGTAATGCAGTACATTGGTCAGGTCTGAAAACTCATCAGAGGCTTGGGGAGAAAGCAGCAGGAGGTGAAATGGCATCTTTTGGCATTGCTTTTCAAGCTTGTTGACCAGATCAATAACGCCACCCCTTGAGGCAATACCCGTGCGAACGAAAAGTGCCTTGTCGCAGTTTTGGAGTGTGTACCAAAACCTTTGAGAGCGTGCTGTGTACCGAACGCGCATGCGTTCATAGACGGGAGACATGTCGTGAAGAGGGTTGTCTGTGTCCTCCACTTCATGAGCAAAGGACAGACCCGTCCACTTGGTGTGGTAGATTCTGCCTGCATCTGGATTGTAATGCAAGAAGGTAGGGTTCCACATGTCATCAAAACCGTTTTCGATCATATCCGCGATATCTCCAATATTGGTGGTGCGCGTCAGATCAAACGGAAAGGCGGGACCATCATACTCCATCTTGTACAGCATCATCCGGACAGCACAGCGATCGCCTAGTGGAACGATCGCAACACGGCTGATGTCTGATAATTTGCATTTGTATTGGAACAACACACCAGACCGAGGTGGTATTTTAACTCGGCTTTCCAGCCCGTTGTTGCCAATCATCATGGTGCGGAAGGGGATATGGGGATAAAGCGGATCTTCGTAGACACCCCCTGGCATGGCTTTAAGTGCGCTACGCACCTCCTGCCACATCGGATGGATGTTGTACTCGTGGTCTGATTCGTTGATCGCCCAAAGGTGGTGTTCGTCCGCTTGCAAAATCCCCACATGCCCGTCATAAAACAAAAGTTGTTCGTGTGAGTGCGAAAAGAGATTGAAGGCGGCGCTGTATTCCAGGTCGGCACCAGGGGGAATGTCCACTGTGGTTTCGATCTTAATATCGTCTTGGACTGCAAAGAAGGGGAGCGTCCCTTGCTGGGCATGCTTCGCAAGGTAGATCCCCGGTATCAATCCTGCCTGACTTTGCAGTGCAGTTTGCAGCGACTGCCAATAGGGAGCGATGGTGTAGCTGTATTGTGATGGATTGACGATCCGCAAACGCTTCTCTTCGATACAGGCACAGACACGGAAGCCTGCATTGTCAAGGTAGATGGGGACTTCATTCGGCTGCCGTTCGCGTTGTTTTTCTTTTTCCAATTCGTCTTTGTCGATCTCGAATAAGTGCAGGTCGATCGCCTGATACATGAGGCGGTGACCGATTGTGTTGGGGTGAGATGGGTCGAAGGATATCCCCACTTTCCAGTTTCCTTGCCCATTATCCACTGCTGCCAACCAATCCAGTACCGGAACGCCCCAATTCAGCATGCGGTTGTGTGTTTCCCTTAGCAGCCAGTTATGTTCGGGGGAATAGTCGCCATTGGGATAGACCCCGCCCAGAATCGGACGTGCTCCCATGTCCCACGTCATTTTCACAAGCTGCTGCAAGCCACTTTCAAACCGTCGCTGTACTGCCCGTCGTTCGTGAGGGGGGCAGTAGGCTAACCCTTCGTTGCCCAAAGACAGCGCAATAATCACCAGATCCGGTTGTTCTGGCATGACGACTGACGTAAATCGGTCGAGCGTTTTGCTCACATTCGCTCCCACCTCCGACACATTCACCAGTTGATGCCCGTATTTTTGCTGCAAAGCCTGTCCCAACAGCCATGCCCAACCTCTCAACAGCCAAGCTTTATGACCTAATGCCACGGAACTGCCAATGACCACGATTTTTAGCCGACAAGACCCTTCGTCTTGGGGCATCCTCACAGCAGGCTCCTTAATGTATCCGAACGGATAAGGCTGCAGATAACCGAATACGCCATCATCCACAACAATACTGTTAGACCTTACGTCAGAGTCGATCGGCACCCAGCGGTTTGGACCTAGAGCTTCCCATTTGACGCTGCCGTTTGCATCGAAACGTACATACTTATATTCAATCTGGCGATCGCCTGACTTCAAAGACGGCTGAATATCGATTTCTGTGTCTGTCCACCATAAAGGATAGCGCTCGGCACTTGTCCGGAGGTGGACACATCTCGTGACATCCCACAATCCCAACTCGGGAGTAGAACCGACGAGCTGAATGGATTCGCCTATTTGCGTATATGCACTGACCTGAAATTGATACATATGTTTCTTGCTGATTTAGAGATCCGACCCTAGATAGGAAGGCGGCATCCTCAAAGCTGCTTTGACATTACCACATCTCATATCTTGCACCACACGGTTGTTGCAAGATCGGAGCAACAAAAAGCTGAGGCGCGATCGTCGGGTGGGCACTGCCCACCGACCCCTGAGGAGGAGAAGGGTTAGATGTCAGACATAGAACTTTTATAGCCCACATTCCGCACTCCCCACTGTCACAATCGGTTTTTACTGATTTTTCAGGTGCGGCAATGCTATATATAATACTCTTATTCCTAGTGAAAAGTATTGCTAACTACATTTTTATCAGTAAAACCGAGTATAGTTAATTACGATGAAAAATGTTTTTCCTAAGCAATTATGCTAGATGACAGTCCAGGGTGCGGAACGTGGGATCAAACTCACAGGGGATCGCAAACCGATTGTTACGACTGTGCATGAATATGATTGGTGGGAATGGCAACCAAAGGGTATTCCACCGCAACTCGTGGAATGGTTGAAGATCTGGGGACTGCTTTCGGTGTTGGGTTGTTAGTTGTTAGAATGTATATTATACCTCAACGACGATACACCAATGCCTTGGGGAAGATGTGGGAAATCCAGGGTATTTGCTATCGATTAAATTGAGAGGGTAGCTCATCCGGCAAAAGGAGACTCGTTGATGAATTTAAGGGCGATTTGGGAGTTGTTCCAAGAGGCATTTGACCAATGGAATAAAGATAAAGTGTCGCGGTTGTCGGCAGCGTTAGCTTATTACACGATTTTTTCCATCGCCCCATTACTGATTATTGTGATTGCGATCGCTGGAGCTGTATTTGGAGAAGATGCGGCTAGGGGCGCAATTGAGGTGCAACTTCGAGGTTCAGTCGGTAGTGCTGCAGCTCAAGTCATCCAGACAGCGATTCAAAATGCCAGTAAGCCACAGCAGAGTACTGTCGCCTCCATTATCAGTGTCGTAGTACTCTTATTTGGTGCTACTGGTGTATTTACTGAGTTGCAAAATTCTTTAAATACAATTTGGGGAGTGCAGCCAAAACCAGGCGGTGCTGTGAAAAACATGCTTCGCCAACGCTTTTTGTCGTTCGGGATGGTGCTAGGTATTGGCTTTTTACTTCTCGTTTCCCTCGTGATTAGCGCGGTGTTGGCAACTGTAGTTAATTACTTTGGCAAACTGCTACCAGATATCCATTTTATCTTGCACACTATCAACTTTATCGTTGGTTTTGCCGTCACCACGGTGCTGTTTGGACTAATTTTCAAAGTTCTGCCAGATGTCAAAATTACTTGGCGTGATGTTTTGACGGGAGCAGCCCTCACTGCACTTTTGTTCTCTATCGGTAGGTTTTTATTAGCAGAGTATCTGGGTCACAGCAGTTTTGGCTCAACCTATGGAGCAGCTGGCTCCATAGTTGTTTTCCTAGTTTGGGTTTATTATACTGCCCAGATTCTATTTTTTGGCGCGGAATTTACCCAGGTTTATGCCAGAAAATACGGTTCTCGCATTGTACCAGATAAAAATGCCATTCCCCTAACTGAGAAAATTCGCACTCAGCAAGGGATGAAACCCAATCAGAATAGACAAACGAGGCAACAAAAGCCATCCTCTAACTGGGTTAATCGCCTACTACGCCGCTTTACACAACCAAAGCGCTTAAAACGCAGAAGGAAAAATGGCTAATGGGGAGTGGGGAATGGGGAGTGGGGAATGGGGACAAGAACTAACAACTAACAACCAACAACTAACAACTAACAACCAACAACCAACAATCCCTAGTAAAATATGACGGTTGTACTTTATGGCTGACTGTGATTGAGCGTTATACCTTGCCTGAGATGGGCAATCTGTGGACGGAAGCCTATAAGCTAAAAACCTGGTTGTCAGTTGAAATCGCTGTCTGTGAGGCTCAGGCTGAGTTAGGTTACATTCCTGTTGAGGCGGTTGAGGAAATTAATGCCAAGGCAAATTTTGACCCGAAGCGGGTGTTGGAAATTGAAGCTGAAGTCCACCACGATGTCATTGCCTTCTTGACAAATGTCAACGAGTATGTAGGTGATGCAGGACGCTACATTCACTTAGGTTTAACCAGTTCGGATGTGTTGGATACGGCTTTAGCACTGCAACTGGTTGCTAGTCTTGATTTATTACGGCAACGCTTAGAAGATTTGATTCAAGCCATTCGCGAAAAAGCAAAGGAACATCGCTACACGGTGATGGTTGGACGTTCCCACGGAATTCACGCCGAACCTATTACCTTTGGTTTTAAGTTAGCTGGGTGGTTGGCAGAAGTATTGCGACATCAAGAACGCTTGACAAATCTCCGGGAAACAATCGCAGTTGGTAAGATTTCAGGTGCGGTAGGGACTTATGCCAATGTTGAACCGCGTGTGGAAGCGATCGCATGCCTTAGACTCGGACTCAAACCCGATACTGCATCAACACAAGTCATTTCACGCGATCGCCATGCCGACTACGTGCAACAATTAGCCTTACTTGCAGCATCAATTGAACGTTTTGCTGTAGAAATTCGCAATTTGCAAAGAACAGACGTTCTGGAAGTTGAAGAATTCTTCGCTAAAGGGCAAAAAGGTTCCTCAGCAATGCCCCACAAGCGTAACCCTATCCGTTCAGAACGGCTCACAGGAATGGCGCGAATTATCCGCAGTCATGCCATTGCAGCTTTGGAAGATGTTGCATTGTGGCACGAACGGGATATTTCCCATAGTTCGGTAGAACGGGTAATTTTCCCAGATGCTTGCATTTTAACGCACTTTATGTTAATAGAGATGACCAATTTGGTGAAAAACTTGCTGGTCTATCCAGAGAACATGAAGCGGAATATGAATTGCTATGGCGGCGTCGTGTTTAGCCAAAGAGTGCTACTTGCTTTGGTAGAAAAGGGAATGAACCGCGAGGAGGCTTATGCAATTGTACAATCATGCGCTCATGCTGCTTGGAATAAGCCCGATGGCAATTTCCACGACTTGATTAGCAAAGACCCTCGTGTTACCCAAAAGTTATCACCAGCAGAAATTGAGGCGTGTTTTGACCCGCAGCACCAATTAAGACATTTAGAACAGGTTTACCAAAGGTTAGGTATATGAGATTGCGCAGACTGGGTTGAGAAACGGATACTGAGGTCGCTCATGTAGGATGGGCACTGCCCACCACTTATACAACGAAGGTGGGCAGTGCCCACCCTACTGTTTCCAAATTTTATCTTAGAGGGTGTTTATAAAATAAATCTTATTACTGTTCTATTCGGTGAAGTATGTCTGATGTCTGCATGGCATTCAGATACAGGACATCGGCTGCAAAGTCAGGTTAGGGTTCGTTCGCGGCGGACGGTAAATATTTTTGTCCACCTACTTACTATTCGTACCGAGGTTGCAGAGACGCAAAAGGCTGTTTCGCATCAAAGATAATGGTCCAGGGATGCTTCCTGCAGTGAAAAACAGGATTTTTGACCACTTGTTTACGACGAAAGCAGTGGGTAAGGGCACAGGTTTGGGTTTGTCGATCGCCCGTCAAATTATCGAGGAAACCCATAGCGGCAAGCTAAGTTGTCTTTCTGCACCCGGAGAGGGAACAGAATTTGTCTTTTCGATACCTATCTCTTGACCAAAGTTTAATTTTCATTTTATAAAATACCAACAATGTGCAGCAGCCCGTGACCGGTCATCAACTCGATGATTAACGCAATGAAGCCCAGCATGGCGATCCGACCATTCCAAACTTCCGCTGAGGTGGTCAAACCCCACTCCCAACGCTCTGGGGGATAAATTTTGACCTTTTTCTTCATTTGAGTGACTTGTGAGAGCTTGAGGCTGGGGGATTTTAGGGCATCAAGAACCAAGTCTGCCAGTGCGTTAATAAATACTGGATTGGTGTTGAGAGCAGGTACGCGTCGGAAGTTGTGAATTCCTGATTCTTCTGCGAGTTCGCGATACTCAATATCAATTTCTTGTAGTGTCTCGATGTGTTCTGAGACAAAACTGATCGGCACGACAACCAAATCTTTCACGCCTTTAGCGCCTAGTTCCTTGATGGCGTCTTGAGTATAGGGTTGGAGCCATTCTACTGGACCTACACGACTTTGGTAAGCTAAGGTGTAGAAATTCGGTCGATTAAGGGTTTCCATAATTAGGTTAGTGCATTCCTCAATCTCTTGTTCGTAGGGGTCGCCTGCTTCTTCAACGTAGCTTTTGGGAACGCCGTGAGCACTGAAGAAGATATGAGCCTCGTCAGGATTAGGAAACTGGTCCAGTTCCTGAACTATGAGTTCCGTCATTGCTTGCAGGTAGCCAGGTTGTTTGTGCCATGAAGGAATGACGGTGTATTCGATGCGCTGAAGTCTTGAGTCTTCTTTCCAAAGTTGTTCTAAAAGCCGGAAGCTGGAGCCACTGGTACTGATGGAAAATTGCGGATAAAGAGGTAGAATAACTAGCCGTTCGATATTGTCTTGGATAATCCTGGCGATCGCTTCCGAGGTATAGGGATGCCAGTAACGCATTCCCACATAAATACTTGCTTCATGTCCCAAAGCACTCAGTTGTTCTCTCAGGGCTTCTCCTTGAGCTTCAGTGATGCGTCGCAATGGCGAACCGCCGCCAATTTGCTTGTAGTTTTCTTGAGATTTTTGGGTTCGCCTAGAGGAAATCAACCAAGCTAAAGGTTTTTGCAACCAAGGAAACGGTAGGCGAATAATCTCAGGATCAGAAAACAGGTTATAAAGAAACGGTCCAACGTCTTCTAATCTATCCGGACCGCCCAGATTAAGTAATAATACGCCTAAACGACCCATAACAGCAAAAGTCCCCCAACCTTTCAGCCTTTTTTACTAATGTTAACAATATATCTTTATTGAAGATCTAAGTTAAATATAAGGAAAAAAAGCAGTGGCAATAATTTTCCGAGATTTGATTTACCGCTACCAGTGATTGTATGATATAATATGTAGCCTAACACCTTTAAGCTTAGCCACAGAAGCGGGTTTCCGGCAACGGGCTTTACAAGGTTTAACAATTCACTCAGATACCCAAATCTTAGATTTGTGTTGCGCTAGTGGTCAAGCGACACAATTTTTAGCAAAATATTCACAAAATGTAACAGGGCTAGATGGCTCACCAATATCCTGGAACCGGGCGTCGCACTTTATGAAATGATACATGGTAATTGGTAATTGGGGAAAATCTAATTGCTAATTGCTAATTGGGAAAAAGCTAATCTTCCATTAGCCCAACACCGAAAGCAGTCCCCTGGGCGCGGGAAACAAGCTGCTCTTTCCTGGACTCACCATTAGCCATTAGCCATTAGCAATTAGCAATTAGCAACCCTAACTATAAAAGGAGTCTTCTTGGGTGATTAACTATTTCACTTGTGTCACTCGCCAGCTAAGTTTCAGATTAACCCAAAAGTTCCAAACAGTAGCAAAGGCGATCGCAATCAGATTGGCGATGTAAGCGTTGGGAATGATGAAATTGTACACCAGATTCAACACCAGCACATTCAACACCAGTCCAGCAAGGCAAATCATGTTAAATTTCAAAAACCGTTTCAAGCGCTGACGCCATTCCCGTTGTTGCATGGTGACATCAGCAAAAGTCCAACTATCATTCCAAAAGAAATTGTTGAGAATACCAATTTCACCGGAAATAATTTTGCTCCGAGTTAAAGGTAAACCTAATGTAGTCGAGTCATGAAGCAAGTAAAGCACTGCCATATCCACAAATACCCCACTTAGTCCCACCAAGCCAAAGCGGACGAAGCGACCAATAGGAAAACCAATGCGATGGCTGATCTGCCCGAATTTACCTGTAGAAAGCCGCAAGCGTATTAAGTGGTGTATATACTCTGTATATTGCTTCCATGTCACCTTACTTTCACCCTCAAGACGCTCACGAAAAACGTAGCCAACTTCAGCAATTTTGCCGACCTTCCCCCGACCAATCACCTCAAGTAAAATTTTGTATCCTACGGGATTGAGCGTTGCACCAACGATCGCACTCCGGCGGATCATAAAATAACCACTCATCGGGTCTGAAACCCTACCCAGTACCCCAGGTAGGATGATCAATCCCAACACTTGAGCTCCACGGGACAACAAACGCCTCGCAAAACTCCAACTACTCACCCCACCGCCTTCTACATGACGACTGGCGACTGCCAGATCTGCTCCCTCTTCAACAGCATGTAACATTTGCAACAGCACATGCGGTGGATGCTGTAAGTCCCCATCAATCACTCCTAACACATGCCCTCTTGCCACCTGCCATCCACGGATCACGGCTGAGGAAAGTCCGCGCTCATGTTGGCGTCGCATCACACGCAACTGAGGATATTCTGGCAGCAGGGACTGTGCAATTTCCCACGTACCGTCTGGACTATTATCGTCTACTATAATCAGCTCGTAATTTCCTAAAAAATCTTCATCCAGCAACCTACTCAATATACTGACGATTTTGTTGATATTCGCAGCCTCTTGATAAGTGGGAATCACAAGAGAAAAGTAAATAGGGTTACTACCATCTGCACCCAAAGTTGGAGGCAATTCCGATATCCGTAATGGATCGCTAGGCACTGGTAAAAGTGAATTAGGTTCGATGGTACTCATGCAAAAAAGACTACGTGGAAAAACATTAATTTTAGTAATTATCCTTGAAGATAGGTTGATTTAGTTTTAGCAAAAATGAATAGTTATACTTATAATTTAATGTTATGCAAAAAACAGTATAAATAAAGTTTTATTTATAGGTTACACCCAAGTTTTTGAATCACTAGTACATGACGACCGAAATAACGCTACCATCTCAAACAGCCAAAACCCTTGTATTTCAAGCTTTTAGATTGCTTCGCACAGCAAACAACGCTTATATTGACGGAGACGCGAACGCGATTTTTAATTTTTAATTTTTAATTCCGCTTCGCGGTACTAGCTATAAATGATGAAAACACCTTCAAATTTACTACTTAAACTTTCACGGCGTCTATTTGAGAACCCGGACGATCGAGAGAAATTTGTTAAGGCTTTAACTCACCCTCAGCCTTTCCATCCCTGCATTCTCTGGTGTCAGGACTCGCCTGATTTTTCTGCATTTGAAGTAAAAACCCCATTGCCTTGGCAACCCGGATTTATAGATCGTTTAGCATTGGGAGAAAAGCCGGGTCAACATTCCCTGCACGAAAAAGGATATTATTATTGTCTAGATTTTTCTTCTGTGTTTGCTGCTTCTACTTTGTTAACAGTTCCCGGTTCTGTGAATTTAGTTTTTGACATGTGTGCTGCACCTGGGGGCAAGAGTGTCTTTGCGTGGAAAGCTTTGCACCCTGATTTGCTCATAAGTAATGAAGCGATCGGCAAACGTTTGGGAATGCTAATTTCTAATTTAAAGCGTTGCCGTATCAAACCTTCTGTTGTGGTTAATAGAGATTCAAGTATTTTAGCAGAAATGATGCTACTATCTAGTCATTTAGTTATAGTAGATGCTCCTTGTACTGGGCAATCTTTAATTGCTAAAGGGGAAAAAGCACCTGGATGTTTTCACCCAACTGCTATTAATAAAAGTGCAAATAGGCAAAAAAGAATTATAGCAAATTCTGCTAAAATTGTTGCACCTCAAGGTTATCTTGCTTATATGACTTGCACGTATTCTCCTGAGGAAAATGAGCAGGTTTGTGAATGGTTATTGGAACGCTTTCCTCAGTTTCAGGCGGTTGAGGTTAGTCATTTGAAGGACTATCAGTCGCATTTAACTACTATACCTTGTTACCGGATGTTTCCTCAAGATGGTTTGGGTGCTGGTGCGTTTACGGTGCTTTTTAAAAATACTGATGAGGGGGAAGTGAAGGAGGTAGATTTGGATGTTTTGTCTCGGGTTTGGGTTAATATGAACCTCGAATAAGTAGGGTGCGTTAACGCAGTGTAACGCACCTTTTTAAGAATACGAACCGCCAAGACGCCAAGGACGCAGAGGAGTTTTAAGAGAGGTTTTGAGAGTAATTTGAAATGATTTCTAGTTCTTTGTAGCCTGTTTGTGTGTCCAGGGTTCTGACAAAGGTATGTTCTTCGCTGGTGCCAATAATTATTTCGGCGGTTGTGTAGATAATGCATCCATCACTGAGATGTCCGCCGATGGTTTTGCCTTGTTTGTCGGAAATGGTAATGTGAAGATGTACGCCTGTGGTTGCTATTGTACCGTTGAGAGAAAGAATTTCAAATTTGTCGGTTAATACTGTACTAGTTTCTTGATTGGCAAAGCGAATTGTTGCTTGTTTTAGGCTTCCAATTGCAGTCAATATAAATCCGGCTGTGATATTTTCTTTTTCCGCAAAGTTCTTTAAACTTTGTCTTAAATCTCCGTTGGGTTTTAGTCTGATCGCAAGGACTTTCATTGGCTATTCATCAAGTAATAAGTTTGAGGAAATAATTTAGTAATTTTACTGAGGTTTTGGCAGAAGGGGCGTTCATAGAATATACGGTAATAATCAAATACTATATGATCAGGATGCTCAATATGCAAGAGTTTCCGCTTCAGTGTAAAAATTTAAAAGAACAAGTTGAGTCTATATTACTACTTTTACAGCAAGAACCGTCTTTGCGTGTTCACGACATTACACCTGTGCAAACTTCTTTAAGTAAAGCGATTTCCCCAAAGTTTGAGATTGTGTTTGCAGGTGCGTTTAGTGCGGGTAAATCTATGCTGATCAATGCACTGCTAGAACGGGAATTGCTGTACAGTGCAGAGGGACACGCTACTGGCACGGAATGCAAAATTGAGTATGCTGAATTAGATAAGGAACGAGTTGTTTTAACGTTTTTGAGTGAAGCGGAGATTCGGGAACAAGCTGTTTGTTTATGTAAGCAGTTGGGATTTACGACAGTACCGAATATCAACCAAGCTGATGTTATCAACCAGCTACGTCAAAAATGTGAAGCTATGATCCAGCAGGAAGGTGGTGAGAGTAAATCGGAACGGGCGAAACAGGCGAAGGCGTTGATGTTGTTACTTGAGGGGTATGTGGCAAATCGCCCACACATCAACACATTGAATAATGCCACATATTCAATGGAGCAATTTAACTTTTCTAATCTTAAGGAAGCTGCTGGTTATGCGCGTCGTGGAAACAATAGTGCTGTTTTGAAGCGGATTGAGTATTACTGTCATCATCCACTGTTGCAGGATGGTAATGTGATTATTGATACTCCTGGTATTGATGCACCAGTGGAGAAGGATGCACAGTTAACTTACGCCCTTATTCAACACCCGGATACTTCGGCGGTGGTGTGCTTGCTGAAACCAGCAGCTGCAGGTGATATGACGAAGGAAGAAACGGAACTTTTGGAGACGATGCGGCGGAATTCAGGGATACGCGATCGCGTGTTTTATGTCTTTAACCGCATTGATGAAACTTGGTACAACACTCAGCTACGTCAACGTCTGGAAGATTTAATTATTAATCAGTTTCGGGATACCACTAGGTTTTTTAAAACCAGTGGGTTGCTAGGATTTTATGGGAGTCAGATTAAACAGACAAGTGGACGCGATCGCTTTGGTTTAGATTCCGTGTTTGCTGAAAGTGTCAAAGGTTTGAATGGTAGGGAGGAAACGCCGCAGTTTGTCTATGAGTTTCTTCGCTACTGTACTATTTCTGGCAAGCCATCTGCTAGTAAGTTCCGGATTTCGGTTGACAACGGTCCCGCAAATGAAAATTATGTCAGAATTTTATCTGAACAGGGAACGCCGCTGATTAACCAGCTTATTCAAGATAGCGGTATTGAGGAATTTAGAACTGCTATCACTCGCTATCTTACTGAAGAAAAGCGTCCTCTGTTGTTTAAAAATCTGGCAGACGATATGTCATCTGTTTGTATTCAACTGACGAAACATTTTCAGGCGGTGCAGTTAGATTTAGAGAGTCAGCCGCGAGAAATTGAGGCGATGAAGGCGCAGGAGTTGCAACGCCTCAACCAGCAACTGCAGCAAGTTGGGAAAGACTTTCAGCAGCATATTGCACAAGAAGTTAATCAAGTCATCAATAATTCCTGTCATATTTTTGAGGCGGATTTTCGTCAGTTGCAATCACGGATGATTCGTCGTTTGGATGAGTTGCTAGATACTTTTTCTGTGAGTAATGCTTATCGACGTGCAACTCTCAGTCATCCTCGCAATGCTACTGCGCCTTTAATTGCTATTTTAGTCGAGGCGTTTTATTATTTGGCGAATCAGTTGGAAGATATTTTGGTGGAGTCTTCTCAGGAAGTCGTTGCCCATTTTTTCCAACAGTTAATTGAAACGATTCGCAAGTCGGAATATTATCGCCAGTTATATCGTTTGCTTGGCAATGATGGTGGGATTGAACAAGAGTTGAAAGTGTTGGAAAAAGAAATTGCTCATGCTTTGGTGAGTGCGGCTAGGGTAGAGTGCGATCGCTTTGTGCGAGAAAGTCCCAGATTTTACGATGAAAACACTTGTTCAATATATCAGTTCCGCCAAACATTGCTGCAAACTTCTCAAGGTTATGACTGTGAAAGCATGGTCGAAGCAGAACCGGCTATTAAGCAATTGTTAAAGTTGGATTTTGAACCAAAAGTTTCCCAAACTATTCGCAATACTTTCCGCCAAACTGTCAATCAAATTTTGAAAACTCAGTTGTTACCAATGGCATCTAGGCAAGCTGATGCCATTTTGCAGCAGTACTCTCATGCGCGTGCTTATTTAGAGCAAACGTTAGAGAAAGAAGCTGAGGAAAAGATTATCAGTAATCGCCGTTTGTTGAGTACAGTTGAGCAAAAGATTGAGGTCTATAATTCAGCGGTTGCTGGGATTAATAGCTGTTTGCAGGCGATGCAATTGTATGATTATTTGTTGCCCTTAATTGGACAATCGGATGCAGTCGTCGATCTAACTTCATCTAATAACCATATTGTTGAGTTCAATGGCATAGTCAAACCTGTGAAAGTGTAGTTCTTTTTCCTCGTTCCTGGGCTGCTGCCTGGGAATGCCTACCCAGGGGATGCAGCCTCTAGTTTACCACACATAGTTTAAAGGATTATAAGGACAGAGGTTAATATGGAATGTAACTCTTATTTGGAAAAATGCAGTGATAATGATGTTTTGTTTTTTTATAGCGGTACTATGTTGAAACTGGGTAAATTTAAACAATTAGTATCCTCTACTTTCTGTTACAAAAATGTAGTAACAGCAATCGAACAGAGGTTTATAACTGAAGAAAGCAAGCTTTATTTTAACGAAAACTGGTACACTAAAGGTACAGATTGTGAAATCTTAAAAATTGGTGCTAAAGACTGGCAAAAAGGAAAAGTTAGAATCAGAGTCAGTGTAGAATTTATTCCTGACGAACCTGAAATTGAAGAAACAGCAGAAATCACCCTACCTGAATCACCGCTCGATGACATCCGCCGCACGATCAACCAGGAGAATTCATAAGTCTATGTAGGGTGCGTTAGGCGGCAGCCGTAACGCACCATCATTGACGACTTTGGTGCGTTACGCTTCGCTAACGCACCCTACACTTAAAATTTGTTTACATACGTTAAAGGCTGGCAAAAAGGAAAATTTAGAATCAAAGTGACTCTAGAATTTATCCCTGATGAACCAGAAATTGAACAAACACCAGAAATCAACCAACCCGAATCGCCCCTTGAGGATATGCGCCGTAAGATAAACGAAGCCACTCCATGAGCAAAACTCCGCGAATTCCCATCCCAAAAGAAGTGAGGACATACGTATTCCAACGCGATAAATACCATTGCCAAAGCTGCGGGAAAACTTCCCAAGAAACTAACCTCACCATCGACCATATCATTCCCCTTGCCCGTGGCGGTACAAACGATCTCAGCAACCTGCAAACTCTCTGTTTCACTTGCAACCAGCGGAAAACACACCACATTGACCCCCGCTTCCGGCGTCATTTTGATATTTAGGATAAGGTGGATTGTTGGTTTTCTAGCTTGATGCGTAAAAATTCCAACTGCCACAACGCGCAGCTTACTGCAAGGCTGTGTCCTACTTCTTTCCCGCCACAAGATTATCTATCTTCTTTCTTGGCGTCCTTGGCGTCTTGGCGGTTCGTTAAATAAATATTCTTCGGGTGGGAAGGGAGTAGCATTGAACCCATCTAAGATGGACGATGGGTTACTGTCCTTTGCGTGTCCATTACTACTATGACTAGCATTGTTTGGTGAGTTGACCAATTCCATCACCTCCTTTTCTCACCTAAACCTCATTATCCGATGTTTTCAGCGCTAAATCAAGGAAAAGCATTGTTTTCATCGGAAAATAAGGCAGATTAACATGACTCAAGAGGATTTTTCTAGATAGGCGATCGCACATCTGGAGTCATGAGGGGACAGTTGGAGTGCGATCGCGGTTCAATAGGTAACATATTCGTGTCAAAAGCGTTTTGCTTTATGCGAGATAATGCCACGCCCACCATGAGAACTCAAGCCCAACTACTGCTACCTTACCGTGCGCTGCAAACCCCAGTACCAGGTATCGTGGTGATAGAATGCTGATTCTGGCGTGGAAAGGGACGCTGTAATAAATCTTTATTGTGGATGGCATTGCAATGAGCGCTCAGGCAGGGGATGCAACATAATCATGCTCTCCACAGTTTAAAGGCGCATGTTGGTGCGATGGTGCAACAGGACTGTTGTGAGGAGGTGGAAGCAATTCAAGCTTGGATGCAGCATGTACAGCAACAGACTGAACAGAAGCTGTCTATAAGTGTGGGGTAAATTATAGATGACGCACTTTCCCTAGAAATTAAGTAAACTTATAACTTGCTTTCTACTTTGTGTAATGTGCGTCATATTTGATTTACTATTTTGGTAGTTTTTTCCAATGAAAATTTAGTTAGTAAAATTTTTGATGGAACTGCCGTTTGTCTCAACAAATGCATGACTATTAACATCCCTATTGACGAAGCTCTAATCCAAGAAGCCAAAGCCTTAGCAGGTCAACAAACTGAACGTGATGTCGTTGAAGAAGCATTGCGTGAGTATGTCCAACGTCGTAAGCAACGAATGATACTTGACTTGTTTGGGACAATTGACTATGACGTAGATTACAATTACAAACAGCAGAGACAACAGCCATGAGAGTTGTTGTAGACACGAGTGTTTGGTCATTAGCACTGCGGCGGAATACTCTTAGCGCACCAAATTACTGGTTGAAGTCTGTTGGCTTCAGGCTGATTCTCCAGAAGCCAGCGAGAGGATGTGAGCCAGATAGTTGACGATCGCCTACTAAATTATCCTCATAATCCAACCCTACACTGAGTATTCCACCTAGAGGAAAGTGTCCTAGTTTCCCAAAGCCTTCAATATCGTTAGGGTCAGTTATAACTCGCTGCCGCAACCGTATAGTTGTTTGGGCGCCACCAGTAAAGTAGATTGTTGCTCGTTTATGCTCGAAGCGCACTTGAACATCGTAGACCCCACCAGTCGCATAATAGTAAGCTTTGGCAGCCAGCTTTCTACCATCAATATTTTTACCCTGATACTCAACTGCCATCGCGGGCGCAGTTAGCAGGAACAGGGCAGGCAGGACTAACCTTAAGACTTTCATCGCCAGCAACTCATTCAAGAAGCGATCTCAATTATACTTGAAACCACGCTGTCAACGCTACCGCCAACGCATCTGCTGCATCATCTGGCTTGGGAATATCATCTAAATTCAACTCCCGCGCCACCGCCTGCTGCACTTCATATTTGTCTGCATTGCCGTACCCGGTTAACGCTTGTTTAATTTGGGCTGGGGTAAACTCCACAGTCGGAATTCGACACTGTCCCAACACCAACATCAGCACTCCCCGCGCCTGAGCAACTAGAATAGTACTTGACATCCGATAGAAGAATAATTTTTCTATCGCTACCAACTCAGGTTTCAGTTCCGCCATCAGGGTGTGCAAATCATCATACAAGGTACACAGCCGCTGTCCCATTTCCGTATTAGCTGGTGTACTAATTACACCAAAATCTAGTAAGGTTACAGATTCAGGTTGCACCTTGGTTTGATTTTCTTGGCAGATAATTGCCCCAAATCCTAAAATAGCCAGACCCGGATCTAATCCTAAAATTCGCTTTTCCATTAACTTCAGTTTAACCAAGCTTGGGTGTGGTTTTACTAGGAATGCGAAGCATGTTGGACTACGCCCTCTTAGTCAAATAGAATTAGAAAATTTAATGATTCCATCCTTGGCGTTTAAGCCATGTGGTGTACATTTGCTGTTAATCATTGTTAGTACCACTGTGGAACAGGTATGTCAATTGGTTTTATCAGACAAGCCCTTAATGCCTTGCAAATCCAGTCACGCCGTCGCACTCCCCATCGAGTTAACCAGTGGTTCAAGTGGTTATCACCTGGACTATCGATAAAACGCTGGTTGCTGATTAGTGTCGGAGGTGTACTGCTGACATGTCTGGGGTTGGCGATTTCGATTAAACTGACACCAATTTTTTGGATGATTCGGTTGCTGAGAAACTTTTTGAGACTGCTCACCGACATCTTACCCTACTACATTAGTGGACCTGCTGTGTTGCTGGTCGGCTTACTGTTGCTTTTTTGGGGACAAACCCGCACCGTAGGTTCAATTACTCAGGTGTATAGACAAGAAGGCGATGAGGAACTCATTGATGTTTTGCTCGCACATCGCCGATTGTATCGAGGACCAAAAATTGTGGTAGTTGGGGGTGGTACGGGACTTTCCACACTACTACGGGGACTAAAGACGTACAGCGCCAATACAACCGCCATTGTGACTGTAGCAGATGATGGCGGTTCTTCAGGACGATTACGCCGGGAAAACGGCGTCCTGCCACCAGGAGATATTCGCAACTGTTTGGCAGCACTGGCAGACGAAGAAAAGTTATTAACAGAACTGTTTCAGTACCGCTTTCGGGCTGGGGATGGCTTGACGGGTCACAGTTTTGGCAATTTATTTTTAACAGCACTCAGTGACATTACTGGCGATTTTGAACTGGCGATCGCAGCTAGTTCCAAAGTCCTAGCTATCCGGGGACAAGTTTTTCCAGCAACCCTCAGTGATGTTCGCCTTTGGGCAGAGTTAGCCGACGGTCGTCGGATTGAGGGCGAATCCAATATTACTGCAGCCGGGGGTAGTATTGTCAAAATTGGCTGTATTCCCGATCATCCCCCAGCATTGCCAGCAGCGATCAAGGCAATAAAAGAAGCAGATTACATCATTATGGGTCCTGGCAGTCTTTACACTAGCGTTATCCCGAATTTATTAGTACCAGAAATTGCCGAGGCGATCTCCGCATCCGTTGCACCCCGGATCTATGTCTGCAACATCATGACTCAGCCAGGAGAAACTGACGGATACACTGTTGCTGACCATATTAGAGCGATTGATGCTGCTTGCGGAAAACCCTTATTTAATGCTGTACTGGTACAGAAAAAACCTCCTTCACCGCGAGCACTCATCCGCTACGCCCAACAAAACTCCCATCCCGTATTCCTCGATCGCGAAGCCGTATCCGAACTGGGACGGCGAATTGTTCTAGCTAATGTGATGCATGAAGATGAAACAGCTTGTGTACGTCACGATTCCCCAAAACTGGCACGAGTGTTGTTCCGGTGGTACACTGGAGTTCATCATGGTATGGGAAAGATTGTTAGTAGATAGTGGTTAGTGGTTAGTGGTTAGTAGTAATTCTTCACAACTAACAACTAACAACTAACAACTAACAACTAACAACTAACAACCAACAACTAGCAACTAACAACTAACAACTAACAACTAACAACTAACAACCAACAACTAGCAACTAACAACTAACAACTAACAACTAACAACTAACAACTAACAACTAACAACCAACAACTAACAACTAACAACTAACAACAGACAAAGTAGTAGTACTTGAAGGAAAGCATCGTTCCGTTAGTGGTAATTCTTCACAACTAACAACTAACAACTAACCACTAACAATATTAACTAATTATGAAAATTTTCCTTGCTGATGCAGTGGCGACGCGATCGCTTGGTATCGCTCTCGCTCAATCGTTAAATATTGGTAGTATAATTTTACTAGAAGGTGATTTAGGCGCTGGTAAAACTACCTTCGTACAAGGCATCGGCTGCGGATTGGGCATCACTGAATCGATTGTTAGTCCAACTTTCACCCTCATTAATGAGTACGCTGAAGGACGCCTCCCCCTTTACCATTTGGATCTGTATCGTTTAGAACCAAGAGAAGTCGCCACCTTGAACTTAGAAACCTATTGGGAAGGTGTTGAAGTGACACCAGGAATTGTGGCAATCGAGTGGGCGGAACGAATGCCTTACAAGCCGGATAGTTATCTCAATGTGCGTTTGACTTATGGGGATGAGGGTAGTCGTCAAGCCGAAATTATACCGTTCAATTGCGCCGTCAGCGAAGTCATTGCTGCTATGGAAGGATAAGAGGCGGTCGTACTTACTATAGCGCTCCTGCCTATAACACCCAAGGGATTTCAAAGCCGATGGCAATACGGTATTGCTAGTTGCATTGTTTTCGCTCTTGAAATCTGCCACTACCGCGTTCATCACACCCTCTAACTAGCACGATCATCTTAGTTACCAAATCTTAATTGCAAAATTTTTCCCAGTCGATATTTCCAGCACTGATATGTGCTGCTTTTATGAATGCTATCAGCTATCGTCTACGTGTAATTACATAGATTTAAAGGAAAGTGGTATCAACGCCAGAACGTCTCAACCGCGTGATTCTCTTACAGGTGGTGAGTGAGCGCGTACACACCCAAAGGCTGACGGCTAAATGCTTACTAGAAATTTACGCAGACAGCTAAACTACGCTCCTAGTAGAATTGTGGTGAATTTAGCGAGAGTTTATCCCTAAACTGTCTGGCACTGGGAGATGTTTTCCCAAACCAAACTATCCTGCAGCTCTCAAGATAGCATCCTTTCCATCAGCACCTTTGCTTATCAATAACAAAGTTGAGAATTGATCTAATGCAACTTTTTCTCTACTTGTAATTGACTTGCTTAACTCATGAACTAACATATGTCCCACTTCAGGGTAGAAAATAAAGGCAATGGCAGGAAATGCCGCTTTCGTACCTGTTTATCAGAAAGACCCTGCTTTTCATACAGCTTGAAGATATTTTTAGTCAACTGTATAACACATAAAGATCTGATTCTTATCACTTTGGCACAAAGCCTTGAAGAAGCCACATCCTGCTGTCATAAAAGATATGTGGGATGTCATATCAAATCCGGTTGATTGCACATGGTCTTTGTAGGGGCACAGCACTGCTGTGCCCCTAACGTTTGTGTGTTCATTTAACCAGATTTGATATCATGCAAATTTTCTGATTCCGAAAAGCCGTTGTTTCAAAGAATCGAAATTTTCATGTTGGGCTTTCTAGCAAAGCAGATTTTTTATAAGTATCATAGAAAACCTTAATTTTTCCTTTCAATTTCCGTGAATATTTATCTTCTGTTCGCCCTGTACTTGCATTTTTTTGATGAGCGCTCTGATTAATCCCATACAGGCTATTTCTTAGTTAGTTTTTACAGAATTTGACATGTTGATTTGAGCAAATTTCTGTTCTACTCTTCTTGGTTAGGAGCATAAATCCGGAGAATTGAGTACGAGGGCGCGAATACATGAAAAGTTATACGACAATCATTTTTTATATCGGTCGTATAACTTATCCTTACGGTTAGTCAAGAGTTCGTAGTCCAAGGGTTTTTGGCTATTGATTAAAAGTTAAAGCTTGACCCCTCACGTCGGTATACAACTTGCCTTTTTGATAAACAATCTGACCGCCGACAATAACGACCACAGGCCATCCGGTGAGGTTCCAGCCTTCAAAAGGACTCCAACCGCACTTAGTTAACAGTTCCTCGCGCCGAACTGGGTGGTAGGTGTTCAAATCTACCAAGACTAAATCAGCATCGTAACCAGGAGCTAAAGCCCCCTTGTTGGGAATACCATAAGCTTGAGCTACAGCCGATGAAGTCCAATGAGCAACTTGGGCAAGGGTACACTGTCCTTGCATTGCAGCTGTTAACATTAAAGGTAGGGAAGTTTCTACCCCAGGCATTCCAGAAGGACTATTC
This sequence comes from Stigonema sp., assembly GCA_965249805.1. Lineage (GTDB taxonomy): Bacteria > Cyanobacteriota > Cyanobacteriia > Cyanobacteriales > Nostocaceae > Stigonema. Next base: position 4,568,489 of record CBDFMX010000002.1, read on the forward strand.
GGATACTCTTGGGCTTTTTCCTCTAAGGTATGCGGTGCATGATCTGTGGCAATGAAGTCAATAACGCCGTCACGTAAAGCTTGCCAGAGGACTTCGTTATCATGGGGCGATCGCAAAGGTGGATTCATTTGCGCCAATGTGCCCATCTTTTCGTAGGCACTGGTATTTAAAAACAAATGCTGTGGCGTCACTTCTGCTGTTACCCAACTCGGTTTATCTTGACGCAGCAAGTCTGCTTCTTGTGCCGTTGACATATGCAGAATATGTAGACGACGTTGATATTTGTTAGAAAGTTTTAATGCCAGCTGAGTTGCCAACAGCGCCGCAAGGTTATCTTGAATTTGGGAGTGAATTGCTGGATCGTGAATAGCGGCAAATACTTGACGGCGCTGGTTGATCCTGTCTTGGTCTTCAGCGTGGACGGCAATTAAGCGATCCCCTTGAGCAAAGATCGCTTCCAATGCCGCTTCTTTGTCAACCAGCAACTGACCATGCATCGATCCCATAAAAATCTTAATTCCTGGCGTTGGGTGCGACGATAGCAAGTCTGGCAAATGCTCTGCCGTTCCCCCAATAAAAAAGCCATAATTGACAAGGCACTTTTGAGAAGCACGTTGTAGCTTATCATCAAGAGCTTGTTGGGTAATTGTTGGGGGGCGCGTATTAGGCATTTCTAGAAATGAGGTGACTCCCCCTTTGGCACAAGCACAACTAGCGGTGAATAAGTCTTCCTTGTGTTCCAGTCCTGGTTCTCGAAAGTGTACCTGAGGATCAATCACTCCTGGCAACAAAGTTAACCCTTGTGCGTCAATTTCTGTAGTTGGTGTAGCATTGGAGATTTCTGGTGCGACTTCGACGATTGTGCGATCGCGCGTCAGCACGTCCCCAATGATGATTTCATCATTGGGTAAAATAATTTGAGCGTGGCGAATCAACAAACTCATAGATGACATGGGATTAACAAGGCTAAAGCAAGAACTGAGTGTGACAGATAACTATCCCTTTAGGGTAGACTTGGTTAGACTGGAGCCCGAAAAACTTGTGTATTTTGTTACAAAAAAGTTTATTGTTTTTAATTATGACTTACCCTGTCACGATCGCAACATAACGAGGAGAAGCAATTTGTACAGTTAAAATAAACGAATACAGTAGTTTTGGTCAGGCAAGTTCATCACCTGACAGATAAGTTTTTTTCTTAAGTAATTTCATGCAAAATAAAGTGTCAGATAACAACTCTAGCCAAAAACCCGATAACTCCTGGATTACAGAACTAGCTAGAACGATTGTATTGAGCATTGTGCTAGCCTTGGGAATTCGCACCTTTGTTGCTGAAGCTCGTTGGATTCCCTCGGGTTCGATGGAACCAACCCTGCATGGCACTCCAAACCAGTGGGAAGCAGATAAGATCATTGTCGATAAGTTAAGTTATAAATTTTCCGATCCACAACGGGGAAATATAGTAGTATTTTCGCCCACAGAAGAACTACAAAAGGAACAATACCAAGATGCCTTTATTAAGCGTGTGATTGGCTTACCCGGAGATAAGATAGAACTCAAGGGTGGCAAAGTTTATATCAACAACAAACTCCTTCCAGAAAATTACCTTGCTCCCCAACAGCGCACAGTAATTGATGTTTGCAACTCAGGACAGCAACCGCCTTTCCTGTCCCATGCTCAGACTATACCCCCCAACTCATACTTGGTTTTAGGAGATAACCGTAATAGTAGTTACGATAGCCGTTGCTGGGGTGTTGTCCCTCGTCAGAATATCATCGGTCGTGCAGTACTTCGCTTTTGGCCGCTAAATCATCTTGGAGGAATTGATAAAGGGCCGGTGTATCCACCAAACTCAACGACCTAGCACTGATTACCAAGGGTAATACAGTGTGGGCTGGAAATATAGTCTAAGTTGACCAAACGACCGAGAGACGAATCACGCTTAAATCTTGCTAGCCGATACGAGCAAGTGTTTAAGTTCGTACCAAGAAATGCGCAGCCAGTTTCTTGCTCTACAACTAGATGGTTAACCAGTTTTATGGGGTTAAGACAGTGCCATTTAGAAGTACCCCGGAGGGGAACGCGGCGTTTCTCCACTTGGGGAAACCCCAAGACCACACTGGCTCACCGACTCGTATCAACGTCAAGGCTAACACTACCCAGCACTCTTTGGCTCTTTATGAGCAAAGTATTTTTAGTTGACACCGACAAAAAACCGTTAAACACAATACATCCAGATCAAGCGCGACAAGTTTAAAAAAATGGCTTAGCAGCAATTTTTCGGAGATTTCCATTCACTTTAATTCTCAAATAATCCCGTCCAGATACACTAGTCCAACCATTAAGAATTAAGATTGACCCTGGGGCAAAATATACGGTAATTGCTATTTTTAATGATGCTACAGGCGATGTCGTGTTCGCAGTTTTAAATCAAAATTCAGCTATTAGCAGTCAGATGGAGGGCGCTCCTAAGTAAATCCAGGAATAAAAGGTTGTTTTTGTTACTAGTACTAGGATTGCTGCTATGAAATGGAGAAGTTTGGCAAAGTTTTGTACAGCGCCTGGGGTGATACCCTCGAAATTCTAGTAAAGTAACCTTAGTACTTAGTCCACAGTCCATAGTCCAAGGGCTATTGACTCCTGAACGCTCCTTGGCGTGAGAGCGGACTGACCCTCGCACTGCCGAATCCTGACTCAAGACTTTTTCCCAATTACCGACTACTATTTTCAGTCACATAGCATAATAGAAATGTGACTGATCTATTAGACCCTTTAAAATCACTTAATGAAGGGCACTGGTTCAAGCTGATCTGCGGAGCCAGCTTCCAACATCTACCTGCGGTCAGAAACTTAACACTAGCCTATACATTGGCTGGCGCTGACTGCATCGACGTTGCTGCCGATCCATCTGTGATTGCAGCAGCACAAGAAGCGCTACAAGTTGCCGCTCATTTGACAGACGATGCAAAGCACCGGGGCTTTGGCAGCAGAGGAACGTCGCCACTATTAATGGTCAGCCTTAATGATGGGGAAGATCCTCATTTTCGGAAAGCGGAATTTAATTCTACTGAGTGTCCCGCAGACTGCTCTAGACCATGCGAAAAGATTTGTCCGGCACAGGCTATTGTTTTCAACAGTACAAAAGATCATTTTTCAGGAGTTATATCCCAAAAATGCTACGGCTGCGGTCGTTGCATACCAATCTGTCCTTATGATATAATTTATACAAGGTCATATGTATCAACACCAGGAGCGATCGCGCCATTGATACTATCAGATGGGGTGGATGCTGTAGAAATTCATACTAAGGTTGGGCGTTTGGCAGAATTCCAGAGATTGTGGCAAGCAATTTTACCATGGGTTGAGCGCTTGAAGTTAGTAGCAATCAGCTGTCCTGATGGTGAGGGTTTGATCGATTACCTTCACGCCCTTTATGACGCGATCTCCCCGTTAAAAAGTGCCTTAATTTGGCAAACCGACGGTCGTCCGATGAGTGGAGATATCGGGTTAGGCACCACTCTCGCCGCCGTGAAATTAGGGCAAAAAGTTTTGGCGGCTAAATTACCGGGATATGTACAGCTAGCCGGTGGCACCAACAGCTACACCATTGCCAAATTAAAGGCAATGGGTTTGCTGCGGGGAGTGGGGGAAGTGGGGGAAGTAGGGGAAGTAGGGGAAGTAGGGGAAGTAAGGGGAGTGGGGGAAGTAAGGGGAGTAATTACTCCCTCATCTCCCCCCACTTCCTCATCTCCCCCTACTCCCTCATCTCCCCCTACTTCCCCATCCATCTCCGGTGTTGCTTATGGTAGCTACGCCCGTGTACTGCTGTCGCCAATTTTCGAGCAGTTAGAAGCAAGGGAGGTAAATAACACCAGTGAAAAGGCGATTATTCGCCTAGAAGAAGACGAGGTATTACTTTGGCAAGCAGTAGAGCTTGCGCATTCTCTCGTTTCCCAGATTAAGTCACAGCAGTAGGGGTACGTTCGTGTTCCCTACGATCGCACTGCGGACACTTTCCTGAAGCTCCTTACTTGAGCGTCGGATTTGTCCTCACCATCTCTAAAAACGTCACCATAGAAAGCATGACGATTACAGACGATCTCCAAAAGTTGTTAGACATTTTGCCCCAAGACCTGCGGCAGATACTAGAGACGCATCCCCAGCGAGATAGTTTAGTAGAAGTGGTCTTGGATCTGGGTCGTCGCCCAGAGGCTCGTTTTCCCCAAGTCGCTGAGTATCTGAGCGAAACACCTGTTACTCAGGAACAGATAGATGATTGCATTCAGCGAGTGGGAACCTTTGGCGGAGATAATCGGGCAGGAATTGAGCAAACCCTGCATAGGATCAGCGCTATCCGCAACCGTACAGGTAAGATTATTGGCTTAACCTGCCGGGTTGGTCGGGCGATATTCGGAACAATTGGTATGATCCGCGATTTGGTAGAAACTGGAAAATCGATTCTCATGCTGGGACGCCCAGGTGTAGGTAAAACTACTGCCTTACGGGAAATTGCCCGCGTTTTGGCGGATGAACTGAATAAACGAGTGGTGATTATTGACACCTCTAACGAAATCGCCGGAGATGGTGACGTTGCCCACCCCGCAATTGGTCGCGCACGGCGGATGCAAGTGGCTCAGCCCGAACTTCAGCATCAGGTAATGATTGAGGCAGTGGAAAACCACATGCCAGAAGTCATCGTCATTGATGAAATTGGCACAGAACTGGAAGCTATGGCGGCTCGTACAATTGCGGAACGAGGCGTCCAGTTGGTAGGAACTGCCCACGGGAACCAGATTGAAAACCTGATCAAAAATCCTACCCTCTCCGATTTAGTTGGTGGTATCCAGGCTGTAACTTTAGGGGATGATGAAGCCAGACGGCGGGGTAGTCAAAAGACTGTTTTGGAACGCAAAGCCCCTCCTACCTTTGAAATTGCTGTAGAAATGTCAGAACGACAGCGCTGGGTCGTCCACGAAAGCGTTGCCGACATGGTCGATAGTCTTCTGCGGGGGCGTCAGCCTAGTCCGCAAGTGAGAACTGTTGATGAAAACGGTAAGGTGGGAATTACGCGCTCCTTAACTGCTGTCAACGGTCGTGTACACAGCCCTAGTCGAGAGGAATCTTTGCTGACGCCAGCACGACCGTCCAACGGTTGGCGTGCTTCCGGGCAAATGGTCCCACTACCAACATTTTCTCCCGAGAGAGAAAGAGGATCTGGGCAAAGCGAGTTTGACCGCTTGCTGGATGAATCCTTAAATAATTCTGATGGTTTTGATTTCACTGCCATTAGACAAGCAGGACCAAACGGTGAAGATTTACCACTGCACGTTTATCCCTATGGTGTCAGCCGTAGCCAATTAGAGCAAGTAGTCCAAGTGCTGAGTTTACCAGTGGAAATGACAAAAGATCTTGATAGTGCTGATGCGATTTTGGCACTGCGATCGCACGTCAAAAATCACGCCAAATTACGGCAAATGGCCAAAGCCCGTCAATTGCCAATCCACATGATTAAAGCCAGCACCATTCCCCAGATCACCCGTGGCTTACGGCGATTGCTAAACATCGACGACCCAGAAGTCACCGACGATCGCGAACTGCAATTATTTCTCCACGGCGATAGCGATGATGAAATTGACGCCCTAGAAGAAGCAAGACTTGCCGTAGAGCAAATCGTCATTCCCAAAGGACAGCCAGTTGAGTTATTACCCCGTTCTGCTTCTGTACGCAAAATGCAACACGAGTTGGTAGAACACTACCGTCTCAAGTCCAATAGTTTTGGCGAAGAACCAAATCGCCGTTTGCGGATTTATCCCGCGTAACCTCACCACCCATCCCCTCTCCGAAGCGGAGAGGGGGCTATAAAATCAATTTATCATCAGCAAACCACTACGTGTATTAAATAGATAGGAAAAAAATGACACAACTATCTTCCGATCGCACGGCGCACCGAGGAAGAGTATTCCCAGAACGGCGACGCCTCATGGTTGCTAACGCCAGTAAACTCGGCTATTTGTGATAAGATACATCCAAATAAATAAAGTGTTTTAGAGGGTAAATTATTCCTCCTACGACTGAACAAGGACTGATATGCATCATCCTCTGTCAATCTTTAACAAATTTTTATCATTCAGTTGAGATCTTACGTTTGGATGAGCGAACTGGCAATATTTACATCTTTTCGGGAGAAGAACTACAAATAGAAGTTTATCGTGATGGTACATGGATATTTCTAGTATGAAACCAGATTTCGACACAATGAGCAAGGCTGAGTTAAGAACTTATGTTCTTGCTCATAGAAATGATCAAGAGGCTTTTTACAAGCTGGTAGACCGTTTTAAAGCTGATTCAAAAAACCAACCACGACATCCATTTCCAAAGTCATTAGAGGATGTGGCAAAGGTGCAAGAGTTAATTCAGGAACAGATAAGAAATCAGGGGGAGTTATAAAATTTTGGGGATTTAAGTATGAGAGTGTGCTATTTCTGCCATTGCCCAGATCGCCCTGAATCTTTTAGAATGAACTGTTGAATTGTGCTTGAAAAAGTGGTAGTTCTGATATATCGCCGTCGGATGCTACTTTTAACTCTGACTGCGAAGGCAAATCAATGGAAGGCTCAACAACTAGGGGAGCATTTTCTTCAAATCTCAGCTTTGAACTTTTGATATAGTCTTCATCAATTTCAAAAGCTAGCCATTGTCTCTGTAATGTTTCTGCCACTCGACCTGTCATATTAGAACCAGCAAATGGGTCTAAAACTAGATCGCCAGGTTCAGTACAAAGATTAATAATGAATTCAGGTAAAGCCTGCGGAAACCTTGCTGGATGGGGCTTTAAACCTTCTTCTTTACATCTCCTTTGATAGTAGTCATTTGAGGCTGTGTTAGAAGCTGAAATAACATTTACAGGCTGGAGGGAGTCTTCAACAGTAATAGCATCTAAACTAGTTAGAATAGGTTGACCTATTTCTGTACTATCTTTATTATCTTGTCCATCAATAATATTTGGTGGAATAGCGCCTCCTCTGTCATGCTTAAATTTGGTAGAAATATCATGACCAGATGGACGAAGTTTTGCTTTGTATCCATTTTTTAAAAGATTTTTCATTGCATCGCTATAAGGCTTTAATACTCTTCTATTATTAGCCTTTGGATGTGGTTCTTTAGAAAGCCACCAAACTGTATTGACAGCATCCTTAACCCTTTCTCGGCGAATTGTAACCCATTCAGCCGGAGTCGGTAGTTTAGCCGGATTATACCAGTATAATTCTTGTGCCAAATAAAAACCTAAACCACCTTTTTCTTTAGACTTACACAAATTAATAACTAGTTCAAAATGATATAGTGAGCGGACTGGAGTCCCTTTAATCCAACTGCCTCCAATATCAATGACAAGTGACCCAGTTGGCTTGAGAATACGGTGAAAATGTTGAGCAAAATTTTTAAACCATTCTATATATTCGTCAGCATCAACATTTCCGTATTCTTTTTTGCGTACCAGTGCAAAGGGAGGTGAAGTGCAGATTAAGTCGATACTTTCGCTTTTGAGATCTGCCATTAATTCTAGGCTGCTTCCTAGATACGCAGCACCAAATTTAGTTTGGTAATCAGGACTCTGACTTAGTTTCATGAATCTTTTAAGCACAAAATTATAGTACAAATATTCTAAGATATATAGGAATCCTATTTGATTTTTGAAATATATGTAGGGTGGGCACTGCCCACCACATCCAGGTTCTGGTGGGCAGTGCCCACCCTACACTACTTAAAATTTTTCATGAATGATTTAGGATTCCTATAGAAGGGAATATATATTCACCCTAACGACTATGCAGGCTTGATAGTGACTCCTACAATAATTTACAGTAAAGATTTCAAAAGAAGTTGAAACATGACGAATCAACCAAAGTATCATATTGGTTTAGTGATTTTCCCTGGTATGACTCAACCGGATTACAGGTGGTGGCGTGACCGCTGGCATTGACTTTGGGTTATTGGTTGCTGCTAAACTCTGTGGTGAGGAAACTGCAAAAATGATCCAACTTTTGCTTGAGTATAATCCAGCACCACCTTTTAACGCTGGGTCACCAGAAAATGCTGTATACGGTTTTAGTTGAGCAGGTCTTGCAGTTTGGAAAGCAATTGATTGAGGCATCACTTGCACAAACGAAACAAACAGCCCAGTCCTTACGTGAAAATTCGTAAAAATAATTTCCTCTAAGCAATGGTAACAGTCGTTGTCATCATTAATATGCTGATCTCGCTGATGCTTTTTTATGTAGCTTGGCGAGTATGGCAACTTAAGAGGCGGCTGGTGAAAATAGCTGATACCTTGACTGCTGCTGAGCGTAGTACCCATGCTGTGCTACATAGAGCACCCAACGCCATTTATAAAGGTCAGCAGAATGTTCATAACCTGCGGCAGACAAATCAAGCGCTGGAGCAACAAATACAACAAGTACGGCAGATTTTCCGCCTACTCATTTTTGGACAGCAAGTCTGGCTTCGCTATTTTCAAAAGTTCCGGTCAAAATCTTAGAAACGCTCGTGTCGCTTCCCTTAACAGGTTTATATAAGGTGATATATTGTCTAATAATATAGATAAGTAAATATTGTTGGACCTTGCAAGGTGTGAAAACCCACATAAAATGGTTGTAAGGAGAGAAAAAAATGTCTAACAACCGTTCTGGAGTATTTATTGGCGGTTTCATGCTGGGAGCGACTATCGGTACTTTAACCGGATTGCTCATAGCTCCACGTACTGGACGCGAAACACGTCAAATGTTGAAGAAATCTGCCAATGCTTTGCCAGAATTGGCAGAAGATTTATCAACGAGTGTTCAGATCCAGGCAGACCGTCTCTCTGCAAATGCACTAAAAAACTGGGATGATACTTTGGAGCGATTGCGGGAAGCGATCGCCGCTGGTATAGACGCCAGTCAGAGAGAAAGCCAACTATTGAAGCGACAAAACCCCGTAGAGGCGCCGAGTACGGCTACTCGCACAGTCGAAAACTCAGATTCCCTTGTCCAGCATCAAGATAGCTGATATGACGATATAACCGTGATTGACCCCCTGTTTTGGCTGGGAATGTCCCTCCTCCTAGTTGCTGTCAGTCTAACTGCAGTGTTAGTGGCAGCTATACCAGCTTTGCGGGAGTTAGCACGAGCATCTCGCAGTGCGGAAAAGTTATTTGACACCCTTTCACGGGAGTTACCGCCGACTCTCGATGCTATCCGCATGACTAGTTTGGAAATTACAGACTTAACCGATGATGTCAGTGAAGGTGTTAAAAGTGCTGGTCAAGTCGTTAAACAAGTTGATCAAAGCTTAGATAGCGCCAAAAAGCAAGCGCAAAACGTTCAAGTCGGTACGCTATCGCTCTTTGTTGGCGTGAAAACCGCCTGGAAAACCTTCACGCGCCAAAAATCTCCAAGGCGAAAAAGCGATCGTCTGCCACCATCTCAAAAAGGGGTACTGACGTTGCGAGAACGAGTTGCCCTAAGGCAGGAGAATCGTCGTACCACTGGCGTTGCCCATCGCCCCAACGAAAACTACAATGACGCGGCTCAATGGGAAAGTAGTTTTGAAGATGAAGATTTGTACCGTAAACCAACAGTAACTGAGGATTGGTCTGAGCAAGAGTAGTTGTTGGTGAGCCAGCGAGATCGTGTCGGGAAACCCGACAGCAGGATCTGCTTTCCCTTTGGGTGAACCCCTTCGGGGTAATTGGTCATTGGTAATTACCAATGACTAATGACTAATCATGGAAAAGCTTTGCTAGATTAGATTAAAGTTAAAAAGTGTAAAGAAGTATCATTTTTCCAATACTCCTTTAAAACAACTTGTCAACTTCTACTGTTGAGATTTGTATAAAAACGTCCATGCAGAATTGTTTTTGGCGCCGAATTTTGGCATTTACTGCGGTAATTTTCTTAGCTGGGTCAATTTGGGTGATGTATACGGACAGCAGTTACGCTTACGACAATCCTGAGTTACTGCCTGCTACCCCAACCCCAGTAGTAGACTTAGCGAAGTCTCTCACGAGCGTTCAAGAACAGAGCCTTGTGAAAGACCTAGAGCAATTTGAAACTGAAAGTGGCTGGAAACTGCGGGTTTTAACTCAGTATGACCGCACCCCAGGTAGGGCAGTCATCAATTTTTGGGGTTTGGACGACAAAAGCGTTCTGCTTGTTGCTGATTCGCGAGGCGGTAACATCCTCAGCTTTAGTGTCGGGGACGCGGTTTATGAACTGCTACCACGCACATTCTGGATAGAACTGCAAACCCGCTTTGGGAATTTGTTTTTTGTGCGAGAACAAGGCGAAGACCAAGCCATTCTTAAAGCCATGGAAACAGTTAAAAACTGTTTGAGTCAGGGTGGTTGCAGGGTCGTTCCCGGACTTCCACGGGAGCAGTGGATTCTCACTCTGATTACCTCAGTAATTGGTGGCGTGATTTGTGGACTTGCAGCTCAACCCCGCGAGGAAGGACAAGTTGTTGCTTGGCAATGGGCTTTAATTTTCTCTCCTTTGTGGGGAATTTTGTTTATTGCCTTCGGTATTGGTCCAGTAGTGACACGAACAAGCGATTGGCTACCTTTGTTTCGCAATGTTGCAGGTTTTCTCATCGGTGCTTTGGTTGCCTATCTGTCTCCTATTTTCACCCGTTCTTCTTCAGAAATGTAAAGTTTGTTAATTGTTAATTGTTAATAGCTAATAACAATTCTCCCCAATCAACAATTCCCCAATTACCTGATAAGCTAAAAGCTAAAAGCTGGTAGAGCAATGGAATGGCACGTGACTGATGCTCAAAGTTTGGCAATGATTGATCTCGAAGTCGGCGATTATGTCTTTTCGCCTGCAGAGTATGAGATTGTCCGGCGGGTGATTTACGCCACAGCTGACTTTGAGTATAAATCTTTGATTCGCTTTTCAGAACGTGCCTTGCAAGCTGCTGCCGCAGCACTGGCAGCACGTACTACTATTGTGGTAGATGTCCCGATGGTACAAGTGGGTATTGCCTACGATATTCAAAACACCTTTGCCAATGCGGTATATTGCAGCACCGAGGTAGTGACGCGACCTCAAAAAGAAAAAACTCGCGCCGCGTGGGGAATTGAAACTTTAGCTAAACGTTACCCAGAAGGTATATTTGTAGTCGGTCAGGCGCAAACCGCTCTGACTGCACTTGTTGATTTAATTGATGCAGAGGAAATTAGACCTGCTTTGATCGTAGCCACGCCTTCGGGATTTGTGCATGTGGATGCCGATAAAGAACGTTTGCGAGACTCTTTAGTGCCTAATATTACAATTGACAGCCGTAAAGGTAATGCTGTCGTAGCAGCAGCCATTGTCGATGGGCTGGTAGATTTAGCTTGGCAAGCTTACGGAGAGGGGGAGAGGGGGAAGTAGGGGAGATGTTGGTTGGTTGGTTGTTAGTTGTTAGTTGTTAATTGTTAGATGAGGGGGAGTAGGGGGAGTAGGGGGAGTGGTGAATAAAACAACCAACCACTAACAACCAACAACTAACAACTAACAACCAACAACCAACAACTAACAACCAACAACCAACAACCAACAACTAACAACTAACAAATTCCTTAAAACTCTGCACTACGACGACGGCGACGCGGTGGTTCATCTTGGTCATCACGCAAGCGGCGACTGACCTCAGTAAAGAAATCCCGGCGCACGTAAGGATAATCGCTCACCCACACTTCGCGACTGGGAATATAGATATCGGTAATTTCTTCAATGCTGCTTAAATCGGGACGATTCGACATCACCACCATTTGTGCTATTTGACCGCGAGCAATAGGTTTATAAGCAACACGCAGCGGCGCTTTCATCTGGGCCGTAAATCCTGTATCGTCGCCGACCTCTATGTTAATCCATTTTTCCCTGTTTTCGACAATCACCAACTCGCCTTTGTTATTGACGGTTTCCTGTTTACCAATTAACTCTTCTGTAATCCATAAATCCTGCACTCGACCACGGAAAAAGCCGCTGTATTTATAACGGCGACATTTTACATTCCGCATACTTGCCCAAAACACTGGTCCCCACAACCAATAAAGCGCGCTAAGTAGCCCTAGCAAAAATATTATTGGACCTAAATCACCGCCTAAAACGACTTTCAGAAGCAAAACAACTGCTGTAGCGACTACCGAAATTAACAGCCGCTGCAAAAAATCTGAAAACTTCCCCCAATAGTACTTATACTGCAAAGCAGTGGCAACGAGGGGAATGATTTGTTCAAATTTCTCACGAGTGAGAGGAACTAGCATGACCGATTTTGGATTTGGGATTTTGGATTAATTTCAGCTAAAATCTCGAACAGTTTTGGCAATTGTTTTTTAGAGAATTTTTTCTAATCCATATACTAACGACTTTAACTGGAGGACTTTGCGAATTGCCAGTAGTACTCCAGGCATATAGCAAGCGCGATCGCTCGTATCATGTCGGAGGGTGTAAATTTGACCAGCTGCACCAAAAATCACTTCCTGATGGGCAATCAATCCTGGTAAACGAACGCTATGAATCCTAATCCCAACGTTAGCTAAACTACCTCGTGCTCCTGGTAACTTTTCTGTTTCCTCCACACTAGCACAGTTAAAAGTTTTACCGATCTCGGAAAGCATCTGCGCGGTTTGAATCGCTGTCCCACTGGGAGCATCAGCCTTTTGGTTGTGATGCAGTTCAATAATTTCTACGTGGTCAAAATATTGGGATGCTACGACTGCTGCTTGTTGCAACAGCACCATACCAATGGAGAAATTGGGAATAATCAGGCATCCCGTACTAGCTTTATCAGCAAATTCCGCACTTTCTTGAATTTGTTGTGGACTTAAACCCGTCGTACCAACAACAGGACGGATACCATAAGCGATCGCACTCCGAATGTTGTCATACACTGAATCAGGATGAGTAAAGTCAACCATCACCCCGGGCTGTTTTTCCTGAGATGCAAACGCCAGCATTGGTTCCAATTGATTAGTAATCGGAATTTCCAGTGGTTCACTTAAACCAGCAAGTTCCCCAGCATCCTTACCTTGGTGTTCCGGACTCCTGTCAATTGCACCCACTAAGTTCATATCTGGTGCTTGTGCTACCGCTTTGACCACCTCGCGACCCATTTTACCCGCAGCACCGTTAACAACAACTGGGATCATTTGATTTGCCATAATTGGAGAAATTCTTTTTAAATCACCAAGCAAATTTTAGAGCCTATGGAGGTAGCAGGGGAGATAAGGTTCCAGGGATTATGGGAACTCAAAGAGCGCAGTAGTAGTCCATGACTTAGACTTGTTATAACTATAGCCAAGTGTTTCACGCTTTTTGGTTGTATGATGAGTTTAAGTACTTCTTGAAATATTTCAGAAAGTATTGTACAGCACTTGCTGGTCATCAACCAACTAATGTGAAAACATAAATGCCGTAAGCTCTGTAGTGACACACATTTTTGAGTAGATGAACAAAAGATTTCTCCTGACCTTACTTTCTACCCCCATAGTGTTTGGGTCTGTGATGTCTATGGTTATGATGACCAAACCAGCTCACGCAACTCCAACAGTAAATCAAGTGGGAACCCATACTGCGTGTGTAAAACACCCCCACTCGGCAACCCATCAGTTGGTATGTATACGCGTTAGCAATACTCCAGCCCGTACACCTAACCAACAGGTGAATGTGGCGCAATCCCAACCAAATAAGATTGCTGAGCTAAAATTCACTGACCAAGAAAGCGATCAGGCTATACACTTGTTTGGCTGTGATTGTCCACAGTGTATAAATGCTGTACGTGCGTTAAACGGTTTGGCTCCTATGCCAGTCTAATAACCTAAATTCATTCTTCACGTAACAGTAAAAGGTAAAAGTAAAAAACTTGCATCGTACTTTTTATTTTTACCTTCTTTTACTCATATTTCTGGTTCAATTCGGCTTTTTTGAAACTTTGCTAGAACACCAATTCAGTAATCCTAGAAAGACCTCTCCCCTTACCCATCCCCTACGAGGGGAGGGGAATTTGACTCCCCCTTCCCTTGTAGGGAAGGGGGTTGGGGGGTTAGGTTATTGATTGCTGAATCGATGCCATAGCATAAAAGAGCCAGTTTGTAAATTCTCTGGCGCTTCGGTGTATAAAATCGTTCATATGGCAAGCTTATTTGCCTGTTGTCAGGTCAAGGAGCGATCACCCTAAGACGCGAAAGATAATTTAAACTCAAAGTTATAGCGATTATTTTCTGGCTCTTTTATGTCCTCTACCATAGATTCCTTGCCACCAGCTCTTAGTAAAATTGTCCAACGCTTCCAACGTGCTTCTGACCCTAAGCGCCGCTATGAACAGCTAATTTGGTACGGTCAGCGGCTCAAGGAGTTTCCAGAGTCTGACAAAGTACCAGAGAACAAAGTTACTGGTTGCGTTTCTCAAGTTTATGTCACCGCTGCCTTAGAAGACGGTAATGTGGTATTTCAAGGTGATTCTGATTCCCAATTAACCAAAGGATTAGTAGGGCTTTTGGTTGAAGGGTTAAATGGACTAACGCCTACTGAAATTGTGCAACTAACTCCAGATTTTATTCAAGAGACTGGTCTAAATGTTAGCCTAACACCTTCCCGCGCTAATGGATTTTACAATATTTTCAAAAAAATGCAACAAAAGGCATTGGAATGTCAGCTAATAGCTAATAGCTAATAGCTAATGGCTAATGGCTAATGGCTAATGGTAAAAGAGCAATTAGCAATTAACAATTAGCAATTAGCAACTAACAACTAACAACTAACAACTAACAACTAACAATCACCAATTTGCAATGTCAACCGATTTATTATCTGCATCTCCCAATATGGGTATTGGTGGAGTAGTTCAAGAATACATCTGGTCCTTTGAGAACCAGCAAATTCGTGTTGTTTATGAAACTTTGGGGAAAGGTTCACCGCTGTTGCTAATCCCAGCTTTCAGTACCGTTTCTATGCGTTCAGAAATGGGCGAAATCGGTAAGCTGCTGTCTCCCTACTTTCAAGTTGTTGCAGTGGATTGGCCTGGATTTGGACAATCTTCTCGTCCGGCAGTAAAATACAGACCAGCACTATATCACCAATTTCTAGAAAATTTCGTCACATCTGTATTTAATACGGACGTAGCCGTCGTTGCTGCTGGTCATAGTGCGGCTTATGTTCTGCAACTAGCAAAAGAAATTCCCACCGTATTTTCTCGGATTGTGTTAGTAGCTCCAACTTGGCGCGGTCCTCTACCAACAATGGGGGCAAATCAACAGATAGCTGAGATAGTCAGAGATTTAGTGCGATCGCCTATTCTTGGTCAAGTTCTCTATAAGCTAAACACCACACCATCTTTTCTCAGTCTCATGTACCGTCGCCACGTCTACGTTGATGCTGCTAAACTCACATCTAACTTCATCCACCACAAGTGGCGCAACACTCAACAGCCAGGAGCAAGATTCGCTCCTGCGGCTTTTGTTACTGGTAACTTAGACGCTATAAACAACCAAGCTGATTTTCTGGCGCTTGCTGAGAATTTGTCTGTACCGCTGATGGTAGTCATTGGAGAATCCTCCCCAGCCAAATCCCGCGCTGAAATGGATGCTTTAGCGGCGTTACCAGGAGTGCAAACAGTTATTCTCCCAGGTTCGCTGGGAATGCATGAGGAGTACCCTGCGACTGTGGTCGAAGCTGTTCGGGATTTTTTATTAGACAAAGAATAAGATTCTCTGTCGCTTTACTGTCCAATGGCTCAGAAAAAAAGTATCCTTGTCCATATTCACAGTTCAACTCTCTAAGTTGTGCCAGTTGTTCAGATGTTTCCACCCCTTCTGCGATCGCATCCATGTCTAGACTATCTGCCAGCATAATGATTGCTCTAAGAATATCTACGTTTTCGACATTAGTACGTGTCTGAGAAATGAAGGTGCGATCAATCTTTAAAACATTAATCGGAAAGCTACGCAGCCGACTTAAAGATGAATAGCCAGTCCCAAAGTCATCAATGAGTAATTTAATCCCCAAAGTTTGGAGTTGCCAAAGTAAATTTGTGACAAATTCTCCATTTTCTACGAATGTATCTTCGGTAATCTCTATATTTAGACTTTGAGCAGGTAAATGGGTTTCTTGCAAGACTTGAGAGATGTGTGCAAATGTATGCGGCTGGACAAAATGTTGACTGGAAAAATTGACCGCGATCGTCAAAGATGGATGATCCGGTTTTGCCAGTTGCCATTGACGCATTTGATCGCATGCTTGGCGCAGCACCCACAGATCGAGGGCTATAATC
Source organism: Stigonema sp. (assembly GCA_965249805.1). Lineage (GTDB taxonomy): Bacteria > Cyanobacteriota > Cyanobacteriia > Cyanobacteriales > Nostocaceae > Stigonema. The sequence continues at coordinate 4,584,776 of CBDFMX010000002.1, forward strand.
AGTCCCATTTCTGCCGCTACTGCCAAAAATTCCGATGGTTGTAGCAATCCCCGGTGTGGATGTTGCCAGCGTAATAGAGCCTCGAAACCAGTAATTCTCAGGCTTTTGAGTGCTACTATCGGTTGATAGTAAAGTTCAAACTCTTGACGTTCAACGGCTCGGTGTAAATCATTCTCTAACTGCAAGCGTTCTACCGCTTGAATATGCATCTGAGTATCAAAAATCTCGTAGCGTGTGCCAAGACTTTTGGCACGATACATGGCAATGTCAGCATCACGCATGAGATTTTCTGCTTGGTAATTGCCATTCAAATTTAAGGCTATGCCAATACTTGCTGTGATGAATATTTGTTGGTTACCTATAAATATCGGCAATCTCACTTGTGCTTGCAGGCACTCAGCAACCTCTATGGCGTTGCCGATCCCGTTAATTCCTTCTAGCAGAATCGTGAACTCGTCTCCTCCTAACCGTGCAGCTGTATCAGTAGGGCGTAGGCAAGTCACTAGTCTGTGAGCAATTATCATCAACAACTGGTCTCCAAAAGCATGTCCCAGGCTATCATTGACCATTTTAAAGCGGTCTAAATCTAGATAAAGTACAGCCAACAGATGATCATTTTGTCTGGTGACTTTCTTCATGGCTTGTTGCAAGCGATCCATAAATAAAGTGCGATTGGGTAAACCCGTCAGTGGATCGTAAAATGCTTGTGCCTGCAGTTTTGCTTCTGCCTGCTTTTTTAAGGTGACATTGCGGACACATATACGCAAGGCAATAGGTTTATTGTCGCTGTTACGGATGGTTAATGCTGTTATAGCGGCATCAAATACTACATTCTGACGCGTTTGCCATTGCATTTCCCATTCCACAATCTGGTTAATTTGCTGCAACTTTTCCAGGTATTGATAAAAAACACGATGATCTGATTGAGTAACGAAAATAATCAGCGGTTTGCCAATCAAAAACTTGTGTGATATGTTGAGCAACGTAGCGGCGGCACGGTTAGCTTCCTGAATTACCCCATTCGGATCAGTCAGTAAATACGCCTCCGGTGCAAACTCAAATAAATCTTGGTAGCGCTGGCGTTCGCCTGTTAATAATACTAACGTATTTTCCAATTCTTCTTTTTGCTGGTATACTTCCTCCTCTGCTGTCTTCAGTTCTTCCAAAGCGTTTTGCAGTTCTGCTAAAACGGCTGACATCATATCTGGCTGTATAGTTGGTAACAAGGAGGCGTTTTGTAGCAGTGTGATAACTCGTAAATTTAAGGCTTTTATGTACTGGGAAAACTCATCTATGTTCATTTGGAAAAATTTTCCTCGCTTGCTGCAACAGCTCTTTTTCTTTTTCTGTAAGTTCCACCCTATAGGTTTTTTGCCGACCAATCATTATGTTGAATGGTTGAGGAAAGTTCCTTTTACCCACCCTACCGTCAAAAGTTTGACTCTGTCAATTCGCGCTCGTACTTATGCAATTTTGTACTAAGTCAACACAAAAATATAAAAAGCTTTATCATAGTTGATAATAATTATCGAAATGTAAGAAAAGAGGCATTTAGGCTATGTTAGCTGATGCGACGTTTGATTCAGTTCCCGTTACTGTTCTGACTGGCTATTTAGGAGCAGGCAAAACGACACTTCTGAATCGCATTCTCACCCACGAACACGGTTTGAAAGTGGCTGTGATTGTCAACGAGTTTGGGGAAGTGGGTATTGATAATCAATTAATTATCGATACGGATGAAGAAATATTTGAAATGAACAACGGCTGCATCTGCTGTACAGTTCGCGGTGACTTGATTCGCATTATCGGCAATTTGATGAAACGCCGTGATAAGTTCGATCGTTTAGTCATTGAAACTACTGGACTTGCTGACCCCGCGCCAGTGATTCAGACGTTCTTTGTCGATGAAGACATGCGCGACAAGTTAGAGTTAGATGCGGTGGTGACAGTGGTAGATGCCAAGCATATCTGGCAGCACTGGGATGCAGATGAAGCGCAAGAGCAAATTGCTTTTGCTGATGTAATTTTACTAAATAAAACCGATTTGGTAACGCCAGAACAACTTGATGAGTTAGAAAAGCGGATACGTTCGATGAATGCTATGGCTAAAATCTACCGAACTGAAAATACAGAAGTATCAATAGATACTGTAATCGGGGTGAAAGCCTTTAACCTCAATCGCGCTTTGGAAATTGACCCCGAGTTCTTAGGCGAAGATGCTCACCAACATGATGAAAGCGTGTACTCTGTAGCTTTAGTGGAACAAGGTACACTGGATGGGGCAAAATTACAAACTTGGATGTCCGAGTTACTACGTACTCAAGGACCAGATATCTTCCGCATGAAAGGCATTTTGAATATTGCTGGCGAAGAAAACCGCTTTGTGTTCCAAGGCGTGCACATGTTATTTGACGGTAAACCCGAACGCCCTTGGAAACCAGACGAAACCCGCAAAAACCAACTCGTCTTCATCGGTCGCAATTTAGATGAAGCCAAACTCAGACAAGATTTCCTTGCTTGTATGGCATAAAGCAAGATGTTGTTGGTTGGTAGTTGTTAGTTAGTAGTTGTTGATTGTTAGTTGTTGATTGTTGATTGTTAGTTGTTGCTTATTCTACTATCAACTACCTACTTATCAACTATCAACTATTAACTATTAACTATCAACTATTAACTATTAACTACCAACTACCAACTACCAACTAACTATCCATGACCTCCAAGGAATTTGAAGAACACTATTCGGGGACGCTTTCAGATTATGTGACGGCGATCGCTTGGTCCCCAGACGGTACAACCCTAGCAGGAACTTCCGCTGCTGGAGAAGTTGCGGTGTGGCAAAATGGTAGTCTATCAACCTTGCAGACAAATGATAAAGGTGAATCAGTTGACTGCGTTGCTTTTTCCCAAGATGGGCAATTTTTAGCCGTTGGCGGACAGGATGGACGGGTGAAAATTTGGCGAGAATGTGAATTAATCGCTACTTTAGAAAATGCCCCGGCTTGGGTTGACAAGCTTGCTTGGAGTCCGACAAGTAATCTGCTGGCTTTGGGCTTGGGGCGTTATGTCCAAGTGTGGGACGCTGATACTTGTGAAATTGTCGTCAAACTGAATTTCGATTCCTCGTCGGTATTTGGTATTGATTGGCGTTGTGATGGGGAGTATCTTGCTATTGGCGGTTATCAGGGAGTCAAGGTATGGAATTGCCTTGACTGGAATGATCAGCCATATATGTTGGAGATACCTTCTGTGAGTTTAGCGATCGCCTGGTCGCCCGATGGCAAATTCCTTGCTGCTGGTAATCTGGATCAAACCCTCACTGTTGTAGAGTGGAACAACCCTGAACCTTGGGTGATGCGAGGTTTTCCTGGCAAAATTCGTCAACTTGCATGGTCAGAACTTACCACTGAACTTGGTGCGCCACTGTTGGCAGTTTCTAGTGTTGACGGTATCGTGGTGTGGGAGAAGCAGGCTGATGAGTCTTTGGCTTGGGAAGGAAGAGTGTTAACTAATCATGTTGATGTAATCAGTGCTCTAGCCTTTGCACCCAAAAGCTTTCTCCTTGCTTCTGCTGCTGGTGATGGCTGGATTTGTCTTTGGCAGGAAACTCAGTTCGTATGCCAAATTCTTACAGGTGTATCATCTGGTTTTTCTACCCTAGCTTGGCATCCCCAAGGCAAGCTACTTGCTGCAGGCGCTGAAAATGGGGAATTAGTCGTTTGGTCAAACGATTAACGCGGGATCGGGGCTTCCAGCTTTGAAATTTCAATCCTTAAAACCTCTTTGTAATGATGTATCTGTTAATCTATAGTGGCTGTTGTTTTTTCTTTGGACTGCTGTTTTGGGAAATCCTGATTACCAACGATTTCCCCAAATGGACTTAACACCTGTTGCTCTTCAACCGTTGGCAGATTCTCCAAGGGTAACCGAGGGAATAGCAGTTCCGCGACTCGATAAGCTTCTTCTAAATGAGGATAACCAGAAAAAATGAAGGTATCGATACCTAAGTCTGCGTATTCTAGCATCCTTGCGGCAACGGTATTGGGGTCACCTACTAGGGCAGTTCCCGCACCACCCCGCACCAAACCAACTCCTGCCCACAAATTCGGGCTAATTTCCAAAGCTTCTCGACTGCTGTTGTGCAATTGATTCATTCGCTGTTGCCCTTCTGAGTCCATGCGGGCAAAAGCTTTTTGGGCAGTTGCGATCGCATCCTCATCCACATACCGAATCAAATCATTTGCCGCATCCCAAGCCTGACTCTCGGTTTCTCGAACAACTACATGCAAGCGAATGCCAAACTGCAAAGTCCGTCCTTCAAGTTCTGCCAAGCGGCGCGTATGGGCAATTTTCTCTGCCACTTGCGCGGGTGGTTCACCCCACGTCAAGTATACGTCCACATGCTTGGCAGCAATGCGTTGGGCAATGGGTGAGGAACCGCCAAACCATAACGGCGGATGAGGTTTCTGTATGGAAGGAAATAGTAATTTACCTTCATTGATATTGAGATAGTCGCCTTGGAAGTTAACAGTTTCACCAGCAGTAATTTGCCGCCACACGGTCAAAAATTCATCGGTTAATCTGTAGCGGTCATCATGACTCAGATACAAACCATCTCCCGCCAATTCTACCGGATCGCCCCCTGTGACAACATTAATCAGCAAACGCCCGTTGGAAATGCGGTCAAAAGTCGCTGTCATCCTTGCTGCTACACCTGGTGACATCAACCCTGGACGTATCGCCACCAAAAAACGCATTTTTTTAGTATGCGTGACCAGCGTCGATGCCACAACCCACGCATCCTCACAAGACCGACCTGTCGGTAGTAATGCCCCTGTAAAACCTAGATGATCCACTGCACAGGCAATCTGCCGCCAGTAATCAAAGTTTACTGCCCGCCCACCTATAGCAGTGCCTAGATAGCGCCCTTCTCCATGTGTGGGGATAAACCAAAGTAGCTGCATGATTTTTATTCAGAGAGGCTACAAAATTTCTCCGCTTTTAATCTACGTTAAATCTATCTATATACCGTATCAAATTTATTACTTTAAGAGTATCGCATAGCTATTCCAGTAAAGCAATATCAATCAATTTGCCGAAACACTTTGGGCGATCGCACACTTTTGTTATGCAATTTTTCAGTAGACTAGCATCTACAGTCTGAAAGTACTATTAGTCGGTAAAATTACCGTATTTAAAATTCAATATTTTATATTTACATAGTTTCTCTAGAAAATCAAGGACAATTTTTAGAAAAATTTAAATTTAGAGCAAAAAGCCTAATTTATCAAGATAGAAAAGGACATACGCAACAAGTTACGTATGTCCTTTTACTCTCGAACAAGAGCGAAAATTACCTATCTTGTAGGGTGTGTTAGGAAGCAGCAGTAGGGCACTAAGTTCAATCATGGTGCGAGCCTTGTTACTTTAATAACAAGGCTCGCACCATGATTAAGGTAAATTAATTGTTAATTTATTAAAAAAAAACCGCCTTTAACAGGCGGTAATCTGATTTAGGCGTCAGTCAAAAATATAAAAATTAAAAAACAAAACTATTAAGGTGCTGGATTCGGATAACGAGCATGAACTCCATCCAATTCTACCAAAATATCTTTGTTGAGAATTACATTGACACTATCTATATTTTCTTTGAGTTGTTCTATTGTTGTAGCACCAATAATTGTGCTAGCGACAAACCAACGACTCTGTACAAAAGCCAAAGCTAGCTGTGCAGGTGTGAGATTATATCGATGGGCAATTTCCACATAAGCTGCTACAGCTTCTTTCACATTTGGCTTGAGATAGCGCTGTCCAAAACCCTCAAATATAGTCAGTCGTGCTGACGCTGGTTTTTTGTCTTGGATGTACTTACCAGACAACAAACCAAATCCTAAAGGACTGTAAGCCAGCAATCCGATCTTCTCATAATAGCAAGCTTCTGCCAAAGCCGAATCAAACACGCGGTTAATCAAATTGTAGGCATTTTGAATCGAAACTACTTTGGGTAATCCTAGCTTTTTAGCAAGGTGACTAAACTCAGAGACTCCCCAAGGAGTTTCATTACTCAAACCCAAATAGCGGATTTTACCCGCACCAATCAAGTCAGCAAAAACAGTTAGCTGTTCAGCGATGGGAATAGTTTCACGCTCAAAAGTGGGGTTATACTCTGTTTGACCAAATAAGGGAACATAACGGTCGGACCAGTGAATTTGATACAAGTCAATGTAGTCTGTTTGCAATCGCTTCAGGCTATCATCTACTGCTTGCTTAATATTATCACGTTCAATATTTGTAGCTCCTCCTCGCAGCCATTTAAAAGGACGACCAGGACCCGCAATTTTAGTGGCGACAATCACTTTGTCTCGCTGTTGCTTCTTCAGCCATTCCCCAATAAAAGCTTCAGTTCGTCCTTGAGTTTCGGCGCGAGGTGGGACTGGGTACATTTCAGCAGCATCAATAAAGTTTACTCCTTGAGCAATGGCATAGTCTAGCTGCTGCTGGGCATCTTCAATACTATTTTGGTTTCCATAGGTCAAGTCGCTTCTCAAGAGTCAAAAGTCAAAAGTCAAAAGTCAAAAGTAAGAACCCCATAAATAAATTTAGGGGCTTGTAATAAGGACGTAGTATAACTTGATTGCACTCCTCTCGAAATACATATTTTTCATTTTCCATAAATAAATTTAGGGGCTTGTACCTTTTTTGTACTTTTGACTTTTGACTTTTGACTTTTGACTTCCCGAAGGGCGGTCATGGTTCCAAGACAAATTTCGGAAACCTTGAGGTCGCTCTCACCGAGTTGCTTGTATTTCATAATTATTCAATTTTTCCCCAGGTTATATTATCATGAGAAACTTAAAAATACTACGTATTGATTAATGATACTGTATCTTTATATATTTTATGGAGTTAATGCATAAAAAATTACATATAGCAGTTATCGGTGCAAGTAGAGATAAGTAACAGGGATAAGCTACCAATAATTAAACCTTTCATCTTATTTTCCACGAGATACCCCGGTTTCAACGAAGTAAACCGGGGAGGAATAGTGGGTCTTCTTTAGGGGTTCGCCCTTGGCAGCGATCTTCTCCCAATTCCTCGCCGCCAAGGGCGAACGAGGAACGAGCGTCTGCCCCTAAAGAAGACAACTTTCGGTCTGACTGCACAATTAATCCTGTGCTTCGCTGAATTAACCGGACTTTTTTAGCGGTAAATTGTCCAAGACGTTTCCAGGACGTATCACTTACAGAAACTTGTTTTTCAGTGTCGCCACTCACCCACCCTCTAACAGTTTTCTTGCCTTGGGTTGCCTCCACGTAGTCGCCTTTACGAAACCCGTGACGGGTAACTGTGCCACCATATTTGCGGCGGCACGTTATGTTCGTCAGCTTCCCAAGGCAGCTTACGTTCGTCATCTGACGAACGTAACGTGCCGCCGCAAAAGCTGCCTTTCTAACTCCACCTTTCGATGGAACCATCAGATGAAGCTGACGACGACTAATAGGTGGACGTTTAATAATGATAAATTGTGCATTCGTCACACTAACATCACCTATCCAGCCCATGCTATTTAGACTGGTGATACTGTACTGCAACCAATGAGTACAAGCTAGAGCAATACCATCTACTGCGTGAGTCGCAGGAATTTGACGAGATTTGTCTTCTTTGTCCTTGGGTAATCCCAAGTGTTTACGCAACCTTGATGTTTCCCAGCCTTCCTGAGTTGATACAGAAAAGCCTAAATCAATTGCAATTTTTTTGAATTCCTCAAGTTGCCACTTCTGACCAACCATTACCGGACTAAATCCTTTATCTCCCTTTGCTTGAACACTTTCTACAACAATGTGAGTAACAGGATAGAGTTTCATTAATTGACTAACAATTTGTATTTCTAGTTGCTTGTTAGCGCGAATGCTAGGTGGTACTTTTTTGGCACGACGATTGTCAAATCGCTTTTGACGATGAGCGCGTTTGTTGTAAGGAACTTTACGATTGATTCGTCTTCCTCTCCTACTACGTCGCATCATCCGCCTTTGAGTCATCCTGTCCTTAACAGTTTTGAATGGTAGCTCAATATGCAACATCAGCAAGGTGAATTTTGACGACTGGACGGCAACACCTGAATACATCTTGCCTGGGTCAAGCCCAATTACTATTTCTTGAAAGTTATAACTACTTGGCGGCTCTACTAATTGGACGTGAAACACTCCTAGCTTTGACCATTTTTTTATAGCTTTGCCATCTCTAAGCCATCGTCGTGCGCGGCTTGAAGTTGTGGGCATAAGCGGTTTTCCTTCGGGATCTAAAACTGGAACTCGCATAGATAAGATAATCCTCTTTTTACAGAGTAGTAGTCTCCTCGACCTCCCAACCCAAGATGTCTTGGCTCGCCCAACGGTTAAACAAATAACCTTACAGTGTGTCCCTACTGGAGAAGTATAAGGAAGTGTGTACCAGGATCGGGTTTTGGTCTATTCAACACTTACGTTGCCAAGTTTGTTCCTAGCAATCCCTGGCTCCTTGAGCCGGGGTAGTTGAACGTTGTTTCCTTGTATTTCGCGATCGCTCGTTCTGACGACCTTGATGATTTAACTATAATGAGTCGGTTCGTCTCGCAAATCCTCAGCAAGACAGAGCGTATCGTCTAATCTAAAAAACATCCAATCGCAGCTAAACTGGAGTTTGCGCCTCATCCGCGTTCCCATCAGGCAATTCTCAATGCTGCTCATTAAGCCCGGTTTCTAGCAGGATATTGTGGTGTATAAGTCTTGCTTTTTCTAAAGCTCTGTGCAATGATATTCCCAGAAGTAAAAAGCTTTAAATCTATTGACTTACCGTAGATAACTTTTGCTCTGATGATTTGTTGTTCACGCTAATGGCAGAAACTTAAAACACAAGTAGGGCGTTTCAGTGAATCGTTGCTGAGATTACTCTTGCTGAAAAATGTAAAAGGACTTTATAAAAATAATTCCATTTTTTCAGAGCCTGCGATCGCCGCTTCGGATTCGCTGATTCGTCATGAGTTGAACTATTTGGTTTAACCGCTACAACTGATGCTGGAGACAGTGAAGCGTCTCTAAACAGATCTGCGTAGCTGTGAGAAAGTTGTCAGAAAACTGCTAATCGAGAAGTATGATGCCGCAGGCATCAGAACAATGGATGCGCTCTAGCACAAGCAGGCGTTGCTTTGTTCACAAAGAGAAAATCATTTTGTGAGAGTGAGGAGTCATGTCGAAATATTGGTGGAAATTAAGCTGGATGAGGCTGATTATTTCGAGCATGGGAATGCTTGCGATCCTGATAGTTGTTCCCGTAAGGAGTTTGGCGAATACATCTGGAACCAAAATATGGTCGGAGCAGCATCCCGCGCTCACGAATGGTGCTTTGCCAACGCCAGCTGCGACATCTAAATCTGACCATCCGGAAACAACACAGGTTACGACCATTGCAGAAATCATCACGCCCTCTGCTGCGACATCTCAATCTGACAATCCGGAAACGACACCGGTTACGACCGTTACAGAAATCCTCACGCCCTCTGGTCGGCGATCGCCTGCTTCACAATCAATCATCGACCATACTGTTACAGAGGATAGCGACTCCTCCATGAGTCAGTTAAATTCTGTCTCCCAGTTATCAGATGTGAGGTCAAGCGATTGGGCGTTTCAGGCGTTGCAATCGCTGGTAGAACGGTATGACTGTATTGAGGGCTATCCAGACAAGACCTATCGGGGCAACCGTGCCCTTACCCGTTATGAGTTTGCGGCTGGCTTAAATGCTTGCTTAGACCAAATCACTAAGCTAATTGCTGGAAAGACGGCTAATCTGGTCACCAAACAGGATTTAGAAACTCTGCGCCGACTGACAACAGAATTTGGTCCAGAAGTTGCCCAATTACGGGGACGAGTAGATGCTTTAGAAAAGCGAACTGCGCAATTGCAGGCGAATAGCTTCTCTACCACAACTGTATTTAGGGGTGAAGTCGAGACTGTTGTTGGGGGAATTCTGGCAGGTAATAATGTCGTTACCAAGACACCCGCACCTAAGACGATTACATTTCAAGACCGAGTTCGCTTAGTGTTAAACACCAGTTTTAGCGGCACAGATCAACTACGGGCGACACTGTTAGCAGGGAGTATTACCCCTATAGGAGGAACAAGAAGTGGAATATTGGGAACCACTGACGGGAGAACTTCTGATAATGCCAGTCCGGCTTTTTCAAACAATCAGGTTTATATCTCTGGACTGCGCTATCAGTTTCTACCTACTAAAAATACCCAAGTCAACATTTTTGCCCAGTCCGATGGAGCTTTTGAGATCGGCTTGACTGGTCCCATCAACCCATATTTTGAAGGGTCTGCTGCTAATGCGATTTCACGATATGCACGGCGGAATATGGTCTATGACTATGGAGATACTGGTGCCGGAATTGCCATACTCCAGGCACTGGGTAAACAGTTTGAATTAGGGCTAGAGTACACCGCGATTAATGGTGACAACCCTACGCCTAATAATGGATTATTTTCAGGCAGATATGTAGCCTTAGGACAGTTATCATACTTCACCCCCAAGAAGGATTTTCGGTTGGCTTTAACTTACGCCAATACCTACAGCCCACCGAACACCACCGGTCAAACTGGAACAAACTTCGGTCCAGTAATCGGGAGTAACCTAGCAAACAGCACCGTGGCTGGAACGGGAACTGTGGGAAATCTTTATGGCGTAGAGGCATTATATAAACTTAGTCCAAAGTTTGCACTCAATGGGTGGGCAGGTTATTCAGCACACCGCTATCTGGGGCGCGGAGATGGCCAAGTCTGGGATTGGGGGGTGGGTCTGGCATTCCCCGATCTGTTTAAAAAAGCTAACCTAGGAGGTACTTTTGTTGGTATGGAACCGAAATTGACTGGTTTGAGTCAGAGTGTCAATTTGGGAGCGGGTGCTGGTATAGTAGACAAAGATACCTCCCTGCATATTGAGGGATTTTACCAATATCAAGTCAACGACAATATTGCGATTACGCCTGGTGTAATATGGATAACTGCACCAGACTCTAATGCCAGCAATCCTGGTAGTGTAGTTGCTTGGCTTCGTACCACCTTCAAGTTTTAACCGATTCGCCAGGTGAATTTGATTGTTAGGTTATATGGCAATCTAAATAATTCGTGAGCGTGGATACAATACCGTTCGGTTAAGGTAATTCGTGAAAAATTCATGTGTTTAGAGACGTTCCGGCGGAACGGCCTGAACGGAATTTGAAGGGTGTAATTGTTCCGCCTTGTCGCTTAAGAATGCCACCCTTACAATAATTCTCTTGGTACAATTTCCGACGAAACAGCTTAGGGCGAGTTAGTACTATGAACGGCGCAGGTGTTACCTTGCATTCTCCTGTCCACTCGTGACCGTGTGTATTCGTAGTGTTAAATGCTTTGTACTCAATAAAGGTGGTCGCAGAAGAGCGCTATGGCATCATTTGCATGAGTTTCTCTTGTCTGCTTAGACTTGTCTTTCCTCTCCTTGACTAACCCCAATCTGTCACGATACTTACCTGTGTCGTTAGAATCAATTTCAGTGACAGGTGCAATTAATGAGGCTTGTTCCCTAAACCATTCTTGACCAACTGTTACAGGTGAAATTCCCCTACCGTTTTTAAGCGTGTTACCTCCACAAGCCTCATCCCTGATTTCTGAAATCGGCAAGATTTTTGCCATTTCGTTTAAAATCCTTAGCTCCATTTCTCGATTAGATTTTACACTTGGTGGGAGCTTCTTTTGGCGACGATTATCAAACCGTTTTTGTCTATGATTTCTTTGTTTGAAAGCAACGAGTCGGTTAATTCTCTGACCTCTACGAGTCCGTCTTAATTCATTTCTCTTTGCCATTTTTCCCGGAAAAGATTGACGGTCTTTAGTCGGATTTTTAGACTTGTAGAACCCTGGTAAGCAGGCGTGGAACAGCGCGGCATTTTTCGGGGGAAGATTCCCCCGAAAAGATGCCTTGCAATTGTCGCCATCTTCGTTTGAAAAGCAATGCCAGTGAAACACTTACCCCTGTCGTATTACTAGATAGCTTGATCTTGGAGTGAAGCAGGGTTAATCTGTGTGAAATTGTATGAGTAGCCATCACTGCGATGAATAAAAGAAATGCAGTTTTGTTTTACGGATACTCTTTTGCCATTGATTACAACTTCAGCACCTGTTTTATTTGGTGTTTTTATGCGACATTGATAAGTCCCCGCTCTTACGTTGAGGATATACTCTCCTAAGTCATTTTTCTTCTTAGACTTGCTATCAGCGGCTAGCGTAGCTTTGACGTAATCACCTGCCCTGCAATGTTTGTATTCTTTCTTTGGCTCAATATGTGTTACAACCTTTTTATTTTCTTGATTGAGCTTTACAGATACTACAGGGAAGCCCTCCCCATTCACTCGCCGGGAACGCCTACTCCCATGACCCATTGACTTAACCCTGATCGGCTGATAAATATTCAGTTTCACAAATTTATCTGTTGCCACGCATGCTGCATCGATCCAGTGTTCTTTTGGTAGTCCCGACTTAATTCTAATCATTTTAGTCGAAGCCCCATCACCTGTTCTTACTGGCACTTCAAATTTTGATGCACTTAATTTGATAGCATTTCTGGTTGAGTTTACCGCAGCAGCATCCCTCAATGATGTTTTCTGTTTACTTTTTATTTTCTGAAGTAAGATTAAGTTGTGAGCTAAGTATTCGTCGATTGATTTGTTGCCTTTATCTTGATTACACGAGGTACAAGATAATGTCAGATTTGAAAATCTGTCACTACCGCCTTTCGACTTTGGCTTAATATGCTCAACCTCTAATGGCTGGTCTTTTTTCCCACAATAAACGCAGTCACGTCCCCAATGTTCTAGTAGAGCTTCTCTGATGGTGTATCCCTGGAGTGTACCTTGTTGATAATCAAAACCTGAAATATCAGGGTTCTCAATTTTTTGTAAGTCAAATTTTACGCTCTCTATGGCAATTGAAACAATAGGTACATATTTTTTAATGCGTCTTATCCAGGTTTCAACTGTTAACACCCTATGGATTAAACTTGGAGCAAGCCAACCATCTGGCTTATGCCGATTAAACCGTTTTTTACGGTAACGCAAATTCCTTGAACGTCTACCCTTGCGAAAGCCTGCACGTTTTTGCAGATTTTCTCTAATAAGCTGACCACGATGTTCTAATTCCATACCCCAAATAACTGTTTCACTTTTCAGGCTAACTATGGAAAATCCTGTAAACTTTGACCCTGGGTCGATACGTAATTCTAAATCACTACTGATAGGCGCATTTACTTCATGTAGGAGCATGATAGTGAAGGGATATAGTCTAATCTTTTTAGCCTTACCCTGTACTTGCAATATCCTTGCTTTTCCTGGGTTAGTTGGCTGTAATGGAGTACCATTTTTATCAACAACAAAAACTGAGTTAGTAATCATTTCGGATTTCTCCCACCCTTTCGGGGTTTTGTTTGCTTTGAAAATGTTTCTAAGACTTGGCACTGAAGTAGGTGTTACACCACACTAATTGGTTATGTTCCTCTTCTAACCGCTTGAGACTAGCGAATCTCATTAAGGTATTGATCTTAAAAACGTAGCTTGCGCTCTTTCTGGTGTAGCAGTCAATCAGAACCTTGTTACAGGATGTTTATATCCGATTGACTCCGAAATGCTCCGGTTAGTGACTACTCTTTACCACCAGCCGATGCTCGTGCCGCATTTGCCAAGGGTAGCATAGATGCTTGGGCAATTTGGGATCCATTTTATGCAGCAGCTGAAAAAGCCTTAAATGCCCGTGTTCTAATTGATGGTAAATCTGTTAGCACCCAAGGCGGATATTATTTGGCTAGCCGCAAGTTTGCTACCGAGAATCCACAAACAGTTAAGGCGATTTTATCGGAAATTAAAAAACTAGAGGATTGGTCAGATAAAAATCGGCAAGCTGTAGCAGAAACTCTTGCTCCTGTATTAGGAATTGATTTGGAAATAATGAAAAAGGCAACTGCTAGAAAAAACTTTGGAGTTGTACCAGTCGATGCTCAACTGATTGCTAAACAACAGAAAGTTGCTGATACATATTATAAGTTGAAATTGATACCCAAACCAATTGATGTGAAAGATGCGATGCTGAAACCAGAAGAATATGCTGCTTTTTCACCACAAATATAATAAGTTGTTAGTAGTTAGTAGTTAGTAGTTAGTGGCTAATGGTTAGTGGTTAGTGGTATTTTTTACAACCAACAACCAACAACCAACAACTAACAACTAACAACTAACAACTAACAACTAACCACTAACCACCAACCAACAATTTATGCCGAATCCTATTGAGTTACTTAGTCGCCGTTATGGTGTTGATGCTGTCAATGTAGATGTTTCCTGGAATGATAGCCTAAATACTTTGCTATCTCATCGCTCGATTCGGGCTTATTTACCCGATCTTTTGCCTTCAGGAACTTTAGAAACCTTGGTGGCGGCGGCTCAATCTGCCTCTACTTCATCTAATCTCCAGACGTGGAGTGTGGTAGCAGTAGAAGACGCAAACCGCAAGGAAAAGTTATCACAACTGGCTGGAAATCAGGCTCACATTCGGCAATGTCCTCTATTTCTGGTTTGGTTAGCAGATTTGGCTCGACTGACTCACATTGCTGAAAGTCGCGGACTACCTCACGAGGGTTTAGACTACTTGGAAATGTTCCTCATGGCGACAATAGATGCAGCATTGGCAGCTCAAAATGCAACTGTAGCCGCTGAATCTCTTGGCTTAGGAACAGTGTATATCGGTGCGATGCGTAACCACCCGGAAGCAGTAGCGGAAGTACTTAATTTGCCCCCCCATGTCTTTGCTGTATTTGGATTGTGCGTAGGCTATCCCGATCAAACTATTGCTGCTGCTATTAAGCCTCGTTTGCCGCAATCATCTGTGCTGCACCGGGAAACTTATCAGCTAGCAGAACAAGATCAGGCGATCGCTCACTACAATAGACATCTCCGAAAAAGAATGTAGAGACGCGAAATTTCGCGTCTCTACAAGGGTTGTAAGCAACGCACAATTAATTTCCGGAGATGTCTAATGAGGTCATGAAAGCCTTTTACGCTGCTCAACAGATGAACATTCCTGGTGACTGGACGGAACATTCAGTCAAACGGGTTGCTTTTGCTGAGTCTTTATCAGGGCGCGATCGCCTGAGTGAAGCCCTCAAAAACCTTGGTTTCCCACTGCGTTAATAGTCGAGAGTGGTTAGTGGTTAGTAGAAAATTCGACTAACCACTAAGTGGGCTTACATGGGCTAATGCTCAACCCAACCTACAATTATTCTGAACTTTCCCTGACCGGTGTTTATCCCTCAATTTTAATGTTGCAATTGTTTACAAACTACCCTTGCTTTTTCAATAAGACTATGTGAGACTACTAAAAAGATTATCCTAATAATCTACCAATCTACCGGAGTTTAGTTCCTAAAGACTAAAACAAGCATACAACCAAAGGGGGTAACACCCCTGCTAAAACGTTTGCTCGGTAAAGCTTTTAAGTACAAACACTTAAAAAAATTGCGGGGATGAAAAGCAGAGGTTTTAAACTTCACAGCCTGCCTTCTGTTTTTAGTGTTCCACCCCAGCCTTACTCGTGCCAGATCTAATATTGGAGGTTTTTTTTTGCATGGTATCTGAACACCGTGGGATGCATTTAAAACTAGAAGGGTTGAGAAAGTCCTTTGGCTCTAAAACGGTTTTGCAAGGCATAGATTTGGAGGTCAAGCCAGGAGAATTCGTGGCAATGGTCGGTCGCAGTGGATGTGGCAAGAGTACAATGCTACGCCTCATTGCCGGACTAGACGCTCCAAGTGCAGGCGATGTGTTGTTGGATGGCAAACAATCCCTTCGTCGGACCAACCCAACAGTTCGGATGATGTTCCAAGATGCGCGTCTGTTGCCTTGGCAGCGGGTGTTAGCAAATGTAGAGCTAGGCTTGCTTGGCTCGAAATTATTTGTACGGCAAAGCGCTTTACAAGTTCTTCGCTCTGTAGGACTCGAAGATCGCGCTCAGGAATGGCCTGCTGTACTCTCTGGTGGACAACGCCAGCGGGTAGCTTTGGCAAGAGCATTGGCAAGTAAACCTGCTTTGTTGCTTCTAGATGAACCCCTCGGCGCTTTAGATGCTCTGACTCGCATTGAGATGCAGCACTTAATAGAGAGTTTATGGCTCGAACAGCAATTTACTGCCCTGCTGATTACTCATGATGTAGAAGAAGCCGTGGTTCTGGCAGACCGAGTTGTACTGGTTGAAAACGGTCGGATAGCAATGGATGTTCCGATTTCCCTACCGCGTCCTAGAGTCAGGGGAAATGCTGTGTTCGTTCAGACAGTAGAACGCATTTTGCGGCATGTCATGGGCAAGCTGGAAAGCGCTGATGAAGTTAGGGAGGAGATGCCATTAGCTGTGGGTTCGATAAAGGGTTAATTGTTGATTGTTAATTGTTAATGGCAATCAACAATCAACAATCAACAATCAACAACTAACAATTAACAATATGGTACAACTGTTAGAAGCTAAACAGTCTCAGAACTGGATTGCAATCGCATCTTCTATTGCTCAAGAACTTGCCGAAACTGCAGTTGAACGGGATATCAAAGCGGGACCTCCAAATTTGGAAGTTCAGCGACTGCGGGAAAGTGGTCTGCTGCCTTTGGTAGTACCAAAAGAATATGGTGGCATCGGAGGAACTTGGGTAGAAGCCTTGAAAGTTGTCCAAGAACTTTCTCAAGCTGATGGTTCGATTGGGCAATTGTATGGCAATCATCTAAATTTAACTGCTTTGGGTCATGTGTCGGGAACACCAGAGCAAAAGGATAGATACTATTGGGAAACATCTCGGAATAACTTATTTTGGGCTAATGCTATCAATACGCGAGATACGCGACTGCAAATTAGCCCAGAAGGCGAAAATTTCCGTGTGAATGGTGTTAAGAGTTTTGGCACAGGCGTTGGTATTGCTGATTTGCGGGTGTTTTCCGCTGTGCAAGATGGTGTAGAAGTGCCGTTGTTGTTCGTGATTCCCTCAGATCGAGAAGGTGTTACTTCTAATCAGGATTGGGAGAATGTTGGACAACGGCGAACGGATAGTAATACATTCACGTTTCACAATGTTCTGGTGAAAAAAGATGAAATTTTTGGACCTCCTCATCCTCCTGATGGTGCTTTTGCTACATTTCTGGGAATCATCGTAAATATTTGGTTAGGAGTTAGTGGTTAGTAGTTAGTGGTTAGTAGTTAGTGGTTAGTGGTTAGTGGTTAGTGGTTAGTAGTACTTTTTGACCAGCAACAACCAACAACTAACAACAACCAACAACCAACTAACAACTAACAACTAACAACCTACAACTAACAACCAACAACCAACAAAAGATTTTAAAAGTTCCTTTGCTCTCCTGCAGATAGGGTGGGTAATTCTACCCTATTTTCTCTATTCAAGACTCAAATTTTAATAAAAAGTAAAGAACGTCTGAATTTACAAATAAATTAAAAAAATGTCAATACAAATACACTTAGCTGGCTTTATGCATGCTTCGCATTTTGTTCATAGCCATGCCATATGGAGACATCCTAAAACACACTCAGGCTTTCTGCAACCTGAATATTATCAAAATGTTGCTCGTACCCTAGAACGTGGTAAATTTGACTTAGTTTTCTTTGCTGATATTTTGGCACTGAGCGATCGCTATGGCAACAGTTTTGAAACGAGTGTCAAGTATGGTTCTCAAGGTGCAGTCACGTTAGATCCTGTCCTTGTTGCCACAACAATGGCAGTTGCTACCCAGAAAATAGGAGTGGGTGTAACGCGTTCTGTAACTTACTATCCTCCCTACGATTTAGCGCGGACATTTGCCACGCTAGACCACCTGTCAAAGGGTCGCGCTGCTTGGAATGTGGTTACATCCAGTGGTGATGCTACAGCCCAAAACTTCGGTCTAGAAAAACATTTAGAACACGACACCTCAACTCAATTACGAATAAGGAATGCTAATACCGATTTTGGATTTTAACCGCACCCTCGACGCAGATAAAAGTGAGCCAATTCATGCAAGGTTTGAAAGAAAAGTTTGAATTCTGGAAGCGCCGACTAAAAAAACGTCGTTCTCTATTATTCCTCTTTGGCTACAGCTTGGTGCTATCCATTACTCTGTTTAGTTGTCAAACACCACCAAATATCACTCAGCAGCAGGTAGCTTTA
This sequence comes from Stigonema sp., assembly GCA_965249805.1. GTDB lineage: Bacteria > Cyanobacteriota > Cyanobacteriia > Cyanobacteriales > Nostocaceae > Stigonema. The sequence goes on from CBDFMX010000002.1 coordinate 4,603,031, forward strand.
CCTCAGAACACTGCTCAGCAAGTGGTACGTATTGTTCGTCCAAAACAATTCATCGCTCTAGAAGTTTTAGAAAAGCAAAGTACTTTGGAAAAAAGATTGGCACCTCTAGGTTTTAAGGTACAGTGGTCTGAGTTTGCAGCTGGACCGCAAGAGTTAGAAGCACTTAATGCCGGGGGACTTGATATCGCATACACAGCGGAGTCACCGCTGATCTTTTCTTGTAATAAGGACAGTATTTCTTGTTGCACTCCTCTCGAAATACATATTTTTCATTTTCCAGGGGCTTGTACCTTTTTTGTACACTTTTGAATGAGTGACTTTTGACTTCCCGAAGGGCGGTCACCGCTGATCTTTTCACAAGCAGCAGGTACACCCTTGGTATACTTGATTACTATGCCCCCCAGTGGCAAATCAGTCTCGCTTTTAGTTCCGGTAAACTCTCCGATTAAAAGTGTTGCCGACTTGAAGGGCAAAAAAGTTGCATTCCAAAAAGCTTCTATTGGTCACTACCTCTTGGTAAAAGCTTTGGAATCAGCGGGGCTGAAACTTAGCGATGTCAAGTCTGTTTCCCTACCACCGCCAGATGCAAATGTGGCGTTCAGTCAGGGAAAAGTGGATGCTTGGTTCATTTGGGAACCATTCGTAACTAGGGCTGAACAGCAGAAAATAGGTCGTGTTCTCACAGATGGTGAAAAGTTGCGGGATACTAGCAACTTTTACTCAACCTCACGCCAGTTTTACCAAGCTCACCCTGACGTGATTAAAGTATTTCTAGAGGAACTGCAAAAAGCAGAAATTTGGTCTAAGGATCATCCTCAAGAAATGGCTCAACTGCTTGCGCCTGTAACTCAGCTTGATGTTCCTACGCTCTTGAAAATGCATGACAAGTACGACTATGGGCTGCGACCCATTACAGAGAAAATCATTAACAAGCAACAACAGGTTGCAGACCTATGGTACAGCTTAGGACTTTTACCTAAAAAGGTCAATGTGAGAGACGGGTTTTTAACACCTCAACAGTATGCCGAAATTACTCCCAAGGATGTGCTTGCTAAACGTTAGACATCTCTCGTTCCCAGGCTCAGCCTGGGAATGCCGACTGCGGAGGCTCTGCCTCCAAAGCATTCTCAAAATACCCGAATTTTCCTACCCAATAGGGGAGGCGGAGCCTCAAGAGATGCGTTCCCAGGCTCAGCCTGGTAACGAGAATACGAGAAATTACTCCCAAGGATGTGCTTGCTAAACAGTAGCGAATCAATTCTCTCGAAAAATCAAGAAAGGAGATTATTATGCCTACATTGACTTTGACGAATTTTAAAATCACTCCCATTGATGCACCTTTAGGAGCCGTGGTGACTGGGCTGGATGCAAGCCAACCTGTTGCACCTGAGGTGATTTTGCAACTGAAGCAAGCTCTGCGCGATTACCATATCTTGATTTTCAAAGAGCAAAAGCTTTTTGATGTGCAACTATTAGAGTTTGCATTTTACTTTGGCTCACTCTATGTACCACCAGATGATATTCCGGTGCTAGCTTCTAAACCTGGAGTTACTCCGGTCGTCATTCCAATTTCCAACGTTGATGGCGGCTACACTGGCTCTGGAGAGATTCCCTTTCATTCCGATCACCAGTGGACTCCCTATCCTTCGAGTGGATCGCTGCTTTATGCTCTGGAAGTCCCAGATCGAGGTGGAGATACCTATTGGTTAAATCTTAATTTGGCATATGAGACGTTAGATGAGTCAACGAAGCGACGGATTGCTGAGTTAAAGTTGATTACGTACAACCCGTTTTTGCGAAATCCTGACGCCCCAAAAGCTAGGTATCGTTTGGATCAAAGTATTCCCCCGATCAGTCCTGTCTTCCCCCATCCTTTGGTTCGCACTCACCCCGATAGCGGCAAAAAAATTCTCTCTTTGAGTCTATCTACTGAAGTCGAAATTGTCGGCATAGATCCGCAAGCAGGAGCAGAATTGATCGAGCAATTGACACAGCATCTAAATCAACCTCAGTTTTATTATCAACACAAATGGTCTGTAGGTGACATTGTCTACTGGGACAATCAAGCCACCCTGCACTACCGTCAAGCATTTGATCCGAATCAGCGAAGAGTAATGAAGCGGGTCAGCCTTGCAGGTAGTCGTCCGTTTTGAGGTAAATACAACAGGAGTTGCTGACATGACTACAATTTCTACATACGACAAAGACGTTATTTGAAGGTGCTGCTTGGTATTATGCTCGTTACAGACCTAAATACCCACCAGCTTTGTTTGAGTTGCTAACAGAAAAATTTCAACTTGATGGTCAGGGACGGCTTCTTGACCGAATAATTCGTAATTCGGCACGAGCGTCATTATCAATTACGAATTATTTTGACCTTGGTTGTGGTGCTGGGTTGATTACAATTCCTTTAAGCGATCGCTTCGCACGAGTTCGCGGCGGACATTGTGTAATTAATTCTGTCCGACTACTTAATTCATATCTTGCACCAAGCCCTGAACTAAAGTTCGAGCTGAAAGCTAAAACCTGTTAAAACAGGTTAAAACCCTTAAACAATCCAGCTTAACAGTCAGTTTTAACTGACTTGAGCTATGAGCCAGTACTTTAGTTCAGGGCGATTTGTCGGGTAGATGCAAGATCTGAGTTAAGTGAACTTGTTGCCAAATCCGATCTACTCCAACCACAACAAATCTGCTTCTTAGAGGTATCTGATGAGAAAAAATAAATTTAAGTTCAATTGGAAAAATCGCCAGGTTCAAAACTTAATTCCTTGGGCGGTACCCGTGCTGATAATTGTCTTTTGGCAGTTGTTCGCTTCTATAGGCGTGATTCCTACCAGAATTTTGCCTGCGCCTTTAGGTGTGTTAGATGCTGGAATCCGTTTAGCGAAGACTGGAGAATTATGGAGGAATATCGAGATTAGTGCGTACCGGGCAATCACGGGTTTCTTGGTTGGGGGGGGTATTGGGTTTGCCTTGGGCTTACTCAATGGTATTTCTCCTCTTGCGGAAAGGTTTTTGGATAGTTCGCTCCAGATGATCCGCAACATTCCTCATTTGGCTTTGATTCCCTTGGTGATTTTATGGTTTGGAATTGGAGACGAAGCTAGGTTATTTCTTGTCGCATTTGGTGTGATGTTTCCCGTCTATTTGAATACTTTTCACGGTATTCGCGGTGTTGATCCTGGATTAATTGAGATGGGAAGAGTTTACGGTTTAAATACTTGGGGTTTGTTCTGGAACATTATTCTTCCTGGTGCAATGTCCTCAATTCTAGTGGGTGTTCGCTATGCTTTAGGGATTATGTGGCTGACACTCATTGTTGCAGAGACGATCGCCGCCGACTCTGGTATCGGTTACATGGCAATGAATGCAAGAGAATTTATGCAAACAGATGTGGTGGTGCTAAGCATCTTGCTGTATGCCTTGTTTGGTAAATTAGCAGATGTGATTGCCAGAGCCTTGGAAAATTACTGGTTGCAATGGAATCCTAATTATCAGAGCGCTTAGGTATGTATGGTATTTCGCGCTGGTTTTAATAACCTTGATGACTTAACTAGAACGAACCGTATCGTCTTGCAGAACCTTCGCAAGACAGCTCGTATCGTCTAAGCTAGAAAACATCTAACCGCACCTAAATTGGAGTTTGTGTCTATGTCACCGCAATTAACACAACAATTAGAAAACAACGTTTCTCAAATACAATCTCCCCTAAAAGTGCCTGTCACGCGCAGACGAAATCAGCGTTCCCATCAGGCAATTCTCATAGCAGCAGTTGAGTTACTACAGGAAAAAGGCTACGGAGATATTTGTATTGAGGCGATCGCCAATCGTGCAGGAGTAGGCAAACAAACTATCTATCGTTGGTGGTCTTCTAAAGCAGCAGTAATTATGGAAGCAATGAGTCCAAAAGCCACGCAGAATATTCCCACACCAGATACAGGTGCGGTTAAACAAGACCTGTGCGAAATTCTGCAGCAACTATTTGCAATCCTGACAACAAAAACGACAAGAGAAGCTGTCACAGGACTGATTGCCGAAGCACAAAAAGATGTAACTTTCGCCTCATTGTTTCGCGAGCAGTTTATTGAATGTCGCAGAGCCGCAACCCGTACAATTTTAGAGCGAGGTATAGCGCGAGGTGAACTACGCCCTGACTTGAATCTGGAATTGGTGATTGATGCGATTTATGGTCCTATCTGGTATCGCTTATTGTTAAAGCACGCGACATTAGATGATGCATTTGCCGAAGAATTAGTAAATTTTTTGATAGTGGGCATTCAGGCTTAGTTTTTAGCATTGAACTATTGAAGCGGAGCTTTTTATGGATAAGAATCTATTGTCGTCAGGGGAAATATCTACCACAGAATTTGAACCGAACTTACTGTGTGATGTGCTGGTTATAGGGGGTGGACCTGCGGGTACGTGGGCAGCTTGGAGTGCTGCTTGTGCTGGTCTAAATGTCGTTCTTGTCGATAAAGGATACTGTGGAACGAGTGGCTGTGCGGCGGCATCGGGTAACGGTGTGTGGTACATACCACCCGATCCCCAAGCGCGGGAAACTGCAATGGCTTCTCGGGAAGCTTTAGGAGGATTTTTAGCCAACCGCAACTGGATGCAAAGAGTTCTAGATCAAACCTATGCCAATGTTAATTTATTAGCCCAGTGGGGTTATCCCTTCCCGACAGACGACGAGGGTAATCCTTACAGGCGCAGTCTGCAAGGTCCAGAATATATGCACTTAATGCGCAAGCAAGTCAAACGGGCGGGGGTAAAAATATTAGATAACAGTCCAGCTTTGCAACTTTTAGTAGATAGCGAGCAAAGAGTTGCAGGTGCGACAGGAGTTAACCGCCAAACTGGTAAGAAATGGCTTGTACGTGCTGGTGCAACAGTCATTGCAACAGGGGGCTGTGCTTTTTTAAGTAAAGCGCTTGGTTGCAATGTACTCACGGGGGATGGTTACCTCATAGCTGCAGAGGCGGGTGCCGAGATGTCGGGGATGGAATTTTCCAACGCCTACGGCATTTGTCCTGCCTTTTCTTCTGTAACTAAAACCCTGTTTTACAACTGGGCAACCTTCACCTATGAAGATGGCACACCAATTCCGGGTGCTGGTTCTCAAAAGGGGCGTTCAGTCATTTTGGAGACTTTGTTAACACAACCTGTTTACGCCATTTTAGACCAAGCTACAGAAGAAATGCAGGTACATATGCGCAAAGCGCAGCCCAACTTCTTCTTACCCTTTGATCGTGCTGGCATAAACCCCTTTACCCAACGTTTCCCCGTCACCCTCCGCTTAGAGGGAACCGTACGCGGTACAGGTGGCATCCGCATCGTCGATGATACTTGCGCTACTACAGTACCAGGGTTATACGCTGCCGGCGATGCCGCAACGAGACAATTAATCTGCGGCGGATTCACAGGCGGAGGCAGTCACAATGCCGCTTGGGCGATATCTTCAGGTTACTGGGCAGGACAATCTGCTGCTGAATATGCCCGTGATTTAGGCACACAAGCAAACCAACGACGAGTCGAAGCTGTAGGCGAAGCAGGATTTACCTCCGGTAGTCAACACCAACTCAAAGCCGAAGAAATCATCCACGCCACCCAAGCAGAAGTTTTCCCCTACGATCGCAATTATTTCCGCAGCGAAACAGGATTAACCGAATCATTACAAAGACTAAATTACCTCTGGCAAGAAATTCGTACTCATAAAGCAGACGATCGTCATATTATCCGTGTACGAGAAGCAGCCGCAATGGTAGCCACAGCCAGATGGATGTACAGCAGCGCCAAAGAACGCAAAGAAACTCGCGGAATGCACAGACACCTAGACTATCCCCAACAAGATGATAACCAAAAACATTACCTAATTAGCGGTGGCTTAGATCGCGTCTGGGTCAAAGCCGCAGAATTAGAAACCAGGGAACTCTCAATAGCTAATAGTAACAATTAACAATCAACAATCAACAATCAACAATCAACAATCAACAATCAACAATTAACATGATAGAACTAGTCAGCGAATCTCGTTGCATAAAATGTAACATTTGCGTCTGGTACTTTGCCCAACAAACGTCTTCGACAAAGTACCAGACGCACCACCCACCATAGCCAGACAAAGCGACTGTCAAACCTGCTTCATGTGCGAATTGTACTGCCCAGTAGATGCTCTATACGTAGCACCCCAAGTCCAACCGCTAGCAGAGGTAGACGAAAAGTCTCTCAATCAAACCGGACTCTTAGGAAGCTACCGCAAAAACATCGGTTGGGGACACAAACAAGCTAGCGCAGCCCAAGAAGATTCAACATACCAACTACTCAAACATTTGAAATAAATTGCTAATGGCTAATGGCTAATTGTTAATTGTTCAAAGCCATTAACGATTAACAATTAACAGCTCTTAGAAATCAGGGCTATTTCATTCTACACTCTTTGCCTTGAACTCAAGTTCAAGTCTCAAAGCTCAAGTCCGTTGAAACGGACGCTCATTGGGGAAAATTGCAGTCGGCTTAAGCCGACTTCAGCTATTAGCCGTGCGTAATTTATTCCTAGGCGAGTGGGTTGAGATAAAGGATCGTACATGCACCGCTACGCGATCGGATTATTGCAAAAGTCGGGTATTGCAGATAAAGTTACCGTAGTTCACCTACTGCCTAATGAAGCCCAAGCAGCATTAGAACGGGGTAATGTCGCTGCTATTGCAGCATCGACGGGTACGGGTCCAATATTACAGTCTAGAGGTTTTCCTGTCCTTGACGAAGCTATCAAACATCCAGACTTACCAGGAACAAGTGTAACTGTCGTTACAGAAACTTTCCTCGCAAAACATCCCGACTTACCGCAAAAGTGGAATCAGCTTAAACAAGCCGCTGTTAAAGATATCAAAGCAAAGCCTGAGGCGTATTACAAGTTTCACGCCGAAGTGTCGGGATATCCTGTTAATGTAGTGAAAGCGTCTTTCCCTATAAAACAGTTTCCAGAAGAACCAATTTCTGCAAAAGGATTACAACTGTTGCAAGGAACTAAGCAGTTTTTAGTGGAGCAAAAATTAGCTAAATCTGATTTTCAATTAACAGATTGGATTGTGGCTCAAAAACAACAGTGATGGAGTTATACGAATTCGTAATTCGTAATTCGTAATTCGTAATTAAGAAACTCAGGTTTAGTCTGAGTTTTCGGGTCTGAGTCTGTTGCCAGATTTTAGAGAATTAGTATTAGCCCTTTATGAAACTAATTTTACCTGTAGAACTTGCCGCTAAAGTCGAGCCGCTTTTACCCCCAGATACTACATTTGTACGTGTAGATAGTGAGGGTAATTTTGATGGTGATGCTAGTGACGCTGAAGTATATTTCAACGGGTTCAAATTAAAAAACACAACCCTCCATAAAGTACTAGCAGCTTCCCCTAAAATTCGTTGGCAGCATACACCAAGTTCTGGCGTGAATCACATCCTTACACCCATTTTTTTAGAACACGATATACTTCTTACTAACGGGTCGGGAGTTCATGCCATTCCCATAGCGGAATTTGTAATAAATTTCCTGCTTTATCACGCTAAAAATGTCCAGAAATTGCACTCTTTACAAGCTGACCACCATTGGCTCAAGTGGTTAGAGCTACAAGAGTTATACAATAAAAATTTACTAATTATTGGCACAGGAAATATTGGTCAAGAAATTGCCATTCGTGCCAAAGCCTTTGGCATGAATGTTTTTGGCAGTCGCCGCCACCCAGAACCATTACCAAATTTTGACTTAATAGTGGGTGCGGATGAATGGCGATCGCTCCTCCCAGAGGCAGACTATGTAGTCATTGCCTTACCTCTAACATCCGAAACGAGAGGTTTAATGGATACAGAGGCATTGCGGTTAATGAGCAAAAGTGCTTACCTGATTAATATTGCTCGCGGTGCGATCGTTGATGAAAATGCCTTACTAACGGCTTTACGTGAGGAGTGGATTGCTGGTGCAGGATTAGATACTTTTGCTCTTGAACCACTACCGCCGGAAAGTCCTTTTTGGTCTTTACCTAACGTGTTTATAACCCCTCACTGTTCAGCACTGACACCACAACTTTCCGATCGCATAGTAGCATTATTTATCGACAATTTAACACGCTATCTTAACGGTAAACCCCTACGTAATATCGTCAATAAAAATGTAGGCTACTAAAATTATAAATGTAAATTGTTAATTGTTAATTGCAAACAACAATCAACAATCAACAATCAACAATCAACAATCAACAACCCAACATGTCTCATCAACTCCACGATCCCTATGCTGCTTGGCGCTACCGTAATTATCGTTTATTTGCCATTGCCCGTAATCTGTTAATGTTGGGTTCCCAGATGCAAAGTGTCGCTATTGGATGGGAACTCTACGAACGCACAAGTTCAGCCCTGATCTTAGGTGGAGTGGGTTTAGTACAGGTTATTCCCGTATTTTTATTGACATTACCTGCGGGTCATGTCGCTGATAGATGGAACCGCCAGCGTACCGTCATTCTAACAGACATGATGCTTGCTTTGTGTTCGTTTGGTTTAGCAGTACTATCTTACACCCACGGCTCTATTTTCCTCATCTATACCTGTCTGTTTTTAGGCGGTGTTGCCAAAGCTTTTAACAGCCCAGCCAGCGATGCTTTGCTACCCCAACTCATCCCCTTAGAAGTATTCAGCAATGCAGCCACTTGGAATAGTAGCGCTTTCAAGCCAACCTAGAAGTTATGTCTCAACCAAATTACGGGATTTGGATTCCCGTTTACGGCAATTGTGGCGCGATGAACCATCCACTTGAACCTCGTGACGCTAGCTACTTAAGAGCTATATTGCGGGTTTACAACTACTCTCATCGCTGAACACATTATTAATCCACGAAATCAAGAATTTGAACAGCTAGAGACTTGGACAGCAGCCGCCGCCCTTGCTGAAGCAACTAACTCAATTGAAATCATCGCTGCTGTAAAACCTTTGCTGTTTCATCCAGTCGTCTTAGCCAAGATGGCATTGGGTATCGATGCCATCAGCGGCGGGCGTTTTGCAGTTAACCTCGTAAGTGCATGGTTTATGCCGGAACTACAAAAGTCCGGCATACCTTTCCTACCGCACGACGAACGCTACTGCTATTCCCAAGAGTGGATTAAGGTGGTAAAGGCGCTGTGGAGTGGGGAACGGGTAAATTTTCAAGGAAAATACTTTCATGAAAACTGCTATAACACCCAAGAAAAGCAGCATTTTAGACTATGATTAGGAAGACCGATGATGACTGCAACCTTGACTCGTCCTGCTTGGACACCTGAGTTGGAAATTGAAATTATCGACAAACTCATAGCCCAGTATGCTCCTCAGTTTCCCACAACTCGCTTGCACACACCCCGACCACCTATCAAGCAAGAAGAATTAGAAAATTTTTGCCGCTTTCGCATAGGTGGTGCAGCTCACGACTTGTATATAGTGCAAGTTTGTGGTATAATTATAGACCAAATTCCCGAACCAGAACTGCAACTATTTTTGAGCCGCCAAATTGGCGATGATGGAGCGCACGCTCAACATACCCGTCAACGAATATGGGAATTAACAGGACACGATCCCATTGCCCAGATACAGCAGAATGTGCAAAAGCACTGGGATTTCATGGAAGACTTACCTCATCGTAACTGGTTAGGGTTCATGGCGTTTGAGTTGCACTACGAGCTGCATATTGTTGCTCAGTTGATTTTGAATAGCCGCACAACAAAAATCAACGACCCAGAAACAGGAAAATTTGGTGTTGAGAAAATTATCCCTGATGAAGCATACCACCGTTTGGGGGTCTTAGCTTGGTGGCAACGCAAGTATGAGCAAGCATCTCCCACTCAAAAAGAGGAAATAGCAGCACAACTCCTTGAACTAGACGAAGAAGGACAGCGGCGACGCAATGCTTACCTTCACGAGTATTGGGAAATTATCCACCGCGCCACAGGTGCTCTAATTCAGGGATTACCAGCAATTTACGACACATGGCGGCGAGAGGTGCTGGCATACTTTTTGGATATCCCCGTTTCCCAACTCCCTAAGTTGGTAAGTGTTAGTGACTCACATCTTGCACCTAGCGAATGTATTTAAGTAAGTCGGCGTACATAAACACAACTATCTGTTAAGGCTGTTAGTCTTTAGTTGTTAGTCGTTAGTAGGTACACAGCTTATGGCAAGCATTGATTCAGGCTAGCTGCAAACAAGGGCATTTTTGCAAAAACTCAGCAGCTTTGCGTTCTGCATCCGGGTTATTAGTATGTGCTGGGGTAGGTCGGATAATGCCATTAAACAGGTCATCTAAACCGTATGGTGTGAAAAATTGCCATTGCCCTTGAGGGTCTAAACGGACACCAATAGCGGCGGTAGTGTGTAGCCAATTTGTGATACCATCCTCAGTACTAGTGTAAGTTCGACCACCAGAACGCCAACGAGCAAAACTGGCTTGATTTTTGACATCAAACTTGTAGTTGGGAAATTGTGCTGTGAGGGTTGCCTTCGCTGCTAGTTCTTGGGAACGGTTTCCTTCTGCGTCAAAAAATGCAATATCAAAGTCGTTAATGACTAACCCACACTCCTCGCCAAAGATTGAACGCCAAACAGTGTTTCGCACTGCACCCCCAGCTAGCCACCAGTTGGAGAGGTTAACTTGAGCGATCGCAGGTAATACGATGCCAACAGGTGAAACAGCTAGAAGCATCTGTAAGCGAGTGGGACTATTCATAAAAGTTACAATTAATCCGAGTCTGAACTAGAAGCACGTATCTTTTAGCGGCTAACTTCCTTGACCTCAATCACTTGGAGTATTCCAATAATCAACGATCCAATCTTGTGGGGTGGGCATCCTTGCATTGGTGTCAACTTAAGGTCAAACCCTTGACTCACACCAACCTTTCTCTTTTTCTCGTTCCCACGCAGAGCGTGGGAATGCATTCTGAGAGGCTCTCTCTGCCTCCTTACTCTGGAGGCAGAGCCGGACGATAGCGCGTTACTAGGCTCTGCCTAGTAACGAGAAGTCTATGTTTTCAAGGGTTACAGCTTAAGTTGACACTAATGGCATCCTTGCCCGCCCAATTGGCAGGCTTTCTCTGCCTGCCACCACAAGAAAAACAGGGCACTTTTTTAGTTGGAATACTCTTAGAGAAAATTGCTTGATCTTAAATCCATATTGCCGTGTTCCTGTCAATGCTTAAGTTTTATATTGTCTAGTCAAATGTCTGGTCTGTAAAGTCTATTGTCTGGTCAAGTGTCTGGTCTGTAAAGTCTATTGTCTGGTCAAGTGTCTGGTCTGTAAAGTCTATTGTCTGGTCAAGTGTCTGGTCTGTAAAGTCTATTGTCTGGTCAAGTGTCTGGTCTGTAAAGTCTATTGTCTGGTCAAGTGTCTGGTCTGTAAAGTCTATTGTCTGGTCAAGTGTCTGGTCTGTAAAGTCTATTGTCTGGTCAAATGTCTGGTCTGTAAAGTCTATTGTCTGGTCAAGTGTCTGGTCTGTAAAGTCTATTGTCTGGTCAAGTGTCTGGTCTGTAAAGTCTATTGTCTGGTCAAGTGTCTGGTCTGTAAAGTCTATTGTCTGGTCAAGTGTCTGGTCTGTAAAGTCTATTGTCTGGTCAAGTGTCTGGTCTGTAAAGTCTATTGTCTGGTCAAATGTCTGGTCTGTAAAGTCTATTAGACATCTGGGGAAAAACAATGTAGAGACGCGACGCCCAACGGGAAAGCCCTTCGGGTTGGTGCAGTCGCAGGGGCGCGGGAAACACTCATGAGAGCGCTGGCTGAAATTTCGCGTCTCTACACGGGTTGTAGACAACGCACAATTAATTTCTGGAGATGTCTATTGCTGTTGAAGTCGCAAATTCTCTAGTCATCTTACATTAATATTTTGTAAAAAATACTTGCTTTTAACAGTTGTTTATGAGATATTCAGTTTTAACAACTAAAATATACGGTTAATCAATAAAGTTACAGTATTTTTGGAGTTGTTACAGTACTCAGATCTTGCACCTTCGATAGGGAAGGTAAGGTGGGCAGTGCCCACCTTACGATCGGCACAAGCTTTCTGTTGCTCTGATTTTCGGAACAAGACGGTGGTGCAAGATGTGAGAGTACTGACTTTAGCAAAATAGCGGCTTTAGCTGTACGAGCATTTGGAAAAAGCGATGTTAAAGCAAGTCGAAATCTGTACATAAATCTGCATGGTTTGAAGTTGACTTGCGCTTATGCAGCGGCGTTCAGCTGTAGAAGCGCAACTGTCATGCAATAAAAGCCTTCAATAGTAGCAATAAATTATAGCGATTCTCGTTTGAGTAAAGTATGTGACCTCGCTTCCATTCCTCTCTCCTGCTTTTGAGAGGCTTACTCCCCGAACCTTGTAGGGAAGGGGCTGGGGGTTAGGTTTGAGAATCGCTATATACGCCTTGTTGAAGTTGTCCTGCGATCGCACAACCCTCTGTTTAACGAATTAGTTTTGGAGTGAATCTCATGCCATCCGAACCAAGTTCTCATCAAAATTCCCAACAGAATATACAACAGCAAAGCGAAAAGACGCTAAGCCAAAATAGTACTAGTAGCAAACGTCCATTTTTTAGTCGAGGTAGACGCTCATTTCTTGGTCGCGCTAGTTTGTTAACTGCCACTGGCGTTGCTGCGGGGGTGATGTCTCCTCTCCTCTCCTCCACGAGGAAAGGAGGGATTGTCCAGGCACAGGATGTTGCTGGGAGTGCCAGGTTGTTCGACGATGGCGCTTTTGTCCAGAAAGCCTATGACGTGCGTGTCCAAGCAGCGAAACAAGAGCTGGATCTTGGCATTCCGCCGCATCCCACTAACGGTGATGAGCAACGCTACCCCAACAAAATCGCCAGTGACAGCAGGGGATTACCGCACGAGGAGCGAGGCGAAGTCAACCTGGATGCCTACAATTCTTTAACAAAAGCACTGGTATCGCTTAATCCGGATGACTTTGAAAATGTGATCTTGGGTGGCGGCAGGAAGCTGATCAGTCCTATAGGACCACTGGCAATCAGCTTGGAAGGACCCAACGCAGATAGTATAGGAAATCCGGTCCCACCAACTCTGGATAGTGCGGAACAGGCTGCTGAAGCAGTTGAACTTTACTGGCATGCTTTACTACGGGATGTACCTTTTGACAAGTTCCATGACAACACTGACGATCCGAAAGTCTTAGCAGCTGTCGAAGACCTCAATAACCTTTCGGCATTCCGAGGACCGAAAAAGAATCGTCAAGTCACCCCCCAAACCCTGTTTCGTGGCAGCGTCATCTATGTCGATAAACGTGACCCCTCAGGCAGAACAACACAATACTTTACTCCACCTGGGGTGACGGAGGGTCCCTACATTTCACAGTTTCTGTTGCGGGAGAGTCCTTTAAACACCCAGGTTATTTCGCCCCTGATTCGTACTGCTCTCCCAGGCAACGAATTCCAAACTACTTTCGAGGAATGGTTGACCGTCCAGAATGGCGGCGATTCTGGCAAATCCATTCAGTACGACCCGCAACGCCGTTACGTCTCCACTGTTCGCGATCTAAGTGAGGTAGCACATATCGGTGGGGCTTTGTTCTTTGGAGCCTTGTTGATTCTAAGTGGTATTAACGCACCCTTGAGTCCGACTAATCCCTATAACAACTCAAGAACCCTAACGCCTGGGATCGGCACATTTGCAACAGGGTATTTTCAAACCCTACTCCTCTTGGCTCCCTCGCGGGCAATCAGAGCTTCCTACTGGCGGAAGTATTATGTATACCGCCGTCTGCGACCGGAAGCATACGGTGGGCTAGTCCACAACAACCTTGTTAATAAAACTCAATATCCCCTCAATGACCAGGTCTTAAATTCTAAAGCTTTAGCTCAAATCTTTAGCACCTTTGGCACTTATCTAATACCCCAAGCGTACCCGGAAGGGGCACCGCTCCATTCATCCTACACTAGTGGTGCTGCCTCTATTGCCGGTGTGCAAGCCACAATATTGAAAGCGGCTTTTGACGAGAACTTTGTCATCCCCAATCCCGTAGTGCCTGACCCCAAAGACCCCACAAAAGTGATTCCCTACAGCGGACCCCCACTGACAGTGGGTGGTGAGTTGAACAAGTTGGCAGCTAACTATGCTATTGGTCGCGATCTTGGCGGTATCCATTGGCGATCGGATGTTGCAGCTGCCTTGGCTGTGGGAGAAGAGGTTGCCATTGGCATCCTTAGAGACGAAAAGCTGGGGTACGTCGAAAAATTTGAGGGCTTCACGTTGACCAAGTTTGACGGTTCAAAGATCACGATTGAGGTGGCAAAATAATTCGTAATTCGTAATTCGTAATTCGTAATTAATAAATTTTGGTGTAATTCACTCAATAAATTGAGCGAAAAAAAACAAATTTATTCATTATTCAAGCCCCTGCATTGGTTCAGAGGTAATAATTACGAATTACAAATTATGAATTACGAATTATTAAGGTCAATTATGCCTAATATACGTTCGTTTTACTATCAATTGCAGTTTGTGCTTCTAGGCATAGTGTTAACAATCACGCTCTTGATCTGCGGCACATTAGAAACATTTAGCGCGAAGAGTGGAGTCTCAGCACTTTTAACATCGAAGGACATAGAACTAGCTAAAAACGTGGGCAAAGAAATCATTGCTGCCTGCCCGGTTGTCACTGATGTTAAAAATTTAAATGCCTACAACTCATGCTCTGAAAAACTCTCTCACCTCAAAATCCTTCGCAACACTATGAACGCACCATTCTTATGGGGTGCGCAAAAAGAGGCTGGTAACTACAATATCAAAGACAGTACCACAACTGCATTTGACCCATTAGTTTGGCGTCGCATTTACCTCGCTACTTTTATGTTCAAAGGTGAACCCAAGGTTGAACAGGTAAACAACCTGATTGTCATCCACCTCCCCACTCAGTTCCGCAATCAGTTTGATATTGGAGCTTATCCTTATCCGTTCTGGCACTCATCAAAAAAGTGGGATTCCTACCAGCAGACTACTGAATTACTTCTGTTTTTGGAGCAGGAGAAGCTCAAAGGCGGGCTGCGCTCAGCTGTGGTTGACCAGCAGCGTCCAAAGGTCAAGCATGTGTGGGATGGTAAGTGGGTTTGGACTGATGCTCGTGGTCAGGAACCATTTGTGGCGCTCTATACCCGTTTATTCTCCCCGTCGAACCCATACATTACCAAAGTTGATACTGCTTATCGTGCATTAGAGGTGAAGTTACGGGAGCAAACCTGCGTTTTCTGCCACAAACCTGACAACCCTAGCAAGCAGAATCCTTTATTAATTTTAAGTTATCCAAATCAGGCGCTCAGCTTAAGGCATGAAACGGTGCGCCAAATCGAAGAGAAACTCATGCCTCCGCCCGCAGGGATTTTTGATGATCAAGAGCGACAAAAGCTGATTGAACTTGCTAAAGCATTCGCACAAGCAGGTGATTTGGCTCTTGCTTACGAAGGAGAGAAAATAGAGGAGTGAAAAAAACTGAATAGTAATATACAATAATTTGGTATAATTACAGTACATTGTTCATGATGAGGCGATCGCAGATAACATCAATCAGCAATTTATCTCCTGTCTGCTACCAAAAAAATCTTTGCCATCAGTAATTGCCAAAAGGGTACTGCGACCTTCCTGAAAGGAGGTCGTCGTTCCATTTTGGGACAAACACGAAACGTCCCCTAATCAAATTAAACCGCAGGTTTAAAAGATTAGGGGACAGTTGAGTGTTTGTCAGACTCTGGTTGATCTTGTTGCTTAATGTACCGTTTCACAGTTTCTAAATTAGCGCCACCAGTGGAAGAAACGAAGTACCCAATTTTCCAGAACACAGGCTTTTTGTAAAACTGGTTGCAATGGTCAAGAAACTCTTTACGGATGAGGCGACTACTAACGGTTTTGAGATTGTTTGCAAAAGCACTAATTTGAACCTTGGGATTAATATCAATCAACAAATGACAGTGGTCTGATTCCCCGTTGAACTCAACCAAAACACAATCCCACTTTTTACAGGTTTCCGCAAAGATTTCATGCAACCGATGCAAGACATCGCCAGTAATAACCTTGCGTCGGTACTTTGTGACTAGGACTAAATGTATAGAAATGTTATAAACAGTTCCGCCAGACAATATTTTATTTGACATGGGCTAAGAAGGTATGGTAGTTTAGCCCTAGTGTAGCAGGATGAGCTAGGAGAGGAAATTGCAGACAGCTTACAAGTTTAAGCTACAGCCTAACAAAAAACAAGTGGAGTTGCTAGAGGATTGGCTGCACTTGGTCGGGTATGTTCAAAACCGTTCTTTGGGCGATAGAATTGCCACTTACAGCAACACATTTGTTCAGGGTGACTACTGCGATCTTTACCTGCGTCGGGAAATATGTGCTGAATACTTGTACTGTGATTTAGAGACGCAGGCGAGTACTAGTCCACTGCACTGTTCTGTCAGCAAATCCGCATCACTGGGTTATCCGTGGAAAACGGACAATCCTAAATTGCGTAGGGCTAAACCCGACAAGGATGGGAACATAAAACCGTTTAATCCTAGACGTAGTGCTATTGAGTTACATTCAAGTTGGCTGACAGAGTTCAAAAAAGTTCATCCAGAGTATTCAACAGTCAATGCCGACGTATTACAACAATCGTTGCGTCATATTGATTCTGCTTTCAACAAGTTTTTTACCAGTAGTGCTGGGTTCCCGAATTTTAAGCAACACAAGAGTGTTGGGTTTGAATTTAAACCTGGCACGGTCAAAATTAGTAGCAATTACATTACGTTTCCTACATTGGGAACAATGAGGTTTTTCAAATCTCGTGAAATACCTACCAGTTGGGAGATAAGAACGACGACAGTCAGTCGGGATATTGATGGATGGTACGTAAGCGTGCTGTTACGTGATGAGACTGTACCAGATAAACCAGTCAAAACCGCATCTTGTTGCAAGACAATTCAGGGTGCAGACGTAGGCATAAAAAAACTGGTTGCCCTTAGTGATGGGACGATGATTGAAAACCCAAGGTTTCTCAATAAATCATCGCGAAGAATAGAAATAAGACAACGCCGCGTATCACGCACAGAGAAAGGGTCTAACAATCGAAAAAAGGCAGCTAAGCGATTAGGAAGAACTCATCAAAAAATCCGTCGTCAGCGCCAAGACCATCAGTGGAAAACAGCCAAAAAAATTGCTGCCAATGCTGATATTACAGTGTTTGAGGATCTAAATATTAAGGGAATGAAGTCCCGATGTAAACCCAAGGTAGACCCGGAAACGGGTGTTTACATGAAGAACGGACAAGCAGCAAAATCAGCATTAAACAAAGCTATATCGGATGCTAGTTGGTATTCGCTACGCCAAAAAACCAAACATCAAGCATTAAAGCTAGGCAACCTCGTGATTGAGGTTGACCCTAAATATTCGTCTCAAGAGTGTCCAGAATGCCACTACATAAGTCCTAGTAACCGGGACAAAGAAAAGTTTATCTGTGAAGAATGTGGTCACTCTGACGACGCAGACACCAACGGCGCAGTAGTTTGCGCACATCGTGGTAAGAAAAAGCTTGGAACCGATTCTCTACTGGTGGTCAGCCAGAAAGTTACGCTTAAGGAGGCGGCTGCAACGCCGCAAGCATCCTCTGTACCGAGAGAGGAGCCTAGGAACCCTGCTAAGTCCAGTACTCAGCATCGTCAATTGTTGCTATTGAAGCGCATTTTTCGGGGGAAGCTTCCCCCGAAAAGATGCTTAGTTAAAAGCACTCCCACTGACATGAAGTCTCGTACCAAATCTCAGAGTCAAGTGCCTGAAGTTCAGTATACACAATTGAATTTGTTTGATGATATTGACCGGGATGCTTTTAGATCAACCAGCTAAGATCTTTAAGAATCCGTGTCCATACCCCGAAGGGGTTGGTCACGGTAGTTCAAGCCGATGACAAGCAACTAATGAATTACTAACTTATAAGGCGCTCTTTAGAGGAAATGAAATATGACAGAAATCACAGTTTACAGTGCAGTCGTTTGTCCTTTTGCCCATAGATCGCGTTTGGTGCTTTTAGAAAAGGGCATCGATTTTAATTTGGTTGAGATTGATTTACAAAATAAGCCAGCAGATTTTACAGAGATTTCGCCATATGGCAAAGTGCCAGCAATTAAACATGGCAATGAGCGAGTTTGGGAATCGGCTATTATTAACGAGTATCTTGATGAAGTGTTTCCCCAAGTACCTCTGTTACCACAAAATCCGATTGAGAAAGCACAAGCGCGAATTTGGATTGATTTTGCCCTTCGGCTTGGTGCAGTCGCCTACGGAGGAGCAAGTGCTGAAGACGGGTTTCCCGTCGCAGGCACCTGGCGTCGGAAAGCCGTCATTCGCGCTGCTTCACTAATACTCGGTTTGTTCCTGCCTATTCTAATCTTTTACGTTCACCAAACGCTGAAAAACAAAAAGTTGCAGCATCCGAACTATATAATCACCTGCTATTCATAGAAAATGAAGGCTTAGGGAAACTATCTGGGGAAGGTCCTTACTGGTTTGGTGAATCAGTCAGTTTAGTAGATTTGACTTTTTATCCTTGGTTTGAACGTTGGTCTGCAATTGAACAATATCGCGGCTTTCGACTACCTGAGGAACTGACTCGGCTACACAGATGGAGGGATGCGGTTAGTCAACGGGAGTCGGTGCGGGCGATCGCTAACCCAAAAGATTACTACTTACAAAGATACGCTAAATTTGTCACACCCACTATTAAAAAAGTTAGTGATGATTTGAGCGCGACGGGACAAGTCACTTTAGAACAGTTGAAACAGGCGGCGAGTGAAGGGTTTAAGTCAGTATTAAATTTGCGTTCTCCTTCAGAGACGGGTTTCCTTGCAGATGAACAACAGCAAGCACAAGCGGCTAATTTACACTATATCAATATCCCACTGAGTTCTTCAGAAGTCAATGCGGAACGAATAAATGAGGCGATTGAGAAAATAGATAACTTGCCCAAGCCAATTTTAATCCACTGTGCTGCAGGGGCGAGGGCAAGTGGCATAGCCTTAATTGCCGCTGCTATTGCTGAAGGTTTGAGCTATGAGCAAATTGTTGGGAGAGCTAAAGAAATTGATGTTAATTTAGACCAGCCTAACCTCAAGCAATTTTTATTAGAGAAGTTAAGCGAAAAGCAGATAGACAGTTAATTTTTGAATCGCTCGTCCACTGGAATCTGATAGCCGTTGGCGAGACGATTTGTCATGTTTGCAGTAGCAATAATTGCCATCAGTTCACCAAACATGTCATCGTTCATATTTTTGCCACGCGCCGCCGCCGTGTGTGAGGCAATGCAGTACTCACAACCATTCGTCACGCTCACGGCGATGTAAATTAATTCGCGCATTAGTGGATCGAGTTCACCGGGACTAGTCATCACTTCCTTCAGTGTCTCCCACGTTCGCCGTAAGGTGGGGGGATGATTGGCTATAGCTTTCCAAAAGTTGTTGATGTAGTCAGAGGAGCGCGTGGCACGGATGTCGTCATATACTGCACGCACTTCATCACTGGCATCTTCGTATTCAATCAGTTTGGTCATATTTCCACATTAACTGCAACCAAACCACATTAACTGCAAACAAGCCACATTAACTGCAAATAGGCTGTAATCATTAGCTAGCAATGCTTTTAGCTTTAGGGGGACTTTTTGGATGAAACTGTCCAAATTAAAGAATATTTACCATGACCCCACTTTTAAACTTAAGAGTCTTTACCCTCATGAGAAAAACAAGTTACTGGTGCTTGCTCCCAAAAACCTAATTCATAATTAAAAATGTTCATTGTAGTAGGCGTGGGTCAGGAAAATGCCGCCACGCCTACTACAATGAACAGGAGAGGCATCTTTGGTGTCTGACACTGGGGTTGTCGCCGCAATACACGGTCTGGGTTACACTCCTATCAATAAAATTTCAAGCAATGTTGCACCAAAAAGTTGACCAAGATTTATCAGACAGGAAAAACTGGGCACTACGGCGTCAGTTGGGAATTCCCAATAACAAACGCCTGTGGGTATTAGCTTGCATGGATGAGCGTTTACCAGTGGAGAAAGCCTTGGGAATTGGAGAAGGAGATGCTCATATTTTCCGTAATGCAGGAGGGGTAGTGACAGATGACGCGATTCGGTCTGCCATGTTAACAACGCAGTTTTTTGGAACTAAAGAAATTATCGTCATCAACCATACTGAATGCGGCATGATGACTGCTTCTGGAGAGTTTATCAGTCATTTCTTAGAAAAAAAAGGAATTAATTTAGACCAGACATCCATTGATCCTGCCCTACCTGAATTAAAGCTATCTAAAGGTGTTTTTTCTAAATGGATTAAAACATTTGTTGACGTAGATGAAACTTGCGTGAAACAAGTAGAGTTGCTGCGACATTCTCCCTTGATTCCTGAGGATGTAGTAATTCATGGCTACATTTGGGAAGTGGAGACGATGAGGTTACGCTCTCCTCATGAGCGTCTGAGTGAGAAAGTGAACACGGCTGAAGCAATGAGTGGCAAAGGTTCATAAGTAAATCGGCGTTGTCGGAAGTACCCTTACCCATTAAAAATTAAAAATTAAAAATGTAAAATTAAAGATCATACGAATGAATTGGCTTGCTCGGAAAAATCGGTGCAATGCATTTTTTTGTTTTCCGTGTTTAAAAACAGGGGAACCTGTACCCAACTGAGCAATTAAAAACAAATTCAATTTTTAATTTTTAATTTTTAATTTTTAATTCAAAAAATGGTCATGTTATACTGTCGGCTAGAATATACGGAAATATCAGCAATCTACCGTATTTAATTATAGCGGAGGCATAGGAGTGACTCAGGTCAACAAGCAGAAAATTTCACTCAAGGCAAACCAGTTCACAGAGTCCGTCATTCGAGAAATGACCAGGGTAGCACTGCAATATGGTGCTGTGAATTTGGCACAGGGATTTCCGGATTTTCCCTGTCCGCCAGAATTAAAACGGGCAGCTTGTGAAGCAATTGAAGCAGATGTCAACCAGTATGCAATTACTTGGGGCGATGTCTGACGACAAGCCGCTTCGCGTCTACGCTCTTTCCGACACGCACTTGCCGAAAAAGTCCGGTGGTATCTGGGCTTAGAAATTGACCCAGAACGACAGATTACTGTGACTTGTGGCTCCACCGAAGCAATGGCGGCTGTTATGCTTGCTACTGTTGATCCCGGTGATGAAGTAATTGTGTTTGAGCCGTATTACGAAAACTACGGACCGGATGCGATCTTAGCCAGTGCAACTCCTCGTTATGTATCGCTGCATCCGCCCGACTGGACGTTCGATGCAGATCAACTGCGACAAGCATTTAACGATCGCACCAAAGCCATCATCATCAATACCCCTCACAACCCAACCGGCAAAGTGTTCACCCGCGAGGAGCTAACCCTTATTGCCGAACTTTGCCAGAAGTGGGATGTGCTGGCATATACCGATGAAATCTACGAACACATTCTCTACGACGGCACTAAACACGTAGCAATGGCTACACTGCCAGGAATGGAGGAGCGCACCATTACCATCAATGGTCTTTCTAAAACCTATAGTGTCACTGGATGGCGAGTCGGCTACATCTTGGCAAATCCAGAATTGACCGGAGCAATTCGCAAAGTCCACGACTTTCTCACTGTGGGCGCCCCCGCACCTTTGCAAAGGGCTGGGGTGGCGGCGATGCAACTTCCTGTCAGCTATTACGAGGAACTTGCAAAGCTTTACCACGGAAAGCGAGAAAGTTTGCTTGAGATTTTGGATCAAGTCGGGATTCCCTATTCTGTTCCTAAGGGAGCTTACTATGTGCTTGCTGACATCTCCCGCTTCGGTTACAAAACGGATTTAGAGTTCGCTCAGTATTTAGTTAAAGAAATTGGAGTTGCTGTGGTTCCCGGTTCCAGCTTTTTCTCTCAGCCAGAGGCAGGTAAAGATTTTATTCGGTTCTGTTTTAGTAAGAAGCCGGAAACTTTGGCGGCGGCCAGCGATCGCTTGCTGAAATTACAATCAATTCTACAAAGAGCAACCTGAGTTCGAGGCAATACATGGTAAGTTACAACAACATTCTAGAAGCGATCGGTCGAACACCACTCATTCGACTCAACAATATTGCTCAGGACATTCAAGGATCAAAGCCTTAAATGAACCGTATTGCCTTATAGCTAGATCCATAAATTTAATCTATTGATTTAATCAATAAAAACATTTTGTTTTATCGATGCCATTCGAGTATAGTGAAGTTAAGACTTTTACAGGACGAGATAACGCTGTTAATCAACCTGTAAAAACTATCCAGCTTGTACTATAATATAAGGCTGCTATGAATCAGAGCCTTGCGAAAACAAATTATCATGTTGTTCACACAAGTCCAGGACGCATCCGCATTAGCGTTCCCCAACTGAATAAAGATTGGGAATACGCTAATAAACTTGAGCAGTTGCTTAATTCGCTTGATTTTGTTGTTAGGGTGCGGCTCAACCCCTCCGCCTATTCGATCGCAATCCGCTACGAAGCCAGTGCCATTTCAGATCAAACTTTTCTGGAGCAGATTGCCACTTGTTTTCAGCAAGCAGTTGTAAAAAATATCAATCAGCACAATCAAAAGTTTACTAAAGCATCTGATACCAAAGCTGATAGCGTAAGCGTTGCGTTAGCCGGTACTCCGGCGTCAGCGTTAGCCAGTACTCGATCGTCAGAAAATCTGGCAGGCAAGATAGGAGGCGAGGTTGTTGGAGGGATTGTTGGAGGCGTTATTGGTCAACTCTTACTTGGACCCATTGGGGAACGTATAGCTTCAGAGTTGATGGGTCGTGCAGGGGGATTGATTGGAGAATCTGTCAGTAAGGAAATAGCTGATGTTGTGGGACTTTTACAGCACCTAGAGTGCCAATCCACAAAGAAGATGAAGCCAGTCACACATCAGGTAGACCAGTTACAGAAAAACCAATTTGATAGGCCTCAAGTAACAGGCTTAACAGCATCTCAACTGGCAAAGTTGTGGCAGACAAACAGCAGCATCATTAGCGCCCAGGCAGACAATGGAGTTATGGCTTTTGAGTGCTGGACTCAAGAACAATACAGTATCCGGTGGACTTTCTTGCTGTGCGATCCGGCAAACCCAAAATCTGAAAAGCTGTTTTTCCCGTGTGGCGGAATTGAGAAAGAAACTCCAGCCACGTCTTGTCCACTCCCCTAAAGTTACCTCCTTGTTAAAGATTTTCTTCGTCGTCGAAGCTGGCATGAATTGTATCAACCTTCTCCTACATTCGCTCTCGCAAATCTTGGGGAAAGCAACCTTTGGACGAAAAACCATCCACAACCAAGAGCTAAATACAGCAAGAATAGGTAAGCTGATATCTTGCACCAGCATCAAAAACCGGGAACGAGTGCAAATATTGAAGGCTGAAGCCCTTGATTTGTGGTTGAGAAACCCGGTTTTTAGGTCTTATTGAGAATGGTGCAAGATCTGAGTAAGGGAACAAATTTTGAGGAGGTGCTGGCGGCGGGAACAGAGTGCTGCCCGGTATCCCAACCGTCCCCACAATGGGAAGCAACATAAAAACTACCCCCAAAACCGAGAACACTACATCCATTCACCGCAGCTTTCTCAGTCGATACAGGTACAGTGGTGCTGCAATCGAAACCAGGATGTACACCAGCAAAAATCCGTTTGTAGGGGCGCTCCTGCCGTTCGCCCCTACGACTGTGCTCTGATTACCTGAAAATTGCTGTACGCAAAGAAACCCGGTTTCTACCAAAAATCGTTTGAAGAGCAACCAAATACTTAAGGGAGTAACCGAGTTTCTGGCACATGGTACGTAAGTTCTCTAGGTAGCCATTCTGAAAAATTAGATAACTATCAGTATAGTTAACTTTTGATTTCATTGCTACTATTACTTGATAGACAAACCGTATTTATTGTACTGGTCGCATCTCCTTATTTAATTGATTTTTGCTGCTTCCATCTCTAGATTTTTGAATAAAGGTGTACTCAGGTATCGTTCACCATAACTGGGCTGTACCATGACAATCAAACGCCCCGCATTTTCCGGACGCTTGGCGACTTGAACTGCTGCCCACAAAGCAGCACCAGTCGAAATTCCTGATAAAATTCCCTCTTCTCTTGCCAGCCTGCGACTGTAGGCGATCGCCTCCTCATCCGTCACTAGAATAACTTCATCAATCAGTTCCATCCGCAGCACAGGGGGAACAAAACCGGCGCCAAGACCTTGAATTTTGTGCTCTCCCGGTTTGCCACCTTTGAGTACAGCACTATTGGCTGGTTCCACGGCGATCGCTTGGAATTCTGGTTTAAGGGACTTAAGTGCTTCAGCTACTCCAGTAATAGTGCCACCTGTGCCCACCCCAGCAACTAGAATATCAACTTGCCCATCAGTATCTGCCCAGATCTCAGCAGCAGTGGTTTCCCGATGAATTCGGGGATTGGCACAGTTACTGAACTGCTGTAGCATGTAAGCATTTGGTGTCGTAGCGACAATCTCCGAAGCACGGTTAATCGCTCCTCTCATTCCCTCAGTTCCTGATGTCAACTCTAGTTCTGCCCCATACCCCAACAGCATTAACTGGCGCTCTAAACTCATTGTTTCTGGCATTGTGAGGATTAAACGGTATCCCTTGGCTGCTGCTACCATTGCCAGAGCAATACCTGTGTTTCCTGAGGTTGGTTCAACTAGAATAGATTTTCCGGGGTAAATTAAGCCCGCTTCCTCAGCTGCTTGAATCATACTGATGCCAATTCGGTCTTTCACCGAAGCTGATGGATTCAGCCCCTCTAACTTGACCAAAATCTCGGCAACACAACCTGACGATTGCGGAATCCGATTAAGTTGAACCAGAGGCGTCCGACCAATCAATTCGGTGATATCACGAGCGATGCGCATTTGAAATGTCCTCCTAGAGTAGGCTATACAATACTGCTCTAATATACGCCAAGTTTATCGAAATGCCGTTCTTTGAATGACATTAAATTGGTGTACTCATCAAATAGAACCACACCCTAGGTAAGAGAATTTTTTTGTGAAGTCATGCTAATACGTATCAGTAGACTCTAAGCTAGTACAAGCGAACTATCATAAGGATGGAACGTCTGACCTAATTCTATTTTGGCATCGCCGCGATTTACGAATCTCAGATAATACAGGACTCGCCGCCGCACAACGGCAGAGTGCAAAGGTTGTAGGCGTGTTTTGCCTAGATCCCAATAGACATCTGGTGAAAAACAATGTAGAGACGCAAAATTTCGCGTCTCTACAAGGGTTGTAGACTTATGTTAAAAGGGTTGGATTATTTAGCTTAATCCAAAAGAAGCCCCACATCTGACCCCGGAGAGGCAGTGTGGGATGAATTTTGGGGTAATGACGCTCACGATCTCCGACTAATATCAACCGTAAGGTTGATGAGGGAGCGAGGTGGTTGAGGAATTGCCTATCTCTGGGCATGGTAGCCGATCAATGCATTCTTCGATTATCTGAGTCATGCTTTTGTCAGCCCAGGCAGCGTATAAGCGTACTTTATTTAACCTGCGTTCTGATATTCTGATTTTTAATTCTTTGTTTTTCATTTTTGTCCCCTCAATTATCCCACACGTATGCTAACATAGCTGTAGAAAAAAAACAAAAAAAGGAGGTGATTCCCGATGTTGCTAAACTACCAATACCGGATGTATCCAGACACCAATCAAAAACTAAAACTTAATGAATGGTTGCGAATTTGCCAGTATTGGTACAATTGGCAGCTAGGTGATAGGTTTAATTGGTGGGAATTGAACAGAAACTACGCTGTCTTCCCGCAAGGGGAATTCTGCCTGATATCATGTACTGTTACCCCTCCCAGACTGAGAGACAATCCAGGACTGTTCAGCCAAAAAAAGCTTTTACCAGAATTTAAAGAAGACTTTATCAAGGTGGGTCACTCTGGGGAATTATTGGATTTCAAAACTGTACCCTCTCAAACTTTGCAAGATGTTTCAAAGCGTGTGACAAGCGCATTTACCAGATTCATTCAGGGTGATGGTAACGGGAAAAAGAGTGGTAAGCCTAGATTTAAAAATGCCGCTAGTTTCCGGACAATGCGTGTTGAAGGGCAAGCGGTAACCATTGAACGAGTCGAAAAAGATTGGTTATTCTTGTCAATTTCTAAGCTTGATGGATGGCTTAAGGTGAGGTTGCATCGACCATTGCCCGATGGTTTTGTTCTCAAGAACATCTTGATTACCAAGAAGGCTGATGGCTGGTATGCAACTATTGCCTTAGAAGACCCAACAGTACCAGTCTTCCTCCTCTCTTCAATTACTCCGACTTGGGACAACTCGCTCGGCATGGACGCGGTATTGCATGAAGATGATTACCTGGCAACATCGGACGGTGAGAAGCTACCTTCATTAAAATCATTCCGCAAGTCTCAAGCGAAGCTGCAAAAAGTTTCAAAACGGAAAGCTGCCAAGAAAAAGGGCAGCGCTAAGCGTCGCAAACTTACTCGTAGGGAAGCGCGGGAACATCAAAGGATTTCACGTTCTCGGAAAGACCATGCTTACAAAACTGCTCACAAAATAGTACGCACTGGTAAGAAAGTTTTCTTTCATGAAGACTTGAATTTACGCGGGTTAACTAAGCGCAATAAAACCAAAAAAGATGACGATGGAAAGTTTTTACCGAATGGACAAGCAGCTAAGTCCGGATTAAATAAATCTTGGTTGGATGCTGGTTTTGGTCAATTCTTTACTACCCTGGACTACATAGCCTTAAAAGCTGGAGCAGTCGTAGTAAAAGTAAATCCTGCTTACACCTCAATGGTATTGAGTTATCGGGATGAAATTATTTTCACTGATACCTCAATCAGGAGTTACTTTGACCCTCAAGAATTGCTGGTAGTTGATAGGGATATTAACGCTTCTATCAATATAAAAAGACATGGGCTGGGACTGTTCCCATGTATAAAAAGCCTGAAGGGGAAAGTAGTTTTTAAATCTACTGCGACAGCTAGTACCTCCAAGGAAGTTCTGGAAATCCTGCGCAAGCTAGACACAGCGTCTAAAAACTGTGTTGATGGGATGCCAGAAGCCTACACTGTATGCGAAGCATCAGTGTAGGTAGTTCACCACTTAATTGGCAACGTGCAATACAGCCTTACCAGGAAAACTCCGATCAAGTAATTTTTGTGCTACGTCAGCCACTTCTGTCCAAGAAGCTTCCAAATCAATGTGAGGACGCAATTGACCTGTTTCTACCAGACGTAAAAGCCTTGTCAAACCAACAGATGCAGATTCCCGCTTCAGTTCGTGAAACAGGATGAAACCATATAAACTTGCACCACCAGTTCCGTAAAAACGCTGAGCGTTAAATGTCACATCAGAACCGCCAGAGGTTCCAAACAACACAATCACACCGTCCTGTGCCAGTAAACCAAAGGCTGTCCCCAGAGTATTTCCCCCTACTGACTCGACAATCAGATGATAAGGTCCGTACTCGCTGGCTGCTTGGAGGTCTTCGCCAGTGACTACTGATTGCGCTCCTGCTTCTTTCACCAGCTTTTCATAGCTAGGTTGACGAATGTGTGCCACTACTTGCGCTCCACTGAGCCGCGCTAACTGGATAGCGAAGTTACCAACGCCACCTGAAGCACCTGTAATAAGTACTGAACGACCTAAAAGTAAACCACCCTTGAGTAAAGCATGGTAGGCGGTTAGACCAGCTACGGGTAGTGTGGCAGCTTGTGCAAAAGATACATTAGCAGGTAATTCCGCTAGGGAATGAGTAGGAACGGATACCAGTTCTGCCCAAGCACCAAAGCGGCGAAAACCTACTACCCGCGCTCCTTGGGGAGGACCAGAACCATCAGCAGCAGCGGTTTCCACTATACCTGCCAAGTCCCAACCAGGCTGCCAACCTGCATCAGCAGTGGTAGAACGTCGTACTTCTCCCCGGTTGAGGGAAATGGCTTTAACCGTTACCAGTGCCTCGTCTAGGGCTGGGGTAGGTGCAGCAACTTCACGCAATGCCAAACGTCCTGGCACACTAGGGTCAACAATTACACCAAGTATTTTGCTCATAAGTAAGTAAATATATTGTTTCGCGAATTGAATGTACTACGGCTTTTTTTGTGGGATGGGATAGAAGTTTATCCTAGGGCGGGCAGGATGCCCACCCCACAAGAAATGTATCTCATGCTTGGGAGAACTGCTATATTTCTTGTGGGGTAAATCCGACTATGAAGGATAGAATACAATACTAACGTCCGCAACTCGATGCTCTCGCGTGGTGGGGCGTCAGGCGGGCAAGTCGTGTCGTCAAACGCTGTATGGGCGGCGAACCTTGCCCGTCCATCCTCTGCAGAGTCGAAGCACTTGATTAGCAGCGCCTCGTTGGGTTGCATTTGCGGAAAGTAGAACCATCGATGCGTTGGAATGTGGCGCGATCGCGTAGACTTCACCGACGCGATCGCGGTACACTAGGTCACTAGCAACAAGGTCTGCTGGGGCAATACTTTGCGCGTCGCATACTGTCAATGGTGACTCTTGGATTGGGGATGCGATGCCTAACGGCAAGCCGCTAAGAGCGTCTACGCACGCCAAACGTTAATTACAGCAAACCGTTGTTGCAGCAGTGCGTCAATATCATCGATCCCCCGTGCTGCTAACTCGCTACGCGCACGAGTATAGCCGGATTTGGCAGTGAAATCATTGTGTACGCGCTTAACCGGCTCCCTGATGGCGTCTTCACCCTGTTGGAAACGTTGGAGATTACGGAGGGTGTGATCGAATACCACCACCTTAGTCGCACCCGTTACATCTTTTGATAATTGCGAGGCTTCCGGGTAGTAGACGCGGCGGATTTCGTCTTCGTCGTAAAAGTCGCGGACGCTGCTATGATCCTGAGTAAACCCGACACCTTCTCGATCTAGAGAGATGTTCTCCGAGATGGAACGAGCATTATAGATTGGAACCTTGTGTGTCTGATAAGTTCCATTGTGTCGGGGAACGCCTGGTGGTGGTTCGTAGGTGTAGTTAACAGGTTTTTCTGCCATCGGAATCAGATAATTGAGGTTAGCCTCGACGTATCGCAGATCTGAAGAAATCGGTCTATTTAGAACTTGGCTATCTAAGCTCATGGATTGTATCCTGGTGTTAAATGTTTTGGTGATTATTGCTCTACTTTTGGGTAGCACCAACGCGGGTGGGTTCACCAATAATCTTGGTAAATCTTTCCAAATAGTAGCTCACAGGATTGGCAACTGCCTGGACTGATTCGCGATGTCTAACGACAAGTCGCGCAGCGCCTACCTGCACGACATTCCACCATTTCTGCAAGCGGGGTGTTTCTGTTGGCAGTGTAAAGAATGCGGATCTGAGTTGATTCTTTGGGGTCAAATCATTTGACTGACAAGTATCTACACCAAATAAACTACATATAACTGTTTGTCTGTCGGTTTACAGTATTTTTATAAAAACTAGTATACAGTCTTTCCTTTAATAAAAGTTGTATTAGACATCTCCGAAAAACACTGTAGAGACGCGAAATTTGAGCCAGCGCTGCAGGAGGGTTTCCCTCCGTAGGCGACTGGCGTCGCGTCTCTACAAGGGTTGTAGACAATGCACAATTAATTTCCGGAGATGTCTAGTGTAAAAAAATTTATCTAGCAGTCCTATTATGATTTATGAAGAAGGGCTGGCATTTTTGTGGGTGTTCTGCTCACCTGTACACACTCCGTGGAATGCCAATCCCCATAGAAGAACCTTCAACAAGCGATCAAGGCAATGGTTAACGGTTTTAAACCAAAAATCAGGACTTGATTTTGGATGAATTTCTATGATAGGCTTTGTTCATTCACAAAATATCATTAGTTGATAGAGTTACAGTACTTTCTCGTGGCACAGTCTGCGTGTCACTCTGTAAAACTATAGATTCCATGAAACGGGAATTACCCCTTATGCCAAAAGACTGGTTTGAATGGCACGACCTCTACAATACTGAAGCAAAATTGCAGCAGCGCTTGCAGATCGTGCGGGAATACATTTCTTACAGCTTGGATGCATCGCCACCGGGAATCATCCGTGTAGTGAGTGTTTGCGCGGGCGATGGACGAGATTTACTAGGAACACTGGAAAATCACCCTCGTGCAAAAGATGTTCATGCACGACTTGTTGAGCTAAATCCGCAGCTTGTTGAA
Source organism: Stigonema sp. (assembly GCA_965249805.1). Taxonomy (GTDB): domain Bacteria; phylum Cyanobacteriota; class Cyanobacteriia; order Cyanobacteriales; family Nostocaceae; genus Stigonema. The sequence continues at coordinate 4,633,257 of CBDFMX010000002.1, forward strand.
CGTGGACGAGCAACCATAGAATCATTGGGTTTAGCAAAGCAAATAGAGTTGATCAATGGTGATGCAACTATCTCGGACAACTATGTAGGAGCAGTACCAGCAGACATTGTGATTGTATGTGGTGTCTTTGGCAATCTTGCTGATGAAGCCGAACTCAATCGCTTGCTGACTAATTTGAGTTTTCTAAGTAAACAAGGTGCTTTTGTACTCTGGACGAGGGGACATTCTAATGGTATTCCCTACTCTGAGACTGTGCGTAAATTTTTGCGTTCTGCTGGATTTGAGGAAGTGAACTTCAAACTCACTGCGACAGAAGACATGGGGGTAGGTATTCATCGCTACAAGGGTGAAAATGTGGCTGCACCTAAAGAGCAACAGTTATTTGCGTTTTCGGGCATTCCAAATAAAGCGAGGTAAAAAATGTCTATTCATAACACAGTATCCACCTGGGAGCAACTGTTTGAGATTGCACAAAAAAATACCTCTGCTCGACGAGTGCGTAGACCGGGGCAGTCCCCTTCTACTGCACCAATCCCAAGCAGTGTCCACAAACTTCCTCCAGATACGACACCGCCAGTCCTACTTTACCGAGATACTAACTCTTGGTGTCCTTTCTGCGAACGGGTTTGGTTCGCCTTAGAAGAAAAGGAAATTCCGTTTGCGACGGAGTTTATTGATCTGAGTAACAAACCTAAATGGTATACGGACCAGGTTCCCACAACCCTTGTCCCCGCAGCGAAAATTGAGGGAGAGTTAGTGTATGAATCTAAAGATATTCTCTTAGCATTGGAAGAACGATTTGGGACAACTCTGCTTCCTGATGACCCAGAGGAAAACGCCGTTGCGAGGCAGTTGGTTGAAGATGCTGAGACCAATGGTTTTAGAGATATTGCCTATAAATTCCTGAGAGAAACACCTGCGGATACTAACTTGCTAGCAAGTTTACAGGCTGGGTTTGAAGCTAAATTAGATGAGCTTGAGCAGGCTTTGGCTAAATATCCTGGTCCCTATTTTTTGAGTACGTTTAGCCTGATAGACATTATGTATAGCCCCCATCTTGATCGATTGGCGGCTAACTTACCCGTGTACCGAGGTTATCACATCAAGGGAAATCCACGCTTCCCTCGCATCAATGCTTGGTTTGAAGCACTCAATCAGCGTCCTGCCTATCACAGGGTCAAATCAGATAATATCACTAACAATTTACTCGTGCGCCGAAGATTCGGCTTGGAACCAATAGGGAATTCTTTGCCTCTTGATGCAGCAGACAGCCAGTCGATTCAATATCGGGCAGAAGCTGCTGAGAGATTAAGCGATAATCGGGAAGCGGCTATAGGAGACATTTTGAAAAACTCCGGGGTGCAAGCTTTAGCGCCAGATGGTGATATTTCGGCAATCAAAGAAGCGGTCGATCTTCACCTCAGACTACTAGCAGAGTATCTCATCAATGGGAATGGCGCACCCTTACCGGGTGGACGGACGGGTGGTAAGGACAGTACTGATACGAATGTAGCTGCTGTCGGAGCGATTACTCTGGCATATGTGAGGAATCGCATCTGTGCGCCACGGGATATGAGTGCTGGTGCTGCAACTGCATTCCGGGCAGCGGCAGATAAAGTGTTGGCAGCTATTTATTAAGGAAAGCCATTTCGGATGGCTATCAATCAATACGCTTGGTGTTAGGGCTCCTAGGTAGGAATTTGTGGTGTGTAGAGACGTTGCATTGCAACGTCTCTACATAGGTTGACGGTTAGGTAAACAATTACTGAACCGTATTGGGCTATCAATGGCATTAAGTTAAACTAAGTCGGACAAACCCCTCCGACTCGTCTGCAAAACCAGACGTGAACCGTAAGATTCATTAATACAATAGACGTCTGGTGGAAATTAACTATGCATTACCTGAAATCCTTGTAGAGACGCGAAATTTCGCGTCTCTACATTCTTTTTCGGAGATGTCTAATGATGATATAGAAATCCTAAATGATTTGTAAACGAACAATATAAATGTAGAGACGCGATATATTGCGTCTCTACAACCAAAATTTTCACGAATGGTTTAGGATTGCTATAGCTGTATATTTTAGAAGTTAATTATGAGCCAGAAAGAGAATAATGTAGAATCCAATGTAAACCAATCTTCTCCAGATTCAGGTGTACGTTACTGGGGGAAAGTTGAGGTCATAGAGTCAGGAGATACTTATAGAATTAGTCGTGTTGAAATTAAACCTAAGTACAGCATTAAACCACAAATCCACTATCACCGTAGTGAACACTGGGTGGTAGTCTCTGGTATAGCAAAGGTGTTTTGTGGTAATGAGGAAAAACTACTTAATCGAAATGAGTCAACCTATGTCCCTCCCGCAACGCTTCATAGAGTAGAAAATCCGGGGTCTATTCCGTTAATTGTTCTGGAAATTCAAAATGGTGAATATTTAGGTGAAGATGACACAGAACGCCCATTAGACCTAAGTTTGGTTAAGTCGGTCGCAGAGTAGGACTAGTGTGCTTGCTGAATAGTTTTGTTGGGTTGTTCTAACCTATCGAAGGAACTCGACATTCAGTTCTAACTTGTCTCCTAACCACAGGGAATGATCTGTATGGTCTTTGAGATCATCCCCTGTCTCAGGGTGAACGAGAATATCCAACCCCTCACGATTAAGCATTAACCAGGGAACGACCTTGCTAAACTGTTCTGGAGAGAATGCAACTTGATACATCGCTTGTGGGTGTGGACCAATGGGTTTGTCATGCCAACGTCCAAGCCGCACGTCAAAATCTCCTAATCCTTCGCGTACACGCGCCGCCGTTTCACGACTTGCGGGATCGAAATAAACATGAGCGTGAAAACCCGTGATTTCAACAGTACCTTCTTTCATCGCTCTCTTCTCCACTTTTTGTTTTCAATTTTAGGGACTTCCAAATAAAAAAGCATGCAATTACTTCTTGTGGAGGCAGGCATCTTGCCTGCCTCAAGCGTGTAGGGCGGGCAAGATGCCCACCCCACAAGATGGATAATTTTGAAAAGATAAATAACTGCTTGAAACTACGAGTCCAACGCCACTTTATCGTGTCTTTTACAAAAATTTATAAGTTTAATCAAAAGTAGTATTTCGGCGAGGAGATTTTGCCCCATCTTGCATTTGCCGCTTATCCATGTGAATATTGTTTCACCTATTAAATACGGTATTTTGCTCAATATAACGTATTATATTTGTGAAATAATAACCTTAAAAGCATACTTATGTTGACTAAACTGCTACCAGTCAAACTTTTAAGCATTTTCAGCGGCTTATTCCAGGTTGGGAAATTATCCAGAATTCGCGGATTTGCCCTATTCTTTACCGTGGGACTGGGCTTGAGTCTTGCTATATCTGCTTGTTCTAACAGCAGCACAAATAACTCACAAGCAACGGAGATAGCAAACCAAAGTCCGACCAGTAAAGGCGTTGTGGTTCACATTGGCTATCAGAAGGCAGCAACTATTCTCAGTGTCATGAAGGCAAAAAAAGACTTGGAGAAAGCTTTGGCTGCTGGTTCTTCAGTGACATGGACAGCATTTCCCGCCGGTCCGCCGATGTTAGAGGCAATGAATTCTGGAAGTATTGATTTTGGTTATACTGGTGAATCACCACCTATCTTTGCTCAAGCCGCAGGCACTCCTTTGCTTTATGTTGCTTACGATCCTTGGAGTCCGAAAGCGGAAGCTATCATTGTGCCAAAAAATTCATCTCTTCAAACGGTGGCAGAACTCAAAGGTAAACGAGTTGCTTTTGCTAAAGGCTCAAATGCTAACTATCTAGTGGTGAAAGCATTAGAAAAAGCCGGACTAAATTATAGTGATATCAAGCCAGCTACTCTCCCACCTCCCGATGCTCGTGCAGCTTTTGAGGGTAACAATGTAGAAGCCTGGGCTATTTGGGACCCGTACTTAGCCGCAGCCCAAGCCGCAACAGGCGCACGCACTTTGACTGATGGAACTGGACTCGCACCGAATCGTGGTTATTATCTTGCCGCCAAATCTTTTGTGGAGAAGCAACCTGACTCGTTGAAAACAGTGCTAGATGAAGTCAAAAAAAGAAGCGACTGGGCGCAAAAGAATTCGGCAGAAGTCGCGAAATTTCTCTCGCCAGAATTGGGTATCGATGCTGCCGTCTTGGAGGTAGCAGAAAAGCGGCGCGAGTATGGGGTGCTGCCGATAACAGATGAAATCATTGCCGGACAACAGCAGGTTGCCGATGCTTTCTACAAAATTAAGGTACTGCCGAAACCAATCAATGTGAAGGAAATCGTTTGGAAAAGCAAATGAAGCTCATTTGATCTGCTACACTAACTTTATTGCTGAAATCTCACCCACAGAAATCAACCAAAACTTCCTGGAATGGTTGAATGCTGAAGTTCCCATACGTCCTTTACAAAGAACGTATGTCAAATAAAAGGGTTGTGTTACCTTAACTTTTTATACCGCTTCCAAATCAGATTCAGGATTATATGAAAGGTGAAGTTACTACAAAACTGCACGACGCTCTTAAACCAATGGTGAATACTCCTGATTCACGATGGCTGAAACTCCTGTTTTTACGTTATCAAAAATTTGTAGAGAACTTGTTTTAGCTGTTTCTCTAACTGCTCATTTTTAGCAAACCAAACACCTGACCAACTGTTAACTCCAAGTGTATCCCGGCTAACACTGGCAAACGCTCATCACCCTGCAAAAGTTCTGGTTGTTGATTTGGACGGAAGACCAAAATAGAACGATCTTCTGGATCTATTAACCAACCTAATTGGCAACCATGATCTAAGCAATAGAGAATATTGCCTGTGACTCGATTTGAACTTTGTTCAGGGGAAAGAATTTCAATTGTCCAGTCTGGAGGAAGCAGAAAATCGTTGGGTGCTTCCCCATCAGCAGCAAAGGGAATACGCGACCAGGTGAAGACTGCTACATCAGGTACTATGGAACGGATACCAAAACTACAGCGCAGTTCTGGAAATGCATAAGCAATATGAAGGCTTTCGGCAACATCATTGATACTGTTGCACAGCCTTAACTGTAATCGGCTATGCTTTCCTTTTGGCATTGGTTTTTGAATAATCTCACCATTAATGTAAACACTTGCAGGCTTTGTTTCTGGTAGCTTGAGAAACTCCTCTAGGGTCAAGGGTTGGGTAATTACCGTGGACATGGCTCAGTCGAGAAAAGCAAACGGGATATGTTTTTAGTCTAGCAGTTGTACTTACCTTGCAATATCATATTGACATCTTTCATGTTGGGTTTGCCAGATGTCAGTTCGCCTCCAACCGGAAAGTACCCCCGCCATGCTTTACCACCCAGAGCCATGCGAATTTCAAGTTTAGTTTCCAGAGGCTGCGCGAAAAACTGTCGGCTGAGTTGTTCTAGCCTTTGCTGCAACCCGTCATCCACGTCATGCCCAATAATATAGTAAAACCCAAACTCTTGACACGCCTGCCCGATTTTCCATGCGACTGTGAGGCGATCGCGCTCTTGATTTAAAAAACCAAACGTTGAGGCGCTAGAAATACCTACTTATACCTGATGATTTTTGTCAATGCGTAAGTCCTAATATCTTTAGAATTAAAGGTTTACCTATCAAATGACACATATATTTGAACCACTCACTATTGGTGCAGTCACGAGTCGCAATCGCATTGCTGTCTCACCGATGTGTCAATATTCCAGTACAGATGGATATGCTAATGATTGGCATTTAGTTCATCTGGCTAGTCGTGCGGTTGGCGGTGCGGGTATAGTCTTGACAGAAGCAGCGGCGGTGGAATCACGAGGACGTATTAGTCCGCAAGATTTAGGGATTTGGTCAGACGGACATATTGAAGAGCTTGGCAAAATTGTAAAAGTGATTCACAATTTGGGAGCGATCGCAGGCATTCAACTCGCTCATGCTGGGAGAAAAGCTAGTACTGCACCACCCTGGGAAGGGGGAAAAATCTTGGATGAATCGAAAGGTGGTTGGCGTCCGGTGGTTTCTAGTAGTGCGATCGCTTTTAGCGAACATCACCCCATTCCTGAAGCCTTAGATATTGGTGGAATTCAAGAAATTATTACTGCTTTTGTGCAAGCAGCTAAACGTTCGATTGAAGCAGGGTTCAAGGTGATTGAAATTCATGCAGCTCATGGCTACCTCTTGCACCAATTCCTCTCACCTTTGAGTAACCAACGCGACGACGAGTATGGAGGTAGTTTTGAAAACCGTACTCGCCTGCTTAGAGAAGTCGCTCAATCAATACGAGCAGTTTTACCAGAAGATTATCCCTTGTGGGTGCGAATATCAACAACTGATTGGGCAGAAAATGGTTGGGACATCGAACAAAGTATCGCGCTTGCAGATAAACTCAAATCATTGGGTGTGGATTTAATTGATTGCTCAAGTGGCGGCACTTTACTGAATGTAAAAATTCCCTACGGTGCTGGTTATCAAACTCAGTTTGCTTCGAGAATTCGTAGTGAGGCAAATATTCTCACCGGTGCTGTAGGTTTGATTACAACTCCAGAACAAGCCGACCATATTATCCGCACTGGTCAAGCTGATATTGTATTGCTAGGGCGAGAGTTGCTACGCAATCCTTACTGGGCATCTTACGCTGCTAAAAAGTTAGGACAAGATAAAGTTTGGCCTGTGCAATACGATCGCGCTTGGTTATGAACGATCAGCTACACCGCATTGTTAGACTACCAAGACTTACCTCACATCTTGCACCTACACCCTAGAAGGGTGAGGCTATACGAACAAAGCCCCTTCGGGTGACGCTACGAACGTCGTTCGCGTTCGCGTTCGCGAAGCGTCTCGAAGAGAAGCGTCTCGAAGAGAAGCGTCTCGAAGAGAAGCGTCTCCCTCTGGAGTTGCGGCGAGGAATTGGGAGAAGATCGCAACGCTTACGGCAGATCCGATTGGGAGTGAAACCGAAATTCAGGGCTGGACTCACTGCCTACGCAGGCTAATAACCTTTATTTTCCGTCTTATTGAAAAAAAATTATGTTTATTGAAACCAAAGAGTTTCAGTATTAACACGTTGGTGCAAGATATGACTTACGCAAAAATTACCAACTCCGCTTAATTTATCGAACCGCTAAGACAAGGCAGTGCTGCCTCAGGTTTATCTATTTCAGTAAGTCTCAAAACTTGGCTGTAGAAAAATAGCATTGCATTACTTAGCGGAACCTAACGGTGAGGGACTTTTCCCAGCAATCATAGTGGTTCAGGAAATTTTTGGGGTGAACATTCACATCCGGGAAGTAACGGAGAGGTTAGCCCATTTGGGTTATGTAGCGATCGCACCTGCAATTTTTCAGCGCATTGCTCCTAGTTTTGAGGCTGGATACAACCCAGAAGATATCCAGATTGGCAGAAAATATAAAGAACAGACCAAAGCAGATGAGTTATTGAGCGATATTCAAGCAACGATCGCCTATCTCAAAACTCTGCCAAATGTGAATAGTGATGCAATCGGTTCTATTGGTTTCTGCTTTGGCGGACATGTTGTCTATTTAGCTGCAACGCTAAGAGAAATTAAAGCGACAGCTTCCTTCTACGGTGGCGGGATTACCAACTCTACTCCAGGGGGCGGTGCGCCTACCATTACTCAGACCCCAGATATCAAGGGTACTCTTTACGCCTTCTTTGGCATTCAAGACGCAGGAATTACCCAAGAACAAACACAGCAAATTGAAGCAGAATTAGAGAAATACCAGATTCCTCACAAAGTCTTTCGCTATCCTGCTGAACATGGTTTTTTCTGCAACCATCGCGGTAGTTACAATCCAGAAGCTGCTGCTGATGCTTGGCTGAAAGTTAAGGAACTGTTTCAAAAGCAACTTCAGACAGTTTGAATTTGGTTCGTCAGGAATTGTCTGTAGACTTATGTACTATCGCTTGCTTTTTACTGCTGTCTGTGCAATTATAGCCTTAGGCAAACAAACTACGGTAATTAGATAATTTTTTAGGATTTTAAAGTTTGGCATCCAGAAATCAGTAGTTGTAGCCATGCTATCGTTTGGAATGACTCATATCTTGCATCTACGTTCTTGTCCGCCAAGAAATAAATTTCTTGGCTTAAAGCTAAAGTCTGCAAAAGCCTCCTAGGTAAGGTTTTCAGTCCGTTTTAACGGAGTTGAGCTATCAGCCTTGAACTGAAGTTCAAGGCGTTGTATGGGCGAGGTGCAAGATGTCAAATGAGGGAATTTAATATGTTTATTTGTGTTAGTACAATTGGCAGAATCTGACTCTCAAATTTTAGGGTGTTTCCCTGTGATGTCCCAGTTACGCCCGCACATAAAGCAAGCTGACTTCGTAGAACAAGTTCGGCATCAGATGAAAGAAGGATATAAACTTGCCTTCGGGCAAAAAGAAGATCAAACTATAGCAGTGGCGGGATTTCGTATTCTTACCTGTTTGGCATCAGGAAAGTTTTTGTACATTGATGACTTAGTTGTTGATGAGTTGAAGCGATCGCATTCTTTTGGTCAACAGTTATTCCGGTGGCTGATTGAATATGCTCAAAATCATCAGTGTCAACACTTGAGCCTTGATTCTGGAGTCCAACGATTTTCTGCTCACAGATTTTATCTAATGCAGCGTATGAGTATTACAAGTCATCACTTTTCCATGGAGTTATAGCACCTACAGAAGTACCTTGGCTTTAAGGGATTCTGGATTTTAGATTTTGGATTTTAGATTTTGGATGAGGAAATTCAACATGACAAAAATTACAATATACAGTGCCGTTGTTTGTCCCTTTGCCCATAGATCGCGCTTAGCTTTACTAGAAAAGGGTGTTGACTTCGATTTGGTGGAAATTGAACCTGTATTTTTTCGCTAATCAAATCGGATTCCTACTTGTTGCAGAAACTTACATAAAAATAAAAGCTTGAAGAAATAGCTTTCTCTCCAGACTTAAGGAGTAAACATGTTTGAGGCTATAGCAGCAGCTTGGCTATTACTGTTTTTTGGCGACTTTCTTTCTACCTTCTGCTACCACGTACCCGAACATGCGTTTGGAAGCCTCCACCTAAAAACACACCATTCCACAAAGAAAGAATTTCGTCACTACGCTGTCCTGAAGTTCAATTACCTGGTTCTTTTAGATGGTTTTCTGGGTGCTGTACCGTATCTACTGGTAGCATTAGTTTTATGGTTTTTTTCTCCTGTCGGCGTAGTCTTTGGAATGCTTTTTGGTCAGTTTCATGTGTGGTGGCGACACACCAGCGTTATGGGTTGGCAAACTCCGAAGTTCGTGAATTTTTTGTGTCAGATTCTATTCATCACAACTCCTGAGCAACACTGGCTTCACCATCAAAAAACTAACGCCAGCTTTGGCGATATTTTTACATTCTTTGACCAACCTGCTAAAGTTTGGTTGTGCTGGCTACGCTTTCTTAGACTGCATCTGCGTTCCTTACTGATTCAGCCTGAATAGTAGTCATGCAAAAGTGGAGAAATTAGGGAGCGTGCAGTAAATGTCAGCGTGAAATTGGCGGCACGGCACCGCTCATATGGATGGTTTATCCTCACAAATTTAGAAGGTTTAGAAGAGCGCGATCGCAGCTCTATAAAAAAAGATTCACTCATAGGTGATTGGATGTATGTTACGTTTAACTTTACGACAGGCGATCGCTCGGCTCGCGAGGTGACTGGATTTATACTGAACCAGTCCGCGCTATTGAAGGTATTGGAAATCAAGGGACAAGCTTGTATAACCGCTTTGTTGGTGTACGGGAAATGTTCGCGATCGCTAAGGAAACACGGCAGGCTTTTTTTCAACGATACAACTATACTCGTCCAGGCTATGGAGCGATCGCTCCTAATTCTCCCTTAAAAGTATAGGTGTCGCTTCAACGAGCTGCTTGCCGAGTCGCCACAGTGATCCAGACCGTGGGCAGCAAAGGGTACGACGGCTTTGCGATCGCTCTTTATTGGGGGCGATCGCCTTTTGGAAAGACTTGGGATCGCGTAAGCACAAGTGTTAGTTGTGGCGATCGCCCTACCCTACTTCAAACAGAAAACTCAAACGCGCCAATATCGGACCCAACATTGACTACACGAGGAAACCCACGCTGGTCGGTGGTGGGGTCAGTATCGTTTGTTGGATCGCCAGCATCAATCGCCGGACTATCTGGGAGGAGGGCGATTGTTTGGGTGTCGCCACCGTAAAAGTCTAAGGGCGCAAGTCTTGGATCAATTGGGTTGTCAGTTGTACCCACTATATCTCCAGTGGCGTCAAATCCAGTACTGCCAATGCTGTCGCCAATAAGATTATAGCCATTACTGCTGAATGCACCAGATACATCCGGGTTAACACCGTTGGGAGTTAAGAGGTTTCCTGCAATAATTGTGTTGCGTACACTGACAGAATCAGAAAGGTTCGGAGAAATGTAAATGCCCGAACCGATTTCACCTGAGTTGAGAGTGATGGTATCAAACAGCAGCATGACTGTACCAGCGGTAACATTAATACCGCCACCACCACCAGTCCAAGTAGAGTTACCAGTGATGGTGCTGTTAATGACTTTCAAAGTGCCATTTTTGTTATAAATACCACCGCCTTCACTGTCCGCACCGTTACTAGAACTGCTTAAAGTTGCCGAGTTGTTGCTAATGGTGCTGTTGATCACCGTAGTGTTGCCAGTGTTGAAGATGCCACCACCCAACTGAGCGGAGTTCCCACTGATGGTGCTGTTGTTCACAGTTACGTAACTAGAAATACCACCGCCGTACTGAGCGGAGTTCTCACTTATAGTACTGTTACTCACTGTTACGCCATAATAGATAGTGGTAGTAATGTTGTTTACCACCAGCCCACGTGGCCTGCCAGAGATACCGCCGCCTTGACTTGCTTTATTACCAGTGATGGTGCTGTTGTTTACAGTTCCGCCACCATAGATACCGCCGCCTGAACCTGTTGCCGAATTACCAGTGATGGTGCTGTTGTTCACCATTGTGCCACTATAGATACCGCCGCCTGAACCTGTTGCCGAATTACCAGTGATGGTGCTGTTGTTCCCCGTTGTGTTCTCACCGATCAAACCGCTCGATTGAGAAGTAACATAGATACCATAGATACCACCACCGTCCTGAGCGGAGTTCCCACTGATGGTGCTGTTGTTTACCGTTTTGCCACCATAGATACCACCGCCGTTCTGAGCGGAGTTCCCACTGATGGTGCTGTTGTTTACCGTTTTGCCACCACAGATACCACCGCCGTTCTGAGCGGAGTTGCCACTGATGGTGCTATTGTTCACCGTTGCGTCACCACAGATACCACCGCCGTTCTGAGCGGAGTTGCCACTGATAGTGCTATTTTTCACCGTTGTGCTACCATCGATACCGCCGCCTGAATTTGTTGCCGAATTACTAGTGATGGTGCTGTTGTTCACAGTCACGCCACCCTTGGGGTCTTCGATGCCACCACCTGACAGTGCGGAATTACCACTGATAGTGCTGTAGCTTACCTCAACAGAGCCATAGTTATAAATGCCGCCGCCCGTTCTGTAGTCTGTAACGGAATTACCACTGATGGTGCTGTTGCTAAGTTCAATAGCACCACTACGGTCGTTATAGATGCCGCCGCCGCCACCACTGTATTTGCCTGTAACGGAATTACCACTGATGGTGCTGTTGCTAAGTTCAACAAAGCCATTGTTAAATATGCCGCCGCCGCTAGCATTATAGTCGCCGCTTACCAAGTTGTCGCTGATGGTGCTGTCGAGCACTCTGAGAGTGCTATTTTTATTATTAAAAATCCCACCCCCTAAATCGTTGTCAACCGGGCCTGCGACAACATTACTTTTAACAGTGTTGCTTGCAGAGTTATTACGCACAATGCTGTTGTCTAAGGTGAGGATACCACTGTTCTTAATTCCACCACCATTGTCATCCTGTACCTTACCATCGGCAATAATTAATCCAGATAGATTTACCTGTGCGCCTGTCTCAACCTCAAACACCCGTGAATATTTGTTGCCACTGACCGTCAACAAGTCCAGAACTGTTAATGAATCCCGTGGAGCGATAATGCTGAGGTTATGAGTAATGTCTAGTTCTCCACCAGTGAGGGTGATTGTCTGTGCAGTGGAAAACAGCGAGCGATCAAACACAATTAAGTCTTCACTGTTATCAGCATTGGCTCTATTAATCGCTTCACGCAGAGTCGTCACGCCATCACTATCATCCACCACATCTGCTGTACTGTTCACGGTAATGATGGCACTGGGATTTTTAGCTAAAGTCCCCATACCAAGCACATCTTGTACATTATTTGAGAACACAGATGTGGGTTGCACAGATAATGCTGATTGATAATCTGTAGTTGGTCCTGGAATATCCATAAATTTAACTGGGAGTGATTGTGCTATCCGCTTATTTTTCAGTTCTTACCTCTAGGTTTTATGCGATTCCCACTATTTGTTTACAAAAATTGATTAACTTATATTTAGATAAAAAACATGAAAATCCAACTCTAGGCAGAAGCTCTACAAAATAAATGATTTAAATTGAGTGCGATCGCTTAATTTTCCTTTCAATAAAAGTATATAAATAATTGTATTGCTGGCGTCATTTAACTAAAATTTAACCTGGGATTCACCGTTTTCCATCACTATGTAAAGGAGTAACATTACATAGGTGAAGGAGTAAGTTTTATGACTATTATGAAAAAGTTATCAATAGCGACGATAGTCGGAACGGCATTTATGGCTTTGGGAGTAGCGTCTGGAGGGCAGCGGGTAGAAGCTGCAAGCTTTAGTTTTACCAAGGTTGTTGATACCAATACGAACATACCAGGTGCCAAGGGAAATTTTAGCCGAAGCCCCACAAACTTACCGGTTTTCCTTGTTCCGGCGCTAGATAATGGAACTGTGGCGTTTTTAGGTTATGGAGCCTCAGATTCGCAGCAAGGTATTTATATAAAAACTGGTGATTCATTAAACGCTCTGGCCGATCGCAATACACTGATTCCTAGTGGCACAGGAAACTTCGCATTTTTCAACCAGCCATCCCTAGACAATGGAAATGTAGCGTTTAGAGGATTTGGAGTTACAGTTTCTCCAGAGGGTGGAATTAGATATACTCAATCCGGTATCTACACCAACCTAGACGGGACGCTCTCACGAGTCGCCGATCGCAATACGCCGATACCAGGCAGCACAGGAAACTTCGACTCTTTTGACTTGCCAACACTTAATAATGGAAGTGTAGCGTTTATATCTGGATCTCAAGGACAAGGTATCTATACGAATCTAGGGGGTGTACTTTCAGCAGTTGCCGATCGCAATACACCGATTCCTGATGGTACGGGAAACTTCAAGTCTTTCGAGGGATCTGTCATAGACAATGAAAGTATAGCGTTTTTAGGTTCTGGAGGTTCTCAGCAGTTTTTTCAACAAGGTATTTACATAAAAGCTGGCGATTCATTAAACGCTCTGGCTGATTACAACACACCTATTCCTGGTGGTAGCGGTAACTTCGACGCTTTCAATGCACCTTCCTTAAACAATGGGAGTGTAGTATTCAAAGGTTTTGGGCTTCCTTTGCCAGGGCAAGGACGTTCTCAATCCGGTATTTACACCAACTTAAATGGTTCTTTCTCAGTAGTTGCCGATCGCAACACACCTATTCCTAGTGGTGTAGGAAACTTCTCTGATTTCGGTATTGGTACTCCTGCTATAAATAACGGGAATGTGGCATTTGTCGGTTACGGAGCTTCACTTAACGGAGCCTTAAAAGGTATTTACACAACCCTTGGCGGAACACTTACAAAAGTCATTGATAACAACGATTCTTTGGATGGCAAGACTCTGAGTTCTTCTAATTTTAGTTCAGCAACTCTTGGACTTGAAGGTCTTAGTGGCAATCAAATCGCCTTCCAAGCAGAATTTACCGATAGTTCTTCCGGGATCTATATTGCTACGCTAAACCCAACTTCTATACCTGAATCTCCTATGGTGTTGGGTGTGTTGTGTGTTGGTGCAATAGGAGTAGGTTCAGCATTGAAGCGTAGACAGCAAACGTGTTCTTCTTTGCTGCTCCGATCAAATAGTATCATCCATCCACCTACAGTGCGAGTTCTGTTTAAAGGCAGTACTAGATTGGGGGCATCTGCTCGTATTCATTAGATACGCGTCCAGTAGGTCAAGCTGCTGCTAAGAGTGACTGATGCATTGGAAGCGCTGCCACAGGACACAATCGTTGAGGTTGAAGGTACACTGGTTTCCCAGTCCTAGGTTAAAATCACTTGTCGCCTAATGACGGATTTTGGCGTACAGGTGCTGCAAACCGACGAGAATCAATTTCATTTTTCCCCATTACCAACTACCAACACGACACAACAGACTGCACTGTGTTACAATGAAAATAGGCGGCATTTGTTCTCAGTCTTTGGACTAGTGCCCATCCAGCCCTTCAAACCTTTATCCGTCCGCCTAAGACTGACGCCGCCACAGGCGACAGGCCGATGTTATCTCCGGAGCCCTATGTCTTTTTCTACTCTCGGCTTGTCCAATGAAATTATCCGTGCCGTCACCGAGCGAGGGTACACCGAACCCACGCCAATCCAGATGCAAGCGATTCCTGCCGTATTGTCGGGTAGCGATTTGCTAGCTGGTGCACAAACCGGCACTGGCAAGACTGCTGGTTTCACCCTGCCGCTTCTGCATCGGTTGTCGTCTGAGAACAGTAACAAAGGCAGTAAGAGTGAATTCCCGCCAATCCGGGCGCTGATTCTCACCCCAACTCGCGAACTCGCCGCACAGGTAGAGGAAAGCGTGCGCGAGTACGGTAAGTACCTGAAGCTGAACACGATGGCGATGTTCGGCGGCGTCAGCATTAATCCGCAAAAACGGCTTTTGAAGGGTCGCGTGGATATTCTGGTCGCTACCCCAGGGCGACTGCTAGACCATGTGCAGCAGGGCACGGTGAACCTATCGTACATTGAAATTTTAGTGCTGGATGAAGCGGATCGGATGCTGGACATGGGTTTTATTCATGATATCCGCCGCATTCTCTCGCTCCTGCCCAAACAGCGACAGAACTTGCTATTCTTCGCGACCTTCTCGGACAAACTCAAGGCACTCGCCGCAGGGCTGGTCAATCACCCGAAGATGATCGAGGTGGCACGCCGCAACGTTACCGCCAACACGGTGGCACAGAAAGTTTATCACGTAGACCGTGACAGGAAGCGGGAATTACTTACTCACCTGATTCGGCAAGACAACTGGTATCAAGTGCTGGTGTTCACGCGCACTAAGTATGGTGCTGACCGTCTGGTTAAACAGTTGACCGACTCCCGCATTCAAGCACTGGCTATCCACGGTAACAAGAGCCAGTCGGCGCGTACCCACGCTCTGGCAAAGTTCAAGAACGGCAGCCTACAGGTACTGGTGGCAACGGACATTGCTGCTCGCGGTCTCGACATCAGCGAACTGCCGCATGTGGTCAACTTCGATCTGCCCAATGTACCGGAGGATTATGTTCATCGCATTGGTCGCACTGGCCGCGCTGGCGCTTCAGGTGAAGCCGTATCCCTGGTGTGCGTCGATGAATACCAGCTGTTGGCGGATATCGAAAAACTGATTGAGCAGCGATTGCCATTAGAAGCGATCGCTGGCTTTAAACCCAACTCCACAACCAAGCCCGAACCAATTCAAGATGGACGCAAACACAAACCCAGAGGTGAACGTGACAAGCTGACGGCTGATACCGCTAAACCGTCACCACAGACATCGGCTAAAAAATCGGCAGGGCGAACCGTGGCAGGTGGCAACAACTCCGGTGTTCGTTCGGGAGCATCGCGCCGTTCCGCTAAACGCTCTAGCTGATCCATTTGAAATTGCCAATAGTACGCTTACTGAGCAACAAAAGACCAATATAGCAATCCTAAATGATTCGTGAACACAGAGAAACCCGGTTTCTTTAACAATACCTTCGCCAATTTCTGAAAAGCCTTACAGGCTATAAGCCTGAGGCTACACGTACAAAGCCCACCAACGCGAGTCTGGAATCCTTACAGCCCACGGAGGTGGGCTTTGTTTGTATAGCCCCACTCTTCTAGAGTGAGGGTAATAAGAGCGAAGGTATTGTTTAAGAAACCGGGTTTCTGAAACTTGAGGTGTTCGCAATCTCATTTAGGATTGCTACAGACATCTGGTGAAAATGATTGTAGAGACGTAGCAGTGCTACTCTACAAGGGTTTCAGACAACGAATAATTAATTTCTGGAGATGTCTATTAGAGGATTGTTGATCTGTGACGAAGTAGCGATGCCACAGTCAAGCCTATAGCATCGCCTCTAATCCCACCCTCGCAACTTCTGGTGTACAACCGCCACCCACCACATGTAGTCGTCATCAATCTTGTATTCATTGACTGCTTGGGTTATATACTGCTGTGCGTGTTCTGCTTGATTGTCTGCCTCAAAATATAATCCTACGTAAAAATGACTATAAAACTTAGTACGGCGAATTTTTGAAGTGCCGTCCTCAAGTACATCATCTATTGAACAGTGCCCAGCATATAAGTCATACACGCGCTGCATGACAAGCCGAGGATCGTTTTTCACCAATAACAAAGACTGACGTGCTTCGGTAATACCGTGAAGACGAGCAATGCAAAGATAGCGCCATATTGTTTCTTCCACATCTTGGGAATTGACAGTTAGGTCTACCTCGAACTGTTTGGCACCATCTTCAAATCTTGAGGCGTAGTAGTACGACAATCCCCGCTGCCACAAATATGGTGTTAAACGCGGTTCAAGTTTTTCTGCCATGTCAAAGTCAGCAATAGACTGATCGACGTTGGCTAATTTAAAATGAACCATACCCCGATGTACATAGGCTTTTGAGTCATGAGGATTGCTAGAGATAATATCGTGACAACGAACAAGTTCTTTTTCTAGTAAATTGTTCAAATCCATTTGATCGTTCTATTTTGTGAGATGGTTAATATTTATTAGTAGTAATTGAGAGTTAAATATGTGGCAAGTAAATATTACTTGTTCGGGAGAAGCCTGGAAGCGCTATGCTACCGAATTTAAGACGCTGGCAGATAAGTATCAAGGTGAATTAATTGCTTCTAAAAAGATGCCTGATGGAACGCGTATTATGACATATAAGATTGAAGATGTTAGCAATGCAGAAGCTTTTCAGGAAGATTGTGCAAATTTCGCGGGATTTACAACTGACTTTGAGTCCCTGTAGTATTGACGTGTCTATTGGTCGTTCTCAGCTTTTTGATTTACGAGTTGTTCGTTGGTGGCGGCTTACGCCCTGGAATTACCCGATCTCACCCAACGCTTGCCATCGCTGTTCGTTAGGTAACGCGGTCGCGAAATTTGACCGAAGCTTAACATAACTTAACATGACGACGCGCTCCTTCACAGGCTTGCGGCGATCGCACATGGAACGTAGGTGCGATCTGCTACCGAACCTCTACTGTTTCACTCCCACATTATGGTCAACAACATCGACTTTAAGGAATTATTTGAGGTGGGGAGTTGGGACTAGGACAATAACTTCCCAGACATTCCCTGAATAAGCCTGACATTGTCTGTATAATGAATTAGAAGCAATAAACATGCAATGTCAAACCATGTATACTGCGAACGGTTCAAAACTTCACTTAATATGGAACCCCTCTCCAAACCTCTCCCCGATGCGGGGAGAGGCTTAAATTTACAAAGCGACCCTCGCTTAACTTAATTTTATACGCGCCCTATTACAGATAAGATCCGATCGCCCTTCTTCGTTAAATGTACATAGCAAAGTAGTCCTCATAGATTTCAGTATTGGTCGATAGCGTCAGTTCTACTTGAGCACGGTCTGCATCGACATCCGTACTCGTGCCATTGCTCAGACTCGCCTCTGGCATGAAATCGCCACAGTATTCATTAGCGGGTACGGCTTCGTTCATCTTTTTGGGATAGCTCAAACCCAGATGGCTCATGATTGTGATAAATTGATCGCGGCTACGACCGACAAATCGGGGATTGAGGCGTTTTTCTTCGCCAATTGTGGAAACAGTGCGCCCTTTGTAGTCATGGGCGGGATAAACTAGGGTATCTTCTGGGAGAGTAAATAACTGAATAGTCACCGTATCGTACAGGGTGCCCGCATCGCCAGATTGGAAGTCTGTGCGTCCACAGCCCCGAATCAATAAGGCATCCCCCGTTAACAGATGAGTGTTGTTGACTAAATAAGCCAGATGGCTGTCGGTGTGCCCTGGTGTGGCGATCGCCTCAATCCGTACCGTCCCCACAGTTAAGGTTTCGCGATCGCCAAGAAAGCGATCGAAAGACCGGGCACTAGTATTTGAAGCCACCATTACCTGACAACCCGTTTGCTTTCTCAGTTTACCTGCCCCGGTGATATGGTCGGCATGGATGTGAGTTTCCAAACAGTAGCGGAGGGTCAACCCCAGGTCATGCAGCACTTGTAAATCACGCTCAACCTGCTCCAACACCGTATCCACCAGCACCGCTGCTTTCGTTTGACTGTCCGCAATCAGATAGGTGTACGTGCTGGATTCCGGGTCAAAGAATTGGCGAAACAACAGCGTTGACTGGGGGATGGCGGGTCGAGGATCGCTGCTGTCTTTTTGAATGGCGCGATCAAAGGGTGAAACGGGACGCACCCGCACTGTCCGGGACTGCAACAGCGTTGCCGCTAGTGCCTGTGCCTGATCGCGCAGTTCTGGGACGGCGATCGTTTCTAACAAGTTGCCTTTGCGCGGGGTGCCCAGAGTATAGAGCAGGGTTGAACGCTTGCCCTGAGCATCGAATACGGCACCATCAGCGGCAGTATCCAAACCCAAGCCAATGTCGTTGGGGCGGATCAACCTCTGGTCACGCAAATTGGCGATCAGGGATTGGGACGAGCGGCGATAATCTGCCTGTACCCCGGTGCAATTCACCACGCGGCTGACCTGCAAGACCCAATTCGTTGTCGTTTGGCGGCGGCGAACGGTCACTGCCACCGCGTCAGATGCCGCTTCATAGCCCTGAATGCGCCCAGAGGTAATAGTTAGTTGCCCTGAATCCAGCATTGCCTGGACAACCTGACCAATTTCGGGGGCAATTCGATGCCGATGCACATCCCAATAGGGGGAGGCATGGCGCAAAAAACGCTGCAGCTCCACGCGGGGCAGTTGTTGCCACACTTGCTGGGTGATGGGACGCAGGGAATCAATCACCGATCGCCAGTCGTATCCCTGCACCACCGCCGTTTCCACCTCACTCCTCAGGCGCCGCAGCAAGCCCCGAATCGTTTTGGGTGCGGTGTCTGGGGTTAAGAAGGCGGGGTAGGGTTTTGTCGATAGATGCGGCAGTGGTTTCAAGCCCCGGCGAGATACAGCATAAATTTTGCCTTGATGGTTGCGAGCGTGGAGTGCCACCACCATATCCACCATCGTCAGTCCGGTGCCAATCAGCAATACAGGCGCATTACTCTCCAGCCCTGCCAATGCATCGGCTGACCAGGCATGGCGCTGGTAGGAGTTGTTGGTGCTATCGTTGGGCTGTGATGCTGGGGGAGGAGCGGGCGCGTTTCCCACTGCCAGCACAATTTTATCTGCTACGAAAGTACCGTTGCTCCGCAAGGAGACAATCGCGCGTTTGGCTTGTGGCTCCACTGCCACCACTTCATCGATGACGCGCTCCAGCCGAACGTTACTCGCCGCCGTGGCTTCAGCGAATTCCAGAATGGACTGGATATAAAGCCCGTAGATCTGACGGGGAATGAAGCTGCTGGCGTTCAGGTCATTGGGTAGGAATGCCGCCAGTTCGCTGCGGTTATAGTGCAGCCAGCGCAGCAGATGACCGGGATCGTCGGGAAAGGCACTCATCTTGCCTGCGGATACATTCAGCAAATGGCTGGTGGTGTCGGTGCTGTAGGCAACTCCCAAGCCAATGTCGTGACTGCGCTCAATCAGCTTGATCAGTAGGGGTCGGTTGGCAGTTTTCAACAAGTGAGCCGCTACAAGAGTTCCACTAAAGCCAGCGCCGACGAGCGCGATCGTGGTGGTTGAAGAATGTGCTATCAGGAGATTAGAATCCATCACGGTGCTAAATAGAGTGTATGATGACAAATTTTCGAGTAGCAGACGAGTACTACCGACAAAATCCTAGATCGCATCTCCTCACCCAGCAATGCCTTAGACGCCTTCAGGATGAGTGTTAACTAGTGCAAAGTAAAAAGCACTCAACAAATTAAATCGGGTTTTGGTTTCAGTTAAGTCAAAACCGTCGCGCTCTAGCTTGCACTTGACGCTTTTAGTAGCAATGTTGAAACCTTTTTTCTTTTTAAGCACTAATTATCACCTCCCTTGAGAACTACCTGCTATATTTACAGTATAGCTATAAGTGATAAATTATGCAACCCGATAAACGAAAGAAAAGAATAAAAAATCAGCCAGTTTTTTATGACGAGATGAAAGAAAAACATATGGTAGGTCTTACCCCTACTGCATGGAAAAAGTTGCAAGCTTTGGCTATTGATGCAGATCTTAGCGTAAGTGAGTGTCTAGAGCGCATCATTAGAGCGATTGACTCAGATTGACTCCAAGATTGAGTTATTTGGTATGACTGCGGGCGATAACTGCAACGCTTGACTGTGCCGGAAACCGTCGCTTCAGAGTTGATGCTCGTGAAACCTATTCCAAGTGAAGAACCGATTAAATCAGCATATCGTACTATCTTAGGGCGTAGCACGACGCGCTTAACCAGAGACTCTTTGACCCAAGATGCGCTCCCGCTAAAAATCAAATAATACCCCAGACTCTACTTCGTCCTCATCTGCGTAAGTAGTCTTGAGATTTGTTGAGCTACAGGTGAACAGATAAGTAAATGATAAGTAAATAAGTTGATTGTTGATTTAGGTTTTTTTACACATTAGATATTTTCATTAAAAACTATCCATAAATGATGATGCAGTTATTCACTATAACTATGAAACTTTTTGGGAATAAAAGCCCTTGAAACTCTTCTACTGTAGTGCTATTAATACTTAGCTATTTTTGTATCAAATAAATTTATGCCTTCAAATTAATACTTGTATTTGCCAAGTACTCTTCAAAGGTAGAGTATTTAATTTTTAAATGGTGTTACTTCTGGAAATACCATTTTTACTTTTGTAGCTTTATCCATGTCAGAATCAATTTCATGAATACTAAAATAACTAAGGAAATGCATATAAACATTTCAGATGATTTTAAAAAGCAATTTCATGCTACCTGCGTTATGCAAGGGAAAAAGATGAATCAAGTGGTGATTGAGTTAATCCAGCAATGGCTTAAAATTAACGATATCTCAGAAAAAGATAGCGAAATAAGTAATAATTTACCACGCTTATGCGGTTGAAAAGTATCGCTATTAACGAAGTTAGTTACGTAAAAAAAACTTGTAAAATTCATATAATTGGAGTTAATTCATGCCGGAACAAATCTTGATTTTAGCAGCAAATCCTCAAGGCACAACACCACTACGTTTAGATGAGGAGGTGCGTGAAATTGATGCTGGATTGCAGCGAGCAAAACACCGCGATCAGTTTGTCTTAGAGCAGAAGTGGGCAGTGCGACCGAGGGACATTCAGCGAGCGATGCTGGATATTAATCCTTCTATTATTCATTTTTCTGGGCATGGAACGGGAGATGAAGGTCTGGTTTTTGAAGATGAAACTGGGCAGGTAAAGCTAGTTGATGGATTCGCATTAGCAGGATTATTTGAACTATTTGCAGAGCAGGTTAAATGTGTTGTTCTTAACGGTTGTTACTCAGAGGTACAGGCGAACGCGATCGCTCAACACATTAACTATGTGATTTGCATGAGCAAGGCGATCGGAGATAGAGCCGCAATTGAATTTGCTGTGGGTTTTTACGATGCTCTAGGATCGGGAAAGCCTGTTGAGTTTGCCTACAAATTTGGTTGCGCTGCAATTAGGTTAGCAGGTGTTCCAGAACAACTAACCCCAATTCTTAAGAAGAAGCCAAATATTGATGAGACAGTTGCGAAGATAAGTTGGTCTAAAGACCAGCCTCCAGTCTCGATTGAATCTGTGTCCAAGTTAGATCGGGAACTAAACGACTCTGACAAAGAATTACTTACAAAACTCTTAGTACGTAGTGGACGTGCAGAATATTCGGCACGAAAAGCATTGTGTATAAAGATTGGCATTGAAGCAAATCAACTTGGATTTATAAGAGAATCTACTGTCACTGACTTTGCTTTACAACTAATTGAGTATTTAGATGAAATAGACGAGAAACAAGCCCTTTGCAAAATTTGCTCCGAACTAGAAATTGTCTTTAAAAGGGGTAAGTACTCGGCTGATTTGGAAAATGTTAAATCAAAACTAAATTGTAGCTAGTGCGAGGAGTTTAAAGTATGTCAACTCAATTCTTTTTAGACGAAACTGATATAGAAGCATTAACAAAATTAATGCTTCGTAGCCAACAATTAAGAACGCGAGAAGCACTATGTATAAGAATTGGAATAGACCCTAGGAGACTTGGGTTTATCAAAGATTCTTCTGATTATGACTTTGTTATACAGCTAATTAACCACTTAAATGAAATAAGTAATAAAGAAGCTCTTTGTAAACTTTGTTGTGAGGAACTATTTCCGATTTTTTATCAATCTGAAAAATATGCACTTATTTTAAGTGATGTTGCAGCCAAACTCCATTGTAATCAGAAGTTAAGTCAGAATTCCCCTAATACTGTTCTATCGTCTATTCCCGCTTCTAGGGTCAGCGTTAATTCCTTTAATCAACTTGCTAAAAACAAATTAATCATAGGTAGTGCAATTTTTATAATTGGGTTAGCAGGGTTTAGGCTATATAACCAGAACAGCAACTCCCCTAATAACCCGCTTCCAACTGAGCAACCTATTAGTTCACCAAGTTCTGGTAAATCAACCGCTAACAGCGAAGAAGCTAAGATTAACAGTATTTATCAAAAAGTTCTTGGGCGAGAAGCTACAATTTCTGAGCGAAAGTCAAATGTGGATTTTTTAAAAAAAGGAGGAACATTAAGTTCAATTAGTAATAGTATTGCCAAGACTTCTTCACTTCTACGAGATGGTAATGTTATTTCATTAGAATGTCAAGGAGACCAGTTTACTGGATTGATATGGTTAGATGGTAGGACAAAAGATGGAACTGTGGGCTTAGCTCGTAATACAGATACTCATTTTACTGGCATTAAATGGAAGGTACACGTTATTAGTAATGGAGTAGTTGCCTTAGAAAATCAGGGAAACATTGATGGTTCAAGATGGTTAAATGGTGTAACACAGCCCATCGGAACTGTTAACTTAGCTTTGAAAACAGGAGATAGCAATAAATCTACAGAATGGAAAATCCATATAATTGGTGATGAAGTTATAACGTTGGAAAATCAGGTAAAAATTGATGGTCCAAGATGGTTAAATGGTATAACATACAGCGGCGGAACTGTTAATTTAGTTGATAACACAGAAGGTGGCAATACAGGTACAAAATGGAGAATTAAGAAGCAGTGAAAGCTCCAGCTTTTTGCCGCTGATTATCTTGAAAAACGAACGCGTATAACCAAAAAGCAACGGGAGCATCCCATTTTTGTGAAAACATCAAATAGCAAGTTGACGTCTGGTTACCCACTGGACGGTCCCCTGCCGGAACTGCCAGACACCGACCTCGCAAAAAGTCGCTTGAAGTTGCTGACCGATCTTGCCCAAAGAGAGAATTTAACAATTCGACAACTCTATTTGGCGATCGCTGGTGCGCGAGGGCATCGAACAATCTTGGGAACACCAGAACAATTCGGGCGATCGCTTGAATTTGTAGATATCTGCTATCAGAAATTTTCCTTCCACAATGAACTATTATCTAGCTTCTAAATCTTGCAAAATCATCTGAATATTTTCTTTTAAAGTAGACAAATCACGCTCAATAATTCCCCAAACATCATCGTAATCAACCCGCACATAGTCATGAATTAATACATCGTCTATCCTAACGCACCTCACGCCTTTTTTGCTGATTATCGAAGTGACTACCGCGAGAAAGAAGCTAATGATGGTTGGCAACACCTTCAGGCATGGTTTAAACAGCATAGTAAAGGTTCACCGATTCCCTGAATGTCGTAGAACAAATCAATCTCGTTAACATGAATTTTTGGCATAATTTTTACCTCTGAAAGACCAAGATCCCCTGTTTAAACACGAATAAAATCGGGTCGCGGTTGCGATCGCTCGTGAGATGAGCTAAAAAAATATTATATCGATACTGCGTCTACGCCCTCCTGTCCCCGAACTTGACGGCAAGGATACAGGCATGGAACATGGGTACGCTGGATATGAAAAAGCCCAACTACTATGACAACATTGCACAAATTTATGACCAAACACGCTGGTTAACAGAATCAGTAGCAGAAGACGTTGCAGACTTTATTCTTGCGCTTGTTTGTGCAACACCTGAGACATCTTTTCTAGAACCGGGCGTTGGTACAGGATTGAATGTTCTTCCTCTCGTGAGACGTGGTTATTCCGTGACAGGAATTGATGTTTCTCTTGAAATGCTTGGTCAGTTCCGTCAGAAATTAAATATCACTCCTCCCAATTTGAAGCTGATTCACGCTGATGCCTCAGACTTACCTTTCTGTGACAACTGTTTTGACGTTGTGCTAACTGTTCATACGATCCACACTGTCTCTGATTGGAGAGCATTTTTAGACGACATTGATCGAGTGCTTAAGCCTGGAGGCTTTTATCTCAATTGCCAATGGATTACCCCACCAGCCCGAAGGGAATTTGAAGGCTACTTCCGAGAGATGCTATCTAAGTATGAAGGATTAAAGCAAGAATCGAAGCGTGTTGATGCGGTAATACAAGAAATAGATGTGGAAGGATATTTACATCGAAAAGGGTACGTATCAAATTATTTCGTAGCTAAGAAATGGACAGTTAGCAATACGGTTGAGGAGTTACTTAGTTTTTTCAAATCGCGAGCATACGGTTTATGTTGGCAGGTATCAGATGAGATGTTTCATCAGCTAATGAATGAGTTTGAAGAGTTTTGTATCAGGCATTATGGTTGTTTGGAAGTAATTCTTGACTCTGAAGCTAAGTTTGAAATATGGGCTTACAAAGCAGTCTGACACTGGCATTTGTTCTGCTACCCGTCAGTGTTGGTGGCTGTAGTAAGTTATCCAATAACTTTGTAAATACTATAATAACACTAATGGATAGTTTTTATTACGTTTAAAATCAAGCGAGGTAAAAATGTTTATTCAGAACACAGTATCTAGCTGGGAGCAACTGTTTGAAATTGCACAAAAAAATACCTCTGCTCGACGGGTGCGTAGACCGGGGCAGTCACCTTCTACTGCGCCAATCTCAAGCAGTCTCCATAAACTTCCCCCAGATACGACACCGCCAGTGCTTCTTTACCGAGATATTCACTCTTGGAGTCCTTTCTGCGAGCAAGTTTGGTTTGCTCTAGAAGAAAAGGAAATTCCGTTTGCGACGGAGTTTGTCGATTTGATCAACATGCCAAAATGGTATATCGACATAGTTCCCACAGGCCTTGTTCCCGCTGTGAAAATTGAGGGTGAGTTAGTTTATGGATCTAAAAATATTCTCTTAGCATTGGAAGAAAGATTTGGGACAACTCTGCTTCCTGACGATCCAGAAGAAAATACTGTTGCTAGGCAGTTGGTAGAGGATACTGAAACCAATGGCTTTGATGAAGTTGCATACAAATTTGTCAGGGGATCAAATGAGGCAGCCTACGGAAATGTTACGAAAGTACTACCACCTGTGGATTCCAAGGAGTTAACAAATTTACAGGTAACATTGGAAACCAAGTTAGATGAGCTTGAACAAGCCTTGGGTAAATATCCAGGTCCGTACTTTGTTTCAGATTTTAGTTTGGTAGACATTATGTATATCGCCCATCTCGATCGCTTGGCGGCTAACTTACCAGTGTACCGGGGATATCATATCAAGGGGAATGAGCGTTTCCCTCGCATCAATGCTTGGTTTGAGGCTATCAATCAGCGTCCTGCCTATCACAGAGTAAAATCAGATCATATCACTAGTAATTTACTCGTGCGCCGAAAATGGGGCGTGGAACCGATCGCTCATCCTTTGCCTCTTGATGCAGCAGATAGCCAATCCATTGAATATCGAGCGGAAGCAGCCGAGAGATTGTGTGATAATCGGGACGCTGCTATAGAAGACATTCTGAAAAACTCTGGGGTTCAAGTTTTAGTTAAAGATGGCGATATCTCGACAATTCAAGAAGCAGTTGATTTTCACCTCAGACTACTAGCAGACTATCTCATTAATGGGAGTGGCGCACCCTTACCGGGTGGACGGACGGGTGGTAAGGACAGTACTGATCCGAATGTAGCTGCTGTCGGAGCGATTACTCTGGCATATGTGAGGAATCGGATCTGTGCGCCACGGGATATGAGTGCTGGTGCGGCAACTGCTTTCCGGGCTGCTGCAGATAAAGTGTTGGCATCTATTTATTAAGGAAAGCCCTTCACTTACAGCAGTTTTCAATTGAATCGACCACATTGACCAGAAGCGGAAACCGCGCCCCTACGGTTATATTGTGGTCTAATTAACCTAATTGCTGTAAGTAATAGCGCACCTACTTCTGAACTTTTGCATTACGGAAGCATGTCAACTTTGTATGCCTCTTGTGGGGTGGGCGTCTCGCCCGCCCAGATAAGCGTGAGCAGGCAGAATGCCTACCCGACAAGAAACTATCTGAATGCAAGACTGACATGCTCTCCTGCATTATGCAACTGCGATCGCTCTGGATGCAATCAATCAATTAGTATTCATAATGCTAAAATACAATGATGATAGCTGGATATTTTAGAAATTAATTATGAATCAGAAAGAGAATAATGCCGAATCCGATGTAAATCAATCTTCTCCACATTCAGGTGTACGTTACTGGGGGAAAGTTGAGGTCATAGAGTCAGGAGATACTTATAGAATTAGTCGTGTTGAAATTAAACCTAAGCACAGCATTAAACCACAAATTCACTATCACCGTAGTGAACATTGGGTCGTAGTCTCTGGTATAGCAAAGGTGTTTTGTGGTGATGAGGAAAAACTACTTAATCGAAATGAGTCAACCTATGTCCCTCCCGCAACGCTTCATATAGTAGAAAATCCGGGGTCTATTCCGTTAATTGTTCTGGAAATTCAAAATGGTGAATATTTAGGTGAAGATGACATAGAACGGCTATTAGACCTAAGTTTGGTCAAGCCTGTCGCAGAGCAGGAGTAGTAACGCTTGGCGGTACTAGTGTGCTTGCTGAATAGCTTTTTTAGGTTGTTCTCACCTATTGAAGGAACTCGATATTTAGTTCTAGCTTCTCTCCTAACCACAGGGCATGGTCTGTATGGTATGCTACATCGTCACCAGTTGTAGGGTGAACGAGAATATCCAACCCCTCACGATTAAGCATTAACCAGGGAACGACCTTGCTAAAGTGTTCTGGAGAGAATGCAACTTGATACATCGCTTGTGGGTGTGGACCAATGCGTTTGTCATGCCAGCGTCCAAGCCGCACGTCAAAATCTCCTAATCCTTCGCGGTGTACGAGCAGCCGTTTCACGACTTGTGGGATCGAAATAAACATGAGCGTGAAAACCCGTGATTTCAACAGTACCTTCTTTCATCGCTCTCTTCTCCAATTTTTGCTCTCAATTCTTCGATAATTAGTAGTCAGTGTCGGCGCGCTGACTCACCGCTGACGCGTCTACGCGCACTTGGAGAGCTAACGATTGAGTTAGCCTGCGCCACCTCGTGTCAACTGGTAGAGGCATTGCGTGTAGCTAACCAACGCTCAAACGATCGCTGGCTTTCACCACTCCGTCTACCTGCTAACAACCCCTCAACTCCAATATGCTCGTCAATATCTGCCCACTCAATTGCGTAGCCATCACCCAATATCTGCCAGTTTTGCCGTTCTTTAGGTGAAGCGTGCATTAAACGAGGATACCAGGCTAAAGGAATACTGAGGCTGCGACCGTCAGCTAGGTCTACAATCAGTTTCTCATCAGAGACGGTAACTTGATTTGCAATTGGTTCGGTTTCAAGTGTCAAAGTAGTCATGCCACGCATCCTGCAACACTGTTTGATGTTCTTCTACCAGCCTAGCAATTTGATTCAATTCGTGTTCCTTAAAGCCTCGGTTCTTCTCCAGGGAAATGGGAGCGAGCCAAAATTTAACAATTTGCTTATCCCGCTTAACATGAATATGGGGAGGTTCACTCCGATCAGAGCTAAAGAAGATGAAACTGTAAGGACCAACTTGAAAAACCGTGGGCATTAGCAGATGTGATTTTAGGCTTGTCATCAAGTATGAGGCACCTTTTGAAACCCGTCAACATCGATGACTTAGCCAATCTTACCCTAACAACTTGCTTGTCCTGTAATAGCAAATGCACATTCATCGTCAATACTTTACAAAACTTTACTATTGTCAGGTGAAGACGTGCGCTCGCTGCGGTTCCATGCCAATAACCTTGCTCCCAAATCTTTCCTTGCAACGATTTGAGTCCTGTAGACTTGCGATCGCTCGAGGGTTAAGTAGCGAATGTCAGGAACTTGTTCTAACTGAGGGTTTCAGTTTCATCAACGACAAATAGTCTACCTGCCCGACGAATAGCAACGGGATTGTGAATTTGCAGGAACCTTAACACTCCTGCGATCGCTCCTTAAACAAAACTATAGTAAAGCCCATAATACAACACCTTGAAAGGGCTGGTCCTATATATAATGGAAAACTTACAATTTATGAGAATAGTTCACGTAATCTTTACGTACATCGTTCCCGAAAGCCGTTAAATTAGTAGCGAGTTCAGTTTTATACTTAAATATAAACTCAATATTTGACATAATTACTGTCCAACTTTAGCAGACACAGGTACATTGATGATATTAAAAATATTGATGTACTTGGCTCATGAATGGTTGATGAAATTAGTTTAAAAAAAACCTTCTTCCAAACGGCAGTCAGAATTTCGTTCGGGACTTCCAGAAAATAAAATATAGAAAAGACTCTGTATAATAATGACGCTTGTTCTTATGAGAAGGGGGTGGAAGGGGCAGCCGTCGCCTGCCCCTTCCACCCCCCTTTTCATAAGTAAGAATGAAATGAAAATTTATACACTCTATTAGAAGTGCAGGAATTGGTTTCTATTTAGTATTTTTACAACAATTTATCCTTACCGATGTAGGACTACCTTTTTATTATGGGTAAATCTAGCGAGAATATAGATTCTTCTTATATCCCGTACATTGACGGTTTGCGTGCAATAGCGGTTCTTGCTGTTGTAATCTATCATTTGAATTCAACCTGGCTACCAGGAGGGTTTACTGGAGTTGATATATTCTTTACAATTTCTGGTTTCGTTGTTGCCTTTTCAGTAGCTAAAAAACGGGGCTTGAGTCCCGTAAATTTTTTGGTATCTTTTTACAGTCGCCGAATCCTGCGTATTGTTCCGCCCTTGTTGACCTGTCTTACACTTGTTAGCCTCGCTGAGGCTTTATTTATTCCCACGTCTTGGCTAAGCGATGGAATAGAAACAACTGGCAAGTATGCTTTTTTTGGTCTTAGTAATTTGATTCTGATGAACTCCAGTGATTCCTATTTTGGGCCAAAAGCTGAATTTAACCCTTTCACCCATACATGGTCTCTAGGGATTGAGGAACAGTTTTATCTGATATTCCCTATGTTGTTCTATTGGTGGACTATCGCAGATAAAAATAATCGTTTAAGGTGTGTTTCCATCTCGATTTTTACTATCTTTTGTGTTCTTTCTATTGCCTGTGTATATTGGCTGTCTAGCAGAAGCTCACTATTGGTATTCTATTCAATTTTTAGTCGATTCTGGGAGTTAGCAGCTGGAGTAATCCTTTATCAGATCACAGCACCTAGATATGATAATTCCGAGCCCAGTTTGAAGTCCAAGTGGTCACTGGGAGTATATATTTCGGTAGCACTTGTGATTTTGGGATTTGTTTTTGCTCGCCCAGATCACTTTCCTTATCCTTGGGCGCTGTTTCCTGTGCTTGGTACTACAGGATTGCTATTCTTTTTACGCGGCAACAAAAACAACCTATTTCATGCAGGGCTGAGCAATAAACTTGTAGTGTTCATTGGAAAAATCTCCTATTCGTTATATCTTTGGCATTGGCCAGTTTTCATATTATTCCGTTGGACTGTAGGACTAGATTCAATTCCCTATTATATCAGTGCGATTCTTATTACTTTTTTACTAACACTTGCTTCCTATTATTTAGTTGAACTTCCCATTCGCTATTCTCGCCAGCTCCGTAGTTTACCAAAAGCCAGAATCGTTTTTGTTGGACTTGGAATTGTAGCGCTCGTTTTCTACATCACAAAGACGCAAATATTCTCACATCGTACACAACTATCCTTGAGTGTTATCTCAAAGGAAGAGACGCTGTGGTACCCCAGACAATTTGATACTACGACTTTCAATCTGTTCAATAGCAGTTGCTCGGTAGAAATAAGTGTCAACTCTATCAGCAAAGGGGAAGTTACTTCTTTTTCGAGGCCTAATTGTCAAGAACAAAAGACTTTTCGTCGGCTTTTCGTAGTGGGTGATTCTCATGCTGGTGTCTATGTGCCTATGCTCCAGCGACTAAGCATGGAAACAAACACAAATGTATTTATTTATCAGAAAGCCGGTTGTTCTTACATTGATCTTTCTGGACCCATCGATCAGCTTTCAGCGGACTGTCGATTATTTTCTAAATCGGCTACGACAGATATTCTTGATCGTGCACAGTCAGGCGATGTTATTTTTTTGCCAAGTCTAAGAGTGATGCGGTTTGCAGAGCAATGGAAATCCTTTGCGGAAGAAGAAGTGAGAGAAGCCATGTCTGGTAAAGCGGCGATTGTTAATCGTGCCAAAGCCACAAAAGAGGCAATCGCCTTATTGAAACCGTTTACCCAAAGAGGAATTAAGGTTGTTTTCGAGGCACCAACGCCAATATTCCGAGCGCCTAATTTTCGATGTTCGGACTGGTTCAACCGAATAAATCCAATCTGTAAGCCGGGGTTAAAAATGCCGAAGGATGTATTGATAAATTATCGTCTTCCCGTGATGGAATCAATTCAAATATTATCAAAAGAGGTTTCTGGTGTAAGCGTTTGGGACTCATTCCCTCTGCTTTGTCCGGGTAATTTGTGTCAAGCTAATATGGATCGTAAACCACTATTTTTTGATGGAGACCACCTTAGCGGGTATGGAAATATGGTGGTATATCCTAGCTTTAAAACATTCATAGGAAGATTGATGGTTGTGTCGCAAAAACACGCTTTGCAATCGCCAATATATACTCCAACAATTTCTCGTGTTGTCGCGTTGGATTTTCGACAAATTGTCGCCCACAATTTTGGCATTTGAATGGCATTTAATTATCGACTGCCTAAACACTTATCAGTTAGATATCCACTTTCTTGCCCCAGCCTTCCGGATACGTTCCTCTGTCAACTTTTCCAAAAAAAACTTTGTTCAACCAAGTAGCAAATTTTTTGGTAAAATAATCGTCCAACTTCCCAATAATTTTTTGGTTTCCAAACAAACCTCTTTTACGGAGAATTTGTAACTGGCGGTATAAGGCAATATTTGTCTCGTTAATATCACGATTTTGACCAAACGCACCGTAATGGATAAAACAAGGCTGGTACTTGCTATCCAGATGTGCTAGTTCAAATCCATGAATATCCTTCAATGCTTTTTGAAAGTAACCTGCACTATCCCATGTATTACGCCGAACTGGTCCAGAAGTTATCTCTTCATAGTAAGCATGAGATACTGTACACTCTAGGGCTACCTTTTTGTAAATACAAAACCAAGTGTGCCAGCGCTCATTTGTGCAGATGAACTCTCCAGAATAACTGTCGTAGATTTTTGGGATGAGTGGTGAATAGTCACTCGACATAGCCACCAGATTAGGATTAGCATCCAGTTCGGCTAACATTATTGGTATGAATTTTGCATCTAGAATCTCAAAATCTGCATCCACTGTGGCATGATAAGGGGTTTGGAGCTTTTTTAGTTCTCGATCCCAAATGGGATCGCATCCTTCGCATGGTCCCCACAAAGTAGGGTCATTTGGCTTTTTGTCATCTGTTTGCCATTCGTTTTCTACGATCTCTACAAATTCAAAACTCTTCCACTTTGGAAAGTATTTTTGTTTCAGATGAGAACTAATCCAATTAGAATACACAATCAACTTAAACGGAATATCCTTAATCTTTGTATAGCTTTTTATTGCATAATCTGCCATCATAATGTCTCTATCAATTACCAGCATAAAAAAGGATATTTTTACACCATTATTATTCATATAATTCAGTCTCCTCTTGTTTAATCAGGTTAGAAATTACGCAGCAATTCTCTCTGTTACCGGAAAATCTTATACTCCACATTCCGCACCTTTGTGTGTCAAATAGCGGTCATGTTGAGCCTAGCGAAACATCTTCAGCATGACATGCTACTGCAATATCTGAGTTAAACAACCAGTCTTGCTGCAAAACTAGTTTTTGAAAGTTTTGGTCAAACATTAATCGAAAAATGTACTTTGTTTGAGACTGAGTTCTAGCAACATTGAGTTTAGTATTTAAAGCTGGCAGATCGTTCCGTTTTCCAATAAGTAGAGATTTCAACCAAAATTTATTCGTGACAGCAATTTGCACAATATGCTTTAGAAGATGAAGGTTATTCGGAATACCTTTGTGATAGGATGAATACATATCGCAGGCTCCCTCATTTGCCAGACGACGACAGAAGTAGTCAACCGTCATCCGTGATGGTGGAATGTGGTGATGAACCATAGCTGTCGGCACATAGCCTACGAGGAGATTATCTTTCCATAGCTTACGGTTGAGTCCGGATTCTCCATCTCCTAGCCAAATATCACCGAAGCTTTCTGGATTAAAACCACCGACCTTAAATAAAACATCACGCCGAATTGCCATATTGACACCAAAGAAAAACCCTTCGGAATCGAGACGAAATTCACCATAAGGTTCCATAAGACTAAGTGTGTTGAAGATTTTAGAATCTCCCATGTAATCTAGTAACCATTGGGGAGGTGGGGCTTCCCATACAGGTCGCACTGGACCACCTGCTGCTACCATTTCGGGATGTTCTGTGAAAGCGTCAGCATAAGCCTGTAGCCATGCTGTGTCAAAGGTAGCATCATCATCTGTGAAAACTAAAACATCACCTTTAGCTGCACGCGCACCAGCGTGACGAGCATTGTGTAAGCCTAGTTGTGGTTCCGGTACATAATTAACAGGTACTCTTGCTGTCTGATTAAACTCTGCTACCATACTTTTAATTTCTGGATCGGCAGCGTTATCTACAACCAAGAGTTCAAAGCTTTCTAACGTTTGCTCCTGCAAACTTTTAAGGGCTTGTAAGAGGACACGTGAACGATTATAGGTTGGAATAATAATTGAAACTTGCATTGTCTTTGATTTAGAATAATCGGATATTCTGTGATTCGGCTGCTCGCACTTTCTGAACCGATTCCGTGATTACTACTATTAACTCTCGATGTTTTCGTCTTTTATAAGTAGGATGAAGCTGATATAGTTGACCATTCTGCCTTTGATAAAATCTTGCAACTACCTGGCAATCCAGCATTGCCAGTACCAAAAAAGTCTCCTCCCTCTACCGGAATAGATGCTGCATCTTCAACCCAATCAAATATTTCTTGATCGGCATGAGAAATAAAGACTGAAAAGTGGTACAAGCCATTTGCTAGGGGTAGATTATTTATCTTACATCTCACATAACCTCTATCTGGCTCTAAAGTTAGATTGTTATTGGTAAAGTTTGTCCGAAAAAGTAAAATCGTATTTCCTCTTTCATCTAAAAAATCACAGCTAAAAACAACACCCTTCAGAGGACTTCCTGTATAGTTTAAATAGCCTACTTCCAAATAATAATCTTTACCTGACTGTAAAGAACTTACTTCCTTACCTTCTGCATCTAAAACTCTGAAGCTAATTGCTTTCACCTTGCCCGAACCTCTGCGATCTGTTCGCTGAGCCAGAGAGGTTTCGCGCATAAGTGCGTAAGTCTTTTCTAAATAGGCGCTAATTGCGTCCTGCGATCCGCAGTCTGCATACACACTGCCCGCCTCCAGCACTATCCCTCGACTGCAAAGCGACTCAACTGCATTCATACTGTGGCTGACAAACAAAACTGTCCTTCCCTCTTTAGCTGATACATCCTCCATTTTTCCCAAACACTTCTTTTGAAATTGTACATCTCCGACTGCCAACACTTCATCTATGATCAGTATTTCTGGCTCTAAGTGAGCAGCAACTGCAAACGCTAAGCGTACATACATCCCTGACGAATATCGTTTAACTGGCGTATCTAAAAACTTTTCTATTTCTGCAAAATCAACAATTTCATCAAACTTACGTTGAATCTCTACTTTGCTCATTCCCAGTATTGCACCGTTGAGAAAAATATTTTCCCTACCAGTAAGCTCTGGGTGAAAACCCGTTCCTACTTCCAATAAACTGGCAACTCGTCCCTTGATCCGGATCATTCCTCTTGTTGGTTCCGTAATTCTGCTGAGAATTTTCAGTAGCGTTGATTTCCCAGCCCCATTGCGACCGATAATACCAACTCTATCGCCCTGCTTAATCTCAAACGACACATCATTCAGTGCCCAGAACGCCTCCCGCTTGCGCTCAGCTTTTTTGTTTGCACGGGGGTTGAGCGCATCAGCAAGGGATATGGCTGCATTGGTCATTGCGCCACGAAACGTCCTGTCACCAACACGCCCTTGTTGCTGATGTTCAATGACGTACTTCTTACCTAAGTTCTCAACAAATATTACAGTATCTGACATGTGCCGAACTTTTGCCTCCATTACATTCTTAAATCACATACATACCTCAAATGTGCGTTCTATGTGGCGTTCGTACTAAATACGACTCCAGCAGTAGAATCACCCAAACTAGAAACAGTGCAAACCCCTGTAAGTATATCTGCGGCTCTTTAGCCAAAAATCTCCGTCTGCCGATCGCCTTGCACAATAGTACATTATGTCAGACAATAGAAGTGCCGTGTGTATTTTCATCGGTCTTTCCAGTACTGACTCTTGATTCGACATGCCTCAAAGACGAGTTCAATGCTATTCATCTACTTACCTGGATTGTTGCATCAGCTTTAATAATAGGCGATCGGGTGGCAAATTAAAATACCTAAAATTCAGTAATATCAAGCAAATTTATTGATAAAAAAATTCTAAATCTGGCAAACAGTCCGGAATTTTTGTAATATAAATAACAAATGAAATTTTGGTAAAAACTTTATTAAAACTAATTTAAAGCCAGGTAAATGTCTTAATATTGTTACGCATCTACTTGCACGTATCAATTAACGTCTTTTCCAAAAGTGCTGGCGAATTGACTAAGCGCGATCCCCACAACTTCTTGCAAAAGACAGTAGGGCGATCGCCACCCTTGCCCGTAAGTACTGCTAATCGCTGATTGCTAATTGCCTGACTACGATTAGCAATTAGCTATTAGCCATTAGCAATTAAATATTTATTTATACCTAATTAAATGTAATACATAGGATTAATAGATTGGTCATCTTGTAGTTTGTCGTAGAGATCCTGTAGAGTATAGCGCCCAAACACTGCCATTGCAGCTTGTGTCGCTTCCTGCCAAATTTGCAGGACGATCGTATTTTCGATATTTATAGACTCCTTGTATTCTGACTGTTCCAGGATACCAGTACCTTCCAGACAAGTCAGAATCTCCAAAATGGTGATTTCCCGGGGTGTCTTGCTTAACATATAACCCCCTTTGACTCCACGTTGACTACGCACGATGCCACAGCGCCGTAGCACCATCAACAGTTGCCCTAAATAGCGATCTGGTATTTTGTGCAAAGCTGCAATTTGCTCAATTTGCAAGAATTCTTTTTGCTCATGGTATTTAGTTAGTTCTAGCAGCGCTAACAAGGCATATCTAACTTTGGCAGACAGTTCCATGATTAAAGAGTTAAGCTAAAGTTATACACTAATACTGTTATTCGATAAATTTATAGTATTTTAAGCGATGAGCAATGGGGTAGAAGAGAAAGAACAGGGGGATGTAAAGAAAATATAAATATGCCCTATGCCCAATTAAGAGCCACAGGCTTGTGAAGAAGGCGGGACTATGACATACTTTTATTCAGCCATTGTTAACCACAATATCCTTACCAATTTATCGTAGTTTTTTGTTCTCAAGAAATCAAGTTAAAAATTTATCTTGCTGAATACGGTTTGTAAGCGCTTTCCATTTGTATATGTCAATAACCCACACCTAACACTTCGTGTTTAGGTGGGGCTTGAAAAAGTCCTAATTGACCCGAAGGTGTGGGAGGTTGCTACCGTTATCACCACACAGACGTTGCGACAGTGTAAGTGTTAAAGTTCACACCTTGGAATGCGTGAAGCCAGTTCTAAGCTCTGTAATTTGGGAATTAAACAGCCATCTGGGAGGCAGTGTTTCCAAAATAGTGACCGACCCGCAACAGCTTCTAGGCTCACTTTACTCCGAAAGGAAGACCTTTTAAATCATGTCCAAAGTATTACTGATTAGCACGCAAAAACAACCACTTGATCCTATCCATCCCGCAGTAGCACGACAGTTATTGAAAAATAAAAAAGCTGCTGTCTTTAGGCGTTATCCTTTTACTCTCATCCTTAAAGAATCTATTCCTCAGTTAGAAGCAACAGTTCATCCGTTACGACTGAAAATTGACCCAGGCGCTAATATTACAGGTTTTGCAGTTGTTAACGATGTTACAGGTGAAATTCCCTTCGCTGCTGAACTAACTCACAGAGGGTTTGCAATTCGTGATTCTTTGAAATCCAGACGCTCTTTGAGAAGAGGTAGAAGAAATAGACATACTCGTTATCGTCAACCTCGTTTCAATAACCGTAAACGTTTTGAAGGCTGGTTAGCTCCTAGTTTGCAAAGTCGAATAGAAAACATTATGACCTGGGTTAATCGACTTAGTAAATTTATGCACATTACTGACATAAGTCAAGAGTTAGTGAAATTTGATATGCAGTTAATGCAAGATGAAACTATCAGTGGAATTGAATATCAACAAGGAACCCTTGCAGGTTACGAGCTTCGTGAATACTTGTTAGAACGGGATAATCGTTGTTGTGCTTATTGCGATAAAAACGATAAGCCTTTACAAATAGAACATATTGTACCGCGTAGCAAAGGAGGAAGCAATCGTGTTTCTAATTTGACGCTATCGTGTGAAAAATGTAATTTAAAGAAAGGGACGCAATCAATCGAAGAGTTTTTAAAGAAAGATCCGGAACGACTTAAAAAGATTAAAGCACATGTTAAAAAACCATTAGCTGCCGCTGCTACGGTTAATGCAACACGATTTGCATTGTTAGAAAGACTTCATACGACTGGATTACCAGTAGAAACAGGGTCGGGGGGATTGACAAAATTTAATCGCTCTCAACAAAGGATAGATAAAACTCATTGGACTGATGCTGCAGCCGTTGGAGAATCAACACCCAAATTACTAATTAAAGGAGTAAAACCATTGCTCCTTATAGCGACAGGACATGGTTCTAGACAATCATGCAGAACTGATAAACATGGCTTTCCAAACCGATATGTACCTAGAAAAAAAGTACATTTTGGTTTTCAGACTGGAGAGATTATAAAAGCAACTGTCACTAAAGGAAAAAAGAAAGGGATTCATGTTGGAAGAGTTGCAGTTAGATCCGATGGGAACTTTAATATTTCGACTAGTATTGGGCTGGTGCAAGGGATTAATCATAGATACTGTAAACTCATTCATGCGAAAG
This sequence comes from Stigonema sp., assembly GCA_965249805.1. GTDB lineage: Bacteria > Cyanobacteriota > Cyanobacteriia > Cyanobacteriales > Nostocaceae > Stigonema. Next base: position 4,671,186 of record CBDFMX010000002.1, read on the forward strand.
ATGGCTATGGTTATACGTAAATTGGAAATTAATCAACTGTTCCTCTGTCACGGGGAACGTCTCATAATTTCCGCCCTCATTCCTCACCAACTAAAACAGAGTACTGTTTATAGTTGGCGTCTCCTGGGGGAGTCTTTATGAAAAAAAATCAAGGATTTAACAATGCAGGTAAACTGACCGCACTTTTATGTTTGATAACTATCTTCCTCACGCCTTTTGTGATTGTAAATGCTGGAGAACGCGGCGTGTTAATGGAATTTGGTAAAGTGCAAGACAAGATACTAGGAGAAGGAATTCACGTAGTTATTCCCGTAGTCAATACTGTGAAAAAGTTGAGCGTCCGTGTGCAAAAACAGGAAATTTCTGCTGAGGCATCCTCAAAGGATCTACAAGATGTTTTCACTGATATAGCACTCAATTGGCATGTTATTTCAGACGAAGTAAATGCGATTTTTCAACAAATTGGAGACGAAAAAGATGTGACAGAGCGGATTATCAACCCAGCAGTTGAAGAAGTACTAAAGGCGGTAATGGCAAAATACACTGCTGAAGAGATTATCACTAAACGGGGAGAAGTGAAAGCAGGAGTAGATGATGCATTGACGACACGGCTGGCTAGCTACCATGTAGCAGTCGATGATATTTCCCTAGTACATATCCACTTTTCAGTGCGATTTGGCGAGGCGGTAGAAACGAAACAGATTGCCGAACAGGAAGCAAAACGAGCAGAGTTTATTGCGCTGAAGGCATTAAAAGAAGCTGAGGCTAGAGTGAATTTAGCCAAAGGAGACGCTGAGGCGCAAAAGTTGTTGCGTGAGAATTTGACTCCTGATTTACTACAAAGGCAAGCAATAGAAAAATGGAATGGAAAACTGCCATTAATTGTTGGTAATGGCGGACCCAAATTTTTGGATTTGAGCGAATTCGTAAAAGAAGAGTGAAAATTGATTTGATAGCGGTTCTCGTTTGAGTACAGTACACAAGTACCTCGCTTCCATTCCTCTCTCCTACAAGGAGAGAGGCTTAACTCCCAGCCACCCTTAAAAAGGGCGTTAGTTCTGATATTCCTGGGATGAACATGGCGTTCCCGTACCGTATTGGGGCATTGCCCACCTTACTTAAACGCACATGAGCTTAACTACCAAAGACTTAGAATAAGGCGGGAGTATCGAGAATTTTCAACTGGATCAATGCCATAATCACAAGAGTATAGACAGTTGAGGAAATAAAACCCGTAAATAACTCTTTTTTCAGGTTATGCTCTTGAGGTTGATTTTGAAAAACATCCCCAGCCCCTACTTGCATCAAGAGAATTCCGACAATGTTAGAGAGCCAGTACCCGATGATTGAGCAAGGTAGGAGTAATTTTGGGGAAAGCAAACTACAGAGATACCCAAAAAAATAAGCAATTGGCAGATTGAATACTAGGTCATTCCACCAACATAGTGGTGAAAGCAAATATCCAATAACTAGAAACAATCCACCTTTGAGTTTTTTAAACATTACTTGTTTGGAGTTCCCAGTGGCAACCTGCTGTAACTGCTCAAAGGTCGGTCCTGCTACACTCGACTCCTGACTGACTTGTGAGATAGTTTCCATGATAAATCATAATTTCTATCGTATTACCGTAGTTTAAACTAAAAACTGAGAGAAAGTCCAGTACATGACTAAAGCGCCAGTCCACTCAGCCTTGGACAAAAGTCAGCAAAACTACTTGCCTGTGTAGGGTTTATACTTAAGTAAAAAAAATATATTGAAAACAATTATAACATAACTTGCTATGTAGAGCTAATTGAGAGAGCCGAGCTAGTAATAGTTATAATAAAAATATTGAATGTTTTTAATAATATGACGACTTCATCTTTAACAACTTTCTTTTTGATATCGGGAATGGTTTTCCTGATGATTGCTGTTGTCGGACAATCACGTTTAGGCTTTGCTGAAATAAAACCTGGTTGTTTTGGCAGATTTTTGGCTGTAATTATTGGAATTTTTAGCTTAATATGTGCTGTGTTATTAGTAACATTTCCTCCGGAAATACTTGATTTTGTGAAAAATTACTTGGCACAGCAGCTGCAACAAAACCAAGGCTTTATTACCAAGATTTATAGCGGTTCTTAATCACTACGCTTGCTGTTAGTAACGTTTTACTCCTTGAAGATCTGAACATCCCACGCCAGTCGCCTACGGAGGGAAAACCGACAACATGCGCGCTGGCTCCCCTTAAAAAGGGTAGCTCTATTCCCCCCTTTTTAAGGGGGGCTAGTTCTGATCAAAGCCTTAACTGAACGGTATTGGGTTCTTAATTTTATACTCGTTCCCAGACTGAGTCACAGAATGTATTACGGCAGATGCCTGCATCATTAAAAAAATTACCTAAAATGTGAGGCAGTGCCTATATAGTCAAATTACATTACCTTTGTTTATGGCTGGGCGTTTTGAAGGATTGAGTGACCTAGAATGGAAACTATTTGACTCATGCAACCGAATCAAAAACCTGTTGCGCGGTCAACTTTAACTGCTTGAAGGTGGGGGACACTATCAAGTCATTACCCCGGAATGCAGTCATTTGGTATTCCCCATCAACAAGTTCGCACACGAAAATCGTAGGTTGCTTGGGATTACCAATAAATTTGCGTCCGCCCAACCCGGCATAGTCCACAATCCAGTATTCAGGGATGCCCATCTCTTCATAATCCCCGAATTTATCGTGGTAATCATCGCGCCAGTTGGTACTCACAACTTCGACCACTAAGGGAACGGACGCAGGTAAGGATAGAGTTGACTGTTTCTCCCACTTTGGTTCATTTACAACATTCTCGTAGTTTTGCACCAAGATATCAGGGGAATAGGCAGAGTCATCACGGGGTGTCTTTACAAACGCAGTTTTGGGGATGCGGTAGGGTAGTCCCATCTGTAAAATTTGAAATGCTATTTGGATCGTTAAAAATCCGACAACGCCTTCATGTTTGCCTGTTGGTGGGGGCACTTCGATTATCACTCCTTTGTGCAATTCGTACCGTACTACTGAGTTTTCTGGATACCATTCAATAAACTCATCAAAGGTGTATATTTTTGGTTTGGTTTGTGTTTGGGCTTGGGTTTGGGTCATAAGTTATCACCTCCACATATATTTGACTTTACCATCCCTCTATCCAACGGTTTTTAACCGGAGAATGATTAGATTTTTGTTTTCAACCTCAACACTTGATAACATGCATTGCCTAGTAGCAGAAAATTGACCATCATCAATGCTTTCCCTCTGGAGTTGAAGACTGCCTGCATCATTAAAAAATTAGCTAAAATGTGAGGCAGCAGCCCTCAGGGATAGCATTCCCTGGCTCTGCCTGGGAACGAGAAAATAAGCGTTGCACACCCTACTTAATCAGAGAATCTTAATAATAAGCTCCCACCAGGCTATAAATCAGAGCACTCAGCACTGACAAAGTGATCGTAACGTAGGTAAATTCTCGCTGCCAGAGGAAAGTTAATAGGGAAACAACCACGCGAACGATGGGAGTAGCAATTAGTAGCAGCAGTCCAAATTGGATAATACCACGGTAGCTACCGGACAGAGCTGCTGTTACGACACCTGTTGGAGAACAGAACTCGGATGGTTCTCCTTTAAAAAACTGATAATCAACAGGTTCAGCACCGTGGCGAATCAAGTACAGGATGCCACCAACCAAAACTACAGTGCTAGCGATCGCCACGCCGTATTTTAGGATGTTGCTGAGCAACAGTTCAAGTTGCTGCTCATTCAATGTTTTCGTGCCGTTACTGTTGGTGTCAACCTCACACTCACTACTAACGCGCCCCTGTGCTAACTGTTCAATGTTACAGTCTGGTTCTTCATGCTGCAACCAGTTATCTAAAGACGCGACCTCGCGCGTCTCTACACCCTCGGGTGATGCTGATGAAACCACCGGAAAACCAAAGTTATCCATTCTAAAACACCCCTGCTAGACTGCTATAAACCATCTTAAAAGCCATTGCCACTAGCACAAGACTGAAGACTATTCTTAAAATCTGTGTCTTAGCTCCCATCAGAACTTTTGCCCCCAAAAAAGCACCCGGAAGTACTCCCAACATCACCGGCATTGATAGTCCGGGATCGATATAACCTCGCGCTAGGTAAACTCCTGCTGATGCTGCTGCTGTCACGCCGATCATAAAATTGCTGGTGGTTGTAGAAACTTTGAATGGGATACGCATGACTTGATCCATCGCCAATACCTTAAACGCTCCCGAACCAATGCCAAGTAATCCGGAAATCACTCCAGCTACTAACATCACACCAAACCCAATCGGGACAGAATGAACTTGGTAGGACATGAATCCGTCACAGGTCGGGTAAGTCCCATTTAGTTTCAGATAGATACCCAGTGGATCGGGTGAGTCATTTTCAGGATTTTCAAGTTTGGGTTGTTGTGAAAGGTAAGCCGAATAAAGTAGGACAATGGCAAGGACGATAGTCAGGGCTTGGACAGAAATCAAAGTGGCTATTATCGCTCCAATTAGCGCTCCTATTGTTGTCGCTACTTCTAAAAACATTCCCAAGCGCAAATTAGTAAAGCCTTGTTTAATATATATAGATGCCGCACCCAAGGAAGTAGCGATGACAGACACCAAGGACGCACCAACGGCATACCGGATATCAACTTCAAATACTGAAGTTAACAAGGGGACAATAACTACTCCACCTCCTAACCCAGTTAGCGCCCCTAAAAAGCCAGCAGTAAATGAGCCAATCCAAACTAGCAAAGAAAATTCTAATATAGTCAAATTACATTCCTCTTTATTATAAATGTATATAAAGATAGTAAAAGTAAATTTGTATACTTTAGTACAGATTGGCAGCAGTAGCATCTCCCTTTGAGCCACTCTCTTTGTTCTACATATCTATGAATTAAATGCGCCTGTGGTTAAGTTTGATTTTCACCAGCTATAAATTATAACTCATCTATTTTTTACAATAAAGCATTCGGAAAAATTAAGATATTACATTAAAAAAAAACTTAATCTACATAAAATACACCGGAATACTTCAAATTTTCAAAAAGCGTCTTTCCACACAAATTAGCAGTTGAAATAAAATACTGTAAATCGCCCGTAAAAGTGTAATTAGTGCTATACTAAATGATAAAATCGCTAAATTGACTAGATGGCAAGATTTTTTAGATAAGGCGTTGATCCCCCCTAACCCCCCTTAAAAAGGGGGGAACTTAGCCCCCTTGTTGAAGGGGGGTTGGGGGGATCTGCCTTGCGTTGGACATCACTAACCGAGAAGTATTGCAATACTGCAAGGGCTGAGATAAATTATCAACCGTCAACCTATGTAGAGACGCGAAATTTCGCGTCTCTACACACCTTAAATTCCCACCACAAATCCTTAACCGACTAGTATTGAGAAGTATTGGACTATAGCAGTCCTATTTGATTTGTGAAATTATTAGTAGGGGAGCCACAAAGAGTGCGCGGAGAGAAGTTGCAAGGGAGCCAGCGCTCTCATGAGTGTTTCCCGCGCCCCGGCGACTGGCGGTAGGGTTTCCCTCCCTTGCAAACTTCGGGGTTCCCCGCGTTGAGAGGAGTGGTGAAGCAGCGCGAATGACGGCTTTCCCTCCGTAGGCGACTGCACCAAGCTTTATGGCGTTGGGCATTGTCCATAAAAGCTGGTAATGGTGGGCAATGCCCACCCTACTAAATCATTTATTGTTCACGAATGATTTAGGATTGCTATATATGGTGGTGAATTGAGGAAATACGATAACCGCAGGTAAGGCGTATAAAAATAATCTTTTACTAAGTTTGTAAAACTGTAGTTGAGATTTTAAGGTAAGTTGGAAATTGGCAAGAGAAAGGCATAATAAAAAAACTTTAGTAGCGACGAGGTGTATAGTGTTGACAATCTCACATACTCGTCATAAGCTTCAGTTTGTTGTTTTTGTCAATTTTGGAGGGACAATTTATGAAAGTTTTGAAATATATTTCGATGGTGTTGGTATTGTTAGCAAATCTAGTATTTGCTCAACCTTCATTTGCCGACGCGCCACAATTTACTAAAGACCCTGATTATAAAGCGTTAACTCAAGAAATTAATCAGCTACAAACAGCGAAAGATTCACAAGCTCAACTAGAGGGTTATACGCCGGAGCAAATCGAAAATAAACTCCATGTGTTGGAGTTTCAAAAATATGCTTTTGAGTCGGGGATTAACTGGGGGCAGTGTGAGAATCAGACAGGAAAGACTCTGGCTGTTTATGGACCAGATCCCAATGAAGAAGAAGATGATGATAATTCCGACTCTGGGGCTGCACTGTATTTTTTGGCTGACGGTAAGACAACTAAAAATCAATGGGATTGTCAGGGAGTTTATCTACCAAATGATCTTAAGTCGAACACTTTAACCCCTGACGGGCAAACTCAAGTATTGACGGGTGGTGTTGCTGTCAAAATGCCTAAAGGAACTAAATTAGTCGTTAGGACAAATCAAGATACCGGGTCCGTGGAATTCAATATACCTGTTATTGAGGTCTTGAAATCTGGTGAACTTCAGTGGTTTATACCAAATGTTCCTCAAGCAGTGGTAGATACACGCGTCACCAATGCACCTACTAATGAAAATAGGGAGTAGGGAGTGGGGAGTGGGGAGTGGGGGGAGATGAGGGAGATAAGGGAGATGGGGGAGATGAGGGAGATAAGGGAGATGAGGGAGATAAGGGAGATGAGGGAGTAGGGGGAGATGGGGGAGATGAGGGAGATGGGGGAGATGAGGGAGATAAGGGAGATGAGGGAGTAGGGGGAGATGGGGGAGATGAGGGAGATGGGGGAGATGAGGGAGATAAGGGAGTAGGGGGAGATGGGGGAGATGAGGGAGATGAGGGAGATAAGGGAGATGAGGGAGTAGGGGGAGATGGGGGAGATGAGGGAGATAAGGGAGATAAGGGAGATGAGGGAGATAAGGGAGACGAATTAACCTCCTCATCCTCCTCATCTTCCCCCACTCCCCCCACTCCCCCCACTCCCCACTCCCCACTCCCCACTCCCCCCACTCCCCCCACTTCCCCCACTCCCCACTCCCCACTCCCCACTCCCCACTTCCCCCACTCCCCACTCCCCACTCCCCACTCCCTACTTTGTTTCTTCAGGAGTTAATGTAGTTTCATTCACAATCTGAGCAACATTTCCAGTGCTGGCGTTAGTCAAATGCGGTTTGAGGATTAAACTAACGCCAATTGCCCAAGCTACTGTTACCATCCAACCTGCCAGAATGTCACTGGGAAAGTGAACTCCCAAGTACAGTCGTGTCCAGCCAATAGCTACTACGAACAAGCTGCCAACAATCAGAACCAACCAGCGCCAAGCGCTACCCCAAGTCAAAATTACCAAAGCTGCTACTAGCGCCATACTTGTCATTGAATGACCGCTAGGAAATGCATAATCCAATTCAGGTGCTGGTGAATCCCATAGGTGGGGACGTACTCGATGCATTAATTCTTTGGCTGTACGGTTGATAATATTGCTTCCCAGCACTGTGGTGAGTAAATAGGTTAGCGATCGCCACCGTCTTCGGAGCAAAAATACCAGCCCGATGACACAGACAATGGGAAAGACAACCCGAAATGACCCAAACTTAGTCAGTGTCCGTGCAAAAACATCCAGCTGCGCCTGTGCTGTGGAGTGAACTGTCGCTAGGATTGACAGATCCCACGGGAAACCACCTTCATATTGCCGCACCTCTAATGCCAGCAATCCAAAGATTTGCAGAGGTAAATAAACGCCGATCAATAGCAACAGCAGAGAACGCCAACGGACAACAAGCAGTTGCTGGAAAAAGTTGAGAAAAGACTGAAACAGCTTACCCAGATCAGTTTGAAACATTTCCAAAAGCCTTACGAGAGTAGGGTCTTTACAGTCTTATGTTAGTTCAAATCACCAGCACGCACTCCTTGCAATAACGCTATTTTTGTAGGGTAGGCATCGCCCACCATTGACATGGTGGGCCTATTTTTGCGTTGGTGGGCAGTGCCCACCCTACCCAATACTGCTCGGATAAGCAAAAATTAGAAACCCGGTTTCTTAAACAATACCTTCGCTCTTATTACCCTCACTCTAGAAGAGTGGGGCTATACAAACAAAGCCCACCAACGCGAGTCTGGAATCCTTACAGCCCACGGAGGTGGGCTTTGTAGGTGTAGCCTCAGGCTTATAGCCTGTAAGGCTTTTCAAAAATTGGCGAAGGTATTGTTAAAGAAACCGGGTTTGTGGCACCTCAACTATTCTCAGCCCTTGCAGTATTGCCACCCTACCGAATGGTGCAAGATATCAGTTCAAGCAAAACTATGTATTGCAGAACATCCCTTTGATCGTTTGGGAGTGTTGGTGGGTAAGGCTAAGGATTACGGATGCTCAAACTTACTTGATATTACGCAGGACTATATCCACCTCTTTGATGTAAACTACGGTAATACCATCAAAATTGTGTATTTATAATAGAGATAAATCCACTTTCCTTACTTTTGGTTTGAACTCAAGGACCATAATACCCAGCATCAGGACAGCATCATGGATTATTCATTACTACCACTGTTCAGCTTCTTTGTTGGCATCGTCGTTGGTTTAACGGGGATTGGCGGTGCGTCTCTAATTACGCCAATGTTGATTTTTGTCTTCCAAGTTCCACCTGCGATCGCCGTGAGTTCTGACGTTGTGGCGGCGACATTGATGAAGTATGTTGGCGGCTTCCAACACTGGCAACAGAAAACCCTGGACATAAAAGCGGTTCAATGGCTGGCATTGGGGAGTGTTCCTGGCTCAATGTTGGGGGTAGGAATTTTGCACCTGATCAAGCGTACCGGAGAGGATAACCTGAATAACATCCTGCTTGAGATGGTTGGGATGATGATTCTATTGGTCACGTTGTTGGCGCTGACACAATTGATGCTGTTGACTTTTTTCCCTGAATTGAAGTTCCCCGAACTGCCAAAGTTAGACTTAGAAACCAAGCAGGGTCGGGTTCTGGCAATGAGTTTAGGAGCAGTTTTAGGCTGTTTGGTAGGTCTAACCAGTGTGGCGAGTGGTTCGATGTTCGCATTGGTGCTGATTGCCTTTTTCCACCTGGATACTCATAAATTGGTGGGTACAGATATTTCACAGGCAGGGATTTTATTAACTTTTACCTCCCTTGGACACCTCACCTTGGGTACAGTTGATTGGAGTCTGGTATTGCCAATCTGGTTAGGTTCTGTGCCTGGAGTGTTGGTAGGTGCTAAGCTGTGCCACATAGCTCCTCAACGCCCACTGCGGTTTGTCATTTATACAATCTTACTTATGGCAAGTTGTAAGTTAGTTTATTAACGTAAGTTGCACTCCTTTTATAGTTGGGGCTGGTAATGGCTAATCGTAACAATTGACAATTAGCAATTAGCCATTAGCAATTAACAATTACCATGTAGTAAATTATTTTATTAGGCTGAATGTACCTCTTTCATACATAATGAACAGACCCAAACCAATTAACACAAAAGGGACAACAGCCTTACCGTAGCGACTTAAAACATCAGCAATTTTAGTTTGACGTACTAATAGGTAGGCGATCGCACACCAAACCATTACCATTAAAAAAAATACACTCAGAATTATTGCCAGACTGGCAATATTTTGACCAGCAAATAACGGTATGTAGATGCTGATATTGTCACCGCCATTAGCAACTGTCACCGCCGCCACTTTATAAGTTTGAGGACTTAAAACACTAAAAAGAAAAGACACTACCGGGTTATTATGTAATGGCGGCTGAAAAGTACTAGTTACTGTCTGAACTTCTGTAGTTTCTTCTCCCTTATTCACCAATTGCAACAAACCAATTGCTATGGGTAGTAGTCCCAGTAATCCAATAAATTTTTGCGGCACTACCAACCCACCAAAAAACCCTGGTAAGCTAGCAATGATAATGACTACAAAACCAAGATACTGACCAATAACGATATGTCGCCGACGGAAATTCACATTTACTTGTGAGAAAAATAACAGTAAGATCAGCAAGTCATCGATATTGGTCGCTACGAAGGCGATTATTCCTTCGGTGAAAGCTGTTACAAGCTTATTCATGCTTAATTATTAGAGAAGTAGTCAGGAGTCAAGAGCCAGAATGAACTGGTTAGTCACTGCAATTAGCACAGGGGCAGTTGCTTTTAGTGCCACTAACATCGATGATATCGTCATCCTGTTGCTGTTTTTTTCTCAGGTGAATGCTAGCTTCACTCCTAGGCATATTGTTGCAGGTCAGTATGTAGGTTTTGCAGCACTGATCGTTAGTAGTCTTCCTGGTTTGTTTGGCGGGTTAATCATACCGCAACATTGGATTGGATTACTGGGGATGCTACCAATCGCTATAGGTATTAGCAGTTTGGTTAATCAGGAAGAAGATTTACCAGAGTTCGTTAAGGAAGAAACAGAGCAATTTGAGGACTCAACCATTGCTAGTTTTCTTTCTCCCCAAACTTACAGTGTGGCAGTTGTCACTGTTGCTAATGGTAGCGACAACATTAGCGTCTATGTGCCGTTATTTGCCAGTAGCGATTATGTTAGTTTTTCGATAATTATAGTCGTCTTCTTTTTATTAATAGGAGTCTGGTGCTACACCGCATACAAACTAAGCCACCAAAGAGTAATAGCTGATTTCCTCACTCGAAGAGGCAATCAGCTTGTGCCTTTTGTTTTGATCGGATTGGGTGCTTTTATTGTCTTGAAAAGTGGCGCTTTAAATCTAATCAAGCTAGTTGCTAGTTGTGTGTGTTTGATAGTTATTGTGAGAAATAATGAGCAGAGGATGAAATAGAAGAAAACTAAATTCGTATTTTGCACACTCACAAGGAAAGGTGTTCTAGAAACCCGGTTTCTCCTGCGAAACCGGGTTTCTATACTTAGCAATGCGTTATTTTTGGCGCTGTTGCTACCCAAAGCCTTACAGCACTTTTAATTACTGAGTAGTGAAGCCTTCGGGTCTTATTGCTTGTTTCAAATCAACCCCCTGTAGGTTTGCTCCCTCGATGTTCGCATCTGTGAGATTTGTCTTTTCCAAGTCTGTCTTTTGTAAGTTTGCCCCTTGCAGGTTTGCCCCTTGCAGGTTTGTCAGTTCTAGGTCTGCATCAAATAGGTTTGCTCTCTGCAGGTTTGCTCTCTGCAAGTTTGTCTTGCCCAGATCTGCTCCCTGTAGGTTTGCCGTTTGCAGGTTTGTTTCCTGTAAGTTCGCCTTCTCTAAGTCTGCATCTTGCAAGTTCGCACCTTCTAAGTTTGCCGCTTGCAGGTTTGCCGCCTTTAGGTCTGCCCCACTCAGGTTACACCCGGCACATTCTTTGGTGTTTAGTAAACGTTTAACATTTGCTTTTACAGACACTGTTGGCGATGCAGCCGGAGATATTACTGGTGCAGGTGTGGATTGGGTGGGTATGGATGGTGTTTGTAATTGAGCCGTAGCGCTGGGTTGGTCAAGCAGAGAAAATGCCGTTACAAGTACTAGAAATACTGTAGTTACGATCCAGTAAGTTAATTTCTTTGAATTTGATTGATTCATTTTTCTCCTATCATTATTCGCCGTCAAACAAAGTTCTTAATGTACATTTTACATAAGTTGATTGCTCATATCAAAATCTTTTTTGGCTTCATTATAGGTTTTGGCATATTGTGAGGTAATATCAAGTCCGATTGATTAGTTATAATATCCAGCCCTCACCCCCAAACCCTCTCCCAAGCACGTGTGTAACGGGTGTCCGATCCGCTGAGGTGAGGCATTACAGCACCATTAAACCGTAGGGGCGCGGTTTCCGCGCCCTTACAATGTGGCACCGGTTCCAATACTGGTCGGATAAACTGATTTATTTACCGATAAACCCTGTAGAGACGCGATCGGTCGCGTCTCTACACACTGGAAATCCTTACCAACAACCAAAACCTTTGCAGTATTGGCACCGATTCAATTGAAAACTGCTGTATATCATAACAACTACCGGAAATTATATAACCAAGGTCGTCATTGACCAGAGAAAAACATCAGTGCAAGTGCAAGATTTAAATTAAAAACCCTGATTCAATATCACTTCAAAAGCGCTGGCAACTCGAGTCTGAAAACGCTGGAGGTGTTTCAACTTCCAAACAGGTTGAATAATTTCTAGCTTTGTACCAGAGCCTTTTTCTCTATCTATGACCTGAACTGCATGAAGTGTAGACAGCTTTAGTTCGTTTTGTACCATCAATTCCGGAATTGCGGCGGCACCAATACCGCTTTCAACTACAGCCTTCACCATCTCGCTACTGTTCAAGACGAGAACAACATTTAATTGCGTGGGATCTATTCCCCAAGTTTGTAGGGCTTGCTCAAACACCTGCTGTGCGCCAGAACCAGACTCTCGCATGACCCAAGTGGTTGTGAGGAGTTCCTCTGCAGAAATCTCTTTGCGCTTATACCAAGAATGAGATTTGCCAACAACAATTTGTAGGCGATCGCTCCCCACAACTTGTTGTCTCAAACAGTTCTGAAGAGAGGCTTTGACTTCTCCTGTCACTAACCCTAAATCAAACAGTCCGATTGCTGTCCCTTCACAAATTTCGTCCGCATTGCCCAGGGTACAGTTGACAGAAATGCCAGGATACTGGCGCTTGAACTGGCTAATCTTACTGGGTAACCAGTAGTTACCAATGGTGAGACTTGATCCCAGCTTTAACTCACCCTGTTGCAGATTGTTCAATTCTCGCAAGCCCCGCTCAGTTAAAGCAACTTGTTCAAGAATTTTCTGCGCTTCCATCTGTAGCAACTTACCAGCATCAGTAATTTGGGTATTCCGACCAATCCGATGGAATAGTTTCACGCCGTATTCTGCTTCCAAGTTTTGGATCGCTGCACTGACGCCTGGCTGGGTCATGTAAAGCGCTTCTGCGGCACGGGTAAAGTGCAGAAGTTCCGCAACTGCTAGAAAAATTCGCAACTGCTCAAATGTCATTTTGGCTCTTAAGAGCTTCCGGCTCGATTATTCTTACGCGATCGATAATTTATATTATGCGGTAAATTGACCCATAAATAGTATTTAATTCTGATATTTTTAACGAGAAGCCTATGTTTTCAAGGTTTACCTATTAGTTGACACGAATGACGGCAGGAACGCCCCTACTCGTCTGAAGCGATATAATTCCGTTTATACACATGATGTCCAATTTGTACAGTGCTTAAGTCCTACTTAATTGGCATATTGTAGCAGTGATGATTTTTTGAGTGCATCCGTAATCAAATTAATAGTATGATTTATTACTAATGTATTTATTGGTGGTAAATACAAGTACAATCCTTGTCTTCCTTAAACTTAACAACAAATCTAAGATTAATGACCATGCGTAAAAATATTTATTTTAGTAATATCTAATACATATAGCTAATATTCAATAACTTCTGTCTATAATTTTGACAAAAAAGAGTATTTGCTCTTATTGGTGAGAAACAATACAGTGAAACTGTGCCTTTAGTAAAGGATACTTCTGAAGGCAAAGTTCACCAGTTCAATTTTGGGCACCCAATTGTAACATCTATCCACTGGGGAATTTGCTGATGACCAAAGAAATTCGACTTATGCAGATGACAGAGACTAAACAGAGCAAAAACGGCTTAAAACCGGACTGCCTTTCATTTGGGGAAGTTCTAGCGCAATCGTTCGCAGTGATTGCACCGACAACAATACCCGCATCCAACATCGGCTTAATCGTTGCCCTTTCAGGGAACGGCACTTGGTTAAGCTTTTTAATCGGCTTGATGGGGCTGGTATTTGTCAGTATTAACATCAACCAATTCGCCAGTCGTTCGGCTTCTCCGGGTTCGCTGTACTCGTACATCGTCAAAGGACTAGGTCCAACAGCGGGTGTGATTTGTGGCTGGAGTTTGGTGCTGGCTTATTTGTTTACAGGCATGTCAGTGCTGTGCGGTTTTGCCAACTTCAGTGCGACCTTGATTGGTCAAGTGGGAATTCATCCCTCAAGTATAACGCTGTTAGCACTTGGTGCAGGGGTTGCCTGGTATGCAGCTTATAAAGATATGCAACTCTCAGCGATCGCCATGCTGTGGCTGGAAGGCATCTCGATTGCGCTGATCTCAATCTTGTGCATCATTATCTGGGCACACAAGGGTTTTGCATTAGATTTGCCGCAACTAACTCTACAGGGTGTGACTCCCGGTAAGGTGGCGATGGGACTTGTGTTGGTGATGTTTGGCTTTTCTGGCTTTGAAAGTGCCACCTCCTTGGGAGATGAAGCAAAAAACCCATTACGCACCATTCCCAGAGCGTTGATGGGTAGTACGATATTGGCTGGTCTATTCTTCATTGCCACAACTTATATTGAGGTACTGGGTTTTAGTGGTAGTGGCGTATCCATAGCCAAAACCGAAGCGCCGCTAACTTTCCTCTCACAACAACTAGGATTAGGGTGGTTCGGAGAGTTAGTTGCCTTTGGTGCCCTCCTTTCCTTCTTTAGTTGTGTACTCGGCTGTATCAATCCGGCAGCCAGAGTGTTCTTCACGATGGCACGTCACGGTCTGTTTAACTCCAAGCTAGGTGTAGCGCACTCCACCAACAAAACGCCCTACGTGGCGATCAAGATGTGTTCGCTGATTATATTTGCGATCCCCGCCGTCATGTCGTTGTTTCACATCAAACTCTTCGACAGTATGGGCTATTTGGGAGCGATCTCTAGCTTCGGATTTTTAACGGTGTACATGCTGATTTCTCTGGCTGCGCCGCTTTACCTATACAGAATCAGAAAACTCCGGATTCAGGATGTAGTGTTTGCAGTTCTGGGAGTTGGATTCACGATCATTCCAGTCTTGGGTAGTGTGGGAATTCCCGGCAGCACCCTTTTCCCAGTACCAGATGCTCCTTATAATATGTTTCCTTACCTATTCTTGCTGTATCTGGTCGTCACCTGTGGATGGTTTTTCATCCAAAAACGCCGTTCTCCAGGAATTGTGGGGTCGATGCAACGGGGAATTGATGAAATGTACAACCCCTACCTAGTAGGAATTTCCTCATCAATTGAAGACGAATAACGCTCTTTGCAAGGATTAAGAATAAACAAAAATGAGCTTCTCTACTGCAATTCCCACTGGGCTAACTGCCTTCGTTGCTACCAACCTTGACGACATTCTGCTTCTGTCGCTGTTTTTCTCCCAGGTAAATGCAATGTTCCGTAGTCGTCACATCGTTGCGGGTCATTACCTTGGTTTCAGTACCCTGGTTTTTGCTAGCCTACCTGCTTTCTTCGGCAGCCTCATCCTACCGCAACCCTGGATTGGATTGCTCGGTATTGCTCCAATGATGATTGGGATCAATCGCTGGCTTAACCAGGATATTGATGATAACGAAGGGTCGGCGGAAAAAGAACAGTCTGTTCACCCTTGGTTTAACAGCTTTCTGTCTCCCCAAACCTACAGTGTCGCGGCGGTGACAATTGCAAATGGGGGTGACAACATCGCTATCTACGCGCCGTTGTTTGGCAGTAGTACGTGGGAAAGTCTTCTGGTAATTCTCGGAGTGTTCTACTCGATGGTGGGAGTTTGGTGTTCTGTTGCCTACCTGTTAACTCGCACGCCTGTGATTGCCGATGTTTTAACCCGCTATGGTAATCAACTCGTTCCCTTTGTCTTGATTGGTCTGGGTGTTTTGATTCTCATGGAAAGTCACACTTTGGAAAATCTTGGTTTAGCTGTACTCACTTTAGTAATCAGCGGCTTTTGTCTGTTGACTCAGAGTAAGAACATTTGGCGAATGCCAGAAGCCGAGAAGAATTGAATCAGCTTACAAACGAAATATCTCTCCACATAAGATTGCTATTAAGTGGGTGAACACAATTAAGTTAAAAAAAGTTCAAAGCTTGTAGTTGCCCTGTCTTCGCACGTACCCCTTCGGGGATGCCGTTCGTGAGAAGGCGAAGACACCGCAACGACGAACTTCAATAAAAAAAATTCCAACAAATAATGGAATTTAAGTTAGGAAACACTCGTAATCCCAAAAAAGGAGAAATCAAAATGAAATTTTTCAAAATCGCTTTCGTCGTCTTGCTTTTTCTGGTAAATTTAGCGGTAGCCCAACCCTCGTGGGCAGATAGGAAATTTACCGAAAATCCTGATTACATTGAGGTAACTCAATCCTTAGATAGTGTCTTGAAGCAAAAGGAAACCGAAGGCACTACAGTAGAGAATGTCCAAAAAATTGCTGATTTAAAGTTTCAGAAATACCTCTTGGAGACGGGAGAAAACTGGGGTCTGTGCCGTAATGAAACCGGGACAGGAATATTGGTTTACGGTCAGAAACGCAAAAAATCCCTATCTACTTACGATAATGCCCTTTATTTGCTACTAAGTGGTCAAGAAACTGACGATGAATGGGATTGTGACGGCGTTTACCTACCAGGTGATGTGAAAGTCGCAGGTTTAGATCCTGTTGAGGGACAACAACCTAGGGGTGCTGTAGCCTATAAAATTGTCGATGGAACTCGGCTAGTCGCTAAAACCATTCCTGGAACCTCTGAAATTGAATTCAATGTTCCACCAGCTAAAGTTTTCCCGGCTGGTGAGGAGACAAGTTGGTTAATACCCGATACCCTGCAAGCAGCCCTTGCTACTGAGATTACCAATGCACCAATTGATGATTAAACATCTCAGATGAAAAGAGGGTGGGCAGGATGCCATTGGTGTCAACTTAAGCCCTGGCGAATAGAATTCGCGGCTACATAAACAAAGTCCTGGCGAATAGAATTCGCGGCTACATAAACAAAGTCCGCCTACGCGGACTCACCGAAAATCAAGGGTTTGTTCTCGTTCCCAGCCAGAGGCTGGGAATGCCTAATTGGAGGCTCTGCCTCCATATTTTGCTTGCAATGAGGCAGCAGCCCCTAAAACTGCATTCCCAAGGTGCAAGCCTCACAGCCTCACATTGTTAGGGCGCGGAAACCGCGCCCCTACGGTCATATTTTGGTCTACTTCTTGCCGGAGTCATCCGGATGCATAGTTAACGATTTATGTCAATACGTAAATCCTAGATTCGTTAACGCTGAGAAACGCGGTTTCTTGCAGTTTGGATTTTCACCTATCAAATAAAATTGCTAAATTAGGAAAAAATAAAGAATCAAATTATTATATAATAAAAGAAATTTGTGTTTCTCATGACTACGGTAAGTAGGTAAGCACAAATAAACCTAGCAAGTACAAAATCTAAAATGCTCGAAACCCTTGTGATTGCTTCACTTCGCTTCGCTCCGTTCGCAATGACATAGTTATAAATTTTCCCGCCTACCTACTTATATTAATTATTAGTAATTTACCTCAGAGTCGTACAATAAACTCAGTAATTTCTCTGTGTCCTCGGCGTCTCTGTGGTTCATAAATAAATGGGTAGATTCGATTAAATTTTACCAAGCAGCTTAGAGATTTTTGTAAATGCAG
The DNA here is from genome assembly GCA_965249805.1 of Stigonema sp. Classification (GTDB taxonomy): domain Bacteria; phylum Cyanobacteriota; class Cyanobacteriia; order Cyanobacteriales; family Nostocaceae; genus Stigonema. The sequence goes on from CBDFMX010000002.1 coordinate 4,688,665, forward strand.
CTACCATCTAAATTTATGAAGACAGAGACAGAAGGGATACAGAAGTTAGAAGAAAAATCCGATTCCAAGAAACGCAGTTCAGAACACGTGCGGGAACACCTAGCCAACGAACGTACTTATTTGGCATGGATGAGGAGTGGAATTTCCCTCATGGGGTTTGGTGTTCTGATTGTCCGCCTTCGTGTCCTGCGTCCCCCCTTTGCACCTCAATCTCCTGGCGCTGGCTGGATCTTAGGTTTAGCGTTCTCATTGGTAGGTCTGTTGACAGTGCTGTTTTCTACCCAGCACTACCGTGTAGTTCGCCGTGACATCGACGAGAATACTTATGAACCAGCAGACCTTTGGGTAATCCTCTCTAGCCTCGCTGTCATACTCCTAGGAATGGGGGTTGTCTATTATGTTTTCACTGTTCCCCTTGGCTTAAACACTGTGATAGTTGAGTAACCGAAAATTTTAGGCGTTGCAGAATTTAGGAATAAAATTTTCTTTGAGTCTCGCGCTTGGTCTTGGTGTGACGCCATCGCATCAGTCATAGTTTAGAATTAAGATAGTAGACCGTATTCTGCTGCCATCATCGCCAAAGCAATGCCTGTATTAGCGGAGGTTGGCTCCAGTCAAGTGGTCTTTTCTGAGTAAATCCAGTCTGCTTTGTTTACTGCTGCCATTATGCTGGTCTTGGAAACAAGCAGCCGTCTTTCATGCAATCAGCCTGACGACAATCTGAGCGATCGCTCTTTAAGCTTGGGGAATCTTGCTTAACTGAACTCAAGGAGTCCTAGGACTCATGTGATATCTTTCACTACCCGCAGTTAAAAATTCGTAGTTCGTAATTCGTAATTCGTAATTATTTTTCAGACAGGGATTTAAACTCCGACTGAAAAATGACCACCTGTCTGGGCGAAAGTTCAAAACCCCTTTTAAATTACGAATTACGAATTAGTAATTAGGAATTATGATGAAGACTCCTTAGTTGCTAAATATAATACATCGGTCCGTGCTGCATTCGAGCGTCTCGTTGCTGGCACAAGTCTTGGAGTGTGTAACGCCTTAAAACCTCAACAGAGGCGGCGTTGGCTTCCTCCCAGACTTCACGAACCAGATCCCTCTCCAGCGTCAGAGGATGAGTTTCTGTCTCTTTTTTCTCACCTTCCATCAAAGTAACAATTTCCAGCAAGGTGATCTGCCTTGGTTCACGAACTAAAACAAAGCCTCCTCTAGAACCGCGATGGCTTTGCAGCAAACCAGCACGTCGCAAACTGGTAAGAATGTGTTCTAGATAGCGTTCTGGTATGGGTTGCTTGGTAGTGATTTCACTGATTGTTAAAGGAGTTTTTTTCGAGTTATGGTTTGCCAGTTCTAAAAGTGCCAGCAGCGCGTATTCGACTTTGGATGACAGATTCAGGAGAGGGTAATTTTGGCTATTCAATGTACTCAGTTCGGAAGTAACTACCGTTCGTCGATATAATTTTCGTGTTTTCTGCGAAATTAGCTTTTGTATAAGTGTTGAAGGCGATCGCATCCCAATACTTCTTGGATAAAACAAACCTAACCCCCCTAGCCCCCCTTCCCTACAAGGGAATGGGGGAAAATTCTCCCCTCTCCTTGCAGGAGAGGGGTTGGGGGAGAGGTTAACCTATCAGTATTGGATCGCATCCCACTTAAATACCACATAATAGCTATATTTTATCGACTAACCGTAGATTATCTTACAGAATTTCCCCCAATGGCTTCATCCATTTGTTAAGAATTTTCTTAACACTCCTTAAGACTTGAGCTTCCCCTAGTAAAGATCATTGAAACTAAGTATGTTGCTTACTGATTTGCGAACAATTTATGAGCGAGATCCAGCAGCCCGTAACTGGCTGGAAGTCTTGTTCTGCTATCCGGGACTCCACGCCCTACTGTTCCATCGAGTGGCGCACTGGCTGTATCAAATAGGCATTCCCTTTGTACCTCGATTTATTTCTCAAATCAGTCGGTTTTTGACTGGGATTGAAATTCACCCAGGAGCAAAGATTGGCAAGGGTGTGTTTATCGACCACGGTATGGGAGTGGTGATTGGTGAGACAGCGATTGTCGGCGACTCTGCCCTGATCTACCAAGGAGTCACTCTTGGTGGTACGGGAAAAGAGACAGGCAAACGCCATCCAACTTTAGGCGCTCATGTGGTTGTGGGAGCAGGCGCAAAGGTACTGGGCAACATTCAAATTGGCGATCGCGTCCGCATTGGAGCGGGTTCGGTCATACTGCGAGATGTGCCGAGCAACACTACCGTAGTGGGGGTTCCTGGGCGTCTGATTCGTGATGAGAAGAACTTAACAGTTGATGTTCTGGACCATAATAAACTGCGAGATGTGGAAGCAGAAGTGATTCGAGCTTTATTTGAACGAGTTAAGGCTGTGGAAAAACAGGTCGAACAGTTGGAAAAATCTTCTTTATCTGGATTGCAAGTTGATAACGGACAAACCGATAACAGCAAGTCCAAAAGCAATTTGGTGATTGCCGAATTTCTTGATGGTGCTGGAATTTAGGTGATATGATTAGGACTTACGCACTATACAAATTAAGCGTCATATCATGTCCGGTTAATGACTCATTATCTGAACCCTCACTATACCCTCTGGGCACCCCTCTCCCAAGCATGGGAGAGGGGACGGGGGCGAGGGCTGGATATCGTAACTGTTTATACGGACATGATATCACGCCCCCTTCGGGGAAATTCAAAAGTCATGTGTATGACGGAATTCTGTCGTTTTAGACGGAGGAGCGAGTACGAAGGTGCAGCAGCCCATTTGGGGCATCGCCCTCAAAGAGAATTGACCAGATTGTAAGGGCGCGGAAACCGCGCCCCTACGGTGAGTCCAGCCCTGAAGGCGGGTTTCACTCATTCAGGATCTGGTGAAGCAGCGCGAATGACGGCTTTCCCTCCGTAGGCGACTGCACCAACCCGAAGGGCGAACCCGAAGGGTCATACTGTGGTCTACGAATTGTTGGCAAATCCGGACGCAGACTTGACTATTTCTGTTAATGCGTAAGTCCTAATCATGTCCGGTAAATCACTTATAATTCCCAGAACACCGCCCTTCCCTTGTTCAGACATCCCGATTTTCTTAGGTATACACGTGACTCAACCGTTAAGTGCTTCTTCTTGATGAGTTTGAATGGTGCAGTCAGAGGTCGGATAGGCGTAGCAGGTGAGTACATTTCCAGCCGCAATCTGCTCGTCATCTAAGAATGTTTGGTCATCCTGGTTAACTGAACCTTCAAGCAGCTTTCCGTTACACGACGAACAAGCACCAGCACGACAGGAGTAGGGTAGATCTAATCCTTCTTCTTCTGCGGCATCAAGAATATATTGGTCATCGTCAACATCAATGGTTTTGTCTAGCCCTTCGGCTTCATTAACTAATCTGACTTTATAAGTTGGCATGTTATTTTCCTCTTATTCCTAAAAAACGGCAGTCTGAAAAGATAATCTGCGTTTTACAGCGTCTCCGTCTCTGATTTTACGAGATCTGTGTATTCTACGCGAAATTTAGCTGAAAACTAAAACAGTCCCAAATCGACCACCTATACACCTATGGTCTAGCATCAACACAAAAATTAACATAAATTAATAAAGTTACATAAAATGTAATATGTACTAGATAACTCAATCGCTTAATCTATACTTAACCTAACTTCACATCTGTATAAAGTAGTAGAACTCAATTATATGGTGTCCACCCCTCCCGCTCAAGGTTCATCCGCTCAATATGAAGTTACTAACCCAGAAGAAAAAGTTGAGTCTCTGATATCTGAGTCTCAACAAGATAGTGAAATTGATTTAGAGTTTCTGTATACCAGAGATATTGAATTTCGTCAAGAAACTATTTACTTCATCATTGTTGACCGTTTTTATGACGGCAACCCGGAAAATAACGAAGGACCAAACCCGGAACTTTTCGATCTAGAACAAAAGGATTGGGGCAAGTACTGGGGTGGAGATTTGCAGGGAGTTATTGAGAAACTCGACTACTTAAAAAACATGGGGGTGACAGCAGTTTGGCTGACTCCCTTGTTTGAGCAAGTTGAAGCATTATTTGTTGCACAGGCGGCAATTCACGGTTACTGGACGAAGGATTTTAAAAGGATTAATCCTCGGTTTATTGCCAAAGATGAAGAACCGAGTCTCAACAAAACTCAAGACAGCAGAAATACAACTTTTGACAGACTAGTTGATGAGTTACACAAACGGCACATGAAATTGGTGCTAGATATTGTGTGTAACCACAGCAACCCAGATTTTAGCGGTAAAAAGGGTGAACTCTACGACGATGGGGTGAAAATTGCTGATTTCAATGACGATAAAAATAAGTGGTATCACCACTATGGGCAAGTACAGAACTGGGAAGATGAGTGGCAGGTACAAAACTGCGAATTGTCGGGTTTAGCCACCTTCAACGAAAATAATCCCGACTACCGAAACTACATAAAATCTGCCATTAAGCAATGGCTAGATCGGGGGGTGGATGCGTTGCGGGTTGACACCGTTAAGCATATGCCGATCTGGTTTTGGCAAGAATTCAACGGTGACATCCAAAACCATAAACCTGATGTTTTTATCTTCGGGGAGTGGATTTATAGCAGTCCCCAAAATGACCGTTCAGTCGAATTTGCCAATGAATCTGGCATGTCAATTCTCGACTTTGGTTTAGCAACGGCAATTCGGTTGGCGTTAGGGCAAGGGGCGGAAGGAGGATTTCACCTGATTCAGGATGTCCTAGATTTGGATCATCGTTACTACAGTGCAACGGAACTGATCACGTTTATTGATAACCACGATATGCATCGGTTCCAAACATTGAACCCCGATCCAGATGTGTTGCGTTTGGCGATCGCATTAATTATGACGAATCGTGGCATTCCCTGCATCTTTTACGGTGTAGAGCAGTATCTACACAACGATACCAATGGGAATAACGATCCCTACGGCAATAACGATCCCTACAACCGCCCAATGATGGAAAAATGGGATACTGACACGCCCATTTACCGGGATATCCGGTTACTCTCAGGTTTGCGGCGACTCAATCCAGCCGTGTCAATGGGGAGTCAATGGCAAAAGTACCTCACCCCTGATGTCTATTGTTATGTGCGGCGTTACCGTGAATCATGCTGTTTTGTAGCGATGAATCGAGGTGAGGCTGTGACAATTGAGGCGGTTGATACAGAGTTACCCGACGGAGAACATACCTGTGTTTTAACGCGACGCAAGTTTGAGGTACTAGACGGGAAACTGCACAAGTTAGAATTAGAGGCACGGGATGTGATTGTTCTCAGCCGTGTTGGTGAGCGGGTGAAGGGAAAAACCATTGTACGGGCGCAACTCAATGGCGTCAAAACACAACTTGGTGAAATTGTTGCAGTCATAGGAGATTGTCCAGAGTTAGGCAACTGGGATATCTCTAAAGCTTTCCGACTGGAATACATCAACACCAACACTTGGTTTGGTGAGATTCCCTTTGAGGAGAGTGCCGGAAAGCTGATTGCTTATAAATACGTGCTATTGCGCGAAGGTCAGTCGCCGTTGCGAGAAAATCTGGTTGCTCGTCGTTGGGTTATTGCTAGTGAAGGGACCGTGAAATGGCGAGATAAATGGGCGACAGGACGTGAGTCTTAAGTAGGAGTTTTCTCGTGACTACGCTCTGCGTGGAAACGCAGTGAAAGGGGCTGCTGCCTCACGAAACGTAGTACGCGCAGAGGCAGAGCCTCTGGGACTGCATTCCCAGGCTGGAGCCTGGGAACGAGCCTAAAATAAGGGCGCTCTTATGTGATAAACAAACGTATTGTTCTATACAGGACGCAGGCTTAGCAGTTCTTGGGGAGAAGCGAGCATGTCGATCGCCACGAAGAAAATCTTACCTTGGGGATTGAGTAAGAACCGCCAGGAAATGTTCATACCAACGTTAACACCGAACCAAGGAGTTTGTACTATACCAGTGACTTTAACCTGCTTAGAGCCATCTGGTAAAGACTCGGAGATACCCTGTTGCGGCAGAATATTGAGTCCCTGTGCTTCTGCACGCATATATTTGCCAATTGCCTCCTGACCCACAAGCGGCTTCTGGAATGGGGGTTGCAGAGCACCATCGTCTGTAAATAGAGCCAAAGCAGCCTGAAAATCATCTGTGTTCAGAGCTTCCAAATAGCTGAGTACTGTAGGCTCTGTGATCCCCTCGACGGCGATCTTAGTAGGAGCTGGCTCGGAACGTGCGAACAAGGGTTCGGCTTCTGTTTGGGTAGTAGGAGCTGCAGCTGTAGACGAAAGTCCCATGTCTACTACAGCATTGCGAAGTACTGTGATTTGCTGACCCGCATCGAGTTGCTTGATTGTGTCTAGCACTGATTGGACACCTCTAGACATTTTATAGCCAGCAGGCATGGGAGCAACGATGCCCTGTTTCATCAACTCCCCTAACTCGTACCAGAAAGCCAGCTTAGTGTTGACACTGAAGAACCCATAGGTACGGCTGACGGGGGTGTCGGCACGGTTAGCAAGGTCGCGCATGACTTCCAATTGCTCTGGTTGAGACATCTTCCTAATTTGCTGAAGTAAATTTTCTGCAAACTGTAGGCGTGCTGCTCCGACAGCGGCGGGAGTTACTGAACGACCCATTTCGGTGTAGACATACCAGAGTAATGCCAGTTTGTCGTCAACGCTGAGTTGCTCGAACAGTGCTATGGTGGCGGGAATCGGACTAGGAATTTGAGTGTTAGAGAAAATCGATTGAGCCGACTCGATTGTATAAGACATGGTCAGAATCTCCTGATTTATCTATTTAGTTAATTGCTTTTAAAATTCACTCATCAGACGTTTTAGCAACAGACAGATTGGCAAGAGAGTCAATCAAGCCGTATTCACGGTTTAAGGCAACGCGCCAATAGGAACACAAAACCAATCTTGGCACTTGCCATCGTTGAGCTTTTTGTAGTTGAGCGAGTAGTAACCTGCATCTGTGTTTTTTTGCAAGTACATCAGGTAACAGCGGTGAAGTTCACCTCAATTAACGACGTAGTTGCATGTACTTGTGGTAACTCCTGACCTGTGGTTTATGCGGCTATGTAAACTTAATGTAACGGTTATTGTAAATTTTGTAAATCTTCATTAAGAAAGTTTACCAAATACCTACTAATGGGATATATAACAGACTCTTATAGCTCAGCCCAACACAGACCAGAACCACTGCCAATCCAAAATCCAAAATTGCGAAGCATTGCAAGCGTTGCGGGGCAACCTAAAATCCAAAATTGTCTTATCCCGTGATGGTTATGTAATGCCCAAATAAAAACGCTACAGCCATCAAGGTAAACGTCCGGAAGAGATTCTTTCTTTTCTGCCGAAGACTGTGTTTGACAAAATCCGACTCCAGAGAATTCAACCAGTTATCGTTGGACTCAAATACTTGCTTGACTAATGGCAGGCGAGGGTCATTATCCCACAAAAGACCGATCGCCTTTTGATTTTGCTTTTGTGTGTCCCATTTAGAGGCGATCGCTGTTAACTCATGTTGTAGTAGCACAGAAGCTAATTCAAGATCTTTCCAGCGACGCAGCTGTTGCCATCCCCGCACCAAAGCATCATGAGCTGGCTCTACGTAAAGATCGCCCTCTAGATCTTCTCCTTTTACCAGCAGGCGTACAGCAGCAAAGCGTTCAATTACCTCATTTACCCGTGTATTTTCTGGCTCTGGATACTTTAGTTCATTATATAACACTCGTCGAGCCAACTCACCCGTACCTACCGCCACCATCCGCAGCATGACGTGCTTGATAGTTTGAGCGTAAGCTGGGTCAATTTGTACTAACTTTTCATATTCACGATCCGCTCTGTGGGTAAGACTGCGCGTCACTCCTCCCAGTTTATGATAATCGAATTCAGTAATTGCGCGAGCGCTAACTTTTCCTTCTTTAACATTTTTGATATACTTGAGGTAAAGTTCACTGAGCGTGAATGAAAGTAAAGGCAAAGCACCGGGCATTTGTACTACTTCATCAATCAACTGGTCTACCAAAGTTGGTGGGTCAAAATACAACGCTCTTTCAGCAGCTGGTTCTACAATTACTTGGCGCAATTCCTCCCGCGTCATTGCTGGGACAACAAATCGTGGGTGCCAATCTGGTTCCAAAGGTGTATCCTGAAATTGCCCTTCAAAATCTGAACGTAGAGTCACCACAATCCTTAACTGTTCTGGAAAAGCCTTAATTGCCCTTGCCAAACCAGCTAAGAACTTCTCCCGCTCATCCGCATCATGACAGAGAGTGACTAACTCTTCAAATTGGTCAATCACGAGCAGCAGCTTAGTCTCAGGGTGAAGCTGACTCCAAGCTTTGACGCTATGAGCCAATGTCTGTAATTCTTGCTCAAAAGCAATTGGTTTAGTGAACACTGGCAAGTTTTCTTTTTCCAGTGTTTTGTTTAAAGCCGTAAAGGGAGCTTTTCCTGGACGAATGGGAGCAAGTATCCGCCAAGAAGTGCCACTGAGCTTCAACTGCGGAATCAAACCTGCTTTCACTAAACTAGATTTTCCCACACCGGAAGCCCCCAGCACTACTGTTAATGAATGGTTGGTAACGAATTTTTCCAACTTTTTAATTAACGGCTTCCTACCAAAAAACAGTTTGCTATGTTCTTCTCCAAATGACTCCAATCCTCGATAAGGGTTAGTATTTTCGGACAATGCAGGTGCAAGTGCTAAGTTGTTTGAGTTAAATTCAGGAATGGCAAAGATGTACTCGCCTTTGTCATGATGTTTGAGTTGAGAAAAACCTGGAGTTTGTTTCGCTGTTAACTGACATAACTGACTACGTATATAGACGTATATTTCTGTTGCACTCATCACACCATCTTTGCATAAATCTGCTTCTCCCATTAATGCTTTGAAGAGCAATTGAGCAAAAGGCGAGTGTTCGGAATGCTCGCTCCGGTGTCCAAATCGATACAAAGTATCTGCGGCTCGTTCGTCACTAGCAGCAGAGGTAATCACCTGCTGGGCGCAACCAGAAATGTAGCGTTCATAACGTTCCCGATACATTGCCCGTCGCCGCACAGCTTCGCGATTTTCTGCCCAACGAAAGGCGCCAGCAAAGCAGCAGTCGAGGATAACTAACAAATGACGGCTAGATAGTTTGAGCAAAGCATCGTGCATTCGCTGCATGGGTAGTAAGCTGTCATCATTTTCTAAATGCGCGTCTTGGGGAACTAAATAGCCAGCAGGAACATTACTATTATCAAGTTCATCTGCGGCGATGCCATGTCCAGCAAAGTAAAAAAGGATACGGTCATCTGGTTGAATTTGGATGGTACTACCATCTGCCAAGGGTAACGTTTGATTTTCAAGGGCGGTGAATAGATGATTGAGTTTTGCATAAGTTGCAGCAGTATCTAACAACAAAAGGACTTGATATTGGTATTTAGTCTCCAAGATGTTGGCGAGTTCGGTGGCGTCGTTAACAGCGGTTTTTAGAGGCGGAATGCCATTTTCATATTGATTAATACCAATAACCACTGCCAGACTACGTTTAATATCTGACATATATGCAATACTATATAGTAGTTATAAGCAGTAGGACTTACGCACTGTCATGTCCTGCTTCTATATCTTTAGATAGGGGAAGTCATATCAACTTATGCACTCAAGCAACGCTTACGCACCACCGTACTAGACAGGGCTATCTTTCAAGAAACATGGGGAGTGGGGAGTGGGGAGTGGGGAGTGGGGGGAAGAGGGGGAGTGGTGATGTTTGTTGCATCTTACCTCTTAGTGATAGTACAGAAAGTTGAGGGATATATTGGACAAATGGCGGCAATCTATGAGGATTTTGTCCAATATGCCCCAAGAATCAATTATTAGGTGTTACGTCTAAGGGCGATCTCTGTGTGCAAACCTCTGTTATTTCTTCGATTGTACAAAGAAACAGCGCTCAAGGCATCTGCAGTTGCTGACCGTAGGGGCGCGGTTTCCGCGCCCCTACAATGTGGTCAATTCGGCTTGAGAGCTTGAGCCAGTGCCTCCAATCCCGCCTTAGTTGTAAAATAGGTGAGATGGTCGCAGGCAGCATCCGGTAGTAATATCTTTGGTTGAGGCGATCGCCGCTCACTAACACTTTTAATACTACTAAGAGTGACGGCAATGTCGTTGGGTTGCTCAAAAAATGCCAAGTCTACTACTTTGTCCACAGCATTACCAAACGCCTTTTTCAGTAATCGCTGCAAAGGACTGGTTTGCTGTTTATCTGGCTGAATTTCTCTAGCTCCTTTGGAAATCGACCTGTCACCTGAAATAATGGTATAACGAATACCTGGGTCGGGATTAAAGGCAAGTTCATTGAGAATATCAGAGCCAGGTTGCATTTGAGCGAGCGAGTAGTCGTTTGCTTCCAGAAACTTTACTAAGTCTGCTACTATTTTCGTAGGCCAAACAACTGCCGAAAGTTGATTTAACCCCAGACAAAGAGCCGCAAACACCCAATCTTGTACTTTAGTCCAAGGTGAACCTGCATTAGGTGTACCTAACATTACCAAATGTTGGACAACTTGATTACCGCCTTCTCGCTCAATAAACCACCGCGACACCAATCCACCCATAGAATGAGCGACAATATGCAATTCTTTGCCGTGGTTTGGTCCTAAACCTACTGCTTGCAACCTTTGCCCTAATAGTTCTGCATTCTCCTGAATCTTTGTGTTGATATTCTCGTAGTCAAATGCCAAAACTAGGTCATACATATCTCTAAGTGAACGCTGTTGCCCATCTACTTCTACTGTAGCGTTTTTGATACTGGGAATCATACTTTCAGTATCGCCAATAATGCCATGAATGTAGAGGACAATTTTTTCAGATTGGGAGACTTGCGCTTTCACTTTCTCTAGTTCACTTTCGTAAGTTACTTTGTCATCTTCATCTACATTAGCTACAGCTAAAATCGGGTAGGGAAATGGTCTGCCTATTTGATCGCTAACTACTTTCTCAAAGAAAATTTTGATGGAATTTTGCAAACTGCGGCTATTTATAGATAATGGAATTGGTTCGGTTAGCCGTTCTAGAGTAATTTCTGTTTTGCCATTTGCAGTCTGCAATCCTCGTCCTAAGGGTAAGAAGAATTCACCATCATAGGCGAAGGGTATAAGGTGTTCATTATCTGCCAGTGATTGATTAACTAGCAATTTTAGCGGATTTTCTTTGGTGACAACTTGGAAATTTTGGACGTTACTTAACTCTAATGCACTTAAACCAGGGTCACTGGCTCGGCTTGTGGTAAATTGAAAGGATTCTGTACTTGAAGGTTGTTGCCGCAAAATAGCAGGCAAAATTAAATTGCCTAAATCTCTACTAGCTTGTGGTACTGTGGTAAGGTTGACTTGCGCTTTTAATTCTGAATGACTTTGCACCTCAACTAGACCATTTTGTAAGAATGTGCTGCTACTATTTTGAATTGGGTAAGCATCTGGCGATCGCACGATAGTAATTGCAACCTCCTTTGTCATCCAATCATCATAATTTCCTGTTGCTCTCACAGCTTCACGAGAGTTAACTCCCGCCATTAAACGGTTAAGGGTACCCTGATATCCTCCAAGATCGCGTCTAGTTTCAGGGGGTGTTAAGCCATCTTGTTCTAGCAAATCAGCATGAAAGTCTGTAGTGCTGACAATCAGCTTAAATACATCTTTGTATTCAGTAATTCCTTGTGCTATGTATTCATCGGGAATAATGAAACTGAGGCGATCGTCACTGGAAATTGTACTTCCTTCAAGACCTTTGGCTGAAAGTCTTATGCTACTTTTATCTTCAAAAAATGGTACATCTACAGCATAGCTTTCTGATAAATCTAGGACATTGCAAAAGTACGCTTTATCACTATTATTGGTTAATTTTATTTGCAGAGTTGGCGGAATCCACTCACCATTTTCATAAGTGTATTCTAGACGCATCTCTGAACCAGACCTCGATTCTTGCTGTCCAGACAGGATCATCTCCATCTGGACATCATCTGTTTTGATGCGACTTGTAGCGGGGGTACGGAGTTCCAGAATGTTATGCCAACGAGCAATATGTTCCAATCGGTAAATTGCTTGTAAAGCATTATCATTTGAAGAACCGATCTGGTTTGAGTCGAATGGAATGGGAGCAACTACAAGACGGTCATCTTTAGGCTGTGTAATCCAATACTGACCATTCTGCACTAATAGCTGGTAATCTGCATCTAGAGCGTCATTTACTTGACATACATACAATGAAGGTTTACTACCTGGTGCGACTGTTTGTAGTGCTTGCTGTACCGATTCTAATTCTGCAGCTTCGCCTTTAAAGTAAACTTTTAAAGGTGGTAAAGGCAGACTGGTAACTACAGCAAAATAGGTTTCGTCCTGAGATAATTTATCGCTACCTCTAATAATTTCCACTTTGCTTTTTTGTGGTAGCACTTGCGTAACTTTCGCTTCTGCTACAGTTTGTGAAAGTTGTCGTAACTGTTCTGCTGTACATCCAGAGGGAAAGATTGCTAATAAGGTATCGCTACCGTTAACTCCTTTTGGTATACCTAATATTGCACCACCATCAATTATCCAGCTATTATCTCTGATGTTATAGGTCAAATTGAAGTGCGCAGGGCGTTCAGAAATTGCACCACCTAAGAAAGCCTTATCTAACTCAGTACGGTCAGTTGCATCAACTTGCGGCGATTGTTCCTTCACTTTGCCGCCGATTATAGCATTAATATTTCTTGCTAAATCTCTATAGCTAATATTACCATTTGTGGTTTGTAGTGTATGCAGCAAAAAGTAAGAAAAAACTCCTCGCGGTTCACCATTTTCTCCTTGATACTCTTTTGCCAACTCGTAATCTCGACAAGCAGATAATATCACGTGCTTTCCGGTAGGTAACACTAAACTTGTCGTTTTCTGCTCCGAACTTTGAGCAGAATTTAAGATTTCATCTAATGCAGAAAGATCGTTAGCAAAAATGAAGCTGCTTAAAGAACGTTCCCGCGAGTCAACAGGCGATCGCCGCACTTTGAATTCGCTTGATACATCTCTAGTTCCCGAACCGGAGTGACAGCAGTCGAGTATAATTACGACGTGAGGTTTTTTTTGTGATACCTTGGAGATTAAGTAAGCTAATTCTTTATCTGCTAAATCCCGGCTTGCTTGTGTACGGCTGTCGTAACAAACTAAAGTTTCATCTAAACCGTCTGCCTCTATTTTCCAAAATTCCTGTGGGGCTTTTTCTTGCGCACCGTGACCAGCATAGTAAAATAATACAACATCATCATTTTCAGCCTTACACAGATGTTGCTCAAAACCTTTGATGATCGCCTCACGGGTAGCTTCTTGATTGGTAAGTATCCAAGGGCGATCCGTCGGTTCAATCAATTTCCATTCACTATCTGAAGCAACCCGTTCCCTCAAATAAGCTTCTACTGCCTTGATATCATTAACACAACCATCTAATGAACGGATCGCAGGAATTGACGCTGGATCGTATTTGTCAATACCAACTAGTAGTGCATATATACTCTTAGTCATAGTTACCTCCCCCCATCGGGTCTGCGTGTAAAGCTTTTCTTCTATTTACATTGATGTCAGCCCAGTCAACTTATGCACTCCTGTTTGGAAACAAGTGCAAAGGCGCTGCTAAGGTAGTGTCTCATATCATGTCCGGTAGTTGTTATGATATACAGCAGTCACATTGTAAGTAAGGGCGCGGAAACCGCGCCCCTACGCTTTAATGGTGCTGTAAGGCTCAACTTAGAGCATAGGCAGGAAAAATCTTTGCCAGCCTGGACTTAACATAGACACGCTGTTGGGCTAGAATCCTTGCAGGCTGCGGAGGCACACGAGTGTTTGTATAGCCCCTCGCGTTTAGAGTGAGGGCAATAAGAGCGAAGGTATTGGTTTAAGAAACCGGGTTTCTAATTTTTGCTTATCCGAGCAGTATTGCCCAGGCTCCTGCCTAGGAATGCAGTTCAAGGGGTGCTGCCTCTGGGAAAATTTAGGAGGCGGCAGCCCACAAGACTGCATTCCTACGCAGAGCGTAGTCACGAGGATGTGGGGTTTCAGCCTACATTAATTCGCCAACAACATCATAAATTTAGGGGCTTGTAATAAGGACGTAGTATTTCTTGCGAAGTCTTCCGGGGGAAGTTTCCCCCGGAGGCGGCATTTTTCGGGGGAATCTTCCCCCGAAAAGATGCCTTTAGCTTCGCGCACTACGTGTCTCGAAATACATATTTTTCATTTTCCATCGATTTGGGGGCTTGTATCCTTTTTTATTTTTTTGACTTTTGACTTTTGACTTTTGACTTCCCGAAGGGCGGTCATCCTCTGACAAAAATTGATATAGTTAATCTACGGTATATCTATCGGAAATTAGGGTTGCAAGCAACAATGTTATCATCATCCCCTAGGACAAATCATTCTGGTGAATACATCACAAAGCATTTTAAACCTCGCTCATTACTACCACTGAAGCAGAATAGTCTTTGGAAAATTCAAACAGGAGTGGTGCGGACTCTGACATGGCATGAAGACGGTACACTCGTCACTCTCGGAATCTGGGGAGCAGAAGATGTTGTCGGCACTTTATCGAAGGTCGAACCCTATGAGGTTGAGTGCTTGACCAAAGTAGAGGCGACAATCCTGCCACTACAGGAGTGGTATCCACTGACAGAGGTGCTGGTTGCCCACCTTCAACAAACTGAAGAATTGATGGTGATTCGCAGCTATAAAACAGTGGAAATGATGCTCCTAAAGCTGTTAAGCTGGTTAGCCAAAAAGTTTGGTCGTGAAGTAGAAACTGGACATCTCATTGATCTGCGCCTCACTCATCAAGACATTGCCGATCTGCTGAACTCTACTCGCGTGACAATTACTCGCGTCCTCATTAACTTAGAGGAACAGGGCTTGATTCACCGCCTCCCCATGCACCGGATAGTGCTTAAAGAGGAGGAACTTTGGCACTATGAAATTTAGGATTAGGGCATGGGGCATGGGGCATGGGGCATGGGGCATGCCCCATGCCCTATGCCCATTACCAAATACCTGTCTTGCTCTCATCCCAGATTTGCAAATCCAAGTCATTGAGATAAACTAGCGCATTGTCAATTTGCGCTGTTGTTCCTTGTAGATCTAAGTCAAACCAACCATCTCCAATGGCATTAGACCCCAGAATAGCCGCAGAAATGTTTACTATCAGACCATAGTCAGATACTAGGCGAGAAATAACAGGTTCCTGGTGATATTCCTGAGGAATCCTTAAACGAATCCGTTTATTGGTGAGCTTGTTGTCATTGGTCATAACTGCTTAATTGCGCTATTTCATATTTTTTTACCAGTTTTCCGTTCTAAAATCTCCTTCAACACCAAAGTCACGACTGCTGTCAACGCTAACCGTACAGCAGCAGAGTCGGCTGCTTCCGTTTCATATTGTTTCCTTTTTTACCCTTACGGTTCCTCTATAGGAATACCGGATTGTCACGTGAAGTTATATTAAATTCAAAACAGATAAAAAATCAAGCGAAAATCTTCACTTTATTGATATAAAAAGTGAAGATTTTCTAGTTGTTTGGGATGAAAAAAGCTATTTAAGCAAACTTAAGGGGCAAACCGTCCTGAAAAACCAATAGTTCTCCTGGTTGGATTGGCGTCCAGATTTCATTGTCGGTGAGGGGGGTTGTGGCGATGACGGCGACGCGATCGCTTTTACGAGTCAACTCCTGAAAATCAACGGTTACATCCTCATCAATCAGGTGAGCTGCGGCAAAGGGTGCTTGACGTACAATATAGCTGAGCTTGGTTGAGCAGTGGGCAAAAAAGTGTTCGCCATCGGAGAGTAAGTAGTTAAAGATACCTTTATCTGCCAAAGTTTGAGTAACATCTCTTAGGACTGAGTACAGTTTTTCTAAGGGAGGCTTACCCTGAGGAAAGTTTTGCCGTAATGTTTCTAGGATCACACAGAATGCTCTTTCACTATCGGTTTGACCGACTGACCGATAAAACTCCCCACATTCAGGATCAAAATCAGGCAGATTGCCATTGTGTGCAAACACCCAATACCGTTCCCACAGTTCCCGGACAAAGGGATGGCAGTTTTGCAAGGCAATTTTACCTTGGGTAGCTTTGCGGATGTGGGCAATCACATGGGTAGAGTGGATGGGATAGCATCGTACTAAATCAGCGACAGGAGAGGCGATCGAAGGTTTGGCATCTATAAAAAGCCGACATCCCTTTTCTTCAAAGAAAGCGATCCCCCAACCATCTTGATGATCGTCAGTCTTTCCTCCTCGCGCCGCAAAGCCCTCAAAAGAAAAGCAAATATCTGTTGGTACATTACAGTTCATTCCTAGCAATTGGCACATAACAAAGCACAAACAATACTTTCAGTCATTAGTACAGCTATTCATAGTCTAAGTAGTATTTTAAATAAAAGTAATTATAAATACTCAATACGTTCCAAAATTCCTACTAGCTTTCTCATCAGCATAGCAACAGGCATTTATGCCCGATCAAAATATAGACGAATGGCTGTGGAATCAAGATACTTCAAAATGGCTCAACTGATCTGGCACTATTGCTTCAAACTTCAAAATTTTGCTATCTAGGTCGGCTTTCCTAACTTATCAGGAGCAATTGTATACAGCGATACTTGCTTTTTAAATCGCCAAGCATCTTTGTTCGGGTCAATCAAGTAGATGCCAACTATGTGCAAGTATTGTGGGTGTGGCTTGCTACGCGAAAATAGATTGTGGGTGTGGCTTGCTAAGAAACTGCTTCCAGATTCACCGAAAGTGTCCTGACAGGGTCGTCCGTATAACGAATCGTTTCAGTCCCCTTGCAAGGATTTGGTTAATGGCGACCAAGAATGATATCATGTCCGGTAAATCACTTATAATCACTTATAATAAAATCTGTCAATGTAGGTTGGGTTGAACGTAGTGAAACCCAACACAGGGGATAATTTGATGTTGGGTTTCGTTCCTCAAACGCCAGTCGCCTCTGTCGGGAAACCCTCCTGTAGCGCTGGCTCCCCAACCTACAAGTATTATAAGTGTTCATCCGGACATGATATGATTTAAGGGAGCAATTGGAACTAGTACGGCTGCGCGTTTGTCAAAAGTCAAAAAGCTTTTATTTTGGACTTTCTGGCTGCATTGAGTGGTAGCTTTATTTCCGCCACAGTTTTCCTGGGTAACCGTTAACAGGAGTTGTTTCGCTACCGTGAAAAATAGGTACATGTAGATGGTAGCTGAGGGGGCGACCCACTCTCTTCGACGTTACGCTCCCGCTTGACAGGGCTACATCTTACCCTTATTTACTGTAAAGATAATATTAAGGGAATAGTTACGTCACAGCATGGTTAATTCTGGAGGCGAGACAGATCACCAGGAGACAGGTAACGAATGGGTAGCAAAAGTTGTAACAGGAGACTTGAGAAAATTTTCAGAGTATGTCCTCATCCCGAATCACAAAAGTGGAAAGGATAGGATTTTTCTGGGAATATTGGGTTATCGTCCAAACAGCATCGAGGATGCTCAAGAACTCTTGACCTTATACATCGATCAAGCACAAGCGAAGTTTGCTAATCAGGAATACGTTCTAGGAGAGAAAGACCAACACGGACAGAGATTTACCATAGTGGTTGAGGTTAAGGGGAAAAAGCTGCTTACTGGGTGGATACTTGATGCTAACAGTACTTTGAAGCTTGTAACCCCCTTTTCTGGATTTGCAGAGTAGCGATAAGAAGTTACAGGAGTAGAAAATCATGGCACTTGAAGAATACACAGTCGTTCAGCTTCTCACTAATCTTTACCAGGATAGGGGGGTCGGTGCCGGAGCAATAGGAGTCATCCTTGAGGTGTATGGTGATGAGGCTTATGAAGTTGAATTTTCTCGTGAAGACGGTACAACGATTGCCTGGTTTGCAGTCCAGCAAAATGAGGTTCAACCCTACACCACGTCAGATTTGCTCAAAGTCTCTTGATCAGTTCGTTCGCACTCGCCCGTCTGGTCAGTAGATGGCAAACTTTTTTCAAAAAGGCGATCGGATGGAGTCGTTACGCAAAAAGAAGGTACATTGGTTATTTTTTTGACAGTTGCGCTCCCAGTAATGGGGCAGCAGAAGCTATATTCTACGACTTGCCGAAATTTGCTGCGGCAAAGTTATTAATTTGTTCTGAACGGTATTGGGCTATAACATTGCTGAGATCTCAACCCACAAGCCTAAAAATAAATTACAAAAAAAAGGGAACTTATCTACTCGCAATAGCCTAAAAGAACGGAAGTGCGTCAGTCACACAAAAAATTCGTTATGTCAATAGCCTTTGAGATGCGCTTACTCTGCTTATATATTGATTCAACAACACCAAATAATTACTACTTACCGCAACACCAAAGGTCTTCTAGAGGAGGAAACGTTGCAGTTACGTTACCTCCAGTTTGATTAAGTAAAAGTGTTTGTCCATTATTTATTATCGAAAATGAGTAAACGACATACACACCCTGTTCATTATAGGTTTTTAGTGGACTAACTGCGATTCCACCACCAGCACTAGTCAAGTCGCTTCTCAAGAGTCAAATTGCTGAGATCTCAACCCACAAGTCAAAAGTCAAAAGTCAAAAGTAAGAACCCCATAAATAAATCGCGAAGCGCCATTCGCTATGCGTGGTGGTCTGGGCTTGTAATAAGGACGTAGTATTTCTTGCGCTACGCGTCTCGAAATACATATTTTTCATTTTCCATAAATAAATTTAGGGGCTTGTACCTTTTTTGTACTTTTGACTTTTGACTTTTGACTTTTGACTTCCCGAAGGGCGGTCACTGAGTCTAGAATACTAGAATCTACGAGGTCAAATCTTATTGTATTTCCAGTTATGCTATATCTACCATTTACAGTAATAGACTGATTTGTTTCCACGCTGATTGGCCCTGTAGTAGTTTGTACCTGGGCTGTGTAAGTACCATCATTATAAAACCAGAGAAACGTTTGAGAGTTATTCGTCTTTTGGCTACCCCACTCAACTATTAGTTGACGAGTAGATTGTGCTAAAACTTTAGGGCATAAAGTTCCTAGTGCTATTAATGCGCCCACAAAAAAGCTACCACCAGCTTTCATAATATGCCGTACTAAAAAATTATTAGACATATTACCCTCCAAGTAGATGTCGAAATTTAAGCTTTTACCTAGGTATTATCCTCCCATGAAAAGATACCCTGGTCGAAATTTGAGCCAGCGCTGCAGGAGGGTGAGCAAGTCCTAGGCGACAGGTGTTGCAGCGCGCCGACACGAGTGTTTCCCGCGCCCCGGCGACTGCACCAAGCTTTATGGCGTCGCGTCTCTACACCCGTGACAGTCCGATCAACAACTCTTAACCGAACCGTATTGGATAGTGTATCAATTGCCAAAGCTAGCAACTTCCACATCACGTACAACTGCCAAGCTTTTCCGATTGAGTTTTATTCTTTCAATTTGGTGCAAGGTTTCCGCTGTTAAATAACTTTCACCACAATGAGGACAACTGATTACAGGAATATTCTCGCTTCCCCAGTAAGTCTTCACCTTTGCCATACGTCCTCGCAACCCTGCGGATATGTACATTAACGCTTCCGCAAATATCGCACATCATTTTGCACTTGTTCATCCTAAACTAGATATACGGTAATGATAACTATACTAAAAACGGCTGAAAACCATACTTATTTAACATTCGCGCATCCGGTTCTTAAGCCTCTCCCCGCATCGGGGAGAGGTTTGGAGAGGGGTTCCATATTAAGTGACGCAATGACATAGTTTGGTTTTTTCGCGCCGATCTACTTAAGTCATAATTCTAACTATTTCTTTTAACTCTCCCATCAGACAGCAACGGCGGCATTAACTAACTTACCATCTTCCATATGAACAATGCGATCGGCAATGTCTAAGATGCGGTTGTCATGAGTCACCAAGAGAATAGTACAACCTTGCTCTTTCGCCAGTTGTTGCATGAGGTTTACTACATCTCGACCTGACTTACTGTCAAGTGCGGCGGTGGGTTCATCCGCTAAAACTATTTTGGGACGACTTACCAATGCACGGGCGATCGCTACCCGTTGTTTTTGTCCTCCTGACATGTCATCCGGG
Organism: Stigonema sp.; assembly: GCA_965249805.1. Classification (GTDB taxonomy): domain Bacteria; phylum Cyanobacteriota; class Cyanobacteriia; order Cyanobacteriales; family Nostocaceae; genus Stigonema. Next base: position 4,708,819 of record CBDFMX010000002.1, read on the forward strand.
TAGTAATTAATCCGATGCTCTAATCCTACCAGAGTCAACATCTCCACGGCTCGAGAGTGCATCTGTTTTGACGAAATATGCTTGTGCAGTTCCATGCCCATCTTGACGTTTTGCAGTACCGTCAGGCTAGCGTGGAGGTTGTGCGCCTGAAAGATATAGCCGTTACTGCGTCGCGCCTGCACAAGTTGTCCTGCACTAGCACGGCAAAGTTCTCTTCCTAACACCTGCAAACTGCCAAATTGAGCAGAACGCAACCCACCCACCAACGTCAGCAGGGTAGTTTTACCAGAACCAGAGGGACCTGTCATAATCACAATTTCACCAGCGTTGATCTCCAAGCTAATGTCAAATAACACTTGTTTGCGGACTTGACCTTGACCAAAGTAGTGGTCGAGATTTTGGATAGAGATTACGGGTTCCATTTGATAGTTGATAGTTGATAGTTGATAGTTGATAGTTGATAGTTGATAGTTGATAGTTGATAGTTGATAGTTGATAGTTGATAGTTGATAGTTGATAGTTGATAGTTGATAGTTGATAGTTGATAGTTGATAGTTGATAGTTGATAGTTGATAGTTGATAGTTGTTAGTTGTTGGTTGTTAGTCGATATTCTTTCACTACTAACCACTAACCACTAACCACTAACCACTAACCACTAACCACTAACCACTAACCACTAACCACTAACCACTAACCACTAACTACTAACTACTAACCACTAACCACTAACCACTTTGTTAGAACATATCAGCCGGGTCAGCTGATTGGACTTTGTTGCTGGAAATTGCTCCAGACATCATGCACATGATAAAGGTTAGTACTTGTACTTGAATCGCTCGTGCTAAAGTCATGTATAGTGGTAGATTTGTAGCGTTTCGTGTTAGGGCGTATAGTCCGAAGGATACGGTGATTCCGGGTATAAAACCTAACACTGCCATAATTACTGCTTCTTCAAAAATCACACCTAGCAAGTAGAAATTGCGATACCCCATTGCTTTGAAAGTGGCATATTCTTTCATATGGGCATTGACATCAGTGGAAAGGACTTGATAGACGATAATCACTCCCACGATAAATCCCATAGCTACACCCATACTAAAGATGAAGCCGATCGCAGTATTTTTTTGCCAGTAGTCCTTCTCAAACTCGATAAATTCCTGGCGAGTTAGGACTTTAACATCATCACCTATTAGGTGGGATTTCAAAGCACTTGCCACAGATTGCGGCGCATATCCTGGTTTTAGCTGAATTAAACCCACACTCACGCTGCTTGGCTGAAGTCTTGGAAATAATCGCAAAAAGTTTTGATCGCTAGTGATCAAGCTGCCATCAGCAATAAAGGAAGCTCCCACCTTAAATAAACCACTAATGGTAATTGTCCGTCTTTCTATTTCAGTAGTAATAGATTTACCCTGGTCAATTTGGGCGATCGCCAAGTCGTATTCTCCTCGGGCGGAGCGATCGAATAGGGCGGTATCCGGTAGCTTGATCGCGTCCAACTGACGGTTAACGTCGGGTAAGTCAAAGGCTGGCTTGCTAGGATTCAAGCCGATAACTAGTACTGCTGTCTGCTTGCGAGTTTGGGGATTCTTCCAAGAGACAATGTTGGTATACATTGCTTCCGCTGACTTCACCCCCGGTATATCCATTGCCTGATACAGTCGCCGCCGAGTAAACGTAGACATGTTTCCTAAGTTACGTGCCTGGGGACTGATTAACACAATGTCTGCCTGCAAGCTGCCATGTAGCTTGGTGTTACTGTCAAACAAGGCAGTCTGAAACCCTAGCTGCATGAACATGAGAACATCGGCAAAGGCAATGCCTGACAATGCTACTAAAAAACGACCCTTCTGGTGAGACAGTTGCAGCCATCCCAGAGGCGTTCGCCGCTGTAGTTGCTGGATAAATCCCATCACAGTTCAATCACCGCCTTTACTTGCAAATTAGTTAAACTCGCAGCCTTCTCGCTGGAGGGACCATCGAGTCGCACATGGACTTCCACTACTCTGGCATCAATATTGGTAGAGGGGTCACTGTTAATGACATTTTGCCGCAGTACCTGTAAGCCAATCCTAGCGACAGTTCCCTGCAATTCACCGGGTAGGGAATCACCAATTAGTCGCACCCGTTGCCCTAGGCGAACTTTGCCGATGTCACTTTGGTAAACTTCTGCTACCGCATACATCTGGCTATTTTCTCCCATCTCGAGAATACCCTCATTGGAAACCAATTCACCAGGATGGGCGTGAATTTTGAACACCTGACCTTCTTCAGGTGCGTGTACGTAAGCTTGTGCCAAATTTTCCTGCGCTCGTTTCATAGATGCTAGAGCACGATACACCTCTGCTTGGGCGGCGGCTATATCCAACGGACGAACTTCGGCAATTCGATTTAAGTTAGCTTTGCCTTCGTAGATCTGTTGTTGTCCAGAACTTTGGATACGTCTAAGGTTAGCTTGTGCCTCAGCTAGTTGCTGTCTTAGGGAAGCTTGGATACGTTTGAGGTTGGCGCGTGCCTCAGCCAGTTGCTGCTGTGCTATATCAACAGTTAAGTTCTTGTTATCCCGTAATGATATAGCTATCGCTCCCTGCTTATACAGCGTTTGGTAGCGTTGGTATTCCGCTTGGGCGTTTTCTCGCTGTGCTTCTAGGCGAGCGATAGTTGCCTGTTGTGCCTCAATTTGCGTGTCTCTTTCCGCTTCTAGGCGAGCAATCGTTGCTTTTTGTGCATCAATTTGTGTACCTCTTTCGGTTTCTATGCGAGCGATAGTTGCGAGTTGCGCTTCAATTTCACCCTGTTTTGCACCAGATTTTACTCGCTGAAGATTTACCTGCGCCACTCGCACTGTTTCTTTTGCTTCTAATAATGCCGCAGTTAGGCGATCGCGACTATCTAAAACCGCAATTATCTGCCCCTGCTTGACTCTATCCCCTTCCTTGACTAGCAATTTTTCCACCCGATTCCCTTCAAGTGATGCCGGAGCAGAGAGTTTAATTACCTCTCCCTTTGGCTCCAGCCTTCCCAGAGCTGTTACAGTTTTTACCTGTGGAATTGGGGTTACTTGCTTTTGTGCAGTCTGAGTGCTGCTAGTGCGAAAGCGCTGCACCGTGTAAAGACCGATGCTACCAGCAACTAGAGTTGTCAGTACTGCCAGAATAACTGGACGACGGAAAATAGGTTGACGAGACGATGAAACTTCAAACTTGGAGTTTTCCAACATAGCACCTTCAACCCGGCGCGTTTTAAACTAAACAGTTTAGTCTTATAATATATCTAAACTAAACGAAAAATGTTTAATTTTGCTCCAAGCCGTTTGAATTTATACAAATCAGGTGAAGATTTCGTCGTATTGGTGTAGTCTACAGGGTTATTGAAAAATGGTACGTTCAAGATCTACTGAAGTTGAGCGAGATAGTCCCGTAGAGAAAATCGAACAGATTCTCTCAGGAGCAATGCAGGAGTTTCTGGTTCATGGCTATGCAGGCACAAGCATGGATAAAGTAGCGGCGTGTGCTGGAGTTTCTAAAGCAACAGTTTACAGCCACTTTCAAGATAAACAGGGACTGTTTAAAGCGCTGATAGAGAAACTGGCACAAGAGCGGTTTCAGTTAGTATTTGGTCAGGAACCTCTTGAGGGAGATCCAAAAATAGTATTGCGCTCCTTGGTAGGACTCGCATTAAATCAGATGCTCCTCGACCAAGAATATCGTGCATTTAAGCGAGTGCTGATTGGGGAGTCCGATCGTTTTCCAGAGTTAGCCCAGCTTTGCGTCCGTAGCATGATTAAACCTGCTATCGAAATTCTCACTAACTACTTGGCTTCTCGTCCTGAACTCAAAATCCCCGATCCAGAAGCAACAGCACGGATTATATTTGGGTCATTGATTCATTTCGTCATGACTCAAGAGATGATGCATGGCAAGGAAATTATTCCCATGGAGAGCGATCGCATAATTGATGCCTTGCTAGATCTGGTTTTGAAAGGTGTTAGTGGTTAGTTGTTAGTTGTTAGTTGTTGGTTGTTGGTTGTTGGTTGTTGGTTGTTGGTTGTTAGTTGTTGGTTGTTGGTTGTTGGTTGTTGGTTGTTAGTTGTTGGTTGTTTTTCTAATCACTACTAACCACTAACCACTAACTACTAACTACTAACCACTAACCACTAACTACTAACCACTAACCACTAACCACTAACCACTAACCACTAACTACTAACCACTAACAAATTTTGCAGTTTTTGCTGCGCCATCCTGACGCGGGTGCAAACTGCTAAGTCTGTATCAGTCTGGACTATTTGCTCAAGCTGAGCTAAAATTTGTGGTAACAAAGCAGGCTGAGCTTGAGCTAATGCTTCTAAACCTGTTACGGCAGCATAGCGTACTATCCACTCCGAGTCTTGGCAAATTAGTAGTAGCGCTTCTAGTACCTGAGCTTGAGCCGATTGTACTTTTTCTGGTGCTAACTCATGCCAATGTATAGTGCCTAATCCTCTAGCAGCTGCTCGCCGCACACTCAGGGAAAAATCTGTTTTTGCCGCATCAAGCAAGACATCTAGCGCCCGCACGTCGCCAATTCCCGCTAAGGCACGAATTGCCCAAGCTCTGGCTCCATAGTTATAATTATCAATCAGTTCCAGCAATGGTTGTACAGCAGCTTCCCCGATCTGCACCAGCCCATCTACTGCTGCTACTGCTGCCCCTGGATTGTTGTAGCCTAAAGCTGCTATTAAAGTGGGAATGGCTTCCTTTAAGTGAGCCGCCGCCAACTGCTCCACTGCCTCTAATAAGCGGGCCGAGGAATCTGCCTCTTCAACAGCACGGATTAGTTTTTGGGCGTCAGTAATCATAATAAGAGTTAGGAGTTAGGAGTTAGGAGTTAGGAATGATGAAGAATAAAGATTTTTCGCAATTCATTGTTTATAACTCAATACGGTTCAGTTAAGGTGCTCACTGTGGGAATTTTAGGTTGTGTAGAGACGCGAAAGTTGAGCCAGCGCGTTTGGGAGTGTTTCCCGCCGTAGGCGACTGGTGAGTCCAGTCCTGAAGGAGGGTTTACCTCCGTAGGGAACAGGTGTTGCAGCGCGAATGACGGCTTTCCCTCCGTAGGCGACTGCACCAAGCTTTATGGCTTTCCCGTTGGGCGTCGCGTCTCTACATAGGTTGTCGGTAGGTAAATTATCTTAACTGAACCGTATTGATTTATAACTCATCACTCCTAACTCCTAACTTATTAGAGGAGTGAGTCCATTAAAGTCATAACTTTAATAGTAGCGTAAGATAAAGCTGATTCGGGAGTTTGGTTAACTTGATGTTCTAGTAATCCTTTCAGGGCAATGAGCTTCAGGCTATTCTCCGCATGGGTTTGGGCGATCGCCTCTGCGGAGGGCAAATAACCAATGGCGCCCAAGTCTGCCAGCACTGTGCGACGCAGTTGCAAATTCTGACCAGCCAAAGCCTGCACCAGCCGTTCTCCATAAACAGGTTCAAGGGTTAGCTGGTACATGGCTCGCGCTGCGGCATATTGCACTCGTTTTATTGGATGCTCAAGAAAGGGCTGAACTAGAGGTATGCTCTCAGTTGCCCGCAGGGTTCCCAATGCTTCTAATATGGCGTCATAGGGTTGGGAGAAGTCTGACTGAAAGCCAACTGCCAATAACTGGCTCAGGGCTGGGATACAAACTGGATCGCCTAACATTTCTAGGGATTGAGCTGCGGCTTCCCGCACGTAAAAATCTGAGCAGTCCAAACACTTAATTAGACCAGGGACTGAGGAACGATCGCCCAGTTTCCCCAATGCCCTGGCTGCGTTCCTGCGTAAGGGATATCCGCCTTCTGGCGTCCGGTCAGCTTCATCCTCTAATGCCTTGATGAGTCCTACAAGAGCTAGCTCCTCACGCACCCGACACTTGCCCAACCACCAAGCAGCATAAAAGCGCAGACCTAGATCTGCACTTTCAAGATTGGCGATCGCCTGCGCTACGGTTAGAGATTCACCACCGACAGGTTCGCCTGCCGATGATGAAGATGCAAAATTTTCCCAACTGGAATTAGACATGAAAAGGAGGATAAAGAGAGAGAACTAGCTACCTACTTCACCTTCAGGGTTTAATGGATGAATCTTGACGATTGTGCCACCCATGCGAGTAATCCGCTGCATTTCTTGACTCATCCGCTTGTAAGGCACAGTGATAAACGTACTGGCACTAGAGCGAATGGGATAGTCTGTTTTGTCGGTTTCTTCGTTTTGACGCATACCGACAACTTCATAACGAAAGTAGCGACTACTAGAGCTTCCACCTACAATTTGACCAAGCATATATTAATTCTCAATTCTCTTTGGTTAGTTGTTAGTTGTTAGTTGGTAGTTGTTAGTTGGTAGTTGTTAGTTGGTAGTTGTTAGTTGGTAGTTGGTAGTTGGTAGTTGTTAGTTGGTAGTTGTTATTTGGTAGTTGGTAGTTGTTAGTTGTTATTTGCCACTAACCACTAACCACTAACCACTAACCACTAACCACTAACCACTAACCACTAACCACTAACCACTAACCACTAACCACTAACTACTAACTAAATTGGTGTAACGCTGGCGATTTTGCCACCTTGCTTTACAACTCTTTGTAGATAGGGCGATAGTTCTTCGTATGGGATGACAACAGCTTGGTTAACACGGCGTACTTTAGGATACCCACGCCCAACACCGCCAGCCACTTCGACGCGGTATAACTTGCTGTCTTCTTTGCCATATGTTGCTCCGCCACCGAAACCAGTGCTGGGAGTAACGCCTCTTCTAGAAGGAAGGTAGGCAAAGCCATCCTCATTTGCACCACTTGGACTAACAATGGTGGAAGCAGTATTGCGAGCTAATTCATCGGCTAGATGAGAGTAATTGCCTTGAAGTTGGGCGCGATCGCTATTGGCATAGCCCCGATAAAGCTTAAAAAACCGTGTAAATCCTACAGTTTTCTGTCCTGTTTGGGTTTCAAAGCCCCGATAGTATGGCACAATATTTTCGCCAAAGTTTTCCTGATACTCTGGTGAATCAATGTATGAATCAATGTCGGCTTCGTAACCCTTGTTTTGGTACAAGTCCAAGTGATCTATTACTTCAGACTCATCATAAGGAGCACGACCCAACAAATGTTTATAGTTGAGTTCGATTACCCGGGTTTGGAAATTGTTGTAGAAAAACTTGGATTTGTACAGTTCCGATTTAGCTACTTGACGCACAAAATCTTGTACAGTCAGCTTCCCATCACGTAGGAGAGATTCAGGACTTGTGAGCCGCTCAGATTTCATCAAATAGTCGTTGCCAAGTAACTGACGATAAACGGCAGAGATGACTCTCTCAATTTCTTCTTTAGTTGCGGATGAGCGCAATTCCACCGGAGATGCATCACTAAAAGCTGATGTTCCTAGGCGGGATGCTGCTGTTGTAATAGCCATCTTTAAATTCTCCTTTAATCTTTAGCAATTGTTATTTGTTAGTTGTTGCTTGTTAGTTGTTGGTTCCACTAACAACTAACAACTAACAACTAACAACAACCAATTTATACAGGTGTGATGCTGATTACCTTACTGCCCTTGCGATTAAGCTGTTGCAACTTACTAGAAAGTTGCTCATAGGGTACGAGCAATTCTGTGGTACTTTGACGCACTACCGTCGAATTCGGGCTAGCCTTTTGTATCAACCTGATCCGGTATGTTTCTCCTCGGCTACCGCTTGAGATCCCCGCTAAGGCTTTTGTAGAGGTTGGGTAGATTGGTGAGGCGATGTTTTTAGCCAATTCCCAGGTAAGCCGTCCTTGTTTCTGTCCTTGAGCGCGATCGCTACTGGCATAACCCCGGTATAGCTGGAATATCCGACCAAAGCCAACGTTTTTCAGCCCTGTTTGGCTTTTAAAGCCCCGATAGTATGGCACAACATTGTCACCAAAGTTCTCTAGATATTCCGGTGAGTCAATGTATGAATTTATTTCAGCTTCGTAGCCTTGTGAGTTGTAAAGGTCAACGTGGTAGGAGATCTCTAACTCATCTTCGGGCGCACGACCCAATAAATGCTTATAATTTAGCTCGATAAACCGAGTTTGCGAGTTGGAGTGGAAAAACTTTTCTCGATAGAGTTCTGACTGCGCAATTGCTAGTACAAAACCCCGTACTGTAATTTCTCCCTGACGCAAAAGGGATTCGGCACTGACGAGACGTTCCACCTCCATGAGATATCCATTGCCCAGAACCTGACGATAAGCTGCCCGAATGACAACTTCTACTTCTTCAAGTGTCCTATCGCTACGCAGCTCCACCTGTACTGAGTCTTGAAAGGCGCTAATCCCTAATCTTCCTGCCTCTGCCAACGATCCCATATTCACCCTCCCCCATTATTAATTGCAAATCAAAAGCTTTTTTGCAATTTTTTTTCTTAATTTATTATTAGGCTACAGAAATTAAGCTGCCCGGAGAGGTAAACAACTCTTAGTACCTACTTGTCATAAGAGCTGATTTCCTCTCCGGGCCGAATAAACACTCTAGCTTAGAGCGTTAATTGCGTAATCGAGATAAGAATTAGCTTCAACAGCTGGGTCGCCACTTAGACCGTGGTTAGCTTTGATGTACTTGAGGGCTTCAATGTACCAGCTAGGAGACAGTTCAAAGCTACGGTTGATTTCCGACAAGCCAGCCACCAGGTAATCATCCAATGGACCCGTACCACCGACAACTAGGGAGTAGGTAACAATCCGCAAGTAGTAGCCGATATCACGTACGCACTTCGCTTTACCAGTACTGGTTGAAGCGTAGTTAGGACCTTGCTGTTGAGTGGTGTAGGGGAACTTGTTGTACACTGCTTGAGCAGCACCTTCTGCCAAGCGTTGGGCATTGGCGCTCAAAGCTTTTGCTGCTTGTAAGCCTGCTGGAGCTTGGCGGAATCGACCAAAAGCGGTTTGAATTTCTGTGCTGCTTAGAAAGCGGCCTTGAGAATCTGCAGCTGAAACTGCTTCAGTTAGAGGGGTTTTTGTCATTTTGGTATCTCCCTTTTCACAAACTTTTTAGTTGAAATTTTGTTTTGTCCAATGGACAAATGGTTGAGTCAATAGCAGGGCTGATCTGGATTATGCCACTGCTGCTGCTGCACGATCAAAGTAGCTAGCGATTTCAGATGTCAAAGCACTGCAATCACCTTTGGTGATGTTGTTGGGGTCATTGACAATGGCGATCGCAGCTTCTTTCATTTTCTGAACAGCTAGTGCTACAGAACTACCAGGAGTTCCCAGCGCCAAGTATGTTTCACGCAGACCGTTCAAGCAGCGGTCATCCAGCACACTGGCATCACCAGCAAAAATTGCATAGGTGACATAACGTAGGATGATTTCCAAATCGCGTAAGCAAGCTGCAGCGCGACGGTTGGTGTAGGCATTACCACCAGGAGCGATCAACTGTGGTTGTTCAGCGAACAACTCACGAGCCGCATTGGCAACAAGAGCAGACGCGTTGCTTGTAATGCGGTTGACGGCATCTGTACGCTTATTGCCGTCTTTTACCAGTTCGCTCAAGGCATCTAACTGTGATTCGGTGAGATATTCACCACGTGTATCAGCCTGGGAAACTACTTTTGCAAATGCATCTAAAACCATTGCTTCAATCTCCTAATTTGCTTGGCCAAGAATCATTTGGATTCAAAACTGAATAGTTCAGTTTATTTTGATGTCAGACTGCGTGAGCAGTTGGTCAAGGTTTACCACAGACATCCAAGTATCAGTTTAAGCTTTCCTGGCTTTCAGATTAAAACTTTTTTTACAAAACTTCATCTGACCATGAGAAACTGTAAAACCTGGTTAATGCTGCACTTTGTCAATCTTGTTCTGTGATTTTCCCTTTCAAATTATTTTTATACTATGTTGGGGTCTTCTGTTCTATTACAAATTATTATGAGCGGCTGTCATTCTCTTCACAATCCTTAACATTTAAGGCGCTTCGCGCTTTCTTCTAGGGGGATAGGGGCTTTAGTCAAATTTCTCTCCAAATCAAATAAAAAGCCATGAATGTATTCTTCTGTCCATTCAGCACCATAGAAGCGCTGAAACATTCCTCGCGCTGGGTCTTTCTGGGATCGGTAACGCAGGTAACGCAGTTGCGCTTGCTCAATGGCTGCTAAACTTCGGGAATCAGTGACGGGTTCTGCCTGCTCCACAAAATCTAGGTAAGCTTGGAGATAGTCCTTGAAAGCGGCAAATACTTGGGTTTCTACTATGGCAGTTTCCTGGGGACGAGTCCAGAGAAAAGCAGGAGAAAAGAAGGGTCGTGCTTCTTCTGGAAAGTCGCCTCCCCAAGCTAGATACTGTTGATGGGCATGGAAGATCGGCAGGATCGGCTTGGTGTACTTTACCTGATAAGCTGGATCGTCCCGGAACAGGGGCTGCATATCTAAGGCAATCAGGTGTCCTCCTGGTAACGTCACCAAATCTGCGCCAAAGAAAGGGAGGTCGTAATTCAGTCGGGGAAAAATCACGAAATTCAGCACTTGGAGTGAATTGCCACCCTGTACGTGTGCTGCTCGAATTTGCCGCAATTTTGAGGTTTGAAAGGCATAACTGGTGGTGAGAACCTCTTGCTGATTCTTACCTTTACCCACAGTGGCTACCTTAGATTCAAATCCTTCAGGGATGGGATAGGATTGAAGCTCCAAGCGCTCACGCATATATGTGAGCGCATAGTTGAGAAACGGCTGATAAAGCGTCATCATTTGCGTGTACTGACTGCTAAGGGAATCGCATCTTCAAATAAAAATTCATAGAGGAAGCGCTCTGCCCACTCATGACCAAAGTAGCTGCTAAAAAGACCAGATGCTGGGTCGCGGTCAGCACTATATTGGTCATAATCTTTCTGAGCTTTGACAATCCCCTGGATGTCTTCCATATCTGTTAGCGGCTGTGCTTGATCTAGCATTTGCCAATACAAATTTAAGTAATCTTGAAACGCTGCAAATACCCGCGTTGCCACAGTTTCTGCATCTGTTTTGGCAAACAGTAGATACTTGGAAAAATACTGGTTCGCATCGTAAAACTTCATTTCTAAGTTTTGTGCTAGTTCTGGATATTTATCATGTAGTAACTTCAACGGCTCTATGTACTTTTTCTGATAGGCTTCATCTTGAAATAAAGGTTGAAAGTCAAGGACAATCAAATTTTTAATTTTACCAAAGGACAAAAAATCAATTCCTAACAGTGGTAAGTCGTAGTGATGACTAGGATAGATGACGCTGTTAAAAATTTGGGCGCTCTCTCCGGCATTGATGTAGGTATAGCGAATTTTTCGTAACTCTTGGCATTGGTAGCACCAACTGCGAATTGTTGCCGGGTTTTTACCGCGATCGCTGACTTTGAGTTCCAAACTAGGGGGAATTATCCGACTTTGTAAATCAAACCGCTGAAATAGCTCTTTTTCCAAAAATTCCAGGAAAGGCTTGTACATAAAGCACGATTTATGAATCCTTGCAATGAAAATAAGCGATACAAATTATGCAAGTCTCATATTTCACAAACAAAGCAACAATCTGTAATACCAAGTTCTGTCAACTGGAGGATGAAGTATACCCTAGTACCGCTACCAGAAAATTAAAAATTAAAAATTAAAAATTAAAAAAGCTGACGACGTCAAGTCGCTTCTCAAGAGTCAAAAGTCAAAAGTCAAAAGTCAAAAGTAAGAACCCCATAAATAAATTTAGGGGCTTGTAATAAGGACGTAGTATAACTTGATTGCACTCCTCTCGAAATACATATTTTTCATTTTCCATAAATAAATTTAGGGGCTTGTACCTTTTTTGTACTTTTGACTTTTGACTTTTGACTTTTGACTTCCCGAAGGGCGGTCACCCGTCCAGTTATGACACTACGGGTGCAAGTCAACCATCTGAAAAAATTTCATCGCGTCCATCAGACTTCTAACTCCTAACTAATAACTCTTGCGGATGATGATTTAGTTATTTTTTCTTTTTAAAGTTGACATATAACTTTACAAAAATTAGCGATTACCCTTCAAAAAGCCGCTTGCAAGAGAAGGGGCGGGTACTTGATTGAGAGAAATGTTAATTTTTGTTGTTATCATTAATCATTGCTTGACAAAATGGACATCATAATAAACGCAATGCTATACTAGCGGAAACCACGAAGACACTAGATCTAACCGACATTCCCCTTCTCACCCGTTCTACCGATTCCGTGAATCACAGGAGTGAACATGAACTTCCCAACCGAACTGACCATAGAGCAACAGTTCCGCTTACAAACTTTCAAAGACCAAGTTCAGGGTTTGAGTCAACAAGAGGCTCAAACGTTTTTGTTAGAAGTTTTACGGCAGATGATGGTAAAGGATAATTTGGTCAAACATCTGCTCAAAAAAACTGCTTGATGCTGAGTTCCACTCAGTCATAAAAAGGTAGGGGTCGCGTCTGTTGAGCTTTTTGAAATGAGAATGTGGGAATGTGCAAAAGTGATTTAAAGCACAGAGCGCGTCGTTTTGTCTTGCCAAACCCTCCAAGATAGTGGGGGGTCGTATTTTATTTTTATGGTTGTCGTCATAGCTCTCACCTCCATCCCTGCTCCCAAATTGCTAGAGTAAATGGGGGTGAGAGCTTGTGATTGTGATTCCGGAATTGTTCTGTCGGTAGCTGATTTTTTTGTAGATTACACCGATCCTGAGTATCAGAAAATATTACAGATTATTACTTTGTCCCTCATAGAAGGGACTAGGACACTGCTCATCCCCTATGTTTTTTCTTGTCTCCTCAAAAATGATGGGGATGAAGGCAAGAATTATCTGAATTTTCTGAAAATTAAGGAGAGCTCAATGCTTGACGCTTTTTCCAGAGTTGTAGCTAGTGCTGATGCTAAAACTGCCTATGTAGGTGGTACTGAGTTAGCTAATCTGAAAGCCTTTATTGCCGCTGGTAACAAGCGCCTCGATGCTGTAAACGCCATCGCTAGCAATGCTAGCTGTATCGTTTCTGACGCTGTTTCTGGAATGATCTGCGAAAACCCCGGCTTGATTACCTCCAGTGGTAACTGCTACCCCAACCGCCGCATGGCTGCTTGCCTCCGCGATGGTGAAATCATCCTGCGTTACGTTACCTACGCTCTCCTAGCTGGCGATTCTTCGGTGTTGGATGACCGCTGCTTGAACGGTTTGAAAGAAACCTACACTGCATTGGGCGTACCCACCAACTCTGCTGTCCGTGCCGTTAACATCATGAAGGCTTCTGCTGTTGCCTTTATCAACAACACAGCAAGCAAACGCAAGATCGAAACTCCTGAAGGCGATTGCTCTGCTTTGGCTGCTGAAGCTGCTAGCTACTTCGACAAAGTTGGTTCAGCTCTGGGCTAATCTGACGCTTTGTGCGACATTATCAATCACATAGCATTCATCTTTTGTCACAATCGCTTTTGGAGATATCAAAATCATGAAATCAGTCTTAAGCACTGCTATTACTTCTGCTGATGCTGCGGGTCGTTTTCCTACTGGTTCGGATCTTGAGTCAGTTCAAGGTAATATTCAGCGCTCTGCTGCTCGTCTGGAAGCAGCAGAAAAGCTAGCCTCTAACCACGATGCTGTGGTAAAGGAAGCTGGCGATGCAGTTTTCGCTAAGTATCCTTACCTGAAGAGCGCTGGTGAAGCTGGCGAAAACCAAGGCAAGGTAGAGAAGTGCTACCGCGACATCGACCACTACATGCGCCTCGTCAACTACGCCTTAGTTGTTGGCGGTACTGGTCCTTTGGATGAGTGGGGCATTGCTGGTGCTCGTGAAGTTTACCGCGCTCTGAATCTGCCTACCGCAGCTTATGTAACCGCTTTCACCTTCGTTCGCGATCGCGTTTGCTCTCCTCGCGATATGTCTGCTCAAGCTGCTACCGAATTCCGTGCTTACCTGGACTATCTGATTAACGCTTTGTCCTAATGATATTGCTGTGAAATCGGCAGCTTAGTTGGGTTTAAGCATTCTAGATTTTAGGGGACTCTTAACAAGTTGCTTAGCCTGTCAGGGTTAAGTTATATGTGAAGAGTTCCCTAAATTTTTGTTCTTTGTTAGTGGTTAGTCGTTAGTAGTTAGTGGTACTTTTTAACAACTAACAACTAACAACCCACAACTAACAACCCACAAATAATAAAATATGGATAAGCGTTTTTCCAACATCTTCCCTGGACTGAGTGAAGCACGAGCCATTGAAATATTAAAAACCCCTTTAGAACAACTCGAAGATAAATCTGAGCGTTACATTGCAGCATCGCATTTGGTGAATTTTCCGACGGAGCGGACAATTAATGCGCTAATTGAGGTCGTAAAAGAGCAAAGCGATGTCTTGGAAGATCGGATTACGCGACGCAAAGCGATTGAAACTTTGGGGCGTTTGAAAGTTGAACGCGCTCTGGAAGTGATTCGCTGTTGCTTATCCCATACCGATAATTATTTAGTAGAAAATGCAGTCTGGGCAATAGGAGAAATTGGCTCTCAAGACCAGGAAATTTTGGAGGAGATTGCCCAGTTACTCGACAAACCTGGACAAAGTTACCGGACAATTATCCAGGTACTAGCTAAACTCAAGTACACGACTGCTCTAGAACGGATGACTCGATTTACCCAAGCCGACGATCCAACGATCGCTAGTGCGGCAATGACCACTGTCTATCAGTTTTCAGGCGATCGCAAAATGCTAGATCAACTGGTGCAGTTCCTCCAAAATCCAAATGTCAACGCACGTCGTGGCGTCATTCAAGACCTGATGGATGCGGGACATTATGCCGCTATTCCTCAGATTGCCCGTTGTCCTGTTTCAGTGGTGTTTCGCTCCCGGGGAATTCGGTATTTAGCTGATGCATCTGTGTCGTGTGGTCATCTCAAATTTGAGGAGATTGAGAAGAGCGCAGATTTAATCATCTTAGATCATCCCCACGACTTGGAATTGGTGCATGAGTACGACCAAACACCGAAGCTGGAAAGGGCAATTTCTGACCTCTATCACACCGATTTTGGGATTTGTTATCTGGCAACGCAAACTATTATTGACCACTATCCCGAT
This sequence comes from Stigonema sp., assembly GCA_965249805.1. GTDB lineage: Bacteria > Cyanobacteriota > Cyanobacteriia > Cyanobacteriales > Nostocaceae > Stigonema. The sequence continues at coordinate 4,723,872 of CBDFMX010000002.1, forward strand.
GCAGGTGAAGCGCTAGTCGCTACCTACAAAGAAGCGGCTCATAACGATTACGGCGCTCATTATCATGTCATAAAGCTGTGGGGATGGCTGAATTATCCAGCAGCATACGAACTGATAGTAGAAGCCCTGCATAATTTGCGTCCCCAATTTTTGAAATCCCGCACCGCTGCAGCGATCGCCCTTGGTAACTTAGGCGATCAACGCGCAATCCCCGAACTCAAAGCTTGTCTCAAGCTTCCCATTTGGGAATTAAAATACGCCTGCTTGCTAGCCTTAGACTGCTTAGGTGATAAATCAGGTCGGGTTCTTTGTGCTAACGATGCTGATTGGCTAGTGCAAGCAAAAGCAACAAGTAAGAGGGGAGTGGGGAGTGGGGAGTAGGGGGAGTAGGGGGAGTGGGGAGTAAGGAGTAGGGGGAGTAGGGGAAGTAGGGGAAGTAGGGGGAGTAGGGGGGAGTAGGGGGAGTAGGGGGGAGAAGGGAGCAACATCCTCATCCTCCTCATCCTCCTCATCCTCCTCATCCCCCCCATCCTCCTCATCCTCCTCATCCCCACTCCCCACTCCCCACTCCCCACTCCCCACTCCCCACTCCCCACTCCCCACTCCCCACTCCCCACTCCCCACTCCCTTTATTGGTTGAGTAAGGAAAATATAGTGATGTCTACAGAATATCTATACCCAGACCTAAAAAATAAAAATCCTAGGTTGCGAGAAAGAGCCATGCGCCAGATTGCCTTAGAGCGCACTGAAGAGACGATACCGCAGTTGATGGCAATTTTAGCTGATGAAGACGTGGTTTATCGCCGAGCCGCAGTGCAAACTCTGGGAGTGATTGGGCTGGATGCGGTGCCAGCGTTGAGCGCCCAGTTAAAGGAGAGCGAAAATGCGACGGTAAGAGCTAGTTGTGCGAAAGCTTTAGCGGCGATCGCCCTCAGCTTCCCAGAGTCAGAGTTTCCTGCCGAAGCCCTGACAGCCTTACAAACCGCACTATCCGATTCTGACCCAGTAGTTAACCTAGCATCTATCGGTGCTCTTGGCACTGTCGGTAAACCAGCATTAGATATTTTACTTGGAGCAATGGCAGCAGAAAATATTGCGGTGGCGATAGCAGCAATCAGCGCTTTAGGTGCTATTAACGACTCTCTCACTATTGAGGCTCTCTCCGCGACTGCTGCGAATCAAGATGCTGACCCTTATCTTCGGGAATCAGCCGAGAGCGCATTATCGCGTTTGGATCAGGTAACTAAATTGAATCGAGGCAATGAGTAGGGCATTGCACATTTGAGGCAACGGATTTTGTCACGGATATAGCGGATAGTTGATCTGGTTGGACCACAGTCAAATCATCCGTTACATCCGTTATGTCATCCGTTGCCACAGTTGATCTGCTTAAACCACAGTCAAATCATCCGTTACATCCGTTATGTCATCCGTTGCCACAGTTGATCTGCTTAAACCACAGTCAAATCATCCGTTACATCCGTTATGTCATCCGTTGCCACAGTTGATCTGCTTGGACCACAGTCAAATCATCCGTTACATCCGTTATGTCATCCGTTGCCACAGTTGATCTGCTTGGACCACAGTCAAATCATCCGTTACATCCGTTATGTCATCCGTTGCCACAGTTGATCTGCTTGGACCACAGTCAAATCATCCGTTACATCCGTTATGTCATCCGTTGCCACAGTTGATCTGCTTGGACCACAGTCAAATCATCCGTTACATCCGTTATGTCATCCGTTGCCACAGTTGATCTGGTCGGACCACAGTCAAATCATCCGTTACATCCGTTATGTCATCCGTTGCCACAGTTGATCTGCTTGGACCACAGTCAAATCATCCGTTACATCCGTTATGTCATCCGTTGCCACAGTTGATCTGCTTGGACCACAGTCAAATCATCCGTTACATCCGTTATGTCATCCGTTGCCACAGTTGATCTGCTTGGACCACAGTCAAATCATCCGTTACATCCGTTATGTCATCCGTTGCCACAGTTGATCTGCTTGGACCACAGTCAAATCATCCGTTACATCCGTTATGTCATCCGTTGCCACAGTTGATCTGCTTGGACCACAGTCAAATCATCCGTTATGTCATCCGTTGCCACAGTTGATCTGGTCGAACCACAGTCAAATCATCCGTTACATCCGTTATGTCATCCGTTGCCACAGTTGATCTGGTCGGACCACAGTCAAATCATCCGTTACATCTGTTTATTTGCGCCCACCTTGCGATCAACAGTGATTATCAAATTTTGTGTAGAACCCACCGTATTTTATCCAGTATTGTTTCAAATTATGATTAGGTGTATGTAAACTTGCTTTTGCATGATATAGAATGACTTGGCGATGATCGCCAATCCAAATTTTATTAATTGGTTCAACTGATATTAATGTTCCTCCTAAAGCAACCACACATTCAGCAAATCTCTCAATTGTCGTGTATTCAACTGTCTCAAATATAAAAAAGTGACCTGAACAAATCAAATGGCGACTACGAATCCAACATCGCATCTTTTTTTCAGCCAGTGGTGGCAACATTTTGGTTTCATTTGGCTCAAGTTGCATTAACATAAGAAGCTCATCGCAGGTACTTCATCAGCGAAACTTTCCCGTTTCTCAAAGCGTAAAGGTCCAGCAGTTGAACCCCAAAGCTGCTCATGAGTTTCAATATCCATGCCTTTATCTAAACTTACCCAAGTATGCTCAGTCACTTCAACTTCACTTACAAGGTAGGTCTTTTGACCATTGCGAGAAATCAGACATTGATTACCTGGTTCCACGCAGCCTCGAAACATCTCCCCCTCTCGCTGGAAAATCATTGAACAGTGATAACGACGTTCAATGCAGTCTGAGGTAATGGTTCTCAGGATATCTAATTCACGAGCTGCTCCTGCATAAAGGACTGGATCTTTGAGGCTGTAATTTTCGATATAAATGCGATCGCCCTGCTCAATTAGCCGATGGATTCCCTGGCGATAGGGAGTCCATAGATCGTAGTCATAAACTTGCTCGGAATAAAAACCAATGCCAGAAAAAAACTCGAATGGTAAAGGACGAAAAAAAATGTGAATGTGAGCGTAAAGCTGGGGATTTATCAACGATTGTTTTTGATTACTAAAATCTCCCGCCATGCAACGAGCTAGGGTGATTAAATCACTGGCATTGGTGTCAGAATTATTGAGCGATATTGTCATATTCAACTTCATTCTTCTGTTAGTGGTACTTTTTCACAACTAACAACTAACAACTAACAATTAACAACTAACAACTACATATAATGTTTTAACCTGACATGGCGTGACTGCTAGAACTTGACAAAGAACGAATTTCACTAGAAAACGAAGCTGTTGTCACCCCTTTACCATCACTGGTTTTAATCATCGCTACCCGAAATCGCAGATTAGGGTTGGCAAACCAGATTCGTTCCTCAGCAGCAGCGCGGTCATACTCTGTTAGCAGGGTGAAGGTGCCATCCTCACTCAGATGGTAATTACCCACGGCGGCAATTGTTTCTGCGTATCCCTGATCCCGCAATAATTTGCCTTGGGCAGGATTGTTCACATCGGGAACAGGCACCAGCACAGTACTACCAGAGAGGGTCTTTTCGTCCCAGTCCGACTCCCCCTCCCAAGTCATGCGAAATGGGTAGGTGATAGTTGCAGGATCAACGCCATAAAATTTACAGATTTCTAGCACCGCCGGATCGTCAGTGGCGAGAGGCTCAATGTCAATCGTAGAACGCACTTCTTCAAAGTGTGCGAATGCTAAATGATGACCGCTGCGCTGCGATCGCCATCGTCCAATTGAAAGTTCAAAGAACTCGGTAATATTCATCATAAAAGTCGTTTGAAAAAGCAGATTAAAATCCAATAAGTATCTTGGCTAAAGTCGATGTTCCCACCGCCTTAGCCAAAAAAGTGTTCTTAAGTGATTTTGGTAATCCCTGTAGCCGATTCCTGCTGTGTAGAGACGCGCTATTGTCGCGTCTCCAAGTTCAAGTTAGTCTGCTAAACAACCTCAGTGATACTAATGATTTTGCCGCCCATCTTATGAATGTTCTGCACTTGCTGAGACATCTGATTGTAGTTCACCACATATTTGATGTTGCCTAAGCGTCCGGGTTGCTGAGTGCCATTCGTTTTAGTAACACTAATTGAGAAACGTTTTCCTGTATTGCCAACTGCACCAGAGCCAGCACCGGGAGCTTTGATAGGTGTGGGGTAATTTGCCGCCAAAGTGGTAATTAGCTTGGCATGGGTATCCTTATCACTGCTAGCCATCCCTCTCATCAATGCAAACATCCGGTTAAAGCCGACATTTTTGATGCCATTTTGGGTGCTAGTGCCGCGCAGATAGGGGACGATGTTATCGCCAAAACTCCGCTGATATTCACTACTATCAAGATAAAAATCGATTTCCGCATCGTAGCCTTGTTCGTTGTAGATGCGGACGTGTTCGGCGATTTCTGACTGATCTATAGGAGGGCGACCGAGCAGATGTTTGAAGTTCAGCTCGATGAAGCGATATTGCGAAGAAGAGTTAAAAAATAAAGATTTGTAAACCTCTGATTTGGCAACGATGTTGACAAATTCGCGGACGGTAAGCGAGCGATCGCGTAGTAATGATTCAGCACTGATCAAGCGCTGACTTTCCATCAAATGCTCATTACCCAAAACCTGTTTGTAAACCGCCCGAATTACTGTTTGCAAGTCATCTTCCGTGCTGTTAGAGCGCAGTTCCACGGGGAGCGAATCAATAGCCCAAAGTGACATTATGAAGTTTCTCCAAAATTGTTGATCAAAGCTGATTTTGCTGTTTTTCTGAGAAAGTTGTTTTCAAGCTTTAAAAAAAATTAACTTTTTTTTGTAAACTCAGACACCTTCTAACTTAACATCTTTTTGTCTGGGAAGAAACCATAGAGTCTTTTGAAGACCCTATATTTTCTTGTCTAAGTTTTTTCAAGCTATTTAAACTTCTGTTCCTTTTTAATTTTCATACGATAGTTTCACCATGTTTGTTAATAATTGTAAAGTTAAATTATGTATTGACATATAAATTTTGGTATTTCTCAGAAAACTAATTTGGACTGCGAAAAATCGTAGGGTGCATTGCTTGAGTACCGCAACGCAGCTAGCTGCAAGGATAATCTGCAAGAGTCGTTGGCGCTCTCAAGTATCAGGCTTTGCTGAATTTGGATATGAATCGCATTTTGTTATGCTGGGAGCAGAGCGAATCAGAATGACAATTCATTCGCTAATTCAGCAAAGCCAAATATCACTCCTTTGAGGGATAGAATGTTAATTTATTCTCTTGCGCCTGCCTGCATAAGCAATTCAACACAAGCCCCGGAAACTGCTTTCCTCGCTTCCTTCAAAGCGTTGCTACCCCAGTAGTTCTGGGCATTTACCTCCGCACCATTTTCCAGCAAAATAGCCACAGTCGCAGCATAGCCCCGTGCTGCTGCCATCATCAAAGGTGTCCAACCGCCCATGTTCGCAGTATTTACAAGAGCGCCATTCTGAATTAAGGCTTGTACGGTATCAGCGTGACCATTGTCTGCCGCCAGATATAAAGCTGTATCCCCAATATTGTTAGTCGCATTCACATCTGCACCCCGGTCAATCAAAAGTTGCACCAGGTCGGTGTGACCTTTACGGGCGACTGACATCAACACTGTCTCGCCATAGTTGTTTCTGCCATCAATATCTGTACTTGGGGGAATTAAAACAGCAGTGACATCGCGGTAATTGGATTCTGCTGCATACATCAACGCGGTATAGTTAGCATCATTTTTAAAATTCACGTCTGCACCTTGAGCCAGCAAGGTGTTGACGATATTGAGGTACCCTTCTGTTGCTGCCATCATCAAGGCTGTGGTGTTCGCTCGACCCAGTCCATTGACGTCTGCACCTTGCGCCACCAAGGAATCCACTGTGTCAGTCTCTCCTTTGATCGCGGCTAAAATCAATTGTTCAGTTAATGATTCATTCACTAGTAATTTTGCTCCAGTTATGGGTCAGGAGTCAATAGTCAAAAAAGTTTGGACTATTGTTAGTTGGTAGTAGTTAGTAGTTAGTTGGTAGTAGTTAGTAGTTAGTAGTTAGTTGTTAGTTGTTATAGCAGTTCTTAATTGCTTGCAGTACAACTGTTTAAGTAGTCAGGAGCCAGGAGTCAGGAGTCAGTGGATGTACTTCATTCATATGAGAACTGCTATAGTTGTCAAAAAGTACTACTAACAACTAACCACTAACTACTAACTACTAACCACTAACCGCTAACAACTAACAACTAACAACTAACAACTAACAACTAACAACTAACCACTAACCACTAACTCTTTAATTGAGAAATCACTAACGCTGCAACCTGGCGAACAGTGTGCTGTTCATCTGCTAGTTTTGCTTGCAGTGGTTGTAAGGCAGCGCGATCGCCAATTTTACCTAATGCTAAAATTGCAGCTTTTTTTACCTCACTATCGTGGTCATCAAGTAACTGTATTAATGCCGGGACAGATGGTTGATGAGCGACTTTGCCTAGGGCTGTCGCTGCTTCAGCACGGACGGTTGCTGCCGTATCGGTAATAGATAATACAAAAGTTTCTAACGCCCGCTCATCTGCTTGGTCTTGAGCGAGATTGGCAATTGCCCCCACTGCAGCACACCGCACATCAGATGAAGTGGAGGAAATCGCCGCATACAAATATTCTGTCGCCTCTGCTCCAATGAAAGACAGCGCCCAAGAGGCATGACCTTTGGCGGCTTCTGGATAATCAGCAGCTATGAGGAACAGCAATGCTGGTACTGCTTGAGCGCCCATTTTTGCCAGTGCGCCAGCTGCCGAACTTCTGGCAACCGTATCCTCATCGTTTAACAGGGCATTGATTAAAGTCGGGACGGCAAGCGAATCGCCGATCTGTGCTAAGGCTTTGCCACAAGAACGCCGCACCACTGGGTTTGGGTGATGTGCTAATCCCTCCAGTAAAAAAGGGGTGGCAGGTTTGCCAATTGCCCCAAACGTCAGCACCAATTCCAGTCTCACCATACCCCTTGGATCTGCCAAACTCTCCACCATTTGTTTTAGGAGTTGGCTATCATTGGGGTTAAAGGTATCTGCAGCAATTTGAGCATTGACTGAGGCAAGCAGTTCATCAGTTTCTGCTTGGGCTACAAGCGCCGCTTCCCCTGCGAGAGTGTGAATTTGAGATTTTACCATGACTTACCCAGCTGTTGAGTGTAATTCCGATGCCAGTTTGCGATCGCGCAGATCCTGGATCATGGCATCAACTTGGGCAATTTCCTGATTGTTTTCTAGGTTAGCGAGGGTAGTTGCCCGCAATATCTTAGCCCGTTTAGCCATTGCCAGTGTATCGTCAATAATCCGCTGTTTATATTGCTCAAGTTCGGTGATGACTGCGGCAATTTCTTCTGGTGTCTCTTGCTGAGTTACCTTTGCCTGTTGATTTTCAGACATAGTATTATTGCTACATGTTAAAAACATTTGCTAAAACTCAATTTTCCCTCAGATATTCGGAATTTCTTGCCATCTGTAAAATAAAGTTAAAAAGCAACCCTTGCGCTCCGAGTATCACATGGAACTTCATCAAATCGAAGCTGACCTGAAAAACCCAGATTTTCAGTACCGCCTGAAGGCGATCGCTGCCCTTAAGGATTATGACTCAGAAGTTGCAGTCCCTCTACTGACCAGTAACCTTAATGACTCAGAATTTTTGGTGCGTTCCTTCTTGGCGATCGCTTTGGGCAAGCAAAAGACAGCAGATTCTTTTGCTGCCTTAATGAGAATGATCAAATATGACGACACTCCGAATGTACGAGCTGAGGCGGCAAATTCTTTATCTCTGTTTGGCAGAGTAGCAGTCTCTCATCTTGTCCTAGCTTTTTACCAAGATGACCACTGGCTAGTCCGCCGCAGCATTCTCGCCGCTCTGGTGGAAATGGAATGCCTACATGAACTATTTGATGTTTGCACTCAGGCTTTGAAAGGTGAAGATCCAACAGTTCAGGAATCGGCAGTTGATGCCCTCAGTACCCTAGCTGGTTCTAGCCAACACGCAGTAGCATTGTCCCTACTCCTCACGTTGGTGAATGCAGAATCTGGGCGGATGCGTGTGAGAGTTGCCTATGCCTTAAAAAGATTTGACGATCCGCAAGCCAAGGAAGCCTTGAGCAAACTTAGACACGATCGGGAGCATCAAGTTGTGGCAGCTGCATTGGAAAACTTGCTATGAAGAAATAATTTGTTTGTTCTCATTTGTATAACTAATGACTAATGACTCTAGCAAGATTGCGGTTAATCATTTGCTCTAAAACGAATTGAGAAACACAACGACGCTCAGAGCAATAAGTCATCAGGTTTATTCCGTTCATCATCCGCACTGTGCTGACTCGTACACGAAAATCATCTGTGACAAACCAGCAACGTTCTTGACCCTGGTTATTTTCATAGTCAGTATTAATTGTCAGCACTCCATCATCAGTAAACTGATACCGACTCACAACAGGAATGCTCTCAACATAGCCTTGATTACGGATGAGTTTCCCAGTTTGCCCACTCTCATCAGTGGGAATATCAACCAGAATAGCAGCGTTGTGAGGATCAACTGACCTCAAGTCTAAGTTTGCCTGCCATGTAAAACTAGCACCTCCAATTGCTCTGTTGCGATCCATCCCTTGCGCTTCACAAACTTCTTTGACTTTCGGATCATCCCTTTCCAGAACTTTAATGGTCAAATTTGACTCTCCCGACTCATCCGCCGCCGAATCAAAGTGATGTACTACCCGTTGCGTCAACCATTCCCCCTCGCTTTTGCGAAAGAAGTCCATCATTGTTAAGGGTTGTATTAGGTACATCTGTTCTTAAACCTCGTTTTTCTTAAAAGTTAGGAGTAGGGACACGGCAGTGCCGTGCCCTTACAGAGTAAGGAGTGAAAAGTCTTATTTCTAACTCTTAACTTCTCACTCATAAAAGGTAGAATAACTCAGAAAGGCGCATTTAAATCAACCGATGACAAACAGCGAAATTGAACCAATTTTAAATAGTGAAAGCCCCGGTACAATACCGGACATCTTAACAGCCCTCAAAGCAGGAGTTGCTTTGGGTCAGGTTGATTTGTATAAATTTAATCTTAGAGGCATTGATTTGCGAAAAGCGAATTTGAGCAAAGTTAACTTGGCTGGTGCCGACCTCAGCCGATATGTTTTGATTGAGGCCAATCTTAGTGGTGCCGACCTCCGAGGGGCTAACTTGCGCGGAGCCGATTTGAGTGGAGCTAATTTACAGGGAGCCTATCTCAACCGATCTGATCTCCAGCAAGCAAATCTTAATGAGGCTAATTTGGAGGGAGCTAAGCTGCAAGTTGCCCGTTACGACACCCAGACCAAATGGCCCCAAGGTTATAATTACAAAGCTTCCGGAGCGGTAGGTCCGAATGCCAGTCTCAATGGTGCTTATTTAAATACAGCTTCTTTACGAGATGCCGATCTGCAACTTTCCAATCTGCGCGGGGCTTACCTCAGTGGTGCTGACCTGACGGGAGCCAACTTACAGGGTGCAGCTTTAAGCGGTGCCGACCTCAGTAAAGCCTATCTTACAGGAGCTTTTTTACGAGATGCTCGACTGACTGGAGTTGATTTACGTATGGCGGATTTGCGAGCAGCAGATCTTAGTGGCGTGGCGTTGGAGCATCTTCATAGTATCGCTGGAGCGGATTTTACTCTCGTACAGGGACTGAGTGAAGCGAATAAAGCTATACTCTGTAGCCGTCCACCTTCAGAACTTGATGTATGGAATGCTTACACCCGCAGAACAACCCGTGAGAGTTTAAATGCTAATAACACGTCTGTGCGATCGGGTGAACGCAGCACAAGTTAAATCTATGTTATTCTCGGTAATCCTTGGCAATTACCGTTAAAGCTAATATTTTTTCAGGCGAACGTCCTAATCGCCTATGCATGGTGTATCATAGTATTAGATTGCTTTGCTGCTCCTCCGATTATCTCGTCAAGCCAGAGGACAAGCCGAGATCGACGTTGGGGCGGTAGGCAGCTTAGGGCAGGCGTACCTGCTCTAGGTATCAAATAGGCACAGACTAACTGTCTGTTACAGGGCAAGCTACGGCAAACATAAGCTCCTTGTGAGCGTGATACCTTGTAGGTCTATTGACCCCTCATAGGGTTTAACCCATTTAAAAACCTTGCGCTATCGGTCTTCCTGTGCCTTAAGGGCTTAAATCCTTAAGTTAGCCTAGGTTTAGAGTAGCGCAAAACCCTTGTGGTTAGACCAGCGAATTCCTAAAAATACCAAATTGTAGGGTGGCACTGCCCACCAATTGCAAAGGTTGGTGGGCAGTGCCCACCCTACTAATGACTCTCTAACGATCGCCCCTTGTTGGCGGGGTAATTGAGTGCTATGCTGGAACATAACGATCAGGAACTCCCAGTCTTTAATATTTCTTGCCAAAGAGAGCACACGAAGAGTAGTTAAAAATGCGGATTTCGTTTGAACGCACGGGTGGCTTTGCAGGGATAAGCAGGACAACAACTGTTGACACAGCTAATTTGCCAACAGATGAAGCCAATAAACTACCTCAACTATTGGAAGCAGCAAATTTCTATAATTTACCTGCAAATATAACAGCCCCTCCATCCACCCAGCCCGATCGCTTTCAATACACACTAACAGTAGAAGACAAAGATCGTTCCCACACTGTAACAGTAAGTGAGGCAGCTTTACCAGGAACGTTAAGACCCTTGATTGAATGGCTGAACAACACAGCACGTCATCCTTGATGAGGGAGTAGAAGAATTAAAAATTAAAAATGCCAAATTCAAAAATTTTTAATTTTTAATTTTTAATTTTTAATTTTCCCCTCCTACAAGACCGACCAAGCCTTTTCCTTATAGCCATATTGGAAAATTTCTGGATGCTGAATTTCTGCCAAAATTTCTAAAGACTCCACCAGTCTAGGACCTGGGCGATTAAAGTAGGCATTGCCATCAGTAATGTAAACTCTGCCACTTTGGTTCGCATGCAGTTGTTCCCACTCTGGACGATGAGTTAATAACTGGGCGTCTTGACGAGTGCGATCTAAATCGAAGCCGCAGGGCATAAAGATAATTACATCTGGATTGGCTGTGACAAGTTCTTCCCATTTGAAAGTCGCAGAAGGCTTTCCTGTAATCCCAAATAGTGGCTTTCCTCCCGCTAGGGAGACTAACTCAGGAATCCAATTAGCCGCGACCATTAAAGGGTCAGTCCACTCGACGCAGGCGACGGTTGGGAGATTTTCTGTTTGGGAGAGTCCTTGTGTTTTTTGCTCGACAATTTTGACGCGAGCTGCTAAATTTTCCAGTAACCGTTGCGAGTCTACCCCCAAAGCATGAGCGACTCGCTCAATATCAGCCCACACATCTTGAAAAACATTAGGTTGTAAGGAGATAATCTGGGGGGAACTATGGATGAGAGAAGCAACTGCCTTTTCAACTTCTGTTAAGCTGACAGCACAAACATCACACTGGTCTTGGGTGACAATGTGGGTGGGCTGCAATTTTTCTAAAACATCCGTATTGATTTGATAGATGCTGAGAGCGGATTGTAACAAGTCGTTGACTTGATCGTGAATTTCCCTGCTAGGAGCATTGGTATTCAAGCGTGGTTGAGTGCAAATTGGGCGATCTTGGATTTCTGGAGGATAGTCACATTCGTGCGATCGCCCAACAATCGCGTCTGATAAACCCAAAGCTGCTAGAATCTCCGTTCCACTCGGAATCAGAGAGACAATTCTCACGCTATCATCTTTCATTGCTCCACCTCGCTTAACAGTTGCTATCGGTTCAATTTTGGCAAACTTCAACAGTTGAAATATCTTTCTCCAGGTTAATCTACAGGCGCGCTTTGGGCAGATTTTAGAGTACTAGGAGAAAACCAATGATTAATCACCAATAACTCATAATTAATCACTAAAATCCAAATTTTCACAATAATTAATTAGAAACAATATTTTTTCTGGGTATGAAAAACGCTATGAAATAGTTGTAGTTAAAAAAACGGTTATATTTTTCCTGGGGAAATGCAAGGCAAAAACATTCCTAACCAAGGATTACAAAAGCAGATAGTGGCGACTAGAGACATTACAGAGTGCAAGCAAGTGTCCGAGGCTTGGCAAACAAGGGAAAAGTGTCTGCGAAAACACAGCCAAACGTTAATGCAATTGGCAAGGAGCAAAACATTCCAACAAGGCAACCTTGACGCGGCATTAAAGGAAATCACGGAAGCCACTGCTCAAACGCTGGATGTAGAGCGAGTTAGTGTGTGGTTCTACAACTCAGATTGCTCAAAAATTGAATGTATTGATTTGTACGAAAGAAGTGCCAAACGTCATTCTTCCGGTATGGTACTGGCGAAAGCTGATTATCCTGCTTATTTTCAGGCTTTAGAAGCGGAACGTACCATTGCAGCCCATGATGCTTTCAACGACAAAAGAACTCAAGAATTTTCTGAGTCTGATCTTTCTGTGTATGGCATCACTTCTGTGCTGAATGCACCAATTTGGTTAGGAGGTTGTTTGGTGGGGGTAGTGTGTCATGAACATATTGGGACGGAACGCGAGTGGACTTTAGAGTCAGAGAATTTTGCAGGTTCTATAGCTGATTTCGTCACACTGGCAATAGAAGCATCGCAACGAAGCGCTACACAGTTCGCCTGGGAGCAAAGTGAGGCGCGATCCCGGACAATTTTTGAGCGTTCCTTAATAGCTATCGGACTTGTAGACATGAAAGCACGGATTGTAGATACCAATCCGGTGCTGTGTCAAATGCTGGGATATAGCCGGGAAGAACTATGTGGTAAGCACTTTACAGATTACATTTCCCAACAGGGAGAGGATTTAGAGCTTTATAAACAATTGATAGCAAGAATTAATGTAGACGAGGAGCAAAACCGAACTGCAACACATCGCTTGGAGATGGAAAGGCGTTTTTTGCATAAAGATGGTCGGTTAGTTTGGGCGAACCTGAGCATTTCTCTAATTAAGAGCACAAACGGCGAACCTGAGTTTTTCCTCGCCATGATCGAGGATATTACTGAACGCAAACAAACCGAGTTGAAACTGTGCGAAATTAAGGAGGCAGCGGAAGCTGGTAGTCGGGCAAAAAGTGAATTTTTAGCAACCATGAGCCACGAACTGCGAACACCTCTCAACGCGATTATGGGGTTGTCCCAATTGCTGCAACAAGAAATGGTTGGCACTCTCAATAACAAGCAGAAGGAGTATGTCGATTGTATTTATACCAGTGGTGAACACCTGCTGGCGCTGATCAACGATATTCTTGACCTGTCTAAAGTGGAAGCAGGTAAAGAAGAACTCTTGGTGTTACCTTTGCAAGTGCAACAATTGTGTGATTATGTAACATCGACAGTTCTCGATCGGGCATTAGAAAAAGGATTGCAACTGACAACAGAAATTGATGAGAATGCAGATATTTGCATTGCCGATGACCGACGAGTCAAACAGATGCTACTAAATCTCCTGACCAATGCTATTAAATTTACCCCAGCAGGTCAGGTGTCACTGTTCGTCAAAAAAGTACCTCAAGGCATTACATTTACAGTATCAGATACAGGCATTGGTATTGACCCAATTCAATTTAAATTTCTGTTTGAACCGTTTAAACAGCTCGACAGTCAATTGAATCGTCAGTACGAAGGCACTGGTTTGGGTTTAGCTTTAACGCGCAAGTTAGCGCGATTGCATGGTGGAGATGTGACTGTGGAATCAACTTTGGGAGAAGGCAGTCAGTTTCACCTGTTTCTACCAGATCAAGTGCAAAAGAGAGCAGGGAGTGCAGGAGTTGCAGGAGAAGATTCTGACTCCCCTGCCCCTCATTTTGCTTCCACAACTAAACGTATTTTGCTTGTAGAAGACAAAGAACACACGGCGATACTGCTGCAAGATTATCTTCAGACAATTGGCTACCAAGTCGAGCGGATAGAAGACGGGAACAGCTTTTTAGATCGGGTGCGAAGCCAACAGCCAGATTTAATTTTGTTAGATTTAATGTTAGTAGGAGATCTCCAAGGCTGGGATTTGCTAAATAGCCTGCGACAACAGCCAGATTTGCAAGATTTGCCGGTGGTAATGATGATGCCAAAGAAAACAACTGATGAACATGCAAGCATTGCCGATCCGCAGCCAGCTTGCTTAAAGCAACTGGGAGCTAACGAATATATTAATAAACCAGTTGGCATCGTCCAACTGGAATCAATACTGATGAGGTATTTGAGTTAGTTGTTGGTTGTTGGTTGTTAGTTGTTAGTTGTTAGTTGTTAGTTGTTAGTTGTTGGTTGTTAGTTGTTGGTTGTTAGTTGTTGGTTGTTAATTGTTGGTTGTTGGTTGTTGATTATAAAAAACCACTAACCACTAACCACTAACCACTAACTACTAACCACTAACAATTTTATCATTTTTACATGCCGAATGCCTGCTTCTTCAAATATTTCTCCTTCTTCCTGAAAACCCATTTGCTGATGTAAAGCTTTCACATATTCTTGAGCATAAATCACAACTTCTGGGATATTTTTGCTAGCTATAATCTCCAAAGCCTTTTCCATAATTTTCTTGCCAATACCTTGCCCTCTAGCTATAGGCAAAACAGCTAACCTCTCTATCTTCGCAGTTTTTTTATCCAAATATCTAATTCTAGCAGTACCGACATATTGATCATCTAGATAAGCAATCAACTGCTCACAAAATTCATCTTGACCATCAAAATCTAAATCCGGATCTACCCCTTGTTCTTCTTGAAAAACAGATTTTCTGATAACTGTAATTGCCACCAATTCTTCAGGTAAATTAACAACTTTAATAACTACATTACTCATCAAAATTTATTGGCGTTCTTGGCACGGCAGTTGCCTACGGAGGGAAACCCTCCTGCAGCACTGCCTCGCCTTGGCGGTTCAATTAATAAGTAGGGCATATGCCCTACCTACTAGTTTAATCAGCCCCTTCTATCGGCGCAAAACCTTGGCGCTGAATATTCTCAGTCACCGTGCGCGGTTCCAAGAATTGCAGCAGGTAATCAGGTCCTCCTGCCTTAGAACCAACTCCAGAAAGCTTGAACCCACCAAAAGGTTGCCGTGCAACGACAGCACCCGTGGTGGTGCGGTTAATGTACAAATTCCCGACTTCAAACTCTGACTGCGCCATTTGAATGTGCGAAGGTGTTCTAGAGTAAAGTCCACCAGTCAAGGCGAAGTTAGTGCAGTTAGCAACTTCTAGCGCCTCCTGAAAGTCGTTTACCCGAATAACTGCCACAACTGGACCAAAAATTTCTTCTTGGGCAATTGTCGCGTTTGGTGAGACTTCTGTAAAAATCACAGGACCGATAAAATATCCGTTATCCAGTGCTGGAATTTCCAAAGCAACTTTTGCTTCTGCCTTACCTTTCTCAATATACTCACGGATGCGCGAGCGTGCATTTGCATCAATCACAGGACCAACTTGCGTACTGGGTAACTCTGCATCCCCAATATTAAGTGATTTCGTTGCTGCCACAAAACGTTCCACAAAGGCATCATAAACAGCATTATGCACAATCACCCGCGAACAAGCAGAACATTTTTGTCCGGTGTAACCAAACGCCGACTGCACAACCCCAACAACGGCAGAGTCTAAATCAGCACTTTCATCCACAATAATAGCATTCTTGCCGCCCATCTCGGCAATTACTCGCTTCATATGCTTTTGACCAGGCTTGAGAATTGCCGCTTCTGCGTAAATTCTACATCCGACTTCTTGTGAACCAGTAAAAACAATCACATTTGTTTCAGGATGATTCACCAGATAAGCGCCGACTGTCGAACCCTGACCTGGCACATACTGAAATACACCTTTGGGTATCCCAGCCTCGACCAAGATTTCCGTCAATTTTGCCGCAATTACAGAAGACGTTTCCGCAGGTTTCAGCAAAGTACAATTACCAGCAACTAACGCTGCTACCGTCATCCCTGTAGCAATAGCAATCGGAAAATTCCAAGGAGAAATCACCACTGCAATTCCCCGTGGCTGGTAGATATAGCGATTCGTCTCGCCTGGGATGTCGTAATTGTAACCTTGATCCAGGCGTTCCATCTCGTCGGCGTAGTAGCGAAAGAAATCTATCGCCTCGGAAACCTCACCATCCGCCTCACGCACTGGTTTGCCAACTTCCAAAACTATCCAACTATTTAGTTCAGCGCGACGCCCTTCCATCAAGTCAGCAGCTTTCCGTAATATCAGGGCGCGTTCTCTTACAGGTGTTTTGCGCCAACCAGGAAATGCATCTTTTGCAGCTTGCATCGCCTGTTGGGCTTGTTCAACACTGATTTGTCCGACTTTACCAACCACCTCACTATAATTAGAGGGATTGACGGAATCGATAATTTGTTGAGTGTTGACGTACTCGCCGTTAATTAGCGGTAAATAAGTTTTGCCTAATTGTTGGCGGACAGTTTGAAAAGCTTGAGCAGATTTCTTTCTTGCCTCCTCTTTAGCATAATCTGTATCAGCAGCACCGACAAAATTGGCAACGGTATTGAGCGCGGATGTAGCGGATGATTTATTTATCAGTCCCACAGTTAAATTATCCGTTACATCCGTATCAGCAGCACCGACAAAATTGGCAGCGGTATTGAGCGCGGATGTAGCGGATGATTTATTTATCAGTCCCGCAGTTAAATTATCCGTTACATCCGTATCAGCAGCACCGACAAAATTGGCAGCGGTATTGAGCGCGGATGTAGCGGATGATTTATTTATCAGTCCCACAGTTAAATTATCCGTTACATCCGTTGCCACATCCGTTGCCACTATTGGCGGTGCAATGAGTTCCTCCACTGGACGATTTTCCATATTTTGCCGTAAAAAGGAACTATTAGCAGTATTTTCCAGCAAGCGGCGAATCAGATAAGCCATTCCTGGCAGAAGTTCACCGTAAGGACAGTAAACTCGGACTCGATAACCCTTATCAACTAACGCTGAAGCTATTTTATCCCCCATACCGTAGAGGACTTGCATTTCAAAGCAACGACGGGGGACATTTAAACTTTCAGCTATTGCTATAGCACGGGCTTGCGATCGCACGTTATGGCTACCAATCGCAGAATACACATATTGGTGATTTTCTAGCAATAACTCAGTTAGCTTCTCAAAGTTAGCATCTGTTGCTGCCTTATCATTGTAAACTGGCTGCCGCCAATCTTTCTGCGCGGCTTTAATGGTTTCCTGATCCCAGTAAGCACCTTTCACCAAGCGGATCGTAATCGGATAACTACGCTGTTTTGCCCAAGCAATCAAGTCAAGTACATCTTGCTCGCTGTCCCGCAGATATGCTTGGATTGTGATGCCTATATCTGTACGTTGCCTAAACTCTTGTTCCAGCAACAATTTTTTCAAGATGCTGAGAGTTAGGTTTTTGTAGGCATACTGTTCCATGTCAAAATGAACAGCAGCGCCTAGTTCTTTGGCACGACGTAACAGGAGGCGGATGCGATCGCCTACCCGTTTTTCACTACCTTCAGCATCCAGTGGGTCAAACTGGGAGTAAAATGCCGTTAGCTTTACAGAAACTTGAACTTTTGGTAATGCTTCACCATCGGCTTGGTCAATTAAGGGAACTGGCGTCCAACTCTTCGATGCTTGTACCAGTTGTTGCATTAATTCCAGATATCGATCCAGGTAAGACTGGGCTTCTGGTTCGGTAATCACCGCCTCACCCAATAAATCTACGGTGAAAGCCATTTTTTCCTTACGCAGTCGTTCAATTGTCTTCAGCGCCTTTTGAATATTTTCTCCGGCAATATACTTATGGGCTAATGTTTCTGTTGCTGTGGAAACAGTTGTAGCAGCAACTTGCCCTGGCATTGAGTCGGGGTTAGCAAAGTTTAGCATCGCCTTGAGGGCTGCTGGTAGTTCTACCGACTCATCCCCTAGATATTCTTGTAAATGCGCGGCGATTTCTGATTTACTATGTAAAGCAGGAAGAGTGTCAATAAAGCGAAATAGCTGCACCCGCAACCCAGGATTGCTCATCGCCCAGGCTAGTAATTTATCATCCCAGCGCATCTGATCGCGCAATGCCGCAAAAAACGAACGACTCTCCTGCGTCGCAGCTAAAAGCTGTTTGGCGATTTCTTGGGTTTTAGCTTCGTAGGTGCTTTTTTGAACTTGTAATACCACTGACAACAGACTCCTTGTTCAACGTAAGGCTTTGTTTGCAAAGCCTGTATCTTCTATTGTGGCTTTTTGCTTGTGCTACCACCACATCCAGAGTGCAGGAGTAGTCAATTTTTGTGAAAAAGTTAAATATCAAGGAGTTAGCTACTACTCCTTTGGCACTCAAAGAATACCTAAGTTTTTTTTAACGTAGACTCACATCTTGCACCAGTTGCAATAACGCTATTTTTGTAGGGTGGGCAATGCCCACCATTGACCGAACGGGCCTATTTTTGCGTTGGTGGGCAGTGCCCACCCTACACGAAAGAGGAGAATGGTGCAAGATATCAGTAGACGCGAAGCGGCTTGCCGCAGGCTACCGCCAAGACGCCAAGGACGCAAAGAAGATAAATAATTTTACACGTTAGGCGGTGTAATCTGACGAACAGGCTTTGTTCAAGCAGTTGTGGCTGTGTCAGCAGCATTATATTGTTGGCGGATTGCTTTGAGAACTTGCAGTAACTCAATAGACGATTCAGGACGAATCAGGCTGAGATCTGGCAATAGTTGATAAGTAGGAGGATTTCCTTGCTGAATATAGACGAACTGATACCGCATTCCGTTAGTAGTCAATCCCCAAACTGATGTTTGACGCTCTAGACTTTTATAAGTATAAGTAAGCAATTGTGGTAAACCCTCCATAGCATCGATAGTAGTATTTTTAGATTCAATCACCAGTATCCAAAAGGGGGTAGTTACTGTTCTTCCTTGCGGCTTGTTAACAGCCAAAATATCCATACGTCCTTTGATGATTGTGTCTTCATCTTCCACTGAGATGTCAGCAATATTTTCTTCTAGAGTTATTTTAATGCTGGGCTGATAAAAGCCTGCCAACTTCATTAACGGCGCAAGCAGGAGAAATTTTACTTGCCCTTCAGAGATTTTACCCGCTGCGTAGTAACTGTGAAATAAATTGCGGATTTGTAACACTTCTTGTTGTTCAAATTCTGTTAGAGATTCCAGAGCTAATAATGATGTAAACGAGTTATTCAATTGCTCTTCAAATTTCCAAAGCCGCTGAACATCTTCCAAACTGAGATTTCTGGTGTCTGTAGTGGTTGTCATTGCTTAATTCTTATCTTATAACAACTATTATTGTAGTTGGGTTAAATGCTTTTACAGCTAGACGTTATCTACATTTCAGTACTTTACTTGTACCTGGAAGAATGCTAGGGCTATTTCATTCTAATATCGCAACCCAATCGCCTAGGAATAAATTCCTAGACTAATAGCTGAAGTCGGCAGTTGAGTCAGCAGTTTTTGCCATTTTGTAGGAATCATTAAAAATAGACAAGCATTATTACTATTAAGGTAGTGGTAAGTGAATAATTTGATCTTGATATTCATCATCAAAAGATGCTTCAGCAATTAAAATTAATTCATTGATAGTCTGACCGATGGTTAATTTATCATTCAGAATAAAAATACCAGGAACATGACGACCTTGCGCGATATGATCAGCCAAATGTGCGGGCATAGATGTCCGATTATTTGTGACCAATAGAAATTTATGCTCCTCACACCAGTACAAAATTTCAGGATCTAAGGTGCTTTTAGGAGGAGTGCTAGGTTCTCCAACTACCCAGACAACTAAATCAGGTTTTTGTCGTCGGAGTTGTACTTGATAAAGAGGAGCAACATTTTCATCCAGCAGATATTTGAGAGTCATTTACTTTTTTCATTGCCTCTCTTTCAGCTTTCAGTTTCATCAGTTTGACTACAACAGGTGGGGGATTGCGCCGCTGTTCTTCCTGCATCCTGTGACTCCACTCCAACCAATTAGCTATATAAGCGCTCACCGCTTCTTTATTGTGCAGGTAATAAAGAATCGTCGCATAAACTTGTTCCAGTGTTAGTGATGTATAAATGTTGGCAATCTCTTCTGGAGTTCGAGCGCGATAGATGTACTCATAAAGGATGGTTTCAATTCCTACCCTTGTACCTTTCAGCCGAATGTCATCATGACGCTGAAAATCAAAGTAATCTTCTAGTTGCATAACTTACCTAATTATCTATCTACTCATGATCTAATTTTACATCTGGGCAAAACGTTGCAGCAAATCATGAATAAACTGATAGCGATGTCTGGCGACAAGCCGAGTCGCACTCAGTAGCGCTGGTCCCTCGAAGATCGCTGACGCCGGAGTACCGGCTAACGCTGACGCGTCTACGCCAACTTGCAGCAAAGTAAATATTAAATTACAGTAGAGCGAGCAAACTTACCTCAAAGGTTTACCCAGCAAATAATAGTTGGGCAACGTCCTCTTTAACTTCTAGACTTACGCCTCGACCAAACTTGGTAAGACTTGACTTTGAATCATCTCCACAACCTGATCAAGCGGTTGGCGGTTCGTATCTATGATGGGAACGTTTTTGCGCTGTGCTTGCTCACGTAGAAAATTCGCCCAGATCCGCATGTTACTGGTGACCAACTCTGGTTGTCGTCGCTGCAGAAGATGGGGTTGGTATTGCGTGTGATGCAATTTAAAAACAGCTTCAAGCAGTCTCAATGTAGTTCAATGATAACCGCGTATTACAGACTAAGGTGCGGAATGTGGGTTACAAAGCGCAGATGCTCCCCTACTAAAACACCCCAATTGCTATCAGAATCCCCTGTTGAATTCGCTCCTGAGATTCAGCACTAATTTGACCGTAAGGACCACGCTCTAAATAAGACTTTTGGACTGCCAGAATATTGTCACAAATAGCCAGCGAGTCTGCTTCCAGTCCCCCTTCTCCAGAGGGAATTAAAATGCGAGTTGGCGTCTCACCCCCACTCAAATCGCTGGTAAACGGCACAATAAATACAGTGCGGCTCAATTCATTGCGGACATTGATAGAAACGACAACAACCGGACGCTTTTTAGTATCTGCTATTGAACGCAAAGCCCTGGCAAGATATATTTCCCCTTGGCGTGGATAACCTTCTGCCATTGCTTCAAATACCGGACGCGCTCAAAATCTCCTCCATCTGTTCCTGAGCAACCGTTGCCCATTCCTCTTCAAAATCAACATCAGCCTGTGGACGGGATTCGTAAAACTTCCGCAGTTGCTCCTCGATTCGTTTAGCGTACCAAAGCCGTATTCCTTCTTCAAACGCAGCAGAACGATTATTTGTCAGCTTGTCAACTTCCCCAAGTAGGTGTGAGTCAACCGTGATCGAAACTCTTTGCTTTTGTTGAGATTGGTACATGGCTAAAACTAAATAGAGAGCAAATAAAAATATTATAAAAAGTATTACTTACTATACTATCACAATTATCCTCATAAACAAACTACTAAACTCTCCCCCTCCTCCTTGGCGTCCTTGGCGTCTTGGCGGTTCAATAATCTTCATCCCCTCACCGCTTGAGAACTTTATTGGTACACTTGAACTTCAGTCTCCCCAGTTAACCAGCGCCTGCCTATGGTCTATATAAAGCGCGTGGCACTCACCAACTTTAAATCCTTCGGGGGTACCACCCAAGTTCCCCTGCTATCGGGGTTTACTGTCATTTCTGGACCAAATGGTTCCGGTAAATCGAATATCCTAGATGCCCTGCTGTTTTGCCTCGGACTTTCCAGTTCCAAGGGAATGCGAGCCGATCGCCTACCCGACCTAGTAAACAACACCCAAATGGGCAAATCACGTTCCGCCGTGGAAGCTAGTGTCACGGTGACATTTGATTTGTCAGATCATTCCCCAGAGGATGAACTGGAAATTCCCCCTGTGGTATTGGAAGTAGGGGAAGTAGGGGAAGTACAAGAAGTAGGGGAAGTACAGGAAGTACAGGAAGTACAGGAAGATGACGAAAATCGTAAAGCGAAAGTTCGTCCGCAACGAGGCGGGGAATGGAGTGTTACCCGCAAGCTACGAGTCACCCCACAAGGGACTTACACATCAAATTATTACATTAACGGCATCCCCTCCACCCTCACAGAATTACATGAGGAACTAGAGACACTACGGGTTTATCCTGAAGGCTACAACGTCGTACTACAAGGAGATGTTACTAGTATTATTTCCATGAACGTGCGGGAGAGGCGGGAAATAATTGATGAATTGGCAGGAGTGGCGGCGTACGATCGCAAGATTGTCCAAGCCAAAAAAACTTTAGACGAAGTTAAGGAGAAAGAAGATAGTTGTCGGATTGTGGAGACAGAATTAACCGGACAGCGCGATCGCCTCGCGCAAGACCGCGCCAAAGCCGAAAAATACCAAAAACTCAAGAGCGAATTTCAACAAAAACAATCTTGGTCAGCGGTTTTAGCATGGCGTTCTTTACAAGAACAACAAGAAAAGTTAACGACACAAATTCAAACAGGCGATCGCAATCAGAGTGAATTCACTTTTGAACTCACGACCATCAACACAGAAATCGCCCAAAAAACTGTCCAACTAGAGCAACTCAACACCCATGTGAAAGCATTGGGAGAAGACCAACTTTTAGCGGTACAATCTACTCTTGCCACCCAAGAAGCAGAACGCAAACAACTCCAGCGCTCCTTAACAGAACTACAAACCACCACACAAGAAACTGCAAAGCGTCAGGCTCAACAACAGCAAGAAATTCAACAACACCAGAATTCCTTAGCACAACTAGCACAACAACAGATTGTAGAGACGCGAGATCTCGCGTCTCTACAACCGCAACGAGATGATGCGCGACAAGCTTTAGAAAATTCTCGTGAAGCAGCAGCTGAAATTGCATCGGCTTCGGAAGCTTGGGTACAGCAACAAACTGTCCTCAACCGCCAAATCGAAACGTTGCTGCAAACCGTCGAACCGCAACGCACAGAGCAAGCACAACTGAGAGAGCGCTATAACCAACTACAACAGCAAATCCAAGAGCAAACCCAGCTAACTCTAACTGACGAACCTCAATTAGCGGAAAAACAAGCAGAGTGTAGTCGAACTGAAACTGAGTTTAACGCTGCTGGTGAACCCATTCAAACCTTAGCCGAAACTTTATCAGCCACAGAACAAGAACTGCAAATCCAACAGGAAACCCAAAAGCGCTTATTGCAAGAGCAACGGGAAAAACAACGCTCCTTGGATAAACTAGAGGCGCAACTCGCAGCACAGCAAGAAGCGCAAGGCACCCAAGCAAGTAAAGTTATCCTACAATCGGGAATGCCTGGTATTTGTGGTTTAGTTGTGCAGTTAGGACGGGTGGAACCTCGCTATCAACTGGCTTTGGAAATTGCCGCCGGTGGGCGTTTAGGGCAGATTGTGGTGGAAGATGACAGCATCGCAGCCGCCGGAATTGAATTACTCAAACAAAAACGTGCTGGTAGAGCGACTTTCTTACCGCTGAATAAAATTCACGCGCCAAAATTTACCCAAGACGCAACGCTGCGTTACGCCAACGGCTTCATCAACTATGCTGTTAACTTAATCGAGTGCGATCGCCGCTATCGGGATGTATTCGCCTACGTTTTTGGTAACACGGTAGTATTTGATACTATAGAGCAAGCACGTAAGCAGTTGGGACTATATCGCATCGTCACGATGTCAGGGGAATTGTTAGAAACCAGTGGCGCAATGACTGGTGGAAGCGTTACCCAGCGTTCCGCCTTGCGGTTTGGGACAGTGGAGGCGACGGAATCTGAGGAAGTAGCTACGTTGAAAAATCGCTTGAGCGACATTGAGCGAATTTTAGACCGTTGTAACGAAGCGATCAACTTTCTTTCTCAAAGAACAAAACAACTGACGCCGGAACTAACAGAAGCACGACAGGCACGGCGAGAACACCAGCTACAGTTGGAGCAGTTCTCAAAAGAGATTAAGAGTTTAAATGCACAATTGTCAGCAACGCGATCGCAACTGACCCAAAACAGCGAAAAATTAGCCACCGTCCAATCCCGCCTAGAAGTTTTAGATCGGGAATTACCAGATAAAGAGCAACAATTGCTACAATTGCGCCAAGCTTTAACGGAGTTAGAACAGTCGCAAACTCCCCAAGAATGGCAACAAATCCAAGGAACGATCAAAGTCCAAGAGCAACAATTGCAACAAGTAGAGGCAGAATTAAGAGGAACTGAGCAAAAATTAAAAGATTTGGAGAATCAGCAGCAGCGATTCCAAGAAAAAATCCAAGAAGGTTCGCAGCGTGTTGCAGAATACCAGACCCAACAGACATCCAGTAGAGACGCGATTGATCGCGTCTCTACACAAATGACAACGCTTGCTGAGCAAATTGCCCAAACGCGCCACCAGATCGGTCAGATGGAAGCGAGTTTGGGAGAGGAAAAACACAAACGCGACGCCACAGAACAAGAATTGCGATCGCATCAGCAGCGTCAACAACAGTTGGAATGGGAACTGCAAAAACTCCAAGAAACCCAGCAGACGCGGCGGGAAGAACTGGCAAACTTAAAATTACAGTTACAAAATGTGTCGGCGGAATTGCCCAACCCTCTGCCGGAGGTACCAAATAAGGTAGATTTAGAAGAACTGCAAAAAGAATTGCGATCGCTTTCTAAACGCCTGCAAGCAATGGAACCAGTCAACATGCTGGCTTTGGAACAATATGAGCGCACCCAAAATCGCCTAGAGCAACTTAGTGAAAAATTAAAGACGTTAGAAGCAGAACGCACAGAATTACTGTTGCGGATTGAGAATTTCACCACTTTGCGACAACGCGCATTCAAAGAAGCCTTCGATGCGGTCAATGAAAACTTTCAATCAATTTTTGCTATCCTTTCTGAAGGTGATGGCTACCTGCAACTCGACAATCCAGAAGATCCTTTTAACAGCGGACTTAATTTAGTTGCACACCCTAAGGGCAAACCCATACAGCGACTTGCTTCTATGTCCGGAGGAGAAAAATCTCTCACGGCTTTAAGCTTTATCTTTGCCCTGCAACGCTACCGTCCATCACCATTTTACGCTTTTGACGAAGTTGATATGTTTTTGGACGGGGCAAATGTGGAACGATTAGCTAAAATGATCAAACAACAGGCAAAACAAGCACAATTTATAGTTGTGAGCTTGCGTCGCCCGATGATAGAATCAGCCGAACGCACAATCGGCGTCACTCAAGCAAGAGGAGCTTATACTCAAGTTTTGGGAATTAAGTTGAAATCAGATCATACATCTGCTTGAGTTTTTGTTAATAATAGTGTGTAGATTAACCGAATTAGAGATCAGGACTCGTTATAGCAATGACCTCTGAACAAATTATTAGGCGTTCCGATATTTTAAACACCCAGGTGATCACCCGCGATAACGGCAAGCGTCTAGGAATCGTGAGTCAGCTGTGGATCGATATTGACCAAAGAGAGGTTGTGGCTCTTAGCTTGCGAGACAGCCTGATCTCAGTTTCTGGTATACCACGCTACATGTACCTCAACAATATCAACCAAATTGGAGATGTGATCCTGGTTGATAACGAGGATGTGGTTGAAGATCTTGACACTGAAGCCTTCAGTAACCTGATTAACTGGGAAGTGATTACAGAAACTGGTGAAGTATTAGGTAAAGTCCGGGGCTTTAAGTTCAATGGCGAAACAGGTAAGATTAACTCCATTGTGATCGCTTCTTTTGGACTACCGCAAATTCCCGACCAATTTCTAAGTACCTACGAGATGTCGGTAGAAGAAATCGTCAGCACTGGTCCCAACAGATTAATTGTGTTTGAAGGAGCCGAAGAGCGCGTGAACCAGTTAACTGTCGGGTTACTGGAGCGCATGGGGATCGGCAAAGCGCCTTGGGATCGTGACGGCGACGAAGAATACAGCAGTTATACTCCTCGTACAGTTCCAGCAACAAATCAGCTGCCCCCAGGAGTGCCATTAGAGCAACCGAAGCAAAGAATTCGCGCCGACGCACCTGTAGCACGGGAAGAATGGGAAGAGGATTACATAGAAGAAGAACGTCCCCAGCGTCAGGTGATGAAAGCACAGCAGTATGAGCCTATTCAATACGAAGAGGACGAAGAAGATAATTGGAGTGAGGCAACTGGCAAAGATAGGTATCAAAAAGCACCAAGTTATGAACCCGTTCCTTATCAAAACAAGCAATCCGCCGACGAATACAGCGATTATGACCCCGATCTAGATCGAGATGCTTGGGATGATGAGCCGCCAAAGCCTGTGAATATTCCTAAGACAGTCAAGGAAAAACAGCCAGAGTACGAAGAGGAAGGCGGATATTAACTAATTCGTAATTCGTAATTCGTAATTCGTAATTAAAGAGGGTACAAAGAACACGCTCATCTTTGATGAGCGTGGTCTACAATCAATGGCATTTGCCCGGACACTGATTGCCAGTAGGATTTACGCATTGACAGAAACGACAAATTATGCATGCCTCTCGTTAGAAGGCTCTGCCTTGTAATGCTCATGTGGTCGGCTCTGCCTCCTTGATTTCATTCCCAGGCAGAGCATGGGAACGAGGCAGGGCTTGAGTTTTAGGTTAATAAGCCTTTATGGCACATCATGGTCAATGTGTAAAGTGCGTAAGTCCTAGCCAGAGCGAATTATTTTGACGCTCGTAGGCAACACAGGCGATCGCACTCATTATAAATGTTAATATTTCAGACATTCTGGGAACTCTAAGACAAGAACGGGTGAAGACAACGCAGCGGGATCTGCTGTGCAACCCTAGTCCCTAGACAAAGTAGAGTCATAGAAATATGTCTGAGCAAGAAAAAATCAGCTTTTTTCGTACATACGACCTCACAAAAACACAGAAACAGCCTAAAGAACCTGCCGCCCACCAGTCCCAAGCATTAGGCGAGACGGTTTCCGTTGTCTTTGCTGTAGCGAGAACGAAAAATCCTTGCTACAAGTTGACCATGTCAATCCCAAGTACTACGGTGGCGACCACTCATTAGATAACTTGCAAACCCTCTGCCGCACTTGTAACAAACTTAAAGGAATGGAAAGCATTGACTTTCGTATTCATCAGACACCTCTGACTACTCCAAACTTAAAATTGCCTACTTTGGAATTCCCAAAATCCTCTTACGTTGATGGAATTAAACAATGGGAGCAGTTTTTACGGCGTAGGGTTAATTTTTTCTACAGTTGCGATGCAGTCAAGTTTGTTGAGATCGGAGAAGAAAATAAATATTATTATCAATGGCAAATTTGCCTTTACCAAGGTAATAACCCAGATTGGTTGGAATCAAATCATCAAGACTTTTTTAAAAAAGAGATTCGGCGGATACGTAAAAAAGCTGGATTTTCCAGTCCAGAATCAATCATCATAAATGCACCAGGAAACGAGCGCAAAAGCTAGTATAATCGTATTAAGTTAATAGAAAATTAGAATGCGATCACCACTAAAAATGACAAAAGGTGCGATCGCAATTATGCTAATCTTGATTACAGCAGTTTTCAACTGAATTGACCACATTGTAAGGGCGCGGAAACCGCGCCCCTACGGTTATATTTGGTCTACCGGACTGATATTCGCGCTTAATATCCGCATTTTTTCCCTAAATCCCTCTTTTTCTTTGCGTCCTTTGCGTCTTGGCGGTTCAATATTCCCACTATGTCTCCAGTTCCCACAATTCAAAGCATATACACTGATGGCGCTTGCACAGGCAATCCTGGTCCTGGAGGTTGGGGTGTAGTCGTCTACTTCAGCGATGGTTCAATTCACGAAATGGGCGGTGCATCCTCTCACACTACTAATAATAAGATGGAGATGCAAGCAGCGATCGCCGCCCTCGAATTCCTCAAAGCATCTGGACAAACCGAACCCATCACCCTCCACACCGACAGCGAATACCTGATCAACTGTGTTACCAAGTGGGTGAAAAGCTGGAAAAAGAAAGGTTGGAAAAAGTCCGACGGGAATCCCGTTCTCAACCAAGACCTATTGGAAAGCTTGGATGAACTCAATAGCCGACAGGTAAAATGGGAACACGTCCGGGGTCATGCAGGTAATGTCGGAAACGAACGCTGTGATGTAATTGCTCGTAACTTCGCCAACGGTAGAAATCCATCCCTACAACAACTCGCTCGCTCCAATTCTCACCCATCTTTACCACAAAAAAATGAGGTAAATGTATCAGGAGTATCTGTTGATACAAACTCTACAATAATTAACAAAAAGACACAGGAAATCAGTACTCTGGCAACAGATATAACTACTATGGAACCATATACCGCGTCTGCTACCGCCACAAGCGAGGAAATACCACGTGAAATGAGGGTAGCACAACTGCGCAACTTGCTCGAAACTCTCCATATTGCTGACGAAATTGCCTCTAAAGGCTACTTAATTACTAGTTCAGAACTGGCAGACCTCATGGATGTCCACGCTAGTGCTGTCACCAGTCGGGGAGATCAGTGGCGCTGGCGGAACTGGATAGTATCACGAGTTCGTCGAGAAGGAAATCAAATTCTCTGGGAACTGGAACGAGGCGATGAGGTTAACAATGAAAATGATGGGGAGTAGGGAGTAGGGAGTAGGGAGTAGGGAGTGGGGAGTGGGGGGAGATGAGGGAGTAGGGGGAGATGAGGGAGATGAGGGAGATATGATTAATTAGTCTCCCCCTACTCCCCCTACTCCCCCTACTCCCCACTCCCCACTCCCCACTAACCGCTATACTTCCTTCCCCGCCATTCTCGTGGAGTGCTGAATGCAGATAAGAAAATTCGCAGCACCGCTATTGGATCAGCTAAAGGGGACAGCCAGAATAACCAGCTTTGCTTTGCTTGGGTGCGGTCGTAGGAAGGTGCGATCGCTCCTAGCATTGCGAAGCGAACCACCAGCAGAAATAAATTCAGTCCCAATAACAGGAGGAGAGGAATAGGAAATACGTAGGGGCGGGGTTCCCCCGCCCTTAATTCGATTGAGGCGGAAAGAAATAAGGCACTGAGGATGACTAAAAGGGGTAGCGCTTGGACTGAAGTTAGGAGCCATAAATCACCCCAAATTTGAGCGCGGGAGGAAGCGTCTTTCAAATCAAGGCTTCGCCCCCACTCTTTCCAAGTCTCCATCGCCCCCTCATACATCCGCACCTTCAACACCTTCGCACCATCTAAAAAGCCTACCTTAAACCCACTCGCAGCTATATTTCGTGCCAAAGTGACATCGTCACAAAAAGAACCACTTGCACTAGTATAGCCACCTACAGCAGTCAGAACAGAACGACGGCACAAAAAGCACTGCCCATTCGCCATCACCCGTTCTGGTTGCTCCGTGTATATACCAGTTGGGTCAAATCTGTAAAGCAGAGTCATCAGTAACGCTGGTTGCAGCCAGCACTCCCCTGGATACTTCAGGATAAACTGCGGCGAAAGGGATACTAGGTCATACCCTTGGGCTTCTGCTATCTTCACCAAACCAGCAACCAACCCAACGGATGGTTGTGTGTCAGCATCCATACCAAGAAACCACGTACTCGCCTCTGAACTCTGCTTAAAGCCGTTGTGCAATGCCCAAGGACGCCCCACCCAACCAGAGGGTAAGGGGTCATCTGTGAGCAGGCGAAAGCGGGGATCTTGCTGCTGTGCGGCTTTTACCAAGTCTGGAGTACCATCCTGGGACTTGCTGTCTACAACGATAATCTCCCGAACTTCATAGCTTTGGTGACTTATCCCCTCTAAAAGCGGAGCAATGCGAAGAGCCTCGTTGAGGGTGGGAATAACAACGCTGACACTACCCAAAAGCTCTGGTGTGGGAGTTTGGGGTTGAATTGGAGGATGGCGGAATGGTCCTTTTAGGAGGCGCGACAGCATAATTGCTGTCGCGCTTCCTTGGATCAGTAACAATAAAAGTGAGATAGCACTTGCTATTGTCCAGGGATTGACCACAGCAGAAATACCTAAATTTGTTAGTTGTTAGTTGTTAGTTGTTAGTTGTTAGTTGTTGAGTGTTGATTCGGAAATTGTTGATTGGGGAATTGCTAATTGCTAATTTCTAATTGCTAATTGTTGATTGTTGACTGGGGAATTGTTGATTGGGGAATTCCAGTCACTATAACAACCAACAACTAACAACTAACAATCAACAACTAACAACTAACAATCAACAACTAACAACTAACAATCAACAACTAACAATTCCCCAATTTTCCTACTTGACGGCAACGTTGAGATTCGCTACTGAGACTTCAGTCGTTGTCGGTGTAACAGCAACATGAGATGGTGTGGGTGTAGCCCTCAACCACAGTACCACAGCCGGAACCACACCAAGTACTAAGCCTAGGGAAACTGGGATGACAAAACCAGATCCCAAGCTGAGTCCGGCGGCAAAGGCAAAATTGGTGAGGTAAACAATTAGCGGTACACTGAGTTGCGATCGCCCTAATTTAATTGGTGTGTTTCTCCACAAGAGTGCTGCGACGCTCATAAACAAGGCACTAGTGCCAAACCAACCTGCATAGTTTTGGTAGGGTGTCCCAAAAAACGCTCCTGGATGTTCCCAATACCAAAAGGGTAGGTTGGTTTGACTCATGGCTGGTTCTAAAGCAAAGTCCCAGCAGGTAAATAGTAATGCTCCCAAGGCGATCGCACTTATGTGGCGCACTAAACTAGGTTTTGCTGCTACATCTAGACCTGCACGAGCAATGAGATAGGAAGACAAACCCACATAGAACCAGGATAAAGGAATTGTAAACGGTACTAGCCCGGCTATTTTATATCCCAAGCCACTCAGGTAACTGTAGTCTCCAAAAGGAAAGCCCGTGCTGGTTCCCAGTAATTCACTCCCGACTGATATCGATACAGCTGGCAGCATAAACGCCAGCGTAGTCCGCCATCCCAGCATGCGGTAGGCATAAATTGAAACAGCTATTGTCCCGAAAATAATATCTACCACACCACCGTCAGCCATACTCGTTTGCATGGCTGTCTCTCCAACCCCCCCTAGGTTCAAAATCATTTCGGCATTAGGTATGACCAGTAAAATACCTACCAGTCCAAAAGCCTTTGCCAGGATATGACCAATGAGGCATACGCGCTCAGCGATAACCAGTTGTCTCATGATAATTCCTTAA
Organism: Stigonema sp.; assembly: GCA_965249805.1. Taxonomy (GTDB): domain Bacteria; phylum Cyanobacteriota; class Cyanobacteriia; order Cyanobacteriales; family Nostocaceae; genus Stigonema. Next base: position 4,755,086 of record CBDFMX010000002.1, read on the forward strand.
CAACATATGAATTGCGGCTACTTAGCTGCTAATAGTTTACAAATGTTTAAGAACATATTTAACTAATTTGTGCCGGAATTGTCTGCATCAGAGCAGCTTTCTTAGTCAGAGCATAACAACCTGTCAATAAATTGATGGCAGAAAAAATAATATTAAGCTTATATTATAAAGTATAAAAAGCAAAATTTGACAGATTAAATCCGGGTTCCTTTTGGTTATTTATAGTTTTCTCTACATAGTTCAAAACTTCAGCCAAAATCAATAGTCCATATCAACTATGAACTATTGATTTTTTATTAACTAGCTATTGATTCAGATGATTCAGATGCAGTAGCAACTGCGTAAACACTGACTTTTTTGCGAGTTTTACCTTTGCGCTCAAACGCTACCACCCCGTCAATTAATGAGTACAGAGTGTCATCGCTACCAATCCCGACATTGTTACCGGGGTGAAATTTGGTACCGCGCTGCCGCACGAGAATGTTTCCCGCCCGAACAGCATGACCGCCGTAGCGTTTAACACCAAGACGTTGTGCATTAGAGTCACGACCGTTGCGTGTACTACCTGTTCCTTTCTTATGAGCCATAATTTCCTCTTCAGTCTTTACTTCTGTTCTTAATTATCATTCAGCAGTGGTTTCATGAGGCTGATTATCAGCATCCGCGCTATCAGCGTTCGGTTGAGTTTCGGCAGTTACGGCTTGTTCAACAGCTGCGATTTCTACAGGCGCTTGTTCGGCATCCGCGCTATCAGTACTCGGTTGAGTTTCGGCAGTTACGGCTTGTTCAACAGCTGCGATTTCTACAGGCGCTTGTTCGGCATCCGCGCTATCAGTACTCACTTGAGTGTCGGCAGTTACGGCTTGTTCTGCGGTAAACACTGAATCATTGAGGCTGATGGTGTCAATCATCAATCTAGTGATTTCCTGGCGATGCCCCCGCTTTTTGCGGGTTTTCTTTTTCGGCTTCATTTTATACACCAGGACTTTGCGACCTCTAAAATGTCGCATCACCGTCCCTTCTACCTTTGCACCCGCCACGTGCGGCTGTCCGATGGTGACTTCGCCGTTATGCTGCACTAACAAAACTGATTCTATGGTAACTTTGTCGTCCGGTTCGACACAAAGCAGCTCAATGTCGTAAAAGCGACCTGGTTCGACTCGTAGTTGTTTGCCGCCAGTTTCAATAATTGCGTAGGTCATGGATATTGTCCTTGAGGTTGCCGTACAGGTAGCTGGGCTATATACTAATAGCAACTTTTCCAGCTTTTGCTATGTCTCTACCTGATCCGAGCAGGAATTAGACAGACGACCTAAAATGTTACCTTACTCAATCTGATTTAGTCAAGTCAGGATAAAATCTAAAATCCGTAGGGTGTGTTCCGAGAGTACGGCACCTGATATCTTGCACCACCGTCAAGTTGCGATCGGCAGAGCAACAAAAAGCTGAGGCGCGATCGTAAATAGGGCATTGCCCACCTACACGAACTATCGAAGGTGCGTTCCGGTCAGCCACCATAAGATGATTAGCATTTTTAATTGAAGCTGTCAGTGCTGCTTATTTCTGCCAAAGAAGGTGGAAAAGAACGTATGGACAAAGAGCAAGCTTTCCACCCAGATTTAACTGATACATTTAAAATTTGGCATGTGCCTCCGCGCTGTCCTACTGGTGTGTAATAACGACAGTACCGACAAGCCGAAACACAGAATTTTATAGTTGTCATAACAAGAATCTGTTGATTAAAGAAAAATTTTGAAAGTTGTGATTGTTTTTCCCCATCAAGTATGGCAACCATTTTTTTTGATACACGTAGAACTTGAATAAATTGCATTCTAAAATTTAGATTTATACACAAAACTTAACGTTTTTAATTATACTAGCTATTTTTACTGTCGTGGATTTTATGAAGTATTTGTAAAGTTCAGGGACCTTACGGTCATAAAGCAAGTATGTAAAAATAATAAAGTTCGTAGTTGAGCTAAGCGCGCTAAAGCGTATTAGATGTCTACCAACTATATGGCAATTTGCATCTTTATGGAATACAACTAGAACGTCGATTCAGTAATCCTGGAAAGACCTCTCCCCTAACCCCTCCCCTACGAGGGGAGGGGAATCAAGCTCCCCCTTCCCTTATAGGGAAGGGGGTTGGGGGGTTAGGTTTTTGATGACTGAATCGGTGTTCTAGGGGCAGGTCAGCCCCTTCGGGGAAGTCAAAAGTCAAAAGTCAAAAGTCAAAAGTGATTCGCCCCTACAGTCGAGAACTGTTGTATATAAAAATATGAAAAGAATAGAAGTTGAAAAAAGAACGATTTTTATTGGGTTAGCAGGTAGCCATGGCTATGGTTTAAATCGACCCGAGTCAGACTATGACTATCGGGGTGTATTTATCGCATCCAAAAGATACTATTTAGGATTTGACCAGATTGAACAAAAGGATAGTGGTTGGGATGAAGAAGGAATATTTCCGTTCCTGAATGGTAACAAAGACACAGTCATATATGAATTAAGGAAAATTATCCAATTATTATCAGGAGCAAATCCTAATATTTTAGAATTGTTGTGGTTAAATGAATATCCTGCATTAAATTTAGTAGGACAGCACTTAATTAACCACAAGCAAATTTTTCTCAGCAAGAAGGTAAAGTATACTTACGCTGGTTATGCTTTTGCCCAAATCAAAAAGATAGAAACTCATCGCAAGTGGTTGTTAAATCCACCCCTAAAGAAACCATTACCATCAGATTTTGGTATAGAAGACGAAGAACCACTAATTAAAGATGAGTTAAACGCTTTTCTCGAATATCTTTATATTTTAATTAGAGGACGTATTGAGTTTTTAGAAGAAGCTGAACAGTTATATAAACTATTGACAGCTGATATAGACTTCAAAGGAGTACTAAAACAATACACCTTACCTAATGAAGCTTTAGAATATACACAAAACTTAACAAATAGTCGTAAGGATTTTATTCGCCTACTTCAGAAAAGTCAGAACTATCAAGTGGCTTTAAGAGAATGGAAGGCTTATTTATCGTGGCAGGAAAATAGAAATCCGGCTAGGGCGGAAATGGAAAGAAAGTCTGGTTTTGATTTGAAGCATGGGATGCACTGCATCAGATTGCTACGGAGTGGACTAGAAATATTGCAGAAAGGAGAAGTGATTGTAGACAGGAGGATAGCTGGTGACGCGGAAGATTTAAAAGCTATCCTTAGGGGTGATTATTCTTATGAGCAAGTAACGAAAATGGCAGAGAATTTAGTAGCTGAAATGGAAAGGGTTTATGAAGAATCTACTCTGCCTGACAAACCTAATTTGGAGCAAATTAATGAATTGTGTATGGAATTAGTGGAAATGCAGGGATGGGGAGTTAGTGGTTAGTTGATAGTTGATAGTTGATAGTTGTTAGTGGTTAGTGGTTAGTTGTTAGTTGTTAAATGTAGAACAGTCAACAACTATCAACTATCAACTAACTAATTAAAGAGTTTGAAATATGTACGCAAACCCATATAAACTGATGATAAGAAAGAAAAATGCTGCTATTTGGTTGATTCGCATTTCAGGTGAGGGAGCGATCGCTTCTCTCACCAAGATGGAAATAGATGTGCCTACCACAAAGCTCCAAGCGAGTATTATATAAGGTGTTTCTGGGATAAAAGTCCAAATCATTAGCATTGCGAGTGCAAGCAATATCATCACCATCTCTACAAACCGGGGCGGGTTGTATTGGCTAGATAAAATAAAGCTGTTGAACCAAAATTGCCAAAATCTCATATGAACTGGGGTGTGGGGAGTGGGGAGTGGGGAGTGGGGAATGGGGGGAGATGAGGAGGATGAAGAGGATGAAGAGGATGAGGAGGATGAGGAAGTTAATTTGTCTCCCTCATCTCCCTCATCTCCCTCATCTCCCCCTACTCCCCCTACTCCCTACTCCCTACTCCCCACTCCCTACTCCCCTTTTCATTTATTAGCGAACACCAGTTTTCAACTGTCCCATGCCGTTTGTTTGTGTAGCATCTGTTGGTGTTAGTTCGATGCCAAAAACGCGGCTGGTGGCTTTTTCCACTTTATAGCCAGAATCCATTGCTTCTAAGGGGTCCTTACGCAGTCGGTGACGCAGACATAGAGTAATGACGCGGCGGATGTCATCGACTGTGACTTCGGTACGTCCTTCAAATGCGGTTAAAGCTTTGGCAGCGCGGTAAGATACGATGTCACCACGCAAGCCATCGACATCAAGTTCAGAACAGACTTCGGAAATTTTCAATTTTAGGTCTTGTTCAATTGTTACCGATGGCAAAAGCTGTTGAGAGTTGATGATTTGCTGTTGCAGTGCTTCCTGCTCAGGTTTATACTTTTCTAGAAATGCTGGCGGATTTGCGTCGAATTCTGCCCGTTGTTCGACGATTTGCACCCGCAACGCTGGTTCTTTAACTGTATGGATCTCCGCATGCATCCCAAAGCGGTCAAGCAACTGGGGACGCAGTTCACCTTCTTCTGGGTTACCAGAACCGACAAGAACGAAACGCGCTGGGTGACGGATAGATATACCTTCCCGTTCTACTGTGTTCCAACCACTAGCAGCGGAGTCAAGTAGCACGTCTACCAAGTGGTCATCGAGTAAGTTGACTTCATCTACATAGAGGATACCACGGTTGGCTTTTGCCAGCAAGCCTGGTTCAAAGGCTTTTATACCTTCAGATAAAGCTTTTTCGATATCAATTGTGCCGCAAACCCGGTCTTCTGTTGCTCCCAATGGTAAATCTACCATTTGGACTTTTTTCTGAACTACGGGAATATCCGTTCCTTGTTCTAACTGTTGGCGGACTTCATCACTCATTAAGTCGGGGTCGCTGGGGTCGCTGCTGAACGGGTCATTAGCAACGACGGGAATTTCTGGCAATAGGTCAGCCAACGCCCGAATAGTTGTGGATTTGCCGGTACCGCGATCGCCCATAATCATCACACCGCCAATTTTGGGATCGATCACGTTCAACAGCAGCGCCAGTTTCATTTCTTCCTGACCCACAATTGCCGTAAAAGGAAATACCGCGCGACGCGCACTTACTTTAGTTTGAGCAGTAGGACTCACTAAATTACCTTTATCAATATATTTCTTATTACCGTTCTTTATTGTGCCACAGTCCGGGAGTGGGGAAATCGAAGACCACAATATCACCGTAGGGGCGGGGTCCCCCCGCCCTCCGGTCAATTCAATTGAAAACTGCTGTAATCACAGGTCTACATCTATGATCGAATTATGAGATAACGACCGAACCAGCCATGTTAGAGTACAATCCATTAGCCTGCGTCCCCTCTTCCGAGGAACTGCCTGACTCTGACGATACCCCTGTGGATAATGAACTACAAGATTTGATTCCTAGTTTACTTAAAGCTGTACTAGCGATGGCTTGGGCAGACCGTATGGATTGGTTTTTTGGCGCTGATATGGGCGTTTATTATGACCCAAATCAACCACCAATAGTGCCAGATGGATTTTTGAGTCTGGGAGTAGAGCGTTTTTTTGATGAAAATCTACGTCGGAGTTATGCAATTTGGGAAGAGGCGCAAGTGCCTACATTGGTATTGGAAGTAGTATCCCAGACCGATCGTGGAGAATACACCACTAAGAAAGACGAGTATGCAAGGCTGGGTGTATTATACTACATAATCTATCATCCTACTCGCCGTCGTCAGCCGCGTATGTCAGTATATAAGTTGGTAAACGACAGTTATGAATTACAATCAACAAATCCGGTTTGGCTACCAGAGATTAACCTGGGAATTGGCATGGAAAGGGGAAAATATCAAGGCATCACGCGAGAATGGCTGTACTGGTATAACCAACAAGGAAAGCGCTTGTTAACTCCAGAAGAACGCGCCGAAATGCTAGCGGAACGGTTACGAACAATGGGTTTAGATCCAGATTCTCTCCCTTGATGTGAAGATGCGATCGCTTGTTTCACCCCCCACTTGCGTTCTTGACTACAGGGAAGTCAGATAAAGTGCAACTTCATAGAGAATTTGGATAAGACATTAAAATTACCGAAATAGTGAACATAGCTGCAGTAACTATATATATCCTAGTCATTAAGGATATGAAAAATTACTAAATTGCCAGCTATATGACAATAGATTTACGAAAATTCTTTGAAGCCACAGATCCCAGCCGGACTCTGGTCGTCAATAATTGGTTGGATCGGAAATATTACATTGACTTTTCCTCGGTGCGGGGCGGCGATATTATCGGCAAAATGAAGAATAAAATTACATTTTTCAAGCCTGATGACTGCACTTGCACTCTATTTACTGGACATATTGGGTGTGGAAAATCTACAGAATTGCTGAAGCTGAAACTAGAACTGGAAGCAGAAGGCTTTCAGGTGGTCTATTTTGAGTCTAGCGAAGACCTAGAAATGACTGATGTGGATATTGCTGATGTGATGTTGGCGATCGCCCATCGAGTCAGTCAAAGTTTAGAGGAAATTAAATTTGAGGAACCTAGAAGGCTGCAGGAGTTACTGCTGGGTGCGTTGAAAATCTTGAACGCCGAGGTTACGGGGGTAAAAATGAAGGTTCCCGGAGTTGGCGATGTGGGTGTTACCTCTGAAAAAGAAAAGTTTTCTCTATTTCTTGGCATTGGGGAAATCACTGCTAAGGTAAAAAGTGATGCGACGTTGCGGGGAAAACTCAATCAGTATCTCGCACCACAAAAAACCAAGCTGCTAGAAGCGATTAATAAAGAACTCATAGAACCTGCGATCGCCAAACTGAAACAGCAAGGTAAAAAAGGTCTTGTGGTGATCGTAGACAATCTCGACCGTATTGATAATCGCGCTAAACCTTGGGGGCGTCCGCAACAAGAATATCTGTTTGTGGATCAGGGTGAGTTTCTCACCAAGCTAAATTGTCATATGATCTATACAATGCCATTGGCTCTGAAATTCTCCAATGATTATGGAACGCTGACGCAGCGATTCCTCGAAGATCCTAAAGTATTGCCAATGGTGCCTGTACAATGGCAAGATGGCAGTATTCATGAAACGGGAATGGAACTCATCCGCCAGATGGTGCTTGCAAGAGCTTATCCCGACTTGGAACCACAACAGCGCCTCAGTAACATTACTTTTATTTTTGATCGTGCTGCAACCCTAGACCGCTTATGTAGGATGAGTGGCGGTCATGTCCGCGATTTGCTACGGCTGCTAAATACATGGATTATGGAGGAAATGTCACTTCCTCTTTATCGTGACACATTGGAGCAAGTGATTCGCGCTCGTCGCAATGAAATGAGTCTGCCGATTTCTAATGATGAGTGGGAATTATTACGTCAAGTCAAGCAAACAAAAAAGGTCAGTGATGACCAAGGATACCAGAAGCTGATCCGCAGTCGATTTGTGTTTGAATATCGTGACGGCGGCGAATCCTGGTTTGATGTCAATCCCATTTTAGTAGAGGCGAAAGAGTTGAATGGGGAGTAGGGAGTGGGGAGTGGGGAGTGGGGGAAGTGGGGGGAGTGGGGGGAGTAATCCAAAATCTAAAATTGCAACCGTACCCTGTAGCGGATACACGCAGACAAGTATCCGCATCCATCTGTGTGCATCTGCAGTTCAAAATCTAAAATTGTATGAGTGAACAGCACCAACCAGAAGATGTCCGGATCAATAACGAGCGATCGCTGCAACAACTAACTTGGGCAATAGAAGCTTCTGTTGGACAGTTTAAACTGATTCTGGCACGGTGTAACTATGCTAGTTGGCGAATACGCTTAATAGAGCGATCGCGAGAAATCTCTAAAGTCGAAATCCGCGTCCTTGTTCTTAAAGAATCAGCTAAGACTCTTTATACAGCGATTCGAGAAGAATTGGGGGAGGAAGTTCCAGCCTCATTGATGGTTTTGGGCTTAGAGTCGGTGGGAGATCTAGCTCAGATGCTGGCTTCCGCTAATCAGGTACGGGAGGAGTTTCGCCAGAATTTTCATTTCCCTTTGGTGTTGTGGATAGACGATGAAATCCACAAGCAGATGATGCAGTTTGCTCCTGATTTAGAAAGTTGGGCTACGACTAAAAGTTTTGCGCTTTCTCCCAACGAATTGATTGATTTCTTGCAACAAACAGCAGAGCAATTCTTTACTATTAGTTCAACTCTGAGTCTAGAAGATTGTCGGCAAATAAAATCAGCTTGGCAAGATTTGCAAAATTCTGGACAGGTACTAAAGCCAGAGGTAAAAGCCGATTGCGATTTTTTGCTGGGATTAGTCGAGTATATTGATAATCATGTAGATATAGCTATTGAATATTATCTACTAAGTTTGGCTTTTTGGCAACAACGGAATGATTTACAACGGCAAGGAAAATTACTAGAAAATCTCACTTTTTGTTATTACGAAAAAGCTAGAAAATGTTCAACGGAGCGCCCTCAGGCTGGAAGCCTGGGGCTACACGAACAAAGCCTGCCTTCGCAGGCTCAAGATAATTCTAATTCTGATTGGGAAGCGACCATAAATTATCTTGGGCAATGTCTGGAAGTATTTGAGGCTGCTCAGCGTCCAGATTTAGTGGCAAATTCAATTGATAAATTTGGTATAATTTTACGGTATTTAGAAGATTGGGAGCAGTTGCAAAAATTAGCTAAACGTGCTTTGCAACTGCATGAAAATGAAGGAAATGCAATTAAAATAGCTCAGGATTATGGCTTTTTAGCTGAAGTTGCTTTGGCAAAAAAAAAGTGGAATGAGGCAAAAGAATTAGCTCAGAAAGCATTAGAAATTTTATCTACCATTTCCAGCGAAAGCATCCCAACCCAGGTAAATCGCCCTCAAACAAATGTAGAGACGCGAAATTTCGCGTCTCTAGGACTCCCTGCACAGGCTGACAATTCCGCGAATTCTCACCGCCAGAGATTTTTCGCAGATAATATAATCTCATACATTACCAGTTCATACCTGTTTATTCTAGCGCGATCGCAACAAAAATTAGACCAAAATCAAACCGCCATCAGCAATTTAGAAACAGCTAGAAAAATAGGTGTTACTGATAACGATCCGCAGCTTTATATTGATATTCTCAGGAATTTGCAAAAGCTTTACTTCCAGCAAAAGCAATATCTAGAAGCCTTTAAAGCCAAACTTGAACGACGTTCCATTCAGCAGCAATTTGGCTTGCGAGCATTTATCGGTGCGGGACGACTAGAAGCAACACGACAGGTAAAGTTACCCCAAATCGTAGAGACGCGAAATTTCGCGTCTCCACAAGAAAACGTAGCACCAGAAATTACCGCATCAGGTCGCCAATTAGATGTAGAACGTTTGCTCGAACGTATTGGTCGCCCTGACTATAAATTAATAGTAATATATGGACAATCAGGAGTAGGCAAAAGTTCACTAGTAAATGCCGGACTAGTGCCAGCTTTGAAAAACAAAGCGATCGGCACTCAAGATAACTTGCCTGTAGCAATACGAGTTTACACCAACTGGCTAGAGGATTTGGGAAGATTACTGGTAGAAGCCCTGGCAGAGAAGGGGATACAGCCAGCAACGGATGTTGTAACGGATATAGCGGATAACTTATCCGTTACATCCGTTACAACATCCGCTGCCGCTATTTTGGAACAATTGCAGCAAACTGAGTCGCACAATCAGCACTGGGCGCAGATTTTTGACCAAACGGATGATGTAACGGATATAGCAGATAACTTATCCGTTACATCCGTTACAACATCCGCTGCCGCTATTTTGGAACAATTGCAGCAAACTGAGTCGCACAATCTCCGCCCAGTGCTGATTTTTGACCAACCGGATATAGCAAATAACTTATCCGTTACATCCGTTACAACATCCGCTGCCGCTATTTTGAAACAATTACGGCAAACCGAACAGCACAATCTCCGCCCAGTGCTGATTTTTGACCAATTTGAAGAATTTTTCTTTGTCGAAACAGAACCAGCACAAAGGCGGCAATTTTTTGAATTTTTAGGACAATGCCTCAACATTCTGCCTGTGAAGGTGATTTTGTCGTTACGGGAGGATTACCTGCATTATTTGCTGAAGTGTAACCGCCTACCGGGCATAAGTATTATCGACATTGACATTCTCAGCAAACGTGTACTTTACGAGTTAGGTAACTTTTCCCCCGATGATGCCAAATCAATTATTCAGCAATTAACTGAGCGTTCTCATTTTCACTTAGAACCTGCTTTGATTGATGAACTAGTAAAGGATCTCGCAGGTAATTTAGAAGAAGTACGCCCCATAGAGTTGCAAGTGGTGGGGGCGCAACTGCAAACGGATGATATCACAACTTTAGCTGAGTATGAACAGCGTGGTCCAAAAGAAGAACTGGTAAAACGCTACCTAGCAGAAGTGGTTGAAGACTGCGGTCCAGAGAATCAGCAAATCGCAGAATTCTTACTGTACTTGCTCACAGATGAAAAAGGAACTCGCCCACTCAAAACTCGTGCGGAACTAGAACAGGATTTACAGGCATTAGGTTTGACCGTAGAGACGCGATTAATCGCGTCTCTACAAGAATTAGATTTGGTGCTGCTGATTTTTGTGAAATCTGGCTTAGTGGTTTTATTACCAGAAAATCCTGCTGACCGCTATCAATTGGTGCATGACTACATAGCCGCGTTTATCCGTCAGCAAAGGGCGGAACTGGAAACAGAAAGGAAGCAACGCCTGCTAACTGAACAACAGCTAAAGCAATCTGAGCAGGCTCAACAAATTTTAGCAGAGGCTAACCAAAAGGCAAAGCAGCGGATTCGCATTGGCTCAGGGGTACTAGTTATATCTGTTGTTGTCGGAGGAATAGCCGCACTATTCGCAAACCAGACATATAACCTTAGCAAAGAGGCACAGACAGGCACAAGGTTAGAGCGACAAGGGGTTACAGCTTGGCAGCAGTTTCAGTTCCAAGAAACAGAATCATTACTCTCAGCCATGCACGCTGGGCAAGAGTTACAAGCGATCGTCAAGGACGGTCGTCCACTAGAAGAATATCCAGCCGCTAGTCCCCAGTTTGCTTTACAAACGATTCTTGAAAACATTCACGAAAAGAATCAACTCAAAGGGCATACTAGCGGTGTCTACAGGGTCAGTTTTAGCCCCGATGGCAAACGCATTGTCACTGCAAGTGACGACAACACCGCCCGTGTGTGGGACTTGTCGGGTCAGCAAATCGCTGAACTCAAAGGGCATACCGGCTATGTCTACAGCGCCAGTTTTAGCCCCGATGGCAAACGCATTGTCACTGCAAGTGACGACAACACCGCCCGTGTGTGGGACTTGTCGGGTCAGCAAATCGCTGAACTCAAAGGGCATACCGGCTATGTCTACAGCGCCAGTTTTAGCCCCGATGGCAAACGCATTGTCACTGCAAGTGACGACAACACCGCCCGTGTGTGGGACTTGTCGGGTCAGCAAATCGCTGAACTCAAAGGGCATACCGGCTATGTCTACAGCGCCAGTTTTAGCCCCGATGGCAAACGCATTGTCACTGCAAGTGACGACAACACCGCCCGTGTGTGGGACTTGTCGGGTCAGCAAATCGCTGAACTCAAAGGGCATACAAGCCCTGTCAACAGCGCCAGTTTTAGCCCCGATGGCAAACGCATTGTCACTGCAAGTGACGACAACACCGCCCGTGTGTGGGACTTGTCGGGTCAGCAAATCGCTGAACTCAAAGGGCATACCGGCTATGTCTACAGCGCCAGTTTTAGCCCCGATGGCAAACGCATTGTCACTGCAAGTTGGGACAACACCGCCCGTGTGTGGCACGTTGAAAGTCTAGATGAACTTTTATCTCACGGTTGTGCATGGCTGAGTGATTATCTTGTCATCCATCCTAAAGACTTGGAAACGCTGGAGTTATGCCAAAACAAATCTAATTTGAAAGCAGCAGCGCCATTTTTGGTTAAAGAAGGTGAAGCGGAAGCAAGAACAGGCAAAATTGATGAGGCAGTTGCTACTTTCCGTACAGCTTTCAAGTGGAATCCCAATTTAAAACTTGATCCAACGGCAAAAGCACAAGAGTTTGCTAACAAAGGACAGGCTAAGCGTCTGGTTGCAGAAGGAGTAAGTCTTGTGAAAAATGGTAAGGTAAAAGAAGCCGTAGCAGATTACACAAAAGCCCAAGAACTCGATCCAAAAGTGGAAATTAACGCTGATTCTTGGCGATCGCTCTGTTGGTATGGTAGCCTTAGAAAACAAGCTGCTGATGTCATGTTTGCTTGTAACAAAGCTGTGGCGCTTTCTCCTAAAAATAGTGATAGTCGGGGTCTTGCTAGGGCGTTGACAGGTAACACTCAAGGAGCAATCGAGGATTTTGAGGCATACATCGCCTCGACTGAGAACAAGAAAGGAAAATCAAAAGTGCAACAGTGGGTAAATAGCCTACGCGCTGGGAAAAATCCGTTTACAGATGAAGAACTTAAGAGCTTATTGAAGCAGTAGAAAGCATTACAGTGAACAAATAATTCGTAATTCGTAATTCGTAATTCGTAATTCGTAATTGAGCGAAGATGCGAATCAATACTGCTCGGTTAACGATAGTTGAGGTGTCAGAAACCCGGTTTCTTTAACAATACCTTCGCCAATTTTTGAAAAGCCTTACAGGCTATAAGCCTGAACGCCAGTCGCCTCTGTCGGGAAAGCCGTCATTCGCGCTGGCGAGGCTACACCTACAAAGCCCACCAACGCGAGTCTGGAATCCTTACAGCCCACGGAGGTGGGCTTTGTTTGTATAGCCCCACTCTTCTAGAGTGAGGGTAATAAGAGCGAAGGTATTGTTTAAGAAACCGGGTTTCTAATTTTCGCTCTTTCCGAGTAGTATTGACATGCGAATAGACTGCCGCGCTTCGCGTTTTAATTATGAACTCGTGAAAAATGCGGAGCATCCTTATTACTTGTGGACGCATTTATGCGTGGGGACGCCAATAATGCTGTCCGGCTTAGCCATAGCGCATTTTGGCTCGTAATAATTACGAATTATTTTGGCAGGCGATCGCCCTCTCAAAATAAATTGACATATTGATATCATTATGGTATATGGTGGCAATATAGGGAAAATGTCAGTTTTAGATAATTTCTTGTGGTATGGGCATCTTGCCTGTCCACCTATCTTGGCGGGCAAGATGCCCACCCCACAATTTGTAAATTTGCAAAGGGCAGAGGCTCCCGGTACTATGTAATAGTAGTCACTGCTTTGATCCTCGCTTTTGATGAACAAACCATTGGATGAAGCGCTTTCCGTCGAAATTGCCGATCGCATCAAAAGCAAGGCGGAAACCCCGTTTGATAATGCTTACCGAGCAGCATTGGCAACTAAGGGAGCAAATTATGTACAGGGATTTTTATCTTTTGCTGGTCAACCATACCGACCGATTGAACACAGTTGGATTGAAATAGGCGATCGTCTAGTCGATCCAACATTACCGTACATCAACAAAAATACCCTAGAACTTTGGTATTTTGCGGCACATAGCTTGACAGTGAAGCAACTCAAAGCGATTATAGAAGAATCTCAGGAAGATTATCCAGAAGATGATCCGCTACCAATATATGGTGACCCACCTTATGAATATTACGGAGACGTGATGTTGGGTGGCAAGGACTATATGTCAGCTTATCAAGCTGCGGAGGCTAAGTGCAAAGAACTCAATCAACTAAACGCTGAGAGTAACTAACGACCACCACAGACTCGGGGGAGTGGGGAGTGGGGAGTGGGGAGTGGGGAGTAGGGAGTAGGGAGTGGGGAAAGATGAGGGGGGGATGAGGGGAATGGGGAGGATGTTGTCAATGTTGCTCCCTCATCTCCCCTATCTCCCCCCACTCCCTCATCTCCCCTATCTCCCCCCACTCCCTTATCTCCCTCATCTTCCCCTACTCCCCACTCCCCACTCCCCACTCCCCATTTACAAATCAGAACGAGAACAAAAATTCAATTTGATTTGCCATCGCTGCCAAAATACTCCCGATAGCCGCAAATTTTGTCTTCACGCACATCAAAGGAAACAGCTAGGCGATTTTTGTAAGGTTGTCCTAACAACATACCTTGATCGCGGAACTCAAAAACAACTGTTGTCTCATTGCTGGTAACGCAGTCTAGAGTGAGGGTTAGTCCGCCTTGGAAGGATTCAGAAACGTATTGGAAAAAAGCTTTAGCTTTGTCTTTTCCCACATTCAACCCGTGGAATTTTCCCATAGGAAACCAGAAACTGAAGTCTTCCGTCAGCATATCTAGAAACTGGTTCCACTCACCTGTAGCTAAACCGTGAGTGAAATGCTCAAATGCTTGATGAGCAACTTTCAAAGTATTCTCTGACCCTTCTACCATCATGACCCCTTTTCAGAGCTAAACTTGGCTCAACTGCCAAAAAGAAATTTGTAATGTCCACTCGCAAAGTTAAGCTAATCGGCAAACAGCAGTACACCTTTTAACAGAATACAGGAGTCAGGAGTCAGAAGTCTCCTTTCTTCTAACTCCTGATATCAAATCCGCTTGTATCGGAATTATTTCTCTTTCTTCTTTCTCTGCGCCCTCGGCGTCTCTGCGGTTTTTTTATCTTTGTTGGGTTTCGTTCCTCAACCCAACCTACGTAAGTTATTTAATAGGTATCTCCGAAAAACAATGTAGAGACACGACGCCAGTCGCCTACGGCGGGAAACCCGCCTGCAGCGCTGGCTCAACTTTCGCGTCTCTACAAGGGTTGTAGACAACGCATAATTAATTTTTGGAGATGTCTAATTGTTATTCCTAAGCTTCTAAGGCTTTATCCCACTCTAACTGATCAGCTAAACCATACTTGATAAAATCTTCTACTTCAGCTTTATCACTTTCCCCAAAAACACCTAAGCTGTAAGGATTATCTTGCATACGTTGTGTGACTTGCTCTTTTTCAAATCGTATCAATTCCTCTCTAGGCTTATCCGGTTTAAAAAAGTCTACAACCAACACAGTTCTATCATGATTGGTATAATTATGCGGACAGTGTGGATAGCTGTGATCTAAAATCATGAATTTTCCTTCATGCCAATAAAGCTGTTCGTGGCATATTTTCATCGCCACATCTCCCTCTGGCACGATCAATCCTAGATAGCCACGATTCATATGAGGATTATAGTTCACATGTAGCTTGATATCCAAGCCGGGATGGAATGTACCAAAATACACATTCCTGATGATTTTATCGTCGCTCAAGTTCACCTTTTCTATTACCTTAGCCAAATTTGGGAAATATTTCTCTCTTAATGCAAGTGCTTTTGCAGATGCATCATTTGTCTCATAATCAGGATATTGTATTTGATGCAATTGAATATATTCTTCAATAAAGATACCTTGAAATAAAATCCCAAAAGCACTGTATTTCGCATTACCCTTGGTTTGAATCGTTTTACTTTTAGGTCCTAAAACATCATAAGTGAAAGTTAACTCCTGATCGGATGCGTGTTTAATAAAGTTTGTAAACTCATCTCTAATCACTAGCCAGTTATCTTGAAAGCTTTCGAGAAAAAGAAATTGCTTTGGGTCCATATGATACTCATTAAAACTTTCCATTATCTTTTATCCTAAAAATGATTGAGTAAAAAAGTTACATTGTAATGCGATTTTGTCTATAGCAATCCTATTTGAATTGTGAACATCCGTTGCCTCAGAAACCCGGTTTCTTAAACAATACCTTCGCCAATTTCTGAAAAGCCTTACAGGCTATAAGCCTGAACGCCAGTCGCCTCTGTTGGGAAAGCCGTCATTCGCGCTGGCGAGGCTACACGTACAAAGCCCACCAACGCGAGTCTGGAATCCTTACAGCCCACGGAGGTGGGCTTTGTTTGTATAGCCCCACTCTTCTAGAGTGAGGGTAATAAGAGCGAAGGTATTGTTAAAGAAACCGGGTTTCTCTGCGTTTACGAATCATTTAGGATTGCTATATGTCCCGATACGATGTTGGAATTCCTGACAAAACCAAAATATTCATCCATAACTAGTTAAAAAACGGCGTTGCTGATTTCAGGTATGAAATCTGTGTGATCGGCGGTCTAAACGTTGGTAAAGACGCGATTAATCGCGTCTCTACATATACAATGGTTGAATGGAATAAGATCATCTGTGTTAATTTTGTTAAACTTTTGGGTTATGTACTCATTTTAGTGTAAGGTTACTGTGTCTGAAGCTCCCGTATTAGATCAAATTATCAAAAATGTACGGGTAGTTCGTCCCCATGATGATACTGTCGAACTACTTGATTTAGGAATTAAGGACGGAAAATTTGCTCAGATTGCTCCTAATATTAACCAAGACTTGGGCAAAGAGGTATTGGATGGGAAAAACCTGCTGGGCTTTCCTGGGGTCGTAGATGCCCATATGCATATTGGGATCTATCAACGCCTCGACCTAGATGCTGTGACTGAAACCAAAGCTGCCGCAATGGGAGGAGTAACAACTACTCTCAATTACATCCGTACAGGACAATATTATCTAAACAAAGGTGGTTCCTACCGCGATTTTTTTCCAGAAGTATTGGCGTTATCCGCAGGGAATTTTTTCGTAGATTATAAGTATCACGTCGCACCTATAGCTAGCCAGCATATCGACGAAATACCTCTGCTGTTTGAAGAACATGGTGTATCTTCGTTTAAAATCTTCATGTTTTATGGCGGCTATGGGTTGCATGGTTTGTCAGACCAGCAAAACCTCTTCCTGATGATTAATAAAGAGGAACGGTACGATTTCGCCCATTTTGAATTTATTATGCGCCGTCTAAGTTGCTTGATGGAAGATTATCCAGAAGCAAAAGAAACTATTAGCTTAAGTTTGCACTGCGAAGTTGCAGAAATTCTCAACGCATATACCAAAATAGTTGAAAAGGACTCCAACCTTACTGGACTGCATGCTTACAATGCAGCGCGTCCGCCTCATTCTGAAGGATTAGCAATTTGCATTGCTTCCTACTTAGCACATGAGACTCAGTGTGCAAATATCAATTTGTTGCATCTGAGTTCCCGTAAGGCAATGGAAGCAGCTTTGACTATGCAAACTGCTTTTCCCCAGATCAATTTTCGACGAGAAGTTACCGTCGGACATTTGCTATTAGATATTGATACCCCTGCGGCTACTTGGGCAAAAGTCAACCCCCCGATTCGTTCCCGTGCCGATGTGGAATACTTATGGCAAGCAGTACTCAACCATCAGGTAGATTGGATCGTGAGTGACCATGCTTGCTGTTCTGCCGAACAAAAAAGAAATGCGCAAGACCCAAATAATATTTGGTTGGCAAAGTCGGGTTTTGGTGGTACAGAATATTTACTTTCTGGTGTGTTTAGTGAAGGTAGTAAGCGGGGAATGTCGTACAACCACATGGCAAAGTTGCTCTCTTGGAATCCATCGCGGCGCTTTGGTTTGTTACAAAAAGGGGATATTGCCATTGGCTACGATGCTGATTTAGTACTGGTAGACCCAAATGAAACTTTTGTAGTACGTGCTGCAGAATCGGAGTCACAACAAGGTTACACACCCTTTGAAGGCATGGAGTTAACGGGACGGGTGAAAAGTACCTTTTTACGTGGAAATCTGATCTACAACAACGGACAAGTTCTCGGTTCGCCTACTGGACGTTACCTAACGAAACCCCGACGACTGGAAGTCGCGGCTACACAAACAAAGTCCGCCTACGCGGACTAATCTGAAAATAGGGTTTCAAATTTAATAGGAGGGAGAGTAATAAAAGAGCGCTAATAACTAAAATCTAACGACTACTTTGCCACAATTCTGACCACTGAGCAGGTATTCGACAGCAGCAGGAATGGATTCAACTCCATTAAACTGAGTTGGATCAACGGCAACTTTTAGCTGATCTGTATAGAACAGGTTTAACAGGCGATCGCGTGCCTCAACCATATATTCTTTGTAAAGAGGCATGAGAAATCCCCGCACTGAAGCTGCTTTCCAAAACAGCTTTTGATAAATTCGCGGTTGTGTCACTTGCTCAAAATTATTGGCATACTCGGAAATGAACCCTACCACGACTAAACGTCCCCGAACTGCCAAGTTATCCAGGCAGGTATCAAAAACCTGTCTACCCACACAATCGAAAACTAGGTTAACGCCATTGGGATATTCTTGCTTCAGGACTTGATTGAGGTCTTCTGTGCGGTAGTTAATGATGCGATCGCATCCCAACTTTCTCAGCAACTGTCCCTTCGCATCCGATCCACAACTACCAATGACATGATTACCTGCTAACTTTGCCAACTGCACCGCAATATGACCGGTTCCACCCGCCGCCGCTGTTACCAAGACAACTTCTTGGCTTTTCATTTCCCCGACTTGTTCTAATGCAACCAAAGCTGATACACCAGTAGGCATCAAGGTTAATATCTCTGGCGTAGCTTCACGTACTTTGAATGCTAGGTTGGCATCGATCGCCTGATACTCACGATACCCTCCCCCACGTCCGGTAGTGACTACAGCATCACCCACTTGGAAATCTTTGACATTATTTCCCACGGCTACCACTTCTCCCACCGCTTCCACACCCAAATCAAAGGGAGGAGTTAAGTTAATGTATGAAACATCACCTCGGCAAATTAAGGTGTCAAACCCAGCGTTGATCCCAGCAAATTTGTTACGAATGACAATTTCACTGGGTGTAGGTTCGGGAATGGGGAGTTCGACGATTTCAATAGCTGATTTGAAGTTTTGCGCAAACTGTTTTGCCACCAGTTTTTTGTATGTGTTGGAACTCATGTTTTATGTTTGGGGTTTTGTTGCTACCGTGTCTATTTATTCCAACCCCAAGGATAGTATGTATGAAACGGGGGTTCCCAGGCATGATATGAAAGATGGGGATTGCCTCCGCGCACAAAGGCAAAGTATCCAGTTTCAGTATATGCCGGGGCGTGTGGAATCAGTTCCGGACGCCAAAAGTAACAGCCTGGGGTCATGTGACCTGCTTGAGTTGTGAGGCTTCCTTGGAGTACAAATTCCTCCTCAGGAATAGGATGATACTCGGAAAAAGCTTCGGCAAATTGCGGCAAACACCCAAGAAGCCAAGTGCTTCTGCCACCTTCATGACCCTTGCGTAAGGTTTTTCTCATCGCTCCTAGCGGAAAGCCTGGGGTGAGAGTTGGAGACCAAGGGATGAGTTCTGAACTAGACGAAGGTATATATAATTCTCTTTTTGCTCCTGGTGCATCGGTGAGTGATTTCATAAAGCTAGGATGACTCTCAGGCATCCACAGGGCTATTGTATTTTCCTGAGCGCTCCACGCTTCGATGCAAACACCTTGTGGAAAGAAGCCGTAAGTGTAACGTCCGAGACGCAGTTGTCCAATCCGCAGTTCTCCATTAAGAACAAAAATTTCCACATCGCAGTTGAAATAACCGGAACTGATCTCCCAATTTTGTGTCCACTCAACCAGTTCGGTGGAAGCACTAGTTTCGGAATCGAAGCTCAGAATGCGTGTCAAAGCACCTTCCGCAAGACCTTCCACAACCCAAGGTTTTTGTGTAACATCAGCTGATTGAATAAACTCAACGTGCTTTCTTGCCATAATATTTTTGCCAAAATTATCCCTACACTTTTAAACACCTGTTTCATCTAGAAAATCGATAACTATCTTCGATATTTCTTCAGGAATCTGGTTCATCATACATATTGTTCCGTTTTCAATTTCAACCACTTTGCCATGAGGAATTACTGTTAAAATCAAATGCTTATTTTCTGCCTTTGCTAAACCTAACCGTTCAAATTGATTCACGTCCTCCGTTCCCCAAATGATTTGAGTGGGACACTTTATTTGTTGAAATCTTGCTTCCGAATTCAGACAGTAATTTGCTACAGCCCAAATTGCATATAAAGGATAGCCAAAGCATTTTAAATCGTCTAAAACCCAGCGGTGATTTAATTCAGCAGATTCTACATAGTTTGTACGCGCTGCCCATCTTTCCATAAGGTGGGAGCCGTCTGTTTTTATTTGAAAACCTTCATCACATTTTTTTAAGAGGGCTGCTTTTCCTTCTTCACCGAAGACAATCGGATTAGATAATATAAGTTTTTCGACTCGTTCAGGATAAGCAGCCGCTACCTCCCCTGCGACAAAAGCACCTGTGTGGTTTCCCAAAATGCTTGTTGTTTTTATACCTAACTCATCTAGGAGCAGGATGACAGTTTTAGCATAGTCCTCAATTGAATACATTCTTGGGGGCTTATCTGAATCACCGAAACCGAATAAGTCCATAGCAATGACACACCTTGTCTGAGCAAAAATAGGCATTAATTCACGAAACTCGTCACTGCTTCTCGGATTCTGATGAAGTAAAAGCAGAGGTTCTCCATTTCCGCCTATCCGGTAAAGAATCTGTCCGTCTTCAGTGTCTAAAAAGGCTCGCTTGATTGGTTTGTTCATCGGATGACCGTGGTAAATTTACCCATGCGATCGTTCCCACGTAAAGGTTGAACGATAAGAATTTCCAGTAGAGACGTTGCATGCAACGTCTCTACAAAGGTTGACGGTCTTACTTTTCACTCTTATCTGGAAAACCTCGCTTCCATTCCTCTCTCCTGCAAGGAGAGAGGCTTTGAATTCTCACCCGAACCTAAAAGGGAAGGGGGCTGGGGGGTTAGGTTTTGCGTTGGTTTTTCCACATGACGTGAAAAGTCAGGGTTGACGGTAGGTCAATCATCTTAACTGAACCGTATTGGTATAAAGTGTGGGAACAAGAAATTACACCAGTCTTCGTTTGATTTCCGCAGCCAAATCTTCCAAAGGTACTTCTACTTGTTCGCGTGTTTTCAAATCTTTGAGAGAAGACTTTTGCGCTGCTGCTTCCTCAGAACCAATAATCACGCACAATTGAATTCCTTGTTTTTCAGCAAGTTGCAACTGTTTACCTAAAGGTCGCCGATCAAAACTAGTGACAACATTAACTCCAGCCTGACGCAGCTTTTGAGACACATTTAAATAAATCGGCATCAAATCATCTTGCATATTCATCACCATCACTTGCGCTGGAGTGGCGGCTAATGAATTCAAAATCCCAGCTTTTAGTAACCGACTGATTAAGCGAGTTAAGCCAATAGAAATCCCCACACCAGGCAATTTCTCATCCAAAAATACCCCGACTAATTCTTCATATCTACCGCCAGAGCAAATACTGCCTAAAGCTTCATGTCCGACTAGAATTGTTTCATAGACTGTACCAGTGTAGTAATCCAGACCGCGAGCAATAGATAAATCAATACAGAAACGATTTTCGGAAACTCCGAGATTGCGAACCCCAGCAATAACAGTTTCTAGTTCCGCAACTCCGACACTAAATTCCTCAGCTTCTAGGATAGTTTGCGCCAAGTGCTTGAGCTTATCTAATACCTCATCAACCGTGCCGTTAATTTTAATAAACTCGATGATTTTTTGAGTTTGCTCTGCTAAAATATCCTCTTTTTCTAAATCCTGTTTGACTTTAGCCTCACCGACCTTTTCCAATGTATCAATAATACCAATACAAGATTTAATTTTGTTTTCCTCAATCCCCACAGACTTAAAGAAACCCGTAAGAATTTTACGATTGTTGATGCGAATGAGAAAATCCCCAATATTAATTGCTTCAAAGATCTCAGAGATAATTGCAGGCATCTGAGCATCATAAAGCAAACTAAGTTCACGACGCGCAACCACATCAATATCGCACTGACGAAACTGACGGAAACGACCATCTTTTGCCCGCTCTCCGCGAAAAACAACATCCATTTGGTAGCGGGCAAAAGGAAAAGTCAACTCATTCAAGTGACGAGCAATATACGCCGCCAGAGGAACTGTTTGATCAAACTTTAAAGCTCTCGCTTCCGAACCAGTTTCCCCTGCCTTATCCTTCTCAGCCTGCCGATTTGGTGGCAGAATCGGATTAATACCATAAATAATATTGTCACCTTGATTACCTTTTGCCTGCAAAACTTCCAAACGTTCGACAGCAGGAGTTTCTATAGGCGTAAATCCATAGCTTTCAAAAACCCTACGGATAGTATCTAGCAAATATAGCTCCAGACGCTTTTCGCCCGGAAGAAACTCTGGAAAACCGCTAGGAGTAGAAAAATTTATTTTGTCAGTTTTTGCCATGCCTTTAATTGATTTTGGATTAAGTAGGGTGCGTTAGCGACAGCGTAACGCACCACAATGTCTGAGATGGTGCGTTACGCTGTCGCTAACGCACCCTACGATTTGATAAATAATGTCCGCTCGCTGGACTTTCTATCTTAACCTTTCTTCTTGGATCAGGGTGCGCTTGAAGATTTGATGGTTTTTAAGCCAGTGCCAAGTGCGAGCGCGATAATTATTGCAAGGACTTATCTGAATCATTTCATATAAACTCATTTCCGGCATGGTTTTATAAGAAAACCACAAAATAACCGTAGAATCGTCCACTTCCCAAGCTTTCCCTTGAATGCGATCGGTGTCAAACCACAGCTTTTTGTCCCCATAGGTTCCTGGAAACTGATGCTCCTCCTGTTTACCATCAGACCACTTGTAGCGATTAATTTGGTAATAGGGATAGGGACCATCTTCTGGAAACTGACAAGTTAAGTGAGAATCATGCTTATCCAGAATTTTTCCTTCTGTATCAACCACTGTATACGTACCGACCCAATCTCCTTCGTGGCGGACAAGAACAGGCATTTCCTCTCGGATAGTAGACATTGCAAATCTCCTTTACATACAAGCTTGATTGCCAGACTATAGCGGTTCTCAATTGAATGCATCACACTTGTGATTTTATTGTGGGGTGGGCATCCTGCCCGCCCATTTTTAGGACCGGCGGGCAGGATGCCCACCCTACAAGATCTGTATTGAATCCAAGTGGGAACCGCTATATTTCCCAAACCGTCTATTACTTCTAGCTTATTCTCTCTTCTTTCTCTCTGCGTTCTTGGCGTCTTTGCGGTTCATTACTCCATATTCTCAAACCACCAAGGATCATTAACAGCCTTAGTCTTAACCAAAAAAGCCTTCTTCCGCATAAACCGTTTCAGCGCCCCTGGTCCCATACGCGACCCACCCATACCAGAAAATTTAAAGGAATTTTTCTCTCCCTCATGCATAATAGCCGTCAGAGCAGCATCATTAATACTGATAGCACCCGCATCTATTTGGTGTGCAACTTCCAACGCTTCCACTTCCGACTCAGCAAAAACCGCAGCACTCAGTCCATAAATAGAATCATTCGCCAAGTTCACCGCTTCCTCAACCGTAGAAAAAGACATGATCGGCATAATTGGTCCGAATGTCTCTTCAGTCATCACCTTCATAGAATGGTTGACTCTTGTGATCACAGTAGGAAGACACCACCAACCTCCACCATTATTCTCAACTTCACCGCCGCAGTGAATAACTGCTTCATTAGACACAGCGTCTTGCAGATGTTCGTTAACGATCGCTGCCTGTTTTTCTGCAATAATCGGACCAATTTCTCCGCTTTCAACTGTAGGGTAAGCAAGCTTGAGGCGTTGCGCTTTGACTACCAGTTGTTCGACAAACTCTTCAAATATAGAATCAGCAACGTAGATCCGCTCAATTGAGAGACACGACTGTCCGGTGTTAACCACAG
This sequence comes from Stigonema sp., assembly GCA_965249805.1. Taxonomy (GTDB): domain Bacteria; phylum Cyanobacteriota; class Cyanobacteriia; order Cyanobacteriales; family Nostocaceae; genus Stigonema. The sequence goes on from CBDFMX010000002.1 coordinate 4,778,678, forward strand.
AACCCCACAAAATTGCCGAGGTTGCTAAATCCAAATTAGCTGATGGCAAAACGATCGCCGGGTCTTTCCCTCCTAATTCCAAAAAAGCTGGAATAAAGCGTTTAGCTGCGGCTTGTGCCACTTTTTGCCCCGTCGCCACACTTCCAGTAAAGCAAACCAGATCCACATATTCAATCAGTTCAGCTCCCGTTTCCCCCGATCCCTCAACAAAACTTAATACATCGCGTAATTTTGGGACTGTATTGAGTGCTGTCAACAGCGGTGTCATGAAACGGGGAGCAATCTCACTGGGTTTGACAACGACAGCACAACCTGCTAACAATGCTGGGATGGTATCAATTGTCGAAAGCAACAGCGGAAAATTCCAAGGGCTAATCACCCCAACCAGCTGGTAAGGAACCGCTGTTTGTTGCAATTTAATAAAAGGAATTGCTGTGTCTTTTCCAGATTCTTCCAGTAACCCAGGCGCTAATTTACACCAGCGATCCATGCTGGAAAGGAATGAGTCAATTTCCATCACAGAGATTGACAATCTTCCTGTATCACTAACCAAAGCTTCAGTCAGCTTATCCCGCAAAGACAATATGGCTTGCTTCCACTGCTGCAGGGCTTCAATTCGCCCTTCTATCCCCAGCTGTTGCCAACGAACTTGAGATCGACGCAGACGGCTACATAGCTGTTCCAGCAGCTTTTCTGGCGGCGGGATAATCACGTAGTCATATTTGCCACTGCGGGGGTTACGGATTTCTATTGGTTTGGACATTCCTCAAATCACCCCCAATTTGGCTAAGCGCTCAATGGTTTCTTGCTGAGCTTGCAAGAAGTGTTTGCGGTCTACTTCTTTTTCCAGTATACTGTTAACTGGGTAAAAATGCGACTGACGGTAACTTTCCGCGTAGAGTTCAAACCGCTGTCGCGAAAGTAAATTATTCAACCCCGGTCGGCGGCGGTAGCGGCGTAAAGCAGCCAAATCAATCTCAGCGAAAGCTGCCATGCTTTCTCCTGTAGCAGTCTCTGCTAAAACCAGTCCTCGATAGTCAATAATTTTAGAGCCACCATCGGCAGAAGCTACGGGGATGGAGATATTAGCAATGCCTGCGGTATTTGCTGAGACTACGTATGCTAGATTTTCCACAGCGCGAGAGATTTTGGCAGCATCTTTAGGCGATCGCTCTCCATAAACTTCTGAGGTTGAGTGCAGAAAAATCTCCGCCCCCCGCATAGCCAGACACCGCGCCACTTCCGGGTATAAAATTTCTTCCGAGGCGATCGCTGCCAAATTACCAATCGCCGTCTTCGCCACCGGAAACACACCTTCATATCCGTAGCATTCAAGATACTTATCCCAAACATCGTGCGGTGTCGGAGCAAACATAGAATTCAGCCGCCGATACCGTAATACCACTGAGCCTGATGGGTCGAGAACAAAGCTAGTTTGAAAATACAGCCCAGGAAAATTAGGGTCAATTTCGTAGGCATTACCTGCAAGAAAAATACCATGCTTTTGCGCAATTTTACCAAGTGCTTCGTACTCAGCACCCGCCATTTCCAAACAAGCTTTTTCTGCCCAAACAGCTAGTGACTCTCCCATCGGAAAGCCGGTGAGGAAGTATTCCGGCAGGACGATTAAACGACAGTCCACGCCAATAAAAGCGATGCTAGCAGCGATTTGTTGCGCCAAACGGTTGATAGTATTTAGCATCAAAGAACGGGCTTCTTGGCGGTCAGTTGCCCGATTGACTGCGTGACAAGTAACTTGGAGTGCTACGGCGCGGAATGAGTCTATATTATTAGTGTTGACTGCCATGCTGCTTGCTTTGTCCAATTAAAAATGCTATATTATACCATGCTACGGTCGCCACCCCAAAGCGATCGCACCAGTTTGTCGGTCAATTCTGGTCCAAATAACCGGATAGCAATTTTGTTGTCAGGATCGCGCTCAGCGACAGCACGGCGTACAAATAAGTCGCGCTCAGACAAGACAGTACGCTCGGATTCTGCCACGGGTTCAGCTTCATTAACCCACGTTAGCCAACGATCCATCATTTCGTAAGCTACAGTGCGAGCAACAGAGAGTGTCTCGTCTGTCACTGGGCTGGTGTAACACAGACTCGTATGGGATTGCGCCTGACGCATATACAGATTTTTGCTGATATAGGGTTCAAAACGTGAATCTGCTTGCAACTTCAGATAGGTTTGGTTAACGGGTTCGTAGTAGCGATCTAGGTATTCCAGGTCAGTATACAAATCAGTCCGAGGGATGTAATCCATGTAGAAAAACAGCTGCGGAATCGTGGCAAACACAAAAGCAAGATGAGGAACACGGATCTGCGATCCTAGCCAGATCGTCAGGTGCATATTGCTAAAACCCGATTTGGGAGCACGCAGCCATGAATGCACTAGCCAATCAATTTCAGAACCAGAGAAGGTGTTAAGCGAGCCTTGGGCTTCTCCAGTCAAGGCAGAGTAGGTTTGTAAGCTTTTCGTAGATGGGTCTGGATGTACTTGAAAACGAGCCTCAAGCTTGTGTCGGAGTTCGTTTGTAATCCCCCACAACTGCTCAAATACAGATGTATTGTCTACATGAAGTTGCTGAGTCATTGTTATCATCTGCCCACTTTTTATAAACTTAATATATAACAAAGAACTCCAGGTAACAGAATGTCACATTCCCCTGATAGCATAGAGTCGAAAATCGGTAAAGTCCTGCTCATCGGAGTGACTGGCGGTACAGGTGGAAATGTGGTTAAGGGATTTCTCGAACAGGAAGTTACCGACCTACGTGCGATAACTAGGAAAATTGACCTTAACCGTCCTTCCCTGTCAAAGATGATCGATGCAGGCGTTGAGCTTGTTGAGGCAAACCTAGACGATGAGGACTCACTCACAGCAGCCTTTGCGGGGATTTCGGCTGTTTACTGCCACGCCACCTCAGCCGACTCCGCCAAGCCCGACCCGCTAGAAATCGTCCGTGCAAAGCGAGTTGCACAAGCTGCAACCGCCGCCAACATTAAGCACTGCGTGTATAATTCAGCAGGCGGGGCAGATAGGAATTCCGGCATCAGCCATATTGAGCAGAAGTACAAGGTAGAGCAGATTCTCAAACAGGCTGGCTTACAAACGACAATGTTGCGTGCCTGCTTGTTCATGGAGGAGTTTTGGAAGAAGTACACCCGACCGTCTATCCTCAAAGGTGTTTTCCGATTCTCCGTTCAGCCTGACAAACCCCTACATCTGATCGCGAATCAGGACATGGGTCGGATTGCTGCCTACGTTATGAAAAATCGAGACAAGTACATTGGTCAAGAAATTGAGCTTGCAGGCGATGTGCTGACTCCAAAGCAGCTTGCAGAGGCATTCTCTAAGGCGCAGGGGATTCCAGTTGTTTACAAACAGCTACCCGCCTGGATCTTCTTACTCCTCGGGCGAAAGGAACTGTTCAATCTGATTCAGTGGTATCGCACCAAGGGTTATCAAGCCGATGTCCAGCACCTGAGGGAAGAGTTTCCTGGACTCCTGACTACATTTGGTGAATTTCTCGAAGAAACTAACTGGGCAAATAAGGAACTCACGTATGAGAGTCTGTGAGATGAGGAACACAGATGGCGTTGCAAAATTATGTAATGATCTTATGAATATAGCGTTTCTCAGTTGTGTGCAATACGCTGTGTAGAACGCCGCACGTTCATACATTTATTTTTTCAAATGAGAACCGCTATAAATCTCATACTAAAACTGGCAACAGTGAAGGTACGAGATGTAGCGGATGCGCGAATTCTCGTCGAACCCCAGTTAAATCTAGTACTTACGCACGCTCACAAATTGAGCATCATGTGTATAACAGAATTCGGTCGTTTCATCTCGTAGAATTGACCACGTTGTAAGGGCGCGGAAACCGCGCCCCTACAGTTATATTGTGGTTTACCCTAATGAATATTGCGCTCCGCCGCCCAACCGTTACAACAGCATACTTGACCATTTCTGTCAATGCGTAATATCAGGTTCGCCTAAATACTTACGATAAGAATGACGCGGAGATGGGAAGACGAGGGGACGCGGGGAATTTTTAATCGCAAGTGATTAGCCGGACATGATATAAGTCCTAAAATCATCCGTTACATCCGTTATCTCATCCGTTGCTCACTTTTGCCGATTTGCAACGCTGAAGGTACGAGATGTAGCGAATGCACTATACTCTAAGTCCCACAGTTAAATCATCCGTTACATCCGTTATCTCATCCGTTGCTCACTTTTGCCGATTTGCAACGCTGAAGGTACGAGATGTAGCGAATGCACTATACTCTAAGTCCCACAGTTAAATCATCCGTTACATCCGTTATCTCATCCGTTGCTCACCTTTGCGGATTGGCAACGGCGAAGGTACGAGATGTAGCGGATGCACTATGCTCATCGTCCCACAGTTAAATCATCCATTACATCCGTATTTATCATCCGTTGCTCACAAATTTAAGTGATGATCGTCACCCTCCCCGTATCCAAGTCATAACGACCTCCGACAATTTTTAGTTTGCCTGACTGTAGCCGTTCAGTTAAGAGTTGCGATCGCTGCAATTGTTCAATTTGATATTGCACATTTGCCACCACAGCGTTCTCAACTGCGTCGCCCGGTTGACTTTTAACTTTTTCGACGGCTGGCTCAATTGCTTTCACAAAAGTACCAATTTCACCCAGCAGCGCTTGTTTTTGCACAGCTGCGGTGACCGCCCCACATCGTTCATGACCCAGTACCATCAGCAGTGGAGTACCTAACAGGGTAACCGCATATTCAATACTGCCGGTCGATTCAGGTGTAGCAATATTCCCAGCAATCCGAACATCAAAGATATTTCCAATGCCTTGATCGAAAATAATTTCTGCCGGCACCCGTGAATCTGCACAACTGAGGATGGTTGCAAATGGATGTTGAGCTTGAGCAACTTCCTGCAACCGCACTGCTGATTGATCTGGGTATTGGGGTTGATGCTGGATAAACCGCTGATTTCCTTCGATCAACTTTTGCAGCGCTGCATCGGGACTAAGGGATTGAGGAACCGAAGGCATTTCGTCAGCTAAAACAGGCTGAACCTGCCACAGTAAATCGCTCTGCATTACCATCATCCCAAACGCCCCCGTAACTCCTAACCTTAAGAAGTGGCGACGTTCCATGAAATGCTTGTTTGGATTTATCATTTGCTTATAACGACGCGACGCATTTTATCGAGCTAATCTCCATCACATCTGAAATGTAACAGGTACCCCCAAACTTGTTGAGCAGTGGTTTGATGTTTTCCACTACAGGCTTGACGTACTCTGGCATACAAAACGCAATGATGTAAACATTATCGAGCATTGTCATATCTAAATCTTCCGCCGTTCCTCGTAATCCTTTGCCAGCAACATTGCGGATCACAGCATGACCATGTACACCTGATTTGTCTAAACTCTGTAAAATTTTGCTAAGTTCAAATGCATTGGCAATAATTTCAATCTTTTTAACTAAGTGCATATTATTACCTCCAAAATAGGTTAATTACATACAGATATAACGGAATTCCCACAATAATATTGAATGGGAATGTCACAGCCAGAGCGGTAGAAACATACAGGCTGGGGTTTGCTTCCGGAACAGTTAACCGCATAGCTGCTGGGACAGCAATGTAAGAGGCACTGGCACACAACACAGCGAACAAAAGTGAATTTCCCTGAGGCATACCAATGAATTTGGCAATCAGTAACCCAATGCCTGCATTCAGTATTGGAATTAGTATGGCAAATAAAATGAGGAAAAATCCGGTTTTTTGCAAGTCTTTAATTCTTCTTGCCGCAACCAATCCCATATCCAGTAAAAAGAAGGTGAGAACGCCGTAAAACATCCCTTGCGTAAAGGGTTCTAACAGCTTCCAACCGTGTTCTCCTGTCAACAAGCCAATCAGGAGGCTACCAACCAACAGAAAGACTGAACTATTTAGAAATGCCTCTTGCAAAACTTCCGACCAGGAAAAGTCCCGCTTGTCATCAATGGTGAATAGATTTACTAAGATCAGACCAATAATGATGGCTGGAGATTCCATCAGAGCAAGGGCTGCCACCATGTAACCATCAAACTCAATGCCTTGCGCACTCAAAAAGGCGCTAGCGGTGATGAAGGTGACAGCACTGATAGAGCCGTATGTGGCAGCGATCGCCGCAGCATCGTAAGTATCCAGCTTCAACCTCAGGATAAAAAAGGTGTAAATTGGTACAAAACAAGCCATCAAGATCGCTGCCAGAAGCGTTAGAACTACTTCCTGAGTGACTCCGCTTTTGATCAGTTCTACCCCTCCTTTAAAACCAATCGCCAACAGCAGATAAAGCGATAGGAGTTTGGGCACTGGGGCAGGAATTTCCAGATCGGACTTGACAAAAACAGCGATCATCCCCAGAAAGAAAAAGAGGATTGGCGGATTCAGGATGTTGGACACAATCAAGCTGACATCCATTTCTACTCCTTTTTATACTGGTGAAGTCGGCAATTCAAGAAATTTTTCATCTGCAAAAATTGAACCGTTGAATCATGATGTAGCGTGTATTGCTACCCCATGTCAATTGGGTGAGGCGAGACTGAAATAACACTTGTGGTGGTGAATGTCAGTTTAATTGCCCACGGTAATCTAGCTGGTGCGGAACTATAGTCAGACTATTTGATTTAAGAAATACAAGTAGGGTGGGCACTGCCCACCACATCCAGGTTCTGGTGGGCAGTGCCCACCCTACTTAAAATTTTTCTATGATGAATCAATCATGAGAGCAGACAATGAAAAGACTAGGACTCCCTCAGTTAAAAAGGTTAGCTACAGCAATGCTGATGAGTTTCTCAGTTTCGCTCCTCCTGTGGTTAACCTCACCACTGCCTAAGATACTAGCGACACCTGAAACTAAAGTATTTGAACAAGTCTGGCAAACCGTCAACGATAATTTTTACGACCCAAACTTTAACGGAGTGGACTGGAAAGCGATTCGGAAAAAGTATCAGCAGCAAGCAGCGCAAACCAAGTCAAGCCTTGAAGTTGCTGCTGTCATCAATCAGATGCTTTCTGAATTACAAAGTTCTCACACCCGCTTTTATACCAAGGATGAGCCTGCTTACTACCAGCTTTTGGGGGTCTTTCAGCCCAGAAACCCTGAGTTACAAAAGCAGTTAAAAAAGTTTCTCCCCAACGGCAAGGTGGAATACAGTGGAATTGGCGCATTCACCAAAGATATTAATGGCAAGACCTTTGTCAGCGCTATCCTTGATGGCAGTCCTGCTGCTGAAGCTGGGTTAAAAGTTGGCGACCAACTGCTGAGTGTGGATGGTCGTCCGTACCAACCGATACAGTCTTTTGCGGGTAAAGCGGGTACGAAAGTCCAGGTATCGATCCAGCATTCCGCCGATTCCAACAGTCGCAAAGAAATCGCGATCGCCCCAAAAATGCTAGACGCAACCACGATGTTTCTGGAAGCGCAAAAAGCCAGTACCCAGGTTATTCAACGGGAAGGTAAGAAAATTGGTTATGTTCACATTTGGTCAAATGCAGCTGACTCAGATCAACAGCAGCTTCAAAATGACTTAATCTACGGTCGCCTTAAAGAGGCAGACGGGTTAATTTTGGATCTCAGAGACGGATGGGGTGGAGGAGAAATCAATTATCTCAACATCTTCACTGCCCAAGAAGGTCCTACCGTTACCAGTGTTTCCCGCCTCGGCAAGAGATACACATATATCTCTCAATGGAAAAAGCCTGTGGTCATGGTGATAAATCAGGGAAGCAGAAGTAGTAAGGAAATTCTAGCATTTGGCTTTCAGCAACACAAAATTGGACCTCTACTTGGTTCCAAGACGGCGGGAGCAGTACTTGCTGGTAGTCCTTTCCTGATGCAGGATGGTAGCTTTGTTTACGTAGCAGTAGCAAATGTGTTTGTCAATGAAAAACAAAGGTTGGAGGGGAAAGGCGTTACCCCAGATATCAACGTTCCATTCTCATTAGAATACGCTCAAGGTGCCGACACCCAAAAAGAGCAAGCTATAGAGACTGTGCTAGCAGCACTCAAGCAGCTACGCTAGGAGTAACTCCCACCCTTTCTCGTTCCCACGCAGAGCGTGGGAATGCATCTCTTAGAGGCTCTGCCTCCACTATCATAAGAGGCTCTGCCTCCACGAGTAGCGTTACTAGGCTCTGCCTAGTAACGAGAAAATGAAACTTGCTTTCTGAGACTTTGAATAGTAGCGATCGCATGTGCTGCAACGCCTGTTAATTTCCTCAGATACTATAAAAGAAAACGGTTGGGAAAACATAATTTAAGGAGGAATGAAATGCCTAAAAGACTCAAAGCAATTTATCACGATGGTGCTTTTGTGCCACAAGTACCTTGCGATCTGCCTGAAAATGCAGAAGTAGAATTGATAATTCAGGATTCGTATATGTTACCGCCAGAGGTGACAGAACCTAAAGAACGGGAGCAGATTCTCCTTGCAATGCTTGAAAGAATGCAGCAAAACCCTTTGCCTGCTGATTTGCCTCGTTTTACAAGAGATGCCCTACATGAACGCGGTTGATACTAACATTCTCATTTATGTCCACGATCCACGCGATCCAGTTAAGCAGACAAAGGCGACTTCTTTGGTTTTATCTCTTACCGATGGGGTGTTACTGTGGCAAGTAGCATGTGAATATCTAGCAGCCAGCCGAAAGTTAGAACCTTTAGGGTACACTCGGTCACAGGCATGGCAAGATATCCGCGATTTGCAGCGAGTTTGGTATACTTTGCTTCCCTCTTGGAGTATACTTGACCGGGGAGAGCAGTTATTGAAGCGTTACAATCTTTCTTTTTGGGACGCGACAATCATTGCTGCTTGCCTAGAAGGAGGGGTAAAATGTGTATACTCCGAAGATTTCGACGCATATTCTAATGTAGACGGATTGAAAATTGTTAACCCATTTAAGGTTCAGTAGTAGTAGCGGTAGCGTCTACAGGCGATGCAAGTAGATTTCACCCCTACGACTGGGCATCATTTACAGCAGTTTTCAATTGAATTGACCACATTTCAAGGGCGCGGAAACCGCGCCCCTACGGTTATTTGCTGTATTTCGATTGGAAATGGATTGTAAAAACTAGACTTCTTGAACTCGTCAAGATAATGGATGTTTGTCACCACAGATAAACACAGATACATCATCGGTGTTTATCTGTGGTTGAATTTTCCTTAAAGTGACTTTTGCGATCTGATTTACTGATAACAGCTATCATTACTAATTATTAACTACCAATGAAGCAAGGCGATCGCAAACTTTGAATAGTGGCGATCGCATGTGCTGCAACTCGATCAATTTCCTCTTCAGTATTGAAGCGTCCGATTCCAAACCGGATCGATGCATAAGCTAGCTGTTCCGAATGTCCTAGTGCAGTGAGGACGTGAGAGGGTGCAGTAGTTGCTGAGGAGCAAGCCGATCCAGAAGACACTGCCATCACTGGTTGCAATCCTAACAGCAGCGCGGCTCCATCCACTCCCTCAATACTAATATTCAGGTTTCCCGGTAATCGCTGGGTAGGATGTCCGTTGAGATGAATTCCGTCTAGCCCAGACAACTGTTCCCACAATCTTTGTCTTAACTCGGTTAGGCTTAGGGTTTCTGTTGCTTGTTCAAGTAAAGCTATCTCCACCGCCTTACCAAATCCTACGATTTGTGGTGTATATAAAGTGCCAGAGCGCATCCCCCGTTCATGTCCACCACCATGCTGCTGCGGAGCCAATTGTACTCTAGGGTTACGGCGACGAACGTACAAAGCACCCATGCCCTTGGGTCCGTATACTTTATGTGCTGTTAGTGACATTAAGTCAATTTTCAGCGCCTGCACGTCCAGAGGAATTTTGCCGATCGCTTGTGCGGCGTCGGTGTGGAAAAGAACATTGCGCGATCGACACATTGCGCCAATTTCTGCTAATGGCTGCAACACACCAATTTCGTTATTTGCAGCCATCACCGAAACCAGAACTGTATCCGGACGGAAAGCTTGTGACAACTGAGTTAAATCGATGAGTCCATCTTTTTGGACTGGGAGGATTGTGATTTCAAAACCAAGGGTCTTGAGATACTCGCAAGGGTCAAGAACGGCGCTATGTTCGGTGGCGACAGTAATAATATGCTGTCCTTTTTGAAAATAGGCTTCCGCTACACCTTTAATTGCTAAATTATTAGCTTCTGTGGCGCCGCTGGTAAAGACAATTTCTTCCGGTGTGGCGTTGATTGCGTCTGCTAATATTTCCCGTGCAAGTTTGACAGCAGCTTCCGCTTCCCAGCCATAAACATGACTGACGCTGGATGGATTGCCAAAATGTTCGGTGAAGTAGGGTAGCATTGCCGTGAGTACCCGTTCATCTACGGGTGTGGTAGCTTGGCAATCTAGATAGATCGGACGGCTAGGCATGATTATTTGTCGTTTCCTATTCCGCGTGATTTAAAATATATTTTACAAAAATCATTTCGTCGCTGTAGACAATATCTACAATTAAGCGATTCCAGGCTCTCAACGTTTACGGTTAGGGGCATCGATGTCACCCATCCTGCTGTGGGATAAAGAATAGCATCGCCAGGTTCACCGATAGTAAGAGAATCTGTACGCATCCCCACAAATTTAACAACGGCAAGACGCTGAAATGCTTAACGAAGCTATAATTTACATCTGTCTATAGCGAGAGATTAACTTGTGGATGCAATATTAGAACGATCGCACCAACTAAAACAAGCCTTAACCGATTTTGTCCTTGATGCCGAAGGCGAACTTGCACAAGCACTGGAAACCTATGCAGCGATCAAGTCTCGCCGTGGAAGCGGTGATAGTACACAGCAGGACTTAATCATTGACTCCTTTGTTACAGAAGGCAGAGTCGGCGACTCCTCACCGCTGGATTTGTATATACAAAGTTATCCAGAGTTACCAGAGAGCGATCGCAAACTTATCAATAGTTGGCATCGCACTTTTACTGGCTTATTCGCCATCACTAAAATCTTACCCGATGGCTTTGAACTCATGAGTTGGCTCACAGCTAAACACTACATCGTCAAGCCAAGCAATGCCCAAACATTGCAGAACATATCTCGGTTGAAAGAGGGTGAAATCTTACTAACGCGCATTTCTCCGGTTACCGATACCTACTGGACATTCTCTGGTCCCTATACACAAATGGGTAAATTGGGCAAACCCAAACTGGCAGTAGCAATCGGTAATTTCAAAGACAACTACAAAAATAACCTTTACAGTGATGCTCCCGACTTGCTAGAAGAAGCTTGGCAGTCAGTAGAGCAATATCATCACCAGTTTACCGAGTTTTTTGGTAATGATGAAATTACACTGCCAGGATACCAGCTTAACAAAAAAATTGCTGAATTACAAGAGGTTTTGACGCAGAAAACCTTGATTGCAGCAGGCATTGATCCTTCAAAATCTCTGGAAGAGGTAGTACAACAAGCTGGTCTTGAAGAAGAAGAAATCAAAGCAGCAGCAGCAGAACTGGGTGCTGACTCAAAAGTAGTTGCTCAAATGTTTGACAACAAAAACGGCACGAGCAAAATGGTAATGCCAAAGATTGATTTGCCTGCCGACCTCAAGAAAGCAGAACAGGTAACAACTTTTTCTCATCCTCGTTGGGGACAAATGTTTTTACCAACCTATACTAAAGCAAAAGCCATTTTAGAAGCAGAGGACTGGCAAAGCATAGAAGGCTCAGAAAAACTAATTCGCCACTACCTCGAAGACAAAAATATTAATGCCTTCATTTGGCACCGCTTAGCCCAACAGTACCCAACTCAATTAGAAAAGGTGTTGCAAAATGTACTGCAACGTCCAGACTTTAGGGGCGATCGCGACTTGGATGCACTTTTGCTTGAATTTAACAAAGGAACTGAGCCAGAGTTACCAGAAATTGCCAGTGTGCCAATACATTTACATAACTTATTTCAAGAAGCTGTGGTGGAGGTAAGTAAATCGAAACCAAAGGGTAAGGGGCAAAAGAATCCAGCGAAGGGATTTCAATAGTAACCACTACTAAGTTCGTAGCGTTATGGCTTGTAGGCAGATTGTCAGGGTGCGGAAACCGCGCCCCTACGGTTATATTGTGGTCTAACTCTCGCATTGCTTGATCCGGGGTGATCTCGCGATCAAGACGCCACTCTCTTTTAATGCGAGATGCCGTCGCCAGACATTCGCTCTAGTCAGCACTGCCGACAAAGCATACCCCTTCCTGACATTGTGCAAATTATATGTGCGTCATCTTAGTAAGAATAGCGACATATACTTATAACTTTTTTCTCCATACATAGGTAAATAACTTTACCAAAATGCCAGCCTGTGAATAATTAATCTTAAATCAGTCACAATGAGCGCCAAAATTTTCGCAAGTCAAAATAGTAACGTGCAAAAAGAGATCCGCCCTAGAAGTCGTTGATGGCGATCTAAATCTAAGAGTGAATCATCAAGACCTTCAACAGAAAAATTTCCAACAGTGGTGACGAGAGCGACTAATTGCTCTCGTCACCACTGTTTGTAACAAAATATTGCGTGCGGCTTACCGACAAACACAACAGATGATGCCACCTCGTTAGAGTTCATGGATTTTTTTAGCACACGACAAAGGGCAACTTGTACATGGAGTGCGACTGTCGCAAAAAAGTTAAATTTTGAGGTATCGAGTCACGTTTGTGGAGATTATCAATAGATGATTAGCAAAATTCGACTTTCAATCTGGTAGAAAAGTGTCAAAATAAGTTAGTAGTATTGTTTTCTTTGTTCAAAATATTATTTAAAATAGAAAAACCCTCCATAGTAAATTTACAGGGAGCAGGTAAATGGCGGTAATTGCAGTTGTAGACTACGACATGGGAAATTTGCACTCAGTCTGCAAAGGCTTGGAAAAAGCTGGGGCGACTCCCAAGATTACTGATTCTCCAAGGGAATTGTCCAAGGCAAGTGCAATAGTATTGCCAGGAGTTGGTGCGTTTGATCCGGCGATGCAACATCTGCGCTTGCGTGGATTAGAAGCACCCATAAAGAGTGCGATCGCATCTGGTAAACCTTTCTTAGGCATCTGCTTAGGATTGCAAATTCTCTTTGAATCCAGTGAAGAAGGCACCAAACCAGGACTAGGAATTATTAAAGGAAAAGTGCGGCGGTTTCGTCCAGAACCAGATATTACCATTCCCCATATGGGTTGGAATCAACTGGAACTGACTCAGCGAAAAAGTATTCTTTGGGAGCATTTACCGCCTCAGCCTTGGGTGTATTTTGTCCATTCCTATTATGTTGACCCAGTTGATCCCCAAGTTCGTGCTGCAACTGTCACCCACGGTAACCAAACTATAACAGCCGCAATTGCCCGCGAAAACCTAATGGCAGTTCAGTTCCACCCTGAAAAATCCTCTAATATTGGACTGCAAATTCTATCTAATTTTGTTTCTCAAGTTTGGGCAAAAGTTGCTGCCTAAATATAGTCATTAGTCATAGGGCATGCCCCATGCCCCATGCCCCATGCCCCATGCCCGATGCCCTATGTCCCATGCCCTATGACCAATGACTAATTTCTAATGAGCTTAAGAATTTATGGGAACCGACAGTTAAAAACTTTACCAGGAAAAGAAACCAGACCCACTAGTGCACGGGTAAGGGAGGCAGTCTTTAATATTTGGCAGTTAACAATCTTCAATTGTCGCTGGCTGGATCTGTGCGCCGGTACAGGAGCAATGGGCGCAGAAGCTTTGTGTAGAGAAGCCAGCTTAGTAGTAGGAATTGAATTATCTAGCCGTGCCTGTGCGATTATCCAACAAAACTGGCAGCAGGTAGCTAATGCTGAACAGGAATTTCGAGTGTTGCGAGGAGATGTCCAAAAACTGTTACCAAAGCTTTCAGGACAGCAATTTGACCGAATATACTTCGATCCACCTTATGCCAGTGGCTTATACCAGCCAGTCTTAGAAGCGATCGCGGAACTTCAACTTTTAGATCCCAAGGGCGAGATAGCAGTCGAACACAATCCGCAACATTGGACACATCCAGTCATTCCCTCTTGGGAAATCTGCCGCGAAAAAGTTTACGGTAACACAGCCGTTACTTTCTATAAAGTGGTTAGTGGTTAGTGGTTAGTGGTTAGTGGTTAGTGGTTAGTGGTTAGTGGTTAGTGGTTAGTGTTAGTGGTTAGTGGTTAGTGGTTAGTGGTTAGTGGTTAGTGGTTAGTGGTTAGTGGTTAGTGGTTAGTGGTTAGTGGTTAGTGGTTAGTGGTTAGTGGTTAGTGGTTAGTGGGCGTAAGCGCATGTTGTCGGGTTTCCCGCAGCAGATCGGCGACTGCTTTCGGTGTTGGGCGAACCCGCAGGGTGGTTAGTAGTTCTTTTTGACAACTAACCACTAACCACTAACAACTAACAACTAACAACCAACAACTAACAACCAACAACTAACCACTCCCCAATTTACAGACCTAGCTGTTCGCCACGCTTAAATTGCTGGTAGGCTTTGTAAAATAGCCCAGCGAGAGTGATAAAGCTTAGACCCAGCACAATACCGTCAAGTAATGGTTCAACCACGTTAAATCTCCTTTGTGCAATTCTAGAATATTTACTGACATTCCTTGATTTTACCAAATGTGGCATAAATCCCGCACTGTCCCTGTTTTTACGCGGCAATTAGGCATCTAAAAACTATAATTTGTGCTTGCAGACACAATCAAGAACTTTTAAGCTATGTGTATGAAAAGAAAACTTTCTGTACACTTTGTCTTCAACAGCAAATCTTTTGGATAACCATATTACCAAACCTGAAATTCAGATTCAGCGGATCGCTGTGTTGGCGCTGGCGATGGTGCTAGCAGTCCTTTTAGGCATTTTTGCTGTTCACATTCTCAGAACCTCAGATCCATATGTTAAGAGCGTTCTATCCCTTAAAGCCGACCCAATCCAAGGACACGCCATTTTTCAAATCAACTGTGCTGGTTGTCATGGCTTAGAAGCTTCGGGGCGCGTTGGTCCCAGCTTACAAGCCGTCTCCAAGCGCAAGTCTCGACAAGGTCTAATTCACCAAGTCATTAGTGGTGACACCCCACCAATGCCAAAATTTCAGCCCAGCATCCAAGAAATGGCTGATTTGTTAAGTTATTTGGAGACGCTTTAGGAGTGAGAAATTATGAGTTATGAGTTAGTAGGTTGGTTTTCACATTCGTTCCGTACAAGCGGAATGTAGGCTTAAAGTTAGCAGAGAGGGTAAAGAGCATTAAGTACGAACTGTGGCTCAGTATTGACGAATGCTACTCCTCCTTCCTTTTTTTATTGCGGGTACATAGATAATTATTATCTAAAAAATATGTATTTTTTATACATAGTGATTTTCCGAGCTACTTGACAGATAGTGATGGTGGTAGCTGCAAGAGTAGAGATCGCACAGCTTCATCATCTTTCTTTGTCTCCACTAAATTTTCCTGCTTAATCCAGAAAAATCGTATTGTATAAGTTTAAAATAGTTCCTTACTTGAAATTAGGACACAGCTAATATCGCTCACCTAATTCGTCTGATAACTTATAGATTTTTAAAAAATGTTTAAATTTCGTACATACTGGGCTATAACAGGATTAACAGGCTTAGCCTTAGTCTCATCCGTTACGCAAGCTGGAGAACAAGGAGGTAATTGTTCTGCAACCGGGACAACCGCTACAAATTTAGTCGTCTGTTCAGCTTCTTATTTAGGTGGCAAAGGCGACAATAGTGGTACATCTATAGGGATTGCTCCCGATCAATCAGTGGTATTGGGAGGAAAAATCATTGGTGAGAATTTTGGACTGACTCCAATTAACTTCAAAGCAGGAAGCAGCACAAGTTCTGGAGGTAACGGAGTCATTATCAGAATGAGTCCAACTGGTAGGAAAATTCTATCCGTTACTAGACTGGGTGACATAGTTGATGAACTCGACATTAACCGCAAAACTGGTGAGATTGCTGTCGTAGGTGATTTTGGCTTGGCTGTTCTAAATTCTCCAGCAAAACAGGTACTCTGGAGTAAGGATCTTGGCTCTGGTGGAGGCGCAACATCAAGCGCTGGTCGGAGAGTCGGCGTTGGTCAAAATGGTGAAATTGCAGGTTTGTTCAATCATATAGTCACTATCTTTGACCTCGCCGGAAACCAAATCGGTCAGTTTACAAGCGCAGGTAACTTTGTCGAGGATGTGGCGATTGATAGTAATAGTCAGACAGTAATTGTAACTGGCTTTAGCCAAAAGAATGGGGGAGAATGTCATCAGTTGCAAGTTGCTTTTATCCGTGGATACACTTACACGGGCAAGCTCAAGTGGCAAGATTATGACTGGACTCAAACCCAAGCTCAAGCAGCCAATTCTTCCTGTGCTGACACTAGGGGATTACGAGTGGCGATCGGCAAAGATAATATGCTGTACTTTGCCGGAGAAAGTGCTGGAGGCAATAGTATTTACAACTATAACCCCAAGAATATATCTCAAAAAGCTCCTAATGTAGATATTGACAATTACAATACCCCCTTCAACACCAAATCAAATCACATCACTTACTATGCCAAGTTGGATCCTGCTACAGGTGCGGTTGTTGTTGGACAGTTTGCTCTGGCTAGACTTCCTAACGATCAAGGAAACACGATCCGACCTAGAGCTATAACTGCTGATGAGAAGGGTAATGTTTACATTGGTGGTGAAAGTGGAGCGAGTATTCCCAACCGCAATAACTTGAGCATTTCCGGTCAAACTTTGGGACCCTATTCTGGAGGTGACTGTTTCCTACTCGTTGTTTCTCCAGATTTTAGTCAGCGCAAAATCTGGACAAGTTGGACTGCTACAGGCTCCAGTGGTACTATCTTTGGTGTAGCAGTAGCAAAAGGCACAGCATCTGTGGTTATGACTACTGCTGGGGAACTGGTCACTGTGAATCCAATTCAAAGTCAACGAGCAGGTGAAAACGACGCTTTCTACTCAGTCTTTCCCAGCTTTTGATAACTCACTTAGCAAGCCTACTTCCCGCAAATTTAGCTTCACGACTGACTTGGAGCGAAGCGACTGACTTGCTCTTCAATGGATTATCAGTCTCGAAGAAACTGTGACTAAAGTCATGGTTTTATTGATGACTTTCTTCAGTAGCAGCTTTTACATGTGGATTCATATAATGGCGATGGCAATAATAAGTAATATTGACATTCAAAAAAGTCTCATTTAACTTATAACCCAATACGGTTCAGTTAAGAGAATTTGCCAAACGTCAACCTGTTTAGAGACGCGACGCCCAACGGGAAAGCCATAAAGCTTGGTGCAGTCGCCTCTGTCGGGAAACCAGCGCCCAACGGGAGCGCAGATCCAGAATGAGTGAAACCCTCCTTCAGGGCTGTCTCACCAGTCACCAGGGCGCGGGAAACCCGCCGGAGAGTGCTGGCTCCTCCTGCAGCGCTGCTTCACCAGTTGCGAGGGCGCGGGAAACACAAACATACGCACGCTTTCTCACCAGTCGCCGGGGCGCGGGAAACACAAACATACGCGCTGGCTCAACTTTCGCGTCGAGACAAGTCTGAAATTCCTACCACGATCGCCCTAACTGAACCGTATTGACTTATAACCCAAAATACAAAATACAGATATTTTTGGGTTTAAAAAGACAATTTATATCGCAGTTACACAACCGAAACGCAACTAATGAAAACAAAGTCAGCCGCTCAGCAATTGTGTTTTTTACATTGGGTAAAGATGCTATCTCCCTACTCGTAATTGATAATTCGTAATTCGTAATTATTGCCCCATATATAAATGCATTCGCATGAATAATGAAAAAGAGTGTTTTTTTGCATTAAGTAATTAAAGGGCTTGTACCCTTAATTACGAATTACGAATTACGAATTACGAATTATTTTGTGAAATCAACACCTTTGAAACACATAAATGAAAAATGATTAATCCTCAAAACAAGGCTCATGGCGCTATGATTGCTTTGAAAGCTGGCGCGATCGCTACGACTGCTAGTTTGTCTCTATTTAGCAGAATCGGGTGTCGTCAAGTCAGTGCCGAGTTACAGGATAGTCCTAAAGCCGTGGTCGATCAAGTCTGGCAAATGGTTAACCGCGAATATGTGGATGGTACATTCAATCACGTTGACTGGCAAGCAACCAGACAGAGCCTGTTGAGTAAAGACTACACGAACCGAGAACAAGCTTACACCGCCATCCGGGCAGCTTTGAAACAGTTAGGAGATCCCTACACCCGGTTTCTCGACCCGAATGAGTACCAAGCCTTGACAGACGAAACTTCTGGGGAAACCATTGGGGTAGGGATTGAGCTTGAAGTGAACGAAAAAACTGGGCGGCTTACAATCGTGAACGTACTTGAGAAATCCCCCGCGTTCAAAGCTGGCGTTAAGGCTGGGGATGAGATTCTGGCTATAGATGGTAAATCGACTCAAGGCTTGATAGTGGAAGATGTCTCAAAGCTGATTCGCGGTCAATTAGGTACACCCATTACCCTACAGATTGGGCGACCTACGCACAGCAACTTTAACGTGAAGCTGACCCGCACACATCTAGAATTGCCAACAGTTAGCTACACTCTTAAGCCGTCGGGTACAAGGCGCATTGGCTATATCCGCCTGACTGAATTCAGTGCCACTTCTCCTAATGAAATGCGTCGGGCAATTATAGCACTCAATGCCCAGCATGTCAATGGGTATGTGTTGGATCTGCGCGGCGATCCTGGCGGTTTAGTGGATTCAAGTGTGGCAATTGCGCGGATGTGGCTGGATCGTGGTGTGATTGTCCGTGAGGTAGACCGGATGGGGAACGCTGAGGTATCCAAAGCCGATCGCACAGCACTAACCAAACAACCTTTGGTGGTGCTGGTAGATGGCAATTCAGCGAGTGCCAGTGAGATTCTCGCCGCCGCCCTTAAGGATAACAAAAGAGCAGTAGTAGTTGGGAGTCAAACCTTTGGCAAAGCTATAGTCCAGGCAGTACATCCTCTCAAAGATGGTTCTGGGTTGTCAGTCACAATAGAACATTACTTCACGCCAAAGGGCATGGACATTGGTCACAAAGGGATTACGCCTGATATCAAAATAGACTTGACACAGACCCAGCAGCAGCAGCTAGAGGCTAACCCAGCTTTGTTTGGCACTCAGTCCGATCCGCAATATGCTCATGGGATTGCTGTCTTAGAAGATGTCTGACAACTCCTAACAAGGGAGTGGGGAGTGGGGAGTAGGGAATGGGGGAAGAGAGCGAATGGTGATGTTTTTTGCATTTATAACGGGTGGCGATACGCTAGCACGGCGTCTGCACTCCGCGCAATCGCCGCCGGTCGGTCGCTATCAAGAAAGTTCGCCGATATGGTTAAACGTAATGCACTCACCGGGTATATGGTTGTACTGTCACCAGGCTTGGTACAACCCGGTAGTGTTTAACGTTGAAGGTGCAGAGTGTTGCACCGTGTCCCACAGCACAAGCAGCAATCAAAGCATCGAGCAAGCCGAGACTATGTGATAAATGATAGGTTGTGAAGTCTAATAAAGCACGAGCACAGTCAGCTTCTGTTGCCCAGATTAAAGGCAAGGGGGCAACGAGTTGCAGAGCCTTACGAACCTGTTGCATGTTTTGGGCATCTTGAATCAACTCCATGACAACGAAGCCAGGATTACTGGGCACCGAAGTAAGACTAGCAAACCAAGCGAGTGCAGGAGAATGACCACGCTGAATATCAATCACAACATCCGTATCCAACAAATACATTAGCGTTGCCTACGACTGTACTCGTGTTTCAGCTTCATGACGCAACTTGCGGGCATGTGCAACACTATCAGTGATCTCAGGTCGTGAATTGATAACACCAACGCTATGCCAGTAAGCAACAAGTTCCGCCCCAGTTTTGGGCGGGTTATTTAAAACTTGCCTCATTAACAAAATACGCTGGATGTATTCAGACAAAGGTAGATTTAGCCGCTCTGCTTCAGTGGAAAGTTCACTTTCTAACTCCGTTGGTAAGTCTAGATTAATGCTCATAAGTAAATTCGGTAAAGGAATTCTGCTGAAAAGCGAGTAAGCATTTTAAAGCGCCAAAATGAATGATGAATATTTATATTATGCATAGGTATCAAACTAAGCATTAAAGCTACTGAGTTTTCTTTTAGATTGCGCCAAACGCTTATATTGAATGATGAATATAAATATTATGCGTAGTAATTAATTAATTAATTAAGGGGCAGAGCAACTAAATTTATTTATGAAAAATAAAAAAACGTGGAGCAGCTTGCCAGTCTCTGGGCATCGCTCCCACAAAACGGTTGTTATCAGTATACTAGCTCAAACGTAAAGTACCCAAGCCATATGATAAATTAAAGCATTCCAGAAACGGCAGGCTGCGTATTGGTACGATTTACGAAAACCCTTGTCCAATGTTTAAAATCTCCTTTGAGAAATAGTCTATTCATTGGTCTGTAGGCAGGTAGAATTCCAAATAAAAAATTAACCAAATCCCTCTTTGGAGGCAGGCATCTTGCCTGTTTGACCCCCAACAAAATAATAAGTACTTATGCAAAAATATTTATGTAATTGCTAAACTGCTGGGCGTAAAACCCAGACATTGCATAACGACGCTCAAGTGCTAGCAATTGTTGATGAGTTCCCGATTCCACAATTTGAGCTGGTTTTCCTTTTCGAGTGATTAATGAAAACTAGATGGAAAATGCGATCGCAACGCCTAACTGTACTAAGACGATGAGCAATAATAAACCCTTTTCCAAAACCGTCGCAACGCCTAACTGTTCTGCACCGTTCTGTTCTGCATCAGCCTTTCCAGCGCTTCCTGTACCAGTGCTTCCGACTCTGAATCTAGTGCTGATGTCGCTTCATCAAGAATTAAAATTTTGGGGTCGAGGAGAACAGCACGAGCGATCGCTATTCTTTGTCGCTGTCCACCAGATAAATTCACCCCGCGTTCACCTACCCAAGTAAAATAACCATCGGGCAGTTTCGTAATAAACTGATCGGCGTTAGCAATTTTCGCGGCTTTTTGGACAGCTTCCATATCAAAAGAGTCTTGTCCAAAAGCGATATTTTGAGCAATCGTTCCGGAAAACATCGTGGTTTCTTGAGGAACAATGCCAATTTGTCGTCGCAAACTGTGAAGCGTTACATCCTGAATATCCACACCGTCAATAAAGATTTTACCAGCTTCGGGGTCGTAAAAGCGCGGAAGTAGATTCACAAAAGTGGTTTTGCCAGCACCAGAAGCACCGACAAGGGCGATCGCTTCTCCTGGCAACGCCAATAAACTAATATCTTTTAATACTGGTTCTCCGAGTTTGTAAGCAAAGGACACATGGCGATATTCTACTTTGCCATAAACTGGCGGTAGGGCGATCGCGTCAGCTTTTTCTACTACCGTTGGTTTAATTGCCAACAATTCAAAAATGCGGTCAACAGAAGCCTCACCCTGTTTAAACTCGTTGTAGTTGTTACTAACGTGACCGACGGGATCAATCAACAACCCTGCAGCCGCAAGGTAGCTGAAAAACTCTACCACCGTCAAGTTGCGTTGGGAAATTTGCCATGCACCAACGAATAGCAGCGATAAAGCACCCACCGCTTCCAAAAATCCGATAATGGGAATCTGAATTGCTTTGAGTCGTTCAGCTGAGTATTTTGCCCTCAATGTACGTTCTGCCTCACGGCTAAACCGGGCAATTTCGTAATTTTCTGCTGCAAATGCTTGTACCAAACGGATACCACTAAAAACTTCCGTGAGTATTGCTGACAAATCCGAGACACGATTTTGACTGTGACGAGAGAACTGGCGTAACCGTTCACCAAACCAGCCAATTAAAATACCCATCAACGGTGCAACGATGACCGTGGCTAGTGTGAGTTGCCAATTCAGGCAAATCATGTAAATAGGAATTGCCAGCAACTGCAAAACGCAGGGGATAAAGTCGTGAAAGAGTTTATGCACCACTTCGCCAACACGGTCGATATCTTCTGTGAGGCGGTAAGATAAATCACCTGCTTTTGCTGTTTCAAAATAGCTGAGATTGAGCCTTTGGAGGTGGGCGTAGACCTGCTTACGGAGATTAAAAGCTACTCTGAGAGCGGCGGAAGCCATGTATATATCTTGCACAGACTGAAAAAAGCCTCTAACAAGAAACACTCCTGCTAAGATTCCGGCGAGTTGGGCGATCGCGACTACATCACCCCGTCCAAAGGGAATCGCCAATTTACCTGTAAAGTTGATCAGCGTTAATGTCGCCAGCACATATCCCAAAATGCCAACCAACCCCTTGACAATGGTTTGCCATTGGGGTCGGATGTACGGTAGAAGTTGCGAGTAATTAGAGCGCGTTTTCAAGCTGAAACGTCCACAAAAATATTCTTCTTTGTTTGACGCTATCAGCTTTGACGCTGTTTCTGAACATTCAACTTTACATAAATCACAAGCGCGATCGCGGGACTAAACCCCTTCGGCAGCAACTGCTTCCGCTTTTGTTCGGTGCAGGGTTCCCGGATCTTCCTCCGGCGGCGCATAAACGGTGTAAAGCTTGAGTGCCGTCGTGCCAGTGTTGATGAAGTTGTGCAGTGTACCTGCCGGCACAACGACCATTGTGTTGGCTTCAACTGTGCTGCGATCGCCGTTCAACAAGGCTTCGCCTTGACCTGCAACGAATACCAAAACTTGGTCAACATCGTGCGTCTCTTCACCAATGTCGTCACCCGGCTCAACGCTCATCAACACAATTTGGCTGTGTTTGTTCGTCAGTATTTCTTGCCGGAAAAAGTTATTCTCTTTTGCCAATGCGAAAATGTTTTTGTTGAAGATAGTCATTTGGATTACTCCTGTGTTGTGTTTGTTACGAGTGATTTCAACGTCTACTTTCCTTATTTTCTTTAATTATATGAATGATTGTTGGAAGTAAAGAAACAACTATGATTAACCCAATAATCGGTAATAAATACTTATCTATTTGTTCAGGTGGAAGAGATTTTCCTAAGAAAAATCCTAATAGGGTGATCCCGAAAGTCCAAAGCAAGCCACCAATTAAATTGTAAAACATAAATGTTTGATATCGCATGGCAGCTATGCCAGCCACAATCGGCGCAAAAGTGCGAATAATCGGCGTAAACCGAGCTAGCACAAGCGTTTTATTTCCATGTGTTTGATAAAAATCTTGGGTTTTTTCCAAATTTTTCTTCTTAAATAACCATGAATCTTCTTTTTGAAATAATCGGCGACCGAATCTGTAACCAGTAGCATAGCCAACGTTATCACCAAGGACTGCACAAACAAAAGCACCAAAAATCAAAACCCAAACGTTAAGCGATGATTGAGGAAGAGATGCTACAAATCCAGCGGTGAACAGTAAACTATCTCCTGGCAGAAAAAACCCTATTAGCAATCCGGATTCAGCAAAGACTATTGCCCATACAGGCCAGTAGCCATATAAGTTAATCAGATCTCGTAACTTGTTAAGGTCAAGCAGTTCTCGGAAATCAAAATTCATGGAATACCCTCTAGGTTAATGTTTAACTAAATATAGCAATCATAAATGATTCGTGAAAAAAATGGTTGCTAATTGCTAATTGCTAATTGCTAATTGCTAATTGCCAATAGCTATTAACGATTAGCAGCCTTTATGATAATTTCACATTTACGGCGCGGACTGCTACAAGTAGTCATGCAAAATTAAATATACAGTGTCATTGCGAATGGAGCGAAGCGGAATGAAGCAATCGCATGGGTTTGGGATTGCTTCACTTCGTTCGCAATGACATAAATATTTTTGCATACGTACTTATAAAGGAAGATAGAATTTCCTTAAATTTATTTAACACAAAATTCATCAGGACTATAAAAATTTTTCAACAATATCCGCCAGAATCCTGCTGTAGTAACCAAGTTAGCGCTCTTTGATGAAAGCTGGTTAAACGGAAGCTGGGAGGAGCGTTCGGTTGACAATCTTGATCGTAGGGAAAAACCAATCGTCCGCCAATCACATCTTGCACTCCTTGCAATAACGCTATTTTTGTAGGGTGGGCATCGCCCACCATTTACCGACCGGGGCTATTTTTGCGTTGGTGGGCAGTGCCCACCCTACCCTGATTGAGAATGGAGTTAAAGGCGGTGCCAGCCCTGATGATGGCAACCTGATATTTTGGAGTTCAAGAATAAGTAAACATCCAGAAGTTACGACAAAAGAGGTAGAAGTTGGATTAGCATGAGAGGCAGAATTATGAGAGAAACATGAAAATATCTATCTCTTAAAGCGATGCCCATGGTTGAGAACACAGAAACACAGCCCAGTCTAAGAGAAATTCACCGCAGCATTGCCATTCCCGAAGGGAAAAGCTTTTGGCGTAAGCTACTGGCTTTCGTCGGACCAGGGTATTTGGTTTCTGTAGGTTACATGGACCCTGGGAACTGGGCTACAGATATTGCGGGTGGAGCTCAGTTTGGTTACACGCTTTTGAGTGTAATTCTGGTTTCCAACTTCATTGCCATTTTGCTGCAAACACTGTGTGTACGTCTGGGAGTCGCGACTGAACGAGACTTGGCTAAATCTTGTCGAAACAGATTCAGCCGGAGAGTAAACATCTGCCTGTGGATACTTGCTGAGATTGGCATTGTAGCCACTGACGTAGCGGAGGTAATCGGCGGCGCGATCGCTCTACAGTTATTATTTCACATCCCCCTGATTATAGGCGTATGCCTCACCAGCCTGGATGTAGTACTTTTACTTATGCTGCAGCGCTATGGCTTTCGGTATATCGAAGCTTTGACCATCACCCTGGTATCCACCATCGGACTGTGTTATTTGGCAGAAGTGATCTTTTCGCGTCCTGATTTCGCCAGCGTCATAGTTGGTTTTGTGCCTCAACCAGTAATTCTCCAAAATCAGGAAATGTTATATGTTGCTTTGGGCATTTTGGGAGCCACTGTTATGCCCCATAACTTGTATTTACACTCAGCGCTTGTGCAAACACGGGCTTGGCAACGTACTCCAGAAAAGAAACGGGAAGCCATCAACTTTGGTACCCTCGATTCAACAATTGCTTTATCTTTGGCGCTGTTTGTGAACGCCGCCATCTTGGTTGTCGCCGCCGCCACCTTTCATTTTTCTGGACATCAGGGGGTAGCAGAAATTCAAGATGCTTACAAATTGCTGTCCCCGATCTTAGGTGTGAAGGTTGCTAGTTTGCTCTTTGCCTTAGCTTTACTTGCTTCCGGTCAGAGTTCGACTCTGACGGCAACTTTAGCTGGGCAAATCGTTATGGAAGGCTTTTTAAATCTGCGCGTCGCCCCCTGGTTACGCCGTGTGATCGGTAGGCTAGCGGCGATTATCCCGACTCTCATCTGTATTGTCTTATTCGGCGAGGGCGGCACCACCAAATTGCTCATTTTCAGCCAGGTGCTTTTGAGCTTCCAACTGTCGTTTGCGGTGTTCCCGTTAGTCATGTTTACTAGCGATCGCCAGTTGATGGGTGAGTTCGTCAATCCGTTGTGGTTGAAACTACTCTCTTGGGGCATCGCGCTGATGATTGCGGTACTGAATGTTTGGCTCATCTGGCAAAGTATCTCAAACTTCCACCAGTCCTAGCCCTTGACGGTTTCGGGGTGAGTTAATCATACCAACATGCCCGCGATTAAGTCAATTTCTTCAGGCGGTAGCCTAGTCCGTGAACCGTCTCGATGAAATCTTCAGGCGCGCCAACGGCCTTAAGCTTCATCCGCAAGCTTTTGATGTGGGACTTGACAGTTTCCTCAGTGGGTGCATCTGACAGCGACCAAATCCGCTCAATCATACCAGCGCGGCTCAACACCCGACGACCATTAGAAACCAGCAGATCCAAGAGGGCGTATTCCTTAGGAGTCAAGTGCAAGAGGTGTTCTTCGTAGGTAACTTCATAAGTACTCGGATTCAGGCATAAACTGCCCCAAGATAGCGTCGATGTCGCTGCAGCACTCCCCCGACGTAACAACGCCCGAATCCGGGCCATCAACTCTTGCAGGTCGAACGGCTTCACCACATAGTCGTCTGCCCCTGCATCCAAGCCCACAATCTTGTCAGCAACGGTGTCGCGGGCTGTTAACATTAGGACGGGAAGGGTACAATTGCGGTAGCGCAAGCGCTGACAAAAAGTCACGCCGTCTACCTTGGGCAGCGTCACATCCAGCACAATCAAGTCATACTCCAGGGACTCGACCCAATCCGACGCTGCTTGCCCGTCCCTCACAACATCCACTACATACTGACGGTTTGTCAGGGCTTCTGTCAGCATTTCCGCTAACTGGACATCGTCCTCAACAATTAAGATGCGCATGGCTAGGACCAAGTGTTTAGAGTTGGAACATAATTTGAATAGAGAAACTTTAGATTGTCCATGCTTTGAGATTACGTAAAAGAAGTTGAAAAATCGGGGAGAAATCGGGGAGAAATCGGGAGGAAGCGAAGCATGCTACAGTTGGCTATGGTAACTTTCCGGAAGTTGGCTAATTGGCGAAATCAAAAATCTGCACCCGCACCCCCGACTCAAGTCAAATCTGAAACTCAGTCTTCCATGATGTGGTCTCTCGTGGGAAAATGGAATGCGGTCGGGTTTGGTCTGGCATTGCTGCTGATAGGCATTGACAGCATCATCTCTTACCAAAACGCAATTAAATTAATTCAGAGTGCCGATCGAGTGAAGCACACCCATGAAGTTCTCAAAAACCTCACAGGTGTCTTTGTTATTTTGACAGATACTGAATCCAACCAGCGAGGGTATACTCTATTCAGGGATGAGTCAGAGTTAAAACGTTACAACATCGCAATTCAAAGTATTGACCCCAAAATCAAAAGGCTGCGGCAACTGACAGCTGGGAATCAAAGCCAACAACGACGACTTGTGACTCTGGAATCCTTACTCTCACAAAGACGAGTTCTGTTTAAACAGTCTATCGACTTGTACCAATCCAGCAAATCTGCAATATCAGATCGCGCCGAACTAATTGCCCAAAGCAAGAGAAACCGGGATCAACTCCGGATCGTCATCGCCCAAATGCAAAGCGATGAGGAAAAATTGTTAGAGATGTCGGTGGGACAGTCCGAGTCCAATATCCGCTACAGAATGCTGATCGAATTACTTGGGACATTTTTGAGCTTTGTGATTCTGTTTGGAGTGTATGCCCTGCTTTACAGACAAATGGTCAAACGCCAACAAGCAGAAACTATTCAGCATCATTTAGCCCAGGCAAAAGAACTCAGCGACCTGAAGCTTCGCTTCTTTTCAATGGTTTCCCACGAATTTCGCACACCTTTGAGTATCATCTTGGGGTCGGCTCAATTATTCGCAGAGAATACTCAGCAATGGACATCGAAGCAACTCAAAAATTTACAACGTATTCAATCTTCAGCTAAGCTAATGACCAAGTTACTAACAGATATCCTCACCATAGAAAGGGCGGAAGCAGGAAAGCTGGAATGCCAACCAGAACTTATGGATCTGGAAGCATTTTGTCTCAATTTAGTAGAAGATATCCAGTTAGGTAGTGAAACGCAGCATCAAATTAAATTTTTCAGTCGAGGTCAATGTACCCATGCCAATTTAGATGAAAAGTTGCTGTACTCAATTCTCAGTAATTTGCTCTGGAATGCAATTAAGTATTCACATAAAGGGAAGAATATTCATTTCATCTTAATTTTTTCACTAGAAGCAGTGATTTTTCAGATTAAAGACGAAGGTATTGGGATTTCCTTAGAAAATCAACAGTCACTGTTTGAGCCTTTCAATCGTGGCACAAATGTTGGAGATATCGTTGGCACAGGGCTAGGGCTAACTGTCGTTAAAAAGTGTCTGGATGTTCATGGAGGGGAAATTTCTCTGGAGAGCGAGGTGGGTATTGGTACGACATTTACCGTCAAAATTCCGTTTCAAAGCAAATCGTAAAGTGTGTTGGCGGGTGCTGAACTTCCTCCCCGATTTCTGCCCGATTTCTGCCCGATTTTTCGACTTTTAAGGGGTAAATTCTGGACATGGGCAATTTTTTTGACCGCGTCACTAAACAACATGCCGACTAGTTCACGCACCACCACCCCTCCTTTGCCACAGACAGCATGGCATTGCATGGAAGTTGAGCAGACGCTGTCACTGCTGAATAGTGATGCAGTTGCTGGCTTAACCTCCCAACAAGCACAACAGCGCTTGCAAGAACAGGGTCCGAACGAACTAGCGGAAATAGCTGGTCGCAGTCCTTGGGTCATCCTGCTGGATCAGTTCACAAATATTATGTTGTTGATGCTGATCGCGGTGGCAGTAGTCTCTGCAATTCTAGATCTGCGGGTCAATCGGTTTCCTAAGGATGCGATCGCCATCTCTGCCATTGTCATCCTGAACGGGGTGCTGGGCTATGTTCAGGAAAGCCGAGCCGAAAAAGCCTTGGCGGCTCTCAAGCGTCTAGCTGCTCCAATGGTGAGAGTTGTGCGCAACGGCAAACAAGTTGAAATAGCAGCCAGGGAACTAGTGCCGGGGGATGTAATGCTCTTAGAAGCTGGGGTGCAGATTGCAGCAGACGGTCGCTTGCTCGAAGAGTCTAACCTGCAAATCCGGGAATCGACTTTAACTGGGGAAGCCCTGGCGGTGAATAAGCAGGCAAACTTACTGCTGAGCGCCGAGACGTCGCTAGGCGATCGCCTGAATTTGGTATTTCAGGGAACTGAAGTCGTCCAAGGACGAGCCAAAGTTGTTGTAACTGACACTGGGATGCAGACGGAACTGGGACGGATTGCCGCGATGCTTCAAGCAGTGGAAACAGAGCCAACCCCCTTGCAGCAGCGGCTGTCCCAGCTAGGCAATGTTCTGGTGATCGGCTCCTTAATCTTGGTTGCCATAGTCGTTTTGGGCGGTATTCTCACTCTCGGTTTAAGTCAAGTTGAAGACTTGTTGGAAGTGTCGCTGAGCATTGCTGTTGCTGTAGTGCCAGAAAGCTTGCCTGCTGTGATCACCGTTACCTTGGCGTTGGGAACGCAAAGGATGGTGCGTCGTCAAGCGCTGATTCGCAAACTGCCAGCTGTGGAAACACTAGGAAGCGTTACCACTATCTGCTCAGATAAAACCGGCACCCTCACCCAAAACAAAATGGTTGTGCAGCGAGTAGACACGGCAAGTCATAGCTTCAGCGTTACGGGTGAGGGTTATACCCCTGTCGGGGAATTCAGGACTGAGTCAGAAGTTTCAGATTTGCCTGACTCCATTGGCTCTTATTCGCAGCCACAAGCAGTACTTCAACCAGAACAGGAACCAGAACTGCTCCTACTGCTGATGGCTTGTGCGCTGTGTAATGACGCGGTGTTGCAGTATGAGCAGAATCAGTGGACGATTTTAGGAGATTCGACAGAGGGGGCATTGATTGTACTTGCTGGTAAGGGAGGTGTTGACAAAGAACCACTCAGCCGTCGGATGCCCCGTGTGGCAGAGTTTCCCTTTTCCTCTGAGCGCAAGCGGATGAGTACGATTTGTCAAACAGAGGCTAGGAAATGGGAAAGCCCATACCTCATGTTCGCGAAGGGTTCGCCAGAGGCGATTTTAGAGCGTTGCACTTCGTATCAGATGGGTAGTGACACCCAAGTTCTCACGGAACAGCTGAGAACTAGTATCCTCAAGCAGAATAACCAAATGGCAGGACGTGGTCTGCGTGTATTGGGTATGGCTTACAAGCCCTTGAACACTATTCCTTTGTCAAGTTCAGACGAAACAACAGAGCGAAATTTGGTGTGGTTAGGGCTGGTGGGAATGCTGGATGCCCCACGACCGGAGGTGCGAAGAGCGGTGAACCAGTGTCTGCAGGCGGGGATTCGACCAGTGATGATTACAGGCGATCACCCACTGACGGCAAGTGCGATCGCTATGGAATTGGACATTGCCAAATTAGGCGATCGCGTTCTCACCGGTCAGGATTTGCAGCAACTCAGCCAAGCGGAACTGGAGCAACAAGTAGAACAAGTTAGCATCTTTGCTCGCGTTGCCCCAGAACACAAACTGCGAATTGTGCAAGCCCTCCAGAAGCGCGGTCAATCGGTTGCTATGACGGGGGATGGCGTCAACGATGCCCCAGCCCTCAAGCAAGCCGACATTGGTATTGCTATGGGGATCACCGGCACCGATGTGAGTAAGGAAGCCAGCGACATGGTATTGCTAGACGACAACTTCGCCACGATTGTGGTCGCGATTGAGGAAGGTCGAGTCGTTTATACTAATATTCGCCGCTTTATCAAATATATCTTGGGTAGTAATATTGGGGAAGTCTTGACCATCGCCGCTGCGCCGCTTATGGGCTTGGGCGGTGTTCCCCTGACGCCGCTGCAAATTCTGTGGATGAACCTAGTCACAGACGGCTTACCAGCCCTCGCCTTAGCTGTGGAACCGGCTGAACCGGATGTGATGCATCAACCTCCCTTCAATCCCCGTGAAAGTATTTTTGCCAGGGGGTTGGGGTCTTACATGATCCGGATTGGCATCATCTTTGCCATTACTACCATTGCTTTGATGTCGTGGGCATACAACCATACTCATGCAGCTGGGTATCAGGGCGATCGAGATGCTTGGAAGACGATGGTGTTCACTAGTTTATGTGTGGCGCAAATGGGTCATGCTTTGGCAGCGCGATCGCACATCCGGTTATCGTTGGAGTTAAACCCCTTTTCTAATCCTTATTTGTTAGCAGCAGTGACGGTGACAACAGTTTTGCAACTGATGCTAATTTACATCGAACCTTTGCGCAATTTTTTCGGCACCCATTGGCTAAGTTCAACAGAACTGGCGATTTGCTTTGGCTTCAGTGCTTTGATGTTTGTTTGGATTGAACTGGAGAAGTTATTTATTCGCTGGTACAAGTACCGCGTAGCGGAATTAAAAATTAAAAATTAAAAATCGCGTTCGCGATCTTCGACGTTCGCGCAGCGGCGAGGAATTGGGAGAAGGAGCGCGACTCGTCTCGAAGAGAAGCGTTGTTCGCTGTGCGAAGCAATCTAAAAGCTTGAAATACAAGGGTTTTGGCTGTTTGAGATGGTAGCGTTATTTCCGCCGTCATGTACTAGTGGCAATGTGTTCCAAGTGAATCCCCGTGGTTTTGTGTCCACCCTCATAGGCTGCCCCGACGAAATCTCGTCTCAAGAATTTCGATACTTTGCAGCCTTGGTAGGAGCACAAAACTATCGAGTCAATGATCTTGGACAACTGGAAATCTCTGATCAGACAGAAAATGAAAGTGGTGTGCTGATCTTCGATCCGCAATAGGCATTTCTCTTTGGGGGTAGTTACTGTTAGCTGATTGCTACCAAAAATTCCCAAAAGATATACAACTCGGGTCGCTTCTTGCGTTATGTTACTCAATGGATAACTTTAGGTAGACTTGATCGAGCGGCAATGGATCGGGTACATCGTCAGTCAGCTACGGTAAGGCATATCGACCGCATTGTAAGGGCGCGGTTTCCGCGCCCCTACGGTTATATTGCAATACGCGGGTTACGGGACAAACTGCTCGGTTAAGATAAATTATCAACCGTCAACCTCTGTAGAGACGCGACGCCAGTCGCCTCTGTCGGGAAAGCCGTCATTCGCGCACAGCGAGAATTTCGCGTCTCTACAAGGTTTATCGGTTGACAGTTCCGCTTATCCGAGTAGTACTGGGTTACGGGAGATTTTACACGTATCACGAGCACCTCGCTGTAGTAGAAAAAGGTAACGACACCCGCAGGTAGTGAAGCGCTAGTTTTCCACAAATGAGGTTCAAGTGAAGTCCTACTAGCGATCGCTATGGAATTCTGGTCAATCACAAAAACTGTCGCGCACAATAGCTGCGCCACTCGTTGGGCGACTATTTTGGCAACTCGCTCAAATTGTGCGGTGGTAGTTAACACTGTCATCTTTAAAGATGTTATTTTGGCGATCGCAGTTTATTACTGCTGTAACCAAAGCAGTATCCAAGACTCCTCTTATTAGCGTCATCGCTCCCACGACAGACCATAGTGTAACAGTTAAAGGAACGTTCTTAACAGTTAAGTATGCTGTGCCTTACCTGAAAAAGCAGGGCGGTTCTATAATTATCACTTCCTCCGTTAACGGTACGCGCATATTCAGCAACAGTGGTTCAACCGCTTATTCTTGCTCAAAAGCAGCCCAAGTCGCCTTCACAAAAATGGTAGCTTTGGAACTTGCTAAAAACCGCGTTCGTGTTAACGTGATTTGTCCTGGTGCTATTGAAACAAGCATTGGCGAAAATACTCAAACACGAGATTTAGAACACATTAAACAACCTGTGGAGTTTCCTGAAGGGAAGATTCCATTAACTGATGGTAAATCGGGAACATCGGAGTAGGTGGCACAGTTAGTGTTATTCTTAGCATCGGATGCTTCTAGTCACATCAGCTGCACCGAAGTTTGGATTGATGGTACAGAATCGTTGCTGAAAGAATAGAAAGAGCGATCGCTTTACTGGAAAAGAAACCGGGTTTCTGAGCACATCATTTTGAAACGACGAATTTTAGGAAAGAAACCCGGTTTCTGTGGAAAAATAGAATTCAGGCTTGCTCAGTTTAATAAAAATTAAACTTGTGAACTCATTAATAATGATTTTAAGTTTAGAAAATCCTGAAGATAATTGAGGAATGGAAAAGACCTTAGTCTTAAATATAGAACAGAACTTGTGCCCAAACTGACTAAACAAGCCAATAGGGTTGTCAGGTTATAGTAGACTGACTAATTACCATCCCAAGCTATTAATTCATGAGCGGAATTAGTCGTCAAATTACCTTGGACTATAGGCACGTTGCCAAACACCTTCCAGATACACCGCAAATGCAAAGACTCTTGAACAGAAGAATTGCCGCTCATGTATTTAAAGATGAAGCTACCATGAACCGAGTTACCCAAGCCATAATAGAAAATGGAGAATTTACTGGAATCATTCGGGAATATGAGCGCTATGGAATGTTCTTTGATGAACCAGTCGGTTATAGAATTAGTCCAGATGGTAGCCGCATTCCGCTTTACTATGGTGAGATAAAAATCAATGCAGACGACCAATACCACGTCATCCCCCGCACAAAACCCAGTGAAGAATGACTGGGAGTTTGCAGAAGTATGGGTAGACCCTATGCTATCACCTCCTTATGTTCTTCTACTACTAAGCAACATTAACGGAAATTATAGGATTTACGACCCGGCTCAAGGGTATAAAATTGTGTTCTCAAGCAATAGTTATGATGAAGCACAGCTTTGGTTACTCGAAGATGAGTATGAACCAATAGAAGGTCGGCTGTTAGCGTCAGAATTACCTTGACCGAATAATTCGTAATTCGTAATTCGTAATTAATTAATTGAGGGTACTTGCGAATAGACGAACTCGCTTCGCGATCAAAGCGGTGAAATTGCATTCTTGTTTGGCGGCTGAAAGTGCCATAGCAGCCGAACGCGACACTGAAAAAATTGCTGTTGAAATTAAAAGCTTTATTGGAGACTCCGATATCAGTGCTTTCCATACTGCGTTATCAAATCAAGTTGATGATTTACGATTCTAAACAGGAGGAGATACTGCAATGGATAACGTAGAACGCTATCGACAATTTGTCAAACAAATCTTGACATAATTTCCATTCTATAGGTATATTGACAAATGCATCATAGCCTTAACCTGTCACCAATAATCTCCCACTCTTATTTTCTCATCCAAAAACTTTAGCTGCTGGTATATACAGCTAATCTGCGGTAAATCCACACCTGAGAAATGCGCTTTCCGTAATGGGTTCCCAAAAATTGCTTCTACTTCCATTGGCCGCCTTTCGTCGTAGTCAATTTTCATGCTGGTACGATAAGGCTTCATCTTGACGGTGTAATCGAGCATTGTTTGAATGAAGCTATCAGGAATGATGCGTCCACAACTTTTGGACCCGGCTGCAACTTCATACATCAACTGTTCAACTAATTGGCGGGTGTGGACATTGGACATTAATTCATCTGTAAGAGCGTTGAGAATTACAGACAGTCCATTATAGGGAATATTCCACACCAATTTTTTCCATCGCTCTCGTAATAAGTCTTCAGCTAATTCCATTGAGATCCCAGCACTCTTCAAGTCCGAGGCAATTTGCCGCATCTTCTCTGTAATCCCAGTAGGATCGTAGCCATTCGCATATCCCCCTAGGGTAATTTGTCCATAGTCGAGGTGGCGGATATGTCCGGCTCCGACTTTATTGGAACAGAGAAAACACAACCCACCAATAATGCTGACATTGCCAACAATTAAGGCAACTTCTTCTTCCACCGCCAGTCCATTTTGCAATACCAACACTACCCCATCATCCTTGACGACAGGCGGTAACATCTGCGGCAATAAATGGTTTTGTGTCGTCTTTAGTGCTACCACTACCACATCGCATTGTGGCATTTTTTCTACCTCATTGTAGGCGTTGACTTGAGTCAGGGTGAAATCACCATCTTTTGACTCAATAACCAAACCAGATTTACTGACATATTCATAATCACTCTTCAGTAAAAAGTGGACATCTAAACCAGCTTTTTGCAGTTTGGCACCATAAAAGCCACCTAATGCACCAGTTCCTATAATGGCGTAACTACGCTTGGACATTTTGCTAACAAAGAGATTTTTCTACGATGATCGTAATACGAATCAATACTGCGTAGTGAATTCTCCAGAACTCACTTTTTCTGTAATATTAGTAAAATTAGCGAACGTGACATGAGCCACTATGTACGGTCATCTTTTGGGTTAAGTTATACTATTTACTGAGGGCTTTGTCAACCCACGATATCGGGCTTTGTTTGCGTGTGCCTTTATGCTGAAAAGCCGAATCAACGAAGCTTGCACACTGGCAGTGAAAGATGTGTTTGGCAGCAACGGTGTCGTGCAGGCGTTAGTGCAACGTAGCGTCAACACTAAAGGCAAGCGGGACACCAGTTCGTAAAGCTAACTTTTCTCTATCTAAGGAAACCCGATGATTTTTCGCAGTACAGAACCGAATATCTCCATCCCTGAACAGCCCCTAACGTCCATTGTCTTGCAACGAGCGATAGAATTCGCTGACAAACCAGCGATGATTGACGGGCTAACTGGTCGAACGATAACTTATAGAGAATTAGCAGACTCAATTAACAGGGTGGCGGCAGGTTTTGCTGCAAGGGGTTTTTCTAAGGGGGATGTAGTTGCTATTTATAGTCCTAACTGTCTGGAATATCCAATCGCTTTTCAGGCGATCGCCAGTTTAGGTGGAGTTAGCAGCACGGCAAATCCATCTTATACAGCTAGCGAACTTGCATATCAATTAAATGATGCTGGTGCTAAATATTTGCTGACAGTACCGGAATTGCTAGAACGCGGATTAGAGGCTGCTAGTCAGTCAAAAGTTGAATCAGTATTTGTGTTTGGTAACGCTGCGGGTGCAATCCCATTTTCTGTACTTTTAGAAGATTTTGACTCAGTACCAAAAGTACAAATTAATCCAAAAGAAGACGCGGTTGCTTTGCCCTATTCTAGTGGCACAACTGGTTTGCCTAAAGGTGTCACACTGACACACTATAATCTAGCAGCCAACGTGTACCAACTTTCAAACCGCGAGTTGATAAGTTCGGCAGACACAATTATTGGCGTTCTCCCATTCTTTCATAGCTACGGACTGCAAATTTTCTTAAACTATAGCCTTTATTGCGGTGCTACCGTAGTTGTGATGCCGCAATTTGATTTAGAGACTTTTTTGAGACTAGTGCATTCGTATAAAATTACTCGCGCTCATTTAGTACCTCCGATAGTCTTAGCCTTAGCAAAACAACCAATAGTAGATAAATACGACCTTTCTAGCTTAAAGATAATTACCTGTGGAGCTGCTCCACTGGGTAATGAACTGACCTTAGAATGCGAACAGCGTTTAAATTGTGTCGTCAAGCAAGCCTACGGTTTGACAGAAACCAGCCCAATTACGCATATCAATCCTGACGAACGTGAAAAAATCAAACCCGGTTCTGTTGGTCCCTGCATCAGAAATACTGAATGTCAAATTGTAAATATTGAAACAGAGAAACCCTTGGGTTTCCACGAGCAAGGGGAGCTATGGATTCGCGGTCCGCAAGTGATGAAAGGGTATTTAAATAACCCTGAGGCGACTGCAAAAGTAATTGATGCCGATGGTTGGTTTCACACTGGTGATATAGCTTATGTAGATGAAGATGGTTATTTTTACATAGTTGACCGGATTAAAGAGTTAATTAAATACAACGGATATCCAATTGCGCCAGCAGAGCTAGAGGCTGTATTGTTATCCCATCCAGCAATAGCTGATGCTGCTGTAATCCCCAGTCCCCATCCAAGCACGGGTGAAGTTCCCAAGGGTTTTGTTGTCCTCAATAGCGTTGCTACTACTGGGGAAATTATGGAATTTGTAGCAGGACTTGTCGCACCACATAAAAGAATTCGTCGGTTGGAAATTGTCGATCAAATCCCCAAATCAGCTTCTGGTAAAATTTTGCGTCGGCTTTTAGTGCAACGAGAAATAGCAAATATCGCCGAAAAACCAACAGAACCTCAATTGACCCAAAATTTGCAGTTGCTTCAACAATTAGCTTACTCTGACGAAACAAAACGCCAAGAACTTCTGGTTAATTACATTAGAGAAAAAGTTGTCAAAGTTTTAGGGTTAGATGAATCCCAACATCTAAATTTACAAAAGCCACTAAATGAAATGGGTCTAAATTCTCTGAGCAATATCGACCTGAAAAACCGGATTGATACCGAAATTGGTGTCAACTTACCTATAGAAATTTTGCTGGCAGGGTCAAATATTCATCAATTGGTAAATATATTGCTTGAACAATTAACATCAAAAAGCATTGCGACTAATGATGTCATAGATTTAGAAGCTGAGGTGATTTTAGACCAAGCAATCTACCCAGAACATAATTATGACTCATTTATTACCGAACCAACAGCCATTTTCCTCACAGGAGCGACGGGATTTTTAGGAGCTTTTTTACTGCAAGAACTTCTGCGACAAACTCAAGCTGATATTTATTGCTTAGTTCGTGCTACCGATAATGATTCTGCTCAAATCAAAGTGCAAAATAACTTAGAATCTTATGGGATTTGGCAGGATGCTTTTCGTAGCAGAATTATTCCTATAATAGGCGATTTATCAAAATTTAAGTTAGGTTTATCTACCGAACATTTTCAAAATCTTGCTAGTCAAATTGATGTAATTTATCATAGTGCAGCTTGGCTAAATTATGTTTATCCTTACGAGGCTTTAAAGCCTAGCAATGTTTTGGGAACGCAAGAAATTTTCCGATTGGCAAGTTTTGGTAAAGTTAAACCAGTACATCATATTTCTACCGTTGCTGTTTTTGAGTCATCTTTTTATTTGGGAAAAACAGTTAGCGAATCAGACCCACTTGCTCATAGCTCTGGAATGAAACTTTCCTATTCTCAAAGTAAATGGGTTGCAGAAAAATTAGCTACTATTGCGCGTTCGCGAGGTATTCCCGTTTCTATCTACAGACCACCCTTTATTTCCGGTCATAGTCAAACAGGTGCTTGGTATACAGATGATGTTATTTGTCGAATGATTAAAGGTTGCATTCAAATGGGAAGCATGGCTGGTATAACTGATATATTGGATTTATCTCCTGTTGATTATGTCAGCAAAAGCATTGTCTATTTATCAAGACAACGCGAAGCTCTTGGTAAATCTTTCCATTTAAACAATCCTCAACCTATTTCTTGGAAAGAGCTAACTGATTTTATTCGTTCTTTAGGCTATCCCATTAAGCATATTTCTTATCAAAATTGGCAGTCACAGCTTAGTAACCAAGCTCGTTCGCAATCAAATCCTTTATATCCTCTTTTGCCTTTCTTTCTCAAAAATTCTCCAGAGCATCAACAAGCTAGAGAACCGGAAATTAGCTGTCAAGCAACGCAGACTGCGCTGGCAGAAAGTTCGATTATCTGTCCTCCGGTAGATACTAAATTGCTGAATACCTATTTTGACTACTTTATTCGTAGCAGTTTTTTGGATGCGAAATGATGAACATCGAACTCTGAAGAAACACTCTCAAGTAAAGTCCTATGAAGAAGCTAAGCGTTAAGCTTAATGGTGCTGTCAGGGCGCGGAAACCGCGCCCCTACGGTTTAATGGTGCTGTCAGGGCGCGGAAACCGGAGCGGACAGCCGTTACACACGTGCTTGGGATAGGGTTTGGGCGTTGCCGCCAGATATTATAACTAATCAATGGGACTTGATATTATAGCAATTTTATTTACTGCATTCTATCAATAGTGCGATACTGAATGGCTTCAGCAACGTGGTGGGTTTTTAGGTCGTCATCTCCCGATAAATCGGCAATGGTACGTGCTACTTTGAGAATACGATCGCTTGCCCTTGCAGATAAACCTAATTTTCTAATTGCGCCTTCTAATAAGTTGCGGCTACTATCATCCAACTTGCACCATTTCTGGAGGTGACTGCTCTGCATATATGCATTACAACGCAGACTTGGTTCTTCTTTAAATCTATGTGCAGCGCGATCGCCTGCAAGTTGCACCCGTTCCCGCACTTGTGCAGATGCTTCTCCCGTTGGTTGTTGGGTAATCTCCTCTGGTTTTAAACGATTCACCGCCACTTGCAAATCGATTCTATCCATCAAAGGACCAGAAAGCTTTGCCCAATATTGTTCGCGTTGACGGGGAGAACAGGTACACTGTTGAATAGTATCGCCATAGTAACCGCAAGGACAGGGATTGGTACTGGCAACCAAAGTAAACTGAGCCGGAAACATCACCGATTGTCTAGCACGGGAAATAGTGACGTATCCATCTTCTAGAGGTTGACGCAAAAATTCCAAAACATCCCGTTTAAATTCCGTGAGTTCATCGAGAAAAAGTACACCTCGATGTGCTAAAGAAATTTCTCCAGGACGGGGAAAACTACCGCCACCGACGAGAGAAGGACCAGAAGCGGAGTGGTGGGGACAGCGGAAAGGGCGATCGCGTACCAATGATCCTCTATTTTTCAACAAACCAGCCACCGAGTAAATCCGAGTTACTTCCAAAGCTTCGGGAAACGACAATGGCGGTAAAATCCCTGGCAAACGTCGTGCTAGCATAGTTTTACCACTACCAGGCGGTCCAACAAACACCAAATTATGTCCCCCAGCAGCGGCAATTTCCAGGGCACGGCGAGCATGTGCCTGTGCTTTAACATCCTTCAAATCTGCTTGTCTTGACGTTACATCTTGTAAAGACCGAAGATGCAACGTCTCTACAGGTTGCACAGGTTTGTAACGCCCTGGATTATTTAAAAAATCAGTGACATGAGACAGATTTTTGAAAGCGTAAACTGCCAATCCTTCCACCACAGCAGCTTCTTGGGCATTATCACAGGGAACAACTAAACCTGCAATTCCCATCGAGTGGGCAGTAGCTGCGATCGGCAACACACCAGCAACAGGACGGAGACTACCATCTAGAGAGACTTCTCCCAAGAACAGATAATCTCCCAACAACTGGGCGCTGACTTGCTCAGAAGCCGCTAAAATTCCTACACTCATAGGTAAATCAAAACACGCACCTTCCTTGCGTAGATCGGCAGGGGTGAGGTTAATCACTATCTTCTTGACAGGAAAGGCAAAACCAGCATTCTTGAGAGTTGCTTTTACCCTCTCTCGTGCTTCCTGAACTGCTGCATCCGGAAGTCCTAAAACGACAATTCCCGGTAAACCTCCAGACACATCCACTTCCACGCCTACTTTTACGGCGTCGATACCCACAATTGACGAACTCCAGACTCTAGCTAACATATATTCTCTACAACAATTATTCAAATACACATCAACCAGCGTTGAAGATAACTTCAATACCACCCTGTATCCGCGCTAATTCTTGACGCTGCTGCTCAATCCAAGCTTTTTCAGCTTCACGTTGTTCTGGTGTCTCTTGCTGATATCGTTCTTGTTGCTCTAGGAAGTCATTGTAAAATGCGATCGCTTTTGCAATAGCTTCAGTCGATAATTTCACTCTGTCATCAAAAATTGCTGTGATAAAATTTTCAATCTTTAAAGTAACTTTGTCTTTGAACTTAACAACGTCTTCCCAGGATATATCGCCCCAACCTTTATCTACCAAAGCTTTTAAGTCTGGAATAATAGTTGTTTGAAATCTTACAATATACGGCTCTATGGGATTACTAAACTTAGTTTTAAATTCACTAGCTATTAAGTCTATTTTATTACTAAAATTATGTTTTTTATGCTGAATTAGTAAATTGCTAAAGTACTGTAATGATTCTAAATTAATATTTGCAACTTCTTGATAAAGAAAATTTAATTTTTCTTGAATCATCTTGCTACATTTTTCATATAGCTTCATACCTTCATAATTCATTTCATTAATAAAACCTGTTTTATCATTCCAACCTATTCCTTTTTTGGGCTGACCTTTTGCGTCAATGAACCATTGATTTTTCAAGTATTCAATCTGAATATCCCAACATCTTTTTACTTGTTCAACTGCCTTGTCTTTGCATTGACTTCCTAATTGGCTGATTCTAATGGAACGCCCACTAATCTCCCCAAGATGTTCCCATATTTCATGTTTTGCTGCTTCGGCAATCTTTGGCTTGCTCAGCCAAACATTCTCAGCATGGTACAGTTCATCGGAACAAACCAAGATTAACTTCTTGAGTCTGGTAGCAGATTGTTTCAGTTCTTGAATACACGGTTGAACTGCTTGCCTCAAACTTGTGGCAGATTGCTTAATTTCTAGGGAATTTTGCTCATCCTTCAACAGTCGCTCAACGGATTGGGTAATATTCTCAAAGGTGTTGAGGTAGTAATTCATGCTTGTCCTCCAGTAATTTATGACAAAAGTTAAACTGCCGAGCGCGAGGGTCAGCTAATATTCTTTCTTGTCATTTAGTATGCCCAGATTCAACCGAAAGTAACTACGTAGAAGCACGGTTATCTTTGCCAGTATGACAAGCTATGCTGTAAAAAATTATATTTAAATTCGCAAATATATGCTGTTTCAGTTTGCGCCTGCAATTCTGGCGGGGATTAACTCTGGGATGTATGAAGTTGTTCGCGATACAGCTACAGGAAAATTACTGGGTATAGCGAGAGACAAGGCAACTGGTCATTTTGTGGCTAACGCAGTTGGTCTTGCAAGCAATGGCTTCTCTATCAATCCGCTATTTGCTCCTGCACAGCTAGTAATGGGTGGTGTGCAGATGTTTCAAACCCACAAAGGGTTTCAAAAAACCTATAAAATGCTTGATACTCTCCAAAACAGTGTGGGAGTTCTACAAGCAACTACATCTGTGATTGGTGTTGGAACTATAGCAGGTGTCGCTTTATCAGCAGTGAATCTGCACCAGACCTTAAAACTGAGGGAAGACGTGAAGCAACTGCGACTGGAAGTCAAAGACGGCTTTATTTACATGAAAAAAGCCTTGAAAGACCAAGGAACAGAAATCCTCCAACGCATTGACCAAGTTGCTCAGGATATTGAGTTTAAGCATCATCGCACGATTCTAGCACAGGCTTATGGGCAATTTATTCACGCAGTTGACTGGCTTAGAAGTGCATTGAGGTTACCAGATGCAACTGCCAGGAATGCAGCTCTTGCTGGTGTAGAAGGAATGTTACGAAAGGCTCTAGCAGATTATAATAATCCTGAAATATATAAAGATACCTGTGCTGCGGGAAGACTGCGGAGACTGGAGTGTGCTTGGGCAATGGACCAGACAATTACTCTGACGTATCAACTGCAGGGTGTATATGAAGTCGTCACCGAGCGCCTCTCGCATCTCCAAAATAAAGTCCGTCAAGAGATGCTCTCTTTAATTGATCTGTGTCAAACTGATGATGAGCTAGATTTTCTCTTCCCTGAGATGGCGCGGATTTACGAGCATGATTTAGCCGTACTAGAATCGTGGCAAAATGATGTCAATTGGCAGCGATCGCTTTCTCCATCAGAACTAAAACTGCTGCAAAGTGCCGATTTTCGAGAGGAAGAAGTCAAGTCGCTTCTCAAGAGTCAAAAGTCAAAAGTCAAAAGTCAAAAGTAAGAACCCCATAAATAAATCGCGAAGCGCCATTCGCTATGCGTGGTGGTCTGGGCTTGTAATAAGGACGTAGTATAACTTGATTGCACTCCTCTCGAAATACATATTTTTCATTTTCCATAAATAAATTTAGGGGCTTGTACCTTTTTTGTACTTTTGACTTTTGACTTTTGACTTTTGACTTCCCGAAGGGCGGTCACTGTCAGCGTAGATGCGATCGCCAACAAAAATGTTGATTCAGTTCCCCCAGAACTATTGCTTTATGAGAATCCAAGCAAAAATCTCATTTAGTATCCCTCGAGATCAGCTGAAATTTAAGTTCAATCCTGATTTACGTCGAGCCTTATGAATCCTAATTAGTGAGCAAGCAACAGCATCTGGATATAAAGCTTTAGCCCCCGCCAACTGGCAAGAAATACCAGATTTCACTGTTGCAAACCTCTACTGGTACTTCAAAGATAAACTTGAAGCACTAGCTTGAAAAAGTGGTTGGGATCTTTCGCTGACCGGAACGGGCTTGGGATTGCTTCAGTGCTTCGCTCGCAATGACTGTAAATATTTTTGTCCATCTTAGGACTTACGCACACTCTACGAATTCTTGGCGAACAAGAGCGTCTTGGCGGTTCGATAAATTAAGCTTTTTGGCAATTTTTGCGTAAGTCCTGCATCTACTTGGAGGGCGATCGCCGTTGTGGAGCAACTGACCGGAACGCACCTTCTCCTCCTCAGGGCTGGTGGGCAGTGCCCACCCTACTAAAGCATAAGCTTTTTGTTGCTCTGATTTTCGCAACTTGGCGGTGGTACAAGATATGAAGCAATTCACTTTAGCAATCTTACACGGCACGACTCACTGGCGAAGCTGATATAATCTCAGCAATTTGTTGAGCCACCTCTTCACTGTGCCAATAGCTGCCATGAGCATCACCTCCATGCAGCAGTGCTAACACCGTTTGACTTATTTGCTTCGTCAGTAAGTTAGTTAATCCTGGCTGATGAGTGATGATATCTTGAATATCTAAGTATTTTTTGTCGCCGTCCACCAGACTGCTCATCAGTTCGTTCAATGGGTAAGCTATAGGATCGCCAGGATGAATGAAATTCCTCCATTGCAGCTTTTCTCCTTTTCGCAGTTGCTGAAGATTCTCCAGTAGCTGCTGTAGCTTGGGTGTGATATCGTGACTACTAGACGTGGACGGGGTGCTTTCAGTGTCATCTTTACCTGGATTTACGTCAGTCAGGCTGAAAATAGCGATCGGCGATCCCATAGTGTTAATACTGGCAAGCTGGATGCCTTTCAGCGGATTAGGATCTGCTCCAGATATTCCGTATATGGCATCACGAATAGCCATAACATCATCATGACCTGGCACGTCCTTGGAATTCCATCGACTTGCAAACAGCAAGTCAAAAAGAATAACAGTTCCCCAACTGTGTGTAACTAAGTGAAGACGGTCATCATGTGGCTTACGATCTGTCAATCCCTCTTTTAACCCCTCTAGAGCCTGCTGCTTCAGCTTTGTGACCACCTTGGCACCAATATAGCGGCTGATGTAAAGTGCAGCATCCCCAGCAAACTGTAAAAGCTGCTTTTCACGAAATTCTCTGAACCACATTTGGTTCCAAAGCGGTGAAGCTTTGAGTGTTGCTAAAAGTTGATTTTCTGCATCTAAATTTACGTCTCCCCAGTAGAGGGGAACTGTCTTGATAATTTGGGAGGGTTTAATGTGGTGATGAATACGACCGATCAGGTCGTCAGCGTAAGCAGGTGTTGGGCGTTGTTCACGAGTATTAACGCCGTGAATGAAAAGGATATAGTCCATAGATGTAGCAGAAAGTCTTTCTGCAAATAAGAGATATAGAGTTTTGTTAAATATAAGGTTAAGCTTGTTTGCCTTCCTTCTACATCGTTAGTCCGTGTAAGCGAAATGAACTTATGCACTTATTCCTTTCCCGCCATTAATTTGCCATTCGTTTGTAGGGTGTGTTAGCGCTCTTATTCACGCACCAAGTTCAATCATGGTGCCGTACTGCTGCGTCCTAACACAACCTACAAGATAGGTAATTTTCAAGTGGTACGTTTGTAATTAAGAGATGTCATGAGAATTTAACGATCGCGTCTACGCCAACGGCGCAACATCCTTAAGAAACACTTGCATTCTGAATTTTATGAAAGCCTTGCTGGATCGCAATTGCACTCCGATGTTTCTTAAGAGTAA
This sequence comes from Stigonema sp., assembly GCA_965249805.1. Taxonomy (GTDB): domain Bacteria; phylum Cyanobacteriota; class Cyanobacteriia; order Cyanobacteriales; family Nostocaceae; genus Stigonema. The sequence goes on from CBDFMX010000002.1 coordinate 4,823,031, forward strand.
TAGGTTTTACAATTCCACAGCTTGCTTAGAGATTACAATTGCCCAAAGTCTGACGATCGTCGAATAACAAAGTAAGGACAAAGGGTACTACGACAAAGAAAAATGATCTCTATGTAGTGAGTGCCTCTTTACATTGATACTAGCTTGATATTAAAGGTGACGACAAGCTGTGCTCTGTTGGTAACCTCAATGGTAGGGTAAATACTGTTGTGCTAGTTTTTTTTAGCAAATTATTACATTTTTTTAGCTGTAAGTACGCAATATTCCGGAATAGGAGCAATTTTGTTTGTCAAAGGAAATATGGGTGTTAGTAAAATGAAATACAATGACTGATATTGCCCTGCTGATGAGTGGCGTCTTAACGACAGGACAACCATCGCCGCCAATTTTACCGGATCAGCCATTGGTAGATTTATACAATGGCGTAGAAAACTCAATAAGGGGTCAGTTATCTCAGTTAGTTCCAACTGCTCAAATTACACCACCTGAATTCATCCAACTCAGTGGAACGATCGTCGCTGATCCGTCAGCATCTACCAGAGATCTGAATATTGGCGTCCAATCGGACGTTAAGGATATTAGTCGAAATACCCTTAATAAGATTTTCTCTAAAGTAGATGCTAAAAAATTCCACCAAGTATCTACTGAGAGTTTGCCTTTGACAGCGGTAAGGGGAAAAACTGTCCCAAGTGAGCGACAGATAAGCTCTTTACCGCTCTTGAGTCTAAGCCAAGCACAGGGAAACACCGCTACAGAGAGTTTTCGCCCTCAGCAAAGATCTGCTATTAAGATTGCCAAGCAACTACAAGTAATAGACGAACAAGGCGTTACAAAATTCCCAGAGCTTACTAGCCCATTGCCAATTCTAGAATTTGGTGACTCAGGTACTTCCGTCAGAGTCTTGCAAACGCTGTTATTGTTTAATGGTTATACTGTTGAAGTTGATGGAGTTTTTGGTGGGCTGACAGAGATTGCTGTCAGCTCCTTTCAATATCGACGGAATTTAGCGATAGATGGGATAGTTGGTCAAAGAACTTGGGATCAGTTGGCAAAATAGTTAGTGGTTAGTTGTTAGTTGTTAGTTGTTAGTGGTTAGTGGTTAGTGGTTAGTTGTTAGTTGTTAGTGGTTAGTGGTTAGTTGGTAGTTGTTGGTTGTTGGTTGTTAGGAGTTATAAACTTTTATTCCAGACTCCAGACTCCAGACTCCAAACTCCCAACTCTAAACAACTATCAACTATCAACTATCAACTATCAACTATCAACTAACAACAACTAACTATCAACTATCAACTATCAACTATCAACTATCAACTATCAACTATCAACTATCAACTATCAACTATCAACTATCAACTATCAACTATCAACTAACTCCCTACCGATACTTATGTTGCTCTAATAGTTGTTGCGCCCTAGGCTTGTAAATTAAATAAAACAAAGCCTCAATGTAGCGCAATAAATCCTCCCGTTTCTCTTGTGAGGTAAAGTTCCAGAAGCCATAAATCCGCGCTAACGATAGCAACTTGGTAGTGTGGATTTTCCATGTATAGGTGCTGAGAACCCTCTCAATACCTTGTTTAGAAACTTCATCCCAATATTCAGGATTTTGCTCACACTTGGTGACAAACTCTAGAATTTTTTCGGCTGTATCTTCTAAATTGGTCGGGTTAATGTAAAAGCCATTTACCCTGTTCTGAATAATTTCTAAAGGACCACCAAATTGCGTGGCAAAAGTCGGTATTCCTGAAATCATTGACTCCAAAACCGTCAAACCAAAAGCTTCAAACAAAGCAGGTTGTACAAAGATTCCTTTGTGGTCAGCAATGACTCGGTAAATTTCACCAGAGTCACTTTTAGACAAGCGCACACCCAACCAGCGAATCTTCCCGATGAGATTGTATTGCTCAATAATGCTGTAGAGTTTGACAATTTCGTCGCGTTCTTCATTGTCACCTGATTCCTCTACGCGCAACTTACCTGCCACCAAAATTAAGTTGCAATGCTTCTGCAATTCTTCACTCTGACCAAAACACTCGACTAAACCAGTTAGGTTCTTAATGCGGTCAAGTCGCGCCATTGAGAAGATAGGACGCTTGCTCTTGTCGTCGAGTGTGCCGAAAATTTGGGTAGAATCTTCCAGAGTAAAGAGCATTTCTTCAATTCTGTTGCGATCGCTCTCAACTCGATCTTCAGTACGCGAGTAGGAGAAATAGTAATTCTCATTCACCCCTGGTGGAACCACATTGAACTTGGGACTAAATAACTCAATTCCATTCACCACATGGTACAAATCCGGCATGGTGAAGCACTTGTAAGACTCGTACTGTCCGACACTATCGGGAGTTCCCACAATTTCTTGGTAGGTGCTGCTGATTACGAAATGAGCAGCATTCATTGCCAACAAATCAGCAGTGAACTGTAACGAAAAATGATATTTCTCATCTAAATCATTCCAGTAAAGGTTACTGAACAAGTATTTGGACTTTTCCAAAGCATGGGCAACGTTGCATTGAGTTACTTTCAGACGGCGTGACAGTAAAAACGCTACCAAATTACCATCAGAATAGTTACCAACAATCAGATCTGGTCTGCCTTGAAATTCTGCCAGCAGTTCTTTTTCTGCATCAATAGCGTAGGTTTCTAGATAAGGCCAAAATTCAAACCGCGAAATCCAGTTTTGCGTCATGTTGGGATTGAATTCCCGCAAAGGAACTCGCAAAATCCAGGCATTTTCTGTACCGTGGACTTTTTCTAGACGTTGGTTACAAAGGGTGCCATCACTGTTGGGAATCAGGCGGGTGAGTATAATTACTTTGGGCTGAACATTTAGCTGAGTTAAACCAGCCAATGTGGCATCTTCTTGCAGCTGCTGTTCCAGAGTCTTTGCTTGGTCGAGGACGTAGACTACCTGACCACCAGTATCGGGACGTCCCAAAACTCCCTCTTGTCCAAACCAACCGTGGGGAGACACTAGGACTATCCTGAAAATCATCGGGATGCGAGAGATGAAGGCTTCTAGTGTTTGGGGATCGGGAGAGTCAATCAATTCATCAAGAATACTCAGGGTTTCTCCGACTCTGTCGGCGGTGTTACCCCAACCCGGTTCAAAGCCCATCGCTTGCAAAGCAAACCGGAATTCTTCGTAGGGTTGTTCGTTTGGGCGATCGCGTAACATCGCTATCGCTTTCTTGACTTGATCGGAAAGTTCCTGCTGTGAATGAATGCGATCGTTAATTAAGAGCTGGATACCGTTATATTGGTGTAAGCGCAAAAAACTAAATAAGCTTTCTTGCCATTGCTGGGCGTCTTGAAACAGCTTACTGGAGAGATAGCGGTTGAGATACTGCACCCCTTTGCCAATATTTTTCGGATCGCGAATCACTGGGGAGTAGTCATAAAATGGACCAAAATCCAGTTCTAGAAGGTCGCCTTCTTGGGGATGGAATCGGTTCACAAAGCGATCGCGCAGATCTAACAGTTGTTGTACCGTCATCGGTTCAACACTCAAGTCTGCTGTTAGCAGATAAACGAATTGACTGGCAATCTTGGGGCGGATAATGAAACAGAGGTTTGATTCCTCTATAATAATTTCCTGGGTGTAGTAAATGAGCTTGCTGAGGTGTGAGGAAGTGGAAAACTCCTCAGGCTTTTGGTATTTAGAGCAATATTCACTATACAGATTCAGGATGTCGTTCCGCAGCAAGTACCGTTTTTCTTGCTGGCGCAACTCACTAATCAAGGAACGCAAATCGCTTTTTTCATCACTTTCCAGGACGGCTTGAAACAGTTCAGACATAACTACTCTCGACTCAATTATAGGTTTCGGATTGACCATGGCAATGGGTAACCGGTAAAAGTCAGAAGTCAGTCAGGCAAAAAATATTTTTTTACCTTCTTTTCTTCTTACCGATTACTGATCCCCATCAACACCATTACATTTTTACGCATATTGTATCGCTGAGTGCCTTGAACTATCATGAATTGCGTAAATTTTTGTTCTCCGAATAATGAGTTTTTACTGTTGTCCTCTTTCAAGATTTCCTCAGACTTGCACTCTTAAAAGTAGATGCGATCCCCAAGTCTAAGGGAAGCTTCTATGCATAGATATATAGTTGATTCCGAGCAGAGTCAAGAACCAAGCTACACTGAAAATAACGTAATACACTGCAGAATTATTAAGCGGTATATTACGTTATGTTAATTAAATTTTTTCCGGTGATATTGCCGACCCCCGCTTACCTTTCTTGATAAAAAGCTAGGTCTTCGCATTTCCAATTCCCGCTTTATAGGTGAAGAAAATTTGGTTTTCAGAAATCGGGAAATATTAGAAGCCTGATTAACTACAAAGCTTGTCTATCATTTAGATGAACCTTATTGTATAACCTTTAACAAGGCGTTGAGAGTCTACAAGGGTATTCGTGAGAACTTAAGATAAAATGCCTTTTGTCAATGAGTTAAAATACTCAAAATTACCTGAAGAAAAATCATAATCAATAAAAATTTTGACAGATCCCTTCCTGGTTCTAAAATGAAATTGGACTTCATCGCTGACACGCCCTAGCTTATGCAAGACTTTAGGCAAGAAATAAATGCCAGAGCTTCTATAGATTTGGAACAGCGAAGGACTTGGTATTCTCCCGTTGCTGATGTTTATTACAACGCAAGAGCGCACTATCCAAAGAAACTAATTGATCGGTCTGTCGCTTTAGCCCAACTTTCCTCAAATGCATCGATTCTTGAGGTTGGTTGTGGTCCAGGAAATGCGACGGTGAATTTTGCTCAATTTGGTTTTTCAATGACGTGTATTGAGCCAAACCAGGATTTTTGTCATTTGGCACAACACAACTGCGATCAATATCCAAAAGTTACAATTTGCAATACTTCATTTGAGGAGTGGGAACTAGAAGCAAAACAGTTCAATGCCGTTCTATCTGCCAATGCCTTTCACTGGATACCGCCAGAGATTAGATATACCAAGGCAGCAGCGGTTATTGTTGGGTCGCACAAAGATGTCAGACATCGTGATGACAAGTTTGGTTCACCACGATGTCTAAAAGAAAAAATCGTAATCCTGACCATGTCAAACGACATAATACTCCCACCATTAATAACGAAGTAATTAGCCAACAGCTTCGTTGCTTTGTCTATTGTAATCACTCCTGCTACTGACAATATCAGCAGGCTTTTTGACCATTTTTTGAATTCAAAATTCGCTCATTCGCTCATTCAAAATTGAGCGCAAATTTTTTTGAATTATTTAATTAAGGATACAGAGCAATACTTCTCGGTTAACAAGAGCGAACATCCCCTCTCCTGCAAGAGTCGGTATGAATTTTTCCCCCATTCCCTTGTAGGGAAGGGGGGTTAGGGGGGTTAGGTTTGCCTTATCCGAGAAGTATTGGGATACAGAGCAAGTGTTTTTAAACATGGAAAACAAAAAAAGCGCAGCATCGTTGATTCAAGACCGAAGCTTTAGACATGGGGTATTAATTTTTAATTTTTAATTTTTAATTTTTAATTTGAGCGAAGCCAGTGTGTTTCGATCAAGAGTGTGAACATAGCTTGTAATCCCATCCTACTCTGGGCTTACGGGCTATGTTCACAGACATGAATGCGAACTACAAACGCCCAACCATCTCCTGAAGGTGAACCTACAGTTAAAGACCAGTGGGATCTGCTAACCAAATTATGAGGGCGAACGAGGGGACTTGAACCCCCGAGTGGTGGAATCACAATCCACTGCCTTAACCACTTGGCTACGCTCGCCATTGTATTTCCTATGATAACACAACTCTTGTGAATTGATCAAGAGCTTTGTTTGCTGGAACGGACTTAGTTAATCTAGAGTCTAAGGACTACAGCGAATAACAGTCGAGGAAAATGAAATTATTATCCATTATGGCATATGTGGGAGTAGTGGGACTAGCGGTCTTGGGGGTGGCAATGGCGAAGACGAATCCTAGTAAGCCTGAATATGAACAGTATGCTGTGCTACAATTGACAGGATACTTAAAAAACAATGTCTGTAAGAAAACCCCAAGTCTATTAGAAAAATTAATCAAGTTAAATTGCGAAAAGATGGTAGATTCGGCAAACCCGCAGATGCGGGAAATCATCGCAAGTAGTACCGAGCGTCAAAATTTTATTATTTTTAGTATTTATCGTACAGATTTAAAACTGAATTCCTGGATACCTTCATATAAATTGGAGACTGTGGGAGCGTTTGACAACTTCTATACTTACAACAGTGAAAAACAATAGCAGCAAAAGCAGTTCACAAGCAGATTAAGCAGCTAGATTGCAACTTCCCTTTTGCTCATAAGTCTCAACATAGAAGAGTTGTGCGCTGTTATTTATTACCTCATATACAATCATACATCTCCTATCTAAAGAGGCAATTTTGCTTTGTCAGCAAGCTTTCACAAAAAATAACGACTTTTGATAGAGATACTCAAACAGGAAGTCTTTCTCAAGATGCTGGTTGAGATTAGCGTTATGTTGAACCATATGAGTGAGTGTAAGAAGTTGCCAGCTTTTGAGGGTAGAAGATTCACGAAACTTCCTCTTAAGAAGTTGGAACAAACCAGCAACAGCAAGGGAGTTACTGATGTTTTTTCACAAGAAAGATCCAATTAATGTCGTTAAGGTTACTGAACCGAATCCGCGTTTTGCTCAACTGCTGTTAGAGCAGTTTGGTGGCGCTACAGGTGAACTAACAGCAGCTTTGCAGTACTGGACGCAATCCTTCCACTGCGAAAATCCTGGCATCAAGGATATGTTACAAGACATTGCCATAGAAGAGTTTGGTCACTTAGAAATGGTAGGCAAGCTCATTGAAGCTCACACCAAAAATGTTGACCAAACCGAAGCTTACAAGAGTACTTTGTTTGCTGTGCGGGGTGTGGGACCACACTTGCTAGATAGTCAAGGTAGTGCTTGGACTGCACACTATGTCAATGAAGGCGGCGATGTAGTACGTGATTTGCGGGCTGACATTGGCGCTGAAGCTGGCGCACGTCAGACCTATGAGGAGTTGATTAAGCTAGCTACTGATGATGGTACTAAACAGACGCTCGTTTATCTTCTGACACGGGAAATTTCCCATACCCAGATGTTCATGAAGGCGCTGGAGTCTTTGGGTAAATTAACTGACCCATTTTTTGGTAATATCCAACCTGATAGCACTGTTGATATCTACTACAACTTGTCAAGCGACGGTAAAGAAGATCACCGTGGTCCTTGGAACTCGGAACCAGCTTTCCGTTACGTTGCTGACCCTGGTCAACAAGTAAAGTCTTAATTGAGTTTCTGACGACTGGTTAGTAGTTAGTGGTTAGTAGTTAGTGGTTAGTGGTTAGTGGTTAGTGGTTAGTGGTTAGTGGTTAGTGGTTAGTGGTTAGTGGTTAGTAGTTAGTGGTTAGTGGTTAGTAGTTAGTAGTTAGTGGTTAGTGGTAGTTATTGACAAAGAGTAACAAACAACTAACAACAAACAACAAACAACAAACAACAAACAACAAACAACAAACAACAAACAACAAACAACAAACAACTAACAACTAACAACTAACAACTAACAACTAACAACTAACAACTAACAACTAACAACTAACAACTAACAACTAACAATTTATATTTAGATTTTTAAGTTATATTCTTGCTTATGCTGTCTGCGTATCTGCTAGTATCTCATGGTAGTCGCGATCCGCGTCCGGCGATCGCTATGGAACAATTAGCAGAACTGGTACGTAAAAAGCCGCAAAGCAACTTAGTTGAAGGTAACTACCAAGAAAATATTGTAAGTAGTGGTGTGGCGTCACCAAGGTGCGAAACGTTGGTAGGAACAGCATACTTGGAACTCAATCCTGAACCGTTGCACCAACAGATGAGAAAATTTGCCGCGATCGCTATTGCACAGGGATGCGATCGCTTAAAAATATTACCCCTATTTCTTCTTCCAGGGGCGCATGTTATGGAAGATATTCCAGCCCAAGTGGTACTAGCTCAACAGGCTCTAGGTCAAGATATCATCATAGACCTGCAGCCATATTTAGGTAGTCACCCCGGGTTAGGACACTTGCTGTTGAAGCAGTTGGCTACGACAACAGCATTCGGTAAGATTCTTTTAGCTCATGGAAGCCGTCGCCTTCAATCGCCAAGTTCAGTAGAAGCATTGGCGGCGACTTTAGGCGCAGTGGCGGCTTATTGGGCTGTACCTCCTAGTTTAGAATCGCGGGTACAAGAGTTGGTCCATGCTGGGTATGGTAAAATTTCCATTGTGCCATACTTTCTGTTTGCAGGTGGAATAACTGATGCGATCGCTCATCGGCAAGAAGAGCTAAAATTACAGTTCCCTGAGGTGAGTTTTCAACTTACTGAACCTTTGGGAGCGAGTGCAGAATTAGCCGAGCTGATTTGGGATTTGATAGAAAAATGAACCGCAAAGCAGATGGCGGGGTGGATGCCCACCCCTCGATGGGAAAGGTCTACCTCGTGGGTGCGGGACCGGGAGATCCGGGGTTGATGACTCTTAAGGGTAAGGGATTGTTGGAGTGCGCTGATGTCGTCATTTATGATGCTTTGGTGAGTCCTGCGATAGTGGCGATGATTAATCCTCAAGCACAAAAAATTAATGCAGGCAAGCGTCGGGGTCGTCATTCAATGATGCAGGAACAAACCACGCAGTTGCTGATTGAGATGGTGCAGGAGCATGCAATAGTAGTGCGGCTGAAGGGAGGCGACCCGTTTATATTTGGTCGTGGCGGCGAGGAGATGGAAGAATTAGTACAAGCCGGGGTATTAGTGGAAGTTGTGCCCGGTATCACATCAGGAATTGCCGCCCCAGCGTATGCAGGTATTCCCTTAACACATCGATTGTACAGTTCATCGGTAACTTTTGTGACTGGACATGAGGCATCTGGTAAGTATCGACCTGCAGTAAATTGGCAGGCGATCGCCCACGGTTCAGAAACGATAGTGATTTACATGGGAATTCACAACCTACCTTACATCGTGGAACAGTTAACAGGATCTGGGTTGAGTTTAGAAACGCCTATTGCATTAGTACGTTGGGGAACGCGACCCGATCAGGAAGAATTGATTGGTCAGTTAGGGACGATTGTAGAGCAAGTTGAGGCAACTGGGTTTGGAGCGCCAGCAATTGCGATCATTGGTGCAGTGGTAAATATGCACACAGTTTTATCTGGTTGTCGTCCGGTTGGCAACGGATGATGTAACGGATGTAACGGATGTGTTATCTGTAGGACTTACAGATAGACACATCCGTTACATCCGTTGCTCGTCTTGGTGGTTCGTTAAACCTACTAGAACACCAATTCAGTAATCCTAGAAAGACCTCTCCCCTTACCCCTCCCCTACGAGGGGAGGGGAATTTGGCTCACCCGAACCTTGTAGGGAAGGGGGCTGGGGGGTTAGGTTTTTGATTACTGAATCGATGCCCTAGACTGTAAACGGCACTGACAACGTAAAGGTAGTTCCCACTCCGGGTACCGTATTAACTTTGATATCTCCTCTAACAAGTTTCAGCTTGTTGTGAACCACATCCATCCCCAGACCGCGACTCGATGATGCCGTCACTTGCTCGGATGTACTAAACCCAGGCTCAAAAATCAGCGATAACAGTTCTTCATCTGTAGCTTGCGCCAAGCCGATCGCCAGCGCACGAGCGCGAATTTTCTCCTGGGAAATGCCGCGACCATCATCCCGAAGAGAAATGAGCGTGCGATTTCCGTGATGAGCAGCTTTAATTTCAATCAATCCTTGTTCTGGCTTACCGTAGGTGCGGCGAGTAGCAGGATCTTCAATGCCGTACTCGAAGACATTTCGCAACAGGTGCATCAAAGGCTCGTTCAAAGCTTCCAAGATGCTGCGCTCAATCAGGATGTTAGCACCCTCAATTTTCAACTGCACATTTTTGCCGTACTCCATACTCATGTCGCGCAAGGCTCTCTTAAAACTCTCGACGAGATCGGAAAGTGGGCGCATCTGTACTTGAGTGCAGGAAGTTTGCAAAGCGAGAGCTGTTTTGTTTAGTAAACAGTTAACTTGATCTGTATCTAACAAGCTGAGTTGAATATTAGTTGTAATTTCTTGAATCTTAACAACGTTCTCTATTAATGTTTGGGACAGGATGTGTAGTTCGTTACAGCAGTCTATTTCTAAAGAATCGCATTTACTGCTAACACCTTTTGTGCGATCGCTGTTGTCTAATTCCCAGTCATTTTTTACCTGATATTGTGTTAACTTTTTGTAGACAAGATGTAGTTCATGATTTTCTCGCTCAATATTTTTAACACGATTGCTCAGATGACGAATAAGTTTGTGTAATCTTTCTATTTGCATCTTGAGGCTACGAGGCTGGATAGTGAATTCTCCCAAGAAACATGGGGAGTGGGGAGTAGGGAATGGGGAGTGGGGGGAAGAGGGGGAGTGGTGATGTTTGTTCGATTCATCGCAGGTGTGCCGCCCGTCGGTCGCTCCCAATAAATCATTAACTTGCTCAAGCTGCTTGACAGAAATTGCTGTATTTTCTTGGGTTTCTGTCCGGTGACTAAAGGCACTTGATTGTAACAGTTCTACAAATTTGTTATATTTTACTTGAGAAACCACCTCACTAGGGTAGCCAAAACGCTCATGTAGTTCTTGAAAAACCGGATAGCAAAAAGTCGCTAACCACTGCTCGTCTACTGCATGACCTTCTGAGTACAACTTTACTATTTGACGCAGCCAGTCTACTCCACATAGCAGTAAACTGTGTAAATCAGTGTCAAGTTCTAAATAGTTTTTGCGGATTTTCAAGACTGTAAATACGTCTTCTAAACGGTGAGCCAAATCACTTAAAATCCGAAATCCCATTACGATCGCGCCGCTTTTTATACAATGAGCGGCTCTTAATGCAACATTTATTTTTTCCGGAGCAATCTGACTGTTATCTTTAACTTCCAACAATACAGATTCTAGGATATTTAGATACTCAGTCGCTGACTCCAGAAACTGGATCTGGATTTCTAGTTTCTTGTCATTAATCATTAGTTGTTAGTTATAAGTCATTGGTCATCTGATGAGTCACGGGACAAAGATTACCTCGCTTCCATTCCTCTCCCCTACAAGGGGAGAGGCTTTGATTTTCCCCCCTTCCCTTGTAGGGAAGGGGGTTAGGGGGTTAGGTTGCACGTTATTTCCACATAACGTGACTCGTCAGATTGGTCATCAGTCATTAGTCATTAATAAATAACAAATGACAAATTTAACGGGAGCATTCCTACACGTGCAAAAGCCTGCAAGACTAGAAGTGTCAGGCATTTTTGAGCGCATTAGGATGCACCCAACTTAACTAACTTTCAGGCTACCGAAACTCGCTGATAATTTCTGCTATATATTTACTATTTTTGGAAAAAATTTTGACGACTGCTTAATATCATCGAATACGGTTCGGTGTCGGGTTTTTGGCGATCGTTTCGGACGTGTCTCGACGCGACGCCCTTACTTATAGCGATCCTAAATGATTCGTGAAAGTAGAGAAACCCGGTTTCTTAAAGAAACCGGTGAGTCCAGCGCTGCAAGAAGGTTTCCTTCTGTAGGCGACTGGCGTTAGCGAAGCGTTAGCCGGTACTCCGGCGTCGGAACGAGCGTCAAGTCGCTTCTCAAGAGTCAAAAGTCAAAAGTCAAAAGTCAAAAGTAAGAACCCCATAAATAAATCGCGAAGCGCCATTCGCTATGCGTGGTGGTCTGGGCTTGTAATAAGGACGTAGTATAACTTGATTGCACTCCTCTCGAAATACATATTTTTCATTTTCCATAAATAAATTTAGGGGCTTGTACCTTTTTTGTACTTTTGACTTTTGACTTTTGACTTTTGACTTCCCGAAGGGCGGTCACCCGAAGGGGTTTCTGAGGCTTGGACTGCTATAGTAATAAAGGAAAGCAATACTTAACCCTTATTGAAAAATTACATAATGTGTTTAAAAATGACTTTTAGTAAATCAGCTTGTGTAAACGGCTTGGTCAAATAGCCTGATGCTCTGACAATTTTTGCCTTGACTCTATGTCGAAGACCTGTTTTTCCTGTAACCAAAATGATAGGTGTGTTCTTAAAATACGCATGTTTACGTAGTAAAGAACATAATTCATATCCATTTAAATTTGGCATTTCAATGTCTAGTAAAATTATGTCAGGTTTAACATGAAGAATTTGCATTAAAGCTTTTACTGGATTGCTAATACCGACAAAAGAAAAGATTTGCTCGTCTAAATAACTGTTGAGGGTGTTCAATACTACTTGACTGTCATCAACACAGAAAACTGTGTAAAGTTTTTTAGCGGCATTTTGTTGGTATTGCTGACGACTATTACCAATAGTGTTTACACCGGGAGGTAAAATGCCGTTTTGTTTGGCAAATTGTTGCTCAATTTTTGTTTGAGATTGTCGCGGTTGTTGGTTGAGACTATGAAAACGCTGCTGTATATCAACTGGTGACTGGATATTTACAGGATTTCGCGATCGCCTTTGAGAATGTTCGACTAGTAAGGGCAGATCTAAATAACAGAACTTGGGCATAGCATCCAGAAAACTTTCAGGAGTAAACTCATAACTTCCCTCTTTTAATCTCAGAAATGACTCCATAACTTCTAATGTCAATTGCTCTATCAGTATTCCTGCTTGAGCTGGAGTAATATATTTCTGATTAACTAACCAACAAATAGCAAGATAATCTGGATTCTCTATTGCCTGATGCTCAATACTAGTTTCAAATATTACCTGCAACTGCTTATAGATGCCATGATGCAAAGTCGGAATTTGCTGACTTAATTGCCGTAAATTTTTGTAAATTATCTCAAACATTTTCTCTGCATAGCAGGCATAAATCAGCTTACCCTCATCAAAATAGAACAACCAAGAAGTTGATGGGCTAACAACTTGTAAACAACCATTGGTGGGCTGACTAGTTATTTTTGTTAATAGAGATAGTGGTTGTAGAGTTTGAAAAAACCTGTATCTACCAATAGGAAGTGTCTTCATAGGAATGGTTTTTAAATAATGAAAGGATTTTTTTGCCTTCTTTGAGAGAGGCGTTTACCTTACCCATACCTTTACCTCTTACCTTCGTTGTAAAATCATCGGAAGAGCAACAAGAATAGCAAACTCCAACCAGTTGTACCGGGTAAGGATTGACACATTAATTGCATGTATTGAGATACAAAGGTGACTGGTGTCTGGAGATTTTTTTCTTCATAAGTACTGAAAACGCGCTTCTTAATTACGTTGTGGTGGATAGTCACACTCAATTCAAGGATTTGCAGCGTAACTTAAGAAGTATAGAACCTACCTGAAAAATAGAAAATTTTGATTCAATAGTACATGGTTACTTACTAATTACTAACATTAGATTACTGTCATTTCCGGAAAAATTAAAAAAATGCATTAAACCTAATGTCTGCAAGTCAAGAAACCTTGAAAAAATTAGGATTCAGTTGAGGAGGCTGTATATCTTATACCTTTTTTATTTTTGCTACAGATGATCCCCCCATTGCCTCTATAATTAAGAACTGTTGAGGGAATCTGCTACATTGCAGCAAAAAATTGCATTGGTATGATTTCCTTCCCAATGTCATATTACCTCTTTAATTAGATGTAGTGATGAGGTGTCTCTCCCCACTACCCCGAATCCCCCCACGGCGTGACCGAATAATTCGTAATTCGTAATTCGTAATTCGTAATTAAAGAGGGTACAAAGAACACGCTTACATGACGGTCAGTGGTGCTTCTAGGTGCGCGGGGTAATGCCCTCACTGATTGTAATTAAGAGTTACTTTGACTTATATAGGAATCCTATTTGATTTTTGAAATATATGTAGGGTGGGCATTGCCCACCAAAACCAGGATGTGGTGGGCAGTGCCCACCCTACACTACTTAAAATTTTTTATGAATGATTTAGGACTGCTATATGTATTTTCTGCAGATAAATGAGAAATGAGCAGTAGCCAAAAACTGGCGTTGCTGAATCACGCGGATGAACGTCATCTGTCTTGACGCCATTAATCGCGTCAAGACAAAAATTATGGTTATACAAAAAACCAATTTCATATCCAAATTCAGCAACGCCCAAAAACGTACTTTAAATTAGCAATTAGTGCAATACTAATATGCCAAAATAAAAAGAAAATAATGTAACTTAATGACGGACACACTGTTGCTGCTATCGTGCAGATATAAGGTTGAGTGCAGAAGAATGTATTTTGATATAAGTAATCATACAAAATTAAATATACAATGTCATTGCGAATGGAGCGAAGCGCTTGGGAAGCAATCGCAAGGCTTTGGGATTGCTTCACTTCGTTCGCCATGACATAAATATTTTTGCATAAGTACTTATGGTAGTACCTCAGTATCCCTCAGATCACGAACGCCAGAATGCCAGAATGCCAGAACGCCAGAACGCCAGAATGCCAGAGATTGAAATCTCTGGCTAATAGCTAAAGTCCTCTAAAGAGGACTAGAAGCAAGACTATAGGGCTTCTCCATTGAATGCATTACAGTTTTGAGTTTATTAGACCAGGCGAATGGAATTCGCACGCCAGTCGCCTAGGACTTACTCACCCTCCTCATGCGCGCTGGCTTGGCTACACAAACAAAGTCAGCCTGTGCGGACTAACAGAAAATTAAGGTTTATGAAAACCTGCCTTCGCAGCTTTTGCCTGTGTAGCTGCGGTTTTAACCGCCCATCTTATTTGCGGTAGGGTACTGCGACCATAATTGTACTCAATTTGGTCGTAGGGGAATAACGCGGTAAAAACGAAACGCCCTTTAATCGAATTGAGCCACAGGCTTAACAGATTAAAGGGCAGTTGAGTTTTTACCACACTACCAGTTATAAGGTTTCTTGATCGTCTTCCCAGTCCTTGATAAGCTTTCTCACCCAATCCGAGTATCTTTGCTCAGAGGGCTTTACTCTATCAATTTTCGCCAAGGTAGCCTCATTTAAGGTTATTAAAACCCGCTCTTTGCTCTCTAAGTACTTCTGGGTATATTTTTTTGCCTTGTCCGGATTTCTTTCTTGCCACTCTTTATCTGTTTGACGTTTTGCCATTTTCTTTTAAAACCCCCTTGACACAACTAAATATTTAGTTGTATTTTAGAACAAGGAGGCAAACGAATGCAAGTACCTTACAAGTTCAAACTTCGACCAAATCCAACACAATCTAAACATTTCGACGAAGCTCAACATCTTGTAGGCTACGTACAAAATCGCGCTCTTGGTGACAGACAACAAACTTACTCACAAACTTTTATTGAGGGTGCATATTGTGACCTTCATTCAAGAAAAGAAGTTTACCCAGAATTTTTGTACTGTGATTTAGAAACAAGAGCGGTTTGCAGTCCTTTACATTGTTCTGTTAATAAATCAGCAACACTTGGTAATCCATGGAAAGAAAACAAACCTAATCTAAGGAGAGGAAAGCCAGATAAAGATGGAAACTTAAAACCGTTCAACCCACGTCGCAGTGCGGCTGAGATGCATTCATCCTGGTTGCCAATACTAAAAAAACAGTACCCAAAATACGAATTAGTCTGTGCAGATGTTTATCAGCAAGTATTAAGGCATGTAGATACTGCATTCCAAAAGTTTTTTGCTAAACAATCTGGTTTTCCAAGTTTTAAAAAGCACAAAGACGTAAGTTTTGAATACAAGCCCGGCACAGTAAAAATTTATGGAGACTACATTACTTTTCCCGTAGTAGGAAAAATGAGGTTTTTTAAGTCTCGCGAAATTCCTGCTAGTTGGGAAATTAGGACAGTAACAGTTAGCCGTCAATTAGATGGCTGGTATGTTGCGGTTTTATTAAGAGATGAAACTGTACCTGATATCATCGTCAAAAAGCCGGAAGAGTGTAAAACAATTCAGGGCGTTGACGTTGGTATCAATAAGCTAGCTGCTTTAAGCTGCGGTGATTTTATTCCTAATCCTCGATTTTTAAAAAAGGCTGAGCGTAAGCTAGAAATTGCACAGCGCAGTGTTTCCAGAAAAAAGAGAGGTTCTAACAATCGTAAAAAAGCGGTTGAACGACTAGCTAGAATTCACAAAGATATAGCTAGACAGCGAGAAGACTTTCAATGGAAAGCAGCAAAGAAAATAGCTGAGAAAGCAGATATCACTGCCTTCGAGGATTTAAATATCAAAGGCATGAAAGCCCGTTGCAAGCCTGTTAAGGATGAAGTGACGGGACAATATTTAAAGAATGGTCAAGCTGCAAAATCTGGACTTAATAAAAGTATTTCGGATGCTAGTTGGTATTCCTTGCGCCAGAAAACGGAACAACAAGCAGCCAAACTAGGAAACTTAGTTATCCTGGTAGATCCAAAATTTACGAGTCAAGAATGTCCGGTCTGTCACTTCATTGATAAAAGTAACAGAAACAAAGAAAAATTCCTTTGTGGACAGTGCGGATACGCAGATGATGCTGACACCAATGGGTCAGTAAATATCGCGCACAGAGGCTCGGATAAGCTTAGAATCGCTTCTCTACTGGTGGTCAGCCAGAAAGTTACGTCCTTGGAGCCTGCCAATCACGGGGTTGGTCAGGAAGCATCAGGAGTATTGAGTCCTGAGCCGGGAAACCCTGCTAAGTCAAACGTGCAGCGTCAACTACGTTTATTAACAGTTAAGAGTGTTAAAGTAGAAGCTCAGCCCAAGGCTAGGAAGAAACGGAATACTCAACAACCTAAATATATGCAGTTGGACTTATTCGTTGACTGGGATGTAATTGGCACAACTAGCTAAGTGTCTTTTAAGAATCTGCGACCTTAGCGAAGCTAGGTCGTAGAGGTTCAATTAAGGTTAAGTTGGCTTTGGCGATTAGCCCGGAGTTTTAGTTCCAAGGCGCTGATAGCGCTTATTTATAAGTCACAATAGTTAGTAATAATGACTAAATATATCAGACGGTTGGAAGATGACACCAAACGCTAATGTAGCAAATTTACTACAGCAAGGACACGACCAACTGGATCGGGGAGAGTACCAAGCAGGTTTACAGACTTTTTACCAAGCTGCTGAACTGGAACCGCAAAACTCTCAACTGTTGTATGGGTTGGGTTTAGCTTGCTACCGTCTGGAACAATATCAGGAGTCTGTAGAATACCTGAACCAAGCTTTGGAAACTAAGCCTAACTATATATTAGCATTAGCACGGCGGGGTTTAGCTTACCAACAACTCAAGCAAGCACAGCAAGCACAGACAGATTTTGAGCAAGCGATCGCACTTACCCCCCAAGATGCAGACGATTGGCTAGGTAGAGGAATTGCATTAAATGAATTGCAACGCTTTGATGATGCGATCGCTTCTTATGACAAAGCGATTGAATTCAAACCAGATAAGCACCAAGCTTGGTACAATCGGGGCAATGCGCTGGGAAATTTAGGACGCTTTGATGATGCGATCGCTTCTTATGACAAAGCGATTGAATTCAAACCAGATAAGCACCAAGCTTGGTACAATCGGGGCATTGCGCTGGGAAATTTAGGACGCTTTGATGATGCGATCGCTTCTTATGACAAAGCGATTGAATTCAAACCAGATAAGCACGAAGCTTGGTACAATCGGGGCAATGCGCTGGGAAATTTAGGACGCTTTGATGATGCGATCGCTTCTTATGACAAAGCGATTGAATTCAAACCAGATTACCACGAAGCTTGGTACAATCGGGGCAATGCGCTGGGAAATTTAGGACGCTTTGATGATGCGATCGCTTCTTATGACAAAGCGATTGAATTCAAACCAGATCTCCACGAAGCTTGGTACAATCGGGGCATTGCGCTGGGAAATTTAGGACGCTTTGATGATGCGATCGCTTCTTATGACAAAGCGATTGAATTCAAACCAGATAAGCACCAAGCTTGGAACAATCGGGGCAATGCGCTGGGAAATTTAGGACGCTTTGATGATGCGATCGCTTCTTATGACAAAGCGATTGAATTCAAACCAGATTACCACGAAGCTTGGAACAATCGGGGCATTGCGCTGGGAAATTTAGGACGCTTTGATGATGCGATCGCTTCTTATGACAAAGCGATTGAATTCAAACCAGATAAGCACGAAGCTTGGAACAATCGGGGCAATGCGCTGGGAAATTTAGGACGCTTTGATGATGCGATCGCTTCTTATGACAAAGCGATTGAATTCAAACCAGATTACCACCAAGCTTGGTACAATCGGGGCATTATTGCGCTGTTTGATTTAGGACGCTTTGAAGAAGCACATTTCGCCTTTGACCATGCGATAGAAATTAAACCAGACTATCACCCAGCTTTGATCAACCAAGGAAATGCACTCGTTAAGTTAGGGCGAAATACTAAAGCTATCGAATTCTATCATCGCGGCCTTAAATCTATAGATCCTCAGTGGTGGGAAGCTTGGAATAAGAATCGGGGTTTACCAAATATTTACACTCAAAACAACAAAGTTGCTGTCAAAACTTCGGATAATGGTATCAACACGCTACACATACAGACACCCGATGATCAAGAAGATGGCAGCGAGTTGAATCCTGAACAATGGGAAAATTTGCAAGATTACATAATGCAGCAACCAAGCCTTTTCCCCGATTTATCTGACGCAAAAAAAAGCTATGGAGAAGCCCTTAAGTTCCTGATTTTTGACCAGTTTCCTGAAGAACACTTGCAAATATTGCAAGAATTGCTGAAAGTGTACTCGCGGGATGACACTGGGAAATTCAACACAAAATTGGAGGAAGGAACTCAGCTGTTAGAAAGATTGGTCAGTTCTCGACAATCAGAAACAGAGAAAATAACCCTAGACAGTAAATTTGCCGCTTTTAATCAAATGCGGGTAGATATCCTTGCCCAGTCACTAGCTACAGAGAAACACATAGAGGCTTTGGAAACGGCAGAGATCCGTAAGAATACTTGCCTTGCTTGGCTGCGGGAAGGTTCAGATTATCAGCCGTATACTGGGTTTAATTTCAAGCAGATGCAAGAAAAACTGCTTAATCCCAAAACTGCGGCAATTTACTGGCATCTCAGCCCTATTGCTATCACTACTTTTATTATCAAACACAACCAACCCCTCAAAATCCTGCAACCGCAATTACCAAGCGAATTACAACAAAAAAACTATCAGCCTCATTTTTATCAAATCCAGCGTTTTGAAGCTTGGATGCAGCAATGGAAAAAATCTTATCAGGATTACTGCCAAGACGGTAACACAGATAAAGTTAAAGAAACAGCCCCTTGGCGGTTAAATATGAAAACTATGTTGCAGAATCTTAGTGACATTCTAGAAATTAAACAAATTGAAGAAAATCTCCAGGATGTTGATAACTTGATTCTCATTCCCCACCGGGAATTACATCTATTGCCCCTAGATTACCTGTTTGATAGACGCTTCATCATCACTTATGTGCCCAGTTTCCACATTGGCTTGCAGTTGTTGGAATCAGCATCAAGCGGACAAAATGCCGACAGTACAAAACTACTGAATGTAGAAATACCTTTCAATAACTTGCCCTTTGCTAACATTCAATCTGCTGCCCTTTGCTGTCTGTATCCAGAGTATGGTAAATTGCGAGAGCCACCTGTAACAAAAATAAACTTGATCGAGGCTTTAGGAAAGTATGAGGGTTACTTTCACTTTACTGGACATGGCTATCACATGCTAGAAAAGCCGAGAGAGTCAGCCTTGGTGTTAGCAGAACTAGATAAATTGACCTTGGGTGATATTTTCGAGTTTCGAGAATTAGACTTAGGAAAGTATCAACTCATTTGCCTATCTGCTTGCGAAACTGGAATCACCAGCCAGGAAACCAGCAAAGAAAGGATAGTGGATGAATATGTTGGTTTAGTAAGTGGGTTTCTTGCCAAGGGAGCCAATTACGTTGTCAGCACCCTGTGGAGAGTAGATGAACGCTCGACGGCGCTGCTTATGATTAAATTTTATGAGTTGCTCAAAACAGAAACTCCAGCCGTCGCCCTCAAAAAAGCCAAAGATTGGTTATGTAAGCTGACCAATGAAGATTTAGCCAACTGGTATGATGACTGGTTCCAAAATTTGCGGAATTTGCCGGAAGACAAGTGTAGTCACTTCTTGAAAACACAAGCGCGAATAACTAAGGAGTCCAAAGACTGTCCCTTTGAGCATCCTTATCATTGGGCAGGCTTTATTCTCACTGGCAAACCAGCATTCAGCTTGGCTTAGCGATACCTTTACCCTACAGTTTACCATTCTATCTGACATAATTTTATGCTCGACTTACAAGAAAAAATTACTATCAGTTCATTTTTAATATCCCTGGCTAATGTACCTAAATGCTTACCAACAGATTTACAGGACGAAATTAACAAGCTTGGTCAAAAGTATAAACAAGAAGGAACGGCTCCAATTGCACAATTGCGAAAACTGGCAGAAAAGGACTTTCTGAAAGAAGATTACTGGCGAGAACGGGTAGCTATCCAGAACCTATACCAACCGAGAGAACAAAAATACGATCCCAATAAACAAAAACCTGTCCCTAAAACTCTAGAAAACATTGCCGTTCCCGTTCCTTTAGAGCAAATCGAAAATCTGGCAATTGAGATTCTAATTGCAGCTAATTCTTGTGAAGCAGCCCGAAAAAACAAAGAAAAAATAATGCAAGAAATAGAGCGCGAGTTATCCTAGTGTTAAATTATCGAAGATGTCTTCAGATATATTAGCGCTCTTATGAGAGCATCAAATGTGGTGCGTTACACTTCGTTAACGCACCCTACTCTAATTTCACAAATTAGATAGGAGCGCAATAAAACTTGTTATTTCTCAGTAGTAGTCAGCAAGATTTTTATGAACAAAATAGAGTCTCTCACACTGGATTTATTTGTCTATTATTATACTGAGGGATTAAAAAGAAATGAAGATATACCTGAGATTTTCAATAATTATTGGTCGCAATTACAGAAGAAACTACAACAAAACTATTCCCTAGAAAAATCAAAAGATTCAAAGCAACTAAACTTCAAAAATACAATTTCTTCCGCTGTCGAAGGTCATTATATTTGGAAGAAGTTCAATGATAGCGATTGTCTGTGGTTTAGCTACACTCTTAAACAGCAGATAGAATTTAATGACATTGCATCTAAAATATCTGAAATCAAAGATTTAGCTATCCTGCCAGTAGGAGACAATTTGCCATCAGAAAAATACCTGGGGCAAACTTGGATGATATCAGGCTACCAAATTTCAGCCAATCTATCAGCTTCTGATTCTGAATATGAAAGCATTGCTGACGAAGTTTACAAAAAGTTAGATCAAGAAAGGTATGAATACAAACAAAAAGGAGTATTTTTAGATACAACAGTATATGAAATATGGCAAGAAAACATTCATGTTGTAGTGAGTTTATTTCCAGAACAGCAAAAAATTGATAAAGCTAGTGAATATTATGATATTTGGCGTGAATTATTCTGCTGTAGACACAAGATTATGTGGGCATATAAGAATGGCAGAAAATTGAAAACCAGCCTCCTGAAAAAATATAAAGATGGTTTAGAAGAAAACAGTAATTTAGATGATTTATCAAAAAAAGATTTGCCGGAAATAAAAGAAGAATTAACAAAAAATATTAAGAGTATGAAAAATTATGTCAGAGAAATAAATGTGCTGGCAATACAACAGCATACATTGGAAATTAATTTGTATAACTACGAAATAATCTTAAAAAATTTAAAAGATGAATTGAACAATAACAACAATGAATTTTTAGTAAAATTTAGAGATATAGTTAATGATACATATAAAGTACAGTTGGACAAAGACTATCAGAGTCTAAATCCAGGGTTAGCAATATTAGAAAACTTGACTGCAACCATTCGCGGCATGGTAGAGATAGAACAAGCACAGCGCGATCGCCAGATCAACACCAGTATTGCGATTGCAGGCGTGGGACTAGCAACAAGCCAAATCGCATCCGCCGTCATCATCGCCCAACAAAATCCACCTAAAAACGTCCCTTTCTACCAAACACAAGCCATGTGGTACAGCATTGGCGCAGGTGCGATCGCCAGCTTTACCTTTTGGATTATCCTGAGTCTCCTCATCAAAATTGTACACCGTTTTCGCTCCTAAGTAGTCATGCAAAATTAAATATACAATGTCATTGCGAATGGAGCGCAGCGTAATGAAGCAATCGCATGGCTTTGGGATTGCTTCACTTCGTTTGAAATAAATATTTTTGCATACGTACTTAACTCCCTCTGCTAAGTAGTTGGATAGAATTAATTACACAGGGTCCGCCGCGAACGAAGTGAAGCAATGGCATGGCTTGGGATTGCTTCACTTCGTTCGCAATGACGGTAAATATTTTTGTCCACCTACTTACCTCAGCGTCCTCAGCGGTTCGTTAAAATTAATAACACCACCCGCCCAACACAACACACAACCATGGTCACCCAACTGTCATCTTCCACCCAAAAAGACATCATCTATCCCGAAAGCGACGGACAGCCAATGGCAGACAACACAAAGCAATTTGAGTTAATTGTACTCATCAAAAAGAATTTAGATCTGCTGTTTGTCAATGACCCTAACGTTTTCATCGCAGGGGACTTATTATGGTATCCCATGAAAGACAATAACGTCATTTGCAAAGCACCTGATGTAATGGTTGTCTTTGGCAGACCAAAAGGAGACCGAGGTTCTTACCTACAGTGGAAAGAAGACAACATTCCGCCACAAGTGGTGTTTGAAATCCTCTCGCCCACTAATAGCGCTAAAGAGATGATTGGTAAATACAAGTTTTATGAGCGCTATGGCGTGGAAGAGTACTACCTGTACGACCCAGACAAAGGTGAGTTGACAGGCTGGCTACGTTCTGGTGACGAATTAGTAGAAATTGAGCAAATGATAGGATGGGTAAGTCCCCGTCTTTCCATACGCTTTGAGCTGTCAGATGGTGAACTTGAGATTTACCGTCCTGATGGACAGCGGTTTCTTACCTATGAACAAGTGGCGGAAGCTATAGAGCAAGAACAACAACGAACACAACAGGCTGAAGCAAGAGTAGAGCAAGAACAACAACGAACACAACAGGCTGAAGCAAGAGTAGAGCAAGAACAACAACGAGCACAACAGGCTGAAGCAAGAGCAGAGCAAGCTGAAGCCCAACTGCAAGCTCTCCGCACCTTACTTCAAGAACGAGGAATTAATCCAGAAGATTTCAATCCCGAGTAGGGATTCATATCAAATCCGGTTAAATGAACACACAAACGGTAGGGGCACAGCAGTGCTAATTAGTGTCAACTTAAAGCCAAACCCCTATGCGTTCACGCTCTTTCCCGACCTTTCTCGTTCCCACGCAGAGCGTGGGAATGCATTCTGGGAGGCTCTGCCTTCCCTTGATAGGAGGCAGAGCCTCCCAGAACAGCGTTACTAGGCTCTGCCTAGTAACGAGAAACGCCTGTATTTTCAAAGGTTACAGCTTAAGTTGACACCAATGAGCAGTGCTGTGCCCCTACAAATACCATGTGCAATCAACTGGATTTGATATCACACATATAAACCACTTCGCTCATAGTAGTAATACTATACTCACTGACAAAAAATGTGTTAGACCTAAATGAGAATTTCTATAATCTACAAGTAGAAAATAACGCCGATCGCCTAGACCTTTACCTTTCCCAACACCTACCAGACCTATCCCGATCGCGTATCCAACAGTTAATAGAACAAAGTAACGTCCAACTCAACGACAAAATCTGTACATCCAAAAAGATAACTGTCAAAGCAGGCGATCGCATCACTTTAAAAATACCAGCAGCCTCTCCACTAGAACTACAACCAGAAGATGTTCCCTTAGACATCCTCTACGAAGACGACTCCTTACTGATTCTCAACAAACCTGCTGGGTTAGTCGTCCATCCCGCACCCGGTCATCCAGATGGCACATTGGTTAACGCCATCTTAGCCCACTGCCCCAACTTACCAGGAATTGGGGGAGTCCAACGTCCGGGAATTGTCCATCGACTGGATAAGGATACAACAGGGGCGATCGCGATTGCCAAAACAGAAGTTGCCCATAAACATTTGCAAATGCAACTAAAAGCTAAAACAGCACGGCGAGAATACCTGGGAATAGTCCACGGTGTTCCCAAAACTCTTAGCGGTACTATAGACTTGCCCATCGGTCGCCATTCAGTTGACCGCAAGAAAATGGCAGTTGTCCCAGAAGAAAAAGGCGGACGATCTGCGGTGACTCATTGGCAAATCAAAGAACGATTGGGTAACTATACACTAATGCACTTTCAGCTAGAAACCGGACGGACCCATCAAATTCGCGTCCACAGCGCCCAAATAGGTCATCCCATTGTTGGCGACCCCGTTTATAGTTCTGGTCGTTCGGTCGGGGTAAATTTATCTGGTCAAGCACTCCACGCTTGGCGACTGAGGTTGCAACATCCAGTGCTGGGAAATTCGATAGAAGTCACAGCGACCCCTCCTGTGGAGTTTACGAAGCTGTTAGAAGTGCTACGACACCGAATTGCCCTCCACAAATAATGACTAGCGCGCATAAACCACGGGATAGAGTGTGCCATTAGGGATACCCAATGAAACTTCTACATCACCCAAGACTTATGCGCGCCAAACAATCATTCAAACAGAAAAACTAGCACCTTTAGGAAAAATCCTTACCTAACCCCTGACAGTTTGCGATAAGGCACAGACTTTTCAATATCGATGTTGAACGGCGAAACCCTTTGTGGGGGGTTACCTTGAGCATCGATACCCTTCGCCATAGACAAGAAATTAGCTGGATCGCCAGCTTTGGGTTTCTTGTCTTGTGGGATATAGCGACGTACTTCTGATTGCCAAATGATTTGTGGGAAACCTAGCTTGGCGCGATGATATGCTTCATAACGCGGCAATTCGATGTTGGTGGGCAACTCACTTATAGTGCCACTAGGTAGCACCCGACGCCGTTGATAGGGAACTGTGGAGTCACCAAAGTTGTCCAGGTATTCTTCACTGTTGAGTAAATCATCAATGAAGCCTTTAATGCCTTTGTTAACAACCACAATTGACCAAGCTATTTTTTCTCGCTCACTGTAGACCTTACGTCCCAGCACCCGCTGCACGGTTTGCTCTACAAAGCGATAGTTGTTGTTGAGATCGTAAAAGCTTTTCCTATAGGTATCGGAAAGCACCAACCCCCGAATAAAGTCACGCACCGTAATTTGTCCGTTGCGCAGCTGGGATTCAAGGAAGCGTTGGCGATCTACAGCAAAGGCATAAAAGAATATCTGTCGATATGCTGCTTCAATTAGAACATCTAGCTCCGAAGAGTCGAGCAGGTTATCCGTGGAGTAAATCCAAGGCTTTTCATCACCTCCTACCTCATATCCAGCAACACGCTGATTTTGGCTAGAAGGGGTGTATGTTAACAGAGGAAGTGTCATTAATTAAAAACCTCCGTGATGTTAATGAAATTTAACAACTTCAAATCACATATTAAGGGAGTAGCATGAGCAGAATTCCATAATTCTGATAGAATTTCATGAAATTTAACGAAAGTGAATGGGGAGGGGGGAGTGGGGAGTGGGGAGTAGGGGGAGATGAGGAGGATGAGGAGGATGAGGAGGATGAGGAGGATGAGGAGGATGAGAATATTACTCCCCCATCTCCCCCCCACTCCCTACTCCCCATTCCCCATTCCCCATTCCCCATTCCCCATTCCCCACTCCCCACTCCCCACTCCCCACTCCCCCAATCCAAAATGCCAAAGGGTCTATAGTTGATTGACAGTGAGGCCAACTACGCAAACTTGCCTCCATTCCTGGCTTCCAGAAGGGTGGTTCTAGTCCCAGTCCCAAACACACGTGAGACAGGACGCTGGCAAAGTTCTGACTATGACCAGACTCACCTAAATGGGCATGGGCGTATTCGTGGGCGACTACGCGCAACCAGTCTTGTGGTACAACTCGACCGACATCAACGAGAATCGTGGTTGGCGTCGTCAGAATGTTGCATAGACCATCAATCCCAAAAGGTTGCGCTAGAGGAACTGCAAAAATTTGCACTCTTCGACGCTGTTGGGGATGAAAGCATTCATGACAGGCTTGGAGATCAGCACTAAGCTGAGTGTTAACCCTGTCAATATTCTTGCCTATCCAGATGCAAATGGGGATGCGATCGCGCAGGTTATCCATCACATCCACCATTTTTGGTTCTAGGGCAAGGCGCTGTACCATTTGCAGATACTCTAAGCCGTGAGTAAATGCGTCACTACTATAAACGATAATTCACCAACCCAAAACTGAATAAAACTCTTTTGTTTCCGACATATCCGGCGCTTGCTGAGAGGTAACCTCTTGTGTACTTGAGCTTTTCGCCTCAGTCGCAACACGGGCTTCAGTACAAAACGATGCGGTGCTGAAGCCGCCAAACCGTTTTACGGTGCTGGTTCGTAATCGGAGATTTGGGTTGGCAAACCAGAATCGCTCAGTAGAACTCATTGTTTCATAATCGGTTGTCAGCACCAGCCCATCTTCATCATCTAGGTGATAGAGACCGACTACAGGCATAATTTCCGCGTAGCCTCTCTCACGGAGTAACCTGCCTTGCCTAGGGTTATCGGCATCAGGCACGATCGCAAACACGGTTTTGCCCTCATGGTTCTCATCACCCTCTTTGTCCCAAGCCATAGTGCCTAGCCAATTCACACGAGATCCACCTATTGACAGGGTGGGGTCAATCTGATGTAACTCGCACAGTGCAATAATTTCTGGATGATCCGCACCCAAAGTTTCTACCTGAATCTCGGATTCTCCCATCTCAGATCGTTTGAATGCCAGGTGATGAGTTGTGCGAGAAGAATGCCACTTACCAGCACTTAACTGAAAAAATTCCATCGCGTCCATCTGATTCGCAAAAAGGGTACTGCAACTATAGCGTAGCTTAGTTGTAGCTCCATTTTTAGGCAAAAGCGAAACGCTATGAAGCCGAACTGAGCCGCAGGCTTAACAGGCGTGCATAGCAGTTGAGCTTTTACCAGCTACGGTGTGTTTTGGGTCTTCTCCCACTCTTGGACAAGGTTCTTGAGCCAAGTTGAGTATTTTTGCTCCGCAGGCTTTACTTTGTCGATTTTCCCCAAAGTAACGTTATTCAATACAACCGTAATCCGCTGTTTGTCTTCTAAGTACTTCTGAGTGTACTTTCTCACTTTGTCCGGGTTCCTTTCTTGCCACTCTTTATCTGTTTGACGCTTTGGCATTTTCTTTTTAGAATCGCTTGACGTAACTGGACGACTAGTTGTATATTAGAACAAGGAGGCAAACAAATGCAAGTAGCTTACAAGTTCAAACTTCGACAAAATCCAACCCAATTCAAGCATTTTGACGAAGCACAACACCTTGTAGGCTACGTACAAAATCGCGCTCTTGGGGATAGACAACAAACTTATTTGCAGATTTTTGTAGAGGGTGCGTACTGCGACCTTTACACAAAAAAAGAAGTCTGTCCAGAATATTTATACTGTGACTTGTCAACCAAGGCAGTTTTTAGTCCGTTGCATTGTTCTGTTAATAAATCGGCTACACTGGGCAATCCTTGGAAGGAAGATAAACCAAATTTAAGGAGAGGAAAGCCAGACAAGAATGGAAACTTAAAACCTTTTAACCCGCGTCGCAGTGCGGCTCTTATGCATTCATCTTGGTTGCCAATACTCAAAAAAGAGCAGCCAAAATATGAATTTGTTTGCGCGGATATTTATCAGCAAGCACTAAGACACGTAGATACTGCGTTTCAGAAATTCTTTGCCAAGCAAGCTGGATTTCCGAACTTCAAAAAACACAAAGATGTGAGTTTTGAATACAAGCCTGGAACAGTAAAGATTGATGAAAACTACATTACTTTTCCTGTAGTAGGAAAGATGCGGTTTTTTAAATCGCGTGAAATCCCTGCTAGTTGGGAGATCAGGACTGTAACAGTTAGTCGTCAATCAGACGGCTGGTATGTTTCAGTTCGGTTGAGAGACGAGACTGTTCCTGATGTTATTATCAAAAAGCCGGAAGAGTGTAAAACAATTCAGGGCATTGACGTTGGTATTAATAAAATAGCTGCCCTGAGTGGTGGGGATTTTATTCCTAATCCTCAATTTCTAAGAAAAGCTGAACGTAAACTAGAGATTGCACAGCGCAGAGTTTCGAGAAAAAAGAAAGGTTCAAATAATCGCGCTCGTGCCGCTAAACGACTAGCTAAAATTCACCAAGACATAGCTAGACAACGCGAAGACTTTCAATGGAAAGCAGCAAAACAGATAGCGGCTGGAGCAGATATCACTGCCTTCGAGGACTTAAATATCAAAGGCATGAAAGCTCGTTGTAAACCTGTCCAGGATGGAGCAACGGGACAATATTTAAAAAATGGTCAAGCAGCAAAGTCTGGACTTAATAAAAGTATTTCAGATGCTAGTTGGTACTCGTTGCGTCAGAAAACGGAACAACAAGCTGCGAAACTAGGGAATCGTATTATCCTAGTAGACCCAAAATTTACTAGCCTCGAATGTCCTGCCTGCCACTTTGTTGACAGGATTAACAGAAACAAAGAGAAGTTTCTGTGTGGACAGTGCGGACATAGCGACGATGCCGACACAAACGGATCAATCAACATCGCGTATCGAGGAGTAGCCAAGCTTGGAATCGACTCCCTACTGCTGGTCAGGCAGAAAGTTACGTCCTTGGAGCCTGCTAGTCAGGAAGCATCATCCGAACCGAGGGATGAGCCGGGAAACCCTGCTAAGTTAGCCGTTAAACAACGCGGCACGTTTGCGGGGGAATCTTCCCCCGCAAAGCTAAGGCAGCTTTCGGGGGGAAGCTTCCCCCCGAAACGTGCCGCGCCTTGTCAACTGCGTTTATTTACAGTTAAGAGTGTTGAAGTAGAACCCCAGCCAAAGGCGGCTAGAAAACGGACTCAGCAACCTAAATATACGCAGTTGGACTTGTTTGCTGACTGGGATGTAAGAGACACAACTAGCTAAGTTCTCTTAAGAATCTGCGGCTATAGCGAAGCTTAGCCGTAGAGGTTCAATCAGACTTCTAACTCCTAACCGATAACTCTTTTTCTATTTTTAACGAAAACGTCGTAATTCCCCGTCTTCTTTAAGGCGGGGATGTAAAAGGAAAAACTTTTAACAATGGTCGGGGTAGGGTTATTTAAATAACTCCTACCTTTTGCCAAGCGTTTCGTACCGCTTTTTGCTCATTACTGGCAGCGCCGTAGAGTTCTCCAGCAACTTGGATAGTTGTGTTGGCAGCCTGTTTAAAATTCGCGTTTGGACGTAGGCGATCGCGTAAAGTTGTGTACCAAATTTTCCCAGCTTTCTCCCAAGCATAACCGCCAATCTCCATTGCTGCTAGGTAAAAAGCATAGTTAGGAATACCTGAATTTATATGTACCCCACCATGATCCTTAGGACCTTTGTAGAAGTCTTTCGTATGCGCAGGTTGGGGATCTTTACCCAAAACTGAGTCATCATATGCTGTCCCTGGCGCTTTCAATAAGCGAATACCCACGCCTTTGATCTTCTCTGTAAATAGACCTTCCCCAATGATCCAATCCGCCTGATCCACAGTCTGATTTTTGATTCGCTGTTTCACTAAGGAACCGAAGACATCGGAAAACGACTCATTCAGCGCTCCGGATTCCCCGGTATATAATAAACCAGCTTCATGCTGAGTTACGCCGTGAGTTAGCTCATGGGCAATGACATCAACAGACTTGGTGAAGCGTTGAAAAATTTCTCCATCGCCATCACCATAAACCATCTGGCTGCCATTCCAAAAGGCGTTATCATACTTCACACCATAATGTATGGTAGAGTCTAAATGCAGCCCTTTATCATCAACAGAATTGCGCTGGAACACCTCATGATAAAAGTCATAGGTTGCCCCAGCACTGTCGTAGGCTTCGTTCGCCGCGTCGTCGTTAGCGATGGGAGGATCGCCTTCGGTACGCACGATCGTACCAGGTAAGTCTTGACCATTTTTAGCATTGTAGATAGTGCGGCGCTTCTCACCTGGTTGGGCCATGAACGTAATACCACCTACTGCCAGCCGCCGTCCCAGAAATTGTGCCGAAATGTTTAATGTGTGAAAAGCCCACTCACGCATGTGCTGTTCGCCATTCATGACGACTTGTTCCAGCATATGAGGTGGGACGATACAACAAATAGGGCAGCGGTCGTAATGTTGATTATTACACCCAAAACCAGTTGATGTTTTCTTTTTTCGAGCCATCTTAGATGTCTTCCTTTTTTAACTAATTGCTCACAATCGGCTTTAACTTCACTGTTGCAGCGGGCATTGTCGGGCGGGGGACCCCGCCCCTACGGTTATGTTGTTAAGGTGATTTTCTACCTTATATTTTCTGAAAATATATTGAGACTTAACAGTACCCTGACTGGGTACTTTGAAGTAAGCATCTTAATCTCGCAAGGCAATTAACAATTCTCAAACAGAAAATTATCCGCGTACATCTGCGGTTAAAATCTGAAATCAGCGCACCCAGCCACCAAACACCGATAACCCGTAATATTTCCAAAGCACTGCCACTGTCTCAAACCCAGCTAGTGATAACATTTGTAAATGGGCATCTAGGGTAGCTAGCTGGTCTTGATTAGAGTATCCGTATGCAGTCGGGACCCCAGCTTGACTACGAATCTCTGTCACGGTGGTTCCCTGTTGCATTACCCATTCCTCTCTTGTGGCCTTATAGACTTCTGCTAAAGCAGGTGATTCTGGCAAAATCGGGTCTGCATTCCAAAAACCACCACCTTGAGTGAGGCTTTCACGAATTGTCTGAAATAGCTTTAACTTCATCTCATCCTTGAGATGATGAATTGCCAAGGATGACACACAAGCATCAAATTTCGTGCCAATTTCCAATACTTCTGGATTATTTGCCCAGTTGCCAAAGTCGGCTTCTATACCAGTCCACCTTTGTTCATATCCAGATGCTGTGATTTTATTTTGGGCAAATTGCAGCATTCGAGGAGAGTAGTCTAAGGCTATAACTTGGGCATCTGGGTAACGGTTGAGGATCTTGAGACTGAGTTCTCCTGTACCGCAGCCTAGTTCGAGGATGCGCCGACTGGTGGAAGGTGGACAACGGCTAATGATATCCAGCATCTCATCATATCGCGGCAACAGCCGGCGAATACCAGTGTCAAAATCAGCAGTGTTTGCGAAAACCTCGCCAGGAAATAGCTGTTGCATAGGAATTTGCACAAATAGAAGCACCATCATTAATGATGCATCATTTTGCATTTAAATGTGAGCGATCGCCCTAACAGTCAGAGCAATCATTAAATTGGTAGATATTATAGATCAAAAGCCTAAAATATGTTTAACATAGTTATAGACCTCACTATGTGTGTGTGGTTGTGTGTTTTAGAACTTAGTTGTAATTTGGTCAGGGGGTTTTACCTCTTGGCTAATTTTTTGTGTATTTGTTGCCGCAAAGCTACAAAAGCAGAACAACGATATGCTCCCAGAATACGACTTTACAGGTGGTGTACGTGGTCAGCATTACCAAGCTTATCGGCGTGGGCATAATGTTACTATCCATCAAACTGATGAGCCTATGCTGATCGTAGGGTGGGCACTGCCCACCGACAAGAACACAAGGGAGGTGCAAGATGTCAGTAATGAAAATAGTCTTTCCCCACTCCCTATTTTCAAGTCAGATCCTCCGTCTTTATCTTTGCATCTCTTGAATAATCCGCATCGTCTCCACGCTGACGGTGCAGACTCTATCAAATTCTGGGCGACGAGTGTAAAATATTTTGCAAGGTGTATCGTTGCTACCTTACCTCTTTACCATAATTCAGAAATATCTGGCAAAATGGCATAAACAAATAAAGCCACAAGCCAAGCTCAGCTACTTAGGAATGCAGAGCATCAATAAAAACGTAACTAACCCAGTGAAACCACGGGGGTTATCACTCCTCTCTATTTCTTCCTTCGCGTCTTCGCGGTTCAATTCTAAAAAGCGGCTTGTCATCATATCATGTTCGGTTAAACACTTATAATATACTTGTAGGTTGGGGAGCCAGCGCTGAATGAGTGTTAGCCCGCTCTCACGGCGACTGGCGTTTGAGGCACGAAACCCAACACAACCGTCGCAATTGTTGGGTTGCGCTGTCGCTTAACCCAACCTACATTGATAGATTTTATTATAAGTAATCACCCGAACTTGATATCAGACGTCGCTCTTGCCTTTATGGTGAAATAGTATTAGTAACACAAACCGGAAATTATGAGTATCGAAACCGAGGTTATAGAAAAGCTAAGGTCGCTATCCTCAGACAAGCAACAGCAAGTTCTGGACTTTGTTGAGTTCCTGCAGCAAAAAAGCATCCCTAAGCGTCCCCGCCCCAGCCTCAAGGGATTGTGGGCTGACCTAAATATTGACATCACTGAGGCGGACATTGATGAAGCACGACGTGAAATGTGGGGAAATTTCCCTAGAGAAAATATTTTATGAGTGCAGTGGTAGCAGACACTCACACGGTTATCTGGTATCTTCTGAGCCGAGAAAATTTATCCGCCAATGCCACTGTAGCTCTTGAGCAGGCTACTAATACTGGTAACCCAATTTATGTGGCTTCAATCTCTGTTGTTGAGGTGATTTACTTGGTGGAGAGACGACGATTGCCAGATATAGCGCTGGAACGGCTCACTAGGGCGCTATTTGAAGTTGATACAGTGGTAATCGTTCCGCTGGATTTAGGTGTAGCACAAGCGATTCGAGAAATTCCCCGAGACGTGATTCCAGATATGCCTGACCGAATCATCGCCGCGACAGCACTTTATTTGAACTTGCCACTAGTTACTTGCGATAGTAAAATCCGGTCATCAGCCATCGATACCATTTGGTAATCATTCCTCTCCCCTCTTGCTCTGCGCCCTCTGCGTCTTGGCGGTTCGATACGAAAAAGCGTAGACGCAAAGCGGTGAGACAGCGCGCATGTTGTCGGTTTTCCCGTTGGGCTTGTCGTCAGACATCGCTCTTACCTGAC
This sequence comes from Stigonema sp., assembly GCA_965249805.1. Taxonomy (GTDB): domain Bacteria; phylum Cyanobacteriota; class Cyanobacteriia; order Cyanobacteriales; family Nostocaceae; genus Stigonema. Next base: position 4,856,105 of record CBDFMX010000002.1, read on the forward strand.
AGCAGTTTTCAATTGAACCCGCACCACATTGTCAGGGCGGGGTAACCCCGCCCCTACGGTTAACGCACCTTACGAATTATCAATTTCACCGAGTCGGTAGATATTACGAATATCGTTCAATTTCTTAATTTGGGTAAAGATTTGTTCAAGTTGAGCGCGATCGCGTATATCTATCCCCAAATCTATCAAAGCTGGTTGACCAATAGCAGTTTTCACATGAGCATAACGCACATTGATCCCTTGGTCACTCAACCGCGACAAAATATCCTTTAAAACTCCCACCCGATCCAAAACTTCAATCTGCACATTCACTGGATAAGTCTGAGGACGCTCCCTATTTTCAGCTGCTTGGTTCCACATGACCGCTACTAGGCGATCGCTCTCCACATTCTCCAGATTATGACATCCTTGACGATGAATCGAAATTCCCCTACCTCGCGTCACCACACCGATAATCGCCTCTCCGGGAATGGGAGTACAACACCCAGCCAGATGATACATCAACCCTTCTACCCCAATAATTGGCGAATTGGAGCGTGAGGCGGTTCTCGTTCCATCTCGCAACACCTTAGGTACTGTCGGTTTGATCGGAACTTGGGGCGCAATCGCAATTGGTTGTTGCGCTTTCACCTCTTCTCGCCAACGATTAAGCACTTGGTTGAGTGTGATTCCACCGTAACCCAAAGCCGCGAGTAAATCTTCTACAGAGTGGTAATTACATCGCTGTGCGACAGCCTGCATCGGTTCCGATTTCAGCATGCTTTCAAAACCGGGTTTCCCGAGTTCTTTTTCTAGCAATTCCCGACCACGAGCAACATTTTCTTCGCGGTGCGATCGCTTGTACCACTGACGAATCCGGTTGCGCGCACTTGGGGTGACCACAAAGTTCAGCCAATCCAAACTCGGGTGAGAATTCTTCTGGGTAATAATCTCAACTATGTCCCCATTTTTTAATGGCGTATCCAGAGTCACCATCCGTCCGTTCACCCGCGCCCCAGCACAGTGATTACCCACCTCCGTGTGAACTCGGTAAGCAAAATCTACCGACGTCGCACTTGGTGACAAAGATACTACATCTCCTCTAGGGGTAAATACATATATCTCCGAACCAAATATATCATTATCTAAACCTTCAAGGAAACTATGAACAGCAGCAAGACCCTGCTCATTGATCACCTTTTTAATATCAGCAAATATATGTTCTTCTTTGTTAGTAGATTGTGAATGACCAAACTCTTTATATTTCCAATGAGCTGCGATCCCATATTCTGCTTGGGCATTCATTTCATAAGTTCTGATCTGAACTTCTAGCCTCTTCTGCATTGGTCCAATCACAACGGTGTGAAGAGAACGATAACCATTGGACTTTGGTGCAGCGACATAGTCAATGAAGTGACTACTATTCCTTCTAGGAGTTTGTGCTGGCGGAAATAAACTGTGTATGACTCCCAGTGCGGCATAACAGTCTGGTATGGAGTTGCAAACGACTCTAATGCCGAACAAGTCATATACAGATTCAAAACTAGAATTAAAGTTACCGTCTAGGGACTTGTTAAACTCATTGGCTGGCAACTTACTAGGAACTATACCTTTACTGTAGCAGTATAGTTGCTTCATCTTTGCATATATACTGTATATACTTTTTGTTCTACCACTCACCTCAAATTTAGTACTAGTAAAACCATTCTCCACAAGCCTATTGCGGATCTCATCAATACAATAATTCATATACTTCTCTCTTTCTGAACGAGTATCAGAAAGCAGAGTCACAATCTTAAAGTAGATTTTTGGTTCTAGTTCTCTAAATGAAAAATCTTCTAATTTCCACTTGATTTTCCAAAGACCTAATCGATTAGCAATCGGCACAAAAATTTTGAAAGTCTCAATTGTAAAGCTATCTTTCAAAAGTTTTTTCAAGCCGACGACACGATTGATATTTTCTAAAATTACTAGCCTATAAACGAGTTCAATAACCAGCGCTCTTATATCTCTGGTAACGACAATTAATAGTCTTCGGAAATTTTCTCCTTCAAAAAAGTTGATATTAGAGGTAGGTGTAATTTTAAATTTTGATATACATTTAGATAATATTTTTAAACTTTTCAACAAATTAGAAATATCTAAATTGAGATTAATAATACTTTCTATCTTTGGCTGATGGATATCGTTATTTAGTGAAGAGTACGCGTAGATCAGCCCAGCAACAGCTATATTCCAATCTGATGTTAGCTCGTATAGTTCTTTCGCAACAACTTCCACTATCCGTCCTATTTCTGTCGAAAAAAAATTTTGCTCCTCTAAGTGTTTTAAAAAATTGAAAAACTCCTCTGAAATATTGCTGCGTTCTGCATCTGTTATTTCACCTTTAATTAAAGCAATCAAGTTAAAATTGCTACTGATTTTATCTGAAGTTAAGGTCATACAACCACCTTGTCAAGCCTTCTGCTGTATTTTTACGTTACACTTCTACTCTTACTACTCCATATTTCTTCAATGTATCTCCGGAAAGTGTAGTCTTAAGTACAAATACCATTTTCTTTTGATCTATAGTAATCCGTACACTCCTCTATGAACTCCTCTCCCTTGTCCCCCTTGTCCATAAATCAAATCTCTACTACTTCCATTGATTAACCTAGAGTGCTGCATGTAATTACACCACTCGGAAATCAAGAATATCAGATATTCTTGATACTTCTTTAATACACTCATTTAACTGTTCTGCATCACTAGATTCTATTGATAGGTTTATTTTAGCAATGCCATTTGTATTTGTTTCCACATGGACAGATTGGACATTGATTTTGTATCGATAAAATTTCTCTATTACATCTTTGAAAATTCCAATTCTATCTACAGATATAAAACTCAAATTAACAACTGGAACGAGATATTCTTTGAGTAGCTTTGACTTAGATTCACTTGCGTATTTATTTTTATGCCACCTTCTAATTGCATTTTTGGCTTTATTAGTTGCAACTGCCTTAACCCAACCTAATTTAGGCTCTGCGTCGGTTTCTGTAAGTATTTCAACTGTATCGCCAGTGGTTAGCATAGTTATTTCATTTGCGTCCTCACCATTTATTTTTACCTTCGCCAATCTGTTGCCAAGATTTGTATGTATTTTATATGCAAAATCCACAGGCGTTGATTTAGTGGGTAACGATATTAAATCTCCTTTTGGGGTAAAAACATAAATTTCCTCCATTGTTAAATCATTTTTGATACTCTCCATATACTCAGAGGCATCACAAATCTCTTCGTTACAGGCTACAAGTTCATTCAACCAAGCAAATTGGTTTAGTTTTTGCTGATTATGTTTAGTTGGTTGCCCAGAAGAGTCTCGTGAGTGAGTCAGTCTCCAGTAAGCTGTAATTCCGTAGTCTGCCAAATAATCCATTTCTAGTGTACGTATTTGGACTTCTAGGAGTTTACCCGTACTACTGACAACGACGGTGTGGAGTGATTGGTAGCCGTTAGGCTTGGGTAAGCCAATATAATCACTGAAACGACCGGGTATGGGGCGGAACATATCATGCACCACCGCCAAAGCGCGATAGCATTCCTCATGAGTTGTCACAATAATCCGCAGCACTGCCAAATCGTAAATTTCGTGAAACTCCTTGTGTTGCAGCTGCATCTTTTGGTAAACACTATAAAGATGCTTGGAACGCTCACTGATGTCGAGACACTCAATTCCGGCTTGCTGCAAACGACTCAGCAAAACTTCTGTAGATTTGCGCAATCGCTGTTGACGAGAAGTTTGGTTTTGGGCAACATGCAGCAAAACTTGCTCATATGCATCGGGTTCGAGGTACTTAAACGCCAAATCTTCCAGTTCCGATTTCACTCGCCACATTCCCAAGCGATTAGCTAAGGGAGCAAAAATTTCGCGGGTTTCCAAAGCAATACGGCGGCGTTTTTCGTCCGGGAGGTGTTCGAGTGTGCGCATGTTGTGCAGGCGGTCTGCCAACTTGACCACAATCACCCGAATATCTTTCGCCATTGCGACGAACATGCGGCGAAAGTTCTCCGCTTGACTTTCAGTTTTGCTTTTGAAATCGAGTTTTGAAAGCTTGGTGACTCCTTCGACTAATAGCCGCACTTCTGTACCAAAACGCTGCTCTATTTCTTCTATTTTAACATCTGTATCTTCAACTACATCATGGAGGAATCCAGCTGCTATCATAGCAGGACTGCCTCCCAAGTCACGTAACAACCCCGCCACTGCCATCGGATGACAAATGTATGCTTCTCCTGATTTGCGGTACTGACCTTGATGCAGTTGATAGGCAAATTCAAAGGCATGACGAATCAAGGCTAGATCACCCGAACGGCGGTCATCTGTTGATGAGTCATTCAAACATTTTTGTAACCATTCCGGAACGGTAAGATTAATCGAGGAATTTAACAATTTACTGCTCATACAATTTATCCAATCGGAACTTGCGAAAATTTCTGTCAAAAACTACTCTTCAATTTGACAAACGCGGCGGATATTGAGAATATCGCTCAATTTCTTGATTCGGTTAAAGACTTGTTCGAGTTGAGCGCGATCGCGTATATCTATTCCTAAGTCTATCAAGGCTGATTGACCAATAGCAGTTTTCACATTAGCATGGCGCACATTTATTCCTTGGTCACTTAAGCGCGACAAAATATCCTTTAAAACTCCCACCCGATCGTTGGCTTCAATCTGCATATTCACCGGGTAAGTCTGAGGACGACCGCTATTTTCCGCTGTTGTTTCCGCTGTTGGTTTCCAACTCACTGGTACTAAATGAGCGCATTTGACATTTGATAGATTATGACATCCTTGGCGATGAATTCTTACCCCCTTACCTCGCATCACTACACCAATAATCGCCTCTCCTGGAATGGGATTACAACACCCGGCTAGATGATACACCAACCCTTCTACCCCAACCATTGGTGAATCACTAAAGTGCGGTAAATCAAGAGTTGCTGGTAACGCTTTTGCTGTAGCGTCCGGTTTTGGGAGAACTTGATTCGCGTAGGCGCTGGGCGAATTGTCGTCAGACATCGCCACTGGTTGTTGCGCTTTCACCTCTTCTCGCCAACGACTAAGCACACTATTCAGTGTTATTTCACCGTAACCCAAAGCCACAAGTAAATCTTCCACACATTGGTAATTACACCGCTGTACTACAGCCTGCATCTGTTCTGATTTGAGTAAGCTTTCAAAATCAGTTTCACCCAGTTCTTTTTCTAACAATTCCCGACCACGGGCAACATTTTCTTCACGGCGCGACTGCTTGTACCACTGCTTAATCCGATTCTTCGCTGCCGTTGTCCTGACAAAGTTTAACCAATCTAAACTGGGACGGCTGTTCTTAAGCGTAATAATTTCTATAATATCGCCATTTTGCAATCGCGTTGAGAGCGGTACCCTTCGCCCATTTACCCGCGCACCAGCACAGTGATTCCCTACTTCTGTATGAATGCGATAGGCAAAGTCCACAGTCGTGGAACCGGGATTTAAGGAAATTAAATCCCCCTTAGGAGTGAAGACATAAACATCATCTTCAAATAAATTATCTTTAACGCTTTCCAAGTACTCCTGGGCATCCTTCTGGTCATTTTGCCACTCCAGCAGTTGCCGCAACCAAGTAAATTTCTCATTTACTGCCGTCAAATCCGTATTGCTCAAACTTCCACTTTCTTTGTACTTCCAGTGAGCTGCAATTCCGTACTCAGAAACATAATGCATTACTAAGGTGCGAATTTGTACTTCTAACGGACGCCCCCAGGGACCAATAACTCCTGTATGTAACGATTGATAACGATTTGGCTTGGGCAGACCGATGTAGTCTCTAAATCTCCCAGGAATCGGGCGAAAAGCATCGTGAACGATCGCCAAAGCGCGATAGCATTCCTCATTCGTTTTGACGATCATCCGCAGCGCTGCTAAATCGTAAATTTCGTGAAACTCCTTGTGTTGCAGCATCTTTTGGTAAACGCCATAAAGATGCTTAGAACGCCCATTGATTTCGAGACACTGAATTCCGGCTTGCTGCAAACGAGTTAGCAAAACTTCTATAGATTTGCTCAATCGCTGTTCCCGGTTGGTTTGGTTTTGGCCAACATACTGCACAACTTGCTCATATGCATCGGGTTCGAGGTACTTAAACGCCAAATCTTCTAGTTCCGATTTCACCCGCCAGATCCCCAGGCGATTGGCTAAGGGTGCAAAAATTTCCCGTGTTTCCAAAGCAATACGGCGGCGTTTTTCGTCCGGGAGGTGTTCGAGTGTGCGCATATTATGCAGGCGATCTGCCAACTTCACCACAATCACCCGAATATCTTGCGCCATCGCCAGGAACATGCGGCGAAAGTTCTCCGCTTGGCTTTCGGTTTTGCTTTTAAAATTAAGTTTTGAAAGCTTGGTAACCCCTTCAACTAATCGCCGCACTTCTATACCAAAGTGCTGCTCTATTTCTTCAATTGTAACATCTGTATCTTCAACTACATCATGGAGAAATCCAGCTGCTATCATAGCTGCACTGCCTCCGAAGTCACGTAACAATCCGGCCACTGCCACCGGATGACAAATGTACGGTTCTCCTGATTTACGGTACTGACCCTTATGCAGTTGATAAGCAAATTCAAAGGCATGAAGAATCAAGGCAGTATCAGGCTGCCTTTGGTCATCTTCTGCTTCAGCACTTTCTGCCGAGAAGCTATTGAAACATTTTTGTAACCATTCTGGAAGGGTAAGATCTATCGAGTAATTTAACACTATACCGCTCATACAATGGGAACTAGAGGTGTTCGGTCGTTAAGTAAGCTAGTGTTGGACACTGGCATTTGCTGTTGTTGCAATTAAGTGTCCAATGTTGACGGGATCGCCGCCAGCAGTAGTTTTTGCGGATCGCACCGTTAAAAGGTGCACTTGTGTTGGCGATTTCCACACTTGCGGCATCGCCAATGATTTAATATGGGTGTCAAGCATCATAATCGAGGAAATCGGTGGATCGCAAACACAGCACGCTTGTTGGATTTACAACGTGAGAGCTAGAAAAAGTTGAAAATACTTTATTCTATAAGAAAAACTTTTCGACATGAAAGAAAATTTTCTTGACACTAATAATATCTCAAGTAGCGCTAGATGTCTCTCAATCACCAGAAATATCACGCATTCGCCAACTTGCTAGAGCAATTGCACTCAGATGTCATCGACTCCCCACTAGATACATCTCAACTGCGGCAACGTACAGCATCCTTACAGCAATTTTTTCAGCAACAAATTATACCCTTGGCTGAGGCTGACACAGACAGCCCTGATGCAGGGCGAGTACAGTCCTATCGGACAGAGATGAGTAAGCAACTGCGACTGTTAGAAATAGATGTGATGTTTTTTCAAGCAGCACGCCAAGCTTCTACTGCTAAAGAAAGAGTTGATGCCATCCTCCATCGTCTCACAACTCTCATCGGCTACTGTAATGCTATAGAGGGAGTGGGGAGTGGGGAGTGGGGAGTAGGGGGAGTAGGGGGAGTAGGGGGAGTAGGGGGAGTAGGGGGAGATGAGGGAGATGAGGGAGATGAGGGAGACAACTAACAACTAACAACTACCAACTAACAACTAACAGCTAACAACTACCAACTACCAACTAACAACTACCAACTACCAACTACCAACTAACAACTAACAACTAACAACTAACAACTACCAACTACCAACTTATGAGTGAATCCTTATTTTGTATAGAAAATCTGCGAGTTGCTTATCCGCATCATAGTGACGAACAGCCTAGATTTGCTGTTGATGATGTGTCTTTGACCTTGCAACCAGGTGAAAGAATGGGATTGGTGGGAGAGTCGGGTTGTGGGAAGTCAACATTGGGACGGGCGGCGATGCGGTTGTTACCGCCGTCTACTCGCATTGAGGGAAAGGTAAAGTTTCAGGGGCGGTCGGTACTTGACCTCACACAAACAGAGTTACGGCAATTCCGGGGAGAGGCGGTGGCGTTGGTGTTTCAAGATCCCATGACGCGCCTGGATCCGTTGATGACTATTGGTAACCATTGTATAGAAACCTTGAAGGCTCACTCACCCAGGTTGTCAATCAGATCCGCCAAGGAAACAGCGATCGCCACATTAGAAAAGGTCAAAATTCCTGCCAGTCGCTGGAATCAGTATCCCCACGAATTTAGCGGTGGAATGCGGCAAAGGGTAGCGATCGCCCTGGCTTTACTCCTTAACCCCAAGTTAATTGTTGCTGATGAACCTACCACTAGCTTGGATGTTACTGTCTCCGCTCAAATTTTGCAGGAATTAACGCGACTTTGCACAGCAGAAAACATGGCACTGCTGATGATTTCTCACGATTTAGCTGCTGTTGCGGAGTATTGCGAACTAATTGGGGTGATGTATAACGGCAAAATCGTCGAAATGGGTTCAACACACACTGTTTTCCAACAACCACAGCACGAATACACGCGATCGCTCTTAAAAGCAGCTTTACATATTCAAGCAGGAGCAACGGATGTGGCAACGGATGTAACGGATAATTTGACTGTAGTCCGACGAGATCAAGCATCCGCTACATCCGCTACAGCATCCGTTGCCATTCAAGCAGGAGCAACGGATGTGGCAACGGATGTAACGGATAATTTGACTGTAGTCCGACGAGATCAAGCATCCGCTACATCCGCTACAGCATCCGTTGCCATTCAAGCAGGAGCAACGGATGTGGCAACGGATGTAACGGATAATTTGACTGTAGTCCGACGAGATCAAGCATCCGCTACATCCGCTACAGCATCCGTTGCCATTCAAGCAGGAGCAACGGATGTGGCAACGGATGTAACGGATAATTTGACTGTGGTCCGACGAGATCAAGCATCCGCTTCATCTGTTAGATCATCCGTTGCCACACCAATTTTGCGGATTACAGATTTAAAACAGTACTACACTTTAGAACCCAACTTTGTGGAGCGATTGTTTCAGCGCCAAAGTCAGACAATCAAAGCAGTGGATGAAGTCAACCTAGAACTGTATCCAGGGGAAATTTTAGGATTAGTTGGGGAGTCAGGTTGTGGTAAAAGTACGTTGTCACGCACAGTATTGCAACTCATTCCCCCCACGTCAGGTAAAGTTGAGTTTTTGGGAAAGGATTTAACTACCCTGTCGCGGCAAGAAATGCGCTCCCAGCGGCGACAAATGCAAATGATGTTTCAAGACCCTCATGCTTGTTTAAATCCAGCGATGACAGTGGGGCAAAGTATAGCCGATCCGTTACTGATTCACAAATTAGCAGATCCACACAAGGCAAATGTTGAGGTGCTGTGGATGCTGGAGAAAGTGGGATTAACACCGCCTGAAGTTTATATAGACCGTTATCCATCAGACTTGTCTGGTGGACAGCAGCAACGAGTAGCAATTGCCCGTGCTTTGATTACTCGTCCCAAACTGATCATCTGCGATGAACCAGTGAGTATGTTAGATGCTAGTGTGCAGTCGCAGGTACTAGATCTCATGTTGCGCCTCAAAGCCGAATTTGATTTAACGTATTTGTTTATTACTCATGACCTTTGGTTAGCGCGGTTTTTGTGCGATCGCATTGCCGTAATGAACAGTGGCAAAATTGTGGAAATTGGTCCCACAAAACAGATTTTTGCCAATCCTCAACATCCTTACACCAAAACCCTGCTAGCCGCTGCCCCCCTACTGACGCCAGCATGAAATTTTTTATCATTCATAATTTAGCAAAATAACCAACCGTAGGGGCGGGGTTCCCCCGCCCTTTTTTCTCCCCTGAGGAGACGCAAAGAACGCATTGCTTGCGTCTCCCGTAAGGACATCGCGTCTCTACAAATTCTCAGTACTTTTACTTAAAATTAACTTTATATAAAGCGACAAAATATTGTTCTAATTATTACGTAAGAGATTCCTAAATCATCTTAATATTATCATAAGAAGCAGTTACAAAATTTAACTAATGTAAATTTTATCACCAAAAATTAGACCATACCTGACGATCTCAGATATCGCTGCAACAATTGTTAACTAAATAGTCATGAAAGAATGTTCTAATATATTAAAGGGTATATCGTAAATATACTTATGTCTATTAAAGTTCACCAAGTTCTCGCCTACTACTTAGAAAAGTTGTCAGTTAGCCGTCAAAGTCAAGACCAACAACAAGAGCTAACTTGCCTGAGTCAACTAGCAGCTACTTATGAAAGAATATTTAAATTTTCGCAAGCTCTGGAATACCATAACCAGCTTTTTGCCCTATCTCAGGAAATTAGTGCTAAAGATTGGCAAGAAGTTACTTTATACAACATCGGCAATTGTTACCGTCAACTGAGCCAATTTCACGAATCTATGAAGTATTTTGTACAATTGGTGCAAATTACTTATGAGACTGGAAATAGGGTATTGCAAATAGCAGGAATTTGGGGACAGGGAACTAATTACCAAAATTTGGGACAATATCAAGAAGCCATTGAGTGCTTTCAAAATCAGCTTGCTATTAGTTGTGAAATGAATGAGCGCAGTTGGGAGAAAAGTGCCTTGGATTCACTCGGAAATGTTTATCAATTTCTGGGAGATTACCAACAGGCTCTTGATTACGAGCAAAAGGCTTTCTTAATAGCTTGTGAAATGAGAGATATCAAAGCCAAGGGAGATTCACTCTTTAACCTGGGTGGTATTTATCTTCAGCTACAAGATTGGGAATTGGCAATTAAATTTTGTAATCAATCGATTTTGATTGCCAAAGAAACTAATAATAAAAACCTCAGGATGATTAGCCTTAACACTCTTGGTCAGGCATACAAAGGGCTTGAGCAGTATCAGAAGGCTATGGATTTTTTAACAGAAGCCTTAAATATCTCTTATCAGATTGGCGATCAAAGAGTACAAAGTGCCATTTTGCAAGGATTAAGTGATGTATGTAGTCAAACAAATCAACTTTCACAGGCAATAGAATATAATATAAAATCTTTGCACATTAGTCGACAAATTGGTAACCGATTTGGAGAGGCTGCGGCATTATCTAAAATTGCCAGTACATATCAGCTTGTTGGCAGTTATGATAAAGCTTTAACATACTATAAACAGTCTTTAGCAATTTTGCAAGAAATAGGAGCAAAACAAAGTCAGCAACAGCTACTTTTTAGCATGGGTGGTATATATTATCGCGAACGGCATTATCCGCAAGCAATAGGATTTTTCCAATCTGCTTTACTTCTAGCTCAAGAACTGAAAAATACGAATGAAGAAGCTAAAGCGGTGCTTGCTCTTGGTGGGACTTTTCACCGATTAAATCGCTATCCAGAAGCTATCTCTTATTACCGTCGAGCTTACAACCTTTACAAAATCTTGGGCAATAACAGTCAGGCGCAACAAATGTTGAAGACTATGCACAAATTGGTAGGAAAATTTTAAATGAGCAATTTTGTTCGCACCCATTCTCTGAATTCTCGCATTCTCGCATTCTCACCTTTTTGAGAATCTAGCTGCATGAATTGTGCTAATTCTTTTACAGGAAACGAGCCAAATGCGAAACTAGTTTCCGACTCAATATAACCTGTATCGGTGAGAATATTAACTGTTATGTTATCAGCAAACCGCCAAACCTCTGGCACTTTGAGTTCAGCAGAAACAGTCATTTTATCGATTGATGAGTTGGTTACATCGATCTCAATTGCCAAGTCAGGTGGTGGGTCTAACTTGAGGTCAATTTTTAATTTTCCCCGAACAGCAGCTTCATTTTGAATGTAAAAACATTCATCGGCTTCTTTGCCAACAGCCTTGGGTTTTGAACGCCAAGTTGCCGATTTCAAACCCCTAATTTCTAAACCTAGTTCTTCAGAAAGAACTACTACTAGCCGCGCCAGAGTCCAGCTATAGGTTTCGTGTTCTGGTAAAGGTGTCATTAGTTCTAGCGTTCCTTGATAGTAAGTCATGCGTAGCTTTGGATGCTCCGCAAATATATCGAGAAGTTTCTCGTACATTTCCCAACTAATGTCATAAAGAACGAGGTAGGAACCTTCAACTGGTGGTATAATGGGAGTTAGGGTCTGAGTCATGTTCTGTTTAAGTACTCATCTACCTACAAATTTAACTTAACTATCGATTAGACGGACACTAAGCGCTGCTTCGGTTCAGGAATTGAACGTCCTAGCTCTTTTGCCGTTGCAATCCACTCTTGCATAACGACTTCTACATTTTGCAGTGCTTCTTGATAAGTTTTGCCATCAGCAGCACAACCCGGTAATTCTGGCACTTCAGCAATAAATGCTTGGTCTTCTTCACTCCAGTAGATACTGATTTCATAACGGAGCATTATCTTGACCTCCTAGCTGGTACTTGAGAAGCACTGCACGGAGTTTTTTAACTTGATAAGGTTTGGCTTTTCCTTGTTTATGTTGTAGGTTTAATATCTCTTCTACGTCTTTTTTGGTAAATATGTAATGACTACCACGAGTATGTTCATCAAAACCTAGTTTGTTCAATAATTGCCACAGTTGAGCAAAAGGGATGTCTGCATCAGATGCTCCCGATAAGATTTTAGACAAGAGTTTGTCTTGTTGACTCACGACTTCTGAATAACATCCTGAAGATTTTCTATTTCATCCTACCAAAATTTCAATTTTAGTATTACTTTTTCAGTAAAGAGCAGATAAGCGATTGTAGTGATACTAGGAATTTGGTAAATTTTTCTAAAAACCATTACACTCCTTCTTAGCTTCCTAATGGGTAATAGCATCCGTGTCAAAACAATTTTGCTCGCAGGATTGTGAATCGCGACCTAATACGTAGTAATTGTTTGATAGTGCATATACCTCTACCTTATCCCTCCCTGCATTCTTTATTCTGAGTTCTGGTACTCTGGTTGACATAAACTGACTTTAGATATTTGATGGAGTTTTGATCAAAAATGTAAAACCTTCTCTTAGACAGACTCTTTCTCATTCTGTGTTGATTTCTGTTTCAGTTTTCCTGCTCGTGCTTTCCCTGTACCCCATATGCCAAAAGCTAGAAGTCCTAATGTGAAGGAGGGTTCGGGGATAGAGTTAATTCGGCGATATTCGATTGGCGTGTTGACAATTAAATACCACTCTGATCGAATACCTGGTCTAACACGCTAATGCTGCCATATAGCTATGTTGGTAACCGCCTTACCACCAGTACTTGTTGGGCAGCCACTGGGAGCGTCAGTCCCTACGTAACGACTAGGTTCCCATGTAAGTTCGAGGTCACAACTTGTCGCAATTATATTGTTACTGTTAACAACTCGATCAGGCTCAGGATTATTGCAAATGCCACTTAAAAGACCAACGTTCCCGAAGCTACGGGTGCTGAGCGTTACGGCTGAATTTCCCTGGTAAAGGAATTGCGCTCAAAACCAGGACTTGAAGATAAAGGTTCTGTGTTTCTGCAGGGTTTGCACCAGTTAAATACAGTCGGATAGACTGCAAGTGGAACAGAAGAATTGCTCGCTAAGATCAGCATTATCGAAGGAACCAGTGAACCTCTTGCTACCTGCTTCACCTGTTCCGACAGTGGTGGAGCAATTGTGGCAGCACGGCTTTGTTGGGCAAATGTGAACGTTGAAAGTAAAACTGTCAGAGTACATGCTTTTAGCTGATTCATCTGAAAATCTCACTGTAACCGTGGTTAAGATTAGTAATATTACTATTTTTTAGCAGTACATTAACCGAAGAGAGATCGTGCAGCGATCGCCTAGGACCTTGGGTGACCAATAACAGAAAATTTGCTCCAAAAATTTCGTCAGCAAGATGCACAGATGCAAAGTTGCTCCCATAACAAAGGGGTATTGGTACGATCTGCTCAAAATAATGATCCAATATCGGCGATCGCATCATAATTATACCAAACTGACTGCCCTCTGGCGAGACTTATTAGAGTCTGCAGGACTGGGTGCGATCGCGTCCGATATCCTAAAATACGATAAAAAGAATGCTAGACTACCCTTAAGCGGCATTCGAGGAGACAAGACTATGCCTTCTCCCTTTCCAGGGATGAATCCCTATTTAGCGCATCCAGTACTCTGGTCAGGGGTTCATCATCGATTGATTACCGCTATTGCCAATGATTTAGCTCCCCAAATCCGACCCAAATATATTGTTGCCATCGAGGAGCGGGTCTATCAAATGAGCGGGGAGGAGTCACTGCTGATTGGTATTCCTGATGTTGCTGTGCAACGACCGCAAACGACAGCTAACATTACTAAGTCTAATATTACCATCGCTGCTCCGACTGCACAACCGATAGAAGCAACGAGCGATCGCTAACCGCAGTTTTTGCCAGGTATTTACCTGCTTTGCCTGTTCATGCCAAAATCGCACCATGCCTGAATGCGCTTTCTTGAAATGACTTTGCCTTGCCTGTTTTCTTTTCCCTAAATAAATCGCGCCTCTGGTTGCGGTAGCGACGCTCGTAGCGTCAGCGCGTTCGTCTAGTTACTGCGCGACCATTAATTACGAATTACGAATTACGAATTACGAATTATTCGCTCAGGTTTCATCTTCAGCTAAAGTAATCAGTGCATCATCCAGAGTGAGATTTAACTGCTTATCTAGACTTGGTACTAATTCAATACCAAAATTTTTGTCTTTACCCTGGGAGCGATCGCTGATTTTAACGCCAATACACACTTCTTCCCGATGTTGAGCTGCGAGTACGCAGTCAGCAAAGGTCAGCTTGCCAATCCGTTCGGTTGGGAAGTAAAGTGATATTGGCTTGATATAAAGTTCGCTACCCTCCGCTGAGAACAAATTACGATATATTGATATCACCTCAGGTTGCTGGGATACTTGGGCTAAAATTTTAGACACCAATTGATTAGTCAGCAAAAAGTCTTTCACACCTGCTTTGATTACCAGGTCAGTGTCTTCTGAGTCGATAATCTCTGCAATCAACTCAGTAGTCACTTTGTTTCCAGTTTCAGCGGTATAGTCTCGGAAAACTTGCCGGAGTTCCAACAAGGTAGTCAGAGTCTTTGCATCAATTTCCTCAGCATTTTCACCGCTACCTGCCAAAATTGAGATACTGTCAAATTCATAAGGTTTTAAGGTCACAAGCTGCTCAACCGAGTCCACATTAACTTCTAAAGCCTCCATCTTGAGATGTGGGTAAGCTTTGGCGATCTTGTCAAATTCGGTTTGAACCTCGTGAGTTAAATCCTGTGCCACGAGATTAACCTGTGAGCCAACGATAAGGTATTTTGCATATTCTTTTAAAATAATCGGAGCTTTGCTGTTCCAGCCAATAACAAGATATTTTTCAGTTTTTCGCTCTAAGGTTTGCCACTGGTCAGGATAGCTTAGTTCCTGAGGCTGCACTATAGGTTGTGGATAGAATTGAATAGCTGAATCATCTTCTGCTAGAATGATAACTTCATCATTGTCATCTAACTTATAATCTTTGCGTGATTTTAGTGTCAGTGTGCCATCTTTATGTCGTACGCCTATTGGCATACCATTGGAAAAATGAAATGGCAATTCACCAAATGTTAAACTCTGCCAGCTAACATCAGGGCGATAAAAATAGAATTCGTTGCCTTGAAAACCCACTAAGTTTAAATATACTGTCGCTAGTCCGACATTTCGTGAAGTCTGAACTAAAATCCGAGCCAAAATATCTGCCTCATTCAGAGTAGTGACTACTCCAGGAATAAAGTTTTCCGCGAGTCGGCGATATTGTTCTGAATATAATTCTACGACGATTGGCGGTAAGTTTTCTTCCCCATTAGCTGCCACAACTGCCAGGATTGCCTTAAGCACACGTGCATCTGACAACGTCTTGACATCAGTTGAATCTGAAGCTTTAGCATCATTCAAAATAACAACAGATTTAGCAAACTTAATGCCGACATTATTTAGGTCACTTGAATTAGTCATTGACCCATTGCGAGTCACCAAACGTGTCGTTTTGAGAACGCCGAGGTTATTCCGGAGAAAATCATCCATCTCCTCCTTATTTTCTTGAGACAGGATCACAACAACTGCGTCCTTTTCTGATTCATTACCCACCACTAACTCTTTAATAATATCTATACCCCTGTCATTAAAACCTAAAATTAAGGTATGGTTCTCTTCTACTATTGGGCTTTTTCCCTTCCGCAGTAAACTAAGTCTTGATTCAAATTCCTGAGTAATGAAAGCGACTAGGCTAGAAAACAACACTAAGCCGACAAAAATCGTAATGACACCAACAAATTTGGTCGCCAAATTGGCATTGTCTCCTGTGTCTCTTAGCCCTATAAGTTGGACGAACACATCCCAAGTAAAATCCGAGGAATCTTCGACATTTTTATTTGGGAAAAACCATTCAGCTATGTAACGTGCAATTGTCATCACAACAAAAGCACCAAAAAACAATGAAAGTAAGGCGAAAAAAACTGACAATCCCCCCTTCGACATAAAGTTGTCGAAATTATACTGTAAGCGCTTTTGCCACGAGACTCTCTTTTGAGAAGGGCTACTATTGTTTGTAATCAACTTTCTTACCAGCCTCTAAATAATTAGTATCCTAGCAAATACTACATTATAATACGCAAGTCGCATATAATCTTAGTCTTTATTGATTTTTCCCACCTTTCCTACTTTTACGTAACATATATAGAAATCCTAAATCATTCACGAAAAATTTTAAGTAGTGTAGGGTGGGCACTGCCCACCCTACACTACTTGGTTCTGTGCGCAAGCGCCCTGCCTACATATATTTGTTGAGTCAGAACTACTGGTAGATTCGCTTTCAGTCGCTACATCCCAACTCGGTCTAACACCATTGAAATTATTTATCCAAAAAATAAGCGCTCAGGAGAAGGACGAAATGCATACGTAAAAAAGCGGTTACAAGTGCTAGGGAGTTATACGAATTTAGTAGAAATTGATTTGCTGCGAGATGGTAAGCCAATTCAGCAAGTACAAACAGGAGTTAAAACTGACTATAGAATTTTGGTAAGCCGCGCATTAAAACGTCCGAAAGCAGATTTATATGCATTTAATTTGCCAAATACGATTCCTTTTTATCCCCTACCTTTACGGCCAACCAAAATTACTTGCCTGAGATCGCTGCTGCAACGCCGATCGCGAACTTTTATCTCTTTTTGTCTACTATTCCTAATTGTATTGTATTTTTGTAAAAAAAACCTGAAAATTAATTACGAACAAATTATCATAAATAATTGATTTATGACACCTGTAGAGTTAGAAAAAACGGCGATTACTGATGAACAGGTCGAGAAGCTGTGGTCAGCGTTCAAAGTATTTGATGAAGACGGCAACGGTGGGATCTCAGCAGAGGAATTGGGGCTGGTAATGCGTTCCTTGGGACAGACTCCCAACGACATCGATCTGCGCGACCTAATTAAAGAGGTAGATGTTGACTTGTCAGGCATCATCGATTTTGAGGAGTTCAAAGCGTTGATGGTGTCCAGGCAAGGCGATCGCACCAGCCGCCTCCATCTGGCATTCAGTGTGTTTGACGAGAACAACAGTGGTGAGATCACCGCAGACGAAATGCGAACTGTGATGAGCCAGTTTGGGCTGACGGATGAAGAACTTGATGAGATGGTCAAAGAGATCGATCACGATGGTGATGGCTCTATTGACTTTGAGGAGTTTTGTCAGCTAGTGCCACAGGAGTCAGAGGCAAGTATAGGCTATAAAGACTCACCAATTGCGCTTGCTAGTTCACCACAGACAATTGCCAATTCAAATAGTAATGTAGCTGCTACCACTGAGTCTACTTCACAGGAAGCATCCACCAATCTGAACTCGGAAGTAGCACGGCTGTCGCAACTACTTGCCAAACACCCTACTGGTGAGCAGAAGCGCGGTACATCCCGCCTGCAGATGCAGATTGGTGTGTTCCGTCTAATCCAAGGAGCAGCATACCGCTGCTTCCGCGAGAGTTTCTCCGCTAACCACGAAACCCATCTGCGCGTGAGAAACCTACCATACAGAATTACTGACTTTGTGCAGTTTGTCAAGAAGGCAATTGAACTGTACAAAGGATTAGGTGTGGTGGAAGAAGCTTGCAACCCCGTACTGGATGCAGTGGTTGAATCAATCACAGATGAGTATGCCCGACTAGAGGAACGCATCAAGAACTGGAAGACAGTGGAAAAGACAGCAGAGATGTTGGCAGAGGAAAAAGCCATGTTGGAGGTGCGTGGTAAGTCTGCCACTGTCAAGCAGAAGTTTGCGGCGGGAGTCGAGTTTGCGATCACATTGAAAAAGAAGAGTTTCAGCTTGCGTGACATCGCTGAGGGTGTGCTTGCCATCAACGAACTCAACAGACTGAGGAAGATGGATCTCAATGAGGAACTGGCTCCACCACCTGCTAAATCAGAGTCACATCCACGAGAGTACTTGAAGAAGTGGAACCGTGTCATCCTCTCGGATGCATCAGAAGAAGTGGATGGTGCAATAATGCCAGTAGCATATTGGTATGAGGATTTCATGCCGAAGCTGCTGGCTGCGTTTAGTGTCACCACTGCATCAGATATCCAAAGCAACACGATACCTGAAGAAGCGGCTTTGGACAAGTGGTACGAGTCGGTCAAAGCTGCTGGCGAATTTAACCGCTATGGGGCGGATGTTGCAGAGGGGTTTGCAAACTGTACTCCAAAACAGAAGCTCATGCTCAAGCAGGCATGGCAACTCACACATCACTACCTCAACGGGGTGCAGAAACGGCGGGAACGCGAAGAATTTGGGCGTGAATCAGGCGCACTTTCACAATATGTGGCATTCATTGATGTATATATAGGTCGCAGTGATGTGAATAATTCACAGATGCGCGTGAGCTTCCCATACTACCTTGGTCCTGCGGTGTGGCGCTTCTTCCACACCACTGCTGAGATTGTGTGTACCAAGACACCTGAACAACAAACA
>CBDFMX010000002.1:4880000-5451612 GCA_965249805.1 Stigonema sp.
GCATGCTTGCTGCCCTCTGTTCGTAGCATTGTAGTACGTGTGTAGCCCAGGACGTAAGGGGCATGCTGACTTGACGTCATCCCCACCTTCCTCCGGTTTGTCACCGGCAGTCTCTCTAGAGTGCCCAACTTAATGATGGCAACTAAAAACGAGGGTTGCGCTCGTTGCGGGACTTAACCCAACATCTCACGACACGAGCTGACGACAGCCATGCACCACCTGTGTTCGCGCTCCCGAAGGCACTCTCAAGTTTCCCTGAGATTCGCGACATGTCAAGCCCTGGTAAGGTTCTTCGCGTTGCATCGAATTAAACCACATACTCCACCGCTTGTGCGGGCCCCCGTCAATTCCTTTGAGTTTCACAGTTGCCTGCGTACTCCCCAGGCGGGATACTTAACGCGTTAGCTACGGTACTGCTCGGGTCGATACAAGCAACACCTAGTATCCATCGTTTACGGCTAGGACTACTGGGGTATCTAATCCCATTCGCTCCCCTAGCTTTCGTCCCTCAGTGTCAGTTACGGCCTAGCAGAGCGCTTTCGCCACCGGTGTTCTTCCTGATCTCTACGCATTTCACCGCTACACCAGGAATTCCCTCTGCCCCGAACGTACTCTAGCTTTGTAGTTTCCACTGCCTTTATCTGGTTGAGCCAGACTCTTTGACAGCAGACTTTCAATGCCACCTGCGGACGCTTTACGCCCAATCATTCCGGATAACGCTTGCATCCTCCGTATTACCGCGGCTGCTGGCACGGAGTTAGCCGATGCTGATTCCTCAGGTACCGTCATTTTTTTCTTCCCTGAGAAAAGAGGTTTACAACCCAAGAGCCTTCCTCCCTCACGCGGTATTGCTCCGTCAGGCTTTCGCCCATTGCGGAAAATTCCCCACTGCTGCCTCCCGTAGGAGTCTGGACCGTGTCTCAGTTCCAGTGTGGCTGATCGTCCTCTCAGACCAGCTACTGATCGTCGCCTTGGTAGGCTTTTACCCCACCAACTAGCTAATCAGACGCGAGCTCCTCTTCAGGCAATAAATCTTTCACTGCTAGGTATATCCGGTATTAGCCACCGTTTCCAGTGGTTGTCCCCGACCTGAAGGCAGATTCTCACGCGTTACTCACCCGTCCGCCACTAAACCCCGAAAGGTTCCGTTCGACTTGCATGTGTTAAGCATACCGCCAGCGTTCATCCTGAGCCAGGATCAAACTCTCCGTTTTGATTCTGGTAGATAGACGCGATTAATCGCGTCTCTACATGTTTTGGCTCCGAAAATTTTTGGTTTCCGAATCCTCTATCATTTCGTTTCTGTCTTTCGGCTCGCGCCGAGCAACTACATTATCTTTGACGAGGATTGGTTACTTTTTAGGCTTTCAAACTATTGATTTTTCGCGGTTCGGACGCCGTTTCGTTGGGCGCTTTATTTAAGGTAGCAACTTTAAACTAGTTCGTCAAGGGGTTAAACAAAGTTTTTTGAGATTTTTTTTTGCTTTCTGGTTTTTCTTGAGGAGTAGGCCGCCTTAAACCTTTACCACAAGGGCGTTTAACAGCCGAAAAGCTTGTAGGCTTAAACGAGAGTCTATCGTTCTTTATTCTTATATCGGCGTGTCAGCGCCATTTCTGTTGACACTTTTCTAAAATATAACAAGGATTGTGGCATGGCGCTTGTTGTAGCTAATATGACGACAGACAACATACACTTGAATAGGCTGGATAAATGCTCTGCAAGCAATCACCGTCCACGTACACACCCTGAGCTTAGCTTCCCTTTAGGTATGCTTAGAGGTGGTAGTTGACCCTCAAATCGATAAAAGTAACTCAACCATCTCCTCAGGGCTGTTAAATTGGAAATATGTGCGCTGCCAAAATTGACCAATGATATATAGAGATATTTTTTATGAAGAGCAACAAACAAGTAGTCTTAGCCTTAGTGTTGAGAAGCGCTATTGTGTTTTCACCCTTCCTAGTGTCTGTTAGTTTCGCCAATGCTCTAGTTGTACAATCTGCTCCTTCAGCACTAACTCCTACTCCAACATTTTCTAATAAAGAGGAGGAAGAACTGGCAAAACTGCGAGATGTACGCTCAATTCGAGAGCAAGTGCAATCTGAAGTTGATCGTGCCTTTAGTCGTACAGGTATCATGCTTAACGTTTGGCTAGTCATACTGACTTTATTTCCAGTCGCAGTGATTGCTTCATTTTGGCTATTACGACGGGTTGTTATCCGTGAGATTGTTGATAAAGCAATGGAACAGTTTCAAGATCTGGGTAAATTAGAAAACCAGTTAACTAGTGTTAAGCAAGAAGCTGAAAAAGCAGTCAAAGAATCGAAAAATATAAACAATGAATTAGAAAAGGAAGCAGAAACACTAAAAGAAAATCTAAAAATAGAAAGAGAAAGCTTATTATTAATAAAATCTGATTTATCTCAATCTAAAGAACATTTGTTGAAAGAATTAGAAACACTAGTAGAAAGTTCCCAAAAAAATGTAGAAAATTTAGAATTTGAATTCGCAAGTCAAGTATCTGAGTTACAGTTGAAAACTCAACAAAAAAGTGACGCAGCTCTTGATAATATTGTCAAATTAGAATCTAATGTTGTAGAGCAACTTTCTGAATTGCAGTCAGGTGTGCAACAGGAAAAAGATAAAGTCCTAGAGAATTTAGAAAAATCAAACTTTGATTTTTCGTCTCAACTATCTAGTTGGCAGTCTAAAGCTGAACAGCAAAAGGATAAAATCTTCGATAAGTTAGAAAAATTGCAGTCTGAG
Source organism: Stigonema sp. (assembly GCA_965249805.1). Lineage (GTDB taxonomy): Bacteria > Cyanobacteriota > Cyanobacteriia > Cyanobacteriales > Nostocaceae > Stigonema. The sequence continues at coordinate 4,882,765 of CBDFMX010000002.1, forward strand.
GCTGAACAGCAAAAGGATAAAATCTTCGAGAGCTTAGAAAAATTGCAGCCTGAGGCTGAACAACAAAAAGATAAGATACTTGAGAGTTTAGAAAGATTACAGTCAGGATTTGGATCTCAACTCTCAGAATTACAGGTGGATGCCCAACGACAGAAGGATCTGACTATAGAGAATTTTGGAAAATTAGAGTTTCAATTAAAATCTCAAATATCAGAATTCCAGTCAGAAGCTCACCAACACAAGGACAAAATTCTAGAGCATCTAGAAAAATTGCAATCAGGATTTATATCTCAACTATCTGAATTGCAGATGGATGCTCAGAAACAAAAAGAGCTAATCATTGAAAGTTTAGAAAAATCGGGGTCTAAAATTGCATCTCAATTTTCGGAATTACATGTGGATGCTCAAGAACAAAAAGTTTTAATTATTGAGAATCTAGAAAAATTAGAGTCGGAGTTTGTATCTCAACTCTCTGAATTAAGGATGGATGCTCAACAACGAAAGCAGTTAATCCTTCAGCAAGTGTCTGAAATGAAACCCTTATCGATCCCACAGGATGTCAATCATAAAGTTGAGAAACAAATACAGGCACAGCCGAAACAACTTGAAGTATTAGAATTGTCTGCTCCTAGAGTGCAGTTAACTGCTGATGATTATCTCAAACAAGGAGATGTTCTTTTCTCGCAAAAGCACTATAAAAATGCGATCGCCGCTTACAACAAAGCAGTTCACATCCAGCCAAAGGAATCTGTAGCTTGGTTAAAACAAGCTATGACTTTAGTCCGCTTAAAACGCTACAAAGAGGCGATCGCCTCTTATGACAAAGCCCTTCAAATCCAGCCAAATCATCATAAAGCTTGGTGCGACCGGGGAGTGGCGCTGGGCTATTTAAGCAATACAAAGGAAGCTTTTGCCTCTTTTGATAAAGCAACGCAAGTCAAGCCAGATGACGCGGTTGCTTGGTTGAACCGAGGTCTAGCCTTGGAAGAGTTGGAGCAATATGAAGAAGCGATCGCCTCTTTTGACAAAGTAATTCAATTTCAGCCAGACTCCTACAAAGCCTGGAACAAACGAGGTTATGCCCTCGTAAGGTTAGGGCGAGATGAAGAAGCGATCGCCAGCTTCGACAAAGCTTTGGAAATTAATCCCGACTACGCCAATGCGTATTACAACAAAGCAGCCTGTTATGCCTTGCAAAAGCTAGTGGAGTTAGCCATAGAAAATTTGCAAGCGGCGAGCAATCTCGATCCTAAGTATAAAAAAGAAGCAGAAACTGACATCGATTTTGACCAAATTACAAAGGATGAGCGCTTCCGGCAGTTAATTGCAGGTGATGCCCAGCAAGTAATCTTGTCTTCACACATTGTCCCCGTTCTTTCCCAGTCAAATTAATTGCGCGTAACTGTTCAATACCGAGTGCTTTCAACTTGTCTTTCTTACAGGGTGGGCAAGAAATGTCTATGAGTCGAGAGTTGTCAGCAAAGCTGGGCAAAACTGTAGTACCCAGATCTGCCCGATTGGCTGTAGCAGTAGTATTCTTCGTCAGCGGTGCAGGATTTGCCAACTGGGTGGCACGCATCCCAGAGATCCAACAGCAACTGGGATTGAGTAATAGTGCTTTGGGAGTCGCGCTATTGGGTACAGCAATCGGCGCACTGCTAGCCATGCCTACAACAGGATGGTTCGTGGCTCGCGTAGGTAGCCGTCCGGTTACAAAATTAGCGGCGCTGGTCTACTGTATGGCACTACCCTTACCCACCCTAGCCCCTAATCTACCACTACTGACGATCGCCTTAATGGTAGTGGGCGCTCTTTTCGGAGCATTGGACATAGCGATGAATGCTCAAGCCATTGCTGTCGAACAGCGTTATCACCGACCAATCATGTCATCGTTTCACGGTCTATACAGCGTTGGCGGCATGGCTGGTGCAGCTAGTGGCGGTTTGGTAGCATCTTTAGGAGTTAACCCCAAGACACACTTGCTCGGCACAGCACTCCTACTCTTAATAGTAGTGGTTCTAGCATCACGTCGGTTGCTAGCCACTGAAGTTGATAGTGCCACTACTGGACCAACGTTTGCGCTGCCAACGCGATCGCTCGTTAACCTAGGCATATTAGCTTTTTGCGTCATGCTTAGTGAAGGCGCAATGGCTGACTGGAGTGCAGTCTACCTCCATCAAACCCTTAAAACGGGACCAGGACTGGCGGCAGCTGGATACGCAGTGTTCTCGCTAGCGATGGCTGTATTTCGCCTAGCTGGAGATCGGCTCATCCAACGTTTTGGACCAGTCCGGATGGTGCGCTTTGGTGGCACTCTAGCCGCTACCGGGCTAGCTTTATCTTTAGTTATTGCTCAGCCTTTTGCAGCACTCATCGGCTTCGCCTGTGTTGGCATCGGCTTATCCTCCCTTGTGCCGATAGTATTCAGTGCTGCTGGACGCACTCCAGGAATTGCTCCAAGTCTAGCACTAGCGGCAGTGACAACTACTGGTTACAGCGGATTTCTCTGCGGTCCACCCCTGATCGGTTTCGTCGCTGATTTTCTTAACCTCCGCCTTGCTTTAGGTATTGTGGTTATTATGAGTGCAATGAGTGCTGTGTTAGCCCCAACAGTTGCTCGCAGTACTGCTTCGCAGAATTAAAAATTAAAAATTAAAAATTATAGAAGCTTACATCATCTTATCAGCTTTGACACAAACTATGATGGAGGATTTCATCACAAAATATGATTTAGACAAAGACGGATCTGTTACCTTCGAAGAGGTAAAAAAAGCTGTTAAGGACGCGGGTATTAAACTCATATCATGTCCGGTTAATGACTTATTATATGAACCCTCACCCCGCCCTCTGGGCACCCCTCTCCCATGCTTGGGAGAGGGGACGGGGGCGAGGGCTGGATATCGTAAGCGATTATGCGGACATGATATCACTCGTTAAAAATACTTATATTGTAAATTGATTAAAAATTAAGCTGAAATTCCCTCTTAGCAATAGTTATGAGGGGTTTTCAATTTAAGTACAAGCTGTAATGGATAAATACAGGACAGATAAGAAAAACTAACCACAATCAAACATCCACAATTATTAAAAGAACAAACTTTTGAAGTAGAAGTTATTGATTCAGAAACTATTAAATAAAAAGTCCAAGCGCTTGCCAGTCAGCAGAATTTTCCGCTGACTGGACAGTAGAGTTTTCGTGATTGGTTGGGGCAACCAATTGAGTTTAAATTTTGACTTTCGGTAGCTCCTTACAGCATTTTAGCGATCGCTTGTTTATTGCTCTCAAACTTATTCAGGTAAACTGGAGCTATCTATCTGTTAAAGTCAAATATATGTTCCGGTTGTACCTATACCTATGACGCAAGCACAAGCACAAACAGAACCAAAATTATATACCTTTGATGAGTTTATCGAATGGCTACCAGAAAACTCAGAATTTTAGGCTCTAATTTTTGTTTAAGTCCCATTAACAGCAACAATCATCAGTATCTTCTGTATCATCTACACGCTGGCACTCATATCTACCTCTAATCTCTTCATTAAAAAATCTGCCAATTGATTCAGCCTGATGTAAATCTTCCCAAGTATGCTCATCGACTTCCGCATACTGATAAACTACGCCATTGTGAAACTCGACTCGTAAAATTTGTTGGTCGCTATCGTATCCCACAGCGTTCGCCATTGATGAACTAACAGGTAGCATGGCAATTGGTTCCTCTGCTGAAGGAAGTGCAGCAGAATCAGTAACAATCTCGTTCAGTTGTTGCAGTCCTTCGTAAGCTTGTATTGGCGCAGGAATTTCTACAAACTCGAGTTCGTCACCTCGGTCAAGCAACAACTGTAAATATCCGTCAGAGTGAGCGATCGCTACTACATTGCTCAAGTTCAGCTTAGATAGCTTCATCAATTTTACTCCTATGGGCAGATGAGTTGGAGTTTATTAGACATCTGGTGGAAATTAATTATGCGTAACCTGAAATCCTTGTAGAGACGCGACGCCAGTCGCCTACGGCGGGAAACACTCATTCAGCGCACCGCGAGAATTTCGCGTCTCTACATTCTTTTTCGGAGATGTCTAATAAGCCAGTAGTACTCTAATATGAGTGCTAGAACAATTTTATATAGTACAATTGTACCATGCAAACTATTTGCAGTCAAGCTTGGTAGCATAAGGCAATCAAAATTTTTATTTTGGGCATACTCCCGAACCGCCCGAAGATTATCTATTTAATAAACCGCGTACTGCTTTGCAGTTGCCGCAGGCTAGACGCAAAGGACACGCAAATAAAAATCCATTCATGCGACTTTTCTGACTTCGTAGTGATTTGCCATCAACTTTGCCGCGAATTGCATACAGGCATAAATATCTTCTCGTTCCAGAGAAGGATACTCTTCCAGGATTTCTTCGATGGAATCGCCTGCACCTAAAAATTCCATAACCGTTTGCACAGTAATTCGAGTGTTAGCGATAATAGGTCGTCCGTTACAAATATCTGGATGAATACTTATTCGACTTTGCATAAGGATTCTCTCTCCTTCTTGAAAACCCAAAATTGAGTAATTAATAATACCCCAATATTACACGATCGCCCCGCAACGTGGATAGTGCAAGATATCAGCCTCCGACTAGCGGTGAGGCTGCGCGCCGACACGAGTGTTTCCCGCCATAGGCGACTGCGATAGCGCTTCGAGGATTGAGAATTTAGGCATTTGTAGAGACGCGACGCCCTTCGGGTGACGCTCGTGCCTCGCTAACGCAACGCTTACGCCAGTTCCCTACGGAGGGAAACCCTCCTTCAGGACTGGACTCACCAGTCGCCGGGGCGCGGGAAACACTCATTCAGCGCACCGCGAGAATTTCGCGTCTCTACATTTATGAGCAATTAACCGCAGGGGCTTCTAGATCATTAGAGTGCAACTTCTCAGTTTGAGTTTGCACGTAACGATAAAGACGATTGAGTGCATTTATATAAGCGTAAGCTGCTGCCACCACAATGTCAGTATCAGAAGCCTGTCCAGAGAAAATCCGTTCTTGATGCCGTAAGCGAACTGTGACGGTTCCCAACGCATCAATTCCGGCAGTCACAGATTGAACGGAAAACTCAATAAGTTGATTGGGAATTTGTACCAGTCGGTTAATTCCTTGATACACCGCGTCCACTGGACCTGCCCCTACAGTCGCATCGGTGAGGATTTTCCCATCGGGGGTCACAACTGTGATGGTTGCAGTCGGACAAGTACAATCGCCGCAGGTTACTTGGACGTGTTCGAGTTGAAAGCCGATGTCTACTTGAATTTGCGTTTCATCTCGCACAATCGCCTCTAAATCCCAATCGGACATTTCCTTTTTCTTATCGGCGACTTCCTTGAACCGCATGAAGGCTTTGTTCAAGTCTGCCTCGTTTAGGTTAAACCCCAATTCTTGGAGTCTGGTTCGGAAAGCATTCCTTCCAGAGTGCTTACCCAAAACAATGCGATTTTCCGGCAACCCGATGGCAGCAGCTTCCATAATCTCGTATGTTTGGCGGTGCTTGAGGATGCCATCTTGGTGAATTCCAGATTCATGGGCAAAAGCGTTTGCTCCGACTATCGCCTTATTGGGCTGAATCAGCATTCCTGTTAATTGGGAAACTAAGCAAGAAGTTTTGTAAATCTCCTGGGTTTTGATGTAGGTAAGAGGTGCATCCGAATCAACCGGACGACTAAAGTAAGGATTGAAATAGGGTTTGCGAACCTGCAACGCCATCACAATCTCTTCCAGTGCAGCATTACCTGCTCGTTCACCTATGCCATTAATCGTACACTCTACTTGACGCACACCGTTTTCGATCGCTGCCAAGGCATTAGCTGTAGCCAAACCCAAATCATTTTGGGTATGAACAGAAAGAATCACTCGCTCAAGATTGGGAACATTTTCTCGAATACCCTGAATTAGAGTTCCCATTTCTTTGGGTGTGTAGTAGCCAACGGTATCGGGAATGTTGATCGTCGTTGCACCAGCAGCGATCGCTCGTTCCAACACTTGATAGAGAAACTCTCTTTCAGTCCGGCTGGCGTCCATAGGCGAAAACTCCACATCGTCCACAAAAGATTTAGCATAGGCAACCATCTCCTCAGCGATCGCCAGTACCTCTTCCCTTGACTTTTTCAACTGGTATTTGAGGTGAATATCAGAGGTAGAGATCATCGTGTGGATTCTGGGGCGATCGGCTGTTTGCAACGCTTCGGCAGCTGCTTGAATGTCCTGTCGAACGGCTCTTGCTAAGCTGCAAATAATCGGTCCACCCGCTACCCCGACTTGTTGAGCAATGGTTCTGACAGCTTCAAAATCTCCAGGACTGGCAACTGCAAAGCCCGCTTCAATCACATCGACCCCCAAGAGAGCTAGTTGATGAGCGATCGCCAGTTTCTCTTCTACATTGAGTGTTGCGCCTGGTGACTGTTCACCATCCCTTAGCGTTGTGTCGAAGATAATGACTCTGTCTGGTTGAGGTCGAATGCTCATGACTGCCTCCGGTGTTAAACAAGATAACTTTGGATATTGTATACGATTTTTGTATACAATATACATTATGAAATTAACTGACCTAGCAGCCAATGTGCTGCAACACCAACGCAGTACCCCAGATTTGATCGCAGACGCTTTGCGGGAGGCGATTCTCAGGGGAATTTTTCAAGCAGGACAATCTCTCAGACAGGATGAAATCGCTACTCAGTTTGAAGTCAGCCGCATCCCTGTGCGAGAAGCTTTGCGGCAGCTAGAAGCAGAAGGATTAGTGACGCTTCATCTCAATCGAGGCGCAACGGTATCGGTGCTGACGACAACAGAGGCGCTAGAAATTTGTGAGATTCGTAGCGCATTGGAAACTACAGCCATTGAACTGGCAATTCCGCAGCTAAGTGAATCTGATTTAGAAAAAGCATCTGAAATTTTGGCAGCCACTCATCAGGTAACCGATGCAGCGCGTTTGATACAATTGAACTGGGAATTCCATGCGACACTTTATGCGATCGCCAACCGTCCTCGGTTAATGTCGATGATTAAAATGTTACATATGAATATAGATCGCTATGTGCGGTTTCAGATAGCGCAGATAGATTACTTAGAGCGATCGCAAAAGGAACACTATCAACTTCTGGATGCTTGTCGTCAACGGGATACTAAAGCTGCTGTCAGGCTATTAAAACAACATATTGACACAGTAGGGGCGGAACTGGTTGCCTACTTAAAACAAAATGCTCAGAGCTAATTCATTTCTGACCTCAAGCCCTGTAGTTGAGAAAGCGATCCATGCATCGTTCTGCCAAAGCAGCGATGGTTAGCGAGGGGTGTGAAAAATTGCTGGGAGCATCCCCTGAAGGCGAATGCCCTCAGACTGTTCGTCTGGACGGCAGTCGCCCGCGTGTGCGGGCTGACCCGACTGCAGCGCTGCCGAGGCTACACAAACAAAGCCTGCCGCCGCAGGCTTTATATATAGCCGTTCTCGTATTGGTGAGGTACATATCTTGTGGGATAAGCTCTCCATCTCGCCCTTTTCATGGACGGGCTGGAGAGCTTATCCCACAAGAGAAAGGCTGTACCTCATTGAAACGAAAAGCGCTATAAGTCCGCGCAGGCGGACTTTGTTCGGGTAGCCGCGACTTTAGTCGTCAGTATTTTTTCCAAAGTGGGATGCTCATTCAGCTTTGATATCACGTGTAAGTTTCACGTTAGTTTTTCCACATGACGTGAAAAGTCAGGTACTTTCGGCTCAAGCACCCTACAAAAATTGCAGGTTGTAAGTTAAATTAAGTTACAATAAGGCTATTTTCATTTAAAAAATTGCTATTTAGTTATCAAGTGATGTAACTGAGGAGATTAAAGTTTACACAGCTTTAATTTTCCCTGGACTTGGCTTACAGGTTAGGCATTTTACTTCAAATTTCGGTATTTAGTTATCAAGTGAGGTTAAATTGTAAGATTAAAGTTTACAATGACTGTAATTAACCACAGGGAAATGAGGAAATGTTTGGGCAAAGTTCTCCTCAGAGAAACTTTTTTAAAGCTATAGTTTGGGGGCGTGCGCAAACGTCTAACCAATTTAGCTCGATACTGGAATACTGGCGCGTTAGCTTGCTTGAATCTGTACCCTTTTTGATCGCTTGTGCAGTATTTTTAAGCGTGATCAGCCTCAAAAGTCCTATTCTACTGTTTTGTTTGCTAGTTGGCAGTTTAAGTGCAGTAGTGATACAGCAAATTGGGCAGCAAGTACATTTACCTAAAAAATGGTTAATATTATTACAAATTTTAGCTGTCGGTGTCATCCTCAGCTTATTTTGGCTAGACTACTTTGCAGACCCAGCAAATGCGCAGTTCTTTAAAAGAGCTGAAGATTTTTTCAACAGGAATTTATCTCAAAATGCAGGTGGTGCAAGCGCCGGACCTGCAGTGGCTTTAGTATTCAATGTGTTGCGGGCAGTTTACTTACTCTATATTGCGGTTTCCTTGATTGGCGTGATCAATGCAGTTCGCAAAGATGAAGATTGGCAAAGTATTGCGAGAACTCCTTTATTGGTCGTTGTCGCGGTCACAATCGCTGACGTATTGACAGGCTTTATCATTGGTGATACCAAACAATAATAACTAATTTGTTTCAACCAAGATGAGGAACATCGAAGAGATTTGCCATGTCCGAAGAGCGAGATAGAGAATTTAGACCTGTTAATCAAATCCTAGGAAGCCAACCTTCACTAGGACCGATTCCGGCAGATCAAGTTTTTCCTTGGACAGTAATTGCCCTAACTTCCTACTTTATCATCAACGGTGTTTTTGGTGGCTTGTTCGCAGATGACTTTCAAAAATGGTTGTGGACTATACTGATTACAGGTTGGGGAATGGCAACTTGGTGGATATTAACTGGTGGTAGGAGTTGGCGCTTTTTAAGCAAATTTATTGGTGTTCCCACTTGGACTAGAGGTACTGCTCGTTATTTAAGCCTTATGGAAGAAGTTAGCCATGAAGTCAAAAATCGGAAAACAAAGCGTCGGTCTCGCAGGAAGTGAGACTAGATTTACACCGTTTGAAGATGCTTTACATCTTTCGACGATGCTCAGGATATCACTTAATGGTAGGGATATTGGCGCTTACATTTTGACAAAAGGTAACCAAAAAAATAAGTTTTGTTTTGTTTTTGGTTTCGACTGTAGAGGTATTCACACTACTTTAAGAACAGAGCAAATAGATACTATTTGCAATAACATTGAATCTGGCTTAAAAGACATCCCCCCAGAGGAAAGAATGACCTTTCATTTGGGGTCTTTTAGTTCAGAAGAAAAGCGACAAAAAGAACTTACATCTCTGATAAAACGTTGTCCATCACCAGATGTACAGTATTTGTTAATGTCGGAACGAGCCAGAGTTAGAGAACTTACTCGTTCCGGTATCCGTAAACCAAAATTTCTCCGGGTGTATGTGACATACACTGTGGAACCAAACTCCACACAAACTGGAGATTGGATAGAGAAACTTTTGGCAAGCGGTGAAGCATGGTGGTTACAATTTAAAGGTGATTACGCACAAGGGGAAAGCCAGCGAATTGAAACATTGATTTCAAACGCTTATACAGAAGGTTTTCGGCGGTGGGAACAAATTTTATCCAACCAAATGGGATTGGATATCAGACCTTTGACTGCTGTAGAACTTTGGCGAGAGGCGTGGAAACGATTTAATGATACACAGCCAATAGACATTCCCCAATTAATCACTTTAGATGAAGACGGACTGCACGAACAAGTTTATTCAGATTTATCTAGTACCAAATTGCTGATTGACAATCTCCACAGTACAACATTACTGATGGACACTGGTATACCTTGCGCCGATCGCCGTTGGGTTAATGTTAACAATCGCTACGTCGGCGTGATGACATTCCTGGAAAAACCCGGAGGTTGGATTAATAAATCTGCTCAACTGCGTTATTTATGGGAACTGGTAGCACGAGAAACGGTTATTGATACAGAAATTTTTTGCCAGTTGACTGCAGCTAATCCCGCTTTGGTGAAAAATACCTTGCAACGGGTGCTGAAGCAGTCGAATGTGACAGCGATGATGGCGCAGGAAAAAAGTAAAACTATCGATGTTAACGCTCAATTAAAGCTGAAGAAATCGGTGGCGGCGCAAGAGCAATTGTTTGAAGGAGCAGTGCCAATTTATACGGCTATAACAATTTTGGTACATCGCCAAAGTGTTGAAAAGTTAGATGAGGCAACAAGGTATATTGAAAGCTGTTTTCAACGTCCAGCACAGGTGGTTAGGGAAACAGAGTATGCTTGGAAAATTTGGCTGCAAACACTACCGATAGTGTGGGAAGGCTTATTAGCAAAACCCTTCAACCGTCGCCAGATTTATTTAACCAATGAAGTGCCAGGATTGATGCCTTTAACGATCACCAGGGCTGGTGACAGCAAAGGCTTTGAGTTGATTGCAGAAGAAGGGGGAACACCTATTCATCTGGATTTGTTTACCAAGCACAAAAATTTAGCGCTGTTTGCGACAACTCGTGCAGGTAAATCGGTGTTGGTGTCAGGAATTTTGACCCAAGCTTTGGCATATGGCATTCCTGTGGTAGCGTTGGACTTTCCCAAACCCGATGGCTCATCTACGTTCACCGACTATACAGCGTTTATGGAGGGGAATGGGGCGTATTTTGATATTTCTAAACAATCGAATAATTTGTTTGAGCAGCCAGACTTGCGAGCGCTGAGCGAAGAAGAACAGCGCGATCGCCTGATGGATTATATCGGCTTTTTAGAATCAGCCTTGATGACAATGATTTTAGGGTCATCTGGTGAAAGTCAGCTGCTGACGCAAACTGTGCGAGCAATTATCAACTTGGCTTTGGAAGCCTTCTTTAGTGATGAAGGTATCAAAGAGCGATATCGAGATGCGATCGCAGGCGGATTTGGCACTATGGCTTGGCAGAAAACCCCTACTTTAAGAGATTTTCTGATTTTCTGTTCTCCAGAACATCTGCGGTTGGATAATATCGGTGGCAGAGTTGAGGATGCACTCAGTCAAATTCATCTGCGCTTGCGGTTTTGGCTTTCTAGTCGCGTCGGAAAAGCCATTTCTGCACCATCTAGTTTCCCCACCGATGCGCAACTTTTGGTTTTTGCTCTCAGAAACCTATCTGATAGTGAAGATGCAGCAGTGCTATCTTTGAGTGCCTATTCAGCAGCGTTGCGACGCGCATTAAGCAGCCCAGCTTCAATATTCTTCATTGATGAAGCACCAATTCTGTTTGAATTCGAGCAAATCTCTGACTTGGTAGGAAGAATCTGTGCCAACGGTGCTAAAGCTGGAATCAGAGTCATTTTATCAGGACAAGACCCCGATACCATTGCTAAATCCAAAGCTGCATCTAAAATTTTGCAAAACCTGTCAACGCGATTAATTGGTCGCATTCAGCCAGTTGCAGTGGATAGTTTTGTAAACATTTTAAAATATCCCAAAGAGATTATTGCTCGCAATGCCACAGAAAGCTTTTTCCCCCGAAAAGAAGGCATTTATAGCCAATGGCTGTTAGATGACAACGGGATTTATACTTTCTGCCGCTACTATCCTGGTTACGAACAATTAGCAGTAGTTGCCAACAACCCGGATGAACAAACTGGACGTCAAGAAGCTATGCAGAAATACAACGATAAGTATGAGGGACTTTCTAAGTTCGCACGTCAGCTAGTAGCTGCACTGCGTGGATAAGAGGGGGAGTGGGGAATGGGGAGTGGGGAGTGGGGGAAGATGAGGGAGATGAGGGAGTGGGGGAAGATGAGGGAGATGAGGAAATTAATTTGTCTCCCCCTACCCCCCCTACTTCCCCTACTCCCCCTACTCCCCCTCTACTCCCCCCCTCCCCCACTCCCCACTCCCCACTCCCCACTCCCCTTTATAAGTGTTTTATTTATGCGTAAAACTACTCTGTTGACAATTTTTTTGGTATTGCTAGGAGTGCTACCAGCTATGGCACAATTTGGCAGCAGTACACAATTAGGCAATAATTTGACGAATGATTTTTTAGGATACGCGGAAGAATTAAAAAACTATGTAAATGATTTTGCCGAAGCCTCAAAACCTGAAACGGAAGAGACTCTACGTGCTATCGACTTTTCTTCCCAAGACGCAGTACTCGGTATACCTGAGCCTATTCGTGCAGCACAGAGCGTTCGAGGTGATATCGTTCAAAAGCCTCAATCAGATAATTATTTTGAGCATAATTTAGCGCTGGAAGCAATGGTAGCTAGCAATGCTCTTGACCAGCAAATTACCCGTGGTGCAGTGGTGGGTGTTCTGGGAAGAGTTGGGCAAGCAAGGTTACAAGGGAAGTTACAAGATACTGGGACAGCCATTCAAGATGTTGATAAATATGAGCAATCAGCGAGGGAAGCCGAAGACATTTGCGAAGAAAATGGTCTATTAAGTAACTTGCTAACATTGGCTCGAGAAGGTGTGATGCCTACTGGATCTGGCAGCTCAGCCGCTCAAACACTACCAACTTCGCTAGCAGGAGGACTGAGTTCAGCTAACTGTGTGAGCTTCCAAAGCCTGATAATTCAGAGTCAGCAAGCAAGGATGGCAGCGGAAACTTTTGCTCAGACAGCGCAGGTGAATCATTCTCTGCAATACTCAAACTTGAACTTAGCAAATATTTCCCAGCAGATGGAACAGGCGAATCGTGCTAGAAGAGTAGATACATCTGCAGAGGCGGCGCGACTTTTGAGAGCGACTTCTCAAGTAGATTTGTTGGGAGCGAGAACTCAGGATTCAACATCAGGTAATCAGGACTCAGGAGTTAAAACGAATTCTCCTGTCTCCCCATAGATTTGGAGGGTAACAATGTGGCTTGATAGTTTGTACTCGTTCCCAGACTCAGTCTGGGAACGCATTCTTGGAGGCTCCGTCTCCAATACTGTTAGGTTAAGGCTTGTTGGTGAGAAAATCAAACGTGTAGAGACGCGACGCCAGTCGCCTACGGCGGGAAACCCGCCTGCAGCGCACCGCGAGAATTTCGCGTCTCTACAGAGGTTATCGGTAGGTAATTTACTTATCCGAACCGTATGGGTTCCGCCTTCAATATTACAGCTAAAAAACTTATGCCTTATGGGAGGCAGAGCCTCCCATAAGGCATTCCCTGACAGAGTCAGGGAACGAGGAAGGAGTAGAGAGTGGGGCTTGGAGGGTAACAATGTGGCTTGATAGTTTAAACATTTTGGCAGAAGTTGGTGTCGATGATATTCTCAACAATGGTCAGACAACAGCACAAAGCATTGCTAATAGCTGGGATCGTCAATGGACGGATTTGTTACAGACTGACACCAAAAATAACTTGTATGGATCGCTGACAAATTTAGGCATTTTTTTTGCCGTCGGAACCTTACTGTTTTTCATGATGCAATGGCTAAGAGATATGATCGATAGCGAATCTTCTCGTCCCCTAACAGAGTTGATTTGGCCATTTGTTGTAGTGGCACTCTTAGCAAACGCCGGCAATGGGACTATACTATCTAATCTGACACTGCAGGTGCGCAATTATATCACTAATGTGAATCAGCAAGTGGTGAAAGCAGCTGATGTGGAGCAAAATTACCAGCAAGCACTCAATATGAGTGTGGCGGAAGAAGTTGCTGGTTCTTTTTTGCGTCCTTGTCAGGCATTTAGTGGCGATCAACAAACTGAGTGCTTTGCCAAAGCTGCAGACAAAATTAACCAACTCTGGCAGGGATACAGAAATTTATACGGTCCAAGAACTTGGATAGATAAACTAGAAGCAAAGGTAAATCAAATTACAGATAATAATGGTAGTGTATCGGAAATTGCATTTGATTCTTTGCTAGGTTCGACAGTACAAACTAGTATAAAAAACTTTTTAATTTCCTTGCAATTTGCTTTCCAGAATTTGATCGAAGCCACAATGTTGCTGATAGCAGCTTTAGGACCACTGGCTGTAGGTGGGTCTTTGCTACCTGTAGCAGGTAAACCAATTTTTGCATGGCTGACGGGGTTTTTATCTATTGGAATTGCCAAAATTTCCTTCAGTATTGTTGCTGTGCTAACTGCTACAGTAGTGGTGAATGCAGTCCAAGATGCTAATGATTCCCCCGACTTGATGTGGTTTATAATTTTTATGGGAATTTTGACACCGATTTTATCTTTGAGTGTGGCGGCGGCTGGGGGATTTGCAGTATTCAACGCGATTAGCAATACGACTTCGTGGGTGAGGAATCAGGTATGAAAAATTAAAAATTAAAAATTAAAAATAGAAAATGGTGAATACTAATAGTGGTAGTACCAGTTCTCAATGAAGTTGCGTTTAGTTTTACGGTCCTATAGTTGCCCTGATATCGGGGGAATGCCTACAGGTGGGGGGTCAAAAAAGCGATCGCATCTTCGACAAAGAAAGGGTAAAGCATTGGGAGTGCTGAATGTGGAACAGCTTGAGGGGTAATTTGCAAGGGGGAATCGGGAAATGGTACGGTTACTGGAAAAAAGAAAACGAACAGTGAGTTTTTTGGCAATCTTTGCGATCGCTACCTTAGGTCTCCATCTATTCACTTTAATTTTATTAATACTCCAAGGGTTGAATATTCGCGCACTAAATCTTCAAAAATCCCCTACATACGTGCAGCTTGTTGACGGTAAACCAGTAACTGTTCCCAATGATTTGGAACGAGAACCAGAAGCAATTCGTCAATTCGTTAGTAAAACGATGACGTCAATGTTTAACTGGTCTGGAACACTTCCACCACAAACGCTGGAACAATTCACAAACCCCATATTAGATCCAGGAATAACTATTGCAACCCCACAAGGCAGTAAAAGAGTTACTACAAGCAGTTGGATTAATAGTTTCGCTTTATCAGAAGATTTTCGCAGAGGTTTCTTAGCCCAAATTGCCGATTTGACCCCACCAGAAGTCTTCTCTAACAACCCCAATCAAGCCATATCGGCGCAGTTAGTTATTAAACGAATTTATCCTCCTGTAAAGATTGCACCTGGTCAGTGGGAAGTTGGTATAGTTGCTAACCTTATTCAAAAAAAACGTTCGGAAGATAAAAAAGTAATAGTTCCTTTTAACAAAGATTTGATTGTCAACGCAGTAGATACTTTCGTGTATCCATTGGCAGACACAACTACCGATTTACAAAAAGCAATTTATAGCGTCCGCGCTGAAAAAATGGAAATTAATGAAGTTCGTGATTTGTGTTTACTTGATGAATATGAAAAGCCGAATGGACAACAATTTCCCTTCTGCCAAGATAGAAGAAATTCTGGCAGCTTCGCAACCCCCGCGCCCACTCCTTAGAGGGTTGAACGGTAATCAAAAACCTAACCCCCCAACCCCCTTCCCTACTAGGGTTGGGGGAGAGCAAAAACCTAACCCCCCAACCCCCTTCCCTTGTAGGGAAGGGGGAGAGCAAAAACCTAACCCCCTAACCCCCTTCCCTACTAGGGAAGGGGGAGAGCAAAAACCTAACCCCCCAACCCCCTTCCCTACTAGGGTTGGGGGAGAGTATTACTTCCCTGCCCTACAAGGGAAGGGGGAAAGTATAGAGAGTATTACTCCCCTCCCCTCGTAGGGGAGGGGTTGGGGGAGAGGTTCTTGTAGGACTACTCAATTAGCTCCCATATGAAAATATTTGACATTTCAACTAATAATTAATAATGCGATTAATTACCCAAGAAAACCATAGAACCAACATCCTCCCACTGTTGACAGTAGCAACATTTGGTTTACATCTATTCACCTTATTGTTACTGATGTTTGATGGGTCATTGTTGCAGCAGTTGAGTCGCAAATCAACAGCTTCAAGTTTGGTGCAACTTGCAAATGGTAGTGTTCTAACAGTAGAACCCAAACCAAATTTAGAGCGTAATCCAGAGACAATTCGGCGCTTCGTAGGTGAAACCATGACTTTAATGTTTACGTGGTCGCAGAAACAGCAGCCAAGAACAGTCTTGCAAGTTAGTTCTGATTTGGTTGCTGATGATTTTAGGAAAAAGTTCGAGTCAATAATTACTAATTTAAATACAGGAAATCAATTTGAAAATATAAGTAGAGGTACTGAGAATGTATTGGTGTTAAAAAGAATTTCTCAACCAACACTAATAGAAAATAGCAAAGGCAAGTGGAAAGTGGAGATTTATGCCAATAGTCTAAATTTTGGCAGTGCCGATCAACTGGGAAAGTCAGTTCCTTTTAATAAGCAAATTTTAGTACGGGTAATAGATAGGCAAGCAACCTCTGTACCCAATGCACCGCTGCCGTTGGACTTAGCAGTTCACCGTCTCGGCGAAGTAGGCCTAGAAGTGTATAATGTTTGTGATATAGAAGATACTAAATGTTCTTGAAATTAAAAATTTATATTTATGAATCCACAAGAAACCCCTCCACAACCTTCTCCAAACCATTCTACTGACTTAGAATCACGGATGGCAAGATTGGTTGGCTTGGAAGAAGAGCCTCAATCTTATGATGAAGATTCAGGCACTTTGAGACAGCCACAAAATTCTGAACCAGCAGAAGTTCAGACTGAGCAACCTTTGTCGTCTAACCCCTTTGCTAAGGCAGGGTTAGTGGGGGCTGGAACCTTAGCTGTGGTTGTATTTGCGGGTGCGTTTTTGACACAAATGATGAACGGTGGTCATGACAAGCCGAAAGCTGTGACACCAACCGTGCGAGCACAGCCAACTAGAGAACCGCGCCTTCAGCAGCAAGGAGAAGAAATAGAGGCGCTGAAAACAAAACTTGCCCTTGCTCAACAAGCAAACGATGTGAAAGCAGCACAACAACAGCTTAGAAGTGAAAGACCGACAATACGTTCAACTCCACGGGTAGTAGCACCAGTCTCTAGACCAACAGTGGTAGTGCAAAGAGTACCTGTACCTGCACCTATACGTCCTGCTTACGTACAGCCTCGGGTCGTAACAGTTGTGCGCGAGCGTATTGTCAAAGTACCCCAGCGTGTAGTCACAAAAGCACCCACGCTTCCACAACAGTTGCCAGTTGTGCCGCCCAGCATTGAACCTTCGGTGCAAGCAACTCCGACTCCACAACCTACACCAGATCCTCTCCAGGAGTGGGCAAGGTTATCGAAGTTGGGTAGCTACGGTCAGGCAACTCCTAGTGATAAACAAAGCCCAAGTAATATAACAGTTGCTCAGCGACCTATAAGTGCTCCGCAACCCGCACCTTACCAAAACCCAAACCCGACTCCTGTGGCGAGCCAAGTAACACAACAGCGAAATGCCAAATCTACAGTGGTAGGAAGTAGCGCCAAAGCTAGGTTGGTGACAGCTGTTTATGGGGAAACTACAAGGGAAAACACTTATACTAATAGAAATAGTAATAATAAGAATAATAGCGGTAATAATAACGATAATAGTAGCAGCAGTCAGGTATTTGTGGCGCAGTTAACGGAACCATTAAAAGCTGCGGATAATAGTATTATTTTACCTAAAGACACACAGTTACTATTTAACGTTGCATCCACCTCTGAGAAAGGCTTGATGCAGCTTAATGTGTTCAAAGTCAGTTATCAAGACAAAGGTAACCGCATAGAAAAGAGCGTACCGCAAGGTGCTTTAGTGATGCGTGGTAGTAGTGGTGGTGCTGTATTAGGAGAGCAACGTCAAACTAAAGAAGGATCACAATTCGCAAGTAATGTCCTTGAAGCCGTCGTGGGGGCTGTTAATCAAGTAGGAGAGGAATCGAACCGACCTAATACAAAATATCCGCCGGGGTGCAATTATAGTACTCCTCCTCCTAGTGGTACTAATTATCCTTATTGTTCACCCGAAACCAAATATCCGCGAAATATCCTAGCTTCAATTGCACAAGGCGGTTCAAAAGCTATCCTTCCCGGACTGACACGACGCAGCCAACAGGCAATCCCTCCTAGGTCGGATCGAAATAACGTTTTTGTTATGTCAGCAGGAAAAGACGTTGAATTGTTTGTCCAGCAACAAATGCAGTTGTGATAAGTAGGTTGGCGAGAATAATTACCAACTATGTAAGTTTTTGTAAAATAGAGCAAAAAGGCTTGTAGTTGGGCAAAGAGCGCGAAGACAGCGCAACTACGAACCAAGGATGAGTGATTTTTTCGATTTACTTATAGCAATCCAATTTGATTTGTGAGATATTGCTTGAGGGTCGTCATTTGCAAAAAATGAAAGTTGTAGGGTGGGCATTGCCCACCATTATTTCTGTACATGGTTTACAAGGTTTTGGTGGGCAGTGCCCACCCTACGTTTAATTTTGTTCAGCTACTTAATTGGCTAGTAGCCATTAGCTATTAGCAAAATATGAAATATTGAATTCAGTAATAGTTGATGAACAACACCGACTTTCAAAAAAATACCCCACACAATCCGTATCTCCTCCCTCTCGTTTCCCTTGTGTTCTCAGTGGCAGTGTTATTACTAGCACCTCGTGTTCTAGCTAATAACGCGATTTTGCGTTCCATATTTTCTTGCCAAGCCCAAGGTTTAGGGGGAGCAATACCTAACATCACAGTTTGGTATCAGCAAGGGACAAACTTAAGCTTTCTTCCGGCTGGAGAAATCATTAAAAAAGTTTGGTTAGACGACCCGTCGCAGGTAACATTAGACTTTGATGGTCCGGTGTGCTTGCAGTTTGGTCAACAAAGCTCTAACACAAGTACCTCATCTGGCGCCAACACAGGAGGAGATTGTGGAAGTTCAGCAGCAAACGTAATTCACATGAGACGAATTCAAAAACTGGCAATTCCTGGACTTCCCAACACTGACTCTACACTTTTAACAGTGGTTACTGAAGGGCAAGGCAAAAAAAAGGTGTACACCTTCCAAGTTCTCTATGGTGGAGGCACCCCTGAGTATAATACTTTAGCAGTTTTCTCAGACCCCTCTTCTACTAATAGTGAAACGCCTTGCGTAAGAGCAGGCAAATAACCAAGCTGTTGCGCATAGTTAAGATTGGTAATTGGTAATTGGTAATTGGTAATTGCAAGATTTCTTTTATCCCAATACTGTTCAGTTAAGATAATTTGCCTACCGTCAACCCATGTAGAGACGCGAAATTTGAGCCAGCGCTGTAGGAGGGTTTCCCTCCGTAGGCGACTGGCGTCGCGTCTCTACACAGCCGAAAATTCACATCGATCAGCCCTAACTGAACCTTATAGGACTTACGCATTGACAGAAATAGTCTTGTATGCAGTGGTTTCGGTAGGGCTGCGGAGCGCAATATTCATTTGGGTAGACCCCAAAACCGTAGGGGCGCGGTTTCCGCGCCCTTACCATGTGGTGGTCAATTCTACGAGATCAAACGACCAAATTCCGTTGCACACATGATGCTCAATTTGTATAGTGCGTAAGTCCTACCTTATTGCTTTTTATCATTAGCCATTACCAGGTTTCACTCTAAGTGCAAGTAATAGATCAGGGCAGCTTTCCAATGAATTTGTTGGGTTTCGCTGTTGCCTAACCCAACCTTCATTTATTATTAACAGAATGGTATATAGCAGTCCTAAATAATTCGTGAGATTCTTTCTTTCTTTTCTTGGCGTCTTGGCGGTTCGTTCAAAAAATGATTCTCACAAATC
Source organism: Stigonema sp. (assembly GCA_965249805.1). GTDB lineage: Bacteria > Cyanobacteriota > Cyanobacteriia > Cyanobacteriales > Nostocaceae > Stigonema. The sequence goes on from CBDFMX010000002.1 coordinate 4,902,379, forward strand.
AAATAAGATTGCTATAGTCTTGTAGCGCACTATAAATTTGATATTTTTTTAGGTTGAGCTACTTTTATAGAAAAATTTGCTGGTGTAATAAATGTCTGGTTGAAAAAAAAACCTGTTACACTGTATCATAGTTATTACTTAAGTATGATTGCCATCAGTAGAGACGCGACGCCCTTACGGGTTCGCCCAACGGGAGCGCAGATCCTGCAGTCGGGAAACCCTGCTAAGTGGGCTGTCTCACCATTTGCCTACAGCAGGAAACCCGACATAGAGCGCTGGCTAAGACGATCGCGTCTCTACACAGGCAATAATTTATTTCAGGGCGACGGCTGAACGGTTTTATAGTCAAATGTTATAAAACTTAACGATAAAAGTCAGCCAAGAAACAGGGGATATCTAGTGCATTATACCTAAGTCCTGAATAGTAGTTACATCGCTAACAAGGTTTGGAAACTACAACATCTTTCAGTTAAGAACAAATGTAGGTTTGGTAAAGCTTAAGCTCTACCCAACATCCACTTTACTAAATAAATTTGAGGAAGCTTCATGAATAGAAATCAGATCGCTAGCGCCACACAGCCACTGCTGAACAAATTATCGCGACGCTATGCACTAAGTTGTTTTGGGGCTGGTGGATTTGCCACGGCTTTTGTGTTTGGATCAAACACCATAGCTAAAGCTACTGACGAGGACGACTCTGCATCAAAACTTGTGAAGGCATGGGTTAAAGCCTACAATGAACATAATCCAATTGCTCTGGCTAACCTTTACACCGAGAATGGCATTTTTGAAGATGTTCCTAACAACTTTCAGATCAAAGGAAGGTCTAATATTAAATGCTTTCAAGAAGGTAATCAAAAGATTTTTGGCAACATCAAACTTGAACTACAAAATGTTTTTGGTGACGAATGCAATGCAGTAGCCGAATATTTTTTCTCCGCAACAAATACTGGGTTCATTCCCGATCCCAAGGTAATTGGCAAGTCCTTCAAAGTGCGCACAGTAACAGTTTTTGCGATCAAAGACGGCAAAATTGAGCGCAGTTCTGACTACTACGACAATGCTGCCGTTCTTGCGCAGTTAGGTGTAATTCCGCCTCTTCCACCCGTCACCCCGCCTACTGGTAGCTGCTCATAACTAGCGCACAGAGAAGTAAACGCTACTAACAGCAACCGTATTGGACTATAGAGCGATCGCTCTTAAACAGAATTTACCACATTGTAAGGGCGCGGTTTCCGCGCCCCTACTGGAAAAATCCGGACGCAGACTTTTACTATTTCTGTCAATGTGTAAGTCCTAATCTGATCCTAAAATAAAGCCAGAACCGTATTGTCTCTACACCGTGTTTTTTGGATCAATATTTTTGTGAAACTTTGATGCGGAACAAAGCAAAGCAAGCGATCGCCCCTTGTTCACAAGTCAGGGCGTCTCTACACAACCTAAAATTCCTACCGTTCAACCTTAACTAAACTGTATTGCTCTCTAAAATAAAGGATACTTCTGTGATTAAGCACCAAGTCAGAAACCCGGTTTCTTGAAGAAACCGGGTTTCTCCGGAGCAACTACCCTTAATCGAGAAGTATTGGCATAGTATTCACGATATACGTGATTTAAAATCTATCAAAAGATAGATTATATTTAATGAATTTTCTCAGGAAAAACAAGTTTTATCCTCAGTTAAAACTCATATTTAATCAGATTTCTCAAGTGATATTGATGATGTGAACCCGAAGTCAAACGTTACCTAGTAGCTCTAGCACACAGTCACTTGAGGAGTCAAAAATTATGAAACTGAACGAGCGCTTGCACTCTGCTGTTAGTGTGGTAAAAACAATTGTGACGACGGTAGCAATTGTGACGGTTCTACCCCTAACGGCGATCGCCGAATCCGGTCCCGGTCCTGGTCCACTAGCAAACCCCGGACTTGGTTGCAACTTCTTCCCCCCATCCGCGTCGGTAGGTGCCGCCGTAGACCCGTCTTACTTCGGTCCACCTCCATCTCAAAGTGGCAATCCCAGTTTAGTCGGTCCAGTTCAGCTGCTAAATTCAGGAAAGATTGATTTCCAGAAAGGCGCTATCACCATACCCCTGTATAAAGGAAAGTTGAAAAGCGGTGAAACCGTCTGGTACATCTTGACGGACAGCGACGACGAGCAAAATGCCAAATCTCTCGGTCTAAATTTCTCGTCCAAGCTAGCCTTCTCGGCGAAAGGAGTGCGGACGGGTAAAGTAAATTCAGAAGGGTCAATTACCTTCAACCAAGGTAGAGTTGATTTCTCACCAGAACGGCAAGTGCAAGCAGGTAAAAGCAATCGTCCGTTCCCGCCTACAGTCGCACAACCCGGTTCCGTGGGCGATCAAGATTACAGCCCCCTAGTTCGCCTGACTAACTCAGGGGGTCACGTCTACAACGCGCCGATGATTGCTTTCAACGTCGATCAGAACCAGATTAATTTCCCCAATGGCAAGGTTGACTACAAGTTGGTTCATGATGAAGTAGTAGCAATCGACACCAAAGCGATGACAGTCACCCTAAACTTGGTGAACGGCTTTAGCTTCGGTCGCCCGGTCTGGTACTTGTCAATGGAAGCTAACGATCAAACAACGGCTGCAATCGAAGGTGCCACCTTAGCCCCTGGCTTACAAAAGATAAAAGTAGGCGGAGATGACAGTTTCCTCAGTGCCGTTGAACGGATTTTCATCGCCGTGAATGGACCTTCTCAAGACGGCTGCGTCAACCCGCAACGCCAAGGTCTGGATGCAGCTTTAACAGACGGCTTCCGCCCCAACAACACTCTTGGCGGAATCCCGACGATTGCTTTAGACTACAGCCCACTTTGGGATGCTAACATCTATGAGTGGACGCCGGAAGCTATCGATAAGGGTTATCGCTCACAACTGAGGGAAGAATTCCGCATCTTGGGTCTTGCTGAAGCTGGCTTTTTGACTGGACCTAGCGGTGCCAAGTTCGGTTCAACAGGTATCATCATTAACTGCCCGATCGTCTACCGCTTGCTATAGTTTCCTAATTCCTAGGGTCGGTGTCGCAAGTGTGCTGACCCATAGATATAAATAGCCTTAACCTACACCAACCGAAAAATAAACGGATAGCGGTAGGATAAATTAGGATCGCTAAGGACTTTAACAATAGCAATAATCGGCATTATCCAACTAATAACAAACAACACAAAAAGCAGTGGGAAGCCAATTGCCACAAAAATCAACAATGCAAAGATAACGCCATAGATGTAAAGGTTAATGTGGAAATTGAGAGATTCCTTGGCATTTTCTTTAACAACTGGGTCATTGCTGATCAACAAAATTGCAATTGGTATCCCAATAGACACAATTGTCGAGCTAAAAAATATTGCTCCATGACTTAAGGCTGACAAAAGCTTCCGTTGAGCGACTTCTTCCATACCACAGCCTCCGTGCTATCTGATGCTTGCGATCACTCTTTGATCCTATTGTGGAAACTTGATTTTGTCACCATTCTGCCAGAAAATATTGAAACCCCATGCTAACGCACCCAATATTAACAATAACGGTGTCAACCAATCATCCCAACGCACAAATAAGGTCTGGGTTTGGCGTCGATAGATTGTTTCTGCATGAACTTCGTAAGTGTTATGTCCAGAGATCCACCTCGTTCTGCCGTGGGGATTGACAAAAGCTGAATATCCAGTATTAGTTGCTCGCACTTCCCATCTATCAGTTTCGATCGCCCGCATAACATCTTGTGCATGGTGCTGGGCTGGCATAGCTGCACTGTAATGGGCATCGTTAGAAGCACTGAGGATAAATTCTCCACCCGCAGCAGCTTGATGGCGAAACAGTTCCGCAAAAGCAGATTCGTAACAAATACCCACAATAGCACGACCAAAAGGCGTATCAAACACCTGATTCGACGGACCCGCAACTTGGTGTTCGTCTAAAGGTGACAGCCGCTTCACAATCCCGCCTAAAATTGCCTCAAAGGGAATGTACTCTCCTATCGGCACCATCTTTACCTTGCCGTAGCGGCTTTTAATTTCACCGTTACCAGAGAAAGTAAACAAACTATTTGTATAGTTGTTGCCGTGTTTATCAAAGCCGCCAATCCATGCAACTACACCTTTTTCTCGCACTGCTGCAACTAAAGAACTCCGCATAATACCATCCTCAGAAAAAGGCAAAGCTCCTTCTGGGGTTAGCACTGCATCTACACCTTGATCTGCTAATGTTAGATATCCAGAAGTGTAACCCTCAATGGCGCGACGAAAACCTTCTGGATAAAGCTTGATTTGGTTAGGGACATTACCTTGGATAATTCCCACTTTCAATGCTGCTTCTGGTGGTTGGGCAAGGGGACGGGTGTATAATCCGAAACCGATCAGGTGGAAGGTAACGAATAGTGCAGCAGCGATCGCTAAATATTTATTAACGAACCGCCAAGACGCTAAGGACGCAAAGAAAATCTTGGCGTCCTTGGCGTCTTGGCGGTTTATCCACGCCTCTGCAATCAAACCATTAACTGCAACAATAGCTGCTGTGACAGCACTAGGTCCAGAAAGTTGACCGAGATGTAAAATTACCAAATTATGCGGACTTTGAGTGTAAGCAAGAGAACTCCAATATAACGGACCAGCACTCCAAAGCCCCTCTAAACCACACCAAAGAGCAACACCAATTAAGACACGAACATACGGATTTTGGCTGAAAATCGCCCTCATCACGATCGCCCAAATTGCGACTAATGCCGCTCCCCAAAGGGTAATGAATGTCCAGCAAAAGAGGGCGATCGCTAGACTTGCCAACCAAGGAACACCCATCCAAGTCATCGGATGAATCCCAGTAATCCAACATAGGGCGACACCGTGATAGCCAATACCCCAGGCAACGGATGACCTAACGGATGTAACGGATAACTTATCTCTGGGACTTACAGATAGCCTATCCGTTACATCCGCTACAACATCCGTTGCCACAACTAATACCCACAAAGGAACTAGGGCGATCCATGCTAGAAACCATGCTCCCCCAGGGGCAACCGTCAGCCCCATTAAAATCCCACTGACAAGAGCAATTAAAAATGCCAAATTAAAAATTAAAAAACGAGAATTCTTCATTTTTAATTTTTAATTTTTAATCTTCCGTTTCTGCCACATCACCAGTATCAGGAGGAACTATTGCTACTCCGGTAATTGCATCATCTTCGTCTAGACGCTGCACTCGCACACCAGTTGCCGATCGCGATTGTACAGAAATCGCATTTACTGCCTGACGGATGATGATGCCGCGATTAGTCACCATCATGATTTCATCGTCATCGTTGTTGACAATTTGTAGGGTTGCTAGTTGGTCTTTGACTTTGCGGTTTTTGAATTTGGTTGCCATTAAACCCTGACCAGCACGATTTTGCAAGCGGAACTGGGCAACTGGGACGCGCTTGCCATATCCTGCCATTGTAATCACCAACACCCAAGGACCAGTACTGCTATTCCCTGGTACTTCCGTGGACTCCTCATTCTCGATCTCTTCGATTTCGATATCTTCGATGTCGGCTTCTGTGTCTGTATCTAAAGTGGCAAGAATTGCGGCAGGGAGAATATCCATACCGACAAGATCATCTTTTTTATTGCGCAGTTTCATGGATTTCACCCCACGAGTTGCCCGTCCTAGGGGACGCAGTTGTTCGTTGTTGCATCTGAAGTGAATCGCCATGCCTTGACGGGAACCAACGATCACGCTGTCTTCCGCTTTAGCGCGTCGCACCCACCGAAGTTGGTCGCCTTCTTCCAAGGAAATGGCAATCAAACCATTGGCACGAATGTGGCTAAATGCTGCCAATTCGGTTTTTTTGATGTTACCGCCTTTGGTGAGCATTACTAGATATTCATTGCTGGTAAATTCGTCAACAGGTACAATCGAGGTGATTTTTTCCTCTTTAGGAATTGGCAGCATTTGCACAATTGGTGTACCGCGACTGGTACGGGAGCCTACAGGGATTTGATAAGCTTTTAGGCAGTAGACGACACCGCGATCGCTAAAGAATAAAACACTGTCATGGTCGCAGCAAGTCAAGAAATGCTCAACCGTGTCATCATCTTTCACCTTTGCTGCTGCTTTGCCTCTAGTTGCACGGCTTTGTGCTTCAAAGGTGTTGACTGGCATGCGTTTGATGTAACCTTGCTTAGTCAGCAGAATGATCGCTTTTTCATTGGCAATCAGGTCACGGTCTTCTATTTCTCCTTCGCCTGGTAAAATTACCGTGCGCCTCGGAGTCGCGTGGATTGCTTTTATTTGCGTGACTTCGGTTTCAATAATTTCCAGAATTCGCTCTCGCCGTGCCAAAATATCCTGTAAATCAGCGATTTGCGTTTGTAAGTCTTCGTGTTCGGAGCTAATTTTGTCTGCTTCAAGAGCTGTCAACCGCCGCAGTTGCATTTGCAAAATTGCATCTGCTTGCGCTTCCGAAAGACCGTATGTTGTGATTAACTCTCCTTTAGCTGTTGGCGCATCAGGTGCTTGACGAATCAAGCGAATAATCGCATCTAAATGTGCTAGGGCAATCAATAACCCTTGCAGTATGTGATCCCGGTCCTCAGCTTTCCGCAGTTCGTAGCGGGTGCGTCTGATAATTGATTCAATACGGAAATCCAAGAAAACGTTTAAGAAGTGCTTGAGGGTGAGAAGCTGGGGTTCGCCATTTACCAGCGCCAGCATGTTCGCCCCAAAGTTAGCTTGCACCGGCGTTTGCTTGTAGAGGTTGTTCAGCACTACACGGGGATAGGCATCGCGCTTTAGTTCGATCACAATTCGCATGCCGTCGCGATCGCTTTCATCTCGGATATCTGCTATCCCCTCGATGCGCTTTTCGTTCACCAACTCAGCAATTTTTTCAATCAGCGCCGCTTTATTGGTTTGATAGGGCAATTCTGTGATAATAATTGCTTCTCTTTCTGGGCGTCCCCGCTGTTCTATTGTTTCAATATTAGCTACACCGCGCATGGTGATGCTGCCGCGCCCGGTGGTATAAGCTTCTTTTATTGGTGCTGTTCCTAGAATCTGACCTCCGGTAGGAAAGTCAGGTCCGTGGACATATTGCATTAACTCGATGTCAGTGATTTCTGGATTGTGAATCAGTGCTACCAACCCATTAATCAATTCACCTAAATTGTGGGGGGGTATGTTGGTTGCCATTCCCACAGCAATCCCAGAGGAGCCATTAAGCAGCAACTGTGGTATACGTGCTGGCATGACTGTTGGTTCTTGCTGAGAACCGTCGAAGTTATCGACAAAATCTACGGTTTCTGATTCAATATCTTGCAGTAAGGCGACACCAGTTAAAGCTTGCAAGCGGCATTCTGTGTATCGCATCGCCGCTGGTGGGTCGTTGTCTACTGAACCGAAGTTACCATGCCCTTGGATTAGGGGCGATCGCATAGAAAAGTCCTGCGCCATCCGCACCAAAGCATCATACACTGCTGTGTCACCGTGGGGATGATATTTACCCAGTACTTCCCCTACTACACGCGCACATTTCCGAAAGGGCCGTTCATGGATCAGCCCTAGTTCATGCATTGCGTAGAGAATGCGACGATGCACAGGTTTCAGACCATCCCTGGCATCTGGCAGCGCCCGACCTACAATTACGCTCATGGCGTATTCTAAATAAGACCGGGACATTTCGTTCCGCAGATCGGTCGGGATAATCCTCTCCTGAGAGGTTGTCATAACCTAAATAACTCCAAAAATCGCAAGTTTTAGCCTTCAAGCCGAAAAAATAGCAAAATTATTCCCAATTTCCCTTGAATAATTGCTATATCTTGATACAATTCTAGCACATCTTAGTGTTTTCAGGCTGGCAGGAAAATTGCTAATTGCTAATTGCTAATTGCCAGTCTCACCCGATCCACTCCCCACTCCCCACTCCCCACTCCCCCTATGAGTAAGTAGAGTCTAAGATGGGTACGTGTAGAGTTAGGAAAATAGTCATGGATAGCAAGGAAACTGTGCCCTCGCAAGCGGAAAAGATGAATCCAGAAGGGGATGCATCGCAATTAAGCCCAGAGGTACTTGATAAAATCAAACACCCTCCCAGCATAGACGATGTACTTCGGGAGCTACCACCAGATGAACTTAGGGGTAATCCTGGTTTAGTACCGGAAATGCTTGATGAACCAAGTGACGAAATGACTGGCTTTACAAAAGATTAAAATATACTGGTGATGTTCTAGTCCATAGTCTATAGTCCATAATTTTATGACCATTGACTATTGACTAGTGACTATTGACTATTGACAAAATTTATGTTTCCAGTCATCTATTCGGACGAATTTCTGGATCACAAGACTGGGTCTTACCATCCAGAAAAGCCAGAACGCTTGACGGCAATTGTAAATGCCCTTAAAGAAGCTCCTTTGGCTAATGAAATTGAATGGCGATCGCCTACCTCACCAGAGGAGCGATCTCTAATGTCTTTTCTGGAAAAAGCCCACACTCAGCGCTATATATACAAACTTCAGGAAATCGCTCTTGCTGGCGGCGGTTATTTGGATGGAGATACACCAGTTTCCCCACGCAGTTATGATGTTGCCTTGTTGGCGGTAAGTGCCTGGTTAGATGGAGTTGATGCTGTGCTAGCAACACAAAATCCGGCTTTTGTGCTGGCGCGTCCACCAGGACACCACGCGGAAAAAGACGGGGGAATGGGTTTTTGCTTATTTTCCAATGCGGCGATCGCTGCTTTCTATGCTCTAAAACAACCGGGAATGAACCGTGTTGCTATCCTTGACTGGGATGTACATCACGGTAATGGTACACAGGCACTCGTGGAAACTAACCCGCAAATTGCCTACTGTTCTTTGCATCAATACCCCTGCTACCCTGGTACTGGTAAAGCAACAGAGCATGGCTTCCATAACAATGTGCTAAATTTGACTTTTCCTCCTGGCAGCGATATTGGCACATATCAAGTAGTTTTTGAGAAAAAGGTAGTACCTTTTTTATCTAACTTTCAACCAGATCTCCTGATTGTAAGTGCAGGTTACGACGCCAACGGCGCTGATCCGTTGGCAAGCATAAATCTGCAACCACAAGATTTTGGGTTGTTTACAGATTATTGTCTGGGAATAACTCGAAAGATTCTTTTTGGCTTGGAAGGCGGCTACGATTTACTAACACTTGGACAATCTGTTGTAGCAACAATTGAACGCTGTTTGGTTTAGTCTCTGAATCTCGTTCCCAGGTTCTACCTGGGAATGCCCGACAGTCGCCTCAGGAGGGAAAACGGACAACATGCGTGCTGCCTCGCCTATGTGGATCTGCCACTTGCTAAACCGATCGCGCCAGTCGCGCGCAACTACGAACCAATAATGATTTATTTATGCCGACCTACTTACCCTCAATTTATTAATTACGAATTACGAATTACGAATTACGAATTATTCGCACAGGCTCTTCATTCCTTGGTGGAATTAGGAATTCTATACTCTATAACATGTAAGACTCTTCCACTTAAATTTGTTTGATCGTATTCTTTGACAATTTGCCCACCAAGGGTTTCTGGAATTCTGCGGCTGGGGATGTTTTCCCGATCTACAGGATAAATGAGATACTCATAATCTAAATTTTCCTCAGCCCATTTTTTAAGTGCTGTAACAGTCTCTAGCCCATAACCATTGCCGTGTGCTGATTTTTTTACCCAAATACCGATTTCTGGATTTTTACGATTAATGTAGTGTATTCCAGTACATCCCAAAAATTCTTGTGATTCTTTATTTAAAATCACAAGTATCAGATGACTTTCGATTTTCATACCAAAGATTGAATCATTAATAAATGCTTCTGTTTCTGCAATTTCTTTAGCTGGACGGGGATACATATAAGTAGTTATTTCATCGGTAAATTCTGCAAAAATGTCTGCTTTATCTGTCATCGATATAGGTTTTAATAACAGGCGATTTGTCAATATCTCAACATGGAAGAATAAATATTCTTGTTTCAGAAATGCTTCTATCTGGTTATAAATAAATACAAATAGTGATTTCATCGGCAAATTATCTAAAAAGATTTTCTTAGTATTTGATTGATATAGGCTTCAACAAGAAGCCATTTGTAGATATTTCTCTGGAAAAGATTAATTTTCGGGCAATTATGGGCTAAATGTACCTGAGCAATTTTCTATGACGTTAGGCTTTATCTGACCACTTTGTAGTCAAGAACGCCAGCAAGGGGTTAGATAAATGTACTTTTTCACACATCACAGTATGATATTACTGATTCGGCAAACAACTCTTGCTGATGTTATGGGGGAAGTAATTTTCACTAATAAATACGGTCAGTGTTTTATTTAGCACAATTTTAGTAAAAGTTTATCTGATCTTCAAAAAGAAAAAGTCCAAGCCGAGTTTTGCAAGAGCTAAAGTTTTGTTAAGATGCATATGCTATTCATTTCTCAGCGGAATTTAGAAATCAGGATGTGGAGAAATAAATAGCACTAGCACCATTGAGTTCAGAAGATCAAGCAATGACCACCTACATTTTCTTCGACGATGCCCTGCGGATGCTTGTTAAAGCCTTTTTGATGTCGGTAGTACTGCTTATGGCGGCTTCCGGCATTGGTTTGGCGGTAATCGAAACGATAGAAAAAACAGGCGTTCGCGTAGACGCAAAGCGACTTCACGGAGGATAGATTAACACCCCTGTAGGAGATTCGCACTCTCTCAAGCCAAAAAGTTCACTCACTTTTTGTCAAGAACCGTTGAATGCGGGTGTTCGCATGGAGAAAATCCTGGGAACACTAGGTATGAAAGTCTCACGGCGTTGCAGGATTACCTAGCACTCACTCCGGCACGGGTAACTGTACCGCTATTGGGACGTCAACAAAGGAGCATAACAATGGGTCTATTCAAAAAAGTGTTGGCGACACAAAGCCAAGTCCAAGAAGCACTCAGTCCAGCGGAAGCTTTCGCTGCCATCTGTCTAGCTGCAACTGCCTCGGACGGTTATCTTTCTGACGAAGAAGCGCGTAGTATTTCCTATATATTATGTCGGATGAAGCTCTTTAGAAGTTATTCCTATGATGTCATGTACAGGATGTTTGATCGACTCCTAGGTATTTTGAGACGGCAAGGAATCGATACTTTGTTAAATACAGCTAAAGAATCCTTACCCCACGACATGCGGGAAGCAGCTTTTGTGGTAGCTACGGATCTGGTCTTAGGTGATGGAATCGTGACCCAAGAAGAACAGGACTTTTTAAACGATCTCTATCAAGCTTTGGAAGTTCCATCTGAAGTTGCTACTCAAATTGTACAAGTTATGTTGATTAAAAACCGGGGATAGTCTTGGCTGGAAAGCAGAGGAGTTGAATTGCCTCAAATCTTTCACCACGGTGACATCTGCCCATGAAACAAAATCGCTTTTCTGATAGCGGAAGTCCTCTTTCAGAGGACTGTAAAACAATAAATCTCTTGCATAAATAATTTTTTGCAGAAGCGCAAAGTCTCAACTAAGAACACTAAGAAATTGATGATCGCGGGAGACATCTGGCTTCTTTGTTACTGCTTTTTTGACAAGTAATATCATTTTTTGCAAAAGGATTATATGATTGAGAGACTTTTGTCGTCGCACCATTTGCAGACAAAATAGTGCCGGAATTTAATAAATAAACATTCGATCATTTAAAAAGTCAAGAATTATGTCTTGTTCTGCCACTTTAAGTCAGCTGGTTGAAGTTCTTTCTGCTAAGCCTGTAAACTTATCTGCATCAGCATTAGCACAATTGGGTCTCGGTATACAAACAGACACTCGTATCCTCAAACCGGGTGAAGTTTTTGTGGCTTTACGTGGCGAAAAGTTTGATGGACATGACTTTGTCCCCATGGCGTTTGAAAAAGGTGCCTTGGCGGCGATAGTTGATTTTGAATACCAGAATCCTGAATTTCCTGTTTTGCAGCTTGTAGACACCCTCAAGGCATATCAAAAAATCGGTAGATGGTGGCGCGATCGCTTTCATATTCCAGTGATTGGGGTAACTGGTTCTGTAGGCAAAACCACTACTAAGGAAATCATTGCGGCTGTTTTGGGTATGCGAGGACGAGTTCAAAAAACTTATGCAAATTTTAATAACGAAATTGGTGTGCCGAAAACTCTGTTAGAAATTGGTACACAACATAACTATGCCGTGATTGAAATGGCAATGCGGGGAAAGGGACAAATTGCCGAACTAACACAAATAGCTCGTCCGACGATTGGCTTGATTACCAATGTCGGGACGGCGCATATTGAGCTATTGGGTTCAGAATCCGCGATCGCTGAGGCAAAATGTGAGTTATTAGCTGAAATGCCAAGCGATGGCGTGGCAATTCTTAACTATGACAATCCGCTATTAATTGCCACGGCAGCGAAATGGCAAGGGAAAGTTGTGACTTACGGTTTATCAGGCGGTGATATTCAAGGGAAGTTGCTGGATAGCGAAACACTGGAAGTGGCGGGAATGCAACTGCCTTTACCTTTGCCAGGTCGTCACAATGCGGCTAACTTTTTGGCAGCTTTGGCGGTGGCGCAGGTGTTGGGGATTGATTGGTCATGCCTGAAATCGGGTGTGATCGTGGATATGCCAGTCGGGCGATCGCAGCGTTTTGCTTTACCCCAAGATGTGGTAGTCTTAGATGAAACTTATAATGCTGCACCAGAAGCTATGGCGGCAGCTTTGAATTTGTTGGTAGAAACGCCAGGAAAGCGACATATTGCAGTGTTGGGTGCAATGAAGGAATTGGGAGAGCGATCGCATCAACTACATCAGCAAGTGGGAGAAATGGTCAGCAAGTTGAATTTGGATGCACTGTTTGTCTTGATTGACGGACAAGATGCAGAAACTATCGCTAAGAGTGCTGAAGGTATCCCGTCTGAGTGTTTTGCAACTCATGCTGATTTGGTAGCTAGGTTAAAAACGTTTGTGAAAGAGGGCGATCGGATTCTTTTTAAAGCAGCGCATTCCGTGGGATTGGATCGGGTTGTAAGTCAGTTTCGTAGTGAATTTTTGGCAACGGATGATAATAGCGGATGTAGCGGATGACTTGAGTTGTGAAGCGGACAGTTAATCTATCCGTTAGATCCGGGGGATTTTCTTGATGAGTTGCGAAATTTTTGGCAACGGATGTTGTAGCGGATGTAGCGGATTGTTGGAGTTGTGAACAGGACAGTTAATCTATCCGTGAGGTGCGAAATTTTTGGCAACGGATGTGGTAACGGATGTAGCGGATGACTTGAGTTGTGAAGCGGACAGTTAATCTATCCGTTACATCCGGGGGATTTTGTTGATGAGGTGCGAAATTTTTGGCAACGGATGTTGTAGCGGATGTAACGGATTGTTGGAGTTGTGAACCGAACAGTTAATCTATCCGTGAGGTGCGATCGTTGGTAACGGATGTGGTAACGGATGTAGCAGATGACTTGAGTTGTGAAGCGGACAGTTAATCTATCCGTATTTCCGGGGGATTTTCTTGATGAGGTGCGAAATTTTTGGCAACGGATGTTGTAGCGGATGTAACGGATTGTTGGAGTTGTGAACCGAACAGTTAATCTATCCGTGAGGTGCGATCGTTGGTAACGGATGTGGTAACGGATGTAGCAGATGACTTGAGTTGTGAAGCGGACAGTTAATCTATCCGTTAGATCCGGGGGATTTTCTTGATGAGGTGCGAAATTTTTGGCAACGGATGTTGTAGCGGATGTAACGGATTGTTGGAGTTGTGAACCGAACAGTTAATCTATCCGTGAGGTGCGATCGTTGGTAACGGATGTGGTAACGGATGTAGCAGATGACTTGAGTTGTGAAGCGGACAGTTAATCTATCCCTTAGATCCGGGGGATTTTCTCGATGAGGTGCGAAATTTTTGGCAACGGATGTTGTAGCGGATGTAACGGATTGTTGGAGTTGTGAACCGAACAGTTAATCTATCCGTGAGGTGCGATCGTTGGTAACGGATGTGGTAACGGATGTAGCAGATGACTTGAGTTGTGAAGCGGACAGTTAATCTATCCCTTAGATCCGGGGGATTTTCTCGATGAGGTGCGAAATTTTTGGCAACGGATGTTGTAGCGGATGTAACGGATTGTTGGAGTTGTGAACCGAACAGTTAATCTATCCGTGAGGTGCGATCGTTGGTAACGGATGTGGTAACGGATGTAGCAGATGACTTGAGTTGTGAAGCGGACAGTTAATCTATCCCTTAGATCCGGGGGATTTTCTCGATGAGGTGCGAAATTTTTGGCAACGGATGTTGTAGCGGATGTAACGGATTGTTGGAGTTGTGAACCGAACAGTTAATCTATCCGTGAGGTGCGATCGTTGGTAACGGATGTGGTAACGGATGTAGCAGATGACTTGAGTTGTGAAGCGGACAGTTAATCTATCCCTTAGATCCGGGGGATTTTCTCGATGAGGTGCGAAATTTTTGGCAACGGATGTTGTAGCGGATGTAACGGATTGTTGGAGTTGTGAACCGAACAGTTAATCTATCCGTGAGGTGCGATCGTTGGTAACGGATGTGGTAACGGATGTAGCAGATGACTTGAGTTGTGAAGCGGACAGTTAATCTATCCCTTAGATCCGGGGGATTTTCTCGATGAGGTGCGAAATTTTTGGCAACGGATGTTGTAGCGGATGTAACGGATTGTTGGAGTTGTGAACCGAACAGTTAATCTATCCGTGAGGTGCGATCGTTGGTAACGGATGTGGTAACGGATGTAGCAGATGACTTGAGTTGTGAAGCGGACAGTTAATCTATCCGTTAGATCCGGGGGATTTTGTTGATGAGGTGCGAAATTTTTGGCAACGGATGATAATAGCGGATGTAGCGGATGACTTGAGTTGTGAAGCGGACAGTTAATCTATCCGTATTTCCGGGGGATTTTCTCAATGAGGTGCGAAATTTTTGGCAACGGATGATAATAGCGGATGTAGCGGATGACTTGAGTTGTGAACCGAACAGTTAATCTATCCGTATTTCCGGGGGATTTTCTCAATGAGGTGCGAAATTTTTGGCAACGGATGATAATAGCGGATGTAGCGGATGACTTGAGTTGTGAACCGAACAGTTAATCTATCCGTGAGGTGCGAAATTTTTGGTAACGGATGTAGCAGATGACTTGAGTTGTGAAGCTGACAGTTAATCTATCCGTTACATCCGTTACCACATCCGTTGCGAAATTCGTTACCGTTTCTATTGCCAAACATACTGCCATAGCAGTTATATTTGAGTAATAAAAGCAACAATAATACCGGGAAAAGTACGAATGAGCGCTGCTAACATTCCGCATCAAGACATCACGTACAAAATCATTGGTGCAGCAATGAGGGTGCATAGTAGAATGCCGCGAGGATTAAAAGAAAAGCATTATCAGAAAGCTTTAGCGGCAGAAATGCTACAAGATGGTTTATCCACCTTTGAAGAGTACCATCTCGAAATTTATGATGGTGACGTGTGGTTAGGAAGGCTTTACCTGGACCACTGGGTAAATGAAAGTGTAGTAGTAGAAGATAAAGCTTTTTCTCATCCTTTAGGTGATGATAATATAGCTCAGGTTATCGCTTATTTAGCAGCGACACAAGCCAAAGTAGGATTATTACTCAACTTTGGACGGCGACGATTGGAGTATAAGCGCATCCTCCCGCCAAAATCTCTAAATGATTGGCAAACACATATTCAACCCTATTTATGGGTACCAAACATAGCAACTGATATGCCAAGCGATAGCCTTCGGCATAACGGTTCAACGAACTACAAGCCCAACAGATAACTCATCCGTTACATCCGCTACCACATCCGTTGCCACACTTAGCACTTCGGTTTGTTAGGAGGCGATCGCAACCCACGGGTGATACTAATATGAGAGCATAAGCATTATCTCTTATAATAGCCACTGCTAAGGAAAAAAGCTTATAATTTAAAGCTAAATTTGAAGTACATCTTAATTAAAAAACAACCAATTCCTGACATAAAATGCTGTGAAGCTTTAGGAATTCCTATGAGTGCTGTGACTTTAAACTTAAAACCTTTGGGAGAACTGACAGATCATGCTTTCGATGAACTCTGTCGGGTAAACCCAGAGATGAAATTCGAGCGAACATCTGAGGGAAAACTGGTTATTATGTCACCGACAGGAGGAGAAACAGGCGACCGTAACCGCCGACTTACTCAGCGCTTAGGTAATTGGACAGACGCAGATAATACGGGACTGTCCTTTGATTCCTCTACCTGCTTTAAACTTCCGAATGGAGCCGATCGTTCTCCTGACGCTTCTTGGGTTAAACTAGAGCGTTGGGAAGCTTTAACCTCTGAACAAAGGCGAAAATTTCCCCCCTTAGCACCAGATTTTGTGGTCGAGTTGCGTTCGCCCAGTGACGACATGGCAGACTTACGAGCCAAAATGCGAGAGTATATGGACAATGGTGTGCGACTAGGTTGGTTAATTGATCCACAAAATCAGCGCGTGGAGATTTATCGCTTCCGACAACCCATAGAAGTCCGGGAGTCGCCCCGCAGTCTATCAGGAGAAGACGTGCTACCAGGGTTTGTTTTGGATTTACAGCGAATCCTCTAGTACGAACGTCTTTAGCATAAAAAAGCTTAAGCAGAACAATTTTCCGGGTGGAAGCGTCTAAAAGTGCTGATAGAGTACTTGTCATAGGGTATCGCCAGACTATGGAGTGCGGAGTGCGCGGACTACCCTGCTTTCATGAACCCATACCTCTACATTCCTCTACAAGATGAACAACAATGTTGTTTGATTTGGGTGGACAGAGGGGGGTGAAACCTGGAGTTGAACGGAATGCTTAATATGAAGCGTAAATATGTAGTGGCTTGTCGTCAGACATCGCTAATTAGTCTCTTTCTCATCTCAATTCTCACACCTTTGTCGGTGATTGCGGAACCACCTAGAACTGCGGACAAAACAGTAAATTGTGACATCTTAGTTGTGGGTGGTGGACTTTCTGGTGTCGCCACTGCTTACGAAGCAATACTAGCAGGACGAACGGTTTGCTTGACGGAAATTACCGACTGGTTGGGGGGACAAATTTCTTCTCAGGGGACATCTGCACTAGATGAACGACCAACTCAGCGATCGCGTTTATTCTACTCTCGCGGTTACTTAGAATTGCGCCAGCGCCTGAAGCGCAAGTACGGCAAACTCAACCCAGGTAACTGTTGGGTCAGCGAATCTTGCTATCTTCCTCGCGATGGTCATGAAATCTTGACGAGTATGCTGAAAGAGGCTGAAGATCGCGGCAAAGGCAAGTTGGAATTGTTTCCGAACACAGTTATTAAAGAATTGGAAAAAAGTGCCGATGGCAAACTCATTAATAGTGCGATCGCTATCCAACATCAACCAGCCAAAGGCGCACCACCCATCAACACCTTTCCCTTATCCCGAACTATCGAAGACACTTATAGCTACCAAAACTCTTCTCGGTTTGCCAAAACTATTATTAGCTTTATTCCCAAGCCAAGTCAAGGAAAATCAGGAGGCAATGCTCCCAACTGGTATGTGGTAGACGCCAGTGAAACCGGGGAAATTATCGCTCTTGCTGATGTCCCCTACCGCCTTGGTATTGATAATATTTCCTACTTAGAGCCTTCTGCTTCCAGTCCCAGCAACGACCCCTATTGCACTCAAGGCTTTACTTATACCTTTGCAATGGAGGCAACCAAGGAGCCGCAGAAGTACACAGCACCAGCATTTTATCCAGAGTATGCGCCGTATTATAGTTATGAATTGAAGAGACTGGCAAGCTTTCCCTTGGTTTTCACTTACCGTCGGATATGGGATCCCCGACCAGGGAAACCAATGAAATTTGGCGGCATCTCGTTTACTGCTCCTGTGCCAGGGGACATCTCCATGCAAAACTGGACTTGGGGTAACGACTACCGCCCAGGAACCGATGCTGATAACTTGCTTTATACTCGCCAACAACTCGAAGCTGCTGGGCAGTTAAATCCTGGAAACTGGATGGGGGGACTGCGGATAGAAAGCCTACGCAAAGCTGAAGAAAATGCCTTAGGCTTCTTTTACTGGCTGTTCGCCGGGACTACAGATTCCCAACTGGGAGATGGAGTGAAACAGCCGGAACCGAATATCCGCCTTTTATCCGGTCTGGATTCCCCAATGGGGACAGTGCATGGCTTGTCAAAACATCCTTATATGCGGGAAGCACGGCGGATCATCGGACGTCCTAGTTGGGGAGCACCCGGAGGTTTTGGCATCTGGGAAATTGATATTTCTCGTCGTGATTACAATGATGAGTATTACCGCAAGACACTCTCACCAGATGAGTATCGCCGCCTAAAAGCAGCATTGGCAGGTTTGGAAGCAACATCGGTGATCTCAGGTCAGAAGTCTCCGGAAAAAGCGATCCGGCGTACTCGTTCTACTATTTTTCCTGATGCTGTGGGTATTGGTCACTATGCCATAGACTTTCATCCCTGTATGACCGAAAGCCCTCCGGAAGCACCGGGTAATACAGCACGTGCTGGTGAAGGTCGTGGTGCTGGGCAAGCATATCCCTTTCAAATTGCTTTAAGAGCGATGATTCCCCAGAAAATCGACAATTTGCTAGTAGGTGGCAAAAGCATTGCTACAAGTCACATTGCTGCTGCTGCTTATAGAGTCCACTCCTTTGAATGGTCTGCTGGTGCTGCAGCGGGAACGACAGCAGCTTTTGCCCTAAAAAATGCGATCGCACCCTACCAACTGGTAGATAACTTACCCAATCCAGAACCCCAACTGGAAGCTCTCAAACGACTCTTGGAGAATAATGGTAACCCCACCGCCTTCCCCGATACCTCAATTTTTAACGAAAACTGGCAAGGTTGGAAATAAGAAGTGTTGGTTGTTGGTTGTTAGTTGTTGGTGAACCAGCGCGAATGACGGCTTTCCCTCCGTAGGCGACTGGTGAACCCGAAGGGTTGTTAGTTGTTAGTTGTTGGTTGTTAGTTGTTAGTTGTTAGTTGTTGGTTGTTGGTTGTTGGTTGTTATGAGAGTGTGATTTAGTAGACCACAATATCACCGTAGGGGCGGGGTATCCCCGCCCGACTCTGAGTTGTTGGTTGTTGGTTGTTATTAGAGTGTGATTTAGTAGACCACAATATCACCGTAGGGGCAGGGTATCCCCGCCCGACTCTGAGTTGTTGGTTGTTGGTTGTTAAGCTGTTCCACACCTAGTTTGCATATCTCAATTGCATTAAAGTCTTGTGGGGTGGGCATCTTGCCCGCCCAAATTATGCAAGTTAAATGTGGAACAGCTTATGAGAGTGTGATTTAGTAGACCACAATATCACCGTAGGGGCGGGGTATCCCCGCCCGACTCTGAGTTGTTGGTTGTTATTAGAGTGTCATTTAGTAGACCACAATATCACCGTAGGGGCGGGGTATCCCCGCCCGACTCTGAGGAGCAGTCAGTGCCTGTTTGAGGGAATACCAAAAAATAAATTATCCATCCCGTAGGGTGTGTTCTTGCAGAGAGTACGGCACCGTCTTAACCTGTTGTTGTGCCGTACTCTCGTCGTCAGAGCGCACCCTACACTCATGGAGATTTTTTTAATTAGAAGCCCCTGAGGGCGATCTCTCTTCTGTTTGAAGCCACCGAATCCCATTATACATCTGATGCGGCGTCGCCTTGCAGATGCCAAAAAATAACTTAATAATTGTTTAAAAAACAACCCCACAAAGTAGTAGATTAGGTTAAATTAAAATATAAGTAGAGTTTAATAATTAAACAAAATTATTAAAAAATATTTATTTAACTAATTACTACCTTGTATTAAGTCTCTTTTGATACTCAATTAATAAAAAAGCTGACTTGATTATATAGATAACTAATAAACTTACAATTCCTTCAGGTTATGGAGCGACTAAGTTTTGGATTTCAATCAATAAAACGTCTTACTGAAGAATTCTTAAGCTTTAATTAAATTCTGATTAGCAAAGTTTCTTTAAACTTCACTTAATAAAACCATTAACTTTCAAAAAACTTTTTATAACCGAACGATAATCTGATCTTAAACACTGAGAAATTTTCTGAATTTAAATCACCAAAATTTCAACTCAGTAGGTTTTTTCTTAACCTAAGGATAAGCATTTTATTACTTTTATTTAAACAACCGTATAGTCAAGTAGTTAAATTAACAGCGTTTTTATTTAACCACATAATAAACAGTTAATTACGTAGCCTTTACTTTGACAGCCTAATCTGTTTCTTAGAGCCGAAGAGAACACATACAAACTGTCTCTAGGGTCGCATCAGATTTTTAAACTTGGAGCTTAACAATGCTAGGAAAACTAAAGTCTCGCTTCTTGGCTACTTCCGTGTCTGTAGCCGCTTTAACAGTTGGCTTGGCATTTGCCCAGCCTGCTCAAAAAGCTTCTGCACAAGTAGCTGGTGTAGGTTCAACCGCTGCTGCTAATTTATATACCGGATTCGGTGCTAACTATGGTGGCGGTGGTAGTGCTGCTTGCGCTAGTGGTACAGTTCCCGATGGAAATGACTTTTGTGGAACCGACATTCCGTTTACCCCAGCAGATGGTCTCACAATTACACGTGTAGCAGGTTTGAGAATCGAAGCGCCTGTTAACGGTGGAGACACTGGTCTTTCTCAAGGTGATTACTGCGCTATTATCAGAGGTGAAGTTACCACCTTCAGTGATGGCACACCCATCACCGTTGTGTATCGTCTTCCAGGCAGCGGTACCGGATTCATCGTTAACAATGCTTGTGGTGCAGATGGCAGCCAAGTTCCCGGTGCTATTGGTGTAGGAAGCAGTGGTGCAGTTGTTAGTACAGTTGCATCCACACCAGGAGCGATTGGCTATGCTGAGCAAGCTAATTTAAGTGGTACACCTTCTGCTTTAAGCAGCCCAATTATTGGTGATACCTATGCAATTTACGATCCTAACAACGATGCTGCCACCGGCTTGATCGGCGCTATTCAGGGCAACCCCGGCCAAGTTAACGATCTAGGATATAACCCCTAATTGATCAGACTGAGTCTTTCAAAAATCTCAATTCTGTCCAACAATAGGCATCAGTAATTGAGGTATTATAAATAGACCAAAAAGACTTACGCAATAACTTGCGTGAGTCTTTCTTAGCGATCGCCTTTAACCTTTAACTACTTGGAGTGATTTTCATGCTTTCAAAACTAAATTCTCGCTTTTTGGCTACCTCGATTTCTGTAGCAGCTTTAACAATTGGGATGGCGTTTAGTCAGCAAGCCACTCAAAAAGCTGCTGCACAAACAGCAACTGATGGTGCTGTTCAAGCCTTCCGCAATGGAGATACTGACTTTGTCCTCACTAACACTGCCGTAGACACTCAGGCTGGAGAAGTTCAAGTACCTATAGCAAATTTGGTCATATCGTTGCCTTACAACAATGGAGTAGGCAACCTCGATCAAAATACTGTCTGCGGTATTTTCAGAGGTGACATTACCGACTTTAATCAGGTAGGTGGACCAGACCAGCCGATCACCGTTGTGTATCGTTCTGACGACAATGCGATCAAAGCCGTTTTTAATAATTATTGTGGCATAACTGATAGTAACTATCCCGCCAGCGGCATTGGTGTAACAAGCAGTAACGACGTTACTAGCACGGTCACCAACACACCAGGAGCGATTGGGTATGTTGAGCGGGCTAGTTTAAATGGGCTGCCGGATGCTGCGGCTAGTCCAATTATTGGTCCTATTAATGCACTGGCGAGAAGCCAGTACGACTCTGCGGAGAAGTCAGATGCTATCAAATCCTTTTTGACTCAAATTTTGAACAACGACGACCAAATTCGCAGTTTGGGATATCAACCCCTAGATGATAAGAGTGGATCTCAGGCAGCTGTCAATTCTATCCAACCATAGACTTTGATCGTCAAAGCAGGATAAGTAAACAAAAAGAACTCATATCAAGTCCGGTTAATCACTGATCATTTAGGTCTGACCTCTCCCCGCCTTTGACTTGCGTCAAAGTCTCCCCTCCCCTATTAGGGGAGGGGTTGGGGGAGAGGTTCTTTATTATAATTAATTAAGCGGAGGTGATATCACGTAACTCAGTTACGTGAGTTCTTTTTCTTCTGACTATCGACTAAACTAGTTAGTTGTAGTGTTGTTTTGTTAAACTATATAGGTGAAGTGTTTATGGTTACCAGACTTTCAGCAGCTGTTTACGGGATGGCAACTGCACCAACTATAGCTCCTGAACAGTCTAAACAAGTCACCAGCAAGCCCTATCCCAATTATAAAGTGATTGTTTTAAATGATGATTTCAATACATTTCAGCACGTTGCTGAGTGTTTGATGAAGTACATTCCGGGGATGACAAGCGATCGCGCTTGGGATCTTACCAATCAGGTACACAATGAAGGTCAAGCAATTGTCTGGGTCGGTCCTCAAGAAGCAGCAGAACTGTACCACCAGCAGCTGCGTCGTGCGGGTTTGACAATGGCTCCTTTAGAGGCTGCTTAACCAAAATGGGCAAAAATACAGACGGCAGACTTGTTTGGAACCACTCAACCCACATTCCTACTCTGATCCCAATTTTAGAACGTCTGACACACCATGACGGCGTTCAAACTGTTACACCAGGAGAACTCGGGCGGGTGAGAGGTCACTGCCCGATATTACAATTACGTGTGTCTGTGCCAATTCGGGGGGGCTTTAAGATCATTGCACGCCAAGGGAAGACGGTGCAAGAAGTGTTTATTCTGACGACTTTAGACCGAGACAAACTCGAAGCAGCGATCGCGATCGCGATGAAAAAGTAACCATAGGGTAATTACAAATTAAGAACTACGAATTACGAATTGCAGCGAAGCGACCTGACTTGCTTCCTCTCTAAGTGCTATTCTTCGACATGCCGCACTGCCAACTTATGTAGTGGCAAGCTGACGATGCAAGAAAATGTTAAAAAGTATGACAAAGTCGTAGTTATTTTCAAAGCCATCATCATATTTTCCCAATCGGGTAACACTATTTTCTGGACGGCAAAGGCAACACAGTAAACTAACCAGTAAGAAAAGCTCATTCTAAACAGAATTCGCTCTGTTTCTTCCACTTCATCCTTTCCTGGTTGGCGATCCAACAGTAACAATAGACCTGCAATACAAGCTACAAAAGAAACAGCAACGAAAAACTCGTGACAGATAAAACTTAGTGAGTGCATTTGCGTTGATCCCAAAAGTTTTCTATAAGAGATCAGTCTAAAGTAATAGTCTTTTAGGATAAATAGATAGTTACAAAGTGAAATACAATCCTGAGAATTGTGTAAATAATTATTACAAACTTATAAATTTTGTTAGTGGTTAGTGGTTAGTGGTTAGTGGTTAGTGGCTAATGGCTAATGGCTAATGGCTAATGGCAATGAACAACAACTAACAACCAACAACCAACAACCAACAACTAACAACTAACAACCAACAACCAACAACCAACAACTAACAACTAACAACCAACAACTAACAACCAACAACCAACAACTAACAACTAACAACCAACAACTAACAACCAACAACTAACAACCAACAACTAACAACCAACAACTAACAACCAACAACTAACAACCAACAACTAACAACCAACAACTAACAACTAACAACCAACAACCAACAACTATCTAACCATCCTGATCTTCACAAGCACCAATACTCACCCAGTTGCTGCTTCCGTCAGCCCAATGTTCCTTTTTCCAAATAGGAGCATTGTGTTTGAGGGTATCAATCGCATATTGGCAAGCTTCAAAAGCTTCTTTGCGATGGGGACAACCTACTGCCACTAGAACGCTGATTTCTCCTATTTGCAGACGCCCAGTACGATGATAAATCACTACACGATTCACATCAGACCAACGGTCACGAATATTAGCAGCAATTTGATAAAACACCCGTATTGCCATCGGTTCGTATGCCTGATACTCAAGAGAAACCACAGGTTTACCATCAGTTTGATTACGAACCATCCCACTCATCACCACCACCGCGCCATTAGATTGGTCGTTAGCCTTGACGTAGGCTGACTCAACAGACAATGGTGCAAAAGTAATAGCAAAGCTATCTACGGCTCTTGGTTTATTAGCAAGTGTAGTTGTTAAAACTGAGTTCATTGTTTAATAAATATTTATACTAGTATCCTGCTTCAATTGTACACCAACTTAAATCGCCAAGACTGGCAACAGTGAATGTCCGAGATGTAGCGGATGCGCTATGCTCATCGTCCCACAGTTAAATCATCCGTTACATCCGTTATATCATCCGTTGCCAGTCTTGGCGGTTCATTAAAAAAATGTCACCACTCACCTTAGGTCAAAAAATTCTCCTTGCCACCTTACTCATAACATTAACCTTCACATTCCTACTCGACCTAGCCCTAGGATCAGTCCAAATCCCCCTAAATGAAGTCATCACAATCCTACTAAACGGACAAGCCTCAAAAACCAGTTGGGCTAATATTATTCTTAAATTTCGCTTACCCAAAGCCTTAACTGCAACCCTTGCAGGTGCAGCCTTAGGCGTAAGTGGCTTACAAATGCAAACCCTATTCAGAAATCCCCTAGCAGGACCATTTGTTTTAGGAATTAGTTCCGGTGCAAGTTTAGGAGTTGCATTAGTCGTACTCACAGCAACAGCTACAAATACTCCGACATTATTAAAAGATTTGGGAGTTATTGGCGATTTAGGTTTAGTAATAGCAGCAAGTCTCGGTGCAGCATCAGTTTTAGGAATAGTACTCATCGTTTCTCGCCGCGTTCAAGACACAACAACCATACTAATTTTAGGTTTATTATTTGGCTATGCTACCAGTGCAATTGTAAATATTTTGCTAGAATTCAGTTCCTCAGAACAAACTCAAAGTTATCTGATCTGGACTTTCGGCAGTTTTGCAGGTGTAACTTGGAAACAGATACTAATTTTAGCGCCTGTAGTGCTTTTAGCATTAGTTGTGGCGGTACTGCTGTCAAAACCTCTCAATGCACTTTTACTAGGTGAATCTTATGCGCGATCTTTAGGGTTAACAGTGCAAAAATCTAGATTTTGGATCATCACTAGCGCATCTGTGTTAGCGGGAGCAATTACTGCTTTTTGTGGTCCGATAGCATTTTTAGGTGTTGCAATTCCCCACCTTTGTCGCAGTTTGTTCAACACCTCGGATCATCGAGTGTTAATTCCAGCAGTAACGATGATGGGTGGAATTTTAGCATTGATTGCAGATTTAATTTCCCAACTTCCGGGAAGTCAAATTGTTTTACCTTTGAACGCTGTCACGGCTTTGATTGGAACTCCTGTAGTCACTTGGGTGATTCTGCAACGCAATTCTCAAAAATCCTTCCCCAAATGAGTGATGCAATTCTCACAACCCACAACCTTGCTATTGGTTACAAAACATCGCGTCAAATTTTCCGCAATGTTGCATCCAATATTAATGTCTCTCTCCAACCAGGAGAACTTGTCTGCTTACTCGGTCCCAACGGTGCGGGTAAATCAACCCTGTTACGGACACTTGCGGGAATGCAGCCCCCAATTCAGGGTGAAGTGCGACTGTTAGGAGACGATGTTTACAAGTTAGCGCCAAAAGAATTAGCGAAACGTCTCAGCTTGGTACTTACTGAGAAGGTCGATGTAGGAATGTTATCAGCTTACACCTTGGTAACTCTGGGACGCTATCCTTATACTGATTGGTGGGGAAAGTTGAGCCAGGAAGATGAAGCGATCGCCACTTGGGCAATAAAATCTGTAGGTGCTGTACATTTAGCACAACGCAATGTGAGTGAACTGAGTGACGGTGAGCGTCAAAAAATTATGATTGCTCGTGCTTTGGCACAGTCTCCCATTATTATGATACTTGATGAACCAACAGCATTTCTAGATTTACCTCGGCGTGTGGAGATTATGCAATTGCTACGCCAGCTGGCGCGGGAAGCTAACCAAGCAATTCTGCTGTCTACCCACGATCTGAATTTAGCTTTGCGCCTTGCTGATAAAGTTTGGTTATTAGCAAGCGATGGAACTTTGCACGTCGGTGCCCCAGAGGATTTGGTTTTGAGTGGTGCTTTTGCCGATACTTTCCGCAGTGAAGGCGTTGAGTTTGATATCTCGTCTGGGGAATTTCTTCTTAATACACCCCGTCAGGGAGAAATTAATTTGGTGGGTCAGGGGATCGCGGCATTGTGGACGACTCGCGCCCTACAGCGAAGGGGATTTCAAGTTACGCTGCATGGGAATTCACCAATCTCAGTAGAGGTGATATCGGAACTAGGATCGGTTTTTTGGCGAACAACAAATAGCGAGGCTGTGTCTATCCATGATTCTTTGTATGAATTGGTGAAGTTTTTGGATTTTTTATAGCGAACCGCCAAGACGCCAAGGACGCGAAGTTGTAGAGACGCGAAATTTCGCGTCTCTACACAGTCCGAAATTTATTTCAGGGTTCCAAATTGGGAAAGGGGTGGGGTGGGGGTTGTCACCATCTGACATGATTGCTACAACGTTTTTCTACTTGGGAATCAGACCTGAAGAGCTTTTTATGGTCGGATGACGAGTTTCAGGTTGAAAAAAAATGCCAATAACTACGTAATTTTTATCAAAAATCGGTGACTATACTGATTTTTGATAATTACTTTGTCATCATCCTTAAGACAGATTACTATGGGGTTAGTGAGAAAGTTATCTAGCCACTTTAATTAGATAAATAATCTAATTTGTACCTCAAAGACTCAAGTGCAGTGACTGCGTGATTGACAAAAAAGCAAATTCCTGGTATGCGCTAACTATTGACCGATCAAAGAGCGTTACTCTTCCTGAATCGAGGCTGAGAACTGACGATATAGATGTGTAAGGCAGTTGTGAAGAAACTCTTAACACGCAGAATAGCGTTATTACCACTTTACACCTTCCCAGCTTCAGGAATTGAGAGAACCGTCGTGTTGGACGGCAAGTATGTTGCTTAGACCCTAGGGGAAAGTCGTAATTCAGTAATGGTAGGAAAAATATTATGAAATGTCTGACGTGTAACAATGAAGCAGCGAGGCTTGAGGCTTTGCGCCAGTATCAGATTCTCGATACTTCTCCAGAACAAGCATTTGACGATCTGGTTTTCTTAGCAGCCCAGATTTGCGGCACAGCGATCGCCTTGATTAATCTCATTGATGCCAACCGTCAGTGGTTCAAAGCCAAAGTTGGCATGGATGTAGATGAAATGCCAATAGATATCGGGTTTGGTCCGATTTGTATGCATCTAGGTGATGTTTTGATTATTCCTGACACCTTGGCTGATGAAAAGTTTGCTACTAATCCTGCAGTCACGTCTTACCCCTACGTGAGATTTTATGCAGGTGTACCTATAATTACACCTGATGGAGAGTCGATAGGGGAGCTGTGTATAGCTGATCCCGAACCACGGGAAATTAGCCCAGAACAGGTAAAAGCACTGCAAGCTATTAGCCGTTTGATAGTTAGACAACTAGAGATTAGGCGAAATTTAGCTGAACTAGCAAGCATCAAAACAGAGTATAAGCAGGCACAGTCAGCATTGCGGCAAAGCGAATCTACCCTCCGTAGCTTCTTTGACAGTGCGCCGATGATGATGGGAATTGTGGAGTTGGTAGATGATGAAATCTTGCATATTTCTGATAACGCCGCCACAGCTAAATTTTTTGGGCTAACCCCAGCCCAGATGCAAAATCGTGTTGTCAGCAATGTCGGTCAGCAGCAATTGTATGTGCGGGGCTGGATTGATTACTACCGTCAGGCACAATGTACGCAATTACCTGTAAACTTTGAATATGCTCACGATACTCATTCAGGTAAGAGATGGCTGAGGGCTACAATCTCGGCAATTGCGGGAAGTTCTCAACGGCGATCGCGATTCGCATATATAGTTGAAGATATTAGCGATCGCAAGCAGGCAGAACATCAAGTCCGCGAACAAGCGGCATTACTTGATATTGCCACCGACGCAATTGTTGTCCGAGATTTGTCCAATAAAATTTTATTATGGAACAAAAGCGCCGAAAAACTTTACGGTTGGAAGGCAGAAGAAGCTATAGATAATTATGCCGATCAACTTTTGGATAACGAACCTTTGCCACAACAACTAGAAATTTACAAGCATGTCTTGGAACATGGGTCTTGGCTGGGTGAGTTGCAAAAAATGACCAAATCGGGCAAGAAAATTATAGTTGAAAGTCGCTGGACACTAGTACGCGATGAACATTTGCAAGCGAAATCAATCCTGATTGTTGACACCGATATTACACAGAAAAAACAACATGAAAAGCAGTTTTTACGCGCTCAGCGCATGGAGAGTATAGGTACTCTTGCGAGTGGGATTGCTCACGATCTGAACAATGTGCTGTCTCCCATTTTGATGTCAGTACAACTGCTAAAAGCTAAATGTCAGGATGAGCTAGCTCTGACTATGCTGGGAATAGTAGAAAGCAACGCCAAACGCGGTGCTAATTTGGTGAAACAAGTGTTGTCGTTTGCACGAGGAATTGAAGGCGATCGCACGGTGCTTCAGGCAAAGCACTTGATTTTAGAAATGAAACAAATTGTCGAACAAACATTTCCTAAATCAATTACAGTTTATGCCGAAGTCACGCCTGATTTATGGCACGTTTGTGGCGATAGCACCCAACTGCATCAAGTCCTAATGAATTTATGCTTGAATGCTCGTGACGCCATGCCTGAAGGTGGGAATTTGAAAATTTATGCCAAGAATATTTTCATTGATGAAAACTATGCCAAAATGCATCTTGAGGCTCAAGTTGGTTCCTACATTGTCCTGAATATTTCTGATACAGGCTTTGGCATTCCAAATGAACAATTAGATAGAATTTTTGAGCCATTTTTTACAACAAAAGAGTTTGGTAAAGGTACGGGACTGGGGCTGTCAACAGTCATGGGTATTATTAAAGGTCATGGTGGTTTTATTAATGTATCAAGCTCGGTAGGTAAAGGTACTCTCTTTCAGGTATACCTGCCAGCAGTCCCAGCAGATACAATCCAACCCGTGGAAGAATTGGAAATAATCACCGGATACGGAGAATGGATTTTGGTTGTCGATGATGAAGCCGCAGTTCGGGATATTACCAAAGCTTCTTTGGAAAACAACAATTACCAAGCAATTACTGCTAGTGATGGAATTGAGGCAATAGCACTGTATGCCCAACACAAAGATAAAATTAGTGCGGCAATTATCGATATGATGATGCCAAATATGGATGGATCAACTACCATTAGCACATTGCTTCATATGAATCCGTTGCTGCGTATCATCGCCGTAAGTGGACTAGCAACCAGTGAACAAGTAACAATTGATAAAGTACCCAAGCTAACAGCATTTTTACCTAAGCCCTATACAGCGCCAGAATTATTAAAAACTCTGCATACAGCTATCAGGCAATAGTCAATCGCTTCGCTCAAATTAAAAATTCAAAAAATAGTCAATAGACATCTCCGGAAATTAACTATGCATTACCTGAGATCCTTGTAGAGACGCGAAATTTCGCGTCTCTACATTCTATTTCGGAGATGTCTAATAGACATCTGGTGGAAATTAATTATGCGTTACCTTCTATCCTTGTAGAACGCCGCGCGTTCATACGTTCTTTTTCGGAGAGGGCAATAGTCAATAGTCAATGGTTTGCATTTAAAACTTTCAATAGTATAAAAATACTTACTCACTAAGGTTAGGCTATAAACTATGGACTATTGACCATTGACTATGAACTCTTGACTAATGACTAATCTCATTCTAGTTGTAGACGACGATGATTTGACGCGGATGCAACGGTTGTCTAGTATAGACATGGACATTACTAAGCGTAAGCAAGCAGAGGAGACGCTAGAAGCTTATGCAAACAGACAGGCGGTTGTAGCAGAACTCAGCCAAATGGCACTAGCAGGTACAGACTTGTCCACACTGATGGACTCGTCTGTTAGCTTAATCGCTCAAAGCTTGAAGGTGGAGTATTGCAAAGTCTTGGAACTACTGCCAAATGGTGATACCTTACTGCTGCGGGCGGGAGTAGGTTGGCAACAAGGGCTGGTGGGATGTGCAACCGTCAGTGCTAGCATTAATTCCCAAGCTGGCTATACCTTGCTTTCCCATGAACCAGTTATTGTTAGCGATCTCCCTACAGAAAAGCGGTTTCAGGGACCAAAGCTGCTGTATGACCATCAAGTAGTCAGCGGGATATCGGTTGTGATTCATGGCAAAGAGCGTCCTTTTGGCGTCTTAGGGGCACATACAACGCGATCGCACACTTTCAGCAAAGATGATATTTACTTCTTGCAAGCTATTGCCAATCTACTAGCTACCGCAATTGAGCGCCAGAGGGTTGAAGATGCCCTCAGAGAAAGTGAAGAGCGTTTTCAGATCATTGCCCGTGCTACCAACAATGCGGTTTGGGACTGGAATTTGTTGACAAATCAGGTGTGGTGGAATGACGGTGTATACAAACTTTTTGGTTACTCCCAAAAGGAAGTAGGCGACTACGTTGATTGGTGGTTTGAATACATACACCCAGACAATCGTTCGAGAATTGTTTCTGACATTCACGCTGTAATCAATAGTGGTGAACAATTTTGGTCAAATGAATACCGCTTTCGCCGTAGCGATGATTCTTATGCTTATATCTTTGAGCGCGGTTATGTCGTTCATGACAATACAGGCAAACCAGTGCGGATGATTGGGGCGATGATGGATATTAGTGAGCGCAAGCGCGTACAAGAAGAATTACAACGCCAGAACTTACGATCCAAGTTGTTTGCTGATATTACCTTAAAAATTCGCCAGTCTTTACAAATTGATGAAATTCTGCAAACCAGCGTCACAGAAGTGCAAAAGCTGCTAAACGCCGACCGTGTATTAATCTTTCGTCTGCACTCAGATGGCTCCGGAACCGTAGTTAAAGAGGCGGTTGTTCCCGGCTTTCCTGCCATTATAGGATACAAAGTCGTTGATACTTGCTTCATAAAAGAATATATCCCAAAATACCTCCAAGGACGGATTAGTGCTATTACTGATATCAAGCAGGTGAAGATCGAACCTTGCCATCAAGAGTTTCTACAACAATTTGGTGTTCAAGCTAACCTTGTTGTACCTATTATCCAGACAAATCAACTTTGGGGGCTACTGATTACTCATCAATGTAACAGCCCCCGTCATTGGACGAGTTGGGAAACTGAACTTTTGCGACAACTAGCGGATCAAATCGCCATTGGTCTAGCTCAAGCTAAAATGTTAGAGCGAGAAACTCGACAGAAGCAAGAACTAGCCCGTTCTAATGAAGAACTACAACAATTTGCCTTTATTGCTTCCCACGATCTGCAAGAACCACTGCGGAAAATCAAGACATTTGGCGATCGCCTCAAAGCGACCTATGGCGATGTATTAAATGAACAAGCACGGGACTACCTGGACCGGATGCAGAATGCAGTTCGCAGGATGCAGGCTTTGATTGAAGACTTGTTGACACTTTCACGGGTGACTACTAGGGCACAACCTTTTGTATCAGTAAATCTTACCCAAGTAACACAAGAGGTACTGTCTGATTTAGAAGTGCTAGTCCAGCAAACCGAAGGAAGTGTAGAGGTAGGCGACCTACCCACCATTAAAGCCGATCCGCTACAGATGCGTCAATTACTGCAAAACCTGATCGGCAATGCCTTAAAATTCCATCGTCAACAAGAACCGCCTATTGTCAAAATCTACAGTCAAACTATTAAGGGGGAAAATGGATCTGAACTTTGTCGAATTATTGTAGAAGATAATGGTATTGGATTTGATGAAAAGTATCTCGAGCGCATATTCAACGTTTTTCAGCGTTTGCATGGTCGTAGCGAGTATGAAGGTACTGGTATAGGCTTAGCTATCTGCCGAAAAATTGCCGAACGTCATCAGGGGAGCATTACAGCAAAAAGCCAACCAAGGCAAGGATCAAGTTTTATTGTTACACTGCCCATTAATTCTGGTTGCTGATTTTCTCTTATACTTACAAGGGATGATCGTACTCCCGCCAAAGCTTTATAATTACACCACCATTACTTAAGATTTATTGCAATTTAATAATCTATTAATTCTATAACCCGTGCAAAGGAGAAAATGCAGAGTGAAGGGTCGGCAAACAAACGTCACAATATTGATGGCTGATGATGATGAGGACGACTGTATGTTGGCTCGTGAGGCGTTGGCAGAAAGCCGATTGAAAAACGAGCTACACATCGTCAGGGATGGTGAGGAATTGATGGATTATCTCTATCGTCGCGGTCAATATGTCGAAGAGCGCAACTCGCCACGTCCGGGGTTAATTTTACTAGATTTAAATATGCCTAGAAAAGATGGTCGTGAGGTGCTCAAAGAAATTAAAGCCGACCCCAATCTTAGGCAAATTCCTATTGTGGTGCTAACTACCTCAAAAGCAGAGGAAGATATTTATCATACTTACAATTTGGGTGCAAATTCGTTCATCATTAAACCTGCGACGTTTGCAGCTTTAGTAGAAGTGATGAAAGCTCTAGGAAAGTACTGGTTTGAAATTGTGGAACTGCCACTATTATAAGCAGTGGGAGACAAAAATGGATAATAGCTTAATTAAAGTTCTCTTAGTAGATGATGATGAAGATGACTATATTTTAACTCGTGATTGGTTTTGTGAATTTCAGGTAGCTTGTTGCGAGTTAAAATGGGTAAATACCTATCAAGCTGCAAGTGATGCAATTGCAAGAAATCAATATGATATCTATCTTGTTGATTACCGTTTAGGTGCAAATAACGGACTGGAACTATTACGGGAAGCAATTGAAAAAGGCTGCTTGAGTCCAATTATTTTACTAACTGGTCAGGGAGATCGAGAAATAGACATTGAAGCAATGAAAGCGGGAGCATCTGATTATTTAGAAAAAAGCCAGTTGACTGCACCATTGCTAGAACGTTCTATCCGCTACGCTGTTGAGCGCAGACGATCGTCACAGAAAATCCGCGAACAAGCGGCTCTACTTGATGTCGCTACCGATGCAATTTTTGTACACGATTTACAGAATTTAATTTTATTTTGGAATAAAGCTGCTGAGGGTTTATATGGTTGGAAAGCAGCTGAGGCGATTGGCAAGAAGACATCAGAACTTTGGCATGAGAAAAATTTATCACAATTACAAGAAGCACTCAAAATTTTAGTGCCAAATGGCTCTTGGGAAGGCGAACTGCATCAAAAAACAATATTTGGTAAAGAAATCATCGTTGAAAGCCGCTGGACATTGGTGAACGGGTTTGATAAAAAAGGACAATCAATCTTGGTTGTGAACACAGATATCACGCAAAAAAAAGCACTGGAAGCGCAGTTTTTTCGTGCCCAGCGTTTAGAGAGTATTGGGACATTGGCTAGCGGTATTGCTCACGATCTAAATAATGTCCTAGCGCCCATTTTGATGACAGGACAACTTTTAGAAACACAACTGCATGACGATTTGAGTAAGCGACTACTACCGATATTAATTTCTAATGCTAAACGTGGGGCAAGTTTAGTTAAGCAAGTCCTGTCTTTTACTCGGGGTGTGGAGGGCGATCGCACTCTGCTGCAATTAAATCATTTAATTACAGAAATTAAGCAAATTATCAAAGAAACATTTCCTAAATCTATTGATGTTTCAACCCAAATACCGTCAAATCTTTGGATACTTTCTGGTGATAGCACCCAACTGCATCAAGTTTTAATGAATTTATGTGTTAATGCTAGAGATGCCATGCCTGATGGCGGTAGTTTGCAAATCAGGGTGGAAAACCTTTTCATTGATAAAAACTACGCAAGCATGCATATTGGTATGCAAGTTGGTCCCTATGTTTTGATGACAGTTGCTGATACTGGAGTTGGTATTCCGCCTGCTATATTAGATCGCATATTTGAGCCATTTTTTACAACTAAAGAACTAGGCAAAGGAACCGGATTGGGTCTTTCTACAGCAGTTGGCATTATCAAAAGTCATGGCGGTTTTATTAACGTGTATAGCGAGGTAGGAAGAGGTAGCAAATTTAAAGTGTATTTACCAGCACAAGCAGCAACGGAAACGTTAGAAGAGCAAGAACAGGAATTGCCTTTTGGCAATGGAGAATTGATTTTGGTGGTGGATGATGAAGATTCCATTCGAGATGTTACGAAAACATCCTTAGAAAGCTATAATTATAAAGCGATAACTGCCTGCGACGGCATTGAGGCGATCGCCCTTTACGCAGAACATCGAGATCAAATATCTGTTGTCTTGACAGACATGGTAATGCCTTCTATGGATGGGGTGGCAACTATTCGCACATTGCGAAAAATTAATCCTGCTGTCAAGATTATTGCCGTCAGTGGACTAGCTTCTAGCGAGAAGCTAAATGCAGTCACTAACATGGGTGTCCAAGCCTTTTTAGCCAAACCCTATACTGCCAAGCAATTATTGCAAACTATTAGCGCTGTTAAGAGTACAAAATAGTAGGGAGTGGGGAA
Source organism: Stigonema sp. (assembly GCA_965249805.1). Lineage (GTDB taxonomy): Bacteria > Cyanobacteriota > Cyanobacteriia > Cyanobacteriales > Nostocaceae > Stigonema. The sequence continues at coordinate 4,936,894 of CBDFMX010000002.1, forward strand.
TGGGGAATGGGGAGTGGGGAATGAAGAATGGACAATAATTTTAACATTCACAATTCATAATTCATATTTTTTCCCTACTCCCCACTCCCTACTCCCCACTCCCCATGCCCTAAATAACTATGACCGATCGGCGTTCTGAAGTTTTAGCTATTAACGAAGCTTTTTATCGAGCTTTTGAAAAAAAAGATATTGAGGCAATGAGTGCATTATGGTCTCAAGGAACTGGTAGTCTTTGTGTTCACCCAGGATGGAATGTGCTGCGGGGTTGGAAGGAGATCCGCAGTTCTTGGGTGAAAATATTCCAAAATACTGCTTACATAGAGATTAACACTACCATAATTGCTACAGAAATTCGCGATCGTCTCGCCTATGTTTTACTGGTAGAAAATGTCCTCCAAGTCATTGATGGCAGAAGAATTGAAGCACAATCAATGGCTACTAATCTTTTTGAAATTCTTGGTGGCAAGTGGTACTTAGTTCATCATCATGGTAGTCCAATAGTGCGTTAAGTAGTAGGGTGGGCACTGCCCACCAATTAAATACCTAATATCAAGTTCGGTTGAACACTTATCATAAGCAACCTCTCCACGCCCTTACGGGTTCGCCATAAAGCTTGGTGCAGTCGCCTACGGAGGGAAAGCCGTCATTCGCGCTGCAACACCTGTTCCCTACGGCGGGAAACAAGCTGCAAGGACTGGACTCACCAGTCGCCTACGGAGGGAAAGCCGTCATTCTTGTGGTCTCCCCAACCCCTCCCCTAATAGGGGAGGGGAGACTTTGACGCTAGTCTTAGGCGGGGAGAGGTCAAAGCTAAATGATAAGTCATTTACCGAACATGATATAACAGCTTAATTGCCAATCAGCTCCACAGCATCTCGTCCATCTACCTCTTGTAAATAAACCTTGACAATCTCTTCTTTAGCAGTAGGCAGTTTCTTGCCAATAAAATCTGGGTGAATCGGTAACTCACGATGACCTCTGTCTACCAGCACAGCTAAACGAATCGACTCCGGTCTACCGTATTCGTTCACAGCATTCAAAGCAGCACGAATTGTCCGCCCTTTGAAAATTACATCATCTACAATTACAACAGTTTTCCCTGTCAGGTCAAAAGGGATGTCGGTTTTTGCAGGGGTTCGCAACCCAATTCTGTGGAGATCATCTCGATAGAATGTAATATCCAATGCTCCCACCGCCACTGGTACACCTTCAAGAATCTCAATTTGACGCGCTAATAACTGGGCTAATGGCACACCTCTTGTATAAAGGCCAATTAGGGACAGTTGAGATAAATCACGCGTCTTTTCAGCGATCTCAGAGGCAAGACGAGTCAAGGTACGGCGGAGTTCTTCCGGCGAGAGAATCTCAACCACTTTGGTAGACAGTTTCATCAAATGATAACCCTGAGTCATTGATTATACCGTTACTAACAGGTAATGGGGAATAGGTATAAGGGACATGAAGAAGCATAAGAATTAAAAATTAAAAATGTAAAATTAAAAAGTTTTTAATTTTTAAGTGATTTTTCCTCCTCATCTTCCTGACGCCCCGATCCTCAATTCCCTACCTTTATCATTACAAAAAATTGTGGTTAGCTTCAAAGCCCTATTTCATTCCATAGAAGTGGAATAGGGCAATGGCTAATGGCTAATGGCTAATGGCTAATGGCTGATGGCTAAGGTTAGACTGGCAACGAACCCAACGGGAAAGCCCTTCAGCTTTCCCGTTGGGCGTCGGAAACCCTCCTTCAGCACTGGACTCACAATTAGCAATGAACAATTGACAATTAGCAATTCCCTTTATTTATCCTTAAATGTCCAAACGCCATCATCCCAGTCTGCATCTGTTGGAGGTTTTTGCACCCAGTGTTGACAACGTCGCAAATGTAACATTGCCGCTTGGTCATGAGGATCGATTTCCAAAACCTTAGTAAACTCGGTTTTGGCAAATGTAAACTGGCGATTTAGGTAATACTGACGCCCGGTGTGATAATGCTCAATCACATGCTGTCTATGGCTACTAATAGAGTCGGAACGCAAGCCAACCAGTTCATATATAGCTACTGGCTCATTTCTACCTTTAACGCGAATGTAATCTAGTTCTCTAGCCCACACAAAGTCTTTACAAGGCTGGTAAGTATTATTGCTCATAATAATATCGCAGCCATACTGCTTGCTGACACTTTCTAGTCGTGAGCCAAGATTAACGCCATCACCGATGGCGGTAAATTCCATCCGCTTGCTAGAACCAATATTGCCACTAATTACTGTATCAGAATTAATACCAATTCCGATGTTGATTATCGGTTTACAAGCTGCAGAACGACGTGCATTAAACTCTTGTAGGCGATCGCGCATTTCAAGCGATGTTTGCACTGCCATCCAAGCGTGTTCAAGCAAAGGCAAGGGGGAACCATACACAGCCATGATAGCATCACCGATATATTTGTCTAGAGTGCCTTTGTATTTAAAGACAGCCTCGACCATTGATTCAAAATATTCGTTGAGCATACTCACCACTTCTTCCGCTTCCAGGTTTTCTGTCAAAGTGGTATAGCCACGAATATCAGAGAATAAAATCGAAACTTCTTTGCGATCGCCTCCCAGTTTAGCGTCATCCAATTTCAGCAATTCTTCTGCTAATTCTTGAGTCATGTAGCGGTACATTGTACTCTTAAGGCGCTTTTCATCACTGATGTCATCCATGACGACCAACGCCCCACGCACTTGTTGATGGTCACTGGCATCAGCAATTGTATTGATAGATAAATTAATACTATGCTGAAGAGTACCATTACCTAGGAGTGTACGGTCAGGATAGTACTGCTCGCGGTATTTTGAATCCGCTGCATTTAAAGCTGCTTGACACCACTTGCTAAAATCGCTTTCTTTAATGCGGATGAGATCGTTGATTAATTTACCTTCCAAACGCTCTTCTGCTTCCAGACCTAGCAAACGCTTAGCGCTTTCATTAGCGGCGATAACGCGACCGCTTTTATCAGTGGAAATCACCCCATTGGAAAGACTGCGGAGAATATCGCGTTGCATTTGCTCTTGTTGCTTAACTGTCGCAAACAGCTTAGCATTTTGCAACGCCACCCCTGCTTGAATATTAAAAGCTTCCATGAACTCTTCGTCGTTGCGGTCAAAACTAGCTTGGAAGAATTCGGGGGCTTTTGGCCATGAAGCGGGGTTATAAGGGGGAAATTCACCAGGTTTCTTTTTATTTACTAGCTGGGTAACGCCAATCAATTCTTGCTCGACGTTAAATACTGGCATACAAAGTAAGCTACAGGTGCGATAGCCGTTTTGCTGGTCCATTTTTTTTGCCGTATCAGAGTCTGGATGGTCATACAGGTCAAAGGGAATATTCAGGCGAACGCCAGATGCTGCAACTATGCCAGCAAAACCTTTACCTACTGGTACACGCAATTCCTTAGTTGAACCATCGTCTTGAGTAATTTTCGTCCAGAGTGTACGTGCATCTTGGTCCAACAACCATAAAGTACTGCGATCGGCATTCATCAATTCCTTTGCTTCATCCATCACCCGCTTCAGCGTTTCTTCTAGGTCGAGACTGCTTTGACTTAAAGACTTGATCGCCTTCATTAGCGCCGCTGCTGCTCTTTGTTTTTGAGTCGCCACATAAAAAGAGCGTGACGACTCCAAAATTAGCCTGATGGAAGGAGCAAATTCAAGAAATAATTGTCGGTCAGCGTTGGTGAAACCTCTAATATCGATCCGTTCTGAGATCGGGGCTTGTGGATTATTCGGGCATTTTAATTTATTCAGCAATTGCACCACCGCGACTAATTGCCCGTGTTCGCCCAACAGTGGCAAAGCTAGCATTGTGTAGGTGCGGTAGTCAGTTCTTTTTTCTTGTTGTTGGGCAAAGACTGAGCGTGGATCGTCATAGAAATCAAAAGGAATATTGATGACTTGCTTGTTTGTGGCAACTTCACCAGCAATACCTTTATCTGCTGGGATGCGAATTTCTAGAGAGCGATCGCCTTCTGAACGAGCCAAAATTGACCAAAGTTCTTTTTTCTCTTCATCCAATAAAAATATTGTTGTGCGGTCCGCCCCCAGTAATTCCCCTGTCTTCAAGGTAATGGAGTGCAACATTTCTTGCAGGATGGTTTCAAACCCTTGGGAGTCCAACATTGACAGGGTTTGATTAACAATTTTTAATTTTTGTTCAACTTCTGCAACAACTTGTTTAAAAGTATCCTGAGTCAAAGGAGCAAGAAAGGTAGATATAGTCCCTTTTTGATTGGCAAGAGCACCCATAGGAGCAGCATTGTACTGCAAGTCGCGGTTTTCTGGATTGCCAACACCAATAATCAAATCGGCGGTTTCACCGCAACTAGATTGATAAACTGACATAACTGGCTTGTATTTGAGAGGATTAGATTTGAGAATTTTTTAGGTATGCCATGATATGTGATATGTAAACATTGCTACGATCAGCGTTTTTGTAATAATATCCACAGTTTAATCTGTTGTAGCGCCAGCGTCATCTGAAGAGAACACGGAAAATCAGGGAGTGCAAGAATTAAAAATTAAGAATTAAAAATTAAAAATTTAATTGATTTGTCCCCCACTCCCGATTCGTTTAAAAATTCCTGTGATATCATGTCCGTATAAACATTTACGATATCCAGCCCTCGCCCCCTTCCCCTCTCCCAAGCATGGGAGAGGGGTGCCCAAAGGGCGGGGTGAGGGTTCATATAATAAGTCATTAACCGGACATGATATGAGTCAGTCATACAAAAAAAAGACAAATTTTTCAAAAATTTGTCCCTAATAGTAGGGGCGCGGTTTCCGCGCCCTTACAATCTGGTCAATTCAATTAAAAAGTGCTGTAAGCTAGGGACTTCAGTTTCTTGCACTTACACAGGAACATACTCCCCCTAGTTGTAGGAGGAACATATTATTAAGCCTGCTGAGAAATTTTCCTTCTTTGAGACAACATACCAATCCCTGCAATCATCGCCAACCCTAATGCGACGTTCGGTTCAGGCACACGAGAAACTATCTTGCCGGAAGTTGTTTTGTAACTAGAAGCCACCGTGTGATTATCTGATTCAAAGCCAGTACCAGTAGAATTGTTGATGAATTCAATCTTATTAAAAGTGACATTTGTGTTGTTGGGATCGGCAAAGAAGTTTAAGAAAGCATAAGGTTCATTTTGATTTTGACCCTTAAATGTTGAGTTAGGGTTGCTGTAGTAGTCTTTAGCGTTTGACTGCTGATTGATAAAATCGATGACATCTGTCGTCGTGAATTTTTGTAAAAGTGTGTTACCAGAGTAAAAGTCCATTTCATTATATGCGTCTCCGGCTGACCACCATAATCCAAAATAGCGTTCTGGAGTGTTTAGAGTGAGAGTAGACTTAGATTTCTGTGGATCTGATGATGTTCCATCTTTACCTGGCTGGACGGTGAAGTAATTTCCTGTGCCACCGGCACCACCATACTGATCTGCTTTCACTATATCAACGTTGCTGTAGCTACCAATTTGGGAGGTGCTAATTTGGGAGGTGCTAATTTGGGAGGTGCTAATTGGGGAGGTGCTAATTAGGGAGGTGCTAATTGCGGGCTTAACACCAAATGAATAGCTCTTACTACTATAACCTGTGCTTGCGGAATCAAAATTGTTTACAAAAACACCTGTTGCTCCATAAGCATTTGGGTTGGTAAAAAGTGTTGACTGTTGAACACCTGGTGCTTCCACCGTTACCTGAAAAGAATTAGGCGTAGCGGGTGGTGAACTGGCAGCCTTTGCGGAGTCTGAAATGACAGCAGCGGACAAGACGATACCTGCAGCAATTGTTAATTTACCGATCAAATTTTTCATATAAATCCTCTTCAATTATTTGATGTGAATGTACCCGCGCAATTCAAATCTAGCTGTGTTGGTAATGCTTAAAAATGCAGTAGTCACAGCTAGATTTACAGAAGGCACTCAATTACTAAATTCGTAATTAAGCATCTGGACTATAATCAAATGCAGCGACCAAAGTCGTTGATCTGTTGGTAAAGTTGATAGTCCTGGTAAATCAGGTTCTGCATTTGATTTTTGTCTCATCCCTTAGTTCATTTTTAACTTTGGGGTTTCCTGAACAGAACCGATAAAAATACGTAACTTGATGTGAAGTGTTATCTGGGAAAAAGCGGAAAAATTAAGAAAGTTTTGTGAAATAAACCGCGTCTTGTTGCTACAGTGCCCTTTTATCAGCGTGGGACAGGTAGCAATACGGTTCAGTTAGGGCTGAACGGTAGGAATTTCAGACTTGTAGAGACGCGAAAGTTGAGCCAGCGCGCATGAGGCGGGTTTCCCGCCGTAGGCGACTGGCGTCGCGTCTCTACACAGGTTGACGGTTGGCAAATTCTCTTAACTGAACCGTATTGGGACAGGTAGCCAATTCATTCTAACTCTAGGAGAAAATCTCGTTTCAATAAACAGAAAATAGCTGTAATTACCGATATGTTGAGCGATCGCCATGCACGTGTCACAGCCCTTTGGTCTGCAAGGCAAGAACTACAAACTGAAGGGAAATTAAAAAGGCAGGCATCTTGCCTGCCCCACAGGAAATTGTTAAAACTTGTAACTCAAAACCTGAATCGCACCATTCTCCGGTAAATTACCAGAACTAACGGTAATAGTGTCACTATTACCACGAAGTACAGTCATACCTTGCACTAATGTGAGAAAGTTATCAAGTGGGGAAATAGTGCAGTTAGCATCAGCAGCTTGTGTACGGTATTGGGTGGGAATCACTATCTTAGGATTGAGAACTTGAATCGCCTGCTTAGCTTCTTGCGGATTATAGGCTTTTGGACCACCACCCACGGGAACTAACGCCACATCAGGACGACCCATAAGAATTTTTTGCTCAATCGAAATGGGTGCAGCAGCTCCTCCTAAATGGAGTACACTAATTCCCCCTTGCTTCCAGACCCAAGCGGTATTTGTGCCAAACTGCTTACCACCTTTACGGTCATGGTCTATAGCAATTCCCTGTAACCTGATCCCTTTGAACTCGTAAACCCCTGTTTGGTAAATTAACTTGGGATTCCCTGGTAGGTCTTCCACCACACCTTCATCCAGCAATTGACTGCTAACCAGCACTAAATCTGCTGCAACTTTTGGTGGGCGATAACCAGCAGTACAACCGACCGCCCGAAAGGGATTTACGAGAATTTTTGTACCGCCACCAGTAAACAGAAAGCAACTATGACCCAACCACTGAATTGATAATAAACTGCTAGATTGAGCGGTAGCCTGAGATTCAGATCTCAAGTTAGTCACCAAAGCGGTTACCAACCCTGCCCCACCATAGCCCATCAACTGTCGTCGTTTCATCAACTACTAACTCTCGACTGTAACTGTTCCAGAAAGTTTCGCAGTAATTGCTTCCCTGAATTTGTCAGGACACTCTCTGGGTGAAACTGGACGCCTTCAACGTGAGGATAGTTCCGGTGTCGCACTCCCATAATTGTGCCATCATCAACCCAAGCGGTGATTTCCAACACATCTGGGCAACTGAGGCGGTCTATCACTAAACTATGATACCGGGTTGCGGTCATAGGATTTTCTAATCCTTGGAAAACACCTACTCCAGTGTGATAAACCTGAGAAGTTTTGCCGTGCATCAGATCTGGTGCAGAAACAATTTTACCGCCGAACACTTGACCAATGCTTTGATGCCCCAAACAAACCCCCAAAATCGGCAAGCTTGGTCCGAGGTGTTCAATTAAATCTAAAGAAATTCCGGCGTCTTCTGGACGGCCAGGTCCAGGCGAAATGACAACGACATCCGGCTTGAGGGCAAGAATCTCATCTAAAGAGATTTTATCGTTGCGAAAAACCCTAATATCAGATGCCACTGGGAAATCTGCCGCCAGTTCTCCCAGATACTGTACCAAATTATAGGTAAAACTGTCGTAATTATCTATGACTATAATCACAGCTTATATCTCCTAGTGTGTACCAATCATTCCTTTTTGTTTGATTGTCACCAGATTTTAATAGCTGTCAATATCATTTTGATAAAGATTAAAAAGATTGCTTAAAAAGTAGACAGAATTAAGGCTAACAGGGGAGGAAGTAAGAGCGTACCAGCTACCAACACTGCCACCAAAGCAGATACTAGTACAGCACCAGCCGCACAATCTTTGGCAACTTTTGCCAACTCATGGTAGGTTTGCTTAACTGTTAAGTCAACGACCGACTCAATCGCTGTATTTAGTAACTCCAACGCCAAAACTAAACCACTGGTGATGCCAATTACTGCTATTTCCACTGATTTTAAATGTAAAAAAATGCCCAAGCCGATCGCTAGAACACAGACACATAAGTGGATTCTAAAATTACGTTGAGTTTGAAAAGCGTAGTTAATTCCAGCCCAGGCATACTTAAAACTAGTAAATAAATTAGAAGCTACATGCCAGGAGAGTTCCCTTTGCTTAGTAACAACCGTTTCTAATTGGTTGGGTGTTGGTGGTAAAGACACTTGTTGAGGCATAGGCATAAAGATATCACAGCAAACAGGTGAAGTAGTAAGTTTCGCCAATTTAATAAAATTTTCTGAATTGAGATTATCAAAGGGCATTAAGAAATAACACTTAACATTTCTGCTGTTTCTCTATTCTATGTCAATAACGATACCTATTGCCTCTAGTAATATTACTTGTTGTTTTAGCATTTTGCCCAAGCTTTCTTCATCTGGATGATCCCAGCCTAACAGATGCAGTAACCCATGGGATGCTAACCAGGCTAACTCAGTTGGCAAGGGGTGTTCCTGCTGTTGGGCTTGTTTCTTGGCTGTATCGATAGAAATCACAATGTCACCAAGATATAAAGATTCAGAAGCAAGCATTTCTGCTACCTGAGGATAGTCTACCTCTAATGCTGCAAAAGCTAAAACATCTGTCGGTTTATTCTGCTGACGATACTCGGCGTTCAGCGCTTGAATCTCAGCATCGTTTGTTAAACGTAGCCCTAATTCGTAAATTGGTGTTGTTGGAATATTCGGTAGCAGTATTTCCAGCCAGCGTTCAAACCAGTTTTCCCAAGTTTGGGCAGTAAGGGCATCAGTACTACCACAATTTACAGCTTCTGCTTGGGAAGTCTCGTCAACACAATCCTGTAAATACAGTTCAACTAGCACTTTTTTATACTTAGATTGTTGGTTGTTGGTTGTTGGTTGTTGGTTGTTAGTTGTTGGTTGTTAGTTGTTGGTTGTTAGTTGTTGGTTGTTGGTTGTTCTACTAACTACTAACCACTACCCACTAACCACTAACCACTTTCAGCGAGTTAAGTAAGCAAGACCGACTAGCACAGCTAAAAGCCCTACAGTCGTCAACGCAAAATGCTTCAGGGAGGTGCCACGCTTTTGCACCATGTTTCGCATAGCGAGTTTGACGTGGCTGGGTTGAGGTTCCGTCGAAGAGTTGCTCATGATTATTCCATAACAAACTCTTTTAAGAGTGTAACAGTTTGTTTAACCAACAGTTGCCACTTTGGCAAAGTGGGGAGTGGGGAGTGGGGAGTGGGGAGTTGGGGGAGTGGGGGGAGTAGGGGGAGTAGGGGGAGACAAATTAATTTTTTCATCTCCCTCATCTCCCTCATCTCCCTCATCTCCCTCATCTCCCTCATCTCCCTCATCTCCCTCATCTCCCTCATCTCCCTCATCTCCCTCATCTCCCTCATCTCCCCCACTCCCTACTCCCCACTCCCCACTCCCCAATTAAGCAGGGGTACTTTCTAAAATCTGGTTTTCTTGGCGTAGATAGGCTTGGATGAACATGTCGAGGTCACCGTTCATCACATCCGCGATCGCAGTCGTTTCCACATTAGTACGCAAATCCTTTACCATCTGGTAAGGATGAAAAACATAGTTACGGATTTGGTTGCCCCAAGAGGCTTCCACCATATCACCTCGAATTTCAGCAATTTCGGAAGCACGTTGCTCTTTAGCAACGATCAGCAGCTTTGCCTTAAGGCGAGCAAGGGCTTTTTCTTTATTTTGTAGTTGACTGCGTTCTTCCGTACAACGCACAGCGATGCCAGTGGGAATGTGAACAACCCGCACTGCTGTTTCTACTTTGTTAACATTTTGCCCACCCTTACCACCAGCCCTAGACGTAGTAATTTCCAAGTCCTTGTCTGGAATGTCCAGACGCACGGTGTGATCTAGTAGGGGCATGACTTCTACCCCGGCAAAACTGGTTTGCCGCTTACCATTAGCATTGAAAGGTGAAATTCGCACCAAGCGGTGAGTACCTGTTTCAGGTCGCAAGTAGCCATAGGCATAGCGACCAGTAATTTCCAGGGTTGCCGATTTAATCCCTGCTTCATCACCAACAGAAAGTTCAATTGAATGCACTTTATAACCGTGGTCTTCTGCCCAACGGGTGTACATCCGCACCAGCATTTCTGCCCAGTCTTGGGCATCAGTGCCACCAGCACCTGCGTTAATCGTCAGTACCGCGCCTTCTTCGTCATAAAGACCGGAAAGTAACTGTTGCAACTCCCACTGGTCGAGTTCGCTATTAAGCTTGGTGATGGTACACTCAGCTTCAAGTAGAAGCGAATCATCTGCATCTAACTCTAAGAGTTCTGATACTGCCTTAGTGTCTTCCAGATTGGTTTGCCACTGGTGATACTGTAAGACGTGCGCTTTCAGGTCGTTGAGTTCTTGCAGCGTTTCTTGGGCTTTTATTTGGTCATCCCAGAATTCTGGCTGGGCTGATATTTTTTCCAAGTCTTGGATTTTAGCGGTAAGTGCAGGGATGTCAAAGATAGTCCTGGGTTTTACCCAGGCGACTGGACAACGTTTCAATTTCGCGTTTGAGTTCTAATACGTCCATAGTGTTTGCGGTTGAGTGCGATCGCTGTGTGTCTTTTCAATTTTATCCATTTTGGACTAAATACACAGTCCAATACCATAAAAAACCGTAATGCCGTAAGTGCCTAATGCGGTTAGCACCTTTACCACCAACGGGCAGGGCGTAGGCAATTACATTGGGACCAACGAGGGCGTGAGTTTTAGAAGAGGGCGTAGGACGAAGTCCTTGCCGTAGGCATCGCCAGAGCGGAAGTTGTTTGTATTACTCATATTTCTGTTTAGTTTTAGATTCCTGTTGACTGCCATTGTTACTCATATCATCACCTGACAGCCATGTGGAATACCACAGAAGTTGGTGCTTTTTTACATTCAGTTTGGCTGAATTCAAATAAGAACTAATTGGCGCTATCCGTATAAATGCTGAGATTTTAAGTAAGCCTTAGGATAAGTTCAGTACGAACAACGATTGTTTCTTGGGCTGGTCTTAAGGAAAATAATTTCAGATTGAATAAAGGTTCACGCGACTCAAAGTTTTTCAACAAAGGAGTTGCCACAAAGGATTTTTTATGACATCAAATCACTACTCGGTCCGATCTGATAGTATGGAGTTATTGTACTTATACCACCAGAATCCTTCTATTAAACTGCGTAATCAACTTGTACAGTTACACACTGGCTTAGTGCGGAAGATGGCTCATAAATTTAGCCATCAATGTAACGAACCTTATGAAGATTTGGAGCAAATTGGTTATTTTGGTTTAATCAGGGCAATTGAACGTTTTGACCCAAGCCAAGGATATGCTTTTAGTTCCTTTGCGGTTCCTTACATTCGGGGTGAAATGCTGCACTTTTTGCGCGATCGCAGTACGCTGTTAAAAATTCCTCGTCGTTGGCAAGAACTTTATAATGAGGGTCAAAAGATTCGCAAAGAATTGGCAGTTTCTTTGGGTCGCTCTCCTAAGGATGCAGAAATTGCCAGTATTCTTCAAGTATCTTTACAAGAATGGCAAGAAACCAAGTTAGCTGCTCAAAACCGTATGCCTTTGAGTTTAGATGCTACTGTAGTTCACTACGTTGATTGCCAAATAACCTTAGGTGAAGCGCTTCCTTGTCCTCGTTCAGTTGCTTTCCAGCAACAACAAGAAGAACGGCAACAACTTCAAGGAGCAATAAGTCTGTTAGAAGAAAAGCCCCGTATGGCAGTTGAAATGGTTTTTTTAAAGGAACTTTCTCGCAAAGACGCCGCCAAGAAAATTGGCACCAGTCCCATGACGGTAACCCGGTATTTGCAAAAAGGCGTTCAGGATCTCATGTCTACCTTAAGACCACAGGCGGTGGCAGCTGGGTCATGATGTGGCGGTTGGAAAGTAGGGGGATGAGGGGGATGAGGGGGGAAGTGGGGGAAGTGGGGGAAGTGGGGGAAGTAGGGGAAGTAGGGGGAGTAGGGGAAGATGAGTAAAAAATTGATTAAAGATCACAAAAATTTAGAGATTTATAAAATGGCTTTTGATGGAGCCATGAAAATTTTTGAAGTATCTAAAAAATTTCCGGCAGAGGAACGTTACTCACTAACCGATCAAATTCGTCGGTCTTCTCGTTCAGTTTGTGCTAATTTTGCTGAGGGTTGGCGTAAACGGCGTTATGAAGCAGCTTTTGTCGCTAAATTAAATGATTGTGTTCGCGAAGCGTGTCGTAGACAAGCAGAGTCAGCGGAAACTCAAACTTGGATAGAGTTTGCGGTTAAATGCAACTACCTAGATATTGAAATAGGTCGCGAACTTTATGGCACATATAACCAAGTTTTATGCGGTCTAGTAAACATGATTAATAACTCATCACATTGGCTAATGAGGCATTAAACTCCCTCATCTCCCCCCACTCCCTCATCTCCCCCCACTCCCTCATCTCCCCTCATCCCCTCATCCCCCCACTAACTCAACGAGATTTTAAATCAGCGATCGCCCCTTTGGTCATAGCAGCAATAGCTTTATCAGTCGCTTTTGGCAAATGGTAATATTTACCTCCAGATGTTTTTGCTAACTCCTTCGCAAACCCAGTGGAAACAAATTTACTTTCAGTATCAATCATCAACAGCTGCATCCCAGAAGCACGTATTCTAGCGGCAATTTCTAACAATTCCGCTTTAATATCCGGCTTTTGGTCTGCTTCTAGCTGTTCACCCAAAGAACGCGCCAGGGGAATATTACCTCGTCCATCAGTTATCGCTACAATCACCACTTGCCCAATATCTCCACTCCTAACCGCATTCAACCCGACACGCACAGCTTGGGTTAAACCATGAGCTAGGGGGGAACCACCACCACAGGGCAGTCTTTCCAAGCGGTTACGCGCTAGAGCAATGGAACGCGTCGGGGGCAATAACACCTCTGCCTGTTCTCCGCGAAAGGGGATTAAAGCTACTTGGTCGCGGCTTTGATAAGCTTCTGTCAACAACTGCATTACCGCACCTTTAGCCGACTGCATCCGGTTCAGCGCCATTGAGCCAGAAGCATCCACTACAAATATTACCAAAGCCCCGGCTTTGCGCACCAAGCGCTTGGCGCGGATATCACTTTGTTCGACAAATACCCGCTTTTGTTGAGGGGAGTGGGGAGTGGGGAGTGGGGAGTGGGGAGATGAGGGAGTGGGGGGAGAGGAGGGAGTAATTTCTCCCCCTACTCCCCCTACTCCCCCACTCCTGTGCCTCTCCCTTCGTGCTTTTTGATACGGGGCAGCGGCTCTGAGGGTGGCATCTACAGCAATGCGTCGCACTTTGCCTTTGGGTAACATTGGCTTAACGTAGCGTCCTCGGTCTTCGGACTCGATTAAGCTGCGACTGCCAGACTTACCTTGCCGCTGTGCCATTTGAGCAAAATAAAGCACACTAGGGTCAAGGATTACCCCCTCAGGGTCAAAGATAAATTCTTCTGGAATACTAGGTGGTTCTTGTTCTGGTTGTTCGGGGTTTTCTTCCTGGTCTTGTTGTTCTTGATTTGATTCGTCTTCCGGTTCCTCTTGATTCTGCGGTGGTGGCGGTGGTGGCGGTGGTGATTCTTGAGGTGGTTGTGGCACAACAGTTGCCCGTGGCACAATCACCAATTCCACGGCATGCCGCAAATCTTCAGCATTCACTTGTGCACGCCCATCCAAAGCCGCTGCTGCTTTAGCAACCCGCGTGGCAAATAATTCGGCGCGATGTCCCTGCACACCTGCGCGAATTGCTTCATCTACAAGGTAGGCAATTTGTTCGTGGGTGATGTGAACTTCTTTGAGCCATTCCCGTGCCAGGATGATTTGGGTTTTCAGGTCGTCTAAGTCTCCGCTATACTGCCGAAGAAATTCTTGGGGAGAACGGGAGTAGTCGATCGCTTGGTCTACTGCTTGTACTCTTTGATCTAAACCAAGTACACCATTAGCTGAAAGGGCGATCGCAATTCTATCTAGCAAATGCTCTCGCAGTGCTCCTTCTTCTGGGTTATAGGTAGCAATAAACAGCGGTTTACTTTGATGCTGAAAACTAATACCCTCTCGTTCAATCTGATTGCGTCCTTCAGATAATGCTGCTAAAAGCTGATTAGATATTTGCTCGTCTAATAAATTAATCTCGTCCACATAAAGGACACCTCGGTTTGCTTGCGCAAGCAAACCTGGCTGAAAAACCGTTTCCCCTTGTTTTACTGACTGTTCCACATCCACAGACCCAAGGAGTCGGTCTTCTGTCACTCCCAAAGGAATTTGCACGAAGGGTGTGGGAATAATTTCTGTCTCTATTGATGCCTGCCCTACAAATGCCAACAGTTGGTCATCCCATTCTTCTGGGTGGTTGGGGTCGCAATTGCTGATGGCACCTTTAACAACTTCAATTGGTGGGAGAAGGGCATGGATGGCACGCGCCATAACAGATTTTGCCGTGCCACGACGACCTGCTAGAGCAACTCCCCCCAACCCCGGATCGACCGCTACCAGTAGTAACGCTAATTTAATTGCTTCTTGACCGACTACTGCAGTCAGCGGAAAAGCAGTACTCATAGGAGAGATAGTAGGCGCAGGCATGGCTTTTATTATTGCTAGTCTAGCTTTTTAGCATAGCAAAACCTGACTACCTCTTGACGCACACACGGTTTTATAATAGTCTCTGATCAGACAGCTAAAATAGAAATTCACGCATTACTAAGACACAGGACGTTGGTTTTTGTCTCAGTTGTAGAATTCGTCTTATCCTGCCAAGTGTCTGGTCATTCCGTTGGCTGAGTTTTTAGCCGAAGTTTAGTGAATCATTTAACTAAACTCTCCAAGGTAAAAAACGATGTTGGGCTGAATGTTCAGCAAGCAGGTTGATCGGGCGCTTGGCAGGATAAATCGAATCCTACAACTGAGACTTGAATCAAATAGATGTGTAAGTTGCGGATTTTTTCATAGGGGGATATTGATTTTTTAAATATCCCCTGTAAAAAACTTCGTTTCTTCTAGATGCGTGATTTGTTGATGCTGTCGCTGTAAATAATAAATCAAAAAACAGCCTCAAAATGAGCAAACTTAATTGTAAACAAAAGCGCAAAAAGAAACAAAAACTAATTGATGAATATGGTTCTTACTGTTGGTGGTGTGGTCAGTATGTGACAGAAGAACTGTTGACGATTGAACACTTGTATCCTCAAAGTCGAGGAGGTTCTAACTCTTTTGAAAATCTGCGGCTTTCTTGCTTTCAGTGTAACAATTTTCGGGGAAATAGTCTCTATCATCCTAGCTGGAAAAAAGTAAATATTTATACATAAACCTTAATTTTGTAGTGACACCATCTTATACCATTTCACGAAATTCCCGATCCAAATTGCCAGCCTCCCCGACTCAAGAACAGCTTGTCCATTTGTAGCAACCTTAAAGTGAAGTGGTATTAGGGGGGGTGGGTTGGAAAGCTTGCTCTTTCCATTCAATTAACTTTACTAACATGAGGAAAGATAAAAATGCACAAACTCCTGCTCTTCCACCATGAAGAACTTCTAAGCCGTGCGCTTACGCATCGTTCTTATGTCCATGAAAACCCCCAATGCGGCTCACATAACGAACGCCTAGAGTTTCTTGGTGATGCTTTGCTAAACTTTTTGAGTGGCGAGTATCTCTATGGTCGTTACCCAGAAAAGGGAGAAGATGAATTAACTCGTCGGCGTTCGGCGCTGGTAGATGAGAAGCAGCTAGCAACGTTCGCTATTGAGGTAGGCTTAAACTTGAGGATGCGGTTGGGCAAAGGTGCTATGCGAGAGGGAGGCGAACATAATCCCAATTTGCTCAGCAGCACTTTTGAAGCAGTCATCGGTGCTTACTATCTAGACAATAATTCAAATATGGAGGCACTTCGTGCTGTTGTAGAACCCCTGTTTGAAGCTGTGCCTGAAAATATAGTAGAGTCTCGCTCTAATGTAGACTCTAAAAATCGACTTCAGGAATGGGTACAGCGCAACGTTACTCTAACTCCTCCTAAGTATATCACAGTCCAAGCTGGTGGTTTTTCTCACGCTCCAGAGTTCATAGCTAAAGTGTTTGTGGACGAAAAAGAGTATGGACTTGGCAAGGGACGCAATAAAAAAGATGCTGAAAAGTCTGCTGCTGAAGATGCCCTAGCCAAGCTTCAAAAACTAGGAATACTTAATAATTCGTAATTCGTAATTCGTAATTCGTAATTGAATTGGTAAGTAGACAGACACAAATAACTCTAAAATATTTGTTCTTAAGATAGGGCGGGCGAGACGCCCACCCCACAAGAAAAACAACTAAGATTGTGGGGTGGGCATCCTGCCTGCCCGATTTTCAGTTGATTTGTGCCTACCTACTTAATTACGAATTACGCACCGTAACGGAATTGCGTCCGAAGCGAGTGCAGCGTTCTTCGTAACGAAGCAATCTCAACGCTTGATTAAACGATCAAGAGTGCGTAAGTCCCAATACTGCTCGGATAAGCAAAAATTAGAAACCCGGTTTCTTAAAGAAACCGGGTTTCTGGCACCTCAACTATTCTCAGCCCTTGCAGTATTGGCGTAAGTCCTATTAATTACGAATTACGAATTACGAATTACGAATTAATCTCCAATGGTAAGGTAACAGTAAAAGTCGAACCCACTCCCACTTGAGAGATGACATCGATTTCGCCTTGTAGTAGTTTTACCAGTCGCAAAACTATTGCCAATCCTAACCCAGTGCTATCGGGAAGGTAGGACTGATTGCTAGAACTCACACGAAAGTAGGGATCAAAAATCCGGGCTTGGTCTTCAGGCTTAATACCAATTCCGGTGTCGGAAACTGCGATCGCCCACTGATCATTGCCTGGCTGTGTACACCTAATTTTAATAGTTCCTGACTCTGTATACCGAATTGCATTACTGATAAGATTTGTAACAATCTGCTGTAATCGCAACGAATCTGTGAAAACTGACACTGGGGCGCGATCGCAATCCACCACCATTTGTAAATCTTTTCCACCAGCCAAAGGCTCTAACATTTCATACACATTGTTGATTAATTCACGCACATTGGTGGGTTGCAGTTTCAGTTTCATCGTTCCTGCTTCATACCGCGAAATTTCTAGTACATCATTGATCAGGCGCAGTAAGAGTCTGCCATTGCGTAGTACGCGATCAATGTGTTCTAAATTACCATAAGTGTCCTTCTCCTCGATTTTTTGTCGTTGTTGGCGCAAAAACAAATCTGAGTAACCAATAATTGAAGTCAGCGGATTTTTCAGTTCGTGTGCTAAAAAAGACAGATTATCTTGATTAGCGCGAACTAAGCGCGTGAGTTCTTGATTGTTCAGGGTTAACTGATTTTGCAGCCGTTCTAGTTCTACCAATCGCTGCTGTGTATAACTTTGAAAGCAGCAGGCGATCGCTTCATCCAACACAATATCAATCAACCGCACAGTTCGCATCACTTCTTGTGCTGATACTTGCAGTAGTTCTGGCTCTAAAATTACCCATATTACATTACGTAGCAAACTGTATTCTCGGGCAATCTCTGCTGCATCGAAACCTTGCTCGGCTCGGAGAGTGCCGTGATCTAAACTCGCTTCCACTATTGGCTGAGTTTCATTTTCTTGATGTTGAGAAAGCACGGTTGCCAATGCCTGTAGAACATACTCAATATGATTCTGTATGGCGGACCGGGGTAGATGATTGGCACTCTTAATCTTTTGATCGCGACGAACGGCTTCCACCCACTGTTGTATAATCGTCTGAGTTCTATCTTGCAATAATTGACTAAAATCTTTCATTACTATTGAGTGGGGAAAGTAGGATCGTAAAATGCCCTTTCTATTATTCAAGGGCGGCGGTTTTATGTTAAAACACTGTGATGATTTGACACAAAAATAAATGAAATAATTTGTTCGTAGTTGCGCTTCAGCGCATTATATAATGCGCTGAAGCGCAACTACAAACCTTGTAATAAAAACTAAAGTATATCTCAAGATAGCTTGACTCCACTGTATATAAATTGTGAATCTCACGATCGAACAAGATGAATATATTAGTGTAATTGGTCACTCAGGTTGCGGTAAGTCTACGCTTTTGAAGATTGTGGCTGGTTTAGAAAAAGCCACTACTGGCTCAGTGAGACTCGATGGCAAAAAGATTCGCAAACCTGGTGCAGAGAGGATGATGGTGTTTCAACAATATTCGCTATTGCCATGGTTAACTGTGCGGGAAAATATCCGGTTGGCTGTAGATGAAGTGCTGAAAAATACCAGTCGGGCTGAAAAAATTAGCATTGTGAACGAACACTTAGCAATGGTGAATTTAACGGCGGCGGCTGATAAGTATCCTGATGAAATTTCTGGGGGGATGAAGCAGCGGGTGGGTATTGCACGAGCGTTAGCAATTCGCCCCAAAATGTTGCTGATGGATGAACCTTTTGGAGCGCTGGACGCGCTGACTCGGGCAAAATTGCAGCGCCAAGTATTGGATATTTGGTAAAATCATCGCGCCTGTGTAATGATGATTACACATGATGTAGATGAAGCTATTTATATGTCCGATCGCATCGTATTGATGACTAATGCTCCAGCAGCTAAGATTGGGGAGATATTAGAAGTACCATTTCCTCATCCGCGCGATCGTGCCGCTATGCGAAACTTAACAGAATATTATGAACTTCGCAACCACGCCCTGAATTTCCTAGATCGCTATTTTACTCAAGACTAGTAGAATAGAGCCAAGGTTAGTAGTTAGTGGTTAGTGGTTAGTAGTTAGTAGTTAGTAGTTAGTATTTTTTTTAACACCTAACACCTAACAACTAACAACTAACACCTAACAACTAACACCTAACACCTAACAACTAAATTTAAGTGGGTAGCCTAATTCAAAGAACCCAAAATTTGGGATTTGGAACGGAGGAACCAATCCTTGGGGCTAATCTCAATCAAGTTAGAAGTTAAGATTTAAGAGTTAAGAATAAATACTCATAACTCCTCACTCATAACTCCTCACTCTGATCAGAAAGACACCTTCCAGTCTTAGCCCGTCAGCTAACTCCGTCGGCAATGGAAGGAACCCCCAAAATGGCTTTAAAGCAGTTGTTCTTGGGGTTTCCTTTACCGATTTTAGATTTGGGAGTGGCTAATAGCTAATAGATAATGGCTAATAGTAAAAACAATTAGCAATTAGCAATTAGCAATTAGCAATCCAAAATTCAAAATAGGTTGACCTGCTTCTCCCGTGTCATTAAGTTCATTTGAGAGAAGTTAAAGCTGTGAATATCAAGCCAATTTTAGTGCGTCTACAAAACGCAATAGCTAGAGATGACTTAATTGAGCAAATGGTGTTGCACTCAGCGCCAACAACACCCTTTTCTAAACAAGCTCAATCGGAAAAATCAGTCAACTTAATCGTTGCTTACAACAGTTCTCCTAAAAGTCACACCGCATTAGATGTCACCTTGTTGATTGCCCACCAAATGCGTTTAGCTACAAAAGCGCAAGTCACAGTTCAAATCGTCTATGTGCTAGAGAACAATCAAAGCAGTGATTATGAACATATCTTGCCAATAAAGGAAGTGGCAAGCAATACATCAGCCTGTTCAGTACCACTAGACTTTCCCGTCACGTCCCCATCAAGAAATTTAGGCACACGCGTCCTAACTCAAATAAAATTGCCGACAACCGCAACATCTCCAAAAAGAACATTAGTAGATCAATTTGCGCAAGCAGAGTCTATCTTGCGGCAAGCAATTTGTCTAGCTGAGGAATGGAAGAGTTCTTTCAAAGCTCATCTCCGGTTTGGTTGCGTTGCTACGGAACTTCAGAAAGTTGTGGAATCCGAACCTGCCGATCTACTCATCTTGGGGTGCAACTCAGCTAACCATCCTCTTGTCCAACAACTAGGTTCTCACTTCCCCTGCTCTGTGCTGGGTATACCCAATTGTGTTGACGATAAACGCCATTAAGCCGCAAGTGGCAGTTCTCACTCTTGTTGCACGACAATTGTAGCGCTTTTCGTTTCAATTAGGTACAGCCTTTCTCTTGTGGGATCAGATCTCCAGCCCGTCCATGTCTCGTGCGGGCAATCTTTTCCTACGCCAGTGGGGCGATCGCTTTTCCTTTAACCATGTATGCGTTGTCATTCCACAGATCCGAGCGATCGCCAGCCCTAATACAGTTCAGTTAGTAGTATTCACGGACTAAATATCAGAACTAACCCCCCTTAAAAAGTTCTGCTATTTCCCCCCTTTTTAAGGGGAGCCAGCGCGCATGTTGTCGGTTTTCCCGACAGAGGCGACTGGCGTGGCTTCGGGGGCTCAACGCCTTAACACCAAGCGAATGAGGATAATAAGCTCCAGAATGTGGTATTAGCAATGCAAAAACTTTTGCCAACTGCCAAATATCTAAATAAGGATGTACGTGTGCTTACATCTTGCACCACTGCCAGAAACCGGGTTTGTTGCGAATCAGTAAAGCTAAAACCCTTAATTTTTCGTTCACAAACCCGGTTACTCTGACTTTGTTGAGAATGGTGCAAGATATCAGTGTGGAAAGATTGGTTATTTACCTCGCACCGAAGGTGGGAGGCAATTTTGGTTTCGCTTGTTAAAAAAGGCGAGAAACACTAAGGGTAGAAGGTAAGGGTAAAACTTACTTACCCTTACCTTCTACCCTTAGTTTTAATACTGTTGACTAATATCCAATGAAGTGCAGTACGTCACGTAGAACACTTTCGCCAGCGAAGTCCCAAAGTAAGTAGGCAAGGAATCCAATTGCAGCTAAGCGACCGTTCCAGAGTTCGGCTTGGGGGTTAAATCCAAAAATAAATGCATTACGGTCGATACCGTTATAAGCTTTAGCTACTGGTGGTAAATCATTAGAAGGACGAGTTTCAGGAGTAGGAGTAGCCATTATTTACCTCTAAAATTAAATTGTTTTTAAGTACGTGTAATTTTTAGTAAGAAATCAAGTGCAGTACATCACGTAGGACGCTGTAGCCAGCTAAATCCCACAGTAGGTAAGCAAGGAAGCCAATCATTGCTAAGCGACCGTTCCATAGTTCGGCTTGGGGATTGAAGCCGAAAAGAAAAGCGTTGCGGTCTTTGCCGTTGTATTCGGTAGCAACTGGTGGTAAATCGGTAGAAGGACGGGTTTGCATTTGTTTAATCCTGTTAAATTTGTTCGTTGCCCCTAATGTAACAATTCTTAATCAAGGTTCTTTCTGTCTAGAGGCACAAACTCTAAGAATACTTTTCTCTGGATAAATCTACCTAGAGAGGGTGATAAAAATTTAATTGTAAATATATGTGAAGATAAGAATTAGACAACTATATAACTAAAGAAATTTGCTATGACAACTCTATGCCTGAGTTCTGCCGATATTTCCCACGGTGGGTAGCATAACAACTAACTATTAACTACTAGTACCGCTTCGCGGAATTAAAAATTAAAAATTAAAAATCGCGTTCGCGCCTCTGGTTGCGAACGCGACGTTCGCGCAGCGGCGAGGAATTGGGAGAAGGAGCGCTACTCGTCTCCGTCAATATAAGCGTTGTTCGCTGTGCGAAGCAATCTAAAGGCTTATATTGTAAGCTTTTCGCTGATTTTTAATGGTAGCCTTATTTCCGCCGACGTGTACTAGTTACTATCCCACTACTTTTAGGCGTAGCCGAATCTTGGGATGAAAACAGAAACGCAAAGTTTTTCTTTGCTACGAGTGCTACAAGTGCGTGAGGCGAAAAAACGCAGTTCATACTCGAATTATACTAAAAACGGCTGAAAACTATACTTATTTAACATTCGCGCATCCGGTTCTTAAGCCTCTCCCCGATGCGGGGAGAGGTTTGGAGCTCAGTCCATATTAAGTGATGTTTTGAACCGTTCGCAGTATAAGCAAAGCCTAAGAGGGTTGAGTTAAGGCTGATTGGTAGGAATTTTAAATTGTGTAGAGACGCGAAATTCTCGCGGTGCGCGTTTGGGAGTGTCTCCCTCCGTAGGCGACTGGTGAGAAAGCGTGCTGAATGAGTGTTTCCCGCGCCCCGGCAACTGGCTTTCCCGTTGGGCGTCGCATCTCTACATAGGGTATCGGTAGGTAAACAACTACTGAACCGTATTGAAGCAAAGCCTACTTTTAAGTATGAAATAAAATCGCAGAAAAATTACAAATGAAAGATTAAGAAATGCATCCAGATGAAACAAGTTTTTTAGTTTATCAGGTATAAACTATGGTATATATCTTTATAAAAATTAAATTAGGTAAAAAAACTTGTATCCTGCGCTGTAAACAAATTCCAACTTTGGAGAGATGCTTAAATCGCCTACATTCAATGATTCTGAGCTAAAGAGTTGGGTATGGCTATAGATACAAACATTTCTTCTCAGTAATTTTTTATTCCCATTGACTTAAGCCTAGAGGAAAGAAATAGAATGTTTCAGAGTACATCTATAGTGCTGGAACTGTATAAGTCGCTCTTTAGGGTGGCAGAGGTTCCAGCAAACACACTAAATGTTACACCAGCACAAGCATCAGTATTGAATTCCGGACCGCACTTCTTTGTGGCTTTAATCTCCGGCGTGATTTTGGCTTTTGCTATACAATTAGTGTTAACAAACCTTTCCGTTGCTGCTGGTATTACCTACTTGGGGCATTCATCTCACTCAGATTCATCTGGGAACGGGGAAGGAGAAGGTTTAGGCGGCACGATTCGTAAAATAGGGACAGCAGTAGGGTTGTGGACAGTGATCACGGTGACGATCGCCCTAGCAATCGCGAGTTTCTTAGCAGTGAAACTCAGCTTGGCGATTTTCAGTGCCGGATTGGGAGCAATTCTGGGTTTAGTGATTTGGGCAGCATATTTTTTGCTGCTAGTGTGGGTGAGTTCAACCACGGTGGGTTCGGTGATTGGATCGGTGTTCAACACCGCAACTTCTGGGTTTCAGGCAATCATGGGGACAGCCACAATGGCGCTGGGTGCTAAGGCGGTGAATCAGCAAGTTGTCGCCACCGCTGAAGCAGCAGCAGCAGCAGTTCGCCGGGAAATAGGCGGTGCGATCGACCCAGGCAGCATCCGAGATAATGTTGAAGATTACTTGGAAATGCTGCGTCCCCCAGAGTTAGATTTATCAAAAATTCGGGGTGAATTTGAAAATCTACTCAACGATCCACAACTGCGGGCGATCGCCGGCACTTCAGACCTGCGCAACATCGATAAACAAAGGTTTATCGATTTAGTCAGCAGTCGTACCGACCTTTCAAAACGAGATGTTAGCCGCATTGCTGACACATTGTACGGCGTTTGGCAACAGGTAGTAGGTCAGCATCAACCAGAACAAGACCGCATGGGTGAGTTGATGGACTATCTCAAATCACTACAGCCTGGACAAACCAAAACAGATGAACTCAGCGCCAAACTGGATCTACTGATTGCAGATATGCGTTCTGGAAAAGGTGACCAAAAGCCAAACCAAGAAGCCACCCCAGGATTCATTCAGCGGACCCTGCAACAAGCAATTTCCGCATCGCCAATGCAAGAAAACTTGCAACAAGCAATTTCGGCATTGACTGGCGTAGTGTTGGGACGGGCTGATTTGTCAGACTTGGATGTGGAAAAAATCTTAGGTGCCTTCTCCACAGCCAAAAACAAAGTCAGCGAGAAAGTTAGCCACGGAGCAGATAAGTTGGGACTTCCCACGCCACCACTGCCTTACAGCCCGATTCGTGCTGATGTGGAAAATTACCTGCTCAACACCTATAATTGGCAACTGAGTCGGGAAACAATCGCCGAACAATTTCGCCATGTTCTTTACGATCCAGCAGCCGATCCTGGAACAGTGCGGGAGCAGGTAGAACGACTCAATAAAAACGATTTCATCAATATTCTCAAACAACGAGGTCTGCTTACCCAAACAGAAATGCAACGCATAGCAGATCAGCTAGAAGCTATCCGCCAACAAGTGTTGATCGAAGTCACTGCAGAAGAAGAAAGAGAAATAGTACAAGACTTACAGCGTCGCGTGGAAAGTTATCTGCTGGTAACTCCGAAGGCAGATTTGAATCCCCAAGGCATTGGGCAGCATTTCAAACCGTTGCTGCAAGAACCAGAAGCAAATTATGAAGCTTTATCTCGGCGACTTGCGCAATTTAACCGCCAAGAGATGCGGGAGATCCTGCTGGAACGCAATGATATTCAACCAGAAGAAGCCGACAGAATTCTTGACGAGTTGGAAAGACAGCGGGATGAAGTCTTGGTGGGTGCAAAAGGAATTGCAGATCAAGCAAAATATCAAGCCGAATCGCTGTGGTTGAATTTAAAGTCATATCTGCGTAACACTGGCAAAGAAGAACTAAACCCGGAAGCTATTCGCGCTGAACTCAGAACCCTACTGAATGACCCGCAAGCTGGAATGGCTGCAATTAATGCGCGGTTGTCTCGCTTTGACCGCGATACCTTGGTGAAATTACTGGCTCAGCGACCAGACTTGAGTGAAGACCAAGTTCAACAAATCCTTGATACTGTTCAGGATTCGTGGCATAGCTTTCGCCAAGCACCACAAGCTGTCGTGGAGAAAGCTAAGGAGCAATACGACTCAGTAACAACTACGATTTCAGATTACTTGCGGAATACAGGTAAAGCAGAACTGAACCCTGAAGGTATTCAACGGGATTTAACCAGACTGTTTGAAAACCCGCAACAAGGTGCTTTGGTGCTGCGCCGTCGGTTGTCGCAGCTAGATCGAGATACGTTGGTGAAGCTGTTGAGTCAACGTCAGGACTTGAGTGAAGAGCAAGTCAATCAGATCATTGATTCTGTGCAAACTTCGATTCGCAATCTTGTGGGTGCGCCTCGTCGCCTAGCTGCTAGAACTCAGGAAAGAGTGCAAACTTTTGGCACTTATGTAGAAGAATATCTGCGGCGGACTGGCAAGGAAGAACTAAACCCTGAAGGAATCAAGCGCGATTTGCAACTTTTGTTGCACGATCCGCGAGTAGGGGTGGAAAGTTTCAGCGATCGCCTTTCCCACTTTGACCGTTCTACCGTCATCGCCCTGTTGAAACTGCGAGAAGACCTGGACGATCAAGAAGCGGCACAAATTGCAGATAGTATCATATCGGTACGCGAGCAATTTGTGGAACAAGTGCGAGGTATCCAACGGCGCATTCAGGATGTGGTTGATGGCGTTTTTGGTCGCATCCGCAACTATCTCAACGCCCTGGATCGCCCAGAGCTGAACTATGATGGTGTTAAGCGTGATGTTCGCAAGTTGTTTGAAGATCCACAGGCGGGTTTTGATGCGTTGCGCGATCGCCTGTCTGCTTTTAATCGCGATACCTTGGTTGCAATCATGAGTTCTCGTGAGGATATCTCTGAGGCAGATGCGAATCGGCTGATCGACCAAATTGAAGGGGCACGCAACAATGTCCTACAACGGGCAGAACGTATCCAGCATGAAGCACAGCGCCGCTTGGAAGAAGTGAAGCAGCAAGCACAGCGCCAAGCAGAAGAAACCAGAAAAGCTGCAGCATCAGCGGCTTGGTGGCTGTTTGCTACGGCTGTTGTCTCGGCAATTTTTGCCGCAATTGGCGGTGCCGTTGCTACTGTGATTTTTGTGTAGGTTGACAAGGAAGAGTGTTAATTTTTTCTAGCCTCTCGATCTGAGAGGCTTTTTTTTACGAACCGCCTATTTACGTCGTTGCAGTAGTCGCAGGAAAGCCGCACCACTTAACAAGCCGATCGCCTGCACCAAGTAGCTCATATTACTTGGGTTGACGCCGCCAGAAATGTTTAAACTGCCAATGCCGTAGAACATTTGTTGCAAAAACCACCAAAACAGATAAAAAGTTGCTGGTAGTTTTATGGGGATGAATACGATCGCCAGGGGTAAAATCGTGTCAATTGTTGCTTTAGGAAACTTCACGACATAAGCTCCTAAAATAGATGCGATCGCCCCATTCGCCCCAATTATTGGTGTCGTCAAGCTTGGTTCAATCAGAATTTGTACTAAGCCAGTTAGAATACCAGAAACTAAGTAAAAGCCTAAAAATCGCCACTTACCGAGAATACTTTCCAGACTTTTGCCAAAAACCCACAAAAATATTAAATTACCCAAGATTTGACTAAAACTGCCGTGGAGAAACATTCCTATCAGCAGTGAAGTCGAACGCATTAGCAGAACTATCCCAGCAGCTAGGTTACCACCAACTACATTGGCGATCGCCGCACTAAACAGCGCTGGAATTACACCCCAACCGTTGACGAAAGCGCCCAGTTCATCACTAATCTCTAGTTTCAGTTCCCAAAAGAATAAGGCAATGTTAATGCCAATCAGCCAGTAAATAGCTATCGGCTTTCTCCGGTTAAGAATGTTGTCGCTAATAGGAATCATTGGAATTTGATAGTTGATAGTTGATAGTTGATAGTTGATAGTTGATAGTTGATAGTTGATAGTTGATAGTTGATAGTTGATAGTTGATAGTTGATAGTTGATAGTTGATAGTTGATAGTTGATAGTTGATAGTTGATAGTTGATAGTTGATAGTTGATAGTTGATAGTTGATAGTTGATAGTTGATAGTTGATAGTTGATAGTTGTTAGTTGTTAGTTGTTAGTTGTTAGTTGTTAGTTGTTAGTTGTCTCCCTCATCTCCCCCTACTCCCCCTACTCCCCCTACTCCCCCTACTCCCCCTACTCCCCTCCCCTACTCCCTACTCCCCCTACTCCCCACTCCCCACTCCCCACTCCCCTCACTCCCCTAACCTGTGGCAAGATTAAAATCAGATCGTATGGCAATAAACTAGGCAAACCAAATGCTAGGAACCAAACTTGTTGGAAGATACCAAATTATTAGCCATTTGGGAGGAGGAGGATTTGGCGAAACCTTTGTTGCTTGTGATACTCAATTACCCGGCTCACCTCAGTGTGTCGTCAAAAAACTTAAGCTTCAATCAACCGATCCCCTTACTTTAGAAACAGCCAGACGTTTATTTGATACAGAAGCTCAAGTTCTGTACAAATTAGGTACTCACGAACACATTCCTCAACTTTTAGCTTACTTCGAGGAAAACGAAGAATTCTATCTTGTACAAGAATTCATTGAAGGTCATGACCTGAGCCAAGAAATCATACCAGGAAAACCCCTAAGTCAAGACCTGGTGATTTCCCTTTTACAAGAAATCTTGGAAATCTTACAGTTTGTCCATCAGCAACAGGTAATTCACCGCGATGTTAATCCGAGCAATATACTTAGACACAAACAGGATAACAAGTTAGTGTTAATTGACTTTGGAGCAGTCAAACAAATTACGACTCAGGTGGTTACTCCTGGTGGACAAACAAAATTTACTGTTGCTATAGGTACTCCCGGATACATCCCCAGCGAACAAGCTCAAGGCGATCCAAAATTTAGCAGCGATATCTATGCAGTGGGGATCGTTGGCATTCAAGCCCTTACGGGTGTATCCCCTGCTGAATTAGAAAAAGATGCGGAAACTAATGAGATTATATGGCAAAAAAACTCTGCAGTAAACGAGGATTTCGCCAAAATTTTAGACAAAATGGTGCGCTATGACTTTCGCCAACGTTATCCTTCAGCGACAGTTGCTCTACAAGCACTGATCGATTTAAATAACCCTAATCATAGCACAGTTGCACTAAATATTCCCGTTTCCAAAAAAAATGTTATAAAATTTACTAAACCTAAAAAAAATCTCTTGATAAAATTTATTACAGGGATGATTTTAATAGGAATAGGTCTAGCAGCATCTATATACATTACTCATAGTATCAATTCTGCTAATGCCACTGAATTGTATAAGCAAGCAAATACGCTTTATGAGTTGCAACGCTATAAAGATGCTTTAACAAATTATGAAAAAGCAGTTGAAATCAGACCTGATTATGCTCAAGCTTGGAATGGACAAGCCAAAACACTATCGGAATTGAAAGAATATCAACTCGCACTTGCAGCCTACGACAAAGCAATTCAAATTCAGCCGAATTATTTAGAAGCTTGGAGTGGGCGTGGCTTTGTATTGAATAATTTGCAGCGATATCAAGAAGCAATAGCCTCCTTTGACAAAGCCTTACAACTAGAAAATAAATCTCCAGAAGTCTGGAATGCAAAAGGTGAAGCTTTTAGTAATTTAAACCAATACGATAAAGCAATTAAATCTTATGAGAAAGCGCTTGAATTGAAGCCAGACTATTACGAAGCTTGGTACAATAAGGGTTGGGGATTACAGAATTTAAAACAGTATAATGAGGCACTAGTAGCATACGATAAAGCCGTTGAATTAAAACCAGACTACGAGCAAGCCTGGTATAATCGGGGCAATGCACTTGTCAATTTACAACGCTATCAAGATGCATTTACTAATTATGATAAAGCAGTGCAATACAAGCCAAATCATTACCAAGCCTGGTTGTCAAGAGGTAATGTACTGATCAATTTACAACGATATCCTGAAGCAATAGAATCTTTTAATCAAGTCATTAAGTATAACACGAGTAGCTATAAAGCATGGTATAGCCGGGGTTGGTCACTTCATCAACTGAAACGCTATGAAGAAGCAGTTGAATCTTATAATAAAGCAATTGAATTGCAGCGCAATGATTATCAAGTATGGTATAATCGGGGAAATTCGCTATACAATTTACAGAAATACGTAGAAGCAATTGCCTCTTACAATAAAGCAGTTCGTTATAAACCAGATAATTACGAAACTTTGTACAGCAAAGGCAATGCTTTATTTAATTTGAAAAGGTATCAAGAAGCAATAGCATCTTATAACAAAGCTATTAAAATTAAGCCTGATTACCAACAAGCAATAAATGCTCGCAATCAAGCACAACAAGAGTTAGTCAACAGTCAACAGCCCACAGTTAATAGTCCATAGTCATATCAAGTCCGGTTAATCACTTATCATTTAGGTCTGACCTCTCCCCGCCTTTGACTTGCGTCAAAGTCTCCCCTCCCCTATTAGGGGAGGGGTTGGGGAGACCACAAGAATGACGGCTTTCCCTCCGTAGGCGACTGGTGAGTCCAGTCCTTGCAGCTTGTTTCCCGCCGTAGGGAACAGGTGTTGCAGCGCGAATGACGGCTTTCCCTCCGTAGGCGACTGCTGAACCCGAAGGGCGAACCCGTAAGGGCGTGGAGAGGTTCTTTATTATAAGTAATTAAGCGGACGTGATATCATTTGTCTTTTGTCGATCGCAAATCACCAAAGTAGGGAGTAACTCCCTACTCCCTCTTTAAAAATGACAAATGACTATTTAATATTCACCTCTTGCAGTTCGTTTCCTGCATCAAACGATTTCATGGTCACGGCTGAAGATTTGTTAATTAATCGCTCTGTTATTTTTTGTACAACAGAAGTCGCCATTTTTGTTGAACCCATCTTTTGATCTTCAACGACTGAGCGCTGCTTGGAACTATACTCAATCAACTTCATTTGAGCGGTTTGGTAAACAGGAGTATCTTTAGGAACCTGTTGGAGTAATTTTACAGCATTATCAAAGTCCTGCTTCGCTGCTAGGTCGTAGGCTTTTTGTAAAAGATAGGTAGCTCTAATCCGTTGCTTTTCACTGTACTCTGCTAATTTTTGTTGAACTTTGGTTCCGGCAGAAGTTTCTTTGGGAATTTGGCGCAGACACTCTAAAGCGCCGGTAAAATCTTTTTCTGCAGCTTTTTCTTGGGATTTGGTTAATAAGTTATATGTTTGTACGTCAACATTAGCTTGTGCATGCTTAACTATAAGACTTGTTTTCGATTGCCAATAGAAAATATCGGGAACTCGAGTAGATGCGTGAAGTGCATCTGTCCATCGACCCTCATGAAGAGCGTGTTCAGCTACTTGGTATTGTTCAGCAGCAGATCGCCATTGATTTTGCCACTCTTCGATTGTGCTTTGCGCATCTGGATAAACATTACTCGTTGCGGGAATTGATTTAGCCAGAGCGATCGCTCCCTCCAAATCCCCTGATTGAAATTCTTCTGTTGCTTTATATAAAGTTTGTGTTTCTGAATACGCCGGAGAGTTATTGAGTAAAGAATATACTCCAAATCCCACTAACAAAGAATTAGCCGCCAACCCTACTCTCATTCCTGTAAGGAGCGGTGATTTAGCTCTCGACTCACCAGCAGCGGGATCGTCTTCGTTAGAAGAGGGTAACTCGGTATAATTTGCTTCTAGTGCTTGCCGTTTTTCTGTTGACAATGGCATTTGCAGTAGTGCATGTACCGCTTCACCTTCTGAATAGTTTGCTTCTAATGTTTGCCGTTTTTCTGTTGACAATGGCATTTCCACCAGTGCCTGCAGCACCTCAGTTGCTGATTGGAAGCGTTCTTGAAAGTCGTAGCATACCATTTGAGTGAGGATAGCAGCCAGATAGTCGCTGACTGGCGTGTTGCAAGTGCGCCAAACGATCTGGTGGGAATGAGGCTCTACTTTTAATTGCAGTGGTGCTAACCCTGTTAAAGCCTGGATGGCAATCATGCCCAAAGCATAAATATCACTGTTGATCTGTGTCTGTCCAATAAATTGTTCTGGCGGTATATACCCTAATGAGGTAACAGGAATGCTATAAATGGGCAATACCTCATCTAACCTAAAATCAACTGGCTGAATTGAGCCAAAGTCGATGAGAACTAATTTACCGTCGTCAGCACGTCTGATTAAGTTTTCTGGCTTGAGGTCGCAGTGGATGACTCCTTGAGAGTGTACAAACTTGAGAATTGCTAAGACGTCTTGTAAAAATTTGATAACTTCGCTTTCAGCCCACAGATACTCTACATTTTCTTTGGTAGGCAGTTCTGCAGTCAGCGCATGTCCTTCAATAAACTCTTGTACTAAATAAAAGCGTTCATTTTCTTCAAAGCAGGCGAGGAGGTGGGGAATTTGGTCGTGATGTCCTAGATACTTCAGGGTTTCGGTTTCAGTAAGAAAGTGCAACCTGAGGGTTTGTAAGTAGCTGGGTTCGCAATTGCTAACCTTAAGCTGTTTTACAACGCATTTTGGATTCTCTTGAGTCTCAATGTCTACGGCAATGTATGTTTGTCCAAATACCCCTGTACCCAGGCTTTGGACGACTTGGTACCGTCCTTGTAGTACTTTACCGATCATGTAATGGGTCATTGGCTGGTTACTTAAGTCACTGCTTATATAGATTTTCTTATACTGCTTCCTATTTCCGGAATGCCTTATAAACAGATGAATAGAGCGTTATGTGTTCAATCATAACCTTTTTTCCTAGTTAGTTTTACTGATTTTCCCATGCTGACTGACTGTCTTTTAACACTTAGTATATAATGTGTCCAGCAAGTATTAAATATTGCGCTTTTTGTTCAGTATTGGCAATATTTTTAACTCTCATTTCAGTATCTAGTTTAGCAATTTATGCAAGTATTATCCTCTGAACTTTGTTTACAAAAGGATAATAATATAAAATTTTAGTAAAGAAAGTATTCGATTTTGCCATCGGGATGTAAGATTGGGGTTAAGATTTCACAAGCTGAAGCGATCGCTTCTACACTGAGTGCTTTGTTGTCTCTTAGGACAAGCCTGATATCTATTATCTTCATGGACAACATTTAATCAGATCGATCGGCTTCGTTTTGTGCTACCTCAGATTTATCTGTCAATGGCTTAACTACCCGTGCGATCGCCTGCTGAACAAAAGCCTTGATAAATTCATCTCGGCGATTAAGTTGAAACTGTCGCTGTACAACCTCAGTCATACCACCATCACCCCAATCCTGATCGTGACGAAAATACTCAATAAAACTCTTACCAGCAATCCGCGTTAGGTAAGCCCCTGTCACTCCTTGAATTGCCCTACCAATAATAAAAGTGCCAATATTTAGTTGCAATGCCGTGGAAACTAATTCCAGTGCTCCCTTAAGAATCCCCAAACTGGCAATAGTTTTCGCCAAAGACACTGCCAGTTCCCGTCCGCGCTCCATGTTCAGTTCACACCCGTAAATTTTACCAATTTCCACGACCATTTGCGCATTCACAGCGGCTGTTGCCAACAAATCTACTACTGGCAGAGGCGTCACCGTCACCACACCAGCCACAATCCACTGAAACCGCTCCACTATTTTCTCAGCTTGGCGGCGACGCTGACCATCTACGAGTTTGCGTGCTTCCTCTCCTAGTCGCAGAGATTTCAGGAGCATGTTATCTGCCACTAAATCTTCACCTTCTGCCCGTAAAATTGCTGCCATGCGCCGCAGTAATGGTAAAATATTTGACTCTGGTTGGAAAGTTTCCCCATCTTCAACTTCTACCGCTTGCGGATTAGCGGCGATCGCTACCACATCATTCGCCGCAATCAATCCCTGCACCCGTTGGCGCAACTGTGTCAAAATCGCTTCTTTATCCTCTTGTGTATATAAGTCGCTTTTATTCAAAACAACGAGCGATCGCTTGCCTATTTCTGCTAATGTTCGTAACGGCTCATATTCTGACCGCCGGATGTCATTATCTACCACAAACAACAGTAAATCTGCAGCGGTTGCCAGTTCGCGTGCCAGTTGTTCCCTCTCGGTTCCCGCCACCCCTGCTTCTAAAATCCCCGGAGTATCTGTAATTAAAATTTTACGCTCTAATCCCTTCAACCTCAGACAATAAGTTTCCCCTACCTGAGTTGTTCCCATCGGTGCATCTACCCTACCCACCATGCGTCCCATCACCGCATTTACTAAGGAGGTTTTGCCAGCACTCCCAGTGCCAAACACCACGACTTGGATCTCGCCACGTGCTAAATTTGCTTCAATTTCTTGCGATTTATTCAGTAATGCAAGACGAGCAACTTCATCTTGAATTTGCGCTACCTGTTGCCGCACAGCTTGTAGATTTGAAGAAGCCGCCTCAGGTTTAGCATCGGGGATTTGTACGCTGAGACGTTGCCTACGGGTGCGGCGACTCCGCTCCTCGCCAGCCTGAATCACCAGCATATAATAGATAAACGCGGCAATTAAGGCGCCAACGAGAACAACCAGCAACAACAACAGCAGATTGCCGAGAAACGGTGAAGAAAAGGACAACTGCCAATAGATCCGAGAGACAGAATCAATCAGCCACAGGCTTAGCCCCAAAATGAAGATTACACCAACAATCAGCGTTACTATGCGCGGTAGAGACATGGACTGCTTGGACTAGTAGGTAGGTCACATGCTTCTTATCTTAATTGTTTCGGTGTTTTGTACTCGCTGCATGCGATCGCTATTATAGAAAAAAACCGTATTCTGACGTGTGAAAATGAGATTTTGGTGGCATAACAAGGAAGAAAACGTATGGGACTTTTTGACCAAATTCTTGGTGCAATTGAAAATCCTCATCAGCAAGGCAGTGCTGGGCAACTAGGTAATATCGTCAACACAGTGCAACAACTGAGTAATAGCGCTGGTACAGACCCCTCAACAATGCAATCTGCTTTAGGGATTGTGGGTAACTATGTACGTTCTGCTTTACAAGAGAAGCAAGCCACAGAAGGTAATGAAGCAGCACAAGCTGTGGTAAATCAATTTGGAGGTACTTCTCCTAACCCCCAAGCCGTTGATGCCCTGTTGTCTCCTTTTATACAACAAGAAGTAGCTCAGGTTGTGCAAGAGCGCACTGGGTTAGATGCTGGTATGATTCAACAATTCCTGCCGATGTTGGTTCCTGTCGTACTACATTTATTGCAATCAGGATCGCATGTTGAGAATCCCCAAACTGAAGAAAATCCGGTCCTGAACTCTTTTTTAGGTGGTGAAGGCTTTGACATGGCTAACATCATGCAAATGGCTAGCCGATTTTTGAGATGATAACCGTAGGGGCGCGGTTTCCGCGCCCTGACAATATGGTCAATTCAATTGAAAACTACTGTAATGTAGAAACGCGACGTTTTTTAGCCAACGACAAAATTCACCAACTTTCCAGGTACCACAATCACCTTTTTAATCTCCTTGCCCTCTAAATACCGCTTGGTAACTTCTGACTCACAGGCATACTTTTCCAACTCTGCTTTATCAGCTTGCGCTGGAACTTGAAGATCCCCACGTTTTTTGCCATTAACTTGAATCACCAACGTGATTTCATCAGCTACCAAGGCAGATGGGTCAAACTTAGGCCAAGTTTGGGTGTGGACTGAATCAGTGTTACCCAACAAATGCCACAACTCCTCAGCGATATGAGGTGCGAAGGGTGCAAGCAACACAATCAAAGTCTGAATACCTTCTGCATAAATTGGTGAATCTTTGGAACTAGCATCACCAAGGGCGTTACTTAACTTCATCAATTCAGAAATAGCAGTGTTAAATTGATATTCACCCTCTACATCTTCTGTCACTTCTTTGATCGCAGTGTGAATCGCCCGTCGCAATTCTTTCTCAGGTTTGGTTAAATCCCTAGTAGAGACGCGATTGATCGCGTCTTTACAATCAGTCACCAATCGCCAAACCCGATTTAAAAAGCGGAATTGTCCTTCCACATCAGCTTCATCCCATTCCAAGTCTTTTTCTGGGGGCGCTTTAAACAGGATGAACATCCGGGCAGTGTCTACACCGTACTTGCTAATTACGTCTTCAGGCGCTACACCATTGCCTTTAGACTTGGACATGGTGGCGTACAGGCGTTGTAGTGGTTCACCTGTCTCTGGATCGCGGGGATCGCCTAGATCTTTGACAAGATAAGAAGGAATCCATTTGTCTTTACCAGATTTGTTGGGATTCATATAAGTAATTCCCTGCACCATGCCTTGAGTTAACAGGCGTTGGAAGGGTTCGTCAAAGTTCAACAAACCGCGATCGCGCAGTACCTTTGTAACGAACCGCGAATACAACAAATGCAAAATTGCATGTTCAATTCCCCCAACGTACTGATCCACCGACATCCAGTCATTTGTTTTGGCAGGATTGAAAATTTGCTGTCCATTCTTAGCATCGGTAAATCGTAAGAAATACCACGAAGAATCAATAAAAGTATCCATCGTGTCGGTTTCCCGCTTTGCCTGTGTACCACAGGTTGGGCAAGCTACATTCACCCAGCTTTCTAACTTAGCCAACGGAGAACCGCCGCGTCCTGTAAATTCCACATCTTCGGGCAAAACCACTGGCAAGTCTTTTTCTGGAACTGGTACATTGCCACAGTTAGGACAATGAATCACGGGTATAGGTGCCCCCCAGTACCTTTGCCGCGAAATCAACCAATCCCGCAAACGATATTGCACCCGCGCTTTGCCAAAACCTTGTTTTTCGGCATATTCCACAATCGCTTGCTTACCAACAGAAGAAGGCATGCCATCAAAGGAACCAGAATTAACCATAATTCCCGGTTCTGTATATGCCTGTTGTAACTCCTCTTGTGGGGCAGCCATCTTGCCTGCCACTTCTTGTGGTACAACTACCACTTTAATAGGCAAATTCTGTTCTTTGGCGAACTTGAAATCCCGTGCGTCATGTGCTGGCACACCCATCACTGCACCCGTACCGTACTCATACAGTACATAGTCAGCAATCAAAATCGGAATTTCTTCCCCAGTAAACGGATTAATTGCTTTGCCACCAGTCGGGATACCTCGCTTCGGTTTATCCTCAGCAGTACGTTCCAACTCACTTTGGTTAGATACGAATTGAATAAACGCTTCGACTGCTGCTTGATGTTCTAGTGTAGTGACCTGCTTAGTCAAGGGATGTTCTGGCGCTAACACCAGATAGCTAACGCCATAAACTGTATCTGGACGAGTGGTGTACACGCCAATTTTGGCAACGGATGTTGTAGCGGATGTAGCGGATGATTTATCTGTGAAACCCATAGTTAAATCATCCGTTACATCCGTTATCTCATCCGCTGCCGAATCCGTTGCCAAGTTGGGATCCAAGTACGCGCCTGTTGTAGCGGATGATTTATCTGTGAAACCCATAGTTAAATCATCCGTTACATCCGTTATCTCATCCGCTGCCGAATCCGTTGCCAAGTTGGGATCCAAGTACGCGCCTGTTGTAGCGGATGATTTATCTGTGAAACCCATAGTTAAATCATCCGTTACATCCGTTATCTCATCCGCTGCCGAATCCGTTGCCAAGTTGGGATCCAAGTACGCGCCTGTTGTAGCGGATGATTTATCTGTGAAACCCATAGTTAAATCATCCGTTACATCCGTTATCTCATCCGCTGCCGAATCCGTTATCTCATCCGTTGCCAAGATGGGAAATTCTAAGTATGCGCCTGTGGATTTACCAATCCAGTTTGCTTGCATCAATTTGACACGTTCGGGCCAACCTGGCAACTTGTCGAGGTCATGCAATAATTCTTCGGCGTAGTCGGTAATCTTCAAAAACCACTGTCGCAAGAGTTTGCGTTCGACTTTGGCACCGCTACGCCAAGAACGTCCTTCACTATCAACTTGCTCGTTCGCTACTACAGTTTGGTCAATAGGGTCCCAGTTTACCGCGGCTTCTTTTTGGTAAGCTAACCCCGCTTGCAAAAACTGCAAGAAAATCCATTGTGTCCACTTATAATAATCTGGTGAACAAGTGGCAAGTTCACAATCCCAGTCGATGGACAAGCCGAGGCGCTTTAATTGCTGTCGCATCTGGGTGATATTTTCATAAGTCCACTTCGCTGGTGGAATACCCCGGTCAATTGCGGCGTTTTCTGCTGGTAAGCCAAAGGCATCCCAACCCATGGGATGTAGTACTCGATACCCTTGCATGCGTTTGAGGCGAGCAATCACATCGGTAATCGTATAATTACGGACGTGACCCATATGCAGGCTGCCCGATGGATAGGGGAACATGGACAAAGCGTAGAATTTTGGCTTGCTATGATCTGTAGGTGTTTTATCCAAGCCGAGTTCAGTCCATGTTTTTTGCCATTTTTCCTCAATTTTTGCTGGGTTGTATCGGGACTCCACTGAAAATACTCCTACTAAATCTGTAACCTTGTCTGCCTCTATGGTAGATGGTAGGCAGAGGAATTGGTTAGCTATACCGATTTTAGATTTTGAACCGCACCCAAGGGCGCAGATATTTTTTTATGGAATGGAGTTAGGAGTATTGGAAGGAATGGCTGAATTTCCCGAAAAATCTTCACCCTTGTTGCGGATCTTTGTCTATGGCACACTCAAACCAGGTGAAGCGAACTATCAAAGATACTGTGCAAGTGTTGTGTTAAATTCAACTTCAGCGATCGCCCGAGGTGAACTGTTTGCTTTACCGATGGGCTTTCCAGCGATGACGCTAGGGGATAAACCCGTCCACGGATATTTACTCTCTTTTACTAACCCAGAAATTTTAGTGGTGCTGGATGAATTGGAAGATTACCAGCCCACAAGAAATGCGTCAGAAAACCTCTACTATCGACAAATGATTGAGATTTACGACCTAGAGGGGCGATCGCTTGGTTCTGCTTGGGTCTACTTAATGACCAAAGAATCTGTCTGCCAACTAGGAGGCGTTATCCTAACTGATGGCTGTTGGAACCGCTTCGCTGAGTGAGGAGTGAGGAGTTTTTCTTGATAATTCTTTACTCATAACTCGGAAATTTCTTGATAATTCTTCACTCATCACTCTGACATTTATTCCTAACTCCTCACTCATAACTCATAACTTTTTAGTTGATCTCCTGTGATTGAGGCTGCAATTCCACTTTGTTTTCTTTGTTTTCTGGCGAGACTACAGGAGACACTTCTGCTGTTTTAGGAATTGGCACTACTGGGTTATTGATAGCAACCATTAGTGGTGAAGCCCAAACAGGCGCAGGCGGCGATGAC
Source organism: Stigonema sp. (assembly GCA_965249805.1). GTDB lineage: Bacteria > Cyanobacteriota > Cyanobacteriia > Cyanobacteriales > Nostocaceae > Stigonema. The sequence goes on from CBDFMX010000002.1 coordinate 4,974,965, forward strand.
TGTGCTTGTTGTATTGGTTGTGCTGATTGTTTCTGACCCAGATTCGGTACTCTTGATTCACCATGTGGTATTAAGCTTGACACGGCGCTGATGACACAAGCAGCAATGGCAGCACCTCCATAGATCCAGGCTGTTTTAGAACGGCGACGCGAACTTGTCAGCACGTTCTGGACTGTTTGTGCTACTGGCTGTTGTGGTAGCGGCACTGGCAGAGTCCGCAAGCCTTGCCTGAGCTTTAACAATCTCTTATACAAGCATAGAACTGTTGGGTCATTTGCCAACCATTCTTCTACTTGCCTGCGTTCGGCTGCTGTCACCTCACCATCGAGGTAAGCACTCAATAACTCGAAGCGATCGCGCTTCACCATATCCATAGTACCCGTCGATTCATTGGTATGCATGTCCTTCCCATCTGGCAAATCCATATAAAATTGCAAGCGAGAACGGTCGTCAAACTGAGAATCAGTAGTCATTTTAACATTACCAATTCCTAAACGGGTAAAGGGATCGGACAAGCTTGAAAAATTAATCAACTTTTCTCCTGAGTGCAGAAGCTATCTGCTTTTTTTTAAATATTCTTAATGAATTAACAAATTTTGCTATTTCCCTGTATTGATTCATTTTACGTATCTAGATAATTTTGCAACTGAGCCTGTAATCTGGATCTAGCTCTCGCTATTCTCGATTTCACTGTTCCCAACGACACACCAGTGATTTCGGCAATTTCTTCGTATGCTAAACCTTCGATTTCTCTAAGGACAATTGTAGTCCGGAACACCTCTGGTAAATCCGCAATTGCCGAACGCAGTTGTTCGTAAAACTCTCTAGTCGTCAGTTCTTCCTCAGGACCGGGAGTATCACCAGCAATTTCCCAATCCATCTCGCCATCATCTACCGACCGGGGAGCATCCAGTGACAAGGGATTAACAACCCGCTTGCGTTTGCGCAACTCATCGTAAAATAAGTTGGTAGCAATGCGGCTTAACCACCCCCGGAATTTTGACGGCTCTTGTAGTCGGTTAATATTTCGATACACTCGAATCCAAACTTCTTGAGCCAAATCAGCTCTGTCATGCCAATCTGGAGCCAGATGGTACAAAACTCTATCGATTTGGGATTGATAGCGGCGCAATAGTTCTGCAAACGCGGCACGATCGGGGCGCAGTCCTGTTTGACAGCGCAATATTAGGTCGTGATTGGAGAGTTTGTCAACTTGCGCCGACGCTTCTGGAAGCCTCGTCTCAACAGTTGACCAGGATACAGTAATCGATTGAGTCATAGATCGTACTGGCTTTGAAACATCCCTATTAATTAGACATACTAATCGGTGGGAAGTTTCTTTGGTGAGTGACGGATTTATGACTGGAACACTGTACTCTACAGGAGTGGCGCGCCAATTGGCTACAGTTCGAGTCGATCGCTGTTTTCCCACCTATGTCGTTGTGCAACCGCTGACATCTGACCATGTGCTATTGACAAAACACAGTAATCATAGTATTTTGTCAAACTTCATAAAATTCTGCATTTGCTGAAAGTCAAATGTTACTGCCTTTTTCGGTAATATCAACTCATGTCAAAAGCCTTCTCGTTTAAGGTTTACAACAATTGGCTCGTCTTAAGTGTTATTTTTTTAACATCGCTGTCACCAGAATCTGTGGTAATGTTTCCGTTGGTTGCACTTCGCGTTCCCCAGTGTTGGTTTGATTAGGTACGCGAACTTGCAAAAATAGATTGAGGGAAAATGTAATTGTGACTGCTAACAATAGTTTTTCCAACATAGTTTTTCTTCCACCCACACTAGTAATGATTGTTCTTGCACTTCTACAGTTCCAAAGAGTAAGAGTTTTGTCCGTCATTTTTTAAACTATAGGTAGTGCCACAATCGGCATAGCCTTAGTGTGCCCAAGGTTATGGAGATATTTATGAGGGAAGTGATAAAAGTCTGTAAATTTTTGGTAATTGGATCGGATAATTCAACTGCTTAAATGGAATTGTAATCAAAGATCGTCATGAAGGCATCGAGAGATGGGAAGATGGTTGGGGCGCATAGGGCATGATGTATCAGCTAGATATGCTGGAGAAATATAGACGATGGCGATGGTAAGAAATGAATCTGTAGCGCGTATAGTGATGTGGCTCTGTTTTGGTACAGCAATTCTATCTCTCGCTGTCCATTGGCGCATGACTGCTTCGATGACAAATGATAGTAGTTCGGGGACTAGTAGTAGTAATTCGGGGAGTAGTGGAAATGCCATAGCTATGGGAGCAACCAGTACCCAAGCACCAAGCTACTCTAGGCAGGGTAATATACAAAATCCAATTGGCAATTCCCCTTTAAAGTCGTTATTGACTCAAGGGTCGGCAAAACCAGAATCATCTAATAGCCTTGCATCTAACCAGAAGCAGGTAGTGGTTGATTTAAACGATCGCCGCGTCTATGTTTACAAACAAAATTTGGTCATAGCCAGTTACCCAATCGCTGTCGGTAAAAAGGGTTGGGAAACCCCCACAGGTACTTTCAGCGTGCTAAATAAGCAAACCAATCCTGTCTGGCGTCACCCGATTACCGGCAAGATATTTGGGGCTGGACATGATAGTCCCCTTGGAGACCGATGGATTGGTTTTTGGTCAGATGGACGTAATCAAATTGGCTTTCATGGCACACCGGAAGTTGAACTAGTGGGCAGTGCTATATCCCACGGCTGCTTGAGAATGCGCAATCCTGATATCCGATTGTTGTACAAGCAGATCAAAATGGGAACGCCTGTGGTAGTACGTTCGTAATTTGTTAGTTGTTAGTTGTTAGTTGTTAGTTGTTATTTGTTATTTGTATTTTTTTTTACCCTAACCACTAACCACTAACCATTAACCACTAACCACTAACCACTAACTACTAACCACTAACCACTAACCACTAACAAATTACGACTAATGTGGTGATTTTTGCTCAAAATGGGGAGCGTAAGATTGAAGTAAGGTACTGACTTGGCGTAGTACTTCATTACCAGTACTTTTACCCCCACCGACAGGCGTTCCGTCGTTGGGTCTGTCAAGGCTACGGGAAATCGCCTCGCCTACTTGCTGGGCAATAAATTCCTGCAGATCTGCCTTAGCGCGCTGGCGCTGGTAGTTAGCACCTTCCTCTGTAGTGGCATACAGAGGCGGTAGGCGGTTCAGGGCGTAAGCAGCAATATCCCCAACATCAAGAGAACTTTCGCTGGTGGCTTCAATTTCTGCTACACGGGAAATCGCCTCCGTCAGTACTAATTCTTCCATAACGTTAATAAACTGTTTGCGTGGTACCGCCACCACTTCACCAGTCAATAGTGCTCCCATCAGCCGATCAAGTGCCATGTACTCTTCTATTGAGAGTTCCGAGGCGTTGTCACAGATGCGCCCAACTTCTGCTTCCATTACTGGTGTAAGATAACCATCCTGGAGTGCTTGTTCCACAATTTTTTCGATACTCATAACGCTCATTATCTTTCAGCCACCCAACCAAGGTAGGGACGGTACCAATCCAATTTATTTTGCCCCAACTATGAATAAATCATCTGCAAAAATTTACTATTTAAATTCTTGGGATCGCCAGGGTACTGGGTCAACAGCTTGCCCATTGACATACAGACCCCAATGCAAATGTGGACCTGTCGCAGCGCCTGTTGTACCAACTGCGCCAATTAATTGACCAGGTTTGACCAAATCCCCTTCTTTGACATTAATGCGACTCAAGTGCATAAAAATACTTGTTACTCCTTGACCGTGGTCAATACCAACGACGTTACCGTGAATTCGGAACCCCTGAGATACCCTTCCAACCATTGCGACCCTTCCTGCTGCTGGGGCAACTACGGGCGAACCCTCTGCACCAGCGTAGTCAGTACCGCGATGATAATAGTCCTTTGCAAATTTACCATTATAGTAGCGACGTACACCATAAATTGTGGTGATTGGTCCCGCATTCGGCTTGATAAAAACACCACTCCAATACTTTTGTGGTGTTTGCAACGCCTTGAAAGCCGCTACACGCTTAAGTTCATGTTCTGTGGCGTCCACCCCAGCTTTTCCTGGAGGTAAATTAATACGTTGTACGGGGAAGGAGCGATCGCGCACCAGTACCGACAAGTTCTGCACCCGATCGTCCCCCGTAATCCGAATTGTTCTACTTCCTGGCTTTTCTAGTGGCGTTGTGGGGACAAAAGCGCGATACTGATTTGGGGCAATTTCAAATGCTGGGTAAGTGTTTTCACCACTTGTGACTTTCACATTGCTGCTAGGCGTTGGATTATCTAGATTAATCACAACCGATAGCGTATCCCCCAACTCAGGATTAGATGGCGTTACCCCTACCTGCAAAGCTACTACAGGCAATGCCATGGCGGGGAATGCAGCAAGCATCACGAACAAAACACTGGCATGGCGCTTTAAACCTAAATTATTAGCACGATATTTAACCGTCATAGATAGAGAGAGCTACGTAAAATCTTCATCTTTCTGTTGAAACACAGACTAGCTTATTATCTCGACTGGTTCCCAAACTTTGCTGCTATTTTTCAAGGGGACTGGGAAAATATAGCAGTCCTATTTGATTTATGGACAAGGGGAGCCAGCGCGTCTATTTTCCTTGAGGTTGTGCCTTAATAACCTCAGTTTCATAGCTGTGTAATAAAAATTAATATTTCCGCGATTATTTGGGTCTAGCTGCCAAAAATTTGCTGTCTAACTCGATTATTTAAAAAAACTTAGTATATAGTGAGATAGTTGAAACAAGTTTAAGCAAATGGCTATCTTAGTAAAACAACGCGCATTTGAGTACAACAGAACACTCATCTGCCAAAAAACCTGTCAAAATAAGCTTCCCTGTTATCACTTAAGATTAGCTATAGCTGAAAAACAGTTAACAATCTACAATAATCATTAAGGGATCAACTACTCACTTCTAATCTAAAGCTTTATATTTATGCCTCAATACAGACAGCAATAGACAGATAAAGATCAAAAATGTTGTTTCATCTTTCTTAAGAATATATGGTTTTTCAACTTCAATAGGAAAAACTTGGAAGATATTTCTATTACCTCAATTCTGAGTTTTACTGCTTTATATATCAATACGGTTCAGTTAAGATAATTTCCCTACTGACAACCTATGTAGAGACGCGAAATTTCGCGTCTCTACACAACCTAAAATTCCCACCGTTCAACCTTAACTGAACCGTATTGCTTTATATATTATTTAATAAACAACATAATATTATGTTACGTCAATTGGCTACGAGCCACAAAAAAATGGGATGAAAAAATCGCATATTCAAACTAGGGTCAACAAAATAATTTCCAAACGTATTTAAGAGGCAGATAATATGAATGCTAATGAACTGCTGAATCGCTATGCTGCAGGAGAAAGAGATTTTCATGGAGCCGATTTAAGTGGGGTAGATTTAAGTTGGAAAATCTTACAAGGAATCAACTTGCACTCAGCCAACCTGAGTGGGGCTAAGCTGATCTCTACAGACCTGAGTCAGACAGACTTGAGTCAAGCTAACCTGAATTTGGCTGATATGCGAGGTGCAGACTTGAGTGGGGCATATTTGCGTGACGCCAGCCTCATTAACGCTGACCTTCGCGGGGCTTACCTGAGTCAATTTAACCTTTCAGCCTTTATGGTTGGGGCAAACTTGAGTCGAGCCGACTTAAGTGGGTCGTACCTACGTGGGGTATATTTACGTAGAACCAACATGAGTGATGCCTCTTTGCGGGGGGCGACAATGCCTAATGGAACTATCCACGACTAAATAAGTCGTAATTCGTAATTATATCTATACTTAAGTGCCTGAATCTTCGCGTATGCGCGACCGGAGATCGGCTCAATATGTTATATTTAGATGAGTGAGAATAATTTTCGGCTATGTGACTGACACTATAGACGCCTCTCCGAATCTACATCTCTACACCCTTTGATTTAGGAGATGTTCTATGTCAATTTATGTCGGAAATCTATCTTATGAGGTTGAAGAAGATGACCTTAAACAGGTATTTTCAGAATATGGATCTGTTAAAAAAGTTCAAGTATCTATAAACCGGGAAACTGGAGAGAAGAGAGGTTTTGCTTTTGTCGAAATGGGAACAGCCGCTGAAGAAGCAGCAGCGATTCAGGCGCTATTAGGCACTGAGTGGATGGGTCGTAGCCTCAAAGTTAATAAAGCTAGAACCTAGTTAGACGGAGGCTCGTCGTCATAGTTATAGTGCGTGTTTTACAAATGAAGCGCTTAATATGAGGTTGAGGCTGCAGCACGTTTCCAACCTGCCGATCAACCTCACCCTGGCGGCGAAGAGGCTTGATGCCTTACTAGCTAATTTATATACCCAAACAGTGAGAGAGCAAAGTACTAAAAAATGAAAACCAAAAAAGCTATGCAAACTAAGGAGCTTTTAAGCCGATATGCAGCAGGGCAAAGAGACTTTAGGGATCTGAACTTGATTGCGGCAAATCTCAAGAGTGTCAACCTGAGTGAAGCTAACCTCAGTGGTGCTAACCTCAGTGGTGCTAACCTGACTCAAGCCAATTTGAGTCGAGCGAATCTCACTGGTGCCACCCTAAAAGGAGCAAATTTAACTGAAACCCACTTGGCTCAAGCCAACCTGAGTGCTGTAGACCTAAGTGATGTGAATCTCAGTCGGTCCTACACGCGTGGGGCAATCATGCCTGATGGAAACAGCCCCAGTTCTGTATCTAATCACCTCAAATCCTCTCTAAGTATTGCCGCGCAAGTAACGGACGATTAGCGCGATAATCAGGTAATTGGTAATTGGTAATTGGTAATTGGTAATTGGTAATTGGTAATTGGTAATTGGTAATTAAACTATTACCCATTATCAATTTTCTCAACCCTGAAGACTGTATAACTACGGCATTTATGAGCGTTACAAGCGATCGTTTGCAAGTCCCTAAAATATGAATTAACGGACTAACTCAAATTGACCTCCTTCAACCTTCACCAGGATAGGTTCACTTTGGCGCTCACCCGTTTGAGTAAACTGTAAAGATTGCCCTGAGGTTTCATTAGATTTAATATTTACCTGTCCCAGTCTTTGCAACACTGATAAGCGAGTAGGATTGGGGAACAAAGCTTTAATAAAAGCTTGCGTGGCATCAAAGCTTGTCGCCGTGCGCCAGCTAACCTCTCCCCCCTCCCATTGCTTCTTTGCCGCTAGGTTAAAGTTTTTTGCTTGTGGTGCGTCCCGAAACCACGGGACAGCTAAAATCAAGCCTTCAAAAGTTTTCCTACCTTCTTTCAAGGTTTGAGTGGTATACAGAGTATCACCGCCTAACAACTTTAGCCCTTGCTTGTTTGGGTTTTGGGGGCTATTCACTAAGTCAGCGTTGGCTGTAGCAATTTTGAGAGCGACATCAGTGTGTAGTGTGTCGGGAAACAACACAGCTGCCTGTGCCTGATATTTAAAGTTTACATCCAGTGTCGGAGCAGCCAAATCAATCAGCTGCTTGCGAACCACTTCACCCCCTAGTTGTTCAAAGTAGTTTGTAAATTCTTCCCTGAGACTGTTACTATAAAGACTGCCAGGATTAAAGAAAATCACAACTTTTTTTAAGCCAAGCTTTTTAACGGCATATTCCGCTAGCTTTTTCCCAGTACCTGCATCAGAAGTAACTGTTCTAAAAAACACACTGCTATTCAACACTATACTAGTGCTAGTAGGAGAGATGATAGCTAAGTTAGCTTTTTCGTATTCGGCTAGTGCCGCCCTGGTAGTATCACTAGAACTGTGTCCAATCACTCCCACTACAGATGGATCTTTTACCAGTTGCTGAGCCACTTGTTTTGCCTGGTCCGGTTCGTTACGATCGTTGGCAATGACAATCTCTAGTAATTCACTGTTTAAGCCACCTTTTTTATTGAACTGATTTTGTGCTTGCGCTACACCGCGCAAAATTTCTTGATCCAATTTTTTATTATTGTCTGCTGGTACAACTGCTGCCAAGGTGATAGTAGTACCCTTTTGGCGGCCGAGGGCATTGTTATAGTAAATTAGCACTTCTGGATCTTTGCGATCTGCCTCCACAGCTTTTTCAAAGAATTCAGATGCTTGGGAGTAATTGCCTTTTTTAAATGCTTCGATCCCCGCGTCGCGATTGGGGTTTTTTATATTAGGAAAGAAAGTGCGATCGCCGCGACTAATATTAATACTCTTGTCTGCTATGCATAAATTACTTAATACTTTATTTTCAATCACTTTGCAGGGGGTTGACCATTGATAAACGCCAACATTTACAAGGGCAATAATTCCTGCCCCCGCTGCTATTATGCCTAATAGAATTGACTTTGGCTTGGACAGTTTAATGTCAGCACTTCGATGACGCCAATCATTAGAACTAACCGCCAAAACTTTCCTGCCAACTGTCAGTTTATTTACTACTTCGTTGGAATTAACTTCTGGTTTATCTAGTTTCTCTAATTCCCTGATCTCTTGTCTCAGTGGATGACGTTGCACCAACCAGCAACGGATTAATTCCACTTTCACTCTATATCCTCGATCATCGAAGAAACCCGTTTGAAGCAGTTGTTCGGTTACCTGATTCAGTTCATCTGTTTGGACTCGATAGTTTTTTAGCAGCTTTAACGGGTTTTCGGGAATTTGAGCTTTTTCAATAGCTATCTTTTGAGACTCGGCTACGGCTGAAAAAATTACTTTTTCCGGGATAGATAGTCCCTCCCAGATCCATGCCAATCCAGCTTCAGCAAGTTCAATTGCCTTTTCTACAATACCCTCAACATCTTCACGAGTCACATGCCATTTTTCTAGCTCCCGCGCTTTGCCAAAAAGAGCAAAGCATATGACTTGAGTAAAATAGGGATGCCCAGCCGACAGTTTCAGAATTGCTTGTATTGCTTCCGGTTCATATTCCAGGATACCTTCAGCAGGTTGAGTAATCAGGCGTTTAGCACTTACCTCATCTAGTAAGCCAATTTCTTGGTAGGGTGCATCCTTAAATAGAGTAAGTAAATTTGGGAGATCTGCCGAGTGGCATCCGACAAATATAATGACGAATAGTTTACTTTGTAGCTCTATAGTAGATTGTAAATATAGGAATAAATTCTCAAATACTGACTCCGAATAATCATTGCTGAGGACATCAAATTCATCTAGCAACAAGACTAGGTTTTTGCCGCCCAATTCCTCATAAATTTGGGGCAAAAATTTGCTAGAGAAAATATAAGGCTCTTTTTCTAATTCTTTAATTCCAGGCAGTGTTATCTGATCTGAATCGAGTTCGAGGTGTTCGATGATGTCTTTAGCTAGATCTGCTAAAATACCGCTGAGAGATTCTCGGCTGTACTCTTCTAAATCGAAGGGAACAAACACAAACTCATCCAGTGAAACAAAGTTACGAATATTACGGCTTAGCGATGACTTACCGATGCGTCGTTGACCGTGCAACAATATAACTTGTTCATTCTGCCTCAGATTATCCTCTATAGAGCAGAATAGCTCTTCTCGTCCAAAAAACAATTCCGGTTGCTCGATTGGACGACCAACAATGTATGGATTTCTCCGAGGTGCTGAATATGCCATAATAATCAGGGAATTATTGCTCCGGCACTACATCAAACTTACCATTCTTAACCTTAACAATAAATATTTTAGGTTGGTAGGGCTCCCGATCTTGGAATTTGAGTCGATACCCTGAGGTTTCACTAGCTGGAAGATCGACATTTGGTAGTCCTTGCAGGACGTTCTCCCGAGGTTTTGAGGATTTTAAGGATGATGATAAAGATTTAATAAAAGCCTGAGTGGCATCAAAGCTAGTAGCTGTACGCCAGTTCACATCTACTCCCCACTGCTGCCTTGCTTTTTGGGCAAAGTCTTTTGCTTGTGGTACTTGCCTAACCCAAGGCACTTCTATAATTAAGCCTTCCACAGCATCTCCGCCTTTTTGCAATTCTTCGTCGCCATACAAACTAGACCCACCTAATAAAATTAGTCCTCGGTTGCCTTGAGCAATCAGTTTCTTGTTGGCTTTAGCAATTTTGAGAGCGACATCAGTGTGTAGCGTGTCTGGAAACAACACTCCTGCCTGTGCTGTATATTTATACACACTCCTTTCGACTTCTATCTCTACATTAAGTATAGGAGAGGTTAAATCAATTGATGGGCGAACCACTTTACCCCCTAGGGATTCGTGTTCAAAGTGCTTTTTAAATTCCTCCCTCATACTGGTACTATAATTACTGTCAAGATTAAAGAAAATCACCACTCTTTTTAAGCTAAGCTTTGTAGCAGCATATTCAGCTAACGTTTTCCCAGCAAACTCGTTAGAAGGAACTGTCCTAAAGAAAACATTGCTCCACAAGACGGAACTGCTAGTGGTAGGGGAGATGATAGCCAAATCCGCTTTTTCATATTCGGCTAGTGCCGCCCTAGTAGCTTCACTAGAGTAGTGTCCAATTACTCCCCATACAGATAGATCTTTCACCAGCTGCTGAGCCACTTGTTTTGCTTTGTCCGGTTCGTCACCATCATTGGCAATGACAATCTCCAGTAATCGACCGTTGAAGCCACCTTTTATATTGAATTGATTTTGTGCCTGCGCCACACCTCGCAACATTTCTTGAGCAGATTCGGGTTTATTGTCTACTGGCACAACCGTTGCCAAGGTGAGCGGAGAACCCTTTTGGTGGGCGAGGGAATTATTATAGTATATCAGCACTTCTGGATCGTTACGATTATACGCCACAGCTTTTTCAAAAAATTTAGCTGCATCTTCATAATTGCTGTTCTTGAATGCTTGAATGCCCAAGTCACGAGCAGTATTTTTAAGAGCGGGAAAAAAGGTGCGATCGCCGCGACTAATTCTACTCGTTTCTGCTACACAGAAAAAACCATTTTCTTTCTGTTCACCCGCAGGGCAAGGGGCTGCAAACCGATAAACGCCGAAGCCTACTCCTACCACAGTAGCGATCGCTGCTGCCACTACCGCTGCTATTGAGCGTTGGAGAATTTGCGGATGCCCACGCTGACGAGTGTTGTTTGTTTCAGATATGGGAACGCTTCCAGACTCGTAAACTGCAATTTCCTTTAGTTTCTGCTGGGCTAATACTCTGTCAGGCTGAATATCCAAGACTCTTTGGAACTGCTTTTTGGCGATCGCAAACTCTCGTTGGGTTATCAACTTATGACCATAGATTTCCAGAGCATCCAAAAGCTCTTCAATGTTGCATACTTGGTCAAATTGATAGGCTCGCGTGTAAAGTTCCAAGGCTCTATCGAAATTTTCCACCTCCAAGTATCCCCTAGCTAGGGACAGTACAGTGCTAAAATGGTTGGGATTGATTGCCAAAGCCTGCTCGTAAAGCTCCAGTGCATTCTGCTGTTTGTTTTGTTGATACAGACTAATTGCCACTGTCGAGAGGCGACTAACATTTTCTTGCTCTAATTTCTCTAGTTGCCGTATTTCTTGCCTCAGTGGGTGACATTGCACCAACCACCGACGAACTAATTCAATTTTGACTTTACGTTCTGTGTCATCCAAGAAACCCTTTTCGGCTAGTTGTCTGGCTGCCTGATCTAAGAGTTCTGTTGGGATAATTCCATAATTTGTCAGTAGCGTTAGCGGTTCTTCCGGAATCGGTCTTGCTTGCTCAATAGCTATCTTATGAGCCGCCGCTACGGCACAGAAGACGACTTGCTCAGAAATAGGAAGTCCATCCCAGAACCATGCCAACCCAGCTTGAGCGTTGTCATCCCGAAATACCCTGTCTGCAATACCCTCTACATCAGCAGTAGTAACCGTCCAATGATTTTCATTCCTTGCTTGGGAGAAAAGAGTAAAGCAGATGACTTGGGTGAAATAGGGATGCCCAGCCGACAGTTTCAAAATTGCTTTGATCGCTTCCTGTTCGTATGTCAGCACTCCCTCAGATGGTTTAGTAATCAATCTTCTAGCACTGTCCTCAGACAGCAACCCGATTTCTTGGTAGGGCGCTTCCTTAAACAATTTCAGCAGATTTGGCATATCATTTAAATACCGTCCCACCACCGGTATGATAAATAATTTTTCCTGCTGCTTCACAAGCCCTGCTAAATAGCGAAAGAAACCCACACCTTGCTCTACTATGTTTATGTTTGGGTTGTCCTGACTCAAAACATCAAACTCATCGAGCAATAATACTAAATTTTTATCGCCTAGTGCCTGATAAATTTTCGGTAAAAATCTCCGAGAAAAGACATCTGGATTATTTTCTAAATCTTCAATACTTGGCAGTTGCAACCCATCTCGCTCTAGCTGAAGATGTTCGACAATTTCTTTTGCTAGGTTGTGCAAAATATCACTCAACGGTGACTGATTTTTGTGTTGCAGATCAAAAGGGACAAACACAAATTCATCCCTAGCAATAAAATTGGGAATCTGTTTGAGTACAGACGACTTCCCAATGCGTCGTTGACCGTGCAACAAGATAACTTTTACACCCTGGGTGAGGTTGTCCTCAATAACTCCGAACAAACTTTCTCGACCGTAAAACTTTTCCTGTTCATAGATAGCACGACCGATAATGTATGGATTTCTCCTCGCCTTTGCCTCCACCGTATTTCCTCTCTCTACAGATTGCTCATTTAGCCTCCGAAGAATTTGAACAGCACATCTACTACTTGACGAATCCATTCCAGGGCAGAGGGAACATCATTTTTGTGCTGTCCTACCCAACGAATTGCATTTGTAACTTTCTCAGTTTGCTGACGGCTCATCAGATTGAGAAACACTCTTTGTCGGTTTTGGAGTGAAGCTTCATTTGTATTCCAAACCTCTTGAATCACCCACCGCTCCATGATTGATGAAGTTAAGGAGTATAAGGTTTCTTGCCTTAGTGAACGGATAATTACACCTTGTTCTTCTAGGCTTTTTAACTCTTGATCTCTTTGGCTAAAGATGATGTCAATGTTACTCAAGTCAAACTGTTTTTTCTTATGCAGACGACCTTGCAAACCAGAAAGAGCAATCAGCATCAACAGACTCTGCTCTTCTTCAGAGCACCTTTCCCACATGTTTTGAAAAATGTGTGTGGTATTTGTTTCAAAGTCGCTGGTAAATGCTTGAAAATCCGGTACTTTCCCAGTTCGTAGTTCTCTGTACAGCAGAAAGCCGGCAATTTGTAGCAAAGTCGGATGTCCACCAGCAATTTCTCGAATCGCGTTCCGTAATTCTGGTGTCATTTGTTTGCCAAGTGGTTGAAGTAGTTCATCCACTTCCTGGTCGGTAAATGGCTTGAGGCACTGGAAGAGATAGTGGTTGTACCAAGGGGACTTAATTAGATTGATCTGAGGACCAAGTGTACTGAGGCGCTTGAGTGAAGCCACAATCATTGAGAGATATTCGCTCTCCTGAGAGTGAACAGCCAAATTACGGCATTCACTCAAGAACACTTCTCTATCAGTTTCTGTGTATTGCTCATTTGTGTAGAGGGCTGTATCATAATCATTCACGAGCAGCACCAAGAATTTTCGTTGTGCCCCAAGCTGCCGCAACACTAAACGCAGGCTATCTTTTGTTGTTTCCCCTTTGTTCAAAAAGCTTTCAATTTTATCCGGCAAAGCAAACTGGTTGTCCAACTTATCCTTCAGGAGGCTCAAGACTTCCCTCCAGAAGCCAGAGGGAGTAAAGGGAATGATATTCTCGCAACTGAGACGAACAATCACAGCCTGCGATGGATCTAGTCCGTGTTTTTTCCAAACTTGAGGCGATGTCAGTAGCTCCATAAAGGAGGTCTTACCCATTCCTGAACCACCCCAAATCGCCAAGTAACTGCGATTATGAATTTGGTCGAATGCAGCACCAATTAGCGATTCCCGCCCTACAAACTGTTCTGGGGGAACAGGCTTTCCGACAACGAAGGGGTTGTGTGACTGTGACATTGCGAATGTCTAAATTATATAGGTTTTGACAATTTTCCGATGCTAGCAGAGTAAAGCATCACGCATTTCTTGTCTTCCTTGATTAATCGGGAATATCCTGTTTTGGCTAATCACCCTCAGACTGGAAGTTACTCATTCAGTAAGAAAGCTACCAGATCACCCTGACTATATAGTCAGTGCATTTCTAATTGCTAGGTATTGTTTTCCCACAAAGGTATACCCTATTGATCGAGGAATTCTGCACCCTGTAAATATCAAATTATGCGAAAAAATATACTGCACTCTAAGCGTTATTTTTTTTCAGTAAAAAAAAGCTAAGCTAAATTCTACTTTTTGCAAAAAAAAATTATTCATAAATACTATAACAGTTATAAGTACAGGACTTACGCAAAAATTGCCAAAGAACTTAATTTATCGAACCGCCCTTCGGGTGACGCTCCTTCGTCGCTAACGCAACGCTTACACCAGTCGCCTACGGCGGGAAACCCGCCTGCAGCGCTGGTTCACCAAGACGCCAAGAACGCCAAGAATTCGTAGAGTGTGGGTAAGTCCTAAAGTAGTTGGACAGAATTAATTACACAATGTCATTGCGAGTGAAACGAAGTGAAGCAATCCCAAACCCTTGCGATTGCTTCACTTCGTTCGCAATGACTGTAAATATTTTTGTCCAGCTACTTAATTTATTGTTTTGCTGTTAACAAAACGTAGTTTTCACGGTTCATAATACATGATATGTCCGGCAAATCAACCATAATAAAAACCATACAAATTATGTATAAACAGCACCATAATGTTTCTAAATTATAAGTAATTAACCGGAGATAACATGACGTTGGCTCTCGATTTTGAAGATGTCATTTACAGTGAATTTCATTCGGGTAGACCACAATATAACCCTTCGGGTTCGCCAGTCCCCTACGGCGGGAAACCCGCCGTAGGGGCTGGACTCACCGTTGGGGCGCGGTTTCCGCTTCTGGTCAATGTTGTGGGGAAACCCGACAACATGCGCTTAAGCTCCCCTTCCCCTCTCCAACAAGGAGAGGGGAATATTATTCCTCCTTCCCTCGTAGGGAAGGGGGTTAGGGGGTTAGGTTTTTAATTTGCCAACGGGATGATAAATTAAGCGGCGGAATATCAGGCAGGTGCAAGATGTAATATTGAGAACATTAGCAACCAGTGTCAAAGTTTTTGTTTCCTTCAGTTAGGAACTCTTCACATCCACAGTCAGATAAAACTTTGTATGCTGAATTTATATAGAGGTCTTAATAATTTTTTTATAAACCAGTGCAGGAAGATTTTAGGCTAATCGTTGATCTAGTGTCGGTTTTCGCCGTTGCCGCTTGTGGCGGGCTGGTGGCGGCGCTGTTGCGACAACCCGTTTTACTAGGATATCTCATTGGCGGAATGGTCATTGGACCTGCCGGACTGGGACTGATCAAAGAATTAATTCAGATCGAAACTCTAGCGCAGTTTGGTGTCGCCTTTTTGTTATTTGCCTTGGGAGTTGAGTTTTCCTTGAATGAACTCAAAAAAGTCCAGGCGATCGCACTTGGGGGAGGATCGGCTCAGATTATCCTGACAATTTTGGTCACAGTTGTGGTATGTGGGGTAACCGGAGCCTGGGGAACCTTACCAGCTAAGGGCGTGTTTTTGGGGTCAATTCTGTCTTTGTCTTCCACAGCAGTTGTCCTTAAATGCTTGATGGAGCGCAACGAAACAGAAACGCCCCACGGGCAGGTGATGCTAGGAATTTTGGTAGTACAGGATTTGGCGCTGGGACTGATGCTCGCAGTCTTGCCCGCCCTCCACCAATCTGGGGAAGCGATTGGCATCGCAGTCCTGACAGCGCTGTTACGGATTGGCTTATTTGCTGCAGGTGCAATCGTAGCAGGGATTTGGCTGATACCACCTTTGTTACGACTGTTAGCCCGCACCGAAAGCCGAGAGCTATTTTTACTAGGCGTGGTGGCGCTGTGTTTGGGTATTGCCCTACTCACGGAGGAGATGGGGCTGTCAATTGAGATGGGAGCGTTTGTCGCCGGCTTAATGATTTCGGAGGTAGAATATGCTGACCAAACCCTGAGTTATGTGGAGCCACTGCGAGATATCTTTGCCAGTTTATTCTTTGCCTCCATTGGGATGTTAATCGACCCAGTGTTTTTGTGGAACAATCTGGAATTAATTCTGGGGCTGGTGGCGCTGGTATTTGTCGGTAAGTTTTTGATTATCACACCATTGGTAAAATTGTTTCGCTACCCTTGGAAAACAGCGATAATTACTGGGTTAGGACTGGCTCAGATTGGGGAATTTTCCTTTGTTCTCGCCAGTGAAGGGCAAGCCATAGGGCTAGTTTCCCGGCAAGTATATTTACTGATTTTAGGAACGACAGCGGTAACATTAGTGCTTACACCCTTCGTGCTGCGAGGAGTGCCGATTTTATTTGATTGGGTAGAATCAATGCCTTGGCTAAAGCCTTATTTGAGTGGGGAGGGTAAGCCGTTGGCAGTAGCCGAAGAACTACCAATGAAAGACCATGTGGTGGTGTGTGGCTATGGGCGAGTCGGACGCAATTTGGTGAAGTTGTTGCTTGCTCACGAGTTGCCCGTGGTGGTGATTGACCAATCGGAAAGTAGAATTCAGCAGTTGCGGGAAGCTGGGGTTCCTTACGTGTACGGGAATTGTGTGAGTCTTCACGTTTTAGAAACCGCTGTTGTCAATAATGCACGAGGTCTTTTGATCGCACTTCCTGACCCCATGAGTACCCGTCTTTGTATCAAACGCGCTTTGGAATTATGCCCTGAGTTAAACGTAGTTGTTCGCGCCACCAACGATAAAAGTATTGAGATGCTTTACCAACTAGGAGCACGGGAAGTGGTGCAACCAGAGTTTGAGGCGAGTTTAGAAATGGCAACATACATACTAACTGATGTCGGCTTGTCACCAGATGTCGTGCAACGGGAAATGCAGCAAATCCGCAATCGTCATTATTTGGATCTACGACCTGAACAATCAGCAACAGAGGTGTCCCATGATTTACTGCAAGCAACTCAAGACATGAATAGCCGTTGGTTTCTTCTACCATCAAACTCACCCCTGATTGGGATGACGTTAGAAGAGGCGGATATGCGCTACTTAACAGGGGTGAGTTTGATGGCAATTCGCCGCGCCGAAGGCGAAGAAATCGATTATCCCCATGCTAGTACCGAGTTGTCAGAAGGCGATCGCCTTCTGGTAGTGGGATCGAATGGGGAAATGGCAGCAATGGAAGAATTCGCACTAGGTAGGGCTGCTGTTCCTAGAGAAAACAGCGCTTGTCAGTGGGTACTCGTCAGCGCTGATTCTCCGGTAGTTGCTAAAACCCTTGCAGATCTGGATATTCGGAACCAATATGGGGTACAGGTACAGGCAATACGACGAAATGGCAAGTTTATCCGCCTTCCCAATGACACTACAAACTTACAAGTCCGTGACTTGGTGCTATTGTGTGGTAGCTTGCCTTCTTTAAATCAAATACAACAGTTGATTGCTGACAAAAGCGAAGCACTTAAATTAGTCAGGAGTGAGGAGTGAGGAATTAAAACTCATAACTCCTCACTTGAGATCGGCTTAATGTAAGCGATCGCTTGTTTCCAAACTGTCATCTGTTGGCTATTTTCATCTACAAGACATACACAGTAATGGTCTTGCCATATAAGTTTCCCAGTCACGATATCGCCTGTCAGCAGTTTTAACTCGGTTTTTGTAACTTTTTTAATCAGGTTTTGCACTTGTCGAATGCTAGGCAGTGATATATCGAATTCAGTCGTAGGCATTTTTGATAATAATAATGTATGTACGTGGTTAGTGGTTAGTGGTTAGTGGTTAGTGGTTAGTGGTATTTTTACAACCAACAACCAACAACCCTTCGGGTGACGCTCCTTCGTCGCTAACGCAACGCTTACACCAGTCGCCTACGGAGGGAAAGCCGTCATTCGCGCTGGTTCACCAACAACTAACAACTAACAACTAACAACCAACAACCAACAATTCCTTGATAATTCATCATTGAGAAAATGGCAATCGAATTTACTAAGTATCATGGTCTGGGCAATGACTTTATCCTGATTGACAATCGTTCTTTATCACAGCCAGTGCTGACGCCTCTCCAAGCCGTGAAGTTGTGCGATCGCCATTTTGGTATTGGTGCAGATGGTGTAATTTTTGCCCTGAGAGGAGAAAACGACACTGACTATAGCATGCGGATTTTCAATTCCGATGGTTCGGAACCAGAAATGTGCGGCAATGGTATTCGCTGTTTAGCAGGTTTTTTAGCGGATTTAGAAGGAGTCAGTAGGGGCGGGGTCACCCCGCCCTTACAGCAGTGGGAAGTGGGGAAAGATGAGGGAGCAATATCCTCCTCATCCTCCTCATCCTCCTCATCCTCCTCATCCTCCTCATCCCCCCCTACTCCCCCTACTCCCCCTACTACCTCATCTCCCCATAGCCCATACCCCATTACCTATCGCATTCAGACGCTGGCTGGTATCATTACACCGCAACTCATGCTGGATGGTCAAGTTAAGGTGGATATGGGCATCCCTAGGCTGCTGGCGGCGGAAATACCCACCACAATGCGCCCAGCCGACGAAAAAGTGATTAATCAACCGCTACAAGTGGCACTTAATTCTTGGATCGTCACTTGTGTAAGTATGGGAAATCCTCACTGCATTACTTTTGTGGAAGATGTGGCAGCAATTCCCTTAGAAGCTATAGGTCCACAGTTTGAGCATCACCCAGCTTTTCCCCAACGCACAAATACCGAATTTATTCAAGTGGTGCGTCCGGACTACGTAAAAATGCGGGTATGGGAACGCGGTGCTGGTATCACATTAGCTTGTGGGACTGGTGCTTGTGCATCGTTAGTGGCTGGTGTATTGACGGGAAGATGCGATCGTGTTGCCACCGTCGAACTTCCAGGTGGTTGTCTGCAAATTGAATGGTCAGAAATAGACCAACATATTTACATGACTGGACCACAAGAGCGAGTTTTCACAGGCAACATTAGTTAGCCTCAGCAAATAATTCGCAATTACGAATTAGTGTGGCACCTAAGCGCATGCGCTCCTTTAAGAATGCTTGCTGGATTCCTTGAGTGTATGGCAGCAAGAGGTGCTTTTGTTCCTGCTTCACACGGCTAATAATTTCATCCATTAATAGTTGCCTCCATTGCTCAATGATTTCCCACCTCACTTCTACGGTTTGCATAACCATCACACACAATTTAACCAGTTCCTGTTCCACTGGTGCCAGACTCGACTCTAAAACACACAACCAGAGGTAAGCCTGGAACATATTCAGATCGCGAATACACGAGTGTGCTACATCTGGATTGCTCAAACTTCCTCTACGGCTGCGATGATAGGGAAACAATTGCGTCAGTCGGTGGTAAACATGATGTGCGATCTCTTCAGAGACAGGTAACATTTGTTCGACAAGAGTTAAGGCAGGAGAACCTAGCTTATGGTTAGCACTAGCAGCACAGACTCGCTCCCAAGGGATAGCAACTTGCTCTTCGACAAACTTGAAGTAGGGGCGGAGCAATACTTGCTCTATCGGCGTTATCTGACGGAGAAATAACTTATTACTGAAGTTTAACAGCGTGGTAATAAAGCCAAGAGTGCGCCAGTCTTTCGATGCTATGTGTTGCTTCTGTAATTGTAGTAATAGTGGCTCAAGCGCTGTTGCTAGCTGTTCTATTTCTGGCATCCCCCACATGGAAAGTGAACAATTTTCCTTTTCCCCTGCTATGACTCGTAGTTTTTCTGTCAGTGAGGTAGTGATAACAGATGATTGTTGGTAAATTTGTAGTATTTTCTGATAAACTAGGCAGCTATACTGAGTTAGTCGCCTAGCCTCGTTCAAATCCAAAACATTAGGAATATATTCGTAAAGGCTTCTCGCCTGTATTCCTGCCATCTGACAATTTATATTTACTAACGAGTCCTGCAATTTGGCGGCGGTATTCGCTCGACCCTCTGGCGAGGAAGCTTCAACCAACAAAACGTAAAGCCAAGGTTCTTGATCTAAGGGTAGAGAGGACAAGTCAGGTGTGTAGCGCTTTACCCAAAGCTTAAGCAAGCGCTCAGTCGCAGGAGTTCTGACAATTTGAATTATAGATAGCATAAAGTTTATTTATTTGAGTAAAAAGCACAACTTAACGGTGAAACGAAGTTCACTGCCCTAACTTGTCGGCAATTTTATTTTTTATTCTACCAAAAAAAAATAGTAATTATATATCCCACCCACGCGCACCCTGAACTGTCACACGCTGACTCATAACATTTTCTCGTTCCTACACACGCAATTTACACTCTCTTGAACTTATTTATCAGAAATTTATAAAAATATCGGAATCCTAAATCGTTCATCAAAAATTTTAAGTAGTGTAGGGGAGCTACAAAGAGTGCGCGGTGAGACCAGTGCTGTAGGCGGTGAGACCAGTGCGCCTATGAGGGTTTCCCGCGCCCCGGCAACTGGCGAACCCCGAAGAACGCAAACTTCGGGGTTCGCCAACGCCCAACGGGAGCGCAGTCCCCTCTGTCGGGAAACCCTCAAGAGTGCGGGCTGTCTCACCAGTTAGTTGCCTGCGATCGCTTTACCCGTATAGGCGCACTGGCTCCTCCAAGCAACTTCTCTTTGCGCACTCTTGGTGGCTCCCCTACGTATATTTCAAAAATCAAATATGATTCCTATATGTCCCTTGCTTCACTGCTTCATCACCTAGTTAAACAGGGATACTTATTTATTCACAATTGTATTCACCGAATCTTCTTTGATATTTCGGCAGATACACAGAAGTTGTTTAAAACTGTTAGGGGCTAACTTTGAAATATCAAAGCGCCAAGCAAGTTAAGCCTTCAAGCTTTGAAGAAGCTGCCAACAGCTTGATTAACAACTTAAGTCAATTTATTCCTGGTTATACCGAATCTGTTTTTAGGGTTTTCTTAAGTTCTATCACTTCTTTGATGGAACTTGAATACCTAAATCACGGTGAAAGTAAAAGGCATCTCTAAATCTCCTCATTTTTAACAAACATCTAGTTTTTTGGAAGAACAAGTTTTATGTCTACCTTACAAAAACTGTCATTCGCCTTGGTTGGAACAGCAATTGTGTTCATGAGTGTAAAACCAGCTAGCGCTGTTAGCCTAACACCAGTAACAGGAACAGGTACTATAAGCGCTAATAGGCAGGAGGATCTATTTACCCACGTGCCTGGAACTCAGACAATTACCTTCGACACGATTGTTCAGCAGAGTGCCGTGAACGCAAACAATAAGGACCAATTAATTAAACAGGGCGCACTCATCCAAGGGAGCAATGGTACACTAACCAGTGCCGACGGGTTTGTTACATATTCCACCCCTGATGGTTCCACACCCGCAATAGTTCAAGGTGGCTTAGACGGGCATTACGGTAAACCACTTAATGATGAAAGCAAGTATCTAACAATTTCTCAAAAGGGTAGCGGCGTTGAAGGCGCTACTGGTGAAGTAGATCTTAAATTTGCTCAAGCGCTTGATTACTTTGGTTTGTACTGGGGTTCAGTAGACACCTATAATTCCATTAAGTTCTATAGGGGCGATACATTGTTAAAAACCTTTACTGGCACAGATGTTCCAGGTGCTGCTGCTCAAGGTAATCAGCAGAACTCTCTGGACAACGTTTTTGTTAATTTCTTCGCTGACAAGAACGAGATGTTTGACAAGATAGCTCTGATCTCAACTGCCCCTGCATTTGAAAGTGATAACCATGCCTACAGAGTAGCTAGTGTTCCTGAATCCAGTGCTATGTTCGGTTTACTAGCTGTTGGTGCTTTGGGTGCAGGCTCATTCTTAAAGCGGAAGCAAACACAGATAGTTTAAATCAACCCAGGCTTTCCGCTCGTTCCTACGCGCTTCAGTGTGCGCTGAAGCGCAACTACAAGCCTTTTAAGTAATTTTACAAAAATTTACATAGTTGGTATTATTCTCACCGACCTACTTACCGTCTTTGCGAAGTTTCAATTCTTGTGCTAGCAGTTTTTGTTTGCGCTCAATCCCCCAGTGATAACCACCAAGACTGCCATCACTGCGCAGCACACGGTGACAAGGTACAATCAGCGCTGTCGGATTAGCGCCGCAAGCACTCCCGACTGCGCGTACTGCTAACGGCTTACCAATATCACCCGCGATCTCAGCATACGTGCGCGTTTCGCCATACGGAATCTTTTGTAATGCTTGCCACACTTGTTTCTGAAATGCAGTCCCGCGTACATCAAGCGGCAAATCGAAATGTGGTTCACCTCCCGCAATCAAATTGAGGATTGCCTGCACCCAGTCTTTGTGTGTATGGTCATCACGTACAATGTGCGCCTGATGAAACTCATTGATGAGAATACGTTCGAGATCATCTGCTTCATCACCAAGTTTCACCGCACAGATACCTTTGTCTGTTGTTGCCACAAGCAAGTATCCCAGAGGACATGGGACGACGGTGTAGGCAATACGCATCGCTTTTCCACCATGCTGATAACTCGTAGGTGTCATTCCTATCTGTGCCGATGCTTGTTCATAGAGACTGCTACTTGAGCCGTACCCCGCTTCATACAGGGCGTTCACGACTTTTTCTCCATCCTTTAATTGCATTTTGAACCTCTGAAGACGATGTGCATCAGCATACTGTCGCGGTGTGACACCGACAATCCGCTTAAAAGTACGTTGCAAATAATATGGACTCATGTTGAACTGACTCGCTAGTTCTGCAAGTGTTGGGGGATTGTTAAACGTAAGGGCGATCGCACAACATACTTGCTGAATGAGTTCAAGGTGTGGTTCATCAGATAAGCTTGTGTTCCGGTAGCAGCGAAGGCATGCACGAAAACCGGATTTTTCTGCCTCTTGGGGTTGTGAGAAGAATTGCACATTCTGTCGTCGAGGTTTACGCGACGGGCATGATGGACGACAATAGATCCCGGTCGAACAGACAGCATAAACGAACATACTCTCATAGCGCCTGTCTCGGTGAAGGACAGCTTGCCAGTATTCGTCTTCATCCATTAGGTCGTCTCCACAAAGATAATGCTCTGCGAATTGAGAATAGCCTACAAGCGCCATACAACTCTATCGGATTCTTGCGCTGCAAACAAAATTGTGTAAATACTCTCTACGCGGGTGTAGGACGCTAATTGCTAATTGCTAATTGTTAATTGCTAATTGTTAATTGCCAGTCTGACCTTGCCCTATATAGCAATCCTAAATAGACATCTCCAGAAATTAATTATTCGTTGTCTGAAACCTTTGTAGAGACGTAGCAGTGTTAGGTCTCTACAATCATTTTCGCGAACTGTCTAATGATTCGTGAACACCTCTCCCAAGTCTTCCTTGTCCCCCAAGTCTTCCTTGTCCCTCTTATCCCCCTTGTCCATAAATCAAATAGGACTGCTACATACACTCCTGTTGCTGAAATCTTCTAAGAGCAAGATCTTCATCCAATTGGGTGAATGCGATAAGTTCTTTTGGAATATACCCTAAAAGTAATAGCGATTCGCGGAAAGCTATCAGCTTTTAGATCAAAGGCTGAAAATATTCTTGCTGACTGCTAAGCGGCGATTAACTTCCTTAATATACCAGTCGCTTGTATATAAAAAGGTTAAATAGTGGATGAAACTGTGAAAACACTGCGTATACTAGATTCTCAAAAAGGAGGATTGCCTCTGCAGGAAAAAATTGCTGTCAACTTGCCAGGAATGATTTTCCAATTCCTTCAGCGGCAAGATGGTTCCCAGTCTGTCCTTTATGCCAGTTCTGGATGTCGAGAACTGTATGAATTAGAACCAGAAGTTGTGATCTCAGACTTTCAGGTACTATATAAACTTATTCATCCGCAAGATATCAAAACTTTTGAAGAATCTGTTGCTACCTCTTATGCCCAGATTGTACCTTGGTGTTGGGAAGGTCGCATCATCACATATAGTGGCAAACTCAAGTGGATTCAAGGTGCAAGCCGCCCAGAACGACTTGAACGCGGCAATGTTATTTGGGTGGGTTCGTTCATGGACATTACAGATCGCAAGCTTGTAGAGGAAAAATTACGCGAGAGTGAGGCACGGTATAAAGCAATTTTAGATGCTATCCCTGACTTGATGTTTCGCATCAGCCGCGACGGCGAGTATCTAGATTTCAAAGGTGAGGGAGCAAATCTTCACATGAGCGATCGTTCGATAGTTGGTAAAAATTTGCGGGATTTATTGCCTCCTGATGTTGCGGAGAAAACCCTGGAAGCGATCGCCAAAACTTTTGATTCCAGAATGCATTCCTTAAAATATCAGCTACCAACACCTTTGGGTATGCGAGATTACGAGTCGCGGTTGGTAGTCAGTGGGCAAGACGAAGTCTTAGCAATTGTGCGGGATATCACTGACCGCAAACAAACAGAACTAACTCTACAGCATCTTGCCCAAAAGTTTGCCCTCGTTTTTCGTTGCAGCCCCAATCCAATTAGCATCAGCACAATTAAAGAAGGACGCTATTTAGAAGTTAACGACAGTTTTGTCAAACTCTCAGGTTATTCGCCAGACGAGGTGATTGGTCGTACTGCTTTTGAGTTAAATATGTGGGTGAACCAGAGCGATCGCGCTTTGATGCTGCAGGAGTTACACTCACACGGATTCGTTCGCAACCGAGAATTTGAATTTCGTAGTCAGGAGGGTTCGGTACATGTGAGTCTGTTTTCAGCCGAAGTCATTGATTTAGATGGTGTTCCGTGTTTACTAGCAGTCAATCACGAGATCACCGGACGCAAACAAGCAGAACTTGCATTGCGCGAGTCTGAGGAAAAGTTTTCCAAAGCTTTTCGTTCTAGTCCCAACCCGATTACTATCCTGACGCTCTTAGATGGACGCTACGTTGATGTTAACGATGCCTTTCTCCAGATGAGCGGTTTTGATCGCGAAGAAGTGATTGGTCGTACGCCCAAAGAGTTGAATATTTGGGACAATTCCTCTGAAGGCGCCACAATGCAAAAGATGTTGCAGGAGCAAGGATTTATTCGCAATTTAGAAACAGAGTTTTACACAAAGTCAGGTGATCCTAGGGTAGTACTGTTTTCAACTGAGATGATTAACCTTGGTGGAGAGCCTTGTGTGGTTTGTGTAATTAACGACATTACTGAACGCAAGCAGACGGAAGAATTACTCCGCCTTTCCGCAAAACGCGATCGCTTGTTGGCTCAAACTCTAGCACGCATTCGGCAATCACTCAACCTAGACCAAATTCTCCACACTACCGTCAACGAAGTTCGGCAATTTTTGGCAGCAGACCGGGTTTTTGTTGCTCTCAGGGATGCTAATGCACAATCAAAAATTCTTGCCGAATCCGTAGATCCGCAATATCCATCTGTCTTAGAATGGAAACCCGAGCATGAAACTTATATTTTAGAGTTGAGAAAACTACTAAAGATCAATCGTGTCCGGGTAGTTGAAGATATCACGCATTCTTCAGCATCTCCTCAATTGATCGCACTTTATCAAGAATTTCACACAAGGGCTACCTTGGCTGTACCAATCATACTAGGCGGGGAATTGTTTGGGGCGTTGATTGCCAACCAATGCAGTGGACCGCGCTATTGGACAGACATGGAAATTGATTTGCTCCAGCAAATGTCAGAACAGGTAGCGATCGCCATTCAGCAAGCCCAACTTTATCAAGAGCTAGCACAACTTAACACTAATCTGGAACGTCAGGTAGAAGAGCGGACAGCGCAACTACAGCAGAAAATGCACGAACTCCAAGAACTAAGCCGGGTAAAAGACGTGGTTTTGCACACCGTTTCCCACGATTTACGGACTTCGGTAATGGGCAACTTGATGGTGCTAAATAATTTACTAAATAGGGGAATGGGGAGTAGGAAAAAAGTAGGGGGAGATGAGGTAGATGAGGGAGTAGGGGAGGAAAAAGCTCCCCTCACTCCCCCCACTCTCAGTTCCCCCTCCCCAATCCTCGTGTCTCGCTTTATTATCGAGCGAATGATTCAAGGCAATGACCGCCAACTGGGGATGATTAACTCATTGCTAGAAATTCATGCCAGCGTAGAGCAAGGAGTTGTCCTGCGTCGTGAAGTTGTAAATTTTAGCACACTGCTGACAGGAATTATCAAAGACTTGTCACAGGTGCTGGCACAAAATCAAGCGACTGTGAACAACTTGGTTCCGCTTGATTTACCGTTGGTCATTGCCGATCCGATGCAATTGCAGAAGGTTTTTGTCAATTTGTTTACTCAAAGCTTACAAAACAATCCGCCGGGATTAAACTTTAAGCTCTCAGCTACAGTTGAGACGGCAATGATTCGCTGTACTATTCAAGATGACGGTGTGGGGATGAACAAGTCAGAGTGCGATCGCCTATTCGATTTATCTGTACGCGATCCACAAGCCCGATGTTCAACAGGCATTGGCTTAAAAATGTTTCTTGGTCGGCAAATTATCAAGGCACACGGCGGTGACATGGGCGCGATCGGCACCAAGCGCAAGCGCGGGTTAACCTTCTGGTTCACCCTACCGCTAGCAACTCCATCTGAGCAATTTTAGATTTCGGGATCACCTCCGCCTGTCATCAAAAATGAAAATTATCCATTTTGGGGGAGAGAGATATCGATCTAATCCAAAACCGCCAATCTAAAATGAGTGTGAAGAGGGAAAGGCAGTGATGAAGAAAGCAAACGCCTTCCTTGCTATGGGAAGATTTGGTCAAACTCTCAGGTCAACCATATTGAGAACAGTGCGTTCGTATGGTCAAAAAGCCAATCCTTGTGTCACGCCAACACGAGAGGCAATGACCCTGGAATACAAAGCTTGGCGCGACCGCTTTATGTTACAACGGTTGCGTTTGGGACTACTGATCTCCACTGCCTGCGTATTTACATTTATCTTACGAGATATTTCTCAGGAATTATTTCATTTTCAAGAAGTAGCAAAGCTGACTATTGAGATTAAAAACCTTGTTTCAACTATTAATATATCCATATTCCTATGTTTGTTGGGGTGCTTGGCTCTACAGCAAACCAAAATAGCTCGTCGTCATCTGGGGCTGCTTTTCTTATGCCAATCCTTTTCTATTACTCTAGTTGAGCAAATTGTCTCCACTTTCAAAGGTTTTGCTCTACCCGATCAATTAGCTTGGATCATCACGTTTATGACTCAAGCTACGCTGATGCCAACGCGCTGGTATCTTCACTTGGGGTCACAGTTAGGAGTACTAATTTACTACTTTGTCGTCAACACCATCCTCGGACTGAAACTACCACCGCCATTCAGCGACCAGCCGATATACGGTGTGACTTTGATTTTGTCTCTTTTTTGGGTATGTTTGATCTGCGATTTGGCGGTGTACCTATACGAATGTCTACAACGCTCCGAGTTTTATGCCCGCAAACAACTGGAAACTGCCTATCATCAATTAGGGGTTGCAGAAGCTAAATATCGCAGTATCTTTGAAAATGCAGTTGAAGGCATTTTCCAAAGCACTCCTGAGGGACGTTACATCACGGCAAATCCCGCCCTAGCACGTATTTATGGCTACTCTTCTCCGGAAGAGGTCACGGCATTAACTGATATTGAACAACTGTATGTTGATCCGCATCGTTACGCGGAGTTTGTACGCTTGATGGAATTTGGCAGTGTATCAGGGTTTGAGTCCCAGATTTATCGTCGAGACGGCAGCATCGTTTGGATTTCGGAAAAGGCATACGCAGTGCGTGATGAAAATAAAGAGCTACTTTACTACGAAGGGCTGATTGAAGACATTACTAAGCGCAAGCAAGCGGAAGCAGCACTACAGGAACAGTTTGATTTTCTCCAAGTTTTAATTGATACCATTCCTGCACCAGTTTTTTATCAGAACTCCCAAGGCTTTTATCTTGGCTGTAACAAGGCTTTTGAGTCAGCCCTAGGTTTGAGCAAAGAGCAGATTCTCAGCAAGTCTGTTTATGATTTAGCACCTCAGGAACTTGCTGACCAATATCATCAAGCAGATATGGTACTGTTTGCAGAGCGAGGAGTTCAAACCTATGAAAGTTCTGTTGTTTACAAAGATGGCTTGAAGCATGATGTCATATTTTACAAGGCAACTTTCTCAAGAGCAGATGGTACACTTGGCGGTTTAGTGGGAGTCATTCTGGACATTAGCGATCGCAAGCGGACAGAGGAAGCACTACGAGTATTTTTCCATGCTGTTTCCCATGACTTACGTAACCCGGTGCTTGGTACTTTAATGGTGCTGAAGAATTTGCTAAATGCTCCCCATTCCCTCATTCCAGTTCCTCGTTCAATTTTAGAGCGGATGGTACAAAGTAGCGATCGCCAACTTAACTTGATTAACTCGTTGATGGAAGCTCATGTCAACGAAGTGCAAGGCGTTGTCTTGCAACGCCAAAAAGTGCAGTTGTACTCAGTGGTGGAAGCGGTGCTCGCTGATTTGGAACCAATGCTGACGGAAAATCAAGCAACTCTGACAAATTTAGTTTCAGCAAATGTACCGTCAGTCAATGCCGATCCTACGCAACTATGGCGAGTATTCTCCAATTTAATTGTTAATGCTGTCAAACATAATGGAACTGGCTTGAGCATCACTGTCAACGCTATTGTTGAGGGTGAGCAGATTTATTGCACTGTCGCTGATAACGGTGTAGGGATGAGTCAACAACAGTGCGATCGGCTGTTTGACCTTTACTTTCGTGGTACGAATGTCCGCAATTCTGTGAGTTTAGGATTGGGATTATATCTGTGCAAGCAAATTATTACTGCTCACGGTGGCGAAATTGGTGTGAAAAGTGCCCCGCAAGCAGGGGCAACTTTTTGGTTTACATTACCCATTTAGCAATAACCGTAGGGGCGGGGTTTCCCCGCCCTTACAATAGACATCTCCGAAAAAGAATGTAGAGACGCGAAATTTCGCGTCTCTACAAGGGTTGTAAGCAACGCACAATTAATTTCCACTCCATGTCTAATGTGGTCAAGACACTCTTGTTGGGGCACAACAATGTTGTGCCCCAGATGATGTGGTCTAATTACCCTAATTGCTGTAATATTTACTACAAATCATTCCTTGAATTTGCAACGCCAAGAAAAATCTTTCCCGCAGGAAATTGCTTGCCACAGTCTTTGCAAAGATAACGCTGCTTGCCATGACGATGCCCGTTTTTAGAGAGGCGCTGAGAATGACAGTGCGGACATTTCATTACTTTCATTACCTTCTGCAACACTTCATCTCCTACATGGGGGCGTAAGTATGCAATTAACAAAGCCTCGATTTGGGCAAAAATCTGCAGGCAATCAGTTTCATTGCTGCGTAGTGCTATAAGTAACAAAGTATTATAAGTATGGGTGCAAATTTTCGCCAGCAAGTTACACTGTTCGAGACTCAAGGCAGGATTGCGCTCATGCAGCAGTTTCGCCATAAAGTCTATGGCTTCCTGAGTAAAACTCTCATCGATGCTTTGGAATATTGCTGCTGAGGTGAAGTACTGCACGAACACAATTCGAGAAGTAGGCTGTTCAAAAAGTTGCCTGAATGCTACTGCCAGAGTTTGGATAAATGCCTCAAACGGAAGTTGAATGATTTCAGCTTGACTCAGCTTTGCGTATACGGCGCGTACTCGCTCGACATGGCGCAATTCCAAAGCGTGGAAAATCGCCAATTTATCTGGAAAAAACTGGTAAAGCGAACCGATAGCTGTGTCAGCACGAGCGGCGATCGCATGGGTTGTCGCAACCTCGTAACCGATCTCATCAAATACCTCAGCTGCTGCATCTAGAATTCTGTTCACTCGCTGTTGGCTGCGCTTTTGCTGAGGCTGACGACGCATACGTGGTTTTTTCTTTATTGGTAAATTCATTCAATTCTAGCTATGAGGGCGGGGGGAAGAGCGCCCCGACGATGTGGTCAATGCAAATTCTATTAACAAACATGAATTTTTCGTCATGATTTTCCGGATACGCGACTAATTCGTCACGTTTTATTTTACTATTGGACTTGAGCCTAGTTGAGGCATTTCATCCACCGCCAGCAAAATCTGCTTGCGTCAAATTTGGAGTGGTAATTCTTTAGAAAAAATTAGTAAATCAGGATAGTAACATCAATGTCTATGCTTGCTGGTGCGCCTTGGCTATTAGCACATAAGTCTATGTTAAAGGTCAATAAGCCAAAAAAAGTATCTCTTTACGGTACAGATTATGTACTTTGGCAAGATAGGACAGGCAAAGTGAATGCCTTACCCAATGCCTGTCCGCACATGGGAGCTATGTTGTCCGAAGGGTGGTGTGAAGAGCGTGAAGATAAAACAAGTGTAGTGTGTCCTTTTCATGCACTGGAATTTGATGGTGAAGGATGTACGGTTTTGCCAGGTTCCCAAAAGAAAACTCTACCGCAACTGGAGCCACTAGAACTGATTATTCAAGGTGATTTTATTTGGTCTTATGGCAGATGTGAACCGAAAAAGCCTATTCCCAATATCCTCAATGAAATTGCCTCTCAATATGAGTTTATCGGTTATACGGCTGATACCAGTGTGGAAACAGATTTGCTCAGTATGCTGCTGAATATGCACGACTACAATCACCAAAACGGTACGCATCGACCTTTATTTAAGATTGAGGAAGTGCGTTTTGAGAAATTTATTGACAATGGGCATCACTCCCATACATTCTTAAATAATCTCACCTCACCTAGCAGTTTGGCTGAAAAAATCAGCAATCCCAATTTGCTACTGCTACCAAAAGTTCTTCAGGCTCATCTAGAAAATCACTTTCCATCCTTAATCATATTTTATGGGGAAACAGGACTGGGCAAAGTAGCTCAAATTCACTTGTTTGTACCGGAGTCGAAAACTCTTACACGCACTTATGTAGTCATGTATGGGATAGTTAAAAACCCTGTATTTAAGGCTCTAGGGCAGAATTTTCTCAACTTTGCCAAAGTTGTTGTAGAGCAAGATACTAAAGTATTGCACCATATTTACCCGAATACGCCCCAAAAAATTAAGCTCAATAACGAAGTTGGTATGGATTGGGTAAGACGCAATTTTGAAAGTTGGCCAGAAATTGTCGAACCGAACCTCTCCAAATAAGCATAGAACGTATAATAGAGATCTCCGATAAACATTGTAGAGATGCGAAATTTCGCGTCTCTACAATCATTTTCACCAGATGTATAATAGTCAAAGACAAGATGACTGGAAAACGGATTGCGATCGCAACGTTTTTATATAAAACCACCCAAATCTGCTGAAAGGAATCACTTAGCATTCACGTTTGCAATATGCAAGAATTCCTCAAACAAAGGATCGCCGAAAGTCATTAGTCGCAGCGATGGCATTTCGTCAAACACGTCTGGGTAAAAAGTAACTGTATAGTTATGCCCTTGATAAGCAAGATCCGTAAATAACGTAGAATTAAACCTGTTTCAATGGTCTTTCCTAAACCTACTTCGTCAGCAATAAGAAAACTCTGTGGGAATTTTTCAGCAACGCGACGGAGAATTTTAATTTGATGGGGCCAGGGTTTTATGGGAATTGATTTTAAGCAAAAATCCAAGCAACCGGGATGTTCACTAATATTGGCGAGTTGCAAAAAGGCAAAGCGTTCTTGCTCACTGATGATTGATGATTGATGACTGTTGACGACTGATAATTGTTGACTGTCAATATTATCAATTGGTCGAGTATCAAATTCTGTTTGAGGGTTCCAGTCGGGTTTAGAAGGAGGTGCGTAACGTAACAACTTTTTCTGTTTTTCAAAGGAGTCTATACTTCTACCTCGATATGCATGGGGAACATGTCAGTTTTGTACAAATATAGTTTCTTGTGGGGTGGGCATCCTGCCCGCCCTTTATATCTGGGCGGGCAGGATGCCCACCCCACAAGAGGTAAATTACAAAGTTGATATGCTCCCATATGCATGACGATATTTGTCAATTTCTGCAAATATTTCCATTAACTCAGGTTGGTCTTTCCAAGCCCCAAATAATTTATTAAGTTTTGCTAGTTTCTCTTCATCTGTTAAAGCTTGCTGTATTTTAACATTTTTATTTGAATAAATATTTAATTTTATGATAATTCCTGTACCATCAGGGATATCGTTAATTTGTTCTAATATTTCAATAGTCTGACCGCGTTTGATTCCTTTAACTTTCATCTTTAATTACTCCTGTATTTGCTGAATTGGTTAAGTTAAAACTATCTGGGACATGGGCGTTCTTCATCAGTTCCTAAACTGTATACCCATTCGCGTACAAGGTTGTGCGGAACTCCAGAACCTTTGCGACGGTAGGCTTAAAGTGCAGATTTGCTCTGCTGAACCATCTCAGCTTCAGCGAGAGGTTGAAAATTTAGCGCTGTGTCTACCTCACCGAACTCAAATGATTCTTCTGTCCTTTGGACAGATAGATTTGTCAGTAACCGCTCAAAATCTTCTAAGTCTCCATCTGAAGAATTCAGCCAGCTTAAGAGGAGGGTTTTCACCTTCTCCGAGGGTTATATCTCAAGATGCTCCAATATTTGCTGTCTAATATTACTTACTGTCATAAGCTTCTAATTGTTGTAGAGTTCACTATAAATACAACACCTTTTACAACCATATATATCTAATTTTAACTATATTTATAGCGGTTTTGGATTGAGTTAGGTACATAGACCACAATATAGATGTAGTGGATGATAGTGATGGTGTGACAACTTTGCGTGAAGCGATTAATCAAGCAAACGCTGATAACGGTGAAGACTTAATTGTATTTGACCGTTCATTTTTTTCCACAGCACAAACCATTACCTTGAACTTAGGAGAATTGGACATTACCCATTTGGATCTGGTCTACCAATCCCTAATTCCCTTAGCTTGGCTTTGACACCCGACCAGTCAGTACCGCAGTAGTGGTATTTTTTATCTTTTTCGTTTACCTTGTCGAAAGCCATCAGTCAATTGTCCAATCTTGGCTAATTAAACCTGGCACTTAAAGGTAATCAAGGCGGACTGTATTCTCAAGTAGAGGAATTCTTTAAGCAAGCCCAGCAGACAGAGTTTCACGGAATAGAACATAGTCATCACCATACCACTGAGAGCGGACATGGCCGGACCATCGATTCGCCACTATTACAGTGTAACCGTGTCGGCGTTGACTCATTTATTGTACCCAGGTAAGTGGGCGGGGTTGACTAGTGTTGGCATGGTGATTTGTGAGCGACGGCTGTGGAACAAAACGACCATCGAAGTCCGCTATTACATCAGTAGCCTGCCTGCGGTGACCTGCGTTTTAGCTCATGCAGTCCGGACACAATGTTCCATTGAAAATTCTGTCCATTGGACATTGGATGTCACATTCAGAGAAGATGCCAGTCGAATTCGCGCTGGCTTTAGTTCACAAAACTTCGCTATTCTGCGGCACCTTGTTGAATCAGCTACAACGAGAAACCAGCATCAAAAGTAGTATTCGTATGAAACGATATCGGGCTGCTATGGATAATCAGTATGCGGCCAAAGTGCTGTTTGCCTAAAGAGGACGCCCCCTGAAAAAAAAATTAAGCGGGACATTAGGCTCATAATAGAAAATGTAAAATCTGCGGATACCGCCTTCAGTCATCAGTCAACCGTCAACAAATGGCTCATCTCTCCCAATCCCCAATTCCTTGAGCTTAATTTTTACACTCTCTAACTCAGTACCGCAGTAGTAATATTTCTTATCTAAAATATCTGCGATGTAATAGCCTTGTTTACCATCATTAATACGTCGTAGTTCGTTAGCCACCTTTTTCATCGAAGTGTCAAATGCAGAAAATAAATCTTCTTGCTGAAGCCAAGGTGCGTTAAATAAATTTACAAAAGGTTCGCCCTTTGTGAAATACCAAGTGTTATCACGCCGGACAACTAATCGGTAGTAAACTGGATAAACGATAGTACTACTAGCTGGCATATGCTTTATCTTAAAAATTTTGTTAAAATTGTTTAGTTAGGAATAGCCCCCAGAGGCAAGCTAGGGGCTATGAGGTTAATTAGTTACGGTCAGTTCCGGGTTCTTCCGGTTCCTCGTCACTTATATCATCCAAATCGTCTTTGACGGCTTCGGAGTTTACAAGGTACGTTTCATCGTTCACCATGTCGCGTTTTTCCCATTGTCCTAACAACAAACGGAGAAAAATTCGCACAGGATTAAAGAACTTTCGATGACCGTTACCATTTTTGCTCAATAAATCACCTCCTTTCTTTAATAACTGGGGACAAAATGCCCCCAGTTTTATTTTAAACCACTTATAAATTAATAAAATTAACCATTTTTAGAATCTAAAGGGGATTTTTTACTGAGAATTAAAATGATTTTACCGAGGAGCGATGTCTGGCGACAAGCCCTTCGGGTACGTTCGTTCGCAATCGACGGGAACCGCCAAGACTGCGACCCCCTCACCGCTGCGCGTACCATTCTCGATCAGGGTAGGGGAGCCACAAAGAGTGCGCAGGTTCCCCGCGTTGAGAGGAGTGGTGAGTCCAGCGCTGAATGAGTGTTTCCCGCCTTAGGCGACTGGCTTTCCCGTTGGGCGTTGGGCACTGCCCACCAACGCAAAAATAGGCATTTCTGTCAATGGTGGGCGATGCCCACCCTACAAAAATAGCGTTATTGCAACTGGTGCAAGATGTGATTTAACTCAGATCTTGCACCACTGTCTTGTTGCGAAAATCAAAGCCCAAAAAGCTTATGATTACGTAGGGTGGGCATTGCCGACCAGCCCTTATTGATGCTGGTGCAAGATGTGATTTAAGAAACTTCATCTATAAAAGGTGCGATCGCCTGAACAAATTCCGTAGTCGATTCATAAGGTAAAACATTACGACCAGAAATTTTCATTGCATGACCTTGAGGTAAATAAGCGAGGTAATCAGCCAAGCGTTCATCTGGTGTTTCTTGCTTACCTGCTTGACTAATACTTGATGCTGTTTCACCCACAACGACCAGTGTCGGTTTTTTGAGAGAGGCGATCGCACTACTATAATCCTTTCGCCAAAAGCCTGCTAAAAAAGAAAATACTGCGTAGCGACTGGCGGTATTTTCTGCACCTGTTTGCAACGTATTCAACCATTCAGCATCAACAGCATCCGCTGAGTCAAACAGTTGACGAGTCGAGAAATCACGCAAGAATTTTTCTCTCCGGGCATAGCGATAAAAAGCATCACCAAAAGGCGAATCCAAGAGATTCCACGTCAGTTTTTGCTGCCATTGGGATGTTTTTTTCGTAATTACAGCCCAAGCTGGAGGACCAGCTAGTACAAGTCCGGCAATTAAATCTGGTTCTTTTTGAGTTAATTCTATGGCGACGGGCAATAAAGCACCTTGCACTACCACAATGACACGTTTTTGCACCACTGTTTGTAAAAAGTGTTGCAACTGTTGCGCCCAATCATGGGGAGTGTAAGCCACACGCGGCATATCACTCTCACCACATCCCAGTAAATCGGGATTGTAAATTGGATTACGGTGACCTTGTTTATACCATTCATGGCAAAATCGCTGCCAGAATTGCCGCGACAACCCAACACCAATAGGATGAATTAACAGCAGGGGAATTCCTTCAGGTGTTGAACTAGGTGGGTTGTGTACTTCGTAGCAAGAGCGATAATTCTTCCAATTGTAAAACTGGGTGGGAGATGAAGTTTTATCTTGAATCATTTTTAAAAAATCATCTGTGGATGAATCAACTTGTATCCCTCATCTTTTATCTTTTGATTCGATACCTTGGCATTATATGGGCGGGTACTTTTTTGGGTAGAATCCCATATAACATTGGTCAAATTGTGTTTTTCAAAAACACGGTCAAGCAATTCTCGACTTGTCAGATGTGCATCATCCACTAAGTTATAAATACCTTCTAGTCTATGATGACGGGCAAATTCTATAGCACTAACAATATCATCAACATGAACCCAATTCGTTGTATCCTCGCCATTACCGGGTCTAGTTGTGCCTGCCACTCGACCAAATATCTTTACCAGTTCCCGTCCCGGACCGTAAATTCCTCCCAATCTCAAGATACAAACACGGAGATTTTCATTTTTATCTGATAGTAAAACTTGCTCAGTATCACTCATGATTTGCCCATTTGGGTTGGCAGGTGCAATGGGTGATTCTTCATCCACCCACGCCCCGTTTCTGTCGCCGTAAACAGAATAACTTCCTGTATATATCAGTTGTTGTACACTTGGAATCTGCTTTAAGACAGAAATTAAAGTTTGTGCAGTGTGCAAATAAGTTTCTTCGTACGTGTTCGCATCTTTCGCACCGACACTTAACAGCACAGCATCTTGATTTTTTAATACTGATTTTAGCCGATCTGGGTCATTTCCTTTGAGTACGAGGACTCTTTGGGCTACTGCTTCCAGTACTGGCACACGTTCAGGAGTAGTTGTAGTGGCAGTGACAATAAAAGACTTCTTTTGCTGCCAATATTGGGCAACTTCATAACCGACATAACCACAACCAATAATAGCAACGTTCATAATTTGTTAGGAGTTAGTTGATAGTTGATAGTTGTTAGTTGTTAGTTGTTAGGAGATCAACTAACAATTGACTATGGACTATAGCAATCCTAAATGATTCGTGAACACCTCTCCCTTGTCTCCCTTGTCCCCCTTGTCCCTGTTGTCCCTGTTGTTCATAAATCAAATTGGACTATAGACTATTTACTCATAAATTGTGCCATCAGGCATGATCGCGCCGTCTAAGTTAGCTCCAATTATTTTAACAAGCAGGCGATCGCCAGAACGAATCCGCGCTCCCGTCAAGTCTGCTCCCCGCAAGTCAGCTCCACTGAGATCTGCTCCAATTAAGTTAGCAAACCGTAAATTAGCTTCTCTAAGGTCAGATAAAAGCAGGTTTGCCCTAAACAAATTGGCTTCAGACAAATTTGCACCTCTAAGATTAGCTTTGTGCATAAAAATATCGCTGAGATTAGCACCACTCAAGTTAGCGTAACTCAAGTTTCTGCCAGATAAATCTCTGCCTTTTAGGTTTGCTCCACTGAAGTCTTTGCCACTCAAGTCTGAATTGGGCTTTGGTTTTTGATGGGTTTTTTGCGGTGGTGTTTTCTCTGGACGCGATCCGCCTTTAGCCTCATGTTGAGACTTGGTTTTGAAAGAGCGCAATTTTTCACAAGCTTCATTAAGTTCTTGCAGCTTTTTTTGCGCTTTCTCTTGTAAACGGAGATTGTCTCTTGGGATGCGATCGGGATGCCAGATAAAAGCCAAGTCTTTGTAAGCCTGATTCACTTCTTCAAGTGTTGCCCCAGTATCCAGTTCTAAGACTCTATAGTACTGATCCAGATCGCTCATAAGACTTTTGATATATTATCAATTTTATCAGAGGATGAAGCAGAAAGCCCCGTAAGAGGCGGGATCGTGTATCAGCGACTCAGGAAGCGCTGTCGTATGGCTCGACCATATGCTCTGACTGGAATTTGATAAACTTCGATAAACAACCAAACAATAATTGCTAAATGCGATAAAAAGGTTAATCCTGTCCAGATATACGGCACCCAAGATAATGGAGTATCTGGATGGGGTGGAAAATTGTAAGCTACTATCCCAATCAAAGCGGTGGGAAAAAGTATAAATGCAACTGCTGCTACCACATAACCCCAACCAAATTCCACACCTTCTAGATGGGCTTCTGTCCAATTAAAGCCATTCCAACGCCAAATAAGTGGAGGTTGCCGAGAAGGCATTTTGAGTTGCTGTTGTTCTATATTAACCGTAAAAATCTGTTGACAGAAGTCACAAGCCATAGCCTCCATCAAGGACATATGAGTAATTTTACCTACGCGACACACTGGGCAGGGGTAAACTCCTTGATAGTCGAAAGATGTGGCTAAGATTTTGGAACTGGGCATAATAAAACTTGGTAGTCTTAAATGGATATGGGAAGTTGGTAATTGGTAATGGGTAGTGGGTAGTGGTTAGTGGTTAGTTGTTAGTAGAAGAACTAACCACTAACCACTAACAACTAACAATTCCCAATCCCTATTCCCCACTCCCCATTCCCCATTATCTATAAATGTTTGTAAAGTTATGTAAATCTAGTAACTGCCAGCAAGCAACAAGTCTCGATTCCAGAATTGTACTGATTTTACCGCTTAAAAAAAAGTGGACTACTTCCGAACCACTTGAAAAATACCTATTTTGTAGGGTGCGTACTCGTCAAAGTACGGCATCATGATTGCACTAGAGGTAATTTAATGGCGGGAAATGACGCAGCTTGTTCTGTCAGTTGTTCTCAAGCATAGCGCCAGCCGAGACTATAAGCCAGCAGCGCCAAGCATCAAGCTTATGACTATGCACTCCAGCAAGGGACGAGAGTTTCCGTTAGTGTTTGTCCCTGGGATCGGCTATCTACCTAAGCAGCATAGCACTCTAGCTAGGACTTACGCACTATACAAATTGAACATCATGTGTATAAGGGAATTTGGTCGTTTCATCTCTTAGGATTGACGACGTGGTAAGGGCGCGGAAACCGCGCCCCTACGGTTTGGTGGTCTACTCAAATGAATATTGCGCTCCGCCGCCCTACCGAAACCACTGCATACTTGACGATTTCTGTCAATGCGTAAGTCCTACTAGCTATGGAATCTCGACTATTATATGTAGCGATGACACGAGCAATCAGTCAACTCGTTTTGACTTGTCATCGGAATTCAGATTTTGCGATCAGAATTCAATCGACTCTAGAGAAAGCGGCATTTACGATTTTTTAGCCGGAACGGACTTTGATCCCCACGTCTCACCCTTCGTCTCAGTGGGATGAATGACCGGGTAATGACGAAAGCATCTCAGCCGTTCAAACCGCTCTTGTTGATCGGGTAGTGGGGTGCGCAGACACCCTACCGTCATTTTGGCATTTTCCTATTATGAAATAATAATTATTAACTAACAAAAACTGACTTTTAGTAACAAGCGCAAACGCCATTGGTATTGAGATCGTTTGCGTTATCAAGGTAAAGATTAGATTATCAAACAATTAAAAAATAGTAATTAAATGATTAATTATCGCTCCTCCCCCAGTGATATTCCGAGGGTTTTTTATGAGGTAGTGTGACTGCTGCCAACGGGCGGGCAAAGTAAAGTATAAGTATTACGCTACAAGCGTTTCAGACTTTATGTTTGTCAAATTGTGCTAGATTTCGCGCTTTTGATGGATTTAATCCTACAGATACCCCTGCTTTTTGAAATTTCTGAAAAAAAGTGTAATTACAGCATTTTTGTGCTATTTCTTTTAAAAGACGAAGAGGAGTATAAATTAAAGCCGTGCTATAGAGGTGAAAGTTTATTCTCTTTGGAAGCTACGGGAATTTCACTTAAACATACCCAAATAAATGCTGCAAAAATTGTGGTCTCGAAGCTTGTTTATTGCTGGTTCAATTATTATTGGGATAGCATTTTTTCTGTTTTTCCCTGGAGTAACAATGCCTGCCGTGGCATCAAGTCATCGTGAGGCACCGCTGATTACTGGCGACCCCTTAGCAGATAACACGGATGTGTATGCCTTTCGCAGCACCGAATCAGGTCGTGACGGATTCGTCACACTAATTTGGAACTACATTCCATTTGAAGCACCTCCAGGCGGTCCACATTTCTACAAGTTCGACGACACTGTTCGCTACGACATCAAGATCGACAATACTGGCGACGGTGTCGAGGACATCGCCTATCAATTCCGGTTCAATACCAAGTTTACGAATCCGGACTCCGTTCTTGGCATGGTTGCACCGAACCAGGGGCTGTCCATTAACTCGCTCACCGATGTTGACTACAATGAACCCCAGACTTATAGCGTGACCCGCGTGAGTTCCGGGGGAACCGTCGCCAACGTGATGGGTGCCCTGACCAAAGGGCTAATCGGTACGAAGGGCAAACAGGTTATTGCTAAAGACCTATTAGTACCGCCAAACAACATCGGCAGTCGGAGTACGCCCAATTACGAGGCTCTGGCTCAGACAGCAATATATGGTTTGCCTTCTGGAGGGCGGGTCTTCGCCGGACAGCGCGATGAGGGCTTCTACATTGACTTGGGGGGGGTTTTTGACCTGCTCAACCTCCGCTCGATTAGTGATTCAGGCGGTGTTGATTCGACCGCTGGCTTCAATGTCAACACCATCGCCCTCGAGGTGCCAATCGAGGAATTGACGCGTAACGGCAAGAAACCAAGTAGCCCGACTGATGATAACGCAGTCATTGGTGTGTGGGCGACTGCCAACCGCAGTTCTACCCAAGACTCAGAAGAAACCAACAACAACTTCACTCAGGTTTCCCGACTCGGCAGTCCGCTGGTTAACGAAGTTGTCATCCCACTTAAACTCAAGGATACCTTTAACGCCTCGCAGCCGAAGGACGATGCGCAGTTCGCTCCTTTTGTGGTTAATCCCCAACTTGCTCAACTGCTACAGGCGGTCTTTGCTATTACTATTCCAGTAACACCGCGCAACGATCTAGTGCAGATTTTTGCCACAGGGATTCCCGCCAATCCGGTAACGGGATCAAACTACACGACCTTCCTCTCAGATGGAAAGCCGCATGAATATTTGCGGCTCAACGTCGGTATCCATCCCACGACCTGTAATTTTAATGATTTTTCTCAGCCTCAGCCTTGTCGGTTGGGTATCCTAGGTGGCGACGTGGCAGGCTACCCGAACGGTAGGCGTGTAGGGGACGATGTTGTTGATATTGCGCTGCGTGCCGTGGCAGGTGGCACTCCATTCACGCCTGACACCAACATCGCACCGAATAATACGCTGGGAGACGGTGTGTATCACAACGACGTACCATACCTCCATCGTTTTCCGTACTTGGGAACACCCAGTTCCGGTAATCCGTAATTCCTAATTCGTAATCCGTAATTCGTAATTCGTAATTCGTAATTATTACCCCATAGATAAATGCATTCGCATGAATATTGTTGCTAGGCATTTATTTATTTTTTCATTAATAAATTTAAGTTGCTCTGCACCCTTAATTTATTAATTACGAATTACGAATTACGAATTAGTAATTATTTAGTTCCCCATATGAATGCTATGAGCGCGCTAAGAATTGGACAAGCCACATTATCGCTCTTGGTAGTCGGACTGCTATGTAGCATTGTTTTCATTAAAACGATTTCAGTCGGATCGCCTCAGCCAGAGTCTGTAATTCAACCGCCTATCACAGTCGGATCGCGCTCAAAGCCAGCCGACTATCTACAAATTATAGCCCAAGCCGAACTACAGCAAGTACCAGATGAAAGACAAATCCAATCAGCTCAGGCTCTAGTTCAGAAATTGCCAACACCGGATGGCTACAACCAACTCGCTGCAGCATATATGCAGAAGGCGCGTGAGACTGGAGACTTTGGACTTAATGTTAAAGCTGAGTCGGCGCTCAAGTACTCATTTAAGGTGGCTCCAGATAATTATGAGGCGATCAAGCTGCAGGCAGTACTCTTGCTGACCTACCACCAGTTTAGTGAGGCACTTGCAGTGGTGCATCACGCGCAACAGCTACGCCCAAGAGATCCTGAAGTTTATGGTGCCATGACAGACGCCATGGTTGAACTTGGTGACTATTCTGGAGCGATCGCCGCCGTGCAAAAGATGGTCGAGCTGCGACCAAATGCCTCAGCTTATGCTCGTCTCTCTTATCTACGCGCGTTACATGGCGACACCTCAGGCGCGATCGCCGCAATGCGGGTGGCGGTCAAAACTACAAACCCTTGGAACCGGGAGGGTGCTGCTTGGTATCGGGTTCAACTCGGTAACGAACTGATCAACGCAGGTTCGCTTCAGGAGGGGGAAGGCGAGGTGGATAGAGCTCTCCATACCTTTCCCAATTATCACTTGGCACTAGCTGCAAAAGCCAAGGCCCGCATTGCAGCTGGTGACACGAAGAGTGCCGTCGAATTCTATCAGCAGGCTCAGTCACGTGTACCTCTGCCGGATACTGCTATAGCGCTTGGCGATTTATACACTCACCTTGGCAACTTGGATCTGGCGAAGCAACAGTATGACTTGGTTGAATTCATCGAACGCGCAGGCACAGCAGTTAGTAACACCTACTCCCGTGAGTTGGCACTTTTCTGGGCTAACCACAATATAAAACTTGATCGGGCTTTAGCGATCGCCCAGCGCGAACGGCTGACGCGATCTGACATTTACACATTTGATGTGCTAGCATGGTGTCTTTTTAAGCATGGTGCGATGCAGTCTGCTAAGGCAGCAATTGACAAAGCACTGGAACTCAATACACGCGATGCCCGAATTTATTATCACGCTGGCATGATATATCACGGCCTCGGCTTGAATATGAGCGCTGTGAAGTATCTCGAATTAGCGCTCTTAATCAATCCCTACTTTGACATTCTCCAAGCGGATGTCGCCAGAGAAACACTCAACGCCATCAATAGACATCTGGTGAAAATGATTGTAGAGACGCGAAATTTCGCGTCTCTACAAGGGTTTCAGACAACGAATAATTATTTTATGGAGATGTCTAATACTTGATGTTCAGTCGAGAGTTATTAATTACAAAAAAAAGCTTTATGACAAATACTCGTATAGTTTCAAATCTCCGACGCGCAGTAGGGACACTCCTTATTGCCCTAGTCTTCGTTTTTGGCTCTGCTAGGGCGGTTGTCGCGCATCCATTAGGTAACTTCACCATCAACCATTTCGCTCGCCTTGAAGTTGGCATCGAACAGATCGCCATTCATTACGTCGTTGATATGGCGGAAATTTCGACCTTTCAAGAATTACAAGCAGCGGACACCGATCGCGACGGCTCACCGTCAAACGCAGAGCTTAACACCTATCTGGAGCGCGTCGCTTTCGAGTACGCCAACGGCATCCTGCTTACCGTCAACGGTACACATATTCCGTTAGAGTCCGTTCCCAAGACAATCACACTGCCGCCAGGATCTGGTGGACTGCCAACCCTCCGCGTAGAGTGTGATTTTACTGGCGTGGTAAAAGCAGATAGTACTAGTGCCATACATCAACTACGCTTCGAGGACACTAACCATCGCAGTCGGATTGGGTGGCATGAAATTGTTGTGACACCTGCTCCTGGAGTCACACTCTTCGACAGTTCGGCGTTCGGTACTGCAGTGACTGATGAGCTGAAAGCTTATCCCGAAGACTTGCTTACCGCACCTTTGGATGAGCGCATGGCGTTTTTGTCATTCACTCTTGGCAGTTTGCCAGCCAACGCCACTGCTCTTCTAACACGTGATGGTCGGACAACTATGAAATCGCGCGATCGGCTAGCTGAGTTGATCTCTGTACCGGAGATCACACCTACCGTTGCGCTATGGAGTTTGCTAATCGCTACTGTGCTGGGCAGTCTGCACGCGCTCTCGCCTGGTCATGGTAAGACTATCGTTGGTGCCTATCTCGTGGGTTCGCGAGCGACAGCGCTTCATGCAGCAATTCTAGGTTTGACGGTGACGATCACACACACAATCGGCGTCTTTGCCCTTGGACTCGTGACACTCGGAGCGTCACAGTATGTTGTTACTGAGCGCCTCTTTCCTATACTCAGCCTTTTCTCTGGTGGGATAGTCTTAGCCCTCGGCTTAACCCTCTTTGCCCGTCGGTTACGTCTTTTGATCGCCCATGATTCGACTGATAGTCACGAACACCACGAACACTCACATCATGGTCACACCCATGAACACTCACATCATGAACACTCACACCACGATCGCGCTGAAGCAGCAATAACACATTCCCATGGTCAGCGACCGCACTCTCACCTGCCACCAGGCGCCGATGGCTCTCGAGTTACTTGGAACAGCTTGCTCGCACTTGGCATCTCAGGCGGACTGCTCCCTTGTCCCTCAGCGCTCGTTGTTTTTCTCTCCGCTGTCTCGCTGCACCGTGTCGGCTTTGGACTCCTCCTCGTTGTGGCGTTCAGCCTTGGCTTGGCTAGCACACTTACTGGTATCGGG
This sequence comes from Stigonema sp., assembly GCA_965249805.1. GTDB lineage: Bacteria > Cyanobacteriota > Cyanobacteriia > Cyanobacteriales > Nostocaceae > Stigonema. The sequence continues at coordinate 5,018,908 of CBDFMX010000002.1, forward strand.
CTAGTGTTTGTTTACATAGGAAGTTTAATCAAGCGTCCATTGCCCTTTAATCGCTTTTTCCGCGTACTGCCGGTTGCCAGTGCGTTGGCGATCGCCTGTGTCGGTGCAGTGTTCTGTTACGAGGCAATAAGAGGAGCGACAGGTATGCTCTAAAGAGAGTTCCGCATGTTAAGAAACTTGAATCTTTGCTAAGAATTATGACGCATTGCTTCTCGACCTAGGATAAACATTCCCGCCACACCCAAGCTAACAAACCAAAACCCCCTTTGGTACGGGGGGGATCTTCAGGAACTGAACACTAACAATCACCTCACCAACGGCGCAGGAGTACCCTCAAGGGTGATCTTTCACTACTTTTCCGAAAACAGAAGTTTTAGATGAGTAGATAAAAGTGTAAACAAGCTTCAAGTCATTCACACTTTTTCGGAGGATTTAAAACTTATGTCACAGCAAACTCAAGCTACCAGCAATCTGCCCACACTACGTAAAGGTGCTCAGGGTGAGGCTGTATACATTGTGCAACTACTTTTAGTCGGCTTTCATGGTAGCAGTATTAAAACTGACGCCATTTTCGGTCAGGAAACAGAGAATGCGATCAAAGACTTACAAGCTAGCCGTAATTTGCCGAACACCGGAGTTGTTAATAATGCTACTTGGGAAGCTTTAGCTACTCCAGACTAATCACCTAAAAAAGGGCGTTGCTGATTCCATGGATGAAAATGATTTTACGTAATGCCAAAATCCTTGTAGAGATCTAGCAGTGCTACGTCTCTACATTCGGATTCATACCTAAATTCAGCGACGCCTAAAAAAGGTGGGATGATCCCACCAATGCATTCCTTTTTAGCAAAATAATTCTAATTTTTAGATACACACAAAACAAATAATATGAAACGTGCAATTTTATTTTTGGCAAGCTTACCCTTGATGGTAACACCATTCCTATCTCTAGGTGCAAAACCAGCTGCAGCAATGCCGATCGCAAATGAGTGCCCGGAAGGTAATCAGAGCGAATTCGTCCACGCCGAAACTAAAAATTTCGATGTTTACATTTGCGGTGGTGATTTGCCCCATATTTACGTTGGTAGAGCTAAGAATGGCAATGGCGAAATTACTATACCGCTGATTCAGACCAGTAAACGTAAGACCTTTGTTGCCCTTAACGAAGATTATCCCAATATTTACCGTTACGTCCTCACCCCAGATCGGCTAACAATTACTAAGAATGGTAAAACAATTGTGAGCGAAAATGCTAGATGGAGATAGTAGGGGCGGGGTAACCCCGCCCCAGATAATGTGGTCAACTCAATCAAGAAGCCGTTGCTTGTTGCAATTCATTGAGTCGCGCCAGAACTTCTTTGCTATGGATGGCGGGATTGACCTTAACAAAAGTCTCGCGCAAGATACCTTGGGGATCGATGATAAAAGTGTGGCGCATAGAGATGAAGCTCATCCAAGAACCGTAAGCTTTACTCACCGCGCCAGTGGTATCAGCTAACAGCGGAAATTTTAGCCCTTCCGATTCACAAAATTCGGCGTGGGAATCAACATCGTCCGCACTGACACCAATAATTTGAGAGTTTTTTTCCAGATATTTGGGTAAGTCTTGCTGAAAGCGACGAGCTTCTATGGTGCAACCAGAGGTAAAGTCTTTGGGATAAAAGTAGAGGACTGTCCACTTACCGCGCAAGTCTGACAGGGAAATTTTGCCATCACCAGTGTTGGTTGGCAAAGTAAAGTCTGGCGCAGGTTGATTAATAGTGGGAAGTTTACCACCAAGCGCGTCAGCAGTTGAGGGAAAATTCAACCAACTGATGAAAGCAAAACAACTGGCAAATAATATGCTTAATAAAGTGCGTCGGGAAATCATTGTGCAAACCAAAATGTAACTTAAAACAAGTTTACAATTCTTGGCTGCATTCTCACTTTTGCTGAGGTGTATCTGTGCTTTCAATGTACTGGCTTTCCAAGAGAAAAGCTCCCTTTGCAAAGCGTACACTCCAATATTCTCCGGGACGGCGGTCAACGACTACACCCTCTTCACCAATGTGAATCACATCGGGAGGGCGCAGCATCGGCATCGGTTCGGCAGTTTTGACGTAGGGCGGTAGCGTCACGACACGGACTTTACTACCAATAGCAAATTCTTGTGACATATTTAAGGAGTTAGGAGTTAATTCTTAACTCTTAACTCATAACTCCTAACTTTTACTAGGGGGCAAGCCAAATTTTTTGCTGGTACTGCTTTATAGTGCAAGAACCTTTGTCTTGACAGGTGTAAAATCGTCCTTAGCTAAACAGAGAGTAAAGAGTTGTTGGTCCAGCTACTCCATCTGGAGTTAAACCAACTCTTCTCTGGTATCTTTTTACTGCATAATAAGTTCTGTAATCGTAGTATGTGGTAACGCTAATACCCAACCTACTTTGAAGCCTTGCAACTCGTTCACCTCTATCGCCGATGGAGAGATAAACTTCACCACCAACGCCCGAACCAGGATCGTATCCACTACCAGGTCTACCGCTTATCCAAGTAGCAGCAACGTAATAACCATTAGTCAGCTGCGCAAAACCGTTCCTGTATCCGATGACCCGTGGAAGTCTTGCACCGTTACTGTAGCATTCTACAGATGAATAGTAGCTGCTTGGACCTGTACGGACATTAAGACAACTGCCGTTTGTATTTACATAGTACCTATAACCTGGACCATAGTAAGTTGCTGAAGCCATCTGGGTCTGAGCGATAATTGCAGTCAAAGCACCAATACTAGCAAACGTTAACCAAGCAGATTTGAAATATTTTTTCAAACTGAATTTCAATTTAATCTCAGGAAGACTAAATTCGGTATCTACATTTGCCTCCATATCGGCAAGAACCATGTGTGAATAAGCAAGATATTCCACGATGCGCTCCTTGCTAGGTAAAGTTTGGATAATTAGAGAGAATTTCTTCGTTTTAAGTGGATTTTGTCGAAAATTCACTTAATAAGTAACTATAAAATATTTTTACTTACAAAGTAATTAAGAAAAATTAAGTTTTATAAAAAGTGTCCGGGGAAAGGCGATCGCTATAGCTTTAAATCTATCATAACCACCATTCAATCTATGAAAAATAGTTACATTTTATACAAGTAATATCATGTCCTGTTGATCGCATCTTGCACTCCTTGCAATAACGCTATTTTTGTAGGGTGGGCATCGCCCACCTGATATCTTGCACCAGCATCAAAAACCGGTGAATCCAGCGCTGTAGGCGGGTTTCCCGCCGTAGGCGACTGGTGAACCCGAAGGGGTTTCTTGCAAATATTGAAGGCTGAAGCCCTTGATTTGTGGTTGAGAAACCCGGTTTTTTAGGTCTTATTGAGAATGGTGCAATATCTGAGCCACCATTGACAGATCGGGCCTATTTTTGCGTTGGTGGGCAGTGCCCACCCTACCCTTGTTGAGAATGGTGCAAGATATCAGGTTGAACACTTATAATAAGGCACTACGAACCTATTTTTTATTTACAAGTAATTAAGCGGACATGATACAATTCGTTCCTTACGAATGTGATATGTGCAACTGTCGGCATAGCGGGTATTGCCAATACTGCAAGGATTTTGGTTTTTGGTAGGAATTTCGTGCGTGTAGAACGCCGCACGTTCTACAAGGGTTATCGGTTAGTTTATTCTCTGAGCCGAGCAGTATTGGGGTGCGTTCAATAGACTAGGAATTGGGTTGTTGATGTTGAGAACGTCTGTTTTGGTGGAATTGTTGCATTTGCTGCTTTTGTTCAGGAGTCAGGATTCCGTCAATCTGTGTTTTTTGTGATTGCCAGAGTTGCTTCAGTTGGTTTTTTTGATCGTCTGTAAGATTTAGAGAATCCATTGCCGACCGCCTATCCTGATGGTTTTGCATTGCGGTTTTTAACTGATTTTGTTGGTCTGGAGTGAGAATCTTCTGCATTTGAGCGCGGGTATTACTGTGAATCTCAGCCATTTTCGCTTTTTGATCGTCAGTCAGTCCTAAACGCTGCTCAAATGAATGATGTTCTTCGGCTTGTGCAACAACGAGGGGTGACGCTTTCGTCGTTTGTGCTTTGACAGCAAGGGTGGTTGCAGTTAAACTGAGAGCGATCGCTCCGACCATCAGTGATAATTTTTGGAGTTTCATTTAAGACCTTGTAGGTTTGTTTTGTTTGATGTCTCCATCATAGAAATTTGTCGTCAACAGTTACATTTGAAAAAAGTCATGAATTCCCCGAATACACTCATGACTTTAGTCATGTTTCATTTTTTTAGAGTGAGGAGTGAGGGGTTTGCAGTTGTGAACTCATTTATTATTACTTTATTCCTCACTCCTCACTCTCTATTCTTAAGTGGAGTAAAGCAACTGATGAGCAGTCCAATAAAATTCAACAATCATCCTTTTAGATTTCTACTTTATTTGGAGTGGATATTGCTGGCGTTTGCTGTCTTTACAGCAGCAATACCATCTCATCATCGATTTTCCACTAAATTTCCTGAGATCGCAATTTGTAGCCTACTTCTTTTTGGTTTAATGGGCTTAAGATTGCCTACCACTAATAAAATAATTAAGGTATTGTATACAGGAATTGAAATATTATTAATTTTAATAACTGGTTTTTCTGGTGGTAAAACTGCTCGATTATTTCCCTTCTTCTATCTAATTTTAGTAACTCGCAGTTGCTTAATTTTTAATTCACGTGGTCGTCTGATAGTTACAGGTTTATCATTTCTTTTATTTCTCCTAACACTAAAGCCTCGGGTTGACCATATACCATCATCACCAGTAGATCAAGATCGTTTTTGGTTTTTCACCTTGAGCATTACGCTATTGTTTGGCTTAGCTTTAGTGTTTGTTTTGTTATTGATGAATGCAGTACTATCTGAACGAAAGAGCCGAGAGAAACTAGCATTAGCTAATGAAAAACTTCGTCAATATGCTTTGCAAATTGAAAATCACGCCACCCTGGAAGAACGCAACCGCATTGCTCGCGAAATCCACGATTCGTTGGGACACTCTCTCACAGCTTTGAATTTGCAACTAGAAACTGCTTTGAAGCTTTGGAACTCTAACCCAAACAAAGCTTTAAATTTTCTAGCCACGGCAAAGGAACTTGGTTCTAAGGCACTACAAGATGTGCGTCAATCGGTTTCTGCTATGCGTTATCATCCTTCACAAGAGCAATCATTAGAAAAAGCGATTGCTGGACTGGCAGAAAATGTTCACCGTGCAACTGGTGTTGCACCAATTTGTCAAATTACCATTACTCATTCCATCCCAATGGAAATTAACACTGCGATCTTTCGTATTGTCCAAGAATCATTTACAAATATTTGTAAATATGCACAAGCTACACAAGTTAAACTAGAACTAAGTACGACAGCAACAAGTTTGCATCTCACAATTCAGGATAATGGTATAGGGTTTGATCTAGCTCAGAATACCACTGGTTTTGGACTTCAGAGTATGCGCGATCGCACTTTAGCATTTGGAGGCAATTTTAATATTGACAGCGCTCCTAGCTATGGTTGCAAAATTACAATTGCTATTCCCTTAGTGTTAATTGCTAATTGCTAATTGTCTCTTATATAGGAATCCTAAATCATTCATGAAAAATTTTAAGTAGGGTGGGCACTGCCCACCAAAACCCGGATCTGGTGGGCAGTGCCTACACGTATATTTCAAAAATCAAATATGATTCCTATACTATTAGCAATTAGCAATTAGCTATTAGCCATTACCCAACTTCTATTAACCCCAGTGTGAGGTTACCCAAGTATTTTTGAGTTGTTGGTAGCGCTTTTGCCTATCCTTATACAGAGGAGCAGCTATCAGTAAAATCTTCTCCAGCAGCATAGGAGCAATGCGGTTGCACCAGACGGCTAAATGGCTTTGCCATCCCACCAAGATTTCAGGTGATTCGTTGTGCAGTCCGGTAACAAGTGCCTTCGCCACTTTCTCAGGAGTCGTGGGCATGACCCATCGAAACCACTGTAATTCTCGCACCATGTCAGTATCAGTTAGGGATGGCAGCAAAGCCATCACCTGAATATTGTGTGCTGCTAGTTCGCCGCGTAAGGCTTGGGTGAACCCCAAAATCGCAAACTTGGTGGCTGAATAGGTAGCCATCGTCGGCGCTGCGACCTTGCCCATTAAGCTAGAAACGTTAACGATTCTTCCTTCCCGTTGTGCTACCATGCGGCGGGCAACGAGACGGGTGACAGTGTACATTCCAACTAAATTAATATTGATCTCTTCTTGCACCTGCCGTAATTGGGACTGTAAAAAGGGAGCTTGGTGCGCCACTCCAGCACAGTTGACAAGCAGATGAATTGGTCCGTGATCTCGCCAAGCTTGCGCCAGCGCAATATTCACCTCTACCAGTTGAGTCAGATCTAAAGCTAGGGTAACGGCTTCTACGCCAAGCGCCTCGATTTCAATGGCTACCTCAGCTAACCGCTGTTCGTCCCGTGCCAGTAACAACAGGCGTTTCACTCCTTGTTTCGCTAGTTCAAGAGCGATCGCTCGTCCAATTCCACGGGATGCCCCGGTAACTAAAGCTGTCTTTCCTTGAATATTCATAACTACAACCTCTAAAGTTCAGGTTTCGATGTGTTGTTAACCAATGCCGAACTGAAAAATTTCCCGAATGTGCCTTCTGTGCACGCACACGGAGACGAAAAGTGACTCACGATTAAAGTGTGAGTTGGACTCAAAAGAACGGAAATCGAGACATTTCTCAGAAATCTGGCTTGGAAACAGAGATGCTAATCGACACACCAGACCTGTTTTTCAGTAAGAACCAGTCGGACATAAAGATATATCTGGACTATCTTGGCAAAAAGTCGATGTAAAGTAGTCGCAGCCATATCTTTGAAGAATTCACTTTTATTCGTAAATCAGTACAGAGCCAAGATTGATGTAGAGCATGGGTGGTACCTCTCCTAGATACGAGCATTAAGCAGAACCTGCTTTGCCAACACACTCTAACAACGGGATCAAGCCTCTGCAACATTTATTAACGAAAACAAGTAAATGTAACAGTTTTATACAAATTTCTCAGAAACTTAAGTTGAAAAAAAGTAAAAAAATACTAGTTTAACCTTTGCTAGGTATAGCTTGTGACGGGATCGTACTCTTTTACTTAGCCACGAAGCTATGAGAAAAGGTGTAGGCTACACAAACACCTTTTTAATCATCCGAATCGGGGTATGGGGAATCGCTAATCGCTAATTGTGTGGGATGTTGATGAGGATTAATACTTACTTATTAATTTGTTAGCAACAGAACTGCTCAAATTGTGCTAGCGTACTTATAGAAGATGAAATTCGGTTGTGCAGTTTGTTTTTATCTATGTTTATATTACAGACCTCTCCGGATCTAAATCTCTACACCTTTGATTCTCTAGAGGTTCTATGTCAATTTACGTCGGCAATCTATCTTATGAAGTTGAAGAAAAAGACCTCAAACAGGTCTTCGCAGAATACGGAGATGTTAAAAAAGTTCAATTGCCTACAGACCGGGAAACTGGTCGCATGAGAGGCTTCGCATTTGTAGAAATGGGAACAGACGCTGAAGAAGCAGCAGCTATTGATGCTCTTGATGGCGCTGAGTGGATGGGTCGTAACCTCAAAGTTAATAAAGCCAAGCCCAAGACCGAAGGCGGTGGTGGCGGTGGTAGACGCGGCGGAAACGATCGGGGCGGATACTCTCGAGATCGTTACTAGACCTTGAAACCTTTAATTTAACTCTAAAGTCTTAAGGGCAGACAACGAGTCTGCCCTTTTTTGCCGACGGCTTACTGAATTGTTCGCTACCATCAGCGGCAGCAATGAAGCCAGGTAAATGTTTTCTTAACAGGTGTAGCAACCGTGACCCCAGAAGCCAAACACATTGTTAGCGAACTCAGACGTGAGTTCTACTCTCTGTTCGCTGCTGCTATGAAAGTGCCGGTGAGAATAACTGGTACATCCTATAGTAGTAATTCCCCTATCGCGTCTTGGATAGATGATAGGCAACGACTAAACTATGTGAATGTTTACCCTTACATAGCACCTGACGAATTTATCCCATTACGCCCGTTCATTCTTCGGCTAGCCATTAACAAGAGTGCTGGTAGAGTCATAACCGGAAAAAATGAGCTTGAATGCCGAGGTCCTAATTTGGTATGGGACTTCGAGTTAACCGTATTGCCAAGAGAAATCTTAGACTTTCTCCCCTGGATCGTTAACTTGGTTAAGGCTGATAACAAAGGTTCAACCTCGTTCCTACAGTTACCACCCCATCCATTTGAATTGACAGTGCCAGCGGTTGGTTTAACAAATCAAGCATGGACTGCGAAAGCTTGGCATCAAGCTAACTCGATCATGTCCCAGCAGGATCTCCGAGATGAAGCGTTCTTACCCCAAATAAAAACACCAGCATAAAAAAGCACCAGCATAAAGCTGGGCTTGGTAACAATCGTCAAACTAAAGTTGAATCCACATCATACTCTCCCCTTAATTGGAGTAGTTGCCAAATTGCCAATTGAGATCTTAAAGCACCAAATCAAAGATTACAGTGCTTCCCTTCCCTATGTCTCTCAATAAATTTCCTGTATCCCTTGAATTATTATTATTTTTTTAGACAAAGTATGAGCTCCATCAATTAGCAATTAGCAATTAGCAATTAGCAATTAGCAACAAATATAAGTTTATCTATACTTACTTAAAATCTTGAGCATTTCAGTGTGTCCTTGATTAACGACTAATATGATTAAAGTCTTGCTTGTAGATGACCAAAATTTAATTCGTCAAGGATTAAAAGCTTTATTGGAACTAGAACAAGATTTAAAAATAGTGGGAGAGGCGGAAAATGGTGAAAGTGCAATGAAATTGATGGCAGAATTGCGCCCTGATGTGGTGTTGATGGATATCAGAATGCCTGTCATGGATGGAGTGGCAGCAACGCGGGAAATTCAAAAGCATTTTACTGGAATTAAAGTTTTAGTGCTAACAACTTTTGATGATGATGAATATGTGACAGCAGCTTTGCAGAATGGGGCAATGGGTTATTTACTTAAAGATACACCTTCAGAAGAGTTAGCTGTTGCAATTCGCGCTGTCTACAAAGGATACACTCAACTAGGACCGGGAATAGTTAAAAAACTTTTAACTCAATTTCCGAATGTGACACCAAGTCAGTTACCACCTCCACCGCCAAGTTTAGCAGAACTTACGCCTAGAGAAAAAGAGGTTTTGCGATTAATTGCTTCTGGTGCTAGTAACCGGGAAATTGCTCATAAACTCTATATTTCTGAGGGTACAGTGAAGAATCATGTCACAAATATTTTGAATCGTATAAATTTGCGCGATCGCACTCAAGCGGCGATTTTTGCTAATTCATTTTTGCCATATTTAGATGACCAGTAATCAGTCATCAGTGAACAAATGATAACGGCACCTTTCTCGTGACCAAGCGATCGCGTGGGAATGCATTCCGGGAGGCTATGCCTCCGACTTTAAGAGGAGGCATAGCCTCTTTTGAGCAGGGTTACCAGGCAGAGCCTAGTAACGAGAAAAACTAATTACTAATTCGTAATTCGTAATTCGTAATTTTTGGGTTAAATTCCCGACGTCAAACGTGGTGAGCGTTTCAGTCGGGGTCTAAATCCTTGTTTGAAACCGGATTTAATTACGAATTACGAATTATAAATTCCGAATTATTTTGAGACTATGCTACTTAGTAAGGAACAAACAGCATTTTATTTAAAAGACCTGGAAACACCGATAGGTAAAGCGATTAATTTAACAATTGCTGGACTTATTCTACTGTCTTCGGTGATTTTCGTAGCGGAAACTTATAACATTCCTGATTTTGTCCGGTTTAATCTAGATGTCGTAGATACTGCAATATTAATCATCTTCGCTGTGGAATATTTACTCCGTTTATGGAGTACAGAAAACAAAATTCAGTATATTCTGAGTTTTTATTCGATTATCGACCTCATGGCTATTTTGCCATTTTTTCTAGGAGCAGTTGATATCAGCTTTATTCGACTGCTGCGATGGTTTAGAATTTTACGGTTAATCAGGTTCATAAATAGTAAATTTTTCTTCGGCAGTATCAGTACCGAAGATGGGATAATTTTTGCACGTATATTATTTACTTTATTTGCAATTATCTTTGTATATTCAGGCTTAATTTATCAAGTCGAGCATCCAGTAAACCCTAAAGTTTTCAGTACTTTTTTAGATGCGTTTTACTTTTCTGTTGTCACAATGACAACTGTGGGATTTGGTGACGTTACGCCGATTTCTAAATTAGGTCGCCTGTTGACAGTATTGATGATCCTCACAGGGATTGCGCTGATCCCTTGGCAAGTTGGTGATTTGATTAAGCGATTAGTCAAAACGGCAAATCAAGTAGAAACAGTTTGTGTTGGTTGCGGTTGGTCTTTCCACGATACAGATGCTCAATTTTGTAAGATTTGCGGGACAAAGTTGACAAAAGAGTGATTAATTAATCAAACTACCATCACAGGATTGACTCCCAATTCTCTTAACTCAGATCTTGCACCAACCCCTAACGAATAGAATTCGCGCGCCAGTCGCCTACGGAGGGAAACCCTCCTGCAGCGCTGGCTTGGCTATACAAACCAAGTCCGCCTACGCGGACTCACGGAAAATCAAGGGTTTGAAACCCGCGTTCGGCTTTGCCGTTGCCGTTCGCGAAGCGTCTCCCCTTGGGAGAAGGCTAGGCGGGTTTTGTCTGTGTAGCCGCGAATTCCATTCGCCAGGTGCAAGATGTGAGTTAACCTCGCAGCTAAGAGTTATACCCCTGATTCATCTTTCACAGCAATACCCATAACTTTAATTTTGCTGCTAAATGGCAGTGCTGCGGCTTGATAAATCGTTCGAGCAGGTCGTTTGCCTTCTGGAAACAGTTCGGCAAATAATCCATTTACCTCACCAACATCAGCAAGGTCAACAAATGCAATATCGACGAAGACTATTTCATCATTTGAAAAACCAGCAGCTTTGACGACAGCAAAAAAGTTTGCAAAGGAGCGTTCAGCCTCCTCGCGTACAGAACCGGCTACATATTGCCCAGAAACATCTACTGAAACTTGACCACTGACGTAACATGTATCATTCACTACAACTGCGTGGCTAATTGGTGTAGACCACTGAGGCAGTCCCTCACCCTGGATAATGAATCTTCGAGAACTCACAATAGAACTCCCCACAGGCAACTTAAAAATATTGTCCTACAAATAAGCTCTCGGTAGCTGGATTCTGAACACTGGTAAATAACCTTCAGCGTACCGCCCCAAGCGATTTACAGTTCGGACTAATTCTACCATTCCTACACTTTTAAGATTGTCTCATTTTTGATTTTGGTCTATTCGTTCTGCTGATCTGGTTCTAAAAACTGGATCGACAATTCCAATGGTTTCAATTTGCGCTAGTAAATCGGTTTGTAAAGTCAGCAGTTCTTGAGTTTTGAGAACAATGTCGTGCCCATACATTGTTTTTCACTCCATGTCTATATAATGACCAAGCAAAAATTCAGGTAATTATACAACTTAGCAGATAACGCTGTAGAAATGCGATCGCACCCACTAATAAATCAAACTACCATCACAAGATTGATCCCCAATTCTTGTAACCTCTGGCTTGCGACCAAACGTAAAAAAGATGGTGATATCGTTCCAAATACCTTGCTCAGTCACTAATGCTTCTAATCCGGCATCAAATTCCGCCTGAGCTTGCTCTAATTGCTGGGATGAGAGTGCGCTCATGGGATTTGGGAATTGTCCTGGGGCAGGGTGGGAACTTCCGGTCCACATCCGCTTTGCCTGCTCCAGGCTGATATAGCTGCCGTCCTGCTCAGGCTTAATTTCAATCGCCTCAAAGCCTGCGCTTGCCAGCAGGTCATGACACTTCTCAACTGTGCCTGTTGGTTTGCTAAATGCGAGTGAAACGCCATATTTTTCAACGACTTTCTGCACAACAACTCCTCCAACAAAAGCGGTGTCGGCGAATGCATGAAAGCCAATCAACCCACCAGGTTTGAGTAATCGATGCCAAAGGCGTAACGCGGCGGGAACGTCAGCCATCCAAATGAGCGCAGACGAACACAACACGCGATCGAAACTGTTGGCAGGAAAATCCAAGGCTTCGGCATCCGCAAGTTGAAATTCAATATTACTCAGACCCAATGCCTCAGCCTTGCGTCTTGCCAGATCAAGCATCCCATCTGAAATGTCCACTCCGACGACTCGACCTTCTGACCCCACAAGCAGAGAAGCCTCAATCGCAGCTATGCCAGTTCCAGTTGCAATGTCCAACACATGCTGTCCTCGGCTAATGTGAGCATGTTCAACCAGACGATGAGCAATTCGAGGATGCCAATCGCCGTCATCATAAGTTTGGCTTCTCCGGCTGTACAAATCCGCAATCTGTTGCTTGTATTCATTGAGATTAAGTTGTTGATTCATAGTTAAGATTGCAAACAGTTGTTTATTTAGGCACTCCGTACAACCCCAATTCTTGGGTTGTCCATTACAAGCTACGCTAAAAGAAACTCCAAAGTCTGGCTAGTCCCCAATTGGGGACACTTTTAAGGGTGATATGGTAAATTCGCTTCACGCTGTCTTTCAAGCATTAGCTACTGCAAAGGATAAGCATCAACTCCAGGTGCGCTTCATGGATACTGTGGGAGCCTATTTTGAGGTTCAATCTTGGGGAATTTGTCTGTTCGATGACCAGTCGAACCTAACGAGCTTTGATGTGCAAGGAGTTTCTGAGTCTGTTGTGGGACGCTATCAGGAAGCTGGTCGAGCCGTTGATCCGCTCCTGCGGTATGTGGTAGAGCGTCACGCGCCCGTTCATGAACAGCTTGTCCTTGGACCGGGGGGGTGGGCGCAGACTGAGTTTTCTCGGTATTTCAAATCCCGTGACGAACGCCCACACCTCATGGCTGGTCCGATTGTAGGCAAAGGTCGTCTGATTGGTACGGTTCACTTTGGTCGTGGGGGAGACGCTGCTGGATTTCAGACTGAGGATCTATTCGATCTGAGTGCCATTTGTTGCCATTTTTCAGCTTGCTTGGCAATACTCAGAACAACCCCAATTCAATTTCATTCCCCCTTGGCAAGCTGCTTAACTCCACGTGAACAGCAAATTATCGATTTAGTAACACGCGGCATGACGAATGTTGAAATTGGTGCAGAACTTTGGATTCAACCTGATTCTGTCAAGCAGGCGCTGAAGCGCATCTTCCGCAAGCTGAATGTGTCCACTCGCACAGAAATGGTTGTGAAACTTCACCGGGAGTCACGTTGATCGTTGCTGCAACGCCAAACTCGTCCCTAAACTAATAATAAGCATTTGAATTAATCATTGATAAATCATTGTTATAAATTACCATCCCAGAGATTTGGACGGTAAACCCCTGCGTTTTAAATCTACATTAATTTCGCAGGCTTTCTCGATAATTTCTATATTGTCCAAGAATCAAACCCTATATTGCCTGCATACTTCGTTTATTGCTGATCTTTTCATTTTTATTCAAAATAGCCGTTAATATATTCGTGTCGAGGAGATAGACCATTCCAGACTATCTCTTAGCAACGCCTCTTAGGATGCGTCATTGACGTAACCTCGTCTTAGCGGGAGGTTAAACAAAAAAAGGGCGGACAATACAGCCCACCCCAAATAAAATAAAGAGACTCTGTTGCGAATTAACCCAACAATTCTTTAGCTTTAGCTACTACATTATCAACGGTGTAGCCGAATTTTTCTAGGACTACGCCACCAGGAGCAGAAACACCAAAGCGGTCAACGCTAATCATCTTACCTTCGCTGCCGATGTAACGACACCAGCCGAAGCTAGAAGCAGCTTCCACAGCTAAACGCTTGGTAACAGCTTTAGGCAATACAGACTCGCGGTAGTCTGCTGGCTGTGCATCGAACAATTCCCAAGAAGGCAAAGAGACGACACGAACTTTCTTACCTTCAGGGCGGAGTTTGTCAGCAGCTTCAGTACACATGTACAATTCGCTACCCGTACCAATAAGAATAATGTCAGGTGTGCCGTCGCTATCCGAGACGATGTAACCACCCTTAGCCACACCTTCAATGCTGGTTCCTGGCAATTGTGGCAAGTTTTGCCGACAGAATGCCATGAGAGTGGGGCGATGTTGATTGGCTTTTTCAATCGCCACTTTGTAAGCGCCAGAGGTTTCTTTACCATCGGCAGGACGGATGACTGTGAGGTCGGGAATTGCCCGCAAAGAAGCGAGGGTTTCAACTGGTTGGTGAGTAGGACCATCTTCACCCAAACCGATAGAGTCGTGAGTCATGACGTAAATGACTCCCGCTTGCGACAATGCTGAAAGGCGAATTGCTGCCCGCATGTAGTCGGCAAATACCAAAAAGGTTGCGCAGTAGGGAATCAGCCCAGAACCGTGCAGGGCAATACCGTTACAAATAGCGCCCATACCATGCTCGCGCACACCAAAGCGGAGGTTGCGGTTTTGATATTGTCCTTTCTGGAAGTCACCTGCGCCCTTGAGTTCGGTGAGGTTGGAGTGGGTGAGGTCGGCAGAACCACCAATCAACTCTGGTAAAACCGGACCTAGAGCATTCAGGGTCATTTCGGAAGTTTTGCGAGTGGCTAGCGCCTTGTCTTCGGGTTTGTAGATGGGCAGAGCTTTATCCCATCCTTCTGGAAGTTTACCAGCCACCATCCGCTCAAACTCAGCAGCTTCTTGAGAGTACTTGGCTTTGTAGTCAGCAAATGCTTTGTTCCATTCTTCTTCAAGGTTGGCGCCGCGCTCAACAGCTTTGCGGAAGCGGTTGAGGGCGTCTTCTGGTACTACAAAAGGCTCATATTCCCAACCTAAGTTTTCACGGGTGAGTTTAACTTCATCACCACCAAGAGCAGATCCGTGGACACCAGCAGAGTTTTGCTTGTTGGGGGAACCGTAGCCGATAATTGTTGTCACCTTGATGAAACTCGGTTTATCGGTGACGGCTTTTGCTGCTTCGATCGCCTTGTGAATTGCCTCTAGATCCTTGTTGCCGTCTTGAACGTGCTGGACGTGCCAACCGTAGGCTTCAAACCGCTTAGATACATCTTCTGTGAAGGAAATATCAGTTGAACCATCAATGGAGATGTGGTTGTCGTCGTACAAAGCGATCAGCTTGCCTAATCCTAAGTGTCCTGCCAAGGAACAGGCTTCTCCAGAAACGCCTTCCATGTTACAACCATCACCTAAAATCACGTAAGTGTAGTGGTCAACAATCTTGGCATCTGGTTTGTTGAACTTTGCGGCAACGTGCGCTTCTGCCATCGCTAAACCGACCCCATTGGCGATTCCTTGCCCCAAAGGTCCGGTGGTTACTTCCACCCCAAGTGTTTCAAAGTTTTCTGGGTGACCGGGGGTTTTAGAACCCCACTGGCGGAACTGCTTGATGTCCTCAATGGTGACACTGTCGTAACCAGTCAAGTGGAGTAGGGCATACTGCAACATACAGCCGTGCCCAGCGGAAAGGACGAAGCGATCGCGATTGAACCACTTGGGGTTTTTGGGGTTAAACCGCATAAAGCTATCCCACAGTACAAATGCCATCGGCGCAGCGCCCATTGGCAGCCCTGGGTGTCCAGACTTTGCCTTTTCTACTGCATCAATTGCCAAAAAGCGGATTGAGTTGATACAAAGTTCTTCAAGGGTTTGGGTTGCAACAGCCATAATCTCTTGTTCTTTACGACGGGTTAGCACTCTTTGAGCTTCTCTTGACTTTTGGGGTGATTTTTTTTAATTTCCCCAAAGTAGTATTCTCATCATCCCATTGGTGCTTGTTTACGGACAACCCGCACAATTTGGGATTTTTGGACTGAGATTTTGGATTTATTTTATAAAGGATTCCCCCAAACATCGGTTGCCAAAGGGACTAAATTATGCATTACCTTTGAAATTTTGACTGAAGGACAGGGAATTGTTGGTTGTTGGTTGTTAGTTGTTGGTTGTTGGTTGTTAGTTGTCAAAAATACAACTAACCACTAACCACTAACAACTAACCACTAACAACTAACCACTAACCACTAACCATTCCCCATTCCCCATGCCAACATCTCTAACTTTAGACGTACTTTTTAAAGGCTAGCGTGACATTATGTCCGCCAAAACCAAAAGAATTAGACAGTGCCACCTCGATATCTAAATCGCGGCTAGAGTTGGGAACGTAATCTAGGTCACATTGTGGATCGGGATTTTCTAAATTGATTGTCGGTGGAATCCGGTTATTGGCGATCGCCAGTACTGTTGCTACCGCTTCAATACCTCCAGAACCACCCAACAGATGACCTGTCATTGATTTGGTAGAACTAATTGCGACTTTATAGGCGTGGTTGCCCAACGCTTTTTTCATCGCTGCGGTTTCCGTTGAATCGTTAAGCGAGGTGCTAGTACCGTGGGCATTGATGTAGTTTATCTGTTCTGGGTTTAGTCCTGCGTCCTTCAGTGCCAGTTGTATGGCTCTTGCCGCTCCTTCCCCACCAGGCACTGGGGAAGTCATATGATATGCGTCACAGGTCATGCCGTAGCCGACAATTTCCGCATAAATTCTGGCTTGGCGACTGAGGGCGTGTTGCAGTTCTTCTAGGATTAAAATGCCTGCACCTTCACCCAAGACAAATCCGTCGCGATCGCTGTCAAATGGACGGCTAGCATGAGCCGGGTCATCATTGCGAGTCGAAAGTGTCCTAGCTGAGGCAAATCCAGCTATTGCCAACGGTGTAACTGCTGCCTCAGTACCCCCACAAATCATTGCCTGGGCGTATCCCCCTTGAATCAGGCGAAAAGCATCTCCTATGGCATTTGAGCCGGCGGCGCAAGCCGTCACCGTGCAGGAATTTGGTCCTTTGGCACCAGTGTGAATTGCCGTTAACCCAGCTGCCATATTGGCAATCATCATCGGGATCATGAAGGGACTACAGCGATCGGGACCACGGTTCAGGTAGATTGTTTGCTGGTCTTCTAGCACCTTCAGACCACCAATACCGGAACCAATTATGACCCCCACTTGTTCTGCATTCAGGTCATTAATAACGAACTGGGCGTCCGCTTGTGCCTGAATTGCTGCCGCCACGCCGAATTGGGCAAACCGATCCATGCGCTTGGCTTCTTTGCGATCCATGTAATCATGAGGATCGAAGTTTTTCACCTCACCAGCGATCCGGCAAGCATGACGATGAGCGTCAAACAAGGTTATTTCGCCAATACCATTGCGTCCGCTTACCAACCCTTCCCAATATTGGACTGGTGTATTACCAATCGGTGTAATCGCGCCAACACCAGTTATAACAACGCGTTTACGTTTAAAATCTGTCATGACGATAATTAAGATGCAAGATGCAAGCAGAAAGAAATAGGGAGTGGGGAGTAGGGAGTAGGGAGTAGGGATTGTTAGTGGTTAGTGGTTAGTGGTTAGTAGAACAACTAACCACTCCCGATTCCCCACTCCCCACTTCCCATTCCCCACTCCCCTTTTAAGCAGATGCAACAACTTTGCTGTTGATGTAATTTACTGCCTCTTGAACCGTTGTGATCTTCTCAGCGGCTTCATCGGGAATTTCTATATCAAACTCTTCTTCCAAAGCCATGACTAGTTCAACGGTGTCTAGGGAATCCGCCCCTAAATCGTTGGCAAAATTGGATTGTGGTGTGACGGTGTCGGCGTCAACACTTAGTTGCTCGACGACGATTTTTTTGACCTTGTCAAAAGTTTCCGATTGGCTCATATGATAAAATTCCTCAGCCCGTTGCTATAGTCCGCTCTTTATGGGTTATGTGATTTTGAGCATATACATCTTACTCGCAAAGCGCGATCGCTTACACCTTATCAATGGTTCTGTTTTGCAATTCTTCCTGACATGATTTTTTTAAGGATGTCCATTTTCAGAATCAATACCCTTGCAACCAACAGAAAACTTGCGATGATAAAACAGTTATTACAGTTATTTTCGCAAAATAGACTGCCCCTAATTAACCAATTCCTATGCTACCCCATACTTTGAAATACGCTTACTTCCCTGGTTGTGTTGCCCAAGGGGCTTGCCGAGAACTGCACTCCTCAACTATTGCCCTTACCCAGGCATTGGGCATTGAACTGATTGAACTGAAAAAAGCTGCTTGCTGCGGTTCTGGTACATTTAAAGAAGATTCCCAACTTTTGGAAGATGCGGTCAATGCCCGGAATATTGCTTTAGCAGAAGAATTAAATTTGCCATTAATTACCCATTGTAGTACTTGTCAAGGTGTTATTGGTCATGTCGATGAGCGGCTGAAAGAATGCCAGAAGACAGACCCAGCTTATATTGAGCGAGTTAATGGCTTACTGCAAAAAGAAGGCTGCTTACCTTATCGCGGCAGTACGTCCGTCAAACATCTCCTTTATGCTTTAGTGACAGATTACGGTTTAGAGGAAATTCAAAAACGTGTCACTCGCAAGTTAACTGGACTAAAATGTGCGGCCTTTTATGGCTGCTATCTCCTACGTGCCCAGAAGTCTATGCCCTATGACGATCCCGAACGACCAGAGGCAATGGAAAATGTGTTTCGCACACTAGGAGCAACGCCAATTTATTATAGAGGTCGCACACAATGTTGCGGTTGGCCTCTTTCTAGCTACGCCACTACCCAATCTTTTAAAATGGCGGGGATGCACATTCAAGAAGCCTTGGAGACTGGTGCTGATTGTATTGTTACGCCTTGTCCTCTATGCCACCTTAACTTAGATTCTCGTCAACCAGAGGTAGAAAAGGTCATTGGGCGGAAACTAAATTTACCAGTGCTGCATTTACCCCAGTTGATTGCTTTGGCAGTTGGGGTTAGCCCAAAAGTACTCGGTTTAGACCGACATATTGTTTCCACGCGACCAGTGTTAGAAAAATTAGGATTGTAAAATACCTAACTAGATAATGCCGAAAAGCCCACCTGCGTGGGCTTTGTTTATTGATAAAATTATGTTTATTTTTAACATAAAGCTTAACATATTAAAATAAATCTTTATGATGCTAGCGGTGTAGTTCAAATGTGTACTACGCTGTGACACAATTAAGATCAAAGACGATGACGGAAACAAAAAAGTAATGAAACGAACTTTTACTGCAAGTGTATGGCAGGAAGGTATTTGGTTTGTAGCACAATGCTTAGAGGTTGATATCGCCAGCCAAGGGGAGACAGAAGCCGAGGCGTTGGCTAATCTCGCTGAAGCTTTATCATTGCATTTTGAACCACCAGTAGCGACTATTACTCCCCATATCAAAACACTTGAAGTAGAAGTCGATGCCGCTTAAACCATTACCTTACCGTGAGGTTAAACGTAAATTGGAGGCGGCTGGCTTTGAGGAAGTTAGCCAAAAAGGTAGTCACATAAAGTTTGCTAAATCTTCGGATGAAGGAACGCTTACCACAATAGTTCCTCGTCACAGGGAAATCACTATTGGAACGCTTGCTAGTATTCTACGACAAACTGGGATAAGTGTTCAAGAGTTTGAAGCGTTGTAATTTCGTTATAGGCTGTCTGGCTAGGCATTTTTTACTCCTCAACATAGGAGCGTTTCAAGTTATCGTGCGATACAAGACAACCGAG
Source organism: Stigonema sp. (assembly GCA_965249805.1). Lineage (GTDB taxonomy): Bacteria > Cyanobacteriota > Cyanobacteriia > Cyanobacteriales > Nostocaceae > Stigonema. The sequence goes on from CBDFMX010000002.1 coordinate 5,038,557, forward strand.
TAATCACTTAAGCCCATACAGGTATAATTTGTTTAGTATTGATATAAAAATTAACACAAAAAATAAATCTTTATGAAAAAAAAGGGTAATTTACTGGGATGATTGTAGATAAAAATTCATGAGCTTCTAAGATTTATCAGCTATGAAACCTAACTTAAAAGATGTGTCTAAGGGTTTTTCCCGGCGTCAAATTCTAAAAAGCACTCTTACCATTCTGATTGGGTTAACCACGACCTCATTCTTCACTTTTTTGATGACAAAGGACGGAAGCAAAGCAGAAGCAATCGTGGTGAAACAGCCAAATGAGTTTGAACTTCAAGGCGAAGATACTCAGATCACTTATTCAGTAAATAGTGGAGTTCCGCAGCTTGATTACAAAAGTCAAGACATTAGCCTCAGTTTCAGTGGAGAGGAAATTCAGACATTAACAACAGACTTCGGTACAGTAATCACAGTAATTATCAGTAGACCAAACTCTGATTTTATCGGGAATCTAGTTAAGCTAAGCTTGCTCTTACCAATTGTCAACCTACTACCACTGGGTGGAGAAGCCTCCATTCAAACAGAGGCGATTGTGACTACACAGAAAACCGTAGGGAACAAGCTTGTTATTCCACTGTTCGGACAAATACAGAATTATCAGACTCTGGTTCTCAATGGAACTGCACGCCTAGTACTTGGAAACTAGCCAAACTGCAACACCTAAATGAACCAGGTGAGATAGAGATTGGTTGGTGGCTACATCCTCAATATTGGAGAAAGGGTCTGGCAATAGAAGCAGCTAGGGTTGTTATGCCGTACGGTTTTGATAACTTGAATTTACTTAGAATTGCGGCGATCGCACAGCCAGCAAATAAGAGATCTATTCGAGTCATGGAAAAGCTAGGAATGCACGAGGAGAAGATCAGCCAAGATCGTCAAGGTATAGAAGTTGCTTATTATGCCAAGTTAAGAATAATTCTAGGTTGAGTAGAGCGCATAAGCGTTACCCAACATGACGAGATTGTGTGTGATATCCGATTGTCGTTGAATCAACAAGGTTATGGGTGGGGCGATCGCATGAAGTGAAAGACAAGTGAAAAGTAGTTGCTGTTGTCATACTGATTTATCTAAAATTAATTTAACTTTTTCACTTTCTAGAAAGTAGAAATCACCAGTGGAATATTCAAGCTTTTCCCAGCGACTGAGAGATTTGGAAGATAACATTGCTAGAGAAACTAACCTCCTCAGGCAATACGAGCAGCTATCGACCTATGCTAACGACCCTCGCGATCTAGAAAAAATTACTAAAATTGAAATTCCTCGACAAAAAAAAGCCATCACATCTTACGAAAAAGAATTAGCTGAACTGAAAGCCCAACTGCAACGGAGATTGCCAAATCAACCACCTGCTCAAATCCTGGATGAATCTGCTCAGATGCAGCATGTAGAGAGTGAATTGCAGCATTTGAATAGCAAAGCGAATATGTTACTACTGAAAGGTCAATTAAAGGAGGAGTTTCATGATTTGTATGACCTATTAATAAAAGGGGATTGGAAAAAGGCAAATGCGGAGACACAAAATCTAATTTTAAGTAAGAGTGGGAAGGAGCATCTACGGGAGTTAGACACAAGAACTATCAAGAGACTTCCCTGTGATGATCTCCTAACCATAAATGAATTATGGATTCAGTCTAGTGAAAGAAAGTTTGGCTTTAGCGCTCAAAAGGAAATTTATAAAGATTGCCTTATGTTTGGTGTTTTGGATTACAACTGTTTTGGCAAACGTGTTGGTTGGAAAAGCAATAAAGGCTGGCATGTCCACTTAGATAATTATAAGACAATACCTGAAGGTCATTTTCCAAAACCTCCACAATTCTTTAACAGAAAAAATACATTAATAGGTTGTTTTATTCCACCTCTTGCAATTTCCTTTATTCTTTTTATCTTTCTGTGTAAGTTTCACCAACCCGTTATTATTCCAATATTAGCATTGCTCATTGGATTTCTTATCGCTCTATTTAGTTTCATCACCCATACTTCGAGTTACTTGGAAGGACTGGAATGGATTACATGCTTGGAAAACTGTGAAAGTTTAAAGTCAAGTAATGAACCTGTTAAAATTTTTTAGTTGAATCAGTTTAAATGTCAGGATTCTGCGATGATTTCCTTAAAGTGCAAATAATATATATGTAGGTCTATTGGATGCTGTGAAAAGCGTTGAGATATGGGCGGCAAGCTAACTAAAGAATGGTAGCATTGTCAGGCTAAAGTGAAAGGCAAGCGAAAAGTAGTTGCTGTTGTCATACTGATTTATCTTAAATTAATTTAACTTTTTCATTTTCTAGAAAGTAGGAATCACCAGTGGAATATTCAAGCTTTTCCCAGCGGCTGAGAGATTTGGAAGATAACGTTGCAAGAGAAACTGATCTCCTCAAGCAATACGAGCAGCAATTGAGCTATGCTACGGACCCTCGCAATATAGAAAAGATTACTAAAATGGAAATTCCTCGACAAAAAAATGCCATCACATCTTACGAAAAAGAATTAGCTGAACTGAAAGCTCAATTGCAACAGGGATTGGCAAATCAACCATCTGCTCAAATCCAGAATGAATCTGATCAGATGCAGAATATAGAAAGTGAATTGCAGCAATTGAATAGCAAAGCAAATATGTTAGTGAAAGGACAATGGGTTATTTTCAGCAACTTAAATCAAATGCGTAAAGCTCTGTTAGACCGCTACGATGCTTTAGAAAGAGCTAAAGTTAACTCTATTACTCAGGAGCTAAATCAAAAGCAATTACTTTTGACACAAAAGTTGCTAGATGCACTAGAAAACAACCAGATATCGGAATCAGAGATGCAGCAGATGTTGGCAGTGTTAAAAGAGCGAATTCCTTCTCTGCCTCCCAGTCAGGCAGTGGCTGCTGAAATTATTAAAGCCCCCGAACTAGATGCAAGACATAAATTAAAACTTACTCTACCCATTGTGCCGATGCTTGTGGAGTACGAAGGTGAGTTGGAGTTGGGAAGCGGCTTCAACATTAAGTCAGCTTGGGAGCAATTGGTAGCTAAGTTGCGGAGAGAATAAGCCGTGAATTTGGCGCCAGCAGATAGAAAGAAACTTTTTTCCTGGTAACCTTAATTTACTATAGCGATCCTAAATGATTCGTGAAGCCTCAGAAACCCGGTTTCTTGCACTTTTAATTTTTATAACTCAAATAGGATTGCTATAGAATGAAGTTTCAGGGTTGCCTGCTGCTAGTGAGCTATGTCGTTAGTGCTTCAAGACTGCGATTGCGCATGGCGGATTGCTTTCAGTAAACTGCGTACCTTCAGGGTGAAAGAAACTAGGCATCTATCTATACGTCCTCATGCTTAGCGAAATGTTGGTTTCTTAATAGACTCAGGATCTCAAACGATGCCAAAGCAACAGGAATACCTCCCCCAGTTTCTTGTCGATCTCAGCAATAATGGATGGATTCGTCTTGTTGCCAAAGTTACGAGTGCTTTGCTAATTGCACTTGTAGTTTTAGCAATGACACTCATCATTGGCTTTTGCTATGTTGGTCTGCAAGTTCAAGTTAAGGGTGATCAGATCTACCTGGGTTCTATTAAGATTGGTCAGGTTCATCCCGCTCCTAATTCTCAACCTACTGAGGTTGGTCGGCTCTCCCTCAATCCTAATTATCAAACACTTGGTGCTCACGTAACAGTCGAGGCAAACGCCGGGTTTCAGAACTCAGGAATCTACCTCAACGAGAATGACAAAGTACGCTTGGAACCTTACGGTCGCGTTCATCTTGCATTAAGGGAAGTTTATAACTTTATAGGGCTGGTCAAATCGCTCATTGCCGAGAAACTGCCCACAACAAAAGAGTACAACGAGATTAAAAAGTTTAACCCACATCAAAACTTAACTCAAGACAACTCTTTTCGCCGGGACTGGACTGGTCCAGACGGAGAAGATTTTGATAGTCCAGACCTCAATGATTGCCTTCTTTTCCCAGGAACTTCGCAACAAAAAGCAACCTGGGGACTGCTGCTTGCACAGGTAATGGAAAAGCCGGGATCAGGAACGGCTGACCCATTTGAAGTCTTGGACAATAACAATTTAAAAGCAAAAAATTTGATCCCTGTCCCTAGCAACACAGTTTTAGATTTGCATCGTAAAGGGTGGCTGACATTTATCATAAATGACGCATTTCTATCACCATCAGAAAAATTGCCATCAGGGCGTTGTAAGGATTACTATAATGCTTTAAAAAAAGCTTCTGATGCTCAGATCTCCAACAAAGACAACGATCACAGAATACCTACACGATCAATTCCACTTGTGTGGTATTCAGACAATATAGGGGCATTTCAAGTTATCGTGCGATACGTAGACAAGTAGGATGGACATTGCCTACCTGTGCTTTTAAGTTTTAAGTACACGATTGTACGTCAAGCGGTCTAATATCAATCAATACGGTTCGGATAAGATAATCTACATACCGATAACTTATGTAGAGACGCGAAATTTCGCGTCTCTACACTTATGTAATTCTCACAAACAACTCTAGGACTAACGTACTATACGCTCTTAAGCGTCATGTGCATGACGGAATTCTGTCGTTTCAGAATATAGAGCGCTCGCCCTCAAAGAGAATTGACCACATTGTAAGGGCGGGGTAACCGCGCCCCTACGGTGAGTCCAGATCTGAAGGCGGGTTTCCCGCCGTAGGGGACTGGCGTTAGCGTAAGCGTTGCGTTAGCCGGTACTCCGGCGTCAGCGTTAGCGACGCTCGTAGCGTCACCCGAAGGGTCATACTGCGGTCTACGAATTGCTGGAAAATCCGGACTACTACCTTTACTATTTCTGTCAATGCGTAAGTCCTAAACTCTTAACCTCTTTTTTCTCTGCGTTCAAAGCGCCTCTGCGGTTCGTTAAAATCCCTTCACTGCTACCTAAGTATTGTACTTAAATGTAACTTAAGGTAGATTTTTTGTATTTTGTACTACCTTTACAAATCTTAATATGTTAACAATAAGCAGAACAACGCTTACAATTTTGATACAAGTTTGTTAAGAATAGTAACAGTAATATCAACATAAGGAAATAAATCTTATGGTTAACGCAATTGAGAATCAACCACCCCATCATGTAGTCATTGTAGGTGGGGGATTTGGTGGACTTTATTGTGCAAAAGCACTCGCGTATACTGGTGTAAAAGTTACCTTAATTGATAAACGCAACTTTCACCTATTTCAACCACTGCTGTACCAAGTCGCCACAGGTGCTTTATCCCCTGCTGATATCTCGTCTCCACTGCGTTCTGTACTTAGTAGAAGTAAGAGTACGAAAGTGCTGCTAGGATCTGTGAATGATATTGATCCAAAAGCGCAACTCGTCTTCATGGGTGGAGAAGAAATACCGTATGATACTTTAATCGTTGCCACGGGAGCAAAGCATTCCTATTTTGGCAAGGACAACTGGGAAGAATTTGCTCCTGGTTTAAAAACTATCGAAGATGCCATTGAGATGCGTCACCGTATCTTTTTAGCTTTTGAAGCCGCAGAAAAAGAAACCGATCCAGAAAAACGCTCCAGTTGGTTAACTTTTGTGATTGTTGGTGCCGGTCCTACTGGTGTAGAATTAGCGGGCGCGATCGCCGAACTAGCCTACCACACCCTCAAAGAAGATTTTCGCAGCATCGATACCAAAGAAACGCGAGTTTTGCTTCTAGAAGGATTGGATCGTGCTCTACCACCATTTGCTCCGGAGTTATCAAAAAAAGCAGACGCCTCACTAACACGTTTAGGTGTCACTGTCAAGACAAAAACGCTGGTAACGAATATTGAAGATGATATTGTCACCATCAAGCAAGGCGATGAAGTGACACAGATTGCCGCCAAAACGGTATTATGGGCAGCGGGTGTCAAAGCTTCGCCTTTGGGAAAAGTGCTAGCAGAACGCACAGGTGCTGAATGCGATCGCGCCGGACGAGTTATGGTCGAACCCGACTTGAGTGTCAAAGGATATCCGAATATTTTTGTAATTGGCGACTTAGCGCATTTTGCCCATCAAAACGGTAAACCCCTACCCGGTGTTGCACCTGTGGCGATGCAGCAAGGAGAATATGTTGCCTCACTGATTAAACAGCAGCTTGGCGGTGATCTTACTTTCAGACCTTTTCATTACGCCGATCGAGGTAGCCTAGCGGTGATTGGGCAAAACTCTGCCGTTGTTGACTTAGGTTTCATCAAGTTTACAGGTTTCTTAGCGTGGCTGTTTTGGCTATTGATTCACATCTACTTCTTAATTGAGTTTGACAACAAGCTGTTGGTAATGATTCAGTGGGGCTGGAACTATTTCACCCGGAATCGCCGCGCCAGATTAATTACAGGTAAAGAATTATTACAAAACGATTATTACACCCCAGAGCAAAACAGACAGGCGGTGAAGGTGAGTTAGTTGTTGATTGTTGATTGTTGATTGTTGATTGTTGATTGTTGATTGCAATTAACAATTAACAATTAACAATCAACTAAAAGGCAAACTAACAATAAACGTCGTCCCCACGCCAACTTTACTGACAAAGGTAATTTCCCCACCATGTAACTCCACGTATTGTTTAACAATTGCAAGTCCCAAACCATGTCCCGGTATGTTGCCAACATTACTGCCTCTCTGGAAAGAATTAAATAAGTTTTCTTGATCGGATTCTGGAATACCAATACCCTCATCTTGGATACGGAAAATGGCTTCTTCTTGAAGACAAAAAAGATCAAAACGTACTATACCACCAGGGTGAGAATATTTAATAGCATTTGCTAGTAAATTAGAGAGGATGTGGTGCAGCAGTTTTTCATCTAGGTAAAGTAGTCGCGTTTTTGTAGTCAGCGGTTGGGAATCTTGAAGGACGCTATCATCTTCTCGTTTAATACAGCGTCCTTGCATTGCGAAGATAATTTTGTATTCCTCACTAACACTAAATTGAATTTCTGCTACTAAATCTTTGCAGAAATTCTCTACGTCCAATGGTGCTGGATTAAAACTAACTTGACCGACTTCTGCTTTACCAATCACCAAAACATCACTCATTAACTGAGTCATCTGTTTGACAGCATTTTGAATGTGATCGATATATTCGCTTTTTTTGGCTTCGTTTAATCGCTGACTGTGATGCGCCAGTAATTCAGTAGAAGTTAAAATAGTACATAATGGATTACGAAATTCGTGACTAACCATCGAGACAAAGTGCGACTTCATATCTCTCATTTGTTTTTCTTTTTCTAAGGCGAGGCGCATGGCTACTTCTGTTTGAGATTTGTTTAGGGCAATTTCAATAGTGGTAATTAATTGTATTTCTTCAAAAGGCTTAAGTATATAACCAAATGGTTGTGTAGTTTTGGCTTTTTTAAGAGTGATTTCGTCTGAATATGCAGTCAGATAGATCACAGGAATATTGAAAAGATTAATAATTTGTTCAGCAGCTTCTATGCCATTCATATTACCTTTTAGCATCACATCCATCAAAACTAAATCTGGCTGTAATTCTGCTGCTTTTTCAATTGCTTGTTGTCCATATGCGACAATAGCAGGAACAGTATATCCTGACTTTTCGAGACAATATTTAATGTCGCAAGCAATAATTCTTTCGTCTTCAACAACCAAAATTTTTTCTTTCATTTTCTTTTTATTCTTTAATTTTGTTCTAAAAATGTAATATTAAATGATACACCAGAATTGTTATTAAATGTGATTGTTCCTTCTAATTGTTCTACTAATTTCCAGACTAACTCTAAACCAAGTGATTGATTCTTGTAAAATATATCTTCTGGAATTCCTACACCATTATCACTAACAGTTAATGAATATTTACCTTTGTCTATCAATAAAAAACTCACAGAAATTTCTCCGGACTCACTATTAATAAAAGCGTATTTAATTGAATTTGAAATAAGTTCATTGATAATTAAACCGCAGGGAATGGCAGTATCTATTCTCAAGAAAACTTTATCAATATTCAACTTGATTTGAATATGACGATTAACTCCATAACAACGCATTAAGTTATTTGTTAAGTTGCAAATGTAATCAGAAAATTCAATTCTCGACAAGTCGTTAGATTGATATAAGTTGTCATGGATCAGTGCCATAGCTTTGACACGATTTTGGCTATCCTGGAAAATATCAAGAGCTTGTTCATTTTTGATATATCCGGCTTGCAAACGTAGCAAACTAGAAATGACTTGCAAATTATTTTTAACACGATGATGGATTTCTTGTAGTAGTACCTCTTTTTCTTTCAAAGATTCTTTTAGCTTGGCTTCTACTTGCTTATGAACGGTAATGTCAGTATTTGAACCAGCTAGAAAACAGGGCTTGTCATTGACATACTGAAGAGTTCCACGAGCGAGAAACCACATGTAACTACCATTTTTGTGGAGCATACGATGTTCAATTTCATATTTGGGAATCAGACCTTCTACATAAGCATTAAATTCAGCGCGTACTAATTCAATATCATCGGGATGGATAAACAGCAGCCAATCATTAAAGTGTCGGGAAATTTCGTCTTGAGTATAGCCAAGCATAGCTTTCAAATTAGGATCTATATAAATTTCGTTCGTTTGAATGTTCCATTCCCATATCCCCACTTTTCCGGCATTAATGGCTCGTATATATCGATCTTCACTAACTCGTAATGCTTGCTCTACCCGCTTGCGTTCAACAATTTCTTGCCGCAAGCGATCGTTAGTATTCTTTAATTCACAAGTCCGTTTCTCAACTCGAATTTCAAGTTCATCTTTAGCTCTTTGCAATGCTAATTGTGCCTGCTTGCGTTCGGTAATTTCACGAATAATGACGATAATTTGGTTAGCAATAGAAGGTAATAGTCGGGCTTCAAAACTTTTTTCCCTTGCTGTTAAGGGTAACGAGTATTCAATCGCTACTAAAGAGTTTGTCTTGTTTACCTGAAAAATGGCTTGTTGGAATTGCTTGGCGGCATCAGGTGGCAGAATGTCTTGCATTGCTTTGCCCAATAATTTTTCTGGTGGCAAGTACAAATCGGATGTTTCTCTAGCGTGATAACTGAGAATTCTGCCATCACTCTTAAGTCGAAAGTATATATCTGGAAATGCTTGAAAAAGTTCTTGCAACTCAGAAGTTGTTTGCAAGAGTTGCCCTTCTGTGGCAATGCGATCGCATATTCCTCGTTGCAAAAGTTTATTAGTTTTTACCAATTCCTCTGTTCGTGAATTCTGCTTTTCTAACTCATAATTAGCCGTCTTTAATGCTATTTCTAATGAGCAGCGTTCGGCAATTTCTTGTTGTAACTGCTCTTTTGTGTTTAAGAGTTCTGCTTGCAATCCTGCAGCAATACTCTCTGGCGTCAAAATCCCTAACATTTGCTTCTCATCATCCACAATTGCGAGATGATGTACGCCATGCTGAATCATGTACTTGCATGTTGTATTAACATCAGAATTTGGCGAGGCAGTAATAACAGGCTCCCTGATTACCTCCCCAATTTTTACTCCTACCAAATTCATCCCAGAAGTAATTAACCGCACTACATCTGTAAGCGTCAGTATGCCCATTAACCGCGAATTATCCATGACAAATACGCAATCAATAGGCAGCTTACTACTGGCTGAAACTCGAAGATTTTCATTTTCTAACTGCCCGATATCAACGATGACTTCTACTAATAAAGTATCGGCATCTACAGTCATAATTGAGTTTTGTATGGGATGATTTATCAAAAGCATATCAAGGATACGTAGATCTTGTAGTTCAGTATCATTTTTATTATATTAAAGCCTAAATCATTTATTGTTAATTGCTAATTGTCAAGAGTAAGAAATTGGGAAATGACTGTTTCCTGTTGCTAGGTTAAGTGAAAAATGATGCGATCGCCTCGTGGTTAATACTTAATCGGGGGTCAGGGTAAAAGGGAGTTTTCTTTGTCTCTACCCTTAGCCTCTACCTTTAGCATGAAAGCTAGTAGAGTAGATGTAGGGAGTAAAAAATAAACTGATGAAAGCGATCGCTTCTTGTCTTGCATCTATCGTTGGCGAAGAAAATGTTATCTGCCTTTGGGAAAATATACCACTCAATTTACAAAAAGCTATATTACAGGCGATTGTTCCCCAAAAACCTCCTAGTTGCATCGTTTATCCCCAAACTACTGAACAACTAGCCGCAGTCATCACCCAAGCTCACCATCACAAGTGGCGCGTCTTACCCTGCGGTAGTGGTAGTAAACTCAACTGGGGTGGCTTAGCTAAAAATGTTGATGTTGTAGTGAGTACAGAACGCATCAATCAACTGGTTGAACATGCTGTGGGTGATTTGACTGTCACCGTAGAAGCTGGGATGAAGTTCTGCGATCTTCAACCAATATTGGCGCATAGCAGACAATTTCTCGCCCTTGACCCGACTGCACTGCGATCGGCAACCATCGGTGGTATTGTCGCTACTGGTGATACAGGTTCACTACGGCAACGTTATGGTAGTGTACGTGACCAATTACTAGGCATTACCTTTGTGCGTGCTGATGGACAAATCGCCAAGGCTGGGGGGCGAGTAGTGAAAAATGTTGCCGGGTACGACTTGATGAAGTTGTTTACTGGCTCTTATGGCACATTAGGGGTGATAAGTCAAGCGACGTTTCGCGTTTATCCAATGCCAGAGATATCGGGGACGGTTGTGCTTACTGGTGAGGCAAAAGCTGTATCCCAAGCTGCTGATACCCTCAGAGGTTCGGCGTTAACACCAACCCAAGCTGATTTGCTATCAACTCAACTGGTGTCTAGCTTGGGGTTGGGTAAAGGACTGGGATTAATTGCTCGCTTCCAAAGTATTGCCGAGAGTGTCAAAGAACAGTCAAACCGACTTTTGGAAGTAGGACAGCAACTCGGTTTGGATGGGACGATTTATTCAGCAGTTGATGAAGGTGATTTATGGTACAGATTGGGAGAGCAAATACATTCTTCTAGCACTGAGTCCGCAATTACCTGCAAAATAGGAGTGTTACCTACTGCTGCTGTTGAGGTTTTGACTCAAGTGTCCATGGGTTTGATTCACATTGCTAGTGGTTTAGGTGTGTTGCAGTTCGATAGTCTTGACCAGGTTTTGCCGATGCGAAATGACTTGGTTTCTGGTGGGGGATTTTTGAGCATTTTGAAAGCACCAGTAAAGGTTAAGCAACAACTGGATGTTTGGGGCTACACTGGCAATGCTTTGCCGTTGATGCGTCGGATCAAAGCACAGTTTGATGCGGGAAATATTTTAAGTCCGGGTCGCTTTGTGGGCGGGATTTAGGAAACGAACCGCCAAGAAGAGGCAGCGCTGCAGGAGGGTTTCCCTCCGTAGGCGACTGCCGTGCCAAGAACGCCAAGAGAAGATAAAGAGAAGAGAATAAAAAATAATTATGCAAGTTTCAGAAAATACTGGAAATAAACCAGCTTCTTTGAGTGATTTGACTGGGTTTGATGGGAGTCATCCGCCTGAACCGAAGTTGATTGATACTTGTGTTCACTGTGGGTTTTGTCTGTCGAATTGTCCTAGTTATCGGGTGATTGGCAAGGAAATGGATTCTCCCCGAGGGCGTATTTATTTGATGGATGCGATTAATGAGGGTGAGATTGCGCTGAATACAGCAACAGTACAACATTTTGATTCTTGTTTGGGTTGTCTTGCTTGTGTGACGACTTGTCCTTCTGGTGTACAGTATGACAAGTTGATTAGAGCGACTCGTCATCAGGTTGAAAGGAATTATCCGCGTAGTTTGTCGGATCGGCTGTTGCGGCTGTTGATATTTTCTCTGTTTCCTTATCCCAACCGTTTACGAGTTTTTCTGGTGCCGTTGTGGGTTTATCAAAAGTTGGGTTTGCACAAACTGGTGCGTGGGACTGGATTGCTGAAGCTGATATCTCCCCGCTTGGCTGCGATGGAGTCTATTCTGCCAAATATCACTTTGAAATCATTTCAAGCTGATTTGCCAGATGTCATTCCGGCGCAGGGTAAGAAACGCTACCGAGTTGGGATGATTTTGGGATGTGTGCAACGGCTGTTTTTCTCACCTGTCAATGAAGCGACGGTGCGGGTTTTAACGGCAAATGGTTGTGAGGTTGTAATTCCTAAAAGTCAAGGGTGTTGTGCGGCGCTTCCTGAACATCAAGGACAAACAGAACAAGCCTCGGCTTTAGCAAGGCAGATGATTGATAGTTTTGCAGATACTAATGTAGATGTGGTGATTATCAATGCTGCTGGCTGCGGTCATACTTTGAAGGAATACGGTCATATTTTAGAAGATGACCCGGAATATCGGGAAAAAGCAAAGGAATTTGCGGCGAAGGTTAGAGATGTGCAAGAGTTTTTGGCAACTGTTGGTTTAACAGCGAAACTGTCGCCCCTTGCCGATCAACCGTTGACTTTGGTTTATCAAGATGCTTGTCATTTATTGCATGGGCAAAAGATTAGTGTGCAACCGCGTCAGATATTACGGCAAATTCCCGGGGTGAAGTTGCGGGAACCAATAGATGCAGCTTTATGTTGTGGTAGTGCTGGGGTTTACAATATGCTGCAACCCGAAGTTGCGGAGGAGTTGGGTCAGCAAAAAGTACAGAATTTGCTCAATACTGGTGCTGATTTAATTGCTTCTGCTAATCCTGGTTGTACTTTGCAAATTAGCAAGCATTTGCGATCGCAGGGTAAGCAAATTTCTATCATGCATCCGATGGAGTTGTTGGATTATTCTATTCGGGGTGTGAAGTTGGAGTTTTAACTGATGGCGATCGCTTAAGTAAGTAGGTCTGCGAGAATAATACCAACTATGTAAAGTTTTGTAAAACATAGGACAAAGGCTCGTATTTGCGCGCAGCTACGAACCAATGATAATTTATTTTTTCGACCTACTTAGAGAAATTTTCGTTTCCATGAGGTACAGCCTTTCCCTGATCGGATGTGGTTCTAAACGCCCGTCCATCTTCAGGGCTGCCAACGATGCTCACCCCACAAAATATGTAACTAACGCACCATGATTGATTAATTTGGTGCGTTAGCAAAGCTATAGCGCACCCTACACGGAAGATTTATTTACTGACTGTGCGTGGTTCGCCTTTACCACATCTTAACAAATCAGTGCCGTCATCAGTTTCAGCGCGATTACAAGATAGTAGCTGAAACTTGCTTCGGTTTGTACTCAGACCCTACTTTATCGGCACAAAAACCTATCGATGCTGGTGATGTTTGATATGCCGGGATGACTTGTGCCCAGTCAGGTGGAGTTACCACGTAATCTGAACCCTGGATAACATAGTTTAAATTCCAGCTCCTAGCTATTTGCTCCTGCGGCAACTGGAATTTCAATTGCCATTTCTTGGTGTCAGTGTTACTTGTATTAGTCACCTGAAAATGGACGCAATAACCAGTGTCCCAATCCGACTCCGTGATAACTTGTACCGCCAATGAACTTACAGGGCTGGAAGTGGGAGTTGGAGTCGGAGTTGGTGTCGGAGTTGGAGTCGGAGTTGGTGTCGGAGTTGGTGTCGGAGTTGGTGTCGGAGTTGGTGTCGGAGTTGGTGTCGAACCAGTATGCTTGGTCAGCACCCCCATCTGAGGCCGATCCACACCGTCAATCGGCTCCACTGAGGATAAGCTGCTCTGATAATCATTATTCCACCACGGTCCTGCTGCCCAGTAGGACCAGCCCAACCAAACATCAGCATTGCTGTCAATGTAGCTCAGCATGTTGTCGAGGCCACCAAAGCAGGTATCGTTGCGTCCGCCGCTGAACTCACCTAGGAAGCCACGCTTACCGTTTTTCCTGAGCCATGCCGTGAAATCAACGAGCCTCTCAGCGCCGATTGTCGTGCTGACACAGTAGTCGGTTGTGCCCGAAGAGTCGCTGTCCATGTACTGGTGAACCTCAAAAGCATAGTTGTTGCCTGGGTCGGTGATAGTAAGCATCGCTACAGCGTTGGTTGAGCCACCCAACAAATGATCGTTCCAGCTATGTGCGCCAGTAAAATTGGTGCCAGGGACAAAGATCAGGTTAGTCGCTCCAGTGTTGCGAATAGCTCGGATGGCGGTGTTGGCATCGTCAACCCAGAGCTGGGTCAGCATGTTATTTGGCTCATTCATCAAACCAAATATCACCCGACTATTGCTCTTGTAAAGGGCTGCCAGCTTGCTCCAAAAGTCAGCAAAAGCGCTGGCTGGCACATCCTGACCGATCAGCCCGCCGTAGTAACGAGCGTAATTGTGCGGATCGAGCAATACCGTTGCTCCCTTGCTAGTGGCATAGCTCACAAAGTCGCTGATGTGTGCTTGTTCATTTGCATCAAAGTTGGCGAACTGTTGGCGTTGCAATCGCTCCCAGAGGAACGGCAGACGAAAGGTAGTCATGCCCTTGCCCATGAAATAATCGACCTCGACATGGGTAGGGTACTTGTAATCGTAGTCGATATTACCGGGTAGCTTGTCATTGCCAAAGTCGGCACCAGCAAGATTGACGCCAACGTAGGGAACCGATGCCGCGTTTGCCACGTCAATGAGAGAGTGAGGATGTTGTGACAAAATTACCAGGAGGGTCGTGGCACTGCCAATCCACAGTTGGGATATAAATCGGGAAGCCTTCTGTAGCGACTTTCTCAGTCGCTGATACCGCTCTTTGATCGCGTTCTGCAAGGCGACACTGAAAACAGTTGCTGCTTTAGCCAAGTGATTTAATTTAAGCATGTTAGAAACATCACCATAACGAATGTAATCAAATGCAGCGGGTATGAATTTTCCTGCTGCTTGATCGAGAGTGATGGTAAAGCACCCAGATGTGAGTCTAGGGGTCAAATTTATCAAAAATTTTGCGAAAACCCTTTTCGCTGAGTCAGCCTGAGGATGCGCGACAAGGGATGAAGACGGCAAGCGGGATTTATCCTCCTTGGACTCGGATTACGCTGCATTCTTACAACGTTTGAGGAAGTATCCCACGATCCCGATGCCCTAATAGGTTTGTTGTTAGCTTGATAAAAAACAAGATTTCCATCCAAATTGATAAGCAAGTTTGTTAGCTCGATTATTCGCTCACTGGGGTTATCAAAACTCCTGGAATTCATGCGGCTAACGTACCATTAACATAAGCTTTGTTAAACCGATAAGGAGTCATTGGACGAAACCCATTGTAGAGTTTCTCACTAGACATAATTGGATCTACCTGTTGTTTTAATTACGACAATGCAACCTTAGCTGTTTTAAGAAACCTCGTCAAGTAGTTGATTCATGAGCAATTTTGTGTTAGTTATAACGATCGCTTTAATAAACTAAAGATATATAGCCATATAGTAGTCACTGTAATAACTGACACAAAAAAACGTGGCGCTTAAGACGCCACGCTACATAAACACAACATAAAGACACACGAATCCAGACAATTATACTTAAAAAGTATATTTTTTTTAATACAACTCAAATCGTGTTATTACTGAAATATTGGGAAGTGTGATATTTTGCCGACAATTCAACGAACTTGATTTTGAAACGAACTGCTGCTCAAATTCTTTAGAGAGGCTTAAGGTGATCTCGGTAGGATAAGCTGAGAAAGAAAAATCAATTATATTTTATGGATTTAAAAAAGCAAAATTGGCAAAATATCACTCTAATAGCCGTGTTGTTACCTTTGCTCATCACCTAATTTTTGGTGTCCATAAGGCATTTTGATTACCACGTCCATGTCGCCCTTTGGCTAAAAACTGTTCTTCCATTGCGAACAACTGCTAGCTGATGACGGGTAAGGACATAACGGTAATTATCACGGTAATCGTCGTTAACAGCAACAAAAGTGTCACCCTTGGCGTACTCAAGAGGTAGAGTAATTTCGCCTCTGCCATTTTTAGGTATACCGATGTAAATATTAGGAAGAGATCCTCCGCAAATATAGACATCAAAATTGTCCGTTTCGGCATGGACGAACTGACTTGGATTATCTTCAGGACAAACGTTCAAGCGTGCTAATTGGATCGGGCGCGATCTTTGACTATTGAACTCACTAGCATTTGCAGGTTTTGTGACCACAGATGCGTTCACCGCAGCCATCAAGGGTAAGCTTGCCAAGAATAAGATTGTACGGTTCATATTATTTATCCTCTGTTGTTTACATCAGATATCTACAAACTAAAATCTCCAGTTTCCTGAATTGATTGATGGGAAATTGTTAAGCTATTGGAAAATCACTTATGTGGATGAGTGTCAAGAATTACAGCACTCATACAGAGGAGGCTTAACATTTTGCTATCCTCCCTTTTTGTTAAACAGAACTTACGCACAGCGATGAAAGAAGCCAGGTTTCTGTCCAAAAATCAATCATGGAACCACATATCTACGTTGAAAAACCTGGTTTCTGCGTAGGTCTAGGGTGAAAATACTTTCTGCTGGAATCTGTCAACGCTTAATCAAGTCAGACACAGCTTAGAAAATAAAAAAATACTTCCCTCAAACGACTTATATATGCAATCACTCCATATTGGTATATACAGTCACTTTATATTGGCTCCTGAGAATGAGCACCAACGCGATCGCTTTTCTGTCTTTTTAAATGAATTTTCTTATACACACGATGCTTAATTTGTAAAGTGCGTAACTCCTAAATACTAACCGGGGAATCAGTGGCGTAAACCTGAAAATCGAGCGAGGCACTTTTACAGCGATCGCAGGTCGGCATCGGTTATTTGCGGCAAGAAGCTCAACGGATTGGACGCCAACGTGCCTTGTTGTTTCTAAGCAACGTCATCACATCGGGGTAATTAACCGGACATGATATAGTTTTTAGACCTGTTGCATAAATAATTTTTTGTCTCACCCTCTACGCCCAGACGCAAAGAAGAACACTAAGACTCATGACTTTTGCAAGAAGTCTTTTGTAATACTTTACTTACTTTTAGTTAAGAAAAATTAACATAGATTAAAGCTAATGAATTCAATCGTCATTCGTTAAGTTAATTAGACAAAATTGGGAGTAAGCTTAAATTATCAAAGCCTAGTTGAAAGTTTAATTAACTGGGCGTAAATAAACTTAACTGTCATTT
The DNA here is from genome assembly GCA_965249805.1 of Stigonema sp. GTDB lineage: Bacteria > Cyanobacteriota > Cyanobacteriia > Cyanobacteriales > Nostocaceae > Stigonema. Next base: position 5,055,614 of record CBDFMX010000002.1, read on the forward strand.
GTTCTTTGTCATTAGTCATTGGTTTCATATTAATTAATACAGACCAATGAGTAATGACTAATAACTAATACTCAAAATAACTGGAGGATAAAGACGTAAGATGATAGAAAAAATTTTGCTGGCTGTCTCTGGATTGGGGCATGCGGAAGAGATGCTGAAAACTTTAGCGGAAATACCATCAATCCAACGGGCAAAAGTTACGGTTTTGCACGTTGTTCCTGAGCAAACTTCAGCTACAGCTATGACATCTCAGTGGGAAGAAGGTGGCAAGATTCTGGCTAATGCTATTCAGTATTTGAACTTAGACCCTAGCAAAGTTTCTTCAATTTTGCGGCAAGGCGATCCTAAATACGTAGTTTGCCAAGTAGCCGACGAAATCGAAGCTGACTTGATTATTATGGGTTCACGCGGTCTGAAGCGGCTGCAATCGATTTTATCAAACTCAGTCAGTCAGTACGTTTTTCAATTGTCTTCTCGCCCCATGTTACTGGTGAAAGATGACATTTATGTTAAAAAAATTAACCGCATTATGGTGGCGCTGGACAATTCTGATACAGCAAAACACTGCCTGAAATTAGCTTTGTTCCTCCTTCAAGATATTAAGGAAGGTGAGTTAATTCTGGCTAATGTTAATACAGATTTACGCGGTAAGCCATCTGAAAACACTCCAGAACAAAATCCTGTTTTAGCAGCAGCATTTCTAGAAGCTAAAAAACGCAGTGTCCAAGTTCGTTGTGTTACCAGCAGTGGTAAACCATCTGAAGAAATTTGTCGCTTAGCACAAGAGTGTAACGTAGACCTATTATTGCTTGGTTCTCCGGATCGCCGTCCCTCAATTGCCAAGAATTTAGTTGATATAGACCGACTTTTGGGCGCTTCTTTGTCTGACTATGTTAGAGTCAATGCTACTTGCCCAGTATTATTGGCGCGGACAGTGGATTGAGGTCAAATTGGATTCAGCAGTTGATCAACAGAAAACCCCGACACCATTGGTGTCGGGGTTTTTTGTCTTAAACAAAAAGCATTAAGTATGTTTTTAACCTTGGCGGCTAGCAGTTTGGATGTACAGAATGATTAAAAAAACAGAGGGAACGAGTACGAACAGAATGCTCGCTATGAACCCCAGTTCATTAACTTGCATGGCAAGAAAGCCTCTCTTTGATTTCCAGTCAACAATTTTAGCATACCACCATCGCCGTCAATCTGCATTCTCATGACTACATTGTTAAGGCTTTGTTACTATGCTAACCGGACCATTGACTAAGGTTTGACATGCGAGGCGGTAATTTTCCGGCTTTTTTTTCAAGAGTCGGTTTTCTACATCGGTACGGGGCGAAAGATTTTCCATTCCTTCCACTACTTCCACAATACAACAGCCACACTGACCGTTGCCCCCACAATTCATCATCTTGCCCATCAATTTGTATATGTCCATGCGGTTTTCCATGGCTTTTAGCCGGAGATTCGCACCATTCGCCGCTACGACTTCTTGGTCTTCTTTGACAAATTTAATGTTGCCCATAGCTGACACCTCGTTCGTTATTTACTTAACTATGAAGGCTGAATTTTGACTGGGCATCATAGACTACCCTACTCATTATATTCATTTATTGCAAAATATTAAGAATTATCAAGTAAAAATTTACATGCAAACCTATCCAGTTACCGAAGGGATAGTGGAGTTGAGTTATAACATTTATTTATTAAAAATTATTAAGAGTTCTTGACAGGTTTTGATAAAGTGTAAATGCTCGTTAAAAATTCGCACCTGAAGATTTTAGATTGTGGATTTTGGATTGAACTCATCCAAAATCCGCAATCTTGTTAATCGATTTTAAGATTAATCACGTCTTGGTCTTACCTGAAACCCACCGCTGCTTGCCAAACAAAAGCCAGCAGCAAGAAGAAGACGGGGATGAGTGGCAGAACGTCTACCAGAGGATCGAAGATTTGGTAAGCTTCAGGGAGTTTTGCTAATAACAGTGCTGCTTCCATATTTGTTAAATCTACCTATCAAACACAGCTTTCAGAATCGAGAAATATCTTAACACGCCAAGCGTCCGTTCTGAATCCTCAGTCCTTCCTTCTTCTTACCTTTAGTTTAAAAAAAGTTTGGAATCTTCATAATCGCCCGTAAGTAGATGCCTTCGATAATTTCCAGGATCGCGATCGTTGCAGTTTTGCATGGTCATTGAGTCAAGTACCAGACGTGTGTCTTCTCCTGAGTGCATATGTATATAATAGTACATTATTGCTGGTCGAGGTGGAGAACGCGCTTTTGAAGAAAACCGCGATCGGGAACGGCTTTAGGGTTATCGATCACCCGTCAAATTGTTGAAGAAACCCACGGTGGTAAGTTGAGTTGCTTTTCTGCATTGGGAGAGGGGACAGAGTTTGTCATTCAGATTCCAATCTAGAAATGTGAAAAAATGAGTGCTGGATATGGCATCCATAAAACAGCGGTCGCTTTAATCTCGCCCAAGGAATGCTAGCCACCTCTATTGGAATTGGTGCTGGTTTGAGTAACTTGCTAGCTGGGTTTGTGCTGCAAAAGGCTGGGTACAATGTTGGTTTTCTGATGCTTGCGGCGATCGCTGCTGTGGCTTTAGCAGTTTTCTGGTTTTTCGTACCTGAAACCAGCAGATAGTGGTTAATGGTTGATTGTTAATTGTTAATAGAACAATCAACCATTAACAATCTACAATCAACAATAAAATAAATGATTATTCTCAGATACATCGTCATTGGGCTGACTTATATAGGTTTGGGTTTAGGGTATATACCTGGTTTGCGGATGAATCGAGCCAGTATTGCTCTGGTTGGTGCATCGTTGCTGATGGCATTGGGGGTTTTAGACCTCAAAGAAGCATGGGGAGCGATCGATTATAAAACGCTGATTTTCCTATTCAGCATGATGGCGATCAGCGCCAATCTGGCTTACTCGGGTTTTTTCCAACTAGTGCTTGATAAAGTTATGCACTATATCCGCAGTCCTTTTGGTTTGCTGATTGTTTTAACTTTTGGTAGTGCGATTCTCTCAGCTTTTTTTCTGAATGATACCATTGCCCTCATTCTTACTCCCTTGACCCTAGGCAAAAGACTTAACCCAAGCCTTGAACCTTAATCCTATTCCTTATTTACTTGCTTTGGCGGGAGCGACAAATCTTGGTTCAGTGGCGACATTAAGTGGTAATCCCCAAAATATCCTCATTGGTTCCTTTTCTGGCATCAGCTATCTCGACTTTGCCAAAGCTTTAACTCCTATTGCACTAGTAAGTTTGTTGATTCAGATCGGGTTGCTATGGTGGCTGTACCCTGACATCCGTTCTACTAAATCTTGTCTAAGTGGAGAACCTTTGCGCTATCGTGTATTCAAACCGCTACTGACTAAGAGCCTGTTGATAACCGGAGGATTGTTGATTGCATTCTTAATTGGCATACCCCCAGCCCAAGCAACATTAGTAGCAGCTGGTTTATTGTTCATTACTCGCCGAATCAAACCACAGCGAGTCTTAAATAAGGTGGACTGGGATTTACTGGTGATGTTTTCTGGACTATTTATTGTCACGGCTGGAGTGGAAAAATTAGGAGTATTGAATTTATTTAGCGGTTTAGTTTATACTCCTTTAAGCATATTAGGAGTAACTGCTGTCCTCTCAAATTTAGTTTCCAACGTCCCGGCAGTGTTGCTACTACAACATTTAATTCCTCATCCAGATACAAAAACCTGGTTACTATTAGCAGCAGGGTCTACCTTGGCTGGTAATCTGACTTTATTAGGTTCAGTTGCTAATTTAATTGTTGCTGAAGCTGTCGCCAAACTCGGCTATCAGTTATCTTTTTGGGAACATTTACGTTTTGGTTTACCGCTAACTGCTGTGACTCTCATCCTCGCCTATTGGTGGATTTACTTAGGGTAAAATTTTTATGATTTGTCCACCGTATTATTACTAAATATTCTCATCTAATTTTCCCAGAAAAAGTTATTTCGTAAGGATTCAGGTCATTCAAAAGTTATTTAGCCCAATTTGTTTAATTCCCATTACCCATTACCAACTTAGGCAATAGTATCAGTATTCAAGCGGACAAGCTATTATAGAAGAGTTTTTAAGTATTTGACGAGTATTTTTTAAGCCTAAGGAGATATAACCATTGATTTGGCGTCATCCGCCGCGTGTCGTATGGCAGGCGGCTTTTTCACTACTGATATTTATTTTTATGTACCTGCCCATAGTGGTACTTGCTTTTTATAGCTTCAACTCCTCACCCTACAGTGCAAATTGGCAAGGGTTCACTTGGGATTGGTATGGCAAATTGTTCAGTGATGAACGGATTTTATCAGCTTGGCAAAACAGTGTGATAGTTGCCTGTTGTGCAGTGGGTGTTTCAGCAGTGTTGGGAACTTTGATGGCGGTGGGGTTAGCACGTTATCAGTTTCCGGGTAAGACGTTGTATCGCGGTATCTCTTACCTACCGTTGATTATTCCCGATATTGCGATCGCAGTAGCTACCCTAGTTTTTCTGGCGGCGTTTGCCATTCCCCTTAGTTTGTGGACAATTGTGGCGGCGCATGTGGTTTTCTGTATTGCCTACGTTGGTCTTGTTGTGTCTTCTCGACTCCCCAACTTAGATCCCCATTTAGAAGAAGCAGCACTAGATTTAGGCGCCACACCAGCGCAAGCCTTTATCAAAGTATTGCTGCCTCAGTTGATGCCAGGTATTATAGCTGGTTGTCTACTAGCATTTGTCCTTAGCCTAGATGACTTTCTCATCGCTAGTTTCACTGCTGGTAGCGGTGTCAACACTCTGCCAATGGAAGTTTTTAGCCGCATCAGAACAGGGGTAAAACCAGATATTAATGCTCTGAGCGTCATCTTAATTTTAGGGTCTGCAATCGTCGCTTTTGTAGCTGAATTGATTCGCGCTTCCGGACAGGATAAAAGCTCACAATAGAATTGGGAATTGTCAATTGCTAATTGCTAATGGCTAATGGCTAATTGTTGATTTCAATGAGCCATTAGCCATTACCAGCTTTAGAATGCAGTTAATTTTTATTTTTTTAAATATTCCCGTAATCTTACTGATGTGCTTAGATCCCAGCCTCAGCAAAACAGCAATTGCACTGATGGCGATGAGGAATAACGCCAATAAACTAGTCGTATTTTCATCTCTTACCCTATATGAAAAAAAATACATCAATATTCACATACACGCTGTTGGGAATCGCGTTGTTAATGGCGTTGTCTCTCATCCCCATCTGGGAAAAACCGAGTGTGGCGGGGGTGACTTTCACACCGCAAGGAGCGCAAGCACCTAAGCGCTCATCTGGAGGAGCCTCGCGCTCCGGTTCGAGCTGCGGTACAACAAAAGCAATTAATAGCGCAGCGGTTACACCCCTGCTACCAACAACTAATATTGGCTTAACAATGGCAGAACGTCCGACAATATTTGTCTACGTTCCGGAAACTAGCGCTAAAAAAGCATTTTTTAGCATCCAAGATGAAGACACCAACAACCATTACCAGACAACCTTACGTTTGCAAGAATTACCGGGTGTTATGGAAGTTAAACTCCCGGATTCGGCTCCAGCGCTAAAGACAGGCAAGAATTATAAATGGTCTTTGGTGATGATTTGCACTGAAGACTTAGAGCCAGATAGTCCTTCGGTCAGCGGATGGATTCGGAGAGTTGAACCCAATCGGAGTTTGGTAAATCAGCAAAACATGAAAAGCCAACTTGAGTCGGTTTCTAAGTTAGCTGAGGCGGGCATTTGGTACGATTCGCTCTCAACTCTTGCACAGTTGCGGCGATCGCAACCTAAAAATCAAGCGTTGACTGTTTCCTGGCAACAACTGTTAAAGTCAGTTGGGCTAGAGGCTCTAGCAAATGAACCACTAATTAACTAATTGTTAGTGGTTAGTAGTTAGTGGTTAGTAGTTAGTGGTTAGTAGTTAGTAATTAGTGGTTCTTTTTGAAAACCAACAACCAACAACCAACAACCAACAACTAACAACCCTTCGGGTTCACCAGTCGCCTACGGAGGGAAACCCTCCTGCAGCGCTGGTTCACCAACAACCAACAACTAACAACTAACAACTAACAACTAACAACCCTTCGGGTTCACCAGTCGCCTACGGAGGGAAACCCTCCTGCAGCGCTGGTTCACCAACAACTAACAACTAACAACCAACAACTAACAATCCAAACCGGATGTGGTCTAATTTGAAAGCGCTGTTTTGGCGATGGCGCTTTGTACTCATGACAGGCCCCAGCGTAGCGATCTGCGTTATGGCTGGGGGAATGGCAGGATTTTTCCAGCTACTAGAGTGGGCAGCTGTGGAGCAGTTTTTTGCTCTGCGTCCACCCGAAAAACTGGAACAGCGCATTCTCATCGTCACCATAGATGAAAAAGACATCACCAAAGTCGGCAAATGGCCAATTCCTGACGCTGTCTTAGCTGTTGCTTTGGCCAAGCTAAAAGCACAGCAACCAGCAGCTATTGGCATGGATATTTATCGAGATTTGCCAGTGGAACCAGGTCATCGGCAATTGGTAGAGGTGATGAAGACTACACCGAACTTGATTGGAGTCAAAAAACTGGTGGGGGTAGCGGTGCCTCCACCTCCCACTTTATCTAAACTCGATCAAGTTGCTCTCGCTGATGTGGTTTTGGATGCGGATGGCAAGGTGCGGCGAGGCTTGCTGTCTGCTGGTAATGACAGAGGTGAAATTACATTAGGTTTAGCTGCTCGCTTGGCAGTCATGTATCTCGAACCCAAAGGCATCTCTCTGGAGGCGACCAACCCTAATAGCACTCATTTGCGCTTGGGTCAAGCGGTGTTTGCTCCCCTGACTGGCAACGAGTTCGGTTATCGAGGTGCAGATGTGGGGGGATACCAAATTTTTCTGAACTACCGTGGTTTCCAAGACAGCTTCGATACAGTGACGATGCAGGAGGTGCTCTCCGGTGCTGTATCGCCGGAGCGAGTGCGATCGCGCATCGTTTTGATTGGCACAACAGCCAAGAGCATCAATGACTTTTTTAACGTTGGTTACAGTGGCAATTCAAGTGATGCAGGCGATCGCATGGCTGGGGTGGTAATTCACGCCAATTTAATCAGCCAAATTTTGAGTGCAGCTGTTGAGGGACGACCTCTGATCGGAGTGTGGTCAACATCTGCAGAGTCGCTTTGGGTTTTGTGCTGGTCTTTTATTGGCAGCGGAGTGAGTTGGCAATTGCTGCAAATTATTAACAGACGTAACAAGTCATTTCCAGGATTGCCCATCCTCGGGATAACACTTTCCACAGGTATTCTCATAGGTAGCAGCTATTTCGCCTTTGTTGGCGGTTGGTGGATTCCTTCTGTTTCACCGTTACTGGCGCTCATCGCCTCTGCGATTGTGACCACTAACTTTCACAAGCAATCGCAACTAGAACAGGCAAACGAGCAACTGCAGGAGTATTCTCGCACTCTAGAGCAAAAAGTGAGCGATCGCACTCAGGAATTAGTAGCAGCAAAAGAAGCCGCTGATGTCGCAAACAAAGCCAAAAGCGAATTTCTCGCCAACATGAGTCATGAACTGCGTACACCCCTGAACGGCATTTTGGGGTACGCGCAAATCCTGCAACGCTCCCAAACAATGACGAGATCAGAACTGGATGGTGTCGGCATTATTCACCAGTGTGGCGCACACCTGCTAACTCTCATCAACGATATTTTAGACCTGTCGAAAATTGAAGCTCGCAAACTGGAACTGCACAACAGTGATTTTCATTTTGCTTCCTTTTTGACGGGAGTGGTGGAAATGTGCCGTATCCGTGCCAAGCAAAAAGGAATCTCCTTTATTTCCCAACTAGATCCCCAACTGCCCGTGGCGGTTCACGCCGATGAAAAACGTTTAAGGCAAGTCTTAATTAACTTACTCGGTAATGCCATCAAGTTTACCGACAGCGGCGGAGTAACTTTCAAAGTAGAAGTAATTGCTAATCGCTCATTGCTAATAGCTAATAGTCAAGAGCAATTAGCAATTAGCAATCAACAATTAGCAATTAGCAAAATTCGATTTGAAATTGAAGATACTGGTGTGGGCATAACTCCAGAACAATTAGAAAAGATTTTTTTACCTTTTGAGCAGGTAGGTGAAAAAAAGAAACAAGCAGAAGGCACGGGATTAGGATTAGCAATTAGCTGCAAAATTGCCGAGTTAATGGGTAGTGAGATAAAAGTTGAAAGTACCTCGGGAGTTGGCAGTAAATTTTGGCTAGATTTAGATTTGGAAATTGCTACTGAATGGGTACAGACAGCTTCAGTAGTTCAAAACAAAAAAATTGTTGGTATTCAAGGTGAAAAACCGAAAATACTGATCGTCGATGACCAATGGGAAAACTGTTCAGTCATTGTCAATTTGCTGGAATCTATTGGATTTTACTGCTTTGAGGCTAGCAACGGTCAAGATGGTTTATCCAAAGCAGAAGAAATTCAGCCGGACTTGGTTATAACTGATTTAGCAATGCCAGTGATGGACGGTTTTGAGATGATGCGAGCGTTAAGAAGTTCACCTCAACTGCAAAATGTAGCAATTATTGTTTCCTCTGCCAGTGTATTTGAGACTGATCAATACAAAAGCTTGCAAGCAGGAGGCAATGAATTTTTGCCCAAGCCAGTGCAAATTGACGAGCTTTTCAAACTGTTACAGAAATATTTACAACTGCAGTGGATTTACGAGGAAGTAGGGGCGGGGTTCCCCCGCCCTCACCCCACGCTTGGTACTCCCCAATTGATGCCTCCAGGGGCAGCAGAACTTGACAAACTATTCGATTTAGCTATGAGAGGGAATATTAAAGGTATACAAATGGCATTAGATGAACTGGAGAAGTTAGATGAGCGCTTTGTACCTTTTGCTGGCGAAATTCGGCAATTGGCTGATAGCTTTCAAATTAAAAAAATCCGAGGATTTATTAAAAATTTTAAGGTTGACAGTCAATGAATAAAATTTATTCTGAGGATACAGCTATCTTAGTTGTCGATGACAATCCGACGAATTTAAAAGTGCTGTGTGAAGCGATCGCTAATTCCGGATGGGAGATTTTGGTAGCTACTGATGGCGAAACTGCCATTGAACAAGCGCTATATGCCCATCCGCATCTGATTTTATTAGATATAATGATGCCGGAAATGGATGGGTTTGAAACCTGCCGTCTGCTTAAGGAAAATCCTGAAACTCGTGATATCCCGATAATTTTCATGACAGCCCTTTCTGACACAGTTGATAAGGTCAAAGGTCTTTCTTTAGGAGCCGTAGATTACATTACCAAACCGTTTCAAACTGAAGAAGTTTTAGCCAGAATTAATGTGCATTTAAAGTTGCATTTGTTAACTAAACAACTTGCCGAGCAAAAGATGGAGCTAGAGAAGCGAGTCGTGGAGCGCACAGCAGAACTTAAGACGGCACTAAACGAATTGCAACAATCTCAACTACAGGTAGTGCAAAATGAAAAAATGTCAACTCTCGGTCAGTTAGTTGCTGGCGTAGCCCATGAAATTAATAACCCTGTTGGCTTCATCACGGGAAATTTAAGCCTCCTTTGTGAATATACATCTGACATGATTAACCACTTGCAACTGTATCGTAAAAATTATCCGAATCCGATACCAAAGATCGCAGAAGATGCCAAAGCCATTTATTTAGACGACCTGCTTCAAGACATACCGGAAGTAATTAATTCTATGAATATCGGCATAGAGCGTATTAGCGACATCAGCACTAGCTTACGAACTTTCTCACGATCTGATACCTCTACTAAAGTAGCTTTCGATATTCATCAAGGTATCGAAAGTACCTTGATGATTCTCAAGCATCGGCTGAAAGCAGATAACCACCGTCCAGAGATTGAAGTTATTAAAAATTATGGTGATTTACCGCTTGTGGAATGCTACCCAGGACAATTAAATCAAGTATTTATGAATATTATTTCTAATGCTATTGAGGCTTTGGATGAATATAGTAATATTCTGGCAAAAACCGAAATATGTAAAAAGCTTATATTGACAATTTATACTAAAGTAAATATTCAAAATCAATCTGTGAATATATCTATATTAGATAACGGTTCAGGGATGTCATCTGAAGTAAAAGAACAAGTTTTTGCACAATTTTTCACTACTAAATCTGTGGGGAAAGGAACTGGTTTGGGATTATCTATTAGTCGGCAAATTGTAGAAGATAAGCATCACGGTAAGCTAAGCTGTATTTCGGCATTAGGAGAAGGAACAGAATTTGTAATTGAAATTCCAATTAAATGACCGCAAATTTGAAATCCTACTAATAGCTATTTCCAGAAATAATCATGAAACTCATTCCCCACATTCTCGTTCCTAGGCTACTGCCTGGGAACGCCTTCTGTCAGGCTCTGCCTTCCGTCCCACAAGCAAAATAAGACCCTAACTAAGTATATACACTGTCCGATGAGGCTCGTTGTGTTTTATCCGAACAAGAACCGCTATTACTGCGCCATTATCCTTTGTTTTGAGCCTATCTCCGGTCTAAAGACACGGAGATTCTGGCAATTCGAGAATTTCTCCCCCATGGACGCCCACGGACGTAAGGGCGGGGTAACCCCGCCCCTACCCACCTCCCCAATCGTTGAGGCGACCGGATGCGTGGTGGATGAGCATGGTTTTGTCGAGTTAGTTGCGCCACCGCAGTTAAATACACAACATTATTGGCAGAAAACACTTAGGTGTGGGGAAATCTAAAGTGATGAAACAAATTCACTTGATGCTGAAATGTTCTCTCGTCTTTGGCTATGTGCTAGTGGGCGATCCTGTTTTCGGGCAAATTGTCCCTGATGCCACACTCAGAGTGAATTCCGCACTCAACCAGAGTGGCAATAAGTTCACAATCAACGGCGGTACAGTTGTGGGAAGTAATCTTTTTCACAGCTTCCAACACTTTAACGTTCCCACCGGAGGTGAGGCATGGTTTAACAACGCCCCGACAATTGAAAACATTTTCACGCGAGTCACAGGTGGTTCTATCTCTAACATTGATAGCATCCTGAGAGCGAATGGCAGCGCCAACCTGTTTTTGATTAATCCCAATGGCATCATCTTTGGTCCAAATGCTTCGTTAAATATTGGAGGTTCGTTTATTGGCAGTAGTGCCATGTCGATCAACTTTGCTGATGGTACTCACTTCAGTGCTACCAATCAAGAGCCTGCACCACTACTAACCGTGAATGTGCCTGTGGGGTTGCAATTGGGCAGTAATCCGGGGGCGATTCGCGTACAAGGTACGGGGCATGGTTTAAGGGTGAATTCAACATTCTCACCAACTATAGGAGCGGGTAGTAGCTTAACGGGTCTGCGGGTGCAGCCTGGAAAGACCCTAGCTTTGGTAGGGGGTGATGTCGGCTTAGAGGGTGGCATTCTTACGGCAAGGCAAGGACGGATTGAATTAGGTAGTGGGGCGGCTGGTGTGGTTAGCCTCAGTCCCACTACCTCTGGCTGGACTTTAGGCTATGAGGGGGTGCAAAACTTTCAGAATATTCGACTATCTCAAAAAGCGTTAGTAGACGCCAGTGGTTTAGGTGACGGCAATATCCAAGTGCAGGGGCGGCAAGTCTCGGTAGGCGATGGCTCACAAATTTTGATTCAGAATCAAGGGGTTCAGCCAGCAGGAGCAATTCTTGTGAAAGCCTCCGAGTCTTTGGAGTTGAGTGGAAATTCTCCAGATGGCAGGATTGCTAGCAAATTACTTAATGAAACTGTGGGAGTTGGAAATGGAGGGGACATTGCGGTTTCAACCCAGCGGTTGCTGCTACAGAATGGGGGAAGCATAGAGACCAGAAGCTACAGTGCAGCAGTTGCCGGCAATCTGGCGATCAACGCCTCCCAATCCGTGCAAGTCATTGGGTTTTCACCCGTTAATCCCAATTTTAGCAGCGGCATTTTTGCAACAACTTTTGGTTCTGGAAATGCGGGAAAGATCACATTATCAACAGAGCGGTTGTCTGTTCTGGGTGGAGGAACCGTGACAGCTACAACCTTTGGAAGCGGGTTCGCAGGAGATACTACTGTAAATGCAACTGAAGTAGAATTGATTGGATTTAATCAATTCACCAAGCAGCCAAGCGTTTTGTCTGCTTCAACTCTCAATGCTGGAAATGCTGGCAGCTTGACAATTAACACATCAAAATTGGCGGTTTTAGATGGAGGCACTGTCAGTACTTCCACTTTGGCAACAGGCAATGCTGGAAGTATTACTGTAAATGCCTCAGAATCCGTACAGGTAAGTGGCATAGTGCCAGGAGAGTCTCTGCTTCCCAGTACATTGTCTTCGTCTGCCGACATTGTGAACGAAACCGTACAAAAGTTTTTAGGTCTGCCTCCTGTGCCGAGTGGAGCAGCAGGAAACGTGACGATTAATACTCCTGCATTGCGTGTCACAGATAGTGGTGAAGTTCGTGTGATAAATCAAGGGTCAGGGGATGCTGGGACACTGCTCGTAAATGCTCGCTCGATTTTTATGAACAATCAAGGTAACCTCACAGCAGCAACCGCAGCAGGTGTTGGGGGCAATATTTTCTTGCAAGCACAGAACCTGCAAATGCGCCGAAACAGTGCCATTAGTACCACCGCAGGCGGTACGGGCAATGGCGGCAACATCACCATTCACACTGGCACCCTACTCGCTTTGGAAAATAGCTATATCACTGCTAATGCACAACTTGGTTTTGGTGGTCGGGTAATCATCAATGCTAAAGGCATCTTTGGCTCTCATGATCGGATCACTGCCAGTTCAGCTTTGGGACCCTCGTTTAACGGTGTCGTGCAGTTCAACACCCCTGATGTTGACCCCAGTACCGCAGTCGTTGCCCTACCCGCAACTGTGATCGAAGCAAGTCACCAAATCACTGCCGGATGTTCAGCACAAAAGGGCAATAACTTCGTCGTTACAGGGAGCGGTGGGTTGCCATCTGACCCCACGGCGACGTTGAGAGGGACGACGCTGTGGTCGGATTTGCGAAGAGTGTTCGGTGTAGGGGGAGTGGGGGAAGTAGGGGGAGTGGGGGGAGTGGGGGGAGTAGGGGGAGTAGGGGGAGTAGGGGGAGTAGGGGAAGTAGGGGAAGACAAATTTAAAACTTCCTCATCTCCCTCATCTCCCTCATCTCCCTCATCTCCCCCCACTCCCCCCACTTCCTCATCTCCCCACTCCCCACTCCCCACTCCCCACTCCCCACTCCCCACTCCCCACTCCCCAATCGTTGAGGCGACCGGATGGGTGGTGGACGCGAGTGGTCAAGTAGAGCTAGTGGCGGCTCCTGCCGCTACACCTACTCAACCTTGGCAAAAAATAACTGATTGCGGGAATCTCTAAATATTTATGATAAAAATTAAAAAGTTTTTTACGTATATTCACTATAATAGCATCTGCATAGGATTGCTGACGTTGTTGCTGGTAACGACTGTTATGCCAGCAGTAGCAAAAATTGCTACCTCAGAGGGGATGGCAGGCAATATGTCTGCCCCACATACACAGACAAAACAGGTTCAAAATCCCAAATTACAACTCGACGAAGGCAGAACTCTGTTCGAGGCAGGACGCTTTTCTGAGGCGGCTGGTGTTTGGGAGCAGGCGGCGACTGGTTTCCAGGGTCAGGGTGACACAATCAATCAAGCTTGGAGCTTGAGCTATCTGTCGTTAGCTTATCAGAACTTGGGAGACTGGGAAAAAGCCCAGAGTACCATTACCAACAGCCTCAATCTCTTGCAAGGCAACCAACAGAAAAATGGCAATGTCGCCATCCTAGCAGTTGCTCTCAATACTGAAGGAACTCTCAAAATCGCCATGGGACAAGCCGAAGCTGCCCTCATCAGCTTGCAAAAAGCGGAACGCGCTTATGCTGCTACTGGTGATGAAGCTGGGAAAATAGGTAGCCAAATTAACCAAGCTCAAGCGTTGCAAGCTTTAGGGTTGTATCGCAGATCCCAGAAGCTATTAGCTAGTGTTAATGAAAAGCTGCAAAATCAACCTGATTCCCTACTCAAAGTTAAAGCATTGCACAGTTTGGGAGTAGCTTTACAAGTGGTGGGAGATTTACAGCACTCACTGGATGTCTTAAAGCAAAGTTTGACAATTAGTCAGCGCCTTGGTTCTGCTAACTACAACAGCGAGATTCTTTTCAGCTTGGGAAATACCCTAAGAGACTTACAGCAAACTGAAGCCGCTTTGAATTACTATCAACAGGCAGAGGCTTCGTCAACTAACCCACAAGTGCAAGTTGAAGCACGACTTAACCAACTCAGCCTTTATGTAGAAAAGTCACAGTGCAATAAGGCGATCGCCGTCTTACCGCAAATTAAATCTCAGCTAGACAATCTACCTCCGAGTCGCATGTCCGTCTATGCAGAGGTTAACTTTGCCCGAAGTGTTTCTAAATTGACAGAGAGTAGGGGAGATAAGGGAGATGAGGGAGATGAGGGAGCAGGGGGAGCAGGGGGAGCAGGGGGAGCAGGGGGAGACAAATTAACCTCCTCATCCTCCTCATCCTCCTCATCCTCCTCATCTCCCCCTACTCTTTTAGACACCTCTGCTCAGGTATTGGCTCATGCGGTACAGCAGGCGAAAAGTTTGGGAGATTTGCGAGCCGAAGCTTATGCGTTAAACAACTTAGGAGCTTTGTATGAAAAAACACAACAAATGCCAGAGGCTTTCAAGCTAACTCAACAAGCGCTACAGATTGCCCAAGAAATTAGTGCTTCTGATATTGCCTACCAAGCTTCCTGGCAACTCGGTCGCATTCTCAAAGCTAAGGAGGATACTCAGGGTGCGATCGCCGCCTATGATTCCGCTGTCAAAACTCTCAGATCTCTGCGTAGTGAATTGGTAGCAATTAATCGAGATGTGCAGTTTTCGTTTCAGGAGAGTGTCGAACCGGTTTATCGACAATTAGTGGATTTGCTATTGCAACCTCCTAAGAATTGGGGAGTGGGGAGTGGGGAGTGGGGAGTGGGGAAAACAGGGGAAAAACTTGGACAACAACCTAGTCAAGACAACTTAAAGCAAGCGCGAGAGGTCATAGAAGCACTGCAATTAGCGGAATTAGACAATTTTTTTAGAGAAGCCTGTTTAAATGTCAAGTCAGTGCAAATTGACAAAATTGACAAAACAGCAGCGATTATATATCCGATTATTTTGGGCGATCGCTTAGAAGTGATTCTATCGGTTCCAGGACAACCGCTCTCTAACTACAAAACGAACGTATCCCAAGCAGAGATCCAAAAGTCCATCAAGCTGATGCGAGAA
The DNA here is from genome assembly GCA_965249805.1 of Stigonema sp. GTDB lineage: Bacteria > Cyanobacteriota > Cyanobacteriia > Cyanobacteriales > Nostocaceae > Stigonema. The sequence continues at coordinate 5,070,923 of CBDFMX010000002.1, forward strand.
TCTTTGAATCCAGTTTTTTCCAACGAGGAACGTTTGCAGCTTTATCAACAACTGTATGACTGGGTGATCCGTCCAGCTGAATCTCGATTAGCCAGTAGTGGGATCAAAACTCTAACGTTTGTGCTAGATGGTTCCATGCGAAATCTGCCAATGGCTGCTCTTTATGATGGGAAACAGTATCTGGTGGAAAAATATAGCATTGCCTTGTCACCAGGGTTGCAGCTTACGCAGTCGCGATCGCTTAAAGGCGATCGACTAAAAGTGATCGCAGCTGGACTAAGTGAAGCACGCCAAGGGTTTAAAGCTTTGCCCGCAGTCAAATCCGAAGTCACAGAAATTACCTCTGAAGTCTCAACAAAACTACTTTTTAATGAAAATTTTACCGACAGCAACCTGCAAAAAGCAATTCATACAACGCCTTTCTCAATTCTGCATTTAGCCACTCACGGACAATTTAGTAGTAAGTCTGATGAAACTTTTATACTCACCTGGAACGGGCGGATTAATGTTAAGCAATTGGATGAATTACTCAAATCCAGAAACGAATCGGAATCAAACCCAGTTGAATTAATGGTTTTGAGTGCCTGCCAAACCGCCAAAGGAGACAATAGAGCTATCTTGGGGTTGGCAGGCGTAGCAGTGCGATCTGGCGCACGCAGTACTTTAGCTACCCTGTGGGCTGTACAAGACGAGTCCACTGCCAAATTTATGGTAGAGTTTTATAAACAACTCAGCCAGCCTAAAATCAATAAAGCGGAAGCTTTGCGAAAAACCCAACTTGTCTTTTTGCAAAATTCCGATTTCCACCATCCCTTTTATTGGGCACCATTTGTGTTAATCGGAAATTGGCTTTAATGTTTAGATGGGGAATTGCTAATTGCAGTTCCTTACATCTAGAGAAGGGGCTGAGGGTTAGGTTTAATAATTGTGGTTGGTACAACTGAAAACTGCTGTAATTACGAATTATTAATTATTTAGTCAACCGACTAATTGGGATTTGTTGAAGTAAGCTACGCCATTAGTCGGGACACAAAACCGTTCAAAGCTGTGCAACACATTACTGTAGCGCTCCTTCTCCCAATTCCTCGCCGCTGCGCGAACGTCGAAGATCGCGAACGCGATTTTTAATTTTTAATTCCAAGGGAGCGGTACTAGCTATAGTTTGAGCCAGACTAGGCATTTTAACTAAAGTTAACTTTTACTCTTTAGCACTAAGCAATCCGGTAGTGAACGCTCAATATGGATTCCCGGGAGCTAAAGCATAGGCAGGAAGGCTTTTGAAGGTCTACCTCTTGATTGTCTTCTGGCTGACGGGCATGCTTGACAAAATCAACAGCTTCGGGGTACTATATTACAATGGAAATCTGTGCGCTCATATATATTCATATTTAGATTGTAAAAACAGACATAAAATTCTTCTTCTGTATTCGCCAACGTTCTGTTGATTGTTAATTGGTATTACTACCCAAACAACTAACAACCAACAACTAACAACTAACAACCAACAACCAACAACTAACAACCAACAACTAACAACTAACAACTAACAACTAACAACTAACAACCAACAACTAACAACTAACAACCAACAACTAACAACTAACAACCAACAATGGAGTCAACTTTCGACAAGATGCGATCTACGGATCATTATGCAAATATGCCAAAATCCCAATTGCTCAAATCCCTTCAACTCTGACGGCAATAGATTTTGCATTAGTTGCGGACAAAGTAACTTTGGCAACCTTCTGAGAAACCGCTTCCGCGTATTAAAATTATTAGGCGAAGGCGGGTTCAGCAGAACTTATGCAGCAGAAGATGCAGATAGACTAAATGCTCCTTGCGTCATCAAACAATTTTTTCCGCAAATTCAGGGAACTTCCGAACGTACTAAAGCAGCCCAATTGTTTAAGGAAGAGGCTTTTCGGTTGTATGAACTCGGAGAGAATCATCAGCAAATTCCCAGATTACTTGCTTACTTTGAGCAAGGTTCTTGTTTGAATCTGGTGCAAGAATTTATTCAAGGGCAAACTCTGTTAAGAGAACTTCAGCAACAAGCTTTTAGTGAACAACAAATTTGGGAACTATTGGCTGATTTATTGCCTGTTCTGGAATTCGTTCACGGACATAACGTCATCCATCGGGATATCAAACCAGAAAATATCATTCGCCGTCAAAGAGATAACAAACTTGTATTAATTGACTTTGGCGGTGCTAAGCAGGTAACACAAACTAGTATAGCAAGACAAGCTACAGTCATTTATACAATAGGTTATGCGCCAACTGAGCAAATGGCTGGATTTGCCTGTCAAGCCAGTGATTTATACTCTTTGGGTGTAACTTGTGTGCGTCTTTTAACTCAATGTTTGCCCAGACGAGATGCTTATGGACAAATTCATGACCTTCTTTACGATCCCATGAGCGGTCAATGGTTATGGCGAGAGTATTTACTGCAAAAAGGTGTTAATATTAGCGACGAGTTGGGACAAATTCTGGATAATTTGCTGAAACATTTGCCGAAGGAAAGGTATCAAACAGCAGTAGAAGTTTTCCAAGACTTAAGTTCTCAAAAATTTGCAGTTGCACAACCACTTTTAGATTCCCAAAATGAATCACCAACTCAACCGCAAAACATAAAATCAGCATTTCCCGCCATACACTCCTTTGAATTTGACGTGGTGTCAGTAGACGCGGGAGGTAAAGAAATTAACCGTGAACTTGGGACTGCAAAGTTTTATGCAGAAGATTTGGGTAATGCAATCAGTCTGGAAATGGTAGCAATTCCTGGTGGTAATTTTCTGATGGGTTCATCAGAGGATGAAGGAGATGCTGATGAACGTCCACAACACAAAGTCACAATCAAACCTTTTTTTATGGGCAAATTTCCCATAACTCAAACACAGTGGAGATCTGTAGCAGCTTTACCCAAAGTTAAACAATCCTTGAATCCTAATCCATCCAAATTCAAAGGCATAAATCGACCAGTTGAAAATATATCTTGGCACGAAGCTGTGGAATTTTGTGCAAGGCTGTCGCAAAAAACTGGACGAAATTATCGTTTACCCAGCGAAGCCGAATGGGAATATGCTTGTCGCGCTGGAACCACTACATCATTCCATTTTGGCGAAACAATTACCACTGAAATAGCAAATTGTAGCGGCAGCGATAATTACGCTTTGGAACCGAAAGCCAAATATCGCAAAGAAACCACACCTGTAGGTAGTTTTAAGGTTGCCAATGCTTTTGGATTATACGATATGCATGGGCTAGTTTGGGAATGGTGTGCTGACCCTTGGCACAAAAATTACGATGGTGCACCAAAAAATGGAACAGTTTGGGAACTTGGTGGAGATAATAATCGCCGCGTACTTCGCGGTGGTTCTTGGAGTTTCAATTCAGTGCTTTGCCGTAGTGCGAGTCGTAGCTGGAACGAATCAGACGGTGGACTGAGGATCTGCGGCTTTCGGATTGTAGCTACTTACTCAATTTTTTGAATTTTGGGTCAAGTTTGGCAACGGATTCTGTAGCGGATGTAACGGATGAGTTATTTGAAGGAGTCAGGAGTTAGAAGATTGAGTTCTCCTGACTTCTGACTACCTAAACAGTAAAGTCTATGTAGGGTGCGCTCTTATCACAGTACCTCAGATCTTGCACCATTCTCAATAAGACCGAAAAACCGGGTTTCTCAACGACCAATCAAGGGCTTCAGCCTTCAATATTTGCACTCGTTACCGGTTTTTGATACTGGTGCAAGATATCAGGTACGGCATCATGGTTGACATCGGCCTAATTTATGCAAATTTGCCAAAACGGTAAGTTGTCGGAGGGTAAACCGTGGCAGTTGCGACCCCTACAGCAGGTTCAACAACAACGGTTTTCGGGTAGTAGTCGCTTCCTCTGTATAAATAAGCCTGCCTTCGCAGGCTTTGTTTGGGTAGCCCCAGGCTTCTAGCCTGTGGGCGATTTATTTGCATCAGACGGTGGACTGAGGATATGCGGCTTTCGGATTGTAGCTAGTTACTATTGAATCGGTGGCACATTGACCAGAAGCGGAAACCGCGCCCCTACGGGGCAATATATTTGCAATTTAAACCAATTTCAGATCTGCATATTCTGCTAGCAAATCATTCGTGGTGAGGGTATCGCCTTCTGCTTGTGGTGTCCACAGCACTTCAATGGCAAGCAATTTATCGCTGGGTATGCTACCAATTTGACGTAAAGCTTGACGCAAGTCTTCAGTGCTGTTAATTGCTGGTATTTGGAACTTACCTAAGGTCGCCGCCAGCAAAGTCACGATAATGTATTCCCCAGGTCCTTCACTGATCAAACGAGTTGGATTGTCGAGTTCATCCGCACCAGGTAAAGCATCTTTGGGAGTAGCAGCTTTTAACTGGTTATTTACATTAGAAAGAGTTTCAGCAGTGAATTTGCTGCGTTCAGCCAGCGCCAGACGGTTAAATTCTGCTTCAGCTGAAGTCAGACGCGCTTGCTGCGTACCACCACCTGCATATACCCAGTACTCTGGATGGCGTAGTAAAGCAAGGCTTGCTTCTTGTAAAATTTCTGCTCTACCCTCTGGTGAGTTAGTATCAGCAGTTTCAGCAATGTGGTTAAGTTCGGGTTGTAAACCACGGGCGCTGGCTAACATTCCCACTTGCAAACGAGTGACGGAAACAGGTGAGTTGCTGCTGTAGTCAACTTCATCAGCTTCACCGCTTGTGGTGCGACGGAAGGCTTGCAGTATGAAGTTGGCGATCGCCATAAAAATCAGAATGCTAAACAGACCTCCAAAACCTCCGCCAATACCCCAAAAGGGAATCACGAAAGGAAAGCCAAAACCACCACCATAAGGACTAGGATAGTATCCGCCTCCGCCCGGAGCATAGCTACGAGGCGGATTGTAGGTGCGGCTTGAAGGGACTCTGAAGGAACCACCGCCGATCCGACCACCACTGCGGGCAGCTAGCGCACCGTCGGCGTGACCAAGTGTCAATCCCAACACAAGGCACAAGATGAACAGAGATTTGAAAAGCGGTTTGATAGCTTGTTGTAGTTTTTGACGCATAACACAGTCGCTTAAAAAATATTATCAGTTTTGATTTCTACCAATACTGGTAGGAGTGTTGCGGTGCGTAGGTGACGCCAGCCCGTAGCCCTACAGAGTAGTTGATTGGCAGTAGCTCTTAGTAAGAGGCTACATTTCAAATTTACCGTTTCTTATTCTCAATAGGTAGGGATCTGAGGAGGGATTTCTTGAGGAGATAACCGAACTCTCAATTTCTCTCTTACAATCAGGACAAAACCTAAATAGATTAATGTCTTAGATTATACATATCATTTTGCCGACTGCTTCATTTAGAAAAAATATGAAGTATAAAGGATGGAGACGCCCTAAGAATGCGTTTCTCAGATCACCGCAGGCTAGGATCAAAGAATTAAAATTTTATACTTTATGGCGAGGTTACCCCGCCCCTACAATTTGGTCTATTGATAAATGCACGTTTTTGGCATTTTGGCATAATTTTTATATTCCGAAAAGATAAAATCATAAAATTTCCTATAGATTCTTCCTGCTGTTTAAAAGGTTAGTTATAAAATTTTACATGGAAAATATTTCACAATTAGAGACAAAAGTCAGGGATAAAACTGCATATCCAGACATCCTAGTTATATCCCGTACATTCCTGCCTTCTTCGGGCGGAATTGAGGAATATATTTATAATCGCTGTCTGCAAGATCCAGAGCGTGTAATTGCTTTGGTAGCTGGTTGCTCAGGAGATAAAGCATTTGACAAAACACAAAAGTTTCCTGTATATCGCTGGCCAAATATTACATACAACCATAGTGGATTGCTCGGGAGTATTCTGCAAGCTTTCCTGAATATAGTCTGGTCATTTGTGCTAGCAATCAAACTTTATTTTCGCTATCACTACCGTTATATTGAATGGGGTCACGGATACGACTTTATATCACTATTGCTATTGAGCTATCTTCTTCCTATTCGCTTTTTTATCTACGTACATGGTAACGATATTCTGTGTATTTTAGGCAACTACATCTTAAAGTCACTATTTGAACTTACACTCAAACGAGCCAAAGGAATTGTTTGTAAAAGTTCATTAACACGAGATTATCTCACCGCCCATTTCCAATTTGATACCCCTACCCACGTGATTAACCCTATAGTCAGAAAGGAAAAATTTGGCGTTGATCCTCGTTCAAGTTATCTTGATGATTTACGTGTCCGGATGCGGGAGTTGCACAACATTCCTGAAACGGCAGTAGTGATTCTTTCGGTAGGAAAGTTTGTGAAGCGTAAAGGCTTCGACTTAATCATTGAAAATTTAACACCACTGCTGACTCTGGGGCTGGATGTCCACTATATACTCTGCGGCGTAGGTCCAAGTGAGTCAGAACTTTATTCTTTAGCGCGACGCTTGCGAGTGGAGCAACGAGTACATTTTACCGGATATGTGACTGGTCGTGAATTAGCTGGCTACTATGCAGCTTGTGAAATATTTGCAATGCTGACGTTGGATCAAAGCAAAGCTGCTAGTATTGATGGTTGTGGTATCGTTTTCCTAGAAGCTGGTTACTTCGGTAAACCTGTCATTGCTTCTCGCTGGGGCAGTGTTACAGATGTAATTCGCCACGGGGAAAATGGCATACTGGTTAATCCCTATTCTGGCAATGAGATTCTTCAAGCTTTTCGTCTGCTTTGCCAAGATGAACACCTGCGCGAACAACTTGGTCGTAAAGGAAAAGCATTCGCTAAGCGTAAAATCCTACATCGCTCGCTCTACGTACTCGATCGCGTCAGGAGTCTCGTTTGAGGAGTTGATTGTTGATTGTTAGTTGTTGATTGTTAGTTGTTAGTTGTTGATTGTTAGTTGTTAGTTGTTGATTGTTAGTTGTTGATTGTTCTACTACCAACTATCAACTATCAACTATCAACTATCAACTATCAACTATCAACTATCAACTATCAACTATCAACTATCAACTATCAACTATCAACTATCAACTATCAACTATCAACTATCAACTATCAACTATCAACTATCAACTATCAACTATCAACTATCAACTATCAACTATCAACTATCAACTATCAACTATCAACTCCCAACTATCAACTATCAACTATCAACTCCCAACTATCAACTATCAACTCCCAACTTTTTTACCCACCGCCGACAATTGTTACTACTTCTAGGCGATCGCCCTGCTGCACTTTTGTGTCCGACCAAAACTGACGGTGTAAAATTTCGCCATTGTACTCCACAGCCACCAAACGGGGATTGAACCCGAGTTGTTGCAGCAAGTCAGGTAAAGGAGTTTGGTTGGGGCAGTTCTTGGTTTCCCCATTGACAACAAACATAATCCGATCAGACATGAGACTTGCCAGGTGGTTGAACACGATTTAGCTGAGAGAGAAGATATTGTGTGACTAAAGTGGGTTGTTCGGCTTGTGTGACACTTCGCACTACTGCCACACGATTTGCTCCGGCGTCAAGTACATCATTTATATTATTAGGATCAATTCCTCCAATAGCAAACCAAGGGATTGGACAATTTTTCGCAGCGTAGCTCACGTATTCTAAACCAGTTGCTGCCTTGCCTGCTTTCGTAGGAGTTTCATAAACTGGTCCCACCCCAACGTAATCTGCACCATCAGCAATTGCCCGTTGCATTTCTCCAGAATTTGTGGTAGACATACCTATTAAGCGCTGAGGACCGAGTAATTGACGGGCAATGGCAATCGGCAGGTCTTGCTGTCCCAGATGCACCCCATCAGCATCTACAGCCATTGCTAAATCCACACGATCGTTGATAATGAAAATGGCGCCGTAGACGTAGCATAGCTGCCGCAACTTTTTTGCTTGTTCTAAGCGGAAAGTATCATCGGCACTTTTGTTGCGATACTGGAGGAGCGTTAATCCGCCTTTGAGCGCAGCTTCCACAATCTCCAACAACTTTTCGCTAGGGGAGGTGATAAGATACAGGCGCGATCGCAACAGTAATTGATGTCGCTGATAACCCATTAAATGACTTTCCAAGCTGTAAATGCGATAGCGCATCTGCTTAAATGCTTTGCCCATGTTTGGGTTGTACAGCTTGCCATATTCTTCTACCACTCGCAAGGCTTCTTGCACTCGGCAGAAGTTAGCTTGTAATAACGATTTAATACTAGTGCGTTGTTCTTCCTGAGGATGGGTTAACTCAGTGCCAGGATCGCCAAGTGTATTTCGCGCTGCCCGCAGTTCAGCAGTATGCCATTTAGCTATTTCTTGCCGCTCATTCTTGCATTCAAGAGCCATTTGGGCATTATGCAAGCCAAAGCGACACCATTCCTCGATGATTCGCAAACCTTCACGTGCCCGATCTAAATTTGCATCTAAAATGCGGTAAACCACTTCCTGTATTTGCTCAGTTTGGCTGTATGGATCGACCATGACAACAACCCCATTAGTGCTTTCATCGTAACAGCCAGCCCCGTTCATATTCGCAACGATTTTTCCATCTCTATTGATTCTTTACGAAATTACTTTGTATCAAAAATAGCCAATATGTTCGACACCTAATTAACATTACTGACATTTCAGTGGATTGCAGAGTATAAAAAGTTATCTTTGGTTGAAGGAGTGCATAAAAGGTGTTTAACCATCACGTTTTCTCTAAGTCTTGTAATACAAGTGTTCCATCTGCAAAACTCATAGCTCAAGGTGACAAACCATATCTATTTTTTGAAGTAGCAATGCGATCGGCATCTCATTGTACAGTTTCGTTTTTCAATGTTGGCATGGGAGTAACAAGTATAGTGTTACTTAGCACAAGCTTTAATGCAAGTATGGCACAGACTATCTTAGCATCAGAGCCAGGGCAAGTCGCAGTCAAAGCCATATCCCAGGTTAACACACTTTTTGTCAACCCAAGTGTCGGAGATGACAAAGTAGGCAATGGTACTGAAGCTACTCCTTTAAAAACGATTACCCAAGCGCTGCGACTAGCCAAGTCCAACACTGTAATTATGCTCTCAAAAGGTACATACAGTACCGAGACAGGAGAGAAATTTCCCCTGATGCTGAAACCGGATGTTTCAATTCAAGGACACCTTGGTAGCAAAGGTCGTGATGTTGTGATCCAAGGAGGTGGTGAATACCTTAGTCGGACATTTGGCGGTAAAAACGTCACAATTATTGGTGCAAATTCTGCCGGATTGACTGGGGTAACGGTAACAAACACCAACCCCCGTGGTTACGGTTTGTGGATTGAGTACAGTAGTCCAGTCATCGCGGAGAATACTTTTACTGGCAGTACCCAAGATGGGATTGCCGTTACTGGTAACGCTCAACCCTCTATTCACAAGAATTACTTTTATCGTAATGGAGCCAATGGGATCACACTGAGCGGCAATTCCCGTGCATTGCTGCGAGAAAATGTGTTTCAAGAAACGGGCTTTGGCGTCAATATTGCTCAAAATGCCGAGCCGACGGTGGTAGGGAATCAGATTAAAGGTAACAGATTTGGCATTGTGGTGCAAGCTCATGCCCACCCAATTTTACGGAGTAATTTAATTCAAGACAGCAAAGAAGATGGGTTGGTAGCGATCGCCCAAGCAATACCAGATTTGGGCAGCGCGTCTGAACCAGGCGCAAATGAGTTTCGCAACAACACTCGCTATGACATTAACGCCAGCGCTGCCCAAATTATGATTACTGCTTATGGCAATACCCTTAAAAGCATCAATGGCAAAGTAGATACAAAGAGTACAGCTACACTAGCCCAAAATTCTCAACCTGCTACTATGCCCGATTCCACGCTTGCTGCTAATCAGCGTATAGCATCGGTTCCTAGCAACAACATTTCGCCAAATAACAGTGCTTCTAAGCAATTAAACACTGAAATACTGCCACTCAAAACCCCTATAATACCAGTTTCACTGGCTGCTGTCAATACTCAGCCATCTACCGACCGTGCCGGGTTTGCTCCTCCTAATAGCTTGACAGAGTATAGCAGTCAACCTTCAAGAGCAAAACGTACCAACATGCGGCAAGGGGCACCAACTGCAAGGACAACAGCAGAAGAGCAAAATACAGCACAGTTGAATTATGTGCAAGTCAGTCCTAATACTATTGAGTTTACCGCTCCCCATGCAGTCAAGCCACAACGATCGGCACCAGTACAAAAAGCAAGCACTCAGAAGCAATCATTGCCAGTCCCCTCAGCACCAGTACCAAGAGTCAGTTCTCAAGAGCAATCATTGCCAGTCCCTTCAGCACCAGTACCAAGAGTCAGTCCTCAAGAGCAATCATTGCCAGTGCTCTCAGCACCAGTACCAAGAGTCAGCTTTCAAGAGCAATCATTGCCAGTGCTCTCAGCACCAGTACCAAGAGTCAGCTTTCAAGAGCAATCATTCCCAGTCCCCTCAGCACCAGTACCAAGAGTCAGCTTTCAAGAGCAATCATTCCCAGTCCCCTCAGCACCAGTACCAATAAGCACTCAAGGGCAGCCATTGCCAGTACTAGAAGCTGCTCCCGTTGGCAATACAACTCTTTTACCTGTTCCCAATTCCAATGTCCCTAAGGGTAATACTAGCAATATGCGAAAAGTGCCAGGATCTCAAACGGCAACTGTAGGATATGGCTCCGGTTCAAAGCAATTGGCAATGAGTGCTGCGCAAATCGATTTACGTTTCCGAGTCGTAGTAGAAACAGGAACTGAAAAGCAGCAGCAGATAGTAAAATCTCTTGCCCCAGGTGCTTTTCGTACTGTCTGGCGCGGTCGAGAAGTGATGCAAGTAGGAGTTTTTAGCAGCCGCTATAATGCCGAGAATATGGTGAGAATACTGAATCAAAACGGTTTAAAATCTGTGGTTGAGCCAATAAATTGACACTGGTAAAATGTAAACCTCATTTAACGAAATCGCAGTGCCCCTTCTTCAACGCAGTAAGAAGGGGATATGGCCGAATAATTCGTAATTTGTAATTCGTAATTCGTAATTCGTAATTAAAAATTACTAAATTAATTAACAATTAATTAATTAAGGGTACAGAGCAAGTAGACTGCCGCGCGAGGGCGAACAGCGCTGACGCTACGAGCGTCGCTACCGCAACGCTTACGCGTTTTAATTATGAAAAAGAAAAAAAATGCGAGATCTTCTTTACTACTTGCGAATGCATTTATGCATTGGTAAACGATTTATTGGCAATCCCAAACAACCTACCATCTCACTTTATTCATTAGACATCTCCGAAAAACAATGTAGAGACGCGAAATTTCGCGTCTCTACAAGCGTTGTAGACAACGCATAATTAATTTTCGGAGATGTCTATTGGTTGAGGGTGAGTACCAGGTCACTCAGTTTCGGGGTGGCGATCGTATCCAGTCCCCAACGTTCCCAGAGTTAAACTTGACTGCTCAACAGATTTTTAGTGCTGGGAGTTGATAAGATGCAGCGCAAGGTGCGATCGCACTCAAGAGCGCCGCACCCCTGTAAAAAAAGTGCGCGTCTCGTATGGGTAGTTGTTTTGAATGTATAGAGGCGCATTGAATACGCCTTTAAGGGTTTGATCGCGAGTTTCAAAGCCGCGTTGACTATTAGACATCTGGTGAAAAACAATGTATGAACGCGCGGCGTTCTACAAGGATTGTAGACAACGCACAGTTAATTTTCGGAGATGTCTACTAACTATTTTCATCAGGTTGTTCTTGAGGATAGTTGTGGCGCGGCTTGTCGTTAGACATGGCTTTGAGTTTTGATGTGAAGGAATCTGAGCGATCGCCCCTTTGTGGAGTGAATTGCCCAATCGGAGGATGATTGGTGGCAGGGGGAAGAAGTTTTTGCTGTTGATAAGGGATTGATTGTGAAGACGCAGGCAGTTGCAGACGCTGTGACGCAGTTTGGAATCCCCAGATACTGGGCGCTTGTGGCGAAGAGGATTTTGATCCATCAACGTCCCCTTCACTCCTCTCCACTTGATAGTTACCTCGATCCGAAGTCTGTGTTTCCTCACCTTTCAATACCTTTTTTTGCCCATTCGCCAAAGTCGTGGGTAATGATGCAGAATTTCTCAGTTCTTGGACATCCGTGTTTTTCTTAACAGGGGGTAGGGTTGGAGCTGATTGTAAAGTTAAGCTTTCTGGAAATTTGTTGCAAATCAGGCGTTCAAATTCTATGTTGAAATGAAAAATAGCCTGTCCTCGCCGCCGCCAAAAAGCTAAGATTTGCTGCACCGAAATCGCTTTGTAGCGACCTTGATACAATGCTTCAATCACAGCCAAGTGTAGCCAACCAACAGAGTATTGCTTTTGCCAAATGTCAACTAGCTCACTAGGACTATAGCCACTGAGGTCAAAGCTATAGTGAATTAATAAAGCTCTTGCCAAGTCGGCAGAGGTGTTCGGAACTGGTGTGAACATTGGGCTTTCGGCTTCAGGCAATAAGCATAAATTCTGCTTCCATCCCATATAGCCTACCGTGCTTTTAACTACAGTTTGTTTTTTTAAATGTTTTTCAATCTAGATTTTTTCCGATCTAAGGGTAAACAATATAGGGGGAATTAATTGCTGGTGTTCTTCCCGTTGCGACTAACGCCTGATAAACCATTGCTGCCACTTCTCCTCGTGTTGCTTCTCGATAAGGCTGCAGAAGCTTGGGATCTGGATAATTGACAATAATTCTTTGTTGTGTAGCAGTAGCGACTGCTGTGCGGACAGAGTCGGGGATGGTAAGAAAGTCGCTGTAGCCGAGTAAGGCATTGGGATTCACCGCAGACAGGGCAAGTCCATTAACTAGGGATACGAGTACCTGTAGCCTGAGCACATTTTGCTCGGGGCGGAAGGTGCGATCGCTTTTTCCCCCGACAAAACCGCTTCGGGCTGCAATTTGGATGGCGCTGTAAGCCCAATAATCCTTCGGTACGTCGATAAAATCAGGTGCTAGGCGTTTGGGAATTGGGTTAAAGGCATCTGCCACAAAAGCAGAGTAATGAGCGCGAGTCATTGGTTTATCTGGCTTGTAGCTACCATCGTTAAAACCACGAGTTAAATTCATACTCACTAATGCTCTAATAAATGGTTCTGCCCAGTGTCCCGTGAGGTCGGTGAAATCAGGAACATTGACGGGATTGACAATGTATGGACAGACAATTGCTTTTTCTTTGCCGCTTGCTACCAATGCCTGATAAATTAATGCCGCTACCTCGGCGCGAGTTATATCCCTAAGTGGTTCTAATTTTTCGGTTTGCGGGTAGTTCACAACTAGCAGTTTTTCAGTAGCAACTGCTACAGCATTGATGGCGTCATTGGGAATTTGGTCGCGATCGCGGTACACACTCAAAACATTTGGATTGCCCCCACTCAGTTTTAATCCATTCACCATCGAGACAATTGCTTGAATCTTGCTTAAGTTATTCGCTGCTCGAAACGTCCCATCCGGAAATCCTTGAAGAAAATTCATCCTTGCGGCACGTTCGATGGCTGATGCTGCCCAAAAGTCTGGGTTGACATCTGTAAAGTTGTGTATCTGATTGCCAGCAGGTAACTGAAAAACTGAAGTAACTACAGCAGCATATTCAGCGCGAGTCATGGGGGCTTCAGGAGCAAAGGTGCGATCGCGCCTGCCGCCGATCAAAGCTTTATTCACTAATGCTTCCACAAAAGCCGTTGCCCAATGCCCAGCCAGATCGTCCAAACTAGATCTCACCAATATCGGGTTTGGCGTGTCTTTTTTTACATCTATAAATTCTACCAAACCTAATACATGGCTAACACTCAAGTCGTTGCCTGCAGAAACTACCTTAATTGAAGTCGTATTTTGCACATCAAACTTTTCATTGTCGCGAAAAATGTTACCAGCACGTTCTTGAGTGCTGCCAAAGTCAGGGACAGCGTTACCGTTAATCAACAGTCCGCCTTGTGTATTTTTTTGGATGAGATTATGACGCAATACAGGTCGTGCTTCTCGTGACAGAGCGATCGCGGTACGGTTTTCTGAGAGTTTGTTGTTTGCTACTATTGGAGCAGCAAAATCACTAATTGCTATACCCAAAGCATTTTTTTGCAAAACATTTCGTAGCACTTCCCCTTTGCTGCTACGTGCCATTACTAAGCCACCGGCAGTATTTTTGACAAACGCATTGTCCAAAATTGCGGGTTTGGCAGTACCGCTAACAAACACACCTTCCCGACCACAGTTAATAAAAGTGTTGTTAGCTAAGGTCGGTGCAGTTGATTCTATCCAGACACCAGTACCTTTTGCCGTTGCATTCGTGACCGTCACACCCATCAGTTGGGCATTACCTAGTAATAGCAATGTAATATTTTGCATACCAAAGCCAAGGCTTTGATACTTGCCACTACCCGAAATCACCATACCTTGACCTTTAGTTGCTTCATTACCCACCACCATCACCCCTCCTGGAATGACTATCGGAAATACCTCACCGCTAGCAGTGCTATAAGTTCCAGATGCTAGCTGAATAATTTTGGCTGTGGTGGTTCCTCGTAAGGCACGGGTGAGAGTTTTATAAGGGTATGACCGTGACCCAGTATTGGCATCATTTCCCACCACAGGATTGACATAGAGTGTGGCAACGAGGCTAGAGTTCACCATTGGTTGTTGAGCGGCACATGTGTGAATTATGACAATAATAAATAACTTTATAATTGTCTTCTCACAAGGGGAAGCCCACCAAGTTGTGCTATAAGCCAGACTTGACGAAATGTTTACCACGGCGAGTATTGGAATCGCCAGTAGTTTCATAGGTTATGACCGACCGGAAGACATCTTGCGTGACGCTGACATTGCCATGTATCGTGCCAAAAGCTTGGGCGGGGGGCGCTACGAGATGTTTAATACAGATATGCATGTTCAGGCAGTGGCACGTTTGCAGTTGGAAACGGCTTTGCGCCAAGCCCTTTGCCGTTCGGAGTTTAGGATTCACTACCAGCCCATTGTATCATTGCAAACAGGCTTGATTCATGGTTTTGAAGCTCTAGTCCGCTGGCAGCATCCAAAATTAGGTCTTCTATCGCCATCTGAATTTATCGAAGTAGCCTAGGGGAGTAATTGAGAGAGCGCAGAATTTGATCAACAAGGTGTGCTAAAAAATTTTGGTGATTTAATATAGTTTGTACCCTATTGGTGACGATCAACTTAAAAGGATGATTTCTGTTGAGCATCTAAGTAAAATGTACGGTTCTACCCCAGCTATTACCGATGTCACATTTAACGTCGAACAAGGAGAAATTCTGGGGTTTTTGGGACCGAATGGGGCTGGTAAAACGACTACCATGCGGATTTTAGCTGGTTATTTACCGGCGACGAGTGGTACAGCCCGGATTGCTGGCTTTGATGTCCATAAAAATTCGCTATCTGTGCGGCAAAGGATTGGCTATTTGCCGGAAACGCCGCCGTTATATGTAGAAATGACGGTTGAAGGATTTTTGTATTTTGTGGCGCGGATTAAGGGAGTAGCAGCAGGCGATCGCACGAGGAAAGTTCAAGCCGCTATAGAACGTTGCAATTTACTTGACAAGCGAAGCGTGATTATTCGCAAACTTTCTAAGGGATACCGCCAAAGAGTTGGCATTGCCCAAGCGATCGTCCACGATCCACCAGCGATAATTCTGGACGAACCCACTGTTGGACTCGATCCCCGACAAATCATCGAGGTGCGAAATTTAATTAAAAGCCTTGCTGGTCGCCACACAATTATTCTTTCTACCCATATTTTGCCAGAAGTGAGCATGGTCTGTAACCGAGTGGCAATCATCAAGAGCGGCAAAATAGTAGCAATTAATACACCAGAAAATCTCATGACCCAGTTGACTGGTGGTTCGGGGTATGAATTGGAAATTGAGGGAGATGCTGCCTTAGCGAAACAGGTACTGTCGAAATTACCAGGTGTGAGTCTGGTAGAATCTATTCCGACGGTGGGTATGCATGGAAACAACTGTACTCAAGAAAACCACGCTTACCTGCGGGTGATATCACAACCCGGAACCGATCCAGGACGAGATATTGCTGACTCGTTAGTGCGGGCAGAATTTGCGTTACACCAGATGCGGCGTGTCTCCGCCACCCTAGAAGATGTATTTTTACAGCTGACGACGGAAGAAAAAAATTTGGAGATGGAAACACAAACCGCAGCCAAAGAAGGAGATGCCGCATAAATGGGTGTTGTACTGAGTAATATTATTGCCATTTATCGCCGAGAGTTACAGAGCTATTTTGTATCGCCTTTGGCTTATGCGATCGCTAGCATTTTTTGGTTTATAACTGGGCTATTCTTGGTGATGATTTTGCTGGGACCAAACGGTATTTTGGCATACGCTGCAACTTACGGTTCACAACTACCGCCGATAGATTTTTCCTACGAGTTTGTACGGGCTTTTTTGGATAGTATGGGGTCGCTTTTGTTATTCGTATTGCCAATTCTCTCGATGGGACTTTATGCAGAAGAACGCAAGCGCGGCACTTTGGAACTGTTAGCCACATCGCCAATCACAAACTGGGCTGTAGCTGTAGGGAAATTATTAGGGGTGTTAACGTTTTTTACAACGATGGTGATGCCCTTGCTAGGGTTGGAAGCGATCGCTTTGAGTGCCTCAAGTCCACCAATGCCGCCAACAATTCCCTTGCTGGGTCATTTTGCCTTAATCTTGCTAGCAGCAGCAATTTTGTCCTTAGGAATGTTCATTTCTTCCTTGACAAACAGCACAATTCTGTCTGCTGTCCTTACCTTCGCAGTAGTTTTATTCCTGGTGTTCATTGATGTCATCGCCAAAAGTATCAGTGGTCCGGTGGGAGTCGCCCTGAGTTATCTGTCGTTGCTGAAACATTACAACACCCTAACTCAAGGTATTTTCGATACCAGCAGTTTGATTTTGTTTGCTAGTTATATTCTTTTAGGTATCTTTCTCACAGCTCAATCAATTGACGCATTACGCTTTCAACGGCAATAGTTAATTGTTAGTTGTTAGTTGTTAGTGGTTAGTGGTTAGTGGTTAGTTGTTAGTTGTTAGTTGTTAGTTGTTAGTTGTTAGTTGTTAGTTGTTAGTTGTTAGTTGTTAATTGGTCATTAGACTTTTGACTAATAAACTAGCAAAGGAGTGGTTTCAGTGGCGGAAAGGGACTCACAACATGAGTTACAGCAAATATCAGTTGGGTAGACCACAATATAACCGTAGGGGCGCGGTTTTCGCGCCCTTACAATGTGGTCAATGCAATTGAAAACTGCTGTAAAGGACAAATAACAACTAACCACTAACCACTAACAGATAACAAATAACAAATAACAAATAACAAATAACAATTTCACTAAAAGTCATGTCTAAGGAAGCTGACCAAAATAAAAAGTATTGGTAGACGGATTAACAGCAAAGCAGATTCTTTCTAGAAAGCCGATTTGACCGATAAAAGAAGGAAAATTTCCCCAATATTCCTCTACATCAGGAATAAAAGCTGTGGCAGCTACATCCAAGTCTTCACCTTCTTCCGCTGGCAATGTCATAGTCAAACGAATCACACCACCTTCTAGTCGCATACCCCTAATTAGGATAGTTAGTCTTTCCAAAGGAAGAACCTGAGCTAAACCTGCAAGTCTTGCAATTTGAGGTGCGATAATTGGATATGGTGCGCCTGTGTCAACTACAGCTTCTGTCCTAATATTTTCCACCTTCACAGGCAGGATAATGCGATTTGTGGTTTCACCTGGAGTTGCTGGACTGTAATTATAACGAATTGCACCTGTAGCAAAAGTTTCTCCATCAGGAAATAACAGCAGCGCCATTAATAGATAGCGGTCAAGAATACACCATTTGTATCACTTATTTGCTTGACTAAATCATCCATAGAATTACCTGTAGCTAATAATTCGCCATCTTTAACAGCTACCCATTGATTGAGATAGTTACGATCGCGACGCTGCTGGCTTACCCACTCTCGACTCTTCTGCCAACCTCGGTCAATCGGTCTTTTCACTGATTTAACTGTGGCTGGTGCAAGAATGTCAGCACTCTTCTGAATATCCTCACGATCTGGGTAATGCTTAACAGCTTCAATCGAAAGCTGTTGTGCTAATGAGAAATCACCCGTGGATAAGGCGGTTCGCATTGCCTGAATATATTCTTCAGGGGTCTTGTTTGTCATATAAAAATTTGTTGATGCTTTTCATCTGCTATAGCAATTCTAAATCATTCCTGAAAAATAGATGATTTAGTAGGCAGGGCATTGCTAGCCCGCGTCTTGATGGGCTACTTAAGATTTTTCACTAGGACTCACGCAAAAATTGCCAAAAAGCTTAATTTATTGAACCGCCAAGACGAGGCAGCGCTCTCCGGAGGGTTTCCCTCCGTAGGCGACTGCCGTGCCAAGAACGCCAAGAAAAGAAAGAGAGGTTTTCACGAATCATTTAGGATTGCTATATAGAACGTCATCAAGGTTTTGAGTTGGATTCAGAGGATTTGGCAAATAATAAGGGTAATAAAGCACCTGCTACAGCGGCACAAAACGAGAGCAGCACTGTGATAGCATCTTTAGAGAGATATTTTGCCAAAAAGCTAGGTCGAATACTATCTACGATAAATTTGGGATCTAGTCCAGCTTCGATGCTTCCACTGTTTCCAGAAAAGCGTACTAGTAAGCCTTGGGGTGGTTTTGATTGAATTTGCAGATAGCGCAACAACTGAATCCCTGGTTTACCAGTGATGAGGAACTGATTTGGTTTGATTTCTAGTTCCTGTTCTGCCATGCGAATTTTACCTTGTAGAATTGTGGAAATCTCAAATTCATCCCCGACATTGCCAGTTTGATCGGGATGGAAAAATTTCACATTTATTTCTAAATTACCTCGCAGCCATTGACTTGAATCCACGCTAGCTAGCTTGGGTAAGCTGATATATAAACTCGTTGGCGGCGTCAGATTCAACTCCAGTTGAGAGGCTTCTGGAGTGAGAACAAACTCAAGCGGATTGGGATGATCGGGAATGTCTTTTTTCCCGTATGCGGCGATCGCAACGCCCTAGTTTCTTCTGGTCAGACAGCGCATTCCCCAAATTCTTGTAAGCACTAGCACTTTTGGGGTTCAGTTGAATCAATCGACGCCAGATACTTTTAGCCTGAGAGTATTTTCCGGCTTGCTGGGCAGCATTGCCTTGTTGAGACAGGTTATCAAGGCTTTGGGCAACTGCTACCTGGGGTATTGTTGCCAAAAATCCTGTGAAAACCAGAGCTAGTAACTTCGGATTTTTCACAATCCTACTTCACTATACTAAAAACGGCTGAAAAATATACTTATTTAACATTCGCGCATCCGATTCTTAAGCCTCTCCCCGCATCGGGGAGAGGTTTGGAGAGGGGTTCCATATTAAGTGAACTTATAAATTATCAAAATTTAGATAGACGCAAATCTACCTGCAATTAAAAATTCTGTTTTACATATTAATTATGAGTATATATGTGCGCACGGATTTCCATTATGATGAAAATCATACCCCAGGGGCGTGGATTTGTCAATAGTATTCTCTCGCCCAAATCAGATCGCTTCATAATGGACTATTGACCATTGACCATTGACCATTGACTATGGACTATTGACGATTGACCAATAACTAATGACTAAAAAGAAACTTTGGAAATATCTGTTTTTGCTTGGTCCGTTCCTAGTTGCTGCGGGCTTAACAGTTGGGTTGGTGTCAGAGAATTGGGGAAGGGTGCCGTTAGCATTGCTAATTTCGGGAATTGCGATCGTCGGGTTGTGGCTGGTATGGCAAAGTCAACAGAGTAATTGGTGGGGGCGTCGTTCCACCAAAGCTGGGACTAATGCCTTGGTTGCGACTATTTCCGTGTTGGCGATTTTGGGGTTCATAAACTTTTTAGGTGTTCGCTACCACCTGCGGAAAGACTTGACGGAAACTCAGTTATTTACCATTGCTTCCCAGTCGCGAGAATTAGTGCGTTCGTTAAAACAGCCAGTCAAGGTGTGGCTATTTGATGGTACTCAAAATCCTCTAGACCGGGAATTGCTGGAAAATTATCAGCGGCAAAGCTCAAAGTTTAAGTTTGAGTACGTCGATCCACAAGCTAGACCTGGGCTGGCAGAAAAGTTTGGCGTTAAAGACCAGGGCGCAGTTTATCTAGAATCTCAGGATAAACGGCAATTGGTGCAGGTAGTGAATGAAAGCGATCGCCTATCGGAAGCGAGGTTAACTAATCGTCTGCAACAAATTACAGGTTCAACCCAGCCTAAAGTTTACTTCCTTCAAGGTCACGGCGAACACCAACTGGCAGCAGGTGAGGGTGGAATATCGCAAGCAGTTCAGGCACTGGATGACAAAAGTTACACTACTTTACCGCTAGATCTGGCACAAAAGTCAAGTGTTCCCCAAGATGCTGCTGTAGTGGTAGTAGCAGGTTCCAAACGGGCGCTGTTTGATAGTGAGGTGACAGCTTTGCGAGACTATCTGAATCGGGGTGGTAACTTGCTGCTGATGATTGATCCGAATACTGAACCCAAACTCGATAGGTTGCTTGCTGAGTGGGGCATAAAGCTGGATAATCGCTTGGTAGTCGATGTTGCTGGCATCGAGGCACTTGGTCCTGCTGTTCCCGTAGTGACAGAATATGGAAAACATCCGATTACCAAAGTCTTTGGTAACGGCATTTCTTTTTATCCCTTAGCACGCGCAGTTGACACTAACCCAGTCGCTGGTGTGGAGGCTACTCCCCTGCTGCTAACAAAACCCTATCCTAAGACTTGGGCAGAAAGCGATCAAAAAAGCGAAAAGTTGGAGTTTCATGAGGGACGCGATCGCAAAGGTCCTTTGACTTTGGGTGTTGCTTTCAGGAGAAAATTAACGAACATATCTAACCCTTCACCAACCGTTTCCCCCACACCCACACCCACAACATTATCAAAAACCGCAACCCTGTACAAGCAAACAGCCGTTCCCCCCTCCCCCACTTTCTCAGCATCACCTACTCCAAAATTAACAGCACCGCCAAAAACCCAAACCACTCCCTCCTCTCCCCCCACTCCCTCCTCTCCCCCCACTCCCTCATCTCCCCCCACTCCCTCATCTCCCCCCCCTCCCCCCACTCCCACTGAATCCCGGATGGTGGTTTTAGGAAATTCAGATTTTGCCACCGATAACTTGTTTGGACAACAGCTTAATGGAGATGTGTTCCTCAACTCAGTCACTTGGTTGAGTCAGCAGGATCAACAACCCCTTTCGATTCGTCCCAAAGAACCGAAAAACCGTCGCATTAACCTCACAACAGCCCAAGCCAGTCTTTTAGTATTGTCGTCTCTGTTGGTGTTACCCCTAGTTGGCTTCACAGCAGCAAGCATTCTTTGGTGGCAAAGACGGTAAATTGTTAATTGTTAATTGCTAATTGCTAATTGTTAATTGTTAATTACAACTAACAACTAACAACCCTTCGGGTTCACCAGTCGCCTACGGAGGGAAACCCTCCTGCAGCGCTGGTTCACTAACAACTAACAACTAACAATGAAATTACAAAGGTTTTTGCGAAACGATATCAGGATATCGGAGTAGGAGTCTGAAGTCTGGAGTTACAGCACCACGATCGCTTCGACCACAATATAACCCTTCGGGTGACGCTCGCGGACTCGCTAACGCTACGCTATCGCCAGATCCTGAATGAGTGAAACAAGCTGCAAGGGCTGGACTCACCGTAGGGGCGCGGTTTCCGCTTCTGGTCAATGTGGCACGGGTTCAATTGAAAACTGCTGTAGGAGTCAAGTCGCTATATCCCAGAGGAGCAATTAATAATTTAAAATGTGTTTAAGCTTAAATAATAAGCAATATCGCAATTAGTAATTATATTACTCATCAGACATCTTAGGATTAGACATATTTATTAGTAAATCAATAATATCCTTATGTTTTTTATGGAAATTTAATAGTTCTAAGTAAGCAATGGGGACTACTATTGGCCAGAAAATAGTAGCTATGACTAAAATTACACTAGAAAAAAAGCGCGGCTTCATATAATTTATGTCTTCATCTTTTAGAAAGAATTCTAGCCATTGACTAAAGAAACAGTAAGACATAGCTAAGTAACCTAGAATTGCCGAATAAGTGATAAGTTTTAGCACCATGATGAAAATTTGGTTGTAAATGTAGCTAAGGGTGGTAGTAAACTTACTATGAGATAATTTGCTAATAATTAAGTAAATTTACTGAAAAATAACATCTTCTAGATATACCAAGACACTTAACTTGATTCTGATTAAGTTATAACAAATTTTTATTTTCCTGTTTGTAAAGCACTAAATCTTAGGCATTGACAAAATTTTGATTGTGTGATGGATGCCACAGTGCATCTCTACATCGATTACCTCAACTAAGTAGGGTTTTAAAGCGCTCTCGGGCATAAGTCCGTTTTGCTATATTCTTAACTAGGTGTAAGTCAACTCAATTTATCCACTCTCAGTCAGATAGAACGTGGACTGTAGATAGCTGAAACATTTTGCCGCCGCAGTGCAGTTTCAGAGCAAATACAGACAATGCGAACAGTCGCGATCGCGGATGTTATGCATAATCCGGTCTTTTTGTACAGTGCGTAAGTCCTAAAGCACATATCTAGCTTTACCTACTGTTTCAGTAAAAGGCAATAACCCGAAAAGAATTGTAAAAAATCATTATATTCTCCAGCATGCGTTGTCAGTCTCGCAAACGCCAATCGCCTGTAGCTTGGGAAACCCAAGATAAAATGACCAAAAATTCTAGAAAAACCATCCTCAGTAGATTCAAGCCTGGAAACACCATTCAATTCATGCCCAGGAAAGGGAAATTGTTTTATAAATTTGCTGGCGATCGCCAAGTTCGTCAACTCATGTTTAAGGAAGCTGACCAAAATAAAAAGTATTGGTAACCGGATTAACAGCAAAACAGATTCTTTGCTGAGTAAATGCCCTGTTGTGCGATCGCATTCTTTCGCTCGTTGCTAACTTTGCGACTTTGCGTGATATTTAAAAGGCTTGTAAACTTTGTATCCGAGTATATATGTGCGCACGGACTTCCATTATGAAGTAAATCATAGCAAGTCAGCGTGGATTTGTCAACAGCATTCTCGCCAATATCGCTTCATAATTAAGAAAGATCAGGAAAAAAACCCAAAATGAGCAAAACCGCCCTAAATTTAATTGCCATATCCGTCTTTCTCATGACCCTATCAGTTCTGCTGGGACCATTATTTAACTTGTCGCCTACAGTTCCTGCACTTACCACATTCGCCGTTTTGGGAATAGCGACTTTTGATAATTTCGGTTTCCAAGGCAAGGGAGGTAATCTATTTTTAGATTGGATAGCAGGTTTCTCAAGCGAACATCGGGAACGCATCCTTCACCATGAAGCAGGACACTTCCTAATCGCCTTCGTGTTAAATATCCCAGTACTCGGCTATACTCTCAGTGCTTGGGAAGCGCTGAAACAAAAGCAACCAGGGCTAGGAGGCGTTAGTTTTGATGATGGCGAATTAGCAGCCCAACTGGAACAAGGTAAAATCGGCGCCCAAATACTGGATCGCTACTGCACTATTTGGATGGCGGGTATTGCCGCTGAAACTCTGGTTTTTAAAAATGCCGAAGGTGGTACTGACGATCGAGGTAAGCTAGCAAAAGTCTTGACAGGTTTGGGTTTTTCTAGATCGGCATGCGATCAAAAACAGCGCCAAGCCGCCCTCGAAGCAAAAACCCTACTTCAAGAAAATTGGACTGCATATCAAGCCTTAGTCAATGCGATGCGACAACGCGCAACGGTTGCAGAGTGTCAAAGTGCGATCGCCGGAGTTAGAAGTTAGGAGTGAGAAATAAAAATTATAAATAAACAACTGTAATACATAACACCTAATACATCACTTCTAACTCATACTCCGAGATCCTAACTCCTCACTTCTTGAAGACGTGATGCGTGGCAGTGGCATAAGTAATTGTGAGGTCCAACGACACGATTACGCCCAGTAGCTTTAGCATGCAACAAGTATTGATCGGCGCGATCAAGCAGGCTGAATCCCTGAGGATCGTCTTCGGGTTCAAGACTTGCAGTTCCGAGACTGATGGTAATTTTGATAGACAGTTTGTTGTTGATTGTAAATGGTTTATCGCTGATGATGCCATTGAGACGATGCGCCACAATGAGTGCTTCGTCGGCAGTGGTATTACTGAGAAGAATCACAAATTCCTCGCCACCATAACGGAATGGAGTGTCTTGAAACCTTAGATTGTGCCGCATGCGGTTACATAGTAACTGCAAGAGGCGATCGCCAATTAAATGCCCGTGGGTATCGTTAACTTTTTTAAAAAAGTCTACATCTAACATAATCAAACTTAGGGGAGTATCGTTAGTGCGTGCCTTCTGAATTTGTCTGGGTAAGTCCCACTCCAAAGCACGACGATTATTCAATTCCGTCAACGAATCAGCCAAGGCGATCGCTGATAATAAATCATTTGTGCGGATTAGATCGCGGTATTTCTGGACTTTACGCAAGCCTACCGTCAATTGCGTTAGCAATAAACTGTGCCATCCAAGTCTAGACGTTGCATGCAACGTCTCTACAGCTTCAGTTTCTACACACCAAATATAGGCATCAGCACCTTGCCGTAGTACGCAGCAAGTCATCTCCAACTCCCAATTGCCGCCATACTTACTTTTATCAGTAAGCAGTTGGGGACGATCCTCCAAGAGAATGCAGTAGATCCAGGACAGCTTTATCTGTTCTTTTAACCAACAGCAGAGTTCCATACTGTTATAAACGCTTGCCTGTACAAGTATGATATCAGGCGGCGTCATTTGAATGTGGGAAACCGCCTGATTAAGGTTGGCGATTACTTCCACTTTTAAAGCGGTTGCATTATGGATCTGATCTGGAAGTGTGCCGAGAAAGTCGTCATTTCCAAAGACCAGAATGGAAATATTCATTGGTTTGCTTTTTGCCTTATTTCAAATTAAATGACCCTGGTCATATCTACTAATACTCCTTGCTAATACTGAATATATATGTATTTTTAGCAAGGAGTTTTAGCCTCATATTTTATTGTCTCTTTGCTAAATACTCAAAAATTTCCATTTTTTCACCTCCTAATATTCTTACATATGAAAACGGGAAATTGCTCGTCTTTACAGTCCATAAAGTTTCGATTTTTGATATCTAATGTTTGATCTCACTGCGTTTATTTGAAACAGTAGAAATACTGAATAATATTCTGAATTGAAAAAGCACTACTGTAATTTCCTGGATTTAAACCTCAGATCTTGTTGCCAAAATAAACGTTAGTACTACTTATCAGATAGTCAGGCAAAATTATTTCCTCCGTAAAATCGTCAGGCGATCTTGTACTGATACCTAAATTACTTACGATCTGGCTCATTTCTCCGTAAGAACCGCGATGTATTGCTTTATGAGGGAGTGACAAAGTTATGTAACTTTTTACTTTGTCACTTTCTATCTACTAGGTATTACGCAAAGAACCCGGATTGATCCTGAAAATTACCACATTTCGTAATCAAATTCCTAGGTTGAAACACGGTGCGTTTTACAGGGACTACTCCCGAACCGCTAAGACGAGGCAGCGCGCATGTTGTCGGGTTTCGCGCTATTAGGCGACTGCCGTGCTAAGGACGCCAAGAAAGAAGTAAATATGAACCGCACAGCCGCCTTCGGCGAAGCCGTCTCGTTCGCGAAGCGTCTCCGACTGGAGTTGAGAAGGACGCTAAGAAAGAAGTAAATATGATAGTAGTGTAGGGTGGGCAATGCCCACCAGAAAGGTTTTTGGTGGGCATTGCCTAAGTGTATTTCAAAAATCAAATAGGAATCGTATATAGAAAAAACTGACCTCAAAGTCCTAACATGCAAATAAAGAGCAACCAGTACTAAATCGCTCCTTGAAGGGTGAGCGAAGATTGGCAGGATTTTTTGCTATGGTGGAAGGGAAGTCAGTTGTAGATATAACAAGTTAATTTTGTAGATCCAGCCAAAAGTTATTGATAACCTTCGATGTGATACCCAGCTGCGACAATTGCCTGTTTGATTGACTCTTCAGAAGACTTGGCTTCCACGGTCACAGTTTTAGCCTTGACATCCACATTTACCTTGGCATCAGGTTCCACTACATGGATAGATTCGGAAATCTTTGCTGCACAATCCTCACAGGCTATGTTCGGAACGTTCAATTTCAATGCCATAAGTTACCTCAGGGTGTGGATCTTGAATTACTGTTTCAGCTTTTATTTTAATGAATGTTATCTGGCGAGGTCATCCTACTAAAGTTAGGTGATTGTGGTGCAACCGAATAGCTGTACAGGCGGTTTTATTTGCCAGGATTGCTAGTTGTAAACAGAAACAAAATGCCAAAATAGTATTAACAACCAGCAAAGTCCTAAATTCGTAGCGTTTTGGTTTGTAGTGGCGCTGTCTTCGCGCAAGGGCGCACCTACGAACTTGTGCAATTTTGTACTTAGTATGCAGTAGGCAAACGCTGCCAGTAGCAGGAATGTCCTTCTGTGCGGCATACTTTGGAAAAATGAATTTATCTACGTTTGTAAACACCCATGTCTTTTGCTCCCCAGTACCTCAGCGGTAACGAAATTCGCGCCTTATTCCTCGACTTCTACGCCCAACGGGGACACCAAATTCTCCCAAGTGCTTCCCTGGTGCCGGAAGACCCGACCGTACTGCTGACGATCGCGGGGATGGTACCATTTAAACCGATCTTCCTCGGACAGCGTACACCAGAATTCAAGCGGGCGACAACTTCCCAAAAATGCATCCGCACCAACGACATTGAAAACGTCGGACGTACCAAACGGCATCACACGTTTTTTGAAATGCTGGGTAACTTCAGCTTTGGCGATTATTTCAAAGCACAAGCGATCGCCTGGGGTTGGGAACTGTCCACCACCGTGTTTTGCTTACCAAAAGAACGCCTCGTCGTCAGCGTGTTTGAGTCAGACGATGAAGCCTTTGCAATCTGGCGCGACCAAATTGGTGTACCCGAAGCAAGAATCAAACGCCTGGGTGCAGATGATAACTTTTGGGCGATGGGTGCTACCGGTCCTTGTGGTCCCTGTTCAGAAATTTACTACGATTTCCACCCTGAACGCGGCGACGACAATATCGATTTAGAAGACGACACCCGGTTTATCGAGTTCTACAACCTCGTCTTCATGCAATACAACCGGGATGCAGACGGTAACTTGACACCCTTAGCAAGCCAGAACATTGATACTGGATTGGGTTTGGAAAGGATGGCGCAAATCCTCCAACAGGTTCCCAACAACTACGAAACTGATTTAATTTTCCCCATCATTAAAAAAGCAGCAGAAATTGCTGGTATTGACTACGCCACCAGTGACGACAAAACCAAAGTCTCCCTAAAAGTCATTGGCGATCACATTCGTGCCGTTGTCCACATGATAGCTGATGAAATCCGCGCCTCAAATGTGGGCAGAGGTTATGTGTTGCGGCGGTTGATTCGGCGAGTGGTACGTCATGGACGATTAATTGGGATTGCGGTCGAATTTACACCAGAAGTTGCTGAGAGTGCGATCGCCCTTTCCGAAACAGCTTACCCCAACGTGCGCCAACGAGAAAACGCCATTAAAGCTGAACTGCAACAGGAAGAAACCCGCTTTCTCAAAACCCTGGAACGCGGTGAAAAACTGCTTGAGGAAATTATTCACCAGTTGCAGCAGCAAGGGAAAACCCAAATCAGCGGTGAAAGTGCCTTTACTTTGTACGACACCTACGGGTTCCCTCTAGAACTCACACAAGAAATAGCTGCCGAGAACAACCTCACAGTTGATGATGCTGGTTTCGATGTGGAAATGGAAAAACAGGTAGAACGCGCTAAGGAAGCACATGAAACTATCGATTTAACTGTTCAAGGTACACTCGACAAGCTGGCTGAACATATCCAAGTTACAGATTTCTTGGGCTACACCCAACCTGTGGCGACTGCTAAAGTCGAAGTGCTACTTGTCGGTGGCGTTTCGCAAGCGGAAGCAGAAGCAGGGACCCAGGTGCAAGTTGTCCTGGACAAAACGCCATTCTATGCTGAGTCGGGTGGACAAATAGGCGATCGCGGTTACCTCTCTGGCGATGGTGTCGTAGTCACAATTCACGATGTCAAGAAAGAATCCGATTTCTTTGTCCACTTTGGAAGCATCGAACGCGGCATACTGCGGGTGGGTGATTCTCTGATGGCGCAAATCGATCAAGCTTGTCGTCGTCGCCTTCAAGCAAACCATACTGCAACTCACCTATTGCAAGCAGCGTTGAAGAAAATTGTCGATGATTCCATATCGCAAGCTGGTTCTTTGGTCGCTTATGACAGGTTGCGATTTGACTTCAACTGTCCGCGTTCTCTGACTGCAGATGAATTACAACAAGTTGAGGAACAAGTTAATACTTGGATTGCCGAGGCACATTCTGCCATCGTGGAAATTATGCCCCTAGCAGAGGCAAAAGCCAAGGGTGCGACTGCTATGTTTGGTGAAAAGTACGGCGAACAAGTGCGCGTCATTGACTTTGCTGGCGTATCAATGGAACTGTGTGGGGGGACTCACGTGAGTAATACGGCGGAAATCGGCGTGTTCAAAATTGTCTCGGAAACTGGTATTGCGTCGGGAGTGCGGCGGATTGAAGCTGTTTCCGGTCCAGCTATTTTAGATTACCTGAATGTCCGAGAACGAGTAGTTAGGGACTTAAGCGATCGCTTTAAAGTTAAACCTGAAGAACTACCCGATCGCATTACCAGTTTGCAAAACGAACTCAAAACCACTCAAAAGGAACTTGAAACTTTTAAGGTCCAGTTAGCGATCGCCAAATCAGATAGCTTGTTACAAACAGTTGAATTGATCGGCGATTACAAAATTATCGTCGCCCAGATGGAAGACATTGATCCAGAGTCCTTGAAAACCGCAGCCGAACGCTTGCTGCAAAAACTGGGAAATGGTGGTGCAGTAGTACTTGGTTCTGTTCCGGAAGAAGGGAAAGTTAGCTTAGTCGCTGCTTTCAGTCCAGAAGTGAATAAAAAGGGCTTGCAAGCTGGTAAATTTGTTGGTACAATAGCCAAGATTTGCGGTGGCGGTGGCGGTGGCAGACCGAACCTGGCACAAGCAGGTGGACGCGATGCAAGTAAATTGCCAGCAGCCTTGGAAACTGGTCGGACTGAGTTGCGATCGGTTCTGGAAAAATAGGGAGTGGGGAGTAGGGAGTAGGGAGTGGGGTAAAGAACATGAGGGAGTGGGGGGAGATGAAGGATAAATTATAGCGGTTTGCGATGAGCGTGAGGTACATCGGGTAGGGGCGAACGGCAGCAGCGCCCCTACGTTGTGGGTGTACTTCATCCGGTTGAAATCCGCTATAATTTGTCTCCCTCTACTCCCCCACTCCCCCACTCCCCACTCCCCACTCCCCACTCCCCACTCCCCACTCCCCACTCCCCACTCCCTATTTACAAAGCATTCCCAGGCACTAGCCCGGGAACGAGTTTGTGGGAGTTCAAGCAGCTGCTTCGATAAATTCAGCTTGCGGATAAGCTATTTGCTCTTGGGCAATGCTGTTTTCACCGGCAGTCAAATCAAACTCATAGGACTCGTTGCGCCATTGCAAGCGGAACTTTAAGCGCGTCCAGCCGGAGGGTAGATTTGGACAGGCGACAGGACCAAATTGAGTCATCCGGATACCAGCAAACCCGAAGACTACAGCTTGCCATACTCCGCCAGCACTGGCTGCGTGAATTCCTTCAGCTGCGTTACGCCGCACATCTTCTAAATCGACTAACGCCGATCGCATAAAGTGTGTATACGCTTCTGATGGTTGATTCATGTCGCAAGCCAAGATAGCGTTAATTGCCGGACCCAGAGAGGAACCGTAGGTGTGGTCGGTGCGGGGGGTGTAATAGTTCCAGTTGGTTTGGAGGGTTTTATAATCGTAGCGATCGCGCAACAAGTAAAGTCCCATCAACACATCTGGCTGCTTGAGAATTTGCTTTTGGCTTGTTGCTTCAATTCCCAACAGACCTTGCATTGACTTGGTACGCGGTTCGTAATCAGCTAAATTGACATCTTCTAGCTGGAAGAAGCCCTCAAATTGCTCAATTAACCCTGAATCCCCATCTTGATTTATGAATAGATTATTGGTAATATTAGCCCAGAGTTCTAAACGTTCGCTTACCAAGTTGAGTTTGTCTTCTAGTTGTGCTGCTTCATGAGGATAAGCTTGCTTGAGCCAATCCCACAGTTCCAAAGCTGACTGCAAGTGCCATTGCACCAGAAGATTGGTGAAGGCGTTGTTATCTACGCGATCGTGATTTTCATCGGGTCCAATCACATCACGGATATCATAACAGTTGCGTTCTGTGTTCCACTCAACCCGACTTTCCCAGAAAACAGCCGTATCCAGGATAATTTCGGCTCCATAATCGCGCATCCACCGATCGTCACCTGTGTAAAACCAGTAGTGCCAAGCTGCATAAGCGACGTCGGTGTTGATATGCACTTCAATGTCACCGCACCAAATCCGAACTAACTCACCCTTTGGACCCGGTACCCACCGAGGAGTGACTTCATCACCAGTGGTGGCGCTTTCCCACGCATACATAGCACCAGAGTATCCCGCCTCCTGCGCTTTCCGTCGCGCCCCAAGCAAAGTCTGGTAGCGGTAGGTGAGTAAGTTACGTGCTATAGCAGGTTGAGTTAAAGTCAAAAAGGGAAGAATAAAAATTTCTGTGTCCCAAAAAATATGTCCACAATAAGCAAAACCAGAAAGGGTTTTGGGAGGGATGCTGACTCGGTCATCATGACGCGGTGCTACAGCAAGTAATTGGAAGAGATTATAGCGGACACTTAATTGAGCCTGAGGATCTCCTTCGATAATAATATCACTCTCTTGCCACACCTGATCCCATGCAGCAATGTGAGCAGCTAGCAGAGTCATGTAGCAAGGTGTAGCCACTTGACGAATCAGTGCTCTTTGACTTGGGGTTTGTGTGTCGCGTGACGTGAACAGGGTGACAATTTTTTCTAAAGATACTGTTTGTCCTGGCTGAAGCTCAAAAGTGGTCTGGAGTTTTGGGCTATCAGCCTGATTTACACGCACAGGTATGGCATCTTCACCCTTTACCACCAACTTAGCTGCCATCCCAATTTGAATGGCTGAGTGCAGAGTTTGGCTATGCAGCCAGATAACATTGTCTGCACCACCTTGGTTGAGGGTTTGCCAGTGTGGGATGCCTTGAGTGTCTGGTTCGGCATCAAACCCAACTTCGACTGAAACTTCACCTTCAAAATCTACAGATGTGATTTGACAACGGATTGCCAAAACATGTTGATCTGCTAAACTAATGAAACGCTCAAAGCGAAACTCCAGGGTATGACCTGTTGGCGATCGCCACCTTAGATCGCGGCTAAGTATACCCAAACGCAGGTCAAGCCGACGTTCGTAGTGCAGCACCTCACCAGTCCCCAGGTGGAAGCGTTCCCCAGCCACGAGGATCGTCAAGGGTAGCCAGTTAGGGCAGTTTACCAGTGATGTATTAGAAATGGGAACATCGTCGTAAACGCCGTGAATCAGCGTTGCTGAGGAATCATTGGCATACCCTTCCTCAAATGTGCCCCGCGTTCCTAGATAACCGTTAGCAAGGGTGAAGACGGTTTCTTTATGGTGTAACTTCTCGGGGTCAAACTCTGTTTCAATGACGTTCCAGTCGGTAGAGTCAACGAGTTGCCGATCCTGATCTTTGTAAAATAACAAGTCCTGCATGACTAAATAAAACCTGTATTGTGGGGCTTGTTGCGCTGTTATGAGTAGGAAATAAAATATTCCGGGGTAAAAGTGATTCACTCTCTTCCCCCGCTGTTTAGACTTGCATGCAGTCTAAACAGTGGATATTGACGTTCGATTGAAAAGTGCGTTCCCGTTTTTCATCCCTCTTTTGAGAGATTGTATTATCTTTTGATGGTTAAAAAGTTATTAAGAAAAAAAAGGCATAAATACTTAACATGTACACAAAAAAAGTATATGAACATACATTTATTGTAATATTTTGTCACACGTTAGAGAGTCTCTAGCAATGTGACTTGTTTATGTTTCTAATTATAGACATTTATATATATAGATTAAGAAAAAGTAAGTTTTATATAATGTAGCAGTCCAAATACAGTTTTATCAATTAATTAAAGGGGAATTGCTAATGGCTAATGGCTAATGGCTAATTGCTAATTGCTATTACCCACTCCCCACTCCCATTACCAATCAAAGTAAATTGTATGTTTTAGGTTCCGTAACCGCTGTGATCTTAATCACTCTCGGCGGGATGGCGCAGGAAAGCTTAATTTTTCCATCACCAAACCTTAATCACCTCAAAACCCAAGTTGCTAGTTAGACTTATGTCAGGCATGCTAATTGCTAATTGTTACCATTAGCCATTACCAACCCTAACGATAAACTCGTGCAACTTGGGTTAAAAGTAACAGAAATAGTAAAAGTCTGCGTTGGAATAAGTCCAACAATTCGTAGACCACAATATGACCGTGGGGGCGCGGTTTCCGCGCCCTGAAAATCTCGTGCTTGCACCTTTATGTGTTCGCTCTATAGCTGAAATGACCGAATTGGGTCATACATATGATGCTTAATTTGTGAGCGTGCGTAAGTCCTAATCAATATAAATATGGCGCTAGTGCGATCGCTCTTCTCTCATATTGTGAAGTTCTCAAGCATATGATACCGTACTCTAGAGCTATGTCGCACTCTACGATTTTTTGGATAATTTATTTTTTGGAGTTCCGTTAAGTAAAGATTACGAACAACTACCAGAAACCATGTTCGATTTTTATTTACATTGCGATCGCACGTATTACGATTCGACGAAGGAGCATAATTTTTGACGAACTTCGAGTTTTAAAACATCCTCTAAATATGGTATGAGTTTTTGTGTCAAGTTGATTCCATATACTCAATATTTTCAGATAAAACTAATGGCAGACTCTATTCAGAAAGTGAGCAATTTCGTTTCTTTTACCGCAGGCTCCAACCCACAGTCTCTCATAAATGTCAACAACACCCTCTACTTTACAGCCGATGACGGCACAACTAGCACTGAGCTATGGAGAATCAACAGCAGTGGCAATGCGGAGCTAGTCGCCGATCTTAATCCTGGGAGTAGCAGTTCCAACCCAAATTATCTCACAAATGTCAACGGCACTCTCTACTTTACAGCCAATGACGGCAAAACAGGCACTGAGCTATGGAGAATCAACAGCAGTGGCAATGCGGAGCTAGTTGCTGATCTTAATCCTGGGAGTAGCGGTTCCAGCCCAAATTATCTCACAAATTTCAACGGCACTCTCTACTTTAGAGCCAATGACGGCAAAACAGGCACTGAGCTATGGAGAATCAACAGCAGTGGCAATCCAGAGGAAGTCGCCGATCTTAATCCTGGGAGTAGCAGCTCCAACCCAGATTATCTCACAAATGTCAACAACACTCTCTACTTTACAGCCAATGACGGCACAACTGGCTATGAGCTATGGAGAATCAACAGCAGTGGCAATCCGGAGCTAGTCGCTGATATTAATCCTGGGAGTAGAAGTTCCAACCCATCTCGTCTCACAAATATCAACGGCACTCTCTACTTTACAGCCGATGACGGCACAACTGGCAGTAAGCTATGGAGAATCAACAGCAGTGGCAATCCGGAGCTAGTCGCTGATTTTGCTTTTATGGGTAGTAGTAGGGATTACAACCAAGTTTATCTCAAAAATGTCAACAACACCCTCTACTTTGTAGACTACGGCACAATTGGCACAGAGCTAAGAAGAATCAACAGCAGTGGCAATGCGGAGCTAGTCGCTGATATTAATCCTGGGAGTGGCGGTTCCTACCCACAGGATCTCACAAATGTCAACAACACCATCTACTTTACAGCCAGTGACGGTACAACTGGCAGAGAGCTATGGAGAATCAACAGCAGTGGCAATGCTGAGCAAGTCGCTGATCTTAATCCTGGGAGTGGCAGTTCCCTCCCATCTAATCTCACAAATTTCAACAACACCCTTTACTTTACAGCCACTGACGGCACAAGTGGCAGTGAGCTATGGAAAATCAACAGCAGTGGCAATGCTGAGCAAGTCGCTGATCTTAATCCTGGGAGTGGCGGTTCCTACCCATCTATTTTCACAAATTTCAACAACACCCTTTACTTTACAGCCACTGACGGCACAAGTGGCAGTGAGCTATGGAAAATCAACAGCAGTGGCAATGCTGAGCAAGTCGCTGATTTTGATCCGGGAAATAGCGGCTCTAATATAAGTAAGCTGACTACTGTTGGTGATAAATTATATATTACCGCATTAGATAGCGGCAACGCATTCCAAATTTGGTCACTCGGTCAAAGCGCACCAACTATCACTAGCGTCAGCACGAGCGATCGCGGAATCTCCGAACAGGGAGATAATCTAGACTTCACTCGCACTTTTAGTCTTGATAATGGTAGTGCTTTATTGCCAGTTACCTGAGACACAGTCGGTACTGTCAAAATAATTCGTAATTGATCATGAGTAATTCGTAAGGCATCTTTACGTTCAAAGTTTCCCCCGAAAAATGCCGTAATTATTACGAGCCAAAATGCGGTTCGCTCGTGCCGGTGGTAAGGGCGCGGAAACCGCGCCCCTACGGTAAGGTGGTCTACCTATATGAATATTGCGCTCTGCAGCGTGACTAATTCTAATGCATACAAGACTATTTTTGTCAATGCGGTCTTCCTCGTGGTGCAGGAAAGCTTAATTTTTCCATCACCAAACCTTAACACCTTTAAGGTACTTGTATATCAATATAAATATGACGCTAGTACACCATAGCGAAAATAGAGTTACCATCGCAAACAGCCAAAAACTTTGTATTTAAAGCTTTTAGATTGCTTCGCTTCGAGACGCTGACGCTCCTTCGTCGAAGATCGCGAACGCGATTTTTAATTTTTAATTTCAGGGGAGCGGTACTAGTGCGATCGCCGGCTCTTAGATGCTGAAGTTCTCAAGCATATGATGCCTTACTATCAGCTATGGCGCACCCTACGATTTTTTGGATAATTTATTTTTGGGAGTTCCCTGAAGTAAAGATTACGAACGACTACCAGAAACCACGTCCGACTTTTATTTAAATTGCGATCGCACATATTACGATTCGAGGAAGGAGCATAATTTTTGACGAAGTTCGAGTTTTAAAACATCCTTTAAATATGGTATGAGTTTTTCTGTCAAGTTGATTCCATTTACTTAATATTTCCAGATAAAACTAATGGCAGACTCTATTCAGAAAGTGAGCAATTTCGTTTCTTTTACCCAAGGTTCCAACCCAGGCTATCTCACAAATGTCAACGACACCCTCTACTTTACAGCCAATGACGGCAAAACTGGCAGTGAGCTATGGAAAATCAACAGCAGTGGCAATGCGGAGCTAGTCGCTGATATTTATCCTGGGAGTAGCAGTTCCTCTCTAATTTCTCTCACAAATGTCAACAACACCCTCTACTTTACAGCCAATGACGGCACGACTCGCAGAGAGCTATGGAGAGTCAACAGCAGTGGCAATGCAGAGCTAGTCGCTGATTTTAATCCCATGAGGACCAGTTTATATCCAAATTCTTTCACAAATGTCAACAACACCATCTACTTTCAAGCCGATGACGGCACAAGTGGCAGTGAGCTATGGAGAATCAACAGCAGTGGCAATGCGGAGCTAGTCGCTGATATTTATCCTGGAAATAAGGGTTCCCACCCATATTCTCTCACAAATGTTAACAACACCCTCTACTTTAGAGCCGATGACGGCACGAACGGTGATGAGCTATGGAAAATCAACAGCAGTGGCAATGCGGAGCTAGTCGCTGATATTAATCCTGGGAGTGGCAGTTCCTCCCCAGATTCTCTCACAAATGTCAACGACACCCTCTACTTCACAGCCGATGACGGCACAACTGGCAGAGAGCTATGGAAAATCAACAGCAGTGGCAATGCGGAGCTAGTCGCTGATATTAATCTTAGGAGTAGCAGTTACTTCCCAAATTTTGTCACAAATGTCAACGATACCGTCTACTTTACAGCCGATGACGGCAAAACTGGCAGAAAGCTATGGAGAATCAACAGCAGTGGCAATGCAGAGCAAGTCGCTGATATTTTTCCTGGGAGTAGCAGTTACTACCCAACTGATTTCACAAATTTCAACAACACCCTCTACTTTACAGCCGATGACGGCACAACTGGCAGAGAGCTATGGAGAATCAACAGCACTGGCAATGCGGAGCTAGTCGCTGATATTAATCCGGGGAGTGCCAGTTCCGCCCCTAATTATTTCACAAATGTTAACAACACCCTCTACTTTAGAGCCGATGACGGCACGAACGGTGATGAGCTATGGAAAATCAACAGCAGTGGCAATGCGGAGCTAGTCGCCGATCTTAATCCTGGCAGTGGCAGTTCCTACCCACAGTCTCTCACAAATGTCAACAACACCCTCTACTTTCAAGCCAATGACGGCACAACTGGCAGAGAGCTATGGCGAATCAACAGCAGTGGCAATGCGGAGCTAGTCGCCGATCTTAATCCTGGCAGTGGCACTTCCTACCCAGATTCTCTCACAAATGTCAACGGCACTTTCTACTTTACAGCCAATGACGGTACAACTGGCAATGAGCTATGGAGAATCAATAGCAGTGGCAATGCGGAGCTAGTCGCTGATATTAACAAATTGCCTGTTAATCGAATTTCCAATGAGACAAATGTTAACAATACCCTCTACTTTAGAGCCGATGACGGCACAACTGGCAGTGAGCTATGGAGAATCAACAGTAGTGGCAATGCGGAGCTAGTCGCTGATCTTAATCCTGGGAGTAGGGGTTCCAACCCAGATTTTCTCACAAATGTCAACGGCACTCTCTACTTTACAGCCGATGACGGCACAACTGGCAGTGAGCTATGGAGAATCAACAGTAGTGGCAATGCAGAGCTAGTCGCCGATATTAATCCTGGGAGTGGCAGTTCCTACCCACAGTTTCTCATAAATTTCAACAATACCCTCTACTTTACAGCCGATAACGGCACGAACGGTAATGAGCTATGGCGAATCAACAGCAGTGGTAATGCAGAGCTAGTCGCTGATATTAATCCTGGGAGTAGCAGTTCCTACCCAACTTATCTCACAAATGTCAACAACACCCTCTACTTTCAAGCCAATGACGGCACAACTGGCAGTAAGCTATGGAGAATCAACAGCAGTGGCAATGCAGAGCCAGTCGCTGATATTAATCCTGGGAGTGGCAGTTCATACTACCCATATTATCCGACAAATGTCAACAACACCCTCTACTTTACAGCCAATGACGGCAGAACTGGCACTGAGCTATGGAGAATCAACAGCAGTGGCAATGCGGAGCTAGTCGCCGATCTTAATCCTGGGAGTGGCAGTTCCTACCCACAGTTTCTCACAAATGTCAACAACACCCTCTACTTTAGAGCCGATGACGGCACAACTGGCAGTGAGCTATGGAGAATCAACAGCAGTGGCAATGCAGAGCTAGTCGCTGGTATTAATCCTAGGATTAACGGTTCCTACCCACAGTTTCTCACAAATGTCAACAACACCCTCTACTTTAGAGCCAATCAGGACAAAACTGGCAGTGAGCTATGGAGAATCAACAGCAGTGGTAATGCAGAGCTAGTTGCTGATATTAATCCTGGGAGTCGCAGTTCCAACCCACAGTTTCTCACAAATTTCAACAACACCCTCTATTTTACAGCCAATGACGGCACAAGTGGCAGTGAGCTATGGAGAATTAACAGCAGTGGCAATGCGGAGCTAGTCGCTGATTTTGATCCGGGAAATAGCGGCTCTAATATAAGTAAGCTGACTACTGTTGGTGATAAATTATATATTACCGCATTAGATAGCGGCAACGCATTCCAAATTTGGTCACTCGGTCAAAGCGCACCAACTATCACTAGCGTCAGCACGAGCGATCGCGGAATCTCCGAACAGGGAGATAATCTAGACTTCACTGGCATCCTTAATCTTGATCGTGGTAGTGCTGTATTGCCAGTTACCTAAGACACAGTCGGTACTGTCAACGCCGGGGCTTGTACCCTCAATTACGAATTACGAATATTACGCACTATCCAAATCGAGCATTATGTATATAACGGAATTCGGTCGTTTCAGAAAGTAGAATTGACCACATGGTAAGGGCGCGGAAACCGCGCCCCTACGGTAAGGTGGGCTACCCAAATGAATATTACGCTCCTCCGCCGTGACTTATCCCACGGCATACAAGACTATTTCTGTCAATGCGATCGTCCTAGTGTTCCATCAAGGCAACTTGGACGGGTTTGACAGATTTTTAGAATGGTCAAAATTCTTTCCCCACTCCCTACTCCCTGCCCTCACCCAGCAAAGTTGGTTTGACAGATCACTAGTGGTGCAGGAAAGCTTAATTTTTCCATCAGCAAACCTTAACACCTTTAAGGTACTTGTATATCAATATAAATATGACGCTAGTACACCATGGCGAAAATAGAGTTACCATCCCAAACAGCCAAAAACTTTGTATTTAAAGCTTTTTAATGTTTAATTTTTAATTCCAAGGGAGCGGTATTAGTGCGATCGCGCTTCTCTCAGATGCTGAAGTTCTCAAAAGATTGTGCGTTCAGTACACCCTACAATTTTTTGGATAATTTATTTTTGGGAGTTCCCTTCAATAAAGATTACAAACAACTACCGGAAACCACGTGCGACTTTTATTTACATTGCGATTGTACGTATTATGATTAGACGAAGGAGCATAATTTTTGACGAACTTCGACTTTTAAAAAATCCTCTGAGATGGTATTAGTTTTTCTGTCAAGTTGATTCCATTTACTCAATATTTCCAGATAAAACTCATGGCAGACTCTATTTATAAAGCAAGCAATTTCGTTTCTTTTACCCAAGGTTCCAACGCATCTTCTGTCACAAATATCAACGACACCATCTACTTTAGAGCCACTGACGGCAAAACTGGCTATGAGCTATGGAGAATCAACAGCAGTGGCAATGCTGAGCAAGTCGCTGATATTAATCCTGGGAGTGGCAGTTCATCCCCATCTAATCTCACAAATGTCAACAATACCCTCTACTTTACAGCCGATGACGGCACAACTGGCAGAGAGTTATGGAGAATCAACAGCAATGGCAATGCAGAGCTAGTCGCTGATATTAATCCTGGGAGTGGCAGTTCATCCCCATTTAATCTCACAAATGTTAATAACACCCTCTACTTTCAAGCCAATGACGGTACAACTGGCAGTGAGCTATGGAGAATCAACAGCAGTGGCAATGCAGAGCTAGTCGCTGATATTAATCCAGGCAGTGTCACTTCCAACCCAAAATTTTTCACAAATGTCAACAACAGTGTCTACTTTACAGCCAATGACGGCACAACTGGCGATGAGCTATGGAGAATCAACAGCAGTGGCAATGCAGAGCTAGTCACTGATATTAATCCTGGCAGTAGCAGTTCCTACCCAGATCAACTCACAAATGTCAACAACACCCTCTACTTTAGAGCCACTGACGGCAAAACTGGCGAAAAGCTATGGAGAATCAACAGCAGTGGCAATGCGGAGCAAGTCCCTGATATTAATCCTGGGAGTGGCAGTCCCTACCCAGAGCTTCTCACAAATGTCAACGGCATCCTCTACTTTCAAGCCGATGACGGCACAACTGGCAGAGAGCTATGGAGAATCAACAGCAGTGACAATGCAGAGCTAGTCGCTGATATTAATCCAGGCAGTGGTAGTTCCTACCCAAATTCTCTCACAAATGTCAACAACACTGTCTACTTTACAGCCAATGACGGCACAACTGGCGATGAGCTATGGAGAATCAACAGCAGTGGCAATGCGGAAGAAGTCGCTGATATTAATCCTGGGAGTGGCAGTTCCAACCCATATGCTCTCATAAATGTCAACAACACCCTCTACTTTGCAGCCAATAACGGCACAACTGGCAATGAGCTATGGAGAATTAACAGCAGTGGCAATGCAGAGCTAGTCGCTGATATTAATCCTGGGAGTGGCAGTTCCAACCCATCTTATCTCATAAATGTCAACAACACCCTCTACTTTGTAGCCACTGACAGCACAACTGGCAGAGAGCTATGGAGAATCAACAGCAGTGGCAATGCGGAGCAAGTCACTGATATTTATCCTGGAATTAACATTTTCATCCCATCTTCTCTCACAAATGTCAACAACACTCTCTACTTTACAGCCGACGACGGCACAACTGGCGATGAGCTATGGAGAATCAACAGCAGTGGCAATGCAGAGCTAGTCGCTGATATTAACAAATTGCCTGTTAATCAAATTTCCAATGAAACAAATGTCAACAATACCCTCTACTTTACAGCCAATGACGGCACAACTGGCAATGAGCTATGGAGAATCAACAGCAGTGGCAATGCAGAGCTAGTCGCTGATATCTATCCTGGGAGTGGCAGTTCCAACCCAAAATCTTTCACAAATGTCAACAATACCCTCTACTTTACAGCCAATGACGGCACAACTGGCGATGAGCTATGGAGAATCAACAGCAGTGGCAATGCAGAACTAGTCGCTGATATTTATCCTGGGAGTGGCAGTTCATCCCCATTTAATCTCACAAATGTTAATAACACCCTCTACTTTCAAGCCAATGACGGTACAACTGGCAGTGAGCTATGGAGAATCAACAGCAGTGGCAATGCAGAGCTAGTCGCTGATATTAATCCAGGCAGTGTCACTTCCAACCCAAAATTTTTCACAAATGTCAACAACAGTGTCTACTTTACAGCCAATGACGGCACAACTGGCGATGAGCTATGGAGAATCAACAGCAGTGGCAATGCAGAGCTAGTCGCTGATATTTATCCTGGGAGTAACAGTTCCTACCCAGGTTCTCTCACAAATGTCAACAACACCCTCTACTTTACAGCTAGTGACAGCAAAACTGGCACAGAGCTATGGAGAATCAACAGCAGTGGCAATGCAGAACAAGTCGCTGATATTTATCCTGGGAGTGGCAGTTCCTTCCCACATTCTCTCACAAATGTCAACGACACCCTCTACTTTACAGCCAATGACGGTATAACTGGCAATGAGCTATGGAGAATCAACAGCATTGGCAATGCAGAGGAAGTCGCTGATATCTATCCTGGGAGTGGCAGTTCATCCCCATCTAATCTCACAAATGTCAACAACACCCTCTACTTTACAGCCAATGACGGCACAACTGGCAATGAGCTATGGAGAATCAACAGCAGTGGCAATGCAGAGCTAGTCGCTGATATCTATCCTGGGAGTGGCAGTTCATCCCCATCTAATCTCACAAATGTTAATAACACCCTCTACTTTCAAGTTAATGACGGTACAACTGGCAGTGAGCTATGGAGAATCAACAGCAGTGGCAATGCAGAGCTAGTCGCTGATATCAATCCTGGGAGTGGTAGTTCATCCCCATCTAATCTCACAAATGTTAATAACACCCTTTACTTTACAGCCAATGACGGTACAACTGGCAGTGAGCTATGGAGAATCAACAGCAGTGGCAATGCAGAGCTAGTCGCTGATTTTAATCCTGGATATAGCGGTTCTAGTATAAGTAAGCTGACTGCTGTTGGTGATAAATTATATATTACCGCAACGGATGGCAACGGATTCCAAATTTGGTCATTAGGTCAAAGCGCATCAACTATTACTAGCGTCAGCACGGACGATCGCGGAATCTACGAACAGGGTGTCACTTTTAGTCTTGATAGTGGTAGTGCTGTATTGCCAGTTACCTGAGATAGAATCGGTATGTGTAGGACGTAGTTCGGTCATTTCAGACAGAAAAGCGATCTCCCTCAAACAGAATTGACCACATTGTCAGGGCGGGGATACCCCGCCCCTACGAATTACGGAAAAATCCTGACTCATATTTAACTATTTCTGTCAATGCGTAATTCGTACAGAATTAAAATTAGGGCGTCGCGTC
Source organism: Stigonema sp. (assembly GCA_965249805.1). Lineage (GTDB taxonomy): Bacteria > Cyanobacteriota > Cyanobacteriia > Cyanobacteriales > Nostocaceae > Stigonema. The sequence continues at coordinate 5,112,996 of CBDFMX010000002.1, forward strand.
TCTACACATTTGACATTCCCACTAAAAGCCCGACACCGAAGCGTATTGGATGTGGTACAGGAAAGCTTAATTTTTCCATCATCAAACCTTAATCACCTTTAAGGTACTTGTATATCAATATAAATATGGGGCCAGAGCAAATATATAGTATCAACTCAATAAATTTCTATGAAATTACTACACCGTCAAGACTTATACAGTTGGTCATCCTTTGATAAGGAACGCAATGTAGATTTCAATAGCATTGCTTGGATTCGTCCGGCAGGCAATGTCCTCATCGACCCGTTGCCTTTATCAACCCATGACCGCGATCACCTCAATTCCTTGGGTGGTGTTCGTTGGATTGCGATCACCAACTCCGATCATGTTCGCGCTGCTAAAGAAATTGCTCAAATTACCGATGCCCAAATTGCAGGTCCAGCCGCTGAACAAGATAATTTTCCGATCAAGTGCGATCGCTGGCTCTCAGATGGTGAAGAATTAGTACCAGGGTTGGAGGTGATTGAATTGCATGGATCGAAGACCCCAGGTGAGTTGGCACTGCTGTTAGAAAAAACTACCCTAATTACTGGCGATTTAGTGCGATCGCACCAAGCCGGAAGTTTGATGATTCTACCTGATGCCAAACTTTCAAACCGACAACAAGCTGTTACTTCAATTCATCGCCTAGCACAAATTAGTAGCATAGAAGCTGTCCTAGTAGGTGATGGTTGGTCAGTGTTTAGGAATGGTAATCTGCTTTTGCAAGAACTTGCAGATTCGCTTGTTAGTTGTTAGTGGTTAGTAGTTAGTAGTTCTTTTTTACAACCAACAACTACCAACTACCAACCAACAACTACCAACTAACAACTAACAACTAACAACTAACAACTAACAACCAATTCAAATTGCCCGCGAAAATTTTTTCTCTTGCGTTGTCGTATGCACATCAAAGATAACAGCAATATTTCTGACCAGTAATCTCCCAATTTCTGTAGTGCTGATGTGGTTTGTCGATAACTTGACCAATCCATCTTTTTCTAGCAACTTCAAGGCTTCTAGTTCTTGGGAGAAATAGTCGTCGAAACTGATGTGATACTTTTCTTCGATGTCTTGCTTGTGCAGATCGAGATGAGACATGATGCCCATAATAACATCTCGTCTAATCATGTCATCCCAACTCAGTTTGATGCCTTTACTGATCGGTAAAACACCAGCGTCAATTGCCCGATAATAATCTCTTAACTCCTTGTGGTTTTGGGTGTAAGTATCTTCTAGCATACTAATTGATGAGACGCCAAAACCGAAGAGTTCTGTTTGCGCTTGGGTGGTGTAGCCTTGGAAGTTGCGCTTGAGGGTGCAATTACGTTGAGAGATCGCCAATTCATCATCAGGTTTGGCAAAATGATCCATGCCAATGAATAGATACTGACTACTCGTCAGTTCCTCAATGGTCATTTTCAGAATTTCTAACTTTGACTGCGGTGAGGGTAGTGCATCTTGGGGAATATTTTTTTGTACTGGCTTCATCCAAGGCACATAGGCAAAGTTAAAGACTGCAATCCGGTCAGGATCTAATTTAATGGTCTTTTTTATTGTTTCTTGGAAGGTCTGGAGTGTCTGATAAGGTAGACCATAAATTAAGTCTACATTTACACTTTCAAAGTTAGCTTTTTTAATCCAGCCCATGACATCAAACAGCATTTCATCTGGCTGGACGCGATTCACAGCTGCTTGAACTTGAGGATTAAAATCCTGGATTCCAAAACTAATTCGGTTAAACCCAATTTCTTTGAGAGAGAAAATGTAATTTTTATCCACATAGCGGGGATTAATCTCAATGGAGATTTCTGCTGTAGAATTGATGGTGAAGTAGCGATTGATGCTTTTCCACAAGAATTCCACTTGTTCCAAGCTTAAGTAGTTCGGGGTTCCGCCTCCCCAGTGGATCTGATCTACTTTTCTATCTGGAGAAATTTTGGCTGCTGTGTTCCTGATGTCGCGAACTAAATAGTCCAGGTAGGGTTTGGCAATATTCTTGTTGTTTGAAATTACTACATTACAACCGCAGAAATAGCAGGCACTTTGGCAAAACGGTATATGGAAATACAAAGAAAGGGGAGATTTTCTGTGATTTGAGGTGGCGATCGCCGCTTGAAAATCGCTTTCTGTAAATGCTTCAGTTAACTGAGTAGCGGGTGGGTAGCTGGTGTACCTAGGTGTGGATGTATCATACTTTTTGATTGTGTTCAGATCAAATTTGACACCAGGAAATTGAAAAACCATTGAATTATTTCTAGTGAATGTACCAGAGCATCAGCAACGGATGTTGTAACGGATGTAACGGATGAATTAGGCAACGGATGTTGTAGCGGATGTAACGGATGAGTTTGGCAACGGATGTTGTAACGGATGTAACGGATGAGTTTGGCAACGGATGTTGTAACGGATGTAACGGATGAGTTTGGCAACGGATGTTGTAACGGATGTAACGGATTCTTCCATTTGTGGGACTAACAGATTAAGCATCCGCACTCGTCCGCTACAACATCCGTTGCTTGCGACAATCTTTTCTACAGTTGTATCGTCAATGGGTAATGAGTTCAGTGCCTGACGGTACTTTTCCTTAAATGCTTTTTTGTCGGGAATTTGCGATTGAGGTATTCTTCGGGTGGGAAAGAAGTAGAAGGTAGGGTAATGAGTAGTAATTTTTTAGAACCAACAGGTATTGAGACACATGGGATTGAGCGAGTACCGCCCACATCTCGCACTCATATTCGCATCTTTGACAACTTTACCATGTGGCTGAGTGCCAACTTGGTTATCTCCACAGTTGCCCTCGGTTCTTTGGCTACGCTTGTCTTTCGTCTGGGGTTTTGGGATGGTGCCGTCGCGATCTTCATTTTCAACGTACTTGGCGTCTTACCAGTTGCCTTTTTCTCCACACTGGGACCAAAGTTGGGACTGCGTCAAATGACAATCTCGCGGTTTTCATTTGGCTGGCTAGGTGCCACGATCATGGCGCTGTTTAACGTAGCGACTTGCATTGGCTGGTCTGCTGTGAACGTGATCGTCGGTGGTCAATTAATCTACGCCTTAAGTGGTGGAGTTGTTCCTCGGTGGGCGGGTATTATGTGTATTGCCACGATCACGACGTTGGTCAGCCTTTACGGTTATGTCTACGTACACCGTTATGAGCGCTATGCCTGGATACCCATGGTGGCAATTTTCACTATTATTCTATTTGTAGCGGCGCCAAACTTTCATACACTAACACCATCTGCAAGCGGAATAGCCGAATTTGCTGGCTTCATGTCCTTTGGGAGTGCTGTCTATGGTTTCGCCACTGGCTGGTGTTCTTATGCTGCTGATTATAACGTTAACCAGCCTGAGGAAACCTCCCCCAAGCGCGTCTTCTGGTTAACCTTCCTAGGTGTCTTTGTGCCTTGTGTGCTGTTAGAAATACTCGGTTTGGCATTAACCACCGTTCCCACCCTCAAAGGTAAGGTCGGCGGTGAACTGTTTGCTGGTGTTGTCAGTCCGTTGGGTGGCGTTGGTACTCTGATTCTAGTGTTGCTGGCTTTAAGTGTGGTGGCAAACAATATCCCGAATGACTACAGTCTTGCTTTATCTATGCAGTTATTGGGTCGTCGCTTTCAGCGCATCAATCGTGCTGTATGGACACTTTTTGGTGCAGCAATCTATGTTGCGCTACTCTAAAACTGGGCAAACTTAAGGATTTACGCCCTTAAGGTCAGAGAAACCGATAGCGCGGGGGTTTTTAGACCGATATGAGGGGTCACTAAGACCTGCACAGTATCACGCCTACTAGAGGAGGTTGTTTGCCGTAGCTTGCTGTGCAACAGACTGTTAGTCTGTACCTGTTTGATACCAAGATTATAAAATTTGTGGCGATTAAACCCGCCACAAATGTCAATACTCTTAGCTACCTTCTTCCAAGCTCCCGACTTCAATTTGTCCTCTGGCGAATTGAAGTAAGAATCAAGGCGTTTTGGTAATCTTTCAGTCCGTTTCTGACCACGACGTGCAATTACCAACGCAGCAGCGCAACCAGAATTTAGACCGTAAGCTGCCATGTATTTCGTAACACCAATAACACTGGTGTAGGCAGCGTCAACTTTTATCAGTTCTATCCCAGACTTAATGCATTTAGACTCAATCATCTGGATAAACTGACTGTACGCCATATTTGAAAGCATCCGAGCATACTTTGCTCCTCGCTCTTTCATAGATGCTTTCTTTTTGGCAAAGTCTAAATCTTCAATGACTACTGGAACGCTGTATTCTAACGCAATCCTAGCTATTGCAGAGACAACTTTACCAATAATGTCTTTCGTTTGTACAGAACGCTTATCTTGGACATTGATTTTAATGGTTCCGTGGCGCTTTAAATTACCATGACGGTCTATTAAAGTCCAATCAATACTATCGGGATTAAAATCTATCCCTAGCGCACCGTTCTCCAATGATGACCGCACTACTGGATCTACAGTTTCAAGCGTTGCGTTAACATATAAAGTGCCATCTTTGTTGACTATTTCATAAGTGACTGGCTGCAAGCTACCGTTCCTAGACGTTTCCTTTTTCTCTCCATCGTTGCCTTTCCGGGTGGAGGTATGTCTTACTGGCTCTATTGCTGCTAATAACCAGTCTTGACCGTAGGCGAAACTAATATTATGAAGTATGACCCTATCACCATACTTGGCTCTCAGTTTTGGGGTGACAGTGATGGTCAAGGTACGCAGTAATGGGTCATACCTAACTAATTGGTTTCCACCCTGGTAATTCTTAGAGCCTATGAAGAAAGAAAGTGCTGAACGCGCTGAGCGCCAGTCGAGTCGCCATTCTTCCTTACTCTTATAACCGTTCTCATCTAACCTGTACTGCTTTTCAAATAATTTAGACGAGCCGAACGTAACAGTAAACTTTCCGGCAGCCTTTGACTCGAGAAGGTCTAAGATTTTAGCGTCAAGTTTATTGATTTTCTGCTGCCTAAAGTGAATCTTTCTTTTCAAACTCTTGGCTGTTGATTCTTGCCCAGAGGCGACAGCTTTATTAAGTTTGAACTCTAGCTTCTTAATTGTCCGGCGAATCCCCTTAATTCGCTCGTAGTTATCCTCTATATACAAGTCTACTAGCTTAACCTGGGATGCATAACTTGCCGATGCTTTGTTATAAGCATTCTTGGCTTCTGAGTTAGACATGACAAAGCGCTTTTCTAGCTCCTTGCAAATAGTTTTTTCTAATTCTAGCTCTTTAATCTGTGTCTTACCAATTCGATTACGCAATGAGAAAGCTGTCCTAATAGCCTGCCCGAAAACGTCTCCGTACTCTGACAGATAATCAAATGCTAGTTTATTTTTAATAGTACTATTTGCCATTGTTTGGATGGTTATTACGGACAAGCTTTATCACCTCCTTGATTTGATTTTTTTTCTAAGGTTGCTTCTATTATACAGCATATTTCAGGTCAATTCCATAAGTTTATGATATTTTTTTAGCACTAAGATCTAATTCCTCAATCTGAACAAGAACGTGATGGCACTTGACGCCGTACAACCGTGCAAAGCTCGCGCAAGAGCGAAGATTCTGTCCGGGCGGCACGTTTTCGGGGGTTGCTGACCCCGAAAAGTGACGGCAAGACTTTGCGCAGAAAATACCGTGATAATTTCTAAAACGTCTTGTACTAGTTCTTGTTCAGGAGTGGCACTAACATCGTGGTTAATGATAACAACCTCAACATTCAACTGTTCGCACAAAGAAAAGATTAATTCCGCACCAAATCTTAATAAACGGTCGAGGTTTGTAAGGACTAACCGTTTTACTTCGCCAGCAATAAGCAGCCGCACCACTTCGCTCACGCCCACGTTTGTTGTAATTAATTTCTGACCCTATATCGCTGATTACTTCATCCCGTTCAGCCTTGCTTACACAGTAACCAGCTAGCAATTTTCTAACACAAATAGGTCGAATCCACTATTATTTCGCTTACCTAGTTTGTATTATTCTCGCCCACCTACTTATCGCCTAGGCTGGTAATGGGAATTAAAACAATTCGGAACGCGATAATTCGTAATTAAAGACGGTTTCTGACGGGGATGCGCAACATTTACTGAAACACTCACCACGTATAAACGCTCCGTACTTCAACCCTAAAATTACGAATTACGAATTACGAATTACGAATTAGTTAAGTGCTGCCGAAGAAACGTAGCACTGCGGCGTTGAACTCTGCGGGTTGTTCGACGTTTGGATTGTGACCGCACTTGTCGATGACTACAAGTTCAGAACCGGGGATTTCTTGGTTGAACCGTTGCCCAAGTTCAAGCGAGTTGATTCCGTCTTCACGTCCCCAAACGATCAGCGTCGGTTGTTTGATTGCTTGCAGCCGGTCATCGAGCACATCTTCGCGGCGAGCAAACGATTCGACGAACCGCTGATTGGCGTAGCCAGAACGTACCGCCCCCTCAAATAACTGATCCACCGCCGCATCGCTGTTCACAGTTTGCTCGTCATAGACGACGAGTGCAAGGAGTTGGCGTGCATCCTCGCGTGTAGCGGGATTAATGATTTTAAGTGTGCCGGGGGTGTGTCCGAGTAAGCGTGAGTCGGGAACCTTGGGTAAAGCATACCCGTAGCCAGAATCTACTAGCACAAGACGTTCAACTTGTTCTGGATAAGCGAGTGCGAAGGACGCAGCGATCGCACCGCCAGTCGAATGACCAATCAGCGAAGCACGCTCGATCTTGAGTTGTTTGCAGAATCCTTCCAGGAAGTCAACGAGTGTGCCGATGCGGTAGTTGATGAACGGCTTATCAGATTGCCCGAAACCGACTTGATCTACCGCTAATACACGATGCGTCTTCGACAATAAAGCAATTGTATCGCTCCACTCTGACGCATCACTGCCAAGCCCATGGAGCAGAATGACCACGGAACCATTACCCGCCTCCAAGTAGTGAATCTTTTGCCCGTAGACTGTGATAAACTTATCTGTCGTTGTCATCGTGTTCCTCGGTGATGTGGGTACACTATTCTCAATCGATTCGGTGATTTTCATCCCCATAGCCAAACCGCTATAGCTTATATAATTAAGCTATAGCGGTTCACGCATTATTGTAATATGTTATTGACACCGTTCGGCTTACTACCTACGACCGCTCTGAAGAGAAGTTGAGTTCTCCTTCGGTAGTAATAAAGTGGAGGAAGCAATAGAAACTCCACAACCGTCTATGTCTGTGTGTTATATGCACCGTCCGGATATCTGACATTGCTCTCCTTCGATATCCCACTATGAGTCACTCCGGCATAACCTTCATTCGGTGCTTTTTTCCTTGTTGAAGCGATTAGCTGGGGTAATTCAGAGAAACTGCTGTTAACTTCAAGACATGTCTAATCAGTTTCTTTGTCAAAAATACCCCAATTTGTTATTATTTATACAGCACTTCTACGGGTAAACAAATTCCAAACAAAAACTGCAATGATTGCGCCAAGTACTGCTAAGGCAATACCACCAAGTGAGAAAGAGGTACCAACTAATGCCAGGTGTCCCGTCTGAAAGAAAACACCTAAACTACCGCCAACGAAAGAACCGATAATTCCTAGTACAATTGTAGAAAGAATACCACCGCCGCGAGCCTGAGGATCGAGGGCTTTAGCGATCGCTCCAGCAATTAGACCTAAAACTATCCAAGCAATAAAGTTCATCGTTTTGATTTATTAAACTTCTTTGTGTTGACCATAACAATTTATCAATTTCAACAACCCTTACCCATCTGCCAGACGAAATAATTTGAGCAACCTCTAAAGGAATATAATAATATAGATGCAACATGTGACTAACTCAGTCTTAAGTTAAATAGAGTGCAAGACAAAGTTGACGGAAATGGTCGCCCCGTTCCTCAAAATTGGCGTATTGGTCGAAACTTGCACAAGCAGGAGATAACAGCACCACTGGCGCTTGATACTCTTTCGCCAACTCTACAGACTTAGGAATAGCCCGTTCCATTGTTTCCACAATGTAGAAACGTTCATAGCCCAACTCTTTCAGGCGTTGGGCAAATACAGGCGCTGCACTACCAATAAGTAACACAGCGGCTGCCTTGTCGCGAATTTTTGCCATCCAACCAGTGTCATCACCAGCTTTTGCTTCGCCACCAGCAATCAAAACGACCGGACTTTTAACGGATGCTAAGCCAACTTCTGCAGCGTCGTAGTTAGTCGCTTTGCTGTCGTTGATAAAGTCAATTCCTGACCAAGTACAAATATGTTCCAAGCGATGGGGAACACCAGGAAATTCGTTTATAGCGCGAGAAATCGCATCTCGATCAATTCCCGCTAACCGCGCCGCTGCTACTGACATCAACAGATTTTGCAGGTTATGTTCTCCCACCATGCGCAAACCAGATGCTTTCACAATCCGTTCATCTGGAGATGTTGCATCTAAAGTCTCCACAACCCAACCATCTTCAATATAAAACCCCTTAGAGCCTCTGAGATAATCTTTACCTTTAACAGAGGTCCAATAAGCATTACTCCAATCACTTCCACCTACCTTCTGTAAATATGCATCATCGCCGTTGAACACTTGCAACTCAGATTGACGCAGTAGGTGCGCTTTAATATTGTAGTAGTTTTCTAAAGTTTTATGACGGCTGAGGTGATCGGGCGTAAAAGTTGTCCAAACACCAATTCGAGGCGCAACAGACGGACTCGATTCTATTTGATAGCTGCTAATTTCTGCAATCACCCAATCAAGAGGGGAGTGGGGAGTGGGGAGTGGGGAGTGGGGGGATGAGGGAGTGGGGGGAGATGAGGCAGTGGGGGGAGATGAGGGAGTATTTTCTTCCCCTACTTCCCCTACTTCCCCTACTTCCCCTACTCCCCCTACTTCCCCTACTCCCCACTCCCCATTCCCCACTCCCCTCCCCAAGCACAGTTCACAAGCGGCATAGCCGATGTTACCGCAAGCTGGAGCGTTAAATCCTGCGGTTTGAAAAATTGCTTCAATTAAAAAGGTGGTGGTAGTTTTACCGTTAGTGCCGGTGATTGCTACCCAGGGGATAGATTGCAAATTTCGCCAAGCGAGTTCCATTTCCCCAATGGTTTCAATTCCCGATTCCCGTGCTTTTACTAGTGCGGGTAGATCCCAAGGCACTCCAGGACTGATCACAATCAACTGCGGGCGATCGGCAACAGCTAATTCTAAACCATACCCCAGTTTCACGGTTATATTTTCTGTAGCAAGTTCTTGCTGTTGTAGAAGGAGGTTTTCGGAGGTGTTGCGATCGGACACAAGCACCTCCCAACCTTCCTGTTTCAACAATCTTGCCGCAGCAATACCTGACTTTCCTAATCCAATCACATGAGCTTTAGGCATAGACTGTGGCAGCGGTCCCTGGTCAAGCAATCATTATCGTAGCGCAAGCAGGCATGTTTTACACAACTTTTTGTTGATTTATGCTACAGATTTTTGACGATCGCACCAAAATCAGCCAAAATACGTGCATGATTGCGCAGTAATCCCAGCAAATTTAACCGATTGCGCTTAATTTCTGGATCTGGGTCCATAACTAAAACGCTTTCGGGACCATCAAAAAAGTTGCTGACTGTGGGAGTACTTTGCAATAAAGCTGTTACTAACTGCTTGTAGTTTCGCGATCGCTGTGCGGCGACAGTTTGTGGTACTAAATCTACTAAGACGTTGTAAAAAGCTGCTTCTGTTGGCTTTTGGAAGAGTTCTGGGCGGATGAGAGAATTTGGTTCTAGCTGTTTTGTATCCAAATCTCCTTGCGCTGCTAAACGAGTGGAACGGTTGACGGTTTCGTAGATTTTTTCTAAAGTACCATCGTTGCGGATTTGTTGGAGGAATAAGGCGCGATCGCGCACATCCAATAAATCCTTTAATGCCCGTTCTGCATATTCTGGGTCATTTTCTCCCAAAACTGCATTCACCAAATCATAATCAATCTGCTTCTCTTCTTGGAGTAGGGTGCGGATACGTTGCAAGAAAAAGTCTTGTAACGCCGCGATTAATTGCGCCTGATCTTTGTTTTGGGCTGCTACAAAATCTCTGGCAATTTGCTCCAGTAACTGTTGCAAATTGTAATGCAAATTAGCCGCCCAAGTCATATTAACGATCGCATTCGCCGCCCGTCGTAAGGCAAAGGGGTCAGAAGAACCTGTAGGTATCATCCCCAGTCCAAAGATACTCACCAATGTGTCGAGTCTGTCTGCTAAGCCAACAATTTGACCCCCTAGGGTTTGAGGTAAAATATCATCTGCTCCCTTGGGCAAATAATGTTCAAAAATTGCTGTGGCGACGCTTGCTGATTCTCCACTTGCTGCTGCATATTTTTGCCCCATAACTCCTTGTAATTCAGGAAATTCGTAGACCATTTGAGTCACAAGGTCAGCTTTACATAGCAAAGCTGCGCGGTGAATATTGTGGCGATCATCTTCTCCTAATTGCAGTTGTGTGGTAATTTGCTCAGCAATTTTGGATACTCGCCCCACTTTGTCCAGTAGAGAACCTAAATTTTCTTGGAAGGTAACTTTTGCCAATTGGGGTAAAAAACTATCCAACGGCTTGGCTAAATCAGTTTTGTAGAAAAACTGTCCATCAGCTAAACGCGCACGGATGACTCTTGCATTTCCCACAGCAATGATGTCAGATTTGGTTGGATCGCCGTTGGAAATGGTGACAAAATAGGGAAGTAATTCGGTGGGAGAAGCAGCTTGGAAAACTGGGAAATAACGCTGGTGACTTACCATCACGGTAGTAATCACCTCGGTTGGCAAGTTCAAAAATTCTGATTCAAATTTGCCGACAACAGCTGTTGGCCATTCTACAAGGTTAGTGACTTCCGCCAACAAATCTGGGTAGATTTCTGCATACCCATCTAACTTTTGCACCGACTCCTGAACTTGCTGTTTAATTGTAGCTGCCCGTTCATCAGCATCAACGGCGACGTATGCAGAGCGTAGCGCAGTGATATAATCAGTAGCTTGGGGAATTGTCACGGGTTCTGGATGCAAAACGCGATGACCGTGGGAGATGCGATCGCTTTTAATCGTCTCCGAACCATTAACTAATTCCATCGGTAGCACTGTCCGATCCAACAAAGCTACTAACCAGCGAATGGGACGAGAAAACTTTGCATCTCCATCACCCCAGCGCATTAACCGCTTACCTTCTAAACCCCAGATCCATTGGGGAACAAGTTCTGTCAAAATTTCTGCTACATTCCGACCAGGGATGACTTTGCGTACAAAGACAAAATCTCCTTTGTCAGTGGGGCGAACTTCTAAGGCGTCGAGTTCCACACCCTGCTTTTTAGCAAAGCCTGCTGCTGCTGGTGTTGGTTTACCATCTTTAAACGCCGCTTGGGCTGGGGGACCTTTTATTTCTTCTTCGCGGTCTGCTTGCTGGGATGGTAACCCTTGGATGAGTACTGCTAGGCGGCGGGGAGTACCATAAATTTCCACAGTTTCGCTATGAATGCTATGTGCTGACAAAGCTTGAGGAATGCGCGATCGCCATTGTGCGATCGCGTCACTCAAAAAGCTTGCAGGTAGTTCTTCTGTACCGACTTCTAATAAAAACGCAGGCATAGGACTATATTTTTAAAGCGTGGCTCAATTATATTAAAGTGTCTATGCTACCACTGGCTTCAGCCCAGACAGTGCATTTTTATTTGTCCATTATTTCTACAGCATACTCCAGCATCGTTGAGGCTGTGTGCTGACACTTGGGGAATAGGCGATCAATAGAAATCAAACAAACCGCTTTCCGTATAGATGGGGTATTTCTGCCACCTGAAAACAGTCCTGACAAAACTGTATATTTCTGTGAAGTACAATTTCAAAAAGACAAATTTCTCTATCATCGACTATTCGCCGAACTTTTCCTGTTTTTAGACCAGAATCCATCTACCGACGACTGGTACGCTGTTATTATCTATCCTAAGCGAAGCTTAGAACCTGATGAAACCAGACTCTATGAGGTTTTGCTAGAAAGTTCTAAAGTGCAGCGCGTTTATCTAGATGAATTGGAATCTACAGCAGACCAGTCCTTGGCGATCGGCATTGTTAAGTTAGTGGTAGAACCAGAAGAAAACGCCACTCATCGCGCCCGACAACTCATCCAACAAACAAGGCAAGAAGTAGCAAACAGCTTATCCAGTAAGCGCGATAATAGATTTAATCGAGACGATTATAGTGTACAAATTTCCCCAGTTGAGCCGTCAAGAGGTAGAAAATATGCTGAAATTCAGCGCACTCAAACAGACTAGAGTTTACCAGGAAGCATTAGAAGAAGGTCGGGAAGAAGGTAAGTTAGCAGCCGTTCCACTGCTGTTAAAGGCAGGATTGACTGTAGAACAAATAGCTGAACAGTTAGAGATTAATATAGAGGCAGTTAGGGAGATAGCACAGCAACAATAACGGATTTGCCCCGTAGGAACAATACCCTCTCCCCGCCAGCAGAGAGGGGGAGTATTTTTTCCCTTCTCGCTTGCGGGGAGGGATTATATCATGTCCGCAGCGAGTGTAACGAAGGGGCAAGCCTGTGGCATCGCACTCTCCGCTATGCATAAATTGATTCACCTATACCTATTAATCATCGTGAAAAGCAGTTAGAGCAATTATATTTTGCTCGACCTTACCTTAGTATTAGGGAAAATCATGTCTACTCAATCTATATCTCAGCCAATTCTCAGTCTCGGTAGCACAGGTGAAGATGTCACACGTCTGCAAGAGTATCTACAAGCTTATAACTACAATATAGTTGCTGACGGAATATTTTATGAAAACACTGAAAATGCTGTTAAGGACTTCCAGTCTACTCATAATTTAACACCGGATGGAATAGTTGGGGATGATACTTGGAGTGCTTTAGACAGCGGAATAAGCTAGTACACTCTGAAGAAAAATGGGGAGTGGGGAGTAGGGAGTAGGGAGTAGGGAGTAGGGAGTGGGGGAGTGGTGGTGTTTGTTCCATTTATAACAGCTGGTGCGCCGCCCGTGAGGCGATCTGAAGTTCATCTGGCGTAAACCAGAACCGGCACGCGTTTAAAGGCAGGGGTGCCGGAACGGCTATCGACCTTAGTGTGGACGATCGCATTGACTTCGGGATAGAACATCAACGCAGCACCTTCCCTTATTGAACCATAAATTACTTCGACATTTTCCATCTTCCCGGCATTCGTTTGGACAGTGACACGTTGATGCTCACTTAGACCAGCACTTTCCACATCCGACTTGTTCATCAGTATGCAGTTTCGGTGTGGCATCCCTCTGAACTTGTCTACTTCCTTGTAGACTACGGTGTTATGCTGAGAATAGCTGCGCCCGGTTCCTAAAGCAACGACAAGTGCTTTAGTATATTCAGGCACACCGAAGTCTTTTATGGAAGGCAGCGTTAGTTTAGGCAGGGGAGTCACAAACATCGAAGCCTTGCCTGATGGAGTCGGGAACTTTGGTTTGTGAAAAATCCGGTTAGCAATGGTAAACTCCTCTTTTGTCTCGTCAATTGTTGCCATCTTTTCAAAACCGGGGATGGTTTGAGCGATGAGTTGTCGGATATACTTTGTGTCTTGGAGTTGACGCCAGTTGACTGGAGAGTCACCATGAATGCGATGGGCAATTTCTGTTAAGAACTCTACCTCGGAGATCAGGTCTGCATCCTCACCGCGAAGGTGCGTTTCGCCTTCGTCATTGAGCCGCACAAAATTGTTCCCAGACTCCGTGGTAGTTTTATGAGGATTCTCGAACCTGGCAAATACTGGAATAATGATGGTGTTTCGTTTAGCCAAGCCGTGAAAATGCCCCAAGTTCGGCTTTGTGGAGATGTAAAAGATAGTATCAATTTTAGACAGAGCTCTGCTAGCCTGCGCTAAGTCTGGGTTAGCAGCATACAAGTTTCCACCTAGACAAATGAGCGTATCGATTTTACCCCGATCAGCGGCTGCGATGAGTGCGCGGGTATCGTAACCTGGGACGCGACTCAGCGGACGCTGGAGGAGTTTTTCCAGGGCTAGCCGGATCTCTTCCTTCAGCTTAATTGTCACCCCCATTGAACCAAAGCCTTGAACATTGGAATGTCCTCGAATTGGCATGGTTCCAGATCCAACTTTACCTGTGTTGCCGGTCAACAGTGCTGTGTTGGCGATGCTGAAAATATTGTCCACGCCATTTTCTTGCTGAGTTACGCCCATAGCCCAAGCGAAGACAACTTTGTCAGACTTTGCGATCGTATGAGCTGCCTGTTCAATCAACTCTCTAGAAACACCGCAAGTCTGTGTAATCGAATCCCATGAGGTGGCTTGAGCGTGTTCGATTACCTCTGACCATCCCTGAGTATACTGCTGAAGGTAGGAGTATTGAACCATGCCCCGTTCTATTAAGGACTTTTGAATACCGACAAACAGCGCTACATCGCTTCCTGGTATAGGTTGGAGGTACAGCGAGGAAATATCAGAACCCGTGAACAAAGACTTAATTGGATAGGCGGGAGAAGCAAATTTTACTAACCCAACTTCCACTAACGGGTTAACAACGATTACTTTACCGCCCCTTTCGCGCAGCTGGATCAGCTCGTTCATTAAGCGTGGGTGATTAGCTGGGGCGTTTGAACCTATGAGTACAATACAGTCAGATTGTTTGAGATCTTCCAAGCTTACCATTGAAGTTCCAGACCCAAACATTTCCTTCAAACCGACTGTGGAGGCAGCATGGCACAGGTCAGAACAATCAGCCAAGTTATTGGAACCCAAGGCACGGATCATCAATTGCAGTAAGTAGGCTGCTTCGTTAGAAGAACGACCTGAACTGTAAGAAGCTATTCGTTCGGCTTTTTTGCTAAATGAGGCGAATGCAATCTGATAAATCTCTGACCATGAGATTCTTTCATAATATGATTTTCCTTCCCTAAGAATGACTGGGAAACTCAGACGACCCAATTTGTCAGCTTCTTGAGAGGTTAATTGCTTGAGGTCATTTAGACTATGCTTAGCAAAAAAGTTAACTGGTACAGGTTCAAGTAATTCTGATGCGATCGCCTCAACGCTTTTAGCACAACGTTGTAAGGTTTCGCCATCCTCGTTTCTAAATCCTCCCTTCTGACCTCCTGTTCCCCACGCACAGGAAAGACAAGCACTCTTGTGAAACAATGTTTTCCACAACAACAGACCTTCAGGAGTCAGCGTCTTCTCTGCCCAATAGCCAACTATTGGCATTCCCCCACCCATACTTGGTTTATGTTTGTCGGTATTAGGTTGGGAATCTGGCTTAATATCCTTTGCCATAACTACCTCCTGTGTTCCCTTTTTTTATCAAAATGATGTTAGAAACTTTTCGGATTTTTGAGATCCTACAGTTTGCTGAAGTAACCGTTCATTAAGGATTTGATAATTTACGTTATAAAAGTTAACAACATGTCTTCGGGCTAGCGTAAATGGACAAAAAACAACGCGCTTATGCATACATTCTATGCTTGACTTTACAAATAAATTCATTACAAAATTTTTCAGAAGCTAGCTTAAAAGCAATACAAATGGCATTAACAAGCTCTTTTTTAGATAAAGAACGAACCGTTGCACAACCTGGATTTAATCGTTGGCTGATTCCTCCGGCGGCATTGGCAATACACCTTTCCATCGGACAAGTGTATGGCTTCAGCGTCTTTAACCTGCCGATGACGAAACTGATCGGGATCGCCCAATCAGCGCCGACAGATTGGAACCTACCGACTCTTGGCTGGATATTTTCGAGTGCTATCGCCTTTCTGGGGATTTCTGCGGCCTTATTTGGCAAATGGGTCGAACGACAAGGACCCCGCAAAGCGATGTTTGTTTCAGCACTCTGCTTTAGCGGTGGCTTCTTTGTTTCTGCTTTGGGGATATATCTACACCAAATTGTGCTTCTTTACCTTGGTTATGGCGTCTTAGGCGGTATTGGCTTGGGTATTGGCTATATCTCTCCGGTTTCTACCCTAATTAAGTGGTTTCCCGATCGTCCAGGGATGGCAACAGGGGTGTTATTTATTGGCTTTATTGCAAATCTGCTTGTACGTGAAGTCCAGACGAAATATCATCATGAAGTTATTGATCCCCTGGCAAATTCCTTGGACAGATGAATTTCCAAGGTGATCAATAACTGCGATCGCTCAACCTAAGCCAAGAAGTCACTTCCCTAGCTTAGGTTAACAATCTATTGCAGAGCAACTTTTCAGTTTATAGCAGTCAGTGGAGGAGATACGAATACCTCTCCCTTGTCTCCCAAGTCCCTCTTGTTCGGAAATCAAATAGGATTGCTATAGTTGCCTGACCATCTATCAATCTCGTGCTTGAAAGCGACGAATGTTGCTTTCAGCTTGCTGAGTTTTGCCTTCAATTTCAAATTCTGAAAGTTTATCAGTTGGGTTGCCAAACCCATCGCTGGGTACTGCACGAATGTCACCTTCAGCTTGCTTGACCTTACCTTCAATTTGAGTTTCGCGATCGCCTGTAATATTACCCACTGTTTCTTGGACTTTGCCTTCAATCTTCTTAGCAGAAGCCTTGGCTTGTTGTCCTAAATCGGTTGTCGCTAAGTGAATGTTAGAGAAGCTCATAGATAGTGGTTGAGCTAAAACATCAATAGCGTTAGTGAATGTCAAAACCACCGTCAAGGTTGTGGCAATTAAAATTTGACGAATTCGAGTAATTAATCTCATCAAAGAAAACCTCCAAATAATTAGCTGGACAAATGGCATTTTCAACCATTTTTATATATATTCTCGAATACTTGCGAAGATTTTGTTTTGATATCAAGAAAAAATTTATGACTCGCTTAATAAACTAGCAAATAATTTTATTGTATTCGTCTTCCCAAAGTTATACAAGTTACAGTATATTTTAAATATTTACTAGTTAACAATATACCTAATAAGTAATAAGTGATAACTGCTCACTGTTCACGCTTACTTTTTGGAAAAGTACCTGACGGATGGTGAGTCCAGGAAAGTGCAGCTTGTTTCCCGCTACTAGGAACTGGCGAAGCGAGATCGGGAATTAGAATGATCTTCACCCGTAAGGTTGTCGCGTCTCTACATGCCTCTTGTAACACCTTAATCGGGTAAACCATATTATAACGTCAGGGCGGGGTAGCCCCTACGTTCAAATCAAAAGTCAAAAGTCAAAAGTCAAAATTAAGAATTATTTAATTACTTTTGACTTTTGAATAGGGTATAAGCCCCCAACTTTGGATTATGAAAAAGAAAAAAATGCGTTCGCGTTCGCGAAGCGTCTCCGTCAGGAGACGCTTCTCGTAGAGAAGCATCTTTACGAAAAGCCCCTGCATTTATGCATGGTGTAATAATTACGAATTACGTTAGCGTTAGCGAAGCGTTAGCCGGTACTCCGGCGTCAGCGTTAGCGAGGAACGAGCGTCATTATCAATTACGAATTAGAGCGAAGCGACTCGACCCCGCACTCTTTTGACCAACAACATCATTTATTCTTGGGCGAAATATGGGGCAGGTACGTTTTGGTAAGAAGAAGTATATTTAATAGTGCGTAATACTGATATATCTTGGCTGAGCTTTCACTCTTTCTATCCAAGCTTGAATAGCAGGGAATTGTGTCAAATCAAATCCACCTTCATGAGCTACATGAG
The DNA here is from genome assembly GCA_965249805.1 of Stigonema sp. Taxonomy (GTDB): domain Bacteria; phylum Cyanobacteriota; class Cyanobacteriia; order Cyanobacteriales; family Nostocaceae; genus Stigonema. The sequence goes on from CBDFMX010000002.1 coordinate 5,130,651, forward strand.
TGTAAGCAAACAAAGCGATATCAGCAATAGTATAACGGTTTCCTACAAAAAAGTGGTGAATAGTTAAATGGTTTTCCATCACTCTAAGTGCTGCGTAACCAGATTCACGTTTTTGCTCAAGCGCTTCCTTATATTCTTCAGCCTTACCCAAAATAGAAATCCAAAATCTTGATGTAGCAATAAAAGGCTCATGGCTGTACTGCTCGAAAAATAACCATTGCAGCACTTGCGCTCGCGAAAAGCGGTCATAGGGGAAAAATTCTGTTCCTTCACTCAAATAAACCATTATGGCATTTGATTCTGTCAAGTATTTTTCTGTTTCAATTTCTAATACAGGAATTTTACCGTTAGGATTTTTACTTAAGAATTCGGGCGATCGCGTCTCGCCTTTTAAGATATTAACCTCTACTCTCTCAAAGGGCATACCAATTTGTGTCAATAAAAGACGTATCTTGTAGCCATTACCAGAGTGTAAAAAATCATACAATCGCAACGTTGCCATGACAACAAATATTGAGATGAAGGTGTTGATAGATCGTGCGAGTAAAATACCGCACATTACAGAAAAAACAAATATTTATGATAAAAATTGGCTATTTTAATACATTATAATAATCTTTAAATAATTAAAAATAAATTTATGATGAATTTTAAGTATTCAAATGTTTAATTTTTTTCAACAGTCGAAGATAAAAAAATGTGTGGAAGATTTACTTTGAGCCAAACGGCAGAGGCATTAGCCCAAACTTTCCATGTTCAAATTCCTGACTTTGAGCCGCAGTATAATATCGCACCGACACAAATGGTGCTGGCAGTGTTGTATAATGATGACACCAAAAAGCGTACCTTAAAGCAATTACGCTGGGGCTTGATTCCCTCATGGGCAAAAGATCCAGGGATGGGGGCAAAGCTAATTAATGCCAGGGCAGAAACTGTTGCGGAAAAACCTGCTTTTCGCTCTGCAATTAAACAGCGTCGGTGTTTAATTCTGGCAGATGGCTTTTACGAGTGGCAACAGCAAGCAGGCAAAAAGCAGCCATTCTATTTTCGCCTTCAAAATGGGCAAGCTTTTGGCTTTGCCGGGCTGTGGTCACACTGGAAATCCTCCGAGACGCAAATATCTTCTTGCACAATTTTAACGACACGGTCCAACGAATTACTAAAACCGATACATGAGCGGATGCCAGTCATTTTGAAACAGCAGGATTACGATTTGTGGTTAGACCCTCAAGTGCAAACACCAGAACCACTACAGCAGCTATTGCATCCCTACCCAACTGAGGCAATGACTGCTTACCCAGTTAGCACCGTAGTCAACAGTCCCAAACACAATACTCCAGAGTGCATCATGCCAATCTAGTCATGGAATTGCCGCACAAATCAGTTAAATTAATTATTGAGCTTGCTAATTGCTAATTGCTAATTGCTAATTGGGGAAGTGCTTGCCATTAGCCATTAGCCCAACGGGAGCGCCATAAAGCTTGGTGCAGCGCGCATGTTGTCGGGAAAACCGACAACATGCGCGCTGCAACACCTGTTAAGAGGGCGCGGGAAACAAGCTGCACTTTCGGTGGACTCACCATTAGCCAATAACTATTAGCCATTAGCCATTAGCCAATAACTATTAGCCATTAGCCATTAGCCAATAACTATGTCAAGAACTCAGAAAAACGATAACTTTGTTGACAAATCCTTTACTGTGATGGCAGATATCATCCTGAAGCTTCTGCCAGCCAACAAAAAAGCAAAAGAAGCGTTTGCTTATTATCGAGATGGGATGTCAGCGCAAGCAGAAGGAGAATACGCTGAAGCCTTGGAAAACTACCACGAAGCTCTAGAACTAGAGGAAGATATCAACGATCGCAGTTATATACTGTACAATATGGGGCTAATTTATGCCAGCAACGGCGATCATCAAAGGGCTTTAGAGTTATATCACCAAGCAATTGAGTTCAACCCGCGTCTACCCCAAGCCTTAAACAACATCGCGGTCATTTACCAATACCTAGGAGAAAAGGCGAAGGAAGCAGGAGACGAAGACGGCGGAGAAGCACTATTTGATCAAGCGGCTGATTATTGGGTCAGAGCTGTTCGCATGGCGCCCAATAACTACATTGAAGCCCAAAACTGGCTGAAAACCACTGGGCGATCGCAAATTGACGTATACTTTTAGTCCAAAGTTAATGGTTGATTGTTAATTGTTCGTTGTTCTACTAACAATTAACAATCAACAATTAACAATTAACAATTAACAAAACTATGATTGATCGTGAACAAGTTCATAAAGTAGCCCATCTGGCTCGGTTAGAATTGACCCCGGAAGAGGAAGAAAAATTTACCACCCAACTGGGAAGTATTCTGGATTATTTTCAAGAGTTGAGTCAATTGGATGTCAGTGATGTACCACCGACTACACGGGCAATTGATGTCAGTAATGTGACACGAGTGGATGATCTGCAACCTTATGCCGAACGAGAAGCAATTCTCCAAGGTGCGCCGGATCTGTCAGACTTATTTTTCAAAGTGCCAAAAATCCTCAACGCTGAATAGTCAAGAGTCCATTAGACATCTCCGGAAATTAATTATGTGTTCCGTTAAATCCTTGTAGAGACGCGAAAGTTGAGCCAGCGCGCATGAGGCGGGTTTCCCGCCGTAGGCGACTGGTGAGTCCAGTCCTGAAGGAGGGTTTCCCTCCGTAGGGAACAGGTGTTGCAGCGCGAATGACGGCTTTCCCTCCGTAGGCGACTGCACCAAGCTTTATGGCGAACCCGTAAGGGCGTCGCGTCTCTACATTCTTTTTCGGAGATGTCCATTAGACAGTTCGCGAAAATGATTGTAGAGACGTAGCAGTGCTACGTCTCTACAAGGTTTTCAGACAACAAATAATTAATATCATGTCCGGTTAATGACTTATTATATAAACCCTCGCCCCGCCCTCTGGGCACCCCTCTCCCATACTTGGGAGAGGGGACGGGGGCGAGGGCTGGATATCGTAACTGTTTATACGGACATGATATAATTTATAGAGATGTCTATTGTCAATACAAAAAATGATTGTTGACTAATGACTAATATCAAGTTTGAATACTGACATCTTGCACCATTCTCAATAAGGGTAGGGGAGCCACCCTCGTGCGCGGGTTCCCCGCGTTGAGAGGAGTGGCGTTGGGCACTGCCCACCAACGCAAAAATAGGCATTTTGGTCAATGGTGGGCATTGCCCACCCTACAAAAATAGCGTTATTGCAACTGGTGCAAGATGTGAGAATAAACACTTATACTCAAGTACGTAATTGCGCTTCAGATCTAAAGTGCATTCCCAGGCTGAGCCTGGGAACTAGAGCAAAGAACTCACTCGCAAATTCGCTGTAGCGTAGCGTTAAATGTTGGGTAAGATACAGAAGCTGCTTCCGCCCGATGAATTGTAGTAGTACCATTCGCGTTGAGAGCAGCAATTGCCAAACTCATGGCAATGCGATGGTCTGTGTGACTATCCACATCGGTACCAGTTAAGGGAGTACCGCCAGTAATTTCCATACCATCAGGTAATTCGCTTACTTGCGCCCCCATTTGATTAAGTTGCTGCACCATAACAGCAATGCGATCGCTTTCTTTGACTCGCAACTCAGCCGCATCCCGAATGATTGTCGTTCCTTGGGCAAAAATCGCCGCCACTGCCAAAATGGGAATTTCATCAATCATCCTGGGTATTAAGTCCTCCCCAGCGATCGTACAACTTTGCAAACGACTGGAACGTACCCGTAAATCAGCTACTGGTTCTCCAGCAACTTCACGCTGATTTTCTTGCTGAATATCTGCTCCCATCATTGCTAAGGCATCCAATATGCCAGTACGAGTGGGATTAACACCCACATTTTCAATCACTAGTTCAGAATCTGGTACAATTGCCCCAGCAACCAACCAAAAGGCAGCTGAACTGATATCCCCAGGTACAATCACTTTTTGCCCGACAAGTTGAGCAGGACCTGTAATAGTAACGCTGTTGGTTTCTGGGTCTGTTACCAGTTTAGCTCCAAACGCCCGTAGCATACGTTCGCTGTGGTCGCGGGATAGGGCAGGTTCGGTAATAGTAGTTTGTCCCTCAACTGTTAAACCCGCAAGCAGAATACAGGATTTAACTTGAGCGGAGGCGATGGGAGAATTGTAGTGAATTGGTTTAAGAGATTGTCCTTGAACTGCTAAGGGTGCGAGTGTACTGCCTTTTCGTCCCCAAATGTGTGCTCCCATTTGTTGTAAAGGTTTGATAACACGGGACATAGGACGCGATCGCAAGGAATTGTCCCCCGTGATCGTAAAAAATCGCTCAGCATGAGATGCCAAAAGTCCTAGCATGAGTCGCAAAGTGGTACCAGAGTTACCAGCATTCAACACATCAGCTGGTTCTTGTAAATTCCCCAGACCAATTCCTTTGACATGCACTAATTCTGTATTCAGTTCCGAAATTTCTGCCCCCATAGCTTGAAAACAGTTCGCTGTACTGCGGGGGTCTTCTCCTAAGAGTAGTCCTTGGATTTGGGTTTCTCCTTGGGCTATAGCGCCCAACATCAAAGCCCGATGAGAGATAGATTTATCACCTGGAACGCGGATACGACCTTGTAAAGATAATCCGGAGGAGGGTCGCTGAATAATTAAGTTTTGAGAACTATTGTCTTTGGTTTCTACGGTTATAACAGAAGCCGACATTAGGATAAACTGGCGTGTAGACTGCGCTAGTATCCTACCGTGTTACCTGACCTACTAGCTCTATCAGTATTTATTTTATTTCATAGCTGCGCTCTCATGCTGACTCATCACCGCAAGCCCGTGTTACTATCGCTGATTTCCACAGACCTGCCAGTTTGGTCTGTTCTAGAAACCGCTGCAACACTGTATCAAAAAGACAAGGATCGGTTTCATTTACTGTTGACAGCACCACCTGTTAAAAGCAGCGAAGTGGCTAACCCCCTAAGTCAAGAAGATACTCGCGTCTTCAACAAGCCGGATGGGCTTCCACACCAAGAAACTCATGTCCCTAATGGTCCCAGGATCTTATGGCTGGAAATTTCCTCCTACCGGGTGATCATGACCATGCAAGGTAACGCCCAGTTGAGTTACCGTCACTTTTGGGAACAGGGCGTTTATGGAGTTAGTCGTTATTGGTTGCCAACAGAGTCGTTGCAACCTTACAACCCTATTCGCCTACGGAATTTTACTCGTAGCTTAAAGCTCAACGGACACCCCTTACCTGAGCATTTACGGGTGGAATACGAATTGTGGGCAGGAAAAGTTCAACTGGGATGCTACATCCTAAATTTGGAAATTAAACACTGATTTGTTGGTTGTTAGTTGTTGGTTGTTAGTTGTTAGTTGTTAGTTGTTAGTTGTTAGTTGTTAGTTGTGGGTTGTTAGTTGTGGGTTGTTAGTTGTGGGTTGTTGGTTGTTAGTTGGATAGACAGATAGCGGAAATAAGAGTCAGCTATTTGCTGATGGCTGACGGCTGAATGCTTACTAACTTAGCTTGCTATAAGGATAAACATCCTTAATATTGGCGTTGAAATACTTGCCATGTGATTTGGCGTTCATTAACTCTGCGTAAACTGCAGTCGGAACGTCTTGATACTGGTAAACTTCTCCCTTTTGAAACTCAATTTCTAGAACTTGAATTGAAGAATCATACCCGACACTACGCAGATAATCAGACTCAACTGGGATGCGCTTGTCTAGCGAATTTTGAAGTATTATTTCTCTAGCTTCTTTGACCGCTTCAGGCTGACTCGGTAGACCAAGGAACTTCTCAGCATAGTCCAGAAATTGGTCGCTGTGATACATATAAAATTGAAATTTTTCTCCCCCGACCTCAGTTAAAATTTCTTGAATTAAATCAGGTCTAGGCTCCAGGCTTTCTCCTTTATACTTGATCCACCAATCTTCTTTATTATCATCAGTTACAAATATTAACGGCTGAGGCTGAACTCTGGCATAATCAATTAACTGAAACCAAAGGACAACATCTCCGTATCTTCTAGGGACAGGCTTCTGATCATCTTTATATCCTGGAGGCTTTTTATAGCTGAACCGTTTTTCGGCTTTTTCGTAAATATTTTCTAGTTCTTCTTCAGAGTAAGGCTGACCAACTTTCCCCTCCAGCAAATCAGATAACTCTTCTCGAAGTTCGTCATGTTCGAGATAATTAGGGTGATGAGTCTGGGCTATCTTGACTTGAGATTTAACTTCTTCCATGACCTTCTCAATATCTAACAAAATTTGCTGAATATTGATAAATGGGTGTTGCTTATACTCTTGAATAATCTCCGATCTTAATCCCTGAAATTTTTGCGCTAAAATTCTATCAATGTATTCATATGCTTTCAAAGATTTTGATATAACATATGTGCGATTTTTTTGGTATTCATAAGCAACTTGATAAGGTATCCAAATTCGCTCCTTTAGTCGATTAAGAATGTCAAAAAATCTTTTTCTCGTTTCCGGAGTATAACAGTAAATATTTAGTAAAATATTTGCATCAAAAGAAAAAATACAATTTTTCCAAATTTCAGCTAATTCTTCGGATGAAGGCTTGTAATAACCACGAAATAAATCACGCATATCTAGTTTTTTAAATTTACACTAACAGTACTTAGACTGAAGATTGCTAATAGCTAATTGCTAATGGTAAAAAAGCTATTAGCTATTAGCGACCAAGAGGAATACATTATCCCATAATAAGGCAACGCCTTTGAAGGGGACAAACTGACAACAAGCTAGCTTGTTGTTACGAAACTTACCAGTTACCGCTATTTTATTTCGGTTTGGAGGTGATCACCTCGGCAGGGCGCAGGATCTTCTCACCCGAACGAAACCCCCGACGCACAACTTTAGTAATTGTTTGGTCTGCTACGTCGGTTCGTACTTCCCGGTCAACCACGCGACACAAATTGAAATCTGGTTGAGATCCCTCCAGTTCTATGGGAAAGACTTGGCGCTTTCCTAGTACAACCAGGAATTTGCGATAAACTGCTCCTACAGACTTGGGTAAGCGCTGGATAAATTCCTGACTGGGGTTGGGGTTGTCTTCTAGGTAGGAAATTAATGCGGATAGTGCATCCCCAACTTCTAACAGTTCCAAGAATAAATCTTCTATGGTTGCTGCGGCGCAATTTTGCTGTTCCCGCACAGACTGTTGGAGTGAAACAATTTCTTTTTGAAAGCTGCTGATTTGTTGCACGAGTAAATCACGCGACTCTTGGCTGAGAATATAGGTTTGGGGTGCGTCAGACATGGGAAATCTCTTGAGATATAGCAGTCCTATTTGATTGATTAACAAGGGGAGAAGGGGGACAAGGGGACAAGGGGACAAGGGGGACAAGGATTGCTATAGCAATGGTAGGGTTTTATTTGCCCAGGCTTGGACTTGGGAATTGGGATTGGTAGTCATTTGCCGACACAGGGCGATCGCTTGTTGTAATTGTCCACCCATCTGATAAGCTTTAATGAGCCACATTTGAGCTTGAATATAATTTTTGCTACTGCTGTCAGTACAACCCTGACAGTAATCTTCCAGATATTTGATCGCTTTGGGGTAATGTTCCTCTTTGCAAGCTGTCATGCCTTCATTGAATAATTCTGATAAAGCGATGGGTAAAGGTTCTCGTTCTAAGAGTTCTTCTTGTTTTGCTTGAGCGATCGCCTGCTCTAATCCATCAAATTCTGACAATAACATTAATGTTGGCACTGGCTCATCCAACGCCGATAAATCACTATATTTGAATTGCTTAATAATGGGCAAGATTGGGCGTAGATAATCAGCTATGATACGTTCTTCAGGCTTCATTAAGCTTTTTTGCGCTTTAGCAATGACATCCACAGGATATTGCTTCTGCTTCATTGCTACTGCTACAGCTTTTGCAATTTCAGTTTTTGATGCTGCTTGAGATACACCAAGAATTTCGTAGGGATTAATCATATGGGAATGGGGAGTGGGGAGTGGGGAGTGGGGAGTGGGGAGTGGGGAGTGGGGGGAGTAGGGGGAGTAGGGGGAGTAGGGGGAGACAACTAACAACTAACAACTAACAACTAACAACTAACAACTAACAACTAACAACTAACAACTAACAACTAACAACTAACAACTAACAACTAACAACTAACAACTAACAACTAACAACTAACAACTAACAACTAACAACTAACAACTAACAATTACCAATTACCCTTCGATAAACTTCTTGAAATGCAGGTTCATCAGGGCAGATTTCGTAAGCCCATCGCCCTAGTTGCTGAACTGCTTGGTAGTCTCTTAAATCTCCTTTATCAATATTATTAATTAAGATTTCAATCAAAAATTCAGCTACTCTAAACTTCACACGTTCATGACACGATCTCTTAGCTTTATTCACAACTTCTTCATACTTTTGTCTCTTGAAAAGCTTATCTATTTCTTCAATCTCTTGCATGTATTCGACTCTTTCAATCAAATCAAGCACAATAGGATTACGATCGTCAATTTGTTTGATTTCTTGTAGTTCCCGCAGTGCGAGATCTAACAAAATTTGTTGATTTGCCAGTTTTTGCCGCAGTTGTTCTGCTTTATACTCAGCAAGATAACTTCTAGCAGGTTGACTTCCCAAAAGGTCATACCAAAACTGGGCAAACTCTAAATGTTCTCTAAAGTTTGATATCGCTTGACGCTGCATGGAACACAGTTTATCTATTTCTTGTTGCCAAATAACAGAAGTTTTTATTTCTGAAGAAGCTTGTTTGAGGTGCGTCATCGCCTCTCGCCATTTTTGCTGCACAAGCTGATAACAACCTTCATGATAAGCGACAAAATTTTGAGCAAAAAATTCTGTACTAGCACTCTTGTTTGTTGTCGGTTTGAGTTGGATTGCTCTTTGGGTATCTCCTTCTAGACAAGCGGCAACTGCTAATCCCCAAGGAGTGTAAAGCGAGTGCAAAATTTTGTGATTTGGCTCAATATCATTCACCCAATTATCTAGCCAATGGTTAAAATAACGGTCGTAGCAACCTGGTGATACGCGGATATCTTTTACTTTTATTCCTTGGGTTGGCTGTTCACTCATCAATCGTAAAGATACCATTTCTAAACGGTAGAGATCGCGTAACTGTAAATAATCGTCAATATCTTGATATTTAAAATTATCAACTGCTGATTCCAGACGTCGTTTCAATTCAAAAGAGACTGCTTCCAAGTCAACAACTTGGTTTTCCAGCCAAGGTACATCTTTCAACGCCGACTCATGAGTGAAATTTGCCAATGCTGTTGATAAAGCAATAATCAAATGATGTAGAGACGCGAAATTTTGTAGAGACGCGAAATTTCGCGTCTCTACAAAGCGGTAATAAGCTGCGACTGCCCAGTTGTGCAAGGTTGTAATATTAGGCTGATAAATCCAGATTTTTTCGACTTTATTGGCAACAACTTCCCAATCTGTATTTTGCCAAATTGCTGCTTCTAAACGAGGTTGGATATGTTCATTGAGATTACCTTCTACTATTGGATGAAAACCGAATTTTTGCAGAAATTCTGCACTCGCTACTTGAGCCGCTTCTAAATTTCCACACCATACCAACTGTTCGATATTTTGGAGAAGGCTAAGGCGTTGTCCTTGGGAAATAGTTCTGAGAATTTGCCGATTCGATACAATTTCTTGATGAGATAAATATTGCCACTCCCGATAAGCTTGCTGTAAATTGCCTTGTTGTGCATAAGTAAATCCCCGCAGGTAAGCCGCTTGCTCTCCATCGACCCCCTCTAAGTGGTATAATGCTGTTGCCCAGTTGTGGGTTTTAAGTGCTACAAGTCCTAACCGGATTTGGCATTCTTTCGGGTTTTGCAAGAGGATTTGAGCTGCTTCATACAGTGATGCAGCGCTTTTGAAATCACCCGTTTTCTCGGCTGCTAACCCTTGGCGAAACTGTTCTTTCCCTTTAACTGTAAGTTGTAGGTGTTGTAGTAATTCAAGTCCTTCTCTTCGGTGAAAGTTAGTTAAAGCCGATTCCAAAAGCGCGATCGCCCCGTGTAATCTTCCTGAGTGAGAAGCTTGCTGCGCTTTTTGTAGGGCAGAGTCGTAAACTTCTTCAAGTTCAACTTGGGCATTACTTGCGGCGATCGCAAGTCTTACAGACTCTGTAGGGTAAAGTTGTTCGGCTTCACTGTAAGTAGCGATCGCTTTTTTAAAAAATCGATTTTCTGCTAGCCACGCCGCTTGTGCGATCAATCTTTGAAAATCCTGTCGCTGTTGCAGTTCCTGTTGACACTGGTTAATTGACTGCGATAATTGGTCGTCGCAAAGAATTTTTGTACAGCGTTTGTAAAGGGCGATCGCACCTGACAAAACTTGAGTTTCTAGAGGATCGCCAATATCAAGTTTGAGAAGCGCTTCGGCGTTAGCAGCTAGCTTGTCTACCTCTGCCACTTGGAGGCGCCACTGCTTTAATTGCTGAGTGAGTTGGTCTAAAATATTACCCACAAGCAATTGGCAAATTAAACGCCCCCAAAAACCAGGTTTGCTAGACCAAGCAGCAACAGCTTTTTCAGCTATTGTGACTGCTTCCCGCAGGTGCTTGTTTTGAGCAAGTCGTTGTGCTTTCTGGCTTGCTACTTTAGTCAGTGGTACTTGCTTCCAAGCATCAACTACTACAACGCCCAACAAAGTTTTACTTAAGGCGTTCACACTGTCAAGGATGGTCAACATAATTCGTAATTGATAATTCGTAATTCGTAATTGTTAGGCAAATCTGAAGACGGGAAACCCGTCGCTTTCCTATTGCCGAACCCGAAGGGTTACCCCACGGATAAATTCGGTTGTGGAGGCTTGAGCATTTTTTGAATTACAAATTAAAAATTAAATTTGTTTTTAATTGCTCAGTTGGGTACTTCCCTGTTTTTAAACATGGAAAACAAAAAAATGCAATTGCATCGATTTTTACATGCGGTCGTATTCATTTGTGGGGTCTTTAATGAGTGCATTTTGAATTTTCAATTTTGGATTATTTTGACGGCTATTAATGACAACTGGACTGGGAGAACTGGAGGTGAATATCTGTGGTTGGAGGAACAGAAAACAGCCCAATGCTCCCAATCCCATACCAATCACGAGAATTACCCCGGTAAATGCCAATTGCCATCCAGCCACTTTGACTTGTCGGCGCGGTTTTTCTGTTTGTGGCAGTTGTTGCAGCATCCGAATCAGGGAAACGTCTGTCTCGCAGTTTGGGCAAGTGTTGCCTTCAATTTCCGTATATCCGCACACCGGACAGTTAAGCTGAGTTATAGCAGTTTTCATCTCTGTCGAAATCATCTGAGCATTTTTCTAGTCCATAATTACGAATTACGAATTACGAATTACGAATTATTTCGTCAGCCCTGTGACAATGCTGTTGCTGGGCAATTCTTGATTGAACCAGCGCCTGATTTGGGGTTCTAATCCACTCCAGAGGCAACCTGCTTCGTGTGTATCTCCCCTTTCTAGGGCGCTGATCAGACGAAAGAGTTTGTCAGCCATTGCACTTGCTTGGGTGGGTGCGACTGCGTCAGCTAGGCTGATTGCGATCAGACAGGTTTGAATTAGCTTGACCTCATCAGGTAGATTGCCCAGTTCGCGCCCGGCATCTTCACTCTTAGACTCCATTTGGGAGAGATTATTGGCGTCGATCGCATCTTGCAACTCGTAACTGAGGCGTTGCAATCGTTCCTGCTGCGGTTGGGGAATTAAAAAAGCGCAAAGTTTAACTATGCGATCGCATTCATTGACAAGACTCTCGGCTTCAAGGCGTTCTTTGGACATAGAGAACTGGAATTTTTGCAGGTTGAGATGAGCGCGATCGCGTAAGTCGATGCGTTCCTCCCCTGTTCTGGGATCGATAATCTCGTTAGTTAACTGCACGATGGGAACCGCCAAGCGCAGTGCTTCTTCAACTCCTAAGGAAGTCAGATCTTGGTTATTTAGGTGTGCGATCGCTTCGTCTAATTCCTTGTAGATTTTCTCGTTTGATCGCCCTCGTGAGAAAGTACAATTTACTCTCACTGCGGGGTTGTTTTTCAGAATCGCCATCATCTTCAGCTCGCTGTTTTTCTCATCCAGTTCCAAGTTGACTAAAATTTCTGTTCCGCGTGGATAGGATTGGTCTAACCCCAACCACATATCCCCAATACTGTCATCCTCTTCCCTTACTTCGTCAGGGCTGAAAAATTGAAAGTGAATCAGCCGTTGTCCATCAGCCGCAGTCTTAAGAGTGTGGAAAGTAGTCACAGGCAGAATATCACCTTTGCGAATGACAATATGGTTGCTATCTACTAGCTTGATGAAATAATCGCGGGAGACTGTTGTCACTTTGTCTATCTGTCCAGCAGCGACAATTGCTGCTCCCTCTGCCACAGCGTACATCGGACGGGGATGCACCACAACTTTATCGGCTCCAAATACCTCTCGGACTTTGCGTTGCACCGCCGGAATTTGGGAAGAACCGCCCACCAGCAGCACCACATCTACTAAATCGAGATTGGAATCAGCATCTTCTACGGCGAGATGGCAAATCTGGATAGAACGTTCTACCAAGTCCTGAATCATTTCCTCAAATTGCTCGCGAGTGATTTCTACCTCAATTGGAATGGCGATTCCTAACTCATCTAGTAAGGGAGTTGTCGTATCAATTCGAGCTACCGTAGCACTACTCAAGGTAACTTTGGCGCGTTCTACTGCTATTTTCAGGTCAGCGTTAAATCGGACTTGTTGATAGTGGGGCATGTTGGCAATCAAGCCGTCAACGTCAGTTAATTTTTCTTGATTTGCGACTTGCTCTTTGACAAACTTGATGATGCGCGAGTCAATATCATCCCCACCCAGCCACAAGTCTCCGGCTTTTCCCTGTTCGATAAATGAAGTTCCCACTGCTGTAATCAAACAAGCATCGAACGTACCGCCACCAAAGTCATACACCAAAATCGTTTTCCCATCGTCGTTTTCTGGAGAAAACCCGTAGGAAATAGCGGCGGCTGTGGGTTCGGGTAGCAGTTCTAAGGGAGTGAGTCCAGCTTTGAGTGCGGCTGTGCGTGTAGCGTGGCGGTGTTTGTCGTTGAAGTAGGCGGGAACGGTGATGACTGCTTGGTCGATCGCTTCCCCTGTTTTACCAATTTTCTGATAGTAGGCTTGGGCATTTTGGACAACTTTTTTGAGAATTTCCGCAGAAATATCCTCTGGCTGGTACTCTTTACCTCCTAGCCAAACCGCAATACTATTCTCTGTCCCTTGCGTTAGTTGGGCAGTTTTGTAGCCAAATTGCGACTTTTGCTCTTGTACCGCCGACTCGCTAAAACCTCTTCCCATCAAACGTTTGATCGAAACAATCACGTTTTCCGGGTCAGCCCTTAATAGGTTGTAAGCCTTTTCTCCTGCCACCAGCTTACCTTGGTCGTTAGCAACCACCGATCGCGTCAGCTTCCGATCTGGAGGCGTGTTGTCAATAGCTGTTACCACTTCCACATTTGCTAACTTAAAAGCTGCAACCGAGTTTGTTGTCCCCAGATCAATGCCGATCGCCTTACCCATTGCTTCCCTGTATTAGTATAAAATGTATGTTAATTTCAATGCGTACTGAAAAATTAAATCTAAGCAATTACAAGCTTTGATCGCATTAGCTCAGTCTATTGTTATTACGATTTATACATATACAATTACTAAATGCCTTCAGGGAAATCTCTGAAAATTACGCACGGCACTTTGGAGTTCTTGAGTATAATTGACACTAAATTATCTATAGCAGTCCTAAATGATTCGCGAACATGGAGAAACCCGGTTTCTTCGAGAAACCGGGTTTCTGAGGACTAGTCAATCCTCAAATCCATTTTGGTAAGCCTTGCATCGCAGTGAAGCGCATCACTGTGCAGAGCATTCTTGAATTGCTCAATCAGGGACTTTGTTTTGAAGAAATTATCCGAGACTATTATCCTGACCTTCAAGTTGAGGATATTCGAGCCTGCCTACTTTATGCAATTGCGCTGGTAGCGGCTGAAGATATTCGTCTTGCGCCTACTCTTAATCATCAGTATCAAAAAAGCTCAGGTATGGGATTGGCTGACCGAAATTAAGAGAACAAGACAAACAGTTTTAGTACAAATTACTAGCGTAAACAGAGGTGGTGTTCTGGTTGATATACAATAAAAATATGCAATGCATTGGGATATAGTTATCTTACTCAGTTATTTAAAAGGATTGGTAATTTTCACCTTATTAAGTACCATTAAACTGTCTTGCATATCTTCAGAAAATATAATACTGGCATCTGCGTATAGAGCAGTAGCTACAATCAAACTATCCCAAAATGAAAAATTATATTGAGTTCGCAATTTTGAGGCTGTCAAGAAAATTTCTCGATTTATCTCTATTACTTGATACTTTTGATAAAAAGATTTAATCAAATTTTATATTTGCTGCTCATTAAGTATTAATTTTTTGAGCAGGTTAACGCAAACTTCATTAATTACTTGGGTACTTGTTATTATCACCTCCTCTTTGTTTGATATCAACTTTCGAGCTTTTTCATGCTTTTCCTCTGGATGGACAGTTGTTATCATGGCATAAAGCCATATATTTGAATCAATAAAACAGGTAGATTTTGACTGTTCACTCATAAATCTCATCCCGTTTCAGCGGCTGAAATTGATCTACTTTTATAGGATGTTGCAGAAGTTGCTCAATCATGTCTTGAATAGGAGCTTGTTCTTCTGGTTTAAGTAGAATTACTTTGATACTTTTTTGCGCCGCAAATTGTGGTTTATATTCATCAGGTATTTCTATAAACCCATTCTGGATACTAGCTTGGAATTCAACAGCAAACATGGGTGACCTCTATTAGTGACTCATTTAAAGCTTTTATTTTATTATAAGGCGTGCTTCTACAACAAATGTAACAATTGAGTTACCTCGTAATCATCAATTCATGCTGCATCGTTTTTACCATCCCCTGTAACAAAAGATTTGTGCCCTTTCCCCTTCCCAATCGAGGTAGGCACATCGTGTATACGATACATACCGTGTGCTTCGTTTACATCGTATGTTCAGGCAATACGATATGCCCTAAGCATACTACCGCCGCAACCGGGGAACGCTTCGCTCCCACGGATGGACGAGTGGAAACCGAAAGCGGGTCAACGGTCGCCTGATGCGCCCTTGGTTGCGACCCTCTACCGATGAACAGGTGGAATAGGGGGAAACAGGGATGGTTGAACAACAGGTGGAACACCCTCAAACGCCCATTCAACAAGACTTGCAGCCGACGTGTTCCATTCGCTCCACCGATTACGCTTAAAACTTTAACCCGGTCGTGAATCGCTGCGGCTTGAACGTGCCGATCGTTGGGGTCTGGCAACACAAGGTCGTCGATGAGACGCTCGTACCCGACGATGGATGCTCCCTTGACATGCTCTTCCATCAACCGACGAGGGAAGTTACAGCAGTTTTCAATTGAATTTACCACATTGTAAGGGCGGGGGAACCCCGCCCCTACAACCTCACCGCGTTTGGGGTAGATTACTTTTCGTTTCTCTGACACACAACTTCAATCCAAGTCAAACCACTCTTCAACTAACCCCAAATCACGTTCCGCTCGCTGGATGGCTCCCTCTTTCAATTGTTCTCTAAGATTAGAAGAGTGCTTTCTCGGCAATATAGTATTGCACAGCTTCGTTGATGAATCGGCTGCGATCGCCTTTTTGAGACACTTGAATCTTCGATGCATAATTTCTCGCAAGGTTTTGTACAGCAATATCATTATACACATTTATAATATGTAACTTACAGCCAATTTCATCTATTTGAACCACAGAAGCTTGGTAGGGGCACAACATTGTTGTGCCCCTACAATGTGGTCTATTTACGTGGAAATAGCTGTAAGTGTGTAATCACTTTCCAAGTGATAAGTTCCTGATTTGGTTGGCAATTGCACCTGCGATTTGGCAGAGTGCGTTCCTTTCCATCACCCAAAAGCAAGCGATCGCCTACTTAAAACAGATGGCATAAATTTTAGGTTCAATCCACAGTAAGCTGCTGTAAGCAAATGCAAAATAAATTTAGTCAGGGTAGTTACGCCTCCTCTGCCTAAAGATGTCTAAAGGGGCTTATCCGAACCGTATTGCCTGTGTCCTCTGCCGAAAGCTTTTCAACATCCGAACTAAATTATAAATACTTTGCGATGGGATATAAAGACTGATGAGTTGCAAAAGTTTCAGTTGATATTTTTGACTGAACTTGAAGCCGTAAAGCTTAATTGGTAAGTCTAAAATGCTGAGTATTTTATCAAACCTCTGTGTATCTTTTTGCTCAATAGTTCTCTTTATAAAATCTAATAGTCTCTGTTGAGAAATTTGCTTAAGAGGTTGATACTGCTCCTGAACTATTTGAAAATATTTAATATAAGCATCCTGATTCCTGGGTTTCCAATCACTGACGTTGGCAGAATAAATAGATGCATTAGATTGATGAATCCGATAAAAGTTACCAATTATGGGAGTATGAATAAATCTTATGCCTTGCATTAATAAATCTAGTTCAAATTTGCAATCTTCCAGATACCACAATTCTGGATCGAAGATTGCGAGCTTCGCAACAGTCTTCTTTAAAAGAAAGCCATTACATTGTAAACCCCAAGGAGTTAAAAGCTTTTCTATCACTTTCTCCTTACTTGAACAATCATATTCATAAAAGATTTCCCTGCGTTCTTCTGCTTCATAGACTCGTTCTTGGTCGCAATAAAAAACTACACGCTCACAGTCATAATTTTTGGCATAATCTAGCTGAAATCTGATTTTATCGGTGTGAAGCCAATCATCCCCATCCAGAAGTTGAATCCATTCCCCTTTTGCATGTTCGATCCCAAAATTCCGAGCAGAGGACACTCCCCCATTTTCTTTGTGTAAATATCTGACTCTTTGGTCTAGGCTCATCAGAGACTGACTCAGTTCCCTAGTCCGATCGGTTGAGCCATCATCGACAATGATGCATTCGAGATCGCTAAAGGTTTGCTCTAGAACACTCACAACAGCCTGCTCAAGATACTGTTCTCGATTATACGCCGCAATCACGACTGATACTAGAGGTGAACTAGACGCAGATAAATCTGAAGCTATCAACAACGATTCTTTTTCAATCACCATTTTGCAGATCACCTTTACTTGAACCTTTTCACCGTCAAAATAATTCGTAATTACAATCAGTGTTTGCTTTTCCCCCTTCACTGATTGTAGACCACTAAATTTTCAATGAGCGTGGTAGCTCTCTGTCCCTTTTAATTACTAATTAGTAATTATTTGGTCAACTAAGTAGGTGGTCACAATTAAACTTACAGCAGTTTTCATCTATTTGAACCACAATCCTCTGTAGGGGCGAACGGCAGGAGCGCCCCTACAATGTGGTCTAATTACTTGAAAATAGCTGTAAAATGGGCGGGCAGGATGCCCACCCCACAATATATTTAATTTCTTGTGGGGTGGGCATCTTGCCCGCCCCAAAATACAAATTGTATTTGATGTTTATTTATATCCATTTACTTAATAGGTAAACCTTGAAAATATAAGCTGACAGAATTGGAGCGAAGCGACTTGACGAATTACTGAAAATACCGGATGCTGCCAAATGCTCAAGAAGGTGGGCAGTGCCCACCCTACATGTTTATTCGTGCCTCTGGATAGGAATGCTTGAGGGTTGCTATTTAACAACAAAAAAAACGGTAGAGAAGTTGCATACTCTACCGTTTTTTAATTTGAAATTTGAGATATTGGAGTGGTTAGTTGTTAGTTGTTAGTGGTTAGTTGTTAGTTGTTAGTTGTTAGTTGAACAATTAACAATCAACAACCAACAACCAACAATCTAATATCTACTCAACCGCTGGGGTCAACAATTCCCGGCGCTGTTCAGATCTCACAGTTACAGTACCAGTGTCATCCACATCAACTATGGCTGTATCACCATCCTTGATGCGACCCGACAGAATTTCTTCTGCAAGGCTATCTTCTAACAACCGCATGATTGCTCGACGTAAGGGTCGTGCGCCGTAGCTGGGGCTGTAACCATCTACGATCAAACGGTCTTTGAAGCGATCGGTGACTTCTAGGACGATGCCTTTTTCAGTCAGACGACCGAAAACTTCCTTGAGCATGATGTCGGCGATTTGTGTCACCTCTTCCTTGCTCAGTTGACGGAAGACGATAATCTCATCGAGTCGGTTGAGGAACTCTGGACGGAAGTATTGCTTCAGTTCTTCGTTCACCAGAGTTTTAATCCGGTTGTACTGAGACTCGCTGACGTCTTCGGAGAACTCAAAGCCGATACCGCCGCCGCCTTTTTCAATCACCTTGGAGCCGATATTGGAAGTCAAAATCAGCAAGGTGTTCTTGAAGTCCACGGTGCGACCTTTAGCATCTGTGAGGCGACCGTCTTCCAAGATTTGCAGCAACATGTTGAATACATCTGGATGTGCTTTTTCAATTTCGTCAAAAAGCACTACAGTGTAAGGACGTCGCCGCACGGCTTCGGTCAATTGACCGCCTTCGTTATAACCAACATAACCAGGAGGCGAACCGATCAGCTTGCTAACTGTGTGGCGCTCCATGTATTCCGACATATCTAGCCGGATCATTGCTTCTTCAGAACCGAAGAAGTATGAAGCCAAGGACTTCGCCAACTCGGTTTTACCCACACCAGTGGGACCAGAGAAGACGAAGCTAGCTATGGGTCGATTGGGATTCTTTAAACCGACACGAGCGCGACGAATTGCCCGCGAAACTGCCCTCACTGCATCTTCTTGTCCAATGAGACGCTGATGCAGGGTGTCTTCCATGTGCAGCAGCTTTTCGGATTCAGATTCGGTGAGTTTGTTTACTGGTACACCAGTCCAAGAAGCGACAATGTGAGCAATGTCTTCTTCCGTGACCACAGGTTCTTCACCTTCGGCGCGACCTGAGTTGGTCTTGCTTTGAGCAATGGCGCGAATTTCGGCTTTGATTTCCATTTCGCGATCGCGCAGTTCCCCAGCTCGGTCAAAGTCTTGACTCCGGACTGCGTCGTCTTTTTCCTTGAGGATTTGACGCAGTTCTCTGTCTAACTCCTTAGCTGCAGGTGGCAGTTGGGAGTTAATCAAGCGTACCCGAGATCCGGCTTCATCAACCAAGTCGATTGCTTTATCCGGGAGGTAGCGATCGCTAATGTAACGGTCAGACAATTTTGCCGCCGCCACCAAAGCTTCATCGGAGATTTTCAGCTTATGATGCTGCTCGTAGCGGTCACGCAAACCGTACAAAATCTCAATTGTCTCATCTACTGACGGTTCACCTACCATCACTGGTTGGAAACGACGTTCTAGGGCTGCATCCCGCTCTATGTGTTTGCGGTATTCATCTAGAGTTGTTGCACCAATGCACTGTAATTCTCCCCGCGCTAAGGCAGGTTTAAGAATATTTGCTGCATCAATTGCACCTTCTGCCGCACCCGCACCAATTAAGGTGTGTACTTCATCAATGACAAGAATGACATTGCCCGCCTGACGGATTTCATCCATTATTTTTTTCAGGCGTTCTTCAAATTCACCCCGGTATTTGGTTCCTGCTACAAGTAAACCAATATCCAGTGTGACCACGCGCTTATCTTCCAGGATGTCGGGGACATCTTTGTTAGCAATCCGCGTCGCCAAACCTTCGGCGATCGCGGTTTTACCAACCCCTGGTTCCCCAATCAAGACTGGGTTATTTTTCGTCCGGCGACCCAATATTTGAATCACACGTTCGATTTCTTTAGCGCGCCCCACCACTGGATCGAGCTTGCCGTCCGCTGCCATTTGGGTTAAATTTGACCCAAATTCATCCAAAGTCGGGGTTTTATTGCCGCGTGGTTGACCACCCGCGCTCACCTCAGCTGTTTCTCCCAGCATTCGGATCACTTGGGTTCTAACCTTAGACAGATCTACACCGAGGTTTTCTAGCACCCTGGCTGCTACACCTTCCCCTTCTCGGATTAGGCCCAACAGCAGATGCTCGGTGCCAATGTAGTTATGCCCCAATTGGCGTGCTTCTTCCAAGGATAGTTCCAGAACTCTTTTTGCCCGTGGCGTAAACGGAATTTCCACGGCAACAAAACCTGAACCCCGGCCTATGATCTTTTCTACCTCTATCCGGGCGTCCTTGAGATTGACACCCATAGATTTCAGTACCTTAGCCGCCACTCCAGTACCTTCTCCAATTAATCCCAGAAGGATTTGTTCAGTACCTACGAAGTTATGACCCAGTCGGCGTGCCTCTTCCTGGGCCAGCATGATTACCTTAATGGCTTTTTCTGTGAAGCGTTCAAACATATGGCATTGATCCCATCACCTGCGTCGTGCCGGTAAGCTGATTTTAGCACAGGTTAAAATTTCGGATGCCTGTATAAAGATATAGACATCAACGAAGTTTTACCCAGGTCTATGGGATAATTGCAAGCTATTTATTTGGTTTTTTGTGGGCTGTGTACTGAGGAGGTTAAGTTTTCTAGTATTCTTGAGACTGACTGCAAGCAACATCTGGCTGAATTTTCAAGTTTTTTTTAGTCACTCCCAAGGGATGATTTGTACCATATATCCTGGTTCTTGTCAAGAAGAGCTTGAACATTCATTTCACTAGATTTAGAAAATTAGATAAATAAAACAAATATATTTAGGCTTTAGATGAGAAAAGACTAATGTAAAGTTGTGCAAATTCTGATGTTTGAACAGTCTGAGGTCTATTACCAATTTCCCCTTCGGGGTTCGCATTCTTCGGAAGCGCAGATCCGATTGGGAGTGAAACACTCGCCCAGGGGCTGTCTCACCAGTAGCCACTGCGCGGGTTTCACTCATGAGAGCGCAGGCTCACCAATTACCAATTCCCAAGAAGATTTGCTCAGGCGATCGCTAACTATGGCATGCAAGCTTACTAAAGTATCTAGAAATTGCGGCTGTTGCAAATCTCCAAGCCAAAGAATCAGCGCGTCCTCATTATTATCTTTGTAGTAACGCCGCCGCCGCCCAGCTATTTTGAAGCCAAATTTTTCATATAAAGATATTGCTACCGAATTAGAAGCTCGCACTTCGAGAGTAGCTCGCTCCAAACCGCGATCGCAAGCAGTGCGCAGCAGAGAGTACAATAAAGCCTGTCCTAAACCCTGATGATGATATTGGGGATCAACAGCCAATATTGTAATGTGAGCCTCCTCCAAAATTGACCAAAAGCAACCCATTCCCAGCAATTGCAAGGGAGAGACTGGGGAAAATAGCCCAATTAAATCGCTGTTTGGGCTGTCTAACTCCCGCTGGTAGCCTTCTAGGGTCCACAAACCACCAAAGCAGGCTAGATCCAGTTCCAAAACCGCACTCAAATTCTCTGCAGTCAGTGATTTAATTTCTAGTTTAAAAGCTTCCATCCCATTGTCTTGACCAAGGGTCTAAATTCCTAGCGTTCAAAAGTGCGCGAGTATGACGGCAATTGTTTACTTTTGAGTTTAAACTCAAGTAAAATCATGTGATTATACTAACAGATTTAGAGATAACCCAAGAAGACTCCTTTTATAGTTAGGGCTGCTAATGGCTAATGGCTAATGGCTAATGGCTAATGGTGAGTCCAGGAAAGTGCAGCTTGTTTCCCGCGCCCAAGGAATTGGCGATCATCGACGTGATCGGGAATTGGAACGAGCGTCACCCGAAGGGCTAATGGAAGATTGGCAATTAGCAATTAGCAATTAGCAATTAGCAATTAGCAATTAGCTTTTTCCCAAAGGCATTAAATTGCTCATAGTCAAGGGTAGCGGTTGAAAAAGCGCGTTATTGAGTAAACTGGGAATCGGCGGACCTAATTGTCCCCGTAATTTTCACAAGGACAACTATTATAGATATGGTATCGACTCACCCGACTGGGGTTCAAAATTCTGGTAGTAAGTATTTGCCTCAAGGAAGTAGTCAAAACACAAATCTTTCACCCAATCAGCAACTTCTGCCACTAACTGCCAGAATTAATAGTCACGACTGCTTGGAAATAGGCGGTTGTGATGTCACAAACCTAGTTCAGCAGTTTGGTTCACCGTTATATATTTTAGATGAACTTACCCTGCAAACAGCAGCAACGCAGTACCGTTCAAGTTTTCAGCGCTATTACAAAGGTGAATCTCAGGTAGTGTATGCCTCAAAGGCGTGGAGTTGTTTAGCCGTCTGCGCGATCGTCGCCAATGCTGGTTTAGGAATTGATGTAGTCTCTGGGGGCGAACTCTACACAGCCCTAACAGCAGGTGTGAGTCCTGATAAAATCTACTTCCACGGTAACAATAAATCTCGTGAAGAACTCAACAACGCAATCCAGTGTGGTTGCACCATTGTGGTGGATAACTGGCAGGAATTGCATAGCTTGGTCGAGGGAGTAGGGAGAGTTGGGGGAGTAGGGAGAGTTGGGGGAGTAGGGGGAGTAGGGGAAGTCGGGGAAGTAGGGGAAAGTTCTTCCCATGCCCCATGCCCCATGCCCCATGCCCCAACTCCCATTCGCATCATGCTGCGGTTAACTCCTGGGATAGAATGTCATACGCATGAATACATTCGGACAGGACATCTGGATAGTAAGTTTGGCTTTGATCCCAATCAACTAGATGAGTTGTTTACTTTTGTCAGCAAGCAACCAGTCCTGAACTGTGTGGGGTTACACGCCCATATTGGTTCCCAAATTTTTGAACGCCAACCGCATCAGGATTTAGCTGCTGTGATGGTGCAGTGGTTGAAACTCGCAGCTGGATACGGTATACCAGTGTGTGAGTTAAATGTCGGTGGTGGTTTAGGGATTAAGTATACAGAATCCGACGATCCCCCTAGCATTGAGGAATGGGTAAAACCGATTTGTGAAGTGATTCAATCCGCTTGTACCGCAGAAAATTTGCCTTTGCCGAAATTACTGAGTGAACCCGGGCGATCGCTGATTGGTACAGCTGGCGTGACTGCTTACACTATCGGCAGCGCGAAAGTTATTCCGGAAATCCGTACTTACGTAACAGTCGATGGCGGAATGTCGGATAATCCACGCCCAATCACTTACCAGTCAGTGTATCGCGCAGTAGTGGGCAACCAAATGTCTGCTCCTCTTACGGAAACAGTGACAATTGCTGGTAAACATTGTGAATCTGGAGATATTCTAATAAAGAATGCCCAGCTGCCAAAAACTAAACCAGGGGATATTCTTGTAGTGATGGCAACTGGTGCCTACAATCACAGTATGGCATCGAACTACAATCGGTTGCCCCGACCGGCAGCAGTTGTAGTAGCGAACGGCGAAGCAAATTTAATTTTGCGGCGGGAAAATTATCAGGACTTGATTCGACAAGATTGCCTACCACAAAGACTGATTCAGAAATCATGAATGATGAATTATGAATGATGAATTTTTCATAATTTATCATTCATAATTCATAATTTCACGGGAGAAGGTTGAATCCAGATGTCATGGGAGATTGGTGGAAGCAAAGGCTGATAAACCTAGGATGGTCTAAGTCCTTGCTGCTTGAGACTCTGGATATTGTGTTAGTACTGGCGCTGACGTACATGATCCTTGTTATTATTAGTGAGCGCCGGACACTTTGGATGGTACGGGGATTTATTATTTTGATGTTGGCGTCAGCATTGAGTGGCAGATTGCAGCTACAACTGCTGAATTTTGTACTGGAAAAGTTAGTGATTGGCAGTGCTGTGGCAATGGCGGTTGCTCTCCAGTCAGAGTTTCGCCGATTTTTGGAACAATTGGGACGAGGTGAATTCAAACAGTTGTTTCAACCTTCTAGTCGAGCTGTTCCCAAACCTGATAGTGTGATTGACGAAATTGTCGATGCGGTTAAAGAGCTATCGAAAAACCGCATTGGAGCTTTGCTAATTTTAGAAACTACAGGTCCAATTGACGAGCGAGATTTTTCTGTACCTGGAGTCAAGCTGAATGCGGAGGTTTCTAAGGAACTGATACAGACAATTTTTCAGCCGAAAACTTTATTGCACGATGGGGCAACGTTGATTCGTGGCTCGCGAATTGTGGCGTCGGGAATAATTCTACCGCTTTCAGGACGCACAGCCTCGCGCCAATTAGGAACACGTCACCGGGCGGCGATGGGAATTACTGAGCGCGTCGAAAATTGCATTTGTGTCGTTGTATCAGAAGAAACAGGTTCCATTTCCGTAGCGGAACGAGGAACGCTAAATAGACCACTGACGATCACGAAGCTGAAAGAGTCATTAGAGGATCAATTTTCCCGATCTACAGATGGGGAAGCAGTTGCTCCTGGTTTGTTAAGTTTGGGTCGTCAGATTCGTGGCAAAGCACTAGCACTGGTTTTACGTTTACTAGGATTACCATCGACTGCTTCGCGAGATAAGAAATGACAGCACAAAAAACTGAATTGCAAGATCTGCCCCTTGACTTAAAACGAGAACTACTGCCCAAACACGTTGCGGTGATTATGGATGGCAATGGTCGATGGGCATCGCGTCAAGGTCTACCCCGAGTTATGGGTCATAAAGCTGGTGTTGATGCTCTTAAGGATTTGCTCCGTTGTTGTAAAGATTGGGGAATTGAAGCACTGACAGCTTATGCTTTTTCAACTGAAAACTGGGGAAGACCGCACGAAGAAGTCGATTTTTTGATGACCTTATTTCAAAGGGTTTTACGCCAAGAACTGCGCTTAATGGTTGAGGAGAATGTTCAAATTAAGTTTGTTGGTAACTTGAGTGCCCTACCACGATCCCTACAAGAGGAAATTTCTCGTTCCATGGAACGAACTCGTGAAAATCTCAGTATCAAGTTTACAGTGGCAACAAATTATGGAGGTAGACAAGAGATTTTACATGCTTGCCGTGCGATCGCCAATCAAGTAAAACAAGGTCTACTGCAACCGGATGAAATTGATGAAGTAACCTTTGAACGCCACCTCTACACGGCAGGAATTTGTGACCCAGATTTGTTAATCCGTACTAGTGGGGAAATGCGAATTAGTAACTTCCTTCTCTGGCAAATGGCTTACGCAGAAATTTATATAACCGAGACTCTCTGGCCTGATTTTGACCGGAGTGAGTTTTACCGTGCCTTATACACTTACCAACAACGGGAACGTAGGTTTGGGAAAGTGTAGGACTTGTTAGTGGTTAGTGGTTAGTGGTTAGTGGTATTTTTTGACAACTAACCACTAACCACTAACAACTAACAATCCCCTGATTAGGGTCCAGAAAAAACGGCTCTTTCTACATCTTGCCGACTGAGGGAATACTTGAATGAACGTTGGATATGTTGCTGATTTTCCCCAGCTTGGAGATATTTGACGATGATTTGCTCGATATCAAGCCAAAGTTCGGCTTGCCAAGTAGGTCGCTGCACACGCCAGCAATGCAGCTGTTGTTCATCTTGTTGACAACCTTGGTCTCTCAACCACTGCTCAATTTGGGGGAGAGGATGATTATATAAGGGAGTTTCAGGGGGAAGAAGAGGCATTTGGATTTTGGTAGTAGGGAGTAAGGAAGAGACGTTCCGCCGGAACGTCTGTACGGGAGTAAAGATTAAGAAATTTTTAATTTTTAATTTTTAATTTCTGGAGGGGTAGTTAGTTGCTTCGGGTGGGTAATTTGCTGTTGTACAGTGGTGGTAGGTTGCAGCAGATGCGTTTGGAAAGCAGCATCGCCACGGGTTAAGCCAATGGCGATCGCTAACAGCAAGCAAGCTAAAAATGTCAACCCAAGAATAAATAAAGCAAAGATTTCTCCGGCTGAGAGAGGGCGATCGCTAGGGTCTAGGTAAGCCGATTTAGATAAGTCTAAGGAAGAGGAAACGGGATGGTTCAAGTCAGGAGGCGGTTGAATTACCCCAAAGCGCGAATAACCGATTTTCAAGTCGTAGGTAAACCGTCGTTCTGGGCTGCTGAGAGTGGCATAAGCTTCGTTAAGTTGCTGAAATTTGGCTGTAGCCACAGAGGGATGCAAGTCTGTAGTATCAGGATGATAGTGTTTGCTCAGTTCCCGATAAGCGCGACGGATTTCGATTGCCGATGCAGAGGGATGCAATCCTAGCAGGTAGTAATAAGTAGGTTCGCTGCTTTGTGGCATGGTCCCATTTTGATTCACCGCTGTTTTAGTCACTTAGCGATCAAGTTTTTTCTAATATTGTGACATACTCGGACATTGGTTGCTAATTGCTAATTGTTAATTGTTAATTGCTTTTTTACCATTAGCTATTAGCAGTCTTGTCCTAACGGACACGCTACGCGAACACAATAATTTATGCTATAATTAAGGATCGCGCTTAGCGGGGTTTAAAGGTTTCAATCTCTCGTAACTTCTCGTAGAGTTCCCGTTCTTGCGGAGTAATGTCTTTGGGAGTAACTATCTGGATTTCCACCAATTGATCGCCGCGCTTACCACTCTCGGAGGGGTAGCCTTTATTCGCCAGGCGGAATCGTTGACCAGACCTAACTCCTGGAGGGATAGTCATTTTTACTGGTCCATCTAGGGTTGGTGCTTCTATTTGTCCTCCCAATACCGCCTCGCTGGGAGTAAGCGGTACTTGGCATAATATATTTGTGGCTTCTAGGTTAAATAAAGGATGAGGTTCAACGGTAATTTTTAAGTACAAATCTCCACCATTCATGCCTTGTTTTCGCAAGCGGATGGTTTGACCTGTTACCATACCTCCAGGCATTTGGACTTCGAGCGATCGCCCATCTTCCAGACGAATCCTCTCCAATCCACCTTTATAAGCTTTTTCTAATGGCAAGGTTAATCTTGCTTCTATATCCCGACGAGTTGTGCGGGGGTTTATTGTGTATTCAACTTTTCTGGTGGGGGAACGAAACGGATCGCGTTTAGCACCATTAGTAGAGGTGCCATTTCTACTTTCTCTGCCATCGGCTACACCTATAACTTGATTAATAAAGCTTTCAAAATCAGGATAATCGCCAGGATCTACTTCTTCCTTGACATTGCGACTGTTAGAGCGATTATTCCACCAGCTATTATCGCGGGGTTTTGACTTGCCAACAGCAAAACCTTTTTCTTTCCAAAAGCGGCTAAACTGATCGTACTGTGTCCGCTTTGTTGTATCGGAAAGGATTTCATAAGCTTCACCAAGATCCTTAAATTTTTCCTCGGCTTCTTTGTTTCCCGGATTGAGGTCCGGGTGATATTTTCGTGCCAATCGCCGATAATTCTTTTTAATTTCTTCATTGGAAGCATCTTTAGGTACTTCCAAAATTTCGTAGTAATCGCGAAAATTATGCAAATTCGGCATAGTCAATTTTTTTATTTTAAATTTTAGATTAGGGAGTAGGGAATTGTTAGTGGTTAGTGGTTAGTAGTTAGTGGTTAGTGGTTAGTGGTTAGTAGTTAGTAGTTAGTAGTTAGCAGTTAGTGGTTAGTGGTTAGTAGTTAGTGGTTAGTAGTTAGTGGTTAGTAGAACAACCAACAACCAACAACTATCAACTATCAACTATCAACTATCAACTATCAACTATCAACCAACAACTATCAACTATCAACTATCAACTATCAACCCAAAATTCTTACAACCAATCATCCTCATCTTCATCATCCCAATTATCCTGGTAGCTAGGACGTGGTTTGCGTGAATAACCACTGTCATTAGAGGAGTTGCGGCTATCCTTGCCGTAATCTTTACCATAGTCCCTGTCTCTGTTGTAGTCTCTGTCTCTTCCGTCTCTGTCTCTGCTGTCTCTGTCTCTGTTGTAGTCTCTGTCTTTGCTATAGTAATCACGTTCACGAAACGTCTCCCTTGGAGATTCGCGATCGCGATCGCGTTCTCGTTCTTTATCGCCAGTAAAGATGTCACGGATAGCACCAAACAAATCTTCATCTTCGTCGTCAGTAAAAGACTGACGGACTTCCCGATTTAGCTCATACAAAGCATCTTGCAGGTCAGCGTAAGCTTGGTCTATGCCGCGATCGTCGTCTTGCTGTAAACTAGAGCGCAGTTCCCGGCAAATTTTATCAATCCGCTGACGACGGCTGCGGGCAAACTGCATCCCCAAATCCAGTGCTACTTCTCTAAGTTGTCGTTCTGCTTGTAAAATCAGCGCCTCGGAACGAGTGCGCTTTTCGACTCGTTCTTTCCGTTCCCGATCTACCTCAGCATATTTTTCCGCGTCCTGAATCATCCGTTTGATTTCCGACTCGCTTAAAGTTGAAGCACCTTGAATTGTGATACTTTGCTCTCGACCTGTGGTTCTATCAAGAGCTGTCACCTGTAAAATCCCGTTGGCATCGATATCAAATGATACTTGGATTTGGGGAATGCCGCGTGGTGCTGGAGGAATGCCATACAACTTAAACCTTCCCAGCGACTTGTTATCTGTCGCCATTTCCCGTTCTCCTTGGAGTACGTGGATTTCTACGGTGTTCTGATTATTTTCTGAGGTGGAAAAAGTATCAGAGCGACGTACTGGTATAGTAGTGTTGCGGGGAATGAGTTTTTTGGTGACGCCGCTGATGGTTTCTAAGCCCAAGGATAGAGGCGTGACATCCAGCAGCAGTACATCCTTGAGTTCTCCGGCGAGAATACCTGCCTGAACTGCTGCACCGACGGCGACAACTTCATCAGCGTTGACGTTTTGGTTGGGTTCTATGCCAATCATCGCTCGCACTAGCTGCTGTACCATTGGCATCCGAGTAGCACCCCCTACCAGCACGACTTCATCAATATCTCTGGGTGTGATATTAGCATCTTTCAGCGCTCGTTTAACTGGAAGACGCAACCGCCCCAACAAATCATCGCACAAACTCTCAAACTCGGAACGAGTCAGACGAGTTTCGAGATGTTTCGGTCCTTCAACGCTGGCAGTAATGAATGGTAAGTTAATGTCGGTGACGCTGACGGCGCTGAGTTCGATTTTGGCTTTTTCTGCAGCTTCTATGAGGCGTTGTAAAGCTTGGCGATCGCTACGTCTTAAATCTACCGAATGTTCTTCTAAAAATTGCTCTGCCAGCCAATCGACAATTTTCTTATCAAAGTCATTACCACCAAGCTGAGTATCTCCACTTGTGGACTTGACTTCAAACACGCCATCGCCAACTTCGAGAATCGACACATCAAACGTGCCACCACCCAAGTCAAATACTAAAATGGTTTCACTCTCACCCCGATCCAAGCCATAAGCCAAAGATGCTGCTGTTGGTTCATTCAGAATCCGCAGCACCTCTAAACCCGCAATCCTGCCTGCATCTCGCGTTGCCTGCCGTTGGGAATCATTAAAATAAGCCGGAACGGTAATCACTGCCCCTGTCACTGCTTCACCCAAGTATCGACTAGCGTCGTCTGCCAGTTTCTTGAGTACCATTGCCGAAATTTCTTCTGGGGAGAATTCCTGATCCAGACGGGGACAGACAATTTTAATATTGCCGACTTCGTCTTTGCGGATGGTGTAGGGTACTCGCTTTGATTCCGGGCTGAGTTCGCTATAAGATCGCCCAATAAAGCGTTTGACGGCAAAAAAGGTATTTTGTGGGTTAAGGACAGTTTGCCGTCGCGCCATTTGCCCAACTACTCTTTCGCCTT
Organism: Stigonema sp.; assembly: GCA_965249805.1. Lineage (GTDB taxonomy): Bacteria > Cyanobacteriota > Cyanobacteriia > Cyanobacteriales > Nostocaceae > Stigonema. The sequence continues at coordinate 5,160,240 of CBDFMX010000002.1, forward strand.
CTTTGCTGAAACCAACGACGGAGGGAGTGGTTCGCATTCCTTCTGCATTGGCAATCACCACCGGCTTGCCACCCTCCATGACGGCAACTACTGAGTTGGTTGTACCCAAGTCAATGCCGACTACCTTGCCCATGCGTTGCTGTTCTCCTAGAGTGTCTTATACATTTATTATGCTTGGGGACGATTACCTTTTGCTTTGTGCTAAAGAATAAAAGCTCCTCGATGGTATAATAATCAAAAAACAACTAGAGGACACTTGCACTTTTTCCTTTGGAAGAGGCTCCCCTGAGGGTCAATTGGTAGGTTTCCATGCTCAGGAAAGTGTTCACTTAAATTTATGCAATTTTGTTGCTAGTTGCAAGACTAGGATAACACTGAACATTGGTTGGTATGTCCAAGAAGCTTAAACAGTTGTAGTTATGGTAATTTAGGAGCATCCCGAAGCTTGGGGATAGCCCTGAGACTGTTCGTCTGGTCGCCTGTCGTCCGGAAGGCAGACACTCGTGTCAGCGCACCACCAAAGTTCTGTTCGTTGGTGTGCGCGAAGGGTGACTTTGTTGGGGGCATCCCCTGAAGGCGAATAGCCCTCAGACTGGAAGTCTGGGGCTACACAAACAAAGCCTGCCGCCGCAGGCTCTATATAAGTCCGCGCAGGCGGACTTTGTTCGGGTAGCCGCGACTTTAGTCGTCAGGTATTTTTTCCGGCATTGGGATGCACCCACTTTGTTTATGCAGCGTGCGCGTACAAGTTTAGTCGTGAGGCATTTTTTTCTTGCTGTTGGCAAAGGTACTTTAATGACTGTTTTCAAAGCGTTTTCCTTTGCTTTGAAGGATTTTGCCGCGATCGTTGTAGAAATGTGGATTTAAAAGAGCGACTAAAAATTCACCTAACTCAGATAGTTCGCGAACGCGATCCCTATCTGTCAACGGCTGGACATTTTTTTGTTCAGGAATATATCCATCAACAATTTGCCCAATGGGGAAGTGTGGAAATCCACACCTTTCGAGTGCGGGGCAAAATCTGTAAAAACTTCATATTGAATTTACCTCCCCAACTCCCCTTAGTTCCCCCAAAACGGGGGGAAGATGTTTCCAATGGAAATTTGCCACCAATTTTAATTGGTGCCCATTATGATGCTGTACCAGGCACACCAGGGGCTGATGATAATGCCACAGGTGTGTCAGTGTTACTGGAATTGGCAAGAATGTTCGCCTCAGTTGGGGCAAGATATCCCCTGCGACTGGTTGCTTTTGATATGGAAGAATACGGCTTAGTCGGTCCTTCTGGTGCTTCCGAGTATGCAGCCCAGTTGCGGCAAGAACAGCAACCGTTACGCTTGATGATTGCTCTAGAAATGCTGGGTTATTGCAATTCTACTGCTGGTTCACAACGCTATCCAGCTCCTCTGGAACACTTTTACCCAAATCGCGGCGATTTTATTGCTTTAGTTGGCAGCTGGCGAACAATTCGGGATCTCATTGGGATAAGCCGCAGTATTCGCAAAGTGGGAATACCAAGTCAGTGGTTACCAGTGCCGAATCGAGGTTTAATACTTCCGCAAACGCGAAAGAGCGATCATGCCCACTTTTGGGATCGGGGTTATCCGGCGATGATGGTGACAGATACAGCTAATATGCGCAATCCACACTATCACAAACCTAGTGACACCATTGCCACTTTAGATTTAGATTTTCTAACTGGCGTATGTCAAGGTTTGGACTCAGGTATTCGACGTTTGTAAAATCGCCGTAGGGGTCTCCCCGCCCTACAGGAGTGGGGTAATGTTGTAACGTAAAGGCGATCGCACAGTCTACTATGCCACCTAACAGTATCAATATTCCCAATTAGTAGGGTGGGCACTGCCCACCATTCGTCTGTGGCAATTAATTTATCCTTGAATCTGGACACAAAGCTATGACTCACACAAAACCAACTCGCCCTCGTCTATTTAAATGAACCGCGTACTGCTTTGCAGTTGCCGCAGCCTGGCGCGAAGTACAAGGGAGAAAGAAGATAAAATTCAGGAATGAGCGGCATTGACCGTGAACTAACTCCAGACCCTAGAACCAGTTTATTTGACAAACATCTTCCTGATACCTCCCAAGTACAAAGACTGCTGAGGAAAGAAGGAAAAGCCCATGTATTTAATGACCGAGCCACGATGGAATCAGTGACACAGGCTATTCTAGAAAGTGGAGAAAGATCAGGAGTTGAAGATGAAGATGATGACTATGAACGCTATGGACTATACTTTAACGCTCCTATAGGCTACCTAATTAAAGCTGATGGGAGTCGCATCCCACTTTACTACGCTGAAATCAAAATAATTAAAGGGACAAATATATATCATGTTATCCCACGCACAAGACCTCGTCGCACAAATCAATGATTGGGAATTTATCGAGTTATGGGTAGACCCGATTGTTTTCCCACCTCGGATTCTCATGTTAGTCAGTAATAAACAGGGTATTTCTTGGATCTACGATCCAGCCGCTAACTATAAACCAATTTTTTCAAGTTTGACCTATGACGATGCCCACTCATGGCTACTCGAAGATGAATATGAGCGAGTTGACGGTCGGCTTTTAGCCGAGGAAATAGCCTGAGTTTGTACTAACATTGGGGTAATTGCTTTTACCTATTTACGACAACAAAAAAGCGATCGCTAAATTTTATTTATTGTAGGGGAATTTGGCTGAGTCAAAGTGTAGTTACGGTTTTGCTGACCGAATTATATCTTCAACCATTTTTACTGCGTCCTTTAATGGCATTTGACCATTTTCTACAGCACTTATTAAAGCCTGGGCATCTTGTGGAGTACGGGCGAACGGCCCAACACCGAAAGCAGTCCCCAGCTTCGGGAAACCCTCCTTCAGGGCTGTCTCACCGTTCTACTGCTGGTTCACAACGCTATCCAGCTCCTCTGGAACACTTTTACCCAAATCGCGGCGATTTTATTGCTTTACTTGGCAGCTGGCGAACAATTCGGGATCTCATTGGGATAAGCCGCAGTATTCGCAAAGTGGGAATACCAAGTCAGTGGTTACCATTGCCGAATCGAGGTTTAATACTTCCGCAAACGCGAAAGAGCGATCATGCCCACTTTTGGGATCGGGGTTATCCGGCGATGATGGTGACAGATACAGCTAATATGCGTAATCCACACTATCACAAACCTAGTGACACCATTGCCACTTTAGATTTAGATTTTCTCACCGGTGTTTGTCAAGGTTTAAACTCGGGTATTCGACGTTTGTAAAATCGGCGGCGTCGGGGCGGGGTCCCCCCGCCCATCCGGGAGTGACGAGTCAAGCATGCTTGCTCACTTAGAGATACGGCGCAGGAAATTAACGAACCGCCAAGACAAGGGCAGCGCTGTAGTAGGGGCGGGGTCATTGGTGTCAACTAAATCGCGTTCATTTAGGCAGTACGGGGTGCTTTTTAGATCTTCTCGTTCCCAGCCAGAGGCTGGGAATGCCTAATTAGAGGCTCTGCCTCCATATTTTGCAAGCAATGAGGCAGAGCCTCACCGACTGCATTCCCATGCTCTGCATGGGAACGAGAAACGAGCAAACTACTGCGGGTTTCAAAGTTAAGTTGACACCAATGGCATCCAGCCCGCCCAGTTCATAGGACGGGCTAGAAAGCTTATCCCACAAGAAATAGTTGGATATTTTTTTACTTGGAAATCCCTTAGTCGGCATTGCCCACCATTAGTCCTCAATTAATAGATGAACATTATAATTGGTTCATTACTATTGAGCTAAATAGCGGTGATTATTTTATTGACCAAGATATAGAAGTTGCTGAACAAAAAGCACGTCAAAAGTATCGTAGTGGCTGGCTTGTAACTTTCCGTCTCAATGAGACAGGAGCCTGCGACAGGATATGATTTCAGGTAGGTTCGGCGAGATAGGGGAGCTAATTTTTGAAATTGATTTAATTGCCGCTGATGGAGAGAAATTTAGTGTTGATGTTTTATTAGATACAGGGTTTACTATAGCAATCCTAAATGAGATTGCGAACACCTCAAGCATCAGAAACCCGGTTTCTTAAAGAAACCGGGTTTCTCTCAGTTCAGGAATCATTTAGGATTGCTATACAGGCTTCTTGGTACTTGATACCCAAGATGCTGAAAGTTTAGGATTTTCTTTAATTGAACGTAATCGAACAATGCAGATGGCACGAGGTGAGGAGTTATTTGACATCTATGAGGGAAGAGTTGTACTAAATCAACAAGAGTACATAATTCCTGTTGTGGCATCTTTAGGAATTCCCGAACCTCTACTCGGTTTACAGTTGTTGAAAATGTTGCCACTAGCAGTAAATTTTAGAGCAGGAATATTAACGTTAGGGTAAAGATAGGAAAGCGATCGCTCTCAATTCTTTGTCAGGCATATACAAGGTGTGTCTTGACGTTGCATTGCAACGTCAAGACAAAGGTTATCTGAACCGTATTGGCTGATAATGTTTGGCAATGGAAGCAAGACTTGCCGCCCCACAGTCTTCTTTACTATGCTGAAAAACAAACTTGTATTTCATGTCACATCAGAGTATTTTATAACATCGTCGCAAAACATAAAAAAATAACAGGGCTTTATCCCTGTATGGTGAAAAAGTTGGTAAATTCTTAAAATAGCTTTCGCCTGTTCAACGACTCAAAGGGGAGCGGTTAAACAGGCAGAAGCAGTACTAAAGGCTTTTGAGAGAGACTAAAGAGTAGCGTCAAGCACAAGTGAAAACCTGTAGAAGTGAAGTTGATGGATAAATAAACGTATGTTAGGATCGGAAATATCTAACCTTGCTAATCACTAACAAAAAATATTAGTCATTAGTAATCCTGTAGAGACGCGTCCCATCGCGTCTTTACATTTATATTTGTTCATCTACACACACTACAAGTCGGCGTTCACCAATCTGCTCGTTACTAGCTATCATCCAAAGATAGATTTCTCGTATTGAGTTTTGAAGGCGCTGGCGTTAATCGAACTTAACTGTGTAGATTGGCTTCCAGCGTCACCATTTATACTTATAGCTGGTGAAGCGTTGGCTTGTACAATAGTATCTACTTGAATAGATATATTGCCGCGATTATAAGTTGAACCACCAGATACGCTGGCTTGTTCGCTGACGGTGAGTTCTGTAAACAATGTGCTTTCCATGTTGTTTGTTTCCTTGTTTGTAGATTAACTTAGCCAGCCCGGAATTCATTGTTGGTGTTTTCCGGTTGCCGACATATGTAATCTTAATTTTGCCTGTTGAACCACTCAACGCAGAGGGTTTAAACAGGCGAAATCAGTAATAAAGGCTTTTGACAGGGACTAAAGAGTCCCGTCAAATAGCATGAGTGAAAACCTGTAGAAGTGAAGTTGATGGATAAATAAACGTATGTTAGGATCGGAAATATCTAACCTTGCTAATCACTAACAAAAAATATTAGTCATTAGTAATCCTGTAGAGACGCGTCCCATCGCGTCTTTACGTTTATATTTGTTCATCTACACACACTACAAATCGGTGTTCACCACTCTGCTCATTACTAGCTAATCTTAACGGATGTTAAGTGCGGTGTTTTGAGTGTTCAAGGTGTTTGTGGTAACCGAAGCAACCTGTACAGTTTTGTTTGCAACGTCACCATCTCCACTTCTACCTGATGTCAGGGCGACTTGAGTAACGTCAGTTCTGTTAAGAACTGCGTTGCCGCGATTAGAAGTGCCGCCGGCAAAAGCGGACTGACTTGCATCATAACCACCAAAAAAATAACCACCAGATACGCTTGCTGATTCGGTGACGTTGAGTTCTGTAAACAATGTGCTTTCCATGTTGTTTGTTTCCTTCTATGTATATTTACTTAGTGCGCCCAGAATTCATTTGTGTTGTCTTTCTGCTGCGTACATATGTAATCTAACAGTCTTTAGTATAAAAAATCAGTAAAGCTGTATGAAGATATAAACTAAAAAACATTTTCAAAAGAAAAATTTGCTGTAAAAAATTATACTAACTTTATGTGTCTCATATATTTCTCTCAGCCCGAAAAGTTCCTGATCGCGTAGACGGGAATAAACAAAGCTATGTTAAGTCCGTTGCTCTCGATTTAGGCAGTTTTCCAAATAAACTGTGATGCCGACGACAATCGTGGCTTTCCTCCTCTTCGTGGAACATCCCACAGCCCCATCAAACCTCTTGTTTGCCAACGATGTATCTTTTAACGTACGGTGCTAACGGCGCAATTCATACCTTAAGCGTTTGGCTCGTTTTTTTACCCACGTTACTTAAGTTATATTACTTAAATTAAATTTAATAACTAGACTAAATTATACATCATGTTGGGCTAATAGTATAACTTAATACAATATGTTTAATTTGACAAATAATTTGATTCAGTAGTCTGCAATACATATATTTGAAGGAAAGCATAGAAGAAAATATTCAGCAAAAGTACATAAGATTTTTGAATCTAATATCCGGACTCATCTTTTTTTTAGCTCAATGAATAGCGATCGGGTAGAGAAGTTGCACTTGAAGCGTCTCTACACACCAAACACTCCCACCTGGAAGCCCTAACTGAACCGTATTGGCTAATTATAAATAAAAATGAATTAATACATACAAGCTAAAACGCAGCAATCAGGATACTTTTGCCGCATATATTTACCAGAAAAAGGTGTTCTTTAGAGATGGAGAGCGAATATCAGTCGGGTAGACCACAATATAACCCAACGGGAAAGCCCTTCGGGTTCAGCAGTCGCCTACGGAGGGAGACCCTCCTGCAGCGCTGCTTCACCAGTACCCAGGGCGCGGGAAACAAGCTGCAAGGGCTGGACTCACCGTAGGGGCGCGGTTTGGGCGCCCTTACAATGTGGTCAATTCAATTGAAAACTGCTGTATGGTTAGTTAGCTCACACATGAACCTTTCGAGACTCGCGGGAACGCTCAAAAGCATTTTAGTGAAAGAAAATCAGGTGGTGAAAAAGGGTCAGGCGATCGCACTCATTGACCCCGCCCAACTCCGAATCAAAAAAAACCAAATCATTGGCAATATTCAGCCAGCGAAGCAACAGTTAGGGCAACTTGATGCCCAAATTAAAGCACTCAAGGGGCAGATAGCTGCTGAAGGTGAAAGCCACCGAGGCTCTATTGCTTCGGCTGAAGCTGAACTGACTCAAAAGCAACGGGATTATAGAGAAAGAAAACTCACCAGTACGAAGGATGTTGAAGAAGTAGAAGCTTCTGTAAGACTAGCCTTTATCGGAATTGCAAAAATCTCACGCAGACTTAAAGTCAGTAGAGGCTCTCAAGAGGTCAAGGATGAGGACACTATACATCGAGTTGCCCAAGCGATAATAGAAAAAAATAGAGAATTCACCAGAATCATTCGGGGATATAAGCGGCGAGTGGCAACTCGTCCCCCCAAACCACGGGATTTTTCCACAACTAGCACCGAATATCCTGCTTGAGTCAACTGCTGGGCGCAAACTAAACCCGCCATCCCGGCACCAATTACTGCAACATCAGTCATTAGTCGTTAATTATTGGTTATTAGTCACTAATAATGAGTTTATGGTCATTTTTGATCGCCAAAGTACAAAATAACTACTAATGACCCTTAAACGCTAATAGTAGAATAGGGTACAGAAAAAGCAGCATGGAAGGGAGGAAGGGAAATTGGATGAACTAAGGGCAGGACTGGAGCTAGCAACCGAGGACGAATTGCAAGATCTTACGGCAATTCTGTTTAGTCGGAAGTTCAATCCCATAGACTATGTTCACACACCTGAACCGATAGAAGTTCAAAGCCAAGGTCGCAAAGCTTGGCTAGACTCACTAGAGGAGCGCTTTCGCTTTTTAGCGGCAGATGGGGTGACGGTATTGCGGGGACGCACAAATCAGGTAACTTACCGTCAAGCACTAATTCAAGTATGTCACTATCTCAAAATTCCCTATTCTGACGATCTCTCCACCGTTGATCTAGAAGCAGAGGTGTTTTTGCATCTACTCGGACAAGTCTGGAAAAAATTGCCAAAAAAGGATAAGCAAAAATTGAACTTGCAGGTACAGCGTCAGCTTGCCAAATCGGAACTAAAAGAACCGCTACCACTTTCATTACAGCGTGACCCCTTAGCCTTACTTTTGAAAGGCGGTAGTGCCCTGGCTGTCACCTCTGTTCTTCAACCATTATTGCTCAAACAAATCGCTCGTCAATTTGCGATCCATTTTGCTACCTATCAAGTTGCTAAAGAAGCCGCAATCCAAGGTGGTGCAGCAGCTACAACACAGTTTCAAGGCTATGTTGCGTTGCAGATGGCACGACGAGGTATGGCTTCGTCGGCAGCTCGTTATGGGGTAACTCGCAGTGTGTTTACCTTTTTAGGACCAGTGATGTGGGCTTGGTTTTTTGCAGATTTAGGGTGGAGATCAATAGCCACTAACTACGGTCGGATTATACCTACGATCTTTACTTTAGCTCAAATTCGCCTCACCCGTGCCGAATGTTGGGAGCCCGCTTGAAAATTGCTTTTCGCCATCCCAATCCTAGCTTGCAACTTCCAAGTAACCTTGTTGAACTGGGACTGCTCATCTTCCCATTGAGTCCGTTGTTAGGGCTTGTGGGTCTAATTTCGGCAGTATTGGTAACTTGGCGGCGACAATACCGTACAATTATCCGCCGCCCCATTAACTGGGGATTTGCTCTCCTCAGTTTGCTGCTCATCATCTCCGCCGGCTTGGCATATGACAAAACGGTAGCTCTGTTAGGCTTATTTAATTTCTTACCGTACTTTTTAGTATTCGCCGCCTACAGCAACCTGATTCAGACAATGGCACAATTGCGCCGACTGTCTTGGATTTTGGTGATAACTTCCGTCCCAGCGATCGTCATTGGCTTAGGACAGTTATTTTTGGGATGGGCTACCTCAAAACAATGGGAAACTGTTCTCAGTGTTTTTGGTTGTGTGATTACACCTGGAGGAAACCCTCCAGGTCGCATGGCTTCCGTCTTCATGTACGCTAACACTTTGGCTGGTTATGTGTTGATAGTTTTCATCCTCGGGTTAGGTTTGTGGCTGGAAAGCTATCAGCAGTTAAGGGGGATGAGGGGGATGAGGGGGATGAGGGGGATGAGGGAGATGAGGGAGAAGTTTTCTATTTCCTCATCTCCCCCTACTACCCCTACCCCCCCTACTCCCCCTACCCCCCCTACTACCCCTACCCCCCCTACTCCCCCTACCCCCCCTACTCCCCCTACTCCCCACTCCCCACTCCCCACTCCCCATTCCCCACTCCCCTTCCTCTTCTTAACCGTAGCGGTGATTGCTAATTTCGTAGCTTTGATTCTGACTGACTCGCGCAATGCTTGGGGGATGGCTATTTTTGCCTGTTTAGCTTACGCACTTTACCAAGGCTGGCGCATTCTTGTGGCGGGCGTCGCTACCGTCGCTGCTACTGTGCTTTTGGCTGCTTTTGCTCCCTCACCAGTCGCACTAATTTTTCGCAAGGTCGTTCCGGCTTTCTTTTGGGCGCGGCTTAACGATCAACTGTATCCTGATAGACCGATAGCGTTACTTCGCAAAACTCAGTGGCAGTTTGCCTGGTCTTTGACTCAACAGCGTCCTTGGACTGGTTGGGGCTTACGCAATTTTAGTAATCTCTACGAAGCACAGATGCATGTTTGGTTGGGTCATCCTCACAACTTGTTTTTGATGCTATCTTCCGAAACTGGACTTCCAACTACTCTTTTATTTTGTGGCTTACTCAGTTGGATATTTATTGCGGGTGTTCAACTACTTCAAAAGTCAAATGTAGATACAAAAGATAAATTAATACTTTTTAGTTATCTTTTGGTTTTTGTGGGCTTGGTGCTATTCAATACAGTAGACGTTAGTTTATACGATTTGCGGTTGAATTCGCTTTCGTGGTCGCTGTTCTCTGCTATTTCTGGAGTAGTGTATCGCTATAACCGACAGGAAAAGCTTGCGGATCATCAAAATTAGCCGTTTTGATAATTGCTAGAATCACGGAAATTAAGAACATGCAGAAAATTTTTTCAGTGGATACACTGCTGTAACTAGCTTTTTAAGTTAATAAAATAACTATAGTCACATTTGTGATTGTGAGTGTGGATAATTCCACCATATTCACTGTTGCTGATTGTTGGGAAGGTGTAGGAATTCCGTTTTGGGTGTTTTCCTGCATGACGGGCATCTCTTGTAGATGCCCTTATTTATCTTTACTGGCGGTAACGTAAAGAAGGAGTTTAGATCTCAGAACAATATGGTAGAATGTGCTTATTGAGACTAATAATGCAAGGTAAGTGAAAAGTCAAGATAATTAATAACTAGTTAATATAAAGTCGCCAACTCTTATGCTTACAACAGCTGAATTTCTCCAGTACACCCAATGGTCGGCTATTGCCACTTTGGTAGTTGGTGTCTTGACAGTTTTGGGTTTTGTTTTAAAATGGGGTCTCCGTTTTCGGCTAGTGGGTGCAACTGGCTTTATGCTGGTGGTGACAACTGGTTTATTTGCTCTGTCGTTAGCACCCTTGTCTCGCACTGTCATCCCTGGTGCGGTGCGCTACAGCCGAGTTTATGACAATGGGGTCACACAAGCGGTGATTGCTATCCCACCCCAGATTTCGCCTTCACAATTAGAAGCAACTCTACGTCAAGCAGCCAGCGATCTGTATTCTTCTGGTCGCCTAGCTACACGAGGAGACAACCAGTTGACTATTCGTGCCCGTACAATTGTCCACCCGGAACCAGGGGTGTCTGTGCCACTTTACTTGGGTCAGGTAAAGCGATCGCTTACTAATCGTGAAGATTCACAAATCGCACTCGAAGTTTACCAGGAAAAATTTGCTCAACTGCCAAAACCTACTGCTTAATTATAGGGAGTGGGGAGTGGGGAGTAGGGAGTGGGGAAAGACTATTTTCATTGCTTGGTGGGAGTAAAATTTTTTCATCGCGACTGCCTGGGAACGTACTCAAAGGTGGCTGATCCTCCTGAAGTTTACCAGAGACAGTCGCTATAAACCAATACGGTTCAGCTAAGATAATTTACCTACCGATAACCTATGTAGAGACGCGACGCCCAACGGGAAAGCCCTTCGGGTTCAGCAGTCGCCTACGGAGGGAAAGCCGTCATTCGCGCTGCTTCACCAGTTCCCTACGGAGGGAAACCCTCCTTCAGGACTGGACTCACCAGTCGCCTACGGCGGGAAACCCGCCTCATGCAGCGCTGGCTCAACTTTCGCGTCTCTACACAACCTAAAATTCCTACCGATTAGCCTTAACTGAACCGTATTGCGCTATAAACTGCAAACCACCCCAAGCATGAAAATATGCTTTCTCCCCACGGATGTACAGACGTTCTGCCGGAACGTCTCTTCACTGCATTCCCAGACAGGCGCGGAGGAACTAGAGAACTTACAATTTACACCTTGTTTCAATTTTAAAAAAATATTCACTTGCTAGCAGGATGGTAGGATTTTTTTTGTAAATTACTATACAAATATCAGAATTTTAGGTAAAATATTAAGTAATGTAACTTCTTTAGACAGAGTTAACCGTAAACAATTATAGAACCCTGGACTGTAGACTCACTCATTGCCAATTACCTTATAATAAGTTTTACAAAATATATAAAAGTGCTACTTAATTAAGTGATATGCCGAATCAATCTACCGAAAAGTTGTCTCCTCAAACTTCTAGTTCGTTATCTGTGCTTACGGTAGCCCCTGCAAAAGTAATTCGTGGCTGCCAAATTTTGACAGAGGCTGACTCTGCGATCGCCCGTTTGGGAAGTCGTCCGTTAATGGTGGGAGGCAGCACCCTCGGCGTTACCCAAGACCGCCTGCAACCAATTTTAGAACAATTACATTGTGCCTCTGCTTCTTATGCTCCTGATTGTAGTGAAGCAAGTTTACAAGCTTTAAGGGCGGCAGCAAAAGAACATGAAGCCGATGTTATTATTGGTGTAGGTGGTGGTAAAGCACTGGATACAGCTAAATTAGTCGCCCAGCAATTACAGTTGCCAGTCGTGACAATTCCAACTTCAGCAGCTACATGTGCTGCTTGGACAGCCCTGTCGAATGTCTATTCCGATGAAGGGGCATTTCTCTATGATGTGGCGCTCTCTGGCTGTCCCGATTTACTTATACTTGACTATGACTTGATTCAAACTGCCCCGCAACGTATGCTTGTGGCGGGAATTGGAGATGCGATCGCCAAGTGGTACGAAGCCTCGGTCAGTAGCGGACACTCGGAAAACACCTTAATTATTGCCGCAGTGCAACAAGCGCGAGTTCTGCGAGACATCCTCTTCCAAAAATCTGCCGTCGCCCTTCAACAACCAGGTAGCGAGGTTTGGCGAGAAGTGGTAGATGCCACCGTTTTACTTGCTGGTGTGATTGGGGGACTGGGTGGGGCACAGTGCCGTACTGTTGCTGCCCATGCCGTGCATAATGGATTAACACAAATTTCTGGACATGGTAGCATTCATGGGGAAAAAGTCGCCTATGGAATCTTGGTGCAACTCCGTTTAGAAGAGATGGTACTAGGCAATCAACTAGCAGCAGCTGCACGGCAACAGTTATTGAAGTTCTACGCAGAAATTGGATTACCCAACAAATTGGGCGATCTGGGTTTGGGTAACATCACTCTGAGTGAATTGCAACGGTCTGCTGAAATTGCCCTAAGTCCTAATTCTGACATCCACCGACTACCGTTCTCAGTCGCGCCGGAACAGTTAATGGCGGCGATGGTTTCCACCACTGCACCAATAGAAGCAAATCGCACTCAACCAGTTATGAACGATCAATTATGAAGATGATTTCATATTTCAGCATTCATAACTCAAAATTCATAATTTTTCCCATTTCATAATTCATAATTTTGACAATGACTTTAGATTGGATAGCCCCAGCTGAACGCATACAGAAACTGCCACCTTATGTATTTGCCCGTTTGGATGAACTTAAGGCTAAGGCACGGGAGCAAGGGCTGGATTTGATTGATTTGGGCATGGGAAACCCGGATGGGGCGACACCACAGCCAGTGGTAGAAGCTGCAATCAAGGCTTTGCAAAATCCCGCCAATCACGGCTATCCTCCTTTTGAAGGCACGGCGAGTTTCCGTCGTGCTATTACTAACTGGTATCGTCGTCGCTACGAAGTCGATCTCGATCCAGATAGCGAAGCATTACCCCTACTCGGTTCTAAAGAAGGATTGACCCATTTAGCGATCGCCTACATCAATCCTGGTGACATAGTTTTGGTTCCGAGTCCTGCTTATCCGGCTCATTTTCGAGGTCCGGTTATTGCTGGCGGTCAGGTTCACAGTCTGATTTTGAAACCCGAAAATGACTGGTTAATTGATTTGGCGGCAATTCCCGATGCTGTTGCCAAACAAGCAAAAATGCTCTATTTCAATTATCCCAGTAATCCTACCGCTGCGACTGCACCGAGGGAATTTTTTACAGAAATTGTTGCCTTTGCTCGCAAATACGAAATTTTGCTGGTTCATGACCTGTGTTATGCCGAGTTAGCTTTTGATGGTTATCAACCGACGAGTTTGTTAGAAATCAAGGGTGCTAAAGACATTGGTGTTGAGTTTCACACTATGTCTAAAACCTATAATATGGCAGGTTGGCGAGTTGGTTTTGTGGTGGGCAACCGCCATGTCATTCAAGGTTTACGAACACTAAAAACTAATTTGGATTATGGGATTTTTGCAGCTTTGCAAACAGCAGCGGAAACCGCTTTGCAATTGCCAGATGTTTATTTACAGGAAGTACAAGAACGCTACCGTACCCGCCGCGATTTTATGATTCAGGGTTTAGCACATTTGGGGTGGAATGTCAACAAAACTAAGGCAACAATGTATCTTTGGGTTCCTTGTCCTGTTGGCATCAGTTCCACGGATTTTGCGCTGGATGTATTGCAGCAAACTGGGGTAGTGGTCACCCCTGGTAATGCCTTTGGCGTTGGCGGTGAGGGATATGTGCGGATAAGTTTGATTGCCGAGTGCGATCGCCTGGGTGAAGCTTTGCACAGATTTAAACAAGCTGGTATTCACTACTGATATTTAGTGACGTTCCTACACCGTACTGCTTGCAGTCAGTCAATCGCCTGCGATTCAAATCGCAGGCTAATAGCGAAAGTCCACTTAAGTGGACTGTAAAACAATGTTTAGTCCACTTAAGTGGACTTTCGCTTTGAGCCAAGGAATAAATTCCTTGGCTGTATGTCGGGCAGGTGCAAGATATGAATTGGCGTAGGGAACCGAAACCCAACTTGGTATAACTTAACAAGACCGATTGACATTTTTATTTACATCATTTAGTGTAATCATTGTATTGTGTAAACAAAGTTCTATAAACCATGTACTTTGAGGACGTGCGTCAGTGGCAGGGAACTGCAGAGGCGCTTGCAAAAGAGCTAAAACGCCTGATTGAGCAGCTTGGGCTGTCTGTGGAATCACCTGCCCAACGAACTGTTCGGTCATGGAGATCGAAGCAACTTCTCTCACAACCTAAAGGACAAGAATTTGGATTTCGACAGATTTTGGAGGGATTGGCAACTGCTCTCCTATTGAAAAAAGGTTGGACACTTGCAGCGATCGCTCAAGTTTTGCCTTCATTTCCTGAAGATGCCTTAGAGAGGCAAATTCTTGCAGAAGATGATGCTCAAGATCCAACATGGTCACCTGCAATGCAAACAAATCCTTTGCCACTATCTACGGGACATCGCTCCTTATTCGATTTGGCTGAAGATGCTATTGTCCTGTTGGCGCAGGGAATTCTTCGCCAATATGACCGGGTTCTTTCTGGTAGAGAAATTGTCTGCCAACACGACAGTATGCCACCCGAACTCTATAAGGCAATGTGTAAGTTGGGTCGTTTATATATCGAAGAAGGACTAACTGATAGTGCTGCTTGCGTACATGCTGTTTTGGAACGTGCTCGATACTCTCTAATTTCTGAGCACTGGAAGTTAGAGGTTTTTCGCTCCTCAGATTTTCGCTTCGGTGCGGTTACCCTAATTGACCCGGACTTGCGCGTACCAACCTCAGATTGTTCGGAGATTGCTGGTATCAGTGGATCTTTTGGCGAGGACAATGTGATTGAGCATCGGCTGTACAGATTGTTGCGCGAGGCAACTGAGCGAATGGGAAGTCGTCGGCAGCACAAAGCCTACACTGCTTTACGCGAGCTAGTTGGCAGATACTCGCTGATAATCGAACGTCAACTATGGGACTACTTGGTTAACAACAACCTAACTCCTCTACAGGGGACGATAATTGACACATTCTTCGACCCAGTACCGGATATCTGGCTAATTAAAGGGCTAGCCCACCGATGTGCTCATTGTGGCACGTTGATGCGACCGCATCCCAATAAAAAGATTTTTCCAGAAGGGCGCTGTCCAATCCGCCAATGTAACAGCCGTAAAAGAGCAAAAGCAGACGTGAAGCTAGACCCAAGTCAAGATAGTTTGTTGATTGCCAAGCCTCAAATTCTAACTTACTGGACTGGTCCAGCAATTGACGAATTAGAGATTTTTGATACAGCAAGACAATACGGGCTAAATGCGGAACTGTACCCGGAATCTGATTTATGCGATGTTTCGATCAATGAACGGGCAATTGGTATTGATGCCAAATCTTATACAAGCCCTGTGTCTCTAGGATTACGCCTCAACCGTAGCATTGGGGGGTTGATTCACTATCGTCGCCGCATTATTGCGGTCAGCGACCAGTTAATCGAAGAAAATCCTAGTTACATTTCGACCCTAAAGTCAACACTCGATAAAAAGGGCGACCCCGCTACTTTAGAAATTTGGTTAGTTTCCGAAGTTTTTGAGTTTTTGAAAGAGTATGCGAATCAAACCTGATTTCTGGCAAGGCGCAGACCGAATTTGCTGGCTTTGCGTCTTGATGGAAGAATTTCTTGGTACTGATTCACTGGAGTACGCACCAGTGACGATGTCAGGCATGGCGAGTATATTAAATGCACCTCAATTGAAGCCAGCTCGTCAAGCCATTTTCAATATGCGGCAAATGTCGCTGACTTACGTGACGGAGCAGTCGATTAAACATGCAGTTGCGCTCTATAACGACCATCACTACTCCAACAAAACAAAAGGAACCTATGAGATTGACGCCCAACAACTTTGCTTTAAAAGAACAGACCCTTTAGAAGACCCATTGATTACAAAAGCGCGTAAAATTCTTACTGCGCCGATGTCATATCAGTTACATACTGCAACAGTCGCCGACCCTCGTCAGTCAATGGCTGTTTCTTTAGGTGAGCAGACAACAGCACTCAGAGTGCCAATCAATCCTATCACTATCCCTCTCACCGAACGTCGCACGCATTCCCTTAGCCGACAGTCAAAAGGAAAAATCCGCATTCCTTTAAAAGAACTGCGTGCTTTGGCTATTGAGATGGACCTTCGTGAGTCAAAAGATTCCGAAAGGCGACCAGGGAGCTGGGCAAGTCGCTTTGAACACTTTGACTTGATGATACCAGAAATTGGTAAGAGGCTGCGGAAAGAAGATGACACCTTGGAACTGGAAGGCATCAAACACTTAATTGGCTTGCCAGGGGCAGGGAAAACAACCCTTCTCGTGCTGATCGCTATTTGGCTGGGACGACATAGTTACAAAGCAATGTTTCTTTTTCCCTCCATTGAAGTAGCCAGACAGTACATGGCTCAATTGGTATTTCATGAGGTTAAGGTGGGAATGCTGGTGGGTCAGAGTGATGAGACTCGTCGTCGCCATGCAGACAATATTTCTGAGGCAATTGCAGCTGGTGGAGGTAATGGTGGCTTTGCCCACACCCTAGAAGGGGCGGAAGTGTTTGGCATGAATTGTGTTTTACCAGCTTTTTCAACTGCCGATACTTCGATGTGGGGTTTTGGTTACGCACCCTGCAAGGAGATTTTGCAAGGGGGAGGCAAAAACGGGCAAATGAAGAAGTGCCTTTGTCCTCTGTGGACAATGTGCGGTCGTAACAAAGCACCGCGAGATTTGATAGATGCAGATATTTGGGTAGGTCATGTGCGATCGCTAGATACTCAAGTACCACCCCACGCGCTTCGGGAGAATCAGCGGTATTTTGAATTGATTGCCTGCACGTTCGATGTCGTTGTTTTCGACGAAGCCGACATGGTGCAATCAGATTTAGATGCTTACGGAGCAGCAACTTTAAGTATCTCAGGTTCGGACACGTCAATTCACCGGGAGATTCTCGAACAAATCCATAACCGCTTTGCTCGCGGTGAAAATCATCGGTTATCCGACCGGGATGTGGAACTTTACAGTCGTGACTTGGCGGAATTTGGCAATCACAATACTTCTCTGATGACCGCCATTCAAAATATGCCCTCGTCACGCGTGGGAGAACGCTATGAAAACCAACTGTTAACTGTATTAAGGATTGTTAGCGATTTATTAGATGGTTTTGAGAAATACTCCAAACGCGATCGCCTTGACGAGCATGAAGTCAAAGTTGGTTTTAGCAAAAGTCGGGCACTCACTGAAGTTTGGGAATCAGCAGCTTACCGTGCTTTTTATGACCGCACTAACACTGAGGAACCTGACTGGTCTAAAGCTGATTTGTGCGCTCAAACTTTAGAAACAAACCTTAGTGTTCTGGAACAACAGTGGAAAAATCTGATTAAGCACTTCCGCCGTTACCTAGCTGAAAATTCGATTAAGCAACGCGACAAAATTGTGGAAGAAATTGCCGAATTGTTTCTTCCCCTCTGCTTTTCCGACCGTCCGCCACCCCCAGAAGCAAATGATGTAATTACATTGTTGGTGTCGGTCACTTTCATGATTTTGGGCTACCAGCGGATTGTACCGGGAACCAGGACAATGGTGGCAGAAGGACTAATCCGAGAACCAATTGTAGAGTCAACAGCAACGCCGGAACTGCGAAAGATTATCCCGGAAAATATCCTCGGTTCGTTCTCTGGGGTGAAATACAGTTTCTCGAAAGCACTGACAACTCGCACTCATGCCCGAAATGTGGAGCTTTCATATATCACCTTTGTGGGTGCGCCGCGAATGTTGATGCATCGCTTTTATAAGTTGCTTGAGGCAGATGGGAAAAAATCTGGACCAGCTATTTTAATGACCTCAGCAACATCTTTTCTAGAAGCGAGTCCGGCTTACCACATTAACGCTGGTCCGCATTATTTACTCAAACCGCGCCAGTCAGAACATGACCCAGAACGCAGCGTTTACCGCTTCAAATGGATTCCCGACCGCGAACGTGGCGATGAACCCCTGCGATACAGTGGCGCTGGCGAACTTCAAGAACGCAATTTGAAGCGAATGGTGGATGCACTGGTACGGGGTGGTACTACAAAATCGGAAATTTACAAGTCCATTCGTAATTTTGATGTGAAAGACGGTATTCGCCGTAAAGCTGCCTTAATCGTCAATAGCTACGAGCAAGCTCGCACTATCAAGAAATTTCTTAACGACCATCATTCAGAAGTTGGCAGACGTACAAAAGCAGTTGTTCGCTCCCTAAGATCTGGAGAGCAACCGACAGATTTTGTGACAACCGCCCAGTGTGAAGCACTTGGAGACGATGAAAACTGCGATATTTTAATTTTTCCCATACTTGCAATTGGTCGAGGCGTAAACATTGTTTTCACCAAAGGACCGAGGAAACTTGACGCTGCAATTGGCTCGATTTACTTCCTGACTCGTCCTCATCCTTCCACAGATGATATGCAACTTTTATACAGCCTAGCAGGACGGTCAACGCAAGAATTTGATAGTCAAATGTTTACTCAAGCAGAAGACCTGAGCGCCATTGCTGATTCTTGGAAGCAGTCTCGAAAAGACCTCTGGCGCTATGCCAATCGATTATTACGCGAACCCTTGATGGCTAGCCGTCTTGGTCCTGAACTGTTTAGACCGTTTACAGCTAATCAAATGGTTGCCATTTTACAAACAATTGGGCGAGGAATGCGGAATGGTTGTCCGGTAGCAGTTTATTTTGTGGATGCAGCTTGGGCGATTAAATCTACTCAGGATAAACCCGACTCTGGGCGAGACAGTATGCTGGTTCAAATGCGAATAATTTTAGAAGAATGCGTCAACCATCCTGACCCTGTAATTCGGGAAATTTATCAAGAACTTTACGGCGCATTTCTGACACCTTTACGACGAATTGAAGGCGTAATTTACCCGGAAAGCCTGCACTCAAAAGAAGAGTTGATAGAAGAAGATTTCGATGATTTTTCACCATTATTGGAGATGTAAGAATGAGTAGCGATTTTTATGATGACTTTGAGTTGAATGAAGATTCATCTGAACTGGATGAAAAATCCTTAATGTTAGATGAAGACGAATTAACGGAAATTACTTCACTTTCAAAAACTTTTTACATTCCGCTATCAACACAGCCCAAGTTTCTCGAACGAGTTCCCCTAGCCTTCACTGTACCAGAAAATCTCTCTCCAGTGGTAGAAGAGGGTTTCACACTAGCTTGGACAAAGAAATCTCTGGCAACCCTTGCAGAAATTCAAAAAGTGGATGTCAAAAATCTTCCCTATGCATCACTGCAAGGACTCCTAGAAGTAGGACTAAAAAATGCCGAACGAATTCAATCAAATTTAGGACTGAGTAAATACGCATTAAATGCAAAAAAAAACAGTGATCCAGAACCTTTTGCATACTTAAATGGTGGTAGCGAAGAAGAAGTTAAAAAGGCTCTTAGCCAAATTCTCAACGACTGGATAACTAACTTTCTCAAACCTTTTGCTGACAAAGAAAAGGTATTACCAGAAATTTTTGAGCGTTTGGAAGACTTTCTTGAAGAAGGGGAGTTGGTGAAAATTTCTCCATTCAAATCCCATACCTTACCTTGGGGTTGGTCTGAAGAGACAGGTACAACTCAGGCAAAAGATAAGCATGCTTATCGGATGCTAGCAGACTTTGTCGCTCGCCAAATAGCTGGACATGAAATTTTTCAAGGGCTAGGTTCGATGAAACGCATTATTTCCAGCGATGGGGCAATTACCTCTGGTGTAGCAGAACTGATTACCAATCCCATAAAAGGAAAATTTAGTTTGGTAGTACGGCTGGAAGTAGTGACCTATCCATCTTTACATCAGCCTTTGTTACAAATTGATGTTTCTAAGCGCCGTTGGCTCAGTCAGTTAAAATCTTCTAGCTTTGACCGCAATACTATTAACGGGTTTATCTTTTCGTCAGCATATCCAGACCGCGCCTTTAGTTTCAAAGTCATCTGCCAGCCGGATGAAAATAAGAACTGGAGTTGGCAAACAGATAAAGATTTTGAAGCCTTACGCCGCGAACTGAAGTTACCAATGCAGGCATTTGACGGACAACAAATTGCATCTGGCCTCGCCTCGACCGACCAATGTCAGGTAGTGCTGACTTACCGCGATGGACTTCAAGACAATTCCGAAAAATCCGAAGACGATTCGGAAGAAGACAGAATTCAAAAGGGCGTACCGGAGATTGATAAGTTAGAAGCTTTTGAGGCTATTACAAAAATTATTAAACCAGTAAAACTCAAACCGTTCGATAGTTACTCACCTGTGAAATCCAGCCATAAATTGGATGATACAGCATCGCGCATGATTAATTTACCTACCCTGCTTGGTGCTGTTCTGGAAGTTCAAGAGAACAATCCCTACTCGGAGTTTACCCCGAAATACCTTGAGCAACTAGACGATGGTCAACTCAATGACTTACTAAAGAACTTTGGCATCAGTTTAGAAGCGATTGATACAGGAAGAAAAGCCCTGAAATTTAGCAAACCCAAATTACCAGATCAGACGAACCAGCTTAAAGCTATTATTCAGGCAAACCAAGCAGCCATGCGACGACTTTATCCTAACGAGCACCTGTCACTAATCATCTTTTATCAAGATGGGTTAGAAACAGAAGTAAAGCTATTACAGGGAATTATTCCCCTTCTGTGGGGGAACACCCTCGAAGTTCTTTTTAACCGCTTGCCTGCCAATACCCACGGACCGCGAGAGGTATTGCCTGGTAAAAAAATGAAAGCCAAAGAGCGATCGCGTCATCGGGTTGAAGCATGGGAACCAATAGCGCAACAAATTAAAAACGGAAGACAGCGAACTTTCTGCCTCATACTAGCGCGGAAATTTTACCCAGACTCTAATGGTGAGAAAACCGGCAGACGTGACGATAAAGTTAACAAACCTTCAACCCGCTTTTCCCTGGCTGCAAAGGCTGGTGCTTGCGTGCAATTTCTTGAGCCGATGGCAAAGACCCTCTCCACAAAGCGTTTTAAACTTGGAAACTTCTTCCATCGGTTACAAGCAGCTCTGAAAGATTTGCTTTCTGCCCATTCTGGTCGTATTGATGGTGTGCAAGAAAAGGTTGACAAATACCTAGAAAATATTCTGCCAGAAGCCAGACCAAAAGAAATTTTGAGTATTACAGTCGTCCGCAAACAAAGGGGTCGCGCTCGCGGACTGATTGAAGATACATTTTTAGTAGTGGCAATGCGCCTCAAGGTAGATACAGGCAAATGTGAACTGTGCTGTGCTTACGAGAAAGCCAATCGTTTAGAAATCAGTCCGTGGAAAGACTTCCCGGATGCGATCGCCTTTATTGCTGACCTTTCTCCAGTAAAACTAGCGTCGGAACCTAGGGAGCGAAAGACTCGATTCATGGAATTTGTGAAACAGATTGTTTCTAATTCTGTGGAAGAAGGGGCACAACCACTGGTGATAATTGATTCGTCCAACTGTGTGAAAATGTGGCCTTGGCTTGCCGATATTAGGATGGATGCTAATCAAATTGACCTTGGGCAGCAATATCAATGGATGCAGCAGGAGTGGCAAGGAGCAAGGTTGATTAGGGTTCGTCAAGACCTTGCGCCTGGAATTATTGACAAAAAAGTCAGACAGTTAGCTGAAACTTTCTTGGAAGACACGCGGACTATAAAAGAACTAAAGAAATTGCCCCCCAGCCTCAAAATCCCTTCAGCGTCTAGTTCTATCGGATTATTCCGAATCACCGAAGCAAACCAAACTGGGTGTGTTGCTTATCTGTCTGTGGGAAATAAAATGCTTCATAAGTACTCACGCGGGCAAAGTTGCTATGCGAAGACGCTAATAAACACTCCTGTTGAAAAAGCAGACGGTTCTAAAGATAAAGTTTCTAACAATGCTGGGTTGGTAGTTCACCAAGTTGCCACAAGAAATCCGTTTTTCGGTCAGTGGTCCACTCCAAACCCCCTTGAGATTGTTGTTACCTTACGGCAACCGGGGGATAATCCTGATAGTCTTGCTTTGCTTGTAGAATCACTGCGCTATAGTTTCGGTCACTATGGGGATTGGACTGTTTTACCCGCTCCCCTGTTTTTTGAGCGTGTTGTGCGGGACTATATTAGCGAGTTTGCAATTGAAGATGACACTGAAGCGGAGGCAGACTCTTAGAAAGGACGCTCACAAAGTTCTCGTAGGTGTGAGAACAAGCCGTAAGTGGATTAAGTTTGATTGCCGAGTGCGATCGCACTCGGTGAAGCCTTTATTTTGAAGCAAATATAAAGTTTCTGTTGTTATTATATTCACAGCAGACAGGTAAATTGCCAGCGCATTAAGCTATAATTATGGGTTAAGTCAATTGTTGCAGAAAGCGCTCGACCTAGTGATTAATCAACATCCTGAAAACCGTCATTACCCTCAATTGGAGCAAGCATCAAGCAATGGCTACAAATTTAGCTGGTTTGATTGGTTTTGCTTGTGGTATCCTCCTGGTTGGTTGATTTTATTCAACCGCCACTGGCAGCATTATCACACCGATCCAGATGGTTGGAATTGGCTGGAATATGGATTATTTTTGATTCCTGGTGGATTTTATTTAGCACTGCTGATTCGTTGGTTGCGTCTTGGCTGTCGATCGCCGCGTAGTGAAACTGAGCAATTTGACCCAAATTATCAACAAGCATTTGCAGAAGAAGTTCTGAGTCCAATCGTTAAATATTATTTTCGTGGAGAGTTGCAACAAATTGAGAATTTGCCACAAACAGGACCGATAATTGTGGCAATGAATCATGCAGGGATGTGTTTTCCCTGGGACTTTTTGACGTTGGGCTATTTACTCAATCAAGCAAGAGGATGGGTGGTGCAACCCTTAGCCGGTGTATCATTGTTTGATCATCCTTGGCTAACCTGGTGGTTACCGCCTGGTTGGTCCTCAGTTTTAGGTGGTGTCAGAGCAGAGTTAAATGATTTTGAGGCAGCTATACAAAAGCGGACAATTCTCTTATACGCACCAGAAGGGTTACGAGGACCAAGAAAAGGTTGGAGAAGACGCTATCAGTTGGAAACGTTTGATTTGAGTTTTATTCAGTTGAGCCAACGTTATCAAATTCCGATTTTACCTGTTATTTGTATTGGTAATGAAAATTTACATCCTTGGACTTTAAACCTGAAAAAAATTCCGAGGTTATTAAAATTACCATTTTTGCCTTTATCGCCTTTGATATTGGTCTTTATTCTCTTTCCTTCAATGGGAATTTGGGCAATGAAAAGTCGCCTGCGTTATTTTATCCAACCTTTATATACAGCAGCTATGAATGTTGACCAGAAGGGGAGAACAGTAGATTACCAAAAAGCACAACAATTACGAGAAAAGCTGCAATGCGAGATAAATCAAAAGTTGTTAGTTGTTAGTTGGTAGTTGTTAGTTGTTAGTTGTTAGTTGTTAGTTGGTAGTTGTTAGTTGTTAGTTGGTAGTTGTTAGTTGGTAGTCAAAAAAATATTACTAACCACTAACCACTAACCACTAACTACTAACCACTAACTACTAACCACTAACTACTAACTACTAACCACTAACCACTAACCACTAACCACTAACCACTAAATCTTATCTCCTCAGTGCCAAAACGGTATCCTTTACCGTAAACGGTGTGAATCAGTGGTGTTTCACCAGATCTCTCTATCTTGCGGCGCAGTAGGCGAATTAAAGCTGCTATGACGTTGCTGCTAGGTTGTTCGCTTTCTGTCCACAAATGTTGTAGAATCTGCGCGTGAGTCAGGAGTTGTCCTGAGTGTTGCATAAAGTATTGCATCAACTGGCTTTCTTTTTCCGATAGCTCTATTATCCGTCCTTGGCGATAGGCTAGTTGGTTTTCGTAATCAAGTTCTAAATCAGCTACTGTAAGTCTTTGGGTTGCTGTACCATAAGTCTGGGGACTTGAACGTCGCAATAAAGCACGTACTCGTGCTAGTAACTCTCGCAGTTCAAAAGGTTTAACTAGATAGTCGTCCGCACCAGCATCTAAACCTTTGACTCGGTCATCTAAAGTATCTTTGGCAGTAAGAAACAAGACGGGTGTGGTTTTGCCTTGGCGTCGCAATTCCTGACAAATTTCCAATCCCGTTTTTCCAGGCAACATCCAATCTAAAATGAGTAGGTCATAACTGCTGATAAGTGCAAGTTGGCTGCCACTTGTCCCATCATAAGCAGCATCGACAATGTATCCCTCACGAGTTAGTACACGACTCAAGGGGTCAGTTAGTTCAACTTCATCATCAACTACCAAAATTCGCAATATGCTTACTGTTGCACTGCCGAAAGGGGAACTTCTCAAAAATAGCATCCGCCTGCTACAAGATGTCGGATTGGACTTTAGTGCTTTTTTGGATTCAGGGAACCGCCAACTTCAGATTCCCGATGCTAGTGGTCAAGCGAAAGGGCTGCTGGTGCGGACGCAGGATGTGCCTGTTTATGTAGAATATGGTCAGGCACAACTAGGTATTGTCGGTTATGATGTGCTGCGAGAGAAAAAGCCACAAGTTGCCCACTTGATTGATTTACAGTTTGGGCATTGTCGAATGTCGGTGGCGGTTAAGCAATCTAGTTCTTACCGTTCAACATTGGAATTGCCTCCTCATGGTCGAGTTGCTTCTAAGTATGTAAATTGCGCACGGGAATTTTTCCACCTGCTGGATCTACCTGTGGAAATTGTACCGTTGTATGGTTCAGTCGAGCTAGGACCGATTACGGGTATGTCGGAGGCGATCGTTGATTTGGTTTCTACAGGGCGGACTTTGCGCGAGAATGGTTTGATTGAGATTGAAACCTTGTATGAAAGTACGGCGCGGTTAATTGCCCATCCCCTGAGTTATCGCTTGAACACAGGTAATTTGCACAGTTGGGTTGAGCAACTGCGCTCCTCGGTGCTTTCTAGTGTTTAAATTGGAGTAACAATCAGGAAATGTCAAAATGGTCAGACATATCGCTGTTCTCCTCGATTTTTGGCTTGCAAGCCTCTAAACGGTGACGGTAATTTTTCCATTTTGCTGATTCGATTCCATGTAGCGATGTGCTTCCACGATTTGATCGAGTGTGAAAGTACGATCGAGAATTGGCACGAGTTTTCCAGACTCTAGCCCCTTGTAAATGTATTGTTTGGCGTGTTCTAACTTCACCGGATTGGTTGTGATCTCAAATAGCGTGTAGCCCTGTACCTTCAACCCTTTCTGAAGTGCTGCAAACAAGGGAAAGGGAGTTGCTGCGGTTTCATCTAACGCTCCATAGACAAAAATGGTGGCTTTAGGTGCAGCTGCAGCTGCTAAGGTTTCTAGAAACGAGCCTGCAACCGCATCTAAAATAAGATCGACACCATGACCGTTCGTAATCTCCATGACACGAGTGACCAAATCTTCGTTGTTAGTGACAATGACATGATCTGCACCTTTATCCAGCAGCATTTGCTTTTTGACGTTGCTGCGAGTGGTCGCGATCGCCACT
Organism: Stigonema sp.; assembly: GCA_965249805.1. Classification (GTDB taxonomy): domain Bacteria; phylum Cyanobacteriota; class Cyanobacteriia; order Cyanobacteriales; family Nostocaceae; genus Stigonema. Next base: position 5,186,028 of record CBDFMX010000002.1, read on the forward strand.
GCCCCAGCCTACACAGGTACTATGCTTTTGGGTCTAATTTTGGCTAATGGCACAACCCTTCAATACCAAACTCCTTTAGGGTTATTGCGAGTCTAGCTTTTATGTACGTTATCGTACTCAAAAATAATTTAGCACCTGAGCAAAATAATATGCTCAGTGGGTGAGTTATTCATACAAAAGTTTACAAATTAGCGGAGAACCAAGGACTCTTTCGCGCCCCATTTTTTTTGATTTGTGCGTCACGGAGTCAGCCGAACAAGCGGTCGGACTCCTGTTTGACGAGGGTATAGCACTCGCAGCTGGCTTGTTCTAAGCCTGGATAATCGAGGATAGTCATCTGACCGCGACTGTAGCGGATTAACCCCGCCTTTTGAAGTATGCCAGCAACCACCGTCACACTGGCACGGCGCACACCCAGCATTTGGGAAAGGAACTCTTGGGTAATTGGAAACTCGTCTGATTTCACACGTTCGCTAGTCATCAGCAGCCACCGACAGCATCGCTGTTCCACTGAGTGGTGGGAGTTGCAGGCAGACGATTGCGAGATCTGCACGATCAGCGCTTGCGTGTAGCGTCGCAGCAGTCCGGAAAGCGCTACATAAGGTTTAACCGAGGCGAGGAAGACATCTGCCTTCATCCGCATCGCATCGCCAGGAACCTGCACGATCGCCTTCAGAGGCGTTGCATCAACTCCCAAAAATACAGATATCCCCACCATTCCTTCGTTGCCCACCAAACCAACTTCAGCGACTGTACTGTCTGACATGATGGAGATCAGAGATACTACGCCATTATTAGGAAAATAGACGTACTTGATCGGTTCTCTGGGCTGGTAGAGGACTTGCTTGAAAGCTAGGGAGACGTGAGTTAAGTTGGTCAGGAGACGTTCGTATTCCTCACTAGGCAGGGCTAGCAGCAGCCGATTTTCCACCCGAATCCGGAGGTGAGATGGCACAGACATGATTATTTATCCTTGAGCCAGTCTTGTTTAAAAAAAACAGCTAGCGGCACAAGAAAAGGACAATATTACCCAGTCCCTATGTCAACAGGTGAATTCTCTAAATAACTTGCTTGACGCGCTTGTTACTTGTACAACTATTATAACAAACTATCGAGGTACACTAATTCTGCTGAAGTGGATGTGCTGGATCAGAATATTTTGATCAATGTCACCAGGTTTTTTCGGGATGCTGCTTTTGAAGCTTTAAAGAGCAAAGTGTTTCGTACAATTCAGGATAAATCTTGAGAGTCGCCGATTCGCATTTGGGTGACAGGATGCTCAACAGGCGAAGAAGCCTACTCGATCGCTATTTGCTTGCTAGAGTTTTTAAAGGATGTTATCCCCTGCCTTTAGTAGTAATTTTTTCACCTTTAATTTCCGACCGCTTATAACTATGTGATACTATCGGCTGCGAAATGTTGTATCTATCAAAGTGTTGATTTAATTGTTGATTTACTTTATTTATTCTCTATAAAATGACAGATTTAATTATTGATTTATTTTGTGATTATGAATACAAGCCCAAATGTACGATAGCGCACATGCTCTAAAAGTAGCAAAGCCGCAACCAGCCGCTAAGCCAAGATGGAAACTTTTGTTTTGCTTTGAAATGAGCTTTACGCCTGCTGCATTTTATTTCTAAAGGTTTTGCTAAGTAAGGACTATAGTGGTTAAATGGCAGATGGTTACACCTTCGGTAATTTTAAGTCTGTGTTACATTCTTCACAATCATTTATAAACAAGCATTTTCAACTTTGTACTGTTGAATTCACCACATATTTTTATAAAGAATCGTTGATTGTTTAACAATCATTCATTTTTGCTCTTTTTTTAGGACATGTTTTTATCTATCTTAAAAATCAATACGAATCCCAGTCAAAATGATTCGTAATTGATAATGACGCTCGTGCCGAAGCAGGGGTATCAGCTACTGCTTCGCTACCGCTTCGCGATCGCTAACGTAATTCGTAATTTCAATCAGTGTTCGCAAGAAACCTCCACTGATTTTAGACCACTAAATTTTTAATTTAGTGTTCAGAAGTACCCTGGGAATTACGAATTAGTAATTATTCTGTCAAATAAGGTCAATTAGAGGTAAAAATGTCCTACAACTTAATTAACTTAACATTACCAATTGTAGTTAAAGAAATTCAAAATGCCTTAGATGATTTTCCTGAATATCCTTATCAAGTAGCCTTTTCTCTTCCTGAATTGCGGCAAAAGCTAATTGCCCATGTCCTCAGTCACATTCCGAATCGCTATACAGTCGAGGGGCTGCACTCACCACCCACATACCCTCTATACCCTTGTTCTTTAGAGCAGCGGTTGTACATGGAAACAGTGATTCGCGGGAGTATACTTCATCTCCTTCGTGAGAATAGCGACCTACTGAGTCGCCACATTCCTCAAGTAGATAACTCAGACTGTCACAATAATTCGTAATTACCCCACGCATGAATGCGCTACTCAAAACCTGAGCAAACTTAAGGATTTAAGCCCTTAAGGACAGGGGAACCAATAGCGCGGCGTTTTTGACCAATATGAGGGGTCACTTTCGACCTGCACAGTATCACGCCTACAAGAGACTTTTGTTTGCCGTAGCTTGCTGTGCAACAGACTGTTAGTCCGTGCCTGTTTGATACCAAGAGAATAAAACTTGTGACGATTAAAACCGCCGCAAATGTTTATTTTCTTAGCTACCTTCGCCCAAGCACTCGACTTCAGCATGTCCTCTGGCTTTCTGAAGTAAGATGCAAGGGCTGTGGGTAATTTTTCAGTCCTACCCTGACCACGCCGCGCTATCACCAAAGCAGCGGCGCAACCAGAGTTAAGACCGTAAACTGCCATATACTTGGTGACACCAATCACGGAAGTATAGGCAGGGTTAATCTTGATGAGTTCTATCCCAGATTTTAAACACTTAGATTCAATCATCTGGGTGAACTGAGAGTATGCCATATTAGAAAGCATTCGTGCATACTTAGCACCTTTTTCCTTCATGGATGCTTTCTTCTGGGCAAAGTCTAAATCTTCAATAACAACAGGAACGTTGCATTTAAGCGCGATTCTGGCGACCTCAGATACAGCCTTTCCAATAATATCTTTGGTCTGTACCGATCTCCTATCCTGAACATTTGTTTTGATTGTGCCGTGGCGCTTCAAATTGCCGTGTCGGTCGATCAAAGTCCAATCGATACTACCAGGATTAAAGTCTATTCCTAGCGAGCCATTTTCCAGACTTGTTGTGAGTACTGGGTCTAATGTCTCTATGGTTGCATTGATGTAAACATTGCCGTCTCTACGGATAATTTCGTATGTGACAGGCAACGTACTACCATTTCTGGATGTTTCTACTCTTTGAACTTGACTCGGCTGTTGTGTAAAATCGAATTCCTCTGGGATTTCTATTGACGAAGCGTTCTTTTTCTTGACACGGGTTGACGTGCGGCGCACTGGTTCTCTTGCTGCTTTTAACCACTCTTCCCCGTGAAGAAAAGCAATGTGATGCAGTGTTACAGTGCTGCCATATTTCTCTCTAAGACTTGGCGTAATGGTGATTGTCAAGGTTTGTTTTTCAACGTCATACCTGACTAATTGATTTCCGCATTGGTAGTTCTTCGAGCCTATAAAGAATGAACGGTTAGAACGAGATTCTCTCCAGTCTTTCAGCCATTCTTCATGCCTTGTGTAACCGTTTTCTTCTAGTCTATACTGTTGCTCAAATAGTCTTGCAGAACCAAAAGTGACGCTAAATTTACCTTTATCCCTTGACTCTTTCAGTCGCGCTATCTTCGCTTCAACCTTGTTGATCTTCTGTTGCTTGTAGTGAATCTTTTTGGTTAGATTGCTAGCTGTTGATGTTTGTCCTGAATCCTGGGCAATATTTCGCTTAAACTCTAACTTCTTTATACTCCTTTTAAGTTCCCTGACTCTATCAAAAGACTCATTTATATAAGCGTCAACTAACTCTGATTGGGAGTCATAAGCAGCAGATGATTTATTGTAAGCATTTCTTGCTTCTGATGCTGATAGCTTATACTCCTCTGACAACTGTTTACAGATTAAAATACTAAACTATACTCAAGATAACATAGGTTTAACTTGTGCAGCGCTCACCCGATCGCAAATAATTTTTTGACTGACATCTTGCACCAACGATTGGGAGGGTAGGTGGGCAGTGCCCAACGCCACTCCTCTCAACGCGGGGAACCCCTTCGGGTGACGCTCGTTCCGACGCCGGAGTACCGGCTAACGCAACGCTTACGCTAACGCAACGCTTACGCAGATCCTGCAGGAGGGAAACCCTCCTTCAGGGCTGTCTCACCGCGCACGAGGGTGGCTCCCCTACGAAATCAGGGCTGTCTCACCGCGCACGAGGGTGGCTCCCCTACGAAATCATAGGCGTTTTGGGTTTTGACTTTCGCAACAAGACGGTGGTGCAAGATATAAGTTGAGCAACCACTGCTAACTAGACCGTAGCAGTTACACTACCTACAGGGCTAACTTGGCTGAGGAGGCTGTGCAGTTGCTCCCCCTCAATGACTTCTGTCTCTAAGAGTTTGGTAGAAATCGTTTCCAGCAAGTCTCGGTTGCGCTCAAGGATATCCAAAGCTTGCTGATGGGCAGTTTCTACAATGTCCTTGACCTCGCGGTCGATAGAACGCGACGTTTCTTCACTCACCATCCGGCGGGGATTCGGCGCACCATCGCTCAAGAACATGGCTGGCTGTCCCTGCTGGTAAGCCAAGGGACCTAAGATTTTGCTCATCCCGTAGGTTGTCACCATCCGTTCTGCCAAGTCAGTCGCCCGCTGCAAATCATTGGATGCCCCGGTGGTAATGCTGCCAAACACAATTTCTTCGGCTGACCGTCCACCAAGCAGGGTGGCAATCTGCCCCCGGAGTTCGGCTTCGTCCATGAGGAACCGATCTTCTGTTGGCAGTTGCAGCGTGTAACCCAACGCTGCCATACCACGGGGTACGATGGAGATTTTCTCGACCCGACCAGAACCGGTCATCAGGGAACCGACTAAGGCATGACCGACTTCGTGGTAAGCAACAATCTTCTTTTCCTTGTCGTTAAGGACACGGCTTTTCTTTTCCAGACCTGCTACCACACGCTCGATCGCTTCAGCAAAGTCTTTTTGAGCAACCTGGTCACGTTGATTGCGGGCTGCTAAGAGCGCCGCTTCATTCACCAGGTTTGCTAGGTCTGCTCCGGCAAAACCGGGGGTACGAGTCGCGATCGCCTTCAGATTCACATCTTCACCCAGCTTTACTTTCTGAGCATGGATTTTGAGAATCGCCTCACGATCGGACAGATCGGGGCGATCGACCAGGACTTGACGATCAAATCGACCCGGACGTAAGAGGGCAGGGTCTAATACTTCCGGGCGGTTAGTTGCTGCTAGCACGATCACAATGGCATCGCCCGCCGCAAACCCATCCATTTCTGTGAGCAACTGGTTGAGCGTCTGTTCCCGCTCATCATTGCCGCCGTAGAACCCACCACTGCTTCGCGACTTGCCTATAGCATCCAGTTCATCAATGAACACGATGCAGGGAGCTTGCTTCTTCGCCTGCTCAAACAGGTCACGCACCCGTGAAGAACCCACACCAACAAAAAGTTCCACAAACTCAGAGCCTGAGATACTGAAGAACGGTACTCCTGCTTCTCCCGCCACCGCTTTCGCCAGCAGCGTTTTACCAGTCCCAGGGGGACCCACCAGCAGTACCCCCTTGGGAATCCGCGCCCCAATCTGGGTATAGCGCCCTGGAGTCTTGAGGAAATCCACAATTTCCACCAACTCAGTCTTGGCTTCCTCTACCCCAGCCACATCGGCAAAGGTCGTTTTAGCCGATTCCCCCTCCACATAAGCTTTGGCTTTGCTCTTACCAATAGAGAGAACACCCTGAGGTCCACCACCACCCCGACGGGCAATAAACTGCCAGATTGCCACAAAGATCAGGGGTGGAACCACCCAGCCCAAAAGACTGGTAAACCAGACATTTTGGGGCGGAGGGGCAGCGGCAAACTCAACACCCTTTTCTTCTAACAACTTGGGCAATGCCAAATCAAAGATGGGTGTAGTCTCGAACACAGATCCTGCCTGCTCATCGCCAGCTTTCAATTGGAACTGAATCTGGTTTTGACCGACTTGCACCCGCGAGACTTCCCCTGACTCTACCTGATGGATGAACAGGCTGTAGGGAACACCGGGAATTTGGGGACCGAAGAAACTAGGCAAGATAAAATTTGCTCCCAGGAGCAAAGCTGCCAACCCCAGAAAAATGTTCCCGATCAAGCGGGAACGAGGGGGAGTAGGTTGTTTTTTAATCGGCATCGTTATCACCAATCCAAATCATTTTATTCACTTTATTTATGAGTGTTGAAAACAGTAAAACATCTCTAAAAGTCAATTTCACGTTGATAAATTGGGTAGCGTTTGAGATTTAGGAGTAAACTTTTGACGTCCCCTAAAACCTGAGTTGGACAAGCTTTCTTGGGCGCTTGGTGCTTAGGAGAATGGTACTAGCGCGATCGCACGGATGCCAATATCGCGCTTATCGCGCTTCACCAAACAGATCATTCCACCTAGACTGCGCAAGTGCCACAGGTATCGGTATCATGGCACTTTACCACTAGGGTGCTATGCTTTTGGGTCTAATGTTGGCTAATGCCACAACCCTTCAACACCAAGTTACTCCAGGGTTGTTGCGAGTCTAACTTTTAAGTACGCGATTGTACTCTAGACTAACTTAGCACTTTATGAGACTAATATCCGAATTTAGTTAATTTTTGTTTCATTCTCTGCTGACTGAAGGAAGAGGTGATAATTACTAATGGACTGAGGATAAAAACTGCTTTGATCTCGATCTGATTCAAGTAGCTGTGATGAAATTTTGTTGTTTGGTAGGGCACATGATATCTCTGCACTAGTTATTTTTCATATTGATGAGTCAGGCTGCGGAGCGCAAGACAGTTCGCGAAAATGATTGTCCTGACTTAGCACTGCTACGTCAGGACAAGGGTTTCAGACAAGGAATAATTAATTTCTGGAGATGTCTATTAGGTGCAAAATTAAGTTAATCTTGATACAAGTTCATAAAAGTTCATGAAGTCTCCCATTTAGATGTTGATCACCCAAGCCGAGTATGCGAAGAAATTGCGTTCCCTCCTACCTGTTGAGGCGTTTGTCCCCGATCCGAGTAAGTTAGTCATTTTGTTCCTTAATCTGACAATCTTGATTCTGGGCTGGGCGATCGCCACGCAGCTGGATCGTTGGCCTGTATATCTTTTATGGCTTTATTTACCGCTAGCCGTAGTCATGGGAAATAGCGTGATTGTCTTGCTATTTAGCTCCCATAACATCCTGCATGGTAGCGTGATTAGAAATTCCCGTCTTATTCATGTTATTAGTTTGTTAGGGCTAACGATGCTGTGGATGCCACCGACGTTGTGGAAAGTACTTCATAACCAGGAGCATCACACTAAAACAAATTCCCTAGCCGATCCAGATCGCAATTACTTATACGAGGAGCCTCAGACCTGGGGAAAATGGATTCAGAATCTATTTGTGCCTTCTGCTGAAGTCAATCCCATATGTTTAACAGTCGGAATGACTTCAGCATGGTCCGTCTGGAATTTTCGCAACCTGACCTCTGTGCTGTTATTTAATGGTCAATCGGCTAATTATGTTCCTGCTGCTTTTACCCTCAATGCCAAAAAGCGTCTAGCGGTTACAGGTGAACTGATTTTCATGTTAATGATTCATCTAATTATTTGTGCCTGTCTGCAATTTTCTCTTTTAAAACTTGTGCTTGGCTACTTTCTCCCCATGAGTATTGGCTATGCTGGATTGATGTTTTATATTTATACAAATCACATGCTTTGCCGCATGACAAGCGTTAACGATCCGCTGCTTAACAGTGTTTCTCTGCAAGTTCCCAAACTATTTGACAAATTGCATTTAAATTTTTCTTACCACACAGAACATCATATCTTTCCGGGAATAAACTCTGACTACTATCCGCTGGTTCAAGAGTTATTAAAAGTCCACTATCCTGACCGCATGAATTTAATCAATGCTGGAGATGCTTGGCGCTTAATGATGCAAACTCCTCGACATTATAAAGATGAAAATACCTTTACAGATTGGTCAGGTAAAAAGATTGTTACTTGTCCTCTCAGTCAAAAAGGTTCTAAGTGATGTCGTTATCGTGCTATTCGTTAAGAAAAGCAAAGTAGCGGCGTTTGCAGATTAACTTAACATTTTCCTAAACCCTTTGGAAGATGTTGGCAGAAACTGGGGCAGTTACTTTATTAAGTAATTACTCCAGAATGAAAAGCTATGCATGAAATCTCAGAACAGACTGCACAAGCTGCAAAAGAACACGCTCAAGTTTCACTTAAACATGGCCAATCTGTAGAAAAGGTGGGAAAGAGTCTACAAAGTGGTGACCTTCAGGACCAAGAAATTGGCAAACGCATCGAAGAATATGGGCAAATCATCCAAAAGCATGCGCAGCAATCCCTGACCAAAGCACATAAGCTGACAGAAGATGCCTCAACAGAAGTGTTTTTAGAGTCTTCACAGGAGCATATCAACGCCTCCTCAGTCCATGTTGAAGCAGTTAAGGAATATGCATTGGCATTGCAGACTCATCTCGATAAGGTTCAGAAAACTTTAACTAGGGGGCTTCAAAGCACCTGATACAGTGGGAACCTCTAGGAGGGAACAGAGGTGATGTGATGAATCAGAGGGACAGAGGTGCGAATTTTTGTATGCCTTCCCAAATGGTAGAAGCGTTGATATTCATAAAAATTCCGAAATTTTCACGCACGGTGAGGAAAGTAAACGCACCTCTGATGTCAACAAAAATTCTGCTAAATGCGCGGTGGTTGGTTACGGTTACCTTTGAAAGAGGCAAGCAATTCTCGTACTTGTTCAGCGGCAATATCACGTGAACCTAAACCAAAGGCAAGGGCAATTGCTACGGCTAAAGCACCTAACAACAATCCAAACGCCAAATTAACAATACTGCTGGCAACACCGATTTGTTGTAGTGCCATTGCTGACACCAAAGCAATAATTGCTATCCGTGCGATTTGTCCCAAAATTTGGGATTGCCGATCGCCAGAACTGGTAATGATATTAAACGCCAAATTTGCGAGGAACAGTCCCACAGCAAACACCACCAATCCTGCCAAAATCCGACCAAAAATCACGACAATACCGCTGAACAATACGGTAAGCGCCGGAATATTTAGAATATCAACCGCTGCAACAGTGGCAAATAGCATGATGCCAACCAGTACCACGATCCCAGCAATTTCTGATGGGGTACGGGTTGTACGGGCAGTGGCAGCATCCGGTTGGAGTACGGTGCTTTGTGGCGATGGAGGTACGGAGTAGTCCCGTGGTGGTGCGGCGCGTCTTGTAACGGTAGTTGGGAGACCGAGGATAGAAAAAATGTTGTCAAAGCCAAGACTAGAGAGAATATTGGTCACCAGATTCGCCACAAACCTCCCGAGGAAGTAAGCGACAATCAACACCAACGCCGCAGTGAAAATTGCGGGCAGGGTGTTGAGGATTTGTTGCAGCATGGCGATCGCCGGCACGGAAATCGCATCAATTCGCAGCGCCTGAAGTGCGGCGATCGCTACGGGAATCAAAATCAAAACATAGACTATTGTGCCAATAATTCCCGAAAGCGATTGCCCGGAGGTGGATTGCCGCAAACCAATTTGAGCGCCTAGACGATCTACTCCCGTAGAGTTAAGCAAGTTGGTGACAATCCGTTGCACCACCGTAGCCAGTAGCCAACCCGCCCCTGCTATCAACACCGCCGCTAAAATGTTCGGTAGAATTGAGAGAATTTGTGTAATCAGAGTCTGTACAGGTAGTAGTGCCTGATTCAGATCTAAGGCATTAAGAATCGGCAGTAAAAACAGTAAAAAGATGAACCAATAAAGGGCATTACCAATCGTATCAGCCAGAGACAATTGGTTTGGTTCGCGTGTCCCACTACTAGGTTGCTGATTTAAGCGCTGATCCAGCCTTAAGGCGTGCAGTCCCCGTGTGGTTATTAGCTTGACAAGCGTTGCCACGACCCAAGCGACTGCAAACAGAATTGTCGCACCCACTAACTTGGGTACAAACCCAATGACTTGATTGAGGAAACTGTTGAGGGGTTGAGAGACGACTTGTAAATTGAGTGCCTGTAAAACCGCAACTGCAGTAAATAGGACGATCACCCAAAACACAAAGCTAGAGATGACACTCTCTACTTGGGGCAAGTCCCGTCTATCTCCAGCACCCACTATCCCAGCCGAAATCCGGTTATCTAGGTTAGTGCGGTTGAGAATTCCCCGTGTGATCGACGAAGCGATCGTCGCTACCAGCAACCCGACTAACAAAATCGCCAGTGCGGCAAGCAAAGAGGGAATAAAATTAATCAACTGTCCCATCAGTTGTTGCACATAGTTCACGCTAGCATCAACAGCTTGCCCTGGTCGAAGCTCAGGTGGGTTATTTCCTTGAGCTTGGGCTAGTAGCTGCAAAGGCATGATTAGCACATGACCATGCAGACTTGCGGTTATTTCTTGCCAAGTTCCATTCATGTTTTTTTGGAGTTAAGGTCAAACTAATTCGTAATTTGATCGGGATTTTACCGCGATTGCAGTCGAGGGCTACAAGGAAGAAACTTTTTTCTTGTCCATTGGAAATTTCCATTTGGTACTGCACTTCTTCTAGTTAGGTTGTAGGGGAATTATGGTGTAAAAACGAAACGTCCTGCGACTCAGTCAAACCCTAGGTTTGATTGAGTCGCAGGACAGTTGAGTTTTTGCCAATTAATTCGTTTTAAGTGCATGATTTTTGCTAGAATTGCATTACTACAACTAACCTACGGGTAGTGCGCCAGAAAGTTACGCCTAAGGAGACGTTTGAAAAGCCGCGAGCATCATTCGTACTCAGGCACGAGCCTGAGTACCCAGTTAAGTCAATTTGACAGGGATGCTAGGGAGTTAACAACTAACACTTCTGAGAATCTAAGACTATAGCAAAGCTTGGTCTTAGAGTTTCAAGAATGAATTCATCTGGATTGTACCTTAATTACGAATCACGAATAAAGAATAACGAATTATTTTGGTAATATTTACACAAAAAAGCCTCTCAACTGAGAGGCTTAACTATGAACTTAAACAAACTTTAGCCAAACAGGCTAGGACCAGCTACTGCGCCCATCACCAGCGATTGCTGAAGCTGCTAGGGAAACCAAAGCCGGTGTTAAATAACCACCAAGCAGCACCTGCAACAGCTTTTTTAGTTTCAACAGCTTGCTTTTGAGCTTGGTCTTTGACGGCTTTCAGGCGTTTTTGCGTTTCCGACTGGATGGCTAAAGCGCGATGCAGCACACTATCCCGCCAGGGTTCAATTTGGTCCAATAATTTTATTAGCTTGCGACTCGGAAATATCCTGACGAGAGCTAAGAATGGCAACTAGGGTGCCACGATCAAATTGACTCAGGCGATGTCTGGCGACAAGCCGAGTAGCGCGTCTGCGCGCAAGGCTTCAAATCCGGCTTGGGGATCGTCGAACAATTTCGCAAAGTCTTTCTGAATGCTTTCTGGGTTGAGTTCCGGACGCTCTAACGAGTTGAGATAGTTGCGAATAGAGGCACTCGTTTGATCGAGCAACGATTGTACCCTTTGCTGAACCTGCTGAAATTGTTCCACAAGCGAGTTGCGAACCGACTCAATTTGATCTAGAATATGGTTTGCTTCTTATGGTGAGATATCCTCACGTTGGGAAAGTAAAGCCACAAGTGTAGAGCGGTCGAATTTGGAGACGCGATCTGCCAAACTTCCAACTGTTTAGTAGCGCGCTTTGCCAAGCGTCGCGGTGCTTTGACAATGTTACCAATGGTTTGTTGTACAGAGTCAATTGTCTGATTAACTTGCTCCTCGCTTAAGTCTCCCCGTTGAGTCAGCAGTTTGACCAAGGTTTCCCGATCTACTTGAGACAGGCGATTGCGCAGTGCATTAGCACCCTCAAGAGGATTATCCAGCAATTTAGTCAAATCGCGCTGAATGCCTTCTGGGTTGAGTTCTTCTAGTTTGGTATTGCGGAGATATTCTGCGATCGCACTCGTCGTTTGCTCGTACTGCTGTTTCGCTTTCACTGCGACTTTCTGAGGTGCTTGTAAAATATTATCTCGTACCGATTCCACCTGGTCAAGGATTTGGTTGACTTGCTCCTCACTCAAATCTTGACGCTGACTCAGTAATTTTACTAAGGTATCACGATCAAATTGCGATAGGCGGTCGCGTAAGAGACTAATTCCAGCTTCCGGGTCTGACAGCAAAACTTTAAATTCTCGCTTGATACCTTCGGGATTCAGTTCTTCAATGTTGGTATTGCGCAGATAGTCTTCTACTTTTTGCCGTAATTCCGAAGCTTTGGCTGTTGCTTGTTCTTGCAGTTGTTTAGCACGATTCACGAGCAATCACAATCTGCAATTTTATACTAAGTTGCTTCACCTAAAAAAACATCAAATGTCGGGTGCGCTATAGTCGCAGCCATAACGCACCATGATTAAATATTACTTATGACCGCCAAACCATTTAGAGGCGATCGCTCCCAAAGCTGCACCAATGACAGGGTTACTGAGAAACTTCACAATCACCGGTTGCTCCGCTAACACCTCGTGGAAGACGTCCGGGTGGTTGTGATAGGTGAAAGCTGCGAGTTTGCTGACATCATCAGCACTCATGCGACCGGGAACATGGGTGGAAAGACCCAATTGTTGCTCCAGATGGCGATCGTCTAAACCTCTATGCTTTAAGTGCTTGAAAAAAGCACCTGCTACATCATCCCGTTCATTCGGCTTGATCTGGGCGATCGCTTTTTGGAGTTCTGGTTCCATCTGGCTGGGAGGGACGCTGTCGTGATTTAAAGATTTACCAAACAACTGGCGACGTTCATGATGTGATGAGCGCTGCGTAAAATCGTCAAAGTTTTGGTATTCTTTATTGGGGTCAGATGGGACTTCTCCGAGAGATTCGGTATTACCACCAGCCAAATCTTTCATGATTTGACGTTTATATTCTTCGCTACTAGTCATTTTTGCGATCTCCTGATTTGAAATTCGAGTTTATTTAACCGCCTGAAAATGAGAATTTATTCGTACTCAACCTTGTTTGACTGAGTGTCATACTGAGCCGTCAGAATCAATTTTTTGTCAGGCGCATACACCAAAACTGTTAAGTCCTGGTTGGGGAAATTGCGGTGAAAACCTTGAACTAGGGAATGAGTCAAGGATTTTACTTCCGATGTCCGAACTTTCGGCGTAATTACAACACCTAACTTGTTGTTGTCACGCACATAAGCATCCTGAACCAGTCCTGATGCTGTTTGCACAACCCAATTACCAAAATCCTGCCCTGATGTAGTGTTACCAAGTTCCAGTTGGGCATATTCTGAGCCACGACTAATAACTGGTAGATTACTGGTCGGTTGTTTAGCTTGAACCGTACCACTACAAGCGACAGTGGTGGTCAAAACTAAAATTAGGACGATCGCCGTCACAATTTTGCGAAATTGAATCATATTCAAGTTTGTCTCCTAAAAAAGTAAGTTGGATGAACATAAATTTTGTGGGGTGGCATTATCCTGTCACTCAAAATTTTTATTCCTGATATAGCAATCCTATTTGATATCCGAACAAGGGGGACAAGGGAGAGGTGTTTGTAAATTATTTAGGATTGCTATATCTAAGTTAAGAAATTAGTAATTAATCAGTCGTCTTCCTAAAGAAAGACTTCAAAAAAATTTTGGATATAAAAATATGAATAAAAGTTAATGCTTTTTATTTTAAAATAACAGATAAAAAGGCTTAAAGTATTGCTAGATAAAAGTTATAATAAAAATTAATAATTTATTTTATCCATATTCTGACTAGATTATAGCAATTTTGTGACTGGGAGCTAGCACAAAATGTCAAGTCATTTTATCAAGAAAAGCAAGCTGGTCTGCTAATTTCGCTTGTTTAAGCGTACCTTACATTTAACAGCAAAATTTCTAGTTTTTATCTGTTGTTTTACTTGCTTTGATTGTCAGATTTATTGTATGACCATTGAGAGATAGAAAAAATATTCCAAACGAGTGATCAAAAGTCAATCAAAAAATGCAGTAATAAGATAAGCATTCAGCGGTTAGCCATCAGCTATCAGCCTGTATGACTTGTAAAAACTCGATTTGTGTCATCTATGTCTACAAAATTCCTTTCATAGCTGATTGCTGACCGCTGATAGCTGAATGCTTAGGTAATAAAATTACTGGCATTGATGCATCAATAAGTAATTTTTCTTATGGGGAGAGGAAGTCAAACACCCCCTTCCCTCGTAGGGAAGGGGGCAGGGGGTTAGGTTTTTGATGACTGAATCCGATGCTGTTGGCGTATTGAAGGAATCGTCAGGATGTGGAACACCCACTGCATGAATTGAGAGATTCCGGCGTGCCGACCAACAGAGTATCAGTGGTGGCACAGAATGCAGACTGCAATGATGATATGACTGATAGTGTTGTGATTTGAAAAAACAGTAAAACTATGGAACCTGAACTACAGCAACAAGAACAAATTAAGGTCACCTTACCCGAAGGTTTGGCAGAACTGAAAGACTCAGAACCAGGAACCCTGGCAATGCTACCGTCTGCTACTAAACCTGATGACGAATGGCAGCCAATTGGCACACAAGTTTCTGACTTTTTGGACCAACTGCCCATCTACTTAGTTTCGTTTTTCCAAGAATACAAGCTGCCGGTGATCAGCTTTGGTTTGCTTGTGGCGGGCGTTGGTGCACTCAGGATAGCGGTAGCGGTACTGGATGCATTGGATGATATTCCGCTGCTTCCCCCAACTTTTGAGTTGATTGGGATTGGTTACACAACTTGGTTTACTTTCCGCCATTTTCTCAAAGCTGCCACTCGGCAAGAATTATCCGCAGAGCTTAGCTCGATTAAAAAACAAACTCCGGGTGAAAATATTTCCGACTCCTCGAGCTAAGTAGGTTGGTATAAATAAACTGAAAATAGGGTGGGCAGGATGCCATTGGTGTCAACTTAAGGTCAAACCCCTATGCGTTCACGCTCTTTCCCGACCTTTCTCGTTCCCACGCTCTGCGTGGGAATGTATTCTGTCCGGCTCTGCCTCCAGAGTAAGGAGGCAGCAAGCAGCCCACAAGATCTCACAACCCAAAATTCGCGAGTTCTCTTTTCCAACCCATACCATTAATGCATATGCGCAATGTTTCTCAGGTAAAATCCAGTTTTCCATAAGTTATTATAGTGGCTTTGGGAGTTATAGTTATGAAAGAAAGACAACACATACAAGTACCCCATGGCAGACGGATCTTTGAAGTTCTTCAAGAACACTCAAAGAATAAGCGCCCCCCTCTTTCTGAAGACGAGAAAGCCAGACGTGAGGCGGATGATGAAGCATTTGACAAGCGTTGTGATGAAATTTTCCAGCAAGTTTGCCCGGAATTAGTTAAAGAGCATTATAACTGGGCTATCATCATTGAGCCAAACAGCGGAGATTATGTCATTGACCTCAATCCAGAAGTCGCTTTTCAAAAAATCCGGGATCAGCACCCAAAAGCCAGAATTATGGAAATGCGACTGAATGAAACAGGGGCTGTTGGCAGAGTATGATTCACGGCAGCTTTGGTGAAAATGGGGAGTTGTATTTTAGGATTGATTTGATAGCTGCCGATGGTTCGGATATCACAGTTAATGCTCTACTAGACACTGGGTGTACTGACCGGCTTGTTATGGACATCCAAGATGTGGAGAGTTTGGAATGGACTTATATTTTAGAACAAAGAAGGCAGACAGCACGGGGGGTAGCAAAGTTTTATCTTTATGAAGGAACTGTTAGCTTTAACGGTCAAAAATTAACTATCCCAGTTTTAGGTGGTAAGCAAATTACCGAAATTTTGATTGGGTTGCCTTGGCTAGAAAATCGACGGTTAGTAGTAGACGGAAAAGCTTTTTTGCTAACCTTGGAAGATTAAAGTACCAAATCAACCCGTCGTTGCATCTAGCATAGGGTACAGAATTCCGAAAATTTACCTTATACTACGGATAAAGCCTTCCCATAGCCAGACATGAGCCTGTGCATCAACTGCTTGGTGATGGAAAAAATTGATGGTGTCAATACACCAGCGCTAGACATCATTGTTAATGCTGTTCTCCTAAACGAGTGATATCATGTTCGATAAATGACTTATGATTTAGGTTTGACCTCTCCCCGCCTTTGACATGCGTCAAAGTCTCCCCTCCCCTAATAGGGGAGGGGTTGCTTATTATAAGTAATAAGCGCGAACATGATATGAGTACTAACACCATTATGAGAGGCTATGCATTGGCATAGCCTGTATGCTCTCGCACATTAGGCGGATAGAACGCCAACACAATATTACGATCTTTAGGCACTCCAGCCGCAACCATTTCACCCCTAATCCCGTCTTCGATCCCATCGTAATGAATCCAGATTTTGTCTCAGTAGTGAATCCCAATACATTGAAGCTCTTCAAGCTATCAAACGTCACCTGTGGCTTCTGATAAGCCGAAACTAACTCATCAGGAGCCGCTCGTCGAATGGCTTGAAATCGTCCACGAATTTGTTCCTCAACGGTTACAATTGTAATCGCAATTTCGCTCTTATCAATGTTGTTCAAGCGAAGAGCTATTTCTAAATTCCCTCTTTGAAAAAGAGAAACGCTATCGGTATCGAGAATCCAAAAACTCAACTTGCGTCCCTCTGTATACTAGAATGCTTCATTCTCGGCAGCATCCAATTCTTGACGATACTCTTGAATATATTGCTGAACTGCGTCAAAGTCTGGATCGTCTTTGAACACGCCTGCAAATTTCATCCAAGGTCTTTGGGATTGTTCAGCAGATGGTAATTTAATTTCCATCGGAATGACTTCGACTTTATTCATACGTTGAGTCAAAAGCTCTTCCAGCATTGTAAGTGCCTGTTCGCGAGTTGCTGCTTCCACGCGATACTGTGGAAGCTCCAGAATAGATGCGATGCCTGACGGCAAGCCGCTCCGCGTCTACGCGCTACCATCCTCTCTAGTTTCCAGCAAAAAATTGACTTTTAAATTTGTGGTCTGTGATGTTGCTAAAGTTTTACTTTCCATAAAGTTCGGACTCCACTTATCTATCAAAATCATCCGATGTCCTAGACATGCGTACCTTACAAGAGCGGTGAGCATACTACAACACAGACGTTCCCCTCAATCAATGCTAGAATTATTATAGATTTCTTACTTTAGGGATGCACGTAATCAGCAAAGTCAAGTTGCGGGAATTCTGGGTTCAACACGCTGATTCTGAAGATGCTCTCAATGACTGGTATAAGTTCGCCTCTAAAGCAAAGTGGTTTAATTTACTAGATGTTCAGAAAAGGTATCCTAAGGCAGAAGCGGTTGGTAACTTTACTGTGTTCAACATCAAAGGTAATAACTATCGTTTGATTGTGGAGATTAGATATTCCTCCCAGACAATTTTTATTAAATACGTTCTTACCCATGCTGAGTACGATAAGGAAAAGTGGAAAGATGATTCCTACTTCTAGTCAACAAACCTATACTGACCTACTGATTCAGTATCAGCCTAAGCCAATTAAAACAGAATCAGAGTATCACGTAGCCCTGAGTACAGTAGAGGGGATGATGTCTGGCGAGTTAACAGAGGCTGAAACTGCGCTTTTTGAGTTGTTGGTTCTTCTCATTGAGACTTACGAGCAACGTCATTATCCGATGGGTGAGTCTACACCTGCGGCTACTTTGTCATCCCTCATGCACGAATTTGACGTGGTGCAAGCTTCTTTAGTCGAGATACTTGGCTCTGTTGAGGTTGTCAGGGAAGTGGTTAATGGTCAACGCTTAGTTAACCGATCCCAAGCAGAGTCCCTAGCTAAGTTTTTTAATGACCATTATTCTGATCTCTCCCTAACAGCTAAAGACTTTGGACAGTAACCGCTTCGCATCTACGCACTCCCACGACCCAAAATTCGTTTACTGAAAGAGCAGCAGTTGCCTAAAAATGCCAAGCGTCAGGTATAAATTCGTGACAATATCCAGAGGTTAGATTATGGGCATTGATGAAATACTTAAAGCTTACCGTGAAGAAATTTTGAGAATTGCGGCTAAGTACGGGGCGTATAATGTCCGGGTGTTTGGTTCTGTGGCGAGAGGAGAAGCAAGACCAGACAGTGATGTAGATTTGCTGGTGGAACTTGAACCACAACGAACCTTGTTAGACCAAATTGCTTTGATGCAGTCGTTGTCAGAATTGCTAGGACGTAAAGTTGATGTGACTGAACCTGAGACTCTACATGAGTCGATTAGAGATAAAGTGTTGCGGGAAGCTGTGGTGTTATGAGAGATGACCGCCTGTACTTGAGCAACATCTTTGAATGTATCGATCGCATTGAATCTTACACTCATGATGGCAAAGAGGCATTTTTGCAAACCACAATAATTCAAGATGCGGTAATTAGAAATTTTGAAATTATTGGGGAAGCAACGAAGCGGTTATCTCCCGAAATAAGAGCAGCTTATCCAGATGTGCCTTGGCAGCAAGTAGCTGGTTTTAGAGATGTACTAATTCACGATTATTTAAAAGTCAACTTAAATCGAGTTTGGGGCGTGATTGAGCAGAATTTGCCCCAACTAAAGGGAACTGTTGCAGCGATTTTGCAAGATTTGGGGGACTTGTGAAGCTTTTAAGCTGCATAAAAAATTCATGCAATCCTAATAAATAACTTTAGTACTTGTTTAGCTAATTAATTACCAATCTTCACAATATTTTCTTCCGAAAGGGGATCGAATTCCAAAATTTAAAATACTTGATTTAATTAAGTTAACTAAAAAATAAGATGTAAAGCTGGTGAAACGGAAATCAAACTCAACTGACACTATTGGCGTTTGTGTTACAAACAGCATACAAGTGTATTGTAAGTAAAAAGTTGCAACGACAGATTACACTTTCACACACTCCTTGCACAAAACTGCTATTTCTTGGAGTGAATCGAGGGTCATCGTGTCCAAATTGGGAAAATTGTACCCTAAGATTTTGGCACACTAGTCAATATCCTTTATCTGTATCTCGAATAACTACTGTTCCAATTAATAATATTTGCTAACTCATTCTTGAATTTTATTAATTGTTTATTTATCTTGCTCATTTCGTTAGTTAATTGGGTATATTTGGGAAACTTTTTTTGAATCTGCTGTGGTTCTTCACCTGTTGTTGAGTTAGTTTGAGCTTCATACCATTTTCTGAAACGCGCTTGTTGAATTGTTAAATGAGGGCGAATTTCTTCATTTAATAAATCCATTGACAGTTCCACCAATTTTTTGGTATTTTTATCTTCGAGATCCTCTACTGGTACTCTTTGCAATAAATCTCTTATTATTTTAAAAAAATCGTACCATGAATTATAAACTTCTATAATTACATCATTTTCAAAATCGATTTCTAATCCTATTTTTCTTGTATTTAATTGTAACCAGAGTTGATATGCTATCTGCTTAACTTGATAATTAGGTTTAATCTTTACTTTTTGGTTTCCTATTGTAATTTCTACCTCCTGAATACTATATTGTCCAAATAATTTATTTTTAAAAATATAAAAATATGATACTAACAAAAAAAACAAGATAATAGCTAATAAAATTACTCTGTTATCTATGGAAATTTGAAGATTTAAGTTGGAATCCAAAAATATTCTTACTAAGTCCATTACTTACACCTATTGCGCTTGATTAAGGGTCTAGAGTTATTGATAAAATGTCTCTTTTCTATTCTTGATTTTGCAGCTTCTTCAATCCATTTTGCTACTTTATTTTCATCCTCAGTCCAATCATAAAATTGAGCGTATCCTGACTTAAGATTGTCAACTAGTCTTGAGGGAATCATGTCAAAGTTATACTGCCCTTGTTCTTGTTTATAATCAGGATGAGTAGGTAAGCACAATCCTACTAATCCTGATGCATTCCCAGTATTTTGCATTAAAGCCCCTGATATTTCCCAATCAATATGTTTTCTACAATAAGTCTTTTCTCCTATTAAAACCACCAAAACAGATACACCAGCAATATAGTTAGTATAAATATATTCTCTTACGATCTGATCATTTAACTTTTTATCAATATCTCCAACTTTAACAGATTTATTTACAAATAAATTTCCGAATATTTGCTCGAAATACTCTCGCCAGTATTCATCTTTATTGTGATAATAACTTATAAATACACTATGCTTATTATCCATATTTGTCCTCAAAAAAATGTTTCTTTGCTAAATAATAAGTGTAGATTCAAAACATCAGAATAATTTGAACAAAGGCATTTTCTTTGATGGACAAGACGCACTCTGCTTGAGTTATGGTAGACAGCACTGTTTTGTTTGGCTTCCAGTAGAAATAGATATAAACACAAAGCAAGCATAAAATGAGAATACCACAAGCGAAAAAGATTCGATTTACAAATTTTACATCACCTTGTGCTAACTTGATAAGTAGAAAGGCGCAAAAAAACAAAAAAAACAGAAGTATGTAACGAAAAGTAAAGTTATCCGAAACCCTCTTCCCTTCTGCCCTCTGACGAATGCCTTGTCTCAACCATAAATATTCACGCCCACCTACTTAAGTCCAATTAAGGCAGTAACAAACCCAACGGCAGCAGAGCCTATCTCACTCCAACTCTTAAAATGTTGGAGAAATCCACCATAATTATTGTCGTCACCTTAGTTGCTCATTTTCGTTTATCCTCAAAATCCAATCACCTCTACAGCCTTCTTCCTTTGCTCTGGTGTCACTTCCAAGTAGCGCTGCAAAGTCCGTAAGTCATTATGACCACTGATTTCCTGAATGTGCCGCAAGGGAACACCAGCATAACACATCATTGTTAATGCCGTTCTCCTAAACGAGTGAGTACTAACACCAACCAAGCCAACACGCTTGCAGGCATCCCTGAGAATCTTGTCAGCCGCAAACCGGGTGAGACGCTTGGTTACGGCGCGCAAACCAGGGAACAATACTCCTGGCTTTACGTTAAAAAATAATTCTCACAACTCAAATAGGATCGCTATATACACCTTACTACATTAATAAAATTACCTATTTTTAAAAAATTCAGCCTTTTTATATCTACAAATTTACCAAACCTAAAATAACAACAAAAACCGCAAACATACGCATCAAAACGCCAACCTATCTGCACGCCAGGTGCTTCAACGCGGGGAACCCGCGCAACGCACTGGCTCGTCCATATGCGTACATCTGCGGTTTAAAAATCCAACCTTAATGCACCAACTCCAGCGCCCGTTTCGTCAACGCTTGCGCCGTCAAACCATTAAACGCCATCAACTCACCAGCACTCGCTGTCGTCTCCCCCCGCTTCCAAGCAAAAGTATCTCGCTTCACAGTACACCGCAACATAATCGGTTCCAGCATCCCCGCCGCACCACCCGTCACCCCAATGATTGCATCACCAGCAAACATTTGAGCAAATTTCTCATCATCCAAGAAACCACCCTCAGGTTCAGAGCAAGTTTCCCATGCAGTATCATCCAAACGATACAAACGACGTGGGTTAATCACAGAAACAATCTTCACCCCAAGACCCTCAGTTTCCAAAAACGCAGCTGCTTCAAAAACTGGTACTAACGTCATATCGCCAATTACCGCAAAGACAACTTTCTTACTCCCCCCTTGATTAGATTCAACTTCATGCAACACCACCGCACCATCGCGCAAACCTTGACTCGCTTGTTCAAAAGTGGTACGAATAGGCAAAGGCGACTTACTAGCAGTAATCACAATACCCTTATTCTTAGTAGTCAACGCCCAGTTATAACAAACTTGGATACTATTAGCATCGGTTGGAAACAATGGGAAAACATTGCCATTGCGCATCATCGAAGCAAAATAAGCTTCAATTTCCGGACGTTGGTGAGTCCAACCGTTGCGCCCTTGCTCTAATGCCCCAGCAGTGAATAAAGTAATAGTCGAGGGAGTGGGACGTCGCAATTCTGCCATTGCTTGCGTCACTGTTTGCCAAATCGGTACCCCGTTGATCGCAAAAGATTCGTAGGAACACCACAAACTCCTAGCACCCATCAACGCCAAACCAACAGCTAAACCTGCACAAGCATCTTCACTCAACGGTTCGTAAACTTGTCCGTTTGGTGCTTGGTTGTATAAATCGTCGGTGGTTGGGTGAATAATCTTCAGTGCTTGGTTAATATTCGCAATCCCAGATGCTTCGTTACCGTCAGCGTTGGTGACTAAGAAGTTGGGATCTATTTGTCCGACTTTTGCGACCAACCTTCCCATCGACGTTGTGGAAATTTTTGGTTCGCCACCCACAGGATATTCTTCCAAAGGTAATTCGCCTAGTTCTGGCAATGGTAATTCAAATTCTGTCACCACTGTCTTGGCTGCAGGACCACCGCCTGCGCGTTCACAGTTTGTCCGCACCAGTTGCCAAGCTTCAGGAGACAAAGCGCGTGCTTTCAAAGCATTTATAATATGAGGAGCATCCAAGGTGTCTTTAGGATAGAGGTTGTGAGATTTTGCACCCCTTGCGTGGACTCCTGCACCTTTGAGTTGTTTGATGATGAAGACGGTAAGCTTACCGCTGAGTGCCGATCGCGCTGCTTTATCCACACCTTCAAGTACTGCTTTGGTAAAAGCTAGTCGTTGCTCCCAGGAAAAAGCGGTACTATCAATGTAATCCCCAGGTTGGTTTTGGTCGTCAAAATCCTTAGCATCGACTAACACAACTTCTTCAAAACCATTACCGCGCCAGTATGCGATCATCTGTTCATTGGTTTTGAGAGAAACCATGCTATGATGTTCTTGGCTGAAACCATTCCACACCAGCACTGGTAAGAAGTTGGTCACACTTGGGTAAGCCGTGTGGAAGTGTGCCATCGAACTCATAATATAAGGTTCACCTAGTCCACCGTCACCAACGGTGAAGGGGAACAGCTTGTCCTGGTGCAACCGCGCACCTGCCATTGCAAAGTGTTGCCCTTGACCTAAAGGACCTGCAGGTGCAAGAATGCCGGGAATGTAGCCGGAGAGGTGTCCCAAAAGTCCGTGGTTTTCCCGGTAGCGATCGCGCAGTTGTTGGCAGGTAAAAATTCCCATGTCCTCTAGCGAACGATCCAAAAACATGGCACTATAAAATCCAGGCGCATGGTGTCCCACTTCAGTGATAATGTTTTTGTAACCCAGCATGACAAGAGCAGCATAAGCTTCCGCTTGAGAGGCAAATCCCCCAGGGTGTCCAGAGGCTTTACTAGCGGTGACTTGCAATGTCAAGTAGCGTAGGGCATCCGCAGCAAGTAAAGTTTGGAAGACGGCTGCTGGATCTGTAGGATCGGCGATCGCCACTTTACCCGACTCGATTACAGGTGTTTTCCCATAGGTTTCTAAAAGAGCGAAAGCTTCACCAAAATATTGAATTCCTTCGCAAAAATCGGGAGATGCTGAAGTTGCCTTTGGGGTAATTGCTGTCATGCTGAGTACCTAATAAAAAAGATGAGGAGAAACTGTAAATTATTCTTCAATTTAACAAAGATTTTACAGCTTTCTGGTTATAAAAGATAACTGTTTATTGGCAACATAAACATAAATACTTTAAATATAAACTATATAAAAATTAATTATTTTCAGTTAGTTTCAGTAGCAAAAAATAATAAATGCAGCAACCAGCGATGAAACTACCAAAGATGCTCACCTTTCCACGGGTGGTGAAAACACCTGTATCTCTGTGTGATGGAAAACTAGAATCTGATACAGTGGTGATGGGATCTATTTATCTGACCTTTTGCCCTGTTTGAAATGAAAGTGGCGATCGCCACAATCCTCAGTGGCAGGAAATTGGCGTTGGTTGGCGATCGAGAGGTGCGACCTAGACGCCCTGGTTTGGTTACAGGTCTTGGGGGTTCTATTGAAATGCTTGTTGGCAACGGATGATATAACGGATGTAACGGATGATTTAAGTGTGAGACTTAGAGATTAAGTATCCGCTACATCCGCTAGCTAATCCGTTGCCAGTGTTTGTGTGAGATATAATAAATGATGTAACGGATGATTTAAGTGTGAGACTTAGAGATTAAGTATTCGCGACATCTGCTAGCTAATCCGTTGCCAGTGTTTGTGTGAGATATAATAAATGATGTAACGGATGATTTAACTGTCAGACTTAGAGATTAAGTATCCGCGACATCTGCTAGCTAATCCGTTGCCAGTGTTTGCGTGAGATTATATAAAGATTGGCAACGGATGAGCTAACGGATGTAACGGATGATTTAACTGTCAGACTTAGAGATTAAATATCCGTTACATCTGCTAGCTAATCCGTTGCCAGTGTTTGCGTGAGATTATATAAAGATTGGCAACGGATGAGCTAACGGATGTAACGGATGATTTAACTGTCAGACTTAGAGATTAAATATCCGTTACATCTGCTAGCTAATCCGTTGCCAGTGTTTGTGAAGGATGCAGAGGAAATTTGAAGGTTTGCTATGACGATACCGTTGATACAGACATTGCAGTTGATTGTGAATCCGACGAGGTTTTTGGAGGGATGTGCTGCTAAGTATGGAGAACAGTTTACGGTGCGGGTGTTGGGGATAAATTCACCGCCTGTGGTGTTTTTTAGCAGTCCGGAGGCGATCGCTGAGTGTTTTGCTGTGCCTGCGAATGAGTTGGATTTTAAGAAGGCAACTCATGTATTTCAACCGTTGTTTGGTGATTCGTCGATTGTGTTGCAAGAGGGGCAGAAGCACAATCGGCAACGGCAGTTATTGATGCCGCCTTTTCATGGCGATCGCATGAAAGCTTACGGAGAATCTATTTGTCAAATTACTGCAGAAGTCACTGGAGATTGGCGAGAGGGTGCAGCGATTTCTATGCAGGAAGTGATGCCGGATATCACTTTGCAAATTATCTTGCAAGTGGTGTTTGGGATGAAGCCTGGTGCGCGTTACCAACAATTAAAAGAACGGTTGAGTTCGCTGTTAGAAGATGTGACGAAACCTTGGTATTCTAGCTTGTTTTTCTTTCCACCGCTGCAAAAAGATTTGGGTGCGTGGAGTCCTTGGGGACGGTTTCTGCGACGGCGAGAGGAAATTGACAAACTTATTTATGCAGAGATTTATGAACGGCGTTTGTTAAATGATGCTGACCGTACAGATATTTTGAGTCTGCTGATGTCGGCATGTGACGAAAATGGACAGCAGATGACAGATGTAGAGTTACGGGATCAATTGGTTTCTCTGTTGCTTTTGGGTTACGAAACGACAGCTGGTGTTTTGGCATGGTTATTTTATCTGATTCACGAACACCCTCAGGTAAAAGATCGGCTGATGCAAGAATTAGATGGTTTGGGAGATGAACCAAATCCGGAGGCGATGACTCAACTACCTTACCTAACTGCTGTTTGCCAAGAAACACTCCGAATTCATCCTATTGCTTTAATTTGCACACCGCGATTGGTGAAAGATACAGTGGAAATTGCAGGTGATAAATTTAGATCTGGAACAGTTTTAGTACCCTGCATTTATTTAGCGCATCGTCGCGCCGAAATTTATCCAGAACCAGAACAGTTTAAACCAGAAAGATTTCTCGACCATAAATTTTCATCTTCTGAATATTTGCCCTTTGGCGGTGGTTATCGTGGTTGTATTGGCGCAGCATTTTCAATGTATGAAATGAAATTAGTTTTGGCTACAATTATGTCACGTTTTCAACTAGCGCTTGCCGATCGTCGTCCCGTGCATCCGACACGCCGAGGGATTACTATTGTTCCCTCTGGAGGGGTGTCGATGGTTGTCAAGAGTGCTAATTGCTAATTGTTCATGGCTAATTGCCTGACTACAATTAGCAATTAGCTATTAGCTATTAGCAGATTTTACAGATGTTTATTTATACTTACTTATATAATAGTCTAATTTCTCTGCCTTGATGCAGATACACTCCTGAGTTTGCAGCGTCTAGATTGAGCAGTAACAGGACACTAGGAGATAGTTAACTCATGCCAGAGGAGCAACGGTTAGAGGAGCAACTGCTTTCGCAGTCAGCCGAAAATATCGTATCCGATCAGCTGGATAGTGTAGAAAAAATAGACGTAGATGTGCAAACTGACCTGCTGAAAATGGTTCAAGGACAGGTTGATGGGGTTTCCTTTGCTGGTCAGGGATTGGTAATGAAAGGCATCCGCGTACAAGAAATAAAACTGCAAACAGATAGCGTTGACATTAATCCTTTAAGCGCTCTTTTTGGTCAAGTTGAACTGAATCAGCCAGTAAATGCCACTGCTCGTATTATACTCACAGAAGTAGATATTAACCGCGCCTTGACCTCAGATTACGTCCGCAGCCAGATGCAGAGCTTTGATCTTAATGTAGACGGCGAAATTGTGAGTTTGCAGCCGCAAGCGATCCAAATTAACCTACCAGATGATGGTAAACTGGCATGTGCGGGAAATGTGCTGCTAAAAGAACAAGGCAATACTCGCCCGTTAAGTTTTACGGCGGTTGTCCGTCCACGCACTCAGCAACAACCCATAATGCTGGAAAGTTTTAACTGTACTAAGGGAGAGGGCATTTCTTTAGAAACAGTTGTGGCATTAATGCACAAGGTAAAAGAACTGACGAACTTACCTTATATTGAGTTTGATGATATGGCGTTGCGCATCAAAAGTCTGGAGGTGCAAAAGGGTAGTTTAATACTTTTGGCAGATGCTCATGTCACACAATTACCTTCTTCATGAAAGTATATGGCAACGGATTATGAGCGGATGTAACGGATGTTTAATCTCATAAAATACAGTTAAATCATGCGTTACATCCGTTATGTCAAAGGATATTTAAAATCTCACGCCCAGACTGGCAACGGATTATCAGCGGATGTAACGGATGCTTAATCTCATAAAATACAGTTAAATCATGCGTTACATGCGTTATGTCAAAGGATATTTAAAATCTCACGCCCAGACTGGCAACGGATTATCAGCGGATGTAACGGATGCTTAATCTCATAAAATACAGTTAAATCATGCGTTACATGCGTTATGTCAAAGGATATTTAAAATCTCACGCCCAGACTGGCAACGGATTATCAGCGGATGTAACGGATGCTTAATCTCATAAAATACAGTTAAATCATGCGTTACATGCGTTATGTCAAAGGATATTTAAAATCTCACGCCCAGACTGGCAACGGATTATCAGCGGATGTAACGGATGTTTAATCTCATAAAATACACTTAAATCATCCGTTACATCCGTTATCTCATCCGTTGCTAATTTCTATAACTACGGAATGATCTAAATACTTTGTAACGTTTTGTAAGATGGAACTACTACTTTAGTACGATATTGAGCGCGAACGAGTGCGGATGCTTAATCTCATAAAATACAGTTAAACCATCCGTTACATCCGTTATCTCATCCGTTGCTAATTTCTATAACTACGGAATGATCTAAATCCTTTGTAACGTTTTGTAAGATGGAACTACTACTTTAGTACGATATTGAGCGCGAACGAGTGCGGATGCTGAATCTCATAAAATACAGTTAAACCATCCGTTACATCCGTTATCTCATCCGTTGCTAATTTCTATAACTACCGAATGATATAAATCCTTTGTAACGTTTTGTAAGATGGAACTACTACTTTAGTACGATGTTTCAAATATGCAAGAGTATGATGTTGTAATTATTGGAGCCGGACATAATGGGTTGGTCTGTGCGGCTTATTTGCTGAAAGCTGGTTACAGTGTTTTGCTATTAGAAAAGCGTTCTGTTCCTGGTGGTGCAGCAACAACTGAGGAATGTTTGCCAAAAGAAGCCCCAGGATTTAAGTTTAACTTGTGTGCTATTGACCACGAGTTTATTCACTTGGGACCAGTTGTTCAAGAATTAGAACTGGAAAAGTACGGTTTGGAATATCTGGAGTGCGATCCAGTTGTTTTTTGTCCGCACCCGGACGGGAAGTATTTCTTAGGTCATAAATCGTTAGAAAAAACCTGTGCAGAAATCGCCCGTTACAGTGAACGCGATGCTAAAAAATATGCAGAATATACAGAATATTGGCAGCGGGCGATTGGTGCAATGATTCCCATGTTTAACGCGCCGCCGAAGTCAGTTTTAGATATTCTTGGTAACTATGACATTGCAAAAATAAAAGATTTATTTTCTGTCATTGGTTCACCATCCAAGACGCTGGATTTTATTCGCACCATGCTGACCAGTGCCGAGGATATTGTCAATGAGTGGTTTGACTCGGAGTTTCTTAAAGCGCCTCTCGCAAGACTTGCATCCGAACTCGGTGCGCCTCCTTCCCAAAAGACCCTTGGTATTGGTGCAATTATGATGGCAATGCGCCATGAACCAGGGATGGCAAGACCTCGTGGCGGTACTGGTGCATTGATTGATGCTTTGGTGAAGTTAGTCACAAGTAAAGGTGGTGTGATCCTCACGGATCAACATGTTGAGAAGGTTTTAGTTGATAATGGTTGTGCGGTTGGTGTACGGGTGAATGGTGGCACAGAATATCGTGCTAAACAGGGCGTCATCTCTAATATAGATGCTAAACGGCTATTTTTGCAGATGATAGACGCAAGCGATATTGATGGTGCGGATTCGGATCTGCGAGAAAGATTAGAACGTCGCATCGTCAACAATAACGAAACCATCCTCAAAATTGACTTGGCTGTTAACGAACCGTTGCGCTTTGAACACCACGAACACAAGGATGAGTATCTGATTGGATCTGTTTTGATTGCAGATTCGGTTAGTCATGTGGAACAGGCGCATAGTAAATGTACTTTGGGTGAAATACCAGATTCAGACCCCTCAATGTATGTGGTAGTGCCAACGATGTTAGATCCTTCGATGGCACCAGAGGGTAAGCATACAGTGTGGATTGAGTTTTTTGCCCCGTATCAAGTCGCAGGTGCGAATGGTACTGGTTTGAAAGGTACGGGGTGGACGGACGACCTGAAAAACAAAGTTGCAGACAGGGTGATTGCTAAATTAGCAGACTACGCGCCAAATTTGCAAAACTCAATTATCGCCCGTCGGGTGGAAAGTCCGGCGGAACTGGGCGAAAGATTGGGCGCATACAATGGTAATTACTACCACATCGACATGACTTTGGATCAAATGGTGTTTTTCCGTCCTTTGCCAGAAATAGCGAATTACAAAACCCCAATTGACAATCTATTTCTGACTGGTGCAGGAACTCATCCAGGTGGTTCAATTTCCGGTATGCCAGGACGCAACTGTGCGCGAGTATTTTTGCAGACAAAGCACCCGATCGCCCAGACTCTGAAAGATGCACGCGATTCAATTAAATCAACTGTTGAATCGGTGTTTAAAATTAATTAGGCGTAAAAGTAGGGTGCGTTAACGCAGTGTAACGCACCGCTATTAATTGGTATGTAAAGAGTATTATTGCAAACATATTTAAAGAACTACAGAGGCACAGAAAAGCCAGCGCTGCAGGAGGGTTTCCCGCTACTAGGCGACTGGCGTAACACAGAGAATAAAGAAGAGTTTGTAATAAAAAACAATGTTTAAATAATTTTAGGTAATTTTAATTTTGGTATTATAGGTATTTAATTTTTTTTTTAATTTTTTTTATTTCTTCTTTAAACTTTTTGTCTAATTTATCTAAAACCTTGATTGCAGCTTCATCTACTTGTTTACTTTTGTGCTTACCTGTTTTACACCAATAAGCGAAATGCTCACAATTATTGAAAATGAGATTATAGAGTTGTTCACCTCTTCTAGATTTAGCACGTTTAACTACAACAGATACTGGCGCAGATTTTTTGTACTTTTCTATATAAATTTTCTGACCGCTACTAAATTTAGACTTACTAGTACGTCTAATCTTGTCTTTATGGTAATGAATAACCATGCCATTACCGCAGTATATGCCATGATGAGTATATTGAACAACTTTATAAGAACAGTGAATGTAAATATGGTCGCCTTTTTTCACGCGATTGCTAAAGTTTAATTTTTCAGAATAAAACTATTGTAATTAGACATAAAGGTATACAAGATCAGCAAGATTACAGAATTTATAGTAGAAATTTAATAACGTAGAGTGCGTTAAACTCTGTAAAAGCACGTTGCGTTCTTATCACATGAGCATAGGCGCAAAGCAGGGATAATACTTGCAGGCGATCGCCCCGTTAAAGTAGTAATGAACCACAGTTCACGATCAAGTCCGTTTAATTATTCATCAAAAGTCCGCCACCATCGCCACCGAGTCAAGCGTAGAACCTGAAGGGGCTTCAAGGGATAGCGATCGCAGGCATTTGCAGTCAGCTTACCCACGCCCTTCGCAGCGATCGCACTTCCCTTCTATTCCACCGCACTTAATATAACCCCTTGACACAAATACTAAAACATGCATTCCACCATAATATCACCGTAGGGGCGGGGTCTCCCCACCCAACTTTGTGAGCAAGTAACGTCATCCTTGCTACTGATGACAAAGATAAGTGAAAATTGATGTAATAAAGGTGCTGTTGGGAATGCTGAAACAATGACAGATCGGGTTTTGATTCTGGGAGGGCGGGGGCGGATTGGCAGTAGCGTTGCCCACGATCTTGTTACCCACACACAGGCGCAAATTACGATTACCGGACGCACTCCAGACGGTGGAATGGGCGATCCGCGATTTTCGTTTTTGGTGTTGGATTTAGCGGATGTTGACGGACTGCGTGCGGCGATCGCCGACGCCAACCTCGTTGTTCACTGTGCTGGTCCTTTTCACTACCGAGACGCTAATGTTCTGAAAATCTGTATTGAACAAGGTGTGAATTATGTAGATGTCAGCGACCACCGTTCTTTTACCACCAAGGCTCTCAAGTATTATGATGCAGCCGTGGCTGCGGGTGTCACTGCCATTGTTAACACTGGCATCTTTCCAGGCATTTCTAACAGTATGGTACATCAGGGGGTCGAGGAATTTGATGTACCGGAAAAAATTCATTTGAGTTATTTGGTGTCTGGTTCTGGTGGTGCTGGCGTTACCGTGATGCGGACAACCTTTCTGGGATTGCAATATCCTTTTGAGGCTTGGATTGATGGGAAATGGCAAACAGTGAAACCTTATAGTCAGCGTGAAACTGTTGACTTTCCAGGGAACTACGGACGCACTGGAGTTTACTGGTTTGATATGCCAGAAACATTTACACTGCCCCACGCCTTCCCACAAGTCAAAACTGTCATTACCAAGTTTGGCTCAGTTCCCGACTTTTACAACCATATGACTTGGATAACTGCCCACGTTTTTCCGAAGTGGTTAATGCAGCAGCGAAACGCTATTGAATTTTTGGCTCATGTCAGCCATTTTATGACTGATGTCACTAATCGCTTTAGTGGTATTGGAGTAGCAGTGCGCTCGGAAATTACTGGGCAAAAAGACGGTCAAACAGCAATTTATTGTTCAACTTTGGTACATGAAAATACAGCAGTGGCTTCTGGCTGTGGTACCGGTAGCATTGCCCAATTATTGCTAGAAGGCAAACTCAAGAAACCAGGAGTTTGGACTGTTGAACAGGCACTACCAACAGATTTATTTGCACAAGCTATGCAAAGCCGAAGCATTAAGATTAATCACAATTGGTTGTAGCAAAAAATAAATTTATGTATCCTCCTAAATGCCCATATTAAAAATTCGTAGTTCGTAATTCGTAATTCGTAATTATTTTTCATCCGGGGATTTAAACCCTGACTGAAAAATGACTGCGTGTCTCCGCGAAAGTTCAAAACATCTTTTGAATTACGAATTACAAATTAGCAATTACGAATTATGATCAAAGAAACCCAGCCCTTAACCCTCCCCGCCAGCGGTGAGGGGAGGCATATTTACCGCCTCTCTGCTTGCACTCTTTAGGGGTCGGGGGGTGAGGTTTTATGGTAAATGTGGGTAATCAAGCGAGCACGATATAAAAGCTCAAAACACCAAATTAGGAGGGTATTTCCATGCAAAGAATTTTCTCAAATTTCAAACAAGCATTGCGCCAAACAATTTTTGTCTTAGGGTTAATGCTTTTAATTGGCAGTTCATTCTTTTTTGTTCAACAGCCTAGTTATGCAGCTATTTCCCCAGCTAACAAACTAACACAGCAAGAAAAAATTGACCGCGCTTACGAATACAACGAAGCTGCTGGTTTTCAAGAAGAAAAACGAGAAGAAGCTTATGAAGAAGCTGTAAAAGACGCTGAAAGCCCGCAAACTATGGAGAAAGCTTACGAAAGAGAATTGAAGGCTGAAAAAGTGCAAGAGCCAAATATCGTCCAAAAGGCTGAAGAATTGATTGAAAAAGTGACCAGCAAATAATGCTAATGGGTAATGGCTAATCGCTAATCGCTAATGGCTAATCGCTAATCGTAGTTAGGCAATTAGCAATTAACAATTAGCAATTACCTTTTTCCCTATCCGAACTGTTACTGAGCAGATAGACTGATGTTGGGTGGCGATCGCTCCTCCACAACACAACCCAGTCTGGAGGCGATGGAATATTGATTTCTTAATCAGTTCATTACAAAACCTTTACCTTGATGACGTAATTTATGTATGTGTCTAAGAGTATTGATTTTATAGTATGCGTAATTACTTTAGTTTGAAATCTCTGGTTAGCGGACTTACCATGACTACGATAACAGTAGGTTTAGTCTTCAATAACCCAGTCACTCAGAGGGCTAATGCTGAACAGGGAAAATCTCAAGGGTATCAAATATATGTTGACGTTCGGGCGGCAGCGGCAGGTTGTGTTAACTCTGGAATCAATTTAGGGTCGGGTAGTATTGTAAAATTTTCCGCATTTGGGGAAGCTACCTATGGCAC
This sequence comes from Stigonema sp., assembly GCA_965249805.1. Lineage (GTDB taxonomy): Bacteria > Cyanobacteriota > Cyanobacteriia > Cyanobacteriales > Nostocaceae > Stigonema. The sequence goes on from CBDFMX010000002.1 coordinate 5,218,997, forward strand.
TGAAAAAGAATTGGCGAGGGAGCCAATAACTGATTCTGATGGTAATAGATTTGTTGATGGGGTTAATATTGGGAGAAAGATTGATCCCCATGCTCTTTATCCCGGACCTGTGGGTGCGCTTGTAGGTAAGATAGGCTCAACAGGAAATTACTTTTTCATGGGTAAAGGTGGTGAACTTGATGTCGTTGAGTCAGGAACTTTATTTCTTTGTTACAATGACGAACCAAATGCTTTCGATGATAACAAAGGTAATTACACCGTTACCGTTGATGTGCTTTCGCAATAATTGGGAAAAAGCTAATTGCTAATTGCTAATTGCTAATTGGGAAAAAGGGACTTAGTCTGTCAGTTCCTGGCGCAAAAACCTTTAGCTTATTGGGCAGCAAAACTAACCTCTCCCTCAAAGGCAACTGTGACAACTTCTTGGATCATCCACCCCAAACCTAATCCCAAAAAATATCTGCGCTTATTCTGCTTTCCTTACGCAGGTGCTGGTAGCTCTATTTTTCGGACTTGGTCTGCCCAATTACCAGCAGATATCGAAGTCTGTTCCGTGCAACTTCCAGGACGGGAAAGCCGACTGAAAGAACCCCTCTTCACCGACCTTGTACCTCTGATTCACGCTTTGACACCAGCCCTCCTGCCTCATCTAGACCTTCCCTTTGTCTTCTTCGGTCACAGTTTGGGAGCGCTGATCAGCTTTGAAGTAGCTCGTCAGCTTCGTCGATTAAAACACTCAGTTCCATTGCACTTATTTATTTCTGGTCGTAAAGCTCCCCAACTTCCTCCTCTAGAGCGACCAATTCATCAACTTCCTGACGCTGAATTCGTGGAGGAATTGCATCGCTACAATGGTACACCAAGCGATGTGTTGCAAAATGTTGAATTAATGAATCTGTTCCTGCCCATACTGCGGGCAGATATTGCCATTAATGAAATGTATGTATATCATCCTGAAACTCCATTGGATTGTTCTATATCTGTCTATGGCGGATTACAAGATGGGAAAGTGAATCGTGACTCCCTTGCTGCTTGGCGCGATCATACCTCTGGCAGCTTCACCCTACGCATGTTTCCTGGAGATCACTTTTTTCTGAGAAGTCAACAGGAGGCACTCCTACAAGCTATCTCTGAGGATCTATCGCAGATGAGCTTGTAACTAAAGTTGTTGGCATTTAGCAGCATGGCAGATTTAAGAGATGTATCGCAGATAATTGAAAATATTGGCGACAAGCCACTGATTCCGTCATCAGTAAACTTACAGTCGCAAGAAGATGCAGATCTTGAGCGAAAGCTGCGAGAACTCAAGTCTAAACAGGAACTCAGGAAAGATTGGATTTTATTTATTTTGAGGGATGTAGTAGTATTTTCTGCCAGCCTCTTGTTCATTTTTGCTGTTGCTGGCTATTCCCTATTCACCTTGAGCAGAGGTAGCTCATCTAGAGAGGAAAAGAAGTTTGCTACCTCAGTTCTCACCATAATAGTAACAGGAATAGTCATCTTTGTTACTAGTACTACGGCAAATTCTAAGTAGCAACTATGGTCACAATAATTCGTAATTGATAATTCGTAAGTCCTAATTATTAGTCTCTAAATAAATGCTCTTGCTCGAAACGAACTCTAATTGCCATTTGTTCCAGGTGATAAAGCATCTGGCGAGTGGAATTGGTGTCTATAAACACGCAGGGAATCCCGTAACCTTGATTGACTACTGGATGTGCGAGATTCGCGGACAGTTGCCGATCTTACCTTTGTGCCTAAGATTACGGCGAAGCAAGAGCGTACCCGAAGAGCGGTGATAAATAATTAGTTGGTGTAAAGTATAAGTTATTATTGGGGATTATAAATCTTATGGCAATTAAAGTAGGGGATACGGCTCCCGATTTTACATTACCTTCCCAGAAGGGATCGCCAGTTAGCCTGAGAGATCTTCGTGGTAAGGCTGTCGTTTTGTACTTTTACCCTAAGGACGACACCCCCGGATGCACGACGGAATCATGTGCTTTTCGTGACCAGTACGAAGTCTTTAAAACATCTGGCGCAGAAGTTATCGGTGTGAGTAGCGACTCACCCGAATCTCACCAAAAATTTGCTGCTAAGTACCAGCTACCGTTTACCCTCTTAAGCGACAAAGGCGACCAAGTGCGGAAGCAATACGGCGCAACCGCAGCTTTTGGTTTGTTTCCTGGTCGCGTCACTTACGTTATCGATCCACAGGGGGTTGTGCAGTACATTTTTAACTCGATGTTTAACTCCAAAGGGCATGTGGAGGAATCGCTGAAAACGTTGCAGCAACTTATTAGTAGTTAGTGGTTAGTGGTTAGTGGTTAGTACGGGCTAGTGGTTAGTGGAACGGCCGTTCGCCCGTACAGTAGTTAGTGGTATTTTTTGACAACCAACAACTAACAACCAACAACTAACAACTAACAACAAACAACCAACAACTAACAACTAACAACTAACAACTAACAACCAACAACTAACAATCCCTATTTATAAGACTTTTCTGGCATCACAATATTTTCATGAGATGTTTTGCCGTTCTTACCATTACCATTGCGGGGGTGAATGACACCATATCCGCCGTGATTGCGTTCGTAAATGACATTAATCTCGCCTGTCTCGGAGTTGCGGAACATATAAAAGTCGTGTCCCACCATTTGCAACTGCTCTAATGCTTCGCTGAGGGTCATGGGTGGCATGGCAAAATATTTGGTGCGAACCACTTCATTAGGGAGTTCGGGGGTGCGATCGCCAATTAAATCTGTTACAACTTGCTGTGGAACTTCTCCATCGATTACAGTTTGGGCATGAGTTTTCTGGTCTTGACGCCGCTCTTTATATTTACGCAGTTGACGAGATATTTTATCTGCAACTAAGTCTATGCTAGCATATAAGCTCTCGCTGCTCTCTTCGGCGCGAATGACGTTGCCATTGGCATAAATAGTTACTTCTGCCGCTTGCTTAGGATTAATCCGGGGATTGCGAGCTACACTTAAATGCACATCCACTTGATTTGTGATGCCCTGAAAGTGATTTACCGCTTTCTCAATTTTTTGCTGCACATATTCCCGGATCGCCTCCGTGATTTCAATATTTTTGCCATGGATGACAAGCTTCATGTAAACTCTCCCGCTCAACGTTTGATGTGTATTTGGTTTGGAAGAAAAGAAGTTGTGGTAAAGTCCCTGACTATTGCCAGAACAAATTGTTGGTTGTTAGTTGTTAGTTGTTAGTTGTTAGTTGTTAGTTGTTAGTTGTTAGTTGTTAGTTGTTAGTTGTTAGTTGTTAGTTGTTAGTTGTTAGTTGTTGGGTGTTAGTTGTTAGTTGTTAGGTGTTAGTTGTTGGGTGTTAGGTGTTGGGTGTTGGGTGTTGGGTGTTGGGTGTTGGGTGTTGGGTGTTGGGTGTTAGTGGATAAAAATTACCACTAACTACTAACTACTAACTACTAACTACTAACTACTAACCACTAACTACTAACTACTAACTACTAACTACTAACTACTAACCACTAACCACTAACCACTAACCACTAACCACTAACCACTAACCACTAACAACTAACTACTGATTAGTTCTTATTTTCTTGGCGTGATGGTTATTGCAGAGAATTCCTCCCAACACCATTGAGGTTAATATATTCAAAACTAGCACTTTGTATTTTGTAAAACCAACTCCTTTGACTTTCCTTTAAAATCCTTTACATAGCTTGACATTTGTTTATTAAATTACTGGTAAATTAAAGTACACTTTATGGTCTGATTTTTTGCATGCTATACAATCATGATTCGTACCAACGCCGATGTTTGCTATATAACAAAGAAAATATGCCCTACTTAGAGTCTCTCACGTGGCAGCGATCGCTTCTGAGTGAGCGCATCAAAGATCCCGATCTAGATGATGTGTTAATCTTGCTAGAGCATCCATCTGTCTACACTTTGGGACAGGGGGCTACTCCAGAATTTCTCAAATTTGACCCGGAAAACAGCACGTATGATGTGTATAGAGTTGAACGAGGTGGGGAAGTCACTTACCATTGTCCTGGTCAACTAGTGGGGTATCCGATTTTGAATCTGCGACGTTATCGCCAAGACCTCCACTGGTACTTGCGACAGTTGGAGTTAGTATTAATTCAGACACTAAAATTTTATGGGTTGCAGGGAGAGCGTATTCCACCTTTTACTGGTGTTTGGCTAGAAGGGCGTAAGGTTGCTGCTATTGGTATTAAAGTCAGCCGTTGGATTACCATGCACGGTTTTGCATTAAATGTTTGTCCAGATATGACAGGATTTGAGCGCATTGTACCTTGCGGTATTTCTGACAAACCTGTGGCTAGTTTAGCCGAATGGATTCCCGACATCACTTGCACGTCTGTTCGCTTTCGCATAGCACAGTCGTTTGCTGAAGTCTTTAATGTTAAATTAGTTGAGTCATAGAAACCTGATTTGTCTAACAATACCTTCGCTCTTATTACCCTCACTCTAGAAGAGTGGGGCTATACAAACAAAGCCCACCAACGCGAGTCTGTAAGGATTCCAGACTCGCGTTGGTGGGCTTTGTACGTGTAGCCTCGCCAGCGCGAATGACGGCTTTCCCTCCGTAGGCGACTGGCGTTCAGGCTTATAGCCTGTAAGGCTTTTCAGAAATTGGCGAAGGTATTGTCTAACAAACCGGGTTTCTGATCGGATGACTATTGTGAATACGCAAGCAAATGTAGATATAAATGTACTACAGTCAACCGCTTTGAGAGAACGTGACTGGAAAGCTTTGGCAGAACTATTTGACAGGGGAGACAGTGATGAAATTGAAGCCGATATCAACAGCAGCTTAGTTTTGATGATACCTGAGCCATGTTGGGAAGATGACCCCTTTGATTTCTTAAGCGAGTACCTGTAAAAAATTAAAAATGTAAAATTAAAAATTAAAAAGTCAATTTTGCATTTTTAATTTTTAATTTTTAATTACTCAGGCGACTGAGGAAAGTACGCAGGCGATCGCTGTTGGGATGTGAGAGAACCTCATAAGCTGGACCTTGTTCTGCGACAATTCCTTTGTCTAAAAATATTACCCGATGTGCGGCTTCACGGGCAAATTGCATCTCATGGGTGACAACCACCATTGTCATACCTTCTGCTGCTAATTGCTGCATCACTTGCAATACTTCGCCTACAAGTTCCGGATCTAAAGCGCTGGTTGGTTCGTCGAATAGCATGATCTGGGGGTTCATACATAAACTCCGGGCGATGGCTACCCGTTGCTTTTGTCCACCTGAAAGTTGTTCGGGATAAGCAGATACTTTGTCAAAGAGTCCTACTTTTTCGAGATAAAGCCTCGCCGTCTGTACACTTTCTTTTGAGGATAGTCCCAGTACTCTACGCTGAGCAAGTGTAAGATTTTCCAGCACACTGAGATGTGGAAATAGGTTGAATTGCTGAAATACCATGCCTACTTGTGTCCGCAACTGCCGTAGTTGCTTATAGTTGAAGTTAGATTGGTGTAGCGGAATATCGTTGACTACTAAACGCCCTCCGTTAATTGTTTCTAAGCGGTTGAAGCAGCGTAGTAAGGTACTTTTGCCACAACCAGAGGAACCAATGACTGCAACGACTTCTCCTCGGTTGATTTCACCGGTGATTCCTTTAAGAACTTTGAGGGAGCCAAAGTTTTTTTCAATGTTTTCAAAAATAATTGCCGGGTTGGAGTTTTCCATTCAAGGTGTCATTTGCACTACAGTTGATTGTAACGAACCGCAGAGAGAAGTCTGAGCGGCGGCTTCCGCCGATCAGAACTTCGGTGGGCGCGGAGGAGCCAGCGCTGCAGGAGGGTTAGCCCGACCTAGGCGACTGGCGTGACACAGAGTAAGAGAAGAGGGAGAAAAAATATGGTTGGTTTGGGTGTTGGGCGAACTTTGCGCTTTGGTGTAGTTATGGCGTTGAGTTGTCTGTTGCTGTTTGGTGGTTGTAGTTTGCACAACAGTGTTATTGGTGCTGGGAAAACCTTGAAGGTGGCGACAGAACCGGCGTTTCCACCTTTTGAGTTTAAAGGGCAAAATGGTGAGTTACAGGGCTTTTCGTATGATTTGATGAATGCGATCGCTGCTGCTGCTGGTTTTAAAGTTGATTTTCAAAGTGTGCCTTTTGATGGTATTATCCCTGGTTTGCAAGCAAAAACAGTGGATGCAGGGATGAGTTCCATCACTATTACAGAGGAACGAGCAAAAGCTGTTTCTTTTTCACGTCCTTATTTTAAGGCGGGGTTGGCGATCGCAGTTCGTGCTGACAAGCAAGATATCACTAATCTTAACAGTTTAAAAAATAAAAGAATTGCAGTGCAAATTGGTACAACTGGTGCGCAACAAGCTAAAAGTATTCCCGGTGTGCAAATTCGTAGCTTTGATTCTGCACCTTTGGCACTACAAGAGTTAGCCAATGGAAATGTGGATGCAGTAATTAATGATGCACCAGTTACTTTATATGCAATTAATAAGGGTAATATTCAAGGAATTAAAATAGTTAGTAAACTGCTTACAGAAGAGTATTACGGTATTGCTACAGCTAAAAATTCCCCTAGTTTGGTACTGATAAATCAAGGTTTGGCAACAGTGTTGAAAAACGGCACTTATGCTCAAATTTACCGGAAATGGTTTAATGCTTCACCGCCACAGCTACCGGAAAAATCACTGTTTGAAAATCAGGTAGCAACGCCTGGTGCGTCAGCAATATTAACATCTATTAGAGTAATTTTGCAGTCTCTTCCTACCTTATTGCAAGGAGCTTTGGTAACACTGCAGTTGACAATAGTTTCTATAGTACTGGGTTTAACCACTGGTTCACTACTGGGAATTGTACGCCTTTCTCGTGTCATGCCTGTACGTTGGGCTGCTAGGGCGTATGTGGATTTTTTCCGGGGGACGCCAATGCTAGTGCAAATTTTTATGATTTACTTTGGTATACCTGCCGTAACCCAAGAGCTTGGTTTCACTTTCAATTTGGACCGCTTTGTAGCAGCAGTCATGGCATTAACTTTGAATAGCGCCGCTTATATTGCAGAAATTGTCCGCGCTGGGATTCAATCTATTGAACCAGGACAAGCAGAAGCTTCACAGTCACTGGGTTTGAGTTCTGTGCAAACGATGCGCTATGTGATTTTTCCCCAAGCTTTCCGGCGAATGTTACCACCCTTGGGCAATGAGTTTATCGCTATGCTCAAAGATACGAGCTTAGTCGCTGTTATCGGGTTTGAAGAATTGTTCCGCAAAGGACAGTTGATTGTGGCAGAAAACTATCGGGCATTTGAGATTTATGCGGCTGTAGCTGTAGTTTATTTATGCTTAACCCTGCTTTGTTCACAAGCGTTTAGTCGGTTAGAGACGTGGATGAATCCCGTCAAGCGCAATTTGTCGTAGGGGCGGGGTCTCCCCGCCCTTACTGCTTATATAAAGTTTGTAGTCGCGCTCATTGTGCGCTCTAAAGCACAACTACAAACCATTTAATTTATAACTAATTACCCGTTATTGATATAAGATGCATCCCAATCGGACTGATGACAGATGAATGTTTCGCATACATAATAAGTTTTGCAACAGGCGGATACACTTAGCTCTACCTCTAGTATAAGAAATTAACTATATCTGATATTAATTGTATTACCTCAGTTAGAAGATGTTCTAACATTTCATTGCTACTATTAAATCGAAGCAGAGTAAGAATATTAGTATTGTATCTACTCTCTTCACGGTAATTCAGTTTAGGAAAATAGGAAATATTATACATTTAATCTCAAAGAATTACTGAAGATCTATTAGGAATATAAAGAGTTTCTCAACTATGGCTAACCTTGATAAAAACCAGATCAACCATAATGACTTCCCTGCTAGTGATTTTATGCAGAGGCTATGGGACGCAAGAGTAGTACTTGCTCTTGGACTGACAGCTATATTGTTTCGAGCTTACTATTACAACGCTCCACCGACTGCTGTCCCTTCAAAAATGGTTCCCACATCTGAAGTCGTCTACAAAACAACAAAAGAAGCTATTGGTAAAACAGTAACAATTAGCAGCAAACCAATCCAAAAAGTTGGTTCAAGTTTCTTCACGGTAAGCGATAATAAATTCTTAGGCGGTAAACCTATTGTAGTTATAAATGCTTCCGGTGTACCTTTCGATTTACCTAATGACCGAAATACAAATGTTCAAGTCACAGGTCAGGTTCGGAACTTAGTAATTCCAAAAGTCGAGCGCGACTTTCATTTGAAGTTGCAGGATGAGTCTTATAAAAATTATGTTAATAAACCTGCAATTATCGCTAAATCTATTGCTTTAGCGCCTGAACTTAGCCAAATCACCCAAAACCCCAGCAAATACTATGGTAAAAGACTGGCAATAATGGGTAAAGTTGAAAACATCCAAAGTCCAGTTTTGTTTACATTAGATAAAAATCAGTTCCTTGGTGCAAAGGAATTGCTGGTTTTATTAAAAGCGACCCCAACAGAGGTGATTACCCAAGGCAATACCGTAGCGTTGACAGGTATAGTTCGTCCATTTGTCGTTGGTGATATTACCCGAGAACACAACCTCAACTGGAATCCGCAGGTGCAAAGACAGATGGAAGCTCAATATCATAACAAGCCTGTATTAGTTGCTGATGTGGTGTCTCCTGATAAATAGCGCAGGTGTCGCAGTTCCAGGTTCAAAACGGGGCGATGTTTCGTTAATAATGTAATGTTCAGATTGTGCGATCGCAATTTAAGACTGCATAATCTACGGCGTCACGTCTTAAGATTGCATCACACAATGAGATAAGACCGAAGCGCATCCTCATTGCATACCCAATAGTGGGATTTTTTGTAGCCCATCTTTGCTCTGAATTTTTTATCAAAATCCGGAATATTCAAAACGGGAAGTGTATCACAATTTAAGTACTCCAAAATACAGTTTCCTTATGAAGATCGCAATATTATTTTTAGTAACAGTTTTAGTTCTCACACCAGCTGCGGCTTTGGCACAAACAGAAAAGCAACTAATTCATAACCCAGCAGTAACTACCGAGTCAGAACTAGATCCCGAAAAATTGTTACAGCTAGATACTAACCAGCAAATTCAGAAGTTTAATGCAAGCATTGGGCTTGTACTCGCGCAAACAAGAAAACTCAAGCAGTTTAGTACACCATATGAGGTTGAGTTCCAAAGGAGAAACGAGCAGATTCAACGAAATCGAGATGTTCAAGCTTTACCGCGTTTTTCTTTTTAATTTTTAACGGGAAAGTGCAGTCATCGGCAATTCGTAGACCACCATTTGACCGTAGGCGCGGGGTACCCCCGCCCTCAATACGGTTCAGATAAGCAGTAAACCAAAAAGTTTTTTCCCAAAGAGCGATCGCCTCAAAAATATCAGCACCAGTCTCCGCACTTTCTCTCGTGCAGATCGAGATGACAAAGTACCATTTAACACCCATGAAGGTATTGATAGCACAATTTTAATTCTCAAACATCGCCTGAAAGCTAACGAACAACGTCCAGCTATTGAAGTGATAACTGAGTATGGCGATTTCCCCCCACTTGAGTGTTTTCCTGGGCAATTGAATCAGGTATTTATGAATATTCTGGCAAATGCCATTGATGCTTTGGATGAATCAAATATTGGTCGGAGTTTTGCGGAAATTAAAGCCAACCCCAACCGCATTACAATTAAAACTTCCGGGGATTCGGGCGTAAAAATTGCCATTGCTGATAATGGTCCGGGGATGACTGAATCAGTCAAACGTCATGTTTTTGACCATTTATTTACGACGAAAGCTGTCGGTAAAGGCACGGGATTAGGATTGGCGATCGCAAAGTCTATCGTCGAAGAAACCCACAGTGGCAAATTAAGTTTTCACTCGGTTCTCGGACAAGGTACAGAATTTTTCATTCAAATGGTCAATTCAGTTTAAGAGCGATGCCCCAAATGGGCTGCTGTACCTTCGTACTCGCTCGTCAGTCTGAAACGACCGAATTGAGTCATACACATGATGCTTAATTTGTGAGCGTAAGTAGGTGGGTGGGAAAAATTATAACTATGTCATTGCGAGCGAAACGAAGTGGAGCGAAGCAATCTCAAGGGTTTTGAGCATTTTACATTTTGTACTTGCTCTTGTTATTTGAGCCAACCTACTTACGTAAGTCCTATAATGATAAAATTGCCATTTAGTTGGTGCTTTTAAGAAAAAGCAGGCGATGAACCCTGCCAACACTAGAGAGTTTTTCTATGCCAGAGAATCACTGGAATACTGCGCTTTACGAGAGCAAACATGCTTTTGTTTGGCAATACGGAGAAGAATTGCTGAAATTGTTGTCTCCACAACCAGGAGAGCGCATCCTCGATCTCGGTTGTGGTACGGGACAATTAACGGCAAAAATTGCCACTGCTGGGGCTGTTGTGATGGGAATTGATGCCGATCGCACCATGATTGAAAAAGCAAAACACAACTATCCCCAGCTACAATTTGCGGTTGCTGATGCACAGAACTTCCAAGTAGAACAATTGTTTGATGTTGTTTTTTCCAACGCGGTTCTGCATTGGATTCCAGAACCCGATGCAGTTATCCGCTGTATTCACCAAGCCCTTAAACCTAGAGGTCGTTTTGTTGCAGAATTTGGTGGCAAAGGATGTGTCTTGGCGATTACCAAAGCGCTCTATAATGTGCTAGGAGAAATGGGCTACAAATCGTCTGAAAGCCAGATTGGCTGGTATTTTCCTAGCATTGGCGAGTACGCGACTCGCTTAGAGCAACATGGATTTGAAGTGAGCTATGCCGTTTTATTTGACCGTCCAACACCTTTGTCAGATGGAGATGTAGGTCTAGCGAATTGGATTCAGATGTTTGCCAATCGGTTTTTGGCGTCCGTGTCTCCCGAACAACAAACCCATGTGATTCAAGCTGTTGAACATCGTTTGAAACCAACGCTGTATAAAGATGGAACTTGGATAGCGGACTACCGCCGAATCCGTGTGGTAGCAATTAAAGCGTAGGTGTTAGTCCAATATATAGGCATAGATCGCAAGCTAGGGTCGATTTCAGTGACTGTAACGGTTTCTTAACTGGCATTTCTTGGTAACAGTGGCTACAACGCCAGTAAATTCCTCCTGAGCCTATATGACGGAGTAAAGTGTCTGAGCAGCAAAGGCAAGTATGTCTACTCATCATAGATTGCCTGATGCCGATAGCTGTATTTTGTTGGCTGTTACCAGTTGTAGGATGAGTTAGCACGAGTCTTGATCTTGTTAATACTTGCATTTTAAAAACCTCATGAATGTCAACATCCAGTCCACACCTACCTTGGAACAGGCAAATCAGTGCAGGGGTTGGAACCGATCGCAAAATTAATTTTCAAGTCTATGAGTATGAGGATAGTAAATAAAGATGAAGAACCAATGAAGGACGGATTTACCTTGACAAAAAGTAATATTTAGGATTTACTTATGGTAAAAATTGAGCATCATGTGTTGAAGGAAATTCGGTCGTTTCAGACTTTTGCCTCCAGCCCTCCTTCAGTCGCTTGCTGTTCGTGTTCGTTGAAAAATCTCACCTGACAATGTAGTCAGGGCGCGGAAACCGCGCCCCTACGTGAATATTTATGTGAATGCGTAATTCCTAATCTTTTATCGGAGAGATATTACAGTTTTGCTTTTATACTCAGGTCATTAAGATTAATGACTCATTTTATTAAATTAAGTCAAATTTCTTAAATTTAAATAAGATAATATAACTTCTGAGTGATGAATGTGTTCAAAGTAATTATAAAATGAAACTTGTTTAGATACGAAACGCCTGAGTTCCTTCAGTAGCTCGGTACAATCCAGGCTTAATCCGCTTGCCAGAATTTGACATTTTTGTGACAGGTGGGTTTCCACACTCGTTGCGAAATTTTGATGGACTAAAGAGTTTTTAGGTACAGCGGGGTGAAATTAAATGAGAATTTTACTGATTGAGGATGACGAATGTATTGCCAAAACCTTGGAAAGTGTTCTGATAAATCAACATTATGTCGTGGATGTTGCTGGTGACGGTTTAATTGGTTGGGAACTAGTGGAAGCTTTCACTTATGACTTAATTTTGCTGGATGTCATTCTACCTAAACTGGACGGCATTAAGTTTTGTCAGAAGTTGCGTTTCTATAAATATCAAACCCCTGTTCTGCTACTAACAGCGAAAAACTCCAGTACTGATAAAGTGATAGGGTTAGATGCAGGGGCAGATGACTATGTTGTTAAACCTTTTGAAATCTCAGAATTATTAGCTCGGGTTCGGGTTTTACTGCGTCGGCAAAGTTCACCGATACAAGCAGTTCTAGAATGGGAGAACCTGCGTCTTGACCCTGGTAGCTGTGAAGTAAAGTATAAGGGTCATTTACTGAATCTAACTCCTAAGGAGTATCGTTTATTAGAGCTTTTCCTTCGTAACACCCATCTTGTCTTTAGCCGCAGCAAAATTATCGACCACCTTTGGTCTGTGGAAGAAGCACCCAAAGAGGATACAGTAACGGCACATATTAAGGGTTTGCGGCACAAACTGGCGCAAGCAGGGGCAAGAGCTAATTTTATTGAAACAGTTTATGGTCTAGGTTATCGCTTAAAGATACCTGCATCTGCTTGTCTTGACGCGAAATTTCGCGTCAAGACATCGCTACCAGAGACAAAGCAAAGCATGAGAACGCAGCAGACTAAAGTAGCATTAACTCAACTGTGGGGGAAGGTCAAAGTACAAAGCAGCGACAAAGTAGCAGTATTGGAGCAAGCCTCTACAGCATTGCTCTTGAACAACTTGGAGTCAGAAGTAAGACAAAAAGCGCAACAAGCAGCACACAAGCTGGCTGGGTCATTGGGCATTTTTGGTTTTGCTCTTGGTTCAACTCAGGCGAGGGAGATCGAGCAGATGTTGCAATCGTCCGTCATCTTAGAGCAGAGTCAGGCATTTTATTTACGCGATCTGGTATTATCCCTGCGGCGGGAACTAGAGGCGCCTGCGTTTAGACAAGCCAACAAACTCATGCCAAATTATACCTCTGGTGTGATCCTAGTGGTTGATGACGATCAACTAGCGGAGGGCATAGTTGGGTCGGCGCTATTGTCGGGAATACAGATAGAACTAGTGCCAAACCTTTTGGTAGCAGCATCCGCATTAGCTAAGCCAATGGTTGATGTAGTGTTGCTTAGTCTTTCCCTGGCTTCTTTAACGGAAGACAACTTAACTGCCTTAGCACAACTAACTAACGGCACACCACCGATACCAGTGCTACTATGCACGGCTAATCATAGTTTAGCCGACCGAGTAAAACTATCTCGATTGGTTGCTCATGCATTTTTAGACAAATCACTCAGCCCAGAGAAGTTGCTAGCAGTCTTATCCATTCTGAAACAAAGTCGTTCTCGTGAAGCCAAAGTTATGGTGGTCGATGACGATCCAGAAGTGTTAAGCGTTATGCAGGCATTACTAGAACCTTGGGGGCTTCAACTGACCACCCTAGATCAGCCACTATATTTCTGGCATATTCTGGAAGAATTTTCTCCAGATTTACTGATTATTGACCTAGAAATGCCGCATATCAACGGTATTAAATTGTGCGAAATAGTGCGAAATGAACCCCGCTGGAGTCGATTACCTATCCTGTTTCTCACAGCTCACACGGATACTAGTAACGTGCAGCAAGTATATACCGCAGGTGCTGATGATTGTCTAAGCAAGTCTATTGTAGGACCAGAACTTGTGACTCACATATTCAAGCGCTTAGAGCGAATGCGACTGTTTCAAAGTATTAGTTAATGTTAGTTGTTAGTTGATTGTTGATTGCTAATGGTTGATTGTTAATTGCTAATTATTAACTACTTACTATTAACAATCAACAATCAACAATCAACAATTACCAGATATAGATATGCACTCAAATAATTCACATTTGAAAGAAGGATCTACTGTGGCAGGTGAAAAGCAGATTGCTTCCCTCGAAGTTCTACTGCATCGAATGATGAATCGTATCCGCCAATCTCTGGAATTGCCCGCAATCCTTGCCGGAACTGTTGCAGAAGTCCGAGCATTTTTGGAGACAGACCGTGTTAAAGTGTATAGATTTGATGCTGATGGCAGTGGGGAGGTTGTTTCAGAATCAGTTGATGAACAGCGCCTGCCATCTTTGCTAGGGCAACACTTTCCTGCCGACGATATTCCATTGGTAGCACGCGAGTTATTTCTAAAAGCCCGTCAGCGTTCAATTGTGGATATAACCGCGCAGCAAATTGGGTTGAGTCCATTAGATTGTCCAGAAACCGGAGAGTCAATAGCCGCAGATGATATCCAGTTTCGCCCTGTAGACCCCTGTCATGTGGAATATCTCACCTCAATGAGAGTGCAGTCTTCTCTGGTGGTGCCGATTTTGCATCGCGATCAATTATGGGGGTTGTTGGTATCCCATCACAGTTTGCCTCGACAAGTGACACAGAGGGAATTACAACTGGTGCAGTTGGTTGCAGATCAGTTGTCGATCGCGATCGCTCAGTCTAGTTTACTCGAACACACCCGTGCGCAAGCAGCACACGAAGCCACGATTAACCGTGTGGCGAAGCTGCTGCACTCCATGACTGAGATGCAGTTGCAACAAGCGCTCTCGTTGAGTGTATCTGCTTTAGGGGGAGTGGGTGGCAGAGTTTACATCAAAAACCAGAACCTGAGTGAGTCAGATCAACTGTTCACTTGTGGAAACCAGCCCATTTTACCAAGGGAGTGGGCAGATAGGGGAGTCATTGAACAGCATCCCAGTTGGCAACAGTGGTTAAACACCCAAGCAACGTTCGCTGAGGGTCAAGCCTGGGTAATCGATGATTTACGTCAAGTGACACTGCCTTCATACATGAAGAATGCGTTTTCCAGCACTGAGATTCGTAGCTTGCTGATTATTCGCTTGCAGTATCGACAACAAATGTTGGGTTACCTAAGTATTTTTCGGCATGGAATTGATGTAGAAACTCTCTGGGCACGACGGGTTAACCGCGACGATCCCCGACAGCTACGTCCCATACAATCTTTTGAGACATGGCGAGAGTTAAAGCAGGGACAAGCCCAAGAATGGACAAGCGCAGAAATTGAACTAGCATTATCTCTTGGTAGCCACTTTGCTATGGCAATTCATCAATATGAACTGTATCAAACAGTCCACGCTCTCAACGTTAATTTAGCACAGGACATCCAAGAGCGCAAGCAGGCAGAGGTAAAAATCTGTGCGCTGAATGCCGAACTAGAGCAGGGGGTACTCGATAGAACAGCAGAATTGCAGCATACTAATGCAGAATTGGTGCGGGAAATTAGCGATCGCAAGCAAGCACAAGCCTCTCTGAAACGCCTCGGTAGGCAAAATGAGTTAATTTTGAACTCTGCAGGTGAAGGAATTTACGGTTTAGACTCCCAGGGAAAAATTACCTTTGTCAATCCAGCGGCAGCGAGAATGCTGGGGTATCAGGTGGAAGAACTGATTAGTTCCATTCCCAATAGGGATTTAGATTCCCGCCCCAGTTACATTTTACCCTCAGGTCCGAATGGATCGGATGAACAATTTATGCACGCGATCGTGAACCACTCAAAGTCAGATGGAACCCCCTACTCTTGGGCAGAAAATCCCATATGTGCCACCCTCGAAACTGGGGCAGTACAATATATTACCAACGACATATTTTCCCGTCGGGATGGATCGAAATTCCCTGTAGAGTATGTGTCAACACCAATTCAAGAACAAGGCACGATTGTGGGTGCAGTTGTTATATTTAAAGACATTACCGATCGACAGATAATCGAGCGGATGAAGGATGAGTTTGTCTCAGTTGTCAGCCATGAACTGCGGACACCGTTGACCTCAATTCGCAGCGCCTTAGGTTTACTAGCGCGTGGTTCCTTAAACAATCAACCGCAAAAAAGTCAGCGCATGCTGGAAATTGCCTTCGATAACACTAACCGTTTGGTACGTCTGATCAACGACATACTCGATCTTGAGCGCATCAATTCTAGCAAAGTAACAATGCAGAAACAGATATGCAATGTTGCTGACTTGATGACTCAGGCGGCGGATGAAATGCGGGCAATGGCTGAGAAAGTAGACATTAGCCTCTGTGCGATCCCAGTATCGATTAAACTATGGGCAGATCCAGATCGGATTGTTCAGACACTCACCAACTTACTTAGTAACGCAATTAAATTTTCGCCTTCAGGTAGTACTGTTTGGTTAAGCGCAGAAATTTTACAGGACAAGGGAGTGGGGGGAGTAGGGGGAGTAGGGGGAGTAGGGGAAGATGAGGGAGATAAGGGAGATGAGGGAGATAAGGGAGATGAGGGAGACAAATTAACCTCCTCATCCCCCTCATCCTCCTCATCCTCCTCATCCTCCTCATCCCCCACTTCCCCCACTTCCCCCACTTCCCACACTTCCCCTACTCCCCCTCTCCTTCAGCCTCAAATCCTATTCCAGGTGAAAGATCGGGGTCGAGGAATTCCTGAAAATAAATTAGAAACAATTTTTGACCGCTTTCAGCAACTCGACGCCTCTAACTCTCGTAATCAAGGGGGAACTGGTTTGGGATTAGCAATTTGTCGCAGCATTGTGCAACAGCACGGAGGCAATATATGGGCAGAGAGTACTCTAGGGAAAGGTAGTACTTTCTACTTTACTTTACCAGCATTGCAAGAAAGTAATAGGTAATCGTTCATTGTTCATTGCTAATTGCTAATTGCTAATTGTTAAAAGCCAATCTGCCATTAGCGATTAGCCATTAGCGATTAGCCATTAGCCATTATCCATAACTTATGACTACCAAACGCATCCTAATCGTTGATGATGAACAGGATATTCGAGAAGCAACCCAAATCTGTCTAGAGGTATTAGGTGAATGGGAAGTTATGACAGCTAGTTCGGGCAAAGAAGGTTTGATTAAAGCTGCAGCCGAACAGCCTGATGTAATTCTCCTAGATGTCATGATGCCGGATATGGACGGGCTGACTACACTCCAGAAGTTGCAAGCGAATCCTGCAACCCAGAATATTCCTGTAATTTTGCTGACAGCAAAAGCGCAGCCTGCTGAAAAGCGTCGGTTTACCCAGCTAAAGGTTGCAGCGGTAATTACCAAACCCTACGATCCGTTTACGCTGAATGACCAATTGACACAAGCATTGTGCCAATAAATCTCTATTTACTTCATAGGTTATTCATATTTTTTGCCTAATCTATAAGATGAAGCTGGCAAACTTGAGAAAAGTTGAAATTTTCAACTTTATCCTTCAAAAGCTAGTGGATTCTTGGCAGGAAGGTAAATGATAATAGTGAAAGCGAGACGCATCCTACTAATTGAGAATGAAACCGCTATTCGGGAATTAACGCAGCTTTGTCTAGAGACAGTAGCAAGCTGGGAGGTACTGACAGCAGATATGGGTAGTGAAATGATTGTGAAAGCTGAGACTGAGCAAGTCGATGCTATCCTTGTAGATATAAGCGCAATAACGAACCTAATAGACTGGCAGACAATCTTGCAACAGTTACAGGAAAATCCTGTGACTAAGCACATTCCCATAATTTTGTTAACGTATATAGAGCAGTATAAAGATGTGCCTGAATTTATCAAGTTAGGGATGACAGCAGCGATCGCCAAGCCTTTCGATCTACTGACCTTAGCAAGTCAGGTTGCAGCAGTACTCAACTGGAATTCGTGATCGGAGACCTCCATTTTTTGAACTAAAAATTAAAAATTAAAAATTTAGAAATAATTTTTAATTTCTCAGTTTGGTACATGTTACCCTGTTTTTAAACACGGAAAACAAAAAACTGAGATCTTCTATTTTTACACGCGAACGTATTTATTCGTGGGATATTGAATTTTGCATTTTTAATTTTTAATTTTTAATTTTTTTGCTCAAGGGTAAGCGATCGCACTATACTCAAAGGTAGAGGTTCCCGACTAATGGTGTTGATGTAATTTGCACTCAGTTCGTGAAGGTAACTTGGCTGCTGGGCGACGTAGGTTTGGAAGAAGGCAAGACTCAACAGATTGACATAGCGACGTGCTAGATCTGGGCTAGGACCAATCACTTGTTCAGGAACAGGTATAGCACCAGGATCGTTTGGCGATCCTCCAATTGCGGAGAAGTGTGTACCACGATTGATTAACGCTAAATACTTGTTTTGAGTCGTTAACCAGGTGAAGGGTTGAATTTGCTCTGGGAGAGCAGGAGCGACGCTATCAGCACTACCAGCCACGATCATCACGGGAATTTTGATTTGGCTGAGACTGGCGCGTCCCATAACACTGCTGTCAACTGGGTTGATGGCGATCGCCGCCTTCACCCGAGGATCGGATAGGTTTGCAGATGCAGGTAAATCTATAGCCAAGCACTGTAGCAACAGCGAAAGATTGAGTGAGTTCTGCGAGGGTGGACAGTTCTTTTTCAGTTGTGCAAAATTAATCGTTGCTCCTGCTAATGCCAAAGCAGTGTAACCCCCAAAGGACTGACCAACAACGCCGACCTGTTGCAAATTCAAGCGCCCCTTATATGCTGGATTAGACCGAGATAGGCGAGTCAGTTCATCCAACAGATACTTGACATCTAATGGTCGGTCAACAAACTCTCTGGGGCTAGTCACTTTAGCCTCTGTACCAGCCAATAGGGCTTGCAACTGTTGAGCATTGCTACCAGGATGCTCTGGAACTGCTACCACAAAGCCAGAGGAAGCAAGAAACTCAGCTAGGTAAGCAAAACTGGTTCTGTCAGACCCGAGTCCGTGAGAGATGACAATCACAGGGCGTTCTTCTCTGGTAAGTGGCAAATAAATGTCAGCGAGAAACTTACGGTGGCGCGATAAATCATCAAGCGAGATGGTTTGCTTTTGCCATCTAAAACTTCCTGTTTCTCGCAAGTTTGTTCCCAACGCCGGGGTCGTGGTTGCCTCTTGACTGAATTGCTTATTGATGAGTGCGATCGCACTCTGAGTCTGATTTACCAGATTTTTGAACTCGTTGGCAATTTTTAGGCTGCGGACTAAATCAATCGAAACCGCCGTTGAGGGAAACTTACGTAGCACACTTAGTAAAGTGAAGCCATGTTTGTCAGCAGCTGCCAGAATTAGTGATGCTCGAATCGCATAAAACCCACTGGTGCGACTTTCCAGTTGAACGACTTGTCCCAAATTTGCTAACAATGTCTCGCCAGTCGGTGTGTAAAGAAACTGCGAAACCTGTACGGCGGTTAGGGGAATAGGAGTCAGCAGAACTTGCCGTAGCCGACTGACTTGCTCCTTATCTGCATATTGAAAATAAGCCGCCAATTCATCATCAACTTTGCCTGTCTTAGCGTAGGTTTCCAGAGAATCAATGGAGATAGATCGCTCCAAAACCCCATACGAGAGTTTCAGCCGTTCGGCACTCAGCACAGGACGGATCATAAAAGTAGGCAGTAGTAGTCCAATGCTGAAAGATCTCAACGCTATTTTTAGCCAGATTGACTGCTTACCTACAAGAGGAGGCCGCAGCTTAGTAAATCTGGCGATCGCAGACAAAACCGACGAGCAATTCATTTTTATAACCTAACACTTTTTTAGCAATTTCAGTAAAAATAATGACCTATCACTATACAAAATGCTCCTAGAGTTCCTATCCTTAGGATACTCACGTTTATCAAAAAAGGTTCAGGTAAATCAGTTTCCCTGTGTCATTTACTTATTCGAGAATCGCTGTAATTTATCAGGAGGAATACATATGGGCAATAATCGCTGGACACTCTCTGGAAAAAAAGCCTTAATTACCGGAGCAACTAAAGGAATTGGACTCGCGATCGCCCTGGAATTCCTTTCCCTAGGAGCGGAGGTGATGATTGTTGCCAGGAATGCACAAACAGTCGAGCAACAGCTTGAAAGCTGGCGAAAGCAAGGATCGAAAGCTTATGGAATTGCTGCTGACGTTGCAACATCTGATGGTCGTCAAGCAATCTTTGCGCAGGTGAATGAAGTCTTAGGAGGACTAGATATTCTTGTCAACAATGTCGGCACCAACATTCGCAAAAAGGCGCTCGACTATACAGAAGATGAGTATACGTCTATTTTCCAAACCAACCTGACCTCAGTATTTGAAATGTGCCGACTAGCTTATCCTTTGCTTAAAGCTAGAGACAATAGTAGCATCGTTAATATTGGCTCTGTTGCTGGGGTAACCTCGGTTGGTACTGGTGCACCTTATGGGATGACAAAAGCAGCGCTTGTACAACTGACGCGAACTCTGGCTGTAGAATGGGCAGGCGATCGGATTCGGGTAAATACTGTTGCTCCCTGGTTTATTCACACCCCATTGACTGAACCTGTGTTGAGCAATCCAGATTTTCTGACCTCCGTTGTCTCACGCACACCAATGAGGAGAGTCGGTGAACCAGAGGAAGTGGCAGGTCTGGTGGCATTCCTTTGTATGCCCACAGCTACTTACATTACAGGACAATGTATTGCAGTTGATGGCGGATTTTTAGCGTTTGGCTTGTGATCACGACTCATGATGTACATTATCCAGCCAATTAACTAACCCTAAAGAAGCAACTGTGCCGATAAAGTGAGCTGCGATGCCGTTCATATTTGCCATTGCTACGAATATATCGAGCGGGCGAATAATGCGATTGGGATCGTAGATTCCAACTCCTTGAGGTTGGGCGATCGATTTTGCCAGTAGTACTCCCACACTAGACCCACCTCCCAGAATTGTCAGTAGCATTCCCACCAAACCCGCGATCACTCCAATCCTCAACAATTGTGTCACCTCGGCTCTTTTAGGATGTAGCTCTGGATTCGGATTGCGAAGCCTTCGGGCAAAGCGAGTTAGACGGAAAGACAAATAAATACTAAACAGCAGCGCCAAAATTCCACATACTGCCCAAAAGATGCTAATGCCCGATCCTGGAGTTGTTCCTGCAGTATAATTAACTGCTCCTACTCCCGGCGTCGGCGCTACTGATTGACTGAAGTTACGACCGGAGATCGCAAATAACAGCATCAGAAAACAAGCTGCCCCCAATGCCAGCTGTAACCATAGACTCACCCAGCCGACAAGGCGCAAAATGGTGGCGATTCTTTCTAACTTCGGATGAACTGTCTTTACTTCCGATTGTGTTTCCATGATCGTTTCATGCCGATGGAACTGGATTGAATCCTTGCTACTGGATTGCTATATGTAGACACTAAGTGTGTCTATAGGAAATTACCACCCTCGGAAGTTAGAATTTGCCAGAGAAAAACTTTATCGCCCCGACGGGCGCGTGAGGTAATCTTGCAGATGTCTTAGCTATAAGTTGAGAATTGTTACGAATTTGTGCAATTTTGTACTTAATTTACTTTGATAGCGATCGCTCACTTCACTCTCGACACAAATTCATCCAAAAGACATAGGTCGTAATTAACCATAATTACATCTATGACAGAAGAAATTGCATTCACACACCCCTTAAAATAATATGAACTTAATAAGTAATCGGAGTCTAATTATGGCTGAACCAAACGAAGCTCAAAACCAACAGCCCGGAGAAGAAAACACTAATGCTTCCGGTGGCTACCAAACCACAATCGACGAAGAAACCCGCAAGACTGGTGTTGCTGCTAAAACCGATGCTAAGCCTTCTGCCGTACCAGAGTCCGGAAGTAGCGACCAGTTTGTTGAAGGCGGCGGCAATCAAGGAACCGAAAAGCGTTAAGCTTCAAATCAATTGATATTAGTTGTCTCGAACAAGTTAAGGGTGGACATAGGTTACGCAAACCGTACCATCGTCCACCAGTTTTTTCTATTTACAAAGCTGTCACTGCTATTAATTGCAACTAAGTAGTGCTGCTAATGGGTAATCGTTAGCAATTAGCAATTAGCAATTACCAACCTTAGCTAATTAACTTCTGCCAACTCAAAGGTCCGATAATCCCATCAGCCAGTAAACCGTTCTGTGTCTGAAATTTCTTAATCGCCGCCTCCATTTGGGGACCGTAAACACCGTTAATCTCAACATTTAGACGATGTTGTAAGTATCTAACGACTGGACCGCCTGCGTGGTTTACTCTGATAATTCGTTCCGCTAAAATCAGATTAATTGGCTTCCAGGTTGCAACTCCTGTAGTTCCTGTTTGTTCAATTCCCACAATCTCCTGAAATTTCTTGATTGCAAATATACTTTCGGCATTCAGTTGGTTATCTTCTACTAAATGGCTACCATTTTTATCAGTAATATTTAGTCGATTCAAGGCTTTTTGGAGTCGGATAATAGTTGTATCGACATTCTGTTCTTCATCTGGTAAGGGAGCAACAGAAAAGTCAGGTAATCTACCAGTTAAGCCTTTGACAATCGCATTTGCCATCGCTTCTGGATTCAAAAGACGCATATCTTTTTGTGCATCGCAGAAACAACATTCCACAAGAATCGCCGGCATATCTGTATTTCTCAGAACAAATAAGTGGCTACCACTCTTAATGCCACGATTAAAAAATCCTAATTTGACAATTTCATTTAATACTGGTTCAGCTATTTTCCTACCTTGATCGCTAATTGCATATATTTCTGTACCATTCGCTTGCCAATTAAAACCATTAAAATGAATGGAGACATAAGTATCAACTTTGGCAGTGTTAGCAGTTTGACATCTTTTCGAGAGTGATTCACGTACTGTATCAGCTTGCTTTGGGTGGCATTCTATGACTTCATGCCCTAATGCTTTTAACTTGGATATAACTCGATTTCCCACATCTAGAGTCAGGACATCCTCTTGCTTTACACCAGTAACTCCAGTGTCAGGAGGACAATTATGCCCGATATCAATTCCAAACCTCATCGTCATGCACCTCTGATTAATTTCCATACACTTTTAACAACCTCAAGTCTTAATAGCAAGCTTTTTGAATCACTTCTTTAGATTCTTACTTATAGGTATATAAAATTACCAAACCATTACCAGTCCCCAGATAACATATGGTAAAAAGGCAATTAGCAATTAGCAATTAGCAATTAGCAATTAACAAGCTTAAAATTGAATAGATATTTCGTGGGTCAAGGGCATGAAACGCATTATCCTGATTGCTGGGTTTGAATCGTTCAACGCTGACTTGTACCGGAAAGCGGCGTATCTAGCTAACTCTCGCGTGCAAGAGTTGGATATCCGGGTGTTTAGCGATCGCGACATAACCACTTCGCCAAGAGAGGTAGAAGCAGCACTTCATAACGCTGATGTGTTTTTTGGCAGCTTGCTATTTGATTACGATCAGGTTTTGTGGTTGCGCGATCGCGTCTCTCACATTCCTATCCGCCTCGTATTCGAGTCAGCTTTGGAATTGATGAGTTTAACCAAGTTGGGTGCCTTTGTCATTGGTGACAACCCCAAAGGAATGCCTAAACCAGTTAAATTTATCCTCGACAAATTCAGCAACGGTAAGGAAGAAGACCGACTGGCAGGTTACATTAGCTTTTTAAAAATTGGACCAAAGCTTTTAAAATATGTGCCAGTGCAAAAAGTGCAAGACTTACGTAACTGGTTAATTATCTATGGTTACTGGAATGCTGGCGGACCAGAAAATGTGGCAGCATTATTCTGGGCACTTGCAGAAAAATATCTGGGTTTAACGGTAGGCGAAATTCCCCCGCCAGTCGAAACCCCAAATATGGGGCTATTGCATCCCGACTATTCAGGTTATTTTGAATCTCCCCGTGAATATCTGGAGTGGTATTGCAATAGGGGAATAGGGAATGGGGAATGGGGAATAGGGAAAATCAGCAATTCCCACTCCCCACTCCCCACTCCCCACTCCCCAGTTATCGGAATTTTACTTTACCGCAAGCACGTTGTTACTAAACAACCTTACATTGCCCAATTGATTCGCTATTTTGAAGCAGCTGGGTTGATACCTTTGCCGATATTTATTAATGGCGTTGAAGGTCATATAGCGGTGCGGGATTGGATGACAACTGATTACGAAACCCTGCAACGACAACTTGGTCATGTAGAAATTCCCTCTGTTTCTTCGGAAGCAGTAGTCGTGGATGCTATTGTCTCAACCATTGGCTTTCCCTTAGTAGGTGGTCCTGCTGGTTCAATGGAGGCTGGGCGTCAGACGCAAGTTGCTGTACAAATTCTTGCTGCTAAGAATGTACCATATATCGTCGCTGCACCACTGTTAATACAAGACATTCACTCTTGGACACGCCAAGGTATCGGCGGCTTGCAAAGTGTTGTTTTATACGCTTTACCAGAACTAGATGGCGCAATTGACACCGTTCCCCTTGGAGGTTTGGTGGGAGAAAAGATTTATCTTATTCCCGAACGGGTACAACGATTAATTGGTAGGGTAAAAAGCTGGGTTTCCTTAAAGCAAAAACCTGTATCTGAACGCAAGATTGCAATTATTCTCTATGGATTCCCACCTGGGTACGGTGCTGTGGGAACAGCCGCATTATTAAATGTACCACGAAGTCTACTGAAATTCCTCCAGGCATTGAAAGACCAAGGTTACACTGTTGGGGATTTACCTGAAGACGGAGAAGAGTTGATTCGCAAAGTGAAAGAGGCGGACGTGGCAACGGATTTTGTAACGGATGTAACGGATAGTTTATCTGTCGGACACCGAGATCAGGCATCCGCTATATCCGCTACAACATCCGTTGCCTCTGTTAATGTTCGCACCTTAGAAAAATGGTTGGGATATCTTCGCACATCCCGGATTGAGAAACAATGGAAGTCTCTCACGGGTACGGGGATTAAAACTTATGGCGATGAATTCCATATTGGCGGTGTCCAGCTAGGAAATGTCTGGATAGGTGTACAACCACCTTTGGGGATACAAGGCGACCCGATGCGGTTAATGTTTGAACGCGATTTAACTCCCCATCCCCAATACGCTGCTTTTTACAAATGGCTGCAAAATGAGTTTCAAGCTGATGCTGTCGTTCACTTTGGCATGCACGGTACTGTAGAATGGTTGCCGGGATCTCCTTTGGGTAATACGGGTTATTCTTGGTCTGATATTCTGTTGGGAAATTTGCCTAATATATATATATATGCGGCAAATAATCCTTCCGAATCAATTTTGGCGAAGCGTCGCGGTTATGGTGTGTTAATTTCTCACAATGTACCACCTTATGGTCGTGCGGGTTTGTATAAGGAATTAATGGTATTGCGGGATTTAATCTCGGAGTATCGAGAAGACCCAGAAAAGAATTATGTCCTGAAGGAAGCGATTTGTAAAAAGATTGTGGACACTGGGTTAGATGCAGATTGTCAGTTTGAGGATGGGAAGCGGTTGGGGATTGCTTTTACTTGGGAGAATGTTAAGTTGTTTAGCGATCGCCCTTTTAATGATTATCTGGTGAAGTTGTACGAGTATTTGCAAGTTTTGGAGAATCGGCTGTTTTCTTCTGGGTTGCATACTTTGGGAGAAGTGCCGAATGAGGAGGAAATGGCGGGGTATTTGGAGGCTTTGGCAACGGAAGTGGCAACGGATGAAATAACGGATGTAACGGATAAATTATCTGTCGGACGACGAGATCAACCATCCGCTACATCCGCGACAACATCCGTTGCCCCATCCGCTACATCCGCGACAACATCCGTTGCCCCATCCGCTACATCCGCGACAACATCCGTTGCCCCATCCGTTACATCCGCGACAACATCCGTTGCCGCATCCGCTACATCCGCTACAACATCCGTTGCCACATCCGCTACATCCGCGACAACATCCGTTGCCCCATCCGCTACATCCGCTACAACATCCGTTGCCGCATCCGTTGCCAAGGTTCGGGAGTTGTTGGGACAAACTACTGATGAGTTGACGAATTTGTTGCGGGGTTTGAATGGGGAGTATATTTTGCCTGCGCCTGGGGGTGATTTGTTGCGGGATGGGGCGGGTGTGTTGCCGACGGGTAGGAATATTCATGCTTTAGATCCTTATAGAATGCCTTCTGCTGCTGCTTATGCAAGAGGACGGGAAATTGGGCAAAAAATTATTGCTCAGCATTTGCAGGAGTATGGTACGTATCCGGAGACTGTGGCGGTGATGTTGTGGGGTTTGGATGCGATTAAGACTAAGGGGGAGTCTCTGGGGATTCTTTTGGAGTTGGTGGGTGCGGAACCTGTGAAGGAGGGGACGGGAAGAATTGTTCGTTATGAGTTGAAGGCTTTGGCTGAGGTGGGACATCCCCGGATTGATGTATTGGCGAACTTGTCGGGGATTTTCCGTGATAGTTTTGTGAATATTATTGAGTTGTTGGATGATTTGTTTCAACGGGCGGCTGATGCTGATGAATCTGAGGATGAGAATTTTATTCGGAAACATGCTTTGGCGTTGCAGGCGCAAGGTGTTGAGAATGCATCTGCAAGGTTGTTTTCTAACCCAGCGGGTGATTTTGGTTCCTTGGTAAATGACCGGGTGGTTGATGGTAATTGGGAATCTGGGGAGGAGTTGGGTAATACTTGGCAAGGTCGCAATGTGTTTAGCTTTGGGAGAGAAGATAAAGGTCAGGCTAGACCGGAAGTGCTGAATAAGTTGTTGCAAACAAGCGATCGCATTGTTCAAGAAATTGATTCGGTAGAATACGGTTTAACGGATATTCAGGAGTACTATGCCAACACGGGTGGTTTGAAGAAGGCGGCGGAAAAACAAAGTGGTAAAAAAGTGACTACGAGTTTTGTGGAGAGTTTCTCGAAAGACACGACACCACGCGATTTAGATGATTTGCTGCGCATGGAGTATCGCACCAAGTTGTTGAATCCTAAATGGGCAAAAGCGATGGCGAATCAAGGTTCGGGCGGTGTTTTTGAGATTTCCCAACGCATGACGGCGTTAATTGGTTGGGGTGGAACTGCGGATTTTACGGATGATTGGGTATACGATCAGGCAATGGATACTTATGCTCTAGATGCAGATATGGCAGAGAAGTTGCGTAAAAGTAATCCGGAGGCTTTTCGTAATATTGTGGCTAGGATGTTAGAGGCGCATGGGCGAGGTTTTTGGAATGCTGGTGAGGAGAAGTTACAGAAGTTGCGGGAGTTGTATGATTTGACGGATGAGGAAATTGAGGGGGTGACCGGATAATTACTAATTCGTAATTCGTAATTCGTAATTAAAAAGGGGTTTGATACCCCCACGTCTAATACTACTCGGTTAAGGGTTGTTTGTAGAGATTTCTGATGTGTAGAGACGCGATTAATCGCGTCTCTACAAGGTTTATCGGTTGACAGTTCCGCTTATCCGAGCAGTATTGCCCCCACGTCTACACGTGGTCATTTTTCAGTCGGGCTTTAAATCCCCGTCCGAAAAATAATTACGAATTACGAACTACGAATTTTTAATCTCCGTCTTGTTTACATTCCCTAAATGTTCTAGCTGTCTTTTCTAAGCATAAATCCGCCGCCATTAAATCAATACCATCAATAATTTTACTGGGTTCGAGAATTCGCAAAGCAGTAAAACATTTGTCTCGATAATTGGGGTTATTTTGGAAAAAGGATATCGCTTTTTTTAAAGGTTCAATCACAGGATAGGCTGTTTCTGCCTTCTCAATAGCCTCTCTAGGAATTGGAGACTTGAGCCTTTGGACGGACAAATCAATTAAATCTCTAGACTCTACCGAGGAATCATTCCATCTGTCAGAATTAGCTAAAAGTTTTTCAGCAAAACTGTCAATTTCATTTAAGCATGGGACGGGCGACCAACTAGGATAATCTGGTTCTCCCAATTCGATACGTCCTTCCATAATAATCTCAAATTTAATCAGAGTTTCATCAACTATAATTGCAAATCTTACCCCGTACTGGTCAGCTTTGATTTCTCCGGGTAGGTGGAGGTTGTTTTGAGTCTTAAAGAGGGCATTATATTGATTTTCAGCTATTTTTTGTCGCAGGAATCGATAGCCAGTACCAGTGGAACAGAGAAAATCTATATCTTTGCTTAATCTATATTCGCCATGATTTAAACTAACCAGAGTACCACCGCCAAAATATGCGCCACATTCTAATAAAAAATTAGCCTTTAATTGATTAAGAACATTTAAAAAATTTTGATGAAGTTCCCTCTCAAACATTTGCACTCCTAACCATGAATCATAATATTGAGCTAACTGTTGCACAAATAAGGCTTCTGTTTGGCTCAAATCGCCTAAAACTCCTTGGTAATGCCACCCGCGTTCATATATTCTGAGCATTTCTAAAAGAGTAAGATTTTCTATATCTTCTCTTTGCCAACATAATCTTACTAAAAACGGCAATTTTTCTGGTATTTGAATTTGAGGTTTAATTAACATCCGACTTCTCCCCTTAAGTCTCAAAAATTTTCAGGTCTTTGGGTCACAATAATTCGTACTTCGTAATTATTACGAGCCAAAATACGGTGTGGCTAAGCCGGACAGCATTGTTGGCGTCCCCATGCATAAAGCTAACTCTCAAATTAACAAGCGCAAAATTGCCAACTCAGATTGAAGCATCCTTGATTTTTCATGGCTTCTCTACGCACGTATAACGGTGATGGAACGTTGATTTTTTGTGGTGGAAATTTGGGTTGATAGACGTTCTTCAATTGGTAGTGACTTTTTCCGTTGGTCGAAAATCAATAACCAGCCAGATTCTAATCCCAATCGAGCTAAATAAGAGTCTAATTGTTCAAGACCATCCGAAAGTGGATCGCCTCTTTTGTCACGCCAAACTTTTAATTCGATTCCCAATGTTACCGAACCATATCTTAAACATAAATCCATGCGATCGCTTCCAATCGCATATTCGCGTTCGAGTGTTCCACCTCCATTAACGACACGATGTAAGAACGCCATTAGCACTAGATGTGGTGCTATTTCATGGTATGCTGCACTACCTAATAACGGTTCACCATGCTGTCGCCAAAATCTCAAAAATGCATCTAGTAAGGCATCGGTGTTTAATTCGCCTTCTTTGGTTAACCAAGTAGGGCTAATGTGAGGTAAACTGTCTTGAGTACCTTGCACTAAAACACGGGGAATCACCTCGCGGTAAATAGGGTTTGCAATCGTTAGTCCTCCTGCTGGATCGCGTCGCAATAACCCCAGATCAATCAAATATTGTCGGTCATCTGACGGCGTATCGCCCAATGCAAGTCCAGCCAATATTGGCTCAATAATTTCTTGGACTCGCTTTTCTCGAAGTTTTTCAGCAAGCGAGTCTAGATGGGTATCTTGGCGTGCGATTAATATTTCCTTGGCTTTTAAAATATGTTTATGTGTAATCGCGACATTTCTATCCAATACTATCTTCTCTACAACTTCTTTAGCTAGTGCATTGACTAACCAAGGCTGTCCTTGAGTCAAATCGAACGCCATTGCTGTTGCTTCTGGTGTGAAAACTTGCCCTGTATCCGAGGTATGTTGCTGGTAAAGTTCTTGTACCTCAGCGGCTAAAAAATCTCTCAATGTTAAAGAGCTGACTTTGATATTAAAAGGACTCGACGTATTTAATCTATCACTGCCACCCGATGCTATTTTATAATCTCGTACATCTCGCAAACCAATCAAACCCACGGACAATGGAAAATTTTCGGGACGAGAGGGATAACCATCACGTAACTGCCGCAAAACCGAAATTAGCGCTTCATCTTGTAGAGAGTCAATTTCATCGATAAATACTACTAATGGTCGTGGCGAAGCTTGTGCCCAAGCCTGCAAACTCGCTTGAATTCTCTGTCCGGGTTCAAGATAAACCCAAGTCGGAGGCTGCAAATCTTGAGGTAACCGCACTGAAATCATATTCCGCCAAGCACCGAGAACTGCCAATTCTGCAGCACCTGGGTCATGACTGTAGGGGCTTCCCACTTCTGCTGATACCATTACCGCTGCGTAGCGTCCACTTTCTGTGAGTTGTTTCGCCAATGCTAACATCGCAGTGGTTTTACCAGTTTGGCGAGGTGCATGTATTACAAAATAACTTTCTTGTTCAATTAGCTTCTCCAAGTCGGGCAGCCGACTAGTGGGCGACAGCATGTAGTGTTTGTCGGCTTTACAGGGACCTGCGATGTTGAACCAACGAGACATGCAATATTTTTTGCGTAAAGGCGTCCCAATAAATTATAGAATATATGACACAAAAGAGGAAAAAACATTAGCCTTAATATCATATTTTTGAGCTTTTGTCAAGTCTATTTAACAAATTTTTGCTTTAATGCACTATCCCATCTTCTGGTAATTATCCTTCAATTTGGGCGATCGCATTCTCTGGTGACCAAATAATTCGTAATTCGTAATTCGTAATTCGTAATTAAAAATTCCTAAATTAATTAATAATTAATTCATTAAGGGTACAAGTCCCCAACTTTGGATTATGAAAAAGAAAAAAAATGCGTTGCATCTTTACGAAAGAGCAAGTGCATTTATGCATGGGGACGCCAATAATGCGGGAGGTATAGCCACACCGCATTTTTGCTCGTAATAATTACGAATTACGTCAGCGTTAGCGATAGCGTTAGCGAAGCGTTAGCGAGGCACGAGCGTCAGCTATCTTCGGGTACCCCCGCGTCGGAACGAGCGTCATTATCAATTACGAATTATTTTGACATTGCAGGGTGTGCTGTAATATGATATATTGATATCTGATATCTAGTCGGATGACTTATGGTAAATTGGTGTTTGACTGTTTCAGATGATATTGACCAGTCAGTACGTCGGTTTCTGGCAGAGAAAGACGGTGAGGAAAGGGATATGGCGGCTTTTGTGGAAAAGGCCGTAAGGCGGGAATTGTTCGCTCAGAAATTGCAAGCCATCAAAAACCGTAATGCGCAATATTCGCAGCAGGACATTATGGATACGGTTGACGAAGCATTGAGCAGCGTGCGTGCGTCTTGTTCTTGATAGTAATCTCTTCATCAGCAGCTTGATC
This sequence comes from Stigonema sp., assembly GCA_965249805.1. GTDB lineage: Bacteria > Cyanobacteriota > Cyanobacteriia > Cyanobacteriales > Nostocaceae > Stigonema. The sequence goes on from CBDFMX010000002.1 coordinate 5,249,899, forward strand.
ACTGTTGATACGCCGCCTGACCTGCTGTGTCGGCAGTGGCGGTCCCGAAACTTTGACCTGATCGCCAGCCGTGAGCAGATCGCCGAAGTTTTGCGCGTCACAGGCTATGTAAAATTACAAAAATATTTTACCCCAGAGCAGGCGGCGGACTTGCTGAAGGACTTGCATTATTTTAGTGAGGTTGTGACCTTAGGCGATGTGCCTGCCATTTCCAAAGACCCTGCCGACAATCTGATCATTGCAACGGCCCTGGCAGGGGAGGCGGATTATCTTGTCACCGGGGATAAGCGGGATTTGCTGCATCTAGGCGAAGTGGAAGGCATTCCCATCATCACGGCGCGGCAAGCCTTGGAAAGGCTGGACGCAGTTTGAGGGCTCTAGGTGGCAATGGAACACAAATGGTAGATTTAGAAGAAAATGGCCGCCTAATTCCTTGTAAAGCTTCTGAGAGTTAAGTGACGCAAATATCAGGCTCGCTTATCTCACTCCAACTACAAATTATGAATTACTCTTTTGTGCCTTGCGATCGCAAAAAATGCACCCCTCCTGATACATCCCCAGCAACAACTCTCACGCCATCGGGTGCAACAGCACAGCAAGATATTTCCCCATTCCCTACGAAACTAGCAATGACTTCCCCAGTTTGCCAATTCCAGACTTTGAGGGTGTTATCACGGGAACCAGAAATCACGTACAAGCCATCTGGGGTGAGGGCAAGTACAAATACCCAGCTACTATGACCTGCTAGGGTACGCACTTCTTCTCCTGTTCGCCAATTCCAGACTTTGAGGGTCTTGTCACGGGAACCAGAAATCACATACTGACCATCTGGGGTGAGGGCGAGTGCATTTACCCAGTCACTATGACCTGTTAGGGTACGCACTTCTTCTCCTGTTCGCCAATTCCAGACTTTGAGGGTCTTGTCACCGGAAGTAGAAATCACATACAAGCCATCTGGGGTGAGGGCGAGTGCATTTACCAAGTCACTATGACCTGCTAGGGTACGCAGTTGTTCTCCAGTTTGCCAATTCCAAACTTTGAGGGTGTTGTCATTGGAATCAAAAATCACGTACTGGCCATCTGGGGTGAGGGCGAGTGCATGTACCCAGTCACTATGACCTGTTAAGGTACGCACTTCTGCTCCTGTTCGCCAATTCCAGACTTTGAGGGTGTTGTCACCGGAACCAGAAATCACGTACTGACCATCTGGGGTGGGGGCGAGTGCAACTACCCTCTCACTATGACCGACTAGGGTACGCATTTGTTCTCCTGTTTGCCAATTCCAGACTTTGAGGGTGTTGTCACCGGAACCAGAAATCACGTACCTGCCATCTGGGGTAAGGGCGAGTGAATATACCTTGTCACTATGACCGACTAGGGTACGCAGTTGTTCTCCTGTTTGCCAATTCCAGACTTTGAGGGTGTGGTCACGGGAACCAGAAATCACGTACTGACCATCTCGGGTGAAGGCGAATGCAATTACCCTGTCACTATGACCTGCTAGGGTACGCGGTTGTTCTCTTGGTTGCCAATTCCAGACTTTGAGGGTGTTGTCAAGGGAACCAGAAATTACGTACTGGCCATCTGGAGTGAGGGCGAGTGGATATTGACCGTCTAGGGTACGCACTTCTTCTCCTGTTCGCCAATTCCAGACTTTGAGGGTCCTGTCACCGGAACCAGAAATTACGTACTGACCATCTGGGGTAAGGGCAACTGCATCTACCCACTCACTATGACCGACTAGGGTACGCACTTCTTCTCCTGTTCGCCAATTCCAGACTTTGAGGGTCCTGTCACCGGAACCAGAAATCACGTACAAGCCATCTGGGGTGAGGGCAAGTACATATACCCAGCTACTATGACCTGCTAGGGTACGCAGTTGTTCTCCTGTTCGCCAATTCCAAACTTTGAGGGTGTGGTCACGGGAAGCAGAAATCACGTACAAGCCATCTGGGGTAAGGGCGAGTGAATATACCTTGTCACCATGACTGACTAGGGTACGCAGTTGTTCTCCTGTTTGCCAATTCCAGACTTTGAGGGTCCTGTCACCGGAACCAGAAATTACGTACTGACCATCTGGGGTAAGGGCAACTGCATTTACCGAGCCGCTATGACTGACTAGGGTACGCAGTTGTTCTCCTGTTTGCCAATTCCAGACTTTGAGGGTCCTGTCACCGGAACCAGAAATTACGTACTGACCATCTGGGGTAAGGGCAACTGCATTTACCGAGCCGCTATGACCGACTAGGGTACGCACTTCTTCTCCTGTTCGCCAATTCCAAACTTTGAGGGTGTGGTCACGGGAACCAGAAATTACGTACTGGCCATCTGGGGTGAGGGCAACTGCATTTACCCAGTCACTATGACCGACTAGAGTACGCAGTTGTTCTCCTGTTTGCCAATTCCAGACTTTGAGGGTGTGGTCACGGGAACCAGAAATTACGTACTGGCCATCTGGGGTGAGGGCAACTGCATTTACCCAGTCACTATGACCTGCTAGGGTACGTACTAAGGAACCGCCAGGGGGAGCCAAGCTGGCTGTTTGAGGAAGCAAGCTTGGGGTTTTGCATTGCTGCGCCTGCTTTAACAATCTTTGAATTTCTGAACTTTCAAAACCCAGCAACCGCCCTAATAATTGCCCTGGTAATTGCTGTTTATCTTGATTTAAAATGTGTGCTGACAGTCGCAATGCACCTTGAATTAACTGTAAATTCTCATCTTCCGGCAAAAAATCATAATCTGCTATCAAAGCATTAATATCAATGTTCTCCAACTTCGCCTGCAACCAGCGAAAATCACACAGCAGTTGTTGTAATTCCGTTTCCCTTCCCCCAGCCAGCAAGTGATAGGCTAAATTTTGCAAAATATAGCCGTCATTTTCTAAACTATGCCAACCTTCAGGGTATTTTTCGCTGTAAGCATTTAATAGACGAGTGTGTAAACAACCTATCCCTTCACTTTCGGTTACTAAGGTGGCGTGCTGCTTTCTGACATAATCAAGCTGCAAGTCATGCAACCGCAAATTTCCGACTTCATCCCGCAAAGCCAGAGATTTACTCACCAATTCATCAATGACATCTTGGCTATCAAACTCATCTAACCCCAAGGGTTGCCAAAAAGTCTGCAAAACTGCTTCTGGTATGGGTGTATCTTCAGGAAAGACCGCAAAATCTAAATATCGCTGTTGGTAATTCTCACACATATCGTCCACACTCACTTGAATTGCCTTGAGTAAATTCGGATAAGGATAATCGGGAAACTGTTGTTTGATTTTCTCTAAATCAGCACTACGTAGTTTTTCTAAAATATTCTGCCAGCGATTTGGCGGCTTCCCCCGCATCATCGCCCCTACCATCGCCAATGCTAAGGGCAAATATCCACATTCCCTCACTACCTGCGAGGCGACATGAATTTGCGGGGCGGGGCGCAATATCTCCGGTTGATTTGCCCAATCCGCCAAAAGTGCTAACGCCTGTTGTGCATTCAAAACCGCAAGCTGATATTCTTCCCCTCCCAACCCCGTCACTATCGCTGCATCACGGGTGGTAACTAACATTTGACAGCGTTCTCCTAACACATCAAACGCCGTCGCATCATCCAAACGCCAAATATCATCCAAAATCAGCAAGCAAGCTTTATCTGCAAACAACTCCCGCAACCGTGCTTTCGCCAATCCAATCTCGGTAAAAACCGCTTGCAAGTCGCCCAATGCTTGGGCAAGATAGGATTGCCAAGTTAAAATCTGGGGCGTTTGTCCAAATGTTACCCAAAACACCCCATCAGGAAACGCCTTTCTAACTTGTTCATCTCGCGCCACGGCTGTAGCTAATACTGTTTTGCCAATTCCGCCCATTCCTTGCACACCTACACGGCGACTTTTCTCTGTAATCCCTACATGTTGTTTTGTTGGCGAAAGTACCTTGTGTTTTAAGGGTGCGAGTTGTTCGGGACGGGGTAAAAAGTGCAGCGGTAATTCTGGGACGTTGGTAAGATTTCCTAAAGGTCGGTGATGGGGAGTTAAATTGTTTTTTTTTAAGTTGAGGAATCAACTCGCCTGGTAAGCCAGCTAACGGAATCGCATTTAGTCCCATATCAAAAGCAAACTCTACAGGGGAAGCAGAATCATATCCGGGAATGTAAGCCAGAAGTGCATCGTAAAATCCCACAACAAATTCGATCGCGGCGTTGTCTTGGATTTGATCGTTCATGCCAATCACATAATTAATGTGTTGGACAATAGCATCTGCTTGGACTTCGGAGTAACAAGCATTCAACAGCACACATTCTACTTGATTAGAAAACTGTCCAAAAAGTCCAGCTAATGCTTCTCCCGTAACTAGCTGTTCGTTTCCAGTTTCATCTTCAAAAGCTAATCCTTGTACTCCTGCACCATGCCCAGAAAAGTGTATAATATTTGGTCGATAATCCAAAATAGCGCGGCGAATATCTCTCGGACGTACCGCCAAATCATATCGCAGGTCGAACTTATCCCGGTTGAGCGACCTTTGCAAGCCGAACTGAATATCACGCAATTCCTCATCCAGACGTAAACGTACTGTCTGCTTGGGATTTGCTGCCAAAATCAAAATTTTTTGGGGTTTGATGGTCATTGCCAACGTTGGGAGTAGCTATTTTTAAGTATACAGAGAAGTCCTAACAATTTAAATGCAGCGGACGGACGAAAGCTGCTAAGGCAGAGTCAGAGGTGATCTGCCTTAGCTGATTTGAGCCGTTAGCCTGACTGCGCTTTTACCCAATTTTCATCACCAGTGTCAGCAGAAGCGATCGCCCACAGCATTGACGCTGACGAATACGATGTCGAAGAAGTCCTGGAAAATTGGGTCGAGTTTTTAACACTCCAGTAACCGGATAGAGAAATCCGCTACAGTCTCTACCATGACAGCTTCCGCCACTTTCTCAGCAAACAACCAAATTTTGGTAACACCTGAAACTCGACGTTATGGGCGATCGCGATCGCAACATAATAAAAGAAACACATTTTTCCCCTACACCCCTACATCCTTGTGTTCCTTAAGAGTTAAACCTACAATAGACACAATAGAGGTGAATGCTATGAGTCTTTCAATTATAACCGAACCCATTCCCTTGCAAGTGAATGCTGATGGCGTAGTGAGAGTAGGCGGAACACGGGTAACACTAGATACACTGGTCGTCGCTTTCAATCAAGGGGCGACTGCTGAAGAAATCGTGTATCAATATCCGTCTTTGCAGCTAGCCGACGTTTATTATGTTATCAGCTTCTATTTACGAAATCAACAGGATGTTGAGGAATATTTACAGGAAAGACAACAACGTGCAAGTGAGATCCGGAAATTAAATGAGGCTAAGTTTGACCCTCAAGGGGTGCGCGATCGCTTGCTGTCTCGTCGGATGCAATAGTGAATAATGTTGCGATTTGTTGCTGACGAAAACTTTAACAATAATATTGTGCGCGGCTTATTGCGCCGTCAGCCAGAATTGGATCTTGGGAAATATCAACTTTATTTGCAGGGTATCCGGCAATGGAAAACACCTTTACTGGAATATTTGAGAAGGTAGATGACTGGTATATTGGCTACGTTCAAGAGTTACCCGGTGCCAATGTACAGGAGAAAACGCTAGAAGAAGCGAGAGCTAGTTTGCGGGAAGCGATCGAGCTAATCTTAATATCAAACCGGGAACTCGCAGAGCAACAACTTTCTGGGAAAGAAGTCATCCGTGAACAAGTTACATTGACACTCCCCATGCCTAAAGGCAAGGGGATTCTCTAAAAGGTTCAACCGTATCTTTTAGATATCCAACTGTCGGAGTTTCCCACACATGGCGGTGATTCCCTTAGGTTTGGTTCCTGGACTCCACCCATGAAGGATCGATATCTTCCTAGGCATAACTTTCCCCCAGTCCGGGGGTAGGGTCGTGAACAATTGACCAGTTTGCTTTATTCTACATGAAAAGTGCTTTTTTTTCAATTTTTTGACGGGGAATGAATTCCCCACGCGGCTCTACTCCATAACTAGAAGTTATTTGCTCTGCGCCCTAAGAATTTCGGTCAAAATTTAGTGAAAAGACGTGAATTAATTCGTTATTTAGAAGAAAATGGCTGCCTGTTTCTTCGAGAGGGTGGAAGGCATACAATTTACTACAACCCATCCAACAGCAGAACATCGGCAATTCCCAGACATACTGAGATTGTTGATGTTTTAGCTGTCAAGATTTGCAAAGATTTAGAGATACCTCCACCTTAGCATGGAGTTGCTGGATGAATGGCGGAGAAATTACGTGTTAGCAATCCAGAAGCAATGGTCAAAAACTAGCAAACCATGTTTATCGATAGCAGTTTTCAATTGAATTGACCACATTGTAAGGGCGCGGTTTCCGCGCCCCTACGATCATATTGTGGTCTAATTAAATGAAATTTGCTTTAATGGAAAAATCATTTTAGAGGTATATCACTTGCCAGATACTTACGATAAACGTTGCCAACTAGGTGCTTCTCGGCGTCGGTTTGAAGATGCGCAAGCCCTGCATAGCTGTAAGCGTTGGGCAGGTTCTATTTATCTTGGTGGCTATGCCATTGAATGCTCTCTAAAATCGCTTATTTGTTACGAGGAGGGAAAAAATAATTTCAAGGATACTCGAATTTTCAAGAAAGGACTGCAAGCTTCAGAGTTGCATAGTCTGGTAAAGTTGCTGAGGGATCTGCCTACACTACAACGTACTATTGCATTAGACCGCACTAATATTTATAGGGATGCATGGAATACGGTTTCATTTTTATGGCGCAACGATGAATTACGTTACTCAGAAAGCTTGGGAAAGGAAGAGGAGAGTAAACGCTTTATAGAAGCGGTGCGAATATTGCACCAATTCATATTGGCTAAACAAGGTGAGGCGTCATGATCAATACAACGGTATTACCTCAACAGATTGAGGAGCATCTCATCCATGAATTACGGGCTGAAGACCCATTGGTTTTGGTGAGGGTCAAGCGTACCACATTGGGATGGCTAGAAATTCGAGTCATTACGAGTTTGTTTGAGGGGAATCCGATTGATGAGCGTGAAAAAAAGATTGATCAGCTTCTAGAAGGTATCCATATTAATCTTGGTCAATACCCAATTGCAGGCTATGATTTGTTGACCTCACAAGAAGCGGATGAACAGGCTCCTGAACACATACAGCTACCTCTTTGGTCAGATATTTTAATGGCTCCGGAACCTGACCATCCAGTTCAACTTGATGAAGACAGTCCTAAGCGTCCGTTAGTTGTTACTTTTTACTCTTTCAAGGGAGGTGTAGGTCGCTCTACTGCCTTAGGGTTGGTAGCAGGTATACTAGCAACCCGTAATCGTCGGGTGGTGATGGTAGATTTCGACCTCGAAGCTCCTGGAATTTCAATCTTGTTTCGGTCGGATGCGGAAAATTTCAATAGAGAACAATATGGTGTAGTTGATTACCTATACCAACGCTATCTAAATCCCGATCAAAATATTCCCAGCATTGAAAACTGTATTTGTCAAGTAAACTTACCTACTCGCGGCGAACTTTTTTTAGTGCCAGTGGGAGAATATAACGAAAATTATATTCATCGGTTGGCTGAGCTTGATCGGCGAGCTTTGCAACATTTTTATAAAGGCGCAATCAATCCGATTAGCCAATTGATGGAAGATATTAAAAAGCAGCTAAATCCAGATGTGATTTTGATTGATGCACGTCCTGGTTTTAATGATACAAATGCAATTGCATTGTTCGATCTAGCTGATACTGCCATGATTTGCTTTTCACCCAATGACCAAAGCTTTGAAGGGCTACGTTGGGTTGTACAGGCTGTTGCTAAACAACGCGATTATCAGGGAAAGCCCGATCTTCGCTTTTTGCTGACACCTATGCCACCAGTTGCATCTGAGCAGCGCCAAACTTGGATAACCAGAGTCGAGAAGTGGATCGAGGAAAACTGGGATTTGCCTAGTGGCACAACTGTAAATGAACTTTACTATGAAGTACTCTATAATCCGAACATTACAACTTTGTCCAGTCTTGTTAATGATGTTCCCCAAAGTTTGCTGAACGATTATCTGCCAGTTGCTGATGCAATTGATGCTAGCTTGCCAGATATTAAATCTAACGTAGCAGCTACAATTGTCGAAAACCCTAAAACAATTTTACATGAGTTAAGTTTTGAGGCGGCAAGGGCACAGGATCTAAAAGCAGACGATATCCCAAACATATTTCAACGTACTGAGGATTTTCCGCAATTTCTAAACAATCGAACTTGGCTAATTAGGGGAGCTAAGGGAACTGGTAAAAGCTTGTTGTTCAGGCTATTTGTAGAGCAGCCTGAACAAGCTAAGGATTTGGCTCAGTCTGATGTGGATTTAAGTAACGTGTATTTTATTCCCGGACATGGTGAGCCGAGACTTTTAGGACCAATCCTAGAAAGTAGAGATTTAGCTAGCTATGAACAACAGATAGGTGAGGATAGCTGGGCTACCTTCTGGCTAAATTATGCACTATTGCAACTTTGCCATGCTCAGCCAGAGTTGCGATCGCTCCATGATTTAGATGAGCAATTAGTGGCGTTAAGCGCCCAAGACCACCCAACACATGCTTCAATCGTTTCGTGGTTGGTAGAGCGTACTCAATCTCCACAAGCTGGTCCGCAAGCTATTGATGAACTACGTGCTGTTGACAAATGGTTGCAAGCAAATAACATGCGCGTATGGCTGCTTTACGATGAGCTAGATGCTGGTTTTGGCTCTGGTCAACAAGATTATGCTCGTCGAAGACGGGCACTGGAAGCGCTTCTTGCCTGGTGGTTGGAAAGCGGTTCAGGTCTGAAACGTATTTTGCCTAAAATATTTTTACGAGAAGATATTTGGGAGCAACTCAACTTTACCAATAAAGGACATTATATAGGACGGTTTGTGCCACTACGTTGGGAGGAGGCTGACCTGTGGAGACTTGTGTTACGCCAAGCGCTAAACAGTTCTAATGCCCTAAGCAGATCTCTAGAACGGCAGTTAGGGGTGACAGTCGCCCGACTTAATACGATTGAACTGGAGCAATTGCGTAGAAGCCTGTATCCTTTATGGGGTGAAAGGATGGGTCGGACGAAAAAAGCTTACACTTATAACTGGGTTCGTACCCGTATTGCTGACGGTCAAAAAAACTGTTTCCCGCGCAGCTTGATATTGCTTTTAAAAGAGGCAGTCAAAGTTGAGAAAGATTTCTCTATAGAATACAGCCCTGAGATCATTCTGCGTCCCAAGGCATTAATTGATGCTTTTCCATATGTTTCTGAGCAACGGGTGGATGAGGTACGTAACGAATACCCTGAACTGGAAGAATATCTCAATAGACTACAAGGTGAGCGTTCTCCTATTGATGCTAATAGGTTAGCTGAAATATGGAATGTGACGGATAGCGAATTAGCACGAATCATCAAGGATATGGTCGATGCTGGTATTTTCACAGAACGTTCCCGTCCTCAAGATCCTCCCCCTCGTGTCTATGCTGTTACTGAATTGTACCTGTATGGATTGAAGATGGTACGCAAGGGACAACGGTAGGTAAATATTTAAATAGCGTTTGCCGTGGGACACAGAAAGAGTAACGGTTCTTTGATGGCGGTTCTTATTCGCATAAAATACAATTTTAGTAAGGAACTTGTGTATAGTACTCGACCACCCTGTAAAGGTCTTACTTTATGGGGCGTAGATGAGGTTGTCTTAATATCTATGAGGGATTGAAACGGAACATGGAGCAAAATCAGTCAGAACAGCGCTACGGTGCCGCTAAAGATTTTCTTCAATCTCTTAATCAGCTGGAGGGTATGTTGCTCTTAGAAGAAAATCAACAGCAAGGAATGCCAGAATTAGATACTGGTAGTGTTAGTGATGACATAGTAGCTACAAATCTACCAGCAATTGATCTGGAAGCTTTTGAGGAAGCAGTTACTGATATTGAGCAATATTTTGACAAGGGGAGTGGGGAGTAGTGAGTGGGGAGTGGGGGGATGAGGAGGATGAGGGGGATGAGGAGGATGAGGAGGATGAGGGGGATGAGGGGGATGAGAAAGATGTTATCTCCCCTACTCCCCATTCCCCATTCCCTACTCCCCATTCCCCACTCCCCATTCCCCATTCCCCATTCCCCATTTTTGCCGTTGGGCTTCGTACAACATTAAAGCGGCGGCGATCGCCACATTCAAAGACTCCACGCCAGGACTAAGGGGAATTTTCAGATGCAAATCTGCCATTGCTGCTAACTGGGCTGATAAACCAGCACCTTCATTGCCTAGCAAAATTAAACTTGATTTGCTCCAGTCTGCCTGCCAATAAGTTAAAGTTGCACTGGGCGAAGTAGCCACTACTTGCATTCCTGCCTGTTTCGCTGTTTGCACCGTGGTTTTTAAATCAGGACTCACCGCCATTGCTAGCCGGAACCACTGTCCGGCACTTGCACGTAAAACTTTCGGGTTGTCTAAATCTGCACTATCTGCACTCAGCCATAATCCAGATGCTCCAGCAGCTGCAGCAGTCCGAATTATTGTACCAAGATTACCTGGGTCTTGCAGTGTTTCCAAAGCCAGCACTAAACCAGTAAAAGGTACTTCTAGTCCGCGATCGCCTCGTTTTGCCGTTGCGACTACGCCATCTGGTTGCACTGTGGTGGCGATCGCATTTAACACCTCTCCACTCACGATTTCTACCCGTTCACATTGAACCACAGCTTTCTGCCATAGTTCAGGATGGGCTGTTTGCCATTCTGGAGTACAACATACATTCACTAGCGGGTATTTCACCGCACAAGCTTCCTCCAACAAATGTGTCCCTTCTAGTAAAAATAACTGCTGCTTGTGTCTCTCCTTAGAGGAGTGTAGTTTGCGAATTTGCTTTACTAAGGGATTCTGTAGACTTGTCAACATCAAAAATTATGAATGATGAACTATGAATTATAAAAATTTTCATAATTTATAATTCATAATTCAGATGCGGAACCCGGGACTTGAACCCGGAAGCCTTGCGGCACTAGAACCTGAATCTAGCGCGTCTGCCAATTCCGCCAGTTCCGCTTGCCTCTTCATTTATCAGCGCTTTCCCATTATTACTTAGCTATCTACTTTTGTCAAGAAATGATTGGAAGGAGGGCAGAGAGCATCAGGGAATACAAGTAGGGGCAGTGTAAGGGATTTCCAAGTAAAAAAATATCCAACTATTTCTTGTGGGATGGGCATCCTTTGCGTCCTAGGAACTGGGCGGGCAGGATGCCCACCCCACAATATTGGATAAATTTATGTTTTTCCCACTGATGATTGATTTTCCCGCATACAGGCGCTATAGTACAAATCTTCCTAGAAATTTTCTAGGACTGGTAGGGTAGGTTTCGTTTGTTCTCCTGTCTTCCCGTCGAAGCCCAAGTAAATTTATCAATTACAGATGTAGTGCAATATTAATGTTGAAAAATGGGATTTTTCAGGTAGAATCAGAACCAACTTTAACCCTATAAAATTACTCGTTTATTTTGGAGGTAGGCTTATTAATTCTTCTAGCAGCTTACCAGATGCCAATTCTTCATCTACAGCAGACTCCTCAGTCCTGCAAATATGGGGTGGGCATCCTTTGCGCGGTCATGTGAAAATTAGCGGGGCGAAAAATTCAGCACTGGTGATTATGGCTGGAGCCTTGCTATGTTCAGGTGACTGTCGCATCCGCAATGTACCATCATTGGCGGACGTAAAGCTGATGAGTCAGATTTTGTCGGCATTAGGTGTTCAATTGCAGCAAGACGGTGACATTTTAGACATCAATGCCAGTGAAATTAAGACATCAAAAGCTCCTTACGAACTGGTTACTCAGCTAAGAGCAAGTTTTTTTGCGATCGGCGCAATTTTAGCACGATTAGGAGTGGCACAAATGCCATTACCAGGCGGTTGTGCTATTGGCGCAAGACCAGTTGACTTGCATGTCCGAGGACTGCAGGCGATGGGAGCAGAGGTACAGATTGAGCATGGCATTTGTAATGCATATGTTCCGAGTCGTAGCCGCAGGTTAAAAGGTGCGAAGATTTACCTGGATATTGCCAGTGTGGGAGCGACGGAAAACTTGATGATGGCCGCTACCCTCGCAGAGGGCGAAACCATCATCGAAAACGCCGCCCGCGAACCGGAGGTAGTAGATCTGGCAAACTTCTGTATAGCAATGGGAGCTAATATTAAAGGTGCTGGCACTAGTACGATTACAATTAATGGCGTCCCTAAGTTGCACTCTACCGACTACACCATTATTCCCGATCGCATTGAGGCAGGGACATTTTTAGTGGCAGGAGCAATTACTCGCTCAGAATTTACCCTCTCGCCAGTGGTGCCAGAGCATCTGTTGCCGATAATTGCTAAGCTGCGAGACATTGGAGTTCCTGTGATTGAAGATTCTCCTGACTGCTTGCACGTAATGAGTGCGTCTTCCTTCAGGGCAACGGATATAGAAACCCTGCCTTATCCTGGTTTTCCCACGGATATGCAAGCGCCGTTCATGGCTTTACTAAGTTTAGCTGAGGGTGACAGCCTGATTAACGAATCTGTATTTGAAAATCGCTTGCGTCACGCCTCGGAGTTGAATCGTTTAGGAGCAGACATTCGTGTTAAAGGTAACACAGCCTTTGTGAGGGGAGTACCACTGTTATCAGGTGCACCTGTACTAGCTACGGACTTAAGGGCAGCAGCAGCGTTAGTTCTGGCAGGACTAGCAGCATCCGGACAAACCACAATTCAAGGAGTGCGTCACCTCGATCGCGGCTACGATCGACTCGATGAGAAGCTGCAGCAGTTGGGAGCTAAAATCCAGCGTTTGTCTTCAAAAACTGTAGAGACAGCCTTTGTCCCAAATACCACTCATCCTGAACAATCGATTTCGATTTAATTTTCCTTCCTTGTCGTTATACTAAGTTTGTGGGGCTGGCGATCGTCAGCCCTCCAAAATAACTAACGTTTTTCCAGCTTGCTTCGCCATGTCCTTGTTCAAAACTCCGCTGATTGGTCTCAAAGCCGACTCTTTTCGTCATCCGCTAGACCTAGAAGCAACCACAGCGCTCAAGCAAATCCCTGGTATAGACATGATTGTGCGAAATCTGTTGGGACCAGTGGCAGAGCAGGTTTTCTATGTAGAAAACATTGCATCTAGCGTTCTGGTAAGTGAAAAACAACTACCAAAACTGCATGAGTTGTTGTTAGAAGCTTGCAAAATCATGGATCTGGAGCCACCACAGCTGTATGTTAGGCAGCATCCAGCTCCTAATGCTTACACTTTTGCCATGCGAGGTAAGCAGCCTTTTATTGTGCTGCACACTTCCCTGATTGATATGCTCACACCAGAGGAAAATCAGGCGGTGATTGCTCATGAGTTGGGACACCTCAAGTGCGACCACAGCGTTTACCTGACTCCGGTTAATTTATTGATATTAGCGGCGGCTACTGTTCCCAATGTCGGAGCAATTCTTGCCCAAGCAATACAAGCACAACTTTTAGAGTGGGTACGCTGTGCTGAGTTTACGTGCGATCGCGCCGCATTATTGGCAACCCAAAACCCCAAAGTTGTGATGTCAGTATTGATGAAGCTGGCGGGTGGTTCACCCACTTTAGCCCCACAACTTAACTTAGATGCCTTTATTGCCCAAGCTCGCGCTTACGATGATATTAGCAAAACAGAACTAGGTGAAATGGTCAAGGCAGCCCAGACAGCCCAATTGACTCATCCAGTACCAGTTCTCCGCGCCAGAGAAATTGACCGGTGGGCAAGCAGCAAAGAATATGAAAACTTGTTGCAAAATCCTAAAATAGTGTATAATAGTGAAAATACACCCAAGGGCGGGTGGCGAAATTGGTAGACGCACCACACTCAAAATGTGGCGACCTTGCGGTCATAGGAGTTCGATTCTCCTCCTGCCCACTTCTAAAAGTCTTAATCAAATTAGGGTTCCTGATGTATCAGATATAACCCTAATTTTTTACCAGCAACTTTTTATATCAGGTCTGGATGAACGCTTATAATACTTGTAAGTAGGGGAGCCAGTCCTATGAGACTGGCGCTCTCAAACAGAATTGACCACATTGACCAGAAGCGGTTTCCGCGCCCCTACTATTTCTGTAAATGCGTAATATCATGTCCGGGTGAACACTTATAGCGGTTCCCTTATTGGTAAGGTACATATCTTGTGGGGGAGCCAGCACTCTCCGGCGGGTTTCCCGCCGTAGGTGACTGGCGTTGGGCTTCCAGCCCGCCCTTTCGATGGACGGGCGCTTATGCCCATCCCACAAGACAAAGACTGTACCTCATTGAAACGAAAAGCGCTATATAATAAGGCAACGTAGAACCTATTTTTTATTTATAAGTAATTAAGCGGACGCGATCTTAGGGAATGTCGGTAGCGGACTGGCAAAATTAGAATTTTAAAACAATTCAACTTACGGTTTCGTTGAAGATTTGGATGAGAAAGGAATTTGCAAATGACCCTTGAGAAACTGGATGCTGTACTTCCACTTACGATTAGAGACTATGAAAGATTCCAAATCTTGGATAAATCATTAAAACTTAATTGCAAAGCAATAAGAATTTGCTGGATTGTGACCACTGACAAGGAATTTGAAAAAATTAATTCGTGGGTTCAAGATGATAATTATCAAGTAGTTGCAGAGTCAAGTCTTATTCCTGAATTTAAACTTTTCCGAAAAACTTCAGGATGGTATAAGCAGCAATTAGTTAAAATAGCCATTGCGGAAAAAATAGAAACAAATTATTATTTGACTCTTGATGCTGATGTGATATGTACTAAGTCAGTCTATTTTTCAGATTTAGTTAAAGAAGGACGAGCAGTTTGTCAAATAACTGAGAAAGACGTGTGGCCAGATTGGTATAAATGGGCTGAACGCGTTTTAGTTTTAAAACCCTCACGTTTAGGGGTGCTGCATAACGTAACACCTACAGTACTCAGTAAACCAGCTATGCTCAAGTTACATGAATATTTATCGCATCTATTTCATACAGTGGATATTTCATTGAATAAGCAGGACTTAAAACTGTTTTTATTAAGGCTTATGTCAAAAAACATAATGCGAAAGTACGCTGACTGGAGAATGTATTTACTACTACGTTTGCCTTGGACAGAATACTCTCTTTATTATACATTTTTGGAGTCAATGAATCTATTTGAAAAATATCATGTTCAAGTAGAAGATGCAATATATTCGGTTGATAAGTCTATTTGGTATCGAGATGATTTTTTAAATTGGAATACAGAACAAAGCTTTAATAATAATGTAGACAATTCTTTTTTTACTGTTGTTCAATCTAGTACAGGGATAACGGCAGACGCAGTTTGGGAAAAGGTTAGTCCATATCTAAAATAGAGATTGAATTCAAAAAGCTATCTAGCATCATAAATCAGACGTTAAGCTGGAGATACCATCAACAGAGTCAAAGCCTTTTTATCCGCAAAAATGAGAATAATTCAGACTTGAGGGGGTGGGATGCTGCATTAGTAAACAGTTAAGGCTGCACAAAATCAATAATCGTTATTGTCAGAAATCATGTCTACCTTTACCATGATGATTTGACGATGAGATAATTGTGAACTATAATATTGGAAAAGGATGAGCGATCGTTATGCGACTGAAAAGATGGGAATCTCCGCGCCGAGAAGGCAGGAACGATAAAGGCAGAGGCGGTTCTGCGAGAAAGCGACAACTCAAAAAACAACAGCAGATGCTCCGCAAAAGACTCAAGGACGGTAGCAAATCAGACAACAGCCAAAATAACAGACAGGGGGAAGAAAATTTAATTCTTCCCCCTATTTTTTGTTCTCAAAATCAAACAAATATAGCTATTCTCAATTGAATTTATCAGATCGTCTCCGTCGCATCACCCATAATAATAAAACCCCACCCAGCATAATCGTTGCGCGCTCTAGTGACCATTTTTTGAATTCGCTCATTCGCTCATTCAAAATTTAAGAAATAATTTTCAATTGCGCTCTTAGGGGTACAGGTGACCGTCGCGAAGCGACTGGTGCGGTTCTTACTTTTGACTTTTGACGACTTTTGACTTCCCCGAAGGGGCGTGACCCAGTTTCTCAGGTCTTGTTGAGAATGCTGCAAGATATCAGCTAACGTATATATGCTCATCAAAGCTTGTTGGAATGCAGCGTTTGCCAGTGTATTAAAAAATGCAGACGTAAAAAAAATAATATATCAGATAGAAAGATACCATATTCTAAAGCAATCAAAACTTTATAAGCTCTTTACATTATATCCAGAGCGTTTCGGAAATTTTGATGTTGCTCAATGCTGCACTATACAAATGTTTTAGAGCATTTGTGTGAAATAAATGAATTTGAGCAGTACACTTTCTTATGAAAATATTCGGAATCGATGCCGAATTACCAAAAAATTATGACACAATCATCTCAGGATAACTACCTTGCAATTAAAATTGCTGCCGAAAAATCTAGCATAAATATATTCAATGCTACTGATGGCAGCATTTTATATGTTTTCAATTTTACCCAGTATGACTCCTTATTATCCACATGTAAGCAGTAAAAATACTAGTATAAGATCTTACTATGGCTGTCGAAGGTAGTATTTAGGTGACCACACCTTGACATAAAGGGCTGCTAAACCTGATCGTTGAAGTTAAACAAGGTTAAATGATACCTATTCCTGTTAATGAACCGCTCCTTAATGGTAACGAGAAGAAATATTTAAACCAGTGCATTGACACGGGCTGGATTTCTTCGGAAGGACCATTCGTTGAACAACTTGAACAGCAATTTGCTGCCCGCGTTGGACGTAAATATGGTATAGCTGTCAGCAATGGTTCTGTCGCTCTTGATGCTGCAGTTGCAGCATTGAAAATTAGCTTTGGCGATGAAGTCATTCTACCTACTTTCACGATCATCTCCTGCGCTGCGGCGATCGTCCGTGCAGGTGCTGTTCCAGTTGTGGTGGATTGCGATCCCTACACCTGGAATATGGTTGTTAGCCAGATTGAAGACAAAATTACACCTCGAACAAAAGCAATCATGGTCGTTCATATTTATGGGTTACCTGTAAATATGGAGCCAGTGCTAGCTTTGGCTGAAAAATATGGGCTGCAAATCATTGAAGATGCAGCCGAAATGCACGGTCAAACCTACAAAGGTCGTTCCTGTGGCAGCTTCGGTGACATTAGCACTTTCAGCTTCTACCCCAACAAACACATCACTACAGGTGAAGGGGGAATGCTGCTTACAGACGATGAACACTTAGCGCAAAGGTGTAAATCGCTGCGGAATTTGTGCTTCCAACCTCAGAAAAGGTTTGTGCATGAAGAGTTGGGTTGGAATATGCGGATGAGTAATGTGCAAGCAGCGATTGGGGTTGCTCAGTTAGAGCGCTTGGATGAGTTTGTAGCACGTAAGCGACGCATAGGACAACTGTACACAGAATTACTTGCAGATATCCCAGGTATACTGTTACCCTTGCCGCAAACTGAATATGCCCACAATATCTACTGGGTATATGGTCTAGTCCTGAAAGATGAAGTACCGTTTGCAGCTGAATTCGCAATGCAGCGTTTGCGAGAGTACAAGATTGGGACTCGTCCTTTCTTTTGGTGTATGCATGAGCAACCTGTGTTCAGAAAAATGGGATTGTTTGAGGGACAATCTTTCCCGGTAGCGGAAAACATCGCTCGTCGGGGTTTCTATATTCCCAGCGGGATGGCACTGAAGGATGAACAAATTGAACGGGTGGCGCTGGCAGTTAGGGATATTTTCGGTTGAAGAGAATTATTAAGCACGGATTGTACCTAAAACTTGGGTCAGGAATATTATGAAGGTTTTTGACAACTATGCCCATTACTACGATCTCCTCTATCGCGACAAAGATTACCCTAAAGAAGCTCAGTTTGTTCATCGCTTAATTCAGACTTATGCACCAGATGCGCGAGATATCCTAGACTTAGGTTGCGGTACAGGTACTCACGCAGTTCTGCTAGCAAAGGAAGGTTACCAAATTCAAGGGGTGGATTTCAGCCAGGAGATGTTGGATCGCGCTGGCGATCGCCTCCTCCATCTTCCACCAGATTTAGCCTCTAAACTGAAATTTACCCAAGGAGATATCCGCGATTTCAAGCTAAGTCAGACTTTTGATGTTGTTCTATCCCTGTTTCATGTGATCAGCTACCAGACAACGAATGAGGATTTACAGGCGGCTTTTGCCAATATCAAAGAGCATTTGAAACCAGGTGGGATTTTGATATTTGATATCTGGTACGGACCTGCAGTGTTGAGCGATCGCCCTACGGTTAGAGTTAAACGTTTGTCAGATGAGGCGATCGAGGTGACTCGCATTGCTGAACCTGTGATGTACCCTAATGAAAATTTAGTAGATGTTAACTACCAGGTCTTTATTAAAGATCAAAGCAGCAGTGCTGTTGCAGAACTTCGAGAAACTCATCGGATGCGCTATTTATTTAAGCCTGAGATCACTCTCTTCCTCGCTGAGTCTGGGTTGAAGATTCTTGATTGTGCAGAATGGATGAGTCGTCATCCTCCAGCATTTAATACCTGGGGAGTCTACTTTGTCGCCCAAGTCTGATGCACCTCACAAATTGCCTCTGTTTACCATCCCCATTTTACCCATTTTACTCGGAGAGCAACGATGGCATTTGCTCTCTCGATCAACAATAGCGCTGGCTCTTGTTGAGTCAAAACCGGACTTAAACTACCAACTTTTTTTTGGAAAATTTTGCTCAAAAGCGATCGCTCGCATGAGAAGATGGTGAGGTGTGCGATCGCTTGCGTCAAAAATATACTCGCTTGCGTCAAGCGATATCTGACGACCGGCACTGCTATGCATCTACAACAAAACATCCCCCAGCCCTTGAAGAGTTTTGGGTGCTGAAGGATTTGTCGTCTCAGGAACGAACCGTGTTGTTTGTTGCTTCTTCACATAGAAGCAGTACGCTTCCTATGAAGTCATGGAATTGTATTCTGGAAAATCAGGGTAATTTTTCCCAAATCTAAAATTGAGAAAACAGTTGACCGTAACACTAAATGTGTTGTTTGCCATGAATTTTTCATGAATTTGGTATACGGAAAAAAAATTTTTTCCTCTGGGCAAATATTTTATTTTGAGTGATTTACTTTGATCTAAATAACCAAGATAGCAAAATTTATATAAAAATCCCTAAAAAAATATCATCTGCAATTCTTATCTGCCTCTTTATACGAATTCAAAAAATCATTACAATGGTTAGTGAATGTGAAAATTATAGTAAATTGTATAATAACTGCCTTGAGTATAGTCTAAGTCTAAAGTTAAATGAAATGTATGAATGACCCAATTAAACCTGCTCGTAAGGTGCAAATACAGTGATTCAACAAATTACCTACCATAATCAACTTTTAGCTTTGATTGTCTCAAATCATTTTAACAAGCCGGGAATTCACTTTTTCACTCCTAACGAACTTTCCCAGCAATTAGCATATATGCAACATCCAGTGGGGAAAGTCATTCAACCCCACGTTCACAATCCTGTACTCCGCGAAGTGCAATACACCCAGGAAGTGCTGTTTATCAAAAAGGGCAAATTGCGGGTTGATTTTTACAATCAGCAGCAAGAGTATTTAGAAAGCCACATTCTAGAAGCTGGAGATGTGGTTCTCCTCGTCACAGGTGGTCATGGATTTGAAGTGCTAGAAGAAATCGAGATGATTGAGGTAAAACAAGGTCCCTATGTTGGGGAGCAGGACAAAACCCGGTTTATGGGTATTAGTCCAGAGCAAGCCAAAATTGTTCAATAACAAACAAGGAGGCACTATAGGATGGCAATGAGAAGTACCATTATGAGTGCTTCGATAGATATGGTCTGGATTTTTTCTGAAGGTCAGCTGGTGAAGCAATTTCAGAGAGCAGATATCATGTCCGGTTTCCGGACGGAAGAAACTGCGGTGGTACTTACTTTATTGCCTTTTAATAGCAAGTGAATAAATTTAAAAAACAAGGTAGGAGTAGGTCAAACTACGAAGTTTGACAGATGGCGTATTACTATTATATGATGGGATGCTAAATGAAAGTTGCTATATTTTTAGGAAATCACCCACCAGAGATTGGTGGTGGTTTTACATTTGAAGCGGAAATTTTTCAATCCCTACTAAAGTTTGGAGCACAGAGTGGTCATACCTTTGTATTGGTTAGTAGGGAAAAAGAAATTCCTCCGGAGATATCATCATTTGAGCATATTGAGTTCATATCTCTTTATAGAAACTTTATAGAGCGAATAAAATCTAAGCTTCGCCGGACTACCAAGGCGATGATTAACAGGTTACAGCGCCCTGGAAGCAAGTTGAGACTCCGATCGGGGTATGAAGAATTTCTGATGCAGATGCTCGAAAACAAAAATATTCAAGCTATATGGTCTTTGGGACCATATTATTTAACGATGGAAGTTCCATACATTACTACAGTTTGGGATTTACAGCATCGACTTCAACCCCATTTTCCAGAGGTGAGTTCAGAGGGAGAGTGGAACGGACGGGAAAACTTCTATTCAACTTTGTTGCAAAGATCTACATTTATTTTGGTCGGAACATCTGCAGGTAAGACTGAAGTTGAACGATTTTACCAAATACCACCTGAGCGAATTAAGATTCTACCTTTTCCTACACTAAATTTTACTTTAAATGCTTCTTCGGGTTCAAACAAAGTCATCTTTGAAAAATATAATATTCCCGAGCGGTATTTATTTTACCCGGCTCAATTCTGGGCACACAAGAATCATGCCAATCTACTATTAGCAATTAAATTTTTACGAGATAAATATAATCTGGTATTTCCAGTTGTCTTCTCAGGCTCCGATCGGGGAAATCAGCAATACATTAAGCAGTTGGCAGATGAACTCGATCTATCTGAACAAGTATACTTTTTGGGATTTGTGCCTCAAGAAGATTTAGTATCTCTCTATCGTCATGCATTTGCACTTACCTTTGTGACATTCTTTGGACCTGATAATCTACCACCTCTAGAAGCTTTTGCCCTGGGATGTCCTGTGGTAGCCTCCAAAGTTACGGGTGCCGAAGAACAACTGGGAGACGCGGCTTTACTAGTTGATCCCAAGGATCCCGAACACATTGCATCAGCTATTAAGTTGCTCTGGGATGACCGAAATCAGCGCCAAAAGCTCATAGAACGTGGTTTGGAACGAGCAATGAAATGGACCGGGGAGGATTATGTTAAAGGGGTATTCTCTATACTTGATGAATTAGAGTCTATTTGTCGATGCTGGAGTAGGCCATTAGATAAAAAGTAATTGGATATTTAACTGTTCAAGAAAATATTGCTGTGAGAGCAAGCTAACCCGTACATTAGGCGCGATCGCTTCCCTATTCCCCCTGGAAAACTGAATTTCGGAAATTTGCCCTAAATTAGTTTTCAAAACACTTGACATTACCCTTCCTTCCTTGCTACATTATATAGAGTCTAAAACGTTGGGGCGTAGCCAAGTGGTAAGGCAGCGGGTTTTGGTCCCGCCATCCCTAGGTTCGAATCCTAGCGCCCCAGTAAGTAAGGGACAGGGAAAAAACCCTGCCCCTTTTATTTCAGATAAACTATGCGTCAAACTCCTCTTCCGGGAGAAGAATTAACCGACGTAAAAAATGGGTAATTGGTAAGAGTAAAACAAGACAATTACCAATTACCCATTACCCATTACCAATAAAATTCATGAATCAGGAGATTTAAGAGCCTCATCTAAGACTTGTCTAGCGTGTTCTGCTTTTGAGCGAGCTTCCTGGTAACGCAGATTAGCTTGAGCAAAATTTTTGAGAACTTTAAAACCTTCCTTGAGGCGAGTAATTTCCTCCTCAGCCACAGAATTATCTGAGAAGAGAACGTCAACTGCCTGGCGAATTTCCAATGCTTCAGCGCGTGACTCCTGAACCTTCAGCTTGAGTGAAGCTAGGTTGCTCAGAATTTGGACTGCTTGTGTAATAGCGTCCTCACCGTTAGTAGTATCGATTGATGTTTCTTTGACTTCTATTAATTGCTGGGGACCAAATCCCTCTTCCAGTTCCGTGGGTAACTCACCGAGTTCCATCAATTTCATCAGTTGATCCATTGCTTTCTCACGGGCTTTGGCTGAATCTTTGCCAGGAACGGTGAGGATGATTTCTGGGCTTTGAGTAAGAGTGTACTGAACCATATCTAGGCAGAAAATTATATAGGCAGAAAATTTGCTACTTAACCAAGCCGTGGCAACTAATTCTAACGTGAAATTAAGCTGGAATACTAGGTCAGGATTAATAATACTCAATTATGCGAGGCTTAATTCCCTAATACCGCTCTCTTGGAATTAAAAATTAAAAATTCAAAAAGCTCACATCATCACCTTTTCGCAGATCTTGAATGGTTGCTTTATTTTCGCGCCGGATGTACTAGTTAAATCTTATGATAGTACAAAAGTACCAAAATAATCTTCTGGCAAGTTACTGAAAATCAAACTTTATACTTGAGAAGGAAGAGTTATTTTCAACAGGAGGCCAGAGCAATGGCTCCAAATCCCACTATTTTAAAAGCTGTAGAACAATTGGGCTATCACGTCACCGTTGGCGATGTGGCAACCCAAGCAGGATTGAATGTCGCCGAGGCAAATCAAGGGTTACTAGCCCTCGCTTCGGAGGCAGGCGGACATTTACAGGTGACTGATACTGGTGATATTGTTTATCTATTCCCTAAGAACACCCAGGCAATTTTACGTAATAAATATTTGCAGCTACGGTTGCAGGAATGGTGGAAAAAGGTCTGGGGCGTTCTGTTTTACCTAATTCGGATTTCCTTTGGCATTTTCTTAATTGTTTCCATCGCTCTCATAACTATCACCATCATCACGATCGTCACCGCTGCTAACTCAGATCGTGACAGCGGTGATGGCGATCGGAGTAGCCATTCTGGCGGTGGTATAGGCTTCTTCTATTTCCCTGATTTATTTTGGTATCTTAGCCCAAATTATGACACCCGCCAGCGTGAAAGGCGGCGGGAGAAAAGCGATCTGAATTTATTTGAAGCTGTGTTTTCGTTTTTGTTTGGCGATGGCAATCCTAACGCCAACTTAGAAGAACGCCGCTGGCAAGAAATTGCTACCGTGATTCGTAATCACCGTGGTGCAGTGGTAGCCGAACAAATTGCTCCCTATCTCGATCGGATCGGGGAAGGATATGCAAAAGAGTACGAAGATTATATGCTGCCCGTTCTCACTCGCTTTAATGGGCAACCAGCGGTAAGTCCTGAGGGGCAGATTATATATTACTTCCCAGAGTTGCAAGTCAGTGCAGCTTCCAAACGTCGTCAGTCAATATCAGAGTATCTAGAAGAATTGCCTTGGCGTTTTAGTGCAGCGAGTTCAGAACAAATACTGCTGAGTGCTGGGTTGGGTGTAGTCAATTTTGTCGGTGCCCTAGTGCTGGGAAATTTGCTGCGAAACGGTACGGTAGCTACTCAGGTGGGTGGACTGGTTGCTTTTGTGCAAGGGATTTACTGGCTGCTGCTGGTTTATGGAACAGGTTTCTTAGGCGTACCATTAGTGCGCTATTTCTGGATGAAGTCGCGCAATAAAAAAATTGCTACACGCAACCGCGATCGCCTTGGACGAGCAAGGCACATTGCAAGCGCGGATACTTCTTTACAGCGAAAAATCGCCTACACTCAGCAGTTTGCAAAAGAAAAAGTCATCGGGAATCAAGATTTGGTGTACTCCACCGAAACTGATTTATTAGAACAGGAAGTTTCACGTTCTGCACAAATAGATGCTGAATGGCAAAAGCGTCTACAGGGGGGGAGTGGGGAATAAGAATTGTTAGTGGTTAGTGGTTAGTGGTTAGTGGTTAGTAGTATTTTTTGACAACTAACAACTAACAACCAACAACTAACAACTAACCACTAACCGCGCGAAGCGCTTGACTATTTCACCTGAATTGGCGCTAGGGCTACGCCTTGAAAATAATAATTCAAAATTTGCAGGTGATTGTATCCCCGCCGAGCCAGATTGTACGCTCCCCACTGACTCATGCCTATACTATGACCCCAACCATGCCCTTGAAGCACGAAACTGCCATCTGCCGCCTTGCTGACGGTAAAGCGGGTACTCTTCAGCTTGAGCGCAGTACGCACCTGCTCAAGTTTTAGATCCTTCGTACCTCGATCGCCGACAATTCTCAAGACTTTCACACTGCCAAAGGGTGATAAAGTCTGTGTAATCATCTGCTGAACATTGCCTACCCCAGAAACGTCGGCACTAATTTCTGCGGGGGAGAAGGTTTTCACCCAATTGCACTCGCTGACATTTTGATCGAAGTCTTGTACCCCACGAAGGTATGGTTCGGTGCTTCCCCAAACATCCTCCACGTTTTCCGTGTGTCCGCCAGAACAATTATGGAAAACAGAGAGAATAATCCTGTTTTGGTAAGTAAGTACCTGTCCGGCTGTAGCATCTACTGAGGCGTAAGTACTGGGAGATTCACTGATGACACCTTTGTACATTTGCCAATGATCCGGGCTAGCGCCGAGATCGTAAATGGGATTATTGCGCTGTCTTTGCCGCTCATACAAGGCAAAGGTACGGGCGGTAATCGCTTGGGCTTTCAAGGCTTCTTGGGGCCATGCGGTATCCATTTCGCCACCGATGACGCTGTAGAGATATTCTTCCAAATCAACCCAGTTAACGGCAGCTATACCTTTTTCTGTAGGGATAACCAGCGTTCTACCTCGATACCAGCGATCGTTAATATAAACAAATCCCTTACCTGTTGGCTCAATCCAAAATAAACCAGATCGCCAACTCTCCAAAGTAACTCCCCCAGGAACTGCTTGGGCATAAAAGGAGTTCATCCCCGGCAACTGTCCCAAAGTACGACCGCTACCATCCTTGACAACCGCAGTCGTGGAACTGCCGACTTTTACCTGATTAACCCCCTTTTGAATTGCCACGCGTAGAATTACAGATGCTTGGGCTGGGGTAATTAAAGCAATCCACAAGAAGACACCAAGCCACCAATGGCGTCCTTTAATTTGGGAAAATAACGCGGTGAAAAACATTTGGAATTTCATGCTCTAATTAGCAGTAGTTTCCCGTAGATAAGATTTCAAAGTCAATACAGAGGAACAACGAAAGTACCCGTAGTTCTCGTTGGAGAGCCACAAACATGCTTCCAGATGAACGTAGTTAGAGCGATCGCCTACAAAATAGCGCACACTAGTGAAACCAGTCAACAGTCTAGCAATAAAATGCGAAAATTCCCCGATCGCAAGTGGAGCGGGGATGACATAAGTTGATAAATGTACTGTACCTGCTACACCCGATCGCTCGCTTCATTGGCGATGATCCCAATCAAATTCAACTGACTCTTGCTAAAAATTTCTGTAGCTTGAGTCAGTTCAGTTCGGGTTACCTGACCAATGCGACTCACAATCGCAATCGCATTACATACAGAAGCTATAAGTCTTGTATCTACAGTCTTTAGAATGGGAGGAGTATCTATCAGTACTAGGTCATAGGTTTGCTCAAACAACTTCAGCAGTTCTTTCATGCGGTCAGAACTGAGCAGCTTCACCGTATCTTCTGGTGTAGGTCCAGCAGTCAAAACATCAATGGCAGGGTGAATGGGCTGGATATAATCTTTAAGGTGGGTATTTGTCTCATCTATCAATAACAGAGATAGTCCCCAGTCATTTGAAAGTTGCAGAATTTTGTGCAGGCTAGGCTTGCGCAAGTTAGCATCTATAAGTAATACCCGTCGATGCATGTGGGCAGCACTAACCGCCAGTCCCAGCGCTAAGGTTGACTTGCCTTCCCCTGGTAGTGCTGAAGTCAACATCAAGGACTTGCAGGTTAAGGGAAAGCCCAATATTTGAATGTTTTGGTAAGCTATATCCAACGTTTCATGAGAAGGCAAAAAGGCGTCGATGTCGAGCAACTTGTCGTCAGATCTAGCTTCTAGTGACTGGTCCGCGTACTTTTGCCATCCACCAAAAGGCAGGTTTAAAAGCCTCTTTTTTGTACCAGGCTGCAGTATTGGTACTGTCCCCAATAATCGGAGGTTTGTCAGCTTCTGTAAATCTTGTGGAGAATAGATGACATCATTCGACAATTCCCGCATTAAGCCGATGGCAATACCTAAAAGTGGTCCAATGACTACTCCTCCAAGTAAAAATAATAAACTACTGCTGCCCAAATAGATTCCCCTTTGGGGTTCTTCCAACACTTGCCAATCAAACCCAGCCTCAGCAATCTTGAGTCCGAAGGAATTTTGAGCAGCCATAAGTTGCTCAAGTGCTTTACGATTAGTTTCTACAAGAGGCAACAGACGCTTGTACTCTGCGATTAAGTTCTGATATTTGCTGAGTTCTGAACGGATTTGCTGTTCTGAGGTAACTAAACTCTTCTCATTGGCACTTAGTCCTAAGGCAGTTGTCTCTACATCAATTAAATCTGACACCAGCTTCTGGTCAAATCCTGCCATCTGCCCTTGTGTGTTTAGTGCTGATTCTATGATGGCGGACACTTCTCCATTGAACCCTGCGTGCTGAGTGGACACTTCTGTGCTGAGATTCAAGGGAACTTGAGCCGAAACCGCTGCTGTGAATTCAACTGGTATGGAGAACTTATCTACGAGACTGTCTTTCTTTGTGAAAGCGAGTGTTGTCGAAGTGTTTGGTGTCCCTCGATCAGCTTTATCTCCTTTATCTCCTTGCGATCGCGCCATTTCTTCCCGTAAGAGCGCTATTTGACTCTGACGCTGATGCACCAGTGTTTTCACAACTGGGGAGTCTTCTGTATAGCGCAGGCGCTCTCTATCTAAAGTTAATTCAGTATTGTGAATTTGATCGAGCAGCTTTTGGTAGTGCATTGACTGACTCAGACGAGCCGGGATCAGTGCCTTCTGAGTTGAGGACGCTAGTTCTTTGTGTAGATAATTGTAACGAGCTTTTACGTCTTGAATTTGTGCACGAGTGAGTCGTAATTGTTTTTTAGTTTCGGCAAGAGACTCCAGAAGAATTTTTCCTTGTACCTCCGGATTCAGTAAATTATTTTTCTTACGAAACTCTGACAAATTTTTCTCAGCTTGAATCGCCTCATTTTTGATTTTAGGCAGTCGCTCGTTAAACAAAGAAAGCCCTTGAGAAAGTCGCTCTTTTTGTTGCTGTACCTTGTAGTCATTATAGACTTTTTCCAAGGCTTGAAGGACTTTTTGTGTTTTAACTGGATCGTCAGCCTTAAAGGAAACCTCAACTACTTGACTTTTAACCTTATTGCCTCCAGTCTCCTCTTCTACCTTGGTCACAATCAGAGGTTTTTGTTTACCCTTCTTACCTTTGATATCTTCTACTGTGATATCCGGATACTTAACACGAAGCGAATCTACAGCCTTTTGTATCAGCATAGAACTTAGCATCAGCTTCGTGTAGTCTATAGCTTCAACATTAAGGTTACCAGAGGTGCTGTCTGTACCTAAGAGAACATTATTTGACTGTACACCCTCGTTAAGATGGGAATTTACCAGGATCTGCATAGAACTCTGGTACGTCGGTTTTGTCGTTAAAGCCAAAAGGCTTCCAACCGACATGACTGCACAGGAAACACCCAAGATTAGCAAGCGTCGGCGACGCAGAATTGTAGATATTTGTCTGATGTCAACCACGCTAGGTGGGGAAGCAATAACCAATTGCCCTTGCTTCAGACCATGCTCCAGACTAGTGTCAGCAACCATCAAAATCCTCTAACATCGAAATTTGTAAGATTTTGAGAAACCTTCTTCAACTAAATAATTCGTAATTGACGTATTAATAACTACAATTTGCGAATTATGAACTAAGAACTAGTACGACATCCAGCAAAACTAGGAATGCTTTTTGCCATTAAAGAAGTGAAAAATTTCTTCGGTTTCATTTCAAGCTAAAGTCACAAGATTGATATAGTCAACCCTATCCATCAATCTTTACTATATCGTTACTAGTCAGGCACTTTTCGCTTCGTAGTCAATCAGAAAGCATTTTATACAATGCTTTTTATTTCTGGAATTTTTAGTAAAAAAAATAACTTGTACGGTAGTAAATTTTAGGTAAATGGATAATTTAATTGTTTAGATTAATACATATAATTTTGTATATAAACAGACCTATAACTATACTTACACAAACCATAATTTTATGTTGGATATTGTGGCTGAACGTTAGCTATAGCAAGGCAAATAAAGCAAAAATTTAAATACCTCTATTTGAATAACAGCAGAATTACTTGCTAAATAGTAACCAGCCTCGCTGTAAATATTCTTTAAAAGTAACAGTTTTAAAAATAGAGCGTTTCTTGTATAACACAGGTAAGGAGCCAGCACCATAAAACCATTGAATATGTAGGTTTTAACTTATGCAGTTGTGTTTTTATTTACTAAAAAAAAAAGAAAAGCACGGATAATATTTGATTTTATTTTCTTTCAAAATTAAAGATTTCGTAAAGTCACCTGAGAGGGAATGGGGCAATGGGGCATAGGGCATGCCCCATGCCCCATTGCCCCTCATACTGTAGTTAACTCCTTTTCTCGCCGCCTGGGTACATCCCAGACCTGAAAATCATAAGCCATGTCCGTATTAGGAAAAATCGCACGGGCTTCAAGAAGTAAATCCTTCAATTCCAAGGGATTTCCGGGAGCATAGCGGGGACTAAAATGAGTCATAATTAGGCGATGCGACCTAGCAACTAAAGCTGTTTGCGCCGCCATTGTTGTTGTGGAATGCAACCGCTGAAAAGCCATGTCCGCATCTTGGTGGGCAAAGGTTGCTTCGTGAATTAACACATCTGCATCCTGTGCTAATTCCACCGCACCATCGCAATAAAGTGTGTCTGTACAATACGCAATCTTGCGTCCAATTTCCGTCTGACCACACAGATCTGCACCATTAATCACTCGCCCATCGGAGAGGGTTACCGTTTCACCGCGTTTAAGTTGACCGTAAATGCGACCAGGAGGAATTTGCAACGCCTTAGCTTTTTCCACATCAAACCGCCCTGGTCGGTCTTTTTCCGCTACGCGATAGCCAAAGGCGGTAATGCGGTGATGCAAAAGACCACAGGTAACGGTAAATTCATCGTCTTCGTAAATCACTCCTGGACTGATGGCGTGAACTTTAACGGGGTAGGAAAAGTGTGTATGAGAGTAACGTCCGGCGGCTTGCAGGTATTCATTTAATCCAGGTGGACCATAAATATCAACGCGTTCCACATTACCAGCTAAGCCGCAGGTAGCCAACAGACCCATCAAGCCAAAGATGTGGTCGCCGTGCATATGGGTGATAAAAATTCGGGAGAGTTGACTGATTTTCAGGTCGCTTCGGATAATTTGATGCTGAGTACCTTCGCCACAGTCGAATAACCACATCTCAGCCCGTTGAGGTAATCTCAGGGCGACACTAGAAACATTACGCGATCGCGTCGGTACACCGGAACTCGTCCCTAGGAATGTTATCTGCACAGCCTTATGCCTGCCTTCCTCTTGCTGAATTTAGCACTCTATTTTAGGCGTTGCTTTCAAGAGCTATGAATCTGGATGTAGAGACGTAGCGGTGCTACGTCTCTACAATGATTTTGGTCCGCACGTAAAATCATTTTCATACATGGAATCAGCAACGCCCTATTTTCTATAGTGGCACGGTTATTGAGTAAATTTTTTTTGCGAGACACTCCTGACTACTTCTTTGCCAAAAATCTCACTTAATTTAAATTAACAATAAATTTACACGATCATCTGATTTTCTTCCGGATTTTTTATTTATTAAAATAAAAAATGACTTGCAATTTAGTGTAATTTTTTCCTCAAATTTTTATAATGAGAAGAATAAAGTAAAAGTTGTTACTTAGTGATAGTAATCACCAGGAAAATCTAGTAGTCAAAAGAGGCGAAAATCTAGGACTAAAGCGCTAGACATGCAAAGTAGATACCGCATACCCAGTGTTCATCGCTGGTTAAAATTGATATTCCTATGTAGTCTTGCAAGCAGCTTATGGCTGGGTTATGTTCCGTTCTTTCAATCCCTGATCGGGTTGGATCGGGCGATCGCCTATGCAATGCAAAACTTGCCCCAAGCTCAGCGCTTGCGCACCTTCTGTGAGCAAGCGTACAGCAGTTCAGGGCAATCAGGAGAAGCGATCGCTCTTGCTCATAGTGCGCTGCTGATTGCCCATACCTACAAAGATCTGACCTTGGAGGCGGCAGATCTTTTCAGCCGAGGGAAGGCTGATCGAATTGAGGGTGATGACAAGCAAGCAATTGCCGATTTACAACAGAGTGCCTTTCTTGCTGAGCAAATTAATAATTCTGTCGATCGCGCTGCGGCTCTAAACAATTTGGGAAATGCCTACATTAGCCTTGCTCGGGTTAATTATGGTCGGGCGAAATCCGCACAGGAATTGGGCGATTTGGACGAGGCTAATCTATTGAAAAAACAAGCTTTAAGTTATGATTCCCAAGCTCTAGAATATTTCGATAAAAGTATAAATATTGCCCACATCCGTCGCGATAAACTAGGCGAAATGCGCGAGTTGCTCAATTCAATTCCCCCAGCAAATCGCACCAACCAATCAAACTTAGCTCAAGCAAAATTGCAACGAGCTTTAGCTCTTTTTGAGAGCTTAAGCGATTCGCCCTCAAAAGTTTATGCAGCAATAGAATTGGCTCGCTTTGTGCAATCTAGTCCAGTTGATACAATTTCGCCGTTAGCCCAATGTCCACAAAAAGAAGCACAAGAAAAATCCTCTGGGTTGCGCCAAAAGTCTGCTGTAGTAACTCTGAAGCCAGACATTGAATTGACATTAAAGCTACTAAATCAAGCAGTTTCAATTGCTCGCCAATTACAAGATTTTAGCGCCTTATCCTTTGCTTTAGGTAATCTTGGTCATATATATGAGTGTCGTCAGGAATATCAGCAAGCCCTCAAATTAACTCAACAAGCTCAGTCAGTTGTAATCCAACACTTGAATGCTAAAGATAGCCTGTATTTGTGGGAGTGGCAAGCTGGACGGATAATGAAAGCGCAAAATAGACCAGTTGAGGCGATCGCAGCTTATGAACAAGCCGTTGCGGCGCTACAAAAAGTCCGCAGTAATATTCTGATTGCTAATCCAGACTTGCAGCTTGACCTGCGCGATACCATTGAACCGATCTACCGTGAGTTAATTGAACTCAAGCTAAGTTTAGAGGATGACTCACAGACATCAACCAAAAATAGCAATGAGAATCTGAGTTATGTACTTACCACCTTAGATACTCTGAAAGTGGCAGAACTGCAAAATTATCTGGGAAAAGATTCTATCTCTACAGCAGTTAATCAAAAAAGAGTTGATTTAGTCGGTGCAAACACGGCTGTCTTTAGCTCAATTATTTTAGAAGACCGGACCGCAATTATAGCTAGTCTTCCTAGTGGTCAAAAGAGGTTTACATGGATAAACCTCGATCGTCAAAGCCTTAAACAAGAAATCAACGAATTTCGGATAGGACTGGAAAAACGTAGTGACATCATTTACAATCCTCAACAAGCACAGAAGCTGTACAACTGGATTGTTCGTCCTTTTATAAATGATTTAGAGTCTGCGCAAATCGCAACTCTAGTTTTCATCCAAGACGGAATTCTCCGCAGTGTACCTATGGCAGCACTCCATGATGGTGAGAAATTCTTGGTGGAAAAGTATGCTATTGCGACCACCCCAAGTCTGACCCTGACAGATCTGCAAACAGTCAACCGGGATAATTTGCGAGCGCTAGCTGCGGGGTTAACCAAAGATGCCATAGTTGAAGGTCGTATATATGAAGCTTTGACCAACGTTGGACAAGAAATCAGTCAAGTTGAGGCACAAATTCCCGGAAGTAAGCAGTTGTTGAATGAAGATTTTACACGCGATCGCTTGCAAGATGAACTCCGCCAAACTGTTTACCCAATAATTCACATTGCAACTCACGGTGAATTTGGCAGCGTTCCCGAGGGTACCTTCCTTGTCACAGGCAATAACGAAAAACTGACGATCGCTGACCTAAATAATGTCATTCGCAGTGTTGCCCATGGTCCTGAAACAGTAGAACTACTGACACTTACGGCTTGCGACACTGCCAGTGGAGATGACCTTGCTGCTCTTGGTCTAGCTGGTGTGGCGCTGCAAGCTGGTGTCAGAAGTGCCCTCGCTTCCCTATGGTCAATTAATGATGCTGCTACTGTAACTTTAGTCACAAAATTTTACGAAGAATGGCGCAATACCGGAATGGGTAAAGCGGAGGCTTTAGGTGCGGCTCAAAAATCACTGATTGCGGCTGGGAAAAAATATGCTCATCCCTACTACTGGGCACCGCTGATCCTAGTGGGTAACTGGCTTTAGAAAATTGAGGTCTTCTAACAAATTTGTGGCAATTTCCAGTTGTTCATTTGCCTTGGAGGAAAGAGCTTCGCTGATGGCATCGTACCATATGCCTGCTTGAGCGTTGAGAGTAGCTTTATGTTTGTGTTGGTGGCTGTCAGATAGTGCAGTTTTCAAAGTCTGTGGCATTTGTACAACCTCAATTTCTGCCCTAGCAAGTAAATTCCGAGATGGATGGTTAGGGTTAGACAAGGTTTCCACTTGCCAAAGATATCTTTTACCCAAGCTTAACCCTGGTAGCTGAATAGGCAACGATAGCTTCACGATCCTGGCTAAACTTTGCAACTCATGCTTATAAACTAGCTTGCTGGGATCGTCATTGGTGTCAAACTCATACAGAGTGAATTCCATCGGCGTTGGTTTTTCGTCAGGTACAAACCAAGCAAATGTTGGGTGAGACAAAGTAGTTTGCCCAACGTGTGTAATCGGGGCAAGTAGGGTGAGCGATCGCCCACCGCTGATTTTGCCCCCTCCCCTAACGCCTGATGAGTCTGTATAGACAGTTGGCGGCTTCAGATCGCTGGGTGGCTGATACGCAGCTAGGGCTGGCTGAGTGAACGAGAACATGACGATCAACGCACAACTTATTAAAACCTTGATCTCAAAAATTTTTTGCAGCCACTTCTTCTGAGTCATCGTCTACTCTACACCAAAAGCAATGGAAACCATATTTTAAATCTAGCAATCCTATTTGAATTGTAAAAATACGATCCTTCAGAAACCCGGTTTACTAAAGAAACCTGGTTTCTCTGCATTTACAAATCATTTAGGATTCCTGTAACTAGTGTATTATTAAAGCGAGTTAAATTCATTACCGATTTCAGTCATTTACATTTCTGAAAAATACATTTATTCTTTGTTTTTACTTAAAATATTATTATTTATAAAAGAAATAATCTCATTCGGTCATTGCGTCAGTCAACCCCTACGTTCAATTCAAAATTAAAAATTAAAAATTAAAAATTAAGAACCACCAAAATAAATCGCGTAAGCGTTGCAAGCGTTGCGCGGCAATCTAGGGGCTTGTGATCAGGACGCAGTATTTCTTGCGAAGTCTTCCGGACAGAAGCTTCTGTCCGGAGAGCTTCGCGCACTACGTGTCTCGATCGGACATTTTTTTCATTTTCCATAAATGAATATATTCGCATGTATCCTTAATTAAACAATTCAAAAAAATTTGCTGAAATTTTGAATTTTGCATTTTGAATTTTGAATTCAAAAAATGGTCATTTAGATTTCGCAAAAATAAATTTATCCTTTCTCTGACGGTAAGAGCACATCAAGCAGTTTAAAATTTTTCATCTTTTCAAAGGAGTCCTGCGCCAAAATATCGAGAACTCTTGATGGCCGCATTTGTGACGGACCAAGGGATTGAACACTAGGCCAAGATAACTCACAAAGAGTGCCATGAGGATAAACAGGCGATCGCCTAAATTTCCCTTGGAGTTGCCTTGCTAAATTTTTAAACTGCTGTGTTCCTCGACCTTCTTTTGATGAGAGGATGCCCACGCCATCATCGATAATGCTGAGAATATACCAGCCTTCTTTTTGTGTGTAAGTGACTTCGAGACGGGTAACTCCTATGGCGTGTCTGCCAACATTGCACAAAGCTTCTTCTAGAAATCGGCAGAGTCCTTGTTTTTGTTCAATACTCAAGCTGCGATCGTCTATTGGGTCAAATGAACGGACTTTTACCCGGAGGGTTTTAAAGCAGGGAAAGTCTCGCTCTAAGGTATGGCTATAAACTTGGTACAGAACTTCGTGAATTGGGTCTTGCACGTTAAGTTCTATCCCTCTTCCTAAATAGAGACTATGATCTTGAGTGAGAGGTTCCTGTTGCAAATATTCATAAACTCCCCGTAGCTCATGATTTAGTTTTTCAAGTTCTTTTTCCAGTTCTGGTAGTAATTCGTTCGGGGGCAAATTCTGCTCTCGAACACACTTCAAAATTTTAGCAAGGGTTTGTAGTGGTCCATTGTGAATTGTTTCAAATGTGCGTTCAATCAGCACTTGGCGAGCGTTAATTTTAGAATGCAAAGCTTGGTCATATTGATATAAAGCAGTTAGTCCTACACCATTTAAAACTAATACAAGCATTGCTGGTGTGACTGGAACCCACCAACCCCACGATATAAGTAAATAACTCATGAGTATGAGGCTAGTGCTAGCAATACCAACAGCTAAAAAATTTCTGCACGGATATTTTGTCAGCCTAGCCAAACCAATTCCCAAGATACCCCAGCCGATGATCCACAGATATTCCCACTGGTCTGACCAAGTGTTTAATAGTGGTCTAGAGTCAAGCACTGCACTGAGAATTTGGCTAACAGCATGAGCTTGAATTTCCACTCCATAAACTCGTCCTGTCGTAGGTTTGGTGGATGTAATTGCACTCGTCGTGATGAAGTCTTTAACACTAGGAGCAGCCATCCCAATAATCACAATGCGATCGCGTATCCAGTTAGGATCAAAGTTCCCTGTTTTGATATCACCCAGAGTTATGGTTCTAAATCGTTCTCGACCACTGCGAAAATTGAGTAGTACCTGAACCCCACCTGCATCTGTTCCCACATATCCCCCTGAGTTGGACTTGACCCTGGGTAGCTCAGTATTGCCGAACCTGACAGCGGCGCGATCGCGAATTCCGTTTTCTAAGCTTATACCTTCATGAGCTAAATAAGCTTGTGCCAAATATAAAGATAAAGATAACTTATAACCTTGTTCTGTTGAGGTCACCAACAGCAAACTACGTCTCAAATTGCCGTCAAAATCCGTAATTTGATCGGCAAATCCAACTTTTTCTGGGGGCAATGCAGGTGGTGGAGAAATTTGCTCAGGTAATACTTTTTCAATACCAATTAAATTTTTGATGTCCTTAAAGGTGGATACAAGTTCACTATGACCTGGCTCAACAGGTAAATCTTTAAAAATATCAATACCAATAACCCTCGGTTCTAGGGATTGCAATTTCTTTAGCATAATTGCAATTTCTCGATCTGGTATTGGATAGGCTCCTACACTACGAATATCATCTTCATTAATCCCCACAATCACAATTCGTTCTTCTATAGGTTCCCCAGGGCGCAGACTGAGAAAACTATCAAAAGCCAGCCACTCTAAGGATTGCATTGAGCCAATTAAACGCAGGATAATCACTAGCGCCATCACTGCAATGCCCGGTAATGCACCTACACGCCAAATAGCAATTTCATCTTTGATTCTTTTCCAAATCACAGGCTGAGTCATTTGTTGATTGTTGATTGTTGATTGTTGATTGTTGATTGTTGATTGTTGATTGTTGATTGTTGATTGTTGATTGTTGATTGTTGATTGTTTTACTAACAACTAACAACTAACAACTAACAACTAACAATTAACAATTAACTAATCAATCAACCCTTCTTCTCTGGCTCGCATTTGCGTTTGAATTCGGATATTTTTTCCTTCTTCTGGATAAACTACTAATGCGTCTTGCAGCTTACTCCAATAATGACGTACCATACGTTCAGATACACACATTCTGTCGGCAATTGCCTTATCTTGTAATCCTTCTTGAAATGCTAGAGTTAGCACTTGGAGCCACTCTGGTCTCACTTCTAATCCCGAATGAATTCCTTTGATGTCTTTTGTATGAGTTAATCCCTGTAATGCCCAATCAACTCTGGTTAACATTTCCTTGCTAGTCAGACTTTTATCTGCGACTGTAAAGCCTCCTTTATGAGTATCAATGTCAGGTCTAACCCTTACCAGTGTTCTGACATGAGCGCTTTGAACAACAATATTGAGGTTGGGATAGTCTTTCATGAGATTTTTAAGAAGTTGCAGCCCTGTATTAGGTCGCGCCGTCACTCCAAGACTGTCTGGAATCGAAAGATCCATCACAACGAGATCCGGTTGTGAGCTAGCCAACTGGTTTAGAGCATTCTTAAGAGTTAAAGCAGTGATAAATTCGGCATCTGGGTATTGTTTTCGCAGCACATCGATTGTTCCACCCAAAACTGATTCGTGGTCATCAATTACCAGAATCG
Source organism: Stigonema sp. (assembly GCA_965249805.1). Taxonomy (GTDB): domain Bacteria; phylum Cyanobacteriota; class Cyanobacteriia; order Cyanobacteriales; family Nostocaceae; genus Stigonema. The sequence goes on from CBDFMX010000002.1 coordinate 5,286,410, forward strand.
TCAGCAATGCCTTCGCTGATAATAAAGCTTGTTTCATCATCAGGCCTATTGCGGTTTCGGTATTTTAGTATACAATACTTTAAAAGCTGATCTTAAATAAATATATATATATTTGTGTTTGACTACCAGCGAAAATACCAAGCCGCGCTCCTGTTTTTTCTCCGGCAAAAGCATTTTCCTGATGTTAAAAACCGAAAACTTTCGTAAAGATATCCTAATTCTGGTATAGTAGAATAGAGTTCTCCTGTGGATACGTCTGGATAAGTAATTCGCACCATGATCTGAGATCCATTTCCCAGTTCTTGTAACCTGATGGAAATTGATATTTTTGCCAAAACTTCCGGTAAAGTTATTCTGAGTAACTCTTCTAAAGCTCTTAAAACTATAAAACTGCGTTCGGCTGGCTCATCTCGCCAGGAAGCAGGCAGATCTATATTAAAATAGAGGTCGGGATGAGATGTAAGTAACTGTTCTAATAGACATTCTATCGCTAAAGGCAAGCTATCTTCAAGGTATGCCGGAAATAAGCGATCGCTTAATTGTGACAAGGATTGATGAAAGTTATCAGTTTTTTTTAAACATTCCTGAGTCTGGTTGACTGATAACTCCAGATTATCTATAGGCAACAACTCTAAGTTCCTACGGATGATGAAAGATTCTTGCAATAAACCGTCTCGAATTTTCTCGGCTTCTAGGAAGAGTTTGGCGGACTGCCTAAAAAACCACCACTGCAAAGCTTGTTGAGTTTTGTTATGGGATTTTCTCGACCACATGATCAGCATGATGTAAACCATCAAAACTAAAATTTGTATACAACATTGGTAGAACACAACGCAGCACTCTGATTAGATATTTTCCTATCATAAGAGAAATTTAAGCGATTATAGCTAGCTACAACCGTTACCTAATTTAGATTAGGAGCAAAAGTGTCACCCGGAAAAAATTTATTTGCGGCAAGTGCTGCTTATAAATCTGATATTAACCTTGCCCTTCTGAGCATAAATTGCAGTGCGGTTTCTTCTCGAGAAATAATATTAGCAGTAGCAGCCATTCCGGCTTGAAGATGGCATTGGTGTTCGCCATGCCCAAAGTCAAGTGTTTCCGGTTTTACTGTCACTTCAAAGTAGCTTACCCCACTGGTTGCAGAACCTCCTGTACCTGAATTGTTCTGAGGTGTAATAGCGTCTGGAGAAATTGCGCTGACAACACCTTTAAGAGTTCCGTAATCAGGATAAGGACAAGCATCAACTCGCAATTGCACTTTTTGATCAACTGCAACTTTTCTAATATCAGCCGGAGAAATCATCGATTTAATAATTAGAGGAGAATTAGAGGGAACAATTTGGGCAATAGGTTCGCTAGCATGTACAACTTGACCTGGGTTGTTGACATTTAGCTTCAGAATGATGCCATCACTAGTAGCACGAAGAGTTGTACTTTTCAATTGAGTATCAGCTTGTTGGAGATCTTTTCGAGATTGGTTGATTTGGCTTTGTATTTCAGCTTGCCTCTGAATTAAGGATTGTTTTTCTTTGAGCAAAGTGGCGATAGTTGCTTCACCTTGAGCAATTTCTTGGTCAATGTGTTCTTTTGCTATGTCAACCGTTGCTTGGCTGGGATTAAGCGCTGCTTTAGTTGCTTGAACTTTAGTTTTGGCAATATCAATAGCTCTTTTTTCACCCTCAAGTATTGATTCTGCCTGCACAACAGTTAGTTTCTTCTGTTCATATTCACGCTTACCTATTGCTCCGGTTTGTGACAACTGCTGATAGCGATCGCGATCTACCTTAGCAAAGTCTAAATCCGCTTTGGCTTTTTGCAAATCTGCCTCGGCTTTTTGCAAACTTGCCAATGCCGCCAACGAGTCGCTGCTCGTTGTAATTTGCCGATCTTGATACTCTCGTTGGTTGCGTGCCAAATCCGCTTTTGCCGAAGAAACCGTCTGTTCTATGACTCTCTTTTGAGCAAGAACCTGAACATCTAAACTTTTGATTTGAGCATATATTTGAATGAGTTGTAACTTGCTCTGATCGATAGTGCCTTTTACCTGGCTCTTTTTGATTTGCAACTGCTCATCATCAAGGCGGGCGATCGTATCTCCCCGTTTGACGACCTGATTTTCTTTAACAAAGATATTTTTAATAGTTCCATCTATTTGCGGTTGTACAAGCCGCAGGTCTCCGATAGGACGCACACTAGCAGCAGCTTTCACCGTCACATTGTATTTCAGAGATGAGGCAAGGCTAAAGGCAGCACCAACAGTCCCGACCAGAAATACTCCAGCTAAGGATGTCCAAGGACTAACAGAAGGAAGAAACTCGTCACTTTTAACTGATGGTAGAAGTTTTTGCTGTTGGGTGTAGAGCATAATTGGGGAATTGTTAGTTGTTAGTTGTTGGTTGTCAGTTGTTGGTTGTTAGTTGTTAGTTGTTAGTTGTTAGTGGGATTTTTTGACGGATGCATCCCACTTTGGAAAAAATACCTGACGACTAAAGTCGCGCGCCCTCCAGACGAACAGTCTGAGGGCTATTCGCCTTCAGGGGATGCTGCCTTTTTTGACCGCCAATAATCAAGAACAAAATCACAACTTCGTGGTACTTAAGGACAATCAACAATCAACAATCAACAATCAACAATTTTAGGAAATTATAAAATCCAAATGGTCTCCGGGTTGGGAGCGTAACTCCGAAAGAGTTCCTTGAAGTTTCAATCTGCCTTGATCTAGCAATACAACCCAATCAGCCCGATTAATAACTTTGGGACGGTGGGTAATCAAAATCGTGGTTTTACCGCGACGATGATCAAACAGTTGATCCAACACAAGGTTTTCACTCACGGGATCGAGTCCGGCTGTAGATTCGTCCAAAATTAGGATGGCTGGGTCATTAGCAATAGCTCGTGCTATTGCTAGTCGTTGACGTTGTCCACCGGAAATATTTGCGCCAAATTCACCTAAAATAGTTTGATATTTTTCAGGCAGTTTACTGATAAATTCATCGGCTTCTGAAATTTTACAAGCTCTCACAATCTGCTCAAAAGAAAGATGGGGCGAGCCTAAGCGAAAGTTTTCTACAATGGAACGACTCCAAAAGTGAGCGTCTTGGGGAACTAAAACCACCTGTTGCCTAAGACAATCAAGAGCGAGGTCGTCTAGGTTATAAAGCCCAATGCGAATATTGCCAGATTGTAGTGGATATAACCCGGCAATGATTTTAGCTAGGGTGCTTTTACCGCAACCTGATTTACCAATCAGGGCAACAACTTTGCCGCCGGGAATTGTTAAAGTAAAATCTTCTAGTAGGTCAAGCCGACCTGCATAGTGAAAGTTAACTTTGTGGCAAACAACGTCAGCATCACCAGCAATTTCAGCGAACGGCTTTTTACCGTCTCCTTCATTTTCTGGGGTAGAATCTATAACTTCTGTCAGGCGTTCTGTAGCTGTTTTCGTCCGCGTAAATTGATCCACAAAACTGATGACAGTACCAATTAAGCCCAGGAAATTACCATTCATCGAGTTAAAGGCTAGCAATTGCCCGATGCTCAGGTTTTCTGCTGGGTTAATCACCAAATTCCCGCCAAACCACAGCAAAACAATGCTGCCAACACCAGAAACAAAACTAGAGAAGGTATTGTTGATAATGCTAATCTGAATTGTCCGGAGTGTGACGTTGGCAAGACGACCAAATCGGCTTTGGAATTCCTCCCAGAATTGGGGTGCAGCTGTAGTACTTTTGAGGGTGAGTGCGCCTTTAAACGTTTCTACTAAAACGCCTTGTGTTTCTGCTTCTACGATCAAAAGCTCGCGAGTTTTTTGCTGTAAAGTGGGCAGAAACACAATCGTAGATAGAGTCATAAACACAGAAACGAACATCGCTACTACGGTAAGTTTCCAGCTATAGAAAACCATTATGCCCAAAGAAATTACCGCAATAAAGAATCTACTGGGCAGACTGACTACGATTTGAGAAACTAACTGATTAATCTGGTCAATGTCTCGCAAGCGGCTAATGATTTCTCCACTGCGCCTCGCTTCGTAGTAAGAAAGAGGTAATCGCAAAATTTGTCGCCCAAATTCTAGGACTAGCCCTAATTGCAGACGTTGTGCAAAGTGAGCAATTAAGTTAGACTGCACCCAGCCAAGGCAGCTGGAAACTAAATTCATCACTATGACAGCGATCGCCACTGTAGTCAGCAGCTTGGTATCACCGCGCACTAGCACATCATCAGTCAGAAGTTGCAACAGAAAAGGTGAAGCTAAAGATAGTAATCCTAAAATTAAATTTAAGGGCAACGCTTGTGCTAGAATTGTGCGAAAAATCCAGACGCGCTGGAAAAAGCGCCAAAAGCCCTCAACTTTATCACTTTCTTGTGTAAAAAAGCGAGTTTGGTCTGGTTCCAGCAAAAGCATTAGCCAGTCCCCCCATCCCTCTTCTAAATCTTGTTTAGAGAGATAACGGATTCCTACCGCTGGATCGGCAACTACGCATTTTTGACCTTTTTTCCCGTATAAAACAACCCAGTGATGCCCTTTCCAGTGAATAATTGCTGGTAAAGGTGCTTCATTCATCCGATTTAACAACTCTGGAGAAGTTTTCACTGGGCGAGCATTAAAACCAAGTGTTTCCGCTCCCCGCTTCAGCCCTAATAAAGTTGTGCCTAGTTGTCCAGTGCCTACCACTTCACGGATGTGATTCAGGGTTAAATTTCTTCCATAGTATTTGGCGATGGAAGCTAGACAAGCAGCACCGCAATCTTCTTCACTGTGTTGTAAAACGTGAGCGTATTTCATAAAGAAATGCTTGTCTTTATTTCTGTGTCTATCAGTACAAAATCTCCTATCATCTAAAGGTATCCGAGCAAGTCATGTAAATCCGTAACTTTTCCATGAAGTTATACTCTAATAAAAGTGAAATAATATTGCACTAATGATTTACGACAATTTTATTGCCCAGTCTGGACAAAGGAGTTACATAATTAAGACGTCTCAATTTCCTAAAAATACATTAAGGATATTTTTTTTGAGATCATATGTATATCATTATACTTAACATTCCGTATATTCTCCTTAAAAATGATTTATGGTATAAAATATTACTTAAAAATGCAACTTGGGCAACATTTAACTATTTAGGATACTCCCCGTAAACAAGATCAATGCATGATTCTTGCACCATAATAAATCCAACTATTGATAATAGGGGAAAACTGTAGATGAGGAAGTTCTGTCCCGTTAGGTAAATGGGATGCCCTAGTGCTATAGAGAAACTTCTCTCAAGTTTATGCGCTTCACATGATTTTTACACACTTACTTGAGCATACATATTTTATTTGTGAAAATATACACCCAAAAAATAAATGTATGATTCTTTTGGCGTCATGGTGATAATTCTTTTTTATCATTATATCGCGGTTTGCAGTTGAGTTCAAGAAAGACCTTACCCCCAGCCCCTTCCCTATAAAGAAAGGGGAGTAAGTTTCAAAGCCTCTCAAAAGCAGGAGAGAGGTCAGTAGGGTGGGCACTCCCCACCATAAGCCAATACGCTTGCTGAAGTTGTTTGCATTCTGGGATAATCTTTGTCTTGACACACCACAAATTCCCAACATTCACCTTAACTGAACCGTATTGCACCGTAAGCACCTATTAGACATCTCCGGAAATTAATTATGCATTACCTGAAATCCTTGTAGAGACGCGAAATTCTCGCGGTGCGCGTATGTTTGTGTTTCCCGACAGAGGCGACAGGTGTTGCAGCGCTGAATGAGTGTTTCCCGCCGTAGGCGACTGCTGAACCGGTAAGGGCGTCGCGTCTCTACATTCTTTTTCGGAGAGGTCTATTGGTGGGCAATGCCTAAAATTAAGGTGCGTTAGGACTGCAGTCCTAACGCACCCTACAAGATGGTTAATTTTTAAGTGGGAAGGAAGTAGTACAAAGCCAGATTTTTAAGTTTTCTTAATGGAGATTGCTGTTTGGAAAGCCGAGTCAACTAAACCATTAGTCACTCCCGGTCCAACAACTGTCACCCTGGGTGAGAAACTTTGGAAATCAAAAGCCGCTTGTGGTGCAGCAGCTTTAATAGTGGACACGTAAGCCTTGAGATCAAAGCTAACCGTAGTACACTTACCACTGCGAATGGGAGTAGATTTTTTATTGGTCATTTCGGTAAAAGAGAGTTGTTTGCGATATTTTCCATGGTAGAACACTCCTAATTTCAATTATGCCGATATATTTGTGGTTGGCATTTTTTCAATAGACCTCTCCACAAATTAACTATGCATTACCTGAGATCCTTGTAGAGACGCGAAATTCTCGCGGTGCGCGTATGTTTGTGTTTCCCGACAGAGGCAACTGGTGAAGCAGCGCTCTCATGAGTGTTTCCCGCCGTAGGCGACTGCTGAACCCGTTGGGCGAACCCGTTGGGCGTCGCGTCTCTACATTGTTTTTCGGAGATGTCTAATAGGTGCGACAAGGAGTCTAACTGGAAAAGGGCGATTGGGGGTATCACGCCTGCTGCCAGTTAACCCTATTTGGGTGTGAGGCTAACAGAGACATTGTTGTTTGGATCTGGAGAGCTAGGAGTAGGAGAGCTAGTAGGTTCAGAGGCTCCTAGAGAAATCGTCGGATTAGCAGCGGTCGGATCAAACTTGATCAAGCTGTTTACAGTCAAGATCTTACCTAGAAATATGCCGGTGCTTGATGAAGTAAATGTTAATGTTCCGTCTGGGTTAACTGTGAATCCATCGCCGCCGCCACGAACGGTAGCACATTCTTCGTCTGAAACCGCTGTCAAAAGTGAGTTCTTCTTATCTAACATGTTGATACCTAGAGAGTTGTTGTTAATATCTTGGGTGGTAGTGCGTTCCTGGGTAGATTTACTCCTGGTATCCTCATCGCTGGCATTTTTTCAATGGGTACGATCAGGTGAATCTCAGATCTTGCATCTACCCTATACACTGCCAGAAAACAAATTCCCTGTTTCTGTAGAAACGTGAAGTTTCGCGTCTAGTATTAGCCTGCGATTTTGTTTCTCAGGCGGGTGAAAGCGTGGTGCAAGATTTGAGAAATGCTAAAGTCATGCAACTGCATTACGGTGATATGATTTTATCTTTTCAAGAAGCAAAATAATGATTGATTATCAGTACTTTTTCCCATCTAGAAAGTAAAATAACAATACATTAGTGCTTTTTTTATCTTATAGTAGTTGCGATTTGAATGCAACACATTCAAGCGATTGAATTATTGCTTTATATAGCGATCCTAATGAGCGCAGAGAAACCCGGTTTCTTTAAGAAACCGGGTAACGGAAGCTTTGTGGGGTGATAATTGCCCACTGTACTATAGCAATCCTATTTGAGTTTCCTCATGTAGAGACATTACAGTACGGTCTATACAGGATGTTTGCTATAGTAAAAGCACGACAGTGCCGTGCATGAGCGAGAATTCTCGCTCTCAAATAATTAAGTATTACTTTTTTTATCTGTAATTGGGTTGGGAAAGTGCGGTAAATTTTATTCTGAGTGTAACTAAGCTTAGTGTAGATGCAATCTATATTTTAAGCAAATATCTTGCCAGATAGTTGCTTCCCGTAGATGGGCTGGGTACTTCACCTTTGCTGATTATTACAAATATAAGAGAGCCGATTCACTTATTCATTAAGAGCAAGCCTATGCATTAATGTTTTTTAGATTGTTTTTTTCCGCTGTGGCTGCTACTGTTGTTAGTACTGATTGCACTCTCGAAAGCAAACTGAATTTCCTCAGGAGTAAGTCCTGGGTTACCGAATACTACACCAGCTCCGATAATGAATAGGTAAGTATTCAGGTCAAAATTTACCTGAGTGCTTCCTCCGTTAACAACAGCGGATTCTTCTGCTGTCAGGTCTGTAAAAAGTAGGCTTATGTTTTCCATCGCTGTATGACTCCAAATCTCTATAGCTATGAGCATAACAGCAACCCTAAATAGCTTTGGAGCCAAATTTCAAGGTTTCATCAGATTTTTGCATTTTCTTCATTAACAAAAAAATCAGATGAAATATTCATCAAAAATATAAAAATCAGGTGCGTTAGGTGGAACACAATCGCGCACCCTACAAGGTTGGATATTTTTTATTTGGATGTTCCCTAATTGTGAGTTATATCAAGTCCGGTTATCACTTATCATTTAAGTCTGACCTCTCCCCGCCTTTGACTTGCGTCAAAGTCTCCCCTCCCCTATTAGGGGAGGGGTTGGGGGAGAGGTTCTTTATTCTAAGTAATTAACCGGACGTGATATTATTGTATTCCAACTAAAAAAGTGCTCTGTTTTTCTTGTGGTGGCAGGTAGTCCGGCCTGCCAATTGGGCGGGCAAGGATGCCCACCCCACAAGATGGGATCATTTATTTATGGGAATACTCTTGGACAATCAATTTTGTCCTGACAAATACCTTTGCCACATTTGCTCGTAAGCCTTCTCCATCTCCCGCGCAAACTGCTTCCCGTTCCACAATGGGGAAGTTTGCCGCGATTGTCGCAATTTTCCAGAAATTTGTTGTCTTAAAGCAGCGTCTTTACCGAAGCGCACACCCCACTCTAGGTACTCTTCATCTGTCCAAGCAATGCCTTCTGTAATACCAGTATTCATCATCATGGTGTAGCTATTACGAGCTGCAAATTGCTCCCCAACTCTGGTTACTAAAGGGATACCCATCCAGAGAGTTTCTAACGTTGTCGTTGCCCCATTGTAAGGGTATGTATCTAAGACAACATCAGCTATAGCTAAATTTGCCCGATGGACAGCTTCCGTGGGATCTAACTGCAAAAATCGTAGGCGATCGCGTCCCACTCCTTCTTCTTCTGCCAACTGTTGAAAAAATCTCTGCACAGCTTCTGTGTCTGCAAACCCTTTAATTAAGAAATAGCTATTGGGAACCGACTTGATGATTTTCATTTGCAGTCGCGCTGTATCAGGGTGACGCTTAAATCCTCTTTGCGCACTGAGATAGACTACGGCATCACTGGGGATATCTAGATGGTCGCGCCGGAGAGTTGGCACACCCACCTCAAAACCATCTATGGCTATATAGGTTTGGGGCAATCTCCAGATTTTTTCTGAATAGTACTCGTCAGCAGATGCCGGCAAAACATAAGGATCGGCAATAAAGTAATCAACTGCTGGTATTCCGGAAGCATCCCAACCCAACCATGTTGCTTGCACAGGTGCGGGTTTTAGTGCCATAATTTCACCACCAATATCTATGGTGATGCTATCAAGGTCGATGAGAATATCAACTTCATCCTGGTAAATTTGTTTAGCAATTTCTTCACTATCGATACCACCTTTATAGGCTTTCGTGGCTTGCTGGACATACCATTGTTGTAGCGGATCAAATACCTGTTTGTAATTAACGAAATAGGCGTGAATTTGAAAGCGATCGCGATCGTGATACTGAATCAGCCATCGTGCTAACCAGCCCACTGGATGTATGCATAGGCAATGAGATAGGTAGCCAATTTTAAGCGGCTTTGTGCTACTTGCTAATGGTCGCTGTCTATATTGCTGGACTTGTTCACTGGCATATGAGTGTACATTCAACTGACCTAGTTGAGCTAATTGATTCTGAGTTTGTCTATTTCTTTTGGGATCATCCTGCAAGTAAGGTGCAAAATAGTTGGAATTAAATAGACGCAGAACACTAACTCGGTCAATATCTGTAGGTTGTTCTTTGATCAGAGACTTCAGTAGAGATTCCTGCTGCTGCAAAACTCCATAAGCTTCCTGCCAATAGTCAGGAGCATCCATCAATCCTCGTTGCAGCAGTTGTAGTGCATATAATTTTTCTGGTAATTTATCTGTTAAGGAATAGCACAACTTAGCTGTCTCTATTCCCTTAAAATAATCACCAGCATTTATATAAAAACCAGCTAAATTGCGTAAAATTTCCGAATTATTAGGCTCTAGACGTAAACCAAGCTCAAGCAAGCGTGCTGCAGTTTTTGGTTGTCGCAGGGAGTGGGCAACTTTAATTGCAGCTGGAATTAATATGTTGATGAAAGAATTAGGCTCGCGAACATGAGCAAGACTTGCTTCGACAAACTCCCAGACTGCGGGATGCAAAGGAGCGTAATTGAGAATACTCTCTAAAGCTTGCAACAATAGCTGAATATCGACAATTTGTTCTGACTGAATTAACTCAATTACGCCGTCGCGTTTTAATTCTTCCCCTGTAAACGTTTTCAGCTTCATAGCTAGCGCAATCAGATAAAGCAGATTGTTGACAGTAGGAGAAATTTCCCGCATGCGCTGACGAATTGCCAAAGCAACTGTGTAGTCTGCAAGCGCCTCCCTTCGAGAAGCTTCCCTTTGCAGAACCTCCATCAGTTCAACTGTCCACTGCTTAACCTGTTCTGGCTCACTCTCAGCCATGCCCAACTTCCAAGTTGTCTGCGCTTCGGCAACTTGCCCCTGCAATAGCAATATTAATCCTAAGTTCCAGTAGTAAGATTTCACTTTCGGTTCTGCTTCAATTGCTTGCTGATAGCAATTAGCAGCCTTTTGGTAGTCGCCTTTTAAGAAATATTGCTGAGCTTGCTGTTCTCTTGGGGTGAGATCACTATGAAGTTGCATAAAAGTAATGTCCCTATCTCCCTACTCGTAATTGATAATTCGTAATTCGTAATTACCCCATGCATGAATGCACTGTGCAGCATTTAAACTTAACATTCCTCACGGAATTGCTATCTGGTGAATTACCAATAAACCGTAGCATCTGATGTTAGAAAACACCGGAATATCGTCAGATATTCCAGTGCTTTGTACAATCACAATCCAGGATTTTTTTTCTGTTTGTACCCTAATAATTGCCCAATTACCTCTTTAAAAGAGGTATGTATTCTCCGTACTTTGTCAGGATGAATTATTATACTCTAAAAAGATTGAAAATACCTCCTGTGCTCGTTGCTACAGGGGTATAATTAAGAGTTGGCAAACTTACCAAACTTGCCAAATTTGCCGGCGCTACACTAAAGGTCGCAGTAACTGTATTGTTTGTCGCTACCACGTTTCCATCCTTAGTCAAAACAGCATCCGGACTTTGATTTACATAGGCTACTGGCGTGATGCCTATGCCTAATAAGCTTCCTACCAAATCTCCACCACTTACGGTAGAACATTCTTCTTCAGAAACAGCTGTAAAAAGCACTTTTTTGTCATTTGTTTCCATCGGTTTTACCCATATATTGTGGTTAATTTGCAACAGGCAAAACTGGATACTTACAAAATGTTCCAGTTTTGACTACTTTCTGACTCATTCATTCAGAACCGGAATTCATCCTGAATTTTTAGATACATTAAGAGATTGTTGGCATTTGAAAGTTATGAGTTATTTTTTCCTAATTTCTCGCTTTTCTTTGCTTAACTCATAACTTTGCTAAAATGTCACTAATCCAGTCTCATTGCTACATTTAGCTAGTGCTCTTGGCTTTTAATAAGTCATCTTCGATGCCCTTTACTGTCAGGGGGTCGGTCGCAACCCCAGGCGGTGTTAACTGTATCAATTGCTGTATACTTTGGGCAACAGGTATTGAAAGATCAAGTAATAAACTGAATACAATCCCACCAGAAACAGTAGCTGATTCTTCTTCACTAATCTCTGTAAAAAGCGATTTTTTCTCAGTTCTTGCCATTGTTTTTCACCTATACATGAATAAGCTAATTATACTTTACATCAAGCACATATAGTAACTTATTGGGAGTAAAAGTACAATTACTAGCGCTACTACTCGAAACAGCGATCGCCGTTTTGTCGTAAACTGTGCTTCTCTAGCTAAATATTCTCACCAAAATCAATATTTAGCTAATTTAAAAATATTTATACCCCTATCGATTACACTACGATATTCGTGTAACTTCAGTTAATAGCGGTTCTTTCTCGGTTACATGCAGGCTAAGAAACTCATAATGGCATTTTTATAAGCGATGCGATCGTGAGTACATGTAGGGCAGCAGACACTGTATATGGCAACCACCTAATTTGCGAATAATTGCCGACATTTACGGTAACTTTGGTGTAACAGTGACGCCGGGAATGGGGGCAACAGTAATAAGCCTTTACCATATAGCCTGTGTAGACATGAAGTTGCTTGTATAGCCCCAGACTTAGAATCTGAGGGCTACGCAAACAGGCAGCAATCATTCCGAAACTTTGATTAGATGGACTGAGTAAAAAGTGCTCGGTTGAAGGCGATGTTAACTACATTGGTAGTTATTCCGCCATTAAATATTGCACCAGCGCCGATGACAAATAGGTAACTATTCAGATCGAAGTTAACTATTGCAGCACCACCGCTGACGGTAGCAGATTCTTCAATTGTGACTTCGTTGAACAAAGAAATACTTTCGTTAGCTTCCATGGTTATTCACTCCGCAGTAATAGTGATTTTGATTTGGTCTGGTATGCTGAGCGTTAGGATTATTGTTGTTGATGCTACAATTAATCTACTTAACTGCCCAAACACATTAAATAATATTTTCCAGAATTTGGAGCAGCCCGATCTACTGAATCATTCCTGATAGATTTTTGACGGCTCCATAATCCTTGCGAAACTTTGATTAGATGGACTGAGTAAAAAGTGCTCGGGTGAAGGCGATGTTAATTACATTGGTAGTTAGTCCGCCATCAAATATTGCACCAGCGCCGACGACAAATAGGTAACTATTCAGATCGAAGTTAACTATAGCGTTACCACCGCTGACGGTAGCAGATTCTTCAATTGTGACTTCGTTGAACAAAGAAATACTTTCGTTAGCTTCCATGGTTATTCACTCCGCAGTAATAGTGGTTTTGATTTTATCTGGTATGCTGAGCGTTAGGATTATTGTTGTTGATGCTACAATTAATCTACCTAACTGCCCAGACACGTTAAATAATATTTTCCAGAATCTGGAACAGCCCGATCTACTGAATCATTCCTGATAGATAGATCTTTGACGGCTCCATAATCCTTGCGAAAGCTCGATCAGTTTGACTGAGTAAACAGTGCTCTTGTGAAGGCGATGTTAACTACATTGGTAGTTATTCCGCCATCAAATATTGCACCAGCGCCGATGACGAATAGGTAACTATTCAGATCGAAGTTAACTGTTGTACCACCTGTAGCAGCTGGTGCAGGTGGTGTTGCTGGTGTCAAACCAAAAGTACCACCGCAGACGGTAGCAGATTCTTCAGCAGTCAGTTCGTTGAACAAAGAAATACTTTCGTTAGCTTCCATGGTTAGTCACTCCGCACTAAGGTTAATGATTTTGATTTGACACTCCCCATACCTAAAGGCAAGGGGATTCTGTAAGAGGTTCAGCCGTATTTCTTACATGTCCAACTGTCGGAGTTTCCCACACAGGGCGGTGATTCCCTTAGGCTTGGTTCCTGGACTCCACCCATTAAGGATCGATATCTTCCGTAAGCGTTGCGGGCGCGCGTAACCGCGCGAGGGTATGACTTTCCCCCAGTCCGGGGGTAGGGTCTAAGCGACCTGTTTCGCTTGATTTTATGAGAAAAACAATTTTTTGACGGGTAACAAATTCCCGCAATGGCTCTACCCCATGCATAAATGCAGCAGCTTGAGCCCTACGAGTTTCGGTTACCCTACTTACTCAGTCATTCCTGATACAGGATAACTCCAGAATAATTCGGAAACTTTGATTAGAGGGACTGAGTAAACAGTGCTCTTGTGAAGGCGATGTTAACTACATTGGTAGTTATTCCGCCATCAAATATTGCACCAGCGCCGATGACGAATAGGTAACTATTCAGATCGAAGTTAACTTTCGTACCAGCACCGCCGCAGACGGTAGCAGATTCTTCAATTGTGACTTCGTTGAACAAAGAAATACTTTCGTTAGCTTCCATGGTTAGTCGCTCCTAAATTGCAGTCTATTGAACTTTTGCTCTCAGTCACTTGCCTTTGGTTGGCTGCTTAACTGCTCGCTCAATAAACAAGATATCCTGTAGAGCATGTCTATGGCATTAGGAGTTTCTGCAAAATTAGTTACCAAATTTAGAAATAACAACTTCACGAACACGACATTGCTATTTCCGAAAAATACATAGAAGTCTTAAGCACAAATAATTACACTAGGCTGATAAAGATATTGTAAATTATCAAGCCCAAATTGTTAAGCAAAAAAAATAAACTTTTAAATTTCAAGTTTAGTAGATAAAAATACTTATAGCAGATGCAGCAACTGATTTAGTAGAGGATGTAACGGATGAGTTATATCAAATCCGGTTAAATGAACACACAAACGATAGGGGCACAGCAGTGCTGTGCCCCTACAAATACCATGTGCAATCTATCGGATTTGATATTATATCATGTCCGGTTAATTACCCCGATGTGAGGACGTTGCATTGCAACGCCTCTACAAGGGTTGACAGGTTTTTATTGTGGTTGATTTGCCGGACATCATATTACTTGTGAGACTTACAGAGCAACCATCCACTAATTCTTGCATTGGGGAAAAGTTTAGATCGTAAAAATAGCCAGAAACTCACTACCCCCCACTAGTAAGTTTCTGGCTGATCGTGAAAGTTTCCCGCAAGCAGACTAGAAAATATCTAAGTCAACTCAGGCTTCTCTGGGAGCAGTGCCTGGTATCAGAACAAGCAGAAGTCGCAACAGTTGCACAGACAATATAAATTTCAATACTTTTGTGCAAATAAATTGGGAGGAAAGTATTGACATTTATATTGTCTATGTATAAAAATGCTGCTTATGGGGATCGTCATAAGCCATCTGTAGGTTCTGCATATCCCCCCTACCTCCGCACAGCGCCCTATATACAAACGGATATTAGACTATTTTCTAACTAGCTTGCAGGTACAGTCTTAGGTCCAGTAACCCCAAAAACGCTAGTCTGCCCGGGGGTTACTGTTTGGAAGGGCGTAGTCCCAACCGGGGTATAACCGAACCCTGGGGCAGCTAAATTGTCTACTACCCCAATAGTACCACCACCAGCGCCTGCCGGATACTGTGTAACGCTAAAATATGCGGTCGTAACGGCGTTAATTAAGATACCTCCACTCACTGCTTCGCATTGAGTATCAGTTAGTTCTTGCCAAACATTTGAGCAATTCATCTTTTGTTTTTCCTTGTTGAAATGACAAAATTGAAACGTAAAAGACAAAACCAGCAAAAACAGCAAAAAAAATAGCTTTATGTAGGTATCTAGCCGACAGAAATCATTTTCTTTAACCGTATAAATACTGTGCTTGATCCATACACAGTTAACGGTACTGCATTCAAACCATTTTTACTAGCTTCGGGACAATTTCTTAACATAAATTAACTTTACACCTCGTCGTTGTCCTGGAAACTGTGGTATATTCGCGATCTTTTCGGGGCGCTCCTACAGGAGCGATCCTACGTAATTTCCACACCACTTCCCAAAAGCCGATCGCGAATTACCCTAAATTGGTCTTGCGTGTTAACTGGAGATCGCGGCGGTGGCAGTTCTGTATTAGGCCAGTTAGATAAATCATTACAAGGACATAAATCTGGGGGCATACCCACATTGCGCACAGGTACTGGCATAGTGCAACGAGCGCAGAGATTCACCTCCCAAGCAGGTGACAACAGTTCTGCAATGGTTTCTTGCGTACCCTCTAGATAACAGTCACCTGCCTTCTGAGAGATAATTTGTTGCCAGCACTCTTCAAACTCCTCACTATAGCGATCGCCTTTAATCACTTCTTGAGGCAACAAGCTTGCCTTTCCATTACCAATTGCGACTTTCTTACCTAGTTGAAACCAGTAAGCCAAGTATTGTTTAACTTCTTGTTGTGATGCCATATGATAATTTTAGATTTTAAATTTTAGATTTGGGATGGGGAATATTAAATAAAAAATTAAGAATTTTCTCCCCTCATTCCCGTAAGGGCGGGGGAAACCTGTAAGGGCGGGGGAAACCCGTAAGGGCGGGGGAAACCTGTAAGGGCGGGGGAAACCTGTAAGGGCGGGGGAAACCTGTAAGGGCGGGGGAACCCCGCCCCTACGGGTACAGACGTTACGGCGGAACGTCTGTACCTGCCAACGGCGAACCAAGCATGCTGAGATTCAAAACGTGACCCCCAGTCACCAAGTAAACATCTTGGGAGATAGCACCCAAATGGCGCACCAAGGAACCTAGGCGATCGCGAAACGTTCTACCAATAGGATAAGCTGGCACAACTCCCCAACCAGTTTCCTCAGCGACAAAAATCATATCGGCAGCAACCAACTGCACCGTTTCCAAGAACTCTTGGACAGTATTTTGCCAGCTTACCTCGTCTTGTTCCAAGAGATTAGCTACCCAAGTACCTAAAGAATCTACCAAAAGGCAGGTATTTGGCTTCGCCTCAGTCAGGGTAGCAGATAATTCATCTGGCACTTCCAATGTTACCCAGTCTTGGGGACGGCGCTGTTGGTGTTGTTGAATGCGTTGCTGCCACTCTTTGTCACCTGAGTCGAGAGTAGCCGTTGCTACATAAACAACCGCTTTGTGTGAATGCATCGCCAGAGTTTCTGCCCATTCACTTTTACCAGAGCGTGCTGGTCCGGTTACCAAAATAAGTTTACTCACACACGCTTCCTGAGTATCTTAGTATTAAATAGGGTTGCAATCTTTCACAACAATTTTTCATGTCACGGATGGGGTTTTCTACCTATATAACTTTTAATAGATGAAATTAGCACTCTTCTGGCGCTATACAACTGCAGAGGAACCATTCTGGCTCCTGACTACATTAAAAACCATAAGGCACAAACTTTCGAGATCTCCATTATGAAAGCAGGTATAAAACGTATTGAGGCAACTCTACACGATTTGGGAACTCGCGACACGACGAACCCTACTGAACAAAGTAGTTCGACAAAGCGGTCTTTCTCGTTTCGGATCAGTGTAGGGGCACAAGAATGTACAACAGATGCTCCTTCGCCATCCCAGGAGGAGTTCGATCTTGAATCGTCAGAACAGAATTTCCTGAATCAAAATCCCTCTGTACAAACCTTTCCAGCACAAGAGATTGGAGGCAAAATACCCAGCCTGCCTAAGTTGAAAACTCCTAGCCTGACTAGCCATCGCAACGGTGCTAACCCAGCATTGGCGATGAATCTTTTGCAAGAAATTCAGGAACGCGTTACCTCTTGGCAAGTAGAACTGCAAAAAATCGTCCGGCAAATTCAGGATATTTACTTAGAAGGACCGATAGTCAATGGTTGGTTAGAGTCCCATGACAAAGAACCAGAACCAGGAGCAACTGCAACACTGCGCCATGCGGAAGTAGACCGCCTGATGGACTACGTAGAAGAAATTTGCGCGACGCAAGAAGAAAAAGTATCTTGTCAATCACCCCGTGCTGGATACCGTCTGTGTGGTTTAGATGCTTCTGGTCAAGTGTGGTCGCGTCCTTGTCCACCCGATCAAGTCGCCAGCGTGAGTATGGCGATCGCTCGTTACCAAAAGCTGCGCCAACTCTTAGGACGCAAGCAATATTTAGAAACGCGCCTGACTCAACTAGCCGAAAGTTTGGTGGTTTTACACGGTCATATCCAGTCGCAGTAGTTGAAAAAAATCCCTCATGAAGATTTAAAGTAGATATCCGAAAAAACTCGGTTGGTGAGTCGGCTATTTTTGGTCTAGATTAGCACGAGATAGCAGCAACTTCTGAATATAGTAATTAGTTAGTGGATAGTGGATAGTGGTTAGTAGTTAGTGGATAGTGGATAGTGGATAGTGGATAGTGGATAGTAGTAATTTTTGACAACCAACAACCCAACGGGAAAGCCAGTCGCCTACGGAGGGAAGCCCTCCGGAGAGCGCTGGCTCACCAACAACCAACAACCAACAACCAACAACCAACAACTAACAACTAACAACTAACAACTTATGCAAATCTCTGCCATTATCTGTACTCACAATCGAGATACCTATTTAGGCGCTGCTATTGATAGCCTTTTGGCACAGGATTTTGTTGCCGATGGCTTTGAGGTAGTGGTAGTGGATAATGGGTCGAGCGATCGCACTCGCCAAGTCGTAGAACAAAGAACCCAAAATCCCCGCCTCAAGTATGTCTTTGAGCCTGTTATTGGTCTATCGGTTGCTCGCAACACTGGCGCGTCGCTTGCTTGTGGTGAAATTTTAGCATACCTTGATGATGACGCAGTAGCTAGCACTGATTGGTTACAATCTTTGTATTCTGCTTATCAAAATAACTCTACTCTAGCGATCGCTGGTGGCAAAGTTACCCTGTTGTGGCCTCACGGAATCCAACCTCCACGCTGGCTATCAACAGGATTAGCTGCCAATTTAGGTGCATACGACTTGGGCGAAAGTATAATTTATATAGATAATCCCGGTTTAACCCCCAGAGGCTTGAATTACTCTATACGCCGCAGCTTCTGGGAAGAAATAGGAGGTTTTGATACTCATCTCGGTCGAGTCGGCAAAAAATTATTATCAAATGAAGAACTGCAAATGACCGAACTTGCCCTGCAACGAGGTTGGCAAGTCTGTTATCTTCCCAACGCCTTAGTTGCTCACAATGTCTCCCCAGAACGTCTCAACCGTTCCTGGTTTTTTGATCGAGGTTGGTGGCAAGGTATCAGTGAGTGCTATCGAGAACAACTCGCAGGCAAAGACGGTATAGGTCAGTTACAGCGCGGTAGCGAACGGTTTTTGCGTGGCTTGTATAAAACATTGCAATATTTTTCCGACCCAGCAGAACGTTTTGACAAAATAGTGTATGCCTATGGTCAGATTGGTTACTTAAACGCCGCTATTCAGGGTCTTCTATCCACTTCAAAAAAAAGTTAATTGCTAATTGCTAATTGTTAATTGCTAATTGCTAATTGCTAATTGCTAATTGCTAATTGCTAATTGCTAATTGCTAATTGCTAATTGCTAATTGTTGATTGTTGATTGCTTTAAATAATTAACAGCCAACAACTAACAACTAACAACCAACAACCAACAACCAACAACTAACAACTAACAACCAACAACCAACAACTAACAACCAACAACTAACAACTAACAACTAACAACTAACAACCAACAACTAACAACTAACAACTAACAACCAACAACCAACAACTAACAACTAACAACTAACAACTAACAACCAACAACCAACAACTAACAACCAACAGTATATGTCATTTAAAATACCAGTTTCTGTACTAATTCCGGCAAAAAATGAGCAAGTAAATTTACCAGCTTGCCTGGAGAGCCTTCAAAGAGCTGATGAAGTATTTGTAGTGGATTCTCAAAGTAGTGACAGAAGCGTCGAAATAGCTGAAAATTGCGGTGCAAATGTGGTACAATTCCAGTTCAATGGTCGCTGGCCGAAAAAGAAAAATTGGTCTTTAGACAACCTACCTTTCCGCAATGAATGGGTACTAATTGTTGATTGCGATGAGCGCATTACTCCCGAACTTTGGTCAGAAATTGCCGATGCAATTCAAAATGCTCAATACAATGGTTACTACCTTAACCGCCGTGTGTTCTTCTTAGGTAAATGGATTCGCCATGGCGGTAGATATCCCGATTGGAACCTGCGTTTATTTAAGCACAATCAAGGTCGCTACGAAAACCTCCATACCGAAGAGATTCCCAATACTGGCGATAACGAAGTTCACGAACACGTTATCTTATCAGGGAAAGCCGGATATCTGAAAAACGATATGCTGCATGAAGACTTCCGCGACCTCTACCACTGGATAGAACGGCACAACCGCTATTCTAACTGGGAAGCCGGTGTTTATCTCAATTTGGTTACAGCTAAAAATGACAATGACACCATTGGCGCAAATCTGTTTGGCGATGCAGTGCAACGCAAGCGCTTTTTGAAAAAAGTGTGGGTGCGATTACCATTTAAACCATTTTTACGGTTTATTTTGTTCTACATTATTCAGCAAGGTTTTTTGGATGGCAAAGCCGGATATATCTATGCACGGCTTTTAAGCCAATACGAATACCAAATAGGAGTCAAACTCTACGAATTACGTAACTGTGGCGGTCAGCTAAATACCACATCCACAACCGTCGCCCCACCATCCCTCCCTCAAGAAATTGGGCAGACGGCTACTTAGTAGTAGGGGGAGTAGGGGGAGTAGGGGGAGTAGGGGGAGTAGGGGGAGTAGGGGGAGTGATGAATAAAACAACCAACAACCAACAACCAACAACTAACAATCAACAACCAACAACTAACAATCAACAACCAACAACTAACAACCAACAACTAACAACTAACAACCAACAACTAACAACTAACAACCAACAACTAACAACTAACAACCAACAACCTTTTGTAGATTTACGCAACTATGACCAATCCTGGTTTGACAGGGGACGTACAGGTTGGTATATTTTAATATGGTGGTTTGTACAGGCGATCGCCTTTCCCCTGACTCCTCACCCGCTCAATCGTCTGCGTTGTGCCTTGTTGCGTTGGTTTGGTGCTCGTATTGGTCAAGGTGTATTAATTCGACCCACCGCCCGCTTCACCTATCCCTGGAAAGTCTCCATCGGCGACTACAGCTGGATTGGAGATGATGTAGTTTTATATAGTCTTGACTATATTAGCATCGGAGAACACTGCGTAATTTCCCAAAAAAGCTATTTGTGTACTGGTAGCCACGATCTCAACGATCCAGCCTTTGGGTTGAAAACAGCCAGTATCAGCATTGGCAATGGCGTATGGATTGCAGCAGATAGCTTCATTGGACCAGGAGTAGAAATTGGGGCTAATGCCGTGATTGGTGCTCGTAGCAGTGTTTTTAGCGATCTACCCTCTGGGCAAGTTTGCTGGGGAACTCCTTGTAGTCCACACTACCCCAGAGGGAAAGAAGTCGGGGGAGTCGGGTGAGTCGGGGAAGTCGGGGGAGTAGGAGAGGAATATTTTTAGAGACTTGTTGATGCCGTAATTTTAATAATCAGTAAAGAAAATCAGCGAAAGATTGAATCTTATTTAAAGAGTATGTAAAAGTTGTGTAAATAATCATTAAAAATGGTTGAGTTCTTTTCGTTATCACCTATAGTTACAATTGCTACCTATAATTAATGACCAGAACAGGGTTCTCGCCCTTAAGAAAATAAATTTCCACAGCGAGTAGCTAAGGTCCATTTTAATGGACTTAATACTTATTCCGCTCCCTCTTAGAGGGCAGGAGGTATTAGTTCGCAAATTTATTTGCAGGCTTTTGTTGTGATTGAAAAAGATTTGTCAGGTGCTGATACCAATAGTTAAAGAATAAATAAATTCTCGTTATTTAGTTGGGGGAATCGCTTCCTATATTATATTGCTAAATATTTTTTGGCTTAGAAAAATAGCTTGAGAAATTTACTAATTTCCAGGGCTTTGTCAGGGTTAAAATTTACTATTGGACAATCAGTATAACTAATCGAGGTAAGGAATGGCAATAGCACTCAATCAAAAAGTTACTCTGGCAAAAGAAGTATTAATTCAAGAATTACAAGGAAAGTCGGCTTTGGCGCATACTCAAAGTCAAGAATATTTTAATCAAAATGAGGTTGGGACAAATATGCTTTGGGTACTGACAGAGTCAGAATCCATCCAGGCGGCTTATAACACCCTTCAAGAAGAGTATGAGGTGGATTCAGAGCAGTTACAACGAGATTTGCTGAACTTTATTGAGAAATTAGTTAAACATAGACTGGTTGAAGTCACTAATTCTTGAAATAGTCACAATTAAGACACAAATTTTGTCATACAGGAATTGATGGCTAATAGACGCCAGGTATTCCCCACTCCCCACCGACGTACAGACGTTCCGCCGTCACGTCTCTCGCCATATATAAAAGAGGGTAATTGAATCATATGCGCATACTAATGGTTGCTTCTGGGGGAATTGCCATGATCCGCCCTTTAAATTGGGCGCTTGAGGCTGGTCACCAGGTTTGGCTACTTTGTCCTTATAACCCATTTTCACCACAGGACACTCCCAAAAATTACGGCTATTTACCCTTTACTCTAGAACTAGTTAATTATCACGAACTTACAGGTGAGTTACCGCTTGATGAGATAACGCACCAGTTACTTTTGTGGACAGCGGCTTCCCAGTTGCGTGCGATCGCCAAAAAATTCCAGCCAGATATTATACACGTTCATGGAATGTTCTTTGGCGCTGAGTGTTGCGCTCTTGCCGACCTGCACCCCCTTGTATGTTCTGCTTGGGGCAGTTTAAATAATTTGATGGAAACTGAACAAGTGCAAAGCCCGCAGATAAATAAAGTGGCACGCACTATGCTCAAAGTTGCTGATGCGATCGTTGTAGAAGCACCAGGTTTGGTAGAAAAATGCCAGTCATGGATCAGCGCATTTCAACGGGTAGATTTAATACACTTAGGGACGAAAACGCAAAATTTTCGCCCCCAACCGGCAAAGTATGTAGATCAGTGGCGGCGATCGCTCGATATTACCGAAGAAACTAAAGTGCTACTCTCTCCTCGTGGGTGGAGTAAATTTTACAATCATCACCAAATCTTAGAAGCCTATGCACTGGCTTATCCACACTTCCAGAAACCAACAGTACTGACGTTTTTAAAGTTCAGACGTACTAACTCGTTGCAGGAAGTACAGGAATATTACCGCTTCTTCTATAGCAGGGCAAAGGAACTGGGAATGGAGCAAAATATTCGCTGGCTACCCCCAGTGCCACTTGAGATGATGCCAACAGCATACTCGGTAGCAGATGTGGTCATCAATTACCCCAACACCGATGCTTTTCCTTCAAGCTTGGTAGAAGCCGTCGCCTGCGAACGACCTGTGGTTAGTGCTCTCCTACCAGCTTATCGCAATACCTTCGTTGAAAAGTTTTGCACTATAGTCGAGCCTCACAAGCCCACTGCGTTGGCAGAGGCACTGGTCAAGGCGGTGAATCATCCTTCACCAGACCAAGAAGATCGCCTAGCAAAAGCAAGGCACTTCATTGTGGAGAATTACGATGAACAGGCTTGGAAAAAGAAGATGTTGAAGATTTACGAAGAAGTGGCAACATCTTATCAGAAAATCAATAGCTCAAATCAAGCATAGGACTAAATACCACAATGAACCAAACCAACCACAAACAATCGAAAAAAACTTACACAACACCAGAGCTAGTTTTACGCGGTGTACTATTGTCCCCCGAAGATGATTTTACCAAAACTAGCTTGACGGGGACTACTACTAAACCCTCCACAGAGACTACTACTGCATAACACTCTCTGTCTGTCAAATAATTGAAAATTCATCCGCTGAGCGAACAATGGCTTATTCATTTTTTGAATGAGTCTTTCGTGCATTATTGCATTATATACAACCAGACAAATGACTCAAAATTTATCATCAAATCAATCCAATGACTTGGAAATTCAATTTAATTTAGCAAATGATTGCCAAAAAAGCGGTAAATTAGAGCTAGCGATAGCAGGCTATCAAAAAATATTGCTTCAGGAACCAAAATACATAATAGCTTATCTAGCTCTTGGCAATCTCCTGATAGGACAAGGACGCTTGTCAGAGGTAATTGCTCTTTATCAGAAAGCCATTAAGCTTATGCCCAATCAGCCCGAATTCCACAAAAATATCATTAATGCACTTGTAGCAAAAGAAGGGTTAGAACAAGCATTTAAGTATTATGAACTCACCAGAGTAGATCCAAAAGAAATTGAAATTCAGCCGCCGGAGATTCTTGGTTACATAGCGATCAGAAATGAATTGATGCGGCTACCTTATCTTCTTTCTTATTACAGAGAGAAAGGGATTTCCAAGTTTTTTATTGTTGACAACAATTCCACAGATGGTAGTTTAAATTATTTATTAGAACAACCCGATGTTTATACTTGGCATTCAACTTATTCCTTCAATCAAGCTAACTGTGGTTCGGCTTGGTTGGAATTATTATTGAGGAAGTATGGTGTAGGTCATTGGTGCTTAATTGTGGATGCTGATGAAATATTATACTATCCAGACTGTGAGAAGAGAAATATTATTCATTTGTGTCAAGAGCTAGACAGAAAGCAAAAAACTGTCTTCAATGTTGTGCTTCTGGATATGTACTCAGACAAGGCAATCAAAGACACTCATTACATCAGCGGTCAAAATTTTCTAGATGTTTGTCCTTATTTTGATCGTGATTTTTATCAGGAAAAACAAGAGGAATGTGGAACTTATAGAAATCAAACTTGTTACTGGGGTGGTGTCAGAGAAAGAATTTTTGGTTCAAACGCACATTGTTTGCTGAGTAAAGTTTCTTTGATAAAATATAATGTAGATTTTATTGTAGCTAGTGGTCAGCACTGGACTAATCGTCCAAAACATGAAATTGCTGACAGTAGCGGTTGCTTACTTCATTTCAAATTTTTTAGCAATTTCTACAGTTATGTTGAGCAAGAGGTAAGAAGAAAAGAGCATTGGCATAGCGCTAGAGAATACGTGGAATATGCTCAAGGCATAACTAAGAATGAAAATCTTAAATTATACGATGAAAAACATTCAGTGAAACTGCAAGATTCTCAGCAGTTAGTGCAGTTGGGAATTATGCAGGTAGGGGAAACCTCCTCAGCAGAAGTTGCAGTTGAATTTCCGAAAATTTACCCGGTTGCGGCACAGATTTCAAGACCTTTTTGGTCGGTAATGATTACTGCCCATCAAGGAGTGAATTATCTAAAGCAAGCATTGAGAAGTGTGTTAGAACAGGCTCCTAGTGTGGAAGAAATGCAGATAGAAGTGGTTAATGATGCTGCAGATGAGTCTATCCAAGCAGAAATTGCAGAGGTAGTTGAAGCCGTTGGTGGAAAGAGAATTCGCTTTGCTCAACATCCAGAGAATGTCGGCGATCCCCAAATTTTTAATATCTGCATTCAACGGGCTAGTGGTCAATGGGTTCACATTCTTCATGCCGCTGATGAAGTAAAGCCGGGATTTTATCGTCATCTGCAAGCAGGTATAGAAAAAGACGAGAGTGTTGGTGCAGCTTTTTGTCGTCATATTCACTTTAACACAGTTGGTAATGTATGTAGGATATCTCCTTTAGAAAGGGAAACTCCAGGAGTGATTGCAGACTGGCTGGAACGAATTGCTGTGATGCGTCGGCTGCAACTTCCTTCAGTAGTGGTGAAACGGCATGTATACGAAAAGTTAGGGGGATTTTGTCAACAAGCAAATTCTGCCTTTGATTGGGAGATGTGGAAGCGGATAGCAGTGCATTATCCAGTTTGGTATGAGCCACAACCGTTAGTTAATTGCCGCGAAAACTTTGGAGCGGAAAATTCTCCTCATCTCAACTCTAGTAGACATGTGGCTGATAGCCTCAAGGCTATTGAAATTTCCCAGGTTTATTTACAGGGTGCGATCGCCGATAAGTTAACGAATAAAGCTAGAGAAAATTGTGCTTTATACGCTTTTTATTCTGCCCAACAGCAATTGCAACAGGGAGATTATCAGACAGCGATCGCCAACCTGCGATCGGGACTCAAATGTAGTCAATCGGCACAAATCAAACAGGCATTAATTCTTCTATTGCTGCAAACAAAATAATCATTGGCAAGAGTGCGACGTCATACCGATTAAATTCAGTTAATTTACAACCATCAATTACAAATTACCAATTATTAATTAGAAATAATCTGCCATGCCAACTGTTAGCGTAATTATTTCCACCTACAAGCGGGCTAATCTGGTTTCGCAAGCAATTGAGAGTGTCTTAGCACAAACCTACACTGACTATGAAATCATCGCCGTCAATGATGGCTCCCCTGACAACACAAAAGAAGTATTAGACCAATTTGAAGAGAAAATTACCACTATCCATCAGGAAAATCAAGGAGTAGCGGCTGCTCGCAATGCCGGAATTAACGCCGCAAAGGGAAGGTATATTGCCTTTCTCGACGATGATGACCTGTGGTTACCAACTAAGTTAGAAAAACAGATTGCCTGTTTGGAATCAGATCCTAACATTGGTTTGGTCTATTCAGATATGTTCTATTTTAACGATAAGGGTGTGTCGTCCGATACATGGGCTTTAGCAAATCCCACACCTCCTATCCAGGAGTGCTGGATTTTATTTGTGCGTAATTTTATCCCTACACCCTCTGTTGTAGTCCGTCAAGAATGTCTAGACAAGGTGGGTTTGTTTGATGAAACGTTGACGACATGTGAGGATTACGACTTGTGGTTGCGGATTATCGAAAAATGGTCTGTTCATTTCTTGAATGAGCCTTTAGTGTGTTACCGCAGGTCTGCAAACAGTCTCCAGAGTAATGAAGAGCGGCAGTTAGTGAACTGGTTGCGCGTCAAAGAAAACGCTTTCCACCGCAACCGAGAGCTACAGAAATTGCCCCTGATGGTTCTCGACCAGTGCTTTTTTAATGGCTACCTCACCCTTGCCTACGATTATATCGGTCGTTATCAAGGTGAGAAGGCTCGTCAAGCCTTGAAGCGCTATCAACAACTCCGTGGCATTAACAGTACCTCTGAGTGGTTGTGGATGATTAGTTTTCCCATCCTGAACTCATCTCCAGCTTCTGATTCAGTACCAACCGATATTCAAGTCTTTAACGAGAAGGAGTATGTATGAGTAAACATATTTTGCTTTACAGCGACGATCCTGGAATCGGTGAAGTCGCGCAATATAATCACATGCTTTTGTGTGGTTTAGCAGCATTAGGTTATCGGCTAACCTGTGTACAATCCCAGATTTTCAACCCATTGGTGAGTGTTCAACAACAGCTAGGTGTAGAGCATCTGTGGCTAGAATTTGACACGACTGCAGAACCAGAGCGTACCATATCCGATCAATCCCCAGCCCAAAAGATTTTGGAAATTGCTAAACCAGATCTGATAATTTTTAGTGACACATGGCCCTTAGCAAATTCTGGAGTTAAGCAGGTTGCCATTCAACAAGGAATACCTTTCATCGTTGTGATTGGGTTAGTTGATCCTTTCCGAGGAGAGGGGCTATCCTTGATAGTCATGAATGAAATGTCACGCTTTTATCGACTGGCAAAAGCAGCGATCTCAGTGGCGATGGAAAATTTAAACTTATTACGTCAAAAGTACGGACTGCCAAAAGACAGGGGACAAGTTATTTATTATGGAAGACCAGCAAAATATTTTGCTCCTCGTGAGCAATCGGTGCGCTTACGCCTACGGCAAGAATTAGACATAGAACTAGATGCAGTGGTTTGTTTGACATCCGCTCCTTTAGAACCGATCAAGGGTTACCAATATCAATTAGCAGCGATTGAAAGGTTAAAAGGCACTGACATTTGGGATTCACTTTATTTTGTCTGGGTTGGCGATGGTCAGTTTGAAAACCAACTGCGACAGGGACTCAATCAACTGCAAATAACCGACAAAGTCAAAATTTTAGGACAACGTTGGGATATTTCCGACTTGCTAGATACCAGTGATATTTTTGTTTTGACTTCCATAGTAGAAGGAATGCCCTTGGCAATTATGGAGGCGATGGCGAAGGGATTACCCGTCATTGCTTCAGCCGTCAGCGGTATTCCAGAACAGTTAGGTGATACTGGTAAGTTGTTGCCTGACCCCAAAATAGATCCTCAAGCTACTGTCAATGAGTTAGTAGCCACAATTCAAGCTTGGTGTGCCCACCCAGAATTACGTCATTCCATTGCCAAAGCTGGGAAAACTCGTGCAGAGCAGTTCTTCAAAGAAGAACGGATGATTTCCGAAACTCATGCTCTCATTGAAAGTGTTTTCAATATTGAGCGACAAGTAGAAGCAATGATGAAACAAGCACTTGACTTGTTAAATAGCGGCAACCCTATTGAGGCAGTACAAATCGCCGAACAAGCAGCTAACCTCGGTGTCAGTATACCAGAAATGCACTTTGTAAGAGCAATTTGTTTAAGTGCTATCAACAAACATCAACAAGCTTTTGAAGCGGCAAAAGCCGAACTAGAAATTAACCCTACTCACTGCCCATCCCAAGATATAGTAGACACTTTTACTAGAACAATGTTTAGGGAACGGACCAAAATTCCCAGGCAGCAACGTCCAAGGATTAATGTAGTAATTTTTAGCAAGGATCGTGCTTGCCAATTAGAGCTACTTCTTCGGAGTTTTAAGAAATACTTTACTGAATGGGAACAGGCGGAGAAAACAGTAGTTTATAAAACCGATAATCATGCTTTAGCTCAAGGTTATCAACTTTGTCAAAAGTTGCATCCTGAGTTTCATTATGTTTCCGAGAGTACTACGCCATTTAAACAGGGAACCTTAAATGCCATAAACGAAGACAATGCTCTGACGATGTTTTTGGTAGATGACATAGTGTTTAAGGATAAATTTTCGCTTCTAGATCCAGAATTTCAACAGTTTAGTAATGACCTGGAAATTCTTTGTCTCTCTTTGAGACTACATTCAGGAGTAAATTACTGCTATGCAACAAATCGTCATGTTTCTGCGCCCCAGTTCCGAGAAGATGGAGCTTGGCAATGGATTGGTGCAGAAGGTGATTGGGGATATCCGATGTCGTTAGATGGCAACATTTTTTCAACGCCAATAATCAAATTTATTACAGAAAATATACAGTTTTATAATCCAAATACCTTTGAATCTTTAATGGCAATGAATTCTAAGTTTTTCGACAATACACCATTTATGTTTTGCTATCAAGAAAATAGCAAGCTATTAAATATACCAGCCAACCTAGTGCAGGATATGTTTCCAGCTAGATTTGGAAACTTGGTGACACCAGAGGAGCTTAACCAGCGCTTCTTGAACGGGGAAATAATTTTACTAGAGCCATTTATGGGTCAGAAATATAATGCGGTTCATGTTGAATTACCATATGCTTTTGAGAAGAGAAATGCATAAAATTTTTTGAATTCAAAATTAAAAATCGCGTTCGCGAAGCGATTGACCAATATATCCTGGTTGTCCTCCGAACTGTTGTTTTAATCTGCAAGCAAGTTTTTGCAATTGGTTTTAAATTCCCAAGTAGCGAGTTTTGGGAGTGCGATCGCTCGCCTGTAATCCTGAAACCCATATGTTTTATCTAGTAGCAGCGAAGAATTTGGCTAAAATTGAGCGATATTTAGTAATTTACGCTCATGAGCGATCGGCAGTGCAAAATGAAAGGTATTATTCTGGCAGGTGGCTCAGGCACACGTCTTTACCCTATCACCCATGTAGTCAGCAAACAACTGATGCCTGTTTATGACAAGCCGATGATTTACTATCCCTTGTCAGTATTGATGCTAGCAGGAATTCGTGAGATTTTAATTATTTCTACACCCAGCGATTTGCCATTGTTTCAGCGACTTTTAAAGGATGGTAGTCAGTGGGGTTTGAAATTTAGTTATGTTGAGCAACCTCGTCCAGAGGGTTTAGCCCAAGCCTTTATCCTTGGCAAAGATTTTATCGATAACTCCCCAGTGTGCTTGATTTTGGGTGACAACATTTTTTATGGACATGGCTTGACGGAAGTACTGGTTCGTGCTGCAACTCTTAGGGAAGGTGGATTGGTATTTGGCTATCAGGTGAAAGATCCCGGGCAATACGGAGTCATTGAATTTGACGCCAACGGACGGGTGATTAGTATCGAAGAAAAACCCCATTATCCTAAGTCAAAGTACGCAGTACCAGGCATCTATTTTTACGATTCCCAAGTGGTAGAAATTGCTTCTAGTCTCCAGCCTTCGGCACGAAAAGAGCTAGAAATTACTGATTTGAATCTAGTGTATTTGAACCAAGGTCAACTGCGAGTAGAACTTTTGGGTCGAGGATACGCCTGGTTAGATACTGGTACCCATGAATCCCTACATCACGCAGCTAACTTTATCCAAACTCTCGAAGACCGACAGGGGCTTAAAATAGCCTGCATTGAAGAAATAGCCTACGACCAAGGATATATTGACTCCTTTCAACTTCGTCAATTAGCTGAACCGATGGCTAAGAGTAGCTACGGTCGTTACCTGATGGAGATTTTAGAGAACCAGCATTTATCTGATCCCCGACAATAGAACAATAGTTCGCCGATCGGGTTGTTATCTCCACAGTCGTAGAAGAGTTTATAAGGGTATTACGATGAAAGTCATA
Source organism: Stigonema sp. (assembly GCA_965249805.1). GTDB lineage: Bacteria > Cyanobacteriota > Cyanobacteriia > Cyanobacteriales > Nostocaceae > Stigonema. The sequence goes on from CBDFMX010000002.1 coordinate 5,316,489, forward strand.
CAGACAGAAATTCCTGATGTGCTAGTAATTGAACCGCAAGTTTTCGGGGACGATCGCGGTTTCTTTTATGAAAGTTATAATGAAAAAGTGTTCCTAGAAAAGGCAGGTATTGCCGATAATTTCGTGCAAGATAATCATTCCCGTTCTGCGAAAGACGTGTTGCGTGGCTTGCACTATCAAATCCAGCAACCGCAAGGAAAACTTGTGAGAATAGTTGTAGGTGCAGTATTTGATGTAGCGGTGGATTTGCGAAAAAGTTCCTTGACTTTTGGGCAATGGGTTAGTACTCATCTGAGTGCTGAAAATAAACGGCAGATGTGGATACCAAAAGGTTTTGCTCATGGTTTTTTGGTGCTTTCTGAATCGGCTGAATTTTTGTACAAAACTACAGACTATTATGCACCGCAGCATGAACGCTCGCTCCTCTGGAACGATCCTGATTTAGCGATCGCTTGGCCCATTCAAGTAAAACCCTTTCTCTCCGCCAAAGATCGGGCGGGTAAGTTATTTAAAGAAGCGGAGGTGTTTGCATAATTGTTATTTTGACTCAAGCGAAATTATGGTAAGTCCTCCACCCAGCAAACATTTCCCGCTAATAGGTCTTTTTGCAACGCATTAACAAACCGCTCATCTGCTGTTACCATTTGACAGTGTTCGCTAACAGCCAAAGCTAAGTAAACGCAATCATAAACTGCTTGTTGCACTCGAACTGCAATTTCTAGTGCTGACGGTGTTAATAATTGAGAGGGATAAACTAGAAAATCTACTTCTATCAAACTCCTTAAATGCTGCTGGGCAATCTCTAACGTTGTCTCACCTCGACGCACTTGCTTCCACAGAATATTACTCACTTCTGAAAAGAAGAAATCAGGCACTATTCGTATATTACTTTCATCTTGAAGCAGCCGGAGTGCTGCCTGAGTATGAATCTCCGGCAACACCCACTTAATTGCTACATTGGCATCGACAACAAATTTACTCAACGTTGCCGATCCTCCCGTAAAAGTTCAGCACTATCGCTAAACTCACGTCCTGCATAACGCTGACGTGCTGCCTCAAAAATTTGCCGCGACTCAGCTAGAGTTCGTTTTTTCGGTACTGGTGCTAGTTCTACCGCTGCCAAAACAATTGCCTTAATTTCTGCTTCCAGCGTCCGACCTTGGCTAATCGCACGAACTTTGAGTTTTTCTATCACCTCTGGTTCTAGGTCTGTAATAATCTGCATCATAGTTTTTTCTACCGCTTCTACCTACTCATATCTTAATTCTTATCACTTTCCTTTTACCTTCCATCTAATGCGTACATGGAAGCAAGAGTCCCTGGTTATAGAACAGACAAAGGTATTGCAATTATGATGGAGCATTTGTCTCTTGGTATGGGTGGACGTCATAGGCACGCCAAGACAAGGCAGGCAGAGCGCCTCGGCGCTCTCAACTGCCGCGCCAAGATGCCCTTGAGATGCTTTGCGTCTTGGCGAGGGAAGTCAGCTTTCTGATTGACTGTCAACCAAAAATTGACAGTGCGATCAAATGTGGGAAAAATTCCAAAACCTACTATTATTGAGTGTGTTTTAGCTAAAGCCTCATGACATACTTTGTATCCAATACTACTACGAACTATCTCCAAGAGTGGGGCAATAGCTGCGTTGACGATCAGCTGACCAGCCTGAACGTTGTCCCCCTAAATGGCTCTTGCCCATTAGACTATTTACTATACGCAGATGCGCTGCCGCGACGGAATGATGGTCGAGTCAGCCACCAGATGCTCAAGCGTTATGAACACACAGAACAGGGAGGCTGGTGGTGTTCTGGTATTGATCTGCTGACAGGAAGCGAAGACCTTTGGGGGTGTTTCAAACCCAGCCAACCGCGTCGCAGTGGTGACAATGGGAAGCTGATTAAATATGAACATCCCCCCCTAGCACCAACAGGACTCTTTGCGCTGCGAGTACCTCTCCATCTTTGGCAGCGGATAGCCGATCGCTACCAAATTGCCTTGCTACCAGAAGAAATTGAGCACGACCAACCCGATCAAGGTTTTTGGCAGTGGCTTCAAGCTCACCCAGAAGTTCCCGTGTGCATTACTGAAGGAGCCAAAAAAGCCGGGTCACTACTCACTGCCGGTTACGCGGCGATCGCCTTATCAGGAATATATGGCGGTTACCGTGTACCACGCGACTCCCAAGGAACCCGCATGGGCAAATCTCGTCTCATCCCCCAGTTATCGAAATTAGCGTCAAGAGAAAGATCTCTCTATATTACCTTCGACCAAGATTCCAAACCTGCTACTGTCAAGGCAGTAAGTGCTGCTATCCGACAATTAGGATATTTATTATCACACCAAGGCTGTTCTGTCAAGGTTATTACTTGGAATTCAGAACTTGGTAAAGGCGTAGATGATCTAATCGCCACTCACGGTCAATTCGCTTTTGATACAGCTTACCAAACAGCAGTACCCCTGGATACGTGGAAAGCCCAATCCTTGATGCGACTCACTTATCTTCCTGATTTACAAGTGAATCGTCGCTATCTAGGAGAACTTTCTCTTCCAGAGCATGTTAAACTGATTGGCATCAAATCTCCCAAAGGCACCGGCAAAACCCAATTCTTAGAAAGCATTGTTGAACAAGCACTAGCGCGTCAGCAGTGGATCTTGGTCATAGGTCATCGGGTAAGATTGGTAGAGGCTCTGTGCCAGCGTTTTGGAATTAACTATATTACTGAAGTCAAAGACAACCTTGAAGGCACACTATTAGGGTACGGTCTTTGTCTTGATTCTCTTCATCCCACTTCTCAAGCTCGCTTTGAGGTTACCAACTGGTCGGATGGAGTCGTGATTATTGATGAAGTTGAACAAGTTCTCTGGCATGGATTAGATTCTAGCACCTGTAGTAGCAATCGAGTTGCGATCCTGAAGTCATTGAAGACGCTGATGCAGAATGTTCTGGGTGGTGATGGTCAAGTCTTCGTAGCAGATGCTGATTTGAGTGATGTGTCGCTAGATTACCTAGTTTCCTTATCCGGAGTTCCTCTCAAACCGTTTATTATTGACAATAATTGGAAACCCGACGCCAAAGAATCCTGGCAAGTCCATAACTATACACAGAACACTCCAGAAAGATTGCTGCAAGATTTGGAAAAGCACATACTTGAAGGTGGAAAACCCTTTGTCTGTCTTTCCGCTCAGAAACTCAAGAGCCAGTGGAGTACTTGCACTCTAGAAATTTACCTGCAACAGCAATTTCCCAAAGCGAAAATTCTCCGCATTGATTCCGAATCTCTATCCGAGCCGACTCATCCTGCTTACGGATGTGTCACCACCTTAAATCAAGTTTTACCTAATTATGATATTATACTAGCAAGTCCGGCAATTGAAACGGGAATAAGCATTGAACTGCGGGGACACTTCACCTCTGTCTGGGGTATCGCTCAAGGAGTCCAAAGCGAAAACTCAGTACGTCAATCCTTAGGGCGTATCCGGGAAAATCTGCCACGCTTCCTTTGGGTCGCTACCTCTGGTTTTAATCGAGTCGGCAATGGCTCAACCTCAATTCCCTCATTGCTGACTTCCGGGCATAATCTCACTCAGCTTAATATCCGATTGCTACAACAATCTGACTTTGATGCACTCGATGATATTGAGGTGGGGTTTCAGGCGGAATCTTTGCTTTGCTGGGCAAAGATGGCTGTCCGGCATAATGCTTCGATGCTTCAGTACCGAGAATCGGTATTAGCATCTCTGCGCCTAGAAGGTCATCAAATCATTGACGTAAAGGCGGAGTTTCCCCGCCCGAACAGCAGTGGAGAATCGGAGAATTCTCCTTGCAAAGAAGATACTCCATCTGAAATAAGTTCTCTGACAGCGACGATCGCTGCGGTGAGAGACCAGAACTATCAAGCTGAGTGTGAGGCGATCGCCACCACCGCAGACATTACTGACAACGATTATTCGGCACTGCAAAAACGGTTGGTGAAGAAAACCTCGGAACGGCGCAGCTTCCGCAAGCACGAGTTAAAGCTACGCTACGGTATGTCGGTTACAGCTCAATTAGTAGCTAAAGATGACGAGGGCTGGTATCCAAAGCTCCTACTGCATTATTTTCTCACCCTAGGTCGGGAAAATTTAGCTGCTCGAGATGCGGCGAAGGCACGCAAACTCATTGAGTCAGGAAGTGGTAGTATTTTTATACCCGACTTCAACCGTTCTCAATTGGGAGTTGCTGTCGGGACAATGGAACTGTTAGGGATAAAAGCGCTGTTGCAATCCCAACGAGAATTAAAAAACACAGATGAAGACTTGAAAGCAATGGCTGTACTCGCACTGTCTAACCGTGCTGCCATCAAAACTGTTTTAGGGATTGGATTGGCACAAAATTCTACTCCCATTACTATTGTTAAACGCTTATTAGATAAAATTGGCTACGGAATTAAGTGTATCGGTCGCCAAGGCAAAAGTTCCAACCGGGCGCGAATTTATCAGGTGGTTAACCCTAACGATGGTCGCTTTGAGGTATTCGATTACTGGTTGACGTCTAGTACTCAAGAGTTAGAAATTTCTGAAAGGCGACGAGTTGAAAGTTTAAGGACGGTAGATCAGACTCGGTCAGCAGATTCAGGTATAGAAGGTAAATATGTTCAATTAAGTCTTGGTTATGATTAAACTCTAATATCATGTCCGGTTAATGACTTATTATATGAACCCTCACCCCGCCCTCTGGGCTCCCCTCTCCCATGCTTGGGAGAGGGGACGGGGGTGAGGGCTGGATATCGTAACTGTTTATACGGACATGATATAAGACTCTAAATCTATCACCACTAGCCCCCAACATCCACTGGGCGCTTTTTGCATGCGCACGTACATTGCATTCAAGAGCGATCGTGCGCTATTGCTTCTTTCGGGATATATATACTAGAATATCGCTAATGGTAGATGCGTTATGTGCTGCCTTTGTGCATCTATCGCTGATCTTTAGCACCGATCAATTATGATTATACGCATTACCTTAGAGACGCTGATCAACATAATTATAAGGCGAGTAAAGAATCGTGACCAAGCAGGAAAATGTCCCCTTATTGTATGAAAGTTTTCGCGTTGTTGCGACTCATCGTGAGGATAAAAGCTACTACATTGTGCGGATGAAAAACGAAGGAATCGGGATCGATGATTATTTCTGGTGTAGCGCCAATCAACCATTGGCATTAGGAGATTTGATCGAAGGTTATTTGCACTCCTTGCCAGATTTAAGCAAGATACCCACGTTAGTAATTAAATAGCTCCAATCAAACAAATTCTGGCGTTGCTGAATCTTGGTATGAAAACAGAAGCGCAGTCGTAAGGGCGGGGTCACCCCGCCCTGACAATGTGTGGTCAATTCAATTGAAAATCAGACCTCTGCCGACACTAAGCGCCCTTCCTTATATGCCTGCCTCAGTGCGATCGCCTCTGCTACGATCTGCTGAGCGCTATACCCTTCTTCATCTATCATCTTTTGTAAGGTCGTTCCAGTCCGCTCGTCCGCTTCATGGATCGGTGGAATCTGGCAATATCTCCCACCATTCTTTGTTCGCCGCCAAATACTGGGTTTCTCAGGTTTTGGAACTATTGGTTGACGCTCTTGCACGATCAGTTTGCGTACTGCGTCTTGGGTGATTGCGGTTAAGTCAAGTAGCCTGTCTATGATTAACTGGTACTTATTGCTGTTTTCCGCTAGCTTATATATAGTTCTCGGCTCAATTTTCGCCAAATCCTCAGGCGAAAACTTTTCAAACGCTGCGGCAACTTTGAGGTATTTTTTCTCCTCGTTCTTCCAACCATGGTCAAACAGTAGCTTTCTGTATTCCTTCCGTGAACGCTTCTGTTTTTCGTCGGCTAACCAGAAGGCATGATACAGAATTGTTTCGGTGGCATCAGCGAGTGCTTGGAAGGAAAAATCGCTCTTCGGGGCGCGAGTGACGTCAGCTTGGTCTTCAACGTATTGCTCTAACTTGGCTTGGGCTGCAATTGCACCCTGCACTTGTGTCATCATAGTACTGACCTTATAATAAAGTCTTTTTAAAAGGCGATATGGGTTTTTGCGGAATGGCGATCGGCTTTTGACTGCTTAAGTGATTGGCTTTCCAACTCTTGGACTTGTTGGCGCCGTTATCGTCTGATTGTTAAGCGATAGAACAATTGTACTAAAAGATAGAACAATTGTACTACTAAATTAGCAAAAAATCTCCAAAGATGCCAAATCTCTGAGAGAAATCATCAAAGCTTTACATATGGGAGTTTTCGGTCGCTTTCGGTCTTTAGCTGCTGTGGTCATCCTGCTGATATTGCTAGTGGGATGTGCTCGGTTCACCGTGATGTTGCCAACAACACAAAAATCGGCGGCATCTGTCAATGTTCATATAATGTTGGGAAATCCTAGCGATGCGACAGAAAGTGTAGCCAATCCTGATAACTACCTGATGGTCAAGCCGCAATATGTGCTGTCATATAACAGAAGCAAAGAAACTCTTAATTGGGCAAGCTGGCAGCTTAACAAATCATGGTTGGGAAGTGTAGACCGCCAGAATAACTTCCGCCCCGACTCTCTCCTTCCTCCTGGATGGGAACGAGTCACTCCTAGTGCTTACAGTGGGTCAGGCTACGATAAAGGTCATGTTGTCCCTTCAGCCGATCGCACTCGGAATGTAGAGGATAACTCTGCTACCTTCTTAATGACCAACATGATCCCCCAAACGCCAGACAACAATCGGCGCACTTGGGAAGGTTTGGAAAGCTATTGTCGAGAACTGGTAAACCAAGGGAAAGAACTCTACATTATTGCTGGACCTCTTGACAGTCAAGGTAAACCCCTGAAAGGCAAAGTAACGATTCCTCGGACAACTTGGAAAATTGTCGTGATCCTAGACCGTCCTGGTACTGGGATCGGCGGTGTTACGGCTAACACTCGCGTTATTGCTGTAGACGTACCGAACCAACAGGGAATAAACCCGGATTGGAAAGCCTATAGAATTAGTGTTGACCTACTGGAAGAAATGACAGATTATAACTTTCTTTCCAATGTTCCCACAGCCATTCAAGATGTAATTGAGGAAAACATCGATATTCAGTAAGGAGATCAAGTCGCTTCGCTCCAATTCGTAATTGATAATTCGTAATTCGTAATTATTACGATCAAAAATGTGGAGTGGCTGTGCCTCCTGCATTATTGGCGTCTCTAGGCATAAATGCATTCGCATGAGTAATGAAAAAGAATGTTTTTTTCCATTAATGAATTAAGGGGAACCTGTACATTAATTTATTAATTACGAATTACGAATTACGAATTATTCGGTCAGGTTTCAACGACATGGGTTGAAAGCCCTGCTAAGTTACCAGCAGGGGTTTTACCAACAATATAAACATCAATTTCTACATGACCAAGGCGATAAACTTTCATGTCACTTAAGTAAGTTCGTAGCTTTTTAACCAAACTCTGATACCTTTTTACGGTTTCCTTTTCCTCTTCAGTGTGCCAGTCTGACTCAGTCGTCGCCACCCTAAAAAAGTTCTCAACTTCCACCACTTCAACAGATGTATCTTGAGGATGCCCTGTCTGTTGCACAACTTTTTCAGGTGTTACAGGTGCAATAGCTTCCCAGAGGAAAACTTCAAACGGATAATCAGATTCACTCGTAAAGAGTAAACCATCAGTTGCCGCTTTCAACTGGTCAATAATTTCTAAATTAGTCTGAGTCATTTCCATGTGCAACCATTATATAGCAATACTAAATCATTCGTGGACTGCTATATCTCAACTTTCGCTTCTTAATTGGATGAAGGTTGCTTAGTCGATGCACGGTGCTGTTTCATTTTCGCTTGCTGTTCAGGGGTAAGAATTGCCTGGATTTGTTGCCGTCGAATCATTCCGTACCTTCGTCGAAGCCCACAACCTAGTGAGGGCTGCAATCCTTTACAGAATGTCTGCCACAAAGGTTAAAACCGTCTCCAGATAAGACAATAGGTCTAAAAGAACGTGTGAGTGGTACAACGGTGTACTGCGTTTAACCTGAAACCCACGGCTTCTAGCCGTGGGAGTGGTTCATGTTAATATTTACAGGTTATAACCGCACCATAACGGACGGACACCACTACATTGGTAAAGATTAAAAATACTTAATATTTCGTTACGATTAAGACATCGAGGGGGATGAAACCAAACCTCTCAAAGCTGAAATCAAAGGTGTACGTTATGAATGGCACAATTCGCGTTGGCAATGTCTTCGGGATTCCCTTCTACATCCATCCATCCTGGTTTTTAGTCCTTGGCTTAGTAACTTGGAGTTATAGCAGTGGACTAGGGGCGCAATTTCCCCTATTATCAGGGGGATTAGCTTTGCTACTAGGATTGATGACAGCGCTGTTGTTATTTGCCTCTGTCGTCGCCCATGAATTAGGACACAGCTTCGTTGCTAAAGCCCAAGGAATAGATGTAAAATCAATTACACTGTTCATATTTGGTGGGTTAGCAAGCTTAGAAAAAGAGTCAAAAACCCCAGCAGAAGCATTCTGGGTAGCGATCGCAGGTCCTTTAGTTAGTCTACTACTATTCGCTATATTCATCGCAATTGGCTTTGGTACGGTCACCTCAGGACCATTGGCAGCGATTATCGGTGTACTGGCTTCTGTTAACTTGGCATTAGCACTGTTCAACCTAATTCCTGGTTTGCCTTTAGACGGGGGAAATATCCTGAAAGCGCTTGTTTGGAAAATTACGGGCAATCCTTATAAGGGAGTGGTTTTTGCCAGTAGAGTTGGGCAAATATTTGGTTGGATGGCGATCGCCTCTGGTTTACTCCCACTCCTGTTATTCGGCAGCTTTGCTAACTCCTGGAATTTGTTAGTCGGTTTCTTCTTGCTGCAAAATGCTGGTAAGGCGGCTCAATTTGCCAGGGTGCAAGAACAACTTACAGGTTTGACAGCAGCCGATGCGGTAACGCACGATAGCCCAATCGTCTCTGCTGATCTTACCCTCCGAGAGTTTGCCGATGAACGGATCTTGAATTGGCAAAACTGGAATCGGTTTTTAGTGACTGATCGCAACGAGCAATTAGTGGGAGCAATATCTGTTGACGATTTGCGTTTCATCCCCACTACACTGTGGTCAGAAACACAAGTCAGAGAAGTCATGCGACCAATTGAACAGTCTACCACTGTGCAATCCGATCAACCCTTGTTAGACGTAGTGCAGCTACTCGAACGACAAAATTTATCTGCGCTTCCCGTGATTCGTGACAATGGTGTGCTAATCGGAATCTTAGAAAAAGCTTCTGTTATTAACCTACTCCAGAAAAGAGCGCAAGTGAACCCTGCATAATTGTCTCTTCATTGGTACTTTTTCTCGAAACTCCCCAACGAAAGTTTAGGGGAGTTTTTTGGCGTTACTGAATCTAGATTGGTATCAACGACAATTGGCTGTTGTACAGACACTAACGACTATCCTACAAATTTCTGCTTGATTTTTGACCACACATCGCGATCTATCTCCTGTGGCTCGAATGTTGACGTTTTCTGGTGGTGGGCGATTGGTGTAAAATGCTAGAGAGAGAACACTGTTTTGAAATCAGCTAACTGGAGAATTTAGTAATGTTGGAAAATCGTGATTACACCTTGATTATCGACAAAAGCGGTAGCATGGCTACCCCAGACCAAAAGGGTGGTAAAAGTAGATGGATAGCAGCACAGGAATCTACCTTTGCCTTGGCTAGTAAATGTGAGCAACTCGACCCAGATGGCATCACTGTTTATGTATTTTCTGGAAAATTCAAACGCTACGAAAATGTGACATCAAGCAAAGTAACACAAATTTTTCGAGAAAATGACCCCTCTGGGACCACTGACTTAGCAGCAGTCTTGAAACATGCAACTGATAACTATTTTGACCGGAAGGCAGCAGGACAAACTCAGCCCAATGGTGAGACAATTTTAGTTGTTACCGATGGTGAACCGGACGATCGCAAAGCAGTCATGAAGGCGATAATTGAAGCGAGTCGCCGCATGGACCGAGATGAAGAACTAGCTATTTCTTTTATTCAAGTTGGCACAGATCCCCAAGCTACCCGTTTTCTCAAAGTATTGGATGATGAACTACAAGGAGCCGGTGCAAAGTTCGATATCTGTGACACCATAACAATGGAAAATATGGAAGACGTGACTTTATCGGAAGTACTGCTGAATGCGATTAATGATTAACGCTGTTTTCAGACTCTGATAAGAGAAAAATATGTTGCAGATCCTGCATAGGCGATCGTTTGATCGTGGATCTACAACGCAACCATTCAAAATCAGTAAAAAGCTTAGATCGTCAGCTTTTTTAATTTTTAATTCCAAGGAAGAGTTTCATCCTGATTGCTGTTGTTGCTTGTCGGTCAATTCTTCGATAGTCTGGTTTTGTTTTACTGAACTCAAACTAACAGCTATCATATAAGCTAGTTCTGCCGCTGTTTGATATGCTAGTTTTATATTTGCTTTTTCTTGCTTGTTCATAGCCTAGTGTGGGAGTAGACTTTGTTCTGATCAGCTACTGGCTAACTGGTTTTCGCTGGTTGTCACCTAGAATACTATGGTGGGCGGTAATTAGAATTCATCCATTCGGGTCACCTGATCGGGTGATCTTAGCTGACTTGATTTGATTAATCTTCACCATTCTACGAAGAAGTGTTACACAAAGGAGGCGACTATTACCACTCAATTATCAAAGGATGTCGTCATCCAGGAATGCCTTGATTCAAGGATTGCCCAATCCTTGAACCGTGCAACAGAAATTGCTGATTATTGTGCAGCCAACGCGAACGCCATAGATTATAATGGCGCTTTTCCCCAAAGCGAGTTTGAGTTAATTGCCAGTAGCGGCTTGTTAGCTGCACCGTTGCAACGAGAGTTAGGTGGTTGGGGCGCAGGGATTGATGCTAATGTTACCCACTTCCTGCTGATGCTGCTGAAGCAGATGGGGCGTGGTAACTTGGCGGTTGGTCGAATTTATGAGGGGCACGTCAACGCGCTGCAACTGATTCAGACCTTTGGCACCAGAGAACAAATCAATCTTTACGCCCGTGATGCCCGCGATCGCCACAAAATCTTTGGCGTTTGGAATGCTGAAGCCGCTGATGGTGTCAAGGTTATCCCCCTTGCCGAATCCAAGTATCGGCTGTCCGGTTCTAAAACCTTTTGTACTGGTGCTGGCTACGTTGAACGTCCCTTTGTGAATGGAGTCTTGCCCGAAGGCGGTTGGCAGATGTGCGTTGTGCCGATGGATGAAGTTGCTACAGTTAGTGACCCTGCTTGGTGGCAACCTTGTGGGATGCGAGCAACTGCTAGCTTTAAAGTAGATTTTAGCGGCGTTGAGTTAGAACAGAGCGCATTAATTGGCGAATCAGGGGACTACCATCGACAGCCTTGGTTGTCTGCTGGAGTCATTCGGTTTGCTGCAGTGCAACTGGGTGGGGCGGAAGCACTGTTTGACCTGACTCGTGAGTATCTCCAGAAGTTGGAATATACAAACGACCCATACCAAAAGGAACGACTGGGCAGGATGGCGATCGCCATTGAAAGTGGTAATCTCTGGCTGCGGGGGGCTGCCGATCTGGTTGCAGCATATGCACCTGTATTTGGTGGAACCGCCACAGTTCCCAACCCGCAAGCAGACCAACTCGTTGCCTATGCAAATATGGTGCGCACGGCAATTGAACAAATTTGCATCGATGTCATGCAGCTGTGCGAACGTTCTGTTGGTACTCGCGGGTTGCTACCGCCAAATCCGATCGAACGCATTATTCGGGATTTAACCCTGTACCTGCGTCAACCTGCCTTTGATGCGGCACTCGCTAATGTTGGACAGTACGTCCTGACTCAAAGTCATCCGGCTCGATCGCTGTGGAATAATGAATAATCAGGTTGTGGGTGCATCACCCTTAAGCAATCCTAGTGTTTTGCCCTGGCGTTTAGTCACAGAAATCGCCCACAGTCCAGCGTTAGTCGTTGCACCTCATCCAGATGATGAGACATTGGGTTGTGGTGGTGCGATCGCTTTACTGCGTTCTCTGAATTGTGATGTGCAAGTTTTGGTCATCAGTGACGGTACGCTTTCACACCCGAATTCTCAGAAATATCCCGGACATGCACTCCGGGCATTGCGTGAAAGTGAAACACTCTTGGCGCTTTCCGTGTTAGGAGTGGAGCCTAATGCTGTCACTTTTTTACGTTTGCAAGATGGGTCAATTCCGGCAGATGACAAGAGTGCAGTGGCGAGTTGTCGTACCTATCTAACAGAAGTTTCCCCACAAATTATCTTTTTACCGTGGCGGTACGACCCTCACCCAGACCACAGATCAACTTGGAAGTTAATTCACACCGCGCTGATTAAGTTGCCCCTATCGCCCCGACTTATTGAGTATCCCATCTGGGACTGGGATCCAGAGCAACGGGATAAAGGGGTATGGGGAGTAGGGGGAGTAGGGGGAGTAGGGGGAGTAGGGGGAGACAAATTAATCTCTTCCCCCACTTCCCTCACTTCTCCCACTTCACCCACTTCCCCCACTCCCCCCACTTCCCCCACTCCCCACTCCCCACTCCCCACTCCCCCTCAACAACTAACAACTTGGCGGTTAAATATTGATAAAGTGGTGGAGTTGAAACAGCAGGCGATCGCCGCCTATCGATCCCAAACCACAAATTTAATTGACGATGATCCAGAAGGCTTTCGCCTAACTCCTGAAATGCTTTTGAACTTCACCCGTCCTTGGGAAGTTTATTTGGAGGAAACACGATGAACCCTTTACAACCCGACTCCCTACCTCCCAGTTACTTCGATAAACTCTACAGCGAAGACCCCGATCCGTGGAAGTTCGAGACAAGTGAATACGAAGCTAACAAATATGCTGCCACAATCGCAGCTTTGCCCAAGGAGCGTTATCGGTCTGCTTTTGAAATTGGTGGTTCCATTGGCGTTTTGACTGAGAAGCTAGCCCCGAAATGCGGCTCGCTGCTTTCTGTGGATGTGTCAAAGCTGGCACAGGACAAGGCGATTCAGCGCTGTCAGCACTACCCTCAGGTACGGTTTGAGATGATGCGCGTCCCAGAGCAATATCCTGACGAAGTGTTTGATTTAACCCTGGTTTCGGAAGTAGGTTACTATTGGTCCTGGTCAGACATGAAAAAAGCACAAGCTGCCATTCTGCAACACTTGGAACCGGGGGGTCATCTGCTTTTAGTTCATTGGCTACTCTACGCCCGTGATTATCCCTTAAGTGGCGATGAGGTTCACGACTCGTTTTTTGAGTTGACCCCTACTAAACTGCGGCATTTAAAAGGTCAACGCGAGGAACAATATCGGCTTGACTTGTTCGAGCGTGTCTAAAATAAGACATGCTCGAACTAAACTTCCTGCGAGGATTTTGATACAGCAACCAACGCTAGCTCAATACAGGCAACCCGGAGAGCGCCATCGCTAGCTCTTCGGCACTATACTCAGTATCACGCAACAATCCCGCCTGATAATCCATGTATGCCTGCATATCGAAGTGACCATGACCGCACAAGTTGAACAATATTGTCTTACTGACTCCTGACTCCTTGCAACGCAGCGCTTCATCAATGGTAGCTTTAATAGCATGGTTAGCTTCAGGTGCAGGTAGAATACCCTCAGCACGAGCAAAAGTTATACCCGCTGCAAAACAACTCAGTTGCTTTTCCGCACGGGTTTCAGTCATTCCTAGCTCAACAATATGACTGAGCAAGGGTGCCATGCCATGATAGCGTAATCCGCCTGCATGGAAACCTTGGGGGACAAAGGAACTGCCGAGGGTGTGCATCTTCACTAGGGGGGTGAGATGTGCCGTATCACCAAAGTCATAAGCATATTTACCCTTAGTCAATGTTGGGCAAGCTGCTGGTTCAACTGCCACAAATTTGATATTTTTCTGCTCACCTCGTAGCGAAGCACCCATAAAGGGGAAGGCAATGCCAGCAAAGTTACTACCACCACCTGTGCAGCCGACAATAATATCAGGGTAGTCACCTGCGAGTTCCATCTGTGCTAGTGCTTCAAGACCAATTACGGTCTGATGCAGCAGCACATGATTCAGCACACTACCTAAAGCATATTTGGTCTGATCATCTTGAAGTGCGACTTCCACTGCTTCACTGATAGCAATGCCTAAACTACCAGTACTATCAGGATACTCCTGGAGAATTCTCCGCCCTGCTTCAGTTTCGTTACTAGGACTCGGTACTACCCGCGCACCATAAGCTTCCATTAAAGCGCGTCGGTAAGGCTTTTGACGGTAGCTCACTTTTACCATGTAAACCACGATCTCTAAGCCAAAAAAAGCACCAGCTAAGGAGAGCGAAGAACCCCATTGCCCTGCACCAGTTTCAGTAATTAAGCGCTTTACTCCTGCTTGTTTATTGTAGTAGGCTTGGGGGATAGCTGTGTTGGGTTTGTGGCTACCAGCCGGACTGACTCCCTCATATTTATAGTAAATTTTGGCAGGGGTATCAAGGGCTTTCTCTAACCGACGCGCGCGATAAAGTGGAGTCGGTCGCCACTGACGGTAGATTGATTGCACTTCGTCAGGAATTTCAATCCAGCGTTCAAGGCTGATTTCTTGTTCAATCAGCTGTGTCGGGAAAAGAGGTTCTAAATCAGTAGCTGTGATTGGCTGACCTGTACCAGGGTTTAGCACTGGTGGCATGGGATGGGGCAAATCTGCCTGGATGTTGTACCAGGACCGTGGCATTTGGCTGTCTGAAAGCGTGTATTTGATCGTGTCCATCGACTAAAAGCTGCTTGATAGAATACTTATTATGAGGTTTCATCTGGTCAGTTTTATACAAAGCGTTTAAAATTGATGTATTGAGGAAATTTATAGAGCAGATGACAATTGTATTCAACGATCATCACCTCAAACCGATTAACTTATTTGAGTACGAAAAGCTAGCCACTGAGTGTCTGTCGCAAATGACACTTGATTACTACAACAGTGGTGCTGGGGATGAGGTCACCTTGCGGGACAATCGTGCTGCTTTTGAGCGAGTCAAACTTCGACCTCGGGTGCTAGTAGATGTGAGCGATCGCAACCTCACTACCAAGGTTTTAGGACAGCCTCTGCGACTACCTTTGCTGATTGCTCCTATGGCTTTTCAATGTCTTGCTCATCCAGAAGGAGAAATTGCTACGGCTTTAGCTGCATCTGGGGCGGGTGTAGGTATGGTGTTGAGTACGCTGTCAACTAAAAGCATTGAAGAAGTGGCGAACCCTGCGGCGACTCAATGGTTTCAGCTTTATGTACACAAAGACCGGGGGCTGACCCGTACATTGGTAGAGAGGGCTTGCGCTGCTGGTTATAAAGCACTGTGTGTGACTGTGGATGCACCAGTTCTAGGGCGGCGGGAACGAGACAAACATAACCAGTTTACTTTACCACCAGGTTTAAACCTGGCTAATCTCGTAACTACATCAGGACTAAACATTCCCGATCGAGAGGGGGAATCTGGGCTGTTTACATATTTTGCCGAGCAACTTGATCCGGCGGTAACTTGGCGCGATTTGGAATGGTTGCAATCTTTGTGTCCTTTACCGTTGGTAATCAAAGGGATTTTAAGGGGTGATGATGCCACAAGTGCAGTAGAGTATGGAGCTTCGGCAATTATTGTTTCTAACCACGGTGGTCGCCAACTAGACTCTGCAGTTGCAACTCTTGACGCTTTAGCCGAAGTGGTAAAAGCTGTAGATAATCGCGCCGAGGTGATTGTAGATGGCGGTATCCGTCGGGGCGTTGATCTTCTCAAAGCTTTGGCGCTGGGAGCTAAAGCTGTACTTTTGGGACGTCCTGTGTTATGGGGATTAGCCGTAGGAGGACAAGCAGGTGTTGCTCATGTGATTGAACTGTTACGAGATGAGCTAGATGTGGCGATGGCATTAAGTGGTTGTGCAAGTCTAGATGATATTGACTCTAGTTTGGTAGTTGGCTGCTTATGCAATTCTATTCATGAGGTACACTGATAGCATCCGCATTGCACCCAGACCAAAATTTATTATCCATGTCTCGTTGGTTTAATACCGCAGGTCCCTGTAAAGCCGACATTCACCTATTCCAGCAAGGAGGCTTACACTGAATTCGGCGAGGACGAATCAGTGTAAGAGGAATTGCGAGTCAAAAACGAATTGTTCTGTAACCGAATTTGAGCGCAGCGAAAACAGGTTGCAGAACGGAAGTGCAGCATACCACGAAATAGCACCACATATAGTACTAATGGCGTTTTTGCATCGCGTTGTCAATGGAGGTGGAACACTCGAACGCGAATACGCGATTGGACGCGATCGCATGGACTTGTGTCTCAGAGATGGAAACCTAACTTTAGGCATCGAGTTAAAAGTTTGGCATCAGAAAAAGGGAGACCCACAAGAAGACGGTCTTGAACAGTTAGACTCCTACTTAGCACGCTTAGGAGTAGATTTTGGTTGGCTAATTATTTTTGATCAACGTTCCAAGACGCCACCAATCGAAGAACGTTTAAAAACACAAATTACAACCACAAAAAATGGACGTTCCGTCACAGTTGTGCGTGCGTAGTAGTTGGTAACTTATCTTACATTACGTTACTACCAAGGTTTTAGGACAGCCTCTGCGACTACCTTTGCTGATTGCTCCCATGGCATTTGTGGGTGACTTAGTCACCCACATACTTGTAAGCTCTTCTGCTTTTATTGCTGTAACCCAAAAGGGCGGTGTTTATCTCAAGAATTTTCCCACACAATCCTGGAGTCGTCGGAGGAAGCTTCACTAACCATCCCTGAACATTCCCCGTTATAGTTGGTAAATTGAGACGCTGCTCTGCGAATATTAGATAGACGAATTTGCCAATCGGAAACCTGCTCGTAGTTAAGGTAATGAGTATTTGAAGTAGTTGTCCATACCCCCCAAAGACAGGGGTCTTCAAACTGTAGCAGTCCTGAGTTTCGTAAATTCTGGGATTGCGGAGTTCCGGGCAAGGGTATAATGCTGTAGCACGAAGTCTGAAATTCCAACTGAGGGTTAATCTCTACCAGTTCATCCACGAGTTCTGAGATCGCTTCCTCAAGACGTAACAAGTCATCATCGCGATCGTCGGGTAGCCCGATAATGATGCCATAAGTAACGACAGGTACACCAGTTCTGACTACAGATTTCATCAACGTACAATGCTCTTGCCACGGCAGCAGCTTCTTGTAGGCTTCTCGTCCAAAAACGGGACGTTCGGCAGGGATATAAGCCAAAGGACAACCGACTTTGCCATCCCAGCCAAACAGTGCTTCAATCAGTTCTTC
Organism: Stigonema sp.; assembly: GCA_965249805.1. Taxonomy (GTDB): domain Bacteria; phylum Cyanobacteriota; class Cyanobacteriia; order Cyanobacteriales; family Nostocaceae; genus Stigonema. The sequence goes on from CBDFMX010000002.1 coordinate 5,333,824, forward strand.
GTCAGGTCTGAGGTCGGTGCTTTCGTAGTTACGCCCACTTCCCAAAGTTGTTTTCCTCAGTTCTAAACCATTCGGCCACATCAGAGATATTCCCATCTCCCGCGCACCATTGGTAATTTCGAGGATCTCTTCTCGCCCTCCTGGAAAGAGTCCACGGGCGAGGAATTGATCGGAACCGATATTGATCGAAACAGCCCCCGCCTCTTTCTGGCGATCCAACCATTTGAGGCTTGTTTGTGGGGACATTCTCCGATAGCCAGTGCCGTAGGTGGGTGTCATGCAAAAATCGCAGGTGCGATCGCAACCAATGTCAGCAACCAACGAACCGACTGGTACAAATCCCTGGACATTGGGAAGCGTCCCTAAACAGTCCCGCGCCACTTCCACCGAGGGTAGTGCCCACTCATCTGGACTTTTTGCTTTAGTCTTCCTGGGATACTGTTTACCATCTGCGAGAATGACACCCGTGAGTTCTTCTCGAGGGTGTCTTCCCAGTACATAGTCAAAAATCGCCCAATTCGCTGCCCCGGATTTATCCTGAACGACTGCTGCTGCGCCAGCCTTCAAGTAGTGGTGCGGTTCAGCCAGAGCATCCGATCCGCCAACGACAATGGGACGACCTCCCTTAGCCAGATGCTCAATCACCATACAACTGACTTGACGGTCTTGGGAGAAATTCACTGTAATGCCCCAAGCATCGAATGCGTGGGGATCGAGGGCGGAAATTTTACCCCCAACGTAAGTTTTCCGCAGGGTCATCCCTTTCCAGAAAATCTGCCCAAATTCTTCACTATAATTCTCATCTCTGAGGTTGACCAATCGCGCATCAAATCCTCCTGCAAGCAAGTCAGGGATCAAAACTTGCTTGCTGATTAAGGAACGATGTCTATATAAAGAAGTCCAATTTTTGCCTTCTGCATCGTATAGTCCGGTTGATGGAACTTCAATGAGTCCAATTGTTGGAGACTTTTTAGCTACCATAGTTCAGAGTGCGTAATGTAGGGATAATAGTAGGGGCTTTTCGAGCCGTCCCAATCACAATTACTTGGCGTTAGGACAAGTCGGTGAGCCAATCTTCGCTCACATCAGAAAATAGCAGAAAAATATCAGAAATGTTGGTTTTGAGAGTGTCTAAATCCCCGCTTATTCTCATTTTTATAATCTGATGGACATTAAGCGAGAAAGCCCTGTATTGAAAACCAAAATTTACTCTGTCTATTTTTTAGTCTTTTCTTTACGTCCAACTCAGGTTTAATAATGGATTCTTCCTTCCCAGAAAGCCTTTTTTGATCTAATATTAGACGTTTATTTTTATTAATCATCTCACTTAAATGTCACAATTGTCAAGAGTATATTGACATTAAATTTTACTGAATTTTATGTAAGGTATTTAACAGTTTGGACTTGGGACAAAAAAAGTTATCCGCGTAAATAATGACTAGGTTGGCGAATATAATACAAATTTGGGTAGTGGTAAATATGTAGTGATAATAAATTTAGTGCTCTGCTCGATCGCACGAAAATCACGTACCTCGCTCCCAGCTACTGATGTGGTGACGGCTTTGTTAGCTATTCAGAATGCTGCCGAACAAAGTTTGCCTGATGATGTGATCTTGATTGATATGCAAATGCCTTATACAGATGGCATGATGGCAGAAAAAATTAATTAAGGCACATTCTGAAGCATCTGAGATCCCTTTGATTATGCTTGCTTCTACTAATCAACGGGATGAAGTGCAACGGGCACTGAAGATCGGATTTTCGGCTTATTTGGTCAAACCCGTTAAGCCATGCCGACTATTCGATACCATTATGACCGAATAATTCGTAATTCGTAATTCGTAATTCGTAATTAAAAATTACTAAATTAATTAATAATTAATTCATTAAGGATATAGGTTACCATAATTTTAATTATTAAAAAAAGCGAAACCTCTTTACTACAAGCCGCTGCATTTATGCATGGGTTAATAATTACGAATTACGAATTATAAATTCCGAGCAGGGAGATAGCGACTTGACTATTTTGGGAGATCAATCTGAACCGGAAGAGACGCGATTAATGGCGTCTGTACAAAAGTCAAAAATGAATAATTCAGAAAACAGCAGTGATTATCCAGAAGCTAGCTCACCGATGCTGGCTTCTGACTTTTGTTCTAGTAAACTCAAGTTAAGAATTCTGCTAGCCGAGGAGAATTTGGTGAATCAGAAAGTAGCTCTAAAGCAGTTCAAAAGCTTGGGCTACGACGCTGATGTCGCCGCAAAGGGAAAAGAAGTTTTGCAGTTGTTGGAAAAAATTCCTTACGACTTGATTCTCATGGATTGTCAAATGCCGATTCTTGACGGTTTAGAAACCACAAGAGAAATTCATCGAAGGTAAGCAAATTCCTTTGCTAGTGGTTATCGTCCTGTAGTTGTTGCTATGACGGCGCAAGCGCCATGATTGAAGACCGACAAATGTGTTTAGATGCAGGCATGGATGACTATCTGAGCAAACCAGTGTTGAAAGAAAAATTGGCAGCAATGCTCTTGCATTGGGCAAGTGCGATCCTCACGACACAGCAGGCACAATTGCCTGCACAGATTTCGCCCACAGATGTTGGTTCACACGACCTCTTGATTGATTGGCAACACTTACACCAGTTGTCGGAATCCAACCCAGAGTTTGAATTGGAGCTATTACAAATCTTCGTTGAAGATGCCCAATTTCATTTAGAAGCAACCGAAGCGGCGATCGCTACCAATAGACATCTGGTGGAAACTAATTATGCGTTACATGAAATCCTTGTAGAGACGCGAAATTCTCGCTGTGCGCGTTTGGGAGTGTTTCCCTCCGTAGGCGACTGGTGAGAAAGCGTGCGTTTGGGAGTGTTTCCCGCGCCCCGGCAACTGGCGCTCCCGAAGGGCGTCGCGTCTCTACATTCTTTTTCGGAGATGTCCGATCATCATTAGTTCGTAGTTGCGCGCAACTACAAGCCTTTCTCCTCATATTTTACAAAGCTTTACATATTTTGTATTATTCTCGCCGACCTAAAACTTCATAGCTATTTTTATACGATTAAAAAATAATTTATTGATATAAAAAATTGTATTATAAACAACCAAAAAATGTCGGCTATTAGAGGGAAAAAGTCTTACTCAGACTTGTTTTCGATTCATCTTATCGCCTGTAAAGTACAGAAAACTCATTGATCGTTTATACTTATAGAATGAAAATTAAAGCAGAAACCAAGTATTGTAATTAATAGCGACTTTCGCTTGACTAAAATATATATCTACTTAAGGGTGTGCATGCTCCACCTTGCTAAAGGTAAGGGCTTATATGCAACTGCAAATTGCTATAAATTCTCTATGATTACGAATTATTGGTCACTGTTAACATAAGTGTCACAATCGCACACTCTTGCACAATAAGCAAAAGTGACGCGAAAATTGGAACATATTATTTGTTAAATAGCCACCACAGAGGCAGGGTAGCACAAAAATATTGCTATAAACTTCATCATAGTGAGGTTTCAGATAGTTGCGCTTGACATAACCTGATTTTGTTAAATTGATCTGCAATTCGTGAATGTATATAAGTCCTAATTAACACAAAATTCTTGAGATATCCCAAGTAATCCAGTTTTTTGACACTTATGACGCTTCTAAATGAACATGACTCTGAGACACTCATAGCCCAGGCTTCGTCTGATGTGGGCAACACATGGAAACGCTTGCCTTACACGTCTCCGATACTGACAATCAATGCCGCTCTATTGTACACTGGCAAAGTCTTCTTCTTCTGTGGATCGGGCAATAATCCCGAAAAGCTCAATTCCCCTTATAACAGTTATGTCTTGGATTTAAGTAGCGGAACTTTCACTAATCAAGCGCCTCCAAAAGATCCTTCAGGGATACCCTATGATTTTTTCTGCGCTGGTCAGACGTTCCGATCCGAAGGCTTACTGATGATTGCGGGCGGAACCCTCCAATACGACCCATTCGAGGGGCTGACGGTTACTTTCTTCTTTGATCCGATTACCCAGCAATTGACACAGCAAGCATCAATGAATAGCGGTCGCTGGTACCCAACTTTATTAACGCTGGGTGGCGGTCGCATCTTTGCTATATCGGGTATAGATCAAAATCAAGCCCTCAACATCCAGCCAGAAATCTTTTCATTTAGCTTTGGTCCGGGCTGGAGGGCTTTTCCTGCAACGAAGAATTCTTACCCGCAGTACGCACACATTTACCTCATGAGTACTGGTCAAATTTTCTATGCAGGGTGTGGCATGGGCGGCAATAATGGCGTACCCCCAACCATTCTGACCCTGCCTAGTCTTGATCCAGCCTCAACCAAGCAAGCGATCGCGGAAACGCCAGTGCCTGGGTTGGAAGCGCAAGACTACAGTAACCAATCTGCTAGTGTGCTTCTACCACCAGCCCAAGCCCAGAAGGTATTAATTTGCGGTGGTGGTGCTAACGGAAAGACAACCCAAAGGGTCAATATCGTCGATTTAACAGCTAGTAACCCAAAATACTCGCCCGCCGCGTCTCTTAATTATGCCCGCATGCATCACAGCGCCGTCCTGTTACCCGACCGCACAGTGTTTGTTTGTAATGGGAGTCAAATGGAGGAAACCCCAAGTACAGGACAACTGCCAGCAGAGATCTACAATCCGACCACGAATACCTGGACAGTAGCAGCGACAGCAAATGCCAACGATCGTGTATACCACTCAGTAGCGTTATTGCTGCCAGATGGCAGCGTACTTACATCTGGGGGGAATCCCGATCGGGCCAATAACTGCGCTAACAGCAAACCGCCCCAGCCTGTGTCAAATTGTCAGGACCAGACTATAGAAATATATAGTCCGACCTATATGTCGAAAACACGACCAGTAATTCAGCAAGCTCCCACATCAGCGACACATGGCGACAAAATCACAATTCAGACAGCGCAAGCCCAGAATATTAAATGGGTGCATTTGATTAAACCAATGGCGACCACTCATGGCTGTGATACCGAACAAAGACTCGTGGACTTGCCGATTACCTCTAGTACTAACAGTTCTCTGACTGTGTCCGTAACGAGTGAGCTGAACTTATTACCGGTCGGGTGGTACATGCTATTTATTACTGACAACAATAACGTGCCGTCAGTAGCAACTTGGATTCAAATTCCCAGCTGACCCCTAGCGACACACAACAGTCAGTGTTGGCGTGAACTTGACATTGCCTTTGTCACTACAAGACAAGAAGATTTTGGAAGTAGAAATATGAATAAGAGAATAACACGTCGCCGATTTGGTCAAATAGCGCTGGCTACAACCACAGCAGCTGGGATAAGTTACCTCAGTTCCAAGGTCTATGCAAACACACCAAAGAACTTGGTGATCTATGGTGTGAGAACTGGCTCTATACACACCACTGCAAGCTTTATCGGCACCGTGAGCAATACCACCCACGGTCGAGAACCAAGGCAAAACATCATCACCACTGCCACCGCCCCCGCCATCACCATCTCTATAGATCTAATGATAGATTCCTTAGACTTGGGGACCGGTCAGGTTCAGACCCAGACGCAAGCTGGTGTCCTCCAAACTAACGAAGCATTGAGCGGTTTCACTACCTTAGCCGATGGTACGCTCGTAGTTGCCATTACCCCGATCCGTGGCAGCGAGAACGCAGCCGATCCTACTCGCCTCGTAACTCTGGGTAGCTCCCCTAAATCCGTGAATGTTTTAGGACTTAGCAAACAAGAAAAGCTTGGTAGTTTGGAGGGAACCAGTGATGGAGGGATGCTTGGTCTAGTGGTACGAAAGAACGGTACGCCGCCTGTCCGCCTGGTGAATATTAACCTCCAAACAGGCGAGACTAGTGACACCGGTATCCTACTGCCCACTGACCAGCTGTTCACTACTCTGTCCCAGTGCCCGGATCAAACAGTTTATACAGTCTCTGTGGCGAAGACAGATGGCACAAACAATCTTGTGAAGCTGGACTTGGCGCGAAAACAGCTGATCTTTGGGGAAAAACTACAATTGCAAGAAGGCGTTTTAAATAATGGCTTGGCAGACCTGATTTGCTCTGGGACAGGTCAACTCATAGCTTTTGGTGCGCGTAGGTATCAGACCCCGAATAACCTACATAACGTTGATCCAATCACTGGAGTCACGAGTCTGCTTCAACCATTCAATGCTACCCGGGTGGCGATTAGTCGTCGCTAATGGTTAATTGCTAATGGCTAATGGCTAATGGCTAATAGCAATTAGCCATTAGCCATTAGCAATTAGCTTTTTCCCCATATTTTATTGTTGAACATCATCAAGAGTAATGTGTAGTGGCTGAACGTGCCAAATATCTTGGGCGTATTCGCGAATTGACCGATCCGAGGAAAAGTAACCTGAGCGTGCTGTATTGAGAATTGACCGACACAGCCAGTTTTCTTGGTCGCGGTAGGTGTGGCTGACCTGCTGCTGACAATCAATGTAAGACTGATAATCAGCAAACAACAAATAATCATCCCGGTTTTTTAAGGACTCTACCAGTGGTTGAAACAAATTGCTGTCACCCCTCGAGAAGTAACCCGATGCAATCTGGTCGATCGCCTGTTTAAGTTGGGGATTACTATTATAGTAGTCCCACGGATGATATCCAGTAGCTTTTGTTTGTGAGACTTGGGGAGCCGTTAGTCCAAAAATGAAGAAGTTTTCGGCTCCCACACGATCGCGAATTTCAACATTCGCCCCGTCTAGTGTGCCGATGGTCAATGTGCCATTGATCGCAAACTTCATGTTGCTTGTACCAGAAGCTTCTTTACCTGCTGTGGAGATTTGCTCGCTCAGGTCAGCTGCTGGATAAATTCGCTGGGCGAGTGATACGTTGTAGTTTGCCAGAAAGACGACCTTGAGGCGATCGCCTATATCCGGGTCATGATTCACCACCTCTGCCACAGAGTTAATCAGCTGAATTATCAGCTTTGCCGTTGCGTAACCGGGTGCCGCCTTACCAGCAAAAATCACAGTTCGCGGCACAAAATCTGCATTAGGATGCTGTTTAATGTAGTTATAAAGTGTAATAACGTGCAGCAGATTCAAATGCTGACGCTTGTACTCGTGTAGTCGCTTCACTTGGACATCAAATAGGGAATTGGCATCAACACGAGTACCAGTTGTTTGCAGAATGTACTCTGCCAAATCATGCTTGTTTTCCTGCTTGATTTGTCGCCAGTTGGCGCGAAACTCCTCGTCATCCACGAATGCTTCTATCTGCTTGAGTTCGTCTAAATTCTTAATCCAGCTATTACCAATTTTGTTGGTAATTAGCAGCGTAAGTTTGGGGTTGGCAAGCAAAATCCAGCGACGAGGGGTGACTCCATTGGTTTTGTTGCTGAACTTTTGTGGAAACAGTTCGTAGAAGTCTCGAAATAATTCGTGTTTCAGTATTTCGGTGTGTAGTCCCGCCACACCGTTAATGGCATGAGAGCCAACACAGGCGAGATAAGCCATCCGCACCCGTTTCTCTGCTCCTTCTTCAATAATCGACACTCGGGCAACTCGTTCATTGTCACCGGGATATTTGGCACGAACTTCATTCAGGAAACGTTGGTTAATCTCAAAAATGATCTCCAAGTGTCGCGGCAAAAGGCTGCCAAACATACTCAATGACCAACGTTCCAGTGCTTCGGATAGAACAGTATGATTGGTGAAACCAAAGGTTTTCTGGGTGATGTCCCAAGCTTTATCCCATCCTAACTGGTGTTCATCCACCAGCAAGCGCATTAGTTCGGCAATACCAATTGTGGGGTGGGTGTCATTGATCTGGATGGCAAATTTATCGGAGAAATAATCAAAGTTGTCATGACTCAACAGATAGATCCGGATGATATCTTGTAGAGAACAGGAAACAAAGAAATATTGCTGCTCTAGGCGAAGTTCCCTACCTTGGTAGTTGCTGTCGTTGGGGTAGAGGACTTTGGTAATGTTTTCTGAGAAGACTTTATCACCAACGGCACGGGCGTAGTCTCCACTGTTGAAAATCTGGAAGTTAAATTCATCACTGGCTTTGGCACTCCACAAACGTAAGGTGTTGACGGTGTTGCTGTTGTAGCCAGATATGGGTGTATCGTAGGGCGTACCCAACACGGTTCTTTCGGGAATCCAACGCACTTGGTAGCGTCCCTGTTCATCTGTGTAAGTTTCAGTGTGTCCACCTAGTTTGACTTGGATAGTGTACTCTGGGCGCGGAATTTCCCAAGGGTTGCCGAAGCGCAGCCAGCGATCCGGAACTTCCACCTGAGCACCATTATGAATTTGCTGCTGAAAGATGCCGTACTCATAACGGATGCCATAGCCAATGGCAGGAATTTCTAAAGTCGAGAGGGAATCCAAAAAGCAAGCAGCTAGTCGTCCTAAACCGCCGTTGCCTAACCCAGGTTCATCTTCCTGTTCCATCAAATCGTACAAATCGTGCCCCGATTCTTGTGCTATAATACGGGCTTGATCGTACAGTCCGACGTTAATGAGGTTTTTGCCTAGTTGTCGTCCGATCAGGAACTCGGCAGATAAATAGCAAACAACTTTTACATGCTTTTGGAAGTCCGTTTGCTCGACAGTTTTGAGCCAACGGTGCAGTAGGCGATCGCGCACTGTGTACGCCAGTGCCATATAATCATCGTGTGCTGTTGCCCAACTCTGATCTTTTGCTTGAATGTAGTACAGGTTATCCTTGAAAGCGCGTTTGAGCGTTTCTATGTCCATTCCGGTGCGATCGTCCTGCACCTGGATGGAGACATGTTCTGTACGACAAATGTGCTTTTTCCTATGGGGGATATGGGTTTGAGATTCTTTTTTGAAGCCGTTGCTATTCATGGTTGCAATTTTTGATAGACTGCGAATTTTCGTAACTCGATGTTCAGTCATTTGTCAGAGTGAAAGCAACTTGAAATCGCTCTCGCGTCTAACTTTAGTAACACAAGCAACATAACTGCCTCTAGCTTAGGTAGCAAAAATGCTGATAATTTTCCGGTCGATTTTGAGTAAATCCTGTTACCGCTCCTTAAAACTCTATAAAAAATCTTACATTGTATTGGTCGATACATGATAAAACTTTAGTGCTACTGCTAATCTATACCAGGAGGAAAAAGCATCATGGGTTACGAATACAGCAACGCAGACATCCGCTCTATTCTTAGTGGGTTGGGATTTTTGGGAAAAGATTGCGCGTCACGCGGTGGAAGTTCTGGAGACGTTGATGATTTTCCAGTCATATATAATAATTCTTCCTTAGACCCTTTTTGCATAAAAGATGCAATCCAACAGTTTCAGCAATATTTTCACATCAACCCTGCTGATGGTAACTGGACAGCGCAAACTAATAACACAGCCACTGAAGAGATGGAAACTCTTCACAAAGAACTGAACTCTGTAGTCGGCACAAATTTAAACCCAAATGTGCCGTTATATAATCTAGATACTGCTGATGCAATTAGAGAATTTCAAAGTAAAATTGGTGAGCAGCAAAATGGTATCGCTAGCTTGCATATCCGCCAAAGACTCAACCAAGCAGCCCAGGGCGGAAACTAACAAAATGTAGGATTAAGGTTCACTCAAGTGTGAAAGCTTGGTATTTAGGCTTAAGATTGCTTTTCGTTTGGATGTAGAAGGCTTGTAGTTGCGCCCTTGCGCGAAGACAGCGCAACTACGAACTTTAATTTATAAGGTCACTCGCTGAAAATCCCTGAGATGAGCCTGACTCAGGAAGGCTCATCGTACTTTAGGCAGGGAATGAAAGCGGGTTGAAGGCGGCATTTTTCGGGGGAAACTTCCCCCGAAAAGATGCCTTCCCTTTAGGGCTGAGTGACGTTCTGTTTTTCTGGTTCCGGCAAACTATCTATCCACTCGTCAAACATACTTGCCAGTGACCTATCTTTCTGAGTGGCTAATAAGATTAGCTTATTGTACCTGCGCTCTGTTACCCGAAAATTAAATCTTTTTGTTTTCATTTTTAGCATACAAATAACGTACATAATGTTATTGTAGCTATAGCAAGAAAGAAAACACAAAAAAGAAAATAAGGTGGAAGACTTAATTGTTCAGACAAAATTAATCAAGATTAACCTACCAAAGTTTGAAACCAACATTTTAGAGTTTATTTGTAGACGAAGTAGCAGCTTGTATAATCAAGCTATATACTTTGTTAAAAGAAATCATGAGATGACTCATCCAGGCAACAGACTCAACGTTCCTTATGAAGCGATGGCAGGCAACCTGAAAGAGGAATGGAACTATACAATGTTATATTCCCAAGTTGCCCAGCAAACCTTAAAATCTGTTGCGGAAGCTTTTAAGGGATATAAAGAGCTTATTGAACTTTGGAAAGAGGGAAAGCTAAAAAACGAACCAAGACCTCCTCACTTTCGTAAAAAGGGTGGGTTATATCCTTGTACTTATCCAAGTCAAGCCCTAACTTTTGATTTAGAAATTCCTTTTGTCAGGATTCCTTTAGGAAAAGGGTTGACGTTGGAGGAAGGAGTTTCAGAGCTTCTTATCCCTGCCCCTACAGGTATTCGTACTGAACAAATAGTAGAGCTTTCAATCATTCCGAGAAATGGCTGCTTTTATGCGGCATACGCCTACAAATCTGTTCCACCTGTTAAGCTAAACCTAGATAAGTTAAAGGCTCTGGGCATCGATCATGGACGAGATAACTGGCTGACTTGCGTTTCAAATATTGGTACATCCTTCATTGTTGACGGGCTGCACCTAAAGTCTTTGAATCGTTGGTACAACAAACAAATATCTACTATCAAGGAAGGAAAGCCCGAAGGATTTTGGAGTAATAGATTAGCAGCTATCACCGAAAAACGAAACCGACAAGTGCGGGACGCGGTTAACAAAGCAGCAAGATTAGTAATCAACCATTGCGTTGAAAACAACATCGGCACAGTTGTATTCGGGTGGAACGATGGACAGAAACAAGGCTCAAATATGAGCAAGGTTAACAATCAATCTTTTATCCAAATTCCAACAGCTAGGTTGAAAGACCGGATAGCTCAATTGTGTGAAATGTATGGAATAAATTTTGTAGAAACAGAGGAGGCGTACACGTCCAAAGCGAGCTTTTTAGATGGCGATGAATTGCCGAGAATTGGTGAGAAACCCATAGGATATAAGCCATCCGGAAAGAGAGTAAAGCGGGGAATGTAGTGCGATTCGTTCAGCCGAAACCCGTTTACGGGAGGATGGCTGGCAATGGTTGAGTAACCCAATCCGGGGTAGAGTTCGCACTTTTATCCTCAACCAATGACAACTCGCTATCCATGTAGGTGAGCAAATCTAGCCAAGCAACAGCCAAGACAGCTAGAGGAGAAAGGGAAAGATTGAAGCCATTCAACTTGAATTATAACCCAATCCAAAATACACCAAGTCCTACTGTCCCGGTGCGGGATTAAAAGCACACAGCGCCCTCTACCGCGAGGTAGGTGAGGAGTTTCCCCTATGTCTGGACTGACAACCCAGAGGTAGAAGCGGGAGTGAAAGCGGTTGAGGCGGTAATAGCTGAAAGCGCAAGCCGCTAGCAAGAATCTATGGGTAGAGCAGGCAAAGTGTTGTCAAACCATCGTTACCCGCTACCAAGGGATATAAGCTCACATCTCTTGGGTTGGAAACATCCGATAAAGGTAGAGTCTATCAGGATTTACAGACCGTGATAGCGCACCACTCATACCCTCGGTGGAGAAACACGCCCTAAAGATTCAACCAATGGATAGCGGGAACGAAGTAACCCCCCTACATGACCCTGAATTTGGTAACAGGAAGGCGTCAAGCCATAAGCAGTAAGGGGGTGGGATGGTTCAAGAAGCCAATGCCTAACCCGAACTAACGGGTAATGCCTGAAAAGGGATGGTGTAATTACCGGGATAAGCAGACGTGAATCGCAGTGTGGGAAAGCTAGAGGTAACAGTAGCTATGAAAAAGCCTAATTCGGATTTAGAAATAAAGACCGAGGGATGGAAAACTATCGACTGGGCGAAAGCCGAACGATATGTTTTTAAGTTGCAAAAACGCAACAAGGCATCTTTTCTATGCCGCGCTGCTTCCCGCCGTGGTGATGTCAAGCGATGCCGCAAACTCCAAAAGACCTTGATGAGGTCTTGGTCTAATAGGGTACTCGCGGTACGACGGGTGACAGTTGAAAACCAAGGAAAAAAGACCGCAGGAGTGGATGGGGTAAAAGCCCTGTCCCCAGAAGCGCGTATAGAATTGGTTGGGGAACTCAAGCTCACTGGCAAATCCAAACCTACTCGTAGAGTCTGGATTCCCAAGCCTGGTAGAGACGAAAAGCGCCCCCTAGGAATACCCACAATGTACGACCGCGCATTACAAGCTGTAGTAAAAACTGCACTTGAGCCAGAATGGGAAGCGGTTTTTGAACCAAACTCCTACGGCTTTAGACCCGGAAGGTCATGCCATGATGCGATAAGACAGATTAAGCTCTGTATTCAAACAAAGGCGAAGTACGCACTAGATGCGGATATAGCCCGCTGCGTGCGCCGCGACAGTCAACGCGGTATCCCCAACTCAGTTGGGAGAGAGTAAGAAGAATGTCTCTAAGTCAACCAACCCACCTAGAGTCGAAAGACAAAGGGGACAACAGCATGTTGGTAAAGCCGAAGATGGAGAGAAGGTGTTCAAACCATAGCTCGGCAAGACTTGTGTGACATGGTGAAGGTTAAACTACCTTAAGCCCAATTCTGACGGCATAGGCGATTGCCTATTCCTACAACACCTAACAGGAATAATCGTTTGTGCGTAGTTATAAACATTGGAACCACGCAACTTCTTCAAACGATGTCAGCCATCGATGAGACGGCTTAAAGAATGAATGGGACACCTAAATCACACTATGACGTATCGAGTTGATAAAGCGCGGGATGGTCTAAGGGACGCGAGTCCTATGACTACAGAGTTTTCATAGTAGTCCGAGGGCGGGAAAGCCGTCCACATGGCGAAGGAAAACAGGTATTCCTCACATTTTAACCATGAGGTACGCGGGATGCGGAACGCCGAAACGGTTCTAAATGTAATCCGAGATAGAGGCTATCGTGAGTTACCTCTGGATGATGTCTATAGACAACTATTCAATCCCAATCTTTACCTCCTTGCCTATAGCCGCATCTACAAAAATAATGGGGCAATGACGCCAGGAGGTACTGAGGAGACTGTTGACGGTATGTCCAGGAAAAAGATTGAAAGTCTGATAGAAGACATTCGTTACGAACGTTTTCGATGGACACCAGTGCGACGAATCAACATTCCCAAAAAGAATGGTGAAACTCGACCACTGGGTATTCCTACTTGGACAGACAAATTGGCTCAGGAGGTAATACGCTTGATTTTATCAGCATACTACGAACCCCAATTTTCTGACAGCAGTCACGGTTTTAGACCTGAGCGCGGATGCCATACGGCTCTAACTGTAATAGACCGCACTTGGCAGGGAACCAAGTGGTTTATCGAAGGAGATATTCGCGGTTGCTTTGACAATATAGACCATAAAATCTTGATGTCAATTCTGGGCGATAAAATCAAAGATAACCGCTTTCTCAGGCTGATTGAAAATTTACTCAAGGCAGGTTACTGCGACTCGTGGAACTATCACTCTACCTTGAGTGGAGCGCCACAAGGCGCGATTGTTTCACCTATTCTCGCTAACATTTACCTTGATAAATTGGATAAATTTGTCGAACAAATCCTCATCCCAGAATACACACTCGGTCAAAGAAGGGCAGAGAATCCGGAGTATTCAAAACTCCAGAAACTCGCTTGGTACTTTAGGAAAACCGGACAAACACAAAGAGCGCGTGCTCTGGAAATTCAATACCAGAAAATGCCTTCTAAAGATGTCCGTGACCCTGAGTATAGAAGATTGTCTTACGTACGATATGCGGACGATTTTCTACTTGGCTTCATCGGGTCAGTTGCAGAGGCAAAGGAAATCAAGGAAAAACTGAGGACATTCCTAGCCGAGAATTTGAAGCTGGAACTATCACCAGAAAAGACCTTAATTACCAATGCCAAAACCGGGGCGGCAAACTTCCTAGGATACGAAATCGTCGTTCAATACTCTGACAGTAAGCACACCTCTGGTAGACGCTCACTCAATGGAATTATTGGACTACGAATTCCAGCACGTTTTGTAGAAGAAAAGTGCGCCCTCTACATGAAAAATGGTAAACCCATTCATCGGACTGAACTGATTAATGATGACGATTTTTCGATTGTCAATATCTACCAGTCAGAATATAGAGGATACGTACAATACTACAGTCTTGCCCTAAACATCGCCTGGCTTGAAAAAGTCAGATGGATTATGTGGAGTTCGCTGATGAAAACTCTCGCTTGTAAATATAAAACTAGCGTGGCGAAAATCTGCGAAAAGTACCAGAAAACGGTCAAACTTCCGCATGGGCTAAGAAAATGTGTTGAAATTATCGTCCCCAGGGAAGGCTTGAAACCACTAGTGACTCGTTTTGGTGGTCTGCAACTGAAACGCAATCCCAAAGCGACCATTCTAGACTTGCCAAAATTGCGAAAGCCTGCATTCAGAAATGAATTGATAAAACGGCTCTCAGCAGACGAATGCGAGGTCTGTGGCGCTAATGGTGATATTGAAGTTCACCACATTCGCGCTCTCAAAGACCTCCTCGTCAAAGGTAGGAAGGAAAAACCGCTCTGGATGCAAATTATGTCCGCCCGCAAGCGGAAAACCTTAATGGTTTGCCGCACTTGCCATGATGCCATACATGCTGGTAAGCCTATAAATAAGCGGGTCACGGAATAGGAATACTGGAGAGCCGTGTGCCTGGAAAACTCGCAAGCACGGTTCGGAGGGGGCTAGTCGGAAAAGGAACCAATCGGAAACCTCGCTGGCTAGCTACCCACTTTTGACCGCATCAACCATGAAGTATTGCTCCAAAAGTTGAACATCAAAGGCAAGGTCAGACGACAAATAAAAGCTTGGCTTAAATCCGGAGTAATTGACCAAGGAGCATTTACTGCCACGTCTGAGGGTACACCGCAAGGTGGTGTTATTTCACCACTACTTGCAAACATAGCCCTCCACGGTTTGGAAGAACGGATAAAACAGCAGTTCCCAAAAATGTCTCGTAGCATGAGGGAAACCTGGTATCACAAAAAGGGGACGGACTTCAATCCCCCAAACGTCATTCGATACGCCGACGATTTTGTGATACTCCATGAAGACAAAGCCGTCGTCCAAAGATGCCGAGAAATTACATCGGAATGGTTAGCTGGCATAGGACTTGAGCTAAAACCTGAGAAAACCCGCCTAACCCACACATTCAATCCTGAATTTAGTGAGGACGGTAGCGCTGGATTTGACTTTCTTGGTCACCATATACAGCAATACCCTGCTGGAAAATATCGCAGCAGCAAAGGCAACTGTGGTGCAATATTAGGTTTTAACACCCTCATCACCCCATCCGCGAAGGCAAGTAAGGTTCATGCCGAGGAAGTCGGAAGAATCATCAAGGCATCTTTTCGGGGGAAGTTTCCCCCGAAAAATGCCGCACAAAACATAGGTCATCGCCGCAATCGGCATTAATTGATGAACTCAACCCTGTAATAAGGGGATGGTCTTCCTTTTACTCAAAATCCGACGCTAAAACCGTTGGAGAACTAGCAAATCAAGACAACCTCATTTACCTGAAACTTCGGAGATGGGCAAAACGCCGATGTGGAAATGTCAAAGATGCCCATGGCAAATACTGGACTTCCATACAAGGCGATAACTGGGTATTCGCAACCAAGAAAGGGGAAGCGAACCCCCTTCGGTTACTATCACATAACGAAGTTGAATGCAGTAGCACTGATTATGTGAAAGTTAAAGGCGAAAAAAGCCCCTACGATGGCGACCTAGTTTACTGGAGTTCAAGACTAGGGACACACCCGGAAATGCCTAATCGTAAGGCTAAGTTGCTCAAGCAACAAAGGGGTAAATGTCCCTGGTGTGGATTAAGCTTCCACGATTGGGATGTCCTAGAAGTAGACCACATCATCCCTAGAGCCATTGGCGGTAAGGATGAATACAAAAATCTGCAACTATTACATCGACATTGCCACGATGAAAAGACTGCACTTGACCTAAAAGAAATTAGGAGGAAAAACCACTCAAAATTCCTTGAAAAACTTTCTCAATTCTGGGAAAAGTTTGATTGGGAATGGGTGAATGATATCCCTAAGTTCATCGGTCGTGCCGTCAGGGAGTCCGATTTGACAAATGGAAACCAGACTGAGTAGCCGTGTGCGTTGAAAGGCGCAAGCACGGTTTCGGATGGGAGGGGTAGAGCAGTAATGCTCTCCTCGACCCTACCCCGTAGCGGCGCGAAGAATCTGTACATCAATGCTGACTGTAACGCCGCAGCGAATATGTTAAAGAAAGTATGCATAAAGCTGGGCTTAGAGCTTAGTGGAGTGCGGCATTTTTGGGGGGAAGCTTCCCCCCAAAAGATGCCTTGAGTATGAGTGCTTTGATTGCACCGATTAAACTACGGTTGTGGCAAGTGGCGAGTAAGCCACCTCTGCTCAGTGCGACTGTTTAATGAATCCCCTCGCCTTTAGGCAGGGGAGAATCAATTAAGTTTATCAACTTAGTACACCATTGACACGACTTACAGCAGTTTTCAATTGAAACCGCGCCACATTGACCAGAAGCGGAAACCGCGCCCCTACGGTTATATTGTGGTCTACGATTCTAATGACCGCTAATTTAAATCCCCCTATGGGCTAAAACTAGATGAGGGTCAGTATTCCGCTGGTGATTAGGCGATCTCGATCGCTGTGTGTAGAAGTTGACAAATGGGAGCGATCGTTCACGTCAATAGTGGGAACATTAAACCTTGTTGCATCAACAAGGTATTTTCAGGAGGCTGATTATGGCAAGTAACCCGAAGTACGGTAGCAAAGGAGAGGTTTGGCATCCGAACTTTATCCAATATATGGAATTCATTGCTAACCATGAGGTTTATGCGGGAATGCCAGATGCATTTACCGAGTCGGGCAAGATTCAATGGGAAGCACCTTCAAACAGAACTTCTGGAAAGTATAAAGATACTCATCATAAACGGCGTGAATGGTGGCGCAGAAAAGCTGTCTCGATTGGAGTCAGCCTAAACTCAGCTAAGTGGATTAGCAGGACGGCAAGACTGATTCATCCAACTCTGAAAAAGCCCTGTAAACGTTGTGGAAAGGTGATGGAGTTGCGATACGTTTATCCGTCAAACTCCCTGCTACAAAGGCTGAGAAAACTGGGTTACGCTGATGAAAATTTTCCCATTGAACCGTTTGAAAGAATTACAGACTTGGTTACTCGGTTAGTCGAGGTCTTTGGAGATTCCGTCTTTTGCGATCTTCCACAGCTTCTGAATACAAGTTTCATATCACTCCCAGATCTGCAACCAAACTTGGAAATCTGGCTGAATTGGATTGAGAAAGAGTATGTTCCACAACAACCAAGTATACTCAGTCCTGGTGCTATGTCAAATGCACCCGATCGCTTTGATGGCTTTCATTCTTTTAATCAATGCTGTCGTGGCAAGGCAGATAAAGGGCGTAGCAAATCAAACTTGAAGTCATATACAACTGATCGTCGTGTCTTTGAGTACTGGACAGAAGGGGATTGGATTGCAGCCGATCGGTTGATGGGAAAAATTAGAGCTAACTTTGGCAATGAGTTTTGTTTCAATGGACATCCAGGTCCCTGTTCCGCAGATCATATTGGTCCTTTGTCATTGGGTTTTACCCACCGACCTGAGTTTCAACTCTTGTGCAAATCATGTAACAGTGCTAAAAATAACCGCATGACGCTACGTGAAGTAGTTCATTTGCGAGAGACACAAGAGACTGGCGAAGCAGTAATCTCATAACACAGTATAGCTTTGTGGAATTTAAGAAAGGGACATATTGTGGATGATGAAACAGCCCTACGATTGAGCAAAGTGCTTCGAGATAATCGCCATACTCTAATGAGTATTTTGAAGAGAATTGCTGATGCTGGACACTTTACTTTCTTAGCTACGTTTCTTGAACTTAGCTATGCTGAACATCAGGTTGAGTTTGTTAATCTTCGAGTAGAGCAACATATGACAAAATTTGATCGGATCAACTATATTCCTCGCGAAACGAAGTATGTAGAAGAGCAAAAATCTCGTCGTTGCCGAGTTGCATTTGAATCATTGCGGGATTACTTTACAAAAGAGAACCGTAATGCCATAGATGTATCCACAGATTTAATTAACACTAAGGTGGAAGCTGCTCTTGCGGTACTACCACAATCCTCAAATGCAGTCAAAAACCTTGATGCCCAAATTGCATCACTGTTATCGAGTAAGAGCGAAGTGTCAATTGAGGAGGGCTTTCGAGCAGTTGTTGGTAGTATTCCCGCAATTGATCCACCTAATTTCGTTACTGCAAAAAAAGAACTTGCTGATGCAATGGCATTAGTAGCGGTTGAGCTAAGTAATCGATGGAACAGCGATCGCTATGTTAGAGGTGAGTTAAATCTGGATACTTAACTTGTGGCTCATATAAGAATATTTTGCTTGTAGCGAAGCTTCTCAAGATATTGCATTGGCGAGATCGCTCCCCTCATTAGACACTGATAATCCGTTAATGATGGTGTGATATAGTCAAGGTTTTCTCCATCTTGACCTTGCTTTAAAGGTGGCAAGTCGTTGAGAGCTTCAAACACAGTAACTACTGGTGAAAGCCCTAGTAGACGACTTCCAGTCAAATCGCATGCTGGTGGAGGTGGCGGAATACTCTGTGACTCTTGCTGCCGACCCACCAGAATAATGCGTTTACGTCGTTGCGGAACTCCATAATCCGCAGCATCTAGTTTCCAGATTGAAAGTTGGTGAGTTACTGAACTGAGAGCCGTTTTTATTTGTTCAAAGACATAGCCACGCTCCATGTTCAATAATCCCATGACATTTTCAAAAACAAACCCGTCTGGTTCAATTGCCTCAATAATTTGTTGATAGTTCTTGAATAAAGAATTGCGTTCATCACTCATAGTTCGGGCATTTCCAGCTGTAGAAAATCCTTGGCACGGAGGACCACCCAACACAAAAAGTTTGAGATTTGGATTAATCTGTCTAGTTATCTTAGCTGCTGATACTATCTTGGAAAAAACTTCAGGATCGCGAATGTCTCCAAGGACTACATTCGTGTGAATATTTTTCGCATAGGTTTCCAAGGCTTTTGGCACGATGTCATTTGCTACCACTGGTTGCCAACCAGCCCACGTGAATCCTAGTGCTAAGCCACCTGCGCCCGAAAATAGCTCAACGAAAATTCCAGGCGTACCTAAATGCATAGCAATCTGATAAGCCAAAAGCGGTGGAACAGCATTACCTATTTGCGTACTCACTGCAGTGCGTGAACCCAAGAAGCGGAAACGATCTGGAAAGCTTTGGAGTCTTGCTGCTTCCCGTTGGCTGATGACACGATGCTGCCCTCCAGCATAATCGTAGTGAAGGTGACAACCATTTCCGGGGCGACCAAAATAGGTACTAATTGTGTAAGCAGGCGCATCTGGACGGAGACGCCCATAGTAAGTTGACCGACTTCCTTCTCCCTTGGCATAACTTTCTCTAATTTGAGCTAATCGTTGGGAAGGAATAGAGGTTGGGATATTCTTCCAATTACCTCCAGGAGGAATATGCACAACCATAGATAAGTCAAGCTGACTGAGCTTTGCTGAATAGTGATTATGAATCATCACTCCTCCCAAAGTGGATTGTCAAGTATGGTTTGCCGCTCTTCAGTAGTGAGTTTAGGGAATGAATTCATAATCTCAGCAAGGTCTTTGCGATTCAGACCATATGCTTGAGCGACAACAACCTCAATTTTAGCTTCTGCTGATAAGTTTCCAGCGAGTCTCTGTTCAACCAGCCCCACCAAGGTTGCAGAAAATTGAGGAGTGATTAAGGGTATACGGGTCTTACGTAGAACACCCACAGAAACATGAGCAGTTGATAGCATCGAACGAACCTGAAACTCAAAGGGTAACGAGGAGATGATGCCAAGCAGGGTGTAGAGTTTTGATCCATCATCCGTCCGAAAATGCGCTACGCCAAGAGAGTTACCCGTAACCCATTGAGCAGGAATAATGGTAGCCTGAACTCGTCGCTTTTGAGTGGGTCGGCTAACATCTCGCCAGACAAGTCGTGGATACTTAACTGAAGGAGGGATAGCGGGTCCCTTTTCTAGATTGATAAAGAAAGTAGGCTGACTAGCCTTGGTGAGTCGCTCGATCATTTTTCCTTTTATAAAAGGATAATACCCCTGTGAAGATAGGTAACTTGTATGACCTGTTTCATCTAACTCTCGACCAGTCCACAATTCTCCTTCACAGTTGCCCTGTAAACTTCCAAGCGTCGGCAGATCGCACAAGCGTAATAGGTGAACAAGTTGAGATTCATTGGTTGAGATAGGAATAACATAACCATTTGACTTCAAGAAGGTTTCAGGCAGTTTAAGCTCTTGATGATACTCGGTAAAGCGCCTCGCTTCATCAAATTTGTATAAAAATATTTTCTGTGGTGAAGTTTTTGCTTGAATGGTGATGTTAACACAAGCTTGATCGACGCCATTAAACAATTTAGTCTCTGCTGGAAAGTAGTCAATATATTTAATCGCATGATTGGTTAGTAACCACTTCCTCAACATTTCAGAATTTTGGTCACTTAAGAAAGATGCTGGTGAAACAATTCCCGTAATACCTTCTTGTTTAGTCAGACGAATAGCCACTTCAAGACCAACACGGGCAAGATTAACTCCCCATCCTGAAAACATTTTTCTCGGCATAGATAAGGGAAAGCATCTTTCTAATTTTTTTGAAAATTCTCGAAGTGAGTCAACATAAGCAGATTCCATATCCTCATCCAGTACCTCAATATCACGACGATCGGGTTTCACTACTTCCCAAGGAGGATTAGTAACAGTGATATCAAAGCAAGTTTCGTCAGAAGTTTGTTGATTTCCGACTAATACTACGTGGGTAAAGCTGTCTAGGACACAAGCTTTTAAGCTGTACTTCAATCCAATTTGGTTAGCGGTGCGTCGAATATTTTGTTCTGCTAACTCAACTGCATACGCATCACAATCCCATACTTCAATTCGCCATATGCGATGCATGAGACTATGAAAAGCTTGAGCATGTTCTATCAACCAGGTAATCAGTCGCCCATCACCACAAAAAGGGTCAATAACAGATAGTTCTCCTTCTGTCTCGATGCGAGTTGCAACGGTTAAAACGCTATCAACTAGACGTTCGCCAATAAAATGTGGAGTATAAAATTTGCCAGTTGTCTTAATTAGGAGATTGTTACGTCCATCTCCCACTTGAGCAGCAGGAATGGATTGGAGTATTTCAAGGTGATTCACAGTTGACTCTCAAGAAGAGTGATGCCTATTAAAATAATTATATTCTACTTAGAATATAAATCAAGTAACTGGTTTATCTGGCTTAGGACCAGGTTTAGGAGCATTATCTATGTAAGTTTGCAGACTAGAAGCTTCAACTAGCCAAATTCCTCCCGCGCGTCGGGCACTAACTAAACCCTGCCGGATCAGTAGCCTAATGTGCTGAGGTGTATAACCGGATAGTACAGAAGCCTCCGAAACAGTGATTAGCTCAGAGTCCGTCATTGTGTTCATGGAAATGTCATTAGGATCATTTATCTTTATGATCTCATTAGTGAGTGGCGATCGCCCTTCAACCTCAACCTTTGAAGAGAGTACACAAACGACAGCCGACGATCGCACTCGTCAAAGTTGTAACCTTCCTTAATCGAATCATGGTCTAAATTTCATTCATTTCCGAGAGGGCGATCGCGTGCAAACACCATAGGAGCATGAAGCGCCATATTAAAATCGGTACTTGAATCACCGATCTCAATCTTTTCATCAGCGGGATACTCCTCCATCACTAGCACTTTAGCAACCAGTTCTGTACCGTTGTGCATACATTTCGGGAATCAATTGGGCGGAAAGGGTTGGTGCAAACTTTTTCAGAACCGCAACAAACGTTTCCTCAACAGTTATAGTGCCATCAAAGTCGCAAAAAACAATTCGCTTCACATCCTTGTCCTCTCTGTTTCAAGCAACAGCCTGACGCGAACGAATCTCTTTACTACTATACTGAGGTATCCAACCTTCAGTACCACTGAAATAACGTACTGCTTTAACTCGCTGCTCTGAAGTCAGATAAAACCAGTGTTCTGTTCCTACAGGCACATTGATGCACTCTTCTTTTTGCACTGTGAGTTCTACCTGACTACCATCAGGTCGCACAAAGCCAAAAATACTCTCCCCATCTATGATATAGCGTACTTCGTCCTCTGCATGGGTATGGATCTGGTCAAACTTTGCCATTAGACCGTCTAGATTAGGTACTCCTGGATGCAAGACAATGAGATCGCGGGAGTGATAGCCTGCCGTTTGTTGCAGTTGCTCAAAATAGCCGTCTAAAGCTTTGAGTACCTGTTCTTTTTCATCTTCGTTGAGGCTATCTTGTGCCAACAAACTATGTAACTCGGGATTATCTCCCACAGACCAGCGATTGAGTTGAATGTTTAGGGGTGCCAGTTCGTGGGCAATTTCTTTGGGATCAGTACACAGCGTACCATCTTCTAGTTTTAGGATTGCCATAATTCACCTTACGCACGAACGTTATACCGCATGTCCAGGAACTTGCTGTAGTTTTATTTTAACTATGAGTCAAGAATGACGCACAAAACAAGTATTTTTTTAACGAACCGCCAAGGACGCTAAGGAAAGACTTGTGAGGCTAGAAACCCGGTTTATTTGTAGGTATTTGCTTTAAAACCGGCAATTTTTGCTATAAACCGGGTTTCTTTAGTGTGCCGCTTAACCGAAACGTCCGCTGATATATTCCTCAGCTTCCTTAGTAGCAGGAGAGGCGAACATTTGCTCGGTAGGACTGAACTCGACTAATTTTCCCCGACGTTTGCCATGTTCGTCTGTTTCTGTGTTGAAAAAAGCAGTCCAATCTGCTATCCGCGATGCTTGCTGCATGTTATGAGTCACCATGATTATGGTGTAGTGTTCTTTGAGTTCAGTGCAAAGTTGCTCAACTTGGCGAGTTGAAATCGGGTCTAAAGCCGAACAGGGTTCATCCATTAACAGGACATCTGGCTTCATGGCGATCGCTCGTGCAATGCAAAGCCGTTGCTGCTGTCCTCCTGATAAGGCTGTACCCTTCGATTTGAGTTTGTCCTTCACTTCATCCCAAATCGCCGCCCGTCTCAGCGATTGCTCAACCAGTTCATCAAGATTGCCTTTATAACCATTAGTACGCGGTGCAAAGGCAATGTTTTCATAAATTGACTTCGGAAAAGGGTTCGGTCTTTGGAAAACCATTCCCACTTGACGACGTAATTTAACCGAGTTTACTTTGGAGTCGTAAATATTTCTGCTTCGGTAATTCAGCCTTCCCTCAACCGTAGCTCCCGGAATTAAATCATTCATGCGGTTGAAGCAACGTAACAGGGTACTTTTACCACACCCTGAAGGTCCAATAAAGGATATTATTTGCTTTTCCGGAATTTTTATATAGACTTCCTGAAGCGCCATAAATCCACTGTAGAAAACCTTAACGCCATCGACATCAAAAACTGCGTTATCTTCTAGAGTTTGGGTGGCGTTCTGTTGTTTTCTTCTAGCGTTGTTGTAAGTCATATTTCTTTCCCAATATTCAGATTTGTGAAATATCATTGTTGCGGCTGTTATTTGTCCTTTGTAGAGCAAATGACTAATGACAAATAACTACTATCTAATTAAGAACCGAGAAACGTTGCCGAATGTATATGGCTACGCCATTAAGAACCAAAATCACCAGCAGCAAAGCAATGATTGTTGCTGCTGCGGCGTTGGCGAAACCAGGTTCGGGACGAGTGATGTAGCTATAAATTTGGATGGGCAATGCCATAAATCGTTGGAACAAACCAGGGTTGAATGTTAGGAAGCTTACAGCACCAACCACGATCAGAGACGCTGCATCACCAATAGCACGGGAGACTGAGATAATTACCCCCGTTAAAATACCAGGGATAGCATAAGGTAAAACATGATTCCTGACTGTCTGCCACTTGGTTATGCCCAAGCCGTAGGAAGCAAATCTCAGAGAATCTGGAACCGCTCGAATTGCCTCTCTAGATGTCACAATAATGACTGGTAAAGACAGCAAGGACAAAGTGAGTGCCCCAGAAATCAAAGCCGGACCAAAGCCTAAAAGATAATTGAAAACACCTAAACCTAGCAATCCATAGACAATTGAAGGGACTCCCGCCAGATTGCTAATGTTAATCTCGATCAGATCGGCCCACCAGGTTTTCGGTGCATATTCTTCGAGATACAAAGCTGCTCCTACACCAATTGGTACTGCAACTAAAATAACTATGGCTCCCAAAGAAATGCTGCTAATAATAGCAGGAAGGATACCGCCTTTATCGGGGAACCGGGAAGGCGTTTCCGTCAAAAAACCAGGTGTCAAAAATCTTGCTAATCCGTCTTTGCCAATATCAAAAATGAGGAGAGCTAGGACAAATAAACCTATTAGTAAACCAAACAAGAAAAGATATTCAAATACTTTGCCTAAAGTTTCCCTTCTCTCTATATTCTGAGTAAACTCTTGAGAATCACCTGAAATTGAAGTAGTCATATCTATCTTTTGTAGGTAGCTTGTACCTTAATTACGAATTACAAATTATTACTCGTATTTTTCTTTAAAGCGATTAGAAAACCAATGACTGAAAATGTTTAAAGCCAAAGTAATCAAGAACAAAACAGCTCCTACCGCGTATAAGGTATCGAAGTTGATGCTGTTACGGGGACTATCTCCTCCTGAAATTTGCGCCATGTAAGCTGTCATTGTTTCTATTGACTCCATGGGATTAAGAGTCAACTTTGGCTGTTGTCCTGCAGCAATTAGGACAGTCATTGTTTCACCAACAGCTCGAGAAATACCTAGAATGATTGAGGCAATGATTCCAGAAAGAGCAGCAGGAAGAACAATTTTCAATATAGTTTCCAGTTTAGTGAGTCCCAACCCGTAAGCTCCTTCCCGTAAAGCGCGAGGAACAGCTCTAATTGCGTCTAAGCTGATGGAGCCGACAGTGGGAATAATCATCACTCCCATCATGATCCCAGCGCTCATAGCGTTGAAGATTTCTAGTGGCAGAAAACTCCGCAGCAAGGGTGTTAAGAACAAGAGAGCGAAGTAGCCGTTGACAACGGTAGGTATTCCCGCTAGTAGTTCCACAGCGGGGCGTAAAATTGCTGCTACCTTGGGTTGAGCATACTCACTTAAATAGATGGCGGAAGATAAACCTAGAGGAATGGCAACGAACATGGCGATCGCCGTCGTCAGTAAAGTGCCATTAATCAAAGGCCAAATCCCAAAATGTTGCTCTGCAAACAGAGGTGTCCACTGAGTATCGAAAAAGAACTTAGTAAAGGGAACTTTTTGAAAAAACTCCCACGTCACTTGAAAGATAATTACAATAATTCCAAAGGTAGTAAGGACGGAAACCAACCCGCAACTAAATAAAAGTACCTCGACAATTTTTTCTTGAATATCGTCTGATGCACTTTTATCAAGCGAGCGATCGTCTGACTTGTAATTTGCGTTTTGCATAATATTAGATTGTTAGTTGTTAGTTGTTAGTTGTTAGTTGTTAGTTGTTAGTTGTCAAAAATCACCACTAACTACTAACTACTAACTACTAACAATTTTTTCTAAAGATACTTTGTAATTGGATCGCCAGGTTTTGCTTTTATGAACTTGGAACCAGTTTGATCAGAAGTAAATCTTTGTTTTACTTTGGCGTAACCTTCATCTGTTAATTCAACATAGCCAGACTGTTCGACCCACTTTTTAGAATTGTCTAAATAGAAATCAACAAACTGCCTCACGACTGGCTTACTGTCTAAGGACGGCTTGCTGACATATATAAACAGAGGACGAGACAAAGGTATGTAGGTATTGGTAGCAACTTTGGACGGAGGATCTGGCGTTTCACAAGTTCCTTTCGGAGTTTGCACGGCAATCAACTGTAGCTTATCTTTTTGCGCCAAGTAGTAAGAAATACCCACGTACCCTAGCGCACTTTGATCGCCTACAACTCCTTGGACCAGAACGTTTTGATTTTGCGTGGAAGTGTAATCTGTACGACTAGCTTTGGATTTTTTATTGACAGCTTGTGTGAAATAGTCAAATGTTCCGGTATCAGAAGAAGGAGCATAAAGCGTCAGCTTCTGATTGGGGAATTTCTCATTGACTTGATTCCAGTTTTTTACTTTATTATTGGATTTAGGACTCCAAATCTTATTAAGTTCTGCAATAGACAAGCAGGTCGCAAAGCTATTTTTCTTGTTTGCGATCACAGCAATTCCGTCGAGAGCAACAGGCAACTCTAGAAAATCAATTCCCTTATTTTTACATTTTTCAATTTCCTCTTTTTTAATAGCGCGTGAAGCCCCAGCAATATCAATTTGACCAGAGCAAAACTTACTCATGCCGCCGCCAGTTCCACTAAAAGCAACACTAATCTGGGCATCAGGTTTCACCTTTTTATATTCTTCAGCAACTGCTTGATGGAGAGGATAACCTACAGTTCCACCATCAATACTTATCTGCTGCTTCTTCTCTTCAGCTCCGCTACAAGCACTTATACTGCTAGCAAGAAGCATCAGTAAGGCTGGTAAAAATTGACACTTTAATCGGCTATGAGACAGCATTGTGATTTAAGTTGAACTAGTTTTTGGTTGAATAATCTATAAGCGCAAAAAGCTTTAGGCAACACCCTTAATCAGACTTGCCCGGACTGTGAAATTGATTTGAATTAATTTAAAGTGGCATCACCCCTAGTTTTTTAGGACTCTTGATGGCAATATAGGTAGCAAAAATAAACAATTCCGGTATAAAATTTTCCATATCGGTACTCTTATAATCTTTCTGGGAAGATCGTCCTAAGTTTTCTGAGCAAAAAAAATACAGTTTATTGAGTGATATACAGTACATTGTGAATTATACTATCACACTGGTAGCGGCGAAAAATCAATTTTTTGTTATGTTTTGTTAACATAAGTCAAGCTTAGCAATATTAAGAGTTCCATCTTCTAGCATCAGGCTTAGGTTATGTTCCGGCACACTAAAGTTCTAGATGCAAATGTCTCAATAAGCAAAAAAAAACCGGTTTATACCAAAAATCACCTATTCAACAACCAGAGAAGGAACACAAAAATCGGGCTTTCCCGCCTTAGTGTAGTATGCTGTATACTGCTATACGCTTTCAAAGCACGTCAGTGGGTAGAGTATTTTGGGGTAGGGTCTATCTTAGGGTTCTACCTAGTTATTGAAAAATTCCCTAGCCTGAGATTGTAGGGTTTATTGAAGCATAGGGAAAAATTTGTATGACAACTAACGTTTCTACTGACATCAAGAAGAATGTTGACAGGTCACTGTTAATGGGCATTCTCTTAGTTGTTTTGGGGATTGTGGCGATCGCTCTACCTGCTGTTTCGACGATTTTCGCTGAGACTTGGTTTGCTTTGATCCTTGCCTCTGCGGGAACTGCTAAGCTGGTCTATGCGTTTCAAAACCGCAACTCCAGAGGCTTCCTCTGGCAAGTTTTGTTGGGCGTCCTCTACATTGCGACAGGAGCAATGCTATTTTTCTACCCCTTAAGAGGTATCCTGACGCTGACCCTGTTGCTCGGTAGCTTCTTGCTCACTGAAGGCGTGTTCAACTTGATCCTAGCATTCCGTTTGCGTCCACAACAAAACTGGACATGGGTGCTGAGTGACGGTATCATTACTCTGATTTTGGGCGGACTGATTTGGTTCCAGTGGCCTTTCAATGCGCCTTGGCTGATCGGAACGCTAGTTGGTGCGAGCATTCTCACCACCGGCGCTTCGCGCGTGATGCTGTCATTGAATGCGCGAAATACCCTGAATAGTTCTGACCAAGCAGCCTCAGCGTGAGCATTGTTCTCGTTCCCAGCCAGAGGCTGGGAATGCATAATTGGCGGGCTTGCTGCCTTTATACGCAAGCAATGAGGCAGCAGCCCCACTGACTGCATTCCCATGCAGAGCATGGGAACGAGAAACGAGCATTTTACAAGGGTTTCAAAGTTAAATTGACACCAATGCAATACAGCCCACCCGATAATCTTAGTTACTTTTCTTGTGGGGGAGCGAGCGCTGAATGAGTGTTTCCCTCCGTAGGCAACTGGCGTTGAGCGTCTCGCCCGCCCTATTTTCTGAGGAATTCAGAGTGACGTATTGAACTTGCTTACCTGAAAATAGCCACTTCCAAAATCCCCAATTTCGCCAAAATCTGATATTTGTTCTCAAAGGTTTGTGGGTAGAAGTGGGTTTTTGAGTCTTCTCCATTTCCCAGTAATCCCGGTGCTGGTTACTCCACTCCATCCGGTTCACTGGGAACGCTGACCAAGGTTCACCGTCTGTCAACTCTCGTTCTATTCGCTCAAAAAACATCCCTTCCTCCTAGACACGCTCGTTGACGTGACTGCTAATTCTCTTTTTAATCTACTAAAGATTTGCAGTTCTACAGTAGTTTTGATTGATACACACTTTATCACTGCCATTTTGCAAAAGCAAGCTTTCTTTGCTTTTCTTTATGCTGATCTCAGTTACTTTAAAGTGCTTACTTTACATATCAAATGAGCCATCTGATGAAGTTCTGGTTACGCAAGACTTTTCCAACAAAAATACGGTTAGACTATAAAATTACAGTATTTTTTTATACAAAGTGTCAACATTACACCAACAAACTTTTTGTTGAAAAGAATTATACTCAATATGGTAAACTTAGGTATGAAAGCTTAATATTTTTTTAATAACTTTTCCTTCATTATCAAATCAAGAGTGACCAACCTTTGATGAGTATACAGTAGGTTATGGTAGTTTCACTGAAGCCAAGTTCACTTCTCTGTTCCTTTGTGAGCAGATTAGATCAGCAAACTGGGCGCGATGCTTATTCAGTTTAATAGCTAAAAAGTGTTTATGTGTATAGATAACCGACAAGTCTTAAACGGTTTGCGAGTCTTGGTAGTAGATGACGATGCCGATAATCTCGATTTAATCAAGTTCGTATTTGAAGAATACAATGCACAAGTCACCTCGGCAGCATCAGCTAGTGAGGCGCTGCAAGGAATTACAGAGTTGAAACCAAATATTCTCATCAGCGATATTGCCATGCCAGAACAGGATGGTTATTCGCTAATTCGCCAAGTTAGAAACCTGACTGAACAGATAATAAGACAGATTCCAGCCATAGCTTTGACGGGACAAGCCTCTGTGGAAGCACGTAATCTTGCTCTCAATGCGGGGTTCTCCACACACATAGCAAAACCATTTGACCCCGATATGTTAATTGCAATTGTTTCACAACTGGCGCTGATTGTTTAAACGCTTCGTTTCGCCCTAGAGGAACTTGTCAAACCAAAATACCAAAGTGTAGTCGAGTACTCCTTTTTTAGGAGACAGTTAGGGTATGCTTATACAGTGCAAAGGAGTGTCAAGGGTGCATCTAGTGATATTTTCCCGACGCTGCCCTTATAGGACAGCGTGGGATTCTCAAATTCACCCTATTCGCTTAAGCATTAGACGTCTCCAGAAATTAACTATGCATTACCTGAAATCCTTGTAGAGACGCGAAATTTCGCGTCTCTACATTCTTTTTCGGAGATGTCTATTGGATTTCACACGTGTCTTGACGTTACATGCAACCTGAAGACATAGGTTATCGTTGTTGCGCTCTTATCTTATCTGAACTTTAAACAAATTCTGTAGAATTAGATACAAACGAATCTATTAGTTTTCGGGCAATGCTTAACTTGGGTGGAATCTGCGGCAGATGATGTTTGCTGAACCAGGCAGCGTCCGCTAACTCAAGATGATCAATGACGATTTCACCATAAGCATACACCGCTGTAAATCCGATCATCAACGAATTCGGAAAAGGCCAGGGTTGAGAGCCAAAATAGCGGATATCCTTGACCGAAATTCCTGTTTCCTCAAGTACTTCGCGCATCACGGTTTCCTCAAGCGATTCTCCGGGTTCGACAAAACCGGCAAGCACACTGTACATGGATTCTGGAAACCTGTTAGCCCGGGCTAACAATAACTCCTCCCCCCGATATACTAGAACAATGACAGCGGGTGAGAGGCGAGGGTAATTCACCAACCCGCAATTAGGGCAGTGCTTAGCACGCTTTTCTGGTGACTGTATTGTCTGGGTGGCACAATGACCGCAGTATTGGTGGGTACGATCCCATTCCGCGATCTGAAATGCACGACCACTCAGAGCAAAAAAGTCTTCTTCTAGACTAACGGAAAGTTCGCGAAGTCCTTTGAATGCCATGCCTACGGGAGGGATGGTATCCTTAGGCAGTTCAGCACAATAGCACTCCTGACGATCAAGAGTGCCGAGAAATTGTGTCCGCACTGGCATAAGTCCAATGTCTGCCAGGTTTATGAGGCTAGGAATCTGGCTCCTAGTTCCAACGTTTTGAACAAGCAGCTTGTTACCCACAAAAGCAAACCACCAAGCCGGTCGATCGGATTTTGTAGGTGGGGTAATGCCAGGAATAAAGGTTCGATACATGTAAAAAAGACTCTATCGCCTTTATAGTAGCACTACCAATAGCTGGAAGTAGGGGCGCTGTTTGCGGATTAACTCCATCAATGTTATAAATGTAGATACCTTGAAGAAAGCGCTCTCACCAAAGCTAAATTACTTTCCCTGCGTTGAGAACGCTCTGCCATGTCGGTTAGTTCCCCTTGTACAATCACGCAGGTTGCAATCTGGGCATTTTCAGCTTCGGCAATATGATGCAGGATGTTGGAGTCGCCAATAATGGCGCGGCTACATTGATTGGTATCAAGTAAATACATTACTAATCAAAGGGATTATGCTGATCGAATTTGGCTTTGCCGCGAGTAGCATATACCATTTCAAGGCATTCTGCAAAATCATTTCCTTCCCAGGTACCAATGGTTTTTAGATGTTCTAGAAGTGAGCGACCTGTAGACTGAACTAGTTTTTGAGGTTCTGTCGCAATTTGGTTATTTGCATTAGCTGCATGGGTTTCTGGCTGTGTTTGTGTTGGCTTTGTTTTTAGAAAGCGCAGAAAGTCTAGGGTTTGAGCCAGCAGGGTTTCTGGCGTGGATTCAATTTCTTGAAGCAGTAGTTCTTTGATGGTCATGGCGGGTGACTCCTTTATTCAATCGGGAAACTAGGAATGGCTATGTCAATTTTTGCCATTAGTTCTATTGTCTCTTTCAGGGCAACAACTATACGTTGATAGTGTTGGATATCTTCATCACTGAGAGTACGTCCTTTGCGGTCTTTGAGCCATTTTTGGCAAACTTGATAACCACCGACGTAGAAGTTCCAGATGTTTTCTGGGACTCCGGTAAATTTTGAGCCGCCTTTATTAATTATGACGTTGCCTCTACAAAAACTGCTGTGGCTGGTTTATCTGACACAAGAGAATGTTGCCATGAATCCATTTTTGTTTGGCGGACAGTGTTCAGACAAAGATTATCTTTCCCAGCAACATGATTTGTTCTGTGGTTGGCATACACTTTCATCCCTAATTTCTAATAAATTTACAGCAGTTTTCAATTAAATTGACCACATTGTAAGGGCGGGGTTACCCCGCCCCTACGGTTATATTGTGGTCTAACCGATAATGGTGTGTGGACTTTGAGCCAGTAATGCCATGATATCGTTGAAAAAATTTCACTTTCGCGCAAAACGACATTGTCTTTATAAACTTACCCCTAAATGCTATTATCTCCGCTGACAAAAATGCTATGAGTAGCGTTGATACCGCATTCCTGGCAGTTGAGATACTAAACTCATGAGTTCCAACTGCAACAAAGCACTGGAAACTAAGCCAGCAGGCATGTCCGTTTGTTGGACAATAAAATCGAAGGGTAAAGACTCTGTTGCGATCGCATCCATTACCTTTTGAAGTTCTGGTGATAAATCTGGTATTAACTGCGGCGGTGATGGAGAATCTTCCACAACATCAAGTTGTGGTATTGCTCCCAGCATTTTCAACAATTCGTCGAGTTCCTTGAGAATCAAACCAGCTCCTTGAGAAAGCAACTTCAAGCACCCTTGGGATGGGTAGTCGTCTAGTCTTCCTGGTAGTGCATAAACATCTCGTCCAAAATCATTTGCATAGTTAGCTGTAATCAATGCACCAGATTTTATTGGTGCTTCCATCACTAAAGTGGCTCGACTCAAACCTGCAATAATGCGATTGCGGCGAGGAAAGTGAGTGCGGTCAGGCGGCGTTTTTGCCGGATACTCGCTCAGCACTAACCCCTGAGTCAAAATCTGTTTGTACAGTTCCCGATTTTTCTGAGGATAAACTACATCCACACCCGTACCTAAAACAGACATTGTCCGTCCCCCAGCTTTCATAGTCGCGGCGTGAGTTTCAGTATCGATTCCCTCTGCTAAGCCAGACACAACTGTAAACCCATTTTTAGCCAAAGCTATGCTAATTTGGCGCGTCCAACGGATGCCATACTCTGAGGGTTTACGCGTACCGACAATAGCAACCATGGGTTTAAGTCCGAAATTTTCTTGCAGTTCCACCTCACCCCGATAGTACAAAACTGTAGGTGGAGTGGGAGTTTCTAGCAGCAAGCGAGGATACTCTGCATCTGCTGGAGTCCAGAAATGAGGGTTTTCCTGCTGGTGTAAGGCGTAAAATTTTTCTGGATGCAGATGAGAACGCTGTTGTACCACCTTTTGGAGGGTTTGAAAACCAAAACCCTCGACTTCTGCTAACTGGGCGGTTGATGCTGACCAAGCCGCTGTCAGCGTACCAAAATGCTGTTGCAGTCGCTGCAACAATACTGGACCAATGCCAGAAATTTGCGACCACGCTACCCAATATACACGTTCTTCTTGTCCCAATTCCCCATCCTCAAGCCTACTGAGTTGATTATTCCCAAATGAAGTAAGTAATGGGCAGTGGAAGACTGGCTAATTGCTAATTGCTAATGGCTAAGGTCAGACTAGCACTCTCACGATTAGCTTCAGTTTGGTTATACTGTCAAGCGGTTTCTAGTGCAATTTTCCGACACGATTCGGCGCAGCGACGGCAGATCTGGGCGCAAGCTCTCATTTGAGTACGATCGCTCATTTTTTCGCATTCTTGAGCACAGCGATCGCACACGACAGCACAAATAGCACAGACGTGTGCATACAGGTCAGAAGCCCGAAGCAGAAAATTAGCACAAGTCTGGCAAATTTCCGCGCAATCAAGTATCAAGCTAATGTGAGCAGGTTCAACTTGCGTACTGCCCTTTTGTAAGCAGTATGTCATGGTATTTAAGCACAGGCTGTGGCAGTTCAAGCAGTCATCAATGCATCGCTGTATGTCTGGGTTCACTTGGTTCCAGGTGAGTTGTTGTCTAGTCATGATTGCCACCTCTTTCGCTAGTTGTTCATTGTTATTTGTTCATTAACGAAGTGAAGGTTCTGGGAACCTGTACCTCAATTAATTAATTACGAATTACGAATTACGAATTACGAATTAAGTTATGTAGCTACAGTTAAATCAGTAAACATTAACGTGAATGTAGTCCATCCGCCGCTGCTTTCGACTTGAATAGTGCCTTGTAATTGTTCGACTAACTTCTGTACCAAAGCTAGCCCTAATCCCGTACCACTTTGTTGCCAGACATCGGCATGATTGACGCGATAGAATTTTTCAAAAATCCGTGGCAAGGCTGTTGCTGGAATTTCTGTTGAATTGCTGATAGTAAAGATAGTAGAGGCAGTAGGGCCTGGGGCAATGGGCATGGGGCATGGGGCAATGGGCACAGCTAATTTGTTATTTCGACCTATCTGGTGGGTCTTCTCTTCAATTGCCCATTGCTCCTTGCCCATTGCCCATTGCCCACTCCCTTCGTACCGAACACTTAGGATAATTTCACCACCAGCAAGAGTATATTTGCAGGCATTATTCAGCAGTTCTGCAAAGATTCGTGCCAGATGAGTGCTATCTGAGTAGAGTGGCGGGATGTCAGAGGGGAGATTAAGCTGTAGGGTTTGCTGGCGTTCCTGAGTACGGAGGAAAAACGACTCAACGATGCTAGTCAACCAGTATTGTAATAGCAAAGGCTCAGGCGTCAACAAGGGAGTTATTGCAGCTTCCAGCCGCTGTAAGTCTAGCAAATAATTGATTAGCTCAAGTTCGCGATCGCACTCAGTTTGCAAAAGCTTTAGATATCGCTGACCTTGCTCGTTAGTGCCAGTGCTTTGTAGTATTTGAATTACCATCATAATATTAGATAAAGGCGTTCGCAATTCGTGGGAGACGGTATTTAAAAAGTCATCTTTAAGTCTGTTGACTTGTTCTAATTGCGCTACAAGTTGCTCTTGCTCAATTTGCTTTTGACGCACCTCACTAGCCCATTGCCGCTCAGTAATGTCCCGAAACACCAAAACCGCGCCTATAATGTTGTCTTTGTCATCTTTAATTGATGCAGCCCTGTCATCAATTGGTATTTCTGCACCATTTCTAGAAATTAGAATATTGTCTGACTCTAAACAAACAATAACACCGTCTTTAAAAAGCTTTGTTAGAGGATTTTCGATGAGTTTACGAGTTTTTGCATTGATAATCTTGAAAACTTCTGATGCTTTTTTACCACAAGCTTCTTCCTGTTTCCATCCTGTCAGTTTTTCCGCTACAGGATTCATAAAAGTTACTACTTCTTGAGCATTGCTAGCAATCACACCATCGTCTATACTTTTAATAACTGTCGCTAACCATTGTTGATTTTCTTTTAATTGCTTTTCTAGCTTATCTTTGTTAAGAGCTATTTCAATAGTCGTGTATAGTTCTCTTTCTTTAAAAGGTTTGAGTAAGTAGCTAAATGGCTCTGTTAGTTTTACTCGTTCCAATTTGCTATCGTCTTCGTAAGCAGTAAGATAGATTACTGGAATTTTAAAACGATTATAGATTTCTCTAGCAGCTTCTATACCGTCCATATCCCCTTTTAATCTAATATCTATTAGCACTAAATCTGGACAAATTTCTGCTGCTTTATTAATTGCCTCTTCTCCTGAAGAAGCAATAATGGGAACATGGTAGCCACATTTTGTCAAGCATTTTTGTAAGTCTTTGGCAACGATTGTTTCATCTTCAACAACCAAGATTTTTGCGCTTTTCATTGTTTTCTACAATTTTATATTTTGGCGATTTATCTGAATGTCAACATAAAAATAGAGACACTATTGAAGTTATTAATAATAACTTCATATGTACTAAGTAGACTTGCTACAAAATGTTGAACTAAAATTAATCATCGCCCCGATCTTTAGATTGATACAACTTCTGTGTAACCGACAAGATAGCGAAGCCGGTGGTTAACTAATAACCACCGTCCATCTATTGCTAAATGGGCAATGCCAACAGCACACAACGCGAACTCGATTCGCTTGCGTTCAGTAATTTCCGCTGGTAATGATTCATTTCCAGCCCGCCAAAGGTAGCAATGCCCGTGGGGAATAAACTCTATAGACAAAAAAAGGTGCAGAAATTCCGTCATAAAAGCAGTTATTCGCGATCCTTGCAGCAGCAGCCAACTGTGTGTACCTAAAACTAAATTAAGTATTTCCTTTATTAAGCTATATATAATTAGTCGATTACTGTCACCCCAATTCCACTGAATTCTGACAAGCAGTAACACTAAGTTTCTTGAATTTTCTCTGTATTTTTACAGTTGACAGAAAAAGCCCTGTCTACTGTGGAAGAAAAATGCGGCAGCCCTTGAGGTAACGCTCGTCCCTAGTTCCCGATCAACGTCAAAATCGGGAGTGGGGAGTAGGGAGTGGGGAGTGGGGGGAGTAGGGGGAGTGGGGAGAGTAGGGGGAGTGGGGGGAGTGGGGGGAGTAGGGGGAGTAGGGGGAGTAGGGGGAGATAAATTAATTTTCTTATCTCCCTCATCTCCCTCATCTCCCTCATCTCCCTCATCTCCCCCTACTCCCTCATCTCCCTCATCTCCCTCATCTCCCTCATCTCCCTCATCTCCCTCATCTCCCTCATCTCCCCACTCCCCATTCCCCTGTTTCTTGAGAAGTCCCGAAGAATAAAATTTTTTTGATAATGATTGCTAATAAGCGACTTTTAAGATAGCTTAATCAAAGCGGATAAATGACAAAGATTTCAATTTACTGATGTGTGACATAGTAGAATGTTGGGTAGCAAACAACGGACCTAGAGCATAATCTAAGCTTGCTTTGTGATACTTTTGATAAAAATTCCTATTTTGAAGATATATTATATAGCATATTTTTGAAACCAATTAGCAATTATTTTAGAGGCGATGGCTGAGAACAACGACGATAACTACCAACAGAACCGAAACCAAAGGCTTAAAGGGTGGGGGTTGAATTTTTTTGGGAATACACCTGCAACTCCACAAACCTTGGAAAACAGCGCTGAAATGGGATTTGAGTCAGATACAGGTAAATCTTTCCCGTTAGCAATGGCAAGCCTGGGAGAGCGCCTGCGGATCGTCAAACTTAAAGGCGCAGAAGGTACGGTACGTCGCCTAATTGGGATGGGATTTGTTCCGGGAATTGAACTTCAAATCATTAGCACTACCAACGGTTCTGTCATTGTGGCACTCGGTGACAACCGCATTGGGTTAGGCGTGGGTATGGCACAGAAAATCATGTGTACGACCGAAGCCTGGGAATAGCACTTCTGTTGCAAGGCAAAATTTTCGCTTTGCTCCCGCGCAATTACACACCAAAGCAATATAAAAAGATGAACAGTAGTAACAAACATCTACGCGATTTAGCTGTCGGCTGCATAGGAAAGGTAGTTGGCTATGAGACTTCTTCCCGCAGCTACAAAGCAAAATTATTGGCAATGGGACTGACACCAGGAACTGAGTTTACCGTCATCCGTCGTGCGCCCCTTGGCGATCCCATAGAAATTCATGTGCGGGGGTTCAAACTCAGTTTGCGTAAGGACGAAGCTGATGCGCTTTTTGTAGTTTCCATTTAGTTTGACATTTTACACAAATTTACGGATAAATTTAATGACTAAGCAGATTATTGGGCTGGTAGGCAACCCCAACTGTGGCAAAACTACCCTGTTTAATGCCTTGACAGGTGCTAATCAGCGGGTTGGTAACTGGCCTGGGGTAACAGTTGAGCGCAAAGAAGGAAAATATATCCATAACGGGACTCAGATCGCTGTTGTTGACCTACCAGGAGTTTATTCTCTCGATGGTGAAGACGGCGATAGTGGACTCGATGAACTAGTAGCGCGAGATTACCTGCTTTCTGGGGAAGCTGATGTCATCATTAATATTATTGATGCCTCCAACTTAGAGCGGAATCTGTATCTGTCTACGCAAATCATGGAGATGCG
The DNA here is from genome assembly GCA_965249805.1 of Stigonema sp. GTDB lineage: Bacteria > Cyanobacteriota > Cyanobacteriia > Cyanobacteriales > Nostocaceae > Stigonema. Next base: position 5,371,361 of record CBDFMX010000002.1, read on the forward strand.
CTTACCGATGATAGTGGCGCTGAACATGATGGATATTGCCAAACAGCGGGATATCAAGATTGATCCCTTAGTCCTCTCAGAACGCCTAGGCTGTTTAGTGGTTCCCATGAGCGCCGCGTCAGGTTGGGGAGTTGACGAGTTGCGCTCAAGCATTAACCAGGCTCTGGCTAACCTATTAGTACCACCCACCTACGTTGCTTACCCCGCCGTTATTGAAGACGCGATCGCCCAACTAATACCGTTTATCCAAGAACGCAGCCCCAACAGAGCAGTCGATCCCCGTTGGACAGCACTCAAACTCTTGGAATACGAGGATCGAATCGCTCCCGAACTGCGGAGCAAAGAATTAGAGCGGATAGTTGTTGACAACCGCCGCAAAATCCATTCCTCGCTTGATGAGGATATTGACATCATCGTTGCGGATAGTCGCTACAGTTTTATCCGCCAATTGATGCAAGGAGCAGCAGAACGCACTAGGGAAGTTAAGACCAACATTTCTGACAAAATCGACAGAGTGGTACTCAACCGCTTTTTAGGCATCCCGGTTTTCCTGTTGGTCATGTACCTGATGTTCACCATCTCAATTAACGTCGGTGGTACATTTATTGATTTCTTTGACATCACCTTTTCGACGGTTTTTATTGATGGTTTGAGCCATTTACTGGAAAAAATTAATACACCGGGATGGTTGATTGGAGTGTTGGCAGAAGGCGCAGGCGGTGGTATTAGGACGACAGCAACTTTCATACCCCAAATTGGGATGATGTTTTTGTGTCTCTCAGTCTTGGAAGACTCCGGCTATATGGCACGCGCCGCCTTTGTTATGGATCGCCTGATGCGCTTCGTCGGGCTTCCTGGTAAATCCTTTGTACCGATGATGGTGGGTTTTGGCTGCAACATCCCTGGAATTATGGCGACGCGGACACTAGAAAATAAGCGCGATCGCTTGATGACAGTCATGATGAACCCTTTCATGTCCTGTAGCGCCCGGTTATCTGTTTATGCCCTGTTTTGTGGTGCCTTCTTCACGGTAGGCGGTCAGAATATGGTATTAGGTCTTTACCTTCTAGGCATCTTAGCAGCAGTCTTCACAGGGTTAGTCTTGAAAAATACCCTTTTGCAAGGGGAAGCCGCACCTTTTATTATGGAACTACCCCCCTATCACGTCCCGAAGCCGAGAGGTGTGTTGTTGCGTGCTGGCGATCGCCTCAAAGCTTTCATCAAAAAAGCTGGGATCGTCATCGTGCTCATGGTCATCGTGCTAGGGTTCTTAAACTCTGTAGGCACTGATGGTTCTTTTGGCAAGAAAGGTAGCCAAGATTCCATTCTCAGTGCTGTGGGTCGCACCATGACTCCAACTTTTGCCCCGATGGGTATTACACAGGACAACTGGCCAGCAACTGTTGGTATATTTACTGGTGTTTTTGCCAAAGAAGTAGTGGTTGGCACATTAAACTCGCTTTACGGTGAACTGGCGAAGGACACAGCAGCGAGTAAACCGCCTGAAGAATTCAGCTTTCAGGGTGGTATAGGTAAAGCATTTAAGAGCATTCCAGAGAATTTGGCAAAACTTCCTGGTAAACTGTTTGATCCCCTAGGTCTGAGTAAAACCAATATTTCAGACCAAAAGCAAGCAGCAGAGGAGCAAGAAGTTTCTGTAAGCACATATGGACAAATGTCCCAACGGTTTCACAATAAAACAGCCGCCTTTGCCTATCTGCTGTTTGTGTTGTTGTACTTCCCCTGCGTCTCCGCTACCGCCGCACTTTACCGCGAGACAAATTTGGGATGGACAGTGTTCGCCTGCTGTTGGACTACTGGTTTAGCTTACTGGGTAGCAGTGTTTTATTACCAAACAGCGACATTCGCACAGCATCCAGCATCTTCCATTGCATGGATCGTGGGACTGACTGCTGCTATGTCGTGCACCCTATTAGGACTGAAGATCGCACAACAAACCAATCGCAATAGACGTGAAGTCATAAGTAATTAGTTAGTGGTTAATTGTTGATTGTTAATTGTTAATAGCGGATAACAATCAACAATCAACAATCAACAATCAACAATCAACTAACAAAAATATGATTTTAAGTGAACTCCAACAATTTCTTGCTCAACACAAAAAAGCTTCCCTTGCCGATCTAGAACTCCACTTCCGCATTGATGCAGATGCTTTACGCGGAATGCTTAACCGCTTGATCCGCAAAGGTCGAGTCCGAAAGATGGCGGATGGGAAAAAGTGTGGCGGATGTCATAGTTGTGCGCCAGAGATGATTGAATTTTATGAGTGGGTCAATTCAGCAGAATTACCATCTACAGCACCACAAGTTTCTAATTGCCATAATTAACTCACTTATTGCAGGGGACTTGTCGTTGCTATGCCGATCGTTATTCCGATAGTTGTTGCCCTGATTATGGGCGTAATTTACCATTAGCTTTTTTCCATTACTCCGATCGTAGTATATTAGAGTCGCTCTAAAAAATTTGCCATGAAGATTGAGACACTGGCAGTGCATGCTGGTCATGGCGTTGATCCTGCCACAGGAGCAGTAGCACCACCCATTTATTTGTCCACGACCTTCGAGCGATCGCAAGACGGAAGCTACCCCCACGGCTATGATTACATTCGGATCAACAACCCGAACCGAGAAGCTCTGGAAAAATGTCTTTGTGAATTAGAGTTCGGAGTAGCTGCAGCTGCCTTCTCCTCAGGTGCCGCAGCCACGATGAGTGTATTTCAGGCTCTAGGAGCAGGAAACCATGTCATTGCACCCAATGATACCTACTCCGGCACATCCTCTCTCTTACGAGAAATCCTTGCCCCTTGGGGTCTAGAAGTGACTTTCGTGGATATGACTAATCCCACTAAAGTCCAAGCCGCCATTCAACCTAATACCAAGCTGATCTGGGTAGAAACGCCCTCTAATCCTCTACTTAAGATGACCGACATTGAGAAGATTTCTGCGATCGCTCATCAGGCTCAGGCATTCTGCGTATGCGATAACACTTGGGCTACACCTATGGGGCAAAATCCCTTAAAGCTTGGTGCAGACTTGGTTGTCCATGCAACTACTAAGTATTTGGGTGGACACAGTGATGTCTTAGGAGGTGTGGCGATCGCTCTTGTCGAAGATGACTTCTTTCAGAGGATTAAGACAATCCAGCAAACCGGAGGTGCAGTTGCTTCTCCTTTTGACTGTTGGCTTGTACTCCGGGGTATTCAGACGTTACCCTATCGTATGCGTGCTCACTCGGAAAATGCTCTCAAGGTGGCTGAGTTCTTAAGTGACCACCCCAAGGTGGAAATCGTCCATTATCCGGGTTTAAAACAGCATCCAGGATACGATATAGCCGCACAGCAGATGCAGCTTTTTGGTGGAATGCTTTCTTTTCAGGTCAAAGGAGGACGAGACATGGCTTTCGCCGTGGTCGGTCGGGTGCTGTTGTTTACTCGCGCAACAAGTCTTGGTGGGGTAGAAAGTTTAATCGAACACCGCGCTTCCATTGAAGGACCAGGAACAAAAACTCCTGAAAATCTGCTACGAGTGTCAGTTGGTATTGAACATATCAATGATCTGATTGATGATCTCACCCAAGCTTTAGGGTAAAGCAGTATTCTGTGTCCAGTCTGACAACACTAAGCTTTGGACTTGCGAAAAATCACGCTGATAGCGGTTAGCCGCTTGTGGCATAGCTGTAATATAAAAATTTATAAAGTTTTAAACGAGCGCAATACATCAATCTTAGCGGCTAGTCGCGTTTATGTGAGTAGTGTGTCTGGCATAAAATGGCAGAAGTTGCCATAATAGGAATTGGGAAATTAAGGAATTAACGCTTGTGAAAAGCATGAATATTTCTCTACCTGACTCTATGCGTGCTTATGTAGAAGATCTGGTAGCCAAGGGCGGTTATAGCAGCGTCAGTGAGTATTTCCGTGAATTGGTGTGTCTTGACCAAAAGCGCAAAGCACAAGAACGTCTCGAAACCATGTTATTGGAAGGTTTGAACTCTGGCGCTGCAACTGAGATAACTCAGCAAGATTGGGAAGATATTCATAAAGCGGTGCGAGAGAAAGTTGCCAAGCGGCAAGATTTGAGCTAAGAGTAATGAGTGAGGTAAACAAACGACCGCAAGTTATCCGTGATTTGATTGAACTAGCAACCTACATTGCAGAAGATAACTTGGAGGTCTCGGATCGCTTCCTTGCATCTGCCGAAGAAACTTTCAAACAAGTCGCGCAAATGCCAGGGATGGGGAAACCGTGTCAATTTTATAGCACTAGTCTAGCTGGTGTCCGGCAGCAAGCTATTAAAGGATTTAGAAAATATCTTGTCTTCTATCGCCCTACAGAGTCAGGGGTGGAAATTCTCCGAGTCATTCATGGCGCACGAGATCTTGAAGCAATCTTGGATGAGGATTTGGGATTGTAAATATATCATACATCTTTCCTCTATTTTACAAAACTTTACATAGTTGGGATTATTCTCGCCCACCTACTTACGTTATTATATATAGATAAGTCGTAGTCGTTATGAGTTTGCTTAATTAATCATGACCAACCCAACAGTAGAAAACGTAGTCATTATAGGTTCTGGACCAGCAGGGTATACAGCTGCCATTTATGCGGGACGGGCTAACCTCAAACCTGTTGTGTTTGAAGGCTTCCAAGCCGGGGGTTTACCTGGTGGACAGCTGATGACAACCACTGAAGTAGAGAACTTTCCTGGGTTTCCCACCGGGATTAGCGGACCAGAATTGATGGATAAGATGAAAGCCCAAGCAGAGCGTTGGGGAGCGGAGTTATATACTGAAGATGTGACTCAAGTAGACTTAAGTCAGCGTCCTTTCACTGTTCGCTCAGAGGAACGGGAATTTAAAACCAACACCATTATCATTGCTACTGGTGCGACAGCAAAGCGCTTAGGTTTACCCAGCGAACATGAATTTTGGAGTCGGGGAATCTCCGCTTGTGCGATCTGTGATGGTGCTACACCTATTTTCCACGGAGCAGAATTAGCTGTCGTTGGTGGCGGCGACTCAGCAGCCGAAGAAGCAATTTACCTCACAAAATATGGCTCCCAGGTGAATTTGTTAGTGCGGGGAGACAAACTGCGGGCTTCTAAAGCGATGCAAAACCGCGTTTTGAGTAACCCAAAAATCCAAGTTCACTGGAACACAGAGGCGATGGATATTTTTGGTAACGAAAACCACATGGATGGAGTGAAACTCCGCAACATCAAAACCGGTGAAGAAAGCAAACTGCACGTTAAGGGTTTATTCTACGCCATTGGTCACAATCCCAATACATCTTTATTCAAAGGGCAACTAGAACTGGATGATGTAGGTTACGTGGTCACCAAACACGGTTCACCAGAAACAAGCGTAGAAGGCGTATTTGCCGCAGGCGACGTGCAGGATCGTGAATATCGCCAAGCAATTACGGCGGCGGGTAGTGGCTGTATGGCGGCGATGTTAGCAGAACGCTGGTTGTCGTTTAATGGTTTAATTCAAGAATTCCATCAAAAGCAGGAAACTCCAGATAATGAATTAGAACCTCAACCAGCCGAGAAGAAAACCGACGAACAGCTAGATGCTGAATTTGATTTGAATGCAACCCGCCATCAGGGAGGTTATGCTTTGCGCAAGCTATTCCACGATAGCGATCGCCCACTCGTCGTCAAATACGTCTCTCCTGGTTGCGGTCCTTGCCATACCCTAAAACCAATTTTAAATAAAGTGGTGGATGAATTTGACGGCAAAATACACTTTGTCGAAATTGACATCGACAAAGACCGAGAAATTGCTCAAAGTGGTGGCGTTACAGGAACGCCAACAGTTCAAATCTTCAAAAACAAGGAACTAGTGAAAGAACTCAAAGGCGTCAAGCCCAAAAGCGAATACCGCCAGTTGGTTGCAAACAATCTTTAATGGGGAGTGGGGAGTGGGGAGTGGGGAGTGGGGAGAGTAGGGGGAGTGGGGAGTGGGGAGTGGGGGGAGTAAGGGGAGTGGGGGGAGATAAATTAATTCTCTTATCTCCCTCATCTCCCTCATCTCCCTCATCTCCCTCATCTCCCTCATCTCCCCCTACTACCTCATCTCCCCCTACTACCTCATCTCCCCCTACTACCTCATCTCCCTCATCTCCCCCCACTCCCTACTCCCCACTCCCTACTCCCCACTCCCCACTCCCCACTCCCCAATTCATGACCATTACAAATACTCCAAAGCCAAGATTTTTAGCCAAAAACCTCAGCCTTTCCCAGCAACTGATGCTTATAGGGTTAACCATGACCCTTTTTTTTATATTCCTAGCATTCTTTGCTCCTGCATTTCAGGCTTGGGGATGGCTGCAAGACCCCACCGATTCCCTGATTAACCCTATTCACGAACCACCCTCAGCCAAATATTGGTTTGGTACTAGTCGCCAAGGCTATGATGTATTCTCGCGCACACTGTTTGGTGCTCAAGCTGCATTGCAAGTGGTTTTGCTAGCAACGGCATTAAGCATGCTGATCGGTGTGCCTTTAGGTATGGTCAGTGGTTATTTAGGCGGTAGATTGGATAAGGTTTTGCTATTTCTCATGGATAGCATCTATACCTTACCAGGACTACTGCTTTCAGTGACGCTGGCATTTGTGGTGGGGCGTGGGATATTCAATGCGGCGATCGCCATCAGCATTGCTTACATTCCTCAATATTACCGCGTTGTTCGTAACCACACCGTTAGCGTTAAAACCGAAGTCTTTATCGAAGCTGCACAAGCACTGGGTGCCAACACTTGGCATGTGCTTTCCCGGTATCTGTTTTTCAACGTGATTCAAAGCGTACCCGTACTCTTTACCCTCAACGCCGCCGATGCGATTTTAGTTTTAGGTGGTTTAGGCTTTTTAGGGCTAGGACTTCCAGAAGAAGTACCAGAATGGGGACACGATTTAAAACAAGCTTTAGACGCACTACCCACAGGTATTTGGTGGACTGCACTTTTCCCTGGATTAGGGATGACATCAATGGTGGTAGGGCTATCGCTTCTGGGTGAGGGGTTAAATGAATTTGTCAATCCTCGGTTACGGCGAGAAAATGGAATGAGGAAGTAGTTAGGTGTTAGTGGTTAGTGGTTAGTGGTTAGTGGTTAGTTGCTACTGACAAAGGACACCGAAAACCAGTTTTATCGTCTAAGATTTTGGTTGTGGTATTTCTAAAGTAAGAGATTTGTGAAAGATAACATGTCCTTAATAGCCGCTGCTGCTGGTGGCTTTATGCTTTCCGTCGCCCTTTCTGGGATCTTACGCGGCACTCCTGTGGTATCCTGGCAAGGACAATCCGGTTTGCGTCCGACGACGGTTGCTGATTTACAGTTAACCCCTAGTCAGACGGAAAACTGGCAACGGATAGGAACGGATGTAGCGGATAATTTATCTATTAAGTTCCACACATAAATCATCCGTTACATCCGTTACCACATCCGTTGCCACATTGGTTGCATTCATAGGTTTTAAAAGTGGTGAATTCTCAAGTAATCGGCATTGACCTAGGGGGAACAGCAATTAAGCTGGGGCGTTTCGCACCAGATGGCACTTGTTTACAATCGTTAACTGTGGCGACTCCCCAACCGGCAACACCAGAAGCAGTTGTGGCGGCGATGGTGGATGCGATCGCCCAAATCGATCCACAACATACCATTGCCATTGGTGTTGGCACTCCAGGTCCGGCGGATGCAGCAGGACGCATTGCTAAAGTCGCTATCAACCTGCAGGGATGGCACGATGTTCCTTTGGCAGACTGGTTAGAAGCAAAAACAAGCCTGCCGACAATTGTCGCTAACGACGCCAACTGTGCTGGGTTAGGAGAAGCTTGGTTGGGAGCAGGTCGCCGCTTTCAAAATCTTATCCTGCTGACTTTAGGAACTGGCGTTGGTGGCGCAATTATTTTGGATGGCAAACTGTTTGTCGGGCATCAAGGAGCAGCAGGTGAGCTAGGATTAATCACCTTAAACCCCGATGGTCCAAGGTGTAATAGTGGCAATCAAGGCTCATTGGAGCAGTCTGTCTCAGTGACAGCTATTCGTCGTCGCACAGCAAAGGAACCAGCAGAATTGGGCGCTCTAGCACAAGCCGGAGATCCAGATGCCTTGACATTTTGGCAAGAGTATGGTAAAGATTTGGGTATAGGTTTGACGAGTTTGATTTACGTGCTGACGCCGGAAGCGATTGTAATTGGTGGCGGGGTCAGCGCCAGCGCCGAGTTTTTCCTCCCATCTGTCAAGGCAGAAATTGAGCAGCGAGTGCTACCCACTTCCCGCATAGGTTTACAAATATTGCCAGCAGAATTGGGTAACTCTGCCGGAATTGTCGGTGCAGCCAAATTGGCATGGCAGAAAGTCAATTGCTAATGGCTAATGGAAGCTAATGGCTAATGGCTAATTGCTAATGGCTAATGGCTAATTGCTAATGGCTAATTGCTAATGGCTAATGGCTAATGGCTAATCGGTAATGGATAATTGCAAGCAATCAACAATCAACAATCAACAATTAACAATCAACAATTAGCAATTAGCAATTAGCAATCAACACTAAGACAAAGAAAATCCCGTTACCTTCTGAATGTATTGCACAACTTTTTGATGAGACTCTAAATTACTGACGGGGTTAATGATGATCGGGATACTACTATCTGGCAACCAAAAAGTTATCCTACCGTTCGGTTCAGTGCAGAATGAACTGATGCATTTGAGGTTAATTACATATTCATTTCTCTCGTAGTAAATTTTCACCCAATAGGCTTTCTCCAATTCCAAATTTGTAACTTGTTCTATATATTCCAAAATCTTTCGATAATCTTCCTGGTTAGTTTGCGGGTTAATCACCATTGGAATGGCGCTATCGGGTAACCAAAACGTAACCCTGCCATTGTGTTCATAACAAAAAGCACTAACACGCTCAAAATTCACTACATATTCATTTTTCTCATAGCGAATTTTCACCCAGTACGCCACAACATCTCCTCCAAATTAAAAATGAAAAATGAAAAATGAAAAATTAGCCTTTTTAATTTTTCATTTTTCATTTTTAATTATTTAAGAGACTTCTGCTGGTGTTTGGATACCAGGGGAAGAGTGACGTCGGGCGATCGCGGCTTGGATGAAACCGAGAAATAAAGGATGAGGTGTACTGGGACGGGATTGAAACTCTGGATGAAATTGGCAAGCAATAAAGAAAGGGTGGTTGGGTAATTCAACCATTTCCACTAAGCGTCCATCTGGAGAAGTACCACTAATAGCATAGCCAGTTTCTAAAAACAGATTGCGGTAGGCGTTGTTAAACTCGTACCGATGGCGGTGTCGTTCGTAAATGACTTCATCTTGATAGAGTTTGAAAGCAAGAGTATTGGGAATAACGCGACAAGGATACAGACCCAAGCGCATTGTACCGCCTAAATCGACGATATCTTGCTGTTCTGGTAAAAGGTTAATTACTGGATTTTCGGTGTGGGGATCAAATTCGACACTGTTGGCATCTTTGAATTCCACCACGTCCCTTGCCCATTCAATCACGGAACATTGCATTCCCAAGCACAAACCTAAAAAGGGGATTTGCTGAGTACGGGCATATTTAATTGCAGCAATTTTGCCATCCACTCCCCGACTCCCAAAACCTCCTGGGATCACCACGCCATCGACACCATCTAGATGGGTTTCGATTCCCTCATCTTCCAACGTTTCCGAGTTTACCCAACGCAAGCGTAGTTCACCACTCATGGCGATCGCCCCATGGCGTAGTGCTTCCACTACCGAAAGATAGGCATCACTTAACCGCACATATTTGCCGACTATCGCAATTTCCACGTTATGCTTGGGACTATACATCCGATCCACTAAGATTTGCCACTGCACCAGATCTGGTTGGCGTTGGTCCATGTTTAACAAATCAAGCGTTTGTTCCGCTAGTCCTTCCCGTTCCAGAAGCAATGGTACTTCATAGATACTTTTGGCATCAATCGCAGTGATGACGCATGCTACAGGCACATCACAAAATTCTGACAATTTCTGTTTTAACCCGGCGGCGAGAGGGCGATCGCTGCGACAAATTAAAATATCAGGTTGAATGCCAATTGATCGCAGTTCCTTGACTGAATGCTGCGTCGGTTTAGTTTTCATCTCACCTGCAGAAGCAATCCACGGTATCAAGGTTACGTGCATGTATATGACATTTTGTCGCCCTACTTCTTTGCGGAATTGGCGAATTGCTTCTAAAAACGGCAGTGATTCAATATCTCCCACTGTCCCGCCTATTTCTATAATTACCACATCAGGTGTAGTATTTTTAGAAACTCTAATAATCCGCTCTTTAATTTCATTGGTGATGTGGGGAATCACCTGTACAGTGCCGCCATCATAGTCGCCACGCCGTTCTTTATTGATCACAGCTTGGTAAATTGAGCCAGTTGTCACGCTGTTGAGTCGTGACATAGAGGTATCGGTGAAGCGTTCGTAATGCCCCAAGTCCAAATCTGTCTCAGCGCCATCTTGGGTAACAAACACCTCGCCATGTTGAAAGGGACTCATCGTGCCTGGATCGACATTAATATAAGGATCGAGTTTGAGAATCGACACCGAATAATCCCGCGACTTCAGCAACCGCCCTAGACTTGCAGCCACAATTCCCTTGCCAATACTGGAAACTACGCCACCGGTAACAAATACGAACTTACTCATACTATTTTAAATTTCTAGCAACTTTTAAAAAAACATGTTGTCGTATAGTCATTGTAGGGAGTAGGGAGTGGGGAGTAGGGAGTAGGGAGTAGGGAGTAGGGGGAGTGGGGGAAGTATTTTCTCCCCTTATCTCCCTCATCTCCCTCATCTCCCTCATCTCCCCCTACTCCCTCATCTCCCCCTACTCCCTACTCCCCACTCCCCATTCCCCATTCCCCATTATTGGCGTGAAACCACTTTTAGGTTTAGTACTGTTTAGCTTTATAGTCATCTCCTCACCTGCTTGGGCGCAAGATCAATCTCTTAAGGTTATTTTTCCCCAGACAAACTACAAAACGACTTCCGAAAAAATCTTTTTTCTTGGTACAGCACCTATCTCTGGAGAGGTTCTGATCAATGGTAAGCCAATTAGCCGCAGCAAAGCCGGTCATTTTGCGCCAAGTATGCCCTTGCAGTTAGGAGAGAATCTCTTTACTGTCCAGTACCAAAATCAAGAACTTCAGATTAAAGTGACAAGGCTTTCCACTCAACCTGAAGTTCGACTGGGTTGGATTGCTAAAGACTCTCTCACTCCGGCAACAGACATTGCCAGACTTCCAGGGGAACTTATTTGTTTTAGCGCGTTAGCAACCCCTAACTCTAGTGTATCTGTAAAGCTAGGTAATCAAACTATTTCTCTAGTGCCGCAATCACAACAGGCGCAACTACCTGCAAACTCTGCCGCTTTAACGGGGCGAAATCAGCCTTCTATCCAATCTAGTGTAGGCAAGTATGAGGGTTGCACTACAGAACAGCTTGGTTCCGTACTTTATGGCAACATCATCTCTGGTGCTGTCGTCCCTGACTACGGCAAAGATGTAGATTTGGGTAAACCGGAATTCCAACTAACGCGCAATGGTCAGACGATAACTCAGCCCGGAGTTGGCAAAGTTCAAATCCTCTCAAGATCGCAGTTGCAAGTTGCCGAGGTAACAGTAGACTCTGGTGTGGCGCGCACTGGTCCCAGTACAGATTATTCTAGACTCACACCCCTCCCGAAAGGAACACGGGCAGCAGTCACAGGTAGGGAAGGAGAATGGTTGCGCTTAGATTATGGCGGTTGGATCAATAGTAAAGAAACGCGCATTATACCAGGAGCAATCCCCCCACGCACAATTATCCGCTCTGTTGGATCTCGGCACAACAAGAATGCTACGGAAATGATTTTCCCGTTGCAAGTTCCTGTCCCTGTGAGTGTGCAACAAGGCGATGCCTGCGGCCTACGCACCTTCACCCTCACTCTCTATAACACGACTGCCCAAACGGACATTATTCCCTTTGGTAATGACCCCATAATTTATCGTCTAGATTGGCAGCAGGTGGCTCCTGAACAGGTGAAATATACTTTTACTCTCAAAAAAGACCAACAGTGGGGATATAAGCTGAGATACGATGGGACAAGCTTAATTTTGTCTTTGCGTCACCCCCCTGCAAGTGGAGAGGACACAAAACCTTTATCTGGGATCAAGATATTACTAGACCCAGGACATGGGGGCGCTGAATCTGGTGCATCCGGACCTAACGGCTATCTGGAAAAAGATGTCAATTTGGTGGTATCTAAGTTAGTGCGGGACGAGTTGGTGAAGCGAGGGGCGACGGTGGTAATGACGCGTGAAGATGATGTGGAGGTGTCATTAGGCGATCGCGTGGCGATGATTAATAATCAAGTTCCAGCAATTTCGCTGTCCATACATCACAACTCTCTGCCTGATGATGGCGATGCGCAAAACATCAAAGGTTTTGCATCCTTTTGGTATCATCCCCAAGCCCACAGCCTAGCATTATTTTTGCATGATTATATAGTCAAAAAACTCCGAAGACCTGACTATGGTGTCTTTTGGGATAACTTAGCGTTGACACGTCCGGAAATCGCACCATCAGTACTACTGGAGGTAGGTTTTATGAGTAATCCTGATGAATTTGAGGTGGTAACGAATCCAGAAGAGCAGAAGAAGGAAGCGCAGGCGATCGCTGATGGAATTGTGGAGTGGTTTAAGAGCGAATTTCATTCACGTAGACCACAATATAACCGTAGGGGCGGGGTTTCCCCGCCCTGACAATGTGGCACGGCTTCAATTGAAAACTGCTAGTCATTAAGCAAGCTAAAAGTGAATTAATTGCAATTAGTAACTAGCTTGATTGTTGCTGTACAAACGTAATTTTATCATACGGATGCAATAGAAGCATCCGTTTTCGGTTACATAAAGTTTGTTCTATATTTTTGTTGGTCTATCAGGATTTACCCTCGAAGTTTACAGTTTCTTTAAGAAATATTTCGGATTTCTACATGTTAACTTCACAATAGCTGTTTGAAATCATTATGAATATATGTATATTAAGTTCTGTTAGCAAAATAATTTAATGTGACTAGCAAAAATTATAACCCAGGACTATCCAATGCTAGAGAATTTGAGGACTATGTAGTCTACTACACCATGTAATGTAACAGAATGGAAGTATAAAATAGGTGGAAAAGTAATTGTGGAATGTTATCATTGCAGTGCATCGACAAAATGTTAATAAAAACACTAGACTTCATACGTAGGCAAAACGGTGTTGCTGATTTAGGGTATGAAAAGCTTACGCAAAGACGAGGGCAGATGCCCAACGTGCTGCCCTTGTCTTGGCGTCTTGACTTGAGACGAGCGATAAAACTTCATTCCTAAATGATGCAACGCTGATGATTAATTGGGTTGAACCAGTAGGGTTGGCTTGATCGGCAGATGGATTTCTTGATCGCTTTATACTTGAAGTTACGTAACTCAAAGACCGAGGAACCTTTGTCAGGTCAAAAAAAAAACGAAATCTGCTCGGAACGGCATTGAATCAAGGGGCTACAGTATTTTTAGCGATTGTTTTAGAAGCATAAGAGTGCAGACATCAAAAGTTTGCGGCTTTCAGACATAATGTGACTTGACTAGATCAGCAAACCTTTGTCACTCAAAGGTTTAAACCCCTGCTGCATTACCGGAAATTAGATTCAGCAGCGCCCTAAGTGTAGATGATTTAGCTGGTCACTAAAAACACCTTACATTCTTAGGAACACTTTGTTTGGTAGTGGTATGAGACAAGTTAATTTACTGAATTTGACCATCCATGACATCACATTGGTCGAGTTGTTAGAAAAGCTACGAAGGGGTGGGGTTGTTTTTACCCCTAACGTGGACCATGTGATGAAATTGCAGAGAAATCAAGATTTTTATGATGTCTACCAAGAAGCGGACTACAAAGTTTGCGATAGCAAAGTCTTGATGTATGTATCAAGTTTTTTGGGGACACCTATACAGGAGAAAATTTCAGGTTCAGATTTGTTTCCGGCTTTTTACACTCATTACCAGCATGATGAAAACATTAAAATCTTTTTGCTGGGTGGTGAAGAGGAAGTAGTTAAGACAGCTCAGCAGAAAATTAATTCCAAGCTCGGTCGAAATATCATTGTAGCAGCCTACTCGCCCTCCTTTGGCTTTGAAAAGAAAGAGGATGAGTGTCAAAAAATTATTGAGATCGTTAACTCTTCTGGTGCTACAGTTCTAGCAGTTGGTGTAGGTGCTCCTAAGCAGGAAATGTGGATTGCAAAGTATAGAAACCAGTTAAAGAATATCAAAATATTCTTGGCTATTGGTGCGACAATCAACTTTGAGGCAGATTATATCAAACGTTCGCCAAAATGGATGAGTGAGGTTGGTCTTGAGTGGCTCTACAGGCTTTTAAGTGAACCTAAGCGGCTTTGGAAGAGGTATCTGTTGGATGCTATCCCGTTCTTCTACTTAATTTTTCAACAACGGTTTCAGCTTTACGAAAATCCCTGGACAAGAGTTAGTCGCCGTGAGGTCACTAGCCTCAGGTCTTTGATAAAGAGTATGAGGAAAATGTAGAAATTATCCTCTGACCAATCGATTTTTGACTTCAAATCCACATTCATCTACCACTAAGCAACTTGTATGGAGACTAAAGGCAATTCCGAAGATATAGATGTTCAAAAATATTGGCTAGTTCTAAAACGTCGCTGGCTGGTAGCAGCCGGAGTGTTTACAGCGTTTGCAGGGTTAGCTGCGCTGAGTTTGCTCTTGCAAAAACCAGCATACGAAGCGAGTGGAAAGCTTATTTTTCAATCAAACAGAACCTCATCTCTTACAGGAGTTGGACAAAAAATAGGGGATCTTGAATCTCTCAAGCCTCAAGCTAATCCTGTAGATACGCAAGCTTTACTGGTGCAGGCTGCACCGATCGTACAAGGGGTTGTAAAAACTCTCAATCTCAAAGATAAAAAGGGTGTTCCTCTCGATCCAGACAAAATGGGAGTAAAAGCTGAGGGAATTCTAGGAACTGATGTACTCAAAGTTTCTTACGTATCTCAAGATCCTCAATTGGCTAAAGCAGTAGTCAATCAGGTAATGAAATCCTATGTTGCGAATAACATTCAGACTAATCGAGCTGAAGCCTCAGCCGCAGGTAAATTTATTGAAAATCAATTGCCATCGGCTGAAAAAGCATTAAACCTAGCAGCAGAGGCACTGCGTCAGTTTAAAATTCAAAATAAGATTATCGATTTGCAAGAAGAGACGAGTGGCACAGTTAAAACCCTGATCAGTCTAGATGAAGAATTAAACAATTCTCGGTCTCAATTCGCAGATTTCAGTGCTCGGGAAATAGAAATACGTCGTCAACTCCATCTGCCTGAAGATAATGCTCTAGATATTGCTTCTCTGAGCCAAGCATCTGGTGTGAAGGTGGTACTAGCTGAATTGCAAAAGGTGCAAACTCAGCTAGCAACTCAACGAGCCTTCTTGACAGAAGCACATCCATCCATTGTTAAGCTCAAAAGCCAAGAAGCATATCTAAATTCTTTATTGCAGGAGCAAACATCTCAGGCTTTAGGACGTCAAGCACAAATTGCCCCTGGTAAATTGCAAATGGGGGCGCTCAAGCAAGATATCACTTCAGACTTTGTGAAGTTAGAGTCACAAAGGCTGGGTTTACAAAGAAAAATAGAATCTTTATCTCAGCTTAAGGAGTTTTATAGGCAGAGGGCTGATGTTCTCCCAAATTTAGAGAAAAAGCAAGGAGATCTAGCGCGAAGGTTATTAGTCGCACAAAAAAGCTACGAAAACCTGTTGACCAAACAACAGGAAATCAGAATAGCAGAAAATCAAACAGTTGGGAATGCCCGTGTACTTGAAGATGCTAAGTCTTACAGCAGCCCAGCAGCCAATAAAAAGAAACTTGGAATAATATTAGGCGGCGGATTTGCTGGTTTACTACTTGGTATGGCATCTGCCTTTTTTATTGATTTAATTGACAGAAGATTGAAGACGGCTAAAGAAGCAGAGGCACTTTTTGGCTATACTTTGCTAGGGCTAATTCCTAGCTTTAAAACTGATAATACATCGACTCCTCTTGATCCGAGCTTAGAGGGAGTCTCTCCGCGAGTTATTGTTGCAACCACTCCTCGCTCGGTGATTCATGAAGCATACCAAATGCTGCAAGCAAATCTAAAGTTTATTAGCTTAGATAAAAAAGTTCGCACAATTGTGGTGACGAGTTCTGTACCTGGAGAGGGGAAATCAGAAGTTGCTGCTAATTTAGCTGCAGTCATGGCTCAAGCAGGACGACGAGTTTTATTAGTGGATGCAGATATGCGTCACCCATGTCAACATCACCTTTGGGGTCGAATCAACTCAGTCGGTTTAACTAACGTCATGGTTGGTGAGAATGAATTTTCCACAGCGATCCAAACAGTCACAACTAACTTATCTATCCTGACTGCTGGAGTTATGCCTCCTAATCCACTTGCATTGATTGATACAGAGCGCATGACCTCTTTCATTGAGATGTTGTCTCAAAACTATGACTGCATTGTAATTGATACTCCCCCCCTCGTTGGAACCCCTGATGCAGCGGTTTTAGGCAACATGGTGGATGGAGTCTTAATTGTAGTTCAACCTGGTGTTGTAAATTCAAATAGTGCTACTGCAGCTAAGTCTCTACTAGCACGCTCTGAGGCTAATATTTTAGGAATCGTTGCCAATGGCGTAAATATCAAACAGGAGCCTGATAACTACTTTTACTACAACAGCCCCCGAATTGAACCCAGTGTTGACGTAAATACTGTGCCATCGTCCAGAACAGCTAACTGAAATAGGAGCATAATTATGGATGCAAAACTGGAGTTGACAGCAAATGCAACTGAAGCGGAAGTTCCGGCTTTAAGTCTTTGGCAGCAGATCAAAGAAGACTGGATTGCTCACGGACAAGATTGGACTAAGCCAGGATTTCGAGCAGTAGCAGTTTTGCGTTTTGGCGTTTGGAGAATGAAGATTCAACCCAAACTGCTTCGCGCACCCTTCAGCATCCTATATGGGATGTTATATCGCAAAATTCGCAACACTTATGGGATCGAACTGCCTTACACTGTTCAACTTGGTCGCCGTGTGATTATTGAACACCAGGGAGCGATTGTGATTCACGGAGATTGTGTGATTGGCGATGACAGTATTATTCGCCAAGGGGTTACTTTAGGAAACCGTTATTTAGATCGTCCTTTTGATGCACCAAAGTTGGGTAAATGTGTCAACGTTGGTGCTGGTGCGAAAATTTTTGGCAACGTCACTATTGGACATGGTGCAAATATTGGTGCTAATGCTGTAGTTCTCTGCGATGTTCCGGCGGGAGCAACAGCAGTTGGCATACCTGCAAAAATCATCACTTCCTCAAATCGTCACAAAGTTGATTGAGGTGAATCTGACAGTAATAATTCTACACTCCTATTTGGGATCAGAGGTTTTCTCCTACGAAAAAAGATTATGGAAAAGAAAATTTTTCTAGTAATGCCTGTTCCGTTTCAGAAAGTAGAGGGGCGCTTAGGGTTGGATGACCAAACGTGTGACGGTTTGGTTCGCTGGGCAGAAAACTTTGAGCGAGTTGTCATCGCTTGTCCTGTGATACCCGAACACATTGCCGCAAAAAGTGATACTTCAATGACATGGCAGGCGATCGCTGATTTGCCCTGTGCAGATCGACTGGAGTTAGTTCCACTACCATATGCTTACAAACTTCAAGATTTTATTCAGACTTATAGAACCACAAGTCAGCTATTGAAGGCAAAGATCCAGGAGTGTCAGTATCTTTGTTTTGTAATTGGCGGACTTATTGGAGATTGGGCAGCAATTGCTTGTTTGGAAGCCATCAAGCTGCAACGCCCCTATTGTACCTGGACCGATCGCGTTGAATATGAGGTAATTCGTCAAACATTGAACAAAGAGTCACTGAAGCGCCGCATCAAGTATTCTTTGACCCTCCCGTTAATGAAACTCTACCAGCGATATCTGATTCGTCGCTGCAACTTGGGACTTTTCCAAGGACAGGACTGCTACTCGGCATATTCACCTTTCTGCAAAAATGCTCATTGTATTTACGGCATTCACACGAAGAAGTCCGATCAGATTGATGCCTCTAGTCTGAACCTCAAGATCGACTTACTATCAAATGGTGGACCTTTACTGATTTGCTATGTAGGACGAGCTGCACAAATGAAAGGTCCGCTCGATTGGCTAAGGGTTGTACATCGCCTTTACAAGGCTGGCGTTGAACTCCAAGCCACTTGGCTTGGTGACGGACCACTTCTTCAAGAGATGAAGTCACTCGCTGACGAGTTGGGTATTGCCGATCGAGTCCATTTAGTCGGGTTTGTTGATGACCGGAGCAAAATTTTGGAGACGATGAGAAAACATCATATCTTCCTATTTTGCCACAAAACCCCAGAATCGGCTCGATGTCTAATTGAGTCTTTAGTTTCCGGTTGTCCTATTATCGGTTACAGCAGCCTCTATCCGGAAGGGATTGTCTCTGAACATGGCGGTGGTGCATTCGTACCGATGAACGACGAAGAGAAGCTGGCTAACTTGATAGTTGAACTCAATTCAGACCGAGCAAGATTGAGTGAGTTGATTCTCAAGGCTGCACTATCTGGTCAGCCATTTGATGAACAGACTGTTTTTCAACATAGAAGTAACTTAATTAAGCAATTTTTGATATGAATTGCCAATCAGTGTTTGCCATCATACTCCCATCCCGCCCAAAAAATATCTATTAACGAACCGCTTCAGAACGCTATGGTAGCAGAGGAGCAAAGGAGTAGCTTGCAAGTTCGCTCTCTCAGGAATTTGAACCCACATTCTACTAAATACAAAGATTATTAATCAAATGAAAGAATACGTTAAACATCTTCTCATTCGTACTCCAGTTGAAAATTTTGCCAAGAAAATACAATCAACTTTTGAATTTCAGCAACGCATCAAACATCCTGAATTGTCAGAAATTTATCTGGAGTCGCTAAGAATTGATCGAGTCATGCAGCGCGTTATTTCCCGCTCTTTTAACTGCCTAGATATAGGTGCTCATATTGGTTCGACGCTTAGTGAAATTCTGAGACTCGCACCTGAGGGACATCACATGGCTTTTGAAGCCATACCATATAAGGTAGGCTGGCTTAAACAGAAATTTCCGGAAGTTGATGTTAGAGATCTAGCATTAAGCGATCGTGCAGGTACAGCAACTTTCTATATTAATAAACGTCGTTCAGGCTTCAGTGGACTTCGTCAGCACATGTCAGAAAATGACACAGTGTTGACAACTGTTGTTCAGCAGGACAAACTCGATAACATTCTGACTCCTGACTACCGTATCGACTTTATAAAACTTGATGTGGAAGGGGGAGAGTTAGCAGTACTTCGCGGCGCAGTAGATACATTGCATCGCTATCATCCCATTTTATTATTCGAGTGTACTACCTCAGGACTTTCTATTTTCGACTTTACCCCTAGCCAAATATTTGAGTTTTTAACCCAACAGCAATCATACTCAATATTCCTGCTTAAGGATTTTCTCAATAATGACAAACCACTCAGCTTTGAACAATTTTGTAGTGCTCTCACGTATCCATTTCAAGCATTTAATTTTATTGCTGTAGCAAACAAGTAATGGATGTGTTATTAAGCATTCAAAAGTTGGGGTGTAAGCAATAAGTAAGTTGGCACGAATAAACAGAACTATGTCAAGAAAAGTAAAGCTCACAAGTTCGCTCGTAGTAAGCGCTTTAGCGCTTACTACAAACCTTTAATTTTTTACGCCGACTTACTTACGGTTCGGTTAGTCTGACCATCATCCCCTAACCCCTTGTGTTCCCCTGTCGCGAAACTGGGAGAGGGGAACAAATGTATCCAGTAAATAACTCTAAAGGCTTAAATACAATAGTGACAAATCAGTAAAAAATTAATAAATTAACTTGAAATATTTTCCCTAATTATCTATTTTGTTGCCATGAAAAAACAATTAGAACTTGCCGAGAAAGGCTTCGTCATTTTAGGCTTAACTTTTTTCTCAGGAGGCTTTGGTGTAGGCTCACTTCCAGGCATAGCAGGAACTGGGTTAATTCCAGAGAGCATCATATCAGTTATCAGATATTTTATTTTGACAACTGCCAGTATTATAATTTGCCTGAACTGGAAAAAGTCTTTACTAACAGCTAGTCGAGACATTTTTCTCTGGATATTGACACCAATAATCTTGCTATCATCTATCTGGTCATTGTTTCCAGAAGAAACGAGTAAATACATGGGTGAAGTTTGGCAAATGACCACGTTTGCCTTATATTTTGCTACACGATTTAGCTTGAAAGAGCAGGTAAAACTAGTTGCGTGGACGTTCACTCTAGGGATGTTGCTAAGTATATTTTTCGCCATAGGAGTACCTTCTATTGGTCAGCATGGGGCAGATCATCCAGGATCGTGGAAAGGAATTTACGATTATAAAAATACCTTTGGCAGCATGATGGTTTTAACTTCATTAGCATTTTTCTTGCTGCCCATTGACCAACCAAGAAACCACTTATATAAGTGGGGAGGTTTTGCTCTTTCACAGGTTATGATGGTGCGTTCAACTTCAAAAACTTCTCTTGTTCTCTCTTTTCTTCTGATATTAATTTTGCTGTTTTATCGTAACTTTCGGTGGCAGGGAAAAATCAGCGTAATTTATTTAGATATTACAATTCTTATTCTTGGATGTGTTGGTACAGTCGTTTTAGCTGAATGGGTAGCGCTGTTAAGTGGTTTGGGAAAAGATCCCACTTTAACTGGACGGACACTCATCTGGGGTTCTGTGCTAACTAGACTTCGGGATAGCCCTTGGCTAGGTTTTGGACGTGGTGCGTTTTGGCAAAAGGGAAGTAGGTATGCAGTCGAAGCTGGTCAAGCAGTGACGGCTAATTTCATCCCACCCCATGCTCACAATGGCTTCGTTGATTTAGCGCTTGATGTTGGCTGGATAGGTTTATCGCTTTTTCTAGTTAGTTTTGCGATCGCCTATGCTCGGTCACTGAAACTGGCTTACGCAGCTAGAAATTCAGAGGATGTTTGGCCCCTAACTGTTCTCCTTTTCGTAGCAATGAATAACGTGATGGAGAGTTACCTGCTGCGTCAAGCTAATATATATTGGGTTTTGTATATAACAGTTGCGCTCTCTGTTAAGCAAACAAGGCGAATTTACCCCCGATGAAAATGGTCATTGATTAGCTTTAGTACGGCTTTGGCTATTTGTTTGTCGGCACTTTTGACGAAGTGTCCATCAGCAAGGAAGTTTTTCAAGTTAGAAGGAGGAGCAATGTTATGGGTGCTGACATACGGAATTGAAGCATTCTTGAGCGTTGGTTCCAGTGCCTTGAACAAATGGTCATCATACCCGCGATCGTTGAGGAGAAGTACAATTGGCATTTTGCCATCTTTAAGAGCTGTTGCTGCAAAGTCAGTAGCGATCGCCCTCAAAACTGGGATTTCCGATTCGGCGTTGAACCCATCTTCCGTATGTATTTGCTTTTCAATCGCCTTTTGATGACTTTGTGCCCAAGCCCTACGAATCAAGCGTACAGTTGCAAATTTATCTACAAAATTCCGCTCAAATAGAAACGAGTTAAAGAATTGATCGTACTTTTGCATCTGGGTTAGGAATGCATCCCATTGTTGCAAGTCACCTAAAGCAGCGCGGAATTGCGTTAGAGATGTAATTGTCGGCGAAACCTCCTGCAGCTTGCCGTCTTGTAGGAGGTATCTTGGATAGGTGTAAGGAGCTGGTCCCTCAAACTGCCATGTCATGCCATTCATGGTTCTGAGTGCTTTGACGCTAGAAGCGAGAATTCCCAAAACTACAGCATCCGCTTCATGTCTACCCCGATCCAGCTTGTATGCAGCGAATGAGTAGTTCGGTCCGGCTGCTGGTCCAGCAATCTTCCTCAACGTGATTTTGGGATCAATTTCCGCGATCGCTTCGCCCACATGGTTTGAAAATGACATTCCATAGATGGCAACAAGCAAGTCTTGCCCAGTGGCGCGGCGAGTTGGTAAATTTAACTTTTTCCATAAGTCTGGATCTAACCACCCAGCTTTTGCCAAGGCTGAACTCGACTCATCTGTGGGTCCGATCATCTGTGAAACCTTGCCTTCGACGGATCTTCCGTAGTTAAAGTAGAGGCTGAGTTGACCAACAGAAGTGATGCGAGGATCTGACGGGTAAGGAAACAGAAAGTTGACGGCAAAATCAATGACCAATAGAAAGAAAACAATCCACAGTCCGGTCACGACAGCTTTACGGATTGCCCTACGACTGCGTAACTTAGAACTGAGAGTAGATGAATTGTGCAGGTGCATTGCTCGTTCCCATTAACAGAATGAAGATTATTGTTGCGTAAAGGGCTGCACGCATTGGTGTTGGCAAGCGATCGCTAAAATCTGGCTTACCCGCGGTATATTGGAGAACTTCATAGCTAATCAATAAGGGAATGCCCAAAAGCGCAGACAGTGGCGGTTTCGGCATACTGAGGGAAAAATTGCCCCAATCTAAAAAGAGAATTTTGGTGAATCCAATAACCTGACCAAGATTTGTAGCTCGAAACAGCAGCCACCCGTAGCAAGTGATCGCAAAGAAAAACAAAGTTGTAGCACCCTCAGACAGAAGGTTTAAACCTTGATTGCTAAATTTTTGCTCTTTTGTGTTAGGCACGAAAGCTCGATATACGCACAGAAGTGTTCCCTGATAGAAACCCCAAAGAATAAAGTTCCATGCGGCTCCATGCCAAAGCCCCCCAAGCACCATTGCGATCATCAGATTTCGATAAGTCTTCCGCTCCCCTTGACGGTTTCCACCCAGGGAGATGTAAAGGTAGTCTCGCAGCCAAGTAGAAAGACTGATATGCCAACGACGCCAGAACTCGCTAGGATTTTTCGATAAATAAGGCAGATCAAAGTTCAGCATTAACTCGATGGCAAATAGTTTGGATACGCCTCTGCCAATGTCTGAGTAGCCAGAGAAATCGCAGTAGATTTGGACGGCGAAGAGGAAAGTTGCCAAAACTACATCAATCCAGGAAACGGCTCCGGTCGTCTCATAGATTGCGTTAACTGAGCCGGCAACTCCGTCGGCGATTGCTACCTTTTTAAACAAACCAAATAAGATCAAGAAAAGTCCTTCCACTGATTGCTGAAAACTCAGCAGGCGCGGATTCGAGATCTGTGGCAGTAAATGCGATGCCCGGTCAATAGGACCTGCCAGCAGCGGCGGGAAGAAAGCCCAAAACAGCGCAAAGTCAAGGAAGTTATATGACGCCTTCATCTTGCCTTTGTACACATCCACGGCGTAGCTGATTGCCTTGAAGGTGTAAAAAGATATTCCGGCGGGCAAAATAATGTTTAAGTGCTGAGATTCAGTTGGTATGCCAATTGCACGAATCAGCCCCAGAGCACTGTCTATGAAGAAATTGAAGTACTTAAAGAAGCCGAGAATGCCCAGATTGGCACATATACTGACCCACAGGAATAGTTTACGGCGTTTATGCTCTTTTATGGCAACAAATCGTGGGTGCAATAGGTTTGCGATCGCAACTAACGTCAACGTTCCAATCGCGACCAACCAGCCTGGAACAGAGGTAGGGAGAAGTTGCGACCACTCTACTGACATTGCCATTGGATCTGTTCTAATCTGAATCGCATCCCATCGCAATGTATCAAAGGCAAGGGCTGCAAGGATAACTGACCAAAACGCCAAGTAGCGGTTTACGCGACTCAGTCGTCCTGATTCAATCATCGCTCCGCAGTAGAAATCTATTACGGTTGATAAAACAATCAGAAACAGTAAATGTACATCCCACCAGCCATAAAATACGTAGCTGGCAATGAGCAACATGATGTTTTGCCCACGGAAAGGAAGGATGCGGTAGAGCAGATAAGTAGTTACCAGAAAAACAAAGAATTCGACTGAGTTAAATGCCACTTGTCGCACCCCTGAAAAAATGCATTTCTTGAAATCGGCTCTAAAGTTTGTGATGCTGAAAGCCCCTTTCAGCAAGATGCAATCTAAGCCTTATTAAGGTGAAAACTAGATAACCTTAAGTCGTGGAGTGGGATTTTTATCCGCTGTCTTCCATACTCAATTCTACTTATAACTTGATTTTAGCTGTAGTCTATTCGACCTAAAAGCGCTGTCTGAGAAGATTTGCAGTAGAGCTTGATTCGACAGACTCTACTCTTCCACTTTGACCGAAACCTAGAATACACAATATTACTGGGATATTCTTTACTTGCAAATACGCCGTCAATATTTTCTTTAATTCATTCAAATATTAACTTGTGGAGAGATTATTTTAAATTTTTGTTTAAAGAATATTTTAAACGATCGCGGCTTTTTTATGAAGATCATATGAAGCTTTCCAGATTATTGCCAGCATTGCCATTTGAAAAATGTATAAGTAATCACATTCTTCCCAGGATCGGTAATAACAATGAATCGCAAACCATAACGAGCGTGTGATTAATCGCGAACCGATTAAGAGGTTAGTTTAAGTGTAATAAATTAAACTTTACACCCTATGGATGAAAATTTCATAAATTTGAGAAATTTGCTAATGAACAAAAATGTTTAAGCTAATCAGGACTTTTTTGCTTTTTTTGCAATAACTTCACATTTTTAGGAGATATCTAAACATTAACTTCACACAACTGAATTGATATTCCTATCCACAAAGATTATTCTTAAATCTTGAGTTAGCAAACATATCAAACGCTAAGTAGCTCAAAGAAGTTGGAATAGTTTGTGCGTTAAAACCCTAAAAACTGTCAGCGGATCAAGTTTTTTGTAAAAGTCAATTTCGTCAATCGTCTGATTGATAGAAACCTAGAGAATTTGCAGTATAACTACCAACTGCAGGTAACTAGCTGGCTCACTCCAACAAAGAAATTATGTCAACTCTGAAAAAGCTTGCCATCCGTGGTGCAATCTGGACAATTGCCGGTTACGGAACTAATCAGATCCTCCGCTTTGGCAGCAACCTGATCCTGACTCGCCTGCTAGTACCAGAGTTTTTTGGTCTTATGGCTTTGGTTAACACCTTGAGGATTGGCATCGAGCTATTCTCAGACCTTGGTATTCCGCAAAGTATTATAAACAATAAACGAGGCGATGAGCCAGCTTTTCTGAATACCGCCTGGACATTAGGCATAATTCGTGGCTTTGTAATCTGGTTGTTTTGCGTACTGATTACCTTACCAGCTGCAAAGTTCTACAATGACCACCGCCTCCTCTGGTTAATTCCCATCACCGGACTGTCCTCACTTGTCGATGGCTTCAGTTCTAATAGCGTACATACCCTCCACCGTCGGATGGAACTGGGTAAGTTAACCGTGTTTGAACTAATAGTACAGGTATTGACTCTGTCTACCTTTATTGTCTGGGCTTGGCTGAACCCAAGTATCTGGGCTTTAGGTTTTGGAGTAGTGGCAGGAGCAATATACAGAATGGTAGGTAGCCATTGGTTAATACCAGGATATTCCAATCGCTTCGCTTGGGATCGGCAAGCAGTTAAAGACATTCTTTCCTTCGGTAGATGGATGTTTGTTGCAACAGGGGTGACATTTTTGAATGACCAAGCTGACCGCCTAATTCTTGCTAAGTTACTTTCCTTTCAGATGTTAGGCGTATATACAATAGCTTACTCCTTGGCAGGCATACCCAGAGAAATAGTTAAACAACTTAGCTATAAAGTCATTTTTCCCGTAATTTCCACCCAGCTTGACCTGCCACGGTCAAGTCTTCGAGCCAAAATTCTCCGCCAACGTCGGCTAATGCTGATTGGGTTTGCGATTTTATTAGCTGTTTTAGTGACTGTTGGCGATTTAGTCATCACTGTACTTTATGACAAAAGGTATAGCGATGCGACGTGGATGATGCCGATTCTTTGCTGCGGCATCTGGTTTTCCGTGTTGTTTTACACTATAAGCCCTGCTCTATTGGCGATTGGGAAGCCCTTGTACTCAGCTCAAAGTAATCTAGCTGGGTTTGTAATGATTGGTCTGGGATTACCTTTGGCATTTTCCCGCTTCGGCACCGTGGGAGCAATTATCGTGATTGCACTTAGTGATATGCCTTTGTACATAGTCAACCTTTATGGGCTAGGAAGAGAAAAACTCTCTTGTATAGCCCAAGATATTCAGAACACTGTCTTTTTTATCGGATTACTAACTATACTTCTGATCATTCGCAATTATTTAGGGTTTGGTCTTCCAATTGAGGCAATACTTTAGAGCCGATAATTAGTAGATACGTTTATGACTGCGGAAACATCTCCTGGATTTCAATACATGTTTACACTCCGCTCTTTGAAGACTTGATTCTATTATCAGGTTGGGCATGAACATCATCACCTTTTCTGGCTGTCTGTTTTCTTTGGCATCAGCGTCCCATAAAATGAATTAGTTTGAAATTGTTGAGTAACCTAATTGAATGGAAATCCCAGCTGTATTCCGTCTTTTTGTTCATCATGCTTGTATTTCCTATCCTTGGGTAGATTGATTGAATTGAAACAAAAAATATTACATTAACTTCAAGGAAAAAAAGGAAATGACTAATATTCGCGAAGCTTATATTAAGGCAGTAAAGTGGGCTGCAGAAAATTCCTTCACTAAAAGTTGGCGTACAGAACGGATGAGACAGTTTTTGGCTTTGGTAAAACCTCCTAAAAAAGCTAAGATTATTGACTTGGGGGGATTACCTACTATGTGGCAATGGTTCGATCATGACTTTGATGTAACGCTGGTCAATCTACCGGGTATGTATACAACCATTGGCAAATTTGGCAATTTAACCTTTGTTGAGGGGGATGCTACTGACTTGTCAAATATCTTCGCCAATCAATCCTTTGATGTTGTATTTAGCAACTCTGTAATTGAACATGTAGGTGATGAAGAAAAGCAAGCGGCTTTCGCAAATGAAGCGCTTCGTTTAGGTCGCGGTTACTGGGTTCAAACTCCGAGCAACCATTGGCCCCTCGAACCTCATAGTGGCGTTTTCTTCTACTGGCAATTACCTCAATCAGTGCGCGAACATCTGCATCGGTCTTGGGAGAAAGAGCTACCACTTTGGACAGATATGGTCAGGGGTACAAGAGTGCTTTCTAAAGACCGTATGACTGAGCTTTTTCCAGATTCCAGCCTCTACATTGAGCGAAAGTTCCTCTTAGAGAAGTCCTACACTGTCTACCGACCATTTCAATTTGGGTGATTGTGCGTAGTAGCATCTTGCTGTCAGTTCTTACCCGAACAAACCTTTATGCCTTGAGCTTGATTTTACTAGGGACAGCGATTGGTATTTACTCACTCATTACCCTCAGTGTGATTTGCTCAAAATTTTGATTTCAATACATGTTTACACTCCGTTTGAAGAAATAATATCGTGTCAGCTTGAATACTTATACTATTGCCTAGATTGGGAATGGGTAATAGGTAAAAAGAAATCTTGCAGTTACTTTTTTCCTAATTACCAGTTACCAGTTACCAGTTATATCAAGTTCAGATAATTGACAATTGCAGGAGGTCAAAGGTGCATCAAATCGGAGTCGTTGTCATTGGCAGAAATGAAGGGAGTCGTTTGCATAAGTGTTTGCTATCAGTGTTGGGCGAAGCAATAACAATTGTGTATGTAGATTCAGGCTCAACAGATGGTAGTGTAGAGCTAGCTAAATCTCTAGGCGTTCATGTATTAGATCTAGATTTATCTATTCCATTTACTGCTGCTCGTGCTAGAAATGCAGGGCTTGAATATCTATTACAAATAGAACCAAATACCGAATTTATCCAATTTGTGGATGGAGACTGTCAAGTCATAGAGGGATGGTTGAAACGTGCAGTCCAGGAATTGATTGCCCAACCTGATGTTTTCGTGGTGTGCGGTAGGCGGCGGGAAGAATTCCCGAACAACTCGATCTATCATCGCTTGTGCGATTTGGAGTGGGATACTCCTGTTGGTGAAGCGAAAGCGTGTGGTGGCGACGCTATGATGCGCGCCTTCGCACTGAAGCAGGTTAAAGGGTTCAATCCGAAGATGATTGCAGGAGAAGAACCAGAATTGTGTGTGCGATTGCGTCAAGCAGGTGGCAGAATTTTGCGTATAGATGCGGAAATGACATTGCATGATGCTCAAATCACCCGTTTTGGTCAGTGGTGGAGGAGATCGCTTCGTGCAGGTCATGCTTATGCTGAAGGGTCTTGGTTACACGGTCATAGCCCTGAACAGCATTGGGTTAAAGAAAGCCGAAGTATTTGGCTTTGGGGTTTACTTTTGCCCCTCCTAGCAATTGCGACTGCATGGTTAACTTCGGGTCTGAGCATACTGTTACTATTAATGGGTTATGCGGTCTTAGGCTACAAAGTCTATCAGAATACTTTGCAACGAGGATTTAAGTCAGAGGATGCACTCCTCTATTCCCTGTCTTGCATGTTAAGCAAATTCCCACAAGTGCAGGGTCAGATCCAGTTTCACATTTCCCGGTTACTAAAAAGGCAGCGAACCCTAGTTGAATATAAGAGTGTCACAAATAACTAGATCTGTCCTATTTGATTTATGTTAACAACTCCTGCACGGGTTGCTTTAATTCGTTTGAAATTAACTACTCCCGAACAAGAGCGAAAATTACCTATCTTGTAGGGGAGGCAGCGCGATCTTGGGGAAACCCCAAATGAAGCGACTGCCGTTGTGTTAGGACACAGCAGTACGGCACCATGATTGAACTTGGTATGTTAGCTGGTGCTAACATACCTGAAAAACTTTAGGTAATTTAATGGTGGGAAAAAAGTAACTCTCCTCAATAACGGTGACTGTTTATGCCTTGAAATAAAGGGCAGCATGACTATAATTTTTTGTTTGATGTCAACGCTAATTATTCATAAATCTTCCAATTCATCATGAATTTTTCCTCTACCTTTACAATAACTTTAAAAAGTCGCGGTAGATTTAAAGATAAACTTTACACAAACAATTGATTTTTATTTCTGTAAAGACTATCTTTACATTTGGTGAGGAAATATTAAATTTGGATGGCAGCTACAGCATTAAGTAGCCGATAGAAATTGGAATTGCTTTGAGATAAAAACCTTTAAAAAAGGGTACGAAACTGTTTAGAAAAGCCAGTTTTATTAGGCATCTTATTGACTTAAATTCTGACGGTGCATCTGAGGTCAAGATGAAAATTGCGTATCTAGTTAATAAATACCCAAAGCCAAGTCACAGCTTTATTCGGCGTGAAATTGCGGCAGTTGAGGCTTGTGGTCTTTCGGTAGAGCGCTTCTCAATCCGAGAGTGCGAATCTGAATTGGTTGATCCAGAGGACAAACTGGAATTCAAGAAGACTCTGGTAGTTTTGAGTGTCGGCATTTTCGGGTTGCTGTTTAACCTCTTAGGCGTTGCGATCTCTAGACCAATTAAGTGGCTTTCGGGTCTATGGTTAGCTCTCAAAATTGGTTTGGTTTCAGAACGAGGGGTTTTGTACCATCTCATCTACTTAGCTGAAGCTTGCGTACTCTTAGGTTGGTTTCGTAACGCCGGGGTTACTCACCTTCATGCTCACTTCGGAACCAACCCAACCACTGTAGCCATGTTGTCTCACGCGATGGGTGGACCACCCTACAGTTTTACTGTTCATGGTCCATACGAGTTTGATGAACCCGAAAGTTTAGCCTTGACTGAGAAAATAAATCGCGCTGCATTTGTAGTCACCGTTAGTTCTTTTAGTAAAGGTCAGCTTTATCGGTGGTGTGACCACCAGCAGTGGCAAAAGATCCATCTGATTCGCTGTGGTGTAGACAATCATTTTTTCAACCAGCCCACAACAGCGATCCCATCTGAGCCAAACTTAGTGTGCGTTGGTCGGCTTTGTGAAGAAAAAGGACAACTGCTGCTGGTAGAAGCAGTCAGCCAATTAGCAGATCTTGGTTTGCAGTGTAATTTGACTTTGGTTGGTGAGGGTCCTCTGAAACCGGAAATCGAAACTTTAATCAAAGACTACGATCTTGAGGAGCAGGTAAAGATTACTGGTTGGGTTAGTGGTGCAGAGGTGCAAAAATATGTGATGAATTCTCGCGCTTTGATTCAGCCTAGCTTTGCAGAAGGTCTACCTGTAGTGATCATGGAAGCATTAGCTCTGCAGCGTCCAGTGATTAGCACCTATGTTGCTGGAATTCCGGAACTGGTTAAGCCTGGAGTCAACGGGTGGCTCATACCATCAGGTTCGGTGGAAGCTTTGACAGAAGTGATGCTTGAGGTTCTGCAACTTCCAAAGGAGAATCTGGAGCAAATGGGTCAAGCCGGAGCTGCACTCGTGAAAGCACATCACAATGTTGAACAAGAGGCAAGCAAATTAGTCAATCTGTTCCAACATAGCCAAGAGAACTCTCAGAATGTGCAGTATAACTACCAGCTGCCGGTAACTAGCTAGACCAAATAATTCGTAAGATCAATTACGAATTACTTTGACTGACTCCCACAAAGAAATTATGTCAACTCTGAAAAAGCTTGCCATCCCGTAATTAAGCTACTTTTCTTTCGGCTTTTGGGCGTATATACCATAGCTTATACACTGGCAGCCATACCCCAAGAAATTGTCACTCGTCTTAGCTATCAAATCATTTTTCTGGTAATTTCTCACCAATGGTCTTCCAATTCAGGCACTACTTTAGAGCACATCATTATTAATAAATAAGTTTATGACTAAGGAAGCATCTCCAAAACCAGCGTTGTCACCAAAAGTTAAGCTCAACAATCCGTTAATGCGGGAGCGACTACAGTGGGTAGATTATGCCAAGGGTATCGGCATCTTTCTGGTTGTCTTTGGACACGTTCTCCGAAGTCTAGTAAACAGTTCAATGTTGGAGCAATCTGCACTGGTTGGCTTTGTTGATCAGTGGATTTATGGTTTTCATATGCCCCTGTTCTTTTTTATCTCAGGTTTGTTTGTACAGCGATCGCTAGCCAAACCTTTTAAACATTTTGTGCTTGATAAACTGTATGTCATCGCCTACCCCTATTTTTTGTGGTCTGTACTACAGACTCTACTTCAAATAGTAGTTTCGCGTTATACTACTATCAACCACCCAGTTTCGCTCTCGGATATTTGGAAGATTGGCTATCAACCGATATTGCAATTTTGGTTTCTCTATACTTTGTTTGCTATCCTGCTAGTTTATGGAATATTCCATAAGCTGAAACTATCTCCCGTTGTCTTTTTGATTTTTTCTGTTTTGCTGTACTGTTTGCATGGGTTAAACGTCAGCTTCGGTCCTTGGGGCGTGTTGTATTTGTTTCGTCGCCACGCTATTTACTTTGCGCTCGGAGTGATTGTGGGTAGTAGCACTTTGCTGTCGGTTCTAACCCGAACCAAGCTTTATGCCTTGAGCTTGATAACATTAGGTGGATATCTAGCCGTTGGGCTAGCAGTTCAACTTCAAGTTGCTGAAAATGCCATCGCGATTCCTCTAATTGCAATATTTGGCATCGCAGCTTCAGTGAATTTGGCTATTTTACTGGAGAAGTTAAATGTACTTAGTTTAGTAAAAAAGTGGGGAATATTGTCTTTAGAAATTTTTGTGGCTCATTCTATCGCTGCATCTATTTTTCGCATCGTGCTCCAAAAAGTCCTCGGTTTTACAGAACCCGTCATGCATCTTCTGCTGGGAACAGCTATTGGTATTTACGCACCCATTGCCCTCTGGGCGATTTGCGCAAAACTTGGATTTCAATACATGTTTACACTCCGCTCTTTGAAGACTTGATTCTATCGAGTTCTTCTTAGAGAAGTCCTATGCTGTCTACCGACCCTTTCAATTTGCATGAAGCTTCTACTCGTGCTTAATGCAAAATCGGCATAGTAAACAAACCCCATCCCATTGCACCTATGCCTATGGGTCAGCCTATTTCTTTTCAGCGATTGTTTACCCATTTATTCTACGCAAATGAACTTTTTTGACCTCAGAGAATTTGAAGATAACACCTTGATCGAAGCCGATCTCTGTATTGTCGGAAGTGGGCCAGTGGGGTTATCTATTGCAAAAGAGTTTGCAGGCACTAATGTTGATGTTCTGGTACTAGAAAGTGGAGGCTTAAAAACTGAGGAGGAGACTCAAAAACTCTATGATATTGAAAGCATAGGGGATCCACGGGTTATTAATCAAGAAAACTTGCGCCGACGTATTTTCGGAGGAAGTTCACATATCTGGACAGGGCGATGTGCTCCTTTTAATGAACTTGATTTTGAGTACCGTGATTGGATTCAACACTCTGGATGGCCTATCAGTCGCAAAGAGTTAGACCCTTACTTGGAACGGGCAGGGGAGTACCTGGGTCTGGACTCATGCTGTTATGATGAGTATAATGAGATATTATGGCGGCAGTTCAAAGTTCATCAACCAGAGCCGCCACTTGATCACAGATTTTTAGAGCCTGTTTTCTGGCAATTTAGCAACAGTCCTAGAAATCCCCAGACATCAATTGACTTTGGTCGAGACCTAACCTTCCCGAAAGCCCCCAATATTAATGTTTTACTACACGCTAATGTCACCCACATTAATACAAATGCTGAAGCGACTCAGTTTAAATCTGTTGAAGTGAGCACCCTAGAGGGAAAAAAGGGTCTGATTCAAGCTAAATTGCTTGTCCTAGGATGTGGAGGCATAGAAAACGCTCGACTCCTTTTAACCTCTAATCGTCTCATGTCCCATGGCTTAGGCAACCAGAATGACCTGGTTGGTCGTTTCTTGATGGACCATACCCTCTATGTTCTAGGCCATTTCGATCCTGATGATAGTGACCGTGTAAGAGATCGCTTCGGACATTACTGGCTCGACAATGAAAAAGGACGTCATGTCTATTTACATGGGGTATCCCTTAGCCAAGAAATTCAAAGGAGCGAACATCTCTTAAGATGTCATGCGTTCATTGAAGAATATGATATTCCTGATGACAATGCATGGGCTTCTATAAAGCGTCTAAAGTCAACCTTGAAGTCACGAAAAATCAATCGGAACTCTTTACACGATGTGAAGGCAGCCCTATCTAACTTCGGTGAAGTCAGCGGAGGTATCCGCCGCCGTGTTATGAAACATCGTCCTCAACTAACCCAGGCAAGAAGAATTGAACTTCACTGTATGTTGGAACAGCTGCCTGATCCGAATAGTCGAATTAGGCTCTCGCGGGACAGAACCGATTCCTTAGGAATACCAATTTCAGAAATAGACTGGAAAATTAGCGACTTAGAGCGACAAACTGCTCTCAGGATGGGGCAGTTAATTTGCCAGGAATTTCCAAAATTGAACTTACCGACTCCACAGATCTCCTCCTGGCTAAAGGACGAGGATAACTGGAGAAACTATTTCACAGAAAAAGCACATCCTACCGGATCAACTCGCCTCTCTAGCAATCCTAATGCAGGTGTTGTCGATACCAATCTTCAAGTTCACGGTATAGAAGGAATTTTTGTTGCAGGTAGTTCAGTATTCCCTACATCAGGAGCAACTAATCCTACTTTGATGATTGTAGCTTTATCAATACGTTTAGCCGATTTGCTAAAGGCTACTTATTTCAAACAGCATTCCCAACAGACTACTGGAAGTAAACTATTTCCAGAACTTAAGGATAGTTACATAAAATCAACTTCAACTAGTATCTCATGTACTCCAATCAAGATCGGATTAGTCGGAGCCGGTCAACGAATCTCAGAAGTATATTTGCCGATTCTAAAGCATCTGTCTGACTATTATGAAGTGGTGGGTTTTACAACTCAATCTGAGCATCGTGCCCGTGAATTTGCAAGTAAAACTGGTATTTCAGCTTTTTCCAGCCCTGCTGAGCTTGTGCAGACCGAAAATCCAGCATTCTTAATCTCATCTGTTGCTTCACCCTTTAACGAGGCAACACTGATGGATTTGCTGAACCTGCAAGTGCCAATTCTCACCGAGACTCCTCTTGCCTGGTCAGTTTCCGGTGGAGGAAAAATCCTCAAGAAAGCAGCCACGAACCAAACAAAAATTGGGGTTTCAGAACAATTTCCTTTTTTACCGCTTGAGCAGTTTAAGCGGCAGCTTATTGAAGTGGGTATTTTCGGGCATATTTATGCCGCTTATAACGATTTTGCTTCTTATAAGTATCATGGCATAGCTCAACTGCGTCGCTATTTCAAGGGAAAACCAATCTGTGCTCGCAGTATGGATTATGGTTTCGGGATAGATCCTAATTTGCAGTCGCAGCCACAGTGGTCTAACATCCAGTGGCACGTTGGTGCAGTCACTTTCGATGACGGTTCAGTCTTTTTCCATCACTACAGTGATTACTATGCTGTATCTGATCTGTGTTTTCCTCAAAATGTTCGACTTTATGGAAAGTCAGGAACAATGGTTGACTATGACATCCGATTCTTTAATCAGCAGTCAGACCGTGTAGAAGTCGCCAAAGCTATTCGCAAGGAGAATGAGTCTGGTAATTTAGTTTCTATAGAAGCTACTTTGCCTGATATTGGTACGATCACCTGGGATAATCCTTATGCTGCCCATCCATTCACTGATGAACAAATTGCAGTTGCGACTATTCTGAAGGGCATGGCTACGTCTGTTTCAACAGACACTTCTCCTCTGTATACAGCAGAGGAATTTCTGACAGATATTTCGATCATGCAGGCATTTCGATACTCAGATCAACGTAATGGAGTCGAAATAGCACTACCCTTCAATGAAATAGCTCAAAAGGCTTTGTTGTTAACCAGCACTCACTACTGGCAAAGAAAGCTTTTTCACTGAGCCTGATATATCCCACATGTAACCAGACCCAAAAGTTGTCAGGGTCTGGAAGCATAAGTTAGCAGTTTACCCGGATTTCTCACAAGTAAGAAAAGATCATTAGCATGACTTGCTTGGCAGATAACTTTTTGATACCGCATCAACTTGGACTTGTAAATGGGAGTACACTAAGTATAAAAGCGCAATTATATAGACAAAAAAATACTATTTTATTGCTCATCCTGAAAGAGAAATGAAGTGTGAAGAAAATTAGGCATGTCGAAATTTAGCTCGGATAAAACCAAACCAAAAGTGTAATAAATCTAGACAGATCTGTGGAACTTTATGCAGAACTTAAACTAAGATTTTGGAGCATCTGTAAACGCCTGTAAGCGGTTGCAAAAATACGCTGATAAGGACAAGAGCTACTAATAGAAATTAAAACCCGTCTGACACTAACGGTAATCAGCGCTCCAAGCTTCAATATGATATCGGCTGTCACTTCTTTCTTCGACTGTTTCTGGACAATGTTCGATGCGATTGAGTGTACTTTTTCCCGCCAATACTACTGGTTCGTTCTCTGAGCCGATTTAGGTGTTTTTTGACGATCGCTCACGATGAAGTTGACCCATCAGCCATCAAAGTAGTGGACAATATCATTGGAATAAAAATATCCCTCAAGTTCCTTGTATTAAGGTGCAATATGAACACACCGTCTGAACATACGATTATTTATTAATTAGTAGTAGCCACAAGTTTAATTTTCTCACAACTAGGCGCTCGACAGTTCCACGCCGCGTTGTCACTTGCGTAGCTGTTTGGTGTTCGGCGTTCCCACTTGCGCACTCAGAACGCGAACCGCGATCGCCCTTGAAAGCAGCTTTCTTCCCACTTGACCTGTTTGTCAAGACAGTCTGTACACTGTGCGTGTTGCGTAAGTTGACGCTGCCCGCAACGGCTGCGGTTGATCCGAAAAAATGGCTAACAGGAAAAGCACGGTCGCCCAGCGATGCCGTTGATATAAAGTCATACTCGTTATGGCACTAAAAACCCCCGTATAGTACCATAAATGCTCCTAAGAATTGACGCAGCTTCTCACCATAGCCTGCCACCTATGCAAAATCGGCATAGTAAACAAACCCCATCCCAAACCCGTAATCAACCCAAAAGGCATGACAACGTAATTATGAAAACTCCACCAACCCAAAACCTGCCCTGCCAATTCCAGGGGATAAGCCATCATCAGCACAGAAGAGCACGCCGCACCACCCCAGCCATACTGAGTTAACCAGTAAAAACCTTTACCACCAGTTCCCCCATACAGCAAGCGCGTAATCAGCAAACCCGTCACAGTACCGTAGCAACGCATACACACAGCCATGATAAACGGCGACGCCAACGCAACCCCCATATCCGGTTGCGGACACACATGCTTACCCATAAAATAAATAATATCCGCGATTAAGGGTAACATAAGTAACCCAGACGCACCCAGAAAAGGAGCCGCCAGTGGTCCTACAACCATCCCCGCCAACAAGATATCAGCGATTACACTTACCCAACGAATCTGCAACTCTCTTTTAAAAACGACTCCTTGCATTATTTTTCCTTTTTGACTCTGCGGTTCCTTGAAGGTGGGCAATGCCCACCCTACTTTGCTACTTTGTGCGTGAGGCTTTCCTAAACCACCTTAGCAGTATAAGGACTCGTCAACGAATCCAACTGCTGCACCAACAGACTGAGGAACAACCCCACATCTGTGACCACACCAACCGATTCTACGGAACCGCGATCGCTTAACTTCGTCACCACAGCTGGATTAATATCCACACACACCATCTTCACCCCAGCAGCCGTCATATTGCCCACGCCAATAGAGTGCAGCATACTAGACAGCATCAAAATCATATCTGTACCCTTAAGTAACTGGGCGTATTCAGTTTGTGCTTTGATTAAATCCATCTCAGTATCAGGCAAAGGACCATCATCTCGAATAGAACCAGCAAGGCAGAAAGGAACATGATTGTGGACACACTCATACATCACGCCACTCCTAATCACCCCTGCCGAGACAGCTTTAGCAATGCTACCGTAACGGCGGATGGTGTTAATTACCTTCAGGTGATGGCGGTGTCCACCGCGTACAGCGATCCCCCGCTGCATATCCACACCGAGGGAAGTACCCATTATTGCTTGCTCGATATCGTGGACAGCGATCGCATTCCCAGCCAGCAACGCCTGTACATATCCTTGTCTAATCAGTTGTGCCAGATGATCCCCGCCACCAGTGTGAATCACTACTGGTCCTGCGGTGACAACTACTTTACCACCTCCATCCCGAATCTTACGTAACTCCCAAGCCACTTGTTCAACGACCAATTCCACGCGCCGCTCACTGGAAACACCCGCCGACATAAAGCTAAATTCTTGAGTATTGCGTTGTTCCCGTGATTCAGGTTTGCGCACGGTGCGGATACCTAGCACATCCACAATTACTTGGTCTCCAACTTCTAAATCCCGTAGTAATTTACACTGCGCAAAAATGCCGTTATCAGTTTGGGTAATGGCGATCGCTCCATCCATCCGCTGATTGTACACCTTCACCCACTCACCATTAATCCGCACCTCTGTAGGATAAATCGTGGTGACGTAGAAATCATCAGGAGATACCCCTGCTTGAATGACAGGTTCTAGCTTGGCATCCCGCTCATCTTGGGGCAAGTCCACTGCACCCAAATCAATCAACTGCGATATAATCTCTTCCATCACCTGATGGGAAGGAGCTGACACCTTCACTTCTGCTGCTGAAGTACTTTGCCGCTGCTCTCCCAATTGAAAATTCAACACTTGGAAGCTACCACCGCTGTCTACAATCAAATCCAGAGAGCGGTTAATTAAGCCAGAGTCGAGCAAGTGTCCTTCTAGGCGAAGTATGCGACTTTCCACCGACACATTCGCGTGAACTTCTGACTGTACTGGTTCCGTTACCCGCAGTGTTAAGCATTTAGCAGCACCACCCGCTTTGAGAAATTCGTTCAGCGGCGTTTCAATGACTTGGAACCCAGCATCTGCAAGCTGTGCTTTCAGGGCATCAGTTGCCTGATTCATGACGACGATGCGATCCACATTCACCGCATTACAGGCAAAGTTCACTGCGTCTGCTTCTGCAATAGCTATCCGCTTTTCTTTTGATACCCGCATTTCAATCAAACGGTTGGAATAAGAATCAAACGCGGCTGGGTAGTACAGCAAATAGCCGTTTGTTAAGGGACAGAAGCAAGTATCAAGGTGATAGAAGCGCTCATCTATCAGGCGCAACGACAGCACCTCAATATCTAGCCATTTTGCTAGGTAAGGGTGAGAATCTAATTCTGAGCGGAAGCCATATCCAGCCCACAACCAGCGTCCTTCCCGATCTAGCAGTGCATCCCCTGCTCCCTCAAAGGGTAAGTCTTTGGGTAGTTCATGGACTGTATACCCATTCTCCTCAAACCACTGCTTAAAGTAAGGCTCTTCTCCTTGACGCTCTTTGTGCATAAAGCGACTCAGGACAACCGTCTTCCCTAAAACCAGACCAGCGTTGGCGGTAAACACCATATCAGGCCAACCTTTCGCAGGTGTCACCAAGTCTACAATCGCGTGTTCAGTGAGAGTGTGGTGCAGTTTTTCCCACTGCGCGACGGCGCGATCGCGCGATGACTTGTGAATATTCCCTTCCATCCAGGGATTAATTACATAGTCCACATCGTAGTGGTCAGGGGCACACATCAAAAAGCTAATCTGAGAAGCCATAAAAATATCACAAGTGTATAGATGCAATCAGTCTTTACTGGATACAGATTTTTGCTGTTCCGATTCTGTAAAATTTGCTACTAACCTTCTGACTTTTGACAGTCCAAGGTGGCACAATAACCTTCATCCTATTCTATTACCGAGGGGACATGCAAGGAAATGGGGGAACTGCCCTTGTCTGTTACTTACACATAGGGTGGGGCTGGTAATGGCTAATGGCTAATGGCTCATTGAAATCAACAATTAGCAATTAGCAATTGACAATTACCTTTTTCCCAATTACGCATTATGAAATTGTTCAGGAAAATTTATCACCATCACATAAAAAAATAAGACTTTTAATTTTTAATTTGTAGATTTTAACCAGAAAAATATGTATGCTCATAACAGCGGATAAAAACGTATGCACCTTACATACGTTTGAGAGAAGTTTATCTGCATTATCAGGGCATTCCATTTATCAAATGGGAGAGCTTTTTCTAATTATTTAAAGTTTTTTCCACCGTTAATAGATTGGTAATGGCTAATAGCTAATGGCTAATGGCTAACTGAAGATTGGCAATTAGCAATTAGCAATTAGCAATTACCTTTTTCCCAATCCTATCTACCCCGTTGTTCAACTTAAATTCCCTTGTTTTTTCCTGTAAGTATGACCAAAAACAAAAATCGCCAACTTCGTAAGTTTTCTCCCGTTCTCCTTTTCCTTTTCACCTTTTTATTTACTCTCAACTTATCCATTTCATGGGGAAACGCTAACTTTGACACAGGTGTTCGTGTTAGTGCGGCAGAGGCATTGGGCAAACTTGCCTATAATGGGGCTGTGTACTACGTTTCACCAACTGGTAGTGATGACAATTCAGGTACAAGTGATAAACCCTGGAAAACCGTTAACTATGCGGTCAGTGAGAAATCTGCTGTCAAAGCAGGTGATACTATTCTGGTTCAGCCAGGTACTTACACTGAGATCGTTACCCTCGGTAAATCTGGTAATAGTGATTCAGGTAATATTACACTCAAAGCCAATGGTGATGTCACATTGCGCGACCCTGACTCCAGCAACGGCGGCTTCCGGGAAGGAGTTATCCAGTCAACTAGCAAGGGCTATTGGGTGATTGATGGCTTCCGCATTGAGAACACGTCTTGGGCTGGAATCTCCCTGGCTGATGCCAACAACATGATTGTTCAAAACAACCATACCTACCAGAGTGGCGCCTCAGGTATCATCGTTTTGCCTGGAAGCTACTATGGTGGCGGAGAACTCGAGATCACTAGTAAAAATATCAAGGTGCTCAACAACACCGTTGAACGAGCTAACTGGAGATGGCATGGCAACGGTGATACAGAAGGAACGCAAGAAGCAATGAGTATCTGGGCGGTCGATGGTTTTGAAGTAGCGAATAATACCCTCAAAGATAGCAACAAAGAAGGCATGGACATCAAAGTTGGTTCTCGCAATGGCTCTATCCACAACAACAGTGTGACTGCTGCTGCACTAGTTTCTGGTACACCTCCTAAGGGCTACAACGGTGGTGCTGCCATATACATTGATGGCAACCGTGCTAATCTGTTTAACATTGATATCTACAACAATGTTGTCTTCGGCAACATTGCTGATGCAATTGTGATTGCAGATGAAGTTCCCAGTCTTGGGGATGTATCTGGTATCCGAGTCTACAACAACGTTGTCTATGGAAATGGACGGCAGGGAGTGAATGGTGGTGTAGGAATTACCGTCACCAGTAATGTTCGTAACGTTGAAATTGTCAACAATACCGTTGCCAAGAATGTCCAAGCCATTTATATCGATGGTTCTGATTACACTGGCGGTTATAAACCTCATGACATTCTGGTTCGCAACAATATCATTGCCAATAACACCTACCGGAATGGGTTTCTTCAAAATGTGGACAAAGTGACCTTGGATCACAACTTATTCACGGATAAGTTTGCGAACCTCTATGAAAGTGGGAGTGGAGTTACGAACCTGAACGCTGGAAACAACACTAAGGTTCCGTCGGTTGGATTTGTCAATTTAGATGGCAATGATTTCCATCTCACATCTGCTTCGCCTGCAATTAGTATTGGCTCATCAGACATTGGTCAGTATGCACAGATCGATAAAGATGGCAAGCAGCGATCGGCAGGTGTTGGCACTGATATAGGTGCTTATAAGTCCTGATTAGACATGGAGTGAAAAACAATGTATGAACGCGCGGCGTTCTACAAGGGTTGTAGACAACGCATAATTAATTTTCGCGAACTGTCTATTCGGATTCAAACGCCCCAATATCGGCTCTACCACTTTTCACACGAGGCTTTCCACGCTGGTCGGTTTTGGGGTCAGTCGGCAGCACGGTTGGGTCGCCTGCATTAATTGCCGGACTATTTTTGCGCAGGGCGATTGTTTGTGTGCGACCACCATTAGACGTCAACGGACCCAAGAGGGGGTCAATTGGTTTGGTGCTAGTGCCCACTATGTCTCCTGTAGCTGAAAATCCAGTACTGCCCGTGCCGTCACCAATCAGGTTGTAGCCATTGCTTGTGAAACTGCCAGACACGTCGGGGTTGACACCGCCCGTACTATTGATGTTTGCGGCGATAATCGTGTTCCGCACACTGGCAGAAGTACTAGTATTATTTGACACTTGATTGTACACGCCTCCACCATTAGCAGCTTGATTGAGAGTGAGGGTACTGAACACCAGCGTCAAATTGCCACTGTTAGAGATGCCGCCGCCGTTGTTAAGTGCCGAGTTACCGCTGATTGTGCTGTCGCTCACATTCACAGTGCCACTGTTAGAGATGCCGCCGCCAATGCCGTTACCTGCCGCTGAGTTACCGCTGATTGTGCTATTGCTTACATTCACAGTGCCAGGATTTAAGTTAAAGATGGCGCCGCCGCTGCTACCGTAGGTGCCGCGTGCGCTGTTACCGCTGAGGGTGCTATTACTCACATTCACAGTGCCACTGCTGTTAAATATACCGCCGCCGTTGCTGCCTTGACCGTTGCTTGCGCTGTTATTGCTAAGGGTGCTGTTGCTCAGATTCACAGTGCTACTGTTCCAGATCGCGCCGCCGCCGCCGGTGGCGCTGTTATTGCTAAGGGTGCTGTTGCTCAGATTCACAGTGCCACTGTTCCAGATTCCGCCACCATAAGTCTGAGCGCCCCTGCCGACGCCGCTGTCGCCTACCGAGTTGCCACTGAGGGTGGTGTTGCTCACCTTCACGTTGCCACTGTTATAGATGCCGCCGCCGCTAGGACCGTACTGGTTGTTTGCCGAGTTGCCACTGATGGTGCTATTACTCACCTCAACGCTGCCACTGCTGTTGTTATAAATGCCGCCGCCGCCGACGCCGAAGGTGCTGTTCGCCGAGTTGCCACTGATGTTGCTGTTGCTCAAATTCACAGTGCCACTGTTAAACAGACCGGCGCCGGCGCCGCCGTAGCCGCTTGCCGAGTTACCACTTATGGTGGTGTTGCTCACCTTAAGGGTGCTACTGTTACTGTTAAATATGCCGCCGCCGTTGCCGCTGTCGCGCCCGGAACTGTTGCTAGCAGAGTCATTACGAACAATGCTGTTGTTTAGGGTGAGGGAACCGGAGTTCTTAATTCCACCACCATTGTCATCCGTCACCTTGCCATTGGCAACAATCAATCCGTCGATGCTCACCTTTGCGAGACTGCCAATCTCAAACACCCGCGAGGCATTGTTACCATTCACTGTTACCAAGTCCCCACCCGTTAACGAGTCCCTTGGGGCGATGATATCCAAGTTATGGGTGATGTCTAGTTCTCCCAAGTTTAAGGTAATAGTCTGGGCACTAGAAAACAACGAGCGGTCAAACACAATCAAGTCCTTTCCCTTGTCAGCATTTGCCTGATTGATGGCTTCGCGCAGGGTGGTTACACCAACGCTTTTGTCCGCTACATCGGCAATACTGTTCACCGTAATGATGGAACTGGGTTTTACCTGTAAGGTTCCAGCACCGATCAGGTCTTGTACATTGTCCGAAAATACAGATGTAACGGCTGTAGATAACGGAGATGTTAAATCTGAGCCGGGAATTGATAAATCCATATGATGAAGGTAAAGAAGAGTGAAGGTAAAATTCAGTAAATCGAAAAGTTTTTCACACTCATGCGATCGCAAGAATGCTATGGGCGATTCCCCTAAACGTGAGGGTGTTCAAGTGGCTTAAATATAATACTGTTTATATTCTACCATCGAATAAAAATTAAAACTATTAGATTTGTATACCCCATAAAAATTCAATTAAG
Organism: Stigonema sp.; assembly: GCA_965249805.1. Classification (GTDB taxonomy): domain Bacteria; phylum Cyanobacteriota; class Cyanobacteriia; order Cyanobacteriales; family Nostocaceae; genus Stigonema. The sequence continues at coordinate 5,414,313 of CBDFMX010000002.1, forward strand.
TAGGCTCAAATAAATTCTGCTCTGCGGCTCTACCCATGAAGAATCCCCGAACCTAAAGGCGTGGGATAAGTCAAAGTAACGAAATCTAGAAATTTAACTCCAGACTCCGCCACAAATACCAAGAGGCGATCGTGCAATAGGGCTGCCACTGTTGCCCCAAATGTTGCACAGTCTTTTTATCAGGCAATTCCGGCAGGGAGTAAACGCGGCGAATCCCCGCCCGGATACCCAAGTCATCTACGGGCAGCACATTCCACCGATGCAGACGGAAGATGAGCAACATCTGTACTGTCCAACGTCCAATTCCTTTGACTTGTGTCAGAGTCTTAATAATGGCTTCGTCCTCCATCGCCTCTAAATCAGTTAGAGTCGGCAAACCATCTAGTATTTTTTGCGCTAAGTCTTTGAGATACATAACTTTGGGACGGGAGATACCTACCCCTCGCAAAGTTTCATCTGGGGTGTTGAGAATATCTTGTGGGGTGGGAAAAGGTTTGTCAGCATAAAGCTGGATAAATCTGTGATGAATTGCGGCGGCAGCTTTGCCAGAAAGTTGCTGGTAGAGAATTGACCTTGATAGGGAAAATAGTAAATCTCCAGTTTGCTGCACTTGGTCAAGTTTGCAGAAACCGACTTGCTCAATAACGGATGCCAAGATGGGATCTGATTGTTTGAGTGCAGCAACAGCAACAGAATAATCCATTTTTAACTTATTTTGAGCTTTTGGTACATTAGCATAAGTAGGTTGGCGCGAAAAAACCAAACTATGTCATTGCGAGCGAAACGAAGCAATCGCAAAGATTTTTAATGACTTTACAGTGTGTTACATAGTTACATACATACATTTATTTATGCCGACCTACTTAGCGTCATGCATGCTACCTAATTAACTAACCATTTTCCAATCACTTTACCTAATCCTATAGCCTGTTTTTCAAATCCCAACTTCTTGTAAAAATCAATAGAGTCATCGGTAAACAAGTAAACGTGTTGCCCCTGCAATTCATCTGTAAGAATCTCCATCATTTTACGAGCAATACCCTGACGACGGAATGCTGTTAGAGTCCAAACGTCAACAATATAAGCATTACATACTCCATCAGATAAAACTCTGGCGGTAGCTATAATTCGTTCATCTACATAAGCAATGCACGTCGAATAACTATTCGCAAATGATGTTTTCAATTGTTCCGTAGTTCGTCCGTTATGAAATTTATCTTTGATTAATGTCGCCTTCATCTCTTCCCAATCAACGTCAGATAAATCGCGTTTGTAGGTAATATTCATATGTTGTTTTTGCTAATGGCTAAATGCTAATGTTAGCAGTGGGGTACGCCTGTGCAAGTTGTTGGATCAACGGGTCATCTGAAATTCGCAGATCTCGCAAACAGAGCGATCGCCTAGGTCAGATTCTGGCAACGCCTCTACAACAAAGTTAGGCATTTAGGTTAGAGTTGCCAAAAAAACTTCTGGTAGCATGGCAGGAATAGAACACAAGCGAAAATCCTTAATGTTACGGGTGATAATTGCCTCTATTCCTTCGCCCCTAGCAGTTGCATGAGTTACTGCATCCTCAAAATCAGGAAATGGACTCGCAAGTGCCTCTCGAATCACAGCATCTGTGACTGCGGCAATGCGCATCTTAGACATCAACGTGTTCAAAGTTTCTCGGCTTTGATCGCTGCCCAAATGTCGCCGCAAAAGGTAGAACAGATTAGTTATCGCATGTCCAGCTAAATAACCTTCTACTTTTCCTTGAGCAACTGTATCCAGTGCTAATGCCGAGGCTGCAAAAAAGGGTTGGCGTTGCAGCAATACATCCAAAACCACATCACTGTCAAATAGCACCCGGGTCACTGATATTTGTCCTCAAGGTAGTCTACGTATTGCTGACGCAAAACCTCATCTTCGGGAAGATCTTCTTCTTTTTTGAGGATTCCTACTAAGCTCTGAGTCCAAGGGCTGAGTTCCATTCGTTGGTCTGGGTCTGGCAGTTGCTCAAAGAAAGTGGCGATCGCTTCAGAAAGAGAGATTTGATGAATCTTTGCCCATTTTTTAGCTTTCTTGACTAAGGAATCGTCTAAGCGCAGAGTTAGCTTCGTTTGCATGATGCTTTTCAATGACGTCTAATTTTAAAGATTATATACGTCATTATAATAAACATCTGTAGCAGCTGCTAAACTCGACTTCTAAATCTCATCTTTGCTTTGCTGATTTCTCACGCAAAGACGAGGCAGGCAGATCGCCGGAAGCCGGCGCTCTCTCCTGCCGTCGCAAAGGCGCATATTATATAGCATAACTTTAGCTGCTGGCTTGGGTTATCCAGCTAAAGATATAAAATCTCACTTACGACACTGCAACCGCTACACCTAAAAATCACCAATAAAATGCTAATTTGGGAAACTGGAACTTAATTGCGCTTACCCAAATTTTAGGAAATATTAACCAATGCCGTACTTGACATCAGCCAGCGAAATCCATTCTCTTGTCGCTGAATATACGCAAGCTAATACTTTGTGGATAGATACAGAAGTAGCTGAATATAAAAGTCGCAATCCCAAACTGTCGCTGATTCAGGTATTAGATGACCCCACAGATTTGAGTGGCGATCGCATCTACCTTTTGGATGTACTTGAACAGCCCGATATTGTTACTGACTTTGTTGAGAAAATTATCATCAATCCTGCTATTGAAAAAGTCTTCCACAATGCTAGCTATGATTTGAGACTTTTGGGTAATAAGAAAGCAAAAAATATCACTTGTACTTTAGAAATAGCAAAAAAAATTCCCTACCATTTTTTACCATTACCCAACTACCAACTGAAGACTTTAGCTACAGAACTTTGTCATTTCCAAAATATAGATAAAAAAGAACAAAGTAGCAATTGGGGACTGCGACCCCTCACTGAAGAACAGATAGAGTATGCATACCTGGACTGCATTTATCTTGCTCAAGTTCACCTGCGTTTGATAGAATTAAATAAACAAATCAACCCCGATCCCGCAACGGAAAATTTAACAGTGCTTGCGGCAAAATACACACAAATTGAGTATCAATGGAAACTATTGAATTCAGAATTTGAGCATTTGCAAGAGCGAATTAAAAAAGCTATGCAAGCTCAAAATATATCTGAAACCTCTTATTTCAAGCTGACTGGTTACGATCGCGCCACAGTAAAAGTGCCGTTTACCGAACTAGTAAGGTTAGTACAAAGCCAAGAGATAAATTTAGATTTTCCTATAACACTGACGCAAAAACTTCAAAAAGATTTAGGAGAAAACCTCGAACAATTGTCTGTAGATATTGAGAAAAGTACGAATTGGCGACTGACTTCCAAAACACAGGAAAGTGAACAAATCAAGGATAAGGATGAAGGATGACCGAATAATTCGTAATTCTTAATTCGTAATTCGTAATTAATTAATTAAGGGTCTTGCCCCCAAATCGATGGAAAATCAACAATGCGTAGCAACTTTTTATTCAAGCCCCAGAGTGAGGCATGGGGCAATTACGAATTAAGAACGAAGAATTACGAGCAGGGAGATCGCGACTTGACAGGGGTGTTAAGAGCCTTTGGCATAGCTGCACTTACCGCATTTGTAGCCATGGCAACCGTTTCTTGCACTAAGAGCAACGATGTCATGGTAACAGAAATAGGAGTCAGTCCACCCAAGCCTATTTCAACTAAACCATCGACAACGAGTGACTTCTATATTCAGGGTCAGTACAAGCATATTAAAGGAGACTCACAAGGCGCGATCGCTGCTTATACTAAAGCAATTAGCCTCAATCCCAACTATGCTACAGCTTACAATGGTCGGGGACTTGTCAACTTTGAGCGGGGTGACAAGCAAGCAGCGATCGCTGATTACGACGAAGCTATTCGCCTTGACCCCAACAATGCTATTGCGTACAATAATCGCGGGGATGCTCGCGCCGATCAACAAGATATATACGGAGCTATAGAGGATTACAACGAAGCTATTCGCCTTGCTCCCAACTACGCTCAAGCCTACAATAACCGGGGAAATGCCCGTGCGGTACAGTCAGACAGAATTCGTGCAATAGACGATTACAATCAAGCAATTCGTCTCAATCCTAAGTATGCCATTGCTTATAATAACCGAGCAAATGCCCGCGCTGCTCAGGGAGACATAGATGGAGCGATCGCCGATTACAACCAAGCAATTCGCCTCAATCCTAAATTTGGCGCAGCCTACAACAACCGAGGAAATATCCGTGCTGCCCAGGGAGATAAGCAAGCAGCAATGGCGGATCTACAAAAAGCTGCTGAAATCTTTCAGCACCAAAATAATCAAGGAATGTATCAACAAGTAATGAATAATATGAAACAGGTGCAGTAGGGAGTTAGTTGATAGTTGATAGTTGATAGTTGATGGTTGATAGTTGATAGTTGATGGTTGATGGTTGATAGTCGGTAGTTGATAGTCGGTAGTTGATAGTTGATAGTCGGTAGTTGTTAATTGTTAAAAATCCCAATAATCACTAACAACTAACAACTAACCACTAACAACTAACCACTAACCACTAACCACTAACCACTAACCACTAACAACTAACAACTAACCACTAACAACTAACCACTAACTCCCAACATGTATGTGATTTTCGACTTCAGCAAATTTTTCTTGTGCTTTCTGTTCACTGCGTAGTAACGAAACGATAATCCCCACTAAGAACGCTAGGGGAATACTAACTAATCCGGGATTTTTTAGGGGGAAGGGAGCTGAGGTGTGTTTGAGGATAGTTACCTGAATGGTGGGTGATAGATAAATCAGTATTAAAGAGGAGAACGTACCTACCAACATACTCGCTACTGCACCGTTAGTAGTAAAGCGTCGCCAAAGCATCGATAAAAGTAACGCTGGGAAATTGGCACTGGCGGCGATCGCAAATGCTAAACCCACCATATAGGCAACATTTTGCCCCTTAAACAGGATACCCAGCAGCATTGCTAAGACACCAAGCACCATTGTGGCAAAGCGAGCAACCTTCAATTGTTCTGTTTCATCAGCATGACCCGAACGTACTACATTTACCCACAAATCGTGTGACAATGCTGCAGCACCAGAAAGGGTCAACCCCGCTACAACTGCCAAAATCGTGGCGAAGGAAACCGCCGCAATAAAGCCTAAGAAAGCATTACCGCCTAAAGATTGCGCTAAGATTGGCGCAGCCATGTTACCACCAGTGCCAATTTGCTTGATAGCATCTTGACCTACCAGCACCATTGCCCCAAAGCCTAGAATGAAGGTGAGCAGGTAGAAAACGCCTATAAAAGCTGTAGCATATGTTACCGAATTTCGAGCTGTTTTGGCATCGCGGACAGTATAGAACCGCATCAAGATGTGAGGTAGTCCAGCAGTGCCAAACATCAGCGACATCCCCAAGGAGATCGCATCGAATGGGTCAGTAACTTGTTTGCCAGGAGCCAATACACCTTTATACTTAGCAGCTGCGGCGGCAAATAGTGCTAATGGGTTGAAGCTAAATTGTGCCAGTACCAAAATAGCTAGCAAGACAGTCCCACCCAGCAGCAGAATTGCCTTAATAATTTGGACCCAAGTCGTAGCAATCATCCCGCCGAAAATCACATAAGCCAGCATTACGCAACCGACGATGACAACGGCTAATTCATACTCAAACCCAAACAGCAGCTTGATGAGTTCGCCAGCACCTACCATTTGAGCAATCAAGTAAAAACTGATCACCGCCAGTGTGCCAATAGCTGCTGCTATTCGCACTGGCGTCTGCCGCAAACGATACGCCACCACATCGGCAAAGGTGTACTTGCCCAAATTCCGCAGTGGTTCTGCAATTAAGAACATCACAATGGGCCAGCCCACCAAAAAACCGATAGAATAAATTAAGCCGTCAAAGCCATTAAGTGCTACTAGCCCAGTAATACCTAAAAAGCTAGCGGCGCTCATGAAATCACCTGCCAAGGCAAGCCCATTTTGCAAAGCGCTAATATTACCGCCAGCTGTATAGAAGTGTGCCGTACTTTTGGTTTGCCGTGCTGCCCAGAAAGTAATCCCTAGGGAACTAGCAACAAATAGAACGAAGAAAGCGATCGCCAGTGGGTTGAAGTGACCAAGACTCGTAAGGTTCACCTCAGCCAATGGGATATGATACCATAAATTATTCATTGTTAGTGGTTAGTGGTTAGTGGTTAGTGGTTAGTGGTTAGTGGTTAGTGGTTAGTGGTTAGTGGTTAGTGGTTAGTAGTTAGTGGTTAGTGGTTAGTAGTTAGTGGTTAGTGGTTAGTTGATAGTGGTTAGTGGTATTTTTAACAACTAACAACTAACCACTATCAACTATCAACTATCAACTATCAACTATCAACTATCAACTATCAACTATCAACTATCAACTATCAACTAACTATTTATTTGCGTGTAAGAAGAGCGATTTTGTTGTCGTAATGATTATTTGCCCAGCGGACGTAGATAAAAATTAATATCCATGCAGAGATAATTACCAGCGCTCCTAGTAAAATACCAAGGCTAAGTCCTGGAAGCACTAATGTCCCCATCAAAGGCTTATTGAACGCAATCAGCAGGATGAAGGCAAAATAGATAAACATCATGGCTCCACTTAGGATCAGGGATATTCGCCAACGTTCAGCGGCTAGAGCCTGGAGAGCTTTCGTGCGATCGTCCATGTTTTGCTTTGCTTTCTCGAAGATAGGTGAGATTTTCTCATTGAATCCATTCAATGTAAAATATTCTTCAAAATTCTTAGTTAATTTATTTGTTTTACTTGTAAAAAAAGTTACATAAACAATAGACATCTCCGGAAATTAATTATGCGTAACCTGAAATCCTTGTAGAGACGCGAAATTTCGCGTCTCTACATTGTTTTTCGGAGATGTCTAATAAATATGTCTCACGCTAAGGCGAGGCTGGCAGAGCGTCGGCTTCCGGCGCTCTGAACTGGCGTGGAAAGATGCGTTTGAGAATACTTTATATCATGTCCGGTTAATGACTTATTATATGAACCCTCACCCCGCCCTCGCTCGCTCCCCTCTCCCATGCTTGGGAGAGGGGACGGGGGCGAGGGCTGGATATCGTAACTGTTTATACGGACATGATACTATACGTTATACCAATTTTCAAAGCGACCTCAACAGGTTGAAAACTTTGAGCTTATGTGCGACTGGTCAAAAAGGTAAGCATTGGTGCTGATTTTACGGGAAACTGAGAAACGTACCATTTCTAGCCTTACCTGTTTAAAAGTAGTGAGTTTTGTATGAACTATTTCCGCCATCGCCTGAATACCAGTGTAGGTATTTGTTTATTTTTTGGTTTGTCCTTGGTCTTATTTATTAATTTGTTTTCTGGTCGGGTAGTGGCGCAAAGTGTACCCATTGGTACTGATATCACCTCCATTACAATCAAAACCACGGCTGCTCCGATTAACTCAGTTTCTGGTGTCAAGGGAGACAGCGAGTTTGAGGGAGGTATTTATCAGCTTAACTTCTTGGGATTGACTCAATCTATTACAAGTTTAGACTTTGATGGAGGAAAAGCCACTCTAAACGAAGCCCCACCCGTAAAAGTATACGTTCGCCGCAAACCGCGTACAGATGACAGGCAGCTAGCTTGGTATTTTGGTACTTTTGATGACAACAATACCTTTACCTTGTTAGCTGCAAGTCCACTTTCCGAACAGCAACTTTTTTCTGAGAACAACATACTTGCAGGCTTTGATGACGTTTTCACTAACACAGGAGCTAACGTTGGGGGTACACTCTATAACGGAAACGCAAGTATTGAGCGCGTAGACTTTGTTTTGAATACTTCTGTCGAGGCTAATGATGGCACTGGCTTTGTTGTCCTTGAAAGAGGTGTGCCAAACGGACACGATGGTTTCTCAATTGCTGCAATAACAAAGGTGAATTCTTCTGGTAAACTGATCGGTTACGGTCCGGTTGTCAAGATCCCAGCTTCTTCATGGGGAAAAGTTCCTCTGGTCACACCCATTCCCCAAACCTATTTCCTAAACAATATTGCTGATGGTGGAACGGGAACTGCTCAAAACCCCGCTCTGACAGTACCTGCCGGACAAACTTTGGGTGGGATTGTTATCAAAACAAGCGAACTTGTTAGCCCTGGTCAGACAATTTATGGTTATTCTCTTTTCGGTCCTGATGTGACTTGTTCATCTGCTGAGTTGGTTAATGTCAATAATCCCTGTTTTCCATCAGACACAAAGACGGAAGGTGGTATCGATTTACCTTCTGTAAATCTAGGACTCGTAAAACTTCAATCAGGAGTACAAGAATTAAAAATTAAAAATTAAAAATTAAAAAAATAATTTTGCATTTTTAATTTTTAATTTTTAATTGATTTGTTCCCTACTCTTCCACCCCAACCAAAACTTTTGTGGTGTAATACTCAGTCTTCGCGTACACACTGATAATGCTTTGATCTACTTCAAAAAACGTCCCTTCTTGTTCTTGGTTGGAAAACTGCAAATTTGGGTATTTAGCAGCAAGTTCCTCAGAAGTTGCTGCTTTTGCTTTCATTTCATCCGGCAAAAGTCCTGTAGAACCGATGTAAAACACTAAAGGACAAATCTTATCTCGGTAAATTCTTTCTACATACTCCTCTAACTTGGTATTTGCCGCCGTCAAAGCTGTAACTATTTCTTCTTTGCTTACTGTTTTACCATTCCACTTGTCTTGCAACACCCGCACACTTACATCAGCACCAACTTTTGTGAGCATAGCCTCAACTATGCCGTTCTTCTCCAGTCCTAGAAAGTCATCAAAAATTGGTTTCATTAAGTCATCCACTTTCGTAATTTTTGTGCGGGATGACAGTTGCTTGTGCCTAAAGGCGATTTGAGGAACTAAAGCCAGATCAAAGGTAGGAGGAGTGAAAATCTCTCCAGTTTCTGTATCGTAAGCCTGATACATCCGATCGAGAAATTTGTTTGCCGAATGCAGTTTGCTCAAGTTGAGAATGTCTTGGCTGCCAATGTCGATTTTATAGCTAATTCGAGAATCAAGAGTGCCGTTAGCTAAAGCTTCTTTGATGTCGGTGTATTCGTTGGTTGTCGGGAAGTTGATATAAAGACTCTTTGAGAGATAATGATTTTTTAACTCTTCTAATTGTTCTGGCAAAAACACATCTGACTCTTCTTTCAAGTGAGCGGAAATGATACTAGAAAGAACTTTGATTTCCGCAAGTTGAGCAAACAAATTATCAATGCTACTATATTGTCCATCAAAAGACACAAGCGGTAAATTTTCTAGTTTAATGGTGTAATCCGTGCGGAAGTCGAATTCTTGTGCAGAAGAACCATCTTTTTCTAGTACGCCTTTTTCCTTAAGCAAGTCAAAGGCTTTTTTACTGCTAATTTTCACTTGCAGTGATTTCACATTGACTTCGCCGTCATTAACAAGGGTGTAATTATTAAAGGTAGCTAGATCGTTCACCAGCAAACCTGCAACATCAATAATTGGGGTTTTATCTTCAGCTTTGACAAGTCTGACTTTGCGAGTGATGAGCATATTGATGGTGGCGGTGTTACGATTAATTTCAAACGAACCCATGCCAACATACTCACTTTTATCTATATATTCCGTCGTCAGCCAAGGTTTGACAAGACTGCCATTTTCATCTCTGACACCTTTAACTCTTTTGATTCCTTTTCGTTGATAATTTTCCTGCAAGTGCTTGAGGTTAATGATGATGTTATGACGATGTTCCTCAAAGATTTTTAGGAGTTCCAGTAGGGAAATTTTCTCGTTTACTTTAACCCTATCCAGAATTTCATGTTGCAAGACGTGAGGATAAAAGAGTGCAATGTCAATGTCTTGTGCTAAGTCGGCGACTTGTTCGTTTGTAAGTGCTTTGGCGTGTCTTTCCGTTAAAGTGGCGTTAAAAGTGCTGGCGATCGCATACTTGGCAGTATTCAAATTACCTTCAGCCAAATTCGATTTGGCAAACGCATACACTGACTGATCATTCTGCGCCACCGATACATCTAATTGCTCGTAAGCTTCTTTGGTGATTTGCTTATATTTATAGATAATTACCTCATCCTCTGGCTTCAGTCCACAGATTTTCAAAGTTCCTGGTGTACCATTAATTTTCTTGGCACTTTTGCAGAATAAAACTTGATAAGTGTAATCAGCAGCGAGGGGTTCTTCTATCGCTGGTGCTACTGAACCACCTAAAACTTTTGCAGTGCTGTAAATGGCATCATAAACTTCTTTCACATTCCCAGCTTTAATACATCTACCTGAACCTGTGTTAGCAATTTTGGCAAGCAGTTTAAAGTCACAAGCGTTAGAATAAGCAATAGTGTTGACAAAAACATCCATGCCTTTAAGTTCTTCGCATATCGCCTCTAAGGCTTTGGCTTCTGCACTGGGGCTGCTATCATTGGCATAGCCGTCACTGTGCAAAGTTATGGCAGTAAGTTCCCCCTCTTTAATCAAAGATTTCGCCATCTGCATGGCTTGAGATATGCAGGTTGAACAGGTAGCGCGAATTTTTTTAATTTCTTCTAAGTAGGGAGAATTTTGTTTCATCACGGATTGAATAGGAATTTGCTGGAAGTGACAGGTTACGTCTCCCTTAGAAGAATAGGATATTAAGGTGATGACTAGCTGGAAATTGATGTATTCGTCAAGAGTTAAAAGCTTAATCAGAGTTTCTTTCAAAGCCTGAATATCGTAAGACATCGATCCAGAACGGTCGATGATAATAATGCTATGCGCTACTGATTTTTCCGGGATATCACTCCTGCTTCTTTCTAGGTTTACTCTGTCTACTAAATAGTAAGCTTTTTCCTTACCAGCAAAATTGTAAAGTGTGAATTTTGTTCTCATATTATTGGTAGATTTAATGCTGGTATTTTGTCGCTTATCAACATTATTTTTTCCGGATTTCTTTGCCATTTTTATATTTACCCTGATAAAGGTTACAACTCATCTTAATCTACGGTTTTTAGAGCGTCATCTTCGCATATAAAAGTTTCTTTAAAACCTTATATTTTAAGGATAAACACGCAAAATAACCGTAGACAAAAGTTATGCCAACTCAATGCTAAAAGTAGCGTAAAAACGCAGATATTGTGTGGTGATAGTTGCTTTTACGGAGCCTACGTTATGGGCATCGCCTTATAAATTGGCGTTACACACTCAATGTCCATATCTTTAATAGTACAATTGTACTGCAAAATTGTCAAGTCGCTATATTGCACTTAAGTGAGAACCGCCTGGATACGGCTTTAGTTCCTGGATAATAGCTACAGTCTGTTAAAACCCAATACGGTTCAGTTAAGATCATGTACCTACCGTTAATATCATGTTCGGTAACTCACATCTTGCACCTGACGACTGTAAGTCGCGGCTACACAGACAAAACCCGCCTTCGCGGGTTTCAAACCCTTGATTTTCCGTAAGTCCGCGTAGGCAGACTTAGTTTGTATAGCCAAGCCAGCGCGCATGAGGAGGGAAACCCTCCGTAGGCGACTGGCGCGCGAATTCTATTCGCTAGGGGTTGGTGCAAGATCTGAGGTAAATGACTTATCATTTAAGTCTGACCTCTCCCCGCCTTTGACTAGCGTCAAAGTCTCCCCTCCCCTATTAGGGGAGGGGTTGGGGAGCCAGCGCTGCAGGAGGGAAACCCTCCGTAGGCGACTGGCGTGGAGAGGTTCTTTATTACAAGTATTCAGGCGAACATTATATAACCTATGTAGAGACGCGAAATTTCGCGTCTGCGCCTAAATTCCCACCGATTAGCCCTAACTGAACCGCATTGTGTTAAAATAGACTATAATAGGTATGCTTTTTAGTCCGTTGAAACGGAACTTTAGGGACAAGCCTCTGAAATTCATTTCCAGACGGGTCAGGCATAGAATAAAAAAATCTGGTTAGTATGAGCGCAGAACGACTAGACCTGATAGAGGATGAGATGGAAACCATCAAAGAATTACTGATTGCAACAGCTAGAATGGCGGAAAGAACCAGTGAGTCTATTGACAGACTGACGGAACGACTTGACCATCAAACAAGAAACATTGATCGACTGGCTGTTAGCCAGCTAAACTCTGACGAGAGAGTAGATCAACTGGGAATTAGAGTAGACCAACTGGTAGCTGCCCAACTAAACTCTGACGAGAGAGTAGATCAACTGGGAATTAGAGTAGACCAACTGGTAGCTGCCCAACTAAACTCTGAACACAGAGTAGACCAACTGGTAACTGCCCAACTAAACTCTGACGAGAGAGTAGATCAACTGGGAACTAGAGTAGACCAACTGGCAGCGCTAATGGTGAGGTTTATTGAGAATGCGGAAGCTGACCGCACGGTGATTAGGGGGATTCAAACCGAAAACCAACGCATTCTTGAATACTTGTTTGGTCAGCAAGGGGAAGGGTGAGGAGCATGGGTATCAACTTAAGGACAAACCCCTTACTAAACGCTCGTTCCAGACCTTTCTCGTTCCCACGCTCTGCGTGGGAATGTATTCCGGGAGGCTCTGCCTCCCGACAGCGCGTTACTAGGCACCAGCTGAGCAACGAGACTCGTCTATATTTTTTAGGTTTACAGCTTAAGTTGACACTAATGGGTGAGGAGCGCATCCTACAAACGCGGTTTAAAATTCGATATACCTGTTGACATAGGCGTAAGTTTTTTGTATTATAAATAGGTCACCCATCAAAAAAAAATTCGCGCTTTGCGCGAAGAGAAAAAAGAAAATAGGGAAAAGGGGAAAAAGGCAAGAGTATAAAGGGCTACTAAGTCCTCTGCGCGGGACCGCACACTACCCGAAAACCGATGTTGTAGAGGTCTAAGTCCGGGGAGTTCCTGTAGCGGTTGGCAGAACGGCAGATCTCAGGAAAGTCGAACCACGAACCACCGCGCAGCAGGCGATAATCATTATCATTCTTATTCATCCAAGCAGTGCCATCGACTGGCGCTTCGTTGTAATCGCTATGCCAGGTATCTTGACACCACTCCCATATATTACCATGCATATCATACAAACCAAAAGTATTTGGCGGAAAATTTCCTACATCTGTTGTTTGCTCACGATACTGACCTTTGGGTTCAGAGTTATAGGTGTAGTTCCCGTTGTAGTTTGATAAATCGGTTGTAATCGTCTCCCCAAAGTAAAAAGGCGTTGTTGTTCCAGCCCGACAAGCATATTCCCACTCTGCCTCACTAGGCAAGCGATAGCTCTTCCCAGTTTTGTTAGACAGTCTGGCACAAAACTCAATAGCATTGTTCCAAGACACCTTTTCAACAGGTCGATTAGCCCCTTTGAAGTAGGATGGATCTGGCTTTAACTCAATCTTAACCTGAGGAAGAGCAGAAACGACTGCCCATTGGGCTTGGGTAACCGGAAATTTACCCATAAAAAAAGGTTTAATAATGACGGTGTGCTGTGGTCCTTCAGAATCGAATCGTTTCGGCTCATTATTTGGGGAACCCATCAAAAACTGACCGCCTGGAATCGCAACCATCTCAAGAGCCACGCCATTACCAAGGTCTTCTGTGAAAGACTCTGCTCGACCCGGACTGCGATTAATATCGCAGGTTAATTCCCCCCTGCCAAAAAATCCCGATCGCCTTAGAGTTAGAGTGACGATGTCAAACTCAAACTGCTGAGTCTGAATGGTTGGAGATTTAGGCTGAGAAACTTCTACTTTTTTTGGGGCAAGTAGTCGTTCTTCAATCTTTGCTACATCTTCATCCCGAAGATTAAGGATTGTCCGTAAGCGTTTCAATCCATTGCGGTCTTTCTCGCTAAGTTGCTCTTTCCCCTCTATTACGTGAGATAAAGCTTGCTCGTAGCGTTGCAATTTTTCCTGGCGCTGGCGATATGGTTCAAGAACCTCAAATTCAATTGCATTAACCTCATCAACCGATAATCTCAGAGAATTTCGCAACTCCTTCAGAGAGATGCGGTTGAGAAAGGAAATTTCGCCTTCGTCCTCAAGGGCAATCTGGTCAAATTCCTTACGGTATTTCAGCTTAGGATCATCCTTGGGCGACTTTGCCAGCAGAATCTTATGACCTTCCTCAACCGGATAGAACTTGGGGGTCATGGCGGGAGCCGCTTCTCTCACCTTGCTGCTAACATACTCATGTAGCTCATCCACAGAAATCCAACCATCTCCGTCTAGGTCGGCTGCGCCTTTTTCAATGCCTTCTACCAGATAGCTGGTGTAGACTGAGAGTTCTGAACCTTCTTGCTCAAAGGAGTACTGGGTAGAGGAGGAAGAAGTCAGAATTGCCCGTCCCTTACCGCCTAGCTGCTCTTGTACATTAACTGTACCGTCATCCTTGACGGTCATCCCCTGAGCGATCGCCCCACTAAAGCAACAGTCCAAGATGAGAACCTGTCTCTGGGATCGGCTATCGTTGATACTGTCATGTAGATCACTAGCTGCAACTGCCGAAGGCGTCACTAGCCTTCCATTTTGTTTGCAAGTGAGAGGCGTTGACAGATAAAGCTTGCCCCTTTCATCTTTAATTCCATGACCTGAGAAGTAAAATAGCAGCAGGTCAGTCGCTTCGCTCCAAGTCAAAAGTCAAAAGTCAAAAGTCAAAAGTAAGAACCCCATAAATAAATCGCGAAGCGCCATTCGCTATGCGTGGTGGTCTGGGCTTGTAATAAGGACGTAGTATAACTTGATTGCACTCCTCTCGAAATACATATTTTTCATTTTCCATAAATAAATCGCGCAGCGTTGCGAGCGAAGCGCGGCAATCTAGGGGCTTGTACCTTTTTTGTACTTTTGACTTTTGAATGAGTGACTTTTGACGAACCGAAGGGCGGTCATCCTTCTGCCGATCGGCAAACAGGTTGTAGATGGCGATCTCCTGTGGTGCGGGGTTTTTTAGCACCGCGATCTCTTGTCAAAACCCCCCATTTCTGGGTTTACCAGTACTCGCTGCATCGCCTCGACATCTTTGACAGCAGATGGTAGCGGGTTTAACCCAGACTGATACTCACTAACCCCAATCAACAGTGCTATCTTCGCCACGCTAGACCACCGATGCTTTGATAAAATCCTGTGCTTTCTGTATAGCTAATTCAAATTCTGCTTTGTTACTGGCTTTTACTTTGAGCTTCTTACCATTTGCCTCGACTTGCAGTTCTATAGTTTTTCCAGAGAAGCGATCGCTCAGAAACCCAAATAAAGCCTTAAAATTAGCTGGATCAACCACTGCCTTTAACATCCCTACCAAGAAACCCCCCAGAGCCTTTGAACCCCGTGGGGCTTCTTCAACTGCCACTAAATCTGCTTCTTTTACCCCATCTACCTCTCTAATCTGTGGTAGCAAATTCTCCACTTCTGCTGCCAATTCCTGGTCATCTAAATCGGTTCCTGACAGGGAAATCGTGACTTTAACATTAGATGTGTTTACCATGTGAATTGTCCAAGCTGCGTCAATAGTCTTTCTTACTGATTGTATAAGTTATTCTGGCAAGTTTAGTGAATATAGCATTTCTAAATCATTTGTGAAAATCTCAAGCCTCAGAAACCCGGTTTCTTTTACAATACCTTCGCTCTTATTACCCTCACTCTAGAAGAGTGGGGCTATACAAACAAAGCCCACCAACGCGAGTCTGTAAGGATTCCAGACTCGCGTTGGTGGGCTTTGTACGTGTAGCCTCAGGCTTATAGCCTGTGGGGCTAAACAGAAATTGGCGAAGGTATTGTTTTAGAAACCGGGTTTCTCTGCTTTCACGAATCATTTAGGAATGCTATAAGTAGGTAGGCACAAATAAACAAGCGCAAGTACAAAATGTAAAACGCTCGAAACCGCAAGCGGATTGCTTCGCTTCGCTGCCTAACCGAGGAGGAACACCGGAGTTTTTACACCGGAGGCGATCGCCTAGTAGCAGTAGGAATGAGAATTCGACTGGCGATCTGCAAGCCTATAGTCTGATGCAACTGGGTACAACAAGGACTCTGAGTAAGAAGATGAGTTGATTGTTGATTGTTGTTAGTAAAAAAATCAACAATCAACAATCAACAATCAACAATTAACAATACTCCTCAATTAGCCTCCAGGTCGGAAATAATCGAGGAGGCGATCGCCTGAATCTGCCCGCACCAATGCTACAACCACATCGGGTAAAGCTGTTAAACTGGGGTAAACCATATAGCGTGGTTCCCAACGTGGGTGAAACTTCTCTTTGTAGGCATGCAAGCCCTGAAAGTTGTAGAACCGACTCAAATGCTGGTGAAGATAGCGCAATACCTTTTCCAAACGGCGTGACTCTTCAGTGTCACCAACTCCTGTAAGCACAGAAAGACCGATATTAAAGCTATCGTAGCCTCTTTCTTTGCAGTGCTGGAACATCGAAATAAATAAAAAATCCATCATCCCATTCTCAATCGCACGACGGTAGCGCATCATGTCGTTAGTAATTTCGTTGAGCTGGTACTCTGGCAAAAGGTTGGCAAAGGCGACGATTTCACCTTGGGGGGAGTGTACCACAGCCATGGACGACTCCCGTAGATAAGCTTCGTCAAACCAACCTAAAGAAAACTGTTTTTCTGAACCTTGCACCATTTGCAGCCATTCATCGCTGACAGGCTTCAAGCGGCGCAACAAATCATCAGCGATTGGGGGTTGGTAAAACTTGACCTCGTACCCCATTTTAGTCATGCGATTCAGTGGTGTTCTGAGGTTTTTGCCTGCTTTTCCTTGTAAGGTAAAGGTTTGAAGGTCTACGATCCCTTCTACCCCAATCTTAATCACCTTAAACCCCAATGCACGATAGAGGTCTAGATCATCCGGCAAAGTTTGGTAAAAAGCAGGATACCAGTCATTGCGTTGGCAGAACTGCTGAAAGCTAAAAATTACCTCTTTACGGTCTTCAATTGGTCCAATGGGGTCACCTAAGGCGATCGCACCCCGTCCTTTAGGGACATAAGCAATGACGCTGCGTCCACTGGGGCTAAAAAAGTAACTTTTATCACTTAATAATGTAAATGCTGCTAAAGAAGAGCGTCCATAATGTTCGACAATTTCCCTTGCTTGTTGTCGCTCGTAGGCGGAAGCCGGATTACGTATAAACACTGGCTTCAACAGCATCAGCAGCGCATAAGTTAAGGTACTTGCTGCAATAATATAGATAGAATTGGCGAAAAATTCTCCAAATCTGCTCCTTGGTCGCAGTCCCGCATTATCTGCTGTAAAGAACATTGCCATAGTTTGAGCTACGGCGTCACCCCAATTAAAATTCTCCGAAAATTTCCCGTCTAACAAGTAAAATCCGACAGTTCCGTATGCTAAGGTAAAGAGCAAAGCACCAATCAATGCTCGAACTCCGGCAGCAATCGAAGGACGGTCAGATCTTGCTGTAAACACATGGCGCATTAGGAGTAATTGCACCAGCAGTACTCCACTGAGAAGACTTTCTTCATAATCCAGTCCCTTCAGTAAGTGGCTGAAAATAGAAATCGTCAACAAGCTAACGGTAAGCAACCAGGCAACTCGTTTCCGGCGCAATAAGTTAGTGGCAAGTGTCAGCAGAACAAACCCAGTCAGTGCTGCAAATATATGACCGCTTGCACGAATGTCAAATGGTAAAAATTGCTTTAACCAGTGACCTCGCCCGTACAAGTTTGGTGTCACCGATGACACCAGGTTCACAACGCCGACTAAAGCTGTCAGAATTGCTGCACTCCAAAGTCCAATCCGGGTTCTTAAGTCATTAGACATTAGTCATTAACCATTAGTAGGGGCAGGCTTAACCCTTTAAAGTTTCAGCAGGCATGATATATTGTTAAACCTGCCCATACATCATTATTATTTAAAAGTTTTGAGTTTTGAGCATTGAGTTTTAAATTTTGAATGAAGACTCATAATTCATAACTAGGATAGCGAATATTTAAGATGCTTGTGGAAATAGTTTCAGCCGTCGTCTGTACCAGACAAGAATTGTTGTATTTTAAACAACAGTTAAACTAAATTTAACTTGAAAATAGGGAATAGTGAGTGGGGCATGGGGCAATACAGTTCAGTTAGCAGTGTTAAGTCCTAGAAGATCCCCCCACTACCCCCGCCCTTACGGGTGACGCGACGCCTCGTTCAGCAGTTCCCTAAGGCGGGAAACAAGCTGCACTTTCCTAGACTCACCAGTAGCTTCCGGAAGGAAACCCGTATATTGAGCGCTGGCTCCCCGATCCTTGGGGGGTTGGAAGATCAACGCCTTAACTGAAGGATATTGGAGCATGAGTCAGAGGAGTTTTTGTCATGTGGTGTCAACACTGTGGTTTATTTATGCTAGTGAATTAACAGTAATCAGTTAACAATTTACTGAATCCTGAATACTGTTAACTCAGAAAATGCTAAGGATTGTGATGATTTTTAGGCGGATTCAAGCCTACATTTTCCGTCATATGTCCTATCTGCGCTATTTTAAATTGCTCCCCCACAAATGTTAAAGAATCTGATAGATGTTCGCGCCAGTAATTCCAAGTGTGACTTCCAGGATACTGCCGAAACATATTATAAATTCGCAATTTCTCTAGCACTTGAGAAAACTTTCGGGCTTCTTCAAGTTCTTCGATATCGAATTTACCTGAATCTAGATATATCCGCAACCGTTTTTGCTCTTGATCGGGGATAGTCTTAATATAGGCGATCGGGCTATTTTGGGGACCGCTCTTATCTTTAAAGTAACCACTATGACTAAATAAAATTGAAAAGTTATTCAAGTTATGTAATCCTACATTCATTGCACCCCAGCCACCGGAAGATAGCCCACCCATTGCCCAAAAATCTGGGTTGGGTAGTGTACGATAGCGGTCTTTGACGACTTTCACTAGTTCATCTCCAACCGCTGTGGAAACTTGACCATGAGGACCATCAATATATTGGGGATCCCAACGGGCACTAGAACCACGTTTATCGTTGCCGTCTGGTGTAATAACAATACTGGGTACGAGCTTGCCTGCGGTATACAGTTTTTGTAGGGTCTTTAGTGCGGCTCCCTTTTTTGCAAACCAGTCTTCTGGATTGCCGTGTCCACCGTGAAGGAGAAAAATCACAGGATAGCGCTGAGTTGGATTTTCCACATAGCCAGGAGGTAAAGAAACGCCATAAGTGCGGATTTCCCCCATAACTCGGCTATTGTAGGTTTCTATTTTATAGGTTAAGGGGATAGCCAAGGCACTAGCACTCGGCTGTGGCGGTAGGAGGGATGGCGTTTCTTGGCCCGATGCTTGTACATCTTGGGAGTAATTACAGCCAAACAGGGTGATCACCGAAAACAGTAGCAGAATTTTATGTTGAAAGTGGTTCATTAAAGATTATCCGGAAAATACAAATAGATTGGGTAAAAGTGTATTGTGTAACCAATAATTCTCCTGTATTAATCCCTGTTCAGGATGGAAATTAGCCATGTTTGAGCGATCGCCTTATTAACGCACCCAGAGCGCATGCTATTACTTCTGAATTATGAATTATGAATTATGAAAATTTTTATAAGTCATAATTCAGCATTCATAATTTTTTATGGTTTTTCTCCATACGCGCACATAGTGCGTTCAACTTGCCAATCGTCTATTGTTTGCTGACTGTATAATATCCAGGTGTATCAGCTAGACGATACCAGCGCCCCATTTTATATCCCCTAGACAATTCTTTAGTCACGCGATCTTTAGCAGTTCTGAGGAGATTACCTTCTAATTCACCATATACCGAACGGACGATATAATCGGTCTGATAAACCGAATCAGGACTTTCTTTGAGGACAGTGAGAATAGCATCTCCTAGTTTCATCCCTACTAAATTGGGGACGAAGGGGATGTTAATTGGACGAGTGCGTTGCGGAAGTCGCTTATTTCTATTGTTAATCGCTCCCTTGAGTTTGTTTGGTTCTAAGGCTTTTGATTGTTGTTGAGTAAATTTCTGGTTGGTTTCAGATTTAGTATTGGACTCAACAAGACTGTTTTGGGATGTATAGCCGTTTCCGCTTTCTTTTTCTGTTGCATCTAATACTTTGGATGTACTAAAGTCAGCAGTTGATTTTGCATCCTCAATCGAAGAATTTTGTGATAAAGTAGTCGTCGTTTCTTCTGGTGAGGCGGGTGCAATAGTTTCCTTTACCTGATTGAGTTCAATTCCAGCTTCTTTTAAGCTTTGATTTGATTCCTCCTCATCTGTCGTTCCGTGCAAGTTACTCACAACACCATTTGGCTCGGGCTGTGACAGTTCTTCTGGACTCTCGCCTAATGGGTGTGTATCGATGTTCAGTCTTAAGTTTGAAGTAGTATTGAGGGGATGCTCCGATCCCAAACCCTCAAGCAGCGCATTGATGTGTTCAAGCTGGGACAGAGTATGGTCAAGGGTGTTCTGGTAATAGTCTCGAGCTTCAAACAGACAGGAGATAAATCGGTCTATATCCATAAGCATGACTTTGCTAAAAGTAATATCATCAAATATCAACGTAACAGAGATTGATTGTCCAATGGCGTCGAAACAGGTTCAAGTTAAAGAATATACGGTCAGAGCGCACAAACGCTTGATTCACACTCGCACTTACAAATTCATCTGCAAGCAATGTAACCAACCAACTGTACGCGAATCATATGCTACACTTCGACCATTATATTGTGAAATTTGCCGACCGAGCAAAAGCAAAGCCACGTTTCTACAAGAAAAGAAAAAACCCCGACCTGTGAATTATCTATCGGAAGATGGTGAGGGTGAAGGTCAGTAGGATTAATGACGCCAACTAGACACATATTTCCTTGTTGAGGACCGCTGTTGGTGGCAAATACTCATAATTCAATATGAAATGATGTAGCGATTACTGTTAGCGTAATAGTAGTAAGTTTTATTAACACCGAACTTTAACTGCCCTCTAACATCCCTTATTTGTATATCCTCTAACAACAATGATGTTTCTATAATAGAAATGTTAAAAACAATGCGTTGTGAGGATAAAAGAGCGGATTATAGGTTGTTTATAAACTAAAGATAAACAGTAGGCAGTATTCGGCGGAACCACGCTACGAACGCGCTCTGTGCATCGCTACAGCAATAACCATTCCCTAGTCAATAGGAGAGACGCGATGTTCCTCGCGTCTGTACAGGAGTTATTATTCTCCCCCCTCCCCCCTACTCCCCCTCATCTACCTGTATGCTCAAAAAGCTCCGGCTCGACTTTAGCTCTTTGTTTGGGTTGCTGCTTCTGGCACTTTCCCTATGGGCGATCGCCCATGAATTGCGTGGGTATAACTACCGTGATGTGTTTAACTCTCTAGCAGCAATTCCCACTCGTCGCTTAAGTTTATCAATTTGGTTGACTGCCTTGGGCTATCTAGTGATGATCTGGTACGATCTATTAGGCTTTAGTTATATTGGTCGCCCTCTTGCCTGGAAAAAAGTAGCTTTGACTGGCTTCATTAGTTCTGTATTGGGCAACACGATCGGTTTTGCCTTGCTTACTGGCAGTGCTATCCGCTATCGTTTCTATTCGAGTTGGGGAGTATCAGCTGTCTCAATTGCTCAAGTCATTGCTTTTGCGAATTTAACTTTTTGGTTAGGTGTATTTGCCGTTGCAGGGGTAATATTTATTGCCAATCCTCTAACAATTCCCACCCAACTACATTTGCCTTTCGCAACCGCGCGTCCCCTCGGCGTGGTTTTTCTACTATTGATTGCTGCCTATTTGTTGGGAAGTCTTTTTATTAAAGAACCTTTAAGGATCCGTTCTCACGAGTTTCGATTTCCTTCTTTCAAGATCTGTCTCGCTCAAATAGCAGTTTCTAGCTTTGACTGGATGATAGCTGCGGCGGTTCTTTATATCCTGCTTCCCGTGAATACATCCGTATCCTATCTAGACTGTTTGGGAATTTACTCACTGGCGATGTTCGCAGGTGTTGTGAGCAATGTCCCTGCTGGGTTAGGAGTCTTTGAAATTGTAGTTTTGCATTTTCTTTCGGCAAAAATTCCGGCTTACTCAGTTTTAGGTTCAACACTCGCCTATCGAGCAATTTACGATTTGTTGTCGCTGCTAGTAGCAGCAAGCTTACTCTTAATCTACGAAATTAGACATGGTACGAGAAACATCATTAAAAAAAAGTGAAGCGCAGCTTCTGCAGCTTAGCTGATTCTGACAGTGTATAATCTGTTAGATAATTATCAGGATCTTAACCAGATCGCACACCCGTGGTTCGGTATAAATCCTTATTAGGGATTGAAATGAAAGAAACTAGGGCTTCTTTATCCAGTGCGGGTGTTGATTTCTCTACCACAATTTGATTAAATAAACATTTATGGCGCTTATAGTTCAGAAATACGGTGGTAGCTCTGTTGGTTCAGTAGAGCGGATTCAAGCTGTTGCACAGCGTGTCTACAAAACTGTTAAAGCAGGGAATTCCGTTGTAGTGGTGCTTTCAGCAATGGGTAAAACCACTGATGGACTTGTTAAATTAGCGCAGGAAATTTCTAAAAATCCTAACCGCCGGGAACTGGATATGCTGCTTTCCACTGGTGAGCAAGTTTCTATTGCTTTACTCAGTATGGCATTGCAAGAGTTGGAACAACCAGCAATTTCCCTCACAGCTGCTCAAGTAGGAATTGTGACTGAAGCCGAACACACCCGCGCTCGGATTTTGCATATTGCAACAGATCGCATCCTTCGCCATCTTAATCAGGACAAAGTCGTTGTAGTAGCAGGTTTTCAAGGCATCACCAGCATTGAGGAATTGGAAATCACTACCTTAGGACGTGGTGGGAGTGACACTTCAGGGGTGGCTCTAGCAGCGGCTTTAAAAGCAAATTATTGTGAAATTTATACCGATGTGCCAGGGATTCTCACTACAGATCCCCGTTTGGTTTTAGATGCTCAGCTGATGGATGAAATCACCAGCGATGAAATGCTAGAACTTGCCAGCCTGGGTGCAAAAGTACTGCATCCCCGCGCCGTGGAAATTGCTCGAAACTACGGCGTTCCATTGATAGTACGCTCTAGCTGGACAGATGATCCAGGGACTCGGGTAATTTCACCCCGACCACAACCGCGATCGCTCATTAATCTAGAAATTGCCCGTCCAGTCGATCATGTAGAATTCGACACTGACCAAGCAAAGGTAGCACTGTTGCGAGTACCAGACTTCCCAGGGGTCGCGGCGCAATTATTTGGGGAAATTGCCCGCCAAGATGTAGATATAGATTTGATTATTCAGTCGATTCATGAAGGTAATACGAACGATATTGCCTTTACAGTAATGTCCGCAATTTTAAACCGGGCGGAAGCCGTAGCAGCTGCGATCTCCCCCGTTCTACGTTCTCAAAAAGAAGCCGGAACGGGAGAGGCTGAGGTGATGGTAAAGCAAAATATCGCCAAAGTCAGCATTGTCGGCGCGGGAATGATCGGGCGACCTGGAGTTGCTGCTAAAATGTTCGCCACCCTCGCCGAAGCTTTTGTGAATATTCAGATGATTTCCACTAGTGAAGTAAAAGTGAGTTGCGTGATTGATGCACTAGATTGCGATCGCGCTGTTACTGCACTCCGTCAAGCCTTTGAGATCGAAGAGGCAACGGATGACATAACGGATGTAACGGATAAGTTAACGCTAGGAATAACAGATAAAGCATCCGCTATATCCGCGCTCAATACCGTTGCTTCCCCTGTCCGTGGCGTCGCCCTAGATATGAATCAAGCGCGTCTGGCAATTCGTCAAGTACCAGATCGTCCTGGAACGGCGGCTTCATTATTTGGACTGTTGGCGCAGCACAACATTAGTGTTGACATGATTATCCAATCTCAGCGCTGTCGGGTGATTGATAATATTCCCAGACGGGATATTGCCTTCACTGTGGCACAAATGGATGCAGAAGCTGCTCATAAAATGCTGGAACTTGCAGCAGCTTTCTTTGGCTGGGGTGAAGTTGTTTTGGAGGCGGCGATCGCCAAGGTAAGTATTGTTGGTGCAGGCATGGTAGGACAACCAGGCGTTGCAGCTAAAATGTTTGAGGCGTTAGCCAAATCCCAAATTAATATTCAAATGATTGCCACCTCAGAAATTAAAATTAGCTGTGTGGTGGCGCAAGACCAAGGTGTTAAGGCTTTGCAAGTTATTCACGCCGCTTTTGGTTTGGCGGGTAGTGACAAGATTCAGGTATCGGCGTAAGCTGACGTTAATAATAGACATCTCCCGAAATGATGTAGGGGCGAACGGTTCTTGCGCCAGTGTGAGAAACCGGGAATATGAGCGATTAACGGCTATTGTCACAGTACGACACCCTACCACTTCGTCACAGCCAAAAAAAATAGGTATAACGTGATACTAACCATTACGGATAGGATTTCCTGGCTTTGCTAGGGAACGAGAAACTGTATCAGATCCAGCAAACCAAAGCAAAAATTATCATTAGTATAAGAAATGTAAACTCCTCACAGTCACCGGGAATCTCTGATGAACTTTTTGACTTACGTCAAGCACCTAGCAGCTTCTGGTGCTATTGCGTATTACTCTGCCGCTCAAATCCGCGATCCCAAAACTCGCCCCAACATCCTCGCAGGTTTCCAGTTAGCAGAGTCTGGTTCGGTTCCTTTTCTGCAAGCACTTAGCGATCGCGCCGCAGCAGAAGGCGATACTTGGCTTGCAGAAAGACTGACAAAACATGCTGCAGATGAAACAAGGCATGGTCAAATTTTTGCTCATGCCTTAAAACAGCTCAATAAAAGAGTTATAGACTTCAAAAGTTTGCCGAAAAACACAGAGGAAAATAAATCAAAACAACGGCGCAGTCCCTTCTTTGCAATTTACTACGAAGGCTACTCCCAAGACCAGCTAAAACCTGCTACCATTGGCTGGGATACATTTATGGCTAGCACTTACATTTTAGAGCTAGATGCAAGCACTGACTTTGCCCGGATGGCAAATGTGTTACCTAAAGATGATCCAACTGCCCGCAACCTGAAGTTAGGAATGTTGAACATCGCCAAGGATGAAACTGGTCATGCTGCATATCTCTATGAAGCAATGATGCGGATGATGTCTGCAACTCAAGTGCAGAAACTAGTGGATGAGTGGCGCACCCGCAAGGTAAATGCTTTGATGGCATTTGCAGGCAGTATGTTGCAACGCAAAGACACTACGCCTTCCCTCGTACAAGATGGTGCGCCATCAGAAATTGATTCTGAGTTAATGGTTGCGTCAGCAAGCTAAGGGATTTGGTCAATAGTCAATAGTCAACAACCTTTGGACTCTGGACTATTGACTATCAAGGAGTTCTAGGTGTTAGCAAAGTTCGTAACCATAACTAATAGTACAACTAACCCAAAGATCCAAAGTGCTAACGATCCCCAACTAACTGAATTTTGTTGTACGTTTTGCCAGAAATTGGTGATGAAATTATTGCGGTTTGCCATTTTACACCCTCCGATATTTTAGTAAGTCTTTTACCAGACGCCATTAATCGATGCACTCAGTCAAGCTAAATTCATGCCTAGGAAGTATGAGTGATTACTCATTCCTCAGGAATAATAAATTAGTAGTTAGTGGTTAGTAGTTAGTGGTTAGTCGTTAGTGGTTAGTGGTTAGTAGTTAGTGGTTAGTAGTTAGTAAGATTTTTGACAACTGACAACTGACAACCAACAACTAACAACTAACAACTAACAACCAACAACCAACAACCAACAACCAACAACCGACTAAATCTGTGATTCTAAACGCGTTCCCTAAAGAAAACAAAAATTTACAAAAAGAGATTTGCTGTCATTAAATTTTATTCTCCCACGCATAAGCGTTTACACTCTTAAATTCCACGATTTTGAGAAAATTCTTAACGCAGTACTTATAACTCCTACCACCCATGCAACCATTCAAGACACTCCTGCGGGTTCGGCACGATGAGATGGATGCTCTCGGACACGTCAACAATGCAGTTTACCAAAATTACCTGGAACATTATCCGCCGTTGCTCCTCGTTCAATCTCAAACACCCTAGTACCGCGTAGCGGAATTAAAAATTAAAAATCGCGTTCGCGTTCGCGTTCGCGTTCGCGAAGCGTCTCGAAGAGAAGCGTCTCCGTCAATATAAGCGTTGTTCGCTGTGCGAAGCAATCTAAAAGCTTGCGTTGCAGGCTTTCTAGCAATTCTGAATGGTAGCTTTATTTCCGCCGTCGTGTACTAGATTGTCATTTTCTGGAAGTCCTTAGCAAGCCTTGTCTAGTCGTGACAGTACACTCAAAGCCTCTACAACATAGTCGTAGAGGCTGATTGGGTTATATTTATTCAAAGGCGGCACCCAGATTTGAACTGGGGGTGGAGGTTTTGCAGACCGCAACAAGATTGTACAACCCTTCATTTACAAGGTATTTCATTTGTAAATTCAATATTGTGACTAAATTTGTGACTAATTTTTACGAAAATGGGGTGTAGGAACCTTTGAAAAATCCTTCTCCTAGGGAGACGCTGCGCGAACAGGGGTGTTCGTGCTGCCCACCAAGAAAAAAATATGTCCAATCAAGACCGCAGTGACGCAGTCCGTTGGACGGGTTCCCCATACGGTATCCTTGTTCCAATCCCACGTATGCGCCGCGTGGGTAGAGTCTCCCTACACCCTACCCCCCACACCCTTTGAAACAACCGATTAGTTCTCACTAGCAGCTTGTAGAACTGTTTTGTAGAGTTGTCTATCTACCCAAAACTCTACCTGATTAATTAACTGATCCATCAAGGGTTTAACAGCAACTATCACCCCTTGACGTTTAGCTTCCAGTAGCACTCCTAACACGCCAGTAATATTGAGACCATAATCTCTTGCGATCGCTCTGCCTGGTCTTTCGTCAATGATTAAGAGTTTTGCATTAAGTTCCATTGCCAATATAATAGCTTCGGCTTCACCTTGATCTAAAATAGCCCGAAGAGTTTCTACCTGATTCAAATCTGTTACGGGTTGTGCTGTGATCCACGGAAGGGTTTGAACTTCAAGTGTTCCCGGTACAGTTGTGCTAAGTCCCACCATTTCTTTATACACAGCTTGAGGAATGGTAACGATGCCATAGAGTTGATGAAGAAGGTCAAGTTGTCCAATTCCTGCCAAGTTAGTGATGGGGGAAGTATTGCTGACGACAGTCATACTTTGCCAAGGGAACGTAGGGTTTCCAAGTCTGACTGAAAGTCTTCTACATTGTAGTTAATCGTCAGTCCTCGCTGACCCAACGCCCGTCGAAACTCAATTAGGTTGAGTCCCAACCACTCGCAGGCTTTGCCTGCACTGATTTTCTCGCGCTTGTAAAGAATGATGGAAATTTCCAGCTTTAGGTCTGCTTCAGACATTTCACTAGCACTTAGGATATCATCGGGAATTAGGAGATTCATGGGGACTGTTTCTGATCAGCGACTTGAACTAGCAATAGTCCCAGTTTATCAAGCCGATTGGGAAGTGGTGGTAGTATTGCATAACCAGTAAACTAAAAAGTTTTTGGAAGCCAAGACAAGCCGTCCCCTTCGGGTGACGCTCGTTCCTCGTTCGCGCAGCGTCTCCCCTTGGGAGAAGATCGCTTCGCTAACGCTAACGCCAGTCGCCTACGGCGGGAAACCCGCCTCATGCACGCTGGACTCACCGCTCACGCTTCAATCACAACGCGGAGGTTACCCCGTTTCTTAACGACGCGACAGGCAGTAGTATTGCCCGAAGCGCTCAAATTCCAGATCCAGCAGGGTGGGACCGACGCGCAAGTGATGGCACTCGCGATTTTACAAGCTCTACTACTTTTCAGGTATTAGTTAATTTTTGTGCCAACAATAACTGATTTATCTACATCCATTATTAGAAAATTAGAACTATTAATTTTAATTACTTCATACTTTTCTGTTATAAACAAAGAACCGAAATTAGCCACTATATCTGCAATAGAAACCCTAAATAATAGCGGGATATGAAAATTGAAAAATGATTTCGGAGCGCTTTTAAGATTTAAACACAATTTTCTTTCACTTACGTACCATACACCAAGAAATTTATTACCTGTTAGAATTTCCCTAGGTTTAGATAAAATGAATGTTTGAATTTTGGTTTGCTCATAGGTCATGTCATCTTTCAATGTAATAGAAATTTTTTCCCAAGACGTATCAAAACGCCATTTTCCAAAAAGTAAATTTTCTATTTCTATATCAGAAAGATTACTATTATTCATGTTTACCTCCAAAATCATTAAAGTATTTTAGTACTTACAGGCTATATTCTAGACTTGAACAACATCCTCTCTAATTAGCTTTGGCTCTACTTTTCTCTGTTATTAAGAAATGTGCGATTAACTCATGTGATTCCGTTACAAATTTTTGTACGCTCAAAGAATAAGTGCATCTGCCAAACTAACCAAGACCCCACCCGCCACGCTCCCATTGAAAGGTGTTCAGCAGATGATGGAGATAAGTCAAAAGTATGTTGGTCATAGTGTAACCATTTGACTGGTAGGTGTCCCATGGGTGTCGTAGGGGACAATTCAAAAGTTAGTTGATCGTAGTCTAACCAATTTCCCTCTTTTCGCCAACCAAGGCGATCGCCGAGTCTCTTTTCTGTTTCATAGTCTACTTGAGCACCCATTTCGCTCCAAATACTTTGCTGAACACTGAAGCCGAAATAACCATGACTGTATTCTAACCACAGTTGATCAATGGTTTGGAGGTCTTTACAAGAAAAGTGATCAATATCTTCCTGATAAACTTCATTCCAATAACTCTTACCTATGACTTTTAGCATTAATTTAGTGGTTTCAATGTCAGCTTCTTTCCACTTATGCTGGGCAAGGATCTGCCGCAGTTTGGTATAATCAATTTTATTTTTATTTTTAGCTTCTTTTTTATGTGCATCTTCATTAGTCAGTCTGATCAATCCAGGTTCTTGAACAGCAGGGAGAGGCTTTATAGAGACAAAATTTGTTTCTGCTATCCCTATCTCTTTTCTTTGCTCGACAAGTTGCTTGGAGATATAGTTAGATATTGAGTCAATCTCTTTGTCTAAAGAAAAGGGATTATTGGCTAAGTCAAAATTATGGATTTGCCAATCTAAGAATTGAGATTGAATCAAAGCATCTTTTAATCTTTCTTTCTTTTCATAACTTGATACCATAAAATCTAGAAAAGTTTCAGAAATCCCGTCAGTTTCTTTGGGAATCAATAAATTCGACTGAGACTTGAAAATATTATCCGCTAAATTTTTAATTTCTCCGACAGTTGAGTAAAAATCCTCATCTACTTTTACTACTTCATCTATTAACGATTGAAAGGGACTAAAGTAATCTTGTAAATAATTTTCAAAATTAATTGCAGTCTCGGCTATTTCTACTATTTCTTGACGAAGTTTCTGGGCTTTTCTTTGATATTCGTAAATTTGTTGATAGACTTCCCAATCTTTAGCTACTTGCTGGACAATTTGCTTTTGATTTTTGGTATCTTCTGCCAGCGTTTTAAGTCCTTCCCTAAGCAATTTTATTTTTTCTAACATTAAAAAACAAGCATTGCTTAATAGTAAAAGTGCTTTAAAGTTTTCTTGTTTTTCCCATTTTAATTCATCGAGTATTTTTTGATTTTCATTATTTTTAATCTCTAGTTTTTTTCTTTCATCTTCTAAGCTTTTTAGTTCAAGATATTTTTGTGTAAACAAAATTTTAAAATCATCAGTCAGCTTCTGCAAAAAGTTTTGATAACTATCCTTATAATTTTCTATAAAATTAATCAGGTGAGTGTAATCTTTTATTAGTAATTGGCTTTCTTGAAAAATTTTGCTCTGACTAATTTCTTCTTTACGCTTAATTATTCCCCAAAACTGATGATGCTTAACGCCTTCTTTAATTAATCTTCGACGTTCTTTAATTTTTTTTTGAACAGCTTTTAAACTTGTGTTTTTTAGAACAGGTAATTTGTAGGTTCGTTCATAAATCGTAATCTTTTTATAAGTAACTAGTTGTCTTTGCTGTTTAGTAAGCATGTACCTGATTCTAAAAAAGGTTCTGTTGCCAAAATTTGGAGTTCATTTATAAGCTTGCCATTTAAGATTATTACCACCAGTTTTACGAATAACAAATTGCGAATAGTTTTTGCAACACTACCCTAAACTATGACCCATTTCAACACCTTATGGTCTTTGTTAAGTAGATGGACAAAAATATTTACAGTCATTGCGAGCGAAGCGAAGCAATCGCAAGGGCTGGGATTGCTTCATTCCGCTTCGCTGCATTCGCTTCGGACATTGTGTAATTAATTCTGTTCCACTGCTTATAGCGATAGATACCGTCCTGAGTTGTGATGGACTTGCCCTGGCTTGCCTTGCTTCTGATGCAGGTAATGGAAGCACCTGTTAATCTTTACATTTCCTAATGAGAAAGCTCCGAAATTGTGCTTGTTTCTGGTTGACTTAGGGATTGATTCTATGGTGAATCTATTGTAATTTGAGGGTGTTCGGGAGGATTAGTAATAATTTCTTTAGCTTTTTGAAGGCGGTAATCCTGCACTGTCACAAGTTGCCAACTGGAATCCTGTGAAAGTTCCAAAACCCATTGATGATAATTAAACAAACTCTCTCGATGTCCAACACTGATAAAAGTTGTTTTCGTTAATTGCAATTGTTGATATAAATTGCCTTCATTTGTCAAATCCAAAGCACTGGTTGCTTCATCTAAAATAGTAAAGCTGGGATGAGTGATTAATAATCGTGCAAAAGCCAAGCGTTGTTGTTCTCCTAACGATAAAATATTCTCCCAAGGGACTTCTGTATCAAAGCCATCGATTCGAGTCAGCAAGTTTTGCAGGTTGACTTGTTGCAAAACGAATTCGAGTTCTTGAACGCTCATTTGACGAGTTGTATGAGGATAGAGTAACTGTTCGCGTAAAGTTCCTAAAATTATATAAGGACGTTGGGGCAAAAATAAGACGGATTCTAGCGGCGGTCGCACCAGACGACCCGTTCCCGCATTCCACAAACCAGCGATCGCTCTCAATAGAGAACTTTTACCTCGACCACTGGGACCAACAATCAATAAACCTTCTCCTGGTTGAACAGATAGTGATAAGTCTTCGACGATTACCTGTTCATAGTTTGGCGTTTGTAAGGTGACATTCTCAAAAGCCAGACGGTTTTCTTCTATCGTTTTGATGGTACTCACGTTCTCTGGCTGTTTCGTAACAGCTGACAACGCACCAGACAACTCAGATAAACGCTCAACATAACTGGAAAATCGTCCTGAAGTTGCAAATTCTCTGATTAATTCTGCCATAGCACCGGCAAACAGATTACAAGCTAAACTGGCTTGGCTAAGTTCTCCAAAATCAATTTCATCTCTAATATATAAAGGACCGAGTACTATAAATGGAAATATTTGGATAACCGACTGATATCCCCTGCTAAAAATATCCTGATTTCTCTCCCAATTAATCCTACGTTTAGTACTTTGAATAATATGAATAAATCTTCGCTGAATTATATTTAATTCTTGTTTTTCCCCCTGAAAAAAAGCTATTGATT
The DNA here is from genome assembly GCA_965249805.1 of Stigonema sp. Lineage (GTDB taxonomy): Bacteria > Cyanobacteriota > Cyanobacteriia > Cyanobacteriales > Nostocaceae > Stigonema. Next base: position 5,445,812 of record CBDFMX010000002.1, read on the forward strand.
CAGCATGATTACGAATATGAGTCAGACTGTAAGTATAGTCTGCTTCAAATTCGAGTTCCTCTTGATTAATCTTATTCAATTCTTGAGCCAAGTAAACAGCAATTAAATTGCCTATTATGGTATAAGCAACCAATACAACTGCAACAAATTGGGAAAGAGACCAAAGAATTATTAAAAAAGTTGCCATTTCCAGCACTTTTTCTAGGAAAGTAGCCGAAAAACTGAGAGCATTTTTGGTAAGTGGTGCGATTTCTTGGGATATTCGTTGATCTGGATTATCAACATCGGATTTAAAGTTGATTTTATAATAAGCACGATTGCTCAAATATTTTGATAAAATCTGATTATTTAGCCATTGATACCAATCAAGAGCGATTTGTTTTCTAACAAATTTAGAAAATCCTACTAAGAGCGTAACACTCGCAAGGGCAGCACCGTAAACCAATAACGTATCAACAAATTTAGTAAAATCTTTTTCTATAATAACATCGAGCAAATAACGACTAACGAAGCTATTAAAGGCAGTTACTCCCACGAATGCGATAATTAATAATATCAGGAGAATCAGCATTACCCATGAACGAATCACATCTGAAAATGCTCTTCCTTCTGCCTCTGTTGGATACCAGTAAGGTCCGGCGATCGCTCTGACATTTTCCCAAAATTGATTAGAACCCGGAGAAGAATCAGTCGTTGAGGTTTTATCAACAAAAGTTGTAGATTGCATATCTTAAAAATTAGTTTAGGCTCTTGAAGCTGACTGATGGATTATTCAAAGACACCATTTTCCCATAACTCTAACACTTTATTGGCTGTAAAATAGCGTCTACCATCGCCACCTGTAATTCTGTGGCTAATATTTTTACATTGGGTTCATAAAGCATTCGACCGTGGTTACCAGGTACAGATATCACCTTAACAGGCTTTTGAGTATAAGCTTGCCATCCCCAATCCGGTAGAGCGTAATCGGAAATAGCTTGGAGTTCTTGTAAAACAATATCATGAACTTCTTGAGCGCGGAATAAAACAATGGGGGCAGAAATTCGATGATTAGGCTGATAATTCGCGTAATTGCGCGTCAGCACTTTCATCACTTTCATATTGGTTTTGAGTAAATATTGGGTTGAGTGTTCCGGTAGAATATTATGTCGGTATAAATACTCGGACGCCAGATCCCAACGGGCTTGGTCATCCGGCTCTGCAGCTAAATCATCGTATTTCAAACCTAAAGAAACTCCCTTTAAGGCTTCAGTCCGTTGAATCGATTGCCAAATCCAATCAATATCTGCTCTATTAGTTAAATACTCAGGGTGAGAAACCAGTCCGGCGTCAAAGATAGCCAGTAAACCCACCTTTTCACCTTGCTGTTCCAGTTGGAAAGCCATTTCAAAAGCCACAGCACAACCCGAAGAGTATCCTGCTAGTATGTATGGACTCTTGGCTTGCTGTTGGCGTAATAGCGTTAGGAGTTGACTTGCATGGGCTGCTACTGAGTTAGGGAGTGGGCTAAGACCGTCTCGCCCTGGAGTTTCGAGTCCATACACTGGCTGCGAATTTCCTAAATTGATTGCCAAATCTCGAAAATAGAAGCCGTGTCCGTTTGCGCCAGGAAGACAAAATAGAGGGGCTGCATCTCCGTCATGTTGAAGTGACAGTAAATCGGGATGGGATTGAACCTCAGTATGACAGAGTTGTTGTGCCAGTTGAGCAATAGTAGGGTTCTGAAATAAGCTGCTCAAGGAAAGTTGTTGCCCAAACACCTGTTGAATATTATTGAGCAATTTCATTGCCAATAAAGAATGACCGCCTAAGTCGAAAAAGTTATCATGAATCCCAATTTCTTGACGTTCGAGTACAGCAGACCATACCTGTGCTAGTTGTTTTTCAACTTCGTTGCGTGGGGCTGCATATAAGCCTTCAACCCCATCATTGGGAGCAGGTAAAGCGAGACGGTCAATTTTGCCATTGGGAGTTAAAGGTAACTCATCCAGTACGACGATCTGAGCAGGTACCATGTAATCGGGTAGACGGGATTTGAGGTAATTTTTCAATTGGGTAGATAAATCAGTGGTTATTCCCGTTACATAGGCAATTAAACTCTGGTTGCTCTCAGTTTTATATAAAGTGACAACAGCTTCTTTAACTGATGGATGTTGCAATAATAGTGATTCAATCTCACCGAGTTCAATTCTAAAGCCCCTTAGTTTAATTTGATCGTCAATGCGACCCAGATATTCCAGGTTTCCATCAGACCCCCATTTTGCCAAGTCGCCAGTTTTGTAAATTCGCTCAGTTTTACCGAACAATTCAACTTCAAGAAATTTTTGGGCGGTAGTTTCAGTCCTGTTGAGATAGCCTCTTGCTAAACCAACGCCAGCAATACACAATTCCCCTGGTATTCCTGGGGGTAACGGTTGATTGTGAGCATCTAAAATATAGATGCGGACATTGGGCAACGGTTGACCGATGGGTGGTTTTTTGCCGTTGGGTTCACAAAGAGCGATACTTGCACAAACCGTAGATTCCGTCGGACCGTAGGCATTAAAAAAACGCCGTCCTTTTGCCCATCGGGTAACTAATTCTGTTGGGCAAGCTTCACCAGCAGTAACTACGATTTGCCAATCAGGTAACGTCGCTTGGGGTAATAGGGATAAGACTGAAGGAGGTAACGTGACATGGGAAATTTTGCGATCGCCTAAAAAGTTCACTAAGTCTTGACTGGATAACAAGGTTTCTTTTTTAGCAAGATATAAACAAGCGCCTGCGCCGAGGGCAGTAGCAATTTCCCAAATTGAGGCATCGAAGCTGATTGAAGCAAACTGAAGCAAACGGCTTTGGGGTTGAATTTGCAAAACTTGGTCAACTGCCAAAGTCATATTGACCAGTCCTCGATGCTCAATCATTACCCCCTTGGGTCTTCCTGTCGAACCAGAGGTATAGATCGCATAAGCCAAATCTAATGGTGTACTTTGAGGACTGAGATTATCTGTTAACTCTTCGGCAAAAGTTTCCCGATCTAAACAAATGATCTTCGGGGGGTTTTCCAGTTCAGTTAGTGGTAATTGGTCTAGGAGGCAACTTTGGGTCAGCAACACCGATGTCCCAGAATCTTTTAGCATGAACTGAATACGCTGTTTGGGATAATTGGGATCAATCGGCACATAAGCCCCACCTGCTTTGAGGATACCGAGTACACCAATAATCATCTCAATAGAGCGTTCGACACAGATACTAATTAAGGTATCTGGCTGAATTTGGTAATTTTGAATTAGATAATGAGCCAGTTGGTTTGCGAGTTGATTCAGTTGCTGGTAAGTTAGACTTTGGGATTCAAAAACCAAAGCTTGATGATGAGGATTTTTTTCAACTTGAGCTTCAAATAGGTCAACTAGAGTTTTATCCTGGGGATAGTCGGTTTGAGTTTGATTCCAACATTGAAGTTGCAGCAGTTCATCTGCTGTCATCAAAGGCAGAGTACTAATAGGTTGGTTTGGGTTATCCACAATTCCTTGAAGCAGAACTTCAAACTGTTCCGCCATTCTTTGTATAGTACTCGAATCAAAGAGGTCGGTAGCGTAATCCCAAGAGCAATTTAATTGGTTGTCAGATTCTATGACCAGAAGTGTTAGGTCAAACTTAGCAAACGGACAAGTTAAATCGAGCCATTCAACCTCTACTCCAGGCAAACTCAGGTCAGCACTTTCATTATTTTCCAGTGCGAACATCACCTGGAATAAGGGATTATGACTCATGCTGCGCTCTGGTTGTAACTTTTCTACCAAAAGCTCAAAGGGAATGTCTTGATGGGCATAGGCATCTAAACAAGAGGAGCGAGTTTGTTGCAGGAACTCGATAAAACTTTGCTCAGGTTTGATTCTCGTTAGCAACACAAGGGTATTGACAAAAAAGCCGATTAACCCTTCCGTCTGGCTATGGGTGCGGTTAGCAATCGGAGAACCAATACACAGATCGTTTTGGCGACTGTAACGAGAAAGCAGAAGACTTAAAGTCGCCAACAAGGTCATAAACACGCTTGCCTTTTGTTGTTGACTGAAGGTTTTAACGGCAGCGCTTAATTCCGGTGTGAGAGAGTAGAGGTAGCGTTTGCCTCGGTAGCTTTGCTGTGCTGGGCGAGGATAATCGGTAGGCAACTCCAGTAATGGGGAAGCATTCTTGAGTTGATGTTTCCAATAGTTGATCTGGTTTTCTAATACCTCCCCTTGTAACCAGTTTCGTTGCCAGTTTGCATAGTCACTGTATTGAATGGGTAGGGGAGGCAGATTTGGGTTTTGACCTTGGGCAAAGGCGGTATAAGCTTGCCGTAACTCACGAACAAATACTCCCATTGACCAACCATCACTGATAATATGGTGCATGTTAATGAGCAACACATATTTCTGCTCTTGCAATTGTAGCAGTTTGGCTTTAAACACTGGACCAGTATTTAAGTCAAACGGTTCTTGAGCATGAGCATCGATTAAACGCTGGACGGTTGGGGAGTTAGGATGTTCATCAAGGTTTTGCCAGTCTAGTACTGTGAGAACTTCGATTTCGTCTAAATTTTGGATAACAACTTGAGGTTGTCCCGCCACTATTGGAAAACACATCCTCAGACTAGCATGACGGTTAAGCAGATAAGCCAAACTAGAGCGCAGGGCATCAGTATTGAGGTTGCCGTCCAGTTGTAAAGCCATCGGCATATTGTAAGTAGCTGACGACCCTTGGAGTTGTGCTAACAGCCAGAGGCGTTGTTGAGCAAAGGAAAGGAGTTTCGGGGCATCAGGTTTTAAGGTGGGAATTGCCTCTGCCATGACAGTTGTGGCTTTGGCAGCATTTAAGAATGCTAATATATCTGCCTTGTTGGTTTGAATTTCCTGCTTAAGTACATTCGTGAGGGCATTTTTGCTAGTACGAATCCGTAACTTATCATCTTCAGCCCAAATACGTACGCCGATGTTCTGCAAACGAAGCATTAAAGAAACTACGTACTCTTTTTGTGTCATAGTTCAATTTCCTCTTCGTCTGAATTTAAAGGTTGCATATCTGCTGTGGATGAATTAACCCAAATGCAGGTATCGAGATAATTCGCCAATTCGCTGAGGGTGGGGTACTCAAATACAGAGCGCAGTGGCAGTTCTACTTTGAATGTGTCGCGGATGCGGGCGCACAGTTGGGTGGCGATTAGGGAATGTCCCCCCAAGTTAAAGAAGTTATCTTGGCGGGCTATCGCTTCAGATTTAAGCAGCTTCGCCCATAATTGAGCCAGCAATTTTTCTGTCGATGTTACGGGCAATTCAATGTCTGTTGATGAAACTGCTGATAGGTGTGCAGGTAAAGCTTTGCGGTCTACTTTTCCATTTGGTGTCAGTGGCAGTTGTTCTAAGACAGTGAAATGATTAGGAATCATATATTCGGGAAGATTTTTTTCCAGAAAATCTCGCCATTCGGCTAATAACGCTGAATCAACTAGAGGAGTGCGATATTGCAACGGTTGGTTTGCGTAATCTTGCCCTTGTTTCAGCCGCAAATTCTCTCCTTGAGTAAATCTTGGCAATGTCACCCAACTACCGCTTTTAAGTCTGTAACAGTACCATCTAATTGAGCAATTTTTTCTAACAGCGCCATTTCTGAGGTCAGGCGATCGTTCGGAATATCTTTAATGCTTAGCAACTCCGGTTGCTGAGTCGTTAAAATTCTCTCGATTGTTTCCAAATTCAGTTGTTCACTTTGCCAATCTAACCATTGTGGTTCCGCAACGGGAGTATCTGTGCAATCAAGATGTAAAACAACGTCATAACGAA